>NZ_CP059843.1:0-4319205 GCF_018831605.1 Cobetia sp. 4B
GTGTCGCTCGCACTTTGGCAACAATGTCTTGACGCCCTGCAAGACGAGCTGAATTCACAGCAGTTCAATACCTGGGTTCGTCCCCTGCAGGCTGAGGAAGGCGACAGCGGAGAGCTGTGCCTGCTCGCCCCCAACCGCTTCGTGCGTGATTGGGTCAATGACAAGTACCTCAAACGAATTCACGAGCTGCTGCGTGAGCTGGCACCGGGCAAGCCGCCCAAGGTCGAGCTGAGCGTCGGTAGCCGCCGGACCGTCTCGAACCCGCGTCCGGAAGGCGCGGCTGCGTCGCCGGTATCTGCTCAGGCGCAAGCGCCGGGCCAGATGCCGAGCCCGCGTGCCCCTTCCGTGCATACGCCGCCGCGGGGCAATTTCGCGGAAGAGCGTGAGATGGCCGGCGATGGCGCCCGGGAACAGGCACCGCGTCGCAACACGCGCCAGGTGCAGGTAGAAGGTAGCCTCAAGCATTCCAGTGGCCTGAATCCGAACTTCACCTTCGAAACCTTTGTCGAAGGCAAGTCCAACCAGCTGGCCCGCGCGGCCTCGCGTCAGGTCTCCGAGAATCCCGGCGGCGCCTACAACCCGCTGTTCCTGTATGGCGGCGTGGGTCTGGGCAAGACCCACCTGATGCACGCGGTGGGCAATCATCTGGCCAAGCAGGGCGGCGAGAATGCCAAGGTGGTCTACCTGCATTCCGAGCGCTTCGTGGCGGACATGGTCAAGGCGCTGCAGCTCAACGCCATCAATGACTTCAAGCGTTTCTACCGTTCGGTGGATGCGCTGCTGATCGATGACATCCAGTTCTTCGCTGGCAAGGAGCGCTCCCAGGAGGAGTTCTTCCACACCTTCAATGCGTTGCTCGAGGGTGGTCAGCAGATGATCCTGACCTCGGATCGCTATCCGAAGGAGATCAATGGGGTCGAGGAGCGTCTCAAGTCACGCTTCGGCTGGGGGCTGACCGTCGCCATCGAGCCGCCGGAGCTCGAGACGCGCGTCGCGATCCTGATGAAGAAGGCCGATCAGGCCAAGGTCGATCTGCCTCACGATGCCGCCTTCTTCATCGCGCAGAAGATCCGCTCCAACGTGCGCGAGCTGGAAGGTGCCTTGAAGAAGGTCATCGCCGACTCCCACTTCATGGGGCGCGCGATCAATCAGGACTTCATCCGTGAATCCCTGAAGGACCTGCTGGCACTGCAGGATAAGCAGGTGGGTGTGGACAACATCCAGCGCACCGTGGCCGAGTACTACAAGATCAAGATTTCCGATCTTCACTCCAAGCGTCGCTCGCGCTCCGTCGCCCGTCCGCGTCAGGTCGCGATGGCGCTCGCCAAGGAGCTGACCAACCACAGCCTGCCGGAAATCGGCGATGCCTTCGGTGGGCGAGACCACACTACGGTGCTGCATGCCTGTCGCAAGGTGGCCTCGCTGCGTGAAGAGAACGCCGATATCCGCGAGGACTACAAGAATCTGCTGCGTCTGTTGACCAGCTGATCGAATTGCAGCGGCAGGTCGGGTTGGCGACAATCACGCTATCGGCCTGCTGTGCTCCGGGCTTGCCTGTCGCGGCCCCGAATTTCTTTTGCGTGCGCGCTGCCTGTCAGCGAGCATTGCCCCGTTTCCAGAGAGTGGAGTCTCCATGAAATTTGCCATTTCGCGTGAAGCCCTGCTGCGCCCGCTGTCCCTGGTGGCGGGTGTCGTCGAGCGTCGCCAGACACTGCCGGTGCTGTCCAATGTGCTGCTCGAAGTGTCCGATCAGCAGCTGTCGCTGACCGGGACGGACCTTGAGGTCGAGCTGATCGGGCGTGTCGAGCCCAGCCGTGTCGATGAGCCGGGTTCCGCGACGGTGCCGGCGCGCAAGCTGATGGATATCTGCAAGTCACTGCCCGAAGGCAGCGAGATCATTCTCGCGCTGGAAGAAGGGCGTGCCATTCTGCGCAGCGGTCGTTCACGCTTCACCCTGTCGACCTTGCCGGTGGCCGAGTTCCCGAACATCGATGATGGCCAGGGCGATATCACCGTCAGCCTGCCGCGCGGCACCCTCAAGCATCTGATCGACGCGACCTCCTTCGCGATGGCGCAACAGGATGTCCGTTATTACCTCAACGGCATGCTGCTGGAACTGACCAGCAACCTGGTGCGTACCGTGGCGACCGATGGTCACCGCCTGGCCGTCTGTGAGCAGGCCGCTGACATCAGCGTGCCGGAAGCGCAGAAGCTGATCATCCCGCGCAAGGGTATCCTTGAGCTGACGCGCCTGCTCGACGGCAGCAATGAGCTGATGACATTGACGGTCAGCGGGACGCACGTGCGTGCCCAGACCGGCGACTTCACCTTCACCTCCAAGCTGGTGGACGGCAAGTTCCCGGATTACGAGCGCGTTGTCCCGCGTGGCGGTGACAAGGTCATCGTGGCCGAGCGTGCCGAGCTGCGTCAGGTACTGTCGCGCACCGCGATTCTCTCCAATGAGAAGTACCGTGGCGTGCGCCTCTATCTGGAGGCCGGCAACCTGCGCGTGCTGGCCAACAACCCCGAGCAGGAAGAGGCCGAAGAGAATATTGCCCTTGATTATCAAGGGGCTGGCCTCGAGATCGGCTTCAATGTCGGTTACCTGATCGATGTGCTGGGAGTGCTGGATGCCGATCGCGTACAGCTGACGCTGTCCGATGCCAACAGCTCGGCGCTGCTGGAAGAGCCGGGTGGCGGCGATGCGCGTTACGTAGTGATGCCGATGCGTCTGTAATATCGTAATTTCTATTTAAATCAGTATCTTGAATCGTAATTGTGGCGCAATTGACGCACGCAATCGCAGAATGAGCCTCGACAACACCCGCCATTTTCACTCCTGAATGGCGGGTGTTGTCGTATTTGAGCCCCGAAGGCGGCCATGGCTCTTTTTCTCTATCGAATGAGGCCGTCATGGCGCTTGAACGACTCCAATTCCAGAATCTGCGCAACCTGGCGACAGTCGATATTGCGCCGGGAAAAGGGGTGAATCTGGTCAGTGGTGCCAATGGCAGTGGCAAGTCGAGCCTGCTGGAAGGTGTCCATGTGCTGGGGCTGGCGCGCTCTTTCCGCACGCACAAGCTCAAGCATGCCATTGCGCATGACACGGCGGGAATGACGCTGTTTGGCCGCCTGGCAGGCGATCCGCCGCGCCCCCTGGGGGTAAGGCGTGATCAGGCTGCAGATGGGCTGGAGATGCGGCTGGATGGCGAGAAGGTCGAGCGAGTCGCCCAGCTGGCTCAGGCCTTGCCGTTGCAGCTGATCAATCCGGATGCCTTCCGGTTGCTGGAGGGTTCACCCTCTGCCCGACGTGAGTTCCTCGATTGGGGTGTGTTTCACGTGAAACACGACTTCTTCGACGTCTGGCGCCGCGTGCGTCGGGCGCTCAAACATCGGAACGCACTGCTCAGGCATGGTAAGATGGACGTTCAGGCACTTAACGTCTGGGATCGAGAGTTTGCTCACTGGAGCGAGCGTCTTGATGCCCTGCGCATGGAATATATGCAGGCGCTGGCACCTCTGTTTCAAGCCACGCTTGCCGAGCTGATAGATTTACCCGAGCTGACTCTGCGCTATCAGCGCGGTTGGGATGCCAAGCGCCCTCTGGGCGACGTGCTGGCAGCAGGGCGCGACAGTGATAGCCATATGGGCTTTACCCAGACTGGCCCACAACGCGCCGACTTGCGTATTCGCCTGGGGCGACGCCCTGCAGTCGAGGTGTTGTCTCGCGGCCAGCAGAAGCTGGTGGTCAGCGCTCTCAAGCTGGCTCAGGGTCGCTTGCTCGAAGAAATGAACGGACGTACCTGTGTCTACCTGATCGACGATCTGCCGGCGGAACTGGATGGCGAGCATCGCCGTCTGTTCTGCCAGCTGTTGGCAGGCCTCGAGTGCCAGGTCTTCGTGACCTGCGTCGAACCCGAAACATTGGATCGGGTATGGTTGCCGAACACTGATGTCAGGATGTTTCACGTGGAACACGGGCGACTGCACACGGAATGATTTCACGACGGAGAAGCCAATGAGCGAACAGGCTTACGACTCATCAAGCATCAAGGTCCTCAAGGGCCTGGATGCCGTACGCAAGCGCCCCGGCATGTATATCGGTGATACCGATGACGGCACGGGGCTGCATCATATGGTGTTCGAGCTGGTGGATAACTCCATCGACGAGGCGCTGGCCGGTCACTGTAGCGAAGTCCGGGTCGTTATTCATGCCGACGAGTCAGTTTCCGTCAGCGACAACGGTCGTGGTGTGCCGACCGAGATCCATGAAGAGGAAGGCGTCAGCGCAGCGGAAGTCATCATGACCGTGCTGCACGCAGGCGGTAAGTTCGATGACAACTCCTACAAGGTCTCCGGCGGTCTGCACGGTGTGGGTGTCTCGGTCGTCAACGCGCTATCCGAAGAGCTCAAGCTGACCATCTGGCGTCAGGGCAATGTCCACGAGCAGATCTATCGCCATGGCGAGCCGCAGTCGCCGCTGGGCATCGTGGGCCAGACCGAGAAGACCGGTACCCTGGTGCGCTTCAAGCCTTCCCCGCTGACCTTTGCCAATATCGAATTCCACTACGAGATTCTGGCCAAGCGTCTGCGCGAGCTGTCCTTCCTGAACTCCGGTGTCGCCATCCGTCTGATTGACGAGCGCAGTGGCAAGGAAGAGCTGTTCCATTACGAAGGTGGCCTCAAGGCGTTTGTTGACCATATCAACACCAACAAGGCGCCCTTGAATCCGGTGTTCCATTTCGAGATGGAGCGCGAGGATGGCATTGCCGTCGAAGTGGCGATGCAGTGGAATGAAGGCTTCGCCGAGAATATCTTCTGCTACACCAACAATATTCCTCAGCGCGATGGCGGGACTCACCTGGCCGGTTTCCGTGCGGCACTGACGCGTACGCTCAATAGCTATATTGAGGCGGAAGGTCTGCTCAAGAAATCCAAGGTCGGTACGACCGGGGATGATGCCCGTGAAGGCCTGACCGCGATCATCTCGGTCAAGGTACCGGACCCGAAGTTCTCCTCGCAGACCAAGGACAAGCTGGTCTCTTCCGAGGTCAAGACAGCCGTCGAGCAGGAAATGGGCCGTCTGTTCTCCGAGTATCTGATCGAGAAGCCCAACGAAGCCAAGGGCATCGTCAACAAGATGCTGGATGCGGCGCGGGCGCGTGAAGCCGCACGCAAGGCGCGTGATATGACGCGTCGCAAGGGCGCCCTGGATATCGCAGGTCTGCCGGGCAAGCTGGCTGACTGTCAGGAGAAGGACCCGAGTCTCTCCGAACTGTACCTGGTCGAGGGTGATTCCGCTGGTGGCTCCGCCAAGCAGGGGCGTGATCGTCGTACCCAGGCGATCCTGCCGCTGAAGGGCAAGATCCTCAACGTCGAGAAGGCGCGCTTCGACAAGATGCTGTCGTCTGCCGAGGTTGGCACGCTGATCACCGCGCTGGGTTGCGGTATCGGTCGTGAAGAGTTCAACCCCGACAAGCTGCGCTATCACTCCGTCATCATCATGACGGATGCCGACGTCGATGGTTCGCACATCCGTACGTTGCTGCTGACCTTCTTCTTCCGTCAGATGCCGGAGCTGATCGAGCGCGGTCATATCTTCATTGCCCAGCCGCCGCTCTACAAGATCAAGCGTGGCAAGCATGAGCAGTATCTGAAGGACGAGCAGGCGCTGCAGGACTATCTGACCGCCACGGCGCTGGACGGCGGCAAGCTGCACGTCAACGCCGATGCCCCGGGTATCGCCGGCGCTCAGCTGGAAGCACTGGTCAACCAGTATCGTGGCGTGATGAAGCGCATCGATCGTCTGGCGCGCGTCTACCCGTCTGCCGTGCTGCGCAAGATAGTGCACGCTCCGCATCTGGATGAGGCCGCTCTCGCGGACCAGTCTCAGGTGCAAGGCTGGATCGACGGTCTCCAGAAGGAAATGGATGACCTGATTGCCTATGAGGGCGGCCCGCACTACAGTTTCACTCTCAGCCACGACGGCGAGCGCAATCTCTATCTGCCGGCGGTGACGCTGACAGCACATGGTGTCAGCAGCGATTACCTGTGGGATGTCGACTTCTTCAAGTCCGCCGACTACCGCGAGATGAGTGAGCTGGGCAACATGCTGGAAGGCCTGCTGGAAGCTGGCAGCTACGTCTCGCGCGGTGAGCGCAAGAAGGAAGTCGTCACCTTCTACGAAGCCCTCGACTGGCTGATGAAGGAAGCGGCACGTGGCTTCAGCATCCAGCGCTACAAGGGGCTGGGTGAGATGAACCCGGATCAGCTGTGGGAAACCACCATGGATCCGGAGTCCCGTCGCATGCTGCGTGTGACCGTCGAGGATGCGATCGGTGCCGATCAGATGTTCAACACCCTGATGGGTGACGAAGTCGAGCCGCGCCGTGACTTCATCGAGCGCTTCGCGCTGGTGGCCAACCTCGACGTCTGATGGTGTTGAGCTAGCGCTTGGCGGATGTCTTGCCAAGCCGAGCCAGAAAAACGGCCCCTGATCTTCGATCAGGGGCCGTTTTGGCATGTGCGTTTTGCCGCAATCAAGGGCAAGGATAACCGCGAGGGGCAGGGCTCGGCTCGATCACGGCCGAGGGTGTCGTCTCAGCCGGGCGTGTCGTCCTGATCGGGGCGTTGCTCGGCCAGCCAGGTGGTGATTCGCTCTGCCGTGATGGAGGCCGTCGCAAGCCCCAGGTGATCGATCGTCTCGAGGACTTCCACCTGCGCCGCGGGGTGGTGGGGTTGCAGACATTGGGCAAGGCGCTCGGCATGAAACGCCTCGTCGTGCTCGCCGATCAGAGCCAGCACTGGCAGCTGATGGTGGGCGAGCGCCTTGAGGTCACTTTGATAGTCGCGAGGATTGAGGCCCGTCATCAGGCGCCACGAGTAGGCGTCGGTGGTATGTGCATCGCGGTACTCTGGCGGGATATTGAAGCCAAGGACCTCAATATGATCCAGGCGATGGATGCCGAGCCGGTTCAGGAGTGCGCAGGCCAGCATCCGCGCGATGCGTGGCTGTGCCCAGCGCGAATCACGGCGCATGTTGGGCGCGAGATGATGCAGGTACGGTGCCAGCAATATCACGCCGTGCAGCGGAATGCTGGCACGCTGGCGCTGACAGACAGCGGCCGAGAAGCGCAGTGCCAGGCCGCCTCCGGCAGAGTGGCCAGCGACAATGACTCTGGCATCGGCTGGTAGCTCGAGCGACAGGATCAGGTCCTCGAGATCTTCCTCGAGCTGGAGCAGGTGGTCGATGTCGCCACGTCGCTGCGGGGCTGGGCCGTGGCCGCGCAAGTCCGGCGTATGCACATGATGACCGGCCTCAGCCAGGCGCGTTGCCAGCGATGCGAGATAACGGCTATCAGCGCTGGAGCCATGCAGCAGGATGAGGTGTGAGCGGCCCCCTGACATGCCTGCTGCGGGATAATGGCGACAGCCCAGGCTGCTGTCATCGCGGCAGCGGTAGGGGACGAGTTCATTCGGCGCTGACCACGCTTCCTTGTCTGCCAGGAAGGTCGTGAAATCAAAGGCATGGCTGCTGGAATTTGGCATTGGCTACACTCGCTCGGATGTCACGTCATGAAAAAAGCCCGCTATCTGATCCGGTCAGATAGCGGGCTTTTTCGTTCAAGTGCTCGGCGCACTCGACGGGCTGATCAAGCCCCGTGCCTCAAGTCTCGATGTCTCAAGGCATGCTGCCTCAAGACTCAGTGCGCCTGATTGAGGAAGCCTTCATCCAGCTTCAGCTCGTCATTGCGGTTGACGCCGATATCGCGGGACAGGATGTTGCTGGCGATCTGCTTGGCTTCTTCCAGAGAGTGCATCTGTGCGGTGCCGCACTGATAGACGTTGAGCTCCGGGATCTCTTCCTGACGCGCCACGTTGAGCACGTCCTGCATGGCAGCAGACCAGGCTGCGGCAACGCGAGCTTCTTCCGGTTCACCGATCAGGCTCATGTAGAAGCCGGTACGGCAACCCATCGGTGAGATATCGATGATCTCGACGTCATCACCGTTGAGGTGCTCGCGCATGAAGCCGGCGAACAGGTGCTCGAGGGTGTGAATGCCTTTCTCGGAGAGAATCTCTTCATTCGGCACGCAGAAGCGCAGGTCGAAGACGGTGATGTTGTCGCCTTTCGGGGTGCCCATCTTCTTGGCCACGCGCACGGCAGGCGCCTTCATGATGGTGTGATCGACAGTGAAGCTATCCAGCAGTGGCATGTGAAGCCTCCAGCATGAGGAAGTGAGACAGGCAGGCAGTCGCCCGCCCGGATTCATGTCTGAAGGGTAGCATATCGCCGCTACTGATTAGAGAGGCAAGCGCGCCGTGCGCAGGGTTATCGCCGGGCAGACGCGCCTCACAGATAGCTTTCGGCAGCGGCTTCACAGCTGACGCAGCGGCGCTGGGACTTTCCCGGCTCACCATCCGATATGGGGTGATTGAGCTCACCATCGAGCAGGCGGTTGGTGAAGTCGGCCAGGTTGGCCACTACCAGCACGTCCTTGAGCCCCTCGCCATCTGCCAGCGTCTTCTGGCCCTTGCCGGTCATCACCAGCGCGGCGCGACAGCCAGCCTTCTGGCCCGCGATGAGGTCACGCAGGCTGTCACCCAGCATCCAGGCACCTTCGAAGTCGGGAATCTGCAGGGCATCCTGGATCTGGTGGAGCAGGCCGGGTTCCGGCTTGCGGCAATCGCATCCGTCGTCCGGGCCATGCGGGCAGTAGGCAATGTGAGCGATATCGCCACCGGCTTCCTTCACCAGCTGCATCATCTTGGTGTGCATCTGGTCGAGTTCGCGGTGACCGAAGTGGCCACGGGCGATGCCGGACTGATTGGTCGCCACGGCCACGGTATAGCCAGCGCGGGTCAGGCGGGCAATGGCCTGGATGGAAGTGGGGTATTCGATCCACTCCTCGGCGTTCTTGACGAAGGCATCGGAGTCTTCATTGATGACACCATCACGGTCGAGCACGATCAGTTTTTGCATGGTCAACTCTTCACTTCAGGGCAGTCAGGGGCGTCAGCCGGGCTGCTTGTCAGGGGTCGCCGCTTTGCCTGGAAAATTGTGAGCCGAGTCACAAGATGACGCTCGCACGTGGGGATGGGCAAATGGCGCCGAGTGGTCGAAGTGCGTGGTGCGACAGGCTGCCGCGCTTTTCGAACACTGTTTCTATACTGGAATACTAGTGCGACCTAGGTAGGGGATCAAGGCAGAAATTGTGACATCGCTGCCGTGTTGCGTGAAATCCTGTCACGCAACACGGCATTTCGGGACCCCGGATGCAAAAGAACCCCGCCGTGGCGGGGTTCTTTTGCAGAGACTGCGAGTTACCGATGTCAGGGACAGCGTGGATCGGCAGTTCTTATTGGGTCAGCAGACTGATGTCGGCCACACCCATGAACAGGCCTTGCAGACTGGCCAGCATCGCCAGACGATTGGCGCGCACGGCGGCATCGTCGGCGTTGACCATCACCTGATCGAAGAAGGCATCGACCGGTTCGCGCAGGCTGGCCAGTGCATCAAGGGCCTCCTGGTAGCGCGCCGCGGCGAACAGCGGTGCCACTTCCGCGCCACGTGCCGTCAGGGCGTCTGCCAGTGCCTGCTCGGCCGGCTCGCTCAACAGGCTCGCATCCACCTCGGTGCGACCATCGTGCTCGGCCTTGGCGAGGATGTTGGAGACACGCTTGTTGGCTGCAGCCAGGGCAGCGGCTTCCGGGCGTTCGCCGAAGGCGTGCACGGCACGCAGACGACGTGCGAAGTCCAGCGGATTGCTGATCTTCAGGGTACGCACGGCCAGGTACAGCTCGGCACCCATGCCTTCATCGCTGGCCCAGGCGCGGAAGCGATCGAGCATGTACTCGAGCACGTCCTCGACCAGTCCTTCGGCCTTGGGCAGATCACGATGCTGCTCGGCGCTGACGGTCAGCAGCTCGCGCAGGTCGAGGCCCAGCTCACCCTTGATCAGGATGTTGAGCACCCCGATGGTGGCGCGACGCAGCGCGAACGGGTCCTTGGCGCCGGTCGGACGCTGACCGATACCGAAGATGCCGGTCAGGGTGTCGAGACGGTCGGCCAGGGCAATCGCCATGCCGGCCTTGGTCGTGGGGATCGCATCGCCGGCGAAGCGCGGCAGATACTGTTCTTCCAGCGCGAGAGCGACGGTGGCATCTTCGCCATCGTGACGGGCGTAGTAGTGGCCCATGATGCCCTGCAATTCCGGGAACTCCAGCACCATCTCGGTGACCAGGTCGGTCTTGGCCAGCTGTGCGGCACGTGCGGCGTGGTCGACATCGGCACCGATGCGTTCCGCGATGTGGCGTGCCACGGCTTCGCTGCGACGGGCCTTCTCGGCCATGCTGCCCAGCTTCTGCTGGAAGACGACGCTCTCGAGCTTCTCGCGACGCGATTCCAGCGTGCTGCGCAGGTCGGTCTCGTAGAAGAAGGCAGCATCGCCCAGGCGCGGACGAATCACCTTCTCGTTACCGGAGATGACCTGTTGCGGGTCCTTGCTCTCGATATTGGAGATGGTGATGAAGGCCGGCTTGAGCTTGCCGTCGTTGTCCAGCAGGTGGAAGTACTTCTGGTTGGCCTTCATGGAGGAGATCAGACATTCCGCCGGCACTTCCAGGAAGCGCTCGTCGAAGGTGCCTGTCAGTGCCACCGGCCATTCCACGAGGCCGTTGACCTCGTTGAGCAGGGCTTCCTCGATGACGGCATTGGCACCATAGACTTCCGCCTCGGCCTGGACCTGTTCGCGGATACGCTCACGGCGCACCTCACGGTTGGCCAGCACGCGGGCATCTTCCAGCGCGTCGAGATAGTCCTCGGCGTGCGCCAGCGTGATGGCCTGCGGCGCATGGAAGCGGTGGCCGAAGGTGGTGCGACCGGAGTCGAGGCCGAGCACGCTGGCCTCGATCACTTCGCTGCCGTAGAGCGCGACCAGCCAATGCACCGGACGCGAGAACTCGATGCGTGAGGCACCCCAGCGCATGTTCTTCGGTACCGGCAGGCGAGCCACGACCTGCTCCAGCATGGCCGGCAGCAGGGCGGAGAGATGCTCGCCCGGCTGGGTGTGACGATAGCCGAGCCAGGTGCCCTTGTCGGTTTCCAGCTCGATCAGATCACTGACTTCGACGCCGCAGGAGCGGGCGAAGCCCTGCACCGCACGGGTCGGTTCGCCATCCTTGAAGGCGGCGGCCTTGGCCGGTCCGCGCTTCTCGATCTCGCGGTCCGGCTGGCGCTCGGCCAGGGATTCGATCATCACCGCCAGACGACGCGGTGTGGCGTAGGCACGTACCTGACCGAAGGCGACTTCGGCGTCGCGCAGGCCATCGGCGAGGCCGTTGGCGAGGCTGTCAGCGAGTGCGTCGATGGCGCCCGGCGGCAGTTCTTCGCAGCCCAGTTCGATCAGCAGGGTATTCACGGAGGCCATGCTTACGCGTCTCCCTCGGTAGTGGTGTCATCGGCGGCGAGCAGCTCATCACGCAGCGCCTGCGGGGCCAGCGGGAAGCCGGCGGCCTTGCGCGAATCGTAATAGGCGTGGGCCACATCACGGGCGAGAGTGCGCACGCGCAGGATGTAGCGCTGACGCTCGGTGACGGAGATGGCGTGACGCGCATCCAGCAGGTTGAAGGTATGTGATGCCTTCAGGACCTGCTCGTAGGCCGGCAGCGGCAGGTTGGCGGTCAGCAGCTTCTGGCACTCGCTCTCGCAGTGATCGAAGGCAGCGAACAGCTCCGGCACGGCAGCGTGCTCGAAGTTGTAGGCCGATTGCTCCTTCTCGTTCTGCAGGAAGACGTCGCCATAGGTCACGACGGAGCCGTCCGGCGCGGTGGTCCAGATCAGGTCGTAGACGCTGTCCACGTCCTGCAGGTACATCGCGATGCGCTCGAGGCCGTAGGTCAGCTCGCCGGTGACCGGGAAGCATTCGATGCCGCCTGCCTGCTGGAAGTAGGTGAACTGGGTCACTTCCATGCCGTTGAGCCACATTTCCCAGCCGAGGCCCCAGGCGCCCAGCGTCGGAGATTCCCAGTTGTCCTCGACGAAACGGATGTCGTGGACCAGCGGGTCGATGCCCAGACGCTCCAGCGAGCCCAGATAGAGCTCCTGCAGGTTGGCCGGTGACGGCTTCATCACCACCTGGAACTGATAATAGTGCTGCAGGCGATTGGGGTTTTCGCCGTAGCGGCCGTCGGTGGGACGGCGGGAAGGCTGCACGTAGGCAGCGTTCCAGGTTTCAGGACCGATGGAGCGCAGGAAGGTCGCCGGGTGGAAAGTCCCCGCGCCAACCTCCATATCCAATGGTTGCAGGATGATGCAACCCTGTTCGGCCCAGTATTGCTGCAGGGCCAGAATCAGGCCCTGGAAGGTTTTCACGTCTGGCTGTGTCATTGGTGAAGCCCGTTGGCCCATGAATTCGAGAACTGCCGAGTATACAATCCCCGCTTATCGGGTTATAGGCCGCAGACGAAACCGAGTGCGTGCCATTTCCAAATTCTGATGTGTCGCGTTACTGAACGCGCGCGTTGCCTACAAGCCTCTAGAGGCTCTGGGAGCTCAAATGATCGTCGTTACCGGAGGCGCCGGTTTCATCGGTGCCAATATCGTCAAGGCACTCAATGACCGCGGCCGTACCGATATCCTGGTGGTGGATGACCTGAGTGACGGCACCAAGTTCGTCAATCTGGCGGACCTGACCATCGCCGATTACCTCGACAAGGACGACTTCCTGATTCGCGTCCAGTCGAGCCTGATGGGCGAGTATGCCGAGTTGCCGAAGATCGAGGCGATCTTCCACGAAGGCGCCTGCTCGGACACCACCGAGTGGGACGGCCAGTTCATGCTCGAGAACAACTTCGAGTACTCCAAGGTGCTGCTCAACTTCTGCGAAGCGAACCAGATTCCCTTCCTCTACGCGAGCTCCGCGGCGACCTACGGCGACAGCCAGGTCTTCAAGGAAACGCCGGAGTTCGAAGGTCCGCTCAACGTCTACGGCTACTCCAAGCTGCTGTTCGATCAGCACGTGCGCCAGCGCTGGGACAGCCTGACCACCCAGGTCGTCGGCTTCCGCTATTTCAATGTCTACGGCCCGCGTGAGCAGCACAAGGGCAAGATGGCCAGCGTAGCCTATCACCATCACACCCAGGTGAAGGCGGGCGAGAACCCCAAGCTGTTCGGCGCCTACGATGGCTACGATGCCGGCATGCAGAGCCGTGACTTCGTCTATGTCGGTGATGTGGT
This sequence comes from Cobetia sp. 4B, assembly GCF_018831605.1. Classification (NCBI taxonomy): domain Bacteria; kingdom Pseudomonadati; phylum Pseudomonadota; class Gammaproteobacteria; order Oceanospirillales; family Halomonadaceae; genus Cobetia; species Cobetia sp. 4B. The sequence goes on from NZ_CP059843.1 coordinate 13,238, forward strand.
CGACGTGAACCTGTGGTTCCTCGATCACCCGGAAGCCTCCGGCATCTTCAATCTGGGTACCGGTCGCGCCGAGCCGTTCAAGGCGATCGCCGAGACCGTCATCGAGTACTACGAGAAGGGCGAGATCGAGTACATCGACTTCCCGGAAAACCTCAAGGGCCGCTACCAGAGCTTCACGCGTGCCGATATCGGCAAGCTGCGCAAGGCCGGCTGCAACGTCGAATTCAAGACCGTTGCCCAGGGCACGCGCGCCTATCTCGAATGGCTGAATCGCTGAGTCCGAGCACGTGGGGAGTGAGCACGTGTGGACTGAGCGTGTGTGGATTGAGGGTGAGCGCCTGCCTCGCAAGGGCGATGGGGCAGGGCAAGCGCACCTGCAAGGAGGATTGGCCGTGAAGAGGAGCAAGGCATGAGTGAGCGCATTCTGGTGGTCGGGCCCAGCTGGGTCGGCGACATGGTGATGGCGCAGAGCCTGTTCATGACGCTGAAGCAGCGCTCGCCCGGCTGCCGGATCAGTGTGCTGGCGCCCGCCTGGTCGCAGCCGATCATCGAGCGCATGCCCGAGGTTGAGGAGGCACTGGCGTTGCCGGCAGGGCATGGTGACTTCGCCCTCAAGGCGCGCTGGCAGCTCGGGCGTTCGCTGCGTGGGCGCTTCGACCGCGCCATCGTGTTGCCGCGCTCGTGGAAGGCAGCGCTGGTGCCGTTCTTCGCGCGCATTCCGGTGCGCGTCGGCTTCACCGGTGAGCAGCGCTACGGCCTGCTCACCGAGTGCCGCAAGCTCGACAAGTCGGTGCTCGATCAGACCGTCAAGCGCTTCACGTCGCTGGGCCTGCCCGTTGAGGAGGCCAATCCGCCGGCGGGCATCCCGGAGCCCGCTCTGGTCACTGACAGCGCCAATCAGCTGCGCTTGCGCGGCGAGTTGGGGCTGGTGGCGCCGCCGGCACCCATCATCGGCATGATGCCCGGGGCGGAATATGGCCCGGCCAAGCAGTGGCCGCTGGCGCACTTTCGCGCGCTTGCCGAGTCATTGACCCGCCAGGGGGCCGAGGTGCGCATCTTCGGTGGCCCCAAGGATGTCGCGGCGGGGGAGGAGATCGCCCAGGGGCTTGCGGGCGTTCACAACCTGTGTGGCAAGACGCGGCTGGCGGATGCGGTGGACCTGATCGCCGAGTGTCGGGAAGTGGTCAGCAATGACTCCGGCCTGATGCATGTGGCGGCCGCGGTAGGGGCCCGTATCCAGGGCATCTACGGCTCCTCGTCGCCGCATTACACGCCGCCGCTGACGGCCAATCGCGAGATCCACTGGCTGGCGCTGGAGTGTTCACCCTGTTTCAAGCGCGTCTGCCCGCTGGGGCATACCAATTGCCTGAACCATATTGCTCCCGAGCGATTGTTGACGGCGATCTCGCTGGATGAGGATGCGCGGTGAACCTGCCGAGAAACCGTACGACGGATGATCTGATCCACCCGCGCATGCGTGGTGCCATGCAGCGTGCTCAGCGGATCGAGGCGCTGCGTGCCTGGTGCGAGCACCACCTGATACTGCCGTTCAGTCGTTGCTGGTTGATGCGCTGGAAGCGCCAGCGTGCACGCCATCAGTCCCTTGAGCGCCGTGGCCTGCCGCGTCATGCGCTGGAAGACGTGATGGGGCAGGAGGCGTTGACGGTCTGGGTCAATCCGCGTGAGCTGGTGCGCGACGTCAATTTCGGGCGTGACAAGCGCAACCGGCCATCCTCCAACGCCTTCATCTGGGACGGCGACTGGGACCTGCGGCGCGGCGCCTTCCGCTTCGGTTCACGCTCGCGGCTGATGCGGGACCTGATCGAGCATGGCGATGACCTGACGGTGACGGAGCGCTATCAGCACTTGAAGGCCTTGCTGGAATCGGGCAAGCCGTGGTCGTCGCCGCGTGATGGACTGTTGATGGACAGCGAAGAGCAGATCCTCGGCTATCTGCGCTGTTATCGCGGTTATCTGCAGGACATGGCCGGCAATGGCTTTCGTCAGGGGGTCACCAAGGACGAGATGGGTGTCGCGGTGACGCGTGAGGGTCGCCTGCTCAAGATCAACCGTGGTCTGCATCGTCTGGCCATGGCGCAACAGGTCGGTGTGCATAGCGTGCCCGTCGTCATCAAGGCGGTACATCGTGAGTTCTGGGGCAGGGTGACCGCTGGTGCCGAAGGCGATGAGGCCCTGCAGCGGCTGCAGGCTGCGCTGCGTGAGTGTCGCCCCGAAAGCGAACCAGGCCCGCTGGATCCCCGGACATATCCCGTGCTGGGTGTGGACGAAGGCTGGCCGGATCTGCGCGGCCTGGAGGACGCTGGTTCGCGCGCCTGAGTTGCTGACCTGCTGTTTGGAAAAACGAAAAAAAGCCCTGTTTCATTGTGATGTTTCACATGAAACAGGGCTTTTTTTCGTTCTTTAGCCGAACGATAGGTATCTGGACGATAGGTGCTTGTGGGCCAGGTACTGGGGCGATAAGTATCTGAGATGAAAGGCGGTCTAGCGTGCCAGCCGCTGATAAAGCTCCAGATAGGCCTCGCCCATGGCGCTGGGAGTGAAGCGTGCCAGATGCGCACGTGCCCCCGCGACCAGCCGCTCCCGACGTGGTGCATCAGTCGCGAGTGCCACGATGGCGGCAGCCAGTGCCTGTGCATCGCCGGTGGGCACCAGCACGCCGGTGCTGTCGTCATGCACGATATCGGGGATGCCATCCACATCGCTTGCGATGATCGGTACGCCGTGATCCATCACGTCGAGCAGAATCGAGCCGAGACCCTCGTTGCGCGACGGGAAGGCGAACAGATCGAAGGCTTCCAGATAGTCGCCGACATTGGTGTGGAAGCCTTCCCAGACCAGATTGTCGAGATCGGCACTTTCCGCCTTGAAGGCCGCCTCGTCCTCGCCGGCCCCCAGGCAGACGAACAGCAGCTGCGGGTGGCTGTCGCGCAGGCTGCGGGCCGCCTCGATCAGCACTCGCTGGCCCTTGTGGCGGTCCACCAGGGCGCCGACATGCCCGATGACAACACGATCTCCTGCGGGAGTATTGCCGAAGCGCTGGCGTAGCTCGGCCACGGCCTGCTTGTCGCTGGGCAGGTGGGCGAGGGTGCTGGGGATCAACGCTGTCTCACCCCATTGGCGCTCCCGCAGGTGAGATTCGATCACCGACGAAATCGCCACCCGGCAGGCGGCCGCGCGATAGGTCAGGCGATTGAACGGCTTGTCCTTCACCGGCTGGGGCACTCGGCGTGTCAGCAGGTAAGGCGTGCCGGTGAGGCGCTGATGCAGCCATGCCCAGTGCACGGCCTTGGCTTCGTGAGCATGCACGATATCGGCGCGGGGCTGGCCGAGGTGGCCCTTGAAGCGTCCGCTGATCTCGATCACGTCCACCGTGGCGGCAAGCTCGAGCGCCGCCAGTTCGCTGATCAAGGGCGAGCCCTGCAGACACACCAGTGACTGGCGGATCGACGCGCCGGCTTCGCCGTTCTCCCCCGGGCTTGCGCGTCGCGCCAGGTCCGCGATCAGGTTGAGCGTCTGGCGCTCCCCGCCGCGAAAGCCGCGTGCCAGATTGACATGGCGTACGTGAAGCGGGCGCGTCACACCTCGCGCGGCAGTCGGCTCACAGCTAGAGGTCATGGTCACCATACCTTGTTGAAATCTTCGGCCTCACGCACCTTGGCGTCGCGCTGGAATTCCAGCAGCTTGGCGTATTTCAGGTAGGCATTGACGCTGGCCGACAGCGCCACCGAGAAGCCATCGACGCCATCACGGAAGCCAGCCTGGAAGATGAACTTGCGCATGAAGGCATTACTGGCATGCAGGAAGGGAGTGAAGGCGTTGGCGCGCTTTCCCTTCTGATACATGATCTTGGCGGCGCGGTTCGAGAAACGGCCACTGGCCTTGACGAACAGTTCACCGAGATTGGCGAAGCTGTAATGCTCGAGATCGGCGTCCAGCTCGCAGGGATGGTTGGCCTGCACCGAGCTGTGCTGACGCGAATCGCGGAAGGCGAGTTTCTCGCGGTCATACAGGCGCAGGCAGTAATCGGGGTACCAGCCGGCATGTCGCACCCAGCGCGAGCCGATGAAGTTGCGACGGCGCAGCGCGAAGCCATCGTGAGGCGTGCTGTCGAGTGCCAGTTCCCGGATGGCGCTGACGGCACCGTCGGTCAGGCGCTCATCGGCATCCAAAGACAGCACCCAGCGGTGGCTGGCATGGCTCGGCCCGACATTCTTCTGCGGCCCGTCGCCCAGGTAGGGTTGATCGATCACCACGGCGCCCATGTTGCGCGCCAGCTCGCAGGTGGCATCGGTGGAGCCGGAATCGACCACGATCAGCTCATCGCAGACCTGGGCCAGCGAGCGCAGGCAGTCCTCGATGTTGTGGGCTTCATTGAGGGTGATGACACAGCCGGTGATGGGCACCGCGGTGCGCAGCTTGCCATCGGGTGAAGGGGCGGCCGAGGCCTCGTCGCTCGTGTTCATGACGGTCTCTGTCTGAAGAGCGCCTGCAGCACGACGGGGTGGGGCAGGCGCCGATGGGACTCAGTGGCAGGCTCGCCTGGGCGATGCGTCTGCCGACGATTCATGTCGCTATCGTACACTGCATGGTCACCGATGCCTTGCCGGGCGGTATTCTGAAGTGCCATTCGGGAAGCGCCATGCGTGAAGGATCAGTCTTGGTCGGCTCAAGCTTGATAGGCGCTGCGGATGCGGGCCAGGCACGCTGCATGATGTGTCGGGGTGAAGCGGGCCAACGAACGGCCCAGGCGGGAGAGATTGCTCTCGCGCCAGCGTGCATCCGTGGGAGCCTCGGCATGCAGCTGGCAGCGATCGAGATCGATCACGTAGACGCGTTCGCTTTCATCGATCAGCAGGTTGCGTGCGTTGAGGTCGACATGCTCGAGCCCGGCGTCATGCACGGCGCGAATGGCGTGACCTGTCGCGTCGAGCAGGCGAAGCAGAGCCTCGGGCAGCTCGGCCCCGTCAGGCAGGTGCTGTGCTTCGAGGGCGATCAGGTCATCGGCGAAGGCGCGTGCGCCGGGAATCAGCACCGTGATCAGGGCGGCCTCGTAGGTCAGGCCATGCCGCCACACGCAGGCACCGACGGGCTCTGGCACCGGCAGCCCCTGGCGATACAGGCGCTCCGTCAGGCGCAGTTCGGCGAAGGCGCGGGTGCGCTCAAGGCCGGTATAGAGGTAGCGCTGACTGGCGAGCTTCGCGATCAGGCCGCCGCGACGATAGGGGCGCAGTGCCCAGCGGCGAGCCGGTGTCGCGGTGGTATTGGCGGGTTGCAGTTCGGCGGGCAAACGACAGACATCGAGGAACAGACTCGCCCCGCGCCCCGGCGCTTCGCCGGTCACGGCGTCGTGTTCACGCCAGAACGATGGCATGAACCAGTCCGGCGTCATTTGTGGCGCTGTTTCGCCATCATATAGAATGTGGGCATTCTCATTTCGGAAAACTGCCATCCGCATGAAGCATCCTCTCCCTGCCCAGCCCGCACATATCTGCGTGCTCCGGCTCTCCGCTCTCGGCGATGTCTGCAATCTTGTGCCAACGGTACGCGCCTTGCAGCGTCAGTGGCCTGAGGCCCGCATTACCTGGATCGTCGGCAAGGGGGAGCACAGTCTACTGTCCGGCCTGACCGGGGTCGAGTTCGTGGTCTATGACAAGTCCACCGGTCTTGCGGGCATGCGCGCCATCTGGCGACAGCTCAAGGACACGCACTTCGATGTGCTGCTGCACATGCAGCAGGCACTGCGCGCCAGTGCGCTGTCGCTGGGTCTCAAGGCCAAGGTACGCATCGGTTACGACCGTGCGCGTGCCAAGGACTGGCAGTACCTCTTTACCTCCCATCAGCTGGCCCCGCGAGAGCGCGCCCACGTGCTGGAGTCGTTCATGGACTTCGCGCGTACGTTGGGTGTCGAGGACTGCCGCCTCGACTGGCGACTCGACGTGCCGTCCGAGGCCTACACCGAAGCCGCACGCGTCACCGGTGAGGCGCCGTATCTGATCATCAGCCCGTGTGCCAATCCGCGACTGCGCAACTTCCGCAACTGGTCGCCGGAAGGCTATGCGGCGGTCGTCGATCATGCCTGGCAACAGTATGGCATCCGCAGCGTGATGACCGGTGGTGGCAGCCCGCAGGAACGTGAAATGGGCGCGCGCATCAAGGCGCTGGTCAGCGAAGGCGCGGTCATCGATGCCATCGGTGGCACCTCGCTCAAGGGCCTGCTGGCGATGATCGATCGCGCCGTGGCCGTGATCGCGCCGGATTCCGGCCCGGTGCACATGGGCAATGCGCTCAACACGCCGGTGATCGGCCTGTACGCCACCACCAATCCCGAGCGTGCGGCGCCGTACTGCTGGCAGCATCTGGTGGTCAATCGCTATCCGGACGCCGTGAAGACCTATCTTCACAAGCAGATGGACGAGATCAACTGGGGTCAGCGCGTGCGCCATCAGGACGCCATGAGCCTGATTCGCGCCGAGGATGTCATCGCGCGCCTCGCTGAGCTGCTGGCGGACACCGATGGCGTCATTCGTGGCCAGAGCTGCGAACGTCTGCCGGTCGCGGCTGTCTCCTCTACGGATACCTCTTCTTCCCAATCCCCCTCTGCACGCGGAGACGCCTGATGAAGCTTGATCTGACTGCGCTTGAACAGGCTTGCCTGCTGGTCGTGGGTGATGTGATGCTCGACCGCTACTGGCACGGTGGCACCTCACGCATCTCGCCGGAAGCGCCGGTACCGGTGGTACGAGTCGGCGAGAGCGAAGACCGCCCCGGCGGTGCCGCCAACGTCGCGCTCAACATCGCCTCGCTCGGTGCACACGCCACCCTCGCGGGCGTCGTCGGTGAGGATGACAACGCCGCCATCCTCACCCGCGCGCTGGAAAACGCCAATGTCATCACGCGCTTCCAGGCCAGTGACAGCGTGCCGACCATCACCAAGCTGCGCGTGATGAGCCGCAATCAGCAGCTGCTGCGCCTCGATTTCGAGGAGCCGCTGCACGAGGTGGATACCAGCGCGCTGGTGAGCCAGGTCGAGGCCGAGCTGGGCGCCAGTGGCGTGATGATTCTCTCCGACTACGGCAAGGGCTCGCTGAATCAGGTCGAGGCGCTGATCGCCGCCGCGCGTGCGGCGGGCAAGCGTGTGCTGGTCGACCCCAAGGGCAGTGATTTCTCGCGCTATCGCGGCGCCAGCATCATCACCCCCAACCTGACCGAATTCGAGACCATCGTCGGGCCGTGCCGCAGCGATGAGGAACTGGCCGAGAAGGGCGAGGCACTGCGTGCCGAGCTCGAGCTGGAAGCCCTGCTGGTGACGCGCAGCGAGAAGGGCATGACCCTGATCCGCGAGGGCTATCAGCCGCTGCACCTGCCGACGCATGCGCGTGAGGTCTACGACGTCACCGGTGCCGGCGATACGGTGATCGGCGTGCTGGGCCTGGCGCTGGCGGCCGGTCACGCCTTCCCGGAAGCCGTGATGCTGGCCAACCTGGCCGCGGGTCTGGTGGTCGCCAAGCCGGGTACCGCGACCCTGTCGGTGGCGGAGCTCTACACCGCGCTGCACGGCGACAAGCTGGCAGAATTCGGCGTGATCCAAGAGTCCGCGCTCATCCCGGCAGTGAAGGCCGCCCAGGCACGCGGCGAGCGTGTGGTGATGACCAATGGCTGCTTCGACATCCTGCACGCCGGTCACGTGGCCTACCTGCAGGAAGCGGCACGCCACGGCGATCGCCTGATCGTGGCCGTCAATGACGACGACTCGGTGGCACGCCTCAAGGGGCCGACACGCCCGATCAACCCGGTGCTGCGCCGCATGCAGGTGCTGGCAGGCCTCGGTGCGGTCGCCTGGGTGGTGCCCTTCAGCGAAGACACCCCGGCACGCCTGATCGAGGCCGTGCTGCCGGATGTGCTGGTCAAGGGCGGCGACTATCGTCCCGAAGAGATTGCCGGGGGAGAGGCGGTTATCGCCAATGGCGGTGAAGTCCGCGTGCTCGGTTTCGAGGACGGCGTGTCCACCACCGCGATGATCGCCACCATTCTCGATCGCGAGGACTAGGCGTGAGCCTTGCCCGCGGCCTCTACAGCACCGCGCTGACCCTGTTGTCGCCCCTCATCTGGCAGCGGGTCTGGCGCGAGCACGATGCCCAGCACCCGCGCCTGGAGCGGCTGGGTATCATCCCCTCCACGCCGGGCACCACGCCCGACAGTGAGCGCCCCATCTGGCTGCACGCCGCCTCGCTGGGCGAGGTGGTGATGGTGGCGAGTCTTGTCGAGGCACTGCGTCAGCGCTACCCACGGCGCCCGCTGGTGCTGACGACCATGACAGCCACCGGCGCTGCGCAGGCCGCACGTCTGCTGCATACGCCGCAGGGCTCGTCAGGGCTTGCCCCGGCCCGTCACCATTACCTGCCGCTGGATTTCCCGCTGAGCGCGCGGCGCTTCGTGCGTCGGCTGCGTCCGGCGCTGGCGATCATGGTGGAAACCGAGCTGTGGCCCAACCTGATGGCAGCCTGCGCGCGGGATGACATTGCGCTGTGTGTCATCAATGGCCGCCTGTCACCACGCGCCTTCCAGCGCTATCGCAGGATCGGCGCCCTGATGCGCGACAGTCTTGCTCACGTCAGTGGTCTGTCGGCCAAGTCGCAGCAGGATCTGGAGCGTTTCATGGCGCTTGGCCTGCCGCCAGCGCGTGGCACGGCCGTCGGCTCGCTCAAGTTCGAACTGGACATTGCTGAACAAGTCATTTCCGATGGCCAGGCGCTGCGCCAGTCATTCGCGCAGCGGCCGGTATGGATCGCCGCCTCGACGCATGACGGCGAGGATGGCCAGATACTCGCGGCGCATGCCGCGGTGCGTGACCAGCATCCTCAGGCCTTGCTGCTGTTGGTGCCGCGCCATCCACAACGCTTCGAGGCAGTGGCCGCTCAGGCGGCGCAGTGGTGTCAGGCGCGCGGCGAGAGCAGCCTGCGGCGCAGTGCCATGTCAGAGAGCGGCACCGAGGTGGCTGGCGCCGTCTCGGTGCTGGTCGGTGACAGTCTCGGGGAATTGCTGACGCTGTATGCGGCCACTGATATCGCCTTCATTGGCGGCAGCCTGGTGCCCATCGGCGGGCACAACCTGCTCGAGCCCGCTGCGTTGGGGCTGCCACTGCTGAGTGGCCCATCGCTGGACAACTTCAGCGAGATCGCCGAGGTGATGGCCGCAGAAGGCGCGCTTCAGGTCGTCGCGGATGACGCGGCATTGGCCGAAGCGGTGAATGCGCTGTTCTCGGATCAGGCCGCGCAGCAGATGGCAGGCCAGGCGGCCAGCCAGGTCGTGGAGCGCAATCGTGGCGCGCTGAGTGGCACCTTGGCGATGCTCGAGCACCACCTGCCGCTGTGACGCCCCCGCGCACGCAAAGTGTGCATTGACTGTCTGGTCAGACAGAAAACGCCGCACAATCGTGCGGCGTTTTCTGTTTGTCAGTGGTCTGGCGCTGCGGGTGGCCTGACTCTTTCCAGCAAGGCAATCTGCAGCTCAGCAGTCGACAAGCTCGGCTGTCACGCCCATTTCTGCCTCCAGCGCCCCCAGGCAATCACGTGCGGCGGGGCTGGCATTGCTGATCACCACATCAAAGTCACTCAGCGGGGCGATGAAGGCGGGGCGCACCATCTCGAACTTGCGCGCATCGACGATCAAGAAGCGCTGCATCGCGCTTTCCAGAGCGGCCTGCTTGGCCGCGACCTCATGGAAATGGAAGCAGCTGACGCCTCGCTCGGCATGCACTCCGCCCGCCGAGAGAAAGGCCTTGTTGATGCCGAGGCGGCGGATGGCCTCCGGCATGTCGGTGGCGGTGAATGACTGGGTGGCCGGGTGAAAAAGACCCCCCAGCATCACCAGCCGCACCCCGGGCAGATGGCCGACCGCGTTGGCCACGTTCAGGGCGCAGGTCACCAGAGTCAGCGTCTGCTGGCGGTCGATGGCGGCCGCCAGATGGACCAGCGTGGTGCCGCAATCCACGTACAGGGTGTCGCCGTCCTCGATATGACTGGCCAGTTGCTGGCACAGCGCTTGCTTGATCGGGGCGCTGGCGTCGATCTCGCGATCCAGGCGATAGACGCTGCCGGCGGATGAATCGACCAGCAACAGGCGGCCACCCAGAATTTCCAGCAGTCCGTTGCTGTGCGCCACGTCGCGACGAATGGTCATCTCCGAGACGGCGCATAGCTGTGCGGCGTCGCTCAGTTGCAGAGGGCTGCCTTCGCGCAGAATGGCCTGCAGGCGGTCGAGTCGGGCGGCGCTGTGATTGTTCATGCGGCTTTTGTCCTTTGGTGCCGGTTCCGATGAGGGAGCGTTGGCGAAAAACTGGGCGGAAGCGCCACGTCCCACGTCAGAAGCAGATGATAAACCACTGACACACAGGGAGAACCTCAAAAATGCCCCTGACACTGCCAGTCTGGCACTGGAAGACAAGTGGGCGTGAGGTAAAACGGACGTATTGACTATTTGGTCAGGCTGTGACTTTTTGAACATGGTGAGAATGCAGGATAACACTGCACGACGTTGAGAACGGGTCGTCGCAGCCCTGCACGCAGCACCCATAACAACCACAAGAACCCTCAGGATCTTCCCAATGAATCCCCTCATGAGTCTCGTCGGGATGGCTTCGCTCATCCTCATTGCCGTGGCGCTGTCGTCGAATCGACGCGCCATTCGCCTGCGTACCGTGGGTGGTGCCTTTGCCATCCAGTTGGCCATCGGCGCCTTCGTGCTCTACACCTCCTTCGGCCAGGGAGTGCTGGCCGGTGTCTCCGGTGCCGTCAGTCAGGTGGTCAACTATGCCGATCAGGGCATCAACTTCCTGTTTGGCAGCCTGGCCAATCCGGGCAGTGGTGTCGGCTTCATCTTCGCGGTCAAGGTGTTGCCGATCATCATCTTCTTCTCGTCGCTGATCGCGGTGCTCTACTACCTCGGCATCATGCAGTGGGTGATTCGCCTGCTGGGTGGCGGCCTGCAGCGTGTGCTGGGCACGTCGCGTACCGAGTCGCTCTCGGCCACGGCCAACATCTTCGTCGGTCAGACCGAGGCGCCGCTGGTGGTCAAGCCGTATCTGGCCAGCATGACGCGCTCCGAGCTGTTCGCGGTGATGTGCGGTGGCCTGGCCTCCGTCGCCGGTTCGGTGCTGGGCGGCTATGCGGCGCTGGGCATTCCGATGGAGTACCTGGTGGCGGCATCCTTCATGGCAGCGCCCGGCGGGCTGCTGTTCGCCAAGCTGCTGTTCCCGGAGACGGAGAAGCCGGACGACTCGATCGCCCTCGCCGATGCTGCCCTCAAGGATGATGATGCGCCCTCCAATGTGCTGGACGCTGCGGCCTCCGGTGCGTCTTCCGGCCTCAAGCTGGCGGCCAATGTCGGGGCGATGCTGCTGGCCTTCATCGCGCTGATCGGCCTGATCAACGGCATTCTCGGCGGCGTGGGTGGCTGGTTCGGCATGGACACGCTGAGTCTCGACATGATTCTCGGCTGGTTGTTCGCGCCGCTGGCCTTCCTGCTGGGCGTGCCGTGGAGCGAGGCGACCCTGGCGGGTTCCTTCATCGGCCAGAAGCTGGTGGTGAATGAGTTCGTCGCCTACATCAATCTGGCGCCCTACCTCAGCGGTGACAGCATCGTCGCGGCCACCGGCGCGGTGATGACGCCCTACACCATGGCAGTGCTGTCCTTCGCGCTGTGCGGCTTCGCCAATCTGTCGTCGATCGCCATTCTGCTGGGGGGGCTGGGCAGCCTGGCACCGACACGCCGTCATGAGATCGCAAGCCTGGGGCTCAAGGCGGTACTTGCCGGCACGCTGTCCAATCTGATGTCGGCGGCGATTGCCGGTTTCTTCCTGGCGCTGGCGGCCTGATGCATTCCTCGCTCTCCGCCCGGTCAGTCGACGGGAGCCATCCTGCCGGCATGCGCCGGGCGGCAAGCGAGGAAACATCGGGACGTCATCTCGGGGAAGCCGAGGGTGACAAGGTGCCTGGCGAGAGTGTGAAAAGGTTCACATTGTCGTCGAAGGCACGTTGATCACCCCCGAAATGTCGCTCTGTCGTTTTTGCGAGGAAGTGCTAACATCGCCGCCTTTCCAGACTGGGCCCCGTGCGAGTTTCACTCCCGCGCCTTCGTCGGACTTCATAGCGACAAGACCCGCTCAGCGGGCAAGACCACAAGAATTCGAACAGTCTCAACATTCAGGACAGGATCGTTACGCGATGACCATGCTCAAGACCCTCGCGGCCAGCACTCTGGCTGCCACCACGCTGCTGACCGCTGCAGCACCGGCGCAGGCTACTGACTTCAATGGCGATATCCACGCCAATGATTACAAGTGGCTGACCTTCAACCTGATGCGCAGTGAAGACAACCGCCTGCCGTTCCGCAACAGCGAAGATACCTACCTGGAAATGGAGTTCGGTGGCCGTTCGGGCATCGTCGATCTCTACGGGTATGTCGACTTCTTCGACATCCTCGATGACAGTTCCGATGATCTGCACGATGGCGACAACTTCTTCGCCAAGCTGGCACCGCGCTTCTCGCTGGACGCCATGACCGGTTACGACCTGTCCTTCGGTCCGGTGGATGAGCTCTACATCGCCACCGTCACCAACATCGGTGACAACGGCGCATTCGGCGGTCTGTGGGAGCACTACGTCGGCCTGGGCAGCGATGTGCAGGTGCCGTGGTTCGGCAAGATGGGCTTCAACCTCTACGCGCGTTACGTGCGTGAGAACTACGGCGGCGAAGACGAGAGCAAGTGGGACGGCTACATGGCCTCCACCAACTGGTTCAAGCCGTTCGTCAACTTCGATGATGGCAGCTTCATCGCCTATCAGGGCTACCTGGACTACAAGTTCGATGCCGACGAAGTGGGCAGCCAGGCGGGCCGCAGCGTCAACAGCATGGAGTGGTTCAACGGTATCTACTACCACACCCAGCGCTATGCGATCGGCTATGGCCTGAAGTACTACAACAACATGGCGTTCTTCACCGATGGCTCCACTGCCACCGGCGTTCGCCAGGACACCACCGGCTTCGGCAACTACTTCAGCATCAACTACAAGTTCTGATCACCGCTTCGCTCTCGCTGAGCGACCGGCGCTAAAACAGAAACGGGAAGCCCCTCAGGGCTTCCCGTTTTTCGTCTGGCTGCTGTGGCATCTGACGCCTGAAATCCGGCATCCGGCATCCGGCATCTGATGATCAGCGGAACTCCACCTCGGTGACTTCCACGCGCACCAGCTGGCGTGTCCACTCACCCTCCGGCAGCGAGACGCGTACCTCGCGGCTATCGCGTGTCTGTCCGGGGCGCAGGTAGGTCTGGGGCAGGCGATATTCCCCGACCCACAACGGCACCTCACGCGTCGCGAGCAGATGGCCATCATCGGCATACAGACGCAGTCTGGCCTGCACGCCGATGACACTCTGGCCGGCCGTGTTGTCGAGGCTGAACTGCAGAAGCGCCTCGTCATCTTCTTCGCTCACCGAGGACAGACGCGCGACCAGACCATCGCGGTGGCCTTCACTCAACAGCCGCGGATTGGCCAGCGCGCTGCGGTTGAGGCGTGACGCGCTGTCAGGCGCTGCGTTGCTGGCACTGGCAGAGGCTGCACCGGCTGATGGTGAGGTCGAGTCGCCAGCCGGAGCGACCGCCGCCGTCACCGGCACGGCCGTCGAGGTCGGCACCAGCGCGCTGCCAGCCTTCACTGAGGGCTGTGTGGCCGGGACGGAAGCGGCCTGCACCTCATCCAGCTGATATTCCCAGCTGTGGTCCGGCTTGAGCAGGATCTTGACGCCACTGTCGAGCGTCACGGTGACTGGCTGGCTGATCGGCAGGCTATCGGCCAGCGCCAGCGGACTTGCGCTGGCTGCCAGCAGCAGTGCGGTCGCCAGGCGCAGTCGTGGGCGCAGATTCATCGTCATGCCAGCTCCTCAGGCAGTGATGCGTTCGACGCCACTTTCGCGTCCCACCAGCAGCACATCGGCACCGCGTGCCGCGAACAGACCGTTGGTGACGACACCGACGATGGCATTGATGCGCGCTTCCATGGCGATCGGGTCCTCGATCAGGAAGTTGTAGCAATCGAGGATGCGGTTGCCGTTGTCGGTCAGCACGCCATCGCGGTAGACCGGGTCGGCACCCAGCTTGACCAGCTCACGCGCGACATAGGAGCGCGCCATCGGGATGACCTCCACCGGCAGCGGGAAGCCGCCGAGAATATCCACCTGCTTGGAGCCATCGGCGATGCACACGAAGCGCTCGGCGCAGGCCGCGACGATCTTCTCGCGGGTCAGCGCGGCGCCGCCGCCCTTGATCATCGCCAGGCGCGGGTCGATCTCGTCGGCACCGTCCACGTAGACCGGCACGGTGCCGACATGGTTGAGTTCGAAGACGTCGATGCCATGGCCCTTGAGGCGCTCGGCAGTGGCTTCGGAGCTGGCGACGGCGCCGGCGAAGTCGTGACGCACTTCCGCCAGCGCATCGATGAACAGATTGGCCGTCGAGCCGGTGCCGACGCCGATGATGGTGTCGCGGCTCAGCAGTGGGCGAATCTCGTCAAGGGCGGCGCGGGCCACGGCCTGCTTCAGCTCATCCTGGGTCATGTGATACCTCGGGTCGGTGGGGCGGTGGTGAATGTGGGCATTGGCGCAGTCTTCCCCGCGTGGCCAGCAGTTTACCGCCGACAGGCACTGGAAAACGGCTTGACGTGAAGCGCAACGCCGGAAAACGCCACATTATAACGGCAAACCCGGCGATGGCGCTGGACGCTCTCGCCAGCGGTCTGATAACAATGGGGGTTCGGTCGCGCTCATGCGGCCCGCGCTGTGACACATCAGGACATTCCTATAATGCTCGAACATTACGTCAAGAAAATCCTGTCGGCTCGTGTCTACGAAGCCGCCCATGAAACTCCGCTCTCGCCGGCACCCTTGTTGTCGCGTCGTTTCGGCAATCACATCTTCATCAAGCGTGAAGACCTGCAGCCTGTCTATTCCTTCAAGATTCGCGGCGCCTACAACAAGATGGCCCAGCTGACGGATGAACAGAAGGCGTGTGGCGTGATTGCGGCCTCGGCCGGCAATCATGCGCAGGGCCTGGCGATGGCGGCCAAGCTGATGGGCGTCAAGGCAGTGATCGTGATGCCGCGCATTACGCCGGAAATCAAGGTGCAGGCCGTGCGCGAGCGCGGCGCGCGGGTGATTCTCAAGGGCGACGCCTTCCCCGAGGCGCTGGCCCACGCGCGTACCCTGATGGACGAGCACGACTATACCTTCATCCCGCCCTATGACGACCCGGATGTCATTGCCGGTCAGGGCACCGTCGGCATGGAAATCCTGCGTCAGCACCCCGGCAAGATCGATGCGATCTTCGTGCCGGTCGGGGGTGGTGGCCTGATCGCCGGTGTCGCAGCCTACGTGAAGTACCTGCGCCCCGAGATTCGCGTCATCGGGGTCGAGGCGGAAGATGCCGCCTGCCTCAAGGCAGCGATGGAAGCCGGTGAGCGCGTGGTGCTGGACCAGGTCGGCGTGTTCGCCGAGGGTGTGGCGGTCGCGCAGATCGGCGCGGCACCGTTCGAGCTCATCCAGCACACCGTCGATGAGGTCATCACCGTCAATACCGACGAGATGTGTGCAGCGGTCAAGGATATCTTCGAGGATACGCGCGCCGTCTCCGAAACCAGTGGCGCACTGTCACTGGCGGGCCTCAAGAAATACGTCCAGCAGTCAGGCGCGGAAGGGGAGACGCTGGTGTGCATCAACTCCGGTGCCAACACCAACTTCGATCGCCTGCAGCACATTGCCGAGCGCACCGAGCTGGGCGAGCAGCGTGAGGCGATTCTGGCCGTGACGCTGCCGGAGCGCCCGGGGGCCTACAAGCAGTTCTGCAAGGTGATCGGCAAGCGCATGGTCACCGAGTTCAACTATCGCTATGCCAACCCGGAGGAAGCGCATGTCTTCGTCGGCGTGCAGGTCAAGCCGGGCGGTGAAGACCGCGCCGCTGTGGTCGAGAAGCTGCGTGAGGCGGGCTATGCGGTGGAAGACCTGACCGACAACGAACTGGCCAAGCTGCACACGCGTCATCTGGTCGGTGGGCGCACGACCAGCGATCTCGAGGAAGAGGTCTATCGTTTCGAGTTTCCGGAGCGCCCGGGTGCCCTGATGAATTTCCTCACCCACCTGCCGGCGGACTGGAACATCTCGCTGTTCCACTACCGTAACCACGGCGCGTCGCATGGGCGGGTGTTGATCGGCATGCAGATCCCCAATGGCGACCGCGCGCGGGTCGAGGAATATTTCAATGAGATCGGCTATCGCTTCTGGAAAGAGAGCGACAATCCCGCTTATCGCCTGTTTCTGTCCTGAGTGAGACAAGGGGTGGGGCGATGATGACTATATGAGTCATTTGCGTTGAAGGCGGCGAGCTGAGGCGCAGCTCATCATGTTTCATTGGTCATATTCGTGGATAGAAAAGCCCCGGCCTTCGCGTGGAAGGTCGGGGCTTTTTCATGCGTATCCGGCGGGCATGCCGCAGGAAATTCCACATTTCATGCCGAGCGCGAAAAAGAACGGTGTTTTTGACGAAAACCCTTGTCGGCTGGGGCGACCAGACATCAAAAGCTGCGTGGAAAAGCGTCCATTCAAACGATTGCATGGTGATTGTCATACAGAAGTCAGATGCCTATCATCTGGTCACTGTCAGGAAGACAGTCATCGACAACCGTCACGCGAAAGCCACTGACGATATAAGAAGAAGCCCGCTCTCATGAAACGTAAGCCCGATCTGGTCATGGCCCTGGTATTCATCTTCGGGATTGGTGTAGTGGCAACCGGCTACGCCCAGACCGTAATGGGTTCCTGAATCCTGCGCTGCTGCCCTCACCGGCGGTAGCGGTGCTGCTGGCGTCAGTCTCTCTGGCGCCACGCACCCATGCCATGACCCTCCTGCCAAGCTTTCCAGCGTTTCTGCTCCCAGCTTTCCAGCTCCCCGACTCCCCCCCTCAGCTTGACCCCTCGTCTGGCTTCACTGCGTTGCTGCTTCGCCTCCTCACCGATAGCCCCTTTCTGCCTGCTTTCACCCTCGACATCTCGCGGTCGTGCCATCGATCTCGTCATAAAGCCCAGCGCCTCATTCAGGGCGGGCTGGGCGCACGACTTCGCGATCACTGATGATGGCGTCCAGCGGGACATCCCAGGACTGTACCGGCAGGGCGGGGACTTTCTGACAGTGGTGGGCGAGGCCGATCAACAGTGGTCGGGGGCCGGGACGGCGGGTAAAGGCGAAGCTGCGATCGTAGAAGCCACCACCCATGCCGATGCGAGCCCCGCGCCCATCGAAGCCGACCAGTGGCATCAAGACGACATCCAGCGCCCAGGCAGGCAGGCGCCGCGCCCTGGAAGCACCGTGACGGGTGTCCGGTTCGGCGATGCCGAAGCGGTTGCTGACCAGGGGTGTCTGATCGTCGTAGCGCACGAACCATAGCGAATTGGCCGCGAACGGACGCAGTACCGGCAGATAGACCTTCGCTCCCCGTCGCTGCAGCCAATCGCACAGGCGCGTGGCATCTATCTCGCCATCGTAGGGCAGATACAGGGCGATGTGACGGGCGCGCAACAGTTCCGGCAGCCGTTTCAGCTGACGCAGGAGCGCATCTTCGGCTTGCAGGCGAATGGCAGGTGGTAGCTGACGGCGGCGTTGGCGCAGCAGACGGCGAAGCGCACGGCGGTCGGCCTGAGGGTGATCGAGCTCGCTGGGCAGTGCCCAGAGCGTGGTATCGAGTGCTGCAGAAGGGAGTGGCGAGCGTGGGCTCGCGGGTGCGGCATAGACCGCGGGGGGCTTGCGCATGCCTGACAATCTCCGTCAGACAGGGTTCTCCAAGGTGCCGGTGTTACCGGGGGCCCTTGAACCCAGCGGTTCAAGGTGGGTAGTCCCGCGCAGCGCATCAGGCGTTCCGACGCACGGACATGCACACAGCACTGCGCAGTGGACTCCCTGGGAATAGCTTATAAGCTCGAGGGACATCGGCAACTGTCGTACACCCCAGAGAACTCATTCAGTCTACCAAACCCCGCCTGCCTGCCCAAGGGCTAATCCTGTCGGGAACAATCTGTTGCCTGAATGTATCAGTTGTTTGATTCTGAAGCGTTTTTACGCTCAGCAGCGCGTGCCTTCGCCTGATCGGCATAGTCGGCTGGCAGCTGACTGAGCGCGGCATCCAGTTGACGGTCCAGCGCGGTGAGGCGAGTCTCGAAGTCGCGCTGCAGGGCGCGCTCGCTGTCACGGCTGTTGATCAACTCATGCGAGATATTGAGCGCTGCCATCAGGGCGACCTTGTCGGCGCTGATGGTGTTGCCGCGCTGCTGGATGCCTTGCATGGCGAGATCCAGATAAGCCGCCGCACGGGTCAGGCCATCTTCCTCGCCGGGCTGACAGCTGACGGTATAGCTGCGGCCGAGCAGGCTGATCTCGGTGGTATTGCGTGGGGTGGCGGAATCGCTCATGTAGATCCTCTCGGGCCTTGTCCGGCGTCATCCAGATTGATGCCGACGTCCTGCTGTCAGTGCGTCACCGTCGCAGTCAGGACGGCAAGCCAGAAGGAGGGCCAGTGCGGTAAGATGGGGGCATTCTCGAGCCACTATAGAGAGCCGCTTCTGGAGGGTCAACGCGCCGCGCGGCGCGGCTGCCTTGTGCTGCAGCACATCCTTCAGATGCCATTCTCCCGCTACAGAACCACTTCTCACTGACTCAATGGGGCCGCATCATGGCGATCATCAACGATACCTTCGACTTCTCGCTCGTCGCAGACCACTTCCTGGCTCACGGCAGCCTCAACAATCCCTCCTTCCTCGATGGTCAGCTGGTGGCCGCACTGGCGCTGGATGACATCAGTGCCGAGGATTGGCTGGCGCGCGTCTGCGCCTCGCTGGGGGTCGAGCAGCCGGCCACGCGTGAAGCCGGTGAAGCCTTCCTCACCTGGCGCACGCGCAATCAGGAGCGTCTGGCCGCCAGCGAGATGAGCTTCGAGCCGCTGCTGCCGGATGACATGTTCTCGCTGGCCGAACGTGGTCAGAGCCTGCGCGAATGGACGCTGGGCTTCCAGGAAGAGCTGGCCGGTGCCGATGACGATGTCCGTAGTGGCTGGAGTCAGGCGCTCAAGGATGCGCTGAGCGATGTCGAAGCCATCTCGAGCGGCCTCGCCAATGCCGAAGACCTCGACGACGACAACGCCGAGGACGAGGCCGATCTGTTCGCGCTGGCTGACCATGTGCGCATGGCGGCCTTGCTGCTGTATACCGAGCAGCACCCGGGCAACCCGGACGTCGAGAAGCCCAGCGATGACCAGCTGCCGGAAGGCGGTCTCGAGGGCAGCCTCGGCGTCAGCTCACGTACCGATACCCACTGAATCGATGGTCACCCACCGCTTGCGCCGCGTCTGACGCAAGGCTGGTACAAGAGGGCGGGTGGCCCCATCTACAGCATCACGCCTGTTTGTCACTCGAACGCGCCATGCCCGGCGGGTTCTCGACGGAGATTGCCATGACTGCCCCAGCCATCCTGCCCGCACCTGCTGCCCTGACGGCAGAGGATTTTCGTGCACGCCGCCAGCGCCTGATCGCGCAGCTGCCGCAGGGGGCTGCCGCATTGGTGGTCTCGTCGGGCCTGGCCCAGCGCAACCGCGACAGTGAATACAGCTTCCGTCAGAACAGCGACTTCCACTATCTGACCGGCTGGCCGGAACCCGAGGCCGCCTTGCTGTTGCTGCCCGGGCGCGCCGAAGGGGAGAGCGTGCTGTTCTGTCAGGAGAAGGACCCGCTGGCCGAAGCCTGGACCGGCATCCGCATCGGTGCCGAGGGTGCCGTCGCCACGGCAGGCTTCGATCAGGCCTTCACCAATGAGGCCCGTGATGAAGTGATGGCCAGCCTGCTGGATGGCCGCGAGCGTCTCTATGTGCTGTTCGAGGATGATGAAGGCCTGGCGCTGGCTCAAGCGCTGCGCGATGAGCTGGCCGCCGCGGTGCGTCGCGGAGCACGGCCGCCGGCCGCCTTCGAGGATCTCGCGCCGCTGCTGCATGAGCAGCGCCTGATCAAGGATGAGCGTGAACTGGCACTGATGCGTCACGCCGCCGAGATTTCCGCGCGCGCGCATGTGCGTGCGATGCAGATCAGCCGTCCCGGCCTGCACGAGTATCATCTGCAGGCCGAGATCGAGCATGAGTTCCAGTGGCAGGGCGCGCCGGCTCCGGCCTACACCAGCATCGTCGGAGCGGGTGTGAATGCCTGTGTGCTGCACTACATCGAGAATCGCGCGCCGCTGGAGGATGGTCAGCTGGTGCTGATCGATGCCGGCGCCGAGTACGCCCTGTATGCCGGCGACATCACGCGTACCTTCCCGGTCAATGGCCGCTTCAGTGAGCCGCAGCGCCGTCTGTACGAGATCGTGCTCAAGGCGCAGGAGCGCGCGGTGGCCGCCGTGGTGCCGGGTGCAACGTTGGTGGGTATTCACCAACAGGTCGTGCATGACCTGACCACGGGGCTGGTCGAGCTGGGCCTGTTGCAGGGGGAGGTCGAGGAATTGATCAGCAGCGATGCCTACCGTCGCTTCTATCTGCACTCCACCTCGCACTGGCTGGGGCTGGATGTGCACGATGTGGGCAGCTATCGCGAAGCGGGTGAGCCGCGTCCGCTGGTGCCGGGCATGGTGCTGACCATCGAGCCGGGCCTCTACATTCCGCAGGACGGCGACATTCCCGTCGAATATCGCGGCATCGGCATTCGCATCGAGGACGACGTCGCGGTGACTGCCGCGGGCCACGAGGTGTTGAGTCATGGCGTGCCCAAGTCCGTCGAGGCCATCGAGGCGCTGATGCGCGCGGAGGCCTGACGCCATGAGTGAGCCTGAAGCCATGAGCGGGCGTGATGCCGAACACTTCGACATCGTGATCATCGGCGGCGGCCTGGTGGGCGCCAGCCTGGCCTGTGCGCTGGCGCCCCTGATGGCGCGTGTGGCCGACGAGAAGGGCCGTGAGGCCGCAGCGTTGCGTGTCGCCGTGATCGAGGCCAATGAGCTGCCCGCGGCGACGGCAGACGCCCGGCGCTTTCAGCCCAGTTTCGATGCACGTGCCAGCGCCATCGCGGCGGGCTCACGCCAGCGGTTCACCGCCTTCGGGGTCTGGGAGGCGATGTGCGAGCACGCCACGCCGATTCGCACCATCCATGTCAGTGAGCGCGGCCACCTGGGGGCGACACGCATGCGGGCCTCCGAGCTTGAGGTAGCCGCGCTCGGCCATGTGATTCCCAATGCCTGGATGGGCCAGGTACTGCATCGCCAGCTGGCCGAGCTGCCGCTGGCCTGGTATTGCCCGGCGCGGGTGGCAGAAATCGCTGTCACGGCGCAAGGCCATCGCCTCACGCTGGAGGATGGCCGTCTGATCGAGGCTGAGCTGACCGTGCTGGCGGATGGCGGTCGTTCCGGGCTCAAGGAGCGTCTCGGTATCCACAGTGCGGCGCAGGACTATGAGCAGCATGCCTTGATCGCCACGGTGGAGATGAGCCAGCCTCACCAGGGAGTCGCCTACGAGCGCTTCACCAGCGAAGGCCCGATGGCGCTGCTGCCGCTGGCCGGCAAGCGCATGGAGCTGGTGTGGACGCGCTCGCCCGCTGACACGGAAAGCCTGATGACGCTGCCCGACAGCGACTTCCTGCAGGCGCTGCAGCGCGCCTTCGGTGAACGCGCAGGACGCTTTCGCCGCGTCGGGCAACGCCACGCCTATCCGCTGTCGTTGGTGCGTGCCAGCGAAGGCACGCGCCCCGGCCTTGCGGTGCTCGGCAACGCCGCCCACGCCCTGCACCCGGTGGCAGGGCAGGGCTTCAACCTGGCGCTGCGCGGCGTGACCGATCTGGTCGCGGCCATCGAGGCGGGCCTGACGCGTGGCGAGTCGCCGGGGGCCACCAGCGTGCTGAGTGACTTCGAGGAGCGGCGCGGTGCGGATCGCGACAATGTGGTGCTGTTCAGCGATGGCTTGATCCGCCTGTTCGGGGTCGAGAGTCGCTGGCTGGGGCATGCACGGGCAGCGGGCCTGATCGGGCTCAATCTGGTCTCGCCGCTCAAGCGCCTGTTGGCCAGACGCTCGATGGGCATTGAACGCTGAGATTTGTAGGCACTCACTGACTTGGCTCGTGGGCAGAGCCTCGCAGGCAGGGCGTCACTGACAGGGCCTCACTGACAGCGCCTTGGTGTCGAGCCACGAGCCGGAGCTTCGAAATCAGGGCACGAGATTGGTCTTCGAGATCAGGCTACGAGACAGAAGCAAGAGACTGAACTACGAGACAGGGAGCAGGCATGAAGGACGGTCGATCAGCAGGTAGCGCACATGACGCCGATGTCGCCATCGTCGGTGCCGGTATCGTCGGTGCCACCCTGGCGCTGCTGCTGGGGCAGGTGGGACTGCAGGTCATGCTGGTCGAGGGGCGTGAGTCCGCGACCCGCTGGCAACCTGATAGCGCCCCCGAGCCACGGGTGAGTGCATTGACGCCGGTCTCTCAGCAGCTGCTGAGCGGTCTGGGTGTGTGGCCGACGATCGCCGCCAGTCGCCTGATGCCCTATACCGGCATGCAGGTGTGGGACGCGGAGGGCAATGGCGAGATCCAGTTCAGTGCCGAGGACAGCGGTGTGCCGGTGCTGGGGCATATCGTCGAGAACCGGGTCACGCTCGCCGCGCTGGAGCAGGCCATCGATGCCTGCCCGGCGATCACGCGCTGCTTCGGGGCGCGTGTGGCAGGCATGGCACTGCCACGCTCAGGCGCTACATCGGTAGTGAATGCTTACCAACTCGATGAGGCAGAAGCGACCAGCCTGACGCTGACCGATGGCCGGACAGTCACCGCGGCGCTGGTGGTCGCGGCGGATGGTGCGCGCTCACGGCTGCGCGAGCTGGCCGGGATCGCCACGCGGGAACACGACACCGGCCAGGTCGCGCTGGTGGCCACGGTGCGCACCGAACTCGCGCATCAGGCCGTCGCGCGTCAGCGCTTCCTGCCGACCGGGCCGCTGGCCTTCCTGCCGATGGCCGTCAATGACGCCCTGGCTCAGCCGGCCGAGGGAGCCTCGGCTGCAGAGCGGCATTGCTCCATCGTGTGGTCGACCACGCCAGAGGAGGCCGAGCGGCTGTTGGCACTGTCACCGGCGGCCTTCTGTAGTGAGCTGGAAGACGCCTTTGAAGGTCAGCTGGGCGCCATCGAATGGGCGAGTGAGCGCTTCAGTTTCCCGCTGCATCAGCGCCACGCCGAAGACTATGTGCTGCCGGGGCTGGCGCTGGTGGGGGATGCTGCGCATGCCATTCACCCGCTGGCAGGCCAGGGCGTCAATCTGGGCTTGATGGATGTGGCGGTGTTGGCAGACGAGCTGCTGGCAGGACATCGCCGCGGGGTGGCGCTCGGCGACGAGCGCTGGCTGGCGCGCTATCGCCGCCGGCGTCGCAGCGACAATGCCATGATGCTCAAGATGATGGATGGCTTCCGGCTGTTGTTCGGCAGCCGTCAGCCGGGCGTGCGGCTGCTGCGCAACTTCGGGCTTGGTTTCGTCGACGGCCAGGGCGAGTTGAAGCGCATCCTGATGCGTCAGGCGATGGGGCAGCGGGGTGAGTTGCCCGCCAGCTGCAAGCCGTAACAAGAGTGAAGGTGCTGTAATGCCTGATCTAACGGGTATGTGAGCGCCCACTATCATTGCTTGGGCGCAGGTGGTCACAGGATGGCCGATCGCTGCCACACAGCGCTATATGTCTCCATACAAGTGCGCATGTCATGCCCCCTGCAACGACAAGGCCCCGCCAGATGGCGGGGCCTTGTCGTTGTGGCCTGATGATCTGGCGATCATGGCGTGATGCTTACTCGTCGCTTGTGGGCACGGTGGCCTTGAGCGCCGCGCTGCGCCCCAGCACGTTCATGCCCTTGAGCAGATTGAGCGCCTCACCCAGCTGATAGTCGCTTTCCGCCACTACCGGGCTGTCGGGTGCCTTGCTGCTGGCGGACTCGCTGGCGGCGTTGGCATTGTCGAGGCGCCCGTCGAGGTCAGCCTCGCGCACGCTGAAGTCACGCCGCGTGTCGCGCTCGAGACGGCCTCGCACGACCTCGACATCCGGGCGAATGCCCTCGGCCTGGATCGAACGTCCGCTGGGTGTGAAGTAGAGCGCGGTGGTCAGCTTGAGCCCATCGCCATTGCCCAGCGGCATCACCGTCTGGACCGAGCCCTTGCCGAAGCTGTCGGTGCCCATGATGATGGCGCGGTGTTGATCCTGCAGCGCGCCGGACACGATTTCCGCTGCCGAGGCCGTGCCGCCATTGATCAGCACCACCAGCGGGGTGTCGCCCGCCGGGGTATCGGGCTTGGCCGAGAAGGACAGCTCGCTGTCGGGCAGGCGGCCTTCGGTGTAGACGATGCGGCCGCTGGACAGGAACAGGTCACTGATCTCGACGGCGGCCGAGAGAAGCCCGCCGGGGTTGTTGCGCAGATCCAGCACCAGCCCCTTGAGCGGCTCGCCTTCGTTGTCTTCCCGCAGTCTGGCCAGTGCCGTGTGGGCCTCGTCACCGGTCGCGCTCTGGAACTGGCTGATGCGCAGATAGCCATAGCCCGGGTCCAGCAGGCGCTGACTGACGCTGCTGCTCTTGATGATGGCGCGTTCCAGCACTACTTCGCGCGGCATGTCGGCGCCCTCGGACAGAATCAGCAGCCGAATGCGAGAGCCTGCCTCACCGCGCATCAACTTGACCGACTCCGACATCGACAGGCCGTCCAGCGGCGTATTGTCGATCTTGAGGATGACGTCTCGCGGCTGCAGGCCCGCGCGCGCCGCCGGGGTGTCGTCGATGGGGGCGATGACGGTCAGCTGGCCATCGTCGCCGGTGCCGACCTCGATACCGATGCCGCCAAACTCGCCATCGGTATTCTCGCGCAGGTCCTGCCAGTCTTCCTGATCCAGATAGGCGGAGTGCGGGTCCAGCCCTTCGAGCATGCCGCGCATGGCATTCTTGAGCAGCGTGCGGTCATCGACCTGATCGACGTAGGTGCGCTTGATGCGCTCGAAGACCTCGGCGAAGGTGCGCAGCTCATCCAGCGGCAGGTCCGTGCCCTGACGGGCATCCTGAGCGCTGTCGGCCGGTGAGGTGACATCTTCTGCACTGGCCGGCAGTCCGCCGCCCAGCAGGGCAAGGCTCAGCGGCACGCTGACCGCCAGCTGACGCAGGCGGCGCGGGGCAGGACGGAACGGCGACATTGCAGACATGCGATTTCCTTCTCGACGGATACTGACTCGACTGGTACCGAAATGCGCTGAGCGCCGGGGCCGGATGTCGAGGCATGGCAGGGGGGAACACCGCCCAGCATGCTCGCAGTCACAGGCTACTGCGAGCATATCCCGCGCGAGTGCCTGGCGACTAGCCCGCTGGCTAGCGGTGGCATTCAGCGCTGGCTGACAATCAGATGATGCGCGAGGTGCCGCTGCCAGGCACTTCAGCGGCGCGCGAGCCAGCGACTCGGGTCTGTCGGCTGACCGCTGCGGCGCACTTCGAAATAGAGCGCCGGGCCATCACGTCCGCCGCTGCTGCCGACACTGCCCAGCTGCTGGCCACGTGACAGGCTGTCGCCCGGGCCTACGCTGAAGCTTGCCAGGTGGGCGTAGAGCGTCAGCACGTTGTCACCGTGATCGAGTATCAGCAGGTTGCCATAGCCGCGCATCCAGTCCGCGAAGACCACACGACCGGCGTGTGGCGCCGTGATGGCGGTACCCTGCGTCGCACGAATCAGCACGCCATCACGGTTGACGCCCTCGCCACGCCCATAGGCGGAGATCACCTTGCCCGGCGCCGGCCAATCCATCTTGCCCATCGCACGCGTGATGCGGGTCTTGGGTGGTGGCGCGCTCTTGATCGACTTGAGGCGCTTCTCGAGGGTCTGGATCAGCTGATTGGCATGCGCGCGGTCCTGGTCCAGTTCGGCGATCTTCGCCTCATGGCTGGCATAGCGCGCATCCAGCTTGCGCAGCAGGGCGGCGCGTTCATTCTGTTGCGCGATCAGCTGACTGGCCTGCCGCTCGAGGCCTGCCTGCACGTCATCCAGGCGCGTCTGGCGGGCCAGCAGCTGCGCGCGGGTGTCGGCCAGTGACTGGTTCAGCTCGGCCAGGCGCTCCAGCGCCGCACGCCGTGATTCGCTCAGGTGGTTCAGATAGACCTGCAGGCGCTCAAGACGTGCGGGATCATCCTGGTTGAGCAGCAATTTCAGCTCAGGCTGACGGCCGAGGCGATAGAGGGCGGCCATCTCTTCGGCGACCGCGGCCTTCTGGGCCATCTGCTGCTGGCTGAGGGCTTCACGCTTGCGCGTCAGCGCCACCAGCTGCTGCTTGATGTCATCGCGCTCATCCTCGAGCTTGCCGGTCTGCTGGCGCGTGGCGTTGAGCTGGCGCTCGATCTTCTCCAGCCCGTTGCGGGTGTCGCTGCGCCGCGCTGCCGTGGCCTTGAGTTCGCCCTGCATCGCCTGGATCTCACGCTTGAGGCGCTTGAGGTCTTCCTGGGAGGCCTGCTTCTTCTGGGTCAGGGTGGCGGTGTCGTCAGCGGCCTGCGCGGTGGTCGCCACCACGGGGCCGAGTGCCAGCGGGGCGAGACTCAGCAGCCAGGCAGACAGCACAACGCCGGAGACTCGGCTCCGGCGCTTGAAGATTCGGGGGCGGTCGCCCAGCCCGAGCGGCTTGCTCGGGCTGGGCGAGAGGCACGACGCACCGAAGGGTGCGCCATGCAGCCTGCTATCAGGCCTCGGCATAATCGACCAGCACCTTGCCATCCATCTCTTCCGGCACCGACTGGCCCATCATGGTCAGCAGGGTCGGGGCGAGATCGCACAGACGCCCGTCGGCGGCCAACTTGGCATCGCGCTGCGTCACGTAGATCAGCGGCACCTCGAAGGTGGTGTGCGCGGTCTGCGGATTGCCGGTTTCCGGGTGCACCATCTGCTCGGCGTTGCCGTGGTCGGCGGTGATCAGGCATTCGCCACCGACCTTCTCCAGCGCCTCGACCACGCGTGCCACGCACTTGTCGAGGAACTCGACGGCCTGGACGGCGGCATCGAACTTGCCGGTGTGGCCGACCATGTCGCCGTTGGCGTAGTTGCAGACGATGAGGTCGTAGCCGCCGGACTCGATGGCTTCCACCAGCTTGTCGGTGACTTCGCCGGCGCTCATTTCCGGCTTCTCGTCGTAGGTCTTCACGTCCTGCGGGGACGGCACGAGGATGCGCGTCTCGCCGGGGTATTCCTCTTCACGGCCACCGGAGAAGAAGAAGGTGACGTGTGCGTACTTCTCGGTCTCGGCGATGCGCAGCTGGGTCAGGCCACGGTCGGATACGACCTCGCCCAGGGTGTTGTGCAGCTCGGACGGCGGGAAGGCTGCCGGCGCCGGGATGTCGGCGGCGTACTGGGTCATCATCACCAGACCGTCGTGGGCCAGCTTGGGCGGCGTGCGCTCGAAGCCTGCGAAGTCCGGCTCGACGAAGGCGCGGGTCAGCTCGCGGGCACGGTCGGCGCGGAAGTTCATGAAGATGGCCGCATCGCCTTCCTGCATGGCGACGGAATCGCCGATGCGGGTGGCGGTGACGAATTCATCGGTCTCGTCGCGTTCGTAGGCGGCAGCCAGACCGGCGACGCCGGTGGCGGCTTCATGCTCGGCTTCGCCGTTGGCGATCAGGCGGTAGGCCTGCTCGACGCGGTCCCAGCGGTTGTCGCGGTCCAGTGCGAAGTAGCGACCGACCAGCGTGGCGACACGGCCGTCTTCCAGGCCCAGGCCCGCGAGGTGCTCATCGGCACGCGCGATGGAGGCCTCGGCGCTCTTGGGCGCGGTGTCACGGCCATCGGTGATGGCGTGGATATAGATGCGCTTGGCGCCCCGCTCGGCGGCCAGGTCGGCCATGGCCAGAGTGTGGTCTTCGTGGGAGTGGACACCACCCGGAGACAGCAGGCCGATCAGGTGCACGGCACGCCCGGCCTTGACGGCGGCATCGATGGGCGCGGTCAGGATGTCATTGTCCTTGAGGGCATTCTCACGCACCGCCTTGGTGATGCGCGTGAAGTCCTGATAGACGATGCGACCGGCACCGAGGTTCATGTGGCCGACTTCGGAGTTGCCCATCTGGCCGTCCGGCAGGCCGACGAAGCCACCATCGGTGTGAATCAGTTCGCTGGGATATTCACGACGCAGGCGGTCCATCACCGGCGTGTCGGCGGCGAGGATGGCGTTGTCCTTCTCCTCTTCGCTGTGACCGTAGCCGTCCAGAATGATTAGGGCGACGGGACGCGGACCTTGTGCTTGAGCTGCCATGACTTCCTCGCTGTGATGACGAATGATCTGGGGTGAGCAGGGGCCGGGATGACAGGATGATGTTCGACGGACGACGCATCATGCAGCTGTCATGTCCTGCGGCCATGCTGTGGCGCATCCGCGAGACAGAACCCTCGGCGGAAACGACATGTAGTGATAAAACTACCTGCTCGTTCTGCCCTCTATTAGAGGGGTGGTAAGGTGCCGAGTGCAAGTGCCGCAAGTGTATCGCCGGGATTGGGTTGCGCTATCGGTGGATCGCCCCGGCCCGGCTGAGCTGACAGCAGCCGGCGCATCGCCCGGCTACGCCTTTTTGATGCCATGCAGCGGCATTCATGCTTGGGCCTGTCATGTATAATGCTGGCTCCGTTACCTCAGGTAGCGGTCTATTTCCTTTGCCGCGTACGCGTCGGCATGCACGTCACAGCGGAGTTAGCCCGTCTCATGATCGAACAGCTGCTTCAGTTCGCGCAGAATCATCCCTTGCTGGTCGGCGCCTTCGTCGCCCTGCTGGTCGCCCTCATTGTCATGGAAACCATGCGTGGCAACCACGGCGTCAGCGTCAGCGAGGCCACGCGACTGGTCAATCGCGAAGAGGGTGTCTTCATCGACATCCGCGACAGCAAGGAATTCAAGGCCGGTCATATCGCCGGTGCCGTCAACGTTCCCAGCAGTCAGCTGACCAGCGAGACCACTCCGCTGGCCAAGTACAAGGAACGCCCGGTGATCATCGTCTGCAAGCACGGCCAGACAGCGGGACCGCTGGTGGCGCGCCTCGAGAAGGATGGCTTCAAGCAGGCCGTCAAGCTCAAGGGCGGCATGGGCCAGTGGGAAGCCGACAGCCTGCCGGTCGTGACTCGCTGAGTCGCAGACTCGCACGTCGCGTGTCTGCCAGCTGTCATTGCCCCGCTGGCTGGGCAAGTTTGCGGGTCTGCTGGAGGCCGGCTCGCAACCAAGAATAAATCTCCGAACCCTCAAGGATATGTCTCATGGCTGAAGAACAGAACGCACAGGCTGCAGCAGGCGCAGAACAGGCTCAGGATCAGCTCCAGTTTGCCCTGCAGCGCATCTACGTGAAGGACGTGTCCTTCGAAGCCCCGAATTCTCCGGCGGTCTTCTCCCAGCCGTTCCAGCCGAAGGTCGCGCTGGAGCTGGATACCGAGCACCAGCAGGTCGGTGAGGAGCTGTTCGAAGTCTCCATCAAGGTCACCGCTCAGGTCACCAACGGCGAAGACAAGACCACAGCCTTCCTGGCGGAAGTCGAGCAGGCTGGCCTGTTCCGTATCGCTGGCCTGTCTGCCGAGCAGCTGGATCACACCCTGGGCGCCTTCTGCCCGAACGTGCTGTTCCCGTATGCGCGTGAAGCCATCGACAACCTGGTCAACCGTGGCAGCTTCCCTCCGCTGATGCTGGCTCCGGTCAACTTCGAGGCCATGTACGCGCAGCGCAAGCAGCGTGAAGCCCAGGGCGCCGCCGAGGCGACCGCTCACTGATCAGTGAGCCGGCCTTGATTGGCCACATGACAGGTACGACCAGCGACGGGCCCCAGTGGCCCGTCGCTGCTTTTTTGGGCGACAATGGCCGCCGCCTTGCCTGCGATGCTGCATCGACTCATCGCGGTTCACTTTCATTGCTTCTTAGTCCGCGAGACCCCGTCCATGGCCATCCGTCTGCACTGCCCCGATCTTGATCTCAATGTCAGCGCCGGGGCGTCCTTCGCGCTCCCCGAGGGGCCTGCACGCCACCTCGGGCTGGTGCTGCGTGCCAAGGTCGGCAGTGAGGCGCAGCTGTTCGATGGCCGTGGGCAGGAGGTGCGCGTGCTGCTGGAGGAGGTGACCCGCAAGGGCGTCAGCGTGCAGGTGATCGAGGCGGTGCCCAATGACCGCGAGGCGCCGCTGGCGGTGCATCTGGGGCAGGCGATCTCCAAGGGAGACCGCATGGATTACGCCATCCAGAAGGCCTGTGAGATGGGCGTGGCTGCCATCACGCCACTCTATACCGCGCGTGGCGACGTCAAGCTCAAGGGCGAGCGCGCCGACAAGAAGCTGGCGCACTGGCAGGGCGTGGCGGCCAGCGCCTGCGAGCAGTGCGGAAGAAGCGTCGTGCCGGTCGTGCATGCCCCGGTGGCGATGACGCAGTGGCTGGCCGAGCGTGATGAGCCGCTGCGCCTGATTCTGCAGCCGGGCGGTGCCGAGGCGCTGAACGTGGCCGAGGCCGAGGGCGGCGTGACCCGTGCCAGCCTGCTGATCGGCCCGGAAGGCGGCTTCACGCAGGATGAGGTGGCAGAAGCGGCCGCCGCCGGTTGTGAAGTGCTCGGCCTGGGGCCGCGTATCCTGCGCACCGAGACGGCGCCGGTGGTGGCGCTGACCTTGCTGCAGCAGCGATTTGGTGACCTGCCGCGCTGATCTCCCATCATCTGGCACCCGAGCAGAATTGTTGATCTGCCGGCAACACAGCGTGAGTCGGCAAGGGCGTTTCGCCAGTGGTGAGCAGCACGGCGCTGCTGCATACTTGTCCCATCGCTCCCGCGCCATGGTGTCATGTCGCGACGGGAGTCTCCGTTATCCCCGCTGCCGGCCGCGTTCCGGGCTGGCAGTGTCGTCACAAGGTTGCCTCAATGACTGCTCGCAAGCTCAAGATCGGCGTGGTGATGGACCCGATGTCCAGCGTCGCCTACAAGAAGGACACCACTCTGGCCATGTTGTGGGCCGCCAGCCAGCGTGGCTGGTCGCTGCACTATCTCGAGCAGGAAGACCTCTATCTCGAGAATGGTCGCGCCATGGGCCGGATGCGTGATCTGGAGGTCTACCACGCCCCGGACAACTTCTATCAGCTGGGCGAGGTCGTCGCGACTCCGCTGGCCGAGCTTGACGTGATCCTGATGCGCAAGGATCCGCCCGTCGACGAACACTTCCTGAATGCCGTTCACCTGCTGGGCTTTGCCGAGCGGGAAGGCGTGCTGGTGGTCAATCCGACGGCCGCGCTGCAGACCTGCAACGAGAAGCTCTTCGCTCAGCAGTTCCCGCAGTGCATCCCGCCGACCACCGTGTCGGCCAACGACAAGGTGCTGCGCGCCTTCCACGCCGAGCATGGCAACGTGATCTTCAAGCCGCTGGATGGCATGGGTGGCAGTGGCATCTTCCACGTCGCCGAAGACGGCCGCAATCTCGGTTCGGTGATCGAGCAGCTGACGCTGCGGGGCACCCGTCAGATCATGGCCCAGCGTTATGTGCCGGAAATCAGTGCCGGCGATACGCGCATTCTGCTGGTGGATGGCGAGCCGGTGCCGTTCGGCCTGGCGCGCATCCCGAGCGCCGGAGAGACGCGCGGCAACCTGGCGGCTGGCGGACGTGGCGAATCGCGTGAGCTGACCGACCGCGATTACTGGCTGATCGAGCAGGTCAAGCCGGTGGTGAAATCATTGGGTCTGATGTTCGTCGGCCTGGACGTGATCGGCGACTACATCACCGAGATCAACGTCACCAGCCCGACCTGCGTACGCGAGATCGATACCCAGCGCGGCACTGATATCGCCGGTCTGTTGATGGATGCCATCGAAGCGCGTCTGGCGGCGCAGACGCCCGCCTGATCAACGTCGCGGTGAGGTCGGCACCAGTTGGCTGACCCGCAATGGATTCGCAGTAAACGGCAAGGAAGCCGAAGCTGCCAATGAGGTTCCGTGGACAGGGAGTGGGGTATGGCAGCACCCGTCGAATGGTGGGCAGGCAATCATAGCGTCACCGACCCGATCACCTATGTTCCGGTGACGCGGGTGCATCGCCGTGTGGTGGCATGGGGCGCGGCACTGGCCGTCCATGCCGTCATCGGCTGGTGGTTGCTGGGCAGCGGCCTGCTGACGCCGCCCGAGGTGCCACCCATGCCCAAGCCCGTGATGCTCGATGTGACGCTGGTCAGTCAGGCTAGCACCACTGCCGTCGACTCGCAGGTGGTGGCCGAGCAGGACCAGCAGGCCAGTGGCAGCGGGCGCGAGGCAGCGGTGCAGGCCGGGCCAGTCAATCAGGCGCCCCCGCAGCCGGGTGAGCAGAGTGCGTCCGAGGCCAGTGAGCCGGCCGTGGCGGAAGCCCAGGCCCCGGCCACGCAGGCGCTGGTACTGCCGGAGCGCATCCCCGAGGTGATCGCGACCCAGCAAGCGTCGTCACAGCAGGTGACGCGTTCCGAACTGCTGCCGGATACGCCGGACAATGAACAGCAGGCCAGCGAGCAGGACGTTCAGCGAATCCAGGCCTCCGGCCAGTCGCGTGAGGTGGTGGGTGACACCGCCTCACGCAAGGCGGCGCGTGCCTCGGCCCGCGCGCGCTATATCAATGACTGGACCGGCACGGTACAAGCATTCGGCAATCAGCACTATCCGGCGCCTGCTCATCTGAGCGGCGAGCTGCGGATTCGCGCCGTCGTGCTGCCCAGCGGTCAGCTTGAGTTCGCGGAAGTGTTACAATCCTCGGGACATGCTGAACTCGACCAGGCGGCTCTGGATACGGTCTACGGCGCGGCTCCTTATGCGCCCTTTGATGAAAGTCTCAAGGGGATGAGCCAGCTGACCATCACCCGCATCTGGCGATTCGGCCCCGGCAACGATTCTGGCGCGCCCTGACGCCTCGGGAGGACCATGCAAAGTCTGCGAGACTATTTCCTGCTGGCGATGCCGCATCTCGATGATGACAATTTTTCCGGCTCGCTCAGTTACCTCTGTGATCATGATGACAAGGGCACCCTCGGTGTCATCGTCAACAAGCCGATCAAGCTGACCATGCGCGGTCTGTTCGAGCAGCTCGAGATCGCTGCCGACAGCTGTGAACGCCTCGATGAGGTGGTCTATTACGGCGGCCCCGTCCACAAGGACCGCGGCTTCATCCTGCATCGCGGCAAGGCCAGCGAGTGGGATTCCAGCCTGCAGGTCACCGACGAGCTGGCGCTGACCACCTCGTTGGACATCCTGAAGGCGATAGCCGGCAACGAAGGCCCTGATGACTTCATGGTCTGCCTCGGCTGCGCTGGCTGGGAGCCGGACCAGCTCACCAACGAGCTGAAAGAAAACAGCTGGCTGATCGTCGAAGGCGACAGCGGCATCCTCTTCGATGCCGACAGCGAGTCCCGTCTCGAAGCGGCTGCCAGCAAGCTGGGCGTCGACATGAATCTGATGTCGCGGGAGATCGGGCATGGCTGAGCGGCAAGTCAGCCGTACGGCGCTGGCGTTCGACTTCGGCACGCGCCGCATCGGTGTCGCGGTGGGTACCGAGATGCTCGGCACCGCGACGCCTCTGGTGCCGCTGCATGTGCGGGACGGCATTCCGGACTGGAATGTCGTCAATCGCCTGATCGAGGAATGGCAGCCCGACCTGTTCGTGGTCGGCCTGCCGCTCGAGCTGGACGGCAGCGAGACACTGATGTGCAGCCGAGCCCGCAAGTTCGGCAAGCGCCTGTATGGCCGCTATGGCAAGCCGCTGGAAATGTGGGACGAGCGCGGCTCCACCAAGGCGGCCAAGGGCTTGGCGCGCGAGCGCGGCCACCGCGGCAATTATCGCGATGATGGTGTGGACGGCCTCGCCGCTCAGCTGATTCTCGAGAGCTGGTTTGCAAGCCAGCGAGGCGAGGGCGACCTTGTCGGTTACTGAATACTCCACCCGCTTCCTTTCCGGAAGCGGGTTTTTTTTGTCTGTTTGCCGCCATCCGGCAGGGAAGATAGGAAGCGATATCCATGCAAGAGTCTGAGATGCACGAAGAACATGAGGCACTGCCAGAGGTCGAGGCACTGCTCGAGGCCATGACCGAGGAGCTCGAATTGCTGTTCGAGCGCCGTGAACTCGATCGTGAACGTCTGATTCCGGTCGGCATTCATACCGGCGGTGTTTGGGTCGCCCAGGCACTGCGTGAGCGGCTGGGGCTGGAAGAGCCCCTCGCGACACTGGATATCGGTTTCTGGCGCGACGACTTCGGCCACAAGGGCCTGCCGGATGGCGGCCAGGGGTCACAGCTGCCGGATATCGAGAATCGCGATCTGCTGCTGGTGGACGATGTGCTGATGAGCGGACGTACCGTGCGCGCGGCGCTCAATGAGCTGTTCGACTATGGCCGTCCGCGCCGCGTGCTGCTGGCCTGCCTGGTAGAGCTGCCGGGGCGTGAGCTGCCGGTGCAGCCGGACGCCCTGGGTGCCAACCTGGCGCTGGCGCCCGGCAAGCGCATCAAGCTGGAAGGCCCCGACAACCTGCGCCTGACACTGGTCGATACCGGAGAGGTGACGGCATGAACCTGTTTGATCTCTCGCAGGCCAGCGCGGACGTGCGGGCTGCCTCGCCGGCACAGGTCCAGCTGGATGAGCAGGGCCGGCTGCGTCACTTTCTGGATATCGAAGGCCTGCCGCGCAGCGTGCTGACCGAGATTCTCGACACCGCCGATCACTTCCGTGGCATCGGCGATGCCGAGGTCAAGAAGGTGCCGTTGCTGCGCGGGCGTACGGTGGCCAACCTGTTCTTCGAGAACTCGACCCGCACGCGTGCCACCTTCGAGCTGGCCGCCAAGCGTCTGTCGGCGGATGTACTCAATCTGGACATCAAGACCTCGTCGGCCGCCAAGGGCGAGTCGCTGATGGATACCCTGGTCAATCTCGAGGCCATGCAGGCGGACGCCTTCGTGGTGCGTCATGGCGACTCCGGTGCGGCGCACTTCATCGCCAGCCAGATCACGCCGCATGTGGCGATCATCAATGCCGGCGACGGTCGCCATGCGCACCCGACCCAGGCGATGCTCGACATGCTGACCATCCGCCGCCACAAGGGCGAGTTCGCCAATCTGCGCGTCGCGATCGTCGGTGACATCCTGCATTCACGCGTCGCTCGCTCGCAGATCCAGGCGCTCAATACGCTGGGCGCAGCGGAGGTGCGTGTGGTCGCGCCG
Organism: Cobetia sp. 4B; assembly: GCF_018831605.1. NCBI lineage: Bacteria > Pseudomonadati > Pseudomonadota > Gammaproteobacteria > Oceanospirillales > Halomonadaceae > Cobetia > Cobetia sp. 4B. Next base: position 48,532 of record NZ_CP059843.1, read on the forward strand.
CAGACGCTGCTGCCCATCGGGGTCGAGACGCTGGGCTGCCAGGTTTTCACTGAGCTGGCAGCAGGGCTGAAGGATGTCGATGTCGTCATCATGCTGCGCCTGCAGAAGGAGCGCATGGATGGCGCGCTGCTGCCCTCGGAATCGGAATACTACCGCCGCTATGGCCTGACCCGCGAAAGCCTGGCACACGCGCATCCTGACGCCGTGGTGATGCATCCGGGGCCGATCAACCGGGGTGTCGAGATCGAATCCGCCGTCGCGGATGGCCCGCGTTCGCTGATACTCGATCAGGTCACCAACGGCATCGCGGTGCGCATGGCGGTGCTGTCGATGGCGGTCTCCGGACAGATGAAGGCGCGCGCCGAGCGCAGGGGTGAACGTTCACGAGGAGCTGGCGCATGAAACGCAGCCTGATCAATGCACGGGTGATCGACCCGACCAACGGCCGCGATGGCCAGTACGACCTGCACCTCGACGGCGGTCGCCTGATCGCGATCGGCGAAGCGCCGGCGGATTTCAGTGCCGAGCAGCGCGATGATCTGGCGGGCAAGCTGGTCACGCCGGCCTTCATCGATCTTGGCGCGCACCTGCGCGACCCGGGTCCGCGCTACAAGGGCAGCCTGGTCAGTGAGTCGGCTGCCGCACTGGCGGGTGGCTACGCGACCATCCTGCCGCGCCCCGACACCAGCCCGGTGCTCGACAGCGCCTCACATATTCGTACGCTGCTGGACCGCGCGCGTGATGTGGCGGGGGTGCGTCTTGCGCCGCTGGGGGCACTGACGCAGGGGCTGGAAGGTGATCTGCTCGCCAATATGGCCGCGCTCAAATCCGCAGGCTGTGTGGCGCTGACCAACCTGCGCCAGCCGATACGCGATCTCGGCGTACTGCGCCGTTGTCTGGAGTACGCGCGGACCTTTGATATCACCGTCGTGTTCCAGGCCCAGGAGGCCGCCTTGGCCGGGCAGGGCTGCGCCCATGAGGGCGCCATTGCCTCACGTCTCGGATTGGCCGGCATTCCGGAATCAGCCGAAACGGTCGCTCTGACCCAGTGGCTGCTGTTGATCGAGCAGACCGGCGTGCGGGCGCATGTGTCACTGCTCTCCAGTGCACGGGCCGTGGAGCTGGTACGTGATGCCAAGGCCAGAGGGCTGGATATCAGCGCGGATGTGTCGATGGCGCAACTGCACTGGACCGATGAGCAGCTGGAAGGCTTCAACGCCAACTTCCATCTGGAGCCGCCACTGCGCAGCGCGGCAGACCGTGATGCGCTGCGGGCCGGTGTGGTCGATGGCACCATCGACGCCATCGTCAGTGATCATCTGCCCCATGAAGCCGCAGCCAAGAGCGCGCCCTTCGCAGTATCCGAGCCCGGCATGACCAGCCTGGAAACCATGCTGCCGCTGGGGCTGGCGCTGGTGGAGGCCGAGCTGCTCAGCCTGCCTCGCCTGATCGAGACATTGACGTTCAGTGCCAGACGCTTCGGACTCAAGGGCGGCATGCTGGAAGTGGGCGAGTACTGTGATCTGGCGGTGATCGATATGGAACAGGAATGGCGTGTCTCAAGCGAGACGCTGGTCAGTGCCGGCCATAACACGCCGCTGCTTGGCATGCTGTTGAACGGTCGCGTCGAAGAGGTGCTGCTGGGTGATTCCTGCTACGCCTAAGCAGTGTTTCACGTGGAACATGATGCTTGTGATATTTGGCTAAAGCGCGCCAACAGACTGATAGCCAGGCGATTTTTTGAATGACGTATGGAGAGAATTGGCTGCTTTTTCGTAAAGCAGCCAATTTCTTTACCAGCCTATGCCGCAGACTGATATCGCTGGGCTGCGCTCTTTGCTGCCGGCAGATGTTTCACGTGGAACATTGTCCGCAGCGTCATAAGGCGGCTGTGGCAATAGCGAGTCGAGGCTGGCCAGGCACACGCTAAAAAAGATCTGAACAACAAGGAGAGAAAACCATGCCAATGATTCGTGCAGAATTTCTGACGGGCAAGACACAGGAACAGAAGCGGGAGCTGGTGGAGGCGTTGACTCGCGAGACGGCTCGCGTGCTGGGTGTGCGTGAGCAGTCCGTCTGGGTGGTGTTGCAGGAAGTGGAGCCGGAAAACTGGGCCGTCGCTGGCACGCCATTGTCAGAGCGCTGAGAGAAGAAGTTTCAACTGGGCGCCTGTTCTCAACTATCTGATTTAGAAGGTGTTTTACGAGGGGCCAAGATGTTCCACGTGAAACACGCCCTTGGTCTTGGCCCGGCATTGCCAGTATATGGAAAACCGATTGAGGCATGACAGAGGCATGACAGAGGGGAGTGGGAAGCGGGGCACGGGATGATCAACGCGCTCGGTAATCCGGAACAAAAAAACGCCGCAGCCATTTCTGGCTGCGGCGTTTTCATTTGCCTGCCCTCTGCTCCACGGCCATGAAGCAGAGCACGGACTCAGTTCTCGAAATCAGCTTCCGAGTAGAGGGTCCGGATACGCAGGGTATGGTCGACGGTCTTGAGCGCTTCGAGCGCTTTCTTGCCGTAGGCCTTGTCGACATCGATGACCACATAGCCGACCGTGTTGTTGGTCTGCAGGTACTGGCCAGAGATGTTGATGCCTTCCTCGGACAGCACCTGGTTGATGCGTGACAGCACGCCCGGGACGTTGTCGTGGATATGCAGCAGACGGTGCTTTTCCGGGTGCGCCGGCAGGGCGACTTCCGGGAAGTTGACCGAGCCGATGGTGGTGCCGTTATCGGAGTAGGTCACCAGCTTCTCGGCGACTTCGACACCGATGTTTTCCTGGGCTTCCATGGTGGAGCCACCGACGTGCGGCGTCAGGATGACATTGTCGAACTCGCGCAGCGGAGACACGAACTCTTCGCCGTTGCCTTTCGGCTCTACCGGGAAGACGTCGATGGCGGCGCCCAGCAGCTTGCCGCTGGAGAGGGCTTCGGCCAGGTCTTCGATGACGACGGTGGTGCCGCGTGCCGCATTGATGAAGACGCTGTTCTGCTTCATCAGCGCGAACTGCTGCTTGCCCATCATCCACTTGGTGGAGGGGATTTCCGGCACATGCAGCGTGACGATGTCAGCGCGCGCCAGCAGCTCTTCCAGGCTTGCCACCTGACGGGCGTTGCCCATGCCGAGCTTGGTGACGGCATCGTAGTAGATGACGTCCAGGCCCAGGGATTCGCTGAGCACGGACAGCTGGGAACCGATGCTGCCGTAGCCCACGATGCCCAGCGTCTTGCCGCGGACTTCATGGCTGTTCTTGGCGGATTTCATCCACTGGCCACGATGTGCCTTGGCGCTCTTCTCCGGCACGCCGCGCATCAGCATGATGGCTTCGGCCAGTACCAGCTCGGCGACCGAGCGAGTGTTGGAGTAGGGCGCGTTGAACACGGGAATACCGCGCTTCAGTGCGGCTTCCAGGTCGACCTGGTTGGTGCCGATACAGAAGCAGCCGATGGCGGTGAGCTTCTCGGCAGCGGAGATCACGCGCTCGTTGAGCTGAGTGCGGGAACGAATGCCGATGAAGTGCACATCGCGGATCTTCTCGATCAGTTCTTCCTCGGCCAGCGAGGTCTGAAGCAGTTCGATGTTGGTGTAACCCGCGTTGAGGAAATTATCCACGGCGGATTGGTGGACACCCTCGAGCAATAGAATCTTGATCTTGCTCTTGTCCAGGGACGTCTTGGCCATTGTCGGATCAACCCTCTCGCCGGTCATGCCGGCGTTTCTGTTCGTTTGGTCTTTTTCATGACCTGCTGGCGTGTCACACCTCAAGAAAATGCCAGAGAAACAGCGGGGCGTGCTGTCAACAGGGGAGCAAAGAATATCACAGCCGACGGGGCCTCCGGATGAAATGTCCGCGTGCCGGGCATGAAAAATTCACAGCACAGCCGTTTGATGTGACTCTTCCTCCGTGCGCAGGGGGTGGGCAGCGTCGTGAAGCCCTTCGGGTTATACTGGCGCTCCACACAGAGACACCGGGCCCGCCCGGTCGGATGAGCGAGAGCACCCATGGCCGAAAAGGAAGTGCCACAGGATTTCGCCGCCACCCTGGCCCGTCTAGAAGGGTTGGTGACGCGGCTCGAAGCTGGCGACATGTCGCTGGAAGCGTCACTGGGCGCTTTTGAAGAGGGCGTGAGCCTGGCGCGCGAGGCGCAGCAGCGGCTCGACAGCGCGGAGTTGCGCCTGCAGGCATTGGTGGAAGGCCCGGAGGGAGCGCTGACGCCCACGGCGTTTACGGCGCCCGATGCCGCAGGCAGCATGGCGGGTGAAGCGGACGAGGAGAAGGACTGGTGATGTCAGGTGGATTGAATACGCAAGTCACGCCGACTGCATCGCAGGCCAGCGAGCTGATCCGCTCTGGACAGGCGCGCAGTGAGGCCGTGCTTGAGGCGTTGTTGACTCCCGGCAGTGCGGCGGTGAGTGAGCGTCTCGAGGACGCCATGCGCTACAGCGTGCTGGGTGGCGGCAAGCGTCTGCGCCCCGTGCTGCTGTATGCGGTGGGTCGTGCCCTGGGCTGCGATGAGGAGGCCGCTGACCGCGCTGCGCTGGACGCGGCGGCAGCGGCGCTCGAATTGGTGCATGCCTATTCGCTGGTTCATGATGACCTGCCGGCCATGGACGATGACGACCTGCGTCGTGGCCGTCCCACCGTGCATCGCGCCTTCGATGAGGCGACCGCCATTCTCGCGGGCGATGCCCTGCTGACGCTCTCCTTCGAAGTGATGGCGACGACCGGCCATGTACGGACACCTGCCCTGGTGCGTACCCTGGCCGAGGCCTCCGGGCGGCGCGGCATGGTGGCCGGTCAGGCGCTGGATCTCGAGGCGGTCGGGCAGTTCCGCGAGGTAGAGGCGCTGTCACGCATGCATGCCTACAAGACCGGCGCGCTGATTCGCGCCGCGGTCCGTCTGGGCGGATTGGTGGCAGTCGACGAGCAGGATTCGCGTCTTGCTGCCCTGGAGCGCTACGCTTCGGCTATCGGCCTGGCCTTCCAGATCCAGGATGACATCCTGGACGTGACGGGCGACACCGCAACGCTTGGCAAGACGGCCGGTGCTGACGCTGCGCGCGACAAGCCGACCTATCCCTCGCTGCTTGGACTCGAAGGTGCTCAAGAGCGAGCAGGTCAGCTACTGCAAGAGGCCCTGGATGCCCTGGCACCGTTGGGAGAGGCCGCAGAGCCACTCGCGGTGCTGGCGCGCTACATGATCGAGCGAGACCACTGATTCCTGACGCCTATGAAGCTGTTTGACGAGATACCTCAGGCGCGCCCCGCGACGCCACTGCTCGATGCGGTCGAGACACCTCAAGCGCTGCGCGCCATGAGCGCGGCACAGCTGCGCCAATTGGCTGACGAACTGCGCGCCTACCTGCTTTACAGCGTCGGCTGTACCGGCGGGCACTTCGGTGCCGGGCTCGGTGTGGTCGAGCTGACCGTGGCACTCCACCATGCGCTGGAAACGCCCCATGACCGTCTGGTGTGGGACGTGGGTCATCAGGCCTATCCGCACAAGATTCTGACCGGCCGTCGTGAAGCCATGTACAGCATGCGCCAGTACAACGGCCTGTCTGCCTTCCCCAAGCGTGCCGAGAGCGAGTTCGACACCTTCGGAGTGGGCCATTCCAGCACCTCGATCAGTGCGGCGCTGGGCATGGCGCTCGGCGCCCGCACGGCGGGTGAGTCACGGCGCGCCTGTGCGGTGATCGGCGATGGTGCCCTGACGGCTGGCATGGCGTTCGAGGCACTGGCGCATGCCGGGCACGTGAAGGCCAATATGCTGGTCGTGCTCAATGACAACGAGATGTCGATCTCCGAGAACGTCGGCGGCCTGGCAAGCTATCTGGCACGTATTCTGGCCAGCAAGCCGTATACCCAGATGCGCGCCAACGGCAAGCGACTGCTGTCGCCCTTGCCGGGAGCACTGGAGCTCGCCAAGCGTACCGAAGAGCACATGAAGGGCTTCATCAGCCCGGCGACGCTGTTCGAGGAGATGGGCTTCAACTACATCGGCCCCATCGACGGCCATGACCTGCCGGCGCTGGTGCAGACGTTGCGCAACATGCGTGATCTGGATGGCCCGCAGTTCCTGCATGTGGTGACGCGCAAGGGCAAGGGCTTCCTGCCGGCGGAGCGTGACCCGATCGGCTATCACGCCATCACCAAGCTCGAGAAGGCCGCGCCCCAGGCAGCCGAGCAGGCGCCTGCCGTCACCGACGCGCCGGCTCCCAAGCCGCAGAAATACTGCAGCGTCTTCGGCAACTGGCTGTGTGATGCCGCCGCCGCGGATGAGCGCGTCATCGGCATCACGCCGGCCATGCGGGAAGGCTCGGATCTGGTGCGTTTCTCGAAGGAATATCCTGATCGCTACTACGATGTCGCCATCGCGGAGCAGCACGCGGTGACAGTGGCAGCGGGCATGGCCTGTGAGGGCATGAAGCCGGTGGTGGCGATCTATTCCACCTTCCTGCAGCGTGGCTATGATCAGCTGATCCACGATGTCGCGGTGCAGAAACTGGACGTGACCTTTGCCATCGACCGTGCCGGTCTGGTCGGCGAAGACGGCCCGACGCATCACGGCAGCCTGGACATGTCATTCCTGCGCTGCGTGCCGGAGCTGGTGCTGATGGCGCCGGCCGATGAAGCCGAGTGCCGTGGCATGCTGAGCGCGGCACTGGCCCACCCCGGGCCTGCCGCGGTGCGCTATCCGCGCGGTACCGGGCCGGGGGTGGCCACCGATGCCGACCTGACGCCAATGGCGATCGGTCAGGGGGAATATCGTCGTCGTATCAGCGGCAGCCCCGAGGTGCGTGTCGCCATCGTCGCCGTGGGCAGCATGAACACGCCGGTGGCCGAGGTCGCCGAGGCGCTGGACGCGACCCACTTCAATCTGCGCTCCATCAAGCCGCTGGACCGCGAGGCACTGCTCGAGATCGCCGCGGAGCACGACCTGGTCGTGACCGTCGAAGAGAATGCCATCGCGGGTGGCGCGGGAGCCGGCGTGGCCGAGCTCTACCTGAACGCGGGACTGGCTCAGCCCATGCTGCTGCTGGGGCTGCCGGATGGCTTCGTCGAGCATGGCAAGCCGGTCGAGCTGCTGCGTGACTGCGGTCTGGATACCGCCGGCATCCGCGCCAGTATCGAGGCTCGCCTCGGCAGCTGATCCTGGCGACATGCAATACCGAAACGCCTGTGGATGACTCGAGAGTTCGAGTTGTCCACAGGCGTTTTTCGTTGCGTGACTGCCTGCGGCGAGATGGCGAAGGATGCATGGAAACTCCGCGACTTCCCGCCCATGCTGGATGACCATCAAGCCCTCTGCTCAAGCAGCCAGGGCCTGGCTGGCGCGAAAGCCGTCACCTGCGCCAGTCACCACTGCAACGCCACGGAGTGCGCCCGACCATGTTGACTCTCTATAGCTATCCGAATTCCCGCTCGCTGCGGGTCGCCTGGACGCTCGAGGAACTGGGGCTCGATTACCGGATTCATAGTCTGGATCTGAAGGCCGGTGAGGGGCACAGCCCTGAATACCTGGCCATTCATCCCGATGGCAAGGCACCAGCCCTGGTGGATGGTGAGCTGGCCCTGTTCGAGTCCAGTGCCATCTGTCGCTACCTGGCGGCGCGAGAAGGGCGCCTGCTGCCACAATCGCTGGCCGGGCAGGCCCAGATGGATCAATGGCTCAGTTTCCTGACCACCGAGCTTGAGCAGCCGCTGTGGACATTGGCCAAGCACACCTTCGCGCTGCCGGAGGACCAGCGCTGTGATGCCATCAAGCAGACAGCCCAATGGGAATTCCAGCGTGCTCTCAAGGCACTTCAGCGCCGCTTCGATGGTCAGGGCTGGCTGGTGGCCGATGAATTCAGTGTCGCCGATATCTTTCTCGCCCAGACCCTCAGCTGGGCGCAGATGGCCGGGCAACCTCTGCCTACCGTGCTTGAGCAATGGGGCGAAGAGGTGCGGGCGCGTCCTGCCTGCGAGCGGGCCCGCCAGCGCGAGCAACAGGCCGCCGAGGAGCGTCAGCAACACTGAGCCCTGTTGCCGGAAACGTCATCGAACGCCGCCACAGGCCAAGCTGACGGGCTGATCTGTCCTGCATGTTCTGCAATGAAGTCATGAGAGCGCTCTGAGAGCGCGCACACGCCACGAGGCGCCATCCTGATATCAGGGTGGCGCCTTTTGCGTTTCTGGGCCTTAGAGGCGCTTGCAGGACGCCTGACGAGGTTGAGGGGGCGCCCTGCTCGTTCAGCGGCGTCAACTGTCTGGGGCACGTCCCAGGCTGCTGGTGGCGGGCTGACTCAGGTCGGTTAGAGGCAGGCCAGTTCGAGACAGGTCAGTTCGAGACAGTGCGGCGCGAGGCAGGCCCTCGATCGAGGGCGGGTTTCAGGCATCCGGTGGTGAATGATGCGCTGTTGAATCTTTTGTGTATCTATTAATGATTCGGTAATTGGTTGTTTTCGTCATGGTGGTCAAGTGTTGATCGTGATGAGGTCGAGGGCAGCACTCATGCGATGTGAGTGGCGACATATCCGATGGAAATCATGGGGTTGAGAGGTTTATTAGATTTTCATGACATGATATTGATCAAAGCAAAAGCGATGATCGCATCTTGCCTATCTTGCGCATCACTCAATGATTCGATATGTGGTTTATTGCGGATCTTTTTGATAAGATGTTGATGAAAACCTCAATGGGAATAACAACTTATGTGGATCTGGCAGCAGCCTGACTGGCCACGGGGGCGGTTGGAGGTCATGCCCTTGATGGGGCAGTTGGCGGCGACCCAGGCGGTGATGTCGCCGCTGGTCGCTCAGGGGCAGAATCTCTATCCCCGACAACGCCTGCGTCTCGAGGCGACGCTCCTCAGCGAAGAGATGGAAGCCAGTGCCCAGCTGTCCGGCGTGGTGCTCGGGCGGGCGGCGTTGCGTGATGCGCTGTATCAGGCGCTGGGGTTGGAGTCCGGCCATCAGGAGTCACCGCGCGGGCCGGCGCCTGGCGTCGACGTCTTCGTGGATGTGACGCTGGAAGTCGTGCGTACGGCATTCCAGCCGCTGACCCGCCAACAGGTGCTCGAGTGGCATCGGCGTCTGGGGCCTTTCCTGCCGCGCAGCAGTGGTCAGCCACTCGGTGCATGGCGCGAGGCGCGCTACGAAGCCGTCAGCGGTCGTTATGGCCTCAAGCGCTTGCGCTATCGCGCCCCGGCGGAGAACCCCGATGCGCTGGACCGGGAGCTGGATGTCTTCTGGCAGCGTCTGGCGATGGAAGAACCGGATGTGGATAACTCAGGGGTGTTGAATGCCCTGCAGCTGCATGCGCACTGGCAGGCGCTGGCACCGCTGGCCTTGGGCAACGGCTTGATCGGGCGCTTGCTGCTGATGCGCTGGCTGACACGAATCGATGCCCTGGCCGCGTTGCAGCAGCAGGGCGAGTTTGTCGGCAAGGTCGCCGAGCGCTGGGAGCCGGAAGCGCTGGAGCAACTCTGCTGGCGCCGCCAGGCGCTGTTCTCTGTGGTGCTCGAGCATCAGGATGAATTGCGCGAGCTGGAGCAGCGTTATCTCGGCAAGCCTCAGACCTCGGCCAGCGGCCATCAGCTGCCGCCGCAGCTGGACCGCGCGCTCAATGGTGAGGTGGAGGATGCAGCGCCCGGTGACATGAATGTCTGGGCCGAGTGGTGGCTTTTGCGTCTGCGCGACGCCGGTCGTCGGACGGCCTTCCATTACCAGCGCGTCCAGCGCGCCGAGCGACTGTGGCTGGAGCACGCGCGTACGCCGCTGAATGCCCGCCAGCGCGAGCTGGTACTGACATTGTTGGAGCGAGATGACGAAGAGGGCGTGGGGCGCGCCGAATACCGCGCCCTGGTCGATACCTCCGACCCTACCGCCGCCCGCGATCTCGCCGACCTGACCGCCAAGCAGGTACTGGAAAGTTACGGTGTCGGGCGTGGCACCCGGTATCGCTTGCCGGTCTTCGCCCCTCAGGGAGATAGCCCTGTGAGAGACGAGCCCTGAAGCGTCAAAAAATCGCGAAAAAAAGCGGGAAGGGTCATGACGACCCTTCCCGCTTTTTTGAGGTGGCTTGCCGGTGTTCTCAGTGCCGTGTTCTCAAGCCGGTGTGCTCAAGAGCGCCGGCCAGCATGGCGGCCCCGATCACGTCACACGGAATACGGCAGCACTGCGGTATAGATGGCGAAGAAGTGGCAGGTACTGCCGCCAAGCACGAACAGGTGCCAGATGGCGTGGTGATAGCGCAGGCGCGTCATCAAAAAGAAGATCACGCCCAGGGTATAGGTGATGCCACCGGCGACCAGCAGGATGAGCCCCGTCTCGGAGAGCTTCTCGACCAGCATCGGCGAGGCGAACACGATCAACCAGCCCATCAGCAGATAGACGCTCACGCGCAGGGCACTGAAGCGTTCAGGCCAGCGCAGCTTGAGGAAGATGCCGCCCAGCGCGAGCGACCAGATGATGGCGAACAGCGTCCAGCCGGTCGGGCCGCGAAGATTGACCAGCAGGAAGGGCGTATAGGTGCCGGCGATCAGTAGATAGATGGCGCAGTGATCCAGCAGCTGGAAGGCATATTTCAGGCGTGGGTGACGGATACCGTGATAGAGCGTCGAGGCCGCATACAGCACCACCAGGGTCAGGCCGTAGAGGCTGACGCTGACGATCTTCCAGGGGTCGACTTCGGCGGCGAGACTGGCCATCACGATCAGCACGATCATGCCGACGAGGCCCATGACGGCGCCGATGCCGTGGCTGGCGCTGTGCAGCCATTCCTCCAGCCGGGTATAGAGAGCAGGCGTCGCGGAGGTGTCGCGTGAATCTGCGTCATCGGCAGGCGATGCGCTGGAAGAGGGGGATGCCTGAGGAGGTGTCGAGGCGGGCCGTGTTGACGAAGGCTGTGATGACTGAGGTTGCGATGAAGAAGGCTGTGATGAAGAAGGCTGTGATGATGCAGCTGTTGAGTCTTTGCGCATGGCGATGTCTCCGGCGCGGGTTCGACTCCAGCCTACTCCCTGGCGGGTGACGTCGTCATGTCACGCTCGCTGCGCCAGCCAGTCAATTTGCCTATAAAGGAAGGGGGAACCCATCAGGCTCCCCCTGCGCGCGGCTACTCGCTGCGCTCGATATCCACGTCGCTTGCCTGGGTGAAATCATCCAGTGCCATCATGTGGCCCAGCTTGCCCGCCTTGGTCGAGAGATAGTGCTCGTTGTGCGGATTCAGGCCGGTGGTGATCGGCTGCCGCTCACTGATGGTGACACCATCACGGGTCAGGGCATCGACCTTGCGCGGGTTGTTGGTCATCAGCTTGAGAGTGCTGACGCCGAGATGCTCCAGCATCGGCACACAGATATCGTAGCGGCGCATGTCAGCCCCGAAGCCGAGGCGCTCATTGGCTTCGACGGTATCGGCGCCGCCATCCTGCAGCTCATAGGCGCGAATCTTGTTGAGCAGGCCGATGCCGCGGCCTTCCTGACGCAGATAGAGCAACACGCCGCGGCCTTCGGCGGCAATGCGCTTGAGCGCTTCCTGCAGCTGATAGCCGCAGTCACAGCGCATCGAGAAGAGGGCGTCGCCGGTCAGGCACTCGGAATGCACGCGGCCCAGCACCGGCGCGCCGTCATCGATGTCGCCCAGAGTCAGGGCGATGTGGTCCTTGCCGGTGGTCTCATCCTCGAAACCGTGCATGGTGAAGGTCGCCCAGGGCGTTGGCAGCCGCGAGGCGGCGATGAATCGAATGGTCACTGTTCACCTCGAACGCCCGGACAATCGCCGGGCTGAAAAAGCGCGGGCATGCGGTGGTCCGGCAATGTCTCGATGAGTCGCTCGAGATACCGGCGGCCAGCATGCAGTCATGTGGCGAGTTTACCAGTCTGTGGCCGATGACTCATCGCTCTGTATGGAAAAGCGTTGTTGCCGCCACCACCACAATGGTCGGATGACGCCAGCAAAGGAACTATAAAGGTGGGGCGATTTGCCAATGCATTTGTTGCATCACCACGATGGGCGGGATTTTTCTCAGGCTCTGATAGAATGCCGAGACATTCCCCGAGCTGATGTGTGATTCCGATGACCTTGAAGAATGATCGCTTCCTGCGCGCGCTGGCCCGTCAGCCGGTCGACCGTACTCCCGTCTGGATGATGCGCCAGGCTGGCCGCTATCTGCCGGAATATCGCGAAGTCCGCGGTCAGGCCGGTGGCTTCATGGACCTGTGCATGGACACCGCGCGTGCCTGCGAGGTGACGCTGCAGCCGCTGGAGCGCTTCCCGCTGGATGCCGCCATCCTGTTCTCCGACATCCTGACCATCCCGGATGCCATGGGGCTGGGCCTTTACTTCGAGACTGGCGAAGGCCCGAAATTCCGCAAGACAGTGCGGACTGCCGAGGAAATCGCGGCGCTGAGCGTGCCGAATGTCGAGCGTGATCTCGATTACGTCATGCGTGCCGTGTCCACCATCCGCCGTGAACTGAACGGCCGCGTGCCGCTGATCGGTTTCTCCGGCAGCCCGTGGACACTGGCCACCTATATGGTCGAGGGCGGTTCCAGCAAGGACTTCCGTCACGTGAAAGGCCTGATGTATTCCAATCCGGAAGCCATGCATCAGTTGCTCGACACCCTCGCGCAGGCCGTTACCGACTACCTGAACGCCCAGATTGCCGCGGGTGCTCAGGCGGTGCAGATCTTCGATACCTGGGGCGGCACCCTGTCCACGCCGGCCTACCTCGAGTTCTCGCTGCGCTACATGGAGCAGATCGTCGCTGGCCTCAAGCCGGACAGCGAAGGCAACCGTGTGCCGGTGATCCTGTTCACCAAGAATGGTGGCCAATGGCTCGAACACATCGCCGCCACCGGCTGTGATGCCGTCGGCCTCGACTGGACCACCGAGATGTCCAATGCGCGTGAGCGTGTCGGCCATCGTGTGGCTCTGCAGGGCAACCTGGACCCGAATGCGCTGTTCGGTACGCCGGCCGCCATTCGTGCCGAAGTCGCGCGTATCCTCGACAGCTACGGCCAGGGCCCGGGCCACATCTTCAACCTGGGGCACGGCATCAGCCAGTTCACCGACCCGGGCAACGTCAATGCCCTGATGGATGCGCTGCACGAGCTGAGCCCGGCCTACCATCAGGATGACGCCGCCAATGCGACACCGGTCGCCCGCGGCTGATGGGAGAGCCCGTCATGGTCTTCTCTGCTGCCACCCCTGTTGCTGCCTATAGAAGGTGGCAAGTAGCAGTGCAGCAAGCAGAAGGGCAGCAAGCAGAAGGGTGCCGGGCAGCGGGGGTGTCAGCATGACGCCGGTCGAGCAGCGTCTCATCCCGCGCCGCGGTTGGGCCTTCGTGGCGCTTCTGTGTCTGTTGCTGATCCTGTTCGGCACGCTCTCCCCGGGCGTGCCGCATCCGGAGCAGACCTTCCCCTGGGACAAGCTGCAGCATTTCTCCGCCTTCGCGTTGCTGGCGCTGACGACACGGCTGGCGGGCTTGACCAGCTTGATCATCCTGCCGCTCCTGCTGCTGCTGGGCGTCGCCATCGAATGTCTGCAGCTGGCGATTCCCTATCGCGGCGCTGAGGTGCTGGATGCGCTGGCGGACCTCGCCGGCATCCTCATCGGGCTGGGAGTGTTTCAGTGCGTCAGACTGATTCTCCATCTGGTCCGCCTCGGGCCGGCTTCTCGCTGAGCCTCTCCCCCGGGCCGCGTGTCATCGATACGCGGCCTGTCTGAAATTGTCATGCATCAACACTTTCCACTCCGGCCGTCTTTGGCTATGGTGCAGCGCCTGCGCCATGTTGGCGCTTGCCCGGCATGTCGCGTATCACGACATCACGCCGCGTGGGCGTCATGCGGGCCGTGAACTGCCGGCCTGACGCTGGCGCAGTGCTGATTGGCGCAATTTCCGATGGCCATCGTGCCGTCTCTATCCATACCTTGATATCCCGTCTGTGATATCCAATGCGAGGGTCCCCCATGACCGAACGTCTCGATGGCTCCTGGTTTACCGAAATCTTCGATCGCCACGGCAGCGCCTTCTCGCTCAAGGTCAGCCACAAGCTGCATGACGAGCAGACCCCTTATCAGCACCTCGAAGTCTATGCCACCGAGACCTACGGCAACCTGATGGTGCTGGACGGCTGCGTGATGCTGACTGACCGTGACAACTTCCTCTATCACGAGATGATGTCGCACCCGGCGCTGTTCGCTCATGCAGACCCCAAGCGTGTCGTCATCATCGGCGGTGGCGATTGCGGCACCCTGCGTGAGGTGCTCAAGCACCCGGGCGTGGAGAAGGTCACCCAGATCGATATCGATCCGGCGGTCACGCGTGCCTCCGAGCAATTCTTCCCGGCGCTGGTCGAGTCCAATGACGACCCGCGCGCCGAGCTGCTGTTCGAGGATGGCGTCAAGTGGGTCGACAACTGCCCGGATGAGAGCATCGACGTGCTGATCGTCGATTCCACCGACCCGGTCGGCCCGGCGGAAGGTCTGTTCAAGACCGACTTCCTCAAGCGCTGCCATCGTATCCTCAAGCAGGGCGGCCTGATGGTGCAGCAGAGCGAGTCTCCGCTCTATCACACCGATTCCATCATCAAGGACCTGCGCAATGACATGGGCGAAGCGGGCTTTGATAGCGTCGCGACCCTGCCGTTCCCGCAGCCGGTGTATCCGTCCGGCTGGTGGAGCTGCACCCTGGCGGGCAAGGGCTGTGACGTGAAGTCATTCCGCGAGGAAGATGCCGCTGCCGCCACCTTCGCGCGTGACTTCTATACCGTCGAAGGCCATCGCGCCGCCCTGGTGCTGCCGCCCTTCATGCAGCGCCTGCTGGAGAAGTGATTTGCATGCACCTTGCAGTGGCAAGGGAGTCCCGTCAGGCACGAAAACGTGCCTGACGGGATGAACAAGCGTTGAGTCAGGCAGACCGAGACATTGGTCGCAATCTGCCACTCGCGCCACATCGCTGCACCGCCAACGGCCGTTTCGCAATGAAACGGCCGTTTTTATTTTGCACCGATATGAGGCGAACTGGTCTCGCCATGAGCCTAACTGCGCGGCAATCGCGCGGAATGATCCGCCGCCTCACTCCGAGGCTTTGGCCTATATCACTGGGTTTTAGCGCTTTTTTCAGCGTTGAACACAGCGGATCACGCGATAGGCGGAAATTGGAACGCGGCTTGCTATTGTCGGTAGGTGCCATGCAATGCATTGCACCACTTCTGACTCGAGGCTGATCGAGCGGACTCCAGACTTTCGCGAGGGAATCACGATGCATAACAACAAGAAGCCACTGCTGATCGCTAGCGCCGCTGTCCTGGCCGCCTCCATGGCGACAGGCGCCAGTGCCGCTACCCTGGATAGCGTCAAGGAAAAGGGCTTTGTCCAGTGTGGCGTCAGCACCGGCTTGCCGGGCTTCTCGGCACCGGATGACGCCGGTAACTGGCAGGGCCTCGATGTCGACGTCTGCCGCGGCGTCGCGGCAGCCGTGCTGGGCGATGCCAGCAAGGTGCGCTATGTGCCGCTGACAGCCAAGGAGCGTTTCACCGCGCTGCAGTCCGGCGAGATTGATGTCCTGTCCCGCAACACCACCTGGACGGCGACCCGTGACACCTCACTGGGCCTCAACTTCGCTGGCGTGAACTATTACGACGGCCAGGGCTTCATGGTCAGCAAGGACCTGGGCGTCTCCAGTGCCAAGGAGCTGGACGGGGCAGCCGTCTGCATCCAGTCCGGCACCACCACCGAGCTCAACCTGGCGGACTACTTCCGCCTGAACGACATGTCCTTCGAGCCGGTCGTCTTCGATACCTCCGACCAGACCGTCAAGGGTTTCGAAGCCGGTCGTTGTGACGTCCTGACCTCCGACCAATCCCAGCTCTACGCGCTGCGTATCAAGCTCTCCGATCCGGCGTCTGCGATGGTGCTGCCGGAAGTCATCTCCAAGGAACCGCTGGGCCCCGTCGTCCGTCAGGGCGATGACCAGTGGTTCAACATCGTCAAGTGGACCCTGTTCGCCCAGATCAACGCCGAAGAGATGGGGCTGAGCTCCGACAACATCGAAGAGAAGAAGTCGGACACCAACCCGAACGTCGCGCGCCTGGTCGGTGCCGATGGCAACTACGGGGAAGCCATGGGGCTGCCGGCTGACTGGGCCTACCAGGTCATCAAGCAGGTCGGTAACTACGGCCAGGTGTTCGAGCGCAACGTCGGTACCGGCTCCGCACTGGGTATCGAGCGCGGCTTGAACGCACTGTGGACCGATGGCGGCGTCCAGTACGCCCCGCCGGTTCGCTGATGCGCGGGCTCGCCCTGTACTGCGGGTGGGCCTTGCCCCTCATGACAGGCTGAGCAAGGACGCTGGCCAGGGGGAGTGAGCGTCTTGCTCCACTTCCTCTGGCCAGCGTCATGTGGGGCCCGGCAACAAGAGGCCCCGCCCAGCGGCTTAGCTTATGTGCCCCAGCCTGTGAGGCCCAGCCTGTTCCTCGTGACCCATTCATCGAGTGCCGAGAGATAACTGATCTGCCGTTCGATAGGACGGCAGGCGGAAGTCGCATAGCTTTCCGGCGGAGATTGCCTGTATGACACAACCTGCTTCTCGCCCGCCGGCCACGGTCAAGCCGCCATTCTGGCGTGACCCGGCCAAGCGGGCACTGATCTTCCAGCTATTGATGCTGGCAGGCGTGTTCGGTGTGTTGGCGATCATCGTCAGCAATACCCTGACCAACCTCGAAAGCCGTGGCATCACCACCGGCTTTGCCTTTCTGGACAACACCGCAGGCTTTGGCATCCTGCAGAGCCTGATCGACTATTCCGAGCAATCCACCTATGGCGATACCTTCATCGTCGGCCTGCTCAATACCTTGTTGATATCCGCACTGGGTGTCATCGCCGCGACCGTGATCGGCTTCGTCATGGGGGTCGCGCGTCTGTCCCCCAACTGGCTGATCTCGCGGCTGGCGGCGGTCTATATCGAAGTCTTCCGCAACATCCCGCTGCTGCTGCAGATCTTCTTCTGGTATTTCGCCGTCCTGAGAACCCTGCCGAGTCCGCGTGGCTCGCTGTCGCTGGGCGAGGCGTTCTTCCTCAACGTGCGCGGTCTGTTCGTGCCGGCTCCCATCACTTCCAGCGGTTTCTCGGTGGTGATTGCGGTGTTCGTGCTGGCCGTCGTCGCCAGCGGCATCTTCAGCTACTGGAACCGCCAGCGTCAGGCCCGTACCGGTCAGCGCCTGCCGGCGGGCTGGATCTCGCTCGGTCTGATCATCGTGGCGCCGCTGCTGGCCTACTTCGCGATGGGCATGCCGCTGAGCTGGGAGCTGCCGGAACTCAAGGGCTTCAACTTCCGTGGCGGCATCACGGTCGTCCCCGAGTTCCTCGCCCTGTGGGTCGCGCTGTCGGTCTATACCGCTGCCTTCATCGCCGAGATCGTGCGTTCCGGCATCGAAGCGGTACCGCACGGCCAGACCGAAGCGTCACGGGCGCTGTCGCTGTCCGGTGGCATGACACTGCGTCTGGTGGTGGTGCCGCAGGCGCTGCGCGTCATCATCCCGCCGCTGACCAGCCAGTACCTGAACCTGATCAAGAACTCGTCGCTGGCTACGGCCATCGGCTATCCCGATCTGGTCTCGGTCTTCGCGGGTACCACGCTCAACCAGACCGGTCAGGCCATCGAGGTGATCGCCATGACGATGCTGGTCTATCTGACCATCAGTCTGCTGGTCTCCATGTTCATGAACTGGTTCAACGCCCGCATGGCGTTGGTCGAGCGCTGAGGGTCTGCCCATGTCGATTGAAAAGACCCTGTCACGGGTCACCGAGAAGATGATCGATTCCCGTCCGGCGCCGAGCGACAGCATCGGCGCGGTGGCCTGGTTGCGCAGCAATCTGTTCGCCGGACCGATCAATACGCTGTTCACGCTGTTCGCGCTGTATCTGGTCTATCTGCTGGTGGTGCCCAGCCTGCAGTGGGCGCTGATCGATGCCAGCTGGAGCGGCACCTCACGAGAGGACTGCACGGGGGAGGGCGCCTGCTGGGTCTTCATCAGTGCGCGTCTCGATCAGTTCATCTACGGCTTCTACCCGAGCGAGGAAACCTGGCGGGTCGATATCGTCTTCGCCGTCTTTGCGGCCCTGATCGCCTGGCTGGCGATTCCGAAGCTGCCGGCCAAGGGCTGGGTCGCCATCGTCAGCCTGGCGGTGTTCCCCTTCATCGCCTACTTCCTGCTGCATGGCGGCAGCTTCGGCCTCGAGATCGTCGGTACCCACGAGTGGGGCGGTCTGATGCTGACACTGGTGCTGGCGGTGGTGGGTATCGTGGCGGCACTGCCGCTGGGGATCCTGCTGGCGCTGGGGCGTCGCTCCGAGATGCCGATCGTGAAGAGCATCTGTGTGGTGTTCATCGAGTTCTGGCGCGGTGTGCCGCTCATCACGGTGCTGTTCATGGCCTCGGTGATGCTGCCGCTGTTCGTGCCTGGCGAGGTCAATCTCGACAAGCTGGTGCGCGCGCTGATCGGCATCACCCTGTTCCAGAGTGCCTACATGGCGGAAGTGGTGCGTGGTGGCCTGCAGGCGATCCCGAAGGGACAGACCGAGGCCGGCATGGCGCTGGGGCTGGGCTACTGGCGCAACATGGGGCTGATCGTGCTGCCCCAGGCGCTCAAGCTGATGATTCCCGGCATCGTGAACACCTTCATCGCCCTGTTCAAGGACACCTCGCTGGTACTGATCATCGGGCTCTTCGATCTGCTCGCCATCGTGCAGGCCGGTCTCGCCGACCCCAAATGGCTGGGCTACTCCATCGAGGGCTACGCCTTCGTGGCGCTGGTCTTCTGGGTCTTCTGCTTCAGCATGTCGCGCTACAGCCAGTATCTCGAGCGCCTGCTGCATACCGGTCACAAGAAGCGCTGATCACGGCGCCAAGGAATCTTCATCATGACAACGACAACATCCGCCTCGCAGGGCAACATCGGCGCCGATGAGCGCCCGATGATCGAGCTCAAGGGCCTCAACAAGTGGTACGGCGACTTCCACGTGCTGCGTGACATCAACCTGAGCGTGCGCAAGGGCGAACGTATCGTCATCTGTGGCCCTTCGGGCTCCGGCAAGTCGACGATGATCCGCTGCATCAATCATCTCGAGGAGCATCAGGAAGGCGATATCGTGGTCAACGGCATGCCGCTGACCCAGGACATCAAGCAGATCGAGGCGATCCGTCGCAACGTCGGCATGGTGTTCCAGCACTTCAACCTGTTCCCGCATCTGACGGTGCTGGAGAACTGCTGTCTGGCGCCGATCTGGGTGCAGAAGCGACCGCGCCGCGAGGCGGAGGCCGAAGCCATGAAGTACCTGGAGCGCGTGCGTATCGCCGATCAGGCCCACAAGTTCCCCGGCCAGCTGTCCGGCGGCCAGCAGCAGCGTGTCGCGATCGCGCGCTCGCTGTGTCTGAGCCCGGAAGTGATGCTGTTCGATGAGCCGACCTCGGCGCTGGACCCGGAGATGATCAAGGAAGTGCTGGATGTCATGGTCGAACTGGCCAATGAAGGCATGACCATGCTGTGCGTGACCCACGAGATGGGCTTCGCCAAGACCGTCGCCGACCGCGTCATCTTCATGGATCAGGGCCAGATCATCGAAGAGAACGCGCCGGAACCGTTCTTCAACAATCCGCAGTCCGAGCGGACCCAGCTGTTCCTCAGCCAGATTCTGGGGCATTGAGGCCACGGACTGATCGGATGCTGTAAGCCGAAAAAGACAACGCCCCGCGTGATTTCCATCACGCGGGGCGTTTTCGTGTGTGAGCCGAAAGGCAATCAGTGGGTGCTCACTATCAACTCATTCCGCTGAATAAAGAGGCTCGCCTAGAGGCTGGGCTCGGTGCGGCGTACTTCGCTGCTGTTGGTGTCTGGCAGCTCTTCATCGCTGCCCAGGCTTGGCTCCTGCGGCTTGGCCGCGGCCTTGGGCGAGGCAGCGGCAGGTGTATCGGCAGATGTCGCCGTCGCCGCTGTGGCAGCGGGGGCTTCTTCGCCTTCGCGCGGCCAGGTGACGCTGCGTGGCTTGCCGACCCAGCTGTCGTCATTGTCGTGCACCGCCGGACGGCGCGAGATGGAGCGCGTCACCAGCGCCGCGGCATCCAGGGTGTGGTCGCCCCCGCGAATGCTCAGCAGGTGATGCGGCGCCATCAGCAACTCGAACAGCAGGCGCGTCATCACGAAGGCCAGCAGGAAGCCGCCGACACCCTGCGCCAGTACCGGCCACTGCGCGACCAGCGAATTGTCAGGCCCGATGGGCGTCAAGTGCTGCAGCGTCCAGCCACTGGCAGCCGCCAGCAATCCCAGCTGCAGCATCAGGTGAGCGGTGACCAGCACGCGCCGGGGCAGCGGGCGGCGCATCAGGAGCAGATTGCGCATCGAAACTTCTCCGAGAAAAGACCACAGGATGAGGGGAGCGGTGGCAGACGGGCAGGCGGCACCCCGCGTTGGGCGGATGTTAGCACGCACTTCGCCATCGACGTCATGTCCGGGAGTCGCGACGCCAGTGTCGGTTCCGGCAACGATGGAGGAGCGTTGCATGTGGCTGGCGGGGTAAAGGAAAGGCCGGGCATGCCGATACAGAGGGCGGCACGTACCGATGATGACGCCGGTACACCGCATGCCTGCATGCCTTGCCACCGAGGGGCAGACCGACGCGCTTTGCGCTGGCGCCCCCGGCCCCCTTCCCGATGGATTTGAACCAAGGAGTGGCGATGTTTGCCTCGTTACGTGCGCGCATCACGTTAGCCTGTGTGGCGATAGTGCTGGTGGCGCTGGTGGTCGTCAGCAGCCTGAATGCCTGGACCACGTTTCGCAATACGCATGCCGATGAGAGCGACTACCAGCAACAGTTGCTGAGATCGAACGCCGCCCAGCTGAGCCAGTGGTTCAGCGTGCATATCAACGCGGTGAGTGGCATCGCGGCCAATAGCCTCGAGAACTTCCCCGATGCCGCCTTGACCCAGGCGATGAAGCAGGGCGACTTCAGCAAGACCTATGTCGGCTTCCCGGATGGTCGTTTCCGTTACTTCGATGGGCGCCCGGGGCGGGCAGGTTATGACCCGCGCCAACGTGGCTGGTATCAGGCGGCGGTGGCGACCGGCAAGCCCGTCATCACGGCGCCCTATGTCGGTGCCACCAGTGGCGAACTGGAAATCAGTGTGGCGGCGCCGGTCTATCGCGGCTCACGGCTGGTCGCCGTGGTCAGTGGTGATCTGCCGCTGGCGTTCATCACCCGAACGGTCGCCGAACTCTCGCCGACGCCCAACAGCTTCGCCTTCCTGATCGACGATACCGGCACGCTGATCGCCCACCCGGATGATGCCCTGGTGCTCAAGCCGATGAGTGCACTCGCATCGGCCCTGACGCCCGAGACCCTGGCCAGCAGCAATCGCCTGGTGGCCGCTGGCCAGTCGGCACTGGTGGTCGATATCCAGCAGCGTGATTACCGCATGTTCAGTGCCGAGCTGGATTCGGCAGGGCTGGGAGACACCGGTTGGCGTCTGGCGCTGGCCCTGGATGTGGCCGACTCGGATGCACCGCTTTATGCCCAGCTGTGGACCACGCTGGCCATGACGCTGCTGGTGTTGCTGGGGGCGGCCGCCGTGATGTCGTGGATCGCCAGCCGCAGTCTGCGCGGCCTGGCACTGGTGCGTGATGCGCTGGTGGATATCGCTGCAGGCGAGGGCGATCTCACGCGGCGCATTCAAGTCAGCGGGCGTGATGAAGTCGCCGAGATCGGCAATGCCTTCAATCGCTTCGTCTCGACCCTCAATGGCGTGCTCAGCGAGATTCGTCTCGCCAGTGGTGCGGTGCAGACCGCCGCCGCCGAGATCAGCCAGGGCAGTCAGGATCTGTCGTCACGTACCGAGCAGGCGGCGGCCAATCTGCAGGAAACCTCGGCCTCGATGGAGCAGATTTCCGGCACCGTCGCCCAGTCCGCGGACTCCGCACATGAAGCTGACGGGCTGGCCAAGTCGGCCAGTGAGGTCGCGCGTCGCGGCGGCGAGGTGATCGGAGAGGTCGTCACCACCATGCAGGGCATCGATGACGACTCGCGCAAGATCACCGAGATCGTCAGTGTCATGGACTCCATCGCCTTCCAGACCAACCTGCTGGCATTGAATGCCTCCGTCGAGGCGGCCCGCGCCGGCGAGCAGGGACGTGGCTTCGCGGTGGTGGCCGGTGAGGTACGTACCCTCGCCCAGCGCTCTTCCGAGGCCTCGCGGGAAATCGCCACGCTGATCAGCTCCGCCAACGAGCGCACGCGCAATGGTGCCGAACAGGTCAGGGTGGCCGGCAGCACCATGAACGAGATCGTCGCCAGCGTCATGCGTGTCAGTGAGGTGATCGGCGAGATCAGCCATGCCACCCAGGAGCAGAATCACGGTGTCGGACAGGTCTCCAGCGCCGTGGCCGAGCTGGACCAGGTGACACAGCAGAATGCGGCGCTGGTGGAGGAATCCGCCGCGGCAGCGGATGCGCTCTCCGAGCAGTCGGCGCGTCTGGCCGAGATGGTGGGCCGCTTCCGTCTGGATGGCCCTGCACAGCCGCCCGCAATGGCGCCGCGCAGCGCAGGCACCCTGGCCTCACAGGGCTCCAGTCCCCGCGCTGCCAGACCCGTCGCATCGGAGGAGCTGGATTGGCAAGCCTGGTAAGGCCGTCAGCACGCGGGCCTGTCAGTCGCGAGTGACAGGCATCAGACGCCAGGGCCGCCCTTCGGGGCGGCCCTGGCGTTTTTGGTTGTCTGCTTTCCTTTCGACCTTCAAGCGTCGGGCTGGCGGGGTGGTGTACGGGAAATGAGCGGCAAGGGTTGAATGTGCGCAAGGGTGCCAGCATGTAGTCAATTGAAAGCGAAGCGATGATCGTCATTCTTCATCAACGACGCCTCACGAGAGACAGGGAGTGTGTAAATGGTTACTTACATCGTTGCTGCCGACGCCGCACGTGCACGTATCTTTGCCCGTGCCGCTGGCAAGGTCACCGAAGTGGAAAGTCTCGTACATCCTGAAAGCCGCCAGCATACCGGTGACCTGAGAACCGGTGGCAAGGGTGAATCCAGCGGCGGGCACGGCAGCCTGCATCAGACTGGCGATGATGGCGCGACCTCCGACAAGCATCAGGACTTCTTCGCCAAGGAAGTCGCGCAATACCTCAAGCAGACGGCCAATGACGGCAAGTTCGATCAGCTGATCATCGCCGCCGCGCCCAAGTTCCTGGGGGCGCTGCGCGACAAGCTCGACAAGCCGGTCGCCAAGCTGGTGACGGAAACCGTCGACAAGGACCTCTCCCATGAGAGCGCTGATGAGATCAAGGCACGTTTCACCGGCTTGACTCACTGATCACTCCCCCGTCATGCAGAGACCAGGACGCCGCCAGCGGAAACGCTGGCGGCGTCTGTGTGTGAGTGCTCGCTATTCTTGTGAGCCTCATGACGTGAGGAAATAGTGCCATCAGGCTCGGTTGCTGAAGGCCGTGCATGTGCGAATCACGGCACCTGCGGCAGGATGATCTCGTCACTGCGTGAGGCGCTGCCGCTCAGGTTGCGGCAACCGGCGACGAATTCGCGCATCGCCTGGGTGATGAAGCGATCACGATGGTGGACGAAGCGATAGGCGCGCGTCAGCTCCAGCCATGGAGTGGGCAGCTCGACGAGGCTGCCGCGCCGAAAGGCATCTCTCAGCGCGAGGCGCGAGATGCAGCCGATGCCGAGCCCCGCTTCCACGGCACGCTTGATGGCTTCGGTGTGTTCCAGCTCCAGCATGATGTCGAGGCGCTGGGAGACGCTGGTCGAAGGCCCGTCCAGATGTGGGCGCAATGCCTGCTCGAAGGTGCCGCGTGTGCCGGAGCCACGCTCGCGCATGATCCAGCGTGCCGCCAGCAGGCGCTCAAGCGTGACCTCGCCCTGTGCCAGCGGGTGTGACGGCGCACAGAAGATGCTCAGCCGATCACTGACCCAGTGGGTCGCCTCCAGCAGCGGGTGCTCCACCTCGCCCTCCACCAGCCCGATATCCAGTTCGAAGTGCACCAGCTTGTCGATCAGCTGATGGGTATTGTGCACGTGCAGCTCGACGCGGCTGGCGGGGTGATGGTGCAGAAAGTCACCGATGATCTGAGGCGCCAGATAGTTGCCGATGGTCAGCGTCGCGCCGATCTCCAGCGAGCCGGTGGCGTCCTGCTGACCGAGCAGCTGCTCCAGCTCCTCGGCCTGGTCCAGCAGCGCGATCGCCTTGGGCAGCAGCTCACGCCCCAGGCCATTGAGCCGCAGGCGCTTGCCATGGCGATCGAACAGCCGGCAATCGAACTGACGCTCCAGCTCGGCCAGTGCCGTACTGGCCGCTGATTGCGACATGGCCAGACTGTCGGCGGCCAGCGAGACATTGTCATGCCGCGCGACCGCCACGAAGACGGCCAGCTGGCGAAGGCTGTAGCGCATTCGACCTCCCGGGGCATGCAGTGAAGGGGCAGAGATGAGGAGGCGAAAGTGAACGCAACGCAGGATTCGCCGTCAGAGCGGGCGGTCCCTGCACGATCAAGGTTGAAATGCGATTCATTCGCAACCAATATTGGTAAACTAGATAACCTATATCCAGATAAACCATTTAACGCATAACCCTACAGTGACTACAATCGCTGCATAGTTCATTGGGTCATAAGCTGTTATTTGTTTATGCCAATAGAGAATATCGAATTCGAGGGGCCACGCCCCGGGAGGCCATCAGGTGAGCAGTCTGACCACAACCGAAGTCATCGACGTCCATCACTGGAACGATTCGCTGTTCAGCTTCCGCACTCAGCGTGAAGACAGCCTGCGCTTCAAGAACGGCCAGTTCGTGATGATCGGCCTGGAAGTCGAAGGCAAGCCGCTGATGCGCGCCTACTCGATCGCCAGCCCGAACTACGAGGAGCACCTCGAGTTCTTCTCCATCAAGGTGCAGGACGGCCCGCTGACCTCACGCCTGCAGCACCTGCAGCCGGGCGATCAGATCATGGTCTCTCGCAAGCCGACAGGCACGCTGGTACTGGACGATCTGCTGCCGGGCGAGAACCTCTACCTGTTCTCCACCGGCACTGGCCTGGCGCCGTTCCTGAGCGTCATCCAGGACCCGGAAACCTATGAGCGCTATGACAAGATCATCCTGATGCACGGCGTGCGCCATGTCTCCGAGCTGGCCTATGCCGACATGATCGCGGAAGAGCTGCCCAAGCACGAGTATCTGGGCGAAGAGATCGCCGAGAAGCTGATCTACTACCCGACCGTGACGCGCGAGGAGTTCCGCAACCAGGGCCGCATCACGGATCTGGTCGAGAACGGCAAGCTGTTCGAGGACATCGGCCTGCCGCCGCTGGACCCGAAGCGTGATCGCGCCATGATCTGCGGCAGCCCGGCGATGCTCGACGACATCAGCGCCATGCTGGATGCGCGCGGCTTCGCCATCTCGCCGAAGATGGGCGTGCCGGGTGACTATGTGATCGAGCGTGCCTTCGTCGAGAAGTAAGCTTGTCGAGCAGTGAGGCTCAGCAGAGCATGACCCGCGAGCATCACGCATGAATGGCAAGTGCTGAAACGAAAAAAACCGCAGGCCGATGGCCTGCGGTTTTTTTGTGCTCATGTCACCCGTCGGGGCAGCACGTCAGTGCCAGGGGCTTGCGCCAGAGGCTCAGACGGCGTCCTTGCCGGTCTCGCCGGTACGGATGCGAATGACCTGCTCCAGCGGCGAGACGAAGATCTTGCCGTCGCCGATCTTGCCGGTGTTGGCGACATTGGTGATCGCCTCGATCACGGAATCGATCATGGCGTCATCCACCGCGACTTCCAGCTTCACCTTGGGAAGGAAGTCGACCACGTACTCGGCACCCCGATACAGCTCGGTGTGGCCCTTCTGGCGGCCGAATCCCTTGACCTCGGTCACGGTGATACCCTGCACGCCAATCTCCGACAGGGATTCGCGCACGTCGTCGAGCTTGAATGGCTTGATGATGGCAGTGACCAGTTTCATCGTGTCTCTCCTTGGGTGATGGTGCGGGTAACGAGGCCTGCTCGTCACGCCGGTCTCTGACTCAAGCATACACCGCTTATCCAGTCAGGAAAAAAGACTCCCGCCAGGTGGCGGGAGTCTTGATGCTGCAGGTGCTGTCGCGTCCAGGTTTACTTGCGGCTGGAGGTGAATTCCGGATAGGCCTCCATACCACATTCGGCCAGATCCACACCTTCGTACTCTTCTTCCTCGCTGACGCGAATCCCCATGATGGCCTTGATGATCAGCCACACCACGAAGCTTGCGATGAACACCCAGGCGAAGATGGAGGCGGCGCCCAGCAGCTGTGCGGAGAAGGTGGCATCGTCATTGGTCAGCGGCACGGCCAGCAGACCCCAGAGACCGACCACACCGTGCACGGAGATGGCGCCGACCGGATCATCGATCTTCAGCTTGTCGAGACCGACGATGGAGAACACGACCAGCAGACCGCCGACGGCACCGATCAGGGTGGCAGCACCGACGCTCGGTGCCAGCGGACCCGCAGTGATGGCGACCAGGCCAGCCAGCGCGCCGTTGAGGGCCATGGTCAGGTCAGCCTTGCGGAACCACAGACGGGCGAGGATCAGCGCGGCGATGACACCACCACAGGCAGCGGCATTGGTGTTGACGAAGACCTGAGCGACCGCGTTGGCCTCATCGATGTTGGACAGCACCAGCTCGGAGCCGCCGTTGAAGCCCAACCATCCCAGCCACAGGATGAAGGTACCCAGCGTGGCCAGCGGCAGGTTGGCGCCCGGGATGGCATTGATCTCGCCGTTCTTGCCGTACTTGCCCTTGCGAGCGCCCAGCAGCAGCACGCCTGCCAGGGCGGCGGAAGCGCCGGCCATGTGCACGATGCCGGAACCGGCGAAGTCGCTGAAGCCCGCTGCGCTCAGGAAGCCGCCACCCCAGGTCCAGTAACCCTGCACCGGGTAGATGACGCCGGTCATGACTACGGCGAAGGCCAGGAAGGCCCACAGCTTCATGCGCTCGGCGACCGCACCGGAGACGATGGACATGGCGGTAGCCACGAACACCACCTGGAAGAAGAAGTCGGAACGTGCGCTGTAGTAGATGTCGCCACCGGAAGCGAGCGCTTCCTCAGCGGTATTCTCGGCACCGATCAGGAAGCCCAGGCTCGGCAGGAAGCCGCCTTCGGCGCTCGAGTACATGATGTGGTAACCGACGACCATGTACATGGTGCAGGCGATGGCGAACAGCGCCACGTTCTTGGTCAGGATCTCGGTGGTGTTCTTGGCGCGGACCAGACCGGCCTCGAGCATGGCAAAGCCGGCTGCCATCCATAGCACCAGGGCGCCACAGACCAGGAAGTAGAAGGTATCAAGTGCGTACTTGACCTCGATGATCTCGTTCATGCGGGGTTCTCCTTGTTATTGTGCGCGGGGCTCAGACAGCGTCGGCGCCGCGTTCACCGGTGCGGATACGGATGACATCATCCAGCGGAGTGACGAACAGCTTGCCGTCGCCGATCTTGCCGCTGTTGGCCGCCTGGGTGATGGCGTCCAGTACCGATTCCACACTGCTGTCATCGACAGCCACTTCAATCTTGACCTTGGGAAGGAAGTCGACGACGTACTCGGCACCGCGATACAGCTCGGTGTGCCCCTTCTGACGTCCGAAGCCCTTCACTTCGGTGACGGTAATCCCCTGCACGCCGTTGTCGGCCAGTGCTTCTCGCACGTCGTCCAACTTGAAGGGTTTGATGATGGCGGTGATCAGTTTCATGTGCTGCCCCCGTTCGCTACCGGAATGATCATTCTTGTTAAGCATGGCCAGTCAGATGAGCTGGCGGCCTGTTCCTGACAAGTGCATCGCACGAGATGTGCCATGCGGCTGAAAATCCTTGTAACTCATCTGGTTATCGCAGGTTGGCTGACAGTCTTTCGGCCTGTGCAAAGATGGCTGAATCCGAAGGTCACCTGGCATGCACCGTAATGGTGCTGTTTCTGCGCCTTTGGGTGTGGGGGCAAGTGCTAATGTGGTGCAGGTGTGTGCCTGCCGATGAGGATTGTCTGGTGCAGGACGATGCGGGGCATGCACCCGACTCCAGGGTTGCGTATCCTTGCAGCAGGACACGACGGCCCCATGTACAGGGGTGTCATCATTTTCTGACCGGCAGTCCGCACGACGCGGTTGCCGGCCCGCAACGGCTGAGGTGCAGCATGTTCAAGAATGACGTCATCGGGCGTATGGCCCAGCAGATCGGTGAGCGCCTGCAGGATGCCTCGCATGGCCCGGAAGAGCTGCAGAAGTCCGTGCAAGGGGTGATGCGCGGTGCCTTCGACCGCATGGAACTGGTCTCGCGTGAAGACTTCGACATCATGATGGATGTGCTGACGCGTACGCGCAGCCGCGTCGAGTCGCTGGAAAAGCAGGTCATCGCCCTCGAGGCACTGCTGGAAAAGCAGGGGCTGGTAGCGGGCAACGCGCCGGCTGCCGAGCCCGTCACGCCAGTGGATGACGAGGGGGAAGCCGCGGTAGCGAAGCGTGAAGCCGCCAGTCACGCCGCGGAAATCGAGCGCCAGCGCGACGCCTGATCCCGTCAGGTGACGGCTGAACCAAAACCGCCACGCCCTTTCGGGGCGTGGCGGTTTTTTGCGTCATGGGCGCCGCTGATTCTGAGGAGCGGCCTCAGGCAGTCTGGGGACGAGTGCCCAGCATCCAGCGCACCAGACCTACCACTGAGGCGATGATCCAGAAGATCTCGATCACGAAGCTGGCGAGGTTGAAATTGATGCACAGGCTGATCAACAGCAGGATCGCCCCGCTCAGATTCATCAGGTTGTAGGTCAGGCTGCGGGCATCGAGTCTGCCGATCTGCAGCAGGAAGAAGGCGCCGACGACCAGAGTGGTGCCTAGCATGCCGATCACATCCGCCAGGGATGCCAGCGGGGCAAGCATGTCTTGCATGGGTAGTGCTCCTGAAACAAGCCGAAGTCGTCCTGAATGGCTGGCCCTTTCCGTGGGTTGGACGATTCTCTGCCGCGCAGCGGCGGCGTTCCGTGAGACAGCTTGGCGGTCATCCCGGCAAGGCCGGGACAACCGATCAAATATACAGCAGTCCCCGTCCGGCGGCACTCTTGTGGCTCTCTCGAGGGCGCTATCGCCCCTGTATGAGCACTTTCTTGGTGCAGGCAGGTCTCGAGCTGGTCTCACACCTTGCCCATGTGACGAATGGTGGCGCTGAAAGGCGCCAAAACAGGCGCTTTTGCGTGGAAAATGCTGCCAAAACCGCTACTTTTAACTCGCCGCGAGCGTTTGTCGGCAATGCTGGCAGCGTAAGCATCATGCCGGTGAGTGATCGCAGCGTCAGCACCTGGGCGCGCCGCTGTGGGTGAAGCTGAATGGCAGCCGCAGCCTCAGGGCACCAGACGCTCTCAATCACCAGGCAGCAATAAGCCGTCACCCAGCGCCAGGCCCTCAGGCGCCAACCCCCGGCATCAACGACCCGATGCTCGTGCAAAGTCCTCGAACGCAGCGCATGCACCTTCTCTGACTCCTTTCCGCCAGGCGCCTCATGAGCTCCTCTGGCTCAATCTGATCTCTGACATGGCTTTCATCACTCGACTGAGTCGATCGTCGAAGTACCCTGCCTGCAGTTATTGAGTTTAATTTCTGTTTGTTGGTGCCTGTGAGTTGAGATCGGGCTGTGGGTGTCCTGGTCCGACGTTGGCTCGCTTGATCATCGATGGCATCAGTGCCTCGAATGATGAAGTTTTGAGCGCTCAAGAAATGTCCACACGCAATGATTATGTAATCTTATCCACAGCCTGTCTGTTTGTTACGTATCCAGTAATTGCGCGAGTCTGGGGCGTAAGGAAATTTACGTTATAGACGCGAGAATCGTCACCTGAACACGTATTTCCAGGCGGCGCATGGCAGTGTCGTGGGGGTATGCGAAGCCTTGCGGCAATTGTCGAGCGCCCGAGCGTTGAGGCGCTCGCCTTCTGGGGAGTATGAGGTTTGCCATGCTGGGAGGGTTGGCAGCGGTGTGTGCCTTCGCGCTCATGGCAGGCCAGTGCCTGCTCCGATTGCGCCGTGCAACTGAGAGGCGGCATCACGCAGGGAAGGCTCATGTCATTGGCAATGTTGCGCACGCGCGCGTCACTTGGTCTCGAGGCACCGGAAGTTCAGGTGGAGGTACACCTTTCCAACGGCTTGCCGGGGCTGTCCATCGTCGGCTTGCCGGAAGCGGCGGTGAAGGAGAGCCGCGAGCGGGTGCGCAGTGCGCTGCTCAATGCCGGGTTCGAGTTTCCGGCGCGACGCATCACTCTCAATCTGGCGCCAGCGGACCTCCCCAAGGAAGGCGGACGCTTCGATCTGCCCATCGCGCTGGGGATTCTGGTCGCCTCAGGGCAGATACCGGAAGAGGCCGTGGCAGCGATGGAGTGCCTCGGCGAGCTGGCGCTGGATGGCAGCATCCGTGCCGTGACCGGCGTGCTGCCAGCCGCACTCTGCTGTCGCAAGGCGGGGCGGACGCTGGTGGTGCCGCGCGGCAATGCCGACGAGGCGGCACTCGCCGAGGAGTTGGAAGTACTGGCGGTGGGCCATCTGCTGGAGCTGGTGGCTCACCTGCTGGGGCGCGAGCGCCTCACGCCGCATGTGTGTTCGATCATTCCCCAGGCGCGCCTGCCGGAGCCCGACCTGAGCGAGGTGCGTGGCCAGCATCAGGCACGCAGGGCATTGGAGATCGCCGCGGCCGGCGGCCACAACCTGCTGTTCGCTGGTCCGCCGGGCACCGGCAAGACGATGCTGGCCAGTCGCCTGTCCGGCATCTTGCCGCCATTGGGCGAAGGTGAGGCGCTGGAAGTCGCGGCGGTGCGTTCGGTATGTGGTCTGCCGATCATGGAGCGCTGGGGTCAGCGGCCTTTCCGCGCCCCGCACCACACGGCCAGTGGGGTCGCGCTGGTGGGAGGTGGCTCCAAGCCGCGTCCGGGCGAGGTGTCGCTGGCGCATCATGGCGTGCTGTTTCTGGATGAGCTGGCGGAGTTCGACCGTGGCGTGCTGGAAGTGATGCGCGAGCCGCTGGAGAGTGGCCGTATCCTGATCTCGCGCGCCAGCCATCAACGCCGTTTCCCGGCGCGCTTCCAGCTGGTCGCGGCGATGAACCCCTGCCCCTGTGGCTACCTCGGTGACAGCCGCCGCAATTGCAGCTGCACCCCGGCGCAGATCCAGCGCTATCAGGCGCGTCTGTCCGGCCCGTTGCTGGACCGCATCGACCTGCAGGTCGAGGTGCCGGGCCTGCCCGCCGAGGAGCTGACGTCCGCCACTCCCGGCGAGGCCTCGGCCGGCGTGCGCGAACGAGTGCTGGCCGCTCGCGCGCGCCAATTGGCACGCGGCGGCCTGAATGCTCATCTGGATACCCACGCGCTGGAAGCCGCCTGTCAGCTGGAAGACGGCGAGCGCCAGTGGCTGGCCGGTGTGCTGTCACGCCTCAATCTCTCGGCGCGCGCCTATCACCGGGTGCTGCGTGTCGCGCTGACACTGAGTGATCTGATCGACCAGGACGGTGTGCAGCGGCCGCAGCTGATGGAGGCCATCGGCTATCGCCAGCTGGACCGCATGATGGGCAGGGATCCGGCTCGCCCGGGCGCCGGTGCCCAGCAGCGCAGCGCCTGATGCCGGGGGGCAGGACGTCAGCCCTGCACGGGCTCAGTAGGAGGGTCTGTCCGCGCCGGGAATGCCCTCACGAATCAGACGTGAGAAGTCGCCGTCCGGATGCTCGTCGGCGGCGATGGCGGCGGGATTGATCAGGCTGCTGGCCTTGAGTTCCGCGAAGGGCGCAGCGTCACTCAGGGCGTCCTGGTCCGCGACATATTCCGGCAGATAACCGGAGAGCAGCAGACGGTAGTCCAGCGGCAGACCGTCAGTCAGGCGCGTCATCATCGCGTAGACGAGGGTGGTGCAGTTGCTGGTGGCGGTGTTGTAGAAGCGTGGCTGAGTGCGCAATGTCTCGGCTTCGTCGACGTAGGCCAGCAACAGCTCGCGGATCATCTCGCGCGGCATCTGCACCCGATAGAGGTGTACCTGCTCGCCGCGCACGTTGCTGCGCACGCGGATGATGTCGCGTTCGTCGGCGGCGATCACCGCCAGTTCGTACTGCTTGAACATGCCGCCGAGGGTCGAGAACTGCTCGGTGCGCTCCTTGCGGATCTCCACCGAGAAGGTCAGATAGCGACCATCGGCAAAGCCGAAGCTGACCAGCGTATGGGCGATCTGCGGGCCCATCCAGTGACTGGTCAGCAGGTCCACCGAGGTCAGC
Source organism: Cobetia sp. 4B (assembly GCF_018831605.1). Classification (NCBI taxonomy): domain Bacteria; kingdom Pseudomonadati; phylum Pseudomonadota; class Gammaproteobacteria; order Oceanospirillales; family Halomonadaceae; genus Cobetia; species Cobetia sp. 4B. The sequence continues at coordinate 80,848 of NZ_CP059843.1, forward strand.
TCCTCCAGCGGATAGTCGCGGCTTTCCCAGCGCGGCGTGTAATCCTCGGCGCTGTGCCACACGAAGTTGCGTACCTGCTCGAGATGCAGCACTTCACCCTGCGTGGCAGCCTCGGTCCTGGCGCTTGCCGGCGATGCCTCGTGCCGTGCTGGCGTGACCACCTGCCCCTCGACCAGATGTGCCACCTCCGGCGCCCAGTCGCGGTCCGCCCGTGGCGTGATGCTGGCCCACCAGGCAAGGCTTGCGACCAGCAGCATCAGGTAGCTGCCCATCAGCCGCCATCGCATCGCGCTGGCCTGCGGCCACCACAGGACAATCACGCACACGAGGCCCAGCACCGCTGCGAGAGCAGCCACGGTGGTGCGCAGCCCTTCCGGCCCCGGCAGGCGGAACCACAGTGCGGGCACCAGCCAGAGGCTCGCGCCCACCACGGCGAGGCTGCTCAAGGCGCGGGCCGCGAGGCTGACCAGCGTCATCGCGAGGCCCTCACGATAAATCGTTCATGAACGGCGCTCTTCGGCGATGGCCTGCTCGAGACGCGCCAGACGGCCCGGCACCAGGCTGTCCTCGAGTGTCGAGATGCGCAGGATATGGCCAAGTGAAGGATGCGGGGAGCGAGTGATCAGCACGCCCTGAGCCATCAGTTGCTGCTGCACCTGCGCTGCCAGCTCGGCGCTCTTGAGGCGCACGCAGAGGAAGTTGGTCGCGCTGGGCAGCACTTCCGCGCCCAGCGAGCGCAGGTGCTCGGCGAGACGGTCGCGACAGTCGATCACGCCGGCGACGTGCGCTGCCGCCTCTTCAGGGTGCGCCAGCAGCAGCTCACCTGCCGCCATTGCCGGGGCGCTGACCGCGAAGTGAATCCGCACCTTGGTCAGCATGGCGACATCGTCAGGCTCGGCGATCATGAAGCCGAGACGCAGGCCCGCCAGCCCATAGGCCTTGGAGAAGGTACGCAGGCGGAAGGTGCGTGCCATCGGCGCATGGTCGGCGTGGGCGGCGTCCGGGCGGAAGTCGTGATAGGCCTCGTCCAGCAGCAGGCTGCAGTTATCCGGCAGGGCGTCGCGCAGAGCGCGCACATCGGCGTCAGAATGCAGGTGGCCGCTGGGGTTATCGGGGTTGGCGAGATAGACGACGCGGGCCTCATGCTGCCTTGCCGCGGCGAGCAGCGCCGCGAGGTCCGGTGCCAGTCGCGACGATGAGGCGTCATCGGCCGTGGCGAAGCTCTCGCTGTAGGGCACCTCGATGACCTCGGCACCCAGCCCGCGGGCGAAGTACGCCAGGGTCGGATAGGTGCCGGCGCTGGTGATCACGCGCTCGCCCGCACAGACGGTGGCGCGCATCACCAGTGCCAGCAGGCTGTCGGCACCGGCGTCGACCAGCAGGTTCTCGTAGGCGACTCCCAGGCGCTCAGCCAGTTGCTGGCGCAGTTGCCAGGCATCGGCGTCGGCATAGCTGCGGCTCAGGTCGGCCAGGGCAGTGCCCAGCGTGCCGCCCAGCGTGTGGTGCGGCATGTCGAGCCCTTCGTTGGAGCCATACTGATATGGCAGCGCGTGTCCCAGTCTGCGTTCCAGCGCCTTGATGCCGGGGAACGGGTTATGCGGCCCATCCTGATAGAGGTGGGCAAGAAAGCGACGGGGACTGGCGGTGGTCATGTTGGCTCCGGAAAAGCAGAAAACGGTAAAGGGTGAATCAGGGGTGGCGGGGACCTCGGCGCAGCTGGGCGCAAGACTCAGGACTCAGGGCTCACAGCTCAGGGCGCAGGGTGATTGCGCGCCAGCGACTCGAGGGCCGCCTGGTCGAAGGCACCGCTCAGGGTGAAGGTGCGCGTCTCATTGCGCTCGGCACTGGCGCTGCGGACCAGCGTCAGCTGCAGCTGATACGGCTGCAGCGTGCGGTCTGACAGGGTCAGTGCGACGCCACTGGCCTCGAGAGTGGTCTCGAGACGCCACTGGCGGCTGTCGACGGCGGGGCGGTCAGTGCTCCAGTTGAGCACCTGAGGCCCGTTCTTGAGCGCCAGCAGTGCGCGGGTCAGCGCCTCGTTCAGCGCGCCCGGGTTGGCCTGCAGCGTGGCATCCACCTCGGGCGGCGCGAGCAGCAATACCTGTTGCTCTAGCGGGGGTGTCCAGGGCTGCTCGGCGATCAGGCGCGCCGCGCTCTGGCCGAGACCATAGATGGGGTCGCGTTCGGCACGCGGCACCTGGTCCAGGCTCATGCAGCCCGCCAGCGTGGAGAGTAGCAGGGTCGCGGCCAGCATGCGCTGGCGATGCATGGCCATCATGCCGTGCGCCCCTGCTGCGGCAGGTCTGACGGGCGCTGCGACAGGGCATCGAGGAAGGCGTCCAGCTCGGCAAACAGCTCCTGGCGAATCGGCTCGGCTTCATTGACCAGATGGTGCTGGGCCTCGGGATGGCGGTAGATGCGCGCATTGGGGAACTTGCTGGCCAGTACGCCGAGATTCCACTGCCAATCGACGGTGGTGTCCTGCTCGCCCTGCAGGATCAGGGTCGGCAGTGAGCAAGGGGGCAGGGCGCGCAGACGGGGAATCCACTCCCGCATCGCCGTTACCCACTTCACCGCGAGGCGATCGGCCTGCAGCGGATCATTGGTGCTGAGAAACTCGTAGAAGGCCACGTCATTGGTATTCGCGCGGTACTTGCGTGGAATGGAATCGATAAAGGGGCGCGCCATGCTGTGCAGCCAGCGTGACTGCGACCAGCCCCACGGCCGCACCAGCGGTGCGAGCAGGGCGATACCCTGCCAGCGCGATTCATCGCCACGCATCAGGGCGTCGGTAGCCAGCACCGAGCCGCCGGTGCTCTGGCCGATGCCGAACCACGGGTGCGGCGCCAGGCTGTGGTCTTCCAGGTAATCCTGGAAGGCCTGCAGGCAGCCGACATAGTCGCCGAAGTCATCGATGGAGGCGGGCTCGCCGGATGACAGGCCATGGCCCGGCAGGTCCCACAAGGCGACCTGCCAGCCGTTGCGCAGCAGGTGCGCCAGCAGATGGCGATAGAGGGCGAGGTGATCGAAGTAGCCGTGGACCACGAAGACGGTGCCGCGCGGCTTGCGCGGTGTCCACAGCTGGGCCCACAGGCGAAAGCCTCCGGCCTCCAGGTGGCCGGCATGCACGGCGATGTCCTCGCTGCGCAGCGCATCGAGACCATAATGGCCCAGGTAACGCTCCAGTGGACTGGACGTCTGGCCCGGCAGCATGTCAGGCAGGCGGATAAAGGGGCCGTGGTCGAGCAGTTCACTGAAATCGGGCATGGTCATCTCCATAATGCTGCCATGCTAGCGGCTGGCGCGGCTGCGAGCTACACAAAGAACAGTGTTTCTTCACTGTTTTCCCCGCCTGTCGCCGAGCAACAACAGCGACGCGGAATCAACGCTGGGCGGGTAATCGGGCTCCATGAGCTTGTTCATTGGTCATAGCAGTCCTTTCGCCGGCCTCGCCATCGGGTATGGTGATGGGATTCGTCCCCGCCGGGCAGGTGACAGCGTCTTCCTGCCCGGCACCTCGATGGCTCACGCTGGTCGGGCAGTCGCGCGTCAGCAGTCGCGTCAAACGCCGCGCCAGTGAGTGCCGTCTGGCGAAAATCCTTTTGAACACCACTGCTTGCAGTGTTGTCAGCCGTTGAGGGTTTCCAGCGATTCGTTTTCAGGGAGAGCAAACGCATGACCGACCGTATTCAACTTCAGCGCCTGGCCATCGACGCCAGCCTGCACCGCTTCATCGAGCAGGAAGCGCTGCCGGGCACAGGGATCGCGCCGGAGACCTTCTGGGCGGGTGTCGATTCACTGCTGCACGAACTGGCGCCGCGCAACCGCGAACTGCTGGCGACCCGCGAGCAGCTGCAGAGCGAGATCGATGCCTGGCACCGCGAGCATCCGGGCAAGGTAGACCTCGAGGCCTACAAGGCATTTCTGCACAGGATCGGCTATCTGCTGCCGGAGCCGAATACGGTCGAAGCCAGCACCGCCTTCGTGGATAGCGAGATCTGCCAGCAGGCCGGCCCGCAGCTGGTGGTACCGGTGATGAATGCCCGCTACGCCCTGAATGCCGCCAATGCGCGCTGGGGCTCCCTCTATGATGCGCTCTACGGCACCGACGCGATCAGCGAGGAAGATGGCGCCGAGCGTGGCAAGGACTACAACCCGGCGCGCGGGGCCAAGGTCGTCGCCTATGCGCGCCAGGTGCTGGATACCATCGCGCCGCTGGCCGGTGGTAGTCACCACGACAGCGAAGGCTACACGATTCGTGATGGTCATCTGCTGGTGCGTGCCGGAGGACGTGACCTCAGCCTCAAGTCGCCGGAACGCTTCCTCGGTTATCGCGGCGATGAAAGCGCGCCGAGCGCGATCATCTTCGCCCACAACGGCCTGCACGCCGAGCTCGTGATCGATGCCGAGCACCCCATCGGCAAGACCGACCCCGCCAATGTCAGTGACCTGATCATGGAGGCCGCGCTCTCCACCATCATGGACTGCGAGGACTCGGTAGCCGCCGTCGATGCCGAAGACAAGGTGACGGTCTATCGCAACTGGCTGGGCCTGATGAAGGGCGATCTGACCGAGACGCTGGAGAAGAATGGCCGCAGCATGACGCGCAAGCTGAATGCGGACCGCGAATACACCGGCGCCGATGGCACCACGCGCGTGCTGCATGGTCGCTCGCTGATGCTGATTCGCAACGTCGGTCATCTGATGACCAACCCGGCCATCCTGCTCGAGGACGGCAGCGAAACGCCGGAAGGCATCATGGATGCCATCTTCACCAGCCTGATCGCGCTGCACGACCTCAAGGGCGACAAGCAGGCCCGCGGCGGCATCTGCAACTCGCGCACCGGCTCCGTCTACATCGTCAAGCCCAAGATGCATGGCCCCGAGGAAGTCGCCTTCGCCGATGAGCTGTTCGCGCGGGTCGAGCAGCTGCTGGGGCTGCCGGACTCCACGCTCAAGATGGGCATCATGGATGAGGAGCGCCGCACCACCGTCAACCTCAAGGCCTGCATCGCGGCCGCCAGTTCCCGCGTGGCCTTCATCAACACCGGCTTCCTGGACCGCACCGGTGACGAGATGCACACCTCGATGGAAGCCGGCCCGATGCTGCGCAAGGGCGACATGAAGGGCGCCGCCTGGATTCAGGCCTACGAGAAATGGAACGTGGATGTCGGCCTGGAATGTGGTCTGCGGGGCCGCGCCCAGATCGGCAAGGGCATGTGGGCCATGCCCGACCTGATGGCCGCGATGCTCGAACAGAAGATCGGCCACCCGCGCGCCGGTGCCAACACCGCCTGGGTGCCGTCACCGACCGCCGCCGTGCTGCATGCGCTGCACTATCATCAGGTCTCGGTGAAGGACGTGCAGCATGATCTGCTCAGCCGTCCGCGTGCCAGCCTCGATGACCTGCTGACCATCCCGCTGGAGCTCGACCCCCAGTGGAGTGCCGAGGAGATCCAGGCCGAGCTGGACAACAATGCCCAGGGGATCCTCGGTTATGTGGTGCGCTGGATCGATCACGGCACCGGCTGCTCCAAGGTGCCGGACATCCACGATGTCGGCCTGATGGAAGACCGCGCCACGCTGCGCATCTCCAGCCAGCACATCGCCAACTGGCTGCATCACGGCATCGTCGACAGCGCTCAGGTGCAGGACACGCTGGAGCGCATGGCCGGCGTGGTGGACCGCCAGAATGCCGCGGACCCCAGCTATCAGGCGATGACGGATGACCTCGAGGGCTCCATCGCCTTCCAGGCCGCCTGCGAGCTGGTCTTCCAGGGTCGCGTGCAGCCAAGCGGCTACACCGAGCCGGTCCTGCATCGCCGTCGTCTCGAGAAAAAGCAGCAGGCGCGCTGATCGCAGGGCGGCTGGCTTGAGGAAACACTGAGCACGACAACGGCGACCTTGGGTCGCCGTTGTCGTCTGTCGCCGAGCAGGAATTGCCCGGCCACTATTTTGCCAGGCGCATGTTTCCCGAGGCCGCATTTGCCGCTAGCCTTGCCCCAGAAACCGCGTAACCGCGCGATCGGACCCAGTGTGTCGAGGAGAATGTCATGCCCGTGATGAGCGCCGCCGCCATCGAGGATTTCCTCGATGAAGTCTTCCCCCAGCGTCTGGGTACCATCGAGGCCGTCGGCGATCGCTGGGCGACCATGGGGCTGGCCATCGAGGACGAGCACTTGCGTCCCGGCAGCTGTGTGTCCGGACCGACGATGATGGCGCTGGCGGATGTCTGCCTGTATGTCGCGATTCTCGGCGAGATCGGCCCGGAGCCGATGGCCGTCACCAGTGACCTCAGCATCCACTTCCTGCGTCGCGCGCGCGGCGACCGCGACCTGATGGCCACCGCGCGTATCCGCAAGCTGGGCCGGCGACTGGCCGTCGGCGAGATCGAGCTTTTCAGCCACGGTGATACGGACCCGGTCGCCATCGTGACCGCGACCTATACCTTGCCGGACAGCGATGACTGACTCCGGAACGGTCGTGGGCAACGCCGTGGGCCAGCCCGCTACAGCTTGTTGATATCCTTCTCTTCGCTGCCGCGCTGACGCCAGCCGGTGACGGCCAGGCTCAGCCAGCCGGCGATCAGCAGCAGGCCGCCGATGGGCGTGATGATGCCCAGCTGGGTGCGCGCCGTGGTCGCCAGGGCATACAGCGACCCCGAGAACATCAGGATGCCTGCGGCCCACAGCCCCAGCGTCAGCATCTGGCCGCGCAGCGGCTGCACCGAGCGCCAGGCGAGTACCCCGACCGCCGCCAGCACGTGCCACATCTGATAGCGGACGCCGGTCTCGAACACGCGCAGCATGTCCGCGCTCAGGGTGCCGCGCAGACCATGACTGGCGAAGGCACCCAGCGCGACGGTGGACATGCCGGCCAGTCCCATGGCCAGCCACCAGTGGCGGGAGTGGGAGTCGTTGTGACGCATAGACAATAATTCCTTGAGGGCAGGTGGCGCGGCACGATGTGCCTACGCCTGTCCACGTAAAGCCGCTACAATAGCGGCCTCTTTTCGCGGGAGGACAGCATGCAGATACAGCTCAACGGTGAAGACCACGTGGTAGCGGACGCCACGACGATTGCCGCTCTGGTCGAGAGTCTCGGTCTTCAGGGCCGCCGACTGGCAGTGGAACGCAATGAAGACATCGTGCCACGTAGCGCGCACGCCGACACCCGTCTGCATGCCGGTGACCGCATCGAGATCGTCCATGCCATCGGTGGTGGCTGATCCGTCCTGTTTCCAGGATTGACACTTTTCACTACTCGCTCGCGCTCAGCGCGTTCACGTCCAGCTCGATGAGGTCATCATGACAGACAGTTCTGCCCCGACATTGAACAACCCCGTCACCCAGGTCGCCGGCGACAGCCCGTTGATCGTCGCCGGTCGCGAGTTCTCCTCGCGCCTGCTGGTCGGTACCGGCAAGTACAAGGACATGGACGAGACACGCTCCGCCATCGAGACGTCCGGCGCGGAAGTGGTCACCTTTGCGGTCCGCCGTACCAACCTGGGTCAGAACGCTGACGAGCCGAACCTGCTCGACGTGCTGTCACCGGATCGCTATACCTTCCTGCCCAACACCGCCGGCTGCTACAACGCGCGTGACGCGGTGCGTACCTGCAAGCTGGCCCGTGAACTGCTGGATGGCCACAACCTGGTCAAGCTGGAAGTGCTGGGCGATCAGGACACGCTGTATCCCAATATCGTCGAGACGCTCAAGGCCGCTGAAGAGCTGGTCGCCGATGGCTTCGACGTGATGGTGTATACCTCCGACGACCCCATCGTCGCGCGCCAGCTCGAGGAAATCGGCTGCTGCGCCATCATGCCGCTGGGCTCGCTGATCGGTTCCGGCCTCGGCATTCTCAACCCGCACACCCTATCGCTGATCATCGAGCGCGCCAATGTGCCGGTGCTGGTCGATGCCGGTCTGGGTACGGCGTCAGAAGCCGCCTTCGCCATGGAACTGGGCTGTGATGGCGTGCTGATGAACAGCGCCATCGCCCACGCACGCCAGCCGCTGTTGATGGCAGATGCCATGCGTCAGGCCGTGATTTCCGGCCGTGGCGCCTTCCTGGCCGGCCGCATGCCGACGCGCCTGACGGCACGTGCTTCTTCACCGGGCGCTGGCCTGATCACCGGCTGAGCCCTGAAACATTCGAATCCGATGCTTGCGCATCGTTCATGCAAAGACCAAGACGACCCCATGACTGACGAGACTTCCAAGCCGCAGGACGACACGTCCACTTCTGCTCCCGCTGACGACGCGCAGCAAGAAAGTGTGCAGAACGAGAGCGCGCAGCCCGAGAGCGTGCAGACCGAAAGCGCGCCAGCGACCCCTTCCGTTGCCGATGAAGCCGTCGCCCGCAAGCGTGGCATCAAGAGCTACGTGATTCGTGGTGGCCGCATGACCCAGGCCCAGACCCGCGGGCTCGAAGAGGTCTTCCCGCGCCTTGGCCTGCGTCACGAGCAGGGCGAGCTGGATCTCGAAGCGCTGTTCGGGCGTCGGGCACCGCTGGTGATCGAAGTCGGCTTCGGCATGGGCAAGTCACTGTGTGAACAGGCGCAGGCCAACCCGGGCACCGACTTCATCGGCATCGAAGTGCACGCGCCGGGCGTCGGCAAGCTGCTGGATGATGTCGACAAGCTGGGCCTGACCAACCTGCGTGTCTATCGTCACGACGCGCTGGAAGTGCTGGCGGATTGCGTGCCGGCCGGTTGCGCCGACACCTTCCAGCTGTTCTTCCCGGACCCGTGGCCGAAGAAGAAGCACCACAAGCGTCGTATCGTTCAGCCGGCCTTCGTCGAGCTGGTGCGTCGTGTGCTCAAGCCGGGCGGCCACTTCCACATGGCGACCGACTGGGCCAACTACGCCGAAGCGATGGCGGAAGAGATGGCCGAAGCACCGGGCTTTGCCAACACCGCTCCGGCGGAAACCGCACCCTACGTGCCGCGTCCGGACTTCCGTCCGCTGACCAAGTTCGAACAGCGCGGCGAGCGTCTCGGCCACGGCGTGTGGGACCTGATCTTCGTCAAGCAGGACTGATCAGCGCCTCGTGCGCAGTGGCGGCGTCTTCATGACGCTGCATCGCGGCCGCCTTCGGGTGGCCGCTTGCGTGTGAGGCCCATCGCCATGGCGCGGTTCTGCGTGCCAAGGCCATTTGCCTGCGTGGCGGTCTGTGCCGCTTGCTGTGTTTGCTGTCCCTTTCTTTCCTCGTCCCGAGAGTTGCTGACCATGACGACGCTTACCGCCGATTCGGCTGATCGCCCGACCATGACCCCGCTGACGGCCCTGACCTGTCCGCTGGATGCCCAGCCGCTGGTACATGACGGCCAGAGCTGGTGCTGTGCCGACGGGCATCGCTTCGATATCGCACGCCAGGGGCATGTCAATCTGCTGCCGGTGCAGCGCAAGCGCAGCCTGGACCCCGGCGACAGCAAGGCGATGGTCAGTGCCCGCCAGCGTCTGTTCGCGTTGGGCGGCTATCAGCCGCTGGCGGCGGCCCTGGCCAGTCGTGTGCTGGCATTGGCAGCGGCCCAGTCGACTCAGGCGCCGCTGGCCGTGCTGGATGCCGGCTGCGGCGAAGGCTTCTATCTGCGTCAGCTGGCGTGCGCTGCCGGTGAGCAGAATCTCTCGCTGACGGCGGCGGGGCTGGATATCTCCAAGCACGCGGTGCTGGCCGCGGCGAAGCAGTCACGTGATGCCGCCTGGCTGGTGGGCACCAACGCCGCTCTGCCGCTGGAGGATGCGTGTGTGGATGTCGTCATCTGCGCCTTCGGCTTCCCTGTCTGGCAGGAATTCGCGCGTGTCCTCAAGCCCAGTGGCCACGTCGTGCTGCTGGAAGCGGGGGCCGAGCATCTGCTGGCGTTGCGCAAGATTCTCTACCGTGAGCTGAAGCCCGCGCGTGGCGAGGCCGGACTGAGCGCTGCCGAGTCCGCTGGCTTCGCCATCAGTGGCGAGGTCGAGCATCTGCATGCGGGGCTGTCATTGACCAGCAATGAGCAGATTCGGGACCTGCTGACCATGACCCCGCACCTGTATCGCGCCGAGCGTGATGGCCTGGCGCGTGCGGAAGCCATGACGGCGTTGGAGGTCGAATTGCATGCGGAGCTGAGGGTGTTCTCGCTCGAGGGTGCACAAGATAAAGCTTAAATAGAAATTCTTCGCATTTGCCTTGCAAAAGCAAATGAGAATGATTATCTTATCTGTGCGGTGTCCGGGCAGACATCGCAGGGCGCAAGCCCAGCCGTAGCGGCGGAGTCAGGCCCCCGCTACGGTGTTTCTCCTCATCAAGCTAGTCACGGTCTTGGGCATCCTCATCTGGGGATGTCCTTTTTGTTGTGCGCTACGCACGCTGCGAACTCTCACATCGCGTTCGGATGTGCGGTCGACAGCTCGACAGCTCGACAGGAGCTCAGGTCGACAGCCACAGGGGCAGGGTCAGCATCGCCAGCAGCGTCTGGGCGGTGATCAACGCCGCCATCAGCTCGGCATTGCCGCCCAGCTGGCGGGCCAGAATATAGGCGGAGGTCGCGGTGGGCAGCGCCGCGAACAGAATCGCCACATCGCGCGCCACTCCCTCAAGGCCGAACCACCGGCAGAGCACGACCACCAGTGCCGGCATCGCCAGCAGCTTCAGCAGGCTTGCCAGCCACGCCACGCTGCCACTGCTCACCAGTACACGCGGACGCAGTGCCACGCCTACCGCGACCAGGCCGAGCGGCAAGGCGGCGCGCCCCAGCAGGCTGATGGCATCGCCACTCCAGCCCGGCAAGCCGATGCCGCTCAGGTTGAGCGCCGTGCCGGCCAGACACGCCAGCACCAGCGGATTGCGGGTCAGCGCCTTGAGCGAGCGCAGCAGGCCGCCTTCGCCCAGGGTGCCTGCCCCGATGAAGGCCATCACGCACAGCAGGTTGGCGGCAGGCACCATCAGCGCCAGCGCCACGGCCGCGACGGTTGCCCCGGCGCTGCCATGCAGCGCTGCTGCCCCGGCCACACCGACGTAGCTGTTGAAGCGGATGCTGCCCTGGAAGAGCGAGGTAAAGGAGGCGGCGTCGCCCATATGACGGCTCAGCCAGTCCGGCGCGTGACGCCAGCTCAGCCATAGCGCGGCGGCGAACAGCAGCATCGCGCCCAGCATCACGCTGGCCAGCGCCACGACCGGCACGCTGGCCATGTCGGCGCGTGCCAGCGTGGACACCAGCATGGCGGGGAACAGCACGTAATAGATCAGGCGTTCCAGTTCACTCCAGAAGCCTTCGCCGGGGAAGCGCTTCCACCCGAGCAATGCCCCCGCGAGGATCAACAGGAAGAGGGGGCCGAGCGCCTGCTGTACACTTGCCATGCTGACTCCTTGTCGGGGCTGAGTGCGAATGCCTTGAGAGCGATGTGGCGTGCGCGTGACATGATGTCTCGCCTGCTGCCGCGGTGAGGCGGGCTGGTAAGCTTGTCATGACTCGCTCAGCGCTGCACTTGGACTCAGGTCTTGTTCGCCGGTCACGCGCTGGCGTCATGTCGTGGCTGAGCGCAGACCATTCCCATCAAGTCACTTTCTTTCCCATTCGGGGCGCCTTGCCTGTCGATGCGCTGCCGGACCGTTGCCGGAACTGCCATGTATCGCGTAGAAGAAGACAATGCCCGCCCGCGGCTGCTCAATCTGCTGATCATCGTCACGTTGATCACCATCGTGGTCTCGCTGTATTACCTGATCGACTATTACCTGGTACGCGACGGCAGCAACGGCAAGGTGACCTGGTTTGCGCCCAATCAGTCCTGCGAGCTCAATCATGCCCCCTGTACTGCCGAGCTGGGCCGCTTCGGGCGTATTACCCTGGCGCTGGAGGGCGATATCAGTCCGCTGACGCCGCTGGGCATTCGCGTGATGACGGAAGGCGTCTCACCGGAGGGGGTCGAGGTGGACTTCATCGGCCGCCACATGGATATGGGCGTGAAGCGCAGCGTGCTGAACACCACCGATGCCCAGAGCCTCGAGCGCCAGCATTGGCAGGGGGAAGGGCAGCTGGGGTTCTGCAGCAGCGCGACCATGGCGTGGCGTGCGCAGGTGATCGTGACTACCGAGCGTGGCCGACTGGGCAGCTGGTTCGATTTCGATAGCCACCCGCAGGCCACCACGGCGGAGCAGCTCGAAAGCTCGGTCGATCAATTGTTTCGCAGTGATACCCGCCCGCCGCATCAGGGCAGCTAGCCGCTGGCGCTGAGCCCGGCCGGCAGGGACGTCGTTTCAGGCAGAAGGCACCGGGAGGCAGGGATGGGCGCAGAGCGAAAGTCACAGGACGGGCAGGCAGGCACTCGCCGACAAGAGAGCCATCAGCTGGACAAGGGCGTCGCCAGACGCTGGTGGCTGCTGGGTGCCGTCGGCCTGGCGGCCGTGATCGGTGCCGGTGTCGCCTGGCAGCAGGCGCAGCAGGACCTGGCACCGGTCGCGGGCATGCAGGCCTGGGCCAGCCTGGGCGGCCCCATCCAGCTCGAATCACAGCAGGGTGACTTCACGCTCGCGGAGGTGACGATGGGCGAGGCCGCAGACGCGCAGGCCACGCCGGTCGTCGCGCTCTACTTCGGTTATACCCAGTGCCCGGATGTCTGCCCGATGACGCTGGCGGCGCTGCGTCAGGTGATGTCTGAACTGCCACCCCAGGCGGCGGCGCGCGTGGTGCCGGTGATGGTCTCGCTGGACCCCGAGCGCGACACCCCTGCTCGGCTGGCCGAATACACCGGGCACTTCGGGCCACGCTTTCAGGGCATCACCGGCAGTCAGGCGGCACTCGCCGATGTGGCGCGGCGCTATGGCGTCAGCTATCTGCGTGTCGAGGCGCAGGACTCCGCGTTGGGTTACACCATCGATCATGGCGCCGCGCTCTATCTCGTCTCTGCCCAGGGGCGCATCTACGATCGCATTCCGTTCACGCCGGGGCCGGCCGGTGTTCGCGCTGGCGTGACGCGCGTCCTGAGCGCGACCGCTGATTGAGCGCTGTGTGGCACCCACTGAATGCGCCGCCTCTTGAGGCCTTTCTCAGAGGTGAAATACACATTGTCCACAAGTTGGCAAGCGCTCGAGGAAAATTTTGTGGATAATCATGACGCCTCGAACGCGCAACGCAGTGCCGTCAAGTGCTGATTTATAAAGACTAGTAAAAACAAACTGTTACGCGATATCGACTAAAAATATCAAGTCAGTGGTTGCTTTGCGTTCAACCAGCATCACTGCCGCGACAGGCACCAGAAAGGCCGGTTGTCAACCTGTGGTCAATAGCTTCCCCACAGATTTATCCACAGGCTGGCGGCGTCCGCACCGGGCCTTCTGGAGGGGAGAATCAGCGGACATCAGCCATTGCTGTAGTGATGGCATGCACCGTTGTCCTGTGCGCAGCATGCGCCTGGATGAGCTTGCCGCTGGCCCTCATCCGGCCTTGCCAGAAACGCAAAGAGCCGCCCGATGGGCGGCTCTTTCGTTGCTACCGGCAGCAGTGCTTGCCGGTTGCCAGCAGGGGAGGCTCACGCCGCCATTACTGCTTGGCGTCGGCCTTGGTCACGTCGAGCAGCTCGACCTTGAAGGTCAGCGTCTCGTTCGGGCCGATCGGGCCGCCGGTGCCAGCCTTGCCGTAGGCAAGCTCAGCCGGGACGTAGAGCATCCAGGTGTCGCCGACGCTCATTTCCTGCAGTGCTTCCTGCCAACCCTTGATGACCTGGTTGACCTTGAAGCTGACCGGCTCGCCACGCTGGTAGGAGCTGTCGAAGACGGTGCCGTCCAGCAGCTTGCCTTCGTAGTTCACCTTGACGGTATCTTCAGCGGACGGGGTCGCGCCGTCACCGGATTCCAGCACCTTGTACTGCAGGCCGGAATCCAGTGTCTTCACGCCGTCCTTCTTGGCGTTGTCGGCGAGGAACTTGTCACCCTCTGCCTTGTTGTCGGTCGCTTCCTGCTCGACCATCTTCTTCTGCTCTTCCATCTTCTTCTGCTGGAAGCGGGAAAGCGAATCCGCGATTTCCTGGTCGCTCATCTTCATGTCGCCCTTGGCGTAGACATCACGCACGGCTTGAGTGAAGGCGTCGAGATCCAGATCGGTGATGTCCTGGGAGAGGCTCTTGCCCAGAGTTGCGCCGATGCCATAGCTGAGCTGTGCCTGCTCGTCTGCGAGGCTGTCATCGGCGGCAAAGCTGAACGGGGTGACCAGGAGGGCGCCGAGCGCGACGGCACTGACCAGCTGTTTCATGAAAACTCCTTCAGGATGGAATGGGCCTGAGACGGGCCCGAAACACGCAATTGGCACCGAGGCGGCATGGCCTGCCTCGGGCACTAGTGTTACTCCGACTCTACCAGCCGCGTACAAGTTCCGCATCTCGCTGGCGTTGTCAGGCGCCGGCGGGCACGCGGGCCAGTGCCAGTCTGCGCAGGGCACGTGCCGACGGGTGGTCCCCCACGGTGAGGGTCGTCTTGCCGCTCAGCAGGGCCAGCGATTGCTGAAAGGCCTGCAGCGGGTCCGCGACATGCGCGAAGGGCGCCCGCAGGCCGGTCGCGCCTTCGGCTGACGACAGCGCAGGGCTCAGCTCTTCCAGCTGGGCGAGGGTCTCCTGCTCGGCGGAAAGCTCGCAGGCCTTGAGCTGCTGATAGAGGCGTTCCAGGCGTTGCACCGCGGCCGGGGCCTGGGTGGCGGGCAGCGTCGTCAGCTCCTGCTTCAGCTGGCGGCGGCGCTCGCGCAACATGCCGGTCATCCAGCCCTGCCAGTCGCGCACGTCTTCCAGCAGGCGAGTGGGCGAGGCGGCGAGGGCGATGCCGTGGGCGGACAGCCAGTGAATCCACAGCAGCTCGCAGACATCGAGGCCTGCCTCGTCCTGCAGCAGCAGGCAGGTACTCATCATGTCCGGCGTCGGCTGAGGGTTGCCCGCAGAGCCGACCTCGCCGGGCAGGGCATACAGAGACAGCGCGTAGTCCCACAATCCGATAGAATATGCGCCCATCAAGTCGGCCTCTTCGTGTGTCACGGATGATGTCTCTTCGTGTGTCGCGGATGATGTCTCTTCATGTGTCACGGATGATGTCTCTTCACGTGCCACTGATGATGTCTCTGCGCGAGTCGCGCCCAGCAGCTTGCTGAGTCGTAGCGCTCGTGTCGGTGGCGGTGAACGGGAGCCCGACGTCCCCCGTATTTTCTGATCGAGGTTGTCATGATTGCACTGCGCCAGCTCGCCCTGCAACGCGGCGGAGCACCGCTGATCGACGAAGCGGACCTGACGCTGCATGCCGGTCACAAGGCCGGTATCGTCGGCCCCAATGGCGCCGGCAAGTCGAGCCTGTTCGGCCTGATCCTCGGCGAGCTGACGCCCGACAGCGGCACGGTATCGCTGGCCGGTGGCGTGCGTGTCGCGCACATGGCGCAGGAAATCGATGCGCTGGAGCGTCCGATCGTCGACTACGTCATGGACGGGGACCACGCGCTGCGCGAGACCGAGCGCGCCCTGGCAGCCGCCGAAGAGAGCGGCGAGCACCAGCGTCAGGCCGAGCTGCACGCCCACTTCGACACCCTCGATGGCTACACCGCGCGGGCACGTGCCGAGCAGCTGCTGGTCGGCCTCGGCTTCAGTCAGGCGCAGCTCAGTCAGCCGCTGGCGGCCTTCTCGGGTGGCTGGCGCATGCGTGCCAATCTGGCGCGCACCCTGTTCACGCCCTCTGACCTGTTGCTGCTGGATGAGCCGACCAACCACCTGGATCTCGATGCGTTGCTGTGGCTGGAGCAATGGCTGGCGCGTTATCCCGGCGCGCTGCTGCTGATCTCCCACGACCGCGACTTCCTCGATGCGGTGTGTGATCACATCATCCACTTCGATCGCCGCAAGCTGGTGGTCTACAAGGGCAATTACAGCCGCTTCGAACGCACGCGTTCCGAGCGCCTGGTGCGCGAGCAGGTCGAGCACGAGAAGACCATGGCGCGGCGCGCCGAGATCGAGGATTTCGTGCGCCGCTTCAAGGCCAAGGCCACCAAGGCGCGTCAGGCCCAGAGTCGCATGAAGATGCTGGAGCGCATGGAAGAGACGGCGGCGGTCAAGGCCGATTCCCCGTTCCACTTCACCATCCCGTGCTCCGACAAGATCTCGCATCCGCTGCTGGGGCTGGACCGCGCGGTGATCGGCTATCCCGGTCAGCCGCCGCAGCTCTCCGGGGTGCGCTTCTCGCTGCTGCCGGGACAGCGCATCGGTCTGCTCGGCCCCAACGGCGCCGGCAAGTCGACGCTGATCAAGGCGCTCACCGGCGAGCTTGCGCTGGTCGAGGGCCAGCGGACCGCCGGCGAGCATCTGGCCATCGGCTACTTCGCCCAGCATCAGGTGGACGGGCTCGACCTGTCCTCGACGCCCTTCAATCATGTGCTGCGCCTGTCACCGTCGGCGGGCGAGCTGGAGATCCGCACCTTCCTCGGCAGCTTCGGCTTCCACGGCGATGAGGTCTACGCCACGGTGGAGTCGTTCTCCGGTGGCGAGAAGGCGCGTCTGGCGCTGTCGCTGATCGCGTGGCAGAAGCCCAATCTGCTGCTGCTGGATGAGCCGACCAACCACCTGGACCTCGACATGCGCGAGGCGCTCACCGATGCACTGGCGACCTTCGAGGGCACCGTGATTCTGGTCTCCCACGACCGCCACCTGCTGCGTGCCTGTGTCGATGAATTCTGGTGCATCGCCGATGGCCGCGTGACGCCCTTCGATGGTGACCTGGATGACTACCGTGCCTGGCTCAAGGCGCGGGTCGAGGGCGAGCGGCGGGAAGCGCGCGCCCAGAAGGATGCCGATGCGGGGACAGACAGCACGCGCACGCCGGACCGCAAGGAAGCGCGCCGTCAGGCGGCTGAACTGCGCGAGAAGCTGCGTCCGCTCAAGAAGGTCAGCGACAAGGCCGAGCAGAAGATGAGCAAGGCGCAGGGCGAGCTGGACAAGATCGAGGAAGCGCTGGGCGATGCCACGCTCTACGAGGCGGACCGCAAGGCGGAGCTGACCAAGCTGCTGGCCAGCCAGGGCGAGATCAAGAGTCGCCTTGATGAGGCCGAAGCCGAATGGTTCGAGGCTCAGGAAGCGCTGGAAGAGATGGAAGCCCAGCTCAAGGCGGCGGACTAGGTCATGCGGCTGGACCGCTGGCTGACACGTCAGCCACAGCTCAACCGTCGTCATGCGCTCTCGGCGCTGGCGGCGGGGCGCGTGCGGGTCAACGGCGCGACGATCAGTGACCCGCTGCATGAGGTCGGCCCCTTCGATGACATCCACCTGTCAGCGCCTGACGCGACCATCTGCCTGCAGATCGCGCGGCGTCCGCGTCATATCCTGCTCAACAAGCCCGCCGGGGTCGTGACGGCCTGTCATGACCCCGAACACCCCACCGTGATCGATGTGCTGCGTGACACGCTGAATGCACGCGGCGAGGACAGCGGCTGGCTGGCCGAGATCCACCATGTCGGGCGTCTCGACCGTGCGACGACTGGTGCCCTGCTGCTGACCAACGACGGCGATGTCTCGGCGCGCATCAGCGATGCCGGGCTCGAGGGCCCCGCCAAGCTTTATCGCATGGGGCTGGAGCGGCCCCTGACGGAGGCCGAACAGGAAAGCGCCATCGCACAGGTTCGCCAGGGGGTGCTGCTCGAACATGATCCGCGCCCGACACTGCCGGCAAAGCTTGCGTTTCTCACCGCGAACCAGGCACGCCTGACGCTGCACGAGGGACGCCATCACCACGTCAAGCGACTGTGGCGTAGCTTGGGCAATCGCGTGGTGTGGCTGCACCGTGAGTCGGTGGCGGGCTTGAGTCTCGAGGGGCTGGCGCCGGGGGAGTGGCGCGAGCTTACCCGCGAGGAGTGTTCACGGCTGGGGGCCGCGCAGCCTCGCGGGTGAGGCCACCCGGCGGGTGGCGTCTTGCCGACACCGGGTTATCCACACCCGCCTGGTGCGCCGCCAGCGCGTGACGGCTGCGATGGGGTGTGGATAGATCGTTCTGAATCGTCGTCAGCGCTGCTCAGCTGCCGGTCGCCTGACTGGGCAGGTCCTCTGCCGTGATGCTCGCCTGGTCATCGTCGACGGGGCTGGCATCAGGCGTCGACAGGCTGACCAGCTCGCCCTCGGCGTTGCGCGTGAAGTTGCGCACGATGACCCCGATATCCTCCGGCAGCGGCGCAAACTGGCTGCAGCGGCTCAGCACTTCCTGCATGTCCTGATAGCCACTGTCGCGACGCGAGTCGATGGTCGCGCGCGAGAAGTCGATATCCTTCAGTGAGGTCTCGCCCGGGCGCGCCGAGGCCAGCAGACGCACCACGTTGATCGAGGGCTGCTGGGTCATGGCGAGAATGCGCTGGATCTTCGGCGACTGGCGCAGCTCCTCCGGCAGATGGTCGGCGAGATTCTCGATTCCCATGCGCAGCGCCTGATTCTCTTCCAGCAGATTGAGGTGCTCGCCGGCACGGCTGGAATACTGGATATCCTTCTCGCGCAGCTGCGCCTCCTGCAATGTCTCCGGCACCTTGCCATCGGCACTCCACAGGTCGATCACGTAGCAGTTGACCACCGTCTCGCCATGCGGACGCTCCGACAGCACCCAGCTGACGGGCGTATTGGAGTACAGGCCGCCATCCCAATAGGCTTCGCCATCGACCCACACCGGCGGGAAGGCCGGTGGCAGGGCGCCGCTGGCCAGAATATGGCGGTGGTCCAGCGCTTCATGCGAGGAATCGAAGTAGCGCAGCGCGCCGCTGCCGATATTCACCGCCCCGACCGACAGGCGAACGTTCTCTGGGTGGCGGGCATCGAGGCGCTCGAAGTCCACCAGCCGATTGAGCGTGTCGCCCAGCGGCTCGGTGTCGTAGAGGCTGGGCGGCTCGCCGAAGAAGCTCTGCCAGATTGGTACCGTCCACAGTGGGCGCGGGCGGAAGAAGCCTGGAATGCCCCATAGCATGGCGGAGGTGCGCGCGACACTGCGCTCCCACGGATGAAAGGCGGGGCCCATGCTGGCAGCGGGTTGGGCGATGCCATACCAGAATGACTCGAGGGCCTTGAGGCGCTCGCCCTCCGGATTGCCGGCGATCAGGGCGCCATTGATGGCGCCGACCGAGGTGCCGACCACCCAGTCGGGCTGGATGCCGGCTTCGGCCAGCGCCTCGAAGATACCGATCTGGTAGGCGCCGAGCGCGCCACCGCCTTGCAGCACCAGAATATTGAGCGCATCGGCGCAGAAGTCGCAGGATGTATCACGCATGAAACCTTCTCCTCTCTAGCAGTGCAGCACTCCGCCGAGGAATGCCCGAGGTCAGGGGGACCGTCGCGAGCGTGACGCCATGTGATGGGGGAGGCGTGGGCTCGTGGAGGCGGCGAAAGGGTGACGAGGTGCATATCAAGGGCAGCGAAGCACCTGATCAAGGCAATGAGGCACTGGTGAAAAGCAATCGAAGTGCTTTTATTGTGCAGTGCAGCATGGCGCTTGTCAGCATAGCACGCATCCTCGCCTTGCGTGTCTGCGATCTCATTCAAGCGATTGACTGAGGCGGCAGGGGAAAAGACGAGGGAGAGGTCAGGAACAGGAACAGGAGCAGGAGCAGGAGCAGGAGCAGGAGCAGGAGCAGGGGCAGCAGCCGTGCGGCGGTCATTGGCACCAGGGCGTCAGCCACAGGTCGGCTGCCAGCAACAACAGGGCATAGCGTCCGCCCTTGGCGATCACGATCAGGACGATGCTCTTCCACCACGCCAGCCGGAAGACGCCTGCCAGCACCGTCAGCGGGTCGCCGATCAGCGGGGCCCAGCTCAGCAGCAGGCTCCAGGCGCCGAAACGGCGATACCACAGGGTGCCGCGCGCCAATGCGCGCCGCGAGACCGGAAACCAGCGCCGTGTGCGCAGACGACGGGCGCCACGCCCCAGGGCGACGTTGACCAGGCTGCCGAGCGTGTTGCCCAGCGTCGCCGCGACCCACAGCGCCCAGGGCGCATGTCCCTGGCACCACAGCCCCGCGAAGGCCGCCTCCGATCCGCCGGGCAGCAGGGTGGCGCTGGCCAGCGAGATCACGGCGAGCGAGGTCAATGCCGGCAATGACAGTAGGGCCACTTCACTCATATCACTTTCTTCTGTTTTTCACGGTGGCAGGGCGCTGGGGGTGGCTTTCTTCCCTCCTCAGCTCGGGTATGCTGTTGGCACGTCAAAGCCATATTTCGGGAGCTTCCTGCATGCATATTCCGTGCGTCCTGACGATAGCGGGCTCAGACCCCTCCGGGGGAGCCGGCATTCAGGCGGACCTCAAGACATTCTCTGCGCTGGGCGCCTACGGGGCCAGCGTGATCACGGCGCTGACGGCGCAGAATACCTGCGGCGTGCGCAGCGTGGAGGCGGTCTCGCGGGAATTCATCGCCGCACAGCTGGACGCCGTGCTGGATGATCTCGATATCCGCGCCGCCAAGATCGGCATGGTGGCCGATCCGCTGGTGGTGGAAATGCTCGCCGACCGCCTTCAGCAGCGTCGCCCGCGCTGGGTCGTGCTGGACCCGGTGCTGGTCGCCAAGAGTGGCGATGCGCTGGTCAATGATGCTGCCATCCAGTCGGTGGCCGAGCACCTGGTGCCGCTGGCCGACATCATCACGCCCAACCTGCACGAGGCGGCCGTGCTGCTTGGAGAGCGGCGCCTGATCGGGCGCTCCGACATGCCTGAGGTCGCCCGCGAGCTGCGTGCCAGAGGCGCGAAGGCGGTGTTGATCAAGGGTGGGGCGCTTGAGGGGCAGGCCTGCGATGACCTGCTGGTCAGCGATGCCGGCGAGCAATGGCTGTGCGCACCGCGTATCGAGACCGACAACCTGCACGGCACCGGCTGCTCGATGTCTTCCGCCATCACGGCGCGACTGGCGAACGGCCTGCCGTTGCCGCAGGCGGTGGTCGAGGCGCGCGAATGGTTGCTGGGCGCGCTGCGCGCCTCCGACCAGCTCAGCGTCGGCAAGGGCCGTGGGCCGGTGCATCATTTCCACGCCCTGTGGTAAGCCAGTCAGAGCCAGGCCTGTGTAACCCAGTCTGCAGGAGTGATGAACCCCGCAAGCTCCCCCTTGATCACTGCCAGCCAACGAGTAGATGCCATGCCTATATCGCTTTATCGCTTGTCCGTGTCTGCTGTCCGTGGCGCCGTTTGCTGCCTGAACGCCGCCTGTCGTGTCGTCAGCCTGCCGGTGGTGAGTGCGCCGCGCTGGCTGGCCGCGGGCGTGATGGGGGCGCTGCTTGCCACCACCAGCCCGGCGGCGCTCGCCGTCGAGATCAAGGGGGTGACCTTCGCGGATCAGGTGACCACGCAGTCCGGCCAGCCGCTGACGCTGATTGGCAGTGGGCTCTTCACCTACCTGCTGTGGGACGCCTATGTCGGCGCCTATTATCAGGATGCGCGTCGCCCGCGCCCGGCGCCGCTCAAGGATGTCTCGCGCCGTCTGGTGCTGGAGTACTTCCATGCCATCGATGCCGAGGACTTCGCCAAGGCGACCACCAAGGGCGTGCGCAAGAACCTGTCAGCGGCGGATTTCGCGGCGATCGAGCCTGAATTGACGCGCTTCAATCGTGCCTATCAGGACGTCGTGCCGGGGGATCGCTATGCGCTGCAATGGCTGCCCGCCGGTGGGGGCAGAGGCACGCTGTCGCTGGTGCTGAACGGGCAGGTCATCTTCGAAAGCGATTCACTGGCGCTGGCCAATGGCCTGTTCGCGATCTGGCTTGGCGACGAGCCGGCCCAGCAGGATTTCCGTACCCAGCTGCTGGGGCAGTAGCGCGCACTCTCCATCTGGTCCCTCTCTAGCCTATCTGGCCCATCTGTCGCGGTATCGCTCTCGCCTTGCGCCTCTATCGCGCCCCTATCGAGACACCACGAAAAACGCCCCTGCCGGGAGTCCCGGCAGGGGCGTTTTTTCATGCTCGTCTTTCTCTCTTTCTAACATTCTAACTTTCTAACTTTGCATCACTCTTTCGATCCTTGCTATCTACCTGGCGGGGCTGACGCGCTTGCCTGGGCTTACTTGCCTTCGGCAGCCTTGATGTCGGCCTGCAGGGTGTCGAGGATCTTGCTACCGCGCTCACCGGATTGCTCACGATAGACTTCCCAGCCCTTCTCGCCGACCGGGCGGAAGGCTTCGCGCTGCTCATCGGTCAGCGTGATGATCTCGATGTCGCTGTCTTCCTTGATCTTCTCCAGACGGTCGGCGTTGTACTCCTCCTGCTTCTCGAAGATGTACGGACGCATCTCGTTGGTGACCTTGTCGAGCATCTGCTGCTGCTCGTCATCCAGTCCGGAATAGAAGTCACTGGAGGCCACCAGCGTGGTGATGAACTGCGCCTGCTTGGCCTGGATCATGTAGTCCTGAACTTCGTAGAAGCTCATTTCCTGGATGGCGAACACCGGGTTCACCTGGCCGTCGATCTGGCCCAGCTGCAGGCCGGAGTAGACCTCGGAATAGGGCATCGGCGTCGGGTTGGCACCGTAGCCGCGATAGCTCTCGACCAGAATCGGCGAGGTCATGGTGCGGATCTTGAAGCCTTCCATGTCCTCGGGTGTCTTGATGTCACGGTTGCCGGTCCACACCATCCAGCCTTCCGGAATCACGCCCAGCAGCTGGAGATTCTGCTCGGTGTAGGCCTCGGACAGCATGTCGATGGCCTTGGAGTTGCCGAGTACCTCTTCATTGACGGCATTGTCGTCGGAGAACAGGAAGTGCAGCGTGAAGACGCCCGACTCCGGAATCACCGAGGCCAGGTGACCCGGTGAGGCAAAGGTCAGCTGGATGGCATCGCTCTGCACCAGTTCGGTGAGCTGTGAGGAGGTACCCAGTGCACCGTAGGGATAGATCTCGACATCGATGTCACCACCGGAAGCCTCTTCGATGCGCTTCTTGAATTCCTGGGCGTAGGCATCCTGCACACTGCCGGAGACCTCCTCCAGCGCGAAACGCCAGGTGTCCGCCTGCACGCCCGCGGAGGCCAGCGCCGCCATGCCCAGGCCGGACGCGAGGGCGCCTCCCTTGATGAACGCGGCGAGACGAGAAAGGGGAACAGGAGTCCTGGACGTCTCGCGATTCTGCTCGGGTGACGGGTTCCATTGCATCGTCATCTTGTTCTCCTTGTGTGGTTTCCATCAGCGTCGGGCGGCTCTGGGCATACCCGGCGTGCAACTTGCATCATTTAGATAATATTGCCATTCTTAATATAATAAAAAAATTACCAAATTGGATAGTATGATTAGAATTTATTATGAATAAGCTGAGCCTGTGCGCATGAGTCTCTGGTACTCGAGCTCTGATGCTTGAGTTCGGGTACTTGAGGCTCTGTCCGTCGCTCGCCAGACCGACATGCCGCGCGTCGGCCGCATACTGATTTCAAGCACCGCTAATAAAGCTAGAACAAGAGTAGCCAAAGTGAAAATCACGGCGGCGCCGTGGATAATTTCAATGGATCGTACTGGCAAATGCAGGCCGTCTGGCGCAAACCACTGCGCTCATGACGTCTGGTAGAAAGCCTATCTGGCAGGATGCCACATCAACAGGAAGCCGCTTCATGAACTCGCCCCCCTCCAAGTCTCCCTCCGCTGACGAGACCCGCCCTGCCCCGGCCGAGACGAATGGCGCTCAGGACCCCCTCGCACATCTGCCTGCGCCGCTGCGCCGTCTGGCCGCCTGGTTCGAACGTGGTGATCAGGGCCTGGCGCATGTCGAGCGCTGGTTGATCGCCCTGTGCGTGCTGGGCATGGCGACGGCCAGCATCGCCAACGTCATCGGGCGCAACGTCTTCAACTACAGCCTGCCGTTCACCGAAGAGCTGATGCAGATCCTGCAGCTGTGGCTGACCTTCCTCGGCATCAGTTACGGCGCGCGCGCCGGGCGTCATATCCGCGTGACGGCGCTGCTGGACTTCATGCCGCCGTGGTTGCGCAAGGTGCTGCTGATCGCCGGACAGGTCATCACCTGTGCCTTGCTGGCCTACCTCGCCTGGCTGGCGGTGGATTACCTGCAGAGCCTGGCCAAGTCCGGGCGTGTCACGCCGTCGCTGCGCTGGTCGCTGGCGGCGCTCTATGCCGTGGTCCCGCTGGGACTGGCGCTCGGGGCGCTCCAGTACCTGATGGCGATTCTGCGCAACCTGCTGGCGCAGGGCGCCTGGTTGTCATGGCGTACGGCGGAGATGGACGAGAACGAGGAAGTCGACGGCAGCGGCGCGCTCTAGCCACTGCGTCGGGAATGTCTTCTCGATGCCTCGATAGACGATTGATCACACTTCATTGACCCAGGGACGGAAGCTGCGATGTGGATTCTGCTCGTGATGGTGGGGCTGCTGTTGCTTGGGGTACCCATGATGGTGCCATTGAGCGTCGGCACCTTTTTCTTGTTGTTCAGCGATTTTCCCTTCCTCAAGCCGGAGCTGGTGATCCAGCAGATGATCGGTGGCCTGCAGCCGGTGGTACTGACGGCGGTGCCGATGTTCATTCTGGCGGCCGATATCATGCTCAAGGGCTCTACTGCCCAGCGCCTGCTGGATCTGGTCGAGCGCTTCGTCGGCCACTGGCGCGGTGGCCTGCCGGTGACCACCGCGCTGGGCTGCACCCTGTTCGGCGCGGTGTCCGGCTCCACCCAGGCCACGGTGGTGGCGATGGGGCGCCCGCTGCGCCCGCGGCTGCTGGAAGCCGGTTACAGTGACAAGTTCACTATCGCATTGATCATCAATGCCTCCGATATCGCGCTGCTGATTCCGCCCTCCATCGGCATGATCATCTATGGCGTCGCGACCGGTACCTCGGTGGGTGACCTGTTCATCGCCGGTATCGGCCCGGGGCTGATGATCCTGGTGCTGTTCTCGCTCTACTGCATGTGGAAGTCGTGGAAGCTGGGCATCGCCCCGCAGCCCAAGGCGGACTGGCCCGCACGCCTCAAGGCCTTGAAGCGCGCCAGCCTGCCGGCGGGCTTCCCGGTGATCATCATCGGCGGCATCTACTCGGGCATGTTCTCGCCGACGGAGGCCGCCACGGTCTCGGTGATCTACGCGCTGATTCTCGAGATGCTGATCTATCGCGGCGTGACCCTGAAGGACCTGCCCAGTGTGGCCTTCTCCACGGGGCTGATCACCGCGGTGGTGTTCATCCTGGTGGCGGCGGGTGCGGGCTTCTCGTGGATGATCTCCTTCGCCAAGATTCCGGATGCCATCCTCGGCGGCTACATCCCCTACCTGTCGGAGCATGCGCTGGCGCTGTTGGCGGTGATCGCGGCGGCCTACTTCGTCGGCTGCATGTTCGTGGACCCCATCGTGGTGATCCTGATTCTGGCGCCGGTGTTTGCGCCGGCAGTCGATGCCGCCGGGCTGGACCCGGTGCTGGTCGGCACCCTGGTCACCCTGCAGGCGGCGATAGGTTCGGCGACCCCGCCCTTCGGCTGCGACATCTTCACGGCGGTGGCGGTGTTCCGAAAACCCTACATGGAGGTCATCCGGGGGACGCCGCCCTTCATTGCCCTGCTGTTGCTGGCCACGGTGCTGCTGATGCTGTTCCCGCAGATCGCGCTGTTCCTGCCCGGCCTCGCCAACTAGCAGCTCGTCAACTAGAAGCTCGCCAACTGGCAGCTCGCCCGCTCAAGTAGCACCTGTCGCGCCCCGCAGGCTCAGTCTGCGGGGCGTTCGCGTCTGGTATGCTCCCGAACACGAAATGTCATGAACATCATCCATCTCTTGAAGGAGCAAGCGGCATGCGAGCATTGATCCAGCGCGTCACACGGGCAGAAGTCGTGGTCGAGGACGAGAGCGTCGGCGCCATCGAGGGCGGTCTGCTGGTGTTGGTGGGCGTCGAGAAGGGCGATGATGAGGCGCGTGCCGACAAGCTGCTGCACAAGCTGCTGCATTACCGCGTCTTCGCTGACGAGAACGACAAGATGAACCTCAACGTCCAGCAGGCGGGCGGCAGTCTGCTGCTGGTCTCGCAGTTCACGCTGGCGGCGGACACCGGCAGCGGCATGCGCCCCAGCTTCTCCTCGGCGGCGCCACCGGCGGAGGGCGAGCGGCTGTTCACCTATCTGGTCGACAAGGCGCGTGAGCGCGGGCGAGAACTGGGCGTAGGGATCGAGACCGGACGCTTCGGTGCCAACATGCAGGTCTCGCTGCTCAATGACGGGCCGGTGACCTTCCTGCTCGAGAGCTGATCGCGCAGGCCCAAAAAAGCCGCCCCCGAGGGGGGCGGCTGCAAGCATTGGATGACGGGACTGCGCCGTCTCGCGGGAGCGCGGCGCAGGTAACGCAGTCTTACTGCACGCCTTCCGGATTGCGTGCGTTCAGGTAGGCCTGCTCAGAGACCTCATGCCACTTCTCGACCTTGCCTTCGAAGGTGGTGTAGGACTCGTAGATGCGGCCGGCCAGATCGTTGGAGTCGCCGAGTTTCTTGACCACTTCGCCGGACAGCTCACGCGCCTTGTCGAGCACGTCCTGCGGATAACGGCGCAGCTCGACCTTGTGCTCGTTGAGCAGTGTCTCGAGGGCGTCGTTGTTGCGCGCGGTGTACTCGTCGAGCATGTCCTGGTTCACGTCACGTACCGCGGAACGCAGGATGGCCTGCAGGTCCTTGGGCAGCTCGGCCATGGCGTCGTCATTGACGATGGCCTCGAAGGTGACGGTCGGCTCGTGCCAACCCGGATAGTAGTAGTACTTGGCGGCCTGATAGAGACCGAAGGCCAGGTCGTTGTACGGCCCGATCCACTCGGTGGCATCGATGGCCCCGGACTGCAGCGAGGTGAAGATCTCGCCGCCGGGCATGCTGACCGTCGCCACGCCCATCTGCTGCATGACATCGCCACCCAGACCCGGGATACGCATCTTCAGGCCATCGAGGTCGGCGACCGAGTTGATCTCCTTGTTGAACCAGCCGCCCATCTGCACGCCCGAGGCGCCGCCCGCCATGACTTCGACGCCGAACTTGTCGTAGACCTCGTTCCACAGCTCCAGACCGCCGCCGTAATGCAGCCAGGCGTTCATTTCCTGCGCGGTCATGCCGAAGGGCACGGCGGCGAAGAACTGGGCTTCCGGCGCCTTGCCTTTCCAGTAGTAGGAAGCCGAGTGACCGATCTGCGCGGTACCGGAAGACACGGAGTCGAGGACCTCGAAGCCCGGGACCAGCTGGCCTGCGCCATAGACCTTGATCTTGAGACGGCCGTCGGACATCTCATCGACCAGACGTGCGAGGCGTTCCGGCCCCTGGCCCACCCCCGGGAAGTTCTTCGGCCACGAGGTGACCATCTTCCAGGTGAAGGTATCGGCGGCATTGGCGACGGCCGGCAGGGTACCCATGGCGGTCATGGTGCCGACGGCGATGCCGAAGGCGAGTTTGTTGAGTTGCATGGCATGCTCCTTGAAGTGCCCGATTGTTGTTGTGCACCGGTCATGAACTGGCGCTGGGCAAGAGGTGGGCCGCGAACGACCCCCGGAAATGATGCATCTGCATGAGCCGGCTGGCGGCTCTCCCATCAGCTGGCGGGGCAGGCCCCGCCAATTCAGTTGCTGCTCTGTCCTTGTTCTGTTTCTTGTCCTGCTCTTGGTTCTGGCCCGTTAGTCGTCGTCTAGAACTGGGCCGGCAGCCAGGTGGCCAAGCCCGGGAAGGCGGCGAGTGCTCCCAGCATGCACAGCTGGATCAGGATGAACGGGATGACGCCCTTGTAGATCTGCTTGGTGCTGACTTCCTTGGGGGCCACGCCGCGCAGGTAGAACAGCGCGAACCCGAATGGTGGTGTCAGGAAGGAGGTCTGCAGGTTGATGGCGATCATGATGCCCAGCCAGATCGGGTCGAGGCCCATGGCCAGCAGCACCGGACCGACGATCGGCACCACCACGAAGGTGATCTCGATGAAGTCGAGGATGAAGCCGAGCAGGAAGATCACCAGCATCACCACCAGGGTGGCACCGATGACGCCGCCGGGCATGTTCTCGAAGATCTCGGTGACGACCTCTTCGCCGCCGAAGCCGCGGAACACCAGCGAGAACAGCGCCGCACCGATCAGGATCAGGAACACCATCGAGGTGACATTGGTGGTGGAGCGCACCACTTCCGTCAGGGTCTTTAGGCTCAGCTTGCGGTTGGCGAGGGCCAGCATCAGCGCACCGAAGGCACCCACGGCAGAGGCTTCGGTCGGGGTCGCCAGACCGCCGAGAATCGAGCCGAGCACACAGACGATCAGCACGATCGGCGGCACCAGCCCCTTCATCAGCAGCCAGAAGATGCTGCCGGTATGTCCGAGCTCTTCCATCAGCGCATCACGATCGACGGCCGGCGCCTTCTCCGGCTTCAGCCAGGCGACCATGGCGATGTAGACGATATAGGCGAGTACCAGGATCAGGCCCGGAATCAGCGCGCCGATGAACAGGTCGCCTACCGAGACGGTCTTCGGGCTCCAGATGCCCATCGACAGCTGCGCCTGCTGATAGGCGGAAGACAGCACGTCGCCCAGCAGGACCAGCGCGATGGACGGGGGAATGATCTGCCCCAGGGTGCCGGTGGCACAGATGGCGCCGGTGGCCAGTGACGGGTCGTAACCGCGCTTGAGCATGGTCGGCAGTGACAGCAGGCCCATGGTGACGACGGTCGCGCCGACGATACCGGTGGAGGCGGCCAGCAGCATGCCGACGATGGTCACGGAAATCCCCAGCCCGCCACGCAGCGAGCCGAACATCAGCGCCATGGCGTCGAGCAGCGTCTCGGCGACCTTGGACTTCTCCAGCAGCACGCCCATCAACACGAACAATGGCACGGCCAGCAGGGTCTGATTGGTCATGGTGCCGTAGAGGCGGTTGGGCATCGCGGACAGGAAGCTGGCATCGAATACGCCCTGGGTAATGCCCAGCGCATCCAGCCCCATGCCGAGTCCGGCGAAGGCAAGCGCGGTACCGGCCAGTGACAGCGCCACCGGATAGCCCAGCATCAAGACGATACAGATACACACGAACAGCAGCAGTGGCATGATCTCGAGCATTACACCAGCTCCTCATCGTGGTCAGGGGTGTCATCGCTCGCATGCGGAGAGGGCAGGCGGCCCATCAGGAACAGCAGATGGCGGCCGGCTTCCGCCACGCCTTGCAGCATCATCAGGATGGCGATGGCCGGAATCAGGGTCTTGAGCAGGTAGACGCCCGGCAGGCCGCCGGATTCGGGTGAGGCTTCATTGATGCCCCAGGAATCGCCTACGTAACCGAGGCTGGAGAGCAGGATGAAGGTCATCACCGGGAACAGCAGGAACAGGGTGCCGCCGAGATCGACCCACGACTTCCCGCGGTGCGACATGCGCTGATAGAAGATATCCACCCGCACATGGCCGTCGTGCTTGAGCGTGTAGCTGGCGGCGAGCAGGAAGACGGCCGCGTGCATGTACATCACGGATTCCTGCATGGGGATGCTGTTGATGTTGAAGGCGTAGCGCAGCATCACGATGGTGAATTCGACCAGCATCATGATGACGACCAGCCAGGACACACAGCGTCCCAGCCCCTCGGTCATGCGGTCGAGCCCTGTGAGCCAGCCGGGGGTAGAGGCATTGGCAGACATGGAGTCCCCTTGGCCTGCGGGTAGCAGGTGATGATTGTTGGTGTTGTTGTTGCTTTGCCGACAGCGTCTGCTGTGTCTTTGCCAAGCGCTTGTGTTGCAAGCAGTTGTGTTGCAAGCGATTGCTGGCAAGGTCGCCAATTCAGATGTTGCTCATGTTGTGGTCAGTCGCGGCGTCCAGCAAGCCGTGATGGCATCGCTTTGAACAACGCTATTCCACGCTTCATCCCTGTAAGTGACGTCGCTCGGATGCGGCATGCCATCAGTCATCGCTAAGTCAACGATTAATCCACGTCATTGGCAGACAAAGAGTAGCGAGCGGCGCCGCAACAACAAATGGATCATTGGTCTGACAGGCGGTTTTTGTCTTTGCTTACAGTGAGATAGGCGAAGAAATACCGGCAGGCAGGCAAGGAAACGGACAAGTAAGGGCGCGGCAGATCGCGTTATGCGCATCCAACAGTCCGCAAGCGATGCGTCGCAGACGCGGCGGCAGGGGTGAGCATCATGGCGCAGACAGCTGCCGGCAAGCCGTAGCTGAGGGAAGCCTGGGTCGGGAAAGTCAGGCGGGAAAGCCAGGCGAGAAAGCCAGGCGGGAGAGCCAGGCAGTAGAGGGGCGATATGCGAGGGATCGATATCCGAGGGGCAGGCGTCAGGGATGCTTATGCAAGAGAGGCAGGCGTCAGGCGAGCCCGATCGCCTTGCGGCATGCGGCTGGCAGATGGACTTCTACCGCAAGCGGCAGATGGTCGGAGAACAGGTGCGACAGCGTGGTCGGGTTGCTCAAGCGCAGCGTCGAGGAGACCAGGATATGGTCGAGCCCACGGCGTGGCTGCCAGGCTGGGTAGCTGTTGATGGCCTTGCTGGGACGGGAGTCGAGTGCCTCGCTGAACGCCTTGTGCTGACGAAGCTGGGACAACGTGCAATTGAGGTCGCCCATCACGATGACATGCTTGAGGGGCGCGATCAGCTCGCCGAGGTACTGCAGCTGACGATGCTGGATACGGGCGCCGAGTGCCAGGTGGGTCACGAAGACATGCAGGGCGTGTTCGCCCTCGCCGAAGCGGGCATGGATGGCCCCGCGTCCCGGTAGGGTACCGGGCAGACTGTGCTCCTCGAGATGGCTGATCGGCAGGCGCGACAGCAGGCCGTTGCTGTGCTGAGCCAGGCGGCCCAGGTTGCGGTTGAGCTGCTGATAGCGATGCGGGAATTCGGCCGTCTCGGCCAGTGAATCGACCTGATTGACGTTGCCGGAGCGGAAACTGCCGCCGTCGACTTCCTGCAGCCCGACGATATCGTAGGGCGTGATGGCGGCGGCGATCAGCTCCAGACGCTTGCGACGCATCGGGTGTGGCAGCACATGCTGCCAACCGCGGGTGACATAGTGATGCCACGCCGCGGTATGGATGCCGACCTGCATGTTGAAGGTCAGCAGACGCAGGGGAGGTGCCGTCTCGTCGAGTCCGGCACCTCCCGCGGCGCTGGCGGCCACTGGGTCAGCAGCCGCTGCCATCAAGCGGCGTCCTTGCTGCCGGCTTTCTCTTCACGCACCTGCTCGACCAGCTCGTCGGTGATCTTGAGCATGTTCTGCAGTGAGCCAGCCGTGCTCGGCGAGATGACATAGCGGCCATCGACGATCAGTGCCGGTACGCCCATGATCTTGTAGGCGCGCATCTGGGCGTGGGCCTGATTGACCTGGCTCTTCACGCCGAAGGAGGTCAGCGACTTCCTGGCGTCTTCTTCGCTGACGCCGTAGTCGCTGTAGAACTTGGCGATATCATCCGGATCGGTCAGGCGCTGGTGGTCCTGATGGATGGCATCGAAGAAGGCCTTGTGGGTCTCGTCGAGGATGCCCAGGTCCTTGGCGGCATAGAAGGCATAGGCGTGCTTGACCCAGTCCTGCCCCATGGTGGCCGGCAGACGGTTGAAGGTCACGTCACTCGGCAGCTCATCGACCCACGGCTCGAGGCTGGATTCCAGCTTGTAGCAGTGCGGGCAGCCATACCAGAACGCTTCGACCACTTCGACATTGCCCGCCGGCGCGTCGGTCTTCACCGGCTCGTCGAGTACCTGATAGTCCTTGCCAGCTTCAGCGGCGAACACGCTTGCTGACAGGCCAAGGCCCGCCACCAGAGTCAGTAGGGGTTTCCACTTCATGGAACATCTCCATCGGATTGAGGCATGCCCGGGCATGATACCCGGCAACATTAGTGATGCATCGAGTATGCGTGTCAGCCACCACTGCTGTCGAGACTGCCGGGCGGGACACGGCGGATCACTCTCGGGCCAGCCTAGCGTGACAAGGTTGACCGTTGGATGAACGCCGTTCGATCACGCCCAGAACAAGGCGTCGCTCGAACACGCCCCGTGAACGGCGTGCTGGTGCCGGTCGTCATCAAGTCAGTCATACGCGATACCCGGCTGAACGGATGCCTCAGCGCAGGCCGTGGAGATATTCGGCCACCTGCTGCATGTCGCTGTCACTCATGCGCGCGGCGATGCTGCTCATGATGGCGTTCGGGTCGTTGTCGCGGCTGCCGTCACGGAAGGCCTTGAGGGCCGTCACGGTATAGGCGGGGAATTGCCCGGCCAGCGCCGGATAGCCTGCTGAGTCGATGCCTTCACCGCGCGGGCCATGACAGGCTGTGCAGGCCGCGATGCCGCGCTCGAGCGAGCCTGCCCGATACAGCACCTCGCCGGCTCGGGCCGCCTCTGGCTCGGCCTGGCCGCGATTGGCGGGCTGCGCGGCGTAATGGGCCGCGATATCGGCGATGTCCTGATCGCTCAGGTTGTCGGCGATACCGGCCATCTGCGGCACCGAGCGGCGACCATCCCGGATGTCGGCCGTCTGCTTGCGCAGGTAGTGGGCCTGCTGGCCAGCAAGATGGGGGAAGGCCGGCGTCGGCGAGATGCCCTGGGCGCCATGACAGGCAGCACAGACGGCAGCCTTGGCCTTGCCTGCCGCGGCATCGCCGACCAGCGACTCGGCGGCGGCCCCCGTCGGCAAGGTGGCGGCCAACGTCGTGGCAGCAAGTGCCAGCAGCAGGCGCAAGGGGCGCTCGGGGGTCTGCCTTGGTCTCATCAGCTCATCCATTTCACTGGTCCCTGTTTCACGAAGAGGCCCGTTCGGGGCTTGTATCATCCGGCGTGGATGGTGGCCTCTGTCATTTCCCCGGTGCCCGCGCCGTGCTGCGCGCGGTGAGAAGTGCACCCCACTCTCGCAGCCCGTGAGAGCAGGGTGGTACACTAGGCCTCATGATCGCCATGCTGACCTTGCAGGCAGTATAGCGAATCCCCTCAGGGCGCGTGAGCGTGCCTGTCGCCAGTCGTGTCATCGCAGTAATCCAGTGCATCTTCCCGCTGTCGTCGGCAAGTTGCAGCGCCGATGACAGGGCGTGCGGCACTCTTTTTGTTACACCGGTCGTTTCTTCTGCTCTCTCGTGATGTCGCGCGGGCGAGACGTCCGCCTTCAACAGGTATTCAGAACTCCCATGGCCGAATCAGCTCCTTCGACCCCCAAGCTCCATTATCGTCAGGCGCGCTTCCTGATCAGTGCCGCGACTCTGGCCCAGTGCCCGACGGACGTGGGTGCCGAAGTGGCCTTCGCGGGTCGCTCCAATGCCGGCAAGTCCAGCGCCATCAATGCGCTGACTTCGCAGAAGGCGTTGGCCCGTACCTCCAAGACCCCCGGCCGCACCCAGCTGATCAACTATTTCACCATCGGTGAAACGGGCCGCCATCTGGTCGACCTGCCCGGCTATGGCTATGCCAAGGTGCCGGACAAGGTGAAGCGCGAGTGGCAGTCCCATCTGTCCAACTACCTGCGCAACCGCCAGTCGCTGCGGGGCCTGGTGCTGCTGATGGATGTGCGCCATCCGCTGTCCGAATTCGACCAGATGATGCTGGGCTGGGCCGATGAGGCCAAGATGCCGGTGCATATCCTGCTGACCAAGGCGGACAAGCTGAAGCGCGGGCCTGCTGCGGCAAGCCTGCAGAAGGTGCGTCACGCGCTCAAGGAGTGGGAAGACCTGGTCACCGTGCAGCTGTTCTCGTCGCTGAAGTACTCTGGTGTCGAGCAGGTACATGCCAAGCTCGACGAGTGGCTGGCGGACCCGTCGGTGATGGACGGCGTGGAAGAGATGGCAGGCGATGAGGCACCGCAGGACCCCTTCGACGACTGACAGAAAGTGTAAGGCGATTTGGGGCGAAGCCTCGAACCACGCCACCTTGCATGACGAAACGGCCACCCCTCGGGGTGGCCGTTTGCGTTACGACAGGCACGCTGTCACTCACCTCTGCGCTTTTGCGCTTCCCCAAGGGCCAATCACATGAACAGGCTGCGCGGCGCGCTGCTGATGGGGTCAAGGCGGGTCAGGGAGCTCGTCTCCCTGGGCGCCGAGAGAATATGCGGCACCTTTACCGCGGGCTCGACGACTTCCGGCATCGTCACGGCCTCGCTGGGGACGAGCAGGCTGCGCATGGCCTCCTGTGGTGAGGCTGCCGGCGGCTCCTGCACGCCGGGTTGCGATGTCGCGAGGCTGGCACGTCCGCTGTAGACCGCCACGATGACCAGCAACGCGGATGCCAGCACGATGGCGACGCCTTTCAGCAGGGCGCGGCTGGTCTGACGCGAGGGCGTCACGATCGGTGCGCGCTGCTCGCCTTCACCATGCAGGGGCGCCCTCTGGGGAGAGGATGATGACACACGGTAGCGCGGGAGTGAGTGGGTGCTCATGCTGGCCTCTCCTTTTGAGGTCGAGGTGGCTGGCATCTCCCAGCGCAGAGTCAGGAACCCCAGACAGGGTTCAATATCGACGACGCTGAGAAACTTGTACATGAAATATGGTTGAGACGTCATTTTTGTACAAGTTTTAATTCACTCAGCCATCGGCTACACCAGGCGCATCAGGCGCGCCACACCTTGAGCCTCAGCCGTGCGTCGCTCACTCATTCCTACACTCAGTCATTCCGCCACTTGCACCGTCACTCACTCATTCCGTCACTCAGTCATTCAGGCGTGCAATCAGCGCCGGCAGTTCGCGGACATGCGAGATGACATGTACGCCTGCCGGGACGGGGCCCGGGGCGCCCTGGCCCTTGACGTCGATCCAGGCGGCCTGCATGCCCAGTCGAGCGGCAGGCAAGGCATCTTCCTTCCATGAGTCACCGACATGCAGGGTGGTGGAGGGCCGGCTGCCCAGGCGTGCCATGGCGGCGAGGAAGGGGCGCGCATC
This sequence comes from Cobetia sp. 4B, assembly GCF_018831605.1. Classification (NCBI taxonomy): domain Bacteria; kingdom Pseudomonadati; phylum Pseudomonadota; class Gammaproteobacteria; order Oceanospirillales; family Halomonadaceae; genus Cobetia; species Cobetia sp. 4B. The sequence goes on from NZ_CP059843.1 coordinate 115,624, forward strand.
CGGCTTGGGCGCCAGCCATTCGCCGGCAGCGATGCTGAACTCGAAATGATGGTCCAGCGCGAGGCGAGCCAGGTCGACATTGCCATTGGTGATGGCACCAAGGCGGTAATCGCGGGCGAGGGAGTCGAGCAGCTCGCTGGCTTCCGGGAAGGGCGTCAATTCATGGCGCAGCGCCAGGAAGCGCTCGATGGCGGCGCGTGACCAGTGGCCCGCCTGCTCATCATCATGCCCGGCATCGCGCAGCATGGCGTGCATGGCCTCGCGGCGCAGCCAGGTGAAATCACCGCGGCGCAGCGGATGCTCCAGCCCCAGCGCCATGCGGCGACGCGTGTATTCCTCGAGGGGGAAATCGTTGGCATGCCCGATCTCGCCATCCAGCCAGGCGTAATGCTCGGCCTCGGCGCGCTCCATCACCGCGCGATTGGCCCACAGGGTGTCATCGAGATCGAAGGTCAAGGCCGTCAGGCGAGGCGCGTTGGCAGGCGTCACAGGGTGTCATCCTTGAGTGGGGCATCAATAGGGGAGGTGGCGTCGGTGTCTGACGTTGCCGTCGCTGATCCGCGCTGGCGGCGGGCGCGAGGGTGTGCCTGATCATAGGCGCTGGCCAGTTGCTGCCAGTCGAGGCGCGTGTAGACCTGGGTGGTCGAGAGGTGAGCGTGCCCCAGCAGTTCCTGCACGGCGCGCAGGTCGCCGCTGGATTCGAGCAGATGACTGGCGAAGGAGTGGCGCAGGCGGTGCGGGTGAAGATGCTCGGGCAGGCCACGTTCTTTCGCCTGCGTCACCAGCCTGAGCTGAACCCCACGCTGACCGAGGCGACGCCCCTGCTGGCCGACGAACAATGCCGGCTCGTCCCGGGCGGCGAGCTGACCACGCACCACCAGCCAGGTATCCAGCGCCTGGCGGGCGCGTGAGCCGATCGGCAGCTGGCGGGGCTTGTCGCCCTTGCCGCGTACGCGCAGGCGGCGGATTTCCAGCATGTCGAGGTCGAGGCTGACCAGCTCCGAGAGACGCAAGCCCGCGCCGTAGAGCAGTTCCAGCATCGCCTGATCGCGGATCGCCAGCGGCGTGCCGTCATGCGGGCAGTCGAGAAAGCGCGCCAGGCTGTCGATATCCACCGGGCGTGGCAGGTGGTCTGGCAGGCGCGGGGTCTGCACCAGCCCCGCCGGGTTGTGCGGCAGCACATCCTGCTCGACCAACCAGCCACAGAAACGGCTGATCGCCGCGCGCCGCCGCGCCAATGAGCGTGGCGCGAGGCCACGACTGCGCTCGGCACCCAGAAAACGCCTGAGCGTCGGTACGTCCAGCGCCTGCCAGTCCTGCGGCAGGGGCGCCGCGTCCTTTGCACGAGCGGCGCTGCTGTCCGCTGCGGGGCGCAGCATGAAGGCGGTCAACGCCTGCAGATCCCGCGCGTAGGCGCTGACGGTCGCGTGGCTGCTGTCGAGGGCAAGCTCGGCCAGAAATTCCCGACAGGTCGCGGACAGCGCCTGCTCGGCGGCAAGGCGCTCGGCGCTGCTCGCTGAGGTGCCATCGGTGGATGTGTCGACGACCGAGGCGCCGTGGACCGGCTCGAGGCGACTCATCGGCTGGCCTGGTCGTCACGGCTCGAGGAGCGCAGTGGCGCCTGTCCCGGGCCATCGCGGCCCAGGCAGCGGGCCAGCACGTCGCCGAGGTATTCGGGAAACAGGGTGTCGAGACCGGCCCGGAACTGCTCGGCATCGGCACTCGCCACCACCAGATAGCCCAGGCACTCGCCACGGGTCAGGCGCACGATGACGGCGGAGCCGCGCGTGGCATCGGCCTGGCTGGCATCGACGAGGTCTGCGCAGTCGGCGCCGAGTGGCCACTGATGGTCGGGCAGCAGGGCTTCCCAGCGCGTGCGCGGCATGGCCAGGCAGCGACTGGCGCGACCCTCGAGCAGACGCTCGAACTGCTCGCCGCGCGCATCGTCGAGCGCCTGGCGCGGTGGCTGTGCCGAGGCACCGGCGTCGCGCTGCCACAGACAGACGGCCGCGATGTCGAACAGCTCGCTGAGACGCGTGGCCAGCGTTTCGGCCAGCGCATCATCGGACTCGGCATCGAGCAGGTCCAGCACCAGCTGACGCAGACGCTGATAGCGACTCTCGTTGTCGCGCGCGGCGGTCAACAGCTCCTCGAGGCGCTCTTCTGCCTGATCGGTCCGCCCGCGCAGGTCATGTACCAGCCGCTCCAGCAACGAGATGCTGCCGCCGCGCGCTTCCGGGTGTGGCACCCGCATGCGTTGCAGCAACCCTTCACGCCCCTCGAAGAAATCGGGATGCGTGGCCAGCCATTCGGCGACCCGATCCGGGTCCAGCGTGCGCGGGCGACGTGACACGGGTGACTCGGCCATGTGGGACTCCTTGCGGACGGTTGGCAGCGGGACGCCGTCGGCCATGTTTCCGGCAGCGTCCCTCGGCTGGGGCTGGCGCTCTACAGGATGATGCGGCCTTCGAAGACGGTCTCGGCGGGGCCGGTCATGAATACCGGCTGGCCGTCGCCAGCCCATTCGATGCTCAGGGTGCCGCCGGGCAGCGTGACATTGACCGGGCTTGCCAGCAGGCCACGGCGAATGCCGGACGCGACCGCCGCACAGGCGCCGGTGCCACAGGCCAGCGTCTCGCCGACACCGCGCTCGAAGACACGCAGGCGCGCTTCATGCGGCGAGACGACCTCGAGGAAGCCGGCATTGACGCGCTTGGCGAAGCGCGGATGCGCCTCGATCCGCGGGCCCAGCGTCAGTACCGGGGCCTGCTCGACACTGTCGACCAGCAGCACCGCGTGGGGGTTGCCCATCGAGACGACGCCGATTTCCAGCGTCTCGCCGTCGACGTCCAGGGTGTGCACCGGCAGGTCGGCCTCGGCCTCGAAGGGCAACGCGGCGGGGGCGAAGCGCGGCGCGCCCATGTCGACGCGCACACGACCATCCTCGGCCACGACCAGGGTCAGCGGGCCGCCGGCCGTCTCGACGCGAATCTCGCGCTTGGTGGTCAAACGCTGTTCACGCACGAAGCGCGCGAAGCAGCGCGCCCCGTTGCCGCAGTTCTCGACTTCACTGCCATCGGCATTGTAGATGCGATAGCGGAAGTCCATGTCCGGGTCGCGGGGCGGCTCGACCACCAGCAGCTGGTCGAAGCCGATGCCGAAGTTGCGGTCCGCCAGACGGCGGATATCGGCATCGCGCAGGCGACTGCGCTGCGAGATCAGGTCAATGACCATGAAGTCATTGCCCAGTCCATGCATCTTGGTGAAGTTCACCAGCATCAGGCATCACCTTCCGGCAGCAGTTGCTCACCGGTCCACAGTTCTTCGAGGCGCTCGCGACGACGCACCAGGTGCATCTCGGGGCCATCGACCATCACTTCGGCAGGACGGCAGCGGCTGTTGTAGCTCGAGGCCATCACGAAGCCGTAGGCACCGGAAGAGCGCACGGCGAGCAGGTCGCCCGGCGCGATGGCCAGTTCGCGGTCCTTGCCGAGGAAGTCACCGGTCTCGCAGACCGGGCCGACCACATCGTAGCTGGCGGACTTGCGCGTCTCGCGCGTGTCGACGGTGACGATGTTCTGCCACGCCTGGTACAGCGACGGACGGATCAGGTCATTCATGCCGGCATCGATGATGGCGAAGTTCTTCTCTTCACCGGGCTTGAGGTATTCGACACGGGTCAGCAGCACGCCGGCGTTGGCGGCGATGGAGCGGCCCGGTTCGAACAGCAGCGTCATCTCGCTGCCGTGCTCATAGCGGGCCAGACGCTCCAGCAGGGCGCTGGCGTAGGCGAAGGGCTCCGGCGGGGTCTCGTTCTGGTAGGGCACGCCGAGGCCGCCGCCGAGATCGAGGTGCTCGATGACGATGCCGCGTTCACGCAGGCGATCCAGCAGGACCAGCAGGCGTTCGAGGGAATCGAGGAAGGGCGCCAGCTCGGTCAGCTGGGAGCCGATATGACAATCGGCACCGACCACCTGCACGTGCTCCATGGCGTTGGCGATCTCGTAGACCTCCAGCGCCTGTTCGACCGGAATGCCGAACTTGTTGGCCTTGAGGCCAGTGGAGATGTACGGGTGAGTGCCGGCATCGACGTCGGGATTGATGCGCAGCGACACCGGTGCGACGCGTCCGAGACGGTCCGCGACGGCGTTGAGGCGTTCAAGCTCCGGCAGCGACTCGACGTTGAAGCACTTGATGCCCAGCTCCAGTGCACGCTCCATCTCGCCGGCCTGCTTGGCGACGCCGGAGAACACCACCTTGGCGGGGTCGCCGCCGGCCTTGATGACGCGCTCCAGCTCACCGGCGGAGACGATGTCGAAGCCGGCGCCCAGACGTGCCAGCACATTGAGCACCGCCAGGTTGGAATTGGCCTTCACGGCATAGCAGATGAGATGCGGGTGGTCGCCCAGCGCATCCTGATAGGCCTTGAAGTGGCGCTCGAGCGTGGCACGGCTGTAGACGTAGCACGGCGTGCCGAACTGCTCGGCCAGCGTGGCGAGCGAGACGTCTTCGGCGTGCAGCACGCCATCCTGATAAACGAAGTGATCCATGATCCGGCCTGCAAGATGTCGCGCCGGCGGGCATCACCCGCCGGAGATGAATAAGGGGGCTCAGGCGTCGCTGCCGGAAGTCTCGGCAGCGGCGGTGCTCTCTGTCTCGGAGGCGTCAGCTGCCGGCGCGGGAGCTTCGGCACGCTGACCACCGGCATCGGCGTCCGCCGGAAGATAAAGCGGGCCTTTCTGTCCACAACCGGCCAGAAGGCCTGCGCCCAGCAGCAGCGCCGCAAGGGTGCGAAGGGTATGACGGGCGGACTGGCTCATCAGATGACGCATCGGGCGGCCTCCTGGCAGCAAGAAAGTAAGCGAAGCGGGCTGGCAGACTGGCAGAGGTATCGGTCGGACTGCCAGGCCCTGAGCAGATGGATCAGGCGCGGGCAGCCAACGCCTCACGGGCACGCTGCACGGCAGCGCGGACCTGGTTCGGCGCGGTGCCACCGATGTGATTGCGCGCCGCGACGGAGCCTTCCAGCGTCAGCACGTCGAAGACGTCCTGTTCGATGGTGTCGGAGAACTGCTGGAGCTCTGCCAGGGTCATCTCGGACAGGTCGCGCTGCTGCTCGATGCCGAAGGCGACGGACTTGCCGACGATCTCGTGGGCATCACGGAAGGCGACACCCTTGCGCACCAGGTAATCCGCCAGGTCGGTCGCGGTGGCGAAGCCCTTGCTGGCCGAGGCGTACATGTTGTCGGACTTGGCGCGGATCGCCGGAATCATGTCGGCGAAGGCACGCAGGCTGCCGCGCACGGTATCGATGGTATCGAACAGCGGCTCCTTGTCTTCCTGATTGTCCTTGTTGTACGCCAGGGGCTGGGACTTCATCAGGGTCAGCAGGCTCATCAGGTGGCCATAGACACGGCCGGTCTTGCCGCGCACCAGCTCCGGCACGTCCGGGTTCTTCTTCTGCGGCATGATGGAGGAGCCGGTGCAGAAGCGGTCCGGCAGGTCGATGAAGTCGAACTGGGCGCTGGTCCACAGCACCAGCTCTTCGCTCATGCGTGACAGGTGCATCATCAGCAGGCTGGCGAAGCTGGTGAATTCGATGGCGAAGTCGCGGTCGCTGACCGAATCGAGGCTGTTCTCGGTCGGACGGTCGAAGCCGAGCAGCTCGCTGGTGACGTGACGGTCGATGGGGAAGGTGGTGCCGGCCAGCGCCGCGGCGCCCAGCGGCAGCACGTTCATGCGCACGCGGCAGTCACGCAGGCGGTCCTGGTCGCGGGCGACCATTTCCTGCCAGGCCAGCAGGTGGTGGCCGAAGGTGACCGGCTGGGCGCTCTGCAGGTGAGTGAAGCCCGGCATGATGGTGTCGGCTTCCTGCTCGGCCAGCCCCAGCATGCCTTCGCGCAGACGCGTCAGTTCGGCGTCGATGGCGTCGATCTCGTCACGCAGATAGAGGCGGATGTCGGTGGCGACCTGGTCGTTGCGTGAACGGCCGGTGTGCAGCTTCTTGCCGGTGATGCCGATCTTGGCGGTCAGGCGTGCCTCGATGTTCATGTGCACGTCTTCCAGTGCCACGGACCACTCGAATTCGCCCCGCGCGATCTCTTCACTGATTTCCTTCAGTCCCGCGATGATGGCGTCGCGTTCTTCTTCGCTCAGCACGCCGACACCGGCCAGCATGGTGGCGTGGGCGATGGAGCCCTGGATGTCGTGCTGCGCCATGCGCTGATCAAAATCGACGGAGGCGGTGAAACGTGCCACGAAGGCATCGGTCGGCTCGCTGAAGCGGCCGCCCCAGGACTGATTGGTAGATTCGCTCATCGGGATCTCGAATTGTGGTGACGTGTCCAGAGTTCGGTGTCCGGTGCACGGTCGCGCAGCCGGTATCGTTGACCTTGGAGTGTACCAGACTCCTGCGCGTGGGCGAGGGGCCGCGGCCAGTCCGGCGGATCGCAGGAAAGCGTGCCACGGATTTTCCCCCTGAGGTGACTGGCTTTATGATAAGTGTCATCAGAGGGCAGCGCTGTTCGTCAGTCATGTTTGCTCAACAACTTCGAATCAGATGGCGTGCATTGCGCGCCAGCAAGGAGAATGCCGTGCCCCGCCGTGAGATTCTGCGTATCGCGACCCGCAAGAGCCTGCTCGCCCTGTGGCAGGCCGAACACGTCAAGGCGCGACTCGAGGCCCTGCATCCTGGCTTGAGCGTCGAGCTGGTGCCGATGTCGACGCGTGGTGACAAGATTCTCGATACCCCGCTGGCCAAGATCGGCGGCAAGGGGCTGTTCGTGAAGGAGCTGGAAGAGGCGATGCTCGACGGTCGCGCCGATATCGCCGTGCACTCCATGAAGGATGTGCCGATGCACTTCCCGGAGTCGCTGGGACTGGCGGTGATTCTCGAGCGTCACGCCCCGACCGACGCCTTCGTGTCCAACACCTGTGCCAACTTCGATGCCCTGCCGCAGGGCGCGCGCCTGGGCACCTCCAGCCTGCGTCGTGGTCTGCAGGCCAAGGCGGCACGCCCGGACCTGGAAGTGCTGAGCCTGCGCGGCAATGTCCAGACGCGTCTCGGCAAGCTGGATGCCGGCGAGTTCGACGCCATCATTCTGGCCACTTCCGGCCTGCAGCGCCTCGAGCTGGATGCGCGCATCACCGCCGAGATGGACACCGAGACCTGCCTGCCAGCCTGTGGTCAGGGTGCGCTCGGCATCGAGTGCAACCTGAAGGACGAGGAGATTCTTGCGCTGCTCGAGCCGCTGGCCCATGAAGACTCCAGCCGTTGCGTGTTGGCCGAGCGCGCCATGAACACGCATCTGGAAGGTGGCTGTCAGGTGCCGATCGGCGGCTATGCCGTGCTCGAGGAAGGCGGCAGCCAGCTGTGGCTGCGTGCGCTGGTCGGCAACCCCGACGGGACGGTCATCCTGCGCGCCGAAGCGCGTGGCCCGTCCGATGCGCCGGAGGCGCTGGGCGTCGCCGTCGCCGAAGACCTGCTCTCCCAGGGTGCCGGCGAGATTCTGGCGGCGGTCTACGGCGACGCTCGTGGCTGAGGTGTCAGCGATGGCGAAGGCGTCGCGTCTTGAGGTGTTGACGACGCGGCCGGGCTCGCGCGGAGCGGTTCTCGATGCGATGCTGAGCGAGGCCGGCTGCGAGGTGGAGTGCCTCAAGCTGATGGCGCTCGAGGCCTTGCCGCTGGCACCCGCCGCGCGCCAGGCGATCATCGATGTCGATCTGTATCGCGGCGTGATCGTGATCTCGCCCCAGGCCGCCGGCTATCTGGCCGATTGGCTGGAGGAGTGGTGGCCACAGCTGCCCGAAGGCGTCAGCTTCTATGCCGTCGGCGCGGCCACGGCCGAAGTGCTGCATTCGCGGCTGGGCGTGCCGGTGCGTGTTCCGCCGCGCGCCACGCGCGGTGAGCATGCCGAGCGCGATGCGCCGGTCGGCACCACCAGCGAAGCCTTGCTGTCGCTGCCATCGCTCAGGGTGCTTGCGGGTCAGCGCTGGTTGCTGGTGGCTGGTGAAGGTGGGCGTCCGCTGCTGGAAGAGACGCTGGTGGCACGGGGTGCTCAGGTCACGCGTCTGGCACTTTATCGACGCCTTCCGTTGGCTTTGTCGCCGCAACAGGCTGGCCGTCTGGCGGCGGGCGCGTATGATGCAATGGTGGTGACCAGCAATGAACTGCTCGAGACGGTGATGGCATCGGTGACGCCGCAGGCCTTGCACCAACCGCTAATCGTGTCGAGCCACCGTTTGGCTACACTGGCACACGCTCATGGTTTCGAGCGCGTGACGGTCGCCGAGGACGCTTCACCCGGGGCCCTGACGCAGGCAGTGCTTCGCGCCTGCGCCCCCATCAGCAAGACTCGCCATGCAGTGACCGGCGCCACTGCGCCTGGTCCGCGTGAGGCCATCGATTCCCAAGAATCCGGAAAAGGGCAAGCGTAGATGAGCAACCGAGAACACGATCAGGAAGATAACGGCTCTGCCGGCATGACGCCCGGCAAGTCGGGCGACAAGGATGCTGCCGCTCGCGCATCAGATGCTTCTTCCGCTTCCGGCGTTTCCGCCGATGACACTGCCTCTGGCCGCCCTGGCGCCGAGGCCTCCCGTTCGTCCTCTTCCTCGTCATCCGACACGGCTGATGCCCCGCGCGAGCGCCGCTCGCGAGGTGGGCGCAATCGTCGTGGGCGTGGCAAGGGGCAGGGCAGCTCCTCCTCTTCAACCTCATCCTCCACTGCCAGTGAGTCCACGCCCGTGAGCCAGACTTCAGACGACAACGCATCGACGCCTTCCGGCGCAAAATCGCCGCTTCCGGAGCGTAGCGAACCCGCCAAGGAGGCGTCTGCCGCCAAGCCGAGTGCTGGCAAGGCCTCTTCCAGCAAGGCGACTCCCGGCAAGCCCTCCACGCCGGCTGGCAAGACGGCCAGCGCGGGTGGTGCAGGCCTGGGTGGCACCACGGCACCCGGTACGCCGCCGCCCGGCGAGCCGCAGGGCAAGAAGAGCAAGGCCGGCAGCATCGCGCTGATTCTCGTCATCTTGCTGGCCATCGTGGTCGCGGTGCTGGCGTGGTTCGGCTGGCAGCGTCTGAATGCGCTGCCGGATGCCCAGGGCCTCGACAAGCAGGTCAGCGAGAGCGTGACCCAGCAGGTCGGCCAGGTCTCCAGCAAGGTCGAGGGTCTGTCGAGCACGCTCGAGAAGAACGAATCCCGCGTCAGCGAGCTCGACAAGCGACTGTCCAGCGAAAGCCAGGACACCGAGCAGGCCCTCAACAAGGTGCTCGAGGAGCTCAGCAAGTCCCAGCAGACCGACGCGCGTGACTGGCACTACGCGGAAGCCGAGTACCTGCTGCGCCTCGCCAACCAGCGCCTGCAGCTGGAGCGTGACGTGAACGGTGCCGATGCGCTGCTCGAGAATGCCGATGCGCGTATCGCGGCGGCCAACAACCCGGCGCTGCTGCCGGTGCGCAAGGCCATCCAGTCCGAACTGGCCAGCCTGGACAGCGTGCCGCGCGTCGATCGCAGCGGTATCTATCTGGCGCTGCTCGCCGAGCAGGAACAGCTGGCGCGTCTGCCGCTCAAGCAGGATGTGGCCGAGATCGCCGCCAAGGTCGAGAACGACGCAGCGCCGACAGGCGGTTGGCAGCAGCAGCTGGCCCGCTTCGGCAACGAGCTGAAGGACCTGGTCACCGTGCGTCGTCATGACGAGGCACTGGAAGCCCTGATCACGCCGGAGCAGGAATCCTACCTGCGTCAGAACGTGCGTCTGGTGCTGGAACAGGCGCAGCTGGCGCTGCTCAAGGAAGAGCCGAAGCTCTACCAGGCCGCCATCGACAAGGCCATCACGCTGGTCAATGGCTACTACGACACCAAGACCGATGGCGTGCAGAATGCCGTCGCCAAGCTGGAAGAGCTCAAGAGCAAGACCATCCGTCCGGAGCTGCCTGACATCTCCGCCTCTCTGAGCAAGCTGCGTGAGCTGATCGAGCGTCGCGCCCAGCAAGGGGGTGGCAACGCATGAGAGTCCTGATACTGCTGATCATCATCGGGCTGGCCATCGGTGCCCTGTTCGGGCAACTGATGCAGGCCTTCCCGGGATACTGGCTGATTCGCGTCGGCGATACCTCGGTCCAGACCTCCTTCTGGTTCGGCTTGATCCTGCTGTTCGCGGGCTTCGTGGTGCTGCACTTCGGTCTGCGCCTGCTGTCGCGCTTCGCGCATCCGTTCTCCCGCCTCAAGGTGTGGAACAGCCGTACCCGTCACCGCAATGCCACGCGCAAGACCGTACGGGGTCTGGTGGCGCTGGCCGAAGGCCGCTGGAAGCGGGCCGAGAAGTCGCTGACCCACTCGGCGGAAGATTCCAGCACGCCGCTGGTCAATTACCTGTCCGCCGCCCTGGCCGCGCACTACCAGGGACGTTTCGAGCAGGCGGATACGCTGCTCAAGCGGGCGCACGAGTCCACCCAGGGCTCCGAGAGTGCCGTGGGTCTGGTGCAGGCGCAGCTGATGCTGGACCGCCAGCAGCATGAACAGGCGCTGGCGACCCTGACGCGTCTCGACAAGCAGCTGGGCGAGCACCCGCAGGTGCTCAAGCTGCTCAAGCAGGCCTATCTGGCGGTCAATGACTGGGATGGTCTGCGTCGTCTGATGCCGCGTCTCGACAAGCAGGACCTCATCTCCCCCGAGGAGAAGAAGGAGCTGGAACAGCGTGCCTATGTGGCGCTGATCCAGCAGGCCGCGCGCAATCCGGAAGACATCGAGCGCGTGCGTAACCTGTGGGCCGACATGCCGGACCACCTGCGCACCGATGTGAATCTGGTCGCGCTCTACGCCGAGGCGCTGATTGCCGGTGGTCAGGAAGGTCTGGCCGAGCGTCTGCTGCGTCACTCCCTCAAGGAGTGCTGGGATTCGCGTCTGGTGCTGCGTTACGGGCTGCTGGACGTGGATGCACCGCGCCAGCTGGTGTATGCCGAGAAGTGGCTGCAGGAGCGGCCGAATGATCCGGACCTGCTGCTGTCGCTGGGCCGTCTGGCACTGCGCAACGCCAGCTGGGGCAAGGCTCAGGAGTACTTCGAGGCTAGCCAGCGCCAGCGTCCGAGCGGTACGGTGTGTGCTGAACTCGCGCGTCTGTTCGCCAACCTGGGCGAGCACAACAAGAGTCAGCTCTACTACCGTCAGAGCGTCGAGCTGCTGGATCGCTCACTGCCGGCCTTGCCGCAGCCGAGCAAGGACAACGCCTGAGGGGCGGCCACCGAGTGTCAGTCAACCGTCGAGTGCCAACCCCCTAGTGTCAACCAGGGCATGCCAGGCGTCATGAGGGCTGGCGGACAAGACACTCGGCGGCTTGCACGATGTTTCCTTGTTTGATGAAAGGTATTGCCCAATTGCACCGGTCGCGCTGTCGGCCGGTGATGCAGGTTTCTCTCCGGGGTATCCACGTTCACACGCTGTGTGACGGGATGCCCTTCTTTTTGCCCGTATGACGGGCGCTGAGGGCATTCTCGCCCAGGCTTTCGCCCTGTCAGCACGCCGCCGTGAGATGTCGGCGGGTGCATGCTGGCGTGGGCATGGCCGGTGCCGGATTTCTCGTTGCTGATCCGGCAACGATGCGTCCGGGGTTTCACGGCCAGAGCGTGAGCGTGTGGCGCTGGCTGGAAGCGATTCCTCCGTGCGATGATTCTGCGTGTCGGATGCGCCCATGCACGTGGCGCATCTACGGGCCGAGTCCGGTCCGTTTCCCCAAGCGATGATGGAGTCTGCATGTTGCATAAGTCCCTGGCCCTGATGGGCGCCTCTGTACTGGCCGTGTCACTGGCCGGTTGTGCCGCTACCGGTAACAGCTCTTCCAGCAACGCCGCCAGCTCCTCCAGCTCGTCCAGCTCCATGATGAGCCTCGCCAGCAGCATGCTGAGCAGCCAGACAGGCCAGTCCCTGCCGGCGGCCGACCTGATGTCCAGCCTGACCTCCCAGCTGGGTGTGTCCTCCACTCAGGCGCTGGGTGGCTCCGCTGCCATGCTGGCCCTGGCCCAGTCCCAGCTTGGCACCAGCGCGACCTCCGAGCTGTCCACCGACGTGCCGCAGCTGTCCAGCCTGACCAGCAGCAGCTCGCTGTCCACGCTCTCCAGCCTGGCGAGCCTGAGCGGCAACGACAATGCCACGGCATTGGCCAGCACCGTCGGCAATGTCGATGACAGCGCGTCTCTGGACAGCGCCTTCTCCGCGCTGGGCATGGACAGCAGCATGGTCTCCCAGTTCGCGCCGGTGCTGCTCAGCTACATGGGCGGCGAAGGCGTCAGCTCGACGCTGCTGAACTCGCTGTCCAGCATGTGGGGCACCGGCTCCTGAGCCAGCCTCGTGCATGAGGTGTGAGGCAGCAGCATTTTATGCCCGCACATGAAAACGCCCCCGAGCCAGTGGCTCGGGGGCGTTTTCGTTTCAGTACGGCTGCCTGCGCAGGCAGCCGTGTCGGGGCAGCCGTGTCGGGATAGTGCAGGCGCTTGATCAGTCGCCGTCGGCATCCGGTTGGGTGGTCTGACGGATGCGCTGTTCCTCGGCATCCACGACTTCGCCGTCTTCGGTGGCATGACGCGTCAGCGGATTCTCCTCGCGACGCTTGGCGACCTTGGCGGCTGCCTCGCGCTGCTCGGGGGTCTTCGGCTGACCGGCGGCCGAGCCATCGATCACGAACGGCGCCTGCATGGTGCGCACGTTGGCCGGCGGAGCGCCACCGTCCTTGTCCTGACCGAAGTACATGGTCAAGTGCGGGAACGGGATCTCGATGCCAGCGGCGTCGAAGTGCTGCTTCACGAGCTTGTTGTACTCGCGGCCGATGGCCCACTGGTTGCCCGGGCTGGTCTTGATCATCACGCGGATGTTGACCGAGCTGTCGGCCAGGGCCGAGACGCCGGCGATGGTGACCGGCTCGAGAATCTCCGGACCATAGCTGCCTGCCTCGAGCTCATCGAAGGCCGCACGCAGGTGCACGATGGCGTGGTCGACATTCTCGCGATAGGAGATGCCGTATTCGCCGACATGGTAGGCGAAATCACGCATGTAGTTGGAGACGGTATCCACCGACGAGAACGGCACGATATGGAAGGTGCCGGACAGGTCACGGATACCCACCGAGCGGATGGTCAGGCGTTCCGCGGTACCGGTCACGCCACCGGCAGAGACCACATCGCCGGTGTTGATGGCGTTCTCCAGCTGGATGAACACCCCGGTGATGATGTCCTGCACCATCTTCTGGGCGCCGAAGCCGATCGCCAGACCCAGTACCCCGGCACCGGCCAGCAGCGGCGCGATGTCGATGCCGATCTCGGACAGCACGATCATCGCGGTGAAGACGATCATCGCGATGGCGATGGCATTGCGGAACAGCGCCAGCAGGGTTTCCACCCGCGAGGACGGCTTGCCCTTGCCGGTGTCCGGATTGAGCTTGTGCTCGATCAGGCTGGCGATGCCGACCCAGACCGCGATGGCGAAGGCGAGAATGAACAGCACATGGAAGATGCGCGACAGCAGCAGGGCACCGGCATCGGTTGCCAGCCACTCGCCGAGCGCAACGATGTGCCAGGCATTCAGCACCATGCCGACCACCACGATCAGGATGATGGCGCGCATGATGCGCAGCGCGGTGGGGATGTAGGAGTTGAGGCGCTTCTCGAGCAGCGGCAGCTGACCGCGCAGCTTGTCGGAGATCTGGATGCGCTTGCCGATCAGCTGTGTCACCACGCGTGACAGCAGAGCCCCGCCGCCGATGGCGAGCAGCGTCTTGAGCGTCGCCCCCATCATGAACGGCAGCGCCTCTTCAGGCGTCGTCTGCGAGATGATGAACAGGGTGGCGAAGTAGGCCAGCGCGATCAGATGCCAGGTGCGCGCCAACATGCGCAGACACACGGCGATGATCGCGTTGTTCGCCTCGCGGGCTTGAGTGAGCAGGCGGTCACGCAGAATGATGCGATTGCGCGAGATCACCACGATGGCCCAGACGAGGGTAATGGCCATGATCAGCAGATTGACGAAGCTGCCGACGGCCGGTGCCAGGTTGTTGTTGATCATCGGCACCACGACCAGGATGCCGTAGCCGATGAAGCCGGCCAGCATGGCCAGGGAGCGGTTCCAGTAACGCGCCACCTCATCCGGCATCGGCAGCAGACGCAGCCCCTTGTAACCGGAGGAGAACAGCATGCGCATCAAGGCCTTGAACAGCTCGATGACCAGATAGGCGTTCAGGAACATCGACTCGCGCTGACCGATCACGCCCTGTTCGCCATAGGCGAAGATGGCGAGCAGATAGCCGCCGAGGAAGGCGAGACCGATGACCGCGATGTCCACCACCGCCGCGACCAGAACCGCCAGCAGGGTGCGCAGCAGGGGGCTGCGGTGCTGGCCATCCAGTGACCACTGGCTGACGCGCGAGAACAGCGGCTTGGCGAGCCTGCGCAGCACGAGGAACAGCGCGATGGTCGAGATGACGACCAGCCCGAGGCTTACGGCCTCGCTGGTGAAGCGACTCCAGTCGATCTCGTCGGCGTCCTCGTTGGCCAGACCATCGAGGGTGCCCAGCATGCGGTCCAGCGTGGCGGAAAGATCCGCGACCAGGTCCTGGCTGATGGCCGCCAGCTGGCGCGACAATGACGGCGAGTCCTCGCTCAGGGTGACGTCTTCTCCCGCCACCTCGACGGCTTGTTCACTCGCCTTGCTGTCCAGCTGTCGCAGGCCTTCGATCAGGGCCTCGCGCTGACTGGGGTCTTCCAGCAGCGTGGCCAGGCTGTCATAGGAGGATGTCGCGCCATCGCCGCTGCCGCCCTCGGCCGGGGCGGCATGGGACAGGCTGCTGAACCCGAGGCTCAACACCATCAACAGCATCATCAGGGCGGACATCAGCCAGGCAGGTCGCCATGAGTCCGGTTGGCGCGAGGCAGCAAGGGTGGGAGGGGAGTGCGGGGGTGTCGGAATCGCCACAGATGGCTTCTCCATGTCGGTGAGTGTGTGAGGCGTCGGGGTAGAGAGTGAGAGCAGGCTCCGCAGGTGCATCAGAGGCTCGCAAGCGTCCCATCAATAACGCGAGGATCTGTCAGGTAGATGTTGAAGGGGCGTCACGCGCGTCCTGCGCGCACGCCGAGCGAGAGCCCATCCCTCAGTTATCGGGGCACTTGGTGCTATCCCAACCCCTGCGGGGACTCCGCCAGAGACATTCTTGCGCACAGCCTGCGGCAGGCGCCGCCAACCTTCAAGGTCTTCAGACGCTGCTCGGGGGAGAGGCGGGACCTGCTGCCACGCAGGATGTTGCAATGTCGCGTTGCATGAACTGGTGTGGTGAGTCACAGGATGAGTCGGTATTGTTGCGATTGATTATTATTCGTTGTTCAGGTGTGATAGTCATGCGCACAGGGGCCGCCATGCGGTATCGTCCTGCGCAGGATCACGCCTGCCTTCGCTTGAGTGCGAGATCATTTCCTTCATTTCGGAGTACTGCATGACCGTCTCGTCGACTGCTTTTACTGCTCGTGGCATGACCCGGCCTGCATGGTTCAAACAGGGCCTGATGGCGACCTTGGCGGTAGCGCTGATGGGAGCTTCCCTGTCTGCCGAGGCACGCAGTGTCGAGACGGCCTACGGTGAGCTGGACATCGAGGGCACGCCGCAGCGTGTCGTCACCCTGTACGAAGGCGCGCTGGATGTGGCCGTCGCCAGTCAGGTGACGCCGCTGGGTACCGTGACCACGCGCGGCGGTGATGGCGTGGCGAGCTATATCCAGTCGCAGGTGCCGGACATCAAGATCATCGGCACGCCGCGTGAATTCAATCTCGAGGCGATCGTCGCGCTCAAGCCGGACCTGATCCTGGCACCGCCGGGCCTCGACAAGACCCAGTACCAGCTGATGTCGCGTCTGGCGCCGACCGTCGTGCCGAGCGCTTCGGCGCTGAGCCAGCAGGGCTGGAAGGAGCAGAGTCGTGTCTATGCCGAGGCGCTGGGCGAGACGGCCGAAGCGGAACTCGAGACACGTCTGGCCGCCATCGACGCGCACGCCGCGCGTCTGAAGGCCGAGATGACCACCCCGGAAACCGCCAGCCTGGTGCGTCGCATGCCGGGTGGCCTGATGGCGATGTCCGACCAGCTGTTCGCGACCGGCCTGATGGCGGCCAGCGGCTATGAGCTGGTCGGCGGTGATCTGGTCAAGCCGGGTCGCCCGCATTCCGATCCGCTCAGCGACGAGAACATGGCACGCATCGATGCGCAGACCATCTTCCTCGCCACCATGGACGATTCCTCTGATGCCGCGGTCGACGCCCTGGCGGCAGAACCGGCCTTCCAGCGTCTCGAGACAGCGGACCGCGACAGCCTGGTCGGCGTGAATGGCCAGCTGTGGACCAGCGCCAGCGGCCCGTTGGCGGCGGAAGCACTGCTGAAGGATATCGACCGGGCGCGCGATGATGGCTAGTCGCAGTCATGTCGGTGCACCACGTTTGACCCCTGCGCAGGCAGGGGACCTCCCGCAACCGCGACGCGGGAGGTGGTATGCAGGCTGAAGAGACCTCTCCACAGGTCCGCAGGCCACGCGCACATGCCGCCCGGATGACCCACAAGGTCTCCGGGCGTCTTGCGTTGCGTCAGGTGATGCCGCTGGCCTGCCTGAGCGCCCTGCTGACCTGTCTGGCCAGCCTGCTGTGGGGGGCTGGCGATGTCGGCCCCTGGCAGGCGCTGCAGGTGCTGGCCGGACAGGGCAGTGATCAGGCGCGCTTCGTGGTGCTCGAACTGCGCGCGCCGCGTACCCTGATCGGCATGGTGGTCGGCATGATGCTCGCCTGTGGCGGCGCCCTGATGCAGGTGGTGGCACGCAACCCGCTGGCGGAGCCGGGCTTGCTGGGCGTGAGTGCCGGGGCCTCCTTTGCCGTGGCCGTGGCCTTGTTGCTGGGGATGGAAGCGACCGGCATGCACGTGATGGTGGCGCAGAGTGGTGCGCTGCTGGGCTGTCTGTTCGTGATGAGCACCGTGCGGATGAGCGGCGCACGTCAGGACCCGGTGCGCCTGGTGCTGGCCGGCGCGGCGCTGTCGAGCCTGCTGGTGGCGCTGACGTCTCTGGCCTTGCTGATCGACCAGCGCGCGGCCGACGAGATCCGCTTCTGGGTGATCGGCAGTCTGGCCGGGCGCTCGCTGGAGGCACTTTACAGCAGCCTGCCCAGTATCCTGCTCGCGGTGCTGCTGACGCTGTGGCTGGCGCGGCCGCTCTCCGCGATGGTGCTGGGTGAGCAGGTCGCCAGTGGCCTGGGCCATCATCCCAAGCGCGTGCGCAAGGTCGCGATCCTGGTGGTGGCGCTGCTGGTCGGTGCCGCGACGGCACTGGCCGGGCCGGTGGCCTTCGTCGGCCTCGCCGTGCCCTATGTGGCGCGTGCGCTGTGCGGCGCCGATGTGCGGCGCACGCTGTGGCTGTGCCTGCCGCTGGGCGTGACCATGCTGCTGAGCGCCGATGTGGTGTCGCGGTTGGTCGTGCCGCCCTCGGAGCTGCCGCTGGGGGTGCTGACGACCCTGATGGGCGCGCCCGTGCTGATTGCCGTGGTGCGTGCTCGCCGTCTGCCCACCCTGTAGTAGTTGGTGCCTCTGGCGCTTGCGGCGTGAACGATGATGGAGGCCAGGCTGGCGCGCATGCCGGTGCCATCGCCTCATTGCTTGAATCGACCGGCCCTGTCAGGCGTTGTCCTGACAGGGCCTTGTTTGGAATCGATGATGTCTAGACCTTCACCGCTTGATCCCCTTCGCTCAGCCCCCACAGGCACGCTCTGGTGGCGACATGGCAAGCTGTCCCTGCTGCTGTTGCGTGCGCCATTGCTGGCGGCCGGAATACTGCTGCTGGCGCTGCTGATTGCCAGTGTCGCCTCGCTGATGCTGGGCAGCGCCGGCCTCGGGCCGTGGGATGCCTTCAAGGCGGCCTTCGGGCACGGCGAGTTCGCCACCGTCTTCGTGGTGCAGGAACTACGTCTGCCGCGCCTGCTGGCCGGCATCGCCACGGGTGCGGCCTTCTCGCTGGCGGGCTGCCTGATGCAGACCCTGGCCGGCAACCGTCTGGCGACGCCGGGTATCATCGGCATCGACAATGGCGCGACCGCCTTCGCGGTGGCCTCCGTGGTCGGGATGGGCATCTCGCTGGCGCCGCCGGTGATGGCGCTGAGCGGTGCCGTGATCGCCACTGCGCTGGCCTTCGGGCTCTCCGGCGGCATCGGCACGCGCGGTTATCGCTTCCTGGTCGCCGGTATCGGGGTCGGGGCGCTGTTCGGTGCCGGAACGCAGCTGATGCTGGCAAGAGTCTCCATCGATGCCGCCAACAGCGCCTATCCGTGGACGGTCGGCAGCCTCAATGCGCGTGACGCCGATTCGCTCACCTGGCTGGGGCTGGCCTTGCTGATCGGCGTGCCGATCGCACTCTGGCTGGGGCGCGGGCTGAATACGCTGCGCTTCACCGACCGCGTCGCGACCGGGCTGGGGCAGCCGGTCTCGCGTGTACGCCTGATCACGCTGTGGTTGTCGGTCGTGCTGACGGCGGCGGCCGTCGCGGTGGCCGGGCCGGTAGGCATGGTAGCGCTGGTGGGCCCCGAGATCGCACGCTACCTGTCGCGCCACAAGGGCGTGCCGCTGTTGGCTTCGGCGCTGGCCGGCGCGCTGGTGATGGTGCTGGCAGACCTTGCCGGTCGCACCCTGCTGTCGCCACTGGAAATCCCGGTAGGTATCGTGATGGCCGTGGTCGGCAGCCCTTATCTGCTGTGGATACTGCTGCGCAGCCCGCGCTAGCCGTTGCCCCTATTTTCCTGCTGAGCGGCCCAGGGCCAGCCCTTGCCGCTCAGCGTCGCACGACATGTTTCAGCGGCTGATGATGTTCCAGCGGCCGATGATGTTTCAGGAGAGTGCGCCATGAGCGCTGAGACGATGCTTGATCCGCGAGCGATGAATTCCCCGGCCGATCGCCACGCCGCGGCCACCACCGATACCCTGCGAGCGAACGAGCTGTCGCTGGGCTATGGCGCGCGCCAGCGCCATGTCACCGTGATCGATTCGCTGACCCTGGGGCTGCCCGACGGCAAGGTGACGGCGATCGTCGGGCCCAACGGCTGTGGCAAGTCGACACTGCTGGCAGGGCTGGCTCGCCTGCAGTTGCCTGAGTCAGGTGCGGTGCTGCTGGAAGGCAAGGACATTCACGCCTACAATCGGCGCGAAGTGGCCCAGCGCATCGCGCTGCTGCCTCAGGAGACGCATTCGCCCGAGGGGGTGACGGTACATGAGCTGGTGCGTTTCGGTCGTCAGCCCTATCAGGGCGCGCTGAGTCAGTGGTCAGAGGAAGATCAGCGGCTGGTGGCCGAGGCGATGGCCGCCGCCGACATCGAGAGCCTGGCGGACCGTGAGCTGGCCTCGATGTCCGGTGGGCAGCGCCAGCGTGCCTGGATCGCCATGGCGCTGGCACAGCAGACGCCCTTGCTGCTGCTGGATGAGCCGACCTCGGCGCTGGATCTCGGTCACCAGATAGAGGTCTTCGAGCTGATCCAGCGTCTGGCCCATGAAGAGGGCAAGACCATCGTGATGGTGGTGCATGATCTGGCCAGTGCCTGCCGCTATGCCGACCACATCGTGGCCATGCACGCCGGTCGCGTGATCGCCGAGGGTGCGCCCGCCGAGGTGGTGACGCCGGAGCTGGTGCGCAAGCTCTATGGGGTCGAGTGCCGCCTGATCCCCGACCCCGACACTGGCACGCCGCTGCTGATCGGTGTACGCCGCACCAGCGAGCGCTTGAGCGGCAGCGCGACCTGAACCCGAGACTGTGGCCATGACGGGTGCGGTGGCGCCTGCGTGGCCGCTGCCGGGCCTTGCGCAGGCCTGAGAGAGGGGCTTTAGAGGCCTGAGAGGGTGACTTGAGGGGCGCTCTGCCTCTGACAGGAAAGCCCCAGCCAGAACTGATCGCCCACAAACAGAAAGGCCTCCCCGAAGGGAGGCCTTTCTGTCACGGATATGGTGGAGGCGACGGGAGTCGAACCCGTGTCCGCCGGCACTCCGCCTTCGGCTCTACATGCTTAGTTTCATTATTTGATTTAACACTACTGCCGCCAATGAACAGGCTACAGCAATGCGATTCTCTGAGTTTTAATCTCGACCTTAGAGACGTCGGCCAAGACGATCCTGTTTATACGGGCTCGTTCTCAATCCACCTTGAACAGGCGCAACGGTATCATGAGCAGCTTATGCAGCTAGAGCGTAGTTGTCGTCGTTTGCGACTATATATTTGCAACGTTTTATTTACGAGATACGTTACGATCTCGGCATGCACCTCAGGGTTTGCCACCAGCGTCGAATGCCAGAACGCCCCCATAACAGTGTTACCACTTTACTGCGTTGCTACGTCTTCATCATAACAGGTGGGGACTGTGCTACGCCAGTTCAAGCGTTCAGGAAAATTTCTGACCTGACAGTAGCTTGCTGGTGTGAGCTCCCTCACGCTGTCCTCAGCGGTCGCGCAGGATACGGGCCTTCTGACGGTTCCAGTCACGGTCTTTCTCGGTGGCGCGCTTGTCGTGCAGCTTCTTGCCTTCCACCAGCGCGATCTCGCACTTCACGATCGCATTCTTCCAGTACAGCTTGACCGGCACACAGGTGTGGCCCTTGTCCTGGGTGCGCGAGAAGATGCGTGCGATCTGCTTCTTGTGCAACAGCAGCTTGCGCGTGCGCTGCGGGTCCGCCACCGCGTGGGTGTTGGCGGTTTCCAGCGGGTGGATGTGGCAGCCCAGCAGCCAGGCTTCGGCATTCTTGATCACGATATAGGTATCGGTCAGCTGGCCCTTGCCTGCGCGCAGCGCCTTCACTTCCCAGCCTGCCAGTACCAGACCCGCTTCGAAGGTTTCCTCGATGTGGTACTCGTGGCGTGCCTTCTTGTTCTGGGCGATCAGATTGCCGCCCTGTTCGGGTTTCTTTTTCTTGCCCATGTTGCCTCATTTGTCGTGTGCGCCTGCCGTCATCCAGTGTGGATATGGCACATCCTTCTGGATGGGGGGAGGCGTGTTACCATTCAAGGCCAGACGGCACTTCATGCGCCGGCCCATTGTTCATGATACGCATGCTGCGTATCCAAGTCAGCGGAGAGCTAGATGCCTACGGTCAACCGGTCTGCCCTGGTGCGGCATTCGGCCCGGGCAATGTTCGATCTGGTCAATGATTTCGAGCGTTATCCCGAATTCCTGTCCGGCTGCAGCAACGCGGAATTGCTGGAACGTGATGAGGACCATCTCAAGGGCAGGCTCACCCTGTCCAAGGCAGGCATGCAGCAGAGCTTCGTCACGCGCAATGACCTGTATGCCCCCGAGCGGATAGAGCTGAATCTGGTCGATGGCCCCTTCAAGCGTCTGCAGGGGACCTGGCTGTTCACGCCGCTGGGCGAAGATGCCTGCAAGGTCTCGCTCGAGATGGACTTCGAGTTCAGCAATCGTCTGCTGGGCATGGCGTTCGGCAAGCTGTTCAGTCAGGTCGCCGCTCAGATGGTCGAGGCCTTCACGCGCCGCGCTGACCAGATCTACACCCAGCGCTGACCCTTGGCCGTCGGCCAGGGTGGAACGCCGCGCAGGTGATATATCGCACAGGTGGTATATAAAGGTGGCGAGAGCAAAGGAGCAGACATGACAGACAGAATCACGGTCGAGGTGGCCTATGCGCTGCCCGACAAGCAGAAGATCGTCTCGCTGGCGGTCGCCCCCGGCACCACGGCGCGCGAGGCCGTGCGCATGGCACGTCTGGAGCAGCACTTTCCGACGATTGCCGCCGAGGTGTTTCTCGAGGCGGACCTGGGCATCTTCGGCAAGGCGCTGCGCAAACCCGATGAGCATGTGCTGGACGCCGGGGATCGAGTCGAGGTCTATCGCGCCTTGATCACCGACCCCAAGCTTGCGCGCAAGCGGCGCGCCGACAAGGCCGCTCGCGCCGCTCAGTAAGACGAGATACAGGCGAGAATCAAAAACAGCGGGGCACCTTTCAAGGTGCCCCGCTGTTTTTCTGGCTTGTCACTGAGTGAAGAGGACAGTGATCAGCGCTCTTCAGGCAGGTCGGCTGCGCCTGCCTTGGGTTCAGCACGGTTAGGCTGTGCCGCGCGAGGGTCGATGTCCAGGTCCGGCACGATGACGGTTTCCTGGTCGATGTCGCCGCTCTTGTCGATGTTGGAGAGTGAATCGCCTGCGAAGGTCAACGTCACGCGCTTGTTGATGATTTCGCCATCCGCTTTCTTGAGGCGATAGACGTAGTCCCAGCTATCCTCACTGAAGGGGGCGGTCAGCAGCGGTGAGCCCATCACGTAGATGACCTGTTCGCGGCTCATGCCCGGCTTCAATTGCTCGACCATTTCCGGCTTGATCAGGTTGCCCTGAGGAAGGTCGCGCTTGTAGACGCTGAAGTAGCTGCACCCGGTGAGCAGCGACAGGGCGCTGCAAAAGGCGACTGTTTTGATCAAGTTTTGCATTTGCCCTGAAGATTCCCTATCGTTTTGCCTTGGCCGATCATACCTGATACATCAAGCGACTGCGAAGAGTACCCCAGCATGGCCGATCAGAACCATGAACTGCGCAAGGCGGGACTCAAGGTAACCCTACCGCGAGTCAAGATCCTGCAGATCCTCGAGAAATCGACGGATCGACACCTGAGTGCCGAGGACGTGTACAAGGCGTTGCTTGAGGCTGGCGAAGATGTCGGTCTGGCGACGGTTTATCGTGTGCTCACCCAGTTTGAAACAGCGGGACTGGTGATGCGTCACAACTTCGATGGCGGTCACGCCGTCTTCGAACTGTCCCAGGAAGAACATCATGACCACATGGTATGTCTGGACAGCGGCGAGATCATAGAGTTCTGTGATCCCGAGATCGAGCGCCGTCAGCGCGAGATCGTCGAGGAGCACGGCTATGAGCTGGTCGAGCATGCGCTAGTGCTCTACGTGCGTCCCAAGGGCGACAAGAGCGATAGCTGACGCGGGTTGCGTCAGGGATGACGTGGCCGGAGAGCCTTCTCCGGCCAGATACACGAACGGCCGCCCTCAGGGGCGGCCGTTCGTGTATCTGGCGTTCATGTTTCCTCAATCCATGACTCTGGCGTTCGTCTTGTTGAGGAGCATCATTGGACGAATGGACGTCGCTGGCAGTGCATGAACGGCGACGGCGACTTTGACGACAGCGCTCAGTGGCGGCTGTCGGCAGCGCCGAGCATCTCGCGGGCATGGGCGAGGGTCTGCTCGGAGAGGTGAATGCCGCCCAGCATGCGTGCCAGCTCGCGCACACGGCCGCTTTCATCCAGCAGCGCCATGTGGGTGCGGGTCGTGTCCTTCTCGGCCTGCTTTTCTATATGCAGGTGCTGATGCGCCTGTGCGGCGACCTGCGGCAGGTGAGTGACGGTCAGCACCTGGCCCTTGTCGCCCAGGCGACGCAGCAGCTGACCGACGATCTCGGCGGTGGCGCCGGAGATGCCGACATCGACTTCATCGAAGACCAGGCTGGGGATGGTCGAGCGACTGGCGGCCACGACCTGGATCGCCAGCGACACACGCGAGAGCTCGCCGCCGGAGGCGACCTTGGCCAGCGCACGTGGCGGCTGGCCCGGGTTGGCGCTGATGCGGAAGTGGATGCGTTCCATGCCCTCGGGCTGCGGACGTTCCCGCGCCTCGATGGCGACCTCGAAGGTGGCCTTGCCCATGCCGAGGAAGGCCAGCTGGTCCTGGATGTCGCTGGCCAGTTGCGGGGCGGCGGTGGCGCGTTTGGCGCTCACCTCACTCGCCAGCCCCTTCCAGGCCTCGCGACGCTGAGCCACTTCTTCGCGCAAGGCTTCGATGGCCTCCTCATCGCCACCCAGGCCGTCGAGTTCTTCGCTCAGGCGCTGATGAAGGCCATGCAGCTCGTCCGGCATCACATGATGCTTGCGCGCGATCTGATGAATGCGGCTCAGGCGCTCATCGACGAAGGCGAGGCGCTCGGGGTCGAGTTCGGTGACTTCCACGAAGCGATGCAGTTCACGCGCCGCTTCTTCTATCTGGATGCGCGCTTCCTCGAGCATGCCCAGCGCACTGGCCAGTGAGCCATGCTCATTGCCCGGCAGATGCGCCAGGCGCGCCAGGGCCTGGTTGAGGCGTGACAGCGCACCTTCTTCGTCGTGATCACAGCATTCGGCGGCGGACTGCGCCTCGGCCAGAATCTGCTCGGCATTGGCCAGCGTTTCCTGCTCCTGCTCCAGGGCTTCCAGCTCCCCTTCGCACAGCGCCAGTTCATCGAGCTCCTCGACCTGATAGCGCAGCAGCTGGCGACGTGCACGCACCTCATCGCCATCATTGCTCATGCGCTTGAGGCGACGATGCGCCTCCTGCCAGTGACGGAAGTCCTCGCGCAACTGGGCAGCCTGAGTCTCCAGGCCCGCATATTCGTCGAGCTGACGCAGATGCGTCTCTTCCTTGAGCAGGGAGTGATGGGCGTGCTGGGAGTGGATGTCGATCAGGTGCTCGCCCAGCTCGCGCAGGTCGGCGATGGTGCAGGGCGTGCCGTTGATCCAGGCCTTGGAGCGGCCGCTGGCGGTGATGACGCGACGCAGCAGGCAGTCGTCGCTGCCCAGTTCGCGCTCATCCAGCCACTGACGGGCGTCGCCAAGCTCACTGATATCGAAACGTGCGATGAGGTCGGCGCGGTCGGCGCCATGCCGCACGCTGCCGGCATCGGCGCGCTCGCCCAGACACAGGCCGAGGGCGCCGAGCAGGATGGACTTGCCGGCACCGGTCTCGCCGGTGATGGCGGTCATGCCGCGGCGGAAATCGAGTTCCAGCGTTTC
Organism: Cobetia sp. 4B; assembly: GCF_018831605.1. Classification (NCBI taxonomy): domain Bacteria; kingdom Pseudomonadati; phylum Pseudomonadota; class Gammaproteobacteria; order Oceanospirillales; family Halomonadaceae; genus Cobetia; species Cobetia sp. 4B. The sequence goes on from NZ_CP059843.1 coordinate 140,436, forward strand.
GACGATGGCAAAATCTTGGATGGCGAGTTGCAGCAGCATGACTACCTCCGAGGGGGCTTTGACGTACGCCGTGCTGGGGGAACATCAGCGGACCCGGACTCGATGGGCGGGCTACGGTGTCGCCATACAGTATGTTTATACAGTGAACATGGCTTTTTATACAGCACGTTCGGGTGGCCTTCAATCCATGCCGGACTCAGTGGGGAGAAAAGCCCGCGGCAAGGCTTGAGAAGCGATGTGCTGTCCCCATATAGAGGCACTGACACTTTCAGTCGGCAGCAATGGCCTGGCCTTGCTGCCTCTCAAGGCAACTCATGGCCTGTCTGTCAGCCAGTACGCGTGATGCTTCGCGACAAGCTCAGCAGGCCACGAATCAGGGCAATGGCGCATAGACGCCGGCCCGCAGGAGATCAGCATGGCTCAGGACCCGCAGACCCCGATGGATGAAGAGCTTCAGCGTGCCGCTCGCGATGCCGAGCCGCAGCCGGAAACGCCGGAAGGTGAAGTGATCGACAACGTACTGGATGCCGACGATACCGGCGCCGAAGGCTCTCTGGTGGACAACCCGGAAGCCGAGATGCTGGCCGCCCAGGTCGAAGAGCTTGAGCAGGCCGTCAAGGAAGCCAAGGACCAGGCGCTGCGTGCGGCTGCCGATGCGCAGAACGCGCGCCGTCGTGCCGAGCAGGACGCCGAGAAGGCGCGCAAGTTCGCGCTGGAGAAGTTCGTCAAGGAAATGCTGCCGGTGGTGGATTCCCTCGAGAAGGCACTGGAATCCATGTCGGGTGACGAAGCGGCCAAGACCCACGTCGAAGGCATCGAGATGACCTTGAAAATGCAGCTGGATGCCCTGAACAAGTCAGGCGTCGAGCAGCTGGATCCGCACGGCGAGCCCTTCGATCCGGAATACCATCAGGCTGTCGCCATGGTGCCGTCCCCGGACGCGGAGCCGAACAGCGTCATCGACGTGATGCAGAAGGGTTACACCCTCAATGGCCGCCTGGTGCGTCCGGCGATGGTGGCAGTCAGCAAGGCCTCCTGAGGCCTGCGCGCTCCCGCCGCCCGATAGGCGTTGGATCGCGCCCTGTGGGGGGGGCTCAGGGCGATCCGGCCCGGGAAAATTTGCCCGGCCGGGTCTTGAAACCCTGACACGCGACCCCATCTAGAGAAACAAGTTCAGGCACCGACACAAGGTGCCGACATCCAGACTTATCTTTCAGGCTAGCAACAGATTCGAGGTATACGATTATGGGACGCATCATCGGTATTGACTTGGGTACTACCAACTCCTGTGTGGCAGTGCTCGACGGCGAGAAAACCAAGGTCATCGAAAACGCTGAAGGCGGTCGCACCACACCGTCCATCATCGCTTACACCGACGACAACGAGATTCTGGTCGGCCAGTCGGCCAAGCGTCAGGCAGTGACCAACCCGGAGAACACTCTCTTCGCGGTCAAGCGCCTGATCGGTCGCAAGTTCAAGGATGATGTGGTTCAGAAAGACATCAAGATGGTGCCGTACAAGATTGTCGAAGCCGACAACGGCGACGCCTGGGTGCAGGTGAAAGACAAGAAGATGGCACCGCCGCAGATCAGTGCGGAAATCCTCAAGAAGATGAAGAAGACCGCGGAAGACTACCTCGGTGAAGAAGTCACCGAAGCTGTCATCACCGTGCCGGCCTACTTCAACGATTCCCAGCGTCAGGCGACCAAGGACGCCGGCCGCATCGCGGGTCTCGACGTCAAGCGCATCATCAACGAGCCGACTGCCGCAGCCCTCGCCTACGGCATGGACAAGTCTCGTGGTGACAAGACCATCGCGGTCTACGACCTGGGCGGCGGTACCTTCGATATCTCCATCATCGAAGTCGCCGACGTCGACGGTGAGACCCAGTTCGAAGTGCTCGCCACCAACGGCGACACCTTCCTGGGTGGTGAAGATTTCGACATGCACCTGATCAACTACCTGGTTGACCAGTTCAAGGCAGACAGCGGTATCGATCTGTCCGGCGACAACCTCGCCATGCAGCGTCTGAAGGAAGCCGCCGAGAAGGCCAAGATCGAGCTGTCCAGCGCTCAGCAGACCGACGTGAACCTGCCGTACATCACGGCTGACAACACCGGTCCGAAGCACCTGAACGTCAAGGTGACCCGTTCCAAGCTCGAGTCTCTGGTCGACGACCTGGTCGCACGCTCCCTGAAACCGTGCCAGACCGCGCTGTCCGACGCCGGCCTGTCCGCCTCCGAGATCGACGACGTCATCCTGGTCGGTGGTCAGACCCGCATGCCGCTGGTGCAGTCCAAGGTGGCCGAGTTCTTCGGCAAGGAAGCTCGCAAGGATGTCAACCCCGATGAAGCGGTCGCCGTCGGCGCCGGCATCCAGGGCGGCGTGCTGGGCGGCGACGTCAAGGACGTGCTGCTGCTGGACGTGACCCCGCTGACCCTCGGTATCGAGACCATGGGTGGCGTGCTGACGCCGCTGATCGAGAAGAACACCACCATCCCGACCAAGAAGTCTCAGGTGTTCTCCACCGCTGACGACAACCAGGGCGCGGTGACCATCCACGTCCTGCAGGGTGAGCGCAAGCAGGCTGCGCAGAACAAGTCTCTGGGTCGCTTCGACCTGGCCGACATTCCGCCGGCACCGCGCGGTGTGCCGCAGATCGAAGTCGCCTTCGACCTGGATGCCAACGGTATCCTGAACGTGTCCGCCAAGGACAAGGCGACCGGCAAGGAACAGTCCATCGTCATCAAGTCTTCCGGCGGCCTGTCCGACGACGAGATCGAACAGATGGTGCGTGACGCGGAAGCCAACGCCGACGAAGACAAGAAGTTCGAGGAAATGGTCCAGCTGCGCAATCAGGCCGACGGCATGATTCACGCGACCAAGAAGACCCTGACCGAAGCCGGTGACAAGGCCGAAGCCAGCGAGAAGGAAGCCATCGAGACGGCCATTTCCGAGCTGGAAGAAGCCCTGAAAGGCGACGACAAGGATGCGATCCAGGCCAAGCTGGATGCACTGACCGAAGCGTCCGGCAACCTGGCGCAGAAGCTCTACGCCGAGCAGGGCGCCCAGGGTGAGCAGGCTGCCGAAGGTCAGGCTGGCAAGAAGCAGGACGACGACGTGGTTGACGCCGAGTACGAGGAAGTCAACGACGACAAGAAGTCCTGAGGGATTTCTTGAACGACGTCTGATGACAGCGCGGGAGCCTTGTGAAGGTGTCCCGCGTTGTCGTTTGCATCGGTGGCGCCTTGCGCTAGCCGCGAGCCACCGGTGACAACCGGCATTCCAGAACAGACCGGCAGCCTCAGGCTGCCAGCAATCCAGGCGGACCTGATCCATGTCCAAGCGTGATTATTACGAAGTGCTTGGTGTCGAGCGTGGCGCCGACACCAAGGACATCAAGAAGGCGTACCGACGCCTGGCCCAGAAGCATCACCCGGACCGCAACCCGGATGATGAAACTTCGGCCGAGAAGTTCCGTGAAGTCTCTGAAGCCTACGAAGTGCTGTCCGATGCTGACAAGCGCGCCGCCTATGACCAGTTCGGTCATGCCGGTGTCGATGGTCAGGGCGGCGGCGGCTTCGGTGGCGGCGGCTTTGGCGGTGGTGGTGCCGGCGGCTTCGGCGATGTGTTTGGCGATGTCTTCGGTGACATCTTCGGTGGCGGCGGTGGTCGTCGCAACCCGAACGCTCCGCAGCGCGGCAGCGACCTGCGTTACAACCTGGATCTCGATCTGGAATCGGCGGTTGCCGGTACCACGGTCGATATCCGCGTGCCGCGTCTGGCGGCCTGTGGCCACTGCGATGGCGATGGTGCCGAGCCGGGTTCCAGCAAGGAAACCTGCCCGACCTGCAATGGCATGGGCAAGGTGCGCATGCAGCAGGGCTTCTTCGCGGTCGAGCAGGCGTGTCCGACCTGCCACGGTCGTGGCGAGAAGATCAGCGTGCCGTGCCGCAAGTGTCACGGCGAAGGCCGCGTCCAGGAATCCAAGACCCTCTCGGTCAAGATTCCGCCGGGCGTCGACACCGGCGACCGCATCCGTCTGAACGGCGAAGGCGAGGGTGGTGTCAACGGCGGGCCGTCAGGTGATCTGTATGTGCAGGTCAACCTGCGCGAGCACGAGATCTTCAAGCGCGATGGTCGTCACCTGCAGTGTGAAGTGCCGATCAGCTTCGTCGATGCGGCACTGGGCGGTGAGCTCAACGTGCCGACCCTCGACGGGCGTGTCGTGCTGAAGATTCCGGCCGAGACCCAGACCGGCAAGCTGTTCCGTCTGCGCGGCAAGGGCGTCAAGCCGGTGCGTGGCGGCCCCGCCGGGGACCTGCTGTGCAAGGTGGTCATCGAGACCCCGGTCAGCCTGAATGAAGAGCAGAAGGAGCTGCTGCGTCAGTTCCAGCAGAGCCTTGGTGATACCGGCAAGAGCCATTCACCGAAGGAGAACAGCTTCTTCGATGGCGTGAAGAAGTTCTTCGAAGACATGAAGCCCTAGGCATTCGCCTTGCCGTCCGCGGGTCAGTCCCGTGGATGGCCTTCATGCCAGAGAGCCCCGCACTCGACTCCTCGAGTGCGGGGCTCTCGCGTTTCAGGCTCGGTGGCTCGGTCAAGCAATTCAGTCCGGTGACTCATTCTGGTAGCTCAGTCCAGTAGCACAGCCCGGGGCATGGCTACTCCGGCGCTGATTCAGCCGTGAAGGCCTCTGGCTCGATGACGGCAAAGCAGCTCAGCAGCGTGGTCTGGAAGCTGCTGAAGTTGTCATCCGAGATCATCAGGAAACGATTGCCTTCCAGATGCGTCAGCCCTTCGAAGTTATCCAGCGACCAGCCATCGCCGCTCGACAGGCGTGCCAGGGTGCGCACCTCGGCCTGGGTGCCGGGCTCGCCGAGATGCGCGCGGCGCAGACTGATCACCAGCGGGAAGGGTGGTGAGAAGGCGCGCTCCAGCATCAGCATGTCACCGTCGGGCAGCATCTCCATCGCGGTCAGGCTCGAGCCGGTGTCGCTGGCCAGCGGGTAGCTCCACTCGTGCTTGTCGTCGAGGCTGAAGATGCGCGTCATGCCGTCGCTCATGCCTTCCGGCGTGGCTTCCAGTCCGGCGAGCATGCCGTATTCCGGGTGCAGGGTCAGGGCTTCCATGCCGTTGTTGGGCGCCGCACCGCGCGCGCCCATCGGGGTGAAGGGCTCGCTGACGGCCAGGCCGCTGGGCAGGAAGTGCTCGACGCGTGGCTGCTGCTCGAAGCTGATCACCAGGCGGGAATCGCCGCGGCGGTCATTGTTCGCGCGCAGCAGCTGCAGGCCCTCGGCATCACTGAGGGCGCCGCGCAGCGAGACATCGGTCTCGTCGCGCAGGGTGTAGGTATTGAGCGCCTTGGCCCCGACCAGTTCGCCGTGGCGGAAGGCGAGCCGCAGACGATGCAGCCAGCCGCGGTCCGACACGGCATACAGCAGTGACTCGTCCTGGTCCCAGCCGATGTCCGACAGGCCGCCGACGGGGGTGTCATCCAGCCATTTGCCCGGCAGCCTGAGCGTGCCGCACCACTGGATTTCCGGGAACTCGCTCTTCTGTTCCGGCGAAGCCAGCGTGTAGGGGCGCGGGTGAACGCCGCAGGCGCTCAACAGGCCGGCGAGCGCCGTGGTGACAGCGAGGGTCTGGAGCATGCGCCAGCGGCGCGAGGCGGGGGATTGGCGTGCAGGCATGCTGACTCCGGAGACTGAGCGGTGATGAGAAAAATGACGATCAACAGGAGACAACCTGGTACGAGGCTACTCTAGCGCGTAACCGACACAAATACATGACGTCAGCCAACGCTGCAGGCGGCTGATATACTCGTCGGCAGGACACGCGATGCACCTTCGGCACAAGACCGATGTGATCGCCATCATGATCATAATATTCAGGAGTCAGCATGACCCGTATCGCAATCATGGGCGTCGCCGGACGCATGGGACGCACGTTGGTCGAGGCCGTCGGCGCAGTGGAAGGTCTGACGCTGGCGGCGGGTATCGTCGAATCCGGCAGCTCCCTGGCGGGCGTCGACATCGGTGAGCTGGCCGGTCAGGGTCGTCTGGGCGTGGTCGCCAGCGACAGTCTGGCTGCCGTGGTGGATGACTTCGACGTGGTGATCGACTTCACCGCACCGCAGGTGACACTGGCCAATCTGGCGCTGTGCGCCGAGCACGGCAAGCGCATGGTGATCGGCACGACCGGTTTCACGCCGGAGCAGCTCGAGCAGCTGGATGGCTACCGTGACAGCGTGCCCTTCGTGTTCGCGGCCAACATGAGCTCCGGCGTCAACCTGACCCTCAAGCTGCTGGAAACCGCCGCGCGTGCCCTCGGCGATGCCGGCTATGACATCGAGATCATCGAGGCGCACCACCGCCACAAGGTCGATGCTCCCTCCGGTACGGCGCTGGCGATGGGCGAAGCCGTGGCGCATTCCATCGGGCGTGATCTCGCCACCCACGGTGTCTTCGCGCGTGAAGGTCAGTGTGGCCCGCGTACCGACAAGGAAATCGGCTTCGCCACCGTGCGTGCCGGTGACATCGTCGGTGAGCACACCGTGATGTTCGCCACTGAAGGCGAGCGCATCGAGATCACCCACAAGGCGTCGAGCCGCATGACCTTCGCCAAGGGTGCGGCACGCGCGGCCGAATGGCTGTCAGGGCGCGAAGTCGGCCGCTATGACATGCAGGATGTGCTGGGGCTCAAGTGAGCGAAGTGGAGAGCAAGGTGGGGAGCGAAATGGAGAGCCAAGCGCTGAGATGACAGTCTGGCGACATTCAGGAAAATTTCTTTAAAGCTGTCTCGGTGGGCAGGATGCGGCGCACGCGTGAGCCATTCTGGCCGCCTTGCGCCGCTGGACTGCGTCGCTTTACAAGCGCTGTGCAGTGTTCCGGCTCGGCCAAGGGTTTCGTCAAGCTGACCGCAGCGACGAAACGGCCGTATCGTGGGCCTTGTCGCCTGCTGGCGGGGCATGCGCGGGGTGGTCAGCACTCAAGGATTCCGGTAATCTCTACCCAATTTGGCCACGTTCTTGGCCGCCCTATTGGTTGCCGTTTTGGCAGCGCTCGGGCCAGCAGTATTCCGAAGAATGATAACAAGCGGGATGAAACCTGATTTTTCGGTTTCGTCCCGCTTTTTTGCAACCTGAATTTGCCGCTTCTGGCGCGCGTCTGTCCAGTGACAGGCACCTGGCAGAAGTCGGCAGCGGGACACAGGCTCGGCGAATGCCGAGCACGATAATCAAGCAGCATGTCCGGTGTTCGACCGCGGATTCCGGGCAGGAAAGTGGACACTATGGGGAGGACGTTGCGTTGATCAAACCCGCGATACTGGCCTTGGAAGACGGCAGTGTATTTCACGGCAGCGCCATCGGTGCTGATGGGCAGACCAGCGGCGAGGTAGTGTTCAACACTGCCATGACCGGCTACCAGGAAATCCTGACCGATCCCTCCTACACCCGACAGATCGTCACTCTGACGTATCCGCACATCGGCAATACCGGCATCAACGACGAGGACACCGAGTCCGACAGCGTCGCAGCCGCCGGCCTGGTCATCCGCGACCTCCCGCTGCTGGCCAGCAACTTCCGCTCCACTCGTTCTCTCGATCAGTATCTGCGCGACGAGAACGTCGTCGGCATCGCTGACATCGACACGCGTCGCCTGACGCGCATCCTGCGCGAGAAGGGCTCCCTGAACGGTGCCATCCTCGCCGGTGAAGATGCCCAGGGTGATGACGCCGTCGAACGCGCGCTGGAAGCGGCACGTGCCTTCCCGGGTCTGAAGGGCATGGACCTGGCCAAGGAAGCCTCCTGCAGCGAGCAGTTCGAGTGGCACGAAGGCGAATGGACACTGGGCGAAGGCTATGCCGATACCCGTGAGTCCGAGCGTCCCTTCCACGTGGTCGCCTACGACTACGGCGTCAAGCACAACATCCTGCGCATGCTGGCATCCCGCGGCTGCCGCCTGACCGTCGTGCCGGCGCAGACGCCTGCCGCCGAGGTGCTGGCGCTCAATCCGGATGGCGTCTTCCTGTCCAACGGCCCGGGCGACCCCGAGCCCTGCGACTACGCCATCACCGCGATTCGTGAAGTGCTCGAGACCGACACGCCGGTCTTCGGCATCTGCCTGGGTCACCAGCTGCTGGCACTGGCCTCCGGCGCGACCACGGTCAAGATGGGCCACGGTCACCATGGTGCCAACCACCCGGTGCAGGACCTCGACAGCGGTGTGGTGATGATCACCAGCCAGAACCACGGCTTCGCAGTGGATGAAGCGGGCATGCCGAGCAGCCTGCGCGCGACCCACAAGTCGCTGTTTGACGGTAGCCTGCAGGGCATCGAGCGCACCGACCGCCCGGCCTTCAGCTTCCAGGGTCACCCGGAAGCCAGTCCCGGCCCGCAGGACGTCGCCCCGCTGTTCGATCGTTTCATCGAGATGATGCGCGCGCGACGCTGAGCCGAGCGCAGGCCCGAGGGCCTGATCCATCGTTGAGTTCAGTCACCAGATCATTGCGGGAAGAGACATGCCGAAACGTACAGACCTAAACAGCATCCTGATCATCGGCGCCGGCCCCATCGTCATCGGCCAGGCGTGCGAGTTCGACTATTCCGGCGCACAGGCCTGCAAGGCCCTGCGTGAAGAGGGTTACCGGGTCATCCTGGTCAACTCCAACCCGGCAACCATCATGACCGACCCGGTGATGGCCGATGCGACCTACATCGAGCCGATCACCTGGGAAACCGTGGCGCGCATCATCGAGAAGGAACGCCCGGACGCCATCCTGCCGACCATGGGCGGCCAGACCGCGCTGAACTGTGCGCTGGCGCTGGAGCGCGAAGGCGTGCTCGAGCAGTACGGTGTCGAGATGATCGGTGCCAACGCCGACACCATCGACAAGGCCGAAGACCGTGATCGCTTCGACAAGGCGATGAAGAAGATCGGTCTGGCGTGCCCGAAGGCCAAGGTCGCGCACTCCATGGAAGAAGCCTGGGAAATCCAGGCCGAGCTGGGCTTCCCGTCCATCATCCGTCCCAGCTTCACCATGGGCGGTTCCGGCGGCGGCGTGGCGTACAACCGTGAAGAATTCGAAGAGATCTGCCATCGCGGCTTCGAGCTGTCGCCGACCCGCGAGCTGTTGATCGACGAATCGCTGCTGGGCTGGAAGGAATACGAGATGGAGGTCGTTCGTGACAAGAACGACAACTGCATCATCGTCTGCGCCATCGAGAACTTCGACCCGATGGGCGTGCACACCGGCGACTCCATCACCGTCGCCCCGGCCCAGACCCTGACCGACAAGGAATACCAGCTGATGCGTGATGCATCGCTGGCCGTCCTGCGTGAGATCGGCGTCGAGACCGGCGGTTCCAACGTCCAGTTCGGCATCTGTCCGGACACTGGCCGCATGGTCGTGATCGAGATGAACCCGCGCGTGTCGCGTTCCTCGGCACTGGCTTCCAAGGCGACCGGCTTCCCGATCGCCAAGATCGCCGCCAAGCTGGCCGTCGGCTACACCCTGGACGAGCTGCAGAACGACATCACCGGTGGCAAGACGCCGGCGTCCTTCGAGCCGTCCATCGATTACGTCGTCACCAAGATTCCGCGCTTCACCTTCGAGAAGTTCCCGCAGGCCAATGACCGCCTGACCACGCAGATGAAGTCGGTCGGCGAAGTCATGGCCATCGGCCGTACCTTCCAGGAATCCCTGCAGAAGGCGCTGCGTGGCATGGAGACCGGCGTTGATGGTCTCGACCCGATCGTAGAGAACTTCAGCGACGAGAACATGGCGCGTATCAAGGGCGAGCTGCAGGCCGCCGGTGCCGAGCGTATCTTCTACATCGCCGATGCCATGCGTGCCGGTCTCGATATCGAAGAGATCTTCCGCCTCACCAACATCGATCGCTGGTATCTGGTGCAGCTGGCCGACCTGATCGCTCAGGAAGGCGCAGTGGCCGCAAGCTCGCTGGGCGAGATGGACGCTGATCGTCTGTTCCGTCTCAAGCGCAAGGGCTTCAGCGATGCGCGCCTGGCGCGTCTGATGGGCGTGTCCGAGAAGGCCTTCCGCAAGCACCGTCAGAAGCAGGGCATCCGTCCGGTCTACAAGCGCGTCGACACCTGTGCCGCCGAATTCGCGTCCGACACCGCCTACATGTACTCCACCTATGAGGAAGAGTGCGAGGCGGAAGTCAGCGACAAGAAGAAGATCATGGTGCTGGGTGGCGGTCCGAACCGTATCGGTCAGGGCATCGAGTTCGATTACTGCTGTGTCCACGCCTCCCTCGCCATGCGCGCGGACGGCTACGAGACCATCATGGTCAACTGCAACCCGGAAACCGTGTCCACCGACTACGACACTTCCGATCGCCTCTACTTCGAGCCGGTCACCTTGGAAGACGTGCTGGAGATCGCCGACAAGGAGCAGCCGGTCGGTGTCATCGTCCAGTTCGGTGGCCAGACGCCGCTGAAGCTGGCGCGTGAGCTCGAAGCCGCCGGTGTGCCGATCATCGGTACCACGCCGGACGCCATCGACCGCGCCGAAGACCGCGAGCGTTTCCAGCAGATGATCGAGAAGCTCGGTCTGATCCAGCCGGAAAACGCCACCGCGCGCAGCTTCGAGGAAGCCTTCGTCAAGGCCGAGGTCATCGGTTACCCGCTGGTGGTGCGCCCGAGCTACGTGCTGGGCGGCCGCGCGATGGAAATCGTCTACTCCGCCGCCGAGCTCGAGAACTACATGACCCACGCGGTCAAGGTCTCCAATGACTCGCCGGTGCTGCTGGACCACTTCCTGAACGCTGCCATTGAAGTCGACATCGACGCGGTGTCCGACGGCAAGCAGGTCGTGATCGGCGCCATCATGCAGCACATCGAGCAGGCCGGTATCCACTCCGGTGACTCCGCGTGCGCACTGCCGCCGTACTCGCTGCCGGCAGACGTTCAGGAAGAGATGCGCGAGCAGGTCAAGCGCATGGCGCTGGAGCTCAACGTCGTCGGTCTGATGAACGTGCAGCTGGCCTGGCAGGATGGCGTGATCTACGTCATCGAGGTCAACCCGCGCGCTTCACGTACCGTGCCGTTCGTCTCCAAGTGCATCGGCCAGTCGCTGGCGCAGATCGCCGCACGCTGCATGGCCGGCCAGACCCTGGAAGAGATCGGTTTCACCCAGGAAATCGTGCCGACCTTCTACAGTGTGAAGGAAGCGGTGCTGCCGTTCGCCAAGTTCCCGGGGGTCGACCCGATCCTGTCGCCGGAAATGAAGTCCACCGGCGAAGTGATGGGCTCCGGCGATACCTTCGCGGAAGCCTTCTACAAGGCGCAGCTGGGTGCCGGTGAAGCCATCCCGACCCTGACTGGCGATCGCAAGGCCTTCCTGTCCGTGCGTGAGTTCGACAAGGCGGGCGTTATCGAGGTGGCCCGCTCTCTGGTAACATTAGGCTTTACGCTTTGTGCTACCCGTGGCACGGCAGAGGTGATCGCCGCTGCCGGCCTCGAGGTTGAACCCGTCAACAAGGTGTTCGAAGGGCGGCCGCATATCGTCGACATGATCAAGAACGGCGAGATCGCCTATATCGTCAACACCACAGAGGGACGTCAGGCCATCAATGACTCGTCCGTGATCCGTCGCACGGCGCTGGCGCACAAGGTGCCCTACGCCACGACGCTGGCGGGTGCTAATGCCGTGTGCATGGCGCTTGCCTACGGCAACGACGTCAAGGTCCGTCGTCTCCAGGATATGCATGCAGGAGTCATGATATGAGTAGAAGTCCGATGACCGTCGAAGGCGAAGACCGCCTTCGCAAGGAGCTCGAGCACCTAAAGGGCACTGAGCGTCCCCGGGTCATCGCTGACATCGCGGAAGCCCGTGAGCACGGCGATCTCAAGGAGAATGCCGAGTACCACGCCGCGCGTGAACAGCAGGGTTTCATCGAGGGTCGTATCCAGGAGATCGAGTCCAAGCTCTCCATGTCCCAGGTGATCGACGTCACCAAGTTGCCGAAGACCGGCAAGGTGATCTTCGGCACCACGGTCGACCTGATGAACCTCGATGACGATAGCGAAGTGCGCTACCGCATCGTTGGCGAAGATGAAGCCAGCATCAAGGACGGCAAGATCTCCGTCACCTCTCCGATCGCGCGTGCGCTGATCGGCAAGGAAGAAGGGGATGTCGTGGTCGTGCGTACCCCGGGTGGCGATGTGGAGTATGAAATCTCCGAAGTGCATCACATCTGAGGCACGTCACATCTGAAGTGCATCGCCTCTGATTCGTCAGATCCTGATGTCGTGACAGCCCTGCCGGTCATCCCGGCAGGGCTGTTTTTTTGGCCTGCGGGCACGAAATCCTTCAGGGAGGCGGCTCTCCGCGTCATCAGGTCGTGATTGTCAGCTACAGAAAACAGAAACGCCGCCCTCGATGAGGGCGGCGTTTCTGTCTGCGGCAGGCGTGGCGTGCGAGGTGAGCCTCGTCAGGCCTGGGCCCGGCGGCTTACTTCTCGCTGAAGCGCTGTACGTTCGATAGCTTCGGCTTGGCCTGAGGGTTGCGGCGATACAGCAGAGCGATCTTGCCGATGCTCTGGATCAGGGTCGCGCCGGTTTCGCTGCACAGGTGGCGAGCCACCTCTCCGCGCGCTTCGCGATCGTTGATCGCCAGCTTCAGCTTGATCAGTTCGTGATCGTGCAGTGCGCGCTCCAGTTCGGTCACGACGCCTTCGGAAAGGCCGTTTTCCGAGACGGTGACGATCGGGTCAAGATGGTGCCCGATGCTGCGAAATGCTTTCTTTTGTGACTGTGACAAGCTCATGGTATCGTAAAGTTTCCCTGTTGGCGTCCGATGGGAGCGGGGAGCGTAGCGAAAGACAGGGTCGACTCCAGGGCTTGAAATCCAGGGGTGTGAACCCGTCTGTTGCGCAGGCAATGTCTGTGCCCACGGGCGGAACCGCGCGCAGGACCCGCCATTCTACTCCATGACGACGCTCATGACACGACCCGTGCGCAAGCTTGCCACGCCTTTCGTGTCGTCGTTATCCCCCGCGCTATCTCCCGCCAGTATTCGATTTTCCCCGACATTCCAGGTGACAACGTGGCTCACCCCAGCAAGAGCAGTGCTGGCTGGATGAAGGAACACTTTGATGACGCCTATGTCCAGCGCAGCTGGGCCGACGGTTATCGTTCCCGTGCCAGCTACAAACTGATTGAAATCGATGACAAGGACTGCCTGCTCAAGCCAGGCGCCACCGTCATCGACCTCGGCGCAGCCCCCGGAGGCTGGAGCCAGATCGCCGCGGACCGCGTCGGCATGGAAGGCGTGGTCATCGCCTCCGACATTCTCGAGATGGACGCCCTGGCCGGTGTCGACTTCATTCAGGGCGACTTCACCGAAGAGGCCGTGCTGAACCAGATTCTGGCTACCCTGGGTGACCGCCCGGTGGACCTCGTGATCTCCGACATGGCGCCCAACATGAGCGGCATGAGCGCGATCGATCAGCCTGCCGGCATGTACCTGGTCGAGCTGGCGCTGGATCTGGCGCGTCAGACCCTCAAGCCGGGCGGCAATTTCCTGGTCAAGGTCTTCCAGGGCGAGGGCTTCGATGCCTATCTGAAGGATATGCGCGGCAGCTTCAAGAAGGTCGTGACCCGCAAGCCGGAAGCGTCGCGTGCACGCTCACGCGAAGTCTATCTGCTGGGGCAGGGCTTCAAGGGCTGATGGCCCGTGTCCTTGCATGCCGCTGCACGCGGCAGGCACTGACTCGCGGTGGCGAGATTTCCACGTTGCTGGTCGCATGCTTCATCGCGGGTTAAGGCGAGCCATGCGATGCTCGTCCAGACTGGCGCCAATGTGTCCGGGCGAGTCGCAGCGCTGGCTGATGCAGGCTGTCTATCGGTGCAATAGTCCATCGTCGGGCTTTAAGCAATGGTTGCCAGCCCCCATCTGGTGTAGTGTCGATATCATTGGGTCTTGAGTACGATGGGCCAGTGACAGTTCGGTGGGTTTCAATGCCTTACCGATGCTGGCAGGCAAGTAGCACAATGCACGGCAAGCTTTGAGTGACTCGGTAGGCGAAGTGGCGCGTTGCGCTGACTTGATACCCCGCAGGCACGATCAGATAGCATGGCAGGCCACCACAAGACGGCAGTCGGAGTATTCACGGCATGCCAAGACAGATTCATGCAATGAGGGTGTCCCCTTGAACGACATGGCGAAGAACCTGATTCTCTGGTTGATCATCGCAGCAGTGCTGCTGACGGTGTTCAACAACTTCAGCGTCGATACCTCGCCGCAGGCGATGAACTATTCACAGTTCGTCCAGCAGGTGCAGAACGACCGGATCAAGAGTGTGACCATCGATGGTTACACCATTGAGGGTGAGCGGGCCGATGGCTCCAGCTTCACCACCATCCGGCCGGCGGCGTCCGATCCCAAGCTGATGGATGACCTGCTTGCCAACAAGGTGGAGGTCATCGGCAAGAAGCCTGAGCAGCAGTCGCTGTGGACACGCCTGTTGATTGCCAGCTTCCCGATTCTGATCATTCTGGCCATCTTCATGTTCTTCATGCGCCAGATGCAGGGTGGCGGCGCCGGCAAGGGTGGCCCGATGAGCTTCGGCAAGTCCAAGGCCAAGCTGCTGAGCCAGGACCAGATCAAGACCACCTTCAGCGACGTCGCAGGCTGTGACGAAGCGAAGGAAGAGGTCGAGGAGCTGGTCGACTTCCTCAAGGACCCCAGCAAGTTCCAGCGTCTTGGCGGTCAGATTCCGCGTGGCGTCCTGATGGTAGGCCCGCCGGGCACCGGCAAGACCCTGCTCGCCAAGGCGATCGCCGGTGAAGCCAAGGTGCCGTTCTTCAGCATCTCCGGTTCTGACTTCGTCGAGATGTTCGTCGGTGTCGGTGCCTCCCGTGTGCGTGACATGTTCGAGCAGGCCAAGAAGCAGGCGCCGTGCATCATCTTCATCGATGAGATCGACGCCGTCGGCCGTCACCGTGGTTCCGGCATGGGCGGTGGTCACGATGAACGTGAGCAGACACTGAACCAGCTGCTGGTCGAGATGGATGGCTTCGAGGCGAACGACGGCATCATCGTCATCGCCGCGACCAACCGTCCTGACGTGCTTGACCCCGCGCTGCTGCGTCCGGGCCGCTTCGACCGTCAGGTGACCGTCGCGCTGCCGGACATCCGTGGCCGCGAGCACATCCTCGGCGTTCACCTGCGCAAGGTGCCGATGGGCGATGACGTCGTGCCGGTCAACATTGCACGTGGTACGCCGGGCTTCTCCGGTGCGGACCTGGCCAACCTGGTCAATGAAGCCGCCCTGTTCGCCGCGCGTCGCAACAAGCGTCTGGTCGGCATGGAAGAGCTGGAGCTGGCCAAGGACAAGATCATGATGGGCGCCGAGCGCAAATCGATGGTCATGTCCGAGAAGGAGAAGCGCAACACGGCCTATCACGAGTCTGGCCACGCCATCATCGGCCTGGTGATGCCCGAGCATGATCCGGTCTACAAGGTGTCGATCATTCCGCGCGGTCGTGCGCTGGGTGTGACGATGTTCCTGCCGGAAGAGGATCGCTACAGCTACTCGCGTCAGCAGATCATCAGTCAGATCTGCTCGCTGTTCGGCGGTCGTATCGCCGAAGAGATGACGCTGGGCCCGAACGGTGTCACCACCGGCGCGTCCAACGACATCAAGCGTGCTACCGAGCTTGCCCACAACATGGTCGCCAAGTGGGGTCTCTCCAGCGAGATGGGCCCGATCATGTACGACGAGGACGAGTCCCATCAGTTCCTCGGTGGTCCGGGTCAGAGTGGCGGCAAGCTGAAGTCTGGCGACACCACCTCGCGTCTCGACAAGGAAGTGCGTCGTATCATCGACGAGTGCTACGCCAAGGCGCAGCAGATCCTGGAAGAGAATCGCGACAAGCTGGATGCGATGACCGAAGCGCTGATGACCTACGAAACCATCGATGCCGAGCAGCTGGCGGACATCATGGCAGGTCGTGCTCCGCGTCCGCCGAAGGACTGGGGTGGCCCGGCGAGCGGCGGTGACGGTGGCCTGGTGGCCCCGGTTGCCGACACTCCGAAGGCGGAAGCGCCGGAAGCTCCCAAGGCGGATGACGACGCTGATGGCAGTGAAGATGACGACAGCAACCGCCGTCGTCCGTCTGATCCGCTGGGTGGTCCGAGCGGCCATTGATGTAGGCCTGATGTAGGCCTGATCTAGGCCTGATCTAGGCATAAGGGGCGCCCGATATCGCATGCGATGTCCGAGCCTCTGAAAGGAAAAACGCCCGACTGGCTTGCCAGTCGGGCGTTTTCTTGTCTGCAGCAGTGGTGGCCTGTACCGCTGCAGCAATGACGCTGTTGAAATTAAGGTGCTGCTGATGAGTGGCCTACGCCGTGGCGTGACGGTGTCGACTCATGTCTCTGCACGGGCATTGTCAGCGCCATGATGAGCGTGGGGTGAAAGGTCTGAGCCAATGGCGTTGCCATCTGCTGACGCCCCGTGTGGTGGCCATTCCACGCCTTGCGCACCATGGGCTGGCTCTTTAAAGTGGTGCGCAATCATTTCTGACCGGGCTGCGAAGCCACCTTCGTGCCCCTCTCGCCTGCATGGAATGCCATGACGAATTCTGCCTTGAGTGCGCCTCTCGAGCCTCGAGTGGGCCATCTGATGTCATTGGAGTGCGCTGGACGCCTTCTCGATCTTTCGCGTCCGCGGGTGATGGGGATTCTCAACGTGACGCCGGACTCCTTCTCGGATGGCGGCCGCAGCGCGACCCTGGACGCCGCGCTGCGCAATGCCGAGCAGATGCTGGGCGATGGTGCCGCGATGATCGATGTCGGCGGTGAGTCGACGCGGCCCGGGGCGACGCCGGTCAGCACCGAAGAAGAGCTTGAGCGGGTCTGCCCGGTGGTGGAGCGGCTGGTGAGCGAGCTGGGCGCCTTGGTGAGCATCGATACCAGCAACCCGCAAGTCATGCGCGAAACCGCACGGCTGGGGGCCGGCATGATCAATGACGTGCGTGCGCTGAATCGAGACGGCGCGCTCGAGGCCGCCGCTGACAGCGGCCTGCCCGTCTGTCTGATGCACATGCGCGGCGAGCCGGACACCATGCAGCAGGATACGCATTATGCTCAGTCCATCGAGCAGGAAGTCCGGACGTTCCTGGCGGCGCGTATCGCGGCCTGTGAGGCGGCGGGCATCGCGCGTGAGCGACTGCTGCTGGACCCCGGCTTTGGCTTCGGCAAGTCACTGCAAGACAATCTGCGCCTGTATCACCGCATGGCGCAGTTGCATGAATTCAACCTCCCGCTGCTGATCGGCACGTCACGCAAGAGCATGATCGGCAATGCCCTCGGGCGCGCGGTAGAGGATCGCTTGGCTGGTAACCTGGCACTGACGGCATTGGCCGTTCGTGACGGGGCCAGACTGTTTCGCGTTCACGACGTGGCCCCGACTGTCGACGCTGTCGACATGGCATGGGCCGTGCTACAGGAAGGCACGATACGATGAGTCGACGTTATTTTGGTACGGATGGTATTCGCGGCACGGTCGGGGAATTCCCCATCACGCCAGACTTCATGCTCAAGCTGGGCTGGGCGGCAGGCCGCGTATTCGCCCGTCACGGCCGCGGCAAGGTATTGATCGGCAAGGACACGCGCATCTCGGGCTACATGTTCGAATCCGCGCTCGAGTCCGGCCTTTCGGCAGCGGGCGTCGATGTGTCCCTGCTCGGCCCGATGCCGACGCCGGGGATCGCCTATCTGACGCGCACCTTCCGCGCCGATGCCGGCATCGTCATCTCGGCCTCCCACAACGCCTATCCGGACAACGGCATCAAGTTCTTCTCCGCTGCCGGTACCAAGCTGGATGATGCGCTGGAAGCCGAGATCGAAGCCGAGCTGGACCGCGACATCGTGATCGTCGGCCCGGACAGCCTGGGCAAGGCGTCACGCATCCAGGATGCGGCCGGCCGCTATATCGAATTCTGCAAGTCCACGCTGCCGGGCCGTCTGGGTCTGCACGGCATGAAGGTGGTGCTGGATTGCGCGCATGGTGCGACCTATCACATCGCGCCGAACGTCTTCCGTGAGCTGGGTGCCAAGGTCAGCGTCATCGGCGGTGAGCCGGATGGCCTCAACATCAATCAGGGCGTCGGCTCCACGCACCCGCAGGCGCTGCGCGCGGCCGTCATCGAGCAGGGCGCCGATCTGGGCGTGGCCTTCGATGGAGATGGTGACCGCCTGATCCTGGTCGATGCCGATGGCCGTGTCATCGATGGCGACGACATCCTCTACATGATCGCGCGTGACCGTCACGAGCGCGGCGTGCTGGGCGGTGGTGTCGTCGGCACCCTGATGTCCAACTTCGGCCTGGCGGCAGCACTGGAAGGCCTGGGAATTCCCTTCGAGCGTGCCAAGGTCGGTGACCGCTACGTCATCGAGCGTCTGGAAGCCAACGGCTGGCAGCTGGGTGGCGAATCCTCCGGCCACATCGTCTGCAGCCATATCCAGAGCACCGGGGATGGCATCGTCTCGGCGCTGCAGGTGCTGGCGATCATGGCGCGTGAAGAGTGCTCGCTCAGTGAATTGCTGGTCGGCTTCGAAAAGGCCCCGCAGGCGCTGATCAATGTGCGTCTGGCGCCGGGTTGTGACAACAAGGCGCTGATGGCGGCGGACGCCGTGCAGGCCGCGGTGGTCGAAGTGGAGCAGACGCTGGGCAATGAAGGGCGCGTGCTGCTGCGCCCCAGCGGCACGGAACCGCTGATTCGCGTCATGGTCGAAGGGCGTCCGCACTTCGATGTCGATGCGCTGGCGGGTCAGATCGCCGCGACGGTCGAATCCAGCATGTCGGCGTGATGCGCTGACAAGGCGGCTCGCCGGGGCGACGGTTCACGTCGCTGAGCGGTCGAGTTGCACAGGACGACAACAGGCGCCGAGTGCGCCTGTTGTCGTTTCTGGCAGTTGCCCCGAGCCTGATCGTGCCGGATCACGGGGCTTGACAGGGGTCGCGAAGGTTGTCAGTCAAGGGCGGCTCCATTACCATCCTCGCACTGCTCACAAGGGAGAAGCACATGCGTACACCGCTGATTGCCGGAAACTGGAAGATGAATGGTGATCTTGCCCTGGTCGATGAGTTTGCCCGGGGCCTGCAGGCGGCTGAGCTGCCGCAGGGCATTCAGGTGGCGCTGGCAGTGCCTTTCCCTTATCTGAGCGCCGCTCGCGCGAGCATGCCTGTGAGCGTGGCGCTGGCGGGGCAGACGCTGAACCCGGCGAGCGAGGGTGCCTTTACCGGCGAAGTGGCGGGTCAGATGCTCAAGGATGTCGGTGCCGCGATGGTGCTGGTCGGTCACTCGGAGCGTCGAAGCCTGTATGCTGAAGACGATGCGGCGGTACTGGCGCGTGTCGAGGCGGCGCTTGCCGCTGGCCTCACGCCGGTGCTGTGCGTCGGTGAGACGCTCGAGGAGCGTGAAGCCGGTGACACGGAGCGTGTCGTGCTGGGACAGCTGGAGGCGGTGTTCTCCGCGCTCTCCGCCGATGCGCGCACGCGTCTGGTCGTCGCCTATGAGCCCGTCTGGGCCATCGGTACTGGGCGCACCGCCTCGCCCCAGCAGGCGCAGGAGGTCCATGCGGCCATTCGTGCGCGCCTGGCCGAGTGGTCTGCCTCGCTCGCCGAGGCAATGCAATTGTTGTACGGCGGTAGCATGAAAGCTGCCAATGCCGCCGAGCTGCTTGCGCAGCCGGATATCGACGGCGGTCTCGTGGGCGGTGCCTCGCTCCAGATCGACGAATTCCTAGCCATTTGCCAGTCTGCAGGTTGAATCTCATGCAAGTAGCCGTTCTGATGGTCCATGTGGTACTCGCGGTCGCGCTGATCGTGCTCGTCCTTCTTCAGCAGGGCAAGGGTGCCGAAGCTGGCGCTGCCTTTGGTGGCGGTGGTGCTTCCCAGACCGTTTTCGGTTCCAGCGGTAGCGGCAACTTCCTCGCGCGCTTCACGGGTGTTCTGGCCGCGGGCTTCTTCGCGACCTCTCTGACACTGGCCTGGTTCGCGTCCAACGCCAACCAGCCGTCAGTCGAAGCGGGCATTCCGAATGCCAGCGTGATCGAGCAGCAGAAAAATTCACTGCCATCACTTGACGACTCCGAGGAAAGTGTGGAGAATACGTCGCCAGTGCTTGAGGAAAGCGGCAACGCAGACCAACCAGCACTCTAAGGAATTCAAGGCGTTAACTTTGAATTCTTCCGGGTAACGTCTCAGGCGATACCCGCCCCCGTGCCGAAGTGGTGGAATTGGTAGACACGCTATCTTGAGGGGGTAGTGACCTTATGGTCGTGGGGGTTCAAGTCCCCCCTTCGGCACCATCTTGTTAGATCGATTGGCAGTCTGGACGCAACTCTGCCACCTTGGAAAGACGTCATTCCTTGACCTCCTTTTTCGGTGACATTACCATCGTCCGACTATTGTTGCGGGGTGGAGCAGTCTGGTAGCTCGTCGGGCTCATAACCCGAAGGTCATCGGTTCAAATCCGGTCCCCGCTACCAAGTTTCTTGAAAGGCCCCTTCCTATGAAGGGGCTTTTTGTTAGCACCAGTGCCAATCAGCCACCTAGCTCTCTTCTCTACTCCCGGTCAGGTGCCTGATGCAACTGCTGTAGGAGCCTCGTCTGTGTCAACCAAGGACGCTGCGCTTAACGCGCTTATCGATCCAGTCGTCTCTGCTCTGGGCTTCGAGCTCTGGGGTATCGACTATCTCTCCCAAGGCAAGCAGTCCCGTCTGGTGATCTATATCGACCATCCCGATGGCATTACCGTGGACAACTGCGCAAACGTCAGTCGTCAGGTGGGTGCCGTACTGGATGTCGAAGACCCCATTACCGGTCAGTTCCAGCTTGAAGTCTCGTCTCCAGGCATGGATCGTCCGTTGTTCACGCTTGACCAGTACGAGCGCTACATCGGTCACGTGGTGGCACTGCGACTTCGCCAGGCCTTCGATGGCCAGCGCAAGTTCCAGGGGCTGGTGACTGGCACCGAAGACGGTGATGTCGTGATCCGGGTCGATGAAGAAGAATACTGCTTTCCCATTGAAAGCATCGACCAGGCACGCATTGTGCCGCAGTTCAAATAACTGACGTTGTCGGCACACCGCTCGCGTTGCGAGCCCGGGTCGATGCGCAAGGACAGGTTTCTGGCGAGGCAAAGTCATGAGCAAAGAGATTCTGCTGGTCGTTGACGCCATCTCCAACGAGAAAGGCGTGCCGCGGGATGTGATTTTCGAAGCCGTCGAAGCGGCATTGGCTTCGGCGTCACGCAAGCGTTTCGATCAGGAAGAGGCGGATATCCGCGTCAAGATCGATCGTGTCACCGGTGATTACGCGACCTACCGTCGCTGGACCGTCGTCGAAGACGACGAGTTCGAGACGCCGGACTACGAGATCAAGGCCAGTATCGCCGAACAGCGCGAAGAGCCGCTGGCGCTGGGTGCCGTGGTCGAGAAGCAGATCGAATCCGAAGCGTTCGGTCGCATCGCTGCACAGACCGCCAAGCAGGTCATCGTGCAGAAGGTGCGCGAGGCCGAGCGTGCGGAAGTGGTGCGCCTTTACGCCGAACGTGAAGGTGAGCTGGTCGCGGGTATCGTCAAGAAGACGACACGTGATGGCCTCATCATCGATCTGGGCGACAACGCCGAAGGCTTCCTTCCGCGCGGTGAGATGATTCACGGCGAGCGCTACCGCTTGAACGAGCGGGTTCGTGCCCTGCTGTGGAAAGTCGACGCGGATGCTCGTGGTTCTCAGCTGATCCTGTCGCGTACGCGTCCTGAGCTGATCATCGAGCTGTTCAAGATCGAAGTCCCGGAAATCGCCGAGCAGCTGATCGAGATCAAGGGTGCTGCCCGTGATCCGGGCTCGCGCGCCAAGATCGCGGTCAAGAGCAACGACAAGCGTATCGATCCGATCGGTGCCTGTGTCGGCATGCGTGGTTCACGCGTGCAGGCCGTGTCCAATGAACTACGTAACGAACGCGTGGATATCATCCTGTGGGATGACAATCCTGCCCAGCTCGTCATCAACGCCATGGCGCCGGCAGATGTCGGTTCCATTCTGGTCGACGAAGACACCCATTCCATGGATGTCGCTGTCGCTGCGGACAACCTGGCTCAGGCCATCGGCCGCAGCGGTCAGAACGTTCGTCTGGCCAGTGAGCTGACCGGTTGGCAGCTCAACGTCATGACCGAGGCGGAAGCCGAGGGCAAGCGCGAGCAGGAAATCGACAGTTTCGTCGAATATTTCATCACTCATCTCGAGATTGAAGAGGATCTAGCCCGTGTCCTGGTGGACGAGGGCTTCACCTCACTCGAGGAAATCGCCTATGTCCCGCTCGAGGAAATGCTCGAGGTCGAGGGCTTTGACCAGGATCTGGTCGAGGAGCTGCGCGCTCGGGCCAAGGATGAACTGCTGAATCTCGCCATCGCCACTGAAGAGCAACTGGACGGCGCACAGCCGGCCGAAGACCTGCTCAACATGGAAGGCATGGAGAGTCATCTGGCATACATCCTGGCCAGCAAGGGTATCGTCACCATGGAAGACCTTGCTGAGCAGGCCATCGATGATCTGAAAGACATCGAAGGCGTCGACGAAGAGCGAGCAGCGGCGTTGATCATGACCGCCCGCGCGCCCTGGTTCGCAAGCGAACAGTAACTAGGTCACGGGCTCAGGAGGGTCGTACATGTCAGAAATG
The DNA here is from genome assembly GCF_018831605.1 of Cobetia sp. 4B. Taxonomy (NCBI): domain Bacteria; kingdom Pseudomonadati; phylum Pseudomonadota; class Gammaproteobacteria; order Oceanospirillales; family Halomonadaceae; genus Cobetia; species Cobetia sp. 4B. The sequence continues at coordinate 163,157 of NZ_CP059843.1, forward strand.
ACAGTCAAAGAATTCGCCAAGAAGGTGGGCCGCGAGTCAGCCCGCCTACTGGAACAGATGCATGAAGCGGGTCTGAAGCACAAGTCAGAGAACGACGCCGTCTCTGAGGTCGACAAGCAGAAGCTGCTTGATCACCTCACCAAGAGCCACGGTGGTGGCGCCGCTCCGGCAGCGCCCAAGAACCGCATTACCCTGACCCGCAAGACCAAGTCTCGCATCAACACGGGTAGCGGTCGCGGCAAGTCCATCGAGGTGCAGGTGCGCAAGAAGCGTACCTACGTCAAAGAGGGCGAAGAGCAGGCTGCAGAAGCGCCGGCTGCTGCTGCACCGGCAGCTGCCGTTGCGGACAAGCCGGCTGCGGCACCGCAGCGCGAAGAGCGTCGTGGCAATGACAGCCGTCGCGAAGAGCGTCCGCGTCAGAGTGCACCGGCTGCTGCCGCTGCACCGGCCGCCGACGCTGCGCCGGAAGTCAATGCGCCGCCGAAGGAGCCGCGTGGTGATGCACCGCGTCGCGCCAAGGCTGCGCCGCGTGATGAATCACGTGATCGTCGCGAAGCCCGTGAAGACCGTAGCGAACGCAAGCGTGGCGGGGCCAAGAAGGTCAAGCGCGCCGAGCGTCGCGGTGGTCGTCGTGGTGGCCGTGATGCCAACCGTCAGCCGCCGAAGCCGGTCCAGACCTTCGTCCGTGAAGTCTCCATCCCTGAGTCCATCTCAGTGGCAGACCTCGCCGACAAGATGGCCGTCAAGGCGTCTGAAGTGATCAAGACCATGTTCAACATGGGCGCTGCGGTCACCATCAACCAGACGATCGATCAGGAAACCGCGACCATCGTGGTCGAGGAAATGGGCCACACGCCCAAGCTGATCAAGGATGACGCACTCGAGACAGCCGTTCTCGAAGGCATCTCCTACGAAGGTGAGCAGATCACCCGCGCGCCGGTCGTTACCGTCATGGGTCACGTCGACCACGGCAAGACCTCGCTGCTGGATTACATCCGCCGCACCAAGGTTGCCACAGGTGAAGCGGGTGGTATCACCCAGCACATCGGTGCCTACCACGTCGAACACGACAACGGTGACATCACCTTCCTGGATACCCCGGGCCACGCGGCGTTCACCGCCATGCGTGCTCGTGGTGCCAAGGCGACCGACGTCGTCATCCTGGTGGTGGCTGCCGATGATGGCGTGATGCCGCAGACCATCGAGGCTGTCGAGCACTCCAAGGCCGCGGGTGTCCCGATGGTCGTGGCGGTGAACAAGATCGACAAGCCGGGTGCTGATCCGGACCGCGTCAAGAATGAGCTGTCCCAGCACGGTGTCATCTCCGAGGAATGGGGTGGTGATACCCAGTTCGTCCACGTTTCCGCCAAGACCGGCGAGAACATCGACGCGCTGCTCGAAGGTGTCCTGCTGGTCTCCGAAGTTCTCGAACTTCAGGCCGTGCCGTCCGCGCCGGGTAAAGGCGTCGTGGTCGAGTCCCGTCTCGACAAGGGCCGTGGTCCGGTCGCGACCGTGCTGGTCCAGAACGGTACGCTGAAGAAGGGCGATATCGTCCTTGCCGGCCTGCATTACGGCCGTGTGCGTGCGCTGATCAACGAACTCGGCAAGCAGGTCGATTCCGTGGGTCCGGCCATGCCGGTCGAGATCCAGGGCCTGGGTGGCACGCCGGACGCCGGTGAAGAGTTCACCGTGGTCCCGGACGAGAAGAAGGCACGTGAAGTCGCCAACTTCCGTCAGGGCAAGTACCGCGAAGTGCGCCTGGCACGTCAGCAGAAGGCCAAGCTGGAGAACATGTTCTCCCAGATGGGTCAGGACGAAGTCGCCAAGGTCAACGTCGTCCTCAAGGCCGACGTGCAGGGTTCTCTGGAAGCCATCCGTGGCGCGCTGGAAGAACTCTCCACCGAAGAAGTCAAGGTGGCCGTGGTCTCTTCCGGTGTCGGTGGTATCACCGGTACCGATGCCAACCTGGCACTCGCTTCCGAGGCGATCCTGGTCGGCTTCAACGTCCGTGCTGACGCCTCCGCGCGTGAGATCGTCGAGCGTGAAGGTCTGGATCTGCGCTACTACAGCGTCATCTACCAGCTGATCGACGAGGTCAAGCTGGCCATGACTGGCATGCTGGCACCGGAATTCCGCGAGCAGATCGTCGGTGTTGCCGAAGTGCGCGATGTCTTCAAGGCACCGAAGATCGGCGCGATCGCCGGTTGTATGGTCGTCGAAGGCAACATGTACCGCTCCAAGCGCATCCGCGTGCTGCGTGACAACGTGGTCATCTATGAAGGCGAGCTGGAATCCCTGCGTCGCTTCAAGGATGACGTCAACGAAGTCCGCAACGGCATGGAATGTGGTATCGGCGTCAAGAACTACAACGACGTGCAGGTTGGCGACAAGATCGAGGTGTTCGACCAGATCCAGGTCGAGCGCACGCTCTGATAGCGCCCCTGCAAGGAGAGATCACGGATGCGTGAATACAGCCGTACTGACCGCGTGGCGGACCAGATCCAGCAAGAGCTCGCGCTGTTGATTCAGCGCGAGGTCAAGGACCCGCGCCTTGGCATGCTGACGGTCAGCGCCGCCAAGGTCAGCCGCGACCTGTCCTACTCCGATGTCTACGTGACCCTGCTGGGTGACGACAGCCCGGAACGCATCAAGGAAAACCTCGCCGTGCTCAAGCGCGCGGCAGGTTTCCTGCGCTCCCAGCTGGCGCGCACCATTCAGCTGCGCCACGTGCCGGAACTGCGTTTTCATTACGATGAAAGCGTCGTTCGTGGCCATCACCTGTCCTCACTGATCAACGATGCGGTCGCCGACGATCGCAAGCGCAGTGCTGAACGCGGTGATGACGACAGCGAAGATGGTGCCCCGGGCACCACGCCGGACGCCTGATGGCGCGTCGTCGTCGCGGCTTGCCGATCGATGGCGTTCTGTTGCTGGACAAGCCCAAGGGCATGTCCAGCAACTATGCGCTTCAGAAGGCTCGTCGCCTCTACCAGGCGCAGAAGGCCGGTCATACCGGCACGCTCGACCCGATGGCGACCGGCTTGTTGCCGGTCTGCTTCGGGGAAGCGACCAAGTTCTCCTCGCATCTTCTCGAGGCAGACAAGGTCTATCGGGCACGGATCAAGTTTGGCCAGGTCACCGATACCGGTGATGCGGAAGGCAAGGTGATTCGCGAGCGGGAGATTCCCGAGATTGCGCAGGCCGAGCTGGACGCGGTGCTGGACAGGTTCCGTGGCGAGATAGATCAGGTACCGCCGATGTACTCCGCGCTCAAGCACCAGGGACGTCCGCTCTACGAGCTGGCGCGCCAGGGGATTGAAATCGAGCGTGCAGTCCGTCGCGTTACCATCTACAATATGGCGCTTCTTGCGCGGCACTCCGATGGCATCGAGATCGAAGTGGCGGTCAGCAAGGGTACCTACATACGCAGTCTGGCCGAGGATATCGGCGAGGCGCTGGGCTGTGGTGCCCACCTCACGGCACTGCGTCGTCTCAAGACGGGCCCGTTCACGGGTGATGCCATGCTGGATTTCGAGCGCCTCGAGGCGCTGGCTGATCAGCAGGCACGTGAAGGTGTTCTGTTACCTGTCGACATCCTGCTCGATCATCTCCCGCGTCTCGACATCACTGCCGAGATGGCGCGGATGATATTGCGTGGTCAACAGGCTGAAACGACGACAGGGTCGCTGGAAGTGGACTCCCTGGCTCGTGTGTATCAGGACCAGCAGTTGCTCGGGCTGGTCCGGATTGCGGCGGAGGGCATCATCGCTCCTCGCCGACTGCTCAGTTCTGCCGTCGAGGCGGCGGCTGGGTGAGCTGATTGCGGCCTCGCCGCAAGCCGCATGAAGACTGCAAATATGCGTGGTCTTCGACATTTCTAATCTATCAAGCATATTGCTTACTGGAGAGACAGATGGCACTTACCGCTGAGAAGAAGGCTGAGATCGTTACCGAATTCGGCCGTGGCGAGAACGACACCGGTTCCCCGGAAGTTCAGGTTGCTCTGCTGAGCGCCAACATTGATGGCCTGCAGGGTCACTTCAAGGCCAACAAGCAGGATCACCACTCCCGTCGTGGTCTGATCCGCATGGTCAACCAGCGCCGCAAGCTGCTTGACTACCTCAAGCGCAAGGACTTCGAGCGTTACACCGCTCTGATCCAGCGTCTGGGTCTGCGTCGCTAATCAGCGATGTTGCCGCCATGCACTTCGGTGCATGGCGGGCCCCCGGTGGGCACAGGAAAACCGACACTGCCTGCGGGCGGTGTCGGTTTTTTTGTGCCTGATACCGAGGTGATCCGGGCTTCAGATCAGAGGCTCGACCCGCGCTGCAGCCCGCTTGTCGCGTGGGATCAACCCGCTTTTCATTGCCTGTGGCGCGCTTTACCATGAGCGCCTGGCATCGATGACTATCAGATTAAAGGACATGCGCCGTGAACCCGGTAACGCACAGCTTCCAGTACGGTAATGACACCATCACCCTCGAGACCGGCCGCATCGCGCGTCAGGCGACCGGTAGCGTGATGGTGACCATGGGCAATACCTCGGTGTTGTGCACCGTGGTGGCCAAGGCGTCGCCGAAACCCGGCCAGTCCTTCTTCCCGTTGTCGGTCCACTATCAGGAGAAGGCCTACGCGGCGGGGCGCATCCCCGGCGGCTTCCTCAAGCGCGAAGGGCGTCCCACCGAGAAGGAAACCCTGACCTCACGCTTGATCGACCGCCCGATGCGCCCGCTGTTTCCCGAAGGCTTCATGAATGAGGTGCAGGTGGTCTGCACGGTGATGTCGGCGGAGCGCAATGTCGACCCGGACATCGCGGCACTGCTCGGCACCTCTGCAGCGCTTTGCATCTCCGGTGTACCCTTCGCGGGCCCCGCGGGCGCGGCGCGCGTCGGCTTCAGCGAGCAGCGCGGCTACTTCCTGAATCCCGGCTACAGCGAACTGGCGCATTCCGAGCTGGACATGGTGGTGGCGGGGACCGAGAAGGCCGTGTTGATGGTCGAGTCCGAGGCCCAGGAGCTGCTGGAAGACGAGATGCTCGGCGCCGTGCTCTATGGCCATCACGAGATGCAGAAGGCCATCACGGGGATCGAGACGTTCGCCGCGAAGGTCAATCGTCCCAAGTGGGCGTGGGTGCCGCAGAAGCTCGACCGCGTGCTGGTCGAGGCGCTGGAGCAGAGCTTCGCCACCCAGATCGGTGATGCCTATCGCCTGAGTGACAAGTTGGCGCGTCAGGACAGCCTGTCGGCGCTCAAGGCGCAGGCCATCGACCTGCTGGGCGCCGAGGATGATGCGCGATTCAGTGTCGAGGCCGTCGCCATGGCCTTCGCAGCGCTCGAGAAGCGTATCGTGCGTCAGCGCGTGATCGCCGGCGAGCCGCGTATCGATGGTCGTGATACGCGCACCGTGCGACCGCTGGACATGGCAGTGGGCGTGTTGCCCAAGGCGCATGGCTCGGCGCTGTTCACCCGCGGCGAGACCCAGGCGATCGCCACTGCCACCCTGGGGACCACGCGCGACTCACAGCTGATCGAAGGGCTGTCCGGCGAGAAGCAGGACCGCTTCATGCTGCACTACAACTTCCCGCCCTACTGCGTCGGCGAGACGGGCTTCATCGGCGCGCCCAAGCGGCGTGAGATCGGTCATGGGCGTCTGGCGCGTCGTGGCATCGAATCCATGCTGCCGTCGTTGCAGGCCTTCCCCTACGCGATCCGTGTCGTCTCCGAGATCACTGAATCCAACGGCTCGAGCTCGATGGCATCCGTCTGTGGCGCCTCGCTTGCGCTGATGGACGCCGGTGTGCCGCTCAAGGCGCCGGTCGCGGGTATCGCCATGGGGCTGGTCAAGGACGCCAATGGCGTCGCGATACTGACCGATATCCTCGGCGATGAGGATCACCTCGGCGACATGGACTTCAAGGTCGCGGGGACCGCGGAAGGCGTTACCGCGCTGCAGATGGACATCAAGATCGAAGGAATCGACGAGGAGATTCTTGAGCAGGCGCTGGAACAGGCCCTCGAGGCACGCCTGACCATCCTCGCGCAGATGAATGAGGTGCTGGCCGCCAGTCGCCAGGAAGTCTCGGATAATGCTCCGGCGATGCTGTCCCTCAAGATCGCGCCCAACAAGGTGCGTGACGTGATCGGCAAGGGCGGCTCCACCATCCGCAAGATCTGTGAAGAGACCGGGGCCAATGTCGATCTCGATGATGATGGCAGCGTGCGCATCTATGCTGAGCACAAGGCGCAGGCGCAGGCGGCTGCCAAATACGTCGAGGGCATCATTGCCGAGGCCGAGATCGGCAAGCTCTATGCCGGCAAGGTGGCGCGCATCGCTGACTTCGGTGCCTTCATCACCTTCATGCCGGGCACCGATGGTCTGCTGCACATCTCGCAGATCGTCGAGGAGCGGGTCAATGACGTACGTGACTACCTCAACGAAGGCGATGAGGTGGTGGTCAAGGTGCTCGACATCGACAACCGCAATCGCGTCAAGCTGTCGCTGAAAGAGATCAGCGAAGAAGAGAAGGCGGCCTTTGCCGCTGCTCAGGCTGAAGAGGCCGCCGCCCAGGGCTGACCGATCGTCGCGGATCGCCCCCGCCCCGGTCTTGCCTGCTCTGCATGAGAGGTGAGCCTTCCGGGCAAGAAAAAGCCCCCGCCAGGTTACTGGCGGGGGCTTTTGCATATCTCCCTGCTCGAGATTGCGCGAGCAGGGAGGGTTCAGGCGGGGGTTCAGATATGTGAGCGATCAGCTGCGCTCGATGGCCAGCGCGACACCCTGACCGCCACCGATGCACAGGGTCGCCAGACCCTTCTTGGCATCACGCTCGATCATCTCGTGCACCAGCGAGACCAGCACACGGCAGCCGGAGGCGCCGATCGGGTGGCCGAGGGCAATAGCGCCGCCATTGACGTTGACCTTGTCGACATCCCAGCCCAGCTCCTTGTTGACCGACAGGGCCTGGGCGGCGAAGGCTTCGTTGGCTTCGATCAGGTCGAGGTCTTCCAGGCTCCAGCCGGCCTTCTTGAGGCATAGGCGAGTCGCCGGCGCCGGGCCGATGCCCATGATCTTCGGATCAACACCCGCGTTGGAGTAGGCCTTGATGGTCGCCAGCGGCGTCAGGCCCAGCTCGCGGGCCTTGTCAGCGGAACACAGCATGACCACGGCAGCGCCGTCGTTGAGCGCCGAGGCATTGCCGGCGGTGACGGTGCCGTCCTTCTTGAAGGCCGGACGCATGCCGCCGAGCTTCTCGGCCGTGGTGCCGGCGCGCGGGTTCTCGTCGGTATCGAAGACGATCGGGTCGCCCTTGCGCTGCGGGATCTCGACCGGGACGATCTGGCCCTTGAAGCGGCCAGCTTCGATGGCTGCGCAGGCCTTCTGCTGAGAGGCGGCCGCGAAGGCGTCCTGGGCTTCACGGGTGATCTCGTATTTCTCGGCCAGATTCTCGGCGGTGATGCCCATGTGGATGTCATTGAAGGCATCCCACAGACCATCGTGGACCATGGAGTCGATCGCCTTCCAGTCGCCCATGCGCTTGCCGTCACGCGAGTTGGGCAGCACGTGCGGAGACAGGGACATGTTTTCCTGGCCGCCGGCCAGAATCAGCTCGGCATCGCCGCAACGGATGGCCTGGGTGGCCAGGTGCAGCGCCTTGAGGCCAGACCCGCAGACCTTGTTGATGGTCATGGCGGGCACGCCTTCCGGCAAGCCTGCCTTGATGACCGCCTGACGTGCCGGGTTCTGACCGCATCCTGCTGTCAGCACCTGGCCCAGAAGCACTTCATCGACCTGATCGCCACTGACACCCGTGCTGGCGAGGATATCCTTGATGACATGTGCGCCGAGATCCGCGGCGGAAATGCCAGCCAGGCTGCCACCGAAGGCGCCTACGGCGGTACGACGGGCTGCTACGATCACCACATCCTGCATCTGAACGCTCCTGTTCTCTTGCGAGACTGTCTGAGTCAATTGGCTGCGACTATGGCCATGCCATCAAGCGGGCGAGGCGCAGTCCTGCTGAGGTGAGATTCCAGCATAAGGCAGTTTTGTGCGGTGCGGCAATCGCCAAAGGGCATCTCCAGTGTCAGCCTTTAGCCATACGTATCGCCTGTCCAGACGGCACGACGCCAGCGCTCTGGCAGGCAGGGCTGGCGTCGTGTTGGAGCGCTCGCGGCAGGCTCGAGGCCTGAAAGCATCAGCCCTCAGGGCGTGGAGCGGCAGGCAGCAAGGGGGGCTCAGGCCATCTGGACCGGGATGGCGTTGGCCGTATGGCTGACCTCGTTGCCTTCCATCAGATAGACCATGGAGGGCTTGTGCGCGTCCAGTTCACTCTCGGCGTAGTGGGCGAAGGCGCAGATGATCACGCGGTCGCCGACGTCGGCCTGGTGGGCTGCGGCGCCGTTCACCGAGATGATCTTCGAGCCTTCTTCGCCGCGAATGGCATAGGTGGTGAAGCGCTTGCCGTTGTCCACGTTGTAGATCTGGATCTGTTCGTACTCACGAATGCCTGCCATGTCGAGCAGGTCGCCATCGATGGCGCAGGAGCCCTCGTAGTTGAGGACGGCGTGAGTCACGCGGGCCATGTGCAGCTTGGCCTTGAGCATGATGGCTTGCATCAGGATGTCTCCGGTTGAGCGCCACCGGGCGCAGATCAAGGCCCTGGGACCAGGGCCATGGCGCGTCTGACGTGGCGGACAGTGCCACGCCAGGGTGCAAGGCGGCGCAGTCTAATCAGGCATCAGGCCACCGGCAAGGCGACCTTCAGGTTATCGAGCAGGCGCGTACGGCCCAGGTGTGCGGCGACCAGAATCACCGCCTCGCGCGTGTCATCCTCGACCGGCCCCAGGTCAGCCGCGCGGCGCAGCTCGAGGTAGTCCGGCTTGAAGCCGCTCTCGCTGATGGCGGCCAGTGCCTCGCGCAGCGCCACATCACGCGCCACGCCCTGCTCAAGGCGAGCCTTCAGGGCGTCGAGGCACTGCTTGAGACGCGGCGCGATGACGCGCTCCTGCTCACTCAGGTAGCCGTTGCGTGATGACAGCGCCAGCCCATCCTCGGCACGCACGATGGGCACACCGATGATCTCGATGCCGAAGTGCAGGTCGCGGTTGAGCTTGCGGATCACGGCCAGCTGCTGGAAGTCCTTCTCGCCGAAACAGGCGACTTCAGGGCGTACCAGATTGAACAGGATGCTGACGACGGTGGCGACGCCATCGAAGTGCCCCGGACGGTTGCCACCGCACAGGCCTTCGGAAACGCCCGGCACCTGCACGTTGCACAGTCCGTCGCGGCCCGTGGGGTAGAGTTCCGCCGTCGAGGGGGCGAACAGCAGGTCACACCCTTCTGCGGCCAGCGCATTCTGGTCGGCCTCGAGGGTGCGCGGATAGCTGTCGAGGTCTTCGCCGGGGCCGAACTGCAGCGGGTTGACGAAGACGCTCGCGACGACCATGTCGGCGTGGCGGCGCGCTTCACGGACCAGCGACAGGTGGCCGGCATGCAGGTTGCCCATGGTCGGCACCAGGGCGATACGCAGGCCATCGCGGCGTGCCTGGGCGAGTTGCTCACGCAGGGCGTTGATCTGGGAGACGGTTTTCATCAGAAGCCGTGCTCCGGCGCCGGGAAGCTGCGCGTCTTGACCGCCTGGTGGTAGGCGGCGAAGGCCTCCTGCACGCTGCCGGCATCGCTCATGAAATTCTTGACGAAGCGCGGCTTGCGACCGGGCGTCAGGTCGAGCATGTCGTGCATGACCAGAATCTGGCCATCGACATCCACGCCGGCGCCGATGCCGATCACCGGCACCTCGACGGCATCACGAATGCGCGCGGCCAGCTCGGACGGCACGCATTCGAGCAGGATGATCGCGGCGCCTGCGGCTTCCAGCGTGCGCGCATCGGCGATGATCTGCTCGGCCCGTGCCTCGTCGCGACCCTGCACCTTGTAGCCGCCGAAGGCATGCACGTGCTGTGGCGTCAGGCCCATGTGCACGCAGACCGGTACACCACGCTGGACGAGCGCGGTGACGGCATCGGCCAGCCAGGCTTCGCCTTCGACCTTGACCATCTCGGCACCGGCACGCATCAGGCGTGCCGCATGATCGAGCAGGATGTCGGTGCTGGCATTGCTCATGAAGGGCAGGTCGGCCATCAGCAGGCTGCCTTGCTTGCCACGTGCCACGGCGGCGGTGTGGTAGCAGATGTCATCGATGGTGACGGGCAGGGTGCTGGTATGGCCCTGCAGGACCATGCCGAGAGAGTCGCCGACCAGCAGCACTTCAATGCCGGCATCGCTGGCAAGATGAGCAAAGGTGGCATCGTAGGCGGTGAGGCAACTGAACGTCTCACCATCGGCCTTGAGGCGGCGCAGGGTGCTCAGGGTGACGTTTTTCATCGGGACGCTTACTCGTTGCGGCGCGTATGACGCGGCTGCCCGTGGCGTCGAGCAGCCGCGATCGCGAGAAGGCCGCCGAGGGCGGACTGCGGGCGACACGGGCCGGTGTTACCAGAAAGTGTTACCGCACAGGCCAAAGTGGGCACGACGGTAACAAGATGGCGAAACTCTACTCCTGAGGTCCGAGGGGGAGCAAGTCATCGCCCTCAACTCGAGACGCCAGTATTTCGAGATTCTCCTCGCCCAGCACGCTGAGGCGCTGCGGGCCCAGCAGGTCAGCCAACGGACGCATCACGAAACCACGTTTGAGCATTTCGCGATGGGGCACGACGAGACGCGGCGTCGAGATCCTGCTGTCATTGAAGAGCAGCAGGTCCAGATCCAGCGTGCGGGGGCCCCAGTGACGCAGCCGCACGCGGCGATGCTGCTGTTCAAGGGCTTGCAGTTGATCGAGCAGGGCGAGGGGAGACAGGCGGGTCGATAGCTCGGCGACGGCATTGACGAAGTCGGGCTGGTCCTGCGGGCCGACCGGCTTGCTGGCATACAGGCGAGAATGTCGCGTGCAGCGGGTCAGCGGCAGCCGGTCGAGAGCCTCAAGCGCGCGCTCCAGTTGAGCGCGCGGATCGTCAAGATTGGCACCGAGGCCAATCAAGGCTGTCGAAATCATGCGGAGTTCCTGCGTGGAGACGGCAGTGGCTCAGACGAGCCACTGCTCAGCCCTGGCCGCGACCATTGCGCCGACGCTTGCCGCGACGCTTGGTGCCGACCGGCTTGCTGCCGGCGGGGCCTTCATCGGAGACACCTTCGATCATCGTGACCTGGGTGCGAGCATCGACTTCCTGGAAGTCGGTCCACCACTTGCCCAGCCCCGGCTTCACTTCGCCGGCGAATTCGCGCAGCAGCAGGAAGTCGTAGGCGGCGCGGAAGCGCGGATGCTCACGGGTCTGGAAGGCGCGCTTGCCACGACGACGCGGCAACTTGGCCTGCATGTCCCAGATCTCGCGCATCGGAATGCTGAAGCGCTTCGGGATCGAGGTGTGGTTGAGCTGGCGAGCGATCGCCTGCTGAGCCGCCTGGTGGGCTGCCGGAATATCGGGCATGCCACTGGCGATCAGCTGGTCGGTACGCGCCTTGACGCCCGGCCACAGCAGGGCGGCATACAGGAAGGCCGGCGTGACCGGCTTGTCTTCGCGGATGCGGTCGTCCGTGCTGGCCAGCGCCTTCTCGATCAGCGGCATGGACCAGTGATAATGCGCGAAGCTCTCTTCCGTCTCGGGGAACAGCATCTGGAACAGACCAAACTCACGCAGGAGATGGAAGGTTTCCAGTGCATAGCCGGACATGAACAGCTTGAGCACTTCCTCGAACATGCGCGCCGGCGGAATCTGCAGCAGCAGCGGGGCCAGTTCGTACATCGGTTCGGCCGTGGCCTCCTCGATGTCGAAGTCCAGCTTGCCGGCGAAGCGGACGGCGCGCAGCATGCGCACCGGATCTTCGCGATAGCGTGTTTCCGGATCACCGATCAGGCGAATCATGCGCGCTTCGATATCGCGTACGCCATTGGCCCAGTCGTGGATCGTGAAGTCGGACACGTCGTAATAGAGGGCATTGATCGTGAAGTCGCGGCGCAGCGCGTCCTCCTCGATGGAGCCGAAGACGTTGTCACGCAGCAGCATGCCGTCTTCCGACTGCTGGGTATGCTGGCTGGGCGTGCTATCGGCCGGCTTGCCGCGGAAGGTGGTGACCTCGATCACCTCACGACCGAAGCGCACGTGCACGATACGGAAACGACGGCCGATGATGCGGGCATTGCGGAACAGCTCGCGGACCTGTTCCGGCGTGGCGTTGGTGGCCACGTCGAAGTCCTTGGGGCGTTGTCCGAGCAGGGCATCACGGATACAGCCACCGACCAGATAGGCCTGATATCCACCGCTTTGCAGGCGATAGAGTACCTTCAGCGCATTCTCGCTGAGCTGGCGGCGGGACACGGGATGCTCATCCCGCGGTATCACACGCAGGCTGGGCAATGGGGCCGCGGGCGCGTCAGTTGCATTGAAAAGCGTCTTCAAGCGGTCACCGGGGCGTTGTAGAAAGCGGGTAAATCCTTTGAGCATGCAGCGATTCGACTCGTGCGTGGCAGGCCGCCCAGTGTAGCCGAGGGCAGATACCTTGGCAAAGCGCCGGTCTGCCATCCAGGGGCCGACTCTGCACTTCAAGGCGTCTGACGAGGCGAAAATCACCTCTCAGACAAGGAAAAAGGGAGACCGATCACTCGGTCTCCCTTGCAGGTAGGGTACACGCATCCTTGAGCGGATGTTCTTTTTCGTGATGGCGCATCGCCCTGAATACGCACCACAGTCACAAATCAATGCAGACAGATCCTTCGTGTTGCAGATCATGTTGTTGTTGTCTGGCTGTCTGTTCGGTGACCATCTCGTATTCAAAACAATCTTCCATTCACCGACGGCTGAGTAGCCTCCCCCCGCGAGTTGTTGTTGTTTCGGGGGTGATCCGGGGTCGAGCCTGTTGTTCTTGTTGGTGCTCGAGGCCGGATTCGTCGCGTCCTGGTCAGTAGATTCCGGACTGCCGATATCTTGTTGTTGTTGGATCGGCGGATGATGAACTGCGGCCGTTTGTTCTTGTTTTGGCTCTTGCCTGTCACCACTCATGTAGTGAGGCATGCAGTTCATCATCAATGTCACGCGCTCGACGGGTATTGTTCTTGTTGGTGTCGAGGGTTTTCGAAGCATTGCGCGTTCTTGTTGTTGTTGGGCGCGCTTCGTATTTCCGGTTGTTCTTTTTCTTGACCGTGTTATTGCATCGGATGTGCCACAGCTTAAAAAAAACCAGCAATTCAGTCATTTAGACATAGGTCGCTGAGACGTGAGGTGTAGAGAGGTGCGAGGTGTTACCTGACGTGGCCATTGGTGCGCTGGATGGGGTCATGATTTGGGGTCGATGGTAACAATTGGTGCGAAGGTCTAACGAAGTGCCTTGCAAGCTAATGATTGAGCTGGGTTTTTTGCGAGTCTTTCGACACTAAAGTCTAGCGATGCCCTCGATGATGCGGGGATCTGTGGCAGGCAAGGTGGCGCCGCAGGCGGGTTGCTCGCTCGGGAGGGCACCTGCATGGTGCAGTGACTTCAGCGCAGTGACTTCAGCGCAGTGACTTCAGTGCAGTGACTTCTGTGCGTCAGCGTCAGTGCTCCGGCGTCGCTCCAGCTTCATTGCGCCAATGTCAGTTTGCGGGAGAGCTGCGGCGGCCCTTGCGACGTGGAATGCCCAGGCGCTGGCGTCGCTCCCAGAGGTTCTTGCGGCTGATGCCGAGGCGGCGTGCGAGCTCGGTCTCGCTCATGTGGTCCTGATGCTCGAGCACGAAGTGCTGGAAGTAGTCCTCCAGCGAAAGGTCTTCCTCTTCACCAGCATCGCCGACCACCGAGAGGCCGCTGCGTGGGGTGTCCGCAGGCGGTGGCTGACCCATGTCCTGTTGGTTGGTAGCGGGTTTCCCTGTGGCAGGCGCTGAGGCCATCTCGGGGCTTGCGTCCCTGGCGGTGCCTTTCATCGACCCTTTCATTGCTCCTTTCGCCGCCCCTTTACCCGCTGTCTTAGGTGCCTGAGCAGTGGATGGAGGCACCGGGTCTGCCGTTGCGGTGGGCGCTGCCTGAAGCGGCTGCCCTGAGGGCGTGCGCAGGCCGAGGTCTTCCGGGGCGATGATGCGGCGCTCCGCCAGAATGACGCCCCGCTCGAGGGCGTTTTCCAGCTCACGGACATTGCCGGGCCAGGCGTAGTGATGGATTTCCTGACGCGCCCGCTGAGAGAGCCGCATGCCGTCACGGCCATGCTTGCGGGCGATGCCGGCCAGCAGGTGCTCGGCCAGTTCCAGTACGTCATCGCCGCGCTCACGCAAGGGAGGCAGGTCGATCTCCATCACGTTCAAGCGGTAGTAGAGATCAAGGCGGAACTCGCCGCTGGCCGAGAGCTGGTGCAGGTTGCGGTGGGTCGCGGCGATGAGGCGGATGTCGACGTAGCGCGTCTCGATGGCACCCACGCGGCGAATCTCGCCCTCCTGCAGCACTCGCAGCAGGCGCGCCTGGGCATCCAGTGGCAGTTCGCCGATCTCATCCAGAAACAGCGTGCCGCCGTCGGCGGCTTCGATCAGGCCGGTGCGCGAGCTGGTGGCGCCGGTGAAGGCGCCTTTTTCATGGCCGAACAGCTCGGACTCGATCAACGTCTCGGGAATGGCGGCGCAGTTGACGCAGATCAGCGGCGCCTGATGGCGTTCGCTCTGACGGTGAATGGCGCGCGCGACCAGCTCCTTGCCGGTGCCGGACTCACCGAGCACCAGCACGGTGACATCGGCGGGCGCAACCTTGCGGATGCGGGTATAGACCTGTTGCATGGCGCGACAATGGCCAATCATCTCCACCGGCTTGTTGGCCGTGCCAGCATGCGCCTGGGGAGGAGGGGGCGCGGCGCTCGGCGCCCCCTGGCGTGGCAGCGACAGCGCATCTCGCACGCTGCGCGCGAAGGCCTGCTGATCGAACGGCTTGGGCAGATAGTCGGCTGCCCCCGCCTTCAGGCAGCTGATGGCGGCGTGCAGGCTGGGGTTGTCGGCCAGCAGCAGCACGGGAGTTGGCCGGCTGGCGCGCAGGATCGGGTCGGCATGCTCTCCGGCCAGTTCGCTGTCACAGATCACCAGCGCGAAGTCGGCAGGGTGCTGCAGACGGGCATCCTCCAGGCCGCTGGCCTGCACCACGTCGTGACCCTCGCGCTCCAGCAGATGCTGCAGCGTGTTGCGCGAAGCACCTTCCTTTTCGACGATCAGAATCCGGGCCATGGGGTGATGTCGCTCGCCTGAGGGTGTGCATGAGGGAATGACTGTCGTCCGAGTCTGTCCTGTTCCCACAGGGGAGGCAATCCGACAATCGTGGCTGTTGTCAGGCGTCCCGAGTGCATGGCGTGCCTGGTCTCAGCTGCCCTCAACTTCCCTCAGCTGCCCTCAGCGGTCCTTGCCATTGGAGCAGTGGCCGCACTGAGAGACGGCGCGGTGCCGACCGCTGCGAGTGACCAGCGAGGAGTGGCGTGGGCGAGTTGTTCAGCGGGGCTGGCGGTCGCCAGTTCGGGCGGCGGCGCCTGACCGAGCAGCGTCAGGGTATGGTGCAGCAGCGTTCGAATCGCGCTGGCGTCTTCCGGCAGGGCCGGTGCCAGATTCTGCTTGGAGAGCTTCTGGCCATTGTCGGCCGTGATCAGCGGCAGGTGCGTCAGGCGCGGCATCGGCAGGTCGAGCGCGGCCTGCAGCAGGCGTTGCCAGGGGCTGTTGTCGAGCAGATCGAGCCCGCGCACGACATCGGTGATGCCCTGCTCGGCGTCATCCACCACCACGGCCAGCTGATAGGCCCACAGGCCATCGCGTCGCTTGAGCACCACGTCGCCGAGCGGGGCGAGATCCAGCTGGACCGCGCCCTGCAGGCGGTCCTGCCAGCCAGCGATGGCCCGGGTGCCGCCGAAGCGCTCTGCCGCACGCACATCCAGCCGCCAGGCATGCTCGCCCGTGGGAGGCTCGGCTCGCTC
Organism: Cobetia sp. 4B; assembly: GCF_018831605.1. Lineage (NCBI taxonomy): Bacteria > Pseudomonadati > Pseudomonadota > Gammaproteobacteria > Oceanospirillales > Halomonadaceae > Cobetia > Cobetia sp. 4B. The sequence continues at coordinate 179,108 of NZ_CP059843.1, forward strand.
ACGGCACCAGCCGGGGTAGATGGCATGCTCGCGCCACTGCTTGCGCGAGCAATCACACGGGTAGGCGATACCACTGGCCTTCAGTTGCTCCAGCGCCTCGGCGTAGGCGGCGTGCCGCTGGCTCTGATAGCGGAGCTCGCCATCGCGCTGCAGGCCGAAGGCATCCAGCTGGCGCAGGATGGTATCGGCGCTCCCGGCGGGGCAGCGCGGCGGGTCGATATCCTCGATACGCACCAGCCACTCGCCGCCGTGATGGCGGGCATCGAGATAGCTGGCGACGGCGGCCAGCAGTGAGCCCGCATGCAGCGGGCCGGAAGGGGTAGGGGCAAAGCGGCCACGGTAGGCGGTAGGCATGTGGGCTCCGTCATCCTTCGTGGTGGGGAATTCGCAGGCAGCAGGGCCTGAACGCATACGGGCACCGCTCCGAGGAGGGTGCCCGTATGGGGGATGAGGGCGACGGCTTGACGTCGCTTCATCGACAGCAGGGCTTAGCGGCCCAGCTGCTTTTCCTTCAACTCGGCCAGCGTCTTGCAGTCGACACACTGGGTAGCGGTCGGACGTGCTTCCAGACGACGAATGCCTATCTCGACGCCGCAGGCTTCGCAGAAGCCGTAGTCGTCTTCATCGATGTTCTCGATGGTCTCGTTGATCTTCTTCAACAGCTTGCGCTCGCGATCACGTGTTCTCAGTTCGAGGCTGAAGCCTTCTTCCTGAGTGGCACGGTCTGCAGGGTCCGCGTAGTTGTTGGCATCTTCCTGCAAGTGACGCACGGTGCGATCGACCTCTTCCATCAGCTCCTGTTTCCAGTCCAGCAGGATCTGACGGAAGTGCGCTAGCTGCTTCTCGTTCATGTACTCTTCACCCGCTGCCGGCTCATACGGGGTGAATTTCTTAAGCGCTTCCGGCTTGGTTTCAGCTAAGGGCATGGGACCGCCTCATTCCGCAAGGTGACTTGGGCCGTCGACAGTCTGTTGCACTGCCTCCTTGGCCACGGCGAGGGGGCTGTCCTGACTGCTGCCCTCGCGAGAAGATCAGCTTATTTAGCGTAAAAATGACAAGTTTGCAACCGATCTCCGACGATAGTTTGTAGCGGGCAGTGGTCCGGCGTGTACCGGCAAACACCGATTTTCCTGCACGAAGGGGCTGGGAATGGGCCTTGGCAGGCGCCTAGAATGAAGCTCCCATCCTGAGGAGTGTTGTCATGCCGTTTGCCCGCCGTCTTGAATCCGTCGCTGCCTTTCGCGTGATGACGCTGCTGGAAGCCGCCCAGGCGCGCGAGGCCGCGGGCCATGACGTCATTCATCTGGAAGTGGGCGAGCCCGACTTCCCGACCCCCGCGCCGGTGATCGCCGCCGGGCAGGCGGCGCTGGCGGCCGGTCAGACGCGCTACACCCCCGCCTGCGGCCTGCCGGCCCTGCGCGAGGCCATCGCGGCAGACTATCAGCGCCGCCACGGCGTCACGGTCTCCCCCTCCCGTATCATCATCACGCCCGGTGCCTCCGGTGCCTTGCTGCTGGCCACATTGCTGTGCGCCGAACGTGGCGACAGCGTGTTGATGGCCGACCCGACCTACCCCTGCAATCGCCACTTCATGGGCCTGGTGGATGCCCAGCTGGATGTGGTGCCCGTCAATGCCGAGAGTGGCTGGCAGCTGACCGCCGAACTTGCCGATGATTTCTGGCGCGAGAACACGCGGGCCGTGATGGTGGCATCGCCCTCCAACCCCACCGGACACGTGCTGTCGCCCGAGGAATTGAAGGCGCTGGGCGAGCTGTGCCAGTCGCGTGATGCACACCTGCTGGTGGATGAGATCTATCAGGGGCTGACCTATGGCGTGCCTGCGCACACCGCACTGGCGGAGTGCCCCGATGCCTTCGTCATCAACAGCTTCTCGAAATACTTCGGCATGACGGGCTGGCGGCTGGGTTGGCTGGTGGCGCCTGAAGCGGCGGTCGAGCCGTTGTCACGCCTGGCGCAGAATGTCTTCCTGGCTGCCTCGACGCCTGCCCAGCATGCGGCGCTGGCAGCCTTCACGCCGGAATGTGAAGCAGAGCTCGAGCGTCGTCGGCAGGTGCTCGAAGCCCGCCGTGGCGTGCTGCTGGCCGGGCTCGAACGCCTGGGGCTGGCGCCGTCGGTGCCGCCGCAGGGCGCTTTCTACGTCTGGCTGGATATCTCGCATCTGAGTGATGACAGCGAGGCCTTCTGCCGCGCACTGCTGGAAGAAGAGAATGTCGCCATCACGCCGGGCACGGACTTCGCGCTGGCCGAAGGGCGTCGCCATGTGCGTATCGCCTTCACTGCTGATGAGGCGCGTCTGCGCGAGGCCCTGGCCCGCATGGAGCGCTTCCTTGAGCGGCGTGCCACTCAGGCGGGAGTGTCGGCTTGAGGGTGCTTGAGGGGCTGTATCGTGGTCGTCTGATCCGTCGCTACAAGCGCTTCTTCGCCGAGGTAGAGCTGCTCGAGGGTGAGCGGGCCGGTGAAGTGGTGACGGCGCATTGCCCGAATACCGGCTCGATGCGCGCGGTGTGCGTTGAAGGCTGTGAGGTATGGCTGTCGCCGTCCGACAACCCCAAGCGCAAGCTCGCCTGGACCTGGGAGCTGATTCGCCTGCCCCTGGGTCCGCCCGGCGCTGACGGCCGGCGTGAGGCCTTGGTGGCGGTGCATACCGGACGTGCCAATGCCCATGTCGAGGCGGCGCTGCAGCAGGCAAGCGTCAGCGTGCTGCACGATATGGGGCTCGCCGACTTTGCGCGCCTCAAGCGCGAGTCGCGTGTCGAGGTCCTGCTACCGGGCAATGACACGCCGGAGCGCTCACGGCTTGATTTCCAGATGTGGCCGAAGGAGGAGGGCGCGGCCTCGATCTATCTGGAGGTCAAGCAACTGACGCTGCGTGAATCCGACGGTCACGGCTATTTCCCGGACTCGGTGAGTACGCGTGCCCAGCGTCATCTGGCCAGCCTCGCGGCGCTGGTCGCAGCAGGCCACCGCTGCGTGCTGGTGTTCTGCGTCGCCCATGACGGGATCGAGGATGTCGCACCGGCGGCGCATCTCGACCCGGCCTATGCGCAGGCCTTTGCCCGGGCGCAGGCCGCTGGTGTCGAGGTAGTGGCGCTGGGCATGCAGATCACGCTCGAGGAGTCTCTCTCGGACGCGGGTCAGCCGTTGTGGCGAGCAAGACTGGGCCTGACGCGCGCGCTGCCACTGCATGACGCGCGCTTTGCTGGCTGATCTGGTTGCTGGCGCTCAGCCTGCCAGTCAGCGCTCGTCTCTCTCTATAATCTCTCCATCATCTCTCTATCATCTCTCTATCATTTCTCCCTCAGTTCTCCACCGCTGCCTGCGGCCTCCCATAGCAGCAGCTGTGCTGGCGAGGCGTCGTTGTGTACCAGCTCAACGTCCAGCGCGGTCAAGCGTTGGCCGACGCAGGGCCCGCTGATGCAGGTGCCGTGATGCGGTTCGAAACAGGCCTGATGGCGGTGGCAGAGGATCAAGCCGCCGGTCGCGTCCATGTAGGGATCGCCAGTCTCGTCTTCGGTCAGCATTCGGCTGCCCTGGTGCGGGCAGCGGTCGAGGAAGGCGCGCGGGCCGTCGGATTGCATCACCAGCAAGGCCGGACGGCCATCATCGAGTGTCAGTGTCATGCTGCGGCCGACGGGCAGTGATGGCAGCGGCAGTCTCAAGCACAGCCTGGATGAGGGCCCTTGCGGTAGTGTTGGTGGCCTTTCGGACATGAGGGGGCTCGCATCGGGTATCATGGCAGCGTTGGCACGCTCTCTTGTGGTCTTTTACCGTGTCTTGCCGCTTCCTTCCATGCCGGGTCATCTTCATGTCGCTATTTCGCCGCTCGATCACTTCCAGCTTCCGCTCCAGCAACGAATCCGAGACGCCTGAGCGCACGGCCGGGGTGAGCCGTCGCCAGTTGCTGGCCGGCATGGTCGCCTCGGCGGGCGGGCTTTCCGTGCTGGGCACGGCACTGACCAGTCCGCTCGCACAGGCCGCTCAGCCGGCCAACGGGCCGTTGCCACCGCTGCCGGCCTGGCATGACCCCAAGGCGTCCCACCCGTTGCTGGGCAGCATTCTGGTCGCGGAGGGCAATCGTCGTCTGTCCCCAGCGGCGCTGGTCGATTGGAGTCAGGCGCACTCGATGGTGCTGCTGGGCGAGCATCACGACAATCCGGACCATCACCAGCTGGAACGCTGGTTGATCGATGCGCTGGTCGCGCGGCGTCAGCTGGGCGGTGTGGCGCTGGAGATGCTGGACACGACCCAGGATGCCGCCTTGTCGCTGGCCAATCGTACGTCGCTTGCGGTCGCCGGATTGCCGGATGACGAGCTTCAGCAGTTGCTGGCCTGGAATGCGCGCTGGCCCTTCACCGACTACGCCCCTCTGCTGCGCGGAGCGCTGGACAGTGGCGCGCCGCTCGCCTCTGCCAGCCTGTCGGCGGCACAGCTGGAGGCCAGCATGGCACCTGGACAGTCGCCGCTGGCGCTGCCGGAAGCGGTGCTGCGTCTGCAGCGTGAGGCACTGGATGAAGGCCATTGCGGCCTGCTGGGCGCAGAGCGCCTGGATGCGATGCTGCGTGCGCAGCTGGCGCGGGATCAGCAGATGGCAGAACGCCTGGAGGGCCTGGCGGCCGATGGCGCCACCAGCCTGCTGGTGTGTGGCTCCGGTCATGCTCGTCGCGATATCGGCGTGCCGCGCTGGCTGGACGGCAGCACGCTGTCCGTGGCGCTGATGCCGGTGGCCTGGGATGACGCGGGCCAGCCACTGACGCATCTCACCGATTATCTGCCGGAAAGCGCCGGTGCGGCGCCGGCCTATGACCTGGTGTGGTTCACGCCGGCGACGGCGCCGGTCGCGGATGCCTGTGAAGGCCTGCGTGAGACGATGCAGACGACCGTCAGCTAGCGGCCAGGCAGCGGCTGGAAGTCAGCAACACAACAGCGGCCTGAATTGCCGGCATGAAAAAAGGCACCTCTCGGAGGTGCCTTTTTCGTTGGTGCGACCTGCGTGGCGCGACCTGAACAGAGACGCGATCAGGCGTTCTTGAGATCCGGCGCGCTATCGGCACGCCGACGCGGTGCCTTCTGCGGCGTCTCGTCGTTGTGACTGTCGTTATGGCTATCGTTGCTGCCGGCCTGCTCACGGAAGCGGTCTTCGATATAGGTGATGCGCGTGCGGCCGTGGGGCACCGGCTTGAAGTCGGCATCGACGCTGACCAGCACGATGCGGTCGATGGTCAGGATGCGCTCGCGGGTGATCTTGTTGCGGATCTCGACGCATAGCGAGATCGAGGTGCGACCGAAGGCGCTGGCGGTGATGCCCAGTTCGATGATGTCGCCCTGACGCGCGCTGGAGACGAAATTGATCTCCGACATGAACTTGGTGACCACGCGCGAGGTGCCCAGTTGGACGATGGCGTAGATGGCCGCTTCTTCATCGATCCAGGCCAGCAGGCGTCCACCGAACAGGGTGCCGTTGGGGTTGAGATCTTCAGGCTTGACCCACTTGCGGGTATGGAAGTTCATGCACTCTCTCCTCGGGATGCCGGCGCACCTCACCGGAAGTGCGTGCCGTGATCCTCAGCTGCGTTTACCCCGAAAGTATATAGACTTTAGTTGCGACTGTCTGTGCATGGCCCGGATAGTGCAGCGCTATCGCGGTGCGGAAGAACCGGTGGCGTCATGACGCGAAACGGCCGACAGGAGTGTCCTGTCGGCCGTTTCTTTGAGGCGCCTGGCGCTTGGTCTGTGGCGACTGCTGTAGGGCGCCTGAACTCAGCGCTGGTCGGGCGGGCAGTTGTCGCGGCAGACGCGGAAGATGGCCACTTCCCCGAACAGGTTCGGCCACCAGGTCGCCGCCGGGTGTGGCTCGTGATCGCCATTGCCGACCGCGCGGTCGATGATCTTGAGGCCCTGGGCGCGACACAGGCGCTCGAAGTCCGCGAAGGTCGACAGGTGGATGTTCGGCGTGTCGTACCAGGCGTGAGGCAGCGACTTGGAGACCGGCATGCGGCCCTTCATGCCTAGGTGCAGGCGGTGACGCCAGTAGGCGAAGTTGGGGAAGGTGATGATGGCCTCACGCGAGACGCGCATCATCTCCTCCAGCGCACGGTCCGGGCGACGCAGTACCTGCAATGCCTGGGACATCACCACGCGATCGAAGGTGTCATCGGCGAAGTTGGCCAGGCCATCATCGACATTCTGCTCGATGACGTTCACGCCACGGGCGACACAGGCGCTGATGTTGTCGGGGTCGATCTCCAGGCCATAGCCGAAGACCTGCTTGGTCTCCTTGAGGGAGGCCAGCAGGGTGCCGTCACCGCAGGCGAGGTCCAGTACGCGCGCGCCTTCGGGAATCCAGTCATGAATCTGGGCGAGGTCGTTACGCATGGCTGGTCTCCTTGGTGCTCGGCTTTTGCGTGGCTGGCGCGCCACAGGCGTGGTCGTAAGCGCGAGTCAGGAAGTTGCCCAGCACCGTCTCGTAGCGTTCGCCCGGCAGCAGGAAGGCATCATGGCCGTGCGGCGAGTCGATGTTGGCGTAGCTGACCGACTTGCCGGCATGGATCATGGCATTGACCAGCTCGCGAGAGCGTGACGGCGCGAAGCGCCAGTCGGTGGTGAAGCTGACTACCAGTACCGGGCAGCTGATCGGCGCCATGGCCGCGGACAGGTCATCGCCTGCCGTGGCGGCAGGATCGAAGTAGTCGAGCGCCTTGGTCATCAGCAGGTAGGTATTGGCATCGAAGGCGGTGGAGAAGGTGTCGCCCTGGTGGCGCAGATAGCTCTCGACCTGGAAGTCGACGTCGTAACCGAAGTTGAGGCGGTCCTGACGCAGGTCGCGCCCGAACTTGGTGCCCATCGAGTGCTCGGAAAGATAGGTGATGTGACCGACCATGCGTGCCAGCTTGAGGCCGCGTTTGGGAACGGCATCGACACGCGAGTACCAGCCGTCATGGAATTCCGGGTCAGAGCGAATCGCCTGACGCGCGACTTCATTGAAGGCGATGTTCTGCGCCGAGAGTTTCGGCGTGCAGGCGATGATGGCGACATGACCGACGCGATCAGGGTGGTCCATCACCCACTGCAGCGCCTGCATGCCACCCAGCGAGCCGCCGACCACCGCCGCGAAGCGGGTAATGCCGAGAGACTCGGCGAGGCGTTTCTGGCTCTCGACCCAGTCCGGCACGGTCACCAATGGGAAGTCAGGCCCCCATTGCTCGCCCGTCTCCGGGTTGATCGAGGTCGGGCCGGTACTGCCGTGGCAGCCGCCGATGTTGTTCAGCGCGATGACGAAGAAGCGCGAGGTATCAATGGGCTTGCCGGGGCCGATGTAGTCGTCCCACCAGCCAGGCTTGCGGTCGCTCATGGCGTGATAGCCGGCCGCATGATGGTGGCCGGTGAGGGCATGACAGATCAGGATGGCGTTGCTGGCGTCCGCGTTCAGCTCGCCGTAGGTCTCGTAGACCAGCGAGTACTGCTCGAGGCGTCTGCCGCAGGCCAGCTCCAGCGGGGTATTGAAGTGGGCAGTCTGAGGCGTGACGAGACCGACCGAATCCGGGGGCAGGGAATCAGGCATCGTGGTGAAGGTTTCCAGCATCATGTCCAGCAGAGTGTTCGGGGCAAGGCCCGTGTCCGGGGCGCGAAGCCGCGGTGATGCGCCTTGTGGGCGTCTCGTGCACCGTGGTTCTGGCTTCGGCCGAGGGCTCACTCTAGCACAGCGTGCGCACGCGTGATCCAGTGACGCGCGATGCAAGAGCGCCCGCCACGGGAGTCCGTGGCGGGCGCTGATCTCGTCGGCCAGCGCGCTGGCCGCGTGCGAGCCATCCTTGCTGGCGGAGCGCCGGCTTAACTGAAGGCGCTGCGCAGCATGCCCAGTGACGGCAGGGTCTGGTTGATCAGGCTGCCGACCAGATTGAGCGCGATGAACACGAAGATCGGGGACAGATCGAGCATGCCGATCGACGGAATCACCTTGCGCACCGGCTTCATGATCGGATCGACCAGCTGGTGGACCAGGATGGCGCCCGGGTGGTTGGCCTGCGGTGCGACCCACGACAGGATGATCATCGCGATCAGGGCGAAGAAGTAGATGTTGATGATGCTGTCGAGAATGGTGCCCAGTGCCGTCAGCGCGATGAAGCCGACCGGCAGCATGCCGCCGCCGAACAGGGCGCCGATCGCGACCAGCACCAGGCTGACGACGATGAAGGCCGCGGCCAGGGTGGCGATGTCGAAGCGTCCCAGCGGGCGCAGGATGCCCTGCAACGGGGCTACCAGCGGGTTGGTCGCCTTGACCACTGACTGGGTGACCGGGTTGTAGAAGTCCGCGCGGGACAGCTGCAGCAGGAAGCGCAGCATCAGGATGTAGACAAACAGTTGCAGCAGGATGGTGACCAGCTGAAGTCCGATATTACCCATAGCACCCATGGGGCTTTCCTTAAGACGGTGAGAAGTGGGCGCGCGATAGTGCACGCGTCATGCCGCTAGCATGCCAACAACAGATGAACAGCGCATGATGGCCTGTTGTGACCCGGGCTGCCAGCGGCCTGCAGGAGTTGTCAGTGGAGCAGAGGCTGTCAGCGATCCAGCTCGCGGGCAAGCTCGGCGGCGCGCACGCTGGAGGCCTTGGCGGCGCGCTCGACGATCTCGCGCAGGCCATCCTCCTCGAAGCTGTTGATGGCGCGCTCCGTGGTGCCATTCGGCGAGCACACGCGGCGGCGCAGCTCGGCAGGCTCATGCTCGCTGGAGAAGGCCATCTCGGCGGCACCGCGGGCGGTCTGGATCGCCAGGCGGCGCGCGGTCTCGGCGTTCAGTCCCAGCTCGATGCCTGCCGCTTCGAGTGACTCGATGAACAGGAAGAAGTAGGCCGGGCCGGAACCGGAAATGCCGGTGACGGCTTCCAGCAGGCCTTCTTCCTCGACCCACTCGACGATACCGACCGCAGTCAGCATCTCATCCATCAAGCCGCGTTGCTCCTCCGTCACCTGGGCGGTGGCATAGAGGCCGCTGGCACCGACACCGACCAGCGACGGTGTGTTGGGCATGCAGCGGATGATGGCGAGGTCGCCGCCCAGCCAGCGCTCGAGGCTGTCGCAGGTGATGCCGGCCGCGACCGAGACGATCAGCGGCTTGCGGTTCTGCACCGCAGGGGTCAGCGCCTGGCAGACGTCATGCATCATCTGCGGCTTGACGCCCAGCACCACCACATCGGCTTGCGAGACGGCGTAGGCGTTGTCCTGGGTCGTGCTCACGCCGTAGCGCTGCTCGAGGGCATCGAGTGTCTCGCGTGAGCGAGCCGTGGCGATGATGCGGTCCGCGGGATAGCCGGCATCGACCATGCCGCCGAAGATGGCGCTGGCCATGTTGCCGGCGCCGATGAAGGCGATGGTGCGCGGTGTAGCGGTGCTCTGGTGCGTCATGCGGTGCTCCTGATCATTCAGTGGGAGGGCTGGCGGCAAGCTCGAGAGCCTTGCGTGAGCGTTGGGCTTGCATCAGCGAGCGTTGGATTCAGTGGACGTGGGAATAGTCACGTGCGCCGAAGATGGCAGTGCCGAGGCGTACCAGTGTCGCACCTTCGGCGACGGCGGCCTCAAGGTCCGCGCTCATGCCCATCGAGAGCGTATCGAGCCGGGCCTGCGGGTAGCTGGCGGCGGGGAAGCGCGTCTGCAGTTGCTCCAGCAGCTCGCGCAGCTGGCGGAAGGGCGCACGGCGCTCGGTCTCACTGGCATCGGCGGCGCAGGGGGCCGGAATCGCCATCAGGCCGCGCAGGCGTAGCCCGGGCAGCGCGATCACCGTCTCGGCCAGCGCCAGCAGTTCCTGCGGTGCCACGCCAGCCTTGGAGGCTTCGCCTGAGATATTGACCTGCAGGCAGACATCGAGCGCGCCAAGCTCACGGGGGCGCTGCTCGCTCAGGCGGCGTGCGATCTTCTCGCGTTCCACGGTATGCACCCAGGTGAAGTGCTCGGCAATGGCGCGCGTCTTGTTGGACTGGATGGGGCCGATGAAATGCCATTCGATATCGGTGAGGTCCGACAGCGCCTGCTGCTTGTCCAGCGCTTCCTGCAGGTAGTTCTCGCCGAAGGCCCGCTGGCCGGATTGCCAGGCTGCGCGCACCAGCGTGGCGGGTTTGGTCTTGCTGACGGCCAGCACTTGCGCCGAATCAGCGTTGCGTTTACTTGTCTGCAATGCCTTTTCCAGCCGCGCGCGGGCCTCTAGGATACACTGGGTAACACAAGCTTCGTCGTCGGGGACTGCGGTCATGCGGCTCGGCTCCAGAATTTGCGGAACAACCTGGCGATGGCTGGCACGGTATCAGGCGTGTCATCAATAGCATGAGCGTGACAGGCCTGGTGACATGGTGCCCATCGCACTATCTACTGAAGAGCCACTTCACACTTTCACCAGAGTACACAAGACTCGTTGGTACAAGAGCTTCGGTCTTCGCGAGGGAACTGCATGGATATTACCGAACTGCTGGCTTTTTCGGCAAAACAGAACGCGTCGGATCTTCACCTGTCCGCTGGTTTGCCACCGATGATTCGTGTCGACGGTGATGTGCGGCGCATCAATGTGCCGTCAATGGATGACAAGCAGGTGCGCGCGCTGATCTACGAGATCATGAACGACAAGCAGCGCCGTGACTTCGAGGAATTCCTCGAGACCGATTTCTCCTTCGAGGTGCCGGGCGTCTCGCGCTTTCGTGTCAACGCCTTCCATCAGGGGCGTGGCGCGGGGGCCGTCTTCCGTACCATCCCCTCGGAAGTGCTGACGATGGAGGATCTGGGGCTCGGTGAAGCCTTCCGCAAGATGTGCATGCTGCCGCGCGGCCTGATTCTTGTCACCGGGCCGACCGGCTCCGGTAAATCCACCACGCTGGCGGCGATGGTCGATTACATCAATGAGAACAAGTACGACCACATCCTCACCATCGAGGACCCGGTGGAATTCGTGCACCAGTCCAAGCGGTGTCTGGTCAATCAGCGTGAAGTGCACCGTGATACCCACGGCTTCGCGCCCGCGCTGCGTTCGGCGCTGCGTGAAGACCCGGATGTCATTCTGGTCGGCGAGCTGCGAGATCTCGAGACCATCCGTCTGGCGCTGACCGCGGCCGAGACGGGCCACCTGGTGTTCGGCACTCTGCACACCACCTCCGCGACCAAGACCGTCGACCGTATCATTGACGTCTTCCCCGGCGAGGAGAAGTCGATGGTGCGCTCGATGCTGTCCGAGTCCCTGCAGGGCGTCATCGCCCAGACACTGCTCAAGAAGATCGGCGGTGGCCGGGTGGCGGCTCACGAGATCATGATCGCGACGCCTGCCATCCGTAACCTGATCCGCGAGGACAAGGTGGCGCAGATGTATTCCTCCATCCAGACCGGTGGCGCCCTGGGCATGCAGACACTGGATGCAGCGCTGACGCGTCTGTTGGCGGAAGGGCTGGTGACCAATGAAGATGCTCAGGCGAAAGCCAAGGGCTTGTTGAGCTGAATTCGCCAGGAGGGCCGACAATCACGTTGCAGGTAGGTGGGGCAGGGGCCGGAACACGTCAACTTTTCAGGTTCATGGGACGGCATTTCAGCGCGAGGCCTTGGGCGCGACTCTCAAGGCGCATATCGGGATACAACTCATGACTCCTCATGAATGGCTGCATGAACTTCTGCAGTTGATGGTCAGCAAGGGCAGCTCGGACCTGTTCATCTCCACCGGCACACCGCCGCAGATGAAGGTCAATGGCCGCATGGTGGCGCTGGGTGACAAGAAGCTGAGTGTCGATCAGGTGAGAGAGCTGGTGCTCGCACCGATGAGTGACATGCAGCGCGAGCGCTTCGAGGAAGAGCGCGAGGCCAACTTCGCGCATAGCTTGCCGGGAGTCGGGCGCTTCAGGATCAGCGCCTTCTACCAGCGTAGCCAGATGGGCATGGTGATTCGCCGCATCCAGCTGTCGATTCCCAGCCTGGAAGAGTTGCGGCTGCCGGAGATCATCAAGGGGCTTTCCGAGACCAAGCGTGGTCTGGTGATCTTCGTCGGAGGCACCGGCGCCGGCAAGTCGACCTCGCTGGCGGCGATGATCCAGCACCGCAACCAGACCTCGAGCGGGCACATCATCTGCATCGAAGACCCGATCGAGTATATCCACCCCCACCAGCGCTCCATCGTGACGCAGCGTGAAGTGGGGATCGATACCGAGTCCTTCGAGGTGGCACTGCGCAATACGCTGCGTCAGGCGCCGGACGTGATCATGATCGGCGAGATCCGCTCGCGTGAGACCATGGAGCACGCGCTGACCTTCGCCGAGACCGGTCACCTGTGTCTTGCGACGTTGCATGCCAACAATGCCAACCAGGCGCTGGACCGCATCATCCACTTCTTCCCGGAGGAACGTCATGAACAGGTGTGGATGGATCTGTCGCTGAACCTCAAGGGCATCGTGGCCCAGCAGCTGTTGCCTCACAAGAGTGGCAACACCACCCAGCGCGTGCCGGCCATTGAGGTGATGCTGCGTTCGCCGCTGATCGTCGACCTGATCCGCAAGGGCGCGGTGGTCGAGATCAAGGACGTCATGAAACGCTCGCAGCAGCAGGGCATGATGACCTTCGATCAATCGCTGTACGCCTTGCATCAGCAGGGCTTGATCACCGAGGAGGTGGCTTTGGCGCATGCCGATTCCGCCAATGACCTGCGCCTGATGATCAAGTTCGGTGATTCCGACAGCGCCCAGGAGGCCCAGCTGGATGTCCTGAATGCCGCCAGTCGCTTCTCGCTGCAAGGGGATGACGACTGAGGCGTGTCGGTGATGTCAGCTGCCGGTGATGTTGGCGTAGAGATTGGCCAACCAAGAGCCGCCCTTCTTGTGATGAAGAGGGCGGCTTTTTCGTATCCGTTGAGGATCAGCGAGCGTAGAGGCCGCCCAGCACTCTCGGGCCGCTCGCGCCGGTCACGCTGGGCAGGTTGCCGGGGCGCTCCAGTACTCTGCGCGCCGCGAGCCAGGCAAAGGCGCTGGCTTCGAGCAGGTCTGCGTTCCAGCCCATGTCAGCGCAGGGCACGAGGGGCGTCGCTTGCTCGCCTTGCGCCAGGCGCTGCTCCAGCTGCGTGAGCAGGGCGCCATTGCGTGCCCCACCACCGCAGGGAGTCAGCGCAGCCAGTGACACGCCGGTCTGCTCCAGTGCCCGCACGATGCTCTCGACGGTCAGACTCAGGAGCGTGGCCTGCACGTCGGCCGGTGACTCGTCGCCGGTCAGGTGCTGTGCCAACCAGTCGAGATGGAAGTCTTCGCGGCCAGTGCTCTTGGGAAGGGGGCGGCGGAAGTAATCGGCCGACAGCAATCTCTCGAGCAAGTCAGGAATCACCTTGCCGCTGGCGGCCCACTGACCGTCCTGATCCACTGCGGTGCCACGATGGCGCGCATGCCAGGCGTCCAGCAGGCAGTTGGCGGGGCCGGTATCGAAGCCGATGACGTCAGCCATGGAGTCCTGAGGGGGGAGCAACGTCAGATTGGCGATGCCGCCCAGGTTGAGTAGCCCATGCCATTGGTCTGGCTGACTGAAAAGAGCAGCGTGGAAGGCGGGCGCCAGCGGGGCCGCCTGACCGCCGGTGGCCAGGTCACGGCGCCGGAAGTCAGCGACGACGGGAATGCCGCACAGCTCGGCCAGCAGGCTGGGGTTGTCGAGCTGCAGGGTGTAGGGCGTGTGGCATGGCTGATCGCTGAAGCCGTAGGGGCGATGCTCGATGGTCTGGCCATGGCTGCCAATGGCTGCGACATCATCTGCACTCAGCTGCTGGCGGGTCAGCAAGCGCGTCACTGCGCTGGCGGCCAGTTCGGCCAACGCCTTCTCGGCGGCGGCGAGATCGGCGAAGCATGCCTCATCACAATGCATCAGCTGCCAGAGCCGAGTCCGCAGTGTTTCGGGCAGCGGCAGGTCGAGCCCATCAATGAAGCGAATCCGTTCGTGGTCTGGCGAGGAGGGGGCGATATCGAGCAAGGCGATATCGAGTCCGTCCAGGCTGGTGCCGGTCATCAAGCCAAGGTAGAGCGCCATTGGGGGTCTCCCGATCATTGGGGGCGTGCAACAGGGGGGTGAAGCTTGTGAGCACGCCGCTCTGCGGCAGGGGGTGCATGCCATGCTCGTCATGCTAACATTCTCGGCCAACATGCCCCGTTACGAGGGGAGCAGCAACGGTCAGAGAGGGCAGGATGAGCGACAAGTCAGTAGTGGAAGCGCTGGAGATCATCAAGCGCGGTACCGATGAGGTGCTGGTCGAGGAAGAGCTGATCAAGAAGCTCGAGTCCGGGCGCATGCTCAAGGTCAAGGCAGGCTTTGATCCGACGGCGCCGGACCTGCACCTCGGTCATACGGTGCTGATCAACAAGCTGCGCCAGCTGCAGGACCTCGGTCACGAGATCATCTTCCTGATCGGTGATTTCACCGGCCGCATCGGCGACCCCACTGGCAAGAGCGTGACGCGCAAGCCGCTGACCGAAGAGGACGTGAAGGCCAACGCCCTGACGTATCAGGAGCAGGTCTTCAAGATCCTCGACAAGGATAAGACGCGCATCGCCTTCAACTCCGAATGGATCAACAAGCTCTCCGCGGGTGACATGATCGAGCTGGCGGCCTCCAGCACGGTCGCGCGCATGCTCGAGCGTGACGATTTCGACAAGCGCTATACCGGCAATCAGCCGATCTCCATCCATGAGTTCCTCTACCCGCTGATCCAGGGGTATGACTCCGTGGCACTGGAAGCGGACATCGAGCTTGGCGGCACCGATCAGAAGTTCAATCTGCTGATGGGGCGTGAGCTGCAGCGCCAGCGTGGCCAGGAGCCGCAGGTCGTGATCACCATGCCGATCCTCGAGGGCCTGGATGGCGTGCAGAAGATGTCCAAGTCGCTGGGCAACTACATCGGTATCAACGACCGCCCGGGCGAGATGTTCAACAAGATCGTCTCCATGCCGGATTCGCTGATGTGGCGTTACTTCGAGCTGTTGTCGCTGCGTCCCCTCGATGAAGTGAAGGCGCTGATGGCCAGCATCGACGACGGTGCCAACCCGCGTGATATCAAGATGGAGCTGGCGCGCGAGCTGGTGGCACGCTTCCACGATGAAGAAGCGGCGGCGACGGCGCACCTTTCCAGCGGCAATCAGCTGGCCGACGGCGAGTTGCCGGCGGACATGCCGGATGTCACTGTCAGCCTGGAAGGCGCCGAGGTGGCGCCGATCGCGGCGGTCATCAATCGCGCGGGCCTGGCCAACAATAGTGCCCAGGCCAAGGACATGCTCAAGAATGGTCGCGTGAAAGTGGATGGCGAAGTGGTCGAGCCTTCCTATATGGCACCTTTCGATACTGCCATCGTCATCCAGGCCGGCAAGAAGCGTTACGCACGAGTGACCGTGACGCGCTGAGGTACTGACAGGTATTGAGAAGACGCTGGCGTATGTCGCCTCCCGTTCGGCCCCACCAGACATGGTGGGGCCGAACGCGTTGTGAGCGCCTGACATCATCGCGGCGAGATTCTCTCAAGAAAGCCCTTGCCCTCACGGAGGTTCGTGCGTAAAGTACGCATCCGCTGCCGGGGACGCATGGCGTTACCAGCGGTGAAAGAAGTTTGCAGGTGATTGTTTTGCTTGATGTTTTTGAAGCCCGCTTCGAATTCATCGATTGACAATCCCGGGCGATTCGCTAGAATACGTCGCACTCCTTACGGAACAGGTGATCGAGCAACGCTCCTCACCGCTTGATGATGCTTAGAGGCAGTCGACTGACTCATCATCAAGTGCTTGACTTCTCAAGCGTTCCAAGTAGAATATGCCTCCTCGCTTAACAGCGACGCTCTTTAAAAATTTGATCAGGTAATTCGTGTGAGCGCTTGCCGATGAGTGGTGACAAGGTCACCAAATATCGGAGCAAGCCTCTCACGAGAAGTTTGACTCTGAACCAAGTTTGGTCTGCTTAACAGACTATCAAGCTTTCAACTGAAGAGTTTGATCATGGCTCAGATTGAACGCTGGCGGCAGGCTTAACACATGCAAGTCGAGCGGAAACGATCCTAGCTTGCTAGGAGGCGTCGAGCGGCGGACGGGTGAGTAATGCATGGGAATCTGCCCGATAGTGGGGGACAACCTGGGGAAACTCAGGCTAATACCGCATACGTCCTACGGGAGAAAGCAGGGGATCTTCGGACCTTGCGCTATCGGATGAGCCCATGTCGGATTAGCTTGTTGGTGAGGTAATGGCTCACCAAGGCGACGATCCGTAGCTGGTCTGAGAGGATGATCAGCCACACTGGGACTGAGACACGGCCCAGACTCCTACGGGAGGCAGCAGTGGGGAATATTGGACAATGGGCGAAAGCCTGATCCAGCCATGCCGCGTGTGTGAAGAAGGCCTTCGGGTTGTAAAGCACTTTCAGCGAGGAAGAACGCCTTGGGACTAATACTCCCGAGGAAAGACATCACTCGCAGAAGAAGCACCGGCTAACTCCGTGCCAGCAGCCGCGGTAATACGGAGGGTGCAAGCGTTAATCGGAATTACTGGGCGTAAAGCGCGCGTAGGTGGCTAAGTCAGCCAGGTGTGAAAGCCCCGGGCTCAACCTGGGAACGGCATCTGGAACTGCTTGGCTAGAGTGCAGGAGAGGAAGGTAGAATTCCCGGTGTAGCGGTGAAATGCGTAGAGATCGGGAGGAATACCAGTGGCGAAGGCGGCCTTCTGGACTGACACTGACACTGAGGTGCGAAAGCGTGGGTAGCAAACAGGATTAGATACCCTGGTAGTCCACGCCGTAAACGATGTCAACTAGCCGTTGGGTCCCTTGAGGACTTAGTGGCGCAGCTAACGCAATAAGTTGACCGCCTGGGGAGTACGGCCGCAAGGTTAAAACTCAAATGAATTGACGGGGGCCCGCACAAGCGGTGGAGCATGTGGTTTAATTCGATGCAACGCGAAGAACCTTACCTACCCTTGACATCCAGAGGACTTTCCAGAGATGGATTGGTGCCTTCGGGAACTCTGAGACAGGTGCTGCATGGCTGTCGTCAGCTCGTGTTGTGAAATGTTGGGTTAAGTCCCGTAACGAGCGCAACCCCTATCCTTATTTGCCAGCGAGTAATGTCGGGAACTCTAAGGAGACTGCCGGTGACAAACCGGAGGAAGGTGGGGACGACGTCAAGTCATCATGGCCCTTACGGGTAGGGCTACACACGTGCTACAATGGCAAGTACAAAGGGTTGCAATACTGCGAAGTGGAGCCAATCCCATAAAGCTTGCCTCAGTCCGGATTGGAGTCTGCAACTCGACTCCATGAAGTCGGAATCGCTAGTAATCGTGGATCAGAATGCCACGGTGAATACGTTCCCGGGCCTTGTACACACCGCCCGTCACACCATGGGAGTGGACTGCACCAGAAGTGGTTAGCCTAACCTTCGGGAGGGCGATCACCACGGTGTGGTTCATGACTGGGGTGAAGTCGTAACAAGGTAGCCCTAGGGGAACCTGGGGCTGGATCACCTCCTTATCGACACTGTCTACTGCTCGCGGCAAGTGCTCACAACGAATTACCTGATCTTATTGCTGGCTTAGCCGGCAGTGGCAAGCGTGCTCAACAAAGCGCGCTTCTCACTGTTCTCTGAACAGCCGCTCTTTAACAATGTGAATCATGCTGACGATAGATATGTGCGCCAAGCGCATGTCTATCAAAACGATATGTCGGAGAGGTCCGACAGATTCGTAATCCTTGACAGACCCCTTGGGGTTATATGGTCAAGCGATTAAGCGCATACGGTGGATGCCTTGGCAGCCAGAGGCGATGAAGGACGTGATAGCCTGCGATAAGCGTTGGCGAGGTGGCAAATACCCTGCGACCCAACGATTTCCGAATGGGGAAACCCACTCACCATCAGGTGAGTATCTATAGGCCAATACATAACCTATAGAGGCAAACCCGGGGAACTGAAACATCTAAGTACCCGGAGGAAAAGAAATCAACCGAGATTCCCCAAGTAGCGGCGAGCGAACGGGGACCAGCCCTTAAGCGTGACAACTGACAGACGAACAAGCTGGGAAGCTTGACGATACAGGGTGATAGTCCCGTAGTCGAAGTCTGAGTCACGTGAAATCGAGTAGGTCGGGGCACGAGAAACCTTGACTGAACATGGGGGGACCATCCTCCAAGGCTAAATACTCCTGGCTGACCGATAGTGAACCAGTACCGTGAGGGAAAGGCGAAAAGAACCCCGGCGAGGGGAGTGAAATAGATCCTGAAACCGTATGCGTACAAGCAGTGGGAGCACCTTCGTGGTGTGACCGCGTACCTTTTGTATAATGGGTCAGCGACTTATATTCTGTGGCGAGCTTAACCGTATAGGGGAGGCGTAGGGAAACCGAGTCTTAACTGGGCGACCAGTCGCAGGGTATAGACCCGAAACCGGGCGATCTATCCATGGCCAGGGTGAAGATTGAGTAACATCAATTGGAGGCCCGAACCCAAGTATGTTGAAAAATGCTGGGATGAGCTGTGGATCGGAGTGAAAGGCTAATCAAGCCCGGAGATAGCTGGTTCTCCTCGAAAGCTATTTAGGTAGCGCCTCACGTATCACCGCTGGGGGTAGAGCACTGTTTCGGCTAGGGGGTCATCCCGACTTACCAACCCGAGGCAAACTCCGAATACCAGTGAGTGCAGCGTGGGAGACACACAGCGGGTGCTAACGTCCGTTGTGAAAAGGGAAACAACCCAGACCGTCAGCTAAGGTCCCAAAATCCTGATTAAGTGGGAAACGATGTGGGAAGGCTCAGACAGCTAGGAGGTTGGCTTAGAAGCAGCCATCCTTTAAAGAAAGCGTAATAGCTCACTAGTCGAGTCGGCCTGCGCGGAAGATATAACGGGGCTAAATCAGGTACCGAAGCTACGGGTTCATCCTTATGGATGAGCGGTAGAGGAGCGTCGTGTAAGCCAATGAAGGTGGATTGAGAAGTCTGCTGGAGGTATCACGAGTGCGAATGCTGACATGAGTAACGATAAGGGGAGTGAAAAACTCCCCCGCCGGAAGACCAAGGTTTTCTGTTCTACGTTAATCGGAGCAGAGTGAGTCGGCCCCTAAGGCGAGGCGGAAACGCGTAGTCGATGGGAAACGGGTTAATATTCCCGTACCGGATGTGGTTGCGATGGGGGGACGAAGAAGGCTAGGTGAGCCAGGCGTTGGTTGTCCTGGTGAAAGCATGTAGGCCGAGGAATCAGGCAAATCCGGTTCCTCTGAGGTCGAGATGCGAGACGAACTGACCACGGTCAGGAAGTCATCGATGCCACGCTTCCAGGAAAAGCCTCTAAGCTTCAGATCACATGCGACCGTACCCCAAACCGACACAGGTGGTCAGGTAGAGAATACCAAGGCGCTTGAGAGAACTCGGGTGAAGGAACTAGGCAAAATGGCACCGTAACTTCGGGAGAAGGTGCACCGGTTCGAGTGAAGGACTTGCTCCGTAAGCTCTTACCGGTCGAAGATACCAGGTGGCTGCAACTGTTTATTAAAAACACAGCACTCTGCAAACGCGCAAGCGGACGTATAGGGTGTGACGCCTGCCCGGTGCCGGAAGGTTAATTGATGGGGTTAGCTCACGCGAAGCTCTTGATCGAAGCCCCGGTAAACGGCGGCCGTAACTATAACGGTCCTAAGGTAGCGAAATTCCTTGTCGGGTAAGTTCCGACCTGCACGAATGGCGTAATGATGGCCACGCTGTCTCCACCCGAGACTCAGTGAAATTGAAATCGCAGTGAAGATGCTGTGTACCCGCGGCTAGACGGAAAGACCCCGTGAACCTTTACTATAGCTTTACACTGGATGCTGATGTTGTCTGTGTAGGATAGCTGGGAGGCTTTGAAACCACGTCGCCAGATGCGGTGGAGCCAACCTTGAAATACCAGCCTGACATCATTGGCGTTCTAACTCAGGTCCGTTATCCGGATCGAGGACAGTGTATGGTGGGTAGTTTGACTGGGGCGGTCTCCTCCTAAAGAGTAACGGAGGAGCACGAAGGTACCCTCAGCACGGTTGGAAATCGTGCATTGAGTGCAAGAGCATAAGGGTGCTTGACTGCGAGACAGACACGTCGAGCAGGTACGAAAGTAGGTTCTAGTGATCCGGTGGTTCTGTATGGAAGGGCCATCGCTCAACGGATAAAAGGTACTCCGGGGATAACAGGCTGATACCGCCCAAGAGTTCACATCGACGGCGGTGTTTGGCACCTCGATGTCGGCTCATCACATCCTGGGGCTGAAGTCGGTCCCAAGGGTATGGCTGTTCGCCATTTAAAGTGGTACGCGAGCTGGGTTTAGAACGTCGTGAGACAGTTCGGTCCCTATCTGCCGTGGGCGTCGGAAGTTTGAGAAGAGCTGCTCCTAGTACGAGAGGACCGGAGTGGACGAACCTCTGGTGTTCGGGTTGTCATGCCAATGGCATTGCCCGGTAGCTACGTTCGGACGGGATAACCGCTGAAAGCATCTAAGCGGGAAGCCCCCTTCAAGATGAGACTTCCCTGAGGCCTTGCGCCTCCTGAAGGGCCCTTGAAGACTACAAGGTTGATAGGCTGGGTGTGGAAGCACAGCAATGTGTTGAGCTAACCAGTACTAATTGCCCGTGAGGCTTGACCATATAACACCCAAGGGGTTTGCTTCGGCAAACGCCGGGATTGCGACAGGATCGAGACATATCGGTCAGCATGATTCATATTGCGAGTCGCGAGGCCAAAAGCCTCGAGACTCAGGCATCGCAAGATGCCACCGTTTCGCCTGACGACCATAGCGAGCGTGAACCACCCGATCCCATGCCGAACTCGGAAGTGAAACCGCTTAGCGCCGATGGTAGTGTGGAGTTTCTCCATGTGAGAGTAGGTCATCGTCAGGCACTTATCCCGAACCGCCCCTGTAGCCATGCTGCAGGGGCGGTTCTCTTTGTGCTCAAGAAAAGTGGTGCAGAGAGTCCTGCATGCGAATCAGCTGTGGGCGAAAGAAAAGAGCTTTGCCCAAGCAACGTGCACATGACACAAGAAGGCCCCTGTCGATATCTCGACAGGGGCCTTTGTCTTCGGGGCCTTTTATCTTCAGGGCCAGTGAAGTTTCAGTGCGCCATCACATCAGGGCGAGACTTCGTAGAGTTCGATGGGCGTACCGTCAGGGTCTGCCAGGAAGGTGAAGCGGGCGCCGGTGTATTCATCGACACGTATCGGCTCTGGCGTGGCGCCACGCGCGATCAGCAGCTCGACACAGGTATCGATGTCTTCCGTCGCCAGCGCCAGGTGACGAAGCCCACAGGCTTCCGGATAGCTGGGGCGCTCAGGCGGCGAGGGGAAGGAGAACAGCTCCAGCTGGATACCGCCCGGCAGGAGCAGGTCGAGCTTGTAGCTGTCGCGGGCCTCACGATAGGCCTCGTTGATCACCTGCGCATCCATGACCTCGAGATAGAAGCGCCTGGCGCGAGGGTAATCAGCGGTGATCAGCGCCACGTGATGCACCCGCGTCAGAGGCAGGCGGGGTGTCGGGGTAGCGTCTGAAGCCATGGAGAGACTGTCCGTTGTCATGTTGTGCTCCTGCAGAGTGTTCGGTGCGATGAACGGTACGACGGGCTGTGTGATGAGCTGTGTGGATGGGCCGTGCGGCGAGCACCTGAGTGACATCCTGATCAAAGAAGGCGCCCACTGGGCGCCTTCTTTGATTGGAGCAATCACTGGCCAGACCGTGCGCTATCTCAGCGACACAGGGTTTCCAGGGCTTCGATCAGGCTGTCCATTTCGGCATCGGTACCGATGCTGATGCGCAGATAGTCACGCAGTGCGTCGGTGTTGAAGTGGCGCACCAGGATGCCCTGTTCGCGCAGGCCGATGAACAGCTTGCCGGCATCGTGGGTCGGGTGAGTCGCCAGCACGAAGTTGGTCTGCGAGGGCAGGATCTCGAAGCCCAGCGCGGCCATGCGATCGCGCGTCTGCTCGCGCGTGGTGATGACGCGTGTGCGGCACTCATCGAAATAGTCGGGATCACTGAGCGCGGCGACGCCGACCTGTTCGGCCAGGCGATCGATGGGGTAGGAGTTGAAGGAGTCCTTGACGCGCTCCAGACCCTCGATCAGCTCACGCGAGGCCACGGCATAGCCAAGACGAATGCCCGCCAGGCTGCGCGACTTCGAGAAAGTGCCCGTCACGACCAGATTCGGATACTGATGAATCAGCGGGATGGCGCTTTCGCCACCGAAGTCCACGTAGGCCTCGTCGACCAGTACCACGCTCCGCGGATTGCGCTCCAGCAGCGCGGCAATCGCCTTGCGGCCATGGCCATGCCCTGTCGGGGCGTTGGGGTTGGCGAAGATGATGCCGCCATTGTCGTTGCCGAAGGCTTCCAGGTCGACTTCCCAGTTGTCGGTCAGCGCGATGCTGCGCGACTCGATGCCATACATGCGGCAGTAGACCGGGTAGAAGCTGTAGCTGATGGTGGGCAGCAGCAGCGGCTTGTCCTGACGGAAGAATGCCTGGAAGGCCAGCGCCAGCACCTCATCGGAGCCATTGCCGACGAAGACTTCCTCGGCGGCCACATGGAAGGTATCGGCCAGGGCGGCGCGCAGCGAGCTGGAGCTCGGGTCCGGGTAGCGGCGCAGATCAGAGGCATTGAACTCGCGCAGCGTCTGCTCCACGGCGGGCGCCGGCGGGTAGGGGTTCTCGTTGGTGTTCAGCTTGATCAGCTGCTCACGCGGTTGTTCGCCGGGGACGTAGGGGGTCAGGTCGTGGACCTGGGGGCTCCAGTACTTGCTCATGATTTCTCGCCGCTGGTGACAGTGCATGACCCGTGTCATGGATGCTTTTCATGTTGCCCGCTGGATCGTCGCGGTACAAGCACCGGCATGCGCTCTGAGTGAGTCATGAGGGGCATTGGAGCGGTGATTGGAGGCTGTTGCGAAGGTCTGTTGCGAAGGTCTATCGAGGGGGGTGTTGAAAGAAGCCCAGGAGTGGCCGCACGGCGGGCCTCGCCCATTGTTGCCATGCCAGCATTATTCTCGTGCGATGTGCGTGCTTGAAGCAGCGCGTGGTGTGCCGCATGTCATAGGCATGCTTGCCCAGCTCGTGCGACCTTGCACGGTGAGGACGCTGGGTGAAGTCCTGCAATTCAAGGAGTCCCGATGACTGCCAACACCAATGCCCCGTACGCTGACACCCTGCTCGATCCGGTCAAGCTCGGTGATCTGACCCTGCCCAACCGCATCCTGATGGCACCGCTGACACGTGCTCGTACCCCCGACAGCGTGCCCGGTGAGCTTCAGCAGGCCTATTACGGTCAGCGTGCCGGTGCCGGCCTGATCATCAGCGAGGCGACCAACATCTCGCCCACCGCACGTGGCTATGTCTACACGCCGGGCATCTGGACCGATGAGCAGGAAGCGGGCTGGAAGGGCGTCGTCCAGGCGGTGCACGCCAAGGGCGGACGCATGGCGCTGCAGCTGTGGCACGTCGGGCGTGTCTCGCATGAGATGGTGCAGCCGGACGGCCAGCAGCCGGTCGCGCCGAGCGCCCTGCGTGGTGAAGGCGCCCAGTGCTTTGTCGAGTTCGAGGACGGCACCAGCGGACGTCACCCCACCGGTACGCCGCGCGCCCTGGAGACGGACGAGATCCCCCAGCTGATCGAGGACTATCGTCAGGCCGCCGTGCGTGCCAAGCGTGCCGGCTTCGACATGATCGAGGTGCACGCCGCCAACGCCTATCTGCTCAACCAGTTCATGGCCACCGGCACCAATCAGCGCACTGACCAGTACGGTGGCTCGGTCGAGAACCGTGCGCGTCTGACGCTGGAAGTCGTCGATGCCGTCGCCGAAGTCTTCGGCCCTGAGCGTACCGGCATCCGCCTGACGCCCTTCATCGAGATCTTCGGTCTGACCGATGACGAGCCGGAAGAAATGGCCTTCTACATGGCCGAGCAGCTCTCCAGACGTGGCATCGCCTATGTGCACGTCAACGAGCCGGACTGGGCCGGTGGCGATATCAAGTTCAGCGATGACTTCCGTCGTGCCCTGCGCGAGCGCGTCACGGGCGCGCTGATCTTCTGCGGCCATTACGACGGTGAGAGCGCGGCACGCATCATCGATGAGGGCATCGCGGATGCCGTCGCCATCGGGCGCCCGTATATCGCCAACCCGGACCTGGTCGAGCGCATTCGCCTCGGCGCTGAACTCAACGAACAGGACCCGGACACCTTCTACGGTGGTGGCGCCAAGGGTTACACCGACTATCCGTTTCTCGACAATGGCCATGATCGCCGCGGCTGAGGCCGACACGATTTAGCGAATGGTGTTCGATAAACGCCATCGGGGGTGGCCTCTCGGGGCGGATACCCGCTATTCTTGAGCATGGAAGCTTGTGAGCGGGCTGCCTGCCAAAGCGGGTAGACCGCTCGCCGTCGATAGCGCTGATGCTGCTATCGAGTCATCGCCTTAAGGAGGATTCAATGCAGATCAGGACTCTGATGGTGGGAGCCGCGCTGATGGTCGGTCTCGCCGGGTGCGCATCAACGGCCCAGACCAATGACGGTGCCGCTGACAACAGCGCCACCGAGACAGCCAGCGAGCAGGTTGCCGTCTACAAGGGCACCCTGCCGTGTCGTCGTTGCACGGGCATTGACCTCGATGTACGCCTCAAGGGTGCCGAAGAGGCAGCCCAGGATGAGCGTACCTTCAGTCTCGATGCCACCTATCGTGATCATCCGCAGCAGCCGGATCCAGAGCATTACGAAGGCCAGTGGGACGTGCTGTCCGGCACCGTGACGGACCCGAACGCGACCGTCTATGAGCTGACGCCGGACGGCGAAGGCCAGACCTACTACTTCCTGCGTCTGGATGCCCAGACCCTGGAGCTGGTCGACCCGCAGAAGCGTCGCTTCCAGAACGGTGAGACACTGCGCCTCAAGCGCCAGTAAGCGTGCCGTGCGCCACAAGGCGATCGTGAGCACAAGGAAGGCGGCGCAAGCCGCCTTCCTTGTGTCTGGCCGTTGGAAATCCACGGCTGACGACACTCCGCCGCGGCGCCGAGAATCATTTCTTCCCGACAGGATTGTCTGATGGCGAAAGCAAAGAGCGCCTTCGTATGTACCGAATGCGGTAGCGAATTCTCGAAGTGGCAGGGCCAGTGCAGCGGCTGCCGCGAGTGGAACACCCTGCAGGAAATCCGCGTCGGCGCCACGGTATTGCCCGGCGCCGCCCCCGCTGCGGGAGCCGTCGCCGGTGGTGCCGCGCGTAGCGCCAGCAATGGGCGGGGCGGCTACGCCGGCACGCTCAGCGACAACGTGACCGATCTTTCCAATGTCTCGCTGGCCGAAGTGCCGCGCTTCTCCTCGACCTTCGGCGAGTTCGACCGCGTGCTGGGTGGCGGGCTGGTGCCGGGTTCCGCCGTGTTGCTCGGTGGCCACCCGGGGGCCGGCAAGTCGACGCTGCTGCTGCAGACCGCCTGCAAGCTCGCCCAGCACAAGCGCTCACTCTATGTCACTGGCGAGGAATCGCTGTCGCAGGTGGCGATGCGCGCCCATCGTCTGCAGCTGCCGACCCAGGGGCTCAAGATGCTGGCCGAGACCAGCGTCGAGACGATTCTGGCCACCGCCGAGCGCGAGAAGCCCGAGGTGCTGATCATCGAC
This sequence comes from Cobetia sp. 4B, assembly GCF_018831605.1. Taxonomy (NCBI): domain Bacteria; kingdom Pseudomonadati; phylum Pseudomonadota; class Gammaproteobacteria; order Oceanospirillales; family Halomonadaceae; genus Cobetia; species Cobetia sp. 4B. The sequence goes on from NZ_CP059843.1 coordinate 204,758, forward strand.
TCCATCCAGACCATGCATCTGGAGGATCTGTCATCCGCGCCGGGGGGTGTCTCGCAGGTGCGTGAGTCTGCCGCCGCGCTGACCCGCTTCGCCAAGCGAACCAATACCGTGCTGCTGCTGGTCGGCCACGTGACCAAGGACGGCTCACTGGCCGGACCCAAGGTGCTGGAGCACATGATCGACGCCTCCCTGCTGCTGGAGGGCGATGGTGATTCGCGCTTCCGCACGCTGCGTGGCCAGAAGAACCGCTTCGGCGCGGTCAACGAGCTGGGCGTGTTCGCCATGGTCGAGCTGGGCTTGAAGGAGGTGAAGAACCCCAGCGCGATCTTCCTGTCGCGCAGCGAGGAGCAATCCTCCGGCAGTCTGGTGATGGTGGTGTGGGAGGGCACGCGACCGATCCTGATCGAAGTGCAGGCCTTGCTGGATGACTCGCCGCTGGGCAATCCACGCCGTGTCGCCGTCGGTCTGGACGGCAATCGCCTGTCGATGCTGCTGGCAGTGCTCAACAAGCATGGCGGCCTGTTCACAGGCGATCAAGATGTCTTCCTGAATGTGGTCGGCGGGGTCAAGGTGCTCGAGACCAGCGCCGACCTCGCGGTGCTGTGTGCGGTGGTCTCCAGCCTGCAGAACCGTCCGCTGCCGCGCGAGCTGGTGGTGTTCGGCGAGGTGGGGCTGTCCGGCGAGATCCGTCCGGTGCCGAGTGGCCAGGAGCGCATCGTCGAGGCCGCCAAGCATGGCTTTACGCGCGCTATCGTGCCCAAGGGCAATGCCCCCAAGAATCCGCCCAAGGGCATGACCATCGTGGCGGTCGACAAGCTGTCCCAGGCGCTGGAAGCCCTGTGACATCTGCGCCTACCGCGTGAGCCTGCCGCACGGGGACATCGTGGTGTGATGTAGCATACAACGAACAAGGCCAGCCTCGCGGCTGGCCTTGTTCGTATGGAGTTTTCTCCGAGCACGAAGCTCAGTCCTGCTTGTCAGTCCTGCTTGTCAGTCCTGCTTGTCAGCCTGACGGGCAGCGTGAGCACAGGCCTTGAGGCGTGAGACCAGGAGCTCGACACCGCGCTCGCGCATCAGTTCTTCATTGCGCCCCGGCACCTCTTCGACATCGCCTGCGTAGGCATTGATGGCGGCTTCGACCGAGCTTTCGCGCAGCAGGTGCAGCATCGGGTAGGGCGAGCGGTTGGTGTAGTTGGCCGCGTCGTCTTCCTCGGTATCCTCGAACACGTATTCCGGGTGGAAGCTGGCCAGCTGATAGATGCCTTCGTAGTCCTGCATCTCGAGCAGCGCCTCGGCGTAGTCGAGCAGCTCGAGGTAGGTATCGAAGTCGCGGAAGCCGTCCTTGAAGATCACCAGCGTCGTCTCGGCGTCGCGATTGGCGTCCAGGTTCAGCAGCTCGTCGCCGAGTGCCTGCAGGCTGCGCTCGAGCCCTGCTCCGGGCACCACGGCATACTGGATGCTGTTGCGTGCCATCTCGCGCGCGGCAAACGGGCACAGATTGTCGGCGATGATGTGCGTCTCGACCCACTGGCGCGTGGCGTCGATGGCCTCGGCTTCGCTGGCATCCAGCGGCGGGGTATAGCCACCCGCCGTCTCGGGAGTCGTGGTATCGGTCGGCGTAGCGTCGGTGGTCATGGCGTCAGGGTCCGCAGCGGTGTCAGGAACGGGTATTGTCACTGCTCGGGCGCGGCATGGCCAGCGCCGTGTCTTCTCGTCTCTCTTCGTGTCTCGTTATCGTGTCTCGTTATCGTGTCTCGTCTCTGTGTTCCGTGATCATGTCTCTTCATCGTCTCTCTTCAACATATCTCTTTCTAGGGAAAGGACCGCAAGGTCACAGGTCGCTGTCGAGCATGTGGCGGCCCTGTTTCATTAGTGATTTCAGCGATAGACTTATCACCGCTGGTTTCAAGCCTGTCCCGAGTACGTTCAGGGGCATTGCGGCTACCGGCTGACGACTTCTTTCCTGCCTCGCCACGGAGATACTTCTTGTCCGCTGATACTCCGCCTCCTTCCTCGCCGCCCCCCGAATCTCCCGAATCTACCGAGACGGCAGAGGGGCCCGAGCACACCAGTGCCGCGGCCTATCGCCTGTCGCGACTGTTGCCCTTTCTCGGCTGGATGCGTCAGCTGTCGCCCGGGGATGCGCGTTCTGACCTGATCGCGGGCCTGAGTGGCGCGGTGCTGGTGCTGCCCCAGGGGGTGGCCTATGCGTTGATCGCCGGCCTGCCACCGGCGCATGGGCTGTATGCCGCCATCGTGGTGGCGATCATCGCCGGTCTGTTCGGCAGTTCGCGGCATATGGTCAGTGGCCCGGCCGCGGCGATCTCGATGGTGGTGTTCGGCACCGTCTCGACCCTGGCCGCGCCGGGCAGTCCCGAATACCTGCCGCTGGTGCTGGCGCTGACCTGCATGGTCGGCATCATCCAGCTGTCGTTGGGGCTGATGCGCATGGGAGCGCTGGTCAATTTCATCTCACACACGGTGGTGATCGGCTTCACCGCCGGCGCCGGGGTCTTGATCGCCACCAGTCAGCTCAAGCACCTGTTCGGCATCGCGCTTGGCGATGCCTCGAGCTTTCTCGGCACCTGGTGGGCGCTGCTCGGGCATCTGGGCGATACCTCGTGGGCCACGTTGATCACGGGACTCAGCACCTTGCTCACGGCCGTGCTGGTTCGGCGGCTGAATCGCAAACTGCCGTGGATGCTGGTGGCGATGGCCGTCGGTTGTGGTGTCGCGGCATTGCTCGGCGGCAGCGCGGCAGGTATCCCGATGGTCGGCGCCCTGTCCGGCAGCCTGCCGCCGTTTTCCCTGCCGCCGCTGGGCTTTGACACCCTGCGCTCGCTGGGCGGGGCGGCCTTCGCGCTGGCGGTGCTCGGCTTGATCGAGGCAGTCTCCATCGCGCGTGCCATCGGCGTGCGCTCGCATCAGCGTATCGACGGCAACCAGGAGTTCATCGGCCAGGGCTTGTCGAATCTGGCGGGCAGTTTCTTCTCGTGCTTTGCCGGTTCCGGCTCCTTCACGCGCTCCGGCGCCAACTATGATGCCGGCGCCCGCACCCCGCTGTCGGTGGTGGTGGCGGCGCTGATCGTGCTGGCGGTACTGCTGCTGGTGCCTGACGTGACCGCGTGGCTGCCGTTGCCTGCGATGGCAGGCCTGATCATGGTGATCGCCGCCAACCTGATCGAAGTCGGTCATATCCGTCAGATTCTGGCCGTCAGCCGCGAAGAGGCGGTGGTGCTGGTGATCACCTTCCTCGCTACTCTGCTGTTGCCGCTGGAGTTCGCCATCTTCGCCGGGGTGCTGGTCTCGCTGGTGCTGTATCTGAACCGCACCTCACGGCCCCGTCTGGTCGAGATGGCGCCAGACCCGGAGCACCCGGAGCTTGGCGTGCGCAATGCCGAGCGTTATCAGCTGGCCCAGTGCCGGGAAGTGGTGATTCTGCGTGTGGATGGTTCGCTGTTCTTCGGGGCGGTCGACCACGTCCAGCGCAAGCTGGCGCGCTATACCGGCAAGCACGTCATTCTGTTGGGCACCGGCTGCAACTTCATCGATATCGCGGGTGCCGAGATGCTCGAGATCGAGCAACGTCGCCTGCGCGATGCCGGCGGCAGTCTCAGCATGTGCGGCTTTCGCATGTACGCGCTGGAAGTGATGGAGCGCGGTGGCTTCCTCGAGCGCATGGGGCGTGAGAACTACTTCCATACCGCCGAGGCGGCGATTGCCTCGCTGCGCGACTCGGTCGCCGAGGCGCATCGTGCCCACGGTGATCAACCCGCTGCCTGCCCAGATTGTCAGCTGTTCGGCCCGGCCGGGATCGGGCCGGGGCAGGGGGTGCGCCTGACGCCACCGTTGGCGTGAAAGCACAAGGCTGGGGGCGGCTGCACGCTTGCGCTAGAATATGGCCCCTTGATGGTGCGGCCAGTCAGCCAGTTGCCGCCCATTGCCTCAATCCTGTTCTGTCTGCCGAGAGATGCCCATGAGTTTGCCCACCGTGGCGGCCAGCTGCGACCTGATTCGCGACGGCCGTCCGTTGATCGATGTGCGCGCGCCGGTCGAATTCGCCGCTGGTGCCTTGCCGGGTGCCGTCAATCTGCCGCTGATGGATGATGAGGAGCGTCATCGCGTCGGGGTGCAGTACAAGCAGGTCGGCCCGGAATCGGCGGTACATCTTGGCCATCAACTGGTCAGCGGCGGGATCAAGCGCGCACGTATCCGCGCCTGGGTCGAGCACGTCGAGCGGCACCCTGACGCGATTCTCTATTGCTTCCGCGGCGGCATGCGTTCCCAGCTCAGTCAGCAGTGGTTGCAGGAAGCGGGGATCGAGCGTCCGCGCATCGAGGGCGGCTGGAAGGCCATGCGTCAGCAGCTCTGTCAGCATATCGATGAGCGTGCCGAGCAGGCCCCGATGCTGTTGATCGGCGGGCTGACCGGCTGCGCCAAGACCGAGCTGATCCATGCGCTGGACAATGGCATCGACCTGGAAGGCTGTGCGCGCCACAAGGGTTCGGCCTTCGGCCGCCATCCCTTCCCGGCGCCGAGCCAGATCGACTTCGAGCACCGCATCGCCGCCGAGATGCTCACGCTTGAGGATGAAGCGCCGACCATCATGGAGGACGAGTCGCGCTTCATCGGCAGCGTCAACATTCCGCTCGCCACCTGGCGCGCGATGGAGCAGGCACCGTTGATCCGCGTCGAAATGCCGCTGGATTGGCGAGTCGTGCAGATTCAGAAGGACTATATCGAGGGGCTGTGGTCCACCTACAGTCGCCACTATGGTGACTTTCTCGGCTGGACCCTGATGCAGCGCCAGCTGCGTCAGGCGCTGCTGCGTCTGCGCAAGCGCCTGGGCAGTGCACGCCTTGCTCGTCTGGTGCGCATGCAGGACATCGCCTTCCAGGAGCACAAGCGCGGCAACCCCATTGCCCATGAAGGCTGGCTGGCGCCGCTGCTCAGCGAGTATTACGACCCGATGTACCGCTATCAGCTCGAGAAGCACGAGCGTACCTTCCTGCACGTCGGCGACTGGGACAACAGCCTTGCCTTCGCGCGTGAGTGGAGCGCCAATCACCGCTGGCAGCGCTGATATCCCTCACGAGCGCCGGTCAGCGCTCACGCATTCAGCCAGTCCACCAGCAGGCGGTCCAGCAGGGCCGCCTGACGATCAAAGCGCTTCGGGTCCTCCAGCAACGCCTCGCGTGACTGCACGCCATTGCCCTCCAGGGGCGCGGGATGGTGGGCAAGGCGGTCCTGCGTGGCCGCCGCATCCATGTGCGGATGGAAGTTGAGCGCCACCACGCGACCCTCATCCCAGCTGAAGCCGGCCACTGGCGTATGCTCGCTGCTGGCCAGCAGCTCGCAGTCTTCCGGCAGTCCGCAGATCTCCTCATGCCACATCAAGGCCTCGAACTCGGCGGGTAGCCCCAGCGGGCACTCGTTGCTGCGCGTCAGCGTGGCCCAGCGACGCTGCGGCACCACGGCGGACGAGACGATCGCCCCCATCTGCTCGGCGATCAGTCGCGCCCCCAGGCCAATCCCCAGCAGCGGGCGATTGCTGTTAAGCGTGCGCCGAATCAACTTGCGCTGCAGGCGCAGCGACTGCTGTTCGGCGGGCGAGGGTGGTTGTGCGGCGCTCGACAGGCGTTGCGGACCATCCAGCACCACCAGCGCATGAAAGTCATCGATGCCCGGCAACGCTTCTCCTGCCAGCGGGAAGCTGGTGTTGAAGCTGTGCCCCATGCCGGAAAGCCAGTCCTTGAGGCGTAGCGGACTCTGCCAGTCATGCGCTAGCGTTGCGGTATCGGCGGCTGAATCTGGTTCAGTGTCAGGGAGTTGCCCCTGATGTATGAAGTAAAGATGCATGGCTTCATCATGCGTGAGCGCCATGTCAGCGTAAAGTCCCCAGTGTCGACATCTCTGTACCTGCATCTCAGAACCTAAATCTCAGTACCTGCACCCAGGCGAACCAGCCGCGACACGACAAGGAGAGAACCGCATGCGGGCCGAACTGCTCGAACAGATCTACACCGTGGTGGCGCAGATTCCCGAAGGGCGCATCACCACCTACGGGCGTATCGCCAAGATGACCGATGGCGCCAGCGCGCGCATGGTCGGCTCGGCGATGCGTCACCTGCCGGATGGCCATCAGTTGCCGTGGCATCGCGTGATCAATGCCTCGCTCAAGGTCACCGAGCACGGCGGGGCAGTGCGCCAGCGGGAAAAGCTGCGCAGCGAAGGCATCCTGTTCGATGGTGCCGGCCGCGTGCCGACGGAGTGCCTGTGGCCCTGAGGCATGCCCCGGCACGGCAGCGCTCGAGCAGGGTCGCGTTCATCCGGCCACGCGCGGGCGCTACCCTTTCGCCTATCCTATCGCATACCCTATAGCGACCTCCGGTGACATCGCGGCTGGCGGAGCCAATACGCCAGCGCGAACGCCGCATATTGAATAGTGAAGTGAGAATAGAGCCGTCATGACTCAGCCTGTATCCGGTTTCCGTGCGCGCCTTGATGCGCTGGCCCCCGTGCGCCGTACTGCCTTCATGGCAGCGCTGACCGAGCGACTCCTGCCCAATGCCGGCTTCTACGCCGAAGCCAATGGCACGGCCAGCGCGCTGGACACCACGCGTGAGCTGCGCAAGCTGCTGGATCTCGTCTGGGAGCAGCTGCGCGTGCGCGATGCCAAGATCGATTTCTCGCTGCAGGCCGAGAAGGTCACCGCCTTCGAGCCCGCCGAGGACGATGACAGCTTCGGCGCGCGCCGCGCACTGGAGGCCGTGATGGCGCTGACCGCCTGCATCGATGTGCTGATCAGCGAAGAGCCGGAAGCCGCGCTCAAGATCAGCCGTCTGTCCGCCGATGGCGTGCGCGCGCTGATCGACCTGCAGGCCGGCGAGGGCATCGAGCAGGAAGCGCTGGAAGCCATGATTCGCGAACATCCGTTGATGATCGATGAGCGTGACTTCCAGGACGCCGTGCTGGAGAGCGTCGAAGCCCCGCAGCTGTCCCGCGATGACTGGCGCGCGCTCAAGCAATTGGGCCGCAATGAAGATGTCAGCAATCTCGGGCTATCCTTGCAGGACTGAGCGGCCCGATTCGGGCCATCCTGGTGCCAGTGATGACTGGCCAGCCGTTGTTGGAGAGACAGATGAGCGACAGCCGTCAGCAGGATTCTTCTCCGATGAACGCAGCGCTGAATGGCGTGATTCAGACGCGTCTGGACGCCATGCGTGAGCGTCTCGCGCAGCCGACGCTGAGCGCGGCGGATGTGCATGCGCTGCGCGTCGACTGCAAGCAGCTGCGCGGCTGGTGGCAACTGCGGCGCGAGTCGCTGGGCAAGTCGGCGGTGAGTGAGCATCAGGCGCGTCCGCGCGCCGTCGCCAAGGCATTGGCCGGGCCGCGCGAGGCGCACATGCTGCGCAAGACGCATGGTCGCGCCTACGCCTGGGTGGATGAGCGCAGTCAGCGCCTGCTGGATGCGCTGCGTCCGGGGCTGACCAGTGCCGCGCTGAGCGAGCCCGAAGGCGAGCTGGATCACGCGCCGCTCGAGACGCTGCTGAGCGAAGAGCGGGCGGCCTGGCAGGCGGCACTGCTGACGGTGGAGGAGCTCAACATCGGGCTGGAATTCAGCCGTCATCGCATCAGCAAGCTTGCGGCGCAGGTGGCCAACAAGCGTGAGATCGAGACGTCTCACCGGCTGCGCAAGTGGGTCAAGTACCGCATGTTCCAGCTGGCACTGGCGCACGAGGCGCTGGGTGAGGCAGCCGCGCGGGAGCTCGAGTCACCGAGTCACGGACGGCGCCGCGAGCCGGAACTGCTCGACAAGGCGGCCGCGCGGCTGGGCAATCAACATGACCTGGCGGAGCTGGCGCTGTGGGTCGGGGAGCGCGTGATGCTGCCCGCCGCCGAGAAGCATCTGGTCGCGGACATCATGACGCTTGCCGACCAGCGTCTCGCGCAGGCGCTCAAGCCACTGAAGAAGCTGGGCTACGTCTGAGCGCTGTTCTCGCCTGAACCGAAGTTGCGTCTCTGCAGACACGAACGCCGCCATTCCCTGAGGAAATGGCGGCGTTCGCGTTTCTGCCTGAACTACCTGCGGCTGCGCTTACAGGCGCATCTCGATACCGCGTGCGGCCATATGCGCCTTGGCCTGGGGGATCGTGTACTCGGCGAAGTGGAAGATGCTGGCGGCCAGCACCGCATCCGCACCGCCTTCGAGCACGCCATCCACCAGATGGTCGAGGGTGCCGACACCGCCGGAGGCGATCACCGGCACGCTGACGGCGTCGGAGATGGCGCGTGTCACACCGAGATCGAAACCGGCCTTGGTGCCATCGCGGTCCATGCTGGTCAGCAGCAGTTCACCGGCGCCCAGCTCGACCATCTTCTTCGCCCACTCGACGGCGTCGAGTCCGGTCGGCTTGCGGCCACCGTGGGTGAAGATCTCCCAGCGCGGTGTCTCGCCGTCCTGGCTGACGCGCTTGGCGTCGATGGCGACCACGATGCACTGGCTGCCGAAGCGTTCCGCGGCTTCACGCACGAAGTCCGGGTTGAACACGGCCGCGGTGTTGATCGAGACCTTGTCCGCGCCGGCGTTCAGCATGGTGCGAATGTCTTCACAGGTGCGGATGCCGCCACCCACCGTCAGCGGGATGAACACCTCACCGGCGATGCGCGACACCATGTCGACCGTGGTGCCACGGTTGTCGACGCTGGCGGTGATGTCGAGGAAGGTGATCTCGTCGGCGCCTTGCTCGTTGTAGCGCTTGGCGACCTCGACCGGGTCACCGGCATCGCGGATACCGACGAAGTTGACGCCCTTCACGACACGACCGGCGTCGACGTCCAGACACGGGATGATGCGTTTGGCGAGTGCCATGATCGCTCCCCTCAGGCCTTGCGGCCGGTGATGGAGTCGGACAGCGCCTGCGCTTCGGCGATGTCCAGGCTGCCTTCATAGATGGCGCGGCCGGTGATGGCACCGAGGATGCCCTGATCGGCCACTTCGGCCAGGCCACGGATGTCATCCAGGTTGGTCACGCCGCCGGACGCGATCACCGGGATACCGCCTTCGCGGGCCAGTGCCACGGTGGCTTCGATGTTGACGCCCTGCATCATGCCGTCGCGGGCGATGTCGGTGTAGACGATGGAGGACACGCCGTCGTTGGCGAAGCGCTTGGCCAGCTCGGTGGCCTTGATGGTGGAGACTTCAGCCCAGCCATCGGTGGCCACGAAGCCGTCACGCGCATCGAGACCGACGATGATGCGGCCCGGGAAGGCGCGGCACATCTCGGCGACGAAGGCCGGTTCCTTCACGGCCTTGGTGCCGATGATGACCTGACCGACGCCGGCTTCCAGATAGTGCTCGATGGTCGCGGCATCACGGATGCCACCACCGATCTGGATCGGCAGCTCCGGGTAGGCGCGGGCGATGCGTGTCACGGCGTCGCCATTGACCGGCTTGCCTTCGAAGGCACCGTTGAGATCGACCAGATGCAGACGACGGCCACCGGCCTCGACCCAGCGCGCGGCCATGGCCAGCGGGTCATCGCCGTAGTTGGTGGAGTCTTCCATGCGGCCTTGCTTCAGGCGTACGCACTGACCGTCCTTGAGATCGATCGCGGGGATTACCAGCATGTCGGGTGTCCTCTCGGCGTGTCTGGGCACGCCTGTATTGTCGTCGGTATATCGAAGGCGGATGTATCGGCGTCCGTCACGCGAGACAGACGCCGAGGGTCACGCGGGCGAGCCTTCAGGGCTGCCAGCGGACGAAATTCTCGAGCAGCTTGAGGCCGGCGGCCGCGCTCTTCTCCGGGTGGAACTGCACCGCGAACAGGCTGCCCTCACCGATGGCGACGTGCGCCTCGGCACCGGCGTAGCGCGTGGCACCGTAGACCTTGGAGCGCTCGCTGGCCGACACATAGAAGCTGTGCACGAAGTAGAAGCGCGAGTTGTCCTCGATGCCCTCCCACAGCGCGTGGCCCTGGGTGTGCGCGACATGGTTCCAGCCCATGTGCGGCACCTTGAGGCGCTGGCCGTGCTCGTCCAGCTGCTGGTCATCGAAGCGTTTCACGTCGCCCTTGAAGTAGGCGAGGCAATCGATGCCACCGTTCTCTTCGCTGCGCTCCATCAGCATCTGCTGACCGACGCACACGCCCAGCAGCGGCTTGCTGTGGTTGCTCAGCAGCTCGCCGACCAGACCGCGCAGCTCGGCGCGTTCAAGCTCGCCCATGCAGTCACGGATGGCGCCCTGACCGGGCAGCACCACGCGAGTGGCACCGCGGATGGCGCGCGGGTCGCTGGTGATCACGACATTCTCGTCGGCCACGTGCTCAAGCGCCTTGGCGACGGAGTGCAGGTTGCCCATGCCATAGTCGATGACGGCAATCGTCATGTCTTTCTCCCGAAGGCCGGAGGCAGGCTCCGGCGCTGGATGTCAGGCGTCTGGCGCCCGGATCATTCGTTTACAGCGAGCCCTTGGTGGAGGCGATACGGCCTCCCATGCGCTCGTCCTCTTCCACTGCCATGCGCACGGCACGACCGAAGGCCTTGAAGATGGTCTCGGCCTGGTGGTGGGCATTGAAGCCCTTGAGGTTGTCGATATGCAGGGTGGCGCCAGCGTGATTGACGAAGCCCTGGAAGAATTCCCAGAACAGCTGGGTATCGAAGCGACCGATGTTGCCGCGGGTGAACTCGCACTGCATGAACAGGCCCGGACGACCGGAGAAGTCGATCACCACGCGAGACAGGGCTTCATCCAGCGGCACGTAGGCATGGCCGTAACGGCGAATGCCGGCCTTGTTGCCCAGCGCCTGCGCGAAGGCCTGACCCAGGGTGATGCCGATGTCCTCGACGGTGTGGTGGTCATCGATATGCAGGTCGCCATCGCAGTCGACCTCGATGTCGATCACGCCGTGACGGGCGATCTGGTCCATCATGTGTTCGAGGAAGGGCACGCCAGTGTTGGCGCTCAGCTTGCCTTCACCGTCCAGATTGATGCGGACCCGGATCTTGGTTTCCGAGGTGTTGCGATGAACTTCGGCGATACGCTCTACCATGATGTCTCTCCAGCGGTCGGTGACGCCATCAGCGGCTTCGGGGTCGATGGGGTCTGGGCGCAGTCTGGGGCCTTTGGTAAGAGAGGCGTGTGTCCAGTCCGGCCGGGAAGTGCGCATCATGTGGTTATTGTCATGTGATGTCGCAATCGAAATCGTGATCAGGGCATTGACGACGGCAGAGAGCCGTCGGCGGGGCGCTTGATCGGCGGCAGGCGCGTCGTCTTTGTGCCTGCCCGACCCGTCATTATAGAGAAAGGACAATGGCATCCGCTACAATGGCGGGCATTCATATCGCGGGCGAGGATCTCACCATGCCGGTCACTCTTCAGATGATCGATCACGCACGCTGGCAAACCGATGAGCAAGTCCGTATCGATCTGTCGCGTATCTATCACGAAGCCCCCAGTGAGCGTCTCCCGCTCGCCCCGGATGACTTCATTCAGGCCAATCTCGCCGCGGGACACCGCTTCTGCAGCGCCTTCTTCAACGATCGTCATATCGGCGCGCTACTCTGCGAGGATGAAGGCGATGCCTGGAAGATCAGCCATTGCTGCGTGCGCAAGAGCACGCGTCGACGCGGTGTCGGTACGCGCCTGATGGCGCTGCTGTCACTGGAAGCGGCCAGTGCCCAGCGTCTGCTGGTCGTGCCGAGTCAGGGATTGACCCTGGCCGACGAGCTGCTGGTATCACGTCTGGGCTATGTGCGAGACCCCGCCCGCGACGGCTTCGTGCTGGCGCAGGAGTGAACCCGGTCGTTGCCGGATGCGGAACTGACGTCAACGCGACCTGTCCACCGGCTGTGTCATCATCATTTCTGTCTTGAGGCTGTCTCGCTGTGCGGGAGGATGGCGCGCAGCGCTCGAGCTAGATGATGAGCGGGAGAAAAGGCATCGCCTGATGCCACGAGTCCCCAGCGCCATTCCATGTGCTGCCCTCTGGAGTGAGGGCACCGTAGCAATTCTCATCGTGTCAAAGGGAGGACGCAGATGAAAGCACTGTTCAGAGCCTTGCTGGCCATCGTCGGAGTACTGGCGTTGGTGGTCGTGGCAGGGGTGATCTATGTCACCACCTTCCTCGATCCGAATGATCTCAAGCCGCGACTGGTCAAGGCGGTCAAGGACCAGGCGGGGCTGGAACTGGCCCTGAACGGCCCGCTGGACTGGTCCTTCTATCCGCGTCTCGGCGTCAGTGTCGAGGACGCCGAAGCCTGGCTGCCGGAGCAGGAACGTGACCAGTCACCGTTTGCCTCCTTTACCCGCGCGGAAGTCGGCGTGTCCTTCACGCCACTGCTGAGCGGTGAGGTCGAAGTCGAAGGCGTCTTCCTCGACGGCCTCAAGCTGGCGCTCGAGCGTGATGCACAGGGGCGTGGCAACTGGGAAAGCCTGCTCGAGCATGCGGCGACGGCCGCCGACAGTGGCGCGGCGGATGAAGCGCTGCCGCCGGCCAAGAGCGCCGGTGTGGCGCTGGCGGATGACACGACGCCGTCGGTGCAGAATGGCGCCGGCAGCATGGCGGTCAATCTCGATATCGCCTCGGTGCAGGTCACCAATGGTCAGATCGCCTATCAGGACGCGGCCAGCGGACTCGACATGACGCTCAACGATGTGGCGTTGACGTCCTCCAACGTCAGCCCCGACAAGGCCTTCCCGGTCGAGCTGTCGTTCGTGGCCGATGGGCGTGAGCCGGAGCTTCAGAGCACCGTCAGCCTCGATGGCAAGGTGGCGCTGGACCTGCAGGGCGGCCGTCATGTGCTGTCCGGCGTGAGCCTGGATACCACCACGCGCATGCCGTCGCTGGGTGACAAGGATCAGAGCGTGGCGCTGGACATCGATACCCTGACGCTGGACACCGACAAGCAGCTGTATCTGGCCGATGGCGCCGAGCTGGACGCGACGCTCCATCAGGCCGCGCTGGGTGACAAGGCCCTGCCGCTGAAAGCCACCTTCGGTGCCGAAGCGGACCTGGCGGCGGGCACGGCGAATCTCGAGAACCTGCTGCTGACCTCCGGCAGTGACCTGCGCCTCAGCGGGGCGCTCAAGGCCAAGGACATCACCGGCGATGCGCTCAGCTATTCCGGCCAGTTCAAGCTGGCACCGCTGTCGCCCAAGGCGTGGATGACGCGTGTCGGCATGGAAGCGCCGCAGACTGCCAAGAGCAGCGCGCTGACCTCGCTGGCCTTCTCCAGCCCGTTCAAGGGCGACATGTCGCAGGTGCAGCTGACCAACCTGGTGATGGCGCTGGATGACACCACCATCAACGGGCGCCTCGGCTCGTCCTTCGATGCCTCGCAGATCACCTTCGATCTGGATGTCGACGCGCTCAATCTCGATGACTACCTGGCACCGGCGGGCGCAGACGAGAAGACGGCAAGCCTGGGGGAAGCGCTCACGGCGGGCGTGATCGCGCCGGTCTATGCGGCCGATGGTGACGCGGAGCTGCTGCCGGTGGCATTGCTCAAGACGCTGGGTCTTCAGGGGCAGCTGGATATCGGCACACTGATCGCCTCGGGTCTCGAGATGAGCAAGGTGACCGCCAAGCTGTCCGGTCAGCCGGGCGTACAGCAGCTCGATAGCCTGACGGCCAGCCTCTATGGCGGCTCGCTGGCGGCCAATGCACGCATCGACAGCCGCAAGACACCGCTGAGCATGAGCTTCGGCGAGAAGCTGACCAATCTGGATATCGCGCCGTTCCTCAAGGCGCTGGCGCCGGAGCAGAAGGACATCCTGCGCGGTCGCCTGACGCTCAATGGTGACTACACCACCAGCACCAATCAGATCGACAGCATCAAGCGCAATCTGAACGGCAAGGGCAACTTCGAGATTCGCAATGGCGAGGTGCTCGACGTCAATATCTCCAGGGAGATGTGCACTGCCGTGGCGACGCTGAGTGGCAAGACCTCCTCACGTGAATGGAAGGCCAATACGCCGCTGGAGCGCGCTCAGGGCAGCTTCACGGTCACCAATGGCGTGATCAGCAATCAGGATCTCGCCCTGGCGATCCCGGGCATCGCGCTGGACGGCAAGGGCCAGCTCAACCTGCCGACCGAGGCCTTCGACTACAACGTGGCGGCGCGCTTCATCGAGGGCGCGGATGACGCGGCCTGTGAGGTCAATCCGCGTCTGATCAAGCTGCGCTTCCCGGTGCAGTGTCAGGGCAACCTGAGCGGTGAGCCGGGCGAGTGGTGTGGCTTCGATCAGAAAGGCTTCCAGAGTGCCGCAGCGGAACTGGCCAAGGATGAAGCCAAGCGCAAGGCGGGCGAGAAGGTCAGCGAGAAGCTGGATGAGAAGCTCGACGAAGATACCCGCAAGAAGATCGACGACAAGCTGGGCGAAGGCGCCAGCGACAAGCTGAAGGGCGCGATTCAGGGGCTGTTCAACTGATCACGCGCTCCTTTCGCAGCAAGACCGGCACGCCAGCTCCTCGGGGCTGGCGTGCTGCCGTTTGAGCCCAGGCCATGGCGTCGACCATGGCGCGAGCAGAGGAAGTTTTGATGGCGCGACCTGACACTGCTGCCACGCCAGACGTGACAGCTCCCGAGAGCCACGCCACACCCGGCTTTGAAGACATCGCCCTGAGCCCCGAGGCGTTTCAGGCGCGCGTGTTCGACTGGTTCGATGAGCATGGCCGCAAGCATCTGCCCTGGCAGGAGAACACCACGCCGTATCGCGTCTGGGTCTCGGAGATCATGCTCCAGCAGACCCAGGTCGCGACGGTGTTGCCGTACTATGCCCGCTTCATGGAGCGCTTCCCGGATGTCGCGGCGCTGGCGGCGGCGGACATCGATGACGTGCTGCACCTGTGGACGGGCCTTGGCTACTACGCGCGGGCGCGCAATCTGCACAAGGCCGCGCAGCATGTCGTGAATGAGCACGACGGTGCCTTCCCGGTCGAGAGTGTCGAGGCACTGTCGGCCTTGCCGGGCATCGGGCGTTCGACCGCCGGGGCGATCATCAGCATCAGCACCGGACAGCGGGCGCCGATCCTCGATGGCAACGTCAAGCGCGTGCTGGCACGCCTGCATGCCGTGGAGGGCTGGCCGGGACGTCCGGCGGTGGAGCGCAAGCTGTGGACGCTGGCGGAGCGCTACACGCCGCAGGTGCGGCTGGCGGACTGGACCCAGGCGATGATGGATCTCGGAGCCACCCTGTGCACGCGCGGCAGCAAGCCCGATTGCGCGCGTTGCCCCTTCGAGGAGGTCTGCGTGGCGCATGCGCGTGGCGAAGAGAAGCGCTTCCCCGAGAGCAAGCCCAAGAAGACCATACCGACGCGTCAGACGCTGATGTTGCTGGTCAGTGATGAGGCGGGGAAGATCCTGCTGGAACGCCGTCCGCCGACGGGCATCTGGGGCGGCCTGTGGGCGCCGCCACTGGTCGAGGATCGCGAGGCCGCGCGGGAATGGGTCGCCCGCGAAGCCCGCGGCGCCCATCTGGAGGCGCCACTGGCAAGTTTCGAGCATGTCTTCAGCCACTTCCGGCTGACCATCACGCCACAGCCGGTACAGCTGGGGGAGGCAGGGCTTGCGTCAGCTGTACCGGCCGAGAGCGTCAACGAGTCAGCCGCCGACCGCCGCTTCGTCGACCCTGCCGCGCCGGACGCCGTGGGCCTGCCGGCGCCGGTCAAGGCGCTGCTGGCGCGCTGCACGGATGATCTGTTCGGCCTGTGAGGCCTTGTCGGCGTCGGCATCGGCAGCACGTCTGGGGCAAAGCGGCTCAAGCGTGCGAGAATGAGGCAACAGTAAAGGCGTCTGGCGAAGGCTCGACGCTCATCCGCACTGACATCCAGTTCTCTTACGGAGTTACCCATGCGCACCGTACATTGCCGCAAGTATGACCAGGACCTGCCGGGTCTCGATTTTCCGCCGCTGCCGGGCGAGAAGGGCCAGGACATCTGGTCCAACGTCTCGAAGCAGGCATGGGAAGAGTGGCAGGCGCTGCAGACGCGTCTGATCAACGAGAAGCACCTCAACATGATGGATGCCGACAGCCGTCGCTATCTGATGGAGCAGATGGATCGCTTCTTCAACAACCAGGAGACGGACCAGGCCGAAGGTTTCGTGCCGACGGACGCCGCCGCCAAGGGCGAATCGCAGGGCGGACAGGGCTACGAAGTCTGAGTGGCCGGCGAGGACGGCGGAAGGCGAATTACGACGCCAAATTCTTGATAAGCAAGGGTTGACGTCGGGAAAGGTTTTCTATTTAATACGTCCTCGTTGGCAAGGGCCAGATAGCTCAGTTGGTAGAGCAGGGGATTGAAAATCCCCGTGTCGGCGGTTCGATTCCGTCTCTGGCCACCAAGTGTTGGGGTATAGCCAAGTGGTAAGGCACCGGTTTTTGGTATCGGCATTCCCAGGTTCGAGTCCTGGTACCCCAGCCAGCTGACATGCAGTAACGTAGTAAGAAGACTCATATCATGAGTTCTTTGTGCCGGCTTAGCTCAGTTGGTAGAGCAACTGACTTGTAATCAGTAGGTCGAGGGTTCGACTCCTTTAGCCGGCACCATCTTCAGGCTTCTGTAGATGAGCGAAGAACACACGATATAGAGGTCGCCTTGGCGGCTTTTTTTGTGTCTTCAGGTTGGCCAGATAGCTCAGTTGGTAGAGCAGGGGATTGAAAATCCCCGTGTCGGCGGTTCGATTCCGTCTCTGGCCACCAAATTGGGGTATAGCCAAGTGGTAAGGCACCGGTTTTTGGTATCGGCATTCCCAGGTTCGAGTCCTGGTACCCCAGCCAATTCTGGCTAGCTGATGAAGTCGCAGGATGAATTCGGCAGCCAACAGAAAAGCCACCCTTCGGGGTGGCTTTTTTGCGTCTGGAGTAAAGGTCTGGAGGGCGACGGGGCATGCCGTGGGCCGGCGCTCATCTCAGTGCGAGGTGGGCTCGTCCGGGTGCATCGCCAGCCAGCTCAGGCGCTTGCGATAGATGGTGGAGGGGGCGATCTCCAGTATCGCCGCAGCGCGGGGGATACTGCCATCACAGGCGCTGATGACGCTCTCGATCGCCTCGCGTTCGACCATCCACAACGGGCGCAACGTGGTCTCGCTGCCCTCCGGCGCGCTGTGGCTGACCGACGGGCGATGCGCCGTGCTGGAGGGCAGGTCCAGCATGTCGGCCGTCAGCACCTCACCATCGTTGAGGATGATGGCGCGCCGCAGCGTGTTTTCCAGCTCCCGCACATTGCCGGGCCAGTCATGGGCCAGCAACTGACGCTCGGCGCATGCACTGAGTCGTGTGAAGCGCTTGCCCTCGTGGCCTGCCATGCGCCCCAACAGCCCGGTGGCGATTTCCAGGATATCCTGACCGCGCTCGCGCAGCGGCGGCACCTTCAGCGGGATGACGTGCAGACGATAGAAGAGGTCTTCCCGGAAGCGGTGAGTATCGACCAGTACCCGCGGGTTCTGATGCGTGGCGCACACGATGCGGCAATTGACCTCTACCGTGCGCGTGGCACCCACCGGCATTACCTGTCCTGTCTGCAGGAAGCGCAGCAGCTTGCTCTGCAAGGGTAGCGGCAGCTCCGCGATCTCATCGAGAAACAGCGTCCCCCCATCTGCCGCCACGGCGAGCCCCTGCTGGGCGCTCACGGCCCCCGTGAAAGCCCCGCGCACATGTCCGAACAATTGCGACTCCAGCAGCTCTGCCGGAATGGCGGCACAATTGACGGCGATGAACGGGCCGTCACGTACCGGGCTATGGCGGTGAATGGCAGTGGCACACAATTCCTTGCCGCTGCCGCTTTCGCCGGTGATGAAGATGGGAGCGTCCGAGTGGGCGACCTGGATGAGAGTGCGATAGAGCGTCTGCATGGCCGATGAGTCTCCGATAAACTCCCCAAAACCGCGAGGTCGCTTTACCGGTAGTTCCCTTACCCGCGAGGTAGTGGAGATATCGTCAGCCAGATTCAATGCAGTAGCCGATGATGCAGCCTGATGAGCTTTCAGTGCGGTCATGAGTGTTGTTCCCTTGCTGCTGGTCTTTCTGCATTGCCTGCGCTTCGTGCGAGCGGGCTGCGAAAGAATAATTGTCGGGCTGCTTCTGGTGACAGCCTCACCGGAGAGTCTGGATTCTCCAGCGTTGAGTGTTCGTCTTGGGGGTTTATCGAGTACCCATATAGAGGTTAATGACTTGTGCGAGATGATCATGGCGGTTTTTAGTGCGTTTTTTCCGCTCCCCCTGAGTGGCAGACTTCTCAGTCTCGACGCTCGCCTGGCTAACCAACTCTCTACTCACGCTGAAAGGGTGAGTTCTGGTATCTGACGGTCTGTCTTCCCGCGGATGACTGTCCCGAGCAGTGCATCACTGGGCGTCTTCCTCTTCATCTTCGTTGTTGTGGGTAATGGTAAAGTCAGTCGACGACGTCTGAGAGCTGCCATCCGCGGATTGATCCGCAGTGCTGTCGATGGTGCCGGTGGAACCATCACTCAGTGTCTGTTCGATCTGTTGCCAGTTGCCGATCGAGGTACTGCTGCCGGTATTGAGGGTGTATTCCCCGATATTGGTATCGGACCCTTCCCCCAGGCTGCCGGCCTTCTTGCTCTCGTAGAGAATCAGGGCGGATTCGGCGCTACGTGCCGGAAAGTCGTAGGGGAAGGGGCCCATCAACGAGTTGGCGCTGGCGCTACCGGCCAGCAGGAACCCCGCGCCCACGACTCCCAGGCTGATACGTGTGAAAGCATTCATGTCTTGCTCCTTTCGGTCTGTGAAAGATGCAGTGTCTGATGCGTGAGACGTCTGATGTCAGCAGGTGCTGAAACACACGCGGGTTGCCCCGCGTGTGTTGGTTGCCTGCAGAGGGGTTACGGAGTCACGGGGCCGACGCTGATGGACATGTTGTTACCCACGGAGGTCGCGGCATTATTGATGACCGGGCCTTCGAAGCTGCCTGTCGGCGGCAGATCCAGCGTGATGTTGCTGACTTTGGCAGTCGAGCTGATGTTGGCGAAGCTCATCTGGGTATTGTCGGCAATCAGGGCGCTATCGATATCAGTGCTATCCAGAGTGACCGACATATTGTTGCCTACGGAGGTCGCGGCATTGTCCACGCTCAGGTTGAGAATGTTGTCGACCTTGGCCAATGATTCGACTTCAGCAGTGCCCGGGTAGAAGAAATAGCCACCAGAACCCGCCAAGAACTGCTCATTGTGTAGGTTGACCATGGCATCACTATCCACCGAGACATTGTTGCCCACCGAAGTAGCGGCATTCTCAAGCGACTCTAGGCGAGTAATGTCAGGATTAGGCGTGGAGCCGGCATAGCTGATATAGACATCGACATCAGCGTTAGCGTTTGCAACTGCATCTGCACTCGCATTGGCTGCTGAATGATGATTCCAGCTGTGTGCATTCGCAGCGGATGACGCGCTGCTGCCTGCACTGAGGCTATCAACTAGTTCGATGGAAGGGTCACCTGCTTCACCTGCACCGTAGCTGACATCACTGACGATGGCTTCGGAGCTGACGTCACCGATCTGCTTTTGCAGACTTTCGACCATCACCAGGCCGCCTGGATCTTTGATTTTCGGGTCAATATAGACATCAATATTGACATCAGTATTGACATACCCATCCCAATTCCAATCCACGTTATTGAAGGCTTGCGCTTGGCTTGCCATCATCACACCACTTACGAGACCGATGGCGACTGCGAGCTTATTATAGGTAGTCATTGTCATGTTCCTCATGAATGTTGACTTATTGTGCTGCGCTGGATGCTGCCGATGTTTCTGTTGCAGGTGCCTCTGTTGCGGGTGCTTCTCTCAACGGTGTTGCGACTGCTGCGGTACTGCCTGATGCCGAATTGGCTGCGGCCACTTGCTGCGTGTTGCCGTCTTTCGCTGCAACATGCTGTCCCGGGTGAAGCTCGCATTCCTGTCCCGCAGGTACAGGAAGCCCCAGGCCTTCAGTCAGAAGCTGATACGCGCCCATCTCCACGACTGATCTCACGCCCAGCTGCAGTGGTTCATTGCGTACTGCGCCGGAGTCAAACTCGACCAACTGATTGCCGAAGAAGCGGTAGATACCGGCTTCGACTTCATAACCCACCACCTGCTTCTGCAGGCTGGTGACATAGACGGTGCGGAAAGTGCGGATATCGACCATGCGCAGATCCAGGCCGACGTTGATGACTGCAGTGCGCAGTCCGGCCCCGATTCCGCTGACGAACAGGCGAGCTCCACCACTTGAAATGTTGTAATTGAGCTCTGTCAGTGCGCCGAGAACTACGAAATGCGAAGGGAGAACTGCCAGTTTGCGCGGCGAGTAGGCCATGGCCTTATTCTCGAAAAGCTGCTGCTCTGCCAGCGGGACTCGTACATCGAGACGCTCGGTAAGATGTACCTTGCGAGTCTTGTAGAGAGCACTTATCAGCATCTCTGATACGCCCTGGGTCACGGCAGCACTCTCTGTCACGGTGGAGTAACTGCGTTGACCGGTCTTGTCCGTCACCTGACCCACTGCAATCACAGGCAGGTTGGTGGCTCCCTGAATTCGACTGAGTGATACGAGGCATTCGCTATATGGCGTATTGTTGGAGGTGACTGGTGGCCCTACGACCGGTTCGACATTGTCGAATTTCGGTTCGACAGCGGCGCAGCCCCCCAGCACTGTGGCCATGCAAGCGGCCATGCATATCCGTGGCTTAAACATGCTGGAAGTTCCCCTGGTGTGACGCATGATCCTGCGCCGTTATTTTCTCTCTGATATGTCTCTATCAGTTGTTCTGCCGTGTTTTCTAAGGGGCACGAAGCGTGCCAAAAAATTTCACAATATTTCACAGACACTTACGCATTAATGCGCAATGTTGCGTGCGATGCGTTTTGCAAATGGCGAAGCGAAGTGAGGGGAAATACCACGGGCGTGGTGCCAGTGATGAGTCGCTGATTAAGCCGGTTATCTCACGGAAGATGAGAATTCGCGGCAACAGGATGAGTCGGGATTGGCGAGAGGGGATGACTGAGGGAATTTGTCATCCGCGAGGCACAGGCAGCCTCATGTTTTCTTGAGAAGGGTGATGGCGGGTGTGGTGTGAGATTGGATGGTCTTTTAACGTTCTTGCGGATCAGATCTCTGTGCTTATTTCATGAATCTCGGGGTTGAAGTCTGTTGCATGGCCCATAGGTGGGACAGTGCGGGCAAGCCGCATGCTAGAACGCCAGATTCCACTTTCCTCAATGCAGGACATTGATGCCTTAAGGAGAGCATGATGACAGCTTCACGCCATATGACCTCGTACAACGCCACTTCTGCTCTTTCGTCCAAGCAACGCCAACATGAGCAGACCGATGGTGGCAACGTCAGCGCCGCTGCAGAAGCCTCCAATCAGCAGCTGGACGCCCGTCAGACCAATGCCGACCGTGATCAGGCGCCGGAAGCCTATCTCGACAAGTCGGGCAGCGACCGAGGGTCCGATCACTCGCGAGACGCCTATCCGACGCGTCTGAGCCAGCCGCCGGAGCATCTGTGGCAGAAGCGCCGCGAGCCCGTCGTGCACTCGCGTGCCGATGAGGGGCCGCTGGGTGCCGACCAGCTCAAGCGCTTCAAGAAGGACGGCTTCCTGTTCGAGCCGGAATTCCTGGCGCCGGAGGAAGTCGAGGCGCTGAAGAACGAGCTGGCAGCGCTGCTCGACAACGAAGAGTGGCAGGGTCGTGATTTCACCATCACCGAGCCCAAGAGCCGCGAGATTCGTTCCATCTTCGCCGTGCATTTCCTGTCTGAGCGCTTCAGAAAGCTGGCGGAAGATCCGCGCCTGACCAGCCGTGCGAGCCAGATTCTCGGCGGCGATGTCTATCTCCATCAGTCGCGCATCAATTACAAGCCGGGCTTCGAGGGCAAGGGCTTCAACTGGCACTCGGACTTCGAGACCTGGCACGCCGAGGATGGCATGCCGGAGATGCGCGCGGTCAGCGCCTCGATCATCCTGACCGACAATCACCACTTCAATGGCCCGCTGATGCTGATCCCCGGCTCGCATGAAGTCTTCGTGCACTGCCTGGGCGAGACGCCGGATGACAACCACAAGTCATCCCTGCAGACCCAGAAGGTCGGTGTGCCCTCGCGCGAAGCACTGAGCGAGCTGATCGCTGAACGTGGTATCGAAGCACCGACCGGTGCCGCCGGTGGTCTGTTGATGTTCGACTGCAATACGCTGCATGGCTCCAACGCCAACATGTCGCCGGACCCGCGCAGCAACGCCTTCTTCGTCTACAACCGCGTCGACAATGCGATGCAGGCACCCTTTGCCGCCGCGCGTCCGCGCCCGGAATTTCTCGCGCACCGTCTCGATGGTGGCTGGGATGAACTTGAAGACTGAAGTTGAAGACTGAAGTGGAAGACCGAGCTTGAAAGCTGAGCTTTGAAGGTGGCAGTGGACTGAACTGCACAACGCCGGGTTGCGCTCAGGCGGCGAAATCTCGGACGTTGGTGTGGTAGTGGCAGGCTGTCGGGGCGACGTATCATTGCGATATCTCTCATTGATCGTCTTTCATTGATCCTCCATCACGCCCCGACAGGAGTTCTGCATGCCGCTTGCTCAGCGTTTCACCCCGCGTTTCAGCGATGGTCGCGTCTTCGCTCATGACCTCGGCAAGGTGGTCTGTGTCGGCCGCAATTACGCAGCCCACGCCGCGGAGCTCGGCAATGAAGTGCCCAGCGAGCCGTTGCTGTTCATCAAGCCCGCCACCAGCGTGACGCCGATGGACAAGCCATTGGCGATCTCTCGGCGTCGCGGCCAGTACCACTACGAGGCCGAACTGGCACTGCTGATCGGCAAGCCGCTGTGTGAAGCCAGTGAAGCAGAGGCGCTGGAAGCACTGGCCGGCATGGGCCTGGCACTGGACCTGACCCTGCGTGAGCGCCAGAGCAAGCTCAAGGCCAAGGGCCAGCCGTGGGAGCTGGCCAAGGCCTTCGATGGCAGCTGCCCGTTGTCTTCTTTCGTGGCGCTGGAAGGGCCGCGTTGGCGTGATGCCGATGGCGAGCTGCACGATGTGGATTTCCAGGCGCTGCACTATCGCTTTGCCATCGATGGCGAGCAGCGCCAGCAGGCGGATACCAGCCTTATGCTGTTCCCGATTGCTCGCCTGCTCAGTGAGATCAGCCACAGCTTCACCCTGTTGCCCGGCGATGTGGTGCTGACCGGCACGCCGGAAGGCGTCGGCGAGCTGAATCCGGATCAGGCGCTGGCACTGGCGCTGGATGCCCCGGATGGCAGCGGTGAGCTGCTGCGTGTCGAGACACGCACGCGCGGAGTGGCATGACGTCTGGGTCTGTTCCAGCCAGAACCTGAACTTGAGCTGGCTCTGAACAGCCCTGAGCGAGTAGACAGCAGCTCTGAGCGAGTTGAAATCAGCCCTGAGCGGGTTAAAAAAAGCCCCTGCCGGGTCACCGGCAGGGGCTTTTGCTGTCTGGGCTTTTACTTTTGCTATCCGGGCCAATCCTTCCGAACCTGATCCTTCCAAACTCGGTTCATTGAGCCAGGGCCCGAGCCTCGGCAGCGTTTCAGCTCTCCAGGTAGGTATAGCCGTCGAGACCGGCCTTCAGGTCTTCGAGCAGATCTGCCTGTTCCAGCGCATTCAGATTGGATGACTTGAGCTGACGCGCGAGGCGTGCGGCCAGCTGCTCCGGGTCGAAGTTCACGTAACGCAGCACCTGCGCCACGCTATCTCCCTGAATCGCATGGGAAAGCTGCCACTGGCCATCGTCGTCGAGGCTGGCATCCACGGAATCGGTATCGCCGAACAGGTTATGCAGGTCGCCGAGGATTTCCTGATAGGCGCCGACCATGAAGAAGCCGAGCAGCTTCTCTTCATCGGCATGCCATTCCGGCAGCGGCAGGGTGGCGTCCAGGCCCTGATCATCCACATAGGTGTCGATGCGGCCATCGCTGTCGCAGGTGATGTCCTGAATCACGCCACGCCGGGTCGGCGCGCGGTCGAGGCCGGTCAGCGGCAAAATCGGGAAGATCTGCTCGATGCCCCAGATGTCCGGCAGCGATTGGAACAGCGAGAAGTTGACGAACAGCTTGTCGGCCAGCTTCTCGTTCAGCTCATCCAGCACCGCGCGGTGCGAGCGCTGACGGGCATCGAGACGTCCGGCGAGGCTGCGGCACACGTTGGTATAGATGGCTTCGGCCTCGGCACGGATGGCGATGCTCGCCAGACCCATCACGAAGCGCTCCTGCACCTGATGCTGGGCATGCACCACCGCGTGGTAGATCTCGACCAGCTCACGTGGCTCAAGCTGTCCCTCCAGACGCGCGGCCTGGGTCCACAGCGCGGCGATCTGGGTGTCATCCTCACGCGGTGCGGGCAGCGGCAGGTTCACGCGCTCCTCGCCGATCACGTCCGTCACCAGCACCGCGTGGTGGGCGGTCAGCGCGCGGCCGGATTCAGAGATGATATGCGGGTGAGGCAGGTCGTTCGCCTCACAGACTGCATGGAACGCCCCGACCACGTAGTCGGCATACTCGCGCATCGAGTAGTTGAGCGAGCAGGCGCTTTCCGAGCGCGTGCCTTCATAGTCCACGCCCAGGCCGCCACCGACATCGACGATTTCCACGCCGGCGCCAGCTTCGTGCAGGCCCTGATAGAAGCGTGCGCACTCGGCCAGACCGCGCTGGATATCGCTGATGTCCGCGATCTGGGAGCCAAGATGGAAGTGGACCAGCTTGAGGCAGTCCAGCGCATCCACCTCGCGCAGACGCTCGACCAGCGCGACGATCTGACTGGCGGTCAGGCCGAACTTGGACTTCTCGCCGCCGGTGTTCTGCCAGTTGCCCTTGCCGATGGTGGCCAGGCGCGCGCGCAGGCCAATGCGCGGACGCACGCCGAGGCGCCTGGCCTCTTCCAGCACCAGTTCCAGCTCGCTGGCCTTCTCGACCACCAGATGCACGCGGTGGCCGAGCTTCTCGCCCATCAGCGCCAGACGCACGTATTCGCGGTCCTTGTAGCCATTGCAGACGATCACCGACGGGCCGCTGTCCGACAGCGCCAGCACGGCGAGCAGTTCCGGCTTGCTGCCGGCTTCCAGCCCGACACGCCCGCGTGAGCGCTCGCTGGTCGCCAGCAGTTCCTCGACCACGCGACGCTGCTGATTGACCTTGATCGGGTAGACGGCGGTGTAGCTGGCGCCATAGCCGCGCGAGCTGATGGCGGCATCGAAGGCGGCGCACAGCTGCTCGACGCGGTCATGCAGGATATCGGCGAAGCGAACCAGCAGCGGCAGGCGCAGGCCCTGGGCGCGCGCCTTGTCGATCAGCGAGATCAGCGGCAGCGCAGGCGTGCCCGGCTCGCCATGCGGGCGCACCAGTGTCAGGCCATCCTGGCCCACGTCGAAATAGCCGCTGCCCCACTGGTCGATGTTGTAGGTGCGGCGTGCTTCGGCTGCAAAGGAGGTCATCGCGGTCTCCGGAGATGGACGGCGTGAAGGCAAGCCCGGCGGTGCTCAACAGGTGTGGGCAGCGTCGGAGAAGACAATGACGCCCGCAGGAATGCGGGCGCTCAGAGGGCGCATTATGCCTGCTGGGGGCCAGCAGGCAATTGCTTTGACGACTCGGTCAGTACGGAAGGTACCGATCAGGCCGGTTGCGTGGCCTCGGGCAGCGGCAGAGCGCCTTCCTCGATACGCCGACCCAGCAGCTGGCGGTACTGTGCCGGGTCCTTCGGCGTCAGGCTGTGGGCGGGCGGGTCCACGTAGACCACCAGCAGGCGTGACAGCCAATAGCGCAGCGCGGTCATGCGCAGCATGCTCGGCCACAGGCGGCGTTCGTCGGCGTTCATCGGGCGCTCGGCCAGATAGGCACTGAGCAGGGCGTCATAACGCGCCTGGTCCAGACGGCCATCGTCATTGGAGCACCAGTCATTGACCAGAATCGACAGATCGAAGATCAGGTCGCCGGTGCAGCCGTTGTAGAAGTCGATGATGCCGCCGAGGCGGTCGCCGTCGAACAGGGTGTTGTCGCGGAACAGGTCGCCATGCAGCGCGCCCTGCGGCAGCTCGACACCGCTGAAAACGTCTTCGCAGACATCGATCTCGTCGGCCATCAGCGCCTGGTCTTCCGGGCTCAGATACGCCAGCACCTTGTGGTGCATCGGCTTGATCCAGTGCAGGTCGCGGGTGTTGGGGCGGTGGCCGGTGAAGTGCTGCGAGACGGCATGCATGCGCCCCAGCGCCGCGCCGATCTCGCGGCACTGGGGCACGTTGGGCGAGACCGGCCAGTTGCCCGGCATACGCGGGAACAGCAGCGCCGGCTTGCCTGCCAGCACCTTGAGCGCCTGGCCGTCGCGGTCGTGCAACGGGCCCGGCACCGGCAGCTTGTGGCTGGCGAGGAAGTCGAGCAGCTCGACGAAGAAGGGCAGTTCCGCATGCTCGCCCTGCTCGAACAGGGTCAGCACCATCTCGCGGCGATCGGTGGTGACGAAGAAGGTCGAGTTCTCGGTGCCGTGCGCGACATCCTCAAGCGATGTCAGCGTGCCTGCGTCGTACTCTGCCAGAAATTCTGCGACCTGAGCGTCGCTCAGGGGGGTAAAGACTGCCATGGGTGACTCTTCTCGCCGAAATGTGTCCGCCCCGCCAGTGGCGCGCCGCCGGAGCGAAACGGCGGCAATGCGCTGACAGGAGTTGTTGTAGGTATGCAGGAAGGATGCCGCCACGCCCGGGGGCAAGAGATGTGCCGCGGGCGTGACGCCTGTCGCTGCTGGTTCAGCTGTCGCGTGAACCAGATGCCGAGCTTATCACTTTTTCAGTGCCCAGCCGGGTACCTTGAGCTGGCTGGCACTGGTGACGCTGGACTTGATGAAGTTGCCGTTGCCGTCACTGTCGAGCAGGAAGAAGGGCGCGCCGCCCTTGGGGATGATCTCGATGGCATACAGATGGCCATTGACGCGGTATTCGCGCAGCTGGCGGTCATCCTGCTGACGGCTGGTGATCTGCGGCTTGGGGGCCTCGCTCTCGGCGACAGCCAGCGGCGCACTCAGGGCGGTGACGGCCAGCAGCAGCCCGGTGGCCAGCAGCGTGGGCAGGCGCAGCAGGGAATGCGGAGCAATGGAAGCAGTCGAGCGCATGACAATCCTCCTTTACACAAGCGCAGCCTGTATCAGGTTCCGCGTGCAAAAGTTCTGTGAGCAAGGGGCCTGCAAGCAGGGTGCCTGCGAGCAAGCACCCGGTGCGTACCCGTGCAGAAGACAAGCGAATCGGCGCTGGCCTGAAACCTTGCCTGATGGGCGCAGTTTACGTCCCTTGCCGGCAGTGTGCACGACTTCCCGCCATCAATGCCGGGCGCAGAAGACACACGCGCCGAGGGTGGCGACTGTGCCTCGCCGCAGCCCTTGCGTATCATGACAGCCATAGCTGCCGAGAGGTTTTCGGCCCCGACTCTGCTTGCCCCAAGCTCACCCTTCAGCCTACGGATGCGACTGCTCATGGCCGCCACGCCGATCGTTCTCGTCGATGGATCTTCCTATCTCTATCGTGCCTTTCATGCTCTGCCGCCGCTGACCACCTCCAAGGGCCTGCCCACCGGCGCGGTGAAGGGCGTGATCAACATGCTCAAGAGCCTGATTCGCCAGTACCCGGACAGCCCCATGGCGGTGGTCTTCGATGCCAAGGGCAAGACCTTCCGCGACGACATGTACCCGGAGTACAAGGCCCAGCGCCCGCCGATGCCGGATGACCTGCGCCTGCAGGTCGAGCCGCTGCATGCCTGCGTGCGTGCCCTTGGCCTGCCCCTGCTGTGCGTGGAAGGCGTCGAGGCCGATGACGTCATCGGCACCCTGGCGCGCATGGCGACCGAGGCCGGGCGTGACGCCGTCATCTCCACCGGCGACAAGGACATGGCCCAGCTGGTGAACGAGCACATCACCCTGGTCAACACCATGAAGAACGAGACGCTGGACGTGGACGGCGTCACCGAGAAGTTCGGCATTCCGCCGAACCTGATCATCGATTTCCTCGCGCTGATGGGCGACAAGGTCGACAACATTCCCGGCGTGCCGGGCGTGGGCGAGAAGACCGCGCTGGGCCTGCTGCAAGGCATGGAAGGCGGCCTCGACACCATCTACGGCGATCTCGATCGCATCAAGACGCTCAGCTTCCGTGGCGCCAAGACCCTGGCCAAGAAGATGGAAGCGCATCGCGAAGATGCCTATCTCTCCTACCGTCTCGCCACCATCAAGCTGGACTGCGAGCTGGAATATGGCCTGGATGACCTCGCGATCGCCGCGCCGGACACCGCCGCGCTGGTCGAGCTCTACAAGGAGATGGAATTCCGCGCCTGGCTGAAGGAGCTGCTGGAAGGCGGTGACATGGCGGCCACGCCGCATGCCGATGAGAAGGACAGCGGAGTCGCCGGCAGTGACCTGTTCGGTGACAGCATCGCGCCGGTCGCTGAAAAGGCCTCAGGCAAGGGCAAGACCGCCGCTGCGCCAACGCCTGATCTGGAAGCGGCGGAAGAGGGCGATGAGATGCCCGATGCGCTGCCGCCGCGTGAGGAGCGCAACTACCGCGCCATCACCGAGCAGGCCGAGCTGGATGCGTGGCTCGAGCGCGTGCGCAACGCCAACTCGCTGTGCTTCGATCTCGAGACCACCAGCCTCAACTACATGGAAGCCGAGATCGTCGGTATCGGCATGGCGCTGGAAGTCGGCGAGGCCGTCTACATTCCCGTCGCTCACAGCTATCTGGATGCCCCCGCGCAGCTGCAGCGCCAGGCCGTGCTGGAAGCGCTGACGCCGATTCTCGCCGATACCGCCATCACCAAGATCGGCCAGAACCTCAAGTACGACATCGAGGTGCTGGCGCGCTATGACATCGCGGTGGCCGGCCCGCTGGCCGACACCATGCTGATGTCCTACGTGCTCAATTCCACCGCGACCCGTCACGACATGGACTCGCTGGCGCTCAAGTATCTGGGCGAGAGCACCATCAGCTTCACCGACATCGCCGGCAAGGGCGCCAAGCAGCTGACGTTTGATCAGATCGCGCTGGAAGAGGCGATGCCGTATGCCTGCGAGGATGTCGACATCACCCTGCGCCTCGCCGCGCTGCTGATGCCGCGCATCGAGAAGCTGGGACGTCTGGATGAAGTGCTGCGTCAGTTCGAATATCCGCTGATTCCGGTGTTGGCACGCATCGAGCGCAACGGCGTCGCGATCGACCCCGAGCGCCTGCACGTCCAGACCCGCGAGCTGACCGAGCAGATCCACGACATCGAGAAGCAGGCCTTCGAGCTTGCGGGCCGCGAATTCAACCTCTCTTCGCCCAAGCAGCTGGGCGAGATCCTCTTCGAGGAGCAGAAGCTGCCGGTCAAGAAGAAGACGCCCAAGGGCGCGCCGTCCACCGCCGAAGCGGTGCTTGAGGAGCTGGCGCTGGACTACCCGCTGCCCAAGCTGATCATGCGCCATCGCGGCATGACCAAGCTCAAGAGCACCTACACCGACAAGCTGCCGCAGCTGGTCAACCCGACCACGCGTCGCCTGCACACCAGCTACCATCAGGCCGTCACCGCCACGGGGCGTCTGTCGTCGTCTGATCCGAACCTGCAGAACATCCCGGTACGCAGTGACGAGGGGCGTCGTATCCGTCAGGCCTTCATCGCGCGCCCCGGCTATCGTATCGTCGCGGCGGATTACTCGCAGATCGAGCTGCGCATCATGGCGCACCTCTCCGGTGACAAGGGTCTGCTTTCGGCCTTCGCCGATAACCGCGACGTGCACGCCGCCACCGCCGCTGAAGTCTTCGGCACCGAGGAAGCGCGTGTCACCAGTGACCAGCGCCGCAGTGCCAAGGCCATCAACTTCGGGCTGATCTACGGCATGTCCGCCTGGGGCCTCTCGCGCCAGCTGGATATCGAACCCGGCCAGGCCAAGACCTACATCGAGCGCTACTTCGAGCGTTATCCGGGTGTCGCCACCTACATGGAAGACACGCGTCAGCTCGCCGCCGAGCAGGGCTACGTCGAGACCATCTTCGGCCGTCGCCTCTACCTGCCGGAAATCGGCTCACGCAATCACGCGCGTCGCAGCGCTGCCGAACGCACCGCCATCAACGCCCCGATGCAAGGCAGCGCCGCCGACATCATCAAGCGCGCCATGATCGACGTGGATGCCTGGCTGGCGGGCAGCGACGGTGTCGACAGATACGACGCCATGATGGTCATGCAGGTACACGATGAACTCGTCTTCGAAGTCGCCGAAGCGCAGGTCGACGCCTTCATGAAAGACGTCGCGCAGCGCATGCAGAATGCCGCCTCCCTCGATGTCCCGCTGCTCGTCGAAGTCGAGCAAGGCGACAACTGGGAAGAAGCGCATTAATAACGATTAGCTTATTCTCTAAAAAGTGCTTCTTCTGAAGAGGAGAAGCACTTGTAAAATTTTTAATAGGGCTTTAGGAAATTAATGGATTTTCTTATATTGTGTAACCCGTTGATTTTTGTGAGTATATCCAAAAACTCTTCTTTTAATACGCCCTTTTCTGTTTTTTGTCTCGCGTTTAATTCTTTGACATTTGATTTGTATTTTCTTATGTAGTCTTCGCTATACTTGAGGTTATATCCAAAATCATAAAGTGCTCGTAAGCCTGAAACGTACTCAACGGTAACGAGATGCTGATTATCACTCCATGCTTTTGTCTTTAATTTATCGTATTTTATTAGATCATCGAGACTCGGCATGTAGATTTTAATCATTTCTTTGCTTTGTTTCGGCGTATTGCCATAATCCATGTTGATTTCTTGCCAAGATGAATAATATGCATCAAGTGATTCTTCAGTCACCCCTAGTAAATCAAGATCCATATTTATATTTAATGAAAACTCATAATGCTCTCGTATAATGTTTATACACTGAATAAATTCTCGGTTACTTAGCGAATATTCTGCCCTTAATTTTTCTTTTTGTAGCGTAAAAACATCTTCTTTCCATTGATCTCTTGAAAGTAAACACTCAGAGATATGCATTATGTCTTGCCTAGATAGTTTTTGCGTAAAAGATCCTTTGCTGTATTCTTCTATAAGGTTTTCACTAAGCATGTTGAGTTCTTCCATTCTTTCTTCTATGTAAGTGAATACGTGATTAAGTCTTTCAATATTTATTATCCTGACTTCAGTCAAATGTCTTATCTTGTTATTGCTTTCAGGATATCGAAATGTTTGACCTTTAGCGTCAATCTTCCCTATGTCTTTAATATATTGGTCAAGAAGAGTGATGAGCTCATAATATCTTTTATCTATAGACGCTGATTTTGTTTTAAAAGTTTCCCATATTTCATTTATATCATGGCCCATTATATTCTCTAATGATGACTCTTGATTTTTGAGACTAGATAGCTGTTGAAGAAGTAATAGCTCGTTTTTTATTCTAAGTTCGATAGAGTGTCTCATGTTAAAGCAAATTGGATATATCATTTCGTCTTGATGATATTTTCCACTATCATCTGATAGGTATAGTTCTATTAGTGCGTTGGCCGAAGTAGAATAGCCTCGTGCAAAATGCATGATGCCAGGCATCCCGTTGTTACCTACGCAAGCATTATGGATAGTATTGAGTCCATTTCCAAATACTAGATTATCCATTATGTAGATCCTTTTATCATTAATGTCTCTTAGTGATTGTATAACATAAATTATTATCAGTTTTTGTTTTCATCTACGACCACTGGCTACGTTGATCCTTGGCATCGGTAGGCCGATGCTGTGGGTGGCGTCCGGTTTTCCGGACACTGGCTGCGTGATGGCGCGGCGCACAACAATCAGATCCGGAGGGTGTGGTGGCAGAGGGATACGGCTGCCCACGATGACCGGACACGCCAAGGGAGAGCGGTGATGGCTCAGCAGATGCCTGTGTCAGGTGCGGTGGTCGGGGAGGAGAAGGCTGCCCCGCTGCGTGATGATCTACCTGCCACCTCGATTCATCTGGAGCGGGCGCGCCGCGAGTTGCTGCGTGCCGCGATGGATGCGGTGGAGGAGTGGGTCGTGGTGGTGGATGCCCAGGGCGGTATCCAGTTTCTGAATGCGCCCTATGCCGAGTTTCTCGGCGTCGAGGCCAGCGAGGTGCTGGGGCGCGATGTCAGCGAGGTGATCGAGAACACTCGCATGCACGAGGTGCTGGAGAGCGGACGCGCGGAGCTGGCCCAGCTGCAGTTGATTCGTGGCCACCACATGATTGCCCATCGTTACCCCATCTTCCGCGATGGCGAGCTGATCGGTGCCATCGGCTCGGTGCTTTATCACGACACCTGGGAATGGCGGCAGGTGAATGCCCAGGTTCAGGCGCTGGAAGCGGAAGTGGATTATTACCGTCAGGCGCTGGAAACCCCCACCGGCGCGCGCTGGCAGCTGAGTGACATCATCGGCGATTCGCCCGCCATGCGGGAACTTGCCTGCAAGGTGCGCAAGATCGCCCCCGGCGGCGCCTCGGTATTGATCCGTGGCGAGTCCGGCACCGGCAAGGAGCTGTATGCCCATGCGCTGCATCGCAGCTCGGCGCGCGCCAAGGGCCCCTTCATCAAGCTCAACTGCGCGGCGATACCCGAAGCGCTGCTGGAAGCGGAGCTGTTCGGCTATGAAGAAGGCGCCTTCACCGGCGCCAAGCGTGGCGGCAAGCCCGGCAAGTTCCAGCTCGCGGATGGCGGCACGCTGTTTCTCGATGAGGTCGGCGACATGCCGCTGGCGATGCAGGCCAAGCTGCTGCGCGTGCTGCAGGACCGCGAGGTCGAGGCGGTCGGCGCGACCCGTCTGGTCAGTGTCGATGTGCGTGTCATCGCCGCGACTCACCGGCCGCTGGAAGCGCTGGTCGAGAGCGGCGAATTCCGCGAAGACCTCTTCTACCGCATAAACGTGGTGCCCTTGAAGGTGCCGCCGCTGCGCGAGCGCCGCGACGACCTGCCGACCCTGGCCACGCACCTGCTGTCACGCCTGGCGCGACGCAGTGGTCGCCGCCCGCCGATTCTCTCCGAAGCCGCCCTCGAGCGCCTGTGCGCCCACCATTGGCCCGGCAACGTGCGCGAGCTGGAAAACGTGCTCGAAGCCGCCTTCTATCTGGGCGGCAGCCATATCCAACCGACCGATCTGCCGGATGCCATTGGCGCCCGGCATGGCGATGCGCGGCATGGCGATGCCCGGCACACCGCTACCCGTCAAATCGACTTGTCCACACCCGCTTCAGCGTCCGAGTCGTCCACAACCGCCC
Organism: Cobetia sp. 4B; assembly: GCF_018831605.1. Classification (NCBI taxonomy): domain Bacteria; kingdom Pseudomonadati; phylum Pseudomonadota; class Gammaproteobacteria; order Oceanospirillales; family Halomonadaceae; genus Cobetia; species Cobetia sp. 4B. The sequence goes on from NZ_CP059843.1 coordinate 237,980, forward strand.
GGGAGTTGCACACCACGCCGACCACGCTGCGTGAGGCGATGGCCCAGGCGGAGCGCCAGTTGATCGAGGATGCGCTGCGCGCCGCCGAGGGCAATCGCACCCGCGCCGCCCGTCAGCTCGGCATCGCCAAGTCCTCGCTCTACGAGAAGCTCAACCGGCATGGGCTGTTGGCCGAAACGTCCTGATTGACCGGCATTTCACCTTCCCGCCACCAGCGAGTGGCCAAAGCGTCCGGAATATCGGTCAGTGACCGGAATTCCGGACGCTTTGCGTTTCTCGCCAGCCCACGGCCTGCATACCCGCATGGGGTCTGCATTCCTCTATCGGCATATTCGACTGGAGTCGTAGACAGAATTCAGGTCAGCGCGCGACCTTGGTCGCAGCCTCGGTGACCGGAGTGTCCGGCTTTCCGGACGCTGTCGTGAGCCGATACTGCCGCGCAGGGCGCGGTGAGTCGCCTCGCGCGAGCCTTCCCCTCGTAGCTCTCTGAAATCATTGACGTTGTTGTGGCGTGGTCAGCCGCTTGCGTTGTCATCGGGTAAGTTGACGTAAGCGTCATCTTGCAACGTGGCTCATGTCCAGCAAGCCACAAGCCGTACGACCAGCGAGCACAACAACAAATCAGGGAGCCGCACCATGTCGCAACACGCCACGCCGTATCAATCGACGCCGACCCGCCGCCTGCGCCTCGGAGCTGCCATTGCGGCGGCCGTGGCCACCACCACCTTGATGGCCGCCGCGCCAGCCCAGGCGGAAGGGCCGAAACAGCTCGACGTCGCCAGTACCTTCTCGACCAAGAACTTCCTCGGTGCCGGTGCCGTGCGCCTGTCAGAGGAACTCAAGAGCGCGACCGGCGGCGAAGTCGGCCTGCGCGTGCACGAGCCGGGCGACCTGGTACCGGCCTTCGAAGTCTTCAACTCCGTCTCCTCCGGTGCGGTGCAGGCTGGTTGGGACTGGATGGGCTACTGGGCCGGCACGGTGCCGATCACCAACCTCTACGGCGCATTGCCGTTCGGCCCGAGCCCGGAAGCCTTCATGTCCTGGATGTGGGCCGGTGAGGGTACCGAGCTTGTGCAGGCCGCCTACGACCCCTACGGCGTGAAGGTGCTGCCGTGCTTCATCTCGCCGCAGGAAACCGGCGGCTGGTACAACAAGGAAATCAACTCGCCGGAGGACTTCAAGGGCCTGTCGATGCGCATCTCCGGCCTTGGCGCCAAGGTGCTCAACAAGCTGGGCGCCTCCACCCAGCTGGTGCCGGGCAGCGAGATCTACCTCGCGCTGGAGCGTGGCCGTGTCGATGCCACCGAGTTCTCGGTGCCGCAGGTCGATCAGGCGATGGGCTTCAATGAAGTCGCCAAGTACTACTACTTCCCGGGTTGGCACCAGAGCGCCAGCTGGTTCTCGCTGCTGATCAACCAGCAGGTGTGGGACAGCTACAGCGATGAGCGCAAGGCGCAGTTCCAGACTGCCTGCCGCGCGACCCTGCAGTGGGCGATGGCCGAAGCGCCGCCGGCTCAGGTGCGTGCTATCCACGAGCTCGAGGAGAAGGGTGTCGAGGTCAAGCGCTTCCCGGAGCCGGTGATGACCGCGCTGCAGGAAGCCTGGGGTGAAGTGCTGGCCGAAGAGAAGCAGACCAATCCTGACTTCGCCAAGGCCTACGATTCGCTGATGAAGCACGCCGCACTGATCGACGAATGGTACGAGCTGCAGGCCATGCCGCAACCGATGGCCATGAAGCAGGCAGACAACGCTGACGAGGGTAGCGCCCAATGACCGACCCCCGCCTTGCGCCCTGGCGGGCACAGGGCGGGGCGGTGTGTGACGCCCTGGGCCGACCGCTGGTCGGCCTGGGGCTGTGGGTGGGTCGCCTGACCAGCTGGTTGGGTCTGGCGATCATCCTGGCCGTGCTCACCACCGTCACGCTCAACGCCCTGGGCATCAATGAAATCGCCAACTGGGGGTCGCCCGACGTGCTGCTGTTCGGCACCGCGATCACCATCAATTCCGTCACCGAGTTGCAGTGGCACCTGTTCGGTCTGCTGACGCTCTTCGGTGGCACCTACGCCCTGCACAGCGATACGCATGTGCGGGTCGACCTGTTCTATCAGCGCCTCTCGCCGCGCGGACGCGCCGTGGTCGATATCCTCGGCCACATCATCATGCTGATTCCCTTCTGCCTGCTGATCGCCTGGCTGTCCAAGCACTTCGTCACCATGTCCTACATGTCCGGCGAGAAGTCCAACTATGGCGGCCTGGTGGACCGTTACCTGATCAAGGCGATGCTGCCGACGGGGCTGGTGTTCCTCGCCCTCGGCGCGCTGGGGCAGATCTTCGAGAATCTGGCCTGCCTGTTTGACCCGGCGCGCACCCCCGAGCGCCTGAAAGACCACGAGATTGCCAGTCTGGCCGGCCTTGCGGATCAGCAGAATGCTGCGCAAGCGACCACCGACGCCACGGCACCCCAGAATCATGCAGACGGGAGCCATGACAATGCTCGCTGAATACGCCTTGCCCATCACCATGGTGGTGGCACTTCTGATCGGTATCTTCTCCGGCTACCCGGTGGCCTTTCTGCTCGGCGGGCTGGGCATCCTGTTCGCCTTCATCGGCGACATCCCGCTGCCGTTTCTCGGCACCGTCGGCTCGCGCATCTTCGGCGGCGTGATCGAGAACTGGCTGCTGATCGCGATTCCGCTGTTCGTGTTCATGGGGCTGATGCTGGAAAGCTCCGGCGTGGCGCGCAATCTGCTGATGACACTGCAGCGGCTGTTCGGTCGCGTGCATGGCGGTCTGGCCGTCTCGGTGGCATTGCTCGGCGTGGTGATGGCCGCCAGTACCGGCATCATCGGTGCCTCGGTGGTCATGCTGGGCCTGCTGGCGCTGCCGGTGATGCTGGGGCAGGGCTACAAGGCCGAGATGGCCTGTGGGGTCATCGCGGCCTCCGGCACCCTGGGCATCCTGATTCCGCCCTCGATCATGCTGGTGCTGATGGGCTCCATCCTGCAGATCTCGGTGGGGGCGCTGTTCAAGGCGGCGCTGATTCCGGGGCTGATGCTCGGCGCGCTCTACGTCGCCTATCTGCTGATCACCGCCAAGCTGCGCCCGGACTGGGCACCGCTGCCGGACCAGTCGCTGCTCGGCACCGACAAGACGCCGCTGCCGCTGGCACTGCTGCGTGACCTGCTCGGCCCGATGGTGCTGATCGTCGCGGTGCTGGGGTCGATCATGACCGGTATCGCCACGCCCACCGAGGCCGCGGCCATCGGCGCGGGTGGCAGTCTGCTGCTGGCGCTGGTGATGGGCGGGCTGTCCTTCTCCACCCTGCGCAACACGCTGCGCGATACCTCGCGGACCAGCGCGATGATCCTGTTCGTCGTCATCGGCGCGACCTGCTTCTCGGTGGTCTTCAAGCGCCTCGGCGGTGACTACCTGATCGAGGATGTCATCACCGGCACCGGCCTTGGCCCTTACGGCCTGCTGTTGCTGCTGATGGGGCTGATCTTCGTGCTCGGCTTCTTCCTCGAGTGGATCGAGATCAGCTTCGTGGTGCTGCCGCTGGTGGCGCCGGTGGTCGAGGCGCTGGACTTCGGGCTCGGGCTTTCCGGCCAGGGGCTGCTGGTGTGGTTCGCGATTCTGGTCGCCATCAACCTGCAGACGAGTTTCCTGACGCCACCCTTCGGCTATGCGCTGTTCTACCTCAAGGGCATCACCGCCGGGCAGGTGTCCATCGGCACCATCTATCGCTCGATTCTGCCCTTCGTCGGCCTGCAGCTGGCGGGTCTGATCCTGTGCATGCTGTTCCCGGCGCTGGTGCTGTGGCTGCCGGGGCTGATGCCCTGACACACGCCGCTCGGGGCATCACAGGGAGGTGATGTCTGGGTAAGCAGAGAGCTGAGCAGAGAGCTGAGCAGCGCTATACGGCGTGAGGTCCGCAGGGGTGACCCGGCGAGAGTTCTATCAGGGAGAATGAGATGCTGCCACGACGCAGGGTATTGATCGCGGGGCAGGGGGAGTGGCTGGAGGCCATGGCGCGCACCTTCCTGGAAGATGGCGCCATCATCGCCCTGATGGGCACCGCGCCGGCGGACCTCGAACGCGTGCTGGATGCACTGGGCGGCGAGCAGTCGGACCGCTTCGGCCAGGTGGTCGGCGAGGGCTGCTTCGAGACACTGGTGGCGCGTCTCGGGCGCCTCGATGTACTGGTCTGCATGCCGCCTCAGGCCATGGCCGGGCAGTCGCTGGAAGCCTGTCTGGTTGCGCAGGTCGCCGGCCCCGGCGCCTTGCTCAAGGCGGCCTGTGCGCGCATGTTGCGTCACGGCGGACGCCTGCTGGCTGTCGCACCACCGCTGCCCTCGCAGCCGTCCTCGTCGCTGTCCTCGCAGCGATCCTCTCAGGAGCATCACGGCACTGCCATGGCACAGGCGGCGCTGAGTGAGTTGATCCAGCGGCTGGCATCACGCGCGCCGGACAAGGTGCGCGCCAATCTGCTGTGCCCCGAGGGCAGCCGACCGGACGCCGTGGCGGAATGCGCGCGCTTTCTGGCCGGTGGCGCCGGGCGCTCCCTCAATGGTCAGGTGCTGCACCTGAGCGACTGATCTCCCGACAGACGTTTTACAACACAAGCGGCCGTGGCATTGCCACGGCCGCTTGTTGTCGTATGCTGGTCTGACATATGGCCAATTTGATCAAATATACGTCCAATCATATCAATCCGCTCTGGCTGAAGTGATTAAGGTAGAAGGAGACTCAGCGTCGCACCAGCATCCGCGAGCAGGTACCTGACCAGTAAGACAACAGTGCCGCTCCCTCAGCCGTGGAGATCATCGAGTGCCCAGCAGACCGCATTCCGTCAGCCTGAAAGACCATGGACAACAACTGCATCTGAGCCACGCCGAGGGCGATCTGACCCTCGAGGCGCTCTGGCTGCGCGAGCGGAGTCCCGATGAAACGACGCTCGATTCCCTCACCGGTCAGCGCCTGATCGAGGCGGCGGACCTGCCGCTGGACCTGAGCCTGACTCAGGCACAGCTGGATGGCGACACGCTGTCGCTGGCCTTCAGTGACGGCCATGCGGCGAACTTCTCGCTGGCGGCCCTGCTGGCGGAGTGTCAGCCGTGTGAGGCCTATCAGGGCATGACTTTCTGGCAGGGGAGTCTCGCCCAGCTGCCCGAGGCCGACTTCGCCGCGGCGCTGGAGGATGACGCGGCCATGCTGGAGATGCTCGAGCAGTTGCAGCGCTTCGGTTTCGTGCGGGTCAGCGGCGTGCCGGACACGGAGGACGGCATGCAGGGGCTGATCCACCGTATCGGGCCGCTGCGGCGCACCAACTGGGGCGGTATCGCCGACGTGAAATCCGTCGCCAATGCCTATGACCTCACGATGACCCAGCGCGGGCTGGAGCCGCATACCGACAATCCCTACCGCGACCCGATTCCGGGCTATATCTGGCTGCACTGCCTGCGCAACGCGGCCCAGGGCGGCGACAGTATGCTGGTGGATGGCTACAGCGCGGCGGAGCACCTGCGCCGTGAAGACCCCGAGGCCTTCGCCTGCCTGACAGAAGTCAGCCCCGGCTTCCGTTATCACGACGCCACCACGCGACTGGAAAGCGAAGGCCCGCTGATCGAGCTGGATAGCCGTGGTCAGGTCGCCCGAGTACGTTTCTCCAACCGCACCGAGCGGGTGCCGGCGCTGCCCGGCGCGACCCTGCGTCGCTACTACGCTGCCCGCCAGGCGTTCTATCGCCTGATCTCCGGTGATGACTTCACGCTGCACCTCAAGCTGGCACCGGGTCAGATGCTGATCATGGACAACTACCGGCTGTTCCATGGTCGCAGCGCCTTCCAGCTGGAAGGTGGCATCCGCCATATGCGCCAGGGCTACGTGGACCGCGACTCCACCGCCAGCCGCCGCCTGCTGCTGGCCGATCAGCTCGCCGGTCAGTTCGCCAATGAGGAGGCCAGCGCATGAGCGAGCAGGCCCGCTTCCGCAGTTTCGAGGAAAGCACGCATGCCGAGTGGGCGCTGATCGATGCGCGCTTCCGGGAATATCAGTCCGATGCCTGCCGGCGTGTGCTTGAACATCTGGGGCGCCTCAAGGGCGATCACCACGGCTATCCGGTCGATCGCTACGAACACTGCCTGCAGACCGCCACCCGCGCGCTGCGCGCCGGCGCCGATGAGGAGATGGTGGTCTGCGCGCTGCTGCATGACATCGGCGATGACTTGGCACCGGCCAATCATGCCGAGATCGCCGCCGGTATCCTCGAGCCGTTCATCGACCCGCTGAACACCTGGATGATTCGTCATCACGAGCTGTTCCAGGGCTATCACTACCGCGAATTCTTCGGGCAGGACCGCCATGCACGCGAGGCACATGCCGGGCATCCCGCCTATGAGCGCACCGTGCGCTTCTGTGACGAGTGGGACCAGACCAGCTTCGACCCCGAATACGACACCCTGCCGCTGGAGCATTTCATCCCGATGCTGGAGCGCGTGATGGCGCGCGCGCCCTTCGGCGGCTTGCCGGATATGGTGCCGGAGCCAGAACTTGAGAAGGGCCAGGTCAGGCAGGCCAGTGCTCGCTGAAGACGCGCTCCTCCGGAGGGTAAAGTTACAAAGAATCAATCGCTTGCGGCGAATTCAGCGACGCAGCAGGGCGGAGAAGACACAAGCGCCGACAACGACAACGACAACGACAGCGCCGTGAGCGACGGACACGCACGACGACCGCCATATACGAAGCCTTTCAGCCCCGACAACAACAAGGCCCGGCGCGACCGGAACCGACAAGGAAAGACACGATGACCACCACCCCGTACCCTCTGACACCTACGACGCAGCACGGCGCCCGCCGTGGTCTGCTTGCCCTCGCGACCCTGCTGCTTAGCACGGCTAGCCTGGCAGCCTCGGCCCAGGACAAGGATGACGAGCTGACGCTGATCGTGCCGCCGTGGCCCGGCGTCACCGTCAAGAGCGAGATCGTCGCCCAGATCCTCGCCCCGCTGGGTTACGACGTGGAGCGACAGGAAGTCAGCTCCACCGTCGGCTACAACACCCTGACCACCGGCGACAGCGACGCCTTCCTCGCTGGCTGGCTGCCTGCCCAGCAGGACAGTTATGACGCGGCCATGGCCGCCGGTGCGATCACCGACCTCGGCAACAACGTCACCGGCGCCCGCATGGGCTTCGCGGTGCCGGGCTATGTCTACGAGGCCGGCATCCACAGCGCCGCGGACCTTGCCGCCCACGCCGAACAATTCGACGAGACCGTCTACTCCATCGAAAGCGGCTCCACCGTCAGCGACATGCTCAATGGCGCCATCGACAATGATGTCTATGGTCTGGACGACTGGGATGCGATGGAGTCCTCGACGCCCGGCATGCTCAGCGAGGTACGTGCCGCCCAGCGCGAGCAACGCTGGATCGCCTTCTACGGCTGGACACCGCACTGGATGGTGCCGGAATTCGACACCCATATCCTGGCAGACCCGGAGTCGGTGTTCGGCCCCGACAATGGCGCCAGTGACGTCAAGACCGTCGTGCGCACCGCCTATGCCGAAGCCAACCCCAACCTCGCCCGCTTCCTCGATCAGCTGGTCTTCAGCTCCGAAGAGCAGAGCGGCTTCATCCTCGACTACAGCCTGAAGGAGCGTGACCTCGATGAGGTGGCGCACGACTGGCTGGCTGCCAACCCGGACCGGCTGGCGGAATTTCTCGCCGACGTGACCACGCGCGATGGCGAGGATGCCCTGGCCGCCGTGAAGGCCAGCCTGTGAGTCTGACCTAGCCTTGCTGCCGCCTTGACGGCGTGGGCGGGCGCCGAGGGATGGCTTCCGCCCATGGCCTCTTGCAGAGCGTGACCTGTCGCGGAGCGGGGCCTTTGTGTACCGCTCTCTGTTCTCTGCGCTCTGCTCTGGCTTTCGTTCTGGCTCCCGCCCAGGCCTCGTATTGCCTAAGCCTCGTCGCGCTTAGCCTCGCAGCGCCCAGGCCTCATCGCGTCCAGGGCGCGCAATCCGTGAACCACGACCCTGCTTGCCATGCCTCTGGCGTGGAAAGTCGCAATGTGGAACGCCTCTTGCTATACAAGTGTATTAATAGTCGTTCGCTCGATTGCAGCTCGATCGCCGATTGCGCAGCCCGCAGCGGCAAGACAGGCGTCATCCGCGCATCGTCCGTCAGGCCCGGCAGCATCACGCCGCACCAGCAGGGTGCGTCACGCCGCTAGCGGCTGCACGATCGCCCATTTCACGCCAGCCACAGCCACCCACTTGTGAGTCGCTCATGACTATCTCGCCCTCGAACGTATCTCCCATGACCCGCTCGAAGAATGCAGACAGTGACGGCATCTCCCAGCCTCCGCAGGCGCGCCCGGACGCCCAGGCAAGACCCGCACGCGCTGCCTCGAATCGGGTCGTCGTCGAAGCCAGCAACATCGTCAAGCACTACGGTGATCTGGCGGTGCTGCACGACGTGTCATTGCGCGTGAAGGAAGGCACCGTCACCACCATCATCGGCGCCAGTGGCTCCGGCAAGAGCACCTTGCTGCGCTGCATGAACCTGCTCGAGCGCCCCGACCGGGGCGAGCTGTCGATCGCCGATGAGCATGTGCGCTTCGACCGCGACAGCCGTGGCGGCCTCATCGGGCTCGACCGTCGTCAGATCCAGCGCCTGCGCTCCAAGGTCACCATGGTCTTCCAGCAGTTCAATCTGTGGCCGCACCTGACCGTGCTTGGCAATGTCACCGAGGCGCCGATGCGCGTGAAGGGCATGTCACGCCGCGAGGCGAAGCGTATCGCGGAGCACTATCTGGAACGTGTCGGCATGCTGGAGCGCGCCGACAGCTATCCGGCCTTTCTCTCCGGCGGCCAGCAGCAACGGGTCGCGATCGCGCGTGCGCTGGCGATGGAGCCGCGCGTGCTGCTCTTCGATGAGCCGACCTCGGCGCTGGACCCGGAGCGGGTCAGTGAAGTGCTCGGCGTCATCCGCAGCCTCGCCGATGAGGGCCGCACCATGCTGATGGTGACCCACGAGATGGCCTTCGCCAGAGAAGTCTCCGATCAGATCGTGTTCCTCGATGAGGGCAGGGTAGGCGTGGCCGGAAGTCCGGCGGAGGTCTTCGAGCAGACCGAGCACGAGCGCTGCCGCCGCTTCATCGCACCGGCCGCCTGAGCCCCGCCTGCATCACCCCGGCATGGACCTCCCCGCCATGACGTAGATGGACCCACAACAACAGCCAGGAGATGGCCTGATGACCTTGATGAACGACGCTGGATTCGCTGCCAAGACACCTTCACTGACCGCGCGCGGAACGCGTTCTGCCTCTGATTCCACTCCCACCTCTGCGCTGCGCAAGCTGGCCGGCGCCCTGATGATGGGGGGACTGACGCTGGGTGGACTGACGCTGGGCGCCGCTCAGGTGCATGCCGCCGACACCCTCAAGATCGGCATCTCCGCGGAACCTTACCCGCCCTTCACCTACACCTCCGCCAGCGGCGAGTGGACCGGCTTCGAGGTCGAACTGGCCGAGGCGATCTGTGACGCCATGCAGCGTGAGTGCGAGATTACCCCGACCGGCTGGAGCGGCATCATTCCCTCGCTGAAGGCCGGCCGCATCGACATGATCATGAATTCGATGACCATCACCAAGGCCCGCGAGAAGGTCATCGACTTCAGCATCCCCTATTACAACTCGCCCGGCGCCTACGTGGCCGCCAAGGATCTCGAGCTCGAGATTCCGGACGGCCTCGACGGCAAGATTCTCGGCACCCAGGCGGCGACCACCCACGCCAACTTCGCGCGTCGAGCGCTGCGCAGCACTGGCGTCGATGTGCGCCTCTATGACCAGCAGGAGCAGGTCAACAGTGACCTGCTCTCCGGGCGCGTGGACGTGATTCTGGCCGACGAGATCGCCATGAGCGCACTGATCAAGCGTGACGAGGCCAGCAACTTCGAGATCAAGGCGACCACGCCGCAGCACGAAGCCTACGGCATCGGTGCCGGTGTCGGGGTACGCAAGGAAGATGGCGCGCTGAAAGAGGCGCTCGATGGCGCCATCCACCAGGTCTACGCGGACGGCACCTGCACGGCGCTCTCGAACAAGTACTTCGATACCGACGTCTGCCTGGGCTGATCCTGCGCGTGCTGGCCGGACGGCTGAGGTCGCCCGGTCAGCACGCCTCGCGTATCGCATCCGCCATTTCCTACTGATACGAGAAGGACGCTGATCATGTCCCAGTTCGCCCAGGAAGGGCTCGCCGATTGGGCGGCCCCGATACTCGCCGGTGCCGTCACCACCCTGCAGATCGCCTTCGCCGCCTATGCCATCGGCTTGCTGCTCGGGCTGGTGGGGGCGGCGTCTCGACTCAGCCCCTGGGCGCCGCTGCGCGCGCTGGCCACCAGCTATTCGACGGCCGTGCGCGCGGTGCCGGAACTGCTGCTGATCATCCTGCTGTACTACGGCGGCTCCCAGGCGCTCACCGCCTTGATGAACGCGCTGGGTATCGCGGGCAAGGTCGAGATCAGCGGCTTCGTCACCGCCGTCGGCGTACTGGCCTTCGTGCAGGGCGCCTACATGACCGAAGTCTTTCGCGGCGCCATCCTGGCCATTCCCAAGGGCCAGCTGGAAGCGGCCGATGCCTACGGCTTCTCGCCCATGGCGCGCTTTCGCTACATCACGCTGCCGGGCATGTTGCCCAACGCACTGCCGGGCATGTCCAACCTGTGGCTGATCCTGATCAAGGACACCGCCCTGATCAGCGTCATCGGCTTCAGCGAGCTGTTCTTCACCGTGCAGCAGGCGGCCGCCAGCTCGCGCGCCTACTTCCTGTTCTACAGCGTGGCGGGGCTGCTCTATCTGCTGATGACCCTGACCTCGAGCGCCGCGTTCAGTCGTCTGGAGCGCTACGTGCGCCGCGGTGAACCCGATATTTCCGCCCAGGAGGCGTGACATGGATTTCAGCTGGTTATCGGACCCCTATTATCAGGAATCGCTGTGGACAGGACTGATCAACACCCTGGTGCTGCTGGTGGTGTCGGCCGTGCTCGGCTTCACGCTGGCGGTCGGCATGGCGATGGCGCGCATCAAGGGCCCCAGGCCTCTCGCCTGGCTGGCCAGTGGCGTCTCCATTGTGATGCGTGGCACGCCCCTGCTGGTGCAGCTGTTCTTCTTCTATTACGGCATCGGCCGGCTGCTGGAAGGCATTCCCGGCATTCGCGAGAGCATGTTCTGGGGCATCCTGCGTGACCCGTTCTTCTACGCCACCCTGACCTTCACCCTCTCGGTGGGTGCCTACTCCGGTGAAGTCCTGCGCGGGGCGCTGCTCAGCGTGCCGCCGGGCGAGCGGGAAGCGGGCCGTGCCTTCGGCATGGGGCCGTTTCAGGTCTTCAGTCGCCTGTGGCTGCCGCGCGCCATCCAGCTGTGCCTGCCGACTCTGACCGGCGAGATGATCCTGCTGCTCAAGTCGGTGCCGCTGGTCTCGACGATCGCCATGATGGACCTGCTGCAGGTCGCCAACATCATCCGCGACGAGAACTTCCTCACCTACGAGCCGCTGCTGTTCATCGGCGCCATCTACCTCGTGCTGACCATCCTGCTGACCCTGTGCCTGCGTCAGGTCGAACTCAACTTCCCCGGCGTACGCGCCCAGGCACGCAGTGGCGGGTGGCTGTCACGCCTGCGCCAGCCAAGGCCCGCCTGAGGCCACTCGCCTGGCGGCCATCGCTGATTTCCCGCAGATCATCTTTCTTGCACACGAAGACGCCGAGTCAGTCGACTCGGCGTCTTCGTGTCAGTGGGCCGATGATCAGGCACCGAAGCCAGCAAGCTTTCTAACTTGCTCCGAAGCCGGCAAGCTCTCTGACTTGCCCCCGAAACCTGCCAGCTCTTCAACTTGCACCGAAGCCGGCAAGCTTTCTCACTGGCACCGAAACCTGTCAGCTCTTCAACTTGCTCCGAAGCCAGCAAGCTTTCTAACTGGCACTGAAACCTGCCAGCTCTCTAACTTGCTCCGAAGCCAGCAAGCTTTCTAACTGGCACCGAAGCCAGCAAGAAAGACGCGCACACAGCGTCTGACATGTGGGCGGAGTTGTTCAGGACTTGCGGTGTCGGGTGGGCAGCCGAGCAGGGCGTCGACATGCAGCGGGTTGAGCAGCATGCCGGTGAGCAGGTTGGCGGCGGCCAGCGGTTCCTGGCCGAGGCCGGTGGACGGCAGGTGGCCCTGGGCGACCTGACGCGACAGGTAGCCTGCCAGGCGTTGTCGGGTCAGCTTGGGGCCGTTGTCGAGGAACAGCTTGCCGAGCTGCGGGTTGCGGCCGCTCTCGAAGGCGAGGCCACGGAACAGGCGGATCAGTTCGGGCGCGAGGGCCAGCGCCAGCATCGCCATGCCGAAGTCTTCCAGCGCTTCCTCGACACTGCGTGTCTCGTTGGCTTCGTGGTCCATCACCGACCACACCGTCTGCGCCTCCTGCTGCATCACGGCCAGAAACAGGCCGTCCTTGTTGCCGAAATTACGATACAGCGTTGCCAGTGATCCGCCGGCCTGCCGGGCGATCTCATTGATGCTGGTCGCGGCGAAGCCGTGTTCGAGGAAATGTTCGCGCGCGACTTCCAGCTGGCGTTTGCGGCGTGCTTCCCCGCGCGGTGAGGCGCGAGTCGTGGTGCTTCCCGAGTCAGGGGCGGTCTCTGATGAGGGCGAATCAGTCATGTGAGTGTCCTGTCTGTGATCCGGAAACCGCCTGAAACAGGCAAGATTGCGATATTGCGAACGAGAGACGCTGTCTGTCGAAACTGTCGGGGCTGCCTCAAGTAAGTGTAGTATTCATTACACTTTGTGGCGATGCAAGATGACAGCCGTGGCCTGAGCGCTCGCAAGCGCCGTGGCCGCCTCATCCGCAGCGTCAGACAGATTACACGCCTGTCACCGACAGGCAGCAAGAGAGAGTCGCCGAATGAACAAGGCAGGCAAGGGTGTCGTGGCACTCATCGTGGTGGCGGGCGTGATCGCTGGCGGAGTGATGGGGGTCGAATGGTGGCAGGTCGGGCGCTTCATGCAGGAGACCGACAACGCCTATGTGCGTACCGACAGCATCGCGGTGCGCTCCGAGGTCACCGCGCGGGTGACGCGCATGCTGGTGCATGACAACCAGCCGGTGAAGAAGGGGCAGCTGCTGGTGCAGCTGGATGACGAAGATGCCAGGGCCAATCTGGACCAGGCCAGTGCCGCGCTGGACAACGCCCGTACCGGGGAAGTCCAGGCCGAGCGTCAGCTGGACCTGCAAGGCGCGAAGATCGACGAGGCCAGGGCCGCGCTGGCCTCGGCCAAGGCCGAACGCGATCAGGCGGCGCTGCACCTCAAGCGCTCCAGAAGTCTGGAGAGCCGCAGCTACGCCTCGCGTCAGTCCTATGAAGATGACCAGGTGACCCTGCGAACCGCCGAGGCGAGCGTTGCCCAGAAGCAGGCCGCGCTGGTGTCTGCCCGGCAGCAGCTTGAGGTCTACAAGGCGCAGCTGGAGTCGGCGCGTGCCCAGGTGGTGTCAGCAGCGGCGGATCTCGCCTACGCGCGCCACCAGCTGGAGAAGACCTCGATCTACGCGCCGCAGGATGGCGTGGTCGGCAATCGCAGTGTCGAGGTGGGCACCATGGCCAGCGCCTCGTTGACCTTGATGCAGCTGGTGCCGGTGAAGAGCGCCTATGTGGTGGCCAACTACAAGGAAACCCAGACCGAGCGCATGCGCGTCGGCCAGCCGGTCAGTCTCGAGGTGGATGCCTACCCGGACATCGAGTTTGAGGGCGTGGTGGATAGCCTGGCGCCGGCGACCGGCACCGAGTTCAGTCTGCTGCCGACCGACAACGCCACCGGCAACTTCAACAAGATCGTCCAGCGTGTGCCGGTGCGCATTCGCCTGACCGGCCCAGCGGATGCGCTGCCGCGTCTGCGCGCCGGTCTGTCGGTCATCCCCAGCGTCGATACACGAGAGCTTGCGGACACCGGCACCTATGCCGTCGATAGCCTCTCCAGGGACGTCCTCGCGCCCGATGCCGCGCAGGTCGCCAGCGCTGATCGCGGAGCGCAGTAAGCATGGCCGAGACGACCCAGTCCTCGGCTCAATCCCCGAGACAGCCCCCGAGCCAGCCCCCCGCGGGCACCGCCAGTGACATGCCGACGCGCCGCCAGCAGATCGGCTTCGTGGCCGCGGTGTTCGGCATGTTCATGGCGATTCTGGATATCCAGATCGTGTCCAGCTCGCTCAACGAGCTGCAGGCGGGCCTGGCCGCCAGTCAGGACCAGATTTCCTGGGTGCAGACCAGCTACCTGATCGCCGAGATCGTGATGATTCCGCTCTCCGGCATGCTGGCGCGCATCTTCTCGACGCGGCTGGTGCTGACCGTCTCGGCGCTGGGCTTCACGCTGGCGAGTCTGGGCTGTGCGCTCTCGACCTCGCTGGAAGCCCTGATCGTGCTGCGTGCGGTTCAGGGCTTCATGGGCGGGGCGATGATTCCGCTGACCCAGGCGGCCAGCTTCTCGATCTTCCCGCGCCGCATGATGGGCAGCATCCAGGCGGTGATAGGCCTGGTGGCGACCATGGCGCCCTCCATCGGGCCGTCCGTCGGCGGCTATATCACCGAATACATGAGCTGGCATTGGCTGTTTCTGGTCAATCTGGTGCCGGGCATCATCGTGGCAACGCTGGTGTGGCGCAATCTGGAGATCGACAGCGGCGACCGCGGCCTGCTCAGTCGTCTGGATACGCTGGGCCTGGCGCTGATGGCGGTCTTTCTCGGCAGCCTCGAATTCGTGCTCGAGGAGGGGCCCGGCGATGACTGGTTCGCCAGTTCGCTGATCCTGTTCTGGAGTGTGGTGTGCGCGGTGTCGGCAGTCGGCTTCTTCTGGCGCGTGCTGACGACCAGCAACCCCATCGTCGACCTACGGGTGTTCAGGGACCGCAACTTCGCGCTGGGGGCGATCATCGGCTTCTGGATCGGCGTGGTGCTCTACGGGCTGGTCTATCTGGTGCCGCTGTTTCTCGGTTCGATTTCCGGCTTCTCCAGCGTGCAGATCGGGCAGGTGATGTTCGTCAGCGGCGTGGTGATGTTCTTGATGGCGCCGGTGGCGGGCAAGCTTTCCGACCGCATCGACCTGCGCCTGATGCTATGCATCGGCCTGGTGCTGACCGGTCTCGGCACCGGCATGAACGTGCACCTGACCTCGGACTCGGGCTTCGATGACTTCTTCTGGCCGCAGGTGATCCGCGGCGCGGGCCAG
This sequence comes from Cobetia sp. 4B, assembly GCF_018831605.1. NCBI lineage: Bacteria > Pseudomonadati > Pseudomonadota > Gammaproteobacteria > Oceanospirillales > Halomonadaceae > Cobetia > Cobetia sp. 4B. The sequence continues at coordinate 253,242 of NZ_CP059843.1, forward strand.
ATCATGGTGCTGCTGTCGGTCTCCCGGCTGGCGATGGGACGTCTGGCGCCCCACGAGATAGGCAACGGCAGTGGTCTGTTCAACGTGATGCGCAACCTGGGCGGCGCGGTGGGACTGGCGCTGATCGACACCATCCGCGAGCTGCGTGAGGACTATCACTGGAACCAGATGATCGGGGCCATCGACCAGAGCCGCCAGGTGGTGATCGATCAGCTGGCAAGCTATCAGTCGACCTTCGCGGGGCTGGCTGATCCGTGGCAGGCCGGTGTGCAGATGATCGCCCAGCGCATCAGCATCCAGGCCGAGGTGCTGGCCTTCGACAATATCTTCCTGTGGCTGGGTGCGGTCTATGTGCTCGGCAGCGTGGCGGCCTTCCTGTTCCGTCGCCCGCAAGACCCGGCCAGCAAGGCGGATGCCAGCGAAAGTGGCGAACAGCGCCCAGCGCACTGATGGCGCCTTGAAGGCTCCTTGATCGTACTTTGAGAAAACGCCGCATGTCGCTGAAAGACAAAGACCCGCCAATCGGCGGGTCTTTGTCTTTCAAGCCTTGGTGTTTCAAGCCTTGGTGTGTCAGGCCTTGAGCCTCTGTCAGTCAGCCAGCATCCAGCCAGCAGGGCGTCACCAGCCCCAGAACATCAGATACCAGATGCCCAGTGCGGGCAGGCAGGCCAGCGCGACACTCGCGGTACCGACCAGCCGTGCAGCGTTGCCGGCGAGCAGGCCGCCGTTGCGTTGCTCACCGTTGTGCTGCTCGCCGTTGCGCTGCTCACCGGTAATGCGCCAGGCCAGCCGCAGCCCCCACAGGCAGGCCAATGCCAGCAGGGTGGCGCGCAGATCATTGGCCCAGGTGAGATTGATGCCATCACCGCGCAGCAGTGTCATGGTGGTGGCGGAGAGGCCGAGAAACACGCCCAGCCCGCCCAGCGGAATCAGGCTCAGCGAGAGGTGCCACAGGCGTGACAGCGTCGCCTTGCCACCCATCAGCCAGTTGCCCAGCAGCAGCGGCAGGCTGGTGAGCGCGCCCAGCAGGCCGCCACCGACTACGATCCACAGCGTGATCAGACTGCCATCGAGCAGGTTGAAGACATCGTTGTGCTCGGGGTAGTTGGTCAGAATCCAGGTCGGCAGGGTGGTGGTCAGCGGCCACATCAGGTCGTGATCGATCAGCCAGAAAGCCAGCTGCTGCTTGAGGGCGACGAACCACGGGCTGGCGCTCCAGCTGAAGGCGCCGATGGCGATGCCGAGCAGGCCGAACACCAGCACCGAGTAGTGGGTGAAGCGCACCGGCTGCGGCGGCTCGACCAGCTCTGCCCCCGGCGCACGCCACTCCAGCTGCATCGCGTTCTTGTAGCCGCTGCAGCGTCCGCAGACATGGCAGTCACCGGCGCTGTCGAGCTGCTTGAGCGGAATCAGCGGCGCGCAGTCAGGGGCGTGCATGCGCACGGCGTTGCCCTGACGGACAGCCTGGTTGTGGGCGTTCCAGCGGGCCTGGTCGGTACGGAAGTGGGTCGGTGACAGGCGCGCCAGCAGATTGAAGACGCCATTCACCGGACACAGCTGACGGCACCAGACCCGCGTGCCCTTGCCGTAGATCAGCCCGACGATGATCGCGGCCACCGTCGAGCCCCCCAGTACCACCAGTGCGCCCAGCGGGTACTGATAGACGCTGGCCAGCTGGCCGTAGAGCGTGGTGCCGAGGAAGGCCACGAAGGGCCAGCCGCCCCAGCGCATCCAGCGGGGGATCGGACGACCCAGGCCGATGCGACTGGCGGCTTCGGTCAGGGTGCCTTCGGGGCAGAAGACACCGCACCACACGCGCCCCATCAGCACCATGCTGATCAGCACGAAGGGCCACCATAGCCCCCAGAACACGAACTCGGCAAACACCGTCAGGTTGGTGAGGATATGCGCCTGGTAATCCGGCAGTGGCAGCAACGCAGGCACCACCAGCAGAAAGGCATAGATGCCGACCACCAGCCATTGCACCAGCTGGATCAGGCCACGCCGCTGCTGCATCGCCTGCCCGAAGCGTGCGATGCGCGTGGCCTGACGGGCCGGCGAGGTAGCGCCATCGCTGGCGATGATGTCGGAGGTGGCGGCGTAGGAGCCGGTGCCGCAATTGGCCATGAATGTCTCTCTCCTGACTGACGGGTCGCGTAAGGGGAACTCAGCTGCGCGCGCGGGCAGTGAGCTGACGGCGCTGGTCGACGCGCTCCCTCTTGCGCTGACGCTTCATGAGGCTTGCGACGATGACCCAGTAGCCGAGATAGCCGACCACCATCGTCGTGGCAGGCCAGGCGCGATAGCCGGCGAAGGTCGCCAGCAGTCCGCCGAGGCCGCTGCCATCATCGAGCAGCCAGCTGGAATCCCACAGCGGGTCGAGGCCCGCCGGCAGATAGCCGAGGCCGATCAGCTGTTCGAGGCCCGACATCAGCAGTGACGCCGCCAGCAGCAACAGCAGGATTTCGGTCACGCGGAAGAACAGCTTCCACGAGAACAGGCGTGAACCGAGCTGCAGCGCCATGAAGGTCGCCACCGCGAGGGCGAAGCCGAGGCCCGCAGCCAGCGCGAAGCTGGCGATGCCGCCGGACTGCAGGCTGGCGGCGCCCATGCCATAGAGGAAGACGACGGTTTCCGCGCCTTCGCGCGCCACGGCGATGGCGACCAGCGTCGCCACGCCCCAGTAGCTGCCGGAGGAGACGGCGCTGGCCAGGCCGCTCTCGAGTTCAGCCTTGAGCGTGCGGCCCTTGGTGCGCATCCACAGCACCATCTGGGTGATCAACAGGCAGGCGGTCAGTACCAGTACGGCCTGGAAGACTTCCTGCGCGGTGCCGGTCAGCCAGGTGTTGGCGCCCATCAGCGCCGCCCCCATCAGGCCGGCCAGCACCAGGCCGGCGACGACCCCGCCCCACAGGTAGCGCAGGCCCGCGTGGGTGCCGGACTGCACCAGCCAGGCGTGCATGATGCCGATGACGAGAATGGCTTCGACGCTTTCACGCCAGACGATAAACAGGATCTGATCAAACATGCGGACTCTCTTCTACTGACGATCGGTGCGCGCCATCGATGACGAAAAAGGCGTCATTGGCACAGGGTGGCCGAGCTTATTCGGCGACGACCTTGCCACGCGCGTCCGGCAGGTGGAAATCATCGAAGAAGTCATAGCTGCCCGCGCGCAGCGGATGGATGACGACGAACGACTTCACGCCCGGCGCCAGCACCTTCTCCTTGCGCAGGGAGTTGCTCTCGAATTCGGCCGGCGTATTGCCCGCGTTGTGCAGCTGGATGACGAATTTCTCGCCCGCCTTCACCTCAAGGACCTCAGGAATGAGCTTGCCGTTGTCGAGGGTCAGGTCGTAGGACGGCATGTCGCTGGCGGCCGCCGGGCGAGGCAGCAGAGCCACGAGCAAAAGGGCCACGAGCAACATGACGAGCGCGGGCAGCAGGGCGCTTGCTCGACGGGGCAGGCGAGAGGGCAAGAGGGAGGGCAAGAAAGAGGTCAGGCGCATGGGACACTCCGGACGATGAGGGAAAGCGCACACTGACACCAGCGCAAGGCGCTGGTGGTAGAGCGACCAATGGCCGCGAGTGCAGGTCAGCACAGGCGGCCATCGAAGGAGCAAGCGGCAATGGCCGCCTCACGGGATGCAGACATTCAGGGTCATGCAGAAAGGGCAGAGCGGCGCTCAGTAGCCGCCTTTCTTGCCGACGCCGGCATAGACGAAGTCGTAGTCGGTGGTGATGGTCTGCGGCCACTCGGCGACGCCGGTTTCCTTGTCGATATGACGCGGCATGTCCGGATGCTGGATCTCGAAGGTCAGGTGGTACTTGCCCGGGCCATCCAGCTTGACGTTCTTGCCGTAGTGGGTGCCGTCATTGGCGATCATCGGCACCAGCTCGCCTTCGATCGGCGCCTCGCCACCCTGCCTGGTCAGGGTGTAGTGAATTCCGAGATAGGGAATCCAGTCGCCCGGCGCAAAGCCGTTGTCGTTTTCCATCAGCGCGTGGATATCGGCTTCCAGGTGGATATCGGCCTGATTGGCAGGCAGCTTGCCGGCCGGGGCCATCACCACCGGCTGCAGGTAGACCGCAGCGATTTCCATGCCGCCTTCCTTGACCGGCGTGCCGATCGGGTATTCGAGTGCCGAGGCCTGACCCGCCACGAATGTTGCCGCCAGGCTCAGGGCGAGCAGGCAAGGCTTGAGCGCGCGGGGCAGAGCAGTGGTGAGGGAGTGACGCTGTGGCATCGGGGGGACTCGCAATGATGGGAAGTGGAGCTTCATTATCCCGATAAGCCTAAATATAACCATTCTCATCCCTGCGCCGCTTGCGTTGCTCATCTTGCAACGGGGCGTTGTATGAGTATGAGCTTCTTCTCAAGTAACAGGCGCGAGTGGCAGGCCTGGCGGCAGCGCCGAGCAGATCGCGACTTTCTCGCGCCATCTGGTCTGCTCATCTGGTCTGGCGCGCTGCCATGCGGCATGCTGCGCGACATGACGACTCCTCCTTCAGATTCTCCTTCTCGCAGTGACCTGCCCGCCCTCGAGGCGTGGTGCCGAACGCTGCATCAACATCTGCTCGCGCGGCGTCAGCGTGCCTGTCTGTGGATCAGCGGCGATGACCCCACTGGCGCCGCGCAGGCGATCTGCGAGCGGTGGCCAGCGCCTGAGCCTGTCCCGCTGTGGCTGGGCACAGGTGAAGCCTTGTCGACAGCGGGCGCGCCGCCGGTGCGTGCGCTGGCGATGGCCAAGGCCGCCACTCAGCTGGGCGGTGAGCAGTCACTGGTCATCTTCGATGCGGCGCAGCCGGCGACGGGCTTCGATCCCGATGCCTTCGGCGCCGTGGCCGGCACCCTGAAGGCGGGGGGCCTGCTGGTACTGATGACGCCTGCCGCCTGGGCCGCGGCAGACCCTGCGCCAGTGCCGGATGGCGATCATGCGCGTCTGGCTCACTGGCCCTTCGAGCGGCAGCAGCTGACGGCACGCTATCTGGCGCGGCTGGCGCGGCGTCTCTCATCGCATGCCAGTGTGCTGCACTGGCCACAGGGCGGACACTTGCCTGCGCCGTCGCTGCAAAGCGGCGATCAGGCGGCGCGAGCAGACGCCATCGCCGACAGTGACTGCCTGACGCAGGACCAGGCCGCCAGCGTGGCTGCGCTGGCGGCTCTGGCGCCTGCGCGGCCCGTGGTGATCAGCGCGGATCGAGGGCGTGGCAAGAGTGGTGCGCTGGGCATCGCGGCGGCGCGCTGTCTGGCGGCGGGGCAGGATGTCTGGCTGACGGCGCCACGCCCTGCGGCGGTCAGCGCGATCTTCGAACGCCTGGCGGCACTGCTGCCCCGGGGGCAGCGCGAGGGCAATGTCTTCCGGCTGCCGGTTGGACAGGCGGAGGGCGACACGGCATCCGGCAGCGAACTGCGCTTTCTGGCGCCGGATGCCATCGAGGCGGCTCGTCACGCCTGTCACGATGAGCTGCTGCCGCGGCTGTTCGTCGATGAGGCCGCCGCCATCCCCACACCCTTGCTGAAGGGCTATCTGGCGCATTTTCCGCGCATCGCCTTCGCCACCACCGTGCATGGCTATGAAGGCACCGGTCGCGGCTTCCAGCTGCGGTTTCGCCATCATCTCGAGCGTCAGTGTCCTGGCTGGCAGGCGCTGGAGATGACGACGCCCGTGCGCTGGGCGCCCGGCGATCCGCTGGAGGCGTTGACCGATGACCTGCTGCTGCTCTCGGCGCAGCCGCCTGAGCTGCCTGAGCTGCCTGAGCCATGCGCGAAGAATGCTCAGCAGTGGTTGGAGGGCTGCGACATTGTCGTACTGGAGCGTGATGCATTGGCGCGTGACGAGGCGGCGTTGCGGCAGTTGTTCGGCCTGCTGGTGCAGGCGCATTACCGCACTACACCGGCGGACCTGCGCCAGCTGCTCGACACGCCGGGACTCACGCTGATGGCGATTCGTCAGCGCGACGTCACGACTGGGCGTGATGCCTGGCTGGGGGTGGTGGCCGCCGTCGAGGAGGGCGGCTTCCCGACGCCCCTGGCGCATGACATCTGGTGCGGCAAGCGGCGTCCGCGCGGGCACCTGCTGGCACAGTCGCTGGCGGCGCATGCAGGCCACCAGGGCGCCGCCGAGGCCCGCTGGTGGCGGGTGCTGCGCATCGCGGTGCATCCCGCGCTGTGGCGGCGTGGTCAGGGCGCGCGCTTGCTCAAGGCGCTGGAGCAGCAGGCGCTGACGGCAGGCGTCACGCGACTCGGCACCAGCTTCGGGGCCGAGGCCAATCTGGTCGCCTTCTGGCTGGCGCAGGGCTTCGTGCCGCTGCGCATGGGCCTCAAGCGCGATGCCGCCAGTGGCGAGCACGCGGTGATGATGGGCAAGGCCATCGGCGAGAGCGGGAGTGGAGAGTCTGCGCCGCGCGGGCAATTGGCGCAGGATGCCTTGCTCGGCGCGCTGCAGCAGGACTTCCAGCGCCTGCTGCCCAGCCTGCTCACGCATGAGCTGCACGGCTTGCCGCCCGTCTTGGCCGACAGACTGCGGCAGCAAGGAAGTGAAACTGACCTGGCCACGCTGACGCCAGCCGCATGCGCGCAGCGACTGGACTGGTATCGCCGTGGTGGCGGGGGGCTGGCGCTGGTACGGCCGTGGCTCGAGACAGCACTCGAGGCCAGTAAGCCTTCACGACTTGATGAGGCGTCGCGTCACGGGCTGGTGCTGGCGCTCGGCGGACAGGATTCGCCTGCCTTCATCAGCTGGGCCGAGGGGCAGGGCATCGTGGGCCGCAAGGGGCGCGATCGCTGGTGCCGAGCGGCCGCCGGGCGCCTGATCGAACAGAGCGAATGACAAGGCCGTCTGACAAGCTCATCTGACATGAGCATCGGTCAAGCCTGTCTGACAAGAGTAGAGCGGCCGGTCGCGGTTCAGAGGCCCGGAATACCGATCGGGCCAGGCATGTCAGGAATCGGCGAGCAGCCACTCAGCATCAGCAGGCCAGCAGTGGCGGAGATGGCGGTCAGCAGCAGTAGTCGACGAGGCATAAAGGCTCCGATGAAGGTGGGGAATGGCATGCAGCTGTCAGCAGGGTCGTGATTGTCATCCTTGCATATTCGAAGTCGCTGATCGATAGGTGTCGACAACCACTAGCCACGCCCGTCCGCTGTTCCGTATGCTCATTGATGACAAGAACAGGAATCTTCGCCATGAATGAGCATATCGATACGTTGGACCCCGCCATCCTCTGGCGTCATTTCCGCACTCTGTGCAATATTCCGCGCCCGTCCGGGCATGAAGCCGCGCTGGTGGCCTACCTGATCGACTGGGCCGAAGCGCGTGGTCTCACTCATGATCGCGACGCTTTCGGCAACCTGCGTCTGCGCAAGCCCGCCACGCCCGGCCACGAGAGCGCAGCGGGCATCGTGCTGCAGGGCCATCTCGACATGGTCGCCCAGGCGGCCAGCGACAGTGATCATGACTTCACGCGTGATTCCCTCGACACCTATCTGGAAGACGGTTGGCTCAAGGCGCGCGGCACCACTCTGGGGGCCGACAACGGTCTCGGCGTCGCGGCGGCGCTGGCCGTTCTCGAAGACGACAGCCTCGTGCACGGTCCGCTGGAAGCGCTGTTCACCCTCGAGGAGGAAACCTCGATGGGTGGCGCGCTGAATCTGGCCGAGAACTGGCTGGAAGGGCGCTACCTGCTCAACCTGGATTCGGAAGACCGCGGGCAGGTCTATATCGGCTGTGCCGGTGGTGCGGACATCAATGTCGCCCACGAGTTTGCCACCTCGTCCCTGAAGGATGCCGAAGCGGAGCTGGAGCTGACCATCGGCGGCCTGGTCGGCGGCCATTCCGGGCTCGATATCCATCGTGGTCGCGGCAATGCCAATCGCCTGATGTCACGCGCGCTGGTCGCGCTGGCCGAGTTCAAGCCGCGTCTGGTCAGCTGGTCTGGCGGTACGCTGCGCAATGCCCTGCCGCGTGAGGCCACGGTCGGCGTGGTGATCTATGACGAGCGCGTCGCCGCCGCACGCCAGCGACTCGCGGACTTCGAGGCCCAGATTCGCGCCGAGCTGCGCGAGACGGACCCGGATGTCTCGCTCAGCGTGACCCGTGGCAACGCCGAGAATGCGCTGTCCGTCGAGGACACCCAGCGGCTGGTCGCGGTGCTGGATGCCGCGCCCTACGGGGTCGAGCGCATGAGCGCGGCGGTGGAAGGCGTGGTGGAAACCTCCAACAACCTCGGCGTGGTGCAGCTGCGCGAGGGGCGCTTCCATCTCTGCGCGCTGGTGCGTTCGCTGCGCGATGATGCCGTGACCATGATGGAGCAACGCATTCGTGGGCTCTTTGCGCTGATCGGCGCGACCACCGTGGCCGAGAATGCCTATCCGGGCTGGCAGCCGGCGCCGGATGCGCAGCTGCTGGCGCGCTTCTGCAGCCTGCACGAGAGCGTCACCGGCCGTGCGCCGGAGATCAAGGTCATCCATGCCGGACTCGAGTGCGGCATCCTGGGGGCCAAGTATCCCCAGCTCGAGATGATCTCCTTCGGGCCGCTGATTCGCGGTGCCCACTCGCCCAGCGAGCGGGTCGAGATCGAGTCGGTCGGTGAATTCTGGCAGGTGCTCAAGGGCCTGATCACCGAACTCGCCGAGCCTGCCAAGGCCGCTTGATCAACTCTCAGGCAAGACTCATCACGTAGACGAACGACGCCCCCGCAGGTCAGCCTGCGGGGGCGTCGTCAGCTCTGGGCGTCGTCATCTCTGGGCATCAGGCGCTGGCGTGGCCTGATGAGAGTGCGCAAGCTCAGTTGATATTGATGCGGATCGCCGGAATGCCGATGCTCACGCCGTTATGGTAGCGGCGGATGCCATGCCGGCCGGAGTCATGGTTCTGGTAGTAGTACGGGCGGTAGCGGTCGTGCTCAAGGCGCCCATGCTGATAGTAGCGGCGCTTGGGGACATGGCGGCGGATGTCATGACGCGAGTGATGGCGCTCCACGCGCGGCTCGTCGAACATCCTGAGATGGCGGCGCTTGATCGCCTCGTGGCGACTGTGCGGCGTGCTGTGGCGCTCGCCGTGCTGGCCCTGCGCGCGATGGCGATCATCCGCGGCGACCAGCGTCGGCGTGGCGAGCATCAGCGTCAGTCCCAGCAGCAGGGAAGGCAGCAGAGACGTAAGGGCTGTGGTCAAGGTCGAGATATGCATGGGGCGGTCTCCCGTATGGTCGGTCAGTCACCCAAGAGGATCCTTGTCGTCAGAATATCGTGTCGCAGCGCCTTTTACGAAAGGCGTTCGCTAATGTCTCCGTGCGTCGCTCGGTGTGTTGTTGTGGAGCTTAGTTGTCCAGATTGCGTTGCCTGTAGTGTAAGTGGTTGCTCGCAATGAGGTTCTGGGATGCACGGCTGCAGAGTGGCCAACGATCCTCGGCCAAGAGGGGTTCAGCCAGTGCTGCGAGGACACTTCACTTCTGCCACCAAGGCACCGGATCGCGCCCTTGAGACAACGAAAACGCCCCTGCCGAAGTGGCAGGGGCGTCTGTCTGTTCAAGCTTCAGAGCTTGCGGCTGTCTAGCTTGCGGCTCTCTGGCTTGCGGCTCTCTGGCTTGCGGCCTCAGGCGTGCTGATGCTGGTGCTTGCCTTCGGCCAGTTCCTCGAGCAGCTTGGCGTTGAACGCATCGAGATCTGCTGGCTTGCGGCTGGTGACCAGCGCGCTGTCACACACCACTTCGCTGTCCTGCCACTCGGCGCCGGCGTTCTTCAGGTCCTGAGCGACGGAAGGGAAGGAGGTCATCTGACGGCCTTCGACGACGCCGGCATCGATCAGGATCCACGGCGCGTGACAGATGGCGGCGACCGGCTTGTGGGCCTGGAAGAAGCTGCGCACGAAGCTCAGTGCGCTTTCGTCCTGACGCAGGGTGTCCGGATTGAACAGGCCACCCGGTAGCACCAGGCCGTGATAGTCGTGTTCGCTGGCATCGCTGAGCGGGGTATCGACCTGGTACTTCTCGCCCCAGTCGGTTTCGGCCCAGGCACGAATGCCGTCTTTCTCCGGCGAGACGATGTCTACCTCGACGCCCGCCTCCTGCAGTGCGGCGCGCGGCACCGCGAGCTCGGATTCCTCGAAGCCATGGGTCGCGAGAATGGCCACGCGCTTGCCTTGCAGTTGTTGACGTGTCTGCTGATCGGTCTGCTGTGTCATGCGAATCTCCTTTCCGTGCTTCGGCTCTTGCGAGCGTGCTGGGCAGAGAAGGGGAGAATTCTGCTCTCGGCGTACGTCACTCACCGCAGTGAGCATCGCTCGATGATGGCAGGCAGTTCCCGTCCTTTCGTGCCCTGACACTCAAGACATGGATGCGCGATACTGACTTTCAAGGGGGGGTGACCCCGCTGCGTTTTCACAGGCCATGGAGTGCCCGATGTCGCTGCTTTCTGAATCTTCCGCCGTGATGTGGTTGCTGGTCGGCGTGCTGTTGATGCTGTCGTTGGCCCTGGGGCTGGGCTGGCGGCGAACCCGCGAGCAGCTCCATGCGCTGCAGGAGAGCAGTGAGGAGGAGCTACAGTCGATGCAGCAGACGTGGCAGGCCTCGCTGGACGAGTCGCGTGAGCGCCAGCAACAGGCCGAGCAGCGGGCGGCCCTGATCGAGCAGCGTGCCGCGCTGGATGGGCAGCAGGCGGAGCAGCAGCAGCGCTATCTGAGCCAGTCGCTGGAGGAGGCGCGCCAGGCGCGTGATGCGCTGACGGAGCAACTCGCCACGCTGCGCGAATCGCTGCAGGGGCGCCTGGATGAACAGTCACGCGCCCTGAGTGAGCAGCAGACGCTGGCGCGCAGCCTGACCCGCCAGCAGGAAGTGCTGGAGGCGCAGCTGCTGGAGCGCGAGGAGCGTCTCGAGACACTGACCGAGCGCTACGCCGAGCTGCGCGAGACGCATGCCTCGCTGGTGACGCGCCAGCGTCAGGAGGCCAGCCATCACGAGCAGCAGCTGGCATTGCTCAACGAGTCGCGCGAGCGCCTGAGTCAGGAATTCGAGCAGCTGGCGGGGAAGGTGTTCGAGGAGCGCCAGCAGCGCTTCACCGCCGCCAGTGGCGCCCAGCTCGAGCAGTTGCTCAAGCCGTTTCGTGAGCAGGTCGGCGACTTCCGTCAGCGCCTCGAGCAGCTGCATGGCGAGGAGGTGCGCGAGCGCACCAGCCTCAAGAGTCAGCTCGACCAGTTGGCGGGGCTCAACCGCCAGATCACCGAGGAGGCGGCCAATCTGTCGCGGGCGCTCAAGGGCGACAGCAAGATGCAGGGCAACTGGGGCGAGATGATTCTGGAGACCGTGCTGGAGCGCTCCGGTCTGCGTGATGGCATCGAGTTCAAGCGCGAGGTGTCGTTCACCGGCGAGGGCGGACGCCAGCGTCCGGATGCCATCGTCTACCTGCCGGACAACAAGCATCTGATCATCGATGCCAAGGTCTCGCTGACCGCCTACACCGAGTACGTCAACGCCGAGGATGACGTGACGCGAGCACGCGCGCTGCGCGCGCATCTGACCTCGGTGCGTGGCCATGTCACCGGGCTGGCGCGGCGCAACTATCCCGCCATTGAGGGGCTGGGCTCGCCGGACTTCGTGTTCCTGTTCCTGCCGATGGAGCCGGCCTTCGCGCTGGCCTTCGAACACGATGACAGCCTGTTCCAGGATGCCTTCACCCAGGGCGTGGTGATGGTGACGCCGACCACCTTGCTGGCCAGCCTGCGCACCGTGGCGAGTCTGTGGAGTCTGGAGCGTCAGAATGACAATGCGCGCGTGATCGGTGAACGCGCGGGAGCGCTGCTCGACAAGTTCCGTGGCCTCGCCGAATCCCTCGAGGAGCTGGGCACTCAGCTGGGACGCACGCGCGAGGCGCATGATACCGCCATGAAGCGGCTGGCCAGCGGGCGCGGCAATCTGATCAGCCGTGCCGAGGAGCTGCTGGAACTCGGCGCGCGCATGAAGAAGCCACTGCCGGAAGCACTGGTGCGCCAGTCGCGTGACACCCTGCATCAACCCGAGCAGGCGCTGGATCAGCCATCGCCATCCGCGCCGTCGGCGCTTGATCGCCAGCCCGCGCCCGAGCCGCCTGCCAGTGAAGAAGCAGATGCCGAGGCACTGGACACCGGGGCAATGGACACCGACGAGGCAGGGCAGGCGCCTGCGTCGCTCTCGCGCTGGGAGCTCATGGAGCGCAAGTGGCAGGGCGATAGCTGATCGCCCTCATCGCCTGCAGCACTGCAGGCAGCCGTTGCGACTGACGTTATAACAGACGTCGCGACATGCCCTTAGACAGCAGATGACAGTCGACGCAAGCGGCCCCTATATGGGGCCGCTTGCGTTTGCATGGCGAGGTCAACGCAAGCGCGGGGTATCGTTTCCGCATGTGATGAGGGGAGTGCGGTCTGCGCGATATTGTCGAGTCGCGGCAAGAATTTCGATCTTTTCTGCATCCATCTCCCCAAGCCCCCCGTAAGTTGGATTGAGCCCGCAGCGCAGGGGCGAAAGTGATAGATAAATAACGTTTGGCTCATTAAAGAGCATTTTCTCAGGAGATATGCCCATGTCTACCAAGACGAACAAGTCCGCCAAGACCGCTTTTGCCCTGGCCTCCGCACTCGGAACCGCTGTCGCTCTGTCTACCGCTGTCGTCTCCCTCCCGGCCCACGCGGCGGGCATGGAAAAGTGCTACGGCGTGTCGCTGGCCGGTGAGAATGACTGCGCCGCCGGCCCGGGTACTTCGTGTGCCGGGACTTCCACCGTCGATTATCAGGGCAATGCCTGGAAGCTGGTTCCGGAAGGCACCTGCACCTCCATCGAGACGCCGAATGGCACCGGCAGCCTGGAAGAAATCAAGTAAGCATCACGCCTCGGGGCTGGCTCGGGCTTTCCCGAGCATCCCCCCGAACTTGACGTCCGGTGGTCTGGCGCCACGCCGCCACCGGACGCTCGCCGCCTCGAGAGGTCTTCATGCACCAGCCATCCCCTTCCTCCGGCAGCCCGGATTTCGGTACGGCCTATCCGTCCCTCGACGAGATGGCCGTCGGTATCAGCCTCAAGGCGCAGCATGTGCGTGAGCTGATGTCGTCGCGTCCGGCGCTGGGGTTTCTCGAGATTCATGCCGAGAACTACATGGGCGCCGGCGGGGCACCTCATGCCCGGCTGGATGCGCTGCAGGAGTATCCGCTCTCGATTCATGGTGTCGGCCTGTCGCTGGCATCGGAGCGCCCGCTGGATGCCACGCATCTGGCGCGTCTCAGAACGCTCTGCGAGCGTCACCCGCCCACCAGCGTGTCAGAACACCTGGCCTGGGCCGGCCATAGCGGCCACTTCTACAACGACCTGCTGCCGGTACCGCTGACGGACGCGATGCTGGCACGGGTCAGCGATAACCTGATGCAGTTGCAGGACACCCTGGGCCGTCAGGTATTGATCGAGAATCCCGCCCACTATCTGCGTTTCGATGCACGCGAGCTGGGGGCGGAACTGATTCCCGAGACGCATTTCCTCACTCGCCTGGTCGAGCGCAGTGGCTGCGGACTGCTGATCGACGTCAACAATGTCTTCGTCTCGGCGCACAACATCGGGATCGATCCCGCGGCCTGGCTGGAATCCATTCCGGGCCACGCCGTCGGGGAGATCCATCTGGCGGGGCATGGCGAGGACACGCGTGAAGGTCTGCTGATCGACAACCATGGCGCGCCGGTCTGTGATGAGGTCTGGGCGCTGTATGCCGACTTCATCAATCGCATCGGGCCGCGTCCGACGCTGATTGAATGGGATACCCAAGTACCGGCGCTGGAGGTATTGCTGGGGCAGACCATGCGCGCTCAGGCGTTGCTGCACAGCACACGGGCGCAGCAGCTGACGCGCTCCGGCATGGAGGGCGACCGATGACCTCTCTCGAGCGGCATGCCAGCGCTGAGCGCCAGCCCGACTGGCAGCGCGCCTTCATCGAGGCACTCACCCAGCCCGATGCCGCGCTTCTGGGTATCGAGGCAGGCCATCAGCAGCGCCTCGATGTCTATCGCAATAATGTCTGGGCCAGCCTGATCAGTGCGCTGGAAGAGGCCTATCCGGTGACCCGGCAGGTGGTGGGGGAGCGCTTCTTTGCGGCCCTGGCCCACGATCATTCCCGCCAGCATCTGCCGCGCTCACCGCTGATGATGGAGTACGGGGCCGGGCTTGCCGAGACCCTGCACGCGACCCTGACCACGCTGGTCGAGACGCGTCAGGTGTCGGCCGCTCAGCTGCCATTCTATGCGGTGGACCTGGCCCGCTTCGAGGCCGCTCGTCTGGTGGCCTATCACGCGGCGGACGCCGAAGCCCTGGTGCCGACCCAGCTGGCGGGGTTGCCGCCCGCGGCGGTGATGGAGCTCAGGTTCTCGGCGCACCCCGCGGCTTGTCTGCTGCGCCTGGAGCATGCGGTGCTCGAGATCTGGCAGCGCCACCAGCATGCCGGCGCGACGCTTGAAGGGCTGGCTATCGCGCGGCCGGAGCGGGTGTTGATCACGCGCCCGGCGCTGGAGGTGCAGGTGACGGTGCTGTGCGAGGCCGCTGCCTTGCTGCTCGAACTGCTGCTGGCGGGGGAGACGCTGGCGGACGCGGCAGCGCGGCTCGCGGACGCGCACCCCGAGCAGGAGCTGGGGCCGCTGCTGGCCCCCCTGCTGGCAAGTGGTGCCTTCCGCGCGCCGACCTGATCCTGCTCGGTTCTTTTCTGTTTGACCCTTCGCGCCCTGGCGCACCCTTGAGGAGGCCTCATCATGAGCCTTGAATCATCAACGACGCCTGCGGTTCGTACCGGTGTGGCGGGGCAGGTCCTGAAAGTGTTCGTCTGGCTGGAAAAACTGCGCATGGATGCGCTGTTGATCCTGATGCGCATCATCGTCGGCGCGGTATTCTTCATGTCAGCGCAGACCAAGGTCGACGGCTTCACGATCAAGGACAGCACCTTCTTTCTGTTCGAGCATGAATACGCCTTGCCGCTGGTCTCGCCGATACTGGCTGCCTGGCTGGCGACCATCGCCGAGCACCTGTTTCCGCTGATGCTGTGGCTGGGGCTGGGGACGCGCTTCGCGGCGCTGGGGCTGGCCGTCATGACACTGACCATTCAGCTGTTCGTCTATCCCCACGCCTGGGTGACCCACGGCCTGTGGCTGTCCAGCCTGCTGGTGCTGGTATTGCAGGGGCCGGGGCGCCTGTCGCTCGATCAGCTGATTCGCTCACGCATCGCCTGAGGCCGTCATTTGGCAGGGTCGTTCGGTGAGGCAGATGTCAGTCGCGCACAACGCAAGACGGAGACCCTGGGGTCTCCGTCTTGCGTTGTAGTACCGCTATAGTGCCAGCTATCTATCCGCTGGCTATCGAGGCGCTCAGGCCGGCTCGTCGGCGAGTTGATGCTCGATCTCGGCACGTACCATCTCGACGCTGGCGGCATCGATGTAGCCGTTGGCATGCGCGTGGTGCGCCATGTCGAGGCTATCGGTGCTCAACAGCATCACGCAGCCGAGGGCGGCCAGCTCCTCGCCGAGCCGGTCCAGCTCGGCCTTGCGCGAGTCCGAATCGCCTATCTGGCGAATGTAGATCGCGCAGATGCGACCGGGATAGCGACGCACGACCTCGGCGTAGACTTCCGGGTCATGCTGGCCGCTGTCGCCGATGAGCAGGAACTGCATCTCGTCATACAGGCCGAGCATCTTCTCGATCAGCGCCTGCTTATGGTCTTCGGAGCGTCTGGGCAGCGGGCGTTGCAGCGTCAGGCCCCACTCGCGCAGGAACAGGATCGGCCCGACCGGAATGCGGTTGTGCTGGAAGAAGACCTCCAGCATCTCGTAGATGCTCCACGGGCCGCGCGATACATAGAGCAGCGGGCGCTGCTGCTGGCCATCATCACCCTCATGAAGCGCCTGATAGAGGGCGGCCACGCCGGGGAAGGCGGTGCGGCGCTCGGCGGACTCGATGAACAGGCGATAAAGCATCTTGAGCTTGTTGGCGACGCCGGTGTACATCACGGTGTCGTCGATATCGCTGATCACCCCGAGGCGTGTGCTGATGGGCGGCAGATAGACCTGCGCCTCGCCCTCCACCGGAGGCTGCTTCGGCGGACACGCCGTGATGCGGGCGGTATGCCACTGCCCCTGGTGCTCCAGCGGCTCATCGAGCGGCAGATGCACGCTGAAGTAGCCATCGCGGTCGGTGATGGCGGTGGTGCGGTTGTCCCCCAGCGCGACCTCTACCTCGACGCCGCTCTTGCCCCAGCGCAGCATGCGGCGACCGACATCCATCAGGTCGCGCCCGGCGCCGGGAGCCAGCTGGCTGCGTGAGCCGGGCTGGCGGAAGATGCGTCCCATCAGAAAGGCTTCGCTATGCGAGCCGTAGCCACGATAGGCGTGAATGACGTAGCCATCCTTGCCCTGTGCGTGGCGCATGGGCTTGGCAGCCACATGCAGCAGCTTGCGTAGCAGACGTGTCAGCGGCAGTGACATGCAACCCTCCTGGTCGGTATCTGGCGGGCCTTCATGGCCATATGACAACGCCGCCTTTCGAGTCCCGCGTGTGCAGGGTCGAAAGGCGGCGTTCACACTGCGCGAATGCCTCGCGGCCCAGTGTCAGTCAAGTACAGCGTCAGTCAGCAGCATCAGAGATCCGCGCTGCCATGCCCTGGCGCTGCATTGGCTTGAGTGCTTACTCGCCCAGGTAGGCGGACAGCATCCACACGGTCTTTTCCTGCTCGCGGATGTAGTCACCGACCAGTGAAGCGGTACCTTCATCATCGGCGTCAGACGCGACGGACATGATCTCGCGCTGCAGTTCGATCAGGGACTTGTAACCGGTCAGCAGGCCCTTGACGCAAGCCGTGCCGTCGCTGACGTGGGTGTCTTCCTTGATGGTGGCGACACGCGCGTAGTCACTGTAGGCGTGCAGCGGCTCGTGACCCAGGGTCAGGATACGCTCGGCGATCTCGTCGACCTTGGTCAGCAGGTCGGTGTAGGTTTCCTCGAACTTCACGTGCAGCTCGAAGAACTGGTTGCCCTTCACGTTCCAGTGGTAACCACGGGCATTCATGTAGAAGGTCTGGTAGTTGGCCAGCAGGATGTTGAGGTGCTCGGCCAGCTGAGTGGCGCTGGCAGTGTGCAGGCCGATGGCATTGGTATCGTTGGACATGAAGACTCTCCTGAAAAATGTGAAGTGAACGGCATTGTGGGGAAAGTGGAGATGCAGGTGGCGAGCCGTGCTGCCAGTATGCCACCAGTGTAGAGGCTGGGCGGGATGCAGGGTAACGAATTCACTGTATCGCCCTCATCGGCCACCCCTATCGTCGCCGGCGCACCACCCTCAAGCCGTAGATGAATGCCTGGTAAGAGATGTGGTGCGCGCATGCGGTTTTCAAGGTCGCACACGGATATTGCAGCCAATGTCGTCGGCTCGGACATTCTGATTTCGGCCACATACGCAAAGGCCCCGCACGGGGCGGGGCCTTTGCGACAGCCATGTCATCAGCTGTCATCACTTCTGCAACGCTCAGGCGTCAGTTGCGCGCCATGTGCAGGAAGTGCATGTGCTTCTCGTACTGGTCCAGCACGTCGCCGATCACCTGCTCCTTGGTGTAACCCATGACGTCATAGGTCTGGCCACCTTCACGCAGGAAGACCTCGGCGCGGTAATGGCGTTCCACGTCGCTGGTGCCCTTGCGCTTGACGTTGCGCAGCGCGAAGGCCGGAGCAGCGTATTCGCGCACCCGCACACCGTAGACGAAGTCGACTTCCTCGCCGTGGCTGACCTGCAGATAGCTGCGGTCTTCCTCGTCATTGACGCGAGTATCCAGGCCCTGGGCCTCGAATTCCTTCGCGACATCCGCCAGTGCCGGCGTGACGGTGTTGATCAGGTACTGCTCGACGTTCTTCTGACGCGGCGTCTCGACCAGGGTCTGGACGCGCTTCTGCCAGCTGCGTGCGCCACCGGCGGTGTGGCCCGGCGTGTTGCTCAGGTGCTGCATGGAGCGTTGCTTGACGCCCTCGAGACGCAGTGCCTTGAGCAGGCCATAGCAGACGAACATCAGGATGATCGCGAACGGCAGGGCAGAGGCCAGCGAGGCGGTCTGCAGCGCGCCCAGACCACCTGCCATCAGCAGCGCCACGGCGACGAAACCTTCGGAGAAGGCCCAGAAGACACGCTGCCAGACCGGAGATTCATCACCTTCCTTGGAGGTCAGCATGTCGATGACCAGCGAGCCGGAATCCGAGGAGGTGACGAAGAAGGTCACCACCAGCAGGGTGGCCAGCATGGAGGTGATGCTGCCGAACGGGAACAGCTCCAGGAACTTGAACAGTGCCACGGACGCATCGGCGGAGACCGCTTCTGCCAGGTTGCCCGCGGTATCGGTCAGCAGCATGTGCAGGGCGCTGTCGCCGAAGAAGGTCAGCCACAGGAAGGTGAAGCCCATCGGAACGAACAGCACGCCGTAGACGAATTCACGGATGGTGCGGCCACGCGAGACACGTGCGATGAACATGCCCACGAACGGGGACCACGCGATCCACCAGCCCCAGTAGAACAGGGTCCAGCCACCCAGCCACTTGGACGGGCCATCTTCCGGGATATAGGCGAACATGTTGAAGGTCTTGTCGACCACTTCGCTGAGGTAGCCACCGATGTTCTGGATCAGCGTCTGCAGCAGGAAGATGGTCGGACCTACGCACAGCACGAACAGCATCAGCGCCAGTGCCAGGCCAAGGTTCAGCTCGGAGAGACGACGGATGCCGCCGTCCAGACCCATGACCACGGAAACGGTCGCCAGACAGGTGATGATGGCGATCAGGATGATCTGGGTGGTCAGGTCGTTGTCGATATCGAACAGGTAATGCAGACCGGAGCTGACCTGCAGCACGCCCAGACCCAGCGAGGTCGCGACCCCGAACATGGTGCCGAAGACGGCGAAGATATCGACGGCATGGCCGATCGGGCCATGGATGCGCTTGCCGATCAGCGGATACAGCGCAGAGCTGATGCGCAGCGGCAGGTTGTGGCGGAAGCTGAAGTAGGCCAGCGCCAGCGCCACCACGGCATAGACGCCCCAGGCGTGGATGCCCCAGTGGAAGAAGGTGGTCTTCATGGCTTCACGCGCGGCCTCGACGGTGCCGGCATCGCCGACCGGAGGCGCAGTGAAGTGGAAGAC
This sequence comes from Cobetia sp. 4B, assembly GCF_018831605.1. Classification (NCBI taxonomy): domain Bacteria; kingdom Pseudomonadati; phylum Pseudomonadota; class Gammaproteobacteria; order Oceanospirillales; family Halomonadaceae; genus Cobetia; species Cobetia sp. 4B. The sequence continues at coordinate 272,410 of NZ_CP059843.1, forward strand.
AGGCTCGGCGACGCCGTAGAACATCAGGCCGATGCCCATGCCCGCGGAGAACAGCATCGCGAACCAGGAGCCGTAGCTGAAATCAGGCTCGGAATGGTCTGGCCCCAGCTTGATGTCGCCATAGCTCGAGAAGGCGAGACCCAGCGTGAAGATCACGAACACGCCCATGGCCAGCAGGTAGAACCAGCCGACGGTGTCGATGATCCAGGTCTGGACATGACCGAAGGCGGTCTGCGCGGTATCCGGCATGGCGACCGTAAAGATCACGAACGCCAGAATCACCACGGCGGAGCCGAAGAAGACTGGCGGATTGATCTTGGCGACCGTGGGCTGGTCGGCATTTTCTGACATAAATTTCTCTCCCTGATTGCCTATTCGTCGATAATGGTAACTTATTGAACCTGTAGCGTCGTGAGTTGTCCGCGCGATATCGTTTCCATATGTAACCAGTGTTGCGCGCGCTGACCGGCGGTTTGCGCGCCGAGCGAGCGGCCCTGGCAGCGCTGGCGTTGGGTGATCATCGTGCGAAATGGCAATGGCGGTACGGTCTTGGCTTGCATTGTCGGGGGCTGGATACGGTAGGCGCTGGCATGGCTGGGCGCTAAGATGAGGCTTGCTGCATCCAGGGTATCCCGCTGTCTCGATACCATAATTATGCAGAAATCCTACAAGACTTATGTGTCAGTCTAGTGCCTCTGGTGTGTCTCATGGTGTGAAAATCGTGATGCCGCGCCGGCTCAAGTGGCTGACCGGAGACGTTCGCATGCTCCATCGACTTCCCGAATTTTCCGCACGGCCAAGCGTGGCTGACACGTCAGCGCGCTCACGCCTGCCGCGCATGACACTGCTCGCAGTGGGGCTGGTGCTGCTGAGTGGTTGCTCGGCCCTGTCCGGCAAGGACCCGCTGGCCGCGAATGACAGCGCTGGCCTGCCCAAAGCCTGCATCTTCCCGCGTGAGGGCGATGCCAATCAGTGGTTGCGTGCCGCGGCGCAGGTCGTCGAGGCCCGTGGCTACAAGATCCGCGAGAGCGAACAGGCGCTGGGCGTGGTGACGGGTGAGCGCAAGGTGGACCAGCCTGGCCTGGGCGCGATCGATGGGCCCTTCGGCTCGCGCATCGGCTTCTCGGTGGGCTATGGCGTCGCGGCGGGCAATGATTTCGGCGTGGGCGTCGGCAATGACACCTTCCGCGATGACCCGATCAGCTTCGAGCGCATCTCGCTGGTCGCGCCGGATGAGCGCGTGCGCGTGATCCGCGATGAGCAGGTCATCAATCAGGGCGGCTACGTCATCGATGCCCGCCCTCACAATGACAGCGACAGCTGCCGCCAGATCGAGCGTCAGCTGCAGGCTGCGCTGGCGGGTCGTGATCCACGGGAGGTTCGCTGATGAACATGCGCAAGGCATCTCCACGCTCGCTGTGGCAACGACTGGGGCTCGCGACGCTGCTCGCCGGTCTGCTGGTATTGGGTGGCTGCATGAATCAGCCGACCCATGCGCCGGACTCGCGCACCGCGGTGATCGCCCCCAACAGCGGCACCCTGACCTCCCAGCAGGTCTTCGTCACCCTGCTGACGACGCTGGCGGAGCGTGGCTTCATCATCGAGCGCGCAGACCCTGACCTCGAGCGCCTCGATGCCAGCTACGCTGCCCGGCCGCCGCTGGCGCTGGAAGCCTGGGTGAGCGAGGTCAACGGCCAGATTCGTCTCAGCGTGAGCGGTGACAGCAATGGTGCCGATATCGCGCCGGGCCGCCTCGACAACCTGCTGGTGGAGGTTGCCGTGGCTCTGGATGCGCGCACCGTGCCGGTGATCGGCGCGCCGTGACCGCCTCGCGCATGGCAACCCCACGCATGACAACCCCACGAGGCGGCCCTCAGCGCCGCCTCTCTGGCCTTGCCCACCACTTCGCAGGCGGGCAGTACCGGAGCCCGGGCGAGCCCGCGCTCGCGCGGTGTGATGGCCCATGACGCTGAGTGCGCTGCGCCGTCGGCGTCTGGCCTGGCTGGCACTCTCGGCCAGTCTGCTGGCCGGGCTGATGGCCTTGTTTGCTCTCTGGCATTGGGAGCTGGCGCGCAGTGAGCGTGATGCCCGCCAGCACGCCGCGACTCGCCTGAATTTCTACGCCAGCACCCTGAATGCAGAGTTGTCGCGCTTCCAGTGGCTGCCGGAATTGCTGGCTCGCCAGGCCCGTGTGCGTATCGCCCTTGGCGAGCCGGACGTCCCGCCTGCGGCAACGCCGCCTGTTGCCTCCTCAGACGAACGCAACGCCGCCAGTGCCGCCGCTCCCCTCGGTTCGAACAGCGATCTCAACCAGCATCTGCGGCGTGTCGCGCGTGCCTCCGGCGCGGCGGCCATCTTCCTGACCGACCGCGACGGTATGACCGTGGCCGCGAGCAACTTCGATGAGCCAGACAGCTTCGTCGGCTATCGCTACGACTACCGCCCCTACTTCATCGATGCCCTGGCGCGCGGGCGCGGTGAATTCTTCGCTGTCGGCAATACCACCGGGCGTCCCGGCTATTTCGTCTCGGCGCCGGTACTTGGGGCCGAGGGTCAGCCGCTGGGCGTCATGGTGGTCAAGGTCTCGCTGGAAGCGCTGGAGGATACCTGGCGCCAGGCGGGGGAGACGGTGCTGCTCGCCGATGCCAATCGCATCGTGCTGCTGGCCTCGCGGCGCAATTGGAAGTATCGCGCGCTGGAGGCGATCGAACCGCAGGCGCTGGACAGCATTCGGGCACAGCAGCAGTTTCGCGGGGCGCCGCTGACACCCCTGTCGCGGGAGCTGGAGGACGGCAGCCTGGTGCTGGGCGACAACCACGAACTGGCGGCGTCGGAGATCGCGCGGCTGCCGACGGCGGCGATGGGCCAGCGCTATCTGGATGAGTCGCTGGCCAGCGGGCCGCTGGGCTGGCAGCTGCATTTTCTGATGCCGCTGCGGCCACTCTATATCCAGGCGCGCAATGTGGTGCTGGTCGGGCTCGCCGTGATTCTGGGACTGGCGATGATGGCGCTGTGGATGCGCGAGCGTCAGGCGCGTCTGGGGCTGATTCGGCGTGAAGCGGTGATGATGCGCGAGATCAACGAGCGCCTCGAGGAGCGGGTCGCCCAGCGCTCGCGCGAACTCGAGGCCACGCGTGATGAGCTGGTGCAGGCCGGCAAGCTGGCCGCGCTGGGCACCATGGCGGCCGGTATCGCCCATGAGCTCAATCAGCCGCTGGTCGGTATTCGCACCTACGCCGCCAGCGGCGGCAAACTGCTGGCGCGGGGCATCGCCTCCGCCGCAACGCGCCCCGAGCTGACCGCGCGTGCCGCCGAATCCGCCGCCAGCAACTTCACGCGCATCAGTGAGCTGTCCGAGCGTCTGGCCGACATGATTCGCCAGTTGCGGGTCTTCGTACGTCCGGCCAGTCAGCAGGCGCCCGTTGCCCTGGCGCTGGCGCCGCGCATCGACTTCGCGCTGGAACTGCTCGCCGAGCGAGTCACCGCCCTCGACCTGACGGTGGAGCAGGGCGCGCTGCCCCGAGACATCATCGTGATGGGCGAGCAGGTGCGTCTCGAGCAGTTGCTGACCAACCTGATCCGCAATGCGCTCGATGCGCTGGAAGGGGAGCAGAGAGCACAGCAGGCCGATCAGCAGAGCGATGAACCGCAAGGTGAGCAGAGCGACGAGCGCGCGGCCCCGCGGCTGCGCCTCAGTTGGCAGGCCTGGCCGGCAGTGGCCAGTCTTGAGGGGCAGCCGGGCGGATGTCTGCGCATCGAGGACAACGGCCCCGGCATCGACCCTGCGCTGCGTGCCACGCTGTTCGATCCCTTCACCACCACACGTGAGGTCGGCGAGGGCATGGGGATGGGGCTGTTTCTGAGTTATGGCCTGGCACGCGACCTCGGTGGCCTGCTGCGTCTGGCCGATGGCGCTTCTGTGTCTGAACCGGCTGAGGGCTCCTCGCTGGCTGAGGGCTCTTCAGTATCTGAACCGGCTGAGGGCTCCTCGCTGGCTGAGGGCTCTGCGCTGAGCGGCGCCTGCTTCGAATTGTGGCTACGCACGCCGGCGTCAGAGGCAACGCATGCAGCCGACGGCACCGAACAACACGGCACCGAACAACACGGCAGCGGGCAGCAATCCGTGACATGACGGGGTATACGCACGAATGACAGGCTATACGCACGACAGCGATGGCTTCGAGGGCGCAGAGGAGTTTGCCGCCACGGGCCTGGACCCGGCAGAGCTGCGCCTGCAACAGGACAGCGATCTGACCCGCGAGGCGCCGGTGTGGCTGGTGGATGACGACCCGGCGGTGCGCGAATCCCTTGCTCAGTGGCTGGAGCTGGCCGAGATCCATCTGCGCTGCTTCTCGCGCGCCGAGGCGCTGCTGGAAGCCCTGGCCGCCGCCGAGCCGGTCAGTGTGGTAATCAGCGACATCCGCATGCCGGGCATGGATGGCCTGACGCTGCTGGCGCGGCTTGCACTAAAGGCGCCGGAGCTGCCGGTGCTGATGATGACCGGTCACGGCGATGTCGCCACGGCCGTTGCCGCGATGCAAGGCGGCGCGCGCGACTTCATCGAGAAGCCGTTTGACCCCGAAGCGCTGGAGCTCAAGCTGCGTCAGGCGCTGGCGGGGCGGCGTCTGAGTGATGAAAACCAACGCCTGCGCCGCCGCTTGAGCGTGCGCGGCCTCAGTGGTCTGCTGCGGGGCGAGAGCCGTCAGATTCGCCAGCTGCGTGAGCGACTGCTTGAATTGCGCGGGCACCCGGCGCGCGTCTGGATCAGCGGCGAGGCGGGCAGCGGGCGCAGCACTCTGGCGCTGGCACTGGCCGAGCATGCGCCGCCTGCCGACGCGCCGGCCTCATCTGCTGCCATGCCGACGGCGGCGACGGCCTTGCTGGCACGAGTGGAATGCGCGCCCCTGTCGCAAGCCAGGACAGAGGGCGCGGAGGCACTGGCGGGCGCGATCGAGGATGCGCTCGCGGCATGTCCTGCGGCCAATACCTTGCTGCTGCATGAGGTGGACCACCTGAGTGGCGCGCAATGGCATTGGCTGGACGGCTGGATCGCCACGCGTGAGGACGGCGCCCGCCAGGCGCCACGGCTGGTGTGCAGCGCGCTTTGCAGCGTGGGCGACGTGATGGCAAGCGGGCCGCTGACGCGTACTCTCGGGCATGCACTGGCCGAGATCGAACTGACGACCCCCGCCCTGCGCGAGCGGCGCGAGGACATCCCGTTGCTGATGGCGCATTTCAGCCGTCAGGCCGCCGAGGTGCATGAGGTGGAGGCGCAACCCTTCGCCAGCGGTGAGCTGGCCGCATTGATGGCGGCGGACTGGCCGGGCAATCTGTGGCAGCTGCGCCAGGCCGCCAGTCGCCGTGTGGTGCTGGGGGAATTGCCCACCGCGCGGCAGTCATCCGCACCGGGCAGTGCCTCAGCGGAGGAGGGCGCAGGCGAGACCGGCAATGGCGCGAGCGACGAGGCGCTGGCGAGCAGCGAGGAGCATGGGCTGGCGGCACAGGTGGCGATGTTCGAGTCGACCTTGATTCGCGCCGCCTTGACCCGCGCACGCGGCAACATCGCTCAGGTGCTGGAAGAGCTGGCGCTGCCGCGGCGTACGCTCAATCTCAAGATGCACAAATACGGGCTGCGCCGTGAAGACTTTCGCCATGGCCATGATGATTCGGCGAACTGACCGCCATCAAAGCCTGTCTAAAGTGTCCTCGGGCTGCGTCGGGATGTCGCCCGTTTTGTCATGAAGTAACATCCTGCCAATCCCTTCCTGTCGTCCCCGTGACGTTCTGCCGGAGTTTCCCGATGTCTGTTGCTGTTCATCGCCTGGTGGCGGCGCTGTCGTCCGCGCTGGCGCGTTTCCCGTCTCGTCATGGCCTGCGCCCCGTAGCCTGGCTGACGCCGTTGCTGATGCTGGGCACCCTGGTGGCCAGTCAGCCTGCCGCCGCGCATCCGCACGGCTGGGTCGATCTGCGGGTGACGCTGCGCCTCGATGACCAGGGGCGGGCCGTCGCGATGCGCCAGTATTGGCTGCTCGACCCCTTCTACAGCCTGACGCTGCGTCAGGAGCTGGCCGCGCTCGAGGACGATACCAGCATGGAGCAGCGCCTCGATGTGCTGGGCAGCGAGATTCTGGCCAATCTGTCGCAGTTCGATTACTACACCCATGTCACGCTGGACGGCGAGCCCGTGGCGCTTGGCAAGGCGACGCGCCAGACCACCTGGCTCAAGGGCGAGCGTGTCGCCTTCCAGATGGGGCTGCCGCTGGCCGAGCCGGTCGCGATGGCTGGCCATACCCTCAGTTATCGTATCTACGACCCCACCTATTACATCGAGATTCTGCATGACCCGGATGCCATCGCCGTGCAGCAAGGGCTGGTGGTGAGCGGGCTGGATGGGCAGGACTCGGCGCTCAGCTGCACGCCGGGCATCACGCCGGCCGACCCGGACCCGTCCAAGGTCGCCGAGGCCTCGATGCTGGATATCAACGCCACCGCACCGATGGATCTCGGCCAGTACTTCGCCGAGGTCGGCAGTGTCAGCTGTGAGGTGGCTGATGAGCAGTGAGCCGAAGGACACCAGCGGGCTTGGCGATATCAAGAGCCTCAAGGGCATGCGCGATGGCCTGCTCAAACCCGCCTCGTCGCGGGGGCGGCGCCTGGCCGGCTGGCTGGCGGTTGGCTGCGGGCTGCTCGTGCTGGGCATGGCGCTCTGGCCAAGCCTGGTGCAGGGCTGGGGCGAGGCGCTGGGGTGGGTCTTCGCCGAACAATCGCGTTTCCAGCGCTCGCTGGGGCGCGCCATGAGTGAGCTTGCTGCGCATCCGGGCACGCCCTGGGCGCTGATCGGGCTGTCCTTCGCCTATGGCGTGCTGCATGCCGCGGGCCCCGGGCATGGCAAGGTCGTCATCAGTACGCTGCTGGTCAGTCAGCCCATCGTTCGGCGCCGTGCGCTGTGGCTGTCGTTGCTGGCGGCCTTGCTGCAGGGCGTCAGTGCGCTGGTGCTGGTCGGCCTCGGGGCGGGGCTGCTCGACTGGGCGGGGCGCGATGTGCTCGGACAGGTCGAGAAGGTCACCCTGCTCAGTCATCTCGGGGTGCTGGTGCTGGGGCTGTTGCTGCTGTGGCGCGCCGCTCGCACGCTATGGCGTGTTGTCAGGGCACAGCCTGTCTCAAGCGTGGAAGCGCCGCAGGCGCCAGCGATGCAGGGGCTGGCGTTCGAGCCGTCGCCTGGCCACGACCACTCGCATTCTCAATCTCACTCTCACTCCCACTCTCACGGCCACGCTCATTCACACGGGCATGACTGCGGTTGCGGCCATGCGCATGGCGTGACGGCGGAGCAGGCCAGTGGCGACTGGCGCACCATGGGCATGGCGGTGCTGGCGATCGGCCTGCGGCCGTGTTCCGGCGCGATTCTGGTCTTGCTGGCCGCGCTGGCGCTGAACATGGTCGGCAGCGGGGTACTGGCGGTGCTGGCGATGTCATTGGGCACCGCGCTGACGGTGGGCAGCGTGGCGATGGCCACCTTGATCATGAAGGCCAGCGGACGCCTGGCGGCGGCCGGCTCGCGCCTGGGTGGGCCGCACTCAAACGGCCGCGCGCGTCGTCAGTGGCCGTGGGCGGCGCTGGTCGGGCTGCTCGGCGGCATCATCATCACGGTCTTTGGTGCTTTGCTGGTCGCCAGCAGTCTCAAGGCGCTGGACTCTCCCACCGGTCGCGGTGCTTCGCCGTTTGATCGCTCGGCACCGGGCACCTCCCTCCAGAGCCCTCTGGGCCCGAGGTCATCAGGGCAGAGCTCAGGCGAGGAGTGAGACCTGCCCCGCCAAGGCAGGCAGGCCGCTTGCTACCTGTCGCTTACTAGCTGCTGCTTACTACCAGCAAGATACGAAAACGGGGCCCATTGGGCCCCGTTTTCGTAGATGTGAGAACGTGGATGACAGTGTCTGCGAGAGCGCAGATGTCAGTGACAGCGCAGGTGACGCTGTCAGTAGGAATAGCTCGGCAGCTCGGCGATCTTCATGCGCAGGGTGTCGACCAGCACCGTCAGCGCTTCGCTGTCGTGGGGCTCTGCCGTGCCGACGCCCCACACCGGCCCCGGCCAGGCTGCATCATCGCTGCGGCGGGCGATCACGTGCATGTGCAGCTGCGGCACCATGTTGCCCAGTGCGCCGATATTGAGCTTCTCGCCGCCGCTTACCGTCATCAGCAGCTCGCCCAGTTGGGTGGTTTCCTGCCACAGCTGCTGCTGGGCGCTGCTGTCCAGCTCGTAGATCTCGCGGATGGCATCGCGGCGCGGAATCAGTACCAGCCACGGATAGCGCGCATCGTTCATCAGACGCACGGTGCACAGCGGCAGGTCGGCCACGAAGTGGGTGTCGGCGTCCAGCTGCGGGTGAAGGCTGAAGGGGGTCATCGTCTCTCCTTGATCGGATGGAGCAGGGCGGGCGTGAGTCGAGGGCAAAGGGTAACCCGAATCGTGGCGGACTCCCTGGCGTGAACGCCCGCGAATGCCCTCAGTGTGACCAGATCGGCAGAATCCTGCCACTTTGCGGATTGCCCCTGCGCGCTGTGGGGGCTGCGCAATGCCCCCATCGCCAAATACCGCGCCGCGCGGACAGTTGCTAACCTTCTTCCTACGCTGAAGCAGAGGCTCGCAACGAACGCCCCACGCAAAAGAGGGCTACCTTGCGCATTGTCGGTCGCGACATGGCCAGCACCGCCCAGGGCCAGAGCCTGCTCAGCCGCAATGTCCGTCTGCCTACCCACATTACAAGAATGCTCAACCTGCGCCCGGCAGGTTCGCCAAGGAGTCACTCCATGCAAAAGCGCCAGTTCCTCAAGGCCGGTCTCGGTCTCGCCATCGCAGCCTCTCTTGGTCTCAGTGCCGTGGCTCAGGCGGAAGGCAAGTACATCATGGGCACCGCCACCACCGGTGGCACCTTCTATCCGGTCGGCGTGGCACTCTCCACGCTGATCAAGGTCAAGCTCGAGCCGACCGCCGGCATCTCCGTGTCCGCGATCTCCTCTGCCGGTTCCGGTGAGAACCTCAAGCTGATGGAAGAGGACCAGGCCCAGTTCGGCATCATCCAGGGCCTCTACGGCGCCTGGGCATGGAATGGCACCCCGCCGGTCAACAAGGCGCACAAGAACCTGCGCAGCATCTCGATGCTGTGGCAGAACGTCGAGCACTTCGTGGCCCGCAATGATGAGGTCAAGTCCGGCACCATCGAGGACATGACCAACTTCTACGGCAAGAGTTTCTCCATCGGCAAGAAGAACTCCGGTACTGAAGGCTCGGGTCGCTTCATCCTCGAGCAGCTGGGCATCGATGCCGACAAGATGGATCTGGCCTACATGGGCTATGGCCCGAGCGCCGACGCGATGCAGAACGGCAACATCGACGGCATGAACATTCCGGCCGGCGCACCGGCCTCCGCCGTGACCCGTGCCTACGCCAACCTGGGCGGCGAGATCACCACGCTGGACTTCACCGAAGAGCAGCTGGCCAAGGTCAACTCGCAGTTCGAGCTGTGGACTCCGTACGAAATCGCCGCTGGCACCTACCCGGGTCAGGACGAGGCGATCAACACCATCGCCCAGCCGAATATCCTGGTGGTGCGTGACGATGTCTCCGAAGAAGACGTCTATCAGATCACCAAGACCATGTACGAGAACCTGCCGTTCCTGAACAACATCCACCCGGCTACCAAGGCCATGGCCATCGACAAGGCCATCGCGGGCCTGCCGCTGCCGCTGCACCCGGGTGCCGCACGTTACTTCAAGGAGCAGGGCATCGAGATTCCGGCGCGCCTGATCGCCGAGTGATCCACACCTGATGTTCCCGCTGCCCTCATCGCTCGCCTCTGGCGGCGGTGAGGGCAGCGCAGTTTCCCAGACCAATAAACCACCGCCGGTCCGGCGCCATGTCACTGCCCCGCGTGGGCAAAGCGGCAGGCGCAGGACCAGAGCAGTGCCCACGAATGATTGCTGTAGAAGCCCGTATTCTCCTCGCAAGCCCGGGCGCATGGTGACGCAAGTCGCCGCTGCGCCATCGCTGTCTGATCCCGTTTTGAGGCAACGCCATGCATGATTCCCGCTCGCCAGAGCCCTCTCGTCCCACTGATAGCGAAGCGCAGGAGCCGGATCTCTCCGGTGTGCGCGACGAATCCGCCGAAGCTGCGCCGTGGCGCATGGAGCTGCCCTGGCTGGGGCGTGCCGTCTTCGTGATCTCCATCGTCATCTGTCTGGCGCACCTGTACTTCAACACCGTCTCGACCCTGTCGGAGCTGTGGGTGAGCGCCTTGCACTTCGGGTTGTTCGGTCTGCTGTGTGCGCTGACCATTCCGATGCTGACCCCGGCCAGTGATGGCGCCAAGCGTTGGGTGCTGGGCGTGGATATCCTGCTGGGGCTGGCGGCGCTGGGTTGCGGCCTCTATCTGATCGGCTTCGAGGATGCGCTCTATGATCGTGGCGTGGTGTTCTCCACCGCGGACTGGGTGGTCTCCATCGTCGCTGTGGGCCTGGTGCTGGAGTTCGCACGCCGCACCACCGGCTGGTTCATCCCGGTGCTGTGTCTGATCGCGCTGACCTACGTGGCCTGGTGGGGCAAGTATGTCGGCGGCGTATTCAACTTCCCGGGCCTGACCTGGGAGACGGTGCTGTTCAGAAGCTTCATCGGCGGCGAAGGGATGCTGGGCTCCATCGCGCGCATTTCCTGGTCCTACGTGTTCATGTTCATCCTGTTCGGGGCCTTCCTGGTCAAGTCCGGCGCGGGTGACTTCATCATCGATCTGGCGCGCTGTGCGGCGGGTCGCTTCAAGGGCGGGCCGGGCTTCGTGGCCGTGTTCGCCTCCGGCCTGATGGGCTCGGTGTCCGGCTCGAGTGTCGCCAACACCGTCTCCACCGGCGTGATCACGATTCCGCTGATGCGCCGTGCCGGCTTCCCGGCGCGCTTCGCGGCAGGCGTCGAGGCCGCAGCCTCGACCGGTGGCCAGCTGATGCCGCCGGTGATGGGCGCGGGCGCCTTCATCATGGCGTCCTACACCCAGGTGCCGTACCTGACCATCGTCGGCGTGGCCGCCTTGCCGGCGCTGCTCTACTTCCTGTCGGTGGCCATGTTCGTGCGCATCGAGGCCAAGCGCTCCGACGCCACGGCGCTGGATGACCCGCAGGGCCCGCGTCTCAAGGACGTGCTCAAGGATGGCTGGCACTATCTGGCACCGCTGTTCGTGCTGGTCGGCGCGCTGATCTACGGCTTCACGCCGACCTACGCCGCCGGCATCGCGATCCTGTCCGTCATCGCGGCCTCGTGGCTGTCGAAGAATCCGATGAAGCTCGGTGACATCATCGAGGCGATGCTGGCCGGGGTGCGCAACATGACCACCACGGCGATCCTGCTGATCACCGTCGGCCTGATCGTCAACGTCGTCTCCACCACCGGTATCGGCAACACCTTCTCGCTGATGATCACCGACTGGGCGGGTGGCAGCCTGCTGATCACCATCATCCTGATCGCGCTGGCGTCATTGATTCTGGGCATGGGCCTGCCGGTGACGGCGTCCTATATCGTGCTGGGCACGCTGTCCGCCCCGGCGCTCTACAACCTGATCGCCCATTCCCAGCTGGTGGATCTGCTGGCAGCGGGCAACCTGCCGGAGCAGGCCAAGGCCATCTTCATGCTGGCAGCACCGGACAAGCTGGACCTGCTGGGTGCGCCGATGAGCATGGACGCCGCCCGCGAACTGCTGGCGCTGGTGCCGGATACCTTCCAGAGCCAGCTGTATGAGCAGGCGCTGTCGCCGCACGTGCTGACCATGGCACTGGTGAGTGCCCACATGATCATCTTCTGGCTGTCCCAGGATTCCAACGTCACGCCGCCGGTCTGCCTGACCGCCTTCGCGGCAGCCGCGATCGCCCGCACACCGCCGATGAAGACCGGCCTGATGGCATGGAAGATCGCCAAGGGACTCTACATCGTGCCGCTGCTGTTCGCCTGGAGCCCGCTGATCTCCGGTGACATCGGCGAGATGCTGACGGTGTTCGTGTTCGCGCTGTTCGGGATATACGCCATCGTCGCGGGCCTGGAAGGCTATCTGGAGCACGAGCTGCCCTGGTGGCTGCGTCTGGCGATGTTCCCGCTCGGTGCGCTGATGCTGTGGCCGCATGGTCAGCTGACCTACGACCTCGCGGGTCTGGTCATCTTCCTGGGCGTGCTGACCTACAGCGTGCGTCAGAGTGGTCGGCAGGAAGCGCTGGCGCACTGAGCCAGGCGTGTCGGATGAGCGCCAGATGCGTCAGCCGATGTGGCTGAAGCAGGCGTGACGCGACGCGATATGCTATGAACGATGCCCGGCATCACTTTCCCCCGCTCAGTCACGCGAGGGTGGTGTGTCGGGCATCGCGCGCTCTGGGGCATGTCTGCCGCGGGCGTCTTCACTCAACGGGATGGCGGGACAAGGAATGTCGGCATGATGTCGGATGTTGCAGGGCTGACCAGCGGCCTTGATCTGATCAGCGTAGTGGCGCTGATCGCACTGGGTGGCGTGGCCGGTTTCATCAATGTGCTGTCGGCGGGTGGCTCGATGCTGACGCTGCCATTGCTGATGTTTCTCGGTCTGCCACCTGCGCAGGCCAATGCCACCAACCGCGTGGCGATCGCGTTGCAGAGTGCGACCGCGACCAGCACCTTCCTCAAGGCGGGCGCGCACAACATGGGGGTGGCCTGGCGGCTGGCCGTACCCGCCGTGGCAGGCGCCATGCTGGGCGCCTGGCTGGCGACCCGCATCAGTGCCGAGGCCTTCGAGAGCGTCCTGATCGTGGTGATGGTGGTGTGTTCGATCATGATGCTGCTGCCGACGCCACGCATCGACACCCGTGAACTGACGCCGGAGCGCATCACGCCCGTGGTGTTGCTGGCGATGTTCGGCATCGGCATTTATGGTGGCTTCATTCAGGTCGGTGTCGGCGTGCTGTTCATCGTGGTGCTCTATCGGCTGCTCAAGATCGACCTGACCCAGGTCAACGTCTTCAAGGTCTTCATCGTGTTGATGTATACCCTGCCGGCGCTGGCGGTGTTCGTGTTCGATGGTCAGGTGCGCTGGGCCTACGGTCTGGTGCTGGCGGTCGGCAACATGAGCGGCGCCTTCCTCGGCGCGCGGGTCAACATGAGTCCCGCGGGCGCGCGGTGGGTCAAGTGGCTGACGGTCGCGGTCATCTTCATCATCGTGCTCAAGCTGGCGCTGACCTGATGCTGGCCTGATGCTGACCTTATGCAAGACACGGAGTAAGCTCGCGGTAATCTGAGCGAAATGCCAGTCTGTCCTGTCGACATACCGGCACGCCGCTCACCCCCTATTCATGATGGCGCCGAGCCCGGCTTTGGCGTCTCTTCCTTCATCGTTCAGGAGTCTTTCCTCATGCAAGCCATGGTCATCGAGCAGTACGGCGGTCCCGAAGTGTTCGTCGAGCGCGAACTGGAGACCCCGACACCGGCGCGGGGGCAGGTGCGTATCAAGGTGACGGCTTCCAGCATCAACCCCATCGAGACCAAGCTGCGCAGCGGGCTGGTCAAGTCGCACCCGGAATTCCCGGCCATTCTCAATGGCGATGTCTCCGGGGTGATCGATGCCGTCGGCGAAGGCGTGTCGGACTTCTCCGTCGGGGATGAAGTGCTGGGTTGTGCCGGTGGCGTGAAGGGCTGGCAGGGCGCTCTGGCGGACTACATGATCGCCGACACCCGTGTGATCGTGAAGCGCCCGAGCCTGGCGGCGCTGACGCTGGAAGAGTGCGCGGCCTTGCCGCTGGTATTCCTGACGGCCTGGACGGCACTGGTCTCGCGCGGTCAGATCAAGGAAGGCGAGCACGTGCTGATCCACGCCGGCACCGGCGGCGTCGGCCATGTCGCGGTACAGATCGCCAAGTATCTCGGCGCGCATGTCACCACCACCGTGTCCAGCGAAGCCAAGGCGGACCTGGCGCGCCAGCTGGGCGCCGACGAGATCATCAACTACCGCGAGGAAGCGGTCGCGGACTACGTGACGCGCCTGACCTCCGGGCGTGGCTTCGATCTGGTCTTCGACACCGTCGGTGGCGACAACCTGGATCGCTCCATCGAGGCCACCGCGACCTCCGGTCGTCTGTGCTCCATCAATACCCGCTCGACCCACGACCTGACCCAGCTGCACTCCAAGAACCTGTCGCTGCACGTCATCTTCCGCTCGGTACCGCTGCTGACCGGTATCGGCATGGACGACCAGCCGGAACTGCTCAACGCCCTGAGCGAGATGCTGGAGGCCGGTGCGGTACGTCCGCTGCTCGACGAGCACCAGTTCAGCTTCCGTGACGTCGCCAAGGCGCATGAGCTGCTGGAGTCCGGCGAGGCGCTGGGCAAGATTCTGCTGGTAAATCGTTGAGTATTGGCACCTTCGGTCAGTGAGGGTGTCTCACCTTCATTGGCCGTTGATCAGGAAGAGAAGTGATGAGAATGACGCGTTTGATGGTGGCTGCCCTGTTGGTGGCCAGTGTGAGTCTGGCCGGCTGCAATACCGTGGCCGGTTTCGGCAAGGACCTGGAGCATCTGGGCGGTTCGATCGACAACGCCGCCAGCTGATTGCCCGAAAGAGAGGAATGCCCATGCGACGATTCATGATGATGACTGGCACCGCGCTGCTGTTCGGCCTGCTGTTGGGTGGCTGCAATACCGTGGAAGGTTTCGGGGAAGATCTCGAACACCTTGGGGGTTCCATCGAGGAATCGGCCAGTTGATGGCACTGTCCATGACATGGGCGGCGAGTGAACAAAACATGAATCTCACCCCTTGAAAGCCCATGGGGCGGCCCAAGGTATGAGGGTAGAGGCGCAGGCACTGGCGTCTTTACGAGATTTCTCGATATTCACTACCGCAAGGAGCATGACCATGTCCCGCACCATTGCACTCATCTTCGCCTCTTTCTTCACTCTGGCAGCGCTTTCCGGCTGCAACACCGTTGACGGTGCCGGCCAGGATGTCGAGCATGCTGGCGAAGCTGTCCAGGACGCTGCTCAATAAGCGACGCCCCGGATAGTGGTGATATCCAACGCCCGGCCATCGCGCCGGGCGTTTTCGTGTCTGATCGCCAGACATGCAGGCGTGCTGACTGACGGGCCGCCTTGCGTCATCATGCTGCTGTTTCCATCAGCCTTCTACATCGCGCATGCGCCCTCAGCGTGCGTCACTCCCGCCACCGCGAGCCAAGGACCCGACATGGATCATCGACAGTTGAGTTTTCTGGTCGCGCTGGCCAGTGAGCGCCATTTCGGTCGCGCAGCGCGGGTCTGTCATGTCACCCAGCCGACGCTGTCGGCGCGCCTCAAGCAGCTCGAGGAGGAGCTGGGCACGGCGCTGATATTGCGCGGCCATCGCTTCGAGGGCTTCACGCCGGAAGGGGAGCGCGTGCTGACCCACGCACGGCGCATTCTCGCCGAGCTGGATGAGCTGAAGGGAGACCTGTCGCCGGACGCGGTGCTGACCGGGCGCCTGTCACTGGGCGTGGTGCCGTCGGCGCTGGCGGCGGTCGGCGAGTTTCTGCCGCGGCTGCGCGAGGCCTTCCCGCAGCTCTCGCTGCGCCTACGCGAGCTGTCGACCTCATCGCTGGCCCAGGGACTCGAGGATGGCGAGCTGGATCTCGCAGTCGGCTACCCCGCGGCGCCGGCCATGAGCGGCTTTGCCTGTCGGCCGCTCTATCAGGAGCATTCGGCGTTGATTGCCAGTCAGACGCATTTCCGCCTGCCCGACGCGCCGCAGTGGGAGTGCCTGCGTGACTATCCGCTGGTGTTGCTGACGCCGGAGATGCAGCAGCGGCGGCGCCTCAATCAGCAGTTCGAGCTGCTGGGGCTGCAGCCCTCGCCCTTGTTGGAGGCCAATTCGATTTCCGGCCTCGGCGTGATGCTGGAGGCTGGCCTGGGAGTCAGCGTGCTGGCGGAGAACCTGGCCGATTCGCGGCTTGGTGAAGGGCTGATCGCGCGTCGACTGCCCGGCGAGGGCGAGACGGTCGGGCTGTTGTGGCGCAGTGGTCAGCAGCGTAGCCGACGGCTGAATGCCGTGCTGGAACTGCTGCGTTCGCTGCCTCACTCGGCGGGTGTGGCCGATTGAGCGAGCCTGCAACGCAGAACACCCCGTCGAGACGGGGTGTTCGGGTAGCGAAAGCGGCGTTGGCTGCTATCAGCTCTTCTTGCTGGGCTTTCTATGCCGGGCTTTCTTGCAGGTCTATTGGCAGATCTACTTGCCGGACTTCTCGCTGGCTTCCAGCGCGGCACGCCGGGCGGCTTCACGCTGCTGCTGCTTGGCATCGCGCCGTGCCTGCATCTGGGCGACGGCATCCATGCCCAGATGGGCTTCGCCACGTTCTCTGGCGAGGCGAATCTGGTTCTCGCGCTCGGCGAAGCGCGCCTTCTGGGCATCGCTCAGCTTGTCGTAGCAACGCGGGCAGCTGACGCCTTTCTGGTAGCGCTCGCTCTGCTTGTCTTCCTCGGTGATCGGCAGGCGGCAGGCATGGCACTGGTCGTACTGGCCGGGACGCAGCTGGTGGTCGACGGTGACGCGCTCATCGAACACGAAGCACTCGCCCTGCCACAGCGTCTCTTCCTCGGGCACCTCTTCCAGATACTTCAGGATACCGCCCTTGAGGTGATAGACCTCATCGAAGCCCTGCTCCTTGAGATAGGCCGTGGACTTCTCGCAGCGGATGCCGCCGGTGCAGAACATCGCCACCTTGCGGTGCTGCTGCGGGTCCAGCTCACGCGAGACGTAGTCCGGGAAATCACGGAAGGCAGTGGTGTTCGGGTTGACGGCACCGGCGAAGGTCCCCACTTCCACTTCATAGTCATTGCGCGTGTCGATCAGCAGCACTTCAGGATCGGAGATCAGCGCATTCCAGTCCTTCGGCTCCACATAGGTCCCGACGGTGTGACGCGGGTCGATGCCCTCGACGCCCATGGTGACGATCTCGCGCTTGAGCTTGACCTTGGCGCGCAGGAAGGGCGCCTGCTCGGCCAGTGACTGCTTGGTGTCGAGCTCGGCCAGACGCGGGTCGCTGGTCAGCCAGGCGAGCAGCGCATCGATGCCCGCGCGTGAACCGGACACGGTGCCGTTGATGCCTTCGCGGGCCAGCAGCAGGGTGCCGCGGATGGCGTGCTCGTTCATCACCGCCAGCAGCGGGTCGCGCAGCGCCTCGAAGTCCTCGAGGGTGACGAACTTGTAGAGCGCGCAGACCACATGCTGCGGCGCCAGCGGGCTGGGGCGGGCGGAGGCAGACGTGCTGGTCAGCTGCGGGGCGCTGGCCTGATCAGACGCGGCGGTCAGGTCGGGAGTGTCGGTCATGCGAAGGTCCTCATGCGGGCCGGAACGTAAATCCGGAGCAGGATGATCGAGAGATGAGAGCGGCCGGCGGGCGGGTGATAGCGCAACAGCAGGTGCACCCTCAAGGGTCGGCGACGCATTTTACGCGACTCGCGCGCGAATTTCTCGCCCACCGCGATGGCCCGCATGCCTGTCACCGGCAGGACGCCATCTTCATTGGCAGTGTCTATCAATTGGCGGCTCGGCTCAATTGGTCGCCCTCATGGCATGGCGGTAGGATATTCCCATATTGCGCAGAGGTCGGGTGAGGGTTGCGCGCACCTTTCTCGCCACGCATCTGCGCCACGGAGAGCCGTAATGAAAGATTCGCTCTATCAACATGCGCCAGGCGCTGCAGGCTACGCGGATGCCCGCGAGGTGCCGCTGCGCGAGCTGGATGGCCCATCGGAGCTGCCGGTGAGTCTGGCGCTCAATGACACCGCGATGGGCACCTTGCTGGCCAGTCCAGAGGCCCTTGAGCCGCTGGCGCTGGGGCATGCCTTCACCGCGGGCTGGATCACGCGGCGTGACGAGGTCTCGGCGATCCATCTCTCGCGGCTGCGCCATGGGCTGGCGGTGCGCCTCGAGGTCAGTGACTCGCTGGCGCGCAAGGCCGAGCGTCATCAGCGGCGTGAGAGCAGTGTCTCGAGCTGCGGCGCCTGTGGCGTGCAGGACGAAGCGGAGCTGATGGCGGGACTCATGCGTCTGCCGCCACGGGCAGCGCTGGCACCCGATGCGCTGATGCGTGGGCTGGAGCGCCTGGAGCGCGCCACGCGCCGCGGCATGCATCTGGCGCTGGGGTTGGACGCCGAAGGCAGTCTGATCTCGCAGGGCGCCGATATCGGTCGCCACAATGCGCTGGACCGCGTGATCGGCATGAGCCTCGACAGCGGTGTGTGGCCCGAGGCCTTGCTGGTGTCGAGCCGCTGCAGCCTGGAGCTGGTGCAGAAGACCATCCGTGCGCGCATTCCGACCCTGATCACCCTGGCGGTGCCCTCGCGACTCGCCGTCGAGACCGCCCGCGCCTGCGACCTCAATCTGATCTGTGCCCACCGCGGGCGTCGACTCGAACTGCTCAGCGGTCACGCTGATCGCCCCCGTTCATCCTAGCCAGTGGATCCTGACATGACCGACATTGCTGCCCCCGAGATCGAGACGCCTGCGTCTGCCAGCCTGCCCCGCGAGGATGCGCAACAGACGCGTCATCCGCGCATTGCCGCCTATTCCGGGCCGGCGGGTGGCTGGGGCGCACTCAAGAGCGTCGGTCAGCATGTCAGTCACTCCAGGGCGCCGTGGAAGAGCGTGCGCTCCCTACTCAAGGCCAATCAGGACAAGGGCTTCGACTGCCCCGGCTGTGCCTGGGGAGACCCGGAACACGGCTCCTCCTTCGAATTCTGCGAGAACGGCGCCAAGGCGGTGGCCTGGGAAGTGACCGCCAAGCGTGTCACGTCGCGCTTCTTCGCTCAGCACACCGTCACGGAGCTGCTGGGCTGGGACGACTTCATGCTCGAGGATCAGGGGCGCCTGACCGAGCCGATGCGCTACGACGCGGCCAGTGATCGTTATATGCCGATCAGCTGGGACGCGGCCTTCGAGCTCGTCGCCGAGCATCTCAGCGCGCTGACGTCGCCGGATGAGGCGCTGTTCTATACCTCGGGGCGCGCCAGCAACGAGGCGGCCTATCTCTACCAGCTTTTCGTGCGTCTGTTCGGCACCAACAACTTCCCCGACTGCTCCAACATGTGCCACGAGGCCAGCGGCGTCGGCATGAAGGCGAGCCTCGGCGTCGGCAAGGGCACGGTGCTGCTGGAGGACTTCGAGCACGCCGATGCCATCTTCGTGTTCGGTCAGAACCCCGGCACCAATCACCCGCGCATGCTGGGCGATCTGCGGCGTGCCTCACGGCGTGGCGCGCGCATCGTCAGCTTCAATCCGCTGCGTGAGCGGGGGCTGGAGCGCTTTGCCGACCCGCAGTCGCCGCTGGAGATGATGACCCTCTCCAGCCAGCCCATCAGCCATCGTTATTACCAGCCGCGCATGGGCGGTGACATGGCGGCGGTGCGTGGCATGGCCAAGGCGCTGTTCGCGATGGAGGCGCGGGGCGAATTCACGCGCGCCGCCAGCTTCATCGCGGCGCATACCCGGGGCGTCGAGGCCTGGCAGGCGCTGGTCGAGGCGGCCGAGTGGGCAACCCTCGAGGACCAGTCCGGCCTGACTCGCGCTCAGCTCGAGGAGGCGGCCGCCATCTTCGCGGGTGCCGACAACGTCATCTGCACCTGGGCGATGGGCATCACCCAGCATCTGCATGCCGTCGAGAGTGTGCGCGAGATCGTCAATCTGCTGTTGCTCGGGGGGCACTTCGGCCGTCCCGGCGCCGGGGCCTGTCCGGTGCGTGGCCATTCCAACGTCCAGGGCGATCGCACCATGGGTATCGACGAGAAGGCGCCCGCCTGGCTGATCGATGCGCTGGAAGCGCGCTACGGCGTCAGCATGCCGCGTGCGCCGGGCTACAACACCGTGGAGAGCCTGGCGGCGCTGGAGCAGGGCAAGGCGAAGACCTTCATCGCGCTGGGCGGCAACTTCACGCGTGCCACGCCGGACAGCGAGCGGACCGAGGCCGCGATGCGCAACCTCGAGCTCAACGTCCAGATCAGCACCAAGCTCAATCGCAGTCATCTGGTGATGGGCAAGCAGACCGATGCGCTGATTCTGCCGTGTCTCGGGCGCAGCGAGATCGATCGCTCCTCGCAGGTGGCTTCCCAGCACATCAGCGTCGAGGACTCGATGTCGATGGTGCACTCCAGCGCCGGCATCAAGGCACCGGCCAGCCCTGAATTGCGCTCCGAGCCCGGCATCATCGCGGCGATCGCGCGTGCCACCCTGGCGCGCGTGCTGTCGGCGCGAGGGGTCAGTGATCCGGTCGATTGGCAGGCCCTGAGCGAGAACTATGATCTGATCCGTGACGATATCGCGGTGGTCATCCCCGGCTTCGCGGACTTCAATTCACGGCTGGCACACAAGCGCGGCTTTCACCTCGCCAATCCGGTACGCGAGCTTGCCTTCCCGACCTCCAGCGGCCTGGCCGAGTTCTCGCACATGCCGCTGCCGGAGTCGGTGATGCATCAACAGCTGGCGCGGCGTGACGGCTGGCTGACGCTGCAGACCATGCGCAGCCACGATCAGTACAACACCACCGTCTACGGCTACAACGACCGCTATCGTGGCGTGTCGGGTCAGCGGCGGGTGATCTTCATCAATGGTGAAGACCTGGCGCGACTGGGATTGGCCGACGGTGATTGGGTCGACATGCTCGGCGAGCCGCGCCCGGACGGCAGCGAGCGACGTGCGCCGCAGTTCCGTCTGGTCGAGTACGACATCCCGGCCGGTTGCATCGGGGCCTACTATCCGGAAACCAACGTGCTGGTCGCATTGGAAAGCCACGGCGCTGATACCGGCACGCCATCCTCCAAGGCGGTGCCCGTACGTCTGGAGCGCAGTTCACGCATCGCCTGACGGCGCGAGATGTCAGCAGCAGGGTGCATGCATCACCACACTGCCGTGCCGCGAGGAGACTCGTCGCGCGGCAGTCGTGTGTCTAGAATATTCCCGTGCGCCGAGCCAGCTACGCTCGGCACACGTCTTTTCCGTCCTCAGTGCTGCCCCAACCACCGTTCAAGAGAGTGATCCATGCAATATCTGCACACCATGCTGCGTATCCGTGATGTCGACGCTTCACTGCATTTTTTCCGTGACCTGCTCGGCATGGTCGAGATCTCGCGCAAGGATTCCGAGAAGGGCCGCTTCACGCTGATCTTCCTGGCAGCCCCGCAGGATGCCGAACGTGCCCGCGAGATGCAGGCGCCGATGCTGGAACTGACCCATAACTGGGACCCGGAAGAATACGAAGGTGGGCGCAACTTCGGCCATCTGGCCTATCGCGTCGAGGATATCTACGCTACCTGTCAGCATCTGATGGACAACGGCGTGACCATCAATCGCCCGCCGCGTGACGGCCACATGGCATTCGTGAAGAGCCCGGATGGGATTTCGCTGGAGCTGCTGCAGGCCGGTGACGCCCTTGCGCCGCAGGAACCCTGGGCCTCCATGAGCAACACGGGCAGCTGGTAAGCAAGCAAGGCCGCATGTTGACGTGTGCGTAAGCGTCGCATCCAGGCAACGCAATAGCCGAATCATGACTGGTGCATCGCCCAGCAGGGCTTATGATGTAATGAAGTTCATAAGCCCCGCAGCATGATGTGTGGCATGTCGTGCTCGGCCTTTGTGGAGTGTCATCGCGGCAGGCAGCTATACCTTTTTCCTTTCTCTTGCTGCCCGCCTGCCGCGATGTTGCACCTCCTTGAGTCGCGTGAGGGACCGCCACGCGGACACTGCCTAGCTGGCAAGGATTGCCTGATGCCGAGAGTCATAAGCGCCTGGCTACGTCATGAGCCACGATTGCTCGCCGTGGAGCATCGTCGTTTCTACCATGCCTATCTTTGGGTCTATCTGATGCTGATGGGCCTCTTCGTGGTGTGGGTTCCCTTCTTCACTCTCTTCAACGAGTCGCGGCTGGCATTCGCCAGCGGCATCATGGCGCTCGTGTCCGTGCTGGGCGTGATGCTGCACCGGGCGCATCAGCTGACCTTGGGTCTGGCCCTGATGATGAGCGCCTTGACGCTGATGGCCTGGCTCTCGGTTTTCTGCTTCGGGCTCTCGGCGGGCTATGAGTACTATTTCTTCATCGTGATGGCCGGTATTCACCTGGCCCCGCTGGCGGCGCGTGTTCGAGTGGTGACGACACTGATGCTGTTCATGGCGGCTGTCTCGGCACTGATGGTCTCGCCAGTCCTGCATGAGGGCGGCGTCCTGTCGGCCTGGGTGCTGCAATCGACCAATCTGTTCGCGGTCTTCCTGATGATGGTCACCTTCCTGTGGCGCATGCTGGCGCTTACCGAACACTTCGAGCGCCAGTATCTGAAGGATGCCAGTCGTGATGAGTTGACCGAATTGCTCAATCGCCGCCAGATATTGCGCCACGCCGAGGACTGGTGGCGTGACGGAGTGCCCTGTGCGGTCTTGATGCTGGATGCGGACAACTTCAAGCGCGTCAATGACCTGCATGGCCATGCCGTCGGAGATGAAGTGCTGCGTCATCTGGGCCGTCTGCTGACGGCCACATTGCGTCAGGGCGATCGCGCCGGACGTGTCGGTGGCGAGGAGTTCCTGGTGCTGTTGCCGCGTATCGGGCGCACCGAGGCCATTTCCGTGGCGGGACGCATGCGCTCCCTGCTGGCCAAGTCTCCTCCGGTCTTCGCCGGCACGCCGGTGCCGGTCACGGTTTCCATCGGCGTTGCCATCAGTCATGAGGTCGATTCGCTGGATGAGCTGATGCAGCTGGCCGACAGGCGGCTGTATCACGCCAAGCATAATGGGCGTGATCAGGTGGTGGCCGGTGGGGAACACGAGATGACAGGCCTTGCCACGGCCTCTGCCTTGCCAAGTCCGCCCCCCGGCAATGACGGCGGCGGACTTGGCAAGGCAGAGGCCGTGGAGGAGGGCGCTCGCGACAAGGAGGATGACCGCCAGGAAAAGCGGCACCACAAGGATTCCAGCCCTTTCTCGCGGACACCCCTCGTCGGCTGACCTGAGTTCAGGTTCTTGAGTGCAGGTTCACGAATGCTGCTTCAGGAGCGCTGCTTGAATCGGGCCAGCGCGTTTTCCATGCCACGGGCAACGGTGGTCGCCAGTGGTGTGCACAGCATCCAGGGCAACGCGATCAGTGCAATGCTGAGCGAGCCCAGATAGACATCGCTGAACCAGTGAGCGCCGACCATGATCCGCGGAGCGCTCAGCAGTACCACGAACGCCAGGCTGCACAGGGCGATGCGGCGCGGTGCGAAGGCCAGCATGAAACTCGCGAATACCATCAGCATCAGGCCGTGATCCCCCGGGAAACTGTTCGACGCCGAATCCTTGGTCTTGAAGGACACCAGCTCGGAGAGATGCTGTGCGTGGCTGAAGAAGCGCGTCGGGCTGGCATGGCCATAGCTGATGGCGCGCAGCACGAACAGCGAGAGCAGGCCCGCCGTCAGCAGCATGGTGATGCCGATGCTGGTCCAGCGGCGATAGCGGGCAGGCTGCTGATCATTGAGCATCGCCCAGCAGAACAGAACCCCCATCATGGCGAAGGCTACGGCGTCGAAGGCGCGCGTGTTCAGAATGCCGAGCAGCGTGTCCCAGTGCGGATTGAGCGGTGTGATGAACTGGTTGAAGTCCCAGAAGACATCGTTGTCGAGGGTGGGCCAGAAATCCAGCGCCGGTATCCACCAGCACGCCAGCAGCGCCACTCCCAGCGCATTCAGGATCACCAGTCGTCGCAGATTGAATCCTGTCTGCGTCCTGTGCGAGCGGGGCGGGGGCGAGGGTTGCACGTGCGGGGCCTGCAGCGAACCACTGGCTCGCTGTGAAGATGCAGTATCAGCGGCGTGCATGGAAGGACTGTCGGGGGCGGCGGGAGTCATGTCGTGTCAGCTCTGCGGGGCTCATGTCGGGATAGGCTCACTCAGGTCGGTAGCTCGCTTGCTCGGTGGCCAGAGGGCTCGAGACAGGCGACGCTAAGTGGCGATCTGGTCGAAATTCTAGAGCAGGCTTCGCTTTGAAAACACTGTTTTCAAAGTCGGCGAGGTGGACAGATGGTTGCGTCCATCGCGCTGCTGGCAAGCTGGCGGCAGTCCGGCAGGTGACATTCAGGCGCATGGCGTGAGGGCCTGTCGTTCATGACAGCCGTGCGCATGATCGCTACCCTTGCTGTCATGTCTGTTCCTTACCCACCGTTCTTTCCGTCTGCCGGGTGACTGCCGTTGCCGGCAATGTCACCGGCGGGCGCCACAGGAGTCATCCATGTCCGTTACCGTGCGTCGTCTATCGCGTTATACCTCCGTGGGGTTCGCTATCTCCTTGCTGGCTGGCTGCGCGGCCATGACACAGCATCCGCAGGGTAGTGACTCATCGGGTGCCGCTGCTCCTGCCCTGGTGGGCACCCAATGGAGTTTTTCCGCCACGGATGCCAGTGAAGAGGCGGCCAACTTCCTGCTGCAGCCCCCCAGTCAGCAGCAGCTGGCAGACGAGGAGGACGACCGTCTGCGTCTGGTCGGCAGCAATGGTTGCAACCGCCTGATGGGGCCGGTGGTGCTGGATGAGTCGCGTCAGACGCTGGATATCGGTCCGCTGGCCTCGACCATGAAGATGTGCCCCAACCCCGAGCAGTCCAACGCCTTCAATCGCATGCTCGAGGATGTCGCCAGTTACCAGATCACCGGCAGCGGTGAGAGCGCTCGGCTGCGCGTGATGGATGACACCGGCTATCTGCTGGCGACCTTCATGCCGCTGGAAGGCCCCGTCGAGTAATTGCTCGGCGCGCTTTTCTCGATGAGCTCGTCTCGATGCGCTCATCCGGCGTGCCTGGGAGGGCGATTCGCGAGCGGGCTGCCAGAAACGAGAAAGCCCCCTGCACCGTTCGGTGCAGGGGGCTTTTGCTTGCGTGAAACGCGTGCGTGACTTACAGCGCTTCGATCTTGACGCGCTGGCTTTCCAGCAGCGCAAGTTCCGCCTGGGCGTCGGCCAGCTTGGCGCGCTCCTTCTCGACCACATCAGCCGGTGCACGACCGACGAACTTCTCGTTGCCGAGCTTGTTCTCGAGGCCGGTGATGACCTTCTGCTGCTTCTCGTGCTCCTTGTCGATGCGCTTGAGCTCGGCTTCCTTGTCGATCAGGCCTGCCATCGGCACCAGCACTTCCAGCTCACCGACGCGCTGGATGGCGGACATCGGGGCTTCGTCGCCTGCCGCCAGGAAGGTGATGCTTTCCAGACGTGCCAGCTTGGAGAGGAACAGGCGGTTGGCTTCCAGGCGCTCGGCATCGCCAGCCGCGCCGTTCTGCAGGAAGACTTCCAGCGGCTTGGCCGGTGACAGGTTGAGCTCGCCGCGCACGTTGCGGATGGCGATGATGATGCCTTTCAGCCACTCGATATCGCGGATGGCCTGCTCATCGATCCGGTCGGCTTCGGCCTGCGGCCACGCCTGGCTCATGATGCTTTCGCCTTCCACCGGCTTGCCGGCGTGCGGTGCGATACGCTGCCAGATCTCCTCGGAGATGAACGGCATCATCGGGTGGATCAGGCGCAGGATGGTCTCGAGGGCGCGCACCAGGGTGCGACGCGTGCCGCGTTTGGCTTCGATGCTGGCGTTGTCGTCCCACAGAACCGGCTTGGACAGCTCCAGATACCAGTCGCAGTACTCGTTCCAGATGAACTCGTAGAGCGCCTGGGAGGCGTGGTCGAAGCGGAACTCTTCCAGCGCGCGGGTGACCTGCTGCTCGGTCTGCTGCAGACGCGCGATGATCCAGCGATCGGCCAGCGACAGTTCGACGGCTTCGCCGTTGACGCCGCAATCCTGGTCCTCGGCATTCATCAGCACGTAACGCGCCGCATTCCACAGCTTGTTGCAGAAGTTGCGATAGCCATCGAGACGGCCCATGTCGAACTTCACGTCACGCCCGGTGGAGGCGAGTGACAGCAGGGTGTAGCGCAGCGCATCGGTACCGTGAGGTTCGATGCCCTCCGGGAATTCGTTGCGCGTGGCCTTGGCGATCGCCTTGGCCTTCTTCGGTTGCATCATGTTGCCGGTACGCTTCTCGACCAGCTCCTCGATGCCGATGCCGTCGATCAGGTCGATGGGATCAAGCACGTTGCCCTTGGACTTGGACATCTTCTGTCCGAGGCTGTCACGCACCAGACCATGCACGTAGACCTTGCGGAACGGCACTTCACCCTTGAACTTCAGGGTGAACATGATCATCCGCGCCACCCAGAAGAAGATGATGTCGAAGCCGGTGACCAGCACGTCGGTGGAGTGGAAGGTCTTGAGCTCTTCCGTGTCCGCCGGCCAGCCGAGGGTACCGAAGGTCCACAGCGCGGAGCTGAACCAGGTGTCGAGGACGTCTTCGTCCTGACGCAGTTCGACGTCGGCACCCAGGTTGTTCTCGGCGCGGACTTCCTCTTCATTGCGGCCGACGTAGACGTTGCCGTCGTTGTCGTACCAGGCCGGAATGCGGTGGCCCCACCACAGCTGACGCGAGATGCACCAGTCCTGCAGGTCACGCATCCACGCGAAGTACATGTTCTCGTAGTTCTTGGGCACGAACTCGATGTCGCCGTTCTCAACCGCTTCGATGGCCGGACGCGCCAGCTCCTCGACGGCCACGAACCACTGGTCCGTCAGCAGCGGCTCGATGACATCGCCGGAGCGGTCACCGTGCGGCAGGGTGTTGTTGACGGCCTCGACCTGCTCCAGCAGGCCCAGCGCGTCCATGTCGGCGACCAGCTTCTCGCGGGCGACGAAGCGATCCAGACCGGCGTAGGCGGCCGGCAGGCTGGCGTCTTCCTGGGGCTGCGGACGGCCCTGGAGGTCATAGATCTCGGCGCGCTCCAGGATGGTGGCATCCTGGCTCATCACGTTGATCAGCAGATGGCCCTGACGCTTGCCGACTTCGTAGTCATTGAAGTCGTGGGCCGGGGTGATCTTGACGCAACCGGAGCCCTTTTCCATATCGGCGTGTTCATCGGCGACGATGGGGATGCGACGGCCGACCAGCGGCAGTTCGATGAACTTGCCGACCAGGCTTGCGTAGCGTTCATCCTTGGGATTGACGGCCACGCCGGTGTCACCCAGCAGGGTTTCCGGGCGCGTGGTGGCGACGATGACGTAGTCCTTGCCATCGGCGGTCTTGACGCCATCGGCCAGCGGATAGCGGAAGTGCCAGAAGCTGCCCTGCTGATCGCGGTTCTCGACTTCGAGATCGGAAATCGCGGTGTGCAGGGTCGGGTCCCAGTTGACCAGACGCTTGCCGCGGTAGATCAGGTTTTCCTTGTGCAGGCGCACGAAGACTTCCTGCACCGCCTTGTAGAAGCCGTCATCCATGGTGAAGCGCTCGCGCTTCCAGTCGATGCTGGTGCCCATGCGACGCAGCTGGCGGGTGATGTTGCCGCCGGACTCTTCCTTCCACTCCCAGATCTTGTCGGTGAAGGCTTCGCGGCCGAGATCATGGCGGGTCTTGCCTTCTTCGGCGGCGACCTTGCGCTCGACCAGCATCTGGGTGGCGATACCGGCGTGGTCGGTGCCTACCTGCCACAGGGTGTTGCGACCCTGCATGCGGCGCCAGCGGACCAGGGTGTCCATGATGGAATCCTGGAAGGCGTGGCCCATGTGCAGGGAGCCGGTGACGTTGGGCGGCGGGATGACAAGTGAGAAGCTCTCGCCCTGGCCTGACGGCGCAAAGCGGTTGTCGGATTCCCAGCGCTCGTACCAGCGCGTCTCGATGGCGTTCGGTTGGTAGGTCTTGTCCATGGGTCTGCATTGATCCGGTTGGGCGGGGCGTCCCGCGCCGGCTCAAGGAGCGGTCAGCGCAGGCAGAAAATGGGCTCGATTATAGCGCCGCTGATGACGGGCGTCATTCGGTCTTGGCGGCCAGGCCCTCGTGGCGTCTGGCAGACGCTGTTTTCACAAAGCAGGCAACATCCACGCACTGATGCCGTATCCTGTTGCGACCTCACGACGCCGAGGCTTGCCGCCTCGCACACTTCCCATTCTCTCACGCTCGCGGAGCCGCAATGTCCAAGCCTCGCCCCACGGACGGTGCCCCTCGTCCGACACGTCGTTGGGTCTGGCATGAACTGCTGCGTCATGCGCTGGTGCCATTGCTGGTGCTCGAGGTGGCGCTGCTGGGCTGCTATCTGGTGTTGCACTGGCTGGTCTCCGGGCAGCAGGACTCCACGCGCAGTGAGCTGGTGAATACCCAGCTCGAGCAGCTGACCCATTACGAGGCAGAGCACATCAGCCTGCTGGCGGACGACTGGCGCAGTGATGCCCGTCAGCTGGCGCGCAGCACTCTGCGTCACATGGACACCCCCGTGACGTCCCGCCAGCGCGAGCAGGAGCTAAAGCGCCACATGAGCGCGGGCGACGGCACCCTGTACGTCGCCGAGAACGATGGTGGCGCCGGCTCCTATTACTCCTCGCTGGTGCCCAGCTATCTGCAGGACCACGACAAGGTGGTGCGCCTCTCGGCAATGGATGCCCAGGTGTCGGACATGCTCGCCACGCAATCCGAGCTGCGCCAGATCTGGTTCTCCGGCTACGACGGCTACTTCCGCATATCGCCGTGGACCGATACCCGCAACATCTTCACGCCCGGCGTCGACCTCACCAGCTACGGCTTCTACTACCTGGCGGATGACCGCAACAACCCGAGCCGTGGCGCCGTCATCACGCCGCCCTACCAGGACCCGGTCGGCAGTGGTTGGCTGGTCTCGACGCTGATGCCGGTCCATCGCGGCGACTTCCTCGAAGGCGTGGTCGGGATCGACGCCACCCTCGATTCTCTGGTCGAGCGGCTCGAGAATGCCGAGCTGCCCTGGGGCGCCTATCTGATTCTGGTGAGTGACGATGTCGTCATGGCCATGCCGAGTGTCGGCGAGCAGGATTTCGGCCCCCAGCCCGCCCCTGAAGTGGTGCCGATGCCGCTGCTGCACGATCGCTTCCTCGATACGGCGCATGATGTCGAGAACTCCCCGGCCATGGCGCACCTGCTGCGCAGCATCTCGGATGAGGCGCAGGGCGTGCGCAGCGTTTCCTTGCTCGCCGGTGAGCGGCTGGTCGGCTGGCGATCGGTGCCGGGCACCGACTGGCGGTTGCTGGTGGTGGTGGATGCGCAGCAGGTCAACAGCGGCATCGATATCTGGAATGAGCGCTTCAATCAGCTGGGCTACGTGATGCTGATGGGGCTGATCCTGTTCTTCTTCGCCCTGCTGGTGGTGATGCGTTGGCGGGCCGAGGCCATGGCGGCCACCCTGTCCGAATCACTGGCACGCCTCAGCGACATGGCGCTGCGCATCGGTCGCGGTCAGCCCGTGGTGCGCGAGCGCTTCCAGCTACAGGAGCTGGATCAGGCCGGTGAGGCATTGCGCGAAGCGGCCCAGCGGCGCGACCAGATCGAGCTTGAACGCGCCGAAGGTGCGCGCCACGTCGAGATGGTGATGGCAGCCTCCGGCGATGCCACCTGGCGCTATGACTTCGATCAGGACGATCTCTACCTGCACGAGAATTTCTTCCTGATGCTGGGGCTGCCGGTACGCGCCAGCATGCATCTGGCGGACCTTGATGCCATGACGCACCCGGAAGACCTCGTCGGCCTGCTCGAGGCGCGCTGGCGGGTCATGCACGGGGAAAGCTGGGCCGAGGCACGTGACGTGCGCTATCGGCATGCGCGTGGTCACTGGGTCTGGGTGCAGATTCGCGGCCAGATCACCCGGCGTGATCATGAGGGCCGGCCGCAGCGCGCCACCGGGCTTGCGCTGGACATCCAGCGCCACAAGCAGTCACTCAAGCTGCTGGAGGCGGCCCGCGACAGTGCCACCGAGGCCAGCCAGTCCAAGTCGCGTTTCTTCTCGAGTTTCAGTCACGAGATTCGCACCCCGCTCAACGCCATCATGGGCTTCACGGATCTGCTCTGCGAGGAAGCCGACCTGACCCGCGAGCAGCGGCGCTATGTGGATGAGGCCAGTCATGCGGCGGCACAGCTGTCGGCGCTGATCGAGGACGTGCTGCAGATGTCGAGTCTGGAAGCCGGTGACCTGCCGCTGGACTGCCAGCCCCTCTCGGTGGGCCAGAAGCTGATACGACTGGCAGGGCAATATCAGCCGCGTCTGGAGAGCGCCAACCTGACGCTATCACTGGCACTGGAAGGCGAGTCACTGTGGCTGAATGCCGACCAGCGTCGCCTGGATCAGATTCTCGGCAACCTGATGGGCAATGCCATCAAGTACAACCGCGAGGGGGGCTGGATTCGTCTGGCCATCGGCCAGGAGCGCAATGCCAGCGGGGTGGAGATGGGCTGGGTGGAAATCACCGATGGCGGCTTCGGCTTTGATTCCGCGCAGGCGGTCCAGCTGTTCCAGCCGTTCTCGCGTCTGGGGCGTGAAGATTCAGGCATCGAGGGCACCGGGCTCGGGCTGGCGCTGTCGCGGGAGCTTGCCCGCCGCATGGGCGGTGACATCACGGCGCGGGGCGAGCTGGGCGAAGGCGCCAGCTTCCGGGTCTGGTTGCCGCTGGCGGATGTCAGCGCTCATGAGCGCGTCGTCCAGGCGGCGTGGTCGGCGGAGAAGGTGCTGCCGGTGCCCTGTCGCTGGCTGGTGATCAGCACGCGGGCGCAGGACCGGCTGCGCCTCGAGGTGATCGGCAGTCACGTCGCCAATCTGGAGATCATCATCGCCAGCAGTGCGGCCCAGGCGTTGCGCCTGGTGCGAGATGTCAGCCCATGTCTAGTCATCTTCGGCGATGTGCCGGACATGAACGTGGCGGCGCTGTTCGCCGAGATCCAGCGCATGCCGCGAGAACTGCCGTTGTGGGCCGTGCGTATCGGGGAGCGTGACACCAGCGAGGCCGCAGGCGGCCTGCCCGAGGCCTTCTTCGACAGCGGTGAGAGTCCGCCGAGCATGGCCGATATCGAGCGCTGGATGACGCATCTGTTGGTCAGCTTCCAGCGTGCCTGCAAGACGGACCGCTGACGCATGGCGTGTCGCTCAGCTGACGCCCTTGAGCTGATGCGAGCGAACGGCATAACCGCGTGACTTGTAGGTGCGCCAGCATTCGCGCTTGGTCACCAGCACATCCTGATGCTGATTGATGAT
The DNA here is from genome assembly GCF_018831605.1 of Cobetia sp. 4B. Taxonomy (NCBI): domain Bacteria; kingdom Pseudomonadati; phylum Pseudomonadota; class Gammaproteobacteria; order Oceanospirillales; family Halomonadaceae; genus Cobetia; species Cobetia sp. 4B. The sequence continues at coordinate 303,518 of NZ_CP059843.1, forward strand.
CTCGGCTACGCGCTCGAAGCGTGAGAACCACTCGGGAATCTCGGGGTGCAGGTTGAGCAGCGCCTCGATACCCGGCGCCGGGGCGTCCTGCCAGCCGATGGTGACCGGCGGGCGCGGCACGTCATCGGCGTGTTCGGCCTCGCGGGCGGCCATGTCGAGATCGATATCCAGCGCATGGGGCACGAAGCTTTCCGGACGGAACTGCCACAGATGCTCATCGAACTGACGCGCCATCGCCTCGTCCTCGACATGCACATGCAGGCGAAAGCCCTTGGCGTGGATGGTCTCGGCCAGCCGGCAGGCGAATTCCAGCCGGGCTTCCAGCGTGGTGTCGGGCAGGATGTAGAAGTCGATCTGGGTCATGGGCACCGCTCGGGCAAGGAATTCTCGAGCGCTCAGGATACCGCACTCGCCGCGCGGCTTCGATGCAGCCTGCATTCCGTGATGTCTTTCCGCAGTCAGATATCCGTGCGCCAGAAACCCCAAGGCCCGCCTCTTTCGAGGCGGGCCTTGGGGTTTCGGTCCTCCCTCAAGCCACAGGGGCGGGCTCGAGGGCTTGTTCCCGTGCACTGATACCAGAGCACTTATTTCAGCCACTTATGCCAGACGCGTCATCCAGCCACGCGTGTCTTCGGCGCGACCGTATTGCAGGTCCAGCAGCTGGCTGCGCAGACGCATGGCGACATCGCCTGCGTTGGCGGTCAGGTCGAGGCGACCTTCTTCACTGACCAGCTCGCCCACCGGGGTGATGACGGCGGCGGTACCGCAGGCGAACACCTCGGTGATCTCGCCGGAGGCGATGCCTTCACGCCACTCGTCGATGCTGATCGGGCGCTCTTCCGGCGTCAGGCCCAGATCGGTCGCCATGGTCAGGATGGAGTCACGGGTGACACCTTCCAGAATGGTGCCGGTCAGACGCGGCGTGACCAGACGGCCGTCCTTGAAGACGAAGAACAGGTTCATGCCGCCCAGTTCCTCGACCCACTTGTTCTCGGCGGCGTCCAGGAACACGACCTGGTCACAGCCATTGGCGGAGGCTTCGCTCTGCGCGGCCAGTGAGCCCGCGTAGTTGCCGCCGCACTTGGCGAAACCGGTACCGCCGGCGGCCGCACGGTTGTAGTGCGAGGACAGCCAGATGGAGACCGGCTTGATGCCGCCCTTGAAGTAGGCCGCCACCGGTGAGGCGATCACGTAGTAATCTACTTCACGCGACGGACGCACGCCGAGGAAGGCTTCACTGGCGATCATGAACGGACGCAGATAGAGGCTGCATTCGTCACTGACGCTGGCCGGAGTCGGCACCCAGGCGCTGTCCTGTGCGAGCAGGGCCTTGAGCGAGCCGACGAAGTCCTCGTCGGACAGCTCCGGCAGTGCCAGACGGCGGGAGGAGTTGCGGAAACGTGCGGCGTTCTTCTCGGGGCGGAAGGTCCACACCGAGCCGTCTTCATGACGGTAGGCCTTGATGCCTTCGAAGATTTCCTGGGCGTAGTGCAGTACCGAGGCGGCGGGGTCGAGGCTCAGCGGGCCGTAGGGGCGGACTTCATGGCCGTGCCAGCCGCCGTCGGCGGTCCAGCGTACATGGGCCATGTGATCGCTGAAGTGACGGCCGAAGCCGGGATTGGCCAGAATGGTGTCACGAACGGCAGCATCCGCCGGTTGCGTGGACGCGCGGACGTCGAAGCCTTTGGTCACGTGGGTGTCTCCGTAGCAGCGAGACCCCCGACGCGGAACGCCGGGGGTCGAATCATTTTTATAGGACCTCTCGGGTCAGCGGTGCCGAGTGGCGTCGCGACCCGCGTGTCTCAACGCTAGCATGCTATCGAGAGCATGCGAAGCCTCAGACGGTCTCTTCCTGCGGGGCGCTGAGTTCCGCTTCGCGGTCCAGCAGGTATTGGGCCAGAAGGCCCACCGGGCGGCCGCTGGCGCCTTTCTGCTTGCCGGACATCCAGGCGGTGCCGGCGATGTCCAGATGCGCCCACGGGAAGGTGTCCGCGAAGCGGGACAGGAAGCAACCTGCGGTGATCATGCCGGCTTCGCGACCGCCGATGTTGGCGATGTCGGCGAAGTTGGAATCCAGCTGCGTCTGATATTCGTCCCACAGCGGCATGTGCCAGGCGCGGTCCCAGGCTTCTTCGCCGGCGTCGAGCAGGTCGAGGGCCAGGTCATCATCGTTGGAGATCAGGCCGGTGGCGTGATTGCCCAGCGCGATGACGCAGGCGCCGGTCAGGGTGGCGATGTCGACGACGCTGGCCGGCTCGAAGCGCTCGGCGTAGGTCAGCGCATCGCACAGCACCAGACGGCCTTCGGCGTCGGTGTTGAGGACTTCGACGGTCAGGCCCTTCAGGGTCTTGATGATGTCGCCCGGCTTGGTAGCGCGGCCGTCCGGCATGTTCTCGGCGCTGGCCACGATGGCCACCACGTTGAGCTTGGGCTTGAGTTCCAGCACGGTGCGCATGGTGCCGAACACGCTGGCAGCGCCGCCCATGTCGTACTTCATCTCGTCCATGCCGGCGCCCGGCTTGAGCGAGATGCCGCCGGTATCGAAGGTGATGCCCTTGCCGACCAGCACGTGCGGGGCTTCGTTCTCGTCTTCCGCGCCGCGGTATTCCATCACGATCAGGCGGCTCGGCTCTTCACTGCCGCGGCCGACCGACAGCAGGGACAGGGCGCCGAGCTCCTCGAGCTCTTCCTCGCCGAGCACGGTCACTTTCAGGGCGCCATCGGAGGCAGCACCCAGTTGCTCGGCACGCTCGCCCAGGTAGCGCGGCGTGCAGATGTTGCCCGGCAGATTGCCCAGCGTGCGCGCTTCATTGACGCCCATGCCGATGGCGGCACCGACGCGCAGGCCGGCTTCCAGTTCGGCCTGACGCTGCTTGTCGGCACTAACCACGCTCAGGCGGGTCAGAGAGACGGGCTCGCCCGGCTTGCTCTTCATCTCGGTGAAGCGATAGGCAGTGCGCAGCGCGCTCTCGGCGATCATGCGCGCCATCCAGTCAGCCTCACGCAGCTCGAGATTCAGCTCGAGGCCAGCGAAGGCCGCGTCTTCGATGGGCAGCTTGAGCAGGGCAGTCATAGCGGCATCGAGGCCACGCTTGTAACGGCTTTCGTCGAGCTTTTCCTCACTGCCGAAACCGGCCAGCAGCAGGCGCTGAGCGCCGAGGCCCGGAGCGAAGGGCACCAGCAGGGTATTGCCGAGCTCGGGCTTGAAGTCGCCGCGCTCGATCAGCTGGGAGATCAGCTTCTCGCTGGCATCGTCGAGTCGTGCCGCAGCACCGGTGAGGTCGCCCTCGATGACAGGTACCACGATGCAGGCGGTTTCAAGCTGGGCCGGATTGGCAGTGACTACAGGAAATTCCATGGCAACTCCACGCGCGCGAGTGAGGGTACGAAGATGAACAGTACAAGGATGAAGGATGTCGTCAGGCCAGGCGTGCCCGGCTCGCGGCGACATCGGGGTCATGGTCTGGATGGGGGCGCAGACCGCTCATGACAAGCTGAGCTGGCATGCACGAGTGAGGGCAGTCCATCATGTCAGGCTGTCCACGTGCAATGCCTGCAGCCGCGACAAGGCAGCATCCTTTCTGGATAATGCTGCTGCATGAGGGGGAGCCGCTCCCGTCCAGTCTTCAGACCCGTGCCGCCAGTGTACGCAAAGGCTGCGCACCATGCATGAGGGGGATGATGCCTTCATGTGATCACGACCATTCCTCCACCGGCTATCATCGATCTGGTCAACACGCTCGCTTGCGAGCGGGAAACAGGAGTTCCACTTGATCATCTTCCGCTACCTGACACGCGAGATACTCACCACCATGGCCGCCGTGGCCGGGGTGCTGATGCTTGTCATCATGGGCAGCCGATTCATCCGCTATTTCAGTGATGCGGCGGAGGGGGATTTCCCGGCGTCGATTCTCGGCAGCCTGATGCTCTATCACCTGCCGGGTTTCTTCGAACTGCTGCTGCCGCTGTCCTTCTTCCTCGCCGTGTTGCTGGCCTTCGGTCAGCTGTACATGAACAGCGAGATCACCGTGCTGGTCGCCTGTGGCGTCGGCCCGGAGCGCCTGCTGCGTGTCACCCTGCTGCCGGCGCTGTTGATCACGGCGCTGGTCGCGGCCTGCAGCCTCTATCTGACGCCTGCCGGCGCGCTCAAGAATGAGCTGTTGCTCGAGCAGCAGAAGCAGAAGACCGACTTCTCGATTCTCGGCGCGGGACGTTTCCAGGAGATCGGCAATCGCACCGTCTATGCCGAGAGCATGAGCGATGACAACAGCGAGCTGGAAAACGTCTTCATCGCCGAGGCAGGTGACAGCAATGCCGCCAGCACGCCCGACAGCGAACCGAGCCAGTCGGTGGTGCGCGCCGAGCGTGCCTTCCAGGAAGTCAGCCCCGAGACCGGCAGCCGCTATCTGGTGTTGAGCGACGGCACGCGCTACGGGGTGGAGCCAGGCAAGGCGATCGCCCAGCGACTGGGCTTTGATCGCTACGGCGTGCGCATCACCGAGGGCCAGGACGCCGCGGCCCTCAAGGAAGACATCGAGCTTGCGACCACGGCACAGCTCTGGGCTTCCGATCTTCCGGAGGCCAAGGCCCAGCTGCAGTGGCGCATCTCGCTGCCGTTGATGGTGCCGATCCTGATGCTGATCGGCCTGCCGCTGGCGCGCGTCAATCCGCGTCAGGGCCGTTTTGCACGCCTGCTGCCGGCCATCTTCGTGCACATCACCTATCTCAGCCTGTTGATCGCGGCGCAGAATGCCGTCGCATCCGAGAAGTACCCGGCCGCCATCGGCCTGTGGCCCATTCACGGCGTCTATCTGGCGCTCGGCATCTGGCTGAGCTGGCGCGACAACCGCGGAGGTGGCCGCTGATGCTGCTTGATCGTCTCGACCGTTACATCGCCCGCAATGTGCTGGTGGCCATGCTGGTGGTGCAGGTACTGATTCTCGGGCTCGACCTGATGATCACCTACATCAATGATCTGGGGGATGTGAAAGGCGACTACGGCGCCTTTGAAGTGCTCCTCTATCTGCTGATGCGTCTGCCGTCGCGCTTCTACGAATTCGTGCCGGTCGGCGTACTGCTGGGCGCCCTGATCGGGCTGGGCAGCATGGCCTCGAGCAATGAGCTGACCATCATGCGCGCCGCCGGTCGCTCACTGACGCGCATTCTGTGGGGCGTGATGAAGCCGCTGGGGCTGGTCATCGCCATCACCATGGCGGTCGGTGAATACGTCGCCCCCGTCACCGAACTGCAGGCCGACGCCTGGCGCGCCGAGAAGCAGCAGGGCGCAGGCGCCGTCTACGCGGAAGGTGGCGGCTGGCAGCGCGAGGGTAATGACTATTACCGATTCGGCTCGATTCGCAGCGATGATGTGGTGCTCAACGTGACCCGTTATCGCTTCGATGACGAGCGCCACCTGACCCAGGCGCTCTACGCCAGGCGCGCCGTCTGGGAGAGCGATGGCTGGACGCTGGAGGCGGTGCAGACCACCACCTTCGAGTCTCAGGATGGCGAGCCGAGCGCCACCACGGTGGCTCAGCAGGAGATCCGCGAGTGGGGCACCCAGCTGACGCCGGACCTGCTCAAGCTGGTCATCAGCGACCCCAAGCAGCAGTCAGCCTCCGACCTGTGGCGCTATTCCCGCTACCTGCAGGACCAGGGGCTGTCGGCCAATCAGCCGCTGCTCTACTTCTGGCAGAAGATTCTGCAGCCGCTGACACTGGCGGCGCTGGTGCTGGTGGCCGCCTCCTTCGTCTTCGGGCCATTGCGCACGGTGGCGGCGGGGACGCGGGTCTTCTACGGCATCGTGGTCGGCCTGCTGTTCAAGTATCTGCAGGACCTGCTCGCCCCGGCCTCGGTGGTGTTCGGTTTCGCGCCCATCTGGGCGGTGCTGGCGCCGATGCTGGCCTGTTACGTGATCGGCCTGCTGCTGATCCGGCGCAGTGGCTAGGGGCGCCCCGCACTCTCGCCGCCGTCTCGACCCGCAGGGAGCGCGCCCTGCGGGCCTGATGCGGCGTCTGGGCGGCGTGGTCTATGACGCCTTCCTCGTGATGGCGTTGTTGATCGTGCTGGGCTTCATCGGCGTTGCCGTCAATGGCGGTGAGGCCAATCAGTCGCCGCTGTTCCGCAGTCTGTTGCTGGTGGCGATGTTCGCCTTCTTCGGCGGCTGCTGGAGCCGCAGTGGCATGACGCTGGGCATGCAGGCCTGGCGACTGCGCATCGAGACGCCACAGGGTCATGTCCCGACGCTGCAGCAGTGCCTGATACGCTTCGTGGTTGCCGGGCTGTCATTGGGCGCCTGCGGGCTGGGGTACGTCTGGCAGCTGTGGGACCCTGAGCAGCGCAGCTGGCAGGACATCGCCTCCGGCACCCGCGTGGTGGTGCTGCCCAAGCCGCGGCGCGAGTGAGGCACCAATAGGGAGCCTCTGGCGCGTGCGCCATGCAGGAAAGCAGTGAGCTCATCCAGAAGTCATCCCAGCCAGACGTGAGCTCAGCCAGAAGTGATCTCAGTTAGTCAAGAAAACGCCCCGCCAGTCATCGACTGGCGGGGCGTTGTGTTTTCCGCGAGTGCAGGGCTTGTTCAGACGCCCAGCAGGCCATCCAGGCGCGTGATGATGCGCTCCACGCTGGCGCGCGATACCACCAGGCTGTCTTCCTGTGCCGCCGTCTCGGGCAGCTCGCGCGGCAGGTCGATCACCGCGGTGCCCATGCCTTCCAGGCGCACGCCCTCACGATAACGCACGAAGGACAGCTGACCGATCGGACGCTGGCCATCGTGATCGAGGCGCGCCAGACGCGTGAAGGCGCTGACGGTATCGAGCACCGGCGCGCTGGTCAGCGGCAGGTGCGTCAGGCGCCATGCCAGCCAGCCATCGATGTCGACGGCTTCATCGCGCAGGGTGGCGAACCAGTGGCGCGCCTGATCCAGGCGGTAGCGAGCACGGCCCTGCTTGTCGAGCCACAGCACGTCGGCGCTGGCCTGACGCGGGCTTTCCAGCTCGCCCGGCAGGTACAGCCAGGATTCGGTCAGGCGCTGCAGGGCGCCCGGCAGCGGCTCATCCAGGGTGCGCTCGTTGAGGGAGTCCAGCGCCGCGCTCAGGTCGCCCTGTTCCGCGCTCTCGCCGGTGTTGGAGTAACCGACGTTGTAGCGCCAGACGCGATCGGAAATTTCCTGGGTGACCACGTGGTCATGGGGCAGAGCGATATGGCTCATCAGTTCACGCGCGTTGCAATGCTCATCCACCAGGCCTTCACGGCGGGCTTCACGATAGAGATTGCGCAGCAGCGGGGTCAGCGGCAGACGGTGGTGGTCACCGAAGCAGCTGCCGGCGTCGCGGACGGCGTCCAGATCAAGTGGCAGGTGGGACGTGGCGTGATGATCGGCGGTGGCGAGTTGTACTGACATGATATCGGGCTCCTTGCGGATTGGCGTTCGGAAATCGGCAGATAGGGCAACAGCAGACGGATTCAGGCCGGTCACGGCTTCAGCATGGCGCCCATCATCGGCATGCCGATGCGGGTCATGGCCATGAGGAGGCGGAGCGACGGAATCTCTTGCAGTGTCCTGTTCATGTTCTTTCCTGATTGCCTGGCGGGGCGTGGCAGTCATTTGCCTTCATCGTGACGCGGCGCTTCCCGTGAGCGAGGAGCTGGGCTGCGTTCGAGTGACCCGCCTGAGTGATCGGCTAGCGATGACTCATTATGTTTTGGTGCGATTGTTTTTCGAATTGCATAAAAAATCGTTATACATACTAGCGGCCTCGTGTGAAATCGCAACCCTACCTTTCTGTCAGCCACGGGCCATCATTCTTTATACGGCGCTGGCTTTCCCCGCGGCAATGGCTTTGTGAGGCTGATGTGGCCTGCTTATGACATCGTGTGTTCCGCAACCGCAAACCGGCCAGAAATCGCCTCGCTAAGTATTTGATATAACGTGTGAATGAGAATTTTTTGCAGTCAGGTGTTGCGCATGTTTCTGCGAATCATTTACATTTGTCTCACTTGGAGTGAGCGAGGTGAGCCATGTACGTCTGTCTGTGCAAAGGTGTGTCAGACCACAAGATCCGCGAAGTCGTGGAACAGGGAGCGCGCAGCTTCCGCGAAGTCCGTGAGCAGACCGGCTGCGCGACCCAGTGCGGCAAATGTGCCTGCATGGCCAAGACCATCACTCGCGAAGCGGTCGCGCGTGAAATGATGCCGGCAGAGGATCTCGCCTACGCGGTGTGATGCAGGCTCGAGCCGAGGCTCGCCTGCCGGCGACTGACACTCCAGTCGCCGCGCTGTCCATTGCTGCGTGATCCGTTCTCGTTGAATCCCGGCAAGTGCTCGCTTGCCTGACGCCCGCCACCTGGTCTCAAGACCGGGCGGCGGGCGTTTTCGTATGGGCGCCAGGCAATCCGGTGTCGGTCGCCACATGACAACGCGGATACCAATCTTTCCCATTTGCGCCTAAAAGTCGACAACTTGTTGGTATGTCTCGAAAAATTCATGTTTTTGCGCCATACTTGCCGCACCTGATCGATAGGGCACGCCTGACGTGCCCGCGCTGCGCCTGATGCATGCCGTCATCAGGCGCAGCACAGAACCTGACGCAAGCAGCAACCCTGACAAGAGAGGAATGGCGACATGAAAGGCGATCCCAAGATCATCGAGCATCTCAACACCATACTGGCCAACGAACTGGTCGCCATTAATCAGTACTTCCTGCATGCGCGCATGTACAAGGACTGGGGCCTCAAACGCCTGGCCAAGTGGGAATACGACGAGTCCATCGAAGAGATGCGTCACGCCGACACCCTGATCGAGCGCATCCTGTTCCTGGAAGGTCTGCCCAACCTGCAGGACCTCGGCAAGCTGCGCATCGGCGAGAACACCAAGGAAATGCTCGAGTGCGATCTGGCGCTGGAGCACCAGGCACATGGCGATCTGAAGGAAGCGATCGCCTACGCCGAACAGGTTCGCGATTACACCTCGCGTGATCTGTTCCGCAAGATCCTCGACGACGAGGAAGAGCACATCGATCACCTGGAGACCGAGCTGGGCCTGATCGAGAAGGTCGGCATCGAGCTCTACCTGCAGAAGCAGATCCACCACGAGATCGACTGATTCCGTGGCGGCTCGCTGAGCCGTGCCGAAACGAAAACGCCCCCGCTGCCGATGGCAGCGGGGGCGTTTTGTCTTCAGTGGCGCAGAACCGGCTTACTTGCCCAGTTCATTGACCAGCAGCGCTTCGACAGCCGCGATGCGGGCGTCGAGGCTCGCCTTGTCGGCGGCCAGAACCGTGATGTGGCCGATCTTGCGCCCCGCACGCGGCGCCTTGCCGTAGTCGTGCAGACGCGCGCCGGGGATGGCGAGCACGGCGTCACGTTCCGGCATGCGGCCGATGATGTTGAGCATCGCGCAGGGCGTGAGCAGTGCGGTCTCGCCCAGCGGCATGCCGGCGACGGCACGCAGGTGATTCTCGAACTGGCTGGTGACGGCGCCTTCGATGCTCCAGTGACCCGAGTTGTGCACACGCGGTGCGATCTCGTTGGCCAGCAGGCGCTCGCTGCCATCGGCGTCCTTGACGACGAAGAACTCGAAGGCCATCACGCCGACATAGTCGAGTTCGTGCATCACCTTGAAGGCAGCCGCCTCGGCTTCGGCCTGCAGGCCGTGGGAGTCGAGCGGCGTGGAGCAGTGCAGGATGCCGCTGCGATGTTCATTGCTCGACAGCGGCCAGGCGCGTGTCTCGCCATCGCGACCGCGTACCGCGATCACCGAGACTTCGTGATCGAAGGCGATGAAGCCTTCCAGGATCAGCGGCACGCTGCCGAGTTCGGCGAAGGTGTCGGCGACGTCGGCCATTTCGCGCAGCACCTTCTGGCCCTTGCCGTCATAGCCCAGCGTACGTGTCTTGAGCACGGCGGGCAGACCGATGGTCGCGACGCCCGCTTCAAGGTCCGCCTGGCTGTCGACCAGCGCCAGCGGCGGCACCTCGATGCCAAGACGCATGAACAGCGACTTCTCGCTCCAGCGGTCACGCGCGGTATCCAGGGCGCCAGCCGGCGGGAAGGTCGGGCGCTCGGCCGCCAGACGCGCGACGGCGTCCGCCGGCACGTTCTCGAACTCGAAGGTGATGGCGTCAGAGGCTGCCACCAGTTGCGTCAGGGCCGCATCATCCTGCCAATCGGCGCAGAGATGATGACCGTGGACGCGACCGCAGGGCGAATCCGAAGGATCAAGGAAGGTGAAGCGGGCATTCAGGGCGGCGCCGGCCTGAGCCAACATGCGGCCCAGCTGACCGCCGCCGACGATACCGAAGCGGAACGGCTGGCTCATGGCTTACTCGCCTCCGTGGGACAGGCTGGGTGCGTCGGGGCGCGGGTCCGGATTGTCGAGCACACGGTCGGTCTGCTCGGCACGGAAGTTGATCAGCGCGGTGCGGATGGCCGGGTACTTGTTGGCCAGCTGGCTGGCGGCCAGCAGCGCGGCATTCACGGCACCGGCGCGGCCGATGGCCAGCGTACCGGTGGGGATGCCGGCAGGCATCTGCACGATGGAGAGCAGGGAATCGACACCCGACAGCATGCTGGACTGCACCGGCACGCCCAGCACCGGCAGCCAGGTCTTGGCGGCACACATGCCCGGCAGGTGCGCCGCGCCACCGGCACCGGCGATGATGACCTCAAGGCCACGCTCGGCAGCGGTATCGGCATAGTCGAACAGCAGGTCGGGCGTGCGATGGGCAGAGACGACCTTGACCTCGTGTTCGATCCCCAGCGCTTCCAGGGTTTCGACCGTATGGCACATGGTCGCCCAATCCGATTTTGATCCCATGATGACACCAACCAGTGCGCTCATGCTTCCTCCGCTCTTGACGTGGTATGAACCAGCTCACAGTGCCTGCCAGACGTGCCGAGCAGTGCGCTGTGTGGGCGTGGCCGAGCCGCGCGGGCAGATCATGCCCGCAAGCGGCTCAATGCGTATGTCTGGAAAAACAAGCGGCGCAGTATAGCACCGCGACCGACAGGCGGCATGTACCTGTCTGGTCGGTCAGGATGTGGGGGCGGCAAGGCCGCGGATCAGCAGGACCACGCCGAAACCAGCGCGAAGCGTGGCACCGGCTCGCCCTGGATCTCGACGTTCTCCATGAACATGCTCAGCGGACGCACCCACAGCCCGCATTCACCATACAGGGCGCGATAGACCACCAGCAGCTCTTCGGTCTCGCTGTGGCGACTGGTGCCGATCACTTCGTACTGCGCGCCCTTGTAGTGGCGGTAGAGGCCCGGCACGGGACGATTTTCCGGCAGCGGCGGCATGGCAGGCAGGTCAGTCATGGCAATTTCCTTGAGGGTGAAGCAAGAAGCGAGAAGCCAACAGCAAGAGGCGAAAAGCAGGCGTATCAGTCGACAGCGTTCGGTGCATCAGCCACAGAGGTGTCATCAGCGACAGGCGTGGCCTTGGCACCGCGGCGTGCGATGCGCGCCAGTGCGCGGGCAGCGGCGGTGAAGCCGAAGCTGCCGGTGACGAAGGTGGCCGCGCCGAAGCCGCCGGCGCAATCCAGGCGCGTGGCGCTGTCGCCGGGCTTGGTGGCACACACCTCGCCGTCGGCGCCGGGGTAGGTCAGCTGCTCGTCGGAATAGACGCACTCGACATCGAACCGGCGCTTCAGGTTGCGACTGAAATTGTAGTCGCGACGCAGCAGTGAGCGAACGCGCGCCAGCAGCGGGTCCTGCTCGGTGCGGGCGAGATCACCGATCTGGATGCGCGTCGGGTCGAGCTGGCCACCGGCGCCGCCCGTCACGGTCAGGCCCAGCTTGCGCCGCTTGCACCAGGCGATCAGCGCTGTCTTGGCGGGCACGCTGTCGATGGCGTCGATGACGTGATCGAGGTCGTCGTGGATCAGCTCGGCGAGGTTGTCCGGCGTGACGAAGGCCGAGATGGCGTGGATCTTCATCTGCGGCGCGATCAGCTGGCAGCGCTCGGCCAGCACCTCGACCTTGGGACGACCGATCTGTCCATCCAGCGCATGCAGCTGACGATTGACGTTGGAGACGCAGACATCATCGAGATCGATCAGCGTCATCTCGCCGATGCCGGAGCGAGCCAGTGCCTCGGCGCTCCAGCTGCCGACACCGCCGACCCCGATCACCGCGACATGCGCGTGGCGGAAGTGGGCGAAGGCGCTGGCACCGTAGAGGCGGCGGATGCCGCCGAAGCGGAAGTCGTAGTCGTCTTCTGCGGGGGCCTGACTGGCAGCGCCGGCCGCAAAGAAGCTCTCCAGCATTCGTTCGCTGGCGGAGGGCGTGCTGTCGTGGGGCGACGGCTCGCCTGAGGGCTTGCGGTCAGGGCTCTGTTCTTCAGAGCTTTGGTTTTCAGAACTCTGCTGTTCTGGGCTCATGTCGGTCGAGTCCGGGGTGTCGGAAGAGGTGGTCATGCGCAGCTCGCGAATCTCGGGGGAACGGGTGGCAGTCGGCAGGGACGCGCTCAGTCAGCCGGGTCGCCGGCGGTCGCATCGAGCCAGTGTCTGGTCGGGCGCTCTGCCAGATGTTCAGCGTAGCGTTCGGGCAGATGGCCCAGCCAGCCGAAGCGCTCCATCAGTGCCGCGTAGGCACCTTCTGGCGGACACGACAGGCCCAGCCAGCCGCCCTCGGGGTGAGGAAGCTCAAGCCCGACAGCCGCCAGCAGCAGGCGGGGGCATTCCAGTGTCGTGGCGAAGTAGCGATTGTAGTTGCCCTTGCCGTGCTTGGCGTCGCCGATGATCGGGTAGCCACGGCGTGACAGGTGACGGCGAATCTGATGGCGGCGGCCGGTCAGCGGACGGGCCTCGACCAGCGAGAAGCGCGACTGCGGATAGCGATCGATGGCGATGGGCAGCTCGACCTGTGCCAGGCGGCGCGTGTCGGTGATGGCTTCCTGCTCCGGCATCTCGGCCTTGGGCAGCTTGCCATCTTCCTTGCGCAGGCCGTAATCGAGGCGTTGCTGCTCGGGCGCGACGCCGCGCACTATCGCCAGATAGCGCTTGCTGACCTGCTGCTCCTCGAAGGCGGTGCTCAGCTTGCGCGCCGCCTGGGGCGAGAGGCCGAACACCATCAGCCCTGATGTCGGGCGATCGAGGCGATGCACGGGGAAGACATGCTGGCCGATCTGGTCGCGCAGACGCTGAAGCAGAAACTCGGTCTCGTGCTTGTCGATGGGGCTGCGGTGCACCAGCAGGCCCGATGGCTTGTGAACCACCACCAGCACCTCATCCTGGAACAGGATGTCGAGTGGCTCAGCGGGTTCAGTCAGCTCAACCGGCTCAGTCACCTCAGCAGACTTGGCCTCGAGAGGCTTTGGCGTGGCGTCCGCCATCGGCGCAGGTGTCTGAGGCGCCGTCGGCGCGTCGGAGTGCAGAGCATCAGGAGAAGAGGGCATGGGCATCACGGCAGCAGGAAGACGAAAGCCGACCATCGCAATGAGGGTCGGCGTGTATTGTCCGGCTTTCGCCGCTGGCTGTCATGTCCGCTGTGGCGTCGGGCGCGGATGCCTGATGTCAGGGCCTGATGTCAGGGCCTGATCAGCAGTCCGGCGGCGAGCCACTGCACCAGCAGGTTGATCGCCACGCCCGGGGCTTGCTCTGCCCCCACCTGCGGCGTCAGCAGCTCACCGAGCCGGCCGAAGCTCAGGCCCTCGTCTCCGGCCGCGAGGATGGCGCCGAGAGCCAGGTCCTCCAGCGCATCGAGAGAGCGATAGTGCACCTCGGGCGCGCCAGCGGTGGGCTGACGCCAGACGATCCAGGGCGTGGGCGTATCGGACTCGACCGGCGCGCGTGGCGGCTCATCGCTGTCGATGGCCTTCCAGATGGCCGGCGTATCGAAGTGGAACAAGAAGCGCTTGAGGGACGGATGCGCTGCCAGGGCCAGCTCGGGCCACTCATCAGGGGACAGCGTCTGCAGGGACTCGGCACGCAGCGGGGCGCTGTCCACCACATCCAGCGCCAGCCCCAATGCCCACTCGAAGGCGGCCATCTCGGTGACCAGGGAGCGCTCGGGTTCGCGCGCCGCGACGAAGGCCGGGAAATGCTGGCCGGCCCAGCGAATCGAATAATGACTCGGCGGATGGGCCGCGAGGTAGTCACGACACAGCAGCCCGAAGGCGTCATCGCCGATCAGGGTGTGCACGGCCTCGAAATCCCCGCCGAAGACCTCGAAAAGCCGCAGCCGATAGGCCATCGCGTAGATGTCGAGGCGCTCCTCGGCACTGGCAAGCTGATCACTGATGACGGCCTTGGCCGCCGCGCTGCGGGTGTCAGGGCTCGGTGTCGCGAGGTAGGCGCCCGTGGTCTCCTGCAGTTGCATCAGGGCGCTGCGATCAGCACCGCCTGCGGGGCTCGCTTGCGTCATGCGCGCAGCCCTCCGTGGTCTGCCGTCTGGTTCGCGCGCGCGGCATCCGCCAGCGGACGACCACTACGGCGACGCAGCTCGGCGTACTCCTGCATCAATTCCGACCAGGGCGGGAAGTTGTCGTCGCGCTCGATCATGGTGGCGACATCGCCGAAGCGCTCCCGCGCGGCGTCATACAGCGTCCACACGGCGTCCGGGACGGGCTGGTCATGGGTGTCGATGCACAGCTCGCCGCCGGAGACCTCCTGCCGGATATGCCCGGCCAGATGGTGCTGCCAGACGCGCTCTGCCGGCATGGCATCCAGATAGGTCAGCGGGTCGAAGCCATGATTGTGGCTCGAGACGATGACGTTGTTCAGGTCGAGCAGGATCAGGCAGTCGGCACGGCGGCTGACCTCGGCCAGAAACTCCCATTCGCTCATCTCGTCAGGGCGCCAGGTCAGATAGCTGGAGACATTTTCCAGCAATAACTGACGGCCGAGCGCGTTCTGGACCTGATCGATGCGTTCGGCCAGATGGTCGATGGTGGCATCGGTATAGGGCAGCGGCAGCAGGTCGTGGAACTGATGCGCGCCGGTGCGCGTCCAGCACAGGTGGTCGGAGACCCACAGCGGTTCGATGCGCTCACACAAGGCGCGCAGCTCGCGCAGGTAACGGCTGTCGATGGGATGGCTGCCACCGATGGACAGCGAGACGCCATGCAAGGCGATGGGGTAGTGCTCGCGGACTCGCTCGAGATGATGCAGTGGCTTGCCACCGGCACTCAGTCCACCAGTACTCAGACCACCGGATTCGCTGGCGCCGTGGCCCATGTAGTTCTCGCTGATGGCCTCGAACCAGTCGATGTCCGGCAGCGTCGTCAGAATCTCGTGGTAGTACTCGGGGCGCAGGCCCAGCCCTTGACCGACACCGGCGCTGGTGGGCGTGGGCAGGCGAGCGGTGACAGCTGTCGTCATGCGTGAGTCCTCTTCTGAGCGAAGGCAGAGGGTGCGGAAAAGGGCGAGGCAGAGGGCGAGTCAGGAGCGCTGAAAGACACCCGCCAGGGTTCCCGGACAGAAACAGAGCCAGAACCAGAGCTAGAGCCAGAACCAGGAACGGGAGGACGGTGTGCCGTCCTCCCGTCGGGAATTCGCCAGAGGCGCCTGCCAGGGCAGACGCCTCTGCGTGCCTGAGGATCAGCCCTCGACGACAGTACCACCTTCGCCGACACAGGATTCAGCGCTGGCAGTGTACGACCAGCCCTGGCCCTTGCAGGCGTTGTGGCCCTTGCAGGCGCTGTTGGCGGTCGCGCATTCGGAGGTGCCCTTGCAGGAGTTGATGCCGGAGCACTTCACGGCATTGTCACCGGCGTGCACCGGCAGCGAGGTCAGGGCGGCAGTGGAGAACAGCGCGGCGGCAGCGGCGGCGAAGGTGGCAGCAGTAACGGTCTTCTTCATGGTCATGATGGCTTCCTATCGGGCAGGGCCCGTATTTTTTGAATTATGGATCAGGAACATCGTGGCCCGCTTGCGTCAGACAGCTCGTTCAGGCGGGTCATGAAGTCATACGCCGTCAAAATAAAGTTGGATGCGGAAACGCCAAAAAAATCTGACATCATTGTTCACTATGCTTGGAAAGGCAGTCTTGCCGAATTCGTGAGCCTGCTTATGGTACGCTTTCGCCATCATCTGCCCGATTGCCGATATCCCTTCCTCTTGCTGGAGTTCCCCATGCCGGACCTACTTCGACGCCTGTGGCGCATACCGCGCTGGCGCTGGAGCATCGTGCTCGTTCTACTGTTGGGGGGCTGCAGTGCCGTCGCGATTCATCAGCTCGATGAGCGTTTCGGCCCCGCGTCACCGCGTGAGCGGGTGGTGTCACACGACAGTCTTGCCGGGCGTCAGTGGGAGGATGAGGTCAAGCCGGTGATCGAGACGCGCTGCGTGGTCTGTCATGGCTGCTACGACGCTCCCTGTCAGCTCAAGATGTCATCGGCCGCCGGGATCGATCGCGGCATGAATCCGGCGCCGGTCTACGATGGCACGCGCCTGCTGGCGGCCAATCTGACGCGCATGTTCGAGGACGCGGACACCACCGAGCAGTGGCGCAGCATGGACTTCTCGCCGGTGCTCAATGAGCGATTCGATTCTCCGGCCGCCAATCTGGAGGGCAGTGTGCTGTTCCGTGCGCTCAGCCAGAAGCGCAAGGCGCCGCTGCCGGTGACGGAAGATGGCCTATTGCCGGAAGACCGCTTCGACCTGTCGCTCAATCGCAGTCAGGTGTGTGCCCCCGTCGAGGGCTACGACAAGTTCGCCGAAGACCATCCTGACTGGGGCATGCCCTACGCCCTGCCACAGGTCAGCGATGAAGAGCACCGCACGCTGGTGAACTGGCTGGCCAAGGGTGGCGCGATGACGGGCCCGGCACCGCTGCCCCAGGCGCTGATGCCGCATATCGAGCAGGCCGAGCGCTTCTTCAATGGAGACAGCCTCAAGCAACGCCTGATGAATCGCTATATCTACGAGCATCTCTTCCTGAGCCATGTGTATTTCCCGGGCATCAAGGGCGCGGATGGACGGCCGATCTTCTTCAAGCTGGTGCGTTCCAGCACCCCGCCGGGCGAGCCGATCAAGCGCATCTCCACGCGCCGCCCCTACGATCCACCCTATGCCTCCTACACCGGCGATGAGCGCGCGAGCATGCCCCACGATGACGCCGGGCGTCCGCGGGTCTATTACCGTCTGTGGCAGGAGCGCGCGACGATCCTGGCCAAGAATCATCTGCCCTATGCGCTCGATGATGCTCGTTTCAAGCGCTGGCGGGCGCTGTTCCTGGCGCCGGATTACCCGGTGGATGACCTGCCGGATTACGACCTCAAGACGGCCTCGAATCCTTTCCTGACCTTCGAGGCCATTCCGGCCGAGTCACGCTATCGCTTCATGCTGGATGAGTCGCAGAACACCATCATGGGCTTCATCAAGGGGCCGGTCTGTCGCGGGCAGGTCGCGGTGGATGTGATCAATGATCACTTCTGGGTCGGCTTCACTGACCCGAAGATGTTCAGTCACCCGGAAGTGGAACGCACCCTGGCCGAGGAAGGGAAGAATCTCAGCCTGCCCGCCGAGCAGAGCAGCAATGCGTTGCCGATCAGCTCCTGGGTCAAGTTCGAGAGCAAGCAGACCGCCTATCTCAAGGCCAAGCAGCGCCTGATGTCCCAGGCCTATCTCGATGGCGATCTGCGCCTGGATGAGCGAGTGCTGTGGGACGGCAGCGGCTGGACCGAGGGCCCCGGCCAGGGGCGCAACCCCAACGCGGCCCTGACCATCTATCGCCACTTCGACAATGCGGCGGTGATGAAGGGGCTGGTCGGTGGCGTGCCCAAGACGGGCTGGATCATCGATTACCCGATGCTGGAGCGCATCCACTATCTGCTGGTCGCCGGCTTCGATGTCTACGGCAATCTCGGCCATCAGCTGGTCACCCGTCTGTACATGGACTTCCTGCGCATGGAAGGCGAGAACAACCTGCTGGTGCTGTTGCCGGCAGGTGAGCGCCAGGCGGTGCATGACAGCTGGTATCGCGACGTCAGCCCCGGCCTTGGCGAGCTGCTGTTCAAGAAGCCGCCGCAGTTCGATGCGCCCAGTGGCATCGTCTGGACACCGCAGGAGCTGTCATCGCCGGACCAGGCGCGCCTTGGGCTGATGCGGCGCATGCAGGAGCGCCTCGCACCGGAACTCGGCCATGAGCGCAGCCTGAGCAATGTCGAGGATGAGCATGTGCGACATGAGCTGCAGGCCCTCGCTGCGGTGCAGGGAGTCTCGGCCAGCCTGATGCCGGAGGTGACGATCGTCGCGCTGGAGGATGGCACTGATGACTCGCCGCGCCTTTACAGCGTGCTGCGCAATTCCGCCCACGCCAACATCACCAGTCTGTTCGATGAGGAGGAAAATCGCCGTCCTGAGGAAGACACTCTCGATGTCTTGCGGGGCGTGGCGGGCGATTACCCGAATGCCTTCTGGCGTCTGACGCCTGACACCCTGACGGGGCTGGCAGAGCGTGTGGCGGCACTCGAGACCGAAGAGGACTATCGCGCCCTGCAGGCCGATATCGGGGTGCGCCGGACTGACCCGCGCTTCTGGGAGTTCTCCGACAGCGTGCTGCGCACCAACTATGCTGATCGCCCTGTCGAAGCGGGCCTGCTGGACTATAACCGCCTCGAGAACCGCTGATCGCCAGCGAAGGCCGAGACAAGCCCTATTGTCATGACTATCTGGGCTGTCAGGGTTGTCAGGGTTGTCAGGGTTGTCAGGACGACTGACGACTGGCCTGACAGAAAGAAGAAGCCCGCCACGCAAATTGCGTGGCGGGCTTCTGTCTTGTGTGGTGCCGGCATGGCGCCCTGGCGGCGGATCAGCGCAGTGTCGCTCAGCGTGTTGTGCTGTCAGCAGGCGTCATCAGCGACCACCCTGACACTCGCCTTCGGCCAGTTCGATCAGGCCATCCAGATGCAGGATATGCACCTCGCGGGCACGAATGTCGACCAGCCCCTGGGTCTGGAAGCGGGTCAGGATACGGCTGATGGTTTCGACGGCCAGCCCCAGATAGTTGCCGATATCGGCGCGTGCCATCGAGAGGCGGAAGCTGTACGGCGAATAGCCACGGCGACGGAAGCGCTGTGACAGGTTGACCAGGAAGCTCGCCAGTCGCTCATCGGCTGTCTTGCGCGACAGCAGCATCATCATGCGGCGATCTTCGTGCAACTCCTTGCTCAGGCTCTTGAACAGCTGGGTCCTCAGCTCCGGCATCTGCTCCGAGAGCGCATTGAGGCGGTCGAAGGGAATCTCGCAGACGGTGGTGGTTTCCAGCGCCACCGCAGTGCCGGGATAGCAATTGCTGTCGATGGCATCCAGCCCGGCCAGCTCGCTGGGCAGGTAGAAGCCGGTCAGCTGCTCCATGCCGCTGTTTTCATTGGTGATCTGCTTGAGACTTCCGGAGCGCACCGTGAAGACGCAATCGAAGGCATCGCCCTGGGTGAAGAGTACTTCCCCTTTTCTGAGTGGCGCGCGACGGCGGATGATGGCGTCAAACTGGTCGATATCTTCCATGTTCAGTGCCAGTGGCAGGCACAGTGAACTCAGCGAACAGGTCTGGCAGCGGGCTTCATGGGCGCGCAAGCGGTGTGATGCCTGTGCATTGGCCGTCATGGTGACTCTCCTGAGGAATGTCACCGCTACCCCTGGGGCAGGGCAGCGGAGGGGTCTTTCGGGCGCAACGAATGGTGGGGCGGGGCCTTGTCGCCCGCCGCTACCCTGCTCAGCCGATGTGATTCGAGCGGCCAGGGTCTGAGCGCTCATCGGCTGGGGCAGTGCAATTTCGTGGCGCCATAATATTAGATTTTATTAATTCATTATCCTGCCCAACCCATGGGCGTTGCAAGGTGTGTGAACTTTAGGCCTGGTTGGCCCCGCATGACCATACCGCGACGACCTGCCTCAGCCAGCTGCGCCGAGCAGCAGGATCAGTGCGCCGGCCAGCGTCGCCAGTGCCAGTATGCCCCAGGCACGTGGCGCTGGTGTGTCAGGCTGACGTACGCCGTTGATGCGATGTTCCTGCATGGGGCCATCGCCTTCGCGCTCGTCGCTGTCAGCGCTGGCGGCGCGCGAAAGGCTGCCCAGTGCCAGCATGGCGAACAGCACCAGGCTGCCCAGCGTGAGGGCCAGCACCCAGAGATTCCAGAACAGGGGGAGTCCAGTTGTCTCCAGCAGATTCATGTCGTGTCTCCTGAGCGGTGTCCTGTCATGGGTCGCGGCTGGCGATGTCGCTCGCGGGGGCGGCCTGCTGCAGGTAGGCGAGCAGCGCCGTGATTTCGGCAGTGCCACGCACGTCATTGGGGGCGGCGAGAATCTCGTCTTCCGCGTAGGGCACGCCCAGGCCTTGCAGGGCTCGCATGCGGGCCGCGATGCCTTCGCCGCTCAACGCCCGCTCGAACAGCCACGGGTAGGCGGGCATCGCTGAGCCCGGCACCTGACTGCGCGGGTCATTCAGATGCAGGCGCTGCCAGGCGTCATCATGCTGCGCAGGCAGCTGGCTCAAATCCGTCCCCCAGCGCTCGACGCCCCAAAGCGAAGGGCGGTCGTAGTAGCGCTCCCGGGCGATCGTCGCATCGCCGTGGCGCGCCGTATCGCCCGGTAGATCGCGCACCATGCGTGTGTGGCATTGCTGACAGCCCTCGCGTTGGTAGATGCGCTGGCCCTCCAGCGCCAGGGCGCTCAGCGGTTTGAGGTCTTCGGGTGCGCTGGCGAGACTGGGGTGAGCCCCGAGCGGCACCAGCTGGGCGAGGGCGCCGAGGCTCATGGTGAGCAGGCATAGTGCCGTCATCAGGCCGGCGTGACGTTCGAGCAGGACATGTCTCATGCGTAGTGCCCTCCCGAGGCTGTGCCAGGGGGCGTGGTAGAGGGGGGCGCAGAGTGCCTGGCAGGTTCTGATGATGCCTTGTGCGAGCCGGAGCTCAGGCGCTGGCGCTCGTGAGCGGCTTGGCGTTCGCTCTTTTGATCAGCCAGGGTGCGCGTCACATTGAGGAGCATCAGCAGCAAGCCGAGCGCCCAGCAGGCGAGCCCGCCCAGCGAGATCATCATCGGCATGCGGGCCACTTCCAGCACCTCGCTCAAGGTATATAGCGGCCTGCCGTCATCTGCCGGCACATGCCACATGCTGCCTTGAAGCAGCGTGGTGGCCCAGCTGGCGGCAACGCACAGCAGGGTGCCGATGATGGCCAGCAGGGAGTGCGTCCTGAGCAGCGCGAGGGAGCGCATCGGGGGCAGCAGGTGGTAGGCCATCACGATGGCGACTGTCGCGACTACCCCCAGGCTTGCTGCCGGCGACAGACTGTTGGCGGCACTGAAGGTCAGGGCGTTGAGTGTCGGCAATGACAGCAGGCTGTATTCAAGAACCGCGAGGGCGAAGCTGATCAGAGCTGCCGCCAGCAGGCAGTTAAGCGGATCCCGGCGCAATGAGTGCCAATCCTCCTTGAGTGTCATCAGGCCATTGAGGCTGAGTGCCAGCCCCGGCGCCAGCAGCAGGATGCCCATCGCCATGCCCAGCGTCTGGCTCCAGGCCGGCAGGGCGCTCGCGAACAGCAGCGGAGCACCTCCCCATGTCACCAGCAGCACCAGCATCCAGAAGCTGGTGGTGGCCAGCCGGTGCGAGTAGAGCGGCAGCCGCGAGCGGCTCGTCACCATGTGATGGAGCAAGGCAATGAGGCCGAATGCGAACATGCCGCCGGGGAGTGGCCCTGCCTGCCAGCGCTGAATCAGTGCCTCGAGGCTGCCCGTGAAGAGCGGTATCGATTCAAGCAGGCCGATCGGCACGCTGAGCGAGATCAACACATGCTGTATCAACACCAGCATCAGGCCGGCGATGAAGTACCAGCAGGCCACCGGCAGGCGGCGCAGCGTGCGCTGTTCCAGCATTGTGAAGAAGACCCACGCCACGGCCAGCCAGACGAGGGTCATCAGGAGATCGACGAGCCAGGGCGCTTCGGCCATGTACTGGCCCGAGGAGTAGCCTGCGACAATCGCCAGTGCGCCGAGCGCGACCACGGCCTGCCAGCCGAGGAAGGTGAAATGCATCAGCTTGAGCGTGAAGGGGGGCAGTGCGATATCCGCTATCGCCGTCTCGGCGTCCGTGCGTGATTCGCGTTGCAGGACACTGTGCATGGCGATGGAGTAGCCGCCGGCGATCACTGCCGAGCCGCCCAGACCATAGAGCAGCAGGTGATGTTGCAGGGGAGCGAGGCGGCCGTAGCTCAGCCAGGCCACTTCCGGCCCCAGCGAGGGCCATAGCCAGATGAGGTTGAGCCATACGGCCAGACAGAGGCTGAGCAGGCCCCAGATGACGGCCATGTGAGCGAAATCATGGCTTGCGTGATGATGGTGGTTCACGCGGGGATGGCAGGCCGAAGCCTCAAGAGCTGTACGCATATCACGACCTCGTCGGCAGTGGGCGAAAGCGCAGTGCTGGTGGAGACGGTGCTGGAAGCGGCGCTGCGGGAGCGGTCATGTCATCGACGCCCCTGTCAGGGCAGCAGGGCTGGCGCTGACCGATATCACGCGCGACCATGACCGACTGACAGGCCATCCCTCGCGCTGGAATGCAGCGTTTACCCCTCATCGGTTCCAGCGTTGTCTGGCGCGAGCCGTACGAGATCAACAGGAGAATTTCGCTTGCCCGCCGTCACTTCATCATCGGACGAAGATGCCAATGCGTCCAATACGGCTGAGGTTCCCAGCCCTTACGCCGAGGAAGGCTTTGGTGTTGCCAGCCTGGCCGATGTCGCCTCGGAGCTTGCTGCCCGCCAGACCATGTCCCACGACGCGCTGGCCGCGCGAGGGCCGTGGCGAGGCTGGTTGGCGGAACTGGGCCCGCTTGAGATCCATGGACGACCGGAGCGTGCCCTGCTGTTGCATGCACATGGTGCCGGCGCCGGGCGTGAGACCGACTTCCATCAACAGTTCGGCGCTGCCTGCCTGATGCAGGACATGGCGTGGCTGGCATTCGATTTCGGCTATCTCGTCAGGATGCGCTGCGAAAGCCGTCGCCGACCGCCGCCCCGGCTGCCCGGGCTGATCGAGGAGATGGCGCGCTGGTGTCAGGCGCTGATGGCGTGTGTGGCGGCCGTCGACTCCTTGCGATCGCTGCCCTGGCTGGTCGGCGGCAAGTCGATGGGCAGTCGTGTGGCCTCCCATCTGCTGGTGGAGTTGACCCGGGCGGCGCATGCGCGGTTGCCGGTTGGGTGGTACGCGCTGGGCTATCCATTTCATCCCACGGGCAAGCCCGACAAGTTGCGCATCGACCATCTGCCGGATATCCCGATGGCGGGGGTGATCTGTCAGGGCAGCCGCGATCCCTTCGGAACTCGCGAGGAAGTGACGGAATATCCGTTGCCGGAAAGCCTTACATTGCATTGGCTGAATGATGGCGAACATGATTTCAAGCCACGAAAAGCGAGTGGCGAGACGCGTGAAGGACTGATTTCGCGTGCGGCGCAGGCCTTGGCCAATCACCCGGCGCTGGGCGGAAAACGGCAGTGAATCGCCACCATGCGAGGGGCATTACCCTGGCCTTCGATGGCGACAGCGGCATGTCAGAATGATGACGCAACGCTGATGTTTACTGGCCTGCAGGCGAGATGCAGCGGGAAAGTCCTGTCTTATCAATACTCTGTCGCGGACGATTGCTGAAATTGCGCGCAAAAAAAGTATTGACTCATGGGCCGGATTCCGTAGAATGCAGCGCCAACGAGACAGGGGTGGTTAGCTCAGTTGGTAGAGCACCAGCCTTACAAGCTGGGGGTCACTGGTTCGAACCCAGTACCACCCACCATTTGAAAAAAGTCATTGCTTTTCAAAGCGTTACTTGATTAAATGGCCTGGTTCGTTAGCAGAAGCAAGCGATTGTCGTGGACCGGTAGTTCAGTTGGTTAGAATGCCGGCCTGTCACGCCGGAGGTCGCGGGTTCGAGTCCCGTCCGGTCCGCCATTCTCGTTTGTGATGCGCCCGATGTTGAGTTGTTCTGAAGTGGACCGGTAGTTCAGTTGGTTAGAATGCCGGCCTGTCACGCCGGAGGTCGCGGGTTCGAGTCCCGTCCGGTCCGCCATCAGAATCGCGAGATATCACCGCTGCTTGCAGCAAAGATCGTTTGTGTTGGGTGATTAGCTCAGTTGGTTAGAGCACAAGCTTCACATGCTTGGGGTCACTGGTTCGAATCCAGTATCACCCACCAATGCGGACCGGTAGTTCAGTTGGTTAGAATGCCGGCCTGTCACGCCGGAGGTCGCGGGTTCGAGTCCCGTCCGGTCCGCCATTCGATCTCATGGAATTCGTGAAACCCGAGCTTTCGAGCTCGGGTTTTTGCGTTTCTGGCTGTCGGAAAGTCTTCAGTACTGATCCAGCCCCACTTGTCTCCCTGTCCTTGCCTCTTTCCTCTCTCTTATCTCTTCTCGACCTTGCCATGTTCCAGGCTTGTCGGTCTTCCCTGGGCACATCACGACATTTCGTTCTTTCCCGTTGATGGGTGTCCTGCGCGGTTGCTCACCTTTTTGATGTCATCACGGATGTCATTCGCAATGTGGCCTTTGGGAGTATTGAGCCCATGGCGCGATGCTCTACACTGGGATCACTCGTTTCATACGACCGTTTGCCATCTGTCATCAGTCGTTGATGTCCTGACAACCTGTTACTGACGACCATGACTGAGTGAGTGTTGCTGATGAGAGTGGCGGCGGCGCGATATAACAATGATTGTCCGAGGTGCTCGAGACAGCCAAGGAGAGACCGCAATGACTGCCTATCCGAATATCTTCCGTCCGCTGACGTTGGGCCACATCACGCTCAAGAACCGTGTGCTGATGGGCTCGATGCATACGGGGCTGGAGGAGGCTCCCAATGGCTTCGCGCGCCTGGCGGCGTTCTATCGTGAGCGTGCACGCCATGGGGTGGCGCTGATCGTCACGGGCGGTATCGCGCCGAACGCGGAAGGGGCTGTCATGCAGGGAGCCGCGAAGCTGACCACCCCGGAGGAGGCGGTGCACCATCGCGAGGTCACCGAGGCGGTGCACGCCGAGGATGGGCGCATCTGTCTGCAGATTCTGCATGCGGGGCGCTATGCCTACTCGCCGGATCATGTCGCGCCCTCGGCGATTCAGGCGCCGATCAACCCCTTCACGCCACGCGCGCTGAGCACGTCAGAGGTCAAGGAGCAGATTGCTGACTACGTGCGCTGCGCCAGCCTGGCACGCGAGGCCGGCTATGACGGCGTCGAGGTGATGGGCTCGGAAGGCTATTTCATCAACCAGTTCATCTGTCGGCGCACCAATCAGCGCGAGGATGAGTACGGGGGCAGCTTCGAGAATCGCATCCGCCTGGCGGTGGAGATCGTCGCCGGTATCCGTGCCGCGCTGGGTGAGGACTTTCTGATCATCTATCGCCTCTCGATGCTGGACCTGGTCGATGAGGGCAGCACCTGGGAGGAAGTGGTCGCGCTCGGCAAGGCCATCGAGGCGGCAGGGGCGAGCCTGATCAATACCGGCATCGGCTGGCATGAGGCGCGTGTGCCGACCATCGTCACCAGCGTGCCGCGCGCTGTCTTCACGGGGCTGACCCAGCGCATGAAGCAGGAGCTCAGTCTGCCGCTGATCACCACCAATCGCATCAACATGCCCGAGGTTGCCGAGTCGGTGCTGGCCGAGGGCCATGCCGACATGGTGTCGATGGCGCGGCCGTTCCTGGCGGACCCGCAATGGGTCAGCAAGGCCCTGGCGGACGATGCTGCCATCATCAATACCTGCATCGCCTGCAATCAGGCGTGTCTCGATCACACCTTCCAGATGAAGCTGACCTCGTGCCTGGTCAATCCGCGTGCCTGCCATGAAACCGAGATGGTGATCGAGCCTGCGCGACATGAGCGCCGCGTGGCAGTGGTGGGCGCTGGGCCGGCGGGACTGTCTGCCGCCGTGACGGCGGCCGAGCGTGGTCACGAGGTGGTGCTGTTCGAGGCGCAGTCCGAGGTGGGTGGCCAGTTCAATTTCGCGCGCCGCATCCCCGGCAAGGAAGAGTTTGACGAGACACTGCGTTACTTCAACGAGAAGCTGGTGCGTTGTGGGGTCGAGGTGCGCCTCAATACTCGCGCCACCGCCGAGATACTGGCGGAATTCGATGCCGTGATTCTGGCCTCGGGGGTGAAGGCGCGGACGCCGGATATCGAGGGTGTCGAAGCCGGTATCGAGCGGGGTCAGGTGCTCAGCTATGCCGAGGCGATCAGTGCGCCGGAGCGGGTCGGGCGGCGCGTGGCGTTGATCGGGGCTGGCGGGATCGGCTTCGATGTCGCGGAGCTGATGACTCACGTCGAGCCGTCGCCCTCGCTGGATGGTGAACTGTGGTGCGAGGAGTGGGGGGTGGATCTCTCGGTCAGCACGCCTGGCGGCCTCAAGGCACCCGTGGTGCCGCAGGCGCCTCGTGAGGTGTGGCTGCTGCAGCGCAAGACTTCCAAGCCCGGCAAGGGGCTGGGCAAGACCACTGGCTGGGTGCATCGCGCGACCCTCAAGCAGCGTGGCGTCAAGATGGTCGCCGGCTGTGAGTATCGCTCGATCGACAGCGAAGGCCTGACTGTCAGCCTCAATGGCGAAGAGCAGCATCTGGCGCTGGACAGCATCGTGCTGTGCGCCGGTCAGGATTCGGTGCTGGAACTCAAGGCGCCTCTGGAGGCGGCGGGGGTGGAGCTGCATATCATCGGTGGCGCCGACAAGGCGGCAGAGCTGGATGCCAAGCGCGCGATCGCGCAGGGCACCATGGCGGCCGCTGCCCTTTGAGTTGACCGCGATCACGCATGGGGATATTCAGCGTTGAGCTGAGCCTGACCACTGCCTAGACTGATGGAAGCCACCGCGGACGCCGTGCCTTTGCTGCATGTGCCTCCGTGGTGGCTTTGTCGTCTTCAGAGTTTGCCTCGGGCGCCGCGCCAGCGGCTCGATGCACTCTGATCTCTGCCTTGCCGCCACGATGGGATCTGCTCATGTCACCGCACGCTGCCGCCTCACGCCATGCCACCGCTGAGGCTCTGATGCCGGACACAGAGGACAGTCCTTTGCCGCCTCACAGGGAGGATGCTCGGACTTCATCATCGCTGGCCGCCTCCCCGCCGGTAGCCGAGACACTGGACAGCCTGCTGGATCTCTTCACGCCGCCAGCGGTCGAGCGCCTGGCGTGGCCGCTGGCCGATGAGGTCGGTGTGATCGTCGAGTGCCTGCGCGCCGACACGCTGGACAGCGAGATTTCCGGCAACAAGGCCTGGAAGTTGCGTCTGCCGCTGGCCAGGGCGTTGAGCGAGAAGCGGGGCATCATCAGCTGTGGGGGTGGTTGGTCGAACCATCTGCATGCGCTGGCGGCGGCGGGTGCCAGATTGGGCATCGAGACGCATGGCCTGGTGCGCGGGCATCCCGAAGCACCGCTGACGCCCACGCTCGCCGATGCGCGCGACAATGGCATGCGCTTGAGTTTCGTCTCGCGAGCCGAGTACCGGCAGCGCGATCAGCCTGATTTTGCCAGGCGCCATGGCGAGGGAGTCTGGATTCCCGAGGGTGGCGGTTGCGTGGAGGGCGTCGCCGGGCTGGCACCGTTGGCTCAGGCGCTGGCCGAGCCGGTGCCGGGCGAATCTGCGCCGCAGCTGGTGCTGCTGGCCTGTGGCAGCGGTACGACGCTTGCCGGGGTGCTGAGTGCGCTGGGCGAGCGCGATGGGCTGCGGGTCATCGGGGTGCCGACCATGAATCATGGCGATCAGCTCTACCATCGTGTGCGTCGCCTGCTGGCGGAGAGTGGCGGCAGCCAGCAGAAGACGCCGGAGTGGGGCCTGTGGCTGGGGGCGCAGGCCGGCGGCTTTGCCAAGGCGCCTGACTGGTTGATCCAGTTCATTCAGCGCTTCGAGGCCGAGACCGGCGTTGCGGTGGAGCCGGTCTACACCGCCAAGCTTTTTGCAGCGCTGGCGCATCATCTGGCCAATGGTCTGATCGCACGCGGTACGCGCATTCGCGTGCTGCACAGCGGGGGCTTGCAGGGGCGGCGAGGTTATCCGGCGTTGCAGGCCATCTGAGGGTGCTGGCGAGGCGAGTGTCATCTAGCTCGTCCCCTCTCGCGAGGCGCCCTCCGGTGGCTTGCGTGCAGCCTTCACCTGCCACTGGCGGCGGCGTGCAGCGCTGTTATGATGGAGTTTCTGCAGCGGCTCCTGCCATCCGGGAGCCGTGTCTGTTTCACCGGACTGGGTGATCCCCTGTCCCGCTCTGGAAATCCCCATGACGACTGACGCCATTGCCCCGACCCCCGCTGCGACCTCTGCTGCCGATGAAGCGTGCACTCCACGCTTTCTGGCCAGTGACAACACGTCCGGTATCTGTCCCGAGGCGATGGCGTACATGATGCAGGCCAATCGTGATGACGATCTCGCCTACGGCAATGACCGCTGGACACAGCAGGTCACCGACAGCTTCCGTCAGCTGTTCGAGACCGAGTGCGAGGTGTTCTTCGTCTTCAATGGCACCGCCGCCAACTCCCTGTCGCTGGCCCACCTGTGCCAGTCCTACCACAGTGTCATCTGCCACGAACTGGCCCATATCGAGACCGATGAATGCGGCGGGCCGGAGTTCTTCTCCAACGGGTCCAAGTTGCTCAACGCGCCGGGCCCCGACGGCAAGCTGACGCCGGAAGGCATCGAGCAGCTGGTCACCAAGCGCAGCGATATCCACTATCCGCGTCCGCGCGTGATCTCCCTGACCCAGTGCACCGAGGTCGGCACCGTCTACAGCCTGGAAGAGCTGCAGGCGATTCGTGAAGTGGCGGACCGTCATGATCTGCAGATCCATATGGATGGCGCCCGTTTCGCCAATGCCTGCGCCGCGCTGGGTGTCTCGCCGGCAGAGCTGACCTGGAAGGCGGGCGTGGACGTGCTGTGCTTCTCCGGTACCAAGAATGGTCTGGCCATGGGGGAGGCGGTGATCTTCTTCGATCGCAAGCTGGCACGCGATTTCGATTACCGCTGCAAGCAGGCCGGTCAGCTGGCCTCCAAGATGCGCTTCATCGCGGCGCCCTGGATGGGGCTACTGGAAAATGATGTCTGGCTGAACAACGCCCGCCATGCAAACGGCATGGCACAGTATCTGGCCGAGCGACTCGAGGTGCTGGAGGGCATCGAGCTGCTGTTCCCCAGCGAGGCCAACAGCGTGTTCGCCAGCTTCCCCGAGCATGTGCTGGCGGCACTGCGTGAGCGTGGCTGGACCTTCTATACCTTCATCGGTGCGGGTGGCGCGCGCTTCGTCTGCTCCTGGAATACCACCACCGAGTTGCTCGACGCCTTGCTCAAGGATATTCGCGACGTGCTGTGAGCCTCTTGATTCAGGCAGTCCCCAAGGCGTGAGCGCCTCCCTCGAGATCCCCATCGCCCCGGCGGTGGGGATTTTTTTGTGGCCGGTTGTCCGCTCTTGTCAACGTCATGCGTGTCTGAGGCAAGAGTCTGATCAGGTTGGTAGCCACTTCGTCGCCAGTCGTTGTTTTCATGGTCTTTGTGGTGAGCCAGGAGGCTGTATGAAGCGTGGCGGAGGCGGTCGGGTGTGAGGTGTGGGCGTGGCCATTCTTGCTCGACTGGCTGGTATGCAGTGTCGTCTGGGCGTGAGAGTGACTGGCGTCAACCGTCAGTCTGTTCCTATGCTCAAGGTGTGCTGCGGTGCAACATGTCATGAGTGAATCACCCGCGACAGCAGAAGCATTGGTCGAGTTTTCGCGTCTTTCGCAGCTTTCTTCAACGCGTTGCCAGGGGTGTTCAGGCGCCATCGTAGTGTCTGCTGACCCACTGGCTGCCGTAGATCCTGCGGTGCTTGGCAGAACTGGCTCCGCCGGCGGAAAGTTCGTTGAATGCATTCATTCACTGTATTGGACACCAGCACCCTATATCGACCTATGCTGATAAACACGCCGAGGCAGTCGTCCTGCGTACGCTATCCAGGCTGAGCGGACGAACGAATTTTGCGGTCTTACCTGAGTGGGCCCGGCGATGGTCCCAGCGACTGATGTCGCGACAAGGAGGCTTCCATGAGCATCTTCGATCACGTGCAGAGCCGCTACGAGCGGATTCAGCAAGAAGAGATGAGTCTCCAGGAGTACCTGGAGTTGTGCCGGCAGGACACTACTGCCTACGCCAGCGCTGCCGAGCGCATGCTGGCGGCCATCGGTGAACCGGAGGTCATCGATACCGCCAAGGACCCCAGTCTTTCCCGTATCTTTTCCAACAAGCTGATCCGCCGTTATCCAAGCTTTGCCGAGTTCTATGGCATGGAAGAGGCTATCGAGCAGATCGTTTCCTACTTCCGGCATGCGGCGCAGGGACTGGAGGAGCGCAAGCAGATCCTGTATCTGCTCGGCCCGGTGGGCGGCGGCAAGTCGTCTCTGGCGGAGCGTCTCAAGCTGCTGATGGAGCAGATTCCCTTCTATGCCATCAAGGGCTCGCCGGTCTTCGAGTCTCCTTTGGGGCTGTTCTCGCCGGAGGAAGATGGCGAGCTGATCGAGAAGGAGTACGGCATTCCCCAGCGCTGCATGCGCAGTGCCATGTCACCGTGGGCCGCCAAGCGCCTCAAGGAATATGGCGGTGATATCAGCAAGTTCCGCGTGGTCAAACTCTATCCCTCGCGCCTCAATCAGATCGGTATCTCCAAGACCGAGCCGGGCGATGACAACAACCAGGACATTTCCGCGCTGGTCGGCAAGGTCGATATCCGTCAGCTGGAGCTCTATGCCCAGGACGACCCGGATGCCTACAGCTTCTCCGGCGGGCTGTGCAAGGCCAACCAGGGGCTGATGGAATTCGTCGAGATGTTCAAGGCGCCGATCAAGGTGCTGCACCCGCTGCTGACCGCGACCCAGGAGGGCAATTACAACCCGACGGAAGGCATGGGCGCGATTCCCTTCGATGGCGTGGTGCTGGCGCACTCCAACGAGAGTGAGTGGCAGGCATTTCGCAACAACCGCAACAACGAGGCCTTCCTCGATCGCGTCTATATCGTCAAGGTGCCTTACTGCCTGCGCGCTTCCGAGGAGGTCAAGATCTACGCCAAGCTGCTGGAGCATTCGTCGCTGAATCAGGCGCCCTGTGCCCCGGATACGCTGCGCATGCTGTCGCAGTTCATCGTGCTGTCGCGTCTGCGTGAGCCGGAGAATTCCAGCGTCTACTCGAAGATGCGTATCTATGACGGCGAGAACCTCAAGGATACCGATCCGCGCGCCAAGTCGATCCAGGAATACCGCGACAGCGCCGGTGTCGACGAGGGGATGGATGGGCTCTCGACACGCTTTGCCTTCAAGATTCTCTCCAAGGTCTTCAACTTCGATGCCAGTGAGGTCGCGGCCAATCCGGTCCATCTGCTCTACGTGCTGGAGCAGCGCCTCGATCAGGAGCAGCTGCCCAAGGAAACCCATGAGCGCTATCTGCGCTATATCAAGGAATACCTGGCGCCCCGCTATGTCGATTTCATCGGCAAGGAGATCCAGACCGCCTACCTCGAGTCCTATTCCGAGTATGGGCAGAACATCTTCGATCGCTATGTGACCTATGCCGACTTCTGGATCCAGGAGCAGGAGTATCGCGATCCCGAGACCGGCGAACTGCTGGACCGTCAGTCACTCAACGAGGAGCTGGAGAAGATCGAGAAGCCCGCGGGCATCTCCAACCCGAAGGATTTCCGTCACGAGGTGGTCAACTTCGTGCTGCGCGCACGGGCGCAGAACAACGGTACCAACCCGAGCTGGCAGTCCTACGAGAAGCTGCGTGCGGTGATCGAGAAGAAGATGTTCGCCAATACCGAAGAGCTGCTGCCGGTCATCTCCTTCAATGCCAAGGCCTCGGCATCCGACCAGCGCAAGCACGAGGACTTCGTGGCGCGCATGGTGGATCGCGGCTACACCGAGAAGCAGGTGCGCCTGTTGTCCGAATGGTATCTGCGCGTACGCAAGTCGCAGTAAGCCCTGCCGACTGACGACAGGCCTGCCGGCGGGCACGATTGCCGCCGGCACTTGCCATCCGGCCATCCGCTGAGGGCGGTGCCGGCAAGGAGGGCGAATGAGTTATTTCATTGATCGACGCAGCAATGCACGCAACAAGAGTGCAGTGAATCGACAGCGCTTCATTCGGCGCTATCGCAGTCATATCAAGCGGGCGGTGGAGGATGCCGTCAATCGGCGCTCCATCACCGACATGGAGCGCGGCGAGGAAGTCTCCATCCCGACGCGAGACATTTCCGAGCCGGTCTTCCAGCACGGACAAGGCGGCAAGCGGCGTGTGATCAATCCCGGCAACAAGGAATTTGTCGAAGGGGACCGCATGCGCCGTCCCAGCGGCGGTGGTGGGGGAGGCGGCAGTGGCGAGGGCCAGGCCTCCAATCAGGGCGAGGGGGAAGACGACTTTGCCTTCACCCTGTCGCGTGAGGAATTTCTCGAGTTCGTCTTCGACGGGCTGGAACTGCCGCATCTGGAGCGCAAGCAGATCGCGGACATGGAAGAGGTGCGCCCGGTGCGCGCGGGGATCGCGCGTGACGGCACACCGGCACGTATCAACATCGTGCGCTCGATGCGTTCAGCACAGGCGCGGCGCATCGCGATGCGTTCCCCGATCAAGCGGGCGCTGAAGGAAGCTGTCGAAGCGCTGGAGCAGGAGGAGCGCAAGGACCCGGTGCTGCGCAACAAGGTGCGCATCAGTGAGCTCAAGGCGGAAATCGAGCGGCTCGAGGCGCGCCTCAAGGCGGTGCCGTTCCTCGATACCTATGATCTGCGCTACAACCACCTCATCAATCAGCCGATGCCGTCCAACAAGGCGGTGATGTTCTGCGTGATGGATGTCTCGGGGTCGATGACCCAGGCGCACAAGGACATCGGCAAGCGTTTCTTCCTGTTGCTGTATCTGTTTCTGGAGCGCAACTACGAGAAGGTCGAGCTGGTCTTCATCCGTCACCACACCGCTGCCAAGGAGGTCGACGAGGAGGAGTTCTTCTACTCCCGCGAGACCGGCGGCACCATCGTGTCCAGTGCCCTCACGCTGCTCGATGAGGTGATCGAATCGCGCTATCCGGCCGGTGAGTGGAATCTCTACGTGGCGCAGGCCTCGGATGGCGACAACTGGGACGACGATTCCACCAACTGTCGCGAACTGATGATCAAGAAGCTGATGCCGCGCCTGCAGTACTACGCCTATGTGGAGATCACGCCGCATGCCCATCAGGCGCTATGGGAGGAGTACGAGCGGGTCGAGGCGGAATTTCCGGAACGCTTTGCCATGCAGCAGATCGTCGAGGCAGGCGATATCTACCCGGTATTCCGCGAGCTGTTCAAGCGCCGCATCAGCGCCTGATCACATCATGCGACGTGCCCGGCAATCGCGCCGGGCCAGGAGGCCTCATGAGTCATGGTCTTGATGGCGGTCTTGATGACCGAATGAGCAAGCGCATCGATAGCCGGCTCGAAGATACCCAGCCGGCCAGCGGGTCGGATTGGACCTTCGAATTGCTCGAGCATTTCGAAAGCGAGATCGCGCGCATCGCCGCGCAGTACAAGCTGGATATCTACCCCAACCAGATCGAGGTGATCACGTCCGAGCAGATGATGGATGCCTACGCCAGCATCGGCATGCCGGTCGGCTACCATCACTGGTCGTTCGGCAAGCAGTTCCTGTCGGTGGAGCAGGCGTATCGGCGAGGGCAGATGGGGCTGGCCTATGAGCTGGTGATCAACTCCGACCCGTGCATCGCCTATCTGATGGAAGAGAACACCCTGATGATGCAGATTCTGGTCATGGCGCATGCCTGCTATGGCCACAACAGCTTCTTCAAGGGCAATTATCTGTTCCGCACCTGGACGGATGCCTCGGCGATCATCGACTACCTCGTCTTCGCGCGGAAATACGTGTCCGAGTGCGAGGAGCGCCATGGCGTGGACGCCGTCGAGCAGCTGCTCGACGCCTGCCATGCGCTGCAGAACTATGGCGTGGATCGCTACAAGCGTCCTTCGGCCATCTCGCCGGAGGAGGAGGTCCAGCGTCAGCAGGAGCGTGAAGCATACCTGCAGGCCCAGGTGAATGCGCTGTGGACCACGATTCCCCAGGCGGGCGAAGAGGATGAGGTGATCGATGAGGTCAATGATCCTCTCGGTCTGCATCGTCGCGGCCGCTATCCGCCGGAGCCGCAGGAGAACCTGCTCTATTTCATCGAGAAGAATGCCCCGTTGCTGGAGCCCTGGCAGCGCGAGCTGGTGCGTATCGTGCGCAAGCTGGCGCAGTACTTCTACCCGCAGCGCCAGACGCAGGTGATGAACGAGGGCTGGGCGTGTTTCTGGCACTACACCATCATGAATCAGCTCTATGATGAGGGGTTGATCGGCGAGGGCGTGATCCTCGAGTTCCTGCAGTCGCATACCTCGGTGGTGCAGCAGCCCGGCTTCGATCACCCGCATTACAACGGCATCAATCCCTATGCGCTGGGCTTCGCGATGTTCACCGATATCAAGCGTATCTGTG
This sequence comes from Cobetia sp. 4B, assembly GCF_018831605.1. Lineage (NCBI taxonomy): Bacteria > Pseudomonadati > Pseudomonadota > Gammaproteobacteria > Oceanospirillales > Halomonadaceae > Cobetia > Cobetia sp. 4B. Next base: position 337,957 of record NZ_CP059843.1, read on the forward strand.
AGAACCCCGATGATGAGGATCGTGAGTGGTTCCCGGATATCGCCGGCAGCGACTGGCTGGAAACGGTGCACTTCGCGATGCGCAACTTCAAGGATGAGTCCTTCATCCAGCAATTCCTGTCGCCCAAGGTGATCCGGGATCTCAAGCTGTTCTCGCTGGTCGATGATGACAGCGATGAGCATCTCGTCATCGACGCCATTCACGACAGTCGCGGTTACAAGCGCATTCGTGAGGCGCTGTGCGTGCAGTACGCGCTGAGCCATCGTGAGCCGAATATCCAGGTGTGGGCCGCCAACATTCGCGGTGATCGCTCGCTGACCCTGCGCCATGTGCAGGATGATCGCCGCCCGCTGGCGCGCAGCGTCTACCCCGTGATGCGCTATCTGCATCAGCTGTGGGGCTTCCCTGTCCATCTGGAGTCGATGGAGAACGATGAGGTGGCAAGGCGCTACCAGTGGCCACTGCCGGAGGACGCCAATCCCGGCTGACAGGGCGTCAGGTGACGCTCATGGCGGATCGAGGGGGTGTCGAGGGATGCCTGACCTGACCGGCACGCAATCGGCATAAGGCAGGCATGAAAAAACCGCCGTGAGGACACCCTCGCGGCGGTTTTCTTGTCTCAATCGGCTCTCGTGCACGTGCTCTCAGCCAGAGGGTTCCGGTTGCGCGCCTCAGGCCGGGCGCTTGGTCCAGGACTGACACCAGCCCTTCGGCTCGACGCTATGGCTTGGGAAAAGCTGGCAGCCTTCGTTCTCGGGCTTGTAGAACATGCAGTTGGCGCAGTCTGAACCCGGCTTGAAGGCGGGGTGGTCCTTGGCTTCACTGGCGACTTCCACGTAGTTGAGCGCCTTGGCTTGCGGATTGGAGGTATCCAGCCGCGGCAGGTCGGCGGCAAGGGCGCGGGGTGAGAGTATGGCGGCGCCCAGCGGCAGGGCAGCGAGCCCCAGCAGGCTGTTGCGCATGAAGTTACGGCGGCTCTGATTGGCCATGGTCGGATTCCTTCTCATCAATGGAGCACAACCGTCGGGATGTGCTGCGGTCACGGCTCGCCTGTCAGGAGGCGCTTGCATGTCAGTCGTTGCAGTGTCGCAGGTGCCACCGGTGCCTTGATGGGCGCTCTGTGTGGCATTGCTGACCGCTTGCTGGCATTCATGGATGCAGGTGGCATGCCAGATACTGAACATGTGGTCAGGTTCTGCGCCATCGGTGTTCGGGCAGATTTGTCAGGAGGTCTCTGCTCGCCGATGGTGCGTCAAGCGGGTGCTGCCTGCTTATTGTGGCTTGAGTTGGGGCAACCGTCAGCCTCGCTGGCAGAACTCTGGCATGATGGAATCGACGCAGGAACGTGAATGGCGTCGCTGTGGCCCGCGGGCCGTGGCGAAATGATGGATGCATGCCTTGCCGAGGTAACTGCAACGACAAGAAGGAAATGGCGGGATGCTGGATGTGATGGACGATATTCGCTCGGCCGGCCGCAAGCTGTGGCGGGGCTTCGGGGTCAGCGTGGTGTTTGCACTGGTAGGGGGTGGGCTCTGGTGGTGGCAGGAGCGCGACTACCAGCAGTTCTACGTCTGGCAGGGCGTGCCGCAGGCGCGTGCGCTGGATTGGAAGACGCTGGCGCGCGGCTTGCGCAGCGATGCCTATCTGGTGGGCTGGTCTGATCTGCGCGCCAACCCGTTGTGGGTGACATGGCGGCTCGAGAATACTCAAGGGTCGCGGCTGGGGGAGCGTCCTGACGAGTTCGAGCGCGACTGGCGCTCGCTATGGCCCGTCACGCCGGATAGCTATCGCAACAGTGGCTACGATCGTGGGCACCTGGCGCCCAACTACGCCATCGGCAAGATCTACGGCGTCAAGGCGCAGCATCAGACCTTCCGCATGACGAATATCTCGCCACAGACACCGGCGCTCAATCGCAAGCTCTGGCAACGGCTGGAAGCCGCCATCATGGACAGCATCCTGCCGCGCGAAGGCGCACTGTGGATCACGGCAGGGCCGGTCTTCAGCGGCAGTATCGAGCGGCTGCCCAATCTGATCGAGATTCCCGACGCCTTCTACAAGGTCATCATCTCGCCCGGCTCCGGTCGGCAGGCACCGCGTGCGCTGGCATTTCTCTTCCCGCAGCAGGTGAGGGGAGATGAGCCGCTGGACCGTTTTCTGGTCAGCATCGATCGCATCGAGTCACTGACAGGGCTGGACTTCTTCCATGAGCTCCCCGATGACGTCGAGCAGCGCCTCGAGGCGCAAGTCGTGCGCGATGGCTGGCAGGTCGACAGTTTCAGTCGTACGCCATCACGTTATTGAGCGTATAGCCAAGGTCCGACTGACAGGAACGTACTGAAGGAGTTCGGCGGACGGGTGCCGACTGAAGGGGTGCAGTTGAAAAGAGTTATCCACAATGCCAGGCGTAGTAATGGGTGTGGACAAGTTGCGCATGAGGCGAGCGGTATTTTCTTCGCGACATGCGAAAGACAACGCAGGGCGCTGTGGGTCTGGGCAAAACAAGAGGGTAAGTCAGTCAGGATATTGCGAGAGGGAGTATCGCGATGTGAGCAGCAGGCGCTGCGAGGATGCATCGGATATCAACTTGATGGTGCCCAGAAGAGGACTTGAACCTCCACGTCCATACGGACACTAGCACCTGAAGCTAGCGCGTCTACCAATTCCGCCATCTGGGCATCAAGTTGTGTGCTGAAGTCTCAAGAGCTGAGTCTTGCAGCTGAACGAGCATGAAATCCTTGGTAGTGGATACCATGTTCCCTGTTCGAGTGCGCATCGTGGTGCCCAGAAGAGGACTTGAACCTCCACATCCTTACGGATACTAGCACCTGAAGCTAGCGCGTCTACCAATTCCGCCATCTGGGCGAAGCGCGATACAGGGGTCGTTCGTTGTGAGTCTGACGTCCGTGGTGCCCAGGAGAGGACTTGAACCTCCACATCCTTACGGATACTAGCACCTGAAGCTAGCGCGTCTACCAATTCCGCCACCTGGGCAGACATCAGAACTCGTTTCGGTCCGCAGACCCGGATCAGCAGTCAAGTTGTTGAAACTTAAATGCTTTACCCGTTTTCTGGTATCCATCTTAACGTGTGTCACGCCAACATGAAACCTGAAATTGGTGCCCAGAAGAGGACTTGAACCTCCACGTCCATACGGACACTAGCACCTGAAGCTAGCGCGTCTACCAATTCCGCCATCTGGGCAAGTGGTGCCGAATAATACGGATGTACTGCGGGAATGCAAGCTTTTTCTTTCATGTCCTGCTGAGCGAGCCGCAGAAAGCCTCTCTCGCTTCATGAGGACAGACAGAGGACAGAGAGAGAACAGACAGATGAAGCTCATCAATTGGCGAGCTTTCAGACTTGAGAGTCAGGCCCCGGGCCGCCATTGAGAGCACTGAATGGCCCCTCCGCCGTGATGAGTGGCGGGGAATGGTTGGGTCGGCCCAAGGGTAGAGGCTATAATGCGCGGATGAGAGACAACCTGTCATTCCGTGCCGCGATCGCTGCCCGTCTCGAATTCATCGTCAAGGAATCCTGATTAATGACCCAATGGACGCTCAGCGACGACCCGCACGCGGAACGCGAAGCCCATAAGTACGACAAGCCCATCCCCAGCCGAGAGTTCTTGCTCGACAAGCTGGAAGAGTATGGCAAGCCCATTACCCACGAGAACATGAGCCGCATGCTCGGTTTCGAGGACGAGGAGCAGCAGGAAGCTGTGCGCCGTCGCCTCAATGCCATGGAGCGTGATGGTCAGGTGCTGCGCAATCGTCGCGGTGCCTATGCCCTGATCGACAAGCTGGACCTGATCCGTGGCCGCGTCGTCGGTCACCGCGACGGCTTCGGCTTCCTGGCGCGCGAAGATGGCGTCAAGCCGGACCTCGCCGTGCCGCCGCGCCAGATGCGTCGCGTCTTCCATGGCGATCAGGTGCTGGCTCGCGTCAGCGGCCGTGATCGTCGTGGCCGCGACGAGATCACCATCGTCGAGGTGCTGGCGCGCAATACCCAGACCCTGGTCGGCATCTACCGTCAGTCCGAGCCGGACTTCGGTGTGCTGATTCCCGAGAACTCGCGCATCGCGCAGGAAGTCATCATCCCCAACCGCGTGGCCAATGGTGCCAAGGACGGTCAGGTGGTGTCCGTGCGCATCACTCAGCAGCCCGCCACCCGCGTGCAGCCGGTGGGTGAAGTGGTCGAGGTGCTCGGTGAGCGCATGGACCCGGGCATGGAAATCGATATCGCGATCCGTTCCCACGATATCCCCAGTGAATTCCCGCCGGAAGTCGAAGACCAGATCTCGACCATTTCCGCCGAGGTGCTGGAAGAAGACAAGAATGGCCGCATCGACCTGCGCGAGACGCCGCTGGTCACCATCGATGGCGAAGACGCGAAGGACTTCGATGACGCCGTCTGTGCCTGGCAGGACGACAATGGCAACTGGAAGCTGCTGGTCGCCATCGCCGACGTCTCCCACTACGTGCGTGGCGGCAGCCCGCTGGATCAGGAAGGCTATGTGCGCGGCAACTCGGTGTATTTCCCGGGTCAGGTCGTGCCGATGCTGCCGGAACTGCTCTCCAATGGTCTGTGCTCGCTCAACCCGCATGTCGATCGTCTGACGCTGGTCTGTGAGCTGACCATCTCTGCCAGCAGTGGCGAGATGCTCGACTATCGCTTCTTCGAAGCCGTGATTCGCTCGCATGCTCGCCTGACCTACGAGAAGGTCGGCACCATGCTGACCGACCCGGAAAGTGAGGAAGGTCAGGCACTGTGTCAGCAGTACAATGAACTGCTGCCGTCGCTGCACAACCTGCACGCGCTTTACGGTGTGCTGCGCAAGGCGCGTGACAAGCGCGGTGCCATCGACTTCGAGACCACCGAAACGCAGATCCTGTTCAACGATGAGCGCAAGATCGAGCAGATCGTGCCGCGTACCCGCAACGACGCGCACAAGCTGATCGAGGAATGCATGCTGGCGGCCAACGTCGCGACGGCACGCTTCCTGGATGAGCACGATCTCCCGGCCCTCTATCGTGTCCACAAGCAGCCGGCACCGGAGCGTCTGAACAACCTGCGCGCCTTCCTGGGCGAGCTGGGTCTGACGCTGGAAGGTGGCGACGAGCCGGCACCCAAGGACTTCCAGGCACTGCGTGCCTCGATCGCCGAGCGCCCGGACCTCGACATCATCCAGACCGTGATGCTGCGCAGCATGACCCAGGCGGTCTACTCGCCGCAGAACGAAGGTCACTTCGGTCTGGCCTACGATGCCTACGCGCACTTCACCTCGCCGATCCGTCGCTATCCGGATCTGCTGGTGCACCGTGCGATTCGCTCAGTCATCCGTGGCCCGCGCAAGACCGACACCGTGCTGCGCGCCGAAGATGCCGTGACCGAGCGCCCGACCAAGTGGTGCCCGTACACCTTCGAGCAGATGCTCGAGCTGGGTGAGCACTGCTCGATGACCGAGCGCCGCGCCGATGAAGCGACGCGTGACGTCAACGACTGGCTCAAGTGCGAGTTCATGAAGGACAAGGTCGGGGAAGTGCTGGAAGGCACCGTAGCGGCAGTCACCCAGTTCGGCCTGTTCGTGCGTCTGGATGCCTACTACGTCGAAGGCCTGCTGCACATCTCCTCGCTGCCGTCCGACTACTATCACTACGAGGCCGAGAAGCATCGCCTCAAGGGTGAGCGTGCCGGCGTCAGCTATGGTCTCGGCGATGGCGTCACCGTCCAGGTGGCCCGTGTCGACATGGATGAGCGCAAGATCGACTTCATGCTCAGCGACCCGACGCCGCGTCCCAAGCGCAAGCCGCGCAAGGCTCGCAGCAGCGAGGGCGACAAGCCGGCAGCCGGCAAGAGTGGTTCCGCTGCCAGCAAGGAATCCGCCGCCAAGGGACGTCCCGGCAAGCGTGAGCGCGAACGCCTCAAGTCCCTGACCGAGGAAGTCAGTCAGGAAGGCAATGGCAGCGCGGCTGCGGCCGAAAAGCCGGCAGGTGAGCGTCCGCCGCGCAAACCGCGCGGTGAGCGCAATGATCGCTCGGGCCGTGGAGAGCGCAAGGCCGCCGCTGGCAATGAGCAGCAGCCCGCCGCCGAGGCGCCCGCTGCGGCGCGTCCGGCCGTGCCGAGTGGCCCGGAAGCCGCCGACAGCCCGTTCGCGCCGGTCGCGCCGATGGGTGCCGCAGGCAAGGACGACCCGTCGCGCAAGCGGGGTTCGCGCTCGCGCGGGCGTCGCGGTAACGGCCGCAGCTGATTTCGGCTCGGCTCCTCGCGCGTCACTGCATCAGCCCCGGCTCCGGTCGGGGCTGATGCGTTGGGCAGCCGTCAGGCTGCACGATTTCAAGGCTGTCGCGTCGGCGGCAGCTCAGTTTCCGTCAATGTGACAGGGCCCGTCGGGTCATCAGTCAGGAAGGCACAATGAGTCAGGACAAGGGGCGCAAGCCCGGCCGCGGCAAGCCCGCCGGCGAGCGTGCTAGCCACGCCAGAAGTGAGCATTCCCGAGGCGAGCGCAGCGGCGCTCAGCGTCATGAGCGTGGCGGGGCGCGCAAGGGTGGCGCTCGCGCCGCCGCGCCGAAGATTCCCGGTGGCCTGGAGGCCGTCTATGGCGTGCACGCCGTGGAAGCCTTGCTGGCTCGTGATCGCGCACCCAGCGAGCTGTGGGTGCAGGCGGGCGAGGCCGAGCTGCGCCTGAGCGAGATCATCGAGCAGGCGCGTGCCGCCGGCTCGCGCGTCACCCTCAAGGGGCGCGAGGAGCTGGATGCACTGGCCGTCGGCGGTGGTGCCCATCAGGGGCTGGTCGCGCTGTGCGCGCCGCTGGCCACCGAGAACGAGACCGGCCTCAAGCTGCGTCTCGATGGCTGGTCCCACGAAGAAGCTCCGCTGTTTCTGGTGCTGGACTCCGTCACGGATCCGCACAATCTCGGTGCCTGCCTGCGCAGTGCCGATGCTGCGGGCGCCCATGGCGTCATCGTGCCCAAGGACAAGTCGGCCTCACTGAATGCGACCGTGCGCAAGGTGGCCTGTGGGGCAGCGGAAGTGGTGCCGGTCTATCAGGTCACCAACCTGGTCCGCACGCTGGACGCCATGAAGGAAGCCGGTGTCTGGGTGCTGGGCACGGCGGGCGAAGCCGAATCCATGGCCTTCGAAGCCGATTTCACCGGCCCGGTCGCCATCGTGATGGGTGCCGAGGGCAAGGGCATGCGTCGCCTGACCCGCGAGCATTGCGACAGCCTGATCAAGCTGCCGATGGCGGGCAGCGTCTCCAGCCTCAATGTCTCGGTTGCCGCGGGCATCTGCCTGTTCGAGGCCGTGCGTCAGCGCCGCGGCTGAGGCAATTGTCGGCAGGGGATAGTCAGGGGAGGGGCAAGAGAGAGGCAAGAGAGAGGCAAGAGAGAGGCAAGAGAGAGGCAAGAGAGAAGCGGCCGGCGGAACGGGGCTGGCTGTCTTTCACGGGCCGCTTGCCAAGCCCTTGACTCCTCTCTACAATACTGCGGTTCTGTGAAGTGCAGTCTGCAGTGAATGCGCGGCATGGGGGCACCTGTCCTCGCCCGCGCGCGTCTTTCGTGGCCTTCGGGTCTGAATGGCACAACCGTAGTAATCACTCCACTCCTTGCTTCCCGGCCCGAGACGCGCCGTGGGGGCTGTCAAACCGAAAGGAGCCAAGCCATGCGTCACTACGAGATCGTGTTCATGGTCCACCCGGACCAGAGCGAACAGGTTCCGGCCATGATCGAGCGTTACACCTCCATCGTGACCGAAGCCGGCGGTACTGTGCACCGTCTGGAAGATTGGGGTCGCCGTCACCTGGCCTACCCGATCAACAAGATCCACAAGGCCCACTACGTGCTGATGAACGTCGAAACTACCGGTGAGGTGGTCGAAGAACTCGAAACCATCTTCCGTTTCAACGACGCCGTCATCCGTAACCTGGTTGTGCGTTCAAAGGAAGCGGCCATCGAGCCGTCTCCGATGATGAAGCCGGCTGAAGAGAAGCGTCCGCGTCGCGAAGACAAGCGTGACGAATCCGAAGCTCAAGACGCTAACTGATACCGCACCCCCAGGAGGTCATTGCAATGGCACGTTTTTTCCGTCGTCGCAAGTTCTGCCGCTTCACCGCTGAAGGCGTGAAGCAGATCGACTACAAGGACATCGAAGTCCTGAAGTCTTACATCACCGAGACCGGCAAGATCGTCCCGAGCCGTATCACTGGCACCAAGGCACGCTACCAGCGTCAGCTGGCGACTGCCATCAAGCGTGCTCGCTACCTGGCTCTGCTGCCGTACAGCGACAGCCACCAGTAAGGCGACACCATGATGCTGGCACTGGCACGCTGGGCCATGCGCGGCCCCCTGCAATGCATCGCGATTGCATTGCTGACGGGAATCGTGCCCTGGTTCTTCTGGTTCAGTGCCGCCATCAGTGCGCTGGTCACGCTTCGGCGTGGCCTTGCGCCTGCCGCACCCGTAGTCATCGCCGCCGCCGTTCCGGCCGGTTGGTGGTGGGTACAAGGCGATCCGGTGCCTCTGGCAACCGTATTGCTGGTCACCCTTATGGCAACCCTGTTGCGCGCTCGCGTGCGATGGGGTGAGGCGCTGATAGGCGCCAGCCTGACGGCGGCACTGATGGTGCAGTCCGGGATATTCCTGCCACCAGGCGGAGCCGGTCCACTGCTTGAGAGCATTCGCAAGAATGCCCCTGAGCTTGACGCACGCTTGAACGACTTTGCCGCTCAAGGTGTGCCGACTGAACAGCTCGCAGGGCTGGTCATCGGTGGTATTACCGGGTTGGTGGTCCTGCTGGCCGCCACGGGCTGTCTGGCCCTGGCGCGCAGTTGGCAGTCCGGGCTCTACAATCCGGGTGGGTTTCGCAGCGAATTCCATGCCTTTCGGCTGAGTTTGCCCGAAATTCTGATACTGGCAGCCTGCGGGATCATTGGCGTACTGCTCAATGTACCTGCAGTGCTCCTGCTGATCTGGATACCGCTGCTGGTGGCGGGCATTGCCCTGGTACATGGTTACATCGGGTTAAAGGGGATGAGCGGGTTATGGCTCGTCGGCGTCTATTTCATGATGCTGACCACCTGGCCCACGATTCTGATTTTGCTGCTGTTGGCGCTTGTGGACGTCTTTGCGGATTTTCGCGCACGTCTCGCCGGCAGTCATCGATAAGAGGTTTACGAGATGCAAGTCATTCTGCTCGACAAGATTGGCAAGCTGGGCAACCTGGGTGACCAGGTTTCCGTCAAGGCTGGCTTCGGTCGCAACTACCTGCTGCCGTACGGCCTGGCAGTTCCGGCCACTGCTGAAAACCAGGCAGCTTTCGAAGCTCAGCGCGCTGAGCTGGAAGCACAGGTTGCAGAGCGCAAGACCGAAGCTGAAGCGCGTGCCGCTCAGCTGAACGAAATCGAACTGTCCCTGGTCGCCAAAGCTGGCGAAGAAGGCAAGCTGTTCGGTTCCATCGGTCCGCGTGATCTGGCCGAAGCTATCGCCCAGTCTGGCATCGACATCGCCAAGAGCGAAGTCCGCATGCCGGAAGGCCCGCTGCGCAACACTGGCGAATACGACATCGTGCTGCAGCTGCACGCTGAAGTGACTGCCACTGTCCGTGTGGTCGTGGTCGGCGAGTAATCGCTGATTTGCAGTGGCTGGCCGGTGATCCGGTGTAGCGACTGCTGCGGTACCCAAGCCGCCTTTGCATCCTCGATGCGAAGGCGGTTTTTTCATGGGCGCGATTTGTCATCGCTGTGGCATTTGCCTGGTCGCCGGCGAGGCGATGACGCACAAAATCCGGTAGAATGCCTGCCCCCGTCAGGAAGAGTCTTCGGCGTGGGCGCGGCGGTTGGCAGGCTTGCGTCAATGCGTGAAACTAGAAGCCCCCGCGGGCATGTCAGTCATCAGCAGGAGTCAGCCAGGCATGAGCGAGATTCAGGATCAGGATCGCGAGACGGCAGCGCTCAAGGTGCCGCCCAATTCGCTGGAGGCCGAGCAGTCGGTGCTTGGCGGCTTGATGCTGGACAACAGCGCCTGGGATACCGTCTCCGAGCGGCTGGTGGCCGACGACTTCTATCGCTATGAGCATCGTCTCATCTACAACGCCATGTCTCAGCTGGTCGGCGGCAGCCGCCCGCTGGATGTGGTGACGCTGTCCGAGCTGCTGGAAAGTCGTGACCAGCTCGAGTCGGTCGGCGGGCTGGCGACCCTCGCCGAGCTTGCGCGCAACACGCCCTCGGCCAGCAACATCAAGGCCTATGCCGACATCGTTCGCGAGCGCGCCACGCTGCGCAAGCTCATCCAGGCGGCCAACCAGATCGCCGAGAGCTCCTTCAGCCCGCAGGGCCGTGATGCCGATGAGCTGGTCAACGAGGCCGAGCGCCTGGTGTTCCAGATCAGCGAGTCGCGGCCCAAGAGCGGCGGCCCCAAGGGCATGAGTCAGCTGCTGACCGGCGCGGTGGACCGCATCGATGAGCTGTTCAATCTCAAGGGCCAGATGACGGGCCTGTCGACCGGCTTCCGTGATCTCGATGACATGACCTCCGGCCTGCAGCCGTCGGACCTGGTGATCATTGCCGGCCGTCCCTCGATGGGCAAGACCACCTTCGCCATGAACCTGGTCGAGCATGCCGTGGTCTCCGGCGACAAGCCGGTCGCCGTATTCTCGATGGAGATGCCCGCCGAATCGCTGATGTTGCGCATGATCTCCTCGCTGGGCCGCATCGATCAGACCAAGGTGCGTACCGGCCAGCTGGAAGACGAGGACTGGCCGCGTCTGACCTCGGCGGTCAACCTGCTCAAGGACAAGCAGCTGTTCGTCGATGACACCGCGGCGCTGTCGCCCAACGAGATGCGCTCGCGCTGTCGACGCATGGCGCGTGAGCATGGCGGCATCGGCCTGATCATGATCGATTACCTTCAGCTGATGCAGGTGCCGGGGCTTTCCGAGAACCGTACCGCCGAGATCTCCGAGATCTCGCGCTCGCTGAAGGGCCTGGCCAAGGAATTCGCCTGCCCGGTCGTGGCGCTCTCGCAGCTGAACCGCTCGCTTGAGCAGCGCCCCAACAAGCGTCCGGTGATGTCGGATCTGCGTGAATCCGGCGCCATCGAGCAGGATGCCGATGTCATCGCCTTCGTCTACCGTGATGAGGTCTACAACAAGGACAATCCCGACAACAAGGGGCTGGCCGAGCTGATCATCGGCAAGCAGCGTAACGGCCCCATCGGTACCGTTCACATGGCCTTCATCGGCAAGTACACCCGTTTCGAGGACCTGGCGCCCGACAGTTATGGCCAGGCCTTCGCTGAATAACGTGATGCGTACGCGCGTCAATCATGTACCCGGGCGGCGGCATCGCCGTTGCCTCGCAAGACCCGCACTGACGGGGAGGAGATAGCATGGCAGGTGGATTTGGGCGCGGACGCGCACGTACCCCCAAGCTGCAGGGCCGCGGCACGCTGGAGAGCCTGGAGCGTGAAGGGCCCTTCAAGGAATGGCTGGGCATGCCGGACCTCTACCGCTTCACGCTGGTCGTGGAAGGTGAGAGCTACAGCTACCAGACCGAAGACAGCGAAGTGCCGGTGGTAGCCGGTGATATGGTCGTCTTCCGTTACAAGGAGACCAAGGCGGGCAAGTGGATCGACCGCAACTCCCTCGGCAAGGCCATCGACCCCAACTCGCTGTAAGCGCCACTCTGGCGCATGAGGATCACGCCATGCCGGCTGCCAGGTCGGCATGGCGTGATCCTGCTTTGATCGAGATAGTCGGTACATCGAGATAGTCGATCTGACGTCTGGCATCCCCTCTGTCGGATGAGGCGCCTCATGCGCCGCGCGTCACCTTTGTCATCCCTCTGTCATATCAGCATGTTCAGATTCTGACATGCTCCCATCCCCGTCCCTGCAAGCCGCTCATGGCCAGCCTGTCGTCGAATCCCGTCATGCACTGGAGGCGTTGTTGCGTCTGCGCCAGGTGAGCATGCATTTCCAGCCCATCGTGTCGTCCAATGGCCGTGAGGTCTTCGCCTATGAGGCGCTGGCGCGCGGGAGTGCCGCGGGGCCGCTGGCCTCACCGCTGACGATGTTCTCGGCGGCGCGGGAGCACGGCCGACTGGTGGAGCTCGACAGCCTGTGTCGCGAGCGTGCGCTCGAGCAGTGGTCGACGCTGGGCCTGACGGAGCGGCTGTTCATCAACGTGTCTCCCGATGTGCTGCTGGATGGCGCCCACTCGCCCGGCCTGACTCGTCGCCTGCTGCGGCGCTTCGGCCTGCGTCCGCATCAGGTGGTGATCGAGCTGACCGAGCAGACGCCGGGGCTGGATTCGGCGCTGATGCGGGAAGCCGTCAGCCATTATCAATCGATGGGCTTCGCCATCGCGCTGGATGACCTCGGGGAGGGTTATGCCAGCCTCAAGCTGTGGTCGTCGGTGCAGCCGGACTTCGTCAAGATCGACCGTCACTTCATCAGTGGCATCCATGCCGACCCGCTCAAGCGGCGCTTCGTGCGCTCGATCATCGATATCGCCCACGGCAGTGGCAGTCAGGTGATCGCCGAGGGCATCGAGCATGAGGCGGAAATGGAGTGCGTGCGCCAGCTGGGGGCCGACTACCTGCAGGGCTGGTTGTTCGCGCCAGCCGAGGCCGACCCGCTTGGCCAGCGCGCTGCACTCGACCGGCATCTGCGCCAGCTGAGTCGCAGGCTGCAACAGCGCCCGCCGCCTGGCCGCAGCATCGGCAGTCTGGCGCGCGCCGTGACGCCAGTGCAGCAGGATGTCACCGTCAATGAGGTCGCCCAGCGTCTGCATGCCGAGCAGGAGGTGATGTCGCTGGCCGTGGTGGACGAGCAACAACGACCGGTGGGTCTGATCATCCGCCATCGCCTGCTGGGGCTGCTGAGCCAGCGTTTCGGGCCGGAACTGCATGCGCGACGCTTGATCCATGAGGTCATGCAGTCCAGTCCGCTGCGCGTCGAGGCGGATGAGACGCTGGAGCGCGTCTCGGCCAAGGTGACAGGCCGCGAAGGCAGCGATCGCGATGAGGACTTCATCATCACGCGGGGCGGGCGTTATCAGGGGCTGGGGCGCACCCTGGATCTGCTGCGCATCATCACGGAGCTACAGGTGGCGAGCGCCGAGGAGGCCAACCCACTGACGCGCCTGCCGGGCAATGGGCCAATCGAGCGTCAGTTGCTCGAGTGCGTGGCTGGCGAGGGCGCGGGCTTGGGCGAGGACTTGGGCGAGAACAGCAACGCGCGCAGTGCCGAGTGGACCGCGATCTATCTGGATCTCGACAACTTCAAGCCCTTCAATGACCGCTTCGGCCACGCGCAGGGCGACCGCATGCTGCTGGCGCTGGCGACGGTATTGCGCGATGCGCTGCAGGAGGGTGACTTTCTCGGCCATGTCGGCGGCGATGATTTCGTGATGACGCTGTGCATGACCGAATCTCACCGGGCACTGCGCCTGACAGCGCTCGAGCAACGTCTGGCTGGCCTGCAGTCGGCATTCCAGCATGCGGTCGCCAGCCTGTATCCGGCCGATGTGCTGGCAGCGGGTGGCTTTCAGGGCCACGACCGCTTCGGCACCACGCGCTTCTTCCCGCTGACGCGACTGTCACTGGTAGCGCTGCATGGCCTTGCCGGGTGCGAGACTGCCCGGATCGCCGCGCGCTGGAGCGAGCTCAAGAGCGAGGCCAAGGCGCGGGACTCCGGGCGTGTCATCGAGGCGTGTGCCTCACCAGTGCAGTGATCTCCGCCTGCGAGTCACTCAATCGTCATCCGCCTGCCCCATGACTGTCATCGCTGGCCATCAGTCTGGCGTGAAGCCTTGAAGTTCATCCTGAAGTGTCGGGCTGCTGGGAGCCTGAGTCGCCCAGCCCCTGTTTTCACAGGCTATCCTTGTACCACGTCGTCGTCTTACGGCCTTACCATGCGCAGTCCCCTGGATGCGCAGGAGTCTTTACATGTCCAGAACCGCCAGCATCTTCACGCCGTCCGCCATCTTTACCAGCAATCTGCAATCCTTGATGGCCGAATACCCTGCACTGGAGGCGCGCGTGATCAGTCATGCCGCCAGTCGTTTCTATCAGGTCCAGCTGGTGCTGGAAGCCGCCGGCGAGGAAGAGGAGGAGCGCAGTGAGCTGCTGATGAAGCGCGGCAAGCCGATGCTGTTCCGCTCGCTGGAGGATGTCTACAGCGAACTCAAGCGGGGCGGGATGTCACGGGCGTGGCTGGTCTCGCAGGTCGCCAATGATGAGATGATCGGCCGCCCGCCGCAGTACCATCAACCCTTGAGCTCGCGTATCCCGTTGAGCTTCTGAGTCCGCGCCTTCTTGCTCAGGTGTGCTTTTGAGGCACCCAGCGGCCAATGCGCTCGCGATGGCGGGCGAAGAAGCGGTAACTCATGTCCAGCAGCGGGCGCAGGCCCGGCAGCAGCGACAGGCGCACCAGGCGCCGATAGCCGAGTACCGCATAGAGTGCTCGGCTGGCATCCATGCCGACATACCACTCCCCGCGTGCGTCCTGCACATGCAGGCGCCCCATCATGGTCTCAAAGCTCAAGCCCAGCGCCTGAGGCGAGAAATCTGATGCACGGATATCCACCGTTCTGACCCGCTCCCGCCCGGGATGCCTGGCCAGCCAGGCGACCTCGCGCTGGCACAGGGGGCACTTGCCATCGTGGTAGAGCGTGACCGGTGCGCTGGCTTGCCAGATGCGACTCATGAGGATTCCTTGTCGGTCGTGAGACTGGAGGGTGCGGCGTAGTAACCGGCGCGATGGGCATCACTGCCATAGTCCGCGGCGCTGTCGAGGCGAGCCAGAAAGGCGTCGGCCTGTTGCAGCAGGGCTTCGCGCTTGTCGTCCTTCATGCGTCGCCAGCTGCCGTAGACCAGTGACATGCGCGGATTGCGTGACAATGCCTCGCGATGGCGCTCGATGAAGTGCCAGTAGAGGCTGTTGAACGGGCAGGCACGCGGGCCGGTGACCTTCTTCGGCGAGTACTGGCAGCTGGCACAGTGATTGGACATGCGGTCGATGTATTTTCCCGAAGCGCAGTAAGGCTTGGAGCCCATCAGACCGCCATCGGCATGTAGCACCATGCCCAGCGTATTGGGCAGCTCGACCCACTCACAGGCGTCCACATACACCGCCAGATACCAGTCGCATAGCGCCTCGGGCTTCACGCCGCACAGCAGCGCGAAGTTGCCCGTGACCATCAGGCGACGAATATGGTGGGCGTAGGCATGCTCGCGGGTGCTGGCGATGGCCTGATCCAGACAGCGCATGCCGCTGTCCCCCGTCCAGAAGAATTCCGGCAGGTTGCGGCTGGCTTCCAGCCGGTTCTCGCGCTTGTAGCCGGGCATGCGCGTCCAGTAGATGCCGCGCACATATTCGCGCCAGCCGAGTATCTGACGAATGAACCCCTCCGCCGAGTTGATCGGTACATCGCCACGCCGCCAGGCGGCGTCCACGGCGTTGCAGACCTCCTGCGGGCTCAAGAGCCCGATATTGAGCGCGGCAGACAGGCGTGAATGGAACAGGAACGGGTCGCTGTCCTCGATGGCATCCTGATAGCGACCGAAGTCTGCCAGGCAGTGATCGAGAAAATGCGCGAGGTCAGAGCGGGCCTGGGCGCGGGTGACGGCCCAGTTGAAGTTCTCGAGGCTGCCGAAGTGGCGCTCCTCGTCACTGGCCTGCTCCCCGAAGCGCGCCGCGACCAGCGTCAGCACCTCGCGGGTGGTCGCATCCGCGTGATGGGCATGCACCGGCGGCGGTGGGGCGTGGAAGTCGTCTGGAATCGGTTCGCGGTTGTCGTGGTCGTGGTTGAACTTGCCGCCGGCGGGTTCGCTGCCTTCCATCAACAGGTCGGTGTCACGGCGTTGCTCGCGATAGAAGTACTCCATGCGCAGTTGCTTGCGGCCCTCGGCCCAGCCGGAGAAGGCTGCCGGCGTGGTGAAGAAGCGTGTGTCCTCGAGGACTTCCCAACGCACGCTGCCGGCCTCGCGCCGCGCCAGAAAGTCGTCCAGCAGACGCCACTCGCCGGGGCGGGTCACCAGCACGCCATCACACTGATACAGGGCGAGACGCTCTGCCTCGCTGGCCAGACGCTGGAGGTTGTCCGGGTCCTCCAGTCGGCTTTCATGTACCTGCCAGCCACACTCCCTGAGTTCCTGGGCGTGATGGCGCATCGCGGCCAGCATCATCGCGATCTTGTGCGGGTGGTGCGGCACGTAGCGGCCTTCCTCCTCGACCTCGCAGAAGGCGATCACGCTGTCGGCGGGTGCCTGCTTGAGGCTTGCCAGCTCATGGCTGAGCTGGTCGCCGAGGATCAGCACCAGTGGCCGCGCGAAGTCGTGACGAGTGGCAAGTTGCAGAGTGGAGGGTTCGGGCACGATGACTCCGGAAGGGTTGTGACAATAATTGTCTTAAAGCTATACAAATCGTGATGATAGTATAACTTCATCCCTCACGCACAGGGCGAGCTGGTAATATGGCTGCGCTGTCGGTGAAGGTGGCTGCGCTGCGGTGAAAGTGGCTGCGCTGCCGCTTCACCTCTCTTCTTGCCCCTAGTCAGGAGTCCATCATCCATGAGTACCCCGCGTTTTGGCGTCATGCTGGTCAATCTCGGCACCCCCGATGCCCCGACCCCCAAGGCGGTGCGCCGTTACCTCGCGGAGTTTCTTGGTGATGTGCGCGTGATCGACCTGCCGCGTCTGCTCTGGCTGCCGATTCTGCATGGCCTGGTGTTGACGACGCGTCCCAAGAAGGTGGCCGAGGCCTACGCCTCGGTGTGGACGGAAGACGGCTCGCCGCTGATGGCGATCGGCAAGCGTCAGCGCGCCGCGCTGGAAGCACGCCTGGCCGAGTCGCTGGGCGAGGACATTCCCGTCGAGCTGGCGATGACCTACGGCAAGCCGACCATGGAAGAGGTGGGGCGCAAGCTCGCCAGCCGCGGTGCCGACCGCATGCTGATCCTGCCGCTCTATCCGCAGTTTTCGCGCACGACCACTGCCGCGGTCTTCGATCGCCTGGCGCGTGCGCTCAAGCCGTGCCCGCATCTGCCGGAGCTGCGTTTCGTGCGCGACTATCACGACCACCCGGATTACATCGCGGCGCTGGCCACCGGCGTGCGTGAGCACTGGGAGAAGGAAGGCCGGCGTGGCAAGCGCCTGCTGATGAGCTATCACGGCATTCCCAAGCGCTATGCCACCGCAGGTGACCCCTACCCGACGCAATGCGAGCGCACCAGCCAGTTGCTGGCCGAGGCGCTGGGGCTTGGTGACGATGAGTGGGCGATGACCTATCAGTCACGCTTCGGCAAGGCCGAGTGGCTCAAGCCGTACACCGATGAAACGCTGAAGGCGTGGGGCGGTGAAGGGCTGGAAAGCGTCGATGTCATCTCGCCGGCCTTCGCGGCTGACTGTCTCGAGACGCTGGAAGAGCTGGAGGAAGAGAACCGCGGCTACTTCACCGAATCCGGTGGTGGCGACTTCCGCTACATTCCGGCGCTCAATGACCGCAGTGACCATATCGACCTGCTCGAGGCGCTGTGTCGCCAGCATACTCAGGGCTGGTAACGAGCAAGCCCGTCATACTGCCATTGCCCGAGAAATGAAAACGCCCCACCAGTCATCACTGGTGGGGCGTTTTCATGTTGCTGGCCTGCTGTTCGTGAATCCGCTCCTGCGAATCAGCGCTCGTGGCTCAGAGCCAGGATGGTGAGAGCCTGCCTGGCGAGAGCCGAGAGCCGAGAGCCGAGAGCCGAGTGACGATCACGGCAGGCGGGATTCGCTGGCCTCGGCGTTGACCTCGTCCGGCTCCTCGGCGACTTCGAGTCGCTCCGGCACGTTGCGTGTGCGGCTGTCCGCCACCAGCTTCTGGTGCAGCGCCGCCTTGGACAGCAGGTGAGCGGTCACGGGGGCGGTGATGAACAGGAAGATGGACACCAGCATTTCCTGAAAGCTGAAGTGGCCGGTGGTGGCGCGGAAGTAGATCATCGACGCCATCAGCACGCAGCCGACCCCCAGCGTGGTGGTCTTGCTGGGGCCATGCAGGCGCATGTAGAAGTCCTTGAGGTGCGTCAGTCCCAGAGAGCCGATGAAGGCAAACAGGCCGCCGGCAACCAGGAAGAAGGCGATCACGCCTTCGAGGACAGGATAGAACCAGGTGGGCATGGGGAGTCTCCGCTCAGGTCATTCGATGATGTCGCCGCGCAGCAGGTACTTGCAGACTGCCACGGTGCTGACGAAACCGAGCATGGCGATCAACAGCGCCGCCTCGAAGTAGGACTTGCTGTTGAGCTGGATGCCGAACAGCACGATCAGGGCGATGGAGTTCACGTACATGGTGTCCACCGCCAGAATGCGGTCCGGCAGGTCCGGCCCGATGGCGAGCCGGAAGACGTTGAGCACCAGCGAGGCGGCGAACAGCGCGATGCTGATCCACAGGGCGATGTCTAGCATTCGAAGATCTCCTTGAGCGGACGCTCGTAGCGCTGGCGGATCTCGTCGATCAATTCCTGCTCATCCTCGACATCCAGCGCGTGGATGATCAGATGGCGGCCATCCAGCGTCAGATAGGCCGAGACCGTGCCCGGCGTCAGCGTGATGGTGCTCGACAGCAGGGTGATCGGGAACTTCTCCTCAAGCTCCAGCGGATAGCGCACGAAGGCCGGACGGAACTTGGCGCGCGGATTGAGGATCAGGTAGGACACCTGCAGGTTGGCGATGATGATGTCCATGATCACGCGCAGGAAATAGCTGATCAGCCGCCAGGGCTTCTGGAGGTCGGGCTGCGGCTCCCAGAAGCGGTAGGTCAGGATGGGAATCGCGATGGCCAGCACTGCCCCGAGCAGGATCTGACCGGGCGCGACGCTGTTCTGCAGCATCAGCCAGACGATCAGCAGCAGCACCGACAGCATCGGCGTGGGCAAGAGACGGGAACGAGGCTTGATCATGAGACATCTCCCTTCAGCGGCGGTGCGGTTTCGGGTGCCGCGTCCTTGCCGAGCAAGGATTCAAGATAGGGGGCCGGGTTGGACAGCTGCTCGGCGGTGGCCTTGGTCCAGTTCGCCAGCGGCCCCGCGAAGATGACCAGCATCAGCGCGGCCGAGATCAGCCCGCCAGTGGCGATGCCACGGGCTACGCCGATGCGCTCGCCGCTGGGCTCGGCCTTGCTGGTGCGCCAGAACACGCTGGAACCGGCGCGTGAGCAGGCGACCAGCGAGCACAGACCGGCCAGCAGCAGCAGCGGCCACAGCCAGATCTGCTGCTCCGGTGTCGCCGAGGCGAGAATCAGCGCCTTGCCGATGGCGCCCGAGAACGGCGGCAGCCCGGCGGCGGCTGCGGTGCCGATCAGGAAGAGGCCGCCCAGCAGGCCTGCCTGCAGCAGCGGGCGCGAGCGCACGATGCGTGCCCCGGCCTTGCCGCGCTGACCGGCGACCACGTCGACCAGCAGGAAGAGCCCGCCGGTGACCAGCGTCGAGTGGATCAGGTAGAACAGCAGCGCGCTGTCTGCCTCGATCGTGTTCATGCCCAGCGCCGTCAGCAGCGTGCCCACCGACACCATCACCAGATAGGCCACCAGGGTGCGCAGATCACGCGCCGAGAGCACGCCCAGCATCGCCACCACCAGGGTGGCGAGTCCCGCCCACCACAGCCAGTCACGACCGAGGTCCGCCAGTGCGCCAGCGTTGTCGGTGAAGATCAGCGAGTAGACGCGCAGGATGGAATAGATGCCGACCTTGGTCATGATCGCGAACAGCGCCGCCACCGGCGCCGAGGCCGCGGCATAGGCGCGTGGCAGCCAGAAGTACAGCGGCAGCATCGCCGCCTTGAGGCCGAACACCACCAGCAACAGCAGGCCGCCGGCTTCCATCAGGCCGGCACGGCCCGGGTCCAGCGTAGTGACGATGACCGCCATGTCGGCCATGTTCAGCGTGCCGGTCACGCCATACAGGATACCCAGCGCGATCAGGAAGAACGCCGAGCCCATCAGGTTCAGCACCACATAGTGCAGCGCCGACAGCGTGCGTGCCTTGCTGCCGCCATGCAGCAGCAGGGCGTAGGAGGCGATCAACAGCACCTCGAAGAACACGAACAGGTTGAACAGGTCGCCGGTCAGGAAGGCGCCGTTGATGCCCATCAGC
Source organism: Cobetia sp. 4B (assembly GCF_018831605.1). Lineage (NCBI taxonomy): Bacteria > Pseudomonadati > Pseudomonadota > Gammaproteobacteria > Oceanospirillales > Halomonadaceae > Cobetia > Cobetia sp. 4B. Next base: position 358,087 of record NZ_CP059843.1, read on the forward strand.
TGCAGCAGGAACAGACCATGGAAGTTGGAGCCGGTCTCATCGATGCCCGCCGTGGCATACAGACAGGCCAGCAGGCCCAGTAGCGAGCTGAGCAGCACCATGGTCGCCGACAGGCGGTCCAGCACCAGCACGATCCCGAACGGCGGCTGCCAGTCGCCCAGCGCGTAGTAGCGGATGGTGCCATCACCGGCCTGCACCACCAGCGCGATGGCGATGGCCACCATCAATGCCTGGGCCACCAGGCTGACCGTGCGGCGCAGGGTCGGTGAGGTGGCACGACTCAGCAGCAGGCCCGCCCCTACCAGCAGCGGCAGGACAATCGGAAGGACAATCAGGTGTTGCAGCATCACTTGGTGTCCTCTTTCTCTTTCGAATCATCCAGGCGATTGCCGTTGACGTGGTCGCTGCCCAGGTCGCCGCGCGCGCGCATCGCCAGAATGACCACGAAGGCCGTCATGGCGAAGCCGATCACGATGGCGGTCAGCACCAGCGCCTGGGGCAGCGGGTCAGCTGCTGGTGAGCCGGCACCGACCACGGCTGGATTGCCGTGCATCGCAAGGCCACCCATGGAGAACAGGAACAGGTTGACGGCGTAGGACAGCAGCGTCAGGCCGACCACGACGGGGAAGGTGCGGCCGCGCAGGGTGAGGTAGACACCGCAGGCGGCCAGCAGGCCGGTGGTAGTGGCGTAGAGGGCTTCCATCACATCTTCTCCTTGGTCGGGCGATGCGGAGTCGTCAGCTTGCCCAGATTGGCGAGAATCATCAGGGTCGCGCCGACCACGGTCAGGTAGACGCCGAGGTCGAACAGCAGCGCGGTGGCCAGCTCGATTTCCCCGATGACGGGCAGGGTGAAGTGGCCGAAGGAGGATGTCAGGAACGGATAGCCGAACACCCAGCTGCCGGCGCCGGTCAGGCCGGCGATCAACACCCCGGCCGCCGCGACGGGCTGATAGGGGAAGCGCAGCCAGCGCTGCGTCCAGTCCACGCCACGCGCGATGTAGAGCAGGATGATGGCGACCGCCGTCACCAGACCGGCGATGAAGCCGCCGCCCGGCGCATTGTGGCCACGCAGGAAGATGTAGACCGAGACCAGCAGAGCCAGCGGCAGCAGCGTCTGGGAGACGGTGGCCAGGATCATCGGATGGCGATCCGGCGACCAGCCACGTCCATCCAGATCACTGGACGGCATGAACAGGCGCAGACGGTTGAGCAGCTTGAAGATCGCCAGACCCGCGATGCCCAGTACGGTGATCTCACCCAGCGTATCAAAGCCACGGAAGTCGACCAGAATCACGTTGACCACGTTATGGCCACCGCCACCGGAGACCGCATTGGCCATGAAGAAGTCGGAGATCGACTCCACCGGGCGGGTCAGGATGGCGAAGTTGAGGCTCGCCACCACCACGCCGAAGGCACTGGCCAGCAGCACGTCGCGCATGATGCGGCGTGCGCTGGATTCCTTGGGCGTGCGCTGGGGCAGGAAGAACAGCGCCAGCATCAGCAGGATCATCGTCACCACCTCGACCGCCAGCTGGGTCAGTGCCAGGTCCGGTGCGGCGAAGCGCGCGAAGGCCAGCGAGGTCATCAGGCCGACCACGGACAGCATCAGTAGCGAGATCAGACGCTTGCGGTGGGTGATCGCGGTGCCGAGGCCGGCCAGGCCGGTGATCACGGCGCCGGTCAGCAGCATGCCATCGAAGGGCTGTTGCTCAAGCTCCCCGCCCAGTTGCGGCACGGCCAGCAGCCCGATGCCGACGAACAGCAGCGCGGTCAGCAGCAGCCACAGCATGTAGCGCTGCAGCGAGCCGTTCTCGAAGCTGTCCATGCTGCGCTCGGAAAGCTTGACGAGGCGCTGCACGTTGGCCTCGAACACCAGCAGGGCGTTGCGGGCGCGGAACTGGCGCTGGAAGGAATAGAGGTGGTGGCGCAGGGCATAGACGGCGACGCCGCCCGCCAGCGCGATACCGCTCATCAGCAGCGGCAGATTGAAGCCGTGCCAGATGGCGAGGCTGAAGTCCGGTGCCGGTCCGGCCAGCACGCTGGCGGAGGCACTGACCAGCAGGTCCTTGATCACCAGCGACGGCAGGATGCCGACCAGCAGACAGATCAGCACCAGCACCTCGATGGGCAGCTTCATGTAGCGCGGCGGCTCATGCGGAGTCTTGGGCAGATCCTTCGGCTCGCCATTGAAGAAGACGTCGTGGATGAAGCGCAGCGAGTAGGCCACCGACAGGATGCCACCGAGGGTCGCCAGTGCCGGAATCAGCCACGACAGGCCGCCCAGCAGCTGGGCATCGAGGCTCTCGGCGAAGAACATCTCCTTGGACAGGAAGCCGTTGAGCAGCGGCACACCGGCCATCGAGGCCGAGGCGACCATCGCCAGCACCGTGGTATGCGGCATGTAGCGATACAGGCCGTTGAGCTTGCGGATGTCACGCGTGCCGCACTCGTGATCGACGATGCCGGCGGCCATGAACAGCGAGGCCTTGAAGGTGGCGTGGTTGATGATGTGCAGCAGGCCCGCGACGGCGGCCATCTGGCTGTTGAAGCCGAACAGCAGCGTGATCAGGCCCAGGTGACTGATGGTCGAGAAGGCCAGCACGCCCTTGAGGTCCTGCTTCATCAGCGCGAACCAGGCGCCATACAGCAGGGTGGCCAGGCCGGTCAGGCTGACGATGTAGAACCACAGGTCTGTCCCCGCGAGCACCGGGTGCATGCGCGCCAGCAGGAAGACACCGGCCTTGACCATGGTGGCGGAGTGCAGGAAGGCGGACACCGGCGTCGGTGCCGACATCGCATGGGGCAGCCAGAACTGGAACGGGAACTGGGCCGACTTGGTGAAGGCGCCCAGCAGCACCAGCACCAGCGCGACCGGATAGAGCTCGTGGGAGCGGATCTGGTCCGCCGCGGCCAGTACGTCATCGAACTGATAGCTGCCGACGATATGTCCGATGACCAGGATACCGGCCAGCAGTGCCAGGCCCCCGGCACCGGTGACGGTCAGCGCCATGCGGGCACCCTTGCGCGCCTCGCTCAGCTGGTACCAGTAACCGATCAGCAGGAAGGAGCTCAGACTGGTCAGCTCCCAGAACACCCACATCAGCAGCAGGTTGTCTGCCATCACGATGCCGAGCATCGCGGTCATGAACAGCATCAGGAAGCTGTAGAGGCGTGCCAGCGAATCCTCGCCCGACAGGTAATAGCGGGAATAGAGAATGATCAGCAGGCCAATGCCGAGAATCAGCAGCACGAACAGCCCCGACAGACCATCGAAGCGCAGCGACAGGTTGAGTCCCAGCTCCGCGATCCAGGGCAGATGGAACTGGGGCACCATGCCCGAGAAGACGTCTCCGAGGTGGAAGACGGCGATACCGAGTGCTATGGCAGGTGCCACCGCGGTCAGCCAGGCAAGGCGTGCACGGGGCAGATTTCTGGCCATCAAGGGCACCAGGGCACCGAGTAACGGCAATAGCACGATCAACAGCAGGGTCATGGAAGACTCGCTCCAGTCGTTGTTGTAGTACGTAGTCCGTCATTCGTGGGCAGCGCAGACACAGGCTCAGGGCCGGACTGCCAGCTTCGAGATCGGGAGGCGGAGTTTCGGACACTGGGTGCCGACAGAATAGGCGAGCGCACTGCAGGTTGCCGCGATGAAGTGCCGGACACACGAGACTCTGTCAGGAAGACGTTCTCATGGGGCCATGCGAGACACGACATGCGTCACGCGGCAGCAAGGGTTGGCAGTGGCTGGCTCAGGCTGCACGGAGGATCTGGCGCGGGTTCAGCGCGTCAATCGCTCCGGGCATGACGTTACCGTCGCAAGGGGCGGATCCGTCAGGAAGGGGAGTCGCACGGCACGGGGTGCCAGCATCCAGGATGGGATGAGGTCCGCAGCGCGTCCCCGGCTGCCCGCAACGGGCAGACGGCGAATATGCCGGGTTGGTGCGGTCATGTCATGTCTTGCGAGCATGGCCGTATTCCTCCTGAAGCCCCTGGATGACAAGTGTGTGTTCGAGTGGAGACACTTGCGCGATCTTGTTGAAAACATTGATGGAACGTGACCTAACCTCTCGAATGTATCACGCACTTGCACCCCTCGCCAGCGCATGCCCGACCCGCCGGAACGCGACATGTACCGTGTGAAGTGTTGTACAAGATGTCGATTTTCTTGTACAAATATTGCACGCCATACGTTCCACGGAGTCATCATGCACGAGGTCGCCAGCATGAATTCGGGCAACGCACCGGAAACCTCTCTGGTGTGGTTGCGTCACGACCTGCGGCTGGAAGACAACCCGCTGTTCGCGCTGCCCCTGTCACGTCGCCCGCATCAGATGCTGGTGATGTATGTCTTCGACCGTCGCTGGCTGACGCCGAGCGATGGCTTGCCACGCCTGGGGCCAGCGCGTCTGCGCCTGTTGTGGCAGAGCCTGATGAATCTGCGTGGCATGCTGCTGCGCCGCGGCAGTGACCTGCTGGTGCGCGTCGGGGACCCCGTCGAGGAAGTGCTGACACAGGTCGCCCAGCATGATGTCCAGTGTCTGGAGGTCAGTCTCGCCGCCGCGCCGGAAGATAGCCGCGCCCTGCGGCAGCTCTCACGGCGCCTGCCGGCCTCGACCCGGCTCCACTGTCACCCCGCTGACCAGATCGCCTTCGACAGCCAGCTGCTGGATGGCCCGCTGCTTGATCGCCTGCTGCCGGGCAGATTCCCCCGCGAAGAGACGGCGCGCCTGCGCGTGGCGCATGCAGCATCCCGCGTCGCAGACGAGCGTGCGACTCCCTCCAATGATCTCACTCTGCGTGATACGGCCTCTGCTGACACAGGTTTTGCTGGCACAGCCTCTGCTGACACAGGCGCATCAGGCGATCATGACGCCCTGGCGACCTGCGCCGCGCTTGCCTCGCAGGTGCTGCGCGCCAGTGGTGGCGATGACTCTGGCGTGGCGGATTTGATGCTGCCGCCTTGTGCTGTTCTGACGCCAACGCTCGGCGCCATGCAGGCACGCCCTCAGCGCGAGGCTCTGTCTCAACACGAGGCTTTGCCGATAGGGCTGAACGATGAGCAGTGGCGCGCGCTGTGCGAGGCGCAGTCACCCTTGCAGGGGCTGCCCTATTCCCTGCCGCCGTGGCCCGATTCTGCCTCGCGTGGCTTCCCACCGCTGGATGCCATCTGTGGCTCGGCGCAAGCCTGGCAACCCGCGACTGCCAGGCTTGCGGAGCTGCAGGGCGGCGAGGAACCCGCCCGCGCATACCTGTCGACCTTGCTGTGGGGCAAGGCCTGGGCGAAGGGAGATGCCGGCAAGGGCGATGACGACTCGATAGAAGGGGCGTCCTATCAGCGATCGCACTCCGCCGATGACGAAGGCGCTGGTGTGCCGGCGGGGCTGGCGCCCCAGCGGGAGGCGGGGAAGACGCTTGACGATATGCAATCGATGGCGCGCCCGGCGGATGCATGGCCACTGGCAGCATGGCTGGCGCTGGGTTGCATCAGTCCGCGCCGCATTCTGCAGGTACTGGATGCCCGCCGCCGCGAGGCGGGTGATGAGGCGATCAATCAGCAGCTGCTGGCCATCGTGCTGCAGCGCGAGTGCTGGCAGCGCATGCTGCGTGACAAGGATGAGGAGGCTCGCGCGGCCTGGTATGGCGCCGCGTTGCGGGAAGACGCCGCAAATGACGCCGCCTTTGCGCGCTGGAGCGAAGGGCGAACCGGCGATGCCCGGGCCGACAAGGCCATGCAGGTGCTGGTACGTGAAGGCTGGTTGCCGTGGTCCGAGCGCAAGTATCTGGCCGGTGCCTGGCTGGAGGGCGGCGGCGACTGGCGGTTGGGCGCGCGCTGGTTCGAGCGTTGTCTGCTCGATTACGACGCCGCCATCCACTGGGGCGAATGGCGGCATCTGGCGGGCTTCGATGTGTGATCAGGCGGTGTCGATATCACGCGAGTCGTCCGAGAAGATCCAGGCCCTGGTGGCACCTCCACTTCAACCTGCTGCTTTTATAACCTGCTCTTGTATGACCAGACGCTCTTCAGCCCAGGCGCGCCAGTAGCGCTGTGACGGCCGTCTCGACGCGCAGGATACGCTCGCCCAGATGCACCCCTTCAAAGCCTGTCGCCATGAATTTCTCGACCTCATAGTCCACGAAGCCGCCTTCCGGGCCGATGGCCAGGATCACCGGCTCGCGGACGGCGCGTGGGCATTCATCCGGCATGCCCGGATGGGCGATGATGCCACGCGGAGGCGTGCCTGATGCTGGCGTCATCAGTGCCGGCAGGCGGTCTTCCACGAAGGGCTTGAACAGTTTCTCGTGGGTCACCGTCGGCATGATGGTGTCACGCGCCTGCTCCAGTCCCAGCACCAGATGCTGGCGAATCTTGTCTTCCTTCAGTTCCGGCGACTGCCAATAACTCTTCTCGACCCGGCGCGTATGCAGCAGGGTGATGTGCTTTACGCCCAATGCCGTGACGTGTTCCAGCGAGCGTGCCAGCATGCGCGGGCGCGGCAGCGCCAGCAGCAGATGCACGTCGAGTGGCGCCGGCGGCTGACGGTCCAGCGTCAGGCTGAATTCGGCGCTGTCCGCGTCCAGTCGCTCCAGGCGGCCACGGCCGATCAGGCCACCCTCCACCCCCAGCGTCATCTCGTCGCCGACGCTGGCACGATGCACCTCACGCAGATGGCGCAGGCGGCGTGGGTCCGTGACACGTGCATGGTCCTGAGCGGTCAGGTCGTCAGCGCCGAGCAAAATCAGATTCATGGCAATACCGGGGCAGTGGAGGGCGGGATGCATCGCTTACAGACAGCGGCAAGCGGGCGTTATTCTAGCATGTCGTGCATGCTGACCCGACGGGGACAGCGTTGGCATGGTGTCAATGGCTGACGCGTGGAGACGCCTTTTCTTGCAGTCCCCCCCCTTGAGTGCACAATGAAGAAAAATCGACAGGAGCCTGACACGTGCGAGTGATCCGCAAATATGCCAATCGGCGCCTATACGACACCGAGCAGAGCCGCTACGTGACCCTGGAAGATCTGCGCAGCCTGGTGCTGGCGGAAGAGGTCTTCAAGGTCGAGGACGCCAAGAGCGGTGAGGACCTCACGCGCACCATCCTGCTGACCATCATCATCGAGCAGGAGCAGGGCGAGGGCGAGGCCGAGGTCTTCTCCAACGAGCTGCTGGAGCAGTTCATCCGCATCTACGCGATGGCCAAGCCGCTGCCGCTGGCCGGTTATCTGGAGCAGGGCACGCGTCTGATGATGGAGCAGCAGCAGCGCATGCAGGAGCAGTGGTCCCAGGCCATGCGTCACTCGCCGATGGAGATGATGCGCGAGGTCGCCGAAGAGAACCTGCGCTTCTGGCAACAGGCCATGGGCGCTGGCATGGGCGCTGGCAAGAATGCCTCACGCTCACAGCCGAGTGATGCGGATGCGGCGCCTGATGAGTCGGACACGCCGCCGGACGATGAGCGACGCTGAGTGTGACGCCGTGTCAGATCCAGCTTTCACATAAATTCATCGTGATGTGAAAAGGGGCGCCCCGAGCAGGGCGCCTTTCTGCCATAATGCGCAGCCTGATATTTCCTCGGTAGCTCGCGCCATGCGGGTAGCCCTGATCCTCACTGGCTCATGAAGGTTGAAAAGATGAAGGTCCTGATCATCGGCGGCGGTGGCCGCGAACATGCGCTGGCCTGGAAGGCCGCCCAGTCATCCCGTGTCGAGGAGGTCTTCGTGGCGCCCGGCAATGCGGGTACGGCGCGCGAGTCCAAGCTGACCAATCTGGCGATTGCCGCTGACGATCTCGATGCGCTGGTCGCCTTCGCGCGTGACAACGCCATCGAGCTGACCATCGTCGGCCCGGAAGCGCCGCTGGTGATCGGCGTGGTCGATCGCTTCCGCGAGGCGGGGCTCAAGTGCTTCGGCCCGACGGCCGGTGCCGCCCAGCTGGAAGGCTCCAAGGCCTTCACCAAGGACTTCCTGGCGCGTCACGCCATCCCGACCGGCGACTACGCGACCTTCGCGGAGGTCGATGCGGCGCTTGAGTATCTGGCGGCCCATCCGGCGCCCATCGTCATCAAGGCCGATGGCCTGGCGGCGGGCAAGGGTGTCGTGGTCGCGATGAGCGACGAGGAAGCCCGCGCCGCGGTGCGTGACATGCTCGAGGACAACGCCTTCGGCGATGCCGGCGCACGTGTGGTGATCGAGGAATTCCTCGACGGCGAGGAAGCCAGCTTCATCGTGATGGTCGACGGCGAGAACGTACTGCCGATGGCCACCAGTCAGGATCACAAGCGCGTCGGCGAAGGCGATACCGGCCCCAACACCGGCGGCATGGGGGCCTACTCTCCGGCGCCGGTGGTGACGGCTGACGTTCACCAGCGCGTGATGGACGAGATCATCCTGCCCACCGTGCGTGGCATGGCGGCTGAAGGCCATCCCTATACCGGCTTCCTGTATGCCGGCCTGATGATCGATGCCCAGGGCGCGCCGAAGATCATCGAATACAACTGCCGCTTCGGTGACCCGGAAACCCAGCCGATCATGGTGCGTCTGAAGTCCGATCTGGTCGCGCTGTGTCTGGCCGCCGAAGACGGGCGTCTCGACACCCAGGCCTGCGAGTGGGATTCCCGCGCGGCGGTCGGCGTGGTGCTGGCAGCTGGCGGCTACCCGGCCAGCTACCGCAAGGGCGATGTCATCAGCGGCTTCGACGCTGCCGAAGCGACCGGCTGCAAGGTCTTCCATGCCGGCACCGCCGAGCAGGACGGCCAGGTCGTCACCAGCGGGGGTCGCGTGCTGTGCGTCACCGCACTGGGCGACAGCGTCGCGGCGGCCACCGAGCGTGCCTATGAAGGCGTCGATGCCATCAGCTGGCAGGACATGCTGGTGCGTCGCGACATCGCCTGGCGTGCCATCGCTCGCGAGCGCGGCGATAGCTGAAAGCGCTGAGTCGCACGGGCCATCGCCCCGCGACATGCCTGCTTCACGACAAGACCCGGCCTCAGGCCGGGTCTTGTCGTTGGGGCGTCTCTCGATGCCCTGAGCGCCTACGACCATCGTGTCGGGGTCTGGTCATGTCGGTGTCGGGCATGCGATAACGCTAGTCATCCTATATTCCTTCTTGAGGCTGACCGGCGTCGAAAGATGGCGTCGCCGTCCGCCCTGAACCCTTTTCCTGTCTCGCCGACAAGGAGTCTGCATGGACCGTATCCGGCTTGAATTTCCGGTTTCCCGCCTGGTACATCGCCACCCGATGACGATTCGGGTCAGCGACATCAACTATGGCCAGCACCTGGGCCACGACAGCGTAGTCAGCCTGGCGCACGAGGCGCGGGGCCAGGCCTGGCAGGCGCTGGGCTTCCCCGAATGGAACATCGATGGGCTGATGAGCATCGTCGCGGATCTCGCCGTGCAGTATCAGGGCGAGGGCCGGCTGGGTGACGCCCTCGTGGTGGAAACGGCCATCGACAGCGTGTCCGGCAAGGGACTTGGCGTCCATCACCGCCTGCTGCGTGTCAGCGATGACGCGGTACTGGCGACGCTGCGCGTCGGGCTGGTGTTCGCTGGCGAGCAGGGGCTGGCGGAGCCGAGCGCGCGCGCCAGTGCCGCCATCGAGCAGGCCGTCTCAGCCATGTCGTCCCGGGTAGCCAACTGATGTCGCGGGAATATCCGATCATCGCCGTGACGGGGTCTTCCGGCGCGGGCACCACCACCGTCATGCGCACCTTCGAGCGCATGTTCTCGCGTGAGGCGATTCATGCCGCCTACGTGGATGGGGATGCCTTTCACCGTTATACCCGTGACGAGCTGGTGCGCATGTTTCAGGAGGCGCCGGAGCGCAAGCGCGAGCTGTCTCACTTCGCGGTCGAGGCCAACCAACTGGATCGTCTGGAAGCGCTGTTCGTCGAATATGGCGAGCAGGGCTCCGGCACGCATCGCCATTACATCCATGCCGAAGACAAGCGCATGATCGAGGCCGGCTACAAGGTCGGCACCTTCACCGAATGGCAGTCTCTGCCGGACTGTACGGACCTGCTGTTCTACGAGGGGCTGCATGGCGGGCTGGTGACGCCGGAGCATGACATCGCGCGTCATGTCGATCTGCTGATCGGGGTGGCACCGACCATGAATCTGGAGTGGATCCAGAAGATCGATCGCGACACCAAGCTGCGCGGGCACTCCCAGGAAGCGGTGGTGGACACCATCCTGAGCCGCATGGATGACTACGTGCGCTATATCCAGCCGCAGTTCTCACGCACGCACATCAACTTCCAGCGCGTGCCGACGGTGGATACCTCCAACCCCTTCGAGCCGCAGGATATCCCGACGGATGCCGAGTCGATGGTCGTGATCCACTTCCGCGATCCCGGCAGTGTCGACTTCCCGTTTCTGCTCGCGATGATCCAGGGCTCGTTCATGTCGCGCCCGCATACGCTGGTGGTGCCCGGCGCGCTGATGGCACTGGCCATCGAGCTGATCATCACGCCGCTGGTCAAGAGCCTGCTGGCACAGCGGCGGTTTCGCTGAGCGGGAGACATGAAGGGGGCTGGGCTCGGGCTGGCTCAGTACTTGCGGCCCTTGAGGCGTGGCAGGATGCCCTTCTTCCAGACGCGCAGGGTGCGATTCAGGCGGCCGCTGCGGATCAGCAGGCGTGCCTCGCGGGTGCTCAGCGGCAGGCCGAGAGTGCGTTGCTTGAGCTTCAGCGAGTGACGCAGATCGAAGCGGCGCATCATGCGCGCGAGGGAGGCTGTGCCTGGCAGGCGCGGCAGGCGGACGGCAGAGGTGAAGTCGATCAGGACCGGCACGCCATCGCGCAGCACGACGTTGGAGCCACGGATGTCGTTGTGGGCCATCTGGCGCTGATGGAGTTGCTGCACGACGAGAATCAGCTGCTGACTGAGGCGGGCATCCGTCACGTCATCCATGGCGGCGTCACTCAGCAACGGTCCGGGAATGTACTCCATCGCCAGCGACAGCGGTGACAGGCGCGCCACGGCGCGGGGGGCGTGTGTCCAGTCGCCCAGGCGCTCGAGCATCTTCAGCTCATGGCGTACCAGCCAGCGTGCCACCAATGCCGCCGGCGTGCCGGCATAGCGGCGGTAATCCTTGCAGACCACCGGCTGGCCATTGAGGTGCGTGATGTAGACCTCGGCCTTGAGAAAGCCCTTGGCACGCTGCAGGAACTCGCCCGGGGCCTGCTCACCGTCAACACGCGCGACCCTGGGCGCGGCACGCAGTGCCGCCCGCGCCTTCTCGGCGCGCGTGGGCTCAGCGCGATCGACGGCGGGGGCGCCGACAGTGGCCGGTCGTGTCTCGCCGTGAGCACCAAGGCCGGCCTCCAGTTCGTGGTTGGCCTTGCGCAGGGAGGAATCTTGGCGAGTGAACACGGGCATGACGGTCGGCTTCTCGTTAGCGGGATAACAATGATTATCCTACTGTTTTCCTCATTCGCCCACTGGCAGCGGTGAATCAGTCTGTTTCCCTAAAGGCGACATTGCTCTGTTCACAAGCTGGCCCGCGTTTTCCTGCGTCTGCCCTTGGCCTGTTGCCCGGCTGGCGCTACGCTGGCAGGCCACGCTGCCGTGGGCAGCCCCACTTCAAGGGAGAAGGTGTCATGGACTGTCTGTTCTGCAAGATCATCAACCGCGAGATTCCCGCCGATATCGTCTATGAGGATGATGAGGTGCTGGCCTTCAATGACATCAATCCGCAGGCGCCGACCCATGTGTTGATCATCCCCAAGCAGCACATCGCCACGCTCAACGATATCGAGGAGCATCAGCTGGCCACGGTAGGGCGCCTGCAGTACACCGCAGCCAGACTGGCGAAGGACTACGGTTTTGCCGAGGGCGGTTATCGCGTGGTGATGAACTGCAATGAAGATGGCGGCCAGACGGTCTATCATATTCATATGCACCTGATGGGTGGTCGCCGCTTCACATGGCCGGCTGGCTGAGCCGGCATAGAGCAGGCGCCTGTACCGGCGGTTCGCGGGCAGGTAGCGGCTAGCGATAACAAGCGCGCGGCACACAGGCGCATACCGGCAATGTCGTGAAAACGGCATTGCCGGTTTTTCATTGGGGAATCCACGGCGCAAGGGAGCCGGTCAGGCCTCGCCCGGCGACACTCTGCCCCTTACCGTCGCGGGCTGGCTTGCGTAAGATGGCCTCATTGCTCACGCCGTGCAGGAGTCTTCCCATGCCGCATTCCGATGCCATTTCGGCGCAACGTCATCACAGCCGCGCCGATCAGTTGATCCATCAGTTCGACACCGTACTGCGTACCCTGGTGCCACATGCCGCCCAGCCGTCGCGTCCCTCTCCGGCGGGCGACATCCATGACGAAGCGATCAGCGACGAAGAGCGTCAGCACGCCGCTGGCCTGATGCGCATCAATCACACCGGCGAGGTGTGTGCGCAGGCGCTCTATCAGGGGCAGGGGTTCACAGCGCGTCTGCCCGAAACACGCACGCAGATGGAGCTGGCCGCCCAGGAAGAGATCGATCACCTGGCCTGGTGCGATGCACGACTCGTCGAGCTGGATGCCAATACCAGCCTGCTCAATCCGCTGTTCTACATGACGAGCTTCGCCCTCGGGGCAGCGGCCGGTGCCATCAATGACAAGGTCAGCCTCGGGTTCGTGGCCGCGACCGAAGAGCTGGTCGGCGAGCACCTGTCGAAGCACCAGCAGACGCTGCCCGAGGGCGATCAGCGCTCACGTGCCGTCTTGCGCCAGATGGAAATCGACGAAGCCCATCATGAGCAGTGGGCGCTGGAAGCCGGTGGTCATCGCTTCCCGGGGCCGCTGAAGAGCGCCATGCGCCTGATGTCCAAGGTGATGACGGCCAGCGTCTACCGGGTGTGATGGTCAGACGCCTGAGCCTGCCTTGGCAGCATCAGGACGCTGCAACGCAAAAGGCCGCCCCATGGGGCGGCCTTTGTGTTTTTGGCGAACGTCGTGATGATCAATACGAGACGATCATAGCGAGACGGCCAGTGCGAGTCGGCCAGTGTGAGACGCTCAGCGGTCTCTGGCGTCAGGACTTATTCCTTGACCTGGTATTCACCGTCCAGCGTCTCGGTGCTGCTGCCGTCTTCACGCGTGGCATCACGCGAGTAGTTCTGGCGGCCACTGGCCTTGTCCTGGGCCTCCTGCATGCGCTGCTGCATCTCGCTCATGCGCTTTTTCATGCGACGGCGAATGAAGGGCAGCATGATGATGCCGAGTACCATCATCACCAGCGCCGCGAACAGGCTGAAGATCATGACCACGCCACCGATCAGCCAGGCGGCGACCAGCTTGAGGCCGGACAGGCCATTGGAGGGGCGTTGGTTGCCTGCATTGGCCTGCCATTGGCGAGCCTGGTTCCACAGAGTGTTGTGCTGTTGGCCTTGCATGTGTCTTCTCCACGATAGAGCCGGGCCGTCAGGCCGGGCGAGGATGACCCGATAGGTGAAAGTGGGTGGTCGGGGATATCGGGTCAGGAAACAGGGGTATTGCCCTCCCGGCTCAACTGGCATTCGTGCTCTGGGCCGGGGGATGGGTAAGTGGGGCTCGATGCGACGCACTTTTGCATGAGGCGCTTGATGGCATCGGGCGGCCGGTTGACTCGTTCAGCATCGAAGTTGGCATCGTTGCCGTCAAGCGGCTTCGGCGTTGATCCAGCGCTGGATGTCGGGTTTAGTTCCTGAACCACTTCAAGGCACGGCGGCTGGACAAGCGGGTCGATCAGTTCACGGCCGATAATCCGGATTCATGGACACGCTGGCGGCGAGGTTGAAAGCGTTGCCCGGCAGCGGCATGTTCAATGTCATCCGTTGCGGCTTGCCTTGCGCATCGCGCCCGTGAATCTGGATGGCGTGCGCAGCGACTTCGACGCTTTGTACACTCTTGATGCCGTCGACAGCGGCAAAATTCAAGGTCTGGCGCATGCTGTCGCCATCGATGGCCTTGTCGCCGGGCTCGGAATCACTCTGGCGCAGCGCTTCGCTGATGAATTCTCCATCGGCGAGATTGATGGCCAGTTCCATCTGCCACCCATTATGCCCCCAGCCCGTGAACTGAACATGATCGTCGCGGATATCCATCGTGCTGAATTCCATCATGCCCTTGCGACTGGCGTGGATCATCATCTGCGTGAGCAGCTCTGGCGCGAGCCCTTGAGTAGTCGCGGCGTCAGAGATATCCGTCGCAGGCTTTCCGGCTGTGCGGGTGGCGGCCGTGTCCAGCGTGCTATCCCCGGCATCATCGCCGAGCGTGGCGGTCGCCTTGCCGTCATCTGAGTGCTCGCTGGTCGAGGGCCCTTTTGCAGAGAGCCCTGCGGTCGAGAGTTCTACCGCCGACAGCTGATGGCGCACCGGCAGGTCCTCGATGCCATTGGCATAGGCGGGAGCCGAACCCAGCATCAGGCCGAGTGCGCTGACGCCCAGGCCGTGTCGCCAGTGCTGGACTGCGCGGCTGGCGAGCCAGAAGCGCGACGGGGCGGTGCCTGCGGCCGAGGATGGCGGCTGCCGGGATGCGGAGTCCGATTCACGAGCGGGAGCAATACGGGACGCGGCTGATGGGGACATGACACCCTCCTCAAGGATGGCTGGGCATGGCGCTCACTGTGGGCCAGGCGACCTTGCGCGACGCTGAGACGTGAATTCATCTGAGGTTCATTGCCTCCTGTCAGTCTCTGCATCACAGGGTCAGTGGTTGCTCTCGCGTTGGTCCGCGTTGTTCCAACGCAGGTTTGATTGCACATTCCGTTGCTAGATTGAGCGCCACGCGCAAGCGCCCGCCTTGGGCGCACACCAGCCCCGCCGTCATTCACGAGGTTCCTCTTCATGCAGACTCCCCACAAGGCTCAGCCAGACGCCCGTGCAGCGCGTGGCAGTCAATGGCGGCAACGCTATGTCTGGCTGTGCCTCGGGCTCGGGAGCCTGCTGGTCGGAGCACTGGCACTGCCGCCGCATGCGCTGTGTGACAGCGAGCGCTGGCGCAGCCTGCACGACGAAGTCGCCGCCGGACGCGTCATCTCGTTGTCCGAGCTGCTCGATAGCCTCGAGCGCGACTGGCTGGGTCAGGTGGTCGAGGTGGAGCTCGAAGAGACGCATGGCGAGCTGATCTATGAGGTCGAGATGCTCGGGCCACAGGGCCAGATGGCCAGATTCACCGTGCGTGCCTCGGATGGCAGTCTGCGTGAGGTGCGCGGCGTCAATCTGGATGCCATGCGTCGCGCTGGCAGCGGTTCCTTGTCCGAGCCCCTGACCAAGCCCCTGACCAACCCCCTGCCCGAGACGACCGACGCGCCGCTCGTGACTGACGGCGCCAATGCCGAGGTCGAGAGTCAGTAGGACGAGGCAGGCAGTGGCCAGGCCAGGCAGTGTCAGCGCAGGCTGTGACAAGGGCGCCGAGGGTGCCTGGCGGCCCTGAGGAACGGTATGCTAGTGCCATTGTCCATTGCGCCACCGGTAGAACGCCGCTTGCGTCAGGAGCCCGAGAATCGATGAAGATATTGCTGGTTGAAGATGACATGCCGTTGGCCGAAGCGCTGATGGCGCGCCTGGGGGAAGCCGATGTACTGGTCGAGCATGCCACCACCGGGGGAGACGCCGACTTTTTGATCCAGACCGAGAGCTACGATGCCGTAGTGCTGGATCTCGGCCTGCCGGACGGTGATGGCACGCGCTGGCTGGCCCAGTGGCGGGAAGCCGGCATCGAGGTGCCGGTGCTGGTGCTGACCGCGCGCGAGCGCTGGTCTGACAAGGCCGCCGGCTTCTCCGCCGGCGCCGATGATTACGTCACCAAACCCTTCGAGACCGCCGAGGTCATCTTCCGTCTGCGGGCGCTGGTACGTCGCTCACGCGGCCATGCCCACCCCGTGCTCAAGCTGGGTGATCTGGCCTGTGACACCCACGGCGGTACCGTCAGTCTGGCGGGACGCCCCGTGTCGCTGACCGCCCAGGAAACGCGCCTGCTGATGCACTTGATGCACGCCGTGCCCGGCGTGGTCAGCCGTTCTGAACTGGTCGAGCATGTCTATGACCGCGACCACGAACCCGATTCCAATGTCATCGACGTGCAGATCAGCCGTCTGCGCCGCAAGCTGGGTGCCGAGCGCATCGAGACGCTGCGCGGGCGTGGCTATCGCCTGCGTGATCCGGACGCCGAGACACCGACGCCGGCGGATGGCAGCGACGCATGAAGCCACTGTCCGTCGGCCGCCGCTTGCTGGGCGGCTCGCTGGTCATTGCCTTGATCGTCATGCCGTTGACCGGACTCGGTCTGGCCTGGAGCTTCCGTGACGCCGTGACTACCGCCTTCGACCAGCGCCTGCTGTCGCTGTCGAAGGTGCTGATCGCCGCCATCCAGTTCGACCGCGAGAAGGGCCGCCCCGGCCTGACACGCTCGCTGGGCGACCCACGCTTCGATCAGGCCTATTCGGGCTGGTACTGGCAGATTTCCGATCGCAACGGCAATGTGCTGACGTCGCGCTCGCTGTGGGACCAACGTCTGCCGCCGCTGGAAGACATGGACAAGGGCGTCATAATCAGCCGTGACCTCAAGGGCCCGCGCCATCAGGTGTTGCGCTCCCTCGAGCGCGATATCCGCCTGCCCGGCCGCAACCAGCCACTGCACGTGATGGTGGCGGCCAGCCGTAGCGAGGTCGACGCCGAGGTCGCGCGCTTCGAGTGGCTGCTGGCGGGCGCGCTGGTGGCCTTGGCATCGCTGTTGGTGTGCGGCTCTGCCGCGCAGATCAGCTGGGGGCTGGCGCCTCTGCGGCGCCTGCGGGCTCGCCTCAAGAAGGTTGCCGACGGCGAGGCGGAGCGGCTGGAAGAGACCCGTCTGCCGCCGGAGCTGACCGAGCTGACCCGCGCCATCAATGCCGTGCTCGAGCGTGATCAGCGCTTGATCGAGCGCGGTCGTGCGGCGGCCGGCAATCTGGCGCATGCCCTCAAGACGCCGGTCAGCGTGCTCAAGGCGCAGTCCGAGCGCTTCAACGGCGAGGACCGTGCGCGGATCGACGCCGAGCTCAAACGCATCGATGAAGCCGTGCGCCACCACTTGGCGCGTGCCAGTGCCGCGGGTGGCGCGCATCTCAGCGGGCGCATCAGCCTGCGTGAGGCGGCGGGGCCGGTCTTCGAGGGGCTCGGGCGCTTGGCGAGTCGGCGTGGCATCACGCTCAGTCTGGCGCTGGAGGACGATGCCAGCGTGCGGGTCGACCCGCAGGACCTGCAGGAAATGGTCGGCAACCTGCTCGAGAACGCCTTGCAGTGGGCTCGCCAGCAGGTGCGCGTCAGCAGCGAGACCCGCGATGGCGGCGTGCTGTTGATCATCGAGGACGATGGCCCCGGCATGAATGAAGAAGAGGGCGCCGCCGCGCTGGGGCGTGGGGCGCGTCTTGATGAGGGGCGCTCCGGTTCCGGTCTGGGACTGGCGATCGTCGATGATCTGATGGCGCTCTACGGGGGCGAGCTGGCACTTGAGCGCTCCAGCCTGGGCGGCCTGGCGGCACGCGTCTGGCTGCCGAGCTCCCCGCTGGTCGGGGCGCAGCCGACGGAGTGACAGGGCGCCGCCTCGTTTATCGGCGCTCTTGTCTTGATAGCTCAGCGCTATCACAGCCATCCCGAGAGATGATTGGGCGCGGCCAGGGCGACACCGTATTCTGACGGTGTCCGGCTGGCAGCCGGACGGGCTTCGTTTCTGAGTCTCGTCTGCCGCGCCCTGCGGTGATGACGAACTGGCGCTCCTTCGGGAGCGCTTTTTTTTGCCTGTTATTCGTCGCGCCATGCCTGATCGACGATGCTCAAGGCGCCGATTGAACGCTGGCGGGGCTAACGGTCACGCTCAGGATCGCATAGGCTGTCAGAGAGTAAGCATCCGTTGCCGGGCGTCAGGAGGTGGTGATGAAGGACATGACAATGTGTGCTCAGCATGGCGATCTGGAGGGCCTGGCACAGGCCTTGGCCGCTCCCGATGCGCACGAGCGAGTCAATGACGTGGATTATCGTGGGCGCTCGCCATTGCTGGTCGCGGTGCAGGCCAATCAGCCGGAGGCGGTGGAGGCCCTGCTGGCCGCCGGCGCCGACTGCGAGCAGACCGATGCCCTGCACGACACGCCCCTGCTGGCTGCGGCCGCACTCGGCTATGGCCACTGCCTGAGCCGGCTGCTGGCGCATGGCGCCTCGGCGACGGTGCTCAATCGCTTCTCTTCCACTGCGCTGATGTCGGCCAGTGAACGTGGCCATGCCGATATCTGCCGTCAGCTGCTCGAGGAGACCGATGTCGACGTCAATCACCAGAATACGCTCGGCTGGACGGCGCTGATCGAGGCCGTGTTGCTGGGGGATGGCGGCGTTGACTATCAACGGGTCGTCGAGCAGCTGCTGGCCCACGGTGCCGACGTCAATCTGGCGGACGCCGAAGGTGTCACGCCGCTGGCGCATGCGCGCTGGCGCCAGTTCGATGCGCTGAGCGAGAGGCTGGAAGCGGCCGGCGGACACGAGCAGGGCGTGGCCCATGACGTGAGCGATGACGTCCAGGCCCATACCTCGACACCGCGTCGTGCATGATGGCACCGACCACAAGGAGGCATCGCATGGCGTTGACCTGGGGACTGATCATCATCGGCATCGCCTTGCTGCTGCTCGGCGGTTATCGCTGGCAGCAGGCGCAGTCCTTCGCCCGTAACAGCGCACAGGTGATGGGCGAGGTCATCAACCACGACCGCACGCTGCACGTCGAAGGGCGTGGCCCTATCCATCTGCCCAAGGGCGGCAGGCTCAGCGAGGATGAGGCCCTGGCGATGGCGGGTCTGCCGCCGGGTGGGCGCTTCAATATCGAGTCGATCCAGTATGCGCCCGTGGTGCGCTATCAGGATCAGCGTGATGGCTGGCACGAGATCATCTCGCCGCTGGCGGTGCCCTCGCCGACACCCGCCGTGGGGGAGAGCGTGGCGCTGGTCTATCGCCTCGACGCCCCGCATGAGGCCAGTCTGCCGGGGACGCGCGGCTGGCTGATCGGGGTGCCGTTGATTCTCGGCTTCGCACTGTGCGCCGTCGGCCTGCGTCTGCTGTTGCGGGGTGGTGGTGGATGAGTGATTCAGGGGGCGGCGCGACCCGCCGTTATGGTGTCGGCATGCTGGTGCTGTGCTGGGCGCTGATTCTCGCCATGCTGGTGTGGTGGTTTCAGGGCCAGCTTGATGAGCGCACCCGGCCCAATGCCTCGCTGGCTGGCCAGTCGCTGTCATCTGGCGAGCCACTGACCCTGTCGCGCAATCGCTCAGGGCACTTCGTGGCCCCTGGCACCATCAATGATCAACCGGTCACCTTCCTGCTCGATACCGGCGCCACCTATGTCTCGGTGTCGGAAGCGCTGGCCGAGCGTCTGCAGCTGCCACGCGGGCGGGATGCGCGCTTCACTACCGCCAATGGCGTCAGTCACGGTGCCCTGACCACACTGGATACCGTCAGTCTGGCGGGACTCAGCCAGCGCGAGGTGCGCGGGGCCATCGTGCCGGGCATGCACGATGAGGTGGTGCTGCTGGGAATGAGTTTCCTGGGAGAGTTCGATATCAACATGCGCGGTCAGCAGATGACGCTGACGCCGGTGGATGGCGCTGGCGGTGGCCGATAACGCCAGTGGCTGGCACTAAGGGCTGACAGGGCTGGCAAGAAGGGCGGCTGACACTCCACCGCTCTGCCAGCAGGTCCGCAAACGACAACGCCCCGCTCATGGTCTCCATGAGCGGGGCGTTTCACGTCTGGCGTGTCAGAGCAGGCGCTCAGTCTTTCCTGGGCGGCTCGACATGGCCACCGAAGCCGAAGCGCATCGCCGACAGCAGGCGGTTGGCGTAGGTGTTTTCCTTGCGCGAGCTGAAGCGCGAGAACAGCGCATTGGCCAGCACCGGCACGGCGACACCCTGCTCGACGGCGGCATCGACGGTCCAGCGGCCTTCGCCACTGTCGGAGACGGCACCGCTGTAGTGGTCCAGACGCTCGTCACCGGCCAGTGCCTGGGCGGTCAGGTCGAGCAGCCAGGAAGACACCACGCTGCCACGACGCCACACCTCGGCGATATCGGCCAGATTGAGGTCGAAGCGCTGATCTTCCGGCAGGGCGTCGGAGCCCTTGCTCTGCATCAGCTCGAAGCCCTCGGCGTAGGCCTGCATCAGGCCGTACTCGATGCCGTTGTGGACCATCTTCACGTAGTGACCGGCACCGACCGGACCGGCGTGGATGTAGCCGCGCTCGGCGCGCTCATCCGGGGCGTTGCGGCCCTTGGTGCGCTCGAGATCGCCATAGCCCGGGGCGAGGGTATCGAACAGCGGCTCGAGATGCTCGAACACGGCCTTCTCGGCACCGATCATCATGCAGTAGCCGCGCTCCAGGCCCCACACGCCGCCGGAAGTGCCCACATCGACGTAGTTCAGGCCCTTCAGCTTGAGGGCCGTGGCACGGCGGATGTCGTCCTTGTAGAAGGTGTTGCCGCCATCGATGATGGTGTCGCCGGCTTCCATCAGCTCGGCCAGCGTGGCGATGGTCTGCTCGGTGATCTCGCCCGCCGGCAGCATGACCCAGACGGCGCGCGGCGCCTCGAGCTGTTGAACCAGTTCCACGAGGCTATCGACGTGCGTCGCACCGTCGGCGACCAGTGACTGGGCGATTGCCGCGTCACGATCATGGGCGACCACTTCGTGGCCATTGCGCATCAAGCGACGAGCGATATTGCCGCCCATGCGGCCGAGTCCGATGATACCGAGTTGCATGTTCGTTCCTTTCACGTGAAGCCGGGGAGAGTCGGGACGGCGCGAAGCCTACCCTGTGCGGGCGCTGGACGCAAAAACGGGCCATATCAATGACATGGCCCGTTGGGGTGCTCAGCAGAGGCAGGCGTCAGTCGCGTGCCTGTCTCTGGGAGGGGGAGTGATCAGCGATCAATCCCAGCTCAGGGCACCGCCGACCTGATATTCGGTGACGCGCGTCTCGAAGAAGTTCTTCTCCTTGCGCAGGTCGATGATCTCGGACATCCACGGGAACGGGTTCTTGGCGCCCGGGAACTGCTCCTTGAGGCCCAGCTGCGCGAGGCGACGGTTGCAGATGAAGTGGAGGTATTCCTCCATGATGGCCGCGTTCATGCCCAGCACGCCGCGCGGCATGGTGTCACGCGCGTATTCGATCTCGAGCTGGGTGCCTTCCAGAATCATCTGGGTGACTTCGTCCTGGAATTCGGCGGTCCACAGGTGCGGATTCTCGACCTTGATCTGGTTGATCACGTCGATGCCGAAGTTCAGGTGCATGGACTCGTCACGCAGGATGTACTGGAACTGCTCGGCGACGCCGGTCATCTTGTTGCGACGACCCATGGACAGGATCTGGGAGAAGCCGCAGTAGAAGAAGATGCCTTCGGTGACGGCGTAGAAGCCGATCAGGTTGCGCAGGAATTCCTGGTCCGCTTCCGGTGTACCGGTGTGGAAGTCGGCACGCGCCAGCGCCTGGGTGTGCTTGAGGCTCCAGGCGGACTTGCGCGCCACGGAGTCCACTTCACGGTACATGTTGAAGACTTCGCCTTCGTCCATGCCCAGTGACTCGATGCAGTACTGGTAGGCGTGGGTGTGGATCGCCTCTTCGAAGGCCTGACGCAGCAGGTACTGGCGGCACTCCGGGTTGGTGATGTTCTTGTAGACGGCCAGCACCAGGTTGTTGGCGACCAGCGAGTCGGCAGTGGAGAAGTAACCCAGCGAGCGCATCACGATCAGGCGCTCGTCCTCGGTCAGGCCGTCCTGGCTCTTCCACAACGCGATGTCCGCGTTCATGTTCACTTCCTGCGGCATCCAGTGGTTCGCGGAGCCGTCGAGGTACTTCTGCCATGCCCAGTCGTACTTGAAGGGCACCAGCTGGTTGACGTCGGCGCGCGCATTGATCATGCGCTTCTCGTCGACCTGAATGCGCTGGGCACCCATTTCCAGTTCTTCCAGACCCTTGGCCACGTCGAGATCGTCCAGCGCCTGCTGGGCGCGGGCGATGCGCTCGGCATCGCTGATCGCGTAGCCTTCGCTGTTCTCGCTCGCGACGACAGCGTCAGCCGCCGGGGCAGCGGCGGGAGCTTCGGCCTGCGTCGCCGGTTTGGCCGTCGCCGGCTTCTCGGCAGCGGGGGCTTCGTCTTCGTGGAAATCGTCCCAGTTCAACATGTTGCGTTCCTCGTGTTCGGTGATGGTCACGCGGGCAGTCAGCGTGACAAAAAGGCAGGGGCGGTGCGTTCTACGACGCGAGCGCCATCGAGTGGCGTGGCTCCCACAGGGAGTCAGGCCCGGGCTTGTTTCGAGGGAATGTCAGGAGGCAGTGATTGTTGGTGGCGGCACAAGACCGAGCGGGGCTCGGTCTTGTGGATTTGCCGCAGTCCGCCTGCAAGGTGTGTCCTGGCAGGCGGTGAGTCAGCGTCAGCGGACTCGGGTCTGGCGCAATCGCTTACTGACAGGCCTCACAGCCCAACTCATCGATGTTGCTGGCGGAGGGGGCGCGCTGGCCGCTCTTGCCCTGCAGGAAGTCTTCGATGCCGCGCGGTTCCGGCTTGGCTTCCGGTGCCGGGGTCGGCGCGGGAGCAGGTGCCGGAGTCGGTGCATTGCCGACGGCGTTGTGCTTGCTGCGATCGACGGTGGATTTCTCCACGGCGGTCGCACCCAGAGCACGGAGGTAATAGGTGGTCTTGAGGCCACGGAACCATGCCATGCGGTAGGTCACGTCCAGCTTCTTGCCGGACACGCCCTGGATGTACAGGTTCAGGGACTGGGCCTGATCGATCCACTTCTGACGACGCGAGGCGGCTTCGACGATCCACTTCGGCTCGACTTCAAAGGCGTTGGCGTACAGCGCCTTGAGGTCTTCCGGGATGCGCTCGATCGGCTGCACGCTGCCGTCGTAGTACTTGAGATCGTTGATCATGACCTCGTCCCACAGGCCGCGCGCCTTGAGGTCGTTGACCATGTAGGCGTTGACCACGGTGAACTCGCCAGACAGGTTCGATTTGACGAACAGGTTCTGGTAGGTCGGTTCGATGGACTGCGAGACGCCACAGATGTTGGAGATCGTCGCGGTCGGCGCGATCGCCATCACGTTGGAGTTGCGCATGCCCTGGGTGCGGACCTTCTCGCGGATGTAGTCCCAGTCCTGAGTCTGGCTTTCGTCCATTTCGATGTAGTCGGCGCCACGCTCGGTCTTGAGCTTCTCGATGGAATCGATCGGCAGGATGCCCTGACTCCACAGCGAACCGTCAAAGCTTTCGTAACGACCACGCTCGGCGGCCAGATCACTGGAAGCTTCGATGGCGTGATAGCTGACGAGTTCCATGGATTCGTCGGCGAAGGTCACGGCTTCTTCGGAGGCATAGGCGATGGACTGCGCGTAGAGCGCATCCTGGAAGCCCATGATACCGAGGCCGACCGGGCGGTGACGCATGTTGGAGCGACGCGCCTGCGGTACGGCGTAGTAGTTGATGTCGATGACGTTATCGAGCATGCGCACGGCGGTACGCACCGACTTCTTGAGCTTGTCGCCATCCAGCTTGCCGTCGATGACGTGCTGCGCCAGGTTGATCGAGCCCAGGTTGCAGACCGCGATCTCGTCCTCGGAGGTGTTGAGGGTGATCTCGGTGCACAGGTTGGACGAGTGCACGACACCGGCGTGCTGCTGCGGGCTGCGCAGGTTGCACGGGTCCTTGAAGGTGATCCACGGGTGGCCGGTCTCGAACAGCATGGACAGCATCTTGCGCCACAGATCACGCGCCTTGACGCGCTTGAACAGCTTCAGCTGGCCCTGACGGGTCATCTCCTCGTACTGCTCGTAACGCGCCTGGAAGGCCGCGCCGTACAGGTCGTGGAGGTCCGGGCAGTCGGACGGCGAGAACAGGGTCCATTCGGTGTCATCGAAGACACGCTTCATGAAGAGATCCGGCACCCAGTTGGCGGTGTTCATGTCGTGGGTACGACGACGGTCATCACCGGTGTTCTTGCGCAGGTCGAGGAATTCCTCGACGTCCATGTGCCAGGTTTCCAGATAGGCACAGACGGCGCCCTTGCGCTTGCCACCCTGATTGACGGCAACGGCGGTGTCGTTGACGACCTTCAGGAAGGGCACGACGCCCTGGGACTTGCCGTTGGTGCCCTTGATGTAGGAGCCCAGCGCGCGCACCGGCGTCCAGTCATTGCCGAGACCACCCGCCCACTTGGAGAGCATGGCGTTGTCGCGGATGGCGCCGTAGATGCCGTCGAGGGCATCCGGCACGGTAGTCAGGTAGCAGCTGGACAGCTGGCTGCGACGGGTACCGGCGTTGAACAGTGTCGGCGTGGAAGCCATGTAGTCGAAGCTGGACAGCAGCTCGTAGAACTCGATGGCACGACCTTCGCGGTCTTCCTCGTTCAGGGACAGGCCCATGGCGACACGCATGAACATGACCTGCGGCAGCTCATAGCGCACGTCGTTCTGGTGCAGGAAGTAGCGGTCGTACAGGGTCTGCAGGCCGAGATAGGTGAACTGGTTGTCACGCGTGTGATCGATGGCCGCGCCGAGACGCTCCAGATCGAAGGTGGCCAGTTGCTCGTCCAGCTGCTCGAAGGCGATGCCGCTCTCGATGTAGGCCTTGAAGGCGACCGGGTAGTGGTCCTTCATCTCGCCGAAGGTGGCCTCGTCAGCGACCTTGAGGAAGCTCAGGGCTTCGCGGCGCAGGTTGTCCTGCAGCAGGCGGGCGGTGACGTAGGTGTAGTTCGGGTCCTTCTCGACCAGCGTACGCGCGGTCATCATCAGCGCGGTGGACACGCCATCGACCGGCACGCCGTCGTACAGATTCTTCAGGGAGTCATCGACGATCTTCTGGGCATCGACGTTGGAAAGCTCTGCGCAGGCATCGAAGACGAGGGTCTCGATACGGCCCAGATCCAGCGGGCGCACGCTGCCGTCGAGGTGCGTGACGTTGATGGTCGGGTGCGGCTTGGCGATGCCGTCGCTCTGGGCGCTGCGGGCACGAGCGTGCTCATCGCGGTACAGCACATAGGCACGGGCGACCTTGTGCTCGCCGGAACGCATCAGCGCCAGCTCGACCTGATCCTGGATGTCTTCGATGTGCAGGGTGCCACCGTCAGGCATGCGACGCTGGAAGGCGTCGGTGATCTGGCTGGTCAGCTGCTGAACCAGGTCGCGGATGCGCGAGCTGGACTCGACCTGATCGCCTTCCACGGCGATGAACGCCTTGGAGAGAGCGACGGAGATCTTGCTGGCGTCGAAGGCCGCAACATCGCCATTGCGCTTGATGACGCGCAGGCGCTGGGGGGCAGTCACGTCGACTGTCGCCTGATCGGTGCTGAAAGTGGAATCCATGACGCCTTCCTGAATCGTCTGAAGGTGAATCGTTGCCCGTTAGGGCTCGAGGGCAATTCGTATCGGGGCGCAGGCTGGAAATTCCTGCCGGCGCCCGGGGATATTCTGTCGTCGTCAGCCTTGTCGTCGAGAAACTCGATCAGGCTCAGGCGGGGCAATCGGCGCCCGGGCTGAGCCTGATAGCGTTCATGAGACACGGTTCCAGCAGCCTTGCGTGACTGCCGTCCCATACGCTGATTCATGCTTTCGGGGCTTGACAATCGTCGCCATGATCTATGGGTGTCGACGTCGCCAAAACCCTACATATGGGGTGTGAGCTGGTTTTGGACACAAGATAGTGTTGTTTGGTGGGGCGTGCAAGTGGATAACTTGTGGGTAAGGTGTGGTTGAAAATCCGGCCTTGCCGCTGGGGGATGTCAAGAGTTCAGGTGTTAAATTTTCTGCGCTCCGTCAATGCAGATGGTGCCTGCGCTGCTGGCGCGTAAACGCCCAAATTGGCGTATCATTCGTGACAAATCACCCTGAAAAGGTTACGACGTGGCACAGGAAAGTAACTGCTTGTGAGCTGCTGGCCACGTTGACCCAACGATGCGGATGGAATGCCCTTGGATACCAATGCGCAAGAACATGTATTGATTGTTGAGGATGACGAGCGTCTGGCGACACTGACGCGCGAATACCTCGAAGCCAACAACTTCCGCGTGAGCGTCGAGAATGACGGCGCGCGGGCGGTGGACCTGATCATCAGTCTGCGCCCCGACATCGTGATTCTGGACCTGATGCTGCCGGGCGAGGATGGCCTGTCCATCTGTCGTCGCGTGCGGCCTCAGTTCGCCGGGCCGATCCTGATGCTGACGGCGCGTACCGATGACATGGACCAGGTGCTGGGTCTGGAGATGGGCGCCGACGATTACGTGCCCAAGCCGGTGCAGCCGCGTGTATTGCTGGCACGCATGCGGGCCTTGCTGCGTCGCGCCGATGGCCCCGAAGTGGCCGCCGGTGAGACGCGCCTGGTGTTCAATGATCTCGAGATCGACAACGCCACCCGTGAGGCATGGTTGGCGCGCGAGCGCATCGAGCTGACCAGTGCCGAGTTCGACCTGCTGTGGCTGCTGTCCTCGAACGCGGGTCGCGTGCTGACGCGCGAGGAAATCTTCTCTGCGCTGCGCGGCATCAAGTACGACGGCCAGGACCGCTCCATCGACGTGCGTGTCTCGCGCATCCGCCCCAAGATTGGCGATGACCCCAATCATCCTGAGCGGATCAAGACGGTGCGCAGCAAGGGATACCTGTTCGTCAAGGACCTCTAGACGATGCGCCGGGCTCTCTCCGACAGCATCTTCCTGCGTGTCTATGTCGCCTTGCTGGTGGCATTGGTGCTCACGCTGGGCATCGCGCTGGGTGGCTTTCAGCTGACCAACATGGTCCGGCTGGAGGCCTACCAGACGCGTCTGGGCGCAGCGCCGATGCGCCTGCTGGTGAGCCAGATCGCGGCCACGCCGGAGGCTGAGCGCGGGGCCTTCCTCAAACGGACCGCCCGGCTGCTGGATGGGCGGTTGTTGCTGGCACCGGCGGCGGTCTTTGACCTCAGCTGGTGGGAGCAGCGCCGCCTTGAGGCCGGGCGGCCGCTGGTGCGGCCACATGATGACGCCGGCTGGCAGCTGCTGATGGCGGTGCCGGGCGAAGAGAGAGTGCTGGAATTCCGGCTGCTGCATCTCGCGGAGCGGCAGTTGCGCGGGTTGATGGTGTCGCTGCATGACACCCTGCAGCCCATGAATGCCGAGCAGCGCAGCGACTTGCTGGCCCAGCTGCAGCAGGCCTCGGGTCTGTCCTTCGCGCTGCTGCCGGACATTCCGCAGAATCTCGATGCGCAGCAGGCCAGTCGCCTGGAGGCCGGTCGAGTGGTGCTCAACGTGGCCAGTCACGGTCAGGCGATGGCGCTCTATACTCGTCTGGGGGACCGCGCCATGCTCAAGGTCGGGCCCATCCGTGGCTTCGAGACGACACCGCCGGCCTTGATCATCGCCATGATACTGGCGGTCATCAGTCTGCTGGGCGGCGTCATCTATCTGGTGGTGCGTTCACTGGAGGCGCGCCTGACGCGTCTGGAAAAGGCCGCGACCCGCATCGCGGGCGGCTATCTCGATACGCGGGTGCGCATCGAGTCCAATGACTTTCTCGGGCGTCTCGGCATGGCCTTTAATGGCATGGCCGAGCGGGTGCAGGGGTTGCTGGGCGCGCAGCAGGACATGATTCGGGCGGTCTCACATGAATTGCGCACGCCGGTGGCGCGTATCCGCTTCGCGCTGCAGATGATCGAGGACATGGTCGATGATGATTTCGTCCAGCGTCAGATAAAGGGCGCAGACGGCGACATCGAGGAACTCGACAAGCTGATCGACGAGATCCTGACCTACGCACGCCTCAACAATGCCGCCGGTATCCAGCTGGACCTCGGCATGGTGGATTGCCGCGAGATCGCGGAGCAGGTCTGCGAGACGCTGGCGCCGCTGCATCCTGAGTTGCTGCTGAGCATCGAAGGCGAGGCGCTGGAGGTCGAGGCCGAGGCACGCTATCTGCAGCGGGCGCTGCAGAATCTGGTCTCCAATGCCTGCCGGCACGCGGATTCCCGTGTGCTGGTGCGCATCACCAGTGACCCGCAGGTGGTCAGGCTCGATGTCGAGGACGATGGCCCCGGCATCAACGAGGAAGATCGCAAGAAGGTCTTCAAGCCCTTCGCGCGCCTGGACGATTCGCGTACGCGTGCCTCCGGCGGCTACGGGCTGGGGCTCTCCATCGTGCAGAAGATCCTGCATTCCCACGGCGGCAGCGTGGTGGTGGACAAGGGCAGGTCGCTCAAGGGCGCGCGCTTCAGCCTGTTGCTGCCACTGACCTCCAGCCAGCTGGAACGCAAGGCGCCTGTGCCCTTGCCGCCGGTCAAGCCGCCGTCACTCCAGGACGAGCACGCCACCTGATCACGACCGTTTGAGGAATCGGCCATGCGGCAATCTCCCTTGTCACTGCATCCTGACTTGATCGGCGCGTGGCGGCTCGAGCGTTTCTGGTATGCCTGGCCGGATGGACGCGAGCTGGAGCCGCTGGGCGAGTGCAAGGGCCAGCTGCATTACATGGCCAATGGCTATATGAGCGTGCAGCTGGTGTCCTGTGAGCGTCAGCCTCTGGGAATGGCGCCGACGGATGATCAGCTGGTCGCCGCCTTTCGTGAGGGCTTTGCCTACTGTGGGCGCTGGCAGTGGGACAGTGAGCGGGAGGAGGTCTGCCATCATCTGTCGCTGGCCACGATCGCCGATTGGGATGAGGTGACGCTTGTGCGGCGCGTCACGCTCGAGGGAGACCACCTGCTACTGGGCACCGATGCGCCGAATCTGCAGCTGCCGGAAGGGGGATTTCTGACCTGGCTGGAGTGGCATCGCTTGGCGACTGTGTGAAGTGATTGTCGAAAAGGCTTGACGTGATCATGGGTTAGCGTGCAATGTAGCCCCTGTTGGATAGCAAGACGCACCACTCAGTCGCCTGTGCTGCTCGGTAAATCGCCTTGAGCGCCCCGAGAAGCCTCGCTGATTTGATGCATGGTTTTGCTTTGCCCACGCTCTTCGGGTAATGCCCGTTATTTCAAACATGCTAATCAGAGAGGAATTTCTCATGGCTACAGGTACAGTTAAGTGGTTCAACGACGCTAAAGGTTTTGGTTTCATCGCTCCGGCTGACGGTGGTGACGATCTGTTCGTTCACTTCTCCGAAGTCCAGGCTGATGGCTTCAAGACCCTGCAGGACGGCCAGCAGGTCTCCTTCGACGTGACCCAGGGCCAGAAAGGCCTGCAGGCAGCCAACGTCAAGGCTATCGACTGATCATCACTCATTGCGGAATGCTTTCCGCTTGAGATGATAGATGTCAAGAACCGCCCCAGCTCATGCTGGGGCGGTTCTGTTTGTGCTGAAGAAAAAGTCTTGCGCGCAAGCCGTAGTGATATGGCGCGAACAAGCAGTGATCAGCAGATACACGAAAGCCCCACCAATCGATGCCTTGCGGCCTGTCGAGTGGTGGGGCTTTCGTGTATCTATCCCTCGTAAGCGCTGAGGCCCGGGTATCAGGCAGGCTTCACGCCACTCAGCACCTCGAATGATGTCTCACGGGCGGTACGCAGGAAGTCGTCCATCCACGGCGTGCCGAGCAGATCTTCTCTGACGGCGGCGTAAAGCGTCGCCCAGACACCGTCGCCCAGCGACAGGCCACGCACGTAATCGCGTGTCAGATACTCGGCCAGCGCCCAGTTGGGGAGCGCTGTGACGCCGCGGCCGCTGGCGACCAGCTGCATCATCATCACCGTCATCTCGGCGCTGCGGATCTCACGAGGGCTCACGTTGGCGGGTTCGAGGAACTGGGTGAAGACGTCCAGGCGATCATGCTCGACCGGATAGATGATCAAGGTCTCGTCACACAGGTCCTGCGGCTCTACATGGCCCTTGATGGCCAGTGCATGCTGGCGTGCCACGGCCAGCATGACCTCATAGCGGAACAGCGGAATGTACTGGATGCCGGTCATCTCCACCGGGTTGGCGGTGATGACCAGGTCCAGCTGCTCGCGGCCCAATGCCTGCAGGGGAGCGAAGCTGTGGCCCGAGGGGATATCGACTTCGATCTCCGGCCAGTGATCGCGGAAGCGATCCACCGTCGGCATCAGCCACTGAAAACAACTATGGCACTCGATGGCCATGTGCAGCCGGCCTTGTTCGCTACCCGCCATGCGAGCAATGTCGCGCTCAGCCATGCGGAACTGAGGCAGTACCTGCTCTGCCAGCGACAACAGGCGCTGCCCGGCGCGGGTGAACTCCACGGGGCGCGTCTTGCGGATGAACAGCGGCGCGCCCAGGCGCTCCTCGAGGTCCTTCAGCTGATGGGACAGGGCGGACTGGGTGAGGTGGACACGCTCCGCGGCTTCGACCAGCGAGCCAGCATCACGCAGGGCCAGCAGGGTACGCAGATGGCGCAATTCAAGCATGATGAATGGTGCTCATGTTGAGAGGTTGAGTGAAAAAGGTGCGTTGTGAACGGCAAGTTGGAGACAGGCCAGTTGAGACAGGCAAGCCGAGAACGTTAAGTTGAATGCCCTGGGGCAAGCCGCGAGCGGGTCAATCACTCCCGCGAGACTGGATCAGTGGGGGAGTGGTAGCGGGATCTCCCCCTGCCAGGCCACCATCGTGTCGCGCGGCTGCCCGAGAGCGCTCATGACACTGTCTCATATTCATGGCGATTCGCGTATCACTCGGGGCGGCGGAACACGAAGGGTGACGGAGTCAGGCGCCAGGAGGGTGTCATGCAAGGCCGGCAGGGCACGCGCCTTGTACCCTCAGTGCATTCCCATCCCCACAAGCCTCACTGCGCTTGATAGACTTTGGCAGGGTGCGCCAGGAAGGCCGCCGTCTCCGCCTTGAAGTCCAGCCATGCCGCAGTGTCTCATCATCAGAGTCCTGCGCTGCATCTTGTCGTCCGACATGCCCAGGGAGGGTTCATCATGTCACGTCATTGCTGTCGTCTTTTTGCCATTTCCCGTGCGTTGCCCCATAGGTGGGCCGCGAGTCTCACGCCAGGGATGATCGCTGCCGGTCGAGCGGGCTTGCGCCTGTCGCCTCTGGCGGTGCCCATGCTGCTGGCGGGATGTACCTCCCTGCCGTGGAGTCAGGATGCCGCGTCAGGGGCGGATGCTGGCCAGCCGCCGCTGAAGGTGCCGGCCCCCGCACAGGACCCGGGCCCCGTGGTGCATGAGGTGGCGAAGAAACCTGCGCCGCCCAGTGCGGAATCGTTGGGCAAGGCCGCTGCGGTGACCTTGCCCTCCAGTTTTCTGCCACCGCCCCGGGCGAGTGAGTATCAGGTGTGGCGCTGTACTCCGGCGCAGGATCTGCTGATGGCCTTCAGCGAAGGCGACGCCGAGGCGTCGCATGACTGGTTGCGGCTGTGGTCGCGGCGGCATGCCTATACCCTGGAGCGGGTCGTCAGTGCCTCCGGGGAGCGCTATCAGGCCAATGCCGGTGCATCGCCGGCCGAGAAGGCGTCTGGTGATGTGCAGGCGTTGCCCGGTGAAGAGGGACTGGAGGTGTGGTTCAAGGGGGCCGAGGCGATGCTGCAGAATGCCCGCGGCAATCTGGAATGTGTGCAGGATGATCGGCGCGTGATTCATCCGACGACGCAGAAGCCGCTGTTGGTGGCGCAGGGCAATGAGCCCGGCTGGCAGGTCAGTCTCGACAGCGAGCACAACCTGCTGACGCTGACGGCCATGCAGGGCTTGCTCGAGTCGCCGCACGAGGCGCAGGCATCCGAGCGCACTGCAGAAGCGGAGGCTGACGCTCGCTCGTCAGGTGTCCAGGTGGTGAAGCTGCCTTATCGGGTCGCCCGCGAGGCAAACGATAGCCGTGTGCTCAAGGCGCAACTCCCGGCTGGCGGCAAGCAGGGCGAGCCATTGCAGCTGGTGGTCGCGCCGGGCGCCTGCTTCGATTCCATGCAGGGCGCGCCCTATCCACTGACGGCGACCTTGACGATTGCAGGGCAGGAATTGAAGGGCTGTGGCGAGGCGTTCCGTTATCAGTCGGCAGTCGAATAAGGGTGATGACTGACTAATTATTCGATTTTTTCGAATGATATGGGCGATTTAAGTCGCTTTTCGTGTGGAATGGTTCATTTATCATGCTGTGCATGCGGATCGGGTCGAACACCGTCGACAGGATCGCGCCTCACTTTCATGGAGACCTTCCACATGTCAAAAGCTTCGCTCAATGTCCTGCTGGTGTCTGCTTCCCTGTTCGCCGACAAGGGCAATTCACGTGCGCTGGCCTCATCCTTCGTCAGTGCGCTCGAGGCCTCCGGGCAGCCATTTCAGCTGACGCATCATGATCTGGTCGAGCGTGACCTGCCGCATCTCGATGGCGCGGAAATGCAGGCCTGGATGACGCCGGCGGATGAGCGTAGCGCCGAGCAACGCAAGCTCGCCGCACTGTCCGATGGTTTTCTGGCCGAGCTGAGAGCGGCAGACCTGCTGGTCGTTGCGGCACCGCTCTACAATCTGGGCCTGCCGACGCAGATGAAGGCGTGGTTCGACCGGGTGCTGCGTGCCGGCGAGACCTTCCGCTATACCGAGAAAGGGCCGGTGGGCCTGCTGGAAGGCAAGCAGGCGCTGGTACTGGCGGCGCGTGGCGGCATGTACGCGGGCACTGAAATGGATTCCCAGACACCGCACCTGAAATCCATGCTCGGGCTGATGGGTATCACGGATCAGCACTTCGTGTATGCCGAAGGCCTCAGCATGGGCGATGAGCCCCGGGCCGCCTCGCTGGCCGAGGCCAAGGCAGCCATCGCCAATCAGGTGGAAGCCCTGCAGTTCCGCTGAGAGAAGTGAAAACACGAACGCCATCGCCGCCCGGACAAGGGGTGGCGATGGCGTTCGTGTTTGTGGAGAGCCAAAGGGAGGCGCTGGCGCCAGTCAGTCGCTGGTGCAGATCAGTCGCGGGAATCGAGCACTTCCAGCGCTCCCTTGAGGCGCGCATGCAGTTCTTCCAGCGGCGGCTGGGCGCCACCTTGCGGCCAGCCCGCCGTCAACACCACGCCATCGGCACCATAGTCGCTGGCATCCACCGGCACATCGTAGCCGCTCAACCAGTGGCGAACATCGGCTTCATGGGCGAAGCCGACCTTCAGGCGCCTGGGTGTGCGCGGTGTGAAGGTCGTGGTGGGCAGGTGCTCGAGGGCCTCGAGCACCGCGCGGCTGTATGCCCGCGCCAGGCCACCGGTACCCAGCTTGATACCGCCGAAGTAGCGGATCACCACACAGGCCACCTGGCCGACGCCACTGCCTTCGAGCACCTGATACATCGGCCTGCCAGCAGTGCCGCCCGGCTCGCCATCATCGGAGAAGCCGATGGCATTCTGCTCATTGGGTGCCCCGGCGATGAACGCCGTGCAGTGATGGCGTGCGTTGGGGTGGGCGAGATGCGCCTGAGCCAGCAGCCGCGTCATGCCTTCTGGCGTCGGGGCATGGGCCAGCCAGGCGATGAAGCGGCTCTTCTCGATCTCGATGCTGTGTTCATGATGCGCCTCGGGCGCCAGTGCCGGTATCAGATAGGTCATGGCACCATCTTACCAAAGCGTCGCCCTCAGTGAGTGACGGCATTGCCGCGCACCACGCCCATCACCATGCCCAGCACTTCGATATCGGCATTCTTGAGATAGATGGGGGCCATGCTGTCGTTGGCCGGTTGCAGGCGCACGCCGGTCTTCTCGATATACAGCTTCTTCAGCGTCACTTCCTGCTGGTTGATCATCACCACGGCGGTCTCGCCGTTCTCGGCGCTTTCGCTGCGTTCGATGATGATGATGTCGCCATCATGGATATTGCAGTTGATCATCGAATGGCCGCGCACGCGCAGGGCGTAGGTGTTGCGGCGCACCATGCGCGTCGGCACGGCAACCGTACCGCAGTCGGCGATGGCTTCGATGGGCATGCCGGCCGTGATGTTGCCGAGCAGCGGGATATCCATCATGTCGCTGGCGGTGATTTCCTGCCAGGCCTGGTCATTGAGCGGCAGGTTGTGAAGACGCTGAAGGTAGTGCGGAGCGTGAAGACGTGACATGAGCTATCCCCTGATGCCGTGCGGTCGGCGCGGATGGTGCGTCGGCCTGCGGTGCAGCGTGGAGGGTCGTCAGGCTGAGTTCATCTGTCGCCTGCTAGGCTCCGCGAACATGCTGACAACGCGTTGAGCCGACCCGATCAGTCTGTGCCTGCACTCGGCAGGCGTGTGATGAAGGTACTGTATGGATACTGTTTTTGTATACAGTGTCTGCATCATAGCAAGCTCTCGCGAAGTGGCAAGAGGTGAGCGGATCGACTGGCGCCAATCCAGCGAAAGTGTGTCGTATGAATGTGCACCACATGTCGCTGATATATTTCTCGAGTGCTTGACTGCCCGTCATGGCGGGGCTGCGAGGCCAGGCGATCGGCTGCTCGGTGGTCAGTGTCGACCTCAGCTCGTAGAATGGCTCGCAGTGACCCTTGAGGTCAGCCCTTGATGTCGCACTCCGCGACGGCTCAGCCGCGAGAATCCGGGATGCCCAGCTTGCCTGCCAGCGATGAAGTCTGTAGCGCGCCGCCTCTGTTGGCGGTCGTGGCGCTCGGCTGTGAGCGTGACGAGCGCTGGCTGTTCGAGGGGCTGGATCTTTCGCTGCATGCGGGAGAGATCCTGCAGGTCGAGGGCCCCAATGGCAGTGGCAAGACGACCCTGCTCAAGATTCTGTCCGGTCAGTTCCATGACTACGAGGGCGAGGTGCTGTGGCGCGGCCAGGCCACCTCGCGGGTGCGTGACGACTTTCTGGGCTCACTGCTCTATCTGGGTCACCAGCCCGGCATCAAGGGCACCCTGACCGCCTTGGAAAACCTTGCCTGGTATCAGGCGCTGGGCGGTCAACCGCAGGCGAAGGCAGAGGCCCGCCGCGAGCTCGCCTGGGCGGCGCTGGACGCCGTGGGGCTGGCCGGTTTCGAGGATGTGCCTGCCCAGCAGCTGTCCGCCGGCCAGCAGCGACGTATCGCGCTGGCGCGGCTGCATCTGACGCCACGCCAGCTGTGGGTGCTCGATGAGCCCTTCACCGCCATTGATCGTGATGGTGTTCAGGCACTGGAGGCATTGCTGCTGGCTCACGCCCAGCGTGGGGGCAGTGTGGTGATGACGACCCATCATCGCTTCTCGCAGGCCTCGCGCTTGCGCCGCCTATGCCTGGGCGCGAAGGAAGGGGAGAAGGCCGAACAGGGTTCAGAGCAGGGCATGGGCGGGAAAGACACAGCCTCGATACAAGGCGCCTCGGCATGAACCATGATCTGCTGACGGCACTGCCCGAGGCCCCGCCCACCAGCTCGCTGGCCGGTGCCTTCAAGGCGACCCTCGCGCGCGATCTGCGTCAGGCGCTGCGCCGACGCAGTGAGCTGATCAATCCGCTGGTGTTCTTCGCCCTGGTGATCACGCTGTTTCCGCTGGGCATCTCACCGGACAAGGCGCTGCTGGCGACGCTGGCACCGGGCCTGCTGTGGGTGGCGGCATTGCTGGCGACGCTGCTGTCACTGGACGGTCTGTTCCGGCAGGATCTGGAGGACGGCAGCCTCGAGCAACTGCTGCTGACGCCGCAGCCATTGCCGTTGCTGGTGCTGGCCAAGGTGGCGGGCCACTGGCTGCTGACCGGCCTGCCGCTGGCGCTGATGGCACCCTTGCTGGGCGTGATGCTGGGGCTGCCGAGCGGCGCCTTTGGCGTGTTGATCGCCTCGCTGGCGCTGGGCAGCATGAGTCTGTCATTGATCGGCGCGATCGGTGCGGCACTCACGGTGGGGCTGCGGCGCGGCGGGGTGCTGCTCTCGCTGATCATCCTGCCGTTGTACATTCCGGTGCTGATCTTCGGTGCCGGCGCCGTACAGAGCGCCGTCAACGGCATGCCCAGTCTGGCCCATCTGGCCATTCTGGGCGCGATGCTGGCGCTGGCCCTGCTGCTGGCACCGCTCGCCATCGCCGCCGGACTCAGGCTGAGCATCAATGGCTAGCCCGATCAAGAACTGCATGACGCTGCCCGAGCATTCTCGGGCATTCGCAAGGCTCTTCATTGCCCCTGACAAGAGGCCCGTGTGACCGCCGACTCCGACTCTCCGCAAGCGCCTGCCCGCAAGGTTCGCCCCCGCAAGGGCGGGCTATGGCCGTGGCTGCATCGCATGGGCGCACCGGCGACCTTCTTCGCGGCCAGCCAGCGCTGGCTGCCATGGTTCTGGGCCCTGGCCATCATCTCGCTGGTGGCCGGCAGTGTCTGGGGGCTGGCCTTCGCGCCCGCCGACTACCAGCAGGGCAACAGCTTCCGCATCATCTATGTGCATGTGCCGGCGGCGATTCTCGCCCAGTCATGCTTCATGCTGCTGGCGGTGTGCGCGCTCATCTTCCTGGTGTGGAAGATCAAGCTGGCGGACATGGTCGCCACGGCCGCCGCGCCCGTCGGTGCCCTGATGACGGCGCTGGCGCTGTTTTCCGGCTCGGTGTGGGGCATTCCCACCTGGGGCACCTGGTGGATCTGGGATGCCCGGCTGACCTCGATGCTGATCCAGCTGTTCCTGTATCTGGGCGTGATCGTGCTGCGTGGCTCCTTCGCCAGCCGTGACAGCGGTTCGCGCGCGGCCTCGATCTTGGCGCTGGTCGGCATGGTCAACATCCCGATCATCAAGTATTCGGTGGACTGGTGGAGCACACTGCATCAACCGGCCACCTTCACGCTCAGCGAAGCGCCGCCGATGCCGGCCAGCATGTGGATCCCCTTGCTGATGATGGTGATCGGCTTCTACGCCCTGTTCGGCGCGCTGGTGCTGATGCGCACGCGGGTCGAGGTGCTGAGGCGCGAGAGTCGCAAGCAGTGGGTGCGTGATCTGCTGAGTCCGTCTTCGCGTGCGCGCCCCGATGCTGCGGTGGTCGCGGCAGAAGGGGATAAATCATGAACCTGCCGGGCATCGCCTTCTCGAGTGTCAGCGAGTTCTTCGCCATGGGCGGCCATGCGCTGTATGTGTGGTCGGCCTGGGGGCTGACGGCGGCGTGTCTGGTGGGGCTGGTGATCGCCACGCGGCTGTCGCGTCGCGCGCTGGAGTCGGATATCCGTCGCCGCCTGCGTCGTGATGCTTCCCGTCATTCTTCGCACCCTGCTTCACACCGCGCTTCGCATCGTTCGTCACATCAGGCTTCGCGCCACAGCTCTCGTGATTGAATCTGTTTTCTGCCTCCCGCGGCGGTTGTCCCGCTGACCGCGAGAGGCTTGACCGTCCCTTGCCCTGATCGAGCCCTGACCATGACTCCCAAACGCAAGCAGCGCCTGTATATCGTCACGGCCATCGTGCTGCTGGCCGCCCTCGCGGTGGGCCTGACCCTCTATGCCCTGCGCGCCAACATCAACGCCTTCTATACCCCGACGCAGATCGCCAGTGGCGAAGCGCCCCAGGGGCGGCAGATCCGTGCGGGCGGCATGGTGCGTGATGGCAGTGTCAGGCGCGACAACGAGACGCTGGATGCCATCTTCACCGTCACGGATTTCGATCATGACGTGACGGTGCATTATCAGGGCATCCTGCCGGACCTGTTCCGTGAAGGGCAGGGCGTGGTGGTGATGGGAACCTTCGATGGTGAGCATCTCGAGGCCAGCGAGGTGCTGGCCAAGCATGACGAGAAGTACATGCCGCCGGAGGTGACCGATGCACTCAAGGCCTCCGGGCGTGATGTGTCTGGTAACAGGACGGGCAACCTGACCAGCGACAGCAGCGCAGCCAAGGCCGCGCTCGATCCGCAGGAGACCCCGTGATGGTGACGCAACTGTTGCCGGAAATCGGCCACTTCGCGCTGATTCTGGGCGCCTGTCTGGCCTGTGTGCAGGCGGTCGTACCGCTGGCGGGGGCCAGTACGCGCCGTCCGCTGTGGATGAGCTTCGCCCAGCCGATGGCCTGGGGGCAGTTCCTGTTCGTGCTGATCGCCTATGCCTGCCTGACCGCGAGCTTCCTGCTGGATGATTTCAGCGTCGCCTACATCGCCAACAACTCCAACAGCCAGCTGCCGTGGTACTTCAAGTTCAGCGCCGTATGGGGCAGCCATGAGGGCTCGGTGCTGCTGTGGAGCATGATACTGGCCGGCTGGGGCTTTGCCGTCTCGCTGGGCGCGCGCCATCTGCCGCGCGACATGCTGGCACGGGTGCTGGGCATCATGGGGCTGATCTCCACCGGCTTCATGGCCTTCGTGCTGCTGACCTCCAATCCTTTCGCGCGCCTGCTGCCGGACATGCCGGCTGACGGCGCGGACCTCAATCCGCTGCTGCAGGACATCGGGCTGATCATCCATCCGCCCATGCTCTACATGGGCTACGTGGGCTTCTCGGTGGCGTTCGCGTTCGCGATGGCGGCACTGATGGGCGGGCGTCTCGATGCCGCCTGGGCACGCTGGGCGCGCCCCTGGACCAACATCGCCTGGGCCTTCCTCACCGTCGGCATCGCGCTGGGCAGCTGGTGGGCCTACTACGAGCTCGGCTGGGGCGGCTGGTGGTTCTGGGACCCGGTGGAGAACGCCTCCTTGATGCCGTGGTTGGCCGGTACCGCCCTGATCCACTCGCTGGCGGTCACCGAGAAGCGCGGCGCCTTCAAGAGCTGGACGGTACTGCTGTCGATCTTCGCCTTCTCGCTGTCACTGCTGGGTACCTTCCTGGTGCGCTCCGGCGTACTGACCTCGGTGCACGCCTTCGCCAGCGACCCCGATCGCGGGCTGTTCATTCTGGTGCTGCTCGGCATCACCGTCGGTGGCTCGCTGCTGCTGTTCGCGCTGCGCGCGCCGCGCGTGCGTTCGACGCTGGGCTTTCACTGGCTGTCGCGGGATGCCTTCCTGCTGGTCAACAATCTCGTGCTGCTGGTGATGATGGTCACCGTGCTGCTGGGTACCCTCTATCCGCTGGTGCTGGATTCGCTGGGGCTGGGCAAGATCTCGGTGGGCCCGCCGTACTTCAATGCGCTGTTCGTGCCGCTGACCACCCTGCTGTGTGCCTTCATGGGCCTCGGGCCGGCCTCGCGCTGGAAGCAGATGCCGGGCCGCGAGCTTACGCGTCGCCTGGCGCTGGCCGGCTGCGCGGCACTCGTCATCGGCGGCCTGCTGCCGCTGACGCTGGATATCGAGTGGAGCTTCTCGGTGGCGCTCGGGCTGGTCATCGCGCTGTGGGTGGTGCTGCCGCTGCTGCGCGACCTGTGGGACAAGAGTGCCTCGAAGGCGGGTCGCTGGGCGGGGCTCAAGCGCCTCACGCCCAGCTACTGGGGCATGCAGCTGGCGCATCTGGGGCTGGCGGTGACCATCGTCGGCGTGACGCTGGTCTCCAATACCGAGGTCGCCGATAACGTGCGCATGGTGCAGGGCAAGGAAGTCAGCGTGGGCGGCTATCAGTTCCGCATGACAGAACTTGGCGAATATCGTGGCCCCAACTACCTGTCGGACCGCGCCACGGTGGAGGTCAGCCGTGATGGCAAGGCGGTGACGACACTGCATCCCGAGAAGCGTCTGTTCCTGGCCAGCGGCATGCCGATGACCGAGACCGCGCTCGATGCCGGCTTCACGCGTGACCTCTACGTCGCCATGGGCGAGAAGCTGGATGACGACAGCTGGGCGGTACGCATCCAGGTCAAACCCTTCGTGCGCTGGCTGTGGCTGGGCGCCCTGCTGATGGGGGCGGGCGGCGTGATCGCCGTGCTGGATCGCCGTTATCGCCGCCGTGTCGAGGCCAGCACGGCGTCTGACACCCGCACCCTCGTCACACAGGAGGCTCGCCCATGAATGTTCGTCGTCTGGTGCTGTTCGTGCCGCTGGTGGTCGTGGTGGGGCTGGGTGCCTTCCTCTACCAGCGCCTCGATGATGACCCCTACGCACGGGACTCCGCGCTGCTGTCGCGGCCCTTTCCCGAATTCTCGCTCAGCACCTTGAGTGATCCGCAGGCGCGCCTCGATGCTTCGCTGCTCAAGGGGCAGGTCAGCCTCGTCAATGTCTGGGGCGAGTGGTGCCCGACCTGCAAGCACGAGATGCCGCAGCTGCTGGATCTCGCCGAGCGGGGCGTGCACATGGTCGGCGTCGACTACAAGGACACCCGCGCCAAGGGCCGCCAGTTCCTGGAGGAATTCGGCAACCCGTTCAGCGTCAATCTGTTCGACCCCGACGGCACCCTGGGCTTTGATCTCGGCGTCTATGGGGCACCGGAAACCTTCCTGGTCGATGCCGAGGGCGTGATCCGCTATCACCACACCGGCTACATCCGCCCCGAAGATGTCCGCGACGTCATCCTGCCGACGCTGGAGCGCATTGCAGAGCCAGCGACTGACGCAGCCAGCACGCCCGATGAGGAGGCCAGCTCATGAAATCCGTGCTCAGGAGTTTCGCCATCCCGCTGGTGCAGGCGCTGGTGGTGCTGATGTTTCTTGCCTGGCTGTCAGCCGGCAAGGCGCAGGCCGCCATCGAGATGCATCAGTTCGACAACCCGGTGCTGCAGAAGCGCTACGACAGCCTGACCGCCGCGCTGCGCTGCCCCAAGTGCCAGAACCAGGCGATCGGTGACTCGGACTCCCCCATCGCCGGTGACATGCGTCAGAACGTGGCGGACCTGCTCAAGGACGGCCGCAGCGACAGCGAGATCCAGAATTTCATGGTCGCGCGCTTTGGCGAGTACGTGCTCTACAACCCGCGCCTCGATGGGCGCACCTGGCTGCTGTGGGGCGGTCCGGCTGTTTTGATCCTGCTTGGCTTGCTGGTCGTGACCCTGATCGTGCGCGCCCGGCGGCGTGCGCGAGTGCGTGCGCTGGATGATGATGAGCAGGCGCGCCTGTCGGCATTGCTCGCCACGCACCGCCAGGCCGTTGATGAGCAGCCCGGCGCTGGGCAACACACTGCCAAGGAGCGCTCATGATCCTGTTATGGCTGGCGATTGCCGTGCTGTTGATTCCTGCCGGCTGGCTGTTGTTGCTGCCGTTGCGGCGGGCGCGTCGCGTGCATGCCGATCAGCAGGCGTTCGAGGACAACGACAGCCTCGGCGCCGAGAACGTGCGTGTCTATCGGCGTCGACTGGCCTCGCTGGAGCGCGGCCATGCGCGCGGCGAGCTGGATGACACGGCGCTGGCGGAAGGGCGGGTCGAGCTGGAACGCAGCCTGCTGGAAGACGCCGAATCCCTCAAGCGCTCTCCGCTCAAGGCGGCCAGCAGCGGGCGCGTGCTGGTGCCCGTGTTGCTGGTGGCGATGGTGGCAGGCTCGCTCTACTGGTATCAGCGCGAAGGCGCGAGCGGGGACCTGGCGCTGGCGCAGGCGATTGCCGCCACGCCGATCCATGATGCTGTCAGCTTCGAGGCGCGCATCGCCCGGCTGCGCGCCGAGGCTGAGGCCCAGCCCGACAACGCCAAGGTGTGGATGGCGCTGTTCCCGCTCTACCGCGATGCCGGCCGTCTCGATGAGGCCATGCAGTCGCTCGAGGCGTTGATCGCGCTCGAAGGCCGCGTGCCTGCGCTGATCGCGCAGCTGGCGCAGCTCAAGTTCTTCGCCGCCCAGCGCACCCTGACCGATGAGGTCCAGGCTCTGGTCGATGAAGTGCTGGCGGCCGATCCGCGTCAGCCGACGGTACTCGGCCTGCTCGGGATCGAGGCCTTCGATCATGCCCGCTATCCCGAGGCCATCGATTACTGGCGCAAGGCGATTGCCGGCTTCGAGAACCCCGATGCCGCCAAGGCGCTGCGCGAAGGCATCAAGGCCGCGCGCCAGCGCATGGCCAGTGCCGGTGATGTCGATGCCTCGGTCGCCCTGGCCAACTCGGTCGCGCCAGATCAAGGCGCGGCGGCTCAGAGCACTGCGACTGGTCAGGACAGCAAGGAGGGCGCTGCACGTCTGACGCTCAAGGTGTCACTGGACCCGGCGCTTGAGGCGCAGCTGGCGGCGCTGCCGGTCAGTGCCGAAGCGGCGACCCTGTTCATCGTGGCACGTGATGGCGAAGGCAAGCTGCCGCCGCTGGCAGTGGTGCGCACCACCGCGGACAAGCTGCCGCTGACGCTCACTCTGTCGGACGACAATGCCATGGCCCCGATGGCGCGGCTCTCGATGGCCGAGCGCGTCACGCTCGTGGCGCGCATCTCCGCTTCCGGGCAGCCGACGGCCCAGCCGGGGGATCTCGAAGGCAAGCTCGAGAATGTCATCGTCACGCGCAGTGCTGACGCCGGTGACGAGAAGGGCACTGATGCATCACAGGCGCCGCTGGCACTGCGCATCGATCACCGCATCACTCAGTAAGCCGCGATTGGCCCCTGGCCCGCGCGATGACGGCTTCGTTTGTCATTGCGCCGGTTGGGGCCATCGCCGCTTTTGGGTAGACTGCGCGCTGGTTTTTCGAAAATACCCTCGATGACCGGCTGTCTCGTCGTAAGGACATGTTTACCTTGTGGCGGTGCGGGCTCTTATCGAAAGGCCTGCGACGCTGCGGTATTTCAGGTTTTCCTGCGTCAGAGCTTCTTTCTCCAGAACTTATTTCTTCAGAACTTATTTCTTCAGACCTTCTTTCTCCAGACTCAAGGAC
This sequence comes from Cobetia sp. 4B, assembly GCF_018831605.1. NCBI lineage: Bacteria > Pseudomonadati > Pseudomonadota > Gammaproteobacteria > Oceanospirillales > Halomonadaceae > Cobetia > Cobetia sp. 4B. The sequence goes on from NZ_CP059843.1 coordinate 400,565, forward strand.
GCGCCAGGCGCAATGCGGCTCAAATCGATCAAGCTGGTCGGCTTCAAATCCTTCGTCGATCCGGTCACCGTGCCCTTCGACAGCAACATGACGGCGATTCTCGGCCCCAACGGCTGCGGGAAATCGAACGTCATCGATGCTGTGCGCTGGGTGATGGGCGAGTCCAGCGCCAAGAATCTGCGTGGCGAGTCGATGACGGACGTCATCTTCAATGGCTCCACCGGACGCAAGCCGGTGGGGCAGGCCTCCATCGAGCTGACCTTCGACAATGCCGATGGTAGCCTCGGGGGCGCCTGGTCCGAGTACGCCGAGATCGCCGTCAAGCGTCTGGTGACGCGCGATGGCCAGTCCGGCTACTTCCTCAATGGCCAGAAGTGTCGCCGGCGTGATATCGCCGATGTCTTCCTCGGCACCGGCCTCGGGCCGCGCTCCTACTCCATCATCGGTCAGGGCATGATCTCGCAGCTGATCGAGGCGCGCCCGGATGACCTGCGCAGCACCCTCGAGGAAGCCGCGGGCATCTCCAAGTACAAGGAGCGCCGCCGCGAGACCGAGAATCGCATGAAGCGCACCCAGGAAAACATGGAGCGCCTGGATGACCTGCGTGAGGAGCTCGACAAGCAGCTCGAGCGCCTCAAGCGTCAGGCCGAGGCCGCCAAGCGCTATCAGACCCTCAAGCAGGATGAATACCGCCTCAAGGGCGAGCTGGCCGTGCTGCGTCGGCGGGGCCTGCGTGCGCAGCAGCGCGAGCAGCAGTCACGCGTCGCGGAGCTGGAAACCGGCGTCGAGCGCGAGATTCTCGGGCAGCGTCAGTGCGAGAGCCAGCTGGAAGAGCAGCGCTATCAGCACGACGAGCTGGCGGGAGAGCTGGAAACCCATCAGGCCGCCTTCTATGAGACCGGCGCCCAGATCGCGCGCCTCGAGCAGAGCCTCGAGCATGCCCGCACCCGTGAGCAGCAGCTGGCGGCGGACCTCGAGATGGCCCGCCGCGAGCTGAGCGACATACAGCGCGTCGAGGGCGAGGACGGCGAGCGCCTCGAGATGATCGATGCGCGCCTGGAAGACATCGCCCCGGAACTCGAGCTGGCCCGCGAGACCCTCGAAGGGCTCGAGCTGTCATTGGAGGAGGCCGAAGAACGCCGCCAGGACAGCCAGAGCGAGTGGGAGCGCTTCAGTCAGGCCGACAACGAATCCCAGCGTGGTGCCGAGCGGGCCCAGAGCGAGATCCAGCAGCTCGAGAATGCCATCGCCGACGCCGAGCGCCAGCGCGAGCGCCGCCGCCAGCAGCTGGCGGAGCTGCCGGATGTTGCCGAGTTGCGTGAAGCCCGCGAGGAGCTGCGCGAGCAGCTCGATGAATTGTCGCTCAGCGGCGAATCGCTGGAGTCGCGCCGCGAGCAGGCCAATGAAGCCCGTGAGCAGGCCCAGGCCGATCGTCTGGCGCTGGATGGTGAACGCGATCAGCTGCGCCAGCGTCGCAACGTCTTGCAGGGCGAGAAGGCCTCGCTTGAGGCATTGATCGACGCGGCGCTGCGTGACGACGATGACAGCCTGGCGAGCCATCTGGAGCAGCATGGGCTCGCCGAGACCCCGGCGCTGGCCGAGGGGCTCGAGGTCGCCGAGGGGTGGGAGTCGGCCAGTGCCTGGGTGCTGGGCCCCTTCCTCAAGGCGCGTCTGGCGGCGAGCGAGCCGTCGCGTCTGGCCACGCTGATGGATGAGCTGCCCGGCGGCGAGCTGTTGCTGGTCGATGGCACGCCGGCGTCCAGCGCGGCAGCCCGCCCAGAAGGCACACTGGCGGCGCAGGTGAGCGGCGCGGATGCCTTGGCCGGTTGGCTGGCCAGCATCCACTGTGTCGAGTCGCAGGCAGCCGCCTGGGCCAGGCGTGATTCGCTGGCCGCACATGAGAGCGTGCTGACGCCGGATGGTCTGTGGTTGGGGCAGGGCTGGAGCCGCCGTCAGGTGGCCGGTGAACGTGCCGATAGCGTCATCGCCCAGCGGGCGCGCCTCGAGCAGGTCGTGCTGGAGCTCGAGTCACTGGATGAGCGTCTCGAGGAGATCGAGACGCGTCTGGCCGCAGCCGCCGAACAGATTGCCGGCGCTGAGCAGCAGCTCGAGCATCTGCGCGTCGAAGAGCGCGAGCTGGGCGAGCGCCAGCGTGAACTCAGTCTCAAGGAGGCCGGCATCGCCAGCCGCCTGGAGCATGTCGATGGTCGCGCCCGAGAGCTGGATGAGGAGCTCGAGCAGCTGGCGGAAACGCGCGAGACTCAGGCCCTGACGCTGGAGGAGGCGCGCGAGCGCTGGCAGCAGGCATTGGAGGCGGTCGAGAACAACGCCCAGTCGCGCGAGTCGCTGGAGCGTTCACGGCGCGAACATCAGGAGGCGCTGGCCGGGCTGCGTGCCCAGCTGGCGCCCGCGCGCGAGCAGGTCAATCGTCTCGACATGGAGCGTCAGCGCCTGACCACCGAGCGTGACGGCATGCAGGGCCAGCGCATGCGGGCCGTCGAGCAGCGCGAGAAGCTCGCCGAGCGCATCGAGATGCTCGAGGCCAGCCGCGAAGAGGCCTCACTGCCGCAGGAAGAAGAGCGCGAAAAGCTCGAGATGCTGCTCGAGACACGTCTGTATCAGGAAACCAAGCTCAACGCCTGTCGTGACAAGACTCATGAATTGGTCGAACAGATGCGTCAGGCGGAACAGGCGCGTCAGACTCATGAGCGCAATCTCGAGGGGATTCGCCAGCGCCTCGAGGAAGGCCGCATGCAGGTGCAGGCGCTGACCCTCAAGGGCGATGCGCAGGACGAGCAACTGGTGGAACTGGGTTATGACGAGGCGGCGATCACGCAGCTCGAGGACGAGCTGGACCCCAATGCCACCGAATCGGCCTGGAGCCACAACCTCGAGCAGATCGGCGAACGCATCAAGCGGCTGGGGGCCATCAACCTGGCGGCCATCGAGGAATACGACCAGCAGGCCGAGCGTCGCAACTATCTGGAAGCCCAGCATGCCGAGCTGAGCGAAGCGCTGGAGACCCTCGAGCGCGCCATCCGCAAGATTGACCAGGAAACACGGGTGCGCTTCAAGGACACCTTCGACAAGGTCAATGCCGGAATCCAGGCGCTTTTCCCCAAGATCTTCGGGGGCGGAACCGCATGGTTGACGCTGACTGGTGATGATTTGCTGGAGACGGGAGTCGCGATCATGGCGCGGCCACCGGGCAAGAAAAACTCCACCATTCACCTGTTGTCAGGCGGCGAGAAGGCACTGACGGCACTGGCGCTGGTCTTCGCCATCTTCCAGCTCAATCCGGCCCCGTTCTGCATGCTCGATGAGGTGGATGCACCGCTGGATGATGCCAACGTCGGACGCTATGCGAGGCTGGTGAAGGAGATGTCGGAAAGCGTACAGTTCATCTATATCACCCATAACAAGATCGCCATGGAAGCGGCAGATCGGCTGATGGGTGTCACCATGCAGGAACCCGGCGTCTCGCGCCTTGTCTCTGTAGGGATAGAAGAAGCTGCCGTGCTTGCCGAAGCGTGAGGGAAAAGCCGTTCAGGAGGGCAAGGTCATCCTCCGGCGCGGTAGCCAGTGGCCGCCTTGGCGGCCTAGTTGGCAAGATCGTGTTGCATCTAGAGATCGAAAGCACTACGAGTTTGCGTCATAGTGTCAGTCAGGGATAATTGAAGGGCGATTGCGCAGGTCACCACCACAGGATTGACATTCGAAAAAATGTCCCCTTTTTCTGCAATCGCGCTATGCTGTTCACGTGCATGGTGCCCAAGCAAACAGGCTAATGACCCATGGAATTGAGAGAGTGGCTCATCTTGTTGGGGTTGGTGCTGGTCGCAATCATCGTCGTTGACGGTGTGCGCAGGCTCCAACGTCAACGTCGAGTACCCCGACTGGATCGAGCGGGTACAGAGGATTCCACCGACGATGCGGGCAATCCCGCGGTGGAAGAAGAGGAAGAACGTGACAACTGGGAGCTGCCGAACGGCGGCTACCGGGTGGTTGGCGATTCCGAGACGCATGCCGAGGACGAGGAAGATGTCGTGCTCGACAATGCGCACGGCATCAAGGCCTCGCGGGTGACGCAACCGAGTCGTCCGGCGCAGCCCATGGAGCGTCGTGAAGCGCCGGAGCGCAAGGGCTTCGGCGAGCGTGCGGCTGCCTTCGGTGCACGTGCCAGCCAGTCGATGCGCGACGTGACGGCCAGTCTGGGCGCACGGCGTGATGATGAGCATGAGCACGACGATGCGCATCGTGAGCCCGTGCTCGGCAGCGCCTCCAGCGAGCAGACCGAGACGGCGCGCGAAGAGGACTTCCATGAGAAGCCGGTGATCACCGCCGAGGACGACAGCATCAGCGTCTCCTCCACCCAGGCCGATGATCTCGAGCCGATGGCCGAGATCGAGGAAGGTCAGGATGCCAGGACTGAGGCGTCCTCCGCTGGCAAGCCGGCCGATGTCGCCGACAGTGCTTCCCAGCGCCAGGAACCTTCACTGGAAGCGGCCACAGCGCCTGCTGCCGATGCCACAGCGCCCGAGGATGATCGTCATCCGCTGGTGCTGCGTGCCGAACGCAATCAGGTCGATGACCAGCTCGCACGTGACACCCTGGCTGATGCCAGTGAAGTCATCATCATCTCGGTGATGGCGCGTGGCGACGAAGGTTTCAGTGGTGAAGACGTGCTGGGCATCTCGCTGGCCTGTGGTCTGCGTCATTCCGAGATGGGGCTGTTCCTGCGCCACGAGGAAGATGACGATGACAGCCCGCTGCAGTTCGCGATGGCCAACGTGGTCAAGCCGGGTATCTTCAAGCCGGCCGAGATGGTGGACAGCCAGCTGGATGGCGTCACCTTCCTGATGCCGCTGCCGGGCGCGGATGACACCTCTGCCGCCTTCGAGACCATGGTCGAGATCGCCATGCTGCTGGTGCGTCGTCTGGGTGGTGAGCTGAAAGACGAGAACCACAGCGTGATGACGGCCCAGACCATCGAGTTCAAGCGCCAGCAGGTGCACGAGTTCGAGCGTCGCAATCGTCTGCATCGCTACCAGGCCAACTGATCGACTCCCCAGCCATTCTCTGAGTCGACCAGTCATGCCAGAACGCCAACGGCGACCTTCGGGTCGCCGTTGGCGTTTGCGTGTCCTGCCGGCCTTTTGCAGCCTCTGACGGCCCCTGCCAGCCCCCGACTGTCGCCCTGAGTGCTTGAATGTGTGGCCCGTCGTTCACATTGAGTACAATGGCAGCATCAAGGCGACCCCTCCGCCTGCAAGCCTTTGCAAGCTCTTGCGAGTGCGTCAGGTCGGAGGGTTCGCCACCCGTTTTCAGGTCGCTCAGCGCTGCCTTCTGGCAGTGCTGGCGAGCCACTGTTTCGAGTGAGTGTCATGTCAGCCCAGGATGATCTGTTTTCGGCGCCTGCCGATGATTCCAACGCCTCGAGCGCTTCCCGCTCCGCTGCACCGACCGCGGTGGAAGGCGTGCCTGCCAAGGTGATGGAGGAGGTCGCGCAGCTGCATCGCGAGCTGCTTGAGGCCAGCCACCGCTATTACGTGCTGGATGATCCGACGCTGACCGATGCCGACTACGACACGCGCCTGCGCCGTCTCGAGGCGCTGGAAGCCGAATATCCCCAGCTGATCAGCTCGGAATCGCCCACCCAGCGCGTCGGAGCCGCACCGGCCAGCGGCTTCGAGGAAGTGCAGCATGCGGTGCCGATGCTGTCGCTCAACAACGCCTTCGATGACGATGAGCTGCGCGCCTTCGTGCAACGTGCGGCGAAAACGCTGGAGCTGGGAGACGCCCAGGATGCGGGTGACGAGCTGAGCTTCTGCTGCGAGCCCAAGCTCGATGGCCTGGCCGTGTCGCTCATCTACGAGAATGGCGTGCTGGTGCAGGGCGTGACGCGCGGCGATGGCCGCACCGGCGAAGGCATCACCACCAATCTGCGCACCATTCGCTCGATCCCGCTCAAGCTGCGGGGTGATGATCTGCCGGAGCTGCTGGAAGTGCGCGGCGAGGTCTACATGAGCCACGCTGGCTTCGAGGCGCTGAACGCGCGCGGCCGCGACGAGGATGGCAAGGTGTTCGCCAACCCGCGCAATGCCGCCGCCGGCAGCCTGCGCCAGCTGGATTCCAACATCGCCGCCTCGCGTCCGCTGGAATTCTGCGCCTATCAGGTCGCGCGGGTGGATGATGCGCTGCTCGCCAGCGAGGCCGGCCAGAATCATTCCGGTCTGATGGCGCTGCTCAACGACTATGGCTTCCGTACCAGCCCGCAGCTTGAGGTGGTGCGCGGCGCTCAGGGCATCATCGACTACACCCGCCGCCTCGGCGAGCAGCGTGATGGCCTCGATCACGATATCGATGGCGCGGTAATCAAGCTCGATGCACTGCGTCTGCAGCGTGAACTGGGCTTCGTGGCGCGCGCCCCGCGCTGGGCCATCGCCTACAAGTACCCGGCGCAGGAGCAGGAAACCACCCTGGAAGGCGTCGATTTTCAGGTCGGACGCACTGGCGCGCTGACACCGGTCGCCCGGCTGGCACCGGTGCAGGTCGCCGGCGTGGTGGTCTCCAACGCCACACTGCACAACATGGATGAGGTGGAGCGTCTCGGCGTGCAGATCGGTGACAGCGTCATCATTCGGCGCGCCGGCGATGTCATCCCGCAGGTGGTGCGGGTCGCCAGTGAAGGTGCCAGCCGTGAAGCCATCGTGCTGCCGGACGGCTGCCCGGTGTGCGGCTCCGACATCGAGCGCCTCGAAGGCGAGGTGGTGGCACGCTGCGCGGGCGGACTGATCTGCGCCGCGCAGCGCAAGGAAGCCCTCAAGCACTTCTCCAGTCGCAAGGCGCTGGATGTCGATGGACTCGGCGAGAAGCTGATCGAGCAGCTGATCGAACGTGAGCTGGTCAAGACGCCGGCGGACCTGTTCCATCTGGAAGCTGCCACCCTGGCTGAGCTGCCGCGCATGGGCGAGAAGTCCGCCGCCAATCTGGTCGCCTCGCTGGACAAGAGCCGCAACACCACCCTGGCACGCTTCATCTACGCCCTCGGCATTCGGGAAGTCGGTGAAGCCACCGCCGCGAATCTGGCCACGCACTTCGGCACGCTTGAAGCGCTGCGCGCAGCGGATCAGGCCGCGCTGGAGGCAGTGGAAGATGTCGGCCCCATCGTCGCCGCGCATATCCATACCTTCTTCCAGCAGCCGACCAACAACGAGACGCTGGAAGCGTTGCTCGCCTGTGGTCTGAGCTGGGAAGAGGTCGAAATCGGTGAGCGCCCCCAGCCGCTGGCAGGCCAGACCTGGGTGCTGACCGGCAGCCTCGACAGCATGACGCGTGATGAAGGCAAGGCGCGTCTGCAGGCGCTGGGCGCCAAGGTGGCGGGCAGTGTCTCGAAGAAGACCGCCGGTGTAGTCGCCGGCGAGGCAGCGGGCAGCAAGCTCGAGAAAGCCATGCAGCTGGGCCTCACGGTGCTGGACGAAGAGACCTTCGTGAAGCGCCTGGCCGAATGGGAATCCGGTGCTGATGCACAGCAGGACAATCCGCAAGACAGTGCGCAAGACAGCGCGGGAGAGGATGCATGAGTACGGATACGCTGAACGATGCACCGCAGGCGGCGTCACGCCACCCTGATGATGGACAGGAGCTACCCATGAGCCAGATGCCACTTGATCAGATGGACCCGCGGGACCGCTTCATCGAGGTACCGCAGACCATGCTGCCCGCCGATACACGGCGCGCCCTGCTGGAAGCCTTCGTCACCCGTCAGGGCTACGACACCACCGATGTCGGTGAAGGCATGGCCGGCTGGGTCGCGGAGCTGGAAGGCCAGCTGTCACGCGGCAAGCTGTTGATCGTCCACGATATCGGCACCGAATCCACCGAGGTGATGACGCTGGAACAGTGGCAGTCCTTCGGTCGCCAGCTGGCGGACGATGAGGAAGAGGGCGACTGAGCCCGGCCAGCGGTCATGCTGTGTTGAGCATGCCCTGACCCTGCCCCTGACCCCGGGGTTGGAAACGACAACGCCCCTGGCACAGGCCAGGGGCGTTGTCGTTCATGAAGCGCCAGTTGTTGCACCAGTTGGTACGGTTAGTGGCGTCTGGCGATGCGCCGGATCATGCAAACCACATCGGCACGACCAGGCTCGAGATCAGCAGAATCAAGGCCCCGCCCAAGCGCGAGGAAATCTGCGCGAAAGGCATCAGCTGCATGCGATTGGCCGCCGAGAGTACGGCGACGTCACCCGTGCCGCCCATGTTGGCCATGCACAGGCCAGCGGTGATGGCGGACTCGATGGGATAGAAGCCGACCAGCTTGCCCACCAGACCCGCACCGAAGGCGGCACCGGCGACGACACCGAACACGATCACCACGTAGGTGATGGTGATGGCATCGATCACCTGGCCCAGATCGGTGTAGGCCACGCCGATGCCGAACAGCAGCGCGAAGGTCCAGTTGCCTGCCACGAACCGGAACCATTGGGCGGCGGCTTGATTGATGTTCTCCGGTACCAGGTTGGCGCACTTGAGCACGGCGACCGCGATGATCATCAGCGCGTAGGGGTGCAGCGGAATGACCTTGCCGAGAATCTGGCTGGCGACGAAGAAGCTCAGGGCAATCACCATGCCGATGCCCAGCTGGGACAGGTCAGGCGTGCTCTTCTCTTCGCGGACATTGACGCCCGGCATCATCTGGCCGCCACCGGTCAGTGACGGGAAGCGCTTGCCAAGCCCGTTGAGCAGCCCGGCAATGATGATGGCGAAGACATTGCCCAGGGCCAGTGCCGGCACCAGGATCGAGATATAGTAGCTGGCCGGTTGCCCCAGCAGCTGCTCGTAGATCTGGCTCATCGGTACGGCGCCGGCCCCCATGCCGCCGCCCATGATGGGCAGCGCGATGACCATGACGGCATCCTTGGGCGAGAAGCCCATGACCCAGCCGACCAGCATCGCGAAGAGCGCCGCGAACAGCACCGAGCACAGCAGCGGCAGCGCGAAGCGGGCCCCGACCTTGACCAGCACGCGGGAGTCCATGCCGAGAATGCTGCCGGTGATCAGCGCCGCGATGTAGAAGTTCAGAAAGCCACCGGCCTTCATGAACTCACTGACATTCGCCGTGACCTCCTGCGGCAGCCAGCCGCTGTAGACCAGCGCTGCGGCACCGAAGATGGCGAGAATGGCGCCGCCACCCAGATAGCTGTTGATGATCGGCAGGCGGTCGCCCAGAAAGCCCAGCAGCTCCCCGAGAATCATCATGACCAGCAGCGCGCCGATCATGCCCGCAGGCAGGGTGTCGGTGGCGATGGCGGCGACAAGAACCAGGAAGGACAGGGCGAAGATCGGCAGCGACATGCCGAAGATGCGCGTCTTCTGCCAGGGGGACTCTGCGGCAGGCGTGGCCGTGGCGGTCTGCGAGGAATGTGTCATGCATGCTCCTTGTCCTGCACTCTGTCGTTGCAGGACCTGTTGTCATGCCCGGACGCGTTGGCGTGGCATCGCGGGATCGTTTGGGACGGGGAAGGGACATCATGTTCGCGCACTGGATGCGCGTCACAGGGAGCTTACGGTGTGGCTCCCGAGGGCCAAGTTTTGCGAATTAAAGAAAGCCTTTTGAAACTTATGAAAGCGCCGGCTGCCGCTCGCCCATGCGCCGGGCCGAATGGCCATGCCACCAAGGGGGCACATGGCTTGTCCGGCATGTTGCGGCATTCTCAACCCGGACTGAGCGCGCTGACCTCATTGCTCGCCGCCGGCATGGTGATCGTCAGCCTGCTGGTCGCGGCCTGGCTCTTCAGTGCCCAGCTGGAGCGGACCCAGCGCGAGATCCAGGGCCAGCGCATTGCCGCTCTTGCCCAGCGTATCGCGCGTCTGCCCGAGGTGCGTTCTACCCTGAGCGAGGCCAGCTCGCCGCAGGCTGCGCCTCCTGTCGCGGACAGCCGCCTGGCGGCACGCATCGAGCGACTGCGTCAGGAGAATGCCGTCGACTTCATCGTGGTGATGCGCCCGGATGGCCTGCGGCTCAGTCACCCGGACCCCGCACGCATCGGGCAGCCCTTCCAGGGTGGCGACGAACAGCGTGCGCTTGCCGGTGCCTCCTACCTCTCCGAATCCCGCGGCACGCTCGGCGAAAGCCTGCGCAGCTTCGTTCCAGTCATGGCGAATGCGTCCAGGGGCGGTGAGCGCGCCGTCGTCGGTGCGGTGGCCATCGGGATCACGCTGGACTCCCTGGGGCGGCGTCTGGCCGATGAGAAGCGCCAGCTGCTGCTCGGACTAGGTTTGTTGATGCTGTTCGGCACGCTGGGCGCACTGGGTCTGGCGCGCTATCTGCGCAGGCAGCTCAAGGGACTGGAGCCGGCGGCCATCGCGCGCCTGGTGGAGGAGCATCAGGCGGTGCTGGCCAGCCTGGAAGAAGGCATCATCGTGGTCGACCCCGAGGGGCGGATCACGCTGGTGAATGCCGCGGCGCGCGAGTTGCTGGGGGCCTTGCCGACGCTGGGCGAGCGCCTTGATGACTGGTTGCCCGACACCGGCATGCGTGAGTGCCTCGTCGCGCACCAGCCGGTGAGCGAGCAGGAAGAGGCCCGCTTGCGCCAGGTGACTCACGGCGGGCGGCGATTGCTGGTGCGTTGCCAGCGAGTGCATGATGGCGAGCTGCTGATGGGCGGCGTGCTGGTACTGCGCGAGCACGACCGCATGCAGCGCCTCGCCGAGGAGCTGACCGGCGTCCGCCTTCAGGCAGAGTCACTGCGCGCCGCGCGCCATGAGTTCCGCAACCGGCTGCATGTGCTGTCGGGCCTGACGCAGATGCAGGACCTCGCCGGTCTGCGCGATTATCTTGCGTTGCTGGTGGAGCGGGAGTTACCGGCGGATGCCGCAGCCGCCGAGCGCATCGCGGACCCTCTGCTGGCAGGTCTTCTGATCGGCAAGCACAGCGAGGCTCGCGAGCGTGGCATCGCGCTGGCGGTCGAGCTGGAGATCGAGTGCCATCATGGCCGCTGCGCTGAGTGGGGAATGTCACAGGACGATGGCGCTCAGGCCGAGTTTCCGGTGCTGGAGCGTAGCTTGAGTCATGATCTGGTCAGCGTGATCGGCAATCTGCTCGACAATGCCTTCGAAGCGCTGGAGGAGGTGGGCGCTGACGCTCACGCCCCGTCTGTGACCCTGGGGTTGATGCTGGAATCACTGGACCCGTCGGCAGAGGCGCAGTTGTCGATCAGCGTGGCGGACAACGGCCCCGGCATGCCGACGGAGCTGAGACAGACTGCACGCATGGCGGGCGTGAGCAGTCATGGAGAAGGCCGCGGGCTGGGCCTGTCGCTGGTGCAGGAGATCGTGACCGCGCGCGAGGGCGAATGGCACCTCTATGCGCCCTCGGGCGGCGGTACCCTGGTCGAGCTGACCCTGCCTTGCCGACTGCTGACTGGCGCGGCGCCCTGATAGGGGGCCGCGCATCACGGGATGGCGTTGCGGCCGGAACTTGCACAACGAAGGAGCCAGAGCGCATGCGTGTGCTGATAGTCGAAGACGACCCCATGGTCATGCGTCTCAATGTCGAATACCTCAGTCGCATCGACGGCATGCGCCTGGTGGCCCAGTGCGAGGATGTCGCGACGGCACTCGACGTGCTGGCGCAGGAAGCGGTGGACCTGGTGCTGCTGGATGTCTATCTGCGCAGCCGCAGCGGGCTGGAAGTGTTGCGATGGCTGAGGCGCCACGCCGCCCCCGATATCCAGGTGATCCTGATCACCGCCGCCAGTGAGGCGGACACGGTGCGCAGTGCACATGCGCTCGGGGTGTGCGATTACCTGGTCAAACCCTTCAGCTTCGCCCGTTTTCAGCAGGCGTTGGCACTGGCGCGTCGCGGGCGCCAGCAGCTGGAGAGCCTAGAGGGTGAAGTCAGCCAGCAGCAACTGGACCAGCTCTTCGGCGTGCAGGGGCTGGTCAGCGGCGCTGCGGGCGCGGTACCCGAGGGGCGCCTGCCCAAGGGCGTGACGGCGGCGTCACTTGCCTTGGTGGCCAGTGCCATCATGGCGCTGCCGCGCGAGGAAGGCAGCTTCACCAGTGAGGCGTTGCTGCCTGCCACCGGCATGTCGCGAGTGACCATCCGCAAGTACCTGCGCCATCTCGCGGCCTGCGGCATGCTCAGCGAGGCCTTCCACTACGGTCAGATCGGCCGGCCATCCTTCACCTATCAGGTCATCGACCGTCAGGCCCTGTCCAGACAGTGCCGTCAGGCCTGAGTGATGCCGACCTCTCAGCGCCGCTGGACGATATCGCGGATCAGGCGGCGTCCCGGGTGCAGGTGCTCGGCCAGTTCGCGTTCCAGCGGCAGCGGCTCGCCACATAGCTGCGAGGCGATCAGTTCGGCGCACAGCGGGGCGGTGGTGAAGCCGCGTGAGCCGTGTGCGGTGGAGAGCCACAGGCCGGGCAGGTGGGCGCCGCTCGACTGTGGCACGCGCTTTTTCGCATCGAAGGCCATGGCGGCGTAATCCTCACGCCATTGCGCGGCGTCCGGTGCCGGGCCGGCCAGCGGGCTCTTGTCCGGGCTGGCGGCGCGCCAGGCGACACGTCCCTGCCAGTCATCGTCTTCCAGCCTGACGCCACGCGCCTGCTCCCAGGCGGCGACGAAGGCGGGCAGGGCACTGCGCAGCTCCGCGACATTGGCGGCGTGGTCCGCCTCGCGGACCGCCTCATCCTCATCGCGCGGGGCGAAGGTCGCGCCGAAGCTGAGCGTCACGCTGCCATCGGCGTGGCGCTGATAGGGCGAGACATAGCCACCGGCGCAGACCACGCTGTCGAGCGCTGGCAGGTGCGCGGCGTGTTCCGGCGCTACCGTGATCTCGCTGACCTGGCCGCGAATCGGCTGCAGCGGCAGATGCGCGAGCGGCTCGGGCAGGTGAGTCTGCTCCCCCAGCGCGACAATCAGCTGATCGACTTTCATGCTGGTGCCGTCGCTGGTCTGCAGCTGCCAGCGTGGCGCGCCGTTGCCAGTAGCCCCGCTTTCCTCGGCTTCCAGCGACTGAATGGCCTCGATGCGCGCCTGCAGGAAGCGGATGCCCTGGGTGGCGGCGAGGTGCTGGCAGAGCGCGCTGGGGCGCACCCAGCCGGCGACCGGATAGAAGAGGCCGTCGAAGGCGATCTCGCTGCCGGCGATTCGGCTGGCCTCATTGGCGCTGACCGGCGTGAGCAGCGCCTCGGGCAGTGGGTGGTTGTCGAGGAAGCGCTGCTGGCGCTTGCGCTCACGCTCGCTGGTGGCCAGCTGCAGCACGCCGCTGGCGGACCACAGGGTCTGTTCGGGGTCGAGGCTTGCCAGCCAGCGCCGGCTGTACTGCAGCGCGGCCAGCTGGAAGCGACTGGCGGGGTTGGTCTCGGCTGCCAGCTTGACGTAGAGCGCACCCTGGCGATTGCCGGAGGCCCGCGCGCCGGGGGCTTCGGCATCGATCAGCGTGACCTTCACGCCGCGCCGCGCCAGCGCCTCGGCGCAGCTGGTGCCGGCGATACCGGCGCCGAGTACCGCGACATGCGTCTCGCGAGCGATCGGCGCTGGCTGCGGGGGCTGGGTCCAGGGCTGCTCACGACGCAGCGGATGAAGGGCGCCACGCACCGCGTGCTCCTTCATGGGGGCATGGCCGGACGCGGGTGAGGCATCAAGTCCCATCAGTTCGGCGCGCGCGGCGGCGGTCGGTTCGTCCAGCTCGCCGCAGATCATCTCGCGCTTCATGCCGTGGCCGGGCACCTTGCGCCACACGAAGCCTGCCGCGCGCAGGCCACGCCGCACGAAGCCCGCGGCGGTGAAGGTGGCGAAGGTCGCCGTGGGGCGCGAGACACCCGCCATGGCCGCGAACAGCTCGGGTGACCACATCTGCGGGTTCTTCGACGGCGAGAAGCCATCGAGGAACCAGGCATCCACGCCACCTTCCAGGCGCGACAGGCGCTCCACCGCATCGCCGAAGTGCAGGTCCAGGGTGATGCGCTCATCCAGCCACAGGCGGTGCACGCCGAGGACGGCAGCGGGCCATTGAGCGACCAGCGGCTTCGCCAGTGAGGCGAGGTCCGGCCAGGCGGACAGTGCCCGCTCGAGGTCCGCGGCGCGCATCGGGTGCTTTTCCACCGAGACGACATGCAGGCGCGCCTCGGCGGGTGCCGTTGCCAGAAAGCGCTGGGCGGCGCACAGGATGTTGAGGCCGGTGCCGAAGCCGGTCTCGCCGATCACGAAGGGGCGCGCTTCCCGCCAGTCACGGAAGCGCTCGCTCAGCCGGTTGCTGTCAAGGAAGACGTGCACGGTCTCGGCACGGCCATCGTGGATCGAGAAGTACACATCGCCGTAATCGGTGGCCTGTGGCGCGGTGTCGTCCCACTCGAGCTGCGCCTCCTCCAATGCCGCCAGTGGTGCCAGTGGCACGTCCGGCACTACGCCGGGCGCCGTGACCGGCTCGATCGCGCTCGGTGGCGTCGTGGCAGGTTTGTGTGCCGCGCTGCCCGAGGCTTGCTGCGGCGAAGCCTGGCGGGCTGACGAGGCGGCCTGATCAGGAGCTGACTGGCCGGGGGCGGGCTGGCGGGGGGAGGAGGGGTGGTCGTTCACGGGCATTCCTGGCAGGAGGTCGAGCGGGATAGCAGCACAGCGAGACAGCGGCAGAGCAAGGCCTGCAACGCAGACGACGGACAGCCAGGCTGTCCGTCGTCTGTGAGAAACCGCCGGTCAGATGACCGGTCGGACGCCGGGCTAGGGCAGGGTCTGCTTGAAGGGCTTCACTTCGGCGCTTTCATAGACACCGGCGATGACGAAGGGATCGGCATCGGCCCACTTCTGGGCGTCTTCGAGGGAATCGAACTCGGCGATGATGACGCTGCCGCTGAAGCCGGCTTCACCCGGTGCTTCGCTGTCGATGGCCGGGTTGGGGCCGGCGATGACCAGACGCCCGGCGGCGTGCAGCGCCTCCAGACGTGCCAGATGCGGCGGGCGCGCCGCCATGCGCGCTTCGAGGCTACCTTCGACGTCCTGACAGACAATGGAGTAGAGCATCACGAATCATCCTTTTGAGAATTGGTCGAGGAAGCGTTCTCTTCCTGAGGGGCCTGCACCATGTGGCGGGACAGGTAGACGCCCTGAACGATGACGAACAGCAGTGTCAGACCGAGCATGCCGAACAGCTTGAAATCGACCCAGATGTCTTCCGAATAGTGACTGAAGACGTAGATGTTGAGGCCGCCCATGGCGAGGAAGAATACCACCCAGGCCAGATTGAGGCGGTGCCAGATGGGGCGCGGCAGCTGAATCGCCTTTTCCATCATGCGCTCCACCAGCGGCTTGCCGCCGAACAGCGGCGACAGCAGGAAGGCGACGGCGAACAGCCAGTTGACCACGGTGGGCTTCCACTGGATGAAGGAGCTGTTGCCGAACAGCACGGTCGCGCCACCCAGCACGACGACCAGCGCCAGGGTGACCAGCTGCATCTTCTCGACGCGCTTGTGGCGCCAGTAGATGTACAGCACCTGCGCGAGGGTCGCGGGAATCAACACGGCGGTAGCCATGATCATGTCGCCAGTCATCTTGTAGACGGCGAAGAAGATCACGATCGGCAGAAAGTCGAGCAACATCTTCATGGGTAATGCGCACTCCTGAACACGACGACGCAGCCGTCGGGAAGGCAAGGGCCTGTGCGAGTGGTATCCTGTCTGACACCAGCGGCGCACCCCTGCCTGCATGTGCTCATTCTGCCGCCATTGCTGCCTGCTGACAAAGCCCCTGTGTGTCCGGGCGCGCATCGCAGCCAATACTGCCCGACGTCTGGCCCGCTGGATCGCCTGCATCTCAGGCATCGCGTGGCACAGACGTTCATCCCGAGAGGTTCCCCGTGTCCGACGTCCCGTCCGACTCTTCGCCGATTTCCGCATCCCGCAAGCCGATCGAGTTTCGCCCGCTGCCGGAGCGCTTCGATTCCGATATCGAGGTGCCGGACATCGACCTGCACATGCATTCCACCGCCTCCGACGGCGGCATGGCACCGACAGAGCTGGTGGCACTGGCCGCGCGGCGCGGTCTGTCGCGCATGTCACTGACCGATCACGACAGCATGGAAGGCATCTTCGAGGCCCAGCAGGCCGCCCGCGCCGAGGGAATCTCGTTGCTGCCCGGCTGTGAGCTATCGGTCCGCTGGCGCAACCAGACCATCCACATCGTGGCGTTGATGCCCGAGGGCGCCGGCGATGCGCTGAGCGCCGGTCTCAAGCAGCAGCACGAGGCGCGTGAGCGACGCAGCCACGAGATCGCCACGCGCATGGAAAAGCTCGGGCTCGAGAATGCCTTCGAGCGCGCTCGGGAACAGGCCAAGCTGAGTGGCTCAGGCGACCGCCCGCTGTCACGCCCGGATTTCGCCCGCGCGCTGGTCGAGGCCGGGATTGCACGCAACCTGCAGGACGCCTTCAAGCGGCATCTGGGCGCGGGCCAGAAAGGTGACGTCAAGGCGCACTGGCCGGAGATGGAAGAGGCGGTAGGCTGGGTACGTGCCGATGGCGGCATCGCCGTGATGGCGCACCCGATGCGCTACAAGCTGACGCGCACCAAGCGTGGCGAGCTGCTGCGTGACTTCATTGCCGCCGGCGGCGAAGGCGCGGAGCTGGTCAGCGGCTTCCAGAATATCGATCGCGCGCGTGACCTGGCGCGTCAGCTGGATGAGCTGGGTCTCTACGCCTCCGTCGGCAGTGACTTCCACTTCCCCGGCGGCCCGCTGGCGCCCGGCAGCATGAGTCCGCCGCCCCGCACCAAGGTGCCGCCCGTGTGGTGTCATCCGCGCATCGCGCCCTTTTTTGCGGCCGACGCTGCCTCCATGTGATATCAAGAGATCACCGTGACGCCAGTCCGCCTGCCGTACTGGCGCCCAGACGCAAGGAGCACCGCATGGGACAGTTCTTCCAGATTCATCCCGAAAATCCCCAGAAACGCCTCATCGATCAGGCCGTCGCCATCATCCAGCAGGGTGGCGTGATCGCCTATCCGACCGACTCCGGCTACGCGCTGGGCTGTCATCTGGGCGAGAAGAAGGCCATCGAGCGCATCAAGCGCCTGCGTCAGCTGGACGACAAGCACAACTTCACCCTGGTGTGTTCTGACCTCTCGGAAATCGGCACCTACGCCAAGGTCGACAACGCCATCTTCCGCCTGCTCAAGAGTCACACGCCGGGCGCCTATACCTTCATCCTGCAGGCGACTTCTGAAGTGCCGCGCCTGCTGCTGCACCCCAAGCGTCGCTCCATCGGCGTGCGCGTGCCGGACCACGCCATCACCCACGCCCTGCTGGAAACCCATCGCGAACCGCTGATGAGCGTGACGCTGATTCCGCCGGGTGAGGAGCTGCCGATGACGGACGCCAAAGAGATTCGCGAGCGCTTCGGACATGCGCTGGATCTGGTCATCGACGGTGGCGCTTGCAGCTTCGAGACCACCAGTGTGGTGGACCTGCGCGAGCTGCCGCCGGTGATCGTGCGCGAAGGGCGCGGCGATATCTCGAGCTTCACGGAGTGATCGCGACAGCGTAGCGCTTCACGGCGCTGACAGCGCCTTGCCATACGAAGACGCCCCCGGACCTTGCGGTCGCGGGGGCGTTGTCATTTCCGAGGCGTTGTCATTTCCGAGGAGTGGTCGTGTGCTGAGTGATTCTCGGCTTCGTCAGCTGCGGTCGCGGTCGGGAGGCCCGCTCTCGGGAGGCCCGCTTTCGGGAGGCCCGCTATCGGGAGGTTCTGGCTGATCGTCCGATGGCGTCTCTGCGTCAGGCGCAGATTCGGGATCCGGCTCTGTCTCAGGTTCCGGCTCAGGCTCCGGTTCCGGTTCCGGTTCCGGCTCTGTCTCAGGCTCGCGCGGGTCGCGGGTGTCCTCGTCCAGCCAGGTGCCGCAGAACTTGCAGTACTTGGCGTTGCGATCATGGCCTTCACGACCACAGCCCGGGCAGGCTTCGTCGCTGGTCTGCTGCATGCGCAGGCCGTTGAGAACCTCGGCCGAGAACACCCCGGTGGGCACGGCGAGAATCGAGTAGCCGAGAATCATCATCAGCGCCGAGATGAACTGCCCCAGCGGCGTGATGGGCGCGATGTCGCCATAACCCACCGTCGTCAGCGTCACCACGCCCCAGTAGAGCGCCTTGGGGATGGAGGTGAAGCCGGCCTCGGGCGGCTCGATCAGATAGATCAGAGCGCCGAACACCGTGACGATGCTGAGCACGGTGATGAAGAACAGCAGAATCTTGCGCCGGCTGCGCGTCATGGCCTCGACCAGCATGCGGCCCTCGCCGACGAAGGCCATCAGGCGCAACACGCGGAACAGGCGCAGCACACGCAGTACGCGCACCACCAGCAGGGCCTGGGCGCCCGGAATCAGCAGCGACAGCCAGGTGGGCGCGATCGACAGCAGGTCGAGTACGCCGTAGAAGCCCTTGGCCCAGGTGCCGGGATGCTTCAGACAGTAGAGGCGGACGGCGTATTCCAGCGTGAAGATGATCGTGAAGCCCCACTCCATGATGCGGAACAGCTCGCCGTATTGCGCATTGAGCGAGGGCACGCTGTCGAGCATCACCACGGCGACACTGGCGAAGATCATCAGGATCAGGCCGATATCGAAGGCCTTGGCCGCCTTGGTGTCAGACTCGAAGATCCAGTGAAACAGCCGCGCGCGCAGGCGGCCCGTCGCGGGCTCGTAGTCGCTGGGGTGCGAGGGTGTCGCTGGGGGGCTTTGCGGAGTGCTGCCATATTCATTGGCAGGGCCCTGGCGTTCAGGCATGCAGGCTTCCTTGACGGGCGTGACGACGCCGGATGAATGTCAGGGCGTATCGGGGATGTCTCAGTATGACCTTCAGTGACTGCCCGGCCGTTGTCCATCAGCCAGTGGTCTAGCGCCTGGCGGCTGGGCAGTCAGTGTCGTGCTGAGGTTCAGCCGCGCAGCGTCGCGAGCAGTGACAGGCTGTGCTGGCCGAAGTCGCGAGTCGCCCAGTCCTGTGAGGCGTCGCCGTCGCTGCTTTCCAGCGCCTCGACCAGCGCCACCGCGTGGATATGGCCGGGATGCTGGCTGGCGGCCAGCCGTGATGCAAGGGCCGACAGGGCGGCCAGCGCATGCGCGTGCCACTTGAGGTCGTCTTTCGCCTGACGGTCGGCGTGGGCATCGAGTGCATCGATGGCGGCGGACAGCAGCGCGCCGGGGTCAGCGGTATCCAGCGTCTTCTCATGCCATTCGCCATCCCGCAGCGCCGCACCGCGCTTGGCCTTGCTGGCATCCGCCGGGCGCAGTGCCAGGCGGCTGGCCAGTGAATCCGCCAGCTGCCAGAGCACGCCTTCTCTCACCTCGGGGGCGAGTTCTTCGCCGCCGGTCAGCTCGAGCTCGATCTCCTGGATGGCCACTTCGCGACCACTGGCCTTCACCGCGCCCAGGTCCAGCGCCATCTCGACGCCGACGGTGACCTGCTCGTCGCTCACATTCTCGTCGCTGCGTGTCGCCTTGACGTCGATCTGCCAGGCATGGCGCTCGAAATCGGTGCTGAAGCTGGGCGCGAGTGCACTCAGCAGCTGCTCGCGGGCGCTGCCCTCCAGCGCCTGCAAGGGCGGCAGGTCACGCAGACCGTCGAGGTCGAGGTCGGTCTGGCCCTCGGGCAGCTCCCACTCCCATTCGCCGCGTGAATGCAGCCCGCCATGGCTCTCGCCGCTGGTCTTGAGCGTCTGGCGCAGGGCACCCGTGCTGTCGGCATCCTCACCGCTCTGGCGCAGCCGCAGCGCCATGCGAGCGCGCTCCAGCGCATGCTCGGGGGTGTCGAAGTAGGTGTTGGCCAGCCAGCGCCGCCTGGGGGCGACCGTTGCCAGCTCTGCAATGCTCGTCAGTGTCTCCAGAATGGCATCGCGATCAATGACGGGTTGAGACAGTGCCAGTTTGAGTTCGATTTCCTGCGCCATGATGGGCACTCCCTGTACGGATGAAAGAAGACAGATGCTGACGGATGAGGATGACAGCGGCGCCAGGACCGCAGAGCCTCCGGCAAGCGTGGTGCATGGTGGTGAAGGCTCGTGTGTCTCATGCTCGCGCCTGGCCCGCGGCAAGGCAAGCGCGGGGAGGGCGGAAGGGCATGCGGGATATCGGCCTGTCGTCAGAATCACACTTATATGACAGCATGATGACATTGAAGTGACAGCAATTGCCTGTCGTCACGTCCTTGGTTATATTACGAACAGTGGATAAAGCCAGCGACCATGGGTCCTGCCGCTACATGACAATCTCTCTTCTGGAATCCTTCGTGTTCCCCCGAACTGCCGCTGTTGTTGCGTGAATGACAACAGCAAGGCGGTATCATGACGTTACGATGAAAGTTATGTGATCGTCACAAAGGCTTTGCTACACTCCGCGCGTCAATCCTTAACGCCGACGGCCACTATGGTAACGACCAACCCTTTCTCTTCGATGTTCGGGCGCTCGCCTTTCAAGGCGCTGCACACCCACATCATCAAGACCGACGAGTGCGCCCAGCACTTGCTGACCTTCTTCGACGCCTGCGAGCAGGGTGATTGGGAGCAGGCAGCCAGCATTCGCAAGACCATCAGTGGTCTGGAGCGTGAAGCGGACGAGTTGAAGACGCAGCTGCGTCTCAACCTGCCCAATTCGCTGTTCCTGCCGGTCTCGCGCTCCGACCTTCTCGAGCTGATCCATGTCCAGGATTCCATCGCGAATGTCACCAAGGACATCGCCGGGATCATGCTGGGTCGTCATATGCAGATACCCACCGCACTGGTGCCCGCCATGCGTGAGTATCTCAAGACTGCGGTCGAATCGGTCTGCCAGGCGCGTCGTGCGTTAGGTGAACTGGAAGACCTCGTCGAGTCCGGTTTCGGGCGCAACATGAGCGAGCTGGTCGACAAGCTGATCAACGAGCTGCATGAGCTCGAGAAACAGTCCGACGAACAGCAGATCGCCATCCGCCAGACCCTGTTCTCGCTGGAAGCCAGTCTCCCGCCCGTCGATGTGATCTTCCTCTACAAGATCATCGATTGGGTCGGCGATGTGGCTGACCAAGCGGAAAAGGTCGGTACCCGACTGCAGATCCTGATGGCGCGCTGAGCGCCATCAGGACGTCCTGCCATCTGTCCAAGAGTCTTCTATGTCCATCATTGCTCAATACGGCGATGTGCTCGTCATTCTTGCCTGTCTGTTCGGTTTCTTCATGGCTTGGGGTGTGGGTGCGAATGACGTCGCCAATGCCATGGGAACCTCGGTAGGTTCCAAGGCGATCACCATCAAGCAGGCGATCATCATCGCCGTGATCTTCGAATTCCTCGGTGCCTGGCTTGCCGGTGGTGAGGTGACTGACACCATCCGCAAGGGCATCATCGACCCGTCACTGCTGATCGAGAATCCGCAGTTCCTGGTCTACGGCATGCTGGCCTCGCTGCTGGCCGCCGGTATCTGGCTGCTGATCGCTTCCATGAAGGGCTGGCCGGTCTCGACCACCCACTCCATCGTCGGCGCCATCGTCGGCTTCTCCGCTGCGGGTCTGGGTGTGGATGCCGTCGAATGGACCAAGGTCGGTCAGATCGCGGCCTCCTGGCTGGTCTCGCCGCTGCTGGCGGGCTCCATCGCCTTCGTGCTGTTCAAGTCCGTGCAGACACTGATCTTCGACAACGAAGACCCGTTCGCGGCCGCCAAGCGCTACGTGCCGATGTACATGTTCCTGGTCGGCTTCATCATCTCGATGGTGACCATGGTCAAGGGCCTCAAGCATGTCGGCCTGCACCTGAGCTTCGAATCCAGCCTGCTGCTGGCCGTCGTCATCGGTGCCATCGTGATGGGTATCGGCGTGCTGATGGAGCGCAAGGTCGCGCGTTCACGCCTCAAGGAGAAGAATCGCGCCACCGGTGACGACTTCGACTTCAGCGGCGTCGAGAAGGTATTCGGCCTGCTGATGATGTTCACCGCCTGTGCGATGGCCTTCGCCCACGGCTCCAACGACGTGGCCAATGCGGTCGGTCCGCTGGCGGCCATCATCAGCGTCGTCGACTCTGCCGGTCAGATCGGCGCCAAGGCGAGCATGCCGTGGTGGGTCCTCGTGCTGGGTGGCGGCGGTATCGTCGTCGGCCTGGTCACCTATGGTCGTCGCGTCATTGCCACTGTCGGCACCGGCATTACCGAGCTGACGCCGTCACGCGGCTTCGCGGCCACGCTGGCCGCCGCCTCGACCGTCGTGCTGGCCTCCGGCACCGGCCTGCCGATCTCCACCACCCACACCCTGGTCGGTGCGGTGCTGGGGGTGGGCCTGGCACGCGGCATGGCAGCGCTCAACCTGCGCGTGATCGGCACCATCGTGATGTCCTGGCTGATCACTCTGCCGGCCGGCGCGATCCTGTCGATCCTGTTCTTCTTCATGTTCAAGGGCATGTTCGGCTAAGCCGACGCATGATCCAGAGCTGAATTGGTAAAACGAGAAAGGCGACCTTCGGGTCGCCTTTCTCGTATCTGACACATGGATCTCAGGGGGGCACCGCTCGCCGTGCAGGCTGCGGCGCTGATATGATGATTCATGGGCATGCCTGACATGCCATTTTCCCTCTCTCCTGCCCGGAGCTGGCTCTTGAACACGCGTTTCCCCTTCGCGGACTGGTTTCGCAACTCCTCTCCCTATATCAATGCCCATCGTGGCCGCACCTTCGTCATTCTGATCGAGGGCGATGCCCTGTCCTCGTCACGACGAACGCAGTTGATACAGGATCTGGCGTTGCTGCATACCCTCGGCGTGAAGCTGGTGGTGGTGTTCGGGGTGCGCCCGCAGGTGGCCGAGGCGTTGCAGGCTGCCGGTATCGAGGCGGACCGTCATCAGGGCCGCTGGGTGGTGACGCGCGAGATTCTCGGCCATCTGGAGCAGCAGGTCGCCACGCTGCGTCTGCGCCTTGAGGCGAGTCTGTCCCAGGGGCTGCCCAATACGCCGCTGCATGGCGTGGAGCTCTCCGCCGTCTCCGGCAATCTGGTGATGGCCAAGCCGCTGGGTGTGCGTCATGGCGTCGACTTCCTGCATGGTGGCGAGGTGCGCCGCGTGCGCAGCGAGGCGATCCAGGGGCTGCTCTCGCAGCAGGCCATCGTCGTGCTGCCGCCGCTGGGCTATTCCAGCACCGGCGAGGTGTTCGATCTGGACGCTGCTGAGGTCGCCGAACACGCCGCCGTGGCGCTGGCCGCTGACAAGCTGATCCTGCTTGGTGAAGGGGAGGGCCTGTTCGGCGAAGACGGCGAGCTGCTGCGTCAGCTCAATCCGGAGGAAGCCGCGCTGATGGCGCCGCCCCGCGATGACGACAGCGAGCTGTCGCGCCACCTGGCCGCTGCCTGTGGCGCCGCACGTCGTGGCGTCGGGCGCACTCACCTGTTGAGCTGGCGCGACCGTGACGCCCTGCTGGGCGAGCTGTTCACCCGTGACGGCATCGGCACCATGATCACGCGTCAGGGCTATGAGCAGCTGCGCAAGGCGCGACTCGAGGATGTCGGTGGCCTGCTGGCGCTGCTGGGGCCGCTGGAGCAGCGTGGCATCCTGGTGGCCCGCTCGCGGGAGCGTCTCGAACATGAGATCGACGACTATGTGGTGCTGGAACGCGATGGCATGATCATCGGGTGTGCGGCACTGCATCTCAGCCGTGACGCCGCCATGGGCGAGCTGGCCTGCGTGGCCGTGCATGATGACTATCGCCGCGGACAGCGCGGCGAGCAGCTGCTGGCCGAGATCGAGCTGCGCGCGCGTCGCGCCGGCGTCGAGCGTCTGTATGCGCTGACGACCCATACCGTCCACTGGTTCATCGAGCACGGTTTCGTGTCGGCCGGCCTGCAAGACCTGCCGCCCATGCGTCGCGAGGCCTACAACTCGGCGCGCAACTCCAAGGTATTGCTCAAGTCGCTCTAGTCACACCTCACTTGCCTGCCAGTGTGAATCGCCCAGAGAACACCCGCTGATGACCTTCCTCGATGAGGGCTGATCAGCGGGTGTTCTTGCGTAGGTGTCGCAGTTTTCCCCCACCCCTTGCGGGATTGTCTTGCAAAGGAGACGTTTCAAGATATTGATTCAGAAGGGAAAAATAGCATGCCCCGTATATGTGTTGGCAAATCGCGACGAATCGGCCAGTAAAACACGACTCTGTGTGCCGCCCCGGGCAACATTGGCATGCCTGTCGTCGTTATCGTAATTTCAAGTCATTGTTTTGTAATGTGTTTTCGCGTTTATGGCACGCCTTTGGCAATAGGTGCCGTGAGCAAGAGATATGAGGTGCATCACCGGCCCTTTCTCTGGCCTTCCAGCGATGACGGTACTCACTACCCTGTGCGCTCCGTGATCGCTGACAGGCCAAGCGTCTGCTCCACGCGATGTGTGACTTCAGGTTGCGATGAGACAGGTACGGCCCCTGGTGGGCATGGACAGTATCTTGAGGGCAAGGACGCCCGGGCAAGGATGCCCGAAACCGATGCGGTAGCCGGAGAGATTGGCTGCCGTCATCCCCGAATTGACGATCGAGGCGAGCAAGTCGGCAAGCCATCCGACTCGATCATCCACATTGCGATGTGTTGCCCCCTGCTTCACATCCGATAGGGAGCGCGGACGCTGTCCGGCGTGAACGTCAACTGACCTGGAACGACCACCAGGTGACGTTCTTTTCTCCCGGGACTGACAGGCAGACCACCTGTCAGACCCGCCAATCACTTAGTGCCTCTGGTCTCCAGGTACCAGAGGCACCACGTGATGACTGACCCTTCAGTTCCCTGCGTACTTGGGGCCGGCTATGCCGGCCCTCTTTTTTTGTGCGTCTAGCGCTGAATGGCCAACAATTTCATGCGAAACGTAGCCAATGGGGCGGTTTGTCTCGTGGCGGCGTAATGATTTGAATAAGAGTCATATTTATTAACGAACTGGCAACCGCGATGGACGCTGGTGAACTCTGGTATTCTAGGAAGACGTGATTCGATGATGACCACCCCTTTCTTGCATAGAGTTCTTTCCATGGCCTCCACAGTGTCACGACGCTGGCGTCCCCGCTCGCTGCCGCAGCTGGTTCTGATGGCATTTCTGGTGGTGATGCTGCCGATTGCCGTGCTCATGTTTCAAGCAGGGCAGGCGCTGTCGGAGTTGTCGGAACTGGCGGATGTCAGTGCCCGCCAGGCCGTCGACCAGACCCGCCGCGCCCGCACGCTGACCAATCTCGCCGTCGAGATGGAGCGTAGCGCCCGCCAGTACGCCGTGCTGGAAAATCCTGATCTGATGAAGATCTACGCCGACAAGGCCAACAGCTTCCGCACCCTGCTGGATGAGCAGGCGCGCCTGTTGGGCGAGGGCGACCCCCGCGTCAGCGAGTTGAAGGCGACGCTGTCACAGCTCGAGCGCATGCCCGAGATGAGCGTCGATCAGGTCAGTCGCCATCTGGAAGACTTCGGGCCCTTCTCTATCCAGGCCAGCGGCCTGCTCAACTCCACGCGTGAACTCGTCGATGCGCGTATCGAAGGCATCCGCGCCCGCGCCTCCCAGGTCAAGAATCAGCTGTGGTGGCAGACCGCCGCGCTGGTCTCCATCAGTCTGCTGTTGATGCTGTTCTTCACCTGGCTGATCATCCGTCCCATCCGGCAGCTGGAGCGCCGCATCAATGGCCTGGGTAGCGGCACCGACAGCGAGCGACCCATCGTCATCAAGGGGCCGGCGGAGCTGGTGCAGCTGGGCGAGCGTCTCAACTGGCTGTCGACGCGCCTGGATGAGCTCGAGGAGCAGAAACAGCAGTTCCTGCGTCACATGTCGCATGAGCTCAAGACCCCGCTGGCCAGTATCCGTGAAGGCACCGGCCTGCTGATCGACGAGGTCGCCGGGCCGCTGAGCCCGCACCAGACCGAGATTCTTGGCCTGCTGGATGACTCCAGCAAGGAATTGCAGAAGCTGATCGAGCAACTCCTCGACTACAATCTGCTGCAGCACAATCAGGGCCTCGAACAGAGTCGCTTCGATGTGCATGAAGTGTTCAAGGAAGTGCTGGCAAAACATCGCTTGGCACTGGAAAAGAAGGGCATGCGCGTGCATCTTCCGCCTGCCAGCCTCAGTTGGGAGGCGGACAGGCCGCGTACTGGGCGTATTCTCGACAACCTGATCTCCAATGCCATCGCCTACGGCGAAGACAGTGGTGACCTGTGGTTGAGAGCCCGCAAGGAGCCTCGCAAGCTGATCATCGAAGTCGCCAACAGCGGTGAACCCATCGCCGCCCAGGACCGTGACCACCTGTTCAAGCCCTTCTATCAGGGCGCGGTGAAGCGCAAGGGCCCGCTCAAGGGCTCCGGCATCGGTCTCTCGGTCGCCGCTGACAGCGCCCGCGCCCAATTTGGTCAATTGGCGCTGGTGGATGACCCCAAGGCGGATGTCTGCTTCCGGCTGACATTGCCGACACCGAGTCGCTCGCTGACGTCAGGGGAAGGCAGCGAGCATGAACCGCAGGCAGACAGGGATGCCGCCGGAGCGGATCAGCAGTCCACACCACATGAAATGGCGTCATTGAACGCCATCAAGCACGCAAGGAACTGAAGTGATGAAGGGTCAACGACTACTGATGCGCCTGGCTGCAGGCGTGTTGCTCAGTACGCTTAGCGCCTGTGGCGCCCTGACCAATATCACCATGCCGGGCAGCGAGCCGGAAGTGGTCAGCCCGAGTGTGCGGGAGAGCTGCTACGGCGCCGGCGACCTGCCGGACTTCACCGGCGAGGACTGCCTGCTGGATGAATGGGTCGCCTTCGCGCTGCAGGCCCAGCGTGGCAACAGCGGCTGGCGTGAAAGCACCCTGTTGCAGCTGGAAGGCAACCGCCACGACCGTCGCCTCGCGCGTGCCATCGTGCTCAGCTGGGGCGATGAATCGGACTGGGAGCTGGCCTCCGACCTCTACAAGGCGGACCTGCCCACCGCCCCGAGCCGCCTTCAGCCGCTGCTTCGCCAGTGGCTCAATGGCCTCGAGGAGCGTCGCGGTCTGATCGCCGAGCGTGACAAGAATGACGGTGCCCGTCGCAAGCTCAGCGCCGAGAACGCCCAGCTGACCAAGAAGCTGGAAGCCTTGACGGCCATCGAAGAATCGATCAATTCGCGCCGCCAGAGCACGCCCTGAGCCATCAGCGGCAGACTCTGGCCACGACCCTGTCACTCAATCCCCGCGATTGCATGACGCAAGACTGTGCGGCCCCGACGTCGATGTCCCAGGCCCTCGGGTGTCGCAAGGAGAGTTAGTGTGAAATACGCACAAGCGCATATTCTGCTCGTCGATGATGATGCGAGCCTGCTCAAGCTGCTCGGCATGCGTCTCGAAAGCCGTGGCTTCAAGGTCACGACGGCCAGCAGTGGCCGCGAGGCGCTCAGCCGTCTCGAAGCCGCACGTCCAGACCTGGTCCTGTCCGACCTGCGCATGGATGAAATGGATGGCATGGCCCTGTTCGGTGAGCTGCAGAAGCGTCAGCCGGGCATGCCCGTCATCCTGCTGACCGCACACGGCTCCATTCCTGATGCCGTCAGTGCCACCCGCCAGGGCGTGTTCAGCTTCCTGACCAAGCCGGTCGACAAGGACGAGCTGTTCGCCGCCATCGATGAGGCGCTGGCCCAGGCGCCGCCCGTAAAGGAGGGTGACGATGCCTGGCGCGCTGGCATCATCACTCGCTCCCCGCAGATGGAGCAGATTCTCGAGCAGGCGCGCATGGTAGCGGCATCCGATGTCAGCGTGCTGGTCACCGGTCCGTCCGGTTCGGGCAAGGAGCTGATGGCCAAGGCCATCCACAACGCCAGCCCCCGCGCCTCGCGTCCCTTCGTCGCCATCAACTGTGGCGCGCTGCCGGAGCAGCTGCTGGAAAGCGAGCTGTTCGGGCACGCCAAGGGCTCGTTCACCGGCGCGGTCAGTGCCCACCAGGGCCTGTTCCAGGCGGCGGACGGCGGCACCCTGTTCCTCGACGAGATCGGCGACATGCCGCTGGCGCTGCAGGTCAAGCTGCTGCGTGCCCTGCAGGAGCGTCAGATTCGCCCGCTGGGCTCCACCACCTCGGTGCCCATCGATGTGCGCATCATCTCCGCCACGCACCGCAATCTCGACAAGGCGATGCATGACGGCGATTTCCGCGAAGACCTCTACTACCGCCTCAACGTGGTCAATCTGAAGCTGCCCGCCCTGCGCGAGCGTGCCGAGGATGTGCCGCTGCTGGCCAAGTACCTGATCAGCCAGGCCGCCGCGCGCCACAAGCCGTTCGTGAAGGGCTTCTCGCCGGAAGCGCTCAACCTGCTGGCCTCCAGTGCCTGGCCGGGCAACGTGCGTCAGCTGGTCAACGTGGTCGAGCAGTGTGTCGCCCTGACCAGCTCCTCGATGATTCCGGAAGCGCTGGTCTCCCAGGCGCTGGCCGCGGAAGAGAACGCCTTGCCGTCCTTCTCCGAGGCGCGTGCCGGCTTCGAGCGCAGCTACCTGATCAAGGTGCTGAAGATCACCGAAGGCAACGTGACCCAGGCGGCGCGTATCGCCGGGCGTAACCGCACCGACTTCTACAAGCTGCTGGGACGTCATGATCTGGAGCCGGGCGTGTTCAAGCCGGGCGCCGAGCAGGGTCCGCCTGACTTCTAGGTTTATCGCGTCCGAAGCCACGCGAAAGACCAGGGTCAAGACCTGCGTAGCAGTTCACGAGTGTCAGTGTGAGTTATGCGCAAGGTGAGTGGTCAAAAGCGGCTCGGTGTGGCGGACGTGAAGCGCCCATGAAAAAGCCCCGTTACCTGTTCAGGTAGCGGGGCTTTTTCGGTTTGGTAGCGCGACAGTGCCGATCAGAGGATCAGGGGCGCGGCTTGTA
The DNA here is from genome assembly GCF_018831605.1 of Cobetia sp. 4B. Taxonomy (NCBI): domain Bacteria; kingdom Pseudomonadati; phylum Pseudomonadota; class Gammaproteobacteria; order Oceanospirillales; family Halomonadaceae; genus Cobetia; species Cobetia sp. 4B. The sequence continues at coordinate 429,395 of NZ_CP059843.1, forward strand.
GCGACGTTTGACCTCGACGGCGAGGCGGCCTTCGCCGAGGCGGATCGAGAGCATCTCGCCGGGCTGGGTCTGGTGGGCGGCGCGAATCACCTTGCTATCGCCGGGGGCTTGGGTCTGGCTGCTGCCGACGCGTTCGACGATGGCGTAGCCACGGTTGAGCACATTGAGCGGGCTGACCGCATTCAGCGCGCGCATCGCGCCTTCCAGGCGCTCACGGTCAGCGGCCAGACGACGTGGCAGGGCGTTGTTGAGGCGCGGGGTCAGCATCGCCAGTTGCTGTCGGTGACGCTGGATGTCACGCGCGGGGCTGGCCTGCTGCAGGCGGCGGGTCAGCTGGTCGGCCTTCTGCTGCTCACTGGTCATGCGCATGCGCACTGCGGTGTGCAGGCGGCGCTCCAGCTCGCGGGCACGCTGGCGCTGGGTTTCCAGCTCACGGGCCGGGTGACGCAGGCGCGAGCGGGCATGATCCAGACGCTGCGCCGCCTGGTCGAGGCGTGCCCGCTGCGCGCGCCACAGGCGCTGCTTGAGGGCGGTCAGTTGCTGCACCTGGGCGCGTTGGTCCGGGTACAGCGCCTCGGCGGCGGCGGAGGGCGTCGGCGCGCGCAGGTCGGCGGCCAGCTCCGCCAGGGTGGTATCGGTCTCGTGGCCGATGGCGGCCACCACCGGCAGGCGCGAGTGGAAGATGGCGCGCGCCAGATGCTGATCATTGAAGGCCCACAGGTCTTCCAGGCTGCCGCCGCCACGTGTGATCAGCAGCGCATCACAGTCGCTGTCGCGATTGGCCATCGCCACCGCGCGAATCAGCTGCGGCACCGCCTGCGGCCCCTGCACGGCGACTGGCAACACGCTCAGATGCGCCTGCGGCCAACGCTTGCGCGTCACCGCGATCACATCCTGCAGCGCAGCGCCGGTCGCGGAGGTGATCACGCCCAGATGGCGCGGCGGATAGGGCAGGGCGCGCTGATTGGCGAACACGCCCTCGGCCGCCAGTTGTTCTCTCAGGCGTGCCAGTCGCGCCAGCCACTCCCCCAGTCCCGCCTGCTGCAACGCCTCGACGATCAGCTGATAGTCGCCACGCGCCTCGAACAGTGACACCTTGGCGCGTACCCGCACCCGGTCACCATCCTTGGGCTTCTCGCGCAGAAATTGGGCACGGCTCTTGAACAGCGCACAGCGCACCTGGGCGTTGTCATCCTTGAGCGTGAAGTAGCAGTGGCCGGAGCGCGGCTGCGAATAGCCCGAGATCTCCCCCTCGATCCAGAGCTCCCCCAGGCCTCGCTCCAGCAGGCCCTTGGCCTCACGGTTGAGCTGGGTCACGCTGATGGCGTTGGCGGCAGACGAGGTTTCGAACACGCGACATTCCTTGTGCTGGAGCTGACGGGGAGCTTGAGTGAGGGCGACTATTGAAGCTTGTGAAGAGAACAAGGCAATGATGCCACAGGCGAGAAGCGAGAGACGATCCAAAGCGTCCCATGCGCTGCGCTGGCCAGCACCCAGCGAGGCTCGGCTCTGGCAAGGTGACTCACCGCCCGCCAGCCCGCAGGCCGCGCCATCCGTGGCTTTAGTTGACCAGATGGTTAGTGTCGACGGGACGTGAAGTTGCGAGTTTGATAGCCTGCGACGTTTGTCTCGGGCGGGGCGAATGGGTTATCATGGGTGATTACCTCGCAGCAACCGCTAGAACCGTAGTCATGGCGCCTGTCCATCGGGCCCTGCACTGCGGCTTTTGCGCATCCCTCATAAACTGCTACTGGGCGTTCGACATGCTACGTATAGCGCAAGAAGCTCTGACGTTTGATGACGTTCTTCTCGTCCCCGGCTACTCCGAGGTCCTCCCCAAGGACGTCAGCCTGAGATCACGTCTCACACGCGACATCAGCGTCAATATCCCGCTTATCTCCTCTGCGATGGATACCGTCACCGAAGCTCGCCTGGCCATCGCCATGGCGCAGGAAGGTGGTGTCGGCATCATCCACAAGAGCATGAGCATCGCCCAGCAGGCCGCGGAAGTCCGCAAGGTCAAGAAGCACGAAAGCGTCATCGTGCGTGACCCGGTCACTGTCAGCCCGAAGGCCAAGATCCAGGATCTGCTGGCAATGTCCGAGGAGCATGGCTACTCCGGCTTCCCGGTGGTCGAGGGTGAATACCTGGTCGGCATCGTGACCGGTCGCGACATGCGCTTCCAGCCTGACTTCAGCGATACCGTCGCGGGCATCATGACCGGCCGCGAGAAGCTGGTCACCGTGCTGGAAGGCACGCCGCTGGACCAGATCAAGGCCAAGCTGCAGGAAAGCCGCATCGAGAAGATGCCGATCGTCGATGACGAATTCCGCCTGCGCGGCCTCGTTACCGTTCGCGACATCGAGAAGGTCAAGACCTACCCGAACGCGGCGAAGGACAGCAACGGCAGCCTGCTGGTCGGCGCCGCCGTCGGCACCGGCCCGGAAACCCCGGACCGCGTCGCTGCACTGGCCGAAGCCGGCGTTGACGTCATCGTCGTCGACACCGCTCACGGTCACTCCAAGGGCGTGATCGACCGCGTCGCCTGGGTCAAGGAGCACCACCCGAAGATTCAGGTCATCGGTGGCAACATCGCGACCGCTGAAGCCGCCATCGCCCTGGCAGAAGCCGGCGCAGACGGCGTCAAGGTCGGCATCGGTCCGGGTTCCATCTGCACCACGCGTATCGTCGCCGGTGTCGGTGTGCCGCAGATGAGCGCTGTCGCCAACGTCGCGGCCGCCATGGCCAAGTACGACGTGCCGGTCATCGCCGATGGCGGTATCCGCTTCTCCGGTGACATCGCCAAGGCCATCGCCGCAGGCGCCAGCATCGTCATGATCGGCGGCCTGCTCGCCGGGACGGAAGAAGCCCCGGGCGAAGTCGAGCTGTTCCAGGGTCGTACCTACAAGGCGTATCGCGGCATGGGTTCCATGGGCGCCATGTCCCAGACCCAGGGTTCCAGCGACCGTTACTTCCAGGACAAGAATGCCGGCGTCGAGAAGCTGGTACCGGAAGGCATCGAAGGCCGCGTGCCCTACAAGGGCATGATGAGCGCCATCGTGCACCAGCTGATGGGCGGCCTGCGTGCCTCCATGGGCTACACCGGTAGCCAGACCATCGAAGAGATGCGCACCGTGCCGCAATTCGTGCAGATCACCGGTGCCGGCTTCGCCGAATCCCACGTCCACGACGTGCAGATCACCAAGGAAGCGCCCAACTATCGGCGCGACTGATACATAGCGAAGCGCGACGCAAAGCGGGAGCCCAACACGGGTTCCCGCTTTGCTTGGGTCGAACGAACTTTCGGTATCGGCTACCCTCGACGCCAGATTGTTTCGGCCCTGCGCTCCCTCGCAGCTCCGAAGCGGGTCTCACGACTCCCCAATGAGAGACTGAAGATGCAAGACATCCATTCCCACAAGATCCTGATCCTCGATTTCGGTTCCCAGTACACACAGCTGATCGCGCGTCGCGTGCGTGAGCTGGGCGTGTTCTCCGAGGTGCGTGCCTTCGACATCACCGAAGAAGAGATCCGCGAGTACAACCCCAACGGCATCATCCTGGCCGGTGGCCCGGAATCCGTCACCGAGCTGGACTCGCCGCGTGCGCCTGAGTGCGTGTTCGAGATGGGTCTGCCGGTGTTCGGCATCTGTTACGGCATGCAGACCATGGCCGAGCAGCTCGGCGGCAAGGTCGAAGGCTCCAACGTGCGCGAATTCGGCTATGCCCAGATTCGTGTCGACGGTGAGTCCGCGCTGTTCAAGGACATCAAGGACCACCTGGACGACGAAGGTCGCCCGCTGCTCGACGTCTGGATGAGCCACGGTGACAAGGTCGCGAAAGTCCCGGAGACCTTCACCGTCACCGCCTCCACCCCGAGCTGCCCGATCGCCGCCATGGCGTGGGAAGAGAAGCAGTTCTACGGCGTACAGTTCCACCCGGAAGTCACCCACACCCTGCAGGGCCAGCGCATCCTCGAGCACTTCGTGATCGAGATCTGCCAGTCCGAGCGTCTGTGGACTCCGGCCAAGATCATCGAAGACCTCACGGATCGCGTTCGCGCTCAGGTCGGTGACCGCAAGGTGCTGCTCGGCCTGTCCGGCGGTGTCGACTCCTCCGTGGTCGCGGCGCTGCTGCACAAGGCCATCGGCGACCAGCTGACCTGCGTCTTCGTCGACAACGGCCTGCTGCGCAAGAAGGAAGGCGACCAGGTCATGGAAACCTTCTCTCGCCACATGGGCGTGAAGGTCATCCGTGTTGACGCTGAAGACCTCTTCCTCGGCAAGCTGGCTGGCGTCAGCGACCCGGAAGCCAAGCGCAAGGCCATCGGCAACACCTTCATCGAAGTGTTCGATGCCGAAGCCGCCAAGCTCAAGGATGTCGACTTCCTCGCCCAGGGCACCATCTACCCGGACGTGATCGAATCCGCTGCCAGCAAGACCGGCAAGTCCCACGTCATCAAGTCCCACCACAATGTCGGCGGCCTGCCGGACGACATGAAGATGGAACTGGTCGAGCCGCTGCGCGAACTGTTCAAGGACGAAGTCCGCAAGGTCGGTCTCGAACTCGGCCTGCCCTACGACATGGTCTACCGTCACCCCTTCCCGGGGCCGGGTCTGGGCGTGCGTATCCTCGGAGAAGTGAAGAAGGAATACGCAGACATCCTGCGTGAAGCCGACGCCATCTTCATCGAAGAGCTGCACAACTTCGACTGGTACCACAAGACCAGCCAGGCGTTTGCCGTCTTCCTGCCGGTCAAGTCCGTCGGCGTCGTCGGCGATGGCCGCCGTTACGAGTGGGTCATCGGCATCCGTGCCGTCGAGACCGTCGACTTCATGACGGCCCGCTGGGCGCACCTGCCGTATGAGCTGCTGGAGAAGGTCTCCAACCGCATCATCAACGAGCTGGAGCACGTCTCGCGCGTCACCTATGACGTCAGCAGCAAGCCGCCGGCCACCATCGAGTGGGAATGATCGCCTGACGATCACCCCTCGCTGAGCTGACGCAGCGTTCTGTCTAGACGGTCTCTTGACCTGATCGAGACGAGAACGCAGCAAGCAAAAAGCCCTTCAGGCCATTGGCCGGAAGGGCTTTTTTGTGACTGACTGAATAGGATGGCTTTCCATAGTGCTTTATTACTAGGTCTTTTAAGAATTTAATTAAGTAATTGGTGTCTGTGTATTTATCCTGCTGTATGTTCAACTAGTAGTCTATAGTCTTAAGTCTGGGAATCGAGTAATCAAAAGCGAGATCAATTTCTAAAATAAACATGCTCGGTTGATAGTGCGATCTGTAAGGTTGAATTCTGAATATGTCACGAGTGAAACATCTTAGATAGAAACTCTGGCATTACACTTAGATTCTACAGTTTAGAATTTTTTCTTGAGAAAATTTTGATAAACCTTGTAAAAATATGAAATATAAATATAAAATAGTCTTAGCGAATGCACAGAAAATTTGGTATTCAGTAATATCATATTGGTGCACTAATGGTAAAAGGAGTTTCCGTGAGCCAAGAAAATAAAGAGCAATACCCTAAAAGTGCTATATCCTCTTGGAGCGGCTTCGTCTATCAAGGGAAAATTGCACTTTATCATTCCCTCAAGATTATTAACGAGGGCGCTCTTGACTTCGAGCTACAGCTAGACAGTAGTGATGATTTTGCTATCTATATAAATGGCAAGCTAGATACGGCACATCAAGTCAAAGCTAAAATTTCCAAGTATCGGAGTGGCTATGCTGGGGCCTTAGAGCAGTCTACTTTAATAGAGCACGACAAAATAAAGGGTACTAAGCGTTATTTTCATACCTCTGTCCCGTTAGATGATACCTCTGACCACAAGGGTACTAGCGGAGAAGTCGTAAAATTTTATTGTTACGGAGATAAGTTTCATTGTGGTTTAGGTGAAATTGAGGAGCTGACTAAAGAACTCATAAAGAAGTTATGTAAAAAAGAATCTATTACTCTTAGCGAAAAACTTATAAACTTTAATTACTGCTTGCTATCAGAAAAAATCAGCACCCAAGCAATAAAAATTCATAAATTAAATCAAGATGATAGAGTCTCAGAAAATAGAGCTGCATACGAGAATCGTATTAAAGCAAGCACTATTTTGGAAGATCTGAAAAAAGAAAATCCCTATCTGGACCGGGACTACTATTCAGTTGATCTGAAAGCCAGGTTCCAGACTCATCTAGAAGAGCGCCTAGATAAGGAGCTATTAACAATGGATGATGCTACTTATGAGAGAGCCAGATATCTGTGCGAGCACGTTCGTGATACACATTTCAACGAATTGAAAACTCTGTGTCAAATGATGAAACCCTCCGAGCGGTTTCAGGACGTTCAGACGAACGACATTAGGCGATATACCAAACTCATCCAAGATATCTCGGCTGAGCCAATATTCGATCATCTACCACATTATCTAGATGGAGAAAACCGATTCTACGTACCTACCGCTCTTGACGTAGATGAAAGCGAAGAGTGTGAATCGGATATGATTCGTGAAATGAAAAATAATGGGGATCTGCTAAGACTACTGTTTGAGTACAACCACCTAATCGCCAGCAAGGCAGAAACCTCTTTCACCTTCAATACGAAATTCACAAACTCGGATGATTTCGACAATAAGCAGGATGTTGAAAAGCTTAGCAGTAATATCACGAAGTCTCAATGCATTAACGTAATGACAAAAGATGACGCGGAGGATCGACTGAATGATAAAGCAGATTATTGATGAAGCACTTGTTGCTCATAGTTTTGTAAGTAAACGTGAACTTGACACCACAAGCTTTTATGTTCGTGAATCTCGGTCAGCCATCAGATTCGCAGTCGTACATAAACTTGACGATCTCTCTGCCCCCGCCGAGCTGAATAACCGAATCAATCAGTTGGCTCCTGAGGAGTTTCTCAGAAACCCAAGCTTCAAGAAGAATTGCGATTTGATTTTCCTTTATCGTCTTGATGTTTTGACCGAATTCAAGGATCACGAAGAAGAAATTTTCGCTATCGAGGAAGATCCGCATTTTTATAAAAAATATGTCCTCTATTACAGCATTGCGGAAGAAAGCGCTCTCACTAATTTTACCTACGAAAAACTAGTGTCTGTGATTGCTGATAAAAAGGAGTTTCTTGACTACAAAAAAAATCCTCTTGTCGCCACACAATATAGCTTTGCAGCGAAGACTTTTATCAAGCTTCCTTTCTTAGAACTACCTAGCCATCAAGGAAACCTCGTGTCTTTGAGATTGCAAGCAACTGAGGCCGTTGCTGAAGCTGGTTTGGACGATATGTATTCGACTATTCAGAAAGTCACAAACAAAAACGCCGACGATATTATCAAGGAAATGATTCGAAATGAAATGGAAAATATCCAAGATTGAAGTCTCTAGTTTTAAAGCATTTAAGCATGTTTGCTTAGATCTCAGCGAGTCGTCCTTGCTAACTCTGGACGGTCCTAACGGTTATGGCAAGACAAGCATATTCGACTCCATCGAGCTGCTTCTCACCGGCCAGATCAATCGAATACAAAACCTATTTTCCACTTTATTAACCAAGAATAAAAGGGATTATGCGGACAACCTCTTCTGGAATAATCGCTCAGGTGAGAACGATCTTTGCATTAAAATTGAATTTATTAATGATGATCGAAAACTTGTTTTAGCCAGATATTGTCCAGCTACAGTATTCAAAAAGCCAGCAAATAATCGTGCAGATAAATACGAGAATTTCAAGCTCTACGAACTACCGGAATTCGAATCATCTGACTTCACGAAGAACAATCTTCGTAACAATAGTTTTCTTGACGAAATTTTCGGAAAAAACTTTAGAGAAAATTTTTCATTCCTAAACTATCTGGAGCAAGGTCAAAACCGGCTGCTACACACTCGGGTAGATGAACGCAAGGATAAACTAGGAAACCTCTTTAATATCAGTGATATCGAAGCCGAGATCGAAAGCTGCAACGACATATATAGTAAAATCACAAAGCACATCAATAATCCTCAGCGTAAGTCAAATGTTGAATCACTCACTGAAGAGATAGCCACCCTAAGAGGCATATTGCAGACAGATGTCGGGGTCATTGAATACAAAAAGCTATCGACGACAGATGTCCAACCAGGATGGGACAAGGAGATCTTGTTCTCAACGTATTCAGCGGCAGATCATGCTGCCTACCAAGAATGCGTTCGCAAGGTTATCGCTCTTCTGCCACTTAAAGCCACGATAAAAACCAGAGTTCACAATGAGACCATCGATGCCGATATTGAACGTAACGAGGAATCTCTGAGAAGTCTGGCTCAGTTTGGTAAAGACTTAGACAGACTAGACGAGCTTGATGCTATTAAGAAAGGAATTGATAAACTAGAGCGTTCAGCAAGCATCATCAGACGCGGCGGCACTGCAATCAAGTTCGAAGAAGCCCAATCACTACCAAACTTGGCGGATGAGCGCCTTGAGTGGTTTGAGTCAAAAATTGAATCCAGAAACAGTCTGAGAGAAAAAAGTAATACCAATGCGAACGTCATAGTCGAATTGGAACGCTTAAAAAATCAGTTGCTTAACGAACATGGCAAGCCCTATCCCGAAGATCAGTTGTGCCCTCTCTGTGGTGCTGATTGGGAAGATCACGAAACAATGATGGGTGTCATTGAAACAAGAGCTAAGCATATATCTAGTTCATTAGGCCAAGACGGCAAGAACTTAGTTAACCTTATTTCTGATATAGACGCTGAGCTGAAGCTCATAGACGCCCATATACAAAATAGTCTAAAGCGCCTTATGTCTACATATGAATTAAATCTTCATGCAGCACTGAAGAAAATTAAACTTCGGCTCCCAGCTATAACCCAATTACAAGAGAGGCTGCAAAGAGAAAATATTCAAATTGCCGACCCGTTTACGGAAATAAATGACGTAGTAGATGAGCGACTTGAGAAGCTCAAGGAAATTCTCAGAAATAAAAAACAGGTTGAGTCTGATGCTTTAGCGCTGCCAGGGGACTGGCGTGAAACAATAAATAGCGCTTTTAAAGACCTACAGGACTTCTACATAATCACGGCTGAAGACCTGAAGGGTAAAGAACAGTACATGTCGGTTAAAGCTAACGAGGCTAAAAATACCAGGCTACAAAGCTGTACTTCCAAACTTGAACTTATCGAAAAAGAAACCCAAGCAGCCCAAAAAGCAGGAGATAAAGTCAAAAAACTTCGTGACACACTGAAGGAAACAGAGAAAAATTATACCGACCAGACAATTTCGGCTATTGAGTTCATATTCCATATCTATAGTGGCCGACTGATTCAAAATTACCAGCGTGGCCTGGGCCTGTTCATCGAGAGTCGCGAAGGTACGCAGTTGAGGTTCCTAACTGCTGAAAAGTCTGAGCATGATGCAGTAATGTCCATGAGTTCTGGTCAGGTGTCTGCACTTAGCCTTGCCTTCTTTCTCTCACTCAACAAGGTCTATGCTAAGGTACCTCTCATCCTTATTGATGATCCGTCGCAATCTTTGGATGAAATAAACATTGCATCCTTAACTGATCTACTTCGTTGTGAACTTAAGCATTGTCAGTTGGTTGTATCCTCACACGAGGATGATATCTCTGCCTATATGCGCTACCGGTTCGACAGAGCGGGCCTAAAAACAAGCTCACTAAATATGCAACTCTTAGCGAAAGAAGCTTCGTAGAAGCCATATGTTAAAGCTGAGGCAGCATTCTGCCCCTAGCGAAAGCAAGATACAGAACGCAGCAAGCAAAAAGCCCTTCTGGCCACTGGCCGGAAGGGCTTTTTTTGTGGGCGCGTTTCAGGAAACGCTTACCGCCTTGTTTACTCCAGCTCGGCTCACTCCTGCTTGGCTGGCGTCTGCCTGGCCTTGCGTAGATCGAGCCGGACGCCGTGGGCGGAGTGGAAGAAGCCGAAGTCGGCCATCAGGTGGGTGTCGCCTTCGGGAGTTTGCCATTCGACTTCGGCGCGGTGATTGCGGACTTCGTGCATCACGGCGTCGTACTTCAGCAGCAGTGAGTTCGGTTCGGCTTCCTCGGTCTTCACATCCCATTGTGTGACGACCAGCAGGTAGTCGCCGAGTTGTTGCTGATAGGTGGAGGTGAGATGCGCCTCGGTGAGCGTCAGCGGTAGCGCGTCGCCATCCTTGGAGAGTGCCAGATGCTGATTGAGATAGTCGCCGAGTTGATCTGTCAGCGTCTGCGCCAAGGGAGCATCGGGCTTGGCGTCACCAAGCGCTGCCAGTTGTGGCGCGGCGATCAGCAGATCTTCATGCGGGAACTGGAGAGTGAGCTTGAGCGTATGCTGTGGCTGCTGCTGGAAGAGGAGCGTGCTGCCGGGCAGGGCATGGGCGTGAGCCGTCTGGACGATGCCCATGCCGCTGACTCCCATGCCGCTGATTCCCAGGGCATTACCGCCGATCATCACCGCGAGCGTGAGCAGTGCCGCGCGCCACGGCGAGCTGCGGGTCATTCGCTCTGGCCGCCGTAGTCGTCGGTGCGGTCACGCCATACCGAGTGCGGATGGTTGCCGACCTTGTCGGTGGACTTGTTGGACTGCAACGAGAATTCGATCCACAGCGACGGGCCGTGTATGCGCACATAATCGTTTTCGGCGCTGACCTGCGGCGTGCCGGAGAAGCCGAGATAGGTCTCGGGAAGCTCGGAGGTGTACTTCTCCATGTAGGCCGCGGCTTCGGGGGCGGAGATGTCGTCCACGTAGGTTTCGATGGCCGTCAGCAGCAGCGCTTGCTGGTCATCATCCAGCTCGGAGACCGGCAGGCCTTCATAGCTATCGGGGATGGCATCGTCGGCCTGGGGGCCAGCGAGAATATCGCGGTAGGTGCCTTCCAGCGTGGCCTTGGCCTGCTGATCATCGGAGAGCGAGCTCAACAGGGTGGCGAAGGCATCGCGTTCCTGGGTCAGCGGCTCGTTCACGCGGCCGTTCATCTCGAAATAGGGGAAGGGTTCCACGCCACGGAAGGAGGGCGTGGCCCCGGCCAGCTTGCCGTCGGTGTAGGTGTTGGCGAAGGCCATGTGGTGGCCGCCGTAGTACAGCTCCCAGGTGCCGGTCTCGCCGGGCGTGCCGAGGAAGGCGAACTTGGTGTTGTAGGAGGAGTAACCGGCCTTGTAGTCGGTGCTGACGGTGTTGATGTAGTCATCGGCGTTGAGCGTCTGGAGCATCTCGTCGAAGCCTTCATCGGGCGCGTGGCCGGTGGCTTCCAGCATGATGGCTTTGACGAGGCCGCGCTGCTTGATGTTCAGCTCGCCCAGCAGCACGCCGGGGCGTTTCGGGAAGGCGCCAGCGGGCAGATTGCTCCAGTTCTCGGCCTCTGCGAGGGAGTAGTCATGCTGCAGGTTCTGCAGGATGTCATCGTCAGAGATATCCGCCTTGAGCAGATCAATCAGGCACAGCATGCGCGCATAACCGGGTGTGTCGCCGCACTCGGCGGCGCTCTCGGGGATGGGCACGCTCTGCATCTGGGTGCTGGTATCGCCCATGCGCGCGCGCAGTGCCTCGCTCAGCGCCTGGTCTTCCGCTGACATCGGCGGCGGGCCATCGTGATCGGGCGGCGGCCCGTCGTGCCCTTGTTGTGCGAGGACGGGGAAGGACAGGAGCGCGGCCAGCGCGGCTCCTCCGGTCACTGCGAGACGTCGGGACATCGATGGGCCTATTTTCCGGGGACAGGAGGAAAACCTTAGCCCGCCTGCCGTCGAGCATGAAGCCTTCGCCAGATGATTTCTTTGTGCACATGCCGTGGCCTGTGCGTCGGCTGGCGACGACAGCCACGGGCTACATCACGGCTCACGCCAGTGTCAGGTCACCGTCGTATTCGAAGCGTCTTTCCTCGCCGGTGACGGGGTCAATGAACTCGAATCCCTTGGAGAGCAGCTGCAAGGGGCGTGCGTAGTCATCCGGCGAGAGCGGTTGCAGCACGGGGTAGTAGCGGTCATTCAGAATCGGCCAGCCCAGCGTCTGCATATGCACGCGTAGCTGGTGGGTTCTGCCGGTGACAGGGTGCAGCTCGAACAATGCCTGGCTGGCTGTCTGCTGCACGCAGCGAATCACCGAGTGGCTGTTGGCCGCGCCGTCGGTGACATGAATGCGGAAGCGTTGCTCGCTCTGCTCGAGACGATTCTTCACCTCCCACTGCTGGCCCACCAGGGATTCATCGCTGTGTGTCTCGGCGATGGCCTGATAGGTCTTGTGGATATTTCGTGACTTGAACAGCTGATGGTAGAGGGGGCGCGTGTCGGGATTGACGGAGCACAGCACCAGCCCCGCCGTGACCCTATCCAGCCGATGAACCGCCTGCAGCGCCTCTATTCCGGTGCGCTTGCGCAGCCGCTGTTGCAGGCACTCGTTCACGTACAGGCCGCCGGGCGTCACCGGCAGGAAGTGCGGCTTGTAGGCCACCAGAATGTGCTCATCCTGATAGAGAATCCGCTCCGCGAAGGGAATGCTCGGCTCGCTTGCCACCTCGCGGTAATAGAACACGCGCAGATGTGGCTGGTAGGGCGACTCAGGCGTAATCCGCGATCCATCATCGCGATGCACCTTGCCCTCCGCCATGCGCTCGCGCCAGCGTGACTCGGCAATCGCCGGAAACTTGAGCAGCAGATACTCCAGCACCGTCGTCACACCGGGATTGACCTGAGGCAAGCTCAGCTTGGAAGGACGCGCGGAAATGGACATGGTGGGCCTGAGGTTAGGAGGAGCGGCTTGAGGGAGCCATTGTACAGGGTGAGGCGGGGGGCGACGTTGTCAGTATTTTTGTCGCTGTTATAGGTAGGGAGAGCTGGGGCCAGAGGTGTGATCAAGGCGCTGATATAAAACATCAAAAAAGCCCTCCCGGCATCGCCGGGAGGGCTTTTTCATGCGTCTTGCGGACTACCTTCACCGATGGGTTGATCTGCGGGATTCTACTCAGATCAGACTATTACATCGGGTGTTGCTCTTCTTCGTAGAGCTCGGCCTTGGCGTCGCGTAGGACATCTTCGCAGGCGCTGTGGTTGGCCAGTTGCAGCATCAGATTCTGGCTGAGGGCGAAGCCCTTGCCCAGGCAGGTGTCGACCTCTTCGCGGGTGAGCGCCGGGGTGACATTGCAGTCAATCTTCATCGTACGACTACCGCCATCAAAGCGGTCGGCGAGGGCGCGCAAGCGCCAGGCAAGCCGTGTTTTCCAGCGGGCGGTGGGGTCGGGGCCTTCCGTCACGTCGAGCGTGCAACGCCATTCAGGTTTGTAGACCTTCATGTGAACCTCCTCGGCTGGTCGTTTTCAATGATCGATCGTGATGTTCTGCTCCGCGTGCTGTGCTTGATGTCGTGCCTTGTTGCTCGTACCAGAAATGCGTTCCAGTCGTGCATATGACAGTCGTGCTCGAGGCTCGCGCGTCATCTTGATCGACGACAGGCCGAGCCTCTCTCTCACCATACGAGTTTTGGCGCCGAGATACATCAGTCTGAGTGTAAACGTTGCTTATCCTGATGTATCTGCAACAGCTGCTCCAGCGCCAGATGCAGCCAGTCGAAAGTATCAAGGGGCCTCACGACCCGCGCTGGCTCGCCACTTTGTGCAGCCGTGGCGGGGCTGTCAGGCGGAGTGTGCTCACCCAGCAGCTCCGCCAGGCTCTCGATCTGGATGCCTTCGCGTAATGCGAATGTCTCAAGCTCGCCACTGGCCAGCCAGATCTCCTGAATCACCGTCGGCACCGCACTCATGGCACAGGCGTAGTCGAGAATCTCGCCGCGCTCGCGTTCTGCTGCAATGCGCGCGGCATGCGCCAGCAGTTGGGCGCTCAAGGCCGGAAAGCGCGCCTCGGCAATGCGTGCCGGCAGGTGCGAGTCGCCAGGCCCGGGCGCTTGCCAGCGGCGCAGCGCAGGAGAGAGCTGGCTGGAAGAGCCCGGCATTGAAGCGTCTGACGACGGACAAGCAGAGGAATGATCAGTCTTGGAGGCCATGTGGATAAACTCCAGCGCGAAGGGCGAGCCGGTAGGCCGGCCGAGGGTCGAGGGCTAGGGACAAAGGTCAGGGCGGGGCTGCAAAGGCGATAGCCGCAGATGGATCAGACAGCGACAAAGGCAGAGTGTTGGATGGCGGGAGAGTCAGCGTCTCTTGCGCGGCAGTCACTGCTGCCGTTTCGCCCAGCAATGGCAGCTTGAGGGCGTTAGACCCTTCGATGCGGCAGGCGTTTGCGCCAAGGGGCGCGAGGCGGGATTACGCTGCCAAGTGGTTAATTTTGCGAGAAAAATCATCAATCGATGCAACCAGACGGCCACTTCGTGCGTACACAGCAGTACGTGCCTGCTGCGTTGCAGCGCTGGCCCATTCCCCCTGGAGAGAATTGACATGACGAAGTACGCCGATCGAATCCGCATTTCCCTGTTGCTGCTGCGCCTCGGGGTCTTCCTCGTGATCACGATGTGGACACTGGACAAGTTCTTCAATCCTGGCCACGCCGCTGCCATCTTCGAGAAGTTCTATGCCATCGGTGGCATGGGCGAGGGCATCGTCATCGCGATTGCCGTCATCGAGATGGTGTTGTTGCTGCTGTTCGTCACCGGCGTGAAGAAGACCCTCACCTACGGTCTGGTGCTGTTGCTGCACGCCGGGTCTACCTTCTCTGCCTTCAAGCAGTATCTGGACCCGTTCGATCACCTGCTGTTCTTCGCCGCCTGGCCGATGCTGGCCGCCTGTGTCGCGCTGTTCATGCTGCGCGAGATCGACACCTGCTTCACCCTCGGTGGCAAGCAGGCGCGTCTTGAGGAAGAAGCGGCACGCTAAGTGCCCGTGGCCGAGCTGGCTGCAAGGTTCGGCCAAAGCTCTTGCTGAGATGACACACAAAAGCGCCGCTTGGGACATGCCCGGGCGGCGCTTTTGTGTGGGGAGGTATCGCCATCGTGCGTCTTCGTGTGGCCTTTCTTGCTTGCGCCGGGGAGAGTGGGGGCTCCAGCGTCGTTATATGTTGTTTCTTGTTATGTTTATCCAAAAGGCAATCAGTTGGATTATGTACAGGTGGTAAAGCCCATGATTCTTTCTACTGTGCTCCATAACCAGCATTACGTAATCATCTGATGGCAAGGCCCACAGGCAGCACTGTGCTTGCTCAGGTCACGTCATGCCTTGCTACGCCATGCGGGATTTCTGCTGCAGGCCCAGTGAATCACTCAGCACCTTGAGGGCGCTGGAGAAGTCCTCAGCGTCGCTCGTCTGTTCGAGGCTGTCCGCGCTGGCTTTCTCGCTGACGACACTGTTTGCGATGGTCTTGTCGCTGGTCTTGTCGCTAGCGCTGGTCATTCCACTGCCGCTGACGCTTGCCATGCCGCGATCGCTGGCGATCACCTGACCGACGGAGTGAGCAGTGTCGCTGCCGAGTGCGTCGTCACTGGCGTTGCGCGCGATGATGGCGTGGAGGGCCGGCAGGCTGGCGTGATTGTGGAACTGCCAGACGCCATAGATGCGGCCATCGAAGGAGGCTTCACTGCCCAGTGTCGGGTCGACGGCAAGACCGGCGCCCAGCCCGAACATGTAGAGGCCCGCAAGACGCTGGCCGTGGATGTCGCAGGGGTTGCCGTTGGCATCGGAATCCAGCCCGCCATTCACCTCGCGCAACGTGATGGGCTGATGATGGGCGTCGCTGATGGTGGGCAGAATCGGCTGATAGCCGTTGCACTGCACCACGATGGGCGCGTCGGCGAGCACTTCGCTGGCCAGTTCCAGGCGTTGGGCACTGCCGGGGCCGGTCTGTACCAGCTGGATGTCCATCGCGCACTCTTCGATGCGGCCGGTGGCCAGAATTTCCTGACCGATGGCCAGTGCCCGGTAGCGCAGCCCGCCGGAACGGTTGATGCGACCGCTGATCGGGCACACATCGCGCTCGGCATCGTAGTGATAGCCTGCGGCGCGCGCTTCTTCGGCGTTCTCGAAGAACAGCCGAATCGGCGAGCGATGCAGCAGGGTAATCTCCTTGACGCGGGTATTGCGCAGCGCGTCGGCCAGCACGTCGAGCATCGAGAAGGCGCTGTGCGAGCCACCCACCACACAGACGCGACCACCACGCCGCAGGCGCGGCAGCAGCAGGCTGCGCAGCTGCCCCGGCGGCATGCGCAACAGCTCATCGCCGCTGTAGATGCGTGCGCGCCGCGACGGTGTCAGTCCCTGACGATTGAGGCTCTGGGTCAATCGCTCCGGGCACTGCTGGCCGCCCAGATTGAGCACCAGGTTCTCGGTGCGCAGTCGCGACGTGCGCTGGGCCACTTCCGGTTCATGCGAGAGGGTCAGAATGCTGGTGCCATCGAGGTACTGCAGCGTGTCCAGGCTGGTGCCGCACCACATCTCGACGCCCGGCAGGGCGGTGATGTGCGCCAATACCAGGGCACTGGCGGCTTCCAGCAGCTCGCCGATCTCATCGAGTCGCGGGGAGGAGTAGGGATCGGCCCGGATTCGCTCCAGGCAGGCTTCGCTTTCAAGCGGGGCCAGCACGTCGGCGAGTGCCGGGTCGCGCAGGCAGTCGAGGAACACATCGCCGACCGAGTTGGCGGTGATGCGATATTCGCCCAGTCGACCAGCGCCAAGCTTGCCGCTGGCGTGGGTACCGCCGGCATCGAGAATCAACAGTCCGTGGCGGGCCAGTGTCGTGATCTGGCCTGTCTTGAGGGCATTGAACAGAAATCCCATGCCTGCCGGGCCGACACCGGCCACGATACATCCGTAGCCCGTGATTCTTGAGAGGTCCTTCATGTCGTCTTGCTCCCTGGGTCGTAGTGACATCTTGTGGCTGTTTCGGTAGAGAGGTGTGATCCCCTCTGACAGCTGGCGGCTTGAAGACTGCGCCGCTCTATTGCTGCTCCCCTGTTGTCGGGGCAGCGGTGACCGTGGTGTTGCGGGTGGCAAAGATCGCCTGTCCGTGCGATATCATTTGCTCTTTGACGTGCTATTACAGCAACTTGCATGCGTGTGGTGCCGCGCATTGCAGCGATGAAGCTGCAGGATTCACGTCAATGGTGTTTCCATGGTGTTGCCGGTTCTGAGTGCCGGTTCTGAGTGCCGGCGACCTGTGCCTTGCGCCGGGCTTGATGACCGGTTTCATGACCAGCGTGATGACCGGTTTCGCACTGGCTGTCAGTGCGCTTGCAACGACCCAATTCGGGAGACCACCCCGAGATCGAAAACGCCTGTGCGGCACGGACAGCATTTCGCTATCTGCAAGTCATTGATATTCATGACATCGATTCAGGTGGAGCCTCTGGGCGCGCAGCGGCACCGCTGCGGTAGCCGAGCGGTATCCAGCAGCACATCACTGATGAGAGGTGGCATTCCTCATACCCGGCATGGGGATGGGCCCATCTCGGTATGCGCCAATCCTGGTGTGTCATTGGCACTGATAGTCTGAGGCAGATAACAAGAACGTCTTGATGATTATCCCGTCACGAATGTCGGCGCCATTTTCGTGAAGTGCGCTGCAGGAAATGCACGGCGTGAAATATGCAGCGACTCAACCACCGCCTGATATGGGATTTCGTGACATGCCAACTGACCGTTGGCCATTTTGTTTAATTAACGATAATTAATAAATGATATTTGGCGGGAATCGAATCCTGTCGTGACGAAAATCATGCTTTGAGTTGAGTCACATTCGAGCTGGCTCATACGGTGTGCTGAGAGGTGAGTCTGGCGGGCAAGAGAGGGCGTTGCTCAAAAAGGCTATCTCGCCTGGGGAGCCGGTATCAGGTGCTGGCATCCGTGGCAGGCGTTAGTGGCCACGCTCTGCTATGCTCTGCGCCCGCGCGTAAGCCCGTTCGGCTCGTGCCTGTTCATCGATTGAAGGAATGTCCCCGTGACTGACGCCACCGCCACCCCTGCCTTTGCCTCTCTGGCGCTGGCGCCCGAGCTGCTCGACAACCTCGCCACGCTCGAATATCACACCATGACGCCGATTCAGGCGCAGAGCCTGCCGCCGATGCTGCAAGGCCGCGATGTCATCGCCCAGGGCCAGACTGGCTCCGGCAAGACCGCTGCCTTCGGCCTGGGGCTGCTGTCGCGTCTCAAGGTCTCGCGCTTCCGTGTGCAGTCACTGGTGCTGTGCCCGACGCGTGAGCTGGCCGATCAGGTCGCCGGCGAGATCCGTCGTCTGGCGCGCGGCCTGCACAACGTCAAGGTGCTGACTCTGTGCGGCGGCGCGCCCTTCGGCCCGCAGCTGGGCTCGCTGGAACACGGCGCGCACATCATCGTCGGCACGCCGGGGCGCGTGGATGAGCACCTGCGCAAGGGCAGCCTGAGCCTGGTCGAGCTCAACACCCTGGTGCTGGATGAAGCCGACCGCATGCTCGACATGGGCTTCGCCGAGGTGCTGGATGCCATCGTCGCCGAGACCCCGGAGGAGCGTCAGACGCTGCTGTTCAGCGCGACCTTCGCCGATGGCGTGCGCCCGATCGCCGAGCGCATGCTGCGTGACCCGGTCAGCATCGAGGTGGCTTCCACCCACGATGACAGCAGCATCCGTCAGCTGTTCCACCGTGTCGCCGATGACGAGGCGCGCTTCGAGGCGCTGCGTATCCTGCTGCTCAAGTACCGCCCGGAATCCAGCGTGGTGTTCTGCAACACCAAGCGTCAGGCGCAGGAAGTCAGCGACGCGCTCAATGAGCACGGCTTCAGCGCCATGGCGCTGCACGGTGATCTCGAACAGCGCGAGCGTGACCAGACACTGGTGATGTTCGCCAACAAGAGCACCTCGATTCTGGTGGCCACTGATGTCGCGGCACGCGGGCTGGATATCGAAGCGCTGGACGCGGTGTTCAACTACGAGATCGCGCGTGATCTCGACGCCCACGTGCACCGTGTCGGGCGTACCGGCCGCGCCGGCAGCTCCGGCATCGCCTGCACGCTGTACACCGAGAAGGAAGACTATCGCCTGACCAAATTGGGCGAATTCCTCGAGCAGACGCTGGAAGCCGAGCCGCTGCCCTCGAAAAGCATGCTGACGCGCGAGCCGTTCCATGCGCGCATGGCGACGCTGCAGATCGACGGCGGCAAGAAGGACAAGCTGCGTCCCGGCGATATCCTCGGCGCGCTGACCGGTGACGGCGGCCTGGAAGGCAGCAAGATCGGCAAGATCAAGGTACTGGCGCGGACCACCTTCCTCGCTGTGGAGCGTGATGTCGCCAAGTCGGCACTCACCCAGCTGATGAACGGCAAGCTCAAGGGGCGCTCCTTCCGCGCGCGCCGTCTCAAGAGCTGAGGCGGGCAGCGTCGGCGCGATGCTCGAGTAGTTTCGGTGACGTGTCTGACCGGTAGCGGCGAGAAGCCTGAGAGGGGCTGAACCAGGCTTTTCATCTGCCATGCGACCTTGATATCACCCCAAGCGATGCCCGCCACCACGGCGGGCATCGTGCTTTTTGAGCAGCAGATTGACGCTCGCAGCCGCTGCGGGCGGTGGCTAAGCTTGAGGTAACGTCCCTGGCCATCAGGGCGCTGATTCGGTACCTCGTGATGACTGCCAACGCCGTCGATAATCTTCGCATTCGTGAAGAACGTCTCATTGATCATGAGCGCATCTACCGCATTCATGAATCCGTCTTTGCCGGCCATCGTGAAGCGCGCCTGGGTGACAGATTGCGTCGAGGCAATCTGACGCAGATTTCGCTGGTGGCCGAGCGTGTCACCGACCCGGAGACCGGTCGCCACCTCAGTGAAGGCGAGGGCGGCCTGCTGGGGCATGTGATGGTGTCGCGGGTGGAGCTTTCCGGCTATCCGGACCGCGTGCTGATGGCGTTGGCGCCGCTGGCGGTGCTGCCCCAGCATCAGCGTCACGGCATCGGCAAGCGGCTGGTGATCTCGGCGGTCAAGCGCTGCCGGCTGCTGGGGGCGGGGGCCGTGGTGGCGGCCGGCCATGCGGATTTCTATACCCACCTGGGCTTTCATCCGGCGTGTCATTACGGGCTCTACTGCCATCATGACGACGTGCCGGGTTCCTTCGTGGCCTTCGAGCTGCTGCCGGACTATCTGGAGGGGCTGGGCGGTGAAGTGCAGTTTCCCGATACCTTCTCTGAGCTGGGTATCTGAGCAGCCTTGCGCGGTTGATCTGAGCAGCCCTGAGTGGGTGTCCTGAACAGCCCTGAGCGGTTGGTTTTGATCAGCAACAGGCAACTCGGCGTTGCGTGACCCTTGAAACGGCAAGGCTCCAGCTCCATGTCATGGGTAACACCACGTGGCAGCCTGAGTGTGATGGCAGCTGTCGCGTCATTCCGACCGATGATTCAAGGAGAGACATCATGAAGCTCAAGACTCTGGGTAGTTCGCTGATGATTGCCATGCTCGGTCTCGGTGGCCTGTCGCTCGCCGGTTGCGAGGACGAAGGCCCGATGGAGAAGGCTGGCGAGAAGATGGACAACGCCGTCGAGGAAGCCGGTGATAGCGTCGAGAACGCCACCGATAGCTGAGGCTCGGCTGCCAGCGCCGCGATGAGTCGCCGCTGACCTGAGCTGTCATCAGACACAAGAAGGCCCCGCCTCCCATGAGGCGGGGCCTTCTTGTGTCTGGCTCGGGGAGAAGGAAGTCCGCTTATGCCGAGGCGGGCTGTTGCTCGCTCTGCTGCTTGCGGTCCGCGACGGCGGCGTCGTAGGCGCGGCTTTCCTCGGCTTCGGTGGCGGCGCTGAAGCGCACCAGCAGCGCGAACAGCGAGATCACGATCACGCCCATGCCCAGGTACATCAGGCCTTCCTGGTAGGTCAGCTCCTCACTGCGGAACAGGAAGCCCGCGGCGACCGCGCCTGCGTTGCCGCCCGCACCGACGATACCGGCGACCGCGCCGAGTGCCTTGCGATTGACGAAGGGCACGATACCGAAGGTCGCGCCTTCTGCCATCTGCACGAAGAGGCTGAAGACCAGCATGATGCCGATGGCCACCGCGAGGGTTTCCATCTGGGCGAAGCCGACCAGCGCCACGCCTTCACACAGCAGCGCGATGAACAGCCAGCGCACGCGGCCCTTGAGGCCGGACTGGCGGGCGAACAGGTCGGAGAACACGCCGCCCAGGGTGCGGGCGAACAGGTTCATCAGGCCGAACAGGCCCGCGATGAGACCGGCGGTGGCGAGGTCGAGATCGAAGTGATCGAAGAAGTAGATGGCGGCGACGTTGTTGATGGTCAGCTCGACCCCGAAGCAGGCGCCATAGACGAGGAACAGGGCCCAGACACGGATGTCGCGTGCCGCCGCGCCGAAGGTGGCGCGCATGCTGTATTCCTTCTCGGCCTTGGGCAGCTCACCACGCTCACGCAGCTCGCTGAAGTTGCCGTCCGGCGCATCCTGGGTGAAGAAGTAGTAGGCGATACCGGTCAGGAACAGCACGATGCCCGGCACGACCATCGCCAGACGCCAGCCCAGGGTCTGCTCGACGCCCAGCATCAGCAGGCCGGCCATCACCAGCGGCATCAGCATCTGGGTGGTGCCGCCGCCCAGGTTGCCCCAGCCCGCGGTGGTGGCGTTGGCAGTGCCGACCACGTTGGGGCCGAACATCACGGAGGTGTGGTACTGGGTGATGACGAAGGAAGCGCCGATGGCACCGATGGCCAGACGGGCCAGGAAGAAGGATTCGAAGCTGTCGGCGAAGCCGATGCACATCACCGGCAGCGAGCCGAGGCACAGCAGCCAGGTGTAGGCCTTGCGTGGCCCGATGCGATCACACAGCACGCCGATGGCGAGGCGCACGATCACCGTGATGGCGACGGAGGCGATGATGGTGTTGCCGATCTGGGTCTTGGTCAGGCCGAGGTCGTCACGCACCACGGCCATCAGCGGCGCGATGCCGAACCAGCCGAAGAAGCAGACGTGGAAGGCGAACCACGACATGTGGAAGGCGCGCATTTGCGGGGTGTTGAAGCTGAACAGCCGGATGCGGCTGGCCTTGTTGCGGATATCCATGAGTGGGCTCCTGATTCAGCGTCGGTGCCGGGCACGAAGTCAGGTGTGCTCGGCGAGTGGTCGAACGGCTGTGAATGAACGACAGCAAGGGCGCCTCGTCATTGAGGGGCCTGGTTCGACGCACTCGTACTCCGAAGAGCCTGGTCCACGTCATGGATAGCGATGGCAGCAGTCGGTGATGCCATGGTTGCCGGCAGCAGAGCGTCTGTGCGGCAAGTGACAGGAACAAAGCAAGTAGCGCGCCAGTTGCGGGGGTGTGGGCGGGACAAGTCCCAGAAGATCAATGGCTTGGCGAGGGCAGTAGGTTGGCACGCGCAGGCGGTGTCCCGGGCTGGGTGCGCGCTTGATGCGCGCTGGCGGTGCGTCAGCAAGGCGCGAGGTACCAGTCTGGCGCACGCAGATGGCGCTGGGAGGGTCGGCAAGGCGCATGCCTCATTGCAGTGCAGCGACGCTTTCGGCTCGGCCGCTCTGAAGGCCTTTGGCCGCAGGGTTGCACCAGATTGCGGCACGAATCCTGCTTGGGTGTACGGCAAGTCTCATGCCCGACCCAAGGAAACCTGACATGCCCGTGACCGTGCTGATCGTCGATGTCCGCAGTGAGCGCTCCGCCGCGCTGGAGCAGGCGCTATTGAGCGCCGGCTTCGAGGTGGCGCTGCGCGTTGACGAGCACGAGGACCTGCACGCGCTGGTCGAGCAGCATCAGCCCGATGCGGTGATCATCGACGCCGACCTGCCCAGCCGCGACACCCTGGAGCATCTCGGCCAGCTGGGGCGACGCTATCCCAAGCCGATGATCATGCTGGCCAGTGAAGATGCCCCGGACCTCGTGCGTGAGGCGGCCGGCGCCGGTGTCTCGGCCTATGTGGTGGACCACGTCATGCCAGCGATGGTGCGCAGCATGGTCGAGGTCGCCATCACCAGCTTCGAGGCGCACCGTGCGCTCAAGGGGGAGCTCAACCGTACCCAGACCACATTGGTGCAGCGGCGCAGCGTCGATCGTGCCAAGGCCGTGGTGATGGAGACGCGCGGGCTCAGTGAAGATGCCGCCTATCAATACCTGCGCAAGACCGCCATGAACCGGCGCCTGGCCCTGCATGAGCTGGCCGATGAGCTGCTCAAGGCCGCGCGTCGGCGCTGAGCCGGTCGCCGTACTGTCCTTCTCTCTCGATCGTTCAAGAGGTGTGCGTGATGCCCACAGATGTACCCCTGAATGGCCATCAGCTGACGCTGGGCCTGATGCCACTCAATGATGCCGCGCCCTTCGTGGTCGCTGAGCAGTTGGGGCTTTTCCGCGAGGAGGGGCTGGCGGTGACACTCAAGTGGCAACCCTCGTGGGCGGCGTTGCGTGATGACCTGCAGACCGGCGTGCTGCAGGGCGCGCAGATGCTGGCGCTGATGCCGCTGACCTCGACCCTGGGCCTGGATGGCCGCGCCACGCCGGTGATCAGTGCCATGACACTGAATCTGGGCGGCAACTCCATCACGCTGTCGCGCGCGCTGATGGCCACCCTCGGCGAGGACGGCCACGACCTCTCCAGTCCGTTGCAGGTCGCGAAGGCGCTGGCGGCACATGTGCACGAGCGCAAGCAGCGTGGCGAGCCACTGCTCAAGCTGGCCAGCGTGCATCCGTTCTCCTCGCATCGTTATCTGTTGCGCTACTGGCTGGCGGCGGGCGGCATCAATCCGGACCGCGACGTCGAGATGCGCGCCGTGGCGCCGCCGCTGATGGCGGCGCAGCTGGCCAGCGGTGCGCTGGATGGCTTCTGTGTCGGTGAGCCCTGGAACAGCCTGGCGGCGGCGCAGGGCATGGGGCAGGTGGTGGCGGGCAGTCACGATATCTGGCGCTTCGGGCAGGAAAAGGTGCTGGGCGTGCGCGAGGACTGGGCGGAGCAGCATCCGCTGGCGCATCAGGCGCTGATTCGCGCGCTGCTCAATGCCTGCGCCTGGCTGGACCGCCCCGGCAATCGGGCCAAGGCCGCCGAGTGGCTGCACGACGAGGGCATGCCGGAGGTGCCGATGAGCGTGGTGACGCGCGGCCTGGAAGACGTCGATGTCGAGCAGTCGGTGGACGACTTCCAGCAGCACAATCCTGGCTGGACCATCTTCCATCGCTATGCGGCCAACTTCCCGTGGCGTTCCCAGACACGCTGGTACATCGCCCAGATGCAGCGCTGGGGGCATCTGCAGGGCTTCAATGACGAGGATCTCGAGGCGGCGCTGACACGCTGTGTGCGACCGGATCTTTACCGCACGGCGGCGCGCAAGCTGGGCATGGTGGTGCCGGTGGCGGATGAGCGCAGTGAAGGCACGCATCCGGCGCCCTGGTGGCTGAGTGGCGAGGCGGGCCAGGTGCCGATGCCGGCGGATGGCTTCATCGATGGTGCGGTCTTCGAATGATGTCGCAGGCGCGGTTCTTGCAGGTCCGCGCTGGCGCGGGATTGCACAGCACTTGCAGAGAAGTCGCCATCTCCTTTGCCGGATGACAGGGCAAACCTGACGGCTCAGACATGTTGGCAGTGCGGTTGTGATATTCTCATCGCACTGCCAGCACCGCGTCAGGGGATCGCATGACCACTCGCAAGTCTCAGATTCGCAAGGATAATGTCGGCCGCATCCTGCTCGCCGCCGAAAAGATCTTCGCTCTCAAGGGCTATGTCGGCGCCAGCATGGTCGATATTGCCGCCGAGGTAGAGCTGCCCAAGTCCAATCTGCATTACTACTTCAGCACCAAGGAAGCGCTGTATCGCGCGGTGCTCGATGGCCTGCTGGCGCTGTGGAAGGAAGATGCGCTGTGCTTCGAGGCCTACGACGACCCGCAGCTGGTGCTCTCCACCTACATTCGCGCCAAGATGATGCACTCGCGCCAGCGCCCCTATGGCTCCAAGGTGTGGGCCAGCGAGATCATGCAGGGTGCGCCGGTGCTGGGCGAAGAGCTGACGGTGTGGCTCGACGAGTGGGCCGAGATGAAGAAGTCACGTCTGCGCCAGTGGATCGGCGAGGGCCGCATCGACAACGTCGATGCCTCCGCCTACCTGTATATGATCTGGGCCAGCACCCAGCACTACGCCGACTTCGACCACCAGATCGCGGTGCTCAATCAGGGCAAGGCGCTGAGTGATCGGGAATTCGAGCAGGCGGTGCAGAACGTGACGCGAGTGCTGCTTAAGGGGGTCGGTTTGTCCGCCTGAGTCAGCAGGTGACTTCATGGTTTCATTGTCCTTAAGCTAATCACGGTCATCATTGGCGGGTCATCAAGCCAATGAAAAATGGGCTGCCATCGCTGGCAGCCCCTTTTTTTGGTTCCCATCTATTGCTATCTGCGTCCCGCGATCAGAGGAGCACCAGGCGATCAGGCCGCGCGATGCGGATTGCGTGGGTCCTCCATCCAGTTCATGTACGGCTTGCCGGTGTCCTGCACTTCCATGGTGATGCAGTCCTCGACCGGGCAGGTGATCTCGCACAGGTTGCAGCCCACGCAGTCGGCGTCCTTCACCTCATAGCGGGCGGTGCCGTTGTCCTTGGACAGATGCATGATGGCCTGGTGCGAGGTGTCCTCGCAGGCGATATAGCAGCGTCCGCAGCCGATGCACTTGTCCTGGTCGATGCGGGCGATCACCTGATAGTTCATGTCTAGCTGCTTCCAGTCGGTGGTGTTGGGCACCGCCGCGCGGGAGAACTCGTCGATACGCTGATAGCCCTTGCTGTCCATCCAGCGCCCCAGGCCATCCTTCATCTCCTCGACGATACGGAAGCCGTGCAGCATCGCCGCCGTGCACACCTGCACGCTACCCGCGCCGAGGGCGATGAATTCGGCGGCATCTTCCCAGTTGGAGATGCCGCCGATGCCGGAGATCGGCAGGTTGGCGGTTTCCGGCGTGCGCGCTATCTCGGCCACCATGTTCAGCGCGATGGGCTTCACGGCGCTGCCGCAATAGCCGCCGTGGGTGCTGCGGTCACCGACGATGGGATGCGCGACCATGCGGTCGAGATCCAGATGGGTGATGGAGTTGATGGTGTTGATCAGCGAGACGGCATCGGCGCCGCCACGCCAGGCGGCCTTGGCCGGTTCACGCACGTCGGTGATGTTGGGGGTCAGTTTGACGATCACCGGCAGCGAGCTGTAGGTCTTGCACCAGCGCGTGACCTGCTCGACATACTCCGGCACCTGGCCCACCGCCGCGCCCATGCCGCGTTCCGGCATGCCGTGGGGGCAGCCGAAGTTGAGTTCGATGCCGTCACAGCCGGTGGCCTCGACCTGCGGCAGGATGGTCTTCCAGGCCTCTTCCTCACACGGCACCATCAGCGAGACGATCAGCGCGCGGTCCGGCCAGTCCTTCTTGACCTGGGTGATCTCGCGCAGGTTGATCTCCAACGATCGGTCGGTGATCAGCTCGATGTTGTTGAAGCCGCTGACCTCGCCAGTCGGGCCATAGTGCGCCGAGTAGCGGGAGGAGACGTTCACCGCGGCCGGGTCTTCGCCGAGGGTCTTCCAGACCACGCCACCCCAGCCGGCCTCGAAGGCGCGTACCACGTTGTAGGCCTTGTCGGTGGGCGGGGCGCTGGCCAGCCAGAAGGGGTTGGGGGCACGGATGCCGGCGAAGTTGACCGACAGATCGGCCTTGTAGCTGGCGACGTGATCGCCGCTTGATCCAGCACCTGCCGGGCGGGCGTTATCGTCATTGAGCGGGGTATGAATGGTCATCAGGCGGCCTCCACCTTGAGCATCAGATCGTGATGGATGGCCTCGGCGGCCAGCTTGCCGTGGGCGACGGCTTGAACGGTGAGGTCCTGCCCGCGGGCGATGCAGTCACCGCCGGCATAGACGCCGGGCAGACTGGTGCGCAGCATCTCGTCCACCTCTATCTTGGCCCCCTCGCGGGCCAGCCCTGCGGCATGCGCATCGCTCAGGCTCGCGTCATCGAAGCCCTGGCCGATGGCGGTGAAGACCCCATCGCAGGCCAGCGTGAAGGTCTCGCCGGTATCGACGAGGCGGCCATCCTCGACCCGCGTGCGCGCGAACTGCATCGCGCTGAGCGCGGCGGCGTCACCTTCTTCGCTTCTACCACTATCGTTTGCCACATCGATCGCCAGCGGGCGCGCCCAGGTGTGGATCATCACGCCATTGGCGCGCGCGATTTCCTGCTCGTGATGGGTGGCGGACATCTGCTCCTCGCCACGCCGATAGACCAGGTCCACCGTCTGCGCGCCGAGGCGCCTGGCCTGCACGGCGATATCGATGGCGGTGTTGCCGGCACCGATCACCACGGCGTGTCTGGGCACCGCGAGGGCGTTCAGTTCGCCACTCTGACGCAGCACCTTGATGAAGTCGGTGGCCGCCATCAGGCCGCTGGCATCCTCGCCGGTCAGGCCGAGGGCATGGCTGGTGCCAAGGCCGAGGCCGAGGAAGACGCTGTCGAATTCGCGTGTCAGGGAGGCCAGCGCCAGGTTGTCGCCGAGGCGCTGGCCGTGGCGGATCTCGATGCCGCCGATCTCGAGCAGGAATTCGACTTCGCGGGCGGCGAAGTCATCGGTCAGCTTGTAGCGGGCGATGCCGTATTCGTTGAGGCCGCCGGCCTTTTCCTCGGCCTCGAAGATCACCACGTCGTGGCCGAAACGTGCCAGACGATGGGCGCAGGAAAGCCCGGCTGGCCCGGCGCCGACCACCGCGATACGCCGACCGGTGCTGGCGCCACGCGTGAACGGATGGGCTTCGAACTGGGCGTTGTCCAGCGCATGACGTTGCAGCAGGCCGATCAGCACCGGCTGACACTCATCGCCCTGATTGCGCACGCAGGACTGCTCGCAGAGGATCTCGGTGGGGCAGACGCGGGCGCAGCTGCCACCGAGGATATTGGCATCGAGAATCTCGCTGGCGGCGCCTTCGAGATTGTCATCGTGGATACGGCGAATGAAGGTCGGGATGTCGATGCTGGTCGGGCAGGCCTTGATGCAGGGTGCATCGTAGCAGTACAGACAGCGCGAGCTCTCGATGAAGGCCTGGCGCTTGCTGAGCGCCGGATGCAGGTCTGTGAAACGCGCACTCAGCGCCTCTTCCGCGAGCCCGCTCGGGGCCCAGTGGGAAGGAGTGGAGGATGTGGTCACGGTGTGGCTCCTGCCCGCGCTCAGGCGCGGGGTCGTTGTTGTTGGTCTTACAGGCGAGTCGGGTTGCGTTTCTTGACTTGTAGCGCCTCTGGACTGGCAGCGCGTCAGGTGCGCCGCCAGGCCGTCGTTCAGTCGTGTAGTGCTTGTCTCAGGTGGGTCGTTCGCCGACCGTCAGCTGCGATCCACGGCGCTGACGACGTTGCTCTCGGCGCGGGCCTTGAGCTGGTCGAACACGCTGGGGTAGGCCGGACGCTCGACATACTGGCCGTGGCCGCGCTTGGCATGCAGTTCGCCATCGCGCCATGCCCAGTCGCCGCGGCTGATGGTGTGGCGCGGAATGCCCTTGACGGTGCGGCCTTCGAAGATATTGAAGTCGATGTTCTGGTGGTGGGTCTTGGCCGAGATGGTGCGTTCGGCGTTGGGGTCCCAGACCACGATGTCGGCGTCGCTGCCGACGCGGATCGCGCCTTTGCGCGGATAGAGATTGAAGATCTTGGCCGCATTGGTGGAGGTCAGGCCGACGAAGTCCTCGGCGGAGAAGCGCCCGGTGTTGACGCCTTCGTGCCACAGCATCGCCATGCGGTCCTCGACCCCGGCGGTGCCGTTGGGAATCTTCGAGAAGTCGTCCTTGCCCATCTCCTTCTGCTCGGCGCAGAAGCAGCAGTGGTCGGTGGCGGTGGTCTGCAGATCACCGGACTGGATGCCGCCCCACAGTGCCTGGCGGTGTTCCAGCGAGCGGAACGGCGGGCTCATCACGTGGCCGGCCGCGAATTCCCAGCTCTTGTTCTGATAGACCTCTTCATCGATCAGCAGATGGCCTGCCAGCACCTCGCCGTAGACCGGCTGACCGTGCTCGCGGGCGTAGCGGATCTCCTCCAGCGCATCGGCGGTAGAGACGTGGACCAGATACACCGGCGTGCCCAGGGTGCCGGCGATGCGGATGGCGCGGCTGGCGGCCTCGCCCTCGACCTGCGGTGGGCGCGACAGCGGATGCGCCTCCGGGCCGGTGATGCCATCGGCCAGCAGCTTCTGCTGCAGGTGGTAGACCAGCTCGCCGTTCTCGGCATGCACGGTGGGAATCGCGCCCAGCTCCAGGCAGCGCGCGAAGCTCGAGACGAGGGTGTCGTCCGGCGCCATGATGGCGTTCTTGTAGGCCATGAAGTGCTTGAAGCTGTTGACGCCGTAATCGGTGACCAGCGTCGCCATGTCCTGGCTGACGCTCTCGTCCCACCAGGTGACGGCGACGTGGAAGCTGTAGTCGCAGCACGATTTCTCGGCCCATTCGCGCCAAGTGTGATAGGCCTCCATCAGCGGCTGCTGGGGGGAGGGGATCACGAAATCGATGATCATGGTGGTGCCACCGGCCAGCGCCGCGGCGGTGCCGGTCTGGAAGTCTTCGCTGGCCACGGTGCCCATGAAGGGCAGCTGCATGTGGGTGTGCGGGTCGATGCCGCCGGGCATCACCAGACAGCCGCTGGCGTCGATCACCTCGCAGTCGTCCGGTACGTCCAGGTCGGTGCCGATGGCGGTGATGGTCTCGCCGTCACACAGCACATCGGCGGTATAGCGCTCTTCGTGGGTCTGGATGCTGCCGCCCTTGATCAGGATTGCCATGAGTCTCTCCCGGCCGCATCGCGCGGCCTTGTCCGGCATTGAGTGTCAGTTCGTCTTGTTGTTGTCGTGCGGGTCGTCAGTCCGTCACTCGCCGTCGGTGAGGCGGGTATAGGCGTCCGGGCGACGGTCGCGGAAGAACTGCCAGTTGTTGCGCACCTCGCGCACCATCGACATGTCGAGGTCGTGGATCAGCAGCTCATCCTCGGTGGCGCTGGCCTGGGCTTCGATCCGGCCGCGTGGATTCACGAAGTAGGAGGAGCCGTAGAACTCGCCGATATCCCACGGCTGTTCATGGCCGACGCGGTTGATGGCGGCGATGTAGCAGCCATTGGCGGCGGCGGAGGCGGGCTGTTCCAGCTCCCACAGGTATTGGGAGAGGCCCGCGACGGTAGCGGAGGGATTGAAGATGATCTCGGCGCCGTTGAGCGCCAGTGCGCGCCAGCCTTCCGGGAAGTGGCGGTCGTAGCAGATGTAGACGCCGATGCGCCCGTAGGCGGTGTCGAAGACCGGCCAGTCGGACTTGCCCGGCTTGAAGAAGAATTTCTCCCAGAAGCCCGCCACCTGCGGGATGTGAGTCTTGTGATACTTGCCCAGATAGCTGCCGTCGGCATCGATGACGGCGGCGGTGTTGTAGTACACCCCCGGCTGCACTTCCTCGTAGATGGGCACGATGATCACCATCTGATGCTTCTTCGCGTACTGCTGCATCAGGGTGACGGTGGGGCCGTCGGGCACGCGCTCGGCGGCGGCATACCACTTGGCATCCTGGCTCGGGCAGAAATAGGGCTGATTGAAGACTTCCTGGAAGCACAGGATCTTGACGCCTGCCTCACCGGCCTGGTCGATCAGCGGCAGGTGGGCCTCGTTCATGGCATCACGGATCTGCGCGGGCTCGAGGTCGGTGGAGACGTTGAGTCCCATCTGGATGACGGCGCAGCGCAGCTTGCCGGCATCTTCGGTATAGGAGATGCGGGAATCGTTCGACATGTCTTCCTCATCGGGCGCTTGGCGCCGGTTGTTGTTGTCTTCAATGAGTGCTGGTGGGCTGAACGGGTGAGCAGGGATAGCGCGAGAATGGGCCCAGGAAAAACACACCGCCTGCCTGGCAAGTCTGCATGCCACTGGCAGGCGTCATGGGTCAGGAAAGGTCCGATTTAAATCCTGTCTCACCAGTCAGCTTAATGAACATTAGACAGTGTTCCCGCGTTCGGCAAGATGAAGTGTCAAATAAAGTCTTGTGGATTTATCTTGTTGTTATCAAAGAATTTTTGTTCAAGAAAAGGCCATGTTTCACCATTGTGGTGCCTGAAGAATCAGCGTGGTTCACGTGATTTTCAAGGGAAAAGACGATGCACAACAGTGGCTTGTGATCGTTTGCGGGGGCATTGCGCAAGACCGCCTTGCACCAGCTTGGAACCTGACCATACTGACAGTTGGCGCGAACACGGCTTGTCGCCACCTGACAGGCGTCATGCATGAAAATACGCGCCATTGCATCTCAAGTTGTCTTGCAAGACAGGTTTGATTTGTCGGCAATAATCCGGCCGGCGGCATGCGATTTGCCACAGGATTTTGCACACGAAATGCGCAAGGTGTTTCTTCTACACGGCCTGCCACAGATTCGTCTGCCGCAGAATCTTCTGCATCAGAATCTTCTGCATGCAGTGCCGAATGAAGTGTGCCTGAAGAAGTGTGCCGAACGGGGAGGAGCGAAGAGGAGTCAGGAAAGCGACGGAGAAGGTGAGGAAGACAGGAAACGACAAGTGACACAAGGCAAGCGCAGTGCATCACCCTCAACAATAACAACAGCTGAACAGGTGAGGACTCATGGCCCCGACACAGACGCGCTCGCACATGGTGCGCAGCAATGAGGAAATGATCGAGCTGGTGGTGGCACAGGATGTCGCCCGCAGCCCGCGTTACAACGAGGATATCGCGCCGACCAAGAGTGCCGAACGCACCTGGTCGCGCTGGAACATCGCCGCACTGTGGGTCGGCATGTCGATCTGCGTGCCGACCTATACCCTGGGTGGCGTCCTGACCGCCTACTTCGGCCTGAGCGTCGGCGAGGCGCTGTTCACGATTCTGGTCGCCAACCTGGTGGTACTGATTCCGCTGACCCTCAACGCCTTCCCCGGCACGCGCTTCGGGATTCCCTTCCCGGTGGTGCTGCGTTCCTCCTTCGGCATCATCGGCTCCAACGTGCCATGCATGATTCGTGCGGTGGTCGCCTGTGGCTGGTTCGGTATCCAGACGATGTTCGGCGGGCTGGCGATCCACCTGCTGCTGTCGAGCCTTTCGGCCGACTGGAAGGCGCTGGGCGGGGTAGGCGAGGTCATCGGCTTCTTCGTGTTCTGGGCGCTCAACCTGTTTGTGGTGATTCGCGGCGCGGAATCCATCAAGTGGCTGGAGACGCTCTCCGCGCCCTTGCTGTTGGCGGTGGGTGTCGGCCTGATGGTGTGGGCGCTGCCGCATACCTCGATCAGCGAGCTGCTGGCTCAGCCGCCGAATCGTCCCGA
Organism: Cobetia sp. 4B; assembly: GCF_018831605.1. Taxonomy (NCBI): domain Bacteria; kingdom Pseudomonadati; phylum Pseudomonadota; class Gammaproteobacteria; order Oceanospirillales; family Halomonadaceae; genus Cobetia; species Cobetia sp. 4B. The sequence continues at coordinate 461,558 of NZ_CP059843.1, forward strand.
AGGCGATGGCGTGGCCAGCTACTTCATGGCGGGCCTGACCGCGATGGTCGGCTTCTGGGCGACGCTGTCGCTGAACATCCCTGACTTCAGCCGTTACGCGAAGAGCCAGAAGGACCAGATCGTCGGTCAGATCATCGGTCTGCCGCTGACGATGTTCTTCTTCGCTGCGCTCGGCGTGGTGCTGACCGCGGCGTCCAGCTCGCTGGTGGGCGAGACCATCTCCGACCCGGTCAATCTGATCGGTCGCATCGACAGCCCCGGCTGGGTCGCCATCGCCATGGTGCTGATCATCATCGCGACGCTCTCCACCAATACCGCGGCCAACATCGTCTCGCCGACCAATGATTTCCAGAACATCGCGCCGAAGTTGATCAACCAGACGCGCGGCGTGCTGCTGACCGGGCTGGTCGGGGTGCTGCTGATGGGCTTCGAGCTGATCAAGAAGATGGGCTGGATCGTCTCGGACGTGAGTCTCGAGAGCCTCTATTCCAACTGGCTGCTGGGCTATTCGAGTCTGCTGGGGCCGATCGCGGGGATCATGATCGTCGACTACTTCGTGATCCGTCGTCAGTCCTTTGATCTGCCGGCACTCTATCTGGATGGCAGCACCTATCCGGCCTTCAATCCGGCGGGCTTCATCGCCTTCTTCGTGCCGGTGGGACTGACGGTGATCAGCTTCTCGCAGCCCGGGCTTTCCTGGTTCTACGACTACGGCTGGTTCACCGGCTCGCTGCTGGGGGCGCTGGTCTACTTCGTGGCCAGCAAGTTGCTGGTCAAGGCACCGCCGGTGCATCTGCCCGAGGCAGTACCGGGCAGCGGGGCGCAGCGCGCCTGACGCCGCTGATGAGAATGGTGAGTGCAATGACAGACGGGCTGCCGATTGGCAGCCCGTCTGTCGTTCGTCGGCTTATCAACTTATTCGCTCATCAACTCAGCAGCTCATCCGCGGCGGCGCGTCATGCGTCAAGGCCGGGGATGCCGCCCTCGAAGCGCTCGACCATGAAGTCGACGAACTGGCGCACCTTGGGCGAGAGGTGGCGGTGGCGGGGATAGACGATCCATACCCCGGTATCGCGCACCTGGTACTCATCCAGCACCGAGATCAGCTTGCCGCTGGCCAGATGGGGCGCGACGTAATAGTCGGGAATCTGGGCAAGGCCAAGGCCCTTGAGCGTGGCGTCCAACAGTGCCGGACCTGAGTTGGCCTGCCAGCTGCCGGTGATGCGCACTTCACGGCGCTGGCCCTCGACCTCGAACAGCCACTCGCGCTTGGAACCGGCCAGACAGCGGTGACTGGAGAGCTCGGCCAGCGTGTGCGGACGCGGCGCCTGCTGGAAGTAGTCATGCGAGGCGACGACGAATTCGCGGCGGTCCACCAGCCGCCTTGCGATCAGCGAGGAGTCCTTGAGCACGCCCATGCGGATGGCGACGTCGAAGCCCTCGTCGATCAGTTCCACCGGACGGTTGGTGAAGTGCATCTGCACTTCCAGTTGCGGGTGCAGCAGCTGGAAGTCGTTGACCAGCGGCGCGACGTAGCGCTCGCCGAAGGTGGTGGCGCTGGTCAGCTTGAGCACGCCGCTGGGGCGGGCGTGGAAGTCGCCGATGGCCTGTTCGGCGGCGCGGAAGCCATCGAAGAGGTGATGGCAGTGCTCGAAATACACCTGTCCGGCATCGGTGAGACGCGTCTGACGGGTGGTGCGGTAGAGCAATTGGGTATCGAGCTGGGCTTCCAGCTGGCTGATCAGACGACTGACATGTGAGCTGGACACCCCGAGATGACGGGCAGCACCGGAAAATGAGCCGATTCTGACGACTTCCACGAAGGCTTCGATACGGTCCCAGCGCTGCATGCTGGCTCCTCTTTCATTGTTGTTGAGTGGCAATAATCATCTGAGTGCCGATGGCTTAATCCCACCCGCATGACTGCGTAGACTGTGCTCCATGCCAAGCCCGCAAGGATGAACCGCAAGGACGAGCCCAGTGCCTGTCGCGTGGGGAGCCCCTCGGGCGACTCATCCATGCAACCTGTCAGGTGCTGCTACCTTTCAGGGTGGCCTCCGTGGTGATCATCACCACACCAGGGGGCATGAGATTGGCAGCCAGTTTACCGCTATTGATGCTCACTAGGAGAGATTCATGAAATCACGTGCTGCGATTGCGCTGGAAGCCGGCAAGCCGCTGGAACTGGTCGAGATCGATGTCGAAGGGCCGAAGGCCGGTGAGGTGCTGGTACGCATCGTCAATACCGCCGTCTGTCACACCGATGCGTTCACCCTGTCCGGCGCAGACCCGGAAGGCCTGTTCCCGTCCGTGCTGGGCCACGAAGGCGCCGGTATCGTCGAGGAAGTGGGCGAAGGCGTGACTGGCCTGGTGCCGGGCGACCACGTCATTCCGCTCTACACCGCCGAATGCGGCAAGTGCAAGTTCTGCCTCTCCGGCAAGACCAACCTGTGCAGCGCCGTGCGTGCCACCCAGGGTCGCGGCCTGATGCCGGACGGCACCTCGCGCTTCTCCCTCGATGGCAAGATGCTGCACCACTACATGGGCACCTCCACCTTCTCCGAATACACCGTGGTGCCGGAAGTCTCGCTGGCCAAGGTGTCCAAGGAAGCGCCGCTGGACAAGATCTGCCTGCTGGGCTGTGGCGTCACCACCGGTATCGGCGCGGTGATGAACACCGCCAAGGTCGAGCCGGGCTCTACCGTCGCCATCTTCGGCCTCGGCGCCATCGGTCTGGCCGCCATCCAGGGTGCGGTGATGGCCAAGGCGTCGCGCATCATCGCCATCGACATCAATGAAGACAAGTTCGACCTGGCCCGCAAGTTCGGCGCCACCGACTTCGTCAACCCGAGCAAGCTGTCCGTGCCGGTCCAGGAAGCCATCGTCGACATGACCGACGGCGGCGTCGACTACTCCTTCGAGTGCATCGGCAACGTCAATGTCATGCGTGCGGCGCTTGAGTGCGCGCACAAGGGCTGGGGCGAATCCATCGTCATCGGCGTCGCCGGTGCCGGTGAAGAGATCTCCACCCGTCCGTTCCAGCTGGTGACCGGGCGCGTCTGGAAAGGCTCCGCCTTCGGTGGCGTCAAGGGCCGTACCGAACTGCCGGGCTACGTCGAGCGTTACATGGACGGCGCGATCAATCTGGACGACTTCATCACTCACCAGATGCCGTTCGAGAAGATCAACGAATCCTTCGATCTGCTGCACGAAGGCAAGTCGATCCGTACCGTGCTGAGCTTCTGATCCGAGGCTGAATTGCCGCCGGGCAACAGGGAAACACCTGTTGCCCGGTGAGGTCTGGAACGCGAAACGGCGTCGGCTTGCCGACGCCGTTTTCATGGGCGATATCACAAGGGAGAGCATGATGACCGCGACCGAACAACTCGAGCTGGTCAGCGCCAACAAGGTGCATGGCGGCTGGCTCAAGCGTTACCGTCACCGCAGCGGCAGCCTGGATTGCGACATGGTGTTCGCCATCTATCTGCCACCCCAGGCCGAACAGGGCCCGGTGCCGATGCTGTGGTGGCTGTCGGGGCTGACCTGCACCGACGAGAACTTCATGCAGAAGGCCGGCGCGCAGAAGAAGGCGGCGGAGCTGGGCATCGCCCTGATCTGCCCGGACACCAGTCCGCGCGGCGTCAATCTGGACGGCGAAGACGACAGCTACGACTTCGGCAGTGGCGCAGGCTTCTACGTCAATGCCACCCGCGAGCCGTGGGCACGTCATTACCGCATGTATGACTACGTCACCGAGGAGCTGCCGGCGCTCGTCAAGCGTCACTTCCCGGTGGATGGCGAGCGTGAGTCGATCTCCGGTCACTCCATGGGTGGCCACGGCGCCTTGATCTGCGCGCTGAAGAATCCGGGCCGCTATCGTTCGGTCTCGGCCTTCGCGCCGATCGTCAATCCGATGGCCTGCCCGTGGGGCGAGAAAGCCTTCAGCGGCTATCTCGGCGATGACCGCACCCAGTGGGCGCAGTGGGATACCTGCGAGCTGGTCAAGCAGGCGAGCAAGAGCGGCGCCGCGCGTCAGGAGCTGTTCGTCGAGCAGGGCGAGAGTGATCAGTTCCTCGAGGAGCAGCTCAAGCCGGAGCGCCTGGAGGCGGTCTGCGCCGAGCTGGATCACCCGCTGGTCCTGCGTCGTCAGCCCGGCTACGACCACAGCTACTTCTTCATGGCCAGCTTCATCGATGAGCATTTGACCTACCACGCGAAACACCTCCTTTGAGGTGTGAGTGTGGTCGCCGATAGAAATGAAAGGCATGCGAAACACCTGCTTTGAGGTGAGCCTCAGGCGTTGAGGTATGAAAGTGCCAATCGCAGCTGATCGCTCGCCGAGCAGAGACACTGCGTGAAAGACAGAAACGACAGTCCCGCTATCGATTGATGGATAGCGGGACTGTCGTTTTTTCGTCATGAGAGGCGGCGTTTTTCAGAACCTTCAGGCATGAAGGCCCGTTCTGGTGGCGTTTGCTTATGCTGCGTCAGTGGTAGCCAACTCAGGCGTTATTCTGTGCCGTACGGCAACGATGATTTGCTGCACAGCGGCGATAAAGTCACTGCGCCATGCAGGCGCGATGGTTTACTGTCGAGAGGTGGACAACGCACGACGTCCAGGCAGTGAATCACGACATCCCTGACGCTATCGGAATTGCAGAGGTCGCTTATTGACCTTCCCCTGAGGGGGCCGATCGCCGATGTCGTCGCTGCTGGAGCTGCCCCCTCAAGGTTCGCTCCCTGCTGAGACCCAATAACGATAATACTGCGGACCCCCGCCGGCCTCATCAGGCCACGGGAGAGGGCACCACGAGGCCCCGGTCTGCCACTCAAGCAGATATAGAGAAGGACTCCCCTCATGGCATTGACCAGTGGCCGTTTCGCCCGCCCGTATGAAGCTCACTCATCCGCTGCAGGAATGGCCGGCGAGACGCGCCAGCCGCAGACCATCGGCTTCCTGCTGCTCGACAGCTTCACGCTCATCTCGCTGGCCTCGGCGGTGGAACCGCTGCGCATGGCCAATCAGCTGGCCGGACGCGAGCTGTACCGCTGGTATACCGTGACGCTGGAAGGCGCCCCCGTGCGCGCCAGCGATGGTCTGCAGGTCACGCCCGATACCTCCACCGAGGCCTGCCCGCCGCTGGATATCGTCATCGTGTGCGGTGGCGTCGGCATCCAGCGCTCCGTGCATCGCCCGCATGTCAGCTGGCTTCAGGCCCAGGCGCGTGCCGGTCGCAAGCTGGGTGCCGTCTGCACCGGCAGCTGGGCGCTGGCCCAGGCAGGGCTGCTCGAAGGCCATGAGACCAGCATCCACTGGGAGTGTCTGGCCGCGATGCAGGAAGCCTTCCCGCGCGTGCCGCTGACCACACGACTGTTCTACATCGATCAGGACCGCGCCACGGCCTCCGGCGGTACCGCGCCGATGGACATGATGCTGACCATGATCGGTCGCGAGCATGGCCGCGAGCTGGCGGCGGGCATCTCCGAGATGTTCATCTGCGATCGCGTACGTGGCGAGCAGGACCAGCAGCGCGTGCCGCTCAAGCATGTGCTGGGCACCACCCAGCCCAAGCTTCTGGAAATCGTCGCGCTGATGGAGGCCAATCTGGAAGAGCCCATCGGCCTGGACGAGCTGGCGCACTATGTCGATGTCTCGCGCCGTCAGCTGGAGCGGCTGTTCCAGCGGTATCTGCACTGCTCACCGTCGCGCTACTACCTCAAGCTGCGCCTGACCCGCGCGCGTCAGCTGCTCAAGCAGACGGCGCTGTCGATCATCGAGGTGGCCTCGGCCTGTGGCTTCGTGTCCACGCCGCACTTCTCCAAGTGCTACCGCGAGTACTTCGGCATGCCGCCGCGTGATGAGCGCATCGGTGGCGAGCGCAGTGTCAGCGTGCTGGAGGTGCCGTGTCGCGCCGATGGCGATCACCAGCTGACCGGTGTCGCCAGCCTGGAAGGGCTGCTGCACCAGTCGATCGGCCAGAGCATGGTCGGCAATGCGCCCCTGCAACCGGCCAGCGAGTCCCCCGTCTCCTCGGCGATTCTGGCACTGGCCAATGCGCGCGGTGAGCCGACCTACGCCAGCGTGCGTCTGCAGGGCTGACGCCGCCGACTGACAGCAGCTTCCCGCAATGCCCAACGCCTCTGCCGCTCCGGCAGGGGCGTTGTCGTTTTCACAGGAGCCACCGGCACGCTCTGGTACACTCGAAGGCACCAGGAATCAGTGGCTGACACGACAATGGCTCGGCGGCGAGCCACGACACGCACGACAGGGGACGGCAAGGGATGGCACGAGGACAGCAACGCAGGCAGGAAGGCACGGAGCGTGTGGCGGGTGCTCGGCGCGGGGCGACACGCCGCCCGGCGCCGCGTGCCGGCATGCGCCCGATGGAGCGCCTGCGCTGGCTGGCGGTGTGGGCATTCAAGGTCATCGCCTGCTGGATGGTGGCCTGCATCGGCCTGGTGGTATTGCTGCGCTTCGTGCCGCTGCCGGTGTCGATGGTGATGCTCGAGAAGTGGGGCTATGGCCTGGTCACCGGCGAGCCGATGGCGCTGCAGCATGACTGGGTGCCGATGGAGCAGATTTCCAACAATGCCCGTCTGGCGGTGATCGCCTCGGAAGACCAGAAATTCCCCGATCACTACGGCTTCGATGTCGATCAGATCGTCAAGGCCATCGATGCACGGCTGGCCGGTGAGCGTCTGCGTGGCGCCAGCACCATCAGCCAGCAGACCGCCAAGAATGTCTTCCTGTGGAACGGGCGCAGCTGGGTGCGCAAGGGGCTGGAGGTCTGGTTCACCATCCTGATCGAGATGATCTGGCCCAAGGAGCGCATTCTCGAGGTCTACCTGAATGTCGCCGAATGGGGGCCGGGCGTCTTCGGCGTCGAGGCCGCGGCCGAGCATCACTTCAATACCGATGCCGCCAGCCTTTCCGCCTATCAGGCCAGTCTGCTGGCGGCGGTATTGCCCAACCCGATCCGCTTCAATGCCGGCAAGCCCTCGGCCTATATCCAGCGCCGCGCCAGCTGGACGCGCCGTCAGATGAACAATCTCGGCATGGGCTACTTGAAGCGTCTGGAACAGCCGCGTGGCTGGCTGAGCTGGGACCTGCTGCCTTCGCTGAAGGAGCTGTCACCCGCGCATTGACCGGCCTGACGCTACACCATCGGCTGTCCCACGACGCCCCGGCTCTCTCGAGTCGGGGCGTCGTCGTTTCAGAAACGACAGCCCTGACGCGATTCGATAGCCACGGGTCGCATCTGGCGTCAGAGGGGAAAGAGGGCAGGACTATGCTGGCACAGCCTGCTGGAGATCGTGTTCCGGCAGGCCCTGTCCGCCGGGTACGGGCAGTGACCTGACTTCCAGAGCCGCCTGCCCAGCGCCGGAGCGACATGATGTCCGAATTCTCCTCCTCCTTCGGTGGGTCCGATGCGGCCCGCGCCCTGCACGATGACAGCATCGTCATCGATGGTCTGGTGATCGCCAAGTGGCAGCGCGAGCTGTTCGAGGACATGCGCAAGGGCGGTCTGACCGCTGCCAACTGCACTGTCTCGGTCTGGGAAGGCTTCCAGGCGACCGTCAACAACATCGTCAAGAGCAACCAGCTGATCGCCGAGAGCAGTGATCTGGTCTGCGTGGCGCGCACGGCCGCCGACATCCGCGCCGCCAAGGCCGCCGGCAAGACCGGCATCATCTACGGCTTCCAGAATGCCAACGCCTATGAAGACCAGATCGGCTATGTCGATGTCTTCAAGCAGCTCGGCGTGGGCATCGTGCAGATGTGCTACAACACCCAGAATCTGGTCGGCACCGGCTGCTACGAGCGCGACGGCGGCCTGTCCGACTTCGGGCGCGAGATGGTCGCCGAGATGAACCGCGTCGGCGTGATGTGTGATCTCTCCCACGTCGGCTCGAAGACCTCCGAGGAAGTCATCCTCGAATCCAAGGTACCTGTCTGCTATTCCCACTGCGCGCCGGCCGGTCTCAAGGACCACCCGCGCAACAAGTCCGATGCCGAGCTGCGCTTCATCGCCGAACACGGCGGCTTCGTCGGCGTCACCATGTTCACCCCCTTCCTCAAGGCCGGCGTCAACGCCACCGTCGACGACTACGTCGAGGCCATCGAATACGTGATGAACCTGGTCGGCGAGGATGCCATCGGCATCGGCACCGACTTCACCCAGGGTCACGGCCAGGACTTCTTCGAGTGGCTGACCCACGACAAGGGCTACGCCCGCCGTCTCACCAACTTCGGCAAGATCGTCAATCCGGAAGGCATCCGTACCATCGGCGAGTTCCCCAATCTGACCGAGGCGCTGCTGCGTCGCGGCATGAGCGAGCATCAGGTGCGCAAGATCATGGGCGAGAACTGGCTGCGCACGCTGGAAAACGTCTGGGGCGGCTGAGTCTGGCTGCCTGTGCCCTTTATTGATCGCTTTTACTTGATCTCTCTTTCCTGATCTCTCTTTTGCAATTCCCTCAAGCCCCCTTTGGAGGACACCGATATGAGCAAGATGGCCCCTGAACTGCCGATCGAAGTGGATAGCGAGACTGGCGTCTGGACGTCCGATGCGCTGCCGATGCTGTACGTGCCGCGCCACTTCTTCATCAACAACCATGTCGCGGTGGAAGAGGCGCTGGGCGTGGAGAAATACGCCGAGATTCTCTATCACGCCGGCTACAAGAGCGCCTGGCACTGGTGCGAGAAGGAAGCCGAGCTGCATGGCCTGGTCGGCGTGGAAGTCTTCGAGCACTACATGAAGCGCCTGTCGCAGCGCGGCTGGGGTCTGTTCATTACCGAGGAGATCGATCTGGAGCGCGGTACCTGCAAGGTGCGCCTGGAACACTCCTGCTTCGTCTATCAGCAGGGCAAGACCGGCACCAGGCTCGAGTACATGTTCACCGGCTGGTTCGCCGGCGCGATGGACCAGATTCTGGCTGCGCGTGGCAGCGAGCTGCGCACCGTCGCCGTGCAGACCCAGAGCGGCGGTGAGGAAGGCTGTGACGTGGGATATTTCGAGGTCGCTCCCGGAACAGTGTGACGTTTTCGGATCCGCCACTCTCTATTCCATGACTCGGGTCAAGGCCCAGGCCCGGCCCAGGCAAAAGGCAACAGCACAAGCCGGCTGCCCGAGCATCTCTCTGTCACGACACTCACCACCCACAACAACGACAACGCAACGCCTGAGCGCCGCCTTACCTGACATGCAAGACGCCTGACGCCAATCCCGCCGCCACCAGCAACGACTCGTGGCGGCGGGCAGGCCAGGCCAGCGTGACGAGGCGGCGCTCTCCCCGGCGAGGAGCTCTCACCATGGCATTCGACGCACTCTTCCAGCCGATCGAGATCGGCAAGCTGACCATCCGCAACCGCGTCGTCAGTACCGCCCACGCCGAGGTGTATGCCACCGATGGCGGCATGACCACCGAGCGCTACGTTCGCTACTACGAAGAGAAGGCCAAGGGCGGGTGTGGCCTGTGCATCTGTGGTGGCTCCTCGGTGGTCTCCATCGACAGCCCGCAGGGCTGGTGGAGCTCCGTCAATCTGTCGACCGACCGCATCATTCCGCATTTCCAGAATCTGGCCGATGCCGTGCACAAGCATGGCGGCAAGATCATGATCCAGATTACCCACATGGGCCGTCGCTCGCGCTGGGACGGCTTCGACTGGACCTCGCTGATGTCACCGTCCGGCATCCGCGAGCCGGTGCACCGCTCCACCTGCAAGACCATCGAGGTGGAGGAGATCCAGCGCATCATCGCCGATTTCGCCCAGGCGGCGCGGCGTGCCAAGGAAGGCGGCCTGGACGGCGTCGAGCTATCCGCCGTGCACCAGCATCTGATCGACCAGTTCTGGAGCCCGCGCGTCAACAAGCGCACCGATGAGTGGGGCGGCAGCTTCGAGGGCCGCATGAAGTTCGGTCTCGAGGTGCTCAAGGCGGTGCGCGCCGAAGTCGGCGACGACTTCGTGGTCGGCATGCGCATCTGTGGCGATGAATTCCATCCCGATGGCCTGTCTCACGACGACATGAAGCAGATCGCGGCCTATTACGATGCCACCGGTCTGCTCGACTTCTTCGGCGTGATCGGCTCCGGCTGTGATACCCACAACAGCCTCGCCAACGTCATTCCCAACATGTCCTACCCGCCGGAACCCTTCCTGCACCTGGCCTCCGGCATCAAGGAAGTCGTCTCGATTCCGGTGATCCACGCCCAGAACATCAAGGACCCCAACCAGGCCGAGCGCATTCTGGAAGGCGGCTATGTCGACATGGTCGGCATGACCCGCGCCCACATCGCCGACCCGCACATCATCGCCAAGATCAAGATGGGTCAGCTCGACCAGATCAAGCAGTGCGTCGGCGCCAACTACTGCATCGACCGCCAGTATCAGGGTCTCGACGTGCTGTGCATCCAGAATGCCGCCACCTCGCGCGAATACATGGGCCTGCCGCACCAGATCGAGAAGACCAGCGGCCCGGTGCGCAAGGTCGTCATCGTCGGCGGCGGTCCGGCCGGCATGGAGGCGGCCCGCGTGTGCGCCGAACGCGGCCACGACGTGACGCTGTTCGAGGCCCGTGACGAGCTTGGCGGCCAGATCACCATCGCCGCCAAGGCGCCGCAGCGTGATCAGATCGCCGGCATCACGCGCTGGTACCAGCTGGAACTGGCGCGCCTGAAGGTCGACCTGCGCCTCGGTACCCGAGCCGATGAGGCCACCATCCGTGACCTGCGTGGCGATGTGGTGATCCTCGCGGTGGGCGGTCGTCCGTTCATGGACCAGTTCGCGTCCTGGGGTTATGACGAAGACCCGGCCAAGAGCCTGATCGTCTCTTCGTGGGACGTGCTGGATGGGCGCGTCGCACCGGGCAGCAACGTGCTGATCTACGACAGCATCTGCGAATTCTCCGGGGTCTCGGTGGCCGACTATCTGGCCGACAAGGGCGCCAGGGTCGAGATCGTCACCGACGACATCAAGCCGGGTGCGGCGGTCGGCGGCACCACCTTCCCGACCTACTACCGCAGCCTGTATGCCAAGGAAGTCGTGATGACCTCCGACATGGTGCTGCATGAGGTCTACCGCGAAGGCGAGGGCCTGGTGGCGGTGCTCGAGAACGAATACACCGGCACGCTGGAAGAGCGCGTCGTCGATCAGATCGTGGTCGAGAACGGCGTGCGCCCGGATGAGGCGCTCTACTACGCCTTCAAGGACGGTTCACTCAACAAGGGCCAGATCGACGTCGAGTCGCTCTACGCCATCAAGCCGCAGCCGTGCCTGAGCCAGGCCACCGAGGGCAATGATTACCTGCTGTTCCGCCTCGGTGACTGCAACGCACCGCGCAACACCCACGCCGCCATCTATGACGCCCTGCGTCTGTGCAAGGACTTCTGATGACGTGATCTGCCGAGCCGGCCGCGCCTTTGCCGCCGGCTCGGCAGTCGTCCGGTCGACAGCGGGCTTGAGGAAAGCGGCTGAGTGGGTCTGAAAGAGAGACTGAGCGGGCTTGAGCAAAGAGGGTGAGCAGCATGAATGACACGATCTTGTCGGTATTGATCTTCACCGCGCTGGCGCTGGCTGCCATCGGCGCGGTCAAGCGCATCGGCCTGTGGCGCCAGGGGCGGGCGGACGCCACGTCCATGAGCATGGGAGAGCTGATCGCGAGCCTTGCCAAGGTGCCGCGCCGCTACGGGGTGGACCTGCACCACGTGGTCGCGCGGGACCGCTACATGGCCAACACCCACGTCGCCACCGGGGGTGGCTTCGTGGCCGCGGCGCTGCTGATGGTGGTGGTCTACGGCTTCGGCATCGACTCCGCCTGGCTGGGCGTCTTGCTGCTGCTGGCCAGTGGCGCGATGTTCGGTGGCGCGCTGTTCGTGCGTCGTCGTCGCCTCGACCCGCCGGCGCGCCTGTCGCGTGGCCCGTGGATGCGTCTGCCCAAGAGCCTGCTGGTGTTCTCCGCCAGCCTGTTCGTGATGAGTCTGTCACTGGTGCTGCCGGAAGGCGTCGGCGGCATGATCTCCGGCGGTATCCTCGGGCTGGTGCTGGTGGTGGGCATCGCCTGGGGGCTGCTCGAGATGATCGTCGGCATGACCGGCGGCGGCTCGCGCATCACCGGGCCGATGAAGCATGCCTTCGCCGGTGCGCTGCATCTGGCCTTCCATCGGCGTCCGGCACGTTTCAGCACTCGTGACAGTGCCGGCATCCGCGACAGCGCGCTGCTGCCGCTGGACCTGACCAACCCCGAGGCACCGCTGGGTGTCGGCAAGCCGTCCGATTTCAACTGGCGTCAGCTGCTGGGCTTCGATGCCTGCGTGCAGTGCGGGCGCTGTGAAGCGGTATGCCCGGCGTTCGCGGCCGGTCAGCCGCTCAATCCCAAGAAGCTGATCCAGGACATGGTGGTGGGCATGGCCGGTGGCAGCGATGCCGCCTATGCCGGTTCGCCCTATCCGGGCGATGAGCCCAGGCGCGCGCTCGGCCAGCATGGCGGCGGCCCGCAGCAGGCCATCGTCGGGGTCTCTCCGCATGCTCGCCCGGCAACTCAGGCAGCATCATCCGGGCCGATCCAGATCAAGGCGGCACCGAGCGCTGCAGGTGAGGCGACAGATGGCGACAAGCTGATCCACGAGTTCAAGGTACTGGTCGAGCCGGAAACCCTGTGGGCCTGCACCACCTGTCGAGCCTGCGTCGAGGAGTGCCCGATGATGATCGAGCACGTCGATGCCATCGTCGACATGCGCCGTCACATGACGCTGGAGCAGGGCGCGACACCGGGCAAGGGTGTCGAGGTGCTCGACAACCTGATCGCCACCGACAACCCGGGCGGCTTCGCGCTCGAAGCGCGTCTGCATTGGGCGGCGGATCTCGACCTGCCGCGCATCGCCGAGCTGCAGGCCGCCCGCGAGGCGGCGCGTGATCCGCGTCCGGTGGAAGCGCTGCTGTGGCTGGGCGATGGCGCCTTCGACATGCGCAACCAGCGCACGCTGCGCGCCTTCGTGCAGGTACTGCGCGCCGCCAGGGTGGATTTCGCCATCCTTGGCGCGGAAGAACGTGACAGTGGCGACGTGGCTCGTCGTCTGGGGGATGAGGCGACCTTCCAGTCGCTGGCCACCCGCAATATCGCCACTCTGTCGAAGTATCGCTTTGCGCGCATCATCACCTGCGATCCGCACAGCTTCCATGTGCTGGGGCGCGAATATGCCGCCTTCGGTGGCGACTACCTCGTCAACCACCACACCAGCTACATGAACGAGCTGCTGGCGGCGGGTCGTCTGAGCCTCGATGCCACCAGACTGGCCACGCTCGGCTCGGTCACCTGGCACGACCCCTGCTATCTGGGGCGCTATAACGGTGAATTCGAGGCGCCGCGTAGCTTGCTGGCGGCGCTGGGGCTGGAAGTGCGCGAGATGCAGCGCTCCGGTTTCCGCTCGCGCTGTTGCGGCGGTGGCGGTGGCGCGCCGGTGACGGACATCCCCGGCAAGCAGCGTATCCCCGACATGCGCATGGGCGATGTGCGCGAGACCGGCGCCGAGGTCGTGGCGGTCGGCTGCCCGCAGTGCACCGCGATGCTGGAAGGCGTGGTGGCTCCGGCCGGTGAAGCCGAACCCCAGGTGCTGGATCTGGCGGAACTGATGGCGCGGGCGCTGGTACTGGAAGCGTCCACGCAAGGCTTGGCGGCGTCGACCACGCAGCCCACTGACGCGGAGGTGGCGGCATGACGATTCCCGTCGATCCACAAGCAACCGAGCGTGAGTCACTGCCACGCCGTGACCCGCGCCTGGAGCAGCAGGCACGCAATCGCCTGCACCCGCAGCATCTCATCGCGCTGCAGGCGCTGGGCCGCGGCGCGGCAGCCCCTCAGGAACGCTGGATGGGCCCGCAGGGCGTGATGCGTCGCGACCCGCACGTCGGCCACTTCATCGCCGCCAATGGTCGCAAGCGCATCGACCGCAGTGGCCGCTCCGGGCCTGCCGCGGCGGGCGCTGGCCAGCCCGCGGTCGTGGCCAAGGCGCGCGTGCTGCCGCTGGTCGAGATCGCATCACCCGCCTTCCTGATCGCGGTAGTGCCGGACATGACCGGTGGGCGACTGTCGAGTCACGACCGCGATGTACTGGGGCTGGCGCGTCAGATCGCCGATGCCGATCCGGCGCATCAGGGCGCGGTGCTGGCCATCACCTTCGGCACGCTGCGTGAGGATGGTGACGCCGCCGACAGTGTCGGGCTCGGTGCGGCGGGGGCCGATCGCTGGCTGCACTTCGCCGATACCCTCCACGATGGTTATGCGCCGCTGGCCCAGCTGGCGGAGCTTGAGGCCATCGATGGCAAGCTGGCACCACGGCTGTGGTTGCTGCCGGAATCCCGTACCGGCGGCGGTGAACGCGGCCGACGTCTCGGTGCGCGCCTGTTGTGTCAGGGCGATGCGCTGGCGCGGCCCAGCGGCAATGCCTATCAGCTCGACGGCGAGCTTGCCGCCATCGGGCGTGGCGAGCTTGCCGAGGTGAACGTCACCGGGCGCAGCGGCAATGGTCAGCAGGACCTGACCCGCCCGCTGACCCGTATCGTGCTGTGCGAGGCGGAATGCGCCGAGCCGGTGGAAGATGTGCGCCACGCCGCGCTGCCGCTCGAGTGGGAGGCGGCCAGCACCGCGCACGCCGTGCCAGACGTAATCGAAGATCTTGGCCCGGTGGCCGTCGACCCCTCCGCGATCGCGCTGGGCGAGGCCGAATTCATTCTCTCGGCGGGCAACGGCATCCGCGATTGGGATGGCTTCCACCGTGCCGCCAGCCTGCTGGGCGCCACCGAAGGCGCCTCGCGGGTGGCGGTGGATGACGGCTTCATGCCGCGTGCCCGCCAGGTCGGCGCCACCGGTACCTGGGTGACGGCGCGGGTCTATGTCGCGGTGGGCATCTCGGGGGCTATCCAGCATCTGCAGGGCATCCAGCGCTGCGACAAGGTGGTGGCCATCAACACCGATGGCGGCTGTGACATGGTCAAGCGTGCCGATCTTTCGGTGATCGGTGACGCCGGGGCGATTCTCGCCAGTCTCTGCCAGCAGCTCGAGGCCGAACGCAGTGCCGGCGGTGATGCCTCGGTGGCGGGTCAGGTGCCTGCCGCGGCCTCGGTGTCATCCAGTACGTCATCCGCCACGCTTGCCGCCGACGCGGCCTGAACTCGCGCCTGCGACAGGGGAAAGGAGAAGGACATGAAGGCAGATCGTTCGTCCGTTGCGCAGCAGGCCTCGGCACCGCTTGAGGTCGTGAGTCTGGTGTCGTTGGGGCAGCACCCGGTTTCGGGGCGTCTGCGGCGCGCCGAGCAGGACGCCCGCGCCCTAGAGCTGTGTCTGGCGCTGGAGCGTCAGTCGGCACCCGGTGCCGTAAGCCTCAGCGGCTGGCACGCCAGTGGCAGCGAGATCGCGCCCGGCAGCGAGCAGGACCAGGCGCTACGCGGCTATCTGGGCATGGGGCTGGATTCGTTGACGCTGGTGACGCCGGATGCTCCTGGCGCTGACCCGCTCAAGGCTGTCGATTCGCTCAAGGCTGCTGATCAGCCGGTCATCGATGTCTGGCCGCTGCTGGTCACGCGCCTCAAGCAGGCGGCACCGCAGCTGGTGGTGTGTGGCGGCCAGGGCGAGACCGGTGAGGGCAGTGGCCTGTTGCCGCATCTGCTGGCGGAGAGTCTCGGCTGGCCGCTGGTGGAGGGTATCGTCGCGATCGAAAGCTGCGATGGCTTGCATCTCACCGCCTTGCAGGCGCTGCCGCGTGGCCAGCGGCGACGGTTGCGCGTGAAGCTGCCGGCACTTGTCAGCGTCGATTCCGCGGCGCCGGCGGCGCGTCAGTCGGCCTTCGCGCAGGCGCGGCGTGGTGAGCTTTCCTCACTGGCCAGCGGCGAGCTGGTGCATGATGCACAGGCCGAGGCCTTCGGCGTGGCCCCGGCTCGCAAGCGTCCCAAGCGCTTGAAGCGTATCAAGGCGACCAGCGCGCGGGACCGCTTCAAGGCCGCGGCCGCCAAGGCCGAAGGGGGCGGTGGCAAGCGTCTGGAAGGCGTGAGCGCCGAGGAGGGCGCGGCGGAAATCCTCAAGCTGCTGCGTGAAGAAGGCGTACTGCGCTGAAGTCACGCAGACGGTAAAAAGCCCCTGTCAGCTCGGCTGGCAGGGGCTTTTTCATGCATCACAGAAGGTCGTTTCTCACAGAAGGTCGCTCCTTACAGAAGGTCGCTCCTTACAGAGAGGTCACTCCTCCCACTGCCAGTCCTCATCGTTCAAGGGGGCGGGCGAGGTGTGTTCGTCGGTGCCCTGGGGGGGCTTGCGCGCTGCCTGACTGGCTTCGCGCTGGCGCATCGGCATGTTGTCGATCACCTGATAGATCTGGTCGGGGGAGACGAAGCCTTCCTGCTGCATCTTCTTGCCGCCGTCCTTGCCCATCAGGATGACGGTGAAGGGCGCGCCCTCGCGCAGTTGCATGGCATCACGCAGGGCACGCACCTCCTCGAAGCTCATCGGCACGCCATCGTGGATGCCGCGCGTGCCCATCAGCGTATAGAGCGTCATGTCGCGTTGCTGCATCTCGCCACGCGTGGCACGCAGTTCCTCGCGCTGACGCTCGAGGTCCCGGTCCTGTTCATCCGGCGCGATCAGCACCAGCGAGCGTCGGTTCCAGGTCTCGCCCAAAAGCGGATTGGCGGCGGGGTCGACATTGGCGGCGGTCATGGTGGTCTCCGCGGTGTCCGGCGAGGTCGGGGGCGGTGGTGCGCCAGTGGATGTCTCGGCGGGCGCGTTCAGGTCGGCGTCCGAATCCAGCAGGCTGATGGCATGCACCGGCGAGCTCAGCAGCAGGGCCGGCAGCAGAGCCAGCAACAAGAGGCTCATCAGGCCCGGCATCAGCCTGTGATGCGAGAGCCGTCGAGGCAGCGTGGACAGTATGTGCGTGGACATGGCAGTCCTCCGGCAACGAATGTTATGAGCTGGGCTAGCCAGCCTGGGCTGCAGAAGCAGGTTGCACAGGAGAATGGCACACCCGGGATGACAGCCTCTCCTTCAAGACTAAGACAGTCGCCGAGAGTTTGCTGCCCGTTGGCGCGCGATTTATGTGGTACTTCACGACATGCCGCCCTCATTCAGCCTGTGAAAAGGCCAATGGCGACATGCCGATAGCGGCGGCAACAGGTGACATGCCTTGCTAGAGCGCGTAGCGAGCGCAGAGGCATGTCGGTATCGAGGGCGGGTCGAGTGCATGGCGGGCAGACTTCACGCGCCTTGCTGCAGATATTTTCACAATCGTGGCGCAAGCTGTATGCGCGTCCAGCCGTCATGACGCCCGCCATGCGCGGCCCCGCGGTTTTTACGTTGCTGATCTGCGACTCATGTAACTCTGGCGATACAGAATGTTTTCAAAGAGTTGCATGAAAAAATGAACATCCTGCCGTCAGGCCCGTCTGAGTTAGGGCAAACACTTATTGATCACTGCTGGAGGCTGCAATGAAACGGATGACTGCATACATGACGGCTGCCCTGATTTCCGCGGGCATGATGTCGGCACCGGCGTTCGCTGCTGACGCACCGGCCCAGGGTCAGTCTACTGCCCAGGCGGCACAGGCTCAGGCTGGCGATTTCACTGACGCTCAGCTGGAACAGTTCGCTGCGGCCTCTCAGGACATCGCACGCATCTCTCAGGAATTCGCCGGCAAGCTGCAGAAAGCCGACGACGAGACTGCCAAGCAGAGCGTGCGTCAGGAAGCCAACGACGAGATGGTCAGCGCTGTCGAAGACTCCGGTCTGGAAGTCGCCACCTTCAACTCCATCGGTCAAGCGGTCCAGAACGACCCGGACCTGATGAAGAAGGTGCAGAAGCTGGCTCAGGAAAACTCCTGATCTCGCCTGGATGACGTTCGGGTCATCCAATGAAAACGCCGCCCCCGGTTGCCGGGGGCGGCGTTTTTTTGTGCCCATGTCTTGCGGCCTGTCAGTCAGTACCGCCTTGGTCAGTAAAGCTTTGGTCAGTAAAGCTATGGTCAGCGCCGCATGTCAGGCGCCGGCGACCGGACGAATGAGCATGTCCTGTGCCTTCTTTTCCTGCATCAGGCCACGGAACAGCGAATAGCACATCACCAGCAGTACCAGCGTGAACGGCAGCCCCGTGGCGATGGCGCCCGCCTGCAGCGAGCCCAGCGCAGCGCTTCCGCCGCCATAGAGCAGGGCACCGGCGATCAGGCCTTCCATCGCTGCCCAGAACATGCGCTGGCTGATCGGTGCATCCACCTTGCCGCCGGCGGTGATCGAATCGATCACCAGCGAACCGGAATCCGAGGAGGTCACGAAGAACACCAGTACCAACAGGATGGCGATGAAGGACGCCACACCGGACAGCGGCAGGTTGTCGAGCATCTGGAACATGGCCAGCGACACGGAATCGATGCCATTGGCCAGCGCGCCTACGCCATTGATGGCCTGTTCCAGTGCAGTGCCGCCGAAGACTGACATCCACACGATGGTGACGAGTGTCGGCACCAGCAGCACGGCGGTGACGAATTCGCGTACGGTGCGGCCGCGCGAGACACGTGCGATGAACATGCCGACGAACGGTGACCAGGAAATCCACCACGCCCAGTAGAAGACGGTCCAACCGTGGAACCAGCTTTCATCGGGGCGGCCGATCCAGTTGGACAGCGGCAGCAGATATTCCACATAGCTGAGGGTGGTGGTGCCCAGGCCCATGAGAATGGCGAGTGTCGGCCCGAAGATGAGGATGAAGATGATCAGGACAGCGGCGATGATCATGTTGATATTGGAAAGCAGCTTCACGCCGCCGTCCAGGCCACGACTGACCGAGTAGATGGCCACCAGCGTCACCAGGATGATGATCGCGATCTGGGTCGGCAGGCCATCGCCGACGCCGAACAGGTAGTCCAGCCCCGATGCTGCCTGAGCGGAGCCCAGCCCCAGCGAAGTCGCCAGACCGAAGATGGTCGCCAGCACGGCGAGGATATCGACGATATGCCCCATCCAGCCCCAGGTGCGCTCACCGAGTATCGGGTAGAACGCCGAGCGGATGGTCAGCGGCAGGCCCTTGTTGTAGGTGAAGAAGGCCAGCGACAGCCCGACCACGGCGTAGATGGCCCAGGGATGCAGGCCCCAGTGATACATGGTGGCGCCCAGCGCGGCGCGTGCTCCTTCCGGCGTCCCGGCGGGTGCGTTCAGTGGCGTGCCGTACCAGTCGGTGTAGTAGGCCACCGGTTCGGCGACGCTCCAGAACATCAACCCGATGCCCATGCCAGCGGCGAACAGCATCGCGAACCAGGAGCGTGTCGAGAACTCGGGCTTCGCCTTCTGACCGCCCAGGCGCAGCTTGCCCACCGGGTGCACGATCAGCAGCAGGCAGAACAGCACGAAGAGGTTGCCGGCCAGCATGAACAGCCAGTCGCCATGTGCGATGGACCAGGCCTTGGCGCCGCCCAGGGCACTTTCCGCGCCCGCTGGGAAGAGGATGGCAAACAGGATGAAGCTGACGATCAGCACGGCGCTGATCGCGAAGACGGGGTTGTGAACATCGAGACCCATGACCTGGACATTGTCCTGGCCGATCTCGTAGTCCGTGTCATACGGATTCGATGACATGTGGTGACCTCATGTTGTTATTGGTGTCGCCTGTCGGGCAGGGCAGCTGGCGTGAAGCGAGGTGTTGTCGTGGGTGTCTCCCGGGGCTGCGATGTGGGAAGGGGGGTGGAATGGCAATCCGGAGCGCGGTGGCGAGTCTGACTGCGGGGCAGGTCGCCACCGGCCCTCGTGATTGTGTGAGGGCTGAGCGAGAGCGAGTTAGCTGGATACGACGCCGGCATATGCGTGACTGACACAGGGGGCGATTCAGCGCTCAGAGCGGTTGTCGCAGGTGTGCCCGCTTTGTAGATTGCGATCTACAGTGAAGGAAAGTGGTGCGTACTCCCTGACCGCGCACCACTTTCGCGCCCGAGACTTCACTCCTCGCGCGAGACGCCAGTACTTGCCTGCTCCTGCCCAATAACAACACCGTGGTGCCGCCATGACGCCTGAGACCCTGACCGAGCCGACACCTGTCGCTCGCCGCCGTTCGCGCAGCCAGTTGCGCGGCCGTCCGCTGGATGCCGAGGCCTGGGCCGAGGTACAGCGCCTGCTGGGCGATGCCCCGGCGCAGCGTGACCTTCTGCTCGAATATCTGCACGTGCTCAATGATGAGGTCGGCTACCTGACGCTGGCCCATCTGCGCGCGCTGGCCGAGTGGATGCGCCTGCCGATGGCCGAGGTCTACGAGACGGCCACCTTCTATGCCCATTTCACCGTGGTTCGCGATGGCGAGACGCCGCCCGCGGCACTGACCGTGCGCGTCTGTGATTCGCTGTCCTGTCAGCTGGCCGGCTCCGAAGCCTTGCGTGCCGGCCTCGCCTCGGGGCTGGACCCCGAACAGGTGCGCGTGCTGCGTGCGCCCTGCATGGGGCGCTGCGACAGTGCGCCGGTGGCGGAGATCGGGCATTACCATCTCGGCCACGCCAGCGTGGAAGGCGTCACGGCGGCGATTGCCGAAGGCCATGTGCATGCCGCGCCGGCTGCGAGTCTCGACTATCCGCGGCTGGCGGAATATCGCGCCAGTGGCGGCTATGGGCTGCTCGCCGCGTTGGATGACGGTGAGGTCAGCATCGAGGACCTGGCGCAGATGATCGAACGGGCCGGACTGCGTGGCCTCGGCGGGGCGGGTTTCCCGACGTTTCGCAAGTGGGGCTTCGTGCGCGCCGAGGCGGGGCCGCGCTATTGCGTGATCAACGCCGATGAAGGCGAACCCGGCACCTTCAAGGACCGCTGCTATCTGGAGCGTGAGCCGCACACCTTCCTCGAGGGCGCGCTGGCCAGTGCGCATGCCATCGAGGCCGAGGCGCTCTACCTCTATCTGCGCGACGAGTACCCGACCCTGAATGAGGTGCTGCGCGAGTGCATCGCGGAGCTGGAAGCCGCAGGCCTCGTCGCGCCGGGCTACATCCAGCTGCGGCGTGGCGCCGGCGCCTATATCTGTGGCGAGGAATCGGCGCTGATCGAGTCGCTGGAAGGCAAGCCCGGCAAGCCGCGTCAGCGGCCGCCCTTCGTGGCCCAGCGCGGGCTGTTCGGTCGCCCGACCCTGGTCAACAACGTCGAGACGGTCTATTGGATCGCGCGGCTCCATCGCGAAGGCCATGACCACTACGTCGCGGCCGGGCGTCAGGGACGTCAGGGGCTGCGCAGCTTCTCGCTCTCCGGGCGCGTCAGACGCCCGGGCATGTATCTGGCGCCGGCCGGCATCACGCTCAGCGAGCTGGTCGAGGAATACGGCGGCGGCATGGCCGACGGCCATCGTCTGCGCGCCTATCTGCCCGGCGGGGCCTCCGGCGGCATTCTGCCGGCCAGCAAGGCGGACCTGCCGCTGGACTTTGACACCCTGCAGGCCCACGGCTGCTTCATCGGCTCGGCCGCGGTGGTGGTGCTGTCGGATAAGGACGACCTGGCGGCGGTGGCACGCAATCTGATGAGCTTCTTCATGGACGAGTCCTGCGGCCAGTGCACGCCGTGTCGTGTCGGCACGCGTCAGATGCTGGCGGCGCTCAGCGGCGATGAGTGGGATGAGACGCTGCTGACGCGCTTGTCGCAGGTGATGATGGACGCCTCGATCTGCGGGCTTGGCCAGGCCGCGCCCAATCCGGTGCTCGGCCTGCTCAAGGACTTCCGGGAGACCCTCGCCAGCAGCGGGGTGCGCTTGATCGCCACGAGCCACGCGGCTGACACCACGGGAGGTGAGGCATGAATGCGCTGACAGGGTTGGGCAACTCATCCTCGGATGATCAGCCGCTGCGCGAGGATGGCTTCACCATCACGCTGGATGGTGCCGAGGTCACGGCCTATCCCGGCGAGACGCTATGGAAGATCGCCAAGCGTGCCGGCGAGACGATTCCCCACCTCTGCTACAGCGAAGCGCCGGATTATCGCGGCGATGGCAACTGTCGCGCCTGCATGGTCGAGATCGACGGCGAGCGCACCCTTGCTGCCAGCTGCATCCGCGAGGCGCGGGCGGGCATGGTGGTGCGCAGTGCCAGTTCACGGCGCGCCGGCGAGGCGCGCGCGATGGTGGTGGAGCTGCTCGCCGCCGACATGCCCGCCGAGGCGCACAACCCCGATGTCAGCAGCCACTTCATGGCGATGGCCGAGCTGCTGGCGGTGGATGTCGGGCACGCGCGCGAGACCCTGGGCGGCGCCCGCGAGACGGTCCGCGAGTGGCTGGGTGACAGCGTGGAGGAGTGGTTGCCGACGCAGGCCAGCGCTCTCGATCACTCCCATACCGCGATGGCGGTCAATCATGACGCCTGCATCAGTTGCGGCCTGTGCGTGCGCGCCTGTCGCGAGGTGCAGGTCAATGACGTGATCGGGCTGGCGGGGCGCGGCAGCAATACGCGCATCGTGTTCGATCTCGAGGACCCGATGGGCGACAGCACCTGCGTCGCCTGCGGCGAGTGCGTGCAGGCCTGCCCGACCGGCGCCCTGATGCCCGCCGCCCAGGTGGATGAGCAGGGCTTCGGCGACAGCGCCGCCGTCGATGAGCGCGTCGCCTCCATCTGCCCGTACTGCGGCGTGGGCTGTCAGCTGGAGTATCAGGTCAGCCGTGGCAGCGGCGAGGCGTTGAGTGTCGAGGGGCAGCCGGTCGCGACCCTGGCGGATGCCCAGCAGGGCATGGCGGACGGCGGCTCCCTCAAGACTGACAAGCGCCGGCAGCGTGTCGCGGATACGCGGCTGGACAACATCATCGCGGTCAGTGGGCGCGATGGGCCATCCAACCATGGGCGGCTGTGCGTGAAGGGGCGCTTCGGCTTCGATTATCCGCGCCATCCGGAGCGTCTGATCCGCCCCCTGATCCGCCGTGACGGCGTGGCCAAGGGGCTGGATGCGAACTTTGACCCCGCCCATCCGCTGACCCACTTCCGTGAGGCCAGCTGGGACGAGGCCCTCGAGGTCGCGGCCGAGGGGCTCATGCGCCTCAAGCGCGCGCACGGCCCCGACAGCCTGGCGGGCTTCGGCAGCGCCAAGTGCACCAACGAGGAGGCGTGGCTGTTCCAGAAGCTGGTGCGCACCGGTTTCGGCTCCAACCATGTCGATCACTGCACGCGGCTGTGTCATGCAAGTTCGGTGGCGGCGCTGATGGAAGGCGTCGGCTCGGGCGGCGTGAGTGCCTCCTTCATGCAGGCCGAGCAGTCCGATCTCATCGTGCTGACCGGCTGCAATCCGGGCGTCAATCATCCGGTGGCGGCGACCTTCTTCAAGCGCGCCGCCAAGCGTGGCACGCGCATCGTGGTGATCGACCCGCGTGCGCTGGCGCTGCGTCGTCAGGCGCATCGCTCGATCCAGTTCACGCCGGGGGCGGACGTGGCGCTGTTCAATGCCATGCTCAACGTCATCATCAGCGAGGGGCTGGCCAATCAGGCCTATATCGAGGCACACACCGAGGACTTCGCCGCGCTGGCGGAGCATGTCGCGGCGCTGACGCCGGAGGCGATGTCGCCGCTGTGTGGCGTGGCGGCAGAAGAGATTCGCGCCGTGGCCCGCGAGTACGCGACCGCCAGGCGCGCGATGATCTTCTGGGGCATGGGCATCTCGCAGCACACCCACGGCACCGACAACGCGCGTTGCCTGATCGCGCTGGCACTGGTGTGTGGTCATGTCGGGCGTGAAGGCACCGGCCTGCACCCGCTGCGCGGGCAGAACAACGTTCAGGGCGCCTCGGATGCCGGGATGATTCCGATGGTGTTCCCCGACTATCAGCCGGTGGGTGACACGGCGGCGCGCGAGCGTCTGGAAGCGCTGTGGCAGACCCCGCTCTCGGCGACGCCGGGCCTGACGGTGGTGGAGATCATGCACGCCATCCACGCCGATCAGATCCGCGGCATGTACATTCTCGGCGAGAATCCGGCGATGTCGGACCCGGATCTCGAGCATGCGCGCAGCGCGCTGGCGCATCTGGAGCACCTGGTGGTGCAGGACATCTTCGTCACCGAGACGGCACAGTTCGCCGATGTGGTGCTGCCCTCGTACGCCTGGCCGGAGAAGGACGGCAGCGTCACCAATACCAACCGCCAGGTGCAGCGTGGGCGGGCGGCACTGCGTGCCCCGGGCGAGGCCAAGCCGGACTGGTGGATCACCCAGCAGCTGGCGTGGCGCATGGGGCTTGACTGGGATTACGCCGGGCCGGAGGAGATCTACGCCGAGATGCAAAAGGGCATGGATTCCCTCGACAACATCGACTGGGCGCGGTTGTCCGAGGAGAACTCGGTGACCTATCCGTGCCTGACGCCGGGAGGCGAGGGCGAGGATGTGGTGTTCGGCGAGGGCTTCCCGCGCCCCAGCGGCCGTGCCCGCTTCGTGCCGACCTGGCCCACGCCGCCGGATGAGACGTTGGATGACGACTATCCGACGGTGTTGACCACCGGCCGTCAGCTGGAGCATTGGCATACCGGCTCGATGACGCGCCGCGCGGCGGTGCTCGACAATCTCGAGCCGGCCGCTGTGGCCACGCTCAATCCGGTGGAGCTGGAGCGCCTGGGCATCACGCCGGGCGAGCCGCTCTCGATCACCACGCGACGTGGCCAGATCACCCTCGCTACCCGCGCCGATCCGCTGACGCCGGCCGGCATGGTCTTCGTGCCATTCTGCTACGCCGAAGCCGCCGCCAACCTGTTGACCAATCCGGCGCTCGATCCGGTGGGCAAGATTCCCGAGTTCAAGTACGCCGCCTGCCGTCTGGCCAGAGCCGAACCCGCCTCGGCGGGTGTGGAGAGCTGAAGCAGACATGTGAGGCGGACATGGCAAGCGGGCTGGACCGAGCGGATAGATCGAGGCAATAGACCGCAACCGAGCCAGACGCGCCTGACGCAAATGCCTACGCCAGTGGCGTGGGCAGGCACGCAGAGGGCGCCCCGGTCTGACCAGAATGTCGGAGACAGCCCGTCGTGCATTTCGGCTATCCTCAGAAAGGCTATGCTCAGAACAGAGTGGGTCAATACCAATGACAATGCCCGCCGTCAGCGAGCAAGGAGAATGACGATGATGATCGTGGAGCTGATTGATCACGAAGACTTTCGTGAGCGGCTGGTGGCGCTGGGCGTGCAGATTTCCGAGCATGCCTGCGCGGATACCTGCGCGCGCATGGCACTCAGAAAGCATGCCGAGGTGGGCGTGCCGGGCCTGCAGGAACTGGTGCGCGAGCTGGTGATGCACTCCGATATCCTGCTGCCGTCGGTGCGCCAGGCGCTGGACAAGTATCTGCTGCCGGGACTGCGCTAGGCGCGGCACTCCTGAAAGATTGCGCGCCGCGCGCTGACACTGATTGCCAGATGAACAAAAGGGCCTGTCGACTGACAGGCCCTTTTGCGTGGGTGCTCACTCGCCTCTTTTCACTGCGCGCAGTGGCTCAGGTCGCTGCGTTGGCGCGATCGTATTCGCGCTTCTCCCAGCGCAGACCGCGGAACAGCGAGAAGCACATCACCAGCAGCACCACCGTGAAGGGCAGTCCCGTGGAGATGGCGCCCGCCTGCAGCGCACTCAGTGCGGTGCTGCCGCCGCCATACAGCAGGGCACAGGCGATCAGGCCGCCGGCCGCTGCCCAGAAGATGCGCTGGCGCGTCGGAGCATCCTGCTTGCCACCGGCGGTGATGGAATCGATCACCAGCGAGCCGGAGTCGGAGGAGGTCACAAAGAACACCAGCACCAGCACGATGGCGACGCAGGAGGTGATGGAGGACAGCGGCAGGCTGTCGAACATCTGGAACATGGCCATCGAGGGAGTGTCGATGCCCTGGGCCAGCTCGCTGCCGGCGGCTCGTGCCTCTTCCAGTGCGGTGCCGCCGAAGACGGTCATCCACACGATGGTGACCAGGGTCGGTACCACCAGCACGGCGGTGACGAATTCGCGCACGCTGCGTCCGCGCGAGATACGCGCGATGAACATGCCGACGAACGGCGACCAGGAAATCCACCAGGCCCAGTAGAAGATGGTCCAGCTATGGAACCAGCCTTCGTCGGGGCGATCGATCCAGTTGGAGAGCGGCAGCAGATATTCCAGATAGCCGACGCTGGTGGTGCCGAGTCCGGTGATGATGTCCATGGTCGGGCCGACGATGAACAGGAACACCACCAGCAGCGCGGCCAGCATCATGTTGAGATTGGAGAGGCGTTTGACGCCGCCATCCAGGCCGCGACTCACCGAGTAGATGGCCGCGAGCGTGACCGCCACGATCACGCCGATCTGACTGACCAGCCCATCGCCGATGCCGAACAGATGGTCCAGCCCCGAGGCCGCCTGTGCCGCGCCCAGCCCCAGAGAGGTGGCAAGGCCGAACAGGGTGGCGAGCACCGCGACGATATCGATGATATGGCCGCTCCAGCCCCATACACGTTCACCCAGCAAGGGGTAGAACACCGAGCGCAGCGTCAGCGGCAGGCCCTTGTTGTAGGCGAAGAAGGCCAGCGACAGGCCGATCACGGCATACATGGCCCACGGGTGAAGCCCATAGTGGAAGACGGTGGCCGAGAGTGCCGCCGTTGCGCCTTCCGGCGTACGCGGTGGTGCGTTCAGTGGCGTGCCGGACCAGTCGGTGTAGTACGCCACTGGCTCGGCGACCCCCCAGAACATCAGGCCGGTGCCCATGCCGGCCGCGAACAGCATCGCGAACCAGGCCATCCGGCTGAATTCCGGCTTGGCGTCGCGTCCGCCCAGACGCAGGCGGCTGACCGGGTGCAGGACCAGCAGTAGGCAGAACAGGATGAAGAAGTTGCTGGAGAGCATGAACAGCCAATCACCATGGGTGATGGACCATGCCTTGGCGCCGCCCAGTGCCGACTCGGCCGACTCGGGCATCAGCAGCGTGAACAGGATGAAGCCTACGATCAGCAGCGCACTGATGGTGAAGACCGGCTTGTGGACATCCAGCCCGAGTCGCTGAACATTGTCCTGACCGATCTGGTAATCCGTCACATACGGATTCGATGACATGGAGTTACCTCGTATGTTTTCTTTCGATAGCCGCTCCTGTGGGCATCTCGAGTCAGAATGAGGGACCTTGTCCCGCCTGGTGGAAGCGTTCAGACCTTGGTCTGAAGCCTTGTGCAACATGCGCCTTTCTGCCAGTTGCAGGTGGTGGCGTCAAACCTTGAGCCATCCTTGTCGTGCGCTGAAAGGCATTGATTGTATTAAGGTTTATGGATTTCCTATCCGTGCCGGAAAGTCATTCGGGGCGCTGTAAACTGAACAGGCTATCCGTGCGTGCATAGTCACTGCCGGCCATGCGCCCGATGGCACGCAGCACCTCATTGTCGACATGCCGCCCATCCCAGACCGCTGCGTCGGCATGCATCACCACCACCTCGGCCAGCACCAGTGAACCGGCCAGCGGCTGATCACCGAACGAGATGATGTCGCGCAGTCGACAGCCGAAGGCGATCGGGGCGCCCTCCACGCGCGGGACCGCAAGCGGCGGCATGGCCACCTTGTTCAGGCCCGCGTGGGTGAACTCATCCTCGTCGGCGGCGAGACTGGCGCTGGTGAGATTGAGCGCCTCGCTCATCGCCTCGCCACCGATGTGAATGACGCATTCCGCGACCTGCCCGAGGTTGTTGAGGGTGTCCTTGGTCTTGCCTTCGCCATTGCGCAGCGGGCTGAAGGCGAGCACCGGCGGATTGATGCTGGCGATGGTGAAGAACGAGAAGGGCGCGAGGTTGGTGTTGCCTGCCGCATCGATGGTCGAGACCCAGGCGATCGGCCGGGGCGCGATGCTGCCCGAGAACAGGCGATAGAGGATGCCTGCGGGAAGCTGGTCGGCGGCGATGAGGGAATGCGTGGTCGAGGAGGCAGTCATGGTAGGGCTCTCGTTGCAGGGCTGTTGTTGTAGAGCTGTCATTGCAGAGCTGTAGCTGTAGAGCTGTCATCGCAGAGCTGTCATCGCAAAGCGGGCGTTTCAGGGCATGGCTCTCGACCCGCTCAGGCAGCATGTCGCACGGCCCTGACATTGGAGAGAGTGTGAGCCCGCCAGGCCCAGAGCCCGATAAGCCAAGAGACCCGGCAAGCCAAGAGACCCGGCAAGCCAAGAGACCGCTAGACCGAGAGCTCGAGAATCTGGCCGTCGCGGCGAGTGGCGGCCGCGAATCATCGCTGATGGGGAACGCGAATCGCGCCTGACCTCAGGCCGATGGTGCTGGTGAAGAGAGACCTGTGTGGCCGCTGGGCGTGGAAAAGGCCCCGGGAAATTCTCCCAGATCATTGTCCCTATTTTTGGTGTGGTCAATTGTCGCAGGTCTTGACCTTTTTCGAGGATGTTGTTCCTGACGCCGCGGTCGAGTTCATTCCTTGTCTGACTCAAGTCACACAATGGGGGCGGGAAACCGGATTTTTGTGCAAAATTGGTAACCAGAGAGTTTCTGAGGTGTGTTTATTTGTGTATTTTTTATGATGGAAGGCTGGGCGTCATCTGGCAGAAAGGTGGTGAGTCCGCGTAAATGAATGACGGAAAATGACACTCATCAGGCCATTTGGTTCGGCATTGATCATGAGAATGGCATGCCAAGGTTGCGAAAAAGTGTCCCCTGTTGATCGGGAATGCCAGCATCATGTGAGACGCATCATGGTGCATTTACCTGTCAGGTAATGATCGATAATGATGCATGTTTTCTCGTCAATGAACGCCGGCCTCATACAAGTATCATGTCGGGAAAATGCCTCTCTCGCCCGGGTTGGGGGAGTACTTCAGCAACTTTTGAAAGGCTTATCGGTACAATTTTTGGCATTTAATTTCAATTGGTGGCTGTTTATTGGGGTTTTGTTGCGCAGTATCGTGTGGCGGTAGTGGTTGCTTCGACGCCACCTGGTGCGCCGATGGCGAGGACATCTGTGGGGATGCACTGAATTGTGACGCGACAAGGTCGTGATTCTCACGGGCATCATCAAGCAGGGCAGGGGGGCTGGCATCGCGGAGAAGGCCGGTGAATGACGAGCTGTCTGGCCCTGCAAGGCATGCACTGTCGCGACATCATTGCCGTGAGTGTCGGCTTCCCCCTCCGATCCCGCTGCTTTAACCTCCCTCGAGCGTGAGAGAACTCATGCCGCTCAAGGCATGATTGGCGCGCACCGGATGGCCGAAGTCATCCGCATGTGGCCCCTGGTGCGTCATCCTGCCCCGTAGTCAGCCCCCCTGTCTTTTCTCTATCCTGTGCCCGCCTGCGGGAAATCTTCTGATTTCGTTCGAAAGATCGACGGCTTCCTGTTGGTCATTTCTTCGAACGCTGTGTTCCACATGTGGGCTCGTCATGACGCCATGGCGTGTTCCAACGAGGTCGTGAGATGAGAAAAAGCCTAATGCGGGGGGCTCTGCGGGGACTCCCTATCCTCGCGGGATTATTGATGCTGTCCGGCTGTGACGCCGTACTCTTCGATCCCAAGGGGCCTATCGGTGAATCCGAAAAGTCGCTGATCCTGACTGCTACCTACCTGATGCTCGTGGTTGTTATCCCGGTCATCTTCATGACGCTGTGGTTCGCCTGGCGCTATCGCGATACCAAGCAGAGCAAGGCGACCTACACGCCCAACTGGGCGCATTCCACCAAGATCGAGATCGTGGTCTGGGGCATTCCGTGCCTGATCATCCTCGCTCTGGGCATCCTGACCTGGAAGAGCACGCACGAGCTGGACCCGCGTGCCGAGATCGTCGACGGCGGTGAGCCGATCGAGGTGCAGGTCGTGTCCATGGACTGGAAGTGGTTGTTCATCTATCCGGAGCAGGGCATCGCGACGGTCAATGAACTGGCCATGCCGGTGGATCGTCAGGTTCGCTTCCACATCACATCCGACACGGTGATGAACTCGTTCTTCGTCCCGCAGCTCGGTAGCCAGATCTATGCAATGGCGGGGATGGAAAACCGTCTGCACCTGATCGGCAGTGAAGTGGGTACCTACGACGGTATCTCTGCCAGCTATAGCGGCGCCGGCTTCGCCGACATGCACTTCAAGGCGCATGTCATGAGCGAAGGCGACTTCGACGCCTGGATCGAGAAGGCACGCGGCAGCAGCAAGGTGCTGGATGACGCTGGTCTTGCCGCTCTCAAGGAGCCGAGCGAGGACGTCGCCCCGACCTTCTATGGTCAGGTCAAGCCGAACCTGTATGAGCAGATCATGGCGCCCTACATGGACGGCATGGAGCTGGGCATGAGCGATGATCAGATGCGCCACATGAAGAAGGGTGGAATGCATCACGACAGCGCCGAAGACGGCATGTCCGATCATGACGCTTCTGGTCACGCTGAATCTGCGATGGCAACCGAGGAATAAGCAATGCTTGGAAAACTCACATTAGAGGCGATTCCGTATCACGAGCCGATCATCATGATCGTGCTTGCGGCGGTAATCCTCGGTGGTGCAGCCCTTGTCGGCTTCATCACGGTAAAGAAAAAGTGGGCCTACCTGTGGAATGAGTGGTTCACCTCTGTCGATCACAAGAAGATCGGCATGATGTACATCATCGTCGCGTTGGTGATGCTGATCCGTGGTTTCTCCGATGCGATCATGATGCGTTCCCAGCAGATGCTGGCGTCCAGTGGTGGTCAGGGCTATCTGCCCCCGGATCACTACGACCAGATCTTCACTGCCCACGGCGTGATCATGATCTTCTTCGTGGCGATGCCGCTGGTCATCGGTCTGATCAACGTTGTCGTGCCGCTGCAGATCGGCGCACGTGACGTGGCCTTCCCGTTCCTGAACTCGCTCAGCTTCTGGCTGTTCGTGGTCGGCGCGCTGCTGGTCAACATCTCTCTGGGTCTGGGTGAGTTCGCCAAGACTGGCTGGCTGGCCTATCCGCCGTTGTCGGGGGCCAATTACAGCCCCGGGGTCGGGGTGGATTACTGGATCTGGTCATTGCAGATCTCCGGTGTCGGTACCCTGCTGACAGGTGTCAACTTCATCGCCACCATCCTCAAGATGCGTGCGCCGGGCATGTCCCTGATGAAGATGCCGGTCTTCACCTGGACCGCACTGTGCGCCAACGTCCTGATCGTCGCGGCCTTCCCGATTCTGACCGCTACCATCGCGATGCTGACGCTCGATCGCTACCTCGACTTCCACTTCTTCACCAATGACCTTGGTGGAAACATGATGATGTACGTCAACCTCATCTGGGCCTGGGGCCATCCTGAGGTGTACATCCTGGTGCTGCCGGTCTTCGGTGTGTTCTCCGAAGTCATCGCCACCTTCTCCAAGAAGAAGCTGTTCGGTTACACCTCGCTGGTGTGGGCGACTCTCGTCATCACCGTCCTGTCGTTCATCGTCTGGCTGCACCACTACTTCACCATGGGTGCCGGCGCTGACGTGAACGCCTTCTTCGGTATCGCGACGATGATCATCTCGATCCCGACAGGTGTGAAGATCTTCAACTGGCTGTTCACCATGTACCGCGGTCGCGTCGAAATGACCTCTCCGGTACTGTGGACCCTGGGCTTCATCGTCACCTTCACCATCGGTGGCATGACCGGCGTTCTGCTGGCCGTTCCGGGCGCCAACTACGTACTGCACAACTCGCTGTTCCTGATCGCCCACTTCCACAACGTCATCATCGGCGGCGTGGTCTTCGGTGCGATGGCCGGTATCACCTACTGGTTCCCGAAAGCGACCGGCTTCATGCTGTGCGAGAAGTGGGGCAAGCGTTCCTTCTGGTTCTGGATCACTGGCTTCTACCTCGCCTTCATGCCGCTGTACATCCTCGGCTTCATGGGCATGACCCGTCGTCTGCAGCACGTCGACAACCCGCTGTGGGTGCCGTACCTGGTCGTCGCCTTCATCGGTGCTGTCCTGATCCTGATCGGTATCGCGTGCACCGTGATCCAGATCGCGGTCAGCATCAAGAACCGCAAGCAGCTGCAGGACACCACTGGCGATATCTGGGGCGGTCGTACCCTGGAGTGGAGCACCACTTCACCGGCACCGTTCTACAACTTCGCTCACGAGCCGCAGGTTTCCGAGCTCGACGAGTTCTGGGAAATGAAGGAACGTGGCATCGAGCAGGAGGCCAAGAAGCCTTATGCGCCGATCCACATGCCGCGCAACGCCGCTGCTGGCGTCATCATCTCCGCCTTCAGCCTGGTGTTCGGTTTCGCACTGATCTGGCACATCTGGTGGATGGCCGTGGTCGGGCTGGTCGGCATGATCGCTACCTTCATCGTGCGCTCCTTCAACTACGACATCGACTACTACGTGTCCGTCGAGGAAGTGGAGCGTGTCGAGCGTGAGGGTCGCGAGCGTCGCGCCCTGCCCAGCGCCCGCACACCTAACGACACAGTGGTTCAGGGGTAATCATGGCGAATAATGCAATGACATCTCACGATGGGGCGCATGACGCCCATGACGATCACGAGCATCACGATACCAACGGCCTGAAGGTCTTCGGTTTCTGGCTCTATCTGCTGAGCGACTGCATCCTGTTCGCGATGCTGTTCGCGGTCTACGTGGTACTGAGCCAGGCGTATGCCGGTGGCCCGACGGGCGCCGAGATCTTCGAGCTGAACTTCGTGCTGGTCGAGACCGCGCTGCTGCTGGCCTCGAGCTTCACCTACGGCCTGGCGATGCTGGGCATGAACCGCGGAGACAGCTCCGCGGTGATCAAGTGGCTGATGATCACCTTCGCCTGTGGCGCAGGCTTCATCGCGATGGAAATCTATGAGTTCTACCACCTGATCGTGAACGGCCAGGGTCCGGACAAGTCCGCGTTCCTGTCTGCCTTCTTCACCCTGGTCGGCACCCACGGTCTGCACGTGACCGTCGGTCTGATCTGGATGGCGCTGCTGATCTTCCAGGTCAAGAAGAAAGGTCTGACGGAAGTGCATCGCGGTCGTCTGATGATGCTCAGCCTGTTCTGGCACTTCCTGGACGTCATCTGGATCTGCGTCTTCACCGTCGTCTATCTCACAGGAGTGATGCTATGAGCCATTCCAACAACGACCACAACGACAATCACGGCAGCGTCAAGCAGTACGTGACCGGTCTGATTCTCTCCATCATCCTGACCATCATCCCGTTCGGGATGGTGATGATGATGGATGATCCGGGTGTCGGCGTGATCTGGGCCATCTACGGTTTCGCCATCGCTCAGGTCTTCGTGCAGCTGTACTTCTTCCTGCACCTGGACGGCTCCAAGGAGCAGAGCTGGAATGTCATGGCCATGCTGTTCACCGTGGTGATCGTGGCAATCGTCGTTGGTGGTTCCATATGGATCATGATCGAGCTGAATCAGAACATGATGCCCATCTGATAGCGTGAGCCTGATGATCAAGGACTACCTGCGTACCACCAAGCCGGGCATTATCTTCGGCAACCTGATCACCGTCAGCGGCGGCTTCTTTCTCGCTTCCGGTGGTGAGGTGGATTGGGCGCTGTTCATCGCCACCCTGGTCGGGGTGGCGTTGATCGTGGCCTCAGGCTGTGTGTTCAACAACTGCATCGATCGCGATATCGACCGCCACATGGCACGTACCCAGGGCCGTGCTCTGGTGCAGGGCGACATCTCGCTGAAGGGGGCCTTCGTCTTCGGCAGCGTGCTGGGCCTTGCAGGCTTCTGGCTTCTGGCCGCGATGACCAATCTCATGGCGATGATCGCCGTGGGGCTGGGCTTCGTGATCTATGTCGGGGCCTACAGCATGTGGCTCAAGCGTGGCTCGGTGTATGGCACCCTCATCGGCTCACTGTCCGGCGCTGCGCCGCCAGTGGTCGGCTACCTGGCCGTCACCGGTCAGGCGGACATGGGGGCGCTGCTGCTGTTGATCATCTTCAGCATGTGGCAGATGCCGCATTCCTATGCGATTGCCATGTTTCGTGTCGATGACTATCGGGCCGCCAATATTCCGGTACTCCCGGTAGCGCGAGGCATGGAGCATGCCAAGCGTGTAGTGACGGGGTACATTGCCGGCTTCATCCCGGTGTCGCTGTTGCTGACACTGTGGGGATATACCGGCATCTGGTATCTGGTAGTCGCGACCGTCACGGGTGGCTGGTGGCTGTATCTGGCCGCCTGGCGCCTCAAGGATCAGCCTGATGCCTCCTGGGCACGCAAGCTGTTCGGCTTCTCCATCATCATCGTCATGGCGCTCAGCCTGATGATGAGCCTGGACACGCAGCTGTAATCCAGCCGTAGTACCTCTCGGGTGACCCGCCATCGGCGTGTTGCCCGAGTGAAAGCCAAAAAAACCCGCCACCGGCTTGCCGGTGGCGGGTTTTTTCTTGCCTGTCTTTCAGAGTCTCAGGTTTCGAGGACTCAAGGACTCAAGCCCTCAGGCCAGCTGCAGATGCGGCTCCTGCTGTCCCTTGAGCGCTTCCTGCATGCGCTCGGCATACCAGTCGACGAAGTCGACGACACCGAACTCGAAGGTCGCCGAGTAGGGGCCGGGCTGATAGGCGCTGGAGTTGACGCCGCGCTGGTTCTCTTCCACCAGCTGACGGTCCTGATCATTGGTGGCGTCCCACACCTTGCGCAGCTTCGCCAGGTCGTAGTCGACACCTTCCACCGCGTCCTTGTGCACCAGCCATTTGGTGGTCACGCGGGTCTTGAGGGGGCCGATCGGGTCGACCTGGAAGACCACGGCATGATCGCCCATGAAGTGGTTCCAGGAGTTGGGCAGGTTGAGGATGCGCAGCGAGCCCATGTCGGGGCTTTGCAGGCGACCCAGCAGCTTCTTGCACGCCGGGGTGCCGTCCGTGGTCATCGAGACGGTGCCTTCCAGCAGCGGCGTGCGCGTCATGCGATTGCGGCGACCGAAGCGCACCAGTTGATAGGGCACCTTCTCGGCATCCCAGTCGGCCTGCTTCTTGGCGACCAGCGCCTTGTAGGCCTCGGTGGCACGCGGGTCATCGGTGTCATCGAATTCCTGCAGGGTGTTGAGCAGCTCCGGGTGGGAGCCATCGCAGTGATAGCACTCGCGATTGTTCTCGATCACCAGCTTCCAGTTGCCTTCCTCGATGATGGAGGAGCTGGCCGCGACCTTGACGTTCTCCATGTCGTAGGGCTTGAGGTAGAACTCCAGCGTCTTGAAGAACGGCTCGCAGTTCTCGGGCTGCTCGGCGAGGTTGATGAACAGCATGCCGCCGGCTGAGCGCACGTGGACGGGGTGCAGGCCGTATTCACTGGTATCGAAGGTGGTACCCATGTCGGAACCGGCGAACAGCAGGCGGCCATCCAGCTCATAGGTCCACTTGTGATAGCCGCACACCAGCTTGGCGACCTTGCCACGCTCGGTGCTGCACAGGCGGGACCCGCGATGGCGACAGACGTTATGGAAGGCATGGATGGCCCCGTTGTCACCGCGCACGATGATGATCGGACTGTTGCCTACATCCATGGTCATGAAGTTGCCCTTGAGCGGGATCTCGCTGCTGAGACCGGCAAACAGCCACTCGCGCTCGAAGATCTCCTTCATGTCGAGATCGAACAGGCGCTGATCATTGTAGAAGGGCTGGGGCAGGGTGTAGCCGGGACTGCGGGCCTCTAGAAGCCGCGCGGCGGCCTCGCGTACCGCCTGACGCTGCTGATCCTGAGCGTGTTCCAGTAAGTCGCTCATCGCGGTGTCCTCGCACGGTCGGTAGGCGCCGGGAGCAGGGTCGCCTTGGGTTGAGTGAGTGTGCTGATCATTGTTGTTGTGAAGCCGGGACAGAGGGAACGAGTGAACAGACCATTGCCGGGCAGCACCGCGGGGCTACATCGGGGCCCCATGAGGGAGTGCCAATGCATCGCGCGGTGCGTCATCCCGTCCTGGTCGGTTCGGGTGTCGAGGGCGGCGCAGGCAGAGTGCCGCTCGCTCGACAGGATAGTCAGCGTGGAAGTTCAGGCAGTCCGCATGACATCTGAGTGGCATTGCCACGCATGGATCGCAGTGTGGCTGAGGTCAAGTCACGACTTATGTCTGATGGCGACGCTCAATGATGTATTTCCGACGCCGGTCGTCTGCGCAGGGGCTTTGAGGCACAGGCAGGCGTAGCGATGAGGCGGCGGCAGGGCGCTGCGGGGGCGGGATTGGAGTGATCGGGCATGTTTCTGTCGTGCACGGATAAATGCTTGCCGGGCGCTGACTCGACAATCCTGAGCATGTCCCACCGTTGGCCGCGCACGCAGCGCAGGGTGGCCTGACACTGTCTCTTCAAGAACATGTCTCCAAGAACAACATGCCCAGCGAGGCCTTCATGAGCACCACTCTCAGCAACTTCAATCCAGTTACGACGCAGACCTGGACCAACGGTCGACATAGCGTGCGCTGCGTGAAGGTCATTCAGGAAACCTGGGACGTTCGCACCTTCTGTTTCATGGCCGAACAGCCGGTGATGTTCTTCTTCAAGCCGGGGCAGTTCGTGACCCTGGAGCTCGAGATCGATGCCCAGCAGATCATGCGCTCCTACACCATCTCCAGCTCACCGTCGGTGCCCTACAGCTTCTCGATCACCGTCAAGCGCGTGCCGGGCGGGCTGGTCTCCAACTGGCTGCACGACAACCTCAATGAAGGCGATGTGCTGGCGGTGCACGGCCCGGTCGGCAACTTCAACTGCATCGACTACCCGGCGGAACGCATTCTGATGCTGTCCGGTGGCGTGGGCATCACGCCCTTGATGTCGATGGCGCGCTGGTACTTCGATACCAATGCCAATGTGGACATCTCCTTCGTGCACAGTGCGCGCAGCCCGCGCGACATCATCTTCTGGCGTCAGCTCGAGTTCATGGATTCCCGCGTGCCGGAGTTCAACATGCACGTCATCTGTGAACGCTTCGAGACCGGCCAGACCTGGTCCGGCTATCGCGGCTATCTCACCGATGCGATGCTCGAGATGATCGCGCCGGACTTCATGGAGCGCGAGATCTTCTGCTGTGGCCCCACGCCCTACATGAATGCGGTCAAGCATCTGCTGCGCAGCCACGGCTTCGACATGAGCCGCTATCACGAGGAATCCTTCGGTGCCACGCCGGTCGATGTCGAGGAAGAGGCCATCGAGCAGGCCGAACAGGCCGAGGTGCTGGCCGATGAGCTGGACCGCTCCGATCTCACGCGGGTCGAGTTCTCCGCCACCGGCAAGTCGGTGCAGATCGCCCCGGGCGAGACCGTCCACGCCGCCGCCGCCAAGCTCGGCCTGCATATTCCCAAGGCCTGCGGCATGGGCATCTGCGGCACCTGCCGGGTGCAGAAGGTCTCGGGCGAGGTCGAGATGGAACACAACGGCGGCATCACCGATGAAGACGTCGCCGAAGGCTTCATCCTGTCCTGCTGCAGTGTGCCCAATGGCGATGTGGTGATCGATTACTGAGGATCTGAGGTTCTAGTGGAGAGCGTCTTTTCACCACAAGATGAAGTTGGTGACAGTCCCCGGCGAGGTGAATGAATCTCGCGCAAGTGATAGGCGGAAAGTCGTAGACGATGTCGCATACAGGGAGGCCGGTGACGCTGTCAGTCATCTGTCGGGACATGGGTCGGTTAGCGTGGGGGTACAACAAGTAAAACTGGCTAATGGAGCAATGTCTCATGACTCGTGATGTCGATGCACCGCAACGCCCCTCCCTGCCCATGGCCAGCTTGCCTATCCTGGCAACGCTGGCCGTGTTGGCCCTGCAACTGTTTGTCTTCGGTGAATTCACTCCGCACGTACCGCTGATCTGTGGCGTCGCGATGACGGCGCTGGTCGGCTGGAAGCTGGGCCACGGCTGGTCGGCGATGGAAGAGGGCATGATGCGCATCGTGCGTGTCGGCCTGCCTTCCATCGCGATCCTGATTCTGGTCGGCATGACGGTCGGGGTTTGGATCGCCTCCGGCAGCGTGCCGATGATCATCTACTACGGACTCAAGCTGGTCTCGCCGGAATACTTCCTGGCGGCGGCCATGCTGCTGTGCGCGGTGGTCTCGGTAGCGCTGGGTACCAGCTGGGGCACCGTGGGCACGGTGGGGCTTGCGCTGATGGGCATCGGGGCCGGCTTCGGCATTCCGCCGTGGTGGACCGCCGGTGCGGTGGTGTCCGGCGCCTTCTTCGGTGACAAGGTCTCGCCGCTGTCGGATACCACCAATCTGGCGCCGGCGGTGACGGGCGTGAATCTGTTCGCGCATATCCGCAACATGATGCCGACCACCATTCCCGCCATGCTGATCGCACTGGTGATCTACCTGATCGCCGGTAACCTGCTCGCCGCCGGTCAGGTACTGGATCTCGAGCGCATCACCGCCATCACCGAAGGGCTTTCCGGACACTTCACCTTCAATCTGTGGGTGCTGATGCCGCCGCTGCTGGTGATGACGCTAGCCGTTGCGCGCATGCCGGCACTCCCGGCGCTGTTCGTCGGGGTGCTGGCCGGAGCGGTCGTGGCATTCGGCGTACAGGGCGAGGCGGTCAAGGCGCTGTTCGGCTATATGCAGGGCGGCTACGCCTTGAGCACCGGCGTGAGCGAGATCGACAGCCTGCTCAATCGCGGCGGCATCATGTCGATGGCCTGGGTCATCCTGCTGGTGATGATCGCACTGGCCTTCGGGGGATTGCTGGAAATCATCGGCTGTCTGGAGGCGCTGTGTGCCGCGGTGCTGGTCAAGGTGCGCGGTATCTTCGGGCTGCAGGTCGCGGCCAGTTCCACGGCGGCGCTGACCAATGTCATCGCGGGCGACCCCTACCTCTCCATCGCTCTGACGGGACGCATGTACGCGCCGATCTATCGGGGTGAGGGATACTCGACGCTCAATCTGTCGCGCTCACTGGAAGAGGGCGGCACGCTGATCTCGCCGCTGATTCCCTGGAATGCCGGTGGTGCGGTGGTGGTCAGTTCACTGGGGCTGATGGCCGGTGGCGCGGGCATGGAGGGGCTGCTGTACATTCCGCTGGCCTTCGCCTGCTGGCTGTCACCGTTGCTGGGGCTGCTCTACACCCTGCTTGGACGCTTCATCATTCGGGCCGATGATGATGAGCGCGCCGAATGGCAAGCGAGGGGACATGCCGTGACAACGCTGGCCCAGCTGCGTCAGCAGCAGGCCGAGGGCCTGGCGGGACTGCCAGCCGCCACGCCCGAGGTGCGCTGACAGTCTGCTCGGCATGAGTGCTCTAAGACTTCATGCTCAGGTTCATGAGCAAGTCGACTCGCGCAGGAAGACGGCACAAACCATCTGGAGGTGCAGACGACTTCGGGGCTACCCTTCAGATGTTGCCACGTGAATGAGCGCATGCAGTGCAGGGGGCTCTGCGGGAAGTCCCGCCAGGCCATGCCAGGGTTTGCCCTGGTGCCATAAGCACAAGGCCCCGTTGGGCTGCATGCCACCTTCAGCTGCGGGTCGAGAGCGGAGAGCGTTCACGTCAGGTCCACGACTGCCACTCCAGTCACGGGTTTGGTCAAAAGGGCAATGATGACACAGGGGAACAGTGCGCCACCTCCAGGCCGGGAGCGGGTGCCAGCAGGACTACAAGGCTGATCGTCGCAACAGGAAGCGCCGTGCTGCTCAATATCGGGATGGTGCAATACCGTCTTCTTCACGGCACGGCAGTTTCCGCAGGAAGGTGTCACACGACCACGCAAGCTCAGGCTCGCGTGGTTTTTTTGTGCCTGTCATTCACTGGGGGAATGCTCGGGCCGCTTCCGTCGGGTCAGCCCAGTGTCGCCCCCATCGCCGCCAGCAGCATGGGCAGATAGAGGAAGGCGGCGAGCGTCGAGCAGAACACCAGCGTGGCCACGTACTCCGGCTCACGCCCGGCCTTCTGGGCGAACATGTAGTTGTAGACCGCCACCGGCATGGCCATCTGCATGGTCAACACGTGCAGCGCCAGCGGGGGCAGGTCCAGCAGGGTGCCGATCCCCCAGGCACACAGGGCGGCAAAGGGAATGCGCAGGACACTGAAGCCCACGCCCGCCGCCAGATTCTTGACGCGAATGCTGGCCAGCGACACGCCCAGGGTGATCAGCATCAGCGGCACGGTGAAGCCGGAGATCAGCTCCAGGCTGTTGGCGACGAAGCGTGGCATGTGCACATCGCAGAGCAGCATGAGGGTGGCGACGATGCTGGCCCAGATGGTCGGCGAGCGCACCACGCTGCGCAGCGGGTTGCCGCTGGTGCTGGCAAGCCAGGCGCCGAGGGTGAACTGCAGCAGTGACATGGTGACCATGATGGTGATGGCGTAGGCGAAGCCGGCCTGGCCGAAGGCGTAGAGCGAGACCGGCAGGCCCATGTTGCCGACGTTGGAGAACAGCAACGGCGCCACCGCCACCTTCCAGGGCTTGCCGATCAGGCGCGCGAAGGGCCAGCTCAGCGCCAGCAGCAGAGCCATCACGGACAGCGTCGCCAGGCCCGTGCGCAAAAAGCTCGAGTTGTCGATCTCGGCGCTGCCCAGCGCATTGAGGATCAGCGCCGGCGTGCCGATGTAGAGCACCAGCCGGGTGACGAAGGCCATCGGGTAGTCGTTGCCCAGCCTGACCCAGAAGAAGCCGATGGCGGCGCCACACAGTACCGGTGCCATCACCGCCAGCAATTCCATCAGCATATTCTCAACTCCCTTCCTCAGGCGCGCGCTTGCATGGATCAGTCGTCATCCGGCGCCTGATCGCACGATATCGGTGTCTAGCATACCTGCCCGCAGGGGCTTCGGTGTAGCGCCAGTGGCGGGCAGCCACTATTCGCAGCAGCTCTGTACGGGCCATCGAGATGTCGCTTTTGCCTGCCGATGTCGCATTCGCGCTGCGGGGTGACGCTGACAAGCAGTTTGCCGCAGGGGGGCAGGGCTAGTATCGGGTCAAGACAGCCACTCAAGGCCTTGGCGCCGGCTGACTCGACAGGATTTGAGCGAACAGACGATCACTGATCACCCTTCATCGATCCACTCCAACAACAACGATCCGCTTACCGGAGGCGCGCAATGTCTCAGCAACATGGCTACACCCGTGATGACCGACTGGCCAGACTCGACCCTGCACTGGCCGAGGCCATCCTCGAAGAGACAGCGCGTCAGGAAGCGCATATCGAGCTGATCGCCTCCGAGAACTATGCAAGCCCGCTGGTGATGGAGGCTCAGGGCAGCCAGCTGACCAACAAGTACGCCGAAGGCTATCCGGGCAAGCGCTACTACGGCGGCTGCGAATTCGTCGACAAGGTCGAGACACTGGCCATCGAGCGCGCCTGTGCGCTGTTCGGCTGTGACTACGCCAACGTGCAGCCGCACTCCGGCGCCCAGGCCAACGCGGCCGTGTTCATGGCACTCGTCTCGCCGGGTGACACCATCCTCGGCATGAGCCTGGCGCATGGTGGTCACCTGACCCACGGCGCGGCCCCCAACTTCTCCGGCAAGCACTACAACGCCATCCAGTACGGCCTGACCGAAAGCGGCGAGCTGGACTACGAAGAGATGGAGCGTCTGGCGCGTGAGCACAAGCCGAAGATGATCATCGCCGGCTTCTCCGCCTACTCGCGCGTGGTCAACTGGCGTCGCTTCCGCGATATCGCCGACGAGATCGGCGCCTGGCTGATGGTCGACATGGCCCACGTGGCCGGTCTGGTCGCGGCGGGTCACTACCCGAGCCCGCTGCCCTACGCCCATGTCGTCACCACTACCACCCACAAGACGCTGCGCGGCCCGCGCGGTGGCCTGATTCTCTCCGCCACCGGTGATGAAGCGCTGCACAAGAAGCTCAATGGCGCCGTCTTCCCCGGCCAGCAGGGCGGCCCGCTGATGCACGTCATCGCCGCCAAGGCCGCGGCCTTCAAGGAAGCGATGAGCCAGGACTTCGTCAGCTATCAGGCCCGCGTGATCGCCAATGCCCGTGTGATGGCCGAGGTCTTCATGGCGCGCGGCTATGACGTGGTCTCCGGCGGTACCGATGACCACCTGTTCCTCGTCTCGCTGATCCGTCAGGGCGTGACCGGCAAGGACGCGGATGCCTCACTGGGCCGCGCCCACATCACCGTCAACAAGAACAGCGTGCCGAATGACCCGCAGAGCCCCTTCGTGACATCCGGGCTGCGCATCGGCACTCCGGCCGCCACCACGCGCGGCTTCGGCGAGGCGGAATGCGAGGCACTGGCCGGCTGGATCTGTGATCTGCTCGACGCGCTGGCCACCGGCGAGAGCGCCAAGGTGGAAGCCGAGGTGCGCGGCAAGGTCGAGGAAGTCTGTGCCCGCTTCCCGGTCTACGCATCGGACAGCGTGACCGACCCCGCCGCGCTTGCCTGAACAAGGCGCTGGCGAGAGACAACGATAACAACGACACATGCCGCAAGCGCAAAGACATCACTCGGGTGACTACAACAGACATCACTCGGGCGAGAGCACCGGACAGCGCTTGCGGTGGCAAAGATGTGAGGAGGGTGGCAAATGCAGCGTTACTCGGGATTCGGGCTGGTCAAGCATGCGCTCAGCCACCATGAGAACTGGCAGAAGGTCTGGCGTAGCCCAGAACCCAAGAAGGAATACGACGTCGTCATCGTCGGTGGCGGCGGGCATGGTCTGGCCACGGCCTTCTATCTGGCCAAGGAGCACGGCATCACCAATGTCGCGGTGATCGAGAAGGGCTGGTTGGGCGGCGGCAATACCGCGCGCAACACCACCCTGGTGCGCTCCAACTATCTGTGGGACGAGGCGGCGGCGCTCTACGAGCACTCCATGAAGCTGTGGGAAGGCCTGTCCCAGGATCTCAACTACAACGTGATGTTCTCTCAGCGTGGCGTGCTCAACCTGGGCCACACCCTGCAGGACATGCGTGACATCCAGCGCCGCGTGAATGCCAACCGTTTGCAGGGCATCGACGGCGAGGTGCTGGATGCCCAGCAGGTGCAGGAACTGGTGCCGGCGATGGACTGCTCGAGCCGCGCACGCTACCCGATTCTCGGCGCCTCCTGGCAGCCGCGCGGTGGCGTGGCGCGTCACGACGCCGTGGCCTGGGGCTTCGCGCGCGGTGCCGACAGTCTCGGCGTCGACCTGATCCAGCAGACCGAAGTCACCGGCTTCCGCAAGCAGGATGGCGCCATCGTCGGGGTGGAAACCTCGCGCGGCTTTATCGGTGCCAAGCGTGTCGGCGTGGTCACCGCCGGCAACTCCGGCGTGATGGCCGAGAAGGCCGGCTTCCGTCTGCCGCTGGAATCCCACCCGCTGCAGGCGTTGGTCTCCGAGCCGCTCAAGCCGATTCTCGACACCGTGGTGATGTCCAACCACGTCCACGGCTATGTCAGCCAGTCGGACAAGGGCGATCTGGTCATAGGTGCCGGCATCGACGGCTACGTGGGCTATGGCCAGCGTGGCAGCTACCCGACCATCGAGCACACCCTGCAGGCCATCGTCGAGATGTTCCCGATCTTCTCGCGGGTGCGCATGAACCGTCAGTGGGGCGGCATCGTCGACACCTGTCCGGACGCCTGTCCGATCATTTCCAAGACGCCCGTGAAGGGGCTCTATTTCAACTGCGGTTGGGGTACCGGTGGCTTCAAGGCCACGCCGGGTTCTGGCAACGTCTTTGCCTGGACACTGGCCAAGGGGCGCACCCATCCGCTGGCAGAACCCTTCTCCTATGACCGTTTCAACACGGGCAAGCTGATCGACGAACACGGCGCCGCTGGCGTCGCGCACTGAACCTGCCGTCAGGAGACGACCGACCATGATGCATATCTTCTGTCCCTACTGCGGCGAGCTGCGCGAGGAAGAGGAATTCCACGTCAAGGGCCAGGCGCATATCGAGCGCCCGAAGGACCCCGAAGCCTGCTCCGATGCCGAGTGGGGGGATTATCTGTTCTTCCGCAACAACCCGCGTGGCGTCCACCACGAGCTGTGGATTCACGCCGTGGGCTGTCGCAAGTATTTCAACATCACCCGCCACACCGTGACCTACGAGATTCTCGAGACCTATCGCATGGGCGAGCAGCCCACCATCACCGGTGAGACGAAAGCCGATCCGACCACGCAAGCCAAGGGGGTGAGCGCATGAGCCAGCAAGACAACCAGACCGCCGCTGCCCCGCGCCGTCTCGCCTCGGGTGGACGCATCGACCGCGCCACGCCGCTGACCTTCACCTTCAATGGCAAGCGCTATCAGGGCCTGGCAGGCGATACCCTCGCCTCGGCACTGATGGCCAACGGCCTCGACGTGCTCAACGCCAGCTTCAAGTATGCGCGTCCGCGCGGCCTGGTCGCCGCCGGTGCTGAAGAGCCCAACGCCATCCTGCAGCTGGGCAGCACCGAAGCCGGCCAGGTGCCCAACGTGCGTGCTACCCAGCAGGCGCTTTACGACGGCCTGGAAGCCCACGCCGTCAGCGGCTGGGTCAAGGCGCAGAAGGACCTGATGAGCCGCTTCCTGCCGCA
This sequence comes from Cobetia sp. 4B, assembly GCF_018831605.1. Lineage (NCBI taxonomy): Bacteria > Pseudomonadati > Pseudomonadota > Gammaproteobacteria > Oceanospirillales > Halomonadaceae > Cobetia > Cobetia sp. 4B. The sequence continues at coordinate 505,900 of NZ_CP059843.1, forward strand.
GGTCGGCAAGCTGGGCGGCAAGTTCATGCCGCCGGGCTTCTACTACAAGACCTTCATGGCGCCGGCCTCGCTGTGGATGACCTACGAGAAGTACATCCGCAAGGCTGCCGGTCTCGGGCGTTCTCCGCTCGAGGAGGATCCGGACATCTATGATCACCTGCATCAGCACACCGATGTGCTGGTGATCGGCTCCGGCCCGGCGGGCCTGATGGCGGCGCTGGTCGCGGCCCGCAGTGGCGCGCGCGTCATCCTGTGTGACGAGCAGGAAGAGCTGGGTGGCTCACTGCTCTCCATGTCGGCGGACTGCCTCGATCAGACCCTGGACGGCCAGCCTGCCATCGAATGGCGTGACGCGGTGCTTGCGGAACTCGAAGCCTGCGAGGATGTGCAGCTGCTGCCGCGCACCACCGCCAATGGCTACCACGATCACAACTTCGTGACCCTGCACGAGCGCCGTACCGAGCATCAGGCCGACCTCGCGCCCTTGAATGCCCGTGGTGCGCGTCAGGCACGTTCACGCCTGCACCGCGTGCGTGCCCATCGCGTCATCATGGCCACCGGCGCCCACGAGCGGCCACTGGTCTACAGCCACAACGATGTGCCGGGCAACCTGCTGGCCGGTGCCGTCACCACCTATCTGACCCGTTACGGCGTCGCCGCCGGTGACAAGCTGGTGCTGTCGGTCAACAACGACCACGCCTATCGCGCGGCACTTGCCTGGGCGGCGGCCGGTCGTGAAGTGGTCGCGATCGCCGATGCGCGTCCGGCACCTGCCGGCGTGATGGTCGAGGCGGCGCGTGCCGCGGGCATCCGCATCATCGCCGGCGCCGCCGTGATCGAGGCCAAGGGCGAGCGTCGCGTGACAGGCGCGCGCATCGCGGCCATCGATATCGATGCCTTCAGCGTGACGGGGGCAGTGGAAGAGCTCGCCTGCGACACCATCGCAAGCTCCGGCGGCTACAGCCCGGTGGTTCACCTGGCGGCGCACACCGGTGCGCGTCCGGTATGGAGCGACGAAATCCACGGCTTCCTGCCCGCGCTGGGCGCACCGATGCTCAAGGGCTTCGACGCCTGCGGCGCAGCCAACGGCAGCTTCGCGCTGGAAGATGTGCTGGTCGCGGCCTATGCCAGCGGTGTCGCCGCGGTGGAAGCCTGCGAGTTCGAGACCGCCCAGGCCGAGGTGCCTGCGATCTCCGAACTTGCGGAAACGCCGATGCTGCCGCTCTATCAGGTGCCGCATGACAAGCCCACCGCTCGCGCGCCCAAGCAGTTCGTCGATCTGCAGAACGACGTCACCGCCGCCGGTATCGAGCTCGCCACCCGCGAAGGCTTCGAGTCCATCGAGCACGTCAAGCGCTACACCGCGATGGGCTTCGGCACCGACCAGGGCAAGCTGGGCAACATCAACGGCATGGCGGTCGCCGCGCGCTGTCTGGGGCAGACCATCCCCGACACCGGCACCACCGTGTTCCGTCCCAACTACACGCCGGTGACCTTCGGCGCCATCGTCGGCCGCCACTGCGGCGAGCTGTTCGACCCGATCCGCTACACCGCGATGCACGAATGGCACGTAGCGCAGGGCGCCAGGTTCGAGGATGTCGGCCAGTGGAAGCGCCCCTGGTACTACCCGCAGGGCAGTGAGGACATGCATGCCGCGGTTGAGCGGGAGTGTCTGGCGGTGCGCGAGAAGGTCGGCGTGCTGGACGCCTCGACCTTGGGCAAGATCGACATCACCGGTCGCGATGCGCGCGAATTCCTCAACCGCATCTACACCAACGCCTGGGCCAAGCTGGGCGTCGGCAAGGCGCGCTACGGCCTGATGTGTCACGACGACGGCATGGTGATGGACGACGGTGTCACCACCTGTCTGGCCGAAGACCACTTCCTGATGACCACCACCACCGGTGGCGCGGCCTCGATTCTGGAATGGCTGGAGCTGTGGCACCAGACCGAATGGCCGGAACTGGACGTGCAGATGACCAGCGTCACCGATCACTGGGCGACCCTGACCGTCACCGGCCCCGAGGCGCGTGCGCTGGTCGGCGAGCTGACCGACATCGACCTTGACCGTGACAGCTTCAAGTTCATGGAAGTGCGTGAAGGGCTGATCGCCGACATCCCCGGGCGCATCTTCCGCATCTCCTTCACCGGCGAGCTGTCCTACGAGCTCAACGTGCCGGCCAACTACGGGCTGCATGTCTGGAAGCGTCTGTTCGAGTGCGGCAAGAAGTACGGCCTCACGCCCTACGGCACCGAGACCATGCACGTGCTGCGCGCCGAGAAGGGCTTCATCATCGTCGGTCAGGACACCGATGGCTCGATCACCCCGGAAGATCTCGGCATGCAGTGGTGCGTCGGCTACAACAAGCCGTATTCCTGGATCGGCAAGCGTGCGCTGTCGCGTCCGGATACCCGCCGCGACGACCGCAAGCAGATGGTCGGCCTGATTCCGACGCGCAAGAAGGCCGGCGATGAGCGCATCGTGCTGCCGGAAGGCTCGCAGATCGTCTTCGACCCCGAGCACGCCATCCCGATGCCGATGGTCGGCCACGTGACCTCCAGCTACTACAGCCCGACGCTGGGACATGGCTTTGCGCTGGCGGTGGTCAAGGGCGGTGCCAAGCGCATCGGCGAGACGGTGTTCCTGCCGCAGGCCGATGGCACGACGCTGGAAGCCGAAATCACCTCACCGGTGTTCTACGACAAGAAAGGGGAGCGCCAGCATGTCTGATGCCACCACACTCGACCCGCAAGCGGGTGCCGCCGTCGATGCGCAGCCGCAGGACATGACTAGTTCTCAGACGTCGGTGATCGACCAGCGCCCGACGCCCGAGGTCCACGCTCAGTGCGCCCGTTCGCCGCTGGCGCATCTGTTCACGGCCCGCGATGACGGCGATGCCGGCATCGTGCTGCAGGAAAAGGCGTTTCTCGGTCACCTGACGCTGCGCGGTGACCCCGCGCAGCCGGGCTTCGCTGAGGGTGTCGAGGCGGCGCTGGGTCTGGCGCTGCCGTTGACGCCGGCGACCCTCCATCAGAATGAGGGCGGTCGCTCGATCCAGTGGCTGTCACCGGATGAGTGGCTGATCCTGGTACCCGGCGAGGAAGCCTTCACTGTCGAGAAGGCGCTGCATGAGGCGTTGGCCGGCCGCTATCAGGTGGTCAACGTCAGCGGTGGCCAGACCGTCATCTCGCTGAGTGGCGACCAGGCGCGTCAGGTGCTGATGAAGTCGACGCCCACTGATGTGCACCCGCGTGCCTTCCCGGTCGGACGTGGCGTGCCGGCGGTGTTCGCCAAGGCGACACTGGTGCTACGCCGCGTCAGCGAGAGCGAATTCGAGCTGGTGGTGCGCAGAAGCTTCGCCGATTACCTCGGCCGCTGGCTGCTGGATGCCAGCGAGGAATTCGGGGTCTGCATCAAGGCCTGAGGCCTGAGGCCTGAGGCCTGAGGCCTGAGGCCTGAGGCCTGAGGTCTGCGTCTGGAGAGATCTGCGTCTGGAGAGAGGTCTGTCGCAGGCGCACGCAATGACCTGAATCGACTGCCAGGGGCCTTGCCCGGGCCAGGAGGCGGGCTTCAGAAATACTGAAGCCCGCCTCAATAATATTGGTTTGTCGCGCAGGGCCTCGGATGCAACCCTGACGTTGCTGCTTCCAACAATAGATAATCCTTACATGACAGGCACCTACGTATGCGTGATACCTGGATTCTGACCGCCCAATGTCCCAGCCGCATCGGCACGGTGGACGTCGTGACACGCTACCTGCGCGAGCAGGGCTGCTATATCACCGAGCTCAATTCCTTCGATGACCGCCTGTCGGGGCGTTTCTTCATCCGGGCCGAATTTCGTCCGCAGACCGAGGCCGGTGCCCTCGATGACGGCTTTGATGCCGCGAGTTTCGAGCAGGGCCTGGGCACGCGTGCCGCCGACTTCGAGATGGACGTCAGCCTGAGTGCGCCGGATGAGCGCATGAAGGTGGTCATCATGGTCTCGCGCTCGGACCACTGCCTGAACGACCTGCTCTACCGGCATCGCATCGGCCAGCTGCCGATGGACATCACCGCCGTCATCTCCAACCATCCGGACATGGCACCGCTGGCCGAGTGGCATGGCCTGCCGTATCACCACCTGCCGATCACCGCCGAGACCAAGGCCGAGCAGGAAGCCCAGGTATGGCAGATCGTGCAGGACACCGGGGCTGAGCTGGTGATTCTGGCGCGCTACATGCAGGTGCTGTCGAGCGACATGTGCGAGAAGCTCTCGGGGCGGGCGATCAACATCCACCACTCGCTGCTGCCGGGCTTCAAGGGCGCGCGCCCCTATCATCAGGCCTACGAGAAGGGCGTCAAGCTGGTCGGTGCCACCGCGCACTACATCAATGATGATCTCGATGAAGGGCCGATCATCACCCAGGGCGTCGAGACGGTGGATCACGCCCACTATCCCGAAGACCTGATCGCCAAGGGCCGTGATATCGAGTGCCTGACCCTGTCGCGTGGTGTGCGTTATCACCTCGAGCGTCGTGTCTTCCTGCATGACAAGCGCACGGTGGTGTTCGGAAACTGAGCCCGAGCTGCGTCCGTCAGTTCACGCAGTTCACTCAGTTCATGCAGTTCACGAGCTCCAAAACGTCCACCAACGACGAAGCCCGCGACCTTTCGGTGGCGGGCTTCGTCGTTTGTGCGTGTGCGTATGCGCGTCAGCTTCTGCGCAGGCTCCACAGGAAGTAGCTGCCGCCGATCAGCGAGGCCATCAGGCCGGCGGGGATCTCGTAGGGCGAGAGTAGCTGGCGGCCTAGCCAGTCGGCCAGCACCATCAACAGCGCGCCGCACAGCACCGCGCCGAGCATGTGCTCGCGGGCGCGGCTCAGCCCCAGCAGACGCGCGAGATGCGGGGCCAGCAGGCCGACGAAGGACAGCGGACCGACGATCAGGGTCGCCAGCGCGGTCAGCACCGCTACCGCACCCAGCAGCACCAGGCGGGCGCGGGTCACGCCGATGCCCAGCGCACTGGCGCTCGCCATGCCCAGCGGCAGGATATCCAGCCAGCGCGCCAGCGGACGCACCAGCAGGACCGCGATGATCGCCAGCGCGAGCACGCCGACCGCCGCGGAGAGGCCCACGTAATAGGTGGAGCCGGACAGCCAGGCCAGAATCTGCTGACCGCGCGGGTCACCATCGGCAAGGATGATGCCGCGCACCGCATCGTAGAGCGCCGTGATCGCCACCCCGCACAGCAGCACGCGTTCGGGAATGAAACCACTGCGATGATTGAGCACCACCAGCAGCGCCAGACAGGCCAGCGCCCCGCAGATGCCTGCGCCCAGCAGGGTCAGCTGCCCCGGCGACGGGACCAGCAGCAGCGTCAGCATCAGGGCGATGGCGGTGCCGCCGCTGATGCCGAGAATCTCGGGGCTGGCCATCGGGTTGCTGGTCAGACGCTGCAACAGGGTACCGGCCAGGGCCAGCAGTACGCCGGCGCCTGCCGCCGCCAGTACCCGTGGCAGGCGGAAGTCCAGCACGCTGGCCTGGCCGGCCATCAGCTGTTGGAGCATGTCACTGCCCAGGGTCCAGCCATCGGCGCCATTGCCGACCAGCAGGGCCAGCATCAGGGCCACGCAGACCCCGGCCAGCAACCAGCCGAGCAGGCGGTCGGGGCGGGGATGGCGATGCGTCAGTGACATGCCGTGATGGCTGGCGGGGCCAGCCCCCTGCGCCATCTTGAGGCGCGGAATCAGCCACAGCAGCAGCGGCGCGCCGAGGGCCGCCGTCATCGCGCCGGTCGGGATCAGGTTGGGCAGCAGGCCATCGAGACTGGCGACCACCTGGTCCGTCACCGCCAGCAGCAACGCCCCGAACAATGGCGCCCACAGCAGGCGCTGGCCCAGGCGGCGCGCGCCCATCAGGCGCACGCAGGCTGGCGCGGCCAGACCGATGAAGCCGATGATGCCCAGCACGCTGACCACGCAGGCGCTCAGAAATACCGCCAGTCCCAGACTCATCAGGCGCAGCTTGCGCAGCGAGACGCCCAGGCTTCTGGCATTGGCCTCGTCGAGGTCCAGCACCGCCAGCGGACGCATCAGCACCAGCGCCAGCAACATGCCCGGCAGCAGGCGGGTGAGCAGCGTGATCACGCCATCCCAGCTGTTCTGGGCCAGCGAGCCTGCACCCCATACCAGGGTGCCGTGCAGAGCCTCCTGATTGAACAGCAACAGCACCATCCCCAACGCGCCGATGTAAAGGTTGACCACCAGCCCCGCCAGCACCACCACGGTCGGCGACATGCCTCGCGCCCAGGCCAGCGCGAACACCAGCCCCATGGCGGCCAGGCCACCGGCAAGCGCGACCCATTCACGGCCCAGCTGGAAGCCGTCTCCTCCAAGACCCGTGCCGGCCATCAGTGCCGGGGCGAACAGCGTCGCCAGCATCATCGCCAGGCTCGCGCCACTGGCGACGCCGAGGGTAGTGGGCGCGGCCAGTGGATTGCGCAGCACCTGCTGCATCAGCACGCCGGCCATGCCCAGCGCGCCACCGGCCAGCAGCGCGCAGACCAGGCGCGGCCACCAGCTGATATGCGCCACCAGCTGCGCAGAAAGCAGTGCACTGTCTGCCTGGCCAAGACTGGCCGCAGCGCTGAAGTCGGGCGATGCCCACAGTGCGGTCAGACCCTGCATCAGGCTCAGGCCTTCACGGTTGAGCGCGAGGCTGCCCAGCACCACAAGGGCCAGGGCCAACAGGCTGCAGGCCCGGCCCGGCGTGAGGTGCAGCGGGCGACGGCCTGATGCGGGGCGGGTGCTCATGGCCTGCTCAGTGGTTGCCATCGGTGGTCTCCCCCTCAAGTGTCGACTCGCCGTCGAGCTCCTTGTCCGTGTGCTTGGCGAGCAGATGCTCGTCAAGTAGATGGCTGGCGAGCAGTTCGGCGAAACGATTGGCCGAGGGCAGGGCGCCGAAGCTCCAGACCGGCGGCAGGAACAGTGGCGCCGAGGCCTGGCTGTTCTCGCGCACGCCGGGCATGGCCTGCCACAGACCGTTATGCGCCAGTGCCTGGTGTCCGCCGGGCGGCAATGGCTCCACCACCACCATGCGGCCCTTCAGCGTCACCAGCTTCTCGAGACTGACGGTGGCGAAGCCCCAGGCGTTGGTGTCCCCTTGCCAGGCGTTGTCGATGCCCATGCGCTCGATCACGGCCTGGAACAGGCTGTTGTCGCCGAAGATGCGCACATGGCGGTCATCCATGAATTGCACCATCAACAGCGGCAGGGGCGATTGACCCTTGCGTGCCGCCTGCTGGCGCAGCGCCGCGTTGTAACCGGCGAGGCGAGCGGTACTCAGGCGAATCAGCTGTTCGGCCTGTGGCTCGCGCTGCGTCAGCTTGCCCAGCTGGCGGGTCGCCTTGACCAGTGTCTGCCAGGTGTCGGCGTCCGGGGTATAGATGGCGATGCTGGTGACCGGCGCGATGGCCGACAGGCGCGGCGCGAGGCTGGACAGCATCGGGCTGATCAGGATGTCGGCGGGGGCGAGGGCGGCCAGCTGCTCCAGATTCGGCTGGGTGCGCAGGCCGAGATCCCGCGTGCCCTGCGGCAGCGCCGGTTGGGCCACCCAGCTTGCGTAGGTCGCGACCTGACCCACGCCTATGGCGCGTACCCCGATTCCGGTCAGGGTCTCGGCCAGGGTCCAGTCCAGTGCCACGATGGGGCGATCGACGAAGCCGGCCGGTGGCCGGGCTGTCTGTTTCATCGCTGTCTGTTTCATCGCAGCCACGTCCGCCGCTGTCTCGTCTGCCACTGCCTCATCCGTCGTGGCAGCGCTGGCGGCCCCCACCGACAGCAGGCTCAGACTGATCAGTGCCAACAGCCACTTCATAGCGGCACCGCGATCTGCTGCTGGCTCTGCGGCGGGGTGATCACCTGCATCTCGACGCCGTAGATATCCTTGAGCGTGACGGGGTTCATCATCGCGTCGGGTGCGCCTTCAGCCAGCACCTGGCCGCCGTGCAGCGCCACCAGGCGATCGCAGTAACGCGCGGCCAGATTGATGTCGTGCAGCACGATGATGATACCCAGCCCGAGGGTGTGGCTCAGGTGCGAGACCAGCTCCATCACCTCGATCTGATGGGCGATATCCAGCGCCGCCAGCGGTTCATCCAGCAGCAGATAACGACTGCCCTGGGCCAGCAGCATGGCCAGCCACACGCGCTGACGTTCGCCACCGGAGAGGGTATCGACCTGCTGTTCGGCGAAGGCTTCGGTGTGGGTCAGCGCGATGGCGCGCTCGATGGCTTCTTCATCCTTGGGGCCGGGACGGCCGAGCAGGCCGTGCCACGGATAACGGCCGAAGGCGACCAGCTCGCGGCCGGTCAGCGCTTCGGCCGCCGGCAGATGCTGCGGCAGGTAGGCCACCGCCCGCGCGAATTCCCGACTGCCGAACTGCGAGAGCGGGCGATCGTCCAGCGCCAGCTTGCCACTGGTCGGCGTGTTCTGACGCGCCAGCAGCTTGAGCAGTGTCGACTTGCCGGAGCCATTGTGGCCAATCAGGCCATGCACCTGGCCGGGGGCGAAATCGAGAGACTGCGTCTTGAGCAGGCAGCGCTCGCCGAGGTCAAAGCGCAGGTGGTCGAGAGTGAACATGAAAGCATCGTCATCCGTGGTCAGGGCGTCAGGCTAAGGGCGATTCATTCTGGGCGACATGACGCGGAGACGTTCGCCCATCCGTGCTCCGCGGGGCCATCAGTGCTGATCGCCTCTTGCTGTCGGGGCGTCATCACGCCGGCTTCGTCGTCGCGCCTTGCCGGGCGCGGTTGACGTTTGGCGCACGGCTGGCGGCGAGTTCGTGGTGTCCTGTTGGCTGGCGGCGCAGTCGCGGCTGACTTCATTGCGATAACAGCCCGCCGCGGCCAGCCGCATCTCGCAGTGCTGCTGCGCCTGGGTGACGTAGCGGCCTGCCATGCGCTCGGACACGCCGAGTCGCTCGCCGATCTCGCGCTTGGTCAGGCCCTCGAGGCGATACCAGGTCAGGGCGAGGCGAAAATGGCCCGCCAGCTCGGAGAGTGCCGCATCGACGACCTGCAGCTTCTGGCGGCGCGCCAGGCTCCTCTCCGGGTCCAGATGGGCGGCCGCCACGCGCTCATCGCCCTCGGACACCGATTCGAATTCCGGTGCGCGGGACTGGTGGCGGTGATGGTCGATGATCAGATTGCGTGCGATGCGAAACAGCCAGGCGCGCGGGTTGGCGGGCCAGTCTCCGGTCAGGCGCAGACGCAGATAGACCTCATGGCTGATGTCTTCCGCCAGCTCATGCGAGCCCAGCTGGCGCACCAGAAAGCCGGTCAGTTCGTGACGATGCTCGGCAAACAGCTGGTCCAGCGAGTGACGGTATTGCTGTGCAGCACAAGCCTGCAGCTCAGCGGGCGTTTCAGCTTCTGGCCCGTGTGCGTCAGGCGTTCGCTCATCCGTGTCGCGATGAGGCCGAACTGGGGGCTTGGCGTGAGAGGACATCCACGGCTCGCAATGAGATCTGTCGTGATGGGAGGGTAATGGTATTGTTGTTACGAATCATTATCAATGATTGTGTGTCAGACACGCCAAGGACCGCCCCCGAATGTCTCGAGGGCGGTCCCGGTGCTGCTTGGTCGTAGTTAGCTGGTCTTGGCTGACGGGCCGTAGCTGACGGGTCATGGCGATCACCAGGTCATCGCGACCTGGTGATCGCCAAGCGTCACCGCCTAGCGGCGGGCGAAGGCCGCGATGGGGTTATCCAGCTCGCCCTTGAGCTGCAGGGCGCCGGACGGATCGGTGAGATCGACCATCTGCTGGTTGTTGCGCAGCTGCAGGCGGTTGAGGCACGACAGCGTGAAGCGCGGCGCGAACAGGTCATGACGCGCGAACTTGTCGGCCATCTCCGGGTGGGCATCCTGGTAGTCATGGATGCAGGCCGCGACGCGAGACCAGAAGGCCTCCTCCGTCATCACCTGCTCGCGCACCAGCAGCGGTACCGCGAAGCGGAAGATGCAGTCGAAGACATCGGTGAGCAGCGACAGGATGCGGATCGGTTCCGGCACCTCGACCACCAGACGCTCGACCCCTTCCGGCAGTTCGAGTGCACGCGTCTCCTCGGTGGCGAACAGCGCCGCTTCCTCGGCGATGTCCTTCATCAGCGCACCGCACGGCACGCCATCGCGCAGACGCATGATCAGGTTCTCGCCGTGTGGCATGAACACCAGGTCGTGCTTGAAGTAGCAGTGCAGCAGCGGCGTCATGTAAGCCGTCAGCCACTTGTCGATCCACGCTTCGGCGCCGATGCCGGAGCGCTCGATCAGCGCCGGCAGCAAGGCCTTCTCATCGTTGTCGACATGCAGCAGCGCGGCCATGGTCATCAGGCGCTCGCCCTCGTCCTTGACGTCTTCCGGGCTCTCGCGCCACAGGCTGGCCAGCATCTTGCGATAGCCGACGGCCGCCGGGTCCGCGTCTTCCAGCACATCATCGCGATAACCGATGGCCGCGACTTCACGCAGCAGGCGGAAGCCCCACTTCTCGAAGGACGGGTCCGAATCGATCAGGCCCTGCAGCCACTGATTGATGACCGGAGTGGCACGCATGTAATAGGGTGACAGGCCGCGCATGAAGCCCATGTTGAGGATCGACAGCGCCACCTTCACATAGCGGCGATTCGGCTGATTGCGGTTGTAGAGCGTGCGGATCGACTGCTGCGCCTGATAGCGGTCCTCCCCCAGGCCGAGACAGACGATGTGCTGACTGGCGATCTCGGCGGCGAAGGTGATCGCCAGCTTGTGGCTCCACTGCCACGGGTGTACCGGCATCATCAGGTAGTCGGAGGGCGCAAGACCCTTCTCGGTCAGCTGCTGTTCCAGGCGGGCGAGCTCGGCTTCACCCAGCTCTTCCTCGAGCAGACGGCGCGGATCGAGACCATCCACGGCCGAGTAATGGGCGTTGTCGCGATGCACGGCGATCCACACCAGCGAGAACGGCTGCGCGGCTTCCGGCGCGTAGGCGCGATAGTCCAGCGCATCGAAGCCCATGCGGCCATTGTTGGCGACGAAGCACGGATGGCCTTCGCTCATTGCCGATTCCAGGGTCTGGAAGGAGGCACCTGCCAGCACGCGGGCGGACTGATTCTCGCGCACGGCGCGCTGCATCTTCCAGGCGCTGGAGGCGAGCGTGGCGCTGACCTCCTCGAGATAGACCGGCAGCAGGCGCGGCGGAATCTCCAGCACGTCGTTGAGTTCCAGAATCAGCTCACGCGCGTCCAGCGGCAGGGCGTTGCCGTCGGCATCCAGACGCTGGATGGAGGCGGCATCGATCAGCCAGTGATCGAGCTGGAAACGGCGCGCCACGAAGCGATATTCCGCCGCGCGGCGGCTGACCGGCGGCGTGTCGCTGACCTGCGCCGCCAGCGGCAGGCGGAAGTGATGCCAGTTGTCATGGCTCTGGCAGGCGGTGCGGGTACCGCAGTCATCGGCGCATTGCGGATGGATCAGACGCTCGTGGCTGAACTCGGCCAGCGCCTTGCGCACCAGCAGGCGATTGGCCTGCTGCCAGTCCGGCCCGGTGAGATGCTGGCTGGCCGCGACCGGGTTGGCGGTCACGCCGTTGTCCAGACGCGGGCTGCGGCTGGCCAGGGCGGCGCGGAAGTCCTGCGGGGTGCAGAAGCACAGGCGCGCCGGCTTGCCGTCGAGATCCAGCGGGCCATGATCGACGAAGCCCACTGCGGCATTCAGCGGATGAATGGCGCGATTGCGGCTGTCCGGCTCCACCACCACACGGGTCACGGGACGGACTGCATCTTTCCCTTCATCGGCATGCTCATCGCGGAACTGGCCGGCGAAGATCATCGCCATGATCGATTCGATCACCGCCCGCGAGAAGCCGCTGATGGGGACCTGGTCCTCGCTGCGCGGCGCGACGAGGAAGTGCATGCCGAAGTCGCCGGGCTGCACACTGTAATGCTTGCCGAGCGGGTCGTGCGCCGGGTCATAGAGCTCGACCAGAAAGGCCGGCTGGTCATTGTAGAAACCGACCCAGCCTTGGGCGTGCTGGCTCTCTTCCAGGCCCTGGTAGAAGTCGTACTTGGTGGTGATGAGGTCATCACTCATGCCCCAGAAGCTGGCGCGTTCACCGCTGGTCCACTCATCCACCATCGCCATGTCGGCGGCAAGGTCGAGCGGGCGCAGCGCGAATTCGGCGCGCTCGCTCGTGCTGTCATCCTGCGGCTTGCGCAGGCGTGCCTGGGCTTGCTCCAGCTCCACCGCGCGGCGGGTGAAGCGCGTTCCCGGCGCCGGGCTGAGCAGATCGAGCGGTGCCGGCGCGGCGAGTGAGGTTGTCCCGAACAGCTGCTGTGACGGTGTCGCTGCACTGTGAGAACTTGCCGCGCTGCTGGACTGTTCGGCGCTTGCGGCGCTGGTGATGTCGACTGGCATGTTCATGCGGTGGTCTCCCGGTGTTGCGGTGCAGCGGTGTGAGTCGTGTCGGCCTGGGTGTCAGAGACGGTGCCAATAGAGGAGCTGTCGGTAGAGGCGGTGCCGGCGTGAATATCCGTCTCGCCGTAGGGCAGGTGTGCGGCGGGCAGCGGTGTGAAGCCATTGCCACAGCCCTTTTCAGAGCCGGGCGCGCCGAAGCTCTGGAAGGCGATGCGGCTCTCGATGGTATAGACCTCACGACCGGTGATGGCGCGCAGGATGCAGCTGTTGCGATAGCAGGCCATGCCCAGGTCCGGCGCGGCCAGCGAGTGGGTATGCAGCTCGGCATTCTGGACGAAGATCTCGCCGGCGAACGGTGATTGATCGCCCTCGTTGCCGTCGGCATCCGCGGTGCTTTGCGTGTCGACGGCGTAGAAGCGACCGACGGCGTAGCGGCCTTCCTCGTCACGACGAATGCGCGATTCGATGCTGCGCAGGAAGGGCGGCGCCACGTAGTGATAGCCCGTGGCCAGCACCACGGCGCTGGTGTCATGACGCCAGGCCTGCTGCTGTTCGCGCTGATAGAGACCCAGCGTGAAGTCGCCGTCGGTCTCTTGCTTGTTCAGCGAGGTCAGTTCGGTATTGGTCATCAGGGTGGTGGGCACCACGCCTTGCAGCTGCTTGGCGTAGAGGGTGTCGTAGATCTCGTCGATCAGCTCGAGATTGATGCCCTTGTAGAGGCCCTTCTGGGTCGCCAGCAGGGTATTGCGCTGCTCACGCGGCAGGGCGTGGAAGTAATCGATGTAATCCGGCGAGGTCATCTCCAGCGTCAGCTTGCCGTATTCCAGCGGGAAGAAGCGCGGCGAGCGCGTGATCCAGTTGAGCTGGTAGCTGTGCTGGTCGATCTCGCGCAGCAGGTCGAGATAGATCTCGGCGGCGCTCTGGCCGGAGCCGATGATGGTGATGGCCGGCTGGGAGGTCAGTTCCTCCTTGCGCGCCAGATAGTGGGCGTTGTGGCACACGCGGCTGCCCGCGACCGGCACCACGTCACGCACGGCGTCGGCGGCTTTCGGCAGGTAGGGCTGGGTGCCGGTGCCCAGTACCAGCTTGCGTGCGCGATAGGCGAAGGCTTCGCCGGTACTGGGGCGAGTGCCGCGTACGATATAGATGTCGCCGACATGCTGGATGTCCTGGACGTCGTGATCGAAGCGCAGGCAGCTCAGCTCGCGCGCCGCCCACTGGCAGTACTGGTTGTACTCGCGACGCAGCAGGAAGAAGTCTTCGCGGATGTAGAAGTTGTAGAGCTTGTCATGCAGCTTCAGATAGTTGAGGAAGCTGAAGTGGCTGGTCGGGTCGGCCAGCGAGACCATGTCCGCCATGAAGGGCGTCTGCATGCTGGCATCTTCCAGCAGCATGCCCGGGTGCCAGTCGAAGTCGGCCTTGCGCTCGAGGAAGACGCCCTGGACGTCTTCCAGCGGCTCGCTCAGACAGGCAAGGCTGAGGTTGAAGGGGCCGATGCCGATGGCAACGAAGTCCAGCACATCATCGCGCGCTTCCAGAGTGTATGTGACGTGAGGGTTCGAGGTGTCATGCATGACGGCTTTCCTTGGCTTCTGTGGTGTGACTGCGACGGCTGGCGGTCGGAATGTCGGCCAGTGGTGCGCCATGGTTCGGTTGGGCGGTAGTGCTGACGGCCAGCTGATGCGCCTTGACCAGCGCCTGGCCGTGCTGGCGGATCAACTCGACCACGGCGGCCAGGTCTTCCTGGCGCGTTTCCGGGTTCAGGAGGGTGAACTTCAGGTACTGACGGCCGGAGACCTTGGTGGCGGCAACGATGGCCTCACCGCTGCGTGACAGGCGCTTGCGGATCTCGCGGTTCAAGGCGTCCCACTGCTCGGCGCTGAGGGTCTCTTCACTGGCGTCATGGAAGCGGAACACCAGGGTGCTGAGCTCCGGTGCCTGGACGACATCGATGTCCGGCGCCGCCTCGAGCAGCTGGTAGCCCTCGCGGGTGAGGCCGATCACGCAATCGAGCATGTCGCCGAGGGCATCGGCGCCCATCAGGCGCAGTGTCATCCACAGTTTCAGGGCGTCGAAACGGCGCGTGGTCTGCAGACTCTTGTTGACCTGATCCGGCGTGCCTTCGCGGGCCTGAAGCTCCGGGTTGAGGTAGTCGGCGTGATAGGTGACGTGGCGCAGCTGGGTGCGATCACGTACCACGCAGGCACTGCAGCTGACCGGCTGGAAGAAGGTCTTGTGGTAATCGATGGTGACGGAGTCCGCCATCTCGGTGCCCTTGAGCCAGTGACCGTGGCGGCGAGAAGTGATCAGACCGCCGCCATAGGCGCCATCGACATGGAACCAGATGCCGCGGGCGTGGCATTCACGACCGATGGCCTGCAGCGGGTCGATGCTGCCGAAGTCGGTGGTACCGGCAGTGGCGACCACGGCCATCGGGATCAGGCCTTCGGCGCGGGCGTTGTCGAGGGCGTCACGCAGGGCCACGGGGTCCATGCGGCGGCGCTCATCCACGGCGACCGGGATGACGGCGTTGTGGCCGAGACCGAGCAGGGCACAGGCCTTCTGCAGGCTGAAATGGCTGATGCCGGAGGCGAAGACGCGCAGGCGTCCGGCTTCCGGCGGCAGGCCGTGGGTCTGGTTGCCGGGGTGGTTGGGCAGCTTCTCGCAGACCGCATCACGGGCCAGCAGCAGTGCCATCAGGTTGGATTGGGTGCCGCCGCTGGTGAAGATGCCATCGGCGGTCGGACCCAGCCCCAGGCGCTCGGTGGTCCAGTCGATCAGGCGCTGCTCGATCAGGGTGCCGCCGGCGCTCTGGTCCCAGGTGTCGAGTGAGGAATTGATCGCGCCCAGCAGGCTCTCGGCCCATACACCGGGCAGCACGACCGGACAGTTGAGGTGCGCGATGTAGCGGGGGTGATGGAAGTAGACGGCATCCTTCAGGTAGAGCGACTTGAGCTCCTCCAGACCAGCTTCGAGGTTCTCGAGGGGCGTCTCGAGGTCGAGGTCGGCAAAGGCCGGACGCAGGGCCTCCGGGGTGATGCCACTGAACGGCTTTTGAACACTGTCGAGCTGTTCAGCCACCAGCTGGCTGATGCGGTCCATGCCTGTCTGCCAGGCATCCATGTTGGCAGGCGAGAACAAGGCGGCGCGTGGCGAGCTGGACAGTGAGCGCGCACAGGCGTCGGTCTGGGCGTCAGACACGGAGGATCCTGCGGCAGCGCCGTAGGTGGCGGCGGAATCTTGAAGGCTGTGCATTACATAACCTTATGCGAATGTTCGCAGATAAAGACTTGGAAGAGACTCGCAGCCAGCTGGGACAGATGGCTCAGGTGCGAGGACCAGTCAGGACATTCATCAAGTGCCGCGTTTGCGGTCGTTGTTGTTGGTGAAGCTGTTGGCAAAGCCGTCGGCGTGGTCAGTCACGTCTGCCGTGGGCATCGGCAGAGTGAGTCGTCACCGAGCGCCCCTGTATCGGGCAAATACGGTGTCATGTGCTGGACACGCCAGAGCTATCAGACGATGAGGGGTTCAGGGCGATGGTGCCGGCGACATCCTTGCCGCCGGCGGGTCGTGCGGGTCGATTCAGAATCGACGGACTGCGGAGTTTTCGAGATCAGAAATCATAGGTCAGTGTCGCGGTCATGCTGCGCTCGGCACCGTAGTAGCAGAAGCTGGTGTTGTAGCAGGACGCGATGTATTCCTTGTCGAACAGGTTGCTGACGTTGAGCTGCACGCTGGTGCCGCTCCAGCCGATCTGGCTCAGGTCGTAGCCGACCAGGGCATCGACCAGCGCGTAGTTCGGCACCTTCTCGGTGTTCTCGGAATCCGCCCACATGTCGGCGTAGTAGCGCACGCCGAGGCCGGCATTCAGCCCCGTGAGCGGGCCTTCATTGAAGGCGTAGTCACCCCAAACGCTGACCTGGTGCTTGGGTACCTGGTTGGCGTCGTTGCCTTCGGTGCCATCTTCCGCCTTGGCATAGGTCACGTCGGTGTAGCTGTAACCGGCCTGCAGCGCGAAGTCGCGGGTCACCTGAGTGCGGGCTTCCAGCTCCAGGCCCTGGGACTCGATTTCACCGTAGGCGGTGTAGTAGCTGTCTTCCGGGTCCTTGGAGGCGACGTTTTCCTGATTGATGCGGAACAGCGAGACGCTGTACTGATCACGCGTGCCGTTGGGCTGGTACTTCATACCGACCTCGACCTGCTTGCCGGTGGTCGGGTCGAGCAGGTCACCGTCTTCATCGGTGTAGGAGTTCGGCGAGAAGGACGTGGAGTAGCTGACATAGGGCGAGATGCCGTTGTCGAAGCCGTAGATCAGGCCGATGCGGCCGCTCATCTCGTTGTCGTTCAGCTCGCTGGTGGTGTTGTAGTCACGATCGGTGTTCTTGATGTTGACCCAGTCCTGACGCAGGCCGGCGGCCAGGTTCCAGCGACCCCAGCTGATCTGGTCCTGCAGGTAGACACCAGTCTGGTCCAGTTCACGCTTCTGGTTCTCGGTGGCATAGATGGAGACATCGGCATCGCTGCTGCTGGAGACATCCAGCGTGCTGGCGGTGCCGTATTCCCAGTCCACGTCATTGGTGCGCGTCTGATAGTCGGCACCGAACAGCAGGGTGTGATCGAAGGCGCCGGTGGAGAAGCGGCTCTCCAGCTGGTTGTCGACGGTCCAGGCGCGCAGGCTTTCTTCGCCGCCGGAGTAGTAGCGGGTCAGCTCGGTGTCCGAGGCCCAGCCATAGGCGTAGACCTGCTCGAGGTCGACATCGGAGCGCAGATAGCGGAATTTCTGGCGTGCGGTGACAGCGTCATTGAAGCGGTGCTCGAAATCGTAACCGAGCATGCGTTCGGTGCGATCGAACTCTTCGTAGTCCTCGTCACCTTCGTAGAAGTCGTTGCCGAGCTTGGTGCCGTTGTAGCTGACCACCGTGCCTTCATAGGGCAGGCCGGAGTGGTAACCGCCTTCCGGGTCCTTCTGGAAGTAGCCCATCAGGGTGACGGTGGTGTCGTCGGTGACGTCCATGGTGATCTGAGGCGAGAAGGCGTAACGCTCTTCCTCGACGGAGTCGACCTGGGTGTCCTCGGCACTGGCGAGGCCGGTCAGGCGATAGGCGATGCGCTGCTCGTCATCCAGCGGGCCGGTGAGGTCGAAGGCCGCGCTGCGTTCGTTGTCGTCGCCGACGGTGAAGCGGACCTGGCCGGAGTCCTGGAACTCGGGGCGCTTGGACTGCATCGCGACCAGGCCACCCGGCGAGGAGCGACCGTAGAGAACGGAAGACGGCCCTTTCACCACCTCGATGCTGTCGAGGAAGTAGGGGTCGATGGTCATCGAGCTATAGGAGCCCGAGTCACCCATCAGCTTCAGGCCATCCAGGAAGGTGTTGCTGACACTGCCGTCGGAGAAGCCACGCAGCACCAGATAGTCATAGCGGTTGGAGGCACCGATCTGGTTGGTGAAGACGCCCGGCGTGTAATCCGCGGCACGCTGTACCGTCTCGGCTGCGCGCTTGTCGATATCGTCGCGCGTGATGGTGGAGACGGCCTGGGGGGTTTCCAGATAGCCGGTGTCGGTCTTGGTAGCCGCTGTGGTGGTCACCGTCATGGTGTCGAGGGTCTCGTCCTGAGACTCACGGTGGTCGGCCGCCATGGCCTGACCGGCGAAGGGCAGGCCAAGGCCAATCGCCAGTGCCAGAGGGTGCCTGGGCAGGGTCATCAGCAGGGAGCGAGTGGCTTTATGTGCGGCGGAGTCTTTCATGAGTGCGGTGTTCCATCCGGAATGATTTATATAGGAATGATTCTTGTTCGTCGTTCTCTCCTGTGGGTAGACGTTCAGATGACCGCTTTCTGAACCATGAATGAGAATTATTTTTATCATTCTCTTATGTCGTGGCGTCATGAGGGCGGACCATCGCCGTCATGCTCGTCCTTGCTGGCTGGCGCAGGCCGTTATCCTTGGCTGCTACCGGCACAAAAAAACCGCCCCGTAGGGCGGTTCTGATGACGCGATGAACGTGCTTGCGACGGGATCGCCGCGCTTGTCTGGCGGCGTCGCGCTGTGCTGAAGGTTACTGGTCGACCATCTCGCCCTGCAGCGTGACGGGAATGTCGCCTACCAGCTTGCCGTAGCCCAGCAGGTTGAGCAGAGTGCTGCCGACCTGATTCCTGGCGACTTCTGCACTGTCCAGCGAGATGGGGTCGGCGTTGATGAAGGTCAGGTGGGTGGCATCCTGACGGGTGACCTCCAGCGGCAGGGTCTCGCGGTGGGTGCGGTTGCCATCGGTGGCCGAGAAGGGCACCTGCATGCGCGTCGTCTGGCCGGGTTCCAGCGCCGCGATGGCCAGCGGGTCAAGATTCAGGGTCAGCGTGGCCAGGCGCATCTGGCTGACGCCGGACAGCCATGGCGGCAGCTCGCCGACCTTGTCGAGCAGGTCGGTCTGGCCGACGCTCAAGGGAATGCTCATCTTGCCGTCATCTCCCACGGTGCCGCTCAGGCCATTGAGGTGATGCACGTGCTCCACATTGCCCTGGCTGCCCTGCGCGGTCAGCGTCGCGGTGGCGCCGCTGCTGTCGGGCACCAGCTGCCAGGCGGCCTGTGTCGGCAGGCTGACACCGATACCACTCATGGCGAAGGCCAGTGCCGCGGCCTTGATCGGGGCGCCGAAGCGGCTTTTGGCGGCTGTGGCGGTGAGGCGGCTGGCGGGTTTGCCGGTCGAGCGACGTGCAAGCGTGCGACTCAGGGCGCGGGTCCAGCGAGAGAAAGGCAATGACATGTCATGACTCCTGATGGCCAGGGGCTTGATCGGGCGAGGCCCGCCATGAGCGCCTGGAAAAGATTCGATACTGCAGATGGGACATTGGACAGGCGGCGGCTCCAAGGGTTCGCGACACTCGTCGCAGCCGCAGCCTGACGGGGATGATCAACGCACATCTCGCGCCGCAGCCGGGAGGGGGGAATCGCTATGTTGTTGAGTTTTCGGGCTTTCCCGAGGCTCATGCTTTCGCTATCATATGCGCGCTGCATGGGCCCATAGCTCAGTTGGTTAGAGCACTCGACTCATAATCGATTGGTCGCAGGTTCAAGTCCTGCTGGGCCCACCATGCATGCCTTCCAGTGGGGTTTCATTCAGCTGATGCTCAAAAGCTCCAGTGCCCCGACAAGTCGCCAATGGCGGCTTTTTTTGTGCCTGTCACTTCGGCCTCTCTTGCTGTTCTTTCCCTTCTTTCCCTTCTTTCCCCCACCAGTGCATCTTTGGCGTGATTTTTCGTGGTCCTGAACCACGAACGCCCCATGCCGTGGGGCATGAGGCGTTTTCCTCTGCATTGGCGCGGATCATCCGGTTCGGGTGATCTCTTGCAGGGTCGCTATCACTGAGTCTCTTCTTCCATTTCCTGCTCAGTGTCATTGGCGGCACCGCTGATGGCGTTGCCGGCGGTGGTCAGCGCATTGGCGGTCGCCTGACGAGTGTCCTGCCAGGCGCTGGCAGCGGTGTTCTTGGTTTCATCCCAGGCCGCTGCGGCGCTCTTGCGCGTGTCCTGCCACCAGTCGGTGGTGTAGTTCGGCTGCTGCTCGAACTCGCTCACATCCATGTCGAGGTGGATGCGATATTCCAGGGCATCCAGATCATCACCCTGTTCGGTCTCGAGGGTGAACTTGCCCGTTTCCACGACGTACTGGTTCTCGTCCAGCCCCATGGAGTCATCGCTTTCGACGACCAGAGCGGCGACCTGCATATTGTCGTCGAGCAGGATGTCCTCGACTTCACCGATCACGTTGTTGTCATCGTTCTGCAGGTAGACATCGGCATCCATCAGCTCATCTGCGGAGTAGAGCCCCTGCGGACTGGCCATGGCCATGCTGGTAGTGGACAGCAGCGTGGTCGCGGTGATCGCACCCAGAATCTGTTTGCGGTTCATATTGCTCATGCCGTACTCCTTGCGTGTTGAATCGGTACTTCTGGTCCGGTCCCTCAAGCGCTTCCTTCTCGCTCGTGGCGCAAATGATTCGCCAGAACCATGACCCTACCCACTGAGATCCTGACGAGACCGACAAGTTTCAAGGGGGGGAAGAAAAACTTGTACGAGAATTTCTCTGTCTGTCATATGCAAGGTGTAAAGGGGCAATGTCGTCGTGCCAAGAAAGTGGGCTTTCTGGTGCTCCATAACTGTCGCGAACAGGCCGCCCGCAAGCGCTCTGTCAGCAGGGCTCTGACGAAGGGTTCGAGTAGAGGGGCGAGCAGAGAGATGAGGTGCTGAAGGATCGCTTGGATGCCAAGGCCCGCGCCGTTCAAGGCAAGAAGTCGAGATGATGCACGTGGATATGTCGCAATCAGTGCGCGTTCAAGGCTTTTCTGCTCGCTGATTGGCTGCCTGACGAGTGGGGCAAGATGTTTTTGCACGTCAAAAGAGGCTTTTTTGTAGCGAAGTGTTACACGGCTCTGGCGGGGCGCTCTCGTGCCACAGCGGGCGCATGGGGAGAGGTAAACGCTTGATCAGCGCACACGAAAGCGCCTGCCAATGCGTCTACATTAGCTATACAGATACGTTCTGATACGCGTTAAAACTTGTACAAGGTTTTGGAAGTGTCTAACTTTGCAACTGTCGAAGCACGGCGGGGCAGGCAGGAGATTACCTGATACAACATTGATGGAGCCGCAGAGGCGCTTTTTCAATCCCTTGTCAGGTTGCCGCAAGTTTTCACATCGTCATGTCGCCCGCTCCACCGGTTTCGAGCACAAGGTTTTCATCATGGATCCAATGGAGGGCATCGAGATGAACACAGTACGCAAGGTTCCCATGGAGTGTTCACGCTGTGGCAGCAACCGGGTTCACCTCGAAGATTCCCCGGCAGATGATGACATCGTCAGTTGTGCAGAATGTGATGAGTTTCTGGGTGTCTGGTTCATGTTGCGTGATCGCCTTGAAGTCAGTGCCCGCAAGCGAGCTGCGATTGACCCGGCCCTGATGGCGCAGAAGGTGGTCCAGCAGCTGGACGCCTCGGCCTGAAGCAAGCGCTTGTAAGGTCCAGTGTTCGCCAGTGCGTGTGAGGGCGCACAAGAATTTTTACCTCAGTGCCAGTCGGATTCGCTGTTTCGCCCTGGTCGCGGGCTTGTTGCCCAAGGCAACGAAACTGAATATCTGGCACTGCAGGTGGAGTCGAGATTTCCGTGATACCGCTGACGACTGTTCAGCGTCCTGGTCGACCTGCGGCGAGCCGCGTTGCTTCCGCGATAGGTCCTGTTCTGCCTGAGAGTGTTTTCCCGGCCTTTGGTCGGGATTTTTTTGGCTTCAAGCCCATGAATACCCGTCTGACGCCCGTCTGAAGAACGGTGCGGCGGATACCCCCTGATCTGGTATGCGTTTGATCTGCGTCATTCGCGAGGTGTTATCAGACTGTAAGATAGTGCTGTCAGACTCTTGCCGGTCGCGCTGCCATGAAGTGTGTTCCGCGCTCTGCGCGATACCTTCCGCAGCCGTGAGCGCAGAGACTGACCAGCGATAAAATTGTGGCATCTAACCGAAAGTGCAATGGAGTCTGTCGCTATCTGTCTCCATCATGCGCACGCAAACCGAGCCACGTCTTGATGTTTTCTGTACTGAGAATCTGGTCATGACATCGTCATCTTTTGCGTCGAAAAGGAGTTCGCGCATGTTTACCCCATCAGTCCCGACCCGTAATGGCCCTCAGTGTCCCGAATGCAACGAAGCGCTGGATTGGCCTGCCCGTGATCTGCCGGATGATCACATCCTCAAGTGCCCCAACGGCCATGCGTTGTGTTCGATGGGCGATTTTCGCCTGGCGGCACGTGAGATGGCGCTGCAGGAAGAGTTCCGCCTGACGCGTGATGGCGCCAGGTCACACGGCCAGCACCGTGTGCCGGAGCGCCCCGTCGCGCGCATGTCCAACACCGCAAGCCACGCCACCAGCCATGAGTCGCTTGCCGGCAGCATCAGCGCCGCGTGACATCTGTCTGTTCGAGTCTGCTCCTCAAGCCCCGGCCACCGTGCCGGGGCTTTGCGTCTGAGCGCAGTGCCGGGCAGTGCCTGGGCGATGTATCTCGGTGAGGTAGCTCGAGCCGAATGACGAGCGACTCCCCGCCAGCGGGGTTGCATGCCGTGCGAGTGGCCCCATGTCTTGGGGAGACGCCAATCGACCAGCTTCAAGGCGAGCGGCCCAGACACCGAACAGGAGAATGCTTCATGTCAGATCTTTCCGAGGAACTGCGTATTCCCAAGCCGTGCCCGGACTGTGGCAGCCAGCGAGTCCGCGTCTCGCAGGTCCACAATCCCGACGACAAGGTGTTCTGTGCATCCTGCGGTACCTACGTCTGCCTGTATGCCGATGTGGCCAAGATGCGAGAGGAGGGCGCGAGCAGCGAAGCGGAAGAGCTGCTGGAGCAGGCGTCCAACAAGGGCATGAAGAAGTGACCTGATCCCTGGCATGAGACACCGACAAAAGAAAAGGCCCCCCACCGTGAGGTGAGGGGCCTTTTCTTTTATCGGGCACATTTCATGTCAGGCGCAGGCCCTGTGCTTGCGGGCCCGCGCCTGGGTTCGCGTTAGCTCTCGTCACCCTGGCTTGGGGTGGAGGCCTTGGCGATGGCGCCAGTGTTGTCGGCGGCTTCCAGCTTGGCCAGCATGTTCTCTGACTGACGCTTGAAGTTGGCGAGCGCCTTGCCGGACAGAGACTTGTTGTTCGGCAGCTGAACGCGCATGGCATCGACCTGGCGGTTGTTGACCATCACCTCATAGTGCAGGTGCGGGCCGGTGGAGCGGCCGGTGTTGCCTGACAGGGCGATCTTCTCACCCATGGTCACGCGCTCGCCTTTCTTGACCAGCGGGCGTGACAGGTGCAGATAACGGGTCTTGTAGCCGTTGTCCATGCGCAGCACCAGATAGCGACCGGCCAGCGGGTGGTTGCCGACCAGCTCGACGACGCCATCCGCGGTGGAAAGCACCGGCGTGCCGATACGCACCGCGAAGTCGGTGCCCTTGTGCGGGCTGATGCGTCCGGTAACCGGATGGCGACGGCTGAGGTTGAACGGCGAGCTGATGCGCGCCTTGTGCGCCAGCGGATAGCGATTGAAGGCCGGGTCGAGGCCCTTGCCGTCGGGGGTGTAGTAGCGGCCGTCGCTGCTGTTGCGCACTACGGTCAGTGACTTGCGAGAACCTTCATAGCGTGCGGCGAGGATGCGGGAATCCATGCTGGTGCCGTCGATCATGTCGGACTCGACCAGCACCTGGAACTTGTCACCCTTGCGCGTATCGCGACGGAAATCGATCTTCTTGCCCAGCACCTGGGTCAGCTGGCTGACTTCCGCGACGCCCAGGCCAGTGGCTTCCGCTGACAGGGAGAAGCTGCCACTGACCGTACCGGCGAACATGCGCTGAGTGGCCTGGGTCGCCTTCTCGATCTTGGCGACATTGAAGCTTTCACCGCCGGCCTCACGCTTGACCATGAAGCCGCGACGCGCGTCCTTCATGATGCGCAACGCCAGCAGGTTGCCGTCTTCATCCAGCTTGTAATCGAAGCTGTCGCCGATGCGCCAATGGGTCAGCACGCGCTTGTCAGGCAGCGCCTTGAGGATGCGCGTGGTCTCGCTGTAGCCAAGGCCCAGCGAGCGCTCCGCCATCACGGCGAAGGTATCGCCGGCCTGCACGGTATAGGTCTGCCACTCGGGCACATAGACTTCCTCGGCCGCCAGCTCGGTCTGCAGCGTCGGGCTTTCGCCGAGCTCGACCGGGTCGACGGAGAGGTCGTCATAGGAGGTGCCGCCGGCCTGTTCGTCGGTCGCGGTGCCGATGACGGCTTCTGCGGTCTTCACTGCCGCCGGCGCCAGTGCCACGATCGGACCTGTCGTCTGGCTGTCGGGATGATAGTTGGCATCCGTCAGCAGCGTCGGCATGTCGAAATCGATGGCGACGATCTCGCTGGGCGTCAGTGCTGCCAGCGGAATGTCACCGGAGGCCGAGCTGGTCGCCGTCTGATTGGCGAGCTGCGCCGGGCTCAGGGGAGACTGAGTGTCGTCTGCGGCAGCAATCGCCAGCGGCAGCTTGGCCGGGGTGCTGGAATTTGCACTGGCCAGGTCGATGGCGATGGACTGTGAGGCCGTAGAGACATCAGGAGCATCGAATGTTTCGAGAAGCTTGTGAGCACCCAGCACGGTAACCATGGTGGCAACAGGTAAAAGAAGATACTTGTGCGCGCGAGGGAGCGAATGAAGGATTCGCAGCATATGTGACCGATAAAGTTATGTGAAATGAAAAGATGGCAACAATGAGGCATTCGAACCTTAACCAAGGTTCCCATCGTTCGATAGGCTGGACGCATGTCCAGTATGAGTAATTCAACCCTGTTTAGATCATTGACGGCGCAATTGGCGGTACCGGCAACATGAGGTCTGGCGAAAATAGCGCCATTTTTGCTTAGGAAACGCTGTTCAGGCAGTAAATCCTGCTTGGTGTTAAATTTTGTAAAGTTACGCAAAATAGCGTATTTGGCCTCCTGCATTTCAGAGGATGCCGTCCTGATGTCCGAGGATTGCGACCAGATGTCGGGAGTCTGACAGCACAGAATGCTCTTTTGCTCCCGTCGGGTTGCAGTATCAGGTGTCTGGTTTTTTGCGTCTGGCATGTCAGGATTGCCCCGTGCATTTCCGTACGTTCTGCAAGAGGAATCCCGATGTCGTCACGCGTGACACTGGCTCAGTGGCAGATGCTGGCCGCCGTGGTGGACCACGGCAGCTTCGCGCGCGCGGCGGCCGCGATCCACAAGAGCCCCTCGACCCTGAATCACGCCGTGCATCGCCTGGAGGCCTTGCTGGGCGTGCAGGTGCTGGAGCCGGTCGGGCGCAATGTCCGGCTGACCGAGGCGGGTGAATTGCTGCTGCGCCGGGCGCGTCAGCTGATCGAGAATGCGCGGGCACTCGAGGATGTGGCCGATGCGTTGTCGGAAGGCATGGAGAGCGAGATCGCCATCGCGGTGGATCAGCTGTTTCCGCCGGATGTGCTGGCACGGGCGCTGGAAGCCTTCTCGACGGCCTACCCGCAGGTGCGTGTCCAGCTGCACGAGACGACGCTGACCGGCGGGCGCGAGCTGTTCGAGGAGAAGGAAGCGGACCTGTTGATCAGCGGCTTGATGCTGGATGGCCATCTCGGCACCCCGTTGCTGCGTGAAACCTTCATCGCCGTGGCGGCGCCGGGGCACCCGCTGCACGCCCTCGGGCGGCCGCTGGATCTGCGTGATCTCGTGCAGCATCGCCAGCTGGTGGTACGCGACAGCAGTCGTTCCAGCGGCATGGATGCCGGCTGGCTCAAGGCCGAGGCGCGCTGGACGGTGAGCCACCTGGCCACGTCAGTCGATCTTGCCGAACGCGGGCTGGGCTTCGCCTGGCTGCCCCGTACCCGCATGAGCGAGGCCCTGGCCCGGGGGCGGCTACTGCCACTGCCGCTGGCCAATGGCGGCGAACGCGAAGTGTCGTTGATGCTCTATCTGCCGGACGATGATCGCGCGGGCCCCGCCGTCCGAGCGATGAAGGCGCAGCTGCACGCTGCCGTCGAGCAGGAGGCAAGCGAGCGGCGCTCTTGAAAGCGTATAGGGTCTGAAAAGCGTGAGGGCTTGAGAAAAGCACAGGGCTCGCACAACGTGATCGTTCGAGAAACTCGATCGTTGCCACGCAGTGAATTCGCTTGCGCTGTCGCGCTCGACTCTTAGGCTGGGGGCATCCCCTCAAGCCATATAAGGAGCGTGCAAGATGGGCTTACTGGTCGACGGCAAGTGGCAGGATCGCTGGTATGACACCGACAGCACCGGCGGTGAATTCAAGCGCGAGAGCGCGCGGCTCAGGGATTGGGTCGTGGCGCCCGATGCCCCGCTCGAAGGGCCGCAGGGACAAGCGGCCGTGCCCGCCAGTGCGGACCGCTTCCATCTCTACGTCTCGCTGGCCTGCCCCTGGGCGCATCGCGCGCTGATCATGCGCTCTCTCAAGGGGCTCAAGCCGCTGGTCGGCATGTCCTACACCAGCCCCTTGATGCTCGAACATGGCTGGAGCTATCTCGAGGAAGAAGGCTCCAGCGGTGATCCGATCAATGGCGTGCGCTATCACCACCAGCTCTACACCCTGACCGACCCGCACTACACCGGCCGTGTCACCGTGCCGGCGCTCTGGGACAAGCAGACCGGTCGCATCGTCAACAACGAGTCGGCGGAACTGGTGCGCATCTTCAATGACGCCTTCGATTCGCTGACCGGCAATGATCTGGACTTCTATCCCGAAGACCTGCGCGGCGAGATCGATGCCATCAATGCCGAGGTCTATGACAAGGTCAACAATGGCGTCTACAAGACCGGCTTCGCCACGCGGCAGGAGGTCTACGAGCGTCACTTCACGGCGCTGTTCGAGTGCCTGGATTCACTGGAGCGCCGGCTGGCCGACTCGCGTTACCTCACCGGTGAGTGGCTGACCGAAGCCGACATCCGCCTGTTCACCACCCTGATCCGCTTCGATGCCGTCTACTTCGGGCACTTCAAGTGCAATCAGCTCCGTATCGCCGACTATCCCAACCTCTCGCACTATCTGCGCGAGCTGTATCAGTGGCCGGGCATCGCCGA
Source organism: Cobetia sp. 4B (assembly GCF_018831605.1). Lineage (NCBI taxonomy): Bacteria > Pseudomonadati > Pseudomonadota > Gammaproteobacteria > Oceanospirillales > Halomonadaceae > Cobetia > Cobetia sp. 4B. The sequence goes on from NZ_CP059843.1 coordinate 532,927, forward strand.
GACCTGCGATCTTGCGCATATCAAGACCCACTATTACGCCAGTCAGCAGACCATCAATCCCACCGCTATCGTGCCGCTCGGCCCGAGCCTGGCGCTCGACGCTCCCCATGACCGCGAGCGTCTGCCGGGCCAGGGCATTCGTCGTCACGCCTGAGGTCTTGAAGTCTGAGTTGATCGCGCCCGAGTTGGTGGCGCCCGAGTTGATGGCGAGCAGCGGCGGTTGGGTCAGGCGCGCGGTATCGGGCGTCTGATCTTGGCCAGCCAGCGGTCCAGTGCATTGCCGAAGTCGCGTTGCTCGCGCTGGCCGTAGGCGGACGGGCCACCGGTGTGCTCGCCGCTGGAGCGCATGCTCTCCATGAAGTCGCGCATCTGCACCTTGGCGCGAATGTTGTTGCTGTCCAGCGCTTCGCCGCGGGTCGTCATCACCAGCGCGCCTTTCTCGATCGCCTCCAACGCCAGCGGTAGGTCGGAGGTGATCACCATGTCGCCGGGGTGGGCGCGCTCGACGATCAACTGATCGGCAGCATCTGCTCCTTGTGGGACCGACAGCGCCTTGACGTGCAGCGAGCGCGGCAGCGGCACCTGATGGTTGGCGACGAACCAGGTGGGGGTCGCGGTGCGTTCCGCCGCGCGCACCAGGATGTCACGCGCGGCGCGCGGACAGGCATCGGCGTCGACCCACAGTGTGGTGACATGCTCGGCGGGATGTTGTGGGGAGGGGGCGTCATGGTCTTGCGCGTCAGTCATGCAGGCTCCTGTCAGGTGGTTGTTCAGCGAGTCGTGATGGCGGGGCGCATGCCTGCCCGAGGGCGGCCGGCCTGCGACCAAGGTCAAAAGAAAGGATGCAGAATGCGTGAGAGGCTGCTAGAATGCCAGCTCCTCGCATGTAGTGACCCACCATCCTGAGTAGCCGAGCCCGACGTGATCGCCGTTTCTTGTGGCCATCAGCCGGTATTTCGCGCCTCCCGGACCGCGTGGCGTAGCTTGCCCCAGCCATCCGTGACCCCTCGATTCGATCGATGTCCGGCCGCCGCGATGCAAGACCCGTCCCTGTCCACAGTGTGCATGATGGAGCGCCCCGAGACTCTGAGTAGAAGAGCCTCTGGTTGCTGTACGGTCGCCGCAGCGTTGTGCCTGAAAGTGGAATTGCGTCCATCTTCAGAGCAACCCGGGCCCGTCCATGCCAAGACGTCCAGCACTCGTACGTTTTTTCTGATGATGCCAGCGCCTCGTGCCTGACTGCATCGCCAGACGGAGCCCTTACGCTTCGTGTCGGTTCAACCCGACCCATTCTTCAGCTGCAAGCCTTACTTGTAGCCATTTAGGTGTGAGATATACATGACCACGACTTCCGTCGTCGATCGCTTCAGCGATCTTGCCCTGCTGCCTGCCGTCCTGACCTCTCTCGAGAAGCTGGGCTACGAAACTCCGTCCCCGATTCAGGCTCAGACCATCCCGAGTCTGCTCGAAGGCCGTGACATGATCGGCCAGGCACAGACGGGTACCGGCAAGACCGCTGCCTTTGCACTCCCGCTGTTGACCCGTCTGGACCTCGACCGCCGTGAACCGCAGGTTCTCGTGCTGGCCCCGACCCGTGAGCTGGCCCAACAGGTCGCCGTCAACTTCACACGTTACGGTCAGTTCATGCGTGGCCTGGAAGTGGCCACTCTCTGCGGTGGTCAGGACTACCGCGAGCAGATGCGTAGCCTCAAGAGCGGCGCGCAGATCGTCGTCGGCACCCCGGGTCGTGTCATCGATCACCTGGACCGCAAGAGCCTGAACCTGAACGGCCTGAAAGCCCTCGTGCTGGATGAAGCCGATGAGATGCTGCGCATGGGCTTCATCGATGACGTCAAGCGCGTCGTCGCCGATACCCCGAAGGAAGCGCAGCGCGTCTTCTTCTCCGCGACGCTGCCGACCGAGATCGAGCGTATCGTCAACCGCTACCTGGTTGATCCGGTCAAGGTTGCCATCAAGTCCGAATCGCGTACCGCTTCCACCATCGAACAGATGATGGTGCGTGTCGAAGGCGGCGCCAAGCTCGAAGCGCTGTCCCGTCTGCTGGAAGTCGAGACCGTCGATGCGGCCATCGTCTTCGTGCGTACTCGTGCCGCCTGTACCACTGTCGTCGAACAGCTGATCGCTCGCGGTATCTCCGCGGCAGCGCTGTCCGGTGATCTGGACCAGTCCCTGCGCGAGCGCACCGTGACTCGCCTGAAGCGTGGCAAGGTCGACGTGCTGGTCGCGACCGACGTCGCCGCTCGTGGTCTGGACGTGGCGCGTATCACCCACGTCTTCAACTACGACCTGCCGGGTGACAGCGAATCCTTCGTCCACCGTACTGGCCGTACTGGCCGTGCCGGTCGTGAAGGTCGCGCCATCACCTTCGTCAGCGGTCGCGAAATGCGCAAGGTTCGCTGGATGGAGCAGGCCCTGGGCCAGCGCATCACCGAACGCCAGCTGCCGAGCGAAGAAGAGATCCGTGGCCACCGTGACGCCGCCTTCCGTGCTCGCGTCGTCGAAGCCCTGGGCAGCAGCTCCAACGGTCACCGCGCTCTGGTCCAGAGCCTGGTCGAAGAAGGTCACGACCCGGTCGAGCTGGCCGCTGTCTTCGTCAAGATGGCTCGCGCCGAAGAGACGCCGATCCAGTCTCTGCCGAAGCCGGGTGCGCGTCGCAACGAGCGTTCCGAGCGCGGTGAGCGCACCGAGCGTCCGGAACGCGGTGAGCGTCGCAACTCCGCGCCGGTCGCACGTGAAGGCATGAAGCTCTACCGTGTGGCCGTCGGCCACCGTGACGGCGTCAAGCCGGGCCAGCTGGTTGGCGCTCTCGCCAACGAAGGCGGCATCGAAGGTTCACGCATCGGTCGCATCGACATCCGCAACACGCACAGTGTCGTGGAACTGCCGAGCGGTCTGCCGACCAGCATCGTGTCCAAGATGGCGCGTGCTCGCGTCGCTGGCCGCCCGCTGGAACTGGCAGAAGACGGTGCGGGCGCTCGTCCGCAGCGCCGTGAAGGTGGCAACGACGACCGTCGTCGCGCCTGATCAGGCCTGAGTCGGGTCAGCACTGATCGCAGTGCTGGCCACGGCTTCTGAAAAGACCGGTACCTCTCACGAGGTACCGGTTTTTTTGTGCCTGGACGAAAGGCGCTACGGGGGCTGGTATCCTGTGCTGGCGTAGGTCCACCGCTCATCATAGCTCCACCGCTCATCATAGCTCCACCGCTCATCATTTCCCGAGGATGCCCACATGATCTCTTCACTCGATGCCTTGCGCCGTGGCCTGCAGGCCACGCCTGCCCGCCAGCTGTTGCTGTGCGCTCTGCTGGCGCCCCCCTGGCTGCCACTCGGTGCGGCCCACGCCGAGTCCGGCATGCCGACCAGCAGCGCCACGCCGGAGATTCGCGTGCCGCTGGTCTCGCTGGAGGCCCTGCGTCTGGCGCCGGTGGTCTCACCGCAGGGCGAGGCGCTGGGCAAGGTCGAGGATGTGCTCAGTGATACGCGTGGTCAGATCCATCGCCTGCTGATTCGCCCTGACGGCGGTGACAAGGCGGCCAGCATCGATTTCGCGCGCTTTACCCGTGAGGCGGTCAGTGACCCGCTGGCGGCTGAGGCCCCCGGCGATATCCGTTACCGTCTGGTGCTCGACATGACGCCGGAGCAGCTGACGGCAAGCGCGGACCAGCCGCTTTCCAATCGCCTGTCACGCCAGCTGGAACGCAGCATGGGGGAGGTCGGCAATGGGCTGGACACCTTCCGCAATCAGGCGGCGGAGGTGCTGCGTTCACTGGGCAAGCAGCTTGAAGGTGAGGGCGATCGATAGCATCTGAGGGAGAGAGACCCGCAACCGCCGAGAGGGAATGCATGAGTGAGTGGATGACAGCACTGCACGATTGGAATCTCGACCCTGCCGCCGCCGTTGCCAAGCAACGCGAAATGGCCACTCGACTGACGTTGACGCCGCCCTGGGGAGCAAGCCCCGGCGAGTGGCCAGCGACCATCACCGGGGTCGATATCGGCTTCGAGGATGGGGGCGAGGTGACACGCGCGGCGGTGGTGACGCTGGATCTGGCGACGCTGGAGCCCCTCGAGCAGCAGCTGATCCGTCAGCCGACACGCATGCCGTATATTCCGGGCTTGCTGTCGTTCCGGGAGCTGCCCGCCGCCATCGCCGCCCTCGAATCGCTGGAGCGTGCGCCCGAATGCCTGATGGTGGACGGCCATGGCATCGCGCACCCGCGCCGCCTGGGTGTGGCGGCGCATCTCGGCCTGTGGTGTGACCTGCCATCCTTCGGCGTGGCCAAGAAGCGCCTGTGCGGCAAGCATGGCGAACCGGGCGATGCGCGCGGCGACTGGGTCGCACTGACGGATCGCGTGCGTGAAGCGGATGGCGAGCTCGGCATCATCGAGAATAGCGAGCTGCCCAAACGCGAACAGCGCAGCCAGCTGGGCGCCGTGCTGCGCTCGCGCGCGAAGGTCAAGCCGGTGTTCGTCTCGCCGGGCCAGCGCATGAACCTGGATACGGCGCTGGCGATGACCCTGCACTGTCTGGGCAAGACCAAGCTGCCCGAGCCGACCCGACTGGCGGACCAGCTCGCCAGCCGCCGCCTCAAGCGGCTTCGTGATGCCTAGCTGCCTCAAGCGGCTACGCTGAACCTGGCTTCGTGACGCCTGACCGCCGCTAGCCCTCGATCTCCAGTCGGCTCTGGCCGTTGCCCGAGGGGCGCACCGCGATACGCACCGGAATGCGTTCATGCATCTCGGCCACATGCGAGATGACCCCGACGCGACGGCCGCTGGCCTGCAGGCCATCCAACGCCTCCATCGCCAGGGCCAGCGAATCCGGGTCGAGGCTACCGAAGCCTTCATCGATGAACAGCGATTCGATGCGCAGCTCACCGGAGGCCATGCCCGCCAGGCCCAGCGCCAGCGCCAGCGAGACCAGGAAGGTCTCGCCGCCGGACAGCGAATGCACGCTGCGCAGCTCGTCACCCATCTCGGTATCCACCACCACCAGTCCCAGCGGGCTGGCGCCGCGCGCCAGACGATAGCGGCGAACCAGATTGGCCAGATGCAGATTGGCATGCTCGATCAGGCGCTCGAGATTGAAGGCCTGGGCGATGGTGCGGAACTTGGCACCGCTGGAACTGCCGATCAGCTCCGACAGCGCGCCCCAGCGTTCATGGACTGCGCGGGCGCGGGCCAGCTGCTCGCCAAGTTCGGCGCTGCCGCTGCGGCGCTGATCATCATTGAGTATCGCCGCCTGCGCCGATTGATGGGCCTCGCGCACGGTAGTGAGCGGTGTCTTGAGCGCCGCGATCAGAGTGGCCAACGCCTCGCCAAGCGCGTGGGTGTCTTCCTCGGGCTGTGTCTGCGCATCCTCCGGCTCTCCAGCGGCATCTTCTTGCGGGGATTGCAGATGAGTCTGCAAGCGAGCATGCAGCGCCAGGGCCTGCTGGGCCTGGGCGCGGATGACGCCCGTCTCTTCAGTCCCCGCCGTGCCTTCTCCTGCGGTGCCTTCTCCCGCCGTGCTTTCTCTCGCCGGACCTTCTCCAGCGGTACCTGCTCCTGACGTCTCCACGGCGGGCGCTGCCAGCTGTTCGAGTCCTGCCAGCTGCTCGAGTACCGTCTGCCAGCTGGAGGTCCGAGCGGCCAGCCAGTGTTTGAGCTGGCGCGCATTGCGCTCCTCACACAGGGCATCCGCGCGTGCCACGCGCTCGTGGGCACTGCGCAGTTGCTGGCGCAGTGCCTGCAGCTCGTGATCCTCGACAGCCAGCAACTCCGCGATGCGCGCGTCATCCAGGCCGGGATTCGCTGCCTGCCAATCCGCGCGTTCGCGGTCGAGCGAGTCTTGCTCCTCGCGCAGCTCCGCTTGGCGCTGCTGCAGGTTGGCCTGCTGCTGCGTCAGCTGCTGTTGCTGGTCGCTCAACTCCTGCAGTGCCTGCCGCGCATTCTCTTGTTCGTTGCGCATCCGGGTGGTCAGCGACTCGATCCAGTCGGACCAGTCGCTCACGCTGGCATGCTGTCGCTTGGGGTCTGCGCTCAGCTGCTGGGCAAGCGTGGCGCTGAGTTGCTCGATCTCGCGCGCCAGCGCAGTGATCTGCGTCTCGCACTGCTGAAGCTGTGCTTCGCCATGCTGGCATTGCGTCGTCAGCGTGGCATGGCGTGTTGCCAGTGCCTGGCGTTGCTCACGCAGCGGCGTCAGCTGACGCAGTGTCGTCACCAGTGTGTTCTGGCGGGCGTCCAGTTCCCCAAGGCGCTGCTCGATCAGTTGCAGTGCGTGGGCAGCCGGCAGCTGCGGCAAGGGGGCAAGCTGGGGCTGCTCCGACAGCGAGTGCCGGGCCAGAAGCTCGGTCAGGTTCGTCTGGCAGCTCTGCGCCTGCTGCTGCAGGCGTTGCAGCTCCGTGTGCAGCTGGGTCTGTTCCTGCTGAAGATAGCCGAGCTGCTGCTCGAGGCGGGCGTGCTCGTGACTGGCTGACTCCATGGCTTGCTGCGCGGTGGCCGTGGCCTGACGGCGCTGATCAAGGCGCTCGCGGGCCTGCTGCTCCAGCTGAGCGATCAGCGCCTCGGCCGGTGCGGCCTGGCCGGCGGCGGGGTGCTCGTGGCTGCCGCACACCGGGCACTCCTCGCCCTGGACCAGCCCGCGGCGCAGCGCCATCACGTTGTCGCTGCGTGCCAGACGCTCCTGCTCCTGCTGGCGGCGCTCGGCGTCTTCCTCGTGGCGCGCCTGGTCGCGGGCCTGCAATGCCTGCGCCTGCCGGGCAGCTACATCCCGCAACGCCTGTTGCTGTCGGGGCAGCTGCTGCTCCAGCTCGACAAGACGCTGCTGCACCTCATCACGGCGAGCCAGGCCACTGATCTGCTCGCTGAGTACGGGCTTGAGCTCCAGTAGTGCATCGCGCTGACGTTGCAGTTGGTCACGATAGTCTTCGGCATCGCGCAGCGGCTGGCCTGACTCGTCGACCAGCGTCGCCTGCAGCTGCTGGAGTTGCTGCTCCAGCTGCTGGCGCTGGCGATCCTGTGCCTCGAGCTCCTGCTGATGTTGGCCGAGCGTGTCGCGCAGGCGGTGCTGTTCACTCTGCTGGCTGGCGTGTGCTTCGCGTTGTTGCGCCAGACGCGAAGCCACCTGACGTGCCTCTTCAAGCTTCGGCAGTTGCTCGCCGCGCCAGGTCTCGCAGCGCTGCATGCGTTCATCGGCGGTGTGCCTGGCGGCCCGGGCCTGCTCCACCTTGGGCGACAGGGTGCCGAGCTGCTGCTCCAGCTGGGCCAGTTGCGTGGCCAGCTGCGCATGCTGCGGCGCGATCGCCGTGAGGCGCAGCAGGGCAGGGCGAATTGGCGCGAGAGCTTCCAGGGCGCTGAGTTGCTCGCGCTGACGGGAAAGCCCATCGCTGGCGGCGTGAGCCGCGGTCTGCTCCTGCTGCGCCTGACGCAGGGCCTGTTCGAGTTCGCCCGCCGTGGTGGTCCACTGGTGATAGGCCGTCAGTGCATCATGCTGTTCGCTGAGCCGGGTCATGGCCGTCTGGCGCAGGCGGACCTCCTCCTCGAGCGCCTGACGCTCCTGCGGGCTGGCCGGCAGCTGGCCTTCCAGCTTGCGTTCCAGTTCATTGACGGCCTCGCGGGCGGCGCGCTCGCGCTCATGGGCGGCCATCGAGATCTCGGAGTAATGGCCGGTATCGGTCAGCTTCTCCAGCAACTCCGAGCGTTCATTGTCATTGGCACGCAGGAAGGCGCTGAACTCGCTCTGCGCCAGAAGTACGGCGCGGGTGAACTGCTCGAAATTCAGGCCGAGCCTGTCGATGATCAACGCCTTGGCGTCATTGCTGGTGGTGTTGAGGGTCTGAGCCGGCTGGATGTCATCGCCGGTGGGCAGCAGCTGGAGATGTTGCTTGGCATTCTGCAGGCGCCCGCCGGGCTTGCCGCGTGCGCGGCTGACCGTCCAGCTGGCGCGATAGCGCAGGCCATCGCGGCCGATGAAATCCACCTCGGCCTTGCCTTCGCCACAGCCACGCCGGAGCAGGCTGCGCGGGTCCTTGAGCGTCAACTGATGCTCGCCGACATCCTCCAGCTGGCCGCCACTCGGCGTCTGGCGCAGGCGCGGCGTGGTGCCATAGAGCGCCAGACACAGGGCATCGAGCAGCGTGCTCTTGCCGGCCCCGGTGGGCCCGGTGATGGCGAACAGGCCGGCATCGGACAGCGGCGCCTTCTCGAAGTCGACTTCATGCGCGCCGGCAAGCGACGCCAGGTTGTCGAGGCGCAGGGCGAGAATCTTCATGCCTGACCTCCCTTGGCCTTGTCTGCTTTGCCAGTCTTGTCTGGCTTGCGAGCGGACCGAGTGGCCGGCTCGCCTTCGAGGCGCGTCTCGCGCGCTGCCTCGACCTCCTCGAGCAGCAGGGCGAAATCCTCGATCAGCGTCGGGTCCGGCTCACTGTCATAGGTGGCGCGATAGTGACGCTCGAACAGCCCCATCGGCCCCAGCTCATCGAGCTTCACGCCTTTCGGCGCACGATGCTCGACACTGGGCGCCGGGTAGCGGGTGACCAGCTTGATCAGACGCAGCGGCGCGCCTTCCAGCAGTGCCTCGATACGGGCGCGCAGGTCGATCAGCGGGGCTTCCAGCTGCACGGTCACTTCCAGCCACGGCCAGCGTGTCGGCTCGAGATCCGCCTGGGCCTCGGCGACCAGCGCCGTGAGCCGAGAGGTAATCTCGGCCAGGGGCGCAGGCCCGACGCGCGTGAGAGCGACATGGCAGGGCACGCGATGCTCCTCGACCTTCTCCAGGCTGTCATTGTTGAGCGTGACATCGAGGATGCGGTGACCGTAGTCGACCTCGGAGAAGTCCATCGCCAGCGGCGTGCCGCAATAGCGGATGCGCTCCTCGCCACCCACGCGCTGCGGGCGATGCAGGTGGCCCAGCGCCACATAGGCGATGTCGTCGGGGAACAGGCTGGTCGAGAGCGCCTCTTCGCCGCCCATCAGGATCGGGCGCTCGCTGTTCTCGGACACCTCGCCGTCACGCATGTGGGCATGGCCCATGGCGATCAGCGCCTCGCCGGGCTGGCGGGCGGCGCGCGCAGCACTGACCAGCTGCTGGTGCACGCGGGCCACGCCGTCGCGGTAGGCCTCGCTGCGGGTGCGTTCGGCCTTGCCTGCTGCTTGCCCTTCCTGCTCGGCTTGCTCGCCGCTGCTCAGGCCGGTGACCTCGGCCGGGCGCAGGAAGGGCACCGCCAGGCACAGGGCGCGGCGCTTGCCGTCACGATCATGCAGGGGCACCAGCAGATGCTGGCAGTCGAGACTGTGGGCATCGCCGCCGTCGGCGGAGTCATCCACCCAGCGCACGCGACCCAGCGCATGGGTCTTGAGACGTGCCAACAACGCGGCCGGCAGCTCGATGCGGGAGCCGGAATCGTGATTGCCGGCGATCATCACGATCTCCAGCGCCGCGTCCTGCTCGTGGGCGCGCACGATGAAGTCGTAGAGCAGCTCCTGGGCGGCCAGGCTCGGGTTGACCACATCGAACAGGTCTCCGGCGATCAGCAGCGCATCCGGCGCCAGAGTCTTGAGCTGCCCGAGCAGCCAGTCGAGAAAGGCAGCATGCTCGACATGACGGCTCTGGCCGTGAAAGCTCTGGCCGAGATGCCAGTCGGAAGTGTGCAGAAAGCGGAAGCTCACGATGGGGTCCTTGCGAAGTCGTCTGGCCGGCGGCTGGGGCTGGGGCAAGCCGGGCCGGGTGAAATGCTGCCCAGTGTACGGTCTGGCTTCGCTGGGGCGGAAGAGGGCACGGCCTCAAGCCGCTCAAGGTGCGGCGCATTATCAGGCAGATGATCTGGATCAAGGCCTTCCACGGGCAAAATCGACAAAAGTCGCTACGCTGAAAGTCGAGGCCCTTGTCATTCACCGACAAGCCCACGCGATGGCAGCGTGTGGGAGTTGCCTCAGCGAATCACATCAGCGGAGAAGCCCGCATGGGGCTTTCTTGCGCACAGTCTTCGCAAAGTCTTCAAGCTGACTTGGATAACAATCAGGCTGGTGACAGAGGATGCTGTTACCGACGCCCAGAGATGACAGGAAGGATTCGAAATGCGCCAAGGTCTTTTTGCTTCACCTCGTCCCGACAATCTCGGCCTGCATGATGGCATGCTGGCTCCGGCCCCCAGCACCCCCAACGGGGTCAGTTCCCAGGCCACTGACAGCAAGCATTATGTCGCGCCACTCCCGATGCCGCAGGATTGCTGCGTCAGTGCGATGGAGAAGTTGCACGGCATCATAGAATCGATGGGTCATGCTGAAATCGTCAGCGAAGATGGCGGCTATCTGCACGCCGAGTTCCACACCCCCGTGCTGGGCTTCGTCGATGATGTGGAAATCGTCTGCAATGAAGAGGAGGGGGTCTGTCATGTGCGCAGCGTCTCGCGCAGAGGGCATTCCGATCTCGGCAAGAACCGCCAGCGGGTCGAGGACATTCGTCAGCGCCTGGAAGGCTGGGGCTACTGCAGCTGACGCTTGTCGATGAACCTGAGCTTGAATCCAGCCCTCGGGCGTCGCCCGGCAGGCGAGGGAAGATGACTCACCGCATGACGCCCACCACGTCCCTCATTGCTTGAACTGCACAGGATGATGTTCACCACCCCGGTCCGCCTTCTCGAGGCGCCGGGGTTTTTCATGCCAACTCTTGGCAAGGTCGGCGTGATTTCCCGCAAGACCCCTGCCAAACAGTGAGCGAACGCTACCCAGCCAAGGTCGCCTTTGCTACTCTGGACGCGATACATGAGACGCATGATTGCATCGATCTGTATTGTGTTTTTTGCAATGCAGTGATGCGTCGTACGCTGGCAGGATTCCGCATGATCGCCACGCCTCCGGGGCAACCCCGGTGCTTTCAGTCATCATCAGCACGACTTCCGCTCCGTGACCGATGATGACTCTCGGTTGGATGATGTCTTTCGATTCGATGATGTCCCTCGACAGGATGATGTCTCTCGATTCGATGATGTCTCTCGACAGGATGATGTCTTTCGACAGGATGATGTCTCCCCGACTGAAAGCCTCCAAGACAAGATGTGCGACGCGTGAATCACCCTTGACCATCGCTGGACACCAGCCCCCGCTAAACAGAGATCCATGAACGATTCCGTCCCCGCAGCGGGCTCCGCCCCCGCTGCACACGATATGCCCAACGAAAATTCGCTCAAGCGTGGTGACATCAAGGTACTCGGTCTGTCCGCTCTCGGCGGCGCCCTCGAGTTCTATGACTTCGTCATCTTCGTGTTCTTCGCCACCGTCGTCGGCCAGCTGTTCTTCCCGCCCGACATTCCCGAGTGGCTGCGTCAGGTGCAGACCTTCGGCATCTTCGCCGCCGGTTATCTGGCGCGCCCGCTGGGTGGCATCATCATGGCCCACTTCGGCGATACGCTCGGCCGCAAGAAGATGTTCACGCTGTCCATCTTCATGATGTCGCTGCCGACTCTGCTGATGGGCATGCTGCCGACCTATGCCGTCATCGGCATGTGGGCGCCGCTGCTGCTGATCATCCTGCGTCTGTTCCAGGGCGCGGCAGTCGGCGGTGAGGTGCCGGGTGCCTGGGTGTTCGTCAGCGAGCACGTCGCACCGCGTCACAATGGCCTGGCCTGCGGCACGCTCTCGATGGGGCTGGTGGGGGGCATCCTGCTCGGTTCGCTGATGGCCAGCGCCATCAACAGTGTCTACACCCCGCAAGAAGTCAGTGATTTTGCCTGGCGGATTCCGTTCATCATCGGCGGCGTGTTCGGGCTGTTCTCGGTCTATCTGCGTCGCTGGTTGCACGAGACGCCGGTATTCGCCGAGATGCAGCAGAAGAAGGCGCTGGCCGCCGAGCTGCCCTTGAAGATGATCCTGCGGGAACAGCGTCCGGCGATTGCCGTGGCGATGGCGGTCACCTGGATTCTGACCGCTGCCATCGTGGTCGTGATCCTGATGACGCCGAGCCTGATCGCAGGCCTCGAGGGCCTGAGCCGTGCCGCGGCCTTCTCCGCCAACAGTCTGGCGATCGTGGCGGTGTGCGTCGGCTGCATCGTCTCCGGTTACATGGTCGATCGCATCGGCGCCGGCGTCACCCTGGTGCTGTGGAGCGCCTTGCTGGGCATCACCTACTGGGTCTTCCTCGCCACCATGCACTCAGACCCCAGCCTGCTGGTGCCGCTCTACTGCCTGACCGGCTTCAGCGTCGGCATCGTCGGCGCGGTGCCGAGCATCGCGATCCGCGGCTTCCCGCCGGCGGTGCGCTTCACCGGCCTGTCGTTCTCCTACAATGTCGCCTACGCCATCTTCGGTGGCTTCACGCCGATTCTGGTCTCGCTGATGATGACCGTCTCGCCGCTGTCGCCCACCTGGTACGTGGCGGCGCTGTCGCTGATGGGCGTGGTGCTCGGCCTGTGGCTGGCGATCAGCCCGCGCGGCCGCGAGCTGATGCGCATCGTCTGATCAGCGTATCCGGCATCGCAGGATGAGAGACAGGCCCTTGTGGCCTGCCTCTGCCTGAAAACGCGCATCACCCTCTGGGTGGTGCGCGTTTTTCGTTTGGGCCGGCGCCACGGCGACGCTAGGATAGAGCCATTCATTGTCTCTTCCGCGCAGCGGCTTGCCACGGCCACGATGGCCGGGTTGTCACTCCCAGCAGGATGCCCGCATGTTTACCGTTCTTCACGCCAATCACCTCGAGGACCTGCGCGATCTGGCCCTCAAGGTGATCAAGGCCGCGCCTCAGCCTCCGCTGGTGCCGGAAACCTTCCTCGTCCAGTCCAACGGCATGGCCCAGTGGCTGAGATTGTCATTGGCCGAGGCCGATGGCATCGCCGCCTCGGTGGATTTTCCACTGCCCTCAAGCTTCGTATGGCGTGCCTATCGCGGGGTTTTGGGTGGCGTGCTGGGCGACGAGATTCCGGAGCTGTCGCCCTTCGACAAGGGCCCGCTTGCCTGGCGTCTGCTGCGCCTGCTGCCGGGGCTGCTGGCCGATGAATCCCAGGCCGAATGCTATGCGCCGCTCAGGGATTACCTGTGTCGCGACGAGCGTGGCCAGCTGATCGAGGCGGTCGGTGAGGACGCATTGCCAGCGCTGCCCGAAGGCCCCGAGGCCGAACGTCAGCAGTGGCAGCTGGCCTGCCAGCTGGCGGACCTGTTCGATCAGTACCTCAACTATCGCCCCGAGTGGGTGCGCAGTTGGGAGAGCGGGCTGGAAGACGACAACTTCCGGGATGCCTTCGCGCGCCAGCAGGCCGCAAGCGAGCTGCCGGCCAATCTGCTGCCCGACAACTTGCCGGACAGCCAGCAGTGGCAGCCGGCACTGTGGCGCGCGGTGCTGGCCGATGCGCCCTCCAGCAGCCGCCAGCATCACCGTGCCGCCCTGCATGGTCGCTTCGTCGCGGCGGCGCGCGCGCTGGAGACACTGCCCTCGACACGCCGTCATCCGTTGCCGCCGCGCCTGTTCGTGTTCGGTATCTCGGCGTTGCCGGGCCAGACGCTGGATGCGCTGCATGCGCTGTCCGGGGTGATGGACATCTACCTGATGATCACCAATCCCTGCCGCCATTACTGGGGCGATATCGTCTCCGACCGTGAAGCCGTGCGGCGCAGTTCGCGAGCAGACAGCCAGCGCATGGACAGCGAACGCCTCGCGCAACAGCGTGCCCGTCACCCCGAGGCGCCGGCGCTGATCGGGCTGGCGGAGGAGGAGTTGCACCTCAAGGCCAACCCGCTGCTGGCAGGGCTTGGCGCACAGGGGCGTGACTTCATCGTCAGCCTGTATGAATTCGAGAGCGCGCTGTCGGGGCGCGACAGCGGCTTCGATCTCGAGCTGGACGTCTTCGTGCCGCGCATCAGCGAGGACACGCCACCCGAGCAGGCGCCGCTGCTGCAGCAGATCCAGGACGAGATACTCGAACTGGTCCACCCCGGCGAGCGTGCGCTGGCCGAGGGCAGTCCGCGGGTGCTCGCGGCCGATGACGACTCCATCAGTCTGGTCAGTGCCCACTCGGCGCTGCGCGAGGTCGAGATCCTCCACGACCGCCTGCTGGCGGCCTTCGAGCGGGCCCATGAGGCCGAGAAGCGCGGTGAGGGCGAGCCGCTGCGGCCGCGCGACATCCTGGTGATGGTGCCCGACATCGACCGATATGCCCCCTATATCGAGGCGGTGTTCGGTCAGTTGCCGCCGGGCAATCCGCGCCATATTCCCTTCACCATCGCCGACCGCGTGGCCAGTCAGGCCAACCCGCTGCTCGGGCTGGTGCTGATGTTGCTGGAGCTTCCGGAGCGGCGCCTCGGCGTCAGCGAGGTGCTGGATGCGCTGGATGTCGCCGCCTTCCGGCGTCGTTTCGCCATCGAGGAGGGCGAGCTCGAGCGTCTGCGGCGCTGGCTGGCCGACAGCGGCGTGCGCTGGGGCCTCTCCGGCGAGCACCGCGAGCAGCTCGGCTTCATGCCCCTCGACGAGAACAGCTGGCGCTTCGGGCTCGAGCGCATGCTGCTGGGCTACGCCACCGGCTCCCCGGCGGCCGGCCGCCCCTCGCAGGGGGAACTTGGGGATGAGCAGAATGGCGCTCCGATTGACGATCTGATGGACGGCCTTGTCGACATGAACGGCCTGAGCTTCGACGGCGTGGTGCCCTTCGATGAAGTGGCCGGTCTCGAGGCCGAGCTGGCAGGCAAGGTCGGCGAGCTGATCGAGAGCCTGGATCGCTGGCGGCGCTGGCTGGATACCTCGCGCACGCCAGCGGACTGGGCCACCACGCTGCAGCGGCTGTGGGAGGAGAGCCTCAGCCCGGACAGCGCCGAGGAATTCGACATTCTGGCGCGTCTGCAGGCGGCGCTCTCACGCCTCGACAAGGGCTGGCAGCAGGCCGGTTTCGAGGGCTGCCTGTCGCTCAAGGTGGTGCGCGAGGCGCTGCGCGGCGAGCTGGACAGCGGCGGTCTCGCCCAGCGCTTTCTCGCCGGGCGGGTCAACTTCGCCACCCTGATGCCGATGCGTGCGATTCCCTTCCGCGAAGTGCACCTGCTGGGCATGAACGATGGCGACTATCCGCGGGTGCGCATGCCGCAGGATTTCGACCTGATGGCCAGCCGCCCGCAGGCGGGCGACCGTTCACGCCGCGACGATGATCGCTACCTGTTCCTGGAGGCGCTGCTGGCGGCGCGGGATCGCCTGTCGATCTCGTGGGTCGGGCGTGACCAGCGCGACAACGGCGAGCGGCCGCCCTCGGTGCTGGTCGGTGAACTGCTCGACTACATCGAGCTGGGCTGGGAGCCCGAGCAGCCGCACTCCGCCAAGCGTTCGCGCGAGGCGGCGCTGCGTGAGCGCCTGATCACCGAACACCCGCTGCAGCCGTTCTCGCGGCGCTATTTCCATGCCTCCCAGGCAGCGGCCGTCGATCTGTTCAGCTATGACGCCAGCTGGTCGAGCCTGTATCGCGCGGCGGGTCAGGCTCAAGTGCCTGAAACACTTAAGGAAAACCCAAGCAATGCCAGTCAGGTGCAAGCGGCGGCAGCGACTGCCTTGAAGCAGCTGGTGGAGCAGGCGCCGGAGTCCCATCTGCGCCTCGGTGCCGATTCGCTGGCGCGCTTCCTGCGCCGCCCCTGGCAGCTGGGGCTGGACCGCGTCGGCGTGCGCTTCCGCGATGCCGAGGTGCCGGATGAAGACAACGAACCCTTCGCCCCCGACGGGCTGGAGAACTTCACCCTGACCCGCGAGCTGCTGGACGCCGCGCTTGCCGGGCAGTCACTGCCGCTGGCCGCCGAACGTCTGCGCCGAGCCGGGCGGCTGCCGGCGCTGGGCTTTGCCGATGCCTTGATCGAACCGCGTCTCAAGCGTCTCGATCAGCAGCTGGCCAGCTGGCGTGACCAGCTCAGCGATGCCATCTCGCTGCCGCCGCGCACCCTCGAGGTACCGCTGATCATGCAGGATGAGGGCGGCGAGATGCTGCGCGTGACTCTCACCACGCGTCTGATCAGCCGTCAGCAGCTACGCGATGACGCCGAGGGCGAGAGCCGCCTGCTGGCCACGCTGGAGGCGACCCACTTCGGCACCCTCAAGCCCGGCAAGGAGGGGCGCTACAAGAAGCTCGGCAAGCCGCATCGTCTGCTGGCCGGCTACCTCGACTGGCTGATGGCCAATGCGCGTCCCGGCCTCGGGGAAGTGACAGGTGATCAGGGCGCAAGCCGTGAAGGCTATCAGTGGCTTGCGGTGTTCGAGGACCGCTGGCTGCTGTTCCCCGCGCTGCGCATCGAGCAGGCCGAGGCCGCGCTGCGCCATCTCGTCAAGGCCTATGCCCAGGGCTGGCAGGCGCCGCTGGCGGCCGCGCTGGAACTGGCGACCACGCTCTGGGAGGTGGTGGGCGAGGAGGATCGCAATGCCCTGTTCGGTGCGCTCAAGGCGCAGGCCGCTGACGGCAGCGCAAACCTTGAGACGGCGCTCGGGGCCATTCACAAGCCCTGGCTTGGTGAGAGTCTGACGCGTGCCATGGAAACCCGCTTCAGCGAAGACATCTTCAAGGGCCCCCAGGCGCTCAGGCGTCAGGAGGGTGCGCTGGGCGAGCTGTGGCCGGAGTTCGAGGCCTTTGCACAGGCCGGCGGCGTGCTCAACAGCGTGCAGCTCTATCAGCCACTGATCGAGAGCATGATCGGTGTGCGGCAGGGCATTCTCGGCGAACGCGCGGTGGAGCTTGCCACCGGGAAGGCGACGTCATGAGCGATACCGGAGTGGAAGACATGCGCGGTGTGGAGAGTGGCGTGAGGAGTGGCATCGCTCAGGACAAGGAAGCGGCAATGTGTGACGTGATGGATCAGAGCCAGCAGGGCCAGGCCCTCGATATTCCGACGCTGCCGCTGCTCGGTCAGCACCTGATCGAGGCGAGTGCCGGCACCGGCAAGACCTTCACCCTCGCCGCGCTCTACGTGCGGCTGGTGCTCGGGCCCTTGCCCGGCCAGGACGCGGGCGTCTGCTATCCGCGCCCGCTGACGCCGCCGGAGATTCTGGTGGTGACCTTCACCGAAGCGGCCACCGCCGAGCTGCGTGACCGCATTCGGGCACGCCTCAAGCAGGCGCGTGAGGCGCTGCTGGAGCGTGCCAGTCCTGATCCGGTGCTGGCCGAGTTGCTCGCGCCGCTGCTGACATCATCACCCGCCGAGGACGCAGCGCGCCTCAAGGCTGCCGCGGCACGGCGCCTCGATCAGGCCGCGCGCCTGATGGATGACGCCGCCATCTTCACCATCCACGGCTTCTGTCAGCGCATGCTCAGTCGACATGCCTTCGATGCCGGCGGACGCTTCGGCGCCGAGCTGTTGCAGGATGGCCAGTCGCTGCTGGCGCGCTGCGTCGAGGATTACTGGCGCTGCGAGTTCTATCCGCTGGCCCGCGAATGGCAGGCCTTGATCCGTGGGCGTTGGGCCGGGCCTGACGCGTTGGGAGAGGAGCTGCGCGGCCTGCTGCGGGATGGCACGCCACGCCCGCTGTACCGCGACGGCGAATGTCTTGAGGCCCCGCATGACCTGAGCGAGCTGCTCGGCAATGCCGAACAGTGGCGTCAGCAGCAGGAGGCCGCCCGTCGCGCCGTCGAGGAAAGCTTCGATGAGGCGGCCATCCGTGCGGTGATGGGCGAGGCCTTCGCCAGCAAGGCCCTCAACGGCAACAGCTACAAGGAGGCCGAACTCGAGCCCCGCCTGGCGGCGACGGCCGCCTGGCTGGCCAGCGGTGAGCACGACTTCGCCGCCGACATGCTCGACAGCAAGAAGCTGTGCTGGCTGAGTCAGGCCAAGCTCGAGAAGGGCACCAAGAAGAACTGCCAGACGCCGCGCCATCCCTTCTTCGAGGCGCTGGACATGCTGGCCGAGGTGCCCGCACCGGACGCCGTACTGCTGGATCAGGTCGCCGTGCATGCGCGTGACAGCGTCGCCCGCGCCCTGATCTGCGAGAAGCGCCGCCTCGGGCTGTGGGAATTCTCGGACCTGCTCAATGATCTCGATCACGCGCTGGACCCGTCGCTCAATGGCGAGGCCAGCCAGCGTCTGGCGCGCCAGATCCGTCAGGAGCTGCCGGTGGCGATGATCGACGAATTCCAGGACACCGATCCGGTCCAGTACCGCATCTTCCGGCGCATCTATCCGCAGACGGCGGGCGATGGCCCGTCCGACGACGATGCCATCGGCAACGATGCCGTCAATGGCAATGCTGGCGAGGCGCCCAGCACGCTGTTGATGATCGGTGACCCCAAGCAGGCCATCTATGCCTTCCGCGGCGCCGATATCGACACCTATCTGGCGGCGCGCAAGGTCACCAGCTCGCGCTTCACCCTGCCGCGCAACTTCCGCTCCAGCGCCGCGATGGTATCCGCGGTGAATGCCCTGTTCGCCCAGCATCAGGCGCCCTTCGGCAGTGAGGACATTCCCTTCCAGCCGGTCGAGGCCCAGGGCACGCGTACCCGGCTGGTGCTGCGTCATCCGGATGGCCGCGAAGAGGCCGCCTGCGCGCTGAACCTGTGGTGGGCCAGCGGTGAGCGTCTGAGCGCCGATGACCACCGCCGCGCCATGAGTGGTGCCTGTCGCGCCCAGATCCAGGCCTTGCTGGAAGGACAGCAGCGTCTGGCGGCGGGCGAGCCGGGGCTGGTGTTCATGGACGAAGCGGATGCGACGCCGCGTGGCGTGGCCGCCAGCGATATCGCCGTGCTGGTGCGCAACGGCCGCGAGGCCGCGGCGGTGCGGGGCGCGCTGGCCGAAGGCGGCATCCGCAGCGTCTATCTGAGCGAGAAGAGCTCGGTATTCGACACGCCGGAGGCCTTCGAGCTGTTGCAGCTGTTCGAGGCCGTGGCCCATCCGCGTGATGACCGCCGTCTGCGCGCGGCCCTGGCGACGCGGCTGCTGGCCGAGGATCTCTCGCTGGTCGAACGCCTCGCGGTGGATGAGCTGGCCTGGGAGCGTGAGGTCGAGCGTTTCGATGGCTATCACCGCGACTGGCAGCGGCGCGGCGTGCTGCCGATGCTGCGCGGCGTGATGCGCGACTTCCGGGTCGGGGAACGGTTGGCGGCGCGCGCCGGGGGCGAGCGTGCCCTGACGGACGTGCTGCACCTTGGTGAGCTGGCCCAGAATGCCGCCCAGCGCCTCGATGGCGAGCAGGCGCTGCTGCGCTGGTGGCATCAGGCGCTGGAATCCGGCCATGAAGCGCTGGACAGCGACAGCCTCAGTCAGCGACTGGAAAGTGATGAGGGGCTGGTGCGCGTCGTCACCATCCACAAGTCCAAGGGGCTTGAGTATCCCATCGTGCTGTTGCCGTTCATGGCCAGCTTCCGCGCGGCCGAGCCGGACAAAAATTTCGGCCTGCTGACCCTCAAGCAGCGCTGGCTGGCCACGGCTGACATGGAAGGTGATGACGAGGGAGGCGCTGACGAGGAAGACGATAACGAGGAAGTGTCTGCTCACAGAGTCGATCAGGAGGATGACGCTCTCGATGACAGTATCCTGGTCAAGAAGCCCTCCAGGGAGGCCATCGCGGCGGCCGACCATGCACGGCTGATGGAAGATGTGCGTCTGCTCTACGTGGCGCTGACGCGTCCCAAGTTCGCCTGCTGGCTGGGACTGGCGCCCATCGGCAAGGGCGGTTTCAGCAAGCAGCTGAGCCTGCCGTCCACCGCCGTCGGCTACCTGCTCGGCCTGAGTGATACCCCGGATATCGAGGCCAGCGCCATCGAGGCCGCGCTGCACGGCTGGTGTGATCAGCAGTCTGCCGGCCTGGCGCGCGTTTCCGGCCTGCCCGCACCAGTAGGCCACGAATATCAGCCCCCGGCGGAGCGCGATCAGCACTTCCACGGCGCGCGCCACTTCGCGGGCGGTATCGAGGATGACTGGTGGATCGCCTCCTACACCGCCTTGCTCACCGATGCCCGTCAGGTGACGGCGGCGCTGGAAGACACCGCTGACGCCGCGGATGACCGCGTGCCCGAGGGCGCCACCGAGATCGCGCTGGAAGAGGGCGAGCAGGGCCTGACGCGCCCGGACCGCGAGGTGGCGGGGCAGTCCGGCCCGCTGCTGGCCGGTGGCCTGCCGATGACGGTGGGCGAGATCCATCTGCATGATTTCCCGCGCGGACCGCGCCCGGGGACCTTCCTGCATGGTCTGCTGGAGGCGGTGGATCTCGATCGCCTCGGTGCGGATGACTATCGCGGCGAGCTTGAACGGCTGGTGGGCTCGCGGCTGCATTTCGGTGGCTTCGATGCCAGCTGGCAGCCGCGCCTCACCGACTGGCTGGAGCAGGCGCTGACCCGCCCGCTGCAGGGCTTCGAGGGCGAGCCTATCCTGCTCAACCGGCTGGAGGCCTGGCTGCCGGAGCTGGAATTCTGGCTGCCGGCCGTGCACGCACGCAGTCTGCCGCTGGATGCCGTGGTCACCGCGCTGGAACCGTTGCCGCGCTCGCGGCCCAGGCTCGCGCCACGCCGCATGCACGGCATGCTCAAGGGCTTCATCGATCTGACCTTCCAGTCCGGCGGCCGCTGGTACGTGCTGGACTGGAAATCCAACTATCTGGGCGAGCGCCCCGAGGATTATCTTGGCGAGTCACTGGCCCGCGCGATGGTCGAGCACCGCTACGACCTGCAATACGTGCTCTACACCCTCGCGCTGCATCGTCTGCTCAAGGCGCGCCTCGGTGAGGACTACGATTACGAGCGCTGCATGGGCGGGGTGCTGTATGTCTTCCTGCGTGGCCTGGATGCCGGCGGTGACTCACCCGCGCTTGCGGTGGATGAGACTGAAGCGCCGCCCGGCCGGCCCCTTGAAGGGACAGCGACGCCCGGCCGGCCTTTTGAAGGGACAGCGACGCCCGGCGTCTTCCAGCGGCGGCCATCACAGGCGCTGATCGAGGCGCTGGATCTCTGGCTGGGCGGCGACAGCTCCGCATTGGACAGCCTGCTCCTCAACACCACCGACACCTCGCCACTCACGCAAAGCGGCCAGCAGGGGGCCTTCGATGTCTGACACCATGTCTGTGCCAACGCAGCAGCTCAGCGCTGCCCCTGACGCCCCGACTGCCGACACCCTGCTCGCCACGCTCGGCCTGTGGGTGGAGCTGGGCTGGCTTAGGCGCGTCGATGCCCATCTGGTGCGCTTCATGGCGCGCCATGTGCCGGAGGCCCCGGCCAGCGTGCTGCTGGCGGCCGCGTTGGCCAGCCACCAGCTGGGGCGCGGGCATGTGTGCCTGTCGCTGTCGCGGGCGCTGGCCGAGCCACGCGCGACCCTGTCGCTGCCGCCGCTGGAGCAGTCCGAGGCGCATCTGGCCGAGGTCAGCGTGGCCCTGCCGGAAGCCTTCCTGGCGGATCTCGATGCCGGGCGCTGGGCCGAGCAATTGGCGGCATCGCGGCTGGTCAGCGTGCTGGCGCAGGCCGATTCCCCGGCAGGCCATCTACCGCTGCGCCCGCTGGTGCTGGTGGGCGAGCGCCTCTACCTGCGCCGTTACTGGCAGGCCGAGCGTGAAGTCGCGGCGGGGCTGCGTGCGCGGATGGGGCCGAGCGAGGAGGGCGAGGCGCGGGTCAGCGATGCGCTGGGCGAGCGTCTGCGCGAGCTGTTCGCCAGCAATCAGCCGGACCCGCACGGCGAGCCGGACTGGCAGAAGCTGGCCTGTGCCCTGGCGTTGCGTCAGCGCCTGACGGTGATCTCCGGCGGCCCCGGCACCGGCAAGACCACCACCGTCACGCGCCTGTTGGCGCTGTTGCAGGCTCAGGCGCTGGCGGGTGGCGCTGACGATGCAGAGGGCGAGCTGGAGAGCGAAGAGACAGCCCAACAGCACGAGCGGCGGGCGCTGGATATCCGCCTGGTCGCCCCGACCGGCAAGGCGGCGGCGCGGCTGTCGGAGTCGATCCGGGGGGCGGTGGCGAAGCTCGAGGTGCCAGACGCGGTACGCGCCGCCATCCCGCGCGAGGCAAGCACCGTGCACCGCCTGCTGGGCGCACGGCCGGATTCGCGTCACTTCCGCCATCACGCCGGCAACCCGCTGGCGCTGGATCTGCTGGTGGTGGATGAAGCCTCGATGGTCGATCTCGACCTGATGGCGGCGCTGCTCGGCGCGCTGCCCGCCCACGCCCGCCTGATTCTGCTCGGCGACAAGGACCAGCTGGCCTCGGTGGAAGCCGGCGCCGTGCTGGGCGATCTCTGCGAGCATGCGTTGCCGCCGCGCTACTCACCGGCGCTGTGTGAAGATCTCACTCGCCTGACCGGCGAAACCCTGGAGCAGGCCATCGCCGTGCCTGATGGCCAGGACTTGGAGGAAACATCAGCGACACGCGGCCGCCTCGCCGATCACGTGGTGGTGCTGCAGAAGAGCTATCGCTTCTCTGCCGACAGTGGCATCGGCGCCCTGGCACGCGCCAGCAACGCCGGCGATCGTCAGGCGCTGCGCGATGTCTGGAAGGCCGGTTATCGCGACATCGCCTGGCTCAAGCTCAGTGGCCCGGAGGACCGCGATCTCGAGAAGCTGGTAGTCAACGGCTACCGCCCGGCGCTGGAGGCCGTGCGTGAGCGGCGCCCGGCGCGTGAGGTGATCGACCTGCTGCTCGAGTTCCAGCTGCTGTGCGCGCTGCGCCGTGGCCCCTACGGCGTCGATGGCCTCAACCAGCGCGTGGCGCGGGTGCTGATGCGGCGCGGCCTGATCGCCGACGAGCGCGGCTGGTACGCCGGTCGCCCGGTGATGGTGACGCGCAACGACCGCGCGCTGGGGCTCTACAACGGCGATGTCGGCATCACCCTGCCGGACCCTGCCGCCGGGGGGCGCCTGCGCGTGTTCTTCCCGGTCGAGGAGGAGGCGACGTCAGACACCGAGCGTGACGGGCAGGACACCGATATCCAGCGCTTCCACCGTGGCGTGCGCGCGGTATTGCCGTCACGCCTCGAGGCGGTGGAGACCGTCTTCGCGATGACGGTCCACAAGTCGCAGGGTTCCGAGTTCCGCCATGTGTTATTCGTGTTGCCTGAGGGCGCCAACCCGATTCTGACCCGCGAGCTGGTCTACACCGGCATCACGCGGGCCAAGTCGCGGGTCACGCTGGCGGGAACCCGCCGCGAGACGCTGGAAGGCGCCATTGAACGACGCGTGGTGAGAGCCAGCGGGCTGGTGCTCTAGGCCGGACACCGACGGATGATCGTCATCTCCGGCTCCGCCGCGCTCGACGGGAGGAGGGGACATGACGGATGTCAGCAGTCGCGTGAAGGAAAGGGCGCAGCCACAGAGCGAAATGCATGCCGTGGCGCTGGCCACGGCGGCCAGTCAGCTCAAGGACCCGCAGGCGGCGGTGGCTGAGCTGGCCCGAACGCTTGATCTGGCGCTGGGAAGTCGCGAGCGTCTCGGCGGGGTGCTGTTCTTCTGCTCGGCGGATTATCCGCTGGCGGCACTGGGCCAGGCGCTGGCTGCCACCTTCGGCGAGGTGCCGGTGAGCGGCTGCACCACCGCTGGCGAGATCACGCCCGCGGGCTATGCGCGTGGCTCCATCACCGCCATCGGCCTTGCGCGCAGTGACTTCGCGCTGGCGCAGGTGCTGATCGATGATCTGAGCGGTTTCGATCTTCCGCGTGCCCAGGCGCTGAGTGACGAGCTGCTGGCACGCTGTCGCGAGCAGGCTGTGGCGCCGGTGATGGGCAACAGCTTCGCGTTGACGTTGCTCGACGGGCTCTCGAGCAGCGAGGAGCAGGTGCTGGCGACGCTGGATGCGGCGCTGGGCAGCATTCCCGCCTTCGGTGGCTCCGCCGGGGATGACAATCGCCTGTCGCACACCTATGTCTACGCCGATGGCGTCTTCCATGATCAGGCGGCGGTCGTGGTGGTGGTCAATACGCGGCTGCCGTTCGAGGTCATCAGCACCCATCACCTCACGCCGCTGGCTGACAAGCTGGTGGTGACGGCGGTGGATCGCGATTCGCGCCGCGTGCTGGAGCTGAATGCCGAACCCGCCGCCGAGGAGTACGCCCGGCTGGCCGGCGTCGCCCCCGAGGCGCTGGAGGAGGCGGTCTTCGCGCGTTGTCCGCTGGCGGTACGCATCGGCGAGGCGCATTACGTGCGCTCCATCCAGCGCGTGAATGACGATGCCAGTCTGAGTTTCTACTGCGCGGTGGAGACCGGCATCGTGCTCACCGCCATGCAGGCCACGACGATTCTCGAGCAGCTCGAGCAGCGTCTGGCCGAGGTGGAGGCGCGCCTGGGGCCGCCCGCGCTGACCATCGGCTGCGACTGCTTCCTGCGGCGCATGGAGATCGAGGCGCTGGCACTGGAGGATGAGGCCTCACGCATGCTCAGGCGGCATCGGGTGATCGGCTTCAATACCTACGGTGAGCAGCACCACGGCATGCACATCAACCAGACCTTCACGGGCGTGGTGATCGGCCAGCGCCGCTCGGTTGCCGACGGCACGGGAGGACAGGATGTCGCCTGATACGCCGCTGACCGAACAGGGCTTTCTGAGCGAGCCGGACGCTCTGACTCAGACGGACGCCCTGACTCAGACGGACACCTTGAGCGCCGAACTCGCCGCCCTCAAGGCGCGCAATCGCCAGCTGGAGAAGATCAACGCCGCCCTGATCGAGCGGGTCGAATCCAGCAGCCCTTCACCGAGCGCGCCCTACGCCGCCTTCGAACATGCGGTGCTGCTGGCGGATCAGGTGCGCGAGCGCACCGATGCCCTGCATCGCACCCTCGATGAGCTGGGGGCGCTCAATCGACGTCTCACCGCCGCCAAGGCCGCCGCCGAGGCGGCCAACCACTCCAAGACCCGCTTTCTCGCCGCCATCAGCCATGACCTGCTGCAACCCCTGAATGCCGCCCGGCTGTTCGCCAGCGCCCTGGAAGAGCAACTGGCGAGGCTGGCGCTGGATGCTTCCCTGCCGGGCGATGCCATTTCTGACGTCACGCCGGGTGATGCTTCGCAGGGCGTCTCCACGCCCAGCGAGCTGGTGGCGCGGCTGGGGCGCTCGCTGTCAGATGTCGAGAGTCTGCTGGGTACGCTGGTCGATATCTCGCGGCTGGATGCCGGCGTGCTGACGGCGGATGTCGCCGTCTTCCCGGTGCGTGAACTGCTGGATGTGCTCGCCGAGGAATATCGTCAACTGGGCGCCGCCCGTGGGCTCGAGCTGCATTACGTGGCCTGCCATCTGAGCATCGAGTCGGACCTGCAATTGCTGGCGCGGGTGGTACGCAACTTCCTGAGCAATGCGCTGCGCCATGTGCCGGATGGCTCGACGCGCGGGCGGGTGCTGCTGGGGTGCCGGCGTCGCGGTGACTGGCTGGAGATCACCGTGGCCGACAACGGCCCCGGCATCGCCGAGCATCAGCGCGAGGTGGTCTTCCAGGAATTCCGACGTCTGGCGCCGCGCCAGGACAACGAGCAGCGCGGCCTCGGGCTGGGGCTGGCGATCGTCAAGCGCATCACCGGCCTGCTGGAGCACCCCCTGTCGCTGACCAGCACGCCGGGGCGCGGCGCCGCCTTCGCGGTCCGCGTGCCGATTCGGCAGCCTGCCAGCGTAGTGGGCCCGGCGGCTGACGCGACTTCTCCCGGCCAGCCTTGCGCATCACCGCTCGCGCAGCCGCTGCTCGATACCGTTATCTGGGTGGTCGAGGATGATCGGGAGGTGTGTGCCGGCATGCAGTCATTGCTCGGGGGCTGGGGCGCGAGTGTTTACTGCGCCGATGATGCCGAGGTGCTGTTGCAGCAGGCCGTGGCCGCGCCGCAGGTCTTGATCGTCGATCATCAGCTGGGCGAAGGGCAGCCCGATGGCCTCAAGCAGGCGCAACGCCTGCGGCAACGCTGGCCGGGCCTGCCGGTGGTGGTGATCAGCGCGGACCACTCGGCGCCGCTCAAGGCCAGGGCGCGTGCCCTCGGGTTCGGGTTTCTGCTCAAGCCGGTCAAGCCGCTGCGCCTGCGCCAGTTGCTGGTCAATCGTCGCTAGCCGTGCGCAGAAGGGCTGGAAGAGATGCTGGAAGGGGGGGAGGGAAAAGGAGCTGGAAACGGGCCTCAAGAAGAGACTGGAAAGGGGAGAAGGCAAGGACAGTGGCAAATAGGCGTCCGCCACGGGGATGATTGAAGGAGCCTATCGAGCATCACGCTTATTTTTAATGAGAATCAATGGTATTTGGAGCGTATGCTGATCACATAGCCTCCCGCATATTTCACTATCTGTTCGCGGGTCATTGATCTGGCAGGTTTTCCCCCCATGCTGAATGTCATGTCCGATAAATCCGTACGTCATGCCGCAAGCATGTCACTGGGCAGCGAAGGCGACGCCTCTGCTGCCGGTGGTGCGCACACAGCTTCCCCTGTCCGTCTCGCTGGCCGCCTGCGCCGCGCCTTGCCATTCCTCGGCCCGGCGATGATCGCCGCCGTCGCCTATATCGACCCGGGCAACTTCGCGACCAACATCGAGGCCGGCTCCCGCTATGGCTACACCCTGCTGTGGGTAGTGCTGTGGGCCAACCTGATGGCGATGCTGATCCAGACCCTGTCCGCGCGGCTGGGGCTGGCGACCGGCAAGAATCTGGCCGAGGTCATCCGTGAACGCTTCCCGCGTCCGGTGGTGTGGGCCTTCTGGGTGCAGGCGGAGATCGTCGCCATCGCGACCGATCTGGCCGAATTCCTGGGGGCGGCGCTGGCCTTCAATCTGCTGTTCGGGCTCAGCATGCTGGAAGGGGCGCTGCTGACCGGCGCCATCACCTATGCGGTGCTGGTGATGCAGCGTTTCGGCTTCCGCATGATGGAAATGATCATCGGCGCGATGATTCTGGCGGTTTCGGCGGGCTTCCTGCTCGAGATCATTCTCAGCCGTCCGCCGGTGGAGCCGATCATCTACGGTCTGCTGTCGCCGAACTTCCCGGATAGCCACGCCATCTTCCTGGCGGCCGGTATCCTCGGTGCCACCGTGATGCCCCACGTCATCTACCTGCATTCCGCACTGTCCCAGAATCGCATCCGGGTGCGTGACAGCGGTCAGCGTCGTCGCGTGATGGGCTACTACCGGCTGGATGTCATCATCGGCATGGCGCTGGCGGGGCTGATCAACATGGCGATGCTGGTGCTGGCCGCCAAGGTCTTCCACGGCAACGGCGAGACCGGCGTGGCCTCCATCACCGAGAGCTACAAGCTGCTGTCACCGCTGATGGGTCAGGATGCGGCGAGTCTCATCTTCGGCTTCACGCTGCTGCTGGCGGGGCTGTCCTCGTCCATCGTCGGCACCCTGTCCGGTCAGGTAGTGATGCAGGGCTTCGTCAACTTCCGCATTCCGATGTGGCTGCGCCGCGTGATCACCATGGCACCGGCCATCGCCATCATCCTGATGGAGCTGCCGGAGCAGCAGGTGCTGGTCGCAAGCCAGGTGGTACTCAGCTTCGGGATTCCCTTCGCGCTGGTGCCGCTGTTGATGTTCACCGCCAACCGCCGCCTGATGGGGGATCTGGTCAATCGTCACTGGGTGACGGCCATCGGGGTGCTGGTCGCGGCGATCATCATCCTGCTCAATGGCTATGTGCTGGTCGGCGAGCTGATGTAGGCCCCATGCTTTATGCCCCAGTTCCTATGCCCTTGTGAGAGGTAAAAGCCCTGCCGGTGGCAGGCCCTCGCAACGCCCCGCTGTGTGCCTCATTCGTGAGCGCCCCGGCGGGGCGTTGCGCGTTGTGGGGCGGCAGGAGGCGCGCTCGCGCCAGACACGGCAGGCAGGGCGTGGCTGGCCAGCAGAATCGCCTGTACCCGGCTGGCGACCCCCAGCTTGTGCAGGATGGCGGAGACATGCGACTTAACGGTGGTTTCCGCCACGCCCAGCTGCCAGGCGATCATCTTGTTGGATTCGCCCAGCACCATGCGCTCCAGCACGCCGCGCTGCTTGGTGGTGAGGGTCTGCCAGCGCTGCGCGAATTCCGCTTCGCTGAGGCTCGGCGCGAGTTGAGGGGCTGGCGGTGGCACTGGTGCAGAGGCCGATGCCGAGGCTGAGGAGGAAGCCGCCTGGCTCGCCAGCGCCGGACGCGGGGCGGCGCGCATCAGGCGGGCGGGCACATAGACCTCACCGGCCAGCATGCGCGCGAGCGCCTCGCGCAATACCTCCGCCGAGCTCGACTTGGAGAGATAGCCCACCGCGCCGAGTGCCAAGGCTTCCAGCACCGTCTCGCGCGCCTCGTGGGCGGAGAGAATCGCCACCGGTAGCCAGTCTGCCTCCTGGCGCAAGCGCGTCAGGCCTTCCAGGCCGTGGCTGTCGGGCAGGTCGAGATCCAGCAGCAGCAGGTCGAGGCTATCGGCATGCGCGTCGATGAGGCTGAGCGTCTCGGCGAGACTGGCGGCCTGCAGCAGCTCGTAGGGTGGTGCCGGGGTGTCAGCGACGCTCAGACTCAGGGTACGACTGATGGCATCACGGAACAGCGGATGGTCATCCGCGATCAACAGACGGTACATGGAGGCTCCTGGCCGGTGGCGGGCGATATCCTGATCAAGGCTTTTCTGTTCATGGCTAGCCTGAGCATAACGTCATGGCGTGGTGTCGTGCCTTGCGGCCTTCGCGGTATGGCGGCGTTCGTTTCTCCTTCCTTTTCTCCTCCCAAGGGATGAGACGGTCTCCGCCCATGGGGGCATGTCGCGATTGGCGTCGGTGGTCAAGACTGTGAGAGTCGCCTGATCAAGTACCTCTTGATGGATCGGGCAGCGGGTCAGCGCCAACGGGGCCACTGCAGAAGGGCCAACACAGGCGTTTCGCTGACACGACAACGACTTCTCAGCAACGACAACGACTTTTCAGTAACAACAACTGCGCAGCAACGACAACAACAGGCCGTCGATCACGAGCGCCACTCGTGAATCCGGCCAACAGGAGTTCGCCATGATCTACGCCTCCCCGGGCAGCGCCGATGCGCTGGTCACGTTCAAGGATATCTACGGCAACTATATCGGCGGTCGCTTCGTCGAGCCGGTGAAGGGTGAGTACTTCGACAATGTCAGCCCCGTGACGGGCGAGGCCTTCTGCCGTATCCCGCGTTCGAGTGCGGAGGATATCGACCTCGCGCTGGACGCCGCCCACAAGGCAGCCGCTGCCTGGGGCAAGACCTCGGTGCAGGAGCGCTCCAACATCCTGCTCAAGATCGCGGATCGCATCGAGCAGAACCTCGAGATGCTGGCCGTCGCCGAGACCTGGGACAACGGCAAGGCGGTGCGCGAGACGCTCAACGCCGATATTCCGCTGGCGGCGGACCACTTCCGTTACTTCGCCGGTTGCCTGCGCTCCCAGGAGGGCACCGCGGCCGATATCGACGCCAATACCGTCTCCTATCACTTCCATGAGCCGCTGGGTGTGGTCGGGCAGATCATCCCGTGGAACTTCCCGATCCTGATGGCGGCCTGGAAGCTCGGCCCGGCGCTGGCGGCCGGCAACTGCGTGGTGCTCAAGCCGGCGGAACAGACCCCGGCCTCGATTCTGGTGCTCGCGGAGCTGATCAATGACCTGCTGCCGGCGGGCGTGCTCAACATCGTCAACGGCTACGGGGCTGAGGCCGGTCAGGCGCTGGCCACCAGCAAGCGCATCGCCAAGATCGCCTTCACCGGCTCCACTCCCGTGGGCTCGCACATTCTCAAGTGCGCCGCCGACAGCATCATCCCCTCCACGGTGGAGCTGGGCGGCAAGTCGCCCAACATCTACTTCGCCGACATCATGAATGCCGAACCCGAGTTCATCGACAAGGCCGCCGAAGGCCTGGTGCTGGCGTTCTTCAATCAGGGCGAGGTGTGCACCTGCCCGTCACGCGCCCTGATCCAGGAAAGCATCTACGACGACTTCATGGCTCGGGTGATGGAGCGCGTGAAGACCATCAAGCGCGGCAACCCGCTGGACACCGACGTGCAGGTCGGCGCCCAGGCCTCCCGCGAGCAGTTCGACAAGATCATGTCCTACATGGATGTCGCCCGCGAGGAAGGCGCCGAGGTGCTCACCGGTGGCAGCAGCGAGCAGCTGGAGAACGAGCTGGCCAACGGCTATTACATCCAGCCGACCCTGCTCAAGGGCAACAACTCGATGCGGGTCTTCCAGGAGGAGATCTTCGGGCCGGTGGTGGCCGTCACGACCTTCCGTGACGAGGCCGAGGCGCTGGCCATCGCCAATGACACCGAATTCGGTCTCGGCGCCGGCGTCTGGAGCCGTGACATGAACGTCGCCTTCCGCATGGGGCGTGGCATCCAGGCCGGTCGTGTGTGGACCAACTGCTACCACCAGTATCCCGCCCATGCCGCCTTCGGTGGCTACAAGAAATCCGGTGTCGGTCGCGAGACCCACAAGATGGCACTGGAGCACTACCAGCAGACCAAGAACCTGCTGGTCAGCTACGACATCAATCCGCTCGGCTTCTTCTAGGCCTGGCTGGCAGCGCCACCGCCTTGGGTGGTGCTGCACGCCTCCCGCGATTCTTGCTTGAGAAAATGACAACGATGCCCGCGCCAGATCCGATTGCTTGATCTGGCGCAGGGCAGGGAGCGCTGCGTCCGGTTTCAATGGAGAGGCAAGCTTTGCACTGGCTCGGGCGCTGGCGCATGCAGGCGCAAGCCCACACTCTCCGGCGCAACT
This sequence comes from Cobetia sp. 4B, assembly GCF_018831605.1. Classification (NCBI taxonomy): domain Bacteria; kingdom Pseudomonadati; phylum Pseudomonadota; class Gammaproteobacteria; order Oceanospirillales; family Halomonadaceae; genus Cobetia; species Cobetia sp. 4B. The sequence continues at coordinate 563,497 of NZ_CP059843.1, forward strand.
CTCCGCCGCAACTCTGCTGGTTCGTCTGTCTTGAATGTCCGTCTTTCTTGAATGTTCGTCAGTCTTCAATGGATGAGGAGTACGTCATGGATAACAGCATGAAAGCCGCCGTGGTACGTGAATTCGGTGCACCGCTGGTGATCGAGGAGGTCGCGGTACCGCGCCCGGGACGTGGCGAGATTCTGGTCGAGGTCGCCGCCTCCGGGGTCTGTCATACCGACCTGCACGCCGCGCATGGCGACTGGCCGGTGAAACCCAATCCGCCGTTCATTCCCGGCCATGAAGGCGTTGGCACCATCGCGGCGGTGGGCGAGGGCGTCACCCACGTCAAGGAAGGCGATCGTGTCGGGGTGCCCTGGCTCTACTCGGCCTGCGGCCACTGCGAGCATTGTCTGGGTGGCTGGGAGACGCTGTGCGAGAGCCAGCAGAATACCGGCTACTCGGTGAATGGCGGCTTTGCCCAGTTCACGCTGGCGGACGCAGGCTACGTCGGCCGCCTGCCGGACAGCGTGGGCTTCGTGGAGATCGCGCCGGTGCTGTGCGCCGGGGTCACGGTCTACAAGGGACTCAAGATGACCGACACCCGCCCCGGCCAGTGGGTGGTGATCTCGGGCATCGGTGGGCTGGGACATATGGCGGTGCAGTATGCACGCGCCATGGGCCTGAACGTGGCGGCGGTGGATGTGGATGATGCCAAGCTGGAACTGGCCCGCCGTCTGGGCGCGACCGTGACCGTCAATGCCATGAAGGAAGACCCGGCGAGCGTCATCAAGCGCGACATCGGCGGCGCGCATGGCGCGCTGGTGACGGCGGTATCACCCAAGGCCTTCGATCAGGCCCAGAACATGCTGCGCCGTGGCGGCACCCTGGTGCTCAACGGCCTGCCGCCGGGCGACTTCCCGCTGCCGATCTTCTCCACCGTGCTCAATGGCATCACGGTGCGTGGCTCCATCGTCGGTACGCGTCAGGACCTGCAGGAGGCGCTGGACTTCGCCGCGGAAGGCAAGGTCGCCGCCACCGTGCAGACCGGCAAGCTCGAGGACATCAACGACATCTTCGGACGCATGATCGACGGCAAGATCGAAGGGCGCATCGTGCTCGACATGAAGGCCTGAGGTGTTCGCTGACCTGAATCCTCACCACCGATGACAGGCCTGCTGGAAACGGCAGGCTGCCAGACACGACAACGCCAGCCCGAGGGCTGGCGTTGTCGTGTCTGGCATGGTCGTGCGCGTTGGCTCTCACACGGGCACTGCAAAGAGCTCTCCATGACGAGCTCGGGCTTCTGCTTACACCGTGCCGAATTTCTCGTTCTCGCCCATGTCCGGGGTGTGGTCCTTGTCGAGGTTGGCGCGCGCCACCTCGTAGAGCTGATAGGCCTTGCTCTCCTTGGCCTTCCAGTGCTCGCCGGATTGCACCGAGATCTCCAGCAGGGTGACGTCGGGGTCATCCTTGCCTTCCGGGAACCAGGCGGCCACGAACGGATTCCAGAACTTGTCGATCAGGCCCTGATCACGGTGCAGATTGGCATGACCGCTCAGCGACACGTAGACGCCATCATCCTGATCGGAAAAGCTCAGGCAGACCTCGCTGTCCTTCTTGGCCTCAAACACCTTCTCGGCGCTGGCGCGGGTGAAGAACCACAGGGTGCCGTCGTAGTCATCCTGCACCAGATGCATCGGGCGGGCGTGGGGCATGCCGTCGCCTTGCGTCACCAACATGCCGACCTTCACATCCTTGATCAGCTTCCAGATCTTCTGCTTGTGCTCCGGGCTCGACATCGTGTGTCACTCCTTTGCGTCATGCGAATGAAAATCCGGCTGGCTAGCCGTTACACAAGACCTTGGAGCGACAGCCCACAACTTCAAGGGGATGATGGTGAAGCTTTCGCTTGATGAACCAGAGCTTGTTGAGTCAGAGCTTGATGAGTAAGCGCTTGATCAATCGGGGCTTGATTCAGACGCTCGGGTGCCTCACTGCGCTGCCGGTGCCTGCCAGGCGTCGCTGCCCCACAGCGGCACGCTGCTCAGCGCATGCTTGAAGCTGCCGCTGGTTTCCTTGGTGCTGTAGGCGATATAGAGCAGGCTCTGGGAGTCGCGATCCAGAATGCGGCGAATCTTGAGGCTCTTGAGCAGCACGCTCTTGGACTTGCGATAGACCTCCTCGCCACTCTTGGAGGTGTCGATGTCGGCGATCATCTCCGCCGTGATCGGGCCGGTCTGGCGGCAGGCGATGCTCATGTCGGAGGGATCGGAGAAGTCGAGGTCCGCCTCGATGTTGCTCAGGTGGCAGGTCACGCCCGGCACCTTGGGGTCGATCAGGCTCTCGATCTTGATGTCCTTGGTGGTGAACAGGCCCAGCGAGACATCCCCGACCTCGTTGTCATCACAGCCGGCCAGCAGCAGGCCTGAGGCCATCACACCCAGCAGGGCAGCACGAGGGGAAAGGCGGCGCAGTCGCGTCATGGGGGCATCCTTGAGTCAGTGGTGTCAGGCGATGATAGCGTGTCAGGCCCGCGGTGGGCGTCAACCATTGCCCGGGCCTCAATGCTTGCCGCGGGCTCACTCGCTGGCGAAGGCAGCGAGATTCAGCGTATGCGAGTTGCCCAGCCACATCACGCCCTGGGTGTGATCGAAGAGGTCATCGCCGGTGCCGGCGTGCACGAAGATGTCCAGCGAGCCACGGTTGAGTGCCAGCCACGGGATGATGCGCCCGAATTCCTCAGGCAGGAAGGACAGCTGACAGCTCCACAGCGGGTGCGGGCCGACCGGCTGCTGGTGGAAGCGCCCGACGCGCAGCGTGAAGCGCTGCTCGGCCTGGGCCGCCAGTTCGCGAGCGGCGGCCAGGCTCTGCTCATCGGTGTAGTAGAGATGGGCATGGTAGTAGCTGATGTGGTGTGTCATGGCGTTGTCTCGATCGTTCTCAAGGGGGCTTCCAGCGCTCGACCTCAAGGGCCGTGGCGGGTGTTTTCAATGGCTGGCGGCAGTGGTCGTCAGGCCGTGATGGGCCTTGCGGCCATCAGCCCCAGGCCTTGTAGATCAGCTGCACACCCACCAGCGCCATCGCGATGATGATCAGGCGGAAGAACAACTTCTCGTTGACGCGGGATTGCAGCCACAGGCCGCTTCTGACCCCCGCCCAGGCCACCGGCACCAGCAGCAGCGAGGTGGAGAGGCTGGTGAGGTTGATCTCGCCCAGCGCCACGTAGGGGCCCAGTTTCATCAGGTTCATGCCAGCGAAGATGATCACCGTGGTGGCGATGAAGGTCTCCTTGGGATGCTGGCGCGGAATCATGTACAGGTTGTAGGGCGGGGCGCCGGCGTGGGCGAAGAAGCTGGTGAAACCGGCGGTGGCCCCGGCAGGAATGGCCAGCCAGCGGGGCAGCGGTTTCCTGGCTGTCGGTTTGAACAGCATATAGGCGGCGAACAGCAGCGAGATGACACCCAGCAGGCCGCGAATCATGTTCTCGTCCAGCTCATCGAACAGCACCACGCCCACCGCGATGCCGATGGCGGCGCTGGGCAGGATGATGCGCACCTCCGACCACAGCTGCTTGCCCCACCAGGCGCGGGAGCTCAGGAAGTCCATCACCAGCAACAGCGGCAGCAGGATGCCGGCGGCTTCCAGCGGCCCGATGGCCAGCGCCATCAGCGGCACCGAGAGCGAGCCGAAGCCACCGGCGAAGCCGCCCTTGGAGATGCCGGTCAGGTAGGTCGAGAAGATGATCGCGCTCCAGGCCAGCGCAGAGTAATCGGGCAGTGTCAGCAGGGCGTCGAGAGAATCGGTCACGGGCATCTCATGTCGAGAGGGCGGGCAAGGTGAGTCGTGAAGGCCCATTGTTGAACAATTCTGCCCGCGCTTCATCCCGACACGCTGCAATGAAGTCTTTCCCTTGGCGCACCAATGCGCTAAAAGGCGCATGTCGCACAGTGTTTTCTTTCGAGACACTGGGCGAGTAGCCTGATCTGGCGGGCATGTCGCAGTGCCTGCCGCTCGTTGGTCGAACAATCTCTGAGGTGGCGATGTCACGCGCTCCATTTGAAATCAGCGGTACCCGCATCGCGCCGGGAACGCGGGCCCAGGTCGATGTGCCTGTCGCCAAGCTCTACACCCATGCGCCGCTGCACATCCCCGTCGAGGTGGTGCATGGCCGTCAGCCCGGCCCGGTGCTGCTGGTGTGCGGTGCCATCCACGGTGACGAGATCAACGGCGTCGAGATCGTGCGGCGGCTGCTCAAGAGTTCCAGCCTTTCGCGGCTGCGCGGCACCCTGATCGCGGTGCCCATCGTCAACGTGTTCGGTTTCGTGCAGCACACGCGCTACCTGCCGGACCGCCGTGACCTCAACCGCTGCTTCCCGGGCAGCGAGAGCGGCTCGCTGGGCTCGCGGGTGGCGGCGCTGTTCCGTGAGCAGATCGCCGATCAGGCCACCCACATCATCGACCTGCACACCGGCGCGATTCATCGCACCAACCTGCCGCAGATCCGCGCCACCATGACCGGCAGTGATGCCACGCGCCAGATGGCGGACGCCTTCGGCGCGCCGGTGCTGCTGAATGCCGAGCTGCGCGAGGGCAGTCTGCGCGCCTATGCCAGCGAGCGCGGCGTGCCGGTCATCACCTATGAGGCCGGTGAGGCACTGCGCTTCGATGAGTGGGCGATTCGCCCGGGGGTCAGCGGCGTGAAGCGCGTGATGCGCTCCATCGGCATGCTGGCCAAGGACCGCGACCGCAAGCCTAGCTCGCGTGCGGTGGAGATGTCCAACGGCTCCAGCTGGGCGCGTGCCTCCATCGATGGCATCGTCCAGAGCCGCGTGGGCCTGGGGGACCGCGTCGAGAAGCATCAGGTGCTGGGCATCGTCGCCGACCCCTTCGGCAACAGCGAAAGCGAGGTGCTGTCACCCGCGGATGGCATCATCATCGGCATGGCCAACCTGCCGCTGGCCAATGAGGGCGAGGCGCTCTATCACGTGGCGCGCTTCCATGCGATCGACGATGCCGAGAGCGCCGTCGACAACTTCCAGCAGCTGTTCGAGCCGGACTCCATCTAGGCGCATCACGCTCTCTTACGGCCCTGTTGCTGGCAGTGATAACGCAAACGCCCCGCTCATTGAGCGGGGCGTTTGCGTTGCAGCAGTCTGTCGTCTGGTCGACAGCGATAGTCACCGTCACAGAGCACTCAGCCGTGGCTGGTCTGGGTCTCGAGCGGGCCGTCATGACGCGCTTCCGCGCCGTGCATCCAGTCCACCAGCTTGCCGGCGAACACCAGCAGCAGCAGGCCGCCGAGCACGCCGGTGATGGCGATGCCGCCGAATACGCTCATGGCACCGGCTTCGCCGACCAGCGAGCCGATCATGCCGGCCAGGTAGTTGGCCAGCGCCACGAAGGCGAACCAGGCGCCCATCATCAGCGCGCCCATGCGCACCGGTGACAGCTTGGTGACCATCGACAGCCCCACCGGCGACAGGCACAGCTCGCCGAGAGTGTGGAAGAAGAAGGCACCGACCAGCCACATCATCGAGGCGCTGCCTGCGGCTTTCTGCTCCAGCACTGCGCCGATCATGCACACGAAGCCGATGCCGAGGGCGATCAGGCCGAAGGCGAACTTGACCGGCGAGCTGGGCTCACGGTTGTCCATGCGCGTCCACAGACCCGCCAGCAGTGGCGAGAGCAGGATGATGAACAGCGGATTGAGCGACTGGAACCAGGCCGCCGGCACTTCAAAGCCCATCAGCATGCGGTCGGTGTAGTCCTGCGCATACAGCGCCATCAGGCCGCCGCCCTGCTCGAAACCGGCCCAGAACAGGATGGTGAACAGGCCCAGCACCATGATGACCTTGATGCGGTCACGCTCTTCGCGGCTCAGCGGCGTCTTGCGGTTGTTGCTCTTGCTCAGGCGTGCCTCACGGCGGGCGCTGGGTTCGACCCCCAGGTCACCCAGATGGCGCGGCGCGAAGATGAGCTGGATGGCGACCGCCAGCAGCATGCCGATACCGGCCACCAGGAAGCCGGCGTTCCAGCCATAGCCTTCGGCCATGGAACCCGCGACGATGCCCGACAGCAGCGCACCGATGTTGATGCCCATGTAGAAGATGGTGAAGGCGCCATCACGGCGGTGATCGCCCTGTTGATAGAGGTCGCCGACCATCGTGGAGATGTTGGGCTTGAACAGGCCGTTGCCGACGATCAGCAGGCCGAGACCGACATACAGCAGCATCTCGGGATCGAGGCCGCTCATGGCCGGCGGCACGGCGAGCACGAATTGCCCGGCCGCCATGATCAGGCCCCCGATCAGAATCGCACGGCGGGCGCCCAGCCAGTTGTCGGCCAGCGCTCCGCCGAACATCGGCGTGATGTACACCAGGCCCGTGAAGATGCCATACAGCTGCAGGGCATCGCCCTGATTCCAGCCCAGCCCGCCACTGGTGACGGCATCGGTGAGATAGAGCACCAGCAGGGCACGCATGGCGTAGTAGGAGAAGCGTTCCCACAGTTCCGTGGAGAACAGCAGATAGAGTCCGGCCGGATGCCCGAACAGCTCACGGCTGTTGGCTCCGGTAGGGGAGTGTGTGGATATGGAACCTCGAAGGAAGTGTCAGCAGAAGCAGCGCAGCCCGGATGACGGGACTGCATGGACCGGCCCACAGGTCTGCAGAGGAGGACTGTGGAGGAATCGCCGATGACGGAGCAGTTGTGTGGCTGACATCACGCAAGCATGGCGTGACGATGTCGAGACCGGTTGTTGTCCGTATGGTCAGCCATTCTGCGTGAGATGGCTTTGTCAGACAATCAAACGAAAGTCATGCATGTTGTTGGTATTTAAGGGGTTATTAGCTTAGATGGCGACGCAGGGTTGCGTCTGGTATCACGCCTGCCAGTGCAGTGCCGTCACTTTGCTGATTGGCAAGACGACGACACCCGGCGCGAGGGCCGGGTGTCGGGGGACTGTCTTTTGAAAGCGCTGCTCTCGAGGGAGAGGGCAGAAGCGAGAGGGAAGAAGAGAGCAGAAGCGGCGCGAACAGGCCAGCTCGATCAGGCCTGTTCGACCTGTGCCTCGGGCCGGTGCTCCGGCACGCGCGCCATGGCGTCATCGATGACCTCGATGCCTGCGCCCGGCTTGTGGGCGTTCTCGGAGACATGACGGCGGAACTGGCGGCCGCCCGGCTGACCCTGGAACAGCCCCAGTAGATGGCGGCTGATGTGGTTGAGGCGCACGCCCTCGGCGAGACGCTTCTCGATGTAGGGGCGGAAGGCACGCAGCGCATCGTGGCGGCTGGTGTGCGGATTCTCGGCCTCGCCGTACAGCTCGCTGTCCACCGTCGCCAGCAACCAGGGGTTGTGGTACGCCTCACGGCCGACCATCACGCTGTCGACATGCTCCAGCTGCTCGTGCAGCTCGTCCATCAGCTTCAGGCCGCCGTTGATACCGATATGCAAGGACGGGTGCGCCTGCTTGAGGCGATGCACGCGGCCGTAGTTCAGCGGCGGCACATCGCGGTTCTCCTTCGGCGACAGGCCCTGCAGCCACGCCTTGCGCGCATGCACGCTGAAGGTGTCGCAGCCGGCATCGGCCACGGTGGTGATGAAGCGCTCGAGATCGACGTCCTCATCCTGATCATCGATCCCGATGCGGCACTTCACCGTCACCGGAATCTTCACCTGCGCCTGCATCGCCGCCACGCACCTGGCCACCAGCTCCGGATGGCCCATCAGACAGGCACCGATCATGTTGTTCTGCACGCGATCGCTCGGGCAGCCGACATTCAGGTTCACCTCGTCATAGCCCCAGCTCTCGGCGATCGCCGCACACTCGGCCAGCGCCTGCGGGTCGCTGCCACCCAGCTGCAACGCCAGCGGATGCTCCGTCTCGTCGTGACCGAGGAAGCGCTCGCGATCCGGATTGAACAGCAATGCCCCGGTGGTCACCATCTCCGTGTACAGCAGCGTACGACGGCTCAACACGCGCGCGAAGGCGCGGTAGTCACGGGTCGTCCATTCCATCATCGGCGCAACGGAAAAGGTGCGGTCAATCGGTGTCATTGGCATGGCAGTCATATCGGCTGGTGTGGGAGCAGGGATCGGAGCATCAGGTGCAGGCGCTGTCGAGACAAGCGGGCGGTGATTCTAGCAGCTTGTGAGATAGGATGCAGAACTTCAATCTTTAGTACAAATGATAGAACTGACAGTGTTAGCCGACTGCTGAGGGTAGGTATTTCTATACATGTTTATATTTATATTTTATAATTAATGGTGTCTCAAGTGATGTATAGTCGTATGGTTGACATGGATAAAAAGTAACTATTTATCTAGTGTGTGGTTTTATAGTGGTAAGGGTTGACTATAGATAAGAATCACGGTTGTTTGTTGGTTTTTAAAATAGATAGGTCTCTAGTAGTGTTTTAAGTTTAGTGCGCTGTTTTAGTGTATAGCTTAGCTAGTGAATCTATGTTTTTTGAAAGTGTATGTTGGTTTAGAGTAGATCAGTCGCTTTGAGGAGTCGATGTTGTGAAGTTGAAACAATGGGTTATGTTTATAGATATGCTGGGTTATAGTCAGTTAAATGGCAAGGTTGTTAATGAAGAAAAAGCCGATGCCCTAATTTCTTTCATGAATAGGCTTCAAGAGCACCTTGAGATTTCATTGGATAACAATATATTAAGGAATGGATACAAGGGGCAGGCTTTTAACTTTTTTGAGTTTTACTCTGTTGAATATGCATGTATATCTGATTCTATGGTTATAACTTTCGTACCGAAAGAAGTTAATGAACCATATGATGAGAAAAAATACATGTATCACTCTGCCAATGCATTATTTCTACTGTGCATGAGAAGCATGAAACTTATTGTTGAATGCTTTAAAGAGAAAGGGATTTTTCTTAGAGGGGGGTTGTGCGAAGGTTTTTGTAAGATAGATGGTAGTTTTGCCGTCGGCGAAGGCTTAGTTAAAGCCTACAAGAATGAATCTCAGATAGCTGTCTACCCTAGAATAGCCGTGGATAAAAATATATATAGTAACAAGAGGTTAATGGCTGTTCTTAATGATCTATGTAATAAAATGTATTACCAGCTAGAGCTGGTGAAGAAAGATTATGATGAGGCTTATTATCTCGATTGGCTGGGGCTGCTTCTGGCACAGGGTGATCCAAGGTCACCTTCGCTAAATAGTTTAAATATTGAGGAGCAAATTAAAGCCAGTAGGTTTTCAAGGTGTATTTATAAGGTGCATCGTAAGTCGTTAATAGGTGCTCTTGATAGAGTGACTAATAATTCTAATGCGAAAGTAATGGACAAATATAACTGGTTAGTTAAATATCACAATTCTAAAGGGATTGCTTGCTATAGTAGCTATTTAAATGTTCTTATATACCAAAAGGCAAATCATTATACATTGCTAAATATGTTTAAGGTTTAGTCGGTTTAAGCATTCGTGTGGCATTTTGCAGTTTTTTAGTAATATATCTTCTTGCCAAGCGGGCGGTTGGAGTATTGTGAAATACAGGGTAACTGATGCCACAATTTCGGCATCAGTTTACCTCCTGCGAGAAACTTTAGGTTTTGTGACGACCTCATGTTTTTCTGTATATATTAAGCCACTATTTTTAAATGGTCTGCCGATTATATCGCTCATGGCTCAATGCGTGTTGTTGACCTTCAGCGCTTCGATGTCCTGGGCGATGTCTTCGGCGAGCTGGCGGACGGCTTCGCTTTCGCCTTCACGCTGGGCGTAGGCGCGCAGGCCCATGACTTCGGCTTGCAGGCGACGGCCGAGGCGTTCCGGCTGGTGAGCGGGGCGCTCGGGGTCGATGAGTTCTCCGGCGTCGCGGGCGTCCGCGAAGGCCTGGCGGAAGCGGGCTTCCATGTTGGCGAGCAGCATCTCGACCTTGTCGCGGGCAGCCTGTTCACGCTCGCCGAGTTCCAGCAGGCTCTTGGCCAGCATGCAGGCGCGGGACGGCACTTCGCAGTCGCGCAGTCCGCCGAGCTTGCGGATATAGGTGGCGAGAGCGGTCAATGGCGAGTCGTGGCTGGCCATCAGGCTTTCCATCTCGCGCAGGCTGCGCGCGGAGTAGCAGTCCAGCGCTTCCTGGAAGAGGCCATCCTTGCTGCCGAAGGTGGCGTAGATGCTGCCGGGACGCATGTCGAGCGCGTGCTCGATATCCTTCAGCGAAGTGGCATGAAAGCCCTTCTGCCAGAAGAGATTGAGCGCCCGTTCGAGGGAATCCTGGCGGTTGTGCAAGGTCGCGCGTGGCATGGCTGTCCTGACGATGGGGCTCGCGAGTGACGCCTGTCTTCGCGCGGCTTGGCGAAGCGGGCGGTCTGCAAGGAGCAAGGTATTGAGTGAGTACTCAAGTTTAACTTGAATGATCGCTCAAATCCAGCTAGTGTGTTCCCCGACAACGCAGTGCAGAGGATTGTCAGGCGTTATTTTGAGCGTTTGCTCATATCTTGCCCTGCCTCCCCAGGGGCGCTGCTCAAGGCTTCATGCCACTGACTGGCAGCCCGCCCCTGAGACTCCGCGCATCTCGCTCATCATTCCGAAGGAGTTCTCATGACTGATTTCACACTCTATACCGCCGACAATGCCCCGCAGGACAGCAAGCCGCTGCTCGGCAAGTCCGTCGAAGCCTTCGGCATGGTGCCGGGCCTGCACGCCGTGATGGCGGAAGCGCCGGGCCTGCTGGAAGGCTACCAGGTGCTGCACCAGCTGTTCCTCGACAGCAGCTTCGATGATGAAGAGACCACCGTCGTCTGGCAGACCATCAACGTCGAGCACAACTGCCACTACTGTGTGCCGGCGCACACCGGTATCGCCAAGTCGATGAAGGTGGATGACGCCATCATCGAGGCGCTGCGCAACGAGACGCCGCTGCCGACCGAGCGTCTGGAAGCCCTGCGCACCTTCACGCTGGCCGTGGTGCGTGAGCGTGGCTTCGTCGATGACGCCACCGTGCAGACCTTCCTCGATGCCGGTTACACCAAGCGCAATGTGCTGGAAGTGATCCTGGGCCTGTCCCAGAAGGTGATGAGCAACTACACCAATCACCTGGCCGAGACGCCGATCGACGAGCCGTTCAAGAAGTTCGAGTGGCACAAGCAGGGCTGAAACTGAGGCGAGAGGGCACGGCAAGTGCCTGACTCTCCAATGCTAATGAAAATATTTCTCATTAGTGTTGACGTCTGAGCCCGCGGGTCATATTCTGGGGTCATCGCTTCCCCGCCATGGGTAGCGGTGTCCCGGCCAGCGGAGTCAGGCCCCTGTCCGGGAGGCTTCTCATCAGACAGTTTTACGGTCCTTGCCAGCGGCTCATCCTACGGGGTGGGCCGCTTTTTTATGCGCAAAAAAAGACGCCTCCTTCGCTTGCACGAGGGAGGCGTCCGGAAGCGCTTCTCGATTCACTCGCTTTCCGTCTGCCAATGACAGGGAGGAAGGCTTGCGAGTCGAGCGGTGCTTCGTGCTCACCAGATTTGGATGTCAGGTCCCTGGCAAGCGTCTCATCAGGCCAGTCACGACCTTGATATTCTGGCGCCATGATACGTCAGCTGGTGAGGGGAGGCCAGCGGCGCGTGAGATAAACGCTGACTCAATGTTAATGAAAATATTTCTCATTAGTATTGACGGCGTCTGCTGGAGAGCATAATCTGGATTCATCGCTTCCCGCCATGGAATGCGGTAGCCAGAACAGCGGAGTCAGGCCCCTGTTCGGGTTTCTCCTCATCAAGCTAGTCACGGTCTTAGGGCGACTTTCACGGGTCGCCTTTTTTCGTGTCTGGCCGTCAGACGCAGCTCTGGCGCGCTATCTCGATCCTCGCTCGATCTCTCGCTCGCTCTCTCGCACGATCATTCCCGCGGGCGATCTCTCGCTCACGGCCTCGCGCTCACGTCCTCGTGCTTGAAAACGCCCCATCGCTCGGCCTCCGCTGGCGCGCCATCTCGTTTAGAATGACGACATCCTATTCCCACGCCGCCAAGGCGCCCGGGTTTCGTTGCCTTTTCAGACGGTTGGCCATAGTGGCCAGTCACTGTCATCAGTCGGTGTACAGGCGCGACCCGCGGGGCTTTTCGAGGAAGTCATCATGATCACACTCTATCGACTGCACGATGATGGCCGCCTGCGCGGCGAACATATCGTGTTGCCCGACCCGCAGCCCGGCCAGCCCGATGCGCCGCCGCGCCTGGCGGACAGCGCAGAAGAGGCGGCTGCCCTGCATGCCGGGTTGTTGGCCGATGACGAGCTGGCACCGCCGATTCTGGTGCGAAGTGATGTGCTGTGGATCGATCTCTGCGAGCCGGATGAGCAGGAAAAGCGCTGGGTGAGCGAACAGTTCACGGTGGAGCTGCCTGATGTCGAGGAGCTGGAGGAGATCGAATCGTCGTCGCGCTTCTATCTGGAAGGCGATGGCATCCACGTCGTCTCGCTGTTTCCGCATCGCAAGGGGCGCGAGCCACAGACGGCCAACGTCGCCTTCCATCTGCATGGGCGCCAGCTGATCAGCATGCGCCACGAGGATATCGGACTGCTGCGGCTGTTCCGCAATCACCTGCGTCGTCAGCGACTGAGTCCGGAGGATGGCTGGGAGGTGCTGTTGGCGCTGCTGGCGATGAAGGTCGATTACCTGGCCGATGAGATCGAGGATATCTACCGGGCGCTGGAGGCGCTGGGCAAGCAGGCGGTGCACCCCGAGGCGCTGGAAGACACCCTGCACGGCATCCTGCTGCAGGAGCGCTACAACGACAAGGTGCGCCAGTCGCTGTTGGACAGTCAGCGCCTGCTGCGTCAGCTGACGCGCCATCTGCCCTCGGCGCCACGCCAGAAGTCGCGGCGTCAGGAGATTCGCGACATGTTGCGCGACATCGACTCGCTCAATCCGCACACCACCTTCATCTTCGACAAGGTCAACTTCCTGCTCGATGCCTCGATCGGTTTCACCAATCTCGATCAGAGCCGCATCATCAAGATCTTCTCGGTGGCGGCGGTAGTCTTCATGCCGCCGACATTGATCGCCAGCATCTACGGCATGAACTTCCACTGGATGCCGGAACTGGACGAGGACTGGGGCTATCCCTTCGCGCTGTGCCTGATGGGGGTATCGGCGCTCTCGACCTATCTGTTCTTCAAGTGGAAGAAGTGGCTGTAAGTCACTGAAGACAGGCATAAAAAAAGCGCCTGGCGTCGTGAGACGGCCAGGCGCACAAGAAACTTGCATTACAACACTGAAGATCGCCACCGAGGCCCGGGATGGGCCGACAGCGAAACCGCGCGTGGGGGCGTCGCCATGCAGACCAGTCACCGGGAATCGGTGGGATGAGCAGTGCAACTACCTGAGCGCGAACCTGGACGGTCGGGCTGCGCCACGCAGGCCCGGCCGTCGTCGGTCTAGTCCGGAAGCAGGCGGCCGATGCCGCGGCGCGCCTGCTCCCGCATGTTCGTGGCGCACAGTATAGGGTGCCGCGCTTTGGAGAATAAGCGCGTACAATCGAAAACTAGGGTTTCCAATATGGAAACCTGGAAGATTGATGGGGTGTCTGGCCGTGTTCAGGGGGCCATGGCGGTTGCACAGCGAGGGTGAGGGAGACACATGGCGACACTTGATGCATTGCGCGTATTCGTCGAGGTCGTGCGCGCGGCGAGTTTCACGGCGGCGGCACGGCGACTGGGAATTTCCAAGTCGCTGGCGTCCAAGCGGGTGGCGGCACTGGAAGAGCAGCTGGGCGTCAGCCTGATCAATCGCTCGACCCGCAAGCTGCATCTCACCGAGGCGGGACGTATCTACTACGAGCACGGCCTGCGCATCCGCGAGGAGCTGGAATCCGCCGAGGCTCGCGTGCAGTCCGTCACCTCGCAGCCGATGGGCCAGCTCAAGGTGTCGGCGCAGGTGTCGTTCGGCTTCATGTATCTGGCCGCGCCGACCACCGCCTTCATGCGCCGCTACCCGGATGTCAGCGTCGAGATTCTGCTCGAGGATCAGCGCTTCGAGCCCATCGATGAGTCGGTGGATCTGGCGATTCGCATGGGGCCGCTGCCGGATTCCTCGATGGTCTCGCGCCCGCTGTGCAAGGTGGTCTATGGCCTGTATGCGGCGCCGGACTATCTGGCGCGCGTCAATGCGCCGCCGGTGCAGCCCCAGGACATCCGCGCCTTCGATACCATCTTCTACGGCAATTACGATCTTGGGGCGCATTGGCGCTTCACGCTCAATGGTCAGCCCTTCGATGTGGAGCCGGAGTCGCGGCTGGTGATCAACAATCTGCTCGGCGTGGTGGAGGCGGCCAAGGCCGGCTTCGGTCTCGCCTATCTGCCGACCTTCTCGGCCCGCGCGGCAGTGGAGAGTGGTGAGCTGGTGCCGCTGCTGCAGCCCTACTGGAACGAGCATGGCTCGATGGTGGTGCTGTTCCGCTCACGCAAGTACCTGCCCGACAAGACCCGCGCCTACCTCGACTTCATCACCGAGTGGTTCCAGGAGCATCTGCAGCTCTGACGTCGCCTCTACCGAGAGGGTTACCACTCGATGGCCTGACCGGCCCAGTCGTAGAAGCCGCCGCTGGCGGTGGGCGGGAGTTCGCAGGCGACGCGCAGCAGGCGGCGCGCCACGAAGCCCGTCGTGAATAACTTGCCCTCGGGCACGCGGGCCTGGAAGGGCGTCGACAGGCCGGTGTCAGTGGTGCCGGGATGCAGCGCGACCAGCAGCGCCTCGGGATTGCGGCGCGCGATCTCGATGGCGGCGGTCTTGAGCAGCATGTTGTGGCTGGCCTTGCTGGCGCGATAGGCATACCAGCCGCCGCTGCGGTTGTCGGAGATCGAGCCGACCCGCGCCGACAGCGAGGCGAAGATCACCGGCGTGCGTCGGCGCAGACGTGGCGCCAGCATTGCCAGCAACAGGGCCGGGGCGAAGGCGTTGACCTGGTGCAGGCGCGTCAGGGCCGCCAGACTCAAATCCTCCAGACGCTTCTCCGGCCATAGCTGCTCGCGCTCGTCATGCAGCAGGCCCAGCGCGTTGAGTATCAGAGCCGGTGGCTGTCCCGTCTCGCTCTCGCCATCCAGTTGCTGTGCCAGCCACTCCTCGAGGCGCGCGGTGCCTTGCTCGGTGGTCAGGTCGGCCTCCAGCGTCTCGAGCTCGGGATGAGCCGGAAGGCATGAGACATCGCGACTCACCGCCAGCACTTTTCCACAGTGGGGATGGGCGAGCAGCTCAGCGATCAGCGCCCGCCCGATCCCGCCGCTGGCACCGGTGACCAGTGCGCAGAAGCCCTGTGGCAGGCGCGCGAAGGTATCCGCCGCCAATGGCTGATCTTCCAGTCTGCTATCTGCCATGCATGTCTCCCTCTGTAGTGGCCGAATGTGACGGTCGTCAGGCAGTGCGCTCCATCAGCCTGGCAAGACGGGAATCGCGGCTCAGCGTGGTCGGGGTGGTGTCTTCCTGCAGGCGGCCCGCCTCCAGCAGCGCCAGACGCGTGAAGCGCTCCAGCCCCAGCGGCTGATGGGTGATCATGATCAGGCTGCGGCCCTCGCAGGCGGCGAGAATCGCGCTCATCACCTGCTCGGCGCTGGTGCGGTCCAGTCCTTCGCAGGGCTCATCGAGCAGCACGATCGGTGCCGGTGACAGTAGCGCACGCGCCACACCGAAGCGGCGCAGCTGGCCACCGGACAATGAACGCCCCCCTTCATCCGGGAAGCCGGCCAGTCCCTGTGGCTGGCGGGCCAGCCAGTCGCCGAGGCCAAGGCTTTCCAGCATGCGCGTCAGTGCTTCATCGCTGGCCTCGGGGGCGGCCAGGCGCAGGTTGTCGGCGTAGCTGGCACAGAACAGATGCGTGTCCTGCGGGCAGACCGCGAAGCTTGCGCGCAGCGTGGCCTCATCAAGCGAGTCCAGCGCCACGCCGCCCAGCGTGATGCGTCCGGCGCTGGGAATATGGAAGCGACTGAGCACGTCCAGCAGGGTGCTCTTGCCGCTGCCGGACGGGCCGAGCAGTGCCAGATGCTCGCCTGCGGCCAGTGTCAGGGAAAGCTCTTCAAGCACCGGCGTGTCGCTGTGGGTGACGCTCAGCTGCTCGATCTCCAATGCATGACCCACCGGCGTGGCAGCCTCGGAGGGATTGGGGAACTGGGCCGCCGGCGTATTGGCCTGCACGCTGTTGAGACGCGCGGCCGCCGACAGGCAGCGACCGAGCCCCTGCCAGGCCAGCGGCAGTGGCGCCAGTGCCTCGAAGGCGCCGAGCACCGCCAGCAGGAACAGTGCCAGCAGGCGACCATCGAGCAGCTCGCCAGAATGCATCGTCATGTCGGTGTTCGCATATGGCGCCATCTGCATGACGCCGAGTAGCGCCACCCCGGCCAGCGTCAGCCCCAGCAGACTGTGGCTCAGCCAGCTGGCCAGTGCCTGACGGCGTGCCTGGGCGCGCTCGATGCTATCCCGCTCGGCCTGTTGCTCGGCGAGGCGCTCAAGTTCCTCATTCCAGCGACCATAGATCACCAGCTCGCCCAGCCCCTGCAGGCGCTCCAGCAGGCGCGCGCGCAGGCGGCTGGCCGAGGACTGATGCCGCATGGCGTCACGGCTGCCACGCCACCAGGCCAGCCACGGCACCAGTCCGCCGGTCAGCACCAGTCCGATCACCGCCACCAGCGCCAGTGTCGGCGCGAAGATGCCGATCAGCGTGCCGGCGGCGAGGATGGCGCAGACCGCCACCAGCGAGGGAATCAATACGCGCACGTAGAGGCTGTCGAGGGCGTCGACATCCGCGCCCAGGCGGGTCATCAGCTCTCCCTGGCCGGCATGTTGCAGGGCGGCGGGGGAGAGCGGCTCGATGGCCTCGAACAGGCGCCGGCGCAGGCTCGCCAGCAGACGCAGCGTGCCTTCGTGGGTGGTGACGCGCTCGCCATAGCGCCCGGCGGTGCGCGCCAGCGCCAACCCGCGCACGCCTGCCGCCGGGGTGAAGAAGTTGAAGGCCTGGGTGGCGGCGACGCTCAAGCCGGCCACGGCGGTGGCGGAGAGGAACCAGCCCGACAGCGCCAGCAGACCGGTGGCGGCCAGCAGGGTGATCAGCGCCAGCAGCGCGCCGATGCCCAGCCAGCCGCGATGCTCGCGCATCAAGGCCAGATAGGGCGCCAACTCGCGAAGATGTGGGCGCTGTTCGGCGTGCGACTCGGCCAGTGCTGGCTCACTGGCCGTGACAGCTGCGGGCGTATCAGGCGCAGACGTACCAGACGCAGACGTGACAGCCTCGGGCGTGTCAGGCGCGGGCTTGCGGATGGCGCGGCTCATGCGTCACCTCGCGGCGTCGGGAGGGGGAGCGGTCGGTCCTGCACCAGCTGGCCATCGTCCAGGTGAATCAGGCGCTGGCATAGCGTCAGCAGCTCGGGTCGGTGGGTCAGCAGCAGCAGGGTGCGTCCCTCGCCGAGACGCTTGAGCGCGGCGATCACGCGCGCTTCGCTGTCGGCATCCAGGCTGGCGGTGGGTTCATCCAGCAGCACCAGTGGCGCGTCATGCAAAAAGGCGCGGGCCAGAGACAGGCGGCGTGCCTGGCCGCCGGACAGCGCCTGGCCGCCCTCGCCAAGGCGCGTCTCGAGTCCACGCGGCAGGTGCTGGTACCAGTCAAGCAGGTCGGCATTGTCCAGCGCCGCTTCGAGCTGTGCGTCGCTGGCGTGAGGCCTGGCCAGACGCAGGTTGTCGGCCAGCGTGCCGGACAGGACCACCGTCTCCTGACCGACCCAGGTCGCCATGCCCGGCGGCAGGCCGTGACTCAGCGGATGGCCATTGAGGTACAGCAGGCCGTCGCTGGCTTCGACGAAGCCGAGCAGCAGATTGAGCAGCGTCGACTTGCCGGAGCCGGAGGCACCGGTCAACGCGACACGTTCGCCCTGGGTGATCCGCAGGGTCAGCGGGCCGAGCGCCGGCGGAGTCAGCGTGCTGGTCTGGCGGTTCCACTGATTGGGATAGCGCACACAGACCTCTTCCAGCATCAGAGAGTGCAGCTTGCGGGTCTGAGGGCGCACCGCGGGCAGGTCGCTGATGGCGTTGTGCGTCTGTGCGCCAGCCTCGGCCTCTTGCGTGAAGGGGGCGCTGCCGACGATGGGGGCGAGATCACTGGCGGCGGCCTCGGCCTCGGCCTTGGCGTGATAGTGCACGCCCAGCTCGCGCAGCGGCTGATAGAACTCGGGCGCCAGTACCAGAATGAAGAGTGCGGTCTGCAGGGTCAGCGGTGAGTCGCCCCAGGTGCCGAATTGCAGATGGCCGAGGAAATGGAAGCCGAGGTAGACCGCCAGCAGCGCGATGGACACCGCGGTGAAGAATTCCAGCACCGTGGAGGACAGGAAGGCCAGGCGCAGCACGCGCATGGTGCGCTTGCGAAAGGCATGGCTGACCGCCTCGACCTTGGGGCCGCGTCTGGCGCTGCCGAACAGCTTCAGGGTCTTGAGGCCGGTGAGCAGGTCCATGAAATGGCGGCCCATGCGGTCCATCTCCCGGAACTGCTCCTGCGAGCGCTTGCGCGCCGCGATGCCGACCAGAATCATGAAGATCGGCACCAGCGGTGCGGTGGTGGCCAGAATCAGGCCGGCCGCCCAGTTGAGCGGAAACACCACGCACAGCAGCATCAGCGGAATCAGCCCCGCGAGGCGTGTCTGTGGGCGGAAGTCGGCGTAGTAGCCGTGCAGTGACTCGACCTGGTCCCAGACGCGGTTGGCGAGGCTGGCGCGATGCTGGCGACGCACCCACAGCGGGCCGAGTTCGGCGAAGCGCTGCAGCAGGCGCTCGCGCAGGCGACGGCGGATCTGTTGACTGGCGCGGGTGCCGGCATAGCCACGCAGGCCAGTGAGCGCGCCGCGCAGCGAGAGACTGGCGGCGAGCACCGCGATGGCCGGCCACAGTGTCGCCAGGCCTTCGCGGTCGATCGCCACGCCCTGGGCCAGACGGGCGATGGCCCAGGCCTGGGCGATCAGGACAAGTGTCGAGAGCAGGGCGCACAGGATGGCGAGCTGGGGCCAGCGGCCACCGGCACGTGCCAGTGTCTCCAGCCAGCGGCGTGGCACGAATTCTGCCGATGCAGTGGCATCGGTGGGGGAGGGTGAAACATCGGGTGCAGCGGCAGTTCGGGGCATTCATGCTCCTGCCGGTGGTGGCAGAGATAGTTGCAGGGAGGCGCTGGCGTCACGTCTCAAGGCAGAGAATGACGCATCTGGCGCAAGCTTACCGCCGAGAGAGCGTTGGTACACGGCGACGCACTGTCGCACATCTTCACCTTGCGTATAATATGCCCCAGCACTTGCTGCTGAGACAGCAGCGTGATTTCACGGCTCGGCAGTCAGTCATTGCCGAGACGCTTGTTGCCCTCTCTTCTCGAACTACTGGACTCCACATGACCGTTCGTACGCGCATCGCACCGTCGCCGACTGGTGATCCCCACGTCGGCACCGCCTACATCGCCCTGTTCAACCAGTGCTTCGCTCGTCAGCACGGTGGCGAGTTCATTCTGCGTATCGAGGATACCGATCAGACGCGTTCCACCGGCGAATCCGAGCAGATGATCCTCGACTCGCTGCGCTGGCTGGGCATCGAATGGGCCGAAGGCCCGGATGTCGGCGGTCCGCACGGCCCGTACCGTCAGAGTGAGCGTGGCGACATCTACGCCAGACACTGCCAGCAGCTGATCGATGCCGGCCATGCCTTCAAGTGCTATCGCACCAGTGAAGAGCTGGACGAGCTGCGCGAGTCGCGCAAGGCCGAAGGTCTGCACATGGCGCTCAAGCCGTCCGATCTCGCGCTGCCGGCAGAAGAAGTGGCACGTCGTGAAGCGGCGGGCGCGCCCTTCGTCATCCGCATGAACGTGCCGGAAAGCGGCACCTGTGTGGTCAAGGACATGCTGCGTGGCGAGATCGAGGTCGAGTGGGCCCAGGTCGATGCGCAGATCCTGCTCAAGTCCGACGGCATGCCGACCTACCACCTGGCCAACGTGGTGGATGATCACCTGATGGAGATCACCCACGTGCTGCGTGGCGAGGAGTGGATCAACTCGGCGCCCAAGCATCAGCTGCTGTATGAATACTTCGGCTGGCAGATGCCGGAACTGTGCCACATGCCGTTGCTGCGCAATCCGGACAAGACCAAGCTGTCCAAGCGCAAGAACCCGACGTCGATCCTCTACTACCGTCGCATGGGTTACCTGCCGGCGGCGGTGATCAACTATCTCGGTCGTCTCGGCTGGTCCATGCCGGACGAGCGCGAGAAGTTCACCCTGAGCGAGATGCAGGAGCACTTCGATATCCAGCGTGTCTCGCTGGGTGGCCCGGTGTTCGATGTCGAGAAGCTCAGCTGGCTGAACGGTCTCTACATCCGCGATCTGTCCGAGGACGAGCTGCTTAGCGAGCTGCGTCAGTGGGCCTTCAACGAGTCCTACGTCAAGCAGATCCTGCCGGAAGTGAAGCCGCGCATCGAGACGCTGTCCGAGGCGATTCCGCTGGCCGGCCACTTCTTCTCCGGTCTGCCGGCCATCACGCCGGACGACTTCGCCAAGGCGAAGCTGGAAGGCGAAGACCTGGTGCGTCAGATGCAGTTCCTGACCTGGAAGCTTGAAGCCGTGAGCCGCTGGGACAAGGAGCATCTGCTGGCGGAAGTGAAGCTGCTCTCCGAGCACTTCGGGCTCAAGATGAAGGACTTCCTGGCACCGGTATTCGTGGCGGTGACTGGCTCGGCGACTTCCACCTCGGTGATGGACGCGATGGTCATTCTGGGCTCCGACATGACGCGCGCGCGTCTGCGTCACGCCGTGGCCGTGCTGGGTGGCGTCTCCAAGAAGGCCGCCAAGCGCTTCGAGAAGGAATATCGCGACCTGTAAGAATATCGCGACCTGTAAGAATATCGCGACCTGCAAGGGTGTCTGCGATGTGCAGATGATGGCCCCCGTGACGTATGTCGTCATGGGGGCCATGTCTTGCAGCAGGGCGCTGAACAGCGCTTTCAGTGCTGATCAGCAGCACGATGAGAATTGTGTGAAAAAGAAGTTGACGACCCCGAGGGTTATCAGTAAGATACGCCTCGTTCTTGAGAGACGGGGCCTTAGCTCAGCTGGGAGAGCGCAACACTGGCAGTGTTGAGGTCAGCGGTTCGATCCCGCTAGGCTCCACCAAGTTTCTCAAGCGACTGCGTCCCATTCGTCTAGTGGTCCAGGACACCGCCCTTTCACGGCGGTAACAGGGGTTCGAACCCCCTATGGGACGCCACTCTTCAGACATCTCGAGTCACCTTTCAGGTCTCGTGAAGTCAACAAAAAAGCACACCTTGCGGGGTGTGTTTTTTTTGTCCCTGATTCTGGCTTATGCACAGCCTGTGTGTCGGCAGAAAAGCATGTTATCCCCAAGTCGCCCTTGACAGACCCCGTGTCTTGTCCACTGTTCGCGCGCTGTCACATCTCCCCCTGCATCTCTTCCCAAAGTGCGGCCCCTGCGGCTGGCGCTTACGTCGTGTTACGAAAAATTTCTTTTATATCAATGGTTTATGCGCTGGTTAAATTTTGTGCAATCTGTTGGTAAGCCCGCTGTCATGCTGGTTCGCCGCGCTTGTCTAGGGGTTATCAACGAGGTTATCCACAGATAGTGTGGAAAAACATCATGAGCGCCGCTGCTGTCTGGGATGTTGCGCTGCGGCATGAAAAAACGCCTCATTCCCGCGTCCATATGGCGTTGGAATGAGGCGTTTTCAGTGCGAGGCCGTGTGATGCGATTCAGCTCGCTCGTGTGTATTCAGACCCGCTTCATCTGGAGAGGCGCTTGAGCAGCGAGGAGGTGTCCCAGCGATTGCCGCCCATGGCCTGCACGTCGGCATAGAACTGATCGACCAGCGCGGTCACCGGCAGGCTGGCATCGATGCGGCGTGCTTCCGCCAGACAGATGTCGAGGTCCTTGCGCATCCAGTCGACGGCAAAGCCGTGATCGTACTCGTCCTTGAGCATGGTGGCGTGACGATTTTCCATCTGCCAGGAGCCGGCGGCGCCCTTGGAGATCACTTCGATCACCGCCTCGCGATCCAGTCCGGCCTGCTCGGCGAAGTGCAGGCCCTCGGAAAGCGCCTGCACCAGCCCGGCAATGCAGATCTGGTTGACCATCTTGGTGGTCTGGCCGGCACCGGTCTCGCCGATGCGCTTCACCATGCGACCGTAGTGCGTCAGCACCGGCTCGGCACGCGCGTAATCCGCCTCGCTGCCGCCACACATGATGGTCAGCACGCCATTCACGGCGCCTTGCTGGCCGCCAGACACCGGTGCGTCGACGAAGCCGATGCCGGCCTCGGCCGCGGCGGCGGCCAGCTCGCGTGCCAGGTCGGCACTGGCGGTGGTGTGATCCACCAGCAGGCTGCCGCTCGTCATGCCGGCCAGCACGCCGTCGTCGCCGTAGGTGACGCTGCGCACGTCATCATCATTGCCCACGCACATCAGCACGATATCGGCGCCCTCGGCGGCTTCTCGCGGGGTGGCGTGATGGCTGCCGCCGTACTCCTCGCTCCACTGCTCGGCGCGTGCACGTGTGCGGTTGTAGACCCGCACCTCCAGGCCAGCGCGTTTCAGGTGGCCGGCCATGGGGTAACCCATGACACCGAGTCCGATGAAGGTGGCGGTACGTGGCGTTGTGTGTGTGTCTGACATGCTGGGGGCTCCTTGCCATCAATCAGGAATGAGGTTGCGCCGCTCGCGGTGGGGCGCATGGCGTGCCGGCGCGCACAGGACGTGAATAGGCCGGTACATCAGCACGCTAGCACGTCCGGGGCGGGGATGGGGCGGCTTTATGGCTTGCTGTCAGGCAGGGGCTACGCGCATGAGAGGCAACAGGCCAAAAAAAACCGCCTCCGAAGAGGCGGTCTGTCCTGCAGGCGAATGACCCGATGTTGCCTGGTGCTGGGTTACTTGGCCGGGTAGTCGCGCTGCGGGTGGCCGGTGTAGAGCTGGCGCGGACGGCCGATACGGTGGCCGCCGGCGATCATCTCGTTCCAGTGGGAGATCCAGCCGATGGTGCGCGACATGGCGAAGATGACCGTGAACATGTTGGTCGGGATGCCGATCGCCTTGAGGATGATGCCGGAGTAGAAGTCGACATTCGGGTACAGCTTGCGCTCGATGAAGTACTCGTCCTCCAGCGCGATCTGTTCCAGACGCTTGGCGATCTTGAGCTGCGGGTCGTCCGCCATGCCCAGCTGCTCCAGCACTTCGTCGCAGGTCTCTTTCATGACCTTGGCGCGCGGATCGAAGTTGCGATAGACGCGGTGACCGAAGCCCATCAGCTTGAACGGGTCTTCCTTGTCCTTGGCCTTGTCGATGAAGCGCTGGATGTTTTCCTCGGACTCTTCACCGATCTCGTCGAGCATGGCCAGCACGGCTTCGTTGGCGCCGCCGTGTGCCGGGCCCCACAGTGCCGCGATACCGGCGCTGATGCAGGCGAACGGGTTGGCCCCGGTGGAGCCGGCCAGCCGCACGGTAGAGGTCGAGGCGTTCTGCTCGTGGTCGGCGTGCAGCATGAAGATGGTGTCCATCGCCTTGGCGAACACCGGGTTGATCTTGTACTCCTCGCACGGGTTGCCGAACATCATGTACAGGAAGTTCTCGCCGTAGGAGAGGTCATTGCGCGGGTACATGAACGGCTGGCCGATGTTGTACTTGTGGCACATGGCCGCCAGGGTCGGCATCTTGGCGATCAGGCGCACGGCGCTGACGTAGCGTTCCTTCTCGTTGGTGATGTTCAGGTTGTCGTGATAGAAGGCGGCCAGGCCACCGACCACGCCGCACAGGATCGCCATCGGGTGGGCGTCGCGACGGAAGCCCTTGAAGAAGTTGACGATCTGCTCATGCACCATGGTGTGGTTGCTGATCAGCTGGGCGAACTTGTCGTATTCCTCGTCGCTCGGCAGCTCTCCGAACAGCAGCAGGTAGCACAGCTCGATGTAGTTGGAGCTCTTGGCCAGCTGGTCGATGGGGTAGCCGCGATGCAGCAGCACGCCTTTCTGGCCATCGATGAAGGTGATGGATGATTCGCAGGCGGCAGTGGAGACGAAGCCCGGGTCGTAGGTGAACATGCCTTCGGCGGTCAGGCCGCGAACGTCGATGACGTCCTGGCCGAGCGTGCCGGAATAGACCGGGAACTCGATGCTCTTGTCGATACCGTCTACTGTCAATGTCGCTTTCTTGTCAGTCATGCCGACCTCCTCATTATTCGCGTAACTCTTTGACTTGCTTGCCATGCCGGGCTTGCATCAATCCCGCCCACTATAGAAGCCCGCGAAAGATTGTCAATTCGCCACACGGCGTAGAGACGCGCGCCATGCTGCTGTGCGTCAGTTCCCCGACGTTTACGTATCCCGTGGCGTCAGGTCGCGTCCTGTTCACTGCATTTTGTGCAATCCGTGGTTGCGGCCCTGCGACGTCATGCCATTTGTCATGCCAATGGCCAACCCCTATAATCCACCGTCGCGCGACTGGCGGGAAATTCGGCTCGGTACCGTGGATGGCCTGCGCCCGAGACCCTTCCTCAAACCACCGCCCCTGCGGGCTTGCGTCCGTGTTGGGCCAAGAGAGTGTGTAAGAGCCGTGAATAGCAAACGACCCGTAAATCTCGATCTGACGACGATAAAGTTCCCTCTCCCTGCGCTGACTTCAATCACCCACCGTATTACCGGCGTGATTCTGTTCGTGGGCCTGGTATTTGCGCTGTGGGCACTCGATGCCTCGCTGTCCTCCCCGGAAGGGTTCGAGGCAGTGCGCGACACCCTGGCGACCAACTTCCTGGCCAAGATCGTGGCCTGGGGCCTGCTGTCTGCCCTCGGTTTCCACTTCGTGGCTGGCATCAAGCACCTGCTGATGGACATGGATATTGGTGTCGAACTGGAAAGTGCTAATCGCAAGGCGCAGGTCACTGTCGTGATCAGTGCTGTTCTCGTGGTCCTGGCGGGAGTCTGGGTATGGTAAACAACATCACCAATTTCAGCCGCAGCGGTCTGTCCGACTGGGTGCTGCAGCGTGTTTCTGCCGTGATTCTGGCAGTCTATTCCGTGTTCATGGTCGGCTACCTGCTGCTCCATCCGAACCTCGATTACACCACCTGGAGTGGTCTGTTCGAGAACACGGCGATGCGCATCTTCTCTCTGATGGCATTCATCTCGATTGCCGCACACGCCTGGATCGGTCTGTGGACCGTGGCGACCGATTACATGAAGCCGACCGCACTGCGTTTCGGTTTCCAGGTCTTCGTCATCCTTGCGTTGTTCATCTTCTTGGTCTGGGGCGTTCAAGTCCTGTGGGGAGCCTGATACATGTCCACCATGCGTAGCCTGACATTCGACGCGATCATCATCGGCGGCGGCGGCGCTGGCCTGCGTGCCGGTCTCGAACTGTCCCAGTCCGGCAAGAAGACCGCCGTGCTGTCCAAGGTCTTCCCGACCCGCTCGCATACTGTCTCTGCCCAGGGCGGTATCACCTGTGCCATCGCTTCTGCTGATCCGAATGATGATTGGCGCTGGCACATGTATGACACCGTCAAGGGTGGCGATTACATCGCTGATCAGGACGCTGCGGAATATATGTGTACCGAAGGCCCGAAAGCGGTCTTCGAACTTGAGCACATGGGTCTGCCGTTCTCCCGTTTCGACAACGGCCGCATCTACCAGCGTCCGTTCGGTGGCCAGTCCAAGGACTTCGGCAAGGGCGGCCAGGCGGCTCGTACCTGCGCCGCGGCTGACCGCACCGGTCACGCCCTGCTGCACACTCTGTACCAGGCCAACCTGAAGAACGGCACCGTCTTCCTCGACGAGTGGTACGCCATCGATCTGGTCAAGAATGCCAACGGCGATATCGTCGGCGTGATTGCCCTGTGCATCGAGACCGGCGAGACCGTGGTCGTGAAGTCCAAGGCCACCGTTCTGGCCACTGGCGGTGCGGGCCGTATCTACGCCTCCACCACCAATGCCCTGATCAACACCGGCGACGGTATCGGCATGGCACTGCGTGCCGGCCTGCCGGTCCAGGACATGGAAATGTGGCAGTTCCACCCGACCGGGATTCACGGTGCGGGCGTGCTGGTCACCGAAGGTTGCCGCGGTGAAGGTGGCTACCTGGTCAACAAGGACGGCGAGCGCTTCATGGAGCGTTATGCGCCGAACGCCAAGGACCTCGCGGGCCGTGACGTCGTCGCGCGCTCCATGGTGCTGGAAATCCTCGAAGGCCGTGGCTGTGGTGAGAATGGCGACCACGTCTTCCTGAAGCTGGATCACCTGGGCGAGGAAGTGCTGAACAAGCGCCTGCCGGGTATCTCCGAGCTGTCCAAGACCTTCGCGCACGTCGACCCGACCAACGCGCCGATCCCGGTCGTGCCGACCTGCCACTACATGATGGGCGGCATCGCCACCAACGTGCACGGTCAGGCCATCGCACAGAACGAAGACGGCAGCGACCGCATCGTCAACGGCCTCTATGCCGTGGGTGAAGTGGCCTGTGTGTCGGTTCACGGTGCCAACCGTCTGGGCGGCAACTCGCTGCTGGATCTGGTCGTCTTCGGCCGCGCCGCGGGCAAGTACATCGAAAGCGCGCTCAACGAAGGTGTCGAGTACCTCGAGCCGACGCAGAGCGACATCGATGCAGCCCTGGTGCGCCTGAACCGCTGGAACGAGTCCGAAAGCGGCGAATCCGTGCCGGAACTCAAGCGCGAACTGCAGCAGATCATGCAGAACTCCTTCGGTGTCTTCCGTCAGGAAGACAAGATGGAAGAGGGCGTCAAGCAGCTGTCCGATCTGCGTGAGCGTATCGCCAAGGCGGGTCTGTCCGACAAGTCTCAGGTCTTCAATACCGCGCGTATCGAAGCTCTCGAGCTGGACAACCTGATGGAAGTGGCGGAAGCCACTGCCATTGCGGCCCTGACCCGCAAGGAAAGCCGTGGTGCTCACTCCCGTTACGACTTCCCGGATCGTGATGACGAGAACTGGCTCAAGCATTCTCTGTTCTTCCCGAACGAGAAGCGTGTCGGCAAGCGTGATGTGAACTTCGCGCCGAAGACCGTCGAGCGTTTCGAGCCGAAGATTCGTACCTACTGAGTCTGAACCCTAGGCGCGCGTCGCGACCCACTCGGGACGCCGCGCCTTGCTTCAGACCAAGTTCGCACTCGCTCGAGTTCACTCTCGCTTGAGTTCGCCGTGATCGAGGTGCGTGCAGGTCACCGCACGCACCTGACCCGTTTGCCCGGAGGGGAAACCATGCTTCAGGTATCCATATACCGCTACAACCCTGAAACCGATACTGCGCCGTACATGCAGGAGTTTCAGGTCGACACCCAGGGTCGTGACCTGATGGTGTTGAACGTGATGGAAATGCTCAAGGAACAGGACAGCTCGCTGGCCTATCGTCGCAGCTGCCGTGAAGGCGTCTGTGGTTCGGACGGCATGAACATGAACGGCAAGAACGGCCTGACCTGTGTCACCGCGCTGTCCGAAGTCGTCAAGGACAACAAGCTGGTGCTGCGTCCGCTGCCGGGCCTGCCGGTCGTGCGTGACCTGGTCGTCGACATGAGCATCTTCTACAAGCAGTACGAGCGCATCCAGCCGTACCTGCTCAACGACACGCCGGCGCCGGCCATCGAGCGTCTGCAGTCGCCGGAAGACCGTGACAAGCTCGACGGTCTCTACGAGTGCATCCTGTGTGCCTGCTGCTCGACTGCCTGCCCGTCCTTCTGGTGGAACCCGGACAAGTTCGTCGGTCCGAGCGGTCTGCTGCAGGCCTATCGCTTCCTGGCGGACTCGCGTGACACCGCCACCAAGGAGCGTTTGAGCGAGCTGGACGACCCGTTTGCCGTATTCCGTTGTCGCGGAATCATGAATTGTGTCGCGGTTTGCCCCAAGGGTCTGAACCCGACACGTGCCATCGGCAAGATTCGTGAGCTTTTGCTGGCAAACGCCACTTAAAAGCCGCGCCTTAGCTTGCTATGATGCACGTCAGCTGCGGCAGGGTGTCACACCTTGTCGCAGCGCACAGCTTGCTGAAGCCGGTGCCTTGTGCACCGGCTTTTGACGATAAAAGAAGACTCAGATGGTGAAGGCCTCCATGGTTTCGCCATACAGGGCATAATCGAGTGACGCCGACAGCGCTTGTCAGGCGCCTACCCCACCCCATCAGTCAGGGTGACCGAGAGATGCAAGAAGGCACAATGGAGTTGATGTGGCGCACTTCCCATATGAGCGGGGGGAATGTCCACTACGTAGAAGATCTCTACGAGCGTTATCTTGTCGACCCGAATGAGGTTCCCGACGAGTGGCGCAACTACTTTGATACTCTGCCGCGTCATGACGGCAGCCCCTCCCAGGATGTTCCGCTAGCGCCGATCCGTGATCAGTTCTACGAGATGGGTCGCAACAGTCGCCGCCCGGTGGCTGTCTCTGCGGGCGAAAGCAGCGAGAACAAGAAGCAGGTTCGTGTTCTCCAGCTGATCAACGCCTACCGCTTCCGTGGCCACCAGAAGGCGGATATCGATCCCCTCGGTCTGCGCAAGCCGGCACCGGTACCGGACCTCGAACTGTCCTTCCATCAGCTGTCCGCCGCTGACATGGACGTCGAGTTCCAGACCGGCTCGCTGTTCCTCGGCAAGGATGTTGCACCGCTCAAGGAAATCCACGCCGCGCTGGAGCAGACCTACTGCCGCAGCATCGGCGCCGAGTTCATGCACATCGTCAACACGGAAGAGAAGCGCTGGCTGCAGCAGCGTTTCGAGTCCGTACGTTCCAAGCCGAACTTCTCACGCGATGTCCGTCATCACGTGCTGGAACGTCTGACCGCCGCCGAAGGCCTCGAGAGCTATCTCGCCAGCAAGTACCCGGGCACCAAGCGCTTTGGTCTGGAAGGCGGCGAATCCTTCATTCCGATGATGGATGAGCTGATCCAGCGCAGCGGCAAGTACGGTACCAAGGAAGTCGTGATCGGCATGGCCCACCGTGGCCGTCTCAACCTGCTGGTCAACCTGCTGGGCAAGAGCCCGTCAGAGCTGATCGAGGAATTCGATGGCAAGAAGCAGATTGCCAAGGGTTCCGGCGACGTGAAGTACCACCAGGGCTTCAGCTCGAATGTCATGACCCCGGGTGGCGAAGTCCACCTGGCGCTGGCATTCAACCCGTCGCACCTGGAAATCGTCTCTCCGGTGGTGGAAGGCTCCGTGCGTGCCCGTCAGGACCGTCGCGAAGACAGCGAAGGCGACAGCGTACTGCCGATCTCCATCCACGGTGACGCGGCATTCGCCGGTCAGGGCGTGGTCATGGAAACCTTCCAGATGTCGCAGACCCGTGCCTACAAGACGGGCGGTACCGTGCATGTCGTCATCAACAACCAGGTGGGCTTCACCACCTCGCGTGCCGATGATGCTCGCTCGACCGAATACTGCACCGACATCGCCAAGATGGTTCAGGCGCCGATCATCCACGTCAATGGAGATGATCCGGACGCCGTGCTGCACGCCGCTCAGGTCGCCATCGACTACCGTCAGCAGTTCAAGCGTGACGTCGTGCTCGACCTCGTGTGTTACCGCAAGCGCGGTCACAACGAAGCCGACGAGCCGTCCGGTACCCAGCCGCTGATGTACGCCAAGATCAAGTCCCAGAAGACTGCCCGCGAGAAGTATGCGGACCGTCTGGTCGAGGAAGGCGTGCTCAGCGCGGAAGAGACCAAGCACCTGGTCGATCAGTACCGTGCCGACCTGGATGCCGGCAACCACGTTGCCAATGCGCTGGTGAAGCAGCCCAACACCGGTCTGTTCGTCGATTGGACGCCGTACCTGGGCCACGAGTGGACCGGCGTTGCCGATACTTCGATGGACATGAAGCAGCTGCAGGCCCTCGCCAACAAGATGTGCGAAGTGCCGGACGGCGTCTCGGTCCAGCGTCAGGTCAACAAGATCTACGAAGATCGTCGCAAGATGGCCGCTGGTGGCATGCCGCTGAACTGGGGCTTCGCCGAGACACTGGCCTACGCCACCCTGGTCGATGCCGACCATCCGGTGCGTATCACCGGTCAGGACGTGGGTCGCGGTACCTTCTCCCACCGTCATGCGGTGGTGCACAACCAGAAGGATGGCGACACCTACGTGCCGCTGCAGCACATCAAGGATGGTCAGGCGACCTTTACCATCCATGACTCCTACCTCTCCGAGGAGGCGGTGCTGGCCTTTGAATATGGCTATGCCACCACCATGCCCAAGGCATTGGTCGTGTGGGAAGCCCAGTTCGGTGACTTCGCCAACGGCGCCCAGGTGGTGATGGACCAGTTCATCTCCTCCGGCGAGAGCAAGTGGGGCCGCCTGTGCGGTCTGACCATGCTGCTGCCGCACGGCTACGAGGGCCAGGGCCCGGAGCACAGCTCCGCACGCCTCGAGCGTTACCTCCAGCTGTGTGCCGAGCACAACATGCAGGTATGCATGCCGACCACACCGGCGCAGATCTATCATCTGCTGCGTCGTCAGGTCATCCGCTCGCTGCGCAAGCCGCTGGTCGTGCTGTCACCCAAGTCTCTGCTGCGTCACAAGGAAGCGACTTCCACCCTCGACGAACTGGCCGATGGCCGCTTCGAGATGGTGCTGTCCGACAAGGGCAACCTGGAAGCTTCCAAGGTCAAGCGCGTCGTGCTGTGTGCGGGCAAGGTCTACTATGACCTGGCCGCCTATCGCGCCGAGCAGGGCCGTGAAGATGTTGCCGTCATCCGTGTCGAGCAGCTCTATCCCTTCCCGAAGGAAGATCTCCAGGCCGCCATCGCCGACTACGAGAATCTCGAGCAGGTGATGTGGTGCCAGGAAGAGCCGCTCAACCAGGGTGCCTGGTATCAGAGTCAGCACCATATGCGTCAGGTCGCTGAGCAGCACCGTCAGGGGCTTGGCATGAGCCTGGACTTCGCCGGACGCCCGGCCTCTGCGGCACCTGCCGCGGGCTACATGTCCGTTCATAACGAGCAGCAGCGCCAGCTGGTCGACGACGCCTTCAACAAGTAAAGGCTCGCGACCCGCAAGGGCACCGAGAGAGAATTGAGTTAAGGAACTCCAATGGCTATCGATATCAAAGCGCCGTCTTTTCCGGAATCCGTCGCCGAAGGCACTGTGGCGACCTGGCACAAGCAGCCCGGCGACAGCGTCGAGCGTGACGAGCTGATCGTCGAGATCGAGACCGACAAGGTCGTGCTGGAAGTCGTCGCACCGCAGGACGGCACCCTGGGCGAGATCAAGGTTCAGGAAGGCGATACCTGCGAGTCCGAGCAAGTGCTGGGCTCCATCGGTGATGCAGACGCCGCTGCATCTTCAGACGCCAAGGACGACTCCGCCGCTGAAGAGAGCAAGGACGACGCCAAGGCCGAAAGCAAGCCGGCCGCCGGTGGCGAAGGCAAGACGCTGGAAGTCAAGGCGCCGAGCTTCCCGGAATCCGTTGCTGAAGGTACCGTCGCCACCTGGCACAAGAAGGTTGGTGAAGCCTGCGAGCGCGACGAGCTGATCGTCGAGATCGAGACCGACAAGGTCGTGCTGGAAGTCGTGGCTCCGGCCGACGGCGCCCTGAGCGAGATCAAGGTCGAGGAAGGCGATACCTGCGAGACCGAAGCCGTGCTGGCACTGTTCAGCGCTGGTGCTTCCGGTGGCGCCGCGCCGGCCGCTGAGGCAAGCGACGACAAGTCCGGCTCTGACGAAGGTCAGGACGAGAAGGTCGGCGACAAGATCCTCGCCCCGGCAGCGCGCAAGATGCTGGCCGAGCACGATCTGGACGTCAGCAAGCTGGTCGGTACCGGCAAGGGCGGTCGCGTGCTGAAGGAAGACGTGGCCAAGGCCGTCAAGGAAGGCACTGCAGCCAAGTCCGCTGCCAAGCCGGCTGCCAAGTCCGGCGCTTCCAAGTCTGATGCCAAGGCCGCGCCGAAGTCTGCACCGACCTTCGAGGG
Source organism: Cobetia sp. 4B (assembly GCF_018831605.1). NCBI lineage: Bacteria > Pseudomonadati > Pseudomonadota > Gammaproteobacteria > Oceanospirillales > Halomonadaceae > Cobetia > Cobetia sp. 4B. The sequence continues at coordinate 595,402 of NZ_CP059843.1, forward strand.
CGAGCGTCCCGAGAAGCGCGTGCCGATGAGCCGCATGCGTCAGACCATCGCCAAGCGTCTGGTCAATGCCCAGCAGACCGCCGCCATGCTCACCACTTACAACGAAGTGGACATGAGCGCGGTGATGGAACTGCGCAAGCAGTACAAGGACACCTTCCAGAAGGTGCACGACACCAAGCTCGGCTTCATGGGCTTCTTCGTCAAGGCGGCCACCGAAGCGCTCAAGCGCTTCCCGGACGTCAATGCCTCCATCGACGGCACCGACATCGTCTACCACGGTTACCAGGACATCGGTGTGGCCGTGTCTTCCGACCGCGGTCTGGTCGTGCCGGTGCTGCGTGATACCGACAGCATGAAGCTCGCCGATGTCGAAAAGACCATCGTCGACTTCGGTCAGCGTGCCCGCGCCGGCAAGCTGGGCATCGATGAGATGCAGGGCGGTACCTTCACGATCACCAACGGCGGCATCTTCGGTTCCCTGATGTCCACCCCGATCCTGAATCCGCCGCAGACCGCCATCCTGGGCATGCACAAGATCCAGGAGCGTCCGATGGCCGTGAACGGTCAGGTCGTCATCCGTCCGATGATGTATCTGGCACTGTCCTACGATCACCGCATGATCGATGGCAAGGATGCAGTCCAGTTCCTCGTCGCCATCAAGGACCTGCTGGAAGATCCGGCTCGTTTCCTGCTCGACGTCTGAGACCGCAATGTCTCACGCCCTTGAGGATCTCGAGGGCGTGAGCGGCCCCGGCGGGTGGCACTGACACTCGCCGGGTTGCCAACCCGAATCGAACTGCACCAACAGGAAGAGACATGGCCGATAAATTTGATGTGATCGTCATTGGCGCTGGCCCTGGTGGCTATGTTGCCGCTATCCGCGCTGCTCAGCTGGGTCTGAAGACCGCCTGCGTCGAGAAGTGGGTCAACAAGGAAGGCAAGGTCGTTCACGGCGGTACCTGCCTGAACGTCGGCTGCATTCCGTCCAAGGCATTGCTGGAAACCTCGCACAAGTACGTCGAAGCGCGTGATGAGTTCGCCGAACTGGGCATCAAGGCCGACGGCGTCGAGATCGACGTGGCCAAGATGATCGAGCGCAAGGCGCAGATCGTGAAGAACCTGACCGGCGGTATCTCCGGTCTGTTCAAGGCCAACGGTGTCACCGCGCTGGAAGGTACCGGCAAGGTGCTGCCGAACAAGCAGGTCGAAGTGACCGATCACGACGGTGGCAAGGCGACCTACGAAGCCGAGAACATCGTCATCGCGTCCGGCTCCGTGCCGGTCGAGATTCCGCCGACGCCGCTGACCGAAGGTCTGATCGTCGATTCCACCGGCGCGCTCGAGTTCGACGAAGCGCCGAAGCGTCTGGGTGTCATCGGTGCCGGTGTCATCGGCCTCGAGCTCGGTAGCGTGTGGAGCCGTTGCGGTTCTGAAGTCACCGTGCTGGAAGCGGTCGACAGCTTCCTGCCGATGGTCGATGCGGCCGTCGCCAAGGAAGCCCAGAAGCTGCTCAAGAAGCAGGGTCTGGACATCAAGCTCGGTGCCCGCGTGACCGGTTCCGACATCAAGGACAGCGAAGTCGTCGTCAAGTACACCGACGCCAACGGCGAACAGGAACAGACCTTCGACAAGATCATCGTCGCGGTCGGCCGTCGTCCGTACACCCAGAGCCTGCTCGACAGCGATGTCGGCATCAATCTGGACGAGCGTGGCTTCATCCACGTCGACGACCAGTGCGCGACCAGCGTCCCGGGCGTCTACGCCATCGGTGACGTGGTGCGTGGCCCGATGCTGGCGCACAAGGCCTCTGAAGAGGGCGTGATGGTTGCCGACATCATCGCTGGCCACAAGGCCGAGATGAACTACGACGCCATCCCGAGCATCATCTACACCTTCCCGGAAGTGGCGTGGGTCGGCAAGACCGAACAGCAAGCCAAGTCCGAAGGCATCGAAGTCAAGACCGGCAGCTTCCCGTTCGCGGCAAGCGGTCGTGCCATGGCCAACAATGCCACTGAAGGTCTGGCCAAGATCATTGCCGACGCTGAGACTGATCGCGTCCTGGGCGTTCACATCATCGGCCAGCATGCCGGTGAGCTGATCGCACAGGGTGTGACTGCCCTCGAGTTCGGCGCAAGCGCCGAAGACCTCGCACTGATCTGCACGGCTCACCCGACACTGTCGGAAGCCGTGCACGAAGCCGCGCTGGCCGTTGACGGGCATGCGATTCACATCGCAAACCGCAAGAAGCGCAAGTAAGCGTCCTTCCGAACAAGAGGCGCGTCGCCCCGGCCAGGCCGGGGCGAACGGTGGCAGTGGCATCTTGCGACTGCCGTTCGAGTCTAATGCAACCAATGGCATGACACGATGAACCTTCACGAATATCAGGCAAAACAACTTTTTGCCGACTATGGCCTGCCGGTGTCCAAGGGCTTTGCCGTTGACACCCCGGAAGACGCTGCTGAAGCGTGCAAGAAGATTGGCGGCGACAAGTGGGTCGTCAAGGCACAGGTCCACGCAGGTGGCCGCGGCAAGGCTGGCGGCGTCAAGCTGGTCGACAGCGCACAAGCCGCTTCCGACTTCGCGACCCAGTGGCTGGGCAAGAACCTGGTGACCTACCAGACTGACGAAAACGGTCAGCCGGTCACCAAGATTCTCGTCGAGAACTGCACCGACATCGCCGAAGAGCTGTACCTGGGCGCCGTCGTTGACCGCACCACTCGTCGCATCGTCTTCATGGCTTCCACCGAAGGCGGCGTGGAAATCGAGAAGGTTGCTGAAGAGACGCCGGAAAAGATCCTGAAAGCCGAGATCGATCCGCTGGTCGGCGCACAGCCGTACCAGGCGCGTGAACTGGCCTTCAAGCTGGGTCTGAACCCGACCCAGATCAAGCAGTTCACCAAGATCTTCCTGGGTCTGGCGAAGATGTTCGCCGACAAGGATTTCGCGCTGCTGGAAATCAACCCGCTGGTCATCACCGACGAAGGCAACCTCCACTGCCTCGACGGCAAGATCAACATCGACGCCAACGCCGTCTATCGTCACCCGGACCTGCAGGCGATGCACGATCCGTCTCAGGAAGACGAGCGTGAAGCGCATGCTGCCAAGTTCGAACTGAACTACGTTGCCCTCGACGGCAACATCGGCTGCATGGTCAACGGCGCAGGCCTGGCGATGGGCACCATGGACATCGTCAACCTGTCTGGCGGCAAGCCGGCCAACTTCCTCGACGTGGGTGGCGGTGCTACCAAGGAACGCGTTGCAGAAGCATTCAAGATCATCCTGTCCGACGACAACGTCAAAGCTGTTCTGGTGAACATCTTCGGCGGTATCGTGCGTTGTGACATGATCGCCGAAGGCATCATCGGTGCCGTCGAGCAGGTCGGTGTCAACGTGCCGGTCGTGGTGCGTCTGGAAGGTAACAACGCTGAACTCGGCGCCAAGAAGCTGGCCGAAAGCGGTCTGAACATCATCGCTGCTACCAGCCTGACTGACGCGGCGCAGCAGGTTGTCAAAGCTGCGGAGGGCAAGTAATGAGCATTTTGATCGACAAGAACACCAAGGTGATCTGCCAGGGCTTCACTGGCGGCCAGGGTACCTTCCACTCTGAACAAGCCATCGCCTACGGCACCAAGATGGTCGGTGGCGTGACGCCGGGCAAGGGTGGTCAGACTCACCTGGGCCTGCCGGTGTTCAACACCGTCGCCGAAGCCGTTGCCGAGACTGGCGCTGAAGCGTCCGTCATCTACGTGCCGGCACCGTTCTGCAAGGATTCCATCCTTGAAGCGGCCAATGCAGGCATCAAGCTGATCGTCTGCATCACCGAAGGCGTGCCGACTCTCGACATGCTGGAAGTCAAGGTCAAGTGCGACGAGCTGGGCGCGCGCGTCATCGGTCCGAACTGCCCGGGTGTCATCACTCCGGGTGAGTGCAAGATCGGTATCATGCCGGGTCACATCCACCAGCCGGGCAAGGTCGGTATCGTGTCTCGTTCCGGCACCCTGACCTACGAAGCCGTCAAGCAGACCACTGACCACGGTTTCGGTCAGTCCAGCTGTGTCGGCATCGGCGGCGACCCGATTCCGGGTTCCAACTTCATCGACATCCTCGAGATGTTCGAGAAGGACCCGAAGACCGAAGCCATCGTCATGATCGGCGAGATCGGCGGTTCTGCTGAAGAAGAAGCCGCTGCCTACATCAAGGCGAACGTCACCAAGCCGGTCGTCTCCTACATCGCTGGTGTGACTGCGCCTCCGGGCAAGCGCATGGGCCATGCAGGCGCCATCATCTCCGGCGGCAAGGGTACTGCCGACGAGAAGTTCGCGGCTCTGGAAGCGGCTGGCGTCAAGACTGTGCGTTCACTCGCGCAGATCGGCGATGCCATCAAGGAAGTCACTGGCTGGTAAGCCATTGATCTCCTGACAGCGATCGGCGCCAAGCGGATCGCATGTCACCGAAAGGGCAGGCCCATAGGGCCTGCCCTTTTTTCGTTTCTGGCCGCCGCCAGTCTCTCCCGAGTGCATGTCGGCGGGGCTACCTGCGGCCGGTGGCGCAGGCGAGGGGAGAGGTTTTTCGGCTGATGCAGGCGGGGCAGGTGCGTTCATATCAAGCAGTTGCTAATCTGATGACTGTTCATTGGCACCTGACCAAGCGACACGTGCAGATGCCCCACGGCGCAACACGACTCACTGATAAGGATGTTCCATGCTCAAGTCATTCCCCGCCCTCACGCGCTCCGCGCGCCTGCTGGCGTTGCTGTCCCTGCCGTTGGCTGCTGGCATGCCGCTGTCTGCCAGTGCAGATTCCGGCGCGGCGGCAGCCTCCGCCCCTGAAGCTTCAGCGAGCATGCAGGTGCCTGCCAAGGGCATCGAGTCGGTGACCAGTCGTGATGATGTCGCCAGCGTCCAGGCGCGTCTCGAGACGGCGCTCAAGGCCAAGGGGCTGACGCTGTTCAGCGTCATTGATCATGAGGCGGGTGCCGAGAAGGTCGGCATGGAGTTGCCCGCGACGCATACCGTCATCTTCGGCAATCCCAAGGTGGGCACTCTGTTGATGCAGTGCAACGGGGCGGCCGCCCTGGACCTGCCGCAGAAGATGCTGATTCGCGCCGTGGAGGGCGGCAGCGTGATCGAGTGGAATGACCCGCAGTACATGGCCAACCGTCATGATCTGGGCGACTGCAAGCTGCCGCTGGACAAGATCGCCGGGCTGCTCAAGGGACTGGCCGCCGAAGCGGCGGGTCAATGAAGGCAGCGCTCATCACGTGTCGATGCTGATATCGTGAACTGACAGCGAGCGCTGACGATCAGGCAGGACGAGAAACAGGCAGGACGAGAAAGCCGGACTCCTCACGGAGTCCGGCTTTTTGATGTTCCCCTGCCAAGGACTGCCTGTCTTGAAGGGCTGCTTACAGAGCATCACCGTGCTGCTTCAGCCACTGCACGGCGCGGTCCGGGTAGTCAGTGAAGATACCATCGACCCCGGCGTCGACGAAGAAGGCGCGCAGCATGTCGTCGTAATCGCTGGCCCAGTCGGGGATGCGCCCTTCATCGAGGCGGAAGGTGTAGGGCATCACGATCAGGCCCTGCGCATGGGCTTCCTCGACCATTGGTGTGACCTTGATGTCGTCCCGGGTCGAGCTGTCCTCGATCACCATCGGCTTCCACGGCCCGATGCCATCGGCGTAGGTGGCGATGCGCTGCATGCCGCCTTCCTGATACATTCAGTCATAGTCGTAGGGCTCAAGCTTGCCCTCCGCATCCGGCTGGAAGGTCATGTCCCAGCTGGTCTCGCCCATCAGCTGCACCAGACGCAGGTCCATCTCCAGTTCGGGCTGCAGCGTGTCGTGAATGCGCTTGAGGCCATTGGGATCGAAGACCTGCACGACGGCATTGTCATCCTGCGCGACGTAGCCGTACTGCTTGAGGATCTCGAGCACGGCTCGCGAGACCTGCTTGCCTTCCGACTGGTGGAACCAGGGCGCCTTGATCTCCACATACAGGCCGACATCGCGTCCGGTGGAGTGATTCAGGCCCTGAATCATCTCGATCTCTTCACTCAGGGTGTGCAGGCCGAAGTGCGACTTGCCCAGCGGGAAGCGCTCAGGGTAGTCGGCGACCTGCTCGCCATCCTTGACGGTGAAGCCCTCGCTGAACGCCAGCTTGCGCAGCTCGTCCAGCGTGAAGTCGATGGCATAGTAGCGGCCATCATCACGCGCACGCTCGGGGAAGACCTCGGCGACATTGGTCACGCGGTCCAGGAAGCGGTCGTGCAGCACCACCAGCTGGTCATCCTTGCTCATCACCACATCCTGCTCGAGGAAGTCGGCGCCCTGGGCGTAGGCCATCGCCTTGGCCGCGAGGGTGTGCTCCGGCAGGTAGCCCGAGGCGCCTCGGTGGGCGACCACGACCTTGTCGGTGCCATGGCCGGGGTCGATGCTGCGCAGGGGCCTGTCATCAGCGAGTGCCGCTGAGGTCGAGGTGGCCAGCAGAGAGCCGACCACGCCCATCATGGCCAGCGGACGGCGAATGCGGGCGGAAGTCGGGTGACGCTGGGAAGGATGCGGCATGTGAGATCACCTTGAGCTGTGGTTATTGTATGGCCGTTCAATAAAGCCGCCTGCCAACATAACAAAGTATTATTCATATGGCGATGATCAAGTGTTTTTCATGATGATGCCTGCAGCGCTGCTCGGTCGCCCCGTCATGTGGCTGCCGAGCGACGCTTGAGCAAGCTTCCCAGCATGCTGCGTCCCGCCATCACGAAGAACACCGGGGCGCCGGCGATCAGGTAGAAATAGAAGGTCACCGCTCGCCAGATCACTACTGCCGCCGCGGCACTGGCGGCGCCGATCATCGGGCTGAGCAGGGCAGTGGAGGACAGCTCCGCGCCTCCGGCACCGCCGGGCAGCAGCGTCAGCTGGCCCGCTGCCAGCGAGAGCATCTGCACAATGAAGGTCCAGCTCCAGTCAATGTCCTGCCCCAGGCCGGACACGGCCAGATAGAGGATCGAGTAGCGCAGCAGCCAATGGGCACAGCAGAGCAGGAAGATCAGGCTCAGCGTCAGGCGCGGCAGGGCGAGTGTCTCGACCAGCGCATGGCGGAAGTGGATCAGGCCCCGCGCCAGCTTGACGCGTGAGCGATGGCGTACCTTGAGCCAGCGCAGCAGGCGTCCGCTGGTCTTGAGCAGGCGCCGATGATGCTTGCCCAGCGCGGCCAGCAGGCCAAAGCCGATGATCAGCAACAGCGCCGGCACGGCCAGCATCCACCCCAGGCGCAGGTCGATGGTATGCGAGAGGGCGTAGAGCCCGATGCTGGCCAGCGCCGAGAGGAAGAACAGCATGTCGGTGATCTGATCGACTGCGAATACCGCCGTGGCCTGCGCCGGGCGCACCCCCTGACGTGACAGCAGTCCCATCAGGGTAAGCGGACCGCCACTGCCGCCGGGGGTGGCGCTGATGGCGAACTCGGTCGCCATCACCATGCCGACGGCGCGGCGTTGCCCCAGGTGACCGCCCCGCCCGGCCAGCAGCAGACGCAACCGGCCGGCGTTCAGGTTCCAGCACATCACGATCATGCCCAGCATCAAGAGGAAGGTGTCGAGGGGGAACTGGCGCAGCTGGCCGCCCAGTCCGCTGCCACCCAGTACCAGCGGTATCGCGATGACCATCACAAGGCCAGCACCCAGTAACCAGAGGGCACGATTCATGGCAGATTCCCGCAGCGGGTTGTCACAAGGCCCATACGACGGGACTCATCCGGTAGGTGGGTATCAGGCAGCACTGTGAGCCGCCTGGTGCGAGTTCAGTTGCGCAGTGTCAGATGTGGCGGGAGTGAGCAGCCCCTGCTGCGTCAGCCAGCCGATCTTGGTCATCGGCTGGCGCCCTTCATCGAGCAGGCGCTCGACCAGCGTCAGCCAATACTGGCGTGAGCGTGCATGGCGCATATCGACCGGATGCAGGCCCAGGCGCAACACCGGCGCCTGTTGCTCGCGGCTCAGCTTGCGCTGCGTTACCCACTGCGACATCAGGCGGCGTGGCGCGGAGCGTGCGCTCCACACGAGTCCGGGCGCATCGATGACCGTGAAGTCAGGCAGTCGATAGAGATGCTGGGGGTCGCTGGTGTAGCGGAAGTCGAGGGACTTCAGCGCCTTGCGAGTGCCGTCACTCATCAGCCAGGCGGGGGCCACGAAGCCGTCCAATGGCCAGCCAAGACGCTTGAAGAGTGCGGTGCCTTCCAGCAGACGTCGTCTGGCTTCGGTCTCATCGAGGGGGTAGAACTCGCCCTCCCAGGTCAGCACGCGGCGCATCAGGTAATCGCGCGGGGTGCGGGGGGCTGGCGCGTCATCGCAGTGATGGAAGCCATGCAGGGCAAGCTCGTCCCCCTGTTGGCGGCGAGAGTCCAGCAGGGCGATGACTTCCGGAGCGTCTTCCAGGGCGCTGCGATGATGGAAGTCAGGTACCACCAGCCAGGTGATCGGGCAGGGGTGGTTCAGGCGTGCCTGGCAGAGGGCATCCACCTCGGCGACGAAGTCCCGGTAGTCGGTCCAGGTCTCGGGCGCGACATCATGCAGGACCAACAGAAAGTGCTGCTTGGCAGCCGGCGATTCAGCCATGGGTCACCTCCTCGAGTACCGGTTGCATGCGAGTCCCGGTGACCGCGTGATAATGGCCGAGCAGACCATCCACGACACGGTCCCAGGCATGGTGCTTCTCGACATGCCGCCGCGCCTGACGACCCAGTGCGGCGGGGTCATTGGCGAAGACTTCCTGCACGGCACGCGCCATGGCATGCGGCGAGTGCGGGTTGCAGAGCTGACCGCAGCCCAGTGGCACATTCTCGGCCAGTGCGCCGGCGCGTGCCGCCACCACCGGTGTGCCGCAGGCCATGGCTTCCAGTACCACCAGACCGAAGGTTTCCTGGGTGCCGGCATGCAGCAGCACATCCACCGAGGCCACCAGACGCGCCACTTCGGTGCTGCTGCAGAAGTGCCCGGTCACGCTGACATTGTCAGGGAGATGCCGCGGCATGCCCGAGCCGATCAACAGCAGATGGTAGTCGGGGCCGAGCAGGCGGGCGGCCTCCAGCAGCTCATCAAGATTCTTCTCGCGTGAGCCGCGACCGGCGAAGGCCAGCAGGCGCACGTGGTCTTCCAGGCCAAGCTCGCGGCGCAGGCCCTCGTCGCGGCAGTCAGGGTGGAAGGTGGAAAGATCGACACCCAGTGGCTGGATATGGACATTGTCGACTCCGAGTCGGTCGAGCCGGTCGGCCATCACCTGGCTGGGGGCCAGCACGCGGTCAAAGTGGCGATAGAGGCGTTTGACGTAGCGATCGACGTTGGCCCCTGACCACTCGCCCAGGCGATTGGTGATCAGGCGCGGCAGGTCCGAGTGATAGAAGCCCAGTACCGGGACATCGAGCTTGCGACCGGCATCGAGTGCCGCCCACGCCGTGACGTAGGGGTCACCGGCCTCGATGACATCCGGCTGCAGTGCCAGCAGCGTGCTGACCCAGCCGCCCCGGCGCAGGGGGAAGCGATAGCCGTTGCCGAAGGGAATGGGCGGTGCCGGCACGCTGTAGAGGTCATCACTGACACTGGTGGTCTCGCCGGGGACCAGCAGGCTGTGACGAACATCGGGCCGCGTCCGCAGACGTCGTCGCTTGGCTTCCAGGTAGGTTCTGACCCCGCCACTGGAGGGGGCATGGAACATGGTCATGTCAGCGATATGCACACGGACTCCTCAAGACCGCTTTACCGGTCGTGCGCGATGAAGATGAATCCCGACGTCACTGCCCGCCATGGCTGCCTTGTCGTGCTTCCGGGTGCTTGAGAAAGACGCAATCGAGCACGCAGATTCCAGCAAGCCAGTGGCAATGACGAACGAGCCTCTGGTCAAGTCATGGGGGGAACCCGACGTGAAACCAAGGGCACGAGGCATGACATACAGTGTCGCGCGTGACGAGACGCCTCGCCACGCGATGTTCCACACTGCGGCTGGCAATGACGTTACATCAGGAGATGACTGGTCTGTGTGACAACAGGGAACAATGTTGGTGCGATGCGCTCCCGCTCTCGGACATTTGTCATCAAGCTCTTGGCATCAGGTTTACTGCGAGGGGGGAAGAAAGACGTTTTGCCATGCTGGCGTGCTCCAGCAGGGAGTGCGGCAGCTGGCCTCTGGTCAGTGCTGCGCAAGAGAAGCCATACGACAGGCAAAAAAAGACCCTGTCCGGAGCCACCGGACAGGGCAAGTGCGTGCACTACAGGAATACAGGGGGCGACAGGGGGGAGGGTCGCCGGAGCGGGCATTGCAGGGTCTAGCAGAGGATCGACTCAGTCATGTCTGGCATCCGTGCCTGGTGTTGCATGGGGTCCTGGCATCGTTATCTGTCCTGATGGATTGAGATCGGGCGTCATCACGCCAGTCCATGCTGGGACAGGTGCAGGGCACTGGGCATGGCCTGGCCAAGCTCCTGCGAGAAGGCGGCTTCCGGCTCGGCTGGGCGCTGGCTGGCGAGCAGCACAAGGCTCAGCAGCAGGCCGGCGGCCAGAAGCAGACGGTTGCGGGTCCGGCGACGATCACGTTCCAGCAGCATCGCGACGTGTTCCATCGCTTCACGTTGAATCTCACGCTGGCGCTCCGGAGAGGTGGAGTTGCCTTCCGAGCTTCTGCCTGAGCTGCTGTCTGCTGCGGCGTCGACGCGGGCGTAGCTCATGGCCGGGTGACGAACGATGGCGGCATGCTCGGCCAGGTGACGCAGTGAGGTAGCTGCAGTGGAGCGATGAGTTTTCATTTCTGGGTCCTCGCATGGACGAACTTCATCAGGGACAGGCTTCAGTCATTCGCGCTTGGTCAATCCAGTAACGCTGCAGCAGTGAAAGCAGATGTCGTGTGTTGATGTGAGGAGTATAGCGTGAGCTTCTGTTTCACAAAATTACAATTTCTCACGCTTGGTACACGCACCGTATACGCAATGCACAAGAACGAAAAACGCCCCGGGCGCAGAGCACTCCGGGGCGTAGATGGCCGTGGCAATTGCCCGTGATGACAAGGCAGTTACATACGGCAGTGGTGGGTCGCGGCTTATTCGGCCGGACGACCTACCAGTGAACGACGCTCTTCACGGGCTTCGGTCAAGGAGACCTTGATGATGTCGCCCAGTGAGTAACGCAGCTCGTCTTCGATGCGCACGCGGCCTTCCTTGTCATCGATCGCGACCTTCTTGCGATCGCTGTGGATCAGCGGTGCCGGAATGAAGACGCTGGCGCCATTCTCTTCCAGACGCACGCGCATGCCGCCACGACGGATGTCGATGATCTCGCCAGTGAAGACCTGCTGTTCTTCGGCGGCCTTGGTCAGGTAGCGCACGTAGAGCCAGTCCTTCACATCGCGCTCGGCCATGCGGTTGAGACGACGACGTTCGCTGAGGTGCTCGGTCAGCTGCTCGGTGGCTTCCGCCGGCACGTCCTGGCCGAGAATCACGCGCTTGATCAAGCGGTGGTTGACCATGTCGCCGTACTTGCGGATCGGCGAGGTCCAGGTCGCGTAGGCTTCCAGACCCAGACCGAAGTGCGGCCCCGGCTGAGCGGACATCACGGTGTAACCCTGGAAGCGACGCATGCGCACGTCCAGCCAGGTGTCTTCGCGGCTATCCAGCTCCTGACGGATCAGGCGGTAGCCTTCCAGGCTGCCCAGCTGTTCCGGCGTGGCGGTGATGTTCTGACCAGCCAGGAACTCGATGGTGTCGTCGTACTTCTCCGGCGCGAAGCCCTGGTGCACGTTGAAGATACCGTGACCGATGTGCTTGGAGAGCAGGCGTGCGCAGCTCAGGTTCGCGGTGATCATGGATTCTTCGATCATGCGATTGCTGATGCGGCGGTGGTCGGCACGTACGTTGAGCACGTTGCCTTCCTCATCCAGCTCGAACTCGAAGTCCGGACGCTCGCGGAAGACCTGGGAATTGCGTGCACGCCAGGCGATACGCGCCTGGGTGAAGGCTTCCAGCTGACGCAGACCTTCGGCCAGCTCTTCGGTTTCCGGCTTCCAGCTGCCTTCCTGGCCTTCGATCCAGTCGGAGACGTTGTCGTAGGTCAGGCGGTGGTGGGAGCGCATGGTGGCCGCGAAGAACTTCGGCTCGCCGATCACGCCATCGGTATCGATGTCGACGATGCACATCAGCGTCGGACGGTCTTCACCTTCCTTCAGCGAGCACAGGTCGTCGGCCAGGATTTCCGGCAGCATGGTGACGTTCTGGCTCGGCAGGTAGACGGTGAAGGAGCGCGTGCGCGCCTCTTCGTCGACACGGCTGCCTTCCGGCACGTAGGCGGTCGGGTCCGCGATGGCGATGCTCAGGGTCCAGCCGCCTTCCGGGCGCTCGACGATGTGCAGGGCGTCATCCATGTCACGCGTCTTCTCACCATCGATGGTGAAGAAGGGCACGTGGGTCATGTCTTCGCGAGTCAGGCCTTCCTCGAGCAGCGGCCAGTCAGTGCCGCCCTCCGGAGAGGCCTGTTCCAGCGCGTGACGCGCCAGGGTGACGCGCCACGGCACACGCGGGTTGTCCACGGTGGCGATGACTTCCTCGATCTGGGCGAAGAAGCTGCGGTCGTCCTTGCGCATCGGGTGACGCAGCAGACGTGCCACGACCCAGTCGCCATCATTGAGGGCTTCCTCATTGATGCCACGCTTCACGCGCGCTTTCATGCGCGTGTTGATGGAGGGATGATCCGGCATCACGTTCAGGCGGCCATCACGCTTGCCGACACGAGCGACGAAGCGATCGACACCCGTCTCAATCAGCACTTCCGGCTGTACGGACTTCTTCTCACCTTCCACCTTGACGGTTGCTTCGACGGTATCGCCGTGCAGTACCTGCTTCATGGCGGGTGGCGGCACGAAGAAAGACTCGCCGTCCTCGCATTCGAGGAAGCCGAAGCCCTTGTCGGTGCCTTTGATCACCCCCGTGACACGGGGAATTTCCTGGCGGATTTGATCTTTCAGCTGCGCCAGCAGCGAATTGTTCTGCAGCATTTCGGAAGTTCTGTTGGCGGGGTCAGTGGCTCACTATACGGACATGGAGCATGGGGGGAAAGCTACCAGATGGCCCAACGCCCGCGCGGGCTGCGCGCAGGCGTGGATGAGCGGCAGGTCAAGCGTGGGCAAGCCTGGCGAAAGCGGCCTGCCAGTGCGCTTTGCCACAGGCTCAGGCGCGCACTCAGTCGGCGGTCGTCGTGGCGTTCAGCAGACCCGAAACCGGCGTATCACCGTCGAACAGGGTGAAGATGGGCGCCTTGCGATGACGGCCACCGATCTCGCGGGCCTTGATCAAGCCAAGCAGGAACTCGGCGACATTGGCGCGCGAGACCTGCATCTCGTCGGAGTCATCGGCGTTCTGGGTCAGCTTGCCGCTGCCGCTCTCGTTGGTGAGACGGCCGGGCTTGACGATGACGTGACGCAGGCCACTCTCGGCGAGGCACAGATCGGCCGCCTTCTTGGCCGCGAAGTAGGGGCGCATCGCCACCGGGCCGGCCAGCGGTGTCTCGGAGCGGATCGAGCTGACCTGGATCACGCGCGACAGCCCGAATTCGGCGGCCAGCTCCGCGGTGCGCATCGCACCGTGCAGGTCGATGGTCAGTGTCTTGTCCGGGCCGGTATTCGGGCCGGAGCCCGCGACGAACACCGCCTGATCGCAGCCATAGAAGGCCTGGCGCATCTCGCCTTCCAGATCGCCCAGTACCGTCGGGATGCTGCGTTCATGGAACCAGCTCTGCTGCTCGGTCGAGCGGATCATCGCGACGACGGGCTCGCCGGCGGCCTGAGCCTTCTCGCAGAGTTGACGACCGATCTTGCCGTTGGCACCGATGATGAGCGTCTTGCGCATGCTGTCTGCTCCTTCGCGAATCAAATGGCGAGGCGGCTGGCGAGTGACCTTCCCACTCACTGCCGCGCCCCTCCTGGTACAGCAAGGTCTGCGGGCTGAGCCACGTGACTTCAAGGGGACTGCTGTTCGATGGCGGGCATTACGCGGCGACTCGCTCGCGGGATGAAGTCTGCGATGGACAAGCATCAAAGGCGGCTGTCATCTCTGTCTGTGGCACGGGAGCCTTGCTAGGATGGCGCTGCCAGGCACGACTCCCTCAAGATTGCGTCAACGACAAGGATGCCCGATGAGCCGCATAGCCCACCCCGCCACTGATGATCATAGCGACACCGCCGCATGGCACGGCGCCGCCTTCCCCTCTGAGAGCGCGATCCGGGTCGGGCTGATCGGTTATGGCATGGCGGTGCGCACCTTCCACGCACCCTTGATCGAGGCCACGGACGGGCTGGCGCTGGTGGCGCTGTCCACCTCGCGGCCCGAGGTCGTCAGGGCCGAGCGCCCGCAGCTGGAGGTGGAGGCCGCCCCGGAGGCCTTGCTTGCGCGTGACGACATCGATCTGATCATCATCGCGACGCCCAACGAGACCCACGCCCCGCTGGCCTCTGCGGCGCTGGCGGCAGGCAAGCATGTGGTCGTCGACAAGCCCTTCACGGTGACGCTTGAAGAAGGCGAGGCCCTGACCCGCCAGGCCGAGCAGGCCGGCCGGGTGCTGGCGGTATTTCACAATCGGCGCTTCGATGCCGACTTCCTGACGCTGGCGGAATTGATCAACGACGGCACGCTGGGGCGCATCGCGCATCTGGAATCCCACTTCGACCGCTTCCGCCCGACGGTGCCGAACCGCTGGCGTGAGCAGGCACTGCCCGGCAGCGGCCTGTGGTATGACCTCGGTCCGCACCTGCTGGATCAGGCGCTGTGCCTGTTCGGCGAACCAGGCGCCATCCAGCTCACGCGTCGCGCCCAGCGCGAAGGCGCGGTGACCGATGATTTCTTCCATGCCGTGCTCGATTACGCCCACCATCCAGGGCACCCCGGTCTGGTGGTGGAGCTGCACGCCAGTGCACTGACGGCGGCGCCGACGGCACGCTTCGCCGCGCACGGCACCCGTGGCAGCTATGTGGTGTTCGGGCTCGACCCTCAGGAGGATTGCCTCAAGGCCGGTGACTGGCCCTCGCGTGACCCGCAGGAGCGCCAGGCGCGCCAGTGGGGGCGGGATGCGCGTCCCGGAATGTTGACCGTGCTGGAGGCCGACCCGGACGGCGCCGAAGGCGAGCAGGTGCTGGTAGGCGGCACCCATCAGGGCCGCGATGGCGACTATCCGGCCTGGTATGCGGGGCTGCGCGACTGCATTCGCGGCCAGGGCGGCAATCCGACCTCACCCCATGAGGCGCTGCGCGTGATGAAGTGGCTGGAGGCCGGCATCGCCAGCGAAGGTTGAAATCCTCGAAGGCTGAAACCATCGAAGGTGAGATGACTCACGAAAGACGCGCGCCCTGAAGGCCCGAATGGCCAGCTATCAGAGGCGCGCGTCTTGTTTTCAAGGTAGTGGCAGGGGAGGTCGCGGCCTGCTCAGCTCGCGTCGTCCTCGCCCTTGTCGGCCTTGCGCATGCGCGAGAACAGCTCCGCGCGCAGCTCACCGATGCGCGGCACCTCCTCGGCATGGAAGGGGATGGGGCGCAGCAGGCGCATGGCTCGCAGGCCGAGACGTGCGTTCATCAGGCCACTGCCCAGCCCCTGACCGGCCTTGGTGGAGAGGCGGCCGGCCAGATTCATCGACAGCAGGTCCATGCTGGCCTCGGCGGCCAGTTCGCTGGCACCGGCGAAGGCCATCGAGGCCAGTACCTCCTTGAACAGCCGCAGGCGGCTGGCATAGCCCAGCTCCAGCCCGTAGAGGCGCGACAGGCGCTCCATCATGCGCAGCCCGCGCCAGGCCACCAGACTCATGTCGACCCAGGTCAGCGGCGAGACCGCCACCATCACCGCCGTCTCGCCGCTCATGCGCGAGATCAGACGCCGCGCCTCACGATCCCGCGGCCCCAGCACGTGGAAGGCGAACAGCTCGCGGCGCTCCGACGGCGAGTGATGCGCTTCACAGGCGGCGCGCCAGGCGCGCACGCCGGCATCATCATCGCCGAGCTTCATCTGGCGACGCAGCTGTTCGAGCAGGTCTTCCTGCGGGCTGTCGGCTTTGCCGCCTGCCTTGCCCGAGTCCTCGTCAGGCGTGGACGGCGCATCACCGCGCTGGCCAAAGCCTCCTTGACCAAAGTTCTCCTGGCCAAAGTCATCCTGCTGATGTTCTTCCAGCTCGGCGCGCAGCGCGACGTGCTTGCGCAGGTGACGCAGCCTGAAGAGCTCCTTGCCCAGCGCGCGGGCGCCAAGCCCGATGGCGCCAAGGCCCAGCAGGCCCCAGGCACCGGCGATCAGATCACCGCCCATGGCCGCCTGATAGAGCGCATGACCGGCCTCGACACCCCCGAGTGTCAGGGTGCCGAGCAGCAGCCATTTGAGGCCGCGATGACGTGGCCGGGCGCTCAGCGTCGCATCCAGTCCCGGCGTGGCGGGTTCCGGCTCGGCCGCCGCCAGGGGCTGGCTTTCCATCTCTGGCGAGAAGTGACGCGCGCCGCGCAGGGCCTCTGCCGCGCTCTCTGATGCGCTCTCGGTGGGGCGCTCGGCATAGGTGGTCGAGGCGGCATCGGCCTGCGCCGAATCGGGGCTCGTGAAGCGTTTGCCCGGGCGCGGATGGCGGGATTCGGTGGTCATTTCAGGTGGTCTCCCAGCAGCCAGTCGAGCACGGCGTCCATGCGAATGTGAGGTGGCGCATTGCCATCGATCTTCGGCGGCGCGAAGTGGGGGAAGTCGAAGCGACTTTTGGCCCAGAAATTCGGGTCGGGCAGCCGTGAGGGCACCTCGCCCGGGAACAGCAGCACGGACTCGCGGCCGGCGCCTTGCGTGTCCGAGTCGCTCGTTCCCTCGTGCTCGCCGAGCAGTTGTCCCGCCAGCGCCGGATGACGCTGACCATTCTCGACCACCTCGCGCGCCTCGCTGGCGCGGATGGCGGCGATGGTGAAGGCCTTGAGCGGTACATCGCGATAGCGCAGGCGCTTGAGCGGGTCCGCCAGCAGCTGCTCGAGCAGGTCGCGCATCGCGCCATGCTGCTCTGGCGTGACGTGGTCGGCCTTGGTGGCGGCGATGGCCAGGCGGTCGATGCGGCGGTCCATCAGGCGCGCCAGCAGATGACGACGGCCATAGGCGAAGCTGTCGAACAGCTTGTCCAGCGCACGGCTCAGGTCGCGGAAGGGCGCCGGGCCGGCATTCAGCGCGCCCAGCACGTCGATCAGCACGATCTGGCGGTCAAAGCGCCGGAAGTGGTCATGATAGAAGGGGCGCACCACGCGGCGGCGATAGTGATCGAAGCGGCGTGCGAGGGTGCGATACAGGCTGGCTTCCGGCAGGGCGGCCAGCGCGTCGGGTGTCCAGTCACCAAGCCCCGGCAGCGGGAAGAACTGCAGCACTGGCGCTTCGTCCAGCTCGCCGGGCAGCAGGAAACGGCCTGGTGTCAGGTCGACGAAGCCACCCTTGCGACGTGCGGCGTGCAGATAGTCGGTATAGAGGCTCGCGATCTCGGCGAGGCGGTCTTCATCCACCTCACTGTCCGGTGTCAGGCCCTCGATGGCTGCCATCCAGTCATGCGCCCAGTCGCCACGCCCGTCGGCCAGCTGGGTCTCGCACTCGCTGCTCCAGCCACTGAAGTCCTGCTCCAGCATCGGCAGGTCCAGCAGCCATTCGCCGGGATAGTCGATCAGGTCCAGCGTCAGGGTGGCGCGTTGGCTGTCGAGCATGCGCGCGGCACGCGAGGTGGGGCGAAAGCCGATCTTGAGGCGCAGCTCGCTGATGCTGCGGGTCGGTGTCGGCCATTCGGGCCCATGCGGCGAATGCTGGCCGGACAGCGAGCGCAAGCCGGCTTCCAGCGGGAAGCGCGGGATGGAGAGGTCCGGCTGGCTGACGCGTTCCGCGCCGAGCAGGCGGCCGTCGCGTGCGGCGGGCAGCAGCTCCAGGCGCGCGCCGAGTCCGGCATGGCGCAGCTGCTCGATCAGCGAGACGAGAAAGGCGGTCTTGCCGGCACCGGACAGGCCCGTGACGGCGAGCCGCAGCTGGCGGTCGAGACCGCGCTCCAGCAGGTCATGTGCTTCGCGGCCCACATCGCGGGCAAGCTGGCGGGCGTTGCGGGTCATGGTGTTGAACATCAGGCATTCCCTGTCAGTGGGGGCGAGGCGGCGGCGCGACGCGATGGCGTCCTGGCAGCTGATGATGAGCCGGGTGATGGCCGGGACTTGTCAGCGTGCGCCGCACGGCTCGCCATCATCCCTCTATCTGCGGGCGATCGGCGCGCAAGGCAAGCTGACGCCACGCCAGCAGGGCGATGGGTAGCAGGCAGGCGGGGATCAGCAGCAGGTTGAGCAGCGCCCAGCCCAGCGTACTGACCAGGGGGCCGGCCAGCAGCGCCGTCACTGCTCCGGTGGTGAAGACGAGGAACTCGTTGGCGGCCTGGGTGCGGGCCTTCTCGTTGGGGCGATGGCAGCGGGTCAGCAGCGTGGTGGCGGGCAGGAAGGTGAAGTTCCAACCGATGCCGAGCAGGATCAGACCGAGGAAGAACCCCTGGGCTCCCGTCAGGTAGTCGGCGGCCAGCAGCTGTGCGGTGGCAAGACTTGCCAGCAGAAAGCCACAGCCGGTCACGATCATGGTGCCCGCCCCGAAGCGGGTGACCAGCCGCCCGGTGAAGAAGGACGGCAGGAACATGGCGACCACGTGCCATTGAATGGTGGTGGCGACATGATCGAAGCCGTGTCCGGCATGGGCCATGGCCAGCGGTGTGGCCGTCATCGCCAGATTCATCACCCCATAGCCGACCATCGCGCTGAGCACGGCCAGCAGGAAGGTCGGTTGACGCAGGATCACGCCCAATGGGCGTGCAGGCGCCACTGCATCATCGTCGGCTGACTGGGCGTTGCCGTCACGGGGCAGGCGGATGAAGGCCAGCAGCAACAGCGCGACCAGATAGAGTGCCCCCAGCCCGATGAAGCTGCCCAGGAAGGGCGTGTCGGCCAATGCATGACTGGTGCGTGCAAGCCAGGGCCCGAAGAAGGCCGCCAGCACGCCACCGCCCATCACCAGCCCGATGGCGCGTTCACGTTGCTCCTCCGGGGCGGCTTCCATCGCGGCGAAGCGATACAGCTGGCCGAAGCCGATGCCGATGCCCACCAGCCAGGTGGCAAGCAGGAACAGTCCGAAATGCTGCAGATGCAGCGCCAGCACGGCCAGCCCCGCGCCAGCCAGCCCGCACAGATTGCCGAGCACGAAGCCGCGCCGCCGCCCGAGACGAGCGGTGATCAACGAGGCAGGAATGGTGGCGCACATCAGGCCCAGCCACTGGGTGGCGACCGGCGCGGTCGACCAGCTGCTCGAGGCCAGCTGGGCACCGATCAGCGGCGAGACCGCGATCAGCAGGATGTTGCCGCTGACCAGCAAGGCCTGACACAGCGACAGCAGCGTGACGGCCAAGGGCAGGCGTGCCCGGCCGGCAGCGGGAGAAGATAGTGGCATGAAGGCGCAGCTCCGTCGGATGTCGGCGCCCGGCGCGCCTGACCTGATTATGCCTGTGCTCCGCTCAGGCGTTCCAACTCCGTGTTCAGGATTGCGCTCTCGGCGAGCCTAGTCTCCCGCCCATTCCCGCAGGCTGCCCTGGCGCACGCGACGGATGGCGTGTGACAGCTCGCCCTGCTCGGCAAGACGCTGGATGACCGCGGGCAGCGCAGCGCGGACTTGCGCGGCTGACATGCCGGGGGAAAGTTCCGGGGCATACAGCATCTTGAGCAGCACATAATCCAGCGGGCTCAGCCAGGTATCCACCGTGACGTCACTGAAGACGGAGGGGGAGACCCTGTCTGAATCATTGGGCAGCCCCATCAGCTGGGCGCTCTCCTCGACGACGCAGTCCACCAGACGCGCCTTCTGGCGGGCATAGCCCGCGGGAATCAGGATCAGGCCGCTGGTGATGGCGTGATCCGGCCCGGTCTTGAACAGCGTCAGGCACACGCCTTCACGCAATGCCTTGCGCATGCCCGGGGTGGCGGCCTGCTGCTTGCCGACGTAGGCGGTGGCCTCGCGCGTCATGTGGTCCCGGGCGATGAAGGCGATGCGCAGGTTGGCCTTTCCGGCGGAGGACACGAAACTCAACGGCTGGCCGGTGATGGCGGCCAGATGACGAAACTGGACCTCGCTCATCTGGCGCTGCATGCGTGAATTGCCCAGCTGCGAATCGACCCGCACCTTGATGGGCGCCTGCCAGCGCACCAGCGAGGCGCTGTTGCCGGGTTGGTATTCACGCTTGAGCGCCACTTCCATGAAGCTGTCCGTCAACACAGCGGCCCGCTGCCAGCGCTCGGCGGCCTGGCTCGGGCTGGCGGTGGCCAGACTGGACAGCAGCAGGGCGACGCCCAGCGCCTTGAGCGCCCTGAGCGAGGAAAAGAAAGGAGCCCTCAGCGAAGAGGAGAAAGGCGCCCTCAGCGAGGAAAAGAACAGTCCCTTTAACTGGCGATGGGGTAAGCAGGACATGGGCGACCTCTTCAGGGAACATGCAGTCCAGCATGCCTGAAATGCACACGCCCCGCGTGTCCGAGGGGGCAACGCGGGGCGTGATACTCATTTGATGACGATTCGTCGTTTTGAAGCGGCGACTTGCAGGCGTCAGATGAAGGCCAGATAGATGGCGATCACCAGTACGACCAGCAGCAGCGCGCAGACCTTGGCGCCTTTCCAGGGCGTCATGTCGATGGCGCCGACATCCTGCTGGATCCACGGCTCGTCACGCGGTGCCAGCTTGCCGATGATCAGCATCATCGCGATCAGCAGCACGAACACCAGGCCGACGAAGTGGAACTCGTGGATCACGTCGAGCACGCCGGAGAAGGCTGGCACGAAGTAGACCACCCCGATCACGCTGCAACCGATCAGCAGCGCCAGGTTGGCGGCGATGGTCGGCACGCGACGCGTCAGCAGCCCCATCAGCACCACGGCGAAGATCGGGATGAAGTAGATGGCATTCATCTTCTGCAGGTAACCGAACAGGCTTTCCTGACCGGCCAGCAGCGGCGCGAGGGTCATGGAGGCGATCGCCAGCACCCAGCCGAAGCCCTTGGAGACCTTGACCACTTCCTCGTCGCTGGCATCACGACGCAGATGCGCCTTGTAGATACCGGTGGAGAACAGCGTGGTGGTGGCGTTCAGCGCCGAGTTGAAGGACGACAGGATCGCGCCGACCATCGCCGCGGCGAAGAAGCCGGTCAGCGGCGCGGGCAGCACATCGAAGACCAGCTGGCCGTAGGCGCTGTCGGCCTTGACGCCGGAAGAGGCGTAGAGGTGATAGGCGATGATGCCGGGAATCACCAGATACAGCGGGCCCAGCAGCTTGAGGGCACCGGTCAGCAGGACGCCTTTCTGGCCCTCGGCGAGGGTCTTGGCGGCGAAGGTGCGCTGGATGATCTGCTGGTTGGTACACCAGTAGAAGAAGTTGATGATCATCACGCCGGTGAACAGGGTCGAGAAGGGCACCGACTGGTCTTCGCCGCCCATGGAGTTGAATTTCTCCGGATTGGCGGCGGTCAGCGTGTCCCAGCCGGCCATCACGCCCTGGCCATCACTGACGGCGTCGAGGCCGAAATAGACGATCAGCATGCCGCCGATCAACAGGCCCACGCCGTTCAAGGTGTCGGAGATGGCGATGGAGCGCATGCCGCCGAACAGGGCATAGATGGCGCCGATGATGCCGACCACCCAGATGGTCATCCACAGCAGCGCATTGGGCGAGCTGATGCCGGTCAGCGACGGCAGATCCAGCATGCCCTGCAGGCCGATGGCACCGGAGTAGAGGATGATCGGCAGCAGGATCACCGCATAGGCGAACAGGAAGATCAGGTTGGTGATCAGCTCGGTGCTGCGGCCATAGCGCAGGGCCAGCAGCTCGGGCAGGGTGGTGATGCCACTCTTGAGGAAGCGTGGCAGGAAGAACATCGCCATCACCACCATGGCCAGTACCGCCATGACTTCCCAGGCCATCACCGACAGGCCATCGGTGAAGGCGGCGCCATTCAGGCCGACCATCTGTTCGGTGGACAGGTTGGTCATCAACAGGGAGCCCGCGATCAGCGGGAAGGTCAGGCTGCGTCCGGCGAGGAAATAACCGGTGGAATGCGAGGTGTCATCGCGGTGTGTCCACCACCAGGTCAAGGCGGCGACCAGGCCGGTAAAGAACACGAAAGAAACAAGTGTCAAGGCATGCATGGGGGAGGATTCCTTTAGGCGTGCGGCGGCGAATCATGAGGCGGTGGGCAGGTGACCCGGGTAGCGATTCGACGCCGATCCAGCCGTGGCGATGCAATGCACACAGCAAGCTGTGTCATCGTCCGTGAAGAGACTCACCGGTAACATTCACGGCAAGACTGGCGCTAGTGTAGGTATCTCCCGATTTCTCGCTATCCGCCATTTGTAGAACATACGTAGGTTTCGGGGTGTGGTTGGCGTCGATTGAGCGTTGAGAATGAACAGGCGGTCATTGCTTCTCAGTCTCTGGTATCAGGCATTGATCGCAGTGTCGTAAAAAGACGCATGTCGCGGCTTTCGCTGCGCATTGCGGGGCATCTTTGATGCTCAATCAGAGACGCCAGCGCCCCGCCATCGGTGAAGATGACGGGGCGCTGGCGTGCTCATGTCTTGCACTCATGTCGTGCGCTCATGTCGTGAGGTCATGGCGATGACGATGACATGTGGCGATGACGATGACATGTGGCGTGCGAACGCGCTGGGCGAATGGGGCGATCAGCCGGCGAAGGCCAGATAGATCGCCATCACCAGTACCAGCAGAATGATGCTGGCGATACGCGTGCCGGCCCAGGGGGTCATGTCGATGGCACCGACGTCCTGCTGGATCCAGGGTTCGGCGCGCGGTGACAGCTTGCCGATCACCAGCATCATGGCGATCAACAGCACCAGCACGATGGCGATGAAGTGGAAGTTGTGCACCCGATCGACCAGCTCGGAAAGCGTCGGCACGAAGTAGAACAGGCCGATGACCGCGCAACCGAGCACCAGCGCCAGGTTGGCGGCGATGGCCGGCACGCGCTTGGACATCAGTCCCACCACGATCACCGCCAGCAGCGGGATGTAGTAGATGGAGTTCACCTTCTGCACGTAGACGAACAGGCTTTCCTGGGTCGCCAGCAGCGGCGCGATGGCCATCGCGGCGGCGGCCATGATCCAGCCGGCCCACTTGGAGGCCTTGACCACCTCTTCATCGCTGGCCTGCGGCTTGAGGCGTGCCTTGTAGACATCGAGGCTGAACAGGGTGGCGGTGGAGTTGAGCGCCGAGTTGAAGGACGACAGGATCGCGCCGACCATCGCCGCGGCGAAGAAGCCGGTCAGCGGCGCGGGCAGCACATCGAAGACCAGCCGGCCATAGGCGGCGTCGGCCTTGATGCCGTCACCGGCGTAGAGCTGGAAGGCGATGATGCCCGGCAGCACCAGATACAGCGGGCCCAGCAGCTTGAGGGCGCCAGTCAGCAGCACGCCCTTCTGGCCCTCGGCGAGGGTCTTGGCGGCGAAGGTGCGCTGGATGATCTGCTGGTTGGTGCACCAGTAGAACATGTTGAGCAGCAGCACCCCGGTGAACAGGGTCGAGACCGGCACTGACTGGTCATCCCCGCCCAGCGAATTGAGCTTCTCCGGGTGGGTCTCCTTGAGCGTCTCCCAGCCGGCGAGAATGCCATTGCCGTCACCGACACGGTCCAGCCCGTAGTAGACGATGATCATGCCGCCGATCAGCAGGCCGATGCCGTTCAGGGTGTCGGAGATGGCGATGGAGCGCAGGCCACCGAAGAGGGCATAGATGGCACCGGCGATGCCGACGGCGATCACGGTGCCGGTCAGCAGTACCATCTGCGAGTCGATGCCGGTCAGGGCGCGCAGGTCGAGCACACCCATCAGGCCGAGGGCGCCGGAGTAGAGAATGCTGGGCAGTAGAATGATGGCGTAGGCCAGCATGAAGATCAGGTTGGCCAGTAGCTGGGTGGTGCGATCGAAGCGCAGTGCCAGCAGTTCCGGCAGGGTGGTGATACCGCTCTTGAGGAAGCGTGGCAGGAAGAACATGGCCATCGCGACCAGCGAGACCACGGCCACCACTTCCCAAGCCATCACGGAAAGGCCGTCGGTGAAGGCGGCGCCGTTGAGGCCCACCATCTGCTCGGTGGAGAGATTGGTCATCAGCAGGGAGCCTGCGATGATCGGGAAGGTCAGACTGCGTCCGGCGAGGAAATAGCCGGTGGAATGTTGATGGTCGTCACGACGGGTCAGCCACCAGGTGATCACGGCGACCAGCCCCGTGAAGAACACGAAGGAGCTCAGGGTGAGGGCGTTCATGGCATTATCCTTGTTGAACAACAGGGCTCGGAGGCCTGCTTGCTCAGCTGCCCATCGTCTGCAGAACATGCCTCACCGTTGGCGCGCGGTACCACGAGACATGCTGTCAGCGACCGACATCTAGCGTGCCGATCAGTGTCAAAGAAATGCCTGACCCTCACCATTGACAATTTGTCTGACATTTTTCTGCAATTGTCTGATTCGTGCAGACATAGCCCGCCAGCGGCTGTCGACCTGCCGCCATGACCAGAACGCCCCGCCTCTTGCGTGTCGATCGACAGCAGGAGGCGGGGCGTTGTCGTTGTCAGAAGCTGGTATCGGAAGCCGATAGTCAGCAGCGAGTGCCGCATGCCGACATCAGAAGCGAGTGCCAGAAACAGACACCGCTGTCAGGCGCTGGCGGCGGCGGGGGTCAGCACCTGCTGGTAGAGCGAGGCACCGTGAATGTCCTTCAGCGTCACGGTCAGCGCTTCGCTCTCGGGATCGAGATCCACCTGACCGAAGAACTGGAAGCCCTCGCTGGGCGACATGTTGGCCCGCCCCTCAGGCGGTGCCTTCACGAATTCGAGTCTCGGCCCGAAGGTGTTGTCCAGCTCACCGGGACCGAAGGTGCCGGCGTGGATCGGGCCGCTGACGAATTCCCAGAACGGCGTGAAGTCCTTGAAGACGGCGCGCTCGGGCGAGTAGTGATGTGCGGCGGTGTAATGCACATCGGCGGTCAGCCAGACCAGATTCTGGATGTCGTGATCGCGCACGAACTTGAGCAGTTCGGCAATCTCCTGCTCGCGTCCCAGCGCCTCGCCATCGCCATTGGCGCCATTCTCGAAGTTGTCGCCGTCACGCACCAGAAGCCCGATCGGCATGTCGGAGGCGATGACCTTCCAGGTGGCCGTGCTGGCCTTGAGCGACTGCTTGAGCCATGCCAGCTGATCGCGACCCAGGAAGTCGGTCTGTGGCCCACGTCCCGTCTGGCGGTTGGCGGAATTGGCACCGCGGAAGCTGCGCATGTCGAGCATGAACATCTCGAGCCCCGGCCCGAAGCTGAAGTTGCGGTGGATGCGCTCCGGCGCGGCTGGGCCGGTGCGCAGCGGCATGTTCTCGAGGAAGGCGCGACGCGCATTGGCGGACAGCACGTCGAGATTCTTCTCGGTGTAGCGATCATCCTCGAGAATCTCGCCCGGGTACCAGTTGTTGGTGGTCTCGTGGTCGTCCCACTGGGCGAACATCGGCACTTCGGCATTGAAGCGGCGCAGGTTCTCGTCCATCAGGTTGTAGGCGTACTGGCCACGATACTCGTCCAGCGTTTCTGCCACCTTGGACTTGGCGGGCGTGACGATGTTGCGCCACAGGCTGCCGTCGTGCTGGGTGACGCTCTCCTCGAGCGGGCCATCGGCATAGATGGTATCGCCGGAGTGCAGGAAGAAGTCCGGCTTGACCTGACGCATGGTCTCGTAGAGGCGCAGGCCACCGAAGTCCGGGTTGATGCCCCAACCCTGACCGACGGTGTCACCCGACCACACGAAACGCAGCGCACGCGGTGTCTGGGCGCTCGGCGGCAATACCAGGCGACCGGCAGTGGCCTCGCTGATGGCGCGGTGGTCATCCAGCGCCGCGTAGCGCACCCGGTAGAAGACCTCGCCGCTGGCGTTGGCGCGAGTGCCGACGCGGGTCAGGTCGAGCTTGCTGGTCAGGCCGTCCGCCGGCAGGGCCACCGGGCCACGCATCTGGAAGGCGCCGCGCATCTCGGGATTGTCGGCCAGTTCTATCAGCATGCGTGCCGGCTTGTCGCTCTGGCTCCACAGCATGGCGCGGCTGGCGGTCACGTCGCCGCTCATCACGCCGGAGGGCATGCGTGGTCGCCGTCCTTCGGCCATCACGATGGCGGGAGCGCCGAGCAGGCCCGTGGTCGCCAGCAGCCCGACCCCGGCACCCTGCAGGCCGCGCCCCAGCAGCTGGCGGCGGTCCATCCGTGACGGGGCGCCGGCGGGGGTGACTGTCGCAGCACCATTGCCGGCTGGCGCAGCGCTTGGCGAAGCGGGGGATGTGGGGGTGGTTTGAGCGGCGTGGGACTTGCGAGAGGAACGCAAAGGCAGCAGATCAGACAGACGGCGGGACATGACGGGCTTCCTTGTAACGGTCTGGCGTCAGGTTGAGATAGAGAGTGGCAACATAAGTGGCAACACAAGTGACATCAGTGCACCAGCCAGCGCGGGACATGCCGCAAAGGCTGACAGCGCTGATGGGAGAGGCTACTTTCCACGCTCAAGATGAAGATCCGGTGTCAGAACCATGATCGCCCCGCGCCGCTCAGGTCCGGCACTCGCAGTGCAAGGTGGTGCGCTCAGCCAGGCCTGTCGCGCGGCTTCCTTCCCGACTCCACCCAAGGACACATTCGATGCCCCCCTCCATGCCCCCCTCAAGCCCCTCGGAATCCCCGCAACCTGACGCCGCCACGCTGATCGCGGACAGCCATCCCCACGCACGGCAGGTGCTCGATTACTGGTTCACTCAGCTGACGCCCAAGGACTGGTTTCGCAAGAGCGATGCCCTCGATGGTCAGCTGCGTGAGCGATTCGCCGCGCGCCTCGAGCAGGCGCTCGCCTGTGAGCTGTGGGAGTGGCGGGCGAGTATCGGTGGGCGGCTGGCGGAAATCCTGCTGCTGGACCAGTTCGCGCGCAATATCCATCGCGATACACCGCGCGCCTTCCATGGCGACAACCTGGCACTCGCGCTCTCCCAGCAGGCCGTCGCGCTGGGCGACCTGGACCGCCTTCCGCTGGCCTGGCAGCCCTTCGCGATCATGCCGTGGATGCACAGCGAATCGTTGCGCATCCATGAACACGCCGAACAATTGTTCGCACGCCCCGGCCTCGAGCACACCCTGCGCTACGAGCATCTGCATGCGGACATCGTGCGTAGATTCGGCCGCTACCCGCATCGCAATGCGATTCTCGGTCGCGAGTCCACGCCGGAAGAGATCGCCTTCCTGGGCCAGCCCGGCTCCTCATTCTGACAAATGAAAAATCCCCCCTTTTAATTGTGTGACGTCGTCTCCAAGACTTGTACAGCGGCGCCAAGCGCCTGTACATCAGCAAGGAAGGAGACAGCAGATGGGTATCATTCTTGGGTTGATCATCGGTGGTCTGGCCGGCTGGATCGCAGGCAACATCATGCGCGGCGGCAGCTTCGGCATTCTTGGCAACATCGTCGTCGGTGTCGTTGGCGGCCTGTTGGGCAGCGTCATCTTCAAGCTGCTGGGGCTGGCCTCCACCGGCATCATCGGCTCGCTGGTCGTCTCGGTCGTGGGGGCGGTGGTGTTGCTGTGGATCGTCTCGAAGGTCAAGTCCAAGGCCTGACGGCGCGGTATCGAGCCCCGTCAGGCGGTTGTCAGCAAGTGCAAGCAGCAAGTGCAGTCGTCAACAGCAAGTGAAGTCCCTCGCGGGTGTCTGGATGGATTCGATGTAGACACCCGCCGCAGCAACGCCTCTTGTCACCCGGGGCACCTGACTGCCCGGTGATCTGTCACGGCGCCGAGAGGTGCCTTGCTCGAGAAGTGCTTTGACAACAAGCACTTTCACGACAAGTACTTGGACAAGAAGTACGCCGGCAAGAGGCGGCAAGGCCGAATCATCCTTCAGCGCCACAGTAGTGGCGCGTTGCGGATCTAGCGAAAACAGGAGCGTTTGAGCATGGCGAGCAATGAGCACGATTCAGCACCTTCTTCCCAGTCGAATGCCGACAGCGCGAAGTGCCCCTATCACGAGGGCCAGAATCGCTCGGCAGAGGGAGAGAACCCCTATACCCATCCCAACCGCAATGGGCCGCACGACACCAAGCCCAATGCCGGTGATGGCCATGCCAAGGACGAGGCGCTGGAGACCTATCGCGCCGACGCCGAAGGGCATGACCTGCGCACCAACCAGGGGCTGCGCATCGCGGACAACCACAACTCGCTGAAGGCGGGGGAACGCGGTCCGACCCTGATGGAAGATTTCATCTTCCGCGAGAAGATGAACCACTTCGACAATGAACGTATTCCTGAGCGTATCGTTCACGCGCGTGGCGCGGCCGCGCACGGGTATTTTCAGGCCTACGACAATGCCGCCAGGTATTCCAAGGCCGGCGTGTTCAGCGACCCGTCCAAGAAGACGCCGGTGTTCGTGCGCTTCTCGACCGTGCAGGGCTCGCGTGGCTCCAACGACACGGTACGTGACGTGCGTGGCTTCGCGACCAAGTTCTACACCGATGACGGCAACTGGGACCTAGTCGGCAATGACATCCCGGTGTTCTTCATCCAGGACGCGATGAAGTTCCCGGACTTCGTGCACGCCGTGAAGCCGGAGCCGCACAACGAGATTCCCCAGGGCCAGTCAGCCCACGATACCTTCTGGGACTTCGTGTCACTGATGCCGGAAACCACTCACACCGTGCTGTGGACCATGTCGGACCGCGCCTTCCCGCGCCATTACCGCAACATGGAAGGCTTCGGTGTGCATACCTTCCGTCTGATCGACCGTGAAGGCGTGTCGCGCTTCGTCAAGTTCCACTGGAAGCCGGTGGCCGGTACCTGCTCGCTGATCTGGGATGAAGCCCAGAAGCTGTGGGGACGTGACCCGGACTTCAACCGTCGCATGATGTGGGATGACATCAAGAGCGGCGCGCCGCTGGAGTGGGAACTGGGCATCCAGGTGGTCGAGGAGAAGGACGAGCACAGCTTCGACTTCGACATTCTCGACCCCACCAAGTTGATCCCCGAATCGCTGGTGCCGGTGGTGCCGATCGGCAAGATGGTGCTGGACCGCAATCCGGACAACTACTTCGCCGAGACCGAGCAGGTCGCCTTCAATCCGGCCAACATCGTGCCGGGGATCGACTTCTCCAATGACCCGCTGCTGCAGGGGCGTCTGTTCTCCTATCTGGATACCCAGATGCTGCGTCTTGGTGGGCCGAACTTCCACGAGATTCCCATCAACCAGCCGGTGTGCCCGTTCCACAACAACCAGCGCGATGCCCAGCATCGTCAGACCATCAACACGGGGCAGGCGTCCTACGAGCCGAACTCCATCGATGGTGGCTGGCCGGCCGAGACACCGCCGTCCCAGGACGCCCATGGCGGTTTCGAGCCGTATCATGAGCGCATCGAGGCGCATAAGGTACGTGCGCGCAGCGCCTCCTTCGGGGATCATTATTCCCAGGCCACCCTGTTCTGGAATAGCCAGACTGACGTGGAGAAGGAGCACATCATCGCGGCCTACACCTTCGAGCTTTCCAAGGTTGAGCGTCCGTGGATCCGTGAGCGGGTGATCACCGAGATCCTGCCCAACATTGATCTGGAGCTGGCACGTCGCGTCGGTGAGAATCACGGCATCGAGACACCGACCAGCAAGCCCGCGCCGGACGGTGAACTGGGCACCAGCCAGGTCGACAGCGACCCGGCACTGAGCCTGATGACGCGCCTGCCGGACTCCATCGCCACCCGCAAGGTCGCGATCCTGGCCGCCGATGGCGTCGCCATGGAAGATGTTCGCTCGATCAAGGAGCAGCTGGCCGCCGAGGGTGCCGAAGGGCTGTTGATCGCCCCGAGCATGGCGCCGATCAAGGCCGGAGACGGCACCATGCTGTCGCCGGATGCGATGCTCAATGGCCTGCCGTCCGTGACGGTGGATGCCGTCGTCGTCGCTGGCGGCGTGGGCAGCGTCGAGGCGCTGAGCGGCTCGGGCCTGGGGCTCTATTATGTCCAGGAAGCCTACAAGCACCTGAAGCCCATCGTGGCGATCTGCGAAGGCAAGGAGCTGCTGGCCGCCGCTCGCGTGCCGGTCGAGGAGGGCGTCATCCTGGTGGATGATGTGCTCGCCGCCAGCCTGCCGCTGCGTGATGCCCTGATGGCTCACCGTGTGTGGTCGCGTGATGCGCGTGCCAACCAGATGCCGGCATGAGGTGCTGACGCCCCACAAGGTATGATGTAACTCACCAAGCCCCCTGACCTGCGAAGGTCAGGGGGCTTTTTCATGGTCATGATGCGGTCATTTCCGCACGTGAAGATGTGATGGCGGAGAAAGGTGAAAACAGGGTTGGTGACACCTCCGGGTTGAGAGCCGTCCTGCGGTTCTCGCCGCTGAGGGTGGCTGATAGGCTCAGTGATAGAGGCTGATTATCGAAGGCATGCTGGTAATTGATTATCGCTAGAATTACCAGGTGCGTAAGGTAAGCAGGCATCAAGGGGCCACAAGCCAGCACATGCCGGGCAGGCATTGGCCCCGACCCGATTCGACAATGGGCTGCAGGCCTTCACATCAAGCAGCGCATGAAAATGTGACATCAGCAGCATCTGGCCTTGCCAGTCGAGTTTGATAGCGCTTTTTTCTACCTGACAGGAGAACGTCTACATGTCCCAGACTCCACGCTATACCACAGGTAACGGCGCCCCGGTGCCTCACGATGACATCAGCCAGACAGCGGGCCCGAATGGTTCACTGACCTTCGACAACTGGCGTCTGTTCGAGAAGCTGGCGCACTTCAACCGTGAGCGCATTCCGGAGCGTGTCGTCCACGCCCGTGGCGTCGCCGCCTACGGCACCTTCACCCTGACCCGTGACCTGTCTGACCTGACCATCGCCCGCTTCCTGCAGGGCGTCGGCAAGCAGACCCCGTTGCTGGCGCGTTTCTCCACCGTGGCCGGTGGCCAGGACAGCGGCGACAACACTCGCGACGTGCGCGGCTTCTCCTTGAAGTTCTACACCGAGGATGGCAACTGGGACATGGTCGGCAACAACACGCCGGTGTTCTTCATCCGCGAGCCGTCCAAGTTCCCTGACTTCATCCACACCCAGAAGAAAGACCCGCGCACCAACATGGTCGACTGGCAGAATCGTTGGGAATTCTGGGCCAACCATCCGCAGGCGCTGCATCAGGTCACCATCCTGATGTCCGACCGCGGTATCCCGAAGTCGCTGACCACCATGAACGGCTACAGCTCGCACACGCTGAGCCTGTGGAACGACAAGGGCGAGCGTGTCTGGGTCAAGTGGCACTTCAAGACCGACCAGGGCCACGAGACGCTGACCGACGATCAAGCGGCGCAGGTCGCCCCGGACTTCCACCAGCACGACATGTTCACCCGCCTCGAGCGTGGCGAGCGTCCGAGCTGGACCGTCAACCTGCAGGTGATGACCGAAGCCCAGGCACGTGACTACCACATCAACCCGTTCGATCTGACCAAGGTGTGGCCGCACGGTGACTTCCCGCTGATGGAAGTCGGCAAGATGGAGCTCAACCGCAACCCGGAGAACTACTTCGCGGAAGTCGAGCAGTCCGTCTTCTCGCCGTCCAACTTCGTGCCGGGTATCGGCGCCTCGCCGGACCGCGTGCTGCAGGCTCGTCTGTGGGCCTACGCCGATGCACACCGCTACCGTGTCGGTGCCAACGCCGAGCAGCTGCCGGTCAACCGTCCGGTCTGCCCGGTCAACCACTACCAGCGTGATGGCGTGATGGCGGGCATGTGCCCGGTCACCGGTCACGGTGGCGGCCCGCTGGGCGGCCAGGTCGGTCAGGGCGTACCGGGAGAAACGAAGGAAGGTGGCCAGTACTCACGCACCAACTTCTACCCCAACGAGCGTGCCGATCAGGGCGCCCCGGTGCCGGACGCTACCGTCGCCGAGCCGGCGATGCCGCTGGAGCAGAACGCCTGGATGGGCTATCACGACAACAGCGATGAGGATAACTACAGCCAGGCCGGCAACCTCTATCGTCTGTTCGATGAAGGCCAGAAGACGCGCATCACCGACGTCATCGCCGGCACCATGGTAGGCGTCAGCCACGTGGTCCAGGACAAGATGATCGCGCACTTCCGTCAGGCGGATGCCGACTATGGTGATCGTATCGCCACCAAGCTGGCCAAGCTCGATCCGCGCTGAGTCAGTCATGCTGTACCCTTCGTCAGGTCAGTAGTGCTCCCTTGAGCTGACGAAAACATCAAGGCCCCCGCCGGGTAACCGGCGGGGGCCTTGTCGTATGCGGCTGTCAGGGTGCTATCCGACAGTCACAGCGCTGTGCGAAAGACACGCAAGCACAGGCACCTCAGTCGTTGTCGCGCACGGCCTCATCAAAGTCGGCTTTCTCGCACACGCCCAGCGCCCACAGCAGGAAGGCGTCCTGGCGCGCATTGTCACGCCACGCCTTGAAGCGACCCGAGGCGCCGCCGTGGCCGGAGCTCATGTCGGTGCGCAGCAGGACAGGATGCGGCGTGCAGTCCATCTGGCGCAGACGCGCATACAGCTTGGCCGGCTCCCAGTAGGGCACGCGGGTGTCATGCCAGCTGCCCTGCAGGAACAGCGGCGGATAGGGCGCGGCACTCAGGTTGTCCAGCGGCGAATAGGCGCGGATGCGACGCCGCGCCTCGTTCTCGTGCGGGTTGCCCCACTCGGTGTATTCCGCGGTGGTCAGCGGAAGCTCCGGATTTTCCATGGTGCGCAGCACATCGACGAAGGGCACATCGAGCACCGCGGCGCAGAAGGCCTCGGGACGCTTGTTGAGGCTGGCGCCGACCAGCAGACCACCGGCGCTGGCACCGTAGGCGGCGATGCGATCCGCGGCCCCGACGCCTTGCTCGACCAGCGCATCACGCGCGGCGAGGAAGTCGTTGAAGCTGTTTTCCTTGTGCTCCAGCTTGCCGGCCAGATACCAGGGCTCGCCACGGTCCCCGCCGCCACGCACGTGGGCGACCGCGAAGGCGACGCCGCGCGTCAGCAGTTCCAGGCGGGCGATCGAGAACCAGGGGTCCAGCGTCTCGCCGTAGGCGCCATAGCCGTAGAGCAATACCGGCAACGGGGCGTGGGGGTGGCCTGCGTCATCACACAGGTCGCGCCGCATGACCACCGAGACCGGCACCTGCTCACCATCGTCGGAGGTCGCCCACAGGCGGCGGCTGATCAGCTGCTCGGGCGCGAGATCGCCATGCACGGTCTGACGCTTGAGCAGGCGGCGCTCTCCCGTGTCGAGGTCCAGCTCGATCCAGCTCGGCGGCGTGGTGAAGCTTTCCTCGCGGATGCGCAGGCGGCGAGCGTCGAAATGCGGGCAGTCGCCCAGCCCCTGGCTCAGCGGTTGCTCCGGCATCGCCAGGCGTTCGTCGCGGCAGAACGTTTGTGTCGGCGCCGTGCCCTCGAATTCGATCACCCGCAGCCAGGCCTGGGCCTGACGGTGATCGCGCTCATCGACCATCAGTCCCCAGCTGAAGGCCTCGACGCCTTCCAGCGTCACCTCATCGCGGGTGGCGATCAGCGGCTGCCAGTCGCCGGGCGCATGCTCGGAGGCGATATCGAGCTGGAAGTGCGGCGCTTGCCTGTTGTGCAGCACATAGAAGTGGCCGGGGCGGTGATCGACACCGTACTCGACGCCGGTCTCGCGGGCGCGCACCAGGCGCATTTCACCCAGCGGGGTATCGGCCTTGAGCAACCAGGTCTCGCTGGTGTCCTTGGAGGCGGTTTCCAGGATCAGCCAGGCGCGTGAGCGGGTCTTGCCCATGCCGACCCAGAATTCGCTGTCTTCCTCGCGGTAGAGCAGTGTCTCGGCGCGGCTCGCGACATTCAGACACCAGATCTCGAAGGGGCGCTGGGTGCTGTCATAGCGCGTGAACAGCAGGTGCTGGCCGTCCTCGGCCCACACCAGGTCCGGCCCGATATCCTCCAGCAGACACTCGTCATCGTGGCCGGCGTTGCGTGAGTCGCCATTCGTCGCGTTCAGTGTTGCAAGACGCAGGCTGAACACCTCGTCGCCGCTGGTGTCCAGAGTCCATGCCAGTTGCTGTTCATCCGGGGAGATGGCCATATCGCCGAGCTCGACGAAGTCGTGATGGCGCGACAGGCTCTGCAGGTCCAGCAGGCATTCGTGCTGGCGGGTATCGGCGGGGTCGGCGCCGATCGCATGGCGCCACCAGACCGGGTAGTCGGCGTCAGCGGCGGTCTCGCTCCAATAGACGTAGTGATCCAGTGCCTCGGCCAGGCTTGAGACGGCCAGTTCACGGCGCGCAAGATGGCCGTGATAGAGGGCGTCGCTCAGCGGCGCGAGCGGGGCGAACCAGCGATCACTCTCGGCGTTGGCCGCCGTGAGAAAGGTGGTGACCTCTGGCGTGTCGCGTTCTTCAAGCCAGTGCCATTCGGGGTCATCGGCACGATAATGGCGCTGGACGGGGCTATCGGGCATGGCTACCTCTTGAAAGTGGGGTGCTCGAGTGTGTCGGGCGGGCATGGAGTGTAACATTGAGCCTGTCCCACAGCGTGCGCAAGCCCTTGCCTCATGGGAGGCATCGCCGCCGTGAGAGATGAATGCGCAGCCTCTGGTGCCACGCAACGTGTGGCCCCGATGATGGGATGACTCGATGGCTGAACTGAGGTGCCGGCTGCTTCTGCACAGGACAGGCACCCCTCAGAATGTCAGTCTCGACAGGATGTTATGACAGGAGTGAAGGGCATGATGATTTCCGATTCGCTGCCGCAGATGTGGCTGATCTATTTTGGCCTGGCGGCGGTAGTGCTGTTTACCGGCTATATGGCGGTGCGAATACTGCCGCGTTTCCTGCGCTGGATCCTCGTCGGCGGCATCGCCGGCATGATCGCCGTGCCGACCAGTTTTCACGTCACGGCCAGCGTCGCGGAAGATGCCTACACCGGCCTTGCACCGGCCATCGTGGCCTTTGCCGTCAGCGTGGTACAGAAGGATGGTGGTGGCATGGCCTCGGCCTTCGGCATGCTGGTACTGGGCATCGGGGCCGGCGTGGTGCTGGGCCTGGTGATCTGGTGGCTGGGACGCGGGCGTGAACAGCGTCGCCGCGCCGCCCAGCAGCGCCGCGAGCCTCATGGCCACGAGCAGGAGGATGAGGAAGTGCGCGAGGGCCACGCCGCTGGCGCCAGCTTGCGTAGCGAGAAACGTGGCACCCCGGCTCGTGCGTCGGCGCGTACCCGCGCAGGCCGTGACCGTCAGGAACCGTCGCTCTGATCGAGCGTCGTTCGATCAGCGCCAGCCGTGCATTGTCCGAGCGTGGACTAAGGATCTGTCATGCCCCGTGATGTAGCTGTCACTTCGTCTCTTGAGCCAGTCCGTTCACCAGGGCTTGCGTCCGGCTCTTCATCCGGCCCTCTAGCGAGGGGTGCGGGTGCGCGCTGGCTGGCTGCCCTGATGCTGGCGGGCATCAGCCTCGCCTCGTCCTCGGCCTTCGCCGAGCAGGCATCGCCAGCGGCCAACGCCTCGGCCAGTGAACAGGCTGAGCAGATGCCGTTCGTGGCCCGCGATGTCGCGAGTGACGTGAATGCAGCCAGTGGCTCGGCGCGCGACATTGCGCCTGACCTGCGCATGGCGATCGATGTCTCCGGCAGCATGAAGCACAACGACCCGACCAATCTGCGCGCCAGTGCGCTGGACCTGCTGGTCACCTTGCTGCCGGAGCGCTCGCGTGCGGGGCTATGGGGCTTCGGTGAGCAGGTACAGCCCTTGCTGGCGCTGGGCGCGGTCGATGCGGGCTGGAAGCAGGCGGCCCGCGGGCTGGAAGGGCGGCTGGACGATTACGAGCAGTACACCGACCTCGAGGCAGGGCTGCGAGCCGCCGCCGAAGGCGCCGATGCGAGCATCGATGGCCAGGGGCCGCGTCAGGTCATTCTGCTCTCCGATGGCATGGTCGACCTGCGTGAGCCAAGCAGCGAGAAGGCCGCCTCGGACAGCGCCTCGCGCCAGCGCATCACCGATGAGCTGACGCCACAGCTGGCAGCGCACAACATCACGGTGCATACCGTCGCGCTGTCGCGCAACGCCGATATCGATCTGCTGCAGCAGGTCGCCGATGGCACCGGCGGGCTGGCGACGGTCGCCGAGACCCCGGAAGACCTGCTGCGTGCCTTCCTTGGGGCGCTCGACCGTATCGTGCCCGGCGAGCTGGTGCCGCTCGAGGACAAGCGCTTCACCATCGATGGCAGTGTCGAGGAATTCACGGCGCTGGTCTTCCATGGTCCCGATGACAGCGCGCCGGTATTGATCGCACCCGATGGTCAGCGCTATTCGCTGGCCGACAAGGCGTCGTTGCCCGAGGGCGTGCGCTGGGAACATCAGCCGCGCTATGACCTGATCACCGTGACCGACCCCGAGGCCGGGCAGTGGCGTATCGAAGGGCAGGTGGGCGTCGATAGCCGCATCACCGTGGTATCAGACCTGGCGCTGGTGTCGCGCCCGCTACCGGCCACGCTGTATCGCGGCTTTGGCTATTCCCTCTCAGCCTCGCTGGTCGACGGCGCACGTGATGTCGACGAGCAGGACTTCCTGGCGACGCTGGACGGCAATGCGCGTCTGGTGCCGGAAGACGAGGGTGGCATGTCAGCAGAAACGGCAGCCGTGACCAGCGCCCAGCAGCGCGGTCTTGAGCGTGACGGCGCGCAGTTCAGCGTCAACATGCCGCCGCCGCAGCAACCGGGTGGCGCTCGCCTCACGCTGACCATCGAGGGCCAGCGCGATGGCGCGCCCTTTGCACGTCAGTTGAGCCAGCGCACCAGCGTGGTCGACCCGCTGCTGGTCGAGCCGATCGGTGGCAATGCGCAGAATGCGACGCCGCCGAGCGCGCTGGAGGTCAGCGCGCGCCATCCGCTGCTCAACACCGCCAATACCCAGCTGGACGCGACGCTGCAGGGCGAGCCGTTGAGCGTGGCGGAGGCGGGCGAGAGTCGCTGGCGTATCGAACTGCCGCCGCTGGAACGTGACGTCAGTGCCGATGTGCAGATCAGTGCGCGCATCGCACTGGGCGGGAGCTCACGGGTGATCGATCTCGCGCCCTATACCCTCAACGAGAATGCGGCGCGGCGTGCCGCCAATCTGGACCGCTCGCCCATCGAGGGTGAGTCCTTCGGTGAGATTCAGGGCCTGGATCAGGCGGTAGAGGAGAAGGAAGACCTCAATGATCTGCTGATGAAGGGCCGCCTGCCCATCGACAAGGTGCCTGCGTTGATCAGTCAGTGGTTCGAAGGAGCTTCGGACTTTGCCCAGCGTGAGGCAGAATCACCGCAAAGCCGCATGATCGCTTACGCCGTGGCCGGTGTGATCGGCCTGCTGGTAGTGATCATGTTGGTGCGTCGCATGACGCGCAAGCCGACTCAGCGGGAGGAACCCCATGTGTGAACTGCTCGGCATGAGTGCCAATGTGCCGACCGATATCTGCTTCAGCTTCGCCGGTTTTCTGCAGCGAGGCGGGGGTACTGGTCCGCACCGCGATGGTTGGGGAATCGCCTTCTACGAAGAGGGCGGTTATCGCGAATTCCGTGACCCGCATCCGTCGGTGGATTCGCCCATCGCGCGCATGATTCTCGACTATCCGATCAAGTCGCAGATGGTCATCAGCCATATCCGTCAGGCCAATGTCGGCCAGGTGACGCTGGCCAATACCCACCCGTTCACGCGCGAGCTGTGGGGCCGTCAGTGGTGCTATGCCCACAATGGTCAGCTGGCGGACTGGCAGGCACTGCCCCTGCCGTACTACCGCCCGGTGGGCAGTACGGACAGCGAGCACGCCGCCTGCTTCCTGCTCGGCGAGATCCGGCGCGCCTTCCCGAATCCGCCGGCGCGGTGCGAAGACCTGTGGCGGCATCTGCACGCCCAGTGCGAGCGTCTGCGCGGGCTTGGCGTCTTCAATCTGCTGCTCTCCGACGGCGTGCATCTCTACGCCTACTGCTCCACCAAGCTGGCGCGCATCACGCGCCGCGCGCCCTTCGGGCAGGCGAGCCTCACCGACTTCGAGATGAGCGTCGACTTCCAGCAGCACACCACCGATGCCGATGTGGTCTCGGTGATCGCCACCGATCCGCTGACCGATAACGAGCAGTGGCAGCGCCTGCTGCCGGGTCAGCTGGTGGTGTTCCGCGAAGGCGAGCTGGTCGCCAGCCTCGGTGGCGAGTTGCCGCTGAGCCAGGAAGAGTCAGGGCAGGAGCAGGCCGAGAACGGGGCGGTCGATCGCACCGCGACCGCGCGCCGCAAGCCGGATTGGCTGGCTTCAGACTTGAGTTGCTGACGTTTGGCTGAGTCGCTGACGTTTGGCTGAGTCGCTGACGCTGAGCGACGCAGAAAGAGCGTGAATGCCAGATACACGAAGGGCCGCAATCGCGGCCCTTCGTGTTTGCGGCTTTTGCCTGGTCAACGCGTGAGGCTCAGCCTTCGACGTCGTCGAACATGCCGGCGAACATCGGCGAGGACAGGTAGCGCTCGCCGCTGTCCGGCAGGATGACGACGATGGACTTGTCGGCGTAGGCGGGGTCTTCCGCCAGACGCAGCGCCGCGGTCATCGCCGCACCGCAGGAGATGCCGCACATGATGCCTTCTTCCTGCATGATGCGACGCGCCATGGCCATGGCGTCTTCACTGGCGACCGGCTCTACGCGATCGATCAGCGCCAGGTCCAGGTTGTCGGGAATGAAGTTGGCGCCGATGCCCTGGATCTTGTGCGGGGCCGGCGTGATCGACTCGCCCTGCATGCGCTGGGTGATGATGGCGGATTCCGCCGGCTCCACCGCCACGGCTTCGAGTGACTGGCCGCGCACCGTCTTGAAGTAGCGGGCGATGCCGCTGATGGTGCCGCCGGTACCGACGCCCGCCACCAGCACGTCCATCTCGCCATCCAGCGCGTCCCACAGCTCCGGGCCGGTGGTCTCTTCGTGGATGCGCGGGTTGGCCGGGTTGGAGAACTGCTGCGGCAGGAAATAGCGTTCCGGTTCGGCCTTCTGCAGCTCGCAGGCCTTGTCGATGGCGCCCTGCATGCCCTTGGCCGGGTCGGTCAGCACCAGGTTGGCGCCGAGGGACTTCAGCACCTTGCGGCGCTCCATGCTCATGGAGGAGGGCATGGTCAGGGTGACGGGGTAGCCACGCGCCGCGCCGACGAAGGCCAGCGCGATGCCGGTATTGCCGGAGGTCGGCTCGATGATCTCCATGCCCGGCTTGAGCACGCCGCGCTCTTCGGCGTCCCATACCATGCTGGCACCGATACGGCACTTGACCGAGAACGCCGGGTTGCGGGCTTCCACCTTGGCGTACAGGCGTGGGTGGCTGCTGAGGCGGTTGATCTTGACCAGCGGCGTATTGCCGATGGCTTGCGAGTTGTCCTGATAGATCTTGGCCATGCGAGGTCCTCTGGGTATCTGGCGGCTAGACAGCGAGCATGCCCGCTGCTTGAGTGAAGTGATGATGCTCAGCAACGGCTGTCGCGACTGCATGAGCATAAGGTTAAGGGCTAGCCGAGCGCGACTCAAAGGCCTGAAGCGCATAACGACATGGCAAGGTTGGCAGTCGCCGCTAGTCTCTGACCAAGGTCGTACAAGAGTAGTGGTTTGATTCAACGACACTTTTTCGGATGTGAACGATGGTTTCAATCGGTCGTTTTACATCATTGGCCTGACTGGTTAAGGTGAAGCGCGGCGGCCCTGGAGGTTCTTGCCGGGGTGTCGCCGGTGCGTTGTCGGCACCTGCGCGCGCGCTGTCGCGCCGTCCTTTTCCCCATCGCGCCGTCATTCATGTCATTGTTCACATGTGGGCGTGACGCCCTGATAACAACAAGTGCTGAATTCTCGCCTGTGGCTGCCAGTGAAAGACTCCGCGCCCGGCCACGATCCAGCAGACGAATGCAGTCATGGAGCCCAAGCCATGCATGATGCCAATCCTGCCAACGCCTCGGCAGACCCGGAAGCCGACAAGGCGTCTGATCACGCTGGCCCCGTGACCGGGGACGCCAACCTGATCCTCAGTGGTGAGCCGTTGTCCGGTCTCGAGGATTACCCCTCGATCCTCGAGGTCTTCGAGGCCAGCTGCGCCAACTATGCCGAGCGTCCGGCCTTCAGCTGCATGGACAAGACGCTCAGCTACGCCGATGTGGACCGGCTGTCGCGCAATTTCGCCGCCTGGCTGGAACACGAGACCGGCCTTGAACCCGGTGACCGCATCGCCATCCAGCTGCCGAACCTGCTGCAGTTCCCGGTGGCGGTATTCGGTGCGCTGCGCGCCGGTCTGGTGGTGGTCAACACCAACCCGCTCTACACCGAGCGCGAGATGCAGCACCAGTTCCATGACTCCGGCGCTCGCGCCATCGTGATTCTGGCCAACATGGCGGACAAGCTCGAGAAGGTGCTCAAACGCACGTCCATCGAGGAGGTCATCATCACCGAGATCGGTGACCTGCATGACTTCCCCAAGCGTCCGCTGATCAATCTGGCGGTGCGCTACGTCAAGAAGATGGTGCCGAAGTACCACCTGCCCGACGCACACGGCCTGCGTGACGTGCTCAAGCGCGGGGCGGGGCTCTCGCACACACGTGTCACGCGCCAGCCCGAGGACATCGCCGCGCTGCAGTACACCGGCGGCACCACCGGCGTCGCCAAGGGCACCATGCTGACCCACCGCAATCTGGTCGCCAACATGCTGCAGGCGCGCGGCGTGATCAGTGATGTGCTCAATGAAGGTCAGGAGGTGCTGATCGCGCCGCTGCCGGTCTATCACATCTATACCTTCACGGTGAATTGCCTCTACAGCATGGAAAGCGGCAACCACAGCGTGCTGATCACCAATCCGCGCGATATCGATGGCTTCATCAAGACACTGGCCAGGACACCGTTCACCGCCTTCGTCGGCCTCAACACGCTGTTCTCGGCGCTGTGTCAGCGTGATGACTTCAAGGCGCTGGACTTCTCGAGTCTCAAGCTGACCATCTCCGGCGGCATGGCGCTGACGCGCAGCGCGGCCGAACGCT
The DNA here is from genome assembly GCF_018831605.1 of Cobetia sp. 4B. Taxonomy (NCBI): domain Bacteria; kingdom Pseudomonadati; phylum Pseudomonadota; class Gammaproteobacteria; order Oceanospirillales; family Halomonadaceae; genus Cobetia; species Cobetia sp. 4B. The sequence goes on from NZ_CP059843.1 coordinate 636,502, forward strand.
GGGAAGCCGTCACCGGCTGCCCGGTCGCCGAGGGCTACGGCATGACCGAGACCTCGCCCATCGTCAGCTTCAATCCGCCGCGCGAGCTGCAGCTGGGTACCATCGGCAAGCCGGTGCCGGGCACCGAGCTCAAGGTGGTGGACGCCGATGGCGTGACGCTGGGGCGCGATGCGCCGGGCGAGCTGTGCGTGCGCGGCCCCCAGGTGATGAAGGGCTACTGGCAGCGTGACGATGCCACGCGTGAGGCGATGGATGACGAGGGCTTCATCCGCACCGGCGATATCGCGGTCATCCAGCAAGATGACTTCGTGCGCATCGTCGATCGCAAGAAGGACATGATCATCGTCTCCGGCTTCAATGTGTTCCCCAACGAGATCGAGGACGTGGTCAGCGGCCATCCGGATATCGTCGAGGCGGCGGCAGTGGGCGTGCCGGACGAGCAGAGCGGCGAGGCGATCAAGCTGTTCGTGGTCTCAAGCAATCCGGATCTGGATCGCGACAGCCTGCGCAGCTGGTGCAAGGAGCAGCTGACCGGCTACAAGGTGCCGCGCTTCGTCGAATTCCGTGATGAACTGCCCAAGACCAACGTCGGCAAGGTGCTGCGCCGTGAGCTGCGCGACAGCGAAGAGAGCGGTGGCAATACGCCGCTACGCGAGCACTGAGGACAGCACTGAGGACAGCACTGAGGACAGCGCTGAGCCGGCGGCGTGGCAGGGAACAAGCGCCGCCAAGGTTGGGCGCGGCTACGCGCAGGGCTACAATGGACGGCCCGTCACTTGTTGACGGGCCGTTTTGTCATTCAGGTGTCATGGCTTGCTGCCTCGTGCAGGCGAGCGTGAGGCTGAATTCCCGAGAGTTTCCGGCTGCGCGCTTGGCGTGTGGTCGCTGGTTGAGAAGAGGCAGTCCTTGAGCGACACCGCTACCGCACCGTCCGAACATGCGCGTCTTGAAGCCCTCGCGGCTCGCCTTGAACGCGCCCTGAGCCGTGATCAGCGCGAGCTGGGCAAGCGCCTGGCTGGCCTGCGGCGGCGTCTCAAGGAAGGCAAGCCGGTCGATCGTGCCATCAACGACATCGAGAGCCGCCTGGAGGCGAGCATCGCCCAGCGCGCCGCGCGCGAGACGGCACTGGCACGTTGGCAGACACCCGCCGCGCTCAACTATCCGCCGGAACTGCCGGTGGTGGAGCGTCGCGAAGACATCCTCGCCGCGCTTGCCGAGCATCAGATCGTGGTGGTCGCCGGCGAGACCGGCTCGGGCAAGACCACCCAGTTGCCCAAGCTGTGTCTGGAGATGGGGCTGGGGCGCAACGGCCTGATCGGCCACACCCAGCCACGCCGTCTGGCGGCGCGCTCGGTGGCGGCGCGTCTGGCCGAGGAGCTCGAGACGACACTCGGCGAGACGGTCGGGTATCAGGTGCGCTTCAACGACACCACCGGCCCGTCGACGCTGATCAAGCTGATGACCGACGGTATCCTCCTGGCGGAAACCCAGCATGATCCGGACCTGAGCCGCTACGAGGCGATCATCATCGATGAGGCCCACGAGCGCAGTCTGAACATCGACTTCCTGCTCGGTTATCTCAAGCGTCTCACCGCGCGCCGTCCGGACCTCAAGATCATCATCACCTCGGCGACCATCGACGTGGAGCGCTTCAGTCAGCACTTCGCGGCCCAGGATGGCACGCCGGCGCCCATCGTCTCGGTCAGCGGGCGCAACTTCCCGGTCGAGACCCAGTACCTGCCGCTGGTGCGCGATGCCGAGGATGAGGAAGATCTCAGCCTGCAGGAAGGTATCCTGCGCGCGGTGGAAGAGCTGTCGGTGATCGAGCGCGAGAAGGGCTGGATGCAGGGCCCGCGTGACGTGCTGATCTTCCTGCCCGGCGAGCGTGAGATCCGCGCCACCGCGGACACTCTGCGTCGCGCCCAGCTGCGTGATACCGAGGTACTGCCGCTGTACGCGCGCCTCTCGAACGAAGAGCAGAACCGCGTCTTCCAGCCGCATCGTGGCCGCCGCATCGTGCTGGCCACCAATGTCGCCGAGACTTCGCTGACCGTGCCGGGCATCCGCTACGTGATCGACCCGGGCCTGGTGCGCATCAGCCGCTACAGCTATCGCTCCAAGATCCAGCGTCTGCCGGTGGAACCGATCAGCCAGGCCAGCGCCAACCAGCGCAAGGGCCGCTGCGGGCGTATCGCCGAAGGCCTGTGCATCCGCCTCTACAGCGAGGAGGACTTCCTCGCGCGCCCGGAATACACCGAGCCGGAAATCCAGCGCACCAACCTGGCCTCGGTGATCCTGTCGATGCTGTCGCTCAAGCTGGGCGACATCGAGAAGTTTCCCTTCGTCGATGCGCCGGATTCGCGCTTCGTCACCGATGGCTTCCGCCTGCTGCGCGAACTGGGCGCGGTGGATGAACACAACCGCCTGAGCCGTGATGGCCGCACCCTGGCGCGTCTGCCCATCGACCCGCGTCTGGCGCGCATGGTGCTTGAGGGCGCCTCGCGCGGCTGCCTGCGTGAAGTGCTGATCATCGTCAGCGCGCTGTCGATCCAGGACCCGCGCGAGCGCCCCGCCGACAAGCGCCAGCAGGCCGATCAGATCCACCACGAGTGGGATGACGACAACTCCGACTTCGTCAGCTGGCTGAATCTGTGGGAAGGCTTCGAACTGGCGCGGGATGCGCTGGGGGCCAACCCGCTGCGCCGCTGGTGCAAGGCGCGTTTCCTCAACTATCTGCGCCTGCGCGAGTGGCATGACACCTTCCGTCAGCTCAAGCAGCTGACGCGCGACCTGGGGCTGGAGATGACCAGCGCCCAGCATGAGCGCGACGCTGAGGCGCAGGCCGAGGTCACCGCGCGGGTACTGGCCTCACCGGGGCAGGGCCGCCGCCCGTCGGTGGCCATCGATCACGAATCACTGCATCGCGCGCTGTTGACCGGGCTGCTCTCCAATCTTGGCCTCAAGCAGGAAAATCGCGAGTATCTCGGCGCGCGCAACCGACGCTTCTTCGTCCACCCGGGCTCCGGTGTGGCCAAGAAGTCGCCCAAATGGGTGATGGCGGCCGAGATGGTCGAGACCACCAAGCTCTACGCGCGTCAGGTCGCGGCGATCAAGCCCGAGTGGGTCGAGCCGCTGGCCGAGCATCTGGTCAAGCGCAGCTACAGCGAGCCGCACTGGGAGATGAAGCGTGCCCAGGTGGTCGCCAGTGAGCAGGTGACCCTGTTCGGGCTGCCCATCGTCACCGCGCGCAAGGTGCATTACGGCCCGCTGGCGCCGGAAGAATCCCGCGAGCTGTTCATTCGCCGTGCGCTGGTCGAGGGCGAATTCCAGACCCGTGCGCCGTTCTTCGCCCACAATCGCGGCCTGATGGATGAGGTCGGTGAGCTTGAGGACCGCGCGCGCAAGCGGGACATCCTCGTCGACGAAGAGACGCTGTTCGCCTTCTATGCCGAGCGCATTCCGGAAGGCATCTACAACGGGCGCAGCTTCGACAAGTGGCGCAAGGAAGCCGAGCGCGACAACCCGGATGTCCTGCATCTGAATCTCGACGACCTGATGGCGCGCGACGCCGAGGAAGTCACCGTCGCGCGCTACCCCGAACAGCTGCACCACAACAGCGTCGCCTACCCGCTGAGCTATCACTTCGCGCCCGGTGCGGTGGATGACGGCGTGACGATGATCGTGCCGGCGGCGATGCTGTCGCAGCTGCCGCGCTATCGCATCGAATGGCTGGTGCCGGGGCTGTTGCGTGACAAGGCCATCGCGCTGATGAAGTCGCTGCCCAAGCAGTACCGCAAGCAGGTAGTGCCGATTCCCAACTGGGTCGATGCCGCACTTGAGGCGCTGACCCCGGACGACGTGCCGCTGACCGATGCGCTGGCCGAGTTCATGCGCGTCAAGACCGGCCTGCGCCTGCCGCAGGATGCCTGGGCGCCCGAAACGCTGGAACCGCACCTGAAGATGAACCTGCGCATCGTCGATCAGGACGGCAAGGTGCTGGGCGAAGGGCGTTATCTCGAAGCGCTGGAGGCTCGCTTCAAGGACTCGGCCGCGGCCGCCGCGCGGGCGATGGCCAGTCGCAGCCGTGAAGCCGACAGCGAAGTGCTGGAAGATCTGCCGGAGGCGCCGATCGCCACCTCGCACAGCACCACCCAGGCGGGCATCCGCGTCGAGGCCTATCCGGCGCTGGTGGTGAAGGCGGCAGCGCCTGCCGACAGCGGCATGAGCGCCAAGCAGCGCAAGCTGGCGCGCAAGACCGGCAAGAACAGCGCGCCGTCAAGCCATGCGCCTGCCAGCGCGACGGCTCAGGTCGAGCAGAATCTGAGCGTGGAGCTGTTCGATCACCCGGCCAAGGCCGCCGCCGCGCACCGTGATGGCATCACGCGTCTGGCGATGGCACGCCTGCCGGACCAGGTGCGCTATCTGGACCGTGACCTCAAGGCGCTGGAGCGCTGTGCGCTGCTGTTCGCCAAGGTCGGCACGCGTCGCCAACTGGCGGATGACTTCATCTACAGCGTCTTCGAGCAGGTGATGGCCGTCGAGCCGCTGCCGCGTTCGCGCAGCGAACTGCAGGCGCGTCTCGATGACAAGCGGGCCGAGCTGGTGCCGCACGCCGAGGCGCTGCTCAAGCCGCTGGAAGCCGCGCTCAAGCAGCATCTGGAGCTTTCCAAGCGCCTCAAGGGCAAGATCGACTTCTCGATGGCGCTGGTGGTGGCTGATCTCAAGGCCCAGCAGGCGCGCCTGATCACGCCGGGCTTCATCCAGGCCTCCGGTGACTGGCTGCATCAACTGCCGCGCTATGTGGAGGCGATGCTGATCCGTCTCGACAAGGCGCCGCGTGAGCGCATGCGCGACCAGCGTGACATGGAAGGGGTCAAGGGCTTCGAATCCCGCCTTGATGCCCGCCTGAGCAAGGCGCGCGAGCAGGGGCTGCCGGATGCGGAGCTGGAAGAGTTCGGCTGGTGGCTGCAGGAACTGCGCGTCTCGCTGTTTGCCCAGCAGCTCGGCACCCTGGAGACCGTCTCCGCCAAGCGCCTCGAGAAGCGCTGGCAGGAGTTGATGGCGCGCCGCTGATGTCCTGAGGCTGGGCTCTGTCCTGGCTGAAGCTCTGTCCTGGCTGAAGCTCTGCCTTGTCTGGGCCATTCCAGGGCGCTGTGCGTGGCATCAGGGGCTTGCGTGACCGGTACGTGGAGGCGTGCCGCGGCGGGATGGCCCAAGCTGCAGACAGGAATTGCTGTTTAAGCATTCACTGTGATCGCCCGACAAATGCTGACTCGGGCGTCTGGAATCGCCGAGACAGCGTACACTGAACATGGGGCATGACGACGCGGCGCCGGGTCGTGCCCCGCTCAATTCTGGTGATATCCCGCGGGATAGCACTGTCAGGAGTGGATGCATGCCAAACAATGACAATGATCACGCTGCCGATACGCAACACGCCAACGCCGGTCAGTCCATGAGCGCCAGCGGCAATCATCGCGTACTGATCACCGGCAGCGGGCTCTACACGCCGCCCAATGCCATCAGCAACGAGGCATTGGTGGCGTCCTTCAATGCCTGGGTGGCGGCGGACAATGCCGCCAATGCCGACGTTATCGCACGTGGTGAGCGTGAGGCGCGCACCGAGTCCAGCGCCGAATTCATCGTCAAGGCCTCGGGTATCCACAGCCGCTACGTGCTGGATGCCGAGGGCATTCTCGACCCGGAGCGCATGCGCCCACGCCTGCCGGCGCGCGCCAATGACCAGCCCTCGGTGCAGTGCGAGATGGGTGTGGCGGCCGCGCGTGAAGCGCTGGCGGCGGCGGGCGTCAACGCCGCGGACCTGGATCTGGTCATCGTGGCCTGTTCCAACCTCGAGCGCCCCTATCCGGCAGTGGCGGTGGAATTGCAGGCCGCGCTCGAGGCCGGTGGCTATGCCTTCGACATGAACGTGGCGTGCAGCTCCGCCACCTTCGGCATCGAGACCGCCGCCAACGCGATTCGCAGCGGCAGTGCCAGGCGTGTGCTGATGGTCAATCCGGAGATCTGCAGTGCGCATCTCAACTTCCGCGACCGTGACAGCCACTTCATCTTCGGGGATGCTTGCACGGCCGTGGTGCTGGAAGCGGCGGATGTCGCCACGCGCACCGATGGCTTCGAGGTGCTCGGCACGCGACTGGTGACGCGCTTCTCCAATGCGATACGCAACAATTTCGGCTTCCTCAATCGCACGGCGGTGCTTGAGGACGACGTGGCATCCGCGATGACACTCGACAGCGCAAGCCATCGTGTAAAGGCCGATGACAAGCTGTTCATCCAGGAAGGGCGGCGCGTCTTCCGCGAGGTCTGCCCGATGGTGGCCGAGCTGATCACCACCCATCTGGGCGAGATCGAGGCAGACGGCGGTGATCTTGATCGCATGTGGTTGCATCAGGCCAACCGCCACATGAACGACATGATCGCGCGGCGTGTGCTGGGGCGTGACCCGTCGAGCGAGGAAGCGCCGATCATTCTCGATCGCTACGCCAATACCAGCTCCGCGGGCTCGGTGATCGCCTTCCATCTCCATCACGCTGATCTGGCGCCGGGGAGCCTCGGGGTATTGTGTTCTTTCGGGGCAGGCTACAGTGCCGGCAGCGTGCTGCTGAAACGCTGCGGTTGAAGCAGGACATTGCGCGAATCCACGTGGCCTGTGCTGGCTCTTGGCGGGCGCGGAACGTATAAAGAAGACCGGACCTGACAGCCAGGGATGTGGCAAGGACCGCTGCAGGAATCCAATAGACTTACAGGTGACGAGATGCACACGATCAAGACTTCCCTGCCGGCACTGCTGGCCATGTCCCTGCTGGCGGGTTGCGCCAGCACCGGAGACAGCGAGCCGAACCCTCAGGACCCCTGGGAGGGCTTCAACCGTAACGTCTATACCTTCAATGACACCCTGGACCGCTATGCTCTCAAGCCGGTCGCGCAGGGCTATGACTATGTGACGCCGGAGCTGGTACAGGATGGCGTGGGCAACTTCTTCTCCAATCTGGGAGAGGTCAGCACCATGTTCAACTCGGTGCTGCAGTGGAAGTGGGCCAATGCCGGTGTCTCCACCGGCCGTCTGCTGCTCAACTCCACCGTCGGCATCGGCGGCCTGTTCGACCCGGCCAGTGAGCTTGGCTGGACAGTGGACGAGGAAGACTTCGGTCAGACCCTCGCCGTCTGGGGCGCAGGGCAGGGGCCGTATCTGGTGCTGCCGCTGTTCGGTCCGAGTACCGTGCGTGATACCGCGGGCATGCCGGTGGATTACTTCGCTGATCCCGTCAACTACGTCGAAGACGACAAGGTGCGTTACGGCCTGAAGGCGCTGGATCTGGTCGATACCCGTGCCGGGCTGCTCGAGCAGGAGAAGCTGATCCAGGGCGATCGCTACAGCTTCATTCGTGATGCCTACCTGCAGCGCCGCAACTTCGAGATCAACGATGGCAAGCTGGGCGATGATCCCTTTGCCAGCGACAGCTTCGATGATGCCGATCTCGACGGTGCCTTCGCACCGGAAGACGACAGCCAGTAACGCGTCACCCGCAGCAGGCGACCGGTACCGTGAAGGGTCAGTGGTGCCGGTCGCGAGGGCAAGCAGCATCAAGACTGCGAGTGGATGGCAGTAAGGACGGGAATGAGGGGTTGGCATGGCGGATGAGCAAGGCAAGCGTCTGTTGATCGGTCTGATTGATCTTCCCGGCTCGCGGCGTGATGCGCTGGCGAACCTGTTGACGGATGAACGCTGTGCGGTGGCGGCCTGTGATGGCATCGCGACACTGCCCAGCGGGGTGGCGGTGGTGGTCGCGCATGTCGAGGCCGTTTCCAGTCATGAGTGGGCGCGTCTGGCCGAGCGCCTGCCGACGGTGGTGGTGGCCGAGAGCCGTGGCGATGAATGCCTGCTGCCGGCGGTGGAGGCCGGGCTGGTCGATTACCTCATCTCGCCGCGCGAGCATGGCTCGGTATTGCGCAGTCTGCTCAAGCGGGCGGCGGAGCATCACCAGCTGGCCCATGAGCACGCCAAGGCACGCGCGCGCCTCGAGGAGCTCAACGAGCACCTGGAGACGCATCTGGCGCTGCTGCGTCAGGACCAGCAGGCCGGTGGCCAGATCCAGCAGCGTCTGCTGCCCCTGAGCGGACAGCACATCAATGGCGTCAGTTATGAATACTGCCTGTCGCCGTCGCTGTATCTGTCGGGTGACTTCCTCGAGTATCAGGCGATCGACGAACGCTTCAGCCTGTTCTACTTTGCGGATGTCTCCGGTCATGGTGCCTCGTCGGCCTTCGTGACCGTGCTGCTGAAGCTGCTGTTCGCACGCGCGATCCGCCACTGGGAGGAACATACGCCGGAAACCTTCGGCCCCGAGTGGCTGGCACTGCTCAACCGTGAACTGATCGACAGTGGTATCGGCAAGCATGCCACGGTGATGTGTGGTGTGATGGACCGTGACACGCGCACGTTGCATTACACCCTGGGCGCCCAGCTGCCGATGCCGGTACTGGTCACGCCCGACGGCGAACTGCGTGAGCTGGAAGGCAGCGGTCGGCCGGTGGGGCTCTTCCCAGACACCCGCTATCCAGCGTATCGTGTGGCGCTTCCTGAGCGCTTCCGTCTGTGGCTGGCCAGTGATGGTGTACTGGAATGCCTGCCGGGCGAGGCGCTGGAGGACAGGACTCGAGCACTGCATCAACGGATTCTGAGCAGTGAGGATGTGCAAGGATTGCGTCGTGGACTGGCGCTGGATGGCGAGCTGCCGGATGACCTTACCTTGATGACGCTGACAGGATTCCATGATGGATGAAGGACGTATCCAGGCCGTGTTCGAAGACGGCCTGTTCGTGCTCAAGCTATCCGGTGATGTACGCCTGACGCTGTGTGCCACGCTGGATCAGCAGGTACAGCGCGTGGCTGCGGTTGAGGGACTGGAAAGCGTGATCATCGATCTGCGCGAAGCGACCAATGTCGATTCCACCGCACTGGGCTTTCTGGCCAAGCTGGCGCTGGCTGTCCGCGACCGGCTGGTGATGCCGGCGCAGGTGGTGGCTGCCCATCCCGACGTGCTGACCATGCTCAAGGTGATGGGGTTCGACGAGGTGGCCAGTGTCGTGGACGCCGGCAGCCTGCCGGAGGCGGACCAGGCCGATCTGGACGGGGCTTCCTGCTGCAACGCGCCAGCGCTGAACGAGTCTCAGGATGACGCCGATGCCTCGCCCCAGCAGGAACAGGAGCTGCGCGGGCGCATTCTCGAGGCTCACCGGCTATTGATGTGCCTGAACGGCCACAACCGCCTGGAATTCCAGCCGCTGATCGAGCTGCTGGAAAGCGAGGAGCATCGCCAGCCGCACTGAAGGCGCGCTGGGGCTTTTGCCTGACAGCACGAACCTGACAGCGCGATTCAGACAGCACGCCGCTGAAAGCACAAAAAAGCGCCTGCCGTGAAATACGGCAGGCGCTTTTTGTTGCCTTGGCCATTCAATGAGCTCTTGCTTAACAAGAGCTCATCATCGGCGCTATGCTCCGTTGGCTCAGTGACTGCGCAGTTCGGCCAGCAGGGTCTCGAGCTTGCGCTGATCGGCCATGAACTTGCGGATACCTTCGCCCATCTTCTCGGTGGCCATGGCATCTTCGTTCATGTCCCAGCGGAAGTTGGACTCGGTCAGCACTTCCGGCACGTTCTGCTCGGCATCGGCGGCCAGCAGGCGACGTTCCAGCGGTCCGGTGCTCTCGGCCAGCTCACCCAGCAGTGCCGGCGAGATGGTCAGGCGGTCACAGCCGGCCAGCGCTTCGATCTCGCCGGTGTTGCGGAAGCTGGCGCCCATCACGATGGTCTTGTAGCCGTGACCCTTGTAGTGCTCGTAGATGGCCTTGACGGACTTCACGCCCGGGTCGTTGTCGCCGCTGAAGTCGGCGTCCGGCTGATTGGCCTTGTGCCAGTCGAGGATACGCCCGACGAAGGGCGAGATCAGCGTCACGCCGGCATCGGCACAGGCCTGGGCCTGGGCGAAGCTGAACAGCAGCGTCAGGTTGGTGCGGATGCCTTCGCGCTCGAGCTTCTCGGCGGCGCGAATGCCTTCCCAGGTGGAGGCGGTCTTGATCAGGATGCGTTCCTGACCGACGCCATTGGCGGCGTAGCGCTCGATGATGCGATGCGCGCGACGGATGGTCTCGTCGGCATCGAAGGACAGACGGGCGCTGACCTCGGTGGAGACATAACCCGGCACCAGGCCGGCGATCTCGGTACCGATATCCACGGCCACGGCATCGACGGCATCATCGATGTCGGTGGCCTTGCGCGCGACTTCGGTCAGGCGCTCGCGACGTGACGGGTCCTGAGCGGCCTGCAGGATCAGTGACGGGTTGGTGGTAGCATCAGTGGGCGCGAAGCGACGAATGGCCTCGAGGTCACCGGTGTCGGCGACGACGGTGGTCATTTCCTTGAGTTGGGAGAGCTTGTCCTGTGCCATGCAAGAGTTTCCTGTACTGAGCGTGAGCCACCCGAAGGGGTGAGTGGCCCTCATGAATAAGGCAAGAGGTGAAGGGCAGGGGCCGCCGGAGCGAGCGCTGCCACCGAGTGTGCACCCACGCCTGCCGGCTGTGAAGGCATCTCGGGCCGATCGCCCCAAGTGGATGATCCGCGGGGATTTCATCAGCGTGATGTGACATTCGTCACCTGTGTAGGTCAACTGTATCAATTGTGCGGCGGCGCGCCCACTGTCGTCATCTGACGGCAAGGACGTGGCGTTTTCGGCACGTGGACATACCATCGACAAACGATTGCAGGAGGGGATGTGGACAAGCGTCAAACCCGTCAGCTGGCCTTGCTGGTCGCGGCCAATACGGCCCTGGCTCCATTGGCCATCGATGCCTATCTGCCGGCATTGCCGGCCATGGCAGAAGACCTGGCGACCACGGTGCACCATACCGAGCTGTCGCTGTCGGTCTTCCTGCTCGGCTTCTCGCTGGGGCAGCTGATCTTCGGCCCGCTGTCAGACCGTATCGGGCGCAAGCCGGTCCTGTTGTCAGGCATCTTCGTCTTCCTGCTGGCGAGTCTGGCCATCACCCAGGTCGAGAGTCTCGAGGGGCTCTATGCGCTGCGCTTCCTGCAGGCGCTGGGCGGCGGCGCCTCGGTGGTCAATTCCTCGGCGATCGTGCGCGATTGCTTCAGTGGCCGCGAGGCGGCCAAGGTGCTGTCCACCGTCGCGGTGATCATGATGCTGGCGCCCTTGATCGCGCCTGCCATCGGCAGTCTGCTGCTGGGCATGGCGGGCTGGTGGCTGATCTTCGCCTTCCTGGCCGCCTATGCCGCCTTCCTGTTGATAGTGCTGCCGCTGCGCTTGCCCGAGACCCGACGCAAGCGCGAGGCGGACGAGCCGCCGGCCAGTCTCCTGCAGGTCGCGCGTGACTATGCCAGCGTGCTGCGCCACGGGCCGGCGATGGGCTATGCGCTGACGCAGGCGATGGGCTTCGGTGGCATGTTCGCCTTCATCACCGCGTCGCCCTACGTCTATATGCAGCATTTCGGAGTGACGGCGGCCTGGTACCCGGTGCTGTTCGGCGCCAACATCCTGTTCATGTTCACCGCCAACCGTCTCAACGTGCGCCTGCTGTCACGCCTGTCGCCGCCGCGTCTGCTGCGCATCGGCATCGGTATCCAGCTGTCTGCCGCCATCCTGCTGGTATCGGCGCTGGCGCTGGGGCTGGACCTGCTCTACGTCATCGCGCCGCTGCTGATGGTGTTCGTCGGGGCCAACGGCATGGTGGCGCCCAACGCGATCTCCTCGGCGCTGGAGTATTTTCCGCGCATCAGCGCCACGGCCAATGCGCTGATCGGCAGTATGCAGTTTGCCAGTGGCGCCGTGATCGGCATGCTGATCGCAGGTCTGGCGATGGACAGCCTGTGGCCGATGATTCTCGGCATGCTGGGCACGGCGCTGGTCAGCAATATTCTGCTGCGGGTGCTGGCAGGGCGCCGCGCCCTGGCGCGCCACGAGACGCCGTCCGACTGAGAAAGGCTTGAGCCGGCGACTGTCACACAGTTGTCATGAATGCTTGGCAAGGTACTCCCTGTAGACAAGAAGCCACCTCACTGGCTCATTCCTATCGCAAGGAGTTTCAGGCATGAAGGCGTTCCTCAAGTCCGGTCTCGCAGTGGCTGTCATCGCTGCATCAGTTGGTGCTGCAGAAGCCCGTGAACAGCTGCGCATCGTGGGTTCTTCCACGGTCTATCCGTTCTCCAGCTACGTCGCTGAAGAGCTGGGTGCCACCAGCGATTTCCCGACTCCGGTCATCGAATCCACCGGTTCCGGCGGCGGCATGAAGCTGTTCTGTGAAGGTGTCGGTGACAGCACTCCGGACATCACCAACGCCTCTCGTCGCATGAAGACGTCTGAATTCGAGCGCTGTGAAGAGAACGGTGTGACCGATATCACCGAAGCCATGATCGGCTTCGACGGTATCGCCTTCGCCCAGTCTGTCCGCGATGGCAGCATCGACCTGACCCGTGAGCAGATCACCCTGGCGGTCGCCGCTCAGGTGCCGGTCGACGGCAAGCTGGTCGACAACCCCTACACCAAGTGGTCCGAGATCGACTCCTCCCTGCCGGACCGCAAGATCACCGTCTACGGGCCGCCTTCCACTTCCGGTACCCGTGACGCCTTCGAAGAGCTGGTGATGGAAGTCTCCACCGAAGAGATGGAAGGCTACGGCGGTGAGGGTTACACCAACATCCGTCAGGACGGTCACTACATCGCTGCCGGCGAGAATGACAACCTGATCATCCAGAAGCTGGTCGAGAACACCGAAGCCTTCGGTATCTTCGGCTACTCCTTCCTCGAAGAGAATGCTGACAAGGTCGTCGGTGCTTCCATCGATGGCGTGCAGCCGGAAGCCGATGCCATCTCCTCTGGCGAGTACCCGGTCTCCCGCTCCCTGTTCTACTACGTGAAGAACCAGCACAAGGATGACGTGCCGGCTCAGCAGGCCTACAACGACCTGTTCATGAGCGAGAAGATGATCGGTGAGCTGGGCTACCTGAAGGGCATCGGTCTGATCCCGCTGCCGAAGGAAGAGCGCGCCACGCTTCGCGAGCAGGTCGCTGAGCGCACCAAGCTGACTCTGGCCGATCTCCAGAAGTAAGCAACGCAGCTGACCCTCTGACGCGGCCGGTTGCCCTTGGCAGCCGGCCCGTTTGCTTGACTGGTCGCAGGGTTTCGCAAGGCATGAAGCCTTCCCCCTGTGAACAACGCGACTCCGGGACCCGAAAGATGCAGACTCAGCAGATCTTTCTTTTCTTCATAGGCATCGTGGCGCTGGCTGGCCTGGTGGCCTTCTTCAGCGGCCGCAGCAAGGCACAGCGTGTGCGTGCCAGCGGTGCTGAAATGTACGCCCAGCCGGATCAGTACGGCTGGTTCACGGCAATCTCCAGCGCAGGGCCTGCTCTGCTGGTCGGTCTGGCAGCCGTCGTTGCGATTGCCACCGCAGATATCGATATCGAAGGCATGCAGCTGCTGATCGCCAGTCTGGTCGTCGCAGCCGTCGGCCTGGTCATCGGCCTCGCCCTGGTGAAGCCTGATTTCCATGCGCGCAATGCCATCGAGACCCTCATTCGTTATGTGTTGATCGGCGCGGCGATGATCTCCATCGTCACGACGTTCGGCATTCTGGTCTCGATCATCTTCGAGGCCATCCGCTTCTTCCAGATGGAAAGCTTCTGGACCTTCATCACCGGCACCACCTGGGATCCGGGCAACAGCTTCCAGATGGCCGCCGGCCGTGGTGAAGGTGTCGAGAGCACCGCCAACTTCGGTGCCGTACCGCTGTTCGCCGGTACCTTCATGATCACCCTGATCGCGATGCTGGTGGCCATTCCCATCGGCCTGCTCGCCGCGGTCTACATGGCAGAGTTCGCCCCCGAGAGCGTGCGTACCGTCGCCAAGCCGGTGCTGGAAGTGCTCGCCGGTATCCCGACCGTGGTCTACGGCTTCTTCGCCGCCATCACTGTCGCGCCGCTGATCGTCGACATCTTCTCGCCGCTGGGCATCGAGGCATCCTACAACAACGCGCTGGCGCCGGGGCTGGTCATGGGCATCATGATCATTCCGTTCATCTCCTCACTGTCCGATGACGTCATCACCTCCGTGCCGGACACCATGCGTCAGGGCTCTCTGGCGCTGGGCATGACCCACGGCGAGACCATCCGCAACGTCATCCTGCCGGCCGCGTTGCCGGGCATCATCTCCGCGTCTCTGCTGGCCATGTCACGTGCCCTCGGCGAGACGATGATCGTGGTGATGGCGGCGGGCATGCGTCCGAACCTGACCGCCAACCCGCTGGAAGACATGACCACCGTCACGGTGCGCATCGTTGCCGCGTTGACCGGCGACCAGGAATTCGCGAGTGCCGAGACATTGTCGGCCTTCGCGCTGGGTCTGGTGCTGTTCGTTGTCACTCTGCTGCTGAACATGGTCTCGGTGGTCCTGATCCGCCGCTTCCGTGAGAAGTACAGCGCCAACAACCTCTGAGGCCGAGACTAGACATGAGCCATTCATTCGACGATATCTCGACCCAGCTGAAGGGCCGTCATCGCCGCACCAAGCGCCTGAAATTCATGTCCATGGGCGCACTCGCCCTGGCCGCCACCTTCCTGGTGGTCTTCATCGGCGACATGGTCATGCGCGGCTATCCGGCCTTCCAGCAGGCAGAACTGCACGTGCCGGTCACCTACAGCGAGCAGTCGCAGGAAATCCCGCTGGCAGCGGTGGAAGAAGACGTGCGTGACCTGGTCAGCCGCGGCTGGCTGCGCCAGCTGCCGCGCGACATGGCCGCTGACGCCAGCCTGATGGGTCAGACGATCGACCGCTGGGTGATCGCCGATGATCAGGTCGACCAGTACCTCAAGGGCCACAAGTCACACCTGAAGCCCAAGCAGACCGCCGTGCTGGACCGCATGATCGAGAACGGCACGGCCGAGCTCAAGTTCAACATCAACTTCTTCACCACCGGTGACTCGAAACTGCCGGAATACGCCGGTATCTGGTCGGCCGCGATGGGTACGATCCTGACACTGCTGGTCACGCTGGCCTTCGCCTTTCCGGTCGGCGTGCTGACGGCGGTCTATCTGGAGGAGTTCGCTCCGGACAACCGCTTCACCCAGGCCATCGAGATCAACATCAACAACCTGGCGGCGGTGCCGTCGATCCTGTTCGGTCTGCTGGGTCTGGCGATCTTCATCAACTTCTTCGGCATGCCGCGTTCCTCCCCGCTGGTCGGTGGTCTGACGCTGGGTCTGATGACCTTGCCGGTGATCATCATCACCACGCGCTCGGCGCTGCGCAGCGTACCGGACACCATTCGTCAGGCCGCCTTCGGCGTCGGCTGCTCCCGCTGGCAGGTGGTGCGTGACCATGTATTGCCGCTGTCGCTGCCGGGGATCCTGACCGGTTCCATCATCGGCCTGGCACAGGCGATGGGCGAGACCGCGCCGCTGATCATCGTCGGCATGGTGGCCTTCATTCCGGATGCGCCGACCGCCATCACCCAGGCTGCCACCGTGCTGCCGGCCCAGATATTCACCTGGGCGGGCGAGCCGGAGCAGGCCTATGTTGAACGTACTGCGGCGGGCATCCTGGTGCTGCTGTCAGTGCTGATCCTACTCAATGCCGCAGCCGTGATGCTGCGCAAGAAATTCGAGCGTCGCTGGTAGGCAGCTGCGAGGCGGCCCGCCGATTGGCCGGTCGCCTTCCACCCTTAGCCCTGGCCCACGACTCATCAAGGAATACGAGACATGAACAGCACCGTCGCCACTCCCGCCAAGCCTGCCGCCGCCACTCGTCCCGGTAGCCCGGTCGTCATCAACGAAGATGCCAACCACGAGCTGGCCATTCGCGTGGAAGACCTCAACCTGTGGTACGGCGAGAAGCAGGCGTTGAAGAACATCAACATCGATGTCTTCCAGAAGAACGTCACCGCCCTGATCGGCCCGTCCGGGTGCGGCAAGTCGACCTTCCTGCGCTGCCTGAACCGCATGAATGACCTGATCCGCAGCGTGCGCATCGAAGGTCTGGTCGAGATGGATGGCCGTGACGTCAACGCGCGCAACATGGATGAAGTGGCATTGCGTCGTCGCGTCGGCATGGTGTTCCAGAAGCCGAACCCGTTCCCCAAGTCCATCTACGACAACATCGCCTACGCGCCGACCATGCACGACCTGGTCAGCCGTCGCGCCGACAAGGATGATCTGGTCGAGAGCGCGCTGCGTGATGCGGGCCTGTGGGAAGAGGTGAAGGACATTCTCGATCAGCCGGGCACTTCGCTGTCCGGTGGTCAGCAGCAGCGTCTGTGCATCGCGCGTGCCATCGCGGTCAAGCCGGACGTCATCCTGATGGATGAGCCGACCTCGGCACTCGACCCGATCTCCACCGCGACCATCGAAGACCTGATGGACAAGCTGAAGACCCAGTTCTCCATCGTCACCGTGACGCACAACATGCAGCAGGCGGCACGTGTCGCCGATTACACCGCCTTCTTCCACATGGGTGAGCTGGTGGAGTACAACGACACCAAGACCATGTTCTCCAACCCGAATACCAAGAAGGCCGAGGACTACATCACCGGTCGCTATGGCTAAGCGGCTCCAGCGTCAGGGCTCGGAAGGCTGAGCCCCTGATCGCTGCCTGAGAGCATCGCAGGCCACACGACGACACGAGGCACGGATCAATGATCCGGGCCTCGTGTCGTTTCAAGCATCAGGTTGGTTCAGTGTCTGCTGGCGGATCAGCCTTCCAGTTCGACGGCGATCGCGGTGGCCTCACCGCCGCCGATGCACAGCGCCGCGATGCCGCGCTTCTTGCCGCGGCGTTCCAGCGCGTTGATCAGCGTGACGATGATGCGCGAGCCAGTAGAGCCCACCGGATGCCCCTGGGCGCAGGCGCCGCCGAAGACATTGACCTTCTCATGCGGGATGTCATGGGCATCCATCGCCAGCAGGGTGACCACCGCGAAGGCCTCGTTGATCTCGAACAGGTCGACGTCTTCCGTGGTCCACTCCAGGCGCTTCATCAGCGAGTCGATGGCGCCGATGGGCGCCAGCGTGAATTCGCTGGGGTGCTGGGAGTGGGTGCTGTGACCGAGGATACGCGCCTTGACGGCCAGCCCGCGTCGTTCGGCTTCATCACGGCGCGTCAGCACCAGCGCCGAGGCGCCGTCGGAGATGGAGCTGGCGTTGGCGGCGGTAATGGTGCCGTCCTTGGCGAAGGCCGGACGCAGGGTGGGAATCTTGTCGAGATTGGCCTGGAAGGGCTGCTCGTCCTGCTCGACCACGCTCTCGCCCTTGCGGCTCTTGACCGTGACGACGGCGATTTCCGGTGCGATGTCACCCGATTCGGTGGCCGTCATGGCGCGCCTGAGCGATTCGATGGCGAAGTCGTCCATGCGCTGGCGATCGTAGCCGCGGGCATCGGCCACTTCCTGGGCGAACACGCCCATCAGCTTGCCGGTCTCGGCGTCTTCCAGTCCATCGAAGAACATGTGGTCCTTCAGCTCGCCATGGCCGAGGCGATAGCCGCCACGCGCCTGGGTGAGCAGGTGCGGGGCGTTGGACATCGATTCCATCCCGCCGGCCAGCATGATGCGGTTGGTGCCCGCGCGAATCAGGTCATGCGCCAGCATGGTGGCCTTCATGCCGGAACCGCACAGCTTGTTGATGGTGGTGGCGCCGATGCTGTCCGGCACGCCGGCCTGACGCATGGCCTGCCGCGCCGGGCCCTGCTTGACGCCGGCGGGCAGCACGCAGCCGAAGATGCCCTCGTCGACATCGGCAGGCGTGAGGCCAGCGCGTTCGATGGCCGCCTTGATGGCCACGGCGGCGAGCTGTGGTGCGCTCAGCGTCGAGAGTGAGCCCTTGAGGCCACCCATCGGCGTGCGGGCACCGGCGAGAATCACGATGTCATCGGCGCTGGCGGCGGGGCTTGGCGTAGAGCGGGAAGCGGTGGTCATGACGGTCTCCTGTGTCTTGTTATTGGAAGATCGAGTCGTGCAGTCGGCGTTGTGATCACTGCGTGGCTATGCTTTGATCCATTCAATCCCATAAACCAAGCAAGCGCTAGTTATACGATGAATGTAGCCACCGCCTCACCCCGTCGCAAGGAGCTGGTCCGTATCGCTGCCCGCCTGTTCGTCGAGGAGGGTTTCGATCGCACCACCGTCCGCATGCTGGCCCAGGAAATGGGCATCAAGTCCGGCAGTCTCTTCCATCACTTCGCCGACAAGCAGGAAATTCTGTGCGCCGTGATCGAAGAGGGCATGTTCAGTGCGCTGGCCATCGCCCGTGAGCATCTGGCGCGCTGCGAGCCGTACCAGGCAAGCGAAGTGACCGCCTCGGCGGCATCGCAGCAGCAGGCGCGTGAGCGACTGCTGGCCCTGGCGCGTGCACATCTGGACACGCTGCTCACCGATCGCAATGCCCATGTGGTCGCGCTCTATGAGTGGCGGCGGCTGGAGGGCCCGGCGCGCGAGCATCTCGTCCAGCTGCGCGATGACTACGAAGACCTGTGGCGTGACGCCATCGCCTCCGCCGTGGCCGCAGGGCTGCTCAAGGGCGACGCCGCGCTGCTGCGCCAGTTCATGCTCGGCGCGCTCAACTGGACGGTACGCTGGTATCGCCCCGAGGGAGAGCGCTCCCCCGATGAGCTGGCCGAGGCGCTGGTCGACAGCCTGTGTCGTCTGCCCTGAACGAGCGTGGGTTACACGGCGTCTGCTACGCAGCCTCTGCAACTTTTGGCCAGTCGAGCGTCACAATGCTTGCCGCCCGACAGGCTTGTCGCTAACTTGACGTTTACGTTAACTGTAGATGGCTGGCGCCCAGTCATCTCACTTCGCCCCGGAGCACCACTCAGGAGCCAGTCACGCCATGACGCCAAGCGATACAACAACAAACCGCACGTCACGCGCCGCCTCTGCTGCATCTGCGAATTCACCCGCCATGCAACCCGCCGCCAGCCAGACGCTGAGCGATTATCTGGCCGCCTTCGATATCCAGGCACTGCGCGATGAACTGTTCACCACGCCGCTCGACACCGACGGCGAAGGCGAGCTCGGCAATGCCTATGAGGCGTGCGTCGGGCGTCATCTGCGCGCCGGGCAGGGCGAGCGTATCGCGCTGGTTCACGAAGACGAACAGGGCCGGGTGCGTGAGCTGAGTTACGCACAGCTCGATGAGCAGAGTTCGCGGATGGCGGCTGCCTTGAAGGCACAGGGCGTGATGGCGGGGCAGCGGGTCGCCTGCATGCTGTCGCGTACGCCGGAGCTGATGATCGCGCTGGCCGCGACCTGGCGGCTGGGCGCCGTCTATCAGCCGCTGTTCACCGCCTTCGGCACCGATGCGCTCGACTATCGCCTGTCGCGCGCCGAGACGCAGATCGTGATCACCGAGACGAGCCAGCGCAGCAAGTTCACTGAGCTTGCCCGCCATCCCGTGATCATCTGCGTGCGCGGTGAGGGAGATGCGCTGGAGGCGGGCGATCTCGACTGGCAGACATTGATGCAGAGCGAGCCACTGACCGAGCCGCCGGTGTGGCTTCCGGCGGAGGCGCCCTTCCTGCAGATGTTCACCTCCGGCACGGTCGGCAAGCCCAAGGGCGTGGCGGTGGCGCTGAATGCGCTGCCCGCCTTCTGGCTCTATCAGCGCCTGGCGGTGGACCTGCGCCCCGGCGAGCGCTTCTGGAACATGGCCGACCCCGGCTGGGCCTACGGCCTCTACTACGCCATCACCGGCCCGCTGTTGCTGGGTGCCACCACCTACTTCATGCAGGCGCCGTTCAGTGCAGAAGGCGGGCTGGCCTTCATGGAGCGTCACCGCATCGACAATTTCGCGGCCGCGCCCACGGCCTATCGCATGCTCAAGGCCTCCGGGCTTGGCGAAGGCGCCTTCGAGCGCCTGAACCTGCGGGTCGCAAGCTCCGCCGGCGAGCCCCTCAACACCGAGGTGGTGGGCTGGGTCGCGCGGGAGCTGGGCTGTGCGGTGATGGACCATTACGGCCAGACCGAGACCGGCATGACCTGCTGCAATCATCACGCACTGGCCCATGAGGTCGTGGTCGGCAGTGTCGGCTTCCCGCTGCCCGGCTATCGGCTGGCCGTGCTCGACGCCGAGTATCGTGAGCTGCCGCCGGGCGAGCCGGGTGTGCTGGCGGTGGATATCGCCCGCTCTCCCGCGCACTTCTTCGCCGGCTACACCTGGCAGGAGAAACAGCCCTGCGTCGAGGGCTATTACCTGACCGGAGACGTGGTGGTGGCAGAGCCCGATGGCCGCTTCACCTTCGCTGGGCGTGATGACGACATCATCACCACTGCGGGCTATCGCGTCGGCCCGGCGGATGTCGAGAACGCTGTGCTGGTACATCCGGCGGTGGCGGAATCGGCGGCGGTCGGCAAGCCGGATGCGCTGCGTGGCGAGATCATCAAGGCCTATGTGGTGCTGCGCGATGGTCATGTCGGCAGTGACGAGCTGGCGGAGGAAATTCGCGCCAGCGTACGTCAGCGACTCTCGGCGCACAGCTATCCTCGCGAGATCGACTTCGTCGACAGCCTGCCCAAGACGCCGTCGGGCAAGATCCAGCGTTTCCTGCTGCGGGCACAGGCGCGCGAGAGCTGAACACCGAGCCATATACCTGGCTTTCAGGCACGGCCGGCTATCCGACGGGGCTTGTCTGTTACCACGCGCCTGTTACCACGCGCCTGTCACCACAGGTCTGTCATCACCTGGCTCTCATCACCTTTCCTGCCATCACCTTTCGGGAGACTCGTTTCATGAAGATCGCCGACCACTGCTTTCTGATCACCGGCGCAGCATCCGGCCTCGGGGCCGCCACGGCCTCACGTATCGTCGCGGCCGGCGGCCAGGTGGTGCTGGCGGACCTTGCCGAGGCCGCACGTGAACAGGCCGATGCGCTGGGGGAGGCGGCTCGATTCTGTCATTGCGATATCACCGACAGCGCCAGTGTCGAGGCTGCGCTGGATGTCGCGGAGCAGACCTTCGGTGCCATTCATGGGGTGATCCACTGTGCCGGCGTGGTGAGCGTCGCCAAGCTGGTGGACCGTGACGGCGAGCCTGCTCCGCTTGAGGGCTTCGAGAAGACGCTGGCGATCAATCTGAGCGGCACCTTCAACGTGGCGCGCCTGACGGCGGCACGCATGGCGCGCAATGCCGCCGAAGGCGAGGACGGCGAGCGGGGGATCATTCTCAATACCGCCTCGGTCGCGGCCTTCGATGGCCAGGTGGGGCAGTGTGCCTATAGCGCCTCCAAGGCCGGGGTCGCCGGCATGACGCTGCCGATGGCGCGCGAGCTGGCACGCCATGGCATTCGCGTGATGGCGATTGCGCCCGGCGTGTTCGAGACACCGATGATGGCCGGCATTCCGGAGCCGGCCCGTGAAGCGCTGTGCGAGGCGGTGCCGTTTCCCAAGCGTCTGGGCAAGCCCGATGAGTTCGCGCGTCTGGCCGAGCACATCATCACCAACAGCATGCTCAACGGGGAGGTGATCCGCCTCGATGGCAGCATTCGCATGGCCTGAGGCTGGTGGGTCAGGCCTTTATCGTCTGGATCGGGCTCTCTGGAACGGCTATGGGGAGAGAGCACGGTACACAAGGAATCTTGCAGGACAGGTTATCTCTGGGGGAGATATTGCTCGATCGCGGCTGCGGTCGGGCTTTTTTGTGTCTGTTTTTTAGTGTGTGTCTTTTTGTGCCTGCCGTGCGCGCGGCGCGGCCTGGAGGCAGGGCTTGCCACTGATGAGACAGGGCTTGCCACCAATGTCGCAGGTCAGAAATCAAACGACCGCTTGACGGTATGGCGAAGGAGGCGTTAATTTCAAACACATGTTTGATAGTGTTGCGTCAGACCTGTTCGCCGCCAGCGACTCGCTTCTTCATTGCTCGAGTGAGTGCTGCGCCGCCTGACAAGCGTCCTGCCGCCACCTGTCGTTGTTCAGGTCAGCGCCGCCGCGTCGCGACGGCTCAAGGAGTAAAGCATGCCGGACTATCAGGCGCCGTTGCGCGACATCCGCTTCGTGATGAATGAGCTGCTCGACTATCCCGCGCACTATGCCAGCCTGCCGGGTGGCGATGAGGCCAGCGACGATATCGTGACCGCCATCCTGGAGGAGGGCGCACGCTTCGCGCACGAGGTGCTGACGCCGCTGAACCAGTCGGGCGATCGCGAGGGCTGTACCTTCGAGGGCGGCGAGGTCAAGGCGCCGAGCGGCTTCAAGGCTGCCTACCAGCAGTATGTCGAGGGCGGCTGGCCGAGTCTGGCTGCCTCACCGGAGCATGGCGGTCAGGGTCTGCCGCCGTCACTGGCGATGGTGCTCTCGGAAATGGTCGCCTCCGCCAACCTGTCGTGGGGCATGTATCCGGGCCTCTCGCATGGCGCGATGAATGCACTCGAGCATCACGGCAGCGAGGTGCTCAAGCAGACCTATCTGACCAAGCTGGTCGAAGGCAGCTGGACCGGCACCATGTGCCTGACCGAGCCGCATTGCGGCACGGACCTGGGGCTGATCAAGACCCGCGCCGTGCCGCTGGATGACAGCGATGGCAGCAAGGGCTACCGCATCAGCGGCACCAAGATCTTCATCTCGGCCGGTGAGCACGACCTTTCCGAGAACATCGTGCATCTGGTGCTGGCCAAGCTGCCGGATGCTCCGGAAGGCTCGCGTGGCATCTCGCTGTTCGTGGTGCCCAAGTTCCTGCCCGACGCCAATGGCGAGGCCGGTGAGCGCAACGGCGTCAGCTGTGGCTCCATCGAGCACAAGATGGGCATTCACGGCAACGCGACCTGCGTGATGAACTTTGACTCCGCCACAGGCTATCTGGTCGGTCCGCCTCACAAGGGACTGGCCTGCATGTTCACCATGATGAATGCCGCGCGTCTCGGCGTGGGGATCCAGGGCGTGGCGCTGGCCGAGGCCAGCTTCCAGAATGCGCTGAGCTATGCGCGTGACCGTCTGCAGATGCGTGCCCTGTCTGGCGCCAAGGCGCCGGAGAAGGCAGCCGACCCGATCATCGTGCATCCGGACGTGCGCCGCATGCTGCTGACCCAGAAAGCCATCGCCGAGGGTGGGCGCATGCTGGTGATGTACGCCGCCCAGTTCAATGACATCGTCGAGAACGCCCCGGACAGCGAAGACAAGGCGCGTGCCGATACCTTGCTCGGCCTGCTGACGCCCATCGTCAAGGCCTTCCTGACCGAGACCGGCTTCGAGGCGACCAATCACGGCGTGCAGGTCTATGGCGGCCACGGCTTCATTCAGGAGTGGGGCATGGAGCAGTTCGTGCGCGATGCGCGCATCACTCTGCTCTATGAAGGCACCACCGGTATCCAGGCGCTGGACCTGCTGGGCCGCAAGATCCTGATGAGCCAGGGCGAATCGCTCAAGGTCTTCACCAAGGAGATCCACAAGTTCTGTCAGGCCAGCGAAGGCAGCGAGTTTGCCAATCCGCTCGCCGAGCTCAACCGCGAATGGGGCGAGCTGACCATGGCGGTGGGCATGGGCGCGATGCAGGACCGCGAGGCGGTCGGCGCGGCCAGTGTCGATTACCTGATGTATGCCGGCTACGTCACGCTGGGCTACCTGTGGGCGCGGGCCGGCGAGACGGCCAGGGCCGCGCTGGCGGCCGGCGAAGGGGACGCTGCCTTCTATCAGGCCAAGCTGGATACCGCGCGCTTCTACTTCCAGCGCATCCTGCCGCGCACGCAAGGCCATGCCGCGATGATTCGTGCCGGTGGCGAGACGCTGATGGCGCCGACGGTGGAAGGCTTCGGCAGCGGCTTCGAGATCTGATGACGGTTTCAAGCCTGACAGCAGTTTCAAGCCTTACAGCAGCTTCAAGGCTCAGCAGTTCGATGTATCGGCAACAGTCGTGTCTTATGCCTCCAGTCAGTGCGCTCTGACTCGGTACCCTTGGGGAGACTTCGGTCTCCCCATTTTTTTGTGCGTCTTGAGGGAGGCGCGGGTTTTCCCCGACACGAGCAATCAATCTCGTTTCAGTCTTGGCTTGTGACAGGCATGCGCCCAAGATAGGCGCATCGAAGGCTGTCCCGAGCAACCCGCGGGGCAGCGACGCGCATGTACTGATGGCAAGTACTGATGGCAAGCACTGACAGGATAGGTGGCGCAAGATGCACGCGAACGATACGCCTGACGAAAGATCGCGACACGAGGAAGTGCCGCCCGAGGCGCAGATGGCCGATGCGCAAGCGCCCGACGATAGCGTTGGCGAGCCACGCAGCGTCAGTGAGGGCACTTCCATCGAGGAGGCCGTGACACGCATGCAGGTGCCACGCGACGAGCGTCAGCAGGAGGCGCTCGAACGCTCCGGACGTTCTCGCCATGCGCCCAATGTGCGCCGCGCGCTGGAGATTCACCCCTTGCTGGTCGGCATGGCCGCAGTGGTCATCATCATCGGCGGCCTCAAGCTGGCGGCGGACCTGGTGGTGCCGCTGCTGCTGGCGGTGTTCGTCGCTGCGGTCTGCGATGCGCCGGTGCGCTGGCTGGCCCGTCACGGCATCGGGCAACGCTTCGGGGTGCCGATCGTCATCCTGACGGTCTGCGTGCTGTTCTCGTCGCTGACGGCGCTGCTGGTCTCGCGCTTCACCCTGTTCAGCGATGAGATGCCCAAGCTTGAGGAGAGCCTGCGCGAACAGTATCAGAGCATGCTGGAATGGCTGGCGGACAGTGGCGTATCCATCGCGCCGGCCCGTTTCAGCGAGCTGGTCGATCCGGCCTCGTTGACCCAGTGGGTGCCGAACCTGCTGACCGGGCTGGGGGGGCTTCTGTCCTCGAGCGTCATCATCGTGCTGACGGCCACCTTCCTGCTCTATGAGGCATTGTCACTGCGCGACAAACTGATCAGCACGCTGCGCAGCCCGCATGTCAGTCTGCGCCGCTTCACGCTGTTCTCGCTGACGCTGCGCCGCTATCTGGCGGTCAAGACCTTGATCAGCCTCGTGACCGGGGGACTGGTCGCGATCAGCTGTCTGGTGCTCGATGTGGAGTTCGCCTTCCTGTGGGCCACGCTGGCCTTCTGCCTCAACTACATCCCCAACATCGGCTCGGCGCTGGCCGCGGTGCCTGCGGTGTTGCTGACGCTGGTGATGCCGGAAGGCGGCGCGGTCAAGGCGCTGATGCTGGGCGGCTGTTATCTGGCGATCAACTTCATTCTCGGCAACTTGATCGAGCCGCGCGTGATGGGGCGCACCCTGGGGCTGTCGACGCTGGCCGCCTTCCTGTCGCTGGTGGTGTGGGGCTGGGTGTTCGGGCCGGTGGGCATGCTGTTGTCGGTGCCGATCACCATGACGCTCAAGATCGCCTTCGACTCGCACCCGGGCACGCGCTGGGCGGCGCGCCTGCTGGGCCCCTCCGTGCGCAGGATACGCCGTCGCCGACGCTTGGCGGAGGAGTGACCTACGGGCCAGCTCTGCGTGGATGACCCGCTGTCAGAATGCCAAAGGCCCCGTCACGCTGTGCGTGACGGGGCCTTTGGTTATCGAATCAGTGCGCGGTGACTGGCGGGGCAGTCACCTGTCAGCAAGTCGACTCAGAGGTTCTGCTCGATGAACTGGCTCAGCTGACCCTTGGACTGGGCACCGACCAGAGAGGCGACCTTGGCGCCGGACTTGAACAGGATCACGGTCGGCACGCCACGCACGCCTTGCTCGGCAGCGATTTCCGGCGCGTCATCGACATTGACGTTGACGATCTTCAGGCCTTCGCCTTTCTCGTTGGCGACTTCTTCGACGACCGGCGCCATCATCTTGCACGGACCGCACCACGGGGCCCAGAACTTCAGCAGGACCGGGGCTTCAGCGTTGAGAACTTCCTGTTCGAAGTTGGCGCCGGTGACATCGACGTGATTGGACATCTTGTTTCTCCAGGGGATTCGTTTCGCTGTCTGCGGCATTGCCGGACATGCAGGCTGCGTCCGATGGTAGCGCCACTTTGCATCACTGACAAATGGGCATTGTCCATCGGCTCAATAGCACGGGGTTATGATCGCTAGTGTTTTTATAGCTGTTTTATTGGTTTGAGGGAATAGCAACGGGGCAGGCAATGTGGATTGCCTGCCCCGACTTTGGTATTGCCTGTGCGAAGGATCCCGCAGCAAGGAGAGCTCAGAAGAAGGCGTAACGGATGCCCAGCCCCAGCAGCAGTGTCGTCAGCAGGCCCTGCAGCAGGCCGCTGGGCATGTGGCGTGTCAGGCGTGCGCCCAGGCTGATGGCGGGCAGTGAGCCGACCAGCAACGCGCCGAGCAACAGGAAGTCGACATTGCCCAACCACAGGTGACCCAGCCCCGCGACCAGTGTCAGCGGGACCGCGTGAGCGATATCGGTGCCGACGATGCGCGCGGTGCTCAACAGCGGGAACAGCATGATCAACACGGCAGCACCGAAGGCGCCGGCACCCACGGAGGACAGGGTGACGCACACGCCGAGCACGATGCCTGACAGCACGGTCAGCGGTGCCGCGTGGCGTACGATGAAGCTTTCCGGGCTGATCAGCCCCAGCAGGCGCTTCTTGAACAGCAGCACGCCGGCGGTGAGGATCAACATCACGCCCAGCATGCCCTTTATCAGGCCCGCGTAGGCGGTGGGGTCAGTGAAGAAGGTATGCAGGACCGCAATCGTCAACAGCGCCGCCGGCAGCGAGCCGATGGCCAGGCGCCGGGCGATGGTCCAGTCCACATGGCCCTGACGATGGTGCGCGAAGGCGCCGCCCGCCTTGGTAATGGAGGCATAGAGCAGGTCGGTGCCCACGGCGATGTGCGGCGGGAAGCCGAACATCAACAATAGGGGCGTCATCAGCGAGCCGCCGCCCACGCCAGTGACACCGACCGCGAAACCCACTCCGGCGCCTGCCAGCACGTATAGCAGCAGTTGTGTGACTTCCATCCCTACCTACCCCCTTGTCAGGTTACTGTCGCCAATCTACTCTTGAGCGTATATTCCCGAAAGGAATCATTATTCATGATTTTATCGCCCGATCATCTTAGCAAGGTGACCGGCCATGTCCGGGCCACTGTCACGCCGCGTCGCGTCGATGGTGCTTCTCAGGAGAGTGAAGCCGCATGAAACTCCAGCAGTTGCGTTATATCTGGGAAGTCACCCGCCACAACCTGAACGTGTCCGCCACCGCGCAAAGTCTGTATACCTCCCAGCCGGGCATTTCCAAGCAGATTCGTCTGCTGGAAGATGAGCTTGGCGTCGAAATTTTCGCACGCAGTGGCAAGCACCTGACGCGGGTGACCCCGGCCGGCGAGTCCATCGTCGAGCTGGCAAGTCAGGTGCTGCGCACGGTGGAGAACATCAAGCACGTCGCCCAGGAGCATAGTGACGACCGTCGCGGCAGCCTGTCGATCGCCACCACGCACACCCAGGCGCGTTATGCCTTGCCGCCGGTGATCGCCGATTTCACGCGCAAGTACCCGGATGTCGCGCTGCACATGCAGCAGGGCACGCCGAAGCAGATCGCCAACATGGTCAGTGAAGGTCAGGCCGATTTCGCCATCTGCACCGAGTCGCTGGAGCTGTTCAACGACCTCATCCTGCTGCCGTGCTATCGCTGGAACCGCTGCGTGCTGGTGCCCAAGGATCATCCGCTGGCCAATGGCGAGGAACTGACCCTCGAGTCGCTGGCCAGTTATGCGCTGGTCACCTACACCTATGGCTTCACCGGGCGCAGCCAGCTGGATGATGCCTTCAAGTCCCATGGCCTGGCGCCCAACGTGGTGCTGACCGCCTCGGACGCCGATGTCATCAAGACCTATGTGCGTCTCGGCATGGGCATCGGCATCGTCGCGCACATGGCGGTGGACGAGGTGGCCGACGAGGACCTGGTCGCGCTGGACGCCACGCATCTGTTCGAGAGCTCCACGACCAAGATCGGCATCCGTCGCGGCACCTTCATGCGCAGCTACATGTTCGAATTCGTCGAGCGCTTCGCACCGCACCTGACGCGCGAGCGTGTTGAAGCGGCACTGGCCGCCGGCCCGCGCCACGAGCACGAGATCTTCCACGACATCGAGCTGCCGGTGCGCTGAGTCCCGGTGGGCTGAGTGTCGGTGGACTGAGTGTCGGTGGACTGAGTGTCGGTGGACAGTGTCGGTGGACTGAGTGCCGCTCGCCAGATCTGTCACAGCGCAGATGAAAAAGCCCGCCTCCTGAGAGGCGGGCTTTTTGCTGGCTGGGCGGCTCGAGCGCACAGCGTCAACCACAGGGCTCAGTGTGCCAGGTGCAGGCCACACTCGCGGTTGTCTTCCGCCTTGGTCGGGTCGACGTAGTCGAACTCGTTGGGCAGGTCGTGGGCGACCAGATACTCGTGCATCTGCTTGGATGACCAGTTGAGCACCGGGGCGACCTTGATCAGGCCATCGCCGTTCAGCGAGACCGGCTGCATGCCGGCACGGAAGGCGGTGTCACTGGCGCGCACGGCGGTGAACCACATCTCGGGGTTCAGTTCGCGCAGCGCACGCTCGAAGGGTTCGAGCTTCACTTCACGGGTGAAGGCTTCGTGGCGCGGGTCATCGATATGCGGCGTGAGGCCATCGACGGCTTCACGGTGGGCGCGCGTGCGCTGCGGCAGATAGATGATGCGGTTCAGGTTCAGCTTGCGCGTCACTTCATCGGCGAAGCGATAGGTGGCATCGGTGTTGTAGCCGTTGTCCATCCACACGATCGGGATCTCAGGACGGAAGCGCGTCACCATATGCAGAATCACCGCCTCGAAGGGACGGAAGTTGGTGGTGCAGATGGCGTGCTTGTCCAGCGACAGAGCCCAGCGGGTCAGGGCTTCCGGGTCGTTGCCGAATTCGGCATTGATGCGGGCGAGATCGAAGGTATCGGACATGAGGAGTCTCCAGAACGAGGGCACGTCCGATGGAGCGGGGCGCAGGGCTGATCAATGGCCAGGAAAGGTCATCAGCAGAGGCGGGTAGCGCTCAAGGAGACGTGCAGGAATGCGCCTACCCTATCAAAGGCAGGCACTGCTTCCCCAATACGAATTCGTTCGAACGTTATATGCCATCGAGTTATGGCGCTCATGACGCCTTATAACGCCGCCTGTCAGCCAAGCGCTTCCATCAGGCGCTGGATCTTGGCCAGGCTCTCGCGGTATTCGGCCTCTTCCTCGGAGTCGGCGACCAGACCGCCGCCGCCCCACAGATGCACCTGGCCCTCAGCGATCACCGCCGTGCGGATCGCGATGGAGGTATCCATGTGGCCGCGGATATCCAGATAGCCGAGGCTGCCGCAATAGGCGCTGCGGCGCACCGGCTCCAGCTCCTCGATGATCTGCATGGCGCGGATCTTGGGCGCGCCGGTGATGGAGCCGCCGGGGAAGGCGGCGCCGAGCAGGTCCAGCGCATCGCGCCCTTCATCCAGGGTGCTGGTGATGGTACTGACGGAATGGTGCACGTTGGCGTAGCTCTCCAGCGCGCACAGTGAGGGCACCTTGACGCTGCCGGGCGCGGAGACGCGGCCCAGGTCATTGCGCAGCAGGTCGACGATCATCACGTTCTCGGCGCGGTCCTTGGAGCTTTCCAGCAGCTCGGCGGCCAGCCGCGCGTCCTCTTCCGGCGTCGCACCGCGTGCGCGGGTGCCCTTGATCGGCTTGGTCTCGACCGCGCGGTGATTGACCTCGACGAAGCGCTCCGGCGAGACGGAGACGATCGCCATCTCCTCGCCCTTGGCGTCCTGCCAGCTCAGATAGCCGGCGTAAGGTGTCGGCGTGGCCTGACGCAGGCGCTGGTAGGCATCCCAGCTGTCGCCACTGCAGTCGGCGGAGAAGCGCTGGGTCAGGTTGATCTGATAGCAGTCACCGGCGTGCAGATACTCCATCACCTGACGGAAGCGTGCGCCGTAGCCCGCGCGGTCCAGCAGTGGCGCGAAGGGGGTGTCGAGGGCGAAGTCGGCGCTGCGCGGTGCCGGTTGCTCCAGCCACTCAAGCACCTGCCGGCGCCGTTGGGGCGAGGCGATCAGCCAGCTCTGCTGGCGCTGATGGTCACTGATCAATGCCCAGTCATAGAGACCCAGACGCGCCCAGGGCAGCGCGATATCGTCCTCGGTCGTGGCGGGCAGGTCTTCCAGCGCGCGCCCGAAGTCGTAGCTCCAGTAGCCCAGCAGGCCGGCGATGAATGGCAGGTCTTCGGCTGTCAGGTCGTGCCGGGCGAGCTCTTCGCCTGCCAGCGTCTGCGGCAGCAGGGTCAGCAGCTGGCGCTGGGCCTCGATCACCGGCAGGCGGGCGAGGCGCTCCAGCGCTTCACTGAACTGGCTCAGGTCACGCATCGACTCCGGCAGCGGGCCAGTGAGCGTGCCGCCGTGTGGACCTTGCTCCAGTACGGCCAGCGGGTCGCTGCTGATGATGTCGAAGCGGCCACCGGCCAGCGACGGCTGGCCGCTGTCGAGCAGCACGGCGTCGGGACGTGAGCGCAGGCGTGCGAAGCGCGACAGCGTGGAGGCTTCATCCTCGGCGGCGAGGGCGTAGGGCAGGGCGTTGATTTCGAGCGAGATGGTCATGACAGCTTCCGTTGGCGGACAGGGCATTCTAGGCATCCGAAGGCGTTTTGTCCGCCCATGCGTGCGGATTCCGGTGAGGGGCTGGCTTGTCGGCTTGCCGTTCTCCCGTGCGCTGATTAAGGTGCCTGCCTCTGAACGCCCTGCGCCGTCATCGATGACTGCCCTGACGCACGTGCTGACGTTCGCCCAGCCCTCTTGCCCAGTCTCTTGCCCAGCCCCTGGCACCCCACCGGAGCCCCTGCATGCATCCCGAGTTCGAACATGGCCAACATCTGCTGTCACGTCCCGATCAGAACATCTTCTGGCAGCGTCTCAAGCGGCATGACGCACAGGGCGGACGTCGACTGCTGATGCTGCACGGCGCGGGCGTGGCCGGCACGCTGACCTGGGCACCGCTGGTCGGGCATCTCACGGCCCATGATGAGCTGATCATCCCGGACCTGCGTGGCATGGGGCAGACGCTGGCGCCGCAGGGTGTCGAGCCTCCTTTCACTCTCGAGCAGGTGGTCGAGGACGTGATGGCGCTGATCGAGACCCAGCGCATCACGCATTTCGACCTGATCGGCTACAGCTTCGGCGGGCTGGTCGCCATGCGCCTCGTCCAGCGTCTGCGCGCCGAGCGCCCGGAGGTGAAGGTCGGCGACATCAGTCTGCTGGAGCCGGCACTGCTGGAGCGCGAATGCCACGCCACCATGCTCAAGGTGCGTGACGGCTATGCCGAAGCGGCGCGCGCCATGCGTGAAGCCTCAAGCCCCGAGGCGGGCATCACCGCCTTCCTCGACCTCATCTCGCCGCATCGTACGCGCAACCCGCGCGCCGAGCGCATGATGGTGGCGCGACTGGCGCATCGCCACCTAGGCTTCGCCAATGCGCTGGACTGTGTCACGCATGCCGTGCGCGAGATCGACCGTGAGGCACTGCTGGCCGACGTGCTGGCCTCCGGCAGCGAGGTGCGCAGTCTGGTCGGCGGCAAGAGTCCACAGACCCTGCGCGACTATCACAGCCTGCTGGCCGAGCGTCATGCGGGTTGGCAGTCGCTGGAAATCCCCGGCACCGATCACTCGCTGCCTTTCCAGAAACCCCGCCGCATCGGCGCGGAGCTCAGCTTCGTATAAAACGCGTGATTGTCGACAAGCCGACCGATGAACGGTCTGGCATTGAGACTCAAGACGCCCCGTCAGCCTGTGCTGGCGGGGCGTCTTTCGTCTCGGCCGCTAGCGGCTGGAGTGCCTCTGGCCTGGCGGCGTGGGAAGACTGGCATGGCGGCGTCTCAGGCGGTTCGTCCTTGTTCTGGCAGCCTTTTGTCCAGCGCATGCCAGCTCTCTTACGCCAAAGGTGTAGAGGATTTGGCGGATTGCATCTTGACCCACTCAGGCTCGCTGGCTAGTCTGGCAGTCATTGAATAATTGTCGACAATGGTGCTGAAAGTCCCTCATCGCCATTGTCCTGTCTCAGCCCCTTGTCCAGCCGGATTGCCTGACCGCCATGACCACCGATGCCTTTCACAATGCCACCACCGCTCGAAGCCTCGCGCGCGGCGCCACTGCCGAGCAGGCAGGCCACACCGCCTCCGCGAGTGCTCCGACGCCTGAGGTGCGCACCCTGGCCGAGCGCGTCTTCCACCAGCTGCAGGACGCCATCGTGCGCGGCGAGCTGGCACCGGGCAGCAAGATCACCGAGCCGGGGCTGGCGCAGGCCTATGGCATCTCGCGCGGCCCGCTGCGTGAGGCGATGCGTCGTCTCGAGGTCCATCGCCTGATCGAGCGCGTGCCCCACGTCGGCGCGCGGGTGGTCAAGCTCTCGATGACCGAGCTGCTGGAGCTGTTCGACGTACGTGAGGCGCTGGAGAGCATGGCCGCGCGTCTGGCGGCGCGGCACATGACGCAGGAGGAGGTCACGCGGCTGCGCAGCGTGCTCAAGACCCACGAGCAGCAGTCGGACCTCAAGACCGGCACCGCCTACTTCCAGAAGGAAGGCGATCTCGACTTCCACTATCAGATCGTCCTCGGCAGCCATAACCACATGCTGATGACGATTCTATGCGACGACCTCTATTACCTGGTGCGCATGTATCGCACCCAGTTCAGCGCCAGTGGCTCACGTCCGCAGAAGGCCTTCGTCGAGCACCATCGTATCGTCGATGCCATCGAGGCCGGCGACGAGGAGCTGGCGGAGCTGCTGATGCGCCGCCACGTCAGCGCCTCACGGGAGAACGTCGCCCGCCGCTATGCCGCCACGCTCAAGGAAGAGCAGGGAGAGGAGTGAGCTGCCACACCGCTTGCGACCGGATCACCACCAACAATTCCAACCCCGTCATGGGCCCAGCCCGGGAGATGTCATGTCACGCCATCTGAGTTCCACCGCCTTGCCAAGCCCCGGCGCCCGCTTCCGCGCGGCGCTGGAA
Source organism: Cobetia sp. 4B (assembly GCF_018831605.1). Taxonomy (NCBI): domain Bacteria; kingdom Pseudomonadati; phylum Pseudomonadota; class Gammaproteobacteria; order Oceanospirillales; family Halomonadaceae; genus Cobetia; species Cobetia sp. 4B. The sequence goes on from NZ_CP059843.1 coordinate 669,473, forward strand.
GCCAATCGTCCGCTGCCCATCGTCGGCACCATCAATGCCTATACCGCCATCATGGCCGAGCGCGTCGGGCATCAGGCGATCTATCTGTCCGGTGGCGGCGTGGCCAACGCCTCCTACGGCCTGCCGGACCTGGGCATGACCAGCATGAATGACGTGCTGGAAGATGCGCGCCGCATCACCGCCGCCAGCGAGCTGCCGTTGCTGGTGGACATCGATACCGGTTGGGGCGGCGCCTTCAACATCGCACGCACCATTCAGGAGATGGAGCGCGCCGGCGTGGCGGCCGTGCATCTGGAAGACCAGGTCGCCCAGAAGCGCTGCGGACATCGCCCCAACAAGGCCATCGTCTCCAGTCAGGAAATGGTCGACCGCATCAAGGCGGCCGCCGATGCCCGCCGTGATGACGACTTCTATCTGATCGCGCGTACCGATGCCTTCCAGAAGGAAGGGCTCGAGGCCGCCGTGGCGCGTGCCAATGCCTGTGTCGAGGCCGGGGCGGACGCTATCTTTGCCGAGGCGGTGCATACCCTCGAGGACTACCGCGCCTTCTGCGAGGGCGTCGACGCGCCGATTCTGGCCAACATCACCGAATTCGGCGCCACGCCGCTGTTCAATCAGCGCGAGCTGGGCGACGTCGGCTGTCGGATGGTGCTCTATCCGCTGTCCGCCTTCCGCGCCATGAACGCCGCCGCCCTCAAGGTCTACCAGAACATCCACGACAAGGGTGACCAGAAGGATGTGGTCGACGACATGCAGACCCGCATGGAGCTCTACGACTTCCTCGATTACCACACCTTCGAGCAGAAGCTGGACACCCTGTTCGAGGCCGAAAGCCGCAAGGATTGATGCCAGACGCTCGAGACGGACGCCATGTCTCGCATCAGGAGGCCACTGGCTTCACGGGCCGGCACTTCCGGCCCGACCGTTTCTCCCTCGCTGGCAAACGCCTGGCCGGCGAGGGGCTTGACGCTTTATGCCCTACAAGAAAAAGAACAACTCAATGACGTCACTGCCAAGGAGATCGCGCCATGTCAGATACCACCGCTACCCCGAGCCCTAGTGCCTCCAGCGGCCTGCGCGGCCAGAGTGCCGGCGAGACCGCCCTGTGCACCGTCGGCCAGACCGGCTCCGGCCTGCGCTATCGCGGCTACGATCTGGAGGATCTCGCCGCCCACGCAAGCTTTGAAGAAGTCGCCTATCTGCTGCTCAAGGGCAAGCTGCCCAATCGCTCTGAGCTGGACGCCTACATCACGCGCCTCAAGGGGTTGCGTGGTCTGCCGGATGCCCTGAAGGCGGTACTGGAGCAGATTCCGGCCAGCGCTCACCCGATGGACGTGATGCGCACCGGTTGCTCGATGCTCGGCAATCTGGAGACCGAAGAGAGCTTCGATGAGCAGTCCGACCAGGCCGACCGCATGCTGGCGGTGTTCCCGTCGATCATCAATTACTGGTATCGCTTCAGCCATGATGGCGTGCGCATCGACACCGAGACCGATGACGACTCCATCGGCGCGCACTTCCTGCACCTGTTGCACGGCGAGGCCCCCAGCGATCTGCATGCCGCGGTGATGAATACCTCGCTGATCCTCTATACCGAGCACGAGTTCAATGCCTCGACCTTCACCGCGCGTGTCTGCGCCTCGACGCTCTCCGATCTGCATTCCTGCGTGACCGGGGCCATCGGCTCGCTGCGCGGACCGCTGCATGGCGGTGCCAACGAGGCGGCGATGGCGATGATCGAGCACTGGCGCTCACCGGAGGAAGCCGAGCGCGAGATTCTCGGCATGCTGGAACGTCGCGAGAAGATCATGGGCTTCGGCCACGCCATCTACCGTGAACGTGACCCGCGCAACGCCATCATCAAGGAGTGGTCACGCAAGCTGTCCGAGGATGTGGGCGACACTCAGCTCTACGCCGTTTCCGAGCGCGTCGAAGCCGTGATGTGGCGCGAGAAGAAGCTGTTCTGCAATGCCGACTTCTTCCACGCCAGCGCCTATCACTTCATGGGCATTCCCACCAAGTTGTTCACGCCGATCTTCGTCTGTTCACGCCTGACCGGCTGGGCGGCGCATGTCTTCGAGCAACGCGCCAACAATCGCATCATCCGCCCGAGCGCCGATTACACCGGCCCGGAGCATTGCGACTGGCTGCCCATCGAGCAGCGCGACTGACCCTTTCCTCGGCCAGTCAGCGTGCTGGCCGATCGTTTTCTTGACCGCCTGATGAGTCCGGATGCCCATGAATACCGAGTATCGCAAACCCCTGCCTGGCACGGCGTCACCGGGTACCCCGGTCGACTACTTCGATGCGCGTGCCGCCGTGGAAGACATCGCCCCCGGCGCCTACGCCGGTCTGCCCTATACCTCACGCGTACTGGCCGAGAACCTGGTGCGTCGCTGCCCGCCGGATCAGCTGCGTGACAGCCTCGTGCAATTGATCGAACGTCGGCGTGATCTCGATTTCCCCTGGTACCCCGCGCGCGTCGTGTGCCATGACATCCTCGGTCAGACCGCGCTGGTCGACCTGGCCGGTCTGCGCGATGCCATCGCCGAGCGCGGCGGAGACCCGGCCAAGGTCAATCCGGTGGTGCCGACCCAGTTGATCGTCGACCACTCGCTGGCGGTGGAGCACGCCGGCTTCGACAAGGACGCCTTCGCCAAGAATCGCGCCATCGAGGAGCGGCGCAACGAAGACCGCTTCCACTTCATCGACTGGACGCGTCAGGCCTTCGAGAACATCGACGTGATTCCGCCGGGCAACGGCATCATGCACCAGATCAATCTGGAGCGGATGTCGCCGGTGATCGAGTCGCGCGCCGATGAGAAGGGCCATCAGGTCGCCTTCCCGGATACCCTGGTGGGCACCGACAGTCACACGCCGCATGTCGATGCGCTGGGCGTGATCGCCGTCGGCGTCGGCGGGCTCGAGGCCGAGAGCGTGATGCTGGGGCGTGCCTCCTACATGCGCCTGCCGGACATCATCGGCGTGCGCCTCACCGGGCGTCCGCAGCCGGGCATCACCGCCACCGACATCGTGCTGGCGCTGACCGAATTCCTGCGCGCCGAGAAGGTCGTCTCCTCCTATCTGGAATTCTTCGGCGAAGGCGCGGCCAGCCTGACCCTGGGCGATCGCGCCACCATCTCCAACATGACGCCGGAGTACGGCGCCACGGCGGCGATGTTCTACATCGACCAGCAGACGCTGGACTACCTGACGCTGACCGGGCGTGAGCCGGAGAACATCGCGCTGGTCGAGCGCTACGCGCGTGAGACCGGGCTTTGGGCCGACGAGAGCGGCCATATCGAAGGCGCGGTGGAATATGAGCGCGAGCTGACCTTCGACCTGTCCTCGGTGGTGCGCACCCTGGCGGGCCCCTCCAATCCGCATAGTCGCGTGCCGACCAGTGAACTGGCCGCACGCGGCATCTCCGGGGTGATCGAGCATGAGCAGGACGAGGACGGGCGCGACCTGATGCCGGATGGCGCGGTGATCATCGCCGCCATCACCAGCTGCACCAACACCTCGAATCCGCGCAATGTCATCGCCGCCGGCCTGCTGGCCAGACGCGCCAATGCGCTGGGGCTGACGCGCAAGCCGTGGGTCAAGACCTCGCTGGCGCCGGGCTCCAAGGCCGTGCAGCTGTATCTGGAAGAGGCGGAACTGCTGCCGGAACTCGAACAGCTCGGCTTCGGCATCGTCGGCTTCGCCTGCACCACCTGCAATGGCATGAGCGGTGCGCTGGACCCGGCGATCCAGCAGGAAATCGTCGAGCGTGATCTCTATTCCACCGCGGTGCTGTCCGGCAACCGCAACTTCGATGGCCGTATCCACCCCTATGCCAAGCAGGCCTTCTTGGCCTCGCCGCCGCTGGTGGTCGCCTATGCCATCGCCGGCACCATCCGCTTCGACATCGAGAAGGATGTTCTCGGGCATGCGCCGGATGGCTCGCCGATCATGCTCAAGGACCTGTGGCCGAGCGACGAGGAAATCGACGCCATCGTCGGCTCCAGCGTCAAGCCGGACCACTTCCGTCAGGTCTACATCCCGATGTTCGAGGCCCGTCAGGATCGCGACGACACGACCAGTCCGCTCTACGACTGGCGCGAGATGAGCACCTACATCCGTCGTCCGCCGTACTGGGAAGGCGGCCTGGCCAGCGCACCGACGCTCAAGGGCATGCGGGCACTGGCGGTGCTGGGGGACAACATCACCACCGATCACCTGTCGCCCTCCAATGCCATCATGGCCAGCAGTGCGGCGGGCGAGTATCTGGCCGCGATGGGCCTGCCGGAGGAGGACTTCAATTCCTACGCCACTCACCGTGGTGATCACCTCACCGCGCAGCGGGCCACCTTCGCCAATCCCAAGCTGATCAACGAGATGGCCGTGGTGGAAGGGGCGGACGGCAAGCGCGAGATAAAGCAGGGCTCGCTCACGCGCCTGGAGCCGGAAGGCAAGGTGGTACGCATGTGGGAGGCCATCGAGGCCTACATGCAGCGCAAGCAGCCGTTGATCATCATCGCGGGCGCGGATTACGGCCAGGGCTCGTCGCGTGACTGGGCGGCCAAGGGTGTGCGGCTGGCGGGCGTCGAGGCCATCGTCGCGGAAGGTTTCGAGCGTATCCACCGCACCAATCTGGTCGGCATGGGCGTGATGCCGCTGCAGTTCGCCGCCGGTACCACGCGCAAGACGCTGGCGCTGGATGGCAGCGAGATCTACGCCGTCGAAGGCGAGCCGGCGCCGGGGGCAGAGCTCACGCTGGTGATCGAGCGTACCGCCGGTGACAAGGCTGGCCAGCTCGAGCGCGTGCCGGTCACCTGCCGTCTCGATACCCGTGAGGAAGTCTCCATCTACTCGGCGGGCGGCGTGCTGCAGCGCTTCGCCGAAGATTTCTTGAGCTCCCAGGCACCGGGCGAGCCGGCGGCGGAGGTGACGGCATGAGCCAGCAGGCACAGCTCAGGATTCCCGCCACCTATCTGCGTGGCGGCACCAGCAAGGGCGTGTTCTTCCTGCGTGATGAGCTGCCGGAAGCGGCGCAGATGCCGGGCCCGGCGCGTGATGCCTTGCTGTTGCGCGTGATCGGCAGCCCCGACCCCTACGCCAAGCAGATCGATGGCATGGGGGGCGCGACCTCCAGCACCAGCAAGACGGTGATCATCAGTCGCAGCGAACAGCCGGACCACGACGTCGACTATCTGTTCGGTCAGGTCTCCATCGACTCGCCCTTCGTCGATTGGAGCGGCAACTGCGGCAATCTCTCGGCGGCGGTCGGGCCCTTCGCCATCGAGAAGGGCCTGGTGCCGGCCGAGCGCCTGCCGCGTGATGGCATCGCCGAGGTGCGTATCTGGCAGGCCAACATCGCCAAGACCATCATCGCGCGGGTGCCGATGTGCGAAGGGCGCGTCCAGGAAAGCGGTGACTTCGCCCTCGATGGCGTGACCTTCCCGGCCGCCGAAGTGGCGGTCGCCTTCCGCGACCCCGCCGCTGGCGAGGGCAGCATGTTCCCCACCGGAAATGTGGTCGATACGCTGGAAGTGCCGGCATCGGTGGTCGCGGGCGGGCGAATCCAGGCGACCCTGATCAATGCCGGCATCCCGACCATCTTCGTCGCTGCCCGCGATCTGGGCTATCAGGGCACCGAACTGCAGGAAGCGATCAATGCAGATGGCGAGGCCCTCGCGCGCCTCGAGACATTGCGCGCCCACGGCGCACTGCGCATGGGGCTGATCCAGGAGCTGGGCGAGGCCGCCAGACGTCAGCACACCCCCAAGGTCGCCTTCGTGGCACCGCCGGTGAATCACGTCGTCTCCAGTGGTCGCGAGATCAAGGCCGACGAGATCGACGTGCTGATTCGCGCCGTGTCGATGGGCAAGCTGCATCACGCCATGATGGGCACCGCGGCCGTCGCCATCGCCGCGGCGGCCGCGGTACCCGGCACGCTGGTCAATCTTGCCGCCGCTGGCGGGGCCGATGCTGAGTCTGGGGCCGGACAGACTGGCACCGCGCGTGACTCGGTGTGCTTCGGACATCCCTCCGGCACGCTCAGGGTCGGCGCGAGTGCCCATCGTCAGTCACCCTCGGGTCAGGTCAGTGACGGCCAGCAAGGCGAGGGCGAATGGACCGTCAGTGAGGCCGTGATGAGTCGCAGCGCGCGTATCCTGATGGAAGGCTGGGTGCGGGTGCCGGCGGAGACCTTGATGCGCTAGCGCCGGTATTGGCAGGCGATGGTCTATTGTCATGTTCGACAGCCAAGGCCCTCACCTGCGGCATCCCGATGAAAGCCGGCCTGGCATGCATGTGCAGAGGGCCGGCTTTCGCGTGTCTGTGGTGCGGACTCGGGTATTTCGGGGGATGTGCCGGTATCGCGGGAGATGCATGCGAGCAAAGAGGATCCACGACAGGAGATCACACATGAGCACGCCATCCTCTGATCAGACGGGCGACAGCCGTCTCAGCGCCAACAAGGTCAGTACCAACCAGGCCAGTACAAGTCAGGCCAGCACCAATCAGGCCAGCGCCAACCAGCGCCCGGACTATGACCCGGAGCTGCAGCAGATCGCCGACTATGTGCTGGGGTATTGCGACGATATCTCTATCGCGAATACGGATACGGATGCGGATGCGGATGCGGATACGGATACGGATGTGGATGGCCTGGCCGGCAAGAGCGTGCGCTCAGGTCCCTCGGCAGAGGCGATGGACACCGCTCGCCTGTGTCTGATGGATACCCTCGGCTGCGGCATCCTGGCGCTGCGCTTCCCTGAATGCACCAAGCATCTCGGCCCGCTGGTGGCCGAGACCGTGGTGCCGCATGGTGCGCGGGTGCCCGGCACTGCCTTCAGTCTCGATCCCGTCAAGGCGGCGTGGGATATCGGCTGCACCATCCGCTGGCTGGATTACAACGACACCTGGCTGGCGGCGGAGTGGGGGCATCCCTCGGACAATCTCGGCGGCATTCTGGCGGTGGCGGATCACCTCTCGCGCCAGCGTGTCGCACAGGGCAAGCCGCCCCTGGTGATGCGTGATGTGCTGGAGAGCATGGTGATGGCGCATGAGATCCAGGGCGTGCTGGCGTTGGACAACAGCTTCAATCGCGTCGGGCTCGACCATGTCATGCTGGTCAAGGTGGCGACCACCGCCGTGACGGCGCGCTTGATGGGAGCGAATCGCGAGCAGTTGCTGTCGGCGCTGTCGCACGCCTTCGTCGATGGCCAGAGTCTGCGCACCTATCGCCATGCGCCCAATGCGGGCTCGCGCAAGAGCTGGGCGGCGGGGGACGCCACTTCACGCGGCGTGCGGCTGGCGGACATCGCCCTGCGTGGCGAGATGGGCGTCCCAAGTGTTCTCAGCGCGCCGCAGTGGGGCTTCAATGATGTTTCCTTCAGTCACGGCAATAGCGACCTCGCGCTCAAGCCTGAAGACGAACGGCACCTGACGCTGGCGCGCCCTCTGGGCAGCTATGTGATGGAGAACGTGCTCTTCAAGGTCTCCTTCCCGGCTGAATTCCATGCCCAGACCGCCGCCGAGGCCGCCGTCCAGCTCCACTTCGAGGTGCGCGACCGGCTCGAGGAGATCGAGCGCATCGAGATCACCACCCACGAATCGGCGATCCGCATCATCTCCAAGCAGGGCGCGCTCGCCAATGCGGCGGACCGCGATCACTGCCTGCAATACATGGTCGCGGTGCCGCTGATCTTCGGCGAGTTGAACGCGGACCACTATGAAGATGGCTTCCATGCCGCTCATCCGGAGATCGACCAGCTGCGTGACAGGATGGTCGTCACGGAAGAGGCGCGCTTCACCCGCGAGTATCTGGAAGCCGACAAGCGCTCGATCGCCAATGCCCTGCGGGTGGTCTTTTGCGATGGCAGTGCCACTGAGCAGGTGACGGTGGAATACCCGCTGGGACATCGTCGGCGGCGTGAAGAGTCGCTCGTTCCGCTCGAGGACAAGTGTCGGGCCAATCTGGCCACCTGCTTCCCGCCCTCGCGTTGCGACACCTTGATGGCGTTGCTGGGCGATCGCGAGCGACTCGAAGCACTGCCGGTGCACGAGTTCATGGCGCATTGGGTGCCGTGAGGTCGCCGGCCGCATGATGCCCCGTTGGCAATCAGTCATCCAATTGACTGGTGCCGTCATCCGGTATGGGTAAACTGGAAGCGGATTGCACAGGAAGATCGACAGGGGCGCTTGCAAAGACTCGCCGGAGAGCGGGACAACGCCTGCCGGGCCTTCATTGCAAAGGCATCATCACAAGGGACTCATCATGAAAACATTTCTGCTGCTGGGCGCCATCGCGCTGATCGTCATCTACGTGATCTCGATCTACAACAAGCTGGTCAGTCTCAAGGCGCGCTTCGAGAATGCCTTCGCGCAGATAGAGGTGCAGCTCAAGCGGCGCTATGACCTGATTCCCAATCTGGTCGAGACGGCCAAGGGCTATCTGAGTCATGAGCGTGGCACCCTGGAAGAAGTGATCAATGCCCGCAACAAGGCGATGGCCGCCTTGAATGCCGCAGCGGCGCATCCCGGCAGCATGGACAAGCTGGCTAGCCTGGCCGGTGCCGAGCAGGGGCTGGCAGCGAGTCTGGGCAAGCTGGATGTGGTGGTCGAGGCCTATCCGGAGCTCAAGGCGGACCAGACCATGAGCGACCTGATGGAAGAGCTCACCGCCACCGAGAACCGCGTCGCCTTCGCGCGTCAGGCCTACAACGATGCCGTCACCGACTACAACGTCTATCGCCAGAGCTTCCCGCAGGTGGTGTTCGCGCCGACCTTCGGTCATCGCAGTGATGCAGGCCTGCTGGCCTTCGATGACAGCGTGAAGATCCGCCAGGCCCCGGATGTCAGCTTCTCGTGAGTCGACCGGCTGATGCTTCTCTTGCAGCGGCCTTGCGCTGTGATCCTGACTGGGTAGATGGCGAGCGCGAATGAATTTCTATCACGAGCAGGACAGTGCGCGGCGTCGTACGCGGCTATTGCTGCTGGCCTTCACGGCCATGTCGCTGGTGGTGTCTCTTGCCGCCGGCGCCGTGGTGCATGTCGCGATCAGCAGTTTCCTGGGGCGTCCGGCCACCACGACGTTTGAATATGTCTGGCCAGTGGCGAGCATCATCTTCCTGTGCAATGCCCTGGTCGCGGCGCGTGAGCTGCGGCGTCTGCAGCAGGGCGGTGCGGTCGTGGCCGCACGCCTGGGTGGCAAGCTGGTGGATGTCGAGACCCAGGACTCGAATGAGCGGCGGGCACTGAATGTCGTGGAAGAGATGGCGATCGCCGCCAATCTGCCCACGCCGCAGCTGTTCCTGCTGCCGCATGAGGCGATGATCAATGCCTTCGCGGCGGGCTATCGGCCACATGATGCGGTGATCGCGCTGAGTCGCGGGGCGTTGGAGCAGCTGGATCGCAACGAGCTGCAGGGTGTGGTCGCTCACGAGTTCGCCCATATCGCCAATGGCGATATTCGCCTCAACCTGCGTCTGGCGAGTGCGGTCCACGGCCTGGTGTTTCTCTCCGAGGCGGGGCGCTTCCTGATGGGCGCGGGGCGCATCGGCTTCGTGTTGGGCAGGGCGCGCTCCTCCGGTTCCGACAGGAAAGGCGGCATGCCACAGCTGATGCTGGTCGGTGTGGCGCTGTGGTTGCTCGGCAGTCTCGGCGGGCTGGGCGGCAGGCTGTTGCAGCGTGGGGTCGCGCGCTCACGCGAATATCTCGCCGATGCCAGTGCAGTGCGCCTGACGCGTTTCCCGGATGGCATCGCCTCGGCCCTCAAGCGTATCGGTGGCATGGGCTGGCAGGGGCGTATCCAGCATCCGCGCGCCATGACCTACAACCATCTCTTCTTCGTCGAAGCGCGTCCGCCATGGCTGACGGGCTGGTTCGACTCGCATCCGCCGCTGGATGAACGCATCAAGCGCCTAGAACCCCGTTGGAACAGGCAATATCTGAGCGCGCGCCAGCAACCGGTGCATACCTTCGAGCAGCAGGGGCCCATCGGGGCAGAAGTGCTTGGCGGGGTCATGGCGGGTATTGCCGGCGCGGCCGTCATGGGCGAGCTGTCGCGTTCCCGGGGTGAGCTCGAGAACCTGACGCTGTCGCGCTTTCTCTGCCCGCAGCTGGTGGTGGCGATGATCGCGCCTTCGGAGCTCACCCGGCGTGGGGTCTGGCTCACCGAGCTTGAGCGTCAGCATGACTGGCTGGATGGCAAGCGCGTGCGCGAGGCGCGGCGCAAGCTCGAGTCCTTGCCGCGGGTCGAGTGGATCTCCTTGCTCAACCGGTTGATACCGCGCTGGCGGGAAGCGGATGAGCGCGCGCATCGCATGCTCAAGGCGCAGACACCTCCGCAGGACATGTTCATCTGGTGTCTGTGGCAGTTGCTGCTGGAGTCACTGGACCCGCGGATCGATCGCAAGAGTGACTCGCTGGCCCTGCAGCAATGCCAGCCGGCCTGTCAGCATTGGCTCTTGCTGATGGTCGGACTCATCGACGATGAAACGCTGCGCGAGGACATCTTCCTGGACGCCAGTGCAGAACTTGGTCTGGCGCTTGCGTATCCACAGTCGCAGCCGGATGGGGATAACCCTGCGCTGCGCTGCCGTCATCTCACGCAGCTGGCTCATCTGCGCCCGATGGACAAGCAGCGCTGGTTCACGGCGCTTGCCCAGGTGGTGCATGCCGACCAGACGCTGGCCGATGAAGAGGTGGCCCTGCTGACACTGCTGGCGCGCGTCATGCAGCTGCCGGAGGCGCGCCTGGAAGCGGCGCTTGAGACACAGTCGCATTCGCGTGGTGGCTGGCAGGCGCGCCCGGTATCTCGGCCCGCGGACGGCAAGGCGGTCTGAGTATCGACCAGGCGAGTGGCTGTTTTCTGCGTCAAAGCCCTTGCCATCAAGCCGATTCGTGCGTAAAGTACGCATCCGCTGCCGGGGACGCATGGCGTTACCAGCGGTGAAAGAGGTTTGCAGGTGATTGTTTTGCTTGGTGTTTTTGAAGTCCGCTTCTAAACCATCGATTGACAATCCCGGGCGATTCGCTAGAATACGCCGCACTCCTTACGGAACAGGTGATCGAGCAATGCTCCTCATCGCTTGATGATGCTTAGAGGCAGTCGACTGACTCATCATCAAGTGCTTGACTTATCAAGCGTTCCGGGTAGAATATGCCTCCTCGCTTCACAGCGACGCTCTTTAAAAATTTGATCAGGTAATTCGTGTGAGCGCTTGCCGATGAGTGGTGACAAGGTCACCAAATATCGGAGCAAGCCTCTCACGAGAAGTTTGACTCTGAACCAAGTTTGGTCTGCTTAACAGACTATCAAGCTTTCAACTGAAGAGTTTGATCATGGCTCAGATTGAACGCTGGCGGCAGGCTTAACACATGCAAGTCGAGCGGAAACGATCCTAGCTTGCTAGGAGGCGTCGAGCGGCGGACGGGTGAGTAATGCATGGGAATCTGCCCGATAGTGGGGGACAACCTGGGGAAACTCAGGCTAATACCGCATACGTCCTACGGGAGAAAGCAGGGGATCTTCGGACCTTGCGCTATCGGATGAGCCCATGTCGGATTAGCTTGTTGGTGAGGTAATGGCTCACCAAGGCGACGATCCGTAGCTGGTCTGAGAGGATGATCAGCCACACTGGGACTGAGACACGGCCCAGACTCCTACGGGAGGCAGCAGTGGGGAATATTGGACAATGGGCGAAAGCCTGATCCAGCCATGCCGCGTGTGTGAAGAAGGCCTTCGGGTTGTAAAGCACTTTCAGCGAGGAAGAACGCCTTGGGACTAATACTCCCGAGGAAAGACATCACTCGCAGAAGAAGCACCGGCTAACTCCGTGCCAGCAGCCGCGGTAATACGGAGGGTGCAAGCGTTAATCGGAATTACTGGGCGTAAAGCGCGCGTAGGTGGCTAAGTCAGCCAGGTGTGAAAGCCCCGGGCTCAACCTGGGAACGGCATCTGGAACTGCTTGGCTAGAGTGCAGGAGAGGAAGGTAGAATTCCCGGTGTAGCGGTGAAATGCGTAGAGATCGGGAGGAATACCAGTGGCGAAGGCGGCCTTCTGGACTGACACTGACACTGAGGTGCGAAAGCGTGGGTAGCAAACAGGATTAGATACCCTGGTAGTCCACGCCGTAAACGATGTCAACTAGCCGTTGGGTCCCTTGAGGACTTAGTGGCGCAGCTAACGCAATAAGTTGACCGCCTGGGGAGTACGGCCGCAAGGTTAAAACTCAAATGAATTGACGGGGGCCCGCACAAGCGGTGGAGCATGTGGTTTAATTCGATGCAACGCGAAGAACCTTACCTACCCTTGACATCCAGAGGACTTTCCAGAGATGGATTGGTGCCTTCGGGAACTCTGAGACAGGTGCTGCATGGCTGTCGTCAGCTCGTGTTGTGAAATGTTGGGTTAAGTCCCGTAACGAGCGCAACCCCTATCCTTATTTGCCAGCGAGTAATGTCGGGAACTCTAAGGAGACTGCCGGTGACAAACCGGAGGAAGGTGGGGACGACGTCAAGTCATCATGGCCCTTACGGGTAGGGCTACACACGTGCTACAATGGCAAGTACAAAGGGTTGCAATACTGCGAAGTGGAGCCAATCCCATAAAGCTTGCCTCAGTCCGGATTGGAGTCTGCAACTCGACTCCATGAAGTCGGAATCGCTAGTAATCGTGGATCAGAATGCCACGGTGAATACGTTCCCGGGCCTTGTACACACCGCCCGTCACACCATGGGAGTGGACTGCACCAGAAGTGGTTAGCCTAACCTTCGGGAGGGCGATCACCACGGTGTGGTTCATGACTGGGGTGAAGTCGTAACAAGGTAGCCCTAGGGGAACCTGGGGCTGGATCACCTCCTTATCGACACTGTCTATCGCTCGCGGCAAGTGCTCACAACGAATTACCTGATCAAGTTAGTTTATCGAGTAGTAGTGTCGGGTCTGTAGCTCAGTTGGTTAGAGCGCACCCCTGATAAGGGTGAGGTCGGCAGTTCAAATCTGCCCAGACCCACCAAAAGCTTCATGCTTTTGTCGACACGGTTTTGCCGACTTTGGGGCCATAGCTCAGCTGGGAGAGCGCCTGCCTTGCACGCAGGAGGTCAGCGGTTCGATCCCGCTTGGCTCCACCATGAAAGTCCGGTTCAGCTTCTACTGCCTGATAACGCTGCACAGTCCACAGTGACAAGCATATCGCCTTCCTCGTGAAGGTTGTGTGACTTCTCACTGTTCTCTGAACAGCCGCTCTTTAACAATGTGAATCATGCTGACGATAGATGTGTGCGCCAAGCGCATGTCTATCAAAACGATATGTCGGAGAGGTCCGACAGATTCGTAATCCTTGACAGACCCCTTGGGGTTATATGGTCAAGCGATTAAGCGCATACGGTGGATGCCTTGGCAGCCAGAGGCGATGAAGGACGTGATAGCCTGCGATAAGCGTTGGCGAGGTGGCAAATACCCTGCGACCCAACGATTTCCGAATGGGGAAACCCACTCACCATCAGGTGAGTATCTATAGGCCAATACATAACCTATAGAGGCAAACCCGGGGAACTGAAACATCTAAGTACCCGGAGGAAAAGAAATCAACCGAGATTCCCCAAGTAGCGGCGAGCGAACGGGGACCAGCCCTTAAGCGTGACAACTGACAGACGAACAAGCTGGGAAGCTTGACGATACAGGGTGATAGTCCCGTAGTCGAAGTCTGAGTCACGTGAAATCGAGTAGGTCGGGGCACGAGAAACCTTGACTGAACATGGGGGGACCATCCTCCAAGGCTAAATACTCCTGGCTGACCGATAGTGAACCAGTACCGTGAGGGAAAGGCGAAAAGAACCCCGGCGAGGGGAGTGAAATAGATCCTGAAACCGTATGCGTACAAGCAGTGGGAGCACCTTCGTGGTGTGACCGCGTACCTTTTGTATAATGGGTCAGCGACTTATATTCTGTGGCGAGCTTAACCGTATAGGGGAGGCGTAGGGAAACCGAGTCTTAACTGGGCGACCAGTCGCAGGGTATAGACCCGAAACCGGGCGATCTATCCATGGCCAGGGTGAAGATTGAGTAACATCAATTGGAGGCCCGAACCCAAGTATGTTGAAAAATGCTGGGATGAGCTGTGGATCGGAGTGAAAGGCTAATCAAGCCCGGAGATAGCTGGTTCTCCTCGAAAGCTATTTAGGTAGCGCCTCACGTATCACCGCTGGGGGTAGAGCACTGTTTCGGCTAGGGGGTCATCCCGACTTACCAACCCGAGGCAAACTCCGAATACCAGTGAGTGCAGCGTGGGAGACACACAGCGGGTGCTAACGTCCGTTGTGAAAAGGGAAACAACCCAGACCGTCAGCTAAGGTCCCAAAATCCTGATTAAGTGGGAAACGATGTGGGAAGGCTCAGACAGCTAGGAGGTTGGCTTAGAAGCAGCCATCCTTTAAAGAAAGCGTAATAGCTCACTAGTCGAGTCGGCCTGCGCGGAAGATATAACGGGGCTAAATCAGGTACCGAAGCTACGGGTTCATCCTTATGGATGAGCGGTAGAGGAGCGTCGTGTAAGCCAATGAAGGTGGATTGAGAAGTCTGCTGGAGGTATCACGAGTGCGAATGCTGACATGAGTAACGATAAGGGGAGTGAAAAACTCCCCCGCCGGAAGACCAAGGTTTTCTGTTCTACGTTAATCGGAGCAGAGTGAGTCGGCCCCTAAGGCGAGGCGGAAACGCGTAGTCGATGGGAAACGGGTTAATATTCCCGTACCGGATGTGGTTGCGATGGGGGGACGAAGAAGGCTAGGTGAGCCAGGCGTTGGTTGTCCTGGTGAAAGCATGTAGGCCGAGGAATCAGGCAAATCCGGTTCCTCTGAGGTCGAGATGCGAGACGAACTGACCACGGTCAGGAAGTCATCGATGCCACGCTTCCAGGAAAAGCCTCTAAGCTTCAGATCACATGCGACCGTACCCCAAACCGACACAGGTGGTCAGGTAGAGAATACCAAGGCGCTTGAGAGAACTCGGGTGAAGGAACTAGGCAAAATGGCACCGTAACTTCGGGAGAAGGTGCACCGGTTCGAGTGAAGGACTTGCTCCGTAAGCTCTTACCGGTCGAAGATACCAGGTGGCTGCAACTGTTTATTAAAAACACAGCACTCTGCAAACGCGCAAGCGGACGTATAGGGTGTGACGCCTGCCCGGTGCCGGAAGGTTAATTGATGGGGTTAGCTCACGCGAAGCTCTTGATCGAAGCCCCGGTAAACGGCGGCCGTAACTATAACGGTCCTAAGGTAGCGAAATTCCTTGTCGGGTAAGTTCCGACCTGCACGAATGGCGTAATGATGGCCACGCTGTCTCCACCCGAGACTCAGTGAAATTGAAATCGCAGTGAAGATGCTGTGTACCCGCGGCTAGACGGAAAGACCCCGTGAACCTTTACTATAGCTTTACACTGGATGCTGATGTTGTCTGTGTAGGATAGCTGGGAGGCTTTGAAACCACGTCGCCAGATGCGGTGGAGCCAACCTTGAAATACCAGCCTGACATCATTGGCGTTCTAACTCAGGTCCGTTATCCGGATCGAGGACAGTGTATGGTGGGTAGTTTGACTGGGGCGGTCTCCTCCTAAAGAGTAACGGAGGAGCACGAAGGTACCCTCAGCACGGTTGGAAATCGTGCATTGAGTGCAAGAGCATAAGGGTGCTTGACTGCGAGACAGACACGTCGAGCAGGTACGAAAGTAGGTTCTAGTGATCCGGTGGTTCTGTATGGAAGGGCCATCGCTCAACGGATAAAAGGTACTCCGGGGATAACAGGCTGATACCGCCCAAGAGTTCACATCGACGGCGGTGTTTGGCACCTCGATGTCGGCTCATCACATCCTGGGGCTGAAGTCGGTCCCAAGGGTATGGCTGTTCGCCATTTAAAGTGGTACGCGAGCTGGGTTTAGAACGTCGTGAGACAGTTCGGTCCCTATCTGCCGTGGGCGTCGGAAGTTTGAGAAGAGCTGCTC
The DNA here is from genome assembly GCF_018831605.1 of Cobetia sp. 4B. Lineage (NCBI taxonomy): Bacteria > Pseudomonadati > Pseudomonadota > Gammaproteobacteria > Oceanospirillales > Halomonadaceae > Cobetia > Cobetia sp. 4B. The sequence goes on from NZ_CP059843.1 coordinate 685,465, forward strand.
CTAGTACGAGAGGACCGGAGTGGACGAACCTCTGGTGTTCGGGTTGTCATGCCAATGGCATTGCCCGGTAGCTACGTTCGGACGGGATAACCGCTGAAAGCATCTAAGCGGGAAGCCCCCTTCAAGATGAGACTTCCCTGAGGCCTTGCGCCTCCTGAAGGGCCCTTGAAGACTACAAGGTTGATAGGCTGGGTGTGGAAGCACAGCAATGTGTTGAGCTAACCAGTACTAATTGCCCGTGAGGCTTGACCATATAACACCCAAGGGGTTTGCTTCGGCAAACGCCGGGATTGCGACAGGATCGAGACATATCGGTCAGCATGATTCATATTGCGAGTCGCGAGGCCAAAAGCCTCGAGACTCAGGCATCGCAAGATGCCACCGTTTCGCCTGACGACCATAGCGAGCGTGAACCACCCGATCCCATGCCGAACTCGGAAGTGAAACCGCTTAGCGCCGATGGTAGTGTGGAGTTTCTCCATGTGAGAGTAGGTCATCGTCAGGCACTTATACCGAACCGCCCCTGTAGCCTTGCTGCAGGGGCGGTTCTCTTTGTGGTGAGAAAAGTTGCGCAAAGCAAGAGACGTACGCGCTTCGTGAGGCGTCTGTTGCGCCCATGACGACGGCCTGAGCGTTGTCACAGCCCCATCACGTACATGCACGCTTGTAGAAGGCAGCGGCGAGAAGCTAGACTCCCCAGCCTTCTGTATTGGAGATGATGATGCAACCTCAAGAACTGTTGCTGTATTGCCGCCCTGGCTTCGAGGCCGACCTGGCCGCAGAAGTCAGCGAGAAAGCGGCGTATATCGGCACGCCGGGTTATCCGATTGCGGCACGCGACAGTGGCTTCGTGCGTTATGTGGTGACGGGTGAGGAGCCCGCCAACGCCCTGCATCGTGACATGCCGCTACAGGCGTTGGTCTTCGCTCGTCAGACACTGGTGGCACTGGAGCCGCTGGTCGGCATGTCGCGGGAGAATCGTGTCTCGCCGATTCTGCAGCAGGTGGTCGACGCCGGCTGGAGCTTCGAGGAGATCCGCCACGAGATGCCGGATACCAATGATGGCAAGGCGCTGTCGGGGCTGGGCAAGGCCGTCGGTCGCCCGCTGGAGTCCGCGCTCAAGAAGCGGGGCGCCCTGCGTCGCAAGGCCGGTGGCCGAGCGTTGCATGTCTTCTGGACGGATGGCGATGAAGTCCAGCTGGGCATGAGCTTCCCGGGCAACCGCAGCGAGTATGCCAATGGCATTCGTCATCTGCGTTCGCCGAGTCGTGCGCCCAGCCGCTCCACGCTCAAGCTGGAAGAGGCGTGGCACGAATTCGTGCCGCGCGATCAGTGGGAGCGTCGCATCGCCACTGGCATGCAGGCAGCGGACCTCGGTGCCGCCCCGGGTGGCTGGACCTTCCAGCTTGTCGAGAAGGGCATGTTCGTGTTCGCGATCGACAATGGCCCGATGAACAAGGACCTGATGGCGACAGGGCAGGTCGAGCATCTCAAGGAAGATGGCTTCACCTGGGAGCCGCCGCTGCGCCTGGATTGGCTGGTCTGCGATATCGTCGACAAGCCGATTCGCGTGACCGAGATGGTCGAGCGCTGGCTGAAGAAGCGCTGGTGCAACGAGGCCGTCTTCAACCTCAAGCTGCCGATGAAGCAGCGCTGGAAGGAAGTCTCTCGCTGCCTCGACTATCTGGCCGCCAGTCTCGAGCGCTCCAACGTCGGTGCCGAGATTCGCTGTCGTCATCTGTATCACGACCGTGAAGAGGTCACTGTGCACGTGCGCATCACGCACTGATTGGCTGTTGCTCAATCAGCATGCGCGAGTGGCACACGCCCCATACAAGAACCCCACGGCCTGCCCAGGTCGTGGGGTTCTTGTATGGGGCGCCTGATGCCTTCGCTCGCCGGAGAGATGCGCTCAGGTATGCTCCAGCAGGATTATCCGCTCCGGTTGGGATAGCATGGGCGCCAGGCGCGCCATCATGCGATCTCTGGCCGGACTGACCGACCATTCCTGCCATGCTCGTGCATCGCGCCATGAGGTGATCAGGATGCGGTGACCCGCGCGGCCGGTTTCCATCAGATTCTCGCCCGAGATGAAGCCCGGGACATGCGTGGCCTCGCGTACGACTTCACGCGAGGCCTGTTCGTAATCCTGTTCCAGTCCCGGCATGATATGCCGTTCGATCAGAACCTTGATCATGCCTGTCTCCCCTTTTTTGTACGTGCCGCCAGCCAGGGCGGCAGGATTGTCAGGAGTCTTCGATGACCGATATCACATTGCCCGAGGCCGATGCCGAACTGGAAACCAGTGGCCTGTATTGCCCGGAACCCATCATGATGCTGCACAACAAGGTGCGTGAGCTTGCCTCGGGTGATCTGTTGCGGGTGGTGGCGACCGACCCTGCCACTACCCGTGATGTGCCCAAGTTCTGCGCCTTTCTCGGCCACACCCTGGAACTGAGCCACGAGACGCCGGAACAGTTCCTGTATTACATCCGCATCAGTTGAGCGCCATCCGCATCCTCTGAGTCGCTGGCCATGACTGGCCCTCAGGCTTCGCGGTCATGGACCTCGACGCAGACCTGCTCGCTCTCGCCGGTCATCATCAGCGCGAGAGCCTCCAGCGTCGCCGGATCCTGCTCGCGAATCTGATTGGCGATGGCGCGCTGGAAGAAATAGACCACATCATGCCGACTGCGTCCCGGGTACAGGCAGTCGTCGCCGGCCAGCACCGGTGTCTGGGTGACGCGAGCTTCATCGACCAGCAAGGCCTCGATGTTGCCATCGCTGTAGAGACGCCAGCCGAAGACCTGCTTGAGCTGCCACTGTGTCTCGCCGTTGGTCATGCACAGCGCATGGGTACCCAGCGTGTCCGGCAGTTGCTGCAGCAGCGTCGTCTTGTCCGAGACTTCATAGTCGTAATAGGCCGCGGCATGTTCGAGCTCGAACACCTTGTGGTCAGGCGCCAACATGAAGACTTCGTCGGTTTCCGGGTCGCGATAGCCGACGAAATGCCCCTGCTGGGGGTCTTCCAGCTCGTGGCAGGGCATCAGCCCCTCCATCCACGGCACCATGCCCACGACTTCACCATCCTCGCGCAGCCCCCAGGCCAGTACCGGAATGCTGTAATAGCTGTCCGGATCGCTGTCGAGCTGATAGAGCATTTCCAACCCGTCGTGTTCCGGCGCCAGCCGGAGAATACGACGTCGTGCACGCATCCTGTCACGCATGACACTCAGGTCGATGACCTTGGCGGAGCGGGGGGAAGATACTGGTACGCCCATGACGAACCCTCCTCAGCAGCTTGTCGATCGTCCTCGGCGTGTGCTGGTGCGTTCTCTCGCTTCTGCCATGTGTGTCGTCAGCGAGAGAGCACTGCCTTGAATAACCATTAGCACAGCCAGAGCCTTGACGGTAACCCCTCCTTGGACGAAATGACCGTCTATCAGCTTTTTCGTGTTTAAACGCAAAAGCCCCGCGTCACCCTGTCGGGTGTCGCGGGGCTTGCTCATCAAGGCGTTTCAGGCAGCTGTCAGCCCAGTATCCAGGCCGAGCTTCCTACTGGGATGCAGACTGAGATGCAGGCGCTATCCGCCAGGCATCACTGGCTCGCCAATGCCTCGTCACGCACGCCACGGCGCGCGATGATCCACAGGCGCCAGCCGAGCAGCAGCGCCGCCACGGTCAGGCCGGCCACCATGCCGATCCAGTAGCCATAGACGCCCATCTGCTCGATGGACCAGGGCGAGATCGGGAAGGCCTCACTGCCGACGCCCAGCAGGTGTCCGCCTCCCAGCCCGACCACCCAGTAGGCGAACATGGTGATCAGCATGATGATGCGCGTGTCCTTGAAGCCGCGCAGTGCGCCTGCCATGGCGACCTGCAGGGAGTCCGAGACCTGATAGAGCATCGCCAGGGTGATCAGCGACATGGCCAGGGCCTGGACCTTGAGGTTGCTGGTGTAGAGCGCCACGGCCGGCTCGGCCAGTACCCAGATCACGATGTCATTCACCAGCGCCACCACCAGCGAGAAGGCCACGCCATTCCAGGCCACGAAACGTGCTTCACGCATGTCGCCACGGCCGATGGTGTGACCGACGCGCACGGTCAGGGCCATCGCCATCGACAGCGGCAGCATGAACAGCAGCGAGGTGAAGTTGAGCGCGACCTGGTGGGCCGCGACCTTGATCTCGCCGAAGCTGGCCACGAACAGGGCGATGACCGTGAACAGCGTGACCTCGAAGAAGATCGCGATCCCGATCGGCAGACCGACCTTGAGCAGTTCGCCCATCTGCTTGAAGTGGGGGGCGCTGGGCTGGCACCACAGCGCCACGGCGCGATACGCGCTGCTGTAACGCGTGTAGGCGAACATGCTCAGGCACATGATCCACATCGCAAGGCCAGTGGCGATACCGCAGCCGGCGGCGCCCATGGCCGGAATGTCGCCCAACAGGCCCGGCAGGGTGATCCCCAGCAGGTCATCCACGCCTGCAGACCCGTAGATCAGCACGTAGTTGAGCGGGATGTTCGATATCAGGCCGATCAGGCTGATGATCAGTGCCGGGCGGGTATGGTTCATGCCGTCCGAGTAGGCGCGCAGGACCTGATAGAAGGCGGCACCCGGCATGCCCCAGGCGATGGCCATCAGGTAGAGGGTCGCCTGCTCGGCCACGGCCTCAGGCACCTCCATCAGCGTGAAGATCGGCGCGGCCAGATACCACAGCGCAAGCCCGGACAGGCTGCCGAGCACCAGCGAGATCCACAGCGATTGATGCACGTTGCCACGCACCTCACCGCTGCGATTGCCCCCCATCAATTGCGCGACCACCGGCGTCAGGCCCATCAGTGTGCCCGCCATCAGCAGCAGCAGAGGCACCCACAGGCTTGAGCCCACCGACACGGCTGCCAGGTCCGTGGCCGAGGAACGCCCTGTCATCAACACGTCCACGGCACTCATGCCTGCCTGAGCCAGCTGCGCGCCACAGATCGGCAGCGCCAGGGTCAGCAGGCGTGAGGTTTCCGCTCTGACGCGGGGAATCAGTGGCGGAGGCGGAGAACCAGGGGCCGTCTGAGGCTTGGAGGGGGTGGATGAATCGGCGGGGGGCACGGCAGGCTCCTGCTAGTAATCGAGAATCATTCTTGCTTGGCGCGCCATCCTAGCAGATAAGCAGGTTTCATGAACGCAAGCTGATGAATTATCACGGCTGTGAGCGACACTGTCAGCTGAAATGACGCGCTATACGCTAGCCACGTACAATGAGCCATTCGACAGAGCAGGTTTTCCTGCCGCCATCGAATGCCCACACACTGCCAGCGCTTGCCGAGAATTGCCGTGTCGTCCCATGAGTCCCTACCTGCCGTCCATTGCTCTGATTCCGCCAGCGGGAGTCCCCGTCGTGCGCATGACCTCGCCACCTTGATGGCATTGTTCGACGGCCTGTTCGGCGACACCTTCAACACCTTGCTGCGCTGTGATCCCGAAGAGCCACTGTATCTTCCGGCCGGCATGCAGGGGGAAGGCAGGCATGTCCCGGAATCAGAGCTTGGCTATCACCGCATCTATCTGGCACGTGGCTTCTTTTCCAGCGCGCTGCATGAGATCAGCCATTGGTGCATCGCAGGCGCCAGACGGCGGCTCGAGGAAGATTACGGCTACTGGTATGCACCGGATGGCCGCGACGCCGAGCAGCAGCGTGCCTTCGAGAGTGTCGAGGTCGCGCCGCAAGCGCTGGAACTGCTGTTTCACCGGGCGGTGGGCAAGCCGTTTCATGTCAGCGTCGACAATCTTGAGCTGGAGGTGGATCGAGACGCCTTCGCGCAACGTGTGATGCAGCGCGCTGCCGATGTCGAGCAGCGCGGCCTGCCCGCCCGGGCCGCTGCCTTCCGTCACGCACTCGCCGGTGTCTGGCAGCAGGGGATGCCGCTTGAGCAGGCCATCGCCCATGCCAGGCCCCTGTTGCCTGCGGTGGGGGAGGACGGCCGACTGGCGTGATGCCTTGTCTGAGCATGCCAGGCGGCAGTGGCGTCGCCCGCTGGGCTTGCCTCCCGGTACTCACCTCCCTGAGCGGGATTGCATTATCTGCAAATCAGCGTTGCACTCACGTTGCAGGTGTCAGGGCTTTGTGATTAGAATGATTCGCATTGACACAATGGTTCCGCTTTTACTGTCCTGCAGGTCTGCTCATGGCAGTCCTCGTCAGGACAGGACACCTTGAACAGGGGTATTCGATGACTGCTGTATCCATGATTTCTGCATCCTCCGCTCGCAAGCTGTTGTTGAGTGCGCTGGTCGGCGTGACGGCTGTCACGGCCATGCCGGCGCAAGCCCAGGAAGAGGTGAACGTCTACTCCTATCGTCAGGCCTATCTGATCGAGCCGTTCCTCAAGGAGTTCACCGAGGAGACCGGCGTCAAGGTCAACGTGGTATTCGCGAAGCAAGGTCTGGCCGAGCGTCTCAAGCGTGAGGGTCGCAACACGCCGGCTGACGTCCTGCTGACGGTGGATATCGGTCGCCTGCAGGAGCTGGTCGACGAAGAGCTGGTCAAGAGCGTCAATGACGACGTCATCGAAGCCAACCTGCCCGAGCAGTATCACGGTCCTGACAACCAGTGGTTCGGTATCACCACCCGTGCACGCGTGCTCTACACCAGCGTCGAGCGTCTCGAGGCCGGTCAGGTCGCAAGCTATGACGACCTGGCGGACCCGAGCCTCAAGGGCCGTGTCTGTTCGCGTGCCGGTGATCACCCCTACAACGTGGCATTGATCGCCTCGCGTATCGCCCACAACGGCGAGGAAGCGACCCGCGAATGGCTGGAAGGCTTCAAGGACAACCTGGCGCGCAAGCCGCAGGGCGGGGACCGTGACCAGATCAAGGCGATTCGTGACAACGTCTGTGACGTGGCCATCGGCAACAGCTACTACTACGGCAAGATGCTCGACAACGACGAGCAGCGTCCGTGGGCCGAGAAGGCACGCATCGAGTTCCCGGACCAGAACGGTGTCGGCACGCACATGAACATCTCCGGCATGGCGATGACCAAGTACGCGCCGCACGAAGAGAATGCGCTCAAGCTGATGCGCTTCTTGACCGAGAAGACCGCCCAGCACATGTATGCCGAGGTCAATTTCGAGTACCCGGCCAACCCGGCTGCCGAAAGCTCGGAGCTGCTGACGTCCTGGGGCGAGTTCAAGCAGGATGACCTCTCGCTGACCGAGGTCGCCAAATACCGCAAGCGTGCTGCTCAGATGGTCAATGAAGTCGGCTTCAACCAGTAACGGCACTCACCGCTGGCGTAAGCCATCGGGTGGGATGTCATGAACGAAGAGGGGCTGTCGCGATGCGACAGCCCCTCTTCGTTTGAGTGAACAATGTAAAATAGACGCAATTGCAGTTGGCAGGTCAGTGAGGAAGAACAGATGACGCAAGGCAAGCGGCTGTTGGCAAAGCGAGGTGCGAGCCTTGAAGAGGAAGCCTGCACGGCAACCAGCGCGACGGAGCTCGCCCTGGAGCGCGCGACTCACAGCACGTCAGGCGCCGAAGACGCGGCGATAAGGCGCCGTCAGCGGCGCCTGGGCACGCACATGGGGTGGTTCGCGACGGCCTGGGGGGTCGCCGCGCTGGTGGTGATGCCGGTGCTGGCCGTCATCTGGCTGGCGTTGTTCGGCGATGATGGCAGTGATCAGGCCGGTGACGGCATCTGGCCGCACCTCGTCTCCACCGTGCTGCCTGACTACGTCATGACGAGTCTGGCGCTGGTGGCCGGCGTGGCGGTCCTCAGCGGCAGCATGGGCGTAGTGTCGGCGTGGCTGACCACCATGTATCAGTTCCCGCTGCGGCGCACCTTCGAGTGGTCATTGCTGCTGCCGTTCGCGATTCCCGCCAACGTCATCGCCTACATCTACACCGATGTCTTCGAGTATGCCGGGCCTTTCCAGGGCGCGCTGCGTGCGCTGTTCGGCTGGGACTCGCCGCAGGATTACTACTTCCCCGAGATACGCAGTCTGGGCGGCGCCATCCTGATGCTGTCGCTGGTGCTGTTTCCGTATGTCTTCATGCTGGCGCGCTCGGCGTTTCTCGATCAATCACCGTCACTGCGTGATGCCAGCCGCACCCTGGGCTGCAATGGCTGGCAGAGCTTCTGGCGCGTGGCGTTGCCCAGTGCACGCCCGGCGATCGCCGTCGGACTGGCGCTGGCGATGATGGAGGCGCTCAACGACTTCGGCACCGTCGATTACTTTGCGGTGCGTTCGCTGACCGCCGGCATCTTCAATGTGTGGCTCAACATGGGCAGCCTGCGCGGTGCGGCCCAGATCGCGCTGTGCCTGATGATCTTCGTGGTCACGCTGATCTGGCTGGAGCGGCATGCCCGGCGCCGGCAGCGTCAGTTCGGCAAGGGCGATCGCTATCGTCGCTATCGTCGCCCGACCCTGCATGGCTGGCGCGCCGGACTGGCGACACTGGCTTGCCTGCTGCCGCTGCTGTTCGGCTTCCTGTTGCCGGTGGGGCTGCTGACGCGGCATGCCATTCGCTACTTCGAGGAGTCGTGGACGCCGGACTTCGCCGGTTACGCGCTCAATAGCCTGATGCTGTCGGTCAGTGCTGCCGTGTTGACGCTGATCATCGGGGTGCTGCTGGCCTACGCCAAGCGGCTGGATCGCACCGCCAGCGTACAGCAGGCGCTCAAGCTCTCGAGCCTCGGCTATGCCATGCCGGGCGCCGTGCTGGGGCTGGGCGTGCTGGTGCCGCTGTCGGGTTTCGACAATGCGCTGGACAGCTTCCTGCGCGCCAACTTCGGGTTCTCCAGCGGCCTGCTGCTGACGGGGACGATGGGCGCGATCATCATCGCCTATGTGGTGCGCTTCCTCGCCATCGCCGCGGGTTCCATCGAATCGAGTCTCGACAAGGTCACGCCCTCGATGGACATGGCGGCGCGCTCGCTGGGCGAGAACACCTTCTCGACACTGCGCCGGGTGCACCTGCCCTTGATCCGCCCCGGCTTGCTGACCGCGGCGCTGGTGGTGTTCGTCGATGCCATGAAGGAGCTACCGGCCACCTTGCTGCTGCGGCCCTTCAACTTCGACACGCTCGCCACCCACGTCTATCAGTACGCCTCGGATGAAATGCTCGAGCAGGCGGCGTTGCCGGCGCTGGTGATCGTGGTGGTCGGCATCCTGCCGGTGATCGTGATCTCGCGCACCATCGTGGCCTCGCGCAGCGAGTCATGACGACGACAGCGTCGGCATCAGCTTATTGCCAAACGGGAGTTGTTCCTTGTGTGGAGATCGCCTAGGGTGCAGCGCTCGACACTGACAGGACAACGCCGGAGATGGTTCGCACGATGCTCAAGCCTTACGTAGCCAAGATGCGTGGTGGCCCCCTGAAGCGGGGCAGGCCGCATGTTGCCGATGCCCTGTGGTCGTGGCTCGGGGCCTTTCTGGGCATGGCGTTGATCGGCTGGCTGTCCTCGCACTACCTGGCGGTCAGCTCGCTGTTGCTGGTGGGGTCCTTCGGCGCGACCTCGGTGCTGCTCTACGGCGCGCCGCACAGTCCGCTGGCCCAGCCGCGCAATGTACTGGGCGGCAACATGCTGTCGGCACTGGTCGGTGTCGCCTGCTATCACTGGCTGGGCGATGGCTGGCTGGCGGCGGCCATGGCGGTCTCGGTGGCGCTGCTGGTCATGCAGCTGACGCACACCCTGCACCCGCCGGGCGGCGCCACGGCATTGATCGCGGTGATCGGCGGTCAGCCGCTGCACGAGCTGGGCTACTGGTACGCCCTGTTGCCGGTGGGGCTTGGCTGTGCGGCGATGCTGGTGCTGGCGGTGTTGATCAACAATCTGGCGCGTCATCGTCGCTATCCGCTGCACTGGCATTGAGCCCATCGGATGCGCGTTTCTGCAGGCGACGGCGGAAGATGGTAGACTGGGCCATCGCCTGACGCGAGCGACTGGCAGCAGCCGGATGAGGTCCCTCTGACCGACTCTTTCTTCTCTGCGCCTGATACGCCTCGCTCCCTCTCCCGGCACGTGCCCGGCCAGGCGCCATTCCTTAATGATCGACCAGCACGTGGCCGGTCAGCCGAAGAGATATTGATGACTGAGACTACTGCCAATTCCGTCCCGGCGTTTGCCTCCCTGGGGCTGTCCGCTCCTGTCCTGAAAGCGATCGCCGAGATGGGCTATTCCACGCCGTCTCCCGTCCAGGCAGGTGCGATTCCTGCCGTGCTGGAAGGCCGTGATGTGATGGCTGCCGCGCGCACCGGTACCGGCAAGACCGCCGGTTTCGCCCTGCCGCTGGTCGAGCGCCTCTCACAGAGCGCTCCCGCGGGTGCCCGCAAGATCAAGGCCCTGATCGTCACGCCTACGCGTGAACTGGCCGCGCAGATCGACGAGAACGTCACTGCCTATTCCCGTCACCTGAAGCTGCGCAATGCCGTGGTATTCGGTGGCGTGAAGATCAACCCGCAGATCAGCCGCCTGTCCTCTGGCGTCGAGATCCTGACCGCCACGCCGGGCCGTCTGCTGGACCTGCACTCCCAGAAGGCCATCGATTTCTCCGATCTCGAGACGCTGGTGCTGGATGAAGCGGACCGCATGCTGGACATGGGCTTCATCCACGACATCCGCCGTCTGCTCAAGCTGCTGCCGACCAAGCGTCAGACGCTGCTGTTCTCCGCGACCTTCTCCGATGAGATTCGCGGCATGGCCAACAAGCTGCTGAATGACCCGGTGGCGGTGGAAGCCAGCCCGCGCAACACCACGGCCGAGAAGGTCGAGCAGCATATCCACACCGTGGAGAAGAGCCACAAGCCTTCGCTGCTCAAGCACCTGATCATCAAGGAAAACTGGCACCAGGTGCTGGTCTTCACCCGTACCAAGCACGGTGCCAACCGTCTGGCGACCAAGCTCGAGAAGTCCGGCATCAGTGCTGCGGCGATTCACGGCAACAAGAGCCAGAATGCGCGTACCAAGGCACTGGCCGGCTTCAAGAACGGCGAAGTGCGAGTGCTGGTCGCGACGGACATCGCGGCGCGTGGTCTGGATATCGAGCAGCTGCCGCAGGTCGTCAACTACGAACTGCCCAACGTGCCGGAAGACTACGTGCACCGCATCGGACGTACCGGCCGTGCCGGCGCCAGTGGGCGTGCCATCTCGCTGGTCTCCAGCGATGAGCGCAAGGAACTCGGCGGCATCGAGCGTCTGCTCAAGGGCAAGCTCAAGCGCGTCGAAGTGGAAGGTTTCGTGCCGGAAGTCGATGTCGAGCCGGAACGTGAGCCGCGTCAGCCGCGTGGTGGTCAGCGCTCTGGCGGCCAGCGTACTGGCGGCAAGCCTGCCGCTGAAGGCCGTGGCAATGGCGGCCAGCGCTCTGGCGGCCAGCGTTCGGGCGGCGCGCGTTCTGAAGGTCAGCGTTCTGGCGGCCAGCGTACTGGCAGCAAGCCTGCCGGTGAAGGTCGTGGCAATGGCGGCCAGCGTTCTGGTGGCGCGCGTTCGGGCGGCCAGCGCTCTGAAGGTCAACGCACTGGCGGCAAGCCTCAGCAGACCGCACGTGTCGACGATGACAACCGCGGCAACCGTGCACCGGTGCAGCGTGAAGTCGATGGCAATCGCGTCGCGCCGCAGCCGGAAGTGAACGGCAACCGTGCGCCGAACGCGCCGAGCAATGATGAGCGCCCGCGTCGCCGCTCACGTGGTGGTCGCAACCGCTCCAGCGGTGGCAACGGTGGTGGCCGCTCCAACGGCTGAGCCGCGCCGTAGATGCCAAGGCTTGAACACAAACGCCCCGACAACCTTGCGGTTGTCGGGGCGTTTGCGTGTCAGGAGCGAGAGCGTCTGATCAGACGTCTTCTTCCCAGTCGATCTCGTAATCCGGGCCAGTGCCCTGGATGTCCTGCTCGCCACGCACGCCATCACCGCGCAGGCGGGTATGGATGGCCAGCATCACCAGCACCTCGTTGTCCGGACGGAAAGGCTGCAGGCCCTGTTCGAACAGCATGTTGTTGCGCTCGCGCGCCCAGTCACCCGGGGAAAGCTCAGGGTAGAGGCCTTCCGCCGGCGCGAACTCGATGAAGGGGTCCATGTTGTAGGCGTCGAACAGGCGGGCCAGTGCCTGCTCGTCATCCATGACGCCGGTGGTATAGAGCGTGGTCTGGTAGTAGTCCTGCTCCAGCTCCTTGAGCACATCGAGGGGGCTGACGCCGAAGCTGCGCAGGTCGTCCAGGCTGTAGTCGCCCAGCTCCAGCATCTCGCCATCCAGCCATTCGTCATCCGGCTGGATCAGTACATGCTTCATCTGGCCATCGGGCAGCGCCCAGGCGATGGCCAGCGGCAGACTGGAGTCCTCGCCGGTCTCGACGGCGATGAAGGCGGGGAAGTCCCCTGTTTCGGGTTCATATTCGTGCATGGTGATGTCCAGAGCAGGGATGCGTGCAGGGAAAGTCGTTGATGCCGATTACAGGCGGAAGAAGCGTGTGGCAGTGGCGGTGGTGGCCTCTGCGAGTTCTTCCATGTCGATACCGCGCAGCGCCGCGACCTCCGCCATGATCCACACCAGCAGTGAGGGTTCATGACGGCGCCCCTTGAGCTTGGCGGGCAGATTGCGCGGTACCAGATAGGGGCAATCGGTTTCCAGCATCAGGCGTTCGAGGGGAATCTCGCGGCACAGGCTGCGCAGGTGTTCGCCTCGGCGCTCATCACACAGCCAGCCGGTCAGGCCGATGTGCAGGTCGAGATCGAGATAGCCGTAGAGCGTCTCACGCTCACCGGTGAAACAGTGCACGACGGCGTGACTGATATCGTCGCGCCAGTGCTTGAGCATCTCGAGCATCTGGCGACCGGCGTCACGTTCATGCAGAAACAGCGGCAGGCCTGTCTCGGCGGCCAGCGTCAGCTGCGCTTCGAACGCTCGGGCCTGTTCGGCGGGCGTCGAGAAGTTGCGATTGAAGTCGAGGCCACATTCCCCCACCGCGACGACCTCCGGCTGCGCCAGTAGCTCGCGGATGCCGCGTTCGACGCCATCGTTCCACTGGCTGGCATCATGCGGATGCACACCGGCGGTGGCAGAAAGGCCACGATAGCGTGCCGCCAGCGCCTGGGCCTCACGCGAGCCATCCAGGCTGGTGCCGGTCAGGATCTGCTGGCTGACGCCCGCCGCGCGTGCTCGCAGCAAGGTGCCCTCGATGTCGCGCGCGTAGCTCTCATGCGTCAGGTTGACGCCGATGTCGACCAGCGCAGAGGGGCTGGCGAAACGCAGCTCCGGTGCCAGCAGCGTCAGCGCGGCCGCGATATCGGCCTCGCCGAGTTCAAGGTCGTCACACAAGGCGGCAAGCGTCTCGTCGGACAGCCGCTCGCTATCATAGTAAGGCAGGGAGGCAGGATCGGCATGCGGGGGAAGCGCGGACATCGGACACCCTTGGGATCGCGGTGAGGGAGAAGACACGTGACAGCGCAAGGCCGGGCGACAGCCCGTCGGCCTGGCACTCGATAGCGCTGCATGCCAGGCGGGCCTTGGCAGTGCAGGGCACGTGACGTGATTTCAAGCGGTCGGCCATTCTACCCAAGGCGCCTGCGTCTTTCAGCCCTTGCGGCGTCTTCCATCGCCTGCACGCTGCGCCTCGGGTAGAATGGCAGCATTCTCCGGCGCGCGTCGCTGGCGGCGGCCTGTCCGCCTGACTCCCACTTCCTCCGTGGCCTTCCCGGCCGTGGACCCGTCACGAGTTGCTGCTGCACATGGCATTGTTACGACTGGAAAATCTTCAGCTGGCCTATGGCCATCACGTCTTGCTCAACGGGGCGGACCTTGTCGTCGAGCGCGGCGAGCGTCTGGCGCTCGTCGGCCGCAACGGCACCGGCAAGTCGACCCTGCTCAAGCTGATCACCGGCGAATTCCAGGCAGATGCCGGTGAGCTGTGGAAGGCGCCGGGCCTCAAGATCGGCGTGCTCTCGCAGGACCTGCCGGCCGCCGAAGGACGCACCATCTTCGATATCGTCGCTGAAGGCCTGCCGAAGGCGGGCGCGCTGCTGGCGGAGTACCATCACCTGATCAGCGATCCCGAGCCGGACCTCAAGCGTCTCGAGCACGTGCAGGTCGCGCTGGAAAGCGTCGATGGCTGGCAGTTCCAGCAGCGTATCGATACCGTGCTGACCCGCCTGGGCCTGCCGGAAGACACCATGATGGAAGACCTGTCCGGCGGCTGGCGTCGTCGTGTCGCGCTGGCGCGTGCGCTGGTGTCCGACCCGGACCTGCTGCTGCTCGATGAGCCGACCAACCATCTGGATCTCGATACCATCGCCTGGCTGGAAGAGCAGGTCGCGGCCTTCTCCGGCGCCGTGCTGTTCATCACCCACGACAGGGCCTTCCTGAAGCGCCTCGCGACCCAGATTCTGGAGCTGGACCGTGGCCGTCTCGGGCGTTACCCGGGCGATTACGCGGCCTACCAGGCCCAGAAGCAGCACGAGATGGATGTCGAGGCCAAGGAGAACTCCGAGTTCGACAAGAAACTGGCCCAGGAAGAGACCTGGATCCGCCAGGGGGTCAAGGCGCGTCGTACCCGCAATGAAGGCCGTGTGCGTGCGCTGGAGAAGATGCGTGCCGAGCGTGGCCAGCGGCGTGAAGTGCAGGGCCGTGCGCGTATCGCCGTCGACTCCGCCGAGCGCAGCGGCAAGCGGGTGGTGGAGCTGGAGAACGTCAGCTATCGCTACGACGAGGCGCAGGAGCAGTGGGTCATCCGTGACTTGAGCGTCGAGATCCAGCGCGGCGACAAGGTCGGCCTGCTCGGGCGCAACGGCGCGGGCAAGACCACGCTGCTACACATTCTGCTCGGTCAGCTGGAAGCCAGCGAAGGCAAGCGCATCGAAGGCACCAAGCTGCAGATCGCCTACTTCGATCAGCTGCGCAAGGGCCTCGACATGGAAGCCACCGTCTACGACAACGTGGCGCGCGGCAGCGACCGTGTCACGGTTGGCGGGCGTGACATGCACGTGATGAGCTACCTGCAGAACTTCCTGTTCACGCCGGACCGCGCGCGTCAGCCGGTTCGCTCCCTGTCAGGGGGCGAGTCCAACCGTCTGCTGCTGGCGCGTCTGTTCACCATGCCGGCCAACGTGCTGGTGCTCGATGAGCCGACCAACGACCTGGATGTCGAGACGCTGGAGCTGCTCGAGGAGCTGTTGCTCGACTTCGACGGCACCGTGCTGCTGGTCTCCCACGACCGTGCCTTCATGGACAACGTGGTCACCAACATCCTCGCCTTCGAGGGCGACGGGGTCGTCAAGCCGTATGTCGGGGGCTACAGCGACTGGATACGTCAGGGCGGCCATCTGCCGCCGGCACCGTGGGAAGTCGAGCGTGAGCGTGAGGAAAAGCACCGTCGTGATGCCCAGGCAGAAGACGAGCGCCGCAAGCGTGAGGCCGCCCAGGCGCAGCAGGCCAACAAGAAGGTCAAGCTGCCCTACAAGTTCCAGCGCGAGCTGGACCTGATTCCGGCGACCATCGAGAAGCTGGAAGCGGAGATCGCGACGCTGGAAGCCGAGATCGCGGCGCCGGAGTTCTACACCGGGGATGCCAAGACGGTGAAGAACACGCTGGAGAAGCTCAGCCACAAGCAGCAGGTGCTGGAAGAGACGATGGAGCGCTGGATGGAGCTTGAGGCCATGCAGGAAGGCTGAAGCCGCAAGTGACGGTCATGAGTGACGATGCTTGAGGGCCGTGCGGCGCAGAAAGCCCCTCAGCTGAACACACAAGAGGGCTGCCCATGGGCAGCCCTCTTGTCGTCCCTCACATGTCATCGACGTGAGGTGTCGTCTGGCATGAGGTGTCGTCTAGCCGGCCGCCATCATTCCTCGCTGTCATCCGCGCCGACGCGCACCGCCAGCACGTCACACTGGGCACCGTGCAGGACACCCGTGGAGGTGGAGCCCAGCAGCAGCGCAAAGCCATGTCGACCATGCGAGCCGACCACGATCAGGTCCACGTCGTGTTCGGCCGCGAAGCGATGAATCTCGCTGTCCGGCATGCCGACCACCACGTACTGGTCTTCGGCGGCGATATCATGAGGGGAGGCGATCTCGCCAAGCCGTTCACGGGCGTGGGAATCCAGCTGGTCCTGGATGCTGGTCAGATCCATCGGGATATCACCGCCATAGGCAAAACCCAGCGGTTCCAGCGTATGGATGATGGAAATCTTGGCGCCGTTGCGCTTGGCGATCGGCAGTGCCCGCTCCAGCACCAGATGGGAATCCTTGGTCAGGTCGACAGCGACCAGTACATGCTTGTATTCGTTGCTCATCCTGAGGTCCTCCCGCAGAGGTTGGCCATTCGAGTGGCGTCGTGCACCTGCTTCCATGCTAGGCTTGCCGCCCCCTTGAACACAATGACTTACATCAACGTAATGGCAGTGCGTGAGACGCAACACTGCGGGGCTGCATAGCCTATCCTGCGCTTTCACGCCACGTCCTGCTTGATGAAACCCTTGAATAGACAACCGTTGGATAGACGATGACGACTGCGCTGATCATCATTTTTGTCGTGCTGGCGATGCTGTCGCCGCTGACCTGGCTACGCCCCAGCAAACGCGAGACGCGCACTTCACTGGTCCGCAAGGCGGTGATCGCCGATGGCATGCGGGTGGACCTCAAGGCGCCGGCGCTTTCTGACGCGCCCAAGGGCATCGTCGGTTACCGCCGTCCCTGGCCGACCGAGCGCGATGTCACGCCCTTCATTCTGGTGCAGGATGAATGGGCCAGTGATGCCCTGCGTGAGGCGGTGCCGGGCTATCGCTGGCGCGAAGAGAGCCGCCTGGCGGATGATCCGGACGTTGCCGCGGCGCTGCTGCGCTTCACGCGCACGCTGCCGGAGGATGCCCTGATGCTGGAGTCGTCGCTCTCCGGCCTGACGCTGTGGTGGGGCGAGAGTCTGGATGTGGAGAACTGCCACGACTGGCGGCGCGAATTCGAGGCCTTGCATGCGCTGTTGATCGACAAGGCGCCTATCTCGCACAAGCGTCGTCCGCTGGTGGGCACCGAGCCGAAGATGCCGGACGCCTGACACGCGCAGCCTTCCTGCCCGCAGAAAAAAGCCCCCATCGAGTCACTCGATGTGGGCTTTTTCATGTTCCGCTTGCGCTCATGTCCTGCTGGCGCGGCCGGCCATTTCCGGTCGGGGTGTAGTCTCAGGCGCTCTCCGGCACCTTCTCGGAGATTTCCAGGCCATTGCGCTCCATGACGCGCAGGCATTCACAGAATTGATCGACCTGCGCCTCGCTCAGGCCCTCGAGCATCTCGATGCGAGTCTGCTCGGCGATGGCATCGATCTTCTCGATCAGTGGCAGCGCCTTGCGGGTCAGGAAGATGCGCTTGGTGCGGCGGTCTTCCTCACAGGCACGGCGCTCGACCAGGCCCTGTTCGGTCAGTTGGTCCAGGGTGCGAACCAGCGACGGGGCTTCGATACCGATGGAGCGAGCCAGATCACATTGGGGCTGACCATCGCCCATGCGCCACAGGTGTACCAGCGTCATCCAGCGAGTCTGGGTCAGCCCTAGTGGGGACAGTCGCTGGTCCAGAATGGCGCGCCACAGGCGCGGCAGGCGGGAAAGCTTGAGTCCGATATCTTCATGCATGGATAGGTCGTCCGCTGAGTGCAAATGTGAAGGGGCTTTTGTCATTGGCGCGCGTCCAGTATCACTCAAACCTGTATGAGACTGATTCCTTGCGCGCGCCGCCCTTCACATCAGCATGCTAGGCAGTCTGGATAATTACAAGCCTGCGAACGAATTTTACGTCCAAGGTCGAGTAACTCAGCGTTCCCGCTTGCGGAGTGGCTCATGATGGCGACTGTCACAAACCCGGAATCAGGTTGGTGATACGCCAGCCGGGGATGCCGGGCGGCTGGCTGATGGTGCTGTCGGCCAGGGTCGCCTGCTGCGGATCATCGCTGACCACGAAGCGCAGACTGCCGATGCGCTGTCCGTTCATCGTCTCGACATCGATGCGCCACTCGCCCTCGCTGCCCTGCGGGAAGGCCGTCTTGTGCGTCCAGGCGCGGTAGCCTTCGCTGCGCCCGCCGTTGATGTTCAGGGCGATGCGATCGACGACTTCGCCGTCATGACGCCAGACGTGATAGACCTTCTCCGACAGGCCGCGCGGCGCGCGGATGGCCGTGAAGGCGTAGAGACCACGGGCGGAGAGTTGCGCAGGTGTCAGCTGCATCTCGCCACGCGGTGCGCGCGCCGCGGTATCGAAGTCCGGCGACAGGCTGCTGGCATTGATCCACAGCGTGGCGGGCGGAATCCAGGCGCGTGCCCCCCATGCGCCTACCCCGAGCATCACGCTGATGCCGATCATCGCCAGACCGCCGACCACCCCACGCGCGATGCGCAGGTTGGCAACGCTGGGCAGCGCGAACAGGCTCATGGCGGCACAGGCGGCCAGCAGGCTCTCGCCCGTGGTCAGCTCCAGCAGCAGAGGCAGGGTGACCAGTACCACCACGAACACGCACAGGGCGTGGAAGCCGAAGTACAGCCAGCGATGGCGCTCGGCCAGCCGGTAGTAGAAGGGATCGAGAATCGACAGCAGGGTCGCGCCGCACAGCAGCAGCGTGAAGCCCGCCTGGCCGCTGGCCCAGTCGGTGGTCGCCAGGAAGAACGGCAAGGTGAAACACAGTGTCTCCTGCTGGATCAGCTGGGCCACGAAAGTCGCCAGCTTGCGGGGCAGGGCATTCTGGCCGCGATGGCGGCGCAGACGGCTCCACAGGCCTTCGGCGATCAGGATCAACCAGGCCAGCATCATGCCCAGCGCCAGCATGCCGCCCAGCCATTGCTGACGATTGACGAGGAAGAAACTGCAGATGCCGGCGGCGAAGCCGATGGGCGGCCATAGCCAGTGCCAGCGCTTGGTGCGTTCGACAAGGCCGGTCAGGCGCAGATACAGGGCGGTGAGAGTGCTGCTCATGAAAGCATGATATCGATGAGGCCTTTGAAAGCCTGCTGGCGCGCGAGGAGGTGTCGCGGCCAGCCTGCGGGTTGGGAAAGCGTTCAGGGTAACGCGGCTGCCTTGTGCGGTGTAGCGTCGATCTTTGCCTACATCGGCTGTCGATGGCCTGCGCCAGTCAGCCCGGACCAGTATACAGATGGCCCGTGACCCCCGACCTTTCGCTAATGTCCGCAGGCTTGATCTTTGCCCGTCACTGGCCCAAGCTGGCTGTATTCAAACGCTTGTATGAAGCGCTGTGATGAGAGATGACTCTCGCGCGGTGCCTCTGCCAGCGGCGAGTCCGGCGAGGCCGGTTGCCAGCGCCCTCATGACCAACGCCAAATGGCAGTGACCCTCGAGCGCCGGGCAGCCCCTTCACCTCTTTCTCTTGTGGAGATCCGTGGATGATCTATTCAGGCAAAACGCTAACCGTCGAGGCCAATCAGGACGCCATCGCCCTGTTGACCCTCGATCTTGAAGGCGAATCGGTCAACAAGCTGGCCAGCTACGTACTCAAGGAGCTGGGAGAGGCGGTCGAGGCCATCAAGGCGACGGCCGATCTCAAGGGGCTGGTCATCCGCTCCGCCAAGGAAGCGTTCGTGGTCGGAGCCGATATCACCGAGTTCCATCAGATGTTCGAGAAGGATGAAGCCTTCCTCATCGACATGAACATGAACATCCATGGCATCTTCAATGCCATCGAGGACCTGCCGTTCCCCACCGTCACTGCCATCAATGGGCTGGCGCTGGGCGGTGGCTGCGAGATCACCCTGACCACCGATTTCCGGGTCATGGCCGACAGCGCCAAGATCGGCCTGCCGGAAACCAAGCTCGGTATCATCCCCGGCTGGGCGGGCTGTGTACGACTGCCGCGCCTGATCGGGGCGGACAACGCCATCGAGTGGATCTGTGGTGGCACCGAGAACCGTGCCGACAAGGCGCTGGCAGTGGGCGCCGTCGATGCCGTCCTGCCCGTGGCCGAGCTGGACGCGGCGGCACTCGATATTCTGGCGCGTGCCAATGCCGGTGAGCTGGACTATCAGGCGCGTCGTCTCGAGAAGACCTCGCCGCTCAAGCTCAATGCCATCGAGCAGATGATGGCCTTCGAGACCGCCAAGGGCTTCGTGGCCGGCAAGGCCGGTCCGCACTATCCGGCGCCGGTGGAGGCCATCAAGGTCATCCAGAAGGGCGCGGGGGAATCGCGTGAGCGTGCCCAGGCCATCGAGGCCAAGACCTTCGCCAGGATGGCGCTGACCGACGTGGCCTTCAATCTGGTCGGCCTGTTCATGAACGATCAGGTGGTCAAGAAGAAGGCCAAGGGCTACGAGAAGCAGGCCGGTGAGATCAAGCAGGCCGCCGTGCTGGGGGCCGGCATCATGGGCGGCGGCATCGCCTATCAGAGCGCCAGCAAGGGTACGCCGATCCTGATGAAGGACATCAACGGCGAGGCCATCGAACTGGGCCTCAAGGAAGCACGCAAGCTGTTCGGCAAGGGCGTCGAGCGCGGCAAGCTGACCACCGAGAAGATGGCGCAGGGCCTGTCCAACATTCGCCCGACGCTGTCCTACGGTGACTTCGGCAATGTGGACCTGGTCGTCGAGGCGGTGGTCGAGAATCCCAAGGTCAAGGCCTCGGTGCTGGCCGAGCTCGAGGGCAACGTCGCCGAGGACGCCATCCTGACCTCCAACACCTCGACCATCTCCATCACGCGGCTGGCCGAGTCGCTCAAGCGTCCCGAGAACTTCTGTGGCATGCACTTCTTCAACCCGGTGCACCGCATGCCGCTGGTCGAGGTCATCCGTGGCGAGAAGTCCAGCGATGCGGCCATCGCCGCGACCGTCGCCTATGCCCGCCAGATGGGCAAGACGCCGATCGTCGTCAACGACTGCCCGGGCTTTCTGGTCAACCGCGTGCTGTTCCCCTACTTCGGTGGCTTCAGCCTGCTGGTCGAGAAGGGCGCCGACTATCAGCGCGTCGACAAGGTGATGGAGAAGTTCGGCTGGCCGATGGGCCCGGCCTACCTGCTGGATGTGGTCGGCATGGATACCGCGGTGCACGCCAATGCCGTGATGGCGGAAGGCTTCCCGGACCGCATGGCGCGAGACGGCAAGACCGCCATCCAGGTGATGTACGACAACAAGCGCCTCGGCCAGAAGAATGATCTGGGCTTCTACCGCTACGAGGAAGACCGCAAGGGCAAGCCGAAGAAGCTGGCGGATGATGAAGCTCAGGCACTGGTGGCCCAGGTCGTCAGCGAGACGCGCGAGTTCTCCGATGAAGATATCATCGCGCGCATGATGGTGCCGCTGTGCATGGAAACCATCCGCTGCCTGGAAGACGACATCGTCGGCAGCCCGGCCGAGGCCGATATGGCCTTGATCTACGGCATCGGTTTCCCGCCGTTCCGTGGTGGTGCGCTGCGCTATGTCGATGCCATGGGCGTGGCCGAGTTCGTCGCGCTGGCCGACAGCCTGGCCGATGAGCTGGGGCCGCTGTATCGCCCGACCGAGGCGCTGCGCGAGCGCGCCAAGCGTGGCGAAGCCTTCTACTCCTGAGCCTTTGATGGCTGAGCGCCCGAGTGGCCGCCAGCACTATCCGACCAGAATTTTCGGCTCTCGCGACAGCGAGGGCCATGAGGGAGCCAGACAATGAATCTGAATCCGAGAGATGTGGTAATCGTCGATGGCGTGCGTACCGCCATGGCCAAGGCCAAGAATGGCGCCTTCCGACACGTGCGCGCCGAGAATCTGTCCGCCGCGGTGATGCAGGCGCTGTTCGATCGCAATCCCGGCCTGGTGCCGGCCGAGGTCGACGACATCATCTGGGGCTGCGTCAACCAGACCCTGGAGCAGTCCATGAACATCGCGCGCAATGCCGCCATCATGACCGGCATTCCGCGTACCGTGCCGGCGCAGACGGTCAACCGCCTGTGTGGTTCCTCGATGAGCGCCCTGCATATCGCTACCGCCAACATCAAGGCCGGCATGGGCGATTTCTATATCATCGGCGGTGTCGAGCACATGGAGCACGTGCCGATGGCACACGGGGTCGACGTCAACCCGGCGGCCAGCAAGCATGCGGCCAAGGCGGCTATGATGATGGGCCTGACCGCGGAACTGCTCGGCAAGATGCATGGCGTGAGTCGTGAGCAGCAGGATGAGTTCGGCGTGCGCTCTCATCAGCGTGCCCAGGCCGCCGCCGATGAAGGTCGCTTCGATGACGAGATCATCGGCGTCGAGGGCCATGATGCCGAGGGGCGTCGCGTGATGGTGACCCGCGATGAGGTCATCCGTGGCGATGCCAGCATGGAATCCATGGGCAACCTCAAGCCGGTGTTCGATCCCAAGGGCGGCAGCGTGACGGCGGGCACCTCTTCCGCGCTGTCGGTGGGCGCCTCGGGCATGGCGGTGATGAGTGCCGAGCGCGCCGAAGCGCTGGGCCTC
The DNA here is from genome assembly GCF_018831605.1 of Cobetia sp. 4B. Taxonomy (NCBI): domain Bacteria; kingdom Pseudomonadati; phylum Pseudomonadota; class Gammaproteobacteria; order Oceanospirillales; family Halomonadaceae; genus Cobetia; species Cobetia sp. 4B. The sequence continues at coordinate 707,867 of NZ_CP059843.1, forward strand.
AAGCCCATCGCTCGTGTGCTGTCCACTGGTGTGGCGGGCTGTGACGCCTCCATCATGGGTTACGGGCCGGTGCCGGCCTCCAAGCAGGCGCTCAAGGCGGCAGGCCTGACCATCGAGGACATTCAGACCGTCGAACTCAATGAGGCCTTCGCGGCGCAGTCGATTCCGGTACTCAAGGATCTTGGCCTCCTGGAGCGTGTCGATACGGCGGTCAACCTCAACGGCGGCGCGATCGCGCTGGGCCACCCGCTGGGTTGCTCCGGTTCGCGTATCTGCACCACGTTGCTCAACGTCATGAAGCAGCAGAACACGCGCCTGGGCCTGGCGACCATGTGCATCGGCATGGGCCAGGGCGTCGCGACCGTGTTCGAGCGCCTCGACTGAACGTCAGCGTCTTCGGTCAGCGATCAGGCCTCGCCTGATACCTCAAGCGGCATGTCTTCGGACATGCCGCTTTTTCGTCGGCAGGCTTTTGTCTGGAAACGAGAGGGGCGGCGCAGTATCGTGGCAGTGGGCGATCGAGCGTGACGTCGCCCCGGGCTTGATGATTGAGGTTACGCGAGGGAGTCGCATCGATGGACTGGAATCATGTCGAGCAGGATCTGCCGCGCGCCACGCCGCCCAGACCCTTGCCACACCCCCTGACCTTCCGGTTGCCGGCGGGCAGTATTGATTGTCACCTTCACCTGTTTGGTGACCCGGTGCGTTACCCATTGGCGGCGGACAGAACCTATGACCCGGCCCCCGTGGGGCTCAATGAAGCACTCGAGATGCATCATGCATTGGGCGCCAGCCATGGCGTGCTGATACAGCCCAGTGTCTATGGCTATGACAATCGCCTGCTGTGCGACAGCCTGCAGAGCTGTCGTGAGCGTGGGCTGGATTACCGTGGCGTGGCGGTTGTCACGCCCGACATCAGTGATGCCGAGCTAGAGCGGCTCTCCGAGCTTGGAGTCTGTGGTGTTCGCCTCAACCTGATCTTCGCCGGCGGGTTGCGCTGGCGTGATGTGGTGCTGCTGGCGGATCGCCTGGCACGCTTCAAGTGGCACCTGGAATGTCTGATCGATGTCTCGACCTTCCGTGACATGGAAGCGCGCCTCGGCAGCTTGCCGGTGCCGGTGGTGATCGACCACATGGGACATCTGGCAGCCACGCGTGGCCCTGAATGCCCCGGCTTTGCCGCGCTGTGTCGACTGCTCAAGCAGGGGCGCACCTGGGTCAAGCTGTCGGCGCCTTACCGACTGACCACGCGTGGTCGTTTGCCTTACTCCGATGTCACGGCGCTGGTGCGGGCGCTGGTGGCGGCCAATCCGGAGCGCGTCGTGTGGGGCAGTGACTGGCCGCATCCCTATATCGGCGTCGAGATGCCGGAAGAGGACACCCTGGCCGAGCTGATGCAGCGCTGGTTGCCGGAGCGCGAGATGCGCGAGAAGATCTTCCGAGACAACCCGCGCAAGCTTTATGGCTACAAGGCGTTCGTGAAGTCCAAGGCGGATGCGGCGCACTGAGCGAAGAGTTGCCACGCTTGCAGGGCGCAGTTGAGTGACGCGGCATCACTTGTATAAGCCGAAAAGCCGCATAAGGCACAGAAGCCGAATGACAAGACGCCCCCATCAGCCTGCTGGTGGGGGCGTCTTGATGATAGGCGAGGAGAGCTGAAGAGAAAGACAAGCGAGGAGCAGGGGAGCAAGACAAGCGAGGAGCTGGGGAGAAAGACAAGCAAGGAGAGATGTGGCGCGCAGCGTCTAGCGGGTCTGGAAGGCCACGCGCGTGCCATGGGCCAGCAGGCTGGCATTGTCGATCGGCGTCGTGGGCAGGCCGATCATCTCATCCTGTACTTCCGCCCAGGTCTGCACGCCGTGGGTCAGCCCCAGCGGCAACAGCAGGCGACTGATCCACTGGGTGCCGGTGAAACGCAGAGACTGGCCGTTGTCATCGACCAGGCGACTGATGCCTGCGGCGTGATGCAGGCGAACCACATGAAGCCCCTGATCCAGCGTCTGCACTTCCACTGTCAGAGTATTGCCTTCGGCGAGCCACCGCCGCAGGGTCTCGACGTCGACGGCTTCGCCAAGCGTGCTGGAGGAGGTCTGCATGTGTTCTCCCAGGTGTCTGAATCACACCACCTTGTAGGCGTGAGGCAGTTCGGCCAGTGGGCCGCGTCCGCCGGCGAGCGTCAGGGCGAGATCGACCATCCCGTCCCAGATGGGCAGCGTCATCCCGCCCTTGATCGCCATGTCGAGTCGCTGCGAGAACAGCAGCAGCTTGTGCAGGCGCTTGTGGGGCAGGCGGTTGAGCGCCTGTTGATAGAAGGGGCGACGCTTGTCGAAGATCATCGGCTTCTGCGCCTTGCAGGCATGCTCGAAGCTCTGGCCTTGATCGAGATGCTGGCGCAGCGAGAGCAGGGTGCGCAGCTCGCGGGTCAGTGCCCACAGGATCACCGGCGGCTCGACGCCTTCTCCCCGCAGCCCGAGCACGATGCGACCACTGCGCTCGACTTCCCCCTTCAGACACGCATCGGCCAACGTGAAGACATCATAGCGGGCATTGTCCTCGACGCCCTGGACGATGGCATTGCCATCCAGGCGTGCGCCCGGCGGGTGCAGCAGCGCCAGCTTCTGCAGCTCCTGATCCGCGGCCAGCAGGTTGCCCTCGATGCGCTCGGCCAGCAGGCGGGCGGCGTCCTGATTCAGCTCGAGGCCGTGACGACGGGCGCGGTCGCGAATCCAGAAGCCGAGGCGGGAATGGTCCACCGGCCACACCGCGATGAAGACGCCGACCTTCTCCAATGCCTTGAACCACGCCGTCTGCTGCACCTTGCGATCGAGACGCGCTGCGGTGATCAGCAGGATGTCGCCATCCTTCTCGATGCGCTCGGCGTAGGCCTTGAGGACCTTGCTGCCTTCCTGGCCGGCACTCTGGGTGCCCATGCGCAGCTCGATCAGCTTGCGCGAGGCGAACAGTGACATGCTGGCGGCAGACTCGGTCAAACGGCCCCACTGAAAGCCGTTCTCGACATGCAGTACCTCACGCTCCTCGACACCGGCAGCGCGCGCCGCACGCCGGATGGCGTCGCAGCTTTCCTGGTGAATCAGCGGCTCATCACCGGCCACGATGTAGACGGGAGACAGGCGCTTGTTGAGCTGCTCGTCGAGCTTGTCGGGATAGACCTTCATGAATGTCCTTCGATACTGCGCGGGTCTGGTGGGCAAGTGCGCCTAAGGCTCGGGCGGCCAGTCACGAGCAGGGTGCTAGCCCCGGCGTGATGGTGGCCCTGAACAGGCACGGCCCCATGATGATCGGTTGCCCGATATCGTGGAGCCGTGCCTGGCGAACGTTGCGATTTCCAATCTCTACCAACTGCTGCCAGCTTTCTTCCACTTCTCCCGGCTTCGCCTGTCGTCAATCATCTTGTCGTCAATCGTCTGGCCTTTCAGCACTTATGGATCACGATTCACGACTCATGACTTACGAACGGGGCGCCTCAGTGCGGGAGCGTGGAGCTCAGGGCTTGATTGCGCGCAGGCGCTCCAGCAACTGACGACTCAGGTCACGATTGACTTCCTTGGCCGCGCGCTCACGCAGGTCATCGGTGTTGAGCAGGTCGTCATCGTTGGTGTAGTAGAGGCTGCTGGCCTGCAGCTCCTGCTGGTTGGCCAAGTAGGCCCCATCGGACTTGCGCTGCAGCGAGTAGGTCAGGCGATAGGTCAGTTCACGCTTGATGCTGCCGGCATCGCCGTAGGTGATCTGCTGCACGTTCTCACGAACCTTGCCCAGGTTGAGGGCCAGCGGGGCGCTGTCGCTCAACTGGACGTCGGCACGCTCGAGAGCATCGCGCAGGGCGTCGTGGGTCTTGGTGATCGGTGCCTGGACGTCCAGCTCGGTGATGGCCATCGGCGCATCGTTCACGCCGCGCAGCTGGAAGCCGCAGCCGCTCAGTGTCAGCGCCAGGCCGACGCCTAGAGCGGCCAGCACACGACGGCGGCCGAGGCCGTGGGATGCACGCTCTGATGTGTCTGCTGAAACACTGGAAGACTTCGCTTGCGTCACCGTGACCTCCTGTCATGAACGAGTGTCATGAATATCTTGCGAGAGCGCTGCGTGGTGCCTGTCAGCATCACGCAGCGCACGGAATATGGCCGTCAGAGACCGACATCCTTCCAGCTGCCTGTCGGGCTCTGACGGGACCGGCGACTCGGGCCGCCGGTATCTTGCTCGATCTGGTCGGGTCGCTATCAGTTGGCGACGATATTGACCAGCTTGCCCGGCACCACGATCACCTTGCGCACCGTCTTGCCATCGGTGTGCTTGGTGACATTGGCATCTGCCAGCGCCGCGGCCTCGATGGCGTCGCGATCAGCATCGGCGGCGAAGGACAGGCGCGCACGCAGCTTGCCGTTGACCTGCACGACCAGCTCGATGCTGTCCTTCTTCATCGCCTCGGCATCGGCGGCCGGCCAGCTGGCGTCGATCACGGCTTCGTCGTGGCCCAGTGTCGACCACAGCGAGTGGCTGGCATGCGGGATGATCGGCGACAGCAGCAGCACGCAGGCCTCGACGGCTTCACGGCTGACGGCCAGACCCTGCTCGGAGGTATCCTCGAAGCGGCTGATGGCGTTGACCAGCTCCATCACGGCCGCGATGGCGGTGTTGAAGGTGGTGCGGCGGCCGATGTCATCGCTGCACTTGGCGATGGTCTCGTGTGTCTTGCGACGCAGCGCCTTCTGATCATCGTTCAGGGCGGTCACATCCAGCGCGCCCGGAGTGCCGGCGGCGACATGCTCGTGGACCAGACGCCAGACGCGCTTGACGAAGCGGTGTGCGCCCTCGACACCGGAATCGGACCATTCCAGCGACTGCTCCGGCGGCGCGGCGAACATCATGAACAGGCGCACGGTGTCGGCGCCGAAGCGGTCGATCATCGACTGCGGGTCCACGCCATTGTTCTTGGACTTGGACATCTTCTCGGTGCCACCGATTTCCACCGGCAGACCATCGGACTTCAGTACGGCCTTGATGGCGCGGCCCTTGTCGTCGGTCTCGACGTCCACGTCCAGCGGGTTGAACCAGTCGCGGCCGCCCTTGGCGTTGATGCGGTAGTAGGTGTCCGCGATCACCATGCCCTGGGTCAGCAGCTGCTTGAACGGCTCGTCGCTGTCGACCAGGCCGAAGTCACGCATCAGCTTGTGGAAGAAGCGCGAGTAGAGCAGGTGCAGGATGGCGTGCTCGATGCCACCGATGTAGTAATCGACCGGCAGCCAGTAGTTGGCGCGCTCGTCCAGCATGGCATCGGCGTTGTCCGCACAGCAGAAGCGCGCGTAGTACCAGGAGGACTCCATGAAGGTGTCGAAGGTATCGGTCTCGCGCTGCCAGCCATCGCCCAGGTCACTGAAGGACGGCATCTTCTTGATCGGCGAGCCACCGGAGGCGTCGAATTCGACTTCCAGCGGCAGAGCGACCGGCAGTTCGTCGTCGGTCAGCGGGATGGATTCACCGTTCGGGCCATTCTTGACCGGAATCGGTGCGCCCCAGTAACGCTGACGGGAGACGCCCCAGTCGCGCAGACGGAAGTTGGTCTTGACCTCACCACGACCCTGCTCGACCAGGCGCGCGGCGATGGCATCGAAGGCGCTCTCGAAGTCGAGGCCATCGAAGTCACCGGAGTTGATCAGCACGCCGTGCTCGGTGAAGGCAGCTTCGCTGACGTCAGGCGCATTGCCGTCGGCATCGGCGATCACGGCTTCGATCGGCAGGTCGTACTTGGTGGCGAATTCGTGGTCACGCTCGTCGTGGGCCGGCACGGCCATCACGGCACCGGTGCCGTATTCCATCAGCACGAAGTTGGCGACGAAGACCGGCACTTCACGGCCGGTCAGCGGGTGGATGGCCTTGAAGCCGGTATCCATGCCGCGTTTTTCCATGGTCGCCATGTCGGCTTCGCTGGTGCCGCCACGCGCGCACTCGGCGTTGAACTCGGCAAGCTCCGCATTGTGCTCCGCCGCGGCCTTGGCCAGCGGGTGAGCGGCGGCGACGCCGACGTAGGTCACGCCCATCAGGGTGTCCGGACGGGTGGTGAAGACGGTCAGGGATTCCTGCACCTGGCTGGCCTTGGCATCGAGGCCGAAGCTCAGCTCGACACCGCGTGACTTGCCGATCCAGTTGCGTTGCATGGTCTTGACCTGCTCCGGCCACTCGACCTTGTCGAGGTCGGCCAGCAGCTCTTCGGCGTAATCGGTGATGCGCAGGAACCACTGCGGGATTTCCTTGCGCTCGATCAGCGCGCCGGAACGCCAGCCACGGCCGTCGATGACCTGCTCATTGGCGAGCACGGTCTGGTCCGCCGGGTCCCAGTTGACGATGGAACTCTTCTTGTAGACGACACCCTTCTCGACCAGCTTGGCGAAGAACCACTGCTCCCAGCGATAGTATTCCAGGTCGCAGGTGGCGAATTCACGGCTCCAGTCGTAGGCGAAGCCCAGCGCCTTGAGCTGATCGCGCATGTAGGCGATGTTCTCGTGGGTCCACTTGCCCGGCGCGACGTTGTTCTTCATCGCGGCGTTTTCCGCCGGCAGGCCGAAGGCGTCCCAGCCCATCGGCTGCATGACGTTCTTGCCCTGCATGCGCTGGAAGCGCGAGATCACGTCACCGATGGTGTAGTTGCGCACGTGACCCATGTGCAGCTTGCCGCTGGGGTAGGGGAACATCGACAGGCAGTAGAACTTCTCGCGGTTGGCATCTTCCACCGCCTTGAAACACTGATTTTTCTCCCAGTACTGCTGGGCAGCCTGTTCGATCTGATCGGGAGCGTACTGTTGAGAAGTATCCTGTGAATCCATCGGGTCCGTCACTACCTTGGCATTGGCCGCTACCCGTCACCAGGGACAGGCAGGGCGTGAAGAGGTGGGCGGTCACATCGGGATGGGCCGCCGCTGTCTGCGATGGGGTCAAGTCTACCCCAGACGCCAGGACTCAGGTAGGGGAGGCGAGCGCTGTGGCGCCAGGCGAATGCGCTTCATGCTGCCAGTGCCACGCGCTTGATGCGTGTCAGGGAGTGGAAGCGTGTGGCTTGTGTCGCAACGCCAACGCCACCATGCTGAAGGTAGAGCGCCATGCCCTCCCGCAGTACGGGAGAAGGTGAAGACACAAGGAGAGTCCATGAGCCAACCACGTGAACCCCGCGATCCCCATGAGCCGATCAGCGCCACGGATCGTGATACGGCTGCCACGTCCTCGCACGACAGTGGCTTTGAAGATACGCCGATGCCCTCGCGCTCAGCTTCCAGCCAGCCGCAGGGCGAAGGTGAAGGACGTCTCGGCGATGCCTATGGGCGAATCCTGACGCGGCTGGAAGACAGCAGCGGTGAGCTGTCGTGGGATGGCCTCAAGGCCGAGCTGGATGAGGCGGTCAAGTTCGAGGCCGAGGTCGAGGAATTCACGCTCGACGAGCTGGCGCTGCTGCGTGCCTGGGTCGAGCGTGACATGCGTGAATTCCGCCGCCATCTGGCGACCGGCGGAGAAGGGATCGCCAGCTGGCTGGGGATCGATCTCTCGGTGCTGTCGCGCAGTGTCAGTTCCGCGCTGATGTCGATCGCGGACCGCACCGTGGTGGACCGCGCCCACTTCGAGGAAGACCTCGAGGCCGCGCGCGCCGACTACACCAGCGGCGAGGTCATCGCGCCGGGGCTATTGCATTGCGTGCACTGTGAATCGACCACCACGCTCACGCGCCCCAGCGTGCTGGAACCCTGCCATGCCTGTGGACATCGTTTCTTCTCGCGTGGCGCGCCGCCCGTCACTCGTCAGCCTCCCGCGGCCGATGAGAGTGATCAGGGCTGATGGCGACACCGTCAGACTGGTTCGCCCCGGCGCATGCCACCTGGAGCGCCGGTCAGCGCCACAAGGCGTTGCAACAGCTGATCGATCACTTCAATCAGCGCCCGCGTCCACGTGAGGCGGGCCTCTTCAAGCAGATCTCCTATTACCTGTTTCTGCTCGCGGATTATCGCTCGGCCAGCCAGATTCTGGCCCAGGGGCATGTGGAGTGTCCGGCCGATGAAGAGATCGCGCTCAATCAGGTGGTGTGTCTGTCGCGCGCCAATGATGCCGCCGGCTCGCTGGCGGCCGGTGAGGCGTTGGCCGCACGAGGCTGTCTCAATCCGGTGCTGTTCGACTCGCTGGCCAGCAGCGCGGCCAGACTCAAGCGCCATGACGAGGCACGCGAGCATGGCAGTCGCGCCCTGGCGCTCAAGGACGAGCAGCATGGGAGCCTGCCGTTGGCGAAGGGCTGGCGGCTGCCCGCTGAATCCCCCTCGGCAGTCGCCGCCGGCAAGACGCGCGTGCTGTCCTTCGGCCTCTGGGGCAAGGGGCCGCGCTACTTGAACGGCATGCTGCATAACCTGCTGTTGGCGCCGGTGCTGTATCCGGGGTGGCGGGTTCGGCTCTATCACGATGACAGCGTGCCCGATGATTTCCTGGCCCTGGCGCGGGAACTGGACGCCGAGCTGTGTGAGCGTCCCTCCAGTGACACCCTGAGACAGCGGCTGTGTTGGCGCTTCGCGGTCGCCGATGACCCGACGGTGGGCTACTTCGTGGTCCGCGACTGCGACAGCGTCATCAGTCTGCGCGAAGTGCGCGCGGTGCAGATGTGGCTGACCTCTGGGCGCTTCTTCCATGTCATGCGTGACTGGTGGAGTCATACCGATCTGGTGCTGGCGGGGCTGTGGGGCGGGGTGGCCGGTGTCCTGCCGCCACTCGAGACATTGCTGGCCCAGTGGCAGCCACAGCATGTCGAGACGCCGAATATCGATCAGTGGTTCATGAAGGAATGCGTGTGGCGCTACCTGCGCGAAAGTCTGGTCAGCCACGACCGGTGTTACTCGCTGCTGATCAAGGGGCGCGACAGCCTGAAGTTCCCGGATGATGTGCTGGGAGAAGCACCTGGCGGCACGGCGCATGTCGGCAGTGACGAGTGGACGCGCGATCGCGCCTTCCAGCTCCGCCAGCTGGGGCCATGGCTCAAGGAGGCCAGCTGGATGCGTGACAGCGAGGTCTGAGCGCAATCCTGCGATAAGCGTTTGCTGAGCGGGTTATATAGACACACGAAGGGCTGCCCATGGGCAGCCCTTCGTGTGTCTTGCCAGCAGTCCTTCGCTTGTCTTGCCAGCAGTGCTGTCGGGGCTAGCGACCCACCAGCCAGCCGATCCATTCATGCAGTGCCCAGCGCGACTGGGTCAGCGCGGAGCTGTTGGGGATCCAGGCATCGATGCCCAGCCCGGAGACCGTGGTGTAGCCCACCGGCGCCGGGATGATGGTGCGGAAGCCCTGATTCTGGAAGTTGCGCATCGCGCGCGGCATGTGCCAGGCGCTGGTCACCAGCACGATCTTGTTGATGTCGTCCTGCTCGAGCATCTCGCGAGTGAAGAGCGCATTCTGCTGGGTGTTCTCGCTGCGATTCTCCAGCCAGCGCGCCGGGTAGTCGAATTCATCGATCAGCGAGCGCTGCATCAGCTCGGCGAGGGTGCCGTCATCGGAGGACGATACCTTGCCACCGGTGAGCAGAATCGGCAGCTCCGCGTTGCGGGCCACGCGGACGCCTTCGTCCAGGCGGCTGAGCGTCTCGCCATTGATGCGATCGCGGCCCTGCAGCTCCGGGGCGTCGTAGTAGCGTCCGCCGGAAAGCACGACCACGGCCTGCGCCTGGATCCACTCTGCCGGTTCACTGGGCTGAATGCGCTCCAGCCCTGACATCAGGCGCGTGGAGACGACCGGCGAGGACAGCAGCCACATGCCCAGGATGGCCACGACCATCATGGCGCGTGCCAGGCCCGGCCAGCGCTTGAGCACGAGCATGGCCAGAAACAGCAGCAGGAGAGGCCCGCCGGGCGGCAATACCAGGTCCTTGATGATGCCGAGTAACTCGGTGATGCCCATTGTGGTCTCGCTTGTGCAGAGGCAGTGCCGGGCATCGGCCCGGCAACGGGTAAGGTTGAGCGTTCAAGCGTCTGAGGCCCTGGGGACTCACACGTTCTGGACCTCAGGCGTCCTGCGGGCGTTGACGGCGCGCCTTGAGGCATTCGTTGATGCCCAGCACAAGGCCCGGCGCCAGCAGCAGCGCGATCAGGATCCACACCGGCAGCAGGCCGTAGTGCATCCAGGGCGTCATGCCCAGTTGCAGGCGGATATCGCCAGTGACGGTGGCCTCCTCGAACTGGGGTGCCTGGGCGATGATCTCACCCTGCGGCGAGATGATCGCCGTCACGCCATTGCTGGTGGCCCGCAGCAGATAGCGGCCGTTTTCCAGCGCGCGCAGCTGAGCCATCTGCAGGTGCTGCAGCGGGCCGATGGAGTGACCGAACCAGGTGTCGTTGGAGACGGTCAGCAGCACGGTAGAGCTCAAGGCGCGCTGGCGGACCAGCTCCGGATAGACGATCTCATAGCAGATCGCCACGCCGATACGCAGACCGCTGACCATCAGTGGCGGCTGCTGGCTGTCGCCTGACTGCATGCTCGACATCGGCAGGTCCAAAAAGCCGATGATGCCCCGCAACCAGCTTTCCAGCGGCACATACTCGCCGAAGGGCACCAGGTGCTCCTTGCGATACTGGGCCGACGGGTCATCGATGGGAATCACGCTGTTGTAGAAGCGATTGTCGGCGTCACGCTCGACGATCCCGGTGATCAGACCGGTCTTGGGCGGCAGAGTTGCCTGGATGCGCTCGAGGAAGGGCTCGGCCTGATCGCGCAGCATCGGCAGTGCCGTCTCCGGCCAGACGATCAGGTCGGCATCGTCCTGCACGGCGCGCGTCATCGCGGCGTAGGTATTGGCCGCACGACGCTGCCCTTCGGCGCTCCACTTGATCAACTGCGGCAGGTTGCCTTGCAGCAGGGCGACGCGCGCCGGCTGGCCGCCGGACTGTGTCCAGCCGGTCGGCAGCAGCAGCCCTGCGCTCCACAGCACGAGCAGCGGCGCGATCGCCCACCAGCGGCGACGCAGCGCCAGATTCCACAGCAGCGCACCGGACAGCGCGATGATCAGCGAGATACCGTAGACGCCAAGCACCGGCACCCAGCTGGCCAGCGGTGAGCCCACGGCACTGTTGCCCAGCAGCAGCCACGGGAAGCCGGTGAAGGCCCAGGTGCGGAACAGCTCGCTGAGCACGAATACCGCGGCGAATGACAGCACATCGAGCTTGCGTGAGCAGAAGCGCTGCCACAGGCCCATCCACAGCATCGGGAACAGCGCCATGCAGGCCACGAACAGCATCGTCAGCAGCACCGCCAGCGGCATGCCGGTATAGCCATAATCATGGATCGAGACGTAGACCCAGCTGGCCCCGCTGCCGAACAGGCCGACCCCGAACCACCAGGCGCGCAGGAAGCCACCGCCTTCCATGCGCAGCGCCCCGTAGAGCAGGCCTGCGCCGATCGGGCCCAGCCACCACTGCTCGAAGGGGGCAAAGCTCAGGGTGACCAGTACCCCGGCAATGATCGCCAGTACATTGGCCAGCAACGAGGCGCCCGGGAAGCTCCTCGCGCGGGGGGAATCTGACATGCCGCTCTCCTTGTAAAATGCCAGACACATCGGCGGATGTGTCTGGCATTGTCCTCTATCGGGTCAGCCTGTGATCAGGCCATGAATCACTCGCCGCTGATGTGCGCACGATGCTCGGCCGAGGGCGGCGCGTCACCGGTGGCATCTTCCAGACGGCATACCTGTACCTGACGAATGCGACGATTGTCCGCATTGAGCACCGTGAAACGCCAGCCGGCGAAATCGGTGGATTCCTGACGGCGCGGCATGTGACCGAAGCGCTGGATCATCAGACCGCCGATGGTGTCGAATTCCTCATCGGAGAAGTCGGTATCGAAGTGCTCATTGAAGTCATCGATGGTGGTCAGCGCGCTGACGGCGAATTGGCCATCGCCCAGCTCGCGGATGTCCTCATCCTCATCGGTGTCGTGCTCATCCTCGATATCCCCGACGATCTGCTCGAGGATATCCTCGATGGTGACAAGGCCTGCCGTGCCGCCGTACTCGTCGATGACCACCGCCATGTGATTGCGGGTCTCGCGGAATTCCTTGAGCAGGCTGTTGAGGCGCTTGGATTCGGGGATGAACATCGCCGGACGGATCGCTTCGCGCAGATCGAAGCGCTTGCGCTCGCTGTCATTTTGCAGAATCAGCGGCAGCAGGTCCTTGGCCAGCAGGATGCCGAGCACCTCGTCGAGGTTCTCGTCGATGACGGGATAGCGGGAGTGAGCCGATTCGAGAATCAGCGGCAGGTACTCCTCCGGGCGCTGATCTACCTGAATGGCCTGCACCTGGGAGCGGGGGATCATCACCTCGCGCACCTGCTGGTCGCTGATTTCCAGCGCGCCTTCGATGATGGCGATGGCGTCCTGATCGAGGTTGAGGCGTGGGCCTACCTCAGCCAGAAACTGGAGCAGCTCGCTACGGGAGCTGGGTTCGTCGGTGTCGCTTGAGAAGGCGCCGAACAGCTTATCGAGCCAGGTTTTCGATTGGCTTCCCGATCGGTCTTCGCTCATGCGTTAGTTTCTCTTTTCCTCGGTGGCGATACCCCATTGTCGTGGTGGTATCGGGGCAGCCGAGTGACCCGGGGACAAGCCCCGAGCCACCCGACGGCGGGTGCTGCCGATGCGCAGGGGCGCCGGCATCAGTGATTCTCTTCCCGGTAGGGATCGGCGACGCCGAGCCCTGCCAGCACATGACGCTCGAGCGCTTCCATGCGTTCGGCTTCATCGTCCTCGATATGGTCATAGCCGAGCAAGTGCAAGGTGCCATGGACCAGTATGTGGGCGAAATGATTTTCCAGCGACTTGCCCTGTTCCCGCGCCTCGCGGGCGACGACATGCACGCTAATGATCAGGTCGCCCAGAAAGCGCTGCTCATCCTGGCGTTGTTCATCAATAGCCTGCTCAGCCGCGGTCTCGGGAGCCGCAGAGCCGAGGGCAGAAGACGCGGCGCCAGAAGTCGAGAAGCCAGAAGACGCGGCATCAGAGACGTCTGCCTCATCAGCTTCGCTCATGGCGTCTGACGCCAGCATGACATCGTCGCTGTTGTGACCGTCGAGACCTTCCTCTTCGCCGGCGTCCAGATTGCCCTCCGGCATGCCCGCAAGCGGCAGGCTGTCGTCATCGCCTTCCTCGGCGAAGCGCGCGGCCAGTTCCGGCGGCAGGGCGAAGTCATCGAGATCCAGCGGCTCATGCGGGAAGGACAGCACGTTGGTCGGGGAGTCCTTGCCGCGATAATCGCGATTGAGGCCCTGACTCTCGGCTTCTTCCACCAGACGCACGGTCAGCTCGTACGGCGCCGCGGCGTCGCTGGCATCGCGCTCCAGCGCGCCGTCTTCCGCGGCGGCCAGCAGCGCAGCCGCCACCCAGGCTTCCAGCTGATGGCTGGCCGGCAGGGGCTGGCCATCGAACTCACTCTCGCCGATGGCCAGTTGCAGGTCCACGACGACTGCGGGGGCTTCGCTCACTGGCTACCTCCCGCCGGGGTGCTGGCAGGCGGCACGTTGCTCTGGGCATTCAGCGCCGCCATGCGGGCTTCGCGCTCGGCCTGACGCTGCTCGCGACGCTCGCCTTCCTGCTGCTCTTCCGCGGCTTCGAAGGTGTCGTAGGCCTCGACGATGCGCTGCACCAGCGGGTGACGCACGACGTCCTTGGCCAGGAAGCGCGTGATGCTGATCCCCGGGGTGTCCTTGAGGACCTCCATCACGTGCGCGAGACCTGACTGGGTGCCACGCGGTAGATCAACCTGCGAGACGTCACCGGTGATGACGGCGGTGGAGCCGAAACCGATGCGCGTCAGGAACATCTTCATCTGTTCGCGCGTGGTGTTCTGGGACTCATCGAGAATGATGTAGGCGTTGTTGAGCGTCCGGCCGCGCATGTAGGCCAGCGGCGCGATCTCGATGATCTGGCGCTCGATCATCTTGTTGACGTGCTCGAAGCCGAGCATCTCATACAGGGCGTCGTAGAGCGGGCGCAGGTAGGGGTCGATCTTCTGGGCCAGGTCCCCCGGCAGGAAGCCGAGCTTCTCGCCGGCCTCGACCGCCGGACGCACCAGCAGGATGCGTCGCACTTCGTTGTTGTTGAGCGCTTCCACGGCAGCGGCGACGGCAAGATAGGTCTTGCCGGTACCGGCCGGGCCGATGCCGAAGTTGATGTCGTGATTGCGCATCTCGGTGACATAGCCCTGCTGGTTGAAGCCGCGCGGGCGCACCAGCACCTTGGGCGTGCGGATCACCACATCACCGTAGGTGGCGCCCTGGTCCTCGGCGGCCTCGACCAGCGCCTCGACGCCGGATTCCTGCAGGAACAGATGAACGGTCTCGGCATCGACTTCGCCGGCACCGGTCTCGCGATACAGATGCTCCAGCACGTTGGCGGTCGCCTTCACGGCGGCCGCAGGGCCTGCGATCTGGAAGTCGTTGCCGCGATTGCGCAGGGTGACACCGAGCCGGGATTCGATCAGCTTGAGATGCTCGTCGCGCTGGCCGGTCAGGCTGGCCAGACGCTGCGGGTCTGCCGGCTCAAGCGTCATGTTGAGAATGCGATTGGCTTGCTGTGACTGGTGGCTCAAGGCGTCGAATATCCTGATAGTGATGAGTGACGATGATGCTGGGCGATGAGGGGCAGCCGCGATGACGGATACCTGCGCGTGATGCACGGGGCGCTCTGCCCGCCACGGCGCATGACGGCGCCATTTCAGTGTCAATGGTGACGCGTTGCCGAAGTCTCAAGAGAGCTTAATGCGCGATGGCCGTACAGGGCAATTGTCCTGTACGGCCAGCGTGGCTATCTGCTTGATAGTGGGGGCTGATGGCGCCTCGTCAATGTCGGGAGCGACGAGCGATCAATAGCGGTAGGGCGAGCTGAGCTCCCCGCGCAGCGAGTTGGGGTAGGCCTCGGTGATCTCGACATCCACCAGGTAGCCGATCAGCTCGGTCGGGTTGGCGGCGCGGAAGTTGACCACCCGGTTGTTCTCGGTGCGCCCTGACAGCAGGCCCGGGTCACGCGGCGAGAAGCCGGAGACCAGGATGCGCTGGGTGGTGCCGACCATCTTGCGACCGATCTGCATCGCCTGCTGGTTGATGCGATCCTGCAGGATGAGCAGGCGCTCCTTCTTCACTTCTTCCGGGGTGTCATCTTTCAGATTCGCCGCCGGGGTGCCCGGACGCGCGGAGTAGATGAAGCTGAAGGAGTGATCGAAGCCGATCTGGCCGATCAGGTCCATGGTGTCCATGAAGTCCTGATCGGTCTCGCCCGGGAAGCCGACGATGAAGTCGGAGGAGAAGCTGATGTCCGGACGCAGCGCGCGGATGCGTTCGAGCTTGTCGATGTAGAGGTCACGCTCGTGGCCGCGCTTCATTGCCGCCAGAATGCGGTTGGAGCCCGATTGCACCGGCAGGTGCAGATGGCTGACCAGCTCCGGGATCTCACCGAAGGCCTCGATCAGCGAGTCCTTGAACTCCAGCGGATGCGAGGTGGTGAAGCGGATGCGGTCGATGCCCTCGACCTGCGCCACGCAGCTGATCAGCTCGGCGAGGTCGATCTCCTCGCCCAGCTGATTGAGGCCGGCGTAGGCGTTGACGTTCTGGCCCAGCAGGTTGATCTCGCGCACGCCCTGGTCGGCCAGATGGATGACTTCATCCATCACCTTCTCGAAGGGACGCGAGACTTCCTCACCGCGGGTGTAGGGCACCACACAGAAGGTGCAGTACTTGGAGCAGCCTTCCATCACCGAGACGAAGGCGCTGGCACCGTCGCTCTTGGGCGCGGGCAGGTTGTCGAACTTCTCGATCTCGGGGAAGGTCACGTCGACCACGGAAATCTGCTTGAGGCTGTCGCGGCGGGTGTCGAGCATCTTCGGCACGCGGTGCAGGGTCTGCGGGCCGAACACCATGTCCACATGCGGGGCACGCTTGCGCAGGTTGTCGCCTTCCTGACTGGCCACGCAGCCGCCGACGCCGATCACCAGCTCCGGGTTCTTTTCCTTGAGCTTCTTCCAGCGTCCCAGCTGGTGGAACACCTTCTCCTGCGCCTTCTCGCGGATGGAGCAGGTGTTGAGCAGGATGACGTCTGCTTCGGATTCGTCGCTGGTGACTTCCATCTGATGCGATTCGCCGAGCAGATCCGCCATGCGCGCGGAGTCATACTCGTTCATCTGGCAGCCGTGAGTCTTGATGAAGAGTTTCTTCGCCATTGCCTTGTGTGAACGCTCTGAGCTGCGCGCCCGGGCTTCGTGCGCCTCGCGCCCGGGCACATGATGGCGGCGGGCAGCGTCAGCGGTCAGGAGAAGCGGGCGCGACTTGTAATGAATGAGCCCCGGCGCCGATGGCTGGCCGGGAATCGAGGGCGCGACGATACTGTGCCAAGCGGCACGCTGATCGGGTCGAGGCCAAAATCGGGACGGCACAGTATAGGAGTCTGCCGGCCATGCGGCCAGCCCTGTCGCATCGCTGTCAGCAATGAGGAGGATGCCTGCCAACCACCGGTTCAGCCTGATGGTGGCTGTGGTATCCTCACGAGAAAGCCCGCGCATGCCCTGACGCTACAACAGGGGCTTGGCATGTTTCATAGTTATCAGGCAGGTGTTGCGCAACGCACATCAGGCTGTCAATGGCTTGATTTGTTGAGGTTTTCATGCCGATAGCCCGGCTGCCTGAGCTGGTTAAAATTTGATCGATTTGTTGGCGGGGCAGGCATTTCGCCGTGCGCAGACCTGCCCCTTTGAGGTTGTCCCAAGACTTATCCACAGAAAGTGTGGATGTCTGAAGACACTGAAATGACAGTCTCGGATTTTTCTCGCGGCAATTTCGTTACCGTACGTCCAAGCGCGACAGCGATGCCAGGCAGGACGCCTTGCATTGCGCAACCTGGCAGACACCGCATGGGCAGACAGGGCGAGCCTTCCTTCGCCCAAAAGCGGTCGATCATGTTCGGCATGTGGGGACGCAGGATTCAGCGCGCTTGCTCCTCGTGCCCACACGCCTGACACGGTCGGCTTACGCCCTTAGACAGCCATGAAGAACACGATATGACGCGATTCTCCATTACCAGCACCCCTTCATCTTTCGGTCTCCTGTCACCCCGATCGCCGTGTTCGACGCTTGCGCGCTCACTGCGCCGTGTGGTGCTGGGGGCTGGCGTCGCCGGCAGCCTGCTGCTGGGCGCACCGCTGGCCAATGCGGCCACCGACCGCTGGGTCGCCGATGACCTCACCACCTTCGTGCGCAGTGGCCCGACGGATGGCTACCGCATCGTGGGCACGGTGGAAGCCGGCCAGCCGGTCGAGCTGCTCGAGGTCCAGAATGACTACAGCAAGATCCGCACCGCCAGCGGCGACGTGGTGTGGATTCCCTCCGCTGACCTGCAGGACACCCAGAGCGTCAATGCCCGGGTGCCCGAGCTGAGCGCCAGGGTCAAGGAATTGACTGCCAAGCTCGATGGCATCAATGAAGAGTGGGAAACCCGTGTCGAGGACATGAAGACCGGCCTCGAGACGCGTCAGGCGCGCATCGAAGAGCTTGAGCAGGCCAGCAACAGCCAGTCAGCCGAGCTTGCCCAGGCGCGCAGCAAGATGCAGGACATGGAAACCAAGCTCGATACCAAGAAGCAGGACCTGCTGATGCGCTACTTCATGTACGGCGGTGGCGTGGCTGGGGTCGGCCTGCTGGTCGGCCTGATCGTGCCGCACCTGCCGCGTCGCAAGAAGAAGCGTCACGGCTTCCTGTAAGGCATCCCGGTCACCGATAGCAGAGGGAGTGCGCCAGCTCATGTCGGCACAAGACACGACGATGGACGCGACGCCGGCCAGTGACCCCTGGCTGGCGCGATGGCAGGAAGGGCGGATCGGCTTTCATCTGCCCGCCACGCATTCGGCGCTGGAGCGCTGGTGGCCGCGGCTTGAGATCGCGGCGGGCGCCAAGGTGCTGGTGCCGTTGTGTGGCAAGAGTCTCGACATGCGCTGGCTGGCGGCGCAGGGCTATCCGGTGCTGGGCATCGAGCTTGCACGCCAGGCCTGCGAGCAGTTCGTCGCCGAAGGCGCCGGGGATGTCTCGCGCTATCGGCTGGAGCACTTCGAATGCTTCCGCCAGGGCATGGTCGAGCTGTGGTGCGGAGACTTCTTCCACTTCCATATCGACCATGTCGATCATCTGGACGCCTTCTATGATCGCGCCGCGCTGATCGCCTTGCCGCCGGCCACCCGGCAGCGTTACGCCTTCCATCTGGCGCAGTTGCTGCCCCCGGGGGCGCGTGGCCTGTTGATCAGTCTCGAGCGGCAGACGGAGCAGCATCAGGGTCCGCCGTTCCATGTCGCCGAAGACGAGATTCGTCAGCTTCTGAGCGCCAACTTCACGCTTGAGGTGCTGGAGCGTCGCGCCCCGGATGAGCGCGGTTTGCGTGAGACGGTATGGAGTCTGGTGCGCAAGGGACCGCGTCGTTGACGACTCAGGGGTGACCTTGTCAGTCAGTTCCAGTCCTCATGAAGGTTTAGTCCTCATGAAAAACGCCACCGCCGCCCAATGGGCGGCGGTGGCGTTTTCGTTGGTGGCGAGCTGCTGTCGAACTTATTGATCGAGCCTACTGGTCGAGCTGGCGGATCAGCGTAGTGTCCTGGAAAGCGCGAGTCAGCGCATCGCCGATCACCTCAGAGACCATCTCGGTGTTCTTCTCCTGACTCGGCTTGAGGGCATAGCCCTGATCACGCGTCGCGGTGTAGCTGCCGGTATAGCGCTGCTTGCCGGACACGGCGACGGCCTTGATCACGCCATTGAGTGTCGCGGTATCGGTGATCAGGCCGCCACGCTTCACGCCATAGGCCAGCTCGGTCAGCGAGATGGTCAGCTCTGCTGCGCCCTGGTTGGCCTGCTCGGCGGATACCGGCACGAAGCCCATGCGGCGCAGGGCGCTGACGGTCTGGGCCTCAAGCTTGGGCGTCAGGTCGCCGGTCGGCACGACCAGATAGCTCGAGGCATTGGTGGCGCCATCGCGAGAGCCGATGCGCTCTGACGGACGCTCATCGAGCACGTCCACCACCACCTGTTGCCCGTGGCCGACCACGCCCATCTCGCCGACCTGCGGATTGACGTACAGGCGCTGCGGGCTGGTGCCGCAAGCGCTGAGAAGTGCCGCCGTGGCGATCAGTGCCACGCTCATGCAGGTGGTGCGCAACTTGTGCATCATCATCGGGGTTCCTGGGCCTGAGGCCGGTTGTCATGGGAGTCATCTCGGCCATCCGTTGCCAATATCTCGCCTGCAGCGCGGGATGGCCGGAGCGCAATGGCGCGAGTATAGGGCCAGAATGGCGCCTGAGCGTAGTGGAAATTCAGGCTCACGGCTGTCCTCTGCAAGCGACAGTGGTTGAGGTTCATGGCCCATAGCTCATGCGCCGTCGACGCGTCTACTCAAGGCCAGCAGGCCCAGCAGCGGGCCGGGCAGCAAGGCCAGCAGCAGCAGGCTGCCGTGGCCGGCGATCAGTGGCGTGAGCAAGGCGATCGAGACCAGCGACAGGCTGAAGCCGAAGGCATTCATCATCGCCAGGGCACTGGCCTGCAGCTCGACCGGCGTGCCGCCCGCGGCGAGTGCCGAGAACTGTGGCGAGTCGATCACGGCCAGAAGGCTCCACAGCGCCAGCAGTGCCAGCAGCACGCCGTAACCGGCCTCAAGCTGCGTAGCAGCGACGAAGATCAACGTCAGTGTCACCGAGCCGGCGAGCCCGAGACGCGCCACCCACAGACTGCCGCGACTGCGCGAGAGCCAGCCCCCGATGACACAGCCGGGCGCGCCGATGGCGATCACCAGGAAGCTATGCCAGGCCAGGGTGGCAGGAGAGAGCGTCACGCCTGTCGCGCTGGCCATCTGGGTCAGCAGCAGAGGCGTCAGTGCCCACAGGGTGTATAGCTCCCACATGTGGCCAAAGTAGCCCAGTGCACCGCGCACGAAGCCGGGATATTGCCAGGCCGCCAGGCCTCGTGTGGCACGCGCGAGAAAGGTGTTACGGCCGTCTTTCGCCGCTGTTGCTTGGCGGGGCGCCGAGGTGGCTTTCGCCGCCGGCGGTGCCAACAAGGCGACCAGACCGGCACCGACGATGGCCAGCAGCGAGGCAGTGCTGATGGCTGCGCCCCACGGCAGCTGCATGCCTTCGCCCTGTTGCAGTGCGGCGAGTGCATGCGGCAGCCCGGTGCCAAGCACCAGCATGCCGACCAGCCAGGCGAGCGCGGCACCGGCACGGTCCGGTGCGGTCTGGACCATCAGCTTCAAGCCGATGGGGTAGATGCCGGCCAGTGCCAGTCCCGTCAGCACGCGCAGGCCTGAGGCGCTGAGCAGCCCCGGCGCGACCAACAGCGCCAGATTGGTCAGCGCGCCCAGCACGCAGGAAGCCATGAACAGATGGCGCGCCGCGAAACGGTCCGCCAGGCCGGCAAGCCCCAGCACCAGGGTGCCGACGATGAAGCCGCCCTGCACCGAGGAGGTCAGCTGGCCGAGTGCCGCGGCGCTATCGCCGGCGAAGCCCCAGCTCGCCAACATCGGCGTGAGGACTGCATTGGGGGTGAACCACAGGCTGGTGCCGAACAGCTGCGCCAGGGCGATCAAGGCGACCGGATAGCGGTTGGCCCATTGCCGCCAGCCAGAGATGGGCGGCGTGAGTGACTTGGTTGAGGACACGAGGGCACCTTGTAGGGCAGATGGCGTGATGGCGCAGCAAGACGCGAACGGGCGACACCGAAGTGTCGCCCGTCACAGATAGCCCGCCCCATCAATGGGGTCAAGGCGTCATTGATGGGGCAGCTCGGCGATGCGATGCAGAGACTACCCCGTCGCAGCCGTCGTCTATAGCCCCATGGCCGAAGAGGTGGAGCGACGCGGGTCGGCACCGCCGTAGAAGGTGCCGTCGTCGATCATGATCGACTGGATGGCGCCCATGGCGTCCTTGGTCACCACCTTGTGGCCCATCGCCTCGAGCAGACGGATGGTGTCCTTGCTGATGCCCGCCTCGATGCGAATCTCGTCCGGCAGCCACTGGTGGTGGATGCGCGGCGCACTGACCGCCGACTGGATGTTCATGCCGTGGTCGATCACGTTCATGATCACCTGCAGCGTGGTGGTGATGATGCGCGAGCCGCCGGGGCTGCCGGTGACGAGGAAGTTCTTGCCATCCTTCATCACGATGGTCGGGCTCATGGAGGACAGCATGCGCTTGTTCGGCTCGATCTTGTTGGCGACGCCACCGATCAGGCCATAGGCATTCGGCACGCCCGGCTTGGCGGAGAAGTCATCCATCTCGTTGTTGAGCAGGAAACCTGCGCCATCGACCACGATGCCGGAGCCGTAGCTGAAGTTGATGGTGTAGGTATTGGAGACGGCCAGACCATTGCCATCGGCAATCGAGAAGTGGGTGGTCTGATTGGACTCATACGGCTGCGGCTTGCCGGGCTTGACCTCACTGGAGGGCGTTGCCTTGTCGAGCTCGAACTGGGCGCGCAATTCCTTGGCGTAGTCCTTGGAGATGATGCCCGACAGCGGCACATCGACGAAGTCGGTGTCGCCCAGATACTCGGAGCGGTCGGCGTAGGCGCGGCGCATCGCTTCCGCCATCACGTGGATGGTGGCGGCGGAATTGAAGCCCATCGCCTGGATGTCATCGCCTTCGAGCATGTTGAGAATCTCGACGATGTGCGCGCCGCCGGAGGAGGGCGGGCTCATCGAGAAGATGTCATAGCCACGATAGGTGCCGTGGACCGGCTCGCGGATGGCCGGCTCGTAGGCCTTGAGGTCATCCAGCGTCATGATGCCGTCGTGGCGCTCCATCTCGGCCACGATCAGCCGGGCGGTCTCGCCTTCGTAGAACTCGCGCGGACCATTGGCGGCGATGCGCTTGAGGGTCGCGGCCAGTTCCGGCTGCTTGAACAGCTCGCCGGCTTGATAGTTGCTGCCATCCGGCTTGTAGAACACCTTGGCGGTGCTGTCCCACTTGGCCAGGCGGTCCTTGGCATCGCTCAAGCCCTTGGCGAAGCGCGTCGGAATCACGAAGCCGTCTTCGGCCAGCTTGATGGCCGGGGCGAGGGCCTGCTCGAGACTCAGGGTGCCGTAGTCTTCCAGCGCCTTGGCAAGGCCAGCGACGGTGCCGGGCACGCCTGCCGCGCGGTGGGTGAAGCGTGACCACTCGGAGACCGCCTCGCCATTCTCGTCCTGGAACATCGCCTCGCTGGCCGCCGCCGGGGCCTTCTCGCGGTAATCGATGGCCACCACTTCACCGGTCTTCTCATCGGAGACCAGCATGAAGCCGCCGCCACCGATATTGCCGGAGCGCGGCTGGGTCACGGCCAGCGCGAAGCCTGCCACCACGGCGGCGTCGACGGCGTTGCCGCCATCGGCCAGCACATCGCGTGCGACCTGAGAGGCCAGATAGTGGCTGGTCGCGACCATGCCGTGCTGACCTTCCTGGGGGTGGAAGCGCTCGCCTTCCAGAATCGCGGAAGACTCGGCGAAGGCGGCGGGAATCGCCGTCGGCAGCAGGCCGGCCAGCGGCAACAGTGCGGCGGCGGCCAGCGCCTTGAGATGTCTGCGGTTTGCGAGAGAGGTGTCGAACATGAGAGGTGTCGGTTCCTGTTATCGTTATAAGAGATGCGACATGACGCGTGCAGTGCGAGGAACATGCGCAGAAGGCCAGCGAGCTGCTCACTGGGCCGAGAGAACAGCTTAACTATCAGTTGCTAATGCACCAATTTCAACTTTGCACGGCAATATTCTTGTTGGTGTCTGATCTGGAAGGGTAATGAGGGCTTGGTGTGAGGGCGGCTTGAGGGTGTGAGTCGCAGTGGGGTGCCTGGCGTGGGCCGGCGGCGACGGATCGGCAGCGACGGACCGGCAGGCTGGCGGTGCACATTCACACAGCGCCTGTCTTTTGTGAGAGGGTGGCGTAAAATGCCCCTTCCACTTCTCGCTGGCGCCTGATGATATGTCTGAACTACTGCCGAATGACTTCAAGATTGCCCCGTCGATCCTGTCCGCTGACTTCGCCCGCCTGGGGCAGGAGGTCGAGGATGTGCTGGCCTCCGGGGCCGATATCGTCCACTTCGACGTGATGGACAATCATTACGTGCCCAACCTGACCATCGGGCCGATGGTGTGCAAGGCGCTGCGTGATTACGGCATCAGCGCCGAGATCGATGCCCACCTGATGGTCACGCCGGTCGACCGCATGATCGGTGACTTCGCCGAGGCCGGTGCCAGCTACATCACCTTCCATCCGGAAGCCTCCGACCACGTCGATCGCTCGCTGCAGCTGATTCGTGATGCGGGCTGCAAGTCCGGGCTGGTATTCAATCCGGCCACGCCGCTGTCCTATCTCGACTACGTGATGGACAAGGTCGACATGATCCTGTTGATGAGCGTCAACCCGGGCTTCGGTGGTCAGTCGTTCATCCCCGGCACCCTCGACAAGCTGCGTGAAGCGCGTCGTCGCATCGATGCCTCCGGCTACAACATCCGTCTCGAGATCGATGGTGGCGTCAAGGTCGACAACATCGCCGAGATCGCGCGTGCCGGTGCCGATACCTTCGTGGCCGGTTCCGCCATCTTCAATGCGCGCAGTGACAGCGATGCCAACCGCTACGACAGCGTATTGGCGAAGCTGCGTGCCGAGCTTGCCAGCGTGCGCAGCTGATCGCGTGACGGATGACAGCGTGAGAGCTTTGGGAGCGGCCGACGACTCGGCTCACGCCGCGGCGCTCAGCGAGTGGTCGCTGTATGTGCTCGAGACGGCCCAGGGGCGCCTCTATACCGGTATCAGTACCGATGTGGCGCGCCGCCTGAGCGAGCATGAGGGCGGCAAGCGCGGTGCGCGAGCGCTGCGCGGCAAGGGGCCGCTGACGCTGTGTTATCAACAGGTGGTCGGCGATCGCTCGCGGGCGCTCAAGCTCGAGTATCGCGTCAAGCAGTTGAGTGTGGCGGCCAAGCGCCGTTTGATCGCCGGTGAGCTTGCGCTGGACAGCCTGCTCGACTGACGATCTGCTTGATTGAATGCGTGAAACGAAAACGCCCCCAGCGGAGACCGCTGGGGGCGTTTTACGTTTTGCGTTACTGGCGAGCGATCAATGCAGTTTCATCTTCGGACGCAGGTAACGGTTCAGGCCATCGACCACCACCGTCATGCCGGTCTTGACCACGCCGTGGATCGCCATCTGGTGCATGCGATACAGCGAGGCGTAGAAGAACTTGGCCAGGCGACCTTCGATGAACAGCGAACGCGCCGAGGCACCGCGCATCAGCGAGCCGACGGCATCGAAGTGCGCCAGCGAGATCAGCGAGCCGTGGTCCTTGAACACGAAGTCCTTGAGTGGCTTGTTGGCCATCGCGGCGCGCAGGTTCTTGACCATCAGGCTGGCCTGCTGGTGAGCAGCCTGGGCGCGCGGCGGGACGCGCTTGTCATCCGGCTGCGGGCAGCTGGCACAGTCACCGAGGGCAAAGATGAACTCATCATCGATGCTCTGCATGGTCTGGTGCACCTTGACCTGATGGTTGCGCTCGGTGGACAGACCCAGCTCGGACAGGAAGGCGGGCGCACGGATACCGGCGGCCCACACGCTCAGGTCGGCTTCGATCAGGGTGCCATCGGCAGTGGTGATGCCGCGTGAGTCGGCGCAGGTCACTCGGGTATCGACGTGGATATCGACGCCCAGCCTGGTCAGCTCCTTGGCGACCGGCTTGCCGATGCGTTCCGGCAGGGCGGGCAGGATGCGCGGTGCGGCCTCGATCAGGTGGACCTTGACCTGGCGGTCTTCCAGCGAGGAGAAGCCGTAGCTGTGCAGCATCTTGGAGGCATCGAACAGCTCGGCGGAGAGCTCGACCCCGGTAGCACCGGCGCCGATGATGGCGACGTTGAGCTGCTGGCGCTCACATTCCTCGCCGTTGGCGCTGAAGCGCAGGAAGGTGTCGAGCATGTCGCGGCGGAATTTCTCGGCCTGCTGCGGGCTATCCAGGAAGTGGCAATGCTCGGCGACGCCTTCGGTGCCGAAATCATTGGACACGCTGCCCAGTGACAGGACCAGATAGTCATAGCTGAGCTGGCGGGCGGGCAGCAGCACGTTGCCCTTGGCATCGTGGATGGCGGCCAGGGTCAGCTGCTTCTCTTCACGCTCCAGGCTTTCCAGGGTGCCGCGCTGGAACTTGTAGCCGTGGGCCTTGGAATGGCCCTGGTAGGAGACTTCATCGAGACCGGAATCCAGCACGCCGGTGGCCACTTCGTGCAGCAGCGGCTTCCAGATGTGCGTGGAATTGCGGTCGATCAGAATGATCTCGGCTTTCTTCTTGCGGCCCAGCTTGTGGCCCAGTTTGGTGACGAGTTCCAGACCGCCGGCGCCTCCGCCAACGACTACGATGCGGGGAATGGCCATTGAGTGCTCCTCAGTGACAAGATTGATGGGAAGGTGTGAAAAGTGTCGGCCGGCTATCGAGTCAGAACATGCAAGGCCCGGAGTCGATAACTGGCGTCGCGATACCGCTATGATAACAATATAATGAGCGTGCTAAATAGTGCTGCATGCGCGAGATGTCGTTATTTTACGTATATTCGCCATGAGCACGCGAGAACTCGGTGTTGCGCTTTTGGCACCTACACGAATTCTGTCGCTGAAAAGGAGCAAGGATGCACGATCATCCCACATTCACAGGTCCGGTACATCCGTCGCTCAGGGCGATCGAGATGGTCGCCTTCGACCTCGATGGCACCCTGATCGACTCGGTGCCGGACCTCGCCCATGCGATCGACTGCATGCTTGAGCAAGAGGGCCTGGCGGCGCTGGGCGAGGCGCGGGTACGCGACTTTGTCGGCAATGGATCGCGGGTACTGGTGGAGCGCGCCCTGGCAGCACATGGCCTGGCGACCGATGACCTGGCGCGGGTCGAGCAGGCGCATCAGAGCTTCCTGGCACATTACGCCGCCGACCCCAGCTCGCGTACGCGACTCTATCCCGGCGTGCGGGAATGCCTGGAGGGGCTGCGCCAGGCCGGGATCCCGCTGGTGCTGATCACCAACAAGCCGGAAGCCTTCATCGAGCCGCTGCTTTCGCACTTCGCGCTGAGCGAGCATTTCGCGCTGGCGCTGGGCGGCGATAGCCTGCCGACGCGCAAGCCGGACCCCGCGCCCCTGCTGTTCGCCGCCGAGCGGCTGGGAGTGTTGCCGCGTCAGGCCTTGATGGTCGGTGACTCGCGTCACGATATCGCGGCAGGCCGCGCCGCCGGTTTCCGCACCCTGGCGGTACCTTACGGCTACAACCATGGCGAGCCGATCTCGCGCAGCCACCCGGACTACCTCGTCGACTCACTCGCCGAGCTGGTCGTGGCTGGCTGAGTGACGCTGATTGATGGGAATTGACAGAGCGAGGCTGGTGTCCCGCTCGGGCGCACAGTGAGGCATGAGATGGCAGAACTTGCCTCCACCAGCGCTGCCGCCAGCGATCCGCGATGATAGACTGAGTCCCAGACAAGCCGGCCCCGTGTCGGCAACGCACCCTCCGTGGAAGGAACTGCAGGTCATGATGACCCCACAACACTTCGCTGAACTGGCCGAAGCCGGTTACAACCGCATTCCCGTCACCCGTGACGTGCTGGCGGATCTCGACACGCCACTGTCTACCTATCTCAAGCTGGCCGACATGCCGTGGACCTTCCTGCTGGAGTCCGTGCAGGGCGGAGAGAAGTGGGGGCGCTACTCCATCATCGGCTTGCCGTGTCGTGAGCGCATCGAGGTGCGTGGCCAGGTGGTCTCGCATCTGATCAATGGCGAGCAGACCGGCATGACCGAGGTCGAGGACCCCCTCGACTGGATCGAGCAGTTCCAGACCCGCTTCCGTGTGCCGGTCATCGACGGTGCGCCGCGCTTCAATGGCGGCCTGGTCGGCTACTTCGG
Source organism: Cobetia sp. 4B (assembly GCF_018831605.1). Classification (NCBI taxonomy): domain Bacteria; kingdom Pseudomonadati; phylum Pseudomonadota; class Gammaproteobacteria; order Oceanospirillales; family Halomonadaceae; genus Cobetia; species Cobetia sp. 4B. The sequence goes on from NZ_CP059843.1 coordinate 734,805, forward strand.
CTATGACACCGTGCGTTATATCGAACCGCGCCTGCGCGGCGTCGAGAAGCCGGACCCGCTGGGCGTGCCGGACATCCTGCTGATGGTCGCCGACGAGCTGGTGATCTTCGACAACCTGTCCGGGCGTCTGACGCTGTTGACCCACGCCGACCCGGCAACGCCGAACGCCTACGAGGCCGCCTGCGAGCGTCTCGAGCGCCTCGAGATCCAGCTGCGCAGCGCGACCCTGAATACCGTCAGCCCCGGCACCGGCGGCGAGCCGGTCAAGGAGACCGACTTCACCTCCGGCTTCACCGAGGAAGGCTTCAAGGGTGCAGTGGAGAAGATCAAGGAATACGTGCTGGCCGGTGATGTCATGCAGTGCGTGCCGTCGCAGCGCATGTCGATTCCCTACCGCGCCGCGCCGCTGGATCTCTACCGTGCACTGCGCAGCCTGAATCCCTCGCCGTACATGTTCTTCTTCAATCTGGATGACCACCATGTCATCGGCTCGTCGCCGGAGATTCTCTCGCGTCTCGAGGATGGCGAGGTCGCGGTGCGCCCGATCGCCGGTACCCGCGTGCGCGGCGCCACCGAAGAGGAAGACCTGGCGCTGGAGAAGGACCTGCTGTCAGACCCCAAGGAAGTCGCCGAGCACCTGATGCTGATCGACCTGGGTCGCAACGATGCCGGTCGCATCAGCCAGACCGGCAGCGTCAAGGTGACGGACCAGATGGTGGTGGAGCGCTATTCCCACGTCATGCACATCGTCTCCAACGTCACCGGCAAGCTGAAGGAAGGCCTGGGGCCGATGGACGTGCTACGGGCCACCTTCCCGGCCGGCACCCTGTCCGGCGCGCCGAAGATTCGCGCCATGGAGATCATCGATGAGGTGGAGCCGGTCAAGCGCGGCATCTATTCCGGCGCGGTGGGCTATCTCTCCTGGCACGGCAACATGGATACCGCCATCGCGATCCGCACCGCGGTGCTCAAGGACAAGGTGCTGCACGTTCAGGCCGGCGCCGGCATCGTGGCCGATTCCGTGCCGCAGTCCGAGTGGGACGAGACACTCAACAAGGGGCGTGCCCTGTTCCGTGCCGTGGCGATGGCGGAGCGCGGTCTGGACAATCTGGACTGATCGGCGCGCCACGCATTTCGGGAGTGACTCGCCAGTGTTCGCGGGTCACTTCCTGCAACGGCGCATGTGATTGACACTCCTGGCAGCTCAACGCACTATTGACCCATGACGCTACGTAACCCGCACGACCTCAGCCAGCAGTGGTGGCGCTCCTGACAAGGGGGCGGCTTTCGCATGTCTGAAGTTCGAGGACGTACGACCAGAAGAATGCCGCCGACCAGGGCGGCATTTTTGTTGCTGGACGGCGGGAACGACACCACAGGAGAGCGGGCAGGCCGGTCAATCACGGCGCATGATCCGCTCCCGAGAATGGACACTGACCATGCAGACATTCACTTCGCAGGACGCCAGCACGCCACGCGTGCTGATGATCGACAACTTTGACAGCTTCACCTACAACATCGTCCAGTATCTGAGTGAGCTGGGCGCGGAAGTGCTGACCGTGCGCAATGACGCCATCACGCTCGAGCAGATCGAGGCGCTCGGTGCATCACATCTGGTGCTGGGCCCGGGCCCGTGTACGCCCAACGAGGCCGGCATCACGCTGGAAACCATTCGCCACTTCGCCGGCAAGCTGCCGATTCTGGGCGTGTGCCTCGGTCACCAGGCCATCGGTCAGGTCTACGGTGGCAAGGTGGTACGTGCGCCCCAGGTGATGCACGGCAAGACCTCTGCCGTGCGTCACGACAACAGCGGTGTCTTCGCTGCGCTGGCCGAGCCGCTGGAAGTCACGCGTTATCACTCGCTGGTGGTCGATCGTGAGAGCCTGCCCGAGTGTCTGATCGTCACCAGCTGGACGGATGATGACGATGTCACGCCGCAGTTGATCATGGGCCTGCGCCATCGCGAGTTGGATGTCGAAGGCGTCCAGTTCCACCCTGAGTCGATCCTGACATTGCAGGGTCATGAGCTTCTGGCTAACTTCCTGCGTCGCGGCGAGGCTGCGAAAGCCGCCTGAGCGGGCGTTGATTGCAAGAGTCACATCCTATTTTTTCATGCGTCAGCCGCCGAGGCTGGCGCCTGCGGAGACACAACATGCAGATGCGTGAGGCGATTGGCGCCGTGATGCGCCGCCAGCACCTGAGCTACGACGACACTCATGCGGTCATGACGGCCATCATGACCGGCGAGGCGACCCAGGCGCAGATCGGGGCCTTGCTGATGGCGCTGTCGATGAAGGGCGAGACCGTCGATGAGCTGGCCGCCGCCGCCCAGGTGATGCGTGAGCTGATGACGCGCGTCACGGTGCGTGCCACCGATGCAGTGGATATCGTCGGCACCGGCGGTGATGGTGCCAACCTGTTCAATGTCTCCACGGCGGCAAGTTTCGTGGTGGCGGCCGCCGGTGGTCATGTGGCCAAGCATGGCAACCGCAGTGTCTCGTCATCGTCCGGCAGTGCCGACCTGCTTGAGTCGGCCGGCATCAATCTGGCGCTGGACGCCGAGCAGGTCGCACGCTGCATCGATGATATCGGGGTCGGCTTCATGTTCGCGCCCAATCATCACGCCGCCATGAAGCACGTGATCGGCCCGCGCCGCGAGATGGGTGTGCGTACCATGTTCAACATCCTCGGTCCGCTGACCAATCCGGCCGGCGCCACCCGTCAGGTGCTGGGGGTCTATGACCCGGCGCTGGTGCCGCTGATGGCCGAGGTGCTCAAGCGCCTCGGGGCCGAGCATGTGCTGGTGGTGCACAGCGATGATGGTCTGGACGAGATCTCGCTGGCGGCACCGACGCTGGTCAATGAGCTCAAGGATGGCGAGATCCGCGAATACCGCATCGCGCCGGAAGACTTCGGCATCGCGCGCCAGTCGCTGGAAAGTCTGGCGGTGGAGACCTCGGACGCCAGCCTCAAGCTGGTGCAGCAGGCGCTGCGCGGTGATGAAGGCCCGGCCAGTGACATCGTGGCACTCAATGCCGGTGCGGCCCTTTACGTGGCGGGCATCGCGGACAGTCTCAAGGAGGGTGTCAGCATTGCCGAGGACGTGCAGGCCAGCAAGCTGCCGTTCGAGAAGATGAAGGAATTGGCGGATTTCACCCGTGTCTACGCCCAGGTCAATGATGAAGGAGCGACCCGCTGATGAGCACCGAGCAGACGACTGACAAGGCATTGCCGACCATCCTGGCCAGGATTCTGGCGCGCAAGGAAGAAGAGATCGCCGAGCGCAGCGCCGCGGTGAGCGAGGCGGACCTGCAGGCCCTGATCGAGAAACAGAGCGCGCCGCGCGGCTTCATCGAGGCGCTGACGTCGCTTATCGACCGTGGCGAGCCGGCCATCATCGCCGAAGTGAAGAAGGCGTCCCCTTCCAAGGGCGTGATCCGTGAAGACTTCGTGCCCGCCGAGATCGCCGTGGCCTACGAGCAGGCCGGCGCCGCCTGTCTGTCGGTGCTCACCGATGCCGACTTCTTCCAGGGGCATGAGGACTTCATGATCGAGGCGCGCGACGCCGTCTCGATTCCGGTGATTCGCAAGGACTTCATCATCCACCCGTATCAGGTGCTGGAAGCACGTGCCATCGGTGCCGACTGTATCCTGTTGATCGTTGCGGCGTTGGACGATGCGCGCCTGAGCGCTCTGTATCGTCAGGCGCGCGAGCTGGGCATGGATGTGCTGGTCGAGGTGCATGACGGCGAAGAGCTCAAGCGTGCACTGGCGCTGGGCATCGAACTGGTCGGCATCAACAACCGCGACCTGCGCACCTTCGAGACGTCGCTGGAGACGACGCTGGACCTGCTGGCCGACATGCCGCAGGGCGTGCGCGTGGTCACCGAATCCGGCATCCATACCCGTGACGATGTGGCGAAGATGCGCGACGCTGGCGTCCACGGCTTCCTGGTAGGGGAGGCCTTCATGCGCTTTGATGATCCGGGCGAGGGTCTGCGGGGGTTGTTCTTCGCTGACTGATGGTCGGCAGTTAACGCCACTTGTTATCTTATGGATAACAAAAGCCCGCATGGCATTGCCATGCGGGCTTTTTCATGTCTGTCTTCTGTCTTCTGTCTTCTGTCCAAAGGCCTGTGGCCGCCATCAGTCACAGGCTCAGGCGTCTGTCTTGACGCTCTCGACTCCCTTGCGTGCCGTGAGCAGAGCCTCGGCAATTTCCTCGACCCCGGCGCCATGACTGTGGCGTGTCACCCAGCTGGGCTCCCAGCCCAGTGCCGCACGGTGCTGGATGATGTTGGCCACGCCCACGGTGTGGCGGAAGGTGGCGAACATCGGCGCATCATTGGGGGCATCGCCGACGTACATCACCTCCTGTTCCAGCTGCATGCGGTCCAGGCCAAAGGTCTCGGTGAGGACCCGCACCGCCATGCGCGCCTTGTCGAACTCGCCCTGCCATGCATTGATGTGGATGGAGCTGGCGCGCGCCTGAATACCGGCGGCCGTGAAGCCGGCGATGATGGCGCGAATCTCGCTCTGGGCCAGCGGGCCGACCGCCTGACAGTGGTCCACCGCGACATCGGCGAAGCGGAAGGGCTGGTCCTGGGCCAGTGCTGCGCGTGGATGGTTGAGCAGCAGCTGGCGGGCGACGGTCATGACATGGCGTTGACGAGCGCGCAGGCGCTGCTCGTCTTCCCACCAGGTGGTGAGGATACGCTGCCCCTGACGGCGGAAGGCAAAGGCGCCGTTCTCACCGATCACGCTGGCGACCGGCCAGGCGCGTGCGATGTGATCGCACCAGCCCGCACAGCCGCCCGTGACGGGGATGACCTTGATGCCGGCGGCATCCAGACGCTCCAGCGCCGCCAGCGTCGATGCCGCGAGACGCCCTTCATGGGTGAGGGTGTCATCGATATCGGTCAACAGATACCGGATACCCGACAGGGTGCTGGCAGGACAGTGGGCGAAGGCTTGCATGGTGATTCCAGAAATCCTCAGAAGGTAAGCGGGCGCGCGGCTGTCATCAGTCGCGTGTCCCTTCAGTATCGTCGATGCGTGCCGGCTTGCGCGACGCGCCTCTGTTCAGGCAGTGAAGCGCACCGACAGGCTCTGCTGGCTGGCAGCCTCAAGCGCGCTGCGATAATCGGGCTGATGGGGCAGCTCATCGGTGACCAGCAGGTCGATCTCCTCGAGCGGGGCGATGCGGCACATGGCGGCGCGCCCCCATTTGCTGGCATCGGCGACCAGAATCCGGCGCTGGGCGTGATGGACCAGCGCACGGCTGACCGCGGCCTCTTCCGGATCGAAATCGAGCAGCCCACCGGCATCGAGACCGCCACAGCCGAGGACCGCGATATCGACCTGATGACGCGCGAAGAAGGCCACGGTGGCGCTGCCGACCACGTCGAGATCCTGCGGGCGCAGTTGTCCTTCCGCCAACTGGACGGCGACATCCGGATGAGTCGAGAGCGCCTGCGCCACCTGCAGATTGTTAGTGATCACGCGCAGGCCGCGCCGGGCAAGCAGGGCTTCGGCGACCGCCACCACGCTGGTGCCGATGCCCAGCGCCAGCGTGGCGCCATCGGGAATCTCGGCGACCACGCTGGCGGCCATGGCCTGCTTGGCAGTGCGCGCCAGCATGATGCGCTGGGTGTGTCCCAGGTTGTAGCCGCCCGGTGGGCGCTCGATGCCGCCGTGGCGCCGCCGCGCCAGCCCGCGCTCACACAACACGCCCAGGTCGCGCCGGATGGTCTGGGGCGTGACGTCGAAGGCGTGGGCCAGCGGGTCGACGGCCAGCTGGCCCTCGCGGGCCAGTCGCTCGAGAATCTGTTGCTGGCGCGGCGTCAATGCCTCATTGCTTGCGTGTTCGACGCTGCGACTGTCGCGCTCGATGCCCGGGGTCATGTCTGGGGTAGCCCTTGCGTGGTGGTGTCGTTCGGTAGAGTGGGCTCGCGATCCTCCTCGCTGAAGATGGCCGGGTCATCGCTGATGACGGCATCCACACCCCAGGCCCAGCGCGGTGCAAAGGCGGCTGCATCGTTGGGCGTATAGCAGAGCAGCTTGTGGCCACGGCTGGTGATGTCACTGGCCGCGGCGCGAGTCAGGGCGCGCCAATCGGCATGCACGGAACTTGCGTTCAGCTCATCGGCCAGGCTCTGCCAGTCGTCGGGGATGTCATCGTAGAGCAGGCCGATATGCACCTGCGGGTCGCGTTGACGCGTCAACCGCAGCGCCTGGGGATCAAACGACGAGATGATCAGATGTGAGGCGGGCAGATGAGCACTGGCCATCGGGATGGCGGCATCGACCAGCGCTTGGGCATCGTGGCCAGGGCTGAGCTTGAGCTCCAGATTCAGGCGCATGTCCAGGCGTGCGATCAGCTCCAGCGCCTGCTTGAGCGAGGCCATCCGCTCACCAGCAAAGCACGCATTGAACCAGCTGCCGACATCGAAGGTCTGCACGCTGTCCCAATCGAGATTCTTGAGCTTGCCACGCCCATCCGAGCAGCGATTCACGCCGGCATCGTGCCAGATGACCGGCGTGCCATCGCCCAGCAACTGCACGTCCAGTTCCACCCATTGAAAGCCTGCCTCATGCGCCGCCTGAATGGCGGCCAGGGTGTTTTCCGGCGCATAGGCCGACAGGCCGCGATGTGCGATCGCCAGGGGCAGGGACAGGACGCTGTCAGTTGAATGTGATGCGTCGGCTGAATGTGACGATGAAACCATGGTGAATCCTCACAGAAAGAATGGCATGTCTGCCCGCTACGCAGCTGTGGCGCTGATCGGTCGAGGCGGATCACTGATGCTCAGGCGCGAGACTGATCAGGGCAGGTCTCAAGCATTACCATCCAATGATGACGTTATCAGGGCAAGGGGTTCCGTCGGCCCGCGACAGTACGAAAGCGCTCATTCGATGGCCGCTGTCGCCTGCTCGCGGGTTGCCAGCCGCTTGCCGTCGGCGCCGAACAGATGGGCACGCGCCGGAAGGATTGCCAGGCGCAGCGTCTGTTCTTCCGCGACGGCGTGCTCGCCATCCAGTCTCACCACCAGCGGCTCGCTCTGGCCTTGCAGTCGGCAGTACGCCAGGGTGTCCGCGCCCAGCGGCTCGACCAGCTCGATGCGCGCCTCAAGCTCCGCGGCCCCTGCGGGCAGGGCGTCGGTTGCTTCCAGCACCTGCAGGTGCTCGGGGCGAATGCCGAGGGTCAGCTCATCACCCGTGGCCAGGCCTTCGCCCTCACCCTGCAGGGCAATGGTTGCGCCACACGGCAGCGCAAGGCCTGCCTCTGCCTGGGTGGCGCTCAGGAAGTTCATCGCCGGCGAGCCGATGAAGCCGGCGACGAACTGGCTGGCGGGCTGATCGTAGAGCGCCATCGGCGTGCCGAACTGCTCGACATGGCCGCCATTCATCACCACCAGGCGGTCTGCCAGGGTCATGGCCTCGGTCTGATCATGGGTCACGTAGACGGAAGTGACCTTGAGACGCTTCTGCAGGCGGCGGATCTCGAGACGCATCTGCACACGCAGCTTGGCGTCCAGATTCGAGAGTGGCTCATCGAACAGGAAGACCTGCGGCTTGCGCACGATGGCGCGTCCCATGGCGACACGCTGACGCTGGCCGCCGGAGAGCTGCTTGGGGCGGCGATCGAGCAGCTCGGTCAGGCCCAGCAGCTCGGCGGCCTCGCTGACGCGCTGCTGGATCTCGTCCTTGGGCGTGCGCCGGTTCTTGAGGCCGTAGGCCATGTTGTCGAACACGCTCATATGCGGGTAGAGCGCGTAGTTCTGGAACACCATCGCGATGTCGCGCTCGGCGGGTTCCAGCTCATTGACGCGCTTGCCGTTGATCTCCAGATCGCCCTCGGAGATGTCCTCCAGGCCCGCCAGAGTGCGCAGCAGGGTCGACTTGCCACAGCCGGAAGGGCCGACGATGACGATCAGCTCGCCTTCGCCGAAGGCCAGATCGATGCCATGCAGGGCCTTGTAGCCATTGGGGTACTGCTTCTTGAGCTGCTTGAGCGCCAGTGTTGCCATGAGTTGTGTATCCAGAGCGGTGGCGTGACGGGCAAGTCTGTCCATCACGACGTAACGGAATCAGGGGGCTTGGGGCGATGTGTCGCGGGTCGGAGCGCGAGATTACTTCTCGCTGTCCACCAGGCCCTTGATGAAGTAGCGCTGCATGAACAGGATCACCAGTACCGGCGGGCCCATGGCCAGCAGCGTGGTGGCGGTGACGTCCTGCCACGGAACCAGCCCATCACCGGTGGTCAGCATGCGCTTGAGGCTGACGACGATGGTCAGGTAGTCGGCATCGGTGGTGATCAACAGTGGCCACAGATACTGATTCCAGCCGTAGATGAACATGATCACGAACAGTGCCGCGATGTTGGTCTTCGACAGCGGCAGCAGGATGTCCTTGAGAAAGCGCCACGGCCCGGCGCCATCGATGCGCGCGGCCTCGACCAGTTCCGCCGGAATGGTCAGGTAGAACTGGCGCAGTAGGAAGGTCGCGGTGGCGCTGGCGATCAGCGGCAGGATCAGGCCGGCGTAGCTGTCCAGCATGTTGAGGTCGGCCACCACCTTGAAGGTCGGCAGGATACGCACCTCCACCGGCAGCATCAGGGTGATGAAGATCAGCCAGAAGCACAGCTTGCGGAAGCGGAACTCGAAGAAGACGATCGCGTAGGCGGCCAGCACCGAGATGATGATCTTGCCGATGGCGATGCCCAGTGCCATCAGCATCGAGTTGAACAGCAGGGTCATCACGTCGGCGCCGAGACTGCTGACCGGGTCTGCCAGCAGCTGGCGATAGTTGTCCAGGCCAGCCTCGCCGATCCAGACGGGGGCGACGTTGGAGTAGAGGTCACCCATCTCGTGGGTACTGGCGCTGAAGGCGATCCAGACCGGCAGGAAGAACAGTGCGCAGCCGACGATCAGCAGGGCATGGCTTGCGATATCAAGCCCGGGGCGGTTGTAGCGCATCAGTACTGCACCTTCTTCTCGACATACTTGAACTGGATCAGCGTCAGCACGCCGACGATGACCATCAACAGCACGGACTGGGCAGCACTCGAGCCCAGGTCCTGCCCGACGAAACCATCTTCATAGACCTTGTAGACCAGGGTACGGGTCGAGCCGGCCGGGCCGCCCTGGGTGGTGGCATCGATGGTGCCGAAGGTCTCGAAGAAGGCGTAGACCACGTTCATCACCAGCAGGAAGAAGCTGGTCGGCGAGAGCAGCGGGAAGGTGATGGTCCAGAAACGCCGCCAGGGGCCGGCGCGGTCCATCGCGGCCGCTTCCAGCAGGCTCTTGGGGATCGCCTGGAGACCTGCGAGGAAGAACACGAAGTTGTAGCTCATCTGCTTCCAGATCGAGGCCAGCACCACCAGCAACATGGCCTGATCGCCATTGAGCTTGTGATTCCAGTCGATGCCGATGGCGGACAGCAGCTCCGGCAGAATGCCCAGCGTCGGGTCGAACAGGAACAGCCATAGCACCCCGGCCACGGCGGGCGCCACGGCGTAGGGCCAGATCAGCAGGGTCTTGTAGGCGTGTGCGCCGCGCAGCACGCGGTCCGCCAGTACGGCCAGTCCCAGCGCCAGTGCCATGGCGCCGAAGGCTACCGCAAAGGAGAAATAGGTGGTCGTCCATAGTGTCGTGAGATATTCCGGCTCGCTCAGCACGCTGACGAAGTTGCTCAGCCCGGTGAATTCCCGCGAGAGCCCGAAGGCATCCTCGACATAGAAGGCCTGTTCGATGGCCTGGTAGGCCGGCCAGAAGAAGAACACGGCCACGATCAGCAGCTGAGGCGCCAGCAGTATCCAGGGCGTGATGGGGTGTCGATTGAAATGGGCCATGCAGCAGGGGTCTCGCAAGCAAGGAGGGACTGGGTGGTTCCGTCGGTAGCACGGAGTCGGCAAGTCTCGGCCGCTCCTGCGCCATCAAGCCGTGAGAGAAGGGAAAGGACACCGGATGTCGGATGCGCTTTCCGCTCTCTGGCTGGAGAAAATAGCGGGAGGGCGAGCCCGGCATGGGCCCGCCCCCGGTGTGGCGATGATCAGCCGTTGGCGCGTTCGAACTTCTCGAGCAGCGAATCGCCGCGCTTGACGGCGTTGTCGAGACCGTCCTGCACGCTTTCCTTGCCGGAGAAGATCTTCTCCAGCTCTTCATTGATCACGTCACGAATCTGCACCATGTTGCCCAGGCGCAGGCCCTTGGAGTTCTCGGTCGGCGTCGCGGAGGTCATCTGGGTGATGGCGACGTCGGTGCCCGGGTTCTCGGCGTAGAAGCCCTGTTCGCGCGTCAGTTCTGCCGCGGCAGTCGTGATCGGCAGATAGCCGGTGAACTGGTGCCAGTCGGCCTGCACTTCAGGCTTTGAGAGGTACTGGAAGAACTTGGCGACGCCCTGGTATTCCTCATCGCTGTGACCGGACAGCACCCACAGCGAGGCGCCACCGATGATGGAGTTCTGCGGTGTCTCGATCACGTCGCTGTCATAGGGCAGCGGTGCCACGCCGAACTCGAAGCCCTTGGCGCTTTCCTTGACGCCGGCATAGCTGGCGGAAGAGCCCATCATCATCGCGCACTCGCCGGAGTAGAACTTGGGTGCCGCGTCATCGAAGCGACCGCCGAACACGAAGCGCTTGTCGGCCTGCCAGTCATCGAGACGCTGGATGTGGTCGACCACGGCGGTCGTGTTGAATTCAAGGCGGGTATCGGTGCCGGCGAAGCCATTGGCCTGGCTGGCGAAGGGCACATCGTTGCGCGCCGAGAAGTTTTCCAGCATCACCCAGGACGGCCAGGTGGTGGTCAGGCCACAGCTGGCGGCGCCGGAATCGACGACCTTCTTGAGCGCGGCGCCCATTTCCTGCCAAGTCTGCGGGAGGGAGTCGACGCCCGCCTTGGCCAGCACGTCCTTGTTGTAGTAGGTCACCGGCGTGGAGGAGTTGAACGGCATCGACAGCATCTTGCCGTCGGTGTCGGTGTAATAGCCGGTGACGGCAGACAGGTAGGCGTTCGGGTCGAAGGCGGTGCCTTCCTTAGGCGCGAAGTCTGCCATCAGCTGATGCACCGGGACGATCGCGCCCTTGGCGCTCATCATGGTGGCGGTGCCGACCTCGAAGATCTGCACGATGTCCGGACCCTTGCCGGCGCGGAAGGCGGCGATGGCGGAGGTCATGGTCTCGGAGTAGTTGCCCTTGAAGACCGGCTTGACGACGTAGTCCTCCTGGCTTGCGTTGAAGTCGGCCGCGATCTCGTCGACCTTCTTGCCGAGCCCGCCCCCCATGGCGTGCCACCATTCCACCTCGGTGGCGGCGAGGGCACTGGCGGAGGCGGAGGCGAAACCGATGGCCAGCGCGAGGCTGGCGAGGCGACGAGTCGCGGTGGCAGTCGTGCGGGTGCTTGCATGATGAGTCGGGCGGCGCATGGTCAAACTCCTGAGAGGTTCCCCTGGCCAGCTTCCGCAACAAAGAAGAAGGACGCTGGCCGCTGACGATCGATGGCGACGATCAAGTGAACATTTTCTTGTTCTTTTGATGATCGTCCGAAAAGCGTAGACGACTCTATAGCGCCCGCCTTACAACTTTGTGACAGGAAGATGTTCATTCGAGCGAGGCTGAACTTATGGCTGAACTTGTGACTGAGTTTGTGAATGAGCAGCGAGTGTGTGGCGCCGCCAGCTCGGCTCAGGCTGGCAAGCGAGGCGCCGGGGGCAACTCAAGGCCGGAATAAGCGGCCGGCGAGCGAGTGTGCTAGTCTTGCGCGCTGAAAATGCCTGTGGCGGAGAACGCGATGAAAGTGGTTGAAGTGAGTGCCGGTGCCCGACGTGATGCCTGTCTGGCGATGCTGTGCGCCGAAGTCCATGGCCGCGAAGGTGGCCTGGATGCGCTGGTGAGTTACGCCGGCGTGCGTGGGGTGTGGTTCGAGAATGAGATGGCGCGCCTGTTCGCGCTGGTCGACGATGCCGAGCGCATCCACTCTGCCGCGCTGCTGGTACTCGACGAGAACGCACGTGGCCTGAATCTGGCGCTGTGGGCGACGCCGACGGTGCATCGCGGTCACGACCACGGCATCGCGCTGGTCTCCCAGCTGTCCGATCATGGCCGCCTGCAGGTACGCATCACCGACAGCTCACTGGTCAGCGTGCTGCGTCGCGCCGGCATCAACGACTGGCTGGAGGCCGAGGCCCAAGGCGATCAGCCGCGCGAGCTGGTCGGCATGAATCCGGCGGCGCGTGTCGGCAACCTGGCGGCCCTCGACGCGCCGCTGCGCCTGGACCGCGAGCGCATCAAGCGCTCCTTCAAGGCGCGCCCGAAGGACTTCGAGACCTACAAGAACGCCTTCGTGCGTGACCTGGAGCACTTCGCGCGTCATATCTGAGGATGAGATGACGCAAGCGAATGACATGCTCACCAAGACAAAGGCCCCGCTCAGTGAGCGGGGCCTTTGTGGTTCAGCGATCACTGATCAGTGATCAGCGATCAATTCCTGCGCCGATCAAGCGGGCGTCGGTCAGTCATCAGGCGGCGTCCTGCTGCGGGTTGGAGGCGGTGCCGTCACTCGCCATCGGCTTGCGCACGAAGGCGTCGAATTCGAAGTGGTCGACGGTCAGCATGTCGAGTACCTCGGCTTCGAAGACGCGCATGAAGTCGCCATCCTCGGCGGACAGGATGCCTGCCTCGACCGCCGCTTCGATACGCGCTTCCGGTGACAGTGCGTCGGCCGGAATCTCGCCCTTGTGGTAGGCCTTGGCCAGCGCCTTGTAGATCGGCTCGGCGCGCGGGTAGTCCTTGAGCAGCGCGTTGTAGCGGGCGAGGGCGTTGTCCTGCTGGCCTTCGTCCTGGGCGTCCCAGGTGTTGTCGGTCAGCTTGGCACGCAGTGCAGTGTCGGTGGAGACGGCGCGGGCGATCTCGCGCGTCAGGCTGTCCTTGGGCATGGCGAACTGACGGCCACGCGGCAGGGCGATCACGCGCAGGGTAGTGCCGAGTGCACGGTTGGGCAGGTTGGCGAACAGCTCATCCAGTGCCTTTTCCGCGCGGTGCAGCAGCCACTGCATGCTGTAGTGGAACAGCGCCTCTTCGTGTTCGCAGGCCTCGGATTCGTGCCATTGCTTGAGCGTCAGTGACGCCAGGTAGAGGTTGGAGAGCACGTCGCCCAGGCGTGCCGACAACATCTCGCGCGCCTTGAGGCTGGAGCCGAGGCTTGCCATGGCCGCATCGGCGGACAGCGAGAAGGCGGCGCTGAAGCGGTTGATGTGGCTGGCGTAGGGCGTGGCGACGACGTCGAAGCCAGTGGCCTTGCCGCCGATGCCGAAGCTCTGGGTGAAGGCGCGTGCTGCGTTGCCGAAGATCAGGCCGGCATGGCGGAAGAAGGCCTTGTCGAAGGCGTTCAGGTCATCGGCGTCCTTGGCGGCCAGCTCTTCCAGCACGTAAGGATGGCAGCGGATCGCGCCCTGACCGAAGATCATCAGGTTGCGGGTCATGATATTGGCGCCTTCCACCGTGATCGAGACCGGAGTGCCGGCGTAGGCCACGCCGATGTAGTTGCGCGGGCCAAGCGTCACGCCGCGTCCGCCGTGGATGTCCATGCCATCGGCCAGCAGCGAGCGGGCCATCTCGGTCAGCTGGCTCTTGAGGATGGCGGAGGGCACCGCCGGCTTGTGGCCGTTGTCGATCATGTTGGCGGTGTGCAGCACCGACGCCTGGCTGATGTAGTTCATCGCGGCCATGCGTGCCAGCGGCTCCTGCACGCCTTCCATTTCGGCCACCGGCAGATTGAACTGACGACGGATGCGCGCAAAGCCGGCGCTCCAGCCCAGTGCGTAGCGTGAGATGCCCGCGGAGCCGGACGGCAGGGTGATGCAGCGACCCACCGACAGACACTCGACCAGCATCTTCCAGCCCTGGCCGGCCATCTGCTCACCGCCGATCAGAAAGCTGAGCGGAATGAAGACGTCCTTGCCGAAGATCGGGCCATTCATGAACGGCGCGCCGATCGGGTGGTGACGACGGCCGATGTCCATGCCGTCGGTGTCGCGCGGAATCAGAGCGCAGGTGATGCCTATGTCTTCCACGTCGCCCAGCAGGTGCTCGGGGTCGAACATGCGGAAGGCCAGGCCGACCACGGTGGCGACCGGCGCCAGGGTGATCCAGCGCTTCTCGAAGTTCAGGCGAATGCCGACGACTTCCTCGCCATCATGCATGCCGCGACACACGATGCCGGTGTCCGGGATGGAGGTCGCGTCACTGCCGGCACGCGGGCCGGTCAGGCCGAAACACGGAATCTCGCGGCCATCGGCCAGACGCGGCAGGTAGTAGTTCTTCTGTTCTTCGCTGCCGTACTTGAGTAGCAGCTCGCCCGGGCCGAGGGAGTTGGGCACGCCGACGGTGACCATCAGTGTCTCGTTGACCGCCAGCTTCTGCAGCACCAGTGATTGCGCCTTGGCCGAGAAGCCCAAGCCGCCATATTCCTTGGGAATGATCATGCCGAAGAACTTCTCGCGCTTGAGAAATTCCCACAGCGCTTCGGGCAGATCGGCACGCTCACGCGCGATCTCCCAGCTGTTGGTCATGCCGCAGGCGACAGAGCATTGATCGTCGATGAAGGCCTGCTCTTCGCTGGAGATGCCATCGTTGCGCTGTGCGGTCAGGGTGTCCCACTGCGGCTTGCCGGAAAAGAGCTCGGCGTCCCAGAACACGGTGCCGGCTTCCAGCGCCACCTTCTCGGTGTCCGAGACCTTGGGGGAGACCTTCTTGAACATCGCGAACAGACGCGGGCTGAGCCACTTGCTGCGCAGGGCCGGCAGGCCACATACCGCGACCAGTGCCGCGCCGATCAGCAGCAGGCAACCCAGCACCGGCGCGTCGATCGCCAGGCCGACGATACCGATGATGGCGAGAACGCCGATGGCCGCGAGGGCCCCGGCTTCGCGTGCCATGACGGCCAACAGACCGGCAACGGCGACAAGGATGAGGATGAGCTGCGTCATGGCAGGATCTCCGGGTGGCGAGGGATGGTGTCTTTGCATGGCGTTTCTACAGCGTAGCAGCCATGCGTTTAGAACAGTTGTTTGAATTCTCTTCAGCGTATCCCATGTTGCCCGACCCTGCAGTACGTCCAAGGTCTAAGGTGTGCGGATTCATTCTCGAAAAGGGCAGTCGCCCGGGGGAGGCAGTCGGCGAGCGCCAGACCGGGATGAGTGAAAGCTGTCTGGCAGGCATGAAAAAGGCCCCGCAATGCGGGGCCTTGGACGATCGATAGCGCTTGCGTGCGTGAGGTCAGACTACCTGTCGCAGGCGTTGACTCGCACGGGTTCTGGCGTTGATCAGTGCTCAGTCATTGATCAGTGCTTAGCCATTGATCGGAGCGGAGTCGATCTTGCGCTTGGCGGGCTTCTTGGCCGGCGTGCCGGGTTCGATCACGAAGTAATCGGCGTCGGACGGCGGCAGCGGCGCGCGGCCACGAATCTTGTCGGCCATCTTCTCGGCCAGCATGATCGTCGGCGCATTCAGGTTGCCGGTCGGGATGACCGGGAACAGCGAGGCATCGACGACGCGCAGGTTGTCGAGGCCATGTACGCGACCGGCACCATCGACCACCGAGGTCTCGTCGCTACCCATGCGGCAGCTGCCACACGGGTGGTAGGCGGTCTCGGCGTGGTTGCGCACGTACTCGTCGAGCTCTGCGTCGGTCTGCGCCTGGGCGCCCGGTGCCAGCTCGCGGCCGCGGTAGGGGTCCAGCGCGGGCTGGGCGATGATCTCGCGGGTCAGGCGGATGGCGGCGCGGAACTCTTCCCAGTCACGCTCCTCGGCCATGTAGTTGAAGAAGATTGACGGCGCGGCCTTGGGATCGAGTGAGGTCAGGCGTACGCGGCCCTTGCTCTGGGAGCGCATCGACCCGACGTGCGCCTGGAAGCCGTGGCCCTGCACTGCGCTCTTGCCGTTGTAGCTGATCGCGATCGGCAGGAAGTGATACTGCAGGTTCGGCCAGGCTTCGTTGTCATCGCTGCGAATGAAGCCGGCGGCCTCGAACTGGTTGCTGGCGCCGACACCGGTGCCCTTGAGCATCCATTCCAGGCCGATGGGCGGCTGGTTGTACCACTTGAGGGACGGATACAGCGAGATCGGCTGGGTGCACTCGTACTGGATGTAGAGCTCCAGGTGGTCCTGCAGGTTCTCGCCCACGCCCGGCAGGTGATGGACCATCTTCACGCCCAGCGGCTCGAGATGTTCACGGTTGCCGACGCCGGAGCGCTGCAGGATCTGCGGCGAGGCGATGGCGCCGGCGCACAGCAGCACTTCCTTGCGCGCACGCACGCGATGATCCTGACCCTTGCGCTCGTACTTCACGCCGACCGCCGTCTTGCCTTCAAACAGGATGACGTCGGTGGTGGCACGCGTCTCGATGGTCACGTTGGAGCGCTTCTTGGCGGTATCCAGATAGCCGCGTGCGGTGGAGGCGCGACGGCCTTCCTTGGTCACGAAGCGGTCCATCGGGCCGAAGCCTTCCTGCTGGTAGCCGTTGACGTCTTCGGTGGCCGGATAGCCCGCCTCGATGCCTGCCGCGATGAAGGCGTGATAGAGCTCGTTGTTGCCCTGCTTGGGCGTGGTGACCGACACCGGGCCGTCGCCGCCATGGTAGTCATTCGGGCCGATATCGCGCGTCTCGCACTTGCGGAAGTAGGGCAGGCACTCACGATAGTTCCAGTCGGCCAGGATGGGGTCCTTGGCCCAGTTGTCGTAATCCAGCGCGTTGCCGCGGATGTAGCACATGCCATTGATCAACGAGGAGCCGCCCAGACCCTTGCCGCGGCCACATTCCATGCGACGGTTGTTCATGTGCGGCTCGGGATCGGTCTTGAAGTCCCAGTTGTAGCGCTGACCCTGCAGCGGGTACGCCAGCGCTGCGGGCATCTGGGTGCGGAAGTCGAAGCGATGGTCGCGGCCACCGGCTTCCAGCAACAGCACACTGACATCGGCGTCTTCGCTCAGGCGGGTGGCCAGCACGTTGCCGGCGCTGCCGGCGCCGATGATGACGTAATCGTATTCACGCTCGAATTGGCTCATGGAAGGTCCTCTCGTATCGGGTGCCACATGCGGGCACATGACGCCCCGTTCACGACGGGGAGTGGCCACTGCCGGGCTGCTGGATACGTTTGCTTGTCTGTGGTGAGTCGTCGGGGCACCGCATGACAGCAAGCTGCCATCGGGGGCTCAACGACTCATCGGGATTCGGGCACTGCGCGCGGCGCTGGCGAGCGACGCGGCGTGCAGCCGGCATGGCGAGTGTTCGACATGCCGGCAGGTGGGGCATCTGGCGCTTGGTCGTGCTTGAGGCCCGGTCTTGAGGGCCGGTACTTCAGCCTCTGGCGCCAGAGGGTGCTGCTGTCATCAGGCCTTGCGGCCAGTGATGGCTCAGAAGGCGGACTCGAACGGGCCCATCTCGATCAGCACGGACTTGGTCTGGGTGTAATGAGACAGCGTCTCGACACCGTTCTCGCGACCGATGCCGGACTGCTTGTAGCCGCCGACCGGCATCTCGGACGGCGACTCGCCCCAGGTGTTGACCCAGCAGATGCCGGCTTCGAGCTGGTGAATCACGCGATGCGCGCGGTTCAGGCTCTCGGTGAACAGGCCAGCCGCCAGGCCATAGGTGGTGTCGTTGGCGCGACGGATGACTTCCTCTTCACTGTCGAAGGACAGGATGGACATCACCGGACCGAAGATCTCTTCCTGCACGATGCGCATGTCATCGCTGCAGTCGGTGTAGACGGTCGGTGCGACCCAGGCGCCCTTGGCGAAGTCGCCTTCGCTCATGCGCTCGCCGCCGACCAGCAGACGTGCGCCGTCCTGCTTGGCGATCTCCAGATAGGAGACGACCTTGTCCAGGTGCTCGAAGCTGACCAGCGGACCGAAGGTGGTGGCGCGGTCCTGCGGGTCGCCGGCCTTGATGCGCGCGACGCGCTCGACGATCTTGGCTTCGAAGGCGTCCTTGACGCTGGCTTCGACGAACACGCGGGTGCCGTTGGTGCACACCTGACCGGAGCTGTAGAAGTTGGCCATCATGGCGCCGTCGGCGGCACGGTCGAGATCGGAGTCGGCGAACACCAGCAGCGGGGACTTGCCGCCCAGCTCCATGGTGACTTCCTTGAGGCTGGAAGAGGCGGACGCGGACATGACCTTCTTGCCGGTGCCGGCTTCCCCGGTGAAGGATATCTTGGCGATATCCGGGTGCTCGGTGAGCATCACGCCGACGCGGGCATCGCCCTGCACGACGTTGAACACGCCGTCCGGCAGACCGGCTTCGGTGAAGATCTCGGCCAGCTTCAGTGCGCTCAGCGGAGTGACTTCGCTGGGCTTGAAGACCATGGCGTTGCCGGCGGCGAGAGCCGGGGCAGACTTCCAGCAGGCGATCTGGATCGGGTAGTTCCAGGCACCGATGGCGCCGATGACGCCCAGCGGCTCCTTGCGGGTATAGACGAAGGCTTCCTGACGCAGCGGCATCTGGCTGCCTTCGATGGCCGGCGCGAGGCCCGCGTAGTACTCGAGTGCATCGGCACCGGTGACGATGTCGACCGCTTCGGTCTCGGACAGCGGCTTGCCGGTGTCGAGTGTCTCGAGCAGCGCCAGTTCGTCGTTGCGCTCGCGCAGCAGGTCCACGGCGCGACGCAGGATGCGTGAACGCTCCATGCCGGTCATCGCGGCCCACACCTTCTGACCCTGCAGGGCGCTTTCGACGGCGGTATCGACGTCGGCACCGCTGGCCTGCTGGATCTCGGCGATGACTTCGCCGGTGGCCGGGTTGACGGTCTCGAAGGTCTCGCCGGAGGTAGCCTCGACCCGACGGCCACCGATGTAGAGGGTCTGGGTCGGGAAGCTTGCGTTGCCGTTAGCCATGCGTGCGCTCCTTACTGGGTTCAGGGGAAGTGGGGGAGTCTGTCGCGTTCAGGGATGCTGCCATGTGACGTGTCAGCTGGTAGTCAGCGTATTCGTAGGCGAGGCGGCGTGCGCGCTCGACATCGAGGCCGGTCGGGTCCAGCGTACCGCGCAACCACAGGCCGTCGATCAAGGCGGCCAGTCCGGCCGCGGCATCACGTGCCTCGTTCAGCGGCATGCAGCGGCGGAACAGGGCACACAGATTGGAGATCAGCCGTCTGTCGTTGACTCGCTGCAGGCGTTCCAGCGGAATGCGGTGCATGCTGGAGGCCCAGAAGGCCAGCCAGGTCTTGGAGACGCTCTGACTGACCTGGCTGCGGTCAAAGTTGCCGTCGATCACCGCGCGCAGGTGGCTGCGGACGTCATCGTCGGCCAGTGCGGCGCGACGCTCACTGACGGCGCTGCGCAGGTCAGTGAGAATCTGGCGCATGGTGGCTTCCATCAAGCCATCCTTGCCGCCGAAATAGTGGCTGATGATGCCGGTGGACACACCTGCGTGACGGGCGATGCGGGCCACGGTCGCGTCGGCGAGTCCTGCCTCATCGATGGCTTGCATGGTGGCCTGGATCAACTGGCGGCGGCGGATAGGTTCCATTCCCACTTTGGGCATCAACGGAGTCCTTTTCGTATATCGGGTCGGTGTGACACTTGGTGTGGCCATGGTACTGGATCATCACCGGTTTGCCGCGAGCGCTGCACCATGCTGTCGTGTGCAAAGTTTTTATTGAACGTTCAATTAACAAAAAGTGTAGAGGCTGGTTCCCGATGCGTCAAGTTGAGGCAAGGCGGGGCAGCCGGAAGCAGTCAGGGGGCGGTCAGGGATGGTCAGGAGGGGGAGGCGCACGAGGAATCGAGAGCAGGTGGCGGCCAGCGACAGGCGGGCGTTCAAGACTGTGGGTTGGCGAGGCCGGTTGGTAAAAGCGCTACAGTGCGGTAGAACATGGAGGGGCAGCATGTCGATCTCAACGTAGGTTGAACGTTGCGCCGATGGTCGAGAGTTGAATGACAACGAACAATAAAACAAGGGGTTAGCATGAAACGATCACCTGGTAAGGTGCTGTTGGCACTGGGCGTCATCGCCGTGCCGGTCATGGCGAATCAGGCCCAGGCCGCCGTGACGGAAGAATGTCGCACGGTGCGTTTCGCCGAAGTCGGCTGGACGGACATCACGGCCACCACCGCCCTGACGCGTGCCGTGCTGGAGGGGCTGGGCTATGAGACGACCTCTGACACCATCTCGGTGCCGATCGCCTATGCCGGCATGAAGAATGATGACTTCGATGTCTTCCTGGGCAACTGGATGCCGTCGATGGCTTCCATCAGTGACCCTTACATCGACAAGGGGCAGGTCGATCGCCCGCGCGCCAATCTGGAGGGCGCGAAATACACTCTGGCGGTGCCGCAGTATGTGCTGGATGCCGGCGTGACCTCGGTGGCGGACCTTGCCGACAACCTCGAGAAGTTCGACGGTCGCATCTACGGGATAGAGGCGGGCAACGACGGCAACATGATCATTGCCGACATGATTGATGACGACGCCTTCGGCATGGGCGAGTTCGAGATGATCGACTCCTCGGAAGCCGGCATGCTGGCGGAAGTCAAGTCGAAGATTGCCGCCGAGGAGTGGGTCGTGTTCCTCGGCTGGGAACCGCACCCGATGAATACCCGCTTCGAGATGGGCTATCTGGAAGGGGCCGATGATTACTTCGGGCCGAATCTGGGTGGTGCGACGGTGTATACCAATACTCGCGCGGGCTACAGCGAGGCATGCACCAACGTCGGGGCCCTGCTTTCCAATCTCGAGTTCACCCTGGAGATGGAAAACCAGCTGATGGGCGACATCATGGATGGCGGCGAAGATCCGGATGATGCGGCGGCCAGTTGGCTCAAGCAGAACCCTCAGGTGCTGGAGGCCTGGCTCAAGGGAGTCGAGACCGTGGAGGGTCAGCCTGGCCTTGCCGCGGTGAAGACATCGCTGGGTATCTGATCGGCCCGTCAGGCTCGTCTGTTGAGCTTTTGATAAAAAGTGCTTGCAATTCAGCAGCCTGACCTGCAATATACGCCTCGTCGTGTGGCTACATAGCTCAGCTGGTTAGAGCACATCACTCATAATGATGGGGTCCCCTGTTCAAATCAGGGTGTAGCCACCAGTGATTCCAAGGCCTGCATCCGTGCGGGCCTTGTCACATCTGGATGTCGCTTCGTGCGCTTTCGGAGGTGGATCCGGCAGGAGGAATCGAACGAGTTCTGCGGTGGTCTGAATGGCCGAAGGTGGTTGACGCCATTGAGTATTTCCGTATAATTCGTCGCGTGTTCAAGGTTGTTCCTCGATAGCTCAGTTGGTAGAGCAAATGACTGTTAATCATTGGGTCACAGGTTCGAGTCCTGTTCGAGGAGCCAATAGCACATGCAGCATGCTTGAAATGTCAGTCTGATAGCATCCATGATGATGTCACTGACAGATGGATTTCCGGTCGTTCCTCGATAGCTCAGTTGGTAGAGCAAATGACTGTTAATCATTGGGTCACAGGTTCGAGTCCTGTTCGAGGAGCCAATCCAAGGCTTCCTGCCAATGCCGGAAATGACGCTGATAGATGAGTTCCTCATCGTCAGCTTCGATATCGCCCTGATATCGATCGATATTTTGTTGTTCCTCGATAGCTCAGTTGGTAGAGCAAATGACTGTTAATCATTGGGTCACAGGTTCGAGTCCTGTTCGAGGAGCCAATATCACTTCCCTGCTTCCCCTCGTGTTCTCTGCTGGTCGCACCATCGCTGCCTGAGCTTTGCTTGTTGGCCCTGACCACAAGTCCTGTTTCTGAGTGCTGTTCGCAAACCCTGCTTCCTCAGTTCTGCTCGCCAGTCCGCTCCTGCTCCGCATCTTGCTTTGGTATTTCGTGCTGCTTCGGCATTTCGTGCTTTCTGCCTCGAGAGCATGTCCCGCGTCGCCAGCATTCTGCTGTCATCCTCTGTTCGGCAGCTGCCTGGCGTTGCGATGCATGCCATTCCGTTTCTGCTGCTACGTTTTCTGTCTTGTCGTTGCTTCGTATGTGTTGCTGCCTGTGCATTGTTGTGCGCGCGTTGCTGCCTCGCGCGGCCGTGATGCTGCGTGCCACAGACTTTCTTTGTGGCACGAAAAAAGCCCCTGCGCTCGGTGTTGCATGAGAGCAGGGGCCTTGGCGGTCGACCAGCTTCGTCAGACGGTGGCCGTGGTACGAGTCACGAGAGTCTAGCGATCACCGGTGAGGTGGGCGTAGTCGAGCAGGATCTCGGCACTTTCCTGAAGCTGGGCCTGATCGATCGGGTCCTTGGCTTCCTTGTCGCTGCTGCCTTCTTCGATATCGGCTTCCTGCTCGGGATCACTCTCGGGGGAAGAGATGTGGTCGCTGGCGGCATCGAGTTCGGCAAAGCTTGTCAGTGGCTCGAGGTTGAGGGCACGACGGCGCTTGTTTTCCAGTGCCAGCTGCTCGGCTTCCTGGGCATCCATCTCGCGTTTGCGCTGCTCACGATTGAGGCTGATGCTGGTCTGCTGCGCGCGCAGTGCCTTTGACAGCGCGACTTCGCTCTTCAGGTAGTTGAAGTTGGGGTCCTGTTCGGCGCGGCTCTGGTGGCGGGCGCGCAATGCGGCCAGGTAGCGTGCCGGATCACCGTAGCGGCGATACTTCACCGGGCGTACCTGGTCCCAGGGCAGCGCGTAGTCGAGGCTGGATTCGCCGATCTCCTGCGGGTCGATGACGCTGGGGAAGGCGATGTCCGGTTTGACGCCCTTGTTCTGGGTCGAGTCGCCGGAGATGCGATAGAACTTGGCGCGGGTCAGCTTGATCTCGCCTTCGCTCAGCGAGGAGATGGTCTGCACCGTGCCCTTGCCGAAGGTCTGGCTGCCGAGTATCGGGCCGCGGCCGTAGTCCTGGATCGCACCGGCGAAGATTTCGGACGCCGAGGCCGAGAGGCGATTGACCAGCACGGTCAGCGGGCCGTCATAGTGGGTGCCGGCGTCGGTATCGCCGTAGAGGCTGATACGGCCGCGTGCGTCACGCACCTGCACGGTGGGGCCGCGATCGATGAACAGGCCGATCATCGAATTGGCTTCCTGCAGGGCACCACCGCCGTTGTTGCGCAGATCGAGAATGATGCCTTCCACCTGCTTGGCCTTCAGTTCGTCGATCAGGCGCGCCACGTCGCGGGTGGTGCTGCGGTAGTCGTCTTCACCGGCCTGCCAGGCATCGAAATCGACATAGAAGGCGGGCACATGAATGACGCCGATCCTGTGGACGCCGTCATCGCGCTTGACGTCGATGACCTTGGCATTGGCGGCCTGGTCCTCGAGCTTGACGGTGTCGCGGGTGATGTCCAGTTCACGCGTTTTGGTGACATCCAGCGACTGGGCCGGAATCACTTCCAGGCGCACGACGGAGCCCTTCGGGCCGCGGATCAGGTCCACGACGTCATCCAGGCGCATGCCGACCACGTTGGTCCACTCGCTGTCGCCCTGACCCTGGCCGACGGCCACGATGCGATCGGCCGGCTTGAGCTCGCCATCCTTCTCGGCAGGGCCGCCGGGCACGAGGCTCGAGACCTTGACGTATTCACCTTCGGATTGCAGCAGGGCGCCGATGCCATCCAGCGACAGCTTCATCTGGATATCGAAGGATTCGCCCTGGCGCGGCGAGAAGTATTCGCTGTGCGGATCGATGCTGCCGGTTACGGCATGCATCACCAGCGTCAGGATATCTTCATCGTTGGTCTGCTTGATGCGCTTGAGTTGGTTGGAATAACGCTCGCTGAGCGTCTTGGCGATCTCGTCATCGCTCTTGTCGGACAGTGACATCGATAGCCAGGCGTTCTTGAGGCGCTTGCGCCACAGCTCGTCGAGCTCCTGCTCGCTATCGGCCCACGGGCTATCCTTGCGGTCCAGCGCCAGGCGATCATCCTTGTCGAAATCGAAGCTCGGCTTGGCGTCCAGCGTCTTCACCAGCCAGGTGAGGCGTGCGGTGAGGCGTTGCTGATAGCGCTCGTAGAGGCCATAGATACGCTCGAGATCACCATCGACCATGGCGTCGTCGAAATCGTGACGCAGGTCGCTGAACTCGCTGATGTCCGCATCCAGCAGATAGGCTTTCTGGGGGTCGAGAGTCTTGAGGTATTGCGTAAAGGCGCGGTTGGCCCAGTGGTCATCCAGGGTCACATCTTCGTAATGCCCATAGCGCAAAGACTCGGCAACTTCGCGAGCAGCCTGTGCATCGGCGTCAGTAGGGGTGACCGCGGCACTGGCAGGGCCGGCCATGGCAAGACACAGGGCAACGAATGCCGTGCGCCGGACGTTTGCGAACAGGCTCATCAATGAAGCACTCCCGATTCATGTACACTCTGCTCCCTGAACGACCTCCCCGCAGGGGGTCGAGCGGGCATTGTAGCAGTCTCACGCACCATACACAGTTGTCTGGCGTTGATGCGTTGGGGTTGTGAAAACTCTGTCAGCGCAGGGCTTTGGCTGGCATGCCGCGCTTCTCGACGCCCCGCTGAATGGTGACTGGATGGCAGTCATGTCATCGAAGGGTCGTCACAGGTTTTCCCCATCATGTTTCTTCTTATACAGTGCCTTGCATATATCTTCGAGGACCAGACGCCATCATGACTCATGCGATTGCGGATTCCCGCGTTCCCGCACTGCTCGACTTCCTGTCTTCTTCTCCCACGCCGTGGCACGCGACGGCTTCCATGGCGCAGCGTCTTGAACAGGCGGGCTATCGTCGCCTCAGCGAGACGTCTTCCTGGCAGCTGGTGCCCGGTGAGCGCGCCTATGTCACGCGCAATGATTCCTCGTTGATCGCCTTTCAGCTCCCGAAGGGTGATACGTCACTGAGCTCACTTCGGATGATCGGTGCGCACACCGATTCGCCCTGTCTGCGCCTGAAGCCCAATCCGGCGCAGGCCAGTCAGGGCTGGTTGACGCTGGGCGTCGAGACCTATGGCGGCGTGTTGCTGAGCACCTGGTTCGATCGCGATCTGGGCCTTGCGGGCCGCGTCCAGGTGCGGCATGCGGACGGTCGTCGCGAGACGCTGCTGCTGACGGTCATGCGTCCGTTTGCCTGCGTGCCGAGCCTGGCGATCCATCTGGATCGTGACGTCAACAGCGGGCGTGCCATCAATGCCCAGACCCAGATGTCAGCCGTGGTCATGCAGCTTGGGGAAGAGGTCGGGACGCCCGCGGAGGCCTTCAATGCGCTGTTGATCGAGCTGATCGAGGAGCAGCACGGCATGCGGGTCGCGGATGTCGTCGACTTCGAGCTGGGCCTGCACGATCTGCAGCCGGCGGCGCAGTCGGGGCTGAAAGGTGAGTTGATCACCAGTGCGCGCCTCGACAATCTGCTGTCCTGCTTCGTCGGTCTCGAGGCTCTGCTGGAGGCCGATGGCAGTCAGGGGGCGCTGTTCGTCACCACCGATCATGAGGAAGTCGGCAGTGCCAGCGCCTGTGGTGCCCAGGGGCCCTTCCTGGCTGATGTGCTCAAGCGCATCAATCACTACGTCGGCTTGGACAGCGAAGAAGGCTATCAGTGCCTCGTGCAGCGCTCCTTGATGATTTCTTGCGATAATGCCCACGCCGTGCACCCCAATTTCGCGGACAAGCATGATGCGGGGCATGGGCCGAAGTTGAATGCCGGGCCGGTCATCAAGGTCAATGCCAATCAGCGTTACGCCACCAACAGCACCACGGCCGGGCTGTTCCGCGAGATGTGTCGCGAGCAGGATGTGCCGGTGCAGACCTTCGTCAGTCGTGCCGACATGGGCTGTGGCAGCACCATCGGGCCGATCACCGCCAGTGAGGTGGGGGTGCCGACTCTGGATGTAGGGCTGCCGCAGTGGGGCATGCACTCGATTCGTGAGACATCCGGCAGTGCCGATGTCGCTATGCTGATCAAGGTGCTGGTAGCCTTCTGCAATCGCGAGCAGCTGGACTGAGTGGTCGAGCCGGATTGTGCTGAGATAGCGGGCGCGTAGCGTAATATCGTAAAAAGACGAGCCTGGAAAAAGGGCGGCCTGCGGGTCGCCCTTTTTGATGCCTGTGACCTGGCTCGAGGGCTGCGGAGCGGGGCGCTAGGTGCGCGAGCGAAGCGCGGTCAAGGTCCGATCAAGGTCTCGGCGCAGAACGCGCACAACGAAAAAGGCCTGACTGCAAGCAGTCAGGCCTTTCGAATCTTGGTTGGTGGCTACACCCTGATTTGAACAGGGGACCCCATCATTATGAGTGATGTGCTCTAACCAGCTGAGCTATGTAGCCGTCCAACGGAGGCGAATATTACGGATTGTCCGTGATGTTGTCAACGCATCAGCGCGAAAAAGTGGCAGGGAATTCATCAGACTAGCGTCCCGGCCGCGCAGCGAGGGCATCAGGTAGGCTGTCGGAGAGAGAGCTGGGGAGAGCCTCTCGCGAGATGGCGCGTGCGATGAGGTCGCCACTGGCGCAGGCCAGCGTGAAGCCCAGGCTGCCATGGCCGACGTTCAGCCACAGATTGTCCGGGCTGTTCGCTTGCCGGGGACGGCCGAGGATCGGCGGCCCCTTGGGCGTACTGGGGCGCAGCCCGGCCCAGGGAGTGGCCTGCGCGAAATCGCCGGCTTCGGGGAAGGTATCGCTGGCCAGCTTGCGCAGGGCGGCAATGCGCTGCTCATCCAGTTCGGGGTGGAAGCTGTCGCGTTCCCGCTGGCCGATATCCACCATCGCCGCGACGCGCAGCTGGCGCGATGCCGACGACTCCAGGTCGGCGTAGACCACCTTGCGTGCCGAGTCGGTGACGCTGATGCGCGGCGCGGCCGTCTCCGGGGTGTCAGCTGCCAGTGGCAGGGTGAGGCTATAGCCCTTGAGCGGCTGCAGGGGCAGGTGGATGCCCAGTGGGCGCACCAGCTCGGCGGCATGATTGCCGGCCGCGATGACGACCTCTTCGACGGCATGGCATTCTCGGCGGCCATCAAGGTGTCTGAGCTCGAGCTGCGCGATGCGACCGTTGCGTGCGCTCAGCGGGGCGACGCGCGTGTTGGCGATGCGCGTGTAGCGCCTGGAGGCCTGCAGCTTGCGCTCCAGCGCCTGACAGAAGGCATGGCAATCCGCCGTCTCGTCCGAGGCGCTGAAGATGCCGCCCGACAGATGGGCTTGCTGATGGGCCAGTGAGGGCTCCAGCGCGATGCATTGGCGCGCATCGAGCACCTGCTGGTCCTGCGGGGCGACGCGCGCGGCGGCCGCCTTGTCGAGCGCCACCGGGTCACGATGGATCACCAGCTTGCCGCGCTGCTGCCAGGCGAAGTCGCCGAGCGCATCTCGAGTGCGCCACTCGCTCATGATCGCCTGGCTGTGCAGGGCCAGCGAGAGCATTTGCGCTGCGCTGGCCTGATGGGTGCGGTGATTGCAGGCGGCCACAAAGCGGGCCATCCAGCGCCATTGTGCGGGGTCCAGATTCGGGCGCAGTTTCAGCGGTGCCTCATTGCCTGCCAAAAGCCACTTGATGGCCTGGCGGGGCACGCCGCTATCGGCCAGTGGCGCCACATAGCGATAGCTCAGCTGGCCGCCATTGGCGTGGCTGGTCTCGCTGGCGACCTCGGCATGGGCGTCGATCAGGGTCACGCAGTGGCCGGCGCGTACCAGGGCGTGGGCACTGGCGAGGCCGATCACGCCGCCTCCGATGAGAGTCACGTGGCGTTGCATGCTGGGCTCCCGGGTCGTGAAGGTCGTGTTGCGTTGTGTTCGAGCTTGCCGGTCGCTGGCGTGAGTGGCGAATGAAAAGGATGTGCTGCGCCATAACCCGAGGTTATGGGGTAATCTGATGCGCAGGCGCTCAATTGCGCCCTCAAGTACGCCCTCAAGTAAGCCCTCTAGACAACCGGACAGGGAGATAGCGCATGCGGCTCAGGGACCTGGAGATCTTTCACGCCGTCCTGCAGGCCGGCAGCGTGACCGGTGCGGCGCGGTTGCTGCATATCTCCCAGCCAGCGGCGAGCAAGGCGCTGCAGCAGGTCGAGCGCCAGTGGGGCATCACGCTGTTCACGCGCAGTGCAGGGCAGCTTCATCCCACCGAGGAGGCGCGCAAGCTGGAAGCGGCCAGTCAGGGAATGCTCGGTCAGCTGGACGATGTGAGACGGCTGGTCGATGGCTTGCGTGAGGGCGAGGCGCGCACGCTCAAGGTGGTGGCGACGCCTGCCATCGCCCAGCAATTGCTGCCGCAGGCGCTGGGTCAGTGGCGCCGGCGTCAGCCGCGGGTCAGCTGTGAGCTGGCGACCCAGCATACCCGCGAGATCGTCGATGCCCTGTTGCTGCATGAGGTCGATATCGCCTTCACGCTGAGTGCGCCGACGCATCCTGCGCTGATGACGCGACCGTTGGTGCGCATGCCGCTACTGGTGCTCGCGCCCGCAGGGTATTGGGCACAGGACTGTCAGCAGACGCCGATGACGGTGGCGGAGTTAGCCGGTCAGCGCCTGATCGCGCTGGGAGCGCACGACCCGCTGGCGCGGCGACTCGATGGTCTGCTGGCGAGCGTGGCGCAGGAAGCTTCAAGCGCTTTGCCATCTTCACCGCGCATCGTGACGCGTGTGCAGACCTATCCACTGGCGGCGGCGCTGGTTCAGGCGGGGGAGGGGCTGGCGGTGGTCGATGCGCTCACGGCGCATGCCGCCACTACGGAGCGCGGCTTGAGCGCGCGTCAGATGCCCCAGGCGGGTGAGCTGGTGCTGAGCGCCGTGTGGCGACGCGAGGCGGGGCGTTCGCGGCTGGCCCAGTCGCTGGCGGACCAGCTCGCCAGGCAGGCCGCGCAGTGGCTGCAGGTGCCGCTGGCAGAGCACTCTACGGTCTGAGTCCATCGCTGGTTGAGGTCTCCACTGGTTGAGACCTCCATGGCTTGATCGGTGTCCCTGCTTGAGCAGTTTCCCGCGCCACAACGCAGAACGGCCCTGACCTCGTGAGAGATCAGGGCCGTTCTGTCAGGACGGGCTGTCAGGGCGTCAGCTGGGCCCGGGCGTCGCCGGGCACCGGTGAGCCATCAGACATTGAAGCGGTAGTGCACCACGTCGCCATCCTTGAGGATGTAGTCCTTGCCTTCCAGGCGCCATTTGCCGGCATCCTTGGCGCCTTGCTCGCCCTTGTAGGCGATGAAGTCGGCATAGGAGATGACTTCGGCACGGATGAAGCCTTTCTGGAAGTCGGTGTGGATGACACCAGCGCCTTCCGGTGCGGTAGCGCCGATCTTGACGGTCCAGGCACGCACTTCCTTCACGCCAGCGGTGAAGTAGGTCTGCAGACCCAGCAGCTCGTAACCGGCGCGGATGACGCGGTCCAGGCCCGGCTCTTCCATGCCCAGTTCGTCGAGGAACATCTCGCGCTCTTCCTCGTCCAGCTCGGCGATCTCGGCTTCGATCTTGTTGCACACCGGCACGACGCTGGCGCCTTCGTTGGCGGCAATGCCGCGCACGATATCGAGGTAGGGATTGTTCTCGAAGCCTTCCTCGCTGACGTTGGCGATGTACATGGTCGGCTTGAGGGTCAGGAAGCCGAAGCCGCGCACGATCTTCAGGTCGTCATCGCTGAGACCGAAGCTGCGCAGCGGCTGGCCTTCGGCCAGGTGCGGCTGGATGCGTTCCAGCACGGCCTTGGTGGCGATGGCTTCCTTGTCGCCGCCCTTGGCGACGCGGGCCAGACGCTGGATGCTGCGCTCGACGCTGTCGAGATCGGCCAGGGCCAGCTCGATGTTGATGGTCTCGATGTCGGCGGCCGGGTCGACGTGGTTGGCGACGTGGATGACGTTGTCATCCTCGAAGCAGCGCACCACGTGCGCGATGGCGTCGGTCTCACGGATGTTGGCCAGGAACTTGTTGCCCAGACCTTCGCCCTTGGAAGCGCCCGCGACCAGACCCGCGATGTCGACGAATTCCATGGTGGTCGGGATCACCTTCTCCGGCTTGACGATCTCGGCCAGCGCGTTCAGGCGAGGGTCAGGCATCGGCACGATACCGGTGTTCGGCTCGATGGTGCAGAAGGGGAAGTTCTCGGCGTCAATGCCAGACTTGGTCAGTGCATTGAAGAGAGTGGACTTGCCGACGTTCGGCAGGCCGACGATGCCGCAATTGAAACCCATGGCGCTAGATCCTGGTGTGACGTATCGAATGGGGCGTGGCACTGGCAGTCGTCTCGACCAGCAGGCTCTGAGTGCACAGGCACTGGGCATGCGGGGAAACGAGTGGGCAGGCACGGAATGAAGACAGGCGGGAAGTGTAAGGCCTCATGCCGCCGAGGTCATCCATTGGGCGCATGTCGCGCGGCAAATGATGCCTTTTGCTGCTGATCGCGTGGCGAGACGCGCGCACGCAAGCGAGGTGATGCGCTGAGCGAATCACCGAAATTCGGAGAGGGGTGATGCCGGGTGATGCAGAGGTTCAGCTCTTGAAGGAATGCAGGCGATTCATGGCCCGTGCCCATTCGCCACTGATGGCGTCGGGGAGGGTCATCACCACTTCGTCGATGGCGTCGTCGATGGCCTGGCGTTCAGCCTTGCCGGGACGCCCGAGCACGAAGTTGGTCACCAGCTTGGCATTGCCGGGGTGGCCGATGCCGATGCGGGCACGATGGAACGACTTGTCGTTGCCCAGTGCACTGATGATGTCGCGCAACCCGTTGTGACCGCCATGGCCGCCACCCTGCTTGTAGCGGGCGGTGCCGGGGTCGATGTCCAGCTCATCGTGGGCGACGAGCAGTTCATCCGGGGCGAGCTTGTAGAAGTTGCACAATGCGGCCACGGCCTGACCGCTGCGATTCATGAACGTCGATGGGAACAGCAAATGCAGATCCTGACCGGCGAAGTGGACCTTCGCGTATTGGCCATGGAACTTGCGTTCCGGACGCAACGTGGTGTGACCGTGGCGCGCAAGAGCGTCAAGGAGCCAGACGCCGGCATTGTGACGGGTGTCTTCGTATTCGTTCCCCGGGTTACCGAGGCCGATGATCGCTTTCACTCGTGACATGCGCTGTCTGGCTCCTTGATCAGGCTGCGTTATTCTGCAGCAGGTGCTTCTTCGCCTTCAGCAGCATCTTCTGCGTCAGCAGAGATGTTCGGACGAGTGACGTTGACCACAGCGGTGTCGTGATCGGCACCGTGGGACAGGGCAACGGACTCGGCGCCTTCCGGCAGAGCGATGTCGGACAGGTGCAGGGTGTGGCCAACTTCCAGCTTGGACACGTCCAGCTCCAGGTATTCCGGCAGGGCTTCCGGCAGGCAGCTGATTTCGACGTCAGTCGCCAGGACGTGCAGGACGCCGTCCTGGTCCTTGACACCGACACAGGCTTCCTGACCAGTGATGTGCAGCGGCACGTTCATGGTCAGTTTGTGGGTCGGATCGATGCGCAGGAAGTCGACGTGAGTCAGCAGCGGCTTGAACGGGTGACGCTGCAGGTCACGGATGACGACTTTCTCGGTCTTGCCCGCAACATTCAGGGTGATGATGGAGGAGTAGAACGCCTCATCGTCAACCGCCTTGTACAGGCTCGGCTTGTCGATCATGACCGGAGTCGGGGCCTGGTCGGCACCGTAGATGATGGCCGGCACGAAGTCGTTCGTACGACGCAGGCGGCGGCTCGCACCTTTCCCCAGGTCTTCACGAACTTCAGCATTCAGTTTGAACAGTTTCATTTTGCAGATACCTCAAGGGTCTAATGAGAATCCGGTAGCCCCCGCGACCAGAGCGCTACCGGATCCATGAGGCCGGCCCGGAGATTTCCGGGCCGGCCGCTTGTCGGCAGATGACGGATCATCTGCCGTTGTCAGTGCCTCTTCCCCGAGCAGCGGCGAGCAGGGCCCGCCGACAGGACTCAGTGGAACATGGCGCTGACGGATTCTTCATTGCTGACGCGACGGATCGCCTCGGCGATCAGGCCAGCGACTGTCAGCTGGCGGATCTTGCCGGAACGACGCGCGGCGTCGGACAGCGGGATGGTGTCGGCAACCACCACTTCGTCGAGGACGGAGTTGGTGATGTTGTCGACCGCCGGGCCAGACAGGATCGCGTGGGACGCATAGGCCACGACGCGGTTGGCGCCATGATCCTTGAGTGCCTCGCCCGCCTTGCACAGGGTGCCGGCGGTATCGATCATGTCATCGACCAGCACGCAGGTGCGGTCCTTGATATCACCGATGATGTTCATCACCTGGGCCTGGTTGGCCTGGGGACGACGCTTGTCGATGATGGCCAGCTCGCAGTTGAGCTGCTTGGCGATGGCACGGGCACGTACCACGCCGCCCACATCCGGGGAGACGACGATCAGGTTGTCATAGTTCTGACGTTCGATGTCGTCGAGCAGGATCGGTGAGCCGTAGACGTTGTCCACCGGCACATCGAAGAAGCCCTGGATCTGATCGGCATGCAGGTCCATGGTCATGACGCGATTGACGCCAGCCTTGACCATCATGTCCGCGACCACCTTCGCCGAGATCGGCACGCGAGCAGAGCGCACGCGGCGGTCCTGACGGGCGTAACCGAAGTAGGGAACGACCGCAGTGATACGCGCCGCAGACGCACGACGCAACGCGTCCACCATCAGGATCAGCTCCATCAGGTTGTCGTTGGTCGGTGCGCAGGTGGACTGCATGATGAAGACGTCCTTGCCGCGAACGTTTTCGTTGATTTCTACCGCAATCTCGCCATCGCTGAACTGACCGACGGTTGCATGGCCCAGGCGGGTATCGAGGGCTTCAGCTACCTTGCGGGCGAGAGCGGGATTGGCATTCCCCGCGAATACCATCAGTTTTGACACGCGCAGCCACCTTTGGAGTCTTGTGGGATCTCGGGAGTGGAGAATTCCGGGTTGACCGGGAACGGCCAGGATTGGCTGGGGTACCAGGATTCGAACCTGGGAATGTCGGTACCAGAAACCGGTGCCTTACCACTTGGCGATACCCCAGCAACGTTCACTTCAACCAGTTGCTGTGCTCAGGCCGAAGCCAGAGCGGCATGTAGAGGGGAGATATTGCAACCGCGTGCCGAGAAGGCGTGCCACATCGGGCGCTCGAGTTCGAGTCGACCCAGCACCTCGCTGGCCTGTCGTGCGTCGTCAAACGCACAGAACACACAGGCGCCGGTGCCCGTCAGTCTGGCGGTGCCGAACTGGTCCAGCCAGTCCAGGGCGTCGGCGACTGCCGGGTACAAAGTGCGCACCACGACTTCACAGTCGTTGCGGCCCCCCTGCAGTGCGCGCGCCATACTAATCGCGAGGCTGGAACGTGTCAATTGCGGGTGGCCGAACACGGCGGGTGTCGCGACCTCGACACCGGGGTGGATCACCACGAACCATGGGGTGTCCAGCGGGGCTGGCACCAGGCGTTCGCCGATGCCTTCGGCCCAGGCGGCGAAGCCACGCACGAACACCGGCACATCCGCGCCGAGCGACAGCCCGAGCTCGGCAAGGGCGTCTTCGCCAAGCTCGAGCCCCCAGAGTCTGTCCAGTGCCAGCAGGGTCGTGGCGGCGTCGCTGCTGCCGCCCCCCAGGCCGCCACCCATCGGCAGCACTTTCTCCAGCGTGATATCGACACCGGGCAATGCGGTGGGTGACGCGACCTTGCCCTGCGCGTGTGCGGCTTCTCGCAGCAGGCGCGCGGCGCGCACGATCAGGTTGGCCTCTTCGGGCACGCCTTCAATAGGCGGTGAGAGGCGGATGGCCTCATCGTCGCGCAGCGTGAAGCTGAGGCTGTCGCCGTGCTCGAGAAACTGGAACAGCGTCTGCAGCTCGTGATAGCCATCGGCGCGCTGGCCCGTGATATGCAGCATGCGATTGAGCTTGGCCGGTGCCGGCAGGGTGAGAGTCATGGTCGATGCGGATGCGGCTGTCGGGGTCGTCATGGAAGAAGGAGAAGGTGTCACGATCACAGCGCCTGCCACTGGTTGACGATGAGCGTGGCGGTGAGGTCGCCGTAGTAGAGCTTCATCTTGCGCGGCAGCCACAGGCCTTCGGCGCGGGTCCAATCCTGATAGTCCACTTCCCAGCCGTCCTGGTAGAGGGTGGTCGGGAAGCCAAGTTGATCTGTCTCGATGTCATGCTCGCCAGCGGCCGGTACGCCGCGCACCCAGTTGTCGAGGGCGCCCAGCGGCAATGACCAGCCCAGTTGCGCCAGCATCAGGCTCTCGGCATCCGGGGCCTCGAAGTCCCCCTCGGAGGAGGAGAGGCGCACACCATCGGCGTCACGCACCAGAGTCGTGCGCCCCGCGCCCAGCGGCCCGGTGATCAGCATGTGGTAGTCATCGCCGTCCTGCTGCCAGTCGAGGTTGGCGCTATGGCCTTCCTCGGGGGTGCGAATGCCGACCTTGCCTGCCAGCTGCCAGTGGGTCAGGGCGGCAAGTTGCGCGTCCTGTTGCTGCCAGTCGCCGTCGCTGCGCGTCAGATCACCGGCATTGTCGCTGGCCATCTGGCTGGCGCAGCCGCTGAGTACCAGTGTCATGGCCAGCAGGGCTGGCCCGAGCAGGCGGCGTGCCTGGCTCAGCAGGGGGAGTGGCAGGGGAGAAGTGATCATGACGCGAAGGCCTTCCGGATGGCGAGAAGATGAGTGACGGTGAGTGAGACTCCACTCACTGACGGGTCAGGATAATGGACTCGCCAGTGGGCAGAAAGTGCCGGGTAGCGTGGCAGTGCCCTTCAGGGCGCGTCGACGACCGGGCGCAGCTCGGGGATGTGCTGGAACAGGGCTTCGAGCTCGCTGGCTTCTTCAAAGCGCTCGCTCAGCTCTACCGCCAGGCCACGGGCTTCATCCTCGCGGCCCAGCGCCCACAGCACCTCGATGAGATGGGCGCCGATCTCGGCATCCTGCTGCTGGGCCCAGGCGGCTTCCAGCGGTGCCAGCGCATTGTCGAGGTCGTCGGTCAGATAGCGGCCCCAGCCGAGGCTATCCAGAATGGCCGCGTCGTCGGGCGACAGCGCATGGGCGCGCTCGATCAAGGCCAGTGCTTCCTCGAGGCGGTCCGTCTCCACCAGCAGGGTGTAGCCGAGCGCGTTGTAGGCTCTGGCGTTGTCGGGTTCCAGCGCGATGACTTCTCGCAGGTCTTCTTCCATGCCGCCCAGCTGATCATCTTCCAGGCGGCGGATGCCGCGCAGGAACAACAGGCTGCCCAGCTCGCTTTCCAGCGTGTTGCGCGTGTCGGTCTCCTGGGTGGCGATGGCTTGCGCAAGCGCCTTGCGGCGCGTGGTGATGCTGCTGCTCAGCAGGGCCTCGGCCTCGGCATGCGCCTCCTGGGAGTCGAGCAGGTCGATCTCGAAGCTGAGCAGCGTCATGGCATGACGCGGATGGCGCAGGCGTTCCACGGCCAGGAACTGACGGGCCTCGTCCGTGCGCTCATGTTCGACCAGCAACTGGGCGGCGCGGGCGCGGCTGGAAATGTAGCGCTCGCCGTCCGGCACCTGACGGTAGTAAAGGATGGCGTTGTCGACGTCGCCGCTGGACTCGGCGGCCAGCCCCAGCAGGGCGTAGGCGGCATCCGGCACCGGGTCTTCGTCGAGCAGCGGCAGCAGCAGGCGATGGGCGTCCTCGGGGGAATCGGCATCAAGATAGAGGCTGGCCAGCGCCAGGCGCAGGCGTGGCGCGTTGGGGTGGCGGGTGACGAGGCTGTCGATGCGTTCGCGTGCCGCGTCCAGATCGCCGCTGGCCAGTTCGGTCTGCGCGGCGCTCAGGATCAGGCGGCTGTCATCGGGAGCGATCTCAAGGCCTCGGGCCACCGCGCGCCGCGCCGCCTCGAGACGCCCCGCACTGCGTTCGATCTCGCTGCGCGCCAGCCAGAGCTCCGCCAATGTGGCGTGAGCGCTTTCCAGGCGCACCAGGCGTGCACGCGCCGCTGTCTCATCGCCCAGCGCTGCCTCGAACAGTGCCGCGGCAATCTCGGGCATCGGCTGCTCGGGATACTGGGCGATATGCGTCTCCAGCATCGCCAGCAGGGGTTCGAGCTCGGCACCGGCATCGATCGCCTGCTCGGCCAGGGTCGCCAGATTGCCATTGCCGCCACTGGCGGTGAGCATCAGGCGCTGCTCGAGCGCGGCCTGCCAGTCGCCTCGCTCGACCGCCAGGCGGGCGCGGATGATGCCGGGCTCGCTGGCGGACTCATCGAGTTGCTGCCAGCGTTCGGCGGCGCGTTCCAGCAGGGCCGGGTTGTCGGCGAAACGGGCCGCGAGCACGGCGCGTCGCGCCAGTTCCGGGTCATCGAAGTGACGGCTGGCGGCCAGATAGCCATTGGCGGCGCGGGGATAGTCACCGCGCTGTCCGGCGAGTTCGGCGCTCAGCAGCTGATTGAGGCTGTCGGCATCCAGGCCCTGCTGGATGGGCGGCGCCGTGGCCAGCGGGTCGGGCTGCGCCATCAGGGGCGCGGAGTCGCTCATCGACTGACAGCCGGTCAAGCCCAGCAGCAATCCGCCCACGACGCAGGACTTCCACCCGGCGCGCGGGCGACGGGGGGCATCAAGGCAGGCGTGCGCGTGCGGGGGGCTATGTTCAGCGGCAGTCGAAGCGTGCATGCAACCTCGCGTTTGTCAGTGGGGGCAGGATGAGAGAACGGGGCGGTCGAGCCGCAGGCCGGGTCATGCGCGCAGCGTGGCGCTGACGAAGGCG
This sequence comes from Cobetia sp. 4B, assembly GCF_018831605.1. NCBI lineage: Bacteria > Pseudomonadati > Pseudomonadota > Gammaproteobacteria > Oceanospirillales > Halomonadaceae > Cobetia > Cobetia sp. 4B. Next base: position 771,351 of record NZ_CP059843.1, read on the forward strand.
TCGTGTCTTGCAGCATAACGGCTGGTGGCGAGCGGGGATAGCGTTGCCGATGCAAGCAAGTGGCATGACCCACCGGATGCCTCGTATGCCGACAGATACGCCGCGCGGGCTGATAGCGATAGCCTGCCAGCATCATGGAAAATCCTCATCGGCTGCGACATGCTGCGGGGTCGCGTGGTCCAGACGCTGTGGTAGAATGAGCGCGCTAATATTACGATCTCAGCCGCTTCGGCAGTCCTGTGTGCCTTTATGTCAGCCGCCTTTGTCCCCATTGAGTCGACAGGTGTAAAGGCACCGAGCCTGCGCGGATTACCTGCTGTCCTGGCCTTGGCCTCGCGGCAGGCCAGCACCGAGAGCCGCCTGACATTGACGCCGATTCCTGCCGGCCAGACCCTGACGACTGACTCCATGACCCTTCTTGCCCTTGGCATCAATCACCGCACCGCCGCCGTTGACGTGCGCGAGCGCGTTGCTTTCACGCCTGCGCAGCTCGATGCCGCGCTGGGCGAATTGAAGCGCCTGCCGGCGGTCTCCGAAGCGGCGGTGCTGTCGACCTGCAACCGTACCGAGCTCTACTGCGTGACCAGTGATGGCGCCAAGTCGGTGCTCGAGTGGCTGGGGCGTTTTCACCGCCTGCCGGTGGAGGAGCTGTCGCGTTGCAGCTATCAGCACCTGGGAGAAGAGGCGGTACGCCATCTGATCCGTGTCGCGGTGGGGCTGGACTCGATGGTACTGGGCGAGCCGCAGATTCTGGGCCAGCTCAAGGACGCCTATCAATTTGCGCGCAACTCGGTGGGGCTGGGCGGTGAGCTCGAGCAGCTCTTCCAGCATATCTTCCAGGTCGCCAAGCAGGTACGTACCGAGACCGGTATCGGCGAGAACCCCGTCTCGGTGGCCTACGCCGCCGTCAGCATGGCCAGCCACATCTTCGATGATTTCTCGCGGGCCAATGCCTTGTTGATCGGTGCCGGCGAGACCATCGAACTCGTCGCGCGTCATCTCAAGGAAGCGGGCATCGCCAACCTGTGCATCGCCAACCGCACCGTGTCGCGCGCCGAGCGTCTGGCCGATGAGCTGGGCGGGAGCGCCATCGGCCTGGAAGGCATTCCGCATGCCCTCGAGAATGCCGATATCGTGATAGCCTCCACCGCTTCCCAGCTGCCGATTCTCGGCAAGGGCATGGTGGAACGCGCGCTCAAGAAGCGCCGCTACAAGCCGGTGTTCATGGTCGACATCGCCGTGCCGCGCGATATCGAGCCGCAGGTCGGTGACCTCGACGACGTCTTCCTCTATACGGTCGATGACCTGCAGGAAGTGATCGATGAGAATCGTCGCCATCGCGAGCTGGCCGCTGCCCAGGCAGAAGAGCTGATTCGCCAGGGCGTCAACGCCTGGTTGCACCTCAAGCGAGTGCGCAGTGGCGGCGAAGTCATCAAGCGCTACCGCAGCCATGGCGAGCAACTGCGCGCCGAATGCGAGGCGCAGGCGCTGGCGGAGCTCGATCAGGGACGCGACCCCCAGGAAGTGGTCGCGCAGCTGGCACGCCAGCTGGCCAATCGCTTCATGCATCACCCGACGCTGGCACTGCGCCAGGCCTCGGGAGACGATCGCCAGGATATTCTTCAGACGGCCCAGACGCTTCTGCTCGCGCCGGCTGATTCATCACAGGACCCTTCATGAAAGACAGCCTCATCACCAAGCTCGACACCTTCCATGACCGCTTCGAGGAGATCTCCGCACTGTTGTCGGAGCCCGAAGTGATCGGGAACCAGGCCAGGTTCCGCGACCTGTCGCGGGAGTATGCCGAGCTTGAGCCATTGATCGAGGCATGGCGCCGCCATCGTGGCCTGAACGAAGACCGTGACGCCGCGCTGGCGATGGCGGAGGACAGTGATCCAGAGATGCGCGACATGGCGCGAGAGGAAGTCCGCGAGACCGAGGCGGCGCTCGAGACGCTGGAAGCCGAGATCACCCAGTTGCTGATTCCGCGCGACCCGGATGATGGTGCCAACGTCTTCCTCGAAGTGCGCGCCGGCACGGGCGGTGATGAGGCGGCGCTGTTCGCCGGCGACCTGTTCAAGATGTACTCGCGCTACGCCGAGCTCAAGGGCTGGAAGGTCGAGACCGTCAGCGCCAGCCACGGCGAGCACGGCGGCTTCAAGGAAGTCATCGCCCGCGTGAAGGGCGAGGGCGTCTACTCGCGCCTCAAGTTCGAGTCCGGCGCGCACCGCGTGCAGCGCGTGCCCGCCACCGAATCCCAGGGGCGAATCCATACCTCGGCCTGCACCGTGGCGGTGATGCCCGAGGCCGATGAAGTCGGTGACGTCGACATCAATCCGGCCGACCTGCGCGTGGACACCTATCGCAGCTCCGGCGCCGGTGGTCAGCACGTCAACACTACCGATTCCGCGATTCGCATCACCCACCTGCCCACCGGCGTGGTGGTGGAGTGTCAGGACGAGCGCAGCCAGCACAAGAACCGTGCGCGCGCCATGTCACTGCTGGCGGCGCGCCTCAAGCAGGCCGCGGTGGATACCCAGGCACAGGCCACCTCCGATGCCCGTCGCAAGCTGGTCGGCTCGGGTGATCGCTCCGAGCGTATCCGTACCTACAACTTCCCGCAGGGGCGTCTGACCGATCACCGCATCAACCTGACGCTCTACAAGCTCAATGAAGTGATCGCCGGCCAGCTGGACGAAGTGATCGAGCCGCTGGTGGTGGAATACCAGGCCGATCAGCTGACCGCACTGCAGGAGCAATAAGGTGAGAATCGATGTCACCCTGGCAGCCGCGACTGCCCGTCTGAGCGAGGCGGGCAGCGATTCTCCGCGTCTGGATGCCGAGCTGCTGCTGGGCGAGGTAATGGGACGAGAGCGCACCTGGTTCTACACCTGGGGCGATCGTGATCTCGGGAGTGAGGCCGGCGCCGAGGGTGTGGCACGTTTCGAGGCGCTGCTGGCGCGTCGCGCCGAGGGCCATCCCGTGGCGCATCTGCTCGGGCGGCGTGAATTCTATGGCCTGACGCTGGCCTGTTCACCGGCCACACTGATTCCGCGCCCGGACACCGAGGTCATGGTGGAGTGCGCGCTGGAACTGGCCGAGGCCACCAGCGGCAAGCTGCTGGATCTCGGCACCGGCACCGGTGCCATCGCGCTGGCCTTTGCGCGTCATCGCCCGCAGTGGCAGGTGCTGGGGGTCGATCTCATCGAGGAAGCCGTGCAGCTTGCGCGTGGCAATGCCGAGCGTCTGGCGATCGCCAATGCCGAATTCCGCCAAAGTGACTGGTTCAGTGCCGTTACCGAGAGCGGCTTTGCGCTGATTACCGCCAACCCCCCTTATCTGGCCGATGATGATCCGCATCTCGCGCTGGGCGATGTGCGCTTCGAGCCGCGCTCGGCGCTGGTCGCGGCCGAGGCAGGGCTGGCGGACTTCCTGCATCTGATCGCCACTGCGCCGCAGCACCTGGCCGCAGGCGGCCACCTGATGCTGGAACATGGCCTTACCCAGGGCAATGAAGTGCGCGAGGCACTGCGTGCCGGCGGCTTCGTCGACGTCGAGACCCTGGAAGACCTGGGCGGGCGCGAACGCATCACGCTGGGCAAGCTGGCCTGATGCTCGTCGGGCGCCGGATAGCGGTGCCCGTGTGTGGTCCCCACTGACATCCTCGCGCTTGGCACCCCTGTAGTGCATTCCACCGTTTTCAGTGGAGTCTGCGTGGAATCCTCGTCACAGTACCGCCAGTGAAGGCGTATCCCCTGTTGGCCGGGTATGATAGTAATGAACCTGCATGATTGGCATGGTCATCTGATAACCCCCTTGTTATCCGACGGCCTGACTGCACGGAAGCCAGGAGCACGGATGATCCTGCTGCAAGTCACCCTGCTGGGAAAACTATTACAATGAAAGCAAAATCACGCTCTCTGGACCGCATCGACCTCAAGATTCTGCGTTGCCTGCAAGAGAATGCCCGTATCTCCTATGTCGACCTCGCCTCGGAAGTCGGCCTTTCCACCACGCCGTGCCTGGAGCGCGTCAAACGCCTCGAGCGCGCCGGCGTCATCCGCGGTTACAAGGCGGTGCTCGACCCCAAGGCGCTCAAGGCCAATCTGTTGGTCTTCGTCGAGATCAGTCTCGAGACGCAGTCGCCGTCGGTGTTCGATGAGTTCCGCCGCGCCGTCTCCAAGCTGCCGCAGATCCAGGAGTGTCATCTGGTCTCCGGTCAGTTCGACTACATCCTCAAGTGCCGGATTCCGGAAATGTCCGCCTATCGTCAGCTGCTCGGCGATGTGGTGCTGACGCTGCCCGGCGTCAAGGAATCCAAGAGTTATGTGGTGATGGAAGAGGTCAAGGAGCAGTTCTCGCTGCATGTGCCCGATATCGAGGAGCTGGATGCCAAGTAATGGCAAGCCCTGTTGTTGTTGTTGGGCAGGGCTCATGGCTTCTCACTTCATTTACCGATAGGCGGCTTTTCTCCCATGCAAGATTCGCAATTGCTGCGCTACTCGCGCCAGATCCTGCTCCCTCAGGTCGACATTGCCGGGCAGCAGCGCCTGTTGGCGGCGCGGGTTCTGGTGATCGGGGCGGGTGGCCTGGGCTGCCCGGCAGCGCTCTATCTGGCAGCCGCGGGCATCGGCACCCTGGTGGTGGCCGATGATGACCACGTCGAGTTGTCCAATCTGCAGCGCCAGATCGCCCATGGTGACGCCGACATCGATCAGCCCAAGGCGCAATCACTCGCCGCCTCGCTGTTGGCGATCAACCCTGATACCGAGGTGATCGCGTTGTCAGAGCGGCTGCAGGGTGAGGCGCTGGCCGAGCAGGTGGCCGCCGCAGACGTGGTGCTCGATTGCACTGATCGCTTCAGCTCACGCTTCCCGATCAACGCCGCCTGCGTGGCAGCGGGCACCCCGCTGGTGTCCGGCGCCGCGATACGCTTCTCCGGCCAGCTGGCGGTGTTCGATCGCCGTGAGCCACAGGCGCCGTGTTATGGCTGTCTGTACCCGCCGGATGAGCTGGGCGATGAAGAGCTGACCTGCGCTGAAAGTGGTGTCATCGCGCCGCTGGTCGGCATCATCGGCGCCTTCCAGGCATTGGAGGCGCTCAAGCTGATCAGCGGTGCCGGCAGCGTGCATCGCGGCCTGGCCACCTTCGATGGCCTGAGCGGTGAATGGCGACGCATGGGCCTCAAGCGCGACCCCGGCTGCCAGGTGTGTGGTCAAGCGTCATGATGTAGCCGGTCAAATCGACGGTATATCTCCAAGTCGCATGTCTTCAGGACAGCATATCTTTAAAAAGCCCCGCAGCCTTTCTGGCTGGCGGGGCTTTTTTGTCGCATGTTGTGGTGGAGCGGCCGGCGCTGCGCATGCCGCGTGTGCGCACCACCAGGGTGCGCCAATGCCGTGGGGTGTTGAAGATTTCTCCCATGCAGCGCAATCAACATGCAGCATTAGAGCGAAACGTGTGGTAAATATCGAAAATATTCCAGTCGATGGTGAATAAACTCAACAAGAGCGGATGAGGAGGTGCATGGGCGGCTTCAGATCAGGCACGCAGAGCGAGTGTGCTGGCTCGTATTCCTACTACCAGGCCAGCCAGCGTGTGACGCTTGACCCATGCCCGCCTCTAGCTGGTGAGCAGCGTGCCGATGTCTGCGTGATCGGCGGCGGTGTCACGGGCTGCTCCGCTGCGCTGCATCTCGCCGAGCGTGGCTATTCGGTCATTCTGCTGGAAGCGCAGACTATCGGTTTCGGGGCCTCCGGGCGCAGTGGCGGCCAGATCCTGCCGGGGCTCGGCACCGATATCGCGACGGTCGAGAAGGCGCTGGGGCGCGAGCAGGCACGCGCCATCTGGGAGATGAGCCGCGAGTCCGTGCGCCTGACCGCCGAGCTGGTTGCCCGGCATCAGATTCCCTGCGATTTCACCCAGGGCTACCTGCATGCCGCGGTCAAGCCGCGTCATGTGCGCGCACTGCAGGAGTTCCAGGCGCGCATGGCACGCGATTACGACTATCACGCGCTGCAGTGGCTGCAGGGCGATGCGCTGCGCGAGCGGGTCGTCACCGACGCCTATCCGGGCGCGTTGCATGATGGTGAGGGCGGTCATCTGCATCCGCTCAACTATACCCTCGGACTTGCGCGAGCTGCCCAGCAGGCCGGCGTCACGCTCTGCGAACAGAGCCGGGTGCGTCAGCTCGACCACGGCCAGAGCGGCGATACACTCGATGGCACCTCACGGCGTGCTCGTATCCATACCGAGCATGGCTGCGTGAGCGCCGAATTCGTGGTCGTGGCCACCAATGCCTACCTCAATGGCCTCGTCGCCTCGCTGGAAGAGCGCATCATGCGTGTCGCCAATTACATCGTCGCCACCGAACCGCTCAGCGAGGCTCAGGTCGCGCAGGTCCTGCCGCAGAATGACGCGCTTTCCGATGCCAACTTCGTGCTCGACTACTACAGTCTTTCTGCCGACAGGCGCCTGCTGTATGGCGGTGAGGTGAGCTATACCGGTCAGGAGCCGCGTGGTCTCAAGGCGCGCATGGACAGCAAGATTCGCCGCCTGTTTCCGGTGCTCGATGGCGTGGCGATCGATTACCGCTGGGGCGGTGACGTGGCCATCACCATGAACCGCGCGCCGGACTTCGGGCGTCTCGTGCCGAATGTCTATTACGCCCAGGGCTACTCGGGACATGGCATGTCGCTTGCAGGATTGGCGGGCAAGCTGGTCGCCGAGACCATCGCCGGTCAGGCAGAACGTTTCGATATCTTTGCCGCCATGCCGCACCGTCCCTTCGTGGGCGGGCGCTGGCTGCGAACTCCTCTGCTGGTCCTGGCGACCAGCTTCTACACGTTGCGTGATCGGCTCTAGGCCGAGGCCATGATGAAGGTGCTGCACATTTGACACTGTTGAACACCCCGACAGCCCAAGAGCTGGAAACGACTGGTGAGTAATCGCAAGGGAGGCGCGATGAGCGCGGTGGATGGCAAGGACGCTGGTACGCCCGAGCAGCACACGACGAAAAAGCCTGCCGGCGTGCGGGCGCCTGGCGGCACGCACGCCAGCGAGAGCGTCAGTGAGCATGTCGGTGAGAGCTTCGACGATAACGCCGGTGAGAACCTTGGCGATACCGTCAATGAGAGCGTCGGCGAGAGCCACGGCACCAATGCGGATCAGCCCGCGCTGCCGCGACGCGCGGCATCCTCCATCCAGCTCAAGGGGCTGCACAAGCGCTTCGGCAATGAGGTGGCGGCGCTGGATGGCGTAGACCTGAGCATCCAGCCCGGCGAGTTCTTCACGCTGCTGGGGCCTTCGGGCTGTGGCAAGACGACACTGTTGCGGATTCTGGCCGGTCTCGAGGCGCTGGATGAAGGTCAGGTGGTGATCGGCGGACGGGATGTCACCGAGGTGCCGCCGCATCAGCGCAGCGTCAACACGGTCTTCCAGTCCTATGCGCTGTTTCCGCATCTGTCGGTGCGCGACAACCTGGCATTCGGCCTGAAGATGCGCGGTGTCGCCCCCCGGGAGCGCGAGGCCAGGGTTGCCGAGATGGCGGAGTTCATCAAGCTGGGCAGCCTGATCGATCGCCGGGTCGACCAGCTCTCCGGTGGTCAGCGTCAGCGCATCGCGCTGGCGCGGGCGCTGGTCTGCGAGCCGGATGTGCTGCTGCTGGATGAGCCGCTGTCGGCGCTGGATGCCGGCCTGCGCAGCCAGATCCAGATCGAGCTGCTGCGCCTGCAGAAGTGCCTGGGCATGACCTTCGTCTTCGTCACCCATGATCAGCAGGAAGCGATGGTGATGTCGGACCGCATTGCAGTGCTCGACAGCGGCAGCCTCCAGCAGGTGGGCTCGCCGCGTGAGATCTACGAGCGTCCGGCCAATGCCTTCGTGGCGCGCTTCATGGGCCATGCCAATCTGTTCGACGTCACGGCTCGCGATGACAGCCGCAGTGACGCCATCCGACTGACCACGCCGCTGGGCGTACTGACCGCACAGGCGCCGGGCACTGGCAGTCTGCTGCTGTTGCGTCCCGAGACGCTGGACCTGCGCCGGCGACCCGCCAGCGAGTTCGAGCGTCACGACGTGCTGGAGAACCACTTGCCGGGCCGAGTGCAGGAGCGACTCTACCGCGGCAGCCACGCCGAATATCGCGTCGAGGTGGCGGGTGTCAGCGTGCAGGTGGTGGTCAACAACCGGGGTGGCCAGTTGCCGGAAGTCGGCGACCAGGTCGATGTGGTGGTCGCCGCGCAAGACCTGATCACGCTGGGGGAATGACGATGGCCTATCACGCAACCCTGGCCACTGCGCGCAGCCGCGCGGTGGTCGCCGAGTCACGCCACCTGTTGCTGACGGTCGCGCCCGGTGCACTGTGGATCATCGTCTTTCTGGTGCTGCCCAGTCTCTATCTGATGAGCGTGGCCTTCATGACCAACGGCCCCTATGGGCTGCCGGAAATGCCGTTGTCATTGACCTCGTTTCAGCAGCTGGCCGGACAGGGCTTTCTCGGCTGGAGCCCGGGCAACCTGATGACGCTGGGGCGCTCGCTGTGGCAGACCGTGCTTTCCACTGTGCTGGTGGTGCTGGTGGCCTATCCGATCGCCTATTACATCTCGCAGTCAGACCAGCGCTGGCGGCCGATCATGCTGCTGGCGGTAGTCGTACCGTCCTGGACCAATCAGGTCATTCGCACCTTCGGCTGGATGAATCTGCTGGCGCCGGGCACGCCGCTGGCGGAGCTGGCGGAAGCCATGGGCATGATCGCGCCCAACATGGGGCTCTATCCGTCCAATTTCGCGGTCACTTTGGGGCTGGTCTACAACTTCCTGCCGTTCATGGTGCTGCCGCTGTACGCCGCCTTCGAGAAGTTGAATCTTTCACTGGTGGAGGCGGCGCAGGACCTCTACGCCTCGCCGCTCAAGGCCTTCTGGCACGCGGTCTTCCCCCAGACGCTGTCGGGGCTGTTGGCGGGTGTCGTGCTGGTGGCGATTCCGGCCTTCGGCATGTACGTGATTCCGGAGCTGCTGGGCGGTGGCAAGGGCATGATGCTGGGCAATCTGGTCGCCAATCAGTTCGCTGGCAGCGCCAACTGGCCGCTGGGCGCGGCGGGCGCGATCCTGATGCTGATTGCGACCTTCATTGGTCTCTACGCCATGCGCCGCATCGGCAAGCGGCTGGGCGGCGGTGAAGAGGTGGTGATATGAAGCGCGGGAGCTTTCACAAGGGATTGCGGGGGTTCTGGTGGCTGACGCTCGGTTTTCTGTATCTGCCGCTGATCGTGGTGATGCTGTTTTCCTTCAATGCCTCCAACAGTGCCGCCAGCTTCACTGGCGTGTCGCTGCGCTGGTATCGGCGCCTGCTGGGCAATGACGCGATTCTGTCGGCGCTGGGCAATTCGCTGCTGCTGGCGGTGGTGTCGTCATTGCTGGCGCTGATGATCGGCACGCTGATCGGGTATGGCATGTATCGCCATCGTCACCGCAAGCTGGGCTGGCTGATCGTGCTGATCTATCTGCCCATCGTGCTGCCGGACATCGTGTTCGGGATCTCGGAAATGACCTTCTTCGTCAAGATCAATGAGCTGACCGGTCTGCTGTCGCCGGGACTGGCCACCATGACCATTGCACACGTCACCTTCCAGGTGCCGTTCGTGGCGTTGATCGTCTACTCGCGCTTCGTCGGGCTGGACCCGACGCTGTTCGAGGCGGCCAAGGACCTCTACGCGACACCGCGGCAGCGCGTGCAGTTCTTCATGTTGCCGACACTCAAGCCGGCATTGATCTCGGGCTTCCTGCTCTCCTTCACGCTGTCGCTGGATGATTTCGTGATCAGTTTCTTCACCGCCGGACCGGAGAGCGCCACCTTGCCCATCTACATCTGGAGCGCGATACGCAAGGGCGTGACTCCTGAAATCAATGCCATCGCCACGTTGATGATGGCGGCGGTCGCCCTGGCGGCGCTTATCAGTCTGGTGCTGTCGCGCCGGCGCGCGGCGTCGTGAGCATACGCAATATCCACAGGCGGTCTGACACTGCTGTCCTTGCCGACGTCGGGCCTGATCATTCATCACGCACATCCCATCATTTCTCAAGCACGTTGAGCGGAGCATCACAATGACAAACAACACGCTGCGTTTCGCTGTCGCCATCGGCAGTCTGCTGCTGGCAGGTGCCGTCCAGGCCGAAGACAAGAAGCTGTATCTCTTCAACTGGACCCAGTACATGGACCCGGAAATCATCACCGCCTTCGAGGAGAAGTTCGGCGTCGAGGTGGTCGAGAACTACTACAACTCGCTGCCGGAGATGCTGGCCAAGCTCAACGCGGGCGGCGTCTCCCAGTACGACATCATCGTGCCGTCCAACTATTACGTGCCGCGTCTGATCGAAACCGGCCTGGTGCAGAAGATCGACAAGGCCAAGGTGCCGAATCTGACCAATGTCGCCGAGCAGTTCAGTGACCCGAATTTCGATCCGGGTGCTGAATATACCGCCCCGTATCAATGGGGCGTGACGGGGCTGGTCTACAACGCCAGTACCTTCAAGGACGCTCCCAAGAGCTGGTCCTTGCTGTTTGATCCCGCCGTCAATGGCGATTACCCCTTCAGCCTGATGGGTGACGGCCAGGTCAGCATGGGGTCTGCCTGTGCCTATCTGGGACACGGCTACGACTGCACCGACCTGGATGACTGGCGCGAAGCCGCCAGGCTACTGATCGAGACCAAGCACCGCGACAACTTCAGCGGCTTCTCCGATGGCACGCCGGCGCTTCAGCAGCTGGCGCGCAAGGTCACCCATGGCGCGTTGTCCTACAACGGCGACTACCTGTTCTATCTGGAGGAAAACCCGGAGTCCTTCGCTGACATCAAGTTCGTCATTCCTGACGAAGGTGCCGAGAAGTGGGTGGATTCGATGATGATTCCGGCCAAGGCACCGCACCCGGAGCTGGCGAACGCCTTCATCAACTTCATTCTGGATGCCAAGGTCGGCGCGCAGCTCTCCAACTACAACTACTACGCCAGCCCCAACGCCGCCGCGGCGCCGTATCTGGATGAGGTGCTGACTCAGCCACCGATTCAGCCCTCTGAGGATGACATGGCGCGCCTGCGTTTCTCACCGAGTCTCTCCGGCCAGCAATTGCAGGTATTTCAGCAACTGTGGTCTGAGGTGCAGTCGCGCTGAACCGAGGGAGCTCTGAATCGAGGGAGCTCTGATTGATGTCTGAGTCGAAGCCACGCATGGAGCATCACGATGACAACTGACACGCTGCGTTTCGCTGCGGCCATCGCCAGCCTGTTGCTGGCCGGTGGCGTCCAGGCCGAAGACAGGAAACTGTATCTCTTCAACTGGACCCAGTACATGGACCCGGAAATCATCACCGCCTTCGAGGAGAAGTTCGGCGTCGAGGTGGTCGAGAACTACTACAACTCGCAGCCGGAAATGGTCGCCAAGTTGAATGCCGGGGGTGTCTCCCAGTACGACATCATCGTGCCCTCCAGCTACTACGTACCGCGCCTGATCGAGATGGGCCTGGTGCAGAAGCTCGACAAGGACAAGGTGCCGAATCTGGCCAATCTCGCCGAGCAGTTCCGTGATCCGGTGCTGGGGGAGGGGCTCGACTATGCCGCGCCCTATCAGTGGGGTGTCACCGGGCTTGTCTACAACGCCAGCACCTTCAAGGAAGCGCCCAAGAGCTGGTCGATGGTGTTTGATCCGACCGTCAATGATGCCTGGCCGTTCGGCTTGATGACCGGTGGTCAGGTCAGCATGGGCATCGCCTGCGCCTATCTCGGCCATGGCTATGACTGCACGGATCTCGACGACTGGCGCGAGGCCGCCAGGTTGCTGATCGAGACCAAGCATCGCGGCAATTTCAGCGGCTTCTCCGACGGCACGCCCGCGCTTCAGCAGCTGGCGCGCAAGGTCACGCATGCCGGGCTCTCATTCAATGGCGATTATGTGTTCTACCGGGAGGAAAATCCGGACTCCTTCTCTGACATCAAGTTCGTCATCCCCGAAGAGGGCACCGAGAAGTGGGTGGATTCGATGATGATTCCCGCAAGGGCGCCGCACCCGGAGCTGGCGAATGCCTTCATCAACTTCATTCTCGATGCCCGGGTCGGCGCGCAGCTCTCCAACTACAACTACTACGCCAGCCCCAATGCCGCGGCAGAGCCGTATCTGGATGAGGTGCTGACTCAGCCACCGATTCAGCCCTCCGAAGAGGACATGGCGCGACTGCGTTTCTCACCGAGTCTCTCCGGCGAGCAGCTGCAGATCTTCCAGCAGCTGTGGTCCGAGGTGAAGGCGCGCTGAGCGCTGGCAATCGGGTCTATCGAAGCAGGCTGCCGAGCGCGTGGCCTGCCCTGTAGCGTTCAAGGAAGGTGTCATGAAGTACGAACCCGCTGGTCGCGAAGACGACGAAGCCGTGCTGCAGGAATGGTTCACGGCACATGGCATCACCGAGGTGGAATGTCTGGTCACCGACCTGACCGGTATTCTCAAGGGCAAGATCATGCCGGCGCGCAAGTACCTCAATGGTGGGCGGCCGCGCCTGCCGGACTCCATCTTCATCCAGACCGTCACCGGCGGGTATCCGGATGATGAAGACAGCCGCTTCTGGAATCCGGCCGAGCAGGACATGCAGCTGATCCCGGATACCAGTGCCGTCTATCTGGTGCCATGGGCGGAAGACCCCACCGCGCAGATCATCCATGACTGCTATTACCTCAATGGTGATCCGGTGGAGCTGTCGCCGCGCTATGTGCTCAAGCGAGTTCTGGCACTGTATGCCGCACGCGGCTGGAAGCCGGTGGTGGCCCCCGAAGCCGAGTTCTATCTCGTCAAGACCAACAAGGACTCCGACTATCCGCTGGAGCCGCCCGTCGGGCGCAGCGGTCGTCAGGAGAGCAGCCGTCAGTCCTATTCCATCGATGCGGTCAATGAGTTCGATCCGCTCTTCGAGGAGATGTATGACTACTGCGAGGCCATGGGGCTGGATCTCGATACCCTGATCCATGAAGAGGGTGCCGGGCAGATGGAAGTCAATTTCGAGCATGGTGACCCGCTGGCGCTGGCCGATCAGGTCGTGATGTTCAAGCGCACGCTGCGCGAGACGGCATTGCGCCACGGCATGTACGGTACCTTCATGGCCAAGCCGATGGCCTATCAGCCGGGCAGCTCGATGCATATCCATCAGAGCCTGGTGGATGTCTCGACCGGCAGGAACCTGTTCGCGGATGATGAGGGGCGGGCCAGCACCCTGTTTCGCAACTTCATCGGCGGCTTGCAGACCTACATGCCGTCCGCGATGCCGTTCTTCGCGCCCAACGTCAATTCCTATCGCCGCCTGATGCGCAGCGAGACCAGTGGCTCCGCACCGATCAACGTGGAGTGGGGCTTTGACAACCGCACCGTCGGCTTGCGTGTGCCGGTGTCAGATGCCGAGGGGACGCGGGTCGAGAACCGCCTGGCCGGCGCCGACGCCAATCCCTATCTGGTGATGGCCGCCTCGCTGGCCTGCGGCTATCTGGGCATGATGGCGCAGATCGAGCCGCGTCCGCCGGCCGTGGGCTCTGCCTGGGAGGGGGGTAACAGCCTGCCGGACGATATCGGGCCGGCGCTGAATGCGCTGCACTCCTGCAAGCCGTTGGCGGATATTCTCGGCGAGCGCTTCGTGAAGAGCTATCTGGCCGTCAAGCGCGCCGAGCATCGTGAGTACTTCCAGGTCATCAGCTCGTGGGAGCGGGAGCACCTGCTGCTGCGTGTCTAGCCCTTCGGGACATGTCCTGTGTGTCTAGCACTGTGTATCTCACCCTGCGGGGCAAGCCCATGAGGGAGCCGAGAGGCCGTGACAGTCGTCACGGCCTCTCGGCGTTTCAGGTGGGGCGCTCTGTGATGGCAGGTTGCTGCTTGTGGTGATTATTGCATGTCAAAGTCGGCGTGATTGGCTCGATGATCCGTGATATCGTGCTTTTATGTTGATTAAAATAACCACAAGGAAATTGTCATGAGTGCCTCTCTGCCCCTGGAACATGCTGCCTCCTGGTATGCCGCCTCAGCCAATGCCGCGCCCGAACGGCCCCCGCTAGCGGGAGATGTCAGCTGTGATGTCTGCGTCGTCGGGGCTGGCTTCACCGGCATCTCGGCGGCGCTGCACCTGGCCGAGCAGGGCCTCAAGGTGATGGTGCTGGAGGCCGCCCGCGTGGGTTACGGCGCATCCGGTCGCAATGGCGGGCAGATCGTCAACAGCTACAGCCGCGACATGGATGTGATCGAGGAGCGTTTCGGCGCCCAGACGGCACGTGCGCTGGGCGACATGGCCTTTGAAGGCAACCGCATCATTCGTGAGCGTATCGCCGGTTATGGCATCGATTGTGACCTGCGCGAAGGCAATCTGTTTGCCGCCTGCAATGCGCGTCAGCTCAAGGGGCTCAAGGAGCACAAGGCGCTGTGGGAGCGCTATGGCAATACCAGTCTCGAATTGCTGGAAGGCGATGCCTACAAGCGTGAAGTGAGTGCCGAAGGCTATACGGGCGCGCTGGTCGATCACTCCGGTGGCCACATCCATCCGCTCAATCTGGTGTTGGGCGAAGCCGCAGCCTTCGAGTCACTGGGCGGCGTGATCTTCGAGCACAGCCCGCTGCTGAGTCTCGAGCATGGCAGCCCCGTCGTGCTCAAGACCGCGGGCGGTACCCTGCGGGCCGACCGCGTCGTGATGGCGGGCAACGCCTACCTCAATGGCGTGCTGCCGGAGCTTGAAGGCAAGTCGATGCCCTGTGGTACCCAGATCATCACCACCGAACCGCTGGCGGAGGATGTGGCGCGTAGTCTGCTGCCCAACAACATGGCGGTGGAAGACTGCAATTACCTGCTCGATTACTACCGCCTGACCCGTGACAACCGACTCATCTTCGGTGGCGGCGTCAATTATGGCGGCGAAGACCCCAGCAACATCGAAGCCTTGATTCGCCCCAAGATGCTCAAGGCCTTCCCGCAACTGGCCAACGTCAAGATCGACTACGCCTGGAGTGGTACCTTCCTGATGACGCTCAATCGTCTGCCTCAGTTCGGCGTGCTCAATGACAACGTCTACTACGCCCAGGGCTATTCCGGGCATGGCGTGACCTGCAGCCATCTGGCTGGGCGCTTGATCAGTGAGGTGATGACCGGCCGTGATGGCCGCTTCGATGCCTTCGCCGGCCTGCCGCACCTGCCGTTCCCCGGTGGCCGCATGCTGCGGGTGCCGCTGTCTGCCGTGGGGGCCTGGTACTACCAGACCCGCGACAAGCTCGGTATCTGATCAGCCTGTTCTCCAGAATGCCCCAAGCCGCCTTCCTTATCGGGAGGCGGTTTTTTCATGGGCTGAAAAGTACGCCTGATCTGGCCCGAAACGCACTGCGCCCCGCCTGTGAAGGCGGGGCGCAGTGCATGTCTTGCCGATTCATGGCGTGAGCGCTGGGTCAGCCGGCGATCCAGAACCCCATCAGCAGGAAGCCCAGCGTCGTGACCAGCGCACCGATCAAGGTGTAGGGCAGTTGCGTCAGCGCATGCTGCATCGGCTGGACCCCGCAACCCTGTGAGGACAGCACCGAAGAGTCCGAGAAGAAGCAGGCGTGGCTACCGAAGCTGGAGGCTGACAGCAGGGCACCGACGATCAGCGGCAACGAGGCATCCATGTGCAGCGCGATGGGAATCACGATCGGGATCGAGATCACGAACACGCCCCAGGAGGAGCCGGTCGCGAAGACCACGACGGCCATGCTGACGAACACGATGGCCGGCAGGATCGCCGGAGTCAGGTAGGGTGTCAGGCTCTCGATCATGAAGGTGGTCATGCCGAGCTGGTCATTGACCTCGCGCAGCACGAACCCGACCGCCACGATGGCCAGGGGCAGCATCATGGTGCGAAAGCCGTCCATCACCGCGTCCATCAGCGAGGAAAACGACACCAGACGCTGGGCGAGATACAGCAGGATGGTGAACAGCGTAGCGACGATCACGCCCTTGAGCAGGTCGATCTCGAACCAGGCGCTGGCGCCGATCAGCACGGCCATTGGCAGCACAAAGTTCATCAGACCGATCCAGGGGCTGGATTTCGGCGCTTGGGCTTCCGGCAGGGGCTCCGGGGCGCCGTCAGGAATCGGCTGGCCGGCCTTGGCGCGTCGCTCGGCGGCCTTCATCGGTCCGATGTCCGGCATCAGGCCAATGGCGACCAGCATGGCCAGCGCCATCGCGATCCAGCCATACAGCATGTAGGGAATCGCCTGGATATAGAGCGACATGCCGCTTTCGGTGGCACCGCCTTCCTCGAGCAGCTGGGAGAAGTACACCGCCCAGGTCGAGAGGGGCACCAGAATGCAGATGGGCGCGGCAGTCGAGTCGACGATATAGGCCAGCTTCTCACGCGAGACCCCGAAGCGGTCCGTCAGGCGTTTCATCGCCGCCGGCGTCGCCAGGGCATTCAGATAGTCATCGATGAAGATGAGGATGCCGAGGATCACGGTGCCGATCAGCGACTGACGGCGTGTCTTGAGCAGGCGACCGATCATGTTGCTGAAACTCAGCGTGCAGCCGGACTTCTCCATCATGGCGATGAAGCCGCCCATCAGCCCACAGACCAGAATCAGCCAGGCGATGGTCTCGTTCATCATCACGCCCAGCGAGATATCGGCCAGTTCTCCGATGTAGTCGTCAGGCTGCAGTATCAGCAGACCCGCGAGCGCGCCGATGGCCAGGGCTTCCAGGGTGCGATGGGTCGCGATGGCGACCACCAGCACGATCAGCGATGGCACGAGGCTGATCCAGCCGAACGGCGTGCCGGCCTCATGGGTAAAGGTGATGCCCAGCACCAGTGCCAGGATGACGCCGAACATGGCAATGCTGCGCCCCTTGCCACGGACGCTGACGGAGGGAGCGAAGGGGTGTGGGGACGCTGGGGGGACGGGAGAGATCTGATTCATGCCCGGGCCTCCCATGCAGCGAGGAAGTGCTCGGTGCTGACTTGCTCGGTACTGACTTGGTCGGTACTGACTTGCTCGGCACTGAGTTGGTCAGCGCAGCAGCGCTCTGCGGGGAGCCGGTCTGCAAAGCCGTGGCCATGCAGTGAGTGACCAACGAAGTCGCGGGCAGCGACGGTTTTTATGATTGTCATGTCCTGAGCCCTGGAGTTGGTGGAGGGGTCGGTGTGGATCAGATGTTGCGCAGGTACCAGTCGTATTCCAGACGGCTGATGATCTGCATGGCCGCTTCACGCTCCGCGCGACGGCCAGCAATGAAGACGTTCAGGAAGCGCTCGCTGAAGGCGTGGGCCAATGCTTCACTCTCCTCCAGCAGCGTCAGTGCCTCGGGCCAGCTGTTGGTCAGGCTCGGCTCGAACTGGTCATAGGCATTGCCGGTGACCGGCTCGCCCGGCGAGACCTGATGCGTGATGCCGTGGATCACCGAGGCCAGCAAGGTGGCCAGCAGCAGGTAGGGATTGACGTCGGCCCCGGCGACGCGGTGCTCGAGACGACGTGCCTCGTTGGGGCCGGAGGGGATGCGGATGGCGACCGAGCGATTGTCGAAGCCCCAGGTCGGCGCCATCGGCACGTACAGGCCCTGCTGGAAGCGGCGATAGGAATTCAGGTTGGGCGCAAACAGCGCCATCGAGGCGGGCATCAGTTCCAGCAGGCCGCCGATGGCGTGACGCAGGGTCTCGGTGCCCAGCGGATTCTCGTCCTGCGCGGCGAAGACATTGTTGCCGTGCTGGTCCACCAGACTCATGTGCGCATGCATGCCGTTGCCGGCCTCGTCGCCATACGGCTTGGCCATGAAGGTGGCATCGAAGCCGTGGCGCAGGGCGACGCCCTTGATCAGACGCTTGAGCAGGACAGCGCTGTCACAGGCCTTCATGACATCGTCGAGATGGATCAGGTTGATCTCGAACTGGCCCGGCGCACATTCCTTGAGCGCGGTATCCAGCGGCAGCTGTTGGATGCGCGCGGCAGTCTGGATCTCGTCGAGGAAGTCGGCGTACTCATCCAGCTCGCCGATGGAATAGAGCTGGCTTTCGCTGGCGCGCTCGCCTGTCAGCGGGGAGCACGGCGGCTGCACCATGCCCAGGTCATCGCGCTCGCGATCGACCAGATAGAACTCCAGTTCCAGCGCGACGACCGCCGTCAGGCCCATGTCGGCAAGAATATCGACCTGTTTCTGCAGCTGATTGCGCGGGTCGGCAAAGAAGGGGCCATCCTTGTCATCACGCATGTTCATCAGCAGTTGCCCCTGCTTGCCGTTGCGCAGCCAGGGGGCTGCCATCAGGGTGCCGGGGATGGGGCGGCAGACCTGATCACTGTCACCGCTGCTGAGCCCCAGCCCGGTTTCCTCGATGGTGTTGCCGGCGATATCCAGTGCGAAGACGGAGCCTGGCAGGTTGATGCCATTCTCATAGGCCTTTTCCAGATTCTCGCGCGGGATTCGCTTGCCGCGCTGGATACCGCTGATGTCACTGATCAGCAGATCGATGTTCTCGATTTCCGGATGACGGTCCAGAAATTCTCTGGCCTCATCGACGGGGAGGCTGTACATGGATATCACCTGTGGGCATGGGATGTTGTGGTTTATATATCGCCATCATGGCCATTGTTGTCAAATATTTTACAACACGTGACGGTTTTCGTAGCTGGATTGCTTTGGTGTTATGGCAATAAATTGTTTTAAAACAGTATTTTGTATAGATTTATGTGAAATCGTCGTTTCGTCGGGTTGGCAAGGAAAGGCGTTCAGTCTATGTTGATTAAAACATACCAGTCATCCGGGGCCTGCTTGTTCGCCTCAAAGGAGATCCCATGCCACCTCGTCCACTGGTGGGCGTCATTGCCTGCCGTCGCACCGTAGAAGGTCATCCGGCGCATATGGTGACCGACAAGTACGTCAGCGCCCTGCGTGAATTCGGACTGGATCCGGTAGTCATTCCGGTCTGGGAGGATGTCGAGCCCGACGCCGCCAGCGCCCTGCTGGCACGCCTGGATGGTCTGCTGCTGACTGGCAGCTATTCCAACATGCACCCCTCACGCTACGGCGAGACCAGCGCGCCGGAGAACACCTATGAAGACCCGGCCCGCGACGCTGCGGTGCTCTGCTGGGTGCCGCTGGCGCTTGAGTTGCGACTGCCGCTGCTGGGGATCTGCCGCGGGTTTCAGGAGCTGAACGTTGCCTTCGGCGGCAGCTTGCACCAGGCGGTGCAGAAGGTGGCAGGCCTGATGGATCATCGTGAGCCCAAGGGCGATCTCGAGGCGCAGTTCGCGCCATCGCATGCCATCAGCATCTCGCCCGGCGGAGTGCTGGCAGGGCTTTACGCCGCACCCGAGGCGCAGGTCAATTCCTTGCATCAGCAGGGGGTCGCCCGTCTTGGTGAGGGCCTGAATATCGAAGCGGTTGCCCCGGATGGGCTAATCGAGGCGGTCTCGGTCAGTGGTGCGGCGTCCTTCACGCTGGCGGTGCAGTGGCACCCGGAATGGAAGCCGCGTGAGCACGCCTTGTATCAGGCGATTCTGGAAGGCTTTGCCGCGGCCTGTCGTGACAAGACCGAGGGTGGCACCTTGCCGACCTGTCACCCGACTCGCGAGGAGGCGTGAAGATGGCAATGAATGACGCTGGCGAACGCCTGAAGGCGCTGGATGCGCGCCACCACCTGCACCCCTTCACCGACTTCAAGCAGCTGGGCGAGCAGGGCAGTCGTATCATCACCGGTGCCAGCGGCGTCTATATCCATGACGCCGATGGCCAGCGGATTCTCGATGGCATGGCGGGGCTGTGGTGCGTGAACCTCGGCTATGACCAGCCGGAACTGGTCGCGGCGGCCAGCCAGCAGATGACGCAGCTGCCGTACTACAACACCTTCTTCAAGACCGCCCACCCGCCGGCGATCGAGCTGGCGGCCGAGCTGTGTCGTCTCGCGCCGGAGCATATCAATCATGTCTTCTTCACCGGCTCCGGCTCTGAAGCCAACGACAGCATGCTGCGCATGGTTCGGCGGTTCTGGGCGCTCAAGGGCCAGCCGGAAAAGCAGTGGATCATCGCGCGCGAGAATGGCTATCACGGCTCGACCGTCGCGGGCATGAGCCTGGGCGGCATGGCACCGATGCATGCCCAGGGCGGCCCCTGTGTGCCCGGCATCACGCATATCCGCCAGCCTTACTGGTTCGCGGAAGGTCGTGGAAAGGGGAGTGAAAGCCCGGAATCTGACACACATAGCCGAGACGATTTCGGGCGACTGTGTGCCGAGGCGCTGGATGCGCGCATTCAGGAACTGGGCCCGGACAATGTGGCCGCCTTCCTGGCGGAGCCCGTGCAGGGTGCCGGCGGTGCGATCATGCCGCCTGACAGCTACTGGCCTGCCATCAAGGCCGTGCTGGCGAAATATGACATCCTGCTGGTGGTGGATGAGGTCATCTGCGGCTTCGGTCGCCTCGGCGAATGGTTCGGCAGTCAGCATTACGACCTGAAGCCCGATCTGATGCCCATCGCCAAGGGGTTGTCCTCTGGTTACCTGCCGATCGGCGGTGTGCTGGTCGGCGATAGGGTCGCCGATACGCTGATCGAAGAGGGCGGCGAGTTCTTCCATGGCTTCACCTATTCCGGACACCCGGTGTGTGCCGCCGTGGCGCTCAAGACCCTCGAGATCATGCAGCGCGAGGATATCGTCACCCGGGTGCGTGACGACCTGGGGCCGTATCTCGCCAGTCGCTGGGCCACGCTTGCAGACCACCCGCTGGTCGGCGAGGCGCGTTCGCTTGGCCTGATGGGGGCGCTGGAGCTGGTGGCCGACAAGGCCAGTGGCGAGCGTTTCGATTCTTCCCAGGCCGTCGGCAACCTGTGTCGTGATATCTGTTTCGAGACGGGACTGGTGATGCGCTCGGTGGGTGACACCATGATCATCTCGCCGCCGCTGGTGATCACGCATGAGCAGATCGATGCGCTGGTCAGTCTGGCGCGCGCGGCACTGGATGAAACGGCGCGCCAGCTGGCGAGTCACGCCGCCACTTGCTCTTCCGCAGCGCTGAAGGCCACTTCGCCCTCGTCCTCGCTGCCTTCTTCACTCTCCTCTGCTCCATCCTCTGAACCTTCCTCTTCCCTGACCTCGGAATCCTGATCATGAGCCGTCCTCAGACATTGGCCGAATGGCAGGCGCTGGCCGCCCGCCTGACCCCGCAGTTGCAAGGCAATGCCTTCATCAATGACGAATTCGTGCCGGCGGTCAGCGGCGAGACCTTCGAGAGCCTCAACCCGGCCACCGGTGAGCGGCTGGCGATGGTCGCCAGCTGTGACAGCGCCGATGCCGAGATCGCCATTCGTCATGCGCGTGCCGCCTTCAAGAGCGGTATCTGGTCGCGCATGGCCCCGACCCGGCGCAAGCAGGTGTTGCTCAGGCTGGCCGAGCTGATGGAAGCCCATCAGGATGAGCTGGCGTTGCTGGATAGCCTCGACATGGGCAAGCCGGTCACCAGCGCGCTGAACGACATGGCCGGGGCGATCGGCTCGATCCGCCACCAGGCCGAGTCCATCGACAAGCTTTACGGTGAGGTCGCCCCGACCGGTCAGCAGGCGCTGGGCATGGTGCTGCGCGAACCGCTGGGCGTGGTGGCCTCCATCGTGCCGTGGAACTTCCCGCTGATGATGACGGCGTGGAAGATCGCCCCGGCGCTGGCGGCGGGCAACAGCGTCATCCTCAAACCGTCGGAGAAGTCACCGCTGTCGGCGCTGCGTCTGGCGCAGCTGGCGCGTGAGGCCGGTATCCCGAGCGGCGTCTTCCAGGTGCTGCCGGGCTTCGGGCATACCGTCGGGCGTGCGCTGGCGCTGTCGATGGACGTCGAGTGCCTGGCCTTCACCGGTTCCACCGCCGTTGGCAAGCAGCTGATGCAGTACGCCGGGCAGTCGAATCTGAAGCGGGTGTTCCTGGAGTGTGGCGGCAAGAGTCCCAACATCGTCTTCGCCGATTGCGCCAATCTGGATCGCGTCGCCGAAAGTGCCGCTGCCGCCATCTTCTACAACCAGGGTGAGGTCTGCATCGCGGGTTCCCGTCTGCTGGTGGAGAACTCGATCCGTGATGCCTTCGTCGCCAAGGTGGTAGCGGCTGCCGAGCGCATGCAGCCGGGCGACCCGCTGGACCCGGCAAGCTTCATGGGCGCGATGGTCGACAGCACCCAATATGAGCGCGTTATGGGCTATATCCGTCAGGGTGTCGAGGAGGGCGCGGCACTGCGCGCCGGCGGTGAGGAGGTCGACGGGCCCGGACTCTTCATTCGTCCGGTAGTCTTCGACGGCGTCACGCCACAGATGGCGATCGGCTGTGAGGAAATATTCGGGCCGGTGCTGTCTGTGTTCGGCTTCGAGACCGAAGACGAAGCGCTGGCGTTGGCCAATGACAGTGATTTCGGGTTGGCGGCAGGGGTGTGGAGCCAAGACATCGATCGCATCATGCGCGTGACGCATCGTCTCGAATCCGGTCAGGTCTTCGTCAACAACTGGGCGGGGGGGGATCAGACCATGCCCTTCGGTGGGGTGAAGCAGTCCGGCAACGGCCGTGACAAGTCACATCACTCGCTGGCGGAATACACCCAGCTCAAGAGTGTCTGGATCGAGCTGAGCTGAATTGGAATGCGCTGAACTGAAATGAGCTGTGTAGGTTCCCGTGAACTCAGGGGCTTGCTAAGAAAGAAGAGGCCACGCGATTGCGTGGCCTCTTCTTTCTTGCCTTCGCCACAAGGGCTAGAACATCCGCGCCGGCGTCGCGCAGCTGACCAGGCGACACTCGACATCACCGATGTTGCGGAAGCGATGCGGCACGTTGGTATCGAAGTAGTAGGCGTCGCCCGCCTTCAATACCCGCGTGTCGCCACCGATGGTGATCTCTATCTCGCCCTCGATGACCACGCCCGCTTCCTCACCCTGATGGGTGATCATCTCGCGGCCGGTGTCAGTGACGGGCGGGTAGGTCTCGATCATGAACGACAGGGCGCGGTCACGCCGCTTGGCGCCCACCAGCTTGAAGATGACATCGCCGCTGCCGACGTTGATCAGCTCCTCCTCGCTGTAGAACACCTTGGCGGTGTTCTCGAGCTCCATGGTGAAGAAGTCGCCGACACTCATGGGAATGGCGGCGAGAATCTTCGACAGTGAACTCACCGACGGGCTGACCTTGCCCTGTTCGATCAGTGACAGGCTCGAGTGTGTCACACCGCAGCGCTTGGCCAGCTCGCGTTGCGAGATGCCACGCAAGGTACGCAATGCCCGCAGGCGGGCACCGACATCATCTGCCATCAGAACATCCTTCATGTCGCGACGAGTTGAGGAGAGGGGCAAGCCCTTCCAGACCGACGACGGCCAGCCACGGAGCTCCGCGACTGGCCGTCGTTCACGTGCTGGTGGTCAAGATCAGGGGCATCGGCATCAGAGCCGGCGCTGTCCTGATCATCGACCACGCGATCAGCTGAGACTATCCAGCTTGTCTTTCAGCACCTTGTTGACCTGTTGCGGATTGGCGGTGCCGCGCGAGGCCTTCATCACCTGACCGACGAAGAAGCCGATCATCTTGCCACGCTTGTCCGGCTCGGCTTCCTGATACTGGGTCACCTGGGCCGGGTTGTCGGCGATCACCTGATCGACCACGGCTTCGATGGCACCGGTGTCGGTGACCTGCTTGAGGCCGCGCGACTCGATGATCTCGTCGGCGCTCTTGCCTTCGCCATCCCACAGCGCGGCGAACACCTGCTTGGCGGCCTTGCCGTTGATGGTCTCATCGACGATGCGCTTGATCAGGCCACCCAGCTGGGCCGCGGAGACCGGGCTGACGGTGATGTCGAGGTTTTCCTTGTTGAGACGACCGGCCAGCTCGCCCTGCACCCAGTTGGCGGCCTGCTTGGCGTCGCCGCAGACATCCTTCACTTCCTCGAAGAAGTCGGCCATCTCGCGGCTGGCGGACAGCACGCTGGCGTCATAGGCGGACAGGCCCAGTTCGCTTTCGAAACGGGCGCGTTTCTCGGCCGGCAGTTCCGGCAGGGTCTGGCGCAGGTGTTCGATGTAGGCCTCGTCCACTTCCACCGGCAGCAGGTCCGGGCACGGGAAGTAGCGGTAATCGTTGGCTTCTTCCTTGGTGCGCATGCTGCGCGTCTCGTCGGCGTCCGGATCATACAGGCGGGTTTCCTGCACGACCTTGCCACCGTCCTCGATCAGCTCGATCTGACGCTCCACCTCGAAGTGGATGGCACGCTCGATGAAGCGGAAGGAGTTGACGTTCTTGATCTCCGCGCGGGTGCCGAAGGCTTCCTGACCCTTGGGGCGCACCGATACGTTGACGTCGCAACGCAGGGAGCCTTCGGCCATGTTGCCGTCGGAGATGCCCAGGTAGGTGACGATGGCGTGGATCGCCTTCACGTAGGCCACCGCTTCCTTGGCGGAACGCATGTCCGGCTCGGAGACGATTTCCAGCAGCGGTGTGCCGGCACGGTTGAGGTCGATGCCGGTCATGCCCTGGAAGTCTTCGTGCAGCGACTTGCCGGCATCTTCCTCGAGGTGGGCATGGTGGATGCGGATCGACTTGCGCGTGCCATCTTCCAGAAGGATCTCGAGCACGCCAGGGCCGACGATGGGCTGATCCATCTGGCTGGTCTGGTAGCCCTTGGGCAGATCCGGGTAGAAGTAGTTCTTGCGCTCGAACACCGAACGGCCGGCAACGGCGGCATCGACGGCGAGGCCGAAGCGCACGGCCATGGCCACGGCCTGCTCGTTGAGCACCGGCAGGGTGCCCGGCAGGCCGAGATCCACGGCGCTGGCCTGGGTGTTGGGCTCGGCACCGTAGGTGGTGGATGAGCCGGAGAAGATCTTTGACTGGGTGGCGAGCTGAGCGTGAACCTCAAGCCCGATTACGACTTCCCATTGCATCAGGCTTGCTCCTGTCCGAATTCCGGGCGCTGGCGGTGCCAGTCGGTGATTTGCTGGAACTGGTGCGCGACGCCCAGCAGGGTCTGCTCACCGAAGTGCGGGCCGAGGATCTGCAGACCCACCGGGCGCTTGCCTGCCAGGCCGGCCGGCACGCTGATGCCCGGAATGCCCGCCAGGTTGATGGCGATGGTGTAGAGATCCTGCAGGTACATGGACAGCGGGTCCTTGTGCGCGCCGAGATCGAACGCCGGGGTCGGCGCCGCCGGGCCCATCAGCACATCGACCTGGTCGAAGGCATCGAGGAAGTCCTGGCGGATCAGGCGACGCACCTTCTGGGCCTTGATGTAGTAGGCATCGAAGAAGCCTTCGGACAGGGTGTGCGTGCCGATGATGATGCGACGCTTCACCTCGTCGCCGAAGCCTTCCTCGCGCGTGCGCTTGTAGAGGTCTTCCAGGTCCTGTGGGTCCTTGCAGCGATGGCCGAAGCGCACGCCGTCATAACGCGACAGGTTGGAGGAGGCCTCGGCCGGCGCGATCACGTAGTAGGTCGGGATGGCCAGGTGGGTATGCGGCAGCGAGATTTCCTGCACGCTGGCACCGGCATCCTCGAAGACCTTGATCGCGGCACGCACTGAGGCTTCGACTTCCTCGGACAGGCCTTCGCCGAAGTATTCCTTCGGCAGGCCGATCTTCAGGCCCTTGAGGTTGTAGTCCAGCCCTTCGACGTAATCCGGCACGCCACGCACCACGCTGGTGGAGTCGCGCGGGTCGGCGCCGGCGATCACGTTCATCAGGCGCGCGCAGTCTTCGGCGGAGCGGGCCATCGGGCCGCCCTGATCGAGGCTGGAGGCGTAGGCGATCATGCCGTAGCGCGAGACGCGACCGTAGGTCGGCTTGAGGCCGGTGATGCCACAGAAGGCGGCCGGCTGGCGGATGGAACCGCCGGTGTCGGTGCCCAGGGCGGCCGGCGCAAGGCCTGCGGCGACGGCGGCGGCACTGCCACCGGAGCTGCCACCCGGCACGGCGGACAGATCCCACGGGTTCTTGACGGCGCCGTAGTGGCTGTTCTCGTTCGAGGAGCCCATCGCGAACTCGTCGAGGTTGGTCTTGCCGAGAATCACCACGCCTTCGGCCTTGAGCTTCTCGATCACGGTGGCGTCATAGGGCGCGATGAAGTTGTCGAGCATCTTCGAACCGCAGCTGGTGCGCACACCTTCGGTGCAGAAGATGTCCTTGATGGCCATCGGCACGCCGGTCAGCGCGGCGGCATTGCCAGCGGCGCGGCGTGCATCGGCGGCATCCGCATCACGCAGCGCGTCTTCGCGGCACAGGGTGATGTAGCTGTTGAGCTCGCCGTCGAGGCGTTCGATACGGGCCAGGAAGGCTTCCGTCAGCTCGCGGCTGGTGTATTCGCCGGCCTCCAGGCCTTGCGCCAGCTCACTGAGCGTCTTGTCATGTAGTGCAATGGACGATGACATGTTCGATTCCATCAGTGCAGACGATGCGCCGGGCATCGTCCGCAGAAATTCCGGGGCGGACGGGGCGTGCCGCGTGACGTGGTATCCGATGGCAGCCGGTCACGATGCGTGAGCGATCTGCCAGGCGAGATCACTCGACGACGCGCGGAACCAGATACAGACCCTGCTCTGTGGCCGGGGCCACCTGCTGAAAACGCTCGCGCTGATTCGATTCGGTGACTTCGTCCGCGCGCAGGCGTTGCGTGGCTTCCAGCGGGTGCGCCAGCGGTGCGACGCCGTCGGTATCGACCTGTTGCAGCTGGTCGACCATGGCGAGAATCCGATCGAGATCCTCGACGTAGGCTTCGGCATCCTGCGAGGCAAGACCCAGGCGTGCGAGGTGAGCGGCACGCAGCACATCTGAATGTTCAAGGGCCATTGAAGTTTCCCTGTCTTGGCTTCGAGAGGCTTGAGGTGACGGCAGGAGTCGGAGACGACCACGCGGAATCGGACTGGCGCGCCGTGCGCGAAAGGCCGAATTCGAAAATTGTGGTGTCCCGGCAAACCCGATGCCCGTTACCCTGTAAAACAGCGCGCTTTGCAGCGATGGAGCAATCTGTCGCCGAATGCGCCGTTACAGTGTGATTCGGCGTGAAATGTACCACATCTGCGTCGCTCTGGCAGGCGTGTCAGCTTGCCGCCATGGGGTGGCAATGGTACCGTTCGCGTCTGCACAGGGTTCCGGTCTGGACTAGGTGATCAACTTCCATGTTTAAACGTTTACGTGGGCTGTTCTCGAGCGATCTGTCGATCGATCTGGGTACTGCCAACACGCTTATTTATGTGCGCGGTCGCGGTATCGTGCTCGACGAGCCCTCAGTCGTGGCCATTCGCCAGTCCGGGAATGCCCGCAGTGTGGCGGCCGTCGGTGCCGATGCCAAGCGCATGCTGGGGCGTACCCCCGGCAATATCACGGCCATCCGTCCGATGAAGGACGGCGTCATCGCCGACTTCACCGTTACCGAACAGATGCTCCAGCATTTCATCCGCAAGGTGCATCAGAGCACCTTCCTGACACCCAGCCCTCGTGTGCTGGTGTGTGTGCCGTGCATGTCGACCCAGGTCGAGCGTCGCGCCATCAAGGAATCGGCCGAAGGGGCCGGCGCGCGTGAGGTCTACCTGATCGAGGAGCCGATGGCTGCCGCGATCGGTGCGGGCTTGCCGGTGGAAGAGGCGATGGGCTCCATGGTGGTCGATATCGGTGGTGGTACCACTGAAATCGCCATCATCTCGCTCAACGGCGTGGTCTATTCCGAATCCGTGCGTATCGGCGGTGACCGCTTCGACGAAGCCATCACCTCCTATGTGCGTCGCCATTACGGCAGCCTGATCGGTGAGGCAACGGCCGAGCGCATCAAGGAAGAGATCGGTTGTGCCTATCCGGGTGGCGAGCTGCGCGAGATCGACGTGCGCGGCCGCAACCTGGCCGAGGGCATTCCGCGTTCCTTCACGCTCAACTCCCACGAGATTCTCGATGCGCTGCAGGAACCGCTGGCGGCCATCGTCTCGGTGGTCAAGAGCGCGCTCGAGCAGTCGCCGCCGGAGCTGGCCTCCGACATCGCCGAGCGCGGCCTGGTGCTGACCGGTGGTGGTGCGCTGCTGCGTGACATCGACAAGCTGATCGCGGAAGAGACGGGCCTGCCGGTGATCATCGCCGAAGACCCGCTGACCTGCGTGGCGCGTGGCGGTGGCAAGGCGCTGGAAATGATCGATCAGCACACCTTCGAGCTGCTGTCGAGCGATTGACCTCGTCCGGGGCCGGGCATGCTGTGTGCTGTACGGCTGGTCCCGGCCTGTCGGAGGAAGTGCTATCAAACCCCTGTTCACGCGTGGCCCCGTGCCCGGCTACCGCATGCTGTTGTGCGCGGTGCTGTCACTCGCGCTGATGTTTGCCGAAGATCGCTTCAGCTGGATGGTCGATGTGCGCGCCAGCATGGCGACGCTGGTATCGCCCGTGCAGTGGGTCGTCAGCTTGCCGACGGAAGGCATCAGCTGGGGCGCGCTGGTGTTTGCCGACCAGCAGGAGCTTGCCGACGAGAATCGCGCGCTGCGCGAACAGCTGCTCAATCTGTCCAGCCGTGTGCAACGCATGGCGAGCCTGACCTCCGAGAATACGCGCCTGCGCGAATTGCTCAATGCCGGGCAGCGTAGCGACATCCCCTATATCACCTCCCAGTTGCTGACCCTCGATGCTGATCCGTTCTCCCACCGCATGGTGGTGGACCGCGGCGAGCAGGATGGCGTGCGCATCGGCTTGCCGGTGCTCGATGCCTATGGCCTCGTCGGGCAGGTCATCTCCACCTCGGCCTACAACAGTCGTGTGCTGATGATCAGTGATGCCAGCCACGCCGTGCCGGTGGAGATCAATCGCAATGGCCTGCGCTTCATCGCCCAGGGCAGCGGCAAGATCGACCAGGTCGATGTGCTGCATGTGCCGGACACCGCCGACATTCGTGTCGGTGATCTGCTGGTGACTTCTGGACTGGCATTGCGCTTTCCGCGCGGCCTGCCGGTGGCACGTGTCACCGAGGTCTATCATGACCCCGGCAAGCCGTTCGCCCGCGTGAGTGCCGAGCCCATCGCGCAGCTGGAGCGCTCGCGCAACTTCCTGATCCAGATGCCGCCGCCAGTGGACACCGACAACCTGTATGTCGATGACAGCCTCGATGAGTTGCCGCGTGACAACCTGGCGGCGCCCAGGCCCGAGGGTGATGATGCCGCGCAAGGCTCCGCCGAGGATGCGGCAGACGCTCAGGCACCCACCGATGCTGCTGGGGAGAACAACTGATGGCCTTTCGTCCCCAGACCACCTTGCTGTGCTGGTTCTCGCTGCTGCTGGCGCTGTGTCTGCAGGTCATGCCATTGCCGGATGTGTGGCTGATCTGGCGGCCCCAGTGGCTGGGCCTGATGCTGGTCTACTGGTGCATCGTCTCGCCGCAGAGTGTCGGTGTCTTCCACGGCTTCCTGTTCGGGCTGGCGCTGGATGTCCTGCAGGGCGCACCGCTGGGGCACAACGCCCTGGTGCTGTCGCTGACGGCCTTCATGGGTGTGCTGCTCTATCAGCGCATTCGCGCCTACTCGCTGTTGCAGCAGGCGTTGCTGGTGATCGTGGTGCTGGGCATCGCGCAGTTGCTGGATCAATGGCTGCGCAGTCTGTTCGGTGCCGGTCCCGTCAGCCTGTCGTTCTTGCTCTCGGCGGTCATCGGTGGCGCATTGTGGCCGTGGCTCTATACCCTGCTGCAGATGCTGCGTCGGCGGGTCGCGGCCTGAGTGCCACTGGCGCATCGATAGCGCTTCTTGTCAGCTTCCAAAAGCCGCCTACGGGCGGCTTTCTGGTACTTGTCAGCCATGTTTCTCTTCACGAGGTCTTCCATGTCATCCAGTTCAAGGTCATCCACTTCCAGGCCATCCACTTCCAGGCCATCCACACCTGATACCGAAAGCCCCACTTCCTCACTCTTTGCGAACTCTGACGCCGCGGGGCAGCGCAAAGTAAGGACTCAGGGCGTTGTTCAACAGGGCGTTGCTCAACAGGGCGCTGCTCAAGCGGAATTGATTCTGGCCTCGGGGTCGCCGCGTCGTCGTGACCTGCTGGCCAGTATCGGCATCCAATGTGAGGTGGCGCCGGTGGATATCGATGAGACGCCGCAGGCCAATGAGTCGCCGGAGCATTACGTGCTGCGTCTGGCGCGGGAGAAGGCGCAGGCCGGCTTCGCGGCTCTGGCGCAGCGGACGGCAGGCCAGACGGCGGGGCGGCGAGTGCTCGGCGCGGATACCGCGCTGGCACTGGATGGGCGCATTCTCGGCAAGCCGCGCGATGAGGCCGATGCGCGCGAGATGCTGCTCAGCCTGTCGGGGCGCAGCCATCAGGTGCTCAGTGGCGTGGCGCTGTGTCATGGCGACGCCGGGCGCGACTTGCGCTGCGCGAGCGAGCTGGTCGAGAGTCGCGTGACTTTCCGCACCATCACCCCGGAGGAGGCCGCGCGCTACTGGGCGACCGGTGAGCCGGCTGACAAGGCAGGTGGCTACGCCATCCAGGGGCTCGGCGCCGTCTTCGTCAGTCATCTCGAGGGCAGTTACAGCGCCGTGGTCGGGTTGCCGCTGCATGAGACCGCAGAGCTTCTGAGCAAGGCGGGCGTTCAGCCGTGGCAGCCGCTCTGACGGGCGATGTTCTGCACTGCGTCAGTCGGGTGTCGAGTCAACACTCCAGCGGCATCGTGAAGGACGATGGCTTGCGTGCGTGGCACAAAATACCCGTTGCAGGAAATCCTTAGTCGATAGATCACAGCCGGGGGCTCCCTTGCTATGTCATAATCGCAAGCAACGACTTTACAAGGACTTGCGCTATGAGCGGCGAGGTATTGATCAACCTGACACCGATGGAGACCCGCGTGGCGGTGGTCGAGAACGGTGTCCTGCAGGAAGCCTTCATCGAACGCAGCGGGCGACGCGGCATCGTCGGCAACATCTACCGTGGCAAGGTGGTGAGAGTGTTGCCCGGCATGCAGGCGGCCTTCATCGACATCGGTCTCGAACGTGCCGCCTTCATCCATGCCCAGGAAGTCATGCCGGCGCACACGCCGCATGATGAGCAGCTCTCGATCCGCGAGCTGCTCAGCGAAGGCCAGCCACTGGTGGTGCAGGTCACCAAGGACCCCATCGGCACCAAGGGCGCCCGGCTGACCACGCATCTGTCGGTGCCGTCACGCTATCTGGTCTACATGCCGGACTCGCCGCATACCGGCGTGTCGCAGCGCATCGAGAGCGATGCCGAGCGTGACCGCCTCAAGGAGCTCACCGAGCAGTGCCTGACGGCGCTGGATCCGGAAGCCCCCGGCGGCTTCATTCTGCGCACGGCGGCCGAAGGCATCAGCGAGGCCGAGCTCAAGCAGGACATGCACTTCCTGCTGCGCCTGTGGCGCAAGGTCAGCGAGCGTCGCCTGACCGCCGCCGTGCCCAGCGTGATCTATGATGATCTGCCGCTGTTCATGCGCACGCTGCGCGACGTGATGCGTGACGAGATCGAGCGCGTGCGCATCGACTCGCGCGAGAACTTCATCCGGCTCAAGGAATTCGCCAGCGAGTTCATGCCGGACATGGAAGGGCGCATCGAGTATTACCCCGGCGAGCGACCGATCTTCGATCTGTTCAGTGTCGAGGATGAGCTGCACAAGGCGATGGGCCGCAAGGTGCAGCTCAAGAGTGGCGGCTATCTGGTGATCGACCAGACCGAGGCGATGACCACCATCGACGTCAACACCGGGGGGTTCGTCGGCCATCGCAATCTCGAAGAGACCATCTTCAAGACCAATCTCGAAGCGGCGACCGCCATCGCGCGCCAGCTGCGCCTGCGCAATCTCGGCGGCATCATCATCATCGACTTCATCGACATGGAAGAGACCGAGCACCAGCGCCAGGTGCTGCGGGTGCTCGAAAAGTCGCTGGAGCGTGATCACGCCAAGAACAAGATGACCGGCGTGACCGAGCTGGGCCTGGTGCAGCTGACGCGCAAGCGCACGCGCGAGAGTCTGGAACAGGTGCTGTGCGAGGCCTGCCCGACCTGTCAGGGGCGCGGCACCCTCAAGACGCCGGAGACGGTCTGCTACGAGATCTTCCGCGAGATCATGCGTGAAGAGCGCGCCTACAGTCCGGATACCTACATGGTGCTGGCCTCACAGAACGTGGTCGATCGCCTGCTGGACGAGGAATCGGCGGCCGTGGCGGACCTCGAGAGCTTCATCGGCAAGACCATCCGCTTCCAGGTCGAGGCGCATTACACCCAGGAGCAGTACGATATTGTGCTCATGTGATCTGTCAGCCGCCGCGCCTGCGATGAAGCCGGGAGTCGCGTTATCCACATCGTGAGTCTGTCCTGTTCGGAGAACCACCAGTGACCCGTTCTACCTCACCAGAGGCGGCACGTTCTACCTCGCAAGAGGCGGTGCAGGAGGGCGTCGAAGACGCCCCGTCTTCGTCAGCTGCGACGCCAGCGCCACCCTCGCGTGGGCGGCGCTGGGCGCGCGGGCTGCTGATGGCGCTCGCGGTGCTGCTGGCGGTGCTGGCCATCCTGATCGGGGGCCTGCGCTGGTGGTTGACCACGTTGGATTCGCGCAGTGAGTCCATCAGTGACTTCATTGCCACCCAGACCCACTCCAATGTGGGGATGTCATCGCTTGAAGGCCGCATGGATCACCTTGATCCGGCCATCAAGCTGTCGGGGCTGAACCTCTTTCGACCCAACGAGATGCAGGCGGCGCCGCTGTTGAGCGTGTCCCACCTTGAAACCCGTCTCGATGTGCTTTCCTCCCTGCGCCATCTGGCGCCTGTCTTTGATCGCGCCACCGCCACCGGCGTCATCGTGCACCTGTACCAGCGCGAAGATGGCAGCTGGGGCTGGCCGGGGCCGCCGCGTCCTCCCGAAGCGCTCGAACCCGAAGGACAGATGAGCCTTGCGCAGACGGAGCAGGGGCTGGCGCTTTTGGCGCGTCAGCGTGTGCGGCTCGAGGATGTGCGCCTGGTACTGCATGGTCGCAACGATACCCTCAATCTGAATGCCGCCGAGCTGCTGCTGTCGGGAGAAGGCGATCGCGCGCACCTGGAAGGCCAGTTGCGTGTCGGGGAATCGCCTCAGGCCGGTGTCAGTGCCGTGCTGGAGGTGCTGCCGGGAGATGACGGCCTCGCTGACTACTCGGCCCAGCTGCAGATGGAGCTGGACGCCGGTGCGCTGGCGAGTGTCGGGCGTCTGATGGGTGAGCGCGACAGCCTGATGCTGCGCGACGCCGATGGCAACGCGACGCTGTGGGCGCGCTGGCGTGACGCGCGACTGGAAGATGCTCGCCTGCGTCTCGATCTCAATCGCCTGACGCTGGATCACCATGGCGCCCAGCTGGCGCTCAAGGACATTCATGCGCGTGGCCAGTGGCTGCGCGACCTGGCGGGCAGTGATCGCTGGCAGGCCTGGCTCAATCAGATCTCGGTCGGCGCCACGCAACTCGATGACGCCCCGGCGGCCGGCGCTTCGGTGGCAGACAGTGACGACCAGACGCCGCAAGCGGCGTCATCGCCAGAAGTCTCCGCGGCGCTTGCCAGTCTGCCCGAGCGTATTTCGCTGTCGGGGGATCTCGCCGAGGGCAGTGTGTCGCTGGTCACCAGCAGTTTCGATCTGGATAAGGTGGCGCGCTGGCGCAACGTGCTGGCGCTCGGCGAGCTGGGCAATGTGCTCGAGTCTCTCGATCCGCGTGGCACGGCCACCGGCCTCTCCCTGTCGCTGGCCGGGATAGGCCTCGATACCCCGCTGACCATGAAGCTGGCGCTGGGCCTCACCGGCGCCGAGGTGGAACCCTGGCAGGGCGCTCCGGGGCTCGGTCCCCTGGCGGCCTGGGTCACCGCGCAGAGTCTTGATGAGGGTGGCATCGCGAGTCGGATCGCGTTTCGCGGTGACCCGGGCATGCGCTTCCACTTCCCCGAGGTCTTCGGCGACGGCTGGCAGCTCGAGGCCGCCGACGGGGTGGTCGAGGTCAAGGTCGATGACAGTGGCAGCAGCGTCTCGGGGCATGACCTGCATATCCAGCGCGCTGGCGCCGATGTGACGGGTGGCTTCGGCCTGCAGATTCCCGCACAGGACCATGACCGCTTCCAGCTGGATCTCGAGATGCGTGATGTGGATGCCCGCAGCATTCCGCTGGCCTCCTGGTTGCCGATGAAGGTGCTGGACCCGGCGCTGAGCGAGTGGTTGACGCGCGATGTCGCGGGGCAGGTCCCCGAGGGCAGCCTGCATCTCACCCAGGTGTGGGATGACGACAATGGTGAAAATGGCTATGGCCCCGGCGATTCGATGGACCTTGAGCTGGCCATCGAGGATGGGCGACTCGGTTATGCCGAGGGCTGGCCTGCGCTGGAGAGCGTGAAGGGCAACCTCGTACTGCATGACAATACGCTGAGTGCCACGGTCGCGGCGGCGCACTCTCAGCCGGTCACGGCGCTGGGCAGTGCAGCGCCCCTGGCGGTGCGTC
The DNA here is from genome assembly GCF_018831605.1 of Cobetia sp. 4B. Lineage (NCBI taxonomy): Bacteria > Pseudomonadati > Pseudomonadota > Gammaproteobacteria > Oceanospirillales > Halomonadaceae > Cobetia > Cobetia sp. 4B. The sequence goes on from NZ_CP059843.1 coordinate 805,788, forward strand.
AGGCCGACGTCGACATGCAGGACAACACCTTGAAGATTCAGGGTGATGTGACCGGTAGCGTCGAAGCGCTGTTCGATCTGCTCTCGCATGCGCCGCTCGAGGATACCGCAGCGCTGATCGCCGAATGGCAGGGCAAGGGCTCGGTGGATGCGACGATGGATATCCGCGTGCCGCTGGAGGACGCCGAGCAGACGCGCATCACCGCGGCGGGCAAGGTCGGCGAGCGCCAGGCGGCGACGCTGGCCTTCCCGGGGCCGGGCATCGAGGTTGACGGCATTCGCGGGCCGCTCGAGTTCGTGCATGACCCATCGCGCCCCGAGGGGCGCCGTGAACAGTTGACCGGCAATCTCTCCGGCAAGCTGTTCGGCGGTGCGGTCAAGGCGGCGCTCAACATCGGGCAGGCAGATTCAAGCAGCAAGGGCGCGATCACCTTCGACGGCAAGGCGCCATTGGCACCGGTGCTGGGCTGGCTGGGCGCGCCCGAGCACCTGATCGGCGATGCCGCCGAGAACACCCGGGCCGCCTTGCAGGACGGCGAGAGCCCGCGCGCGCTGGGCGGCGAGTTCAACTACCAGGCGCGCCTGATGCTGCCGGATGACGGCGCCAGTCTGGCGCTCTCGAGTGACCTCAAGGGAGTCGCCATCAATCTGCCGGCACCCTTTGGCAAGACGCGAGAGGAGGCGGCACCGCTGGCGGTGGATATCGGGCTCGCGGAGGGTGGCGGCGATGTGCGCCTCGACAATCGCGCCCGTGCACGCTGGAAAGGCGGCAATACGCGTGACGATGGCAGCACGGTGCCGATGACGGGACAGCTGTGGCTGGAGCGTTGGCCGAGTGACCCGCAGTGGCCCACCCAGACCGGCTGGGACATCGCCTGGCGCACACCGACCCTCGCCCCGGAGCTCTGGAAGCCGTGGGCGGGAGCGCTCTCCAGTGAAGGTGGCGCGAGTGGCGAGGGCAGCGACGCTGAGCAGAGCGACCCCTTGCGTGCCTTGTCACGCCTGCGCGTTGCCACCGATTGCCTGATGATCCAGTCCCGGTGTACGGGGCCGATGACGCTGGAGGCCGCGCCGCGCCAGAGCTCGCAGCAGCAAGGGCTGGGGCTGGCCGCGACGCTGGATGGTCAGCTCGCCAGTGGCGAGCTGGTGTGGCAGTCAGGCGCCGCGCGACCGCTGATTCTGGACCTGGATACCCTGAATCTCGATGCCCTGTGGCCCGCGGATGCCGAGCAGGAGGCGCAGACTGCCAGTGCGCCAGGCAACTTTACCGAGGCTATCGATGTCGGCATCGAGCCGACGCCGTATCCCGCCGAGCTTGCCGACCTGCCCGCGGGCAGTCTGCGCCTGGCACACCTCATCTGGCGCGATCAGCAGCTGGGGCCGATCAGTGCCGACTGGACCGCCGACAGCCAGCAGCTGGTGGTGTTGCCCCTCTCCATCACGCTGGGCAAGATCACCGCGGTGGGCAACATCACCTGGGAGGATGCCGGCACCAACAGTCTGACGCGCGCTCGCCTGTCCGCCGATGGCAGTGACCTGGGCGGGTTGCTCGAGCGTCTCTCCCAGCCGCGCGGCATCGAGGCGGACCGTGCCCGGGCCGAGGTCAAGCTGGCCTGGCCCGGCGCGCCGCAGGACTTTGCCCTGTCGCGCTCCAATGGTCGCGTCGAGATCAAGCTGGATGATGGACGCTTCCTGAATCTGGGCTCGACCTCCGCCCGCCTGCTGGGGCTGGTCAATGTGGATAACCTGCTGCGCCGGCTGTCGCTGGACTTCTCTGATGTCACCGACAAGGGGACGGCCTTCGACAAGGTGCGCGGCGCAGCGACGCTCTTCGATGGGCGGCTGGAAAGCGATGGCCCCTTGCGTATCGAGGCGCCGTCCACCACCGTGACACTCAACGGGCAGGTCGATCTGCTTCGCGGTACCCTTGATCAACGCATGGCCATCACGGTGCCGGTCAGCCAGAACCTTCCGCTGGCCGCCGTGCTGGCAGGCGCACCCGCCGTGGGCGGGGCGCTGTTCGTGGCCGACAAGATCTTCGGCCGCTTCATCGACAAGGTGACGCAAATTCACTATCGGGTATCAGGCCCCTGGGGCGACCCGAACATTACTCTGGAAAGTGCCGAATGACGCAAAATGCGAGTTCCGGTCGCGTGCTCGACGATGCCGCGGCCCTGTTGCTGACCCCGGGCGGGCTCAGCCTGGATGATCTGGATGCTGGCCTGGCACATGCCATGGGCCCGGGCACCGACTATGCCGACCTCTACTTCCAGCGTATCTGGCAGGAGAGCTGGGTGCTGGAAGACGGCGTCGTCAAGGACGCCAGCTACAACATCGATGGTGGCGTGGGCGTACGCTCATTGGCGGGGGAAAAGACCGGCTTCGCGTACTCCAATCAGATCGATGCCGCCGCGCTTGCCGACACTGGCCGGACTGCGGCGGGTATCTCACGCAGCGGCAGCAGCGGCACGGTCGCAAGCTCGATCATCACCGAGGCACCGTCCTTCTATGCGGGCATCGACCCGCTGAATGGCCTGAGCGCCGAGGACAAGGTCGCGATGCTCAAGGAAGCGGACCGCATCGCGCGCAGCCTCGACCCGTCCATCAGTCAGGTGTCGGCCTCGCTGTCGGCGCTTTACGAGGTGGTGATGGTGCGTGCCAGTGATGGCACCCTCGCCGCGGACCTGCGTCCGCTGGTGCGTTTCAACATCAGCGTGATCGCGGTGCGCAATGGCCGTCGTGAGCGTGGCAGTGCCGGTGGCGGTGGTCGTTTCCCGCTGACCCGTCTGCGCGATGAGAATGTCGCCGAGCGTTACGCGCGTGAAGCCGTGCGTCAGGCGCTGGTCAATCTCGAGGCCATCGATGCACCGGCCGGCCAGATGCCGGTGGTGCTGGGCAATGGCTGGCCGGGCGTGCTGCTGCACGAGGCGGTCGGTCATGGTCTGGAAGGTGACTTCAACCGCAAGGGCAGCTCTGCCTTCTCGGGCCGCATGGGTGAGCAGGTCGCGGCACGCGGCGTCACCGTTGTCGATGATGCGACCCTGGCCGATCGCCGTGGCTCGCTGTCCGTCGATGACGAAGGCACCCCGGGGCAGTACACGCCGCTGATAGAGGACGGCATCCTCACCGGCTACATGCAGGACAAGCTCAATGCCCGCCTGATGGGCATGGCGCCGACGGGCAATGCGCGTCGTGAGTCCTTCGCGCACCTGCCGATGCCGCGCATGACCAATACCTACATGCTGGGTGGCGATCGCGATCCGCAGGAGATCATCAAGAGCGTCAAGCGTGGCCTCTACGCGGTCAGCTTCGGCGGTGGTCAGGTCGACATCACCTCCGGGCGTTTCGTGTTCTCCGCAAGCGAAGCCTATCTGATCGAAGACGGCAAGGTGACCACGCCGGTCAAGGGCGCCACCCTGATCGGCAACGGGCCGGAAGCCATGGGCCGCGTCTCGATGATCGGCAACGACCTGGAGCTGGATACCGGTGTCGGCGTGTGTGGCAAGGACGGCCAGTCCGTGCCCGTCGGTGTCGGTCAGCCGACGCTGAAGCTCGATGAGCTGACGGTCGGCGGCACGCAATCCTGAGCGGGTCGCGTTCACAATGAAGCGATGAATACGACGACACCGCCGTGGCAGGGCCATGGCGGTGTCGAGGAAGCGCTTGAGAATCAGCGCATGAGGCGCAGTACGTCAGGAAAGCGCGTGAGCGGCAGACCCCGTGTCAGAGGTCGAGTTCGGCCCGCAGCAGCTTGAAGAGCTTCTTGGCGCTGTTGGGCTGTTTGCCGGCGTCACGTTCGGCACGCGCATTGCGGATCAGCTGACGCAGGGCCTGACGGTCCACGTGAGGATAATCCTCGACGAAGATCACGAAGGCTTCATCGTCGTCCAGCAGGCGATCGCGCCAGCGTTCGAGACGCTGGAAGGAAGCATCGCGACGCACGTTCTGCTGCTCCATGGCTTCGAAGACGGCACGCACGGCGTCCAGGTCTTCCTTGCGCATCAGCTTGCCGACGTACTGCATGTGGCGACGCAGGCCTTCGTGACTACGAATGCGATGGGTCTCCTCGATGGCGGCCAGCATGTCGTCAGAGAGCGGGAACTTGGCGCGCTGGCCTTCCGGCAGATCGATGATCTTCTTGCCCAGCGCCTGCAGCTCGATCATTTCGCGCTTCAACTGGGACTTGCTGGGGCGCTCGACGAGCTCCTCGGGTCTTTCTTTACGCATGCCAATTCCAATGAGTCGGGGAAATTTGCGGCAGTATAGCACTGCCGGGCCCCCGTCTCCTCAGAAGGAGAACAACATGAGCCAGGCCTTTGATGCCGTTGCTCAGCAACAACTGCTCGAGCGTCGCGTCAGCGAAGCTCTCGAGCTTGCCCGCAGCCTGGGTGCCGACGCCTGTGAGGTCGGTGCCAGTGTCGATCAGGGCGTCAGCATCTCGGTGCGTGACGGCGAAGTCGAGACGGTCGAACTGTCACGTGACCAGGGCATCGGCGTGACCGTCTATCTCGGCAATCGCAAGGGCAGCGCGACCTCTTCCGATGCCGGCAGCGACTCGATTCGTGCCGCGGTCGAGAAGGCGGTCTCCATCGCGCACTATACCGGCGAAGACAGCTTTGCCGGTCTGGCACCGGCCGAGCTGATGGCCACCGACTTCCCTGATCTCAAGGCGCATCACCCCTGGGCGATCAGCGTCGATGAAGCGACTGACCTGGCGCTGGCCTGTGAGCGTGCCGGACTGGAAGTGGAAGGCATCGCGCAGTCCGAAGGCGCCAGCTTCTCCAGTGGTGAAGGCGTGCAGGTCTATGGCAACAGCCATGGGTTCCTGGCCAGCCAGTGCGGCAGCCGCCACTCGATGTCGTGCATGCTGATCGCCAAGGATGCACAGGGCATGCAGCGTGACTATGACTACACCAGCGTGCGCAATCCGGCAGACCTGCGTTCGCCCGAGTCGGTGGGGCGTGAAGCCGCTCGCCGCACGCTGGCGCGTCTGAATGCGCGCAAGGTCGCGACGGGCCGCATGCCGGTGCTGTTCGACCCGCAGATGTCGGCCGGGCTGGTCGGTCACTACCTGTCTGCCATCGCCGGCGGCTCGCTGTACCGTGAGTCCAGCTTCCTGTGCGATAGCCTGGGTCAGCCGCTGTTCCCCGACTGGTTCACGCTGGGCGAGAAGCCGCGGGAAGTCGGTGGCATGTCCAGCGCCGCCTTCGACAACGATGGCGTCGCGACGCGTGACAATGTCTACTTTGCTGACGGCAAGGTGCAGAGCTACATGCTGAGCGCCTACAGCGCCCGTCGCCTGAACATGCAGACCACTGGCAACGCCGGCGGCGCGCGCAACGTGCGCATCACCGCGCCGCTGACCTCGCTCGATGAGATGCTCAAGCAGATGGGCACCGGCGTGCTGGTGACCGAGCTGATGGGCCAGGGCGTCAACGGCGTCACCGGTGACTACTCTCGCGGCGCCTCCGGTTTCTGGGTCGAGAACGGCGAGATCCAGCATGCGGTGGAGGAATTCACCATTGCCGGCAATCTGCGCGACATGGCGGCCAATCTGATGGCGGTCGGCGATGATGTCGATACGCGTGGCAGCATCCACAGCGGTAGCTGGCTGGTCGATGGCATGACCGTCGCGGGCATGTCCGAAGGCGAAGACGAAGAGCTGGAAGGCTGATCGCTGACGCTTCTCTGATCGCGCGACAGGCGAGAAACAACACGGCCGCTCCCAAGGGAGCGGCCGTGTTGTTTTCTAAAGCAGAATCCGTCGGGCGTATTACAGATAGAGCCAGGTCGCCAGCCCCAGGAAGGCCATGAAGCCGATCACGTCGGTCACGGTGGTCAATATCACGCTGCCGGAGAGGGCAGGGTCGATATTGAGCTTCTTGAGCAGCACCGGCAGCAGCGTGCCTGTCACGGCGGCGATCAACAGGTTGATCATGATCGCGGCGCCGATGATGGCCCCCAGCTGGACATCCCCGAACCACACGATGGCGATGCCGGCCACCACCACGGCCCATAACAGGCCGTTGAGCCCCGCGACGATGACCTCGCGCTTGAGTAGCCAGCGGACATTGCCACTCTTGACGTGCCCCAGCGCGATACCGCGAATCAGGACGGTGAGTGCCTGAGAGCCCGCGATGCCGCCCATGCTAGCGACGATGGGCATCAGCACGGCCAGCGCGGTGATCTTCTGGATGGTGCCTTCGAACATGCCGATCACGGCGGAGGCCATGAAGGCAGTCAGCAGGTTGATGCCGAGCCAGACGGCGCGGCGCCACGAGGTTCGCATCACGGGAGAGAAGGTGTCTTCGTCCTCATCCATCCCCGCCATCGACATCACCTGGTGCTCGGCGTCGCCACGGATGACGTCGACCACGTCATCGATGGTGATACGGCCCAGCAGGTTGCCATCGCCGCCGACCACGGGCGCCGAGATCAGGTCGTGCTTCTCGAACAGCGAGGCGACTTCGGTTTCCGGCATCAGGGCCGGAATCACCACGCTGTCGGTGTCCATCACTTCGCGCACCGTGACGCCGGGGTCCGAGACCAGCAGGCGATTGATGGGCAGCGCACCGATGAATTCATCGCGGCGCGAGACGACCAGCAGGGTATCGGTGGAGTCGGGCAGGCGCTCGTGGCGGCGAATGTAGCGCAGCACCACGTCCAGGGTGATGTCCGGACGAATGGTGATGGTGTCCGTGTTCATCAGGCCGCCGGCGGTGTCCTCCGGGAAGGACAGTACCGTTTCGACGCGCAGGCGCTCCTGCGCCTCCATGGAGTCGAGGACTTCGAGAATCACTGCATTCGGCAGGCGCTGCAGAATGTCGGCGACATCATCCGGTTCCAGGTTCTCGGTGGCGGCGAGAACGTCGACGGCGTCCATGTCCTTGAGGAAGTCGGTCTGGATGTCTTCGCCAAGGTACTGAAGGACATCGCCCTGCAGTTCGGCATCGACCAGCTCCCAGAGCAGATTGCGCTCCTTGGGGGGCGAGGATTCCAGCAGGTGGGCCACGTCCACTGGCGCGAGGCCGCGATTGAGCATGCGTCTTGCCTGTTCCAGCTCGCCGCTTTCCAGCGCCTGTGACAGGCGATCAAGTCTTGGCTTGAGTTTACGAGACGTCTTGCTCATCTGTCGGCTTCCCCTGTCGACATGAAGGACAGCGCTGATTCTACCATTGGCGTAGGGGGGCGCGTCGACAAAAGAAAACAGTGTTTCTTATCGAAAGGACAATCCGCGTCCCGCCACTGGCACAAAAGCAGCGTCGTATGGCTGCCAGGCGCAAGGATAGGTGCAGAGATAGGTATAAGGGTAGGTGCAAGGACAGGCGCAGGAACCGGTGCAGGAACAGGCGCTAGGCATCCTGCATGAGCAGTTAATGGTGTTGCCAGGGGGCCGCCGGAGGGGGCTGGCCGATAAGCGAGCGGGCCGAAAAGATCGTTGACCAAGAAGCGAGCTGGCTGAGGGAGGAAGGCTGAGCGCACAGCGCAAATGTACAACGCTGTCAGTGGCGGTTATTCGTCTTCCTCGAAACGCGCTTCGAACAGCGCCTCGATGGCCAGCATCGCCTCATCGGCCTGTTCGCCCTCGACATCGATCAGCAACGTGGTGCCGCAGGGCGCGGCCAGCATCAGCAATGCCATCACATTGGCTGCATTGGCGCGTCGCTCGCCATGGCTGACCATCACCGTCGCGCAATAGGGCGCACAGCAATTGACCAGCTTGGTGGCTGCGCGGGCGTGCAGCCCGCGGCGGTTGGTCAGCGTCAGCTCACGAGAGGCCATCGCGATGCTCCTGCTGATGCTCTTGCTGATCACTTGCCTCACCCGCGTTGCTCAGCGCGGTATGAATGCCCAGCTCGCGGTGACGCAGGCGCACCTCAGGCAGGCGCTCGGCGAAGTAGCTCGCCAGCTGCTCGCACAGGTAGACGCTGCGATGCTGGCCGCCGGTGCAGCCCACGGATACCGTCAGGTAGCTGCGATTGCTGTCCTGATAGGCGGGCAGCCAGCGTTCCAGCCAGCCGGCGATATCGTCATGCATCGCCTGGACGGTGGGGTAGCGTTGCAGGAATTCGGCCACGCTGTCGTCGCGACCGGTATCGCCGCGCAGATTGATGTCCCAATACGGGTTGGGCAGGCAGCGGGCATCGAACACCATGTCGGCATCGGTCGGCACGCCATGCTTGAAGCCGAAGGATTCAAAGGTCAGCGTCAGGTGGCGGGAGCTGTGCTGGGCGACCTGCTCGGTGATGCGCGAGCGCAGGTCGTGCACGCTCAGGTTGGTCGAGTCGATGACCAGATCGGCCTTCTGGCGAATGGGAGCAAGCGTCTTCTGCTCGATCTCGATGGCCTCGGCCAGGGTGTGGTCGTTGTCGCGCGTCAGAGGGTGACGACGACGGGTCGCCGAGTAGCGTTCCAGCAGCACTCGCGAATCGGTTGTCAGGTAGACGACCTGCACGTCCATGCCGCTCTGGCGGACGTTGTCGAGCAATTCGGGGAAGCGGGTCAAGGCTTCCGGCAGGTTGCGGGCATCGATGGAGACCGCGATGCGCCGACGCGCCGGGCTGTCCTTTTCGAGCTGATCGACCAGTGGCGCCAGCAGCATGCCGGGCAGATTGTCGATGGCGTAGTAGCCAATATCTTCCAGCGCCTGGAGAGCGATGGATTTCCCGGAGCCGGAGCGGCCGCTGATGATCACGATCTTCATGAAGTGCTCTCCAAGGGCGAGGTCAACGTCGAAAGAATGCAGGGGTGGGGCAGAGGGCTGCCCGCTATCAGTGCGCTGTACGTCGGCCGATGGAAGGCCAGCAAGACGAAAGCCCGGACGATGTCCGGGCCTGTCATTCAGCGCGCCGGTAATTCGGCGATGGCTTGGGTCAATGCCTCAAAGAGTGCACGCTGGCTGTCTGCCTGGCGCAGGGCCGAGCGATTGGTCGGGGAATTGAGCAATTCCGCGACCTGCCCGAGCAGCGTCAGATGGGTCTCATCCGCTTCCTCAGGCACCAGCAGCACGAACAGCAGATCGATGGGTTCTCCGTCGATGGCATCGAAGTCGATGGGTTCACCGAGCTTCAGAAACGCAGCGATTGGCGTCTTGCAATGCGGGCTGCGTGCATGGGGCACGGCCACACCGTGGCCAATGCCGGTCGACCCCAGTCTTTCGCGCCCGATCAGGCGCGAGAAGACTTCCTGGCTATCCAGGCTGGGAATGTTCTGTGCGATGAAGGTGCTGAAGAATTCAAGCACCCGCTTCTTGCTCCCCCCGGGGACACCGTACAGCGTGCGCTCGGGGGGAAGGATCTGATCAAGTGTCATGGCTGAAGGTCAACGGGTCCCGGTGCCCTGAGAGCGAGCCTGGGACTTTTCCTTGTGTTTGACCAGCTGGCGATCCAGCTTGTCGGCGAGCGCGTCGATGGCAGCGTACATGTTGGGGTCTTCTGCCAGGGCGTGGAGGTCAGCGCCTGCCGCGTGCAAGGTGCAGGCAGCCTGCTGGCGCTCCTTCTCGATCGACAGTGTCACCTGAACATTGGTGATGTTGTCGTAATGCCGTTCGAGGCGAGCGAGCTTCTCGTTGACGTAATCGCGGAGAGGATCGGTAAGTTCCACATGATGCCCGGTGATATTCACTTGCATGGACACGCTCCTTTATCCAGCGGGTTGCCATTCAATTGTAACCCTTTTTGACTACGAGCAAACCCTGATCGGACGCTCTGCAACAGGCTTGACGGCCACCGTCTGGCGATGTTTTCGCACCCTTGCCAGTGGCGTCAGATGTCGTGAGCGTCTGTACCGACAATGCCCAAGCTTTGCGCAAAGATCAACGCTGCGCTGCATCGTGGTTCAGTGCTTGTCTTCAACTCAGTGAGGGGTAACGGAGTGGACTTCAAGGGCATGTCTGGCGGGTGGTGCGTGAAAGACGCGCAAGAAGGCGGGTTTTCGTCGCCAATCCCTGCATGTACGTCGCCTTTCAGACGATTCGATTGCGTGGAGCAAGCGGCGTTCCGGGAGGTTCTTCGGGTGTCTTCCAGGTGCAATACGCGCAAAAGTGACTTTAAAAACATGCGATTGACGGTAAATGACGCTGCCGGAACGGCGTTTTTTTGCCGTCATTCTGCGCGCTGTCATGGGCCATGACGGGCAATTGACGAGCGGTTGCCGGAATGACATGGCGCGCGACAGGCGCACCACTGCCCGCGAAGTCAGAGGCTGATGAGCGGAAAAGCCAACGCTTGAGGTTGGCGGCGGCTGCCATTGTGGAGGTGAGAGCAGGGCATGGCAGCCGCAGGTGACGCGTCAGGCCAGACGCTTGCGCTCGCTGGAGGAGGGGATGCCCATCGCTTCGCGATACTTGGCCACGGTACGGCGTGCGACCTCGATGCCATCGCTGGCGAGCAGATCGACCAGCCGTGAGTCGGAGAGAGGCTTGCGGGCCGGCTCTTCCGCGATCAGCTTGCGGATGCGGGCACGAATGGCGGTGCTTGAGTGGGCGTCGCCACTGCCGCTGCCACCGACCTGGCTCGAGAAGAAGAACTTGAGCTCGAAGACGCCGCGCGGGGTGTGGATGTACTTCTGGGTAGTGACCCGCGAGATGGTCGATTCGTGCATCTCGACCACTTCGGCGATGTTGGCCAGAATCAGCGGCTTCATGCCTTCCTCGCCTTGCTCGAGGAAGTCGATCTGGCGCGCCATGATCTCGCGGCCGACCTTGAGCAGGGTGTCATTGCGCGATGACAGGCTCTTCATCAGCCAGCGGGCTTCCTGCAGGTTGTCCTTGAGAAAGGTGTTGTCGGCGGACTTGTCGGCACGCTTGATCAGCGCGGCGTATTCCGGCTGGATGCGCAGCTTGGGCAGCGCTTCCGGGTTGAGCTCGACCTGCCAGCCATGGCGGGTATGGCGCACCAGCAGATCAGGGATCACGTAATCGCTGGCGGGCTCGCCCCAGGCGGATGCCGGACGCGGATCGAGCGCGCGCACCAGGCGGATGACGTGGTCCAGCTCGTCATCGTCAAGGCTCAGGCGGCGCTTGAGCAGCTTGCGATCATCGTTGCCCAGTGCCTCGAGGAATTGACGTACCAGGCGGCGTGCCTGCGCCAGCAGCGGCAGATCATCCGGCAGCAGCGCCAGTTGTAGCAGCAGGCATTCGCGTAGGTCACGGGCGAAGACGCCGGTCGGGTCGAACTGCTGCATACGCAGCAATACCTGCTCGAGCTCGGAGGCCTTGAGGCCGGGCAGGCCCTGGCCACGCAGGCCATCGACCAGCTCATCGAGAGACAGGCTCAGATAGCCGGCACCGTCGACGGCATCGATCAGGCTCTCCGCCATCTGGCTTTCACGGCCATCGAGGTCGGTCATCGCCAGCTGCCAGCGCAGGTGGTCCTGCAGGCTCTCGACGCTGGTATTGCGATCGAAGTCCGGCCCTTCTTCACTCCCGCTGCCACTGCCGGAGCTGGTCAGGCTACCGGCGTGGTCCTGGTAGAGGTCCGACCAGTCACTGTCGAGGGGGTATTCCTCGGGAATCTCGCTCGAGGAGTCGGCAGTGGAGATCTCGCTCGAATCCTGTGTCTCGACGACATCCAGCGACTCGTAGTCCTCGTCGAGCTCCAACATGGGGTTGGACTCGAGGGCTTGCTGAATCTCCTGACGCAGGTCGAGCGTCGACAGCTGCAGCAGCTGGATCGCTTGCTGGAGCTGCGGCGTCATGGTCAGCGAGGTGCCGAGGCGGAGTTGCAGGGTGGGTTTCATGGAGTCAGTCAATTCACGGCAAAGGAACGTGCTTACTACGCTATACCGTGACTCGGGGCACTGACAAGTGGTTGTCGTGAATATTCAAGCAACTTGCATGCCATGTTTCCACCAAGGTGGTATGGACGTCATGCATGCGTCTGATGTCAGACATGAAAAAGCCGCTACGCGATAAAATCACGCAGCGGCTTTTGAAGCTTTTGCCTCGCGAGGACTCAGCGCAGCCGCTGACCCTAGAGCGTGAACTCGTGACCCAGGTAGACGTCGCGCACCTGCTGGTTGGCCAGGATGGAGTCCGCGTCACCGTGGGCGATGATCTGGCCATCGCCGACGATATAGGCGGTGTCACAGATATCGAGTGTCTCGCGCACGTTGTGGTCGGTGATCAGCACACCGATGCCACGATCGCGCAGTTGGCGCACGATGCTCTTGATCTCGCCCACCGAGATGGGGTCGACGCCGGCGAAGGGCTCATCGAGCAGTACGAAGTCCGGCTCGGTGGCAAGCGCCCGGGCGATCTCGACCCGTCGACGCTCACCACCGGACAGGCTCATACCGGCGCTGGCGCGGATGTGCGTGATGCTGAATTCCTCGAGCAACTCTTCAAGGCGTGCCTTGCGGCCATTGCGATCCAGGTCCTTGCGGGTCTCCAGAATCGCCATGATGTTGTCGGCCACCGACAGCTTGCGGAAGATCGACGCTTCCTGCGGCAGATAGCCGATGCCGGCGCGTGCACGCTGATGCATGGCGGCAGCGGAGAGGTCCTTGTCATCGATGGAGACGTTGCCGGCATCGGCGCGCACCAGTCCGACGATCATGTAGAACGAGGTCGTCTTGCCGGCGCCGTTGGGGCCCAGCAGGCCGACGATGTCGCCCTGGCGGATCTCCAGCGAGATGTCCTTGACCACCTTGCGGCCCTTGTAGGCCTTGGCCAGATGGCGAGCGCTCAGCGTACGTGGAGTAGCAGCAGTCATGACTCAGTTTTCCTTGCTGGCATTGGCGCCGCGGGGCGTCAGAGTCATGTGCACGCGACCGCCTTCGGTCTGCTGTGCCGTCTTGCTGTTGTTGGCGTTCACCTGGCGCTTGTCGAGGAAGTACTCCACGTAGCCGCCTTCGAAGGTGTCATCGCCTTTCTCGAGACGCGCGTTGCCGACCAGCTCCACGCGGCGCTCCAGTGCATGGTAGCGGATGGTGTCGGCCCAGCCCTTGACCAGCTCCTCGTCGGGTGCGGGTTGCTGTTCCAGGTAGGCACGCTTGCCGGTGGCCTTGACCAGCGAGATCTCGCCGCTGCCGGCGCGGCTGATATCGACGCGGCTGGCATCGAGTTTCATGCTGCCCTGGCGCATTTCCACCTGGCCGGTGTAGGTGGCGGTACCGGCCTTGTCATCAAGCGACAGGGCGTCCGCGGCGATGTTGATCGGCTGGCTGGCATCGCTGTCCAGCGCCATGGCGGCCGGGGCGAAGGTGGACATGCCCAGTGCCAGGCAGAGCGCCATGACACCGCTGTTGAGGGTCTGGCGACAGGCCGTCAAGGGCTTGCGAGTCGTGGAAGTCATGGTGGCTCCTTGGCATGACGGGGTCGCCGCCCGAGCAATGATGCCATCGAGCGGCAGAGAAGAAGGTGGTGCGGCGCGGGTCATGGCGTGACGGCCAGCCCGGCGGGTTCATTCACCGCTGGCAGGCGCTGCCTCGAAGGTGCTGTTGACGCGCCCATCATCGGTGGTGGTGCTGTCGGCGCCCGAGTCGATGCGCTCGGCTTCCTTGCTGGCCTCGCTCTGGCCCGTGCCGGGTTGCAGGACGCTGCGAACGCGGCCCTGCAGCACGGCGGAGTCCTGTGAGAGGTCGGCGCTGAAGCTGTCGCTTTCGACATGCTGGCCATTCTGGGTGATCACGACCGGCACGTCACTCCAGGCGCGATTCTGATCACGGCTGTAGTGCAGGACATCGGTATCGAGGGTCCAGCGGTCATCGGGCTGGCGCAGTCTGGCATTGCCCTCGAGGGTGAAGGTGTCGCCGCCGGCGCTCAACACGCCATTGTCACCCGTGGCATACCAGCGGCGGTCTTCACTGTCGTTGGTGCGAATCTTCGGGGTCTGCGCCCGGGTCACGTCATCGCCTGGCGTGTGCTCGATATGCGGCGAGGTCATGGACTGGATTGCCACGCCGCGCGCATCGAAGCGTGTCATGTCTGCCCCGTCGAGATAGTAATCCGGCTCACTGCTGTCGACCTCGACATTGACGGTCGATTCCAGGCTGTTGCGCTGCTCGATCAGCGCCAGCACGCCACCGACGAGCAGCAACAGCAGCATCAGCCAGAGACGCGGAGAAGGGCGGGGCAGACGTAACATCAGGGACGCGACTCCTGCAGGTAGGTGTCCAGTACCGAGGCCCAGTGGCCCTGTGCCTTGAGCAGCAGATCACAGAGCTCGCGCACGGCGCCATCGCCGCCCTGGCGTGAGGTGACCCAGTTGGCCTCGCTCATCACGTAGGCCATGGCGTTGGGCACGCTGACGCCGAGACCGACACGACGAATGGCCTCGCGGTCCGGCAGGTCATCGCCACAATAGGCGACCTCTTCCAGCTCGATCCCGTGCTCGCGGCACAGGTCGGTCAGCGCGACCAGCTTGTCTTCACGGCCCTGGATGACATCCTGAATGCCCAGTTCCTTGGCGCGACGCTCGACCATCGGCGAGCTGCGGCCGGTGATCAGCGCGACGCGAACGCCACTGCGCAGCACCAGCTTGAGGCCATGGCCATCCTGGACGTGGAAGGACTTGGTCTCGACACCGTTGGCATCGTAGTGCAGGCGGTTGTCGGTGAGCACGCCATCGACATCCAGCGCCAGCAGACGCACGCGGCGTGCGCGGTCGATGATGTCCTGCGGATATTCTTCGCTCAGGGAATTCGTGTCGCTCATGGTCTTTCTCCTCGCACTCCGTGCATGCTTGACGCTGTCCTGTGAACGGCGCTGATGGGCGTTGAGCGGTGGCGTCTTGCCGGGACGATCTGCCGTCGAACAGAGACAGCGAACGCCCGCGGGAGTTCAGATCACGCCGCTGGCCAGCAGGCCGTGCATATGGATGGCTCCGATGGGGTGCTCATCCTCGTCACAGACTACCAGAACGCTGATGCGGTTTTCTTCCATGATGCGCACCGCTTCGGCGGCCAGCATGCTGGCGCGCACGGTCTTGCCGCCGCGGGTCATGACATCATCGACCTTCAGCGCGCGCAGATCGCCGTGCTGGTCGAGGGTGCGGCGCAGGTCACCATCGGTATAGACGCCGACCAGGTGGTCGTCATCATCGATCACGCAGGTGAAGCCCATGCCCTGACGCGTGATCTCGAGCAGCGCATCGCGCAGAGGGCTGCCGAGCGCCACGCGCGGCAGGGCGTCGCCATGATGCATCACGTCCTGGACCCGCAGCAGCAGGCGTCGACCCAGGCTGCCGCCCGGGTGGGAAAGCGCGAATTCCTCGGCAGTGAAGCCGCGGGCCTCCAGCAGTGCCACCGCCAGGGCATCGCCCATCACCAGCGCAGCGGTGGTCGAGGCGGTCGGTGCCAGATTCAGCGGGCAGGCTTCCTGGGCGACGCTGGTGTCCAGATGTGCCTCGGCGTCACGCGCCAGGGTCGAGCCGGGTTTGCCGGTCATCGAGACCAGCGGGGTGCCCATGCGCTTCAAGAGCGGCAGCAGCGCCGTGACCTCGGCGGTCTCACCGGAGTTGGACAGCGCCAGCACCACATCGGCCGGCGTGATCATGCCCAGGTCGCCATGGCTGGCTTCACCGGGGTGGACGAAGAAGGCCGGCGTGCCGGTGCTGGCCAGGGTGGCGGCGATCTTGCTGGCGACATGGCCGGATTTGCCCATGCCGGTGACGATGACGCGGCCCTTGGTCGCCAGCATCAGCTGACAGGCGCGGTCGAAGTCGTCATCGAGATGGCTTTCGAGCGCGGCGATGGCCGCTTCCTCAATGGCGAAGGTGCGACGGGCGCTGGCGCGAAAATCCGCCTGGCTGGCCGGCGTCTCATCGGCGGCGGACTGGCTGGCGGCGGTCTGACTTGAAGCAGAGGCGCCAGGCGCGGTGGCGTGCGGGGTGCTGGAAGGCTCGGTCATGATCGAATTGTTGCCTGTGGTTGGCCAGGGCTCAAACCGCGCGGAAAGGGCGTGTCATCCCGCGCGGCGGCGTGGCAAACGATGATGAAGACGCTGCCGTCAGCGAGTCAGGCTGATGGCAAGCCAGGCCGTGTAGGCCAGATAGCAGGCGAGCAGGATAACACCTGGGCCGCGGCCGATGCGCCCACGGCGCTGCCAGATGAGCAGCGCGGCCAGCAGCAGCGTCAGCCCCAGCATCACCGGATAGTCACGGCTGATGGCGCTGCCATCCACCGGACCCGGCGCCAGCAGGCCCGGCACGGGCAGCACGGCGAGGATGTTGAACAGGTTGGAACCGATGACGTTGCCGATGGCGATGTCGTGATGGCGCTTGAGGGCGCTGGCCACGCTGGCGGCCAGTTCCGGCAGGCTGGTGCCGATGGCGATCACGGTCAGGCCGATGATCAATTCCGGCACGCCGAGTGCCTGGGCGATGTCGGTCGCCCCCCACACCAGCGCACGCGAGCTGGCGATCAGCACCGCAAGCCCGACCAGCAGCCAGAAGATGGCGCGTCCGGTGCTCATCTCGGGCACGTCATCCTGGCTTTCCGCCTCGCTCGGCGAGTCGACCTTGAACAGCCACACCAGCGTGAAGACCAGCAAGGCCAGCAACAGGATGCCATCGAGACGCTCGAGCCCGCTGTTGGACAGCGCATAACCGCCCAGCGCCGTGGCCGCCAGCAGCAGCGGAAGCTCGCGGCGCACCAGCCCGAAATGCACCGGGATCGGGGCGATCAACGCCGTGACGCCGAGTACCAGGCCGATATTGGCGATGTTGGAGCCCAGCGCATTGCCGGTCGCGATATCCGGAGTGCCATCAAGAGAGGCCATGATGGAGACGACGATCTCGGGGGCAGAGGTGCCGACGGAGACGATCGTCATCCCGATCAGCAGTTTGCTCATCCCGGCGCGCCACGCAGTGGCCGCGGCTCCTTCGACGAAGCGATCAGCACTCCAGACAAGACCAATCAGGCCGATGACGACTGCAAGGATGGGATATAGCATCAGAACTCTCGGGGCAGGGGGCAGGGCGGTGGCGTATCGCCGGGAACCGCGCCATTAAACGCATCCCCCCAATCCTTTGCAAGACAGTGGCCATGATCCCATTGTCGAGCGTCTTGCCGAGTGCATTGTTGAGCGCATCACCACCCGCGGCACGGCGCTGTTGCCTTGATGAGACTGGCGGCACAGGGGTGGGTTCGGATACGATGTTCGCTAACTAACTTGATCCTTGGATCCCATGACTCGGACATTCGACCTGTTCACGAGCCAACAGCGTGTGGCTCGTCACGGCGAAGGTCCCTCACAGCGGATGCTTCTATGACTGATTTGCCCGGTCAGACCGCAACCCGGACGGGTGCGGACGGCCAGGATGCGCAGGCTTCTTCACGCGGCGCGGCAGGCGAGATCAATCTCGATGACGCCCTGATTCGTGTCGAAGGCCTGCGGTTCACCCGTGGAGAGCGCGAGATATTCTCCGGCATCGACCTCAAGATCCCGCGCGGCAAGATAACCGCCATCATGGGGCCTTCCGGTACCGGCAAGACGACACTGCTCAAGTTGATCGGCGGTCAGTTGACGCCCTCGGCGGGGCGCGTCGAGATCGCCGGCTTGCACGTGCACGGCCTGTCGCGGCGCGAGCTGTTTCGCATGCGCCGTCGCATGGGCATGCTGTTTCAGAGCGGTGCCCTGTTCTCCGACCTGAGCGTGTTCGAGAACGTCGCCTTCCCGCTGCGCGTCCACACCGATCTCCCCGATGCGATGATTCGTGACATCGTGCTGATCAAGCTCGAGTCCGTCGGGCTGCGCGGCGCGCGTGAATTGATGCCGGCCGAACTCTCCGGCGGCATGACGCGGCGTGTGGCACTGGCGCGAGCCATCGCGCTGGACCCGGACCTCATCATGTACGACGAGCCCTTTGCCGGACAGGACCCCATCTCGATGGGCGTGCTGGTCAATCTGATCCGTCGCCTCAATGATGCGTTGGGCATGACGGCGCTGGTGGTCTCGCACGACATCAAGGAAACGCTGACCATCGCCGATTACGTCTATGTGATCGCCGATGGCAAGGTGATGGCGCAGGGTACCCCTGAGGCGCTGAACGCCGAATCGGACCCGCGCGTGGCCCAGTTCATCCACGGCAAGCCGGATGGCCCGGTGCCCTTCCATTATCCCGCCCCGGACTTCGCTGGCGACATTCTCGATGGTCGCGAATCGGCAACCCGCAGGAGAGAGTCATGAGTGGTCTGAATCGTGGCCCGCTCGGGGCCATCACGTCACTGGGCCGCAGCAGCATCGACGTGATCGCGGCCATCGGGCGTGCCGGCATGCTGCTGGTACAGGCCGGTATCGGCATTCCGTCCCGGGAGGGCATCGGCCTGTGGGTGCGGCAGATGCACTTCGTCGGTGTGCTGTCGCTGGCCATCGTGCTGGTCTCGGGGCTGTTCATCGGCATGGTGCTGGCGCTGCAGGGCTACACCATTCTGGTCGGTTTCGGCGCCGAGGAGGCGCTGGGGCAGATGGTGTCGCTGTCACTGCTGCGCGAGCTGGCGCCTGTGGTCGCGGCCTTGCTGTTTGCCGGGCGCGCGGGGTCGGCGCTGACGGCGGAGATCGGCCTGATGAAGGCCACCGAGCAGTTGACCAGCATGGAGATGATCGGTGTCGATCCGCTCAAGCGCATCGTCGCGCCGCGCCTGTGGGCCGGTTTCGTCTCGCTGCCGCTGCTGACCATCGGCTTCAGTGTCGTCGGCATCTGGGGCGGCAAGCTGGTGGGGGTCGACTGGCTGGGTATCTACGAGGGCGCCTACTGGAGCAGCATGCAGTCGAACGTCGATTTCATCGGTGATGTCATGAACGGCGTCATCAAGTCACTGGTCTTCGGGCTGGTGGTCAGCTGGATCGCCGTCTTCCAGGGCTATGACCTGATCCCGACCTCGGAAGGCATTTCGCGCGCCACCACGCGTACCGTGGTTTATTCATCTTTGGCGGTGCTGGGACTCGACTTTGTCCTCACGGCCGTCATGTTCGGAGAGATTTGATGAAACGTACCCGCATGCTCGAGTTCGGCGTGGGCCTGTTCATACTCGCTGGTTTCCTGGGAATGGTCTTCCTGGGACTGCGTGTCAGCGGCGTCACGTTCCAGCAGGCCGATGACACCTTCGTGCTCAATGCCAACTTCTCAGGGATCGGAAGCCTCAAGGCGCGGTCAAAGGTCACGATGGCAGGTGTTGCCGTCGGCAGCGTCGAGAAGATCGAGCTGGACCCGAAGTGGTTTGACGCCCGTGTCACGATGAAGCTCGACAGCAACCTGCGTGGCAAGCTGAGCAAGGACACCACCGCCGCCATCCTGACGTCCGGCCTGCTGGGCGAGCAGTACATCGGCCTGAGCACCGGGGGAGACCCGGACGTGCTGGAGGACGGCGATACCATTCGCGATACCCAGTCTGCACTGGTGCTGGAAGAGTTGATCCAGCAGTTCGTGTCCAATTTTTCGAAGAGCTGATTCTCGAAGCGTTGATTCTCGATGCGCTGTTCATCCAAGTGCAGGCATCCGGCGCACGCGTGTGATGCACCGGAAGACCTGACTCGGTGCCTGCGGTTTCACGTTCGAGCACGATGCACATTTTCAAGGAGCAACCCTGATGACCTCTAGCCTCAAGAAGCTGATTCGTCCGTTGAGCGTGCTGAGCCTGTCCGCCCTGATGGCGCTGAGCCCGCTGGCCATGGCCGCCCCGCAGGAGCCGGACGTGCTGCTGCGCGACACGGTCGAGGGCCTGACCACCAAGATCGATAGCCGCGAGAGCTACTACAAGGACAACGTCGACGAGCTGGAAACCCTGGTGGATTCCGCGCTGAAGCCGGTGGTGGATTATCGCTACATCGCCGCCAGCGTGATGGGCAAGTACTTCAAGGGCGCCTCTCCTGAGCAGCGCACCGAATTCTCCAAGGTCTTCCATGACACCCTGATCGGTACCTACGCCAAGGGTCTGGTGAGCTTCGATTACGCCAGGCTGGACGTGAAGGACAGCGAAGGCGAGCGTCGCTATGAAGACCAGGACACCGTCTACATGGACGTGGTCGATACCAAGGGCAAGGTCTACCCGGTGGCCTATTCCATGCGTTTGCGCAACGACGAGTGGAAGGTGGTCAACGTGATCGTCAATGGCGTCAACCTGGGCCTGACCTTCCGCAACCAGTTCGATCAGGCCATGCGTGACAACGGCCGCGACATCGACGCCGTCATCAAGGGCTGGCAGCCGGATGTCGACCTCGAGAAGGGTGAGGGGGATCAGGGCAACAGCTGAGCCCTGTCGTCGCCATGACCATGAAAACTCTCTTCGATCGCGAGGGCGTCACGCTGGAAGCCGGTGACGCACGGCTGAGCCTGAGTGGCCAGCCGGATTTCGACAATGCCGCAGAGCTGGCGGATTCCGGCAGGAAATGGCTGGGGCGCCGCGAGGATGGGGTTTCCATCGATCTGTGCGGCGTGGATAGCGCCAGTACCGCCACCCTGAGCGTGCTGCTCGAGTGGCAGCGCCATCTGGCGGAGCATGGTGGGCATGTCGCTCACCTCGCGCTGTCTCCTGCATTGAGCCGACTGGCGGCAGTCTCCGGACTGGAAAACCTGCTGCCGGGGCTGAATGTCGCTGAGATCAGCGCCGAGCCCCCGCTGTCACTCGAGACGTCCTGAGTCAGCGGCGGCCTGACTGTCTGTCAGGCCGCACCGCTCTGCTGGAGGCTCGAGGCTTGTCCGTATCGCCATTCATGCGCGCGGCAACGTGGAGGCAGCGATTGACTGCCAATCGCGTTCCCGCGCGCTTTTGATTACCATGTGCGGTCATATCGCATCGATCGTCGCGCAAGGATTCCCTGCCACGATCCCGACATGTACCGCGAAGGAGTCACCGCCCGTCATGCAACCGAATGATGTCAAGGCCCTGCTCGAGGCTCGTATCGAGAACGTCGATTTTCATATCCAGGGTGAGGGCTGCAATTTCCAGGTCGTCGCCGTGGGAGATGTCTTTGCCGAGCTGAGCCGCGTCAAGGCCCAGCAGCTGGTCTACTCCGCACTCAATGACGAGATCCGCTCTGGCGCGCTGCATGCCATCAGCATTCGTACTTATACCCCGGCGCAGTTCGAAGCTGCCGCCGGCAACGCTCAGGGTTGACCGGAACATTTCATGGATAAGCTGATCATCACTGGCAACGGGCCGGTCAACGGGGAAGTCTGGGCCAGTGGCGCCAAGAATTCGGCACTGCCCATTCTGGCAGCCACGCTGCTGTCGGAAGGTCCCGTGACCATCAGCAACCTGCCGCATCTGCAGGACATCACGACCAGCCTCGAGCTGCTCGGGCGCATGGGCGTCGAGCCGGTGATGGGCGACAACATGACCGTGCAGCTGGATGGCTCCAAGGTCGAGCATTGTCACGCGCCCTATGACCTGGTCAAGAAGATGCGTGCCTCGATTCTGGTGCTGGGCCCGCTGCTGGCGCACTTCGGCAGTGCCGAAGTCTCGCTGCCGGGTGGCTGCGCCATCGGCTCGCGTCCGGTGGATCTGCACATCCGTGGCCTGGAGGCGATGGGGGCCGAGATCACGGTCGAGAATGGCTACATCCGCGCCAAGGCGCCGGGTGGCCGCCTGAAGGGCGCGCGCATCGTCTTCGACGTCGTGACCGTCACCGGCACCGAGAACCTGCTGATGGCCGCGACCCTGGCCGACGGCCGCACCGTGCTGGAAAACGCCGCGCGTGAGCCGGAAGTCGTCGATCTGGCAGAGTGTCTGATCGCGATGGGCGCCAGGATCACGGGCCAGGGCTCCGACACCATCGTCATCGACGGTGTCGAGAAGCTGCACGGCTGTGAATACTCCGTCATGCCGGACCGCATCGAGACCGGTACCTTCCTGGTCGCGGCGGCCGCCTCGCGCGGCAAGGTGCGTGTCACGCGTACGCGTGCCGACACCCTGGACGCCGTACTGGCCAAGCTGGAAGAAGCCGGTGCCACCATCACCACCGGTGATGACTGGATCGAGCTGGACATGCACGGCAAGCGCCCGAAGGCAGTCAATATCCGCACGGCGCCGTACCCGGCATTCCCCACCGACATGCAGGCCCAGTTCGTGGCGATGAATGCGGTCGCGGAAGGCACCAGCACCGTGATCGAGACCATCTTCGAGAATCGCTTCATGCACGTGCAGGAGCTCAACCGCATGGGCGCCCACATCGCGCTCGAGGGCAACACCGCAGTCGTGACCGGCACTGAGCGCCTGTCCGGCGCGCCGGTGATGGCGACGGACCTGCGCGCCTCTGCCTCGCTGGTGATCGCGGCGATCGTCGCCGACGGCGAGACCATGGTCGACCGCATCTACCACATCGACCGCGGTTACGAGTGCATCGAAGAGAAGCTGTCCGGGCTGAACGTGATCATCCGTCGCTCCGCCGGCTGATCAGTGCCCCACCTCGCGCTGTCGGCCTTGATTGACCGGCAGCGCGTGCCGAATTCCTACGTACAAGCACGGGCGAATACCCCATGAGCAAGCAACTGGTCGTCGCCCTCTCCAAGGGGCGTATCCTCAAGGAAACACTGCCGCTGCTGGCTGACGCTGGCATCGAGCCGCTGGAAGATCTCGACAAGAGCCGCAAGCTGCTCTTCGATACCAATCTGCCGGACGTCAAGCTGGTCATCATCCGTGCCACCGACGTGCCGACCTACGTGCAGCTGGGCGCCGCCGATCTCGGTATCGCCGGCAAGGACGTGCTGCTCGAGCATGGTGCCGAAGGCCTGTACGAGCCGCTGGACCTGGAAATCGCCAAGTGCCGCCTGATGACCGCCGGTGTCGTCGGTCAGCAGCAGCAGGGCGCACGCCGCCGTGTCGCGACCAAGTTCGTCGATGTCGCGCGTCGCTATTACGCCGAGCAGGGCATCCAGGCGGAAGTCATCAAGCTCTACGGCGCGATGGAACTGGCCCCGCTGATGAATCTGGCCGACGAGATCGTCGATATCGTCGACACCGGCAACACCCTGCGCGCCAATGGCATGGAGCCGCGCGAGCTGATCACCGATATCAGCACGCGTCTGGTGGTCAACAAGGCCGCCATGACCATGAAGCACGATCGCCTCAAGCCGCTGATCGATCGCCTGCGTCAGGCCGTGGAAGCCCGCCGCGAGGCGTGATGGCCGCGCGCTGTCGGCATCGACCCGCTGGATACCCAAGGTCGCATAGATGACCGTGGCAGAAGATGACTCTCGAAACGCCAGCTGCCGCCCCTGCTCGTCACGATGCTCATCAAGATGTTCATCACGATGCTTATCAAGATGATGCGGGCAGGCGCTGGACGGAGCCCGTCCGGTTCAGCCTTCTCTGCCAAGCAATGAGAAAAGAGGTTCGCATGGATACCTTGATCAACCGGCTTGATAGCCGTGATACCGATTTTACTGCCCGCCTAGACCGTTTGCTGTCATGGGAGGGCGTGTCCGATGCCGAGGTACAGCATCGTGTCACCGACATCCTCGCGCGCGTCAAGCAGGAAGGCGATGCGGCGCTGGTGGAGTTCTCCAACCGCTTCGACCGCCTGAATGTCTCGAGCATGGCCGAGCTGGTCATCGGTGCCGAGCGTCTGGCCCAGGCCTATGCCGACCTGCCGGCGGATCAGCGCGAGGCGCTGGCCGTGGCTGCCGAGCGTGTGCGTGTCTATCACGAGCATCAGAAGCCGGAAAGCTGGTCCTTCAAGGACGAGCACGGCAGCCTGCTGGGCCAGAAGGTCACGCCGCTGGACCGCGCCGGGATCTACGTGCCGGGCGGCAAGGCGGCCTATCCGTCTTCCGTGCTGATGAACGCGATTCCGGCGCATGTCGCGGGCGTGCGCGAGATCATCATGGTCGTGCCGACGCCGGACGGCGTAGTCAATGAGCTGGTGCTGGCCGCGGCGCACCTGGCGGGTATCGATCGTGTCTTCACCATCGGCGGCGCCCAGGCCGTGGCGGCACTGGCCTATGGCACCGAGACCGTGCCGCGCGTCGACAAGATCGTCGGCCCCGGCAACATCTACGTGGCGACTGCCAAGCGTGCGGTGTTCGGTCAGGTCGGTATCGACATGATCGCCGGGCCGTCCGAGATTCTGGTGGTCAGTGATGGCGTGACCGACCCGGACTGGCTGGCGATGGACCTGTTCTCCCAGGCCGAGCACGACGAAGATGCCCAAGCGATCCTGATCGGGTGGGATGACGAGCACCTGGCCGCCGTCGAGGCCGCCATCGAGCGCCTGGCGCCGACCATGGAGCGTGCCGAGATCATCCTGACCTCGCTGCGTGAGCGCGGTGCCCTGATTCGCGTCAGCGGACCGGAGCAGGCGCTGGAGCTGACCAACCGCATCGCGCCGGAGCACCTGGAACTCTCGGTGGCGAATCCGGAGGAGTGGGTCGAGGGCGTGCGTCACGCCGGCGCCATCTTCATGGGCTCGCACACCTCCGAGGCGCTGGGCGATTACTGCGCCGGGCCGAATCACGTGCTGCCGACCTCCGGCACCGCGCGCTTCTCCTCGCCTCTGGGCGTCTATGACTTCCAGAAGCGCTCCTCGCTGATCCAGTGCTCGCCGGAAGGCGCGTCAGTGCTTGGGCGTACTGCCTCGGTACTGGCACGCGGCGAGTCGCTGACGGCGCATGCGCGCAGTGCCGAGAATCGCATTCTCGACTGAGACCGAGACTTAGGCTGAGCCTGAGCCTTGTCTGGTCAGTAAAAAAAGCCCCGCGACGGTCTCCGTCGCGGGGCTTTTTGTCATCATGGGGCGGGGGGCTGCCCAAGGCGCTGCGCCGATGTTCCGGCTCAGCCCTTGTCCTGCAGGGACGGCTCGACGGCTGCCGGCGTGTTGTCGGGAATCGGGCGCTCGCCGACCTTGACGTCGATGTCCAGCGTCTTGCCGTCACGCAGCAGGCGCAACTCCAGCGCATTGCCGGGTTTGACGGCGGCGATGTCGGCCATGGCCAGGCGAGCATCCAGCAGGCGCTTGCCGCCGATGGCGGTCAGGATATCGCCCGGTCGCAGGCCGGCACGCGCGGCAGGGCCATCACGCAGCACGGCGGCCACCACCACGCCTTGCGGGGCGCTCAGGCCGAAGGAGTGCGCCAGCGACGGCGTCAGCTCCTGCACTTCCAGGCCCAGCCAGCCTCGAATCACGCGCCCGTGGTCGACCAGCGATTCGAGGATATCGCGCGCCAGGTTGGCGGGGATGGCGAAGCCGATGCCCTGCGAGCCGCCGGAGCGCGAATAGATGGCGGTATTGATGCCGACCAGCGAGCCGTCGGTGTTGATCAGCGCGCCGCCGGAGTTGCCGGGGTTGATCGCGGCATCGGTCTGGATGAAGTCCTCATAGGCATTCAGGCCAAGATGGTTGCGTCCGGTGGCCGAGATGATGCCCATGGTGACCGTCTGGCCGACTCCGAAGGGATTGCCGATCGCCAGCGAGACATCGCCGACGTGGACCTGGGTGGAATCGGCGATCGCCACGGTGGGCAGGTTGTCGAGGTCGATCTTGAGCGCCGCGAGGTCGGATTCCGGGTCCACACCCACGACCTTGGCGAACGTCTCGCGGCCATCGCGCAGGGCGACCTGAATCTGGTCGGCGCCCTGGATGACGTGGTTGTTGGTCAGGATATAGCCGTCACTGGAGAGAATGACGCCGGAGCCGAGGCTCGACAGCATGCGCTGGCTGCGCAGGGCGTCTTCCCCGTAGAACTGGTTGAAGAAGGGGTCGGACATCAGCGGATGCTTGCTGTCGTCCTTGATCTCGCGCGAGGAGTAGATATTGACCACCGCCGGTGCGGCGGCGTCCACCGCGGCCTGATAGCTGGCCGGGCCGCTGTTGCGCTGCAGTGGCGGTGCTTCACGCAGTACCGGGTCTGCCGATTCCTCGCGCTGCGCCGCTGACAGCGTCAGGCTCGGAGGCGGCAGCACCTGCTGATTGGCGGCAGAGTTCTGTGACGGGCTCGGGTAGGGGGTGTTGCCTGCCTGCTCGTTCTGCTGTGGGGCGGGTTCGCCCAGACCCAGCGTCGGAAAGCGGTCCAGCACGACGACGGCCAGCAGGACGCCGGTGACGACGGGCCACAGTAGCGGGAGCAGTGTGCTGCGAAGAGAACGGGGCATCGGATTACCTGATAAAAAGTCCGCGCACCGACGCGATGCTGCGGACATAGAAGATGAGTAGCCTGAAGATCCACGTGCCACGCGAAGGGATGGCCCCGGTCAAGGCGCGACACGCTTACATGGCGCCGATGCGCCGTTACAATGCTCGCCAGTGTAACACTCGATGACTCTGACTGCTGGAGGCCCAATGGCTGATCGTGACACGCTGATGAAGGCGCTGGATGGCTGTCTGGAGGCGCAGGCCTTCAAGGACTATACCGTCAATGGCTTGCAGGTGGAGGGGCGCCGTGAGGTGCGCCGCGTGATGACCGGCGTGACGGCCAGTCAGGCGCTGCTTGATGAGGCGCTCGCCTGGCAGGCGGACCTGGTGCTGGTGCACCACGGTTACTTCTGGAAGAACGAGCCGGCCCAGATCACCGGCATGAAGCGTCGGCGCCTCAAGACCTTGCTGGCCAATGACATCAATCTGGCGGCTTATCACCTGCCGTTGGATGCGCATCCGACACTTGGCAACAATGCCCAGCTGGCCGAGCGTCTGGGGCTGGTCAGTGAAGGCTGTCTGGATGGCGTGCCCGGGCGTGGCCTGGTGCATGTCGGGCGTCTGGCCGCCGAGGTGGAAGGGCTGGACAGCACCGCGCTGGGGGCCGAGTTCAGCCGGCGTCTCGGGCGTGAGGTGCTGGTCGTGGCCGGCCATGATCGCCCCATCAAGCGCATTGCCTGGTGCACCGGCGGCGCTCAGGACTATATCGGTCTGGCCATCGAGGCCGGTGTCGATGCCTTCCTCTCGGGCGAGATCTCCGAGCGCACCACCCATAGCGCCCGTGAAGAGGGAGTCACCTACTTCGCGGCGGGCCATCATGCGACCGAGCGTGACGGTGTGCGGGCCCTCGGCGAGTGGCTGGCGGCCGAGCATGGTGTGGAGCACCGCTTCGTGGATCTCGACAACCCGGCGTGACATCTGATGCCGGAAACGACAACGGCCACCTCGCAAGGTGGCCGTTGTCGTTTTCAGATGCCGTGAGAGGTCCACGACAGCAGGGCGATCAGATACGCGGCGGGTTGGTGGCCGGTGTCTCGCCTTCGCTCGGTTGCGGCTTGAGGCCGAAGTCCTCTGACAGGGTGCCACGGTTGTCGGCGTAATCACGCGGCAGGTCGACCTTGTCGGTCTCGCTGTCGTCCGGCGTGGTGTCAGTGTCCAGCAGGCGGCGCTTGAGCTGGCTGTCATCGCACAGCGCGGTGGCGCCAGTGGCCAGATGCTGGCGCAGCTCATTGCCGGCGCGCTGGATCTGGTCGGTCAGGTCGCTGGCCTTGGAGAAGTGGTCGTTGAGGGCATCGCGGAACTGGGTCAGCTCCAGCTCGCGCTCGGCCAGCTTCTGGCGGGTCTTCTGGTTGCGGGCCACGTTGGCATTCAGCAGGTGGTAGCACAAGGCGCCGATACCGATGCCAGCCAGAAAACAGGCAATGGCCAGGATCCAGTCAATGTTGCTCTCGTTCACGTCGCTCTCCTTGTGTCACGACTGCGGTGATCGTCACCGCTGGGGCATGGTAGCGCTGAGATACGATGCCGGTATTCAATGATGTTCCATCACGCCGATCTCGGGATCGGTCTGGTGTCCAGCAGGTCAGCGCCGCTTGCCGCTGTCCTTCTTGCGTCAGTCTTTCGTGCCGCTTGCGTTTCAAAAGCGTCCACGCGCCATTATATCGGTGTGGTGCAGCGATGCGTCAATTCACGCGGCGCGCGACCTTGGTCGCCTGTCGGCGCAGCCGGCGGGGTGTGGGCGGATGCCAGCTCACGCCCTGCGAGCAATGCGCGCGGCGAAAGCCACGTCGCGCAGCCGATTGCTGGTCGGTGAGTGGGTAAAGTGGCCATCAAGGCGTATAATGCCGCGCAATTTCGTCCTTGCCTGCCCGCCGTGTCGGGTCAGGCGTGATCTTGTTCCTTTCATGTCAGGCGTGCGCCAGTGCGTGACGCCTGACCTGCAGCGGGTTTCTCAATGCCAGCACCGACGCCTCTCGAGAAGTACCAGGCAGACCTCAAGCGTGATGACTTTGCCTACGATGCCGCCCAGGAAGATGCGGTCCTCCATCTGCAGCGTCTCTACGACGACCTCGTGCGCACGCCGCGTCAGACGCCCGACAAGGTGTCCGACGCGACGGGCGGCGGCGGGCTGGGCTCCAAGGTGCGTCGTCTGTTCGGCAAGCCGTCACGCACGGCGCCTGTCGATGAAGCGCCCGAGATCATGGGCCTCTACTTCTGGGGCGGCGTGGGGCGCGGCAAGACCTATCTTGTCGATACCTTCTACGAGAGCCTGCCGTTTGCCGACAAGATGCGCACGCACTTCCACCGCTTCATGCAGCGTGTCCACAATGAGCTCGGCCACTACAAGGGCGAGAAGAACCCGCTGACTCTGGTGGCGGCCAAGTTCGCCGTCGAGGCGCGCGTGATCTGCTTTGACGAATTCTTCGTCAAGGACATCACCGATGCGATGATTCTCGCCACCCTGTTCGAAGAGCTGTTCAAGCAGGGCGTGGTGCTGGTCGCGACCTCCAATATCGTGCCGGATGATCTCTACAAGGACGGCCTGCAGCGGGCGCGCTTCCTGCCGGCGATCGACCTGGTCAAGCGTCACTGCACGGTGGTCAACGTCGATTCCGGCATCGACTACCGCCTGCGCGCACTGGAGCACGCCGAGCTCTTCCATAGTCCGCTGGGCGACGACAGTGCCGCGCGGCTGGCGCGGGAATTCCGCTCCATCGCCGGTGCCGAAGGCCATGCCGATGAAGGCTTGAGCATCAATCATCGCGTGCTGCACGCCCTGCGTCGCCATGAAGACGTGGTGTGGTTCCACTTCGATGAGCTGTGTGATGGCCCGCGTAGCCAGAATGACTACATCGAGCTGGCGCGTGAGTTCCACACCGTGCTGGTATCCGAGGTGCCGCAGATGGGGCGCGACAGCGACGATCAGGTGCGTCGTTTCATCAACATGGTCGATGAGTTCTATGACCGTGGCGTCAAGCTGCTGATGAGCGCCGCGACGCCCGTCGAGGACCTCTATACCGGCGGCAACCTGGATTTCGAATTCCAGCGCACGCTGTCACGTCTGCAGGAAATGCAATCACGTGAGTATCTCGCGCTGCCGCACAAGCCGTGAGACCTGCTGCGAGGGTAAAATAGCCTTTGTGGTAGGCGGGCATGACATGTACAATGCGCGCTCGCTCGAACTGTTGACCGGTTCTCGAGCCATCCTGAGTCATTCACTCCTGATGGGCGAGGGCAGTCTGGAGATGAGAGGTCAGTGACTGCGCAAGCAGCACGCCGCTCGCTGCCAGACGTCGGACAACCAAGAAAAATAGGGATTGGTCGCGCACACAAGTGCAAGACCCGACTATAGGTGATTCATCCATGAAGACGTTTACTGCTAAGCCGCAGTCCGTCCAGCGTGACTGGTTCGTCGTCGACGCAGCCGGCAAGACGCTGGGCCGTATGGCTACCGAAATTGCTCGTCGCCTGCGCGGCAAGCATAAAGCCGAGTACACTCCGCACGTTGATACTGGCGATTACATCGTCGTCATCAATGCCGAGAAAGTCGCTGTGACAGGTCGCAAGGCAGAAGCCAAGACCTACTACCGTCACACCGGTTACCCGGGCGGCCTGCGCTCCATGAACTTCAACCAGATGATCGAGCACAAGCCTGAGCGTGTGATCGAACTGGCTGTCAAGGGCATGCTGCCGAAGGGCCCGCTGGGTCGTGCCATGCAGTCCAAGCTGAAAGTCTATGCTGGCTCCGAGCATCCGCACGCTGCGCAGCAGCCGCAAGAACTGAACATCTGAGGGAAGCATCGCCATGACACAGCAGCACTACGGTACCGGGCGCCGCAAGACTTCTACCGCGCGCGTCTTCCTGAAGCCGGGCACCGGCAAAATCACCGTCAACCAGCGTGACCTGAACGACTACTTCGGTCGTGTGACAGGCCGCATGGTTGTCCGTCAGCCGCTCGAGCTGACCGAAACTACCGAACAGTTCGACGTCTACGTCACTGTTGCTGGTGGTGGTGGTTCTGCTCAAGCCGGCGCTATCCGTCACGGCATCACTCGTGCCCTGATGGCTTACAACGAAGACTTCCGTCCGGCCCTCCGCGCCGCCGGTTACGTCACTCGTGACGCCCGTGAAGTCGAGCGTAAGAAAGTCGGCCTGCGCAAGGCCCGTCGTCGTCCGCAGTTCTCCAAGCGTTAAGAGAACTCGCGTCGACCACAAGAACGTCCAGTGCCCGCAAGGGTGCTGGACGTTTTTTTTGCGGTCTCGCTGCACGATTGACGAAAGCGGCTTTGGTCAAGGTGGCTTTCTTGAGTTGTGAGCGCTCTGTTCTTGCCCTTTAATACAAGCAAGCATCAAGTGCTCGGCAAGTGGATGGCCCAGCATCAAGCGGTAGTGTTTGGGAGATAACAATAAAATGTCAGATCAAGCTGTGAACCGAGGGCGACGCCGCTTCCTCGTCAGCGCAACCACCGTGGTCGGGGCGGTAGGGGTGGTCGGTATCGCAACGCCCTTCCTGGCGTCCTGGCAGCCAAGTGCGCGTGCCCGTGCGGCAGGTGCGCCTGTCACGGCGGATATCTCGCGGCTGGCACCCGGCCAGCAGATGACCATCGAATGGCGCGGCAAACCGGTGTGGGTGGTGCGTCGCACCCCTGAGATGATCGCCGATATCCGCGCCATCCCCCCCGCAGAGCTGCAGGACCCCGAGTCTCTGCGCCCCCAGCAGCCCCCTTATGTCGATGCCGTGCTGCGTTCCATCAAGCCGGAATATGTGGTGTTGGTGGGTATCTGCACGCACCTGGGCTGCTCGCCTGGCTATCGTCCCGAGATCGGCGCGGCGGATCTCGGTGCGGACTGGCCGGGCGGCTATCTGTGTGCCTGTCATGGGTCCAAGTTCGATCTCGCCGGGCGAGTCTTCACCGGAGTGCCGGCGCCTTCGAATCTGGAGGTGCCGCCGCATCGCTACGAGAGTGAGCAGGTGCTGGTGGTGGGTGTCGACGAGGAGGCTGCCTGATGGGGAATCCAAACCGTGCCAAGGCGCCGCGCGGCATCATGCGCTGGATCGATGATCGCCTGCCGGCCACTCAGTTTCTGCAGGACCATCTGACCGGCTACTACGCGCCGAAGAACTTCAACTTTTTCTACTTCTTCGGCTCGCTGGCCTTGCTGGTGCTGGTCAATCAGATATTGACCGGCATCTGGCTGACGATGAGCTATACGCCGAGTGCCGAGGAGGCCTTTGCCTCCATCGAGTACATCATGCGCGATGTGGAGTACGGCTGGCTGATCCGTTACATGCATTCCACCGGCGCCTCGGCCTTCTTCGTGGTCATCTATCTGCACATGTTCCGTGGCCTGCTGTATGGCTCTTACCGTGCGCCTCGCGAGCTGGTCTGGATCTTCGGCATGTGCATCTATCTGGCGCTGATGGCCGAGGCCTTCATGGGCTATCTGCTGCCCTGGGGGCAGATGTCCTACTGGGGCGCGCAGGTGATCATCTCGCTGTTCACGGCGATTCCGGTCATCGGGGCAGATCTGGCGCAGATGATTCGTGGCGACTACCTGATCTCGGGAATCACCCTGAACCGCTTCTTTGCGCTGCATGTCATCGCCTTGCCGCTGGTGATCGTCGGGCTGGTAGTGCTACATCTGGTGGCGCTGCACGAGGTGGGCTCGAACAACCCCGATGGCATCGAGATCAAGGATCGGAAGGATGAGGCGGGGCAGCCGCTGGATGGCATTCCCTTCCATCCCTATTACACGGTGAAGGACCTCGTCGGCGTCGGCGTCTTCCTGTTCGTGTTCTGTGCGGTGATCTTCTACTTCCCCGAAGGCGGCGGCTACTTCCTGGAGACGCCGAACTTCGAGCCGGCCAATTCGCTCAAGACGCCCGAGCACATCGCGCCGGTGTGGTACTTCACGCCGTTCTACGCCATGTTGCGCGCGGTCAATTACCCGCTGTTCGGCGTGGATGCCAAGTTCTGGGGCGTGGTGGTCATGGGGCTGGCGATCGCCATCCTGTTCGTGCTGCCGTGGCTGGATCGCTCGGCGGTGCGCTCGATCCGCTACAAGGGCTGGTTGTCGCGTATCGCCATCGTCATCTTCGTGGTCAGTTTCGTGACGCTGGGCGTGCTGGGGGTGATGCCGCCCACGCAGGAGCGCACGATCATCGCGCAGCTGGCGACCGTGGCATATTTCGCCTTCTTCATATTGATGCCGCTGTATACGCGCTTCGAGACGACGCGAGCGGTGCCTGACAGGGTGACGGGCCGATGAGCGCGCTGATGGGTGGATCAAGGGAGTGGCTCAAACGCGGGCTGGCAGCAGGGTTGCTGGCCGTAGTGAGCCTGATGGGGTCGGGCATGGTGAGCGCGGCGAGCAGCGCGGTGCCGCTGGAGACGATGGAGCCGGATCTACACGATCAGCCCTCGCTGCAGCGAGGCATGCAGCTTTACACCAACTACTGCCTAGGCTGTCATAGTCTGCAGTATCAGCGTTACTCGCGTGCCGCAGAGGACCTGGGGATGCCCGAGGACCTGGTCGAGCAATATCTGATTCTCTCGCCAGCGCTCAAGATCAATGACACCATGCGCACGGGCATGCAGAAAGAAGACGCGGCCGGCTGGTTCGGCACGCCGCCACCGGATCTGTCGCTCGAGGCGCGTCTGCGCGGCACGGACTGGATCTACACCTATCTGAAGAGCTTCTATCGCGATGCGTCACGTCCGTGGGGCGTGAACAATGCGGTCTTCCCTCAGGTCGGCATGCCGCATGTGCTGGAGTCGCTGCAGGGTGTGCAGGAAAAGGTCTGTGGACAGAGTGACCTGGCGGTAGCGGGGGCGGAAATGGATCCCGACACGGGGCGTTATGCGTCCTGTGATATTCTAGAGATCACCCAGCCTGGCAGCATGACGGCAGGGGAATTCGATCAAGCGATGTGGGATCTGACCAATTTTCTGGCCTATGTCGGCGAGCCTTCGCGACTCAAGGCTGAGAGCATGGCCCCCAAGGTGTTAATATTCATTCTGATCTTTACCTTGCTGGCGTATCTTCTCAAGAAGGAATACTGGCGCGACATTCATTGATGGCCCCCGGGGCGGGGTCTCAGTGATAATGGCGAGCCGGCAGTGACGGGCGCGCGGCTGATCAGTCGCGCGCCCGCTTGCGTCGCCTTGAGGTGGCGCAGGCTGACCCTCTGGCAGGGCCCGTTGTGACAAGGGCAGGCCAGAGGAAACTTATCCCCGTTTGTCAGGCCAAAAGCTGACACGGGCATGTCTCGAACAGATGCGAGGACAGTTTCATGGGTGTTGTGGCCAAGCGTTCATCGATGACCTTCTACTCCGGTGGTGACGACCACTTCAGCCACCGTGTACGGATCGTGCTGGCCGAGAAGGGTGTGGCAGTCGATATCATTGATGTGGATGATGACAGCCGTCCGGCCGAACTGGCCGACCTGAACCCGTACAACAGTGTGCCGACGCTGCTGGATCGCGACCTGGTGCTCTACGAGTCCAAGGTCATGATGGAATATCTGGACGAGCGTTTCCCGCATCCGCCGCTGTTGCCGGTGTATCCGGTGGCGCGCGCCCAGAGCCGTCTGTGGATGCACCGCATCGAGCGCGAATGGGTGCCGATGATGGAAACCATCCAGACAGGCACCAAGAAGGAAGCCGACAAGGCGCGCAAGGAATTGCGTGAAAGCCTGATCGGCATTTCCCCGATCTTCGACGACATGCCGTTCTTCATGAGCGACGAGTTCTCGC
Organism: Cobetia sp. 4B; assembly: GCF_018831605.1. Classification (NCBI taxonomy): domain Bacteria; kingdom Pseudomonadati; phylum Pseudomonadota; class Gammaproteobacteria; order Oceanospirillales; family Halomonadaceae; genus Cobetia; species Cobetia sp. 4B. The sequence goes on from NZ_CP059843.1 coordinate 839,613, forward strand.
TGGTGGACACCTGCATTGCCCCGATCCTGTGGCGCTTGCCGACACTGGGAATCGAGCTGCCGGAGAAGCAGGTCAAGCCGCTGCTGACCTACATGGAGCGGTTGTTCGGGCGTGATGCCTTCAAGGCGTCGCTGTCCGAGGCCGAGCGCGAAATGCGCATCTGATCCGTGCGTGATCCTTCGGTCACTGATCGATCGGTCACGCATTCGGGCTTTCGCCCTCGCTCATCAGTCTGTGGATGATGGATGTGAGCGATGTGCGGGGCGTTGGCCCGTTGGCGGAATGGACTTCGGTCGTCGCTGACACTCATTGCAGTTCAAGAGGTTCTCCCATGCTTTCCAGTCGCCCTTATCTGGCACGCGCACTCTACGAGTGGCTGCTGGATAACGACAATACGCCGTACATCGTGGTAGACGCCGAGCAGGAAGGTGTCCAGGTGCCGCGTCAACACGTCCAGAACGGCCAGATCGTGCTCAATATCGCACCCGGTGCGGTGCGTGATCTGTTGATCGCCAATGAAGGGGTCAGCTTCAATGCCCGCTTCGGTGGTCAGCCGATGCACGTCAGCGTGCCGACGGCGGCCCTGGTCGCGCTGTATTCGCGTGAAAACGGTGTCGGTATGGTCTTCGGTCACGAGCCGGTGATGCCGGGTGCCGATGAGATGACATTCGGTGAAGCCGCGCCAGATGCCGAGCCGGCCGCCGCAGCGCGCCCGACGCTGGCCAGTGTCGGTAGTGCGCCCGTCGAGGAAGAGGTGCCTGCCTCGGAATCAGCGGATGCGTCCGTCGAGACAGGCTCAGGCGCTGATGCCGAAGTCGCCGGTGAAGAGCAGGCGTCAGACTCGGCCAGCGACGAGCAGGGGGCTGATGACAATGATCAGCCCAAGCCGCCGCGCAAGGGGCGTCCTTCGCTGCGCGTGATCAAGTAGTCACGCCGGCAGGTGGGGGCGATGGATGAGGGTTGGCCATTGTCCGCCTGATGTCGCTTCTGTCATGAAAAATGCCCCGCAGGCTTCGGCCTGCGGGGCATTTTTCATTCTGGGCACTATTTAATCAGGGCACTATTTAATCAGGGCGCTTTTCGTTCATGTCAGGCATGCAAGCGCGCCGCCTCGGTCAGTCGAGGTACTCGAAGACCTTGGCGATACGCTGGATGCCGCCGACTTCAGAGACCTTGCTGACGATCTGGTCGGCTTCGGCGCGGGTCACGATACCCATCAGGTAGACACTGGCATTCTCGGTGAGTACCAGGATGCGACCGGAGTCGATGTTGGCATCCGCCGCCAGCGTGGCCTTGACGCGCGTGGTCAGCCAGGTGTCCTGCACGCGCTGGCTGGCCGGGGCATTGGCGCTGATTTCCAGCGCATTGTGCACCTGACGCACGCGACGCACATCCTTGGCGATGTCCGTGGCCTTCTGCTTCAGCTCGTCGCTGGCGACCTGGCCGGTCAGCAGCACCATGCCGTTGTAGGAGTTCACGTTGACGTGGGCATCATTGAAGCGGGCATCGGTCTTGCCGAGATTGACCTCGATCTTGGTCTCGATGCTCTCGTCTTCCACCTGGGCGCCCAGGGTGCGATCGCCATAGTCTTCGTCGATCGGGCCGCTGTTGGTCAGGTCGGCTACGGTGGTGCAGCCGGCTAGCGTCAGGAAGCCGGCGGTGGCCATGAGGGAAAGCAGGTTCTTGGGCGTCATGCCGTTTTCTCCTGGTGAATGCCGTGGGGCGCGCGGATTACTCGTTGCTGCCGAACAGCTGATGATCAATCAGGTCGCACAGGCAGTGGATGGCCAGCAGATGGACTTCCTGGATGCGTGCCGTAGAGGTGGCGGGAACACGAATCTCGCAGTCTTCACTGCCCAGCAGTGACGCCATGTCGCCACCGTCACGGCCGGTCAAGGCGACGACGCGCATGTCGCGGTCGTGAGCCGCCTGGATGGCCTGCACCACGTTGGCGGAGTTGCCGCTGGTGGAGATGGCGAGCAGGATGTCGCCGGGCTGACCCAGGGCGCGGATCTGCTTGGAGAACACCTCGTTGTAGCTGTAGTCGTTGGCGATGGACGTCAGCGTGGAGGTGTCGGTGGTCAGCGCGATGGCCGGCAGGCTCGGGCGCTCACGCTCGAAGCGGTTGAGCAGCTCGGAGGAGAAATGCTGGCTGTCGCCGGCGCTGCCGCCGTTGCCGCAGGCCAGGATCTTGCCGTCATTGACCAGGCTCTGGACCATCATCTGGCTGGCCGCTTCGATGAAGGGCGGCAGCACTTCGCTGGCGTAGGTCTTGGTGTCAATGCTGGCGTTGAAGTGGCCGAGAATACGCGATTGGAAATCCATGATGGCTCTTGGTCGTTGGCTTCAGAACGCTTCGAAGGCGTGGCGAATCCAGTGAATGGAACGAGGGGAGGTCCCCTCCACGCCTACCACGTCGAAGCGGCAGGAACATGATAGCCCGTGCTGGGCCAGATAAAAACGCGCGGCAGTGATCAGCCGGCGTTGCTTGGTATGGGTCACGCTTTCCAGTGCGCTGCCGAAGCGGGAGTTGGCCCGGTAGCGCACCTCGATGAAGACCAGGGTCTCGGCGTCACGCATGATCAGGTCGATCTCGCCGCCCTTGGCATGCTGGTTGCGCGTGACGGGTGTCAGGCCACGCGCTGCCAGCCATTGTTCTACCTCCGCCTCGATGACGGCGCCGCGCGCTCGGGCGCGACGCTGGGGAGGCGGGTGCGCCTTGCCAGAGGGCGAGTCGGCGCGTGTCATGTCAGGGTGTGTAGGCTTCGACGGTGCGGCTGTTGGCGCCTTTCAGTGGCGGACGCGGTACGCCACCTCTGAATTCAGCCCAGGGCAGCGTGCGCTCGATGCGGCCATCGTGGCGCGGGAAGAGGCTGCCGGTGGCGCCGAAGAGTTCGCCGCCTGCACCGGCCAGCATCAGCGGTACGCGCTGGGCCAGACGATAGGCATCGACCCCCATGGCGTTGAGCTTGAGCATGCGCGGTGAGGCGTCGGACAGGGCGCGGTAGGTGTCGACTTCCGGCAGGGACGCCTTGCCGCCAGAGGAGGCTTCCGGCACTTCCCAGGGGATGTCCACGAAGTCGACGCCATTGAGGTCGCCATCCTGATCGGGCTGCGGTGCGCCGTCATAGAGATGGGAGGTGCCGTAGATCGGCAGGTCGCCCGCGTAGTAGAAGTCCAGCATCGGCGGCACCTGACGCGCATAGCTCGGCAGCGCCAGCAGGAAGATCATGTCGATGTTGCCGGAATGGGCGCGGCCGTATTTGCTGCCGGATTTCTTGGCGGACTTCATGCGCGCCTGATCCTGGCTCGAGACCGACAGCAGGTCCTTGACGGCTGAGCTGACGGCGCCCTTGGGGTTGTAGCGCTCGACGGAGACGACGTCGCCGCCTTCCTGCTCGAAGCGGTCGCGGAAGGCGCTGTAGACGCGCTGGCCCCAAGCATTGTTGGGCACCAGCGCAGCGGCGCCGCGATGGCCATCAAGCGCGGCGCGCATGGCGACCTGGCGGGCTTCGTCCTCGGCTGACAGGCCGTACTGGAACAGGTTGTCGGCACGGTTGCTGTCATGGGTGCCGTAGTTGAGGGCCAGTGTCGGCAGCGGCAGGCTGTTCTGGGTCTCGAGCTGACTGACCAGCTTCTTGTCCAGCGGGCCGAGCACGACCTGGGCGCCATCCATGGTGGCACGGGCATACAGGGTCTTGAGGTCCGCGCTCGAGGTGTCATAGAAGCTCAGCTGCGGCGTGGCCTCGGCATTGTCGATGGCGCTGCGATGGCGCGCCTCGATGCCTTCACGGATGGCCTGGGCGATCCGCTTGAGCGAGCCGGACTCGGGCAGGAAGACGGCAATCTTGCGCACTTCCTGGCCGGAAAGCTCGCGCAGGTCGAGAATGCCCTGCGGCATCTGACGTGCGGCGGGATGCTGCGGGTTGGCGTCCGACCAGTCGTTGATGGCGGAGAACATCTGGTCGATGTTGCCACCGAAGCGACGCTGCAGGCGCAGCAGGTCCGTCCAGCCACTGGCGGTGGGGCTGGCACTGGCCAGCTCGTTGAGCTGACTGGGCGAGAGGCGCGTGAGTTGCTCCCACAGGGTGTCGTTGATGCTCAGGTCATCGCTGTCGGCCTGCAGGGCGATCAGGGTCTGGGCGCTGGCCAGGGGTTCGCCGACCATGCCGAGTGCCAGGCCGCGACGCTTGCGCAGCGTGCGCTGGTCATCGCCGGACATCTGGATGCCGTCCTCGAGTACCGAGGTGGCCAGGATCGTGTTCCAGCCGTCCTGCTGCTCAAGCGCGATACGCGACAGCAGCATGGCCCATTGCACGCGTTCCTGCGGCTCGAGGCTTGTTGGATCGATGTCGGATGAGATGGTGATCGCCTGCGCGTTGTCGCCGCTGCGTGCTAGGATGTCCGCAGCTTGCAGGCGCGTACTGGCCGCTTGCTGACCCTGTTGCTGCTCGGCCTGAGCGAGCAGGGCATCGGCCCCGGGGCCGCTGGAAAGCGGTGACTGTCCGGCACACCCTGCCAGCAGCAGGGCGGAGGCGGCGAGGCCCGCCAGCGTGCGCAGGCCGGAACGTGAACGGCGCGCGGCCTCCTGCCGGATGGCTGACGAAGTGCCCAGCGTATTGGCTGATGCACGATTCCATGTCTGGCGCATGTACGACGGTCCCTTGGCTGATGGGCGATGTGGTCAGGACTGCATCGCCGCCTACTGTGATGAAGGGTGAAAGGCATCATGGCACTCGGTCGATCAGGGCCACGCATGCAGCGTCCTTCGGATGAAATGTCCCAAGGCAATCTGCCTGTGTCTGACGACCATTTCTACCATTGAGTTCAACGAGTCGAAGCATTGAATGTCCGAGTCTTCTGAAGGCGTATTGTACGTGGTCGCCACGCCGATTGGTAACCTCGATGATCTCAGTCCCCGCGCCGCGCGGGTGCTGGGAGAAGTGGACCTGATCGCAGCCGAGGATACCCGCCACAGCGCGCGGTTGCTGCGTCACCTGGGCCTGGAAGTGCCCATGATGTCCCTGCACGATCACAATGAACGTGGTCGTGTCGACCAGCTGTGTCAGGCGCTGGAGGCAGGCCGACGCGTCGCGCTGGTCTCCGATGCCGGCACGCCGCTGATTTCCGATCCCGGCTTCATCGTCGTGCGCGCCCTGCGCGAGCGTGGCTTCAAGGTAGTGCCGCTGCCGGGGCCGTGCGCGTTGATCACCGCCCTCAGCGCGGCGGGTCTGCCGACGGATCGCTTCACCTTCGAAGGCTTTCTGGCCCACAAGGGTGGCCCGCGTCAGGCGCGCCTTGCCGCGCTGCGCGATGATAGCGCCACCCATGTGCTGTACGAGTCTCCGCACCGCATCCAGGCGCTGCTCGGCGATATCCGCGAGGTGCTGGGCGAGCGCCGGGTCGTGCTGGCCCGTGAGCTGACCAAGACCTTCGAGACCTTCCTCGATGGCACGGCGGCCGAGCTGCTGGCGCAGATGGACGCTGACAGTGATCAGACCCGCGGTGAGTTCGTGGTCATGATCGAAGGAGCGCCGGCACGTGACGGCGACGAGGCGGCCAGTGTCGAAGGCGACGCCCTGTTGCAGGTACTGTTCGAGGAGGGTGTCGGCGTCAAGCAGATGGCCGCCATCGCCACACGTCTGGTAGGCGGGCGCAAGAAAGCCTGGTATGCCAAGGCGCAAGCCATGAAGGACGCGGCAGAGGAATAAGCAAACCTCTGTCACGCCAGACTTTTTTGCCGCTGCCATTGTTCGGCCTGCACGGGCTTCGTCTTGTGAAAGGCCCATGACACTGGTAGTCTTGCGCGCTTGGGAGACGGCCAGACAGTCGCCGCCAGCGCAAGCTGGGGGAGGAAAGTCCGGGCTCCATAGGGCAAGGTGCCAGATAACGTCTGGGCGGCGCGAGCCGACGGCAAGTGCAGCAGAGAGAAGACCGCCTACGTCAGCTTCGGCTGACCGGTAAGGGTGAAAGGGTGCGGTAAGAGCGCACCGCGCGGCTGGTAACAGTTCGCGGCGAGGTAAACCCCACCTGGAGCAAGACCAAATAGGCCCCCTATGCTGCTGCCCGCAGTGGGGGCGGGTTGGTTGCTTGAGCCCTGAAGTGATTCAGGGCCTAGATGAATGACTGTCCACGACAAGACCCGGCTTATCGGCCATCTCCCGCCTTATAACGTCAGTGTGCTGCCAGCCTTCGCGATGCGAGCGATGGCAGCACACCTTGAATTCGCATGACCGGCGCCGTCCGCTGCGTGTTTCGTGAATGACCATTGCAGTTGGATGGCAACGAACACGCTGCCGTGACAGGCGCCGGTTGTCGGTTATGGCACTTGAATTCGTGTTTCAGCCGCTTGCCTGCTGCACGCAGGCGCTGTCTCCGCTCTTATGCTGTCGGTGTCCTTTGCCACCGGCTTTCACTGCTCGCATCGCGTGCCAAGGTCCAGAGTTTCGTCATGTCCAAGCCCAGCGCTCCTTCCGTTACCGAGTCTGCCGATACCGAGTCCGTCGAAGTGGCTGATCGCTTCGCGCATGTCAGTGTCATGCTCGATGGCGCGGTCGATGGCCTGATTCAGGACACGGCCGGCGTCTACTTCGACGGCACCTTCGGTCGCGGTGGCCATTCGCGTCTGATCTTGTCGCGTCTGGCGCCCGAGGGGCGTCTGATCGCCTGTGATCGTGACCCCCAGGCGCTGGCGGAAGCCGCGACCATCGATGATGAGCGCTTCAGTCTCCATGCCGGTGAATTCGCGCGTCTTGGCGAGTATGCCGAGCGTGAGGGCGTGCATGGCCAGCTGGATGGCATCCTGCTCGACATCGGCGTGTCATCCCCGCAGCTGGATGATGCCGAGCGTGGCTTCAGCTTCATGAATGATGGCCCGCTGGACATGCGCATGGACCCCACCAGTGGTGAGAGCGCCGCCGAGTGGCTGTCGCGTGCCAGTGCCGAGGACATGGCCTGGGTCTTCAAGACCTATGGTGAGGAGCGTTATGCCAAGCGTCTGGCACGCGCCGTGGTGGAGCGTCGCGCCGAGCGACCCATCATGCGCACCGGCGACTTCGCCAGCCTGATCAAAGATGCCCACCCCAACTGGGAGAAGCACAAGCACCCGGCGACGCGTGTCTTCCAGGCGATCCGCATTCACATCAATGGTGAGCTGGATGAGCTGACCCGCGCGCTGGATGCCGGCCTCGAGGCGCTCAAGCCCGGCGGTCGCCTGGTCGTGATCAGCTTCCACTCGCTGGAAGACCGCATCGTCAAGCGCTTCATGCGTGACAAGGCGCGGGGGGATCAGGCGCCGCGTGGCATGCCGATCCGCGAAGACCAGCTCAACAAGCGTCTCAAGCTGGTAGGCAAGGCGCAGAAGGCCTCGCAAAGCGAAGTCGATGCCAATGTCCGTTCGCGCAGTGCCGTGATGCGCATTGCCGAAAAGCTCAAATAGCGTCAGTGCTCCCTCTGGGGAATCGTGCCTCTTTCTGCGCCTGCCTACTGGCAGGCGCGCGCGCAAGTGGGCTGTGGTGAAAGGACGACACAAGTGTTGCCGTGCTGCAACTCTTAGCGGCTAACGCCACTTGCTGACATAATGCGCCGGGCGCTTCAAACAAGTGAGTGAACATCGCGCCTGTACGTTGGCAGTCTGCAAGGATATTCGTGATGCGGGGCATCACGTTCAGAGTGATTAGGGAGTCGGCATGGCGGGACGGAGACAGGATGGCTGGACGGGTAACTGGCCGATCAAGGTGCAGATGCGTTGGCGTCACCTGTGTTTCGCGGTGCTGATGCTCAGTCTGCTCGGCTCTGCCGCTGCTGTCGTGATCAGCTCCCACCTCTCGCGCGGCCAATATGCCCAGTTGCAGAAGCTGGAAGCGGCGCGCGATGATGCGCGTGCACGCTGGGGCCGCCTGTTGCTGGAAGAGAGTGCCTGGTCGGCACCGGCGCGTATCGAAAGCATCAGCATCGAGCGACTCGAGATGCGCGTCCCGGATGTCCACGATGTCGAGGTCATTCGCTGATGGCCACGCGTCGCCCGCCTTCGTCTCGCCCGCGCAACCCGCGCAAAGCCGCCGGCGCTGAGACGCCCGCTCGTACCAAGGCCGCAAGCGGTGCCCGCAAGAGCGCGCGCGCGGCCATGGGGCCTGCCCGCTATCGCATCATGCTCTTCATCGTGCTGGCCGGGCTTGTCGCTCTGGTCGGCCGCATCGGCTATCTCCAGCTCTTCGATCAGCAGTTCCTGCAGGATCAGGGCGACGCACGCACCCTGCGTGTCGACAGCATCAATGCTCACCGCGGCATGATCACCGATCGCACCGGTGAGCCGCTGGCGATCTCCACACCGGTCATCACCCTGTGGGCCGACCCGCGCAAGGTGCCCGACGACCCCGTGCGGCTGTCATTGCTGGCGCGCGCGCTGGGGCAGAAGCCGGATGATCTGATCGCACGTGTCCGCCGCTATCGTGATGCCGGCAAGGGCTTCATGTACATCAAGCGCCAGATGACCCCGCCGCAGGCTCAGCCTGCCATTGAGCTCGATATTCCGGGCGTCAGCCACAAGCAGGAATACAAGCGCTATTACCCCTCCGGAGAAGTCTCCGCCCAGTTGATCGGCGTGACCAACGTCGATGACAAGGGCCAGGAGGGGCTCGAGCTTGCCTACAATTCCTACCTTTCCGGGACGCCGGGCAAGCGACGCGTGCTCAAGGACCGCAAGGGGCGCCTGGTGCGCGACCTGCATCTGATCAGCGAAGCCAAGCCCGGTGGCGACCTGACACTCTCCATCGACCTGCGTCTGCAATACATGGCCTACCGTGAGCTCAAGGCGGCCGTGGCGGAGCACCGCGCCGATGGCGGCACCCTGGTGATGATGGACGCGCGCACCGGCGAAGTGCTGGCGATGGTCAATCAGAAGTCCTATAACCCGAACAACCGCGCCGGGCTTGATCCCGCCGGGCTGCGTAACCGCGCGATCACCGATGCCTTCGAGCCCGGCTCGGTGATGAAGCCGCTGTCGATGAGCGCCGGCCTTGCCTCCAGCAAGTATCAGCCGGACTCGGTGATCGATACCACGCCGGGTTACATGCGGGTCGATCAGTTCACCATTCGTGACTTCCGCAACTACGGCAAGCTCGACATGGCCGGCATTCTCTATCACTCCTCGAATATCGGCATGAGCCGCATGGCGCTGAGTCTCGAGGATGATGCGGTGTGGAATCGCTACTATGAGCTGGGCCTCGGTCAGGCGCCGGGCACCGGCTTCCCGGGCGAGACGACCGGCGTGCTGCCGCCACCGACCAACTGGTCGCGCAGCAAGCGGGCCTCCATCTCCTACGGTTACGGTATCAGCGTCTCGGCGCTGCAACTGGCCAGCGCCTACACCGCGCTCGCCAACGACGGCCGTCGTGTGCCGCCGTCGCTGCTCAAGGTCAAGACGCCGCCGGTGGGTGACCAGGTGATCTCATCGGACAACGCGCACGCCTTGCTCGGCATGATGGAGAAGATCGTGCAGCCCAACGGGCCTGCCAAGCGAGCGGTGGTCGAAGGCTATCGCATCGCCGGCAAGACCGGCACCGTGCGCAAGGTGACGGCCGGTGGCTATCAGAAGACCGCGTATCGTTCGTTGTTCGCGGGTGTGGCACCGGTGTCTGATCCGCGTATCGTGACCGTGGTGATGATCGAGAACCCCAAAGGGGAAGAATATTACGGCGGTCTGGTGGCGGCGCCCGTGTTCGGGCGCGTGGTGGGCAAGGCATTGCGCCTGCTGGATGTGCCGCCGGACAGCAAGGTCGGTGAGTAACGCTTTTCATGTGGCACGGTCGTCGGCCTCAGGCGGGCGACTGCGTCTTTTTTCTCATGTAGTGAATACGTTCCGGGACATCGGGAACAAGGAAGGTCTTCCGACATGACTTCACCGCACGATTCCAGGCGCCTGGGCGAGTTTCTGGCGCGCCCGTTGGCCACGGCGACAGACATGCTGGCAGCATTGCTGGCGCTGTGGCCAGGCGCCCTCAATGACGATTGCCGTGCACGGCTTGCCGCGCGCGATGACTGGCATCTGACGATCGACAGTCGCAGTGCCGCGCAGGGTTCCCTCTTCATCGCCATCCCCGGCATCGCCAGCGATGGCCGCGACTATATCGCCGCGGCGCTTGAGGGCGGTGCCGAGCTGGTGCTGGCCGAAAGACCCGCCGACGGGGATGCACGTCTCGCGCTGCATTCAGACGATGCCAGAGTCGTCTGGCTCGAGAACCTGGGCGAGCAGCTCGGTGAGCTGGGCCGCCAGGCCTTCCGCGTGCCCGAGTCGCTGACGCTGGTCGGGGTCACGGGCACCAATGGCAAGTCTTCCGTCACCCATTACATCGCCGAGCTGGCCGAAGCGATGGGCACGCCCGCCGGCATGATCGGCACGCTCGGCATCGGGCGTCCCGGCGCGCTGGTCGCGGGCGAGCGCACCACGCCCGACGCCCTGGCCGTGCAGGCGGCGCTCAAGGGCCTGAGCCTGGTCGGTGCCGAGCTGATCGCGATGGAAGTCTCTTCCCATGCGCTGGATCAGGGGCGCGTCAATGGCTGTCGCTTCACCGTCGCGGGCTATACCAATCTTTCGCGAGACCACCTCGACTACCACGGCAGCATGGCGGCCTATGCGGCGGCCAAGGCGAAGCTGTTCAAGCGCCCCGAACTCAAGCTTGCGGTGCTCAATGCCGACGATGCGCTGGCGCGTCTGATGCTGGCCGGCATGCAGCGCGGCGTGCGCGTGCTGGCGATGGGGCGTGATGATGTCGCGACCCTGCGCGTGCTGGATGTTTTCCCCGAGCCGCTGGGCCAGGTTGCCGTGATCGCGACGCCGGATGGCGAGCGTGAGCTGGGCCTCAATCTGATGGGGCGCTTCAATCTCGACAACGCCTTGCTGGCAATGCTGATCCTGCATGGCCTCGACTATTCGTTCGAGGGGCTGTTTGCCGCCGCGCCGCGTCTGACGCCGGTGCCGGGCCGCATGCAGCGCCTGAGTCGTGATGGCGCGCCGGTGGTGGTGGTCGACTACGCCCACACGCCGGAGGCCGTCGAGACGGCACTGACCGCGCTGCGTGCCCACCTGCCGGCGCGGGATGATGCGCGCCTGTGGTGTGTGCTCGGCTGTGGCGGCGATCGCGACAGCGGCAAGCGTCCGCTGATGGCCACGGCCGCCGAACAGGGCGCCGATCGTGTCGTGATCACCGATGACAATCCGCGTAGCGAGGATGCCGCTGCCATCCGTCAGCAGATGATGACCGGCATCCATGCCCGCGAGCGCGTGCTGGATATCGCCGAGCGTGGCGAAGCCATTGCCCAGGTCATCCGTGATGCCGGCGAGCATGATGTCATCCTGATCGCCGGCAAGGGGCACGAGGACTATCAGGAAATCGACGGTCAGCGACTGCCGTTTTCCGATGTGGCCCATGCGGTCGCGGCGCTGGAGCGTCGTGAGCTCTCGATGCTGGAAGGTCAGGAGCGTGACGCATGAGTGCGCCTGAACAGCCCGTTGGTCTGAGCACCTTCGAGGAACTGGCCGCGGTGCTCGGGGCGCAGTTGCCACAGGCATTGCGCGATCAAGCGCTGGGCGCCATCGAGACGGATACCCGCAAGCTTGGCGAGCAGGCCGCACCGCTGTTCGTGGCGCTGAAGGGTGAGCGCTTCGATGCCCATGACTTCCTCGCCCAGGCTCGCGCCAATGGTGCCGTCGCGGCGCTGGTCGAGCGGGCAGTGGATGATCCGCTGCCGCAGATCGTCGTCGCGGATACCCGGCTGGCCTTCGGGCTGCTGGCGGCGGCGCGTCGCCGTGCCTGGGGGAGGCCGCTGATCGCGGTGACCGGCAACAGCGGCAAGACCAGCGTCAAGGGCCTGGTGCATGCCATCCTTGTGCGGGATGCCGCGCGTTTCGAGGCCGAAAGCCTCGCCAATCACGGCAACCTCAACAACGATTTCGGCCTGCCGATGACGTTGCTGCGCTTGAGCAATGCCCACCAGCACGGCGTGGTCGAGCTGGGCGCCAATCATCTCGGCGAGATCGCCTGGACGACGGCCCTGGCGCGCCCGCAAGTGGCGGTGATCACCAATGTCACCGGCGCCCATGTCGGCGAATTCGGCGGCATGGGGCAGATCGCCCAGGCCAAGGGCGAGATTCTGGCGGGCTTGAGCCCGTTGGGAGGGCGGCGTCCGGTCGCGGTGCTCAACCGTGATGACGCCTACTTCTCGCTATGGCAGGCGCTGGCCGCAACCGGCCAGGCGGTCGATGTCATCGACTTTAGCGTTGCGGATAGCGTTGTGGATGGCAGCGTGGATAGCGGTGATCGCCCGGCACGCCTGCAGGCGCGCGAGCTAGGCGCGGATGAGCTCGGGCGTTATGCTTTCGAACTGACGTTTGATGGCCGCTCGCTCGGTCGTGTCCAGCTGGCGTTGCTGGGGCGTCACAACGTGGCCAATGCGCTGGCGGCGGCCGCGGCGTGCCTGGCACTGGGCATCGACAGTGATCTGGTGATCGCCGGGCTCGAGAGCGCCGAGAGCGTGCCCGGCAGGCTGGGCGTCGTGACAGGCATCAACGGTTCGCGTCTGCTGGATGACAGCTACAACGCCAACCCCGGTGCCATGCTGGCGGCGCTGGATCTGCTGGCGACACTGCCTGCGCCGCGCTGGTGCCTGATGGGCGCCATGGGCGAACTCGGAGCCGACGCCGAACGTCTGCATGCCGAGGTGGGCGATCACGCCCGCAAGCTGGGCATAGATTTCATTGCCACCTGCGGCGAAGGCGCTCAGGCGACTGCCGAGGCCTTCGGGGCCGGTGGCAAGCACTTTATCGAGCGGGCAGAGCTGGAAGCTTACGCCCGTAACCATCTACCCACCGGGGCCAGTGTTCTGGTCAAGGGGTCTCGCAGCGCTGGCATGGAGAATGTCGTTGCCGCGCTCAAGGTCGACGCATCAAGGTGAATGTGAGTCATGCTGCTGCTGCTTGCTGAGTTTCTGGCCCAATTCAATGGCGCCTTTACGGTTTTCAATTATCTGACCCTGCGCGTGGTATTGGCCACGTTGACGGCACTGTTGCTGTGTCTGTGGCTGGGTCCCTGGGTCATACGCAAGCTCGTCGATGGCCAGATCGGCCAGGCCGTGCGCGACGATGGCCCCAAGTCTCACCTTTCCAAGGCCGGCACCCCGACCATGGGCGGCGTGATGATCCTGCTGTCGATGGCCGTCTCCACTCTGCTGTGGGGCGACCTGACCAACCTGTATGTCTGGGTGGTGCTGGCCGTCACGCTGGGCTTCGGCGCCGTCGGCTGGGTCGATGACTACCGCAAGGTGGTGGAGAAGAATCCGCGTGGCCTGCCGGCGCGCTGGAAGTACTTCTGGCAGTCGGTAGTGGGCATCGGCGCCGCCGTGGTGCTGTACCTGACGGCGAGCACGCCGGCCGAGACGGGCCTGCTGGTGCCGTTCTTCAAGGACGTCGTCATCCCGCTGGGCGTGTTCTACATGGTGCTGACCTACTTCGTGATCGTCGGCAGCTCCAATGCGGTCAACCTGACCGATGGCCTCGATGGTCTGGCGATCATGCCGACCGTGCTGGTCGCCATGGGCCTGGCCATCTTCGCCTACGCCTCGGGCAACCTGAAGTTCGCCGAGTATCTGCACATTCCCTTCATCGCCGGTTCCGGCGAGCTGGCGGTGTTCTGCGCCACCATCGCGGGTGCCGGCCTCGGTTTCCTGTGGTTCAACACCTATCCCGCCCAGGTCTTCATGGGCGATGTGGGCGCGCTGGCACTCGGTGCGGCACTGGGGGTCGTGGCGGTCATCGTGCGTCAGGAAATCGTGCTGTTCATCATGGGCGGCGTCTTCGTGATGGAAACCGTCTCGGTGATCCTGCAGGTCGGCTCCTACAAGCTGACCGGGCGACGCATCTTCCGCATGGCGCCGCTGCATCACCACTTCGAGCTGAAAGGCTGGCCGGAGCCGCGCGTCATCGTGCGCTTCTGGATCATCACCGTCGTGCTGGTGCTGCTTGGCCTGGCCACACTCAAGGTTCGCTGAGGACGCATTCGCGATGACCCTCTCTGTCACCTCTCAAGCACCGGCCTCGCCGGTGCCTGCCAAAGGACCGACCCTGATGGTCGGTCTTGGTGTCTCCGGACAGGCGATCGCTCGCCATCTGAGTGATCGCGGCATCGACTTTGCCGTCGCTGATACCCGTAGCGCACCGCCGGGCCTCGAGAGCCTGCGCGAGCATGCGCCGCAGGCCGAGGTGCATCTCGGTCCACTGGAAGCGCTGGACCTGTCACGCTTCGGCGAGGTGGTGCTCAGTCCGGGCATCGACCCGCGTCAGGCGGTGTTCGATGGGGTCCGCGAGCGACTGGTCGGCGAGATCGCACTCTTCGTGCGTGCGCTGGATGAGCGTCAAGCCCGCGACGCGCAGGGCAAGCGGCCCACGCTGGTCGCGATCACCGGCTCGAACGCCAAGTCCACCGTGACCACGCTGATCGCGCAGATGGCCGCGCGTGCCGGCCGTGACGTGGCGGTCGGCGGCAATCTGGGCACCGCCGCGCTGACATTGTTGCGTGAGCAGCCTGATGCCGAGCTCTACGTGCTGGAGCTGTCTTCCTTCCAGCTCGAGACCACACCTGAGCTCAAGGCCGATGTCGCCTGCTTCCTGAATCTCTCTGAAGATCATCTTGATCGCCACGATGGCATGCGCGGCTATCAGGCCGCCAAGCGCAGCATCTTCCGCGGCGCAGGCCTTGCGGTCATCAATGCCGATGACGCCTGGAGCTGGCCGGCCGAGAATGATGCGGTGGCGCGAGTCAGCTTCAGCGTGCAGCTCGGTGAGTCGGCCGATAAGTCGACCGATGAGGCTGCCAGGCAGGCGCAATGGCGCCTGGCGGAGCAGGGCGGCACGCTGTCGCTGTGTCATGTCGAGTCTGGCCAGCTGCGCGGCGTGATGCCTGCTGCGGAGGTGCGTCTTGCAGGCCGCCACAATCAGGCCAATGCGCTGGCGGCACTCGCGATGGGCACGGCGATCGGTCTCGACGAGACGGCGATGGTCGCCGAGCTAGCAAGCTTCGCGGGGCTGCCGCATCGCGGCGAGCTGATCGCCGAGGTGGCGGGCGTGCGCTGGATCAATGATTCCAAGGGCACCAATGTCGGGGCGACGCTGGCGGCGATTGCCGGTCTCGGCCCGACGCTCGAGGGCAAGCTGATATTGCTGGCCGGCGGCCAGGGCAAGGGCGCGGACTTCACGCCGCTGGCGGCGCCATTGGCCCGTTACGCCCGTGAGGCGGTGGTGTTCGGACAGGATGCGCCGTTATTGACGCAAGCCCTGGCCGATGACGTATCCGTGACGCCAGTCATGACGCTGTTGGAGGCCATGCGTCATGCTCGACAGATCGCACAGGCGGGGGACTGCGTGCTGCTGTCACCGGCCTGCGCCAGTCTCGATCAGTTCCCCAATTACATGGCGCGCGGCGACGCGTTCCGTGACTGGGTCACGCAGAACATCATGCCCGGTGCTGACTGCAATTCCGGCCCTGGCGGCAGCGACAAGGAAGCCTGCGATGCGTAACAAGGCCCGGCGAGTCCATGACACCCTGACGGCAGAGCGTCAGCCCGTCGACGGCTGGCTGCTGTTCTGCGCGCTGGCGATCCTGTGTATCGGCTGGGTGATGGTGACGTCTGCCTCCAGCGAGATCTCGAGCGAGCGCTTCGATGGCAATGCCTTCTACTACAGCATGCGTCACGGCATCTTCATCGTGATCGGCCTGGTGGCCGCCTTCTCTACGCTGCGCGTGCCGATGTCCGCCTGGCAGCAGCGCAGCTTCGCGATGCTGATGCTGGGCTTCGTGCTGCTGGTGGTCGTGCTGGTGGTCGGGCGCGAGATCAACGGCGCCAAGCGCTGGATACCGCTGCCATTGGTCGGCGGGGTGCAGGCCTCCGAGATCGCCAAGCTGTGTCTGATGATCTGGCTGGCCGGCTATCTGGACCGCCGCCTCGACAAGGTGCGCGCCAGCGTCGTCAACGGCCTCATTCTGCCCTGCGTCCCCTTGTTGCTGATGATAGTGCTGCTGGCGCTGGAGCCTGACTTTGGCTCCATCGTGGTCATGGGCGGTGCCGTGATGGGCATGCTGCTGATGGCGGGTGTCGCCTGGTGGGGCTTCATCGTCTTGCTGGGTCTGGCCGGCGGCGGTGGTTGGCTGTTGGCGATCGCCGAACCCTATCGCTGGGAGCGACTGACTACCTATACCGACCCGTGGGCCAACATGTATGACAGTGGCTACCAGTTGACCCAGGCGCTGATCGCCTTCGGTCGTGGCCACCTGAGCGGCATGGGGCTGGGCAACAGCGTGCAGAAGCTGTTCTATCTGCCGGAAGCGCATACCGATTTCGTGTTCGCCGTGCTGGCCGAGGAGCTGGGCTTGATCGGGGCGACGGCCGTGGTGGCGCTGTTCGGACTGCTGATCTACCGCGCCTTCAAGATCGGTCGCCGCGCTGAACTCGCCGGCTTGCCGTTCAGCGCCTACCTCGGCTACGGTATCGCCCTCGTGCTGGGGGCGCAGGCCTTCATCAACATCGGTGTGGCCAGCGGACTGCTGCCCACCAAGGGGCTGACCCTGCCCCTGATGAGTTATGGCGGTTCCAGCCTGATCGTCAGTTGCGTGCAGATCGCGATACTGCTGCGTATCGATGCCGAGACCCGCAAGCTGACCCGCACACCGACAGGAAATGCCGCCGCGCCCCGGCGCAAGGCCAAGAAGCCGACCGAGACACCGCAAGGAGCACAGGCATGACGTCATCTTCTTCTACCATCGCTCCTGAGGGGGCGGTTGACTCGGTAGACACTGTCTCAAGGGGCGTCGTGCTGATGATGGCCGGCGGGACGGGAGGGCATGTGATCCCGGCGCTGTCGCTGGCGCGTGCCCTCGCGGCGGCCGGTCACGAGATTCATTGGCTGGGCAGCCCGCGTGGCATCGAGAACCGTCTGGTGCCCGACGCCGGCTACCCGCTGCATCGGGTCGAGGTCGCAGGCCTGCGTGGCAAGGGACTGGCGGGCTATGCGGCGATCCCGTTTCGTCTCGCGCGCGCCGTCCTGCAGGCACGGCGCGTGATTCGTGAGCTCAAACCGGTGCTAGTGGTGGGCCTCGGTGGCTTCGCCAGTGGTCCGGGCGGGCTCGCGGCGCGCCTTGAAGGCATTCCGCTGATCATTCACGAGCAGAACGCCATCGCGGGCCTGACCAACAAGGTCCTGGCGCGGATGGCGACGCGTGTCTACGCCGCCTTCCCGGGCGCCTTCCCGCCCGCCCTCGGGGCTCAGGTGGTGGGCAATCCGGTGCGCGATGAGATCGCGAATGTCGGTGCCGCCGGGCATACGGCCGAGTCTGCTGTCGAGACGGCAGGCGAGGCGCGTGCGTTGCATCTGCTGGTGATGGGCGGCTCGCTGGGCGCTCAGGCGCTCAACGAGACGCTCGCGCCGGCGCTGGCCCTGCTGCCGGAAGCCTCGCGCCCCGTGGTGCGCCATCAGGCCGGACGTGACAAGCAGGAGGCGACCCTTGCCGCCTATCAGGCAGCCGGCGTCACGGCTGAGGTCAGCGAGTTCATCGGTGACATGGCCGAGGCCTACGCCTGGGCAGACCTCGTGGTCTGTCGCGCTGGCGCCCTGACCGTGGCCGAGCTGGCTGCGGCAGGTCGCCCTGCGGTGCTGGTGCCGTTCCCCCACGCCGTGGATGATCATCAGACCGTCAATGCCGCGGTATTGGTCAAGGCGGATGCCGCGCGCCTGATTCCCCAGAATACGTTGACTGCCGAGCGCCTCGCCGAGACGCTGGCAGAATTGCTCGACCCCAAGATACTCACTGGCATGGCCGCTCGCGCCCGCAATAGTGCGGAACTCGATGCGGTAGCGACCATGCTGGCAGGCTGCATGGAGACTCGCCTTGAACGCTAGCAATTCTGATCGCGGTGCAGGTATGCGCCGCATCCGTCGTATCCACTTCGTCGGCATCGGCGGTGTGGGCATGTGTGGTATCGCCGAAGTACTGGGCAACATGGGCTATGAGGTCAGCGGCAGTGACCTAAAGGAATCCGCCGTCACGGCTCACCTGCGTGAGTGCGGCGTGCGTGTCGCCATCGGTCATGCGGCCATCAATGCCGAAGGCGCGGATGTGGTCGTGGTCTCGACGGCAGTGGACACCACCAACCCGGAAGTGGCCTGGGCGCGGGAGCATCGCATCCCCGTCGTGCGTCGCGCCGAGATGCTTGCCGAGCTGATGCGCTTCCGCCAGGGCATCGCGATTGCCGGCACGCACGGCAAGACCACCACCACCAGCCTGACCGCGACCCTGCTCGCGGAAGGTGGCATGGACCCGACCTTCGTCATCGGCGGCAAGCTGACCAGCGCGGGCACCAATGCCCGTCTGGGCGAGGGTGAGTATCTGGTCGCCGAGGCGGACGAGTCCGATGCCTCCTTCCTGCATCTGCAGCCGTTGATCTCGGTGGTGACCAACGTCGATGCCGATCACATGGCCACCTATGAGGGCGACTTCAATCGCCTCAAGGACACCTTCATCGAATTCCTGCACAACCTGCCGTTCTACGGTCTGGCGGTGCTGTGTATCGATGATGCCAACGTGCGTGAGCTGCTGCCGCGTGTTCAGCGTCAGTTCGTGACCTACGGCTTCAGCGACGATGCCGATTACCGCATCAGCGATTTCCGCCAGGGTGGCGGTCAGCTCAGCTTCACGGCGCTGCGTCCGGAAGGCCATGCACCGCTCGAGATCACCCTGGCGATGCCTGGTGAGCACAATGCGCTCAACGCCCTGGCGGCGATCGCCATCGCCACCGATGTCGGTGTCAGCGATGAGGCCATCGCCCGCGCACTGGCAAGCTTTGCCGGTGTCGGTCGTCGCTTCCAGGTGCACGGAGAATTCGCGGCACCCAATGGTGAGCAGAGCGTGATGCTGGTGGACGATTATGGCCACCACCCGCGCGAAGTGGAGATGGTGATTCGCGCCGTGCGCGCCGGCTGGCCGCAGCGCCGTCTGGTGATGGCCTACCAGCCGCACCGTTATTCGCGCACCCATGATCTCTATGAAGACTTCGTGCGTGTGCTGTCCGAAGTCGACACCCTGTTGCTGCTGGATGTCTACAGTGCCGGGGAAGCGATGATTCCGGGCGCCGATGGCCGCTCGCTGGCGGGCTCGATCCGTCAGCGCGGTCAGGTGGACCCGCTGTTCGTCGAGCACAAGCGTGCCTTGCCGGACTTGCTCAAGAACGTGCTGCGTCCGGGCGATATCCTGATTACCCAGGGGGCGGGCGATGTCGGTGGCATTGCGCTGGCACTGGCGGGGGCCGACCTCAAGCTTGGCGAGGTGACGCTATGACCGTCTCTTCATCCCCATCCGGGTCGACAGGCGTGAATCCTGAACTGGCCACGCGCTATGGACGTGTCGTGGTGCTGTTCGGTGGCCTGAGCGCCGAGCGCGAGGTGTCGCTCAAGAGCGGCGCGGCGGTGCTGGCGGCCCTGCAGGGCGCAGGTGTCGATGTGCAGGGCTATGACATGGCGCATGGGCTGGCCGGTCTCGAGGCATTGCGCCCCGACCGTGTCTTCATCGCCATGCATGGTCGCGGCGGCGAAGATGGCACCTTGCAGGGGGCGCTGGAATTGCTGGGCATCCCCTACACCGGCAGCGGCGTGCTGGCCTCTGCACTGGGCATGGACAAGCTGCGCACCAAGAAGCTCTGGGATATCGAGGGCTTGCCGACGCCGCGTTCCTGTCGCCTGGCGGCGGACACGGACTGGCAGTCGGTGCTCGAGACGCTCGGGACACCGGTGGTGGTCAAGCCGGTGCATGAGGGCTCGACACTCGGCATCCATATCGTCGAGGACGCCCAGGCGCTCCAGGATGCCTGGACGGATGCCAGCCGCTTCGATGCGGTGGTGATGGCCGAGCGTTTCATCAAGGGGCCGGAATATACGGTGTCGGTATTGGACGGCGAAGTCCTGCCGGCCATTCGTATCGAAGCCGATAGTGGTTTCTACGATTACGATGCCAAATACATCGCCAACACCACGCGCTATCTGCTGCCTTGTGGTCTGAGCGCTGCGCGCGAGGCAGAATTGGCCGATATCTCGCTCAAGGCATTCAACGTGCTGGGCTGCGAGGGTTGGGGTCGTGTCGATGTGATGGAAGATGCGGACGGCGCCTTCTGGCTGCTGGAAGTCAACACCTCGCCGGGCATGACCGATCACAGCCTGGTGCCGCAGTCCGCGGCGCATGTCGGGCTCGATTTCGCCACCCTGGTGCTGCGTATTCTCGACACGACTCTCGCCGAGCGGGACGCAAACGACGCGTCAGTCGCTCAGCAGAGTGGTCATTGATCGATGGCGGCGCGTAGCACTACCGGCGCAATCTTCGGCCTCGTTCTCGGTCTTGCGCTGCTGGTCGCGGGCGGACAGGCATTGTGGACCTGGCTTGACCGTCCCATTGAGCGGGTCACCATCAAGGGTGACTTCGATCATGTCAGTGCTGCCTACCTTCAGCGTCATATCGCGCCGTTGATTCGTGGCCAGAGCTGGCTCTCTGTCCCATTGGGCGAGGTTCGGCGTCGCGCGTTGGCGATCGATTGGCTGAGTGAGGTCAGCATCTCGCGTCGCTGGCCGGATACACTCGAATTCGAGCTGTTTGAACAGCAGCCGGTGGCCTATTGGAATGATGGCGAATTGCTCAATGTGCGCGGTGATGCCTTCCAGGCGGGCCCGGTCACGCAGCTGGGCAATCTGCCCAATCTGGCGGGGCCCAAGGGCAGTGGATCCGAAGTGCTGGCCGAGCTTGACGCGCTGCAGAGCCAGTTGGGCGGGCTGGGGCTCAATGTCTCCCAGTTGCGATTGGAGCCACGCGGCGCCTGGCGCTTTCAGGTCAATGATTCGGTGTGGGTAATGCTGGGGCGCAATGATCGAGAGGCGCGTCTGGCGCGTTTCATGGCGGCCTGGCAGCGGCGTCTGGGTGATGAGGCGTCGCAGATCCGCTACATTGATCTGCGTTACCCCAACGGAGTGGCAGTGGCGTGGCATGGGGAGACGACGGCACCCGAAGAAGGCAAGGACAGTTGAGGCAAATGGCGACACTCACTACATGCTTCATTTGCGTGTGAGTATTAGCAAAATGGCGATATCGCCAGTTTCATTTGTCGTCAATCCCGCCTATTCTAGCGGGGATTTGCGCCCCTCGGTATTTTAGGCTGGTATGCCCCAAGTGGCTGCTCCTATACTGGGAAGTCAAATCCCTCTGTACGGGTTAAACGGAACGTAAACCCGTTTTGGGTGGTGCGGCAGACATGTTGTCTGTCAAAGCGCGCAATTATTTTCATGATGAACCAGAATCAAGGAGCTGGCCCGACCTATGGCAGGACATTCCAAATCACAGGATATGGTGGTCGGGCTGGACATCGGAACCTCCAAGGTAGTCGCGATCGTGGGTCAGCCGACCGATGATGGCGGTATCGAAATTGCGGGAATTGGCTCCCACCCTTCACGTGGCATGAAGAAGGGTGTGGTGATCAACATCGAATCGACCGTACAGTCGATTCAGCGCGCAGTGGAGGAGGCTGAGTTGATGGCCGGCTGCGATATCCACTCGGTATATGTGGGCATCGCCGGCAGTCATATCAGTTCGATGAATTCCGATGGTGTCGTGGCGATCAAGGATCGCGAAGTGACGCCGTCTGATATCGAACGCGTGATCGACTCGGCGCGCGCTCGAGCGATTTCTGAAGGTCAGCGCATTCTTCACGTGCTGCCGCAGGAATATGCCATTGACCGGCAGGAAGGTATTCGCGAGCCGTTGGGCATGTCCGGGGTGCGTCTTGAGGCGCGCGTTCACCTGGTCACTGCCGCACTGAATGCCGTGCAGAATATCGAGAAGTGCGTGCGTCGCTGCGGGCTCGAAGTCGACGACATCATTCTCGAGCAGCTCGCCTCGAGTCATGCGGTTCTGACCGAGGATGAGCGTGAATTGGGTGTGTGCATGGTGGATATCGGCGGTGGTACCACGGACATCGCCGTCTTTACCGAAGGTGCCATTCGACATACGGCTGTGATCCCCATCGCGGGTGATCAGGTCACGAATGACATCGCCATGGCGCTGCGCACACCGACGCAATATGCAGAAGAAATCAAGGTCAAGTATGCCTGTGCTCTGACCCAGCTGGCCTCCAGCGACGAGACGATCAAGGTGCCGAGTGTCGGTGACCGACCGGCACGTGATCTGTCCCGTCAAGCGTTGGCCGAAGTGGTCGAGCCCAGGTATGAGGAACTGTTCACCCTGGTCCGCGATGAATTGCGTCGCAGTGGCTATGAAGATCTCGTGGCTGCGGGCGTGGTTCTGACGGGTGGAACGTCACGCATGGAAGGTGTCGTTGAGCTGGCGGAGGAGATCTTCCACATGCCGGTTCGCATCGCTTGCCCGCAAAATGTGCGTGGACTGGCGGATGTGGTCCGCAATCCGATTTATTCCACGGGTGTGGGTTTGCTACATTATGGGATGAAACAGGAGCGGCACACGCCATCGTCGACGACCGTCGCGGTGCGCAGAGAGGAATCTGCCGCGCGACGCGTTCACGGCCAAGAGCACGACACCTCCACGCTGGAGCGGATCAAGGGCTGGTTCAAGGGAAATTTCTGACAGGGATTACAGAAAGACTGTGATCCAGGAGACAGGGCATATGTTCGAACTGGTAGATAACGCACCCTCCAGCAGCGCGGTCATCAAGGTGATCGGTGTTGGCGGCGGCGGTGGTAACGCCGTCAATCACATGGTCGAGAGCAACATCGAAGGCGTCGAGTTCATCTGCGCCAACACCGATGCTCAGGCGCTCAAGCGCGTGGCCGCCAAGACTGTCCTGCAGCTGGGCAGTGAAATCACCAAGGGGCTTGGCGCTGGCGCCAACCCGGAAGTGGGCCGCCAGGCGGCGATGGAAGACCGCGAGCGTATCGTCGAGCTGCTGCAAGGCGCCGACATGGTCTTCATCACTGCTGGCATGGGGGGTGGTACCGGTACCGGCGGTGCTCCTGTCGTGGCGCAGGTCGCCAAGGAACTGGGTATCCTGACCGTGGCCGTCGTCACGCGTCCGTTCCCGTTCGAAGGGCCGCGTCGTCAGAAGGCGGCAGAGCAGGGCATGAAGGAGCTCTCCGAGCACGTCGACTCCCTGATCACTATCCCCAACGAGAAGCTGCTGTCAGTGCTGGGCAAGAGCGCCAGCCTGCTGAGCGCCTTCAGCGCCGCCAACGACGTGTTGCTGGGTGCCGTGCAGGGGATCGCGGAGCTGATCACCAGCCCGGGCATCATCAACGTCGATTTCGCCGACGTGCGCACTGTCATGTCCGAGATGGGCATGGCGATGATGGGGACCGGTGACGCCATCGGCGAGAACCGTGCTCGTGAAGCCGCCGAGAAGGCCATTCGCAGCCCGCTGCTCGAAGACATCGATCTGCACGGCGCGCGCGGTATCCTGGTCAACATCACGGCAGGCCCGGACCTCTCCATCGGTGAATTCAACGATGTGGGTGCCACCGTGCAGGAGTTCGCTTCTCCGGACGCCACCATCGTGGTCGGGACGTCCATCGACATGGACATGACCGACGAGCTGCGTGTCACTGTCGTGGCAGCGGGTCTCGACGGTCGCGTCGAGAAGCCGGCGGCGCGTGAAACGGCACCGGCCAAGCGTACCGTCGAGAAGCCGGCGGACTACCGCAGCCTGCAGACCCCGACGGTTACCCGTCAGGCCAAGGAAGAGCAGGAAGCGGCAGCCAAGAAGTCGGAGCCGCGCAAGTCGCGTGATATGGATGACTATCTCGATATCCCGGCCTTCCTGCGTCGCCAGGCTGACTGATGCGCACTGACTGACACGTCATTGACGCTCATGTGCCAGTCGGCATGAGGCTGAGATGACACGGCTCATCGTGAGTCTGACTTCACCCATCCGGGGCTTCCCGGGTGGGTGAAGTCGTTTTCGGGGCAGACAAAAGGGGCTTTCGCCGCCGGCGCGGGGCGCTGCCTGGGCGTCACGGGTGCATCCGCCAGTGCCGTGGGCGCGTAAGGAAGGGAGGACTTCAAGCTGTCTTGCACATTGATTATCGTTTTATGGCAGTGCGAGTGAGAACTGTTTGGTGATTGCGTGTTCATACTCAGCACGAGACCAGCAGGCGCGCGGGTCAGCCTCAATGGTGCTCGAAAGGCAATGTTGAATTTCCCTAACAGTGGCAGGTGACAATTTGTTGAATTCCTGCATTGCTGTTATCATGAACACTGTTTCCAAATTCAGGCTGACTGGCTATCTCCCTATGATTCGACAAAAAACACTCCAGAATACGATCCGCGCCACAGGCGTTGGTCTGCACTCAGGTGACAAGGTTTACCTGACGCTGCGTCCCGCTCCGGTCAACACCGGCATCGTCTTCATCCGTACCGATCTCGAGCCGCAGGCTCATATCCGTGCCGATGCGATGAGCGTCCGTGACACCACCATGTGCACCGCCGTCTCCAACGGTGAAGCCAAGGTGACGACCGTCGAGCACCTGATGTCCGCCTTCGCAGGCCTGGGCATCGACAACTGCTTCGTCGAGTTGTCCGCGCCGGAAGTGCCGATCATGGACGGCAGCGCCGGTCCGTTCGTCTTCCTGATCCAGTCCGCTGGTATCCAGGAGCAGTCGTCGCTCAAGAAGTTCATCCGCATCAAGCGCGAGATCGAAGTGCGTGATGGTGACAAGGTCGCGACCTTCCTGCCGCACAACGGCTTCAAGGTGTCCTTCGCCATCGACTTCGATCACCCGGTGTTCGAGCAGCAGAAGCAGACCACCACGGTCGACTTCTCTACCACCTCCTTCGTCAAGGAAGTGTCTCGTGCGCGTACCTTCGGTTTCATGCGTGATCTCGAGTTCCTGCGCTCCCAGAACCTCGCGCTGGGCGGAAGCCTCGACAACGCCATCGTCGTCGATGACTATCGCATCCTCAACGATGAAGGCCTGCGTTACGACGATGAGTTCGTCAAGCACAAGGTGCTGGACGCCATCGGTGACCTCTACCAGCTGGGCCACAGCATCATCGGTGAGTTCCGTGGCTACAAGTCCGGTCATGGCCTCAACAACATGCTGTGCCGCGCGCTGCTGGAAAATGCCGACAGCTACGAGATCGTCACCTTCGAGAACTCCGATGCGATGCCGATTTCCTATGCCTCTCCGGCGCTTGCCGTCTGAGTCGAGGCCAATGATATCTGCGAAAGCTGCAAGACGAGGTATTTCAGACGAAAAGCACTCAGAGAGACAGTACGAGCAGAACACTGTGACCTAGCCCGTCCAGCCTGACAGCCCTGCTCCGGCCTTAGCCAGCCGGAGATGGAAACGACAACAGCCGCGCCGCCCTTCTGGGCGGCGCGGCTGTTTGCATGCCAGACAAGAAATGCTTGAGTTGGCTCAGGGCGTCTCGGCGTCGTCGCTCGAATCCGATGCGTGGGCCGCCAGTCGCTCCAGGGCGAGGCGCAGCCGCTCGTCTCGGGTATGGGAGGCGCAATCCAGCAGGTGTTCTGCGGCAGCCTCTGGCAGGTGGCGTGGTTGGCGCGCGGGCACGAAGGCCGGACGGATCGGGCGGACCTTGAAGGCCAGGCGGGCGAGGGTGGCGAGTTCTGGAACCTCGCGCAGCACACTGATCAGGCGGCGCTGCTCATAGCGCAGCCAGGTCAGCCAGGAGGCGCGGCTGGTGATCAGCGTCAAGGTGTCATCGTGATAGCCGCCGACGAAGACCTGTTCCTGCATGTCCTTGGGCAGTGCGGCACGCAGGTGCAGCTGGGCCTGCTCGAGCATGCGCGCCTGGCGCATGACGCTGCCAAGTTGCCCCTTGCCGTTCAACAGGCGCGCCGCGGGCTGGGCGCGGAAACGCTTAGCCTTTATACTCATGGGCTTGCATGCCGGTTCAGTGATTTCCGGCAATCTATCATGAGCGGGAGTCCGGCAACAGCATGAGCCCTGTCGATGCCACAGCACGCCCTCGTGCGTTACCGGATTCCGGTAGCGGCGCTTCGCGTCGCTGGTCGGTACGCACGGCGCCGCGCTGGCTGCTGGCAGGCCTGCTGCTCAGCTGTCTGTTCCCCGCTGGACTGAGCGCGGCGCAGGTCGAGCGCGTCAATCTGACGCTGGCCAGCATCCAGTTGCTGGCACCCGCGGTGATTCGTGCCGAGAGTCGCCGTCAGGGGCTACGCTGTTTGCGCAAGCGGGTGCGTCGTGCGCCCCAGGCCAGCCCCAACCTCCCGCGCCAGCGTTCCTTCGTTTCCTGCACGCGCGTTCTGCTGCGTGGCCTCGTCAATGCCATCGCGCCGCGTGCGCCGCCCCTTCTGTCCTGACACCCTGTTCATCGTTCGCGTCGCGGATGATGAGGTTCGTTTTCTCTTTCGAGCGTAATGCCTGATGGGCCCCGGGCCACATCGAGCTGCCCTGTCATCGCGTTTGGCGGCAGCGCTTGAGTGTCATGATATGTGAAGGCGTGACCCGACCCCGGGTCACGTACAAGGACAGAATATGCTGGGTAAATTCCTGACCAAGGTAGTGGGTTCCAAGAATGATCGCGAAGTGAAGCGCCTGCGCAAGCGGGTCAACGCGATCAATGCACTCGAGAGCGAGCTTGAGCCGCTCTCCGATGAGGCGCTGACAGCCAAGACCGCGGAATTCCGCGAGCGTCTCGCGCAAGGGGAACACCTCGACAAGCTGTTGCCGGAAGCCTTCGCGACCGTGCGTGAGGCCAGCAAGCGCATCATGGGCATGCGTCACTTCGATACCCAGATGGTCGGCGGCATGGCGCTGCACGAAGGCCGCATCGCCGAGATGAAGACCGGTGAGGGCAAGACGCTGGTGGGGACGCTTGCGGTCTACCTGAACGCACTGACCGGCGAAGGCGTCCACGTGGTGACGGTCAACGACTATCTGGCCACCCGTGACGCCAACTGGATGCGTCCGCTATATGAATTCCTTGGTCTGAGTGTCGGTGTCATCTACTCCGGCCAGCCCAATGAAGACAAGCGCGCCGCCTATCAGGCCGATATCACCTACGGCACCAACAACGAATACGGTTTCGATTACCTGCGCGACAACATGGCCTTCTCGCTGGAAGACAAGGTCCAGCGCAAGCTGCACTTCGCCATCATCGATGAGGTCGACTCCATCCTGATCGATGAGGCGCGCACGCCGCTGATCATCTCCGGTCCGGTGGAAGAGAATACCGACCTCTACAAGATCATCGATCGCATGGCGCGCGAGCTCGAGCAGTGCAGCGATGAGGAAGACCCGGAAAGCGGCGATTTCACCCTCGATGAGAAGCAGAAGCAGGTCGAACTGACCGAGTTCGGCCACCAGAAGGTCGAGGCGCTGCTGCGTGCCCAGGAGCTGCTCGGGGAGGAGGATTCCCTGTATGCGGCCCAGAACCTGAGCCTGCTGCACCACGTGCACTCTGCGCTGCGTGCCCAGAACCTGTTCGTGCGTGACGTGGATTACATCGTCAACAATGGCGAAGTGGTCATCGTCGATGAGCACACCGGGCGTACCATGGTCGGTCGTCGCTGGTCTGAAGGCCTGCACCAGGCGGTCGAGGCCAAGGAAGGTGTTGCCATCCAGAAGGAAAGCCAGACGCTGGCATCCACGACCTTCCAGAATTACTTCCGTCTCTACGACAAGCTGTCCGGCATGACTGGTACGGCCGACACCGAGGCCTTCGAATTCCGTCAGATCTACAACCTCGACGTGATGGTCATCCCGACCAACAAGCCCATCGCGCGCAAGGACATGAATGATCTGGTCTATCTGACCGCGGAAGAGAAGTTCAACGCCATCATCGAGGATGCCCGCGAGAAGGTTGCGGAAGGGCGTCCGGTGCTGGTGGGTACCGCCTCGGTCGAGACCTCCGAGCTGCTGTCGCAGATGATGCACAAGGCGGGCGTCAAGCATCACGTCCTGAACGCCAAGCAGCACGTCAGCGAGGCCGCCATCATCGCCCAGGCGGGTCGTCCGGGCGCCGTGACCATCGCGACCAACATGGCCGGTCGTGGTACCGACATCATGCTGGGCGGCAACTGGGAAGCCGAGCTTGCCGAGCTGGAAGCGCCGACCGAAGAGCAGATCAACGAGATCAAGCATGGCTGGCAGGAGCGTCACGAAGCCGTGCTGGCGGCAGGCGGTCTGCACGTGATCGGCTCCGAGCGTCACGAATCACGCCGTATCGACAACCAGCTGCGCGGTCGTGCCGGTCGCCAGGGTGACCCGGGCTCCACGCGCTTCTTCCTGTCGCTGGAAGATAGCCTGATGCGTTTGTTCGGTTCTGACCGCGTGCAGCGTCTGATGGGCGCGCTGGGGCTCGAGAAGGGCGAAGCCATCGAGCACAAGATGGTCTCCAATGCCGTCGAGCGCGCGCAGAAGAAGGTCGAGGGTCGCAACTTCGACGTGCGCAAGCAGCTGCTTGAGTACGATGATGTCGCCAACGACCAGCGCAGCGTGATCTACGAGCAGCGCAACGACATCCTCGAAGCCGACGAGATCGCCGAGAACATCGCCGGCATCCGTCGCGAGGTGCTCGATGACGCCATCTCCCTGCGTGTGCCGCCGCAGAGCCTGCCGGAACAGTGGGACCTGCCGAGCCTCGAGAACGACCTCAAGACCGACTTCAACCTCGACCTGCCGCTGGTGCAGTGGGCGGAAGAGGACGAGCACTTCCATGAGGAAACGCTGCGTGAACGTCTGCAGGCCGCCCATGAAGCGCTTTATGCCGACAAGGTCGAGGCCGTTGGCCCTGAGCTGATGCGCCGCTTCGAGAAGCAGGTCATGCTTCAGGTGCTGGACACGCGCTGGAAGGAGCACCTGCAGGCGATGGACAACCTGCGTCGCGGTATCCACCTGCGCGGCTATGCCCAGAAGAACCCGAAGCAGGAATACAAGCGCGAAGCGTTCGAGCAGTTCCAGACGCTGCTGGTCAACATCAAGTCCGACGTGGTGCGCATTCTCAGCCACGTGCAGGTGCGTCGCCAGGAAGAGGTCGACACGCTGGAAGAAGAGCGTCGTGCCAACCTCGAGCGTGAGCAGGCCAGCGCCGAAACGCGCCGTGTCGATGAAGATGCGGTCAGTGAAGAGGGTGTCCAGGCGGCCGAAGAGGTCGTCGAGGCACAGTACGGTGCGCAGCCTCAGGCCCAGGGCGATGGCGAGCCGATGCGCCGCGATGTGCCCAAGGTCGGTCGCAACGACCCGTGCCCGTGCGGTTCCGGCAAGAAATACAAGCAGTGCCACGGCAAGCTGAGCTGACACTGCGCCAAACAGCCTCCCTGGGCGCCTCGTCGATTCGGCTCGCAGGGGGCAGTTGTCACAGAACACCATGATTGGAGACGTGAGCGATGGCGGTAGGGCCTTCCACTTTTCCCGCTGACATGCCGGCGATTGCCGGCTTTCAGATCGGGGTTGCTGAAGCCGGTATCAAGAAGCCGGGTCGTCGTGATCTGGTGATCATGGCCCTCGAGGCAGGGTCGCGTCTTGCAGGCACTTTTACCCGCAACGCCTTCTGCGCGGCACCTGTCCATGTCGCACGTGAGCACCTCACGGCAGGCGTCGAAGGGCCGCGTTATCTGGTGATCAACACCGGTAATGCCAATGCGGGAACCGGCGAGCAGGGCATGACCGATGCTCGCGCGACCTGCCAGGCCTTGGCGGGGATCGCCGGCTGTGATGCCCGGGCAGTGCTGCCGTTCTCGACCGGCGTGATCGGTGAACCGCTGCCGATGGATCGCCTGACGGCGGCGTTGCCGACAGCCTTTGCCAACCTGGGCGAGGGCGACTGGTCTGCCGCGGCGCATGGCATCATGACCACCGATACGCGGCCCAAGGGCAGCTGGCGGACACTGACGCTGAGCAATGGCGAGAGTGTGACGCTGGCGGGTGTCTCCAAGGGTTCCGGCATGATCTGCCCGAACATGGCGACCATGCTGGGCTTCGTGGCCACCGATGCTGATCTCGCCATAGACCAGCCGGCGCTCGACGCCATGCTGCGCCGGGTGGTGGTCAAGAGCTTCAACAGCATCACCGTCGATTCCGATACTTCCACCAATGACGCCTGCATGCTGGCTGTCACAGGGCAGGCCGGGCGTGTCGAGGGTGAAGACCTGATCGCGTTTGAGGCCGCCCTGGCGGAGGTCATGCTCGAGCTGGCTCAGGCCATCATTCGTGATGGCGAGGGGGCGACCAAGTTCGTCACCATCGAGGTCAGCGAGGCGCGTTCACAGGAAGAGGCGCGTGCCGTCGGCTTTACCGTCGCGCACTCGCCGCTGGTCAAGACAGCGCTCTATGCCAGCGACGCCAACTGGGGTCGCATTCTGGCGGCCGTCGGACGTGCGCCGCTGGAAGAGCTGGACGTCACGGGTGTCGCGATCACGCTCAATGGCGTCACCATCGTCGAACAGGGTGGCCGTGCCGACAGCTACACCGAAGCCGCCGGCAGTGCCGCCATGGCCGAGGAAGAGCTGGTGATCGGCATCCGCCTGGGACGTGGACAGCAGGAAGCTCGCATCTGGACATCGGATCTGTCCCACGATTACGTCTCGATCAACGCTGATTATCGTAGCTGACGCCCCAGGGCGGAGGCTTACGCTGAAACGGTAATGCAATATCTCCCGCAGGCTTCGCCTCTCGAGGCGGAGTCGGATGTACAACGCGAGTCAAAGGTACAGGCATCATGCCGAAGCGAAGGGTTCACGTGGCGGCTGCCGCCATCTTAAACGAACAGGGCCAGGTCCTGATTGCACGTCGTCCCTCGACGGTGGATCAGGGCGGCTTGTGGGAGTTTCCGGGTGGCAAGCTGGCGCCTTACGAAACCGGTCTGGAAGCGCTCAAGCGTGAGCTGTGCGAAGAGCTGGGCATCGAGATCATTCGTGCTCAGCCGCTGATCCGTATTCATCACGAATACCCGGACAAGCACATCCTGCTGGATGTGTGGGAAACGCGTCAGTTCACTGGCGAGCCCTTTGGTCGTGAAGGGCAGGCAGTGCGCTGGGTCGAGATCGAGGATCTCTACAAGTACGCCTTCCCGGCGGCGAATCTGCCGATTCTGCGGGCGGTCTCGCTGCCGCGTGAGTATCTGATCACGCCGGAAGAGGCCGATGAGGACGTCTTCGAGACGCGTCTGACGCGTGCGCTGGATGAGGATGGCGTGCGTCTGGTCCAGCTGCGCGCCAAGGAGCTGGATGAGGCGGCCTATATCGCGCGTGCCGAGAAGGCGCTGGCGATCTGTCATGCGCGTGGTGCTCGTCTGCTGCTCAACGCTGAACCGTCCATGCTCGGCAAGGTCGATGCGGATGGTATCCACCTGACCAGCGTGCGTCTGGCGGAGCTGGCGGAAAAGGGCGAGCGTCCGATTGCCGCCAACAAGTGGCTGTCTGCCTCCACCCACGATCAGCAGCAGCTGGATCAGGCCGGTCGTGTGGCGTGTGACTTCGTGTCACTGTCGCCGCTGCGTGTGACGCCGTCGCACCCGGAGCGTCCGCCGCTGGGCTGGCATGACTTCCAGGGGCTGGTCGAGCAGGCGTGCATGCCGGTCTATGCGCTGGGCGGCATGTCCCGCTATGACAGCGATCACGCACGCGCCGTCGGTGCCCAGGGTATCGCATCGATCCGTGATTTCTGGAAGTGATGATCGCGCGTTGATGGCAGTTGCCTGAACGAAAAAAGACCCTCGAGGCTAGCCTCGAGGGTCTTTTTTATGCCCAGCATCTTGAGTGTCGAGCTTTGTATCGGTCTGAACCAGCAGGGCTCTCTCGAGCGCTACTGCTGATGCATGTCGCGCTCCATGCGCGCCACCATCTCGTCGATGCTGGTCTCATCCATGGCGGGCTCACCGGCGATACTGTGGGATTCGTCAGCCCAGGCGCCAAGATCCAGCAGTTGGCAGCGCTTGCTGCAGAAGGGGCGAAACTCGCTGGCGGCACTCCATACCACGTCGGTACGGCATTGCGGGCAAGCGACGGTCAATGGTGTCTTGCCATTGTGGGGAGCGGTGGCATCAGACATGAGGGGTGTCCTGAAACGGTGTATGGGGGGCGCTCAGTGATCGATAGTAGGCATCCATGGCCGCTACCTGTTCACGAAGATGCGCCTGGCTTCCGTCATTGTCGATGACATCGTCGGCCTTGGCCAGTCGTGTCTCGCGCGGCAGTTGGGCGGCGAGGATGGCGCGTACCTGCGCTTCGCTGACACCATCGCGGCTCAGCGTGCGCGCCAGCTGGATATCCTGGCTGACATCCACCACCAGGGTGCGTGAGACGAGGCTGTCCTGGCCGGACTCGAACAACAGCGGAGAGACCAGCAGGCGATAGGGACTGGTCATGGCTGCCAGGTGCTGTACGATCCGCTCCCGGATACGCGGGTGGGTGCAGCGCTCCAGCCACTGGCGCTCCTCGGGGGCAGCGAAGACCCGCTCGCGCAGCGCGGCGCGATCAAGCTCGCCTTGCGCCGTGACGATCGACTCGCCGAAGTGGGCGATGATCTCAGCCAGTGCTGTTTCGCCGGGGCGCACGATCTCGCGCGAGACATCATCGGCATCCACCCACTGGATGCCCAGCTCGCCGAACAGCCGCGCGACGCTCGATTTGCCGCTGCCGATGCCGCCGGTGACACCGATGATGGGGCCTTGGGGTAAAGAAGTCGTCGTCATGCGCCGATCACGCTCAGGTAGAGGCTCATCAAGGGCGTGCCAAACAGCAAAGCGATCCAGCCGGCAACCGCCAGGTAAGGCCCGAAGGGCATCGGTGCGCCGCGCAGACGCGGTACCAGCAGTTGCAGCAGGATGCCCAGAATGGCCCCGAGACCGGCGGACAGAATCAGCAACAGCGGCAACCACTGCCAGCCGAGCCAGGCGCCGAGAGCGGCGAGCAGCTTGAAGTCACCGTAGCCCATGCCTTCCTTGCCGGTGACCAGCTTGAATAGCCAGTAGAAGCTCCACAGCACCAGATAGCCCGCCATCGCGCCGATGACGGCACTGGGTAGCATCAGAGGCTGAAACAGCAACTGATAGGCGAGGCCTGCCCACAGCAGTGGCAATGTGATGGCATCTGGCAGCAGCTGGGTGCGGAAGTCGATGACCGATAGCACCAGCAGAGTCAGGCAGGCGCCGAAGATCCACAGGCTCTGTGCCTCCAGGCCGTAGATCAACGCGATGGAAGCGCCAAGCGCGCCACCGGCCAGTTCCACCAGCGGGTACTGCGCGCTGATGCGCGTATTGCAGCTGGCGCAGCGACCACGCCGCTTCAGCCAGCCGAGAATAGGGAGGTTATCGTGCCACTTGATCGGCGTGTCACAGCCCGGGCAGCGTGATGCTGGCACCAGTAGATTGAAGCGCGGTGTGTCTTCGGCTTCCAGCTCCAATGCCTCGCGGGCCTCGGCGCGCCATTGGCGCATCATCATCACTGGCAGGCGGGTGATGACGACATTTAGAAAGCTGCCGACCAGCAAACCGAATATACCGGCCAGGCAGGCTTGCAGTGTGGGGGAGAGTTGGGCGAGTGATTCCACGAGTCGTCCTTGTCAGTAAATGACACGGCCGCGTCCTTTTGGTGGCGCGGCCGCTTGGCATGAAAGCTTCTTTCGAGATACAGGCGGCGTTCTAGATCGCGTTGCCCAGCTCGAAGATGGGAAGATACATCGAGACTACAAGCCCGCCCACCAGGGTGCCTAGTACCACGATGATCAAGGGCTCCAGCAGTGAGGTCAGGGCATCTACCTTGTTGTCGACATCTTCTTCGTAGAAATCCGCAACCTTGTTGAGCATGGCATCCAGTGAGCCGGATTCCTCGCCAATCGCCACCATCTGTACTGCCAGTGTCGGGAATAACTGGGTATTGCGCATGGCAAAGTTCAGCTGCTGGCCAGTAGAGACATCTTCCTTGATCTGGGCAATGGCGCGCTCGTAGACCTTGTTGCCTGAGGCGCCGGCGGCAGTATCAAGTGATTCCACTAACGGCACACCTGCTTGGAAGGTCGTAGCCAATGTGCGTGAATAACGAGCGACAGACGATTTATCCAGAATATCGCCGAGCACGGGTACCTTGAGCATGAAGCGGTGACAGCCATAAGCAAATTTTTCAGATCGTTTCATGCCTTGAGCAATAAGCATTCCAGTAAGCACTACTATGCCAAGGGCTACATACCAGTAGTTTTGAGCGTACTCAGACAGATTAATAGTCAATTGAGTAAATGCTGGGAGTTCTGCGCCGAAGCCTTGAAAAAGAGTTTCAAATTGTGGGACTACCTTGATCAACAGAATAGCTGTTACCCCGATCCCGACGCCGATCACGGCGATAGGGTAATAAAGGGCTTTCTTGACGCGCGCCTTGAGTGAATCAATCTTTTCTTTATAAGTTGCGACACGGTCGAGCATCTTGTCCAAGGCGCCAGCTTGTTCGCCAGCTTCAACCAGATTGGCAAACAGGTTATCAAAATGCTGGGGGTGTTTGCGCAAGGCTTCCGAAAAGCTGGCGCCTGCTCCCACCTGATTCATCATGTCTTCGACCAGATGACGCATGCCTGGACTCTTCATGCTTTCAGCCACGATGCCAAATGCCTGAAGTACCGGTACGCCAGCACGGATCATGGTCGCCATCTGACGGGCGAACATGGTGACATCCTTGCCACTGACCTTCTTGCTGCCGCCAAACAGGGAGGACTTCTTGCGCAGACGCTTGAGCACGATCCCCTGGCTGACCAGCGTGTTCTTGACCTGATCGACGTTGGCCGACATCAGCTCGCCCTTGACGTTTTCACCGCGCGAATTCTTGCCCGACCATTGCCAAGTTTCAATGCCCGCTTTTTTCTTGTCTTTCTTGGCAGTTCTGGGAGTTGCCATGTCAGTTATCGTTCCCTGATAAATGGGGAGCAGGCATTGAAGGTCGAGCCATGATCAATGCCTGGGTCATCTTGTCTTCAATGTGCCTGATGACTGAGCAAAAGTCAGCTATCTGGCGTATTGATCGCTGTCGCCAGTATGGACAACCATTACATGCTCGGTCAGTTGCAGTGGCTCAGTCCTTGGTGATGCGATTGACTTCTTCCAGCGAGGTCATGCCCGACATCACCTTGCGTAAGCCGCTACGCCTCAGGTCTGAAAGCCCTTCCTTGCGCGCCTGGTCTGCCAGCTCGATGGCGGTGCCCTCACGCATGATCAAGCGGCTCATCTCATCCGAGATCGGCATGACTTCATAGATGCCGACTCGCCCCTTGTAACCCAGCGTACACTGACTGCAACCGACGGGGCGGAATATGGTCGCCGCCTCTAGTTCTGCTGCGCTGAAGCCATTGTCTTCACTGAAGCCCATCGAGGCCATCGCCTCGGGCGGAATCTCCGTGGGCTGTCGGCAGTGGGTACACAGGCGGCGAGCAAGGCGCTGAGCAATGATCAACGAGACGGAACTCGCGATATTGAAGGGGGCAATTCCCATGTTGCTCAGGCGAGTCAGTGTCTCGGGGGCAGAATTTGTGTGCAAGGTAGAAAGTACCAGGTGACCAGTCTGCGCCGCCTTGACGGCGATCTCGGCGGTTTCCTTGTCACGAATTTCCCCCACCATCACTACATCGGGATCCTGGCGCAGGAAGGCGCGCAGGGCCGAGGCGAAGTCCAGGCCGATCTTGGGCAGCACGTTGACCTGGTTGACGCCTTCTACCTTGAGCTCGACCGGGTCTTCCGCCGTCGAGATATTGCGCTCCGGAGTATTGAGGATATTCAGTCCAGTGTAGAGCGTTACGGTCTTGCCGCTACCGGTCGGGCCAGTGACCAGAATCATGCCCTGGGGCTGATCCAGCGTCTTCTCGAACATGGCACGCTGTTCGGGTTCGAAGCCTAGCGCCTCGATGCCCATCTTGGCCGAGCTGGGGTCCAGGATACGCAGCACCAGTTTCTCGCCGTACACAGTGGGAAGTGTATTGACGCGAAAGTCGATGGAGCGTGACTTGGAGAGGCGCAGTTTGATCGCGCCGTCCTGCGGTAAACGGCGCTCGGAAATATCCATGCGCGACATGACCTTCAGGCGTGCCGAGATCCGGTTACGCATATTGAAGGGTGGACGGGTATTCTCGACCAACATGCCATCGATACGAAAACGAATGCGATAGGTGGATTCGTAGGGCTCGAAGTGGATATCCGATGCACCACGCTTGATGGCATCCAGCAGTACTTTGTGAACGAAGCGCACCACTGGCGCATCATCACTGTTGGCAGTAATAGCCAGATCGTTGTTGTTATCTTCTTCGCCTTCAAAATCTAGCCCATCGAGTGCTTCGCCATCTTCGCTCAGCATGTCCATGGCGCTTTCTTCGCCGGCTTCCAGGTACTGCTCCAATGCCGGCGTCAGCTGGTCGGCGGCGACCAGGACACTCTCGATCGACAAGCCGGTGGCAAATTGCAGCTCATCTAGATGCGTAAGTGTTGATGGGGAGGGCACGCCGACGGTCAGCCGATGCTCACGGCGATAGAGTGGCAGTACACCCAACTTGCGCAGGACCTTCTCGGGCAGTTCATCAATGGAAGGCAGCGAGTCGATACGAAGGGCATCGAGATCCACATACGGCAGGCCATATTCCCAGGCGGCCGCCAATGTCGCGTCACGTGCTGTCACCAGACCATGCGCAATGATGTGCAGCAACAGGCTTTCCCCGGCCTCATTGGCTTCCTGTTCAGCCAGCTGTGCTGCCTGTGGTTCGAGCAGGCCAGAGTCGACCAGTCGGGCGGCAAATCCTTTTAGCGTGTGTTCTGACTGGGGCATGACACTCTTCCTGTTGCAGTTGCCGATGGACCTACTCTGACTGCTTCAAACGTGAAGCATGCGCTGATGCGCTGTGCGCAAACTCTGGTGCGGTAAGCCATCGTATAACAAACAT
Organism: Cobetia sp. 4B; assembly: GCF_018831605.1. Taxonomy (NCBI): domain Bacteria; kingdom Pseudomonadati; phylum Pseudomonadota; class Gammaproteobacteria; order Oceanospirillales; family Halomonadaceae; genus Cobetia; species Cobetia sp. 4B. Next base: position 876,547 of record NZ_CP059843.1, read on the forward strand.
CGTCTTGCAGAAGAGTGTAGCTGGATTGCCCAGCACTAGGAATGGCGCATTCATGACATGAAAGGAGGATAGGGCTTGTGGAGGGGAGCTAGCCAAACGCTGGTGGGGCGGGAGTAACGTTGAAGAGATCCTGAATCTCGATCACAAACTTTTTGTGTTCGTTGCTTGCAATGTCACTGAGTGTAATCTATTGTAACAACCAAGCAGCCGTCAGCGCCGCCAAGAAAGCGTCTTGCGACATGGCAATGGCACCTGAACTGTGGCTGTGGTATCACTCGTCCCGTCCGGTCGACACCCCGTGATATCAAGATGTTATGCTGGTGAAGATGTTATTGGGAACATTAGAATCAAGCGCCCACACTGACATTCTTCTGTAACATCCTGCTGGTCAGGGAAGGTAACCGGGGTTTCAGGACGTACGACCTGATCTCACTACGCAAATGCAAGGGAGTCACACCATGACACGCAAGCAACAAGCTGGTTTTACACTTATCGAGCTGATGATCGTTATTGCCATCATTGGTATTTTGGCTGCTATAGCAATCCCGCGTTACCAGGATTATACTAAGCGTGCTAATGTCTCTGAAGGTTTACAGTTGGCAGCAGCAGCAAAAACAGCAGTTACTGAAGTTTACTCGACCTCAAGTTCATTTCCTGCAACTAATGCAGCTGCCGGACTTCAGGAGGCCAGCACTATTAACGGAAATGCGGTTGACTCTGTTACTGTTGGCGCAAACGGTGTTATCACGGTCAATTATAATGGTACCGTAGATGATAATGCTGAACTGACGCTTACACCCACGGCTTCTGCAACTGGTGGCAGTATTACTTGGAGTTGTGGTAAAAATGCAACCATGGATGATGCATGGGTGCCTGCAGACTGTCGTTCTGGTTCATAATATCAATCTATGATATTAAAAGGGGCTGCACTGACGTGCAGTCCCTTTTTATTGATATGAGGGATCTAAATGTATAGGGTTACAGCTTTTTTTGCCATTTTACTATTTTATCCGTTAATGCAGCTAGGGCAGCGTATACCTAGTGAAAATATGCCCCAAAAATTCTTTAATTTAGATTTTTCTGTGCATGACTTCTCTAGGTATGACTTCTATATTACCGGAGTATACCTATTGGTCTATTCGGTCTTCTGTCTATGGGTTTTATTCATTACTCTTCTAGCCTCGCGATGGATTCTTAGTATTTCAAGGCAGCGAGTAAGACCCATATTTATTAATATTCTAGTCGCTTTCATTCTGTTCTTGGTGCTTGATGTAGTGAATGGAGTCAAATTTCCGAATTCGCAATTCAAAATTTTAGATTTAAGCGTCAATGAATTTTGGATGAAGTATATAGGTACGATTTTAAGTTTGTTTCTATCACTTTTTATAGTGTTTTTTAGTGATTCCTGTAGACGGCATTTTGCATTGATATCGCTTCTGCTTATGCCATCAGTACTTCTGGTTGTTAACTTTTCTCTTTATAAGTGGAACGATGGTTATACGAAGAAAGGTGTGAATAATATAACCTATGTTCTAGGTGTTGACTCAGTTAGAGCAGATGCACATTCTCTACTGGCTAATAATTCTACCTTTTTAGCTTCTAAGCATTTGTCTTCTTTCAATAATGCTTGGTCACCTGTAGGAAGAACATATGCTTCTTGGAATGTATTGACGACAGGGCTGGCTCCTGAGAATAACAGAGTAAGATTCAATTTATCGAGCGTTGAACCTAAATGTACGATGTTTAACATTTTTGAAGATCATGAGTGGAATATAATTTATGGGTCAGATGAAAAAAGATTTAATCATATTGGAGAAAAATGTTCACTTGAGAATAATCTTGGCTCATCTACACAAGCATTGGATTTTGTTGCAGCGTCCCCTTTGTTAGATATGCCATATTATAATCTATTGTCTGAATACGATTTTGTTTTCAAAGAGATTCTTCCGTTCCATATTCATAATAGAGCTAATGCTGTTACTTACGATCCATACCTGGCTGCAAAATATTATGCTATAAAAGCAAAGAGTAAAGTTATGGCTGGAGATAACTTGTTGGTATTTCATTTCACCCTTCCTCACATGCCCTGGACTCATCGTTGGAGTCACCTTTCTCAAGCCAGTGATAATCGAAAGTATGAAGTGATGGTGGAGGATGCTGGCCGTGCATTAGATATCTTTACTGATGTTCTTTCAAGAATTGATAGCAATAGTTTTGAAGGGGTTATATGGTCTGATCATGGTGAGTCATTCACACAGCATAGCTCACATGAAAATGACTTGTTTTGCTGTAGCAACGTTGGTGGACATGGTACTTCAGCTGAAATATTGGAGCAGTACAACATATTCATTTCCTTCTCAAATATAATTAATGATGAGTTGGTGTATTCCGGCGATAGTTTTATAACCAGTCTGGATATACTCCCTACGTTGATCGACTGGCATTTCGATAAGACTATAGTTAGTGATGGCTGCAACCTATTGCGGTTGTGTGGAACTTCCTTAGCGCGTAGCTTGACTATTGAGTCTGGTTTCACAGTAAAAGAAATGTTAAAAAAGACTCCAGATCTATCTAAGATTATGGAACAAGGAATAGCTGCCTATACTGTAAAGGAAGGGAAAGTAATCCTTAGAGCTGAATTCGAAGAAGAATTGATACGCACAAAAGGGTACAAAACCGTACATGGGATAATGAGTGTCAAAAGTGAAAAGCAAAGTTATAGAGATATTCACTGAGCTTTTCACTCGTTAGCTAAGTCAGGCTACCTTCCGGTAGCCTGATGTTATCAATAAAGAGCTTCTTCCTCTTCCACCACATCCTTCAGCAGCTCTAGGAAAAGCTTGTCCGCATCGGAGTGCTCCGCCGGATCTTCCGGGATATGGATGCTGGTAGTGTCAGAAATTTCGTTGGCGATGATGGCCAGCACCGCTTGCTCATTCTTTCCTTGTTCTGCCCCTTCCTTGAGGCGCGCTCGCGCCACGACCAGTGACTGCTCGAGAATCTTCGGGTCTTGCAGCAGCTTGCGGATGAAGCCTTTCAGCTCACTGATGATGCGTGTCTTGTGCATTTCGCCGGATGCGTTGCTCATGGCGTGCTCCTTGTCTGGTGGATGTCTGTCTTTGTTCGAGCGTGAATTCTGGTCTAGATGACGATGCCTGGAACGCCTTTGAGCGCTTTTGAACGGTGAGGGACCAATCCAGGCCTGCCTTGAAACTCATGAAACCATGTCTGCCTTTGCCTGCAGTGTAACCCACACGTCAGCGCTGGTGGATATGTGACATCACACCGATCTCCAGCTTGCCAAACCACTCAAGACCCGCTGCGAGGCGTTCCATCTCGGTGATTGAAGCGTTGCGTGAGTCAGCGTCGTGGTTACATTGCTGAGCCGTTTCCGAGGCGGCTTCCATATCACAACCCGGCAACTCCAGCAGGATATCCACATGCGGGGCCGACGAGTCGGTGCCAGCAGGGGTGGTGGCATGGTTGACATAATGCAGTGTGAGGCCGCTGCGCGTCTGCCAGAGGGGAGACTGCTGCCAGCATTCATCGAGTGCGGCGATGATGTCACTACGCAGGGGCAGCGGCTGCTTCAGCGAGGGCTGCGCCAGGCTAGCCTGGCCGAGATGCGAGTCATCTTCGGGGTCGATGTGATAGAGCACATCACTGAGCTGGGGGAATTCGGCCTTGAGGCGAGCCACGGCGTGATGACCGATGGCATGGCCTTCCGAGACGCTGATGCGTGGCGCGACCAGCAGGTGGACTTCCAGCACGATACGGCCGGCGAGCGTGCGGCTGCGCAAGTCATGTGCGCCACGCACCTCCCGCAGTGACAGCAAGCACTCACGCATGGCGTGTTGCTGTTCGCGTGGCAGGGCGGTGTCGATCAGTTCACGTGAGGCCTCCCAGGCCAAGGAGGCGCCGATCTTGCCCACCATCACACCAACGACGACCGCCGCGATGCCATCCAGCCAGCTGGCCCCCAACTGGGTACCGATCAGACCTATCAGCACCGCCACGGTGGAGAGCGCATCGCTGCGCGAGTGCCAGGCATTGGCCTCCAGCAGCTTGGATTTCTGCTTGCGCGCGACCTTCAGCGTGGCGCGAAAGATACCTTCCTTGCCGAGCAGCGAGATGATCGCGATGCCGATGCCCAGCGCGCCGGGTAGCGGGATGGTCAGTGAGCCGAACATCAGCTCCCAGCTGCGCAAAATGCCTTCCCAGCCAATGGCGCCCGCCACGGCCAGCAGAAGACTGCCCAGCACCAGGGTGCCGAGCGTCTCGATGCGCTCATGCCCCCACGGATGTGAGCGATCCGGCGCCTGGCGGCCGTAGTGAGTCGCCACCAACACGAAGGCATCCGTCACCAGGTCTGACAGGGAATGGATGCCATCGGCGATCAGTGCCTGCGAGCCGACCAGCTTGCCGATGACGAGCTTCGCGACACCCAGCACGCCATCCAGCGCCGCGCCGATCAAGGTGATGCGCTGTGCTTCACGCTTGGCGCTTGCCGTGCTGGCGGCATCTGCGGGTGACGATTGAGGCATGGGAAGGCTCGCTAAAAGGGGAGTCGGGGGCGTCATGAAGTCAGCGCCTACTTCTGCGCAGGCCGGGCAGGAGTCAGCGCACGCAGCTGTCTTCAGAGATCTCGCCGCTGGGGCGCAGGCGCCGCGCGAGGCTGTCAACGCCGATATTGAGTATGGCGGTGAGCACCAGCAAGGCAAATGCCTGATCAAACATCAGGTATTCGAAGCTCGAGTCGATATGGAAGCCCAGCGTCACCACCCCCAGCATGCCGAGAATGGCCGTCTCGCGAATGATGGTCTCGGCGCGGTAGAGCAGCAATGCGAACATGCCGGGAGCGACACGCGGGTTGAGCTCATAGAGCCAGCATTCGAACTTGCCCTGCGGGCGACTGGGCGGCAGCTGAATCTGGTTGGCATGGCGAGCACACAGGAAGGCGATGATCGCGCCGTTGTGCAGCGCCAGCGCCAGCCAGGCGGGCAGCAGGGAAGGCCCCAGCAGCAACAGCAGGATGAAGGCCAGAATCAGCTCCGGCGTGGTGCGCAGGAAGATCAGCAGGCCGTTGGTCGAGTGCTGTGAGAGGCGGTTGCCCACATGACGGCTGGCCAGCGGCCACAGCAGCATGGCGATCAGCAGACTACCGGCGGTGCCCAGCAGGCCGAGCAACAAGGTATTGCCGATGGCGGGCAGCAGATCGGGCAGGTGGCTGGCCCACTGCAGCAGGCCTGTCGCGAGCTCGCCCGAGGTCAGTGACTCGAATGATGCATTGACCAGCGGCGCCGGCCAGATGTCATGGCTGATGAAGCGCCACAGCAGGGTCGGGCTGACATCGGGCCATGGCCCCAGCCACCAGAGGCTGGCGATGGCCAGTACCGGCAATGCTCGACGGTGCCCCCACCATGGGAGCGTGGCGATCAGCAGATAGAAGATCCACAGCAGAGCGCCCGCCTCGGCGTAACGGCCCTCGCGAAAGGCGCTTTCCAGATAGAAGCCCAGCGTGGGCAAACCGACGAAACCGAGCAGGACACTGGCGCGCAGTCCGCATTCGAAGCGATAGCGGGTATAGCTGGCCATGCGCCGCCACGCCATCGGCAGTTCTGCATATACAAAGCGCATCGCGCGCGAGCTGGCACAGGGCAGTGCCTTGAGTGGCGCCTGCGGCAGCTGTTCGAGAATCTCGGCATAGACCTTGGCGAAGGTCGCCGCATAGGGGATCGTGATCGCCGCCAGCGCCGTGGCGGCCGATAGCCCGAACACCTGCAGCAACAGCAGGGCCCAGAACAGCTCATGCACCGCGCGCAGCCCGGCACAGATGCCCCGCAGCAGGCGCGAGCGAGAATAGACCAATGCCAGCGGCAGCCCTATCAGCGCACCTAGCAGGGTGCCCCACAGCGCAAAAGCGATGGTCAGGATCAGAGCGTGCAGCGGGGATTCCAGCGCGCCGGGAGCCGGTGATGCCAGGCCCGCCAGCATGCGGCCCAGTTCCTGCCAGGGCTCGCGCGAGGTGACGGAGAGATCGGCGAAGGGCACCAGCACCAGCATGGCGATGACAAGGCCACCACCGAGGCGCAACAGGCGCGCGCCGTCACTGCGTGCCTGCCACCAGCGAGGAGGATGGCGCAGCTCTGCCGTCATGGTGGAGGGATCAGCTGACATCGGATGACTCGCGGGTCGCTGCAGCGGGGTACAGGAAGTCCAGGTCGCCGGGCGTCAGTCCGTCGGTCGCGACATCCAGCAGCACGCGCCCCTGGCCGTCAGCCTGTTTTCCAAGCCCGATCACGCGCGTGAAGTGAGTGAGTGCCAACTCACGCTGATGAAGCGCTACCACACTGGTGGCGTGACGGGCATGTATCAGCTGGATCAACTGACTGGCCTGATGCGGGTCCACGCTTGCGACGGGCTCGTCACCGAGGAACAGATCATGGCCCTGATAGAGCGCACGTGCGATGGCGACACGCTGGCGCTGACCGCCGGAAAGCGCCTCGACGGAGCGCTCCATCAGGCCGGCGATACCCAGCGGTTCGCACAATGTGGCAACCGCCTGCCAATGAGCCGGTTTCGGGCGCAGCAGATTGAGCAGGTTGGTCAGCCGTGAGTGCTGGTCCAACCGGCCCATGAAGATGTTGTGGTAGACCGACAATTGCGGCACCAGCCCCTGGCGCTGAGGGCACCAGGCGGCCGCTACGTCGCGCTGTTGCAGCGCGACGCGCAGGGCTTCCAGCAGCGTGGACTTGCCTGCGCCACTGGCACCGAGCAGGGCGATGCGCTCGCCCGGCAGGAGGCGAATATCCAGATCACGCAAGACCACCTCGGCGCCATGGCCGAGGTGGTCTTGCGAAAGGTGCAGCAGTGGAGAGGGTGTTTCCTGGGTCATGAGCTCAGCGCAGCAGACCGAGCTGTTCACCGACGGTCTTGATCGGCGCGTAGTCATCGTTGCTGGCCGGAATGAAGCCGGAGCGCGGGAAGCTCTCGAGCAGGTCCGGGTCCTTCATGTCCAGCAGGGCCGTGGTGACATGGGCAGTGAAGTCCGCGCCGAAGTGGCTGTCGGCATCGCCACGAATCGTCCACTGATAATCCGGGTAGGCCGGCGTCTGCCACAGCACCTGCACCTTGCTCGGGTCGACCTTGCCGTCCTTGACGGCCGCTTCCCACACCGCGAAGTTGACCGCGCCCACGTCATAGGTGCCGGCGGCGACCAGTGCGATGGTGCGTGAGTGGTCGCCGGAGAAACCGACGCGGCTGAACAGGGCGTCCGGCGCCTGCTGGAACTGCTCGCGCAGATAGTATTCCGGCATCAGGCGGCCTGAAGTGGAGGTCTTGGCGCCGAAGGTGAAGGAGTGGCCTTCGAGGGAGTCGGGCAGGGCGTCCAGCGGCTCGGCGGCATCGCCGGCCAGCTTGAGGTCGCGACGCGCGATGAAGTAGCTGCGGAAGGCAGCGTCTTCCACGCCCTGGGCGATGGCGACGGAGCCCGGCACCATCTGGCGCGCCTGAACGCCTGTCAGGCCGCCGAACCAGGCCATCTGGATCTGATCGTTGCGAAAGGCGCTGACGGCGGCGCTGTAGGATTTGACCGGCACATACTCGACATCGACGCCCAGTTTCTCTTCCAGATAGTCGGCGACCTTGTCGAAACGCTCGACCAGGCGTGACTCGTCTTCATCCGGAATCGCCGTGAACTTGAAGGTGTCGGCCTGAGCCAGACTCATGGTCACGGGAAGGGCGGAAATCAGGGTCAGAGCAGCAGTGGCCAGCCAGCGCATGGGAAGCATCCTCAGCATTCACGACATAAGACATCATGCGGTGAGCACCGCATGTCAGGGGGTATGGCGCGTATTGTTGTGTCTTGATCACGCGGGTGCAAGCCCCACGCCATGCCTGAAGGATCGCTCAAGTGACGCTGAAGCGTCAGTAGCGCGTTGAATGGCTGCGCAGGAAGAGCTCATTTGCCGTGGCTGGGGCTGATGACTTGGTGGCTAGTGCTCAAGTCTCCGGTGGGAAACGGGTGTCCTTCAAGCTGTCCTTGATCTTCTTGAGATGCTGCTGGAAGTCTTCTCCGCGGCGCAGCGTCACGCCGGTGGCCAGCACGTCGATCAGGGCCAGGTGGATCATGCGTGAGGTCATCGGCATATAGATATCGGTGTCTTCCGGGGCCATGACTTCCAGTACTTCGGTGCACTCGCGTGCCAGCGGAGAGTTCGGTGCGGTGATGCCCAGTACCGCGGCGCCATTGCTGCGTGCGAGCTTGGCGATATCGACCAGCTCGCGGGTGCGTCCGGTGTAGGAGATGATCACGATGACGTCGCCGGTATGGCAGGCGGCGGCCACCATGCGCTGCATGAGCACATCTTCATAGGCCATGACCGGCAGGTTGAAGCGGAAGAACTTGTGCTGGGCATCCGCCGCGACCGGGCCTGAGGCGCCAAGGCCAAAGAAGCAGATCTGCTTGGCTTGGCTCAGGTAATCGACGGCGCGCTCGATGCGCCTGGGGTCCAGTGCGCGACGGGCATCGTCGAGCGCGGCCACGGTGGCGCCGAGAATCTTGTCGCCATAGGCGGCGGCATCGTCGTTCTGATCGACACTGCGCGACACATAGGGCGTACCGCCGGCCAGACTCTGGGCCAGCTTGATCTTGAAGTCGGGGAAGCCCTTGGCATCGAAGTTGCGACAGAAGCGGTTGACGGTCGGCTCACTGACCAGTGAGGCCTGAGCGAGCGCCGCGATGCTCATGCCGGTGGCCGCAGCCGGGTCCGCCAGAATGACGTCGGCGACCTTGCGCTCGGAGCGATTGAGCTCGTCGAGACGTTCACGGATGCGATTGATGAGGTCGTGTACTGCCATTCGCCTGTTACCCTGCCATTGTGTAGTGAAATAACTACGTAATCTGGGCATCCTAGCCTCACTCGTCTGGTAGGCCAAGCATCTCTTTGGGTCACTTGCTGATCCAGGGGTGTGAAGGACGAGGTGAAAGCGAAAGCGCCGCTGACTACCACTTTTAGGTAAGTTTACCTATTTGTGGGGCGAATTGTCTTGAGTGACAGCGGCGTTATCGCTACATTTGTTGTTAATATAACCAGCCATGTATCGCCAACGCCTTCCCGGTGCCGTGTGTCATTCGAGCCTCTCCTCGCCGCGCCAGCCTGCGCAGCCTTCCAGGAAGCGGGTTCGAAGTCGCCCACCTTGTCGGTCATTTCGGCATACAGGGCAGTTTCGACGGGAGAAATCGGCGGCATGAGTTCCGACATCATTCCGGGCGTGGATATTGCCCTGTTCGGCGCCTTGGGCGACCTCGCCAAGCGCAAGCTATATCCAGCCCTCTATCACCTCGACCGTGACGGTCTGCTCGAGAAGGCAACCCGCCTGATCGGTCTGGCGCGTCAGGATGTCAGCCTCGAATCCTTCAAGGACACCGTGCAGGCGGCGCTCAAGGAGCGCGTCAAGCCGGAACACCTCGAGAAGGAATGCATCGAGCGCTTCCTCTCTCGCATCAGCTATGCGGCGCTGGACTTCAGCACCGTGGAAGGCTATTCCGCGATCGCCGACTGGCGTGTGGATGCCAAGGGCAAGCCGTCGCCGCGCCCGCTGATGATCTATCTTTCCGTACCGTCGCGTATCTACGGCGACATCAGCAGCAATCTGCAGGCGGCGGGCTGCCTCGACGAGCACTCACGTGTCGTGGTCGAGAAGCCGATCGGCTCTGATCTGGAGAGCTCGCGCGTCGTCAACGACGCGATCGGCGCCGTCTTCCACGAATCCCAGATCTACCGTATCGATCACTATCTGGGCAAGGAAACCGTCCAGAATCTGATTGCGCTGCGCTTCGCCAACCCGATGTTCGGCAACCAGTGGAATCAGAACCAGATTTCCCACGTCGAGATCACCGTGGCGGAGAAGGTCGGCATCGAAGGGCGCTGGGGCTACTTTGATCAGGCCGGTCAGCTGCGTGACATGGTGCAGAACCACCTGCTGCAGCTGCTGTGTCTGATCGCGATGGACCCGCCGTCCAACCTGGATGCAGACGCCATTCGTGACGAGAAGGTCAAGGTGCTCAAGGCGTTGCGCCCGATCACCGGCGAGCGTCTCAATACGGATCTGGTGCGTGGTCAGTACATCGCGGGTGCCGTCGATGGCCAGCACGTGCCGGGCTATCTCGAGGAAGAAGGGGCCAACACCGAATCCCAGACCGAGACCTTCGTGGCCTTCAAGACCGAAGTCTCCAACTGGCGCTGGGCCGGTGTTCCGTTCTACCTGCGGACCGGCAAGCGCATGCCGGAGAAGCTGTCACAGATCGTGATCCACTTCCGTCAGCAGCCGCACTACATCTTCGATCCGGACCAGCGCTCGCTGGCGGCCAACAAGCTGATCATCCGTCTTCAGCCGTCCGAGGGTATCTCCCTGCAGGTGCTGACCAAGGACTCCGGTCTCGACAAGGGCATGCGTCTGCGCCCGGGTCCGTTGGATCTCGACTTCAACAGCGCCTTCCCCAAGCGCCGTATTCCGGAAGCTTACGAACGTCTGCTGCTGGAGGTCATCAAGGGCCAGCAGTATCTGTTCGTGCGTCGTGACGAGATCGAACACGCCTGGCGCTGGGTCGATACCCTCATCGATGGCTGGGAATCCCGCGCCGCCACGCCGCGCCGTTACCCGGCCGGCTCCTGGGGGCCCGTCTCCTCGATCGCGATGATCACGCGCGACGGTCGCAGCTGGTATGAGGAATATTGAGATGAGCGCCACCGTGACTGAGCAGGACCCGCGCGTACAGACCGCACACTCTCTCGCCGAGTATCTGGCCGCCGCCTTGCGTGCTGATCTCGACGTTGATCCGTCAGCGCGTGCGCTGCTGGTGGTTTCCGGCGGCTCCACGCCCAAGCCGCTGTTTGCCGCGCTGCGCGACAAGCCGCTGGATTGGTCGCGGGTCGATATCACCCTCGCCGATGAGCGTTGGGTGAGCGAAGACGCCGATGACAGCAATGCACGCTTCGTGCGTGAGCACCTGCTGAGCGGTGCGGCCAGTGCCGCCACCTTCCATCCGCTGACCAACGCCGAGGCAGAGCCGGAGGACGGTTACGCAGAAGTGAGCACTCGCATCGCGGCGCTCCCCTGGCCGGCTTCCGCGCTGATTCTCGGCATGGGCGGCGATGGCCACACGGCCTCGCTGTTCCCGGATGGTGACCGTCTGCAGGAAGCGCTGACCAGTGCGGATTGCTGTGTCCCGATGCGTGCACCCAGCGTGCCGCAGGCGCGTATCACGCTGTCTCTCGAGCGTCTGCGCCAGACGCGTCGTACCGTGCTTCATCTCACGGGGACCGACAAGCAGGCCGTGCTGTCGCGCGCGCTGAGCGACGTCGAGGCGGTCAGTGAACTGCCGATTCGTGCCTTCCTGTCCGCGCCGCTGGCGCTTTACTGGGCCCCCTGATCACATCGGCCGCGGCCAGCCACAAGGGAGGCTGGCCGCGGCACAAGGAGAACGCCATGAGCTTTGAAAAACAGCTTCCGTCGACTCGTACCACCGAGATCGACAGCATCTGCCAGAAAGCCTCCGTGCTGCCGGTGATCGCCGTCGAGCGCATCGAGGACGCCGTACCGCTGGGCAAGGCCCTTTACGAAGGTGGCCTGACCGTACTGGAAGTCACGCTGCGCACCGATTGCGCGCTGGAAGCCATCCGCCTGATGCGTGAAGCGCTGCCCAACGCCAGCATCGGTGCCGGCACCGTGCTGACGCCGGAACAGTATCGCCAGGTGGAAGAGCTGGGCGTCGACTTCATCGTCACGCCGGGCACCACCGAAGCGCTGTACCAGTACGGCGTGACCAGCAGCGTACCGATGCTGCCGGGTGTCGCGACCGTCTCGGAGCTGATGACGGGCTGGCAGTACGGTTACCGTCGCTTCAAGTTCTTCCCGGCGGAAGCCGCGGGCGGCGTCAATGCGATCAAGTCCTTCGGTGGCCCGATCAGCGAAGCTCGCTTCTGCCCGACTGGCGGCATTTCCCTGAGCAACGCCGCTGACTACCTCGCGCTCAAGAACGTGATGTGTGTCGGTGGTAGCTGGGTCGCGCCGCAGAAACTGATTGATGCGGGTGACTGGGATGGTATCCGCGAGCTGGCGCGTGAAGCCTCAGAGCGTTTCCACCGCTGAAGCCTGATATCTGGATGAGTGCTGGTCACTGATCCAGCGGTTGCCTGCCAACGTCATGCACGTCGTGCTTGAGGCTGACAGGCTGCCAGTACTGCTCTCTCTCGACAGCTTGGCTGTTGCTTGTGACCCGTCTCTCGCGAGGCGGGTCTTTTTTGTGCGCGTTATCTGGCGGGCTGGCGGGTCAGATGGGAAAGTCAGGCTGATTGTCTGATGGAGCCTTTTGAGCTGGGCAGAAGTCTTGTCTCAGCGCTGCGGCGTGCTCAGCTGGCGGTAGAGATCATCCAGCAAGGGCAGGACCAGCCCATGTCGGACGGCGGCAAGGCGCAGCGGGCCAAGGATCGCCTCGACCTCGGTAGGGCGACCGGCGAGCACATCCTGCAGCATCGAGGCGCGATTGTTGGCGGTCGCGCGGATGACCTGCTCGACCAGCGCCTGCCAGCCTTCCCCCGGGGCAGAGATGCCTTCGCTATCCAGTACCGCGCTGATCTCCTCGACCGCCTGGTGCACCATCGGGGCAAATGGCCGGTCACGCAGCTGGCCGTTGCGAATGTGATAGCGTGCCACCAGGGGATTGATCGCCGCATTGATCGCCAGCTTGTGCCACAGGCGGGTCTGGATGTCCGGTGTCGGTTCGCACGCAAACCCTGCTGCCTTGAGCCAGTCACATTGCAGGAGAGCGGCCTGGTGGGACTGACGGTCGGGGTCGCCGTCACCGCCACTCTGCCATGCGCCCAGCCAGGTGTGGCCGCGCCCGGCGTGTTGCACGCCAAGGTGCTGGAGGTCATCCGCTGTCGAGTCAGCGTCAGGCGTCGCGCTTGCGCCAGTCTCGGCTGGCAGCCAGGCGCCTTCGGTGGTGCTGGCGCATAGCAGGTTGGCGTGGCGTTCGGCCAGCCACGGCTGAGCGCTCAGGCCATTCTGCCAGCAGGTCACGGAAGTCCCGGGCGTGATATGTGGTGCCAGTTGCTGCCAGACGGCGGGTACACCGTGGGCCTTGGTCGTCAGCCAGATGGCGGAAGGCTTTCTAGATAGTGGTCCTTGTAGTGCGTCAATTGTTGAATGATTTATCTTTGTGCTAACAGTGAGTGATTCTGGCGTAGTCATGTCGAGCACGACCGCTTGCCCCGCCATTGCCTGACGCCCCAGCAGCAGGACACGCGGTAGCTCGGTTGCCCCCTGCTCACGAAGCTCTCGCTGGCGCGCTGCCATCAGCGAAGCCGCCAGCAGGCGCCCGATGGCCCCCGGGCCGATGATCCACAGCCAGTTATCTTCCGGATCAGTCATTGTGTGCATATTCGTCATCTTGTCATGGGAGAGCAGAGCAGTGCGTGAGCGCAAGAGGAGGCCGGTTGTACTTCACCTGACCTGCTGTCAGCTATCGGTCTTGCGCCGTGACGTAGTCGCTCGCTTGCGGGGGCTCCTGGTGGAAGCACTTTTACGAGAAGCGCCGTCCTTATTGCTGCCAGCAGTGCTGTCAGAAGCTGTCTTGCCTGAAGCAGTCTTTCCCGAAGAGCTGCCAGAAGCGCGCTTCTTGTAGGACGTTGCCTTGCGACGCGAGCCGCCCTTGCCGCCGCCCTTGCGCGGCGCGAGTGTCGCACCGCCGACGCTGGCCAGTGCCGTGCTCAGACGGCTGGCGGAGCTATCGGCGAGCAGCGCACGCAGATCCACGATCAATTCGCTCAAGAAGGGCGCCGCCGGGTCGCCTTGCTCGTGGATCATGCTCAGGCGTTGCTCCCACTGTGCGGTGCGCTCCGGACGCGATACGGCAGGCGGCAGCGCATGAATCAGCGCGCGACCGATACGCGTCGAGCGCATCGCCTGGCCTTCGCGCACCAGATAGCCGCGATTGATCAGTGTCTCGAGCATGCCGGCGCGTGTCGCCTCGGTGCCCAGGCCATCCACATCGCGCAGCGTGCGTCGCACCGCTTCATCCTCGACGTAACGTGCGATGTTCATCATCGCCTGGATCAGGCTGGCGTCGTTGAAGGGTTCCGGCGGGCGGGTCTCTTTCTCCTCGATACCACAGTCAAGCACACAGGCCGGTTCGCCTTCCGTCAGGGCGGGCAGCGGCGGTGGGGTCTTGTCATCGGTGGCTGCGTTCTTGTCTGAGGCCTTCTTGTCAGCCACATCTTTGTCAGCTGTCTCGCTGGCCTCCGCTGTGCGCTGGAACAGCACCTTCCAGCCCTCGTCGATGACGCTGCGGCCACTGGCGCGGAAGGGCTCCTTGGCGAAGCGCAGCTCGACCTTGACCTCGCGATAGCGATAGGCCGGGTAGAACTGGGCCAGCACGTTGCGGGTGATCATGCGGTAGAGATTGGCTTCATCGCGCGACAGGCGCGCATAGTCCGGCTCGCGCCCGGTCGGCGCCAAGGCGTGGTGCGCGCTGACCTTGCTGTCATTGAAGGCGCGTGAGCGCAGGCTGAAATCGGCGCCGCCACTGAAGCGTTCAAGCTCGCGGTCACCCACGCAGGCGCTGATCATCAGATTGGCCATGCCGGCGTGATGTTCGCGCGGCAGGTAGCGGCAGTCGGAGCGTGGATAGGTGATCAGCTGATGGCGCTCGTAAAGCGCCTGACAGGTGTCGAGGACCTTCTGGGCCGGCAGGCGAAAACGGCGCGCGGCATCGACCTGCAGCGCCGAGAGCGAATAGGGCAGCGGCGCGGGCTGTGACTTGTCGCTGGCGTCGACACTTTCGACATGGCCATCGCCGAGGGTGGTCAAGGTCGCGAGATGGCGGGCCAGGCGCTCGGCGGGGCGGCTATCCAGCAGGCGCCCCTTGTCATCGAGTGGCAGCGGGGTGCCCTTGTCCGCCAGACGTTGCAGCCAGGGTGAGCTGGGCGCATGCCACCAGGCCTTGAAGCTGCCCGCCGCCACGCCAGCCTCTATCCACAGCGGGAAGAAGGCACGAGGCTCGAAGGCCTCGATTTCCTCGTCACGGCGCACGACCAGCCCCAGCAGCGGCGTCTGCACGCGTCCCACTGACAACACGCCGTCGTGGCCGGCCTGGCGTCCGGTCAATGTCCAGGCGCGAGTCAGGTTCATGCCATACAGCCAGTCGGCGCGCTGGCGCGCCAGTGCGGCTTCATAGAGCGGCTGCCAGCGCTGATTGTCGTCCAGCTTGTTGAGGGCACGGCTGACGGCAGGGCGGTTCATGTCGCTGATCAGCAGGCGTTTGACCGGCCCGCGCCAGCGCATGTGCTCCAGCACTTCCTGCACCAGCAGCTGGCCTTCACGGTCAGGGTCGCCGGCATGCACGACCTCATCGGCCAGCTTGAGCTGCTCGCGGATGGTCTTGAGCTGACCGCGCGCCTGGCTGCGTGGCTTGAGCTTCCATTGCTCGGGGATGATCGGCAGGTGATCCAGCGACCAGCGCTTGAAGCGCTCGTCGTAGTCATCCGGCGGGGCCTGCTCCAGCAGGTGGCCGATGCACCAGGTGACACGGGTGTCACCGGCATCGATATAGCCGTCGCGCTTGCTTGAGCGTCCGGGCAGCGCCTCGGCAATGGCGCGGGCGAGGCTGGGCTTTTCGGCGATGATCAGGCGCATCGGGCATCCTGCGGTCAAAGGCTGTCGATATGATGATCCATACAGTATGCCGTTGGCCCGAGGCGGGGATCAATCGTCGTCGAGCGCGCGACGCGCCTGGACGAGGGCGCGATACCAGTCGCGGTTGGCGGTCTGGATCAGCGGGGGGCGATTGGAGAGATAGCTGACCGGGTGGTGGTCCGCGGGCTGATAGTTGCTGAGCATGTTGAGCGTCGCTTCACGGGCGCCGAAGGTATCGCGCAGGAACTCGATGGCCAGCGGCTCCAGCTCGACGCGGTAGTGGCGCACCAGCGCGATGGCCAGTGATTCGGCGGTGCGTGACAGGTCATCGTCGATCTCGCGCACCATGGCGCTGCCCAGGGCCGCCTTGGCCGCCGCGGATTGATTGGGCTCCAGCTGGCCGAAATAGGCGGCGTTGGAGCCATTGATGGCGCGCTGCACGGCCGGGCGTGACAGGTGTATGTGGGGCTCCAGCGCGAGGGCGATCTCGACCGCCATCGCCTTGGCCTTGTCGACACCGACGCGCAGCACCGTCTCGCGCGCCTGGTAGGCGATCTCGCTGTCGACGCGCTTGATGCGGCTCTCGTTCAAGTGATCGGCCAGATGCTTGCAGACCTCCGCCTTGGCTTCATCGTCCAGCGCGATGGTCTTTTCCTGGATGCGCAGACCACGACGGCCCGGACCGACTCGCAGGCGGGTGGCGTCATCGGACATCTGCGAGGCGATGTTTTCCCAGCGCTTGGACATCTTGAGGAAGACGGCGTGGCTGCGCCCGACCTGCTCGTAGGCATTGGTCACCGTCTTGTAGAGGCGGATGGCGTTGGTGAGGATGTCGGCCCGCGAGCGCAGTGCGGCGCGGTGTTCACGATCGCCCTCATTGACCGCGATCGCCAGATGCGTCACCTGCTCGGCAAGGGCGTCCATCGCCTGGGTGGAGCGCTCCAGCAGTACCTCGGCGCGCAGGCCGGAGGCGGCATCCTCCACCAGGGTGCCGGACTGCTCGGCCAGATAGACCGTCAGCGCCTTGAGGCGTGACAGGCCGGTGGCCTGACGTATGCGATAACGCGAGCGGGCATGCTCGAGGTTGTCCAGCGCGCGCGCCAGCTTCCAGCGGCCACGGTATTCGAAGGTCAGCAGCGGAATCTTGCGCCCGCTGATCAGCTCGAAGGCCAGAATCAACATCTCCTCCACGTCCTGCAGGGTCATCAGCAGGTCGTTGTCCTGCTCGATGGCCGCCAGCACACGCTCGATGAAGTTCTCGTCACGCGGCACACCGCTGTGCAGGTCGGGCGCGCGGCCTTCGAAGCGCTCACGCAGCAGGCCGATGGCCTCGGGGGCCAGCTCGGCCAGCTCATTGAACTGGGGCTCGAGCCATTCGCGGTTGAGGCTGTTCATGTCGCGGATACGCGCATGCAGGCCCACGCGACGGTAGACGTCGATCTGGCTAATGATGCGCGCGGCATCACGGTCATCGAGCAGCTCCAGCGCCGCCAGCTCAACCCCCTCCGGCGCCAGGTCCTGCTTGCGCAGCAGCATGGCCGCCGCTTCGCGCCGGCGGGCATCGCCTTCCAGGCTCTCGACGATCAGATTGCGCGTGGCGAGGATCAGCTCCGGCACGGTGTCGATGACGCGTTCGATCTTGGCTTCGGTGCGGTCATAGCGCCGTGAGCTGGTCAGGTTGTGGGCGATATTGGCCACGATGCCCGCGACACCGGTGATGACGGTGTAGGAGATGAAGAAGATGTAGTTCTCGAAGGTCGGTTCCTTGCCGTAACCGAGCAGATAGCCGCCCCAGGCGCCGATCAGCGTCACCGGGCCTGCGGTCCACAGGATCTGCATCAGGCTCACCGACCAGGGCACACGCTCCACGGCCTGGGTAATGCGGCGAATCTCGTCGCGGCCCTCACGCTCCAGACGCACCTGGGGCGCGTCGTTGGCAGTGTTGGCTCGGGGACGAAAGGGACTCGGCAACAGCAAGGCAGGCTTCCTTGATTGAACGGGGTGGGGCTTCTGGCACGACATGGGCTGCCGAGAGGTTCGTGAGCACGAGCCTCGAGCGCAGCGCGGGGCAAAGGGTGTCGTCAACAGTAGCATTGGGCAGCCTTTAGGCTCCAGTGAGCAAGGGCCGCAAGCGGGTCGAGCGTGGTAGAATTTCGCCCGCCACTGACTGGCCAGCGGGTCTCGCCAGGTCGTCAGGCTCACGCTAGGACATCAAAAAGCTCTGGAGGTTGTGTGGAACGAGACTTGGAAGCAGGAAAGGGTGCAGGTGACGGGGCTGAAGTCGTGTTGCTGGACGGTGGCATGGGCCAGGAACTGGTGCGTCGTAGCGGTCGTGAGCCGACGCCGCTGTGGTCGTCTCAGGTGATGCTGGACCAGCCTGAGCTGGTGCGTGACCTGCACCTCGATTTCATTCGTGCCGGCGCGCGCGTCATCACGCTCAATACCTACACGGCCACGCCGCAGCGGCTGGGCCTGGCGGGCGTCGGCGAGTCGATCGCGGCCATTCATGCCGCAGCCGGCAAGGCCGCGCGGGATGCCATCGCCCTGAGTGGCGAGGCGGATGTGCGCGTGGCAGGCTGCCTGCCGCCGCTGGTCGCCACCTATCGCCCCGATGTCGCGCCGAGTGCTGACGAATCCCTGGCCAGCTATCGCCGGCTGGTGGAATTGCAGGCACCGCTGGTCGATGTCCTGCTGTGTGAGGCGCTGTCTTCCTGCGTCGAGGCTCGCGCCGCTGCCACCGCCGCACTCGAGAGCGGCTTGCCGGTGTGGGTCTCGCTGACGGTGAAGGATGATCTGACCGCGACCCTGCGCAGCGGTGAGCCGCTGGCCGACGCGATCAGCATGCTGCAAGCGATGGGCGTGGACGCGATCCTGATCAATTGCAGCGCGCCGGAAGCCATTCAGGGTAGTCTGGAAAATCTGCTGGCCAGCCCGCTGCCGACCGGTGCCTATGCCAACGGCTTCACCTCCATCGCGGAGCTCAACCCCGGCGGCACCGTCAAGGACCTCAAGGCGCGCGAAGACCTGGGGCCGGAGCAGTACGCGGCGCATGCGCTGGGGTGGGTCAATGTCGGCATTCGTATCGTCGGCGGTTGCTGTGAGGTGGGCCCGGCGCATATCGCCTGCCTGGCCGAACAGCTCAGGTCAGCAGGTTATCGCTGCGTCAGCCGCTTGAGTGAGTGAACGATGAGGGGCGAGGCTTCCTCGTGATAGACTTCGCCCCTTGATTCGCAGGTTCTGACGGGCATCGCGCCTGAGGAAACGCCGAGGTGAACGCCAAGGCGAAGACCGGGGCGCGGTGCCTACAGGGCTGTGAAACGCTTTTTTAGGGAGATGCCATGCTTGCCGAGTGGGTCGAACGGCTCTTGAGTTACGCCAGTGGGGCACTTGATGCCATCCGCGCCGATGAATCCTTTCCTGCCTTCATGCAGTGGGCGCATTCGGAGGGCGTGAACTATAGCGGTGGCGACGAAGCGCTGGCGGTAGCGCTGGCGCCGGTGCTGTGGAGCCAGACTCCGCTGGTGCGACTCGATTTCGCGCGCGAGTCGTTGGCACCGCCCGGACGCAACGAGCCTTGCTGGTGTGACTCGGGTCGCAAGTACAAGCAGTGCTGCGACAAGGTGCAGTTGCCGGCGATACCAGACCACCTGATGTGGATGCTGTCGCTGCGCGAGTTCAAGGGTGAACAGCTCAAGGCGGCACTGGCCTCTGGTCTCGCGCCGGCGCAGGCGCTGCTCGAGGCGGGGCTGATCAGCGCCGAGAGCGGCAATCGCGGTCGGGCTCAGCAGATCATGGAGGCGCTGTTCGATACCAGCGACTGGTCGCGTCTGCCCGAGCAGGCCGAGCCTGGCTTCGAGCTGCTGCTGGATCTCTATCAGGAGCGCGGCTTCACCCGCAAGAAGGCGCTGTTGCTCGATGAGGTGCTGGAGCGTGGCCCTGCCTTCCTGCGCGGCGTCGCCCTGGAGCATCAGTGTCTGCTGCATCTGGACAGCGATGATCTGGGCTCGGCGCGCGCCGCCTTCATTCGTGCCCAGCAGACGCTGCCCGATTCGCCGACGCTGGCGTATATCGAAGCCATGCTGTTGCTGCACGAGGGCCAGCCGGAAGAGGCGCAGGATCGTGCGCGCTTCTGGTGGCGTCGCCTGTCCAAGCAGAAGGACATCGAGCCCGGTCAGCTTGAATTCCTGGCGGATCTGGCCGAAAACCCGCGTGCCACGCTCGCCGAGCAGATGGTCAATTCCGATGAGTCGCTGTCGGATTCACTGGCCGCCCTGCAGGCGCTGTTCGAGGTGATCGAGCATCCGCCGCGTCTGGCGCTGGAAACGCAGGACGATGGCAGTCTGCTGTTCCGTCAGAATGCGGAGCAGGCCGTGACACTCGGGCTCTGGGAGGCGGTCTTCCCGGCGCGTATCGAGGAAGAGGCGGCACTGGCGCTGGATATCGATCCCTGGGATGTCCAGGACCCCAACGAGTGGCTGCAGCAGCTGTGCGCCAGCCCCGAATGGCTGGACGTTCCGGCGGTGTGTCAGGGGCTGATTCTGGCGCTGGCCAGTCGCTTCGGTAGCCTGCCGTGGATGTCGGACACCTTCTTCGTGCCGCTGGCACAGCGCTTCGATCGTTGGCTCGATCAGATCGAACAGGCCGGCGGCCTGCTGCGCTGGGAAGATGGCGACAACGCCCAGTTGCTGCGCTGTGGACTGGGGCTGGTGATCGGCATGGAGCGCGGTGAGCGCGAGCGTTCGCGCCAGCTGGCGGAGCGCCTGCTCAAGCTCGACGAGGAAGACAGCCTCGGCCTGCGTGAGCTGGTGCTGGATCAGCTGCTGCGCGAAGGCCGCAACGACGAGGCCGTGACTCTCGCCGAGCATGATATCGAGCGACGTGCCGTCGATGAGGAAATGCCGCTGTTGGGCATCCTGATGGGCCAGGTGCTGGCGCTCTATCGACTGGGGCGCGACAAGGACGCCGAGCAGGCACTCGAGATCGTGCGGGAAGCCAATTCGCATCTGATCAGCTTGCTGCTGGCGGAGCATCCGCGGCCGGTGAGTCTGGCGGTGGAAGCGCCGGAACCCGGCACGCGTGGTGAGGCCTGGCAGTACCGCACCCTGATGCGCGACCAGTGGAAGCGCAGCGAAGGCGCGCTGGCCTGGCTGGCCAAGCATCGCTGAGCCGGTGTCAAAGGCCGCTCATGTTGCCTGACGAGTGATCGCAAGAGCCAGTTTGTAAAAACCCCGCAGTGCCATGGCGCTGCGGGGTTTTTTGTCTCGTCTTGCATCGCGAGGCGGGCTCAGTGGGAAGCGCGAACGGGGGCGATCACTGCTGCTTGCCTTGCTGGCGCAGTCGCCAGGCTTCTCGAATGGCACCGCGTAGCCCCGGCGTCTGGCCGACCTGGATGGCCTCCAGCGTCGCGGCGAAGGCATCCGGTGTGGCGCGCCAATCCGGGGGCTGGATGGCGCCTGCACTGCTGATGCCGACCCTGTCCAGTGGCGGTGGCGAGCGCTCGGGCAGTGCCCCGAAAAGCCGCATGCGGCTGTCCTGCACCTGGCGCAGACGATGGCGAAGCTCCTTGTAGCGTGAGCCGAAGGGGCGTGAGGCCAGGGTGATCAGGGCCGCCAGAATCCGTTCTTGCCACTCGGGGCGTGCCGGGTTGCGATAGGCGACGCCGCGTTGTGAGGCGGCGCCTGCCTGACGGCGGTCCTTGAGCCAGTGCGGGGCCGTCCTGTCGAGCGCCTCGCCTTCGAACAGGATGCCGGCGTTGACCTGCTGGCCACCGTGCACGCGGGTGAAGGGCAGGATGACGCAGTCCTCGAGCATGGCGCCTTCTTCCACGTAGCTGCCCTGTTCGAGGCAGCAGTGTCCCTTGAGCAGCACGCCGGGCTCCACATGGGTGGTGATGCCGGCGAAGCCGCCGGTGAGGCGCGATTCATCCAGGCGTGTCGCGCCGGCGGCGTAGTAGACGTGGTGCAGGTCCTGCTCGCCGGGCAATACTCCGCGCTCGCCATGTGGCGTCAGGCCTGAGTCATCGGCATCGAGTGCCTGCATCACCAGGGCGTGATAGTGCGACAGCGAGGCCAGTAGGGCCGGCCCAAGCCCGGGATTGTCGCGCAGCTCCGGCCAGTGCAGACGAGCGAGCGACGGGGCTGCCACGCTGGCCGGATGGCAGACCGGCGCGCCTGACGCCATGGCCTGCTCGCTGATCGCGAGGCTGTCATCCTTGAACCACTCCGGCATCAGCAGCACATCGGCGCGCAGCACCGGGGCGGGCAGGGCAGCCATGGCGCCGAGGCGCTTGATCTGCTCGCGCGGGTCTCGCTCGCCGGGCATCGGCAGAATGTCGAGATCGATGCCCCAGCGTGAGCCATCGGCGATACGCGCCCGGAACCACTCGGGGTCACGGGCGATGATCAGGCTGATATGCGTCACGCCTCGCCCGACCAGCAGGTCGAGATTGCGCTCCAGCACGCTGCGTCCGGCGATCGGCAGCAGCGCCGGCGAGTAACGGCGGTCAATCGGCGCGACTTCCTGGCCGAGGCGGTCCGCCAACAGGATCACATGCATTGCACACCTCCTTGGCATGAGTCGTGATATTGGCGCAGCGCTGCACGAATGAGAGAGGGAGTCTCGCGCATCAGTAGGCTCCACGGCTGGTCAGAACGGCAGGAATCGTGCGCAACAGCAGCTTGATGTCTTCCTTGATGCCCTGACGATGCAGGTAGAAGAGATCCAGATGGATCTGTTGCTCGAAGGACAGGTCCGAGCGGCCCGACACCTGCCACAGCCCGGTCAGCCCCGGGGTGGCATCCAGACGCATGCGCGCACGCGCTTCGTAGAGCGCCACCTCGCGGGCGAGGGCGGGGCGCGGCCCGACCAGCGCCATCTCGCCGCGCAGCACGTTCCACAGCTGCGGCAATTCATCGATGGACAGCTTGCGGATGATACGGCCCACGCGCGTGATGCGCGGGTCCTGCTTCATCTTGAACAGCACCCCACCCTCGCTCTCGTTGGCGGCCTGCAGTTCGCGCAGACGCTCTTCGGCGTCGATGTACATCGAGCGGAACTTCCAGAGCTTGAACGGCTTGCCGTGACGCCCGATACGCTCCTGGCCGAACAGCACCGGGCCTGGCGATTCCAGGCGGATGGCCAGCATCGTGCCCAGCAGCAGCGGCGACAGCACCAGCAGTACGCCGCTGGCACCGACGATATCCATGGCGCGGCGCGCGCGCGGGGTCAGCCAGTTGCTCACTCGCCATCGAAAGTGGCGCCAGTTGGAGCGTGACTTCATCCACAGGCCGCGGCCGGGAACCGCCTCTCCCCCATACTTGCGCACGCTCATCAGAAAGCTCGGGTTGCCAAGCACGTAGCGCTTGAACATGCGGCGTGGCTCCATCAGCAGCCGCCAGGCCCATTCCATGCCCAGTCTGCGCACGACGCCCGGCGCACGCGGGATGCGCTGGGAATAGAAGTCGAACAGACCGCCGACGCCCATGACCACCGGCACCTCGAGTCGCTCACGGTAGGTCGAGATCCACTTCTCCTGGGCCGGCACGCCCATCGCCACCAGCAACAGGTCAGTGCCCTGATTGATCTGCGCCAGCACGTCGTCGATGATTTCCGGGCCGATGAAGCCGTGATGCACGCCACTGATCTCGAGTGTCGGCCATTGCTCGCGGAGCTTGTCAGCCATCCTGTCGGCCACGCCCGGCGCGGCGCCGAGCAGGAACAGGCGCTTGTTCTCCGCCACCAGCATGTCGCACAGGTGGGGCAGCAGGTCGGTGCCATTGAGGTTGGCTTCGAGCTCCTGGCCGAGCATGCGGCAGGCCATCTTCACGCCGCTGCCATCAGGCAGCAGCAGGTCGCTGTCATGCAGCACCTGCATGTAATAGCGATCGACCTGGGCCACGTTCAGGCAGTGCGCATTGACGAAATTGACGGTGCGCGGCTGCGGGTCGCTGATCCAGCTCTTGAGCAGGCTCAGGCAGGTGTCGAGGCTGGTGTTGACGAAGGGCACCCCCAGTACCTTGACGTGAGGCAGCGTCTTGATGCGCTCAGTGGTGAAGAGGGCTTGATCCAATGGCTGGCTCATCATGGCGACTCCACTTCATGAGCGTCCTGCTGTTGATTCGGTCTGGCCGGCTGCGGGCGCGGCGCATTGTCGATCTTCTTCTTCTGCGCCTTGCCGATGACTCCCTGGGCGAGCCCTTCACAGCGCAGATAGAGACTCTTGGGCATCACGCGCAACATCAGGGCGGCCCCTGCCGTGGCAGCGGTGCGCCCGAATTCCGCCTTCCAGAGCCCTGGCCATGCCTTGACGGCGCGGCGGCAATACGCCCAGGCAGCATCCCCGTCACGCAGGCGAATCGCCTGACGCGACAGATAGCGCAGTTGGTAGGCCTGGGCGCGGGGATACCATTGTTCGATGAAGTCAGGCGCGTAGGCGCGCGTCAGCTCGACGATCGCAAGCCAGCTCTGGTATTGGCGCTCCAGTTGTGCCGAAAGCCCGCCTTCATTGAGCCGGTAGCGGGTCAGCGGCTCGGGAATGCCTTCCACCGTGGTGCCGGTCTTGAGGGCGATGCGTGTCCAGCATTCGATATCTTCGCTCTGGCGCAGGCTCTCATCGAAGTAACAAGGCAGCACGCCGCCCCCCTTGACCTCACAGTCGAAGGCGATGGCCTCGAGAATCTCGCGGCGGATGACCGGCGCCGAGCCATTGCCCACCGGGTTGCGACAGAACAGCAGCCCCGGCGTGATGTCGGTCAGGCTCGGCATCTGGTAGTAGTCCAGCGGTTCGCCGTCGGCATCGATGAAGGCCGAGCGCGAGAAGGACAGGCCTACCTCGGGGCGTGCCTCGAGGTGCTCGCGGTGGCGCGCCAGCTTGGCGGGCTCCCAGATGTCATCGGAGTCCAGGAAGGCCAGATAGCGGCCCTGAGCGGCACGCACGCCCGTGTTGCGGGCCCCGGCCAGGCCACGATTGACCGGATGCGTGATCAGCGTGAGGCGCGGGTCGTCGTAGGCCTCGCAGATCGCCCGGCTGCCATCGGGGGAGCAGTCATCGACGACCAGCAGTTCGAAGTCGCCATCCTCCTGCGCCAGCACGCTGTCGATGGCGGCCGCGACGAAACGTTCGACGTTGTAGATCGGCATGATGACCGAAAAGGTCGGGGTCATGGTCTGGCCTCCTGGACGTCCCTGTCTGGGGAAAGCGATGCGGTGGATGCTGCGTGAGGTGTGTCTGGTGTGTCTGGTGGCGGCGCATCTGTCACCCAGCCGTCCTGAGCGAGGATCAGCCGGCGTGTCCACAGGTAGCCGGGCAGGGCGGCCAGGCTGATACCGACCAGAATGCCGGCCGCGACGCCATTGATGCCGAAGGGCACGCCGGCGAACATGCCGGCGCCGAGCATCAGCGTCATGAAGATCTGCAGCTTGAGGTCTGCCCCGGGCATGCCCTGGGCGCGCAGCAGCTGGCCGCAACTGTCGAGCAGGATGCGCGGCAGGGCGGAGAGGCAGATCAGGATCAGGATCGGCAGGGCGCCACGCTCGACCCAGGCCTCCCCGAACAGGATCGGCACATACCAGGGTGCCAGCAGGCTCTGGGCGATGATGGCGGGCACGGCGACCAGCGCGAACAGACGCATGCCGTGGTGCATGCGTGCCAGTCGTTCGCGAGACGTCATGTCGCCGCACAGCTGCGGGAAGATGGCGGTGGAGTAGGCGCGCAAGAGGCCAAGGCTGATGCCGAGTCCGGCATTGAAGGCAAAGAAGTAGACGCCGAGCACGTCCATGGCGAACAGGGCGCCGACCAGCAGGTAATCCATCTGCTGGCGCAGCACCGAGACCACCTCGACGCCCATCATCGGGCGCGCGAAGCTCATCAGCGGACGCGACCACAGCGTGGAGGGGCGCTCATCGATGCGCCATGACTCGCACCAGCGGTAGGTCAGGGTCCAGATGGGCGTCACGATCAGCTTGGGCAGGATCAAGGCCCAGAACCCGGCACCCATGGCGGCCAGCAGCATCACGCCGACGGCCTCGCCGATGCTCTGGCCCATCTCGATGCGCGCCGTGATGTGCAGGCGGTTGCTGCGCAGAATTCGCGCCGCGTTGATGGCGGCGGGGGGCAACATCGGGAAGATCAGCGCCAGCGCCATCAGTGGCAGGGTCAGATCGGGAGCGTCATAGAGGTAGGCCAGCAGTGGGGCCAGTGCCATCTGCAGCACCATCAGGCCAAGACACACCACCCAATTGAACCAGTAGGCATCGCGACACAGACGCTCATATCCCTCGCGACCGGCCTGCACCAGAGCGGGTACCACGGCGGCATTGGAGATGGCGTGCATGATCTCGTGCGCGGTGAGCACGATGGCGGCGATACCGAAGGACTCCGGCGCGATCATGCGCGCCGCCACCAGGGTCGCGCCCAATCGCGCGATGCGGTGCACCCCTTGCGACATGCCCATCCAGGCCAGATTGCGGATCAGGCGGCCATTGCCACCGTCTCCGCCACCTGTCAGACGTGTCTTGAGTCGCGTGATCACACCCATCGCCTGGCTCCCTGGCTTGTCGTGCCTTTCCAAGCATCTGGTCTTGTTCAGTCATGCTTTTGAACGGCTGGTGTAGCCACTCTAGCGCAATGTACTGATGAATTGGCGTGATCTGGCGCAGCCTTGTTCCACTATCCCGTGATCGGGCTAGGTTGCCGTATCGCTGCTGCCGGCATCGGCGGAGGCGGGTGCTGCTCTTGAAAGCGGCTTCTCCACATCCACCGGCCCCATGTTGTGGATATGCCCTTCGCTGGCGGGCAGGCCCGCCAGCTGGTGCGCCTTGCCGATCAGGATCAGTCCCGGCCAGATCAGGTAGGCCAGAATCTCCAGATTCTCACCGAAGGAGTAGACGAACAGCAGGCCGACCATGATCAAGCCCAGCTGCACGACAGGGCGGCCGACCACGAAGCGCAGCAGATGCAGCAGGCTGACCAGCATCGGCACCAACAGCGCGAACAGGCCGAAGATGCCCTTGACGAACAGCAGCCCATACCAGCTGTGATGCGAGCCGATCGGCATGTACTCCACCAGGTGCGGACCGCGTTCGACGATGCCGTGGCCGAACCACGGCGCCTCGTTGCGCCAGCGGTCCACCGCGATGCGCCCCAGCGCGGCCCGCACGCGGGTCGAGTCCGCCCGCGAGCCCTTGAAGGCGGCGATGAAGTTGTCGATGGCCTCCAGGATCGGCGCGCCGAGAAAGCCACCGATCAGGCTGACGCCGGAAAAGCTGAACCACAGCCACGGCTTGTGCAGACGCTTGAGCAGGAACATCCCGGCGCTGATCAACACCAGCGACACCAGCGCCATGCGCGAGCCGGACATCAGGATCATCAGTACGCTGCCGCCGATGCCGATTGCCTTCCACAAGGGATGTTTCTCGAGCAGGGCACAGGCGAAATAGATGCTGGCGACAAAGCCCACCGCCGGCGCCCAGGGCGTGAACAGGCGCCAGCGCGGCATGCCGCTGCCGGGGTCGATCTCATAAAGCGAGACGGCGAAGAATTCCGGTCCCGGCCCACCGATGGCCTGCAGTGGCGAGACGAAGGGCACCTGGGGCAGTCCCGCCAGCCAGGCGCCGACGAATACCGGCAGCAACAGCATGGTGTGCAGGCAGACATGCATGGCCGCGCGAATGATCACCGCCGGGCGGATCGCCAGACAGCCGATGATCGGGAAGACCGCCAGCAGCGCCCAGCCCTTGGCCCAGCCGATGGAGGACTTGATCAGCTTGCCGGTGCCGAGGTTCTCGATCAGGTGGCCGGCCAGCAGCGAGAACTCCATCACGATCATGCCGATGATCCACACCCACAGTGGCCAGGGCAGGCGCGGAAAACGCTGGCGGCCCTTGAGGTGCAGCCAGGCGGCACGCATCACCAGTGACCATGCCAGCACCGGTGCCAGCACATAGAGGCCGCCGACCAGATAGAACAGGTAGGTCGCGGTGATCGAGAACCAGATGATGCGTTCTTCCGGGGTCTCGGGGCGGACATCCGCCTCTGGCCCCGCCTTCAGGGAAAACATCGGCGGCTCACACGCTTTGCTGCAGACGCAGCAGGTAGGGTTTTCTGATCCACAGGAGAATCAGGCCGATGATGCTGAAGACGCTTGCGGCGAGCGCGCCGACGATGGCCAGCTTGATGCCCAGCGAATCCGCCTTCTCGGGCAATGGCGGCGGATCGAGAATCTGCAGCATCGGGTAGCTGGCGAAGGGGTCGATCTGACCGATATCAATCTTGGCCAGTGCCGTGGTGTAGACCGCCGTGGCGACCTGTTGCTCGCGCAGCAAGTCCTGCAGCTGGGCGGCCTTGGCGACGCTGTTGTCCAGCCGCTGCTGGCGGGCCGCCAGATTGGCCCGCCCGGTGGCAAGCTCGCTGATCACGCCACGCCGCTGGGTATCCAGGGTGATCAGCTCGCCGACCAGGGTGTCCTGATTGGCATGGCCGGACGCGGCACGCAGGGCATTCTGGTTGCGCGAGGACTGACGGGGCAGCAACTGGCGCATGCGTGAGGCCAGCGAGCGCTCGAGGGAATCAAGCCCCGCGGCCAGATTGATGACTTCCGGATTGCGCTCGCCCCATTTGCCGCGCGCTTCATCGAGACTGGCCGCCTGCTCCGCCGCCTGCGTCAGCAGCGCCTGATAGCGGGCGTCGCGCTGCAGGGCGATCACGCCACCGGCCTGGCCGGCATCCAGCCCCAGGCGACTGGACAGGGTAGCGAGCCGGGCGTTGAGGGCCGACAGCTCGCCATCCCGCGTCTCGAGTGTGTCCTTGAGCGCCTCGACACTCAGCGTCAGTTCCTTGAACTGCTCCATGGAAACCAGCCCTGAGGTGGACTGGAACTCGAGCAGCTTGCGCTGGGTTTCCTTGAGCGTGCGGTCGTAGGTCTCGAGCGAGCGGCGGATGACGGCTTCGCGGCGCGCCTGCTCATCATTGCGTAGCTGTTCGATCACCTCATTGAAGGCATCGATGTGCGCATTGGCGCGTGCAAGCGCGGACTTGGCGCTCGGCGCGCTGGTCTGGAAGGCGATCAGGGCGGTCTGGTCGGTCAGCTTGATCTTGGGCTTGCCGTAATCGTCGGGATGCATGTCGACCGTGCTGGCGGCACGCTCGAGCACGGCGGGACTCTCGGCGATGGCGCGGTAGTTGACCTTGGGGTCCAGCGAGGAGCTGGAGTAGGAAGAGTTGGCGCTGGTGCTGGCCTGGCCGATGC
This sequence comes from Cobetia sp. 4B, assembly GCF_018831605.1. Lineage (NCBI taxonomy): Bacteria > Pseudomonadati > Pseudomonadota > Gammaproteobacteria > Oceanospirillales > Halomonadaceae > Cobetia > Cobetia sp. 4B. Next base: position 905,487 of record NZ_CP059843.1, read on the forward strand.
TCTCGAAGTTCACCGACAGACCGGAGCCGGTGCCCGGCAGGATCATCGTCCAGCTGGTGGTGTAGGTGACAGGTGCCACGGCGATAAAGGCGATGGTCAATCCCCAGATGACACTCAGGATGGCGGTCGCCAGCAACAGGTAGGCCGCGCGGCGGGTGCGCGGGCGCATGCTGGAGCCACGCGCCGCCCAGCCCAGCAGGACGCCCAGGAGTCGGCGCCCCAGTGAGGGCTTGGCTGCGTCTTGTGGTGTGTCGGGTGAGCGGGACTCTGTCATGCACATCCTTGTCGCGTGGTAGTGATCAGTCGCATTCCATCAACGGACAGGCGATGGGTTACAGCAGAGTGGCCGGCGTCAGCAGGTCAGTCAGCGTGCGGGCGATATCACGGATGTTGGTGACACCGGAGTCATAGCAGCCGACCACATCTTCGGGCATCAGGTAGGGATTGACCCCCACATCCGCCGGATTGGCCAGCAGGGCATCGATACCGCGATCGACCACGACCGGCTGATGCGTCATCGGGTTGGTACTGATCAGCACCGCGCGGCGCGAGCCGGAGGTCGCCTGGATGCCGCCGACGCAGTTGGCATTGATCACGCCCTGCAGCATGCGCACGCCGTAGGGCACCTGCGAGCGCAACACCGTGTAATTGCTGACGTTGTTGTTGTTGGCAGGGGTGGTCAGGTTGGAGGCATAGATGACGATGCCCGGCGCGGTGAGCGGCGAGGGGCGCATCAGAGCGGCCTGGAAGGCGCCGCTGGAGGGCACGTGGATCCGGTCACCCACACGCAGCCAGGGATTGGCGGCATATTCGCCGTCGATCAGGCCGCGCATGTCGAGAATCTGTGTCTGGCCGTCGCGAATCAGCTCGATATGGCTCAGGTCCGCGTCGGGGCGGATGCCGCCGGCCGTGGTCAAGGCTGCCGACAGACGGCGTTGTTGACTGGCATCACCGCCGGCGAAATCGCGGCGTACCATGCGCTCTTCCGGCAGGCGGGTATTGATGACCGCCTCGCCCGGGAAGAACACCGCGCCGGACACCGCAACGGCCAGCGGCGCCCACTCCTCGAGCCGGATGCTGACATGCGCCAGCCCCGGGCGAATCAGCTCTTCCTGCACCAGACGCCGGGTGATCTCATCCGCCAGGGCGTCGATGGTCTTGTTGGAGGCCACGACCGGCGAGAGCCACGGCAGGCGCAGGCGTCCGTCATGATCCACCTCGTAGCTGCCATCGAAGAGTTCGCTGCCGGCGACCCTGACGCTCAGACGATCGCCCGCCGCCAGCCGCTGGTCATCGCCCGCGGGCAGTTGCATGAAGCGATCATCGGCATGAGGGGCAGGCAGCTCCAGCGGCCAGTGGGTCGCCTGTTGCCAGTGATCTTCGGCGGGAGTGTCGTCCAGCATGATCGGCGTACAGCCGCCCATCAGGCCGGCCGTGATCGCGACGCCCAGCAGACGTCGAAGAGAGCGGAAAAGGGAGCTGGGCCGAGTCAGGTCGCGTTTCATCAGGCTACCTCACGAGAAGGCCCTGTCCGCGTGTCGCCGCTCGACTCCAGCAGCGGGTCGCGCTGATAGTAGATATCGAAGAGCTCGAACAGGCGCACGCGCTCCAGCTCTGTCTGCATGACCGGCGAGGGTTCAACCACCACCAGCGCCGCCGGGGACAGCGCATCATGCAGACTGACCAGCACCGAGAGCCCATCGGCATCAATGGCCTCGACATGGCTGAGGTCCACCGCCAGCGTGCCGGTGTGCTCAGGAATCATCGCCAGCATCTCCTGGCGGAAATAGCGCGCGAGCTCGCCTGTCAGCTGGGCAGGCGGCGTGATCATGATGCCTTCGTGAATCCGGGTGGTGATGGGCATGACGGGCTCCCTGTGCTTGATGTCACCGCCTGGCGCCAGCTGGGCCTGCGGTGCAGCTTGTTATCTTTATGCACTATGCCGCATAAGCATCGTTTACCTGCTGTTACAGTGTCAACGACGCCGACTGACTTGCCTCATTCTTTCTTGCTGGGTTTCGTGGTGCTACCTGCTGTTTTCGGGCTCTCCAGGTTGCCTGCGCGGCGTTGTCACTCGCCCGACATGGCGGGTGACTTGTGTGGCGTGGCCAGCATCGCGCCCCAGTGGCGGAAGCGTAGCAACAGCAAAAGGCCCGGTATGGCGGCCAGCGTGCAGATCCAGAAGAAGCTGTCCCAGCCGGCCGCATCGGCCAGATAGCCGGAGGGCGCGGCGATCACCACGCGCGGCAGGCCCATGATCGATGAGAGCATCGCGTACTGGCCGGCGGTGAAGCGCTTGTCGGTCAGCGCGCCCATGAAGGCGATGAAGGCGGCGCTTCCCATGCCGGCCGCCAGGTTCTCGAAGGCGACCACAGCCGCGAGCCACGCCAGCGAATCACCGACGTGATGCAGCCAGACGAAGCCGGCAGTCGATACCATCTGCAGGATGCCGAACCACCAGAGCGCCCGATAGATGCCGATGCGCATGATCATCAGGCCGCCGAAGAAGGTGCCGGCCAGCAATGGCCACAGGCCGAACAGCTTGACGGTCGCGCCGATCTGCGAATTGCTGAAACCGATGTCCTTGTAGAAGGGCGTGGTCAGATTGCCCGCCACGGAATCACCCAGCTTGTAGAGCAGGATGAACAGCAGCAGCCAGATGGCACCATCGCGCTTCATGAAGTGGCGGATAGGGTCCCACAGGATCTCATGCAGATGATGGGCGCGCGGCGCGGCCTGTGCCTCGGGTTCCGGTGCCAGCAGGGTCACCAGCATGCAGGCGCCCAGGGTCGCGGCCATGATCAGGTAGGTCACGCGGAAGCCGATCATGTCGGCCAGCACCAGCCCACCGGCCGAGGCCATCAGCATGCCGATGCGGTAGCCATAGACATAGAAGCTGGAGCCCAGCCCCAGCTCGTTGTCCGGCAGATGCTCGCGCCGATAGGCGTCGATCACGATGTCCTGGGTGGCGCTGAAGAAGCTGACCGCCAGCGCGATGGCGCCCATGGTCAGCGGCGACATGTGCGGGTCCTGCAAGGCAAGCAACGCGATGAGGGCGGTCAGGGCCAGCTGGGCGATCATCAGCCAACCACGGCGCCGACCGAGCACCGGCGGCATGATGCGGTCCAGCAATGGCGCCCACAGAAACTTGAGGGTATAGGGCAGGCCGACGAGCGCGAGCAGGCCCACGGCGTCCAGTGAGACACCGGCATCCGTCATCCAGGCCTGCAGCACGCTACCGGTCAGCAGCAGTGGCAGCCCGGAGGCGAAGCCCATCAGGAACGTGATACCATGACGGCCAACGAGTAAGCGTAAATCCTTTGAAGTCAAAGCCTTGCCTGTCCATGCAGAGGGTGTGGCCGCGCGTGTCACACGCACGGTGAGCGGCTATCTGCCGCTTGCGTCATTCATGGCCGGATTGTCGCACTGCCTGAGGGCAAGAGCCATGCATTGTCCTGCCGGTCAGCCGACAGGCATGATGCAGGTCGAGACACGCATGAGTGGGGCAGGCAGGCAATGAGAGGTCATCATGAGTGAAGCCCGAGAAGCTGCCAAGGCGCATTGGTATCTGATCCAGTGCAAGGGCGGGGAATCCTTCCGTGCGGCGGAGAACCTCACCAATCAGGGATTTCACGTCTTCCACCCCCTGTTGGAGGTGGAAAAGAAGCGCGGCGGCAAGCTGCGTTGGGTCGAAGAGCCGCTCTTCCCCTATTACCTGTTCATACGCCTTGATCAGATGGATGACAACTGGCGGCCGATTCGCTCGACCCGTGGCGTGCTCAAGCTGGTCAGCTTCGGCAACACGCCGACGGCGGTGCCGACGCCCCTGGTGGAAGCCCTGATCGCCAGCGGCGAGCAACGCCAGGAGCAACCGCCGGAGAATGTCTATTTCCGAACCGGCGAGCAGGTCGAGATCATCGATGGCCCCTTGAGTTCGCTCAGTGGCGTCTTCGAGAGCGCGAAGGGCGATGAGCGCGTCATCGTGTTGCTCAATCTGATCAATCAGCAACAGCGTGTCGAGCTGTCCAGTCGTCAGCTGCGGCGTAGCGAAAGCTGAGCTGCCGACCTGTCTCACCCGTCTTGATCCGCGAGACCGCATTGCACCTTTCTTCTGGAGTGGTTCCCATGGCGATTACTTCCCAGCAGGTCGTCAGCCTGCATTACACCCTGCGCACCGCTGATGGCACTGTGCTGGATAGCTCCCTTGAGCGTGAGCCGATGGATTACCTGCATGGCCACGACAATATTCTGGCAGCGCTCGAGAGTGCGCTTGAGGGCTGCGATGTCGGCGACCGCAAGGTCGTCAATCTGACGCCAGCCGAAGGCTTCGGTGAGCGGGATGAAGGCCTGGTGCAGTACTTCGGGCGTGATGCCTTCGGTCCGGGCGAGATCAACGCCGGCATGCGCTTTCAGGCCCGCACCCCGGAAGGCCAGCGGTCGGTCACGGTGCTGGAGGTCGGTGAACAGCAGGTCAAGGTCGACGCCAATCATCCGCTGGCAGGTCAGGCACTGAGCTGGGAAGTCGAGGTGCTGGAAGTGCGCGATGCCACGCGTGCCGAACTCTCGGCCGGTCATCCGCTCGGTCTCGATGTCAGCCATACCGAGATCGAAGACAAGAAGGTGCGTCGCTGAGGTAGGCATTGCGGATGGGTGCGACGCTCAAGCGCCTCGTTGCAGCCCCTCTTCAACACAGACAGCCCCGCTGCCGGAATCCTCGGCAGCGGGGCTGTCTGTTGTTGGGGCCTGTAGCGATGGAGAAAATTGATATGGATCAGTCGTCTGCGCGCCAGCCGCACGGATCGAGCCGTGAAGCCTTCAGGACTTGATGCAGATCAGATTCGCGCGGGGCGTGGCGGGGTAGAGTGTCCCTGTCGAGGCCGCAGCAGGCCGACACAGGCGGAAGAGCTATCGATGTCGGAGCTATTGATATCAGAGCTATCGATGTCAGAAGCAGAGGTGTCAGCTGCCGACAGAGGCTGGCATTCAGGGAGCCCCTTGGGGAAGGGGCAGGCCAGGATGGCCGCTGTCAGAATCGGGCTTTTTTTGCAGGTGCCGATTCGCCGTCAGGGGAGGGGGAAACCCCGCTAGCCGACCTTCGGGTCGGCTTTTTTGGTTGTGGGGTTCAGTGGGGGAATGGCTAACTGCGTTTGCATGACGCTGGCTTGTCTGCGGGCTGCTTGAAAGCTTTTGCCAGTTCTTGCCAGTTCTTGCCAGTTCTCTGGGAGGAAGAGAGTCGCTGGACAGGCAGCCCCGCAACTGACACGAGGTTGCCTGCCCGGCGAGACGGCTCAACTATTGTTGCTGGCAGTCTTGAGGCTCTCGACTTCCTTGTGGGAGTCGACGGCCTTCCCGGTGGTGGTCTTGTCGATGCTCTGGCTTTTCTTGACAGTCTGGCTCTTCTGGATAGCCCCGTCTTGCTTGACCGACGGGCTCTTCGTGTTGATGGCCGAGGTCTTCTTGCCCGGCTCGCCCAGCGTCAATGTCGTGTTCATGCGCTTGAGCGTATTGGGGCCGATTCCCTTGATTTCGGTCAACTGTGCCACGTCGGTGAAGGGGCCGTTCGCCTTGCGCCATTCGATGATGGCCTGGGCCTTCTTGCCACCGATGCCCTTGAGCTCGGTCAGTTGTGCGGCAGTGGCGGTGTTGATGTTCATGTCTGCGGCCTGGCTGGTCGGTGACAGTACCAGCAGGCTGGTCACGAGAAGTGTTCCTAGCAGGGTTTTCATGGTCGCTTCCTATGCTCACATCAGGGTGGTCGATTGGAAGTGCGCGGGGCGACCACCCGAGGCCCTGCGCGAGAAATACTCTGGCTCAGGCATTAGATTTGTAGTCATTTAGATTTAAACGATTTCTCATCCTTGCGCGGCTTTCTGCGCTCAACGCAAGAAAGCACTACGAGCGTTAGCCTGCTGTTTCGATTCGTCTTTCCCTGGGCATACAACGACAGAGCCGAGCGCTATAATGTTGCCCCGAGCCCATGACCTCCTGTCATTGCGCCTGCCACATCGCCTGGAGCCCGGATGCCTGCCACGACTTCCCCCCTGATCATCGCCCTCGACTACCCGGACATGAGTGCTGCGCTTGCCATGGCAGACCAGCTGGATCCTGCGCGCTGTCGCGTCAAGGTAGGCAAGGAGCTGTTCACGCGTGTGGGTCCCGAGATTCTCAAGGCATTGCATCAACGCGGCTTCGAGGTCTTTCTCGATCTCAAATTCCATGACATCCCCAACACCACCGCCCAGGCCGTGCTGGCGGCAGCGGAGCACGGCGTGTGGATGACCAATGTCCACGCCTCAGGTGGTGCGCGCATGATGCAGGCCGCCGCCGAGGCGCTCTCGACTCGCGGCCTCGATACCCAGCTGATCGCCGTGACGGTGCTGACCAGCATGGAACAGGCCGATCTGGCCGGTATCGGATTGGATGTCACGCCGCTTGCGCAGGTCGAGCGGCTGGCGGCCCTCGCCCAGCAGAGCGGCATGCACGGTGTGGTGTGCTCAGCACGTGAGACCCCGAGCCTCAAGGCGCTGTGTGGCCCTGAGTTCCTGAAGGTGACGCCGGGTATTCGCCCGAGCTTCGCGCAGGCCGGTGATCAGCGGCGCACCATGACGCCCGGTGAAGCCATGGCAGCCGGTAGCACCCATCTGGTGATCGGGCGTCCTGTCACCCAGGCGGAGGATCCGCTGGCGGCGCTGGCGCTGATCGAGCAGGAGCTGGGCGCCTGATCGGCTGATTGTCTGCCTCATGGGCAAAAAAAGACGCCAGCCGCAGACTCTGCGGCTGGCGTCTTTTTCATGGCAGTGATCACTACTGCTGCTCACTCGCTCACGTTTTGCGCGACTGCCTCAATCGGCAGACTCGATATGCCAGCTGACCTGAACGCTGCTCTCGAGGCTCAGCTCGCCGGGGCGGTATTCGCTGCCGCTGCTCTTGGCCTCTGCCATGTCGGCACGCATTGCCATCATCTGCGGGCGCGGGCTATGTGAGGACTCATTGATCGACTGCACGCTGCCCAGGGTCGCGCCGAGGGTCTCGGCCATCAGTTGTGCCTTGTGGCGTGCCTTGGTCAAGGCTTCCTTCAATACCTTGTCTTCCAGGGCGTCCCGTTCACTGATCTGATACTGCACACCGGCCAGTTGATTGACGCCAGCGCCCAGCAGCAGGTCGATGACTTCCGGTACCTTGTCCAGGTCATCGAGAGAGAGGCTGATCGGGCGTTCGAGGTGTGTACGGCGCCATTGCTGGGGCTGCTGCTGACCATTGTTGCGCTCGTAGTACTGCTCAGGACGCAGGTTGAGGCTGCCGGCGCTGATCTGACGGCTGTCGATACCCGCTGTCTCCAGTGCCTGAATCAGGGTCGTCATGCGTGATTCCAGTGACTCGCGCGCCTTGCGGGCTGCCTGGCCCTCGGCCTTGCTGTCCGGAGCCTTGTCATCCACCTTGCGCGCGGGCGTCTTCTCCCACAGGCGCGCCTGGATGGTTGCCTTGTCGGGCGCCGCCTCCAGGCTGGCGCTGGCGCTGACATGCACCAGTGCCGGTGCGGGCGTCTGGTCGGCGCGGGCCATGTGCGTGGCGCCGGCGGTGCAGAGCGCCAGGCCGCATAGCATGGCGGTACGACGCAGGCGCTGGGCGAGGGGGGCGGGGCCTCTGGTGGCGTGGTTCATCAGCATGGGAATTCCCTTATATAAAGTGGCAACATTGTTGCCTGGCGCTTGGTGAGGGGCATGAATGCGGGCGCGATAGGCTTGAAAGTATCAGCAATGAGGGCGATGCGTGAAGGTACACGAGAGACTGCGCTCTATACGTGGCGCTGCACTGGTAGTGTCGGTGCTCGTCATGTCATCACTGATGGCGCTGCCTGCCCTGGCCGCAGAGCGTGAGGTGATCGATGATGCAGGCGACGTCGTGGCACTGCCACAGCCGGCGCAGCGGGTGGTCACGCTGGCCCCGCACGCGGCCGAGCTGGTGGCGGCGGCGGGAGGCTTGCCGGCCTTGATCGGCGTGAGTCAGGGCAGTGATTTCCCCCCTGCGGTCAGCGAGCTGCCGCGCCTGGCCAGCTATCACGGCCCCAACCTGGAGGCATTGCTGAGTGCCCGGCCTGACCTGATCGTGGCATGGGGCAGCGGGCTTTCCGATGAGATGCATGCGCGTCTGACGGCGATGGGGATGCCCGTCTTCGTCAGCGAGCCCGCGACACTCGACGACGTGCTGTCCAATATCGCCCGGCTTGGCACCTTGCTGGGCACCCGCGATATCGCGGATAAGCATGTGGCGACGCTCGCAGCGCGCATCGAGCAGCTGGAGCGCGCGCGAGACAGCGACCCCTTGCCGGTCTTCTTCCAGCTGGGGGAGAGCCCGATGACGACATTGGGTGGCAATCACCTGGTCAATGAGCTGATTCGGCGCTGCGGCGGTGAGCCGCTGCTGACGGGCACGCCCGCCGTGGTGCCGCAGATCAATCGGGAAGCCTTGTGGCTGGCCAGGCCGCGCCTGATTCTGCATCCGGTCGCGAAGGGGCCGGCGCGCGAGGAGTGGATTGCCGCCTGGCGCGCGGATGGAGGGCCACTTTCCGAGGTGGCACTGGCGGGTCTGACTCCTGACCTGATCAGCCGTCCCGGCCCGCGCAGTGTCGAGGCGATGGCAGAGGTCTGCGCTGCCATCGCGACGGTGCAGGCGTCGGACTGAGGGCGTCAGAGTAAGCGCGTCGGACTGAGGGCGGCGGAGTCAGGGCGGCTTCGTGCAGCACGCTCAGAAATCGATGCCGCGCCGCGCCTTGAGGCCATGATTGAAGCCGTGGCGAATCTCGGTCATCTCGGTGACGGTATCGGCACAGGCGACGACTTCACGATTGGCATTGCGCCCGGTGATGATGACGGTCTGCTCCGCAGGACGATTCTCGAGTGCCGTCATCACTTCCTCCAGCGGCAGATAGCCGAACTTGACCATGTAGGTCAGCTCGTCGAGCACCACCAGGTAGACGCTGTCATCGCGCATCAGGCGCTGCGCTTGCTGCCACACGGCCTGGCAGGCGGCGGTATCGGCCTCACGATTCTGAGTATCCCAGGTGAAGCCGGTGGTCATGGCATGCACTTCGAGATTGGCATCCTCGGCGAGCCGTTCGCGCTCGCCGCATTCCCACAGCCCCTTGATGAACTGGATGACACCGACCTTGTAGCCATAGCCCAGCGCGCGGGTGATGGTGCCCCAGGCGGCGGTCGTCTTGCCCTTGCCATTGCCGGTGAACACCAGCAGCTGGCCGCGCTCCTCAGTGGCCTGTGCCACCTTGTCATCGACATGCGACTTGAGCTTTTCCATCGCGGCCTTGTGGCGGGTATTGCGGTCCGTCATGCGTATGCTCCGTAGTCAAAGGCACAGCACCGACCCGGGGGACGGTGCTGTGGTATGTGTGGCTGCTTGTCGCCCGAGGCTCTTCAAAAGAGGCATCCCGGGAAAGCCGATCAGAAGAAGAAGGTGACGCCGCCTTCTACATAACGGCCCTGGGTGTTGTAGCCATTGACCAGCTGATATTCGCGATCGAAGATGTTATCCAGCTTGGCGCTCAGCTTGACGTTCGGCATCACCTGCCAGCTGGTGCGCAGATCGACCACGCCATAGCCGGCAGTGCGCGTGTCGGTGTAGGTGTCTGCGTCAGTATCGCTGCGGCTGGCGCTGCCACGCAGCGTGGCACCGAAGCTCCAGTCGTCGAGTGCATAATCGGCATCCAGACGCGCAAAGCGCTGGGCGCGGCGCTTCAATTGCTCACCGGTATCGCGGTCCTCCGGGTCCTGCCAGGTCATGGCAAGGTTCACGCTCAGAGCCTCGCCTTGCCAGCCACTGCTCAGCTCGACGCCGCGGATACGTGAGCGATCGATATTGATCGGTGAGAAGTCGACTCCTTCGTAGCTGATCAGATTGTCGATATCGGTCTGGAAGGCATTCAGGCCCAGATGCCAGTGATGTTGCTGCAGGCGCCAGAACAGTTCGGTCGTGGTGGAGGTCTCGGCATCGAGGTCCGGATTGCCGGAGCCGTAGGGGCTGTAGAGGTCGATCAGGTTCGGTGCCTTGAATGCGCTGGAATAGCTGGCACCGAGCTGTTGCGCGGCCGTCAGATCATAGGCGTAGCTGGAGCCGCCCGTCATCTGGTGGCCATAACGATTGTCGTCGTCGTAACGCAGGCTGGTCGTGACGTGGTGACGCTGTTGCTGAAGGTGCCAGCTGCCGTAGACGCCGGTGGCGTAGCGGCTATCGACGCTGTAGCCCTCGGCGGTGAAGTAGGGGCCATCGGCATCCAGGCTTTCCTCGCGATGGTCCACCCCCAGACTGAGCGTGCCGAGGTCGGTGTAGAAGTCGTGGCGCAGGCCGACCTCGTTGCGGGTGCTGGCGACACGCCCGGCATCACTGCCGGCTTCGGTGTTCTCGTACTCATCCCGCGTGCGCGCCACGCTGACCGTCATGTCCCAGTTCGGGTTCAGGTGCGTCAGCAGGCTGGCATCCAATACCATCTGGCTGCCTTCGCCGTGGCAGTCTTCCGAGGCACTGAAGCTGCTGTCGTAGCAGTCGTCATAGTCGTAATCGGTCTCGGTGTTGGCGACGCCGAGGCTGAGCGTGGCCTGCTGACCGAAGTCTTGGCCAAGGCGTAGTTCGGCGCCCGTGGCCTCGTAGCCATCATCTTCACTGCCGGTATCGCGGGCCGAGAAGCCATCGCTCTCATCATGATGGAGATTGGCCGAGAGGCGCGTGTCGTCTTCCACCGAGCTGAACTGGGCGTTCTGGCGGAAGGTGCCATCGCTGCCGGCACGCAGGGTGACTTCTGCATGCTGGCCGACTTCGCTGCCGCCACGCGTGATCAGGTTGATCACACCGCCGATGGCATCGGCGCCGTAGACGCTGGCACGCGGGCCACGCACGATCTCGACACGCTCGACGGCGGCGAGTGGCAGGAATTCGAAATGCGCCAGGCCATCGGCACTGTTGGCGACGCGCTGACCATTGACCAGAATCAAGGTGTGGTCGGACTCGGTACCGCGCATGAAGAGGCTGGTCTGGCTGCCCATCGGGCCGCTGCGGGCGACCTCGATACCATTGCGTGATTGCAGCAGATCGACCAGCGAATTGGCCTGCAGGCGATCGATCTCGTCACGCGTGATGACGTCGGTGCTGGCCAGCACATCATTCTGCAGCTGCGGAATGCGATTGGCGGTGACCTGGACGGTGTCCAGATCCTCGGATGAATCGGTGGTCAGCGCATCAGCAGCGACGGCGGGCGGGGTCAGCAGCAGCAGGCTACCGACGAGGGTGAAGCTGGCCTGCGCAGATGCGCGACCACGAGTGTTGTTGTGTTTCATGAATGATCCTCAAGCGTCAGACGCAATGAGGAGGACAGCGTGACAGGGTGCGCGAGCACACGTCCCCCGCACGCGCGCTGATCAAGCAGGCCCGTCGCGGGAGATTTGCCACTGGTGAGGCCCTCCGCATCAACCAGTGTGGAAGCGAGGGCCGGTCTCCGGACTGACGCCTGGTGGACTCCAATGGCAGGAGTCTCACCCCCTCATGCGCCTTCCCACCTCCTTCCCTTGGGGGAGGCCCGAATGACAGGTCCTCCCGGAGGCAGTGGCTGGCCGTGTCGATCTTGTCGATCGTGGTCGACCTGCATGAGCGTTGCGATCACCGTTGCGGGGGCAGTACGGGATTTTCACCCGTTTCCCGAACACCCTGGCTTCAACGTGAACCATTGTCTGGGGCGGGGGTGAGGGAGTCAATCGGCAAACCGGCGTTGCGCTGGCTGCCACCCAGGGCTGCTCAGGTGCGGTCATTCAGGGGGAGAAGTCAGAGGGCGAGCAGAGGGTAAGTCAGAGGCTACGTCTCAGGTTGTGCCAGATACGACAACGCCCGCACGGGGCGGGCGTTGTCGAGATGACGGTCTGGCCAGTTGGCGGTGTCTGCTCCATGGAAGCTCATGCTACAGAAGCCAGTTCTCTGGAGACTGGCTCACAAGCGAGCGTCTCTAGAGAGACAGGAACAGACCGGCAAGACTCGCTGACATCAGGTTGGAGAGGGTGCCGGCGAGAATCGCCTTCATGCCCATCTGCGCGATATCACCGCGACGGTTCGGAGCCATCAGCCCCAGGCCGCCCATCAGGATGGCGACGGAGGACAGGTTGGCGAAGCCGCACAGTGCGAAGATGATGATGGCTTCAGAGTGCTCGGACAGCTTGATCTGGTGGCTGGCGAGATCGGCGAAGGCGACGAACTCGTTGAGCACCAGCTTCTGACCGATGAAGCTACCCGCCTGGATGGCTTCGTGCCACGGCACGCCGATGACCCAGGCCACCGGTGCGAAGGCATAGCCCAGCAGCAGCTGCAGCGTGATGTCTTCATAGCCGAACAGGCCACTGACCCAGCCGACAATGATGTTGCCCAGCGCGATCAACGCGATGAAGGCCAGCAGCATGCCGCCGACATTGATCGCCAGCTGCACGCCAGAGGCTGCGCCGGAGGCGGCGGCGTCGATGACGTTGGTCGGGCGATCGATGTCCTTGCCCAGCGCTTCTTCGACGCTCTGGGTCTTGGTCTCGGTCTCCGGGATCAGCATCTTGGCCATCAGCAGGCCACCCGGCGCCGCCATGAAGGAGGCTGCCAGCAGGTACTTGAGGTCGATGCCCAGCGAGGCATAGCCCACCAGTACGGAACCGGCCACCGAGGCCAGGCCACCGGTCATCACGGCGAACAGCTCCGAGCGGGTCATGCCGGCGATGAACGGACGCACGACCAGCGGGGCTTCGGTCTGGCCGACGAAGATGTTGGCGGCCGCGGACAGGGACTCCGGACGGCTGGTGCCGAGCACCTTCGACAGGCCGCCGCCGAGCACGCTGATCACGACGTTCATCACGCGCAGGTGATAGAGCACCGCGATCAGTGAGGAGAAGAACACGATGATCGGCAGTACGCGCAGCGCGAACACGAAGCCGCCGCCGCCGAAGACTTCGAACATCTTGTCGCTGACCAGGCCGCCGAACAGGAAGTCCATGCCGACGTTGGCACTGGACATTACGGCCTGTACACCTTCGCTGAGCCCAAGCAGCATGCTCTTGCCGGCAGGCACGTAGAGCACGAAGATCCCCAGCATCGCCTGGATGGCAAAGGCACCCAGTACGGTGCGCAGGCTGATGGCGCGTCGGTTTTCAGAGAGAAGGAAGGCAATCCCCAGCAGGGCGAAGACGCCCACCAGGCCCATGACGATCTGCATCAAGCAGCTCCTGAATGCGTAGGTGTTACGTTGAGGACAAGGCAATAGCGCTGGCCACAGGACGGTATGGCCAAAACTGGCGCGTACTCTACCAGTATTTTTGCCCTCTGTCGGAGTCTGCCACTAACGTTTGACGGATTTTTTGTGAATCGCGCGAGGCGTACCTGCGTCAACACGCACGAGGCCCGCCATGGGCGAGCCTCATGCCTTCCGTCGTGATATTCCGACGTGATGCTGACTATGCCTGCTGTCAGGTGCCGGCACCCGGCAATCGACTGGCCGGCAGGGGGCCTGACCCCGAGCCCGGCGGCGTCTGTGATGACTTGCTGCCCGCGCCCTTGTCGGCCTGGGGAGCTTCGGCCTTGTCGGTCCTGGGCTGGGAGGTCTTGTTCAGCTCCGGCGAGTCGGCATGGATCAGGCTGATCAGCGTCTCGCCGGCCTTGGGCTCCAGCGCCACGGCCGTGTTGGCGATCCGGATGCGACCCTGACTGCTGATGCAGAACAGCGGCAGCAGGCGCTCTTCATGAATTCTGCGGTAATCCTCGAGGCTGAAGCTCTCGGTGATACGCGCACGCCGGAATTGCGCGCCCTGAGAAAGCAGGCTCGCCAGCTTGGCATAGGTGATCTTGCCATCGAACAGCAGCGGCAGATGCCCCAGCGCCTGGTCCTGCTGGCGCTTGGCATTCTTGCCATTGTCCTCGGCGAGTCGGAAGACACGCCCATGACCCAGGATGTGCTCGAAGTGCAGCGCGGCCAGGCTATTGAGTTCGCGATAGGGCGACAGCGGCATCAGGTGGCCGATGCCGGTCAGCTCGAGATGCTGGGCGGCATGCTCGGAGAGCGGATTGCCGTAGTAGACCGGCAGGCCCGCCATGCGCGCTTCCTGCACGGCGTCCCAGTTGGTATCGGTCAGGCGCACCGAGAAGCCGGCATCGACCAGTTCACGGGCGACCTGGCGCGACACCGAGTTGGCGCCCAGGATCAGGAACCCCGAGGGCGGTGGCTCGCCGACGCCCAGCACCTTGACGATGGGACGCGACAGCAGACTCTGGACCACCACCGTGCCGATGATGACCAGGAAGGTCATCGGCACCAGCATCTCGGCGCCCTCGATGCCCTGGGATTCGAGCTTGAGGGCAAACAGCGAGGCGACCGCTGCCGCGACGATGCCACGCGGTGAAAGCCAGGCCAGCAGGGCCTTCTCGCGCAGCGTCAGCCCGCTGCCCAGGGTGCACAGCCAGACCGTCAGGGGGCGTGCGACCCACATCAATACCGCCAGGAAGATCCACGCCGGCCACGACAGCAGGGACAGCTGCTCGACGGTCAGGCGCCCCGCCAGCAGCAGGAACAGTCCCGAGATCAGCAGAACCGTCAGGGTCTCCTTGAACTCGATGATCTGCTGGGTCGGCACGCCGCGCATGTTGGCCAGCCACACGCCCATCACGGTGACGGTCAGCAGGCCGGATTCATGGAACAGGGTGTTGGAGATGGCGAACAGCCCCAGCATCACCATCAGGGTGCCGAAGTTGTGCAGCTTCTGCGGCAGCCAGAAATGACGCAGCACCAGCCCCCAGCACCAGCCACCCAGTGCCCCCATGCCCAGCCCGAGGCCCACCGTCTGGGCGAACAGCAACAGGGTATGCGAGGCCGCATTGCCGGTCATGCCGAGCGCGACGTACTCATAGACCAGTACCGCCAGCAGCGCGCCGACCGGGTCGATCATGATGCCTTCCCAGCGCAGGATCTGGGTCAGGTTGCCGCGCGCGCGCAGCGTCTGCAGCAATGGCATCACCACCGTCGGGCCTGTCACCACCAGCAGGGCGCCGAGCACGGCGGCCATCTCCCAGCGCATGTCGAGCAGATAGTGGGCGGCCACGGTGCCGATCACGCCGGTGATCACCACGCCGGTGGTGACCAGTCGCCTGACGATATGGCCATGGCCGCGCAGGTCCTTGAAGTCCAGCGTCAGGCTGCCCTCGAACAGGATGACCGCCACCGCCAGCGAGACCAGCGGGAACAAGAGATCGCCGAGCAGCTCATCCGGCTTCAGCCAACCTGTGACGGGGCCGGCGAGGATGCCGACGATCAACAGCGGCAGGATGGCGGGCAGACGCATGCGCCAGGCCAGCCACTGGCAGCCGAGGGCCATCAGACCGATCAGGGTCAGGGCCAGAGCAGGTTCGGTCATCGGGTGTCTTCCTTGGAGTCAGCGAAAATGAGCGGTGCCACTGTTGCGGTCACCGCTCATCGTTTCGTTGTGTCTCAGCCGTCTGTCAGTGGCCCTTGCCCCTGCTGGTCTGCACAGGCTTGAAGCAGGGGCAGGCGCCACTCAGCTGCCGCGCGGCAGGCCGAAAGGGCGCAGCCTAGCGATTGATTCCGTGGTATGCAACGTCGCGTTGCCTTATCGCGCTCTCCTCATTTCCTTTCTCTGTCGTGCCCACGTGATGGCGTCGGGCAGACGCGATCACTCATTGGGCGCGACGCAGCAGTGGCAGCAATGCCTGCAGCGGATGCGGCAACTGGCTGCCGGAGAAACGCTTGCTCTGACTGCGGCACGAATAGCCACTGGCGACCAGCTTGCCCTGATTGGCGTCGTCTTCGACCACGGCCTTCCACGACAGGTCATAGATGGCACGCGAGGTCTCGAGATTGCGCGCTTCGTGGCCGTAGGTACCGGACATGCCGCAGCAGCCGGTGGCGATGGTCTCGAGCTTGAGGCCGAAGGCGGAGTAGACCTGCTGCCAGGCCTTGGCCGAGCCCGGGGCATTGGTGCTCTCGGTGCAGTGGCTCAGAAGCTTCATGCCCGGGTCCATCTTGCCCAGCACCGTCTTGGTGACGCCGACCGGCAGCAGCTTGCGCAGGCTGATCAGCCATTCCTGCAGCAGCAGGACATCAGGCACCGCGTCCGGGCCGAGGGTCTTCACGTACTCCTGACGATAGGTCAGGGTCATCGCCGGGTCGATGCCGACCAGCGGCACGCCGAAGTCGGCGATCGCCTTGAGACGCTCGGCCTGGGCACGCGCGGTACGCTGGAAGGCGCCGGTGAAGCCCTGCACCTGCAGCGGCTTGCCGTTGGGGGCAAAGGGCGCGACGAAGACATGGATGTCGAGTCGCGACAGCAGCTCGATGATGTCGATCACCAGCTGGGCCTCGAAGTGACTGGTGAAGGCGTCCTGCACCAGGATCACGCTTCTGGCCTTCTGGGATTCGGTCAGACGGCCCAGCTGGGTCGGCGTCGCCTCGGACACGCCCCAGCTCTTGAGCTGTCTGCGCAGGCTGGCGCGTGACAGGCGCGGCGCATCGACCATGCCGATCGGGCCTTCCAGCAGACGACTGACCAGCTTGTTGGTCAGCAGGCCGTTATAGAGCGGCGTGACGCGTTCGGCCCACGGCAGCACGAATTCGAGGCTGCCGATCAGGTAATCGCGCAGCGGACGCTGATAACGATGGTGATAGACCTCAAGGAAGCGGCTGCGGAAATCGGGCACGTTGACCTTGATCGGGCACTGGCCCGCGCAGGACTTGCACGCCAGGCAGCCGGACATGGCGTCGTAGACCTGCTGGTCGAAGTTGGCGTCAGACTGACCCTCAGTCTGTGCGGTGCCGGCACGGCGTGCCTTGAGCGAGGCGCTGAGGCGCGCCGGCAGACGCGCCAGCCACATGCCGGTGCCCTTGAGGCCCGGCATACGCGTGGCCTGGGCCTCGGCGATCACGTCGCGGCCGGCGTTGCCTTCCAGGCGCAGCCATTCACGCATCAGGCTGGCACGCCCCTTGGGCGAGTGGATGCGCTGGCGAGTCGCCTTCCACGACGGGCACATGGCGTCGTTGGGGTCGTAGTTGTAGCAGGCGCCATTGCCGTTGCAGTAGACGGCACTGGCGTATTCCTGCCACACGCGCTCATCGATCTGACGGTCGAGATCGCCGCGCATGGTCACGTCATCGATGCGCATCAAGCGGGGGTCGAAGGCCTCGACGGCGCTGTCAGCGCGATCACGCTTGGCGCTTTGGCTGCTCCCTTCGCTGCCCTCTTCGCTGCCCCCTTCGCTGGCGCCAGCGTCCTCGACCAGCGCCACTGACAGGCGGGGGGAGGCGATCTTGCCCGGATTGAGCTGGTTGTGCGGGTCAAAGGCCGCCTTCACGTCCTGCAGCGCGCCGTAGAGGCTGCCGAAGAAGCGAGGGGAGTACTCGGAGCGCACGCCCTTGCCGTGCTCGCCCCACAGCAGGCCACCGTACTTGTGGGTGAGGGCTGCGACCTCATCGGAGATCTCGCGGATCATTGCCTGCTGGGCGGGGTCCTTCATGTCCAGCGCCGGGCGCACGTGCAGCACGCCGGCATCGACATGACCGAACATGCCATAGCGCAGGCCACGGGCATCCAGCGCGGCGCGGAATTCGGCGATGTAGTCGGCCAGATGTTCCGGCGGAACGGCAGTATCCTCGACGAAGGGCAGCGGGCGGGCTTCGCCGTCGACATTGCCCAGCAGGCCCACCGAGCGCTTGCGCATGCCATAGACACGACCGATCTGCGCGCGACCGCGGGCTTCGGTGAAGCCGAGACGCTCGACGCTGGTATCGCTGGCCAGGTGCTCGCTGAAGGCGCGGACCTTGGCATCCAGCACCTCTTCGCTGTCGGCATTGAATTCGATCAGGTTGATACCGCCGATGGCCGGGGTGCCTTCGGCGCTGGCCGGGAAGAATTCCTCGACGCTATCCCACACGAAGTCCTGCATGGCGAGGTTGAGCACGGTGTCATCCACCGTCTCGATGGAGGTCGGGCGATTGCCCTCGACCGACATCAACGCCTTGGCGTCGCGCAGTGCGTCCATGAAGCTTGCGTAGCGCAGGTTGATCAGCGTCGAGCAGGGCGCGATGGGCAGCGCATTCAGCTCGGCCTCGACCACGAAGCCCAGCGTGCCCTCGGCGCCGCACAGCAGGCTGTTGAGGTTGAAACGACCATCGGCCTCGCGCAGGTGGGCGAGGTCGTAGCCGGTCAGGCAGCGGTTGAGCGGCGGAAAGATGTCGGCGATTTCCTCGGCGCGCTCATCGGCGATCGCGCGTGCGGTGCGGTAGACCTCACCGACGCGATCCTCACGTGCACACAGTGTCTCGAGCTCGGCATCATCGATGGCATGGCTCGACAGCCGTGTCCCGTCGAGCAGGACGCTGTCGAGCGCCAGCACGTGGTCACGCGTCTTGCCGTATTCGCAGCTGCCCTGACCGGAGGCATCGGTATTGATCATGCCGCCAATGGTGGCGCGGTTGGAGGTCGAGAGCTCCGGGGCGAAGAACAGCCCATGCGGCTTGAGCGCGGCATTCAGCTGGTCCTTCACCACGCCGGCCTCGACGCGCACGCGACGGTTCTCGACATCGATCTCGAGAATGCGGTTCATGTGCCGCGAGACATCCACCAGCACGCCATCATTGAGCGACTGGCCATTGGTGCCGGTACCGCCGCCGCGTGGCGCCAGGGTGACGCCCGAAAAGCGTGGCTCGTGGGAGAGGCGCGCGATGCGCTGGACATCCTCGGCATGGCGCGGGTAGACCACGGCCTGAGGCAGCACCTGATAGAGCGAGTTGTCGGTCGACAACACGGTGCGGTTGGCGTAGTCCGGACTGATGTCACCGGCAAAGCCTGCATCTCGCAGGGCGGCCAGGAAGTCCAGATAGAGGGAATCGACGGGGGCGGGCATATCCAGCAGGCGTTCGGTCATGATCTCGCTCGGGCAGTGAGTCGCGTCAGGCAGGCATCCAGGGCCAATGGGCCTAAGCTTACCTGAGCTGGGCGTGTGGCCCCAGCCCAGCGCGGCATTGCGTCACTCGCGAGACGGGAATTCAGGTGAAAGGAGTGAGGAATGACTACGCTGTGAGGAGTCATCAAATCAAGGTGTGTGCGCCCGAATGCAAGCAGCAAGGGGGATGATGTGCACATGCTGCGGGCGATTGTCAGGCGTCAGTCGCCGCTTCAGTGGTACCGTCAGCCATCGCAAGGCAGGCCGTCATGGCATATCCCCTCCGTTTCTTCCCTTGAAGCTGTCTTCCCTCTTCCGCTGAGTCATCAGGAGTTAGCTCATGGCATCGTCCACCTATTCCTCGACCTCCACCTGTCATCGCGAGTCTCGCCAGCCGCCCACGCGATTGGGAGTGCTGGGGGTGGGGGAGTTGGCGGAGTCATTGCTGGTCGCGTTGGCGCGCGGTTGTCAGCGCGAAGGCCGCTCGCGGCATGATCTGGAATTTCATCTCTCGCCGCGCAACGACGTGCGCAGTCACCGTCTGGGCTGGCGTTTCGGTGCCATCCGCCACGTAAGCAATGTCGCGGTGTGTGAATCGAGCCTGTGCCTGCTGGTCGGCGTGCGGCCAGAGCAGCTCGAGGCACTGGCAAGTGAGCTGCGTGAAAGCCACGCGCTGAGCAAGGATCATCACCTGATGGTGCTGGCGGCCGGGGTGCCACTGCAGCAGCTGCAGCGCTGGTTCGCGCCGGCGCGAGTGGTGCGGGTGATGACGGGGCTGGCGGTCTGTGAAGGGCAGAGCGCCCTCACGCTCTATCCGGAAGACCCGCTGACGCGCGACCTGCTCGGGCCGGCGGTCCGGCAGATCATCGCCTTCGATGATGAAGCGGCCTTCGAGGCCAGCATGCTGGCGGTCTGCGTGAATGCCTGGCAGATGGCGCAACAGCAGGCGTTGCTCGACTGGTTCCAGACGGTGCCCGGCATGAGCGGCCCCCAGGCGCGCCTGTTGCTGATGGCGCAGTTGCGTGATGCGCTGGCCTTGATGGAAGCCCACCCCGATACTCCGCCCGGCGAGCTTGCCTCGCGTATCGGCACCCCCGGCACCTGGACGGCACGCGGTCTGGAGCAGCTGGGGGGCAAGGAAGGCGCACACCGCCAATGGCAGCATGTGCTGGAGCAACTGCGCGCGGAGATCGAGCAGGGCAGTGCGTCCCCCGGCAGTGAATGAGACGCTCTGCCGCCTGATGTCTTCCGCTCTCAGCCACCCCTCAGACACCCGCGATGCCCATTGGTCAGGAGGCGCATCGCGGGTGTCGTGCTTTGTTCAACCTGCCTTTCGTGAGTCGTGGATTCCCCGTGGCTGGCGATTTTCCTACAATAGAGCGCTAGGCGGCACCCTCGGGTGCCAGAGTGGCTGGCGGCCGATCCATGGCGTTGCCCAGCGCTCACTCGCAATGAATCGAGCACGGGGCATACAAGGCACATGGGAACCTGGTTGGCAGTAGCAGCGGGCGGCGCCATCGGGGCGCTGGGACGGTATCTTGTCAGTGGCTGGATCGGCGCCGCCGCCGGGCGTGGTTTCCCGTGGGGGACCCTCGGCGTCAATCTGATCGGCAGCTGCCTGATGGGGTTCCTGTTCATCTGGGTGACCCAGGAGCTCAAGCTGGCCCCCGTCTGGCAGGCGATCATGGTGGCCGGCTTCACCGGCGCCTTCACCACCTTTTCCACCTTTGCCCTCGAGGCGCTCAATCTGATGATGAGCGGACGCATGCTCGCGGGGCTGGTCTATGTCGCCGTCAGTGTGGTGGCGTGTCTGGGCATGGTCGCGCTGGGCATGAAGATCGCACGCGTTCTGCTGTGATTCCCGCGCCCGGGCGCGCCATCCTGTCGCCTGGGCGGCTGCGAAGCAGGGCATGGCTGAGGTAGACTAGTGCGCATAACCTTTCCGCGCCGCGATGCGGCCTGAGTGATCCGACGAGAGAGCCTTCCCACATGCTGGACCCGAAACTTCTGCGCGCTGATCTTGAAGCGACTGCCGAGCGCCTCGCACGTCGTGGCTATCAGCTGGATACCGAAGCCTTTGCCGCGCTGGAAGCGCGCCGCCGTGACCTGCAGGTCGAGACGGAATCCCTGCAGAACGAGCGCAACACCCGCTCCAAGTCCATCGGTAATGCCAAGGCACGCGGCGAAGACATCGCGCCGCTGCTGGCAGAAGTCAGTGATCTGGGCGAGCGTCTCGACGCCGCCAAGTCCGAGCTCAATGAGCTGCAGGCCAAGGCCGACGCCATGGCGGCCAGCCTGCCGAACCTGCCGGACGCCGAAGTGCCGGAAGGCGCTGACGAAAGCGACAACGTCGAGCTGCACCGCTGGGGCACGCCGCGTGAGTTCGATTTCGACGTGCGCGACCACGTGGACCTCGGTGAGCTCAAGGGCCAGCTGGACTTCGAGCTGGCGGTCAAGATCACCGGTTCACGCTTCGCCGTGATGCATGGCTCCATCGCGCGTCTGCACCGTGCGCTGGTGCAGTTCATGCTCGACAAGCAGACGCTGGAGCATGGCTACGAAGAATATTACGTACCCTATATCGTCAACCGCGATTCCCTGATGGGTACCAGCCAGCTGCCCAAGTTCGAGGAAGACCTGTTCAAGCTCAACGATGATCGAGATTTCTTCCTGATCCCGACCGCCGAAGTGCCGCTGACCAACATGGTGCGCGACGAGATCATCGACGCCGGCAGTCTGCCGCTCAAGTTCACCGCCCATACCCCGTGCTTCCGCAGTGAAGCCGGTGCCTATGGCCGTGATACCCGCGGCATGATTCGCCAGCACCAGTTCGACAAGGTCGAGATGGTACAGGTCGTCGCGGCGGAGAAGAGCGACGAAGCCCTCGAAGAGATGCGCGGCCACGCCGAAGCCATCCTGCAGGCGCTGGAACTGCCGTACCGTGCCGTGACCCTGTGCACCGGCGACATGGGCTTTGCCGCCGCCAAGACCTATGACCTGGAAGTCTGGCTGCCGAGCCAGGCGACCTACCGCGAGATCTCCTCCATCTCCAACTGCCGTGACTTCCAGGCGCGCCGCATGCAGGCGCGTGTGCGTGTCGAAGGTCAGAAGAAGCCGCAGCTGGTGCATACCCTGAATGGGTCCGGTCTGGCCGTGGGCCGCTGCCTGGTCGCCGTGCTGGAAAACCATCAGAACGCCGATGGCTCCATCACTGTGCCGCAGGCGCTGCGTGGCTACATGGGCGGGGTGGAAACCATCAACGTCTGAGGTGCGTGAATCGCCGTAGTGGATTCGCGTAGTCAAGGCCCCCGCTTTCCCATGGAAGCGGGGGCCTTCGTTTATCGCGGAGACAGAGGCCTTGCCCGATCGCACCACTCGTTATTCCCTCTGCGCGACTACAACGTAGCATCAGGGTTGTTATTCTTATTGGTTATTTTAGAGAGTAGTTCTTATGCTCTAAAATGCGACCCATCGAAGGCTGCTCCCCAGCCTCGCCGCGTTTGTGGATGTGCCCCATGGAATTTCTCAATCTCTCCTGTGACCCCTCACGACTCCAGCTGTGCCTGATCGGTGGCGGCCAGGAGGCTGTCGCGCTGGCCGAGCGTTTTGCCGGCCTCGGTGCAGACCTGTGTGTCTACGGCGATGCCCGCATGCCGATGCTGGAGACCCTGTGTGGTCGTGAAGGTTGGGAGGTTGCCGATACCCTGTTGCCCGTGCCGGCCCCCGGCCAGCTATGGCTGGTCGCCACCGGCAGCGAAGGGCGCGATCGCGGCATCCTGCGTCATGCGCGCGAGCAGCACGTGATGGTGTTCGCGCCGAGCCACCCCCGGGACTCCAGCGTGCGCCTTCCGCCGCGCCTGGTGGCCGGCGAGGCGGTATTGCCCGTGAAGGAGGAGGACCGCTTCACGGGCACGCAGGGCCAGGTGGCGTTGGTCAGCGCGGGGCCGGGCGATCCGGAGCTGCTGACGCTCAAGGCGCTGCGCCATCTGCAGCAGGCCGATGTCATCATTCATGATCGCCTGGTCAGTCACGAGATTCTGGCGCTGGCCAATCCGGAGGCGCGTCGCCTGTATGTCGGCAAGGCGCGCAGCGATCACAGCGTGCCGCAGGAAGGCATCAATCAGGCGCTGGTGGATTACGCCCGTGCCGGGCATCGCGTAGTGCGCTTGAAGGGCGGTGACGCCTTCATCTTCGGGCGCGGCGGGGAAGAGCTCGAGACCCTGGCCGGTGCCGGCATCAGCTTCGAGGTCGTGCCGGGCATCACGGCGGCTTCCGGTTGCGCGGCTTACGCGGGTATTCCGCTGACTCATCGCGACCACGCCCAGTCGGTGCGCTTCGTCACCGGCCACTTGAAGGATGGCAGCTGTGACCTGGATTGGGAGGCGCTGGCGCGCCCGGCCCAGACGCTGGTCTTCTACATGGGGCTCGGCAGCCTGGGGCTGATCTGCGAGCAGTTGATCGCCAATGGTCTGGCGGCGTCCACGCCGATCGCGCTGGTCGAGCAGGGCACCACCGCGCGTCAGCGTGTGCATGTGGCAACGCTGGCCGACATGCCGGCGCAGATCGCCGGTCAGGGCCTCAAGCCGCCGACGCTGATCATCGTCGGGGATGTGGTCAAGCTGCACGATTCGCTCAAGTGGTTCTCGCCGAATGCCGACAGCAGCCTGGGGTGGGAAGATGGCAAGCACCCGACGCCGCTGGCCAATGTGGTATCGGTCTAGAGCGACCGTAGCGAAAGCGCTGAAAGCAGCGACATGAGCAGTGACAAGACGCCGCCTCGGTAACCCCGGGGCGGCGTCTTGCGTTGTGTCGCTGGTCACGGAGGGGCTGGTGGTCGTTGGCCTGACCATCGTTGGCCTGGTCATCGTGCTGGCGCATGGCTGGGCGGCTCTTGGGCCAAGGTCGAGATGACGTGGCATCTGATTGCGCCTATTGTTTCAAGCAATCGTTTGAATTCTGCTGAGCGAAGCCCGTCGTTCATCACGGGGTGAGAGGCAAGTCTTTCGCGAAAGCCCTTAGCACATGAGTCAGTGAGGACAGTGATATGGCCAAGTATCAGGCGCCACTCAAGGATGCACGCTTCATTCTCGATGAGGTGTTCGCCGCCGAGCAGGAATGGGCGGGTATGGCAGCCACCGAAGAGGTGAATGTCGAGCTGGCCGAGGCGATTCTCGAGGAAGGTGCGCGCGTGACCCAGGCCGAGCTGCTGCCACTCAACCTGAGCGGAGACGCCGAGGGCGCGCGTTTCGAGAATGGCCACGTCACGACACCCAAGGGCTTCAAGGAGGCCTATCGGGTGCTCGCTGAAGGCGGCTGGATGGGGCTGGGTGGCAATCCTGAATATGGTGGTCAGGGCATGCCCAAGATGCTCACCGTGGCCTTTGAAGAGATGCTCTACGCCACCAATACCAGCTTCGCGCTCTATCCGGCGCTGAATGCCGGTGCCTGTCTGGCGGTGGACAGCCACGCGCCGGAGTCCGTCAAGCAGGTGTTTCTGCCGCGCATGTATGCCGGCGACTGGCTGGGCACCATGTGTCTGACCGAGCCGCATTGCGGCACGGACCTCGGCCTGATCCGCACCCGTGCCGAACCCCTCGAGGGCGATGACCCGCTGCTGGGGCTGCCGCGCTATCGCCTCACCGGCACCAAGATCTGGATCACCGGCGGCGAGCACGACATGGTCGACAACATCGTGCATCTGGTGCTCGCCAAGCTGCCGGATGCGCCGCCGGGGACACGCGGCATCTCGCTGTTTCTGGTCTCCAGGCACCTGCTTGATGCCGATGGCCAGCCGGCGACACCGAATGCGGTCAGCTGTGGCTCCATCGAACACAAGATGGGCATCAAGGGCAGTGCGACCTGCGTGATGAACTTCGACGGTGCCGAAGGCGTGCTGATCGGCGAGCCGCATCAGGGGCTGGCGGCGATGTTCACCATGATGAACTACGAGCGTCTTTCCATCGGTCTGCAGGGGCTGGGGTTGGGCGAGGTGGCCTATCAGAGCGCGATGGACTTCGCCGCCGAGCGTCTGCAGAGCCGGGCACCGACTGGGGCCAAGGCGCCTGACAAGCCGGCCGACCCGATTCTGGTGCATCCCGACGTGCGCCGCATGGCGCTTGAGGTGCGCGTCTGGAACGAGACCGGGCGCGCCTTTGCCGTCTTCGTGGGCCAGCAGCTGGACCGCGTCAAATATCACGCCGATGACGCGGTGAAGGCCGACGCGGATGCGCTGGTGCAATTCATGACGCCGATCGCCAAGGCGCTGCTGACCGACCGTGGTTTCGATGCCACCGTCATGGCGCAGCAGCTCTATGGTGGCAATGGCTACTGCGTGGAGTGGGGCGCCGAGCAGTACGTGCGCGATGCACGCATCGCGATGATCTACGAAGGCACCAACGGCATTCAGGCGATGGATCTGGTCGGGCGCAAGCTCTACCGCAACCGTGGCGCCCATGTGGCGAGCTTTGCCGCCCTGGTGCGAGCCGAGCTTGAGCGTCAGGCCGATGACGCCCAGACCCGCCCGTTCGCCGAGGCCTGCAAGACGGAGCTTGCGCGCCTGGAGCGAGTGTCGGAACAGTTGCTGGCCCGCGCCGATGACAACCCGGAAGAGCTGGGCGCAGCGGCCTGTGACTATCTCTACCTGGCAGGGCTGTGTGTCTACAGCTATCTGTGGCTGCGCATGGCGCGTGCTGCGGCGCGTGGACTGGCGCAAGCAGGTGTCAGCGGTGAGGGCTTCTATCGCCGCAAGCTGGCACTCGGGGAGTACTTCGTGGCACGCGTGCTGCCGCGCGCCGTCGCCATTGAGGCCCAGATCAGCGCTGGCGCCGCGCCATTGATGGCCTTCAGCCTCGAGGATTTCGCGCCGGAGCAATGACGCAAGCCACAAGACACCGTGACCGTCAGTAGAGTCCAATGAAAAGCCCAGCGACCGTGTCAGGTCGCTGGGCTTTTTTGTGTTGTCGGAATCCCTGTCCATCGGGGCGTGTCGGCAAGCTGCATGCCCTCTGGACGCTCATGACCGCTCGGTCGGCTCATCCTGCTTCAGCAACCAGTCACGCATGGCGGGGAACAGCTCGACCAGCACGAACAGCGGTCCGATCAGCAGCTGACGCAGATCATCGAGGAAGGCCGGTTTGCGGCCCTCGATACGATGGCCGACGACCTGACCGACCCAGGCGACCACGAAGGCCGCCAGCATCATCGGTGTCACCGGCCAGTTGAGCCCGAGCATCACGAACATCAGCGCCAGGCTTGCCAGGGCCCAGACGGCCATCACGCCAAGTACCCTGAGGGAGAAGCGCGCATAGACGGCCAGGACCGCCAGGGTGACCACGCCACCGGGCAGCATCCACACACCTAGCCCCGGTTCACTCGATAGCCCCTGCCCCCCGAGCAGTCTCCACAGCAGGATCAAGCTGGCAGTGAAGATGATAGGCACGCAGACAAGATGCATGCGGATGTTCTCACGATGTTGATGACTGGCCGCGTAGTGCTCGAGAGCTTCATGCAGGCGCCGGTGAGCGGCTGTCTTGACATGAGGGTGCGATAATATACCCATGAGGCATTCTCCAGACAGACATTGAAAATGCCCGCATGCGCAGGTGCGCAGCGGGATCGATGGCGTGTTATGTCAAGGAGCAATGGCGTGAGCCAGCAGGGTCCGGCAACCCTGCTGGCTCCTGTCAGCGTAGCGTATTGCTGCGCTGCCAGCCTGTGTCAGCACAGGGCTGACTGTCGAACCCGGCACTTTTCAGGCGTGAATCAAGTGGCCCTGGCCCTTCAGAGATGGAACTGACCGCAGGCTTCCGGCTGATGCAGGATGGCTTCCAGACGGATGACGTCACTCTGGCCATCTTCCCGGGGCAGCGTGATCTGCTCGCCAACCGCCATTCCCAGCAGCGCGATGCCCAGTGGTGACATGATGCACAGCGCCAGTGAGGTCTCTTGCTCTTCGGGTTGCGGCAGGTGGCTGCGCAGCGACATGCACTCACCATCCTCCGGGGTAGGGTAGTGCAGTGTCAGCTCGCTATCGCCGGAGCGCGACCCCTTGAGGCGCAGGCGGCTGCGCATGCTGACGCGGTCTTCGGGGAAGTCATCGGGGGGCACGATCTCTGCCTGGATCAGGCGGCTTTCGAGGCGAAGGGACAGCTCATCATCGTGTTGCTGAGCGTCGATCAGGCGCTGGAGGCGGTCAGCATCCAGGCGGTTGATGATCAGTCGTTGCCGAGTCATCGTGGGGTTCCTTGTTATCGAGTCACTGCGCGATATCATGCGCAGCAAGACGGCGCCAATCCTGGCTTGGTCAATACGGAGAGACGGACAGGGAATCCATTGGCCGTGATTGTCCATGGATTGTCCGCTAATTAATCCTAGCGGCTTTTGACGGGGTGCGGGAGTCGTCTGATGCCGACAACTTTCATGGCGCTGTCACCCAGGGCTGCCAATCTCACGCGAGACTCATCGATGTCGATTCTCTGGATATATCCGCTGGCGGCGCTCGCCGAGATCGCCGGCTGCTTCAGTTTCTGGGCCTGGTGGAAACTGGAACGCAGCCCCGGTTGGCTGATTCCCGGCATGCTCAGCCTGGCGCTGTTCGCCTGGCTGCTTTCACTGGTCGACGTCAGTCACGCCGGGCGCGCCTTTGCTGTCTATGGCGGTGTCTATATCGCCGCGTCAGTGGCCTGGCTGTGGCTGGTCGAGCAGCAGTTGCCCAGTCGCTGGGACCTGCTGGGGACACTGGTCTGCCTGGCGGGTAGCGCCATCATCGTGCTGGGCGCCCGTGCGCAATGAGCGCAAATGCCTTGTTTATTAGTATTTCATTAAATATGTCGGGCGTTGAGCATGAGAGCGCTCATTGTTGGGTATACTGCGCGAAGATGAGGCAATGACCCTCGGAATTCGATCTGACGCAATGAGGCACCAGCATGCAGTGGGAATGGTTATGGGGGCTGGGCGGCCTTGGCATCGGCGGTTTCATCGGCTTCTGGCTCGGTCGCTGGCGGTCGCGCAGAGAGGAATGGAATCAGGCCGTGCAACCACTGCTATCGGCATTGGTGGAGGCGGAGCCAGACGTTGCGCGTGGTGAGCGGCTGGCACTTGATCCCTCGCTGCTCGACGCCTTTCGCCAGGTGGCCTCGCGTCGCGAGTTCTATCGCTTTACCAGCGGGATCGAATACGTGAACCTGCAGCTTGCCGCGGCGCATGCCGCGCATCATGACCGTGAAGAGCGCCAGCTGTTGCTGGATCAGGCGCGTGTCAGCCTGGCCAATCTGCAGGACAGCCTAAGACGACGCTGAGATTCGTCCAGACGCGCGAATACCGCACCGCAGATCGGCCGGGGTCGCAAAGCAGGTTGTTTGCAAAGCAGAGTAACGCAGAGAGAGGGCGTGAAACGGGTATAGCAACCGACGGAAAGGCACCGACGACGATTGGTGCAGAAGGCATCAGATGACACGACGCATGCACGACAGACAAAAGCGAGAGGACTTGCTGACTGCGCGAGGCAGTTGGGGAGCATCAGCAAAGGCTTGCTGATGGTGCGGAAGGGGGGACTCGAACCCCCACACCTTGCGGCACCAGAACCTAAATCTGGCGTGTCTACCAATTCCACCACTTCCGCGAGAAGCAGGGCTGCATTTTACCTGTGACGCCTTTCAAGTCAATCGCTTGTGTCGATTATCCCCTGAATTTTCCCGCCTTGTGCTGCGCCTTCAGCGCCTCACTCCTGTACGACATGCACGCTACGTGATTCCAGCCCGCAGGGCAGTTGCAGATAGCTGGCGGCGCGCTCGGCGGCGTGGCGTGTATTGGAAAGATCTTCATCGCACATCCACGGAACGACACCCAGACAGGGGGCTCGCAGCGTGCGTGACAACGTCGCCATGTTGTCTTCGCTGACCTCGATATCCGCTTCCAGATGGTTGATGACGTAGCCGGCGATCTCCAGCCCATCGCGTTCGATGGCCTCAAGCGTCAGGCGCGCATGATTGATGCAGCCCAGGCGTAGCCCGACGACCAGAATCACCGGCAAGCCCAGCTCGATGGCCAGGTCCGAGAAATCCTCATCGTCATTCAGCGGTACCCGCCAGCCGCCAGCGCCTTCCACCAGCAGCAGGTCGCGCTGTGCGCTTGTCTGCTGGCCCCGCACATGCGCCGCGATTTTCGCCACCTCGAGATTGACGCCCACCTGACGCGCGGCAATGTGCGGCGCGATGGCCGGCGCGAAGCGCCAGGGGTTGATGCTTTCATAATCCGCTTCCGGTTCGCACTGCGCCTGCAATGACAGGGCGTCGGCGTTGACCAGACCATCGTGATTCTCGAAGCAGTCAGAGGCCACGGGCTTGAGGCCCAGCGTGGTCAGGCCGCGCAGGCGAGCACGTGCCAGCAGGG
Source organism: Cobetia sp. 4B (assembly GCF_018831605.1). NCBI lineage: Bacteria > Pseudomonadati > Pseudomonadota > Gammaproteobacteria > Oceanospirillales > Halomonadaceae > Cobetia > Cobetia sp. 4B. The sequence continues at coordinate 934,848 of NZ_CP059843.1, forward strand.
CGCTGGCGATGAAGGTCTTGCCGATTTCGGTATCGGTACCGGTCACGAAGGCGGCGATGCCATGTTCGGCTCGCGCAGGTGTAGCAGTGTCCCGTGACGAGCTGTCCGCGGTTTTCATATCAGTTTTCATTGTATCCGAGCGAGGCAGGTAATTGCCTTCAAGCAAAATATCAGTGTTGTCCGTACGCAATTCTGAACGGTTTTTCGAGCACAAGTTCAATGACTTGATAGCTTACAGGCAATCCCTTCGCGGTACGCAACGTTTCATGCCGCGCCTTGGCCTGCTGCACCTCGGCGCGTGTCAAGCGCCGGCCACTGGCGGTCTGTGCCCCGATGCCCTTGATCGAGGCCATGACCGCGGCGACATCGGGATAGTGAAATACCCGCGGGCGTAATTGCCAGTGGCAGCGCAACCCGGCGGCTTCTGCATGGCGTGCAAGATGGGTGGCGCTGGGGAAGTGACGCACGGAATCATCCGCGCGCTGCCAGGCATGGCGTACTTCCTTGAGGGTGCCGGGCCCCAAAGTATTGATGTGCGCTCGAGCGCCGGGTTTCAAGGTGCGTGATAGTTCCGCGAGCCATTGCCGAGGGCTGTCGCACCATTGCACGGCGAGGCTCGAGAACACCAGGTCCAGACTCGCATCGGCCAGTGGCAGGCGCTCGGCATCGGCGCGTAGCCAGTACAGGCGTTCAGGGCTGCCACTCGCAAGCTCGCTCGTCTGGTGTGCGGCTTCACGCAGCATCTCAAGCGAGAGATCCAGCCCCATGCAGCAAGCCCCAGAGTAGCGCTGCGCCAGTTCGAGGGTCCAATGTCCGGGCCCACAACCGAGATCGAGCACACGGGCGGCGGCCGGCAGCCGCTCAGGGAGCGAGGCGAACAGGGTGGCCGCCATGGCGTGCTGGGCCTGCGCCAGCGTGAGGTAGTCGGCAGCGCCGCGATCAAAGGCGCGGGCAACCTGCTGACGGCTCGTGGCAGGCGTGAGCGGGGGCGTTGCAAGCTCTGCAGGTGGCACGCTGACGGCAATCGACATCTCAGGCCTCCTCGCTGATGTGCTTGAGGTGGGTGGCGAGGCCCATGCGCGCGAGCAGGGCATCGGCAAGCGCCTCGGTCGCGCTCAATGGCAGGCAGTGGCCACCCTCGAATTCCGCGACTACCTGGCCCTGCGCGCGCAGCGCCGCACTCAGGCCCGGTGCCAGCAGCGGGTCCTGCTTGCCGAGCCAGAACTCGAGCGGTAACTCTGATTGAGGTGCCAGCGACATCTGGCGGCTGGCCAGTTCCGCCAGTCCTGTCGCCAGCACCGCTTCGCGACTGACGGGGTGACGACCGATCAGTTCGCGCAATTGTCTGAGGCAGTCACGCGCAGAGGCCTCACCACTGGCCTGCCAGCGCAGAAAATGTTGCCAGCTGGCGGTGGGGTTGCGCGCGAAGGCTGTGCGGAAGTCGTTCAGCACCTCTGGTGCCAGGGCGGGAATCATCTGTTCAGATGGGGCCTGGTCGATGAAGCTTGGCCCCATGGCCAGCGAGACAAGGACGGCCGGCGCCTGCTCCTTCGCCAGCGCCTCGGCCCGCAGGGCACCCAGCGACCAGCCCAGCCACAGGGTATCGGCGCCGCCCAGTGAGGCTTGCAAGGCTGTCGGTTCTGAGCCTGCCCGTGAATCGGCCTGCGGGCCTTCTTCTGGCCAATCCGGCGCGATGATCTCCAGCGGGCAACTCTTTGCCTGATCATCCGTCTCAGTGACGTGAGCGAGGCGTGCTTGCAGGCAGGTGATCAAGGGCTGCCAGATGCGCGCATCGATACCCCAGCCGCTGAACAGCACCAGACGAGTCAATGTCATGGCGTGACTCCTTCTGGGCTGATGGTTGGGGAAGCCGAGCGGGGCTGGGCCTTTTCCGCTGCCAATACCGCTTCGAGAGCGTCGAGCAGTGCCGCGATATCCTCGGCCGTGTGCTCGGCGGAGAAGGTGAAGCGCAGGCGCGAGCTGCCGGCGGGCACCGTGGGCGGGCGGATGGCCGAGACCAGCACGCCGCGCTCGCGCAGTGCCGCGCTCCAGGCCAATGCCCGCGCTTCGCTGCCCAGAATCAGCGGCTGAATCGGGGTCAGCGTGGCAGAGAATGCCTCCCTGTCGGCTGACGACAGCCCGAGCGCGAGCCCACTGCCCGCCAGCAGATGGACACATCCATCACGGAACTGCTGCACGCGCGCCTGCAACTGCTCACGGCGCTGCGGTTCGTGCGCGACGATTTCCAGCGCCGCCAGGGTGGCGGCGGCGACATGCGGCGGTTGCGCGGTGGTGTAGATGTAGGGGCGCGCCAGCTGGATCAGGCTCTCGATCAGCGCATCGCTGCCGGCGACGAAGGCGCCGCTGCTGCCGAGCGCCTTGCCCAGGGTGCCGACCAATACCGGCACGTCAGCCAGCGGGGTATCGCGCCCGACCAGTCCTTCGCCATGCTCGCCCAGCACGCCCAGTCCGTGGGCATCGTCGATCATCAGCCAGGCGCCGTGCCGGGCGCAGGCCTGGCTCAGGCCCGCGATATCGGCGCAGTCGCCATCCATGCTGAACACGCCATCGCTGATCACCAGCGTGTCGTCGGCCCGGGAGCGCGCCAGCTGGCGCTCGAGGTCTTCAAGATCGCGATGGTGGAAGCGACGCGAGCGTACGGCAGTGGTGCCGGAGGATGCCAGGCGCGCGCCGTCGAGGAGGCTGGCGTGATTGAGGCGATCATGGAAGATCTCGAGGCTGCGACCGGCCTCGCGCGAGGCGCTCGCCAGTGCATCGATCACGCCCAGATTGGCCATGAAGCCGGTGGAGAACAGCAACGCGCGCGGCCGCCCGGTCAGCTCGGCCAGGCGAGCCTCCAGCTGGTGGTGAGCGAGCTGGTGGCCATTGACCAGGTGTGCGCTGCCGCTGCCGACACCGAATTCGCGCGCCGCGCGACAGCCGGCCTCGACCAGTGCCGGGTGGTTGGCCAGCCCCAGATAGTCGTTGGCGGTGAAGTTGAGCAGCGGGCGCGCCTCTGCATCGGCTGCCTGCCCGGCGAGGCTGACGTGGGGGCCCTGGGGGGAATCCAGCGTCAGGCGCCGGCGATAGCGGCCGACCCGCTCACGCTGAGTGAGCAGGTCCTCCAGATGCGTGAAGCTGGCGCTGGACTGAGGGCTGAAGCGCGCGCTGGCGGGCGTATCGGTGGCCACGAGCGATCACACCACCAGGCCGCAGGGCTTGCGTTCGCGCACCTGGCCTTCGCTGCTGGCGGGCGTCGCCTCGCGCGTGGCGTCATAGAACAGGCTGCCCTCGACATTGGCGCGTGCCTGTTCTTCCATGGCGGCCTTCAGGGCGGCCTCGCGCACTTCGTCGCTGGCGACTTCCTGGCGGGTCTCCGGGTGCAGGCCGAGGCGCTCGAACAGCTCGCGGTCACGGTTGGCCTGCGGGTTGCCGGTGGTCAGCAGACGCTCGCCATAGAAGATGGAGTTGGCACCGGCGAGGAAGGCCAGTGCCTGGGTGGAATCGTCCATCTGCTCGCGGCCGGCGGACAGGCGCACGTGGCTCTTCGGCATCATGATGCGCGCCACGGCGATGGCGCGGATGAACTCGATGGGATCGAGGTCATCGACATTCTCCAGCGGCGTGCCCGCCACCTTGACCAGCATGTTGATCGGCACCGATTCCGGCTGTGGCTCCAGATTGGCCAGCTGACGCAGCAGGCCGGCACGGTCGGTGGTGGTCTCGCCCATGCCGAGGATGCCGCCGGAGCACACCTTCATGCCGGCTTCGCGCACGCTGGCCAGGGTATCCAGGCGCTCGCTGTAGCTGCGCGTGGTGATGATCTCGCCGTAGTACTCCGGTGAGGTGTCCAGATTGTGGTTGTAGTAGTCGAGGCCGGCATCCGCGAGCTTTCTGGCCTGATCGGTATCGACCATGCCCAGCGTCATGCAGGTCTCGAGTCCCAGCGACTTCACCTGACGCACCATCTCGGTGACCACTTCGAGGTCGCGCTCACGCGGGCTCTTCCAGGCCGCGCCCATGCAGAAGCGGCTGGCGCCGGCGTCCTTGGCGGCACGTGCCTGCTCGACCACCTTCTCGATCTCCATCAGCTTTTCCTTGCCAAGGCCGGTGTTGTAGTGGCCGGACTGCGGACAGTACTTGCAGTCCTCCGGGCAGGCGCCGGTCTTGATCGACAGCAGGGTGGAGACCTGTACCGCATTCGGATCGAAGTGCTGACGGTGCACCTGCTGGGCACGGAACAGCAGGTCATTGAAGGGCAGGGCGAACAGCGCCTCGATTTCCGCGACGCTCCAGTCATGGCGTACCACGCTGTCATCGGCAGGCGCAGGGATATTCGTGGCTTGTGTGGTCACGCGGGAGGCTTCTACGGTCATGAGCTTGAGGTCCTTCATCAGGCGGGCAGAGCGAGAGCGCGCTGAGCCGGTCATCCGTGGGTGAGTCCGGGAGTCGGCAGCCGAGCTGGCAAGTGGCCAGTCAACGCATCGAGTAAGGTCAGGTTAACTGAGATGATAGAGTTTCCGCGGGCGCTGTCAACGATGAGAACTCTGCTGGTTGACCACTGGCAGCTCTCGCGACCCTGCGCATTCTGTCAGCGTCAGCTGACGACAGCCATGCCCGGCGCGACCGAACGGCAGAGCGCTTCAGTTTCACCTCCCCCTTCATTTCCCTCTCTAGCGACTCGCTCGCCTGATGAGCGAGAGCTGTCATCGCGCCGCGAGTGGTGCGACGCCTGCGAGGCGAGAATCGCGCGCAATCAGCATGCCTGTCCGCGTTGTGCTGAGCCTGTCGTCTCACTGGCCTTGAGTCAGCAGGCCTGTGCGCGGTGCCTGTCATCACCGCCCGCCTTTGCACGCTGCTTTGCGCCGCTGCGGTATGAAGGGTTGCTGGCGGGGCTGTTCCAGCGCTACAAGGACCAGCATCAGCGCCGCGCCGGGCGACTGTTGCGCCAGCTCATGCAGCGGGAGCTGGCGCACTTCTGCCGCGAGTGGCGCCAGACGCACCCTCACGGCGCAGTATTGCTGGTACCGGCAGATGCCTATCGTCGTCGCCAGCGCGGCCATGATGCGCTGGCGGAACTGTGTCGCGGGCTGGGCCCCGTCATTGCTGGCCATCCGCGGGATATGGCGCGGGTGCGCGACAGGCGCATGCCGCACGAGGCGTCAGTCGCGGTGGCCAGGGCAGCGCCGGATCAGCGCCTGCGGGATAGGCGCGGGCGTCTGAAAGCGCAGCGTGGGCGTTATGACATTGATGGCCTCTTGCCCGAGCATGTGCTGCTGATCGATGACGTCATGACCAGCGGTGCGACGCTCGACAGTCTTGCACAGGCCTGCCTGCGAGCCGGTGCCCGTGAGGTCGATGCCTGCGTGCTGGCGCGGACTCCCCTGGCCTTGCGCGGGGCGCTGTGACCCGTAAATGCGACACGAAGTAGAGCTGCCCGACACATGCCGCCGGGGCTGAGCCTCGAAACGGGCGTTGAACTCAGCGGGCAGGCGGGGTCAATCAGGGAGAAGACTGGCGTGCAGAGGGTCTAATCTCATAGCATGCAAGGTCCGGCAGCCGTTTGCTGGTCCATGCCCGAGGAATTGCCATGCCTATTGATCCTGTTTCCCCCGATGACTCGCAATCTTCCGGCACCTCGCGCGAGTTGGATGCGCGCTCCAATGGCAACACCTGGTCGACGACATCCGCGCCACAGGGCCATGGAGACACGCGTTTTCATCCCTTCGATGCTCTCGCGCCGGACCGTGTCGTGGCCGCTGTCGAATCGCTGGGCTTCTGGTTGCCCGGCGAGCCGTTCGCGCTGAACAGTTACGAGAATCGTGTCTACCATCTCGCCGATGATGACCGACGCCGCTGGGTGGCCAAGTTCTATCGCCCCGAGCGCTGGAGCCGTGCCCAGATTCTCGAGGAGCACGCCTTCCTGGCCGAGCTGGATGAGGCCGGTGTCCCCGGGGCGCCCGCGTGGGCGAACGAGGCCGGCGAGACGCTGCATCGATTCGAGGGCTTCGACTTCGCTCTCTTCCCGCATGTGGTGGGGCGCGCGCCGGAGCTTGAATCTGCCGAGCATCTCTATCAGCTGGGCGAGCTGATCGGTCGCGTGCACGCGGTGGGGCGCAAGAGCGCGTTTCGCCAGCGGGAGACGCTCTCGCCGCTGCGGATTCTGGAAGAGAGCTGCGCCAGCGTGCTGGCCTCCGACTGGCTGAGTGAGCGCCAGCGCGACAGCTACCAGCGTGTCATCGAGGCGCTGCGCCCGTTGGTCGCGGAGCAGAGCTGGCCGGAAAGCGCCTTGATCCGTACCCACGGCGACTGCCACATCGGCAACATGCTGGGGCGTGATGACAGCTTTGCGCTGGTCGACTTCGATGACTGCCTGAGCGCTCCGGCGGTGCAGGACCTGTGGATGCTGTTGACCGGTCAGAGCGACCCGGAGCTGCACATGCAGCTGTCCGAGGTGCTGGAGGGCTACGAGCAGCATTGTGAGTTCAATCGCAGCGAGCTCAAGTGGATCGAGACCCTGCGCACACTGCGCATGGTGCGTCACAGTGCCTGGGTGGTGCGGCGCTGGTCGGACCCCGCCTTCCCGCAGGCCTTCTCGCACGTGGCGAGCCTGGGCTACTGGGACGACCACATTCGCAGCCTGGAGCAGCAGCGCGTCGCGCTGTCTGCGCCGCGTTGGCTGGCCTAGTGATCGCGACATGGCCTGGCAGTCGTGAAATGACCTGAAGGTCGTCGCGAGGCCTGAGCCCCTTTGGCGAAGTGAGTGACATCGCCCCTTCATGCGCCCCCATCGGTTACCGATGGGGGCGCATGTGTTGCACGGATACGACAATCGCGTGAACAGACCTGCGTTGACGGCATGCCTGAGGTAGAATCTGGCCCTGACATTGAACACGAAGTTATACGATTTCTTGCCATCTGATCGCTTGTGTATGACTTTTGTGCTTTACCCCTGCTATGCGTGCGCTAGTGCGCGCCCCTGACCGATACCATAGGCAGACGGATGACCGAAGAGATTGCCAACCACTACCGCCAGATCATCACCGCGTTGGGTGAGGATCCAGAGCGTGAGGGCCTGCTGGATACGCCCAAGCGCGCGGCCAAGGCCATGCAGTACCTGACTCATGGCTATCAACAGTCGTTGGAGGAGATCGTCAACGGCGCTGTCTTCACCTCCGATACGGACGAGATGGTACTGGTCAAGGACATCGAGCTTTACTCGATGTGCGAGCATCACCTGCTGCCGTTCATCGGCAAGTGCCACATCGCCTATCTGCCGTCTGGCAAGGTGCTCGGTCTGTCCAAGTTCGCGCGTATCGTCGACATGTATTCGCGTCGCATGCAGATTCAGGAAAACCTCACTAAGCAGATCGCCGAGGCCGTTCAGCAGGTCACCGGTGCACGTGGTGTGGCCGTCGTGGTCGAAGCGCGTCACATGTGCATGATGATGCGTGGGGTGGAAAAGCAGAATTCCAGCATGAAGACGTCCGTGATGCTGGGCGCCTTCCGCGACAATCAGCCGACCCGTCAGGAATTCCTGACGTTGATCAGCTGACAGCAGAGTGAAGACGCCGCCTTTCGAGGCGGCGTTCTTGTCTGGGAGTCATCTCGCGCGTTTCCCTTGATCAGGAGTCCCTGCCGATGCCGATGCATGCCTTGCACGATGAACATCTCGATCACGATCTCGCCACCATTCGCATCAAGAATCTGCGCCTGAGAACCTATATCGGGATCAATGAAGACGAGATCCAGAACCGCCAGGATGTCGTGATCAACGTGGTGATCCGCTATCGCGCGGCACGCGCCGTGCAGTTCAATCACATCAGTGAAGCGCTCAATTACCGCACCATCACCAAGCAGTTGATCCGTCATGTCGAGGAAGGGCGCTTCGCGCTGCTCGAACGCATGACCCGTGAGGTGCTGGATATCGTGATGGCGCACGAACAGGTGCTGACGGCGCAGGTCGAGATCGACAAGCCGCATGCCTTGCGCTTCTCGGACTCGGTGTCTATCACCCTCTCGGACAGTCGCGAAGCACATGACTAGTCAGCCGGGGCAGGCGTCGAGAAGCCCAGATGTCGAGAAAGTCAGATGTCGAGAAGCTCAGATATCGAGACAGTCAGGCGCAGAAGCCTGAAGAGTCGGGAGACATGATGTGATCGGGGAAATCATCCATTTCGATGATGCAGAACAGCAGGGCACCATTCGGGACGAGAAGGGCGGCGAGCACGCCTTCGATCTGGTCGGCTGGCGCGGGCGTGGCTTGCCGGGGCCGGGGCTGGCGGTGGACTTCGAGCTTCGCGACGGGCGTGCAGTGCAGGTCTTCAATGCGCGGATCAAGCAACAGAAGGCGCGGCGAGTCGTCTCGATGCCGCCCGAGAGCGAGGCCGGCGAGGCCCCCGGGGCCAAGGCTGACGCCGCCAGGCCAGCAACGCGCAAGCGCTGGTGGCTCGCCGGGCTGGCCATCGTGGTACTAGTACTGGCAGGGTTGTGGATCTAGCGCCACGCCCGCATCTAGGCTATATCAGGTTAGTCTTGAGTAGTCTCGGTTAGCCGGGAATCACTGCCTTGACCCACAAGCACGCCTCGGGAGTCTTCATGGAACATCTCAACGATACCAGTCTGTTTCGTCCATTTGCCTATATCGACGGTGGCTGGGTAGCCGCGGATTCCGGCGAGCAGATCGAGGTCGACAATCCTGCCACCGGCGAGATCATCGGCCGCGTGCCTCGGCTGGGTTACGCCGAGACCGAACGCGCCATCGAGGCGGCGCAGCACTCCTTCGCGGACTGGAAGGAGACGCCGGCGCTGGAGCGCGCTGACATCCTGATGAAGTGGTACGCCTTGATGCTGGAGCACAAGGATGACCTGGCGCAGATCATGACGCTGGAGCAGGGCAAGCCCCTCGCCGAAGCCGCCGGTGAAATCCAGTACGCGGCCAGCTTCCTGCGCTGGTTCGCCGAAGAAGGTCAGCGCGTGTATGGCGACACCATTCCGGCCGCCAAGCGTGACCAGCGCATCCTGGTGCTCAAGCAGCCGGTCGGAGTGGTGGGGGCGATCACGCCGTGGAACTTCCCGGCTTCGATGATTACCCGCAAGGCGGGCGCCGCGCTGGCCGCGGGCTGTCCGATCGTGGTCAAGCCGGCCAGCCAGACGCCGTTCTCGGCGCTGGCGCTGGCGGTGCTGGCGGAACGCGCTGGCGTGCCGCGCGGCGTCTTCAACGTCGTGCCGGGCTCGGCCAAGGACATCGCCAAGGCGATGACCGATTCCAGCATCGTGCGCAAGGTGACCTTCACCGGCTCCACGGAAGTCGGGCGAGGCCTGATGGCAAATGCCGCGCAGCACATCCAGAAGATCTCGCTGGAGCTTGGCGGCAACGCACCCTTCCTGGTGTTCGAAGACGCCGATCTCGATGCGGCGGTGGAAGGCGCGATGGCAGCCAAGTTCCGCAATGCCGGCCAGACCTGCGTCTGCACCAATCGCTTCCTGGTGCAGTCCAGCGTGGTCAATGCCTTCAGCGAGAAACTGGCCGCCGCCATGAACGCCGAGCTGACCGTGGGCAATGGCCTGGAAGAGGGCGTCAAGGTCGGTCCGTTGATCGATGGCGATGCCGTCGAGAAGGTCACCGAGCACGTGCAGGATGCCCTCGACAAGGGTGCCGAACTGCTGCTGGGCGGCCATCCGCATCCGCTGGGGGGCAGCTTCTTCACGCCGACCCTGATCTCGCAGGTGACGCCGGAGATGAAGGTCGCCCGTGAGGAAACCTTCGGTCCGTTGGCGGCGATCTTCCCCTTCGAGAGCGAGGAAGAGGCGATCGAGATGGCCAACGACACCGAATTCGGTCTGGCCAGCTATTTCTACAGCAGCGACCTCAAGCGTGTCTGGCGCGTCTCGGAAGGTCTGGACTACGGCATGGTCGGTATCAATACCGGGCTGATCTCCAACGCCGCGGCGCCCTTCGGTGGCACCAAGGCATCGGGGCTGGGTCGTGAAGGCTCCAAGTATGGCCTCGAGGAATACATGGAAACCAAGTATCTGTGTCTCTCACTTGGCTGATGCATCGTCATCGGGTCTACGCTGACGATCCCTGCTTGAGCCTTGCATCCTTGAGCCTTGCCTCCTGGAACTTTGCATCGCTGATTGATGGCCAGCGCTCAATGCAATGATCGGACACGCCATCAGCTGGCAAAAAGCCCGCCCGGGAAACCGGGCGGGCTTTTTCATGCCATGCATTTATTCCACCTGTCTGCGCCGAGTGTGCCTGCAACTGGCCATGGAATTTTCGCTGCTGATGAGAGCGATCTTTCGTTGCTGATGAGAGAACGGCATGCGCGAGAGGCGGGCAAGCTCGCGACAAGAGGCGCATGAGTCATTGGTCGTAGAGATGGAGAGTCTCGGAGATTGATGGCGCTGCACGTGTCAGACCAAAGCGGTATGCCGCGGTCTTTTTCCGCAGATCAGGGCCAAAGACAGGCGTGCTTTGTCGGCATTCTCTTACTTGTGCATATGCTTATTTACGCTACAGTCAAAGAGCGGGACCTGTGGTGATAGTCTTCAAGGATTGAAGACAGGGCGAGTGGCGTGGCGGACGCGACTCGCCCTTTTTTATTGCCGGATCTCTGATCTCGGGTTCGGATCTTGGCTCTCGTGCCGCAATCCTCATGCCGCAACGCTTACTTCTCAACCCTCCCATTTCAGTCCTCACTTCTCGGCTCGCATGTCTCACCCCAGTGGCGAAAGCCCCATGCCCGCCACCAGGCCTTCCAGTGCATGTCGCCCGGCAATCGAGTTGCCGTAGCCGTCCAGGCGTGGTGACCAGACGCAGATGCTCATCTGTCCCGGCAGGATGGCGATGATGCCACCGCCGACGCCACTCTTGCCCGGCAGCCCCACTCGCCAGGCGAAGTCGCCTGCCGCGTCGTAAAGTCCGCAGGTCAGCAACAGCGCATTGAGCTGGCGTGTCTCCAGCGGCGAGACCACTTCCTTGCCATCCAGCGGATTGACGCCGCGATTGGCGAGGAAGGCGAAGCTGCGCGCCAGTTCCACGCAGTTCATCGACACCGAGCAGCTGTGGAAGTAGGTGTCCAGCAGGTCATCCACATCGGAATGCACATTGCCGTAGGCCTGCATCAGGTAGGCGAGCGAGGCATTGCGCGCCTTGTGGTCCATTTCCGAGCGCGCGACCTTTTCATCGAAGCCGATATCGTCGCTGCCGGACAGACGCCTGAGCTGCTCACGCAGGGTGTTCTGGATCGAGACGATGCGCGACACCAGCAGGTCGGTGATCAGCAGGGCACCGGCATTGATGAAGGGATTGCGCGGAATGCCGTTCTCGACCTCCAGCTGCATGATCGAGTTGAAGGCCTGGCCGGAGGGTTCACGACCGACGCGCGACCAGATCTCGTCGCTCTCAAGACGCTGCATCGCCAGTACCAGCGCATGCACCTTGGAGATCGACTGGATCGAGAAGCGAGTATGCGCGCTGCCGGCGTACTGTACACGGCCATCCACATGGCAGACGGCGATGCCGAACTGGTCAGGGTCGACCTGCGCCAGTGCCGGGATATAGTCCGCGACCTTGCCTTCGTTGAAGCAGCGGCTGGCATCATCGGACAGGCGTTCGAGCAGTGTCTGGAGAGCATCGGGGTCGAGTGGCGGCGTCATGGCAACCTTGAAGCAGCGGTGGAGGGAAAAGGGCGCGAAGCTGGCCGGGCTCTCGTGACAACGGCGCCATCGGGCATCAGACCGAGAGTGGCGCGAGGGACCGGCAGGGCATTCTAGCGGATATGACCGCAGCTGGCGCGCTCGATGCCGCTGGCAGGGCGTACCGTCAGGCCGGCTCAATCGCGTGATAGTTGACGCTTATCAGCCAGGTAGTGCAAAGTGATTTCTACATGCAGTTGAGAATCGTTATTATTGGTTCATCAAGGCAGCACGCAGTTGCCTGACCCCATGACATGCGACGCGCTGAGGCTCAGCGTCTCGCTGAGTAGACCGCCCGGAGGGCAGCCAACATGATCAAGACATTGACCTTTGCCAGCATGCACTTCTCCATCGCCTTCGGTGTCACCTACCTGCTGACCGGCGATATCGTGGTCGGTGGCCTGGTCGCCATCGTCGAGCCGGCGGTCAACACCGTCGCCTTCTTCTTCCACGAGAAGGTCTGGAGCCGTGTCACCGCGCGCCGCCAGCAGGCTGCTGAGCAGCAGGCGAATTCGCGAAACGCCATGAGCGGGGCGGCACTGGCGGGCTGAGGCTGCTTGCGCGTGGCAGGGATGCGCCGCAGAATCGAGCGACCTTTTCCCGGAGCTCCCCATGCTGAAGCTTGCCCCTCGCATCGTCCGTGCCTCTCTTCCTGCCCGCGCCCGCCAACGTCCTCTCGTCCAGGGGGCGTTGGCGTTGCTGCTGGGGCTTGCCGGCAGCCTGGCTGGCCTCGAGGCCGTGGCAGCCGACGAAACGCGTGATTATCACTACAGCGACGCCCATCTGCACTTCGTGGACTTCTTCCAGCAGGGTGATGGTCTGGGGGCCTTGCTGGATGCCATGGACGAGGCGCAGGTCGATCACGCCCTGGTCACGGGCATCGGCGTCGCCAAGAAGTGGCAGCAGGACGCACCCAAGAAGCCACGTTACTACATGGGCGATGATGCGCCGGTCTACTGGTATTCCGGTACCGACTACATCCTGGCCGAGGCGCTGACTCGCGCGCCCGAGCCGGTACAGGCGCGTTTCTCGCCGTTCATCACCGGCTTCAACCCCACCGATCTGAACGCTGCCGACGAGATTCGCCAGTTGATGGCGATCTATCCCGGCTTCTGGAAGGGCATCGGGGAGGTCTTCACGCGCCATGACGACCTGACGCGCCTGACCGAAGGCGAGACGCCGCGCGCCAATCATCCGGCCTTGATGAAGGTCTATGCGCTGGCGGCGGAGAAGGGGCTGCCGGTGATGGTGCATTCCAACATCACCAGCAAGCGGGAAGGGCATGAGGGCCTGTATCTCGAGGAATTCGAGAGTGCGGTGCGCGACAATCCGGACACGACCTTCATCTGGGCACACGCCGGGACCAGTGCCGAGCTCAATCGTCGTCTGGGGCGCATGACCTGGCTGCACGGCGAGATCGAGCGCATGCTGGAAACCTATCCCAACCTGAATATCGACCTGTCCTGGTCGGTGCTGGAACCCTACCTGCTGGATGATGAAGGGCAGCCGCGCTCGCGTTGGGTGGCGCTGGTCGAGCGCTTCCCACAGCGCTTCGTGCTCGGCAGTGATGTGGTCGGGCGCTTCGGCTCGGTGGGCGATATCCTCGCCAGCTATACGCCCTTCCTCGATGCGCTGTCGCCACCGGCGGCGCGCAATGTCGCGCGCGACAACTTCCTGCGCTGGGTCGACCTGCCGGTCGAATGACCGCGTTTCTTGTCAGATGCGCATGAAAAAGCCCCCGCCAGCATGTCGCTGGCGGGGGCTTCTGCGTGGGCGCTAGCTTAGGTAGCAGTACAGGTACCCGTGCAGACTAGCGATGTCTGATCAGTGACGGAAGTGACGCATGCCGGTGAAGACCATGGCGATGCCGGCTTCGTTGGCCGCATCGATGACTTCCTGATCGCGCATGGAGCCACCCGGCTGGATGACGGCAGTGATGCCGGCCGCCGCAGCGGCATCGATGCCGTCGCGGAACGGGAAGAAGGCATCGGAGGCCATCACGGAGCCCGGCACTTCCAGACCTTCATCGGCGGCCTTGATGCCGGCGATCTTGGCGGAATAGACGCGGCTCATCTGGCCGGCGCCCACACCGATGGTCTGGCCATCCTTGATGTAGACGATGGCGTTGGACTTGACGAACTTGGCCACTTTCCAGGCGAAGGTCAGGTCGTTGAGTTCCTGCTCGCTCGGTGCACGCTCGGTGACGACCTTGAGCTCGTCACGGCCGACCATGCCCTGGTCGCGGTCCTGGACCAGCAGACCGCCGGTGACACGCTTGAAGTCGTGACCGCCGGTACGCTCGGCCGCCCAGGCATCCGCGACGTCGAGCAGGCGCACATTGGCCTTGGTGGCGACGATGGCCGCCGCCTCTTCACTGATGCCCGGGGCGATGATCACCTCGACGAACTGACGCGAGACGATGGCCTGCGCGGTCTCGGCGTCCAGCGGCACGTTGAAGGCGATGATGCCGCCGAAGGCGCTGGTCGGGTCGGTCTGGAAGGCACGCTCGTAGGCGGCCAGGGCAGACTCGCCGATGGCGACGCCACACGGGTTGGCGTGCTTGACGATGACACAGGCGGTCTCGTCGAAGGCCTTGACGCACTCGAAGGCGGCATCAGTGTCGGCGACGTTGTTGTAGGACAGCGCCTTGCCTTGTACCTGCACGGCCGTGGCGACGCTGGCCTCGGCGGCACCGTCCTCGACGTAGAAGGCCGCCTTCTGGTGCGGGTTCTCGCCGTAACGCATGTCCTGCTTCTTGCTCAGGCTGACGTTGTATTGACGCGGCAGGCCTTCGCAGCCGCCTTCGACACGCTGGCCCAGCCAGTTGGCGATGGCGCCATCGTAGGCGGCGGTGTGCTCGAAGGCGGCCACGGCCAGATCGAAGCGCGCGCCATCGCTGACGGCGTTGTTGTTGGCATCCATCTCGGCGATCACGCGGTCATAATCCGAGGCGTTGACGACGATGGTGGTGTGGGCGTGGTTCTTGGCGCAGGAACGCACCATGGTCGGGCCGCCGATATCGATGTTCTCGATGGCGTCTTCCAGCGAGCAATCCGGGTTGGCCACGGTAGCGGCGAACGGGTACAGATTGACGATGACCATGTCGATGGGGTCGATGCCGTGCTCGGCCATCACCGCATCATCCTGGCCGCGACGGCCGAGAATGCCACCGTGGATCTTGGGGTGCAGGGTCTTGACCCGGCCATCCATCATTTCCGGGAAACCGGTGTGCTCGGACACTTCCGTCACGGCAAGGCCGTTGTCCTTGAGCAGGCGGAAGGTACCGCCAGTGGACAGCAGGGCGACGCCGCGGGCGTCCAGGGCACGAGCGAATTCGACGATTCCGGTCTTGTCGGAAACACTCAGGAGGGCGCGACGGATGGCTTGGGGCTTGGCTTGCATGATGCTCCACTCGTGGATCAACAAAAAGACGCCGGGGCACCTGTCAAGGTGCCCCGGCGGGGTCAGATCAGATCAAACTGCTTGAGCTTCTTGCGCAGTGTGCCTCGGTTGAGGCCCAGCATGTCGGCGGCGCGGGTCTGGTTGCCCTGCGCGTGGGCCATCACCGCCTCCAGCAGCGGCGCCTCGACCTCGGCCATCACCATGGCATGCAGGTCGGTGACCTGCTCGCCATCCAGGTGGGCGAAGTAGCGCGCCATGGAGTGCTCGACCGCCTCGCGCAGGGTCTGATGGTGCCGCACGGGCGTCATCAGGGTGGCCTGGCTTGCGTCGTCGGGTGAAAGAGGGTGCCTGCTGGTCATGCTGCGTGACTTCCTTGCGTCTCGGTGCGGGCGATGCCTTCCGGCTCGCCGAACAGGCGGGTCAGGAACTGGCGCTGTTGTTCCGGCTCCTCGAGGGGATTGAAGTGGCGCTTGAGCTCACTGCCATCCTCCCGCGTCGCCAGATACCAGCCCACATGCTTGCGCGCGATGCGCGTTCCCATGTAGTCACCGTAGAATTCGTACAGGGCCTCGAGGTGGGTGCGCATCACGAGGGCGCGCTCCGCATCGCTCGGGCCACAGGCTACCTGGCCGGTGGCCAGGTAGTGATTGATCTCGCGGAAGATCCAGGGATTGCCCTGGGCCGCACGGCCGATCATCACGGCGTCGGCGCCCGTATAGTCAAGCACATGTCGCGCCTTCTCGCCGCTGTCGATATCGCCATTGGCGAAGACCGGAATCGACACCGCGGCCTTCACGGCGGCGATGGTGTCGTATTCGGCCTCGCCGGTATATTTCTGCTGGCGAGTGCGACCATGCACGGACAGCGCCTGGATGCCGGCGTTCTCGGCCATGCGCGCGATGGCGATGGCGTTGCGCGTCTCTTCGCACCAGCCGGTGCGCATCTTGAGCGTGACCGGCACGTCCACGGCGCGCACTACGGCATCGAGAATCTCGCCGACGAGCTTCTCGTCGCGCATCAGGGCAGAGCCGGCGGCCTTGTTGCAGACCTTCTTGGCCGGGCAGCCCATGTTGATGTCGATGATCTCGGCACCCATCTCGGCGTTGAGCGCCGCGGCCTCGGCCAGCATGGCGGCATCACCGCCGGCGATCTGCACGGCACGCGGGCCGGGTTCGCCGGCATGGTTCATGCGCGTGCGGGACTTGACGGTATTCCACAGCCGCTTGTCACTGGTCACCATCTCCGATACCACCAGCCCGGCGCCCAGCTCACGACATTGCTGTCGGAACGGGCGATCGGTGACGCCGGCCATCGGGGCCAGAATCACGCGATTGGGAAGCTGATGTACGCCGATGCGGGGCAGGTCGGCGGGAAGCGGGGTATCGGTCATGGGTCTCGTGTCATGCGAGTGGTGTCAGGCGCGCGAGCCGCTGTCGTGTCAGGGATTCGCGGGGGCGTCATGATACCTAGAGCGCCGCAGGGTTTGAAGGGCTATTTCATCCACAATGCGTCGCGGATGCGTTCTCCCTGCGCGGCTGCGGCGCTCATGGCATGGCTCATGGCGTGGCTCAGCCCATCAGTGGACGCTGACCATTGAGGCGTACCCAGCCATCGCGCTCGGTGGGCTCTTCCATGATCAGGCCGGCTTCACGATAGGCATCGAGCACCTCTCCCGCCTGGGGCGCGAGAATGCCGGAGAGCGCCAGCAGGCCACCCGGGGCGACGCTGCCCGCGATCTGCGGGGCCAGTTCGACCAGCGGGCCGGCCAGGATGTTGGCGACCACGATCTGATAGCCCGCGTCCGGCAGGCGGTCCGGGTAGCACAGGGTCAGCTGGTCGCTGACGTCATTGCGCTGGGCGTTCTCCCGCGAGGCCTGCAGCGCCTGCGGGTCGATATCGGTGCCCAGCGCATCCACTGCGCCGAGCTTGAGCGCGGCGATGGCGAGAATGCCGGAGCCGCAACCGAAGTCGAGCACGCTGTACTGGGCGAGCTTGCCATCGACGGCCAGCCCATCGAGCCATTCCAGGCACAGGGCGGTGGTCGGGTGGGTGCCGGTGCCGAAGGCCAAGCCGGGGTCGAGCATCAGGTTGACGGCGTCCTGCTCCGGCGCATCGTGCCAGCTGGGCACGATCCACAGGCGCTGGCCCATCTTGAGCGGCTCGAAACCGTCCATCCATTCACGGGCCCAGTCACGGTCCTCGAGGATCTCGACCTCGATCTCCGGGCAGGGCTCATCGGGAATCAGCGCCGCCCAGCCGGCCTTGACCCGCTCGCGCATGGCCTCGATGCCTTCGGTGCCATCCCACAGGCCAGTGAGGACAGTCTCGCTCCACAGCGGCGTGCTGCCGAGGTCCGGTTCGAACAGCGGTTGGTCTTCGGCATCCTGCAGCGTGATGGCGCAGGCGCCTTCTTCCATCAGCAGATGCTCGAGAATCTCGGCGTGGTCGGGGGCGATACGCGCCTTGAGTTGCAGCCAGGACATGGTGACTCCTGTCGATGGGCGATAAGAAAGGGGAGGAGGGCACAGACGACAGAAGGGCAGCCGAGGCCACCCTTCTGTCGTGCGTCTATCGGCAACCACGTCACCGATCTCAAGCGGGGCGTCTTACAGGCCCAGCTTCTTCTCCAGATAATGGATGTTGACGCCACCTTCCTGGAAGCCGGCATCACGCACCAGATCCTTCTGCAGGTCAGTGTTGGTCTTGATACCTTCCACCAGCAGCTCGTCGAGGGCATTGCGCATGCGCGTCAGTGCGATCTCGCGGCTCTCGCCCCAGGTGATCAGCTTGCCGATCAGGGAGTCGTAGTGCGGCGGAACGGTGTAGCCGGAGTACAGGTGCGAGTCCATGCGCACGCCCAGACCGCCCGGCGCGTGATAGAGCTCGACCTTGCCCGGAGACGGCATGAAGGTGCGCGAATCCTCGGCATTGATGCGGCACTCGAAGGCGTGACCGCGCAGCTCGATATCTTCCTGCTTCACGGACAGCGGCAGGCCGGAGGCGATGCGCAGCTGTTCCTTGACGATATCGATGCCAGTGACCATTTCGGTCACCGGGTGCTCGACCTGAACACGAGTGTTCATCTCGATGAAGTAGAAGCCGCCGTTCTCGTACAGGAACTCGAAGGTGCCGGCGCCACGGTAGCCGATCTCGATGCAGGCATCGGTGCACGACTTGAGTACCTTGGCACGCGCTTCTTCGTCCAGCTGCGGCGCCGGTGCTTCTTCCAGCACCTTCTGGTGACGACGCTGCAGGGAGCAGTCGCGGTCATACAGATGGATGGCGTTGCCCTGGCCATCGGCCAGTACCTGGACTTCGACGTGACGCGGGTTCTGGAGGAATTTCTCCATGTACACCGTGCCGTCGCCGAAGGCCGCGGCCGCTTCACCTTGGGTGATGCTCACCGAGGACAGCAGGCTGGCCTTGGAGTGCACCACGCGCATGCCGCGACCACCACCGCCAGCGGCGGCCTTGATGATCACCGGATAGCCGATGCGCTCGGCGATGGCGTACATCTCGTCTTCGTCTTCCGGCACCGGGCCGTCGGAACCCGGCACGGTCGGAACGCCGGCCAGCTTCATCGCCTCGATGGCCGCGACCTTGTCACCCATCATGCGGATGGTGTCAGCGCGCGGGCCGATGAAGGCGAAGCCGGAACGTTCGACCTGTTCGGCGAAGTTGGCATTTTCCGACAGGAAGCCGTAGCCCGGGTGGATGGCGTCGGCGTCCGTCACCTCGGCGGCTGCGATCAGCGCCGGGATGTGGAGATAGGATTTGGCAGAGGAGGCCGGGCCGATGCACACAGCTTCATCCGCCAGGCGGACGTGCATCAGGTCGCGGTCGGCCTTGGAGTGCACCGCTACCGTCTTGATGCCCAGTTCCTTGCAGGCGCGAAGGATGCGAAGGGCGATCTCGCCGCGGTTGGCAATCAGTACCTTGTCGAGCATGGTGACGTGTCCGTTGGGATCAGGAAATGACGATCATGGGCTGGTCGAATTCAACCGGCTCGCCGTCTTCGATCAGAATGGCTTCGACGACGCCATCCTTGTCGGCTTCGATCTGGTTCATCATCTTCATGGCTTCGACGATGCAGACGGTATCACCTTTCTTGACGCTCTGGCCGACTTCGATGAAGGCCTTGGAGCCCGGCGCCGGAGAACGGTAGAAGGAGCCGACCATCGGGGAATTGATGGTGTGGCCCTGCGGCGCAGCCGGTGCTGCCGGAGCGGCCGGTGCTTCAGCGGCGCCAGCGGCTGCCGGAGCGGCCTGCTGCATCGGCTGCTGCTGCATCATCATCGGGGCCTGCATCATCGGCTGCTGGGCGAAGCCCTGCGGATGGCGGCTGATGCGAACGGACTCTTCGCCTTCCTGGATCTCGATTTCGCTGATGTTGGACTCTTCGAGCAGCTCGATCAGCTTCTTGACCTTGCGGATATCCATGAAATTAATCCCGATGTAAATGTGGCTGGAAATGGGGGTGTGCAGCCGTGATAGCGGCGGCTGCGGGCGACAGCCCCGACGGCTGTCCCGACCATGGCGATGGCCGGTGAATCCTGGTATCAGGCAGTGATGAGGCCTGATGGCGGTGCGTGAACACCGCTCTGGACGTGCCCTTACTGCGCGAGATCGTCCAGGGCGGCGTCAAGCGCCATGTCATAGCTTCGAGCGCCAAAGCCCATGATCACGCCGCGTGCCACATCGGAAAGATACGAATGGTGGCGGAACGGCTCGCGGGCATGGGTGTTGGAAAGGTGCAGCTCGATGAACGGGAGTGCGACGCCGAGTAGCGCATCGCGCAGCGCAACGCTGGTATGGGTAAAGGCCGCCGGATTGATCAGGATGATGGCGGTGCCATCTTCACGGGCAAGGTGGATACGCTCGATCAGCACATGCTCGGCATTGGACTGCAGCCAGTCCAGCTGATGGCCGGCCGCGCTGGCGCGCTGGACCAGACGCTGGTGGATATCCTCCAGCGTGGTGGTGCCATACACCTCGGGTTCACGGGTCCCCAGAAGATTGAGATTGGGGCCGTTGAGTACCAGGATGCGCGCCATGAAAGTCCCTTGTGTCAGCCGTGCTCGAGCACCAGGCTCATTGAGCTGTTAACCCATGAAGAAAATGCAAAGATACCGTCACTATCCACGACGTTTACCTATTGAGCGTAGGCTGTTGCCGTAGTGACGCGGATTCTGCCGAAATTCTCGAACGCTGTCCAGTTTGGCACTGAACCGAAGATTTTGCCGCATTCTTCGTCCTCGCGTGCGTCTCGGCAGCAACTGCCCCGCGCCGGGCCTGTGGCAGACACGCCGCTCAGTTCGCGCGCTGTGACGTGCCGCGCAGCTGATCCAGCACCGCTGTCAGGTGCTGGCCGAGCTGACTGGCGTTGACCTCCCCCTGAATGCGCGCCGCCGTGAGCTCGCGTTCATCGGCGAAGAACAGCAGGCTAGGAGGGCCGAACAGGCCGAATTGCTTGAGCAGCGCCTGGGTCGCGGCCCCGGTACTGGTGACGTCGGCGCGAATCAGGTGGAACTGGCGCAACTGGCTGGCGACTTTGGGGAAGACCTCGCGCTCCATCACCTTGCAGGAGATGCACCAGTCGGCGTAGTAGTCGACGAACACCGGCTGGCCGCGGCTGGCGGCCAGTGCCAGTTCTCGCTCGAGCTCGTTCATGTCGCTGACGGTGGTGAAGTCCAGTGACGTCTCGGCGGCCTGCCCGGATGATGTGCCGCTAGTGAAGGGGGCCAGCGGGCGCAGCGGGTCGCTTGCGCCGCCTGCCACGCCCAGCAGGCTGATCATGCCCCAGCCCAGCGCGACCAGTCCCAGTGCCTGACGGGCACGCGCCCAGCCTCGGGTCTGTGTGCTGAGCGCCCCCAGCGCCACGCCGGTGCCGATGGCCAGAATGGCCCAGCCCAGCACTGCCAGCGAGGCCGGCAGCAAGCGCTCCACCAGCCACAGCGCCACCCCCAGCAGCAGGATGCCGAAGGCCTGCTTGATGCCCTCCATCCAGCCGCCGGCCCTGGGCAGCAGGCTGGCGCCGAAGGTGCCGACCAGAATCAACGGCACGCCCATGCCCAGCCCCAGCGCGAAGAGTGCCAGCCCGCCGGTCAGGGCATCGCCACTGGCGGAAAGATAGACCAGCGCACCGGCCAGAGGTGCCGAGACGCAGGGCGATACCACGAGTACCGATAACGCGCCCGCCAGCGCCAGTCCGCCGGGGCCGGCGTTCATCAGGCGCCCTTGCAGCGCGTCGAGCCGTGAGTGCATGCCGCTTGGCAGGCGTAGATTGAAGGCGCCGAACATGGCCAGCGCGAACAGCACGAACAACGCAGCGAAGGGAATCAGTACGGCCGGCGCCTGTAGATGCGCCTGCAGGTTGAGCCCCGCCCCGAACAGTCCCATCAGTGTGCCAGCCGCGGCGTAGGTCAGGGCCATGCCCAGGGCGTAGCTCGTGGAGAGCAGCAAGGCGCGCGGGCGGCTGGGGCGCTGACCGACGATGATCGAACTCAGGATCGGAATCATCGGCAGCACGCAGGGCGTGAAGGTCAGGCCGAGGCCGGCGAGAAAGAATAGCCCCAGAGTCGTCAGCAGGCTGGCATCCGCGAACAGTGCGCTGAAGCCGGAATCGGTGCCGCTGATCGGGGCTGTTGTAGTGCGACTTTCCGTCGACGCCGTCGTATCGCTCGGCTGGCTGGCGGACGGCATCAGCTGCGCGAAGGGGGCAGGGGCACTCTGCTCACCGGCCTGTAGCGTGACGGTCTCCGGCGGATAGCAGAGCCCGGCATCGGCACAGCCCTGGAAGGTGATGGAGAGCGGGATCGGGCCGCTGGCCGGTGTGTCGTCATGCACTGCCTTGCCAGAGGAGGCGCTGGTCAGTGGGATACGAATGACCAGCGCATCGTGGAAGACATGCACCTCGCCCATGTAGGGGTCGTTCTTCAGCTCTCCCGGCGGCAGGACGGCGTCGCCCAGCACGACCTGGTCGCTGGTGGTCGAGAAGCTGAACTGATGGCGATAGAGGTAATAGCCTTCGGCACTGGTGAAGCCGACATACAGGGTGTCGCCCTCGCGCCAGCTGCGCGGCTTGAAGGCTTCATTGACCGGCAGGAAATCGCCCTGATTGCCGCCGCCGAACAGGCTGGACGTCGCACTGCTGGAGCCGCTGCCGGCGTTTGAACTTGAGCCTGAGCCTGAGTCTGAGCTGAACAGGCCGGCATTGGCGGGCAGCGCCGTCATTGCCTGCGCGACCACCAGAGCGATTGCCAGCAGGGTTGCCAGCAATGCAGGGCCCAGCAGGCGTGAGAACGCGGAGGGGCGTGCGCGGCCCGTTGGCAGCGCCATGCTGACTTTCAAGAACGAACGAAGCACGGAAGCATCCTTATACAGTGCCGAAAGAACATCCTGCAGGCCTCAAGGCACCGCAGTCTCGCGCCGCCATCATCCTGCTCGGGGGCGAGCGCTGGATCGAGAGCAGGCCCATCATCGCCGCGCACGACTTGCACGCGGATGAATGTGCCACCATGTAGCAGACATCCGCTCGTGTGAGGGTGTGTGAGGACATATCGGGCTCGAGTGGTGAAGCCGCCTGCGCGGGCGGCAGTCTGGCCCTCGGCTCGTACCGCGACTCAGCCCGCGGCTCGGTCCTCGGCTCGGTCCACGACCAGGCCCGCAATCCGGAGCGCATCGCACCTTGTCACAGAACCGGCACTTCACCGAGTGCGACTGGCACGTGCAGGGGCGCATGATAGGATAGGACGTACGTCATGAGTAGCGGCGCTGGATGCATCGGCGCGGCTCACATCCGTTCAGGCAGGTCTGACTCGTCTCTCACACGGCTTTTTCTACAAGGCTTCATACAAGGAAGAACGCATGGCCCTATTCGGTAAAGGCAGCAAGCGCGGCGCCAATCGCGATGTGCTGGAAACGCCTCAGTATGGCTGGATCTGGAAACCACTGATCGGGCTGTTCGTCATTTACCTGCTGGTCTGCGTTGGCCTTGGTATCTACTGGAGCAGTGAACCGGACGAGTTCAACATCGATCAGGCCACGCGCACCGAACTGGCTCGCGTGCACGGGCTGGCCGCACCGGTGGCCAAGGTCGAGGGCGAAGAGCCGGCACCGGCATTCGAGACACTGCCGACAGGCACCGCGACCGTCGCCACCCTGATGAAACTCAATGACACCCTGCTGCACAAGCCGGGTGGCTATCTCAAGAATGATGTGGCGCCGCCGGGGCTGATGCTCGACAACATGCCCAACTGGGAATATGGCGTGCTGGTACAGGTGCGCGACATGACGCGTGAGCTGCGCAAGGAATTCAGCCGTTCGCAGTCCCAGTCCAGCGATGACAAGGCACTGGGCAAGGCCGAATCCCTGCTGTTCATCGATGCCAATGCCTGGATGCTGCCGGAAGCCGAGCATGAATATGCCGACGCCAACCGTGAGCTGGGCGACTACCTCAAGCGTCTGAGCGATGACACCCAGAACAACGGCCAGTTCTACGCGCGTGCGGACAACCTGGTGGCCTGGCTGTCCGATGTCGAGAATCGCCTCGGTTCCCTGTCCCAGCGCCTGTCGGCCAGTGTCGGCAAGTCGCAGCTCAACCTGAGCCTGGCCGGCGACAAGAGCGCCACCTCGGCCAAGAGCACCCAGACGGAAGAAGAGATCAAGACGCCGTGGCTCGAGATCGACGACGTCTTCTATCAGGCACGCGGCACCTCCTGGGCGCTGATCCATCTGCTCAAGGCAGTGCGTCATGACTTCCAGGGCGTACTGGAAGACAAGAACGCGCTGACCTCCATCGACCAGATCATCCGTGAGCTGGAAGCGACCCAGACCGATATCGGCAGCCCGATCATTCTCAATGGCTCCGGCTTTGGCTTCTTCGCCAACCATTCGCTGGTGATGGCCAACTACGTCGCGCGTGCCAACTCCGCGATCAGTGACCTGCGCAGCCTGCTCGAGAAGGGCTGATCCCGTGACGCCCGATGTCGCCTGAGGGTTCTCCTCACCGGTGTCGGGCGTGAGCCGGAAACGAAAAAGCCCCCGTCAATGACGGGGGCTTTTTTGCATCGTGATGCCTGAATCGCGCATCACCTCAGAAGGACTCAGTCCTTCTGGTAGGCAGCGGCTGCCTTCTCGATCGCGGCACGGGCGGCATCAGCACCGTCCCAGGAATCGATCTTGACCCACTTGCCTTTCTCGAGATCCTTGTAGTTCTCGAAGAAGTGCGCGATCTGCTGACGCAGCAGTTCCGGCAGATCAGTGACTTCCTGGACGTCGTCGTACAGGGAGGTCAGCTTCTGGTGCGGGACGCAGACCAGCTTGGCGTCTTCACCGGCTTCGTCGCTCATGTTGAGCACGCCGACCGGACGCGCACGGATGACGCTGCCCGGTGCGACCGGATACGGGGTCACGACCAGCGCGTCGAGGGCATCGCCATCGTCGGCCAGGGTGTTCGGGATGTAGCCGTAGTTGGCCGGGTAGAACATCGGGGTGGCCATGAAACGATCCACCATGAGCGCATCGATGTCCTTGTCGATCTCGTACTTGATCGGCGCGTGATTGGCCGGAATCTCGATCGCTACGTAGACGTCGTTCGGCAATTCCTTGCCAGCGGGGATCTTGTCGAAACTCATTGTCGAGTCCTTGGGTTTGCGGGTTGAAGGCCTGCGGGTCAAAATTCCGCTGAATTATACGAACTGGCAGACCGTTTTGCCATTATGCCACGCTCGATCGCCTTGCGTTGCACCAACGAGTGGTGGCACTGCAGGTTGACTCGGGTAACACTTGGGGCCGTCCAGCGCGGCGCAGCGGCGATTGCGTGTTTCAGCGTCGGGCTGGCGCAGCGTCACCACCGCATGCATGAAACGTAACGGCAGGATCGAGACGCAAGGAGACCGCCTTGGCGGATGCAGAGCTTTCACTCAGTTACGGTCAGGCCTTCGTGGCTCCCGACCGCAAGCGTCATCGCAGCTCGATGTCGCTGGAGATACCGCTGGAGCGCGGCCCGTTGGCGGCCAAGGGCGGCTGTGCGCTGATCGCCGACACCACCAGCAAGAACGCGATTGCCAAGCAGGCCGGCGACCTTGCCGTGCGTGGCTTTCTGGCCGATTACTTCGCCACGCCCGACAACTGGAGCGTCAAGTATTCCGCGACCCGCGTGCTGCGGGCGCTGAACAGCTGGTGTTACAGCCAGAGCCGCTTCGTGCGGGGCGGCAGTTACGTGACCTCGATTTCCGCCGTCGTCTTCCGGGGCCAGTCGGCGCATCTGTTCCATGCCGGCGACACGGTGGTCTTCCGGCTGCGTGGCGGCGAGTTCGAGCAGATCTCGCGCGACCATGTCACCGATCTCGGCGGCTATCGATATCCGTCGCGGGCGCTGGGCATGGATGTCAGCCTCGACATCGACTACATCGAGCTGCCGCTCAAGCAGGGCGATATCTTCCTGTTCACCACCCAGGCGGTGCGCGGCACCCTGCTGCCTTCCGATTTCGTGTCACTGATTCGCGATGACGTCTCGGATCTCGATGCTGCCAGTGAACGCCTGGCGCATGCCGCGGCGGATCGCGCCGATGAGCGCGGCTACACGGCCGATCAGTTCTGCTTCCAGCTGGTGCGCATCGATCGCCTGGCGACTGCTTCTGACGATACGCCGGGGCGCGTCTATGGCGACCTGCCGGTACCGCGTGAGCTGGAGCCGGGCGACCGCATCGATGGCCTGGAAGTGATGGAGGTCATGTCACGCAGCGCGCGGGTACGCGTCTACAAGGTGCGTGACCTCAAGAGCCGACGCGTGATGGTGATGAAGGCGCCCAGCCCGGAGCTGTCGCTCAAGAATGCCTATCTCGAGCACTTCCTGCTACAGCAGTGGGTGGTGGACCGCGTCAGCTCGCCCTTCGTGGTCAAGGTGGTGGAGCCGTCACGCCCGCGTGATCATCTCTACTATCTGCTCGAGCATCTGGAGGCGCAGACACTGACCGAATGGGCACGCATGCACCCGCAGGCCAATCTCGAGCAGCGTCTCGACATCGCGCGTCAGCTCGGCAAGGCCGTGCATGCCCTCAATCGTCGTGAGGTGCTGCACCAGCTGATTCACCCCGACAACGTGATGATCGACCGTCATGGCAAGGTGGTGCTGGTCGATTTCGGCGCCTGCCATCTGCGTGAGGGGGATGGCCATGAGAGCGCCGGTCCGTTGGCGCGTCAGGTCGGCCTCACCGAACACAGCGCGCCGGAATATGCCCTTGGCGCCGATGTCAGTCGGCGCAGCGATCAATACGGCCTGGCCTCGGTGATCTACTGGCTGCTGACCGGCATGCAGCCCTACGCCCAGTCGATGGAGCAGCTGCGCACCCACACCGACCTCGAGCTGTTGGAGTATCAGCCAGCCCGCATGCGCAATCCCCAGGTGCCACAGATCCTGGACGACGCCCTCAGGCGCGCCCTGGACCCGCAACGCACCCTGCGCTATCGCCGCCTGTCTGAGCTGCTCTACGCGCTGCGCCTGCCGCAGCAGGACCCCGGCAAGGCGCTGACGCCCTCAGAGGCGATACGTGAACCGGCCAATTTCTGGCAGGGCGTCGCCGGCATCCTGCTGTTGCTGCTGGTGCTGTCCTGGCTGCTGAAATGAGTGCAGAGCCTGATGGGGCTCAAGGCCATGGTGGGAGGAAGAGGTGTATGGGACAGACCGCGATCGTGATCGGGGCGACCGGCGTGGTCGGGCGCGAGGTGGTGGCTGAACTCATCGCCTGCGAGGCCATCGCCCGAGTCGTCACGCTGACGCGCCGGCCGGCGCCTGGCGACTCTGACAAGGTCGAGAACCATGTGGTCGACTTCGCGCGGCTGGAAGACTGGGCCGATTGTTTCCAGGCAGACCTGCTGTTCTCGTGCCTGGGCACCACGCTCAAGCAGGCGGGGTCGCTCGAGGCCCAGCGGCGTGTCGACATCGATCATCAACTGAGTGCCGCCCGGCTGGCGGCCGCCCAGGGAGTGACGCACTACCTGCTGGCCTCCTCTAGCGGCGCCAATCACGCGAGCCGCAATGGCTATCTCAGGATGAAGGGCGAGCTGGAAATGGCCATCAAGGCGTTGCCCTTTGCGCGTATCAGTGTCTTCCAGCCGTCATTGCTGGTGGGGGAGCGCAGCGAGTTCCGCCTGGGCGAGACGCTGGGTCGCTATCTGTTGCCGGTGCTCACCCGCTTGCCGGGCCTGCAGTGCTATCGACCGATCCGTGGCGCTCAGGTGGCGGCGCGTATGGTCGAGGTCAGCCAGCGTCAGCAGCAGGCGCATGCGGTGTACCGGCTGGAGGAGGTGTTTCCCCGTCCCCCCGAATGACAACTGCCAGCCATCAAAAAGCCCCGCACAGTCGCCTGTGCGGGGCTTTTTTTACACTCGCTTCACTGTCACCGACCGGCTCTGTCAGCGACCGGTACTGTCAGCGACCGGCCGTATCAGCGACGGACCAGTCAGGCGCATCAGCGCCAGGCGATCAGATCGTGAACGGTGTCAGCTTCTTCTCGACCTTGGCCAGCGTGAGCCTGGCGACCGCCGGCAGGCCATTGACGAACGGCGGGAAGTCCTCACCCTGGATCAGCGGCGACAGATATTCGCGGCAGGCGTCGGTGATGTAGAAGCCATCTTCGGTGATGAACTCCAGCGGCATGAACTTCTCGTGGTTGGCGATCTGCTCCAGCGGCGCCTCGATGATGTCCCAGGCGTAGTCAGCGCCATCGCCGAGGCGACGGATCGCCGGCATCACGGCATTCTTGCCGGCCAAGGCCATCTCGACGGCGGCACGGCCAGTGGCGTAGGCCTGCTCGACGTCGGTCCTGGAGGCGATGTGACGCGCTGCGCGCTGCAGGTAATCGGCCACCGCCCAGTGGTACTTGTAGCCCAGATCCTGCTTGACCATGCCGGCCAGTGTCGGCGCGACGCCGCCCAGCTGACGGTGGCCGAAGGCATCGGTGTTGCCGGCATCGGCCAGGAAGGTGCCATCTTCGTATCGCGCACCTTCGGAGACCACCACCACGCAGTAGCCGTGTTCCTTGACGCAGGCATCGACGCGCGCCATGAATTCCTTGCGGTGGAAGGCGACTTCCGGGAAGACGACGATGTGCGGCGGCTGGGTGGCATCTTCACCGGCCAGGGCGCCGGCAGCGGCGATCCAGCCCGCGTGACGGCCCATGACTTCCAGGATGAACACCTTGGTGGAGGTGGCGCACATGGAGGCGATGTCGAGACCGGCTTCACGGGTGGAGGTGGCGATGTACTTGGCCACGCTGCCGAAGCCCGGCGAGTTGTCGGTGATCGGCAGGTCGTTGTCCACGGTCTTCGGCACGTGGATGGCCTGGATCGGG
Organism: Cobetia sp. 4B; assembly: GCF_018831605.1. Taxonomy (NCBI): domain Bacteria; kingdom Pseudomonadati; phylum Pseudomonadota; class Gammaproteobacteria; order Oceanospirillales; family Halomonadaceae; genus Cobetia; species Cobetia sp. 4B. The sequence goes on from NZ_CP059843.1 coordinate 963,308, forward strand.
TAGCCCATGGTCTCGGCCAGCTGAGAGACCTTCAGGCAGGTATCGGCGCTGTCGCCGCCACCGTTGTAGAAGAAGTAACGGATGTCGTGGGCCTTGAACACCTCGATCAGACGCTCGTACTGGGTACGGTGGTCCTCGATGCTCTTGAGCTTGTAGCGGCAGGAGCCGAAGGCACCGCCCGGCGTGTGGCGCAGCGCGGCGATGTTCTCGTCGCTTTCCTGGCTGACGTCGATCAGGTCTTCGGTCAGGGCACCGATGATGCCGTTGTGACCGGCATACAGCTTGCCGATCTGGTCGCCGTTTTCACGAGCGGCTTCGATGACGCCACAGGCACTGGCGTTGATGACGGCGGTAACGCCACCGGACTGGGCGTAGAAGGCATTGTGCTGGGGCATGGGCTTCTCGTCTCTGCTTCCTTGTCATGGTCTTGAACGGGCTGGCGCTTACCCGCCGCATCATATCCGAAAGACATGACCCCTGCACGACGCCCGAATGCCACTGGGGGTGTCGTCCATCCCTGACAGGTCGCGCGCTACTCGCCGCCTGGCGGGCATGCTAGGCTGCTCGGGCTTCCGGATTGGAGAAACAGATGCACCTTCACGTCATCGGTATTTGCGGTACCTTCATGGGCTCTCTGGCGCTGCTGGCGCGCGCACGCGGTCATCGCGTCACGGGGAGCGATGCCAACGTCTATCCGCCCATGAGCACACAGCTGGCCGAGGCCGGTATCACCCTGATGGAAGGCTATGCGGCCGACAATCTCGTCCCCGCGCCTGATCTTGCGGTGGTCGGCAATGCCGTCTCGCGCGGCAACCCCGAAGTCGAGGCGCTGCTCGAGCGTGGTCTGGCCTATACCTCCGGCCCGCAATGGCTGTGTGACGAGGTGCTGACCGGCCGTCCGGTGATCGCCATCGCCGGCACCCACGGCAAGACCACCACCGCGACCATGACCGCCTGGATTCTCGAATGCGCGGGCCTCGCGCCGGGCTATCTGATCGGTGGCGTGCCGCCGCAGCTGGGCGATTCCGCGCGTATCGGCGATCCTCGGGCGCCCTTCGTGGTCGAGGCCGATGAATACGACACGGCCTTCTTCGACAAGCGCTCCAAGTTCGTGCATTACCGTCCGCGCATCGCCGTGCTCAACAACCTCGAGTTCGATCACGCCGATATCTTCCCGGATCTCGCCGCCATCGAGCGTCAGTTCCACCATCTGGTACGTACCGTGCCGGCTGGCGGCAAGCTGGTGGTCGCGGCGGACGCCGTCGCCGGAGCCGAGGCGCTGGAGCGCGTGCTGGATCAAGGCTGCTGGACGCCGGTGACGCGCTTCGGCGATGAGAGCGGTATCGAGAATGCCGGTGGCGACTGGCGCTATCGCCTGATCAGTGCCGATGGCAGCCACTTCGCGCTGGCACCGCCGGTCGATGACTCAGGCGAGACGAATCGCTTCGTCGAGTGCCAGTGGGCGATGCGCGGACGCCACAACGTGGCCAATGCCTGCGCCGCCGTGGCCGCGGCCGTCGAATGCGGCGTGAGTCTCGAGGTGGCACTGGAGGCGCTCGCGCGTTTCGCGCCGCCCAGGCGTCGCCAGGAGCTGCGCGGTGAGGTGGCAGGCGTCAAGGTCATCGATGACTTCGCGCACCACCCGACCGCCATCGCCACCACGCTCGAGGGCCTGGCGCCGGGCGTTGCGGCCGAAGGGCAGGGCGGTCGCCTGTGGGCGGTGATCGAACCGCGCTCCAATACCATGAAGCTCGGCACCATGAAGGCGCGTCTGCCGGCTTCAGTGACCGCGGCCGACCGCGTCAGCTGGTTCGCGGGCCCCAGCCTCGGCTGGTCGTTGGAGGAGACGGTCAGCGAGTGCCGCGCGCTCGGCGTGGAGGCGGAGGTCGAGCAGGACCTCGACACCCTGATCGCGAAGATCGCCAATCAATCCCGCGCCGGCGACTGGGTGGTGGTGATGTCCAATGGCGGCTTCGGCGGTATCCACGAGCGCCTTCTTGCGGCGCTGGCAACACGTGAAGGTGAAGCATGAAAACGCAAGCGACAGCCCCAGAGGGCGAGTTCAAGTCGGCGGTCACCGTCGCGCTGACCGGGGCCTCCGGCGCCCAGTACGGCCTGCGCCTGATCGAGTGTCTGGTCGCGGCCGGTCATGAAGTGATGGTGATGGTCTCCAAGGCGGCGCACATGGTGATCGCCACCGAGACCGACGAGGAGCTGCCGGCACGCCCGGCGCGTCTCACCGAGGTGCTCACGCAGCGCTACGCCGCCAGGCCCGGCCAGATTCGCTGCTTCGGACGCGAGGACTGGATGGCCCCGGTGGCCTCCGGCTCCGGCGCGCCGAGCGCCATGGTGGTGTGTCCGTGTTCCACCGGCTCGCTGTCCGCGATCGCGACCGGGGCCAGCAACAACCTGATCGAGCGCGCCGCCGACGTGGCACTCAAGGAGCGTCGCACGCTGATTCTGGTGCCGCGCGAGACGCCGTTCTCGGCCATCCATCTCGAACACATGCTGAGTCTGACGCGCATGGGCGCCGTCATCCTGCCCGCCGCGCCCGGCTTCTATCATCGTCCGCAGACCCTCGATGACATGATCGATTTCATCGTCGCGCGCATTCTCAACCAGCTGGGAATCTCGCATACGCTGATGCCGCGCTGGGGCGAGGGGCATGTCAGCGGCGATTGAGGGGCGGTCAGTCGATCCGCTCGGGTGAGAGCTTGTCAGAGGCATCCCTCTGGCACTGCATCAGACTGTGCAAGGAGAGCAGGGAATGCTGAATTGGTCATTGTTGTCGGTGTTCGTGCCGACGTTCTTTCTGGTCTCGCTGACGCCGGGCATGTGCATGACGCTGGCGATGACCCTGGGCATGACCCAGGGCGTCAAGCGCACCCTGTGGATGATGGTGGGCGAACTGCTGGGCGTCGGGCTGGTGGCGGTGTCGGCGGTGATCGGCGTCGCGACCATCATGCTGCGCTATCCGATGGTGTTCTCGGCCTTCAAGCTGGCGGGGGGCGCCTATCTGGCCTGGTTGGGGATCCAGATGTGGCGTTCACGTGGCCGCCTGGCCCTGGGGGTAGCAGGGGAGGATGCGGCGGCACCGCGCGCCTCGCGCCGTGAACTGGCGGTTCAGGGGTTCGTGACGGCGATTGCCAACCCCAAGGGCTGGGCGTTCTTCATCGCCCTGTTGCCGCCATTTCTGGATGCCAGCCTGCCGCTGGCGCCGCAGCTGATCGCGCTGGTCGGCATCATCCTGACGCTGGAATTCACCTGCCTGTTGCTCTACGCCGGCGGTGGCAGCAGCCTGGCGCGCTGGCTGGGGCGTGGCTCGCGTGTGCGCCTGATGAACCGCGTGGCCGGTACGCTGATGATCGGTGTGGGAATCTGGCTCGCGACCGGTTGATGTCGGCATGACTGAGTCAGGCATTGCAGCTTGAAAACACATCAAGGCCCGCCATTGGCGGGCCTTGATGCATTCAGGGGCGTGGCTTTGGTTCAGCTGCGGCGCTGATTCAGCTGCGACTTCGGTTCAGCTGTGACTTCGATTCAGCTGCGACGCAGTGTCTCAAGTGCTGCCGCCGCCACGATGAAGCTGCCGCCGACCAGCGTCAGCCAGGTGGGCACCTCGCCGAGAATCAACCACGCCAGCAGCACGCCGTAGACGGGTTGCAGGCAGCCGATCATGCCGACGGTCTTGGCCTTGAGGCCACCGAGGGCGAAGGTCATCAGTGCATGCGGCGCTGCCGTGAAGACGATGGCCAGCACCAGCATGGCGATCCCCGTCGAGGGGCTGGCATCCATGATCTCGCCGGAGACGAACGGCAGCGTCAGCACCACGACACCCAGCGCCTGCAGGCTCATCGACAGTACCGGATTGAGGTGGCTGAGACGGTAGCGCACCAGCAGATTGCGCGCCGCGAACAACAGGCCCGAGAACACGCCCCATAACACTCCCGCCAGGCTGTCGCCCTGCGCGCTGCTGTCGCCGCCGGGGACGAGCAGCCAGACGCCGATGCAGACCAGCCCCGCTGCCGCCAGGTCCTTCGCTTTCAGGCGCGTGCCTTCCACCCAGGGCTCCAGCAGCACGATGAAGATGGGATAGGTGAACAGCGCCAGCATGCCGGTGGCCACGGAAGACACCTGCATCGAGTGAAAGTAGCTCACCCAGTGCGCGGCCATCAGCGCGGCGGCGATGCCCAGCAAGGCCCAGTCGCGCCCGCTCAGACGCAGCGAGACATGCCACTTCAGGCGTGCCAGCCACAGCAGGAACAGCCCCGCCAGCAGGCTGCGCCAGGTGGTGATATCGAGCGCCGAGAGGGGCACGCCTTTCGAGAACAGCGCCGTACCGCCGAGCAGCGCGATGCCGAGATGAATCGACATCAGCGCCTGGGGCTGGTTGGTGGGAGGGGCAGCAGGGCCGGGCATGAGGTTCCTCGTCATCAGGGGGGTAGTGAAAAAGCCGCCATCTCAGGCGGCTCATCGGTTTACAGCGCTATCACGGCAACGTTATCGCGACGGCCTGAGCGGCAGCAGTCTGATCGCGACAGACTAGAGCGGCAGCCAGACGAAGCGTGCCGCCAACAGCAGCAGGCTCGCCATGCTCAACCACAGCAGCGGGGCTGGCGATTCCAGGGGTGCCGAGGGCTGGCGCACGAAGGCGGGATAGCTGATGCGCACCAGTGCACAGACCAGCAGCCCCAGACAGGCACCGCCCAGCACATCGCTGAGGTAATGGACGCCAAGCGTGATGCGTGACAGGCCGACGAGCGTACAGGCGGCGATGGCTGCCCAGTAGATCCAGCGACGTCGCGAGGAGGGCTGGCGCTCGGCTATGAAGGCGGCGGCCAGTCCGAACACCGCCACGCTGCCGGCGGCATGGGCGCTGGGGAACGACATCGACCCTTCCAGGAAGGCGGGGGTATCCGGTCGCGGGCGCTGGATCAGGTGCTTGAGCACGGTATTGGCGCTGGCGATGCCCAGCCAGGCGGCCGTCAGATGCAACCACACTGCGTGGCGACCCTTGAGCAGCAGCCACACTAGCCACGGAGCCACGAGCGCCGCCAGGCCGGTGCCATCGGCGAGGCGAGACAGCCCGAGGCTTGCCTCGCGCAGCCAGTCCTCGGGCATCAGTGAGGTGAGGCTTGCGGCCAGCGAGGCGGCCACGCGGTCGATCCACCACGGCTCGGGATGGGCCAGCACCGCCAGGCTCATGGCGGGCACGCTGATCACCGCGAAGATCAGCAGCGCCATCGAGGCGAGCGGAAACTCGCCCTCGGGGTCGGGATGACGCAGCTGCCACCACAGACGCCGCCCGGAAGGGCTGCGACGCATGCGACGAGCCAGCCAATGATAGAGGCGGCCCTCGCGGCCCAGCTGACGACGCAGGAAGGAGAAGGCGAAGGCACAGGCGATCAGGCCGCTGGCCAGGCCGACCAGCAGGCCGTCGGCCCCTTCCGGCAGGGTGAACAGTGACTGCCAGGTCTGGCCCAGCAGATAGCCCGGCAGCAGGTAGGCCGGTGCCCAGGCCAGCGCCGAGAGGCCATTGACCAGGAAGAAGCGCGCCGGCGGCATGTCGAGCATGCCGGCGACCAGCGGGATGATCGGGCGCACCGGGCCGACGAAGCGCCCGAAGGCGATCGACCAGCTGCCGTGGCGATGAAAGAACTGCTGACCGTGCTCGATCCACTCGGGATGGCGCGAGAAGGGCCAGCGGCCGGGCAGTTGATCGCGATAGCGGATGCCCAGCCAGAAGCTCACGCCATCGCCGATGATGGCGCCCAGCGCCCCGGCGGCCAGCAATATCGGCAGCGAGAGTTCGAGATGGCCGGCCAGGGAGGCGCCGGCGGTGAGAATGACCACGCCCGGCACCAGCAGGCCGATGATGGCGAGAGATTCAAGCAGTGAGACCAGGCCGATGACGGCGACAAGGGCTGCCGGGTGATCGCTCAGCGTGGTCATCAGGGTGTCGATCATCACACTGGGGTTCAGCCAATGCAGCAGTGACGCAAGGGTGTCGCTCATTCATTGAGATCCATCAGGGCAAGCTGGCTGGCCAGCAGGCGTTGCTCGAGTTTCTGGGTGGTGTCATCGGCCTTGTACGTCACCAGGCGCGCGCGGGCAATGATGGAGCCGGTTTCCGGCTGTGTGGCCGCTGCCAGCGCCGCGGTCAGGCGCTCGCGCATGATCAGCGCTCCCGCCTCGCCGGTATTGGGCAGCATCAGCCAGAAGGACGACTTGTCGCTGCGACACAGCAGGTCGCCCTGGCGCGAGACCTCCTGCATCACGTCGCAGGCCATCGCCAGGCATTCGACGCGCCTGTCTTCGCCGAACTGCTCGCCGAGCATGTCCAGTTGCGGCAGATAGACGACCAGAATGCTGAACGGTTGGTCCAGCGCCCGCGCACGCGCCGCCTCACTGATCAGTCGTTGCTGACCGGTGCGGGCATTGAAGGCGTTGCACTCGGTTTCCTCGCTGGCGGTCAGGCTCATGACCCCCGCCTGCAGGCTGTTGATGACGAACGGCTGGCTGGCCACCAGCAGCAGACACAGGTAGCGCAGTATCTCGCCGAAGTTGTCTTCCTGCTGGCCCAATAGCCATAGCCACAGTGGCGCCAGCACCAGATTGAGCAGCATCGCCGGTGCCAGGGGCAACAGCAGCAGTGTCAGCACGCTGGGCAGCCCCAGCCACAGCGACATGCCCGGATAGGTGCCCGGCGCCTCGAGTGCCAGCATCAGGTAGCTGGCGATCAGCGTCAGATAGGAAGGCAGCGGCTGCTCATCATCGAGGTGATTGAGGCCGGCGGCAATCGCCATCAGCAAGGTGGCCAGCACCGGCGTCAGGATATGCTCGAAATCGCCCACCAGATAGCGCCACAGGGCATAGGTGGCGATCACCGCGGCGGCCAGCAGCATGATCAGTGTCTTGCGATTGGCGAGTTCGCGACGCTCGCGATGGGCCAGGCTGTGCAGAGGAGACATCAGTGATCATTCCCCCGCGACGGTGCCACGGCGACCTTGTCTGCCGCGCTGGCCGGTTTGAGGGTGTCTCGCCCATGGTCTGACGGGGCGTTGTCTGTCGAGGTTTCGTCTGACGAGGCATCGGCGTCGGCAGGCTTGCGAGGCAGTGGCGGCAGCAGGGTGATCGGCTGCGGTTCATCGCTCAGGTGGGCGCTGAGGCGCTTGAGGTCCAGCGCACTGGGGTCACTGTCGTTGAGAGGCTGCACGCGAGCGCGAATCGGCATCGCGAGATGCTCGATCAACTGACGACGGCGCAGGCTGGCCATGCGCTCGCCGCGGGTGACCAGCAAGACGGCCAGTGCCCCGTCATCGAGCTGGTAGCGGGTCTCATGTGGTAGCGCGGCACTGTCAAGGGTGTTCATCAGGCGACGATTGGCCAGACGACCGGTCTTGACCGGTGCGAGCAGGATCAATTCGATATGGATGTCCTCGCGATCGGCACGGGCAATTTCCCGCGGCAGGTCGCGCTTCAGCTGGTATTGTGACCAGATCGCGCGGCTGGAATCACGCCGACCACGACGCTCCAGCTGCATCCAGACCTGCTGCTGGCGCCGTCCACCGATGGCACCGAGTGCCATCAGGGTCGCGGTGATGCCGATGCCCAGACTCAGCCAGTCGCTGCCCAGCTGAGCGAGCGCCAGCCAGGTGGTGACCAGCCCGATCAGTGCGCAGGCCGGTGCCAGCCAGCGCGGGCGCGGATAGAGCAGCAGGACGGCAAAGCCCCACAGCCACATCAGGTGTTGCTGCGGGGCCAGCAGTACCAGCGCACTCATGATCAGCGCGACGCTGAGCATCACCAGCGTGCGGAACCAGCGGAGGGTGAACAGCTCGTGGGCGAGAGAGACCACCAGCAACATCGTGCCACCCACCGCCAGCAACAGGGCAGTGAGCGTCAGGCCGATACTGATCTGTCGTGCCGCTTCCAGCAGCAGCAATACAGAGCCGAGCAGACAGACGAACTGACTGATACGGACTTTGAACTTGATCTCCATGGTGACTTATATTGGCACCTTTGCCGTGGATGGCGCGAAATCGGCCGAATTCCCTGGCCGAACGGTCTGTGACGTGGGCATTGCCTGCACGTTTGCAAGATGCGACGGTGCTCCGATCATGCAACGTCGTCTGCAATAATGGCAGCATACCCCAAACGGCGAGTGACAAAAGTGTCTACGCCTCTGAGGCTTTCACATACGACCACCACGTCTGGCCTTCACCTCAGGCCTTCACGTCGGGCTGTACGTCAGGGCTTCATGTCGAGGCTTCTCTGGGGAATGCCCTCGCGGGGCCCGGCCGATGATGAAATGAGCACGTGGACACTGACAACCAGCGAGATTAGGCACATGAGTGAGCAGGGCAAGCACGACACCACGGACGTCGTGGCGTACATGAATCGTCTGGGGCACGCAGCGCGCGCGGCAAGCGTCGTGATGCGTCGCGTCGACAGCGGCATCAAGAATCGTGCTCTGCAGACCATGGCGCGTCTGATCGATGAGCGTCGCGAGACACTGGCAGAGGCCAATGCCGAGGACCTGACGCGTGCACGCGCCAATGGGCTCTCGGAGGCGATGGTCGATCGTCTCGCGCTGACGCCGGCACGTATCGACGGCATGATCGAAGGGCTCGAGCAGGTCGCGGCGCTGCCGGACCCGGTCGGCGAGGTCGATGGGCTGCGCTCGCGTCCGAGCGGCATTCAGGTCGGTCACATGCGCGTGCCGCTGGGCGTGATCGGCATCATCTTCGAGTCACGCCCCAATGTGACCATCGAGGCGGCCAGCCTGTGCCTGAAGTCCGGCAATGCCTGCATCCTGCGCGGTGGCTCCGAGGCCGCGTCCAGCAACCGTGCGCTGAGCGAGATCATCAGCGAGGCGTTGGTGCTCTCCGAACTGCCGGCCACGGCAGTGCAGGTCGTCGCCACCACGGACCGCGCCGCGGTCGGTGAGCTGATCGCGATGCCCGAGTTCGTCGACGTCATCATTCCGCGCGGTGGCAAGAGCCTCATCTCGCGTATCTCGCGTGATGCGCGCGTGCCGGTCATCAAGCACCTCGATGGCATCTGCCACGTCTATATCGATGCCACGGCTGACCTGGCGATGGCGGTCCGGATCGCCGAGAACGCCAAGACCCACCGCTACGGCACCTGCAACACCATGGAGACTCTGTTGGTCGATGCGCCGGTTGCCGCCGAGGTCCTGCCGCGTATCGCCGAGCGTCTGGCGGCACATGAAGTCGAGATTCGCGGTTGCGAGCGCACCTGCGAAGTGCTGCCGCAGGCCGTGGCCGCCAGTGCGGAAGACTGGGACACCGAATACCTGGCGCCGATTCTGGCGATTCGCGTCGTGGATGGCGTCGATGAGGCGATGGCGCATATCGAACGTCACAGCTCCGGGCACACCGAGGCCATCATCACCGAGAACTATGCGCTGGCGCGCCGTTTCATGGCGGAAGTCGATTCCAGCTCGGTGATGGTCAACGCCTCTACCCGCTTCGCCGATGGCTTCGAATATGGCCTAGGCGCCGAGATCGGCATCTCCACCGACAAGCTGCATGCGCGTGGCCCGGTCGGGCTTGAGGGCCTGACGACCCGCAAGTACATCGTGTTCGGTGATGGGCAGATTCGCCAGTGAAGGACCAGGTCTCACCCGCCGAGGGTCAGGTTGCGTCCGAGCAGACCTTGACGAACGAGCAGGCCCTGTCGCCCGAGGCGCTGGAGGATACCCAGCGCCCCTTGAATGCCGATGGTCTCGCGCAGGAGCGTGAGGCCGTGCATCACGGCACCGAGTCGGCACATGATTCGCGCTCAAGGACTGACACGGCAGCGGAGCCGGGCTTCGAGGGCTGCCTCGGCCCGGTACCGCGTGTCGCCATGCTCGGCGGTACCTTCGATCCCATCCATCACGGCCATCTGCGCAGTGCCATCGAGCTGCGCGAAGCGCTGGGGCTGGACCATGTGCTGCTGGTGCCATCGCATCAGCCGCCGCATCGCGCCGCGCCCGGCGTCAGCAGTGACCAGCGGCTGGCGATGCTGGAAGCCGCGATAGAGGCAGAGCCGGGCCTCAAGGCCGATGGGCGTGAGCTGCTGCGCGATGGGCCTTCCTACAGTGCCGACACCCTGGCCAGTCTGCGCGCCGAATATGGCCCGCAGGCGCGGCTGGTGATGGCCATCGGCCATGACGCCTTCCTCAAGCTCGGGGAGTGGCATGCCGCCGATCGTCTGTTCGATGATGCCCATGTGGTGGTGATCGAGCGGCCGGACCATGATGCACCGCTGCCCCGGGCGCTCGAAGCGTTGATCCAGGGGCGCGAGGTCGACTCGGTGGCGGCCTTGATGGCACGCCCGGGTGGCCACCTGTTGCGCCTGTCGCTGCCGACGCGCATGGCCATCAGTGCCACCTTCGTGCGCGAGCGTCTCGCGCTGGGTGACAGCGTGCGCTATCTGCTGCCGGAAGCGGTGATCCGTCATATCGAGGCGCATGGCCTCTATTGTCCGTCATCGACCTGAGCCCATCATCAGCCCGAGTCCATCATCGAGCTGTGCCCATCATCGAGCTGAGCGTTGTGGCTCTGAACGTCTTGTCGCGTGCGAGCGTGGCATCATGAGAGGGGCGTCGCTGCCGCGATCCCGCATCGCCGTGCGTGGCGCCCCTTTGGCGAGTAAATGACGATGCCCATAGGCGCGCGCATCGCCAACGGGTAGAATGCGCCCCCTGCCGAACAAACTCCCGAGGAATCATGCAGACCGAAGCTCTTAAAAACCTGGTTGTCGACGCCCTTGAAGAACTCAAGGCCCAGGAAATCAGCGAGATCAATGTCTCCAAGCTGACCAGCGTCACCGATGTGATGGTGATCGCGACCGGTACGTCCAGCCGCCATATCTCCGCGCTGGCCAACAACGTGCAGGTCACCGTGAAAGAAGCCGGCGTCAAGCCGCTGGGCTGTGAAGGCGACAACGGCTCCGACTGGGTGCTGCTGGATCTGGGCGATGTCGTCGTCCACGTCATGCTGGCCGAAACCCGTGCCCTGTACGACCTCGAGCGCCTGTGGAGCGATCTGCCCCGCGAAACGCGTGAAGAGTACGAGCAGAGCCACTGATCCTGCCAGCCTGACCCGACGGGTTGCTCGTCGGGACATGCCAACCGCGCGTTACGTCCTTGCCGGTCGCGATGTCGCGGGCAGGGAGTATCCGATGGAAGGACTGCGGGCTCGCCCGTCGTTCTGACACAGCACGGGACAGGACATGAAGATCCGAGTTTTGGCGGTCGGGCAGAAGATGCCGGACTGGGTGGAGAAGGGTAGCCGGGAATATCTCAAGCGCATGCCGCGGGATTTTTCGCTTGAGTTCATCGAGCTGGCGCCCGGCAATCGCGGCAAGAATGCGGACATCGCCCGTGCCATGGCCAGTGAAGGCGACCGGATGCTTGAAAAACTCAAGGGAAATGAACATGTTGTCGCCCTTGATGTCCTAGGTAAGGCCTGGAGTACCGAGCAGCTTGCCCAGCATGCCGATGATTGGCGGCTGGGAGGGCGAGACGTGGCCATCCTCATCGGTGGTCCGGATGGGCTCGACCCACGCCTGCTGGCACGTGCCGATCAGCGCTGGTCGCTCTCGGCACTGACGCTGCCGCACCCCCTGGTGCGCATCGTGCTGGCGGAACAGCTTTACCGCGCCTGGACATTGCTGGTCGGGCACCCCTATCACCGGTAAGCGCCTGCCGCTTGCGACACGACACTGGTTGCGAGACCCGCCATGCGCCAACGCCGGGCGACGATAAAGAATCCTCAACAGGAAGTGCGGATCTTTCGCCTTCGCAGCATCGTGGCTGCCGGCCTTGTGCTGGTGCTGGCCGGATGTCTGCTGGCGCGGCTGCTCTTCCTGCAGGTCGTGGAACACGACATCTATACGACGCGCTCGGACAAGAACCGTGTGCGTGTCGAGCCCTTGCCGCCCACGCGCGGCTTGATCTATGACCGCAATGGTCAGCTGCTCGCCGAAAACCGTCCCAACTACAATCTCACCATCGTGCGCGAACGCGCCGGTGATCTCGAGACGACGCTTGAGCGCCTGGTCGAGATTCTCGATCTGCCGCCCGATGAAGTCGAAGACTTCAAGGAACGCTCGCGTCAGCGTCAACGCCCCTATCAGCCCGCCCTGTTGATGAGTGAATTGAGTCAGGAGCAGATCGCGCGTCTGGCCGTCAATCGCTATCGCCTGCCCGGCGTCGAGGTCGAGGCGCAGCTGCTGCGCTACTACCCGGACGCCAAGCCGCTGTCGCATACCCTGGGATACGTGGGGCGCATCAATCAGGCCGAGCTCAAGACCCTCGACAAGGGCAACTATTCGGGCACCCACTTCATCGGCAAGACCGGCATCGAGCGCTTCTATGAAGAGGAGCTGCACGGTCAGGCGGGCCTGCGCAAGGTGGAAACCAATGCGCGGGGTCGTGTGCTGCGTGAGCTGTCGCGGATCGACCCGGTGCCGGGCAAGGACCTGACGCTGACCATCGACCGCGGCCTACAGGATCTCGCCTATCGGCTGCTCAAGGGGCGGCGTGGTGCCATCGTGGCTATCGAGCCTAAGACGGGCGACATCCTGGCGATGGCCTCCGTGCCGGGCTTCAATTCCAATGAATTCGTCACCGGCATCAGCGTCAAGAGCTATCGCGCGCTGCAGAATGATATCGACCTGCCGCTGTTCAATCGTGCCATTCGCGGCCAGTACCCGCCGGCCTCGACCGTGAAGCCCTTCATGTCGCTGGCGGGGCTGGAGAACGGTGCCATCACCACCAGCACCACCTTCTACGATCCCGGCTATTTCCAGCTGCCCAATGACAGCCACAAGTATCGCAACTGGCTGCGCTGGGGGCATGGGCGCGTCAACATGCGGCGTGGCATTGCGGTGTCCAATGACACCTTCTTCTACAACGTCGCCTATCGCCTGGGGATCGACCGCATCAGTGAGTACATGCACAAGTTCGGCTTCGGTGAGCAGACGGCGCTGGACGTGCAGGGCGCACTGCCCGGCCTGATGCCGTCCAAGGAATGGAAGCGCAATCGCTACGACAAGCCCTGGTACCCCGGCGAGACCATCTCCATCGGTATCGGTCAGGGCTACTGGCTTGCCACGCCGTTGCAGCTCGCCTCGGCGGAGGCCGTGCTGGCCAATCGCGGCAGGCACGTGACGCCTCACCTGGCCAAGCGCATCGGTGACGAGACGGTATTGTTGCCCAGAAGCGAGGAAAAGCCGGATGTGGTGCTGGACAATCCGGCGTGGTGGGACGATGTCATCGCCGCGCTCGAGGACGTGGTCAGCGGGCGAGAAGGCACGGCGCGCAAGTATGTCGGGCCCGGCCTCAAGTACCGCATGGCCGGCAAGTCCGGTACCGCGCAGGTCTTCACCCTCGGGCAGGACCAGAAATACAACGGCAAGGAGCTCGCGGAGCGTCTGCGTGACCACGCCCTGTTCGCCGCCTTTGCGCCGGTCGAACACCCGGAGATAGCCGTCTCCGTGGTGATCGAGAACGGCCAGGGCGGCAGCTCCGTGGCGGGCCCGATGGCGCGCGCCGTCACCGATTACTGGCTATTGCCGCGCATTGACCCCGAGGCGCGTGAGGCGGCGCTCACGCTGGCTGCCGCTCTGGCACCCCCGGAGACACCGGCGGGCGAGGGTGAGCAAGGAGAGAACGATGCCGACTGATTATCAGCGCTCGATGCGTGGTGTAGGTGGAGATCTCAGTCATCGCCGCCGCACCAGTCTGTGGGAGCGTATCCACCTCGACCCCTGGTTGTTGCTGTTGCTGCTGGCCGTGCTCGGCTGCGGGCTGATCGTGCTCTACAGCGCCAGCGGTCAGGATATCGACTTCACATTGCGCCAGGCCTCACGCCAGGCGCTGGCATTGGTGATCATGATCGGGCTCGCCCAGCTGTCACCCGCGACCCTTTACCGCTGGGCGCCGGTCGCCTACGGCGCCGGCTTCCTGATGCTGGTGGCGGTGGAGGTGCTCGGGGATGTCGGCATGGGCGCCCAGCGCTGGCTGGTCATCCCCGGGGTGGTGCGCTTCCAGCCCTCGGAGCTGATGAAGCTGGCGATGCCGATGATGGTCGCCTGCTGGCTCGGTCAGCGCCCGCTGCCCCCTCGCTGGCGAGACTTGGCCATCTGCGCCGTGATCATCGTCGCGCCGGTGCTGCTGATCGCGCGCCAGCCGGACCTCGGCACCTCGTTGCTGGTCGCCGCGGCGGGCGTGTTCGTGATCCTGCTGGCGGGGCTTTCCTGGAAGCTGATCGCCTTCTTCGGCGCCTTGATCGCCTCGGCATTGCCGCTTCTGTGGATGGTGATGCACGACTATCAACGCCGCCGTGTGCTGACATTCCTCAATCCGGAGTCTGACCCGCTCGGCGCGGGCTGGAACATCATCCAGTCCAAGACCGCCATCGGCTCGGGCGGCATCTTCGGCAAGGGCTATACCCTGGGGACCCAGTCCCAGCTCGAGTTTCTGCCGGAGCGCCACACCGACTTCATCGTCGCGGTCATCGGGGAGGAATTCGGCCTGATCGGCATGAGCTTCTTCCTGGGGCTCTACGTGCTGATCGTGCTGCGCGGGCTGGTGATGTCCAACAATGGCCAGGACAGTTTTGCCCGGCTGACGGGGGGCGCGATCATCCTGACGTTCTTCGTCTACGTCTTCGTCAACATCGGCATGGTATCGGGTATCTTGCCGGTCGTTGGCGTCCCGTTGCCGCTGGTCAGTTATGGTGGGACCTCCAGCGTGACCTTGCTGGCAGGCTTCGGTATTCTCATGAGCATTCATACCCACCGGCGCCTATTGTCGCGATGACGTGGCGGCCAGTTGCCGAGTGGCAAGGACATTCGCGAGCCCAAGCTCGCAGACAGGCAAGGAGAGAGTCGATGACGGTGATCAATGCGCGTGGGCGACGTCTGAAGCACTGGGGCGCAGCCCTGGTGATGGTGGCACCGCTGCTGGGAATGTCAGGCGTGGCCAAGGCGGCGCCTGATGGCTTCGCCCCGGCGACTCACCCGGAAACGGCCAAGCTGGTTGACGAGCTGGTGGCCAAGGGGCTGGATCGCGATCGCGTGACCGAGCTGATGAATCAGGCCGATTACAGCCAGAAGGTGCTGGATGCCATGTCGCGTCCGGCGGAAGGTCATCTGCGCTGGGACCAGTACCGCGCCATCTTCATGAAGCAATCACGCATCGAAGCTGGTGTGAAGTTCATCGCCGAGCATCGTGAGACCTTCGATCGCGCCCAGGCCGAGTATGGCGTGCCGCCGGAAGTCATCGCCGCCATCATCGGTGTCGAGACCTTCTTCGGCAAGCACACAGGCACTCACCGCGTGATCGATTCACTGTCCACGCTGGCCTTCGATCATCCGCGTCGCGGCAAGTTCTTCCGTGGCGAGCTGGCGGCCTTCCTGCAGCTGACGATAGAGCAGGGCATCGACCCGCTCTCCATCAAGGGCTCCTACGCCGGCGCGATGGGCTATCCGCAGTTCATCCCGACCAGCTATCAGGCCTATGCGGTCGATTTCGATGGCGACGGCGTGCGTGATCTGTGGCACAACCCGGTCGATGCCATCGGCAGCGTCGGCAACTACTTCGCGCGTCATGGCTGGAAGGCCGGTGCGCCGGTGGTCAGCGCCGCGGATGGTCCCGGGACGCCGCCGTCCTCCGTCACCTTCAACAAGACGAAAAAGCCGTACATGAGCGTTTCCGCGCTCGAGGCGGCCGGTGTCCAGGTGGCAGATGACGTGGCCGGCAATACCCAGGTGATTCCGTTGGCGCTGGACCTGAAGCAGGGCTACCGCTACGCCGTCGGCTACGACAACTTCTACGTCATCACGCGCTACAACCACAGCCACATGTATGCGATGGCCGTGGATGAGCTCTCCCGGGCGATCAAGCGTCGTCTCGAGGACGGAGGTGCGGGATGAGCTGGTCACGTGCGCTACCGCTGACCCTCGCGCTTGCCCTGCTGGCCGGCTGTGCCAGCAGTGGGGGTGGCACCCAGGTCAGTGATGGTGCCTCGGCGAGCACCGGCAAGAAGGCGGGCAAGAACAGCCGCTACGAGATGGACAGCGATGCCTATCCCGATGATGCGCCGGATGTCTCGGCGGTGCCCGATGAGGTGCCACGTGTCGAACCCTATACCCGCAGCGGCAATCGCAGCGAGTACGAGGTATGGGGCAAGACCTATCACGTGATGGATGATCCGCGCGGTTACGTGGCCGAGGGCACTGCTTCCTGGTATGGCAAGAAGTTTCATGGCTACGCCACCGCCAGTGGCGAGATCTATGACATGTACACCATGACGGCGGCCCACAAGTCGCTGCCATTGCCGACCTATGCGCGTGTCACCAATCTGGACAACGGCAAGCAGGTCATCGTCAAGGTCAACGACCGCGGCCCCTTCCATGAAGACCGCCTGATCGACCTGTCCTACAGCGCGGCGTGGCGACTGGACATGCTGGGCCATGGCACCGGGCATGTGCGTGTCGAGACCCTCGACGCCACGACCTGGAAGCCGGGCCCGAGCCCGACCCAGGGCACGGCAGAGTCCGAGCGTCTGCTGGCGCGCAGCCAGGCGGTACGCCGCGAGCAGGGCATTGCCGGGCTTGACGCGATGCAGGCAACCGGCGGTTCCGTGGCCTCGAGCGCTTCCGGCGCGAGCGTTGCCGCCAAGCCCGTGGTAGCCTCTGCTGCGCCGAGCAGCACGTCCTCCGTGGCGAACGGGGAAGCTACCTTCCTGCAGGTCGCGGCGGTCAGTGATCTGAGCAAGGCCGACAGCATTCGTGCCAGTGTCAGCTCCCGTCTGGGACGACCGACTCGTGTGCTGGGCAGCGGCGACCTCTACAAGGTTCAGGTCGGCCCGCTGGAAGACAATGTCCGTATTGAATCGCTCAAGTCGGCGCTGGCCGATGCTGGCTATGCCGGGGCCTTCAGCGTCACGGCAGAGCGATAAGGGCCGCAGGCCCGTTTTCATCCATCATGCGCTTCATGAAGAGGCGCAACCTGGCCGAGGCGCAAGCCTCGGCTTATGCATGAGTGTCAAAGAGATTCCAACATGTCCCTGAAAGCCCGACTTCTTCCTCTTCGGCGTCGATTCTCCGCGCTGATGGCGGCCAGCGGCATTGCGCTGTTCGCAGGCGTTGCCGCCACCCCGGCCCATGCCATCGAGACGGATACCCTGATTCCGGCGGCGCCGCAGCTGGCGGCTTCTTCCTGGATCCTGATGGACGCCAATTCCGGGCGTATCCTGGTCGAGCACAACGCCGACAAGCGCCTGCCGCCGGCCAGTCTGACCAAGATGATGACGGCCTACCTGGTCGAGAGCGAGATGGACGACGGCAAGCTGAGCCCGGACGAGAAGGTCCGCATCAGCGTCAATGCCTGGAAGACGGGTGGCTCGCGCATGTTCATCCGCGAAGGCACCAGCGTCACCGTCGATGACCTGCTGCACGGTGTCATCATCCAGTCCGGCAACGACGCCAGCGTCGCGCTGGCCGAGCGCATCGGCGGCAGCGAAGGTTCCTTCGCCGACCTGATGAACCAGCACGCCAAGCGTCTGGGCATGAAGAACACCCACTACATGAACGCCACTGGTCTGCCGCACGCGGAGCATTACTCCACGGCGCACGACCTGGCGATTCTGGCGCGTCGCATCATCAAGGACTACCCGGATCACTACGAGATCTACTCCCAGAAGTACTTCACCTGGAATGGCATCAAGCAGCCGAACCGCAACAAGCTGCTGTGGCGTGACAAGGATGTCGATGGCCTGAAGACCGGCCACACCGAAGAAGCCGGCTACTGCCTGGTGGCATCCGCCAAGAAGGAAGATACCCGCCTGATCAGTGTCGTGATGGGCACCAAGTCCGAAGAGGCGCGTGCGCAGGAATCCCAGAAGCTGTTGACCTACGGCTTCCGCTACTTCGAGAGCAAGAAGCTCTATGACAAGGGCGCGGTGCTCAACCAGGCGCGTGTCTGGGGTGGCGAGAAGGACCAGGTGCGTCTGGGCATGGCTCAGGATGTCTTCCTGACCGTGCCGAGTGGTCAGGCAGACAAGCTGACCGCGCGTCTTGATCTCAAGGACACCATCAAGGCCCCGGTTCAGGCCGGCGAGCAGTACGGTACCCTGCAGATCAAGCTGGACGACAAGGTGCTGGCCGAAGAACCGCTGGTCGCACTGGAGCCGGTGGAGCAGGGCGGCCTGTTCAAGCGTCTGTGGGATGCCCTGATGCTGTTCTTCCACGGCCTGTTCAACTGAGTCAGTCGTCTGGCTGTGTGAAGTGACGCGGCCGATGACATGATTCAGTGATGGCAGTGGGGCGCGCGTGCTGGCGGTGCCAGGCGCGCGCCCCTGAATATCGCGGTCGTGTACTCAACAAAGGGCGATCCGGCTGACGGATCGCCCTTTGTTGAGTAGAATGGTCGGAAATAGAGTTACCTGAAGGGCTATCCCCATGGCCAAGACGCCAGCAGCTGGTGGGCAGACGCCCCCCAAGATTGAATTCCCGTGTGATTTCTCCCTCAAGATCGTCGGCACCGCCGCAGAAGATCTCGTCGAAGTGGTCTGCAATATCCTGGAAGTGCATGCGCCGGGCTTCGATGCGACGGCCATCACCTGGCAGGACAGCAAGAACGGCAACTACCGCAGCATCCGTGTGGTGATCCGTGCCACCGGTACTGATCAGCTGGATGCGTTGCACCGTGACCTCAAGGCCACCGGTCGCATCCACATGGTGCTGTGATCCAGGCATGAAACGCTGGATTTCCTTGTCTTGCGCCTTGATGACAGGAGCGCATGCATGAACACGATTCACGTCTACCACCTCGGCCTCAAGGCCTATGATGAGGTGTGGTCGGCCATGCGCCACTTCACCGATACGCGTGCGGCCGATGCGCCGGACGAGCTGTGGGTGGTGGAGCACCCTCCGGTCTTTACCCAGGGCCAGGCGGGCAAGCCGGAGCATCTGTTGATGCCGGGCGACATTCCGGTGGTGCAGACCGACCGTGGCGGCCAGGTGACCTATCATGGGCCCGGCCAGCTGGTGCTCTACCCGCTGCTCAACGTCAAGCGAGGCGGCATCGGCGTTCGCAAGCTGGTGACGGCGCTGGAAGAGACGGTGGTGGCGGCGATGGCCGAGCATGGCATCGAGGCCTATCCGCGTCCGGACGCGCCTGGCGTCTATGTGAAGAAGTCGGCGCAGCGTGGCGATGACCCGCGTCGTTCGATGGAAGAGGCCAAGATCGCCTCGCTGGGACTGCGCATCCGGCGTGGTTGCAGCTTTCACGGCGTGGCGATCAATCTGGACATGGACCTCGCGCCCTTCGGGCGCATCAATCCCTGCGGCTATGCCGGCATGGCGATGACCCAGCTGCGCGATCTCGTTCGCGCACCGGTGGATCTTGCCAGCGAGCGTGACCGCCTGGTGCGTTGTCTGGGCGCAAGCCTGGGCGATGTGACCCTGACTCCGGTGAGCGGCCTACCCGCGGCACTGGCTGACATTTCTCGAACAGCAGGACAGAACTGATGACCGAGACCATCGCTACCACGAAGCCCGCTCCCTCCGCTGCTCCTGCCCGCAAGGAGCGTGGCGTGAAGCTGCGCGGCGCCGAGAAGGTTGCCCGCATTCCGGTCAAGGTGATTCCCACCGAGACCTTGCCCAAGAAGCCGGACTGGCTGCGTGTGCGCATGCCGGCCTCGCCGGAAGTCACGCGCATCAAGCAGACGCTGCGCAAGCACGGCCTGCACACGGTCTGTGAAGAAGCCTCCTGCCCGAACCTGGGCGAGTGCTTCAGCGGCGGCACCGCGACCTTCATGATCATGGGTGACATCTGCACCCGTCGTTGCCCGTTCTGCGACGTGGCGCACGGTCGCCCCAACGCGCTGAATGCCGACGAGCCGCGCGAGCTGGCCGAGGCCATCGCCGAGATGCGCCTGAATTACGTCGTCGTGACCTCCGTCGACCGTGATGACCTGCGCGACGGTGGCTCCAACCACATCGCCGAGTGCATCCGCGAGATTCGCGAGAAGTGCGATGGCACCGAGATCGAAGTGCTGGTGCCGGACTTCCGTGGCCGCATGCAGGTCGCGCTGGACGTGCTCGAGCAGACGCCGCCGGACGTCTTCAACCACAATCTGGAAACCGTGCCGAGCCTTTACCGTCGCGTGCGTCCGGGTGCCGACTACCAGTGGTCACTTGACCTGCTCAAGGGCTACAAGGAGCGTCGTCCGGAAGTGAAGACCAAGTCCGGCCTGATGCTGGGTGTCGGCGAGACTGACGAGCAGGTGCTCGAAGTCATGCAGGACCTGCGCAACCACGGTGTCGACATGCTGACCCTGGGGCAGTACATGCAGCCGTCGCGCAACCACCTGCCCATCGACCGCTGGGTGCACCCGGACACCTTCGATTGGCTCGGTCAGAAGGCGCGCGAGATGGGCTTCTCGCATGTCGCCTCCGGCCCGCTGGTGCGCTCTTCCTACCACGCCGACAAGCAGGCGCACGGTGTGGAAGTGAAGTAAGCCGCACTGCTGACATGACGTCAGTTGCCTGAACGAAAAAACCGCCATGGAGCTTGTCTCCATGGCGGTTTTTTCATGTGGCTTGCGCCATCAGGTCGCTATGTTCATTGCTCGGTCGCCAGCGGCAGGCAGGCCACGCTGTGCCCGGGGATGGGCTCCATCGGCGCGCTGAAGTGAGCATTGAGCTCCGGCAGCAGCTCGCGCACGAAGCGCAGGAACAGCTCGGTGACCGGCGTGGGGTAGCGGTCCTTGGGGTAGACGGTGCACCAGCTGCGTCTGAGCGGGAAGCCCGGGAGCGAGGGCGAGGCCAGCAGGCCTGAGGCCAGCTCGAGCTGAACCGACAGTCGCGGCAGGATCGCCACGCCCAGGTGCGCCATCACGCCTTGCTTGATGGCCTCATTGGAGCCCAACTCCAGCGTATGACGCAGCGAGACGCGCTCGCGTGCGGCGAACTCCTCGAAGGCGGTGCGCGTGCCCGAACCGGGTTCACGCATCAGCATGTAGTACTGCGCGAGGTCTTCCAGGGTGATGCCCTTGACCTCCAGCAGCGGATGACCGGGCCAGACGACGGGGATCAGCTCGTTGTCGAGGATCGGCATGAAGGCCAGATTGGCGTCATCCGGCACCATGCCCATGATCACCAGGTCATCGCGCCGCTCGGCGAGGCGCTCGAGCGCCTGACCGCGATTGCAGACGCGCAGGCGCACCGACACTTCCGGATACCGCGCCCGAAAGCGCGCCAGAATATGCGGCACCACGTACTGAGCGGTGGACACGGCGGCCAGATTGAGCTCGCCGCGGATGGTGCCGGCGATCTCCGACAGCTCCATCTGCAGGCTCGAGACCTCGCCGAAGATCGACTGCACCGAGTTCGCCAGGGCGTCAGCCGCCGGCAGGATATGCAGCGTCTTGCCGGCATATTTGAACAGCGATTGCTCGAGTGCCTGCTCCAATTGACGAATCTGGGCACTGACGGCGGGTTGCGTCAGGCCAAGTTGCTCGGCCGCACGGGAGTAGGACTGTTGGCGATGAACCGCTTGGAACACCTGTAACTGTCTGAAAGTTAAGCGATTCAACAAGTTTGGACGCGACATGACACACCCAGTCATAAGGTTTTACTTATAGATTGGCAAAAAAATATCAACTTTTCTATTGGTCTCTCGCTGGGTAGCGTGGAACGCATGCTACCTCGTGTCTGTCAGCGCCGTTGTCGCGTCTGGCGGTCAATGACAAGCGCACGACCAGAGCACCACAACAAGATCACGCGTCACGTCCGGGAGAGTCACCATGTTTCGCAAGTTGCTGATTGCCAACCGAGGGGAAATCGCAGTGCGCATTGTACGCGCCTGTGCCGAGATGGACATCCGCTCAGTCGCTGTCTACACCGAACCTGATCGTTTCTCCCTGCACGTCAAACGCGCCGATGAAGCGCATTTCATCGGCGAAGACCCGCTGGCCGGCTATCTGGATGCCCGCCGCCTGGTCGATCTCGCGCGCGAGACCGGCTGTGACGCCATCCATCCGGGTTACGGATTCCTGTCGGAGAACGCCGAATTCGCGGCCATCTGTGAAGCGGCGGGTATCGCCTTCGTGGGGCCGGCCAGCAGTGTCATCGCCCGCATGGGTGACAAGACCCAGGCCCGCGATGCCATGAAGGCGGCCGGCGTGCCGGTGACGCCGGGCTCGGCCGGCAATCTGGCCGATGTCGAGGAGGCGCTGAGTGTCGCCGAGCAGGTCGGCTACCCCGTCATGCTCAAGGCTACCTCAGGCGGTGGGGGGCGCGGTATCCGGCGTTGTGATGATGCTCATCAGCTCGAGCAGGCCTGGGGGCGCGTGATCTCGGAAGCTACCAAGGCCTTCGGCAGCGCCGATGTGTTCCTCGAGCGTTGCGTGGTCGACCCGCTGCATATCGAGGTGCAGATCCTGGCCGACAATCACGACAACGTGATTCATCTGTTCGAGCGTGACTGCTCCATCCAGCGTCGCAACCAGAAGCTGATCGAGATCGCTCCCAGCCCGCAACTGACACCGGAGCAGCGCTCCTACGTCGGCGAGATGGCGGTACGTGCCGCCCGCGCCGTCGGCTATCGCAACGCCGGTACCGTGGAGTTTCTGGTCAAGGGCAACGAGATCTACTTCATGGAGATGAACACTCGCGTGCAGGTGGAACACACCATCAGCGAGGCCATCACCGGCGTGGATATCGTGCGCGAGCAGATCCGCATCGCCTGGGGTCACAAGCTGGCCTTCCGTCAGGAAGACATTCGCCATCACGGCTATGCGATCCAGTTCCGCATCAACGCCGAGGACCCCAAGAACGACTTCCTGCCAAGCTTCGGGCGCATCACGCGCTACTACGCGCCGGGCGGGCCTGGCGTGCGTACCGATACCGCGATCTATACCGGCTACACCATCCCGCCGTATTTCGATTCCATGTGTCTGAAGCTCATCGTGTGGGGGCTGACCTGGGAAGAGGTCATCAATCGTGGTTCACGTGCCCTCAATGACATGCGTCTGCAGGGCGTCAAGACCACGGCGCCTTACTATCAGGAAATCCTCAAGCACCCTGATTTCCGCAACGCGCACTTCGATACCGGCTTCGTGGCCGCCCACCCGGAATTGACCCAGTACTCGGTCAAGCGCCTGCCGGAACAGACGGCGCTGGCGATCGCGGCGGCCATCGCGGCCCACGCCGGTCTCTGATGCGCACCTGATGCCCCTGATGTCGTGAATCTTCCCTGAGCTTCCCCCGGTTCACGTAGCCAACAATTAGAAGGACCCCAGACATGACAGCTGCAACTCCCAACACTCCCGCCGTCGATCACGCCGAGCGCGTCAAGGTCACCGAAGTCGTGCTGCGCGATGGCCACCAGTCGTTGATCGCGACCCGCATGCGCACCGAGGACATGCTGCCGATTGCCGCGCGCCTCGATCAGGCCGGTTTCTACAGTCTCGAAGTGTGGGGCGGCGCGACCTTCGATGCCTGCGTGCGTTTTTTGAAGGAAGACCCCTGGGCGCGTCTGAAGGCGCTCAAGGAAGCCATGCCCAATACCCCGCTGCAGATGCTGCTGCGCGGCCAGAACCTGCTCGGCTATCGTCACTACGCCGATGATGTGGTGGAGGCCTTCGTCGAGCGCGCCGCGGCAGGTGGCATCGATATCTTCCGTGTCTTCGATGCTCTGAATGACCTGCGCAACATGGAAACCGCCATGCGTGCGGTCAAGAAGGCCGGCAAGCACGCCCAGGGCACCATCTGCTACACCGTGAGCCCGGTGCATACGCTGGAGATGTATGTCGAGCAGGCGCGCAAGCTGGTCGAGATGGGGGCCGATTCCATCGCCATCAAGGACATGGCCGGCCTGCTGACGCCGTACGCCACCTATGATCTGGTCAGCGCGCTGGTCGAGGCGGTCGAGGTGCCGGTCCACCTGCACAGCCACGCCACGGCGGGCCTGGCGCCGCAGTGCCAGATCAAGGCTGTCGAGGCGGGCTGTCGCCACATCGATACCTGCATCTCGGCCTTCGCCGGCGGCACCAGCCATCCGGCCACCGAATCCTTCGTGGCCTCGCTGCGCGGCACCCAGTGGGATACCGGCCTTGAGCTGGAGTCGCTGCGCGAGATCGGCGATTACTTCCACGAGGTGCGCAGCAAGTACTCAGCCTTCGAGAGCGAATTCACCCGCGAGGATGTCTCGGTCCAGATCAGTCAGATCCCCGGCGGCATGATGTCCAACCTGGCCAGCCAGCTGAAGGAGCAGAACGCCCTGGAGCGCATCCGCGAGGTGTTCGATGAGATTCCGCGTGTGCGTGCCGATCTCGGCTATCCGCCACTGGTCACCCCGACCTCGCAGATCGTCGGCACCCAGGCGGTACTCAACGTGCTGACCGGCGAGCGCTACAAGAGCATCACCAACGAGGTGAAGCGCTACCTGCAGGGCGGCTATGGTCAGGCGCCGGCACCGGTCAACGAAGAGGTGCGCTCGCGTGCCATCGGCAACGCGCCGGTGGAAGTCGGGCGCCCGGCCGACCTGCTCGCGCCGGAGATGACGCGCCTCACCGAGGAGCTGGGCGAGCTGGCCGAGTCCCCCGAGGACGTGCTGACCTTCGCCATGTTCCCGGAGCTGGGACGTGACTTCCTCAATGAGCGCCGTGCCGGCACGCTCACACCGGAAATCATCCCCCAGGGCGAGGCGGAACGTCCGGTGACCTCTGGCGTGCCGACAGAGTTCGTCATCGACGTGCACGGCGAGTCCTACGCGGTGCAGATCACCGGCGTCGGCGGTGCCAAGGGCAGCAAGCGTCACGTCTACCTGACCCTGGACGGCATGCCGGAAGAGGTGGTGTTCGAGGCCAAGGACGATTACGTGGCGGGCGGCCAGAGCGGCGGACGTGCCAGCGCCTCGGCGCCGGGCCATGTCACCACCGCGATGCCGGGCAACATCGTCGAGGTACTGGTCGCGGTCGGTGACAGCGTCACCGCGGGCCAGTCGGTGCTGATCAGTGAGGCGATGAAGATGGAGACCGAGATCGCCGCGCGTGTCGACGGTACCGTCAAGGCCATTCATGTCGCGCGTGGCGATCGTGTCACGCCGGGGGAAGTGCTGATCGAGATCGCGTGATGCCAACGGCGGCGAGGTTGCAAAATCTGGCCGCCGTCACCATCTGACAGCTATACGATCACCAGGGGCGGCCGGGCATCTTTGATGTCCTGCTGTCCTTTCCTGTGGAAGGACCAACATGGCAACACATTTCGAGCAGGCTCCCGGCCTGAGTGAGCAGATCGACCCGGCCACCCGTGGTTACGTCTTCAACCAGACCATGCTGCGCATCAAGGACCCCGAGCGCAGCCTGGATTTCTACACCCGCGTGCTGGGCATGCGTCTGGTGCGCAAGCTCGACTTCCCGGAAATGCAGTTCAGCCTCTATTTCCTCGCCTATCTGGATGACGACCAGGCCAGTGAAGTGCCCGGTGATGACCTGAAGCGCACCACCTACACCTTCGGGCGTGAGGCGATGCTGGAGCTGACCCATAACTGGGGCACCGAGAATGACCCGGACTTCGCCTACCATGACGGCAACGCCCAGCCGCAGGGCTTCGGCCATATCGGGGTCAGCGTGCCGGATGTCTACGCGGCTGCCGAGCGTTTCGAGTCGCTGGGCGTCGAGTTCGTCAAGCGTCCCGACGATGGCAAGATGAAGGGTCTGGCCTTCGTGAAGGACCCCGATGGCTACTGGATCGAGATCCTGCGTGCCGATACCTTCGAGCGTCAGGCCAACGGCGAAGCCTGAGGCAGGCCGCCGCTGTAAAACAACCGCCACCACCGGCATGCCCGGGGTGGCGGTTTTTCGTTTATGCGAAACCCCGCGTTGCAGGGGTGTCAGCGGCATTCGCTTGCTGCAATGATGATGTCTGACTGACACTCGCAAGGCGCTCATTATTGATCGCC
Organism: Cobetia sp. 4B; assembly: GCF_018831605.1. Classification (NCBI taxonomy): domain Bacteria; kingdom Pseudomonadati; phylum Pseudomonadota; class Gammaproteobacteria; order Oceanospirillales; family Halomonadaceae; genus Cobetia; species Cobetia sp. 4B. Next base: position 989,301 of record NZ_CP059843.1, read on the forward strand.
CTTGAGATGGACGGCCCTTGAGGTCGATCGCCCATGACGAAAGAGGAGACAGCTATGTCGGAGAATGCACAGCGGTTGAGCGGCAAGGTGGCGGTAGTCAGTGGGTCTTCACGCGGGATCGGCGCCGGGATCGCGCAGCGCCTGGCGGCGGACGGCGCTCACGTCATCGTCAACTATCGCAGCGACAGTGATGGCGCCTTGCAGGTCGTGACGGATATCGAGTCGCGGGGCGGCAAGGCGATCGCCGTTCAGGCCGATGTCGGTGTCAGCAGCGACGCGGCACAATTGTTCACCGAAGCCCAGCGCGTGTACGGCGGCGTGGATATCCTGGTCAACAATGCCGGCATGAGCATCTACAAGCCCATCGCCGATTTCACGGATGACGACTTCGCCAACCTGATGCAGGCCAATCTGACCGGTTCCTTCAATCTGATGCGTGAGGCGGCGCGGCATCTGCGTGATGGCGGGCGCGTGATCAACATGTCCACCTCGGTGACGCGGCAGATGTTCGCGACCTACGGGCCCTATGCGGCTTCCAAGGCCGCAGTGGACCAGCTGACGCGGGTGCTGGCCAAGGAAGTCGGCGAGCGAGGCATCACGGTCAATGCCGTGGCACCGGGCCCGACGGACACCGGCCTGTTTCGTCACGGCAAGAGTGAAGAGACCATCGAGCGCCTCAAGGGCATGGCGGCGCTGGGGCGCATTGCGGACCCGCAGGATGTCGCAGCCGTCGTGGCCTGGCTTGCCAGCGAAGATGCCGGCTGGGTGAGTGGCCAGGTCATCGGTGCCAATGGCGGCTTTGCCTGAGGTCACCGAGGTGGGTTTTGCCTAACACCGCCCATGTTTGCGGCTATGCTGTTGTCAGGATGAGGTTTGTTCAGACATTGGCATGAGGGGCTGGTATGAAGGTGACAGCTAGCGAAGTCCACGGCGATATCTCGCCGCAGGGCGTGATCCCGGCTCCCGATGGTTTGCGCGTGGGCTATCCCGGGCACCTTGGGGGTTACTCGCGCGAGTGCGCGCTCAAGCTCTATGCCAACGACGCCCAGCTCAAGGCTTACGCAGGCATCGATGAGGTCATCAGGGCGCTGGCGGAAGGCGAGATCGATACCGCCGTGGTGCCCTGGTCGCGTGGGCATCAGCGTCCGGTGCGCACCACGCATCAGGCGCTGGCCTTCTGGACGGGCATCTGCGTCGAGCGGCGCGTCTTCCGAGCCATCAGTCTCAGTCTGCTCGGGCCGCCCGGGGCTTCGCCGTCGGCGGTGAGGCGTATCGTGGCACGGGAGGCCCTGTTCGAAGAGTGCGATGCCTGGCTGCAGCAGAACCTGCCGGAGGTCGAGCGGGTGGAGTGTCTGCACATGGCGGATGCGCTGGACATGGCAGAGAGTCGCAGCGATACGCTGGCCATCGCGCCGCCATCGCTGGCGCGTCGCCCGGGGCTTGTGTGCCTCGCCCAGCGCATCGAGGATGACCCCGGCCGTGTGGCGCAATTCGCGGTGCTGAGGCGTGATCACTCGCGGGTGCGCGGCCAGTGCTTTTCCTGTGATGCCACGGTGGATGAAGGGCCGGGCAACGCCGTGCTGTCCGGTACCAGCGAGCCCACCGGGTGAGGGTCGCCGCTCGGCCCTGAGTTCCGTTATGCTGAAGGCCATTCGTCATCAGAGGCCTTTTGTATGGTGTCTTCCGACCAGCGCTCATCCGCACCCTCCGTATCCCCTACATCAGAGACGCAGGACGCCGCGACTTCATCCGATGTCGCGGCGTCCTGCGTGGTGCAACGCATTCCTGCCACTCCCGCCGAGTGGAAGACCCCCGGCGAGCTTGATGCCCGCCTGCCGGTGCGGCCGGCCGTGGTGCCGGTCTCGCTGCCGACGGCCGGGCTGATCATCGTCGATGAGATCAACGGCTTCTGTCAGGTCGCAGGCGGTGCGCTGGCGCCTCAGACGCCCAATGCCCAGGTCAGCAGGATGATTGCCCTCAGCGATGCTCTGGCGCGAACCTTCAGTGAGCGCAAGCGTCCCTTGCTGGCCTTCATTGATTCTCATGCGCCGGGCAAGCCGGAGCCGCCTTATCCCGCCCATTGTGAGCAGGGCAGCGGCGAGGATGAGCTGGTGGCGGAACTTGCCTGGCTGGAGGAGGAGCCGCAGGCCACGCTGGTGCGCAAGGACTGCATCAATGGCTATGTCGGCGCGATTGATCCCCATACCCAGGTCAATGCGCTGCAGGAGTGGGTGAGCGACGAAGGGCTGGAAACCTTGGTCGTGGTAGGCATCTGCACCGATATCTGCGTGATGGATCTGGTATTGACGTTGCTGTCGGCGCGCAATCACGGCCTGCTGGGCAAGGTGCGTGACATCGTGGTGCTGGAGCCCGGCTGTGCCACCTACGATCTGCCGGCCGAAGTGGTTGAGCAGCTGGGGCTCCCCGATACGGCGACGCATCCCCAGGCAGACAGTCATCACATCGGACTTTACTGCATGGCGGCGCGTGGTGCGGTGATCGCCAGTCAGCTTGAGCTGACTTCTTGAGCAGATGTCGTGAGCTGCTGTCATGGATTGAGCTGCGTCTCTCGTAGCGTCGCCGGAGAGAGGGGTAGACGATTAGAGAGTAATTGAAGAGAGAGGAAGAGCAGGGGTGGTGGCAGGAAGGCAGCAATTTCGCCACCTGCCGCGCAGGCAATACTGCTCGTCTGCGCAAAAGGTAGTTTGATTACAACATCTGGCCATGAAAACGCCGCCTCTCTTGCGAGCAGGCGGCGTTTTCATGGGGCGACAGCCAGCGTCATTCAGGCGCGGGTGCTGACCCAGTCGTTGGCGTCGGGCACGGCGACTTCGACTTCCTCGGAGATCAACTTCGAGTGGAAGAGGAAGTCCGCGCTGGCCGCATTGCTGGCGACCGGCACGTTCCACAATGCCGCCAGGCGCAGCAGCGCCTTGACGTCAGGATCATGCGGCATCGGCGCGAACGGGTCCCACAGGAAGACCAGCAGGTCCAGATTGCCTTCGGCGATGCGCGCGCCGATCTGCTGATCACCGCCCAGCGGGCCGCTCAGCAGGCTCTCGACCTCGAGGCCCAGCTCCTTGCTGATGCGGCGGGCAGTCGTGCCCGTGCCCAGCAGCTGGTGGCGGGACAGCTCATCGCGCCAGCGATTGGCCCACGCCAGCATTTCATCCTTCTTGCCATCGTGCGCCACCAGCGCAATGCGCTTGCGTGCTGGCAGGGTGCGCCGTGCCTGGCGCTTGGGTCGTTGTTCGCTCATTCCCTGACCTCCTGAGGATGGGGCAATGTCGCTGGCCTCCCGCCTCGAAAGGCCCGGGGCGGGAGGCCAGCGAGGCCGATCAGTCGATGGTGCTGCCGACAGTGACGATCTTCATGGTGTTGGTGCCGCCATGTGCGTTCATCTGGTCGCCACGGGTCAGGATCACCAGGTCACCGCGAGTCGCGATGCCACGGGCTTCCAGCTCCGCGATGGCGCGACGATTGATTTCCGCCGCCGGCAATTCGCTGGAATCGAAGGGCAGTGACACCACACCGCGGTAGAGGGCCATGCGACGCTGGGTCTTCTGGTCCTGCGCCAGGCCGACGATGGGCAGACCGGAGCGGATGCGCGAGGCGATCAGCGGGGTATAGCCGGATTCCGTCATGCACACGATGGCCACGACACCGGTCAGGTGGTTGGCGGCATACATCGCGGACAGCGCGATGGTCTCATCGGTCTTGCTGAAGCCTTCGTGGATGCGGTGCTGGGATTCCTGCGCGGCACGCTCACGTTCGGCGCCCAGGCAGACGCGATCCATGGTCTCGATGGTCTCGACCGGGAAGTCGCCGGCGGCGGTCTCGGCCGACAGCATCACGGCGTCGGTGCCGTCGAGCACGGCATTGGCGACGTCGAAGACTTCGGCGCGGGTCGGCAGCGGCGCGCTGATCATGGATTCCATCATCTGGGTGGCCGTGATGACCACGCGGTTGAGGCTGCGCGCGCGGCGGATCATGCGCTTCTGCACGCCGATCAGCTGAGCATCGCCAATCTCGACGCCCAGATCGCCACGCGCCACCATCACGCCTTCACTGGCGAGGATGATGCCATCCAGCACGGCGTCGTCGGCCACGGCTTCGGCGCGTTCGACCTTGGCGATCAGGCCGATGTCACGACCTTCCTCGCCCAGCAGTTCACGGGCCAGCTGCATGTCGGCGCCGCTGCGCGGGAAGGACACGGCCAGATAGTCGACGCCGATATCGATGGCGGTCTTCAGGTCAGCCTTGTCCTTGTCGGTCAGGGCTTCGGCAGACAGGCCGCCGCCTTGCTTGTTGATGCCCTTGTTGTTGGACAGCTTGCCGCCGACCTTGACGGTGGTGTGGATCTCGTTGCCCTTGAGCTCATTGACCTCAAGTACCACACGGCCATCGTCGAGCAGCAGCACGTCGCCCGCGACCACGTCATCGGCCAGTTCCTGGTAGTCACAGCCGACACGCTCGACGGTACCTTCATCACGGCCCAGGCCGATATCGAGGATGAACGGCTGGCCTTCGCTCAGCTTGACGGCGGTATCCTTGAAGCGCGCGATGCGGATCTTCGGACCCTGCAGGTCGCCCAGTACGGCGACGCTGCGGCCCTGTGCGGCGGCAGCCTGACGTACGGCCTCGGCGCGCATGCGGTGATCTTCGGGGCTACCGTGGGAGAAGTTGAGGCGTACCACATCGACTCCGGCACGAATCATCGCGTCGAGCACACCCGGCTTGTCACTGGCAGGGCCGAGAGTGGCGACAATCTTGGTGCGGCGGATCGGGCCGTTGAACGCGTGCGGCATGAAAGCATACTCCTTGAACACTGGCGTGATGGACTGGCTGAAAACGCAAACCAGGTTGTTGTCATTTTACTACATTGAAGGCTGAAAGGGAGCCTGTCGAGTATCGTCGGCTGTCGTTGTTCATTCTCGTGATCACGATCGGGACTGCAAGGGGTGACGTGAAGTATGCCGAGCGATTGTTGCGAATACGTTGTCGCGGGTACGCGGACGTCTGCTGGGGCGTGAGGGTATGCCGCGCTACGCCATGCGGGCGCGGCCCGTCATTTCGACGCCTGACGGCCAGGCGTCGCATGTTCTCTGCGGCAACGTCGTGGTGACCGCCCCGTCACGCCAATGTCCGCCGGCTGGCTTTCACTGACAGCCATTCCAGTGCTACCTATATAGTGGCAATACCCTGCTGAGCGAAATTTCCGCTCATCGGCCCAGCGCAGACCGTGCACCGGCCCCGTGTATCGGGCCCGTTGACCGCTGCCATGCGCTGATGACCTATGCTCAAACCCGGCTCGGATGCCGGATTGCCACGACCACATGCCTGACGGCTGTCGATGTCATTCGGCGCAAGCCGCATGCTGACATGGCGGGTGGCAGGGCATGTCTCGAGGCTGGCGCAGAGGCGACCTGTCGAGCCGCCCTGTCGAGGCGTCAGTCTCAACATTGCTGGTCAGCGCTGAAATGCTGGGGTAGGGTAGGCGCATTTTTCGGCTGGGACAAAACCCAGCGCGACGAGTCATTCGCCGGCGCAATCAGCGCCGGCCAGGAGATGCGAGCAACCATGGGCAAGTCACTGGTGATCGTCGAGTCGCCCGCCAAGGCCAAGACCATCAACAAGTATCTCGGCAACGACTTCGTGGTGAAGTCGAGTGTCGGGCACATCCGCGACCTGCCGACCAGCGGTAGCGGCAAGCAGGCCACCGACCCCAAGGAACGTGCCCGTCAGGCGGCGGAGACTCGCAAGATGTCGCCCGAGGTCAAGGCGGCTCACAAGGCGCAGAAGGCCAAGACCCAGTTGATCCGCCGCATGGGGGTCGACCCGGAGAATGGCTGGGAGGCGCATTACGAGATCCTGCCCGGCAAGGAAAAGGTCGTTTCCGAGCTGACGCGTCTGGCCGAGAAAGCCGACACCATCTATCTCGCGACGGATCTGGACCGCGAAGGTGAGGCGATCGCCTGGCACCTGCGCGAGACCATCGGTGGCGACGATTCGCGTTACAAGCGCGTAGTGTTCAACGAGATCACCAAGAAGGCGATCACGGCGGCCTTCGATGAGCCGGGCGAGCTGAAGATGGACCGCGTGCATGCCCAGCAGGCACGCCGCTATCTGGATCGCGTCGTCGGCTTCATGGTCTCGCCGCTGCTGTGGGCCAAGGTCGCTCGTGGCCTGTCCGCCGGGCGTGTGCAGTCGGTTGCCGTGCGTCTGATCGTCGAGCGTGAGCGCGAGATCCGCGCCTTCATCCCCGAAGAGTTCTGGGATGTCCACGCTGAGCTGGCCGCCGCCAGTGGTGAAGCGATCCGTTTCGAGCTGGCGCGTCAGGATGGCAAGGCCTTCCGTCCGACCAGCGAGAAGGAGACGATGGACCGCATCGCGGCGCTGCGCACGGCCAAGCTCGCGATCACCAATCGTGAAGACAAGCCGACGCGCTCCAAGCCGAACGCGCCGTTCATCACCTCGACCCTGCAGCAGGCGGCCAGTGGTCGTCTCGGCTTCTCGGTCAAGAAGACCATGATGATGGCCCAGCGTCTCTACGAGGCGGGTTACATCACCTACATGCGTACCGACTCGACCAATCTGTCGGCGGACGCGGTCGCCACGGCGCGCGACTTCATCAGCGAAGAATACGGCAGCAACTACCTGCCGGAAGCGGCCAACGTCTACTCCAGCAAGGAAGGCGCCCAGGAAGCGCACGAAGCGATTCGTCCTTCCGAAGTGTCGCGCCGCGCCACCGATCTCGCCGGCATGGAGCGTGACGCCGAGCGTCTGTATGAGCTGATCTGGCGTCAGTTCGTCGCCTGTCAGATGCTGCCGGCCGAATACCTGTCCTCCACGCTGACCATCGAAGTGGATGGCTACGAGCTGCGCGCCAAGGGCCGTGTGCTCAAGTTCGACGGCTACACGCGTGTCATGAAGCCGATGGGCAAGAAGGAAGAGGACCAGTCGCTTCCGGACCTCGCCATCGGCGAGAAGCTGGACCTGGTCGAGCTGCAGCCGCTGCAGCACTTCACCAAGCCCACGGCGCGTTACACCGAGGCCAGCCTGGTCAAGGAGCTGGAGAAGCGCGGTATCGGTCGTCCGTCCACCTATGCCGCCATCATCTCCACCATCCAGGACCGTGGCTACGTGGCGCTGGAAAACCGTCGCTTCTATGCCGAGAAGCTGGGCGACATCGTTACCGATCGCCTCAGCGAGTCCTTCAAGGACCTGATGGACTTCGGCTTCACGGCGCGCATGGAAGACTATCTCGATGAGGTGGCCAATGGCGGGCGCAACTGGCGCGAGCTGCTGGACACCTTCTACGCCGAGTTCAAGGCCGAGCTGGACCACGCCCAGTCCGAAGAGGGCATGCGTCCCAACCAGCCGGTGCCGACGGACATCGCCTGCCCGACCTGTGGCCGTGAGATGCAGATTCGTACCGCCTCTACCGGGGTCTTCCTGGGCTGTTCCGGCTACAACCTGCCACCCAAGGAGCGCTGCAAGACCACCATCGATCTGCTGCCGGGCGATGAAGCCGTGGCGGCCGATGCCGGTGAAGATGCCGAGACGGATGCGCTGCGCGCCAAGCGTCGCTGCCCGATCTGCGCCACCGCGATGGACAGCTACCTGATCGATGAGCAGCGCAAGCTGCACGTCTGCGGCAATAGCCCGGACTGTGTCGGCCACGAGGTCGAGGAAGGTCAGTTCCGCATCAAGGGCTACGATGGCCCGGTGATCGAGTGCGACAAGTGCGGCTCCGACATGCAGCTCAAGACCGGGCGTTTCGGCAAGTACTTCGGCTGCACCAACGAGAATTGCAAGAACACCCGCAAGCTGCTCAAGTCCGGTGAAGTGGCGCCGCCGAAGATGGACCCGATTCCGATGCCGGAACTTGCCTGCGTCAAGGTCGAGGACCACTACGTGCTGCGCGATGGCGCCAGTGGCCTGTTCCTGGCGGCCAGTCAGTTCCCCAAGAATCGCGAGACGCGTCCGCCGCTGGTCAAGGAGCTCAAGGCGCATGCCGACGAGCTGCCGGAGAAGTATCACTTCATTCTCGAGGCCCCGGATCAGGACCCGGACGGACGTCCGGCGCAGATTCGCTTCTCGCGCAAGGTCAAGGCTCAGTACGTCATGACCGATGAGGAAGGCAAGGCGACCGGTTGGAAGGCGACCTACGACAACGGCCGCTGGGTCGTCGAGGACAAGCGCAAGGGAGCCAAGAGCTGATGAGCCAGCGTGCCCGTACCAATCAGCTGCTGTATCAGGCCGAGTTGCTGCTGGCCCAGTCAGCAGCCTCTGGCGACGATGAGCATGCCGTGGCGCGTCGCATGGCCGGTGAAGAGGGCGCGCTCGCCCTGCTGGAGCTGGCGCTGGCGTCATTGCTGGAAGAATGTGCCGTGACGGCGCGCTGGCCGCAGGGTAGCTGGCGCGAGCGCCTGGCGTCGCCGCCGACGCCCATCGCCGAGGTCGAGCAGCTGCGCAGCCTGCTGGAGCGCCCCGACAGCTGGTTGTCTGAGCTGGTCGCGGATGTGACCCGCCTGCATGAAGAGGGCGGCGTCGCTCGCCGCGAGGAATCGCGTTCGCGTGGTGATGGTCTGATCATCGCGGCAGCCTCGCGCGCCTCGCTGGCCGAGCGTCTCAGCGCCGCCATCACGGCATTCAAGGCGCTGCTGCCGCAGCTGCGCGAGTCGAGTGTCGAGTGGTAGGTCAAGGCGTTGATCTGGTGCTGCACGCTGGTGATGACTGGCGCATGGCAATCGGGTGACGTTTCGCCTTCACGGGTGCTAGACTGATCGCATTGTGGCAAGCCCTGCATTCTCCGGTACGACCATGGCTCTGGCTGTGGTCGTACTTTTTTCTGCGTCGCTGATGGCAACGCGGTGCCGGGCTTGCCAGCCGTCGCGCTGACGATTACAACGACGCCGGTATCTCGCGAGATGCCGTGCAGGAGGAATGACGTGTCCGATCCCGCCGTACTTGAAATTGTGCAAATGGAAGATGGTGAAGTGATTCTGCGCGCCGCGGAAAGCGAAGGTGAGCCGCTGCTCAGCATTCGCATTTCGGACGAGGCCGCCGATCTGCTGCGTGACAATCGTTTCGAGGTCGCGCGTGAGATGATCGACCACGCCATCACCCGGACTCGCCTCTGGGATGGCGAAGAAGACGAGGACGAGCAGTCAGAAGGCATCGTGCACTGATTCATCGCTCGCGCTTCGCGCACAAAAAAACCCGCCTCGAGGCGGGTTTTTTTGTGCAATGCGTGCGGCTTTTCTGTTGCTCAGAGCTCTGCGAGAAAGGTGCTGCTGGGCATAGCTCGTTGCTCAAAGCGCTGCTGGTCAAAGCCTCAGTGCAGGCCGCCATCGCGGATGACGCCCACCCCGAGACCTTCGATCTCCAGGCTGTCCGTGCGCAGGTCGACCTTGATCGGCGAGAAGTCCTCGTTCTCGGCTTCCAGCCACACGTAGTGCCCGTCACGGCGGAAGCGCTTGACGGTGACCTCATCCCCCAGACGTGCCACCACGATCTGGCCGTCACGCACGCTGGTGGTGCGGTGCACGGCCAACAGGTCGCCTTCCAGAATCCCCACGTCCTTCATCGACACGCCGCGCACACGCAGCAGGTAGTCGGCAGCCGGCGAGAAGTAGTCGCTCGGTAGCGGACAATGACGGTCGATATGCTCGCTGGCAAGAATCGGGCTGCCGGCGGCCACTTCCCCGATCACCGGCAGGCCATCGTTGGCGCTGTCGTCGACGTCAGCCAGCGACGGCACGCGAATGCCGCGTGAGGTGCCCGGCACCATCTCGATGGCGCCCTTGCGCTTGAGGGCACGCAGATGCTCCTCGGCGGCATTCGGCGAGCGGAAGCCCAGCGCCTGGGCGATTTCGGCCCGCGTCGGCGGGTAGCCAGAGGACTTGATGGTCTTGATGATGAAGTCGAAGACATCCTGCTGGCGCGGAGTAAGCGGCTGGGTCATGGCATTGCCTTTGGCCTGGGCGGCATCTTGAGCTGACGGCACGGGGTGTGCATCCATACAACTGTCATTGTATCCAGTCATGGCGGTCATGCAAGGCATCGTGGCTTGCGTGGTGGCCTCAAAGGGCAGGTAGTCGCCGGGATATCGCTGTCTGGCGACTTTTCCTGCCGATATCCGAGGCATTCTTTCTTGAAGGGAATGTCTGGAGGTGAATGCCTAGAGATGAATGCCTGGAGATGAATGCCTGGAGATGAATGCCTGGAGATGAATGCCTGGAGATGAATGCCTGGAGATGAACCCGGCCTGGCTCTGGCGGGGTGGTCAGTCACCGAGCATGACGAGCCCTTGAATCGGCTCGGTCAGCGTTGAGGGAATATCAGGCTTGGCTAAACCTCTGGCGTTTGAAACGCGAGAGAATTGTCAGTCATGGCATGGCGCGCTAGAATCAAGGTGTTTCAAACGAATGTTCGCCGATGGCGGTGCTCACGGGTGCCATGATCGAACGCGCCTTGCGGTGAACCTGCACCACCTCATGAGAGAGTCGCCGCGCGGGGCTTGCGCCGTGACCTACGACTCCAGTCCTTTTCTACCTGACAAGGGTTCCGCCCATGGCCCAGACCGATACCGTTACCCGCATCCTCGATACTGCCGAGGTGCTGTTCGCCGAGCGCGGCTTCGCCGAGACCTCACTGCGCAACATCACCAGCAAGGCCAAGGTCAATCTGGCGGCGGTGAACTACCACTTCGGCTCCAAGAAATCGCTGATCCAGGCGGTCTTCGCGCGCTATCTCGACCCTTTCAGTGAGCGTTTCCACGCGGCACTCGACAGCGTCGAGCAGCAATACGCCGGGCGTCAGGTGCCGCTGGAGGTCCTGCTGGAGGTGATGGCGCGTACCGTGCTGGAGGTGCCGGCCGAGCGCAACAGCCTGCGTACCTTCATGCGCCTGCTCGGGCTGGCCTATACCCAGGGGCAGGGCCACATGCGACGCTATATCCGCGAGCATTACGGCACGGTCTTCAGCCGCTTCGCCGAGCTTCTGAAGCTGGCGACGCCTAATCTGCCGGACAACGAGCGCTTCTGGCGTCTGCACTTCATGCTCGGCAGCGTGATCTTCACCTTCTCGGGCCTGGATGCGCTGCGCGATATCGAGGAGGCCGAGTACGGCCATCACACCACGGTGCGCGAGCTGATCCAGCACATGCGTCCGGTGGTGGTCGCGGCAATGGCAGCGCCGCTGCCGGCCTCGCTCGGGGATGGTGAGGCGGTCACCCAGGCGGCCAGCTGATGGCCTGCTGGGTAGCGGTGGACCTCTCGCGCCAGAGCCTTGAGATACGTAGTGACGCGCCGAGTGGCAGTCGTGATACGCCGCCCCCCGCGGCTGACCCTGACGCGCTGGTGCACGCCTGCGCGATCTCCAGCGGCCTCAACGGTATCGGCGAGCTCGACGGCAGCGGTTGCACGCCAACCGGCTGGCATGTGATTCGTGCCGCCATCGGGGCGGGCAATCCGTGTGGCGCCGTCTATCGCGGCCGGCGCTTCACGGGCGAGGTGTTCACGCCCGAGCTTGCCTTAGAGCATCCTGAGCGTGACTGGATCCTGACGCGCATTCTGTGGCTCAGCGGCCGCGAGCCCGGCGTCAATCGTGGTCGCAATGCCCGCGGCGAGCGGGTCGATAGCCTGCGTCGCTACATCTATTTTCATGGCACGCCCAGCACGGAGCCCATGGGGGTAGTGGCGTCCCACGGCTGCATTCGCTTGCGTGATGACGACCTGCTGCGACTCTTTGCCGAGGCTGTGCCCGGCACTCCGGTGCTGCTGCATGCCTGAAGGCGTTGGTATCCGAGTCTGATACCCTCCATGAGCTGTCACAGGAATCTGCGTGACAGCCCCTTGCCGGGGCGCAGCTGGCCGCGACTGTTCGATGGGGGTTCAGTCGGCTAGAATTGCGCCTTTCCTCGCGCTGGCAGCCTGATTCATCACGTTTCTTCCAGGCTGCCGAGCCCCGTACAAGACATGAAGTCCTGGCGGTCGTGATTCCTCTCTTCACGGGACATCACTGCCGCAGGCCATGGACAGGAAGGATGACATGACACAGCCACTGGGCTCCGTAATGGTCGATGTTGCGGGGCTGACCCTCGCCCGCGACGAACGTGAACTGCTGGCACGCCCTGCCGTCGGGGGCGTCATCCTGTTTGCGCGCAACTGCGCCTCTCCCGAGCAGGTGCTGGAGCTGAGCCGCGAGATTCGCAGCGTCAATCCCCACCTGCTGATCGCCATCGATCAGGAAGGCGGGCGCGTCCAGCGTCTGCGCGAGGGCGTGACACGCCTGCCATCGATGCGCAGCCTGGCACAGTGCTGTCTCGGGCGTGACTGTGATGGTTGCGGCGAAGACGCCCAGGCCGTGGGTCTGGGGCTGGCGCGCGATGCCGGCTGGTTGCTGGGCATGGAAATGGCAGCCATCGGCTGTGATATCACCTTTGCGCCGGTACTCGATATCGATGTGGCGGGCTCGACCATCATTGGCGATCGCAGCTTCGGCGCCACGCCGGAAGACGTCATCGCGGTGGGCGGCGCCTTCATCGACGGGCTGCAGGAAGCGGGCATGTCCGCCGTCGGCAAGCACTACCCGGGGCATGGTGGCATCTCGGCAGATACCCATCTGGAGCGCGTGGTCGATCCGCGGCCGTTCCGCGAGCTGCGCGAGCATGACCTCAAGCCCTTCGCGGCCCTCGCCGAGCGTCTGGGCGGCGTGATGCCGGCGCATGTGATCTATCCGGATTTCGATGCACGCCCCGCGGGCTTCTCGCCCAGCTGGTTGGGCCTGCTGCGCGAAGAGTTCGGCTTCAAGGGCGCCATCTTCTCCGATGACCTCGGCATGGCGGCGGCCGTCGCGGAAGGCGGCCCGGCAGAGCGTGCGCGCCTGGCGCTGGACGCCGGCTGTGACATGGCGCTGGTCTGCAATGACCCGGTTGCCGCGCGCGAAGTGCTCGACAGCCTCGATGACGATGAGCAGCGCCACCGTGGCAAGCGCCAGGCGCGGCTGCGCTATGCGCGAGCTCGCCCGACGCTTGATGGTCTGGTGGGGCTGGCGCGCTGGCGGCGCACCCACGCGCGCCTCGAATCGATGGCGGCCAGTCAGGCATCACAGCAGGCTGCCATGCCCTCGGGCACGCTAGGCGCTGCCGAGGCGTCTGACGCACGGTCGGCCTCTGAGTCCGGTAGCGCGCAATAATCAGGCACGCGGTGCCTCTTTCGAGTCGAAGACTGGCAAGGAATCCCCATGGCTGAGCAATCCGCCACCGAGGCTGCTGCCGACAAGCTGGCAGCGCCTGCCGAAGAGATGATCAATCAATGGGTCGAGCCGCTGCGCCACTGGGTCGAGCAGACCTTTGGTCTGCCGCTGTGGGGCATCAATCTCGCTCTGCTGCTGCTGGCGGTGCTGTTGCTGCACCTCATCGAGCGAGTGGTGCTCAGCCGCCTGGCGACGCATGCCGAGAAGAGTCGCAACCTGTGGGATGACGCCCTGGTGCATGGCCTGCGTCATCCCTTGTCATTCTGGCTCTACAGCATGGGGGTGTTGCTGGCGCTCGGCATCATCGCCGGCCAGTTCAGCCTCGGCGGGGCCGAGAAGTACCTGGGCACGGCGCGCCAGATCGTGACCCTGCTGGCACTAGCCTGGGCGTTGATCCGCATGGTCAAGCGCTTCGAGGCGCTGCGCACCATGCCGCCGCCCGGCACCAACGTCAACGCGATGGATGCCACCACGGCCTCGGCGATCAGCAAGCTGCTGCGGGCGGTCGTGGTCGTGCTGGTGGGGCTGGCCATCCTGCAGAATCTCGGCGTCTCGCTGTCCGGGGTGCTGGCCTTCGGGGGTGTCGGCGGTATCGCGGTCGGCTTTGCGGCGCGGGATCTGCTGGCCAACTTCTTCGGTGCCCTGATGATCCATCTCGATCGGCCCTTCAAGGTCGGCGACTGGATCCGCTCACCGGACCGCGAGATCGAGGGCACCGTCGAGGATATCGGTTGGCGCCTGACGCGCATCCGCACCTTCGACATGCGGCCCCTCTACGTGCCGAACGCCATCTTCACCAGCATCTCGGTGGAGAATCCGTCGCGCATGTACAATCGCCGCATCTTCGAGACCGTGGGGCTGCGCTATGAGGATGCCGCCCAGGTCGGCCCCATCGTTGCTGCGGTACGCGAGATGCTGGAAGGCCATGACGAGATCGACCAGACGCGCACCCAGATCGTGAACTTCACCACCTACGGTGAGCATTCGCTGAACTTCTTCGTCTATGTCTTCACGCGCACCACCGACTGGGTGAAGTACCACGCGATCAAGCAGGATGTCCTGCTCAGGGTGCACGACATCATCCGTGAGCATGATGCCCAGGTGGCGCTGCCTGGCCAGCGTCTGCATTTTGCCGATGTACTGTCCCTCGAAGGACGCCACCATGAACACGACGCCGAGGCTGAGAATGCCGCGGCGTCATCAGACACGCAGACGCGCGGGTCCCGCCGCCGTTCTGATTCAACCGCCGCTGCTACATCCTCCTCTGCGCCCGTCCGGCGTGGAGATGAGGCCAGTGACACCCAGGAAACTCCCGATGCTGACTCCGACGCCTGAGACCCTCACCGCCCTGCATGACGAAATGCGTGAGGTGATGGACAACGCCGATTGCCTGATCCCGCAAGCTGACCTTGAAGTGGCACTCGACCGCATGGCCGTTGAGCTGACGGAACGCCTCGGCGATCGCATGCCGATCTTCTATTGCGTGATGAACGGCGGCCTGATCACCGCCGGCCAGCTGCTGACCCGCCTCGACTTCCCGCTGGAAGTCGATTATCTGCACGCCACTCGCTACCGTGGCGCGATGCGCGGCGGCGAGCTGTTCTGGCGCGTCAACCCGGAGCTGCCGATGGCCGGTCGCGACGTGGTGATCGTCGATGACATCCTCGATGAGGGTGGCACCCTGGCCGCGATCCTCGAGTACTGCCGTGAAGCCGGTGCGCGCAGCGTGTCCAGCTGTGTGCTGGTCGACAAGAAGCATGACCGCAAGGCCTACCCGGGCTTCAAGGCCGATTTCTGTGGTCTCGACGTCGAAGACCGCTTCCTGTTCGGCTTCGGCATGGACTACAAGGGCTACTGGCGTAACGCGCCGGGCATCTACGCGCCCAAGGGCCTGTAAGATTTGCTGGATGGCAGCCGCCATCCCGCGATATGACACTCGTTCACCACCCGCCCGGGCAACCGCGGCGGGTGGTGTCGTTTTCGGGGCCTTTTCTGTTCTCCTGGCGCAGAGCGTGACGATTGTGCTTGTCGTCGCCGGTTGGCTCGGAGTAGCGTTCGCTGAGGATCGGAGTGTCCGGTCCCGAGAGATTCCTGCACATGGGTGGCAAGGAGGCGGGCGATGCTGGCGGTGATCGGTGGGACGGGGTTCGGCAGTTGGGCAGGCATGGAAGTGCTCAGGCGCGGCGGGCAGGAAACGCCCCTGGGGGCGGCCTCCTGTGGCGTCGTGGAAGGGCGACTGAATGGTCAGTCGCTGCTGTTTCTGGCCCGTCATGGCCAACCGCACAAGGTGCCGCCGCATCGCATCAACTATCGCGCCAATCTGTGGGCGCTCAAGCAGGCGGGCGCGACCCATGTGGTGGGAGTCAACTGTGTGTCCGGCATCGACCCGACGCTGGCCCCGGGCACGCTGGTGGTGCCGGACCAGCTGATCGATTACACCACCGGCCGCGAGGGTTCGTTCTTCGATGGGCGTTTCAAGCCATTCCAGCATGTGTCGTTCGCCTGGCCGTATCATCGGGTCTGGCGTGAGGAGCTGCATGCGGCGGCCGCCGAGGCGGGGCTGCCCCTCACGGCCGGCGGGGTGCTGGGCGTGGTGCAGGGGCCGCGGCTGGAGACGGCCGCCGAGATCCGCCTGATGGCGCGTGATGGCAATACGCTGGTCGGCATGACGGGCATGCCCGAGGCCGTGCTGGCCCGCGAGCTCGAGATGGAATACGCAAGCCTGTGTCTGGTGATCAGCCATGCCGCAGGCGTCGGCGAAGAGGAGCCGACCCGCGCGGGCACGGAATCCGTGATCGAGGCCGGCATGCCCAGGGTGCAGCGCTTGTTGGCGACGCTGTTGGCACGCCGTGCCTGAGCTGCCTGACCTCAGGAGGAGAGTGGGGGAGGCTGTGGTTGTAGGTAGGCGGTGGTGTAGGGAGGGCGTGTAGAGGGTGTAGAGGGTGTAGAGGGTATGCCCGCACGAAAAAACGGCCTGCATCCGCGATGCAGGCCGTTTTCATTTTTCGTTCAAGCTCACGCTCACGCTCAAGTTCATGCCCAAGTTCGAACCCAGGCGCCTGGCAGCGCAGGGCGCGTCAGGCCGCCTTGGTCTTGGCGTTGAGCAGGTCCAGCAAGGTCTCGCAGAAGCTAAAGCGCGCCTCGGCGTCGTCCATGTCGGTGGCGAAACGCAGCGTGTCGGCACCTTCCAGCTTGTAGACATCCGACTGGCGCTGGATCAGGTTGACCAGCGTCAGCGGATCGACCGGCGTCTGGGCGCCGAAGATGATGCGACCACGTCCGGCGCCGGCCTCCAGCTTGATGATGCCCAGCGCCTGGGCGCGCTGGCGCAGCTGGGTCTGGCGGAACAGCGTCTTGACCGGCTCCGGCAGTAGGCCGAAGCGGTCGATCATCTCGACCTGCAGTTCGCGCAGGTCGCTTGCGTTCTCGGCGTTGCTGATGCGCTTGTACATCATCAGGCGCTGCTGAACGTCGTGCAGATAATCGGCCGGAATCAGTGCCGGCAGATTCAGGCTGACCTCGACGCCTTCATCCAGCGGCGACTCGATATTGGGCGTCTTGCCCGCCTTGATGGCCTTCACGGCGCGATCGAGCATCTCCATGTACAGCGAGTAGCCGATGGTTTCCATCTGGCCGGACTGCTCGTCACCCAACAGCTCACCCGCGCCGCGGATCTCCATGTCATGGGAGGCCAGCGTGAAGCCGGCACCGAGGTCCTGGGATTCGCTGATCGCTTCCAGGCGCTTGACCGCATCGCGGGTCATCGCCTTGGGGTGCGGGGTCAGCAGGTAGGCGTAGGCCTGGTGATGCGAGCGCCCGACGCGGCCACGCAGCTGGTGCAGCTGAGCCAGACCGAACTTGTCGGCGCGCTCGATGATGATGGTGTTGGCGCTCGGGATGTCGATGCCGGTCTCGATGATGGTCGAGCACACCAGCACGTTGAAGCGCTTGTGATAGAAGTCCGACATGCGCCGCTCCAGGCTGCGCTCCGGCAGCTGGCCGTGGGCGACGCCGACATTGGCCTCCGGCACCAGCTCCGCGATGCGCGCGGCGCTCTCCTCGATGGTCTTGACCTCATTGTGCAGCACGTAGACCTGCCCGCCGCGCAGCAGCTCGCGCAGGATGGCTTCCTTGACCACGCCGTCGTTGCGCTGCTGGACGAAGGTCTTCACCGACAGGCGGCGCGCCGGTGGCGTGGCGATGATGGACAGGTCGCGGATGCCGCTCATCGCCATGTTCAGCGTGCGCGGAATCGGCGTGGCGGTCAGGGTCAGGATGTCGATCTCGGCGCGCAGGCTCTTGAGGCGCTCCTTCTGGGAGACGCCGAAGCGGTGCTCCTCATCGATGATCAGCAGCCCCATGTTGGGCAGCTCCAGCGATTTGGAGAGCAGCTTGTGAGTGCCGATCACGATATCGGCCTGGCCGTTCCTGATGCGCTCGAGCGAGGCTTCCTGGCCCTTGCCGCTGGTGAAGCGCGACAGCAGGGCGATCTCCACCGCGGTGTCGGCGAAGCGATCGCGGAAGTTGTCGTAGTGCTGCTGGGCGAGCAGGGTGGTGGGCACCAGCACCACCACCTGACGGCCGGAGTTGACGGCGAGGAAGGCGGCGCGCATCGCGACTTCCGTCTTGCCGAAGCCGACATCGCCACATACCACGCGGTCCATCGGCTGGGGCGCGCACATGTCCTGGATCACCGCGCCGATGGTCTGCGCCTGGTCCGGGGTTTCCTCGAAGGGGAAGCTGGCCGCGAAGCGTGCGTAGTCCTCGGCGGGGAAGTCGCAGGCATGGCCGACACGCGCCTCGCGGCGTGCATAGACATCCAGCAGCTCGGCGGCGGTATCGCGGATCTTCTCGGCGGCCTTGCGCTTGGCCTTCTCCCATTGCTCGGAGCCCAGCTTGTGCAGCGGCGCCAGCTCGTCACTGGCCCCGGAATAGCGCGAGATCAGGTGCAGGCTGTCCACCGGCACGTAGAGCTTGGCGCCATCGGCGTATTCGAGCGCGAGGAACTCGGCCTCCTGCCCCCCGGCGTTGATGGTCTCCAGCCCCAGATAGCGGCCGACGCCGTGGGTGTGGTGCACCACCGGCGCGCCTTCACGCAACTCCGAGAGGTGGCGCACGGCCAGCTCGTTGTCATCGGTGGCGCGCGCCTGGCGGCGGCTCTGACGTACCACTTCGCCGTAGAGCTCGGTCTCGGTGATGACCACCAGCCCCTTGTGGCTGTCGCTGTCATCGCTGGACAGGGCATCTTCTGCCTGTGCGCTGGCCACCCAGGTGCCATGCGTCAGGCCACCGACGGTCAGGCCGACGGCGGCTGGGCTATCCACGAAGTGCTCGAAGCTTGCGAAGTCATCCAGGCTGCGCAGCCCGAAGCCGCGCAGCAGCGGGGTGAGCTGCTCCTCGACGACTTCGCGGCGGCCCTGGGTCTCGGCGACGAACAGCACACGCTGGGCATGTTCGCCGTTCAGGCGCTGCTTGAGGAAGCTGGCCAGGGCCTGGGTCGGGTCGGCGCTGCGCGCATCGATGGCCAGGCTCGGCAGCGTCTGATGGCCGAATTCGATGGCGTGGGCATTGGGCTCACGTACCAGCTCGATGCGCTCATGCTGTTTGATCAGGCCCAGCAGCTCATTGACCGGCACGAAGGCGCGGTGTGGTGGCAGCAGCGGGCGTGTCGGGTCGACGCCCAGATTGGCGTAGCGGGTGGTGATGGCGTCCCAGTGGCTCTCGGCCGCTTCGCGCACGCCGGGCAGCATGGCGATGCGCAGCTCGTCGCCCATATGATCAAAGAGCGTCGCGGTCTCGTCGAAGAACAGCGGCAGGTACTGCTCGAGCCCCGGCGAGGGAATGCCCTTGATGGCGTCGTTGTAGAGAATGCACTGGCGCGGGTCGACATCGAACAGCGTCTCGAAGCCCTCGCGGAAGCAGGCGATGGCGCCACGCGTCAGCGGGTATTCATGTGCGGGCAGAATCTCGATCGCCTCGACCTTGTCGCCACTGCGCTGGGTGTCAGGGTCGAAGGCACGCAGGGTGTCGATCTCGTCATCGAACAGGTCGATGCGCAGCGGCTGCTCGCTGCCCATGGGGAACAGGTCGATCAATGCGCCGCGCAGAGCGTATTCGCCCGGCTCGTAGACCGTCTCCACCGCGCGGTAACCGGCTCGCGACAGGCGTGAGCGGAAGTCTTCGCGATTGAGTATGTCGCCCTTGGCGAGACTGAAGACCTGGCCTGCGATGTAATCCACCGGCGCGAGGCGCTGCATCAGGGTGTTGACCGGCACCGGCACGATGGCGCGGCGGCTGGTCTGCAGGGTGCGCAGGGTGCGCAGACGCTCCGAGACGATGTCCTGGTGCGGCGAGAAGCTGTCGTAGGGCAGCGTTTCCCAATCGGGGAAGGGCAGCAGGCGCTCGGGATGGCGCGTATAGAAGCGCAGGTCGGCTTCCAGGCGCTGGGCGCTGGCGGTGTCCGGGGTGATGACCATCAGCGGCGCTTCATCGGCATCGGCCAGGCGCGCCAGCGCCAGCGCCGCGGCGCTGGGGTCATTGAGCATCCAGAAGGTGGTTTCGCGGCGCGAGCGCGGCAACGGGGGCGTCAGCGGAGTCTCGAACATGGGCTCTGGTGTCTTGTGTCCTGGGCTTGGGCGCAACGCCTTGCGGCGTTCACGGCACGGGATGACGTCACGGGCAGGGCCCGAGTGAATAAGGTGCTGGGTCAGTCGCTCACGATGAGCGGCCCACGCATGCAGATGACGCTGAGCGACTCATGGGCGCAAGGCAGTCTCTCGGGTGCACGGCACATTGGTGAGCGCGCGGCACATTCAATAGCGCGCAGAATACTCATGAGCGCGACAAGGCAGACGCGATGCCTTGGCTTGCCAGGCGCGCTTCAACGCAAGCTGTCGCAGCGCAAGGGGCTGCAACGTCAGTCGCCGCCATGAAAGGAGTCGCGCTTGATCATAGCAAGTCAGTCGCTATATGGGGGCAAGTGATGTGCTTTTCAGCACCGTGGACACAGATGGCCGAGCGCGGGATGGGGGAAACGCTTTTGTAGTCAAATCGTTGATTCTGTAGCACTACTACCCTGCGTGCGACCATCCTTTCATTGTGGTGCATAGCCGCGTTACGCATACTCAGCTGGCCTTGTCCGGCGTCGCCAAGCGCTCGGTGACGACCATCATTATTTGCCCGCACGTGAGAGGATGCACCCGTGAGCCAAGAGAATCTCGAAGCCTGTTTCAAGCAGTGGCAGGACAATGAAGCCCTCGCGGAGCAGATGATCCCGCTGTTGGGAGATCTCTACCGCCGCTTCAACGTCGTGCCCTCCATCTACGGGCGTTCGCTGATCAATCGCTCGATGGTGCGCATCCTCAAGAACCACCGTTGGGTGCGCAAGGCCGAAGGCGTCGAGCTGTCAGTGGAAGATACCTTCCCGCTGGTGCGCGCGATGATCGAGCTCAACCTGGGCCCGGCCCACGTCGATATCGGCAAGCTGGCGGTCGCCTTCAAGCGCTCTGACGAGACGGACATCACCGCCTTCCTCAAGCGTGAGCTGGCCGACATCGTCGGTGGCTATGTCGAAGGCGGCATGGGCGGCGACCCGAAGGACGTCGTCCTGTATGGCTTCGGGCGTATCGGTCGCCTGTTGGCGCGCATCATGATCGAGAAGGCCGGCGGCGGTAACCTGCTGCGTCTGCGCGCCATCGTGGTGCGTGGCAGCAAGGATGATCTGGAGAAGCGGGCCAGCCTGCTGCGTCGCGACTCGGTGCACGGTCCCTTCGAGGGCAGCATCACCGTCGATGAAGAAAACTCGGCGCTGATCGTCAACGGCAACTACATCAAGATCATCTACGCCAATTCGCCCACCGAGATCGATTACACCGCGCACGGCATCGACAACGCCATCGTGGTCGACAACACCGGCAAGTGGCGTGACGAAGCGGGCCTGGGCCAGCACCTGGAGTGCAAGGGCGTGGCCAAGGTACTGCTGACGGCGCCGGGCAAGGGCGATCTGAAGAACATCGTCTACGGCGTCAACCACACCGACATCAGCGATGATGACCGCATCATCTCCGCGGCCTCCTGTACCACCAACGCCATCGTGCCGGTACTGAAGGTGCTGCACGACGAGTACGGTGTCAGCCAGGGTCACGTCGAGACGGTGCACTCCTACACCAACGACCAGAACCTGATCGACAACTTCCACAGTGGTGATCGTCGTGGCCGTGCCGCGGCCCTCAACATGGTGTTGACCGAGACCGGTGCCGCCAAGGCCGTCGCCAAGGCGCTGCCGGAGCTTTCCGGCAAGCTGACCGGCAACGCGATCCGCGTGCCGACGCCCAATGTCTCGATGGCGATCCTCAACCTGACGCTGAACACCGCCAGCGACGCCGAGCGCATGAACGACTTCCTGCGCACCGCCTCGCTGCATTCCTCGCTGCAGAAGCAGATCGACTACGTCGATTCCTGTGAAGTGGTGTCCTCGGACTTCGTCGGCAACCGCCATTCCGGCATCGTCGACGGCCAGGCGACCATCGTCACCGACAAGCAGGCCGTCGTGTACGTGTGGTACGACAACGAGTTCGGTTACAGCTGTCAGGTGGTGCGTATTCTGCAGCACATGTCCAACGTGCGTTTCAGCTACTTCCCGACGCGCTGAGTCAATGCGCCGCGTCTGTGGCGTGACTTGCGAAAAATTGAAATAAATACCTGCTGTTACAACGCCCCCGCCCTCAATGATGGCGGGGGCGTTGGCGTTTTCGGCGTGTGCACCACTTTAGTGTCGTATGGTCTTTCCGGCCTCGCATCTTTATAATGAGCCGGATTTTTTTGGGCCGGTCCAATCTCTGGGCTACACCTCCAACCGTCTGATAAGAAAAGCATTCACATTGCCTGATACGCGAAAATCGCGAGGTTGCCTGGTCAATTATCGGCCTCGAGGCGTATCTACGATGGGTGATCTTTCCTGAACAACATCAGATCCGACAATTGGGCGAGTCTATGATCGAAGTCAAACGTGGCCTGGATCTCCCCATCGCCGGGGCGCCGGAGCAGCGTATCGAGGATGCGCAGCCCGTTCGTCGCGTAGCGATCCTGGGTGTTGACTACGTCGGCATGAAGCCGACGATGGAAGTCCGCGAAGGGGACAAGGTGAAGCAGGGGCAACTCCTGTTCACCGACAAGAAGACCCCGGGCGTCCGTTACACCGCGCCTGCTGCCGGTACTGTGGTCGAGATCAATCGTGGCGAGAAGCGCAAGCTTCTGTCCGTGGTCATCGAGATCGACGCGCAGGGCGAAGCTGTGGAATTCACTGCACATGGCGACGCCGCCATTGCAGGTCTCGAACGTCAGGTCGTGGTCGACCAGCTGGTCGAGTCCGGCCTGTGGACGGCGCTGCGTACCCGTCCGTTCTCGCGCGTGCCGGCGCTGGATGCCAAGCCGGCAGCCATCTTCGTCACCGCCATCGATACCCACCCGCTGTCCGCGGATCCGGCCGTGGTGCTCAAGGGTCAGGAAGCCGCTTTCCGTCAGGGGCTCGTCGCACTGACGCGTCTGACCGAAGGCAAGGTGTTCCTGTGCCAGGCACCGGGTGCTGATATCCCGGGTGGCGACGTTTCCGGTGTGGTCAGCGAGTCCTTCAAGGGCCCGCACCCGGCGGGTCTGCCGGGCACGCACATCCATCACCTCGCACCGGTCAGCCTGCAGCGTCAGGTCTGGCATGTCGGTTATCAGGATGTGGTCGCCATCGGTACGCTGCTGGCGGAAGGTCGCCTGGACACCACGCGCGTCATCGCCGTCGGTGGCCCGCGTGCCACCAAGCCGCGTCTGCTGCGCACCCGTCTGGGCGCCAGCACCGAAGAGCTGCTCAAGGGCGAAGTCGAGCAGCCGGAAGACACGCGTGTCATCTCCGGTTCGGTGTTCTCCGGCCTGACCTGTGAAGGGGCGCTGCGTTTCGTCAGCCGCTACCACAATCAGGTGAGCCTGCTCGAGGAAGGCAACAAGCGTGCTTTCATGGGCTGGCTGTCGATGGGCGCCAAGCGTCACTCGGTGCTGGGTATCTACCTGTCGAAGCTGACCGGTCTGACCGACTACCGCCCGAACACCTCCACCAACGGCTCCGAGCGTGCCATGGTGCCGGTGGGCGCGTACGAGGCGGTCATGCCGCTGGACATTCTGCCGACGCAGCTGCTGCGTTCGCTGATCGTGGGTGATATCGAGACCGGCATGCAGCTTGGCTGCCTGGAGCTTGATGAAGAGGACCTCGCGCTGTGCACCTACGTGTGCCCGGGCAAGTACGAGTACGGTCCCATCCTGCGTGACAACCTCACCACGATCGAGAAAGAGGTCTGATGATGGGCATTCGACAGACTCTGGATAACCTGGAGCCGCACTTCCACAAAGGTGGCAAGTACGAGAAGTTCTACGCGCTCTACGAAGCCGTGGACACCATTTTCTATGCGCCGGCGAGCGTCACGCGCAGCACCACCCACGTGCGTGATGGCATCGACCTGAAGCGCATCATGATCACGGTCTGGATGTGTACCTTCCCGGCCATGTTCTTCGGCATGTACAACGCCGGTCTGCAGGCCAACGAGGCCATCGCTGGCGGTTACAGCGCACTGGGCGGCTGGCGTGAAGCCATCGTCATGCTGCTGGCGGGCAGCCACGATGCCGGCAGCGTGTGGGCCAACTTCATCCTGGGGGCCACCTACTTCCTGCCCATCTATCTGGTGACCTTCGCGGTCGGCGGGTTCTGGGAAGTGTTGTTCGCGATGCGTCGCGGCCACGAGGTCAACGAAGGCTTCTTCGTCACCTCGGTACTGTTCGCCCTGACACTGCCGGCGACCATTCCGCTGTGGCAGGTCGCGCTCGGTATCACCTTCGGTGTGGTGATCGGCAAGGAAGTCTTCGGTGGTACCGGCAAGAACTTCCTTAACCCGGCACTGTCCGGCCGTGCCTTCCTGTACTTCGCGTATCCGGCCAGCATTTCCGGCGACGCGGTATGGGTGCCGGCGGACGGCTTCACCGGTGCGACCGCGCTCTCCACTGCCGCGCAGGATGGCATGGGTGCCCTGATGCAGCAGATGAGCTGGACCGACGCCTTCCTCGGCTTCATTCCGGGCTCGGTGGGTGAGGTCTCCACACTGGCGATCTTCCTCGGTGCGGCAGTGCTGCTGTGGACGCGTATCGCCTCGTGGCGAATCATGCTGGGCGTCCTGCTGGGCATGATCGCGACCTCGGCGCTGTTCAATGCCATCGGCAGCGACACCAATGCCATGTTCGAGATGCCGTGGTACTGGCACATGGTCATCGGCGGCTTCGCCTTCGGCATGGTCTTCATGGCCACCGATCCGGTCTCCGCGTCCATGACCAACAAGGGCAAGCTGGTATTCGGTGCACTGATCGGCGTGATGACCGTGCTGATCCGTGTCGCCAACCCGGCCTTCCCGGAGGGCATCATGCTGGCGATCCTGTTCGCCAACCTGTTCGCTCCGCTGATCGACCACTTCGTCGTGCAGGCCAACATCAAGCGCCGCGTCAAGCGCGAGACTGCCGGCATCGCGAACGAGGAGACCGTCTGACATGGCCAGCAACAACTCCATCAAGAAAACCCTCGGCGTCGCGCTCGGGCTGTGCATCGTCTGCTCGGTGGTGGTTTCCACCGCAGCGGTCGTGTTGCGTCCGATGCAGCTGACCAATGCCGAGCTGGACCGCAAGAGCAACATCCTCGCGGTCGCCGAGCTGCTGCAGCCGGGCGAAGACATCGGTCAGCAGTTCCGTGACAAGGTCACCGCCAAGGTGGTGGACCTGGATTCCGGTGAATACGTCGACGACATCGACCCGGAGAAGTACGACCAGGCCAAGATGTCCAAGGACCCGGCCACCTCACGCACCCTGTCTGGCGACGAAGACCTGCCGGGCATCAAGCGTCGTGAGCAGTACTCCGTGGTCTATCTGGTCGGCGATGTCGAGCAGCCGGACGAGATCATCGTCCCGGTTCGCGGCAACGGCCTGTGGTCAATGATGTACGGCTATCTGGCACTGAAGGGTGACGGCAACACCGTGGTCGGTCTCTCCTTCTACCAGCAGGGCGAAACTCCGGGGCTTGGCGGCGAAGTCGACAACCCGAAGTGGAAGGCCCAGTGGGATGGCAAGAAGATCTATCCCGAAGGCAGCATGGACCCGGAAGTGCACCTGAAGAAGGGCGGCGTGAATCCGTCTTCTCCGGATGCCAAGTACCAGGTCGATGCGCTGTCAGGGGCTACCCTGACCAGCAACGGCGTGACCAACCTGTTGCAGTTCTGGATGGGTGAGAATGGCTTCGCCAAGTACCTGACCCAGTTCCGTGACGTCAAAGGAGCGTAATGATGGCAGCCGAAACTCCTAAAGGTGTCCTGACGACGCCGATCTTCAAGAACAACCCCATCGCGCTGCAGATCCTCGGTATCTGCTCCGCGCTGGCGGTGACCAACTCGATGAACACCGCCCTGATCATGGGTATCGCGGTGTGCCTGGTGACAGCGTTCTCCAGCATGTTCATCTCGTTGATCCGCAATCACATCCCGTCGTCCATCCGCATCATCGTGCAGATGACGATCATTGCCTCGCTGGTCATCGTGGTCGACCAGTCGCTGAAGGCCTTCGCCTTCGAGACGTCCAAGCAGCTGTCGGTCTTCGTCGGTCTGATCATCACCAACTGCATCGTGATGGGTCGCGCTGAAGCCTACGCCATGCAGAATGGCCCGACGATGAGCTTCATCGACGGTATCGGCAACGGTCTCGGCTACACCGTGATCCTGCTGGTGGTCGGCTTCGTGCGTGAGCTGTTCGGTTCCGGCTCCCTGTTCGGCGTGACCATCCTGCAGACCGTCAACGACGGTGGCTGGTACATCCCGAACGGCCTGATGCTGCTGCCGCCGTCCGCGTTCTTCGTCATCGGTCTGTTCATCTGGGTGCTGCGCAGCATCTACCCGGAGCAGGTCGAGAAGGCGGAGTACAAGATTACCGCCAACACCAAGATCAAGGAGGCTGTGTAACATGTTCGAACACTATCTGAGCCTGTTCATCAAGGCCGTGTTCGTCGAGAACATGGCACTGGCCTTCTTCCTGGGCATGTGTACCTTCCTGGCGGTGTCCAAGAAGATCCAGTCCGCGATCGGTCTGGGCGTGGCCGTCATCGTCGTGCTGGCGGTGACCGTTCCGGTCAACAACCTGATCCTGAACTACCTGCTGCGTGAAGGCGCGCTGACCTGGACGGGTCTGGAAGGGGCGGAGAGCATCGACCTGTCCTTCCTTGGCTACCTGTCCTACATCGGCGTCATCGCGGCGATCGTCCAGATCCTCGAGATGTTCCTCGACAAGTTCGTGCCGGCGCTCTACAACGCGCTGGGCGTGTTCCTGCCGCTGATCACGGTCAACTGCGCCATCCTCGGTGCGGCCCTGTTCATGGTGCAGCGTGACTACACCTTCGGTGAGTCCGTCATCTATGGCGTGGGTGCCGGCTTCGGTTGGGCACTGGCCATCGCTGCACTGGCCGGTATCCGCGAGAAGCTCAAGTACTCTGACGTGCCGGCTGGCCTGCAGGGTCTGGGCATCACCTTCATCACCGTTGGCCTGATGTCGCTGGGCTTCATGTCCTTCTCCGGCGTCCAGCTGTAACGCAACCGAGCATAAGGAAATCGAAATGGTAGATACCTCCATCATCGTGCTCGGCGTCGTCATGTTCACCGTGGTCGTTATCGGCCTGGTGCTCGTGATTCTCGCGGCACGCAGCAAGCTGGTCTCGAGTGGTGACGTCCAGATCGAGATCAACAACGACCCCGCCAACACCCTGACGACCCAGGCCGGCGGCAAGCTGCTGCAGACCCTGGCCGCCAACGGCATCTTCCTGTCCTCCGCCTGTGGTGGCGGTGGCTCCTGTGCCCAGTGCAAGTGCCGGATCTCGGAAGGCGGCGGTTCCATCCTGCCGACCGAAGAATCCCACTTCACCATGGGTGAGAAGAAGGAAGGCTGGCGCCTGTCGTGCCAGGTTCCGGTCAAGCAGGACATGAAGATCGAAGTGCCGGAAGAGATCTTCGGCGTGAAGAAGTGGGAAACCACCGTCACCGCCAACCCGAACGTCGCGACCTTCATCAAGGAGCTGAACCTGCAGCTGCCGGAAGGCGAGGAAGTCAACTTCCGCGCCGGTGGTTACGTGCAGCTGGAAGCGCCGGCCTACGACATCAAGTTCTCCGATTTCGACATCGAAGAAGAGTATCGTGGTGATTGGGAGAAGTTCGGTCTGTTCAACGTTCAGCACAAGAACGAAGAGCCGGTCATCCGCGCTTACTCCATGGCGAACTATCCGGAAGAGTACGGCATCCTGAAGTTCAACATCCGTATCGCCACTCCGCCGCCGAATTCCCAGCATCCGCCGGGTCTGATGTCCACCTACGTCTTCTCGCTGAAGCCGGGTGACAAGGTGACCGTGATGGGGCCGTTCGGTGAGTTCTTCGCCAAGGACACCGACGCCGAGATGGTCTTCATCGGTGGTGGTGCCGGCATGGCGCCGATGCGCAGCCATATCTTCGATCAGCTCAAGCGTCTGAATTCCAAGCGCAAGATGTCGTTCTGGTACGGTGCGCGCTCCATGCGCGAGTCGTTCTACAACGAGGAATACGACAAGCTGGCCGAAGAGAACGAGAACTTCGAATGGCACCTGGCGCTGTCCGATCCGCAGCCTGAGGACAACTGGGAAGGCCCGACGGGCTTCATCCACAATGTCCTGTACGAAAACTACCTCAAGGACCACCCGGCGCCTGAGGATTGCGAGTACTACATGTGCGGGCCGCCCATGATGAACGCCGCCGTCGTCAAGATGCTCACCGACATGGGTGTAGAGCCGGAGAACATCCTGCTCGATGACTTCGGTGGTTGATCGATGATGTCACGCGTCGCAAGACGACTGGCAGGGCCGGCCCTCATGGGGCTGGCCCTGCTGGTTGCAGGCTGTGAAAATTCCAGCAACCCTGAGTTGCATCGCTTCGCCGGCCCCATCTTCGGCACCGGGTTCCATGTCACGGTGGCCGCGGATCTGGATGCCGATGAGGTGGCGTCGCTCAAGCAGGCGAGTCTCGAGGCGCTCGACAAGGTCGACTGGCAGATGTCGACCTACAAGGACGCCTCGGAGCTCTCGAAGCTCAATCAGGCGCCGCTGGATACGCCGATCACGCTGTCGGATGGCCTGGCGCAGGTGCTGGCCGAGTCGCAGGATATCGGCAAGCGCTCCGACGGGGCCTTCGATATCACCGTCGGCCCGGCCGTCAATCTGTGGGGCTTCGGCCCGGATGAGCGTCTCGACAAGGCGCCGAGCGATGAGCAGATCGCGCAGGCGCTCGAGAAGGTCGATCATCTGGCGCTGGAGCTCGATGGCAATACGGTGATCAAGCGCAAGCCGGTGTATGCCGACCTGTCGGGGATCGCCAAGGGTTATGGGGTGGACAGAGTCGCCGATGTGCTCGAGGCCAATGGCATCGAGAACTATCTGGTCGAAGTCGGTGGCGAGATCCGCGTCAAGGGTGAGAAGCCCGGCCACAAGCCGTGGCGGATCGCCATCGAAGCGCCGAAATCCTTCGAGCGCTCGGTGCAGCGCATCATCGATCCCGGCAATGCCGCGGTTGCCACCTCCGGTGATTACCGCAACTATTTCGAGCAGGACGGCGTACGTTACTCGCACACGATCGATCCACGTACCGGTCGACCGATCCAGCACAACCTGGCCTCGGTTACCGTGATCACGCCGGATTGCGCGAGTGCGGACGCCTGGGCCACGGCACTCAACGTGCTGGGCGCCGAGAAGGCAATGACGATCGCAATTCGCGAGAACATTGCCGCCTATTTCATTGTCAAAACGGATGATGGCTTCAAACAGTCCTGGAGTCCGGCATTCGCGCCCTACCTGAAGGACGCGCCGGCGACAGGCGATACGAAGCCCGCAGATGAAGCCGGCGCCTGAGCTCGGTCTACCGAGAGCCGGTCTATCGAGAGCCGGTCTGCCGAGAGGCAGCCGGCCGGGCTCTCTCATCTGCCATCTGTCGAGACACGCCTCCGACAGGGTCGGGTACTCGGATTGCATGGCATCTTCTGGATGCTGTCCTGAAGGATCCACAGGATCGACAGGATGCAAGCTGCGCTGGAGCCGACCCGCACGAGAGGTTCACAATGGGGCCATGCCCCGGGAGGAATGACATGACGATCTGGTTACTGGTGTTCGCCGCGATGTTGCTGCTGATTGGCGTGATGGCCGTCGGTGTCCTGATGGGCCGCAAGCCGATCGCCGGCTCCTGCGGTGGTCTCAACAACCTCGGGCTCAAGGATGGCTGCGACATCTGTGGCGGCAAGGACGAGGAGTGCGAGAAGGAGCAGGATCGCCAGCGTCTGATGG
Source organism: Cobetia sp. 4B (assembly GCF_018831605.1). Taxonomy (NCBI): domain Bacteria; kingdom Pseudomonadati; phylum Pseudomonadota; class Gammaproteobacteria; order Oceanospirillales; family Halomonadaceae; genus Cobetia; species Cobetia sp. 4B. The sequence goes on from NZ_CP059843.1 coordinate 1,018,978, forward strand.
CAGAGAGTGGCGGCAAGCCGGCCAGCGATCTGGCCTACGACGCCGCACGTCGCTGATTTCTGCTCTGATGGCTCAGAGCCCGCCGGCCGCAAGGCCTGCTACCGGCCCTGACATGGCAGTGTCACCGCGAGGTGAGACCGTACGTGTCAGGGCCGGTCTACGAACAATCAAGGAGCAAAGCGAGTCTCATGGCAGTCTATAACTACGATGTCGTCGTGATCGGTACCGGTCCGGCAGGGGAAAGCGCGGCAGTCAACGCGGCCAAGCATGGCAAGCGTGTCGCCGTGATCGAGGCTCAGTCTTCCGTGGGCGGCAACTGCACCCACAAGGGCACCATCCCTTCCAAGGCGCTGCGCCACGCGGTCAAGCAGATCATCGAGTTCAACACCAATCGCATGTTCCGCGATATCGGCGAGCCGCGCTGGTTCTCCTTCCCCAAGGTGCTGGAGCGTTCACGCCGCACCATCGAGCAGCAGGTCGAGATGCGTACGCGCTTCTACGCCCGCAATCGCATCGATGTGTTCTTCGGTACCGCGCGCTTCAAGGACGAGCACACCGTCGTGGTGCGCGATGCCCATGAAGGGGTCGAGGAGCTGCACGCGGAGAAGGTCGTGATCGCCACCGGCTCGCGTCCCTACCGCCCGGCGGACGTCAACTTCCGCCACCCGCGCATCTACTGCTCCGATACCATCCTGGGGCTGTCACACACGCCGCGCACGCTGATCATCTACGGCGCCGGTGTCATCGGCTCCGAGTACGCCTCGATCTTCTCCGGCCTTGGCGTCAAGGTCGACCTGATCGATACGCGTGATCGTCTGCTGTCCTTCCTGGATAACGAGATTTCCGACGCGCTGTCCTACCACCTGCGCAACAACGGCGTGCTGGTTCGTCACAACGAGGAATACGATCGCATCGAGGGCGACGAGTCCGGCGTGGTCGTGCACCTCAAGTCCGGCAAGAAGCTGCGTGCTGACGCCTTCCTGTGGGCCAACGGCCGCACCGGCAACACCGACAGCCTCGGTCTCGAGAATGTCGGCCTGCAGGCCAACGGCCGCGGTCAGCTGACCGTCGATGACCAATACCGCACCGAGCTGGACCACGTCTATGCGGTGGGCGATGTGATCGGCTGGCCGAGCCTGGCATCCGCCGCCTACGATCAGGGCCGCTTCGCCTCGGCCAACTTGCTGGGGGAAGAGTTCAAGTTCGTCAATGAGGTGCCGACCGGCATCTACACCATCCCCGAGATCAGCTCGGTGGGGCGTGGCGAGTCCGAACTGACCGAGGCGCGCATCCCCTACGAAGTGGGGCAGGCGTTCTTCAAGGACACCGCCCGTGCCCAGATCACCGGCGATACCGTCGGCATGCTCAAGATCCTGTTCCATCGCGATACGCTGGAAATTCTCGGCATCCACTGCTTCGGTGACCAGGCGTCCGAGATCGTGCACATCGGTCAGGCCATCATGCAGCAGAAGGGTGAGGCGAATACGCTCAAGTACTTCGTCAACACCACCTTCAACTACCCGACCATGGCGGAAGCCTATCGGGTCGCGGCCATGAATGGGCTCAACCGTCTGTTCTGAGCGGTGTGGGTCTCGCGTCCACTGACTTGCCCGCTGACTTGAAGGCACGTCACAAGGCCCCGACATCATTGATGTCGGGGCCTTGTGGTTGTCGGGCTCCCAACTGGGAAACCTTGTTGATGAGCCTTGAGGAAATCACGCATGCAGGATGATTCGCAGCAACACGACACTCGCCAGTCGGGCACGCAGTCACGCGAGACACTGCAGGATGATCCGACCTCGGACCTCACGCTGCGGCTTGGCCATGAGGAGCTGATCATCCATCGCCGTTATGAGCTGGCCAGCATCATCAATGAGCTGGTGCTGGGCCTGCTGTTCACGATCGGCAGCGTGTGCTTCTTCTGGGAAGAGTGGATGACACTGGGAATCTGGCTGTTCGTGATCGGCTCGCTGCAGCTGACGCTCAAGCCGGTGATTCGCCTGGCGCGCCGCATGCACCTCAAGCGGATGCCCGAATCGGCGCTGGACCTCTAGCAGGCGACTTCACGGCCTGGCTGTCTCACCGGCTCTCCGGCTCTCCGGCTCTCTTGCTCTAGGGATCAGCGATAGCGATGCACGCGCAGACTCTTGAGGAAGGGCGTGTCCTCGATGCGCACGTCGCCGCGGCGGGCGCGTGTGCGTTCGGTGGGCGGCGTCGGGCTTGGCTGGTTGAGAGCGGGCAGGCGCAGGTCATCATGCGGCAGGAACAGCGGCAGAGAGACATTCAGCGCGCGGCGCGTACGTAGCTCGCCGTCTTCGCGCATCACCGGCTCACGATAGAACAGGTTGGCGCGCATCAGCGGTGCCTGGGGCTGGATGCGGGCCAGAATCTCATCCGATGGCAAGCCAGCGAGTAGCTTGAGCTGCAGGCGGACGTGCTCGGCCTCGGTATCCAGCTTCATCAGCAAGGCTTCACACTCCGCCACGCTGACGCGCTGGATCGAACGCCCGGAGCTGTACCAGGCGAAGCGCACCCGCGCCACCGCCGCTTCTGCCACCGGCACCCGCCGCCAGCACTGCTTGAGATGCAGCCGCGCCAGTCCATCGCCTCTCAGGTGCTGATTCAGCCCCGGATGGCGGAAGGGCAGAATCGCCTTCAGCTCGGCCAGTTGGTCGGGATACTTCTCGCGCAGCTCGGCGAAGAGCTCCGCCAGCTGCTCCTTGGCCGCGTTGAGCGCCGCGACGCGCTCGATCACCGTCGGGCCGGCGGCGACGACGCCCAGATAGGGGCGGGTGACTCGGCCGTCCTGGCCATCCTGATACCACACGTCCTGCAACGCCTGGCTGAGCCATTCGCTATCGGCACTGACGCCATCCAGCCGCCAGAGTGGCGAATTCTCTTCTCTGACCGCGGTGATGACCTGATCGGCGGCACTGATCTGCGTATCGAAGGCCGCTTCTATTCTGGCCATCAACTGGTATTCGGGCATGCTCTGCGTCCTGATTGCAGCAAGGGAGACGTGATTTTTTATCGCGTTATCTTGTTTAGCCTAGCGTGACCGGGATGGCAAGTCAGACCATGGCGGCATGCGCGGGCAGAAGAAGGGCTCCGAGAGGCTGAATCACCCGGGATGGAGTGAAGGGATAGGCCGGCTGCGCCGGCGCCGACAGACAGAAACAGAAGAGGGCGCCACGCCGGGCGCCCTCTTCTGTTTCTGCGGGGGTCTGTGTGATCTCGACAGGGCGCTGTTGTCAGGCCGGCACCTGCAAAGCCCGATGGGCTCAGCGGTCGCGGTAGCGCTCGGTGAGATCACCATAGGCATCGATGCGACGATCGCGCAGGTAAGGCCAGATGCGGCGCACATCTTCGCCGCGCGCCAGGTCCACCTCGACCAGCAGCTCCTCGGGCTCGGTGCCGCCATGCGCCAGCAGCTCGCCCTGGGGGCCGCAGATGAAGCTGCCGCCCCAGAACTGGATGCCTTCGCTGGCAGGCGTCGGGTCCGCTTCGTGACCGACCCGGTTGGCGACGATCACCGGCACGCCATTGGCGACGCCGTGACTGCGCTGGATCAGGGTCCAGGCATCCTTCTGGCGCGTCTGCTCGGCTTCATCGTCGCGCGGGTCCCAGCCGATGGCGGTGGGGTAGAGCAGCATCTCGGCACCGGCCAGCGCCATCAGGCGTGCGCCTTCGGGATACCACTGGTCCCAGCAGACCTGCACGCCCAGACGGCCGACCGAGGTGTCGATGGGCTCGAAGCCGCGGCGCGGGGACTGTGCGCTCGGCGCATCGCCCGGCGTGAAGTAGAACTTCTCGTAGAAGCCGGGATCATCCGGGATGTGCATCTTGCGGAAGGTGCCGACCAGGCCAGCGGCCTTGTCGAGTACCACGGCGGTATTGTGATACACGCCCGCCGCGCGGCGCTCGAAGATGGAGCCGACGATCACCAGGCCGAGTTCGGCGGCCAGACCGGCCAGTCGCTGGGTGGTCGGGCCCTCGAGGGGTTCGGCGAGATCGAAGATCTCGGTGTCTTCGGTCTGGCAGAAGTAGTGGCTGGCATGCAGCTCCTGCAGCATCACCAGCTCAGCGCCATTGGCGGCAAGGCGACGAATGGCGGCTTCGCTGGCCGCCAGGCTTGTGTCCTTGTCGGGCCAGCCCTGTTGCTGGACGACACCGACCTTGAGTGTACGGCGGGAAGCAGTCATCACAGTGCTCCTTGAGAGGTGTTCGAGGTGGCCAGCGTGCCCTTGGGCAGTTGCATGGTCATGCAGTGCAGGCTGCCATGCTGGCGAATCACGGCGCGGCAATCGACCGGAATGATGTCACGCTTGGGGAAGGCGCTGGCGAGGGCCTTGAGGGCGATCATGTCGTGACGATCGGCGTAGGTCGGCACCAGCACGGCCCCATTGATGATCAGGAAGTTGGCGTAGGTCGCCGGCAGGCGATGGCTGTCGTCCGGATCGAAGCAGGCATCCGGCCACGGCAGCGGCACCAGGAAGTAGGGGTCGCCATTGGCATCGCGCAGGGCTTCAAGCTCGGCTTCCATCGCCTTGAGCGCCGGGTAATGCGGGTCGTCGCGATCATCGCAGCGGACATAGGCGATGGTGCGCGGGTCGCAGAAGCGCGCCAGGGTGTCGACATGGCTGTCGGTGTCATCGCCTTCCAGATGACCATTGGCGAGCCACAGCACGCGTTTGACCCCGAAATCGGCCTTGAGTTGCGCCTCGACCTGGGCGCGGCTCAGGCCGGCATTGCGGTTGTCGTTGAGCAGGCAGGCCTCGGTGGTCAGCAGGGTGCCCTGGCCGTCGCTCTCGATGCCGCCGCCTTCCAGAATGAAGTCGCGGCTTTCCACCGGGCTTGCGTAAGCCCCCTGCGCGGCGAGGGCGCGGGTCAGGGCGTTGTCGCGGGCGGCCTCGAACTTGCCGCCCCAGCCGGTGAAGGTGTAGTCGAGCAGTACCGGCTGGCCATCACGTTCGATGGTGATGGGGCCATGGTCGCGCGTCCAGGTGTCATCCAGCGGCGCCACGAAAAGATGCAGGCGCTCGGCGGGCACGCCGAAACCGGCGAAGCGCGCGGCGAGGCGCTCGCGGGTGGCGTCATCGCTGACGCTGATCAGTACGTGCTGATAGCGGCTGATGGCGATCACCATGGCCTCGCAGGTGGCTTCGATGCTCTCGAGCATCTCGCTCCAGTCACTGTGCGGGCTGGGCCAGCTGAGCTGGATGGCGTCCTGCGGGTGCCATTCGGCGAGCAGACGGGTGGCCATGGGCATCTCCCTGATGAAGAGGTAACGATAAAGGCGCAAGCCGCAATGCCGCGGACTCGGCGCGCGATGATAGCAGAGCCATGCGCCGACGCTAGCCCTGTGGTGCCTGACGTGCACATGTCTTGCCATGCTGGCGGTTCATGTTGGCCACAGACGAAGGCTGGCAAACTGCATTCGAATATGGCTCCATGCGCCGAGCCTGCGGAATGCGTATCATGGCCCGCGACCCTGACCCAAGGAATCGACTTCGATGCTGCTGGATCGTCTACCCTTTCTGATCGGCCTGCGCTATACCCGCGCCAAGCGCCGTAACCATTTCATTTCCTTCATTTCCTTGACCTCGATGCTGGGGCTGTCGCTGGGCGTCGCCGTGCTGATTCTGGTGCTGTCGGTGATGAACGGCTTCGACCACGAGCTGCGCACCCGCGTGCTGGGCATGGTGCCGCATGTGCGCGTCGAGGCGCGTGACAGCGTCACCGACTGGGAGACGCTGGCCGGCAAGCTGCGCGAGAAGCCGCATGTCGTCGGTGCGGCGCCCTATATCGAGCAGCAGGGCATGTTCACCACCAACGGCCGCAACAAGGGCGCGTTGGTCACCGGCATCGATCCGTCCGCGGAGGACCAGGTCTCGATCATCAGCGAGCACATGGTGCAGGGCAGCCTGGCGGATCTCACGCCCGGCAGCTGGGGCATCGTGATGGGCGAGCTGCTGGCGCGCAACCTGGGCGTCGGCGTGGGGGATCGCGTCACGCTATTGGTGCCCGAGGCCTCCATCACGCCCGGGGGTATCTTCCCGCGTCTCAAGCGCTTCACGGTGACCGGTATCTTCAAGGTCGGCGCGGACGTCGATGCCAGCCTTGCCTACACCGATATCTCGGACATGGCCAAGCTGGCGCGCTTCAAGGAAGGCGACGTCCAGGGGGTGCGCCTGAAGCTCGATGACCTGTTCAACGCCGATCAGGTCACCCGCGACATCGTCAGTCAGCTGGGGCCGCAGTATCGCGGCATGGACTGGAAGCGTACCCACGGCAACCTGTTCGCCGCCATCCAGATGGAGAAGAACATGATCGGCCTGCTGCTGATGGTGATCGTTGCCGTCGCGGCCTTCAACATCGTCTCGACATTGGTGATGATGGTGACGGACAAGCACGCTGACATCGCCATCCTGCGTACCCTCGGGGCCAGGCCCGGTTCCATCATGGGCATCTTCATCGTGCAGGGGCTGACCATCGGCGTGATGGGCATCATCATCGGCGCCATCGCCGGTGTGGCGCTGGCGCTGAGCGTCTCCGACATCATCGCCTGGGTGCAGTCGACCTTCGGTATCCAGTTCCTGGACCCCAACGTCTACTTCATCAGCTATCTGCCATCGCGCCTCGAGATGAGCGACATGGGCATCATCATCGGCTCCGCGCTGGTGCTGAGCTTCCTGTCGACGCTGTATCCGGCCTGGCGCGCCTCGCGCATCCAGCCGGCGGAGGTGCTGCGCTATGAGTAATCCGTCGACACCGTCTGATGCATCCATCCGTTCCGCTGCTGGAGACACCGCCATGCCGACGCCGGCTTCTGACACTCACGCGCCGGGTCAGGCCCACGGCAAGCCGATGCTGATCTGTGAGCGCCTGAGTCGCAGTTACGATGAGGGCCCGCAAGAGGTACAGGTGCTCGACGAGCTGGAGCTGCGCGTGCATGCCGGCGAGCGAGTCGCCGTCGTCGGCAGCTCCGGCTCCGGCAAGACCACGCTGCTCAACCTGCTCGGCGGGCTGGACCACCCCAGCCAGGGCATCGTGAAGGTGGCCGGCCAGCGCCTGTCCGAACTCAGCGAGTCGGCACTGGGCAGCTTCCGCAATCAGCACATCGGCTTCGTGTATCAGTTCCACCATCTGCTGGCGGAATTCAGTGCCGAAGAGAACGTGGCGATGCCGTTGATCATCCGTGGCCACAAGCGCGCCGAGGCCGCCGTCAAGGCGCGCAAGCTGCTGGAGCGGGTCGGCATGGCACCGCGCGCCGATCACAAGCCGGGCGAGCTGTCCGGGGGTGAGCGCCAGCGCGTCGCCATCGCGCGTGCGCTGGTGACGGACCCGAGCCTGGTGCTGATGGACGAGCCGACCGGCAATCTGGATCAGACCACGGCGGCGCGCATTCTCGAGCTGATGGATGACATCGCGCGTGAAGCGCAGGCGGCCTTCATCATCGTGACCCACGACAACGGTCTGGCCGCTCACCAGCACCGTGTGCTGCGCCTGGACGGCGGCAAGCTGCACGAGGATTGAGTCGAGCCGCTGATTGATTCACGCTAGCCAGAAAGCCAAACGCCCCGCCATCGAGAGATGGCGGGGCGTTTGTCATGCGCGTCTGTCGGCAGCGTTCAGAGCTTGTCCGTGTCCTGCTCAGCGTTCTGGCGTGACGACTGCTCCTTGCTGCAACGTCTGGCGGCCAGGCGCGCCTTGCGGCGGCTGCGCCAGTTGCGCACCACCTGATAGCGCCACAAGAGGCGGACCAGCATGTTGGCCAGCAGCGCGAGGACGACGGCGCTGACCAGCGAACCCAGCGCCAGGGCGGGCAGGATGTCTTCCAGCTGGTTGGCGAACCAGGCCGCGGAGACCTGGTCCGGCATCACCCGTGCGGGCGTGTCCAGCATCCAGGCACCCACGCGGTAGGTCGCGTAGTAGACCACCGGCATGGTCAGCGGGTTGGTCACCCACACCAGACCCACCGACAGCGCGAGGTTGCAGCGCAGTGCCCAGGCACCGAAGGCGGCCACCACCATCTGGAAGGGAATCGGCAGCAGCGCACAGAACAGCCCCACCATGCAGGCATTGGCCACAGTGCGTCGCGACAACGCCCACAGTGCGGGATCGGCGATCAGGTGATGCATGAAGCGCAGCGACTTCTTGCGCTTGAGGGCATCCGGTTCCGGCATGAGCCGCTTGAGTAGACGACGAGGCATGACTTGGCCATTTGGCATTCAACGCCGGCCATTATCCATACATGGCTACAGGACTGCCATGCTGACTGCGCAGTTATCCGGTTCGTGATCTGCAACCCGCGTGTCTCGATTCGGCACTGAGTACAGCAAAGCCCGCGCCATGCCTGACGGGCTGCGCCACGGGTGACCTTGCAAGAGGCCAGCAACATGTCAGGCGCCACCGTGAATAAATCGTCCCATTCCGCTCGATTCTGGCTGTCACCGGCCTCGCTGGCCCAGCTGCTGGCGGGACTGGTGGCGGGCATCTGGCTGTCACGCCAGGGCGAGTGGGGCGCGGATTGGCAGTCACGCTCATCGGCAGGGCTCGGCGCGCAAGAGGGTGGGGCGCATGGCTGGGCCGCCTTCATGACGCTGAGCGACAACCTGCTGTTGGCCGCCTTGCTGCTCTGCTGGCTGATGGTGGCAGGGGCCTTGGCCGCCACTCCCGCCCGTGCTTTCCCGCACTCTGCTCCCGACGCTGAGTCACGCCGCTCTCGGCTCGGAGCCTTGAGCCTGCGACTCTCGGCAGCTCTGGGGGTCGGACTGGTGATCGGCCTTCTGCAGCAGCCGCTCGTGATGGCGGAGGCGCTGACGCGCCAGGAGCTGTGGCTGGAAGGCCGGGTCGAGCAGGTCAATCGCGCGCTGCCGACCCCTGATGACTCGGTGCGCCTGGTGCTGCGTGTCTCGCGCTGTGATCTCTTCCAGACGACGGACGTACCCAGCGCGGATGCCGGGCGTCAGGCCGCCTGTCAGCGGCTGCTGGATCAGCGGGTCCAGCTTCGGCGCTACTGGCCACGCAAGCTGCCTCGCGATGTTGCGACACGCGAGGCGCTGGCGACTCCCTGGCAGGCCGGTGAGCGCTGGCGCATGGTCGTGCGTCTGGTGCCGCCTCATGGCGCCAGCAACCCGGCCTTCGGGCGCTCAGCGAGCCCTGCGGAGTTTGATCGTGTCGCCTGGCTATGGCGTGAAGGTATCGTCGCCACGGGTTACGTGCGCCAACTGTCCCTTGCGCAGCGCTTGGCGCCACCCGGCGGGCTGGCAGCACTGCGCCTGCATGCCGAGCAGGCTCTGTGGCAGCGCTGCGGCGAAGGCGAGGAACTGGTCGACTGGCCGGGTTCGCCCTGTCGCTGGCTGGCAGCATTGACGCTGGGCAAGGTCTCGGCACTGACCCATGACGACTGGGACACGCTGAACGCCACCGGGCTGACGCATCTGGCGGTGGTGTCGGGGCTGCATGTCGGATTGATGGCAAGCCTGGTGCTGGGGCTGAGTTTCGGCGTGCTGCGTCTCTGGCGACCGGGGGGATGGCGATTCAGCGTCGCGCCCTGGTGGCTTGCCTGTCTGGCGGCCTGGAGTTTCGCCTTGCTGGCAGGCCTGGCGCCTCCGGCACTGCGCGCCGCCTTGATGGTGACGGTCGGGCTTTGGATGGCGAGTGGCCGCAGCGGCCTGGGTGTCTGGCAGGTCTGGATGCTGGCGCTGATTCTGGTGCTGGGGCTGGACCCGCTGGCGCTGTGGCGCCCGGGTACCTGGCTATCATTCATCGCCGTGGCGGTGTTGTTGCTGGCCTGGCAGGGCCGCTCTCGACCGCGGGGAATGCGCGGCTGGTGTCTGGCCACGTTGCGCAGCCAGTGGTTGCTGACGCTGGTCATGGGTGCGGCCCTGCTGCTTTCGCGCGGCCAGCTGTCCTGGCTATCGCTGCCGATGAATCTGGTGATGGCGCCCTTGGTGACGTTATTGATCGTGCCGCTTGGCATGCTGGGCTGGGGGCTTGCGGGACTCGAGCAGCTGTTGCTGTTCACGGGACTCGTCCCGTCACGGCCCGCGGCGATGCTCGCCGATGGTGTGTTCAGCGGCGGTCTATGGCAGCTGCTGGCACAGGGCATGGCGCAGACGATGGAGACCTTGTCTTCGCTTGCGTCGACGCAGGGGCGCTGGCCGCAGGTGCCAATGGCGGCGGGCCTGTCGGACGCTACTCCCTCGGCCCTGATCCTGACGCTCGCGGTCATGGCCCTGCTGGGTGCCTGGCTGGCGGAGGGGGTGCCGGGCCTCGATGGCCGTCTGAAGCGCCTGTGTGGCAGCGTGGCACTCTGCTGGGGGCTGTCACTGGCGGTGCTGGCCTTGCCGTGGTCACCGGCGGCGCTGGCCACCGTCGGGCGGGACGCCGGCACGCGCGCGACAGAAGACGCCTCGTTCTCGCCCCGGGCGCCCGCGCTCAGTCTGACGGTGCACGATGTCGGGCAGGGGCTGGCGCTGTCGCTGCACAGTCATCTTTCGTCGAGCACGAGTGCCTCGACTGACGCGTCACGGCAGGTGCCGAGGCACTGGCGTTACGACCTGGGGGCGGCGTCGCGCAATGCCAGCGCCCGCTTGCCGGGGGCAATGCCCGTGGCGGGAGAGCCTATCGGCGTGATCATGAGTCACGGGGATGGCGATCACGCCGGTGGCCTGCAGGCGCTGTCTGCCGAGGAGATCGCCGTCTTGTGGGTGCCGGCCGGGCAGCGGGCGCGGCTGGAGCATCAGGTAAGCTGGCTCGATGAGATGGCGATGCGGGAGTGTGTCGCTGGGCGCAGCATCACCCTCGGTCAGCTGAAGGGGCAGCCCGTGCGCCTTGAGATGCTGTGGCCGCCAGCAGGGTTGAAGGCCCGACGTGACAATGCGCACTCCTGTGTGGTCTTGATAGCACATGGCGCGCGCCCGCTGGCGTTGCTGACCGGCGATATCGGCCAGCAGCAGGAGCGCGAGTTGCAGGCGACGCTGCGCCAGCGTCTGAACGGGCGCGGCTTGCCGTTGCTGGTGGTCGCACATCACGGCAGCCGCTCCAGCAGTGGTGATGGCTGGCTTGAGAGCCTGGCGGCGCGTCACGCGATTGTCAGCGCCGGTCGCTACAATCCGCATGGTCATCCGCATCCGGACGTGGTGGAGCGTCTGGCGCGTCATGTCGAGTGTCTCTGGCATGTCGGGCTGGATGGTGCCTTGCACTGGGAGTGGTCGCCGCAGGGGGAGCGGCTGCAACCAGCGCGCAGGGCTGGCGGTATCGGAGTGAGGTGCCTTGGGGTAAAATCCGCTGAATGATCAGATGCATGGCGGATTCATACGGCCTGCGCGACAGGGATGGCGCGTGACATCTGACACGACAACAATGGTGCCCGCAGAGGCATCGAGACCAAGGGAGAGGTCACATGCTGGAAGCCTTGTACGCAGGGGGAGTCTTGATGCTCCCCATCCTCGGATGTTCCGTCGTGGCACTGACCATCATCCTCGAGCGCCTGTGGACGCTGCGTCGTCGACGCATCGCGCCGAAGGGCCTGGGACAGCAGGTGTGTGAACTGATCAGCCAGGGACAGGTCAATGTCTACTGGCTGGAGAGTCATTCGCCGCTGGGCAACGTGCTGGCAGCGGGGCTGCGCAATGCGCGCCTGGGCAATGAGCAGGTACGCGCGCGCATGCAGGAGTCGGCCGTGGCCGTCATCCATGACATGGAGCGCTTCCTGAGTCCGCTGGGCACCATCGCCGCCATCACGCCGCTCTTGGGGCTGCTGGGCACGGTGGTCGGCATGATCGACGTCTTTGCCGTGATCGTCGATGCGGGCAGCGCCGAGCGCGCCCAGGAGCTGGCCGGCGGGATTTCCCAGGCGCTGGTGACGACGGCGTCCGGCTTGACGGTGGCGATTCCGGCACTGATGTTCCATCGCTATTTCCAGCGCTGTGTCGAGGACATCACCGTCAACATGGAGGAGCAGGCAGGGCAGGTGGTGGAGTATATCTCGCACCACCAGGGCGAGCTCGGGCTGGCCGAGAGCCATGACGGTATCGACCGTCGTCCGGGCCAGCGCCCCGGCCAGGTGCCGGAGCCCCATGAGCGCCTGCCGGAAGACCTGCCGGCCTACATGCGTCGTGACGCCGATGACCCCTATGGTGGCGATGATGGCAAGGGGGCAGGTGCCGGGAGGCCGTCATGAGGTTTCCGCGTCGCCAGCGTGAGTCGGTGGAGGTCAATCTCACCCCGCTGATCGACGTGGTGTTTCTGCTGCTGATCTTCTTCATGGTCTCGACGACCTTCGATAGCCGTCGAGCGCTGGACCTCATCCTGCCGCAGTCCAGTCAGGCCAGCGCGGTAGAGCAGGCGCCCTTGATCCTGAGCATCGGGGCGGCAGGTGATTTTACGCTCGGCGAGGCAAGCCTCGGCGAGGATGAACTGGGAGCGCAACTTGCGCAGTACAAGGACCAGGCAGATCGCTTCGGGTTGATCCTCGAAGCCGATGGCCGCACGCCCCACGCCAAGGTGGTCACGGCGCTGGACGCCGCCGCTGAAGTGGGTATCACCCGTGTGCGCATCAGTACGCGTATCGGGACGGAATCATCATCACCGGATGCCCCATGAGGGCGCCGCCCAAGTCTATGGAGACCCCGTGAGTCGCGACTCCACCTGGATTCATTACCGCCGCTTGCTCGGCTATGTTCGCCCGTACTGGAAGATGTTTCTGGCCGCCGTCGTCGGCTACATCATCTACGGTGCCTCGAGTACGGCGCTGGCCGAGATGATGAAGCGCCTGATCGACGGCATTCAGAATCCTGACGCCCAGTTCAGACTGTTCCTGCCGCTGTTCGTGATCGGCATGTTCGCCGTGCGCGGCGTCGGCACCTTCCTGGGCACCTACTGCATGAGTGATGTGGCGCGCAACGTGGTGCACACCCTGCGTACCACGGTGTTCAACCACATGCTGCACTTGCCGGGGCGCTATTTCGACGAGAACTCCACCGGCCATCTCATCACACGCGTCACCTACCATGTCGAGCAGATCACCGGAGCGGCCACCAAGGCGCTGACCATCATCCTGCGCGAAGGCTTCTTCGTGCTCGGCCTGCTGGGCTATCTGTTCTGGACCAACTGGAAGCTGACACTGGTGTTCATCGCGGTCACGCCGCTGATCGGCTGGGTGGTCAGCTATGCCAGCAAGCGCTTCCGCAAGCTCTCCAAGCGTATCCAGGGCTCGATGGGCGAGGTGACCCACGTGGCCTCCGAGGCGCTGTCCGGCCATCGTGTCGTGCGTACCCACGGTGCCGAGGATTACGAGAAGGCACGCTTCGCGGCGGTCAGTGAGTACAACCGCGAGCAGAAGATGAAGGAAGCGCTGACCAAGGCCACCGCCACGCCGGTCATCCAGCTGTTGATCGCCGTGGCGCTGGCCACGCTGGTGTGGCTGGCGATGGCGCCGGAACTGATGGCCGGCATGAGCGCCGGTGAGTTCGTCGGCTTCATCACCGCCGCCTCGATGATGGCCAAGCCGGTGCGTCAGTTGACCGAAGTCAACGGCGAGATCCAGAAGGGCATGGCGGCCTCGGAAGAACTGTTCGGTCTGCTGGATACGCCGGCAGAGCCGGACAACGGCACCCTGGTGCCCGAGGGTCGCCTCGAGGGCCGTGTGCGCTTCGACAATGTCCACTTCCGCTATGCAGACCATCAGCCGGAGGTGCTCAAGGGCATCGATCTGGAGGTGAAGCCGGGGCAGATGGTGGCCATCGTCGGGCGTTCGGGGTCGGGCAAATCGACATTGATGAGCCTGTTGCCGCGCTTCTACGCGCCGACCACCGGCCGCATCCTGATCGATGATGTCGCCATCGAGGACTACAAGCTGCGCCCGATGCGTCAGCAGATCGCGCTGGTCTCGCAGAATGTCACCCTGTTCAATGCCGACCTGACCGCCAACATCGCCTATGGCACCGGTGAGGTCGACAAGGCACGGGTGGAAGAGGCGGCGCGCGCGGCCTATGCCCACGAATTCATCGAGCGCATGAGCGAAGGCTACGACACCATCGTCGGCGACAATGGCGTGATGCTCTCCGGTGGTCAGCGCCAGCGTATCGCCATCGCGCGTGCCATCTACAAGGACTCGCCGATCCTGGTGCTGGATGAGGCCACCTCGGCGCTGGATACCGAATCTGAACGCTATATCCAGCGCGCGCTGGAGGAAGTGTGTCAGGGCCGTACGACCTTCGTGATCGCCCACCGTCTGTCCACCATCGAGAAGGCGGACCGCATCCTGGTGATGGATGATGGCGAGATCATCGAAGACGGCACCCACGAATCATTGATTGCTCAGGAAGGTGCTTATGCCGCGCTGCATCGCATCCAGTTCCGGGAGACGGCAGACGCATGAGTGAACGACTGGTAGACGCCTGGTATCGCGGCGCCGGCTGGCTTCATCTGCTGCGCCCGCTGGAACATGTCTACAAGAATGTGGTGGCGCGCAAGCGCAATGCCTATCTCACCGGCAAGCGTGAGGTCTGGAAGGCGCCGGTGCCGGTGATCGTGATCGGCAACATCACCGTCGGTGGTACCGGCAAGTCGCCGCTGGTCGCCTGGCTGGGGCGCTGGTTGAGCGAGCAGGGCTGGCGCCCGGGCATCATCTCGCGCGGCTACGGTGGGCATTCGCCGCGCTATCCCCTCTACGTGCAGGCCGATACCGATCCTCAGCATGCCGGCGATGAGCCGGTGATGCTGGCCCAGCAGACCGGTCTACCGGTGGCGGTCGACCCGGATCGCCCGAGCGCAGCCCGGCGCCTGATTGCCGCCGGCTGCGACATTCTGCTCTCCGATGACGGTCTGCAGCATCATGCGCTGGGGCGCGATATCGAGCTGGTGGTCGTGGATGGTGAGCGTGCCTTCGGCAATCAGCGTTGCCTGCCCGCTGGTCCGCTGCGCGAGCCGTTGTCGCGCCTCGCCAGTGTCGATGCGGTGATCTCCAACGGTGTCATCGACTGCTCGCGCCTGCCGGTGGAATCGCATTGCATGAAGCTGACGCCGGTCCATTGGCGCCACCTGATCGACGACGTGCGCTATCCTGCCCACCAGCTGCCGTTCAGCGGTCAGGTGCATGCGTTGGCCGGTATCGGCAATCCGCAGCGCTTCTTCCGCACCCTGACCAACCTCGGGGTCGAGCATCTGCCGCGTCCGCTGGCGGACCACCATCGTTTCACGCCGACGGATCTGCGCTTTTCCGACAATCTGCCCGTGGTGATGACCGCCAAGGACGCCGTCAAGTGTCGCAGCTTCGCCAATGAGCGCTGCTGGGCGCTGGATGTCGAGGCGCGTCCGGATCAGGCGCTGGTGGACTGGCTCGCCAAACGCCTTGAGGCGCTCTGAGTGCTTGATCGCTGAATTTTCTTTCTTTTCTGCTGTTATTCCGGAGATGTCTCGATGGACAAGGAACTGCTCGCGCTACTGGTTTGCCCGCTGTGTCAGGCCAAGCTGACCTATGATGCGGCGAACGCCGAGCTCAAGTGCTTCTACGATGGCCTCGCCTATCCGGTACGCGACGGCATTCCCGTCATGCTGGAAGAAGAAGCGCGCCAGATGGATGCCGACGAGAAGCTCAAGGGGGGCCGCGGCTGATGAGTGACCTTCTGCAGCAGGGGCAGGCAGACGACAGCCGTTCAAAGGGCGAGTCCGGCTTCGTGGTCGTGATTCCGGCGCGCTTCAACTCCTCACGCCTGCCGGGCAAGCCCCTGGCGGACATTCATGGCCAGCCGATGATCGAGCACGTCTGGCGCAACGCCTGCGCCAGTCAGGCCAGCCGGGTCGTGATCGCCACCGATGACGAGCGCATCCGTGAGGCCTGTGAAGGCTTCGGGGCCGAGGTGGTGATGACGCGTGCCGATCACCCCAGCGGGACGGACCGCCTTGCCGAGGTGGTCACGCTGCTGGCGCTGGCCCCCGAGACCCTGGTGGTCAACGTCCAGGGCGATGAGCCGTTGCTGCCGGCGGCGCTGATCGATCAGGTGGCGGTACGCCTCGAGGAAGACGAGGGTGCCTCGATCGCCACGCTGGCGGAGTCGATCGCCAGTGTCGACAGCCTGTTCAATCCTAATGTGGTCAAGGTGGTGCGTGACCTGCGTGGGCGTGCCCTGTACTTCTCGCGTGCGCCTATCCCGTGGGACCGCGAGCACTTCACCACGCCGCCGGACATGCTGGCCACCGATTCCTGGCTGCGCCATATCGGCCTCTACGCCTATCGTGCCAGCTTCCTGACCGATTACGTCGACTGGCTACCGGCCCCGCTGGAGCAGCTCGAACAGCTCGAACAGCTGCGCGCGTTGCATCATGGTCATGCCATCCAGGTGGCCATTGCCTGCACGGCGCATCCGGCCGGTGTCGATACGCCTGAGGATCTCGAGCGCGTGCGCGACTGGCTGGCGCAAGCAGCGGCAGGCAGCGAGAGCGGAGAGGCCTGATGAGCGAGCTTCTTGAGCAACTGGCCCAGCGTCAGGCGCCATTGGAGCGCATCCTGATGGTGTGCCTGGGCAATATCTGCCGCTCACCGAGTGCCGAAGGCGTGTTGCGTGCGGCGTTGACGCGCCATGGTCTGGATCAGGTCGTCACGGTGGACAGCTGCGGCACCAGTGACTGGCATGTCGGCGGTCAGCCTGATTCGCGGGCCATCGCGCATGCGGCGAAGCGCGGGCACGACATCAGCACGCTGCGTGCCCGTCAGTTGTGCGAGCAGGACTTCCACGACTTCGATCTGATTCTGGTGATGGACGACGCCAATCTTGCCGATACCCGTGCCGTGGCTGCACGCAGCAACAGTGGTGATCAGGCGCTGATCGGTCGCCTGCTGGACCTGCTGCCGACCCCGCTGCCCGCGCTGGCAGCGGGCAGTCGTGAGGTGCCGGACCCCTACACCGGGGGCCCCGATGCCTTCGAGCGTGTGCTGGATCTGATCGATGTGGCCTGCGAGGCGCTCATTGCGGCACTGCCTGCGGCGACCACGGCGCGGGCGCGCTCATGACACAGGTCTCCAGTGATCAGAACGCTGGCGACACCTCGCAACGTGAGGGGGTGGCGCTGGATGGCTGCAATACGCTGGGCTTCTCGGCGCGTGCCCGCGCCCTGAGTGAGCCACACACCGTCGAGGCGGCCAAGGCGCAGGTGCTGGCCTCCCGGCAGGCTGGAGAGCGTCTGGTGGTGATCGGCGGCGGCAGCAATCTGGTATTGCTGCCGTGGCTGGATGCCCATGTCATGCGCCCAGCCTTTGATGAGGTCACCATCACGCCGGCAGAAGACGGCCTGACAGCCACGGTCTCCGTAGAGGCCGGCAAGCGCTGGCATGCCCTGGTGATGGAGCTGGCCGCCGCCGGCTGGTGGGGCTATGAAAATCTGGCGCTGATTCCCGGGTGCTGCGGTGCGGCGCCTATCCAGAATATCGGCGCCTATGGCGTCGAGCTGGCAGACCATCTGCTGCGCCTGGAAGTCATGTCGCTGGAAGATGGCAGCTGCCGCTGGATGAATCGCGAGGAATGCGGCTTCGGTTATCGCGACAGCATCTTCAAGGGCGCGCTTGAGCATCGCGTGCTGATCACGCGTCTGGAGTTGCAGGTATCGCGCCAGGCGTCGCCCCGGCTCGGTTATGGTGATCTCGCCCAGCGCGTCAGCGCGGCGCTGCCGCAATGGGAGGAGGTGACGCCGTTGCAGGTCGCCCAGGCGGTGATTGCCACGCGCAGTGAGAAGTTGCCCGACCCCGCGCAACTCGGCAATGCCGGCAGTTTCTTCAAGAATCCACAGCTTCCCCAGGCTGAGGCCCAGGCGCTGCTGACCCGCTTCCCGAGCTTGCCGCATTACCCGCAGGCCGATGGCAGCATCAAGCTGGCAGCAGGCTGGCTGATCGATCAATGTGGTCTCAAGGGCGCGCGCAGAGGCCATGTCGGCGTGCATGCTCAGCAGGCGCTGGTGCTGGTGCACTTCGGCGAGGGTGCCGTCACGGAGCTGCTGGCACTGGCGCAGGAGGTGCGTGAGGCCGTCCACACCCGCTTCGGGGTCTGGCTCGAGCAGGAGCCGCGGGAGCTGGGGATGATGCCTGAAGGGTGAGGCACGAGGGCTGAGGCCCAGAGTCGTGCACATGAGACCTGCGCTGAAGTGAAGGCACGCACACAAGGCGCTGAAAATAGCATGCACTGAAAACAAGAACGCCCCGCAGGCAAGCCTGCGGGGCGTTCTTGTTTTCATCTGACTTGCTGCTCAACGGGAGCGGCTGGCATAGACCTTCGCATAGACCCTGTCTTGCTGCCTTTCTGGCGCCCCCTTCAGCGCTGGTGGCTGAAAGGGGCGGCAGAGCGACGGCAGGGGCAGGGCGCCAGCCTCAGGACTCAGTGAGACGTGTTGCTGTCATCCTGAGCGGTCGTGTCCTGAGTCTCTGCGCTGGCCTGTTGTGCAGCAGCACGTTCGGCAGCTTCACGCTCACGACGACGCACTTCGCGCGGATCGTTGTAGGCGCGTTCGCCACGGCGACGGCGGGTCTCGGTGGCTGGCTGCGTGCTGTCCTGCTGCGCGCCTTCTGCCACTGTCGTCTCGTCTTGCTCGCTCGGCGCCTGCTTGTGCTCGCTGTCAGCGACTTCCCCTGTGTGGGAGTCGTCGCTCACGGCTTGCGCCACGGCGACATTGTCGTGACGCTCGGCAGTCGCGAACGCTGTCTCGGCCGGCGCATTCTCGACGCTGGCGCTGACGTTGACGGCGCTTTCGGCACCTTCAGCAGTAGCATCAGAGCCTTCAGCATTTGCAGAGCCTTCAGCAGAATCAGTGCCCTCAGTTGATTGAGAGCCTTCCGCAGCTTCAGCGACAGTATCTGCGGTGCGCTCAGTGCTGACGGCAGGCTCAATCTCAGTGCTGGCCACTTCAGTAGTACTAGCGCTTTGCGTCACCTTCGCCTCGCTGGTCTCAGTCTGCTGAGGAGCCTCTTCGTGCGCGGCCTCCTGTACAGGCTGTTCAGCGGCAGGGTCTTCCACGGCAGGTTCTTCCGCCACAGGCTGCGCAGGCTGGCTGGCAGTGTCTGCTTCAGCGGCGACCGCTTCCTCTGCTTCAGCGACAGGTGCCTGAGCTTCGGTCTGCTCGGCAGCTTGCGCGTCAGCGCCGTTTTCGCCGGCAGTAACTTCACCTTGCGGCGCTTCAGACACAGCGGCTTCGCTGGTCACGCTTTCCTTCAGCGACTGCTCATCGGCCGCGGCTTCCGGCGCGACTTCTGCAGCGGTGACGGCCGGCGTGTCGACGGCGTCGTCAGCTGCGCTGCTGGCCTGCGGCTGGTGCACGCTTGGCTGCTGGACGGCGTGCTGCTCAGTGCGCTGGGCGGCGTGTTGCTCAGTCTTCTGCGCCTGGTGAACGCCAGTGACAGGCGCTTCGGACGCCTCTTCGACAGGTGCTTCGACGACCGGCTCGGGCACTTCCGCTGTCGCTGGCTCAGACTCAGACGCTTGCGCATCGGATGGCGCTGACTCAGGGGCTACCGTCTCTTTCAGCGCCTCGTTGCTCGGCTCGCTGACTTCCGGTGCAACGGCTGCCGTGAGGTCTGCGCTGGCAGACTGCTTGGCGCTGGCCGGCGCGTCCTGTGCCGCGGTGCTGTTTTCACCCTGCGGAGCACTGGTTTCAGCCTGCGGAGCGCTGTCGTCGCCTTGCGGGGTAGCGGTGGTGGCGCTGATGGCTTCGGCACCTTCCTCGGCAATGGCCGGCACCGCAGCGGCGGCTGCCGGAGCAGCGGCGGCCTGCGGGCCTGCCAGCGTCATGGCCTTGAGCGACTTCTGCTCTTCGACCGCCTGCGGGTTCAGAGCATGCTGACGGCTGCGCACACGCGGGTTGTTGCGGGTCTGCTGGTCTTCGCTGCTGACCTGCTGTTCCACCTGCTCGGCCTGTTCGGCCGCCTTGATGGACTCGCGTGCCTGCTTGCTGTCGACCTGCTCGGCCTTGTCAGTCTTGGCCGGCTTTTCACCACGGGCCGGCTTGTCGCTGCGCTTGCCGGAATCGCGCTTGCTGGCGTTGTCGGCCTTGGCGTTCTGGCTGTCGCTGCTCCTGGCTTCGGCTTTCGGGCTGTTGTCAGCCTGCGGCGTCTGCTCCGGTTCGGCCTGCGGCTTGCTGTCGTTGGTGACGATTTCCTGCTGGCTGTCCTGACGCGACTCGTTGGACTTGCGACGGTTGCCACGGTCGTTGCGCTGACGGCGCTTGTTGTTGCTGCGGCCATCGTTCTGGCTGCTGCTGTCAGCGTCGTTGCCACGGGAATCGTTGCCGCTGTTGCGTGACTCGCCATCGTTGTTGCGTGACGCGTTGTCATTGCGACGACGGGAGTCCTTGCGGTTGTCATCACGCTCATTGCCACGGCCGTCGTTGCTGCGGTCGTTGTTGCGGTCGTTGCTACGTTCAGCGTTGCGGCCATTGCGGGAGTCGTTGCGAGCCGCTGCCGGAGCGCTGGCTTCACTGACGGTCTCGCGACGCTCGCGGGCCTTTTCCAGTGCCTTGCGGGCTTCGCTGGACTTGGCCGGCACGGCGGTGTCGCTGTCATTGCCCAGCAGGCGGCTGAAGCCTCGGGCCAAGCGCGACAGCAGGCCGCCACCGGCGGCCGGAGCGGCAGTCCTGGCGGGAGTCTGGGCTGAAGGCTGCGCCACGACTTCCTGCTTGCTGGCCTGAGCGCGGGTGTCATTGCCCTGGCTCGAACGGTTGCCCTGACGGTTGTCATTGCGCGAGCTCTGACGGCTGTCGTTGCGGCCTTCGCTGCGAGTGTCATTACGAGACTCGTTGCGCGACTCCTGGCGGTTGCGACCGTTGCTGCTGCCGTTGCCGTTGCGACGACGATTGCCGTTGTTCTTGCCGTTGCCGTTGCGGCTATCGCTGTCATTGCTGCTGTCAGCGCTCTCTGCCACGGCGGCGGGCGCTGCGGCAGGCGCTTCCGGTGCGGCAACCGGGGCAGGCGTGGTGTGGGACACGCTCTTGACGGCCGCTTCAGTGCGCGCCGGCGGCTTGTCGAAGTTCGGATCCGGTTCCTTGCCGACTTCGGTCTCGACGGACAGCTCGAAGCTGGACTTGTCGGCACCGTCTTCATCGACGTGGTCGTCACGCAGACGCACGACTTCGTAGTGCGGCGTGTCGAGCTCCGGGTTCGGCAGCAGCACGACATTCACGCCCTGACGACGTTCGATGTCGAACAGCGTGGCGCGCTTCTCGTTGAGCAGGTAGGTCGCGACCGGCACCGGCAGGATGGCGCGGATCTGCGAGCTGCGCTCCTTCATGGCCTCTTCTTCGATCAGACGCATGATGGAGAGCGCCATGGAGCGCACGTCACGGATGGTGCCCTGGCCGTCACAACGCGGGCAGACCACGCCGCTGGTCTCGCCCAGTGAGGGGCGCAGACGCTGACGCGACATTTCCATCAGGCCGAAGCGTGAGATGCGACCGATCTGGACACGAGCGCGGTCGATCTTGAGCGCGTCGCGCACACGATTCTCGACTTCACGCTGGTTGCGTGCCGGCGTCATATCGATGAAATCGATCACCACCAGGCCGCCGATGTCGCGCAGACGCAGCTGGCGGGCGATCTCGTCGGAGGCCTCCAGGTTGGTCTGCAGCGCGGTTTCCTCGATATCACTGCCGCGAGTGGCGCGAGCGGAGTTGATGTCGATGGAGACGAGGGCTTCGGTGTGGTCGATGACGATGGCGCCACCGGAGGGCAGCTTCACTTCACGCTGGTAGGCGGTCTCGATCTGGGATTCGATCTGGAAGCGCGAGAACAGCGGCACGTCGTCTTCGTAGAGCTTGATCTTCTGCTGGTAGCTCGGCATCACCTGACGCACGAAGGACAGCGCTTCTTCCTGGACTTCCGGAGAGTCGATCAGCACCTCACCGATGTCATTGCGCAGGTAGTCGCGCATGGCACGGATGATGACGTTGGATTCACGGTAGATCAGGAAGGGGGCAGGGCGGCTGGAGGCGGCCTTGGTCACCGCGTCCCACACCTGGGCCAGGTAGTCGAGGTCCCACTGCAGCTCTTCGGCGCTCTTGCCGATGCCGGCGGTGCGCACGATGACGCCCATCTTGTCCGGCAGGGTCAGGCTGTTCATCGCTTCTTTCAGCTGAGCGCGCTCTTCGCCCTCGATGCGGCGGGAGATACCACCGGCACGCGGGTTGTTGGGCATCAGCACGAGGAAGCGGCCGGCCAGACTGATGAAGGTGGTCAGGGCGGCGCCCTTGTTGCCACGTTCTTCCTTGTCGACCTGGACGATGACTTCCTGGCCTTCCTTGAGCACTTCACGAATGTTGGGACGGCCCTGGCCGGGGTCCTTGGAGAAGTACTCGCGGGAGATTTCCTTGAGCGGCAGGAAGCCGTGGCGTTCGGCGCCGAAGTCGACGAAGCAGGCTTCGAGGCTGGGCTCGATGCGGGTGATCTTGCCGCGGTAGATATTGGCTTTCTTCTGTTCGCGGGCGCCGGACTCGATGTCGAGATCGTAAAGGCGTTGTCCGTCGACCAGTGCGACGCGCAGCTCTTCTGGCTGGGTCGCGTTGATGAGCATCCGTTTCATGTCGTCTCGCTAGACTGGGCGTGCCGAAGGGCAGCCGCATTGTGCGTCGGCGACGAGGAACCGTTTTCCGCTTCGTGTTGTGCTCAGCGCATGTCGTGGAATGCGTTTTTCGCATGCAGGCAAGTCCGTGGACGGGCCACATGCGGCATGATCATGTTGAGTACTTGGAAGAGGCAGGACGTGTTGCGGGGATTTGTACTCCTCCGGCCCTGCGGTCTCTTCCCTAACACCTGGCATTTGCCGATTCATCGACGCCGGCCTTCGGCACGGATATCGAATGATTGCCCGGGCTTCATGCCCGAGCGGTCTTGTGTCGTTGGCCCATGAATGACTGGGCGTCTTGCTGTCTTGCCTGCGCAGGCGGCTTTCGGGCTCCCGCGACATCATCTCGTGGAGTCTGCAACGAAGGCTCGAAGGGCGATTGCGCTGCGGCGCGCGGCGTCATGCGTTCCGCGCCCGCTGATATCGTCATCAGGTCCTGTGAGACCTGAGCGACATCGATGTTTTGCGTCAGCTGTTGGTCTGGCCAATGGCCGCGAATGACTGTCCTTGGGGCGGCCTTCGCTGCCTGTGATTGACAGGTGCGATGCGCGGGACAGCACGCTACCGACAGAGTAGATGACAACAGGGTGCTTGCGTGACCTGCACGGTGCTGATGTCGGTGCGCGTTGCTTCATTGCGGGCCATCTGACCCTCTCCGCCGGCGTGAAGCACCTTGTTGAAGTGCCGGGTGCGCCGTTTTTCCGGCCGCTGTGACAGGGCTGCGGAGACGATGATCGGGCATATAGAGAAGGCCCATCTCACTGCGCTCGAATATACCAGTAAAGGTATGTACCAGCAATTCAGCTGCCAGATCAAACGCTTCGCTACATCGCCCGAGATACGAGGCCCGGCGAGCCGCGAATGAGAGCGGCATATGGCACGATGATTCCCCATTGGTCGCATGACACCGTAGAATGACCGGTCTGAGTGCGCCCAGGCGCACGGCAACAAGATGAGCAGGCCGCGCGAAGGCGGGGCCGGAAAGGAGTGCGACATGGCCGAAGGCCAATCAGTCCAGTGGATCGAGGTTGCCCCGGAATTGGCCGGGCAGCGCATCGACAACTTTCTGCGTACCCGCCTCAAGGGCGCACCCAAGGCGTTGATCTATCGCATCGTGCGCAAGGGTGAAGTGCGCGTGAACAAGAAGCGCATCAAGGTCGATTACCGCCTGCAGGCGGGTGATCTGGTGCGGGTGCCGCCGCTGCGCCTCTCGCCGGAAGCCGCCGTGCAGGAAGTCAGTGACAACCTGCGCGAGGTACTGGCGGGCTGCATCGTGCGCGAGACGGATGACTTCATGGTCATCAACAAGCCCTCGGGGCTTGCCGTGCACGGCGGCAGCGGCGTCAAGATCGGCCTGATCGAGGCCATGCGCCAGATTCGCGCCGACCTGCCGTTCCTGGAGCTGGTGCATCGCCTGGACCGTGATACCTCCGGCTGCATTCTGCTGGCCAAGTCGCGGGCTGCGCTGTTGCAGCTCAACGCCGACCTCAAGGCCCACAAGATGACCAAGCTGTATCTGGCGCTGGTCGAGGGGCGCTGGGATTCACGTCGCGATTACGTCAATGCGCCGCTGGAGCGCTATGACGGTGGCAATGGCGAGCGTCGGGTGCGCGTCGATGAGGCCGGCAAGACGGCCAGCACCCGCTACGCGGTGCGTGAGGCCTATCCGAGCATGACGCTGGTCGAGGCCGAGCCGATTACCGGGCGTACTCACCAGATTCGCGTGCACTCGGTGCATGCCGGGCACCCGCTGCTCGGCGATACCAAGTACGGCACCGAGCGCGGCAATGCCCTAGCGAAGAAGGTCGGGCTGGAACGCCTGTTCCTGCATGCCGCCCAACTCAGCTTTCCTGATCCGATCGACGGGCGAACCGTCACCGTGCGCGCGCCGCTGGACAAGCGGATGAAGCGCGTTCTCGCCACTGCCAGAGAGCTGGGAGCTCGTCATGACTGATCTCGCTGCAGGACTGCCGCAACCGCGCTATCGCCTGGTCATCTTCGACTGGGATGGCACCCTGATGGATTCCGAGGCGCGTATCGTCGACTGCCTGCAGGCGGCCTCGCTGGCGACGGGCATGGGCGAGCTGCCTGCCCATGCGGCGCGCGACATCATCGGGCTCGGGCTGCCTGAAGCCATGGAGCGCCTGTTCCCGGGGGCGACGGCCGAGCAGTGCGAGGCGCTGGTCGCGGCCTACAAGGCGCATTTCGTGGCGGTCGATACCACGCCGCTGGACTTCTTCCCCGGTGTCGAGGCCGGCATCCAGCGTCTGCGTCGCCATCCCGACCAGCTGCTGGCCGTCGCGACGGGCAAGAGCCGGCGCGGGCTGGACCGCATGTTCATGGCCCATGACTGCGGTGACTGGTTCCATGCCTCGCGCACCGCGGACCTGACGCTGTCCAAGCCGCACCCTCGCATGCTCGAGGAATTGCTGGCCGAGCTGAACGTTGAGGCGCATGAGGCGCTGATGGTCGGCGATACCGAATATGATCTGGAAATGGCGCGTGCCCTTGGCATGCACAGTGTCGGTGTCGACTACGGCGTACACAGTGTGCCGCGCCTTGAGGCCTGTGCGCCGCAGCGCATCGTCTCGCATTTCGATGAATTGATGGATTGGCTGTACGTGGCCAGGTAACGGCCGCGATCGCCCAGCACAGGAGCAGCAATCGATGAGTGACAGGCCGCAGGATCCCTGGCGTGAAAGCGTGGGTGGCAAGGACGAGAGCGAAGCGGGCTTGAGCGGGCCGGGCATGAGTGGACAGGGCGCAGCGGCTGCCTCCGAGCGAGAGGTGGACTGGCAGGCGCGCGAGCGCACCGCGCAGCTCGAGATGATGGACCGCTGGGTGCAGGGCGTGGTCACCGAGCAGCGTCGTTCGCGGCGCTGGAAGCTGTTCTTCCGCTTCCTGTTCGCCTTGCTGTTCATCGCCTCGATCGCGACCTCGGTGACTCTGTTCACGCTCGGCAGCCAGCCAGCGGCGCTGCCCGGCGAGCAGCATCTGGGCGTGGTGCGCGTGAAGGGCGTGATCGAAGCGGATGGCGAAGCCAATGCCGAGCGCATCATCAAGGGGCTGCGTGCGGCCTGGGAGTCACCGGCCTCCGTGGCGGTGGTGCTCGATATCAACTCGCCCGGTGGCAGCCCGGTGCAGTCCCAGCGCGTCTATGACGAGCTGATGCGGCTGCGTGAGCGGGGCGACAAGCCGGTGATCGCGGTGATCGAAGACCTGGGCGCCAGTGGTGCCTATTACATGGCGGCCGGCGCCGGCGAGATCATCGCGGCACCCTCGAGCCTGGTGGGCTCCATCGGCGTGATTTCCTCAAGCTTCGGGCTCAAGGGGCCGATGGAAAAGCTGGATATCGAGCGTCGCGTGTTCACGGCGGGAGACAACAAGGCGTTTCTTGATCCGTTCTCGGAAATCTCGCCGGACCAGCGTGCCTTCTGGCAGAGCGTGCTGGCCACGACGCACCAGCAGTTCATCGCGGCGGTCAAGGCCGGGCGCGGTGAGCGCCTCAAGGACGATCCCGAGCTGTTCTCGGGGCTGATCTGGACCGGCGAGCAGGCCCGGGGGTTGGGGCTGGTCGATCGGACCGGTACGCTGGAAGAGCTGGCGGCGGAGCTGACGCCAGAGGCAGAGCTGCACGATTACACGCCGCGTCAGGACCCCTTCGAGCGCTTCACGCGGCGCTTCGCCGGTGTGATGGCCAGTGCGATGGGGCTCGAGACGACGGTGTCGCCGGTCAGCTACCGTCTGCCCTGGTAGGCGAGCCAGGGCCGCAGCCCTCGTCGCTCAGAGCTGCGGTGTCGCTCAGGGGCGCGGTGCCATTCAGGAGCGCGGCGCATCCAGCAGAGGGTCGACGCCTGCCTCGCGCAGCAGTTCGCACAGGCGAATCAGCGGCAGGCCGATCAGGCTGTTGGGGTCACGCCCTTCGAGACGCTCGAAGAGCGTGATGCCCAGCCCTTCCATGCGGAAGCTGCCGGCGCTGTCGAGGGGGCGTTCGCGCTCGACGTAGCGTTCGATCTCTGCGCTGGTCAGGGAGCGGAAGACGACCTCGTAGTCTTCATGACAGACCCAGTGACGCGCGGACCGGGTGTCGATCAGCGCCAGGCCGGTCACGAAGCGCACGCGACGTCCGGAGAAGCGCGCCAGCTGGGCGCGTGCGGCTGGCAGATTCGCCGGCTTGCCCAGTATCTCGCCCTCGAAGACGGCGACCTGATCGCTGCCGATGATCAGGTGGTGGGAGTAGGCATCCGCCACGGCGTTGGCCTTGCCGAGTGCCAGACGATGGACCAGTGTCTCGGCACTTTCTGCGCGCCGCGGCGTCTCATCGATACTGGGGGCTGTCCAGGTGAAGGGCAGCCCGAGGCGTTCAAGCAGTTCACGACGCCAGCGTGAGCTGGACGCCAGGACCAGTGGAGTCATCATGGCTCTCCCGTCGGGGCGCGTTGCGGGCATTGGCTGGGCGGCGCGCGGCAAGTAATTGAAAAACAAGGGCTGCAGGATGCCGTAAATCCTCTCGGCATTGAAGCGTCAGGCGCGTACAATCGCGCGCTGGACGTGTAGCCCAGTGTCAGTTGCCGCATATCGACGTGAAAGCGTGATGGTGAGGGGGCTGGCAAAAGCAACAAGTTGCTCATGCATTTTGACACCGGGAGGGGGAATCCCTATTATGGCGCGCCTATGTTGACCACAAGACTGCCGACCAAGGTCGAGCCCTACCGGCTGGCGTCAGCGGGTAAACGCCTTGAAGGCGTGATTCCACTGGCGAACATGCCCCGTGTTGTTGAGGCCATCGGTGCTCAGGAAGGGGACGTCAGCGTCTCCATGACCTTTGACATCGACACTCAACGTCGCAGCTTCATCGAAGGCTCCATCGCCTTCGAGGCAAGTCTGCTATGTCAGCGTTGTCTGGGACCCACCGAGCCGGAGCCGCTTTCCAGCGAGTTCCTGTTGGGTCTGGTGACCAGCGATGCGCTGGCGGCGCAGCTGCCCGGTGAGTACGAGCCGGTAGTGGTGGAAAACGAACAGCTGGATCTCCTGACAGTGATCGAGGATGAAGTGCTCCTGGTCCTGCCGCAGGTGGTCTACCACGAGGAGGCCGATTGTGCCGTCTCTCGCGACCAGCTGGCCAGCGGTGTGGAACCCGAGGCCTCGGACGCACCCGCTGTGAATCCATTCAGTGTGCTTCGCACCCTGAAGGACAAGCACTGAACTCAATTTGTCGACAAGATTGGAGTAATCCCCATGGCAGTTCAGCAGAACCGCAAAACTCGTTCCAAGCGTGGCATGCGTCGTAGCCACGATGCCCTGACTGCACCGACCCTGTCCCAGGACAAGGAAACCGGTACAGTTCACCTGCGTCACCACGTCTCTGCCGACGGTTTCTACCGTGGCCGCAAAGTCGTTGATGCATAAGGCATTGATGCAGCGCGCGGCGTAACGCCGTGCGTATCGCCATCGATACGATGGGCGGGGACTTCGGTCCCCGCGCTACGTTACGGGGCACGGCCAGTGCGCTGTTGCGAGACTCGCAACTCAGCGCCATCCTGGTCGGCCCGCAGCATCTACTGGATGCCGAGTTAGACTCCCTCCCTGCTTCACTCTCCCGTGTTCGTGATCGCCTTCAGACACTCGCTGTCGACGGCATTGTCGCGTCTGATGCTCGCCCGTCCCGCGTTCTGCGTAGCCGCGAGCCCAGCAGCATGTCACAGGCCCTGGGCCTGGTGGCGAAGGGCCAGGCGGATGCCTGTGTCAGTGCCGGCAATACCGGCGCCTTGATGGCGCTGGGCATGCGCGAAGTGGGAAGAGTGAAAGGGGTGGAGCGACCTGCTATCTGTGCCGCGGTGCCCACGCGCGGCGCGCGCGCCTGCAGCCTGCTGGATCTCGGCGCCAACGTCGATGTCGCACCGCACCATCTGCTGGCGTTCGCCCGCATGGGCGCGATGCGCAGCCGCCTCATCGACGCGGTCGAGCGTCCACGAGTGGGGCTGCTCAACGTGGGGGTCGAGTCGGTCAAGGGGACTGCGCAGGTGCAGGAAGCGCACGCCCTGCTGGCTGGCAGCGAGTCGGATTTCGACTACCTTGGCTTTGTTGAGGGCGGTGACCTCTTCTCCGGCAAGGTAGATGTGGTGGTCTGTGACGGCTTCGTCGGCAATGTCGTGCTCAAGAGCAGTGAAGGGCTGGCGCAGATGCTGTCGGCACAGCTGGGGGCGACCCTGGCAGCCAGCTGGCGCACGCGCCTGATGGCCTGGCTGGCGCGCCCGGCGCTGACACGACTCTCGCGTGAACTGGACCCGGTGCGCTACAACGGCGCCAGCCTGCTGGGCCTGGCGAGCGTGGTGGTGAAGAGCCACGGCGGCGCGGCGGCGGAAGGCTTTGCCTTTGCCGTCACGCGGGCGGCCAGCGAGGCTCGCGAGCAGTTGCCCTCGCGCCTGGCGCAGGCCCTGGAAGGCACATACTCACGCTGAATGAGTAAATTGGTCTGATTTGTTCCTGTTGGGGTCGAGCTTCGGCGCACACGGTGCGACAATGCCAGCGCTTCGCGGCCGGGCGGTGAAGGCGGACGGGAATCAGGGGCAGGTAGCTCCTACAGGAAGCCCCCGCAGGACAGCAGCATGACGTAAATGACAGGAAGCAGGCTTTCCCCTGGCAGAAGCGTGAGACACGACAGTGGTCGTCTCGCTTGCGAGCCAGTGGAAATCGGGTTTCTTGACCCGTGTCAGTCCCACCTGAACAGATGGAAATGGTGACAGCAATGACAGATTCCCTGGCCCTCATCTTCCCGGGACAGGGCTCCCAGCAGGTCGGCATGCTGCGGGAGCTGGCGGAGCGCTATAGCGTGGTCCGCACTACCTTCGAGGAAGCCTCTGACGCGCTGGGGCGCGATCTCTGGCACCTGACACAGGAAGGCCCGGCGGAGGAGCTCAATCGTACCGAGCTGACCCAGCCGGCGCTTCTGACCGCCAGTGTCGCCATCTGGCGCGTCTGGCAGGAGCTGGAAGGCCCGCGCCCGGCGCGCATGGCCGGTCACTCCCTGGGTGAATACAGCGCCATGGTCTGCGCTGGCGTGATCGGTTTCGCCGAGGGCGTCAAGCTGGTCAATCTGCGCGGCGAAGCCATGCAGACTGCCGTGCCGCAGGGCCAGGGCGCGATGGCGGCCATTCTCGGTCTCGAGAATGCCCAGGTCGAAGCCGCCTGTGCCAGTGCGGCACAGGGTGAAGTGGTCGCGGCAGTCAACTACAATGCGCCGGGACAGGTCGTCATCGCCGGTGGCACCGCTGCCGTCGAGCGTGCCATCGCGGCATGTCAGGAAGCGGGTGCCAAGCGCGCCATGCCGCTGCCGGTGTCGGTGCCGTCGCATTGTGACCTGATGCGTCCGGCGGCCGACAAGCTGGCCGAGGCGATGAATGCCATCGATTTCCGTGCGCCGCGCTATACCGTCATCCAGAATGTCGATGCCAAGGCGCATGACGATGTCGAGACACTGCGTCAGCGTCTGATCGAGCAGCTCTATCAGCCGGTGCGCTGGACCGACTGCGTCAATGCCATGTTCGACAGTGGCGCGCGCAGCTTCATCGAATGCGGCCCGGGCAAGGTGTTGACCGGCCTTGGCAAGCGCATTCAGCGTCAGGCACGTGGCCTGGCCGTGAATGATCCGGATAGCCTGGAAGCGGCGCTGGAACTTGCCCGCGAGACCGCTGCCGAACAGAATCAGTAAGCTCGTGGCTGGCCCATCTGGCCGGCCATGTGACTTGGATCAGCCAACTCAGGACTCAAGATGACGAGCGAACGCAGAATCGCACTGGTGACCGGTGCCAGTCGTGGCATCGGCCAAGCCATCTCCCGTGAACTCGGCCGTCAGGGCCGTATCGTGATCGGTACTGCCACCAGCGAGAAAGGGGCAGCGGCCATCGGCGCTGACCTCGAGGCGCACGGTATCGAAGGCGCGGGCATGCTGCTCAACGTCACCGATCAGGCCAGCGTCGACGCCGTGCTCAAGGAAATCGGCGAGCGTTTCGGCGCCCCGACCATCCTGGTCAACAATGCCGGTATCACGCGTGACAACCTGTTGATGCGCTTGAAGGAAGACGATTGGGACGCGGTGCTCGACACCAATCTCAAGTCGGTCTTCCGTGTCAGCAAGAGCTGCCTGCGCGGCATGACCAAGGCGCGCTTCGGCCGCATCGTCAACATCTCGTCCGTGGTCGCGACCATGGGCAACCTCGGTCAGGTCAACTATGCTGCCGCCAAGGCAGGCATGGAAGGCTTTGCCCGCTCGCTGGCGCGCGAAGTCGCGTCACGCAATATTACCGTCAACTCAGTGGCGCCGGGCTTCATTGCCACTGACATGACTGAAGCATTGCCGGAAGCGCAGCACGAAGCGTTGCTCGGCAACATCCCGCTGGCGCGCCTTGGCCAGCCGGAAGAGATTGCTGCGGCAGTCGGCTTCCTGACCAGTGATGCAGCAGGCTACATTACCGGTGAGACGTTGCAGGTGAACGGTGGCATGAACATGCGCTGAACCCCACGCAGGGACGTGGTTGCGTCCTTTTGGGGTGGCCTATAAACTACGCCCAGCTTTTTCGAGCTGCGGATTCCGTACCACTAGGAGTGATTGTTAAATGAGCACCATTGAAGAACGCGTCAAGAAGGTTGTGGCTGAGCGCCTGAACGCCAAAGAAGAAGAAATCCAGAACTCTTCCTCTTTCACTGAAGACCTGGGCGCCGATTCCCTGGACACCGTCGAGCTGGTGATGGCTCTTGAAGAGGAATTCGATACTGAAATTCCTGACGAAGAAGCAGAGAAGATCACCACCGTGCAGGAAGCTATCGATTACATCGTCAACCACCAGTAAGGTGTGTTGAAGCGATCACGGAGCAACCTGTTGCTCATGGTCGTGATGCAATTGTCTGTACGTTCAAGAGCCGCACTGTTCCTCAGTGCGGCTCTTGTCGTTCAGGGATGTGCTGCGCAATGCCGCGCCGACAGGGCGCGTATTGCATGGTGGTAGGCGGCGGGCTTCGTGACAAATGACCCCTTGTGGCAAGTGTCGGAATTCCTTCGTGAAAGTGGCCAGAAAAGCGCTTGAAAACCGACTGCCCACGCATGGCCAGGTTTCTGTATAATGCGCTCAATTACCGTCCGGGCGTCCATGGCCCTGGCGTGCCAATTCGATAGTTTTGGAGGAGACACGATGCCTCGCAGAAGGGTAGTGGTAACAGGTCTTGGCCTGGTAACCCCGGTCGGGAATACCGTCGAGGAAAGCTGGAGCAACATCAAGGCGGGCAAGAGTGGCATCGCGGCCATCGAGCATTTCGATGTCAGCGGTTTCAATACCCGTTTCGGTGGCTCCATCAAGGACTTCGATGTGGGTCAGTACCTGAACCCGAAAGAGGCCCGCAAGATGGACCTCTTCATCCAATACGGTATCGCGGCGGCCCACCAGGCCATCACCGACTCCGGCATTGAATGCACCGAAGACAACGCCGAGCGCATCGGTGTCGCCATCGGTTCCGGTATCGGCGGCCTGCCGATGATCGAGCACAACCACAAGGCGCTGGAGAAGGGCGGTGCACGTCGCATCTCGCCGTTCTTCGTGCCGGGCTCCATCATCAACATGATCTCCGGCAATCTGGCGATCCAGTTCGGTTATCGTGGTCCGAACATCGCGATCACCACCGCCTGTACCACCGGGACGCACAACATCGGTTACAGCGCACGTACCATCGCCTATGGCGATGCCGACGTGATGGTGGCCGGTGGCGCCGAGATGGCGACCACGCCGCTGGGTCTGGGTGGCTTCTCCGCAGCGCGTGCGCTGTCGACCCGCAACGATGATCCGCAGGCGGCCAGCCGTCCGTGGGACCGCGACCGCGATGGCTTCGTGCTGTCCGACGGCGCCGGTGTCGTCGTGCTGGAAGAGTACGAGCACGCCAAGGCGCGTGGCGCGACCATCTACGCCGAGGTGCTCGGGTTCGGCATGTCCGACGACGCTCACCACATGACGGCGCCGCCCGAAGACGGCCGTGGTGCGGCCGCCGCGATGCGCAACGCCAT
The DNA here is from genome assembly GCF_018831605.1 of Cobetia sp. 4B. Classification (NCBI taxonomy): domain Bacteria; kingdom Pseudomonadati; phylum Pseudomonadota; class Gammaproteobacteria; order Oceanospirillales; family Halomonadaceae; genus Cobetia; species Cobetia sp. 4B. Next base: position 1,051,633 of record NZ_CP059843.1, read on the forward strand.
CCGTGACGCCAAGCTCGAACCGAGCCAGATCGACTACATCAATGCCCACGGCACCTCCACCAATGCCGGCGACAAGGCGGAAAGCCTCGCCGTCGAGTCGGTGCTGGGTGATGCGGCACGTGATGTGGCGGTCAGCTCCACCAAGTCGATGATCGGTCACCTGCTGGGCGCTGCCGGCGCGGTCGAGGCCGTGTTCTGCGTGCTGGCGATGCGTGACCAGATCGCGCCGCCGACCATCAACCTGGACAACCCGGCCGAGGGCTGCAATCTCGATTACGTGCCGAACGTCGCACGTGACATGAAGATCGAGTACACCCTGTCCAACTCGTTCGGCTTCGGTGGCACCAACGGCTCGCTGGTGTTCGGCAAGCTCAAGGACTGATCACACGCTTTCGTGTTCTCTCTCCTCAGACGCGCTCCCATCCGGGGGCGCGTTTGTCTGTGGGGCGTCACCTGCTTTTGCGTGTCGTGCCCGCAACCGTTCTCTGGAGGGCTGTATCGATGACGACTGATGCCTCTGGCAGCAAGAGCTCAGATGACCGGGCCTCTGATGAAAGGAGCGCTTGTGACAAGCGCTCTCTTGAGGCGCTCGCCGCCGATCTGCCCAGTGATGACCGTGGCCTTGCCTATGGCGAGGGCGTGTTCGAGACGATTCTGGTGCGTGAGGGCCAGCCGCAGCTGTGGTCCTGGCACGAGGCGCGCCTGACGCGCGGTTGTCAGCGGCTGGGGATTGCAGCGCCTTCGTCAGCTGAGTTGGCGGGCTGTCTGGCGGTCTGCCAGGGCGAGGGGCTTGAAGTGCTCAAGCTGATCGTCACCGGCGGCTCCGGCGGGCGGGGCTACAGGGCGCCTGAGTCACCGGAGACGCGCTTGCGGGCACGCGCGACGCCTTTTGCGGTCAATCAGCAGGCGCGGCGTGGCATCACGGCGCGGGTCTGCGAGCTGCGTGTGGCCGAGCAACCGGCACTGGCGGGGCTCAAGCACCTCAATCGGCTCGAGAACGTGCTGGCGCGCCGCGAGTGGAGCGACACGGCCATCAGCGAGGGCCTGTTGCTCAATGCGCAGGGTGAGCTGATCGAGGCCACCAGCATGAATCTGGCCTGGTATCGTGACGGGCGCTGGTTCACGCCGTGTCTTGATCGTGCCGGGGTCGAGGGTACGCTGCTGGCGGCGCTTGAGGTCGAGATGGTGTTCGAGCGAGTGCGTGAGGGGCTTGAGTCACTCGCGTGGGCCGAGCAGGTCGTCGTCATGAATTCCGTGCAGGGCGTCTGGCCGCTGCGCACCCTGCTCAAGCCCGATGGCGCGATTCTGGCTGAGTGGAAGGATGAGGCGCATCCGGCGCTGGACGAGTTGAATCACACTGTCGCGCGCTTGCTGGGCGAGCCCGCGAACTGACGGAAGACGACGAGCGTCAGCAGGCATGCCTGTGCGGTCGTCGCCTTCGCCATGAAGACTGGAAACCTGATTATGCGAGTGTTCAAGATCCTCCTGATGCTGGTAGTGCTGGCCGTGGCTGCGGGTGTGGTGGGCTTCCGTTATTGGCAGGCGCAGTTGCTGTCACCGTTGGCGATCGAGAAGGAACAGCTGTTCGAGGTGCCCAAGGGCGCCAGCCTGACCAGGGTCGTGAGCGAGCTCGAGTCACAGGGCATCATCGAGGCGAGCTGGCCGTACAAGGTGTGGTCGCGCCTCGAGCCTGAGGCCGTCAATGGCCTGCGCGCCGGTGAATTCCGTCTCACGCCGGGCTTGAACGGTCGTGAACTGGTGGCGCTGCTGTCCAGTGACGATGTGGTCAGCTATACCTTGACCGTGCCGGAGGGCTGGACCTTCGCCCAGATGCGCACTGCCATGGATGCCTCACCCAAGCTTGAGCACACGACTCGCGACATGAGCGACGAGGAGCTGATGGCGGCTGTCGGTGCCGAGGGCGAGAAGCCGGAAGGGCGCTTCTTCCCGGATACCTACCGCTATCACAAGGGCGTCAGCGACCTCTCGCTCTACAAGCAGGCCTATAGCCGCATGAGCAAGACGCTGGAGGAAGTCTGGGCCGGGCGAGACGACGACCTGCCGATCACCAGCGCCTACGAGGCGCTGATCATGGCGTCACTGATCGAGCGCGAGACCGGCGCGCCGGAAGAGCGCGACGAGATCGCCGGCGTCTTCAAGCGTCGCATGGAGCGTGGCATGCGCTTGCAGACCGACCCGACCGTCATCTATGGCCTGGGCAAGGACTATGATGGTTCGCTGTCGCGTGCCGATCTGCGCAAGCCGACGCCCTGGAATACCTACGTGATCACCGGCCTGCCGCCGACGCCGATCGCGATGCCCGGGCGCGCCGCGCTGGAAGCGGCGGTGCATCCCAAGGAAGGCGATACCTACTACTTCGTCGCCAAGGGTGAGGGCAAGCATCACTTCTCGCGCACGCTGCGCGAGCACAACAATGCCGTGCGCCGTTATATTCTCAATCGGTAATGCGTGGCGAATGAGCTGAAACCCGTGTGGCGAACAGGGTCTGCCATGCTGCACGGGGCTTTCGTCGCGAGTCATCTGCTGTCTGAATCAGGAAACATCATGTCTTCACGTCCGAGCGCATCAAGCACGACGTCTTCTCGCCACGCCGCCAGCGCGGCGGCCACCCAGGCTTCGCCCGCTGGTCGCTTCATCACGCTGGAAGGCGGTGAAGGCGTCGGCAAGAGCACCAATGTCGCCTTCGTGGTCGCCGAGCTCGAGGCGCATGGCCTCGAGGTCGTGCGCACGCGTGAGCCGGGTGGCAGCGAGCGAGCGGAAGCCATTCGCCAGTTGCTGCTGGACCCGGCGCCGGCCGAGTCGCTGAGTGATGATGCCGAACTGCTGTTGATGTTCGCCGCGCGTGCCCAGCATCTGGCCGCGACCATTCGCCCGGCGTTGGCGCGCGGTGCCTGGGTGGTGTGCGATCGATTCACCGACGCGACCTTTGCCTACCAGGGCGGTGGCCGCAACCTGCCGCTGGCCGATATCTCGGCGCTGGAATCCCTGGTGCAGAAAGGCTTGCAGCCGGACCTGACCCTGCTGCTGGACATGCCGGTCGAGGCGGCGCGTGGCCGTCTGGCCGCTCGCCGCGCCGAGACCGGTGAAGGCGCCGACCGCATCGAGCAGGAAGCCGAGCAGTTCTTCGAGGCGGTGCGTGTCGGCTATCACATGCGTCGTGATGCCGACCCCGAGCGCTTTGCCACCATCGATGCCGGTCAGTCGCTCGAGGCCGTGCAGGCCGATATCGCGGCGGTACTGGCGGCTCGCGTGGCGGCCTGGCAGGCGAACACTGCCACGGATGAGCAGCCATGAGTGCTTCAGACGTCAGCAGTGGTGTCACGCTTTCGAGCTTCTCACCGCTGCCGTGGCAGCATTCGCTGTGGCAACACTTCACCGCGGTACACGACAACGGTCGCCTGCCGCATGCGGTGATGCTCAGCGGGCCATCGGGGCTTGGCAAGCATGAGCTGGCCGATGCGATGATCGCCCGCGTGCTGTGTCGCACCGCCCAGGGCAAGCCCGGCGCGGCGGCCTGTGGTGAATGTCATGGCTGTCATATGCTGGCGGCCGGGCATCACCCTGATCTGATGGCGGTCGCGCCGCAGGATGTCGGCAAGATGATCCGCATCGACCCGATCCGTGAGGTCAATCGCTTCGTCTCCCAGACGGCCCAGCAGGGCGGCTACCGCGTCATCCGGCTGCAACCGGCGGAGTCGATGAACATCGCCTCGGCCAACGCCTTGCTCAAGAGCCTCGAGGAGCCCGGTGCCAATACGCTGTTCATTCTGCTCAGCGACATGCCGTCACGGGTGCTGCCGACCATCCGCTCGCGCTGTCAGCAATGGCCGTTGGTGATTCCGCCGGCCGAAGAGAGCCTACCGTGGCTCACGCAGCAGCTGGGCGAGGATGCTCAGGCCCTGCTGCGCATGGCGGGCGGTCTGCCGCAGCTGGCGGTGCGTCTTGGCGAGGCGGAGCAGCGTCAGCTGCGTCAGGCCTTGCGCGAGCTGTTCGATGCGCTGGTGCGCGGTGGCGAGCCGGTGGCCGAGGCGTGGCGACTGGAGCGCCAACCGCTGGCGCAGGTGCTGTGGTACGGTATTGCCTGGCTGGAAGACCTGATTCGCATGGGCCTGTCCGGCAACGCCAGCGACCTGCGTGACCCCAGTCTTGAGCCGCTGCTGAGACAGGCGGTCAAGAACGGTCGCACCCAGGACTGGTTCAAGCTTCTGGATTTCGCCCGCGAGCAGCGTCGTCTGCTGGCCGCGGGCGGCAACCCCAACCCACAGCTGGTGCTGGAAGCCTGGCTGGTGCGTTGGGCCGCCTTGCTGCGCTCCTGAGTGCGCAGCTGTCTTTTTCTGGCGTGAAGGCCCGAGTGAAGGTCTGAGCGAAGAGCTGAGGGTATGGCTGAGCGATGCCCGCGTGGAAAGCCACGAGGCTGCGCGAGGCAAGGCGGGCAGGCTAGACTGAAGCCAGCCAGGCCGCTTGCTCGCCTTGCGTCAGATAACAGCAGGCAATGGCCGAAGAATACGCATTGATACGCAGCGTGAGCCCTCATGTGAGCGCTGACGCTCGTCACGGGACTGCATGTGCCGGGAGACCGGCCGGAGGTGAAGGATGGATACCGCTCCACAGCAAGGCCAGAAGGCGCTCTCGCTGACCATTCGTGATCAGAAGACCCTGTTGGCCGCCTACATGTCGACCCTCGTGCGCGGCGGCATCTTCGTGCCGACCACCGAGCGCTACACCATGGGCCAGGAAGTCTATCTGCTGCTGACCCTGCCTGAGGAAACCGAGCGCATTCCGGTCACCGGGCGCGTGGTATGGATTTCCCCGCAGGGCGTCAGTGGCCGGCGCACTGCCGGGATCGGCATCCACTTCAGTGAAGAGGACCGCCAGGTGCGTGACCATATCGAGAACCACCTGGCCGGTATGCTCGGCAAGGGTCACGCGACCTATACGCTGTAGCGCGAGCGCAGCGTCGTTTCATCATCTCGACCGGCAGTGCCATGAGCGCCCGCCGGTCGAGCACGTTTTTCGCCGCGCAGCGCGTGGCCATCAGTAGTGAGAGTTTCCGGATGTTTGTCGATTCGCATTGCCACCTTGATCGTCTGAAACTGGAAGAGCACGGCGGCAGCCTCGAGGCCGTACTGGACGCCGCGCGCGCCCGTCACGTGCACCAGTTTCTCGCCATTGCCGTCACGCTCGACGATGTTCCCGAGATCTCGGCCATCGCCCAGCAGCATGAGGATGTGGTGATTTCCGCCGGTGTGCATCCGCTGCATCAGGTCGACCCGGAACCCACGGTCGAGGACATCAAGAAGTGCGCCGAGCGCTTCGGCGCGGTGGCCATCGGCGAGACCGGCCTCGATTATCACTACGAGAGCGTCAGCCGCGAGCTGCAGTACGAGCGCTTCACGCGCCACCTGATCGCCGCGCGTGAGCTCGAGCTGCCGGTGATCATCCACACCCGTGAGGCGCGGGAAGACACCCTGGCGCTGATCAAGCAGCACACGGACCCCGCTGTCGGTGGCGTGCTGCACTGCTTCACCGAAGATCTCGACATGGCGCGCGTCGCGGTGGGCCACGGCTTCATGGTCTCCATCTCCGGTATCGTCACCTTCCGCAACGCCGAACACGTCCGCGAGCTGGCGCGTGCCATCCCGTTGGACCGCCTGCTGATCGAGACCGACAGCCCCTATCTGGCGCCGGTGCCGTACCGTGGCACCTCCAATGTGCCGGGCAATGTGGTCGAGGTCGCCGAATGCATCGCCGCCGAGCGCGGCATCACCGTCGATGAGCTGGCGATGCAGACCACTGCCAACTTCTATCGCCTGTTCCGTGCCGCTGCGCCGGAAGCGCCGGACAACGTTCGCGAAGCGCTGGCCAGCAGCGGTATGCTCATCGATTGAGCGTGTTACCCCGCATGATCTGACCACCAGGGAGGGAACGTCATGAATCCAGCCGCCATCCTCACCCAGCTGGGCGACAAGGCCACCAGCGGCAAGACATTGCCGCCGGTGGATCAATGGCACCCGGCGCATTGTGGCGAAATGGACCTCGTCATCTGCGCCGACGGGCGCTGGATGCACGAGGGCACGCCCATCGGCCGTGCGCGACTGGTGCACATGCTGTCGCGTGTCCTGCGCCGCGAGCCCGATGGCAGCTACTGCCTGGTCACGCCGGCGGAAAAGGTCACCATCCAGGTCGAGGACCGCCCCTTCCTGGCGGTGGACTGCTCCCGCATCGAGAGCGATTCTGCGCCGACTGAGCTTGGAGAGGCCGAGCCCGGACAGACGGAGCCCGGACAGACAGAGCCTCGGCCGGACGTCTGGCAGCTGGTCACCGATCAGGGCGATGTCGTGCGACTGGAAGGGGAGACCTGCCTGACGCTGAGCGAGACGCCGGACGGCCTGTGGCTACCGGAAGTGCCGGTGCGCTTCGGCCTTGCCGCGCGCCTGCACCGCAATCTCTACTATCGGCTGCTCGAGAGCGCCGAGACGCATGAGCAGGAAGACGGCAGCCTGACACTCGGCTTCATGAGCGGCGGGCGCTTCCAGATTCTGGGACAGCTGGCGGCCGATGAGGTCGAGGTCTGAACCTGTCTGAGCTTGTCTGAACTTGTTTGAACTTGCCGCCTTCTGCTCTCTCTTCCGTATGCCCCTCGCGTTCTGCTTCGCTCCTTTTCTCTCGCCGTCAGCCATTGCAGGTCTTCATGTCGTCACCACTTCCTCCCATCGAGCCCGACAGCACCGCAACCTCCGGGCCAGACGTTGCAGCATCGCCACTGGCGCTGGCCGTCGATCAGCTGACGCAACGGCTGACGGATCAGCAGCGCGCCGTGGTGGCGCATCGTGGGAGGCATGCGCGGGTAGCGGCGGTGGCGGGCTCCGGCAAGACCACCACGCTGGTGGCGCGGGTGCTGAGCCTGCTGGCGGAAGGCATTCCGGCGCAGCGGATTCTGGTGCTGATGTTCAACCGCTCGGCGCGCGAGGACTTCGTCGCCAAGCTGGCGCAGTCGGCCCCGCCGGGCGCACGGCTGCCCGACATTCGCACCTTCCACTCCATCGGCCATCGCCTGACCACCACCCTGGTGCGCTGGGGCAGCCTCGAGCCGCGTGAACTCATCCAGCAGGACTGGGCGTTGGAACGTCTGCTCAAGCAGGCCGCCCAGCGTGCGCTGGGCGATGCCGATCGCGCCGATCGTGAGGCAGCGCTCGAGGGCGAGCGTCTCGAAGCGCTCGCCCAGTTCTGTGATCTGGTCAAGGCCGAGATGTGCGAGCCGACGCTGCTGTATGAGCGCATGAACCTCGGCGAGCACACCGGCCACTTCGTCGAGTCCTTCGCACAGCTCGAGCAGCTGCTCGAGCAGTACGGCCAGATGACCTATGCCGATCTGCTCTACCGGCCGCTGCGTCAGCTGGAGAAGGAGCCCGAGACCCGCGCGCGCATCCAGGGGCATCTGCAGCACGTCATCATCGATGAGTATCAGGACATCAATGAGGCGCAGCAGCGCATGCTGGCGCTGCTGGCGGGTGCGCCATCCGGCGGCGAGGCGTCGCCCGGCGAAGCTGCCTCGCCCGCAGCCTCCAGCGCCATGGCAGAAGTCATGGCCGTGGGAGATGCCAACCAGTGCATCTACGAGTGGCGTGGCGCGCGGCCTGACTACATGCTGACGCGCTTTGCCGAGAGCTTTGCCGCGCCACTGGATTTCCCGCTCAGCTACACCTTCCGCCATGGCCATCGTCTGGCGCTGGCGGCCAATCACGCCATCGCCGCCAATGCGCGCCGTCCGGACCAGCTGTGTCTGGCTGCGCCCGGCACGCCGGCGACGCGTTTGTTCGAAGGCCAGGGCGCCGCCAGTCTGGTCGCGGCGCTCACGGCCTGGCGAGAGTCGGGTCGCAGTGGCGCCGAGGCCGCCGTGCTGGTGCGCAGCTGGGCGCTGTCGGTACCGGTGCAGTTGCAGCTGCTCAAGGCCGGCATTCCCTTCCGGCTGGGGCAGGGGGATCGCTTCGTGTTCCGCCTGCCGCTGGTGCAGGCGCTGGCGGGCTATCTGGAGCTGGCGCGTGATGCCACGCGTCTGCGCGACCCGGCGCACCTGCTGCTGCTGTTCACTCAGCCCACCGCCTTCGTCGCGCGCGAACGCCTCGAGCGCCTGTGTCAGCAGCTGGCCGACAGCCAGCGCTGGCCACGCAAGGAAGACCCTATCCTCGAGGGGCTCAAGCCGCTGCAACGCCGCAACCTGCACAAGCGCTGGAAGCTGTTGTGTGATCTGCCCTCGCTGGGCGATTGGGCGCCTGCGCGGCTGCTGCGCCATGTGGTCGATGAGCTGGAGGCCGACAAGGTGCTGCGCCGCGCCGCGGCCCGGCGTGACAAGGGCGAGGAGGATGTGCGCCTGCTGGATGTGCTGATCGAGCAGGCAGGGGAGCTGGCCAATGATCCCGACGCCTTCATCAATCTGCTGCGCAATCCGGTCGAGGACGCCGCCGACGGCGTGCTGATCACCACGGTGCACGGGGCCAAGGGGCTGGAGTGGCCGCTGGTGGGGCTGTGGGGCATGAACGAGGAAGACTTCCCGGCCTACTCGCGTGACAACCCGCTGTCACCGGAGCGTCTCGAGGAGGAGCGACGCCTGTGCTATGTCGGCGTGACACGTGCCCGCGAGCAGCTGCACCTGTGGCGTGACGGCGGCACGCATACGCCAAGCCGCTTCCTCGCGGAGCTGTGCGTGGAGGACTGCACCCGCCTCGGTGACTGGATTCACGGTGCCGGCAAGCGCGCCAAGCTCGCCCGTCTGCAGGCCGAGGACGGCGATGAGGGCGCCCGCGAGTCAGCGGACGGAAGTGACGAGCGCCTGCGTGTGGCGGCGCCGGCACTTGGCGAGGCCTATCTGGCGCGGCTGCCTCTGGCGCGTCACGGCATCACGCCGCCGACGCTGGAAGCGCTGCCGAAGAAGGTCGCCAAGTCCTCGGGCAAGCCGGCCAGCAAGTCGGCTGCGCAAGGCCAGTCCAGCTCGGGCGGTACCTATGCTCGTGGCGCTCGACAGGGCAATCGCACTCCACGCGGCGAGCCGGCCGTGCTGCGACGCGTCGGTGATTGGGAGGTCGGTCAGCGCTTGCGTCACGAGAGCTTCGGGGAGGGGGTGATCGAAGAGGTCTCCGGCAATGAGGCCAATCCGCTGATCGAGGTGCGCTTCGCCGATGGCACCAAGCGCCGCCTGATCGCCACGCGTGCCCCGCTGACAGCCTTGTGACCCTTGTGACAACGGACTTGAGACTCGGGCGACAAGGCAGCGCGATTGCCAAGCCTTGCGCCGAGCACCATCATGCCTCCAATGCATCTTCGTCTGCCCGAAAAGGAGTTCCCATGGCTCAGTATCCCGATCCTGCCGCATTGGCGGCAGCCTCCGTCTCCGCCTCATCGCTGCTGGTGCCGGACCAGCGCCAGGCGCCTCTGATCGATGCCAGTCAGCTGGTGACCCAGCTGGCGATGGCGGGCCTCAAGTCGCCCGTGGTGCTGGATTGCCGTGCGCGTCTTGATGATGGGGAAGCCGGCGAGCGTCTGTGGCGTGAAGGCCATCTGCCGGGTGCCATCCATGTCGATATGGACCGTGATCTCTCGGCCGCCGTGCGCGAGGACGGCGTGGGCGGGCGGCATCCGCTGCCGTCACATCAGGCGACGGCCGAGCTGTTCCGCCGCCTCGGCATCACGCCCGAGCAGCAGGTGGTGGTCTATGACGACATGGGCGGACAGATGGCGGCGGCTCGGCTATGGTGGATGCTGACCTGGGCCGGGCACCTGGATGTGCGGGTGCTGGATGGCGGCATCCAGGCCTGGAACCAGGCCATGGGCGAGCTCAAGCGTGCGCCTGCCCAACCGGTGAGCCCCACACCCAGCGACTGGCAGCCGAGCTTTGATGACAGCCTGCTGGTCAGCGCCCAGGAGGTGGCCGCCACGGATGACAGCTTGCTGGATGCCCGCGGCGAGGCGCGTTTTCGCGGTGAGCAGGAGCCGGTCGATCCGGTGGCAGGCCATATCCCCGGCGCATTCTGCCGGCCGACCCCCAGCAATCTGGAAGCCAATGGACGCTTCAAGGACCGCATGAGTCTGATGCGTGAGCTGCGCAGCCTGCTGCCGGCGCAGTGTGAGGTGATCGCCTATTGCGGTTCCGGCATCAGTGCCTGCCAGAACATCCTGGCCTTCGCGATCGCGGGGCTGCCGCTGCCGCGCCTGTATGCCGGCTCCTGGAGCGACTGGATCAGTGATCCCGCGCGCCCGGTCGCCACCGGAGAGGCCAGCGAGAAGTAGCCGCACGCGCCAGTGCGATGACGGCTGTTCAGATATGACAACGCCCGCCAGAGGTTTCTCTGACGGGCGTTGTCGTTTGTGGAGCGCTTTTTCTGACTCTTTGCGTGCTTACGCTTGTGTCTCATGGTCAGCGGCGGGCTTGCGGGAATCGAAGCGTTCCAGCAGGGCGGCGTTGGCGCAGTTGCCCATCACGTTGAGGGTGGTGCGCAGGCCATCGGTGAAGCGGTCCACCCCGGCGACCACGGCCACGCCTTCCAGCGGCAGCCCTGCCGCGCCCAGCACGGTGGTCATCGCGACCAGCCCCGCACCCGGTACGCCAGCCGTCGAGAAGCTGACCAGCAGGCCGGTGGTGAACACGGTGATCACCAGCGAGGTGGTGACATCGATGCCGAACAGCTGCGCCACGAACAGCGCATTGAAGCCCTGCAGCACGGCGGCGCCGTCACGCTTGAGTGCCGTGCCGAAGGGCAGCGCGAAGCTGGCCAGGGATTCATTCATGCCGTAGTCGCGGGCATTGCCCAGCGCCAGCGGCAGGGTCGCACCGGAGCTTGCGGTACCGAAGGCGAAGCCCAGGCTCTGGCCGAAGTGGCGCACGAAGGCCAGCGGGCGGGCACCGGTGACGGCCAGCAGCACCAGATAGAGCAGTGCCATCAGCGCCAGCGCGATGATCAGGCCGATCACGTACATGCCCAGGCGCATCAGCAGGTCCAGCCCCTGGGTGGCGATCACCGAGGTGATCAGTGCGAAGACCCCCACCGGCGCCAGCTTGAGCACGAAGGACAGCACCTTGAGGCTGACGGTGTAACCGCTCTCGATCACGCGATGCAGCGGCGCGCTTTCCTGCGGCAGGGCGCGCATCGCCAGCCCGATCAGGGCGGCCGCGAAGATGACCTGCAGCAGGCCGCCGCCACCCAGCGCGGTGAAGGGATTGTTGGGCACCAGGCCCACCAGCCACTGGGCGATGCTGTCGGCGTTGCGGCCTTCAGGCGCTGAATCCACCAGGCTCTCGGCGCCGCTGCCCGGCGTCAGCCAATGCGCGACCAGCATGCCCAGTGTCAGTGCCACGGCGCTGGTGACCACGTAACTGCCCAGCAGGCGGCCGGCATGGCGACCGACGTCGGCGCCGCCTTCGCGGTTGGTCAGGCTCATGATCAGGGCGCCGAACACCATCGGCACCACCACGAATTGCAGCAGGCGCAGGAAGATCTGGCCCACCGGTGTCAGCAGATGGCTGTCGAGCCAGGCGACGCTGCCCTCGGGCAGAGCGCCTGCCCCGGCGTTCAGGGCAAGGCCGCTGAGAATGCCCAGCCCCAGGGCGTGCAGTATCTGGCGTGTGACGGACATGGTGGCTCCGAAGCGATGGCGTGAGTCTGAATTCGAGGGAGGCTAATGTGCTACCGAGAAGCTGTTATATCAACAATCGCTTTGAGATTGTTTTGGAATAAAACAAGAAGCACTTACGGGGCGCAAGGCTTCCGCGCCTGCGGCGCTGAGGAATGAGGAGGGCCAGACACGACAACGCCGCCACGGCAGGGCCGTGGCGGCGTTGTCAGCTGGCGGGCAGCAGGGGCTTACATGTTGGGGTAGTTGGGGCCACCGCCGCCTTCCGGCGCGACCCAGGTGATGTTCTGCGCCGGGTCCTTGATGTCACAGGTCTTGCAGTGCACGCAGTTCTGGAAGTTGATCTGGAACTGCGGCTCACCGGCTTCCTCGACGATCTCGTAGACACCGGCCGGGCAGTAGCGCTGGGCGGGCTCGGCGTAGCGCGGCAGGTTGTCACGCACCGGAAGCTCCGGGTCGGACAGGCGCAGGTGGCACGGCTGGTCTTCCTCGTGATTGGTGTTGGAGAGGAACACCGAGGACAGCTTGTCGAAGGACAGCTTGCCGTCCGGCTTGGGGTACTCGATCTTCGTGCACTCAGCCGCCGGGCGCATGCGCGCGTAGTCCGGTGTGGTGTCATGCAGGGTCGGCAGGCGGCCGCCCGTCAGCTGGTCGAGGAAGTTGTAGGCGCCACCCAGGAAGGTGCCGTACTTGTGCATGGCCGGGCCGAAGCTGCGCGAGGCGTCCAGCTCCTCATAGGCCCAGCTGTCCTTGAAGCGCTTGCCGAAGTCGACCAGGTCTTCACCGCCTTCGTCGCCGCCCTTGATGGCGTCGAACACGCTTTCCGCCGCCAGCATGCCGGACTTCATCGCGGTGTGCAGACCCTTGATCTTGGCGAAGTTGAGGGTGCCGGCGTCACAGCCGATCAGCAGGCCGCCCGGGAAGCTCATCTTGGGCAGGCAGTTGAGGCCGCCCTTGGCGATGGCGCGCGCCCCGTAGGAGACTCGCTTGCCGCCCTCGAGATGGCGGGCCAGGGTCGGGTGCTGCTTCATGCGCTGGAATTCATCGAAGGGCGACAGGTACGGATTGTCGTAGGCGAGATCGACGATCAGGCCCACCACCACCTGCTGGTCATCGGTGTGATAGAGGAAGAAGCCGCCTTCGGCGTTGCCCTTGAGCGGCCAGCCGCTGCCGTGCACCACCAGTCCCGGCTGGTGCTGTTCGGCGGGCACATCCCACAGCTCCTTCAAGCCGATGCCGTAGTGCTGGGCATCCGCTTCGCTGTCGAGCGAGAAACGTGAGATCAGCTGCTTGCCCAGGTGGCCACGGCAGCCCTCGGCGAACAGGGTGTACTTGCCGCGCAGTTCCATGCCCGGCATGTGGCCATCCTTCTCGCTGCCATCGGCGGCCACGCCCATGTCGCCGACCACGATGCCGCGCACCGTGCCATCCTCGCCATGCAGCACTTCCTGGGCGGCGAAGCCCGGGAAGATCTCGACGCCCAGCTCCTCGGCCTGCTCGCCCAGCCAGCGTGTCAGGTTGCCGGCGCTGATGATGTAGTTGCCGTCGTTGTGCATGGTCCTGGGGACCAGTGCATTGGGGATGACCTGCGCTTTCTGGTCATCCTTGAGCAGCACGACCTCGTCACGGGTGACGGCCGTCTTGAGCGGTGCGCCGCGCTCGGCCCAGTCGGGGAACAGCTCGGTCAGTGCACGCGGTTCGAGCACGGCGCCGGACAGGATGTGCGCGCCGACTTCAGAACCTTTCTCGACCACGCAGACCGTCAGCTCCTTCTCGGCCGCATTGGCCTGCTGCATCAGTCGGCAGGCCGCCGCCAGGCCGGAAGGGCCGGCACCGACGATGACCACGTCGAAATCCATGAATTCGCGTTCCATGACCCGTCTCCTCAATCTTTGCGCCGTCAGGGCCCCGCGGATCCGGCGGGGCGGGCGTGTCACGAACGACCATGGCCGTTCGCTGGGCAGTGAACCTCCGACGTGGCGTGCGTCAGGGCACGACTCGTCGGAGTGAAAATAGGGGTGCGACTCACGCTGGTACGCCATGTCCTGCACGGACGATCGGCCGCTCGACACAAGGCGCTGGCGCGAAGCAGCCGCATAGCATGCCGCAACAGTAGCATTTAAAACGACCGTTTGTTTATTATGCTTGGGTCTGACGTAATAGCCACCGGGGGCGTTGCAGGAAATCGCCCGATGGGTTTCACGCTCGGGCGTGTTGAGAGTGATTGTCAGGTTTGACCCCGGCAACCAATTCTGCGCAAGATGCCCGCATGAGAATGGCGGCGCCCGGAGAGTGAAAACCACGCCGGTCTGGCTGACTTCATCCGTCGGGTGCCAGCGGATATCGTGGCGAGACACTTGTCATCACGGTCATCTGTGGAAGATATTCACCTATCAAACGCTTGCATGAATCGAGCGCTGGCGGCCTCACGGTCACTGGTACTCCATGAGAAATCAGCGAGGACACCATGAAAGTACTCGTCGCGGTGAAACGCGTCATCGATTACAACGTCAAGATTCGCGTCAAGTCGGACCAGTCTGACGTCGATCTGACCAACGTCAAGATGGCCATGAACCCCTTCTGCGAGATCGCCGTGGAAGAAGCGGTGCGCCTGAAGGAAAAAGGCGTGGCGACCGAAGTCGTGGCCGTCACCATCGGCCCGAAGGCCGCCCAGGAACAGCTGCGTACCGCGCTGGCGCTGGGTGCCGATCGCGCCGTGCAGGTGATGACCGATGACGCCGTCGACTCGCTGGCCGTGGCCAAGCTGCTGGCCAAGGTGGTCGAGGAAGAACAGCCCGGGCTGGTGATTCTCGGCAAGCAGTCCATCGATGCCGACAACAACCAGACCGGTCAGATGCTGGCGGCACTCACTGGCATGGGGCAGGGTACCTTCGCCTCCGAAGTGGTGGTCGATGGCGAGAGCGTCAACGTCACCCGCGAGATCGATGGCGGCCTGCAGACCGTCAAGCTGAACCTGCCGGCGGTGGTCACCACTGACCTGCGCCTCAACGAGCCGCGCTACGCCAAGCTGCCGGACATCATGAAGGCCAAGAAGAAGCCGCTGGACGTCAAGACGCCGGAAGAGCTGGGTGTCTCCACGGCCTCCAAGGTGTCGCTGGTCAAGGTCACGCCGCCGGCCGAGCGTCAGGGCGGCATCAAGGTCGGCTCCGTCGATGAGCTGGTGGACAAACTCAAGAACGAAGCAAAGGTGATCTCATGAGCATTCTCGTCATTGCCGATCATCATGATGGCCAGCTGACCAGCAGCACCGCGAGTGTCGTGGCAGCCGCAACCGCCATCGGTGGCGATATCGACGTGCTGGTCGCCGGTGAGGGCGTAGGTGCCGTCGCCGAGCAGGCCGCCAAGCTTGCCGGCATCGCGCGTGTGCGTGTCGCCGACAATGCCGTCTACGCCCATCAGCTGGCCGAGAACCTGTCGGCACTGGTCGTGGCGCTGGCCGATGACTACAGCCACGTGCTGTCCAGCGCCTCCACCACCGCCAAGAACTTCATGCCGCGTGTCGCGGCACTGAAGGACGTGGCACAGATCTCCGAGATCATCGCCGTCGATAGTGCCGATACCTTCCAGCGCCCGATCTACGCCGGCAACGCCATCGCCACCGTCAAGAGTGACGATGTGCTCAAGGTCATCACCGTGCGTGCCACCGGCTTCGATCCGGTCGCGCTCGACGGACAGGCGGCCATCGAGGCCGTGGACGTGGTCGAGGATGCAGGCGTCTCGAGCTTCGTCGAGGAAACCCTGGCCGAAAGCGAGCGCCCCGAGCTTGGCTCCGCCAAGGTGGTGATCTCCGGTGGCCGCGGCATGGGCAACGGTGAGAACTTCGCACTGCTCAACGGTATCGCCGACAAGCTGGGCGCCGCCATCGGTGCCTCTCGCGCAGCGGTCGACGCCGGCTTCGTGCCCAATGACATGCAGGTCGGCCAGACCGGCAAGATCGTCGCGCCGGACCTCTACATCGCTGTCGGCATCTCCGGGGCGATCCAGCACCTGGCGGGCATGAAGGACTCCAAGGTCATCGTCGCGATCAACAAGGACGACGAAGCGCCGATCTTCCAGGTCGCGGATTACGGCCTGGTCGGCGATCTGTTCGAGGTACTGCCGGAGCTGGAAGGCAAGCTCTGAGCAACGCCCCGCAAGGCTGAGGCCGAGACACCGCAAGGTGCCCTGGCCAATCAACGCGACCCGCTTCGGCGGGTCGCGTTTTTTTGTGTCTGCGGGCAAGGGTTGGGGCGAGGGCAGGGGAGAGAGCGTCAGGAGAAAAGTGCAACGCTGCATTGCAGGTTTCAGGGCCTGCTGATGGGGCAGAGCGAGGCAAGATCAATTGATAATTGTTCTTGTTTGTAATACCGTCCATGCCAGTGATTTGCATTTCCACTCGGAAGCCACTAGCGGCCTGGCAGGCGACCGAGGATGCAACCAAGCCTAGTTCTTCAGGAGATGTCCGTGCGGCGTTCGACTTCTTTCCCCTTCCCGTGCGTGCGAGCCCTTGGCGGCCTGCTCCCGGCGCTGGTGCTGCTTGCACCGCTGACAGCCACCGCATTGCCGGCGCATGCCGAGACACTGCGTGACAGTGCCGCCACTCATCAGGAAACCCAGCGTGAGCTGCAGGCGCGCATCGACGCCGCCGATGACGAGACGCGTGCGCTGCTGGTGCGCCTGCGTGAAGCGCGTCAGGAAGCTGCGCGTCTGGAAAGCTATACCGCGGAACTGACGCCACTGAATGCTGACCGCGCGGCGCGTATCGAGCGCCAGCGCACGGCGCTGGAGAATCTCGAGGCCACGCGCGAGTCGCTGCCGGGCCTGCTGCGTCAGCAGGTCGAGGAGCTGGCGGAGTTCATTGAGCAGGACCTGCCGTTTCTCAAGGACGAGCGCCTCGCGCGCGTCCAGCGTCTGCGTGACAACCTCTCCAATGCCAGCCTGAGCAATGACGAGCGCCTCGATCAGCTGCTCAACGCCTGGCAGCAGGAGCTGAGCTACGGTCAGGGCTTCGATACCTGGCGCGCAGGACTTGTCGGTGGGGAAGACACCGAGGTGCAGTATCTGCGTGTCGGCCGCGTGGGCCTCTATTACCTGACGCTGGATGGTCAGCATGGTGGCGCCTGGCAGGCCAGAAATGGCAGCTGGCAGGTGTTGGATGACAGCGGCCTGGAGGCGCTGCGCAAGGGTATCAGCATGGCGCGTGACCAGCAGGCACCGTCACTGGTGACCCTGCCGCTGTCGGTGCCGGTCGAGGATGTCGAGCTGGCTCCGAAGGGGCGCCTGTCGCAGTCCGCGCTCGAGAGCGCCGATCAGGCTGCCGCAGCAGTCACCAGCACACGTACCACCTCTACCCGTACCGCGCAGGAGTCCAGCTGATGGCGACGAATTCACAAGCGCCACGTGCGTCTCTGTCACGCCTGTTGCTGACGGCCGGCACCCTGGGGCTGCTGACGTTGTCGTCTCCCGCCGTGCTGGCGGCGACCGGCAGTGCCGAGCAGTCATTGAGCGTCGAGCAGTTCGAACAGGCCGCCAGTCAGGCCGAAGGCCGCGACCAGGCGCGTCTCGACACCCTGTTGTCGGATCGCGAGGCACTGCAAGCGGCGGTCAGCGAGGCCGAGGCGCGGCGTGACAGCCTGCGCGAGACGCGCGCGACCCTCGAGGCCGAGGCGCAGGAACAACAGGCGACCCTCAGCGGTCTGGACGAAGAGCGTCAGGCCCAGCAGGGCGATCTCGGTCAGGTGTTCGAGGTGGCGCGCAAGCATGCCCGCGAGACGCGTGAAGCACTGGCGGGCAACTGGCTGCTGGTCGGCGGCCAGGCACGTCTGCCGGACCTGGGGCCGCGCGATGAGGTGCCGGGCCGCGAGCGTCTCGCCGCCCTGACCGCGGACATCCGCAGCATCGCCACCGAAAGCGGTCGCGCACTGCGCTTCCAGGCACCGCTGGCCGGGCCGGATGGCAGCATCAAGCCGCGTGAGATCGTGCGCGTCGGCGAGCAGATGGCCTTCAGTGGTCGCCACCTGCTGGCGCCGCTGTCGGAAGACAAGGCCGTGGATGGTCCCTCGGCGCTGGACACCCTCGGCCTTGCGGGCACCACGCCGCTGCGCATTCGCAAGCAGCTGGCGGCCTTCGATGCCGGCGACAGTGATCGTCTGAGCTTCGATCCCACCGGTGGCGATGTCACCCAGGCACTGGCGCGGGCGCCGCGTCTCGGTGAGCGCCTCAAGCAGGGCGGTGCCGTCGGTTATGTCATCGTCGGCCTGGGCGTGCTGGGCCTGATCATCGCGCTGATCCAGCTGGTGCGTCTGTCGCTGACCCGCCGGGCAGTCAAACGTCAGGAAGCCGACCTGAGCCAGCTCAGTGACGACAACCCGCTGGGCCGTGTGCTGCATCGCTTTGAAGGCATGCGCCACGATCACGAGCCGGAAGCGCTCGAAGCCCGTCTCGACGAGGCGTTGCTGGCCGAGCAGCCCAGGCTCGAGCGTGGCCAGGCGCTGGTCAAGCTGCTGGCTGCCATCGCGCCGCTGCTGGGTCTGCTGGGCACCGTGACCGGCATGATCGGCACCTTCCAGTCGATCACCGTCTTCGGTACCGGCGACCCCAAATTGATGGCCGGCGGTATCTCCCAGGCGCTGGTGACCACCGTGCTGGGTCTGGTGACCGCCGTGCCGCTGCTGTTCGCCCAGACCGGGCTTTCCAGCCTGTCCAAGGGCCTGATGGGCCGTCTCGAGGGCCGCGCCAGTGCACGTCTGGCCGACCACCTCGAGAAGCGCGCCCCGAGCAAGGCTGCCAGCGCGGCGGCGCGTCAGCGGGATACCGAGCATGCCTGATTCGTTGGCCGCCTCTTCCTTGCTGAGCGGTGGCTTCGCGCCAGTGATGCGGCTGGTGGAAAGTGGTGGCCCGCTGATCGTGGTGATCTGCCTGATCGCCATGGTGCTGTTCGGGCTGGCGCTGGAACGCGGCCTCTACTGGCGGCTCGTGCATCGTCCGGCGCGTCAGCAGTTGATCCACGACTGGGTGGCGCGTAGCGAGCACCACAGCTGGTCGGCGCTCACCCATCGCGAAGTGCTGACCCGTGAGCTGCTGTCACGCCTGCGTGCGCCGCTGCCGTGGCTCAAGCTGCTGGTACTGATCTGTCCGCTGGCAGGCCTGTTGGGCACCGTGACCGGCATGATCCATGTCTTCGATTCGTTGGCGATCGCCGGCACCGGCCAGGCGCGTGCCATGGCCGATGGTGTGGCACGTGCCACGCTGCCGACGCTGGCCGGCATGGCGGTCGCGGTGGTGGGCCTGATGTTCGTCACGCGCTTCGAGCGCGTGGTGCGTCGTGAAGACCAGCGCCTGCACGACCGTCTGGCGCGCGCCGTCGATGATGCACGTTCCGGCATGTCCGCTGCGAACGGCTTTGATTCCTCCTCTGATACAAGCGAGACACCACATGCGTAGACGTCGCATGGAGGCCGCGGAAGACAGCGGCGAGATCAATCTGACGCCGATGCTGGATGTCGTCTTCATCATGCTGATCTTCTTCATCGTCACCACCAGCTTCGTCAAGGAGTCCGGGGTCGAGATCCAGCGTCCGGAAGCCTCCAACGCCACGGCGCGCCCTGACGCGGCGGTCATGGTCGCCATCACCGCCGAGGGCGCGGTGTGGGTCGACGGCAAGCCGGTGGATGCCCATCGCGTCGGCGACGCCGTGGCCGATCTTGCCGATGGTCAGCCGGTAGTGATCCAGGCCGACAGCCGCTCACAGACCGGTCTGCTGGTCGAGACGATGGATGCGCTGCGCAACGCGGGTGTGCAGGACATCGCGGTCGCCGCCTCGAAGGGCGAATGACATGACGCGACGCCTGTATGCCAATCGACTCGTCGGGCTTGTCGGTGGTGCCTTGCTGGCGCTGGTGCTGTTCTATGCGCTGGCCTTGCTGGTCGCGCCGCCGGTGAACGACACGCCGCCACCGGAGCCGCTGTCGGTCTCCACCGTTCAGGCGCCTAAAGAGGCACCGGAGCCCGCACCGGCGGCGAGTGAAAGTCTGCCCACGCCGCCGGCCGAGCCACCGCCGCCACCCAAGGCAGCCCCGATGCCGGCGCCCAAGGCGACAAGCCCGGTGGCGATTCCCGAGGTCAAGACACCATTGCCGCCGACGCCAGAGCTGACCATGGATGACAGCCTGCCGCCGCTGGAAGTCGAGCGTCCGCCCAAACCGACCCCCAAGCCGAAACCGACGCCCAAGCCTGCACCCAAGGCCAAGCCGGAACCCAAGGCGGTCGCCAGGCAGGCCGAGGCCGCTTCATCGGCGCAGTCGGCGTCTGATGCGTCATCACAGACCGCGGCGAAGCCGTCCAAGCCCAAGGCGGCCCCGGCGGCGCAGGGTGGTTCACCGCGGCCCACCGTGCGCACCGCTCCCGAATATCCGAGTCGTGCGCGTCGCCGCGGCATCGAGGGCTTCGTCGAGGTGGCCTTCGTGATTCGTCCGGATGGCAATGTCGATGGCGGCTCGCTGCGGGTGGTGCGTGCCGAGCCGTCGGGCGTGTTTGACCGGGCGGCGATGAAGGCGATCGCGCGCTGGGAATTCCCGGCCGCGGGCAATGCGCGCCAGGCGCGCCAGCGGCTCGAGTTCCAGTTGCGTTGAGGCAACCCATGACCCCATGGCGCGGGCTTTCATCGGGTGTCTGATGTGTGTCATATGTCGTCATCTCTGATGCCGTGGACTTGTCGGCAATGCGCCGGGTCATGGCAGCGGATGAACGCAAGAGGAAAGACTCATGGTAGCGAAATCCACACCGCCACAGGACGCCGACAGCGCTGAGCGATCGCGTGGCCTGATGGCGCGGGCGCGCCAGCTGCTGACACGCGGCGGGCGCCGACTCACCCGCGTGACGCTGGTCTCGACCTGCCTGATGCTGATGATGGAAGTCGGTGGCATCAGCGCGGCCCATGCGGCGACGCGTGTCTCCGCCGAAGTGGCGGGGCAGTTGCGCACGCTGCAGTCACGGCTGGATGAAGGCGATTATGACGCGGTCGGTGAGCGCGCCGAGCGTGAGGCCAAGCGCCAGCGCGGCGAGGTACGTGCACTGTATCTGTCATTGGCGGCCAGTGCGCGAGCGCGCCAGGGCGATCAGGCCCAGGCGGCGCGTCTGTATGCCGAGGCGCGTCGCCTGCCGGGCGTCAATGCCTCCCAGGCTCGCGAGTGGCTGCGTCGTGAAGCGATGCTGCGCCTGCGCGCCGGTGAGCGCGACAGCGGTATCGCTCGTCTGGCGGAATATCTGCACGGCGGCTCGGCGAGTGCCGATGACCTGTGGCTGGCGGTCAGTCTGGAAGCCAATCGAGGTGACTGGGCGCGCGCCGAGGACTGGCTGGAGCGTGCCAGCAAGGCGAGTGCGCCGAGCGGCGATCGCCTGAAGCTGGCCGTCAGTGTCTATCAGCAGACCGGCCGCCATGGCGCGGCGGTGGCGCTGGTCGAGCAGGGACTGGGCGAGTCACGTGACCCGCAGGACTGGCAGCGTGCCGTGGCGCTCTATCAGCGCCTCAATCAGAACACCCGCGCCGCCAGCACCTGGGAAGCGGCGTGGGCGGCGGGGATCGTCAGCGGCAGTGACGCCTACCAGCAGCGAGTCGACCTGCAGCTGGCGGCCGGTGCGCCAGCGCGGGCGGCGGAACTGATCGAGGCGGGGCTTTCGAAATCCGCGACACCCGAGGGGCAGCCGCTGCTTGAAGACACCCCGGCGCTGCGTCGCCAGCTGGCGCAGGCCTGGACGGCGGCACGCGATGTCGAGCATGCGCTCAAGGCGTGGGCAGCCGTCTCGCAGCAGAGCCAGTCACTCGAGGATGCTCGGCAGTATGCCGAGCTTGCCTATGATTGGGGCCGCTGGGAAACGGCGCAGCAGGCGCTGGCCGCGGCCGGTGAGCGTGGCGATGACTCGGCGCGTCATTGGCTGCTCTCCGGCGTGGTCGCCAGTCAGCTGGAGCAGTTCGACCCTGCGCGTGAAGCTTTCAAGAAGGCTCAGGCGCGGGGCGCCGAAGGGGCCGATGCCTGGTTGAAATCCGTCGCGCAGCGCTGATGACGTGAGACGCTTACGATCTAGCGCTGTCTGAGCGTCACTGCAACGCAAACGCCGCCTTTCCTGATCGTCCTGAGACGGGGAAGGCGGCGTTTGCGTGTCTGGCGATCGTGTTCGCGCTGGCGTTGCTCAGCGTATCAGCCGATATCGGTCCACACCGGGGCGTGATCCGACGGCTTTTCCATGCCGCGCAGCGCGTAGTCGACACCGGAATCCTTGATCAGCGGAGTCAGGCCGGGGCTGGTCATGATCAGGTCGATGCGCAGACCGCGCCTGGGCTCACGCTCGAAGCCGCGTGAGCGGTAGTCGAACCAGCTGAACTGGTCATCGACTTCCGGGTGCACGTGGCGGAAGCTGTCGGTCAGGCCCCAGGCGTAGAGGCGCTCCATCCACTCGCGCTCGATGGGCTGGAAGCTGGTCTTGCCTTCGCGCAGCCAGCGCTTGCGGTTGGGCTCGCCGATGCCGATGTCGCGGTCGGTGGCCGAGATGTTGTAGTCGCCCATCACCACTACATGCTGCTCGGGCTGGTGGTCTTCTTCCAGCAGGCGGAACAGCTGCTGATAAAAGCGTGTCTTGTAGGGGAACTTCACCGGGTGCTCGATATTCTCGCCCTGGGGGAAGTAGCCGTTGTAGACGATCAGCGGCTCGCCGTTCGGGCCATCGATCTCGACGCCGATCATGCGCTTCTGGGCATCCTCGTCGTCATCCGGCATGCCGTAGTGCACCTTCTTCGGCACCTGGCGGGTCAGCATCGCGACGCCGTAGTGGCCCTTCTGGCCGTGCCACACCACGTGATAGCCCAGCGCCTCGATGTGCGCGTGGGGGAATTCACTGTCCTGCACCTTGGTTTCCTGCAGGCCAATGACTTCCGGCTGATGCGTCTCGATCAGCGCTTCCAGCTGATGCGGACGCGCACGGATGCCGTTGATGTTGAAGGAAATCAGACGCATCACGCTTCGCCTCCACCATCATCCTTGGAGGAGCTGTCTTCCTTGGCCGGCGCATCAGGGTGTAGCGGCAACAGCGGCGCCGCGTTCATGCGCTCCAGCTTGGCGGCAGCCTGGGACTTGCGCTGGTCCTTCTTCTTGGCCACGTAACGCGGGCCGGAATGCACCTGGTCCGGGTTCTCGGCGCGCCACTTCTTGAAGTCCTTGCGGCGGCCGGTACGAATCTGCACCTTGTCGGCGATGGAGCGGCTCTTCTTTCTACGTGTCATCTTCGGGCTTTCCTGTTCGGTGTCGGCAGTCGCCAGCCTTGAGTCGCACGGCAAGGCCGCGGCACGCGGGCAACCGCATCAGTTGTCGGGCATTCTACCAGCCTGCATGGGGCGGGTGCCATGAGGGGCGTCGTGGTGAGAAGCATCGCGTGTCGTGCACGCGAGGATGTCTCGCGCCGAGTGCGTCATGATGCAGGGGCGCGAAGACGCCGGCGGGCTGGTACAATATGTCGGCGTTATCGTCGCTGCCCGCAGGTGAGGTGCGTGACTGGCCGCTTGAATCGGCGCCTTGTGTCTCATGCACGATGGCGGGTCGCCTGCCCCTCGGGGCGCGCTTCCCCTCACGCATGTCAGAGACAACGGCTTGCCGGACGCGCCAGTCTTGCTGCCATTGCCCGTGCCAGCGACATGCAATATGCAATATGCAATATGTGAGTGTTACCTGAATGACCCTGGCAGGTACGCCGCCCCGGCCCACACAGACAGATAGACAGACGGGCGGCGGCGAACTGTCCCGTGGCGTGGCCAAGGTTGTCCGGCAGCCTGATGCCCGCCCGATGAAGAAGCCCTTTCGACCGACACGCAGTATCGGCCGTCCTTGTGGCGACCCATGAGCCTGTCCGTTGCGTGAGCCCGGCGATGACATGACCGGTGCCACGTGAGCAGACCCTCATGGCAGACGTCCGCTCCAGTCCCTTGCCGAACATTCGGGCAGGGGAGCGCTGGATGCGTGAATCCGTCAAGAACAGGTGAGAGCATTCGTGCCCTTCTGCACCCGAGGCCTGCGTGGCCTCGGAGACGCACACCCAGGGGGTGTTACCGCAGAAGTGCAGGGGATGGCTCCCAATCCGGTAAAGGCGCATGCAGCCCGAGACTACCGCGCATCAGGCGCGAGTCAGGCGAACCAGGTGAGACGACTGGGCATGACGAACCAACCGGGTGTGGCCTGTCACGGCGAGATTCCGAGAACGACCCGCGCCTGTCGCATATGAACCCTTGAAAAGAACGGATTACATGAGCGAGACGGATCAGACCCAGCCAGCCGCTGAACAGACTCAGCAAGAGCCGCAGGACCCGAACCAGAAGCCGAGAAAGCCCAAGCGTCGTCGTCGCAAGCCGCGTCGCTCCCAGTCCAAGTGGAACCTCGATCAGTTCCCGGTCGCGCCGGTCGCCGGCCAGTGGCGCTTCCATGATTTCGATCTGCCGCTGCCGCTGATGCGAGCCATCCAGAAGGCCGGCTTTGAATACTGCACCCCGATCCAGGCCCAGACCTTCGAGAAGGCACTGCTGGGTGGTGACGTGGTCGGCCGTGCCCAGACCGGCAGCGGCAAGACCGCCGCCTTCCTGATCGCCACCCTGGCCTACTTCCTGGAAGAGAAGGCGCCGGAAGGCCAGAAGCCGGGCGCGCCGCGTGCCGTCATCATCGCGCCGACCCGTGAGCTTGCGCTGCAGATCGAGAAGGACGCCAAGGCGTTCTCCGAATTCGCGCGCATCTCGGTGGCCTGCGTGGTGGGTGGCATGGACTACCAGAAGCAGCGTGAACGCCTCGAGCGCAAGGTCGACCTGCTGGTCGCAACGCCAGGCCGTCTGCTTGATTTCCACACCAAGCGCGATGTCGATCTCTCCGAGACCGAGGTGCTGGTGGTCGACGAAGCGGACCGCATGCTGTCGATGGGCTTCATCCCCGACGTCAAGCGCATCATCCGCGCCACACCGCGTCCCGAAGAGCGCCAGACGCTGCTGTTCTCCGCCGAGCTGTCTTCCGACGTGCTGGGGCTGGCCGAGCAGTGGACGCATGAGGCGACTCAGGTCGCGGTCGAGCACGAAGCGACGGCTGCCATCGCTGCGGACAACGACGCCGTGCAGACCTACACCGTGAGCGATGATGACAAGCTGCGTCTGTTGATCAATCTGGTGAAGCAGGGCGAGATGGAGCGCTCCGTGGTCTTCGGCAACAGCCGTGGGTTGGTGCGCAAGATCAACGCCGCGCTCAAGGAAGCCGGCATCGAGTCGGCGGTGATGTCCGGCGCCGAGACCCAGACCGAGCGCCTGGAAGCCCATGAGGCCTTCCGCAACGGCAAGCTCAAGGTGCTGGTGGTCAGCGATGTCGCCGGGCGTGGCTTCGCACTCGAAGACGCGACCCATGCGATCAACTTCACGCTGCCAGAAGTGCCGGAAGACTACGTCCACCGTGCAAGCTTCAGCGATGTGACCTTGATCAGCTTCGTCGGTGAGGAAGATGTCTTCTCGCTGCCGGAAATCGAAGACTACCTGCAGGAAACGCTGCCGCGTCAGCAGCCGCCCCAGGGCCTGCTGTAACGTCTGCTTGCCTCTGGCCGGACGCGTAGAGTGTCCGGCCGAGCAGGGCAGTCGAGGTAGATGGCAGTAGCACGCAAAGACGGCGGACAGCTCAGGCTGTTCGCCGTCTTGCGCTCCATGACCCGCACGTTTGACGACAAGCAGCCAGTTGCCAGTTGTTGTCGACCGGATGTCGTGGGTCAGGGGTGGATGGCCAGTTGAGGAGAGAGACACGCAATGCTGGAAGATAGCCTCAAGGGCGAGATTCAGGGCGCCTATCGCAAGTTGCTCGAGGGTCTTGAGCTGACGCCGCGCTATGGGCAGCGGCTGATGATCGCCGAGATCGCGCGCACCCTGGGCAACATCGAGCAGAATCCGGAAGGCTATCGCCTCGGCAACGAGCATGTCTGCGTGCTGGAGGCCGGTACCGGTACCGGCAAGACGCTGGCCTATCTGCTCTCCGCGCTGCCGGTGGCCAAGGCGCGCGGCAAGCGGCTGGTGGTCTCGACCGCGACCATCGCGCTGCAGGAGCAGGTCATGCATCAGGACCTGCCGGCGCTCAAGAAGCATTCGGGGCTGACCTTCGACTACGCCCTGGCCAAGGGCCGTCGCCGTTACCTGTGCGTGCAGAAGCTGGATCAGGCGCTGGAAGGTGTCGAGGACAACCCGACCATGGCGCTGTTCGAGCGCGACATGATCGCCAGCGACGGCGGCAGCTTCGTGGAGCTGGCCGGCAAGATGGCCGAGGACTATGCCAGCGGCGAGTGGGCAGGGGACCGCGACAGCTGGCCTCTGCAGGTCGAGGACCGCGACTGGGCGCGTCTGACCACGGACCACCGTCAGTGCACCAATCGCCGCTGCAGCCACTTCTCGGCGTGTGCCTTCTTCCGTGCCCGTCGTCAGCTGGAGCAGGCCGATATCATCGTCGCCAACCATGACCTGGTGCTGGCGGACCTCTCGCTGGGCGGCGGGCTGGTGTTGCCATCGCCCAGTGACTGCATCTACGTCTTCGACGAGGCGCACCATCTGCCTGACAAGGCGCTGGATCACTTCCACCACCGCACGCCGATCAATCAGACGCTGCGCTGGCTGGGCAATCTCAAGAAGTCGCTCACCGAGCTGAATGCGGCGCTGGGCAGTCAGCCGACCATCGGCCGCCTGCTGGCGCGCATGCCCGAGTTGCTGGCGGATATCGAGCCGCGTCTGGGCGAGGTGTTCGGGCTGGGGCATCAGCTGGCGGATCTGCCCAATGGGGCCGGCGAGGACGTCACCAATCATCGCTTCGAGCGCGGTCAGGCACCGGAGGCGCTCAAGGATCTTGGCCACAACCTGCTCAAGGGCTTCGCGGAGCTGTCGCGGGCGCTGGAGCAGATCGCCGACATCCTGCGTGAGAGCCTGGACCCGGAGAAGGCCACCGGCCTGCCCAAGGAGAATGCCGAGGACTGGCTGCCGCTGGTGGCCCTGCTGCACGGGCGTGCGCTGGAAGCCCATGCGCTGTGGGAGGCCATCGGCCTGAGCGACCCTGCCGATGGGCCGCCGCATGCGCGCTGGCTGACCTTCGAGCGCTTCAATGGCGAGCCGGAGATGACCGTCTCGGCAAGTCCGGTGTCGGCCGCGGAAACGCTGGCACGCCATCTGTGGGGCGCCTGTTTCGGTGCGGTGCTGACGTCGGCGACCCTGACGGCGCTCAATCGCTTCGAACGCCTGCAGGAGCGCGCGGGCCTGGCCAATCGCTATCGCTATCAGCGTCTGCCCAGCCCGTTCGATTATGGCAAGGCGGTGCTGGCCATCCCGCGCGAGGCGGTGGAGCCGTCGCCACCCGGCCCGCATGAGCAGGCGATCGTCGACTTCGTCAATGCGCTGGATGTGCGTGAGGCGGTGCTGGTGCTGTTCAGCTCGCGCAAGCAGCTGGCGGCGGTCAACAAGGCGCTGGACAGCGAGACCCGCAAGCGGGTGCTGGCGCAGAGTCGTCTGCCCAAGCATGAGCTGCTCAGTCAGCACCGCAAGGCGGTGGATGGCGGACGCGGCAGCATCATCTTCGGGCTGGCGAGCTTCGCAGAGGGCATCGACTTGCCCGGCAAGTATCTGACCCACGTTGTGATCACGCGGCTGCCGTTCGCGGTGCCGGATGACCCCGTCGGTGCGACGCTGGCGGAGTGGATCGAGTCGCGGGGCGGCAATCCGTTCATGCGTATCGCGGTGCCGGATGTCTCGATCAAGCTGGTGCAGGCCTGCGGGCGCCTGATCCGCAAGGAAGCCGATGAAGGGCGTATCACGATCCTGGATCGACGCATCCTGACCAAGCGTTATGGTCAGCAGTTGATCGAGGCACTGCCGCCCTTCGTGCGCGAGATCGATGGTGTGCGCCAGAACTGATGGGGCAGAAGTGACGGGTCAGAACTGATGGGGCAGGGCTGAACGGTCAGAGCTGGCCCGTCAGCTGTCGACCCAGCGGCCACAAAAAAAGCCCCGCCAATCGGCGGGGCTTTTTCATTCATCCAATGCTTCCGGGTTGATGAAGCTTCCGGCCTCAGGCTTCGGCAGGCTGCTCGAGGCGGGCGCGCAGCGCATCCTTGAGCTTGGCATCCATGGTCTTGAAGGTGTCTTCGGTGGTGGCCCAGTCGATGCAGGCATCGGTGATGGAGACGCCGTATTCCATCTTGCTGCGGTCGGCATTGATCTTCTGGGCGCCCCAGTTGATGTGCGACTCGACCATCAGGCCCATGATGGAGCGATTGCCCTCGAGAATCTGCTGGGTGACGTTCTCCAGCACCAGCGGCTGCAGGTCCGGGTCCTTGTTGGAGTTGGCGTGGGAGCAGTCGACCATCAGGTTGGCGGTGACGCCGGCCTTGGCCAGTTCCTGCTCGGCCAGCGCGACACTGACGCTGTCGTAGTTCGGCTTGCCGTTGCCGCCACGCAGCACGACGTGGCCGTAGGCGTTGCCACGCGTGCGGATGATCGCGACCTGGCCGGCCTGGTTGATGCCCAGGAAGTTGTGGCCGTGGGACACGGACTGCAGGGCATTGACGGCAACATCCAGCGAGCCGTCGGTGCCGTTCTTGAAGCCGACCGGGCACGACAGGCCAGAAGCCATCTCGCGGTGGGTCTGGGATTCGGTGGTGCGGGCGCCGATGGCAGACCAGCTGATGCAGTCCTGCAGGTACTGCGGGGAGATCGGGTCGAGGGCTTCGGTGGCCAGCGGCAGGCCCATCTCGGCCAGTTCGACCAGCAGGCCGCGCGCGATGTGCAGGCCTTCCTCGATCTCGAAGGTGTCATTGAGGTGCGGGTCGTTGATCAGGCCTTTCCAGCCGACGGTGGTACGCGGCTTCTCGAAGTAGACGCGCATCACGATGTAGAGGCTGTCCTTCACTTCCTCGGCCAGCACCTTCAGGCGGCGCGCGTAATCGCGGGCGGCGTCCAGGTCATGGATGGAGCAGGGGCCGACCACGACCAGCAGGCGCGGGTCTTCACCGTCCAGAATGCGCTGGATGGTGCGACGGCCTTCGATGACGGTCTCTTCGGCCTTGGCGGTCAGCGGGATGTCCTGCTTGAGCGCTTCGGGGGTGATCAGCACGTCCTGTGACAGGACGTTGAGGTTGTTGACGTGTTGTTCTGACATGACAGTGTCCTGAGCGGTGTGCGGTCTGCATGGCTGCTAGCAGAGTCAGACGGGCGTCTTCGCGCCCGCCATCCGTGTTGTGCGTACTGAATGATGTCCATGGTATCTGCTGCATGCCGGCTTGTCAGCGTCCTTGGGTCAAATTTAATCAACTGTCAAGCTGACTGGCGCTGACTTGGGGCTCGTGCGCATCAAGATGAGCGTAAATCGTAAAGAAATCGTTACGCTTTGACGTGTCAGCGTCGCCAAACGCTGTCATGGCGGGAGTGAACACGCAAAACCTGAGGCTTTGACGGCATGGCGTCTTGCCGTACAAATGATAAACAGGAACACTGTGCGTTGATTTTGGTCGCGTCAGCGGGCCGTCGGGCGCTTTTTCGCCCCGCGCCAGGCATCGCATCCATCACAACGAATATCAAAGGGGCCGGATAACGCATGCGCGAGTCGCAATTCCTGTCAGGTGCTGATGCCCCGGGGATTCCTGATGTGGAGTCCGCAAGCGGTGCCTCCACTCCCGCGGAGGGAGCGAGTGAATGAGTGTCAATGAAACGGACCAGCAGTTGGTCGAGCGCGCCCAGAAAGGGGATAACCGCGCCTTCGATCTGCTGGTCAGGAAATATCAGCACAAGATTCTCGGCCTGATCAGCCGTTACGTACACGATCATTCAGAAGTGCAGGATGTCGCCCAGGAAGCCTTCATCAAGGCCTATCGTGCGTTGCCCAACTTCCGGGCCGAGAGCGCCTTCTATACCTGGATGTACCGGATCGCCATCAATACGGCCAAGAATCATCTGGTCTCGCGGGGCCGTCGTCCGCCGGGTACCGACATGGATATCGGCGATGCCGAGGTGGTCGATCAGTCCGGTCGCCTGTCGGACATCGAGACGCCGGAAGCTGCCATGGCGCGCGATGAGCTGGAGAAGGTCGTCTTCGAGGCCATCGAGAAGCTGCCTGAAGATCTGCGCACCGCCATCACGCTGCGCGAGTTCGATGGCCTGTCCTATGAGGATATCGCCGAGGTGATGCAGTGCCCGGTGGGCACGGTGCGTTCGCGTATCTTCCGCGCACGTGAAGCGGTCGACAAGGCGATCCAGGGGCTGGTCAGTCCCGCCGCGGCGGTGTCTGCCGTCGAGTGACGTCGCTGTTCTGCGTCGCCCCTGTGAGAGAAGAGCCACAAAAATTTTGTTGGTTAAATTCAATCAACTCAGTGGCTTGGCGAAATCTTGCAGCTAAAGTGAATGTTTTCTGAACGAATGGCGGAACAATCCGTGCGGCGCGTGTTCTTACTGTTCAGTAGTCATGTAGCTCAGCGACTGCGTGCATGAGCGCTGGAAAGTTGAGTGGTGAGGGGCAGGGCACGAAAGCCCCTCTTCCACGGCGCAGTAACGCTGTTTGCCGTTGGCCCGCTCGGGTCATCAGCCGCCATGGTGAATGACGCCATTTGTTGCCAGGAGTGCAGATTGAAGTCGTCGTTCAATCTGACGAGTGTGAGGGTATTTACGCATGAATCTGAAGACCACCGAATCCGTGAAGGAGTCGCTGTCCGCGCTGATGGATGCGGAGGGTGACGAGCTGGATCTGCGTCGTGTCCTCAAGGGGCTCGATGAGTCTCCTGAGGCTGCAGACACCTGGCGCCGCTATCACCTGGCGCGCAGTGCCATGCATCGTGAGCGTGAAAGCACCTTCACTCTGGATATCGCGTCGGCGGTCAGCGCCGAGGTCGAGCTGATCTCCCGCGAGGCTCCCGCGAGCGCACCGCCCGTGGCCGAGCGCCGCAGTCTGTTCTCCTTTGCCGGCTCCGCGGCCATCGCGGCAGGCGTCGCGGTGATGGTGATCACCGGCGTGCAGGTCTTCAATGGCGGTGACAATGGGGTGCCCGGCGGCGTGAACAGCGGCGCAGAGCTTGCCAGCGGTTCTTCCGTCAACCAGGGTGGTTCAGCCATCCAGGGCGGCACCGTGCGTCAGGTCAGCCAGCCGTCGGTGGACGCCGAGGCGTCTCAGTGGGTACAGCCCGGTGCCAACAGCGGCTTGATGCAGGTCGGCGTGACGCCCTCCAGCTCACGTCCGATGTTCATGGCGCCGCAAAGTGGCAGCTACGATTCCGGCATGTCGTCCAGCAATGTCGCCGCGGCGGATCTCGCCCAGCGTCGTCTGCTCGAGGCCTACCTGAGCCAGCATTCCTCGCGCGGCCCGGTGCCGGAGCGCAGTGAGTGGATCAGCCTGCAGGATGTTGCCCAGTAACATCTTCTGGATGACTGGCTTGCGCTGGCGTCATTGCCAAGGCAGATGAAAGCAGCATGGATGGACAAGAAAAGAGGGGCAGCCATTGGCTGCCCCTCTTTTCTTGTCTGTATATCCTGGTTGCGCCCACATGACCTGGTCGCGTCCGGCCAGCGCCGTCACTTGCCGGTGTGACCACGCTCGGCCTCAGTCATGCAGATAGCGATCCGCTGTCTGGATGTAGAGTGCCTCGACCTTGGCGCGTGCCCAGGGCGTGCGGCGCAGGAACTTGAGGCTCGAGTTGATGCTCGGGTCGCTGAGGAAGCAGTTGATGGGAATCAGCTCGCCCAGGGTCTCGAAGCCGTAGTGGTCCACCAGCCAGGTCAGCAGTGCCTTGAGGGTGACGCCGTGCAGCGGGTCCAGGCGGGAAGTGGATGGGGGTGCGTCGCTCATGCGGGCTCCTGTTGATGGTATCGTGGGCGCTTGTCGGGCCTGGGGCGCGTGAAGTGCCGCCGTGAATGACGCTATTCTACGCGTATGTGTCGCCAGTGCGCGGCGAGTTTTTGCAGGAGTCAGCAAGATGATGCAGGAAGAGGGGCAGGTCACGGGGCATGGCAAGGAAGGCGTCTGGGTCGAGACCCAGCGTCGCTCCACCTGTGGTGCCTGCAATGCGCGCAGTAGCTGTGGCAGCGGCCTGTTGAGCCAGTTTTCGCGTCGCAAGCCGCATCGCGTGCTGATCCATGTGCCGGCAGGCGAAGACTTGCCGATGGTGGGCGAGCGGGTGGTGATCGGCATCGATGAGTCGGCGTTTCTGCGCAGTGCGGGCCTGCTGTATGGCCTGCCGCTGGTCAGCGGCATGCTGGGGGGGATCGTGGCCGAGCAGCTGGCGGGCGCTGGCACCCTGGTGGTGCCGTTGGGCTTCGCGCTCTCGTTGGCGGCGGGTCTGATGGCCGTGCGCTGGCATGCCGCGCGCCCTGAGCGGCAGGCACTCTATCGGCCGCGCTTGATGCGTCGTCTCGGCATGGACGCGATGGCGATCAAGGCGCTGTAGGCGTCGTGCTCAAGTGATGACGTGCTCAAGTGATAGCGGTAGTCGACTCTCTCGGCAGATCGGGGGAGTGACTTGCGTAGTCGGCAGGTGGCGTCGTCAGTCTGCATCGGGCTGGCATCGGCACCTGTCGGATGTTGGCGACGCATGGTTGCGTCCAGCGCGGCACCAATCGCTGAACTTCAACGACGCTTCGACGTCAATGAGAAGGACGCCGCCAGCGATGTGACGCTGCCATCGTCAGTAGTTGCGTGATTGCACGCCTGATAACAAGTGATGACAGGACGTACCAGGAGCCGCACTGATGAAATCCCTTTCCCGCCTGATGGTACCTGCCTTGGCCATGGCTGCCCTGATGGGCTCCCAGCTGGTTCAGGCTCGTGAATTGCCCGACTTCACCCAGCTGGTCAAGGACTCGGCGCCCGCGGTGGTCAATATCGCGACCACCACCGAGATCCAGCGCAGCTCGGGGCCGGTGTTCCGAGGGCCCAATGGCGAAGAGATGCCTGAATTCTTCAAGCGCTTCTTCGGTGATCAGCTGCCTGGTCCGGGCCGCGGGGGCGTCGAGAAGCGCTCCAGTCTCGGGTCTGGCTTCATCATCTCCGATGATGGCTACATCATGACCAATGCCCACGTCATCGACGGTGCCGATGAGGTGATGGTGCGCCTCAACGACCGTCGCGAACTCAAGGCGCAGGTGGTCGGTGAGGACAAGAAGACCGATATCGCGCTGCTCAAGGTCAAGGCGGAAGACCTGCCGACCTTGCCGATGGGCGACAGTGATGCGCTGGAAGTCGGCGAATGGGTGGCCGCGATAGGCTCACCGTTCGGCTTCGATCATTCCGTCACCGCCGGTATCGTCAGCGCCATCGATCGCACCCTGCCGTCGGACGCCTATGTGCCGTTCATCCAGACCGATGTGGCGATCAATCCGGGCAACTCCGGTGGGCCGCTGTTCGATCTCGATGGCGATGTGGTGGGCATCAACTCCCAGATCTATACCCGCTCCGGCGGCTTCATGGGCGTGAGCTTCGCGATTCCGATCAATGTGGCGATGGATGTCGCCGACAAGCTCAAGACCGATGGGCGCGTGGATCGCGGCTGGCTGGGCGTCGTCATTCAGCCGGTCTCCAAGGACCTGGCCGAATCCTTCGGACTGGACCGTGCGCGCGGTGCGCTGATCGCCGATCTTGATCCGGACGGCCCTGCCGCCGCCGCTGGCCTCAAGAGTGGCGACATCATCACCGCCGTCGATGGCAAGGCGGTCGAGAGCTCGGCGTACCTGCCGCGCATGGTCGGCGCCAGCTCGCCGGGCGATTCGCTCAAGCTCTCCATCCTGCGCGATGGCAAGAGCCAGACGTTGACTGCCAAGGTTGGCCATTGGCCGGGCAGTGAGCAGGCGCATGCCGGCAAGGCCAGTGACGACAAGCAAGGGCTGGGCGTTGCGGTGGCAGAGCTCGACAAGGCCAGCTTGAACGAGCTCAACCTCGATCACGGGGTGCGCGTGATGGAAGTCGACCCGCAGGGCGTGGCTGCCGAGGCAGGCATCAGCGCCGGCGATGTGCTGGTCGAACTCAACCAGCAGCCGTTGACCAGCGTGCAGGCGCTGCGCGATGTGGTCGCCAAGCTGCCGACCAACCGTCCGGTCTCGCTGCGCCTGGTGCGCAATGGTCGCCCGCTGTACATCGCACTGCGCATGCGTGCCGACAGCGACAAGTGAGCCAGCCAGCGCCTGACGCAAGCGTCAAGAACTTGAGCGACGAGCGCGCAGGCAACAGAAGGTGACCGCCACCGGCACGAAGGCGGTCACTCCGGTAGCAGACGGGGCGCACGGGCGACTGTGCGCCCCGTCTGCTGCCGGGCGGCCCTGCGGTTCACCCGAGATCAGGCGGGTTGTGACAGGGCCGGACGGGCGCAAAAGGCAACGCCTTCTATCATCGCTTGTGGTCGGACTGTACAATGCGTGCAATTCGATTTCCGTCGTCTCCCGTGTTGGCCGTGTGATTTCACGGAGACGGGCACAAATACAGAGCAGTGATCCATGACCGAACGCGTAACGCCGCCGTCCTTGAAGCATATCCGCAACTTCTCAATCATCGCCCACATTGACCACGGCAAGTCCACGCTGGCTGACCGCATCATCCAGCTGTGCGAAGGCTTGAGCGACCGTGAGCTCAAGGAGCAGGTGCTTGACTCGATGGACATCGAGCGTGAGCGCGGCATCACCATCAAGGCGCAGTCGGTGACCCTCGACTACCACGCTGACGATGGCAATACCTATCAGCTGAACTTCATCGATACGCCGGGGCACGTCGACTTCTCCTATGAAGTCTCGCGCTCGCTGTATGCCTGTGAAGGGGCGCTGCTGGTGGTCGATGCCGGCCAGGGTGTCGAAGCCCAGTCGGTGGCCAACTGCTACACCGCCATCGAGCAGGGCCTCGAGGTGCTGCCGGTCCTCAACAAGATGGATCTGCCGCAGGCGGACCCGGAAAAGGTCTCCCAGGAGATCGAGGAGATCATCGGTCTGGACGCGACGGATGCCTGTCAGGTGTCGGCCAAGTCCGGCATGGGCATGGAAGCGCTGCTCGAGCGTCTGGTGCGTGACATTCCGCCGCCCAAGGGCGATCCGGAGGCACCGCTGCAGGCGCTGATCATCGATTCCTGGTTCGACAACTACCTCGGCGTTGTCTCGCTGGTGCGTATCTTCGACGGTACCCTGAAGAAGGGCGAGAAGATCCGCCTGAAGTCCACCGGCCGCGACTGGGAAACCGGCGCGATCGGTATCTTCACGCCCAAGCGCAAGGAAACCGGCGTGCTGCGCGCCGGTGAGGTCGGCTTCATCGTCGCCGGGATCAAGGACATCATGGGCGCGCCGGTGGGTGACACCATCGTGCACACCAAGACCGCCGACAAGGTCGAGCGTCTGCCGGGCTTCCAGAAGGTTAAGCCGCAGGTCTATGCCGGCATGTTCCCGATCAGCTCCGATGACTACGAGGACTTCCGTGACGCGCTGCAGAAGCTGGCGCTCAACGATGCCTCGCTGGACTACGAGCCGGAGAACTCCGACGCGCTGGGCTTCGGTTTCCGTGTCGGCTTCCTCGGCACCCTGCACATGGAGATCATCCAGGAGCGTCTGGAGCGCGAGTACAATCTCGATCTGCTGACCACCGCGCCGACGGTGATCTATGAGGTGCTGATGGACAACGGCGATGTGCTGCCGGTGTCCAACCCGTCCAAGCTTCCGGACATGGCCAACGTCGATGAGCTGCGCGAGCCGATCTGCCGCGCTACCATCCTCGTGCCGCAGGAATATGTCGGCAACGTCATCACCGAGTGCGTCAATCGTCGTGGTGTCCAGCTCGACATGCAGTTCCTGGGTAGCCAGATCCAGCTGATCTATGAACTGCCGATGGCGGAAGTGGTGATGGACTTCTTCGATCGCCTCAAGTCCATTTCCAAGGGCTATGCGTCGCTGGATTACAGCTTCGAGCGCTTCGAGGCGGCCAAGCTGGTGCGTCTGGATGTGCTGATCAACGGCGACCGCGTCGATGCACTGGCGGCGATCATCCACCGTGATCATGCACATGGCCGCGGCCGTCTGCTGGTCGAGAAGATGAAAGAGCTGATTCCGCGTCAGATGTTCGATGTGGCGATCCAGGCCGCCGTCGGTGGCCAGGTCGTGGCACGCTCCACCGTCAAGGCGCTGCGCAAGAACGTGACCGCCAAATGTTACGGCGGCGACGTCAGCCGCAAGAAGAAACTGCTCGAGAAGCAGAAAGCGGGCAAGAAGCGCATGAAGCAGGTCGGCCGGGTGGAAATTCCCCAGGACGCCTTCCTTGCCGTGCTCAAGATGAACGACTGAGGCAGGCCGCCGTCTGGCGGCTTGCCACCAAGACCCAGGGCAGACAGGGACAACGATGGATTTCTCGCTAGTATTGGTGATTGCCGTAGCGGTAGCCGGCGTGGTGTGGTTGATAGACCTGGTTGCCCTGCGCAGTGCGCGCAAGGCGCGTGTGGCCAAGGCCGAGGCCTCCGTCGAAGGAGAACTGGACGCCGGCACGCGTGAGAAGCTGGCGCGTGACCCGTGGCCGGTGGACTATGCCAAGTCCTTCTTCCCGGTACTGCTGCTGGTGCTGGTGGTGCGCTCCTTCGCGTTCGAGCCGTTCCAGATTCCGTCCGGCTCGATGTTGCCGACGCTCAAGATCGGCGACTTCATCCTGGTCAACAAGTATGACTATGGCCTGCGCCTGCCGGTGGTCGACACCAAGGTGCTGGAAGTCGGCGAGCCGGAGCGTGGCGATGTGATGGTGTTCCGTTTCCCGGAAGATCCATCCACCAACTTCATCAAGCGCGTCGTCGGCCTGCCGGGCGATACCATTCGCTACGAAGGCAAGCAGCTCTACGTGAATGGTGAGGCCATCGACAAGACATTGAATGCGCGCAACTCCAGTGAACAATCCGGTGAAGACCTGCTGGATGAGACACTGGGGAAACACGCCCATCAAATCTACAATAACCCTCAGGACCCCGGCCCGCAGATGCGCGAGATCCGGGTGCCGGAAGGCATGTACTTCGTGATGGGTGACAACCGTGATCACTCCAACGACAGCCGCTACTGGGGCTTCGTGCCGGAAGAGAACATCGTCGGCAAGGCGGTGGCGGTGTGGATGCACTGGAAAGAAGGGTTCCCGGACTTTTCCTCGGTACGCCTGATTCATTGATCAGTGCATTGACCGGGCCGCCGAGAGGCGGCCCGGTCGTGTCTGGCAGGGCCACATTGGCCCGCCGGCCTTATCAGTGCGGATTTTCGACATGGGACGATGCGTCGTGCCTGCCATGTCAACCTGCTGTTCATCATGTCGGACCCGTGGCCACAAGCTTGCGGGCAGTGCGGCTGACGAATATCGGATTGGGATGGTGGCAATCGGCAACTCCTCAAGCCGCGTAGGCTTCGGGCATCGCGAGACATGTCGAAGACGACAGGCATCAGCCAGCATGACTGATGCACCATTCGACAGGACGCCCGCGGGCGTCAGCGACAAAAAGAGAGTAGGGAGACCTGTGAGTAGCCCGCTGAATGCCTTTGTAAAGCGTATCGGCCACACCTTCGAGGATGCGAGCCTGCTGGAACTGGCTCTGACCCATCGAAGCTATGGTGGCCAGAACAATGAGCGTCTCGAATTCCTTGGCGATTCCATCGTCAACTTCGTGATCGCCGAAGCGCTGTTCCTGCGCTTCCCCCAGGCCCGTGAAGGCCAGCTGTCACGCCTGCGTGCGCGCCTGGTCAAGGGCCAGACCCTCGCGGAGCTGGCGCGTGAATTCAATCTCGGCGAGAACCTGCGTCTGGGCTCCGGCGAGATGAAAAGCGGCGGTCACCGTCGCGAGTCCATTCTGGCCGATGCCGTGGAGGCCGTGATCGGCGCCATCTATCTGGACGCCGGCATGCAGGTGGCGCGTGAACACGTGCTGCGCTGGTACGCCACCCGTCTTGAAGCGCTGAATCTTCAGGACACCCAGAAAGACCCCAAGACGCGTCTGCAGGAATTCCTGCAATCGCGTCAGGCGGCACTGCCGCGTTATGAGGTGACCAGCGTCGAAGGCGAAGCGCATTCGCAGACCTTCAGCGTCGATTGCCACGTCGAGATGATCGACACCAAGACCACAGGCGTCGGCTCCAGCCGTCGTCATGCTGAACAGCAGGCGGCCGAGTTCGCGCTGCAACTGCTCGAACCTGCCCGCGGAGGCCGCTCATGAGCCATACCCCAGAAGACAACGTCACCCCGAGCGGCGACGCCCCTGATCACTCCACTGATAACGGCGCCGGCACCCCGGATGCCCTCGAGGGCATGCTGGCCGCCGCCGGTGTCAGCGATCAGCCGCTGCCGGACACCCGCTGTGGCTTCGTCGCCATCGTCGGTCGCCCGAATGTCGGCAAGTCGACGCTGATGAACCACATCCTGGGCCAGAAGGTCTCGATCACCTCGCGTCGTCCGCAGACCACGCGTCACCAGGTGATGGGTATCCACACCGAAGAGGGCACCCAGTGCGTCTTCGTCGATACCCCGGGGATCCACATCATGCAGCGCGATCGCAACAAGGCGATCAACCGCTTCATGAACCAGGCCGCCACCCAGGCACTTCGTGATGTCGATGCCGTCGTCTTCATCGTCGACCGCACCCGCTGGATGGAAGAAGACCAGATCGTGCTCGAGAAGCTGGCCCACGTGAAGGCGCCGGTGATCCTGGTGGTCAACAAGATCGATTGGCTCAAGGACAAGACCACCCTCGCGCCTTGGCTGCAGAGCCTGCAGGAACGTCGTGACTTCGCGGCCATCATTCCGATGTCGGCCAAGAACGGCACCAACATCGATCTGCTGCTCGAGAACGTGATGAAGCGTCTGCCGCAGGGCGAGCACATGTTCGCGGACGACCAGATCACCAACAAGAGCTCTCGCTTCCTGGCCTCCGAGCTGGTGCGCGAGAAGGTAATGCGTCAGCTGGGCGACGAACTGCCCTACCAGATGACCGTCGAGATCGAGGAATTCAAGACCGATCAGCGCGGCACCCTGCACATCAGCGCGCTGATGATGGTCGAGCGTCAGGGTCAGAAGAAGATCCTGATCGGCGAGAACGGTGAGCGCATCAAGAACATCGGTCGTGAAGCGCGTCTCGAGATGGAGCGTGCCTTCGATGCCAAGGTCATGCTGAACCTGTGGGTCAAGGTCAAGCGTGGCTGGTCGGATGACGAGCGTGCCTTGAAGAGTCTGGGTTACACCCACGACAAGGACTGACGACGCCGCGCGAGCGGTGCAGGGCGGTGGCGACCCAAAAGGGTCGCGACTGCCGTGTGCCGCCCGTCGTTGATCCGATGTTCTCGCGGTCTCTGCCGCGCACCGCCTGGCCCTGTCCAGGCGGTCTCGTTTCTTGCCAGCCCCTCTGCCAGTCCTTCTGCCAGCTTTTTTTGCCAAGCCACCGTCTGACATGAGCCTGCCTGATGACGCCGCAACCGGCCTTCCTGCTGCATCGCAAGCCCTACCGTGAAACCAGTGCCATCATCGAATTGCTGACCCTCGAACACGGACGGGTGCGCGCGGTGGCGCGTGGCGTTCAGCGCCCGGGCAGCAAGGCGCGTGCACGACTGCAGCCGTTCACACCCCTGCATGTCACCTGGCGTGGCGAGAGCGATCTCAAGACTCTCAATCTGATGGAGACCGGCGGCAGCGCCAGTCTGCTGGCGGGCGAGGGGCTGCTGTGCGGGTTCTACGCCAATGAGCTTTTGACCCGCACGCTGCCGGTGGAAATGCCGGTGCCGGAGCTGTTCGCGCTCTACTCGCTGACATTGGATGAGGTGGCACTGCCCGCCAGACGCGCGCCCGCGCTCAGGCGGCTCGAATACAGCCTGCTGGAAGCGCTGGAGCAACTG
Source organism: Cobetia sp. 4B (assembly GCF_018831605.1). Taxonomy (NCBI): domain Bacteria; kingdom Pseudomonadati; phylum Pseudomonadota; class Gammaproteobacteria; order Oceanospirillales; family Halomonadaceae; genus Cobetia; species Cobetia sp. 4B. The sequence continues at coordinate 1,091,162 of NZ_CP059843.1, forward strand.
CCGCAGTTTCGCGCTCTGGATGACAGCCCGCTGATGCCGGATGTGCGCTATGACTATGTGGTCAGTGAACGTCGCTTTCAGGCGCAGCCGCCAGGTGCGGCGGGCATCGAAGGGCGCGCCCTGAAGTTGCTGGCCAGTGAAGACTGGGGCCATGCAGGGCTTGCCCGCGAGAGCCTATGGCTGGCGCGGCGTGCGCTGGCGCCGCTGCTGGGGGACCGTCCGCTGCGTTCGCGCGAGTTGATGATGCAGCTGACGGCCAGGCGGCGTCAGAGTCGCCAGTCCGACTGACGTCATCAGGCGTGCCGCCACTGTCCGGCTGCGGCGTGACGCATGATAGTATTGCGCGACCTGTCTTCGGCATGGCCCTCATCGCCATGCCTGTTCTCTTGTTCATCGTTAGGAGCTGATCATGCATCCGCTGCGCATCCTGCTCGGGGTCAACATCGACCACATCGCCACACTGCGTCAGGCGCGTGGTACCCGCTATCCGGACCCGGTCCAGGCCGCGCTGGTCGCGGAAGAGGCGGGTGCCGACGGTATCACCGTGCACCTGCGTGAAGACCGTCGCCACATCCAGGAGCGCGACGTGCGCATTCTGGCCGAGGTGCTCAACACGCGCATGAACCTCGAGATGGCCGTCAGCGAAGAGATGCTGGCGCTGGCCGAGGAAGTCCAGCCGGCCAACGTGTGTCTGGTGCCGGAAAAGCGCGAAGAGCTGACTACCGAAGGCGGACTGGATGTCGCCGGTGATCTGGCGCGCATCACTGCCGCCTGCGAGCGTCTGGCAGCGGCGGGCTGTGAAGTCTCGCTGTTCATCGACCCGGAGCCGGAGCAGATCCGTGCCGCCTTCGAGGCCGGTGCGCCGGTCATCGAGCTGCATACCGGTGCCTATGCCGATGCCACGGGCGAGGCGGCGCGTGTCGAGTTCGAGCGCATTGCGGCCGCCGCGGAGCTGGCCAACGAGCTGGGGCTGGTGGTCAATGCCGGTCACGGCCTCAACTATCACAACGTCGAGGCGATCGCGGGTATCTCCGGGCTCAACGAGCTGAACATCGGTCACGCGATCATCGCGCGCGCCATGTTCGTCGGCCTGAAGGAGGCCGTCATCGAGATGAAGCGTCTGTGCATCGCAGGCCAGGAAGCGGGCCTGATGGCCGCGCTGGATGCGCACGATCATGACCATGACCACGAACACGGTGATGACCATGAGCATGTGCAGGGCTCAGGCTGCTGCGGATGATCGTCGGCATAGGAACGGACATCGCGCGTATCGAGCGCTTCGAGGCAGGCATGGCGCGCCACGGCGAGCGCTTTGCGCGCCGACTGCTGGGGGAAGAGGAGCTGGCGCGCTTTGCCGATCATCCTCAGCCGGCGGCCTTTCTGGCCAAGCGTTTCGCGGCCAAGGAAGCCTTCGTCAAGGCGCTGGGCACCGGCCTGCGTCAGGGCATGCGCTTCACCCAGATTCAGGTGGTCAACGACGCCCTGGGCAAGCCCTCGCTCAAGTTGTCTGACGAGGCGGAAGCCCTGACCGCGCGGGCGGGTATCCGCCATCTGCACCTGTCGATCAGTGATGAGCGTGATCAGGCCATCGCCTTCGTGGTGCTGGAGCGTTAGCCTCCTTCGATCTGGCGCTGGATCACGCCTGTGAACACGGCGCTCGAAACGACAACGCCACCCCTGCCTTGCGGCAGCGGGTGGCGTTGTCGTTTGTGCGGGGCTGGTCTTTCAGGACTGGTTTCTCAGGGCTGGTTTTTGGACTGGGGCTCGCTTGTCTGTGGCCCGCTTGTCTGTGGCTTGCTTACCGATGACGAGCCTGTGTCGGATGGCTCAGCGGGTGCATTCGAGGGCGCGGTGGCGGGCGGGGATGAGGGCGAGGTCTCGACAGGGGACGCTGTCGGCGTCTCAGCCGTCTCAGGCGCCTCACCGTCGGGGCTAGCCGGTTCAAGCGGCGCGGCGAGCAAGGCCTTGGCCTCATCGCTGTGCGACCACTGGATCAGGCTGTCGATGGCCGCGAACAGGGCATCGACATCCTCTTCCAGCTGCGACAGGCCGCTGACGCGGATGCGGGTCTCCAGTGCCTCCACCAGCAGTGCCAGACGTGGCACGCCACAGTAACGGCAGGCGCCGTTGAGATAATGCACGCCATCGAGCATCGCCTCGTTGTCACGCGCCTGCCAGGCGCGGCGGATCCTGGCCTCGCTCTCCGGCAGGCTCTCGATCAACAGCCCCAGCATCTCCAGAGCCAGGGCCTCGCGGCCACCGGCCATCTCCACGCCCAGCGCCATGTCGACCACCGGCAGGTCGGCGTCCTGCTCCAGGCTGAGCTGACTCTTCGCGGCAGAGCGGGGAAGCGGCGCTACCGGCGACGATGACTCGGCCTGGCTGGCAGTGTCTTTCACTCCCGGCGGCAAGGCAGACGTCGCCTGACTGCGAGCAGGCCTACGCGCTTGGCTGCGTTCTGGACTGCGCGATTGGCTGCGGGCAGGGCTGCGCGATTGGCTGGATGACCGCGCGGCCTGCGACGGCGGGTTCAGCGAAATGCCCAGATGACGGCTGAGCAGGTTGGCCAGCAGGCCCTCGTCGATGGGCTTGATCAGGTAATCATCCATGCCTTCCGCCAGCAGCTCTCGCCGTTCATGCGCCAGTGCATGGGCGGTGAGGGCGATCACCGGCAGGTGGCGGTTGCCCTCGCGATGCTGATGACGCAGCGCCTTGGTGGCTTCCAGCCCGTTCATGCCCGGCATCTGGATATCCATCAGGACGGCATCCACGACCTGCTCCTGAGCCAGCGCCAGCGCCTCTTCGCCACTCTGGGCGGCCAGAGTGTCCAGCCCCATGTCGGTCAACAGCTCCTCGGCCAACAGGCGGTTGGAGGGGTTGTCGTCGACCACCATCACGCACTTGCGAGGCTGTGCAGGCGTTTCCTGACTCGCAGGCTGGGCGGGGAGCTCAGGCTGCGGACCGGCCGGTGACGTCTTGGCAGGCGTGCTGGCTGGCGCCGTGCTTGCGTCCTGCTCGCGTGTGGCCGGCTCGAACGAGGTGAAGGAGGCGCTGCGTGGCGCCTGAGTCGGGTCGCGGCGAGGTGAATGCAGCAGATTGGCCAGTTTGTGGCGCATCTGCAGGCGTGTGACCGGCTTGCTGACCACTTCGTCGATGCCGTACTGCTGCAGGTTCTCGGCATCGGCGGGCAGGGGCGCGTTCAGCAGGCCCAGCACGCGACACGGCAGATGCTTGAGGCGTGCGCCCCATTCATCCAGCCGCTTGAGATCACGGCTCTCCAGCGCGACCACCACCAGGTCCGGCTGCTCTTCGATGCCGACCAGCGTCAGTGACCAGCGGGTCAGCAGGTAACTCAGGGCGCGACGGGTGGCCGAGTGCGGCTCGATCAGGCAGATGCGTTGATGATCGAACACGACTTCGCGCGGGCGCTCCTCGATGCTGCTGACCGCCACCGGCACGCTGAACAGGAAGGTGGAGCCGTGGCCGGGCAGGCTGTCGACCTGGATCTCGCCGCCCATCTGCTCGACCAGTCGCTTGGAGATCATCAGCCCAAGGCCGGTGCCGCCGAACTGGCGTGCCCGTGACGGGTCTCCCTGCGAGAAGGCCTGGAACAGGCGATTGCGCTGGGCGCTATCCATGCCGATGCCGGTGTCTGCCACCGCGATCTTGAGGCGGGTGTTGCTGCCGGACAGATCATCCACCATCACGCGCACGATGACTTCGCCGCGCTCGGTGAACTTGACGGCATTGGCGACCAGATTCGTCACCACCTGCTTGATGCGCAGCGGGTCGCCCTCGAAGCGCTGCGGCACGTCGTCATAGACAAGCCCGAGCAGATGCAGATGCTTGCGATGGGCCTCCGGGGCATGCATGGCGAGCACTTCCTCGATCAGCGGCTCGATGTCCATCTGGACCTTCTCGAGCTCGAGCTTGCCGGCTTCGATCTTGGAGAAGTCGAGAATGTCATTGATCAATGACATCAGGCTCGAGGAGGCATTCTGCATGTGGCCCAGCCAGTCGCGCTGGCGGTTGTCCAGATCACTGCGCCCCAGCAGGTTGCTGAAGCCGATGATGCCGTTGAGCGGCGTGCGGATCTCATGGCTCATGTTGGCCAGGAATTCCGACTTGATGCGGTTGGCTTCCAGCGCCTTGCGGCGCGCCATGTCGAGCTCGATGTTCTTGATCTCGACGGTTTCCATCGACTCGTGCAGGTCCTGGGTGGTCTGTTCGATCTGGTCCTGCATGTCCTCGCGGGCGCGCTTGAGCTGCTCGACGCTGCGGTTGTAGTTCTCGGCCAGCTCACTGAGGTCGTCATTGCCTGCCACCGGCAGCTGGCGGTGTGTCTCGCCGCGCGCCAGGCAGGTCAGGGCCTCGCCCAGCTCATGCAGCGGCTGCAGCATGCGGCGCGAGCCATGGAAGGCCAGCAGCAGCAGCGCCAGCCCGAAGACCAGATTGGCCAGCCCGTAGCCGACCAGCAGCTGGTAGCGATGCAGCACGAGACGGGTGTCGGAGGCCTCCAGTACCAGCCACGACATCTGCTCGCCGCGCTGCGTCTCGCGCCACGGGTCGATGACCGGCATCACCATCACCAGCGAGTCCGGGTCCGAGGGGTAGGCCTGACTCTCGACCAGCGTGCTGGTTTCCGGGCGCTGGCTGGGGCCGAGATGCAACAGGGCGCCGCCGTTGGCGGTGCGCAGCGTCAGGGCGCGCACGTCGCGCTGGTCGATCAGCATCTGGGCCTGCTCGTGCAGGCGCTGGTCGTCAGCGGCGAGGGCGGCGTTGGCCATGCCCGGCATGATGGCCTGCATGCTGGCCTGCAGGCGCTCCATCATGGCCAGGCGCTCACCGCTGATCTCGCGGTCCACCGCATACAGGCTGAACATCAGGCTGGTGGCGAGGGGCAGCAGCAAGAGGGCAAGCTGGAATCGGGTACGAAGCAGCATGGCAATCCATCGTCAAAGGGCGAACGAGCATCAGCGGCCAGCATACCTCGCGCTCTTGAGCGAAGCGATGGCGAGCGCCCTGACAGGGCTGGGCGGGAGCGATATACTGCGCGCATCATCTACACCCCGACGCGGCCCCCCGTTCGTCCTTGGTCCCGATGCCAGCGCCTGACCGCTGTCATTCGGCTGTCCGGGCGCGGCGTCTCTGGAGTCTGCCTCTCATGTCTCATCTCAGCGAAACCCCCGGTGACGCCATCCCTGGCGCGTCCGATTATCCCAGTCTTGCAGATGTCGTCGGCAACACGCCGCTGGTGCGCCTGACGCGCATCACCGCGGGCCGCAACAATGTGCTGCTGGCCAAGCTGGAGGGTCACAACCCCGCCGGTTCGGTCAAGGATCGTCCGGCGCTTTCCATGTTCCAGGAGGCGGAAGCGCGCGGCGAGATCTCTCCCGGCGATACCCTGATCGAAGCGACCTCCGGCAATACCGGTATCGCGCTGGCCATGACGGCGGCCATCAAGGGCTACCGCATGGTGCTGGTGATGCCGGCCAGTGCCTCCAGCGAGCGCAAGCAGGCGATGGGTGCCTACGGGGCCACGCTGATCGAAGCCGATGGCATGGAGCACGCGCGGGACCTGGCCGAGGGGATGATCGCGCGTGGCGAGGGCAAGGCGCTGGATCAGTTCGCCAACCAGGACAATCCGCTGTCGCATTACCGCACCACCGGGCCGGAACTCTGGCAGCAGACCCACGGACGCATCACGCACTTCGTGTCCTCGATGGGCACCACCGGCACCATCATGGGCACCTCGCGCTACCTGAAGGAGCAGAATCCGGCCATCGAGATCGTCGGCCTGCAACCTGCCGAAGGCGCCAGCATCGCGGGTATCCGCCGCTGGCCTGCCGAGTATCTGCCGCGGATCTTCGATGCCTCACGCATCGACCGCACGCTGGATATCGGTCAGCACGAAGCCGAAGTCTGCATGCGCCGCCTGGCGCGCGAAGAAGGCATTCTGGCCGGTGTCTCTTCCGGTGGTGCGCTGGCGGGCGCGCTCAAGCTCGCCGAGCAGGTCGAGAATGCGGTCATCGTGTTCATCGTCTGTGACCGGGGAGACCGCTATCTCTCGACAGGCCTCTATACCCAGGACGACGACATGACTCAGCAGGACACGCCCCACAATGAAGCTGTCGCAGGGGAGCGTTCCTGATGGCGCTGCTCGGACAGAAGCGACCGGCGCGCAAGCCGACCCGTCGCGAGAAGGAAGTGGCCAGTCGTGGCACCCGCAATGCCAGCGACGCCGACAGCCAGTGGCTGACGGTCGACCGCCTGGCCCATGACGGGCGCGGCATCGCCCATGACGAGAGCGGCAAGACCCAGTTCATCGATCAGGCCCTGCCCGGCGAGCGCGTGACGCTGGCCATCCACCGCACCCACAAGCGCTTCAATGAGGCGCATGTGCGTGCACGTGACAACGCGGCTGACAGTCGCGTGACGCCGCCCTGTGCCTATTTCGGCAGCTGTGGCGGCTGTGACCTGCAGCATATGGCGCTGGATGCCCAACGCACCCATAAGGTGCAGGTGCTGGGCGAACATGCGGCACGCAATGGCGTGACGCTGCCCGAGATTCAGCCGCTGGGCGAAGATGAAAGCCGTTATCGCCGTCGCGCGCGTATCGGCGTACGCGTGACCGATGCCGGTGAATTGCAGTTCGGCTTCCGGGGGCGCGGCAGCAACCAGCTGGTCGATATCACCACCTGCAGCGTGCTGGTGCCGGAGCTGGACCGCCTGCTCGCGCCGCTGCGTGAGCTGATCGAAAGCCTCGAGGCACCCAAGCGTCTGGGCCATCTGGAGCTGACCGCTGCCGAAGGGCAGGTCATCGTGGTGGTACGCCAGCTCAAGGCGGTGCCGCGTGATGCGCAGCGCTGGCAGGCCTTCGCCGAGCAGCACGGCCTGGTGGTCGGCTGGCGGGTCGGGCGTGATCCGGTGGTGCTGGAGTGGCTGTCGGGTACGCCGAACGCCGCGTATTCGCTGAATATCGGCGCAACGACGCTGCGTCTTGCCTTCTCGCCGGGCGACTTCGTGCAGGTCAATGCGGCGCTCAATCAGCGCCTGATCGACACCGCCTTCGAATGGCTGGGCGACGTCAGCGGCCTCAAGGTGATGGATCTCTACGCCGGTGTCGGCAACCTGACCCTGGCGGCTGCCGCGGCCGGCGCCAGTGAGGTGACGGGCATCGAGGGCAGTCAGGGCATGGTCGATCAGCTGATGGTCAATGCCGAAGCCAACGGACTGGCTCAGGTGAGTGCACGTCGAGCGGATCTGAGCAAGGCCCTGCCGTCACTCGAGGGTATCGACCTTCTGGTACTAGACCCGCCGCGTGATGGCGCTCAGCCTCTCTGCGAGGAGCTGGCACGTGATCTGCATGCTGGGAGGGTCAGCCGAGTGCCGCAGCGTGTGCTGTACATCGCCTGTGACCCGACCACGTTGATGCGTGATGCACGGCTGTTGCAGGACGCCGGTTATCGCGTCACGCGTGCCCTGATGGCGGACATGTTCGTTCACACGGCACATCTGGAATCGATGTTGCTGCTGGAGCGGGCGGAAGACTGAGGCGGTGCCCTCGGGCACTGTCATCAAGATGGCAAGATATTCAAGGACATAGGGTCATGGTCAAGGTGCGCGAAGATCAGCCGCTGACCGATAGCGGTGGTGTGGACATCCCGGTGTGGGTCGCGCGACTGCGCGAGGAAGTCCCGTCGGTGAATGCCGAGGTCATGGTGCAGGCCTGTGAAGTGGCGCTCAAGGTGGCGCGCGAGGCGGACGCCCGCGGTGACAAGCCGTGGCGCGAGCCGCTGCGCAGTTTCCGTTTCAGTCTCGAGATGGCCGACATCCTGTCGGAACTCAAGCTTGACCAGCCGGCGCTGGTCGCGGCCGTGCTCTATCGCGCGGTACGTGAAGGGCATCTGGGGCTTGAGGCCATCGAGAAGCATTTCGGCAAGGAAGTGGCCCGCCTGATCGATGGCGTGCTCAACATGGCCGCCATCAGTCAGCTGCAGGCGCCGAGCCATGGCATGGCGCAGCATGACCAGCAGGACAATCTGCGCAAGATGCTGGTGTCGATGATCGATGACGTGCGCATCGCGCTGATCAAGATCGCCGAACGTACCGTCGCCCTGCGTCACGTCAAGGATGCCCCGCGCGAGAAGCGCATGCGCGTGGCCAGCGAAGTCTTCGATATCTACGGCCCGCTGGCGCACCGCCTGGGCATCGGTCAGCTCAAGTGGGAGCTGGAGGACCTGTCCTTCCGCTACCGCGAGGAGGATGAATACAAGACCATCGCCAAGCAGCTGTCCGAGAAGCGTCTGGAGCGTGAACACTACATCGCCGATCTGCTGGTCGAGATGCGCACTCTGATGAGCGAGCAGGGCATCAAGCACTTCGATGTCGCGGGCCGCGCCAAGCACATCTATTCCATCTGGCGGAAGATGAAGATCAAGCGCATCGCCTTCTCCCAGGTGTATGACGTGCGCGCGGTACGGATTCTGGTCGGCACCGTCAGCGATTGCTACACGGCGCTGGGGATCGTCCACTCGCGCTGGCACCACGTGCCGCATGAGTTTGACGACTACATCGCCAACCCCAAGAAGAATGGCTACCAGTCACTGCACACTGCGGTGGTGGGGCCGAGCAACAAGGTCATCGAGATCCAGATCCGTACCTTCGACATGCACGAGGAGGCGGAGCTGGGCGTGTGTGCCCACTGGCGTTACAAGGGCCACGATGTCGGCCACAAGAGCCGCAGCTACGAGGACAAGATCGCCTGGTTGCGTCAGGTGCTCGAGTGGCAGGACGAAGTCGGCGAGAACGGCGGTCAGGAGGCGATCCGTCAGGGGCTGAGCTCCGATGTTGCGCCGGACCGCATCTACGTCTTCACGCCGGAGGGGCATGTCATCGACCTGCCCAAGATCGCCACGCCGATCGACTTCGCCTACCGCGTGCATACCGAGGTCGGTCATCGCTGCCGGGGTGCCAAGGTCGATGGACGCATCGTGCCGCTGACCTACAAGCTCAAGACAGGCCAGCAGGTCGAGATCCTGACCGCCACCAAGGGTGGCCCGAGCCGCGACTGGCTCAACCCGAATCTGGGCTATGTACGCACCTCGCGGGCCCGCGCCAAGATCCAGACCTGGTTCAAGCTGCAGGCACGCGACCAGAACGTCGATGAGGGCAAGGCGCTGCTCGAGAAGGAATTCTCGCGGCTGGCGCTGGAGAATCTCGACCGCGACAAGCTGGCCAACGCCGTCAATTACCCGACGCGTGATGACATGTACGCTGCCATCGGCGCGGGCGATCTGCGCGTCGGCCAGGTGCTGCATCAGGCCCAGCAGCTGTTCGGCGATACCGATGATCAGGAGCAGCTCGAGCGTCTGCTGCGCCAGCGCAAGCCGCAGGGCAAGGAAAAGCCCGACGCCGTCATGGTGCTGGGGGTCGGCAATCTGAAGACCACCATGGCCAACTGCTGTCACCCGGTGCCGGGCGATCAGATCGCCGGTTTCATCACCCAGGGGCGCGGCGTGACCGTGCACCGTCAGGACTGCCCGAACCTGATCCAGCTGCGCTCGGATGAGCCGCGTCGCATCGTCGATGTCGACTGGGGTCAGCGTTCGCGCAACCAGTATCCGGTCGATATCGAGATCCAGGCCTGGGACCGCTCCGGTCTGCTGCGTGATGTCACCAACGTGCTGAGCGGCGACAAGGTCAATGTGCTGTCGGTGAACACGCGCACCGATCAGCTCGACAACATCGCCACGCTCAAGATCACGCTGGAAGTCGAGAATCTCGACGTGCTGGGGCGCGTGTTCGCCCGCATCCAGCAGTTGCCCAACATCATCGACGTCAAGCGCCTGCGGGTCGGGGGCGACAAGGCATGAGTCGCCGATTCGATGCCAGTGTCGATGTCGGTGCAGGCAGGCAAGCCGATACGCGCTACACCCTTGATGACCTGCTGACCCTGATGGCCGTGCTGCGTGACCCGCAGTACGGCTGCCCGTGGGACAGCCGCCAGGATTACGCGAGTCTGGTGCCTCACACCCTGGAGGAGGCCTATGAGGTCGCCGATGTCATCGAGCGCGCCGCGGCCGATGCCAGCGTGCTCGAGGAGCTGCCGGCGGAACTGGGTGACCTGCTGTTTCAGGGCGTCTTCTACGCCCAGATCGCCAGTGAGCAGCAACGCTTCGATTTCCACGACGTGATCCATGTGCTGACCGAGAAGATGCTGCACCGCCATCCGCATGTCTTCCCGGATGGCACCCTCGCGTCGCGCCGGGAGGGCATCGCCACTCATGAGGTCGACGAAGGCTCGCTCAACGCCCAGTGGGAGTCGCTCAAGCAGCAGGAGTCCGCTGACGCGCCTGCCAGCCAGACTGCCGGCGACAGCGTGCTGGATGGCGTGCCACTGGGCCTGCCGGCGCTGACGCGGGCGGCCAAGCTCTCGAAGAAGGCCGCGCGTTCGGGCTTTGACTGGCCGGACACGAGTGGCGTGCTGGCCAAGATTCGTGAGGAGCTCGGCGAAGTCGAGGAAGCTCTGGCCGAGGGTGATACGGCCCATGCGCGCGAGGAGGTCGGGGATCTGCTGTTCGCGGTGGTCAATCTCGCGCGTACCCTCAAGGCGGACCCGGAGCAGATGCTGCGCGCCACCAATGCGCGCTTCGAATCACGCTTCCGCCATGTGGAAGCCGCGATTGCCGGGCAAGGGCGCACACTGGATGAGGCCTCGCTTGCCGAGATGGATGCGCACTGGGATGAGGCCAAGCGCCGGGAGCGTGCGGCTGAGCAGGCGCGACAGGGCGAGGGTGCGACGTCAGCAGCGCGTCCGGTGACGCCGCTGGTTCGGTGAGGGAGCGTCGTCGCAGGGTATTGGGAAAAGGGCATTTGGAAAAATGTAGTAAGTTTACGCGATAGTCGGATTGTGGAGCCGAGGCCCGCGGTCGTATGCTGAGGGGAAGCGATCAGGACGCGAGTCTTGTCCTGCTTTCCGGTCTGCTGCGCCGCGGGTCTTTCCGTTTCGCGCCAGTGTCTTCACCAGCGCCAGACCGGTGTCTTCCCTCAGCCGGTTGTCATCAGGTGTCTTTGCGCAATGAGGGAATCTGTTGTCAGCTATCTGACTGTGTGCCCCTGGTGACAGGGGAAGATGACCGCGGCAGCACCGTCACTCCCAAGGAGGGTTTCATGAGTCACGACTTGCATGAATCGTTGCGCGATAACGTGCGTATTCTCGGTGACAACCTCGGCCAGACCATCGCGGCCGACCTCGGCGATGACTTCGTCGCACGCATCGAGCGCATCCGCGCCCTGGCCAAACAGGGCCAGCAGGGCGATCAGGCCGCCCGTCATGAGCTGATCGACTATCTGCGTGATCTGCCGGATGGTGATCTACTGCCGGTCACCCGGGCGTTCAACCAGTTTCTGAATCTTTCCAACATCGCCGAGCAGCACTACCGTGGCCGCTTCAAGCGCGTCGAGGATTATCGTCCCGGCAGCCAGCCGGACCTCGGCGAGCTGATCACGCGCATTCGCGAGCGTGGTTTCAGCGCGCAGAAGATCGTCGAGGAGCTCTCGGCGATGCGTGTCGAGCTGGTGTTGACGGCGCACCCGACGGAAGTCATCCGCCGCACCCTGATCCAGAAATACGATGCCATCGAAGGCTGTCTGACCCAGATGGAAGGCGCCTGTGATCGCCCGGAACAGGCGACCCTCGCGCGTGCACGCCTGACCGAGCTGATCAGCCAGGCCTGGCACACCGACGAGATTCGCCACGAGCGTCCGACGCCGGTGGATGAGGCCAAGTGGGGCTTTGCCACCATCGAGAACTCGCTGTGGCAAGCGGTGCCGGACTTCCACCGTCAGCTTGACGAGATGACGCTGGACGCCGCCGGCGAACGTCTGCCGCTGGATGCCGCACCGATCTGCTTCGCCTCCTGGATGGGCGGTGACCGCGACGGCAACCCCAATGTCACCGCCAGCGTGACACGGACCGTGTTGCTGCTGGGACGCTGGATGGCGGCGGACCTTTACCTTCGCGACCTCGAACAGCTCAAGTCGGAGCTGTCGATGTGGAAGTGCACGGCCGCCCTGCGTGCCGAGGCCGGCGATGTGGCCGAACCCTATCGCGAGATCCTGCGCCGCCTGATCCTGCGCATGGAAAGCACGCGTGACTGGGCCAAGGCGGGCCTGGACGGCAAGCGCCACGAAGGTGTCGATATCATCGAGACCCGCGAGCAGCTGTATACGCCGCTGCTGGCCTGCTACCGCTCGCTGTGCGATGTGGGGCTGGACACCATCGCCAACGGCGCACTGCTCGACACCTTGCGCCGCGTGGCCTGCTTCGGTGTCACCCTGACCAAGCTCGATATCCGTCAGGAAAGCACGCGCCACGCGCAGGTCTTCGATGAACTGAGCCAGACGCTGGGGCTGGGCAGCTATTTCGAGTGGGACGAGCAGCAGCGCTGTGACTTCCTCACCAGGGAGTTGGCTGGCCGTCGCCCGCTGATCCCGCGTCATTGGGAATGCTCCACCGACACGCGCGAGGTGCTGGATACCTTCAAGGTCATCGCGCGCGAGCATCGCGAGGCGCTGGGCACCTACATCATCTCGATGGCCGGTCAGGCCTCCGATGTGCTGGCGGTGGCACTGTTGATGAAGGAGATCGGCGGTGATGTGCGCCTGCCGATCGCGCCGCTGTTCGAGACGCTGGATGATCTGGACCGCTCAGGCCCCGTCATCGACACGCTGCTGGGCATGCCGATCTATCGCGAGCAGGCCGGTGATCGTCAGGAAGTGATGATCGGTTACTCCGACTCCGCCAAGGACGCCGGCCAGCTGGCGGCTGCCTGGGCACAGTACCGCGCCCAGGAAACGCTGGTGGAAGTCACCAAGCGCCACGGCGTCGAACTGACCCTGTTCCACGGCCGTGGTGGTACGGTCGGTCGTGGTGGCGGCCCGGCGCATGCGGCGATCCTGTCCCAGCCGCCGGGCTCGGTGACCGGCTCGCTGCGCGTCACCGAGCAGGGCGAGATGATTCGCTTCAAGTTCGGTCTGCCGGACATCGCCAGCCGCTCGATGGAGATCTATGTCTGCGCGGTGCTGGAAGCCAGCATGCTGCCGCCGCCGGCGCCCAAGCAGCAATGGCGTGACGAGATGGACCGCCTGGCCGGTATCGCGCACAAGGCCTATGTCGGCGTGGTGCGTGAAGACCCGAACTTCGTGCCGTACTTCCGCTCGGTAACGCCGGAAACCGCACTGGCACGCCTGCCGCTGGGCTCACGCCCCGCCAAGCGTCGTCAGGATGGTGGCGTCGAGACGCTGCGTGCGATCCCGTGGATCTTCGCCTGGACCCAGATTCGTCTGATGCTGCCCGCCTGGCTGGGCAGTGGCGAGGCCTTCGCCACGCGCATGCAGGAAGAGGGCGGCCTGGAAGTGCTGCGCGAGATGATGAACGACTGGCCGTTCTTCTCCACCTACGTCGACATGCTCGAGATGCTGCTCTCCAAGGCCGACCTCTCGACGGCGGCCTACTACGAGCAGCGTCTGGTCGATGAGCCGGCCCTGAAGGCGCTGGGGCAATCGCTGCGGGATCGTCTCGAGCGTCTGGAGAAGGTGGTGCTGGAGATCCGCGATCAACAGGCACTGCTTGAGCATATGCCGTTGATCCGTCAGGCCATCGATGTGCGCAACCCCTACATCGACCCGCTGCATGGTCTGCAGGCCGAGCTGCTGCAGCGTAACCGCGACGCCGATGGCGCCATCTCCGCCGAGCTGTCACGCGCGCTGATGGTGACCATGGCCGGTATCTCCGCCGGTCTGCGCAACACCGGCTGATTCGGTTGATCCGGTGAACCAGCTGGCCCTGTTGATTTGGCCTTGGCGTGAAGGATTAGCCAAGGCCTATCAGCGCAAACAGAGAACCCCCGTCAGGCATGCCTGGCGGGGGCTTTCCGTTATCTATCGGTCAACGCTGAAGGTTGGTTGGCGTCCTGATCAGCGACAAGAGTTCAGCGACACGCGGGGTCGCCAGGACTCACAGCAGGCCGCTGGCGCGCTCGCCTACCAAGGGCATCAGAAAGCGTTCCCGCTGCCAGTCTTCGTCCTGATCGAGCGCCACGAGATGCAGCAATTTGGTGAAGGCCGCTTCCAGCGTCATGTCGTCGCCTGATAGCACGCCGACAGTGGCCAGGCCTGCGCCGGCGGCATAGTGGCCGATGGTGACCGGCCCGTGCGGACATTGGCTGATACCGGCCAGCAGCTTGCCTTCGCCACGCGCATCGGCCAACACCCCCAAAAGCTCGCTGTCTTCCGGCAGATTGCCGCTGCCCCACAGCTCCAGCACGGCGCCCTTGACCTCGGGGCGCATCAACTGCACACGCACGCTCTCGGCGCTGATGCCGGGGTAGAGCGGCAGGCGAATGATGCTGTCCTTGCCGAGGCGGGCATAGTCGGGCAGCTCGAAGGCGGGGCCTTGATCATCCATCAGGCGGCCGGGGTAGAGCACGACGCGGTCATCGACCCATTCGCCCAGCAGCGGCGCATTGGGCGTGGTGAAGCCGCGGTGGTCCTGGGTGTACCACTTGCGGGTGCACACGCCACGCAGCAACTGTCCGCCGAAGGCGACCACGACTTCATTGAGGGTCGGCTGGGCGGCGGCGGTGAGTGCCAGCTCGACATTGCCCAGCGCGTCACTGTGCTCGGCTTCCAGCGGCAACTGTGCACCACTGACTATCACTGGGCGCGCGGTACCCTTGAGCTGGAAGGCGAGGCTGGAGGCGGTCCAGGCCAGGGTGTCGGTGCCTTGCAGGACGACGAAGCCATCGAAGCTGTCGTAGGCGTCCGCGATCTGGCTGGCGATGGTGTGCCAGTCCGCCGGTGTCGCGGAGGAGGAGTCGATCAGCTGTGGAAACTCGCGCAGGGTGAAGGCGGGCAGACGGCCACGACGGCTGGGGGGCAGTTGTTCCAGTGCTGCGCGCAGACGTGTATCGAAGTCACCGGCAGGTACCAGTCCTTGTTCACTTTCCACCATGCCCAGGGTTCCGCCGGTATACAGCACCAGGATGTGTGTCTCGGGAGTCATCGTGTCCACCTGCCAGAAATGGGAAAGCCGGCATTGTAACGCATGCCGGCTTGCAGGGGAGCTGTCGGAGTCGGGCGTTCAGCCGCGACGCGATGGTGGCGCTCAGCTGATATTGCCACCGCCGATGCGTGCATCCTTCTGATGGGACATGGCGCTGACGCACATCACCCGTACGCCTTCGAGCATGCTTTCAAGACTCATGGTCGGCAGGCGGCCATCGACACTCTGCTCGGGCAGCGCCGGGATATGCACGAAGCCGGAGCGGATGGGGCTATCCGCCAGTTGCCGCTGCACCCCATAGAACAGGTGGTTGCAGACGAAGGTGCCTGCCGTGTAGGAGACGCTGGCGGGAAGGCCCGCCGCCTGGAGGTCGTTGACCATCGCCTTGATCGGCAGGGTGGTGAAGCAGCCATCCGGGCCATCGGCCTCGATGGGCTCATCCACCGGCTGGTGGCCGCCGTTGTCCTTGATGCGATAGTCATCCAGGTTGATGGCGACCCGCTCCGGCGTGATGGCGCTGCGACCGCTGGCCTGACCGAGCATGATCACGGTGTCTGGGGTGTGCTGGCCGATGGCCTCGATGACGCTGTCAATCGCGGCGTAGCGTGTCACCGGCACCCGGCAGGTGATGATCTCGAAGCGCTCACCGGGCTGGTCGTGAATGGCCAGTGTCTGGCCGTCCAGTTGTTCGATGATCTTGAGGGCGGGATTGACGCTATCCGTGCCGAAGGGCTCGAAGCCGCAGAGTAGCAGACGACGCATGATGAAATTCCTTGGCTGGCATCGATCACCGCGGGTCACGGCTGGCGGTGATCGATGTGCGGGTAAGAGTGGGAGATCAGAAGGCCAGCAGCAGCATCAGACTGATGTTGGCGGCCAGCATGACCAGCGCAGGCAGTATCTGTGCGCGAATGATGTGGTAGCGGTCATCCAGTTCCAGCAGGGCGGCCGGCACGATGTTGAAGTTGGCGGCCATCGGCGTCATCAGCGTGCCGCAGTAGCCGGACAGCATGCCCAGCACGCCGACGATGGCCGGGTTGCCGCCATGCAGCGCGATGACCAGCGGATAGCCGATACCGGAGGTGATGACCGCAAAGGCCGCGAAGCCGTTGCCCATCAGCATGGTGAACACGGCCATGCCGACGCAGTAGGCAATCACGCAGGCGATCAGGCTGGTATCCGGCACCACGCTCGAGACCAGCCCGGCGATGGTCTGGCCGACGCCGGCCTGATCGAACAGCAGGCCAAGGGCGGCCAGGAATTGCGGCAGGATGGCGGCCCAGCCGATGGCATCGGCCAGACGGCGACCTTCCTGCATGCCGGTCGCCGGGCTCTCGCGCAGCAGCAGCAGCGCCACGGCAAAGGCCAGTACCGTTGCGACGCCCAGGCCGACCAGCGCACTCTGACCTGTCGTGAGGGTGTAAAGGAAGGTGCCGACCGGAATCACCAGCGCGGGGATGAACAGGCGCGACCCCAAGCGCTTGCGGCGCGCCTGACGCGCCTCATCGCTCAACTGGCCATAGTTGCCGAACCCGAGCTGGCCGGTGGCGGCCAGCAGCGCCAGCGCCAGCATGGCAAGTCCGACCGCGACATCGGGCAGCCATTGTCCAAATGCCAGGCTGATGCCGAAGATCATCCAGAAGGCACTGGTGCCGAGTCTGCGCGGATGATCACGATCGGTGAGCGTCAGGACGGCAAAGGCCATGATGGCGAAGCCGGTAATCAGGTAGAGAGCGTCGATACCGTTCATGAGTGGCTCTCCGTCGCAGAAGTGGTGAAGGTGTCCTTGCCCGGTGTCGCGTTGGTCTGGCCGGAGGGCTGGGGGTATTCCCCGCGCAGCAGCTGATGTTCACGGCGAATGCGTGCGTCCAGCCGGCGGCAGAGCACGAAGACCACCACCAGTGACACCAGCGCGGTGGGAATGGCATACAGCGCCATGTCGGCCAGGCTGACGCTGGCGCCACTCTTGTCGAGCACACTCTTGATCAGCAACAACCCGCCAGAAGCCACGAAGATCAGCTGGCTGAAGAAGTTGCCGAAGTTCTCGCTGACGGCATTCAGAACGCGGATGCGTTGGCTCAGGGCCTTGAAGCGTGGCGAGCTCAGCGCCTCTTCGGGGAGATCACGTTCGGCGGCACCGACTGACATCGGGGCGACCAGCGGTCGGATCATCGCCGGGTGGCCACCGAGCTGCAGACCGAAGGCATTGGTCGCCTTGCGCAGCACCAGGTAGCTGAAGGAGATGCGCCCGGCGCTGGCGGCCCGCAGTTTCTGGACCAGATGTTCGGCCTGATCGCGCAGTCCATTGCGCTCGAGCAGCCCGATCACCGGCAGGGTGATGATGAACAGCGAGACGGCGCGATTGTCGGTAAAGGCCTGACCGAGCGCGGCGAGAATTTCAGTGGGTGACATGCCGGCCACCAGGCCGGAGGAGAAACCTGCCACCAGCACCACCAGCAGCGCATTGAGGCGCAGTGCCAGGCCGATGACGATGATGGCTACGCCGATCAATGACAGCATGAGGTGTCTCCCGAGCCGGGGGAGGACAATCGAATCCTTTCGAAGGACATGAGCATGTGCCTCTGGGTGTGAGATTGTTGTTATGAGGGTCTCGTTGCGAAGCAGGTCGAACATTGCCTGGCTGTTCGAAACATTGCCGAGCAGTTCGAACATGGCAGTGCCGTTCGAACATGGCAGGGCGCAATGTTCGTTGCTTTACAACGAGAACTCAGAGGGTAGAGCGACACCAGAGGAATCCAAATGAGACATTCGGAATATATAAATTTCAACGACATATAGTATCGGCAAAATCTATCATCCAGACATGAATGACAGATAATATTGATACCTTGGTGAGGCCTTGCCTCACCTAATGGGAGGAGAAGATGTCAGCCATCGACCACTTCGGTGCAACCATCCTCGCGCAGACAGATACGGCGACGCCTGCCGACCTGGAAGCCAAGCATGGCCGCGCTCAGCAGGATCAGCGCGAACATCGACGCGATCACGCGCAGGTCGGCCGTGATTTCCAGCAGAATGCCGACGGCGAGTGGCCCGAGGGCGGCCAGCATGTAGCCGGTGCCTTGTGCCATGCCGGAGAGGGCGCCCGCCAGACGTGCATCGGAGGTGCGCAGCACCAGCAGCGTCAATGCCATCGAGAAGCTGCCCCCTTGGCCGAAACCGAGCAGCACGGCGAACAGCCAGCGCAGGGACAGTGGCCCGATCATCAGTCCCAGCAGGCCGATGGCGGTACAGGACAACAGCAGCAGGATGGCGGGGCGCTGGTCGCGCCCCATGCGGCCGATCACGGGGGCCAGCAGGGCGGTGAGCACCTGTGCCATCACCGAGGCGGCCATCAGCCAGCCGGATTCGATATCGCTCAGGCCGCGTTGCTGGAGCAGGAAAGGCAGCCAGCCAAAGACGATATAGGCCAGGGAAGATTGGCAGCCCATGAAGAAGGTGACCTGGCGGGCCAGCGGCAGGTGCCACAGGCGGGGGGTGGCCTGCTGTTGGCTGGTCATCTTCTCTGGCCACGGGTGGGGCATGCTCAGGCGCCAGGCGGGAAGCGCGATCACCACAAGCAGCGCCCAGCAGGCCAATGAGGCTTGCCAGCTGTCGAGAAGATTGGCCAGTGGCACGCTGAGTCCCGCGGCCAGCGCCGCACCAAGACATAGCGCCATGGTGTAAACACCGGTGAACAGGTCGGCTCGCTCAGGATGCTCACGCTTGACGATGGCGGGCAGCAGGGTGCCGGCGACGCCGATGCTGCCACCACATAACAGGGTGCCGAGATACAGCAGCAGCGCCATGTCACTGGCCCGCAACCACAGGGCGATGCCGAGAGTGACCAGGGCAAGGCTGAGGGTGCGCTCTACCCCCAGGCGGCGGGCCAGGCGCGGCGCCAGTGGGGCGAACAGTCCCAGGCAGACGACGGGCAGTGTGGTGAGAAGGCCCGCTGCCAGCGTGCTCAGGCCCAGGTCCTGGGTGATGCGATCCAGCAGGGGCGCCAGGGATGACAGCGCCGGACGCAGGTTCAGAGCGACCAGAATCAGGATGAGCAGGAATAGGGATGCTGGCATTCGGCGCATGAGGAAACCTGAACGAGAGGACAGGTCTGTGAGAATACCGGCATATGCTCAAGCTGTCTTGCCGCGAACCGTTCTTCCTCCAACCGGACCCTGGACAGCAGAACGCTCGGCAGTTGCCGAGCGTTCTGTCTCTATGCGCCTTTCTCGATGGGCCTTTCTCAATTCATCTGTCTCAATGCGCCGCTCCTGTGCCCCTCAGTACTTGGGCTCAAGCTCCAGCTCGCGTGTCGGGCTGTCGATCCTGCGTGCTGCCGCGCGTTGACGCGTCGTGGCGCCGTCGGCATGCACATCGTGGCCGCGGGGAGCGACATTGCGCCATGTGGGCGTCTTCTGCAGGCGCTCGGCATTGGCGCGTGCCGTATTGGAGACTGGCTGGCGACTCGCCTTGGCGCGAATCAGGGTCATGTCCTCAGTGCTCAGCAGCATGCCCTGGGGCGTGCGCTCCAGCACGAGGTGGCCGCGGAAGTGCCAGCAGCGCATGGGGGTATGCGCGACACGATAGCGATGGCCAGCCACCTCCAGCGAGATGGCTTCCTTCGGCTGGCAGCCAAGGGGATGCAGAGTCACTTCCTCCAGCAGCACCAGACGATTGAAGTCGTCCGGCTGAAGCACCTGATTGCCATCATGCATGCGCACCGGAAAGGCATGGTTGTCACGCTGCAGCTCACGCCGCTTGTGACTGACGCTGCCGCTGCCTTCCACGATGCCGGCACCACACACATGCACGAGCTCGCCATCAATCTGTTTGATGACGAGCACCTCGACGTGGCGCTGCTTGAAAAGATGATCACGCAGTGAGCGTAATGGCATGGCTGAAATCCTCATCTACACCATCCGTTGGCTGAGTATATCCGTCAGAGCCCGAGTCATCTCTCTGACCGACAGGCGCTTCCATGCTGCCTGCCAAGTGATATCTCGCGCTGATAGCCACATCATACGCCGTTTGCGAGCATTTTTCCCGAATCAAGCACCAGTCTGGGGATAAACCATCTTGTCAAGACGCGGCTTCATGACGCCTCTGTCAGCCAGATGACTGAGAACACTGCCTACCCTTGTCGGGTCACTCGTACTTGCCCAGCACGGCCCGGCAGATATCAGCGAAATTGCGTGCTTCCGGCGGGTGTTCCAGATCGAGCCCCAAGGCCTTGCCGACGCGGGAGGCGGCGACCAGTCCGCGCACGCTGGGCTTGCCATCGTCGCCCTGCTCGGTCACCAGCAGGTGGGATTCGCCGCTCTGACGCAGTGTCTCGACCAGGTCCCCGACGTGGGCGCGCTTGAGCACGGCGAGAGGAATGCCCTGCAGCTCCGCGCGGGGTATCTGCACCATGTCGGTAGTGACTTCGTCGCGCTGAACATTGAAGCGGGTCATGGCGCGCATCACGACTCGGCCTCCCTGCAGCTCACGCGAGGTCACCACGCCGGTGAAGGTGCCATCATGATCGTGGACCAGCAGCAGACGCACCCCCGCCTGTTTCATGGTCGCCAGTGCCTGACCGATGGAGGCGCTGCCCTGAATGCTGCGACCGGCGGTAACGGCAAAGTCCGTCATTAGCTCACTGGCCGGGCTATCCATGGTGATGTCGCCGATCGGCTGCAAAGGCAGACGAGCGGAAGTGACATGAGAGAGCGTTTCGACGTCGAGGGTATGGTAAGCCGACGGTGCAATGGCATTCATGGACTGACTCCTGTAATCAGATGACGAGCATGTTCTGCGTACTATGAGTCAGGCGAGGGTCAGGAGTTTCCTGCACGATGGGTAACCTTAGGTTGCTACTGTCGCAACAGTGACAGGAATTCCGGTCTATCAGGTCAATATTCGTCGCTATCTGTGCGAGATGGGAAATGGATAGATTCCATTTGGGAAACAAAGCCCCGGCAGGCCGGTACTGGCATGAGCCAGCAGTTTTCTTGCCCCTGACAGCATTGATGCCCACTGCACGAGGCGAGTGGGCATCATTGAGCCGATTCAGGGAGTCATCCCTTCATCAGGGGCTGGCGTACGCGCCTGGGCGCGTCACACCCACTGCTTGAGGTCGCCGCGTACGGCATCCAGGAAGGTGATGAAGTCCGTCTGGTCATCGGCGTCGCAACGGTCCACCTTGCAGGCCAGCTTCATCTTGGTGCCGGCGACGATTTCGTCATACACCTCGAGCGTGAGTTTCTCGACGCTGGCATCGGCGGGTTCCTGCTCACCCTCCAGCAGGCTGAACGTCGTCATCAGCGTGCCGCGAAGACGCGTGGTGCCGCCTTCCGCGACCACACGACGCACCTTGAGCCAGCCTTCGCGCACCATGATCTCACCCTGCGTATCGCGTTGCTTGTAGATGGTGCGATAGCATGCATTCTCGGAGACGCCCTTGGCGGCCATGCTTTCATAGGCCTTGATCATGCGCGTCGCCATGGTGCCAGCTTCGGCGATCTTGCGGCGGGCAGCACGATGTTCACGTTCCAGGCGGTCTTGCTTGGAGAAACGCTGCCACAGGTGGAAGTCGCGTGTCAGAGTGGTCGCGTCCATTACAGTCTCTCTTCTCTAAAAACGGCGGGGAAAAGTGGGTGACGGCTACTGCCATGTCCAGGCGCTGATGGTGTCACGAAGGCGGCCGATTGTCTGCCCGGTTCTTGTCTCAGACGTCGAGCAGGGCCCGAGTGTCAGGTGGTCCGGGTCATGCAGGCTGGCGACGAGATGTCAGCATTGCCATGCTCAAGAGTACCATTGACTGGTCACGGACTTTTTCCAGCCCGGTCATCATCACGACTGAATCTAGGGCTTAAATCTTCTCTGAACTACTCTGCAAGTCACCCACAAGGCCCACTTTGTGAGAATCTTCGACTGCTGATCCTCGAGATTGCTGATGCTTCACGCTCAGGCTCCTGCTACGTGAGCCACGCCGCTGTGATGGGATTGCCAGTCTCGCAGGGGAGGGCGCCTGGTACACGTGAGTCACATGCCTGACTGCGCTGCATGCCTTGTAGGATGCGCACTGGTAAGGGCTGTCACGTTTCATACAGCAGCGTGAGATAGAATAGGCAGGTAAAATCATCAGGTAGCGCGCAGCGGAGGCACACGGGAAGTGCCGTAAATGAGGAAGGAATCATGGCGAAAGCAGATCGC
The DNA here is from genome assembly GCF_018831605.1 of Cobetia sp. 4B. Classification (NCBI taxonomy): domain Bacteria; kingdom Pseudomonadati; phylum Pseudomonadota; class Gammaproteobacteria; order Oceanospirillales; family Halomonadaceae; genus Cobetia; species Cobetia sp. 4B. The sequence goes on from NZ_CP059843.1 coordinate 1,113,429, forward strand.
CGTCGCAAAGCGGGAAGTCGGCAGGGTGTCTTGCGCACGGTAAACATGAAGTGGCGGTGGCCAGCTCCGGCGGGGCTGGCTGAGCGGCACCTCGTGCTTTATCAGTTGTTCATGTGGATCTATATCAGTGCGCTCGGCTGCCAGCTGGGCTACTTCGCTCTGCTGGGCCTGCAGCCTTATCCGCAGCCGGTGGTGATCAATGTCATCGGCGTCCTGCTCAACGTCTTGGCCATCATGTTCCACCGCAAGGGGTACATGAATTCCGCGTTGCTGTTGCTGGTGGTGCCGATGTCAGCCAAGGCGGCATGGTGGGAACACCAGTTCGGCGCCGAGGGTGGCTTCGAGTATTTCCATATCGTCGCCATCTTCTTCGTCTGTATCGCGTCCCTGTCACGCATTCAACGGCTACTGTTCAGTGGTGTCCTGCTGCTGTTCTATATCGGTGCCCAATATCTCACCAGCCCGGTCTATATCGTCTCCTACGAGTTCATGTCGCTGGCCAGTGTCGTCAACCTGGTGATGTCCGTCACCTTCATCGCGGTGGTGGCGGTGCAGATCGGGTGGGAGGCTGAGCAGCGCGAGAAGCGCTACCGTCGTGACTTGCGCCATGACCAGCTGACGGGGGCGCTGTCTCGTTTTGCCTTGCTGGAAGAGGGGCCACGTCTGCTGAGTCGTGGTGGCCTGGGAGTGCTGATGATCGATGTCGATCACTTCAAGGCCATCAATGATACCCAAGGGCATGCGATTGGCGATGAGGTGCTGATAGAGCTGACGCAACGACTGCGTCACCATCTGCGCGGCAGTGATCAGTTGTGCCGCCAGGGGGGAGAAGAGTTCGTGGCCCTGTGTCCGACGGAGGACAGAGAAGGGCTCCAGCACGCAGCCGAACGCTTGCTGCTCTCGATCAACAGTCGTGCCTTCACACTGAGCAACGGCCAGCTGCTGCGGGTCACCATCAGTATCGGGGTGGCCCAGGGCGGACCGGCCGCTTGCGCGGAATCACTGCTGCCGGACCTTCTGCAGCGTGCCGATCAGGCCATGTACCGTGCCAAGCGCGAAGGGCGCAATCGGGTGGTCACTGTCTGGGATACGCCCGATCATGGCGCTGCCAGTCTCGATCAGATCGAGCCGTCTGATTACGGCCACAGCCCCGACCACGGTCACAGCCACGACAGCCTGGCCATGCCAGGCATGCCGCCACTGGACACTCCGGGCGATGGATCAGGCGAAGCGGCCTCGACCCCCAGTCGCTCTGATGTCAGTCACCATGACGATGTGCAGACCGCCGATGAGGTCTATCAGTGGAAGCGCTGACGCAAGGATGATGGCTTTGCCATTTCACCTCATTGGGCGTGATATCCGTGCATGATCCACGCTCTCACCAAGCGGAGAGACAAGTTGATGATGGATTCCTGTGGCAGCGTTTCACGCCAGATGTCACGCCGGCTCTTGCGGGGACTGCTGGTGGCGACGCTGGTCAGTGGTATGCCGCTTGCGGCGGTTCAGGCGGAGGAGTCGCCGAATGCTGCAGCGTCTTCGAGTGACGGGCAGGCGCCTCGGGCGCAAGTGATTGCCGACCCGGCGACACCCTCTCTGCCGCCTGCCGCCAAGGCCAACAACAGCATCTTTCGCTGTGTGCAGGCGGGGGTGCCCACCTGGCAGCAGCAGCCTTGCCAGCAGGGCGATACCCCCGTCACGCTGGATGATTCGCTGACGGTGGTACCCGCCGCTGACGTGATAGAAGAGACTTCAGGCGAAAACCCGACCGCACAGCGCCTGGCGCGTGAGAAGGAGCGTGCCCTGGCCGCACGTGAGGAGAGTCAGCGCCAGTACCGCATTCGTTCAGCGCTGGATGATGGCTATCTGGTGCAGGGGATGAGCGAGGCACAGGCCATCTCGTTGCTGGGCAAGCCCAGTGATATCAGCGAGACGATTGCCGATGACACGTCCTGCCGTCTATTGAACTGGTGGGAAGATGTCCGCGTGCAGTTCTGCAACGATGAAGCCGTGTCCATCACGGCCAATCAGCTGGACTGAGTGACTTGCGGTCAGGGCCATCAAGACAAGGGCCGGTGCGAGCTGAGGCGCTCGCACCGGCCCTGTTCGTCCTGTCCGACTCGTACAGCCCGCGTCAGCGTCAGGGCGATGAGCGGGGTTTTCTGGCCGCAAGCCTGCTTGCCAAGAAATTGCTAATATAAGGCATGATCTAGCGTAGAACCCGGCTTTTCCATGTTCGATGTTGCGAAATGGCGACGACCGGGTGGTGAAGTTGCCACATTACCGAGTTTATCGAACAGTGTTAGATTACTCTCCGAACGCAGCGGCAAGCCCCTCAAGTGTCATCCAGGGGCTTGGCTGACTGGCCGACGAGCCAGGCTGCAACACTATTCGGTGAGGAGAACACGCATGAACAAGTCCATCCTGATTGGCGCGATCGTGGCTGCACTGGGCATTGGCGGTGGAGTGGCGATCGGCAGCTATACGGCCAGCAACTCAGGCCCTGAATATGCCGATATCGTGGCAGTGGATGCCGTGACGGAAACCGTGACCACCCCGCGCGAGGTCTGTCATAACGAGACCGTGACGCATCAGGCGCCCAGCAAGGACACCCACAATGTCGTCGGCACGGCCGTCGGCGCGATCGTCGGCGGTGTGGTGGGCAATCAGTTTGGCGGTGGCAATGGCAAGAAGGTGCTGACAGCCGCGGGCGCCGTCGGTGGCGGTTATGCCGGCAACCAGATCCAGGGTCAGATGAAGAAGGGCGACACCTACACCACGACCGAACAGCGCTGCGAAACGGTGCAGGACGCGTCAGACAAGGTGGTCGGCTACGACGTCAAGGTCGACATGGGTGACGAGACCCGCACCGTGCGTCTCGAGGACAAGCCGGACGTGAAGCGTTTCGAGATCCGTGATGGTGAGCTGGTGCTGCCCCAGCAAGGCTGAGGCCAGCTAGCCGCCAGACAAGAAGACCCCCGACGGATTCCGTCGGGGGTCTTCTTTTTTTGGACATCCAGCTTTCTGGACATCCAGCTTTCTGGGCATCCAGTCGCGCCCTGTTCTGTCAGACCGTCAGGTCGTCAGCTGGCATCCGCCGTGGCCGGCAGTGCCTTGGCGATCTCGCGTGCCAACTGCTCGCCGGTCACACGCCAGCCTTCGCCCAGGCTATTGACCAGCGCCGGATAGCCGTCATCCGTCAGGGGAGTCAGTGTCTGGATGTCGCCTTCCTCCAGCACGCTGCCATCCACGCCGCGCAGGCGCCAGCGACCGGTGATGACGGACTGGCCATCGTGGCGGCCGATGAAGCGATCCAGGCTTACGCTCAGGCGTGCGCCCTTGAGGCCGCTCAGGCTGGTATCCGCGATACGGTACTGGCTCAGCGGCTGGGCGGGGCTGGCCTTGAGCTGCGTGAGCAGCTGGCGGGTCAGCATGTCCTGCAGGTCATCGGCCCACAGGTTCTGGCTGGCCTGTACCAGCGTGATGTCGTCCGTCTGATAGACCAGACTGCCGCCTTCCAGATAGCTGGCCAGCTGCACTGGCATCACTTCCAGCAGAGGCGCATCGGCGGCAACGCTGCGCTGGGAGGCACCAGCCTGTGTCGTTTGTGGCAGCAGGTAGGCGCCACCGGTGGCGGCAGTCGTGCAGCCCGCCAGTGTGCCTAGCATCAGCAAGCCTGCCAGCAGGCCGCCGAAGCGGCCCTTTTGCGACGTGGAAGTGCGCGGTGAGGCAGGCGTGCTGCACGCTTGCGGCATGGCGGCTGTGCGGGTCGAAAGACTCATGGCTGTCGTCATCATTGGGCCCTTGGAATCGGATCGCGAGTGGTCGGCTTGTCGAAGATCAGGCTGGAGGGGTTCTTCTCCAGCGTGTCGAGCAGCGGTTCCGCCTTCTTGAGCACGCGGTCCAGTCGTTCGAGATCGCCTTCCAGCTTGCGGTAGGCGGAAGAATCCGGTGTCAGGCCATCCAGGGTGCGATTGAGGTTGTCGATGCTGGTGCTGATGTCGCCCGGCAGTTTCTGTACCGCCTCGGAACCCAGCAGGCTATCGACATGACCAGCCGTCTTGTCGAGGCGCTTGACCAGACTCTCGGAGGCCGACAGCGTCTTGTTCAGGTTGCTCAGTACCGGCTCGACATCGAGTGCATTGAGCTTGTCGAGCAGGGCATTGAGCTTGGCTTCCATCTGCGCCAGGCCTCCCGAGACGCTCGGCATGACCTCGATATCATCGAAGGTATCGGCCTTGTAGGGCGGCGGATTGTCATAGAAGTCGAGATCGACGAACAGGGCGCCGGTCAGCAGGTTGCCGGATTTCAGCGTCGCGCGCATGCCGCGCTTGAAGAGGCGCTCGAGGCGCTTCTTCCACTGGGCCACGCCGTCATCATCCACTTGCCCTTCTAGGCGTTCGGGCTCGATGCGAATCAGCACCGGAATCTCGAAGCTCGACAGCGTCCGCACGCGCTGGTGGGTCAGGCGATAAGGCACGCTGACCACGGTGCCGAGGCGGACGCCGCGGAATTCCACCGGCGCGCCGCGCGACAGGCCACGCACGGTATCGTCGACCATGATCACGTAGTCGATGGCCTGGTGGAAGCTGCCTTCACGGGCCTCTTCCTGGTCGGAATACAGCGTGAAAGAGGTGTTCTCGACCACCGGACGACCACGCGGCAGGTCTTCGGGAATGCCGAAGGCCACCCCGCCGCTCAGTACGCTTTCCAGTGACCCGACATCGACCTGCAGGCCCTGGGAATCCAGGCGCAGGCTGACCCCGCTGGTGGACCAGAAGCGCGTAGTGGAGGTCACCAGCTCATGGTAGGGCGAGTCGATATACAGGGTGTAGTGCATTTCCTTCTCGCTGGGGCGGAACTCGCTGGATTCCACGCGCCCGACCACGAAGCCCTCGTAGGTGACGGGGTCACCATCCGACAGCACGCTGCCATCGTTGCTGGTGAGGTCGATACGCAGTCCCTTGGCGTCCTGCGTCGTCACCGGCGGTTGCTCCAGCGCCACGAAGTGATCCTCCTCATCGCGGCTGTCGCCGGGCTGAAGCTGGATATAGGCCCCCGACAGCACGGTGTTGAGGCCACTGATGCCCTCACGACCGATGCGCGGCTTCACGACCCAGAGCCGCGAGTCGGCATTGAGCATGCGCTCGCTGTCCTTGGACATGCGCGCGGTGACGATGGTCTTGTCGAGGTTGTCCGACAGACGCACGGATTCGACCTTGCCGACCTCGACGTTACGGGTCTTGATCAGGGTCTTGCCCGCCTCGATGCCTTCCGCCGTCTCCATTTCGATCGTGATCAGCGGGCCACGGCTGGCGTAGTTGTGCCACACCATCCAGGCGCCGATCAGCAGGGCCACGATCGGGACTATCCAGATCGGCGAAAGGCGGCGTCGACTTTCACGACGTGCGCGAGAATCATCACTCATAAGTCATCCTGTGAGGCGGCAGCGGAAGGGGGATTGCGGGAGGCATTCAGGGTCGTGAATGGCGTCGTGAACGGAGGCGTGGCCTGCGAGGACGCGGCAAGAGATGCGGAGCCCGTCAGCGGCGTCAGCGGCAGATCACCGAACAGCGTGTTCGCCATCATCGTCTTCTCCGTCTCGGTGTCCCAGACAAGGCGTGGGTCGAAGCTCAACGCCGACAGCATCGTCAGCACCACCACGCAGGCAAAGGACAGCGCCGCGGGCCCCGGGTGGACCGACATCAGCGCGCCCAGCTGGATCAACGCGGCCAGCAGCGCCACCACGAAGACATCGACCATCGACCAGCGCCCGACATATTCGGTGATGCGGTACAGGGTCACCCGCGCTCGCGCATGTTGCACCTCGGGGCGCTGGGCGCTGATGCACAGCCAGGCGATGGCGATCATCTTCGAGGCCGGCACCAGGATGCTGGCGATGAAGATGACCATCGCGATGGGCCAGTCACCATGTGACCAGAGCACCACGATGCCACCGGCAATCGTCTGCGGGTCATTCTCCCCGAGGCTGACCGTGGTCATGATCGGAAAGAGATTGGCGGGGATGTACAGAATCGCCGCCGCGATCAGCCACGCCCAGGTGCGCTGCAGGCTCTGGGTCTTGCGCTGATGGACAGGGTCGCCACAGCGGCGGCAGTGGGTATGCGCCTCCCGTTCACCGCAGGCGTTGATCAGGCCGCAGCTGTGGCAACTGGCCAATCCCTGCAAGGCGGCGCCGATGCCCGGCAACGTACCGCTGGGGGCAGCTGGCTCGCCCGCCAGCGCGAACCACATGCGGTCCCCATCGATGCTGGCCAGCGTCTTGGTCATCAGCAGGGCGAAGGCGCAGAACGCCCAGAAGGAAGGGCCGAAGCTGATATCGGCCATGCCGGCGATCTTGACCAGGCTCACCATCACGCCGACCAGAAACACATCCGCCATCATCCACGGGCGCAGGTGGCTCAGGGTGCGCGCAATGCCGCGAATGCCCGGCAAGGGCAGTTTTAGCCCGATGGCCGCATGGGTGTAGATGACGCCCAGCAGGTAGAGCGCCGGCAGCATCACGATGGTCAGGATCAGCAGCACGGCCAGGGAAGGATAGGACTCGGCCGTCAGGGCGGCTGGCGTATCGATCAGGCTGAGGCTCGCCGAGATGCCACTGGTGGCAAAGGCGATGAACTCGAAGGGCAGCGTCAGCACCAGCATCACCAGGCACGCCATCGCCAGTGCCAGGGTGCGTTGCACGGCATGGGCGTGGCGCTGGGCGAACAGATGATCGCAGCGCGGGCAGCGGGCGCGCTCGCCAGCCTTGAGCGCCGGCAGGGCCACGACGAGATCGCAGCACTCGCAGGCACGCATCCGCCGCCGTGACACGCCTGACGTGACAGGCGCGAACACCTGCGGCGGATCACGGGTTTCAAAGGTACGCCGGGTGTAGCGGCGCAGGGCAGCAAGGGGACGAGGCATGTCGCTCCAGCGGGATCGGGTGGTGTATCGCCGTGCCGCGCGTGTTCGGGGCATGCGCAGAGGCGTTGTCAGTCGCGGCTTGACCACGCCTGTGGTTGCGCTCTTGGGGAAGCGCTCTCGGGGATGCGCCGTCAGTGGCCTGGCCCCATGCACACGCGGACCTGCGAAGGTATAGGAGCTGTAGGAGCACCAGGCCTGCGCAGGCAAACAGTGTTCGATAGTAGCATGATGCCGCAAAAGGCTGATGGCACTCAATGCTTGCCGCGTGAGCGCGCCTTTTTTGCCAGCCTGCAAACAGGCACGCCGCCCGGAGAGGGCGGCGTGCAGGGCCGTCACGCAATGTGACAGCAATGAGGCTTCTGTCGTGATCAGAGATCAGACAAGGTCATCCTCCTGGCGGGCCGCTTCGTGGGCTCGCTTGAGGTCCTTCGGCTCACCGAAGAGGCGGCGCACGACCACATAGCAGACCGGCACCAGGAAGATCGCCAGCACCGTGGCCGAGATCATCCCGCCGATCACGCCGTTACCGATGGCGTGACGGCTGGCGGCACCCGCACCCGTCGAGATGGCCAGTGGCACGGCACCCAGGGTGAAGGCCAGCGAGGTCATCAGGATCGGGCGCAGACGCATGCGCACGGCTTCCATGGTGGCATCGATCAGCGAGCGACCTTGCACTTCAAGGTCCTTGGCGAACTCGACGATCAGGATCGCGTTCTTGGCCGAGAGCCCGATGGTCGTCACCAGGCCGACCTGGAAGTAGACGTCATTGTCGAGTCCGCGCATCCAGGTGGCGAGCAGGGCACCCAGCACCCCCAGCGGTACCACCAGCATGACGGAGAACGGAATGCTCCAGCTCTCATACAGCGCGGCCAGACACAGGAAGACGAAGACCAGCGAGATGGCATACAGATACGGTGCCATGCCGCCACTCTGGGATTCCTGCAGCGAGATGCCGGTCCATTCCAGCGCGACGCCATTGTTGAGCTGGCTGACCATCTCTTCCATGGCCTGCATGGCCTCACCGGTGGAGTAACCCGGTGCCGCCTGTCCCAGCAGTTCCATCGAGGAGACGCCGTTGTAGCGTTCCAGCTGCGGCGACCCGTAGGTCCACTCGCCGTTGATGAAGGCACTCAGCGGCACCATCTCGCCGGAGGTGTTGCGTACGTACCACTTCTTGAGGTCTTCCGGCTGCATGCGGGCACTGGCTTCCGCCTGCACATAGACCTTCTTGGTACGACCGTTGTCGAGGAAGTCATTGACATAGGTCGAGCCCCACGCCGTGGAAAGCGTCGAGTAGACCTCTGACAGCGAGACACCCATCGCCGTCGCCTTGAGTTCATCGATATTGAGCGTGAACTGCGGGCTGTCTTCCAGACCATTGGGGCGCAGGCCGGTCACGGCCGGATTCTGGCCCGCCATGCCCAGCAGCTGGTTGCGCGCGTCGGTCAGTGCCTTGTGGCCGATGCCGCCACGGTCGACCAGCATCATGTCGAAGCCGCTGGCGTTGCCCAGCTCCATGATCGGCGGCGGGTTGATGGCGAAGACCAGGGCTTCCTTCAAGGTGCCGAAGTAGCTCTGTGCTTCACTGACCACGCTGAAGGAATCGCGCTCGCGCTCATCCCACGGCTTCAGGTTGATGAAGGCCAGGCCCATGTTCTGACCGCGACCGGCGAAGCTGAAGCCGGCGACGTCGAACATTTCCTGAACCGCATCTTCCTGATCGACCAGGAAGTGATGCTCGACCTTTTCCAGCGTCTCGAGCGTCTGCTCCTGAGTGGAGCCCACCGGCAGGATGACCTGGTTGAACAGATAGCCCTGATCCTCATCCGGCAGGAAGCCGGTCGAGATGCGCGTGAATACCACGCCACAGCCGACGACGATCAATGCATAGACCAGCATCGAGCGACCGGTGCGCTTGAGCATGCCGCCAACGCCTTTCTGGTAACGCGCGTTGGAGCGATCGAAGACCCGGTTGAAGAGGCCGAAGAAGCCGGTGGTCTTCTCCTTGGTCGGCTTGAGCAGGGTGGCGCACAGGGCCGGCGTCAGGATCAACGCCACCAGTACGGACAGCGTCATCGCCGAGACGATGGTCACCGAGAACTGACGGAAGATCGCGCCGGTGGTGCCGGGGAAGAAGGCCATCGGAATGAACACGGATGACAGCACCAGGCCGATACCCACCAGTGCGCCGGTGATCTGGCCCATCGACTTGCGGGTCGCTTCCAGTGGCGAGAGCTTCTCTTCGTGCATGACGCGCTCGACGTTTTCCACCACCACGATCGCATCGTCGACCAATAGCCCGATGGCGAGCACCATGGCGAACATCGTCAGGGTATTGATGGAGAAGCCCAGCACTTCCAGCACCCCGAAGGTGCCCAGCAGCACGACCGGCACCGCGATGGTCGGAATCAGGGTGGCGCGGAAGTTCTGCAGGAACAGCAGCATCACCAGGAAGACCAATGCCACGGCTTCCAGCAGTGTCATCACCACTTCTTCGATGGAGATCTTGACGAAGGGCGAGGTGTCGTACGGAACCTTGAAGCTCATGCCCGGCGGGAAGTAGGCGGACAGCTCATCGAGGCGGTCCTTGACGGCCTGGACGGTGTCCAGCGCGTTGGCGCCCGAGGCCAGCTTGATCCCCAGGCCAGCAGCAGGCTTGCCGTTGTAGCGGCTGACGGTGCTGTAGGTTTCGGCGCCTTTCTCGGCGCGACCGACGTCACGCAGATAGACCTGAGAGCCATCTTCCTGGGTCTTGAGCAGGATGTTGCCGAACTGCTCCGGCGTTTCAAACAGGGTCTGCGCCACGATGGTGGCGTTGAGCTGCTGGCCTTCTTCCGCCGGCAGATTGCCCAGCTGGCCCGAGGCGATCTGGTTGTTCTGCGTGCTGATGGCCGTGGTGACGTCGCTGGTGGTCAGCTTGAAGTTGTTGAGCTTCTGCGGGTCGAGCCAGACACGCATGGCCCCCGGCGCGCCGAACAGCTGGGTCTCGCCGACGCCCTGGACACGCGCGACCTCATCCTGGATGTCGGAGGCGACATAGTCGGTCAATTGCTGCTTGGTCATGCTGCCATCGTCAGAGACGAAGGCCGCGACCATCAGGAAGCTGCCGGAGGACTTGGTGACCGAGACACCCTGGTTCTGTACGGATTGCGGCAGGCGCGGAGTGGCCAGCTGCAGCTTGTTCTGTACCTGAACCTGGGCGATGTCGGGATCGGTGCCGGTGTCAAAGCTCAGCTCGATGCTGGCGTTGCCCTGGGAGTCCGAGGTCGAGCTCATGTACAGCAGATTGTCGATGCCGTTCATCTGCTGCTCGATGACCTGGGTCACCGTGTCTTCCACCGTCTGGGCGGAGGCACCGGAGTAGGTAGCCTGAATGGTGATGCTGGTAGGGGCCAGCGAGGGGTACTGCTCGATCGGTAGCTTGAGGATACTGAAGATACCCCCCAGCATCACGATGATGGCGAGCACCCAGGCAAAGATAGGGCGATCGATGAAGAATCTGGCCATGACGTTTGAGGCTCCTGGAACGTCGTTCGGGACGGTCGCCAGTCACACGAGAAGCGTCTCTCGTCTGGCTGGCGACAGTGGCGCGAAAAGCGGGGGCAGGCTTACTGGCTATCGCCGGTCTTGGCCTGTTCACTTTCCGAGGAGTCGCTGCTGGCAGCAGTCCGCGACTGAGGTGCGGCGTTCTGGTCAGTGCCTGTCTCGTCCGAGGCGATCTCGACCGTGGCACCCGGCTTGATCTTCTGCAGACCGCTGACGATGACCTTGTCATTGCTGTCGAGGCCGCTGGTCACCAGCCACTGATTGTCGATGGCCTGACCGATCACGACCTGCTTGGCCTCGACCTTGTTCTCGGCATTGACTGTCATCACGCTGGCCTGGCCCGTGCTGTCACGGCTCACGGCCTTCTGCGGAATCAGGATGGCATCCTTGGCGACGGCTTCGGTCAGGCGGGCACGCACGAACATGCCCGGCAGCAACAGCTCATCTTCGTTGGGGAACAGTGCGCGCAGCGTGACCATGCCGGTTCCCTGGTCGACAGTGACATCCGCGAACTGCAGCTTGCCCTTGGCGCCATAGACGCTGCCGTCTTCCATCACCAGCTCGACTTCCGTCTGGACCGGTGCGGTGGCGGCATCGCGATTCTCGCCCAGCTCACGCTTGAGACGCAGCACTTCGGTGGCGGACTGGGTCAGGTCGACATAGATGGGGTCCAGCTGCTGGACGGTGGCCAGGCTGGTTTCCTGACTGGCCGTGACCAGTGCGCCCTTGGTGACGCTGGACTTGCCGATACGACCACTGATCGGTGAGGTGACCTTGGTGTAATCCAGGTTGATCTGCGCGCTGGATACCGCAGCCTTGGCCGAGGCGACATCGGCACGGTCTTCGCCGACGGTGGCCACGGCATCGTCGTAATCCTGCTGGCTGACCATCTTGCGTGCGACGAGATTCTTGTAGCGCTTGGCCTTGAGGCTTGAGGTGTTGAGGCTCGCCTCGGCACGCGCCAGGCTCGCCTTGGCGCTCTCGACATCGGCGCGATAGGTGCGCGAATCGATGTGATAGAGCACCTGTCCTTCCTCGACGTCACTGCCTTCGGTGAAGTCGCGCGATTCGATGATGCCGCCGACCTGCGGACGCACTTCCGCGATCTGATAGGCACGCGTGCGGCCCGGAAGCTCGCTGGTGAGCGGTACATCCTGGGCGGTGACGGTGACGACATCGACCTGAGCGGCCTGGCTGGCGCCTGCGGCGGAGCCTTGGCCAGCCTCCTCCTTGTCGCCGCTACAGCCGGCCAGCAGGGCACCGACCAGCAGCAGGCTTGCCGGAAGCAGGCCGAGGCGGCGGGCATTGAAAGCCAATGAGTGTCTCTGCAAGCGGGATTGACTGGGGGAAGTCGGGGCCATGGAGCGTCCTTTACGAAATTCAGGGGCTTAAGTGCGTCACTATCGCCACATTGTGACTCACCACAGGCGCGGCAGGTCAAAGCAACGATGTCATGATGAGGAAGATATTTAGCCCGCTATTCTATCGGAATGACGAGGCGACTGTATGGTTGTTTTGTGCAGTTATTGCGCACCCTGTTGCAACAGATTGTTGCCATGTGAGCAGCATTCTGAACACCTTGGAGGGGGATGCAAGACAATGCAATTCGCTTGCCATGCCCGCAGGCGTGCACATGCCTTGCCTCACGCAAGGTGCGTGCACAAGTCAGGTGAGACGAGGTCAGTGATGGTGCATCAATATGCGCAAATTCTGAATAAGTTATCAGATCGAAGTGTCTGAATGATGAACTCCCCGCCCTGTACGCGAATGCATGTCGTCAGCACAGGGCGGATCAGCGGATCAGCGTGAGGTCCGGAGAGCGGGAGGGTGAAAGAGCGGAAGCGCTGAGGGTCTGAGGGGCTGAATAGCAGGGCAACCTCTCGAGTCATCTGGCGGGAGCGGCGCAACCGCAAGAGGACGCGGCAGGGGCGGGTGACCAGGGGCGGAACGCCGTGAACTGTGCCACCAGCGGGGCAAGGCTTGCGCGGTCCTCCGGCAGCTGTGGTTGGCGCAGCAGACGCACGCATGGGCGATCAGCGAAGGCCTCCTCCAGTCTGGCGGCCCAGTGTTGCTGCTGTTCTCGCCAGGTCGCGACCCAGTCAGCCTGCGGCTCGTGGGGCGTTGAGGGGGGACTGCCAGCCCCTTGCGCGGCGGGTTCCGGCAGGCACTGATTGATGATCAAGCCGCCGACGGCCAGACCATGGGCTTCCAGCGCCTCTCGTGTTCGGGTCGTCTCCAGACACGGCAGCTTCTCCGGCGTGCTGACCAGAATCACGCGCGCCCGGCGGGTATCGCTCAAGCGCTGACGCAATGCTGCGTAGCGCGTACGGCGTTGCTCCAGCGCCTCGCTGATCGGGTCTTCCGGCGCTCCTTCGCCTGGCGTCTCTGATGCCTGCTGACTGTCCAGCCACAGGCTGCGTTCGGCGACGGCGCGCCTGCGCTGACCCAGCATGCCCTCCAGCCAGCCGCCCAGCACTTCGGGCAGGCTCAGTAGGCGAATGGTGTGCCCGCTGGGGGCCGTATCGAACAGGATGTGGCGATAGTGTGGAGCTTCATTTTCCAGCGGGGCTGGCGGGGTCAGGATGATCTCCACCAGTGCATCGAAGAGTGCCGCTTCACTGGTGCCGGGAGCGTGGCGTGACAGTTCGAGCTGGCGCATCACGGTGGCACTGCGCTCGCCACTTACCAGGGGGGCGATCCGCTGGCGGACCGCCTCCAGGTAGCGGTCGCATTCCCGCTCGGGGTCCAGTTCCATCACGTCGAGGCGCGGCGCGATGTTGCATGGCTTGCCACCGACCGCACCGAGCAGATCGCCCAGATTGTGCGCGGGGTCTGTCGATACCAGCAGGGTTGCTTCGCCTTTCTCCGCCAGTGCCAGCGCCTGGGCCGCCGCGCAGCTGGTCTTGCCGACACCGCCCTTGCCACCGAAGAACCAGATCTCGGGGTGCTTGGATATCTCGGCTTGCCCCGGTGCTCGGCCAGGCTGAGGAGTGTGAGTCTCGTAAGTCTCGTGAGTCTCGTGAGCCGCTGACGGCTGAGTGCCTTCCGGCACAGTCGTATCTTTCGCCGTGCGGGATGCCGCGCGTTTCCAGAGCCTGCTCAACAGCACTTGATGCCCTCCAGCGGTGAATGCTCAAGCCCCTGACGCAGGTGCCAGTCATGCATGCGCTCCAGCATCAGCGGCAGCATCTCCAGCGAGACGGCCGGCGCCGGATTGGGGATGCCCATCAGCTCCGCGAAGCTCATCATCATGAAGATGTCCTCCTCCTCACGGGCAAGCTGCGCCAGATCGCGCTGCTGGTTGACGCGCAGCATGGCCTCCCAGCCATCCCGCAGCTGAATGGCGCCTGTCAGCAGGCGCCTTGTCAGACCCGGCTGGCGGGGTGATGACGCCAACCGGGTATCGTCATCAGCTCTCATGAGCGCTCACCCGGGCGGGAGACTTCAGGCTGCGGCTGGCCTCGAGCAGAATCCACAGCGCAAACACCATGATCAGGCTGCCGAAGGTGAACAACAGCCATTGCGGGTCGTTGCTGCCCATGCCCGACCAATCCAGCACCACCTGCTGCACCATCGCCCACAGCGTCATGATCATCAAAAAGACCATCGGGGCCAGGGTATAGATGACAGGGCGGCCCTGACGCTTGAGCCACACCGACACCAGCATCAGCGAGATGCCCGCCAGCAGCTGATTGCTGGTGCCGAACAACGGCCACAGCAGGTAGCCGCCGGAACCGAAGCCCTTGGGCCCCTGCGGCAGGATGACCAGCGCGGCACTGGCGATGACGGCGATGCTGGTGGCGACATGCTTGTGGCTGAGCGCCGGCATGCCGTATTCGCTGCCCAGTTCCGCGATGATGTAGCGCATCAGGCGCACGGCGGAGTCCAGCGTGGTCGCCGCGAAGCTGACCACGATGACCGCGACCAGCGTACTGCCGACATTGGCGGGCAGCCCGAGGTGCGAGATCAGCTGACCGGACCCCTGAACGAAGCTCGAGAGCCCATTGGCACCCGCCGCGGCGAAGCTTGAATAGGTCGCGCTGAAATCGGCCTGGGTTGCGAACAGGGTCGCCACCGCGATGATGGAAATCAGCGCCAGCATGCCTTCGCCCAGCGCACCGGAGTAACCGATCAGGCGCGCATCCGGTTCATGGGACAGCTGCTTGGAGGTGGTGCCGGAGGCGACCAGACCGTGGAAGCCCGAGATGGCGCCGCAGGCAATGGTGATGAACAGCAGCGGGTAGAAGGACATCTCGGCATCGGCGTTGAAGGCCGGCGCCGTCAGATGCGGGCCACCTACGGCCAGTGCCAGATACAGCAGTACCAGCCCGACCACCAGCTGGTGAGAGTTGATGGTGTCGCGTGGCTGCAGCAGCTTCCAGACCGGCAGTACCGACGCGATGTAGACATAGCTCATCAGCGCGATGATCCACACCAGAAAGGCGCTGGAGATGGGCGAAAGGCCGAACAGCAGGGTGGCATCCTCGCCACCGGCCATGGCGGTGAAGGTACCGGCCAGATCGATCTGCAGGAACTCGAACTGACCCGCCAGCAGGGCGACGGCATACATCACCATCAGCGCGAGCAGCGAGGGAATCAACATCTTGCCGCCACGACGATAGACGCGATGGCCGATCCATACCGCCAGCGGAATCTGGATCAGTACCGACAGCACGCTGGCCGGGAAGTTGATGAACAGATTGGCGATCACCCAGGCGAACACCGCGTTCAGCATCAGGACCAGAATCAGGATGATGAACAGAAACAGCAGCTTGGCACGCTTGCCGATCAGCTTGTCCGCCAGGGTGCCGACCGACTGGCCGCGATGACGCGCTGACAGCGTCAAGGTGCCGAAATCATGCACGCCTGCCGCGAACAGACTGCCCAGCACGACCCACAGCACGGCCGGCAGCCAGCCCCAGTAGACGGCGATCGCCGGACCGACGATGGGGGCTGCTCCCGCCACCGAAGTGAAATGGTGACCCCACAGCACCCAGCGATTGGTGGGCAGGTAGTCGGTGTCATCGCGCAGCGCATGGGCTGGCGTCACGAAATTCGGGTCGAGGCGGAAGATGCGTTCGGCCAGAAAGCGGGAATAGAAGCGATAGCCGATGGCGAAGGCAACGCAGCCGAACAGGGCAAGCCAGATGGCGTTCATGGCAGATTCCGAGGGGCGTGGTGATGGATTGAGTAGGGCGTGCTGGCGTGTGCTGGTTGTCAGGTCGATATGCCGCTGTCGAGCGCACGCCGAGCAAGACCTTCCGTCAGGGCTTTCAAGCAAGACTTTCAACACACTGATGCAGATCGGCGTGACGCTAACATCGATAAATGCGCATATAACTTCGCCATTGGTCGCCCCGACGCGCGCCAGCATGTCGCCAGCCGACTTCTTGGCAATGACTCAATCGCCGCCTTCCTGCGTGGACTGAACGCAGAAGCGCACCACTGCCTTGTGCTCAGGCGGCATCACGCGCGGGGTAGCCGTTTTTGCCTCGCTCTGCCTTGCGACCAAGGAGTATCAGTGGGTTGATCCACGCGACCTTGTGTTCCGCCAAGCTCTTCTATACTCGAAGCAAGTCGGAGCACGGGGAGCCGCTCAGCGCCGTCATCTGGGTGAGGCTCTCGATAACAATGACAAGGAGGCGCCGATGTCATGGATCGCGGAATGCCTTTCCCGTGTCACCAGGCCAATGCGTCTGCGCTTGCGACGCACAGTGACGACCCTGTCACTGACGACCCTGTCACTGACAGTCCTTTCCCCTTCGGTGCTGGCAGTGGAATACAACATGCCGGTCGGGGTCACCGCGGTCAGCCGCGAGATCCACTCGCTGCACATGATCATCTTCTGGATCTGTGTGGTCATCGGCATCGTGGTGTTCGGTGTCATGGGCTACGCGATGATCAAGCACCGCAAGTCACGCGGTGCGGTATCGGCAAGCTTCCATGAAAATACCCGTATCGAGATTCTGTGGACCGCCATCCCGCTGTTGATCCTGGTGGTGATGGCGGTGCCTGCCACCGCCACGCTCAAGGACATGTACGACGCCTCCGAATCGGCGCTGGACGTGAAGATCACCGGCCATCAATGGCGCTGGCAGTACGAGTATCTGGGCGAGGATGTCGCCTTCACCTCAAGCCTCGCGACCCCGCGCGAGCAGATCAACAACACCGCCGCCAAGGGCGAGCATTACCTGCTGGAAGTCGACAATCCGCTGGTGTTGCCCATCAATCGCAAGGTGCGCTTCCTGACCACCTCCGCCGACGTCATCCACTCCTGGTGGGTGCCGGACTTCGGTGTCAAGAAGGACGCCATCCCCGGCTTCATCAATGAGGCCTGGACGCGTATCGAGACCCCCGGCACCTATCGTGGCCAGTGCACCGAGCTGTGCGGCAAGGACCACGGCTTCATGCCGGTGGTGGTCGAGGCGTTGCCGGAGGCCGAGTTCGATGAGTGGCTGATCGCGCGCAAGGCCGAAGCCGAGGCCGCGCTCAACGATGCCGGTCGTGACTGGAGTCTCGAGGAGCTGATGGAGAAGGGCGAGAAGACCTACGCCACCATCTGTGCCTCCTGTCATCAGCCGGATGGTCAGGGCATGCCGCCGGCGTTCCCCTCGCTGGTGGGCAGCGCCATCGTCACCCAGGACATGCAGGCGCACATCGATATCGTGGTCAACGGCAAGGCGGGCACGCCCATGGCGGCCTTCGCCGATGTGCTGAGTCCGGTCGAGCTGGCGGCTGTCATCACCTATGAGCGCAACGCCTGGGGCAACGATACCGGCGAGCTGGTGCAGCCAGCCGTCATCAAGGAACAGCTGTCTCAATAGCGTGCAAGCGACGCATTCAGGAGGCGTGTCATGGCCAGTGAACAGCCACGCAAGGCGGTACTTCGGGCCAGCGAGAGCGAGGGGGCCACCGCAGGCGGCGCTCATGTGGGCGAGGGCCACGGCAGCTCGCCGCGCGGCATGCTGCGCTGGCTGCTGACCACCAATCACAAGGATATCGGCACCCTCTATCTGATCTTCTCGCTGAGCATGCTGTTCATCGGCGGCATCATGGCGCTGGTGATCCGCACCGAGCTGTTCCAGCCCGGCCTGCAGATGGTGCAGCCGGAGTTCTTCAACCAGATGACCACCATGCACGGGCTGATCATGGTGTTCGGCGCCATCATGCCGGCCTTCACCGGGCTGGCCAACTGGATGATTCCGCTGCAGATCGGCGCGCCCGACATGGCGCTGCCGCGCCTCAACAACTTCAGCTTCTGGCTGTTGCCGGTCGCCTTCCTGTTGCTGCTTTCCACCCTGCTGATGGAGGGCGGTGGCCCCAACTTCGGCTGGACCTTCTACGCGCCGCTGTCCACCACCTATGCGCCGCCTTCGACCAGTTTCTTCATCTTCTCGCTGCACATCGCCGGCATCAGCTCGATTCTCGGCGCCATCAACATCATCGCCACCATCCTCAATCTGCGTGCCCCGGGCATGCGCCTGATGGACATGCCGCTGTTCGTCTGGACCTGGCTGATCACCGCCTTCCTGCTGATCGCGGTGATGCCAGTGCTGGCGGGCGCCATCACGATGATGCTGTTCGACATCAACTTCGGCACCAGCTACTTCAATGCCGCCGGTGGCGGCGACCCGGTGCTGTTCCAGCATCTGTTCTGGTTCTTCGGGCATCCCGAGGTCTACATCATGATCCTGCCGGCCTTCGGCATCGTGTCCGCCATCGTGCCGACCTTCTCGCGCAAGCGGCTGTTCGGTTACGCCTCGATGGTCTATGCCACCGGCTCCATCGCGATCATGTCCTTCCTGGTCTGGGCGCATCACATGTTCGCCGTCGGCCTGCCACTGGTGGCGGAACTGTTCTTCATGTACACGACGATGCTGATCGCGGTGCCGACCGGCGTGAAGGTCTTCAACTGGATCGCCACCATGTTCCGCGGCTCCATCAGCTTCGAGCCCCCGATGCTGTTTGCGATCGCCTTCATCGTCCAGTTCACCATCGGCGGCTTCTCGGGCCTGATGCTGGCCATCGCCCCGGCGGATTTCCAGTACCACGACACCTACTTCGTGGTGGCGCATTTCCACTATGTGCTGGTGCCCGGCGCGCTGTTCGCGATTCTCGCCGGAGCCTACTACTGGCTGCCCAAGTGGACCGGCTTCTATCCCCACGAGGGGCTCTCGAAGTGGCATTTCTGGCTGTCGGTCATCGGCGTCAACCTGACCTTCTTCCCGATGCACTTCTCGGGGCTGGCCGGCATGCCGCGCCGCATCCCGGATTACGCGCTGCAATTCGCCGACTTCAACATGCTGTCCAGCATCGGCGCCTTCCTGTTCGGTATCTCGCAGCTGCTGTTCCTGGTCGTGATCGTCAAGTGCGCGCGCGGCGGTGTCAGAGCGCCGGCGTGTGCCTGGGAGGGCGCGGTGGACCTGGAGTGGAGCGTGCCGAGCCCGGCGCCGCTGCATACCTTCGAGATTCCTCCGCAGACCCGCGATGGCCAGATCATCCGCTGAGCGATGGACAGCGGCCAGGAGAGTGACATGCCCTCACGCGATCACGCAGCACAGCAACAGGCAGTGGCACGCACCGTGCGGCGCACGCTGCTGGCGCTGGTCGCGATGCTGGGCTTCGCCTTCGCGCTGGTGCCGCTCTATGACGTCTTCTGCAATCTCACCGGCCTGAATGGCAAGGCCGCCAGTCAGGCCAGGGCCGCGGTGGCGATGGAGATCGACGAGAGCCGCTGGGTCTCGGTGCGCTTCATCACCCAGCAGGGGCAGGGCCTGCCGTGGACACTCGAGGCGCTGGATGAACAGTTCCGTATCCATCCCGGTGGCCAGTACAGCGCGCGCTTCGTGTTCACCAATCACGCCGATTACCCGGTGCGTGGCCGCGCGGTCCCCAGTGTCAGTCCTGCCGAGGGCTCACTGCATCTGCGCAAGATCATGTGCTTCTGCTTCCAGGAGCAGACGCTGGCAGCAGGCGAGCGGCGCGAGCTGCCGCTGGTCTTTCAGGTCGACCCTGACCTTCCGGAGGGCATTCGTGATCTGACCCTGGCGTACACGCTCTATCCGGTCATGACGCCGTCATCCGCGGGGGACGATGGTGCAGAGCATTCTGCAGGAGGTGAAACATGAGCAGTGGCAGCTATTACGTCCCGGCCCACAGTGCCTGGCCCATCTTCGGCGTGCTGGCGGTGGGCGGCATGATGATCGGCACCGGAATCTGGATGGTGCATGGCAGCGCCGCCTGGTTGTCAGGCATCGGTCTGCTGGCCGTGGTGCTGGTGATGGCGGGCTGGTTTCGGGATGTGGTGCGCGAGTCGATGGGCGGCCTCTACGATGACCAGATGGACCGCTCGTTCCGCTGGGGCATGGCCTGGTTCATCTTCTCGGAATTGATGTTCTTCGCGGCCTTCTTCGGGGCGCTGTTCTATCTGCGAACCTTCGCGCTGCCCTGGCTCGATGGCGAGGGCGCCAAGGGAGTGACGGCGCTGCTGTGGCCTGACTTCACCGCCAGCTGGCCCCTGATGACGCCGCCGGATACCAGCATCGCCGGACCCAGAGAGCTGCTGTCGCCCTGGCAGCTGCCGCTGGCCAACACGCTGTTGCTGGTCAGTTCCAGCGTCACCCTGACGGTGGCGCATGAAGCGCTGAAGATGGAGTTTCGGCGCACGGCGCGCAACTGGCTGGCGGGCACCGTGGTGCTGGGGCTGTGCTTTCTGACCCTGCAGGGCATCGAATACTACGAGGCCTGGCACCACCTGGGGCTGACGCTGCAGGCGGGGGTCTATGGCGGTACCTTCTTCCTGCTGACCGGTTTTCATGGTCTGCACGTCACCATCGGCACCCTGATTCTGATCGTGATGCTGGTGCGCGTGATACGCGGCCACTTCTCGAGTGAACGTCACTTCGCCTTCGAAGCGGCTGCCTGGTACTGGCACTTCGTCGATGCGGTGTGGATCGGTCTGTTCCTGTTCGTCTATGTGTTCTGACAGCACACGGCGCGATGTCAGTCCAGCATTCCGGTGGAGAAGCCAATGACCAGCAGAATCACCAGACACACTGCCAGGCCAACCCGCCATTTGAGAGAGGTCAGCAGACGTCGACTGCGGCTGCCATCGCGCAGCAGAAAACCGGCGCCGGCGACCAGGCTTGCCAGCATGCCGATAAAGACCAGTGCGATCAGCGATTTGAGCAGCATGTCACCTCCCGGGGCGCAGACAGTGGCGGGTGAGCACAGCGCGGCACTCGCTTGTGACAGTCGAGCTCATCCGGCTGACAAGCGCAAGTCAGTGCCAGCGGCGCAGGGGTCTTCAACGGCGCCGACGCAGGAGCGCCAGGTCGGACGCGGCTGGTGGCTGTTCTGGGGATGCCTGATCGTGCTCGGTCTGTGTCTGTGCAGCTGGCAGGTGATGCGTGGCCAGGCGCGTGCCCAGCATCTGGAGGATACCGCCAGCGCGCCGGAGCTGGTGATGCCGACGGCACCGCCCGCCAGTGCCAGCCTGATCGAGCTGCGCGGCGAGTGGCTCGCGGAACACAGCCTGCTGCTGGACAACCGCACGCTGGACAAGCGCCATGGTGTGGCGGTGCTCACGCCCTTCCGAACGCTGGATGGCCGCTGGTGGCTGGTGGAGCGTGGCTTCGTGGCATCGCCGGCACCTCGCAGCGACCCGGAGTTCACGACCCCGGCAGGCTCCGGGGTGATCAGTGGTCGCTGGCAGTGGTTGAACGGTCAAGGCACCAGCGGTGGCCCACTGTTCGGCCCCAACCGCGAGGGGCAGCGTCTGCAGCAGGTCGATCTGAGCGCCTGGCAGGCGCTGGGCACACCGGCCTTTGCGGGTGTTCTGCACCAGACGAGCGGGGAGGGGCGATTCCTGCCCTGGTGGCAGCCGAGCAACATGACGCCGGAGCGTCATTACGCCTATGCGCTGCAGTGGCTGGGACTCAGCCTGGGGGCGGCGGTGGTCATGATTCTGGGCGCGCGCCGTCAACGCCAGTCCGCGCTACGTCAGCGCCAGGCCTAGCGTCTGGTGCTTATGTCTTGAGTCTGTTGTCCGCACACCCGGGCAAGCAGGGAAGCCGTCGTCAGGAGGAGAGCGATGACACACGTGATGCGACAGCGTCTGAAACTCGTGGCCTTGCTGGGGCTGTTGTCCGCCCCGCTGCCCTTGGCGTGGGCCATGCTGAGCGCACAGGTCGGGATTCCCGAGGGGCGGGTGGCAAACGGTGCCCTGTTGCCAAAGGTCAAGCCGCTCACGGACTGGTCGCTCGACTACCTCGTGACAGAGAACGCCACTGACAACGTCACCGAAAACGCCACAGGAAACGCGACTGGCGGCGCTGTTAGCGCGAAGGAGGCCCCCGGCATGCCGCCGCTGGCCGCGCGAGGCGCGGATGAGCAGCGTTTCTGGCTCAGCTGGCCGGAGCCGAACCAGCCGCAGCTGGCCGCGGCGCAGGCCGAGCGCTGGTGGCGCCTGCATCGCGCACTTGGCAAGGAGGCGCCACGCCTGGGCCGTCTGGTGGTGGCTGAAAAGGCCTTTGTGCATCCTCAGGTGCCGGGCGAGCAACGGGCACTCGGGCGCTGGCCAGCGCCCAACGACACCACTTCCGCGCCGCACCAGTTACGCCTGATCGACCCTCACGGACAGGTAGTGGTCGCCTACGGGCCCGAGATCACACCGCAGGCCGTGATGAAGGATGTGCGCCGGCTGCTCAAGCGTAATCCGGTCGGACCTCGTTGGGTCGCGCCTCGCCAGGTCGGACCTCGCCAGGTCGCGCCTCGCTAGGCCGGGCCTCGATAGTTTGTGCCTCGCCAGGTCGCGCCTCGCCAGGCCGGGAGTGATCTTCTTTCACTTCACCAGGGAGATATGCCATGTCTCGCCTCGCCATACAGAAGCGCTATCCACCGCGGGCCTGCGCCGTCTCGCGGGCTCGCCAACGAGGGGCGGCGTTGCTGCCTCGCCCGCCATTTCTGCGCCACGCCACCACGGATGAAGCCGCCGCCGCGCAGGCCTTCTCGATGGCGACTCCTGAGCTGACGTCTGATCTGGTGCATGGCCCTGTCTCACGGCAGGCGGCGAGCCGGCGGGTGACGGCACGCCTGTGGCGCAGCAGCCAGCGACTGGTCGCCAGCATGCTGGGACTGGTCATTCTGGTGATCGGGCTGGGAGCCTGGACGCGGCTGGTGGACGCCGGTCTGGGGTGCCCCGACTGGCCGGGCTGTTATGGCGCCCTGGTCGTGCCGGACGCCCAGACCGCGAGCCTGCATAGCCCGCATCATCCGCTTGAAGGCTACAAGGCGTGGGCGGAGATGATCCATCGCTATGCGGCGAGTCTGCTCGGGCTTGCGGCAATCGCATTGCTCGCGCTGGGCTGGCGGATACGCCGTCGGGAGGCTCATCACTCGCAGGCCTTCGAGGGTGGCAGTGGCGAGGCAAAGGTGACTGATCACTGGGGAGCGGAGGCGCGCACTCGTTTTCCCCTGGCCGGCTGCTGGCTGTTGTTGGGCATGCTGTTGGTCCAGGGCGCGTTCGGGGCCTTTACCGTGACGCTGAAGCTGTGGCCGCAGGTGGTGACGCTGCATCTGCTGGGCGGCCTGAGCGTATTGAGCCTGCTACTGTTGCTGTGGCTATCACTCAGACGGCGGGCGGCGCACCTCAAGGTGACAGTTGAGCAACACACGGCGGGCGCTGATGCACTACACATCCGGCGTCAGCCCTGGCTGGCTGCTCTGGCCGCGGCTCTGCTGCTGGGGCAGCTGGCCCTGGGGGGCTGGACCTCGAGCAATTATGCCGGGCTTGCCTGTGAAGGTTTCCCGGCCTGCAATGGTGCCGCATGGCCGGCGATGGACTGGGGAGAGGGCTTCCACCTGACCCAGGATGTCGGCCCCAGCTATCTGCACGGGCAGCTGCATGGTGAGGCGCGCACGGCCATCCACATGGCGCACCGTGGCGGGGCCGTGCTGCTGGGGGCGGTGCTGTTGGCGCTGTATTGGCGCCAGCGCCGCCACTTGCCGGCGCGGACGGCGGCGCCTGACAACCCCTGGCGCTGGGCGCTGGGGTGTTGGCTGGTGCAGGCAGGCTTGGGGATCGCCAATGTACTGTGGTGGTTGCCGCTGGATCTGGCGCTGGCGCATACCCTGGGAGCTGTCGCGCTGACGCTGGCGATGGTGTGGGCGATGGATCGGATGCGCCAGGCGGCTCGCCTCAAGCGGGCATTCGTCTCGCAGGCGCTGGCCTGATGAGAGGCAGAAGGTGGGCAAGACGGTAAGCAGAAGAGAGACACCCAAATGCGCGTGATCGCGCTCACCAGACCGCAAGAGGCCGCTCATGAGAGCGGCCTCTTGCGGTCTGCGTCATATCAGCCGGTCTCCTGTCAGGCGGCGCTGCCGAAGCGCTCCTGCAGGTAGGCATTGATGGTGTCGGATTCGTACATCCACTCTTCGCGACCATCGTCATGGGTGATCAGCAGACACGGCACCTTGACGCGACCGCCACCCTGTTCGAGGGCCTGGCGGTGAGTGGCGTTGTGCTGGGTGTCGCGTTGCTCGACGTTCAGGTTCAGCTGATGCATGCGCTTGCGCACCTTGATGCAGAACGGGCAGGTCGAGAACTGATACAACGCCAGCTTGGCCGTCTCGGCATCCACCTCGGCCTGCTGGGCGGGGCTGCGCTCGAGCGCGCTGCCGCGGGTCAGCTTCTCGCTGAGCAGCATGAAGGGAGCCAGCACCAGACGCAGGGTGCGGAAGAACAGGCGGATGATGGAGCGCATGGCAGAACCTCATGGGACGTGCGGGTATCGGCGCCAGTGCCGCAGGGCGGGTGGCGAATTCAGAATGGGGCCATTCTAGAGCTCAGCGGCCTCGGCGTCTTCCCCATGCGCGTTGCGGATATGCGTCAGCAGGGACTGTCGCAACCAGCGGTGCCCGGGGTCCTGCTCGTGGCTGGCATGCCAGATCAAGCGGTAGCTGAGCGCGGGCAGGCGCATCGGTAGCTCAAGAATCGCCAGCCCATGCAGCTCGCTGCTGGCCTGGGCAAAGCTTCTGGGCGCGCAGAACACCAGCTCGCTGTGCGCGACGATGCTCAGGGCGTCGCGGAAATCCGGCACCAGCACGCTGATGCGGCGTGGTGCGCCGTGCTGCTCCAACCGCTCATCCAGCGACCAGCGTGAGCGCCCCTCGCAGGTGGCCTGGACATGACTCAAGGCCGCGAATTCGCTCAGCGTCATCGGTGTCTGGCGCCGTGTGAGCGGATGATCACGCCGCACCAGAATCACATGGTCGTCGCGCCACAGCAGGCGCGACTGGAAGCCAGCGGGGAGGGCGGGCGGCTCGCCTGGGGTCTCGGCACTGTGATCGTGTCCGGCAAGCCCGATATCCAGCTGGCCCTTTTCCATCAGGCTCAGGCAATCGGCCTGCCAGCGGCTGATCTCGAGGCTGCCATGCGGCAGCGCATCGGTCAGTGCGCGCGTGCAGGACGGCATCAGGGTTGCCCAGGCGCTTTCCAGCACCGCCAGCTGAAAGCGCCGCTGGCTGGTGGCGGGGGTGAAGGTGGCAGGGGCGCTCAGGTTCTCGAGACGCGAGAGCAGCTCGGCCAGTTCACCACGCAATGACAGGGCCCGCGCCGTGGGGCGCAGACCATGGCGTTCGCGAATGAAAAGGGCGTCATCAAACATCACGCGCAGGCGTGCCAGACTCTTGCTGACGGCAGACTGCGAGAGGTGCAGACGGCCCGCCGCGCGCGTCACGCTGCACTCTTCCAGCAGTACCTGCAGCACCTGCAGCAGATTGAGATCGATGCGCGTGTTGAAGGGCGTGGCCGCTGGCGCTGAGCCCGAAGACGCAGGCAGTGAAGACGCGGCTGGAGACAGGGCGGCAACCGGCCTTGCGGGTGTCTGCGGGTCTGTCGCGCTCATGAGTTTCCCCAGTGGAATATCAGGCCTGAAATAATATCATTTTGCTTCATAAGTCGCAGACGCTAGGCTCTGCGGATTCTTGATGGCCCCTCTGTTGGGCCGCCCTTGGCTTCTGACTCTCGAGATTATCCATGTCCGTGTCTTCCTCTGCTGCCGCAAGGCCCATGCCCAACGCACGACTATTGCTGTTGCTGCTGGTCGGCTGCGTGATGTTCTCGCCGCTGGCGATCGATATCTATCTGCCCTCACTGCCGGCGATGGCGCGCGAATTCGCCCAGCCCACCGATGTGATGCAGATGACGGTGACGCTGTTTCTGGGCGCTGTGGGTGTCGGGCAGATTCTGGTTGGCCCGTTGACGGACCTCTACGGACGGCGTCCGGCGCTGTTGGGTGGCGCGACGGTCTATCTCGTCGGCGCGATGGTCGCCGTGCTGGCACAGGACATCAGCATGCTGTATCTCGGGCGTATCCTGCAGGGGCTGGGAGCATGCGCCACGGTGACGGTGGCCTTCGCGGCCGTGCGTGACTGCTACACGCCGGAGCAGGGCGCCAGGATGTACAGCTATCTGAATGGTGCGCTGTGCATCATTCCGGCGCTGGCGCCGGTGCTGGGCGGTCTGCTGGCGGTGCAGTTCGGCTGGCGCTCCAACTTCCTGTTCATGGCCGCCTTCGCGCTGTGTGTCGGCCTGATGGCGTGGAAGAGCTTTGGCGAGACGCGTCCGGCCACGACGGTCGTGGAGCGTCCGCTGTACAACTGGGCGCGCTACCGCCCCGTGTTGACCAGCTGGCGCTTCCTGTATCAGGCGCTGGTCGCGATGGCCGCGATGAGCGCCATCCTGCTGTATGTCTCGTCGTCCTCCGAGCTGCTGGTCGAGCGCCTCGGTCACTCCGAGCTGGTCTTCAGTGCCCTGTTCGGCGGCAATGCCGTGATCAATATCATCACCTTCTTCTTCGCACCGCGCGTGATCACGCGCCTCGGTCGTCAGCCCACCGTGCGTCTGGGGCTGGCGATCATCCTGCTCTCCGGCCTGATGCAGGGTGCGGCCTTCGCCTGGCTGCCGCTATCTGCCGCTGCCTTCATGGTGCCGGTGGCAGTGCTGTCAGTCGGCTTCTCGTTGGCGCTCGGGGCGGCATCAAGCCTGGCGCTGGAGGCCTTCGCTGAGCGTGCCGGCACCGCGGCGGCGCTGCTCGGCAGCATCCAGCTCGGCGGTTCGGCAGTGGTGGCAACGGCACTGCTCAATACGCCGCTCGCCCCCCAGCAGGGGCTGCTGCTGATCAGCGTGGTGATGGTGCTGCCGTTGCTGCTGTTGGGTGCGCGACGTCAGCCGGGCGTCTAGTCGGTATGACTGCCCGGTGCGACGGCGCATTGCGACTGCCCAAGGCGACTGGCCGGGCATGAGGGATTCGCTGGCTGGCGACAGCGGCGTGCCGCAGGGCAGAGATGGTTCATTGAAGGCCCCCGACCAGAGTATGCTTGTCGCTCGATCCGCATGTCGCCAAGGAGGCACCATGGAATCAACGGCGCGTGTGCGCGTGATACTCAACGGGGACAAGGCTCAGCAGCCGGAGCTGCGTGAGGCCATCTTCGCTCAGCGTGAGCGTATGGCAGGGCTTGAAGTGCGGTTGACCTTCGAGGGTGATGACGTCGCGAGACTGGTGCGCGAGGCGGTCGATGAAGGCGTCACGCGGCTGGTCGTTGGCGGCGGTGATGGCACCCTCAATCTGATCGCCAATGCATTGATGCAGCATCCACTCGCGAAGCGTCCGGAAGTCGCGATCCTGCCGTTGGGTACCGCCAATGACCTGGCGACCTCGCTCGGCATCCCCGAGCCGGTGACGGAATCGCTGGCGCTGGCCTGTGAAGGCGCGGCGCGAGCCGTGGATGTGGTGCAGCTGGATGATGCCTACTTCCTCAACATGGCCTCGGCAGGTTTCGGCGCCGAGGTGACGCGCTCGACGCCCGGTGGC
The DNA here is from genome assembly GCF_018831605.1 of Cobetia sp. 4B. Taxonomy (NCBI): domain Bacteria; kingdom Pseudomonadati; phylum Pseudomonadota; class Gammaproteobacteria; order Oceanospirillales; family Halomonadaceae; genus Cobetia; species Cobetia sp. 4B. The sequence goes on from NZ_CP059843.1 coordinate 1,140,773, forward strand.
CTCAAGAAGCTGTTCGGCGGCGGGGCCTATTCGCTGATGGGCGTGCTCAAGGCGTGGGACTTCCGTCCCTATCGTGGCAGCGTGACCCTCAACGGGGTGGAGGAGGAGCTGGCGTTGTTCGTACTGGCGATCGGCAATGGCCGTCAGGCGGGCGGCGGTCAGGAGCTGGCGCCTCGGGCGCTGCTCGATGATGGCTGCTTCGATGTGCTGGTGATCCGCGACTTCCCCATCGCGCGGGTGGGGGAGGTGATCGAGGAGCTGGAGTCGCTTCCCGACGACGGCCATTTCGTGCGGTATGTGCGCACTGACTCGCTGCACTATCGTGGTGAGTCGCTGCCGGTGAATCTCGATGGCGAGAGCTACCTGATCGAGAACAGCGAATTCCAGCTGATTCCCGGCGCTCTGCGTCTGGTCGCCCCGCAGGGCGCCGCCCTGCTGACACACTCATGAGCCCGCAGATGGGCCATTGAGCGCCGGCTGAGCCATATGGGCTGGCTGGTACACGAGCGCAGTCTGAGGTTTACTCAGGCTGCGCTCGTTGCGTTGGTGGCAGCGTATTCTTCCAATCTCTCGGCCGCGCAGGGCGGGAGTCAGGACTTCAGGGAGTGATTGCATGGTCGGTTTGGCGGCGTGGCATATCTGGGTCATCCTCGCGTTGATTCTGGCGGGGCTTGAGCTGCTGGGCGCGCAGTTCGTGTTGCTGGCACTGGGCGTCAGTGCCCTCGGGGGCGCTCTGGCGGCAGGGCTGGGGGCGGGACTCAACCTCCAGTTGATCAGCGTCGCGATCACGGCCCTGGTGCTGGTCCCGCTGTTCGTGCGCAAGATCCATCCCTATCTGTTGCCCAAGACGCCCTACGGCACCCTGGGCAGCGGCGCGGAGACCGGGCAGCTGGCCAAGGTGATCATCGGCAACGGCGGCAAACCTGCCGTGCGCGTGTCAGGCAATGAGTATCCGCTACGCTGGGAGGGGGAGGCGCCGCCGGCAGCGGGGGACACGGTCAGGATCGTCAGCGTCGAAGGCATCACCGTCTGTGTCGAGCCTGTCTCGAAGGAGTCGGTCTCGAAGTAGTCTGTCTCGAAGGAAACTGCACAAAGACGCCATGAGGTCGCGGCTCGACGGCGCGGTCGTGGTGGCAGCGGGTCAAGCGTGATCGGATATCTCACAAGGGCTTGCGGATACGGCCCAGTTCAAGGGAGTTGAGCAATATGATTATCAGTCCGGGACTCATCATCATTCTTTTCATACTGGCGCTGGTGGTAATCCTGCTGGCCAAGGGATTGATGATCGTCCAGCAGTCAGAAGCTGTCGTCATCGAACGCCTCGGCAGCTACAGCCGCACACTGGAATCCGGCGTGAATCTGGTGATTCCGTTCATCGACAAGCCGCGCTCCATCACCATTCGCCGTTATCGTGAGGTCAAGGGCGACAACCTGCCGTTGGTGGTGGAGGAGACGCGCATCGATCGCCGCGAGACGGTGATGGACTTCCCCGGTCAGAGCGTGGTGACGACGGACAACGTCACCGTGACCGTCAATGGCGCGCTCTACTTCCAGATCGTCGATCCCAAGCGCGCCGTCTATGAAGTCGAGAACTTCACCCAGGCCGTCGAGGTCCTGGCCAAGACCAGCCTGCGCTCCGAGATCGGTCGCATGGAGCTCGACAAGCTCTTCGAGAGCCGCAAGGAGGTCAACGACGCCTTGCAGATCACCATGGATGAGGTCGGTGACAAGTGGGGCGTCAAGGTGACGCGCGTCGAGATCCAGGACATCAGCATGCCGGAGGAAGTCGAGGACGCCATGCGGCTGCAGATGGCGGCCGAGCGCAAGCGTCGCGCCACGGTGACCGAAGCCAATGGCCAGCGCGAAGCTGCCATCGCGACCGCCGAGGGCGAGAAGCAGTCTTCGGTACTGCGCGCCGAGGGTGACAAGCAGGCCGCGATTCTGCGCGCCGAAGGTGAGCGTCAGGCCATCTATCAGCTGCGCGATGCCATCGGTGCGGAAGACCCGCAGCTGGTGGTCGGCTACATGCTGGGCCAGAAATATCTGCAGGTGCTGCCGGACATGGCGCGCGAAGGTGATCGCGTCTTCATTCCCTACGAGGCCTCTGCCTTGCTGGGTGCCATGGGCAGTTTCCGCGAGCTTGCCACTGAAGTCGGTGAGCCCACCAATGCCAGCAATGAAGGGCTGAGACGCGCCCGTCAGATGATGACCGGCGAAGCGGGCCTGGGCTGAGTGTATTGTGCCGAGCAGTGAGTGGCAGTAGGCTGCCGCTCCACTGAATATTCACCGCATCTGGAGCAAGACGATGACAGCAATGACTACCGATCATGAGCGCTTCCTGCAGGCCGCCATTGAAGAGGCGGAAAAGGGTTATGCGGCTGGCGGCGTGCCGATCGGCTCGGTACTCGTCCATGATGGCAAGATCATCGGTCGTGGCCACAATCAGCGCCAGCAGAAGGGCAGCACGGTGTTGCATGGTGAAATGGATGCACTGGAAAACGCCGGTCGCCTGCCGGCCAGCGTCTATCGTGAATCCGTGCTCTATACCACGCTGTCACCGTGCCCGATGTGCAGCGGTGCCATCCAGCTCTACGGTATCCCGCATGTCGTGGTCGGTGAGAACCACACCTTCATGGGCGCGGAAGACCACCTGCGTGGCCTGGGCGTCAAGGTCGATGTGGTCGACAACGCGCGCTGCCGCGAGCTGATGGCGACCTTCATTCGCGAGCAGCCGGACGTCTGGAACGAAGATATCGGTGAGTGATCGCGGCGCGGTTTTTGGTGGTAGCTGATGGAAAATGGTGTTCGTTAACACTATTCTGCTGTGAAAAGGGCGGAATGCTTGAAAAGCTGTCGGTCTGGCACCATGTCTTGGGTATCAGGCGCCAAGCCACGCTTTCGCTTGCATGACTACACGACCTTTGTTGCAATGCCACTTGCAGGAAACAGGGGCTGGCAACTCCCCACCTATCATGGAGAAGACGATGAAACTCAAGCAATGGATGATTCCCGCACTGGCCGCTGGCCTGTCTCTGGCCATCGCTGGTTGCGATAACGGCGATACTGACAAAGCTGCCCAGAACGCCGAGACCTCTGCCGAGCAGAGCGCCGAGCAGGCTGAACAGAGCGCCGATCAAGCGACTGACGCCGCTGCCGAGAAGATGGACGAGGCAGCTGACGAAGCGGCCGCAGAGATGGATGACGCTGCTGACAAGGCCGACAACATGGCTGACGACGCTGCCGAATCCGCCGATGCCATGGGTGATGAAGCTGCTGCCGAGAGCGAAAGCGCCCTCGACGCGACCAAGAACGCTGCTTCCGAGACCTATGAGTCCGCCAAGGAAGGTGTCAACGACGCTGCTGACGCCACTGCCGATGCTGCCAAGGACGCCTATGACTCCACCAAGGAGCAGGCTGCCGAGCTGACCGACTCCGCTGAGCAGTCTGGCGACAACGCCGCTGCCGAAGCGAACGAGAAGATCAACGCTGCGCAGCAGGATGCCAACGAGTCCATCGACGAAGCGCAGCAGTAATCACTGGGCAGCGAATGCTGGCGTGATGCCTGTCGCGAGCCGTGTCACTGGCTGAGTGTGAGTGACATGGCCGCCGATACAAGAATGCCGCGCCCCTTTGGGTCGCGGCGTTCTTGTTGCTGGCGACTCTTCGATAAGCGTGAGTCAGGCCAAGGTCTGGCCACAAAAAAGCCCGCCAGAAGGCGGGCTTTTCCATGACTGTCTTGCTGCCATCATCAGGGCGCCGGTGAGGGCGGCCTGACCAGGCTGATCGAGAAGATCAGACCGGCTTGATGTTTGCGGCCTGAAGGCCTTTCTTGCCCTGGGTGACGTCGAAGGAAACCTTCTGACCGTCTTGCAGGGACTTGAAGCCTTCTGCCTGAATTTCAGAGAAGTGCGCGAACAGGTCGTCGCCGCCGTCGTCCGGAGAAATGAAGCCGAAACCTTTGGTGTCGTTAAACCACTTGACTGTGCCAGTTGCCATGATTCTTTCCTTGCTTACGAGATGATGTTGGTGGTCTGCCCATCAGACCAGAGTGCGTTGGTGCGGCTAGGGGGAATTCCACCAGAGAGACGCGTTGCGTCCAGCGACGACATCCTTTCCTGCTTGACCTACGCATGCAGCCTGGGCTGCACGTGCTCGCTTCCATTCGAACAGAAAGTTGTCGTATTGGCGACTCCTTCCGGCTCAAGTAGGATGCTCACACAGAGCCAACATAGATGGAAATGCCATGAAGGTCCAGAACGTAGATTACCGCTCGGCCGATGCGGCCGAAAAATTTGTCGAATCCCTGCGCACGACGGGCTTCGGTGTCATCCGCAATCACCCGATCTCTCATGAATTGGTCGAGAAGATCTACGCCGAATGGGCCGAATTCTTCTCCAGCGCCGACAAGCTTGACTGGCGCTTCGACCCCAAGACCCAGGATGGACTCTTCCCGGCAGATGTCTCCGAGACCGCCAAGGGCCATACGGCGCGTGATCTCAAGGAGTATTACCACATCTATCCGTGGGGCAAGATTCCGGACAGCCTGCGCGAGAATGCCATGGAGTATTACCGCCAGGCCGAAGCCTTCGCGGCAGAGCTTCTGAGCTGGGTCGAGGCCCATTCACCTGCCGAAGTGGCCGAGCTCTACCGTGAGCCGCTCTCCAACATGATCAAGGACAGCGGTCAGACGCTGCTGCGCGTGCTTCACTACCCGCCGATGACCGGCAGTGAAGAGCCGGGCGCCGTCCGTGCCGCGGCGCATGAAGACATCAATCTGCTGACCGTGCTGCCGGCAGCCAACGAGCCGGGCCTGCAGGTGATGGACGTCAATGGCGAATGGATGGACGTGCCCTGTGATCCGGGTCAGCTGGTCATCAATGTCGGCGACATGCTCCAGGAGACCAGCGGCGGCTACTTCCCGTCGACCACGCACCGCGTGATCAACCCGACCGGCGAGGGCTCCAGCCAGTCACGTCTGTCGTTGCCGCTGTTCCTGCATCCGCGTCCCGAAGTGGTACTGTCTGACAAGCACACGGCGGACTCCTACCTCAAGGAACGTCTGCGCGAGCTGGGCGTCATCTAGCGCCGGCTGCGGCCCGGCTTTCGTTCCCGGCCTGGCTTTCGCTCCCCGGAGCGATGAAGAGACACCTGCTGATCCGACGCCATCCGCGCCAGTGCGCGGGTGGCGTCGTCGTTTCCGGGTGTGGCCTCTGGCGGCAGAAGGCTTGATTCATCGGCGCCAAGACCGCATTGACTGTATTCGCAATCATGATCTGCCGCATCGCGGCTAAGGCTTCACTGATGACCACATCGCCTGTTGTACAGGACACGCATTCCAAGACCATGGGCTATCTGCTGTGGATCTTCGGTTTCCTCGGCGCGCACCGTTTCTACTATGGCAAGCCGGTCACCGGCACCATCTGGCTGTTCACCTTCGGGTTGCTGGGCATCGGCTGGTTGATCGACCTGTTCCTGATTCCGGCGATGGACCGCGAGGCGGACTTCCGTTTTCGCGAAGGCCCGATCAATTACTCGCTGAGCTGGATTCTGCTCACCTTCCTGGGCGTGTTCGGCATCCATCGCATGTACATGGGCAAGTGGCTGACCGGCTTGCTCTACCTGTGCACCGGCGGGCTGTTCTTCATCGGCGTGCTGTATGACTTCTGGACACTCAATGACCAGATATCGCTGCGCCATGCCGAGCAGGCACCGGCCACCCAGCGCTAGAGATCACGCCTGCGTTGCATCCAGCGGGACGGAAGTGACGTAGCAGGAAAGGCAGTGTCGAGTTTTCGCATGTTCTAATGTGCTGGGGCTCGGATGTTTTCATCAACATGACGACAAGGAAGTGAACATGATCTGGTTGAAAGCCTTCATCGCCGCCTTTCTGGCGACTCTGATCTTCCATCAGGGCCTCTTCGGGCTCTTCTATCTGGCCGATATCCTGCCCAAGGCGCCCTACAACATGACGCCTACCGGGCCGCTGGGCGTCCCGTCAGTGCTCTCGCTGGCCTTCTGGGGCGGGTTGTGGGGCCTGCCGCTGTGGGCATTGGTGCGCCGCAGGACGGGCGTCAGCCATTGGCTGATCAGCCTCGTCTTCGGTGCAGTCGGCCCGACGGCCGTGGCCATGCTGGTCGTCTTCCCGCTCAAGGGAATCGAGGTTGCGCCACTGATGGTGTTCGGTGGCCTGATCCTGAATGGCGCCTGGGGCGTCGGCACCAGCCTGTTGATGCGTGTGCTGGGCGCGCGACCGAGTCCTGCAGCCCCGACGACAACATGATGGCATCGATTCCATGGACCATGGTGGCGCTCGCCTGGGCTGCCGGGTTGTGCATGCCGCTGGGTGGCGTGATCGCCCAGCTGGAGCGCAGCCACGAGAGTCACGTCAAGCGCAGCTGGCTGGCGGGGATCACCGCGCTCGGCGGCGGCATTCTGTTGGCCGCCGTGTCGCTGGTGCTGGTACCGCATGCCATGCAGGCGCTGTCCATCGCGGCGCTGTTGGGACTGTTCCTGCTGGGCGCGCTGATCTTCATGCAATTGGACCGCTGGCTGGCGCGCGGTGGCGGCGCCAAGGGCCAGTTGCTGGCGATGCTGATGGACTTCATCCCCGAGGCGATCGCGCTGGGCGCACTGGCCTCTGCCTCTCCCGCCGCGGCGATGCTGCTGGCACTGTTCATCGCGGTGCAGAACCTGCCGGAAGGCTTCAATGCCTATCGTGAGCTGGAAGGGGCCGGGCTGACGGCGCGTCAGGGGCTCGGGGCCTTCGTGCTGCTGTCTCTGCTGGGCCCGCTGGCGGCATTGGCCGGCCATCTGTGGCTTGCGGATGCGCCGGGCGTGCTGGGCGGACTGATGGCCTTCGCCGCCGGCGGCATTCTCTACCTCGTCTTCCAGGACATTGCGCCCCAGTCGCGGGTGGCGCATCACTGGTCACCGCCGTTGGGCGCCTCGCTGGGGTTCATGATCGGCATGCTGGGCGATCGCCTGGTCGGCTGACGATTCACCGTGGCGGGGCGGCACCAGCTGACTCGCCACGGCTCGAGACCTTCACACCCTCCGTCATCTTCCCGATAGGGAGCTCGCATGAGCAAGCACGCCAATGAAGGCAACCTCACGGGGTTGCTGGAAGAGCTGGACCGCGAGATCGAAGGGGATATCTCGCTGGGCGACATTCTGGAACACTTCAACTCCCGGGGCTTCGGCCCCTTGCTGGTATTGCCCGCCTTGCTGGTACTGCTGCCGACCGGGGCGATCCCCGGCGTACCGACGACCTGCGCGCTGTTCATCGTGCTGATCGCGGGTCAACTGTTGCTGGGGCGCAGGATGCCGTGGTTGCCACGCCGACTGGCGCGCTTCAGTTTCGAGCATCAACGCCTGACCCATGGCGTCGAGCGGGCAAGGCCCTGGACACGACGCCTTGATCGTCTGCTTAAACCACGCCTGAGCTTCATGACGCGCGGCATTGCCTATCGCGGTATCGCGGCGCTGACCATCCTGCTGGCCACGGCCATGGTGCCGCTGGAGCTGGTGCCCTTCGCCGCGGCCTTGCCGGCAGCAACCTTGCTGCTGCTGGGGCTGGGGCTGATCGGGGAGGATGGCCTGGTCATCCTGCTGGCCTTGCTGGTGCTGCTGCTGGATATCGCCACGGGGTTCTGGTTGGTAGGTTGAAGGCTGCGTTGGTCGCTCAACAGCGACGCAGCGTATTTTAGGAGTCGAGGCTCGTATCCTTGATGACGCGAGATGGCTTCTGCATGCCATCAGCTGCGGGCTCATGAGAGCGCCTGCGCCGTTGTGTAGCAACGCAGTAAGACAAAAGACTGAAGTGCACCATTCAGAGGCAAACCAGGCTGTCATCTTGGTGTGGATGGCTTTGCAGGCTGGCCGTGCTCGCCTAGACTGGTCGCCTGTTCAGTGCCATGGGGGCACGAATTCGGCTACTGAAGCGGGTCTGTCGCAAGGACGTTCGTCATGTTTGATTTCATCCAGTTCGATGCTGCCTTCTGGTCCTTCGTGGTGGCCATCACCTTGCTGACGGTCACGCCCGGGGTCGACACCCTGCTGGTGATTCGCAATACCTCGCGCGGCGGCCTGCGAGACGGCGTGCTGACCAGTCTCGCGATCTGTGCCGGTCTCTTCGTGCACGCGCTGGTGTCGTCGGCGGGCATCTCGCTGATCCTGTTGCAGTCGGCATGGGCGTTCTCGGCCCTCAAGCTGGTCGGGGCGGGCTATCTGATCTGGTTGGGCATCAAGAGTCTCAAGAGTGCGCGGCGCGCACGCGGGCTGAATGTCGACGTCAGCGTGACACGGCAGCAGGTATCGTGCTGGCTGCCGCTGCGTGAGGGCTTCCTGTCCAATGTGCTCAATCCCAAGACGGTGGTGTTCTACATGGCCTTTCTGCCGCAGTTCATCGCGCCGACCGACCCGGCCGTGCTCAAGTCATTGTGGCTGGCGGGTGTCCACTTCGTGATCGCCAATCTCTGGCAGATCAGCGTGGCGTTGATGGTCGGTGGTGCAGGGCGCTGGCTGGCAAGGCCGCGAGTCGCCTGCTGGATGGAAGGCATCACCGGGTCCGTCATGGTGCTGCTGGGGGCACGGCTGGCGCTAGGCCGCTAGGGATGAGCGGCCACTGCCAACATCGCAACGGAGCGCATGGGATGACGGTTCGTATCCTTGATGACACATGGATCCTGTGACATTGACACTGGCGGCCTTTCTCAAGGTCGTCACGCACCTGGAGGCTCGGGATATCAGTGATGTCTACGATTCCCGCGTACAGCAGGTACGGGTGCTTTACTACGGTTACACCATCGACTTCCGCCACCAGCTGTGGCGCATCGATGATGAGTCGGTCTGTGCACATCTGGAAAAGACCGGTACCGCCGTCGAGCAGCGCGAGTGCTCGCGCATGGCCAGCCGACTGTTCGTCGAGACCTGCCATGCCTTGCAGCGCCGGGGGCGGGCGGCGCATATCGACACCCGCACCATGTATTGCAAGGCCGCAGCGACCTTCAAGCCCCGGCGCGACCCCTATGCGGGCATGACGCCGGCAGAGCGCAAGGCACGCAAGGCGCTGGAAGCGGCGCATCGAGAAGCCGAGCAGGCCTGCAACCGCTATGTGCTGGATGCCCTGTCCTCGAATTCTCTGGAGATCCTGCGTCTGCGGCAACGCTACTGCGACAAGAGCAATCGATTGGCAGCACGGCTCGAACAACAATGATGCCCGGGCCGGTGCTCATGCCTGCCCGAGCCAACGACAGCAGCGGTACAGTGCTGCATTCATGACATGAAGACCGGCCCATCAAGGCTGGCATTGGCAGGGAACGCAATCGGATGAGTCTTTCACATACCCTCCGTCGCCGTCTGGGCGGGTTGAGTGCCGTGGTGCTGGTGGTCGCCGGGATAGCGGCCTGGCTGTACGCCGTCGATGAGGGGCGCTGGGTCGGGCGCGTGACCACGCGCCCCGAAACGCTGAATCTCGAGTCGGTGGAGCAGGGCAACCTGCCGGTCAATCAGTTCGTATCGCTGCGCAATCACTGGGCGGTCTATCGCGAGCACACCGAGACCTTCCGCCTCGATGCCAATGCAGACGGGGGGCGCCGCATCGAGACGCTCTATTATCCGGTCATCTCTGACATGAACCCCTATCTGCTGGAATTGGCCGGTCTGTCCCGCGCCTTCGGCGGCATCGATGGCATCCCCTCGGAAGAATGGCCGCGCATCGAGCGCATGGGCGTGCTGGTGCGAACCGACTCCGTGCAGAGCCTGGAAAACGTGCCGCCGCTGATCGAGTTCCCCGATGGCCTGTTCGGCACCGTTTTGCACGCCGAGACGGACCTGCCGGGCGATGAGCGCTCCCTTCTGGCCGAGCGCTGGCCCGACATCGATCTGTCGCGTGTGATCATCATCAATGCCGGCCACCGCCCCGGCAATGTCTGGGCGATGATCGTCTATGGCGTGCTGGGCACGCTCTGCTGGGCACTGGCGGTCTGGCTGATGGTGCGACTGATGCGTACACCGCGCGTCACGCGCTCCCAGCCCTTGGCCTATTCCGGCCGAGCGGCATCGGAGCCGGTGGTGTCGCAGGCATACCCGGGCAGCGAGTCTGAAGGCGAGGGGGCGTCTCAGCGCCATGCTGCACAGGTCCATGCGTCTCGCTCCCATGCGGAATCTCAGGCCCATGACGACGCACCACAGCCCCAGGGCGCTCCCGGCAAGCGCCAGGGCTGGCGTGGCAAGGGCAAGGGGAGCGATGAAGGGCGACCCCTGAGCTATGCCGAGGCGCTGGGACGGTATACCCCTCAGCAGAAGCCGCCGTTCGGCAATGGCGTGGCTGCCTCGCGACCGGGCGAAGCCAAGGGCGATAGCCAGTCCGGGTCCTCGCCCGCCATTCGTCCACGTCGCGATGACTGACTGAACGAATGGCTGAAAGAATGGCTGAAGGGCGCAATGAGCTCTCTCGCCATGGACCATGATGCCATGGGCCCTGATGCCATGGGTCCTGATGCCATGAAAACGAAAACGCCAGCCCCAAGGGGCTGGCGTTTTCGTTGCTGGATGCTGCTCGGCTCAGCGGCGATCCACCAGCGCGGTGGTGTAGCGCTGGCTGACTTCGCGGTCGCTGACCACCTTGACACCTTCGCTGGTGCCCTTGGCCAGGCTTTCGAAGATCACGCGGTAGGCCAGCACGGCCTTGACGTATTCGCGGGTCTCCTTGAAGGGGATACGCTCGACGAAGCGGTCGTATTCGCCCGGGGTGTCAGCGAGCCAACGATCGACGCGCCCCGGCCCGGCGTTGTAGGCCGCGGCGGCGGCCAGGCGGTTGCCGGAGTAGCGGTCCAGCATCTCGCGGATGTAGGTGCTGCCAAGACGGATATTGGTGACCGGATCACCCAGCGCCGCGTTGCTGGGCGTGGGCAGGCCCAGGCCGCGACTGACCTGAGCGGCGGTGCCCGGCATCAGCTGCATCAGGCCGCGTGCGCCCACCGGCGAGGTGGCGGTGGGGTTGAAGGCGCTCTCGCGACGCGCGAGTGCCATCAGCATCCACGGGTCGACGCCGGCATCGGCACCGAAGCGCTGGAAGTCCTGCTGCCAGGCCGGCGGGAAGCGCCAGGAAAGGCCATCCCACAGCTGGCCGCGGATGGTGGCGAAGACGGTCAGGTCATACCATTTCTGCTGCAGTGCATAGGCTGCCAGACGGCGAGCATCGGCGTCATCCGCCTGGGTGACGGCGTTGAACCACTCGGAGCGAGCCAGACCGATCTCGTCGATGTTCATCAGCGCCCTGACACGCTTGACGGCCGGCGTCTCGGCGACCTCGGCCAGCTCCGCGTCGGAGAAGTCCTGGTCATCGCGATTGAGCGAGTAGGCCTGGCCGATACGGTCGGCGGCCAGGAAGCCGTAGAAGTTGCGCTCGGTCGCGGCGCGCGTCCAGGCGGCGCGTGCTTCCTGCGGGCGGCCAAGGCTGTCATCGGCACGCCCCAGCCAATACTGGTAGCGGGCTTCGTTGCGGAAGCGGTCCGGCATCTTCAACACCCATTCACGCACCTGCGGCCAGTCGCCATCGCGCACCGCGTTGCGCATGCGCAGATCGAACAGCTCCTCGTCATCGAGGATGGTCAGGCGCTGATCGACCCAGCCGCGGTTGTTGGGGATGTCGCGCACCAGTGAATACCAGGCCAGGTCGCGTTCGACGGTGTGGCGCTGTTCATCACTCATCGGCATGTGCGGATTCACCTTGCGCCAGGCTTCCAGCGCGGCCTCGGTGTCGGCACGCACGAAGCCATGCATGGCGGCGACGCTCAAGGCGGCGAAGGCATGGTCGCCGTGACCGAGGTTGGTCGGCAGGCGCGTGATGGCGGCAAAGTTGCCCTCCAGCTGTTCGCGTGCCGCGATGGCCCGCTGCCAGCTGCTGGGCAGCTGGCGCTCGAGATAGCTGACCATGCCACCCTGGCCGGCAGCCCAGGCGAGCATGGCACGCTCCCAGATGGCTTGATCATCGATCACGCCACGCTCGCGCAACGCCGAGAACAGCGGGTCACAGGCCGAGTCCTGCGAGCCGGACACATGCCAGAGCTTCAGGCCGCCTTGCGATGCGCTCGCGACATCATTGCTCAGCTGCGCCGTGTAGTAATAGCACTGGCGCTGCGCACCCGCCGGCACGCCATCGCTGACTTCCAGCAGGGCATCATGACGGCCGGTACGCCCGTAGGCGGAGATCGCCTGGCCTCGCATCCACTCGGCCAACGGCGAGTCTGCGTGACGCTCGATGAAGGACAGCACTTCCGCGGCGGTGGCGTACGGCAGGCGGGCCTTGAGCTGGTGATACTCGATGTAGCCCTCCAGCACGTGGCCATTGACGGCAACCTGCTGAATCTCGTCAAAACGCTTGGCGCGCGCATCATCGAAGGCGGCGCGGAAGCTCTGGTCACTGGGAGTGGCGGCCTGCAGGGGCAGGCTCAGTCCCAACAGCAGGCCTAGGCCGGTGAGGTGCCGCAGCGCCGCGAAGCGACGGCTGCCACGGGGTCGGAGTGTTTGCTTGCCTGGTGTCACCTGGGACTCCTGCGACTGTCGGTAAAGGGGGCGTGGACTGGCTGCGACCTTGTGGTGGCGGTTCAGTGCCCCGATGTTGAACAAGTGCCCCGATATTGGCTATCCGGGGTTGCCGATTCAGTAACGATAGTGGCTATCGTGGCAGTGGTCGGCGCTGAATAACAGCACCATCTGATACTGATAGTGAATTATCCGAGAGTGATATCGCGGCTGTGCTGCCGCGAAGATGAAAAGCTCAGTGAATGAAATTTGTGCTACCCGTGAGGAGTCCACTATGGGCAAGGCATTATGGTTGACGCGATTGTTTGGCCGCCGACATGTGCTGGGCAAGGCAGGCGCCGCCTTGCGCACCATGGGGCCCTTGCTGCGCGACGTGGTGAGCGGACGTTATCGCCCGGTACCGTGGAAGGCGCTGGGGTTGGCGGCCGGTGCCTTCATCTATCTGGTCTCGCCGCTGGATCTGATCCCGGATCTGCTGGTGGGGCTGGGGATTCTCGATGATCTGGTGATCGTGACCTGGTTGCTCGGCAAGCTCGATGATGCGCTGGCCGACTATCGCCTGTGGCGTGGCGAGATTCCCGAACCTGATCCCTCCGACCCGCCGGCTCCCTGAAGGCGTGCAGCGTGGAAACACCATCTCTCTACCAGCCCTGACGCCTGGCACTGGCCATTGGCCGCATGGCAGGGACGCCGCGACCCTGCCATGCTCGTGACACGCTATCAAACACCAGTTTGAATTGGCGCGCCGTCAGTGTCTGATCTGTCGTTTGTTCACAAACGAGACGCGCCGCTGTGGCAACGCCCTGAACAACGCCTTTCAAGGAAATTCTGCATGCTGATCTATGCCTGCCTGCTGTTTGCGGCACTGATGCTGGTGCTGACCAAGGTGCCGGTCGCCTGGGCGCAACAGCGAACCGGACGCTACGACAACCATGACCCGCGCGCGCAGCAGCGTGAACTGACGGGCTTCGGGGCCCGCGCGCTCGCCGCGCACCAGAACACCATCGAAGCCTTTCCGCTGTTTGCCGCCGGGGTGCTGGTCAGCGTGATCACCGCGCCGGGCGCGCCCATCGCGACCACGCTGGCGGTGATCTTCGTGCTGGTACGTCTGGGCTATTGGGGCTGCTATCTGGCCAATATCGCCGCGTTGCGCTCCCTGTTGTGGGGCGCCGGCTATCTGGTTTCCCTCGCATTGATGGCGATGCCGCTGTGGATGTGATGCATGCAGTGCCGCAGAGCCTGCTGGGGCTGGCCGTCAATCCCGCTGACGTGCCGGCTGCGGGTGGCGTATTGGATGACGCCAGCTGGGCGCGGGCGCTGACCGGATTCCTGAGCTTCATTCCGCACACGGCGCGCTTGAACGTCAGGGTCGAGGAGGTCGCCGCGCCGGCCATCCGCATGCAGCTGCCGTGGCAACCGGCCTTGATCGGCGATCCGCACCGCAGGCTGGTACATGGCGGTGTGCTGACCATGTTCGCCGATACGCTGTGCGGCAGTGCCGTGCTCACGGGGCTGTCGGCACCGGAAGTCTGCCCGACGCTGGATCTGCGCCTCGATCACTACCGACCCGGCGTCGAGGGCCTGGCGTTGGTGGGCGAGGCGCGCGTGCTGCGGGTCACGGAATCGATGGTGTTTACCGAGGCGCAGATCTGGCAGCAGCCGGGCAAGATCCTGTGTCGCGCGATCGGCAACTTCGTCAGGCTCGGCGAGCGCAATACGCCCAGCGGCTTTGCCGAGGCGCTGCTGGCGGCGGCCAACGCTCAAGCCCCCGCGAATCCTTCCACGGTCGAGTCGGAACCGCTGGGGCAGTCAGCACAGGCTGCACAGCCAGCAGGCGAGAAAACCGAGCCGCAGGCGCCGCGCGATGCCCAGGACCCGCGCGGCCTGCTCAGTGCGCGGCGTTTCGTCGAAGGGCAGCGCACCCACGCCGACCTGGCGGCGCTGCTGGCGAGTCTGCCCTACGCGCAGGCAATCGGGCTTGGGCTGTGTGCCATTGACGGGCAGCAGGCGGGCGCGGCCAGTGATGTCGAGCTGCATCCTGAGCAGGCGTTGAGCTATTCCATGGCGGCGATGCCCGACAATGTCGGCAACCCGATGCTGCCGGCGGTGCATGGCGGCGTGCTGGCCGCGGCGATGGAAACCGCCGCGACGCTTGAGGTGCTCAGGCGGCATGGGCGCGGTGGGCGTGAAGCGCGCCTGCCCAAGCTGATCGATTTCTCCATCGACTATCTGGCCACGGCGCGCGGCGATCAGGTGACGCGCATCGACTGTGAAGTGATGCGTGAAGGTCGGCGCATGACCAATGTGCGCGTCAGTGCCTGGCAGAGATCCCGCGAGCAACCAGTTGCCAGCGCGCGCATGCACTTCGTGCTGGAATCACTCGCCTCCCCGTGATGGCAGGTGATGCCTGCTCCGCAGGCATCACACTCGAAAGCGCCTCCCTGATGGCTACCTCTCCGTTGGCTTCCTTCGTTGGCTTCCTTCGTTGGCTCCCTTCGTTGCTACCCCAGGGAGCCGCTTGGGTGTTTCTATGGCACACGCCTGGCGCGTATGGCGCAATCATCTGTCGCTAGTGCCTTGAAATCCCTCACCCTTGCCCCATATCTGATCCACGAGTGCTTCCTTCGATCTGCCGCCCAAGAAAGGCAGGCGTCGGCGAGCCGGTTCCATTGTTGCGGGGGCGCTCTGGCCACCGCGAATCTTCTTTTCAGGCATCCACGACATAGAGGTCCTTTTCGATGACGACCGCCACTCACACCGAAACGCATGGCTTCCAGACAGAAGTGAAGCAGCTGCTTCACCTCATGATCCACTCGCTGTATTCCAACCGCGAGATCTTCCTGCGCGAGCTGGTCTCCAACGCGGCGGATGCCTGCGACAAGCTGCGTTACCAGGCGCTGGACAACGATGCCCTCTACGGCAACGACAGCGAACTGCGCATCGAGATCGAGCACGACGCCGAGGCGAAGACCATCACCCTGCGTGACAACGGCATCGGCATGAGCCGTGACGATGTGGTCGCCAACCTGGGCACCATCGCACGCTCCGGCACCGCCGAGTTCATGAAGAACCTGTCGGGTGACCAGCAGAAGGATTCGCGTCTGATCGGTCAGTTCGGGGTCGGCTTCTATTCCGGCTTCATCGTCGCCGACGAGATCACCGTGCGTACCCGTCGCGCCGACCTGGGCGCTGACCAGGGCGTCGAGTGGACCTCACGTGGCGAAGGTGAGTTCAGCGTTGCCGACATCGAGCGCGCCGAGCGCGGTACCGAGATCGTGCTGCACCTCAAGGACGATGCCATCGAGTTCGCTGACGATCATCGTCTGCGCAACCTGGTCACCAAGTACTCCGACCATATCGAACTGCCGGTGCGCATGAAGCGCGTCGAGAAGGACGAGGAAGGCAACGAGCAGGTCCACTGGGAAACCGCCAACTCCGCCACTGCGCTGTGGGTGCGCTCCAAGTCCGAGGTCAGCGACGAGGAGTACAAGAACTTCTACAAGCACGTCTCGCATGACTTCTCCGATCCGCTCAGCTGGAGCCACAACAAGGTCGAGGGCAAGCTCGAGTACACCAGCCTGCTGTTCGTGCCGGGCCGTGCGCCGTTCGACCTCTACCAGCGTGATGCCGCGCGTGGCCTGAAACTCTACGTGCAGCGCGTCTTCATCATGGACGACGCCGAGCAGTTCCTGCCGCTGTACCTGCGTTTCATCAAGGGCGTGCTGGACACCAACGACCTGTCGTTGAACGTCTCGCGTGAACTGCTGCAACAGGACCCGCAGGTCGACAAGCTCAAGTCCGCGCTGACCAAGCGTGGCCTGGACATGCTCAAGAAGCTGGCCAAGGATCCCGAGCAGTACCAGACCTTCTGGAACCAGTTCGGCTCCGTGCTCAAGGAAGGCCCGGCAGAAGACTTCGCCAACCGCGAGAAGATCGCCGAGCTGCTGCGCTTCTCCACCACCGAGACCGACAGCGCGACCCAGGACCAGTCACTGGCCCAGTACGTCGAGCGCATGAAGGAAGGCCAGAGCAAGATCTACTACCTGGTCGCCGACAGCTTCAATGCCGCCAAGTCCAGCCCGCACCTCGAGATCTTCCGCAAGAAGGGCATCGAAGTCCTGCTGCTGACCGACCGCATCGACGAGTGGCTGATGAGCCACCTCACCGAGTTCGACGGCAAGTCCTTCGCGGATGTCGCCAAGGGCGATCTCGATCTCGGCGATGTCGAGAACGAAGAAGAGAAGAAGGCCCAGGAAGAGACCGCCAAGGCCAAGGAAGATCTGGTCAAGCGCGTCAAGGAAGCGCTGGCCGAGAACGTTCAGGAAGTGCGCATCACGCACCGTCTGACCGATTCCCCGGCCTGCGTGGTGCTGCCGGAACACGAGATGGGCTACCAGATGCGCAAGATGATGGAAGCCGCTGGCCAGCCGCTGCCGGAAGTGAAGCCGATTCTCGAGCTGAACCCGGAGCATGCTCTGGTCACGCGTCTGGAAGGCGGTGAAGGCGATTACTTCACCGACCTGGCACACGTGCTGCTCGATCAGGCCATCATCGCCGAAGGCGGTGCGCTGGAAGATCCGGCCGCTTACGTGCGCCGCCTGAACAGCATGCTCAGCGCCTGAGACGGCGGAACGATCGAGCCACTGGCTTGATCAAGCATGTCCGCAAAACGCCCTCGCAGCCTATGCTGCGGGGGCGTTTTGCGTTGGGTGTGTCGTCAGCGATAGCGTCCAGTGCGAGGTGCAGAGCGTGAAGGGCAGGAAGGCGGCAGGGTAGGAAGGGATGAAGGGAGGAAGGGGAAAGAAAAAAGAAAAAAGAAAAAGGGGAGGATGCGCAGGGAGCGCAGGGAGCGCAGAGAGCGCGTCGCGTCCGTGGCGCGAAAGGCGGGCATCGCCTGGCGGTCTGTCGATGACAGACGACAGGGCTTGCTGTGTCTTTCCTCGCTTGGCCGACCGCGCCATCTTCTCGCCCACGCGTTTTTAGGGTTTCATGCAGCCTCATGAGATACGCTGATGGTATCTCGCGTCTTGCTACTGCATCCCTCTCGATGAGCGCAGCACATGACTTACCTACCTTTCTCTGCGGATTGGCTGGCTGGCGGAGTGCGTGGCCTGCCACGCCTGTCTGCGTGGGCCTGGCCGCGGCGCTCGTGGCGCCTGAGCCCTGTCCGTCTGGGCTCTGTTCGTCTGGTCAGTGCCGCCTTGCTGCTGGTGATGGGGCTGGGCTCGATGGCGCAGGCGGCGCGGCTGGATGATGAGCTGCTGGCCCGTGACAAGACCCATCAGATGCCGGACCTGCGACCCTATCCCGCGGGCAACCAGCGCAAGGTCGCATTCTTCGAGCTGATGATTCCGCTGGTAGTGGCCGAGAACCAGCGCATCGCCGAGCAGCGCGACTGGTTGCTGGCGATGCGCAAGCGCGCTGGTGACGGAGGGCGTGACTACAGCGAGCGCGAGCAGGAGCGCCTCAACGGCCTGTGTGATCAGGCCAATCTGCCCTGTGATGTGACGCGCGAGGACATCGGCGTCAGCTGGACGCGCCTGCTGTTGCGCATCGATACCCTGCCGCTGGACATGGTGCTGGTGCAGGCCATCGAGGAGTCGGGCTGGGGGACGTCGGGCCATGCCCGCGACGCCAACAATCTGTTCGGCATGCGCTGCTTCTCGCGCGGCTGCGGTATCGGGCCGCCGGGGCGTGAATATCGGCGCTTCGAGAGCCTGGAGGCGGGTATCGCCGCCTATTTCGACAACCTCAATTCCCAGCGCAGCTATGCCGAGCTACGTGAGCTACGCGGGCGTCTGCGCAACGCGGGCCAGCCGGTGCGCGCCGAAGACCTCATCCCGACCCTGAGTGCCTACTCGACGCGGGGCAACGCCTACTTCACCACGCTCTATGATCTGTTGCGCTGGAATCGTGGCCTGATGCGTACCGTGCGTGAGCGCCTCGCGGCCAATGGCGCCCTGTCCTAGTCATGATCGCGCAGCGAAGGTCTTGCCCCCCGCGCTGACAGGGGGGATCATGCCGCCATGCATCTGAGCAATGATCAACGGCGAATTCTCGCCCATCCCTTTCCCTCGCGCCTGCGCGATCGCGCGCCGGCCAACAGCGCCGAGCACAGCGATTGCGTGGTGGTGCGTGCCTGTGCCGGCAGCGGCAAGACCGTGCTGATGGTCGAGCTGGCGCGTACCTACGCCGACGAGACCCTCATATACACCTCGCTCAACCCGGCGGTGGCCGGGCGGACTGCCAGTCAGCTGCCCGCCAATGTCCAGTCGCTGTCGCTGCATCAGCTGGCGCGCCAGGCCTTGATGGAGGAGTACGGCGACAAGCTCAAGCGGCAGCCCGACATCACGCGCCGTCTGGCGCCGCAGAGCCTCAGCTGGCTGGGCAGTCTTTCCAGTCAGTCGCGCAGCTTGATCGCCCAGGGCCTGAACACCTTCTTCGCCGAGAGCGATGCGGTGCCGATGCCGGAGCACCTGCCCGACGGCGTGGCACAACGGCTGAGCGCCAATGAGCTGCGCCAGCTGGTCGAGAGCATGCGGCTGGTGTGGGAGTGCCTGCTGGACCCCGCCGATCACCAGCAGAGCCTGTCGTTCAACGCCTTGCTCAAGCTGTGGTCACAGCATGGCCAGTCGCTGGAGGCCGACCTGGTGATGCTGGATGAGGCGCAGGACGCCACGCCAGCGTTGCTGGCCATGTTGCGTCGCCAGCGCTGCGACCTGCTGCTGATCGGCGACCCGCATCAGAGCCTGTCGCGTCAGGTGGAAGGCATGAGCTCGCTGGATTCGCCGCTGCTGGCCGATGCCACCGTCTACTCGCTGCCCGGCGCCTGGCGCTTCGGGCCGGCATTGGCGGCGCTGGGCACGCGGCTGGCGGCCTGTTCGCCCACCGCCCGCGAGCAGGCCATGAGCGGCCTCGGCCCGGCGACCCGTCTGGCGCTGCCCGCGGTGCGTGAGGCATTGCTGCACTCCGGCAAGCGCCATGCGGTGATCAGTGCCGGCCCGGTGGCGGCGCTGGGGGAGGCGCTGGCACTGCATCAGCGCGGCATCGCGGTGGCCTGGCTGGATGGCATCGAAGGCTATCCGCTGGCGGGGCTGCTGGATCACTGGCGGCTCTGGCGCGCACATCAGATGGCCGAGCAGGGCGACAGCGCGAGTCAGCGTGAGTGGTGGCGACTGCTGCCTCCCTCCCTGACACGGCTCGGTCAGACCCCGGCGCAGGTGCTGGGAGCTCTGACGCGTCTCGATGATCATCAGGCGCGCAGCCTGCATGAGCTGGCCTCCTGGTATGCCCAGGCGCCACTCGATCAATGGATCGGGGAGCTGCGCAAGCACGATGGCGACCTGCAGGCCGCCATCGTCAGTGCTCACTCGCGGGGACAGTCGGTCGAGCTGCCCACGGTCATGCTGGGGACGGTGTTCCGCGCCAAGGGTCTCGAATTTGATTGCGTGGTGCTGGCCGATGATCTGGCACTGCCAAGCGCGCGCCAGCAATTGCCCAATCAGGTGCTAGTCACCAATCTCAGCTACACCGCCGCCACGCGAGCACGCCAGCTGCTGGTGCTCAATGAGCGCCTGAGTCACTGGTGGCAGGCGCAGGGCGAGAGTGAGCGCTTCCCTCTGCTCGAGGCACTGCCGCAGGCCTGGCTGAGCGAGTCCACGCATGGCGTGCAGGCGCCGCACCCGTGGTGGGGCAAGGCACGCCTGTCGGAGTTGGCGCTGACACCGCGCAAGCGCCTGCTGCTGCGCCGGCATGAGACCTCGCTTGAGGGCACGTCTGCTGCGGCTGGCACGCGCGATCAGGCGCCAGCCTCGGGCGCTCCTGCCAGCCATGCTCAGCACCTGGGCCATGATCAGCACCTGGGCCATGCCCGGGGCTCCGACGATGCCCTGCAGGCGCTCAAGCGTCAGGCACGCACCGACACGACGGCGCGCAAGCTGTATGACATGGCCAGCAAGCTGCCGCCCGGGCGGCCCTCCGGCGGCCTGCGCAGCCTGCTGACCCCGAGCGACGCCGCCGCGTCCACTTCTTCCCCCAGCGAGTCGCCGACCCCCGGCGGCCCGACGGAGCCTCTTGATGAGTGAGTTTGCCCCTACGCCCACCGCGCACGTGCACGACCTGGCGGCGCTGCGCTTCAACAATCGCTATGCCCGCCTGCCGGAGCACTTCTTCACGCGTGTCGCCCCGCAGCCGCGACAAGGCACCCGCCTTGCCGATGTGAGTCCTGACTGCGCCCGCCTGCTGGGGCTGGAGACGCCCTTGACCTCCGACGCCTCCAGCGAGGAGGCGCTCGAGCAGCTGCGCCTCTTGATGGCCGGTGAGCAGTTGCTGCCGGGCATGGACGCATTGGCCCAGAAATACACTGGCCATCAGTTCGGTCACTACAACCCGCAGCTCGGCGACGGGCGTGGCATTCTGCTCGGCGAGCTTGAGACCGATCACGGCAAGACCTTCGATCTGCATCTCAAGGGCGCCGGGCGTACGCCTTACTCGCGCTTCGGCGATGGTCAGGCGGTGGTGCGCTCCAGTGTGCGCGAGTATCTGGCCAGTGAGTACATGGCCGCGCTGGGCATTCCTACCAGCCGCGCGCTGGCACTGGCGGTGAATGCCGAGCGGGTTCAGCGCGAGACCGTCGAGCCCGGCGCTACCGTGTTGCGCGTCTGCGAGAGCCACCTGCGCTTCGGGCACTTCGAGTGGCTGGCTCATTCCGGCCGGCATGAAGACCTCAAGACGCTGATCGATCACGCCCTGCGTGAGCACTTTGCTGAGTGTCTGCCTGAGGGGCTGACTGAACCACTGCCGGAAGGCGGCGCGCAGGCAGCGGCGGACCAGCCGCTTGCGGACCAGCCCCTTGCAGATCAGGTGCGCGTGACCAGTGCGCTGGCCATGTTCGAGACAGTGATCACTCGCACCGCGAAACTGATCGCGGCCTGGCAGGCCTACGGCTTCGTGCATGCGGTGATGAACACCGACAACATGTCGCTGCTGGGGCTGACCTTCGATTACGGGCCCTACGCCTTCCTCGATGGCTATGAAGAGAACCTGGTGCCGAATCATACCGATCAGGCCGGGCGCTATGGTTTCGCCCAGCAGCCGGGCATCGGGCTATGGAATCTGGAGCGACTGGGGATCGCACTGTCGCCGCTGATCGATGTCGACGCGCTCTCCGCCGCGCTGGGCGCTTATGAGGGCGAGTTGCAGCGTGAATATGCCCGCCTGATGCGCGCGCGTCTCGGGTTGCCGGATGCGCACGATGAGGACATGACGCTGGTGCAGCAGTGGCGCGAGCTGCTGGCGGCCGGCAAGGTCGACCACACCCATGCCTACCGTCTGCTCAGTCATTGGGATGTCACGCAGCCCGCGCCGGAAACGCTGGTCGTGCGTCTGGCGGGTGAGCGTGGGCCGCATGGCAACTCGGCCCAGGCGCGCGATGAAGCTTCGGCGTGGCTTGAGCGCTATCAGGCGCGCGTCATGGCCATCGGGCTCTCCGCCGAGGATGAACGCCAGCGTCGTCTGGCCATGCTCGGCTGCAATCCGCTGTATGTGCCGCGCACGCATCTGCTGCTGGAGGTGATCGCACGGGTCGAGCAGGGTGATGACACTACGCTCAAGGCCTTGCGTCAGCGTCTGGCGGCGCCTTTCTTCCGCCCCGAGGAGGGCAGCCTTGAGGCGGCGCTGGCGCTGGGGCAGGCGCAGGGCGTCGCTGCCGAACTCGTCGATGACTGGACACGGCCGCCGGCGGCGAATGCAGCGCCGATCTGCATGAGTTGCTCGTCCTGAGCGGTTCTCATGGAGGAGGCCTGAACTGCTTCGCTGACAGCGCAAGCCATGGCCGGACATCCGCTTGGCGCAATGCAGGAAACACGCGCTGACACTCAAGTCATCGTCACGAAAATGGGATACTGCTGTGGCGGTATCCCATTTTTCATGGCAGGCACTATGGCAGCCATAAGCTCGAGATTATGCGATGCATAACACAAAGCTGAGCTATTCTTGGTGGGGTGCCTTTTGTAAACTCATTGCAAATCAGTCACTTGGTAGTGTCGCAAGGCGCCTGTCAGCATAAGGCAGCTGTTATGGCTGCCATAACGATAGCTTTATGCTTGATTTTATTGCTTTTTTGCAATGCAGCGCTTGACCCTGATGCACCGACAAGAAAAGACTGATGCTGGACACTCATCGTGTCGCGGGTGATGTCAGGCCTTCTGGCCATGCGTGAGTCACGGCTTGCGATTCAGGCAAGTCTCACCTGTGACAGGCAATAACGTCGCTGAAAGCGCCTCCGGCAGGCAGGATGGCGCGAATCAGCGCTCAACAGGAACGACGCCATGAACCTTTCAAGGCTGGCAGCCTCAGGCATGAACACGGACGTGAAACGAGGTGCGCGATGCTGAATATTCTAGTCGTGCGCGAGATGCGTGCACCGGACCTGGTGACACTCGACGAGGGGGTGAGCAGCACACTGGCACGCGGGGAATGCCGCGTCGCGCTGGACCCGGTGACGGCCGGCAAGCTCGCGCGTCACCTGGACAGCAGCGTCAGTGCCACCAGCGATGCCATCGTGCACGTGGAGAGCGGTGCCGGACGTCATGCGCACTTCGATGATGCGGCCTACGCCGCCCAGGCCGGGGTGGCGGTCGTCGCCGAGGCCGATATCGCGGCGGCGCGTGCCGCGGCGGATCTCGTGCTGTGCGTGCGTACGCCCAGCGAGTCACAGATCAGCGAGTTGCGTGAAGGCGCGGTGGTGGTGGCATTGATGACGCCGTACCAGAACCCGCAGCTGATCAGCAAGCTTGCCAGCCAGGGGCTGACCAGCCTGTGCATGGAATTCGTGCCGCGTATCTCTCGCGCCCAGAGCATGGACGCCCTGTCCTCGCAGGCAGGTGTCGCGGGCTATCACGCCGCGCTGCTGGCGGCCAATGAGTCCTCGGTATTCTTCCCGATGCTGACGACTGCCGCCGGTACCGTGCGTCCGGCGCGTGTCGTGGTGGTCGGTGCTGGCGTGGCGGGTCTGCAGGCCATCGCGACCGCCAAGCGTCTCGGCGCGCAGGTGTGGGCCTATGACATCCGCGCTGCCGCGCGTGAGCAGGTCGAATCGCTGGGCGCCAAGATGATCGATACCGGCGTCGATGCCTCCGGCGAGGGCGGCTACGCCCGCGAGCTGACCGATGACGAGCGCGCCCAGCAGGCCGATGCGCTGGCACGTCACATGGGCGATGCGCATGTGGTGATCTCCACCGCCGCGATTCCGGGGCGTCCGTCGCCGCGCATCATCAGTCGCGAGATGGTCGAGGGCATGAAGCCCGGCGCCGTGCTGGTCGATCTCGCCGCCGAAGGCGGTGGCAACTGTGAACTGACCGAGCCCGGCAAGCGTGTCGAGCACGCCGGCGTCACGGTACTCGGCCCGCTGGACATGGCCTCGAGCCTGGCGGTCAATGCCAGCGAGATGTACGCCAAGAACCTCTTCAACCTGCTGACCCCCTTCATGAAGGACGGCGAACTGACGCTGGACTTCGAGGATGCGGTGCTCGGCCCGATGCGTCTGACCGAAGGCGGCCGCATCACCCACGATGACGTACGCGCTCGCGCGGAGGACGCCGCATGATCGAAGGACTTTCTGCCGTATACATCCTGATGCTGGCGGCCTTCGTCGGCTACGAGGTCATCTCGCGTGTGCCGGTGATTCTGCACACGCCCCTGATGTCCGGTTCCAACTTCATCCACGGCATCGTGCTGGTCGGGGCGATGATCGCCCTCGGACAGGCCGAGACCGGCATGCAGCAGTTCATCGGCTTCATCGCCGTGCTGCTGGGCGCCGGCAACGCGGTCGGCGGTTATGTGGTCACCGAGCGCATGCTGGAAATGTTCAAGACCAGTGATCGCAGCAAGGGCACAGACGCTGCCAATGGCATCAACGACAAGGAGGCTCGCTGATGAACTGGCTGGTCGAAACAGGGTATTTCGCGGCGGCGGTGGTCTTCATCCTCGGCCTCAAGCGCATGTCGCATCCTTCCACGGCACGCAGCGGCATCCATTGGGCCGGTATCGCGATGGTCGTGGCCACGCTGCTCACCTTCCTGCATCCGCAGATTGATGGCCGTTATGGCCTGATGCTGCTGGCCATCGTCATCGGTGGCGGTATCGCCTGGTACTCCGGCAACAAGGTCGAGATGACCGACATGCCGCAGATGATCGCCATCTACAACGGCATGGGCGGCGGTGCGGCAGCGGCGATCGCCGCGGTCGAGCTGATGCGCATGAGCGACAACCCGGCACTGATCGAGCAGCATGGCTCGCTGGCGCTGTGGCTGGGTGTACTCGGGGCGATGATCGGTGCGGTGGCCTTCTCCGGTTCCATCGTGGCCTGGGCCAAGCTGGATGGGCGCCTCAAGAAGGCGTTCAACTTCCCGAGTCAGCAGCTGATCAACATGATCGTGCTGGGCCTGACGGTCTATCTGGGCGTCGTGATCGCGGCGGTGGAACCATCAAGCTCGCTGGTGCTGGTGTTCTTCGCGCTCGCGTTGCTGTTCGGCGCGATGCTGGCTCTGCCCATCGGTGGCGCCGACATGCCGGTGATCATCTCGCTGTTCAATGCGCTGACCGGCCTTGCGGTGGCGATGGAAGGCTTCGTGCTCGGCAATGCCGCGATGATCATCGCCGGTACTGTCGTCGGGGCGGCCGGTACGCTGCTGACCCAGCTGATGGCCAAGGCCATGAATCGTCCGATCCGCAACGTGCTGTTCAAGCAGTTCGGTGGCGCCTCCGGTGTCGAGCAGGGCGAAATCGAGGGCAGCATGAAGGCCTCCGATCCGATGGACGCCGCCGTGCAGCTGGCCTTCGCCGAGCGCGTCATCATCGTGCCGGGCTACGGCATGGCGGTGGCACAGGCGCAGCACAAGGTCTGGGAGATGGTCGAGCTGCTGGGTGAGCGTGGCGTCGAAGTGCGCTTCGCGATCCACCCGGTCGCCGGTCGCATGCCGGGCCACATGAACGTGCTGCTGGCGGAAGCGGGCGTGCCCTACGACATGATCGCGGACCTGGACGAGATCAACAACGACTTCGAGACCACCGACGTCACGCTGGTCATCGGCGCCAATGACGTGGTCAATCCGGTCGCCAAGAACGACGCCTCAAGCCCGCTGTACGGCATGCCGATCCTCAACGCCGACCAGTCACGCAACGTGCTGGTGATCAAGCGCGGTCAGGGTTCCGGCTTCTCCGGTGTCGAGAACCACCTGTTCTATCTTGACCACACACGCATGGTGTATGGCGATGGTCAGAAGGTGGTCGGCGACATGATCACGGCCCTCAAGACGCTGTGATCTGACGCCTCGGCGTGATGGGGGCAAGTCTGCCGCCATCACGCCAGTGCTGAACAGACCGGCAATTTCTGCGCCTCAGGGGCAGGGATTGTCGGTTTTTTTGTACATGTCGAGAGTTCATGCATATCGAGAATTCATGCATATCGAGAGTTCATGCGTATCGATGGTGCATGCCGGTAGATTGCTTGCGAGGCGCGCGTGGCAGGCGCGTCACTCAGGCGCAGCCCCCTGCGTTGGCCACGAGGTCTGCGCAGACATCTCTTGTTCAGCATTCTCTGACAAACTATGAGTACAATGCCTGCCATTCACTGAGCACATCGTCATCCAAGGAGTCAGCATGTCTGCCACTACCCCTTCACCTCGTCGGGCCATTCGTGATCGCGAGGTAAGCGAAACGACCCCTCAGGCGGTGGGACTCAATGTCTGCGTGCTGGGTGGCGGCAGCTTCGGGACCGCGATCGCCTCGATTGCCGCCGACAACGGTGCCAGCGTCACCCAGTGGATGCGTGATGCCAGCCAGGCCGAGGAGGTCAACACCCGGCACCGCAACTCGGGCTATCTGCCGGGCTTTGAGATCAATGCCTCGGTGCGTGCCACCACCGACATGGCCGATGCACTGGCCGAGGCCGAGCTGGTCTGCGTGGCGATTCCCTCCAAGGCCTTCCGCACGGTGGTCCGTCAGGCGCGTGCCCACCTGCGTGAAGGGCAGATACTGGTGGCCACCACCAAGGGCATCGAGAGCGAAGGCTTCACCCTGATGAGCGAGGTGTTGGAGCAGGAAACCGGTTTCACGCATATCGGCGTACTGTCTGGCCCCAATCTGGCGGCCGAGATCGCCCAGCGGCAGCTGACGGCCACGGTGATTGCCTCCGACGATGCCTACACCCGCGCTCGCGTGCAGACGGCCTTCGGCTGCGACTATTTCCGTGTCTACGCCAGCAATGATCGCTACGGCGTCGAGCTGGGCGGGGCGTTGAAGAACATCTACGCCATCGCGGCCGGCATGGCCGCGGCCCTGGGCATGGGCGAGAACACCCGCGCCATGCTGATGACCCGCGCGCTGGCCGAGATGAGCCGCTTCGCGGTGGCCAAGGGCGCCAATCCGATGACCTTCCTCGGCCTTGCCGGCGTGGGCGATCTGATCGTGACCTGCTCCTCGCCGTTGTCGCGCAACTATCGGGTCGGCTACGCACTGGGAGAAGGGCGCACCCTCGAGCAGGCGGTCGAGGTGCTGGGGCAGGTCGCCGAGGGTGTCAACACCGTACGATTGGTGCAGGATGAATCCGAGCGACTGGGCATCTACATGCCGCTGGTCAGTGGCATGGCCAAGGTGCTGTTCGAGAATGTCGACCCACATCACATGGCCCGCGCGCTGATGGGCGGTGAGCAATCCAGCGATGTGGAATTCGTGCTGTCGCGTGAGTCGGTGCAGCAGGCGCGGCAGTTGGAACCCGACGGCTCCTGAGGACTCATAGCAGGTAGCGGGTGATGGAGCGTGTTTCGCCATCCCCTTGTCTGACTCGTGCAACGCTCCGGTTGGCGAGTCCCTGGTCATCGGCCGCAGCGACAGAGCGAGTGATGAAGCGCTTGCGCTGCGGCAGTCATCTTTTCAGGAGAATGTCATGAGTGTACTGATCATGCGCCACGGTGAGGCCCAGGCCGGCACGCCGGACCCCAGCCGCGAATTGAGCGAATATGGCCGCGAAGAGGCGCGCCGCATCGGGCGCTGGTTGGCCCATCAGCTGCCCGCCGAGCGTCGTGCGCGCCTGACGCTGGTCGTCAGTCCGTTCACCCGCGCCCAGCAGACCGCCCAGGAGATCTCCTCGGCGCTGGAGCTGAGTGGTGAGCAGCAGACCACGCTCGAGATCATCACCCCGGACGACCCGCTGACGCCGGTACTCGACTGGCTGCAGACCCATGTGCCGCCCACTTCTGAAGGGCGCGAGCCGCGTGACTGGCTGATCATCAGCCACAATCCGCTGGTCTCGAATCTGGCCAGCGCCCTGGTCGATGGCCCCGGCAGCACCCAGTTGGCCTTTGCCACCGCAAGTCTTGCCTGGCTGGACGCCGATGTCTGGGCCGCTGGCCTGGCGGATCTGCACCAGTTCGTGAGCCCGGCGGAACTGGCGTAAGTCACGCGCGGCTGTCATGAACCACAACCACTGAACCACAACCATTGAGCCACAACGAAACGCCCCCGCCAGTCTGCACTGGCGGGGGCGTTTCGTTTTGACATGCAGCCAGACCGCTGCTGCTTGATCAGAGCGCTGCTGCTAGACCAGACCGCTCAGCTTGAGCACGAAGATGCCTGCCGTGATGGTGATGCCCGCCATCAGGGTGCTGATGGCGATGATGTTGGCGGCCAGGCGGTCATTGCCGCCCATCGCCCGCACCATCACGAAGCTTGCCGCCGCCGTCGGCGAGGCGAAGAACAGGAACAGCACCCCGAGTTCGGTACCGCGGAAGCCCAGCAGCACGGCGACGGTGGTCGCCAGCAGCGGCACGCTGATCATCTTCATAAGGCTGGCGCTCAGCGCCAGCTTGCGGCCTTCACGCAGCGAGCGCATCGACAGGGTGCCGCCGATGCAGATCAATGCCAGCGGCAGCGTCATGCGCGCGAAGTAGTCGCCGGAGGTCTCCAGCCACTCGGGCAGCTGCCAGCTGAATGCCGCGAAGGGCAGGGCGGCCAGCACGCCGAGAATCAGCGGGTTGGTGATGATGCCGCGCGCGATGCCACTCCAGCTGGTGCGGCCATCGCCGAGATAGCTCGACAGCACCACTACCGACAGCATGTTGTAGGACAGGATGACGACGCCCATCAGGATGCCGCCCATCGAGAGGCCGAGATCGCCATAGAGGTTGGCGGCCAGTGCCAGCCCGACGATGGCGCAGTTGCCGCGAAACGAGCCCTGGACCACCTCGCCGCGTTCATTTCTCGGCACGCGCAGGATCGCCCAGCCCCACAGCAGCAGGAAGGTGCCCAGTGTCGCCAGCGCGAAATAGGTCAGCATGCCCGGGCGCAGGGCGTGATCCAGGTCCGCGCGCACGATGGAGAGGAAGACCAGCGCCGGCATGGTGCCCTTGAACACCAGCGATGAGGCGGTGCCGATGAAGGTGTCATCGATCCAGCCGAGGCGTTTGAGGCCCAGGCCCAGAAATACCATCGCGAACACCGGAACGGTGACGTTCAGGGTCGCGACGAACAGCGCCAGCATGTCGTTCATGAAGTAGTCTCGCTCATTTCCGCCCTTGTCCTGTGAGTGTTGCGGTCTGTCTGGTGAGGCTTTTGGTCAGCGTCTGACGAGCGTTGCGCGACCGCCCATCGTGAACTGTCATGCCAGTCCGTTGCGAGCTGTCGTATCAGCCCCATCGTGAACTGCCGCGACGGCCTGGCTCAGGCCAGCCAGAAGCCCGTGATCAAGGCCGCTGCCAGCAAGGCCCAGAACAGGCCGTTGCGCAGGCGGGTATCGCGACGCGGCCTGGAAGACGGCGAGGAAGTCGCTGACTGCTTGTCATGCTTGGGCATCGAGGGGTCCTGTCCAGCAAGGTGAAATATTGGCTCAGCGGGAGAAGGCTCTGGCAGGCGGCCGGCCAGGCGCTCTGACAACAGCGCGTGCCTGTCATCCGCCCAGCATATCAGGCTTTCCTTAGACTTAGGGATAGTCGTGCAGCTCGGGTATCAGCGCCGGCGCTAGTTCCGCTATCAGGTCGCGTTGGCCGGATGGCGCCAACCAGGGGCGCGGGCGGATGTGATGATCGAGAAGATCGGCGCCGAGACCTGCCTTGAGGGCCGGCAAAGGGCGGAATAGCCGCCATAACCGCGCGAGTGGCGACTGTGCGCGCACTCCTGCTTGGCGAGCGCAGGCTGTCCGCTTACCCTGTGCGCTGCATTGTCATCTGTCACGGTTAACTGCCGGGGCCACGGTTATCTTCCGGCCTCATGATCACCTGCCGGAACCATCAGCCCCGGCAGCGCATTGCCCCTATCAAGAAAAGTACAAGGAGCGGGTATCTTGCAGGACCCATACACGACCTCTGCGTCATCTTCTGCCGCGACGCCCTCTGCTGCGACTCGCTCTGCGGCAGCTCGCTCTGCTGCAGCTCCCGCACGCGCGTCTGACGAGCCGTCCGCTTCCCCGGCGCTGTTGGTCAGTCGTGGGCTCGGGCGTCAATTCGGCCAGCAACAGGCTGTCACCGGGCTGACCTTCACGGCATCGCGTGGTGAAGTCATCGGTCTGCTGGGTCCCAATGGTGCCGGCAAGACCACCAGTCTGCGCATGCTGGCGGGCACGCTCGCCGCCACCCAGGGCCAGCTGGAGCTGGAAGGCGAGGCCTTCGATGGTCGCGCCAGTCAGCGCCAGCTCAATCGCCTCAAGCGTCGTATCGGCTATCTGCCGGAGGGCGCGCCCCTGTGGCCGCAGCTGACGGTGCGCGAGAGCCTCGAGTGCGTGGCGGGTCTGCATGGGTTGTCGCGCAAGGTGCGCAATGATCGCCTTGCGGCATTGATGGATCGCCTGGATATCACGCCTTTCGCCAATCAATTGTGCGCCGTGTTATCCAAAGGCTATCGGCGTCGCGTGGCGCTGGCGATGGCGTTGACCCATGACCCGGACATCCTGCTGCTCGATGAGCCCACCGATGGGCTGGACCCGCTGCAGAAGGACAGCGTGCGCGCCTTCATTCGTGAGCTGGGGCGCGAGCGACTGATCATCGTCTCCACCCACCTGCTGGAGGAAGTGCCTCGTATCTGTGACCGCGTGCTGGTCATGGCCAATGGCCAGCTGGGCTTCGATGACACGCCGGAGGCGCTGGCCGCGACTTCCGTCAGCGAAGGCATTCTGGGCGGCAGCCGTTCGCGCTACGGCGCGGGGTATGGGGCGAGTTCCAGCCTGCCGGTATGGCGAGTGACGCTGAGTCGGGCCCTGAGCGAGCGCGAGCTGGCCAGTGTCTCGCGCCTGCCGGGCGTGGCGGCCATCACGCCCGTCAAGCCCGGCGATGCCATGGCGCGTGACAAGTCGCCGCTGGTGGTCTCGACCGGCGCCGTGCTGCGCCTGGCCGGGCGTCTCCACCAAGACCCGCGCCCGGCGCTGGCACGCTGGTGCAGCTACATGGAAATCCGCCTCGATGAATGCGTCCACGAACGGGGTGATATCGAGGTCGCGTTCCGCCAGCTGGTGACGCGCATGGCGGAGCAGCCCTCGCCGCTGCCGATGCGCAAGCAGACACCGCGCGCAGATCAGGAGGTGTCGTCATGAGGGCCGTTCTCGCGCTGGTCCGCCGTGACCTGCATCAGGCACTGACGCAGGGCGCCAGCTGGTCGCTGCTGGTGGTGATGGCGGTGCTGGCCCCGCTGGGGGCCTTCGAGGTGGGCGATCTGCTGGCACGTGATCGCGCCGATCTTGGCTCGCTGTGGCAGGTGTTGCCCTGGTTGCTGGTGCTGTGGACACCGCTGCTGGCCCTGCGCGGCTGGCCGGAAGAGCGTGCCAACGGCCTGCTCGAATGGCTGTCCGGCCTCGGGCTGGGGTCGTGGCGACTGGCCAGCGCACGCCTGATCAGTGCCAGCGTGCTGGGCTGGCTGGGGCTTGCGATGACGGCGCCGCTGGTGGTGCTGATCCATTGGCTCGGCATGCCGGATCTCGGCCTGATGCTCAGCGGCTATCTGGGCATGGCGCTGCTGGTGATGGCGCTGGCCAGTCTCGGTCAGGCGCTGGCGGTGCGCGCGCCTTCTGCGCTGTCGGCGTGGCTCGGGGCGCTGGTACTGGGCCTGGCGCTGATGCTGCCGGGCACACCTGCGGTGACGAGCCAGCTGGCTCAGCATCTGGCGCCGCACTGGGTGCAGCTGCTCGATCTGATCAGCTTGCCGGCGCATCTGACGCCTTTCAGTGAAGGCCGGCCGACCTGGCTCGATGCCAGCTACTTCCTGCTGCTGACCCTGGCCGGGCTGGTGCTGCAGGCGCGCGGCCTCAGTCAGGAGCGCCATGCACGCAAGCAGGCACCACAGTGGCTGGTCACGGCGGCGTTGGCGGCTGCGGTCACCGCGCTATTGCTGGCCGGTGTGCGCCTGCCGCCGCTGCTGACGGCCGACGGCCACAATCCGCTCACCCGCGCGCATGATCTGACCGCCACGCGTCAGCACAGCCTGAGCCCCGCCAGCCGTGCGGTGCTCGATGACCTCGAGGCTCCGGTGACGCTGACCTTCGCCTACAGCGAACGCTTCGCCGCCGATCTGCCGCAGCTGCGTGAACTGGCGACACGGATCGAGACGCGTCTGGCCGCCTTCGCGCGTGAGCCGCAGATACGCCTCAAGCGTGTCGACCCTGCGCCGGACAGTGCCGACTTCGCGGATCTCGAAGCGCAGGGCCTGACCGCGCTGTCATTGCCGGGCGGCGAAGAGATGCTGTTCGGGCTGGTGGTGGATGGCCCCTACGCCGAACGCCGCGCCATTGCGCTGCTCAAGGCGGCGGATATCGGTGGGCTGGAAGCGCAGGTGACACGCCAGATCCAGGAAGTCTCGCGCACCGAGCCGCCGCGCCTGGGCGTCGTCTCGCGTTTGCCGGTAATGGGCCAGCCCAGCCTGGAGCAGGGCAGAGCGCTGGGCAGCTGGGGCCTGATGGAGCATCTCAATGCACGCCTGCGCATCGACTGGCTGTCGGCCGGTGATGATGCCGCGCGTCCGATCGCCGATCAGGATGCGTTGCTGGTGATCGCGCCGCGCCTGTTGCCGGTCAAGACGCTGGAGGCCATCACGGCCTATCTCGAGCGTGGCGGCCGGGTGTTGATGCTGGTGGACCCGCTGCCCGAAATGCTCGATCAGCCGGCGCCGGCTTCCGAGGCGCTCACGACATTGCTGGCGCGCGCCGGGCTTGAATCTCGCGCGGGCGAGGTGGTGGCGGATGCGCAGCTGGCCTTGCCGATCGGCTTGCTGGACGGCACGCGTGCGCTGAGTCCGACGTTGCTCGGGCTAAGTGCCGCCCAGCTGTCGGACGCCGCGCTCAACCTCAATGTCGAGCAACTGGTGATGTCCAGCGCGGGCTGGTTGGCGCCGCTGTCTGATGCAGCAGACGCATCATCGAAAGGCTCAGGGGCGCAAGGTGCGCCGTTGCAGTGGCTGATTCGTGGCAGTGATGAGGCGCGCCTGATTCCGGCGGCGCGTGTCCACGACAGCCGCATGGACCCGCGTCCGCTGTCGGGGCTGGCAGGGGAAACACCGCCGGCTGGCGGGCTGGCCGTGCTGGCGCAATGGCCGACAGCGGGCGCCAAGGGTGGCCAGTTGCTGGTGGTCAGCGATGTCGACATGGCCAGTGACCGTCTGTGGCGGCGCACGGCAGCGGATGGCAGCGAGCAGGCCCTCAATGCCAATGCGCGCTGGCTGGAAAATGCCGTGGACCTGCTGGCGGGCAGCCCAGAGCTGGTCGCCCTGCGCGCGCGTGCCCATCAGGTGCGCGAGCTGACGCGTCTGCATCAACTGGCCGATCGTCAGGCCGCCGAGGAGACCCGGCTGCGCAATGACTGGCAGACGCGTCTGAGTGAGCTCGGCGCGTCGCCGGTGTCTGGCAAGGCCGAAGCCGCGCAGCAAAGCGACGCCCTGGCGGCGATGCAGCAGGACTTCGAGGATGCGCTGTCACGTCAGCAGCGTGAGGCGAATGCCGAGCGTGATGCCCTGCGCCGCGAGCTGCGCCTGTGGACGCTGCTGGCCTTGCCGGTGGCATTGAGCCTGCTTGGCGAGCTGATCTGCTGGCGCCGCTATCGCGCCAGCCGTCGCGCGGGCTATCAGTCGACAGGGCGTCTGTCGGGCCACGGTCAGCCCAGCGGGAAGCGCAGCGCAGAACGAAATGAACAGCGCAATGAGCAGCGCAAGAAGCAGCGCAATGAACAGCGCAGTGCACAGCACAGCGCCCGCTCCGCGAGTGACGCCGCCACAAGCGCTTCGACAGGCTCGGGCATGTCAGCCGCAGGCAATGCCGCTTCAGGCAAGGCAGCTTCAGGCAAGGCGGCTTCAGGCAAGACAAGACCGAGCGATACTACCCAGTCGGGAGGTGATTGATGGGGCGCTTCAATCGGACGGGATGGGCACTGACGGCGCTGGTCTCCGTGGCCGCGGTGACGGCGCTTACCGCAGGGCCATCACTGCTGGAATCGCTGCGCTCAGGCACCGCCACGGGCGGGACAGACTTGGCCCAGTGGCAAAGTGATTCGTTGATGAGCGAGGCGCTGACGACCGTGGCCGCGGGTCAGTCAGGCATCTTGCAGCCCTTGCCGCTGCTGTCGCAGGTGGCCGCCTCGGCGCAGCGTATCGGCATCCGGCGTGGCGCAGAGGCCAGCCAGGAATGGTTGAGTCTGGCGCGTGGGCCTGCAGGTGACTGGCAGATTACCTCATTGGCCGGCTGGCCTGCCCGCCAGGGCAAGGTGGAGGCGCTGGTGAGTCAGCTGGGCGAGGCACAATTGCGCACGCGCAAGCCGGCCTCGGACAAGGCACTTGAGGCGCTGGGTTTCAGCGCGCAGTCACCGCTGCTGAGCGTGAAGGGCAATGGCGCTCAGGTGAGTCTGCAACTGGGCGCCAGGCCCGCGGCGGCAATGCAGCTGAGCGGTGCGGGCAGTGCTGAATTGGCGGGGCGCTACGTGCGGTGGGTGCCGTCGCCCTCGAATGCGAACGTGCAAGGCTCCCACGGCATGACTGGCGTGAGTGGCGCGAATGGCGTGAATGGCGCACCGATCTGGGAGCTGACACGCGATATCGGGTTGCCGGATTGGCGCGGCGGCATGGCGCCCAGCGAGGTGCTGGATGTCATTCAGCTGCGCAGTGACGCCGCGGTGTACAAGCCGCTGAGTCGCATGGACATCTCACTGGCGGCGTCTGCTCAAGACGCCTCAGCACGGCAAGCGCCGCTGGTGCGAGGCCTGGCACCTGACAGCGACGCTGCCCATCAGATTCTCGCTGCGCTGTCGCCGCTGACGCAGAATGATCTGCGCCCCCGTGCCTCCAGGCCTGAAAGCGGCGCAGCCCAGCCAGACGCCTGGCAGCCTGCCGTGACGCTGACCCTCAACTGGTCGCGCCCCTCGCTCTATTACCGTCAGCATGAGCAGCTCAATGATCGCACCCAGCTGGTGCTGGCCATCGCCGCGGGCAGCAAGCCCTGGGCGCGGCTGACGCTCTCCGGCAAGGGGTGGCCCCCTGAACTGGTCGCGCGCTTGAATGCCGTCGAGATACAGGTCAATGGCGCGCTGCGCGATCATCTGCTGGCACTGGGCGCGAGGGTGCCCCAAGACGAGCAGGTTGAGCTCACGGCTATCGCGGTTCAGGCGGCGCTGGCGGTCAGTCGTGCCTTGGCGTTGCCTGAGGCGGAAGCAGCCGAGCCCAGCACGGAAACAGCCGCTGCGCTGGTACCGGCGGGCATGGAAGGAGAGTGAGGTGCTCCATGGGCCAAAGAGAGGAGTAGCGCCCATGGGGCGGGGCTGGCATGCTGTTGACTATATTTAAACAACCGTTTGTCTGGGCGCGTCAGGGACGGCGGCCCGTGGTAAGGAGACCTTGCGATGAATGCCACCTCACGGCAACCCCGGCCCGGGCAGGACTTGTCCGAACGTGCCTTGTCCGAACAGGCCTTGTCCAAGCAGGGCGACGCTAACCCGGCGGGCCTGAATGCCGACACCGAGCGCCCGGTACTGGCCTTCGCGCATGCCAATGGCTTCACCGGTGCCTGCTACAAGAGCCTGCTGACGCCGCTGGCTGAGCACTTCAATCTGCTGCCGGTGGACCGACTGGCGCACGACCCTGCCTATCCGGTCGGCAACAATCTGATCTCGCTGCGTGATGAGTGGCTGGCATGTCTGGACGCCGCGCTGGGGCCGTTGCCCGCGGCGGGCGGCACCGAGCGCAAGGTGATCGGGGTCGGGCATTCGCTGGGAGGCATCGTCAATTACATGGCGGCGCTCAAGCAGCCGGAACGCTTCCACTGCCTCGTGCTGCTCGACCCGCCGTTGATGCTGGGCCGTGATGCGCTGGGCATGAAGGTCGCCAAGCGCTTCGGCTTCATTGATCGTGTCACGCCGGCAGGCCGCACCCGCGGGCGTCGCGCGCGCTGGGACTCCCGTCAGGCCATGCAGGATTACCTGCGCCGTCGCTCGCTGTTCGCCAACTTCACGCCAGAGGCGCTGGACGACTACGTCGACAACGCCACCCATCGTCACGCGGACGGCAGCCTGTCATTGAGCTTCGATACCCGTCATGAGGTCGAGATCTTTCGCCACCTCAGCGATCACCTGTCAGGCTCGCCGGCGAAGCTGGCGGTGCCGGTCAGGATTCTGGCCGGCGCCCAGTCTGATCTGCTCACGCCGGCGCGTCAGGCACGCCTGCGCCGCGCCGGGCTGACGGTGGAGCATGTCCGGGGAGGACATATGTACCCCTTTGAATACCCGCAAGAGACGCGCGCCGCGCTGCTGGCGGCCATCGCCGACCTCGC
Source organism: Cobetia sp. 4B (assembly GCF_018831605.1). Lineage (NCBI taxonomy): Bacteria > Pseudomonadati > Pseudomonadota > Gammaproteobacteria > Oceanospirillales > Halomonadaceae > Cobetia > Cobetia sp. 4B. The sequence continues at coordinate 1,177,101 of NZ_CP059843.1, forward strand.
GCCGCCGGATGTACTGCCGCCAGACCTGCTGGCCGGGAGGCAAGCATGAGCACTGATCAATCCATTCAGGACATCGCAGAGGCTCCCCTGAGCGGCAACGTTACGCTGCGAGAGCGTCGCTTCCCACGGCGCACAGGCGGAGAATTGGCGGCCCTGGAGTGGGCGCCTGCCGAGCACGCCGAGCAGGCACCGACGTGGCTGGCCCTGCATGGCTGGCTCGACAATGCCGCCAGCTTCAGCCGCCTGGCGCCGCTGTTGTGTGAACGGCTCGGCATTCGTCTCATCGCCATCGACATGGTCGGTCACGGACTCTCGAGTCCGCTGGGTGAGCACGGTGATTATGCGGTGTGGGATTACTGCCACGATGTGATCGAGGCACTGGAAGGCCTGTATGACGAGGGACTGCCGCGCGCGCCGGTCACGGTGATGGCGCACTCGCTGGGGGCGGCGGTGTCGGGGCAGGTGGCTGCGGCGCTGCCGGAATATATCGCGCGACTGGTGCTGATCGATGGCATCGGCGCACTTGCCACGCCAGCCTCGGAGGTGGTCGATCAGCTGCGCCGCGGATTGCTGGCACGCCACGCGCAGCCGGTCAGACGCGCCGCCACGCGACGTGCCCATTATCGTCATGTCGAGGACGCCGTGGCGGCGCGGGTCGCGGGAGGTGTCACGCCGATCGATGCCGACACGGCGCGGCCGATCGTCGAGCGCAACCTCGAGGTACTGGAAGACGGTGGCCTGCGGCTGAGAAGTGACCGTCGCCTGCTGCGGCCTTCATTGATGCGCTACACCCCGGAGCAGGTGCTGGCGTTATTGGCGGCGTTGACCCAACCGGTACTGCTGATCGAGGGCGAGCAGGGTATCCTGACCATAAGGCACGAAGCACAGCAGGCGCGTGATGCCGTGAAGAGGCTCGAGCGTCGCGTCTTGCCGGGCGGCCACCACCTGCATCTGGAGCCGCCGCATGTGGCGGCGGTCGCCGATGCCATCGTCGAGTGGATCAGCTCGCACTGAGCGATGCACCGCGTGCCGCGTCCGTTCATCTTTCATCATCTGCAGCGGGAGACATGCCATGGCCAAGCGCAAGACCATCGCCCTGGCACTGGGGAGTGGCGGGGCCCGAGGCTATGCCCATATCGGCGTCATCGAGGAAGTGCTGGCGCGCGGTTACGACATTCGCGCCATTTCGGGCTGCTCGATGGGCGCACTGGTCGGGGGTATCCATGCCGCCGGCAAGCTGGATGCCTATCGCGACTGGGTCTGTGAGCTGGATTACTTCGACGTGCTGCGGCTGGTGGATGTCACCTGGAGTCCGATGGGCGCCATCCGCGCGCGCCGCATCATGGATGAGCTGGAAGCCCTGATCGGTGACACGCGCATCGAGGATCTGCCGATTGCGGTCACCACCGTCGCCACCGACCTGATCGCCCAGAAGGAGGTCTGGTTCCAGAGCGGCAATCTGCTCGAGGCGATTCGGGCCTCCATCGCGGTGCCCGGGGTGATCACGCCGGTGCAACGCGACCGCAAGGTGCTGGTGGATGGCGGCCTGATGAATCCCTTGCCGATCACGCCGCTGGTCGCCGCCCACGTTGACCTGGTGCTGGCGGTCAACGCCACGGCGCATTCGCCGCGCAACCAGACGTTGGAGCAGATGCTGCCGCCGGCCGATGCCGCCGAGGAAGAGGCGCGCGAAGCCGCCCTGGAAGCGCGCGGCGGTGGTTTCAGTGACTGGTTGCGGGGAGTGCGTCGCGGTGCCGAACGCATCTTCTCTGCCGAGAAGGAGCAGGCGCTGGAGGATCAGCAGGGCATGGCATTTGCCAGTCCGGTCGGCGGCGTTCCGCTGCCGCCGGGCGATGCCTCGCGCCTGAAGTTCGAGGCACTGAAAAGCAGCGATGCCGAGCCAGCGCCGGGGTCAGAAGCGTTGGCAGAGCCGCAGGCAGAGACTGGCGCTGTCACCCAGGGCAAGCAGCTGCCGCCAGCGTCCGCAGCCGAGCCTGAGCGGGTCGATGAGAATGCGCCGGAGCTTGCCTGGGGCAAGCTGGACATGATGATGCGTTCCTTCGATATCACCCAGGCGACGCTGGCCAAGTACAAGATCGCCGGCTATCCACCGGATATCCTGGTCGAGATTCCCAAGACGGTATGTGGCGCCTATGAATTCCACCGCGCCGCGGGCCTGATCAAGCTGGGGCGTCATCTGGCCGCCGAAGCGCTGGATCGCTACGAGAAGGGCAGCGACGGGTAGCCTTTCGTGAGTTGCCCTTTAATGAAAAAGCCCCCGCCAATTGGCGGGGGCTTTTCGTTACGGTGCTCTTCAATACAGAGCTCTTCAATACAGAGTTCTTCAATACAGAGCGCTTCATTGCAGAGCGTGTGACCGAAGCCTGAGCGAAATGTCGCCTCAGCCGTTGATCCACTTGTCGAAGATGGCGGCCTGCTCGCCGGTGCCCTGCATCTGGGTCAGCCACTGATCGACGTAGGCCTTCCAGATGTTGTCACCCAGCGGCAGCAGATAGCCCTTCTGGGAGAAGGTGAATGGCGCATCAGGATGCACGCTGCACAGCTCCGGATGACGCCTGGCCTGCAGCTGGGTCTCGATGGCGTCGGTGACCATCACATCGGCACGGTCTTCGATGATGTTGTTGAAGATGGTGCGGTTGTCGTTATGCGCGACGCGCGTGGCATCGCTCAGGAATTCATTGGCGAAGCGCTCGTTGGTGCCGCCCGGGTTGACGGTGATGCGCACGCCGGGCTGATTGATCTGCGCGACGGTCTGGTACTTGTCGACGTCCTCGCAGCGCACGATGGGCGTCTTGCCGCCGGTCTGGTACGGCTGGCTGAAGTAGGCCTGAGCCTGACGGTCCAGCTTGACCGAGATACCGGACATGGCGATGTCGCACTTGCCGGAGGTGAAGTCTTCCATCAGCGTCGGCCAGCTGGTCGGCACGGTCTGTACCGTGGCGCCCAGGCTCTTGGCCAGTGAGGCGGCCATGTCGATGTCGATGCCTTCGAAGTCGCCATTGTCTTCACGGTGGCTGAAGGGCGCGTAGTCACCGGTGGTGCAGACCTTCAGCACCTGGCCTTGTTGCACGCGCGCAAGCGTGCTGTCGGACAGCGCATCGCTGGCGGCGGCCGGCATGGCGAAGGCCAGCGACAGGCCAGCGGCGGTCGCGCCGCCGAGAATGGCAGCGGAAAGGGCGCGGCGTGAAGAGGTGCGCATTGGCAGTTCAGCGTTGGGTGTCATCAGGGTGTTCCCTTGTCGTTATGGCGGCAGGCTCGGCGTGAGGCCTGCCTCTGCTACTCGAGTGCTCGGCTATTCAAGCACTCAGTTATTCAGATGCTCGCTATTCAAGTGCTCGGCTATTCAGGTGCTCGGATCGTCAATGTCTCGGCGGTGTGGCGAGCGCAGGATTCGCTCAGTCGAGCAGCGGGTCACGGCCCTTGCTGCGCAGCAGGACATAGACTGCGCCGCTGCCGCCATCCAGCTCCAGTGACGAGGTGAAGGCCAGCACGTCAGGCCATTGGCGCAGCCAGGCATTGACGTGGCTCTTGATGATGGGGTGATCGGCCATGCCGGTCCATGCCTTGCCATGCACCACCAGCACGCAGCGTGAGCGACGGGCGATGGCATCGTCGATGAAGGACTCAAGCTCGATGCGGGCCTGCTCCAGCGTATAGCCGTGCAGATCGAGACCCGCTTCCCAGGCGATCTCGCCGCGCTTGAGGCGCTGACGCTGGCGGTAGGGGAGATCGGGTACCGCGAAGTCGAGCAGCTGGCTGGGCGTGACCGGCTCGACCTGACCATCGGTGGTGCGCGATGGCGTGCCGAGCGTGTCGGTCGAGGCTTCGCTGGCGGCAGCGCGCCGCGCCGCCAGACGCGCCTGCTCTTCCTTGTCGACGGGCTTGCGGCCGGGGTCGGCGCGGTTGGTGGTGATCTTGCGAACGCCGGCCTGCTTGAGGGCGGCACGGAAGGCGTTGAAGTCGTCGCCGGTATCCGAGCTGTCGTCGTGGTTGGGTGGCATGGCCGGGCTCCGCGGGCAATAAAATGGCAAGTCGCGCAGTATAGCGCGGCTGTTGTCGCTGTCGAAGACAGGCGGTTGCCACTGTCGAAGACAAACGGTTGTCGCTTGCGAAGACAAAAGCGGCAGGCGCGCCATCAAGGCATGCCAAGGGTCGCCGCCACGCCTCGTGAACGCTACAATGCCTGCGCGAGACGCCACCGACCCCTCACGACTGGCGGCGCTCGTTGTCCATCTGTCCGCTTACAGGAATCATCGTGTCCACATCTTCCGCGTCCGACCTGCGCCATCCTTCCAGCCTCAGTGAGCCGGACTCCCGTCTCGTCGAGGAGCTGGTGACCCTGCGCGACCTGATCCGCTGGGCGACCAGTGAGTTCCACGCGCATCGCCTGCACTTCGCCCACGGCACCGATTCTGCCTGGGACGAAGCGGTGGCGCTGGTGCTGGGTGCGCTGCATCTGCCGTGGGACACGGACCCCGCCGTGATCGACGCGCGCCTTCTGACCATGGAGCGAGCGCGCATCGTGGCGCTGGTGCGTGAGCGCATCACCACCCGCAAGCCGCTGCCGTATCTGCTCGGCGAGGCCTTCTTCACCGGCGTGCCCTTCGATGTCGATGAGCGCGTGCTGATTCCGCGCTCGCCGATCGCCGAGCTGATCGAGAGCGGCTTCTCGGCCTGGTTCCCGGAACTGCCGCCGACTCGCGTGCTGGACATGTGTACCGGTTCCGGCTGCATCGGTATCGCCACCGCGCTGGTGATGCCGACCGCCGAGGTCGACCTGGTCGATATCAGCAGCGATGCACTGGAAGTCGCGCGACGCAACATCGAACGTCACGACGTGGCAGGGCGTGTCATCGCCGTGCAGTCGGACCTGTTCGCGGGCGTGGCGGGCAAGCGCTATGACCTGATCGTCTCCAATCCGCCCTATGTGGATACCTTCGATCTCTCCAACATGCCGCAGGAATTCGGTCATGAGCCGGCACTGGCGCTGGGCGCCGGTGACGACGGCCTGGATATCGTGCGCCGTATCCTGCGCGAGGCGCGTGACTACCTGACCGACGACGGTGTCTTGATCGTCGAGGTCGGCAACTCCGAGCGTCACCTGATGGAAGCCTTCCCGGAAGTGCCCTTCATGTGGCTGGAGTTCGAGCGCGGCGGCAACGGCGTCTTCGCCATCGATGCCCAGACGCTGGAAGTCTGCGCACCCGAATTCGCTTGAGCTGGCGGGCGCCTGACCCGGCGGATTTCGCTTGAGCTGGCGGGTGCCTGAGCTGGCGGGGTTTGCCAGAAGCACGGGCGCAGGCCGCCAGGCTCTGCAACGCTTACGACAACTATTATCAGAACGCCGTCGGCCATGACCGGCGGCATCGCCTGAGGACCCCCTGAATGTCCGGAAATACCTTCGGCAAGCTGTTCACCGTCACCACCTTCGGCGAAAGCCATGGCCCGGCACTGGGCGCCATCATCGATGGTTGCCCGCCGGGCATCGAGATCAGCGAAGCGGATCTGCAGATCGATCTGGACCGCCGCCGTCCCGGCACCTCGCGCCATACTACCCAGCGTCGCGAGCCGGACCAGGTGCGCATTCTCTCGGGCGTGTTCGAGGGCCGCACCACCGGCACGGCCATCGGCTTGATGATCGAGAACACCGATCAGCGCTCCAAGGACTACGGCAAGATCAAGGACCAGTTCCGTCCGGCCCACGCCGACTACACCTATCACCACAAGTACGGTGAGCGTGACTACCGTGGCGGCGGCCGCAGCTCGGCCCGCGAGACCGCGATGCGCGTCGCCGCCGGGGCCATCGCCAAGAAGTATCTGGCGGGCCTGGGCGTGCAGGTGCGTGGCTACCTGTCCCAGCTCGGCCCCATCGAGCTTGAGGTCAAGGACTGGTCGCTGGTCGACACCAATCCGTTCTTCTGTGGCGATGCCGATCGCCTCGAGGAGCTGGAGCAGTACATGGACGCCCTGCGCAAGGAAGGCGATTCCGTGGGTGCCAAGGTCACCGTCGAGGCGACTGGCGTGCCGGTCGGCCTGGGTGAGCCGATCTTCGATCGCATCGATGCCGAACTCGCGCATGGCCTGATGAGCATCAATGCCGTCAAGGGCGTCGAGATCGGTGACGGTTTCGCGGTGGTCAGCCAGAAGGGCACCGAGCACCGTGACGAGATGACGCCGGAAGGTTTCCTCTCCAACCATGCCGGCGGCATTCTGGGCGGCATCACCAGCGGCCAGACCATCCGAGCCAGCATCGCGCTCAAGCCGACCTCCAGCCTGCGACTGCCGGGTCGCAGCATCGACGTCAACGGCGAGGCGGTCGAGGTGATCACCACCGGCCGTCATGATCCGTGTGTCGGCATCCGCGCCACACCGATCGCCGAGGCAATGGTCGCGCTGACGCTGATGGACCACCTGCTGCGCCATCGCGGTCAGAACGCCGACGTCAAGGTCGACACGCCGGTACTGCGCGAGGTGTAAGCCGCTTGCGGCGTTGCTGAGCTTGTAGAAAGACACGCCCCAGTCGTGGAGTGATGCCCTGCATCCTTCGTGGCTGGGGCGTCTTGCGTTGTGGGCTGGCTTGCGGAAAGTAAATAAGAAAAGACGTAAGTAGCAGGCTGCCCCCGTGTCATTCTCGCTGCTAGACTCGAATGGCATGCATGCCAGCGGACTCGCGCACCACGCCGTGCGCGGGCAGACAACACAAGGAATCTGCCATGAAGATCAATGTCGAATTCGACCTCACGCCGCAGGAATTTCGCCAGGCGATGGGCCTGCCGGACGTGGAAGCCTTCCAGCAGGAACTGATGGAGCGCTTTCGTCGCCAGATGGAGGCGGGTGTTGAAGGCTACGACCCCATGAGTCTGCTCAAGCCGTTGATGGCACCGGGCGCGGGCACGCCGTTTGCCAAGTTCATGCCGCCGGGCATGGCCGAGGGAATGATGGGCGGCGCGTCTGGCGCTGGCAATGCCGGGCAGGGTGCAGCGGGCGGCATGCCCGGCGACATGGGCGAGAGCATGGCCCAGGGCATGGCCGCCTTCAATCAGTACCAGAAGATGATGCTGGATACCCTGCAGCAGTTCGGTCAGGGCGGCGCGGAAGGCAAGGAGGCTGACAAGCCGGAGTCTGCCACGCGCAGGAGTTCGGGGCCCAGTGGTGATCACGGCGCGAATCAGAAGGCAGAGCAAAGCGCCAACCGGGCAGACGATGCGAAACCGGCCTCCGCGGCCAGTGCGCGCTCACGCGCCAAGCGCAGTTGATGACCGGCAGGCGCGAAGAACGCTCTTGGCTGACAGGGGCGTGAGGCATGCTCGGCCAATCCCATGACAGAAAATGTCCTTTGACAGTTTTCTGTCATGGGATTGCAACCACCTGAGGAGCAGACTAGTCTTTGTGCAGTGCAGCATATTGCTGTGCTCCACAGGTGGCGCAGAGATATCTGCGCGCTGTCCCGGTACGGAATCCATGGGAGGAACCGTCATGCAGCAGGATCAGATGTTCAACGCCTTTGCCGAGCAAGCCCGCAGCTTCTACCAGCCGATGCGCAAGCTCAACACTCTGATGCTCGACCATATGGGCAAGATTGCCGATTATCAGATGGACGCCGCCAAGCGCTATACCGAGACTGGTCTCGAGCGTGCGCGTGCTGCCACTGAAATCAAGGGTATGGAAGAGTTCAGCGAGTTCAGCAACCGCCAGCTGGAAGTGGCGACCGAGCTGTCTCAGCAGATGATGGATGATTCCCTGAAGCTGGCCGAGATGGGCAACGAAATGCGCGCCCAGCTCGAACAGGCCTACTCCGACGCTGGCAAGGAAGCCACCGACAAGGCGTCCGCTGCCACAGAGAAAGCCGCTTCAGCAGCAGAGGACAAGGCATCCTCCGCTGCCAGCAACAAGCCGGCTGCCGCGACAAGCCGCGCCAAGCAGAACTAAGGTATACCCCGAAAAGGCTGGCGCTTGCGCCAGCCTTTTTTTTGCCGTTTTCAGGCATTGCCCCTGCCGTGCTGTAAGGCGCATGCTGGAGATGGGCACGCTGGCGCACAGGCTGTTTTACTCTCGTATTTGCCGCGCGCGAATCCGACGGAAAGCAGACCTGCAGGTGGCAGGATGTTGCAGCTGACAGGGCATCTTAGCTGACAGCGCACTTTGCTTGCCCTGGCATGCTCGCCTGCAGCACCCTGAAATCAGCCGTGAAACGGTCTTCAAAACAGTCTGAAAAGCAGTGTCCGTCGCCAGTGAAGGCGCCCGTCTCACGAGAGACGGCATGGCACTGCTCAGTGGTCAGGAAGGATTCGATTCGATGAAATCGCGCCGCCGGCAGATGTTCGGCAGCCAAGCTTCGATAGCCAATGACGTGATGGTCAATGACAAGGAGGAAGGGCGATATGGACTCAGCCCAGCAGCAGGCGTTCTCGCAGACATTCTCTCAGGCCTTTACCAGTCTGTTCCCCGACGGTGCTGAAGGCACTGAGTGGGCCAGCGTGATGCAGCAGGCCAGCGCCCAGTATCAAGCCTTGATGAGTGACATGCTGGAGCGCCTATGGCCCAGCGCCGCCGCTTCCACCATCTATGACGAGATGGGTCGTTGCTTCCAGGCGGGGGCCGAGGCCCTGGCACGTGATCCGCAACTGTTGATGTCGACCCAGACGCGCCTCTTCCAGGACCAGATGGCCCTGTTGCAGGGCACGTTGCGCGAGCTGAATGGCGAGAGCGTCGAGCCGGTGATCACGCCCGCGCGCTCTGATCGCCGCTTCCGCGATGAGGCCTGGCAGAGCGAGCCCTATTACCACTTCCTCGTGCAGCAATACCTGTTGTTCTCGCGCGCCGTGGACGACATGCTGGCCGGCATTCAAGGCCTGCCGGAGAGCCAGAAGCGCAATCTCGAGTTCTACGCGCGCCAGTACGTCAGCGCCTTCTCGCCCTCCAACTTCGCCTCCACCAACCCGGAAGTGCAGCGCGTGACCCGCGAGACCGGCGGCCAGAACCTGCTCGACGGCCTGAAGCGTCTGCGCGATGACCTGGCCAACTCCGCCGAAGGCATCAATGTCGCGATGACCGACACCGAAGCCTTCCGTCTCGGCGACAACATCGCCGTCACGCCGGGTGACGTGGTCTTCGAGAACGAGCTGATCCAGCTGATCCAGTATCGTCCGGCCACCGAGAAGGCCTTCAGCACACCGTTGCTGGTCGTGCCGCCGTGGATCAACAAGTACTACATTCTCGATCTGCGTCAGGACAATTCGATGATGCGCTGGCTGGTGGAGCAGGGGCATACCGTGTTCCTGATCTCCTGGCGCAATCCGGGGCCCGAGCAGAGTGATCTCACCTGGGCCGATTACATGCAGATGGGGCCGCTGGCCGCGATGGATGCCATCGAGCAGGCCACCGGCGAGAAGCAGGTCAACATCCTGTCCTACTGCATCGGCGGCACGCTGACGGCCAGCACCATGGCCTATCTGGCGGCCGAGAAGCAGTCCGACCGCGTGCGCTCGGTCAGCTACATGGCCACGCTGCAGGACTTCTCCGATCCCGGTGAGATCGGTGTCTTCCTCAACGAGCCGGTGCTGCAGGGCCTCGAGAAGCAGATGGCGCAGGACGGCTATCTGGATGGCCGCGTGATGGCGTTCTCCTTCAATCTGCTGCGCGAGAATGACCTGTTCTGGTCGTTCTACGTCTCCAACTATCTCAAGGGCGAAGCGCCGACCGCGTTCGACCTGCTGTACTGGAACACCGACGGCACCAACCTGCCGGCCGGTACCCATGCCTGGTACTTGCGTCACATGTATCTGGAGAACCGCCTGGTGCAGCCCGGCGGCATCGAGCTGGATGGCGTGCCGATCGATCTCTCCCAGATCGAGACGCCGAGCTACTGGGTCTCCGCGCGCGAGGACCACATCGCCAAGTGGCAGACCACCTACAACGGCACCCAGCTGCCCAAGGCCTCCATCAAGCGCTTCGTGCTCGGCGGCTCTGGTCATATCGCGGGTATCGTCAATCCGCCGCACAAGAACAAGTACGGCTACGCCACCAATGACAGCCTGCCGGCAACGCCGGATGAATGGCTCGAGGGCACCGAGCAGCACGAAGGTTCCTGGTGGAATGACTGGCAGGCATGGATGACCGGCAATGGCTTCGTGGAGCCGGAACCGGAGGTCTCTGCGCGCACGCCGGGTGAGGGCAAGCTCGACGTGATCGAAGCGGCGCCGGGGCGTTATGCGCGCCAGACCATTCCGGAAGTGCTGGGGCAGAGCGTGCCGGAAGAGATCACCAGCGTGGCGGATGCGCAGCTCAAGGCCGTGCGTGATGTGCAGCAGACGGTCGAGAAGAGCGTGAATGAAGCGCTCAAGCAGGTGACGCTGCCGCTGGAAGAGGCCATGACCGCGATGACCGAAGCCGTCACCGGCAAGGCCGCCAATGATGCCGGTGACACGGTGGGCAATAGCTCATCCAGTGCCTCCAGGGCGCAAGGTGCGAGCGCCAGACCTGCCGCTTCCAAGGCCGCATCAGCTGCTGGGTCGCCAGCCGCTGAGTCGGCAGCACCGGCAAGCAAGCCCGCCGCGCGCAAGCGTGCTGCACCCAAGAGCACAGCCTCCAGCAGCACTGCTGCCAAGAGCACAGCTGCCAAGAGCGCAACAACTACCAGCAGCACGGCCAGCGACAGCACTACAAAACAGAGCACGGCAAAACCGAGCGCTGCGAGCACGGCTGCCAGCAGCACCGGTAGCTCAGCGACCAAGACCACCACGGCGAGAAAGACCTCCACGCCGCGCAAGACGGCAGCCAGCAAGACGACCACTGCCAACAAGTCAACGGCGGCCAAGACGACTGCAAGCAAGACGACCGCAAGCAAGGCGACTGCGAGCACGTCAGCCTCTGACAGCAAGCCGTCTGCATCCGGCACCTCGAGCAGCAGCACTTCTTCCACGGCTTCGGGGTCCAGCGCGGCAGGCTCCAGCGCTACGAAGCCCGCGACGACGCGCAAGAGCACTGCCAGCAAGACCACGGCGAGCAAGAGCACCGCCAGTTCGACGGGAAGTGCGAGCACTGCCAAGACGGGTAGCAGCACCGGGGCTTCCAGTCAGGGGGCTACCCGCTCGGGCACTTCAAGCTCTGGTACTTCCACTACCACCGCCAAGAGCGACACCGGCAGCGAAGCGCCCAAGCCGCGCCGTGGCCGTCCCTCCAATGCCAGCAAGGCCGCCGCCGCCAAGGCAGCGGAAGAGGCAAAAAAAGCTAATAAAAATGACGAAGATTAGATTGGTATAAATTAGTGGCTTGATCTAAGATTACAGTCAAGATTCATGGTTTTAAAAGTGGTAGCAGCCTGGCTGATATTAAAGCCAGGCTGTTTTTTTGCCGGATCAATATTTTAATGGAGAGCAAGGATGCTTATATACGTCAATCAGATTGAGATATCAGGTGCAAATCCTCTTGATAGAATACTTGGCACTATAGCTGGCTGGCTAAAAGATGTGACAAAGAAATATTTTTCAGTTGATGATCTAAAAGAAGCAAGAACATTTGATCTCGGTCGTCAAAAAGTTAGAACGTATAACTCTATTAAGTCATCTCCACACCTGTATTCAATTTTATTTTCTAATCCTGACGCTGATGTTTACGGTAGGCAGTGGATTACCGAAATGGGGATTAGAGTTGATGGTGGTTCTGTTACATTTACTATACTTCTAGAGACTAGTGATGTCAGCACTCTGGTTGTGGCTAATACAATACCATCTAGACCAAGGGTTATTAAATACCTCCAAGACAATGGTTTAGTTAGTTCTTCAACTTGTGGATATGTAGTTAAAGAAGTTGGATGTGATAGGAGTTCGCTTATAGCTTTGCTTTCTGAAATAGAGCGTAAGGAAAGAAGCTATCCTCTTGTGCTTGTGAGTAGTGACAATGATGGAAATTATCCAGTTAGACCAGAAAGACTACAAGAATACCTCCTCGGACTTGCACAAGTGGTTATTTGTGGTGAAGATATAGACAGCTGGGAGATGGAAGAGATTCTTGGTAGAAAATACTCAGCTTGGAGTGGAGCTGTAAACATTATATTTCCATCTAAGGGAGGTAGGACTTGTCGGCGTAAGTTGTTTTTGTCTGATGAGCTTAATTCAATTGAAGCTGATGGTAAATTTCTGCCAGGTGAAATTCTCTCTCATGTTACGCATTCATCTAACGGCTACAGAAAGAAGCTTCATTTTAGCCCTTCTGATGTACGTGCAAAAAGGCAAAAAGATCATAGTGAACACCTGAGAGTTAAATATAATGAAATGGGTGAAAATGAAGGTTATAAGGAGTTGCTGGTTGAAGCGTTAGATCAGTTGACTGATTACGAGAGAGAAATGGAAGTTATTAATGATAAGCATGCCGAAGAAGTAGAGGCAAAAGAGTATATGTGTTTGGAGCTTCAGGATGAGTTAAGTCAGCTTGAAGCCGATAATAGATTGAAAGAGCATAAGATCGCTTCCTTAGTGTCGGCTGGGTATGGTAAAGAAGATATTTCTCCTGGTGTCGATATATCCGGCATCAAAGAATTGCTGCTTTCTGCAGGTTATAATCCCAGTCCGGAAGATTGCCTAAAGCTGATTAAAGTTTTAGCTCCATCATCGATCTCTGTTTTAGATAGTGCTTTTCAATCATCTAGGCAGTCTGTTGAATTTAGATATGGCGCAAGATTATTAGGTATGTTGTTTAGATTGTCTGATGAGTTTATTCCAGCGCTCAATGATGGGGGTGATTCAAAAGCGAAAGATGTATTTGGTAGTAATTATTCGGCTAGTGAGTCGCAGTCAGTAAGCAATAACGATGAGTTTAGGATGGCGAGAACATTTAAATATTTAGGAAAAGATGTTTTCATGCGAAGGCATCTAAAAATAGGAAATACTAATAGTGTAGTAGATTCTATAAGAGTTTACTTTCATTGGGATGATGCTAGCTCTAGAATTATAATAGGTTACTGTGGGCCGCATATGGCTACTCCATCAAGGTCTCATTGACTAATAGCTTTGAAGCTTTATTTCCTCGACGCCGCATCCCTTGCCCCTTCCAGCAGTTCGATCATGGCGCTGGCGGCGTTCGAGAGGGTGCGGTTGTTGTGATAGAGGTAGCCGAGCTGGCGTTCGATGGGACGGTGATCGATGGGCAGGATCTCGATCTCGTCATCGATCATGCTTTCCGGCAGGACGCTCCAGCCCAGGCCGATAGCGACCATCATCTTGAGGGTCTCGAGGTAGTTGGTGGACATCGAGACTTCCACCGAGAGGCCGTCACGCGCGAAGGTGTCGATGACGATGCCACGCGTGAAGGTCAGGTGGCCCGGCAACACGGCGTCGTGCTGTGAGAGGGCGGCCAGCGGCAACGCTTTGTGACCTGCCAGCGGGTGATCACGTCCGCATACGAAGCGCATCTCATCCAGCCACACCGGCACCACCGTCAGATTGGGATCACGATGCGGTGCCAGGGTGACGACGGCCAGTTCCAGCTCCCCATCCAGTACGCCCTGATAGGCCTGTTCCGAATCCAGAAAGCGCATGTCCATGCGCACCTCGGGGTGGGCCATGGTGAAGGCCTTGAGCAGCGGCGGCAGCCGGTGCAGGCCCACATGGTGGCTGGTGGCCATCGTCAGGCTGCCTTTTACCTCGCCGGACAGATTGCGCAGCGCACGCCGGGTGTCATCGTGCATCACCAGAATGGCGCGGGCGCGGGGCAGCAGGATATTGCCGGCCTCGGTCAGCGAGACACGCCGTCCGATGCGATCGAACAGCCGTGCGCCATGCAGTTGCTCCAGCTGGGCAATGCGCTTGGAAACGGCCGGCTGGGTGAGGTGCAGCTGCTCGGCGGCAAGCGAGAAGGAGGCGGTTTCGGCGACGGCGACGAAGGCCTGCAGAGAGGGTGTGTCCATGTGGGGCAGCTATCCTGTCATGAGGGCAATCATAGGGACGTTCATAGGGGCGTTCAGGGGAGCCTCAAGCGGGGCGATCGATACCGCCGCAGGCGGATGCACTCCTGATCACGACCTGATGAGCAATGGTATTCCTTTTAGGAATCTAAAGCATGAAAAACATGAATTGCTTTTATTCATTGTCGCCGAGTACTCTTGATGGCACAGGACGCGGCGGCGATGCTGGAGCCTGCAAGCAAGTGGTCACTATCCACGGGCTCGCACGACCGCCCCGCCATCAACACTGGACGACACACCCTCATCAAGGGGCCGTTACGAGCCCCGAGGCAGCAAGCGCGCTCTTACCGTAAGGCGCCACGAGGAGACACGACATGGCTAGCCAGACCCTTTATGACAAGTTGTGGGATCAGCACCTGGTCAAGCAACGCGAAGACGGTACTGCACTCATCTACATCGACCGTCACCTGCTGCACGAAGTCACGTCGCCGCAGGCATTCGAAGGGCTGCGTCTGGCCGGTCGCAAGCCTTGGCGTCTGGATGCCAACCTGGCAACGCCGGACCACAACGTGCCGACGTCTCTCAAGGAGCGTGCTGCGGGTATCGCGGGCATCGAGGACGAGACCTCACGCATTCAGGTGCAGACCCTCGACGACAACTGCAACAGTTTCAACATCGAGCAGTTCACCATCAATGATGCGCGTCAGGGCATCGTGCACGTGGTCGGGCCGGAGCAGGGCGCGACTCTGCCGGGCATGACCGTGGTGTGTGGCGATTCCCACACCGCGACCCACGGTGCCTTCGCGGCACTGGCCCACGGGATCGGCACCTCCGAGGTCGAGCACGTGCTCGCCACCCAGTGCCTGATCCAGCGCAAGATGAAGAACATGCTGGTGCGCGTCGATGGTCGTCTCGGCACTGGCGTCACCGCCAAGGATGTCGTGCTCGCCATCATCGGTGAGATCGGTACCGCCGGCGGTACCGGCTACGCCATCGAATTCGGCGGCTCTGCCATCCAGGACATCTCCATGGAAGGCCGCATGACCATCTGCAACATGGCGATCGAAGCCGGTGCGCGGGTCGGTCTGGTCGGTGTCGATGACATCACCATCGACTATCTCTACGAGCGCCCCTATGCGCCGAACGCCCAGCAGTGGGAAGCGGCCGTCGCCGACTGGCGCAATCTGGTCTCCGATGCGGACGCCGAATTCGACAAGGTCGTGGTGCTCAAGGCCGAGGATATCGCGCCGCAGGTCACCTGGGGCACCAGTCCGGAGCAGGTTACCAGCGTCAATGGCGTGGTGCCGGACCCGGCTGCGGCCAGCGATGACACTGAAGCGCGTGGCATCACCCGTGCGCTCGAGTACATGGGTCTCAGCGCTCAGCAGAAGATCACCGACATCAAGCTGGACCGCGTGTTCATCGGTTCCTGCACCAACTCGCGCATCGAGGATTTGCGTGAAGCGGCGCGCGTGGCCGAAGGTCGCACGGTCGCCAAGAGCCTCAAGCAGGCGATGGTGGTGCCGGGGTCTGGCCTGGTGAAGGCGCAGGCGGAAGCGGAAGGGCTGCACGAGATCTTCCTCGCGGCGGGCTTTGAATGGCGTGAGCCGGGCTGCTCCATGTGTCTGGCGATGAACGCCGACAAGCTGGGCGCCGGTGAGCATTGCGCATCTACCTCCAACCGCAACTTCGAAGGCCGTCAGGGCTTCGGTGGGCGTACGCACCTCGTCAGCCCGGCCATGGCCGCCGCTGCCGCGATTGCGGGTCACTTCGTTGATGTTCGTGACTTTGCCCCCATCCCTACCAACAACACTCAAGTCGCCTGAGGAGGCCCGACATGGAAAAGTTCATTCGCCAGCAGGGCCTCGTGGCACCGCTTGATCGCGCCAACGTCGATACCGACCTGATCATCCCGAAGCAGTTTCTGAAGTCGATCAAGCGTACCGGCTTCGGGCCGAACCTCTTCGATGAGCTGCGCTATCTCGACGAGGGCTATATCGGTCAGGACATCAGCAAGCGTCCGCTGAATCCGGACTTCGTGCTCAACCAGCCGCGCTACGCAGGTGCCAGCGTATTGCTGGCGCGTCGCAACTTCGGTTGCGGTTCCTCGCGTGAACACGCGCCCTGGGCACTGACAGACTTCGGCTTCCGCGTGGTCATCGCGCCGAGCTTCGCCGATATCTTCTACAACAACTCGTTCAAGAACGGTCTGTTGTTGATTACCCTCGACGAGGACACGGTGGACCGTCTGTTCAAGGAAGCCGAGGCGGTGGAAGGGTATCGTCTGGATATCGACCTCGAGGCACAGGCGGTCATCACGCCGTCCGGTGAGTCGATTCCCTTCGAGGTCGACAGCTTCCGCAAGCATTGCCTGATGGAAGGCCTGGACGATATCGGTCTGACCCTCAAGGACCAGGACGCCATCGACAGCTTCGAGAAGCGTCATCGCACCGAGCGTCCGTGGCTGTTCCGCGACGGCAAGACGGCCTGATCTGGCCAGCGTCGCGTCAGTCAGCGCCTGACATCGCAACATATTCGTCATGGCTCGCCGTCCAGAATGGCGGCGAGCCCAGTCTCAGCACCGACGGTGAACCGTCGGTCTCGCCGGAAGACTTCCGGCCCAAGGAGAGTTCCAGATGAGCCGCAATATCCTGATTCTGCCCGGTGATGGCATTGGCCCGGAAATCACCGCCGAAGCCGTGAAGATCCTTGAAGCCGCCCGCAGCGAAGGTCTGGACATCACGCTGAGCGAAGGCAAGGTCGGTGGTGCAGGGTATGACGCGGCCGGTCACCCGCTGCCGGCGGAAACGCTGGAGGCGGCCAAGGCGGCGGACGCCATCCTGCTCGGCGCAGTCGGTGGCCCGCAGTGGGACAAGCTCGAGGACATCTCGCTGCGTCCGGAACGCGGCCTGCTGGGGCTGCGCAAGGAGCTCGAGCTGTTCGCCAATCTGCGTCCGGCGATTCTCTACCCGCAGCTGGCCGAGGCCTCCAGCCTCAAGCCGGAAGTGGTGTCCGGTCTGGACATCATGATCGTGCGTGAGCTGACCGGTGGCATCTACTTCGGTCAGCCGCGCGGCATCGAGACGCGTGATGGCCAGCAGGTCGGGTACAACACCTACGTCTACTCCGAGTCCGAGATCGAGCGCATCGGTCGCACCGCCTTCGAGATGGCGCAGAAGCGCAACAAGAAGCTGTGCAGCGTCGACAAGGCCAACGTGCTGGAAGTCACCATGCTGTGGCGTGACGTGATGGAGCGCATCTCCGCCGACTACCCGGATGTCGAGCTGTCGCACATGTACGTCGACAACGCCGCCATGCAGCTGGTACGTGCCCCCAAGCAGTTCGACGTGGTGGTCACCGGCAACATGTTCGGCGACATCCTGTCGGATGAGGCCGCCATGTTGACCGGCTCCATCGGCATGCTGCCGTCCGCCTCGCTGAATGCGGGTGGTCAGGGCATGTACGAGCCGTGCCACGGCAGCGCGCCGGACATCGCGGGCCAGGGCATCGCCAACCCGCTGGCGACCATTCTGTCGGTGGCCATGATGCTGCGCTACTCGCTCAACGAAGCCGCCTGGGCCGAGCGCATCGAGAAGGCGGTCGGCGTGGTGCTGGATGAAGGTCTGCGCACTGCCGACATCGCTTACGCCGGGACGCGCAAGGTCTCCACCTCCGAGATGGGCGATGCCGTGCTGGCCGCCTTCAAGGCCCAGGCGTAAGGCAAGACCCGCGTGAACGCCGCAAGCCAGCGGCGTTCACGCGACGATCATGGGGGAGCTCGGCGTGCGTCGCCGGGTTCTCATGTCAGGACCTGCGGCTGGAGCGTTGGGCAAGGCTCGCCTCGTGTGAGTTGCCTGTGCTCGCTGCGGGTCATTCCTGTGTCGGGAGTGGTGGTGTCCTCCATGCTCCCGGCCGTGCATGAACAAGGAGAACAAGCATGTTGAAAGTCGGATTTGTCGGTTGGCGTGGCATGGTCGGTTCCGTGCTGATGCAACGCATGCGTGATGACAACGATTTCGCCGGTATCGAGCCGGTATTCTTCTCCACCTCTCAGGTCGGTCAGGCCGGTCCTGACGTGGGCACGCCGGTGCCGGCGCTCAAGGATGCCAATGACATCAATGAGCTGAAGGCGCTGGATGTCATCGTCACCTGTCAGGGCGGCGACTACACCAAGCAGGTGTTCGGTCCGCTGCGCGAAGCCGGCTGGAAGGGCGACTGGATCGATGCGGCCTCCACCCTGCGCATGGACAAGGACGCCGTGCTGGTGCTGGACCCGGTCAACCGTCACGTGATCGACCAGAAGATCGGCGCCGGTGCCAACACCTTCGTCGGCGGCAACTGCACCGTCAGCCTGATGCTGATGGGCCTGGGTGGCCTGTTCGAGGCCGGCATGGTCGAGTGGATGACCTCCATGAGCTACCAGGCGGCGTCCGGCAGCGGTGCGCGCCACATGCGTGAGCTGCTGACCCAGATGGGCCAGCTCAATGGCAGCGTGGCCTCCGAGCTTGCGGACCCGGCCAGCGCCATCCTCGACATCGACCGCAAGGTGACCGCCACCATGCGCGGCGATGACTTCGCGACCCAGCAGTTCGGTGCGCCGCTGGCCGGCTCGCTGCTGCCGTGGATCGATTCCGCGATGGAATCCGGTCAGACCCGCGAGGAGTGGAAGGCCGGTGTCGAGGCCAACAAGATTCTCGACAGCCAGGGCAACCCGATCATGATCGACGGGCTGTGCGTGCGTATCGGTGCGATGCGCTCTCACTCCCAGGCCTTCACCGTCAAGCTCAAGCAGGACGTGCCGCTGGACGAGATCGAAGACCGTCTGGCCAAGCACAATGACTGGGTCAAGGTCGTCGCCAATACCAAGGAAGACAGCCTCAAGCATCTGACGCCGGCCGCTGCGACCGGCACCCTGACCGTACCGGTCGGCCGTCTGCGCAAGCTGGCGATGGGTGGCGAATACCTGTCCGCCTTCAGTGTCGGTGACCAGCTGCTGTGGGGGGCCGCGGAGCCGCTCAAGCGCATGCTGACCATCCTGCGTGAACATCGCGCGGCCTGATCGCACTGTGTAGCAGCATGTCGTCGGGTTCGTTGCGAGCCTGACCTGAAAGCGCCCTCGGCTCTCTGGAGTCGAGGGCGTTTCTCTTTTGCACGTTACGTCATGGAAGATCGGTGATTTCAGGTAAGAGATAGGTCACTGATGTCACGGCGAGTACCAGATATCTCAGTCTTTCCTGCGCATTTTTTGCGATTTTGACTGGCGCTTTTGATGCATGATGGCAGGGAGGTGTTTTTTACGGGTATCGTAAAGGGGATGTCGTCGAGCTGGTCACTCGCGATATGACGCCTCTGCGGCCTTTATCGATCGTGGGCCGTCACTCTATCGTTGAAACTTTTCCCACTTTGCCAATGGCTTCCCGCACTCTTGGGACGGACTCTCTGGTATCTTGTGTAAGTATACGTAACATAATGCGCAGGCCGGGCAATGATTCGGCCGCATACGAAGGGACACTCAATGGGACGCAAGCTTCCTCTCGCACTGGCGGTGTCGTTCGCCGTCTACAGTGCTCAGGCCTTGGCAGTCGGCATGGAATCGCCGCGGTTGCGCTCGAATCTGAATCAGCCACTGGACGCGCGCATCGGCCTCACGGATACCTCGGGCCTCGATGCCAGCCTCATCAAGGCCGGCGTTGCCGATTCTGCCGCCTTTACGCGAGCGGGCGTCGATCGCAGCTATGTCAGCGATGACATCAAGGTTGCCGTCAAGCAGCAGGGTGGGCGCTACTACCTCCAGCTGTCCACCAATGGCGCGGTACGTGAGCCCTATGTGGACCTGCTGCTGGATGTCGAATGGCCCAATGGCAAGCTGCAGCGTCAGGTGACCCTGTTGTTCGATCCGGCGGGCTATTCGAGTCAGCCGTCATTGGTGACACCTGCCGGCGCGCGCTCGCGCCCGCTGGCCACCAACGATTCCTCGCCGACGCGTTCCGTGGTGTTCCGCGACAATGCCCAGCCCAGCCAGGCTGCCTCGCGCAGTGCGTCATCCAGCACACCGCCGTCCAGCATCAAGGTGCGCAACGGTGATTCGCTGTGGACGATCGCGCGTCGCGTGCGTCCGGATGCCAGTGTCAGCATCCGTCAGGCGATGCTGGCGATTCAGGAAGCCAACCCCAGGGCCTTCCCGGGCGGCAACATCAACAAGCTGCGTGCGGGAGTGGTGCTGAGCGTGCCGGACCGCAGCACCATGTTGGGACGTTCGCGTACCGAGGCCGACAAGGAAGTGCGTCAGCAGTATCAGCAGTGGGTCGCGGGCGCGCAGGGCAAGACCGTGCCGGCTCCCGCCAGCAAGAAAACCGCTGCGGCCAGCACATCGAACGAGCCTTCCGCCAGTGCTGCGCCTGCGGCCACGGCCGCACCGAGCGGGCCCGCCAGCGCGGGTGCCGATGGCAAGCCGCGTCTGACGCTGCTGGATGAAGACGGCAGCAAGCCCAAGGCGGCAGCAGCCAGTGGTCAGATCTCCGCGGGTAGTCAGCAGGCGATCGATGAACTGTCCGATCGCCTCGAGTCGCTGGAAGACCAGCTGCTGACCAATCAGCAACGCCTCGATCAGCTGGAGCAGGAGCGTGATGACCTGCGCAGCGAAGTGGCCTCCCTGCGCAACGAAGTCGGCGAGCTGCGAGCGTCGCTGGCAGAGCGTACCGAGCAGCTCGAGACGGCCAAGGTGCTGCTCGCCAAACAGAATCGTCTGCTCGTCAACAGCGGCATCTCGCCGTTGGCGTTGCCGGAAAGCCTGATCGCCGCCGGGGTGGACCTCGGTCAGCCGCGTGACGGTGAGGGCAATCTGGTGTTGCCCAAGCAGCCGTGGCCCCAGGCGACCTGGCAGTGGGTGCAGGACAACCTGGCCATCGTCGGCGGGGCGGCCGGGGCATTGCTGCTTCTGTTGCTGCTGTTGTTGCGTCGCCGCTCCGGTTCCGGGGGGGATGAGAACATGAGCTTTGCCGATGCGGTCCGCGGCAATGAAGAGCCCGACCAGGACAAGCCACGCGTCTTCCCGGATACCTTTGCGGCCTCGACTGCCGCTGCTGCCGCGGGTCACAAGTCATCCGCGTCTGAAGATGTCAACGTGGCGGCGCGCCGGGGTTCCGGTAGCCTCGAGCCGCTCTCTCAGCCGGAAGCGGCTGCGATCAGCGAGGCGGACATCTTCATCGCCTACGGCCGCTTCGATCAGGCCCAGGCCCTGCTGGAAGCCGGTCTGGTGGAAGATCCCGCACGCCAGGACCTGCGCCTCAAGCTGATGGGAGTCCATGGCGAGCTTGGCAACGCCGAAGCCCTGCATCATGAAGGTGAGCAGGTGCTGGCGGCCGGCAATGAGGAAGAGCGTTTCGAGGCTCAGGCGCTGCTGGATCGCTACAGCGTCTCAAGCAGTGCGCTGCGTGCTGTCGCAGGCGGCGGCGCGAGTCAGGTGGGGCGCAAGGTCTCCTATCTGTCAGGAGTGGCAAGCCAGCAGGCGGCAGCGCCTCGCGCGCCGCTTGAAGGTCGCGACAAGACCGATGATGCGGCTCACGGCCCGGCTGATGCATCCGTCACGGGTTCTGGCGCCTCCCTTGATGACCAGGACGATGCTAGCGCGCTGTCTGACAGCGAATCGCATGCCGGTGACGGCGTGAGCGAACCGCTGGTCGAGCATGCTCCCGATCAAGGCGTCGCGTTCGAACCGGGCCTCAAGGGCGAGGACCTCGAGAAGGCGCCCGTGCGTGAGAGCCACTTCAACAGCGACAACGTGATCGATTACCAGGCGCCGGAATTGACGCTGGGAGATGCTGGTCACGCTGATGGTGAGAAGGGCGCTGATACCGAGGCATCCAAGGCGGCGGATAGCGCGCTCAAGGGCGAGTCCGTCGAGTTTACCTCGCTGCGTGAAGAATTGGATGACAACGCCGCGCTCGAGAGCGGTGCCGCGAGCGAGAAGAACGGTGCTGCAAGTGAGAGCAGTGGCGCAAGTGAAGGCAGCGCTGCGAGCCAGAAGCCCTATGAGGTGTCCAGCAAGCCGTCAGCCGCAGTCGATGGCATGGACGAGTTGCCGTCACTGGATAGCATGACGCTGGAAGAGGTGGACGTGCCGCGGCGTGATATCTCGGAATTCGAGGTCGAGGAAGTGGCGTTCGAGTCAGGGGATCAGGATAATGCCTATCCCTCTGTCGAGTCGGCAGGGTTTGGGGCTGGCGCCCAGGATACCGTGGCATTCCAACAGCTCGAGGAAGCCCGTCAGTTGTTGGTGGATGGCGATGATGATCAGGCGGCTGCGCTGCTTGAGCCGCTCGCTACTGCCAGTGATGACATGGTCCGTGAAGAGGCGCTGGCGTTGATGGAGCGCTTTGGTCTGACCTGATGCCCTTTTTTACACCGTTGGATGATAACGAGAAACGCCCGGGGCGCATTGCTCTGGGCGTTGAATATGATGGCACCCGCTATTGTGGCTGGCAGCGTCTGAGCCACGCCCCCTCCGTGCAGGAAGCGCTCGAGAAGGCCTTGTCCAAGGTCGCCTCCACGCCGATTACCGTGCATTGCAGTGGCCGCACCGATTCCGGTGTGCATGCCATGCGTCAGGTCGTGCATTTCGATACCCCCGTGGGCCGCAGTCGCAAGGCCTGGCGCATGGGCGGTAACGTCAACCTTCCCCCCGATATCGGGATTCATTGGGCCGTGCCGGTGCCCGATGATTTCCATGCGCGTTTCAGCGCCATCGCCCGCCGCTATCGCTACATGATCATCAACCAGCCGTTTCGGCCGGTAATGGAGCGCAACAATGTCACCTGGTGTCGTGAGCCGCTCAATGTCGCCGACATGCAGGCCGCGGCGGCGCATCTGGTGGGCGAGCTGGATTTCTCGGCGTTCCGCGCCGCAGGCTGTCAGTCGCGCTCGCCGCGCCGCCACGTGCACTTCATTGAAGTCAGTCGCCATGGCCATATCGTCATGATCGATATCCAGGCCAATGCCTTCCTGCATCACATGGTGCGCAATATCGCGGGCACCTTGATGGCCATCGGGCGTGGCGAGAAGCCTGTCGAGTGGATCGTCGAGCTGATGCGCGGAGGAGATCGCACACGCTCGAGCGCGACGGCAGCGGCGACAGGGCTTCACTTCGTCGATGTCATCTATCCGCCGCGCTATGCGCTGCCCAAGGAACCCCTGGGCCCTGGTCTGGTCGCACATCTTGGCGAGTGGACGGGCGAGCGCCCGTTGCCGGACTGCCCGATGGTGCGCTCACGCATGGCGCGTGCCGAGGCCGAGGGTGCCGAAGAGGCGCGCGCGGCGGGCAAGCTCAGTGAGCAGGAGGCCATCCGGCTGGCCAATGTAGCCCGTGAGGCCGAGCGCCTCAGCCGTGAGCATGAACAAGCGATTCCTGCGGCAGGCGTTCCTGCGGCAGGCGCCGAGGATGACACGCTGACGGCTGCCACCCAGAATGAATCCTCACGTTGAACGGAGTGATCCCATGACCGAGATGAGCGCTCGAGTGAGCCAGCGTACCCGGATCAAGATCTGTGGCTTGACGCGAGAGCAGGATATCTGCGATGCCGTGGCAGCAGGTGCCGATGCGCTGGGCTTCGTGCTGTGGCCGGGCAGCAAGCGTGCGGTGGATGTGGCGCGGCTGGCCGAGCTTGCCGCGTGCGTGCCGGCCTTCGTGACGCGGGTCGGCCTGTTCGTGGATGCCAGCGCCGAAGAGATTGCCGCTGCGGCGCCACATCTCGATCTGCTCCAGTTGCATGGCAATGAGACGCCAGAGCAGTGTCGGGCGGCTGGGCGGCCCTATATCAAGGCGTTGCGCATGCGTGACGGGATCGATCTTGAGGCAGAGGCGGCGCGCTACCATGACGCGCGTGGCCTTTTGCTGGATGCCTATCGTCCCGGCGTGCCCGGTGGCACCGGCGAGACCTTCGACTGGTCGCGCATCCCGGCCGATCTTCCGCTGCCGGTCATCCTGGCTGGGGGTCTCGAGTCAGGCAATGTCGCCGCAGCGGTAGCGCAGGTCGCCCCTTACGCGGTCGATGTCTCCGGTGGTGTGGAAGCCGCGCCCGGCGAGAAGAGTGCCGAGCGCATGCAGGCATTCTGTCAGGCAGTCCGCCATCAGCGCTGATTTGCCGGCAAGCGTTGTGGCCCTTGCACTGCTTTCGTCCCAAGCGGCGAGGGCCGCAACGCTCAATTGGCATCTCGCACTACCCGCAAGGGGGGCGAAGCCGCTACAATGACCCCCAGAATTCGGAAAAGTGGCCGTACGACCAATGGGTTGCACGGTCTTTTCCATTGGCACTGCCCTGTGATGGTAGCTGCCCGCCATATTGCCGGGGGCGTGAACGCCCTGGAATATGTGCCAACTCGCATGGCCGCCGACAGTCGTCGAGCGGTGCCCAGAACAGCAGCAAAACGGAAGCCTCCCCACCATGAGCTGGCTTGACAAGATTGTGCCGTCAATGAGCCGTATCCAACGCAAGGATCGGCGTACCTCCATTCCTGACGGCCTGTGGCGTAAATGCCCCAAGTGCGAAGCAGTCCTGTACCTTCCGGAGCTGACCAAGCACGACAACGTCTGCCCGAAGTGTGACCACCACCTGCGTCTCACTGCGCGTGCGCGTCTGTCCTGGTTCCTCGACAGCGAAGGCCGCGAGGAAATCGCGGCAGATCTCGAGCCGGTCGATCGCCTCAAGTTCCGCGACTCCAAGAAGTACAAGGATCGCCTGAGCGCTGCCCAGAAGCAGACCTCCGAGAAGGACGCGCTGGTTGCCATGCGCGGTGCTCTTTCCGGTCAGCCGGTCGTTGCCGTGGCCTTCGAGTTCAGCTTCATGGGTGGCTCCATGGGTGCCATCGTCGGCGAGAAGTTCGTGCGTGCAGCAGAGCTTGCGCTGGCCGAGAACATCCCGCTGGTCTGCTTCGCCGCCTCCGGTGGTGCTCGCATGCAGGAAGCCTTGTTCTCCCTGATGCAGATGGCCAAGACCTCCGCGGCGCTGGAAAAGCTCAAGCAGGCTGGCGTGCCGTACATCAGCGTGCTGACCGATCCGGTCTTCGGTGGCGTCTCTGCGTCGCTGGCGATGCTGGGTGACCTGAATGTCGCCGAGCCGAACGCCCTGATCGGCTTTGCCGGTCCGCGTGTCATCGAGCAGACCGTGCGTGAGAAGCTGCCGGAAGGCTTCCAGCGCTCCGAGTTCCTGCTCGAGCATGGTGCCGTCGACATGATCATCCACCGCCGTGAGATGCGTGAGCGCCTGTCCAGCATCCTGCTCAAGCTGCAGGGCATGCCGGTCAACGCCGCCAACCTGCCGGTCGCGGATGCGGTCGTCGAAGAAGAATCCGTCGAGGCGGATGCGACTGTCGAAGCACCGGCCGAGCCGCGCTCCGCCGTGGACAGCGTGCTCGACGAGACCTTCACCAGCGAGAAGCCGCAAGGCGAACGTCGCGATGGCTGAGCAGGGCTCCGCCCCGGCAAGCTGCAGCACCGATGAGGTGCTGCAGTCTTCCTCACTCCCTCCGCTGGATGCCGCTTCGTGGCAGCTTTCCCCCCTGCATGATGCCGTGCCGCGTGGCCTCTCGCTGGATGAGTGGCTGACGCGTCTCGAGCATCAGCACCCCGTCAGTATCGATATGGGCCTTGCCCGAGTGCTGTGTGTAGCCAGGCGTCTCGGTCTGGTCGGGGCAGGCGCGCGTCGGCTCGGTGGCCGCATCATTACCGTGGCCGGCACCAACGGCAAGGGATCGACGGTTGCCATGCTCGAGGCGCTGGGGCGTGCCCACGGGCTGAGCACCGCCACCTACACCTCTCCGCACCTGCTGCATTACAACGAGCGTCTGAGCTTCAATGGCCACGACGTCAGTGATGCGGCATTGGTCACGGCCTTCGAGCAGGTAGATTCCGCGCGCCACTCCGGGCTGTCGGCCAGTGGTGAGCCGGTGGATGACGAGGGCGTGATCAGCCTGACCTACTTCGAGGTCGGCACGCTGGCCGGGCTATGGCTGATCGCTCAGCAGCAACCGCAGCTCGCGATTCTGGAAGTCGGCCTGGGCGGGCGTCTGGACGCCGTCAACATCATCGATTGTGATGTCGCGATGATCATCACGGTCGCGCAGGATCATGCCGCGTTTCTTGGCACCGACCTCGAGAACATCGGTTTCGAGAAGGCCGGGATTCTGCGCGCCGGCAAGCCGGCCGTGTTCGGCTCGGATGTGCTGCCGTCCAGTTGCGCGGCGCATGCTCGCACGCTGGGTGTCACGCCGCAGGTGCTGTGGCAGGACTTTCGCTGGCAGGCCGCGGCTGAATTTGTAAATGGCAGTGTGGATGGCAGCACGGACCATTCGGCTACCTCGCAATGGCAATGGCAGCGCCTGTCGGCACCGGCGCTGACGTTCGATGCGCTGCCAGACCCGGGCTTGCCGCGCGACAATGCAGCCAGTGCGCTGAATGCGCTGGTCGAGGCCGGTATCGAGCTCAATGCCGAATGCGTGCAGCAGGCCATGGCGAGCGTCAAGCTCAAGGGGCGCATGCAGTGGCTGAGTCGTCACGGGCGTGACTGGTGTCTGGATGTCGGCCATAACCCGCATGCCGCGGGTTATCTGGCCAGTCGTCTTGCCGCTCATGACCTGCGTTGCGCGCGGGATCCTGCCACTCGGCCGCGGCGGGCGTTGCTCGCCATGCTGGGCGACAAGGATGCCGCTGGCGTGATTCAGGCGCTGTCACCGGTGGTGGACGGCTTCGTCGTCGCCACCCTGGATGGCGAGCGTAGCCGCCAGGCCAGTGAGCTTGCCGCCGTGGTCCGCCACTGTGGTGGTGAGGTGCTGGCAGAGTGCGAGACGGTCACCGCTGCAGCCGAATGGTTGGCACGCGAGACGAGCGCTGGAGAAGTATTGGTCTGTGGTTCCTTCTTCACGGTCGGTGAAGCATTGATGTGGCTCGGCGCCCAGGCCTGATGCAGGCCGGCGGCGGGTCCGGGATTTCGGGTGCAAGGGAGATGTCACAATGAAATATGGCAAACGCGAGCGAATCAGCGGTGCGGTCATCCTGCTGGCGTTGGGGGTGATCTTCATCCCGATGCTCTTCGATGAGCCGCCGGCCCGTGATGAGCGCCCGAGTCCGGTGATGACGCTTGGCAAGCCGGTGGATATCGATCGCTCCAACGTCGATGAGCCGCAGCCGCCCAGTGAGCTGAAGATCGGCACGGATGTGCCGATCACCTTCGTCGACAGCAACGGCAAGGTGCGTGACAGTGACCCGGGTGCCGGCAGCGACAGCGGTTCCGAGTCCCAAAGCCGTGTCGCCGAGGCCGAGCAATTGTCGCCGACCCGCTCTGTGGCCAGCAGCGAGCCGCAGTCAAAGCCAAAGCCGGAACCGGAACCCGCTGCCAAGCCGGAGCCCAAGCCTGCTCCCAAGCCCGCGCCCAAGCCTGAACCGAAGCCTGCGGTTGCCTCGAATGCGCCGTCGTCTTCCGCCGGTGGCTGGGCCGTGCAGGTCGGCAGCTTCGGTGACCCGGCCAACGCCGAGCGTCTCCAGAAGGAGCTGCAGGGCAAGGGTTTCGCGGCATACCGTATCCCGCGTGGCAGCAAGTTGACCGTTGTCTTCGTCGGCCCGTACAAGTCCTCCGAGATCGGTGAGTCCGCACGCTCGCGCCTGCAGCAGCAGGTCAATATCAAGGGCCTGCTGGTGCGACGCAAGGAGGGTGAGTGAACGAGCTGGTCTGGATCGATTGGCTATGTCTGGGCCTGATCGGTATCTCGGTACTGCTGGGGCTGATGCGGGGCCTGCTCAGCGAGGCCCTGGGCCTGGCGGGCTGGCTGGTGGCACTGGTCGCGGCACGCCAGTTCGGCGCCGAGGTGGGTGGCCTGCTCGAAGAGATGATCGTCTCGCCGGGCATCCGCACCGCGGTCGGCTTCGTGCTGGTGGTGATCGCGAGCGTACTGATCTGGGGGCTGATGTTGCGCCTGCTGGAACGCTTGATTCATGCGGTCGGCATGGGCGGCTTCAATCGTCTGCTCGGCGGTGTGTTCGGCGCCTTGCGCGCGGCGGTCATACTGGTGCTGATCACCGCCGTGGTGGGGCTGACGCCCCTGCGTGACAGCGCCGACTGGCAGGCCGCCCAGCTGCGGCCGACGCTTGAGCAGCTGCGCGACTGGTCGTTGGCTCGCTATCGTGAGTGGGATACGGGCGGTGACTGGGGCCAGAGCGTGTCGCTGCCGGATTCCGCCAGCGGCTCCCGGCTCAAGCAGCAGGCCAGTGGTCTGATCGACAGCGCCCAGCGAGAAGGGCGTGCGTTGAGCGACAGCCTCAACCAGCAGGCGCTGCAGTCGTTCACGCGCCAGGATGCCACCCAGGACCAGCCCTCGCTGGAGGCGTTGCTCAGAGGCAGCACCGCTGGCGAGGCCGCAAGCCGCAATGCGGGTGGTGAGCAGTGACAGGCAGGATCTTCAGCGCCGGGCATCGTGGCCCGGCGTTGTCGTTTTCGGCATTCGGCACGCGTTGCTGAAGCCTCATGCGGGGCAGTCGAAGGGTTGACCCATCGGTCAGGTGTTGCCTGCATGGGGGGCAGGCCTGACAATTGCGCCGTGTGAGCACTCATATTGCCATATGGACGGGCGCCGGCAGTCGCCAGCGTGCGCTTCCCTATCCAAGTGTGTATTAGTGAGGTAATGACGGGATGTGCGGGATTGTAGGTTTGATGGCCAACGCCTCGGTCAACCAGGCGCTGTATGACGCGCTGACCGTATTGCAGCACCGCGGGCAGGATGCCGCGGGCATGATGACCTGGCACGAAGGTCGTTTCCTGCTGCGAAAGAGCAATGGTCTGGTGCGTGATGTCTTCCGCACTCGTCACATGCAGCGTCTCAAGGGCAACATGGGGATCGGCCATGTTCGCTACCCGACCGCCGGTTCCTCCAGCGAGGCGGAATCACAGCCGTTTTATGTCAACTCGCCTTACGGCATCACGCTGGCGCACAACGGCAACCTGACCAACTCCGACCAGCTCAAGCAGGAGTTGTTCTCCTCTGATCTGCGTCACATCAACACCAGCTCCGATTCGGAAGTGCTGCTCAACGTCTTCGCTCACGAGCTGGGCAAGCAGGGCATGCGTCTGGGCGCCGGTGATGTGTTCGATGCCGTGCGTCGTGTGCATCGTCGCTGCAAGGGCGGCTACGCGGCCGTCTCGATCATCAACGGCACTGGCCTGGTCGCTTTCCGTGATCCCCACGGCATCCGTCCGGCGTGTTTCGGCAAGCGTGACTCCGCCGAAGGCGTCGAGTACATGATCGCCTCCGAATCCGTGGCGCTCGACGTCGCCGGCTTCGAGCTGATCCGTGATCTGGCCCCGGGTGAAGCGGTATTCATCGACATGGAGCGTGAGCTGCACACCCTGCAGTGCGCGGATGATCCGGTTCTCAAGCCGTGCATCTTCGAACACGTCTACCTGGCGCGTCCGGATTCCCTGCTTGACGGTGCCTACGTCTATGGCACCCGCATGCGCATGGGCGAGAAGCTGGCCGACAAGATCGTGCGGGAATGGCCGGAACAGGACATCGATGTCGTGATTCCGATCCCCGATACCTCGCGCACCTCTGCCCTCGAGCTGGCCCAGCATCTGGGAGTGACTTACCGCGAAGGCTTCATGAAGAACCGCTATATCGGCCGTACCTTCATCATGCCGGGGCAGACACTGCGCAAGAAGTCCGTGCGTCAGAAGCTCAACGCCATCGATATCGAGTTTGCCGGCAAGAACGTGCTGCTGGTGGACGATTCCATCGTGCGCGGCACCACCTGCAACGAGATCATCCAGATGGCGCGCGAAGCGGGCGCCAAGAACGTCTATTTCGCCTCGGCAGCACCGGCGGTTCGCTATCCCAACGTCTACGGCATCGACATGCCGGCGGCGGAAGAGCTGATCGCCCATGACCGTACCGAGAAGGAAATCGCGGACCTGATCGGCGCTGACCGTCTGTTCTATCAGGACCTCGATGACCTGAAGGACGCCTGTCGTGAAGTCAATCCGGCGCTGGATGAGTTCGATTGCTCCGTGTTCGACGGTGTCTACGTGACCGGCGATATCGACGAAGCCTATCTGAGCGACCTGCGTGCCTCGCGCAACGATGGCGCCAAGAGCGCTGGCGAGACCCACGCGGTGGTGGATCTGCACAACGATTCGGAAGATCTCGACTGATCCGGCTGCCTGCCATCCTCGGCAGGCAATCACGCGATGAGCGAACCGCAACGGGCTCCGGAGAAATCCGGGGCCCGTTGCGCGTTCAAAACCGGTAACATTGGCGCATCGCTTTTCCTTCTTCTTGCTGTCGACGCGACCTGTCACAGCGGCGCGTGACGCTGGATCGTGATTCACAGGGCAGTAGATTCCATCAGTAGAGGTACTGGACACCATGCACGACGACAATCTTTCCCGCGCCGGTCTTTCCCGCGATGAGCTGGGCCTCGAGACGCTTGCCATCCGTGCCGGTCACCTGCGCGGTGCCGAGCAGGAACACGGCGAGCCCATCTACACCACCTCAAGCTTCGTCTATGGCAGCGCCGCTGAGGCCGCAGCCAAGTTCGGGGGCGATGAAGCCGGCAACATCTACTCGCGCTTCACCAATCCGACGGTGCGCTTCTTCGAGGAGCGCCTGGCGGCGATGGAAGGCGGTGAGCGTTGCGTGGCGACCAGTTCCGGCATGGCCGCGATCATGTCCACCGTGCTGGCGTTGCTGGAATCCGGCGATGAAATCGTCGCGTCGCGTTCCATCTTCGGTTCGAGTGTCAGCCTGTTCACCAAGTACTTCGGCAAGCTGGGCATCACCACGCGCTTCGTCGAACTGAAGGATCTGGATGCCTGGCGCGACGCGATCACGCCGGCCACCAAGCTGTTGTTCGCCGAGACGCCGTCCAATCCGCTGTCCGAACTTGGCGATATCAAGGCACTGGCGGCGCTGGCCCATGAGAACGACGCCTGGCTCGCCATCGACAACTGCTTCTGTACGCCAGCCCTGCAGCGTCCGCTGACGCTGGGCGCCGATATCGTCATCCACTCCGCCACCAAGTATCTCGATGGTCAGGGCCGGACGCTGGGTGGCGCCGTGGTGGGAAGCTCCTCGCTGATGGAGGAGGTCTATGGCGTGGTGCGTACCTGCGGGCCGTGCCTGAGCCCCTTCAACGCCTGGGTCTTCCTCAAGGGCCTGGAGACGCTGAACATTCGCATGGAAGCCCACTGTGCACGCGCGCTGACGCTGGCACATTGGCTGGAATCGCATCCGGCGATCGAGCGGGTGCATTACTCCGGACTTGAGAGCCATCCGCAGCATGAACTGGCCAAGGCGCAGCAGAAGGCCTTCGGTGCGGTGCTGGGGGTGGTGGTCAAGGGTGGTCGCGAGGCGGCCTGGTCGGTAGTCGATGCGACGCGCATTCTGTCGATCACTGGCAACCTGGGCGACGTGAAGACCACCATCACGCACCCGGCCACCACGACTCACGGTCGCCTCAGCGATGAACAGAAAGCGGCCGCCGGCATCGAAGAGGGCCTGCTGCGTATTGCCGTCGGCCTGGAAGATCTCGACGACATCAAGCGTGATCTGGCGCGCGGACTTGATCGCCTCGCGAGTTGAGTCCCGTAACGCCTGCCTTTGCACACCAACGCCCGGTTCCGCCGGGCGTTGGTGTCTCTGGACAATTTCGCTGGCGTTGCCCGCAAGGGTTGGCGTCCGTTCGGGCACTGGTTAAGCTCTTGCTCAAAGAACCTGCCAGCTTGATGGTCAGGTGAAGACTGTCATCAGGAGCACCTCATGTGGCGTAATTCTCGACGGGGCTGGGGCTGGCCTGTCATCGTGATGCATTGGCTGTCGGCGCTGGCCATCGTCGGGCTCTTCGCGCTGGGCTGGTGGATGACGTCGCTTGGCTATTACGATGCCTGGTACCAGCTCGGTCCGTGGTGGCATCGCTCGGTCGGGGTGATATTGCTGGTGCTGACGCTGGTGCGGCTTGCCTGGCGCTGGAGCCAGACGACCCCGCAGGCGCACGGCACGCGCAATGAACAGCGCGCGGCGCTTATCGGCCATGTGTTGCTCTACGTGCTGATGCTGGTGGTGATGATCTCGGGTTACCTCATTTCCACCGCTGACGGGCGTGGCATCAAGGTATTCGATCTCTTCGAAGTGCCGGCAGTGATCTCGGGGCTGAAGGACCAGGCATCGCTGGCAGGTGAGGTGCATTGGTATGCTGCCTGTGTGCTGATCATCCTGTCGCTGGGGCATGCGGCGGCAGCATTCAAGCATCACCTGCTGGATGGGCAGGACACGTTGCGGCGCATGATTCGGCCGCTGCGCTGACGAAAAGGAAGGCGTTGGGTACGCTCGAACGCCAGATGTGACGAAACCTCTCAAGGAGCACCAACATGAACAAGACATCCTTCCTCGGCAAGTCACTGGTGGCAGGTCTCATGGCGGCGTCGTTGCCGTTGATGGCGGGTCAGGCACAGGCCTCCGATTACACGATCGATACCGATGGCCAGCACGCCTTCATCCAGTTCAAGATCAGCCATCTGGGCTACTCCTACGTGCTGGGGCAGTTCAAGGAGTTCAGTGGTGATTTCTCCTATGACCAGGGCAAGCCGGAAGATGCCAAGGTGTCGGTAGAGGTCGAGGTCGATAGCCTGGACAGCGCCCACGCCGAACGCGACAAGCACATCAAGTCGGCCGACTTCCTGGATGTCTCTCAATATCCGACGGCAACCTTCACCTCGACCGGCTTCGAGTCCACCGGCGATGGTTCCGGCAAGCTGAAGGGCGACCTGACGCTGCACGGCCAGACGCAGCCCGTGACCCTGGATGTGGATCATATCGGCGGCGGTGAAGACCCGTGGGGCGGCTACCGTCAGGGCTTTGAAGGCACCACCACGCTGAAGCTCGCCGATTACGGCATCGATACCTCCAAGCTTGGCCCGAATGCGGCCACCGTCGATCTGTATCTGGTCATCGAAGGTATCCGTCAGTAAGGGCGGCAAGCGCAGGGCACTGGTGCTGACGTCAGCATCGACAGCGTGCACTGACGCCGTGGATTGAGCGCAAGCGCTCTGCAATCCCACCCCATGCCTCTCGACACAAACGCCCCTGCCAATCGGCAGGGGCGTTTGTGTTTGTGCAAGGCGCTCGCGTCACATGGAGCGTCGTTCAGGCGTCAGCCGCGCAATGCCAGATAGCCACCTGCCCCGATCATCAGGCCGCCGGCGCTGCGATTGAGGCGTTTGACCGCCTTCGCCGAACGCAGATAGCGGCGGACACGCCCGGCGAGATAGCCCACCGGCACCACGCCCAGCAGCAATGCGCTCAGGTTGAGTCCGGCGGCGATCACGATATCGCTGCCGGACAGCCGGGTGATATCCATGAAGGTGGGTAGGAAGGCGATATAGAACAGGATGACCTTGGGGTTGGATGCCGAGATGAGAAAGCCCTGTAGAAACCCTTTCCACCAGTTGCCACGTAGCCTGGGGACTTCAGCTTCCTCCAGTGTCGGTGAGCTCGTCCATAACTTGTAGCCGAGATAGAGCAGGTAGGCGGCGCCCAGGATACGGATGACCACGAAGACTTCGCCCCAATGCGTGGCCAGTGCCGACAGGCCGAATACCGCCGCCAGCATGTAGCAGACATCACTGAGACTCATGCCCACGGCCATCGGCACGCAGGCATTGCCACCCTGGCTCATGCCGCGCGCCAGCAGCGCCAGGATGCCAGGCCCGGGGGTGATGCCAAACAGGAAGATGGCAATGAAGAAGGTCAGCCCGCTTTCAAAGGTCATGAGAGGTCCCTGATGCATAGAGGGGAGGACAGCGCCGCCAAAGCGACGATGCAATCAAGCGCGTCTCTACAGGCGAGAGCGCCAAGCGCAAGACACCAGAGTAATGCAAAGCGTGGCGGCGCGGGAGAGCAGAACAAGAGGAGGGGATCAAGGAGGAGAAATCGAGAACAAGGAAAGAGTGAAGAGAGCAGAAGGAAGAGGAGAGAAGAGAGAGAAGAGAGAGAGAAGAAGGAAGAATCGTGTAACAGGACAGATGCATGATTCAAGGCAAGCGCGAAGCGGGCGCTCTGTGGCATATAAAAGCGCCAGCCGGTGGCCCGGCTGGCGCTGGGTGCTGCACATGCACGTTTTCGTCGGCGCGCATCTTGTGACAGTGCGTCACCTGATGGCAGGTTCTCCTTCTTCTTTCCTGTGTCTGACGCCATGAGGCTCGGGCGCTCAGGTACTCAGGTATTCAGGCACATAGGTACTCTGGCGCTTGGGCGCTCAGGGATGCAGGCGCTCAGAACAGGGTTTCACGTATCGGGTGGCATCGGCATCGTGGCTTCTGCGCGGCGGGGCTTCAGATGAGACGACGCCGCAAGTTGCGATGCGTCTCGCTGCGATGGCTCGCGAGCAATCCGTTGCTCACTCGCAGTCGTTGAGGACGGCGTCCGGGAAATGACGACGCAGCATGCGGTTCTGGAACTCGTCGATGAACGAGCAGTTGATGATGATGATGAAGCGCTCGAAGTGCTCGCCGGCGTTCTCCTGGGTGATGGAGCTGACACTGTGGAACAGCTGGTCATCGTGAATATGCAGGACCTCGCCCGGTGCCAGCTCCGTGGTGGTCAGCAGCTCTTTGCCTGCCTTGTCCTGATAGAGGGTGTTGATGGCGCCGCTGACATTCTCGCGGTTGAGCACCAGGATGCTCAGGTACTTGCAGCCATCGGCGTGGATGCCCTGCCCCTGGAGAGGGTCGATGGTGCCATCACCGCGCACGCCGGTGATCTGCATCAGGATCGGTTCACGCGGGCCGATACCCCACATGTCGGCCCAGGCCTTCACGAAGGCGCGCACATCCTCGCGCTCGGTGAAGCTCTCTTCCAGCGGTGCGTAATAGCGCAGACGGTCAGCCATGCTGGCGGCGTCATTGAACTTGCCGCCCTGGGCCATCGGACATTCGCCCAGCGTCTCGACTTCATGCTGGTCGTTCAGGTGCAGCCAGGACATGCGCTTCCAGCGGGTGTTGACGTAGGGGTCACGCGGCAGGTCCTTCAGGAAGCCCTGCCAGGCCTCGAGGTCGATCTGGGAGGTGATGGATGCCTTGCTCCAATGCTGGCGTGCCAGCTCCTCGTGGACTGCCTCCGGCCAGTACTGCGAGGCAAGCGGCAGGCGAAAGGGGGTGGTGTCCGTCTTGGGGGTCGGGTAGTGCTCCACCAGGCCGCCCTGTTCCAGGGTGATCTTGCGGGAAGAGTCGGCCAGTTGACGTACGCCACGATTTGCGATGTTCATATGAAATTCCTCGACGTTTTGTGCGCTTGGGCGCAAATGGAAGGTGTTGCGTTGGCAACGTCGAGGAGAATGGGAAGGTGCGCACGAGATAGTCAAACCCGTACCATGGCGGTAACACGCTAATCTCGCGCAAGTATCATCAATATGGGTACATGGCCAATGTCGAGGTATGAGTAATCTAATCGACTGGTATTATGTAAGTCATTAGCGCTATTCTTCGCCCTTTGCAGGCGAGCAGCGCAACGCAGGTTCAGGCCGTCTGGCACTGCATGAAGCGTTGAGGATAGTTATCGAGAGGCGCTGCAAGACGCTGGGTTTACGCGCAGCAGACCCTTAGACTTTTCTCATCACGACAAGAACTCGTTCTGCGTGTGAGAGAACTCGTTCGAAGTGACATTTCGTCACGAGTTGATCTGCCCCGCCGAAGTCCGGCGAACAGGCGAAGGACGGCAGCGGAGGTATCCTTCAACATGGCTAAAGGGTTCCGCCAGGCCAGCAGGGCCGCCGGAATATTGTGCTCTCGTCCCGTCATCATTGCCGTGGTACTGACGTTGATGGTGGTGGTGATGTGGGGCCAGAGCATGCTGGGTCGATGGCCAACCGCGTTACTGATGGTGATTCTTGGCGCAACTGCGGGCATCATGCTATCTCGCAAGCGTCAGGTGTCACATCATCAGCATACGCAGGAGGCGGTCATGCAGACGAGTATGGTTGGCCTCTCGACCAGCAAGGGACTTCCCGTCAGTGATCAGCGCTTTCGAGAGCTGTTGGAAAGTCTGCCGCGCGTCGCCGTTCAGGGCTATGACAGCCAGCGCCGCGTCATCTACTGGAACGAGGCCAGCGAGCGGCTATACGGCTATAGCGAGCAGGAAGCTCGTGGACGATGCCTGGAAACTCTGGTGATCCCGGATACGATGGCAGATGTCGTGGTGGACGCACACCATGCCTGGGTCTCTCAGGGTATCGAGATCCCCTCCAGTGAACTTGAGCTCAAGCACAAGTCAGGCGCCCCCGTGCCTGTCTTTTCCCACCATGTGATGTTGGGAGAGCGCACTGACAACCCGCTGATGTTCTGTATCGACATCGATCTGGCGGGTGAGCGCAAGGTCCAGCGTGATCTGGATTACATGACGCGCTTCGACCCCCTGACGGAGTTGCCCAATCGCCAGACCTTCGAGAGCGAACTCGGTGAGGCGCTCAGTGAATGTCAGCGTCATGACGACACTCTGATGGTGCTGTTTCTCGATATCGATCATTTCACCGAGATCAATGACACCCTCGGTTACGAGATGGGTGACCGCGTCATCCGCAGCGTGGCCAAGCGTCTGCAGGGCTTCCAGCGCAATCAGGATCTGCTCTCGCGCTTTGGTGGCGATGAATTCGTGCTGGCGATGCCACGACTGGATTACGAGAGTGATGCCCTGTCGGTGGTCGAGCGCATTCGTCAGGACTTCCAGCGACCCTTCGAGATCGAAGGGCGCCAGTTGCTGCTGCGCCTGAGTATCGGCATCAGCCTGTATCCCGAGAATGGGAGCGAGGCGGCCGAGCTGGTGCGCAATGCCGATGTCGCCAAGCATCGTGCCAAGCTGGCCGGGCGCGATGGCTATCAGTTCTTCAATCAGGAAGTCCGCAACGAGATGCTGCATCAGCACCATCTGGCCGGACGTCTGCAGGCGCTGCTGAATCAGGACGGCGGAGGGGAATTGTCGCTGCATTACCAGCCGCAGGTGGCGGCGCGCAGTGAGCGCATCGAATCCTTCGAGGCGCTGCTGCGCTGGCATTCTCCCGAGGGTTATATTCCGCCCTCCGACTTCGTGAAGGTCGCCGAGCGCACCAACCTGATCGAGCGTCTGGGAGACTGGGTCATCCGCCAGGCGTGTCGTCAGCAGGCCGAATGGCGCGCCATGGGGCTGAAGGGCTACCGGATCGACATCAACATCTCCGGACGCCAGGCCATCAGCTCGGATGTCTTCACCCGCCTTGAGGCCTACGTCGAGGAATACGGGCTGACACCGCGGGACATCGGTATCGAGCTGACCGAGAACGTGTTGATCGATGCCGATATCAAGGTGCGCGACAGCCTGCGGGCGCTCTACGACCGTGGCTACAAGATCGCCATCGATGACTTCGGCACCGGCTATTCCTCGATGAGCTATCTCAAGTTGTTGCCCGTGACGGCGCTCAAGATAGATCGCTCCTTCGTGATCGAGTGCGCCCAGGAGCCCAAGGACCGCGCCATCATGGAGGCCACGGTCTTCCTCGGTCATCGCCTCGGGCTGGAGGTAGTCGCGGAAGGGGTCGAGAACGAACAGCAGCTGGAGTTGCTGCGCGAGATGCGTTGTGACCTGATCCAGGGCTATTACTTCTACAAGCCGATGGCGGCCACGGATATTCAGCGTCTGTTACTCGGTGGCAACAATCCGCCGAATCGCGCCTCAGGGGCCCTCGCCTCGGACAAGGGCGCTGCAGCCCCTGGCTGTCACTGATACCGGTCGGCCATGCGAGCGATTGATGGTGCTTCTCCAGCAAAGGTCTGTTGCTGTTTGGGCTCTTTTTTGTTCGCGGACTAAAAGATATGATGCTGACAGTTGAAACGCGTCAGGCCGTCACCCTTCATCTCGAGTCCTCCATCTCGGATAAGGATTGGCCACCTGACGTGAAGTCTTCGAGTCGAGCCAGCCATGGCTCCTCGATCATTTCTGCCGAGGGTGGCTGCGTCGTTCAATGCGCAGGGTTGTTCGCCCATCCTCGCTTCCAGCCTGCGTTGCAGGTTGCGATGGTTCCTTGAGCGGATTCACGATCTTTCCGGCGCTATCCTCTGGATACATGTCCGGGCAAGCCAGTCCTTGTGACTGGCTTTTTTTATGCCTGTCACAAAGTGTGGCTAGTGGGGCGGTGCCGTCGCCAGCTCCCGGGCGAGCCATTCGCCCAGCGCCTCGGCATGCGGGTGGCGAGCACGAGCGCGGCCGACCTGCGGCAAGGTCAGCGTCAGACATGCCTCGGTCTCGACGAAGCCCCAGGGGGCCACGAGGCGCTTGCTGCGCAGGTCTTCCTCCACCAGATAGTCCGGCGCGATGCCGACGCCCAGCCCGACCAGTGTCGCCTCGAGCAGGTAGTTGAGGTGCTCGAAGCCTTGCGCGTAATCAAGCCCCTCACTGGATAGCCCCTGGCGTGAGCACCAATCCGGCCAGGCTTGCGGGCGCGATCGGGTATGCAGCAGGGGCAGGCCAAGCAGAACCTCGGGGGAAGGGGGGCTGGATGCCTCGCTCAGCCACTCGCTGTCGGGCCGCAGGACGGGCCCGATGCGCTCGGTGCCCAGCACGCGCGTCTCCTGATGCTCGGCGTCATCAAAGGGCGGCGTCTGGAAGCGCAGGACCCCGTCCACGCCATTGCGCAGCCCTTCGTTGTCATCACTGGCGGTCAGGTGCAGCTCGAGTTCCGGCAGGGCGTCCTTGAGTGCCCCCAGTCGGGGGATGAACCAGCGTGCCAGAAACGACCCCGGGCAGCTCAGCACGAAGGGCGCCCGCGCATCACTGCGTGCCAGTGCTCCGCACACGCGTGCCAGACCGCCAAGGTGATGACGGGTCGCGGTCGCCAGCTCACGGCCGGCCTGTGTCAGTGTCAGGCCACGTCCGGCGCGATCGAACAGGCGTGTGCCGAGTGCGTCTTCCAGCTGGCGGATCTGACGGCTGACGGCCCCGTGGGTCACATGCAACTCCTCTGCGGCGCGCGAGGCGCTCTCATGGCGAGCCGCCACATCGAAGGTGCGCAGGGCATTGAGGGGAGGCAGTAGCTCGGTGCGCTCCATAGTGTGTCTCCTGAGCAAGGGCTGGGCGAGTGCTGGACGTGTCCTTTGCATGGGAAGGGTGGCTGCGCGGCAGTGACCGTCTCGACCATGTGTGAGATTTTCTCACACATCTTGGCGAATTTATCGTTTTTCTTCCAGTGCCTGCAGCGCTAGGATGATCACCATATCGCTGGCCCCGCAGATGCCTTGCGCAGTATGTGAGACCAGCCACTGACACGATTCGAGGAGTTCAGCATGAGCCAGACGACTGCTACCCCCAGCCTGCGCCAAGGGCCTGATGCCAAGGGTTTCTTCGGTGATTTCGGCGGCCGCTTCGTTGCCGAGACGCTGATGCCGTTGATTCTGCACCTGCAACGCGAGTATGAAGCCGCCAAGCAGGACCCGGCATTCGCCGAGGAGCTGGCTGGCCTGTCCGCGGACTATGTCGGCCGCCAGAGCCCGCTGTATTTCGCCGAGCGTCTGACCGAGCAGCTGGGCGGCGCCAAGATCTATCTCAAGCGTGAAGACCTGATGCATACCGGGGCTCACAAGATCAACAACGCGCTGGGCCAGGTACTGCTCGCTCGCCGCATGGGCAAGCAGCGCATCATCGCCGAGACCGGTGCCGGCATGCACGGTGTGGCGACTGCCACCGTGGCGGCGCGTTTCGGGCTGGACTGCGTGATCTACATGGGCTCCACCGATATCCATCGCCAGCAGCCCAATGTGCAGCGCATGCAGCTGCTGGGCGCCAAGGTCGTGCCTGTCACCGCCGGTGATGGCACGCTGAAGGATGCCATGAACGAGGCGCTGCGTGACTGGGTCACCAACGTCGATGACACCTTCTACATCATCGGTACCGTGGCCGGGCCGCACCCGTACCCGCAGCTGGTGCGTGACTTCCAGTCCATCATCGGTCAGGAAACCCGCGTGCAGCTGCAGGAGAAGGAAGGGCGTCTGCCGGATTCGCTGGTCGCCTGCATCGGCGGCGGTTCCAATGCCATGGGCCTGTTCCACCCGTTCCTCGATGAGGAAAACGTCGAGATCATCGGTGTCGAAGCCGCTGGTGAGGGCCTTGAGACTCCGCGTCATGCCGCCAGCCTCAAGGGCGGCCTGCCGGGCGTTCTGCATGGCAACCGCACCTTCCTGCTGCAGGATGAAGAAGGTCAGATCGGCGATGCGCACTCCATCTCCGCCGGTCTCGACTATCCGGGTATCGGTCCGGAACACGCATGGTTGCATGACATCAAGCGTGCCGAATATGTCGCCGCGACCGACCAGGAAGCGCTGGACGCCTTCAAGATGCTGTGCCGTCTGGAAGGCATCATTCCGGCGCTGGAGTCCTCCCACGCACTGGCGGAAGTCATCAAGCGTGCGCCGGGCCTGCCGAAGGACCACCTGATGGTGGTCAACCTGAGCGGCCGTGGTGACAAGGACATGGCCACCGTGACTCATCACCTGGCCGATGAACTGGGCCTGAACCCTGACGGCGAGTAACCCCGGGTCTGTCACGTGTTGCCCGGCGTCAGAGTCGTCAGTCGCTGATCGAATCTGAGCGCCCCATGCCTTCTTCACCTGCAGGTGTCATCGATGCCTGCAGGCCAGCAAATTCGGAGTCTATTGATGAGCACTTCCGCTATCGACACTACTGCCAGCAGCCGTCTTGACCGTCGCTTCGCTGCCGTGCGCGCCGAGAATCGTGCCGCGCTGGTGACCTACATCACTGCGGGCGACCCCGGCTACGATGCCAGCCTCGCGACCTTCCTCGGCATGGCGGACGCCGGCGCCGATGTCATCGAGCTGGGCATGCCGTTCACGGACCCGATGGCCGATGGCCTGGCCATTCAGCATGCCACCCAGCGTGCCCTGAAGGCCGGCCAGACCATGGACCGCACCCTGGCGATGGTCAGCGAGTTCCGCAAGCGCGATCAGGACACCCCCATCGTGCTGATGGGCTACTACAACCCGATCTATCGTCGTGGCGTGAGCCGTTTTCTCGAGCAGGCGAGCGAGGCCGGCGTCGACGGCCTGATCGTTGTCGATCTGCCGCCGGAGCATGATGACGAGCTGTGCGTCCCGGCCAGCGAAGCGGGCATCAGCTTCATTCGCCTCGCTACGCCGACCACTGACAGCGAGCGCCTGCCGGGTGTGCTGGCCAACACCTCGGGCTTCCTCTACTACGTCTCCAGCAATGGCGTGACCGGCGGCGCGGCACCGACTGCCGAGAAGGTCGAGGCCGAGGTCGGTCGCATTCGTGAACATACCGATATTCCGGTCGCGGTCGGCTTCGGTATCCGTACCGCTGAACAGGCGGCACGGATCGGGCGTTTCTCCGACGGTGTGGTGGTCGGTTCTGCCTTGATCGACCTGCAGGCCAATGCCGAGACGCCGGAGCAGGGTACTCAAGCCGTGCACGCCCTGACCCGTGAACTGGCTGATGCCCTGAAGACCGCGCGTCAGTGATTGCTGGTTAGCGGTCAGCATGCCCCTCGCAGGGGCGGTAGTTAGATAGATAGACAGCAACGCCTCGAACCCTGTTCGGGGCGTTGCTGTTTGTGAGGCACGCGCTATCGGCACGACGCGGCGTGTCACGTCCATCGCCTCGTTCTCGCACTTACCCTTGTTCTTACGCTCACGAAGCGGGCGCTGGCAGGATCTGGTCCAACCAGTGTGCTATCCGCCCACGTATCTGGTCACTGTCGTGCCATTGCAGCAGCAGATGGGGCGCCTCGGGCAGGTAATGAATCTCGAGCGTATCGCGTGAGGCGCTCGGCCAGTCGCTGACCAGCCGCTCGATGGCCACACGGGGCACGGTCTCATCGCGATCACCGTGCAACAGCAGGGTGGGCGGCAGTCGTGTGTTAGCAGAAAGTGCTGCGATGTCATCGCTGGCGTGATCCGTGAAGCGAATCAGGCCGTAATAGGCATCAAGGCGCACGGAATGCACGACGCGGGAATCCTCGGCCAATCGCCTGGCGGCCGCGGGCTTGAGTTCTCCTTCGGGGTACCTGCGTGGCACCTCCACGCTGGTCGCTGGGATAAGGTGCGCCGCCGTCCAGAGTCCTGCGTTGTACAGATAGCGCCAGCGGATGCCGCCGCGGACGCCCGGGGCGGCGAGCAGGCTGCCATCGATCGACAGCGCCGGATGTTGGGCGAGGGCATTGAGTATCACCGAGCCGCCCATGCTTTCGCCCGCCACGATCAAGGGGAGGTTCGGGTGGCGCTGGCGCAGTACCGTGATGGCGTCCACCAGGTCCTCGACCAGCAACGAGGACTCCGGCCATCGCCCTTGCTGGCTGGACTCCCCGAAACCGCGTTGGTCATAGGCGTAGGTTACGATGCCTCGTCCGGCCAGCCACGGGCCCAGATCGGCATATGCCAGCCGGAAGTCGCCGTAGCTGTGCAGGCCAAGCAGCATGGCGCGTTGAGGGGTTACCTGCGCAGGTTGCCAGGACGCCCATGCCAGCGACGTGGCGTCGCGGGTCACGAGATGGGATGAGGCGGAGGATTCATCAAGGTAAGGGGCCTGGTGGATGTCATGGGCCGCAAGGTAGTGCGGCCCGCATCCCGATAGCAACATGCAGAGTGTGACTGACACAAAGGGCAGCAGAGCGTTCAAGGAGTGGCTCTCCGTGGCGAATGGCGTGATGTGTGTACTACGCCCGACGCTGCCGTGTGGATCATGCTGTCAGGGCATCTGAAATGTGAGCGCTGTCAGTGTTGTGGGAGTGAGCGCGCTCGATTCAAAGGCCTGAGCGGCGCTCGAGAGTCGAATGATGATCGACGCCAGTGCCGATCGAATGACGCTGGACTCATATTCAACGCATCGCAGTGGGTTAATATCACTGAGACATAGGCCGCATACTGGTGCCGAGGATCCGGCACGCTGGTGCTGGTAATTCGCCGAGTCCTGAGGCTCGGCATGTCATCCAGCCAGGATCGCAGAGGAGTCTGCTGAGGATACGCCAGTGAGTGACACCACATCGTTTGGCACCATGCCGAGCACTTCCCGGCCCGCCAATGGCCAGGAAGCCGAAGGCTTGCTGAATCAGCTGCTGGATCACACCAGCAACGGCGTCTGTTGCTACGACCTCGAAGGGCGCATTCGCTGGGTCAACCCCGCCTTTGAGCAGCTTCTCGGCTATCGAGAGCAGCAGGTGGTCGGCAAGGTGCCCAGTGAATTTTTGATGGGGCCGGCATCCGATCTGCTGGTCATCACCCGATTGCGTGAACAGCGCCGCCGCGGCGAACCCAGCGATGAGGAGCTGGTGCATTACGACAGCAATGGCCAACCACTGCGATTGCGGCTGCGCTGCATTCCGCTCAAGGATTCCAGGGGGCGGGTGGAAGGGTATCTGGGGTTGCAGACGGATATTACCCAGATGCACCGAGCCTTGATGTTGAGCCACTCCCAGCTTGAGCTGCTGGAAGCTGTGGCGGCAGGCCAGTCTCTGGACAAGACATTGCGAGACCTGTGCCTGACCATCGAAGGCGCCGCGGTTCAGGTGCGCTCCTCGTTGTTGCTGCTGGATGATGTGGGCCGCACCATCGTGGCAGGTCAGGGGCCCAGTCTGCCGGCAAGCTTCATGCTGTTCACCCGCGGCTTGAAGATCGGGGAAGGCGTGGGCACCTGTGGGACGGCGATGTGGCGGCGCAAGCCGGTCATGACGCCTTCCATCGCGCAGGAACCTGCCTGGGAGGGCTTCCGTGAGCATCCGCATGCGTTGGGGCTGGATGCCTGCCTCTCGATGCCGATTCTCGATGGCGACGACCACCCTCTGGGCAGCTTTGCCTTCTATGCCGAGACAGGCGAGGTCTTC
This sequence comes from Cobetia sp. 4B, assembly GCF_018831605.1. NCBI lineage: Bacteria > Pseudomonadati > Pseudomonadota > Gammaproteobacteria > Oceanospirillales > Halomonadaceae > Cobetia > Cobetia sp. 4B. The sequence goes on from NZ_CP059843.1 coordinate 1,220,927, forward strand.
GATGCGACTCACCATGGCTTGCTCGAAGTGGCGGTCAAGGTGGCCAGACTGGCGATTGAACGCTATCGACGTGACCAGCAACTGACGCATCAGGCCTTGCACGACTCGTTGACCGGCTTGCCCAATCGGCGCCTCGTGCGTCGTCATCTCTGTGAGCTGGCGGAGCAGGCCCAGCCCGGCGAGATGGGCGCGCTGATGTTCCTGGATCTCGATCACTTCAAGCGTCTCAACGATATCCTCGGACACGATGCCGGTGACCTGGCACTCAAGCAGGTCGCCTCGCGTCTGGCAGAGATGCTGGGCCCGCAGGACTTCCTCGCGCGCCACGGGGGAGACGAGTTCATCGTGCTGCTGTCACCGAGAGCCGGTGGGCCGCGCGAAGCGGCTAGCCGAGCGCGCCAGGTGGCGGAGCAGATGCTGGAGCGACTGCAGGAGCCGCTGGAGCTTGAAGGGCGAACGCATCAGTTGACCGGCTCGTTGGGAATCACGCTCTATCCGCGTCATGAGGAAGGCTATGGCGCCTGCTCTCAGCAAGTGTTGCCGGCCGGCAAGGTGGAGCACACCGAGATCGATAGAGAAGAGGGCGATGCCTGGAGTCACCTCCTGCATCAAGCGGATATCGCGCTCTATGAGAGCAAGGGGGCCGGGCGTGCACGGCTGTGTTTCTTCGCGCCCGAGATGCGCCAGCGCATCATCGATGCCGCCCGGATGGAACACGCGCTGCGTGAGGCCGTGTCTCGCCAGCAGCTAAGTGTCCACCTCCAGCCGCAATTTTCCCTGCCCGAAAGTGGTGAGCCGCAATTGTGTGGCGCCGAGGCATTGCTGCGTTGGCATGACCCGCAGCTGGGGATGGTCTCGCCAGCGACCTTCATCCCCATCGCGGAGGAGTCCGGACTGATTCTCGAGCTGGGGCATTGGGTGCTGGAGAAGGTCTGTCGCGAGCTTGCCGCCATGACCGCCCGAGGCTATGCGCTACCGATGGCGGTCAATGTCAGTCAGGTGCAGTTCCGTAGCAGCGAGTTCGTGCCGCAGGTCACCAGGCTGTTGGCGCAACATGACTTCGCGCCTGAGCTCTTGCGTATGGAAATCACCGAGAGCCTGGCGACGGATGATGAAGCGGCAATGCTCGAGAAGATTGACCAGCTGGCAGCCTTGGGCCTGAGCTTCTCGATTGATGATTTCGGCATCGGCTACTCGAATCTGTCGCGTTTGCGTCGTATGCCGCTCAAGGAGCTGAAGATAGATCGCAGCTTCATCAATGACCTGTCTCTCGAGGATGCGCCAGACACGCATACCACGGGCAATGAGATCGTGCGTGCCATGCTGATGATGGCGCGCGCCCTGTCACTCGATGTCGTGGCGGAAGGCGTAGAAGAGACGGAGCAACTCGAAGTCTTGCGGCGCATGGGTTGCTCGCGAGTCCAGGGCTACCTGCTGGGGCGCCCGCGCCCGATGGCAGAGGTGATTGGCGACGCGGAGGCCCGATTGTCGAAAGGGTAGGGGAGGCATGTTCATGAGGCTGTCTCAGTCAGCCAGGGGGCATGGCACCGAAATCAGGCGTGGAGCATGCCTTCAGGTTATTGCTCCAGCGCCTCCAGCATGTGGATGACGACGAAGGGGCGTGAAGCAGGCGGTGCAGCAATTGTCGGGTTTATCTCGCCACTTCAATGGCTTATACTTCCGCTCGCTACGCCCCCTTAGCTCAGCTGGATAGAGCGGCCCCCTCCTAAGGGGCAGGTCGCAGGTTCGACTCCTGCAGGGGGCGCCAAGTCCCCCTTTTTTCCTGCTTTACCCTCCTCTTATATTCTCGTAACTCCTTGTTTTACCTTTTTTTCGTCCGTAATACTGTACATTTATACATGTATCCACTCTAGAGGCCCGTGTATGGTGTGGTGTATGGTGAGGTTCCACCATACATGGGCACCATACATGAAGCGTGATGCTATCAAGCGGCGACCGCTTGCAGACACCGTGTTGTCTACCCTCGAGCCAGAAACGCGTGAGTATCGCGAGGCCTATGGCCTGGACCGTCTCTACTTCGTCGTGTCGCCATCTGGCCGCAAGCGCTGGGAGGTTCGCTACAAACACCCGATCACGCAAAAGTGGTCGTTCATGGGAGTAGGGGGTTACCCGGACACCAAGGCCAAGAAAGCGCGAGCTCAAGCTATCCAGATTGCCGAATTGGTAGCCGACGGCATTGATCCCCGGGAGCACCTTAGAGGGGGCGGTTGTGTCCGGACCTTTGGGGTTGTCGCGGAGCAGTGGTACGAGCACAAGCAGATGCAGGGGAGGTCAGCCAAGACGCTGACCAAGATGAGACATTGGCTCGATAATGATGCGTTGCCTGCATTGGGAGATATGGCAGTTGCTGATGTGTCCCGAGCTGACTGCGTGCGCGTTCAGAAAGGTATTGAGGCCCGCAAGGCTTTCAATATCGCCGAGAAGTCCCGGGCTTTTCTGCGCCGGATCTTCGACTTCGCCATTGCTCACGGCTACTGCGAGAATAATCCAGCTTCCAATCTGCTGGATGTAGCAGCGCCGGCACCAGCTTCCAAACCTCGCCCTCATCTTCTGGAAGAAGATCTACCAGACTTTTTGCGTGCACTGCGTATGACGACCAGCCGCCGGTCTACTCGCTTGGCTGCTTGGATGGTTGTGTGGACGGCATCGCGGCCAGGCATGGTGCGATGGATGGAGTGGGGCGAGATCAAAGGCAAGTCGTGGCATATCCCCGCGGAGAAAATGAAGATGCGCCGCGATCATGTCGTGCCATTGTGCCGTCAAGCACTGCAAGCGCTTGAAGAGATGCGTCCTCTTTCTGGACGATCGAGGTATGTATTCACTGGGGAGGGAGCAAAGCTACCTGTCCTGTCGGATGCTGCGATCAATCGCTGCTTCTCGAATGCAGGGTATAAGGAGAGGATGACGGGGCATGGAGCCCGCCACACGGCCAAGACGCTGCTGAGTGAGCATGGGTGGCCGTTACAGTGGACGGAGATGCAGCTTGCGCACAAGCCGATCGGATTGGAGGGCGTGTACAACCAGGCGTCGTACCTTGAGCAGAGGCGGAAGATGATGCAGTGGTATGCCGACTACCTTGAAGCATTGGAAGTCGGCATGACCAAGGCTAAGCGGGACAAGTTCAAGCGTCGTCAGCGGGACGTAACTGCATAGCCCATTGGCTCATCCATGCTTCTATCTCATGTTCGTACCAATAGTTGGTCGATGCCCGGCCAATGCCATCTTTAATGGGGCGCGGGAAGTCGGGGTCTTTTACCAGCAGCTTCTCGAGTGATGAGCGGCTGCGACCTATCTTCTCGCAGACTTCACGGGTGCGGAGGAAGCGCAGCGGCCGGTGAGTGGCTGTGTCTGTCATGGTCATCTCCTGTCTAGTCACCTTGATAACGGCCCGAGCTATAGCCCAAGGCCTGCTCTTCTTGCGCGGTGGCATGATTGGCCATCGCGTCTTGCACACCGGGCACCTGCATCATCAATGTGTACTTACGGCGCCAGTGATCTCGTCGTTTGCTGATCATCACGATCAGGTCTTCCAGTGGTAGTGCTTCACCATCCTTTGCGGCGTACCCGGTGCCGTGACAGTGGGCACAAGGTGAGCGATGGAAGACGCCATGGAATGTGCCGCTGCCACCGCACTGGGGGCATGGGCTATGCGCTGGCGGCTCCCACGTTGATTGCGATACCTGACGCATAGACTCCTCACGCTCATGCTGCTTGCTGCAGCGCCTTGATGATGTGACTGACCGGCGTGGGACATACCGCGTTGCCAAGCAGGTGCACGGCGAGACGGTGGTTATCCGGCAGCTGGTAGGTATCAGGAAAGCTCATGGCCGATCGACATTCCCATCGGCTGAGCATGCGCATGCGGTCGCCATCGACGATGGCCCAGCGATCGCGCGTAGTGATGGTGCCGATGGGGCGATCCAGCGAGCGTCCTGTCTTGGTGTTGCCGTAGTAGCTGATCAGGAAGCGGTCACCGTGAGTGGTACGGCCAGCACGAACTCGCTCCAGGGTGGCGGCGGCGCGCCCGGGCTTCTCGATGGGTTGCCAGCGGCCTGCCTCGAAGTCGATGAAGCTGGCGGCCGGCAGGTGATCGAGTGTCGGCAGGTTCAGCTTGAGCGGCTGGGCGGACTGGGTGAGTACCAGGAACATGCGGATGCGGTTCTGTGGGGCGCCGAGGTCAGCGGCATCTACCACATGCGGGCTGACGGCATAGCCCAGCGCCTGCATGGCCAGCACCCAGGGGCGGTAGAGCTGCCAATCGAGGAACTCGGGTACGTTCTCCACGAGGATGGCTGGCGGCCGGTGATACTCGGCAGCTGATACCACTGCCCAGGCAGTCGAGCGGCTGGCATCGTGCTGAGGGTTGCCGCTGGCCTTGCCTCGCGCCTTGCTGTGGCCCTGGCAGCAGGGCGACGCCAGCATCAGGTCATGCGCGGGCACTTGGCTCCAATCCGCCTGATGCAAGTCCTGGCAGATGTGCGCTGCGTTCGGATGGTTGCGGCTGTGCCACTCGACAGCATCCGGCCAGTGGTTGGCGGCCCATGCCACATTGCAGCCGGCCATACTGGCGCCGGTGCTGAATCCACCGCCACCGGCGAAGAGGTCGATGACGTTCATGGCGTCACCTTGCGATGGCCTGCGTCGTAGAGCGCACCCAATAGGTACTCTTCCGATAGTGCCCCGTGCAGCTCGCGCTTATGAGCGTCAGCTGCGGCCTTGGTTATCTGCTTCATCTCCTCGACCGCCTTTTCTCGATCGGAGCGGATGGGGCGGAAGCAATCGGCCCCGTACGCATCTAGGGACATCACCCCGTTACCGCAATCAACGATGAACGCCGCCACCATGCCGGCAGGCTGCTTGAAAAGCGCTATCACCTCACACTTGCGCCATTCCTCGCAGTAGTTGGCTTCGCACACGCACCCCACTGGCGGCAGGAAAGGGGGACCATTCCAGTCGCTTGGATCGACTTCATCTGCTGAGATGGTTGCGACCGCATCGCTGACTGGTCGCTCGAGATGGTGAACGTGTGCCAGCAACGCCTCTTCCCATTGTTCCCGGGTGATGACGATGCGGCGCTCATGGGCGCCGATCCATGCGTAGTGCCATTCGTTGTTGGTCGGGCCCTTGATCCAGCCCTCGAGATCGCCGTGGCCGTTGTCGGTCGGCAGGTTGCAGTCCGTCTCGGGCCGCGGCCACGGGTGAGGGAGGTGCAGCAGGCTTTCCATCAGTTGATCGCGGGTCATGTCAGTCATCCTTGGTGAGCAGTGTGTCGAGCCAGCCACCGGCGAGCAGGCAAAAGAAAGCCGCCAGGCAAGTGGCGGCGATGAGTAGCGGGTGAATCATGGTCATTCCCTAGAACGGGATCTCGTCATCAAAGTCATCGAAGCTGCCGGCTGGCGGAGCCCCGAAGTTGTTCGGCTGTTGTTGGCCTGCAGGTGGCTGACCTACACCGTGGTGCGTGCTGGCGGGCGCCGGTTGCTGATAGCCGCCTTGCTGCTGGGGTGGCTGCTGATAGTTCTGCTGAGCTGGCGGACGCTGTGCCTGGGATGGCTGACCGCCACCGGAACCGCCGAGCATCTGCATGTCATTGGCGACGATCTCGGTGCTGTAGCGTTCGATGCCTTGCTGGTCCGTCCACTTGCGAGTCTGCAAGCGTCCTTCGATATACACCTGAGCGCCTTTCTTGAGGTACTGCTGAGCGATCTCGGCGGTCTTGTTGAACATCACCACCCGATGCCATTCGGTGCGTTCTTGGACGTTGCCGGTCTGCCTGTCTCGCCACTTGTCGGTGGTGGCGATGCTGAGGTTGGCCACGGCTGAGCCGCTGGGGGTGAAGCGCACCTCTGGGTCTTGGCCGAGATGGCCGATCAGGATCGCCTTGTTGATGCCGCGGGCCATGCTGGCCTCCTTGAGTGATTGAGCGCACAGGTCGGCCCCCAGAAGAGACTGGCGTGTGAGCACAAAAAGGCCCACCGGTTGGGGTGGGCAAGGTCAGGGTTTGCGAATGAGGTGCCGGTCAGCCCCGGCTTGCTCACCACTACGCAGGTGACGCGCCTGCTATCACCACAACAGCAGGAGACTCTATAAAGCTGTGATAATCTGGCAATACACCACAACAGCCAGGAGTTATTGCAATGAGTACATCAGGTAAAGATTCAGGGAAAACTCCTCCTCCAATCCCAAGTGACGGCAGGAGAACTCATGTTCCTAATCACAAAGTGACTCCACCACCGCCATCACCTAAGCCCAAGCTATAGCTACAATGAGGCAATCATGACCGATCAAAGAGAGATACTAAGGTTCAATGTTTTGTATTCTTTCCATGTGGAGAAGATGACAGAACGCTTTAATCGGCGTTTCGGTGATCTGATTACGTTCTGTCTTGTTTTACTTGGCACTGCTGTTTTTGGTTCGTTCGGAAATGCTGCTTGGTTTGGTATTTTTGTCGCGACCTTATCCGCAGCTCAGCTTGTATGGCGCTTCAGTGAGAAGGCAGGGGTGGCGGATGCTCAGATGAAGCGTTATGCCAACCTCATATCTGATTTCGATGAGCTTGATGATGCTGAAGTCAGAGCAAGGTGCAAGGAAGTTTCGGATTTTAACTCTAGGCCAACGACCGCTCTTGAAAACATTGCACATCGAAATGCCTGCATTTACATGGAATGGTACGAAAATGATAAGGGTCTTTCTCGCTTTGAAAAGGTACTTGGATTCTTTTGCGGTGCAACACCAATGCCAAAGAAGCCCCGCCAGGGACATGGCGGGGAAGCACAGGCAGCGCACGATGAAACTCCGGCGTAGGGCGTTCGCCCTCGCTTCTTACTGATGGTGGGTGGCCCACTCGGGAATGCACAGTGATGCACTCTCGGGTGGGCTCTGCCATTGGCAAAGCCCCATACCATGCCCAGTATTTCAACAGCCCTAGGCGGGCGTACTCCCAGCGGCCTCTCGCGTGTCTATCGCTACGGGCGGGCTGGGCATGCCTGATTGTTAAAGAGCAGCCGCATTGCCCGGCGGTTCGGGACTCATCAGGCGATACCGGCAGTGCCGATGCCCTCTGATAAGCGCTGTCTCTCCAGCTGTCACACCACTTGCCCAGGTGTCGGGGGTAAGGCCGCTAGCGAAGGGTTGGCACCGGCGCCTTACCTGCGGGTGGTTATGCTCGCAATCCCACTGGCACCACCTGCTGGCCGTGGGGCGAGGTCCGATCAGCGACTGGCAAGCTGCTGACCATGCGTAATCTGAGGGGGCAGAGGCTGGCGGCATTGCGATGGAAGTCCGGCCAGCCGCGGCGCTGTGATTCGGCGAAACCGGCCTTGGCGTCTTCCTGCCACATGGCGGTCATCTCGCAGTATTCGGCTTCGCTGGCGGTTAGCTGGCGCGGGCCATCGGTATGCTGGGTGAGGCTGGCGAGCGTGACCAAACCGCCGACGATGACGGCGAGGGTGATGGCTGAACGATGCTTGCGGGCTGTGTCGGTCATGGGCTGCTCCAATCCACTCAGTGACGATGGCGATGTGCCGTGTCGATGTGGATGATTATGGCAATGCTCATATTATTGGTCAATGAGATTACGCATATTTTTCCCATATTGAGCTTTGGGGCTATGTGGCATGCAATAAAAAACCCGCCACGGTGGGCGGGTCGATCATTTGTTGGAGGGGCTTCGGGTGGAGGTGAGCTGGGGAGGGTGTCACCAGTGTCAGGGGGAGGGTGACGCCATTGTCGTACCTAGAACCTACCTATTAGAACCACTCTCTCTGGTTACGCGCGCGAGCGAGGATTTCTCAGGCAAAGGTTTCCCACCAGAAGACACGACCGATGATCTTCGGGGCATCCGGATCACCCAGGGTGTAGACCTCCTCCGGGTACTCGATGTGGTTATCACTGACCACTCGCATGCGACCCATCGGCAAGCGGTAGAGGCGCTTCACGCGCAGCATCCCACCGTGATCCAACGCGTAAACTTTGCCGTCGATTATGTGGCGGCAGCTCTTGTCAATGCCGATGGGTGAGCCGTCAAAGATGGCTGGCTCCATGGAATCCCCAGAGACGGTAGCACAGGCGGCCTGCTTGGGATCTACCCCGGCGCGCGCCAGGCGCGGCAGGCTGAAGCGCATGTACGCCCCGTGATTCTCGATGACCTGGGTGCGGCCATCGCCCGCCGCCATCTCAACCTCGCGGAAATACGGAATCTCAACCTCGTCATCCCTGAGAGGCTCAGTCCCCTCCACGATTTCCGTTTCATGGAGTACCAGCTCACTGGCGTCGCTTCCGACGGCTGCCCAATATTCAGTTATCTCGCCTTCGCCAGTAGCCAGCCATCTCGCGCTGACGCCGAGCGCATGCGCAATGGCGATCGTATGTGTCGAGCCCCGGTGCTTGCCTCTCTCGAGACTAGAAATGACCGATTGGTCGATTCCAACCCGCTCGGCTAGCTGAACCTGGGTGAGTCCGGCTGCCTTTCGGGCAGACCTGATTCTGTCTTTGAGTTCCATGGCGGGATTGTTATGCGCATGCTCATGTTGTTGCAAATGAGTTTTCGCATGCTCTAGAATATGAGAAATCGCATAGAGGGGTGTTGTATGAGCAATATCTACAGGCGTCTTGTCGCCCACTTCGGGAACCAACGAAAGACTGCTGAGGCTTTGGGGGTTGATCAAGGGTCTGTCTCCCACTGGGTTTGCGGCACAAATGGAATGTCGCCCGCAGCGGCCTTGAGAGCAGAGCGATTAACCGATGGAGCGTTTCTGGCTGAACACCTTTGTCCACGAGTCTTTGGCCGCGATAAGCACACCGCCTGACACCCACAGCATAGCCAGCCGCCCATATCGGCTTAAACGGAACGAACACGGAGAGATTCACCATGGACAGCCATACAGCCCCCGAACGTGACATGGATACCTATCTGGATGCGGTGCATGACGTGGTTTTCGAGTGCTGCCCCAAGGTGCTGGCAAGCGATATCGGCATGTCGGTGAAGTCGCTTTACCGCCGGGTGGCCGAGGACGACCCCATGCCGATGCGACTGATCGACGTGGTGGGGATCTTCTGGAACGTGGACCGCGAGCATCAGCTGCGCCTGATCGCCCCGTTCCTTGATTACCTGGGCATGGTGGCGGTGCCGCGCTGCGAGAAGGGCGAGGTGAGCCGTGGTGACGTGTTCGCGTCAGTGCTGGATGCCCAGCAGGGGCAGGGTGCGATGGCGGCGTTGATTCAGGCGGCGATTGCAGATGGCGAGGTAGACGAGGAAGAGGCGGCGCAGCTTGAGGCGCAGCACAAGGCCATCGAGCAGCAGATGAGCACCCTGATGGGCCAGCTGCAGGCGATGCGCAAGCCGCTGAAGGTGGTGGGCCGGTAACCGGGCACCAGATACAAAAATCCCCCGAAGGCGTCCAAACCAATCCGGGGGAATGCATCTCACTATGCCAAGGGAGTATGGCATGACGATCAAGACGAGTGAAGCCAGGCAGATGTTGACCAGCTATCGCGGATGGGGCTGCGAGCAGCTCAAGACAGAGACCTACCGGTTGGCGGTGGCTATAGAGCAGCGTGAGCGAGTGGGTGGCGTGATTGATCTGCGCATGAGCATGCAGCACCACCTGGCCGTAGTGGCCTTGCTGGAGTGCGGCAAGGGGCAGGGTGAGTCGGCTCAGGCAGATGCTCGCCGCACCCTGTCGATCGACCACCACATGAGCGAGGCAGGACGTTATGAGCGCTTGTCGCTGGGGATGGCTGCCAAGGGTGATGAGGTAACGGCATGTCCATAATGGCAAGCATGAGTACGGCACGTATTGAAGCCGAGATGGCTCGCGCGAGTCGTCATATTGCTCAGCGAGAAGATGTCCGCCATGAGCAGCCGGTGCGGGCCCGTGAGTATCACGAAGCTTATGCCACTTGGCACAAGTGCAATGCAATTCTCGCTGCCCGCCGCGGTGACAAGGGCGATGAGCTGGGCGGCATGAAGTGGCACCGGGAACTTGCGGCACGTCACTTGAAGTTGGCAGGAGGTGGGGCATGAGTCTTCAAGCGATGGCATGGGCTCGCGAGGCGATGCCCACGCTGCCGGGAGCGATCAAGGCGGGGCCACGGTTGTTGCTGATGCTGATGGCTGATTACGCGAATGAGCAGGGTGTGTGCTGGCCGTCCATCCGTCGCCTGGCAGATGAGATGGCCTGTTCGATGCGCACGGTACAGCGCTCGATTGAGGCGTTGGTCGAGCAGGGGTTGATGGAAGTGGTGCCACGTCAGACGAAGACCGGCCGTCAAACCTCGAATTTCTACCGTCTCTCCATGGGCGTGACTCAGCAGCAGCAAGCCGCCGATGAGCCGTCACCAGAAGAGCTTGAGGCACTGATGGTAGGTAGAGATGAAGAGGAAGCATCTGCCAAGCCTGCTGCTGACTCTGATGAGCACCCGATCTTTGCAAATGCCGCTCAACAGGCTGACAGCGGCCAGCCGCAAGTGACTGCCGGCGCCCGCCAGATGCCGATGACGTTGGACTGGCAGCCAGATGCGACCCACTGGCAGACAGAGACGCTGCGCCGCGGTGATCCATCGCTGACATGGGATCAGGGCGAGCTGGCGGACTTCACCGCGCACTTTGCGGATCAACCGGGGCGGACGTACTCGCATCATGCCTGGTGCGCCAAGTTCGTGCGCTGGGTGAGTGATAACCGCAAGCGAGAGGCGGCCCGTCAGGCCCGCATGAGCCAGAGCACCAACACCTCATCCAACAACAACCATGCTCGCAACACTGGAGGCACCCATGGAAGCCGTCGCTCAACTGGTCCAATCCGTAACTCGAAACTCTCAGCCGCTGAAGGGCGTGCACTCATTGAGCAGCGCCGCCGTGAACAAGCCGAAGGCCAGCCGCCGTCCGGCGACATCATCGATGGCGAGTGGCTGCGATGACCTGCCACGGGTGAGCCAGAAGGCGGTGGATGCATTGTTCGATCGCTTGGCCCAGCTGCATGGCGCCCATTGGCACCGCCGCTGCCGCGAGATGGGTTGGGGCACTGAAGAGAATGGCCAATGGGTGAGCTGTGACGCGGAAGGTGAGTGGCTTGCGGCCCTGAGCCACCTGAGTGCCCAGCACCTGCGCTGTGGCTTGCAGGCCGAGAAAGCCCGCACGGCCAAGTCGCTCCAACAGCGCGGCAACGCCTTCCCGCCTGACAGCGCCATGCAGTTCGCCGAGCTATGCCAGATGACACCCGAGGGGCTGGGCCTGCCGGACTTCGACACTGCCTGGCAGGCATTGCAGGACCACGCCTTCACCGGCAAGCCGTACCCACATGAGGCCATCGCCGCCGCGGGCGAGTACATGGACCTTCACGGCATGGCCTCTGCCAGTTATCAGCGCATGGACAAGCACGAACGCGCCTTCCGCGTGTATTACCAGCAGGTGGTGGAGCGTTTCGCACGGGGTGATGACCTCAAGCCGCAAGCAGCGATTGGGCATGACGGCCAACTGTCACCGGCAGAACGTGCCGCCATGGCGGGGGAAGACAAAGCACGCCAAGCAGCGGGGGATCTGGTAGGCATCACACCGACTCAAGCACTGAAGATTATGCGGGGAGGGTTAGCACATGGGTAATCATGAGCATCATGCATTCATAACCACGGGCGGTGCCAATGTTGGCAGAACCCCACGGCCACGACGTGCGACGCTGGACAATCCCGCAAGTCAGCTGGGCCGTACCTATCTGGCGCTCAGTGAATCGCGCTCATGGCTGATGCTGCATGAGCTGGCCGCCGAGATCCTTGCCCGCTTCGATCGGCTGGATAGTGAAGCTGCCATCAGTGCGCGCTTGCGAGATCTGCGTCGCCATCATGGGGTAAGAGTGGAGAGTCGCCGCCGCGGGGGGAGTGCGGCCCATGAGTATCGCTTGCTGCGTCTGACGCGGGGCAAATCTCAGCCCGACATGCTGGAAGCTCTGCAGTGAGCTATCGCCCCGCTGGCAGCTTCGCGCGGCCGAACCCTTCTACCCGGCGCCGCTGCTTCGCCTGTGGTAAGCGGGTAGCGATCCAACAGCTGGCGGGGTGCCTGGGCACGTGCAAGCGCTGCATTGCTTTGGGTAGGCCACACTACAACGCCAAGGGTGTTCGGATAAGGGGAGCAGGGTGATGGCAAGCATAGAGGGCAAGTATGCCCAGATGGCCGAGATGCTGTTGGCTGCTGAGGGGTTCTTGTTATTTCTCGATCACGCCAAACGGCATCGCTACAAGCTTGATGAGAACACCATTCCGGATGGGACTCATCAATATGAGGATGGCGTGGATTTCCTCTGCAAAGCGTGTGGTGTTTCGTCCCTGGCCGAGATGGACAAGAGCAAGCGATCTGGCCAGATGCTGCCACGAATCATCGCCAACTTCCGACGTTGGCAGTCGGCGCAAAGGAGACCTGAATGAGCTGGGCAACACATCCTTCCGCCAAGGTGGAGGCCCGCAAGTCGCCAAACCGTACCGCCGGTAAAGCCCGCAAGTCGGCGCCACGCATCGATCGTGAAGGGTTGGAGCAGAAGGTGCTGATTCGCTGGCTGTACGCTCAGCAGCAGAACGGCATGCAGGTAGGGCAGTTGCTGGGCGGTGTGGTCTACCACGTCCCCAATGGCGGGAAGCGCAACAAGAAGACAGCGGCAGACCTCAAGATGCAAGGCGTGCGGGCTGGAGTGAGTGACCTGGTGGTGGCCACAGCCCGCGGTGGGCATCACGGGCTCTACATCGAGTTCAAAGCTGCGCCCCCTCACGATGCCGCCCTGGCGAAGTCTCAGCGTGAGTGGCTGGAGAAGATGGAGGGCAATGGCTATCTGGCGGTACTGGCCAAGGGCGTGGATGAGGCCAAGGCGGTGCTGGTGGCCTATGCGAGCTGGCCCGAGACGGTGGTGGCCGGTGAGCCAGAAGTTATGCCGCATGGCAGTGAGTGGCGCAAGGCAACGGCATAAGGCTCACGGAGCAGGAGGGGACATGCAGCGGATCGAGGATATGGGGCTGGCGGAGACCTTCCGCTTGATCGAGAAGCTGCCGGAGGGCGTGAGGCGTCAGCAGGCGTTGGCACATGCTCTGGATGAGCTGCTCGAGGAAGAGATCGAGTATCGCACCGGGCTGCGCCATCAGAATGCCGGATGGCATCAGGTGTCATCAGTGGGCGGTATGGGGGAAGGGCGTGGTGAGTGCACGGGCCTGGTGGATCACGTCGGCAAGGCGGCAGAGCGTTATCAGCAGGAAAGCCAGTGGCGGACGATGGCGGCAGCGCTGCTGTCACGCCTGAGTGATCGGCAGCGCATGGCGGTACTGCTGGCGGCCTATGCCATTCCGCCGGTGCAGCATTGCCAGTCGCCGCGCATGATGACCCAATCGCAGGCCGTGTCGGCGCAGGTGGCGATTCTGGCGCGGCTGGGGTGGGTGCCCGGGGCAGTGAAGGTGGCAGAGCCCTTCAGTACTGTGAAGTCGTTGCAAAGAGCGGCCACGAGAGCGCGTGAATCTCTACTGCATATGGTGCTTTCTCAGGCCGAGATGGCCGCCTGACTACCATATGTTGCACAACCGGGGGTTTGAGGGTACGATTCAGCTACTGTGTGATTCTTGTGTCTCTGGATCACCACTCATTTCAAGGCCCTGCCATCTGGCGGGGCTTTTTGGTTTATATATCGTTGATAGGTAACTTGGCTCTTCTCCCCGATATGGCTCACCCTCACTGATGGGGGCACTCTGAGCAGGGGATAACATGAATCACATAGACGCTGGACTCGTTGAAAGAGCTAAGGCTGACCCTTCGGAGCTTCTAGCTCTAGGGGCTTTGCTGAATAGAGAGCGAAACCGGGATGAGCTAACCTTCTCGGAGCTACTCGAACGCTATAGACACGTAGGACTGACGAGTGACATAGCAGATTCGGCCTGTCACGAGGAGGAGCTTGCGCGCAGGCTGGAGCAAGCGAGAGGTATCAATCGGACTTTTTCCTTTAAGGACGGCCATGCTCGATGACATCATTTGTGTGACTCATGTGGAGATGGCCAAAGGGGGCGATTTCAGGCCTCTTGGCGAGTCTCTATGCATTGTGTGTGACGACATGGGGATAGACTTGGATGTTGTCATTGAGGAATGTGAATTTACACGGCTCACTCACGAGGTTGCTTTGGCAGCGCTGAAGCACGGTCGTTCCCGCAGACAATATTCGTAGTGTGTTCCATGTGTTTTCCGAGCCCTGCCATCCGGCGGGGCTTTTTCGTATCTGCTTACCGGTGATTCCCATGCCTGCACATGCCCCCGCGCACTGGCTCGATGAGGTCGAGCTGGTGGGCTTCGATGCGCCTGTTGATCAGGCAGCTGATGACGCCAGCAATCTGGCGGCCTTCCTGGACACCATTGCCTATGCCGAGGGTACGCCCCGCTTCAGCTCGATTGAGGGTTATGACGTGCTGGTGGGTGGCAAGACCTTCGATGGCTTCGATGATCACCCCCGCCAGTCGGTATGGCTGCCGAATCTGGGCATTCACTCGACGGCAGCTGGCCGCTATCAATTTCTGATCCGTACCTGGGATGACTTGGCTAAGCGCTTCCACCTGCCGGACTTCTCGCCAGCCTCTCAGGATGAGGCGGCCAAGCAGTTGATCCGCCAGTGCCGGGCATTGGGGCTGGTGTATGACGGGCGCATCGGTGAGGCCATCCACGCCTGTCGGCGCATCTGGGCGAGTTTGCCGGGGGCAGGGTACGGGCAGCGTGAGCTTGATACCGATGAGCTGCTGGGCGTGTACGTGCGTGCTGGCGGCCACATCGCATAACGATAACGACGAACTACGCAGGGCCTACCGACTCAGGAGGCCATATGCATGACGACGACCACGAGCCCGCCGATATGCCACACCGCGATCCATCGACATGGCAGATGCTGCTGGAGTGGCTACAGCCGTATCAAGCCAACCTCTATGCAGCGGGTCTGTCATTCGTGATCGCACTGCTGCGCGGCCTGCATGCTGGTGGCCGCTTCTACAAGTCATTGCTCGAGGCGACCCTGGTGGGTGGCCTGACATTGGCGCTCAAGCCGCTGCTGGACTGGGGCGGCTTGGATCAGGACATGGCCGTGGCCATCGGGGCTGCGATCGCTTTCCTCGGTGTCGAGTGGCTGCGTGCCAAGTCTGACGCCATCTTCGATAAGGTGCTGGGACGATGGCTGCACTGATCACGACCGCGTGGGCATGGGGCCGCAAGCTGATATCAGGCGTGAAGATCGAGGTCATCCTGATGGCAGTGGTGCTGGGCTGGGGTGCGATGAAGACCTATGAGGCGACCAAGGCCGAGCAGCATGCCAATGATCTCAAGGCTGAGCTATCCACCGAGAAGGCGGTCAACCGCGGGCTCGAGATGATGGCGCTGCACTACGGCAATCAGATGAAGCGATTGTCCGTCGCATTGGAGGCACGCGAGGCCAGCCGCGCTCTGGATGACCGTTCAATCATGGCTGCCAGGGCAGCTGCACGCCGGATGGAGAGAGACGATGCGCCGACTGGGGATTGGGCTGACCGGCCTGTGCCTGACGCTGCTGCTGAGTGGCTGCAGCGCCTTCGAGAGCAAGCCAGTGGTGATGCCCACTGAGTGGCAGTGCACGCCCGAAGTGCCGAGCTACCTGCTCAATCCACTGCCTGCCCCTGATCGGCCAGTGACATCCAACCGCGATCTGCTCAGCCTGCTGGCTGACTATGAGTCACAGCGCCGTCGCTTCAATGCTGACCGCACGGCGACGGCCTCGATCCTCGAGCGCCTGTCCGATGGCCCTGATGGGGTCGAGCAGACGACTGTTGAGTAACACCACAAGAATTGAAAAGCCCTGCCTTCCGGCGGGGCTTTTTTGTGGGCGCTTCACCCGCGCCCGGCACTTACCAGAGCCTTTCAGGATAGAGCCTGAGGAGCGCCGATGGCTTCATCGGGCCTCTCTGGGTTGGCGACTCCTGGGTGACAGGCTCTATCTCTAAAAGGCTTCTACCGATGACAAACGTTATCCCGTTCGATTACGAAGGACAGTTCATCCGCTTCAACACGGATGGCTGGATCAATGCCACCGACATTGCCAAGCGCTTTGGGAAGGAGCCGAATGATTGGCTGGTGCAGCGTGACAGCATCAGGTATATAGCCGCCCTTTCTAAAGCTATTGGTAAAGGTGATCTTCTGCGGGAATTCAATATTATCAAGCAGTTAGATGGCGTAAGGTCTGCCTCTAAGGCCAAGATGCTGAGGCTGGCAAAGAAGTCAGGTCTAGTGATCACAAAGGCCGGGAGTGAAGGTGGAACGTGGCTGCATCCTAAATTGGCCGTGGTCTTTGCTCGATGGTTGGATGTCGATTTCGCCGTTTGGTGTGACCTGCGCATCGATGCGTTGATGCGCGGTGAGCTGAGCGCTATGCAAGAGTTCGAGAAGGCCTGTCGCGCACTGGATGACCAGAATGCCAAGGGCAGCCTTGCCGGTCGCGAGCTGGCCAGCCATCGGTGGGTCAAGCCGGCGCTGGAGTCTCGCGCTGACTACTGGCGGCAAGAGCTCCAGATGGCGTTACCCATCGACTCATGATCACTCCCTTGCCCTGGTCACAGCACGCGGTCTCGCCCAGTGCCTCCGTCGCGGATGACATAGAGCTTGTATCCCTTGATATGGGCGAGAGCCTCTGCGTACTCACGGGCTTCGGCTTCCTGCTTGAATGTCTTGTGCGGCATATCCTCGAGCTCACGACGTACTGCCCAGCCGTCAGTGCAGCGGTAGAGATATAGCTCGAGCATCATGAAAGGCTCCTGTGATCGATATATGTGTAGTTCTTACTGTAGTAATGGTGAGTATTTATCAACAATGTTTCCGCCTCTTGCTTCAATCACGAGCTTGGTTCTCAGTCGGGCCGCGAGGGCGCGTGCGTAATCAATCGCATCGTATTGTGTTGTAAAACATCTGATACACAGCGTTTTCCCCTCTCGCTTCACGGCCCACTGGTTGCCTCTAGCGACCACGCGGATGCTGCTAGGAGCCGTCATCTCGGCCTCTCTTTGTGTAGATATGTCTTGTTAATCTTGGTGCACTAAATTAGTTGCATCAATAAGAATAAAAATATCTATCGACGCTCATGTTGAGGGCTTTATATGCCTATCAAACCACCACGACCCTGCAAGGCACCCATGTGTGGTGGCAAGACGGCTGCCTCTCACGGGTACTGCGAGGCGCATGTCGATCGCGCTATCAACTGGGGCAAGAGTAAGCGAGGCGGGCAAGGACGAGGTGGTCGGCCATGGCGGCGATTGCGAAACGCGATTCTCAAGCGTGATCGCTACCTCTGTCAGCCATGTGAGCGCGTGAATCGCATCACGCCAGCTACTGAAGTTGATCACATTGTGGGTAAGGCTCAGGGCGGCACAGATGCTCCTGACAACCTCGAGGCGATCTGCAAGGTCTGCCACCAAGCCAAGACGGCAAGCGAGGCACTGGCGGCCAGATCAGGAGATTTAGGCAGGCCCTGAGAGGGGGGAGGGGGTGCAATCTCTACCACCTTTGGGGGCGGCCACCGTTCCGTTACGTTTCTTTCTCACACCCGCGAAATTGAAAAATCAGCCTAGCGCGAAGGATTCTCAGATGACACGAGGTCGCAAGCCCAAACCAAGCCACTTGAAGGCGGTGCAGGGCAACGCCGGCAAGCGTGCCATCAACCATGACGAGCCCGAGGGCGATGCACTTGATGAAGTCCCGCCGGCACCCGACTGGCTATGCGAGATCGGCCGTGATGCCTGGGACAAGCTCGCGCCCTGGTTGGTCGGCTCCAAGATCCTGACGCGCTCTGACCTGCATCAGCTCGAGGCCTACTGCGATGCCTACGCCACCTGGCGTCAGGCCGTGGTCGAGATCCAGCAATGCGGCCTGGTGCTGGAAAGCCCTGCCACCGGTGCCCCCATCAAGAACCCAGCTCTGACCGCGAAGAATGAGGCAGCCCGCCAGATGACCACATTCGGCAGCGCACTCGGTCTCGACCCGTCCAGCCGAGCTCGCCTGGCCGTGCCCGGGTCCAAGGATGCCGCCAACCCCTTCGCCGAGCTGCTGGGTGGCAACAAGCGATGACACTCAATGGCCAGCTATCCCAACGTCAATGCTGCGAACAAGTACGCTCGGGACGTGGTGGCTGGCCGGATACCCGCTTGCAAGTGGGTCCGCCTTGCCTGCCAGCGTCATGTCGATGAACAGAAGGCGGCCAAGACGCGCGCCTTTCCCTATCGGTTCGATCGTGACGCCGCCGAGCGGGCATGCGCCTTCATCCAGCTGCTGCCTCACACCAAGGGCAAGTGGGCGCGCGAACGCAAGCTGATCACGCTCGAACCCTGGCAGCTCTTCATCTTCAGTGTGTTGTTCGGCTGGATGAGCAAGCGCAGCGGGCAGCGCCGTTACCGCGAGGCCTACATCGAGGTACCGCGCAAGAACGGCAAGTCAGTGATCGCCGCTGGCGTGGCCACCTACATGCTGGCCGCCGATGGGGAATACGGCGCCGAGGTCTACTGTGGTGCCACCACAGAGAAGCAGGCTTGGGAGGTCTTCCGCCCGGCCAAGCTGATGCTGCAGAAGTCACCGGCCCTGATCAGCGCCGCCGGCATTGAGGTGATGGCCAAGAACATCAGCATCCCCGGTGACGGCTCCCGCCTGGAACCGATGATCGGTGACCCGGGCGACGGCTCGAGCCCCAGCTGCGCCATTGTCGATGAGTTCCACGAGCACCAATCGCCCAGCCTCTACGAGACCATGCTGACCGGCATGGGTGCCCGCGATCAGCCGCTGATGTTCATCATCACCACTGCCGGCTTCAACCTCGCTGGCCCTTGCTACGACAAGCGCCGGCAAGCGCAGCAGATGCTCGAGGGTGTGGTTGATAACCCTGAACTCTTCGCGCTGATCTACACCATCGATGAGGGCGACGACTGGCAGTCACCGGACGTGCTGCGCAAGGCCAACCCCAACTTCGGTGTCAGCGTCAGCGAGGAATTCCTGCTCAAGGCGCAGCGCGATGCCATCCAGTATCCCAGTCGCCAGAACTCCTTTCTGACCAAGCACCTCGATGTCTGGGTCTCGGCACGCAGCGCCTGGCTGAACATGGCCACCTGGCTGGCGGCCGGCGATGACTCGATGTCGCTGGACCAGATGGAGGGCGAGCCCTGCTGGCTGGGCGTTGACCTTGCCAGCAAGACCGACATCGCCGCCATCGGCCTGATCTTCCGCAAGGTGCGCGAAGACGCCAAGGTCGAGTGGCGTGCCTTCGTGCGCAGCTACCTGCCGGAAGGTGCGATCGAGCGCGCCAGCAGCAACCGCGCTGCCTATGAGGGCTGGGTCAACTCCGGCCACCTGATCATCACTGATGGCGAGGAGCTCGACTTCGAGGTCATCCGGCAAGACATCCTCGATCTCTCCAGTCGCTTCGATGTGCAGGAAGTCGCCTACGATCCGTGGCGAGCCACCCAGCTCGCCCATCAGCTGATGCAGGAAGGCGCGCCGGTCATCGAGTACCGCAACACGGTCCAGAACATGAGCCCCGCCATGCGCGAGATGGAGGCCGCCGTCACTGGTGGTCGCTTCACGCACCCGGCTGACCCGCTGCTCACCTGGATGGCCAGCAATGTGGTCGCCAAGGCCGACGCCAAAGAGAACATCTACCCGCGCAAGGAAGCCGCCGACAACAAGATCGACGGCATCATCGCGCTGCTCATGGCGTTGGGGCGTGCCATCACCCTCGATGTCGAGCCACCCAGCCTTCTCGACTCCCTCTCAGACGACGACTTCCTGGTCATGTGACATGCGAAACCTACTGTTCGACACCCTCGGGCTGGCCGGCTTCGCCAGCCTGACGGGCGGCCTGTACCTGCGATTCGGCCTCGCGGACGCGCTGATGGTCAGTGGCAGCCTGCTACTGGTGTTGGCACTGCTCGGCGCACGCGCCATGCGCAAGGGGGCCTCATGATTCTCGATCAACTGTTCTCCACCCGCTCGGTCGAGAACCCGGCAACACCGCTCACCGGTCAGACGCTGGCGGACTATCTGCATGGCGACTCCAGCATCACGGTCAACCAGCAGAGCGCCATGACGCTTGGCGCGGTCTACGCCTGCATCTACGTGCTGTCATCCTCGCTGGCGCAATTGCCGCTGCACGTCATGCGCAAGCAGAACGGCGTCATCACCGCCGCCACGGACCACCCCGCGTATCAGCTGCTGCATGACGAGCCCAACGACTGGCAGACCAGCTACAAGTGGCGCGAGACGGCCCAGTCCCACGTGCTTGGCTGGGGCAATGGCTACACCGAGGTGGTTCGGGATGCGCGGGGCAATGCCGTCTCCCTGCAACGCCATTGCCCGTGGAACTGCAGCCCAGTGAAGCGCGGCAACCGCTGGCTATATGCCGTCACCGATGAGGATGGCTCACGTGCCGTCGCCACCGAGGACATGATCCACGTTCGCGCGCTTGGCTCGCACGATCGCACCGGCGTCAGCGTGGTGCGTCAGCACGCCGAGACCATCGGCCTCGGGCTGGCGGCTCAGCGCTACGGCAAGGATTTCTTCGAGGGAGGCGGGCGCCCGACCGGGCTTGTCACCGTCAAGGACAGCTTGAGCGCCGACAGCTGGAATCGCCTCAAGGAGACCTGGGCCAAGGCCGTGGCCAGTCTGCGCCAGTCCGAGAACAAGACGCTGATGCTCCCCGCACAGCTGGATTACAAGTCGATCACCATCGCGCCGGAGGACGCCCAGTTCCTCGAGACGCGCAAGCTCAACCGCTCCGAGGTGGCCGGCATCTTCAACGTGCCCGCGCACATGATCAACGACCTGGACAAGGCCACCTTCTCGAACATCTCCGAGCAGGCCATCCAGTTCGTGCGGCACACGATGATGCCCTGGGTCATCAACTGGGAGCAGGAGATCAACCGCGCCATCTTCACGCCCACCGAGCGTCGGGCTGGCTACTACGCCAAGTTCAACCTCGCCGGGCTGCTGCGCGGCACCCCCACGGAGCGTGCCGAGTTCTATCACAAGGCCATCACCGATGGCTGGATGGATCGCAACGAAGTCCGCGCCCTGGAAGACATGAACCCACGCGATGGCCTCAGCGAGATGCTGATCAGCGTCAACGCCACCCCAGCCAGTCAGCTGGGCCAGTCACCCTCGCCCGAGGACTCCACATCATGAGTGAGACAGAAAAGCGCGCCCTGACGTGCGAGGTCCGCGCCGAAGCGGGCGAAGAAGGGCAGCCGTTGCGGATCATTGGTCACGGCGCCGTCTTCAACAAGCGCAGCGAAATGATCATGGGCATGTTCAAGGAGCAGATCGCCCCCGGTGCATTCGACAACGTGCTGGGCGATGACGTGCGCGCCCTGTTCAACCATGACCCCAACTTCGTGCTCGGCCGCACCCTCAGCAACACGCTGTCGCTGTCCGTGGATGAAGAGGGCCTGCGTTATGAGATCGACCCACCCGACACCCAGTCGGTGCGTGATCTGGTCATGGCGCCGCTGGCACGGGGTGACATCACCGGTTCCAGCTTCGCCTTCCGTGTCGCCCCCGATGGTGACGAGTGGGGCGAGGACGAGCACGGCGTGATCGTGCGCACCATTCACCGATTCAGCCGCCTGCTGGATGTGTCCCCCGTGACCTATCCGGCCTACCCCGATGCGGGCGCCGCCAAGCGGTCGCTCCAAGCCCGTTGCGATGAACTCCGAGAGATCACGCAGCGTGCCGTCAATCAGCGCCGCGCCCGCGAGCGCTTCCTTGAACTCATCAATGCCTGAGCCCGTGGAGGCTACATGAAACTCTCTGAACTGAAGCAGAAGTACGCGGCCATCGCCAAGGACATGCGCAAGATGCATGAAGATGCCGGCGACACCGAATGGAAGGATGAGCAGCGCAGCCAGTGGCAGTCCATGAAGAGCGAGCTGGATGGCCTGCAGGACAAGATCGATCGCGAAGAAGCCCTGCGCGATGCAGATCAGCGCTTCGTGCGTGACAACGAAGAGGAGCTGCGCGGCCAGTCTCAGACGTCTGAAGCTGGACAGTCCCAGGGCCCGAGCGTGGATGAGCAGCGTGCCGCGGCCTTCGATGCCTTCGTGCGTGAAGGCATGGGCAACATGAGCAAAGAGCAGCGCGCGATCATGCGTGAGATGCGAGCTCAGGCAGCGGGCGAGAATGACAAGGGCGGCTACACCGTCCCGACCACCATGCTCAACCGCATCCATGAGTCCATGCAGGACTATGGCGGGCTGGCCTCGGTCGCCCAGATCCTGAATACCTCCGATGGCGCCACCATCGAATGGCCGGTGTCTGACGGTACCGGGGAAGAGGGCGAGCTGCTGGGCGAGAACACCGCCGCCAGTGAAAAGGATGTCGAGTTCGGCATCCAGAACCTCGGCGCCAAGAAGCTGAGCTCCAAGGTCATCCGTGTCTCCAACGAGCTGCTGCAGGACTCGGCCTTTGACATCGAGGGCTTTTTGGCCTCGCGCATCGGCTCCCGTATCGGTCGCGCCGAAGCCAAGTACCTGGTGAGCGGTACCGGTGCCGGCACTCCCCAGCAGCCCAAGGGCCTCGCCACCTCGGTCACTGGCACCGTGGCGGCAGCCGCTGCGGCCAGCCTGAACTGGAAGGACATCACCAAGCTGATCCACAGCATTGATCCGGCGTACCGTCGCGCGGCGAACTTCCGTCTGGGCTTCAACGACAACACCCTGCAGAAGATCACCGAGATGGAAGATGGCCAGGGTCGCCCGCTGTGGCTGCCGGCCGTCGCGGGCCTGGCGCCATCTACTGTGCTCGGTCAGGCCTACTTCATTGATCAGGGCTTCGAGGACATGGCCGCGAGCAAGAAATTCATGTTCGCCGGTGACTTCCAGCAGTTCGTGATTCGCCGCATCAACTACATGACGCTCAAGCGTCTGGTCGAACGCTATGCCGAGTTCGACCAGACGGCCTTCCTCGCCTTCCATCGCTTCGATTGCGTGCTGCAGGATACCGCCGCCATCAAGGCCTTGACCGGCAAGGCGGCCTGATCTTTATCCACCACCTGACACAGGGGCCGCCATCGTGCGGCCCTTGCCTGTTGGGGCCAACCCCATGAGGCACGCCCATGCTCGAGCTGGACATCATCAAGCTGCACGTCCGGCTGGAGCCGGACTTCTCCGAGGACGATCAGCTCCTGGAGACCTATTCCAATGCGGCCCGTCGCGTCATTGAAGGACGCACGGGGCGCACGCTGTATGAAACCCACGACGCCATCCCGGCAGAAGGGGATGAGCACGCGCTGGTCATCGATGACGACATCACCACCGCGATGCTGCTGCTGATCGGCCACTGGCACGAGACCCGTGAAGCCGTGGTCATCGGCACCATCACCTCAGAGGTACCCATGGCCGTGGGCGCCCTGGTCGATCACTACACCCATTACCATTTCGCATGAGGTGACTATGCGCGCCGGACAGCTTCGTCATCGCGTCACCCTGCTGGGTAGCCGCACCGGGCATCCGCCCAGCTGGCCCACCTTGCGTGAGGTCTGGGCCGAATTCGTGGAGCCCAAGAGTGCCGGGCGAGAAGAGCAGTCGGGCATCCGTGCCCCATCCTCCACGCTGGTGCGCATGCGGCCCCGCGATGAGTTGGCAGCAGGCCAGATCATCCGCCGCCGCGACGGAGTGCTGTTCATCATCGAATCCCTCGATCCGGCACGCAGCATGGTGGAGATTGCCGCGCGTCGCCTGCAAGGCGTGATGGCCGAGTATGAGCCGATGAGTGGTGAGGCCTACCCCATTCAGGCATGGCTGCACCGTCAGAACATCTTCATCGGCCAGGCCAATGAGGCCCGCAACGTGGTCGAGGTGCTGCAGCCGGAGCTGCGCTGGCCGTGGCTGGAGCCCGGCGACAGGATCCACATCGCCGGCCTGGCGCTCGAGATCGAAGGCATCGTGGAAGGCAGTGATGACGGCATCAGCGTGCAGCTGTTCACCATCCCTCGCTGACAGGAGGCTGCATGGCGCGCAAGCGTGGCAAGAACTCACGGCTGCCCAAGGGCGTGGCCATCGAGGGGTTGACCGATAGCTTGGCGGAGTTCAAGGCGCTCCCCGCGGCCACCCGCCGCGCGATGACCTCGGCCATCAATGAGCAGGCATCCGCGACCCGCAATCAGCTCATCGACGACATCAGCGCCGATGGCAAGGTCAGGCCGACGGCGGTGCGCTCGCGCATCACGGTCGAGAAGGCCAGCAAGGATAAGCCCAGCGCCAGTCTTACGCTCAGCCGCTCGCCGGTGCCCTTCAAGTTCTGGCAGTACCGCACCGAGGTGGAGGATGGCACTGGCACCCGCGCCAGTATCTGGATTCGCAAGGGCGGCCAGCGCATGCGGGTCTATGGCTTCGTCAATCCCAAGGGCGGCAGCAAGACACCGCTGGTGCGCTACCGCAAGGGCAGCCAGCGTCGCCTCACCCGTGCCAACGGCTGGACCCTCAAGAACCACTGGAATCATCAGGTGAATGGCGAGCTGCGCAAGCAGGTCGCCTTCGATCTACAGCAACGCTTCCTCGCTCGCCTGGCCAAGGAGAGAGCCACATGACGCCCATCACCCGCGTGATCGATGCCTTCGTGGCACAACTGGCGGCCATCTCGACGGCCAATGGCCATGCCACCGACATCGCGCATATCGAGACCGAGGCCATCCAGATCAACTTGCGCTCGGAGACCCCGCTGCCACTGCTGCATGTCCGTCGTCTGACCAGCAACGTGGAGGCCCGTGCCGGGCGGGGGACGCGCAAGGAATCGATCAGCCTTCAGATCGAGGCCTACCTCGACCTCAAGACCCATGGGCGTGCGGGTCAGGATGCGCTGCTCAATGATCTTTACAACGCCATCTATCCGGAGAGCCAGGTGCTGCTCGATGGGCTGGCGGTCACCATCACGACTGGTGAAGCCCAACTGGATGATGCGGAGCTGGGCAGCCGCATTCTTCCCATCTATCTGCCCGTGACCATCACCTACACCCGCACGAGGTAACTCATGGCTGACTTCAAAGACACAGGCCTGATCATGTCTGGCGACATCTTCATGGCCGAGGTGGATGCCGACGGCAAGTTCGGCGCCCTGAATGGCCCGATGAACGTGCCGTCCCTGAGCATCACGCCGACCAGCGTGAACCGCATTTCCCGCCCTTCCTTCCAGAAGGACAACTACGGCCAGGCGCTGGATGCCGTCAACCTGCCCAGCGATTCGGCCAGTGTCACCATCCAGTTCGATTCCATGCCGGCCGCCATGCTGGCAGAAACGCTCGGTGGCACGGCAGAGCTGGCGGATGCCGAAGCTGATAGCGTGACCGGCGAGGCGCTGACCCTGACGGAAGGGGCCTGGGCGGCGCTGCCGCATTCCTCGCTGGCCGCGGGCAGTGTCGTGGTCACCAAGGACGCTACCGATGTCACTGCTGACTGCGACATCAACCTGAGTGCCGGCCTGATCAAGGCACGCACCGCTTCCGCGGCAGGCGATGTCACCGTGGATTACGATACCGAGGCGGTCACCGGCCATCGCGTGATGGGGGACACCGAGATCTCCAAGCCGCGTTACATCCTGGTGGATGGCATCAACCTCGCCACCGGCAAGCGTACCCGGGTCGAGATCTTCCGTGCCGTGCTGTCGGCGGACCAGGCCACCGAGCTGATGGGCACCGAGTTCATCACCGGGCAGCTGTCCGGCTCGCTGGTGGTGCCGCCCGGCAAGGGCGCCGCCTACACCGCCACCATGTACAGCTAACGGGAGCGAGCCATGACCGACAAGATCGCTACAGGCAAAACTGGCACTGAAGCCGAGCCCACCGACTCGGTGAGCGTCAAGCTCAAGAAGGCGCATCGCCACGCCGGCAAGGAATATGTCGCCGGCGACTCCCTCACCGTCGAGGTGCGCCAGCTGGAACGCCTGAAGAAGGCGGGCAAGGTCTGAGCCTGCCTGCTGTGAGTTGCACCACCTAGCCCGCCATATGGCGGGCTTTTTCATGTCCGGAGCACGACACGATGGCCAATCAGAGTGACATTCAGCTGCGCATTCAGGCCGCGGTCGATGGGCTGCAAGACATCGGCAAGCTGATGAGCGAGCTGGACAATCTCGGGCAGGACAGCAGCGAGGCCTCAGCCGAGGTCGAGCGCCTGTCTGAAGAGATGTCGGCCATCGGCCAGCAACAGAAGCTGGTCACCCAGATCAACAAGGTCGCGGCGGTCGTGGATGACGCCGGGGCTGCCATGCGCGAAGCCGTGGACAAGGCCGATGGCTTGCAGGCCGCGTATGAGAATTCCGCCAATGGTGCGGACTCGCTCCGACTGGCAACACAGCGGGCGACTCAAGAAGCGGACGACGCCAAGGCGGCGCATGTCGCACAGACTCAGACGCTGACCCAGCTGCAGACCAGCTACAAGGGCGCCCAGACCGCCACCACCGCCGCCCGTCAGGCATGGCGCGATGCCGCCCAGCGTGTGCGTGATCTCAAGTCCGAGATCGGCCGGAGCGCCAACGCCACCGACGAGCAGCGCCAAGCATTGTCGCGGGCCAGTGGTGCCGTGGAGCAGGCGAAAGACGCCTACGATGCCCAGGCACAAAGCCTCAACAGCCTGCGTGATGAGCTTCAGCAGCAACGCGAAGCGACGGATAACGCCAAGGAAGAGTGGCAGAACGCCAGCGCCAGTGCGGCCCAGCTGACGGCAGAGCTCAAGCCGGTCGAGCGTGAATTGAAGCAGCAGGAAAAGGCCCTCAACAAGGCCCGCGCGGCAGCCGGCAAGGCGACCGCCGGTCATGAGGCTCAGGCCCAGAAGCTCGCGCGCCTGCAGCAGGATGCCCACGCCGCGGGTGTGGACATCGACAACCTGGCCGATGAAGAACAGCGCCTGGCCCGTGCCTCCCGTGAGCTGGAAGACGACGTGACCTCGCTGGCATCCGGCCTGCGTGAGACCGCCGCGGCCGCCCGCGAGTCCGGTGAGGCTGCCGAGCGCAGCGAAAGCCGTTTCAGAAAGGCTGGCGCATCATTACAGCAGTGGGCCGCCGGCGCAGCTGCCGCCGCTGTGGCGGGTGTGGGCTTGGCCGTTGGCTGGGCCACGCGCTACACCGCCCAGCAGGCCGAGATGGCCCAGCAGTTGGATATCACGTCGCGCTCGCTGGGCATCTCCACTCAGGCGCTGCAGGGCTATCAGTACGCCTTTCAGCATGCCGGTATCGATGCCGACAAGACCGCCGATATCTTCAAGGACACTGCCGACAAGATTGGTGACGCCTACCAGAACGGCGGCGGTGAGGCGCAGGACGCCCTCGATGCACTGGGGATCAAGGCCGAGGAGCTGATCGAGCTGGCGCCAGACGAGATGATGTTGCGCCTGGCCGATGCCATGAAGGATCTGCCCCAGGCCTCTCAGGTCAACCTGCTGGAATCGCTGGCAGACGATGCCACGCGCCTGCAACCGCTGCTTGCCGACAATGCCGCTGAGCTTAGGGCGCTGATGGAAGAAGCCAGCGAGGTGGGGCTGATCATGTCCCCGGAGCAGATCGCCAATCTGCAAGCGACCAACGCAGCCATTGAGCGCTTGCAGGGAAGGCTGCAGGGAGTTGGTAATCGCTTGTTGGGCGAGCTGTCGCCAGCGGTCAATCAGGTGTCTGCCGATTTAGAGCAGGCACTGGCTGAGAATACTGATTTGCTGGATGACCTCGCCACGGCTATCGGCGGGGTCATTCGGGCAAGTGGCGAGTGGGTCACAAGCTTCATTCAGCAGCGTGATCAGATTGTCAGCTCAATGCAGACGATCATCGATACAGCTCAATTCCTCGGGAACACCATCAAAGGGGTTTTCCAGTCAGTCAATACAAGTCTGTCAGTCGCGAAGACGTATTGGGCGTCTTACAAGGCCGGAGCGCTGTCAGCCACTGAGTTTGTGGCGAAAGGGCTCAACAAGATCCGACTGGTTTCAGATGAGGCCTTTTCTACTCTGTCTGCCAAGGCGAGCTCAGCTCGCGAATCTGTCAAAGAACTGGCGAGTGATACCTGGGATTACGCCAAGTCCGTGGTGCAGTCCGGGAAAGATGCCGCCAATGCCTTTGATAACAGCGAGACGGCAGCTGAAAAGGAAGCGGCTGCAGCGGCAAAGGCTCGGGCTGAAGAAGAAGCCGCTGCCCTTGCTGCGAAGCGCCGTGCCGAGGAGGAAGAGAAGGCCGCCAAGCAGGCAGCGGATGCGGCCGCCAAACGCCAGAAGGCACTGGAAAACGCCGCCACTTCGCTCGGTACCTCGCTGGGCGAGCTGTCCAGTGGTATCGCGGACAGCGAACAGGAGGCCCTCGATGCCTTCGCCACGCTGGCGGCCAGTGGTGAATTGAGTGCGGCGCAGCTGGCGACGGCCTTCGAGAAGGCGCAGGACAAGATCAAGTCTGACAAGGGTATCGCCGCCCTCAAGGATCAGGTCGATGAGCTGGTGAATGACGGCGTGACCGGCGCGGATACTCTCGCGACCAAGTGGAAGTCTGCTGGTGCCCGCCTGGCCAAGGACATGGGCACCACCCTGGAAGAGATCCGCACCGGTGTGACCGAGGCGGAACGCTCGGCCATTGATGCCTTCACCAAGATCGCCTCTACCGGCGAGCTATCCGCCAAGGAGCTTAGCCGTGCCTATGTCGGTGCCAAGGAGCAGATCAGCTCTGACGAGGGCATCAAGGCTTTCGGCGCGGTTCTCGATGGGCTGGTCAAGGATGGTGTGACCGGGGCTCGCACGCTCAAGGCGCAGTGGATCGAGGCGCAGGAAGCCACGGCCAAGGCAGCCCGGGATACGGGAGACAAGGCGCAGCAGGCCTCTGACGACACGGCCAAGACGGTAGAGGCCTCTGTCACGCGCAGTGCCCAGACCATTGCCCAGCTGATGAGCAATGCCCTGCACGAGACGGAAGAGCAGATGCGGTCACTCAGTGACGCCGCCTATCAGGCCTTTGCGACTGACTGGGGGATCGACACCCAGGCCGAAGGCATCGAGGGCATGCAGGACCGCATTGCCGAGTTGGATCATGAAATCGGTGATCTTCGTGACAACCTCGCCACCCGTCTCGACTCCACCGGCTTCACGGCCTGGATGACGGACCTCGCCACCACGTCACGTCAGACCGAGATAGCTTTCCTCGAGCAGAAGATCGCCGTGGAATCGCTGACTGACCAGATCGAGGCAGGGCGGGCGCCAGCCAGTGCACTCTCGCAGGATATGGATGACCTCTCACGCCGCTTCGACCTGCTCGATGAGTCGGACCTTTCCGGCCTCGAAAGCTCCATCCAGTCGGTGCGCAGTCAGGTCGAGTCGCTGTCAGATAGCGTGAGTGACACGCTGGCCAGTCTGCGCTCGGAGCTCGCCAGCCTGCAGGGCGATAGCGCCCAGGTCGAGGCGCTGCGGTATCAGCAGCAACAGGCCGAGCTTCAGGAAGCGCTCAACGCCGCCCGGGCATTGGGCGATGCTCAGACCATCAGCGCGGCACAGGAGTCGCTGCGGCTGGCGGAACGCGCCCACGATCTTCGCCTTGAGGATATCCGCGCCCAGTCTGAGCAGGAGAAGCAGCAGGCTTTGGCAGATGAGGCTGAGCGTCAGCGCAACGTGCAGGAGGCTGAGGCCACCCAGCGCGAGAACAACCGTGACGCCCAGAACCGTACCAGCCAGCTCACCCAGTCGGTGCAGGCCCAGCGCCGCGTGGCGGTAGACCTCAACATCGGTAACGAGACCGTCACCCTCAACGGGGTGGACGAGCGCGAGGCCGATACTTTTCTTGATCGATTGGCCCTAGCCTCACGCACGACGGCCCGCCGCTGATGGCGGGCGTTTCATTTCTATTGAGAGAACGCCATGGCGATCACCCTTGAGGGCATTGTGCTGCCCAATGACATCCAGTGGACCGATGAGCTGGTGTCCCACAGTGTCGGCCAGGTGCAGACGCCCACGCTGACCGGGGCACTCATCATCGAGGAGTCTGCGCAGGCGGCAGGGCGTCCCATCACCCTCGCCAGTGGCAACGGGGCCTGGGTAACTCGTGCCACCGCGTTGGCCCTCACTGAGCTGGCGGCCACGCCACGGCCTGACGGCACGCCCATGACGCTCATCTGGGGCGATGGACAAACCTTCGATTGCGTGTTCGATCGTGCCAGTGGTGAGGCGGTCACGGCCACCGAGGTCTATCGCCTCGCCGCTGGCGGCCAAGGGCCAGATCACCCCTACACCATCACGCTGCGCCTGATCACTGCCTGATTCTTACCTTCCTGCTGGAGCCAGCCACATGGCCGACGACACGATTCATAGCGGCGACATCCGCATCCTGCAGTCTGAGCGCATGACCGACAACGCCGACGGCGGTGGTCGCCTCACCGGGCGTACCGTGACGGACGGCGCGAGCAATGAGATATTCGATGACATCTCTGATCTTGATCGCGCTGCAGGGCGCACCTCGCTGCGCAAGGTGGGTGCCGGCGTACTGACCGACAACACCGCCCAGTATTTCGGCGCCCACGCGATCATCGATCAGGTGCCATCCGACCCGAACGTCAGCGTGGTGATGTTCGATACCGGCTCCCCCTCGGATGAGCGGGAGTCCGCGCGTGACCATGTGGAAAGCTATGTCACCGCCGGCGTCAATTCACGCATGACACTGCTGGGCGATCAGCTCGCCGGGCAACGCAGCCTCACCACGTTTCAGATGACCGAGGCCCCATTGCCGGACCTGGGCGATGTGCTGGCGCTGATCACCGAGCAGGGCGACTTCGCCGGCGAGGTGCAGTACGTGCGTATCACAGAGATCGATCACGAGATCCGCACCTTCGAGTATCTGAATGGCAGCAGCGTGCAGACGTTCGAGCGCCGCGTGCTGACGCTGGGGCTATCCACTGCGCTGCGCCAGCGTGTCTATGGCGTGCAGCCCAAGCCCGGCACCGTGGACCCTGACACCGTAATCCGCGAAGGGCAGAGCACTGATGCTGCCCGATACTATGGCGTCAGCACTCTGGCCCAGCCCGCTGAGTTTGGTGACAACACCGTGCAGGTCGCCAGCACCTACGCGCCACTGGTACCGGCCACCACCACCGAGCAGGCAGTGACCGACGTGCAAGTGGGCGGCACGGCGAGTATCACCGTCAGCAGCAACGGCCAATCCTTCGAGGTGGCGCAGATCGCCAGCACCACCCAGATCGCGGTAGAGCTCAACAATCGCGGCTTCACCTATGTCAATCGCCTGAATCCGCTGCCGGCCCCGGGCAGTGTGGTGATCGCCTTCCGCAGCCTGGGCAAGTGGTACGAACTCAGAGATGAAGACAGCAATGGCGACCTCACCGGCAATGGTGCAGGGCGGGTGGATTACACCAGTGGCTCGGTCAACGTCACGCTCAGCGCCATGCCGGATGTGGGCAGCGCCATCCTGTTCAGCTGGGGTACGCCGGTACATTACGAAGACCGTGCCGGCCAGGCCACCATCGACAAGCCGTGGATGACCTTCGCGCTCGAGCATCCGGGCGTGGTGCCCAACTCGGTCACCGTGCGTTGGATCGCTGGCGGTAGCCAGAAGACTGCCACCGATGATGGTCTGGGCACCCTGAGTGGTGCCGCCACCGGCCGCATCGTCTATGGCTATGCAGACCGCAACGGCAACCCCCAGCCGGGCGAGGCCTATGTCGCTTTCAACGGCGACGCCTTCCCGGATGCCAACTCTCAGGTCGAGATCGAATACGACTACGGCGCCCCGACCACCGAGCAATTCCTGCCGTCTGCCAATGGGGCGGGGCTAGTCAGCCTGACTATCAGCGATGCGCCAGTGCGGCCGGGCAGTGTGTCACTCACCTGGACCGTCACGCGCACCTGGTCCAGCTCCGAGAATGAGACCAGCACCTCGCGCAATGGCACCTATGAGACGGTCGAGCAGAACGGCGGCGAAGCTGATGTCACCTACACCATCACCGACGATGGGCAGGGTGGCTTCCATGGTGGCTGGGAGGGCAGCATCGACTATGCCACCGGCGCGGTCACCTTCGAGGTCGAGAAGATCCGCGAGGTCAAGGAGTGGGACGACGGTGACAACCTTAACCGTGAGTGGGGCAGTTACGAGAAGCGCGACAACTTCGAGAATGGTTCCAGTGTGTGGCTGACCAGCCAGCTGGACAGCGCCGCCCCGACCACCCACACCATCACCCAGGATCTCGCCCCGCTCGATGTCGAGCTGATGCCCCTGCTGCAAGATAGCGTCGTGCCTGGCACGCTGTCGTTCATCTTCCGAGGCGATACGTTCATCGATCGCCAGGGCAGTCTCTATCGCAGCGTGGACAGCAACGGGGCCGGCGTTCTCGCGGGCACCATCGACTATGGCAGCGGCGATGCCCGCATCACTGACTGGCCAACAGGCACCAGCGCCACTATCACCGTGCAGACACTCGTGTCTACCTTCGGCACCTGGACGCTGGATGAAGCCTTCTTCCGCACGCCCGGCTCGCCGCTGCAGGTGGGTGGTCTACTGATTCAGGCCACCACGCTCGACGGTCGCTCGATCACCGGCCAGGCGGCACTCTCTGGCGAAATCGAGGGTGACGAGATGGCAGGCAGCGTGAGCTTCGAGACGGGCGTGGTGCGCGTCATGTTCGGCAAGCGGGTAGCCGATACCAGCCTGACGGCCGCCGAGAAGTCAGAAAGCTGGTATGACGCCGCTGCGGTGGATGATGACGGCATGATCTGGCGACCAACACAGATCATCCCCAGCACGGCCCGTTTCAATGCTGTGGTGTTGACCACGCTGCCGCTCGAGGCTGAGTTGATCGGTATCGACCCCGTGCGCCTGCCCAGCGATGGCCGCGTGCCCATCTATCGTGCCGGCGGCGTGGTGGTGGTGCACCACACTGGCCGAGCGCCATTCCCCGTGGGGCTGGCGGATGGCACCACGCTGGATGTGGGACGCACCCGTCTGGCCAGTCTGGTGGTGGAGGACGCCGCCGGCGAGGAGGTGCCGGCCACCCAGTACAGTGCAGACCTCGATGCCGGCACCGTGCAGCTCGCCGCGCCTGATACGGCCACCCACCCCGAACCCTGGTACGCCCTGCACCGTGTCGAGGACATGCTGCTGGTGGGAGACGTGGACCTCTCAGGCGTGCTGACGCTCAAGGGCAATCTGAGCCACGACTACCCGTCAGATGACACTCTGGTCAGCGCCGCGATGGTGGCCGGTGACCTGCAGGCGCGCGTCACCAATTTCTTCGACCTCGCCAGCTGGGACCGGGACTGGAGCAAGGATGATAACGACGGCGCAGACGGCACCCTGGCCGAGTACAACGTGACCACCTATCCGCCCATCATCACCAACCGCGGGGCCATCACCGAAGACTGGGCGCTGATCTTCACCGGCTCGAGCACGTTCCGCATCATCGGTCGCACTGTAGGTGAGATTGGCGTGGGCAATATCAATGAAGACACCGCCCCCACCAATCCCAATCACGGCGTGCCCTACTGGACCCTCAAGGCGGGCGGCTTCGGGGCCGGCTGGGTGAATGGCAACGTGATCCGCTTCTCGACCATCGGCGCGAGCTTCCCGATGTGGCTGGCGCGCGTGATCCTGCAGGGGCCGGCCAGCGGCCAGCAAGATTCTTTCCGGCTGCAGATCCGTGGCAACGCCAACGCCTGACCGCCACCGGCAGGCGCAACCCTCTATCCCTCAACCGCCCAGCCACTCGCTGGGCGGCCTTGTTTCTGGAGACGTTCAAGATGGCCGATTTTCCGGTGAAGTGGCTCAGCAGTGACATGGGCGGCAGCCCCGAGAATGGCGACCAATATGGTGCGCTGATCGAGCTGCTGAAAGCCTGCCTCGTGACCGGCTTCAACACCAAGCCCATTGCCTCGCTGACGTATGACAGCGCTACCCAGCAAGCCACCGCGAGCGTGGGCAGTGGTCATGGCTATCTCAAATGGCAGGTAATCGCCATCAGCGGGGCAGATCAGGCTGGCTACAATAGCGAGCATCGAGTGACCGCCATCGGCAGCGACTGGGTGCGCTTCGCGCTCGATACCGCGCCCGCTGCCAATGAGGCGACCGGCGATCTGATCGAGATCAAGACGGCACCCGTGGGCGGCTGGGAGATCGCAGCAGAGGATGCTGACAATCATCGCGCAGTGTTCAAGCGTACCAGCGAGCGTGCCACCGAGGTGATGCTGATGGTGGAGAATGGCACCTGGGGAGGGCATAGCAGTAACAGTGGCCGCCAGGCGCGTGTCAGTCTCATTGAACAGATGATCGACATCGACACGTATACCGTGGCCGCGTCACGGCAATGGCCCTATTCGGCAAAGGAGACGACGCGAGACTGGGCATTGTTGGGGGATGGTCTGACGATGTTCTATCTCAACCGCTATGGCGGCCAGGGCAAGCACGGGGTGTTTGTCTGGGGTGACATTAAGACGGTACGCCCAGGCGATGCATATCATTGTGTGGTCGCGGGATTGCAGGATGGCACTTGGTCCTCAACTTCAGACACTTACGAGACGTATAGCGCGCTTCCCTATTTTGGTTCATCCGTCGAGATGAGTATCGCGCGTGCCTGGCACCAGCTGCCTGGGGCGGTGGGCTGGACGTTGGAGGGTGTCGGGGATCGCATCGGCAGCCTGATCAGCTACCCAAATCCGCAGGATAATGGCTTCTATGTGGCGCAGGGCGAGATGTTGGTCATTGAGTCAGGCGGCGTGCGTGGCTCGATGCCGGGGATGTTGCAGCCACTCCATACGGGGGCAGGGTACGACAAGGCGGTGATAGACAATCTGCCCCAGATGGATGGTGTGCCCGTAATGTTTCGCCTGGCGGCCAGTCGCGGGAATGCCGGCAAGGAGACGTTGATGGCGTGGCGGCTTGATCGCTGGCAGGAGGTATAAATGGCACTCACACACCATTACCCGCTAGATGGCGATCTAGTGGAGGCGCTGGGCGGTTCTGCCGCTCAGCAGGCGCTGGGTGACTGGACGCCGAGCCAGATGCTCGAGGCGACCAAAGAGCTTGATCTAGCCGTGCCTGGTGCTAACGCCTCATTCCCGATGGATCTGGCGGCACCCTGGACGCTCGAGGTCTGGATGCTGTCAGCAGGGGGCGGCACTAGCCTTGTCCTGGGTGACAGCGGCATCGCGCTAGAGACAGATGCTGATGGCCTCTGGCTTGTCGTATCCGGCGAGCGCGTGCAGGCCCAGGGATTTTACCCTGGCTACTATCACACCGTTTTTATCACGCATGACGGGGCAAGCATCGGCGTGGCACTGGATGGGCGAGAAGGCATCGAGAGGCCGGCGGCTGCCATGCCACTCGAAACGCTGACCATCTCTCAGGTCACTGTGGCTGACCTGCGCGTGGTCGATGTTCGAGGGTATGACCAAGCGCTAACCAGACCCGAGCAAGACCAAGCAGCGATGAGTCTTGCGGTACGTGACTTCCGCCCTAGCTGGGCAGTCGGCGGGATTGGCGGGGAGATCGCGGCGTATGACATGAGCATCGTGGCCGGGGGCAAGGTGGTCGATCAGGTCGGGGGCATTGATGCTGAGATCGTCGGGGCAACACCTACCACCCTAGGCGGCGTGCCTGCCATGGCGTTTGATGGTGAGGCCATGCTGCGAAGTGACAGTAGCCCCGCCATGATCAAGACCAAAAACCACACCATTGCCATGCTCTATCGCATGGATTCTATCGGTCACGACAATTTTTCCAACCTGGTCACGCTGGGCAGCCCTGGCGAGGATGTGGCCAGTAACTACTATTCGTGGCGCATTGATGTGTCTGCTCGCCTGTATACCTTCTATGAGGTGGGGGCTGGGGCAAATCGTAATACCTATCTCAATCACCGGCTGAAGCTCGATGGAAAGTCTCATTTTCTGGTGCTGCTGGTGGGTGATGGTGTTGTCAGTATTTATGAAGATGGGGTGCTGTCAGAGAGCAATGCGGCGTTTGGCCATTCCGACTCTGAGGCCACGCAAGTTGCCATAGGCGCAAACCCCGACACCGGCAGTGATGGATTTATTGGCGCTATTGGAGCGTTCACGTCCTATGACCGGCTGTTGACTGAGAGTGAGGTACTGGCGCTGACGGCCCGTTTCGGCATGCTGGCAGAGGCAAGGATGCCCAAGCAGTCGATGCGCCCACTAGCTCGCCCCAAGCCCCAAGGGTATACCACCGCCACCGTGCCGGTGCCCAATCCGTCCGCGATTGATAGCAGAGGCATGAGCGATCAGAGGGTGGAGGCAACGGCAGGGGTAGGCATGTCGCACCTCGATCAAGTCGATGGCAGTGGTGCCAATGGCACGCCGACTGGCGGCGTCTCTGATCCGACGCGCATGGGCGTCATTGCAGGCACCGTTCTGGACATCCAGGCGCAGCCCGTCAGCCGGCGGGTGCGGGTGCATGAGCGCGCCACTGGCCGCATCGTGCGCGAGACGTGGAGTGATGCCGATGGCAAATACCGACTTACGGACCTCGACCCGCGTCGCGCCTTCTTTGTGATGGCGTTCGATCACACCCTGCAGCAGAACGCGGTGGTATCTGACAACGTGCATCCTGAGCTGGAGGACAGCCCGTGATCCAATTCTCGACAGCAGTGAAGAATGCGCGGCTGGCAGCCATTGCCACCGCTATCGATGCCGGCGAGTCGCCGGCATCTTTCGTTGTGTACTCAGGCTCTCGCCCATCACCTAGCGCTGCCGTCACCGATCAGGTGGCGCTGGCCACGCTGGAGGTGCCCCAACCCTTCGCGGCTGACATCTCGAGCGGAGTGCTGACAGGGGCCGGATTCGAGGAAGTCATGGCCGACGCCGACGGCGAAGCCACCTGGGCGCGATTGGTGGATGGCGAGGGTGGCTGGGTGATGGATCTGGATGTCGGCATCGAGGGATCAGGCGCTGACGTGACCATCAGCTCGACGACGATTTATCGCGGCATCATTACCCGAATCAGTCGAATCATTTTCGCCGAGGCCTGATGTGACTTCAATCGATCTGCGTTTCACTGGGCAGCCGTTGGCAGGCGATGCCCTTCAGCTGGTGTTGGATTTCAGCGGCGGCAAAGGTGAAGAGCGGATCACGTTGGCAGTAGATGCTACGCTGCCGCCCCCAGAGCTGGATGCCACGCTCAGTCAAGGGCTGCTGATCGAGGTCGTCGCCACGCTGGGCGTACCAGCGATTATCGATGTCGCCATGACTCGGGACATCAATGTCTTTCGTGGGCCATCAGATAGTGCCGGTGCCCGTTTCGAGAACGCGGTCCCGCTCGAGGCCCAGGGCAGCACCCGCTGGGAGCAGCCGGCTCGCCCCTATGGAGCCACCGCGTCAGCCTTCGAGCAGGGCGCAACGCTTGCGGCCAGCCAGGGGGGCCAGTGGTCGGCACGGCCCCGCACCGATGCCATCAGTGGCTCGCGGTGGGAGCAGGCCGAGCGCATCTTGGGCACCCTCAGTGGCAGCCAGTGGCTGCAGCTGCCGCGTGTCCGCCGCGCTTCTCGGCCGGTATGGGAGCAGGGGCAGGGCATTGCCACGGCTCGCTCGAGTGGCTATCAGCACCCGCCCCGCAATGATGCCCGCCGGCGCTCGCGCTATGAGGAGGCCCGCACCCTCGAGCCGGTGACGATGGATGTGCCCTATCAGCAGGGGCGCACCACCGGCGACGATTGGCGCGTGCCCTGGGAGCAGGCCCGCCGGCCACCGCCTGGCATCGACTTGCCGCCAGATCCGCCTGAGCCGCCGGTGCTCGAGCCGGTGGAGGGCAGCACCACCCTGCAATTCTGCCACGCCATGCCGAGCGCCCCGTGGGTACTGCAGTTCGGTCTGACGTGTGAGATACCCACCCCGACCATTCCCGTCAAAAGGCTCTATATCGTGCAAAACTCCGCGCGCCTGGTGCGCCTCTCCGATGGCCTGGAGCTGCCGGCCACCCAGATGACGCTCAGCATCGACGCTGACAGCTGGGCATGGTCATTCTCTGCCGGCCTGGCAGGGCGTGACGCTCAAGCGCTGGTGACTGGCACCGATGGCCAGCCGGTGGAGGTGATGGCCGAGATCAATGGCGAGCAGTGGCGGTGCCTGGTGGATGGCTGGCGACGCTCTGAGAGCTGGCAGAGCCATAGCGTGACCATCAGCGGCCGCTCGCTCGCGGCGTACCTGGGCGCGCCCTACGCCACCGCGCGCAGCTACACCGAGGACAGCCAGGCCACCGCCTCGCAGCTCGCCCGTGCTGAGCTGCCAGAGGGCTGGTCACTGGATTGGCGCATGACTGACTGGGTGGTGCCCGCCGGCGCGTGGAGTTATGACAGCCTCGCGCCCATCGACGCCATCTCGCGGATCGCTCAGGCGGCCGGCGGCTATGTGCAGGCCCATCAGCAGGATCAGACCATCATCGTGGCGCCACGCTTCGAGGCAGCACCCTGGAGCTGGGCTGAGAGCGAGGTCGATCTGGCGGTGCCGCGTGACATCATCACCCAGCTGGGCAGCGATCAGCAGCCAGGCGATGCCCGCAATGCCGTCTGGCTCCATGGCGACACCGGCGGCATCCAGGCCCAGATCATCCGGCAGGGCACCGCAGGCGATCAGCTGGCACCCACCGTGGTGGATGCCCTGATCACCGATCAGGCACCGGCCCAATCGCGCGGGATCGCTGAGCTGGCCGCTACCCTACGCCAGAGCACCGAGAGCATGCAGATGCCCCTGGCGGCCTCTCTGGGCGGCCTGCTGCTGCCTGGCATGATGATCGAGTGCGATGGCTGGCGTGGTGTCTCGCGTGGCGTGAGCGTCAGCGCCAGCCTGCAGGGGCGTGCCCTGAGCGTGCGTCAGTCTATCGAGCTGCAGAGATTCCATCTGTGATGGCGTCGTGTGGTATCAGTTCAAGCAAAGGAGGGGGATAGCATGGCCAATCCATATCGCCGCCTGCTGGCGTTGCTGCCGACCACGCCGCGCCAGGTAGGCGAGGTGATCAGCGTCAGCGGCTCGCGCGTTCGCGTGGATCTGGTAGGGGGTGGGGTACGCACTTGCCAGGGCGATGCCCAGGTGGGCGGCATGGTCTACGTGGAGGGGGACCAGATCACTGGCGTGGCTCCGCGCCTGCCGGTGGTAGTGGTCGAGGTGTGAGAGATAGAGCCATAACTCGACTATATATTATGACTCTTCTCTATAAGTTATAAGCTTTTATTTAGACGCTAATAGTAGCTGTGTTGGTGATCTTGTTAGCAATTAAAGAATAAAGGTCGATATTGGTTTCTGGTGTTTCAAGAGAAACCACTAATGTATAGCGTACTTTTTTTACATATCGACCAAACTTGTTTCGTGTACGCCACCAGCCCATTGTTGGGCATATACCTACCATACCCCTGCTCGCTAGCTCGGCAGCACTACCCACCCAAATATCGGAATGGATCGATCCTCTATGACGATTGTTTGGGCCTATTATCCAGTTGTTGTCGTTCCCTTTGCTTGAATTGCTGTCACTGTTTTCATCATCTGAGTGAGAATTAATTCGGTTCCGAAAATCTTGTTCTGATTCATATGGTCGTTTAACGTCGAAGCGTAGACCATGAGATTCGTAGCGATAACGTGAGGTTATTCCTCGAGCCGATGGGCTTGGTTCAATAAAATAGGAAAGGGTTATACGCATTTTTATTTCTGTTTCACCAAGAGCCTCTAGCTCTTCTAGCGGCCAAGGGAGGTGATGAATATTCATCTCATTCATACTAGTGCCGTTCTTGCGGCATTTTTTATATGGCTGGATGCTCTCTTGATTAATTAAAGTAAGAGAGTTGTTGTAGCTCCACATAGCACGGTTGAGATTAGGCATACCAAAGCCACAGTGACGAACAAGTTGTAAATAGTCTGACTTGTTAGATTTTAAACCCTTTGGTAAAAAAGTCTTATGCATTGCAGTGGTCCACCTTGCAGAGTGAACTATTAGAGCTCGTATAGACTCTGGCCATAGATGTGGGTATTCAGCCATAAGTTGAGCTGCCATGCGGGAGGCTAAGGCCGTAGCTGCACTTGTAGCATTTGCTGTAGTGAGTAGTCGTTCTTGCGGTTCAAAATTTGCTGTAAGAAGACATAAACTGGGCATCCATGCTGCCCCAAGAGTGTCTGCAGCCACATTCCCACCCTCAAATACTACATCGGGTTTTAATGGCCAATGAGGATGCCATGTTTTAGATGTAGTGCTAAAGGGGCTAAGCCCACCTTTAGGTGCGATAGGAGTATAATCTTGTGTATCACTCTCAGTGATGTAATCCTTTTCAGTCGCAGCTCCGACTGTAAGAGCATTCCATGCTTGTGCGGGGTCATGTATGCTATCTTTAGAATTGCTGCTAGGATATCTGGTCCAAGCTTGGGAGTCTGTGATATTCCCTGCGGAAAGAATAAACAACCTAGGAGTTTCGAAGTCATTGTCTGCGTCAATAGCTAATCTATCTACTGTGGACGACCAAGCAGATGGTCTCCCTTGATCTCTATTGTCACGAGCTGTGATTGTCATGCTGAACACGCGTGAACGGTCCGGGGCAGTTATTTCTGGACGAGAAACGGCTTCAACAGTTAAATAACCATGGTTTATTGAATCGCTACCGTTAGCACCACTATCGGATAATAATTTAACAGACTCTAAACGATGTATGATATTGAGATTGGTCTGAGAAGACAGCCATGGAGTTAAATCCCCTGCGATAGCTAAACCAGCCATTGCTGTACCGTGACCATTTTGATCGTTGCTTCCAAAGTTAGGATCAATTGTATGTAGATCTTTTTTAGATATAGCCGGAGCTAAAAAAGGATGGCCAGTATTTACACCGCTATCTAGCAAGCATATATAGGGAACTGTTTCTGATTCTAGTGAGTATTTAGTTCGTCTGAGTAAATCATCCACCCATTCACGTTGTTCACTAGGTATTAGATTGTCGAAGAACTCTGCAGTTTCCTTGGCCCTTCGCAGCTCGGCAATCATGTTTAATGTTTTTAATGAGACCTTCATCCTTTTTGCTGAGCCATATACCATAACAATACTTCGCTCAGGGAATGAAACTGCTCCTTTAGCTACCTTGAATCCTAGCTCAATAGCTAATTTTTTGAAATATACAACTTTCTCTTCTGACTTTTTATCTTTAGGTAGCCATACTTCCCACCAAAATTCCTCGTCGTCTTTATCAGGAAATTCTTCAAGACTGTCAGTCCAAAGAGCTTCGAGGGTAGCACTACGAATTTGTGATATAGTGTTTAAAAGAGCGCTGTTTCTAGGTTTAGTTGTATTGTCTTTTGTTATGCTATCTTTCTCAGAGTCAAGATAGGCATATACTAATTTTTCTAATATATTTAGTTTGCC
The DNA here is from genome assembly GCF_018831605.1 of Cobetia sp. 4B. Classification (NCBI taxonomy): domain Bacteria; kingdom Pseudomonadati; phylum Pseudomonadota; class Gammaproteobacteria; order Oceanospirillales; family Halomonadaceae; genus Cobetia; species Cobetia sp. 4B. Next base: position 1,262,292 of record NZ_CP059843.1, read on the forward strand.
ATCTGGTACTAAAACAGTTGCGAAGCTTTTTTCTTTTTCTGAACTATGTCTAACATTGAGTAGCTCTATGCCTGACTTTTCTCGTGCAAGAGATTGGAAAGCTAGCTCTATATCAGTAAAGCTCTCAAACTCAACATAGAAGCCTATGTCGTCTTTCATTCCTACATTTTTCTGTGCTTCACGTGCTTCATTAAAAGATGGTTCTAAATCTTTTAATTGTCGCAATAATTCTCTGCCGTGTTCTTTGCGATTACGAAGAGGTAGAGACTTTGATTCTCCACCTCTTCTGGGGGAAATATAAGGGGCTGATGTAATGCTACCACTTATAATAAAGTGTCGTCTTTTATCGTCATTCCCTGACATAACTTAACTACCCTGGAAGTTTATAGTTGATTAGACTTTACAGCTGGCAAATTGATGCGACATTTGACGACGCTCATTAAGCATGATTTTTATATCATTCTCTGTTATAAATTCTGATTCTTCGATTAATGCATGCTTAAGGGTTTCATCAGCAGCGCGCACGATTTCTGCATAGCTTAAACCATCAGCAGTTTCTGCTAAATGTTTCCATGATATTGACTCTTTAGTCATCCAGCTAAGTCTTGACTGAAGCACAACTGCTACATGATCGATATCTGGTAAGCCATAGCTTAATATGTCGTCAAAACGACGAAATAAAGCTCGATCAAGAATTTCTGGATGATTTGTTGCAGCCACTATCAAGCTATGTGATTTATCTTGCTCAATCATCTGCAGGAAGCTATTCAAAATACGCCTAGTTTCACCAACTTCATTGGCGAGACCACGTTGAGAACCAATAGCATCAAATTCATCAAAGAAATAAATTCCACGTGTCTGGCTGGTAGTGTCAAAAACCTGCCTAAGCTTTGCCGAAGTTTCTCCCATGAACTTTGTAATAAGCCCATCTAAGCGGACTTGAATTAGCGGGAGGCCAAGCTCGCCAGCAAGAACTGACCCCGTCATGGTTTTTCCGTTTCCAGGTGGGCCCACTAGCAGTAGCTTTCTGCGTGGTGACAAGCCGTGTTCAAGAAGACGTGGGGCATGCTTCTGTTCACGAATAATTCTCTGAATTTGTCGTCTGAGGGACTCCTCGAGCACCATATCGCCAAGGTGTGTCTTGGGATAGGAAAAACTAAGTAGTTCAGCCAGCTCTCCCCTCGGTTGGCCGATTGGGGTAGGTTGGCTCGGTGCTTTGCGATGCTTGGCTTTATCTATAAGCATCCTGAGTTCCTCGGCAAGCTTCCCATGGCCGAGTTTTGCCTCATGGGCTGCTAGCTGCATGGCTACCGAGTAGAAACGGCTATCGTCGCCATCCAAATGTGACTTTAGCAGAGCTTTGATGTGGTTGGCGCTGGCCATGCGGTGCCTCCTAAGACAAGGCGATAAATGTTTCAAGTATACCTGAGGCCGTCCACCTGCTCATTGAATTCTAGATGGGCTTTGCTCGTATCCTAAGACACTCGGGTTAAGCCGGAGTGCCCAAACTCTCAAAGTTAGCCTCGGTTTTCATGTATGGTGACATGTATGGTGTGAGTTAAAAATCTTATTGAGCCCCGTGGTTACGTGTCTATACGACTCCTGCAGGGGGCGCCAGCAATCCCACCTTCTGGACGACGTCATCTGTCCTGCCTTCTGCGTCATCGCCTTATCGTCTTCTCTGCACCGTTCGTTGCGTGCTCGGCCCTTGCTCTGTGAGCAGCGCCCGTCCTGGCTTCAGGCCCGGAGTAAGAATTGCCGCACTTGATCTTCCTATCCGATACTCGATCAACAATGCCCTGACTCTTGGTCTGGACATCGCACCGTCGTGTCTGTCGATCGCTTTGTCACTCAACCGGATTGTCAACCAATCGTCTTGCCAGACATTCGTCTTACCAGCCAATCGTCCTGCCAGTTCAGCGTCGCAGGAAGGCTCTAGAACAAGCCCTGCAGGAAAGTCTCTCGATAAATGCAGGGCTTTGGGTGTCAGCGAGAATCTGAGGTCACGGCATCAGTGGGCAGGGACAGAAACTCCTGCATGATGCGGGTATCGCGGAAGCGTTCGATCAGCTCCGGATCCGAGTCGAGTGCCGGCGGGTTGGCGAGGCCTTCACGAATCTTGGCTGCCAGCGCCTCGATGGAGTCTTCGGAGATCAGGCGCGCCTGATCATGGATCAAGACATTGCGAATGCCGCCGGGGACATCCGGTGCCACGCACGGCGTGCCACAGCACATGCTCTCCACCAGCACGATGCCGAAGGCCTCACTACGCGAACTGAGCACGAACAGACGGGCGTGCTTCATCCACGGGTAGGGGTTCAGGCGGCTACCGATCAGGTGGACTCTGTCGCCGACGCCCAGCTCGCGGATCAGTGCTTCGGTGGCTTCCCGCTTGGGGCCATCGCCGACGATGACGAGGTCTTCCTCGATGCCTGAGGCGAGGTATGCCTTGATCAGCACATCCTGACGCTTGACGTCCGAGAGGCGACACACCTGCACCACGTAGGGGCGGGAGGGCAGTTCCACCTCTTCCTCTGCCATGGCGGCGATGGCATCCAGATCACAGACATTGCCGATGGTCGCGAGTCTCGCCGCCTTGATCCCGTGATGGTCCAGCAGGCTTTCCAGTTGCTGGCGCACATTGTCGGTGTTGCACACGACCTGTTTGCCGCTATACAGGCGACTCAGCAGGAAACGTTGCCGCCAGCCCTCTTTCAGGTCGCCGGGCCATGACACCGCCACCTGCCACAGGCGAGGGTCCCGCCACGACCAGAAGGTCTCGAAGGCGCCCTGGCCGCGCGTGATGACCCGATCGATCGGGCCGTGTTCCTTCTCTAGGCGCGCGATGAAACGGCGCAGATAGCGGCCGCCGTAATAGCCCCGCCAGACGTATCCTGAGCCCTTGATCCACGGAGCCAGCAGCAGGCGGGTGAACAGGTCGTAGAACAGGCCGATGCCCGTCTTGCGAAATGCCTTGTCGAAGTCGACCTGGTGAAGGTGCACGCCGGCATTCGGGACGAGTTCCAGTTCGCCTTTCAGTACCAGTACATGGACCTCATGCCCTTCGCGGTGCAAGACATTGGCGAGATTGACGGTATTGCGTTGGATACCGCCGATGTTGAGCTTGCGGACGATTAGCAGGACGCGTTGTTTCATGGCTGAGGTCTATGTCGGAAGTGGAGTCGATGTGCACAAGTCAGTCACGTTGAAGCCTTGGCTGCTCAAGTCGATCAAGTGTCGGTCTTTCTCTGCCCCATGACCTCTTTCCTCGCCATGTGCCGTTCCTTGGCCCCTCGATGCAGGCGCCATTCTACGCCGATCCATTTGGCGGAGGAAATGCGTGGCGGCGGGCCGTCAGCGGCATCAGTGGGCGGTTCATCCGCACCGAGAAGTGCCTTTGGCGAGTGAGTGAGGCATTATCTGCACCATTGCTTCGTCAGTTCTTTCTCCTTCGCCAAGATATTCTTCATGCCTGAGCCGAAAACCTCGTCCCGCGCTGGCGCTTCCCGCGTTCGCCGTGCCACCGCTGATCGTCATTTCGACGGTCTGGCCGACAAGTTCGAACGTGGTTTCTACACCACGGAGCGCGGCCGTGTTCGTCTTGCGCTCACCCAGCGCCTGATGGATGAGCGTTTCTCGCACCTGCCGCCTTCCCCGGTATTGGAGATCGGTGCGGGGCTCGGGCAGACCGCCCACTGGTGGCTCACGCGTGGGCACCATCTCACGCTGGTCGAACCCTCTGGCGAGATGCGTGAGCGCGCGAAACGCTTCCTGAGCACTGCCGCGCCGCAAGGCCAGGGGCTGTCCGCTGGTACGACGGCTGATCAATCCCGGGCGGCTCAGGCGGCGTCAGATCCGCAAGTGCCTGGTCAAACCGACGCGCTGTCGAATGATGAGCCGTTCGCTGGGCGACTGGTCTGGGAGGGGCGTGATCTGCAGGGCTTCGCCGCCGCGACTGATCAGCGGTGGCCGGTGGTGGTGTGCCACGCCGTGCTGGAGTGGCTGGTCGATCCCCGGGAGGGTTTTGCATTGCTCGCGGAGTTGCTGGCGCCCGGTGGCGTCATGTCGCTGAGTGTCTTCAATCGTGATGCGCTGGCGTTTTCCAATGTCAGCAAGGGCAATTTCGACAAGGTGCTGGAAGGGCGCCTGGCAGGCTGGGGCACCGGCAAGCGCCTGACGCCCATCTCGCCGCTGCGCGATGGCGAGATACGCCAGTGGGCCGCGGAGGCCGGGCTTGAGGTACGTGAGCTGACCGGGCTGCGCGTCTTCCACGACTATCTGCGCTCACGCGACCCGCTGAGCGAGGCTGACATGCAGAAATTGCTGGCGCTCGAGTGTCAGCACTGGCGCACGCCCCCCTTCGTCTATCTGGGCCGCTATCTGCACTATGAGCTGGTGCGCCCGGCCTGAGGCGGCACCCGCACAACCGCATTGTTTCGATATCCGGCGCTCTCGCCGTTGTCCGTATCTTCCTACCCTGTTGGAGTCTTCATGTCTGCTCAAACCCCCGCCTGTCAGCTGCTCGAGCGTCAGGACAGTGATTTCCGTGATTGGCTGTGGGTCGCTGCGCCGCGTGATGACTGGTGGCTGTCATCGGACCGCCAGCGGCGTGTCTGGGGGCATGACACCGGCATCGTGAATGCCGCGCGGGAAGCCGGGCACCGGGTCAGCCATGCGGTGTCCTTCGCCGATGCGCGAGCTGATGACACCATCGCGCAAGCCGCGGGCGCCATCGTGTTCTGGCCCAAGGCGCACGCGCTGGGCGAATGGTGGCTGGTGGCGCTGTGTCAGGTGTTGCCGGCCGGTACGCCGATCAAGGTGGTGGGTGAGGTCAACGGTGGCATCAAGCGCGCTGAGCGCATCCTCAAGGCGCTGGGAATGACGGCGCGTAAGGACGATACCGCGCGCCGTTGCCAGCTGTGGTCATCTGCCACGCGTGAGTTGACGGCCGAACAGGCCGCCAACAGTGAATCGCCACTGGCAGTGGCTGGGCAATGGACAGAAGGCTGGGGCGAATTCGAGGCGCTGGAGATGCGACTGACCAGTCATCCGGGACTGTATGGCAATGCCAAGCTGGACCCGGGTACCGCGCTGCTGCTGGAGAACCTGCCGACCCGTGGCTACAAGCGTGCGCTGGATATCGGGGCGGGTGATGGCATCATCAGCTGCTGGCTGGCGCGCCACGGTGCGCGCGTGATGGCAGGCGATGTCAGTGCCTTCGCGGTGGAGGCGACCCGTCGCAGTCTGGCGCTCAACGGGCTTGAGGCGGACGTACGCCTGAGTGATGTCTTCGCGGCGTTCGAGGGGGAGCGGTTCGAGGCCATCGTGGCCAATCCGCCGTTCCATCATGAGCGCGATATCGATTACGGACCGGCGGCGCGCCTGATCAGCCAGGCACTGGATCACCTGATGCCCGGCGGCACCCTGACGCTGGTCGCCAACGCCTTCCTGCCGTATCCCGATCTGCTGCAGGCGGCCTTCGGCGAGTTTGAAGTGCTCGCGGAAACGCGCCAGTTCAAGGTCTATCGTGCACGCAAGGCGCGCTGATTCCCTGCGACCTGAGCCCCTGCGGCCTGATTCCCCGCGGCCTGATGCCCAGCTCGCCGCTTACGCCTCCGGCGACTGATAGCGGATGGCCGTGATGATGTAGGTCGTCTCGCCACCCGGCGCGGCCACGCTCACCTCGTCATCCAGCCCCTTGCCCAGCAATGCCTGGGCCAGGGGCGCATCGACGCTGATCCAGCGGCGCGGATTGTCGGTCTCGTCAGGGCCTACGATGCGAATCTCCATCTCCTCTCCCTGCTCGTCCTCCAGCGTCACGAAGGCCGCGAAATAGACGCGCTCCAGATCCGCGGGCAGGCGGTCGACGACCGTCAGCTCATCCAGGCGTTTCTCCAGATAGGCGATCCTGGCGATGGTCTGATTGAGCGCCTTCTTGTTGTAGGTGTAATCCGCATTCTCGCTGCGATCCCCCATGGCGGCGGCCTCGCCCGTCTTGCGTGAAAGCTCAGGGCGCCTCACGCGCCTCAGGTGGTCGGCCAGCCCCTTCATCTTCGCGTGGCCCTGCGGGGTAATCACGTTGCTCTTCTTTTCCTGGCGCGGGTCCGTCTTGGGGTCGCGCCAGCGTGTCATGTTGCGACCTTGCATGGTCTGCTCCGCTGGTTCTGTGGGTAAGGCTCAAGGCATCGTGTGCGATATTCGCTAGCGTTGAGACCTGCTACCAAGGGTGATTGGCGGCCGATTCAAACGTTCGTTACAGTCAGTGTGTGCTCGCCGGAACACTTGCGCGTCACCCATGCCGAATCTGCCAACAATAACGAAAATCAGGGAGCTGTCCATGCCCATGCTGCCATCTTCACACCCGTCTTTTCGTGTCATACCCCGTTGCTGTCGCGTATTGCTCTCCGGGGGCATGGCGCTGGGCATCACGCTGGCCGGCATGACCGGAGTCCATGCTGCCCCGGGCGATGATGACGTCTTCCCTCTCTCCAAGCGCTGGGCACAGATCAATTATCAGGTCTCCGGTGATGCTCAGGAAAAGGGCATGGAGGCCCTGGGCAAGGAGGTACGCGCGCTGGCGGATCAGTATCCGGACAACGCCCATGTGCTGACATGGGAAGGCATCATCCTGGCCTCATGGGCCAAGGCGCGCGGTGGCCTCGGAGCACTGGATCTGGCCAAGGAAGCCAAGGCCACGCTCGAGAAGGCGATCTCGCTCGACCCCAAGGGCGACAATGCCTCCGCCTATGTGACGCTTGGCGCGCTCTATGACAAGGCGCCCGGCTGGCCGGTGGGCTTCGGGGATGATGAGAAGGCGGGGGAAGTGCTGCGCAAGGGGCTTGAGGTCAACCCGACGGGCATGGATACCAATTATTATTACGCCGATTATCTGGCCTCCGAAGGCCGTGATGAGGAAGCGCTCAAGCATGCGCGTCTCGCTCAGGACGGGCCGCCACGTCCTAACCGTGAGCTGGCCGATCAGGAATTGCAGAAAGAGATCGCCGCGCTGATCAAGCGCCTGCAGTGAACCTCTGGTGCCCGCCTCACTTGCATGGCTGCCAGAGGCAAGGCTGGCTGGAGCGACATCAGTGAGCCTTGCAAGTGAACGGCAGCGCTGGCGGCAGGCGCTGATGTAACACCCCGAATGAATTCCTGCATGACACGGCCCGAGCGGAGATCCCGCTCGGGCCGTGTCGTTTATCGCTCTGTGGATGAGAAGTCGCCCAGATGTCTTCAGGCGGCGCCTTGAATGGCGCTGATGGCCGACTCGGTACGGCGCGGCAAGCAAGTTTGCAGGTGACGGGCTGGCCAGTCTCGCGGCAGGACAGGATAATGCCTGCTCAGCCAAGGAGGATGCATGAGCGAGCAACAAGAGCACGTCGCAGGGCAACAGGCCTTCGCACATGATGATGTCGAACTGGTCGAGGCCAGGGTGTTGCAGGACGGCTTCTTTCGCCTCGAGCAGCGCGAATTCCGCCACCAGCGTTTCAACGGTGGCTGGAGCGATGTGATCCATCGCGAGGTACATGTCCGTCACGATGCGGTAGGCGTATTGCCTTATGACCCGGTCAACGACCGCGTGGTCTTCGTCGAGCAGATTCGCGCCGGTATGCTGGAAGATGCACGCACGCCCTGGAGTCTGGAGCCGATTGCGGGGCTGGTGGACAAGGATGAACAGGCCCATGAGGTTGCGCGCCGTGAGGCGATCGAAGAGGCGGGGTGTGAGCTGACCGACCTGATCGAACTCTACCGCTACTATCCGAGCCCCGGCGCCTGTACCGAGGAGGTCACGCTGTTCATCGGTCTGTGTGACAGCAGTGGGCTGGGCGGCGTGCATGGTCTGGCCGAGGAGAATGAAGACATCCGCGTGCATGTGCTCGATTTCCAGGCGGCCCTCACGCTGCTGGAACAAGGGCGGTTGGGCAATGCGATGGCCATCATGGCCATGCAATGGCTGCTGCGTGAACGTGCCTCGTTGCGCGTCATGCATGCCTGAGGCAGTGAAGGCGAAGCTTGGCAATCCCCCGTGTCTCACGCAGGCTTCCTCAACCTGCGCGTCAGAGCTGCTATTCTAGAGGCTTGCTGAAAACCGGCAGCCAGCAACGATCACTGTCTGCGTCAGTGTCCGTATCAGTCTCGGTTTTCGTCTCAGCTTCAGTCCCGAGAGCTGGACTCGAGAGTCGATAGCCGAGAGCTGATCGCCGACAGCCTGAGCGCTGGCGCAGCGCTTGATTTATCGCACGTTGCCCGCATCTTGCCACGCACGATAGCGGGCGTGCTTTGACAGACAACATGCCAATGTTCTGAGATTCGCAAGGAGATCGCCCATGCAGGTCAAGAAAGCCTATGTGGCTGACCTAAAAGCACTCCATGCCGAGTGCGGGTCCAATTATCTGCGCCTCACGCGCATCCTCGGCAAGGCCGAGGCCGGTGACAGCTTCGCCTTCCCGCTGGCGGGCAATCAGGGCCACTTCGGCACGCTGCTGCTCGAGGTGGTCGAATGCGCGCCCTATACCACCATGGTCACGGTCGCCCAGACCGGCGTGCTGGACCACATCATCGATTCGCCGCGCATGAGTGTGCACCTGTACCACGATGTGCGCATGGCGGAGGTCACCGACTTTCAGCGCCAGCGTCACTTCTCAGGGCGCAATCGTTACCCGAATCCGCGTATGCACCAGCCGGACGAAAAGCTTCAGCTCAATCGCTTTCTCGGCGAATGGCTGACCCATGCCCGCGCCTTCGGGCAGGCGGATGTGCCGGAGTTGCCGTGACGTTTGGGGCTGGCATGGCGCACAGGCGCTGACACCCGATGGATTTCCCGTCTTGATTGACAGAACCGCGATGGCCCGGCCGTCGCGGTTCTGTTCATTTTCCTGCTGCTCGAGAGACCGATGCGACTGATTCAGATAAGTGATTGCCATCTGCGCGCCGACCCTGATGCGCGTTCACGGCTGGGCTTCCCCTGGCGTCAGCTGGAGGCGGTGATGGCGCATGCCTCGCGCCTGCGCCCCGATATCCTGCTGGTGACCGGTGATGTCAGTCAGGATGAGAGCCCTGCCTCCTATCGCATGGCGGCAGAGCTGTTCGATGGCCTTGGCTGCCCCTGGTTCTGGTTCGCGGGCAACCACGATCACCCTGAATTCATGCAGGAGCTGCGTCCCTTCCATCACGAGCTGGATCTGGGCGACTGGCGACTGCTGTGTCTGGATTCGCGCGTCACCGGGCAGGCCGGGGGGGAGCTTGGCGAGGAGCAGTTGAGCGAGCTTGCGCAGTCACTGGCGCTGTCCGTCGAGCTGGACCCACGTCCAATCCTGCTGGCCATGCATCATCATCCGCTGCCGATCGGCTCGGACTGGATGGATGCGCTGGGCCTTGCCGACCGCGATGCGCTGTGGGAAACGTTGCGTCCATACCCGCAGGTGCGGGCCGTGCTGTGTGGGCATATCCATCAGGCCTTCACGCAACTCATGCCGTGTGGGCAGGGCAGTGTGGCCGTCTATGGCGTTCCCTCCACCTCCGATCAGTTCGCTCCGCTCAGCCATGATTTCGCCGTGGATGAGGCGGCGCGCCCCGGCCTGCGCGTGGTGGATCTCGATGGCGAGCATCTCGAGACCTGGGTGGAGCGGGTCACGCTCTAGCCAGGCTTGAAAGGAGGGGCGGGCAAGCTCGCCTCATGCACTGGCGCTGCCACAGCGTCAGCGTGAATGCCCTGGGCGTCAGCGTGAATGCCCTCGGTGTTGATGAGTGTGGCGCATGACCCACAGGTATCATGTATGCCTTTTTGGTCTTAAAAGATAGTTTCTGATTCTTTGACGTTATCAAGGCGGGGCGAGTACCGTGTAACCATTCGGCGTGCTCCCTCGGGGCATCCATCTGTCGCTGACAGAGCGCGCCACTGACTTCACGGGCCGCCTCTCGGGGCGTGTCCCAACGCTCACGAGGTTGCCGCACGCGATGCTTACCCCCGAACGTCAGACCCACCTCAAGCAGCTTGAGGCCGAATCCATTCACATCATCCGTGAAGTGGCAGCGGAATTTGCCAATCCGGTCATGCTGTACTCCATCGGCAAGGATTCCGCTGTCATGTTGCACCTGGCGCGCAAGGCCTTTGCGCCGGGCGTCCCGCCGTTCCCGCTGATGCACGTCAACACCACCTGGAAATTCCAGGAAATGATCAAGTTCCGCGACGAGATGGCCGCGGAAGTCGGCATGGAGTTGATCGAGCACATCAACCAGGAAGGCGTCGAGGCGGGCATCAACCCGTTCGATCACGGTAGCGCCAAGTACACCGACATCATGAAGACCGCCGGTCTCAAGCAGGCACTCGACAAGCACGGCTTCGATGCCGCCTTCGGTGGCGCACGTCGTGACGAGGAAGCCTCGCGGGCCAAGGAGCGCGTCTACTCTTTCCGTGACCAGTACCACCGTTGGGACCCCAAGAACCAGCGTCCGGAGCTGTGGAACATCTACAACTCCAAGATCAACAAGGGTGAGTCCATCCGCGTCTTCCCGCTCTCCAACTGGACCGAGCTGGACATCTGGCAGTACATCTACCTCGAGTCCATCAAGATCGTGCCGCTGTACTACTCCGCCGTGCGTCCGGTGGTGAAGCGTGACGGCCTCGACATCATGGTCGACGACGACCGTCTGCCGCTCAAGGAAGGCGAAGTGCCGGAGATGAAGTCCGTGCGTTTCCGTACCTTGGGTTGCTACCCGCTGACCGGTGCCGTGGAATCCACCGCCGCGACCCTGCCGGAAATCATCCAGGAAATGCTGCTGACGCGGACCAGCGAGCGCTCCGGGCGTGCGATCGATCACGACCAGGCAGGCTCGATGGAGAAGAAGAAGCGCGAAGGTTATTTCTAGGATCGCCCCAGCACATTGCCTGCAGGCGCCGCCACGCGGCGCTTGATGACCCGAACGAACAATTCGCCTGATGAGACGGCTCGCAGCCTCACGAGACACTGGTTCGCGACAATGGCTCGCGACACTGGCTCGCCACCTCATCAGGCCCATGACAGCGGCAAGGAGAAGAGTGTGTCCCACGCGTCAGACAAGATTTCCGCGGATATCGAAGCCTACCTGCAAGAACACGAGCGCAAGGACCTGCTGCGCTTCATCACCTGCGGTAGCGTCGATGATGGCAAGTCGACCCTGATCGGTCGTCTGCTGTTCGATTCCAAGCTGATCTATGAAGATCAGCTGGCCTCCATCACCCAGGCCTCCAAGACCAGCGGCACCACCGGTGACGAGGTCGATCTGGCTCTGCTGGTCGATGGCCTGCAGTCCGAGCGTGAGCAGGGCATCACCATCGATGTCGCCTATCGCTTCTTCTCGACCGACAAGCGCAAGTTCATCATCGCCGACACGCCGGGGCACGAGCAGTACACCCGCAACATGGCCACCGGCGCCTCGTCCGCGAGTCTGGCGATCATCCTGATCGACGCGCGTTATGGCGTGCAGACCCAGACCCGTCGTCACAGCTTCATCGCCGACCTGCTGGGCATCCAGCACCTGGTGATCGCGGTCAACAAGATGGACCTGGTCGATTACTCCGAGACGCGCTTCAACGAGATCGTCGCCGAGTATCAGGAATTCGCCAACAAGCTGAATGCGCCGGACATCCGCTTCGTGCCGATGTCCGCGCTCAAGGGCGACAACGTCGTCAATCGCAGCCCGTCACTGGACTGGTACACCGTCGATGGCGAAGCGGGTCCGTCACTGCTGGAGGTGCTGGAGACCGTCGAGCTGACCCACGACCAGAACCTCAGCGATCTGCGCTTCCCGGTGCAGTACGTCAATCGCCCCAACCTCGATTTCCGCGGTTACTGCGGCACCCTGGCGGCCGGTGTCGTGCGTCCGGGTGACAGCGTCAAGGTGCTGCCGTCCGGCAAGACCTCGACCATCGAGCGTATCGTCACCTTCGATGGTGATCTCGAGATCGCCTACCCGGGTCAGGCCATCACCCTGACGCTCGACGATGAGATCGACATCTCGCGTGGCGACTGGCTGGTGGCGGCGGATGCCGAACTGCCGCTCTCCAATGCGCTGGAAGCGGATGTCGTCTGGATGCATGAGAAGCCGCTGCAGCCGGGCCGTCAGTACGATATCAAGCTGGCGACCCGTGACCTGACCGGCCAGGTCAGCGCCATCGACTACCTCTACGACGTCAACACGCTGGAGCATCACGAGGGCGACAGTCTGGCGCTGAACGCCATCGGCCGCGTCCAGCTCGAGCTGACCCAGGCGGTGCCGGTGGACGACTATCGCTCAAGCCCGGGCACCGGCAGCTTCATCGTCATCGATCGTCTGAGCAACGTGACCGTCGGCGCGGGCATGATTCGCGGCGTGGGTCGCTCCGGCACCCAGGCCACCACCCAGCAGACCGACTGGGCCGCGTTTGAAGCCGACCTCAACGCGCTGGTGCGCAAGCACTTCCCGCATTGGGAAGCCCGCGACGTGCGTGAGCTGCTCGGCCGCACCAACTGATTCCGTCCTGTAGCGACAGCAGAATGGAAGTCAGCGAAATACCAACAACAACGCTGGACACGCAATAACAACACGGCCTGCTGGAATGAAGCCGGAGAACGCAAAAGCCCCCATGGCCGCAAGGCGATGGGGGCTTTTTGCATGGCGCGGCTCACCTCTGGCGCATCAGGCGACAGCAGTGTCGATGGCGAGCGGGGCGGAGGGGCCGAAATGCTCGTGGTGACACTGGCTGAGCGGTACGCCGATACGGCTGAGGTGCTGGATCATGCTCTGCATGAAGCCATGCGGGCCGATCACGAAGGCCTGCAGCGACTCGGCGCTGGCACCGGTCGCGGCGATCTGCTGCGCCAGCCAGTCGCGCTCGATGATGCCCAGCTGCGCATGGGGCGGCAGCGTCTCGGCCTGTTCGTAGCAGACCTGATAATGCAGCTGCGTTGGATACTGCGCGACCAGTGCCTTGAGGGTGGCGTCGAAGGCATGAACCTCGGGATTGCGCGCCGCATGCAGGTAGATCACCTGGCGGCCCGCCGCCAGCGCCGCCGTCAGCAGCGAAAGCATCGGCGTCTGGCCGACACCCGCCGACAGCAACAGCACCGGGGCATCGGCGCTCTGCGGGGCAGCATGCTCGAAGGTCAGCTCGCCGGCCGGCGGCAGCAGTTCGATCTCGTCACCTGCCTTCAGCGCATGCAGGTACTGGCTGGACTGGCCGTGGGCCTCACGCTTGACCGAGATACGGCAGAAGCGCTCGTCCGGCGCGTGGGACAGGCTGTAATGGCGGTGGATCACGCCCTGCGGTGTCGTCAGGCGCATGCCGATGTACTGGCCCGGCAGGAAGGAGAACATCGGGCCTTCCACCGGCGCCAGGTACAGCGAGCGAATCTCGCGGCTCTCGTCCTGCGTGCGCACGATGCGGAAGCGGCGCAGCCCCTGCCAGCCGCCGCGGGTGGCGGCGAAGCTGTCGTAGCGGCCCTGCTCGGCGGCGATCAGCACAGCGGCCAGTTCCCCGTAGAGGGCGCCCCAGGCATCGGCGATCTCCGGTGTGACGGCGTCCCCCAGCACCTCACCGATGGCGGCCATCAGGCACTCGCCGACGATGGGGTAGTGTTCCGGCAGGATATTGAGCGAGACATGCTTGCTGACCACGGGCGCCAGCAGGCGGTCCACCGCCTCACGCGAGTGGCGTGCGCCGACATAGGCGAGTACGGCGCCGGCCAGCGCACGGGCCTGGCCGCCGCTGGCCTGGTGGGTCTGGTTGAACAGCGGCTTCACCTCGGGATAGCGCTCGAACATCAGCGGATAGAAGCGCGCCGTGATGGCATTGAGATGCTCGGCGACGACGGGAGCGGTGGCGGCGATCAGGTCTTCCTGGGCGTTGGTCAGCATGACGATACCTCTGATTGATGTCCCTCCCTCTATGGCAAGGGGCGTGCCAACTTTCGAGGCCAGTCGTCATGCACTCTGCAGGGCTATGATGTCAAAATGACATGGTCATATGGCGTGTTCTAATGACATCAAGCGTGTCATTATGACATCAATCTTCAGCCCCCTCACTCCCGATACCCGCAAGGATGACCGCATGCCCGATGCCCACTTGCCCCTGAACGATACGCCGGTCGCGGCCGTGAATGCCTGGCTCGCCGCCTGGTTGTCCCGCGAGGAGGGCGGCGAGCGGCGCGCGCTGCCATGGACGCGTCTGCTGGCCGCGATCATGCAGCAGCTGCCCGGTGAGGCGGCGACCCTGATGCGCTACCTGCCCGAGCGTGACGAGCTGTTGCCACTGGCCACCTACGGCCTGCCTGCCGAAGTGCGTGGGCGACGCTTCGCGCTGGCGGAGCATCCGCGGCTCAAGGCGATCGTCGAGCACACGGGGGTACATCGTTTCGCGTTGGACAGCGACCTGCCGGACCCTTTCGATGGCCTGCTGGGGGACGTGCATGGGCCGGATCTGCTGGTGCATGACTGCGCCGGTATCGCGCTGCGCGATGGCGATACCCTGCTGGGGGTGATGACCTTCGATGCACTGACGCCGGGGGTGCTGGCCCCGCTGGAATCGCTGAGCGCCTCTGCGAGTACGGACGAGCTGGCACTTCCGCTTCAGGAGGTGCAGGCCTGGTTGTCACTCCCCGCGCATTGCCTGTCGCTGTCACTGCGACAGGAGTGGGCTGCGGGGGCCACGGACGGCAGGTCAGGGCGTTCGGCGCCGATGGTGGTGTCACCGACAGGCATGGCGTCACAGAGCGCCATGGCCTGCCCGCAGCGTGGCCCGGCGATGGCCAGGCTCGAGGCGCAGCTGGAGGCGGTTGCCGATACCGAGATGACGGTGCTGGTGCAGGGCGAGACCGGCGTGGGCAAGGAGGGCGTGGTCCAGCGCCTGCACGACGCTTCCCGGCGGGCTGCGCGGCCGCTGGTACGCATCAACTGCGCCGCCTTGTCGCCGGATCTGGTGGAAAGTGCGCTGTTCGGGCATCGGCGTGGCGCCTTCTCGGGCGCGACCCATGATCACCGTGGCCACTTCGTGATGGCGGATGGCGGCACCCTGCTGCTGGATGAGATCGGCGAGCTGCCGCTGGCGCTGCAGCCCAAGCTGCTGCGGGTGTTGCAGGAAGGCGAGCTGCAGCCGCTGGGCAGCGATCGCGTGGTCAAGGTCAATGTGCGTGTCATCGCGGCCACCAATCGCGATCTCGAGGCGGAGGTCGCCGCTGGGCATTTCCGTGAAGACCTCTATCACCGCCTGAGCGTCTATCCGCTCAGGGTGCCGCCGCTGCGTGAGCGCGGGCGTGCGGATCTGCTGGCGTTGGCCGGCACCTTCCTGGAACACAACCGCACGCGCCTTGGACTGGGCAATCTGCGCCTGACGCCGGCGGCGGAGCGCCTGCTGTGCGAGTACCCCTGGCCCGGCAACGTGCGTGAACTGGAGCACTGCCTGAGCCGCGCCGCCCTGCATGCCCGGCTCGCGCATGGTGCCCACTCGACTCGCCTGCGCGCCGATGGGCGCCAGCTGGTGGTGATCACGCCGGAGCTGCTGGGGCTGGAGGTCAATACCGAGATGTCACTTGAACGGGCCACCGGCGCGGCGCAGGAGATTCAGGTCGCGCAGGTGGGGCTGGTGGAGCAGGCGGGAAGAGCGAGTCAGGCGGCGGAAGCGAGTCAGACAGGAGGAGCAAGCTCTGCACCGCGCACCGCCTGGCAGGACGGCGACGAGACGCTGGGGCTGCGCGATGCCACCGAGGCATTTCAGCGTGAGCACATCTCGCGGGTCTGGCAGGCGAGTGATCGCAACTGGGCGGAGGCGGCGCGCAGGCTCAAGGTCGATCGCGGCAACCTGTACCGGCAGGCGCAGCGTCTGGGGATTGTCTGAGGCGAGTTGCAGTGCCTGAGACGAGGGGCAGTGTCTGAGGAGAGAAAAGAAGACGGCGATGCTCATGGAGCATCGCCGTTCTTGTATCTCTGCCGCCGCTGGCCCTGGCGCGACGAGAAGTCCGTGTCTCGAACGCGTGTTCAGGTGCCTGCTCAGACGCCAGTTCAGGCGCGAGTGGCAATCAGCACCGCACGCCGCGGCGCCGGGTGGCCTTCGCGGGTCAGGTTCGGGTCAGCGGGATCGAGGAAGTCGCTCAGCGAGTGGTAGGTCATCCAGTCGGTGGCACGCTGCTCGTCCAGGGTAGTCACGGCTTCATCGACGATGCGCACGTCCTTGAAACCGGCGCGCTCGCACCAGTGGGCCAGCGCCTGCGAGGAGGGCAGGAAGTAGACATTGGGCATCGCGGCGTAGCGCTCGCCGGGCATCAGTACCGTCGTCACGTCACCTTCCACCACCAGGGTTTCCAGCACCAGCTCGCCGCCGGGACGCAGGGTGTCACGCAGCTGGAAGAGGTGGTCCATCGGCGAGGGGCGATGATAGAGCACGCCCATCGAGAACACGGTATCGAAGGCGCCCATCTTCGCTGGCACATCCTCGATGCCCACCGGCAGGAAGTGCAGATTGCGGCCCCGGGGGTGGTCCGCGCCGATGAAGTGGCGTACGGCATGGAACTGGCAGTAGAAGCGTGGCGAAGGGTCGATCACCAGCGTGAAGGCCGCGCCTGCACCGACCATGCGCCAGCCGTGGTAGCCATTGCCGCCGCCGACATCCAGCACACGGCGATGGGTGAGGTCCGACAGGTGCGGCGCGAGACGCTGCCACTTCCAGTCGGAGCGCCATTCGGTGTCGATATGGATCCCGTCGAGCTGATAGGGGCCCTTGCGCCACGGCATCATCGCACGCAGCAGGTTCTCGCTCTGGCGCAGCTGGCCGCTAGTCAGGCCAGTGGGAAAGCGTGCACCGACCCGGTCGGCATCCAGCTGCACATCGCGCGCGTCGGGCAGGGCGGGCAGCTTTTCCAGCGCGCCATGCCAGGCCTTGAGGTCGGCGTGACGCTTGCGGTCCAGGCCATTGGCCAGTTGCTCGGGCAGGGCGCCCAGCCAGCGGGCGAAGCCGTCGCCGACGGCGCCTGGCTCACAGGCAAGCTCGGTGAAGGCGCGGTAAAGGTCGCGGTCATACGGGGAAATGCTCATGCGCTGGGTCGGGTCCGTGCAGGCGTAGCGGTCATTCGGCGGCTTTGAAGGCGACCATCGATGCGAAATTCAGATATTGCAGCCAGGTATGGCTGCGCTGGAAGCCGGCGCGCGCCAGGCGCTCGTGATGCGTGTTCAGGCTGTCGGGCTTCATCACGTCCTCGAGGGCCTCACGTTTCTGGGAGATTTCCAGATCGGAGTAGCCGTTGGCACGTTTGAAGTCATGATACCGTTCGATCAGCCAGGCATTCTCGATCGGATCATCGCTGATGATCTTCTCGGAGAGGATCAGCACGCCGCCGGGTTCCAGCGCCGCGAACAGCTTGTCGATCACGGCGTCGCGGTCTTCCGGCGGCAGGAACTGCAACGTCAAATTGACCACGATCATGCCGGCCGGCTGATAGTCGAGGGTGCGAATATCAGCTTCGGTGACGTTGATGCGGTGGTCGGGGAAGGCCTCGGCGAGTTCGCGGCTGGCGCGCTCGACCATCGGTCTGGACAGATCGACGGCTTCGATCTCGATATCCTCGGCGGCCATCTCGCGGGCCAGCGCCATGCTGGCAGCGCCCAGTGAACAGCCCAGATCATAGACCCGCGCGCCGGGGCGCAGGTGAGCGCGGGCCATCAGGCCCAGCATGGCGATGATCTGACCGTAACCCGGCACCGAGCGGCGCAGCATGTCCGGAAAGCAGCTGACGACCTGCTCGTCGAAGGAGAAGCTGGCGACACGGTCAAGGGGTGTCGTAAATATCGCGTCACGGTAAGATGCATCACTCATGGATCAAGGCTTCATCGGGCAGTGGGCCAGGGCGACATGCCTGTGGCCGAGGACCGGCCGGGCAGAGCGCCCCGTCGGGCCCGCCATTCTACGCATTCGGCGCCCGTGACGCACCCGTCACGGCCGGCGGGTGATGCCTCCATCAATCGATTTCAGGCCGGGCCATGCAGGGCCGGTCATTACACTTCAAGGAGAGAGGTGGCCATGTCCACTCAATCAGCGGCACGTTCTGCGCGTCGTAATACCCAGGCCTGGCAGGCTCTCGCGCGCCATCATCAAGAGCAGATGGCCAATGTGCATCTGAAGGATCTGTTCGCCGAGGATGCGGCGCAAGGGCGTGACCGAGTGGCGACCTTCACGCGCTCTGCCGCGGGACTGCGTCTGGATCTCTCCAAGCAGCGCTTCAAGGGCGAAACCCTGGAGCTGCTGCTGGATCTGGCGCGCGAAACCGGCGTCGAGCAGGGCATCAAGCGCCTGCTGGCCGGTGAGCATGTCAATCGCTCCGAAGACCGTCCGGCGCTGCACGCCGCGCTGCGTCTGCCGCGCTCCGCCAGCCTGGTGGTGGACGGCGAGGATATCGTGCCGGCCATCCACGAGAGCCTCGAGCACCTGGCCGAGATGGTCGACACCTTCCACAGCGGCCAGTGGCGCGGCGCCACCGGCAAGCCGATCACCGACGTGGTCAACCTCGGTGTCGGTGGCTCGGACCTGGGCCCGTTGATGGTCTCCAGCGCCCTGAGCGATTGCCGTCCCAAGGACATCCACGAGATCGGCGTTCACTTCGCCTCGACCATGGATGGCTCCCAGCTGGCGGATTATCTGGAATCCTTCAGCCCGGAAACCACGCTGTTCATCCTGTCCTCCAAGTCATTCTCGACCATCGACACGCTGTCCAATGCCCGCACTGCCCGCGACTGGCTGAAGTCACGCCTCGACCCGGAAGGGCGCCTGGAAGCGCTGATCAACCGTCAGCACTTCATCGGCGCTTCCGCCAAGCCGGAAAAGATGACCGAGTGGGGCATCGCGCCGGAACACCAGCTGCTGTTCTGGGATTGGGTCGGCGGGCGCTATTCGCTGTGGGGCACCATCGGTCTGCCCATCGCGCTCAATGTCGGCATGGACAACTTCCGTCGCCTGCTGGCCGGGGCGCATGAGCTGGATGAGCACTTCCGCACCGCGCCGCTGGAAGACAATCTGCCGGTGCTGCTGGCGCTGGCCGGAATCTGGAACAACAACTTCCTCGATATCCGCGCCCACTCCATCCTGCCCTACGACGGTCGCCTGGAGTATTTCGCAAGCTACCTCGAGCAGCTGGAGATGGAATCCAATGGCAAGTCGGTGACCAACGATGGCGAGATGATCGATTACTCGACCTGTCCGGTGCTGTGGGGCCAGCTGGGGCCGAACGCCCAGCACGCCTTCTATCAGCTGCTGCATCAGGGCACCCAGGCGGTCGAGTGTGACTTCATCGCGCCGATGTGCCGTTATGATCACGTCGAGGACGCCGAGACACGCGCCCACCTCAAGGCACAGCACCGCTTGACGCTGGCCAACTGCTTCGCCCAGTCACGTGTGCTGATGCTGGGCGATGACGCCATCCCCGGTGATGAGGCGCAGCCGAACCACAAGCGCTACCGTGGCAATCAGCCGTCGACCACGCTGCTGCTGGAGACGCTGACACCGGAAACGCTGGGTGCGTTGATTGCGCTCTACGAGCAGAAGGTCTTCGTTCAGGCCACCATCTGGGATATCAACCCGTTCGATCAGTGGGGCGTGGAACTGGGCAAGCAGATCGCCACCGCCACCGAAGCGACCATGACCACCGGCGAAGGCTTCGAGACGCTGGATGCCTCCAGCCGTGCGCTGATCGAAGCGGTGTGGGCAGCCCAGGATCAGGACCCGCGCTGAGCCCAAGACGGATGTGAGTGAGTGTGTGTGTGAGTGAGGGCATGCTGATATGCCATGCAAGACGAGCGGCGACGTCAGTCGTCGCTCTCTGTTGATTTATACAGTATTCTCGCTATCCTATAAGCGAATCAATCGTTTACACTAGACAGCACGACGCGGACCGTCGAAAACCCTGCTTCCAGCGGATGAACGCTTGAGAGATGCCCAGCCATCTTGAGGCGTGGGAGGGGAGGTTTCGCGGTCTGACGTGTTGTCGGGAGTGCTGATGGCCAATTCCCCCTTTCCGTCAGATACGGCAGCGATGCACGCCACCGCGCCCGTCAAGGGTCTGCTGTATCTGCACGGCTTCAATTCGGCCAGTTGTTCGCCCAAGGCACGCTTGATGCAGCGCGCGGCAGAGCAGTTCGGCCTGCCGTGCGTGATGCCGGACATCCCCCCGGAGCCCGGCGCGGGTCAGGCGGCGGTCAACGCGGCCTATCTCACGTTGTGTGAGCGCCTGGCGCTGGACGCCGCAGACCCTGCCTGTGATGACGCCATCATGGTGATCGGCAGCTCCATGGGCGGCTTTCTGGCCACCTGGCTGGTCGCGCGTGAGGCCGCACGCCTCGAGGGGCCGGCAGGTCCCTCACAGAGCGTCTGGCGTCAGGGGCCGCGCAGTGTGCTGATCAATCCGGCCGTGCGTCCCGCGCGACTGGTCAGCGAATGGCTCGGCTCGGTGCATGCCAACCCCTATACCGGCGTGACGTTCACCGTCACCGAGGATTTCGGGCCCGGACTGCTCGCATTGGAAGCGGAACCGGTCACGGCGCAGCGCACCCTGGTGCTGTTGGCGACGGCCGATGAGACATTGGATGTCAATGATGCCGCAGGGCTCTATCAGGGAAGTCGCTTGATCATCACGCCGGGTGGCGATCACGGCTTTGCGCAGCTGGCGGAATACCTGCCGGCGATCATGGCGCATGGCGGGCACCGGCTGGCCCCCGCCACCGCAGCGGCGATGCATGTCGCGCCGGACTAGCAGGTCATGCGCGTGGTGCTTTCTGCTACGACACACCACGACCTGGCTGGGCACGGCACCTCTTGGCACGACATGGATTGGCACGACTTGGCAGGGCGTTCGATGCTGAACGCCAGGCGCCGGTCTCTCATTTTTCAGGAATCCGTTGTCCGTCTCGCGCACGTGAAATGGCGAGTCGGATGGCGGACGTCAACACCAAGGACACAAGGCTGCGATGAGTCAGTACAGCGCCAGTTCCATTGAGGTCCTCTCCGGCCTCGAACCGGTCCGCAAGCGGCCCGGCATGTATACCGACACTTCTCGGCCCAACCATCTGGCGCAGGAAGTCATCGACAACTCCGTCGATGAGGCGCTGGCGGGGCACGCGAAGGAAATCCGCGTGCGCCTGCTCGAGAATGGCGGTATCGAGGTCGGCGATGACGGTCGTGGCATGCCCACCGACATCCACCCCGAGCATGGCGTGACCGGCATCGAGCTGATCCTCACCAAGCTGCACGCGGGGGGCAAGTTCTCCCAGGACAGCTATCGCTTCTCCGGCGGCCTGCACGGCGTGGGCGTCTCGGTGGTCAATGCGCTGTCGACGCGTCTGGAAGTGGAAGTGTGCCGCGATGGCCTGCGTCAGCGCATCGCCTTCGAGAATGGCGAGAAGGCCGAGGAGCTGACCCAGATCGGCACCGTCGGCAAGCGCAATACCGGCACCCTGGTGCGCTTCTGGCCGGACGAGAGCTACTTCGACAGCCCGCGCCTGGCGATGCCGCGTCTGCGCCACCTGCTGCGTGCCAAGGCCGTGCTGTGTCCGGGCCTCAAGGTCATGCTCATCGAGACCGATGGCAGCGAGACGACCTGGTACTACGAGGATGGCCTGCGCGATTACCTGCTCGGTGCCACCGATGGCTTCGAACGCCTGCCGGAATCGCCCTTCGTCGGCCATTTCGAGGACGAGGAGCACGGGGTCGACTGGGCGATCCAGTGGCTGCCCGAAGGCGGCGAGCTGGTGCAGGAACCCTACGTCAACCTGATCCCCACGCCGCTGGGTGGCACCCACGTCAATGGCCTGCGCTCCGGTCTGCTCGAGGCACTCAAGGAATTCTGCGACTACCGCAGCCTGCTGCCGCGTGGCGTCAAGCTGAGCGCGGATGACCTGTGGGAGCGCGCCGCCTTCGTGCTGTCGGTGAAGATGCTCGATCCGCAGTTCGCCGGCCAGACCAAGGAGCGCCTGTCCTCGCGCAGCGTCGCCGCCTTCGTCTCCGGCGTGGTCAAGGACGCCTTCTCGCTGTGGCTCAACCACCATGTCGATCAGGCCGAAGCGCTGGCGGAACTGGTGATCTCGGCGGCCCAGCGCCGCCTGAAGAGCGCCAAGAAGGTCGCGCGCAAGAAGGTCACCTCCGGGCCTGCGCTGCCGGGCAAGCTCTCGGACTGCTCAAGCTCCGACCCTGCCGACAGTGAGCTGTTTCTGGTCGAGGGTGACTCCGCCGGCGGCAGCGCCAAGCAGGGCCGCAACCGCGAGACCCAGGCGATCCTGCCGCTGCGCGGCAAGATCCTCAATACCTGGGAAGTCGAGTCGCATGACATCTACTCCTCCCAGGAAGTCCACGACATCGCGGTCGCCATCGGCCTGGACCCGGGCTCGGATGACCTCACCAAGCTGCGCTATCACAAGGTCTGCATCCTGGCGGATGCCGACTCCGATGGTCTGCACATCGCCACGCTGCTGTGCGCGCTGTTCGTGCGTCACTTCCCGGCGCTGGTGGATGCCGGGCGCGTCTTCGTCGCCATGCCGCCGCTGTACCGCATCGATCTGGGCAAGGAAGTGCATTACGCCCTGGACGAGAGCGAGAAGGCGCACATCCTCAAGCAGCTCGAGAGCAAGCGTGGCACGCCCAATGTGCAGCGCTTCAAGGGTCTGGGTGAGATGAATCCGCTGCAGCTGCGGGAAACGACCATGGCGCCGGACACCCGCCGTCTGGTGCAGCTGACGCGCAGTGCGGATGACGGCACCCACGAGATGCTCGACATGCTGCTGGCCAAGAAGCGCGCCAGTGATCGCAAGAGCTGGCTCGAGGACTACGGCAACATGGCCGACATCGAGGTCTGATCATCGTGAGCTTCGAGCGCAGCTGAGCTTCGAAAGCCAGACAAGCTGCGCGACAGCATTCTTTCGGGAGCGCCACAGTCAGGCGCTCCCCGGTTTTACGCTCGTAATCAAGGTCAAGCGCCCATGAGCATGGATATCCAGGTCGCGGAGGGTGACGTCGAACGTCTGGCCCTGCGCGACTACACCGAAAAGGCGTACCTCGACTACTCGATGTACGTGATTCTCGACCGCGCCCTGCCGCATGTCGGCGATGGCATGAAGCCGGTGCAGCGCCGCATCGTCTACGCCATGCGCGAACTGTCCCTGACGGCCAACGCCAAGTACAAGAAGTCGGCGCGTACCGTCGGCGACGTGCTGGGCAAGTTCCACCCCCACGGCGACAGCGCCTGTTACGAGGCGATGGTGCTGATGGCGCAGCCGTTCAGCTATCGCTATCCGCTGGTGGATGGTCAGGGCAACTGGGGTAGTCAGGATGACCCCAAGTCCTTCGCGGCCATGCGTTACACCGAATCGCGGCTGTCGAAGTACTCCGAGGTGCTGCTGTCCGAGCTCTCCCAGGGTACCGTCGACTGGGTGCCCAACTTCGATGGCACCATGAACGAGCCCAAGGTGCTGCCGGCGCGTCTGCCCAATGTGCTGCTCAACGGCACTACCGGTATCGCGGTGGGCATGGCGACCGACATCCCGCCGCACAACGTGCATGAAGTCGTGGCCGCCACCCGCCATCTGCTGCGTCATCCGGACTCCGACAGCGATCAGTTGATGGAGTACCTGCCGGCACCGGACTTCCCCACCGAGGCGGAGATCATCACGCCGCGCACCGACCTCGCCAAGCTCTACCGCACCGGTCGTGGCAGCGTGAAGATGCGCGCCCGTTATGTGCTGGAGGAGGGCGATATCGTGATCACTGCGCTGCCGTATCAGGTCTCCGGCGCCAAGGTGATCGAGCAGATCGCCGCCCAGATGCAGGCCAAGAAGCTGCCGATGGTCGCGGACCTGCGTGATGAGTCCGACCACGAGAACCCGACGCGCCTACTGATTCAGCCGCGCTCCAATCGTGTCGATATCGAAGGCCTGATGGCGCACCTGTTCGCCACCACGGACCTCGAGAAGAACGCACGCGTCAACATGAACGTCATCGACCTCAATGGGCGCCCGCGGGTGATGGCGCTGCACGAGATGCTCGCCGAGTGGCTGCGCTATCGTCGCGCCACCGTGCGTCGTCGCCTCGAGCATCGTCTGGCCAAGGTCGAGGACCGTCTGCATATCCTTGAGGGTCTGCTGACGGCTTATCTGAATCTCGACGAGGTGATTCGCATCATCCGCGAGGAGGAAGACCCCAAGGCCAGCCTGATCGAGACCTTCCAGCTCTCCGAGCGTCAGGCCGAGGCGATCCTCGAGCTGCGTCTGCGTCACCTGGCACGTCTTGAAGAGATGAAGCTGCGTGGCGAGCAGGACGAGCTCAAGCGCGAGCGCAAGCACCTCAAGCATCTGCTGGGCAATGACGAGGCGCTGACAGACCTGATCGACAGTGAGCTTGAGCAGGCCGCCACCGACTTCGGCGATCCACGCCGCTCGCCGCTGGTCGAGCGCGGCGAAGCCAAGGCGCTGTCGGAAGTCGAGCTGATGGGCGCCGACCCGATCACCGTCGCGCTGTCCGAGAAGGGCTGGATCCGCGCCGCCAAGGGGCATGATATCGACCCCGAGGGCCTGTCCTACAAGGCCGGCGACCGCTTCCATCTGGCGGCGCGCGGCAAGACCAATCAGCCGCTGGTGCTGCTGGATGACACCGGGCGTGCCTACACCCTGGCCGCGCACAATCTGCCCAGTGCGCGCGGGCAGGGCGAGCCGATTACCGGGCGCATGAATCCGGCGGCGGGGGCGGCGATGGTCGGGCTGCTGCTCGATGCGCCTTCCGCGCGCTATCTGCTGGCCTCCGATGGTGGCTATGGCTTCGTGACCACGCTCGAACAGCTGACCGGCAAGAACAAGTCCGGCAAGGCGGCGCTGACCTTGCCGCGCGGCTGTGCGGTGCTGCCGCCGGTCGAGGTGCCGACAGTGCCGGAGGCTGCCGATGGCACGCCCGCGGCCTTGGAAGTGGCGGTGGTGTCCAATGAAGGGCGCTTACTGGTCTTCCCGCTCTCCGAACTGCCCGAGATGTCCAAGGGCAAGGGCAACAAGATGCTGTCGATTCCGGGCGAACGCGCCGCCAACCGCGAGGAGTTCGTACGCTCGCTGGTGGTCTTGCCCGCCGGCGCGACCCTGGTGGTGCATGCCGGCAAGCGCAAGACCCTGCTCAAGGGGGCGGATCTCGATTATTATCGTGGCGAGCGTGGCCGCCGCGGCAGCAAGCTGCCCAAGGGCTTCCAGAAGGTCGACCGTCTGGCCGTCGATAGTTGAATCCGGGCCGGATGGCCTGGCTTGTTAGCTGAGGTGCGTCGGCGTTGACGCCGACATGCCCCGTGGGCGACACCTTGATGATTCATTGCTCAGGAATGATTTTCCAATGACACAACGTATCTTGATCCGTGCCACCGGTACGGCTCGTCCAGGACAGCTGGCAGGGCTTGGTCAGGCGCTGGCGCGCAGCGGCGCACGACTGCTGGACATCAATCAGAGCGTGACCTTCGGGCTGGTGTCGCTGGAAGCGCTGGTGGCTCTCGGCGCGGAGTCCGATCTGGAGGCCGCGCTGGCCGCCGCCGGTGAACAGCTGGGGCTGGATGTGCAGGCCGTGCAGGTCGGTGCTGAAGAATATGCGCGCTGGAGCCATCAGGCGGAGCGCCCACGCTGGATTCTGACGCTGCTGGCGCCGTGTCTGCCGGCCGGCATTCTGGCCGAGGTCGGCGGCCTGACGGCCGAATTCGGCATCACCGTCGAGCTGATGCATCGTCTGTCGGGGCGTGAGCCGCTGGATGGCGAGTCACCGGCCGAAGGCGCCTGTGTCGAGTGCTGGCTGCGCCTGCCGGAGAGTGGCACCGACATCAACGCCCTGCGCGAGAAGGCGCTGGCGCTGGGCGCGCTGCACGGTGTCGACATCGCGATCCAGGAAGACGATATCTGGCGTCGCCATCGTCGCCTGATCTGCTTCGACATGGATTCGACGCTGATCCAGACCGAGGTGATCGACGAGCTGGCGCGTCGTCACGGTGTCGGCGAGGAAGTCTCGGAAGTCACCGAGCGTGCCATGCGGGGCGAGCTGGACTTCAAGGAAAGCTTCCGCGAACGCATGAGCAAGCTGGAAGGCCTGGATGAGTCGGTGCTGGCCGATATCGCCGCCAATCTGCCGCTGATGGATGGGGTCGAGCGCCTGATGGCCAACCTCAAGGCGCTGGGCTATCGCACCGCGATCCTGTCCGGCGGCTTCACCTACTTCGCGCGTCATCTTCAGCAGCTGCTGGGTTTCGATGAGATCCACGCCAATGAGCTGGTGATCGTCAATGGCAAGGTCACCGGTGAAGTGCGCGAGCCGATCGTCGATGCCGAGCGCAAGGCGCTGCTGCTGCGCGAGATCGCCGAGCGTCATGGCCTGCGCATGGAGCAGACCATCGCCGTCGGTGACGGTGCCAATGACCTCAAGATGCTGGCCGAGGCGGGGCTGGGCATCGCCTTCCGCGCCAAGCCGCTGGTGCGTGAGCAGGCGCGCCAGTCGATCTCGACCCTGGGCCTGGATGCCGTGCTCTACCTGATGGGCTATCGCCAGCAGGATCTCGAGCACTGATCCGTGATTCAGCCGCTGAACCCCTGCGCTGAGTGACAAGTCAGTGTGTGAGTGGCAACGCCCCCATCGCCGCCGCGATGGGGGCGTTGTCGTCTGGTCATCTGGCCGCAGAATAGTCCCAAAGCAGCAATGCGCTTTCGGGTGTGAGGGCTAGACTGGAGGGGAAGCGCCGACGACTCGTCGCTCGTCAGTTGACGCCATACTGAAACGCCACTCGCCACGCCGTCAGGAGTTTGCCCATGCCGTCACCCTATGACGATGAACTGCACCTGCTGTGCCTGTTTCCGCATGATGCCGCCCTCAAGGGTTTGAAGATTCGCCACGATGCCAGTCCCGACATGGTGGCCGCCGCCGAGCGTCTGCATGCCAAGGGATTGACCACGCTGCCGGATGGCGGCTATCTGACATCGGTGGGCCGTGAGGCCGCCGAACACGCCCATCGTCTCAATGACCTGCTTCACGTCCCGATGGCCATGACGGGCACCTGAGTTAGCCCGTTGGCTGAATCGCTGATCGCGAGAAGGAAAAACGCCCCGTGGCTTTCGGCCACGGGGCGTTTTCGTCTGCGGGCTCAGGGGCGCTGAGTCACCTGTGCGCTCAGGCCTTGTGCTTGCGATAGGTCGCGCGGGTGATCTCGACGATCTCCACGCTGACTTCGCGGGCCGCCTCGCAGTGAGGCTTGAGGGCCTCCATCAGGATATCCGCCAGGCGCGACTTGTCGTCATCGCTGCGGCCTTCCAGCTGGTGGCAGTGCAGATTGACGAAGCCGTGCTTGTGCGCCAGCGGTGCCTGATTGCCGGCCAGACGCCAGTGGCGCCAGCTTTCCGCGCGCACCTTGATGTCGGTTTCCTTGAACAGGCCACTTTGCATGGCAGCGGCATGCAGGTCATCCATGATCGCGTCCATGTCGAGGCTGGGGGCCAGACTGTCGGCATAATCAATGACGAGATGAGGCATGTGATGGGCTCCTTGAGCGAGGCCACGCCTCTCGGGGCGTGTGCCGGTGATGAAATTGGCCAGCGATAGTAGCAAATTTTGTGCAGCACGCCGCCTGTTGTTGCCTCACGCTGCCAGTGCGCCATTCACGCGCTGGCGATGATACCCGTCAGGTTGAGCGAAGATGGCTCGCGCTCGTCGCCCGCAGGGGAAGACGCCGAAGGGCCAGTGGCGGCGTCGACTCCCGGATGTGTCTTGGACACCGTGGGCTTGGACACTGTGGGCTTGGACACAGGGGGCTTGGATAGAGGTGTCTTGGAGCGTCGTCCGGGCACTTCACGTACCAGGCGCGGCATCAGGAAGCCGGGCAGGTGCTCAAGCAGCGCTTCCATCAGGTTGCAGGCCTCTTCATCACTGACCGCGAAGTGTGCGGCGCCCTGTACGGGGTCGAAGGCATGCAGGTAGTAGGGCAGTACGCCGCACTCGAAGAGGCGCTCGGCGAGGGCCGTCTGCACTTCCACGCTGTCATTGACGCCGCGCAGGATGACGCCCTGGTTGAGCAGGGTGACGCCGGCGCTCTTGAGGCGAGTCATCGCGGCAGCGACGGCGTCGTCCAGCTCGTTGGCATGGTTGGTGTGAATGACCAGCACCTTCTGCAGGCGCGTGGCACCCAGCCAGCCGAGCAGCTCGTCATTGACGCGGTCCGGAATCACCACCGGCAGGCGCGTGTGGATGCGCAGGCGCTTGAGATGCGGGATCTCGCCCAGCGACTCCACCAGCCACGCCAGGCGCTTGTCGGGCGAGACCAGCGGGTCGCCGCCGGACAGGATCACCTCGTGGATGCGCTCGTCGGCGCGCAGGTAGTCGAGGATATCCTGCCACTGCGCGCGGCTGGGCTGATGGTCGTCATAGGGGAAGTGACGGCGGAAGCAGTAGCGGCAGTTGATCGCGCAGCCGCCGCTGGCCATCAGCAGCACCCGATTGGTGTACTTGTGGATCAGCCCCGGCAGCGGCGTATGCTCGGCCTCTTCCAGCGGATCGGTGACGTAGCCGTCGAGCACATCGGTCTCGGCGTCCAGCGGCAGCACCTGGCGCAATAGCGGGTCGTCGGGGTCATTGGCGCGGATGCGGCTGGCATAGGCCTCGGGCACGCGGATCGCGAACAGTTCATGGCCGTCACGGGCGCCCGGCAGCCATTCGCGCTCCAGTCCCAGGCGCTCCAGCAGAGCCTGTGGAGAGCGGATCACGTCGCGTAGCTGTGCACGCCAGTCATTCGGGGCAGACGGGGCTTCAGCGGCAGATGAGAAGGCCTCTGAGGCACGACTTTCGTGGCTGGTGTGCGGGATGGTATGCAAGGATGCAGGGGTTCGGGTTATCATGCGCATCACTTCTAGTCATGATTGCAGCCAATTGACTGCAATCTGGAATTCATGGCGGGCAAGACCCGTTAACGAGTCGAGAGCGAGCAAGATGGCCAACTATTCTACCAACGAATTCAAGTCCGGTCTGAAAGTGATGCTGGACAATGATCCCTGTGCCATCGTCGATAACGAACTGGTCAAGCCGGGCAAGGGCCAGGCCTTCAACCGCGTCAAGCTGCGCAACCTGAAGACCGGTCGTGTATGGGAGCGTACTTTCAAGTCCGGCGAGAGCATCGAAGCCGCCGATGTCATGGAAGTCGACATGGAATACCTCTACACCGACGGTGAGATGTGGCACTTCATGCGTACCGATGGCTCCTTCGAGCAGTATGCTGTCGATGGCAAGGCACTGGGCGACAACGTCAAATGGCTGAAGGAGCAGGTCGTCTACACCATCACGCTGTGGAACGACAACGCGATTGCCGTGACGCCGCCGAACTTCATCGAACTGGAAGTCGTCGAGACGGACCCGGGCCTCAAGGGCGATACCGCCAACGGTGGCTCCAAGCCGGCGACCCTGTCTTCCGGTGCCGTGGTGCGTGTGCCGCTGTTCATCAACCAGGGCGAAGTCCTCAAGGTTGACACCCGCAGCGCCGAGTACGTGTCTCGCGCCTGAGCCCTTTCGCTCACGTCGTGAACACCCTGATGCCTCGCCTCGTGCGGGGCATCATCGTTTGTGCTGCTCATTCGTGCTCCTCATTTCTGCTGGTCAGTCGTGCAGGGTGATCGTGTCGATCAGCCCTCGCGGTTGGCCAATGCCTCCCGCTGATCCCTTCCTCGAGCCTGTCCATGTCTGATGCCGATTCTTCCGCCGCTGCTTCACCTCTCTCAGCCGCTGCCGCGCCAGGCGCTGCCCTGGCAGAGGACTGGGCGCCCACTGTCACGCGCGAGCGGCTCGTTCAGCGCGCGCGTCTGATCAGTGAGGTGCGCACCTTCTTCGCCGAGCGTGAGGTGCTGGAGGTGGAAACGCCGGTGCTGGGGCAGGCCGGGTCGACGGATGTCGGTCTCGCGTCATTGTCACTGACCGCGCAGTTGCCGGGCGAGCGTGAGCGCGTGCCGATGTGGCTGCAGACATCGCCGGAATTTCACATGAAGCGCCTGCTGGCAGCCGGCAGCGGGCCGATCTTCCAGATCGCGCGTGCCTTCCGTGATGGCGAGGTCAGCCGCCGCCACAATCCCGAGTTCTGCATGCTGGAGTGGTATTGCCCCGGCATGAGCCTTGAGGCGCTGATGGCGGAGACCTGCGAGCTGATCCGGCGCGTGATGGCGCTCGGGGCACAGTTGACCGGACAGCCGTCGCTGCTCAGTGAGTCTCAAGACGCCCAGGCCAGGCCTGCCATCACGCCTTACCGTGCACTGTTTCGCCGTCTGCTGGCGCTGGACCCCTTCACGGCCTCGCTCGAGGAGCTGCGAGCCGCCTGTGCGCGAGAATGTGAGGTCGCGGCTGACGACTGGTCGCATGAGACATGCCTGGATGCGCTGATGAGCCTGGTGATC
This sequence comes from Cobetia sp. 4B, assembly GCF_018831605.1. NCBI lineage: Bacteria > Pseudomonadati > Pseudomonadota > Gammaproteobacteria > Oceanospirillales > Halomonadaceae > Cobetia > Cobetia sp. 4B. Next base: position 1,292,706 of record NZ_CP059843.1, read on the forward strand.
GAGCCGACCCTTGGCTCAGGGTCACAGGGAGCAGAAGCACAGGGACGAGCCACCGTGGAGCTGGTCACCGAGTATCCGGCCGCGCAGGCTGCCTTGGCGCGCAAGCATCAGGACAGTGAGGGCGATTGGGTGGCGTCGCGCTTCGAGGCCTACGTGGCGGGCATCGAACTGGCCAACGGCTATGACGAGCTGACCGATGCCAGCGAGCAGGCGGCGCGCTTTGCCGAAGACAATGCCGCGCGAGTCGCCCAGGGTCTGCCCGAAGTGGCGGCGGACCAGCGTCTGGTGGCGGCATTGCAGGCGGGAATGCCCGCGGGGAGCGGGGTGGCGCTGGGGCTGGATCGCCTGATCATGCTGGCGCTGGGAGAGCGCGATATCTCGGCGGTCATCGCTTTTCCGGCATCACGTGCTTGAGAGCCGGCATGAGAGGCAGATTTTGATGTGATTTGCGTGAATCCCAGCGTTTATTGCCAACACGCTTGCCGAGCGTGCGTCGACTAGACTGGAGAGGTCAGCATGGAGGGTTGGCGCTTGCCGGCGAAGCCCGCAGGCAAGGTGATGGCAGGACCAGGGCAATGGTCGCAGCGGGTCTTCTTTTATCGGGCATGGTGAAAGAAGGCGACAGATGATGTCTCGAACCCTCGGAGCCTTCGAGGCATCATCCGGCAGTCGCGTCGTGAGAGCGTGACGCCCGTCATGGAGGACTCTGATCTGTTTGGGCACTGAAGGTAGTGATCACCCCGATGGCAGCGTTCATCGCGGGGCAAGGCAAGAAGGCGAGGGGCGCGGTCAGGCTCCTGTCGTTAAAAAGGGAAGCCAGAGGCTTCCCTTTTTTTATGCCCGGATTTCATGTGCGGGCTTTATGCGCGAGTGTCGTGCTCGCGCTGCGCCATGCCTGACCTTATTTCTCGTCTGTGGCCGGCGTGTCCTGCACCGTCTCTGCCGCATGCTCTTCTGACTCGGTCGGGGCCGGCGCTGTCGCAGACGGGCGCATGCCGAGTGACTGACCCATGCTGACCTTCTGGCCCGGTGTCAGGGCGTCATCGAACTCGACGCTGTCCGGGAAGCACATCACCACGGTGGAGCCGAGCTGGAAGCGGCCCATCTCGGCGCCATGTGCCAGCTCGATGAGCTGATCGAAACGGGTCGTCTCGACATCACCGGAAAGCGGCGTGACCTGACCGCTCCAGACGGTCTTGATCGCCGCGACGATCATCGCGCCCACCAGCACCATGGCCATCGGGCCGTGTTCGGTCTCGAAGATGCACACCAGTCGCTCGTTGCGGGCGAAGAGGCCCGGCACGTGCTTGGCGGTGGCTTCGTTGACCGAGAACAGACGCCCCGGAACATAGGCCATCTCAACCAGACGACCGGCCACCGGCATATGGACGCGATGGTAGTCCTTCGGTGACAGATAGACGGTGGCGAAGCGACCGTTGCGGAAGGGCGCGGCACGCTCTTCACTGCCACCCAGCAGCTGGGTCAGCGAGAACGCCTGACCCTTGGCCTGTACCAGGGTGCCGTGGTCGATGTTGCCGAACTGGGACAGTACGCCATCGGCCGGTGACACCAGGCCTTCGCCGATGGGGCGGGCGTCCGCCTTCAGGGCGCGGGTGAAGAAGTCATTGAAGCAGGCGTAGGCCCGCGGATTCTCCTCGAGCGCCTCGTTCATGTTGACGCCGTAGGCCTTGATGAAGCGCTCGATGAAGGTGTTCTTGACCCACGGATTGGTGCAGGCGGCGACACGGCCGATGAGGCGTGAGATCAGGTGCTGGGGCAGTGGGTACTGGCTCAGGGAAAACAGCTTGGCGCGATCCACGATGGCGATCCTTGCAGGCACTTTCAGGAATGAAAAGCCCGCTCCTCGAGAGGGCGGGCGTTGGCCGGCAACAGCGGCGGCCAGCAGTTGGGCTGCACCTTAGCCCATCGTCAATAACGGCTCAAGCCTGCGAATTGCCGCAGCAGCGGGCCTGGCGACAGTTGCCAGGCAGGCCATGCGTGTCATCCCGGCATGGCCTGCATTGGCGTGCTGGCGCTCGAAAGAGGCATTCCAGTCTGCGATCAAGCGCCTTCAGCGTTCGATGGGCGTGTCGTCACGGTTGCCCCATTCCTTCCAGGAGCCCGGATAGGCGCGCACATCGCTGAAGCCCAGCGCCTGACCCACCAGCCAGGTCAGGCCGGAGCGGTGATGGCTCTGGCAGTGCGTCACGATGTGCTGTTCGGGGTTGAGGCCGCGAGCGCCCAGTTCGGTCAACAGCTCCGCATAGTCGCGGATACGCAGGTTGCGCTCACGGTCCATGGCCTCGGCCCACTCGAAATGCACGGCGCCCGGAATATGGCCGAGGCGAGCGTTCTGGCCCTTCTCGCCGCGATATTCCTCCGCGGAGCGCGCATCCCAGACCACGACGCTTTCCTGCGGGTCCTCGGCCGCCAGCCGATCGAGAATGTCTTCCCGCGTCGCCATCACGCTGGTGTCCATGTAAGCGGCGTGATACTCGCTGGGGCTCCAGTCGCTGGCGGTGTCGCTCAACGGGAGGCCATCGCCTTGCCATGCGTGCAGGCCACCATTGAGGTAGCTATAGCGGGTATGGCCGAGCAGCGCCAGGGTCCACAGCAGGCGTCCGGCCCAGCCGCCGCCTTCATCGTCATAGGCCACCACATGGCTGTCGCGGGTGATGCCAAGGGCTGACATCACGTCAGACAGTGCCTCGGGGCTCGGCACGCCGGGAATGTCGTCATCATTGCTGCCGACCAGCTGCTTGAAGTCGAGCAGGCGAGCGCCGGGCACATGACGCGCATGGCTCTCGGCTTTGAGTGGCACGTCGACGATCACGATATCAGGATGGTCGAGCATCTCCGCGAGCTGCTGCGGTTCGACGATCAAGGGCAGCAGGTCGGCTTCCGAGGGGGAAGGGTGTGAAGAATCGTGAGACATGGCGTAATCCTTGCTTCTACGAAGAGAGTGATCCTTCCGGCATCATGGCACGTCGGCTGGCACTGTGGTCAAGTCACTGTGGTCAAGTCACTACGATCAAGACATGCAATCAAGTGACTGCGGCGAGGCGAAGTGTCACCGCGCCAGATTCCTTGCCATCTTGTCCCCTGAAACGACATGTTTTCAGTATAATGCCGCGCGTCACATTCCGGGGCGAACGTGTGAATGCCCAGTGCGCACGCATAACGGTACAGACGTGGACGACGCGTGTGCCAGCAGGGCACAGTGCGCGCCATGACCTGACCTTCTGGGCAGGCTTCTGATCAACTGGCGAGGCCAGCCAGTAGCCCTAGCAGCCAGTAGATCCAGTAGGTCTTGTCGAAAGAAGCGCTTGTTTCAGTGCAGCGGGCCTGGGGCGAATGCCACATTCTGGCCCTCGGGAGCACCCTCTTCGCGGCCCCAGGCAATACACTGTCTATAGCCAGTGGCGCTGCTGCACTCTTCGAGTGCGGTACGGGCGCTCAACGTGTGTCATTTCGGTGCAGCGTGTCGGCGACCCGTCGACGCTGAGCTGCTACTCAATCGCTTCATCCTGAACGGGAGTCATCATCTTGCTCGAGCGCCTATTCTCACTGCGTGCCGAAGGCACCACGACGCGCACGGAAGTGCTGGCGGGCATCGCCACCTTCATGGCGTCGATGTACATCATCGTGGTCAATCCCGGCATCCTGTCAGCCGCCGGCGTGCCATTCAGTGCCGCCCTCACGGCGACCGTGCTGGTCAGCTTCTTCGGCAGCCTGATGATGGGCCTGTACGCGCGCAACCCGATCCTGGTCGCGCCGGGCATGGGCATCAATGCCCTGTTCGCCTACACCATGGTACTGGGCGGTGGCATGAGCTGGGAGGTCGCGCTGGGCTGCGTGTTCTGGGCCGGCGTCATCTTCGCGGTACTGGCCATGTTCAACGTGCGCCGCCTGGTGATCGATGCGATTCCCGCCCAGCTTCGCTACGCCATCGCCTGTGGTATCGGCCTGTTCATCACCTTGATCGGTCTGGTGAATGCCAAGCTGATCGTCTCCAACCCTGTCACCGTGGTCAGTGTCGCGCCGATGACGCCCTCGCTGGTGGTCTTCCTGCTGGGGCTGGCGCTGACCGCCATCCTGGTCGCGAAGCGCATCCACGGCGCTCTGATCATCGGCATCATCATCACGACCCTGATGGCGACCACCATCGGGCGTCTGTGGGGGGATGGCAGTGCCTACTTCCCGCCGGAGATCGCTCAGCCGACGCTGGTCAACTTCACCGGTATCTTCGCTGCGCCTGATTTCAGCGGCCTGCTGGCGCTGGATTTGCTCGGCTCGCTCAAGGTGGCCTATGCGCCGTTCATCTTCGTCATCCTGTTCACGGTGTTCTTCGATGCGCTCTCGACCTTCATGGCGGTGGCCGAGGCGGGCAATCTGAAGGACGAGAATGGTGACCCGCGCAATATCCGTCGCTCGATGATGGTCGATGCCTTCTCGGCGCTGGTGTCCGCGCCACTGGGTACCAGCCCGGCGAATGCCTACATCGAATCGGCGGCCGGTATCAGTCAGGGCGGACGCACCGGGCTGGTCGCGGTGGTGGTGGCGCTCTGCTTCCTGCCGTTCCTGTTCCTGGCACCGTTGCTGTCGCTGGTACCGTCCATCGCGACTGCCCCGGCGCTGATTCTGGTCGGCGTGTTCATGATGGAGCCGATAGGCAAGATCCACTGGCACCAGTTCGATGATGCGATTCCGGCCTTCATCGCCATGGTGATGATTCCGCTGACCTATTCCATCACCCACGGTATCGTGTTCGGCTTCCTGAGTTTCGTGGTCATCAAGCTCGGCGTCGGCAAGGCGCGCGAGATTCGCCCGACCATGTGGGTGCTGTTCGCGCTGTCACTGCTGTTGTTGCTGGAAGGCTAGGCTTCGAAAGCGGCAGTGATGTGTCTCGAGGCTGTGATGTGTCTCGATGATGTGATGTATCTCGAGAGTGTCGAGCATGAAAAAGCCCCGCCAGGCAGTGACTGCCTGGCGGGGCTTTTTGTTGACGGCTTTTGATAGCGCCTGATCAGCTCTCGGTCAGCGAGAGCAGAATCTTCTTGTAGCTCTCGAAGCGCACGCGGCCGATCTCACCGTTGTCCACGGCCTGAAGCAGGGCGCAGCCCGGCTCCTTCTCATGCTTGCAGTCGCGGAAGCGGCAATAGCCGAGATAGTCGTGGAACTCGCGGAAGCCGTCGGTGACCTGCTCGGGAGTCAGGTGTACCAGGCCGAATTCACGAATGCCAGGCGAGTCGATCAGGTCACCGCCATCCGGCATGTGATAGAGCCAGGCGGTGGTGGTGGTGTGCATGCCTTGGCGTGATTCGGTTGACAGCGGGCCGACACGAACCTCTTCCCTGGGCAGCAGCATGCCGATCAGGGATGACTTGCCGACGCCACTCTGGCCGACGAAGACCGAGGTGCGGTCGCTGAGCTGGGCCTTGAGGGCGTCAAGCCCCGACTCGCCACGCGTGGTGCAGGCGACGACTTCGTAGCCGAGCGCTTCATAGCGCGCCAGCAGGTCGCGCAGCTCACCGCCGCTTTCCGGCAGCAGGTCGACCTTGTTGAGCACCAGCACCGGCGTGATGCCGGTGGCTTCCGCGGCGATCAGATAGCGGTCGATCAGGTTGGGCTGCGGGGCGGGTTCGGCGGCGAACACGATCAGGATCTGGTCGATGTTGGCCGCCACCGGCTTGAGCACGCCGCGCATGTCGGGGCGTTCAAGCTCGGTGGTGCGTGCGCCACGCGCGACGACGACGCCGCTGGCATCGCTGGCTTCGCGCCAGATGACCCGGTCACCGGTGACCAGCGTCTCGAGGTTGGCGCGCAGGTGGCAGCGGTGCAGGCTGCCGGATTCGCTCTCGACTTCCAGGCTGCGCCCGTAGTGGGCGATGACACGGCCATGCTGCTCCGGGCCATATTCGCCGGCGTCGAGCTTGTCGCGGTCCTGCGTCTCGCGCTTCTCGGCGCGCTTGGTACGCTCGGCCTGCACCTTCTCGATTCGCCATTGCTGCTGGCGGCTTAGCTTGCGTTTACTCATGCTTGGCTGGTGACTCCGGTCGCCGTTCGTTCGCCAGGGATGGGAGAGTCTTCCCCCATTTGCGGCGCGATTGTACCCTTTGCGCCCTCGGGTGTCGTGCGACGCCCCGGGATGGCGTGTGATACTGCTGTCATCGACTGGCGTCCCGCGCCATTCCATCATCTGCTCAGCAAGGAGTGACCCATGGCAAATCCCACCGCGCAGGCCGACCGCCTCATCTGGATCGACCTGGAAATGACCGGTCTCGACCCGGCGCGTGAGCGCATCATCGAGGTGGCCACGCTGGTCACCGACGGCGACCTCAACCTGATCGCCGAAGGCCCGGTGCTGGCCGTGCATCAGCCGGACAGCCTGCTGGAGGCGATGGATGAGTGGAACACGCGCACCCATGGTGAATCCGGGCTGGTGAAACGCGTCAAGGAAAGTCAGATAGATACCGCCGAAGCCGAACGCCAGACCCTCGAGTTCCTGGCCCGGCACGTGGCGGCAGGCGCCTCGCCGATGTGTGGCAACAGCGTGCATCAGGACCGCCGCTTCCTGCAGCACGAGATGCCGTTGCTGGAAGAATTCTTCCACTACCGCAATATCGATGTCTCGACCCTGAAGGAGCTGGCCAAGCGCTGGAATCCGGCCGCGCTCGACGGCTTCAAGAAGCGTGCGACCCACCAGGCGATGGACGATATCCGTGAGTCACTGGCGGAGCTTGCGCATTACCGCAAGACCTTCCTCAAGCTGACCCAGCAGGGCATCGTCTAAGTATCGCTCCTCAACTCAAATCGATAGCCCACGAGGCAACGGCTCTCAAAGCGCGGTGGCCAGACGGGCGCCGCGCTTGATGGCCTGCTCCTTCAGCGCCCAGCGCACATGCTCGCGCAGTGGCTCGCTGGGGTAGGCCAGACGGGCGCGCAGCACATGCTCGACCTGCTCCGACCAGGGCGCGTTGCCCAGCCCGATGGCGATGTTGGAGAGCCACTTCTCGTAGCCGATGCGCCGAATCGGGCTGCCTTCCGTCTTGCTGAGGAATTCCTGCTCCCCCCAGCAGAACAGGCGGATCAGCTCGATGCGATCCAGATCATGACGCGGCGAGAAGTCCGTCTCCTGGGTCGCCTTGGCGAAGCGTGTGAAGGGGCAGAACAGCTGACAGTCATCGCAGCCGTAGATGCGGTTGCCCATCGGGCGACGGAATTCCTCGGGGATGGCGCCATCGAGCTCGATGGTCAGGTAGGAGATGCAGCGCCGCGCATCGACGACCTTGTCCTCGACGATGGCATCCGTCGGGCAGGCGACCTTGCAGGCGTTGCAGCTGCCGCAGTGTTCCTTTTCAAAGGGGGCGTCCACCGGCAGGGGCAGGTCGGTGTAGAGTTCGCCCAGAAAGAACAGGCAGCCGGCCTGCTGATTCATCAACATGGCGTTCTTGCCGAACCAGCCGATGCCGGCCTTCTGTGCCAGGGCGCGCTCCATCACCGGGGCGGAATCGACGAAGGCGCGATAGCCGAACTTGCCGACTTCCTTCTCGATCTGCTTGGCCAGGTTGGCCAGTCGCTTGCGCATCAGCTTGTGGTAATCACGCCCCAGCGCGTAGCGTGACACATAGGCGCGTTCAGGTTGGCTGAGCACCTGAGTGGTCTCGACCTCAGGCGGCAGGTAATCGAGGCGCACGCTGATGACGCGCAGTGTCCCGGGCACCAGCTCCTCAGGACGAGTGCGCTTGGTGCCGTGCTTGGCCATGAAGTTCATCTCGCCGTGATGGCCATTGGCCAGCCAGCGCTCCAGATAGGCCTCGTGGGCCGAGAGGTCGACATCGGTGATGCCGACCTGCTGAAAACCCAGCTCGCGCCCCCATGTCTTGATGCGCGTCGCCAGTTCCGCCATGGCCTGTTCATCGGCGGCGGGGCTCCCGGTGTCGGCAGGTGAAGCGGCGGCGGTGGATGAGTGCGGAGCAGACATGGGGGTTCCAGCGAGATCGAGGGCAGAGGCGCGCCACCTTAGCGCAACTTGCCGGTCAGCCCAAGCGTGCTGCCTGACGGCGTGAGCACGGCAGGTAAGGTGCAGTAGAAAGGAAGGCGGCATGCAGCGCCATGCCTCACGATAGGCAACGCACGTCCAGGCAGGCACCGAGCGTCCAGACAGGCAACGAACATCCAGCCAGGCAATGGATATCCAGACAAGGAGTGTAGGCATGACAGCGCACGAATCGACCTCTGACCAGACCTGCCTCCCGGCATCTTCGGCGACCATGACGCTGTGGCGTTCGGTCAACTGTCTGTGGCCGTTGGCGGCGCTGCGTGATCTCGAGCATTGGATGCTCGCGGAGGAGACCGTCGCCGCCGACAGTGGTCAGAGCGAGGCGCCGGTGGAGAAGCGCCTGATGGGGCGCGCCGCGCAATCGGCGTTCGATCTGCTGCGTCAGCGTTGGCCTGAGACGCGCAGGCTTTGTGTGCTGTGTGGCGGCGGTAACAATGGCGGCGATGGCTATCTGCTGGCGCGTCTGGCATTGCTGGCGGGCTTCGAGGTGCGGGTCATCGCCTTGACGCCGGAGGATGCCTTGACCGGTGATGCGCAGCTGGCCGCGATCGCGGCGCGCGAGGCTGGCGTCGAGACGCTGGCATGGCCGAAGGCCGATGAGGAGGCGGCGGATGCGCTGCTCAAGGGCTGGCCCTTGCTGGTGGATGCGCTGACCGGCATCGGCCTGCGCGATGCGCCGCGCGGCAGCGTGGTCGAAGCCATCGAACGCATCAATCACGCTCATCAGCAGGGCATGCATGTCATGGCGCTGGATGTGCCCTCAGGCTTGAACGCCGCGACGGGCGCGGTCGCGGGTGTCGCCGTGGAAGCGGATGTGACGCTGACGTTTCTGGTCGACAAGCCGGGCCTGCACACCGGGCGCGCCGAGCTGCACGCCGGGCACGTCAGTCTGGCGCGCCTGGGCGCGGCGCGCGTGTTGCCGGAGGTGGTCGCGCAGTCGCGAACCGCGGCCTTGTTGGCAGAGGACGCCGTGCAGCGGCTGACACCGCGCTGGCTGGAGTCTGAGCTGGTGCCGCGCTCGCCGCTGGCCCACAAGGGCGATACCGGCAGCGTGCTGGTCTTCGGCGGCGGGCCGGGGCTGGGGGGCTCGGTATTGCTGGCCAGTGAGGCGGCGGCGCGGGCCGGTGCCGGCAAGGTTGCGCTGCTGACGGCGCCCGCGCATATCAGCGCCAGCCTGACGCGCTGCCCCGAGGTCATGGCGCGCGGCCTCAAGAGTGGCCCGGAGGGCAGCAGTCATGATGGCTTCGCCGTGCTGGAATCACAGCTGGCACAGGCCAGCGTGACGCTGGTCGGTCCCGGCATGGGTACCGAGAGTCTCGAGAGCATGCTGTGGGGCTGGGGCGGCATGTCGCGGGTGCTGGCGGCGGGGCAGCCGCTGGTCGTCGATGCCGATGGCCTGAGCCTGCTGGCCTGGCGCGCGAGCGAAGGCGACATCATCCGTCGCGACGACTGGGTGCTGACGCCGCATCCCGGCGAGGCCGCGCGTTTGCTCGATTGCAGTGTGGCGGACGTCGAACACGACCGGATCGCAGCCGCAAGAGCACTCCAGCAGCGTTTCGGCGGCAGCGTGGTGCTCAAGGGCGCGGGCAGTCTGGTGGCGAGCCCTGCGGGGGTACTCGAGGGGCCGGCGGTGGCGCTCTGCCCCTATGGCAATCCGGGTATGGCCAGTGGCGGCATGGGCGATGTGCTGGGTGGCATCATCGCGGGGCTGGCGGCGCAGGCGCTCAACGGCGGCTTCGATGCACGCCAGCCGCGTTCCTCCCAGGATGAGGCGGCGCAGGCCCGGCGTGTCACGCGCGCCATGGCGCAGGCGGCGCGGCTTGGGGTGCTGGTGCATGCCCTGGCGGCCGACCGGGCGGTGCAGGAGCGTGGTGAACGTGGCCTGCTCGCGGGTGATCTGGCATCCTATATGCATTTATTGCTCAATCCACGGGCCCGAGATGCGCATACTTCTGTCTGATGAAAACGCCCAGGTTGCCTTCGGCACTCAATTGGGAAATATCCTTGCCGGCCGCGGGCTGGTGTTCCTGGAGGGCGAGCTGGGGGCGGGCAAGACGACCCTGACCCGCGGCGTGCTGCGCGCCTATGGTCACCAGGGCGCGGTCAAGAGCCCGACCTACACCCTGGTGGAGCCCTACGTGCTGCCACGGGCCGAGGGTGGCGAGTGGCACATCAACCACTTCGACCTCTACCGCCTCGCCGACCCTGAAGAGCTCGAGTTCATCGGGGGGCGCGATCTGCTCGCCGCCGACAGCCTGGCGCTGATCGAGTGGCCGAGCTGTGGTCAGGGCTTTCTGCCCACGCCGGATCTGCGCATCACGCTGTTCGTCGCCGACGAAGGACGCGAGGCCGAATTGACTGCCCTGACACCGCGAGGTGAGGGTTGGTTGGCAACACTGGCCGAGCGCCGAACCTCTCAGGCATGATGACGCCTTTCCGCTTGCGATGTCTGGCGGCGCAGTGTCCGATCATTCGTTATCTTCATTCATGTTCTTTCTGTCTGGGTCATCCTGTCTGATGCCTGAAATAGCGTCCAAAATCCCCCGTATGCGTCTGGCGCGCAGCTTCCGTCGCTGGCTGGCGGGTGGCGTCGTCTGCTCGCTTGCCAGTCTGATGCTGGCGCCGCAGGCGCTGGCCGCCAAGGTCGAGAACCTGCGCCTGTGGACCGCACCGGACCACACGCGGCTGGTGTTCGATCTCGACAGTGCCGCCAAGGCCAAGGTCTTCGGCCTCGACAATCCGCGCCGTCTGGTGATAGACCTTGCCGGCAGCGAAGTGGCCAGTGCCGCGGTCGAGCGCAAGTTCGCCGCGCTGAATCTCGAAGGCAGCGCCATCAAGTCGATCCGCAGCGGCCGCCAGGGGGACGCCCTACGTGTGGTGCTCGACCTGACGCGCCCGGTCAATCCCAAGGACTTCACGCTGGCGCCGAATGCCAAATACGGCAATCGCCTGGTGGTGGATCTCGAGTTCCCCGGCGAGTCGGCGGTCGAGAATCCCATCGACCCCATCGAGGCTCGTATCCGCGAGCAGGAACAGGCCGCGGCCAAGCGCAAGCTGAAGGGCGAGCCGGCGGAACCTGTGGTCAATACCCAGGCGGCGGCACATCCCAAACGTGACATCATCATCGCGATCGACCCTGGCCACGGCGGGGAAGACCCGGGCGCCAGCGGCCCCAGCGGGACTCGAGAGAAGGATGTGGTGCTCAAGATCGGCAAGCGCCTCAAGCGCATGTTCGATGCCCAGCCCGGCTTCAAGGCCATCCTGACCCGCAACAGCGATTACTACATTCCGCTGCGCAAGCGCACCGAGATCGCGCGTGAGCAGAAGGCGGACTTCTTCGTCTCGATTCACGCCGATGCCTTCAACAGCCCGCGCCCGCACGGCAGCTCGGTCTTTGCGCTCTCAAGCCGCGGGGCGACGTCCGAGACCGCACGCTGGCTGGCCGCCACCGAAAACCGTGCTGACCTGATCGGGGGCGTGGATGGCAATCTCAGCCTGAATGACAAGGATGAGATGCTGCGTGGCGTCTTGCTCGACCTGACCATGACCGCGACGCTCAACGATTCGCTGGCGGCGGGTAGCGGCGTGCTGGCCAACCTCGGGCGCATGAATTCCCTGCACAAGCGTCAGGTGGAGCAGGCGGGCTTCGTGGTGCTCAAGTCGCCGGATATCCCCTCGCTGCTGGTGGAGACGGGCTTCATCTCCAACCCCCAGGAAGAGCGCAACCTCAACAGCGGCCCCTATCAGGAGAAGCTGGCGCGCTCGATCTTCTCGGGAATCCAGAGCCACTTCGAGCGCAATCCGCCGCCCGCGAGTCTGCTGGCATGGCAGCGCAGCCAGGCACGCGGTGGCAACGGCGGCGAATATCGCGTCAAGAGTGGCGATACGCTGTCGGAAGTGGCCCAGCGCCACAACGTGAGCATGGCGGCCCTCAAGCAGGCCAACAACATGAGTGGCGACACGGTACGCGTGGGCCAGCTGCTCAAGATCCCGCGCAGCTGAACCTGACGTCATGAAGTCGCCCTGACCGCGCCTTGCGTTGGCGGGGCGCAGACACTGTCCGCTGATGCAGTTCCGGCATGCGTTGCTTGCCGTGGCTGGGTCGGCGGACAGTATCGTTTTCAGAGAAGCAGCATTTTTCGCTCGTGTATCCAGGAGTCTATCGATGTCTGACGAGCTGACCGACATGCAGCCCGCTCGCCCTGGCGAGCGACGGATCCGTATCCTCAATCCGCGCCTCGCCAACCAGATCGCGGCGGGTGAGGTCGTGGAGCGGCCGGCTTCCGTGGTCAAGGAGCTGGTCGAGAACGCCATCGATGCCGGCAGCACCCGCATCGAGCTGGAGCTGGAAGGTGGCGGTGCGCGGTTGATTCGCGTGCGCGACAACGGCTGCGGCATCACCGAGGAAGACCTGCCGCTGGCGCTGTCACGGCATGCGACCAGCAAGATCGAGAGCCTGGATGACCTCGAGGGCGTGGCGAGCCTCGGTTTCCGGGGCGAGGCACTGGCTTCGATCAGTTCGGTCTCGCGGCTGGAGCTGTTCTCGAATGTCTCGGAGGAACCGGCCAATGGCTGGCGCGTGGTGGCGGAAGGGCGCGAGATGGCGCCGCGCGTCTCCCCGGCGCCGCATCCGCGTGGCACCAGCGTCGCGGTGCGTGATCTGTTCTTCAATACGCCGGCGCGCCGCAAGTTCATGCGCACCGAGAAGACCGAGTTCGGTCATGTCGAGGAAAGCTTCCGGCGGCTGGCATTGTCACGCCACGACATCGGCTGGACGCTGCGTCACAACCAGAAGGTGGTGCATCAGCTGCGCGCCGGTGAAGACACCCTGACGGTGGAGCGGCGCATCGGTGCGCTGCTCGGGCGCAACTTCCTCGAGCATGCGCTGCATCTGGATATCGAGGCCTCCGGCCTGCGTCTGTCCGGTTGGGTGGGCTTGCCGACGCATTCGCGTGCCCAGGCCGATCAGCAGTATTTCTTCGTCAATGGCCGCGTGGTGCGCGACCGGCTGGTCGCGCATGCCGTGCGTCAGGCCTATCGCGATGTGCTGTTCCATGGTCGGCATCCGGTGTTCGTGCTCTATCTGGAGCTCGACCCGACGGTGGTGGATGTCAACGTTCACCCGACCAAGCACGAAGTGCGCTTCCGGGACGGACGACTGGTGCATGACTTCCTGTTCTCGAGCCTGCACAAGGCGCTGGCCGAGGTGCGCCCCGGTGACAACAGCGCCGCGCCTACCGGCATCGACGGGCAGGAGAAGGAGGAGGACCCCGGCTGGCAGCAGCAGGGCATGCGTCTTGGCCGTCAGGAGCAGGATGCCCAGCCAAATGCCGCCTCCGAACAGCAATCGACATCGGCCGGTCCGCAGGCCGGGGGCGACTCGTCAGTCTCGCCGAGCGCGCCTGCCGGCGCTGCGGCCCCCTGGCAGCCTTCCTCGCAGTTGCCGCCTGCCGGTGATGGTCGCTCCAGCGAACGCCTGAGCGCCGAGCGTGTGCGTCAGTTCATGGCCGGCTATCGGGCACTGCACCCCAGCGAAGATCATCTGCTGACGCCGGGTGGCGGCGCAGGCGGTGCGGGCGTGGCCAATGATCCGGCGGCGATCGCCAGTGCCGAACGTGAGGCGCGGCGTGCACCACGTGTCACGCTGGGCGAAGGTGGTCGCGAGGGTGACGGGCCAGGGCAGGGCGCAGGACAGGGGAGTGCGCAGGCCGGTGTCGGGGAGTCTGCGCCCGGCTGGCGGGTCGACACGCCTCAGGTGGGTGGGCCGTCCGGTGGCGCGCCTTCCAGCGACGGCGTGTCTGGCCTGTCGGCGCCGTCTGTCTCTAGTGGCTCGGGCTCAGGCAGTTCGGTCTCGGGTGGTTCGGTCTCAGGCAGTTCGGTCTCAGGCAGCTCGGCAGTGGTGATGCGTGGTCTGCCGGCGCAGAGTGACGACGATGACACCCCGCCGCTGGGCTACGCCGTGGCGCAGTTGCATGGCGTTTATATCCTGTCGCAGACCTCGCGAGGGCTGGTGATGGTCGACATGCATGCCGCTCACGAGCGCATCACCTATGAGCGCATGAAGCAGCATGTGCATGGTGGCGGCCATCTGGAGGCCCAGCCGCTGCTGGTGCCGGTGTCGCTGGCGGTCAGTGCGCGCGAGATGGGCACCTTCGAGCGCGAGTCCGAGGCGTTCACGCGTCTGGGCGTCGAGCTGGACGCTGCCGGGCCGGAAACGCTGCTGGTGCGTCAGGTGCCGGTCGTGCTCGGCAATGCCGATGTGGAACCCCTGGTGCGCGGCATGCTGGAAGACCTCGAGCGCTATGGGCGCAGTGACCGCATGGAGGCGCACATGAATGAACTGCTCGCCGACATGGCGTGTCGCGGCAGCGTGCGCGCCAACCGCCGTCTGACGATTCCGGAAATGAATGCCCTGCTGCGTGACATGGAGCGCACTGAGCGCTCCGGGCAATGCAATCATGGCCGACCGACCTGGACCGAGCTTTCGATGCATGAGCTCGACAAGCTGTTCCTGCGTGGCCAGTAGATGACGCCCCGTGTCGTCGCGGTTCACCCCTGATTCACCTCCCAGCCCAGACAATAGGCCATGACCCAGATTCAACCCCCTGAAGATTCCCGACACCACGCGCCTGAGGTGGCTGACAAGCCGCCTGTCGTGTTGTTGATGGGGCCGACGGCCTCCGGCAAGACCGACCTCGCCATTCGCTGGCATGAGGAGCAGGGCGCGGAGCTGGTCAGTGTCGATTCGGCGCTGATCTATCGCGGCATGGATATCGGCACGGCCAAGCCGAGCGCGGCAGAGCTGGCCCGAGCGCCACACCGCCTGATCGACTTTCTCGACCCGCTGGAGAGCTATTCCGCCGCCGAGTTTCGTCGCGATGCGCTGGCGCATATCGCCGAGATCCAGTCCCGCGGCAAGATGCCGCTGCTGGTCGGCGGCACCATGATGTATTTCAAGCGTCTGTTGGAAGGCGTGGCGGAGCTGCCGGCGGCGGATGCCGAGCTGCGCGCGGAGCTCGAGGCGCGTATCCAGTCCGAGGGTCTGCCGGCGCTGCATGCGCAGCTGGCGCGGCTTGATCCGGCCACGGCACAGCGCATTCGGGCCACCGACCCCCAGCGGCTGACACGCGCGCTGGAGGTCTGTCTGATCAGCGGGCGCCCGATGAGCGAGCTGCTCGCGGAGCAGCCAGAGGCGGAACTTCCGTTCCGGCCGATAGCGATCGCACTGGCGCCCCACGATAGAGCCGTGTTACATGAACGTATCGAGACGCGTTTTGATCAGATGTTGGAACAGGGCTTCATTGCCGAGGTCGAAGCGCTGAAGGCACGTCCGGAGCTGCATGCGGGCCTGCCCTCGATACGTTGTGTCGGCTACCGTCAGGTGTGGGATTTTCTCGATGGCCATCTGAGCCGGGATGAGATGCGCGAACGCGGCATCATCGCGACGCGTCAACTCGCCAAGCGACAGTTGACCTGGTTGCGGAGCTGGCAGGGGATTCACCCGGTGGATTCCATGGGTGTAGATCCTTACAGTGAAACCTTGAAAATCGTGCGCCAGACCTGCACTTAGCGTAACATGAGCGGTCACGACCCGCGCCCGTGAAGCCCCCTCAAGAGGGCAACCCGGAGCGCTGGCGAACATAACCATACTTACCTCGAACGAGACATTTTTACGGAGAGTCACATGTCCAAAGGTCAATCACTCCAGGACCCGTACCTGAACATCCTGCGCAAGGAACGTATCCCGGTCTCGATCTTCCTGGTCAACGGCATCAAGCTGCAGGGCCAGATCGAATCCTTCGATCAGTTCGTGATCCTGCTGCGCAATACTGTCTCCCAGATGGTTTACAAGCACGCTATCTCGACCGTGGTGCCGTCGCGCAATGTGCGCCTGCCGGCCCAGGATCCGAGCGTGCCGTCCACAGAAAGCTGAAGTTAGAGGCGCTGATTGTTCTTCGAACGACCCGAAGCCGGTGAAACGGCCGTCCTGGTGCATGTCAATTTCCGGGACGAAAAAGAACGCGAGGATGCCGGTGAGCTCCTCGAACTCGTACGTTCGGCAGGCGCCGTGCCGGCGACCCTCATCGAGGGTAGCCGGCCCCGCCCCGACTCCCGTACGTTCATCGGAGAAGGCAAGCTTGAGGAAGTGCAAGAGGCCCTGGCCGTGCACGAAGCCGAGCTGGTCATTTTCAACCATTCATTGAGTCCTTCCCAGCAGCGTAACCTCGAAGCCACGCTCAAGTGTCGCGTCATCGACCGTACCGGTCTGATTCTCGACATCTTTGCCCAGCGTGCGCGGACCCATGAGGGCAAGCTGCAGGTGGAACTCGCACAGCTCGAGTACATGTCCACCCGCCTGGTGCGGGGTTGGACCCACCTTGAGCGTCAGAAAGGCGGTATCGGTCTGCGAGGCCCGGGGGAAACCCAGCTCGAGACTGACCGTCGCCTGTTGCGGGCCCGTATCAAGTCGATCCACAAGCGACTCGAGAAGGTGCACAAGCAGCGCGATCAGAACCGCCGTGCCCGTGCGCGTGCCGAGATCCCGAGTCTGTCGCTGGTCGGCTATACCAACGCCGGCAAGTCGACGCTGTTCAACGCGCTGACCACCTCCGAGGTGTACGCCGCCGATCAGCTGTTCGCGACGCTGGACCCGACGCTGCGTCGTCTGGAACTCGAGGATGTCGGCCCGGCAGTCCTGGCCGATACCGTCGGCTTCATTCGTCATCTGCCGCACAAGCTGGTGGAAGCCTTCCAGGCGACCCTGCAGGAAGCGGCGGAAGCGGATCTGCTGGTACATGTCATCGACGCCGCAGATCCGGAGAATGACCGCAATACCGAGCAGGTCAATCACGTCCTGAGCGAGATCGATGCCGGTGATGTGCCGCGTCTGTTGGTCATGAACAAGATCGACCGACTCGACATGGCGCCGCGCATCGAGCGTGATGGCTTCGGTCGTCCGCTGGCGGTGTGGCTGTCGGCACGCGACGGCAAGGGGCTGGATCTGTTGATGCAGGCCTTCGCCGAGCTGCTGTCGGACAACGTCATCTCCATGCAGCTGACGCTGGGGCCTGCCAAGTCCCGTCTGCGGGCAGGCCTGCATGAGCTGGACGCGGTCAAGGACGAGCAATATGACGAGCAGGGCAATGCGCTGCTGGACATTCGTCTCGAGAAACGCGACTTTCTGCAGTTGTTGTCGCATCTTGGTGAATCGCCTGAAGATTATCTCGGCGGTGAACATGACGACCGCGAAGCCTGGCAGCGTGAGCTGTCCGCCGAACGCGCGGAAAAGCATCGCGTGTCGGTCACGCACAAGTCCTGATACCGTCTGGTAGCGAGACTTGCGCCGGTGCGCTGCGCAGCACTCGATGAGAAGTGGCGCACGAGGCAGCAGCGCACCGTTGTCGCAACGCAGTGGCAAGCACTACCCGGCATCCATCGCCGCGCACGAATGACGATGGATGCCCTCGCGCAGGGCATGACCTGCGCGTCAGAGCAGCGGGCATTCAGCAGGATGGGCTGGATGCCGTCCGACGGACGATGGCCGTCGGGCAGGGCCATGGCCTTCTCCCGCAAGGGACGCGTCGCCATGCCGTACGAGAGAATCGGTCGCCGGAGGCCATCAGGCTCAAGGCACGGAACCGGTCGCAGCTGGCAGGGCGGCGTCATCATAATGACGAGCGGAACATCGACTGAGTGGAGACGACGTATGGCTTGGAATGAGCCGGGTGGCGGCAACCAGCATGACCCGTGGAGCGGCGGTGGTCGCAACGGGGACAAGAAGGGGGGCGGGGGTAACGGCGGTGGCAATGGTGGACCGCCCGACCTCGACGAAGCGCTGAAGAAATTCCAGGACAAGCTCAACGGCATGCTCGGCAATGGCCGCAAGCGTCGTGGCGGTGCCGGTGGCAATGGCGGCAACGGTGGCAGCACCAATGCCTTCGCACTGCCGGGTATCATCGGTGTCATCCTGGTCGCCATCTGGGCGGCTTCCGGTTTCTATCTGGTCGATCAGTCAGAGCGTGGCGTCGTGCTGCGTTTCGGCAAGTACAACGACATCGTCGGTCCGGGCCTGCACTGGAATCCGCCGATCATCGACGATGTGCGTGAGGTCAACGTCACCAAGGTGCGTTCGCTCTCCCAGACCAAGTCGATGCTGACCCAGGACGAGAACATCGTCGAAGTCCAGATGTCCGTGCAGTATCAGGTGTCCAACCCGCGTGACTTCCTGCTCAACGTCCGTGCGCCCGAGATCAGTCTCGAGAACGCCATGGACTCTGCGCTGCGTCACGAAGTCGGCAGTGCCGACATGAACGACATCCTGACCTCCGGTCGTGAACTGCTGGCCAGCAACGTCAAGTCGCGCCTGCAGTCCTATCTGGACAACTACGGTGTCGGCCTGACGCTGCAGACCATCAACGTCGAGTCCACCTCTGCGCCGGCAGCGGTCCAGGATTCCTTCGATGACGTCATCAAGGCGCGTGAGGATCGTCAGCGCACGATCAACCAGGCACTGGCCTACGAGAACTCGATTCTCCCGGAAGCCCAGGGTCAGGCGCAGCGCATCATCGAGGAAGCCGAGGGTTACAAGGAATCCGTGGTCGCGAAGTCCCAGGGTGAGGCCAACCGCTTCACGTCCCTGCTGACCGAGTACCAGAAGGCGCCGGAAATCATCCGCGAGCGCATGTATCTGGAAACCATGGGTGAAGTGCTCGGCAAGACCAACAAGGTGCTGGTGGATGTCGAGAACGGCAACTCCCTCATGTACCTGCCGTTGGACAAGCTGGCCAACAAGTCCAGTGCTGCCGCCGAAGACAGCAGTGGCATGAGTCGTAGCGAGCTGGACCGTGTGTCCCGACAGGCGAGTGATGCCCTGAGCCGCAGCCAGAGCACTGACAGCAGCAACAGCATCCGTCGGGAGGGTCGTTAATGATCAACAATCGCTCACTGATGGCCGTCGCCGGTCTGGCCGTAGTGGCCTGGCTTGGTAGCAACAGCCTCTACACGGTTGATGAGACCCAGCGCGCCATCAAGCTCAAGTTTGGTGAAGTGGTGGAAGACAACATCCAGCCCGGTCTGCATTTCAAGCTGCCGGTCTACAACACGATCCGTACCTTCGATACGCGCGTGTTGACGCTGGATGCCCAGGCAAGCCGTTATCTGACCCGCGAGAAGAAGGCCGTCATCGTCGACTCCTTCGTCAAGTGGAAGATCGTCGATCCGAAGCGCTACTACGAAGCGACCTCCGGCGACGAGCAGATGGCCGAGCGCCTGATCGCGCCGCGTGTCGACGAGAGTCTGCGTAACGAGTTCGGCAAGCTCGAACTGGTGCAGATCATCTCCGAGCAGCGTGACGCGCTGATGAAGAAGCCCACCGAAGAGCTCGACGAGGTGATGCGCAAGGAACTGGGGGTGTCGATTCTCGATATCCGCGTCAAGCGTATCGACCTGCCGGACGAAGTCTCCCAGGCGGTCTATGAGCGCATGAAGACCGAGCGTCAGCGTGAGGCGCGTGAGTATCGTGCCCAGGGTCAGGAACAGGCCGAGAAGATCCAGGCCAATGCCGATCGTCGCCGTTCCGTCCTGCTCGCGCAGGCTGAAGAACAGGCGCAGACCCTGCGCGGTGAGGGCGATGCCTCCGCCGCTGCCATCTATGCCGGTGCGTACGGGGCGGATACCGAGTTCTTCCGCTTCTACCGCTCACTGCAGGCCTATCGCGACAGCTTCAAGGGCGATGGCAACATGATGGTCATGCAGCCGGACAGCGAGTTCTTCCGCTTCTTCAAGGACCCGCAGGGTGGCAGCAAGTAAGCAGCATCATCAAGCCCGAAGGCTCGCCTTCGGGGATGTTGCGCGCGGCCTCTGGCAGCATCAGAGGCCGCGCAGTGGATGAACCTCGCTCGAGAGGTTCGCGGGGTTCATCCCACAAGGATTCATGCTAGACTCCTGCAACCGGGCACCGCCCGGTTTTTTTGTGGCCGCTTTTCATGCACAGGCGCAAGGCCGACAGGAAAGCGTCGAGCAGGACCTTGCTTCACGGGTCTCGGTCGGCTGCGGTGAAATCCCCCGCAGGCGTCGCGTTCGTCACGCACGCCAGCCGGGTGAATTTCCTCGCGTCACGAGTCACCCCTTGTCATAAATCTCTCGCAGGATAGCGCAATGACCATCGCAGATCGCTGGCTCCTCCCGGATGGCATGGATGAGGTATTGCCCCCTCAGGCAACCCGTATGGAGGCGCTGCGCCGCGCGCTGCTCGACCTCTATCATCGCTTCGGCTATGACCTGGTGCTGCCGCCACCCGTCGAATTTCTCGATTCGCTGCTGACCGGCACCGGTACAGAGCTTGATCTGCAGACCTTCAAGCTGACCGACCAGATGACCGGTCGCATGATGGGCGCCAGTGCCGACGTCACCCCGCAGGTGGCGCGCATGGATGCTCACTCCCTGCACCGCGAAGGCCCGGTACGTCTGTGCTACTGCGCCAACGTGCTGCGCACCAAGGCGGACAAGCACCAGGGCGGTCGCAGCCCGGTGCAGGTCGGTGCTGAGCTGTTCGGTCACGCCGGCCTCGAGGCCGACCACGAGATCCTGCATCTGGCGCTGACCAGTCTCGAGCAGGCTGGCGCCGGTGAATTGCACCTGGCACTGGGGCATATCGGCATCTATCGTGCCTTGATCGCCGAAGCCGGCATGAATGACGAGCACGAGCGTGAGCTGTTCGCTGCCATCGAGCGCAAACAGTATTCCGCACTCGATGCATTGATCGATCGCGTGGTGGGTGACAAGGTAGTGGCGGGCATGCTCAAGGCGCTGCCGCACCTGCACGGTGATGACGAGATTCTTGCCCAGGCGCGTACCGCCTTCGCCGGCGCACCGGCGGCAGTCGCCAGCGCTCTGGATCAGCTGACGGCGCTGAGCTGCGCGGTCCGCGAGCGTCATCCGCAGGTCACGCTCTATTTCGATCTCGCCGAGCTGCGCGGTTACGAGTATCACACCGGCATGGTGTTCGCGGCCTACGTCCCGGGTTACGGTCAGGCGCTGGCCAAGGGTGGTCGCTACGACGATACTGGACGTGCCTTCGGTCGTGCGCGTCCTGCCACCGGCTTCTCGATGGACCTCAAGCAACTGGCCTCGCTGGCCGTGCAGGCTCCGGCCTGCGACGGCATCTGGGCGCCGGCACTCAACGACAGCGCGCTGCGTGAGTGTGTCGATCAGCTGCGTGCCGCTGGCGAGCGTGTCATCGAAGCGCTGCCGGGCCAGACCACCGGCGCGGATGCACACCGTTGCAATCGTGAGCTGGTCAATGGCGACGGCGGCTGGCAGGTCGTCACACTCGATGCCTGAGCTTGTATGGCTGAGCCTGGATGCCTGAGCTTGGATGACTTAGCTTCGGTGATCCGAGAGCGATGGCAGCGAGTGACAGATAGCAGAACAGCTGGGGCCACTGGGTCCCGAGGTGCAGCTGCCGACAGGGCAGCTGCACTTGTGAGTGGGTTTTCACCGACGGTTATTCACCGAAAGAGATAGGAACCATGGGCAAGAATGTAGTCGTGCTCGGCACCCAATGGGGTGATGAAGGCAAGGGCAAGGTCGTCGACCTGCTGACCGAATCCGCCAGCGCCGTCGTGCGTTTCCAGGGTGGCCACAACGCGGGTCACACCCTGGTGCTGGACGGCAAGAAGACCGTCCTCCACCTGATCCCGTCCGGCATCCTCCACCCGGGCAAGACCTGCGTCATCGGCAACGGTGTCGTGCTGTCTCCGGAAGCGCTGATCAAGGAAATCCGTGAGCTTGAAGCCAACGACGTGCCGGTGCGTGATCGCCTGCGTCTGTCGCCGGCCTGCCCGCTGATCCTGTCCTACCACGTGCGTCTGGACCAGGCGCGCGAGAAGGCCCGTGGCGTCGCCAAGATCGGTACTACCGGTCGCGGCATCGGTCCGGCCTACGAAGACAAGGTCGCGCGTCGTGGCCTGCGTCTGGGTGACATGCTCCACCGTGAGCGTTTCGCCTCCAAGCTGGGCGAAGTGCTGGATTACCACAACTTCGTGCTGCAGCACTATCACGGTGAAGCGCCGGTCGACTTCCAGCAGGTGCTGGACGAAGCCATGGAAATGGCCGAAGAGCTGCGTCCGATGGTCTGCGACACCGTGGATCTGGTCCACTCCGTGCGCAAGGCCAACGAGAACATCCTCTTCGAAGGTGCTCAGGGCTCACTGCTCGACATCGACCACGGTACCTACCCGTACGTCACCAGCTCCAACACCACTGCCGGCGGCACCGCCACCGGTTCCGGCGTCGGTCCGCTGTATCTCGACTACGTGCTGGGCATCACCAAGGCCTACACCACGCGTGTCGGCTCCGGTCCGTTCCCGACCGAGCTGTTCGATGAGTTCGGCCGTCACCTGGCTGAGCGTGGCCACGAATTCGGTGCCACCACCGGTCGTGCGCGTCGTTGCGGTTGGTTCGATGCCGTCGCCCTGCGTCACGCCGTGCAGATCAACTCGGTCAGCGGCATCTGCCTGACCAAGCTGGACGTGCTGGATGGTCTCGAGAACATCCGTGTCTGCATTGGCTATCGCAGCAAGGATGGCGACGTGCTGGACAACCCGGTGGATTCCGAAGGCTACGAAGCCATCGAACCGCTGTACCAGGACCTGCCAGGCTGGAGCGATTCCACCATCGGCGTGCGCGAAGTCGACAAGCTGCCGGCCAACGCCCGCGCTTACATCAGCTTCCTGGAAGAGCAGGTCGGCGTGCCGATCGACATCATCTCCACTGGCCCGGACCGCAACGAGACCATCGTGCTGCGCAACCCGTTCCACGGCTGATCATCACGCATGGCTCAGATGAGACTTGCATGACGGCATGATGGCGTGACCAAGACACCCCGTCGGGATTCTCCCGGCGGGGTGTCTTGCATTGTAGAGAGGGTGGGGCTGCCATCATCGATCACCTGGCGCGCACGGGATTGTTGTACAGAGCGCCTGAGGCTTCGGGCGTGGCTGGTAGATATTTTAAATGGGAATGATTGTTATTTTTGTTGTGATCGGCGGCTATCTTGTCGGCAAACTGGTTGCCCAGGTCGCAATTCGACGTTTTCGGTGGGGTCCCCGCTTCACATCGTTCTGATACAGGACTAAAATGGTCCCCAATTAATCTTCCCGTGGTGGAGGCCAGCATGCTGAAGCTTTCCAAGATGACCGATTATGCCGCTGTCGTGATGGCGCGCATCGCCCGCGAGCCGGACTCGGCCCATGCGGCGATCGATCTGGCCGAAAGCGTGCAGCTGCCGCATCCCACCGTGAGCAAGACGCTCAAGGCGCTGGTGCGGGCAGGGCTGCTTGAGTCGCGGCGCGGTGCGCTGGGCGGTTATCGCCTGGCACGCCCGGCCAGCCAGATCACGGCCAGCGACATCATCAGCGCCATCGAAGGCCCGGTGGCCGTGACCGAGTGCAGCCACGCCGATGGCGATTGCGAGCTGGTCAACACCTGCGGGGTGGCCGACAACTGGCAGCGCGTCTCGTACGCCATCAGTGAGCTGCTGGGCAGCGTGACGCTGGCGCATCTGGCGTCATCCGCGCCACTGCGCATGCCGGTGCAACTGCCGATTCAGGCCATCAGCCTGTACGGGGATGACGAACCGCCCCCCGTGGCCACGGCAGCCAACGGCACTGGCAAACGCTAGAACCGGCAAACGCTGAATCCGTTGCCGCGCGACACACGTCGCCGTGGCAACACGAACATTCGAACTTCGCTGCGATTCGGGCGGGGTGATCAGGCATCTGAACAGACCCGGAGCTCTCCGGGAGAGGAGACCAGCATGGCGAGCCAGGAGATGGAGCAGCTTGTACAGCGCGAGTACAAGCAGGGCTTCGTGACCGATATCGAGAGCGACACCATTCCGCCGGGACTGGATGAAAGCGTGATTCGCTTCATCTCGGCCAAGAAGGGTGAGCCGGAGTGGATGCTGGAGTGGCGTCTGGATGCGTATCAGCAGTGGCTGAAGATGAAGGCGCCGTCCTGGGCCCACCTGGATTATCCGGAGATCGACTACCAGGCGATTTCCTACTTCAGCGCCCCGAAGAAGCCGGAAGACCGCCCGCAGAGTCTGGATGAGGTCGACCCCAAGCTGCTCGAGACCTACGAGAAGCTGGGTATCCCGCTGCACGAGCGTGCCGCATTGGCCGGTGTCGCGGTCGACGCGGTCTTCGACTCCGTGTCCGTGACCACCACCTTCAAGAAGGAGCTGTCCGAGGCGGGCGTCATCTTCTGCTCCATCTCGGAAGCCATCCAGGACTACCCGGAGCTGATCAAGCAGTATCTCGGTACCGTGGTGCCCAAGGCAGACAACTACTTCACCGCGCTGAACGCGGCCGTCTTCACCGATGGCTCCTTCGTGTTCGTGCCGGAAGGCGTGACCTGCCCGATGGAGCTTTCCACCTACTTCCGCATCAACGCCGCCAACACCGGCCAGTTCGAGCGTACCCTGATCATCTGCGAGAAGCAGGCTCAGGTCTCGTATCTGGAAGGCTGTACCGCGCCACAGCGTGATGACAACCAGCTGCACGCCGCCGTGGTCGAGCTGGTGGCCCTGGAAGACGCCTACATCAAGTACTCCACCGTCCAGAACTGGTATCCGGGCGATGAAGACGGCAAGGGCGGCATCTACAACTTCGTCACCAAGCGTGCCGACTGCCGTGGTGACCGCTCCAAGGTCTCCTGGACCCAGGTCGAGACCGGCTCCGCGATCACCTGGAAGTACCCGTCGTGCATCCTGCGCGGCAAGGACAGTGTCGGGGAGTTCTACTCCGTCGCCGTCACCAATGGCCGGCAGCAGGCGGACACCGGCACCAAGATGATCCACATCGGTGAGGGCACCAAGTCCACCATCGTCTCCAAGGGCATCTCGGCCGGTAACTCCGAGCAATCCTATCGTGGTCTGGTCAAGATCGGCCCGCGGGCCAAGGGCGCGCGCAACTTCACTCAGTGTGACTCGCTGTTGATCGGCGACCGCTGTGGCGCGCACACCTTCCCGTATCAGGAAATCGGCAACGCGACGGCCACCGTCGAGCACGAGGCCACGACCTCCAAGATCGGCGAAGATCAGCTGTTCTACTGCCGTCAGCGCGGCATCAGCGAGGAAGATGCGGTCAACATGATCGTCAATGGCTTCTGCAAGGACGTTTTCCAGGAGCTGCCGATGGAGTTCGCCGTCGAGGCCGAGGCGCTGCTCAACGTCACCCTTGAAGGCGCCGTCGGCTGATCCCGCCGTCCCCTTCGCATTCACCCCATTCTTGAGGGCCGCTCGCGGGCGGCCTGTCAGCAAAAGGTATCAACATGCTCGTAGTCAAAGATCTGCACGTTTCGGTGGAAGGCAAGGAAATCCTCAAGGGTCTCGATCTGACCATCAACAAGGGTGAAGTCCACGCCATCATGGGCCCGAACGGCGCAGGCAAGTCCACGCTGTCTTCCGTGATCGCCGGCAAGGACGGCTATGAAGTGACCTCGGGCACCATTACCTATGAAGGTGAGGATGTGCTGGAGATGGAAGTCGAAGAGCGTGCGCGTGCCGGCATGCTGCTGGGCTTCCAGTACCCGGTGGAAATTCCGGGGGTCAAGAACGTCTACCTGCTCAAGGCGGCGCTGAATGCCAAGCGTGAAGCCGAAGGCCTGGGCGAGATTCCGGCCCCGGAATTCATGAAGCTGATCCGCGAGAAACTGGCCTTCATGCAGATGGACGCCAGCTTCCTGCAGCGCGCCGTCAACGAAGGCTTCTCCGGCGGTGAGAAGAAGCGCAACGAGATCCTGCAGATGCTGGTGCTGGAACCGAAGCTCGCCATGCTCGACGAGATCGACTCCGGCCTCGACATCGATGCCCTCAAGGTCGTCGCCAAGGGCGTCAACTCGCTGCGCAACGAAGACCGCGCCGTGCTGATGGTCACCCACTACCAGCGTCTGCTCGAGCACATCGTGCCGGACCAGATCCACGTGTTGATGGATGGCCGCATCGTCAAGTCCGGTGACAAGTCGCTGGCACTCGAACTCGAAGCCCAGGGCTATGAC
Source organism: Cobetia sp. 4B (assembly GCF_018831605.1). Classification (NCBI taxonomy): domain Bacteria; kingdom Pseudomonadati; phylum Pseudomonadota; class Gammaproteobacteria; order Oceanospirillales; family Halomonadaceae; genus Cobetia; species Cobetia sp. 4B. The sequence goes on from NZ_CP059843.1 coordinate 1,318,828, forward strand.
TGGCTGCAGGAGGAAACCGCGTAATGACAGCACTTGCTACCGCGTCCGTCCCCGGCAGCGAAGCCTTCGCCAGCGAATTCGCTGCCCGCAAGGCTCGCTTTGCGGCCGATCCGAGCTGGATGGCCGCCCGCCGTCAGGCCGGCATCGCCCGCTTTGAAGCCCTCGGCCTGCCGACCCGCAAGGTCGAGGCCTGGAAGTACACCGACACCCAGGCACTGGGTCGTCAGCAATATCGTCTCGCCGACGATGCAAGCCTCGCGCCGGCCGTGAAGGATGCGCTGGCTCTCGACGTCGACGCCTACCGTCTGGTGTTCGTCGATGGCCTCTACAATGCCGAGCTTTCCGATGTGGCAGGTCTGCCCGACACCGTGCGTGTCGTGCCGCTGTCTGACGCCATCGTCAATCAGCCGGAAGTCATCGGCGGCTCGCTGAACCGCCTGACCGGCATCGATTTCACGCCGTTCGTGGCGCTGAACTCCGCCTTCACCGAAGAGGGTGCGGTGATTCAGGTCGGTCCGCGCACGGTGCTCGACAAGCCGGTCTACGTGCTGTTCCTGTCGCGTGCCGCCGTCGAAGGCCAGCCCGTGACCATGAGCCACCCGCGTCTGCTGGTGCAGCTGGGCAGCCGCGCCGAAGCCAGCGTGATCGAGCATCACATCGGTGAAAGCGGCGCGACCAACTTCACCAACATGGTCAGCGAAGTGATGCTGGAGCGCGGCGCCGTGCTCAATCACTACAAGCTGGGCGAAGCCGCCATCGGCGAGACGCATATCGCCTCGCTGCAGGTCGAGCAGCCGCGTGACAGCCAGTATCGCTCCATCAACCTGAACACCGGTGGTGGTCTGGTGCGCAACGACATCGTCTGCGACCTGAACGGCAACAACGCCCATGCACGCCTCGATGGCCTGTTCTTCGGTCGTGATCGCCAGCACGTGGACACCCACTCGCTGGTCAATCACAACGAGGCACTGACGTTCTCCGACGAGAACTACAAGGGTATCCTGGCCGACCGCGCCCGCGGCGTCTTCAATGGCCGCGTGCTGGTCAAGCGCGACAGTCAGCAGATCGAGGCGCATCAGAACAACGCCAACCTGCTGCTGTCGGACCGCGCCGAGATCAACACCAAGCCGGAACTCGAGATCTACGCCGACGACGTCAAGTGCTCCCACGGCACCACGACCGGTCAGCTCGACGAGACCGCCGTGTTCGCGTTGCGCGCCCGTGGCATCGATGAGCAGACCGCCCGTGGCCTTTTGACCCTGGCCTTCGCCAACGAAGTCATGACGGGCCTGGGCATCGACGCCATCGCCGAGCGCATCGAGCGCAGTGTCGCGGGACGCCTGCCGTCACGCTTCCACCTCGATGAGCTGGTCGATCTCAGCGTCGAGCTGGGCGGTGGCGCCGTGGCGGTGGCACGTGATGAGGACTTTGCATGAGCGCACTCGACAACCTGATGCTCGACGTCGTGCGGGTACGCGAGGATTTTCCGATCCTCGAGCGTCGCGTGCATGGTGATGTGCCGCTGATCTATCTGGACAGCGCCGCCACCAGCCAGACGCCGACCGCCGTCATCGACGCGATGAGCGACTATTATCGCAAGACAAATGCCAACATCCACCGCGGCCTGCATACCCTGGCGGATGAGGCGACGGCGGCCTTCGAAGGTACGCGTGAGAAGGTGCGCAGCTTCATCAATGCGCGTCTGACGCGGGAAGTTATCTTCACGCGTGGCACCACCGAGGCGATCAATCTGGTCGCCAACAGCTGGGGGGCCAACTGGCTGAATGCCGGCGATGAAGTGCTGATCTCGGTGATGGAGCATCACGCCAACATCGTGCCGTGGCAGCTTCTGGCCGAGCGTCTCGATATCGTCATCAAGGTCATCCCGTGTGACGACGATGGCGTGCTCGACATGGCGGCCTACCGCGACCTGCTGGGCGAGAAGACGCGCCTGGTCTGCGTCAATCAGGTCTCCAACGCCCTGGGCAGCATCAACCCGGTGGCCGAGATGGCGACGCTGGCACACGCTCACGACGCGCTGATTCTGGTCGATGGTGCCCAGGCGGTACCGCATCAGCAGGTCGATGTGCGCGAGATCGATGCTGACTTCTATGTCTTCTCGGGCCACAAGATGTACGGCCCGACCGGCATCGGTGTGCTCTACGGCAAGGAAGCGCTGCTGGAGGCGATGCCGCCGTGGCAGGGTGGTGGTGAGATGATCCGCACGGTGTCGTTCGAGAATGGCACCCTGTTCGCGGACCTGCCGCACAAGTTCGAGGCCGGCACGCCGCCCATCGCCGAGGTCATCGGGCTGGGCAAGGCCATCGACTGGCTGGACTGCACCCACATGGCGCTGATCACGCGCTGGGAACAGCAGCTGATGCGTCATGCCAGCGAGCGCATGCGCGAAGTGGACGGCCTGCGCATCATCGGCAACTCGCCCGACAAGGCGGGCGCGATCTCCTTCGTGGTCGATGGTGCCCACGCCCAGGATATCGGTCTGCTGATCGACCAGCTGGGGGTCGCCATCCGTACTGGCCACCACTGCGCGCAGCCGGTGCTGCGTCGCTTCGGTGTCGACGCCACCTGTCGGGCTTCCTTCGCGGCCTACAACACGCCGGAAGAGATCGACATGTTCGTCGATGCCCTGCAGCGTGTGCTGACCATGGTGCGCTGAGCACCACCCCGCGGTGGCCCTGATGGGCGCTGATCAATGAGGCTCGCGCATGGCGGGCCTCATTGGTATCGGCACTCGCCAGGGGATGTTGTCACCCGCACGTCTTGAGTGAACCAACAGAATTCACGATCCGCATGCCTGTCATGCGGCTCGGCAAGGAGAGGGCATGAGCCACACTGAAGACCAGCTGGCCAGCCTCGGCAAGGGCCAGAAGATGCCGTTGCAGCGGGACGTGGAGGGCATCTCGGTACCGTTCGGCAAGTCGGTGACCCTGCACGAGGACTCGGTGGTCGAAGTCATGCAGGCCAAGGGCGGCACCGTCAGCGTCGCCTTCGAGGGTCGCATGTACCTGATCGAGAGCTTCAGCCTCGATGCGCTGGGGCTGGACGCCGTGCCGCGTCCGCATCTGCCGGCCGGCCAGAGCGATGCCGACATCGAGGCCTTCGTCTGGGCCCAGCTGCGCACCTGCTTCGACCCCGAGATCCCGGTCGACATCGTCGAGCTGGGGCTGGTCTATGGCTGTCGTATCGACACCCTGATCAGCGGCGAGAAGATGGTCAATCTCAAGATGACGTTGACCGCGCCGGGCTGCGGCATGGGCAACGTCATCGCCGAGGACGCCAAGCGCAAGATTCTCGGCGCCGAGGATGTCTCCAAGGTCCACGTCGAGATCGTGTTCTCGCCTGCCTGGTCGCGCGAGATGATGAGTGAGGATGCCCGCCTGGAACTGGGCATGTTCTGAACATCATCAGCGCGCCTTTGTCGTCTGCTGTTGTCGCCCTTTACTGACTGCGGCTCCCTGGAGGCCTTTCATGGCCGTCAGTCGCAGTATCACTCGGGTGAGATGCAGCAAACGCAACCGGATGGGCGGGAACCTCTCGTCCATCCGGCTATCCAATTCACGTTGCTGAGCGTCCGGGCAAGTTGCTGCCTCGGGCCGCGTCGGCACGTCCGTTTGACGGTTTCCCGTATCACCTGCCTCAAGGAAGACTCCCCAATGCGATTCCAGACTGCGCTGCGCACCCTGACCGCCACCCTGATCCTGAGCACCGCTGCCAGCGCGCAGGCCGCCTGGAAGCTGGATGGCGATGTGTCACAGCTGAGCTTCCAGACCACCAAGATGGCCAAGTCGGGCGCCAGCACCGTCGAGACGGATGCTTTCACCTCCTGGCGTGCGCGCGTCAATGACGCCGGTCAGCTGTCAGTGGAGATCGACCTCGACTCCGCCAGTACCGGCATCGACATTCGTGACCAGCGCGTCAGCGAGAAGCTGTTCGAGTCCGGCACCTATCCGTTGGCCGTGATGACCGCCAGTCTCGACATGCCGACCCTCAAGGTGATGGAGCCGGGCGACACTCAGAAGGTGGATGTCGAAGGCCAGCTGACGCTGCACGACAACACCCAGAACCTGCCGATGAGCCTGCAGGTGACGCGCCTGCGCGGCGATCGCTGGCTGGTGCAGACCCTCACGCCTGTGATGGTCGACGCTGAGCAGTTCGCGCTGGTTGATGGCATTCGCACCCTGCGTGACCTGGCCGGGCTTGGCAACATCGCGACCCAGGTGCCGGTCAACGTCAAGGCCGTGATGGTGCAGGAAGACTGAGCGGAGTCACCCGCATGCGTGGCCGGGGAACAGTCAGTGCTGGCAGAGCCTCGGCCGCTTGGGTAGGCTGGGCGCTCATGCCTGCACGATGTGACGGTAACGGCAGGAAAGACAGGCAGGGATGGGCGTGAGGAAGAGATGCAGCGAGTGATCATGCGGGCTGGCTGGACCATCGTCGGTCTGCTGGCCGCCGGTGCAATGACGGTGGTCGGGCTCAACCTCTGGGTCGTGATGGCAACGCACGATCGCATTGCCACGTCACCGCTGACCTGTCAGAGCCGTGAGGTGGGGATCGTGTTCGGCACCTCCCACGGCCTGGTGGGCGGGGGCAGCAATCCGCACTATCAGGCGCGCCTCGATACCGCCGCCCAGCTCTACCGCCTGCGCCGCGTCTCCAACCTGCTGCTCTCGGGAGACAACCGCACGCGTTACTACAATGAGCCAATGACCATGTGGCGTGACCTGCGAGCACGCAACGTGCCGCAGGAGTTCATGACGCTCGATTACGCGGGCTTCTCCACCTTCGATACCCTCGTGCGAGCGCACAAGGTCTTCGGTGTCGACGAGGCGGTGCTGGTCACTCAGCCGTGGCATTTGCCGCGTGCGCTGTTCATCGCCGATGCACTGGGCCTGGAGGCTGTGGGCTGTCCGGCCATCTCCGAGCGTCAGCCGCCGGGGCTCAAGCTGATGCTGCGCGAGTGGCTGGCCCGTGCGGCGACAGTGGGTGATCTCTACCTGTGGGGGCGCAAGCCGCGCTTCCTCGGGCCGCAGGAGTCGCTGCCGACGCCGGTGTTGTCATCGCACTCATCTTCGCAGCCCTCATCTTCGCATCCCTCGTCATCTCACTCCTCAGACAAGCACGTGATGTCGCCGCGGGAGGACTCCGTGACAGCCGGAGCAGGGCAGCAGGCCGCTGTCAGTCGTGATGTGGCGGATGGAGTGGATGTGGCGGATGGAGTGGATGTGACGGATGAAGAGAACGTTGCCGACACGCCGGACCCGCATGCCCTCGCGCGTCAGGCGCAGGCAAGCCTGCTGGCCAGTCTGCCCGGAGTGAAGCAGGCATTGCTCCAGTGGCTGCCTGTCAGGTCTGATACGAACTAGCCGCGCACTGGTCTCGCCAGATGCACAGGGTCAATACGAAGACGCCCCGCACTTCCTTTGGAAGGCGGGGCGTCTTGCGTTCACGGCCTGGCGGCGGGCAGGTGGCTAGCCGGCGCGGCGGCGGGCGGCCTGACCTGTCTGGTGCCGGTACAGCTCGCGAATCAGATGGCGGCAGTTGTGGAAGATGCCTTCCAGTACCTTTTCCATGCTGTCAGGCAGCGGATGCGTAAAGGCGGTCGAGCAAGCCTGCATCAGGACGCGTTCCTGTTCGAGCAGCTCGTTGATCAGCACCTGATTGTCATTGCCGACGATGCTCTTCAGGCGACTCCACAGCCACATGTAGTCATCGCGCTCGACATCGGCGTCGCGCGGCATCAGGCTCAGATGCTTGCGTGTCTCGACTTCCAGGGCCTGTTTGAGCTCGACACGGCTCGCATAGAAGGGCTCGAAGGCCTTCAGGAGCGCGGGACGCAGCCGTTCGGCGTTATCCTCGAAATAATCAAGACTGTCTGCCAGGGCTTCCTGGACGCTATCCATCGCCACCTGGCGATTGTCGAGAAACATGGGCGGTCACCTCCTCCGTCAGAAGAGATTGTGCGGGTGAAAACAGTGTTTTTCTACCCCTGAAGGGCAGAAAGTCAGGATATTTATTCCCGCACTGTCAATCCCTGCAGTTTACGACAATACAATGACGTTCTGGTGACGATCATCGTTGCCTTTCAGGCGCTGGCCTTGCCCTGTTTTCGTCGCTCACGCTCGTACATGCGCGGCCATCTGACCCAGAAACGCCAAGGGTGCAGTCATGACGACCTGCACCCTTGGGAAACGTTGCGCGCAATGCCCTCAGGCTTCAGCCCTAAGACTCAAGCCCTCAGCCCTCAGCCCTCAGCCCTCAGCCCTTGGGCTTGGGCGGAATCTTCTTGGCCGGCGCGGCGGACTTGGCGATGTGATCGATGATCAAGCCGGCGATGTCCTTGCCGGTGGCCGTCTCGATGCCCTGCAGGCCCGGCGAGGAGTTCACTTCCATGATCACCGGGCCATGATTGGCGCGCAGCAGGTCGACACCGGCGACGGACAGGCCCATGGCCTTGGCGGCGCGGATGGCGGTGGAGCGCTCTTCCGGCGTGATGCGGATCTCGCTCGCGGTGCCGCCACGGTGCAGGTTGGAGCGGAACTCGCCATCGGCCGCCTGACGCTTCATGGACGCCACCACCTTGTCACCCACCACCAGGCAGCGGATGTCGGCGCCACGTGCTTCCTTGATGTATTCCTGCACCATGATGTTGGCTTTCATGCCCATGAAGGCCTGGATCACGCTCTCGGCGGCCTGGTTGGTCTCGGCGAGCACCACGCCGATGCCCTGGGTGCCTTCCAGCAGCTTGATGACCAGCGGCGCGCCCTTGACCATGGTGATCAGGTCGGGGATGTCATCCGGCGAATGCGCGAAGCCGGTGACCGGCAGGCCCAGCCCCTTGCGCGACAGCAGCTGCAGGGAGCGCAGCTTGTCGCGTGAGCGGGAGATGGCCACGGAATCATTGACCACGTAGGTGCCCATCATCTCGAACTGGCGCAGCACGGCGCAGCCATAGAAGGTGACGGAGGCACCGATGCGCGGCACGACGGCATCGAAGTGCTCGATCTCGGCGCCCTTGTAATGGATGGACGGGCGGTGCGAGGCGATGTTCATGTAGCAACGCAGCGTGTCCACCACGCGCGCGGTGTGGCCACGTGCCTCGGCGGCCTCGATCAGGCGACGGGTGGAGTAGAGGCGTGAGTTACGCGACAGGATACCGATATGCATGAAATCCTCCGGAGCCGAATGGGCCAGACAGAGATAGGAATGAATCAGAAGAAGACTGACGTGATGCCCGTCAGGAGGCGTGGTGTTCGCCGGTGAAGCCTTTGTCGTCTCGAGGCGTCACGCGATGCAGATGGCAGCGGGGCCAGCGTCTTGAGGCGAGATGCCGAGGCATGCCGCCGCGCGCCTGGCTGGTGCCGTCAGGGTTCACCGTGCAGATAGGCGGCGCCCGGTGCGACCAGCAGACGACGCAGGGCACGGCGCCCCAGCAGAATGGGGTGACGCATCTGGGAGCGGTCCACCAGCGTCATGTCGATATCGTAGTCGAGACCGGCCAGCTTCATGCGCGAGCGGATCGCGTAGCGCCATTCGGCCTGACCATTGGATGAGCGCACGCGGCGGCGATCATGCACCGGCGTCTCGACCGTATGCGGCGGGGAATCACTACCGCCGGTCCGGGTGATGAAGCGAACCCACAGATCATCGTTGTGTTCGAAGACCTCGATGCTCTCGGCATGCAGCGCACTGGAATGCGCACCGGTGTCGATCTTGGCATTGAGGTGCAGCTTGAGCTCCGGCAGCTCGATCAGCTCACGCCGACCCACCACGCCGCGCGGGCGAAAGCCCAGCAGGTCATGATTCAGTGTCTTGAGATCGAGGGGCGGTGCCTTGTCGATGTGATGACGCGAAGTGTTCTTGTGATGCGACATGTTTCATCCTGAATCAGAGGGCGTGAGCGAAGCGGGCAGCGGCTCACGGCATGAAGACACCGGGCAGGCGCGGCACAGCGTAATGTGCGTTGCCGGCATGGCGGGGTAATGGCCAGGCGGGCGCGCAGCATAGTCACTTAACGTACTGACAGCAATCCTTGCTGAAGCCTCTTTTTTCGCGTCACGAAGCGGGGGATGACGGTGGCAGTGACAACGCCCGGCAAAACCGCCCCGGGCACGCGGTCATGGCACGCGGTGATGGCGCGCTTTCATCGCCGCCGGACGCCTCGCTTGCGGGCGCTGGGCAAGTCACCCACGGCCACAGGCGCGGGTGACGTCGTGCCGGTGGCGCGTTGCCGCGCGCCCTGTTCACCGGTGCTGATCAGCCCCGATTCCATGCCTTGAGCAAGTGTCCGATCAAGTGTCGTGGGTTATGCGCATGATCTCAAGCACTGTCACCTGCGGGCATGCCCGGCGTCAATGACGCGGGGCAGGATTGCCGGTTTCGGCCTGGCGGGTCAGAGCGGCAAGCGCCTGACCCAGCGGGCTGTCCGCGCTTGCGTTGCGCAGCGTCATCAGTACCGGCAGACGCAGACGCGGAATCAGGGCGAGGTCGCGGGCCAGGGCAGCGAAGTTGGCCTGCGGGCAGCTGGCCAGGCGGGTCAGGAAGGCCGGCAGACGTTCGGCATCTTCCAGGTGGGCGTAGCCGCGCGCGGCGATCGCGACCAGCACGTCGACATTGACGGCCTCGTCGTCGGCCAGCAGGGCATCGATCCACTCCGCCGCCGCAGGCCGTGGGCTGGCACCGGCGGCCCGCAGGCAGGCGCACAGCGTCTCCAGGTCTCCCAGGTCACGCGCGGCCTGGCCACGCGCGATCAGGGCGGAGAGCAGCTCGGTCTCGTATTCTTCCGGCAGCGGGGCGGCCAGCTGGGCATGGGCGGGTGGTGCCTGCTCCAGACACAGCGCGATGGCGCGCAGCGGCGTGTCCGGCAGGTCAGCCAGACGCTGCACGAAGGCGGCGGCAAGCTCGCCGGACAGCTCGCCGCGCCGTGTCAGCACGTCGGCGATGCCCTGCAGACCGAGTGACGGCCAGTCATCCAGCGGTAGCTGGGCGGTGAGATACTGCTCGGCGAGCTCGTAGTACTGGCTGGCGGGGCGGTCGCAATCGAGACTGGCACGGGCGTGCAGCATGGCGCGCAGGCTGTCATCCGGCGTGAAGGCCAGCGGGTTGTCCTGCATCAGGTTGTCGATCTTGCCAGCCTCGGCCTGCTGGAGATCAGGCCGGCCGACGGTCAGCGCCGTCTGACCCAGCGTCGTGATCAGGCGTTCGAGGAAGGCGTCGCGTTGCGCGGGGGACAGACGACCTTCCTCATCCAGCGGCAAGGCCAGAAACCACACCAGCGGATCGTCGAGCCCGGCCGGACGGAACACGCATGCCAGGCGTGCCTGCCCCTTGAAGGGCTGCTCCCACGGCTGCTGTTCGGTTTCGAAGGCTTCCAGTTGCTCAAGACTGAGCGGCGCCAGGGTGCGGCCCAGGTGATAAAGGTGCAGCTCGGCGCCGGTACGTGTGAAGAAGTTGCTCAAGGAGGAGAGAGGAGTCATGAGGCTCACCACGGCTGTGTCTCCGCCACGCCTTGGCTGGGCGTGCGGAAGAACGGGAGAAAAGAGTCTTGTCGAGCATCATTGCCAGGCGTGGCATATGTCGTTGAGTGACAGCTGCCGGCGCGTGACATGTGCCTGAGCATGTCTGGAATGGCAGCGACTTTAGCGATTCACCGGCTGTCATGCCACCCGCTGGCGTGTGATGGCGGCCAGAGGGAAGAGGGCGACCTGATCCTATTATGGCCGCTCTTTCGACCCGTGACGGCTTGACAGATGACGCGGCACCTCAAGTCCCGCTGAGCGTTTTGCAGGTTGATGATTTTTTGATCAATTTTCGTCATCCCACGGCTGGCGTGGCTTGCAGCGTGACCGAGACGGGTTATCCACAGCATCGTCCACGGATGGCGTGAATAACTGCCATCCACTTGTCGTCAGGCTGACATCTAGCGCTGCAGGTGGCCCATACGGCGTCACTGGCCCGCCATGACAGGCATGCTAGAATCGCGCTCATTGACAGGAATGCTGTCTTATTCCTTCTGGTTATGACCTTAAGGGATGAAATGATTGGGAATGCGGGGCAGTCCCGTTATCCTATACAACCAAATCACATATAAAAGGCTGTGCTTATACCTGTTCTGTTGGCTCGACATCCGCGATCAGCCGAATGTCAGCGACCGTCCAGCGCCAATGGCCCAGTCTTGCGATCCATGAGGAATCCCGATGCGCCAATCACGTTCGCTCGCAGCTGTCTTCTCTTCTACCGCTCTCAAGGGCGCCGTGATGGCTGCCGCGCTGGGCGCGACCACCCTGGGCAGCCTGGCGGCACAGGCTGACACCCTCAAGGTCGGCATGTCGGGCGGCTACTTCCCGTTCACCTTCGTCAAGCAGGACAAGCTGCAGGGCTTTGAAGTGGATGTCCTCAACGCCGTCGGCGAGATCACCGGCGACGACATCGAATTCGTGACCATGAGCTTCTCCGGCCTGATCGGCTCGCTGGAAGCCGGCCGCATCGACACCGTGGCCAACCAGATCACCATCACCGATGCACGCCAGGCCAAGTTCGCCTTCACCCAGCCCTACGTCTACGACGGGGCTCAGGTGGTCAAGCGTCGCGGCAATGACGAGATCACCGGCGTCGAGTCCCTCAAGGGCCACAGCGTGGCGGTCAATCTCGGCTCCAACTACGAAGCGCTGATGAAAGAGCTGCCGTACGCCGACCAGATCGACATCAAGACCTATGAGTCCAACATCGAGCAGGACACCGCTCTGGGCCGTGTCGATGCCTTCGTGATGGACCGCGTCAGTGCAAGCCAGGTGATCCAGAAGACGCCGCTGCCGCTGGAACTGGCTGGCAAGCCGTTCTCTCGTCTGGAGAACGCACTGCCGTTCCGCAAGGACGCCGAAGGCGAGGCCAAGCGTGACGAGGTGGATGCCGCGCTGACCGAGCTCAAGGAAAATGGCCGCCTGGCCGAGATTTCCAACAAGTGGTTCGGCAACGACATCACCACGCCTTGAACATTGCTTGCTGCGCCCTGCTACAAGGGCGCATGCCAGGATGTCATGTGCAAACGGGGTGACGGCTTGACCGTCGCCCCGTTGTCGTCATGTCGACGGGTGTCTTTCCAGACCCTCAGCCAAGCCCCCAGCCTGTCCGGATAACGAATGGATACTCTCAATATCGATTACATGCTTGGCCTGTTGCCGGTCATGCTCAAATACCTGCCACTGACACTCAAGATGGCCTGTATCGGCATGGTGGCCGCGCTGGTGCTGGCCTCGCTGTTGGCGGTAGTGCGGGTGCTCAAGGTGCCGGTGCTGAATGCGCTGACCATCGTGTTCATCTCCTTCTTCCGCGGCACGCCGCTGCTGGTGCAGTTGTTCCTGTTCTACTACGGCCTGCCGCAGGTGATGGCGTTCCTGACCCAGATCGATGGCGTCACCGCGACGATTCTCGGCCTGACGCTGCACTTCTCGGCCTACATGGCCGAATCCATCCGCGCCGCCATCGTCGGGGTCGATCGCAGCCAGACCGAGGCGGCGCTCTCCATCGGCATGACCAATGTCCAGCTGATGCGACGCATCGTGCTGCCCCAGGCGGCCCGCGTGGCGGCCCCCACGCTGATGAACTACTTCGTGGACATGATCAAGTCCACGTCGCTGGCCTTCACGCTGGGGGTGACCGAGTTGATGGGCGCGACCCAGAAGGAAGCGGCCAGCAGCTTCCTGTACTTTGAATCCTTCATCATGGTGGCCATCGTCTACTGGGTGATGGTGGAAGGGCTGTCCTTCGTGCAGCGCTGGATGGAGAAACGTCTCAACAAGGCCTATCAGCGATGATTGCAGTCAGAAACCTGGTCAAGAAATTCGGCGGGCAGGCCGTACTCGATGGCATCACTCTGGAAGTGAAGCAGGGTGAGATCATCGTCGTCATCGGCCCGTCAGGCACCGGCAAGTCCACGCTGCTGCGCTGCATCAACTTCCTCGAGCAGCCCGATGGTGGCGAGATCCAGATCGGCGAGCGCAAGGTCGAGGCCACACGCGCCAGCCGTCATGACATTCTGGGTCTGCGTCGCAGCAGTGCCTTCGTGTTCCAGAACTACGCGCTGTTCGCCAACAAGACTGCGCTCGAGAACATTGCCGAGGGCCTGATCGTCGTCAACGGCTGGCCCAAGGCCAAGGCGCACCAGCGAGCGCGCGAGATTCTCGAGCGTATCGGCATGAGCGAGAAGGCAGATGCCTTCCCGGCGGCTCTGTCAGGCGGTCAGCAGCAGCGTATCGGCATCGGGCGCGCCATGGCCGCCCAGGCCGAGGTGATCCTGTTCGATGAGCCGACCTCGGCGCTGGACCCGGAATGGGTCGATGAGGTGCTGGAGCTGATGAAGCAGCTGGCGGTCGAGCGCCAGACCATGATCGTGGTCACCCACGAGATGCAGTTCGCGCGGGAAGTCGCCGACCGCGTCATCTTCATGGAAGGCGGGCGTATCGTCGAGCAGGGGCCGCCGAGCCAGCTGTTCAGTGCGCCGAAGGATGACCGCACGCGTGCCTTCCTGCGCAAGGTGCTGGATGAAGTGCCGCCGCAGTGCGCCGAGGGAATCTGATGCTGCCCGGTTGAGGGAATGCCCCTCAGGCCACGTGAGGTAACGCCTCGGGCAGCATCTGCGACAGACACAACGGCCACCGCGATATCCATCGCGGTGGCCGTTGTCGTTTCTCTGGCGGTGATCATTGACCCGCTTCTGGTGTTGCAGGGCGCGTTCAGGGCGACGCTTCATGGGGCCGCAGCGCGTGGCTAGCCATGGCGGGGCATCGAACGCACCTTGTCGAAGGCTTCCTGAAGCGCCATCGAGACGCGCTCTTCCAGCAGCTCCTGTTCGGCGGGCGCCATATAGAACGCCATGTCGACGTCGTGGCGGATATAGCGGGGCGCCAGCTGGTTGAGCGCGATGCAGGCCACGTCTTCGCGGCTGTCGACATCCATGGCGTGGCTATCGGGATGCAAGCGCAGCTGGTCGAGCACCAGCTGCTCCATGTAGTTGTGTACGCCTGCGCTTTCCATGTGTATTGCCTCCTGGTGATGGGTGCTATCTCCCATGCAGGGCCGTGCCCCCTGACATGTCGATCCCTTCAGTGTGCTCATCAGTATCTTCATCCGAGCTGACTCTCTGTGACGCTCTCCCTCCCGCACGCCAGCGCGGTTGCTGGCGGCAGGACAGAAGGCGGCGGAGTCTTGGGTGTCGCCTGCCGCTCAAGGCCTTTCAGCCGGTCAGCAGGCGGGTTTCCGCCTCTTCAATATGATCAGCCAATCCCGATAATACCAGTGTATCGCCACACGCCAGCGTCAGGTCGCCGGTGGGTTCTTCCAGGTTCTCGCCACTGGCGCGCACCACGCGTGAGACGAGAATGCCGCACACCTCCGGCAGGGCGATGTCGTCCAGTCGCCGGCCACAGGCCCAGGCATCGGCGGTCAGCGTCAGCGGATGACGCCGCAGCAGCGGGTTGCCGCGTTTGTCGGTCAGCTGGGACTGCTGACCATGGAAATAGCCATGCAGCATGCTGTAGCGCGCCTCACGCGCATTCTGGATCGAGCGCGCCACGCGGCGGAAGGGTACCTCGAGATTGACCAGCACATGCGAGACCAGCATCAGCGAGCCCTCGAGCACCTCGGGAATCACCTCGGTGGCCCCGGCGGCCTTGTAGGTCTCGAGGTCCGCGTCATCCTGGGTGCGCACCAGCACCTTGAGGTTCTCGAGTTCCAGCGGCTGGATGGCGCGCAGAATGGCCAGCGCATGCGAGAGCTGATTGACGGTGATCACCACCTGACGGGCGCGCTCGATACCGAGCGCGCGCAGGATTTCCAGGCGCTGCGCATCACCGAACACCACCGGCTCACCGGCGCTGGCGGCCTCGTGGACGCGGATGGGGTCGGCATCGATGGCGATCCACTCAAGTTTCTCCTGAGTGAGAAATCTCCCCACCGTCTGGCCGACACGCCCGAAGCCGCACACGATGACATGGCCACTGAGCGGGGCGGTGGCGGCGCTCAGCTCCGCGGTGGTGTGCGGGTTCTCCTGAGTGGGCGTGGTGGAGCGGCACAGGCGGCGCGTCAGTTGCTGGTTGTGGCGAATCAGGCTCGGCGTGACCACCAGCGAGCCGATGATGATCGCCACCACCAGGCCCACGGTCTCGTTGTCCATCAGGCGTTGCTGACTGGCCAGGGCCAGCAGCGCGAAGCCGAATTCTCCGCCCTGGGACAGCACCAGGCCAGTGCGCAGCGCGCTGTCCAGCGGGCGGCCGGAGAGGCGCGCCAGTCCGGTGATCAGCAGTGCCTTGGTCGCCAGTAGGCAGGCCACGCCGATGACGACCCAATACCACTGGGCCAGCAACACCTGCGGGTCCAGCAACATGCCCACCGAGACGAAGAACAGCCCCAGCAGGATGTCGCGGAAGGGCCGGATGTCGGCCTCGATCTGATGGCGGAAATGACTCTCGCCGAGCATCATCCCGGCCAGGAAGGCGCCCAGCGCCATCGACAGGTGCAGGCTGTGGGTCAGCCAGGCGGAGAACAGCGCCACCAGCAGCACGGTGAGCACGAACAGCTCTTCCGAGCGCGCGCGCGAGATTTCCTGGAATACGAACGGCAGCACCCACTTGCCGATCATCAGCATCACCGCCACCAGCCCGAGCCCCTTGATGAGCATCAGGCCCAGGTCACTGAGCAGCTGGCTGCCATCACCGGCCATGGCCGGAATCAGGATCAGGAACAGCAGGGCGGCGAGATCCTGGAACAGCAGCACGCCCACGGCGGCGTGGCCGTGGGGGCTGTCCAGCTCATTCCAGCGCGCCAGTTCCCGCGTGACGATGGCGGTGGAGGAAAGCCCCAGCGCGCCGGCCGCGACCAGCGCCGCCGCCGGCGACAGGCCAAGCGCCGAGCCCAGCGCCCAGAACAGGCCGCTGCATACCGCCACCTGACAGGCGCCCAGCCCGAACACCGTGGTCTTGAGCGCGCGCATGCGCGGCACCGAGAATTCGAGGCCGAGCGAGAAGAGCAGAAATACCAGCCCGAATTCCGACAGGAAGGCGAGTTCTTCCGGGCGACCGATCCAGCCCGCCAGATGAGGGCCGACCAGAAAGCCGACCGCCAGATAGGCCAGCACCGGCGGCAGATGCAGGCGGCGGAACAGCGCCGCGGCCACTACCGAGGCTCCCAGCAGTATCATCACATCATTGAACAGCGTGTCTGCCATGCGGCCTCCTGGCCTTCCGTGAGCATCATCGGGATAATAGCGTGAACGAACCATGCATGATTTGACGGAGGTCGCATGAACCCGACTGAACAACCCCAGGACGGCGAGATCGCCAGCAATCCCTACGACGAGCTGCGCGCGCTGCTGGCACGTCTGGAAGCGACCATGAAGGCAGCAGACCTGTGGCGCATGGACACGCCATCCCCGCAGGCCTTCATGAGTGTGGAGCCATTCTGTGTCGATCGCATGGACATGGGCCAGTGGCTGCGCTTCGTGTTCATCGCTCGTCTGCAAGCGCTGTGCGATGCCCGTGCGCCGTTCCCCGTCAAGTGTGAAGTGGCGCCGGCCATCGAGGCCTGGTTGAAGGATGCCCGCCCCGAGCGCCGCGTGGCGATGACGGAAGTGATCCGCGAGATCGACACGCTGATCACGACGCACTGATTGCCGGGCAGGCATCTCACGACGCACCGAGCCTCCTCTACCCGACACCTCCCACTTTGCCCCTATGCAGGCGTGATGCCCTCGCATTGCGCCTCGAGACAACTGTCAGGAGCTTGCATGGCCTATTACTTCGCCTACGGCAGCAACATGAATCCGGCGCGTGTCGTGGCACGCATCGGCGAGACGCGACGGGCCGTGCATGGTTGGCTGCAAGAGCATCGCCTGAGTTTCGACAAGGCCTCTCGGGTCGATGGTATCGCGCATGCCAACGTGCAGCCTGCTCCGGGCGAGCGCGTCGAAGGCGTGCTGTATGAGCTGCTCGAGGCCGAGCAGATCACACTGATGGACCCCTTCGAAGGCCGCCCGCATGAATATGAGCGTTTCCTTCATCCCATCGTCACCCGCGAAGGCGTGATCGACGCCTGGGTGTATGTGGCGCTGCCCGAGCGCACCGCCGAGGGCCTCAAGCCGGCACGCGAGTATCTGGAGCACCTGCTTAGCGGGCGTGACTTCCTGACGCCGGACTACTTCACGACGCTGAGCGGCGTCGAGGCCGTGCATGCGCTGGATGACGCCACCCTGGCTCAGCTGGGCCTGTCGCGTAGTACGCCGCGCTGACGGTCGCCTGCTAGCGGACGGGTGCCTGTCATCTGTTTTCTGTCACCTGTCATGTCGCAACAAAAAGCCCGCCTCTCGTTGGAGAAGCGGGCTTTCGTGTTTCTGGTCACGCTGCGCGACAGATTGGCGTGAGCCTCAGTCCTGCGCGGCCAGTGCCGGGTCCAGGTTCGTCTGGTCACGACGGCTGGCCAGCATGCCGATGATCAGCCCCGCCAGCGCCGGCGCCAGCCAGCCCAGATTCATCGAGGCCAGCGGCAGCAGCGGCTCGATGCGGTGCGAGATGGCCATCAGCGAGTCGATGCCGCTGGCTTCGAAGCCATCCAGCAGGCTGACCAGCAGCGTCAGGCCCAGGGTCCAGGCGAACACGCGCGGCGCATCGTGCAGGCGCGGACGCAGGTAGGACAGCAGCGTCAGCACCAGCACCAGCGGATAGAGCGTCACCAGTACCGGGATCGAGACGCTGATCAGGGTCGAGAGGCCCAGGTTGGCGATCAACGCCGAGGCCACGGCCATCACGATCACCAGCAGGCGGTAGGGCACGCTCGGCAGCAGGCGATGGAAGAACTCGCCGCAGGAGGTCAACAGGCCCACCGCGGTGGTCAGACACGCCAGGGTGATGACCAGCGCCAGGATCAGCTTGCCGGCATCGCCGAACAGTGCCTCGACGTAGACCGGGATCAGCTCGCCCTTGGCGGCTTCGCTGACCAGTGCATGGCTGGTGGCGCCCATGTAGGTCAGCGGCAGGTAGACGGCGGCCAGACAGATGGCGGCGATGGCGCCGGCCCACAGGGTGTAGCGGGTCACGTCAGCGGTCGCGGTGATGCCGCGTGCCTTGATCGCCGAGACGATCAGGATGCCGAACACCATCGAGGCCAGCGCATCCATGGTCAGGTAGCCCTGCTGGAAGCCGGTCATGAACGGCGCCTCGGCCCATTCGGGACTCACCGGCCCCAGCGGTCCCTGTGGGTCGATGATGGTGAACAGCGCGATCAGCGCCAGCAGCGCGATCAGCAGCGGCGTCAGCCACTTGCCGACCACATCCATCAACTTGCCCGGGCTCAGCGCGATCAGCGTGGCGATGCCGAAGAACAGCACCGAATGCAGGGCCAGGCCGCTCTGTGCTGACATGTCGATGAAGGGGCGCATGCCCATCTCGAAGGCCACGGTGCCGGTGCGCGGAATCGCGAACATCGGCCCGATGGACAGGTAGATGGCGACGCCGAAGGCTGCGGCCGCCCACTTGGGCAACGGCGAGGTGATCTTGTCGAGGCCGCCGCCGATCACGGCCACCGCGACGATGCCGGCCAGCGGCATGCCGACACCGGTGGCCAGAAAGCCTAGTGCCGCCGGCCAGAATTCGGCACCCGCGCCCTGACCCACCTGAGGCGGGAAGATGATATTGCCTGCGCCCAGAAAGAGGGCAAAGGTCATGAAGCCCAGCGCCACGATATCGAGGCTGGAAAGTCGTGTTTTCACTATGACGTCCTACGGATTCAGCAGATGCGTTGCAGCAGGCGTCATCAGGTGACCGATGAGGTGGTCGGTCAGGCAAGAAGACGTGCCGAGAAGCCGTTGGCTAGCGACAGGGGTGGGTCACCAGCAGACCCGGGAGCAGCGGGGTAGTGTTGCGCGCGGGCCGAATGGCGAGATCAGGCTGACGGATTGTCGCCACCCTGATCTGACGCGGCGCATTATCGTTGATTTCACGTAGCAAGACAAAGCCACCAGCAAGCCACGCGTCAGGCTCACTGCGCGGCAGGTGCCGGGGGCGGTAGTGGAATGAAGCTCGGCCAGTCATCCGGCACCACGAAGATCCGCCATTGCTGGCGGGGTGAGCTGGCGGTGGACGGCTCGCTGTCAGGCGCTGCCACGCTGCGCTCCAGCCACAGCTGGCGGGGGTGTTGATGCGTGCGCTGGCGACTGTGCTGCTGAGCCGCCGCGTCTTGCTGAGCCGCCGTGACTTGCTGAACTGGTTCGTCCGGCCTGAGGTCGTCAGCGGCCGGTGGCACGAAGTGATCGCGCAGCCAGCGGTCCAGTTTATGCCATGGTTGTAGCGACGCCACGGGCGGGGCGGCCAGCCAGGCAGGTTTTTCCCTGACACAGCCCAACAGCGGGCCGCCATGCATCGGGGAGGCCTCGAGGGTCTGACAGAAGGCAGCAAACTGACTGACGCTCATCCACCAGCCGGCCTGGCGCGCACTCTCGGGATGGCAATGGCGGGGTGGGGGCAGCGTGTCGGCGGGAGCTATATCTGGCTGCCAGGGGCGAAACAGGCAACCGGGCAATGCCAGTTGCTGCCCCGCGAGCAGCGGGGCAGACGGACTTTCTGCCAGCGGCGAGTTCGTCTCGCTCGCGCCTGCCTGTCTGGCCAGTGCTTGTCTGGTCAGTTCCTGGCGTATCGTCTGCTGCCCGCGCTCGGTATAGGCCAGGGGCAATTGATGCTCAAGGCTGCGCTGATACTTGATGGCGAGGCTGTCGGCGCCGCCGGGGCCTATCCAGCGTGCCGGGCTGTCGGCCGCTTCAGGGCCTTCGGGCAGGCCGAGATAGAACTTGATCGCGACCTCCAGGTGCGTGGGCGCCGTGTCCTGCGCCGCCAGATAGAGCATGTCCAGCTCGCCCAGCGTGATCTTGCCCTGGGAAATCCTGAGGTTGTTGACCAGCAGGCGACTGCCGGGCGCGTGTGCCAGCACGAATTGCCAGAGCAGCTCATGGTAGTGGCCCAGGCGATAGTGGCGGCGCTCATTCACGGCAGCTTCGAGCGCGTGGGGCGCCTGCTCCAGCGTCATCAGCCAGTGGTGGCGGACGCGGTCATCCTCCAGCCCGAGTGCCGCCAGGGACGGGCGTGGGTAACGCGCAAGCTGCAATAGATCCGGGGCACTCAGAAGCCAGGCGATATCCCTGACGCGCGGGTGGCTGTAGGGCGCGCAGTCGCGGCGCAGGTCGCAGCCGGTCGCACAGGGGGAGTCGGCCCATTGGGCAAAAGGGGACGATGACTCGGCTGCACCGGGCGATGCATGGGACGGGGCTTCGGGCTCGATAGGCATGACGCCAGTGTATCCCACGTCGGATGACGGTCGATAATGCGTGGCACCGCTCGGGCCTGGCCCTGTGTTGAACCGAGCCGAGTGCTGCTTGCCGGCCGTGGTGTCCTGCTGGTGCTCCTTTTCTCACTCGTCACTCTTTACCCGACCCTTTACGCCAGTCTTGCGCTGCTCACGCGACACTTTTTCGCCGCTTTCTTGACGCTCTTCCAACACGTTCTGCTGTCCGCCGACGGAAATGCGACGGCCGTCCCCAGGCTGTCATCATTTTGACATCGTTGCATGGGTCGCCTAAGCGATTGAAAACGTTGAGATTACTTCGCATGGGTGGGTGAGGGTGCTTCCGTCAGGGTTGGAAGAGCGCTGAATTGATTCGCTGGGGGAATCAATCCTGTTCCGGCGCGGGGATATATCCCGCGGCTCGCGAGGTTCACAATGCACTCCATCAACGTTGCAGCAAATATGCAGGGCTGATGAGGCGGAGTTGACCTCGAGCTCTTGGTTGTCGAGTGACATGAATCTTCTCGACATCAGTGGGCAAGGCGTCACCGACTGACAGTGTGAGGGGCAGGGTACACACCCTGAATAATCGGTCAATGAATATTCGTAAAGATTGATGTGCACAATTTCTTGCTGTTGGACGCTGTTTTCAGGCGTCTCAGCCAAAGCAAAAAGAAAAATACGCATTTTCTTGTTTTTGTGGCATCCAGTTCTGCTGTGGCGACGTATAACTCATCAGCACAGCAAGACACACCCTGCAGCGTGCAGCATGTTCGACCAAGGTGGTGGGCGAGACACTGTCTTCCTCAACCAAAGTCGATAGTGATCTGCCAGGCCGAAGCGCCGCTCAAGGGGATGGGCCAGCACGCAAACAAGGAATTCTTGCACTCTCCATGTTGTACAAGTCTTTTTCAGAACCGCTGCAATAGCTTTATGGGTGATGAGAGAGGCAGGAGGGGCAAGCGCTGGGGAAGGCCGTTCGTTTCCAGTGGCGTTGCTCAAAGAGAAACAGTGAGCTTCCAGTTGCACGGCTAGTTTGAACGCAGCATAACCATTAGTCTGATAATCATCGAAACGCAGCACGCACTACAGACAGTGAAGGCCAGGACCCGGACAGGGGTCAGCAAACCACTCCTTCACTGACTGACAACGACTCAAAGCGGAAGCATCCGCACCAGGACCAGGAGATACACCATGAAAAACATTTCCCTCAAGACTCTGATCGCTACCGTCGCCATCGCCACTGCCAGCACCTCCGTGTTCGCAGCCGACGATAGCCCCGCCGCCGTGCGCGTCCAGAACGCCATCAGCAGCCAGCAGATCATGGGCCAGACTCAGCCGGCTGCCACCAGCCAGCAGAGCTTCTCCGAAACGGGCATGAGCGTTGCTGCCGGTCGCGTTGAGCAGGCGCTCAATGCTGACCACATCCGCGGCGTCGATACCGCTGCCGTGTCCCAGGCCAACGCCACCGTCAATGATCAGGGCAAGAGCGTCGCCGCTAGCCGCGTTCAGCAGCACATCAGCGACAACGCCTGAAGCAGAGTGGGTCACGCTGACAACTCGGTGACCCCCGAACATCGCCTCACCTGACATTCGACCTTGCCCATTTCTGGAGAATCATCATGAAAACCCTGACTTCCTTGATCGCCGCCGCTGCCATTTCCATTGCTGCCACCGGCGTTGCCACCGCTGATGAAAGTGTTGCCGATGCCCAGGTGCGTGCCGCACTGAGCGAACAGGTCATCCACGGCCAGGCGCAGCCCGCCGCGACGCAGCTGAATGCTACCGAGTCCGGCATGAGTGCCGCTGCCAACCGTGTCGAGCAGTCCCTGAACGCCGACACCATCAAGGGTGAACAGACGCACGCCGTCTCCCGCGGCCAGAGCCTGAGCAACGACAACGGCAAGAGTGTCGCGGCATCACGCTTTGAAGATGCGCTGAACGACAACGCCTGAGTCTGAAGGTCCTGATTCATGGCCCCAGGCCCGGGACCACAGCAGCACTGATCTCCCTTTTTTCTATTCGCTATTCACTTTTTCTGGAGTCACCTCATGAAAACCCTCAATGCCCTTATCGCCGCCGTTGCCCTGTCCGTGACCGCCACTGGCGTCGCCAATGCCGATAGCGTTGCCGACCAGCAGGTTCGCGCCAACATCAGCGAGTCCGTGATCCACGGTCAGGCTCAGCAGGCAGCCACGCAGCAGCAGGCCATCACCGATGCAGGCAAGAGCGTTGCGGCCAGCCGTGTCGAGCAGGCGCTGAACAGCCAGACCATCAAGGGCCAGCAGGCGCAGGTCACTCGCGACACCCAGCAGTTCGTCAATGATTCCGGCAAGAGCGTTGCTGCGTCACGTGTCGAACATGCCCTGAACGACAACGCCTGATGCGTCGCGCCGTCACGCTGACGGCAGCGAACAAGGACTCTGTTTGCGATCTGGCTGACCTTTTTGACCCGGTTGGCCCAGCTGGCCCGGTTGACCCGAACAAAGATTTCACTGGAGATATTTCATGAAAATGCTCAATACCCTCATCGCCGCCACCGCGCTTTCCGTTGCTGCCACCGGTGCTGCCTTTGCAGACAGCGTCGCTGACCTTCAGGTGCGCTCTGCGCTCAGCGAATCCAGCATCCACGGCCAGGCCCAGTCCGCCGCCGCCGAGCAAGCCACCTTTGCCGATACCGGCATGAGCGTTGCCGCGGGCCGTGTCGAAAGCTCCTTGAACGATGCTGCGATCGAAGGTCAGCGCGAGACACTGGCGTCCGACTCCCAGCAATTCGCCAACGATGCTGGCAAGAGCGTTTCCGCGACTCGCGTCCAGCATGCTCTGAGCGAAAGCGTCTGAGCCAGATTGTCTGATTCAGGTTGTCTGAGCCCCGCTCTGATTCGTGACCACGCAGCAAGTGTCGTCATGAGCAGCAGCAAGAGTTTTAAGCAGCTAGAGCTTGAAGACATAAGGGCTTGGAGGCATAAAGGCTTGGAGACATAAGAGCTCGAAGATCTAAAAGCGTGAACAAGCCAGTCGTAAAGCAGTGTCACTGACACTGATCGCCAGGTGTCCCCCGTCGCGAAGTGAAACGGCAGTCTGACCCTTCCTGAAATGGCCGGTATCTGTCGGGAGTCATCCCACGCAGCGACGCGCCGTGCCTCGTACGATGACGTAGAAGGGTCCCGCCATGGGCAAGCCTGAATATCGCGCCATCGCAAGCCGCATCCTTGTGGGTAGTGCTTGTTGATAGTCTTTGATAATTGTTCACGTGGGTAATATCAAGTATCAACTCTGATAGATATCCCGCCTGGATATACGCAGTACATGAAGTGATCAGTGATGTGTCACTTCATGGTAACTCGATAGTGAAAATGAACGGAGGATAGAAAGATGATCAAGTCATTCATGACTCACGGCCTGGCAGCGTTTGCCCTCGCCACCAGCGGTCTGGCCAGTGCCGATATCAGCACTGATGACAGCAGTAACGCGCGTTTCAATAGCGCTCAATCTCACGGCATCCACAGCGAAGTGCGTGATTATCAGAAGAGCGAAAAGCGCTACGCCGCAAATCCTGACATTCTGATCACCAGCCGTGGCAATGTGTTTGCCGATAGTGATGTGCATGGTGCAGTCGATATCGACGCTGACCATCGCTGAGCTTTCGATGCTGACGGTTCACACGACTCGGTTCACATGACACGCTTCACATGACTTCATGCCGCAAGTTGTCATTGCGAAACAATTGAAGCGCTGTGATTTGATTGCCGCTGCTTGAATCACCGCGCAGCGACGATTGAAGGCGTAGGCACTGATGCGCAAGCCAGTGACTACCGGAATTCAGGGAGAGCAAAAGGAAATATCCCAGACGTAGAGACACTTGGATAGTGAGCAGAACGCTTGAGCAAGGGCTTTGGGACCCTCCACCATCCCCTCTAGAACGACCTGGTGGCAAAACCCTTTCTCAAACGCTTTCCTGTCCTGGGTGTCGCTGTCCCGACATTCATTGCCCGCCATCATGGCGGGTTTTTTTATGCCCGGATTCCAGAAGGGCACAGCAAGTGGCTGGTCGACTCTGTGTATGGCACCTTGCTTGATGCCCGCAATATTCTGAGGGTTTTCCAGATGATTCGTAAGGATTCATCGGCAGTTCACTGTATGGATGTCATGATGCATCACGGTGATTAAACGTTGTTGATTGCCGGCCTGCATGTCGGATATCCCGAGGCAGGATGCCATGATATCAATCAAGTGGAGGCCCATGATGGTGCGCGCAAAACTCAAGAAAGTGGCAGGTTCATTGGTGTTGGGCGTTGGTTTGATGTCAGGGTGTGTGATGGCGGGTGATGTCGTCGAAAAGCCCAAGGTGCTGATCTTCGATGTCAATGAAACGCTGCTGGATCTTGCCTCGATGCGCAGTTCCGTCGGCGAGGCACTGGGGGGAAGAGAAGACCTGCTGCCCCTGTGGTTCTCGACCATGCTGCATTATTCTCTGGTGTCTACCGTGACCCGGGATTACCACGATTTCGGGCAGATCGGTGTCGCTTCATTGCGGGTGGTCGCGCAGAACAACGGTGTCGAACTGACGGATGAGCAGGCGAAGAAGGCCATCATCACCCCGTTGCTGACACTCCCGCCTCACCCTGATGTCAAGGAAGGTCTGGCCAGGCTGAAGGCGGAAGGCTACAAGATCGTCAGCCTGACCAACTCGTCCAACAAGGGCGTCCAGGCGCAGTTCGAAAACGCGGGATTGCTGCCGTATTTCGATGCGCGCTACAGCATTGAAGATATCCAGATCTACAAGCCGGACCTGCGTTCCTATGAATGGGTGCTGGACAAGCTTGATGTCGAACCCGAGGAAGCCATGATGGTCGCGGCACATGGCTGGGATGTCGCGGGCGCCAAGGAGGCGGGCTTGCAGACCACGTTCATCGCCCGCCCGGGCAAGGCCCTGTTCCCGCTGTCAAAGAAGCCGGATCATGTCGTGAAGGATGTGAACGAACTGGCCGATATTCTGCAATAGCACCAGAACCCTTGATTGACAGAACCCTTGATTGACGGGTGCTGAAGATATTCTGTCATCATGGCGTTAGTGGCATTGGTGAGGCTGGCGGGCGTCGAGTGACAGGGGAATTTGCCTGTTCATGGTGAGATTGCCAGCCTCATCGCATGGCAGATGACGGCGTCAATGGTAGGCTGGGCGGCATTCCCCTTCTTACCGACCGGAGCTGAATATGAGTGACGCATCACAGCAGCATGGCCACCGTGCCCCTCAGATCATCGAGCCGAGCGCCCAGGCGGATGCCTGTGTGATCTGGCTGCACGGCCTGGGTGCTGA
Source organism: Cobetia sp. 4B (assembly GCF_018831605.1). Taxonomy (NCBI): domain Bacteria; kingdom Pseudomonadati; phylum Pseudomonadota; class Gammaproteobacteria; order Oceanospirillales; family Halomonadaceae; genus Cobetia; species Cobetia sp. 4B. The sequence continues at coordinate 1,343,486 of NZ_CP059843.1, forward strand.
CGGCAGTGATTTCGTGCCCGTGGTGCCTGCGTTGGGTCTGCCTGAGAATCACGGCGTGCGTTTCGTCTTCCCGCATGCACAGGAGCTGGCCGTGACCGTCAATGGCGGCATGCGCATGCCAGCCTGGTACGACATTCTCGAAATGAATCTCGGGCGGCGCGTCGATGAGGTGCAGCTGCGTGAATCCGCAGCCTACGTGCATGCCTTGATCGAGGAGCAGATCGCCCTGGGCATCGCCAGTGAGCGCATCATTCTGGCCGGCTTCTCCCAGGGCGGCGCGGTGGTCTATGAGGCGGCGTTGAGCTGCGAGCGTCCGCTGGGCGGCTTGCTGGCGCTCTCGACCTATTTCGCGACCAGCGCGACCATTGCGCCGAGCGCCGCCAATCAAGGCCTGGCCATCAGTGTCCATCACGGTACCCACGACGATATCGTGCCGCTGGCACTGGGTGAGGCGGGCGCCGAGAGTGCGCGTGCGCTGGGACATCCGCTGGAATGGCAGACCTGGCCGATGGCGCACGCCGTGTGTCTCGAGGAAATCGAGGCGATCGGTGAGTGGTTCAAGGCGCGTCTGCTGGCCTGATCGACTGTCAGTATCGACTGCCAGAGCAAAAACGCCGCTGATGGAGTGATTCGTCAGCGGCGTTTACGTGTGCTGCCAGCGGTCCCGTCATGCGCCGACAGCCCTCATGTCAGATGCTGGTCGCGCTCAGCAGCGATAGCGGTAGGCGAGGTGTTCATCCTTGCGAGGGCCGGTGATGCGCCAGTCGAGATCAAAGCCCAGGGCATTGCCCGCCTCATCGCGCACGATGACCAGCGTGGCGGCGTAGAGGTCATCGATGCACAGATGCGCTTCACGACTGACGAAGTGGTCTTCGCCTCGAGCGCTGTCGGCCACCAGATCGAACAGGAAGACGGCGGCATCGCGTCCACGACGTTCATGACTGAGCGACAGCGCCTCGCCATCCGCGGCCAGCTGCCAGCGATAGCGGTTGTGGAAGTTGACGCTGGATGACTGGCCCTCGAGCTGGAACTGGCCCTGCTCGAGAAATACCACGCTCTCCGCCTCTTGCTGAGCCGCCTGCCGTGCCCCGTCATGAGGGAAAGCAGCGGCTTCTCGAGAGACCGTCACCTCGCCGCTTCCCTGGCCAGACCAGGCATTGCGCGATGCCGGGCCGGAGCGTGACGAAAAATCCAGCTGGCGGATCTGCGCGAGCAGCGCATAGAGGGTTACAATTGGTGTCAACTTCTTCTGGCTACCGAGTTTACTCGTCATGTCCTACCTGATTGGTGTCACGGCCCTCTGGGCCTTCTCGTTTTCCCTGATCGGCGTCTATCTGTCCGGTCAGGTCGATAGCTATCTGGCCGTACTGACGCGTATCGTGCTGGCGTGCCTGATCTTTGCGCCGTTCATGCGCCCGCGGGCGATCAGCGGTCGTCTGCGCTTCCAGTTGATGGCCATCGGCGCGATCCAGCTCGGCCTGATGTACATCTTCTTCTATCGCTCCTTTCTGCTGCTGCCCGTGCCGGAAGTGCTGCTGTTCACCATCTTCACGCCTATCTACATCACCTTGCTCGATGACCTGATGAACAAGCGCCTATCGCCATTCTACCTGCTGACCGCCGCGATTGCGGTGCTGGGTGCGGCGATCATTCGCTACAACGGGGTCAGTGACGGCTTCTGGCTCGGCTTTGCGGTCGTGCAGGGCGCCAACCTGTGCTTTGCCATCGGGCAGGTGGCCTATCGTCAGGTTGCTCCGCAGCTGCCGGCGGATGTCGCCCATCGCCATGTGTTCGGCTGGTTCTATCTCGGCGCGCTGGCGCTGGTGATCGTGATGTTCCTGCTGTTCGGCAGTACTGACAAGCTGCCGTCGCAGCCGGTGCACTTCGTGGTGCTGGGCTGGCTGGGCATCGTGGCCTCGGGGCTGGGCTACTTCCTGTGGAACAAGGGCGCGACGCGGGTCGATGCCGGCACGCTGGCGATCATGAACAATGCGCTGGTGCCGGCGGGCCTGCTGGTCAATCTGCTGATCTGGAACCGCGACGCCGACCTGGCGCGTCTGGCGCTGGGTGGAGCGGTCATCGTGGCGGCACTGGTGATCAATCAGGTGTGGGCACGTCGCCGCGAGCAGGCGCTACGCATGGCCTGAAAGTCTGTGCCATAAGCAAATCCAGACATCGCACCTCAATCAGCCCTCGCCCTGTGCGAGGGCTTTTTGCAGGTGAGCGGTGAGGCGCGCCAGTATCTCCTGCTGGCGGGGAATCTCGTCAGAGGGCCGCGCAGCGTTCTGCATCGCTTCTTCGCCGAGCTGGGCCGCATTGAGACGCAGGCCGGACTGTTCGGCATTGAACAGGCTGCCGGGCAGGGTGGCGATGCCTGCATTCAGCAGGTCCTGATGCAACTGCTCCAGCTGGCGCGCCTCAAGGCTGGGCAGGCCACACCATTGCAGATAGCCGCCGCTCGGCGGCGGCAGCCAGACTCGGTCACCCAGCGCTGCGCTCAGGTGTGCGCGCAGACGTTCCAAGCGGCGCGCATAGCAGCGTCGCATGCGCTGCACATGGCGGCCGTAATCCCCGCTGGTGATCAGTTCGCTCAGGGCAGCATGCATCCACGGCATGTCGCCCATGCCATTGGCCCAGCGTGCCCGAATCATCGCCTGCAGCCCCAGTGGTGACTCCTGCTCGGGCCGTGACAGCCACAGCCAGCCGCAGCGGGTGCGGGGGTCCAGCGTCTTGGAAAATGATCCGAGACTGATCAGCGCAGGCATCGGCCTGTCGTCATGGCGATGGGCGAGGTCGGCCAGCCACGGATGGCGGGTATCGAAGCTCAGCTCGGCAAAGGTGGTGTTCTCGACCAGCAGGATGGCGTGGCGGGCCGCAAGTGCCAGCAGGCGGTGGCGATCTGGCGTGCTCAGCTGCCCGCCCAGGGGATTGTGGCCATCCGCGGTCACGATCAGGGCATCCAGCGTCAGGGCGGGCGTCTTGTCATCATGACGTTCGAGCAGACGCTCGAGCGCCTCGACATCCAGTCCCTGGTGCGCGCGGGCCGGAATGGCGATCGCCTGATGGCCCTGGGCTTCGATGGCGGCCACGATACCGAAATAGCCCGGCGCTTCGACGCCGACCCGACAGCGGCCCTTGGCGGCACGCAGCTGGCCGAGCAGCAGTGACATGCCATGCTGCGCCCCCTGACTGATCAACAGGGCCTCGCTGTCACAGGGATGGCCGTGGTGGCTGAGGTGCTGGGCGATGGCGGTGCGCAGCGCGCTCGAGCCCGGCGGCAGAGCATAGGCGCTGGGATGCTGGGCATGCGCCCCGAGCTGAGTGCGCGCCAGACGATACAGGCGACGCACGGCGGGGGCGTCCAGCTCCGGGTGAGCGGCACCCAACGGCGCCAGGCGCGGATCACTGGCATTCGCCATCGCCTGCCATGCCGGGTCACTGATGGTGAGTGTGGTGATGGCGCGCGGTCTGTGATGTGACTCTCGCTGCCCGTGCTGTCCGTGCTGCCCTACGCCGGGATGACGGGATGAAGTCGGGCTGGTCTGTGAGCCGCCATTCAGGGCGCCATTCAGGTCATCCGGGGCGTGAGCAGCCTGCGTCGATGGCGCGACCCGATAGCCGGCGCGCGGTTCGGCGATGATCAGGCCCGCCGCCTCCAGCTCGCCATAGGCACGAATCACGCTGTTGAGGCCGAGCCCCGACTGCGCCGCCTGCCGCCTTAGCGAAGGCAGGCGCTGTCCTGCGCTCAGTTTGCCCGTCGCCATCTGGGCCTTGAGCCGCTCGACCAGCTGCTGATAGCGCGGCAGCGTCGCGGCTGTGGCGCCTGAGCTGGCGCCTGAACTGGTGGTTGAGTTGATGGCATCGCCGGCAAGCGAAGGGCGGCTGGCGGACGAAGCGTGCTCGGCGGATGACATGCCTGTCTGTACCCCTTGAATTGGAGATTATCTGTATCTTGTGCCCCCTTGAGGGTTCGCGGCAAGCTGAAGGCTCATGTCGTGGTCCCGTCGGTGCACGTCCTGCACCTGCCTATGGGCCGATCGCTTGTCATTTCTCTCGCTGGAGTCTGCGTGATGTGGATGCCACTTTGCTTCGTGTTTCTGTTCGCCAGCGGCTTCATCGCCGCGCGCTTCGGTACCCTGGACGCTGAACCCTTCACCCTGCTGCTGGTGCGCAGCCTGCTGGTGCTGCCGGTGCTGGGAGTGATTCTGTGGCTGCGCCGCAAGCCGCGTCAGTGGGGCCGGCGCAACGACCGTCTGGCGCAGATGGGCATTGGCATGCTGTTGCATGGCGCCTATCTGGGCGGCGTGTTCGCGGCGGTCAAGGCGGGGCTGCCGGCGGGCCTGACGGCGCTGCTGGTCAGTCTGCATCCGCTGGTGACGGCGGCCTTGTCTCTGCCGTTGTTCGGCGTGCGGCTGGGCGCCAAGCAGTGGGCTGGGCTTGGCTGTGGTGCCATTGGCGTCAGTCTGGTGCTGGGGGCAGGGCTTGCCAAGGATGGCGCGGGCACCCTGGAGTGGCCGCTGATCGGGCTCGTCTGGTGCCTGGTGGCGCTGATCGGCGTGTCCAGCTCGACGCTGTGGCAGAAGCGGGTCTCAGGGCGCATGGGGCTGGTCGAGGGACTGATGTTCCAGTATCTCGGTGCGGGCGGGGTATTCGTCGTCGCCGCGACCAGTGTCGGCAGCTTTGCCTTTGACCCCACGCCGCGCCTGCTGATGACCATGGCCTGGCTGGTGATCGCCATCTCGGTCGGTGCCATCTGCCTGCTGATGCTGATGCTGGAGCGGGGCGAGGCCCATCAGGTCGCGCGCACCTTCTTCCTGGTGCCGCCGTGTGCCGCGCTGATGGCATGGTGGCTGTTCGATGAGCAGTGGACCGCGCTGATGGTGGCGGGCGCGGCACTGGTGGTGCTGGGCCTGGTGCTGGACCGCCCGCGTTCGGGCAAGGTGAGCAAGGCGCCGGCGGAGGACGTCACGCCGCCTTCGCCTTCAACTCCCTCAACGCCCTCAACCTCAACAGCTTCAGCAACTTCCAAGGCCTCGGTAACGAACAGTGGGCAAGCCGCCCCGCGCTGAGGCGTGCCGAGCGCACAACTCACAACTCACCAAGTACAACGCCCCGCCGGCCCGAGATGGGCTGGCGGGGCGTTGTCGTTTCTGGCCAGTCAGATGCGCTAGCCAGGAAGTGGCTGATCAGAAGCGATAGCTGATCCCGGCCATGGTCACGATGGGGTCGATCTCGACCTTGTCGTTGACGCTGCCCGCCACGGTGACATCGGAATCGATATCCAGATACCAGGCGGCGACGTTGGCCGCCCAGTGCTCGTTGATCACCAGATCGACGCCGATCTGTGCGGCCGCGCCCCAGCTGTCATCCATCTCGAGTTTGGTGCCATCGTCGAGGGTTTCATCGGAGAAGTGGGTGTAATTGACCCCCGCGCCGATGTACGGCTGGATGCGCGATTCACGTCCGCCAAGCGGGTAGTACTGCAGTGTCAGGGTCGGCGGCAGGTGATCGACGGAACCGGCTTTCTGGCCATTGAGCGAGATGTCGTGGTCGAAATCCTGCGCCGCCAGCAGCTCGATACCGAAGGTGTCGGTGAAGCGATAGCCGAGAGTGAAGGCAAAGGCGCTGTCATCATCGACATCCACGTCGGCACCGATGGCATCGATGCGACCGTTGTCACTCTTCGGCGAGACCTTGGCGACACCCGCACGCGTCCAGAACTGCCCGGCGCCGTAGTTGAGAGAGTTGAGCGAGCTGAGAGAGTTGAGAGAGCTATAAGAGCTGGCATTCAGCGAGTCGACGGCCATGGCCGGTGCGGCGCCGAGAGTCGCGAGGCTGGTGAGGCCTGCCAGTGCCAGAAGCTGCCACGGGCGTGCTGCAGAGCGCGGGCTACGCGAAGTCAGGTGCGCGGGGAGGGAGGCTGAGCGAGTGACGACGTCGGACATGATGGCTCCTGAAGGATGGCGGGAAACAATGCCCTCATTCTAGGTAGCCGAATTTCGAGAAATTTGATCTGGGGCAAGAGTTTACGGGCGTTCTTGCTCGGTCAGGGACGTGGTTGATCCAGGTCAATTTCTGCGCCACGTCGTTCAAGATCCGCCGTGTAGCCGTTGGCTGCCCACAACGAAAACGCCGCAGACCCGAAGGTCTGCGGCGTTTGTGTGTGATGCCCATCTGGCGCCTGGACGGCTCGACGTTGCCGAGCTCCATCGCTGACGTTTTCATGACGCGGCATCACACGGCTTGCCAGGTACTCGCTGGAGGCATGTTCACGCCTCGTGCAAGGACTTAGAAGCGGTAGGTGACACCGGCACCGACAGTGACCGGGTCCAGCTCGGTGTCGTTCACGTCCTGACCGGCGATCTTGGTATCGGCCTTGACGTCGGCGTAACGAGCGAAGCCGTTGACGGCCCAGGCTTCGGTGATCTTGAGGTCCACACCCAGCTCGGCAGCGGCGCCGTAGCTGTCGTCGATGTCCATGCTCTGGCCACCGGCAGACTCACCGGAGAAGTGGGTGTAGTTCAGGCCGACACCAGCGTACGGCTGGACGCGGGCTTCAGTACCGCCCAGCGGGTAGTACTGCAGCATCAGGTTGATCGGCATCTGATCGAAGCCACCGGCGCTGTTTTCCCAGTCAGTGCTGAATTCTTCAGTGGACTGCAGGGCGATGGCCAGATTGTCGTGGAACATGTAGCCCACGGAACCGGCGAAGCCAGACTCGTCCTTGGCGATCAGACCGTTGCCGTTGTTGCTCTTGCCGTCGACCTTGGCAACACCACCGCGCAGGAAGGTATCACCCTTGCCATATGCCATGGCGGATTGTGCGCCCATAGCCATGGTGCCGGCGATAACAGTAGCGGTCAGGATCTTGATAGCTTTCATGTGTAATTCTCCTTGAAGCTTGGCTTCGTAAGCTGCCTGTCAGCAGTGCCTCGCTACCCTACGGCTTGGGCCGTGTGCTCTGCGTGGCTGCGTCGATCAGGGGACGCTGCAAACTATAAAAAACAGCGTTCTGTTTGGCAAGCATTTTTTTAGAACGTTGTTTGAAAACTTATTAGGTGCCCTGTTAGCGGATGTTACCGATTATTTCAGGGAAGTTTAATGTCTCACGAGTGAGACTTGTGCTGACGCATTCGAGCGACATCCTCATTCATCCTCGCGCAAGGTGACCAAGACCTTGGTCGCATGCCGTGCGCGAGGTTATTGCTCACTACGCCAAAGATCGTCACCGGCTTCTGCAGGCTCAGCGCCGCTTGCGTGCGGCGCGTGCTTCCAGCTGTTCCAGCCACTGACTGACCTCGGCGCTCTGCGCATCCGCATCGCGGTAGACGGCAAGAAATTGTCGCCATTCATCGTGCTGCCAGCCCTTCAGGCGGCGCCACAGCACGTAGAGATCGCGCAGGCACTCGTGGCGGCGCAGCAAGAAGCGGCGCGTCTTCTCGAGGTCGATGATGACGGCGTCCATTCGCCAGGTGCTGGCCGGCGGCTCACTCGGCGGGCGACTGAGGAAGATGTGCTTGGGGAACAGGCAGCCATGCATCAGGCCAGCCTGATGAATCTCGCGAACGAGGCGGGCGCTGGCGGTGATGACCTGAGAGCGCATGGCGGCATCGAGTTCCGCCCAGCGTTCATGCCAGTGGTCCAGATCATCGCGCCCGGCGAGATCGAAGGTGATCAGGATGGCGCGCCATTCCCGGCCTGCGCGCCGCTCGCCGTACCAGCCGGCGTCCACTGCCGGTATTCCCAGCGCGTGATAGTGACGGATGGCACGCCATTCGCGAGAGAAGGTCGGTTCGCCCAGCGGGCGCGCCAGGCTGCGGCCCAGGTGGTTGGTCTGGCGCTTGAGATAGAGGCGATGGCTGTTGCCGTCCTCATCCTCGAGCGTCAGCAGCGAGACCGTCGAGACGCCGCCGCGTTCACGATTCGGCGCGTCGACGTCGTGGGCTGCCACTTGCCACAGGGCATCGAAGCTATTGAGGTCGTGCTGCTCCAGCAGGCGGGCAAGCCCGGCTTCACAGTAATCGCCGTGGCCGCGCGGCGCCGTGGCGCTGGGGCTGGTGGTGGCGGTGTGACCAGCAGAGGGATGAATGGGGGAGCGATGCGTCATGTCAGGTAGGAATCACGGTCTCGGGTGATAGGCGGTAAGCGTTCACTGGCAATCCTTGTCGGTGAGCGCTGCGATGACTGGCCATGATAGTTAGCCTGCTGGGGAAGTGACAGGCCTGCGGCACAAAACTCTCCTTCCCAGCGCGTCAATGGCGCGGGGCCGTGATGGCTTTCTGTGCGGCGGCTGGCGGCGCTTGGGTGCGCCAGTCGGTCGCAGCGTGGTCCAACGTCGCAGTGTGGTCGATGGTCGCAGCGCGCGCAGGGGTGCGCAGAGTCAGCGTTGAGATGGCGCCAGGCCAGCGATGCCCGCCGCTCCAGCATCCATGCGGCTTGCAGAGGAGTTGTCCAGTGACCACAGGCACTTGGCGGAGGTGGCGGGTGCGACATCCGCCCGGTGAGTGCGACAACCTGACATCTGGAGACTGGCGCGGGAGGGTAGACAATGCCGACCAAGGTCTTGGTGCCACGGTGCCATTGCCTGTGTGCTTGCCGGCGAGAGTCGGCCTGATGTGTCCGTCCGACGTCGGTGGCAAGCGCATGCAGGGACGGCAGCCTGACCGTCCGCCTTATCGCAAAGGGGTTAAGACATGATCTCCGATACCGTCGTGGAGCTGTCGCGGTTCCAGTTCGGCATGACCGCGCTCTACCACTTCCTGTTCGTACCATTGACCATCGGCATGGCCTTCCTGCTGGCCATCATGGAATCCCTGTATGTCATGACCGGCAAGCAGGTCTACCAGGACATGACCAAGTTCTGGGGCAAGCTGTTCGGCATCAACTTCGCCCTCGGCGTGGCCACTGGCCTGACGATGGAATTCCAGTTCGGCACCAACTGGGCCTACTACTCGCATTACGTCGGCGACATCTTCGGTGCGCCGCTGGCCATCGAGGGCCTGGTGGCCTTCTTCCTGGAATCCACCTTCGTCGGCCTGTTCTTCTTCGGCTGGGACCGCCTGACCAAGCGTCAGCACCTGATGGTGACCTGGCTTGTGGCCTTCGGCTCCAACTTCTCGGCGCTGTGGATCCTGATCGCCAACGGCTGGATGCAGAATCCGGTCGGTGCGGCCTTCAATTTCGAGACCATGCGCATGGAGCTGACCAGCTTCGCGGATGTCATCTTCAACCCGGTCGCCCAGGCCAAGTTTGTGCATACCGTGTCGGCAGGCTATGTGACCGGCGCCATGTTCGTGCTCGGCATCAGCGCCTTCTACCTGCTCAAGGGCCGTGATCTGGGCTTTGCCAAGCGCAGCTTCGCCATCGCCGCCGCCTTCGGTCTGTTCTCGGTGGCCTCGGTGATCGTGCTGGGCGATGAGTCCGGCTACGAGGTCGGGGATGTCCAGAAGGCCAAGATGGCCGCCATCGAGGCGATGTGGGAAACCGAGCCGGCGCCGGCGTCCTTCACGCTGATCGGTCTGCCCAACGAGGAGACCCAGCACACCGATTACGGCATCCATATTCCCTATGTGATGGGCCTGATCGGCACGCGCTCGCTGGATACCGAGATTCCCGGCATCAAGGAACTGACCGAGGAGCACCGCGGACGCATCCTCAATGGCATGCAGGCCTATGACCTGCTCCAGCAGCTGCGTGATGGCCAGGACGACATCGCGACCCGCAAGGCCTTCGATGCGGTCAAGGATGATCTCGGTTACGGCATGCTGCTCAAGCGCTACGTCGAGACGCCCTCCGATGCCACGCCGGAGATGATCGACAAGGCCGCCGCCGACTCGATTCCGCCGGTCGCGCCGATGTTCTTCTCGTTCCGCATCATGGTCGCCTGCGGCATGGCGATGCTGGTGATCTTCATCGCGGCGGTGTGGATGACCGCCAAGCAGCGCTTCGACGTGCGGCCCTTCCTGTGGGTCTGCCTGCTGTCGATCCCGCTGCCGTTCATCGCCGTGGAAACCGGCTGGTTCGTGGCCGAATTCGGGCGTCAGCCGTGGGCGGTGGGGGAGATTCTGCCGACCTTCATGGCGGCCTCGAGTCTGGATGAGTCCGATCTGTGGTGGTCCATCGGTGGCTTCCTGGCCTTCTACAGCCTGTTCTTCGTCATCGAGATGTGGCTGATGTTCCACTTCGCGCGCAAGGGGCCGTCTTCCCTGCACACCGGTCGCTATCACTTCGAGCGCGGCGGCATCCACCATGGCGCCATGTCCGAAGATGACGGCATGTCACTCAATCCTTCGCTGTCATTCAAGGAGTAACGGATCATGTGGGATTACGAGATCCTCAAGCTGTTCTGGTGGGTGGCGGTAGGGCTGCTGCTGATCGGCTTCGTCATCACCGATGGCATGGACATGGGCGCGGCGATGCTGATGCCGCTGGTCAGCCGCAATGACAGCGAGCGCCGCGTGGTGATCAATACCCTGGCCCCGCACTGGGATGGCAATCAGGTATGGCTGGTCACCGCCATCGGTGCGGTGTTCGCGGTGTGGCCGGTGGTCTACGGCGCCGTGTTCTCAAGCTTCTATTTCGCGATGCTGACCATCCTGTTCTCGCTGTTCTTCCGTCCGCTGGGCTTTGACTATCGCTCCAAGCTCGAGAACACCCAGTGGCGTGGCTGGTGGGACCGCGGCATCGTCGCCGGCAGCCTGATCCCCACCGCCTTCTTCGGGCTGATCTTCGGCAACCTGCTGCAGGGCGTGCCGCTGGAAGTCGATCAGTTCATGCGTGCCAGCTACGCCGGCAGCTACCTGGGCCTGTTCAACCCCTTCGCTTTGCTGTGCGCCGCGCTGTCCATGGTGATGGTGATGCTGCATGGCGGCACCTGGCTGGTGGCGCGTGCCGATGAGGCCGTCGCCGCACGCAGCGCGCGTCTGGTGCAGCCGCTGGGCCTTTTGACGCTGGGGCTGTTCGCACTGGGCGGCCTGTGGGTGTGGCTGTCCGGCATGGGCTACAGCATCGATCAGATGGGCGATACCGCCTCGGCCTTGAAGCTGCTCGACAAGCAGGTCGGGCCGGGCAGCTGGCTGGATGTCTACGCGCGTGAGCCGTTGACGCTGCTGGCACCGCTCAGCGCGGTGGTCGGTGTGCTGGCCGCGATGGTGCTGTCGGCCCGGCGCAAGGGCGGCGCGGCCTTCACGGCAAGCTCCGTCGGGGTAGGGGGAGTGGTCGCCACAGCGGGCATCAGCATGTTCCCGTTCATCGTGCCGTCCTCACGCATGAGCGAGGCCAGCCTGACGCTGTGGGATTCCGTTTCCAGCGAGCTGACGCTCTCCATCGTCACCGTGGCGGGTCTGGTGATGGTGCCGACCATCATCCTCTACACCACCTGGTGCTACGTGAAGATGTGGCGTCGCGTCACCGTCGCGCATATCGAGCAGGACGGCCACAGCCTGTATTGAGGTGCGCTGGGCTGATCTGACCTGAGTTGAGCTGGCCTGAATTGAGTTGAGCTAGCTGAGACAATTGCTCCCATTTGCTATCAACAGGCGAGGGCACTGCCCTCGCCAGGAGACAACACCATGTGGTATTTCGCCTGGATTCTCGGTGTGTTGCTGGCCTGCTTCGCGGGCATCATCAATGCATTGTGGCTTGAGCAGACCCACACCTTTGACGATGATTGAGTAAGGCGGCCCCCCAACGTTACTTCTGCGCCGCTGACCGTTCCGATCAAGGAGAGCTCGATGTCACGACCCTGGTACGCCTCACGACCACCGGCCTGGTGCCGAACTCGACCTGCCCATCTGGCCTCGCTGCTGCTGTCTGCCATGGTGGCCATCTGGATGCTGCTGGGCCCGGATGCGATAGCCTCGATGCAGACAGGGCCGCGCTATCTGATGTTGCTGGTCGCGCTGTGGGGGCTGGGCGCCGGCTTCACGCATGGCGTCGGCCTGGTACCGCGCCATGCGACCCGCGCCTGGCTGCTGGGGGCGCCGCTGAGCTGGTGTCTTTTGCTCATCACGCTGGTGACCCTCGCGTCCAGCCAGTAACGCGATTGCGCAGGCTCTATTCATTACATCAACAAACACGGCCGCTCCCTGGAGCGGTCGTGTTTGTTTAGGGCTAAGGGCATGGCTTGCGAGCCCTTGAGTGATTCAGGCTTTACTTGTTGAGGCCGCAGGCTCTATAACGCAGCGAGGTGGCGTCGCGCTCATTGACCCGCGCAGACCGCTCTCACAAGCCCTCGTAAACCCTCGCAAGCCCTTGCCGATGTCTGGCGCTGTGCGGAGCTTTTCACGGATTCTTGCAGCTGGCAGACCGGTTCGCATTGTCCGCCATCCGCATTGACGCTGCGTTGTATTCGTCGCCCTCGGCCCCAAGAGGTAATGGAGCGGAGGGAGGAGAGGCGCCGATCGAGAGCGGGAGAGTGTCTGGTAAGCCGCTGGTGCAGCACCTGTGTCCTCTTCACTCTCACCTTGTCAGATGATGATGCCCTGGCGTGCATGAATGACGGGGCTCTCGATGGAGGAAATACCATGCGGTCCTCAGCTGATGCATCCTGCGGCCAGACGTCTGGCCGGCAGTCCTCGTCCTCGTCGGGGCACATTCCCCGCGACATGTCGCGCCGCCTTTCCGGTGATTGGGTCTTGTCATTGGTGGTACCGGTGATGAACGAGGAGGAGACCATCGGTCTCTTTCTGGAGGCCATCGAGAAGACCCTGGGCTCGCAGGTGCCGCATCTTGAAGTGCTGTTCGTCGATGATGGCTCAACCGATGGCACCCTGGCGTGTCTGGAGGCCGCGGCGGCCGGCGATGCCCGCGTGCGCTACCTGAGTCTGACACGCAACTTCGGCAAGGAAGCGGCCATGTCCGCCGGCATCGAGCAGGCGCGTGGCGATGCCATCGTGCCGATGGATGTCGATCTGCAGGACCCGCCGGAGGTGATCCTCGAGTTCATCAGCCAATGGCAGGCCGGCTACGACATGGTCTATGGCGTGCGCGCCGCGCGTAATGAAGACACCGCCACCAAGCGCAAGACGGCAGGCTGGTTCTACCGCGTCTTCAACCGCCTGACCTTCACCGAGATACCGCGCGATGCGGGTGACTTCCGCCTGCTGGACCGCCGTGTCGTCGAGGCGCTGCGGCGCCTGCCCGAGCGCAACCGCTTCATGAAGGGCCTGTTCTCATGGCCCGGCTATCGCTCGGTGGGTGTCACCTATCAGCGCCCGTCGCGCACGGCCGGTACCACCAAGTTCAACTACTGGAAGCTGTGGAATTTCGCCCTCGATGGCGTGGTGAGCTTCTCGACCTGGCCGCTGCGGGTCTGGACCTATATCGGCAGTGTCGTCGCCGCTCTGTCCTTCCTCTATATCCTGGTGATCATCAGCAAGACGGTGCTGTTCGGCGCCGATGCGCCGGGCTATGCCTCACTGATGGTCGCGATCCTGTTCTTCGGCGGCATGCAGCTGATCTCGATCGGCGTGCTGGGCGAATACCTCGGTCGTCTGTTCATGGAAACCAAGCAGCGTCCGCTTTACCTGATCGACCATGACAGCCTGCACGACAGCCCGCCGGGCAGCGTGTCACCGGACAGGGGCCTCGACAGCGGCCTGAGCACTGCGCGAGTCGTACGCGGTGCGGCGCGAGGTGAATCACTTGAGCGCTGATCGTGAGGGCGTCAGCGAGTCCGACAGGCCAGTCACTGCCCGCGCCAGGGAGGAGGCGGGCACCGCGACCCGCTTCGGGCTGGTCGGGCTGGCCGCGACGGGCGTGCACCTGGGCGTCGCCGCCTTGCTGCTGTTCCTGTGGCCGCAGCTCAATGAATTCATCGCCAATATCATTGCCTTCTGCGTCGCCTTTCAGGTCTCGCTGGTCGGCCATCGCCGGCTGACCTTCAAGCGCCAGGGCAGTGCCTGGCGTTTCGGACTGGTCGCGGCGGGCGGCTTTGCGCTCAACAATGGCCTGTTGGCACTGCTGATGCAGGGGCTGGATCTGTCGGGCTTCGTCGCCATCGCGATCGCCACGCTCTCGGTGCCGATCGTGACCTATCTGGCCTCACGGCTGTGGGCCTTCAAGGAAGACCATGCATGAATGACAGCGTCACCGCAGGGCCGCGCTCGACGCTGGGGGAGCGCCTCAAGACATTGGCAGCCGAGACGCCGCCCCCCTTTGAGGCACTCGCGCGGGCGCAGGCCGTGCGCATTCCCTGGGGGCATATCCTGCTGGCATTGTTGGTGACACGCGCCGTCTGGCTCGCCATCGCGTTGTGGGGCGATCACAGCTATCTGCACGCCATGGCGCAGTTCGACGGCAGCTGGTTCAAGGGCATCATGACGCGCGGCTACGATGTCGAGGCGCGCGGCATGAGCGATGGTGACGCCGCCAATTGGGCCTTCTTCCCGCTCTATCCGGCGCTGCTGTGGCTGGTGACACTGGGCGGCCAGCTGGACCCCGAACTGATGGGCGTGCTCCTGAGCAATGCCTTGCTGGCCGTGGCGCTGGGGCTGGGCTGTCGCTATCTGGCCATCACGCGTCCCGGCGCGCCGTTGCTGCTGTTCGTGTGGCTGGCGGCCAGCATGCCGTACAGCTTCTATTTCAGCGCACTCTATTCCGAGTCACTGTTCTGGCTGCTGTGTCTGGCGTCATTGATCGACTGGCGCTGTCAGCGCACTGGCCGCGTGATGCTCTGGACACTGCTGTTGTCGATGACCCGCGCCACCGGGGTGTTCTGGGTCATCGCGATGGGAATCGAGCTTGTGGCGCGCCTGCGCCTGCGCGCCTTCGCCGAGCTGTGGCGGCGGCCCGATTGGCTGCTGATCGGCGTGGTGGGGCCCTTGGGGCTGTTCCTGTTCATGGCGCTGCTCTATCACCGGACGGGTGACGCGCTGGCCTTCAGTCATGTGCAGATTTCCTGGGGCCGTGAGATGGGCAATCCCCTCACCAACCTCATTGAAGGGCTGAGCTACTGGCAGAGCGCGCCGGAGACGCTGCGCCCGGCGTGGCAGGCGAGCATGGCGCTGGTCGGTGTCGGTCTGATCGGCTGGCTGGGCGTGCAGCGGCGCTGGCTGGAGATGGGGCTGGCGGGCTTCACGCTGTTCGTACCGCTGGCGACCGGGCTGGACGCCATTCCGCGCTACATGATCGGCATGCCGGTGTTCGTGCTGGCCCTGCATGACCTGCTCACTCGTCTGCCACGCACGCTGGCCTGGGGCCTGGTCATGCTGGGTGCGCTCGCTAATCTCTGGCTGGTGGAGAACTGGTATGACACCGTCTTCTGGCTCGTCTGATGCCCTGTATGGCGCGCCACGGCCACGGCGCAGCCAGCGGATCTGGTGGCTGCTGGCCACCGTGGTGGTGCTGGCCTTCGAACTCACCCTGCTGTGGCTGGCGCGCACGCCCAGGGTCGATGATCACTATCGGCGCTACTTCATCGAGCATGCCACCACCTGCTATCGACCGATGGGCGAGGTGCCGGTACTGACGCCCGGTGAGCGCTACCCCGTCCGCAAGGGCGAGCCGCTGGGCAATTGCGGCGTGCTGTGGGCCGGTTTCTACTCGCCCCAGCCAGACGTGCCGGTCAGTGCGCGGCTGGCGGAGGTCACCTTGCGCCTGCGGGTCGCGCCCGAGGTCTCGCCGGCAGGCTCGCAGGCCGTGGTCGTGGCGCTTGAGCTGTCACGTTTCCCGGATTCGGCCACCGCGCTGCCGGTGGAAGTCATGATCGGAGAGCAGACCGTCACGCGCTGGCCGGTGGGCGGTAATTATGAGCGCTTCGAGGTCGAGGTGCCCGCCGCGCTGATCGCGAGCGATGGCAGCTTCAGCCTGACCCTCAAGGGGCCGCCGCCCATCGCGCCGCGTGATGCGGGCCTGGATGCCAACAAGTTTCCCGTGGGCCTGCGTCTGGACGCACTGACGCTGCGCTCACCGCTGGGACTGACGCCCGCTCGGGCGCAGCCCTGACCTACGCCCTGGATTGAAGGGTGCCTTGAATTGAAGTGCGCCCTGAATTGAGGAATTGCGTGATGGATACCGTGATGAATGGCGTGATGAGCGCAGAGCAGGGCACGCGGCCCCGAGCGCAAGAGCACTGACGTGACGCCGATAGTCAGGTAAATTGTGTGCGCGTGAATACCCAATGATCCGTTCGGCCGAGTGTCAGTGCGTCCCCGGCGCGCGCCTCGTGCCCTATAACGATAAAGCACCCGGTGGTCTGCTGACCGCCACGCAAGGGATGCTCAAGGAGTTGTCGTGGAATTTTTGAATGCCATCCCCATGGATACCAGTCAGCTGTTCGAGATAGGGCTGCAATGGGGCGGAACCCTGCTGTCGGCGCTGGCCGTGCTGGTCTTCGGCATGTGGGTCGCCAAGCGCCTGACCCAGTGGGCGACCTCGCTGCTGCACCGCAAGAGCATGGACGAGGCGGCGGCCGGTTTCGTCGGCCAGATCGCCTACGCCATCCTGGTGGTCATGGTGCTGCTGACCGCTCTGGACCAGATCGGTGTCGATACCACCTCCATGATCGCCGCGCTGGGTGCGGCGGGTCTGGCGATCGGTCTGGCGCTGCAGAGCTCGCTGTCCAATCTGGCCTCCGGCTTCCTGCTGGTCACGCTGCGTCCGTTCAAGAAGGGCGATTACGTCGAAGCCGCCGGCACCTCCGGTAGCGTCGATCAGATCACCATGCTGCAGACCCGCCTGGTGACGCCGGACAACCGCAAGGTCACCGTGCCGAACTCCAGCGTCATGTCCAACACCATCACCAACTACTCGGCGCTGCCGACGCGGCGTCTGGACCTGGTGGTCGGTGTCAGCTATGACGACGACATCCGTCAGGTCAAGGCGGTGCTCGAGGAGCTGGTCGCCGGTGACGAGCGCATCATGAAGGAGCCGTCCTACCTGATCGCCGTGTCAGAGCTGGCCGACAGCTCGGTCAACTTCAACTTCCGCATGTGGTGTCAGGCCTCCGATTACTGGGCGCTGAAGTGGGACATGACCGAACGCATCAAGCTGACCTTCGATGAGCGCGGCATCAGCATTCCCTATCCGCAGCGCGATGTGCACTTCCATCAGGCCAGCACGCCGGCCGAGTAACTTTTGCATCACGTAGGCATGTCGACAACGCCACCCTCGGGTGGCGTTTTTGATGGGCTTTCGTCGGGGCATTCCATCGCGCCCCGAGTCAGGTACTCTCGACGTCATCCGTCCTGGGTATCGTTCTGATCGGGAGTCCAGTGCATGACAAGCTCGCAGCCGTTGTCCCAAGCGTGTGATGCCGCTGATGCCAGGCGGCGTCAGGCATGGCGCATTCTGCTTGCCAGTCTCGTGGTGATCGGGCTCGGGCTTGTGCCACTGATCGCCACGCGCGCGCTGTATCTGGATGACATGAGCCGTGCCCTGGATGGCTATTACGGCTGGATGCTCAATGCGCGCCCGGCCGCCGAGGGCATCATGCGCCTGCTGGGCTTTGGCGATGTGCTGGTCAATGTCGCGCCCTTGCCGCAAATGGCGGCCTGGGGGTTGGCGGCGAGCATGGCGCTGGCCTGGTGGCGATGGCTGCCGGGGCTCTCGCTGGCGGGCTGCGTAGTGGGCAATGCGCTGATCTGGCTGACGCCCTTCACCCTGCAGAATTTCAGTTACGCCTTCGACAGCCTGCCGATGAGCGTGGCGCTGGCCAGTGCCACACTGGCCAGTCTGGTGCTGCGTGCTGGCGGGAAAAGCGGGGCAGAGGGAGAGCAAGGCGGAGGGATAAGCGAAGGGCGAGGCCCATGGCAAGTCTGGCAGCCACCGCTGAGCGCCTTGCTGCTGTTGTTGCTGGCGCTGTGCTGCTATCAACCGGCCCTGAATGCCTTTCTGGTGCTGAGCCTGCTCGAAGCCCTGTTCGCGGGCGCCGTCAGCACGTCACTGTGGTCGCGCTGGCGGATGCTGTTGCAGCGTGGGGCGCTGGCCGCCGTCGCCTTGCTGCTCTATCTGCCCATCACGCGGCTGCTGGTGGCGGGGGAGTACAGTCAGCAGCATGGCCAGATGCTGCCCTTCGCCGACCCTCAGGCCTTGCTGGCAGGGATCGAGCACAACCTGAGCGTGGCGCTGGGCGCGCTGCGTGAGGGGCTGGGGCAGGTCACGTTGTTGCTCAGTCTGGCGCTGCTGGCCGGGGCAGCGCTGTTGCGACTCCTGCCTCGAAGCGTGCCTTTATGTCATGCAGAAGCCGCTGGCGCGCCCGAGGGCAGGTCTCGCTCGGCGCGCCAGCTATCGCTGCAGCGCATGAGCTGGGCCCTGTGGGCGCTGCTGCTGGTTCCCGCCCTGTGGGGGCCGATGCTGTTGCTGGCCGAGCCGGTATTTCATTCGCGCACCCTGATCGCCTGGGGACCGCTGTTGGGCGGTGCCCTGATGCTGGCACTGAGTGTGAGTGTGAGTGTGAGAGAGGGCGCGAGCGCGGAGGCAAGCGCAACGCCGAGCATGACAGAAACGGCCAACACGCAGCGCAAGTCACCTGGCTGGCGGGGTCTGACGCAGTGCCCTTTGAAGCCGTGTCTGTTGATCGTCGCCGGCCTGTTGCTGGTGCGCCATGGGGTGATCTTCGCCGCCTGGAGCAATGCGCTGGGCGCCCAACAGGCCCATGAGACACAGCTGGCGCGCACTCTGGTGGCTCAGGCGCGGGAGCAGGGCCTGCCGCTGGACTCGCCCCGTGACGCCGAGCGCTACCAGCCGCGCGATGCCTTGCCGGTACTGGTGCTGGGCGAGGCGCCAGTGGCGCCGCTGGCGCGGGTCGCTCGCCAGCAGGCGGCGGCCGTGGGCCAGAATCTGGTTGCCGCCTTCACGCCTGACAACTACTGGGCCGTGGTGCGGCTGCGCCTGGCGGGCGCCAGCGCGGTGACCTTGCTGCGCGATGAGGCGCTCAAGGCACGCCTGCAAGCGCGATCGCCCTGTGCGCCGGGCGATGCTGTCAGTCAGGCCTCCGATCAGCCCACCAGCCAGCCCTCAGCTCCTTTATCAGTTCTGTCGCAAGTGCCGTCGCCAGCGCTGTCACTGCAAGAAGGAGTCTGGGTAATCGATTTCCGCAAGCCTCGCCAATGTGATTAGGACATATGAGAGAGCCATGACAGCCAGAGTCAGTGAGGACAAGTTGCCAGGAACGACAACGCCGCCCCGAGGGGCGGCGTTGTCGTATTGCCGATATGAGCGGCAATAGGTACAGGCTTCAACAATGTGTTGTCACACCTCGATCAGGCGTGGTTCTCGACCTTGTCGAATTCCGTGGTGATCTCATCAGCCGGTGCTGCGCTCATGATGCTGGCCACGTAGATGGCGATGTAGGCGAAGATGACGCCCGGCACGATCTCGTAGAGATCGAAGATGCCACCGGAAAGCTGCTTCCAGACCACCACGGTCACGCCACCGACGATGATGCCGGCCAGCGCGCCGAAGCGGTTCATGCGGCGCCAGTACAGCGACATGATCAGCGCCGGGCCGAAGGCGGCACCGAAGCCGGCCCAGGCGTAGGACACCAGACCCAGCACGCTGGAGTTCGGGTCCAGCGCCAGGATCCAGGCGATGATGGCGATACCGACCACCGCGAAGCGACCGACCCACACCAGCTCGGACTGGGTCGCATCCTTCTTGAACAGCGCCTTGTAGAAGTCATCGGCCAGAGCAGAGGACGATACCAGCAGCTGGGAGTCAGCGGTGGACATCACGGCAGCCAGGATGGCGGCCAGCAGCACGCCGGCAACCGCCGGGTGGAAGATGAAGTTGACCATGACCATGAAGATCTTCTCGCTGTCGGCCAGGTCCTTCGGCACGTAGACGAGACCCAGCAGGCCGATACAGATGGCCGCGAACAGACCCAGTGCAGACCAGACGACGGCGATGGTACGGGCCGCGCCGATGTCCTTCTCGCTGCGGATGGCCGCGAAACGCGCCAGGATATGCGGCTGACCAAAGTAGCCCAGGCCCCACGCCAGTGAGGAGACGATGCCGACCAGGGTCAGCGCTTCGCCGGTGGAGGCGTCACGGAACCATTCCAGCAGCAGCGGGTTCTCGGCAGTGATGCGCGAGGTCGCTTCTGCCACGCCACCCATGTCGGTGAGTGCCACGATGGGCACCACGATCAGGGCAACAGCCATCATCAGACCCTGGATGAGGTCAGTCCACGACACGGCGAGGAAGCCGCCGAAGAAGGTGTAGGACACGATGGCGATGGTACCGACGGTCACGGCGATGGTGTAGTCGAGGCCGAAGACGGTCTCGAACAGCTTGCCACCTGCCACCAGACCGGAGCTGGTGTAGAAGAGGAAGAACAGCAGGATGAAGACGGCCGAGATGACGCGCAACATCTTGGAGTTGTCGCGGAAGCGCTTCTCGAAGTAATCCGGCAGGGTCAGCGAGTCGCTGGCGACGAAGCTGTAGATACGCAGGCGCTTGGCGACGATCAGCCAGTTGAGCCAGGTACCGGCCAGCAGACCGATGCCGATCCAGGCAGCGGACAGGCCGCTGAGGTAGGCAGCGCCGGGCAGGCCCAGCAGCAGCCAGCCGGACATGTCAGACGCACCGGCGGAAATGGCGGATGTCCAGGGGCCCAATGAGCGGCCACCCAGGATGTAATCCGACATGTTGGAGGTGCGCTTGTAGGCCAGCAGGCCTATGCCGAGCATCACCGCCAGATAGATAGCGAACGTGATGAGTATGGTGGGGCTGTTATCGACCATCGTGGAGTAAATCCTTTGCATTTATTGTTGTCGGACGGCGAGCGTCGTGATGATTCACTGCCAGTGACGGTTCCTGTCAGACCGTCGCCGGGAGTCCTGCGTCATGCATCGAACGTCCTTCGAGGGCCATGTCGCGGCGGCTCTCGCAAGTTCCTGCCAATCTTGTACGTTCAGACTAGCGCATAAACGAATCTTCTGACGTTCGTCCGTCCCCGCATATTGCCGTCGAGTCAAAAGGGGAAACGGCAACGGACACCGCAGGGCACGAGCATGAGGGGCCAGTCGCTGGCGATTCATGTCCGTGGGCGTCCCTGTCGGTGTCCGGGGCAGATGACGGCCTGGCGTGCTCGCCGTCATCCACTGGGCATCGTCCTGATGCCCTGTCACCTGGCTACCTCATGCACGTCCAGCATGCAGTCTTCCGCCAGGCATGACCTCTGCTGCTGCCGCGAGAGCAGGCAGCGTCGGTCATTCGTCGCCCATGGCGAGAAGAGACGCGTTGCCGCCGAGAGCCGTGGTGTTGACGGTACGGGTCTTCTCGGTAGCGAAGCGGTGCAGGTAGTGCGGGCCGCCGGCTTTCGGGCCAGTACCAGAGAAGCCCTGACCACCAAACGGCTGTACACCTACCACAGCACCGATGATATTCCTGTTGACGTAGACATTACCAACACGAATTTTCTGTGCAACGGCATTAGCAAAACTTTCGTTTCGCGAATGCACACCGAAGGTCAGGCCGTAGCCGAGGCCATTGATGGTATCGATGACCTTGTCCACTTCGCCGCCTTTCCAGGTCGCGATGTGCAGTACCGGACCGAACTGCTCGCTTTCCAGGCTATCGATGCCATCGATGCGCAGGGCGACCGGCGCAACGAAGGTGCCGTGCTCGGTGATGGTCTTGTCGACGGCGGCTTCGGCGATCACGCGGTCCTGGCTGCGATATTCCTCGATGTGCTTGAGCAGACCGGCACGCGCTTCCTCGTCGATGACCGGGCCGACGTCGGTGCCCAGATCGCGCGGGTCACCGATCTTCAGCTCGTCCATCGCGCCCTTGAGCAGGCCGATGACGCGCTCGGCGACGTCTTCCTGCACGTAGAGCACACGCAGGGCGGAACAGCGCTGACCGGCACTCTGGAAGGCGGACTGCACCACGTCATTGACGACCTGCTCCGGCAGGGCGGTGGAGTCGACGATCATGGCGTTGAGGCCACCGGTCTCGGCGATCAGCGTCGGCAGCGGAGCGTTCTCACGCGCGGCCAGCGAGCGGTTGATGATCTGCGCGGTCTGGGTGGAGCCGGTGAAGCACACGCCAGTGATGCGCGGGTCGCTGGACAGCACGCTACCCACGGTCGGGCCATCGCCCGGCAGCAGCTGGACGACATCGTGCGGCATGCCGGCTTCGCGCAGCAGCTCGACCACGCGGTGAGCGACCAGCGAGGTCTGCTCGGCGGGCTTGGCGACCACGGTGTTGCCGGTGACGGCGGCGGCGACCATCTGGCCGCAGAAGATCGCGACCGGGAAGTTCCACGGGCTGATGCAGGCGAAGACGCCCTTGCCGCCGAGCATGATCTGGTTGTGCTCGCCGGTCGGGCCCTGCAGCTCGGTCGGCTCGGCGAAGTCGGCACGCGCACGGTTGGCGTAGTAGCGGCAGAAGTCGACCGCTTCACGGATCTCGGCGATGCCGTCGGTGAGCAGCTTGCCACCCTCGCGGGAGCACAGGGTCATCAGCTCGGCGGTGTGGGTTTCCATCAGGTCACCGAAGCGCTCGAGAATCGCGGCGCGTTCCTCGACCGGTGTCTGCTCCCAGCGCGGGAAGGCAGCCCAGGCGGCGTCGATGGCCTTGGAGGCTTCCTCGGCGCTGGTCCACTGCACGTGGCCCAGGGTGTCACGACGGTCGAACGGGCAGGTGACGGCCTGACGACGCTCGGCATTGACCTCGACATCGAAGGCCAGCTGCGGACGCACGTCGTAGGTGGTGTCCATGTGCGTGGCCATCTCGTCGATCAGCGGCTGGTACTGGCTATTGATGTTCAGATTGATGCCCCGTGAATTCAGGCGGTCTGCGCCATAGATATTCGGCGGCAGCGCGATGCGTGGGTTGTGGTAGGTCTTGTACTGATTGAGCGTGACCACCGGGTGGGTGCACAGGCTCTCGACCGGCACGCGCGGGTCGACCAGCTGGTGAACGAACGAGGAGTTGGCCCCGTTCTCCAGCAGACGACGCACCAGGTACGGGAGCAGGTCCTTGTGCGCGCCGACCGGCGCATAGATACGGCACCAGGTCCCCTTGGGGGCACGCTTGAGCGCGGCTTCATACAAGGCTTCGCCCATGCCGTGCAGACGCTGGAATTCGAACTGACGTGTCTCGCCGGCGTTGGCCACATCCAGAATGGTGCTGATGGTGTGGGCATTGTGGGTGGCGAACTGCGGGTAGATGCGTCCGCGAGTGTTCTCGGACAGCAGGAAGCGCACGCAGACCAGGTAGCTGACGTCGGTGGAGGCCTTGCGGGTGAACACCGGATAGCCTTCGACACCCAGCTCCTGGGATTCCTTGATCTCGCTGTCCCAGTAGGCGCCCTTGACCAGACGCAGCGGGATCTCGTCGCCTTGCAGGTCGGCGATGCGGTTCAGGTACTGCAGGGTCGGCAGGGCACGCGTCGAGTAGGCCTGCACGACGAGGCCGAACTTGCCCCAGCCGCGGCAGGTGTCGCTCTCGTAGACGGCGCGGAACACTTCCAGCGAGATCTCGAGGCGATCGACTTCCTCGGCATCGATGGTGATGGCGACGTTCAGCTCGCGGGCGATGCCGGCCAGTTCACGCACGCTTGCCACCAGCTCTTCCAGCACCTGCTCACGACGGCCGAATTCATAGCGCGGATGCAGGGCGGACAGCTTGATGGACACGGACGGCGACGGGGTGCCTTCCTTCAGCTTGCGCGAGGTTTCGCCGACGGTGCGGATGGCACGCGCGTAGTCGTCGAAGTAGCCCTTGGCGTCGTCGCGGGTACAGGCCGCTTCACCCAGCATGTCGTAGGAATAGGTGTAGCCCTTGTCGAACAGCGGCTGGGAGCGCTTGAGCGCTTCCTTGATGTCGCGGCCCAGCACGAACTGCTTGCCCATCACCTTCATCGCCTGGTACATGGCGCGGCGGATGACCGGCTCGCCGAGACGATTGACCATGCGGTTGATGAAGGTGGCCGGCTTGCCGTCACCCTTGGGCAGATCCATCTTGATGACGTTGCCGGTCATCAGAAGGCCCCAGGTGGAGGCGTTGACGAACCAGGACTCGCTCTGGCCCAGGTGGGACTTCCAGTCGGCCACGCCGAGCTTGTCCTCGATCAGCGCATCGGCGGTTTCCTTGTCCGGAATGCGCAGCAGCGCCTCGGCCAGGCACATCAGCAGCACGCCTTCCTGGGTGTCGAGGCTGTACTGCTGCAGCAGCTCGTCGATGGAATCGACGGCGGTGTCCATGGTGCGGATCTCGCGAACCAGCTCGGCCGTCTTGTCGCCGATGCGCTTGGCATCCTTGTCTTCGGCGTTCAGCAGCCCGACCAGCTCGCTGACGTAGGCGCTTTCATCGACCAGGTAGTGGTCGCTGACGCGCGCGAACAGCGCCTCCGGAGACTGCTGCCAGGTGCTGGCGGCCAGCATCTGGTCACTGTGCAGGATGTTGTCCTTGAGCACATTGCCCTTGAGCACCCCTTGCTTGTCGTTTGTCGAGGACTGCGGGGACGTGGCTGTGGACGTGGCCGAGGCGATCGCGGCATTCACTGCACTGGACTGATCGGAGGGAGTGGAGGTGGTCATGGTGCGAACCCCTTGCTGCTGGGCGTCGAAGCGCCGAATGGGATTGCCGAGTCACAGCGCCGGGAGTGATGCAGAACGCATCAGAAAGCGCGACAGCGGCACGTCTGGATGTATGACTGAGAATGTAGGGTGGCGCAGGGGGGCGGGTCTTTCCAATTTCTCGGCTGCGCATGTCAAATTCACGGGCATGTCAGAAAAGTGACACGCTTCTCCGACCTTTGTCGAAGGATGTGCAGCGAAATGACGCGATCTTGTTATACCAAGGTGGTAGAGGCTTGAGGGGCGTATTTAAGAGCGGCGTGTCAGACACACGGGCGGATCTGACACGCACGCCTCACCGGCTCCTGCTAACTCGATCAGGACTTGCGCAGTGCCGAAGGCGGGAAACCGAGATGCTTGCGGAAGGCGTGGGACAGGGCGCTCTGGTTGGCAAAGCCGCAGCGATCCGCGATCTGGGACAGGGAAAGCTCGCTGGTGCCCAGTAGCTGGCGTGCCTCTTCCAGCCGACGGCGCAGCAGATACTGATAGGGTGAGAGGCCGGTCAGGACGCGGAAGCGCTCGCTGAAATGCTGCTCGGAGAGATGCGACTGGCGGGCGAGATCCGCCACGCTGAGGCGCTGGCCGAGATTGGCGTCGATGAAGCGGTTGAGCGCGACCAGATCCAGTTGACGACCGCTGGTGCTCAGCGCACTCATCGGCTCTTCGATGCGCGTGTTCAGGCAGGCGAGGAAAGTGGCGGCGAGCAGGTCACCCGGCGCCTGCTGGTAGTCGTTGACTTCCGCGAGCATGAATTCGAGATAGCCACGCAGGCGGGTGTCCAGCGTGAAGAAGCGTGGGCGCTCGAAGAGACGCTTGAGCTCGCGATGATGGCCGGTCAGATAGGGCGCATCATCGGGCAGGTCGAGAATCAGCTGGCGATTCTCGCCGATGCCCGCGTAGTAGTGAACATGATCGGCCGGCACGATGCAGCCGGTCAGCGGGCGAATCTCGCCGCCCTGGCCCTCGATCTCGAACTCGGCCAGGCCATCGAGGCCGATCACCAGCTGGTGGTAGCTGTGATCGTGGTGCTCACGCAAATTGGAGAGCGGGATCAGGCGCATCTCGCTGGCGGCCATCAGGCGCGAGTCTCCGCGACACCGGTGCGGGCACGCAGATGGCCCAGCAGCACGTTGAGCTCTTCACGACCGGCGCGCGAGAACAGCGCACCGCCCTGGGCCAGCTGCCACGGCCGGGCATGGTTGTCGAAGATGCCCTGGCAGCGGCGCCGCAGACTCTCCAGATACTCATCATGGCGAATCGGGTAGCCGATCACGCTGTGCCACTCGTTCTCGTTGATCTCGCCGCTGATCGCCTGGTCCAGCACGCGGGCGATATCGCTGTAGTCGGTACGAAAGCGCGGCGTACGCGACATCATCAGCATGGCCACGGTGCCGACGGTGACGATCAGGCAGACCACGAAGGTGATGATGAAGATGGACATGAGCGAACCTTGTGCGGACGTAACCGGAAATAGTGTCGTAGCTCACCATTCTACCACGCTGCACGGCCAGTATCGTCAGTGCGACAGGCGCGTCATGTTCTGTCTGTCAGAACGTTATGGCATGATTCAAGTCCATTGAGACGGCATGGCGCACGTTGCCTGTCAGCCTCGTTATTCACCTGCCGTGGGAGTCCCGCCGCATGGCCAATCAACGTGTGGAAGCGGTCGAGCGTGCCTTGACGCTGCTGGAAGCCTTTACCCCCGCGACCCCTCGCCTGACGCTCAACGAGCTGGCGCAGGCCAGTGGTTTTTACAAGAGCACGATTCTGCGGCTGATGGGCTCGCTTGAGCACTTCGGCTATGTGGCGCGTGACAGCCACGGCATCTACTCCATCGGCGCGGCGCTGGGGCGTTTTGCCCAGCTGGCACCGGCGCTGCCGGCCCGCGAGGCTCAGCTGCGCGGCTGGTTGGCGGCGCTGAATGACGCCAGTGGCGAGACGGCCAGCCTGATGCTGGTCGAGCATGGCCCGCTGGCCGAGGCGCGCCCGGTGGAGGGCGTGACACGCCCGCGTCAGGCGATGTGCCAGTACGCGCATGTCAGCCAGTGGCCGCTGCGTCATCAGCTGGAGGAGGGCGAGCTGGTCGATGAGGCGCTGTCCGCCTTGCTGCAGCAGTGTGTCGACAGTGGCGAGATCGAGACCGGTGAAGCCGCCGGCCTGTCGGTGGCGGCGTTGGCGGTCAGCGTCGCCCAGCATCACGACGAGGGGCTGGCACCGGCGGAAGTCATCGTGCTCAGTGGCCCGACGGCGCGCCTGACGCCTGCCCAGGCCCACCGCCTGCTCGCGCAGTGGCAGCAGGGCGACTGATGCGCGCTCACCAGTGACAGGAGTCTTGAAGTGCTGAAATGACATCGCCCCCGCCGGCAAGACCGGCGGGGGCGATGTCATTTCAGAGCGCTGTCATTCAGGGCGTGGCACCTCATGAGAGGCGCGGACCCTGGCCTGGATCAGGCGTCGGTGGCGGCCTTGGCGGCGCTCATGCGGCGACGCAGGATGGGGCCGACGATCACCGGCAGCAGCAGACCGGCGATGGCGATGCACCACAGGGTCACGGCCAAGGGGCTACCGATCAGGATGGTCCAGTCGCCGTCAGACAGCTGCATGGCGTGACGCAGGTTCTTTTCCATCTCTGGCCCCAGCAGCATGCCGAGAATGACCGGCACCAGCGGGATATCCAGCTTGCGCAGGAAGTAGCCGGCGACCCCGAAGGCGACCATGAAGTACAGATCGAAGGTCGAGTGGCTGATGGAGTAGATGCCCACGAAGGCGACCATGGTCACCACCGGCAGCAGGTACTTGGGCGGCACGGACAGCAGCTTGACGAAGATGCCGACCATCGGGATGTTCATCAGCAGCAGGATGACGTTACCGATCAGCAGCGCCGCGATCACGCCCCACACGATGTCGCCGTGCTGGGTGAACATCAGCGGCCCCGGGGTGATGTTGAGCGAGATCAGCATCGCCAGCAGCACCGCGGTGGTGCCGGAGCCCGGCACGCCCAGCGTCAGCATCGGCACCAGGGCACCAGAGGCGGCACCGTTGTTGCCGGCTTCCGGGGCGGCCACGCCGCGCGGATCACCTTCACCGAAGTTGCCTCTCTTGCCGAGGATCTTCTTCTCCAGCGTGTAGCTGATGAAGCTGCCCAGCGACGCACCGGCACCCGGCAACACGCCGGAAATGAAGCCCAGCACACCGCCGCGGAAGGATGTCGGCAGGATGGCGACGATATCCTTCAGCTTCAGGGTCATCTTGTTCATGGCGATCATCGGCTTGCCTTCACCGGCGTGCTGTTCGATGAAGAACAGCAGTTCCGAGATGGCGAACAGACCGACGATGGCGATGATGAAGTCGATGCCCTCGAACAGCTCCAGCACATCGAAGGTGTAGCGCTGGGTGCCGGTGGAGCCATCGATGCCGACGGTGGCGATCATCAGGCCGATGGCGGCGGCCATCAGCGTCTTGACCGGGTTCTTGCCGGTGATGCCGCCCAGGGTGGCGAAGGCCAGCACGAACAGCGCGAAGTATTCCGCCGGGCCGAAGGTCAGCGCGAAGCTGGCCAGCCACGGCGCCATCACGATCAGGCCGATGGTGGCGATCAGGCTGCCGATGAAGGAGGCGATCGCCGAGATGGCCATCGCTTCGGCGGCCTTGCCTTTCTGGGCCATCGGATAGCCATCGAGACAGGTCATCATCGCCGGCTCATCGCCCGGGATGTTGAGCAGGATCGAGGAGATGCGCCCGCCGTACATGGCACCGGCGTAGACCGAGGTCAGCAGGATCAGCGAGGTTTCCGGGCTCAGGCCCAGGGTGAAGGCCAGCGGAATCAGGATGGCCACGCCGTTGGCCGGGCCCAGGCCCGGCAGTGCGCCGATCAGGGTGCCCAGGAAGGCCCCCAGCACGGCGAACATCAGATTCTCTGGCTGCAGGGCGATGCCGAAGCCCTGCATCAAGAAGCCAAGACTTTCCATTACGCCACCTCCAGGATGCCCAGCGGCAGTGGTAGCTCAAGCACGAAGTTGAACAGGGCGAAGACGACGATGCCGCCGAGCAGGCCTGTCACGTAGGCGCGAACCGGCTTGGAGCCCATGCGCCAGCACAGGGTGCCGACCGCAGCGGTGGTCGTGACGATGAAGCCCAGCGGCTCAAGCAGTGCGGTGTACAGGCACAGGATGACGATGGCCAGCACCATCTCGGCGCCGGTGCGGCTCCACGGCCATTGCTGGTCCGGGTCGGGGCGCACGATCAGATACAGGCTGCTCAGCGCCAGCACGATCGAGAGCACCGTGGGGAAGGTTTCGGGCCCGATGGACTCGGCCCCGCCGAAGGGTTCCGGGAACTGCTGGGCACCCCAGCCGTACGCGACGGCCAGGGTGAGCATCAGCAGACCAAAGATGCGGTCATTCATCAGCGAATCAGCCCAATGTCCTTGGAAAGGGTCTGGATGTCCTGGATCTGTGCCTTCACGAAGGCATCAAACTCGGCACCCGATTTGTGGAACGGCATCAGGCCGCTCTTGGTCATCACGTCTTTCCATTCTTCGCTTTCATAGACGCTGTCCAGCGTGGTGGTCCAGTACTGCTCGGCATCGTCGCTGACACCGGCCGGGATGTAGAAACCGCGCCAGTTGGGGGCGACGGCATCGATGCCCTGTTCGCGAGCGGTCGGCACCTCAGCCAGCTTGCCCGGCAGGCGCTCTTCGGAGAGCACGGCCAGCACTTTCAGGTCGCCGGATTCCATGAAGCCCTGAATCTCGGAGATATCACCGGTGAAGGCCTGCACGTGGCCGCCGACGACCTGGGTGATGGCTTCGCCGCCGTTGTTGTAGGACAGGTAGGAGACCTTGGGCAGGTTCTCGACATCAGCAGCCTGGGCGGCGATCAGCACCTTGAGGTGATCCCAGCCACCTGCGGCACTGCCACCGGCGAACTTGACGGATTTCGGGTCTTTCTTCAGCGCGTCCATCACCTCACTCAGGGTGTTGTACGGCGAATCCTTGGAGACGGCGATGGCGCCGTAGTCCGCGCCCAGTGCACCGATCCACTCGACCTGGTCCTGATTCATGCCCGGGAACTGGCCCTGGGCCAGACGGGTGGTGGTCGCGGTGGAGGCGGCCACCAGCAGCTGCTCGTCACCGGCACGCTTGGAGACGGTATGCGCGAAGGCGACGCCGCCACCGGCACCGGCCATGTTGATGGTCTGCACGTTGCCCGGCACGAAATCGAGCTCAGACAGGATCTTGCCGACGCTGCGGCAGGTGAAGTCCCAGCCGCCGCCCGGGTCAGCCGGCGCGATGCAGTCAACCTTGCCTTTCGGTTCGAAGGCGAAGGCCTGGGCGGACATGGCGGTGACCACCGCAGCTGTCAGGAGTTTGAGTGTCATATGACGTGTCATGGCGACCTCTGGTGTTATTGGATTGTGGTAGCGGCACATGTCGTGAGTCAGGCGCTGGCAGCGGTCGAGCGAGAAACTCGCCCTGCAGCCGCGAACCTGACAGCAACCTTACAATTCTGTAAGGCGGAACTTTATTCTGTATGGTGAAATTAGACTGCCGCCCGATGGCTCGCAAGATACCCATTCGTCGCACCGACCTTGGTCGAAAGGCGTATTTGCGCACCTTTGCGGTGCATTTTTGTGAATGATCCGGCTGAGTGTCGTGTCGGAATCTGGCGCTCTCTTGCTCTTCTCTTGCTTCTCTCTTGCTTCTCTCTTGCTTCTCTCTTGTTCCTCTCTCACTCCTCTCTCGCTTCTCTATCGCTGCTCTCTGGCTGCTCTTGCATGCCTCTCTCGCACCTCGCCCAGCACGCCTGAGCGGGGCGCTTGCGTCGCCTGCGTGAGCTGTGCGTTCACGGGCGTCATGGCTTGCTTGTCGTGTTTGAAACGTTATGCGGCGTTGCAGCAGAAGCGTGGTCCTTGGGCTTTGGTCTAGCGTGTAGCCGGTGGCCAGACTGCGTGCTGACCGGGTGCCATCGGCAATCGTGCAAGGGGACAGGGGAGGGGAGAAGACTCATGGCCAAGGTGTTGGGCAGTGTGTGGGCGTTGTTGCTGGGTATCGTGCTGATCATGCTCGGCAATGGCATGCACTTCACGCTGATCGGTCTGCGTGGCGGCATCGAGGGCTTCTCCTCGGCGGAGCTGGCGATCGTTACCTCGGGCTACTTCGTGGGCTTTCTCTCCGGTGCGCGCTATACGCCGGTGCTGATCCAGCGGGTCGGGCATGTGCGGGTGTTCGCGGCGCTCGGCAGCTTCATCTCGGCGGCCTTGATCGCCTTGCCACTGCTGACCGAACCCTGGGCCTGGACGCTGCTGCGCCTGCTGATCGGCTTCTGCATGTCGGGCATCTATGTCACGGCGGAAAGCTGGCTGAATGCGGCTGCCAGCAACGAGACGCGCGGCAAGGTGCTGTCGGCCTACATGATGGCGCAGACACTGGGCATCATCGGCGCGCAGGGCCTATTGACGCTGGGCGACGCCGCGACCTCGGTGCTGTTCATCTGTGCCTCCATCCTGGTGTCGATCTCCTTCGGGCCGATTCTGCTGTCGGCAGCCGTGGCCCCGGTGGTCGAGGTATCGCGCGCCATGTCGTTCGCGAAACTGTTCAAGGCGTCACCGCTGGGCGCCATCGGCATCTTTTTGCTCGGCAGTGTCTATGCGACCCAGTCGGGGATGGGCGCGGTCTTTGGCACCCAGGTGGGCCTGTCGGGCTCACATATCGCTCTGTTCATCGCCATGCTGTTCACCGGTGCGCTGGTGTTGCAGACCCCGATCGGCTGGCTGTCGGACCGCATGGACCGCCGCGTGCTCATCTGCGGTCTGTCCGCCGCCGGGGCCGGCTCATGTCTGTTCGGCTGGATGGCGGGCGATGCGCTGTGGCCGTTGATCGCCTCGGCCTTCTTTGCCGGTGGCGTGACCACACCGCTTTACGCGCTGCTGCTGGCCTTCACCAATGATTCGCTGACGGCCGAGGAGATGCCGGGCGCCTCCGGCGGGCTGGTGTTCGCCTTCGGGCTGGGCGCCATCGTCGGGCCGCTGGCGGCAGGTGGCGCGATGGAGGTGATGGATCCCTACGCCTTCTGGCTGGTGCTGGCGACCACCTTCGTGGCCATCTCGCTGTATGCGCTCTATCAGATCACCCAGCGCGAGATGGTGCCGGTCGAGGAGACCGACAGTTACCTCAACATCCTGCCGACGGCGTCACCGATGGCGGTCGAGGTGGCGGTGGAGTGGGCGCATGAACACGCCGAGGATGAGCAGCTGGCCGCCGAGGCAGCCGAGGCAGCGGCGCAGGAAGAGGCCTTTGAGGTCGCACTGGAAGAAGCCTTCGAGGAGGCATTGGAAGAGGCGCTGGATGAGGCGTTCGAGGCCAACGTCGCGCCACTGGAGGAGGCGGAGCTGGTGGAGCCGGATCACGAGTACGTGGCAGAGCCGCTGCTCGAGGCTGATGCAGACATGGAAATCGCGTTCGAGACCGAACTGTTGTCCGAGCTGTTGCCGGGAGCGGAGCTGACAACTGAGACAGAAGCAGAGCAGGAAACAGAAACAGAGCCTCGCTCACAGACAGAGTCAGAGAGAGATTCTGAGCCGCCCGAAGAGAGCGACCCGCAATCGCCCTATCAGTTTGACTCCGAACATCAGCCGCCCAAGGGGCCGTGGCCCTCCATGCCCTGAGGTCGCTGGGGCAAGCCAGTCAGTCGCCAAAAGACGCCACCCCGGCTAACGGGGTGGCGTCTTGCTTTCGGCAGCCTTGAGGTTTGCCAGTCCCGAGCGTTTGCCGGGCGAGCGCAGCGCTCAGGGCTCAAGGGCCTCAGGGAGTCAGTACCTCAGGGCTTCAGTTGATCACTGCAGGCCCAGCTCCTGCGACATCTGCTCGACATCGCTGACCTGCTGGGTGATGAAGCGATCCAGCGCCTGGCCGGACTTGTGGAACGGCATCAGGCCGTTGTCCTGCATCACCTGCTGCCACTCGGGCGTTTCGGCCATGCGGTTGAGGGTCTGCTCCCACCAGTCGAAGGCGGCATCCGACGCGCCACCCGGCAGGTAGAAGCCGCGCCAGTTGGGTGCGACCACATCGATCCCCTGCTCACGCGCGGTGGGGATGTCGCTGTACTGACCGGGCAGACGCTCCTCACTGAACACTGCCAGCAGGCGCAGGTGGCCGGATTCGACGAAGCCGCGGGCTTCGGTCATGTCGCCGGTGAAGGCTTCCAGGTGGCCGCCCATCACCTGGGTGATGGCGACGGAGCCTGAGTCGTAGGCGAGATATGGCAGGGCGCGCAGATTGTCGATGCCCGCCTCACGCGCCGCCATCAGCACCTTGAGGTGATCGAAGCCGCCCGCGACATCGCCACCGGCGAAGCGCACCGCCTTGGGGTCTGCCTGCATGGCGGCCAGCAGCTCGTTCAGCGATTGATAGGGCGAATCCTCGGCCACGGCAATCACACCGTAGTCAGCGCCGAGAGTCATCAGCCAGCGTACGTCGTCGACCTTGCCGTCCTGATAGGCATGCTGGCCCAGGCGGGTGGTGGTCGCGCTCGAGGCGGCGACGATGACCTGCTCATCGTCGTGGCGCTTGGACTTCACATGCGCGAAGGCGACGCCACCGCTGGCGCCGGGCACGTTGAGGGTCTGCATGCCGGCGGGAATCAAGTTCTGCTCATCCAGCAGGCGGGCTACGCTGCGACAGGTGAAATCCCAGCCACCGCCGGGCTTGGCGGGTGCGATGCACTCCGTCTTGCCCTGCGGGGCGAAGTCGGTCTTATTGTTTTGAGCGTCTTGGGCGGCGTTGGCGCTCAAGGGTGCCAGCAGGCCAAGGCTGAGCAGCAGGGCAGCGGGCAGGGCGCCAGTGCGCTGTCGAGATTGCTTTCTGCGTGAGAAGGGATGGCGTGCAGGGGATGTGGCGTGCATGGCTATCGTGTCCTTGGTGTTCAGCGTCGATCGTTATGGTTATGTCAGTCAGCGCGGCATGGGGCTGAGCGTTGCTGGCTGTCGCACGCTCGTGACTGTTGTGATGAGCTTGTGTCATGAGCTTGTGTCGTGAGCTTGCGAGAGTGCGAATGAACGAAAATAGCCTATTTCGGTGAGTCGCGAAAAGGCACGGCAGGCGGGCAGTGCGCAGAGAAATCGCATTTCCCGCGCCGTCTCTCCTCAAGGTGGTCTCGGGATTGCTAGAATTGCGCCATCAGGCTGTGGTGAGCGCTCCGCGATCTTCCAGCCGCCGCCTTTCATTGAGGAGACGGGCCATGACCCTTACCCCGCGCATGCACGACTTTCTCGCCCGCCTGCCCAAGGTGGAGCTGCACCTGCACATCGAAGGCTCGCTGACGCCGGCCTTGATGTTCGAGCTGGCGGCGGAGCAGGGCATCGAATTGCCCTACGCCACCCTGGAGGAGGTCGAGGCGGCCTATGACTTCGCGGACCTGCCTGCCTTCCTCGCGCTCTATTACCAGGGCATGGGCGTCTTGAATGACGAGTCACACTTCTACCGCCTGGCGCAGGACTACTTCCGCCGTGCGAGCGCCGATGGCGTCAAGCATCTGGAGCTGTTCTTCGATCCGCAGGCGCATCTGGCGCGTGGCGTGAGTCTGGAAACCCAGTTCGCGGGGCTGGAGCGCGCCTGTCGTGAGGCAGTGAAGGAATTCGATATCACCTCGGCGCTGGTGCCGAGCTTCCTGCGCTGTCATTCCGCGGCGTCTGCGCGCGAGTTGTTCGACGCGCTGATTCCCTTTGAATCGCGCTTCGTGGGTGTCGGCCTGGACAGCGCCGAGATAGGCAATCCGCCGGAGAAGTTCACCGAAGTCTTCCAGCTTGCGGGGGAGCGCGGCTGGCATCGTGTCGCGCACGCAGGCGAGGAAGGCCCGGCAGAGTATATCCGCACGGCGCTTGAGGTGCTGGGGGTGGAGCGTATCGACCACGGTGTGCGCTGTCTGGAAGACGCCGCCCTGGTCGCGGAACTGGCCGAGCGGCGTATCCCGCTGACGGTGTGTCCGCTGTCCAATGTTGCGCTCAAGGTGGTGGAGCGCATGGAAGATCACCCGCTGCCGAAGCTGATCGAGGCGGGCCTCAATATCACCCTCAACTCGGATGACCCGGCCTATTTCGGCGGCGGCATGCTCGACAACTTCATCGCCGTGCAGCAAGCGCTGGAACTCAGCGAGGCGCAGTGGCTCACCCTGTGTCGCAACGCCATCGACGCCGCCTTCCCGCAGCGCGGCGAAGGTCTCGGCATGAGTGACGCCCGCCGTGGCGTGCTGCTGGCGCAACTCGATAGCTACGCAGCCTGAGAATTATCACTGGCGCTTGAATACTGAATACAATCAACGGCTTGGCCACCAACATCGCCAGTACGACGCCGCCTGCGGCAACCGCTCCATCAGATGTTGCTTGACCGCGCTAAGTCGTTGAGTACAATGCAGTTCTGGCGTGCGCAATGCACCGCCCTGCGGGTGTAGCTCAATGGTAGAGCAGAAGCTTCCCAAGCTTAAGACGAGGGTTCGATTCCCTTCACCCGCTCCAGATTCTTCAAAAAAGCCTCCCGAAAGGGGGCTTTTTTGTGTTTGGGGTGCTAGAACTACTTTAGGGTCTTATTATAAGAATGTTGCTTTCTAGTCTATTTTTTAAGTTTTTCAAATGTGATATCTTGTGCATTATTAATTCTTCTTCAGTTTGGTATTTCATTTGGTCATCTCCTGCTAAGTTTAGTTTTATATCATTAGCCCTCTTTATCCATTCATCGCGCTCAGTGTCGCTATTAAAAACTTGTTCGTTTATTGATTTGTTAAGCACTTCCTCAATGCCCTGCCTATTGCTGATGGCTAGTTCTCTAGCACTTTTTAGTTGACTTAGTTTATAAGTCAAAGATTCTAGTTCGCGATTTATTAGGTTGATTCGCTTTACTGTTTCGGCTTCGTTTTCTTCATCATATTTGTTTTTGTTGTTTCTTTCTAAGTATAATAAGTCCTCTTTGGAGGAGGTGTTCTTTAAGGCTTCGCGTATTTCATCTACAATCTTATGGCTTACTTCCTCACCTAAATTGGTCCTGGCTAGCTCCAAGAATCTATCTGCTTGATAAATATGTATCCTGTTTTTTGTAATATCTTCAAATTCTTTTATTAGCTCTGGTCTAGGACCTAAAGTTTTTCCATTAAAAATCTGCCACCAGTCCTCTTTTTTATCATCTGTGATGAATATTATGCCATTTTCTGTTTCAGTAGAGCGCTTAATAATTTCTTTCCAAATTATTAAATCGCCGTACTTGTTTAGCGAGCTTTCTACGCTACCTTCTCTTCCGCCTTTCTTAGCATCTTTGTAGCCTGGTGGTACAAGAGCTTCGTATCTAGACTCGCCTTCAGAAAATATTGCTACTAGCTGCTCTTGGGGGAAGTTAACGCCTACTTTTTCATTATACATACTCAAGAACTGGTTTTTTATATCATCATCATTTACTCTTTTTGTATAAATTTCTTTGTTGGTATTAAATTCGTTTGATAGTTTTTCGAATGCATTCTCAATGGTATCCATAGCGCTTTTGCTTGCGAATGGATGTTGTCTATTATTGTGAAGTTTTTGTTTTAAAGATTCTATGTCGCTTAAGATCTTGTCATATGAACCTTCTTGCTCACCGATAACTTTTAGTCTGTTGTCTAAATACTCTTCTACGACCCTGTAGGGTAGCCAAGCTCTATCTTTTATTTTGTCTAGTAGGCCTAGGAATTCTTTTTGAGTAGAATCGGAATAGCGATAAATGTTAAGAAGTATGCTGGTATCTAGAATAAATTCAAAACTATTCCAGTCTTCTTTAACAGTCTCTTCGCTATGCTTGAAATGACCAGGGAATAGGTTTCTCATGCTTTTCTCATTTTTAAATTTGTAAGGTTATTTGTGCATGTTGCTAATGTTCTTCGCCAGTGCCGCTAGTTGCACATCGCCCCCGCGTGGGCCATCGGCGCTGACGACGTAGCCATCGTATTCGGTCATGTAGTACTTCATCTTCGAGTTTCTGGCCTGCCATTCGCCTGGCTGTGTGCCATGCAGCGGGATTAGCTTGGCGTGCAGGTGGTTGACGCCGTAACCCTCGAAGATGATGGCGGTGCGTGCTACCCCGAAGTAGGCGTCGAGCTTGCGTGCCACGCGGCGCGTGAAGCGCATCAGGCCGAGAATTACCTCATCGTCTTGTTCATATACGCAGCTGCCCAGGTGGCGTTTGGGAATGACGACCGTGTTGCCCGGGGTAGAGGGGAAGATGGAGAGGAAGGCCAGGAAGTGCTCATCTTCGGCCACGACATGGCTTTGACTGTGGCCCGCAACTATCTGACAAAACACGCAGTCACTCATGGTTCTTCCCTGGTAGTTAAGTGTCGCCAGATTCGTCCTGAATCTGGGGCAGAGTTCTGTGATCAGAGCTTTTGTGAGCAGGGCCCTTGTGAATAGCGCTCGGCAGTCTCCTTGTATGAGTGAAGTGTGATGGAGGCTGGTTGTCAATGCTAGGCAGCCCCCGCAGAAGTGGTTATCGGCAGCAGCAACATGCTCAAAGAGGGGAGCGGCTGTCTTGCTGAGCCGATCGGTGCGAAAAGTGTTGCTGACGTGGCGGAGAGTCGCGATATTGGCAGGTCACCTTTCAGCAGTTCGTCACTCGTTGAACGACAAGGAAACCCAGTGGAACTCACCGTCTGGCTGGCATATGTCAGCGTCATTACCGCCTTGACCACCTTTCCCGGACCGTTTGCGTTGCTATGCATGGATCATGGCCTGCGCCACGGCCGACGCCGCTCGTTCGCGACGGTGGCGGGTGGGGCTGCGGCATCACTGGTGTTGATGGCCTTGTCGTCGCTGGGTCTCGGCGCGGCATTGGCGGCGTCCGAGACGGGGTTTCTGGTGCTGAAGATCGTCGGGGCGCTCTATCTCATCTATCTGGGTATTCAGGCCTGGCGGGCGCCTTCCCAGCCGGTGGTGTTCGACGCCGTGGGCGAAGACGGGCAGATGCGCGCCCGAGCCACGCGTTGGCAACTGTGCCGCAAGGGCTTCGGTATCGGGATCAGCAACCCCAAGGACCTGCTGTTCTTCGGCGCGCTGTTTCCCAACTTCATCGACATGGCCCAGCCGCAGCTGCCCCAGTTCGTGGTACTGGCGCTGACCTGGCTGGTGGTGGACCTGCTGACGATGAGCACCTACGCCCGTGCGGGTTCCAGCATCAGTCGCTGGTTTGATAGCCACCGGCGCGTGCGGCTGTTCAATCGCACCACGGGCAGTCTGTTCGTCGTGGCCGGCGCGGGACTGGCGGCGTCGCATCGTTGAGCAGAGCCCCGCTCTATTGCACAAGACGTGAAGCGCACGAAGACGACAACGGCACCCGAGGGTGCCGTTGTCGTGTCTGGAGCCTGACGATCATCAGTGCTTTCGGGCTCAGCGCTCAGGACGTGATTCGAGATACCTGCTCAGCAGTTCGCGATCTTTATTGGAGACCTTCTGGTTCCAGCTTTCCACCACATGCTGGCTGGCCTCCTCGAGGGCATCCTGCAGCTCAGGCGGGGCCGGCGTGATCAGCTTCGCGCCGTTCTCCTGCAGGATGGCGTAGGCCTCGTCCAGCACGCTGTGGGTGGCCGTCCAGCCGGCAGACTCGGCGGCATGCGCGGCATCGATCAACGCTTGCTGCTGCGCCTCTGTCAGGTCGTCGAAGCTATCGCGATTCATGTGGATGATATTGAGCGGCATCGCGTAGTTGAGCGTGGTGAAGTGGGGCATGTAGCGGTAGAGCTCAGCACTGACACCGCCCATCGCGGAGGTCAGCGCGCCGTGGATGCTGCCACCGGGCAGCAGGGGTTTGAGCTCTCCCCAGCTCATGACCTGAGGCGCCGCGCCCAGGTTGAGCAGCACACGCTGCGT
The DNA here is from genome assembly GCF_018831605.1 of Cobetia sp. 4B. NCBI lineage: Bacteria > Pseudomonadati > Pseudomonadota > Gammaproteobacteria > Oceanospirillales > Halomonadaceae > Cobetia > Cobetia sp. 4B. Next base: position 1,381,888 of record NZ_CP059843.1, read on the forward strand.
ATTGCGGTCATAGGTGCGGATCGGCATGTCCTCCAGGTCACCACCGTCAGCGATGGGCGTTTTCGACCACAGGCCGCTGGGCGTCCACGGCAGGGCATACAGCAGGATCTGGTTGTACTCGGCGAGCAGTTCCTCGTAGCGCGGCTTCGCGACCACGTACAGGCGGTGAGCTTCATCGAGGTCGTAGGCGATCGCCGGCAGTGAGGAGATGCCGAAGAAGGGGGCTTCCTCGGCGAGCGCGCCACTGAGTGTCGCGGCGATGTCGATGACACCGCCGGCGGTGGCCTGCAGGTGACTGGCGGAGCGAATGTCCGAGCGCAGCTTCAGCGTCAGGTCACCTTCGGACTGGCTGGCGACCTGCTGGCTGAATTCGGCAGCGCGTTGGCCCATCATCGTGTCGGGCTCGTAGTCGCTGCTCATGCTGAGGGTCGTCTGGGCGTGCGCGCTGAGTGCGCTGATCAGGCCTGCCGTGGCCAGGCCAGCGGACAACAGCGCGGAAATGCGTGAGGAAGACGTCATGGGGAATCCTTTCTTTTTGTCATTGACCTTTGCCCGCTAGGGTAGTGCATGCCTGCGTTTATGCTCAGGTGAATCGTGACGTCGCGCATTTTCCCTGCGCTGTCGGGAGAGGTTGCCGCGTGGGGTGGCCGTCATGGCCAAGGTCGGTGGCGTGGGCGCGTGCCTGACTCAGAGGGCATCGCGTTGTGCGAGATAGCGATCCAGCAGTTCGCTTTCCTCAAGGTCAACCTTGCTGCGCCAGCTCTCGATCACGCTGACACTGGCGCGTGCCAGTGAGCGCTTGAGTTCGGGCGAGAGCGGATTGCTGACCGTCACGCCGGCCTCTTCCAGCTGGGCATGGGTCTGCTCCAGGACGCTGGCGATGGCGTTCCAGCTGGTGTCTTCGATCTCGGTCGCGGCGCTGAGAAGGGCCTCGCGCTGGGTGTCGTCGAGCGCTTCGAAGCGTGACCGGCTCATGTGAACGATATTGAGCGGCATGGCGTATTGCAGCGCGGTGTAGTGATCCAGCGTGCGGTTGAGCTCCGCCGTCAGGCCGCCCAGGGCCGAGGTCATCACTGCCTCGATACGGCCTTCGGCCAGCTGCTGTTGCATCGGCTCCCAGCCGAGCACGGTGGCGATGGCGCCAAGGTTGAGCAGTACGCGTTGGGTATTGCGGTCGTAGGCCCGCACGGGCACGCCCCGGAGGTCAGCGCGTGTGGTGATCGGCTTGCGTGACCACAGCCCGCTGGGCGGCCAGGGCAGGGCATAGAGCAGAATCTGGTCATGCTCTTCCAGCAGCGCTTCATAGCTGGGGCGCGCCAGGCGGTAGAGTTCGCGCGCCTGATGCGGGTCATCGACCAGAGTCGGCAGCGAGCTGAGGCCGAACAGCGGCATATCGGCGGCCAGCGCGCCGCTGTGCGAATCGGCCAGCTGGATGATGTCGGCGTTGATGGCCTCGAGGTGATTCACCGAGCGCAGCCGACTCAGCGGGCCCTCTCCGAAGGTGATCGCGAGCTCGCCCCCGCTGAGCGATGCTACCTGATCGACGAACTGCTGGGCGCGCTGGCCCATCATGGTCTGGGGGCCGTATTCGCGGCTCATGGTCAGCTCGACAGGCTCCGCCTGGGCGGGCGTGCCCAGGGTGGCAAGGCCCACTGCCAGGCTCACGCCGAGCGTTCTCTTGATGCCGAACATTCTCTTCATGTCGAGCACTCCCTGCATGACAAGCACTGCCTTCATACCGCTACGCTGTCCGATTGGCATTCGTCGTCATCCATCCATAGGGGGTAAATCAAGTATCCCTCAAAAGTGCAGGGCGTGCTGTCGCTGTCTTGGTCAACGCTTCCCTCGTTGGCCTGTTTCACGCCTGCACCGGCACGATTCGGCAGGGGCAACGGGCGTTGAACTGCCAGTTGGCGCAATGTGGTCTACGCTCAGAACATGGCTGTGCAACTGCCCTGACACGAACTCCGCGCCGGGACCGCATGGCCGGATTGTCGACGACTGTCAACGGGAGGTAGACCACATGCTGACCCACGTATGGGGCTTGATGGCGCATCCGCAACGGGAATGGCAGACCATCCGCAAGGAACACGAATCCATCACCCACCTCTACGCACATCATGTGCTGCTCATGGCGCTGGTGCCTGTCATCTGTGCCTATATCGGGACCACGCAGTTCGGTTGGAGCCTGACGGAAGGCCACGCCATTCTTCTGGAGCCACTGGATGCCTTCTTCGCCGGTATCGCGTTCTATATCGCCATACTGACAGCGATCGGCTTCATGGGCACTGTCATTCACATGCTCTCGCAGCGCTTCTCGGGGCACCCCAGCCGCCGGCGTTGCATCATCTTCGCGGGTTATGTCGCCACGCCGATGTTCCTCGCGGGGCTGGTCGCGCTCTATCCCGTCATCTGGGTGTGTATCCTCGCGGGCACCATTGGCCTGTGTTACAGCGCATACCTGCTGTATCTGGGCATTCCGCCACTGCTCGACATCTCCAACAAGGAAGGCTTCCTCGTCACCGGGTCGACACTGGGGATCGGGGTGCTGGTTCTCGAGGGCCTGCTGGCGGTCACCGTGCTGCTGTGGGGGTATGGCGCACGCTGGTTCATGTAGTCCTTCGCGGCACATCGGCGTCAGTCTGCTGACGTCATCGGCGCGAAAAAGCGCCTCTGCAACGCCTCGCCTTCATCGGCGGGGCGTTGTCGTTTTGCGCGCGGGTTGGCGCGTGGCACTTGTGCTCGGTGGCGGCGGCGTGGAAAGTGTTGGACTCAATCGACAGTGTGGAAGAAAGCGCATGGACAAGTTTGAACAGCGACTGGAGCAGGCTGCGCGGGCTGCATGGTTGTCATATGTCGGTGGACGGACCCAGGACGACATCGCGGTTCAGCTGGGGGTGTCGCGCCCCGGCGTGCAGCGCCTGCTGTCGCTGGCGCGTCAGGAGCGGCTGGTCAAGATCTCCATCGATCATCCCGTGGCCAGCAGCATGGCGCTGTCGGATACGCTGGTGGAGCACTTCGGGCTGAGCTTCTGCGATGTGGTGCCCTCTGACACCCAGTCACCGGAGAGCATCGCGGAGTATCTGGCGGTGGCGGGTGCCGAACGTCTGGCGTTCTATCTCGGTCGCCAGCAGCCGCAGACCATCTCGCTGAGCACCGGGCGTGCGGTGCGTGCGGCGGTGGAAGCGCTGAGTCGCAGCGAGCGCCCCCAGCATCGCATCGTGTCGCTGGTCGGCAATGTGGCGCTGGATGGCTCCTCCAACCGCTATGACGGCGTGATGCTGCTGGCGGACAAGATCGGCGCTGAGCGCTTCCTGCTGCCCGCGCCCGTGGTAGCGGCCAGCATCGAGGAGAAGGAGTCGCTGCAGGGGCAGAATCTGGTCAAGGCGGTGTTCAAGGTCGCCTGTGAGGCCGATGTGGGCATGATCGGCATCGGGCGTCTCGATGCCCAGGCGACGCTGTTCCAGGATCAGTTCATCAGCGCCGCCGAGCGCGATGAACTGATGGAAGTCGGTGCCGTGGGCGAGTTGATGGGCTGGCCGCTGGACACCCATGGCCGGCTGATCGATTGCCCGCTGGCGCAGCGCATCACCAGTGTGCCGCTGACCTCGCTCAAGGCGCAGCCGCTGATCGGGCTGGCGGGCGGGCACGACAAGGTGCCGGCCATCCTGAGTGCGTTGCGCGGTGGTTGGCTGCAGGGGCTGATCATCGATGAGGTGGCTGCCCAGCGGGTCTGCGCGGCCCTCAAGGAGTGAGCAGAGAACTGCCGTCTTCGTATGGCTTCATCGAGATGCCTGCAGCCTGATGGTTTTCTGCTGATGGCTTGCGCTTGACGACTGGCTCCTGTGGATACAGTCCGCACAAGACGCCGTACAAGGCGCCGAGCGAGTCATCGGGAGCAGGGCGGGGCGCATGGCCCCATGCCTTGCTCCTGGTGTCGTTCTTGGTGTCGTTATCGTTGCCAGGGTTCAGCATTGTCGTTGCCCGCGCGATGCCCAGGCGTCCCCGTTACCTTCCCGCCGCTATTGATCCGCCATTCCTTCGCCATTCCCCCGCGATACCTGCGCTTTTTCTTGCCCTTTGCTCTCTATTGGTTCGCTCTTTGTCATCTCTTTATTTTCTCTTCGTTCTCCCATCCTTGCGTCGGAGGCACGACTTTTGGGGCGAACGCTGTCTTCTCTTGTCTGACAATCGAGCGCATTTGTTCGCCTCAATGATAAATAATCGGGGCGGCAATCGTGGCCTGCGTTGTTTCGTTTAACGCTAATATCTGTCTATGCTGAATTGCACGCAAGCTCAGTGGCCATGCCGCCTTGTGGCCTACACCCAAAGGATCAGATCCCAAGGTTGTATAGCCCAAGGTATAGCGCTTCAGGGTTTGCTTTTTCACGGGTCTGATCCGATCATTTGTTCACTGAATGACGTTTTGATCGAACGTGTTTGCGTCGCGATGTCTCGCCAGGACATCCGTTCACCAAGCCGGTTGATGGGAAGGTATCGGTGCCCAAGGCGCCGCTGCCCTCGAAAAGAACAATGCCAATAACGCCCCGATGGAGTGCCCTCATGCGCCTACCTCACATCACCAAGTCCCGCCGTCATCTGCTCTCGCTCGCCAGTGTCGCTGCCCTGGCGCCGCTCAGCGCTCAGGTCAGCGCCGAGACCATCAGCGCCGAGACCATCACCGTCGCGACCGTCAACAACGCCGACATGGTGGTCATGCAGAGCCTGACCAGCGAATTCGAGAAGGCGCATCCGGACATCACCCTCGACTGGGTGGTACTGGAAGAGAACGTGCTGCGTCAGCGTCTGACCACCGATGTGGCGACCCAGGGTGGCCAGTTCGACGTCATGACCATCGGCACCTATGAAGTGCCTATCTGGGCCAAGCATGGCTGGCTGACCAAGCTCGACAACCTGCCGGAAGACTATCAGGTCGATGACCTGATCAAGCCGGTGCGTGATGGTCTGAGCGTGACCGAAGGCGAGAAGAAGGGCCTCTACGCGCTGCCGTTCTATGGCGAAAGCTCCATGCTCTACTACCGCAAGGACCTCTTCGAGCAGGCCGGTATCGAGATGCCCGAGCAGCCGACCTGGAGCCAGGTCAACGACTGGGCCGCCAAGCTCAACTCCGCGGATGAAGGCGTCTACGGCATCTGCCTGCGCGGCAAGCCGGGCTGGGGCGAGAACATGGCGGTGCTGGGTACCATGGTCAACAGCTTCGGCGGCCGCTGGTTCAATGAGGAGTGGGAACCGCAGCTGGATTCCCCGGCCTGGAGCGAGGCCATCAACTTCTACGTCGACATGATGGGCAAGTACGGCCCGCCGGGCGCGACTTCCAACGGCTTCAACGAGAACCTGGCACTGTTCTCAAGCGGCAAGTGCGGCATGTGGGTCGACGCTACCTCGGCGGCCGGCAAGCTCTACAACCCGAAGGAATCTTCCGTGGCCGACAAGCTGGGCTTCGCGCCGGCACCGATCGCCAAGACGGAGAAGGGCTCGCATTGGCTGTGGTCCTGGGCGCTGGCGATTCCGGAATCCTCCAAGTCCAAGGAGGCCGCCCAGACCTTCATCACCTGGGCCACTTCCCAGGAATACGTGAACCTGGTCGGCGAGCGTGAAGGCTGGGCCAGCATCCCGCCGGGCACCCGTGTCTCCACCTACGAGAACCAGTCCTACAAGGACGCCGCACCCTTCGCCGGCTTCGTGATGGACGCCATCACCAGTGCCGACCCGACCGATCCGACCCTGGAGCCGGTGCCCTATGTCGGCGTGCAGATGGTGACCATCCCGGAATTCCAGTCCATCGGTACCCAGGTGGGTCAGATGATCGCCGCGGCGCTGGCCGGCCAGATGTCGGTCGAGCAGGCACTGTCCTCCGCCCAGCGTTCCACCGAGCGCACCATGCGCCAGTCGGGTTACTGATCTGATCCAGCCGGTCTGATCCCAACCGATCTGATCTGAACGTTGCAACGGCCTCCCGTCTTGCCTTGAGCCTCAATCGAAATTGACTCGAAGCACGGCGGGAGCCCCGTCCGGCACCCGCGGTACCCCCTTCCTCTCGAGACTCCTGCAACGCCCTCGCGGCGTGGCACGGGGTGCCTCGGCCTGAAGCCCACCGCATTGCCGGACTTCCTCACCGTATCGAAGGACTCACCATGCGCACGAGAGCATCCGGACGCACCGTCGGGGGATTGCGAACCCTGTCGCTGCAAGCCCCAGCCGTAAGCCTGTTGTTGATGTGGATGCTGGTACCACTGGTTATGACCCTGTGGTTCTCCTTCCAGCGTTACAACCTGATGATGCCGTCGGTGTCCGGCTTTGCCGGCGTCGACAACTATTACTACCTGCTGACCGACCCGTCCCTGTGGACCGCCATGGGCAACACCTTGCTGCTGGTGGGCTGGGTGCTGGTCGCCACCGTGGTCGGCGGCACGCTGCTGGCGGTATTGCTGCAGCAGGAATTCTTCGGCCGCGGCGTCGCGCGCCTGTTCGTGATCGCGCCGTTCTTCATCATGCCCACCGTGAGTGCCCTGGTGTGGAAGAACATGATGATGCACCCGGTCAACGGCATTCTGGCCTGGGTCGCCGGGCTGTTCGGTCTGCCGGCCATCGACTGGTTCGCCAGCCTGCCGCTGACCTCCATCGTGATCATCGTCACCTGGCAGTGGCTGCCGTTCGCGGTGTTGATCCTGCTGACCGCCATCCAGTCACTCGATGACGACCAGGTCGAGGCGGCGCGCATGGACGGGGCAGGGCCGGTGGCGATCTTCTTCTACATCACCCTGCCGCACCTCAAGCGTGCCATCAGCGTCGTGGTGATGATCGAGATGATCTTCCTGCTGACCATCTTCGCCGAGATCTTCGTCACCACCTCCGGTGGTCCGGGGCTTGCCTCGACCAACCTGGCGTACCTGATCTACATCCGCGCCCTGCTGGACTTCGATGTGGGTGGTGCCTCCGCCGGTGGCGTGATCGCCATCATCCTGGCCAATATCGTGGCCTTCTTCCTGGTGCGTACCGTCGCCAAGAATCTCGAGAACTGATGACAAGCGCTCAGCACAGGGAGACTCAATGATGTCGACTTCAACTTCCAATTCCGTGGCCGCCGCCAGCGCTGCCGTCAGCGCCAGTCGCGCGCGCCGCAGCGTGATCAACAAGAAGCTTGTCCTGACCCTGGTGGCCTGGACCATCGCGCTGGTGATGTTCTTCCCGATCTTCTGGATGATCCTCACCAGCTTCAAGACCGAGGCCGAGGCGATCGCCACGCCGCCGAGCCTGTTCTTCACGCCCAGCGTCGAGGGCTATATCGAGATCCAGGCACGTGCGGACTACTTCAAGTACGCCCTCAACAGTGTGGTGATCTCGCTCGGGGCAACGCTGCTGGCGCTGCTGATCGCGATTCCGTCCGCCTACTCGATGGCCTTCCTGCCCACCAAGCGTACCCAGGGGACACTGCTGTGGATGCTGTCGACCAAGATGCTGCCGTCCGTGGGCGTGCTGCTGCCGGTCTACCTGATCTTCCGCGATCTGGGCCTGCTTGATAGCCGTACCGGCCTGATCATCATTTACATGCTGATGAACCTGCCGATCGTGGTCTGGATGCTCTACACCTTCTTCAAGGACATTCCCAAGGACATCCTCGAAGCCGGGCGCATGGATGGCGCCAGCACCCTGCAGGAGATCTTCCACCTGCTGCTGCCGCTGACCCTGCCGGGCATCGCTTCCACCGGTCTGCTGTGCGTGATCCTGAGCTGGAACGAGGCGTTCTGGAGCCTGAACCTGACCACCTCCAACGCCGCGCCGCTGACCGCCTACATCGCGTCCTTCTCCAGTCCTGAGGGACTGTTCTGGGCCAAGCTGTCCGCGGCTTCCACGCTCGCCATCGCGCCGATCCTGATCTTCGGCTGGATGACCCAGAAGCAGATGGTACGCGGCCTGACCTTCGGCGCCGTCAAGTAATCCGCGCCAGTCAGAGACACGCAAGACGCATAAGCCACAGAGAGGTACGCCGCCTGCGCCACATTGGCTGATGAACATTGGCTGATGAACATTGACTGATAGCAGATCAGCGCAGGCGGCCGAGAGCCACACGCATGTTGCACCCTTGCCATGCCACCCAAATTTGCCATCACCTGCCCTCGGGCAGGTGCGGATAAGGAAACTTCCCATGTCCACACTCACGCTCAAGAACATCGTCAAGGAATTCACCACCGGCAGCGGCGCCAGCGCCTCCACCACCCAGGTCATCAAGGGAGTCGACCTGGAAGTGAAGGACCAGGAATTCGTGGTCTTCGTCGGCCCGTCCGGTTGCGGCAAGTCCACGCTGATGCGCATGATCGCCGGTCTCGAGAACGCGACCTCCGGTGACATCCTGATCGATGGCAAGCGCATGAACGATATCGGCCCGGCCGAGCGCGGCCTGGCGATGGTGTTCCAGAGCTACGCGCTCTATCCGCACATGACGGTGGGCGAGAACATGGGCTTCAGCCTCAAGCTCGCCGGCGTCTCCAAGGAAGAGCGCGCCGAGAAGGTCAATGCCGCCGCCGAGGTGCTGCAGCTCGGGCCGCTGCTGGACCGCAAGCCCAAGGCTCTGTCCGGTGGTCAGCGTCAGCGTGTCGCCATCGGCCGCGCCATCGTGCGCAACCCGAGCATCTTCCTGTTCGATGAGCCGCTCTCCAACCTGGACGCCGCACTGCGTGTGCAGATGCGCATCGAGCTGGCGCGCCTGCATGCCGAGCTCAAGGCGACCATGATCTACGTGACCCACGACCAGGTCGAGGCCATGACCATGGCCGACAAGATCGTCGTGCTGCAGGGTGGCGTGGTCGAGCAGGTCGGCTCGCCGATGGAGCTCTACCATCACCCGCGCAACCGCTTCGTGGCCGGCTTCATCGGCTCGCCGAAGATGAACTTCCTCGATATCACCGTCACTGGCGTGGCCGGCGAGGGCGTCACGGTGCGCCTGCCCGATGGCAGCGAGCGTCTGATTCCGGTGGTGAGCCAGACCGAGGATGGTGCCTCGGTCATCGTCGGCGACAGCCTGACGCTGGGCGTGCGCCCCGAGCACCTGATGCTCGACGCGCAAGGCCCGTTCAGCGGCCAGGTGCAGGTCATCGAGCGTCTGGGCGGGGTGACCTCCCTGTACCTGGCGACTCCGGATGGTTCCGGAGACACGCCGATCGGCGGCCTCAAGTCCGACGAGCAGTCCGACAGCGGCTGGATCCTGATGGCGGATGGCGACGTCAATAGCCGCGTGGGTGACAGCATCCGCTACGGCTTCGATACCGAGCGTGCGCACCTCTTCACCCGTGAAGGGCTGGCGCTGCAGAATCTCAACCGTCACCCGCTGACCAGCCTGACGCGTCAGGACAATTCCCTGTCCAGTGCCAGCGCCGCGCAGGAAGCCCGCGCATGAATCGGGCAGCCGCGAATCGGGAAGCCAGAGAGGATGATGAGATGAGTACACCCTTGCAGCAGGTGATCTTCGATTGTGATGGCGTGCTGGTGGACAGCGAAGTGCTGGCCGAGGAGGAGCTGTCGCGTCAGCTGGGTGAGTGGCTGCCGGACCTCGACACCGAGGCCGAGTTGCGCGCGGCGCTGGGCATGACCACCGAGGCCATCCTGGGCCATCTGGAGGCCATGAGTGCTCACACCCTGCCGCCGCAGGCGATGGAGCGCATCGACCACGCCATCGAGTCACGTCTGGCAAATGAACTTGCGCCCATCAGTGGCATGGCGGAACTGCTTGGCGGACTGTTGGCGAATGGCGTGGCCGTGGCGATCGTCTCCAACAGCGCCGAGCGGCGGGTGCGCGCCTCGCTGGCCGCCACCGGTCTGGATCGCTGGCTGGGCTCGGTGCCGCTCTTCACGGCCGAGCAGGTCGCGCGCCCCAAGCCCGCGCCGGACGTCTATCAGCTGGCGCTGCGTCAGCTGGGACGTGATGTTCAGGAGTGCGTGGTGATCGAGGATAGCCTTGCCGGCGTCAGCGCGGCGGTCGCGGCCGGTCTGCGCGTGATCGGCTTCACCGGCGCCGGGCATATTCCGCCGGGCCACGCCCAGCGTCAGCTGGAGGCGGGTGCCTGGCAGAGCCGTGCGAGCATGGAGGAGGTCAGTGGTCTGATCAGTCAGCTGCGTATCGGTCAGGCCAGCGACCTGAGCGCCACATGAGCACCGTCAGGGGGTAACTACATGCAGACGCTATCCGAGTCGGCCAGCAGTGAGCCGCTGACTTCGCCACGCAGTGCCCGGCTCGCCGGCAAGGTGGCGGTGGTCACCGGCGCTGCGGGCGGTATCGGCCTGGCCATCGCCACCCGCTATGTCGCCGAAGGCGCCTATGTGGCGCTGGCGGACATCAATGGCGAGGCGGCGGAGCGCGCCGCCCAGAAGCTGCGCGAGCAGGCCGGGCCACAGGCACGCGTCCTGGCGGTGACGCTGGACGTGACGTCGAGCGTCTCGCGTCAGAGCATGCTGGAATGCGTGCAGGCACAGCTGGGGCCGATCGATATCCTGATCAACAATGCCGCCGTCTTCGCCATGGCGCCGGTGCTGGAGGTCAGCGAGGGCATGCTGCGCCACCAGCTGGCGGTCAATGTCGAGGGCCTGTTCTTCACTCTGCAGGCGGTGGCCAGAACGATGGTCGAGCGCGGGCAGGGCGGCAAGATCATCAACATGGCCTCGCAGGCCGGACGACGCGGCGAGGCGCTGGTCAGCGCCTATTGTGCCTCCAAGGCCGCCGTGATCAGCCTGACCCAGTCCTGCGGGCTTGATCTCATCCGCCATGGCATCAATGTCAATGGCATCGCGCCGGGCGTGGTCGACACGCCGATGTGGGATCAGGTCGATGCGCTGTTCGCCCATCATGAACAGCGCCCGCTGGGCGAGAAGAAACGTCTGGTCGGTGAGGCGGTACCCTATGGACGCATGGGGCTGCCGGATGACCACGCCGGCGCCGCGGTATTTCTGGCCTGTGAAGACAGCGATTTCGTCGTCGCCCAGACACTCAATGTCGACGGTGGCAACTGGATGAGCTAAGGATGAGAGACACCTTCCGTCCCGCTGCAAGGGTGCGCATCCATGAATGAGGTAGTCACGTGACATCTTTACCCGATTCTCGCCTGGCCCACATGTCGCCCTCGTTGGACGACATGGCCAGCCGTGTGCTGGCGGAGCACGCCTCCAGTCAGCGCACACGTACCATCGTGGCCCTCGCCGGCCCGCCGGCGGCTGGCAAGTCGACGTTGTCGGAATCCCTGTGCGAGACCCTCAATGCGCTGGAATCCGGCATCGCCGTGGTGGTGCCGATGGATGGCTATCACTACGACAACGCCGTGCTGGCGCCGCAGGGCCTGCTCTACGTCAAGGGCGCACCGGAGACCTTCGATGCGCGCGGGCTCTATCATGATCTCGTCAGGGTGCGCGCCGATGATGGCCCGGTCGCCGTGCCGGTCTTCGATCGCCCGCTGGACCTGGCACGTGCCGGTGGCCGCGTGGTCGAGACTCACCATCGCATCGTGCTGGTCGAGGGCAACTATCTGCTGCTGCGCCACGCGCCCTGGGACGCGCTGCTCGGCTTGTTCGACATCAGCATCTTTCTGGATATCGAGGATGAGGTGCTGGTGCCGCGTCTGTTGCATCGCTGGCGCGAGATGGGCCAGGATGCCCGCGGTGCCCACGAGCGCACCCATCACAAGGACATGCTCAACGCGCACCTGATCAAGCAGGACTCGCTCAACGCCGACTGGCGTTGGCGCCTTGCGAATGCCCCCATCGGCCCCGATGGGGAAGACAGCTGAATGACGGATGGCAGGGAGAGCCCCATGTGGGTAGGCGTTGATTGTGGGACTCAGAGTACCAAGGTGGTGATCGTCGATCCGGCCTGCGGCAGCATCGTGGCCCAGGGCCAGCGCAGTCATGCGCTGCAGGAAGGTGCCAACGGACGCCGCGAGCAGGATCCGCAGGACTGGGTGGCGGCGCTTGAGGGCGCCTTCGCTGATGCACTGGCCGCCTCGCGGCTGGACCCGCAGCGCATCACGGCGATCGGAGTGTCCGGTCAGCAGCATGGCATGGTGGTGCTGGATGAGGCCGGTGTGCCGCTCCATCCGGCCAAGCTGTGGTGTGACACCGAGACCAGCGAGCACAATGCCGCACTGATCGCGGCGCTGGGAGGTGAGGCGGGCTGTCTGGAGACGCTCGGCCTGGTGCTGCAGACCGGTTACACCGCCTCCAAGCTCGCCTGGCTGCGTGAGCAGCATCCCGAGCGCTACCAGCGCATCGCCAGCATCCTGCTGCCGCATGACTATCTCAACTTCTGGCTGACCGGCGAGCGCGTCGCCGAATACGGCGATGCCTCGGGCACCGGCTATTTCGATACGCGGCGGCGCTGCTGGCATCTGGATGTCTTCGCGCAGATCGCCCCGGAGCTTGATGCCCGGCGCGTGCTGCCCCGATTGATCGAATCCCACGAGCCGGCCGGGCGCATTCGCCCCGAGATCGCCGCGCGCTTCGGGCTGCGTGACGACGTCATCGTCTCCAGTGGTGGCGGCGACAACATGATGAGCGCCATCGGTACCGGCAACATCGCGCCGGGGCGGGTGACGCTCAGCATGGGCACCTCCGGCACGGTATGCGCCTGGTCGGCGGACTATCCGGCCGGCTGTGACCCTCAGGTCGCCAGTTTCAGCGCCAGCGATGGTGGCTGGCTGCCGCTGGTGTGCACCATGAATGTGACCTCGGCCACCACGCGGGTACGCGAGATGTTCGGCTTCGACATCGCCACCTTCTCCGCCCAGGTGGCAAGCGCCCCGCGCGGGGCCGAGGGCGTGCAGGCGCTGCCGTTCTTCAATGGTGAGCGTGTGCCGATGCTGCCGCGTGCCCAGGCCAGTTTCCATGGGCTGGACAGCCGCAATGCCACCCCGGCCAACCTGTGCCGCGCGACCATGGAAGGCGCAAGTTACGGCCTGCGCTACGCACTCGAGTGCATGGGGCCGTTAGGCAGTGAGGCGCGCCAGATCCGCCTGGTGGGCGGTGGCGCCAAAAGTCCGCTGTGGCGTCAGATGCTGGCGGACATTCTCGGCCTCGAGGTGGTCTGCCCGCAGGTGACCGAGGCCGCGGCGCTGGGGGCCGCGATTCAGGCGGGCTGGTGTCTGGGCCAGTCAGGCGCAGATGGACAGGGTCGCCACAGCGAGACGCTTGAGCAACTGTGCGAGCGGCTGGTCGCGCTGGATCACGCGACACTCGCCCGGCCTCAGGCCGAAGGAGTGGCCGCCTACCGCAAGGGCTACGCCGATTACCGCGCGCTGCTGGCCAGCGAGCACGGCATTGCCGCCGGCGGCTGAGCACGTTGTCAGAGCTCGTTGTCAGAGCTCGTTGTCAGAGCACGGCGGCTGAACTCAATGCATCAGCACGTCACGCCAAACACATCGCCCCCGTCGAGTCTCACTCGGCGGGGGCGATGTGTTTCACGCGCTTCACGGCATCAGTCGCGGCTCAGGCACGAGCTCAGGCATTGGACGAGCGCGCCCATAGATTGACTCCGCCATCGATGGCGTAGCGGTCGATCTCGTCGAGCTCGGCCTGGGTGAAGTCGAGATGATCCAGTGCCTTGACGCAATCGCTGACCTGCTCCGGACGGCTGGCGCCGATCAGTGCGGTGGTGACGCGGTTGCCACGCAGCGCCCAGGCGAGGGCCATCTGGGCCAGCGACTGGCCACGGCGCTCGGCGATGGCGTTGAGGGCGCGCACCCGCTCCAGATTGTCCTCGGTGAGGTGGTCTTCCTTGATCGCTCCGCCGCGTGCCAGGCGGCTATCCTGTGGCACGCCGCCCAGATACTTGTTGGTCAGTACGCCCTGGGCCAGCGGCGAGAACACGATGGAGCCGATGCCCTCGTCATCGAGGGTGTCGAGCAGGCCGTCTTCCTCGATCCAGCGATTGATCATCGAGTAGCTGGGCTGATGGATGATGCACGGCGTGCCCAGCTCGCGCAGGATGGCGGCGGCTTCGCGGGTGCGCTGGGCATTGTAGGAGGAGATGCCCGCATAGAGCGCCTTGCCGGAGCGCACGGCGCTGTCAAGCGCGCCCATCGTCTCTTCCAGCGGCGTGTCCGGATCGAAGCGGTGCGAATAGAAGATGTCGACGTAATCGAGATCCATGCGCTTGAGGCTCTGATCCAGGCTCGAGAGCAGGTACTTGCGGCTGCCCCATTCGCCGTAGGGGCCAGGCCACATGTGATAGCCCGCCTTGGTGGAGATCACCATCTCATCGCGATAGCCGGCGAAGTCGCGCTTGAGCATGCGACCGAACATTTCCTCGGCGCTGCCCGGCGGCGGCCCGTAGTTGTTGGCCAGATCGAAGTGGGTGATGCCCAGATCGAAGGCGGTCTGGCAGATGGCGCGCGCATTGTCTTCGTGGGCGTTGTTGCCGAAGTTGTGCCAGAGCCCCAGTGACAGGCGGGGCAGTTTGAGGCCGCTCTTGCCGCAGCGCTGGTAGTGCATGCGTTCGTAGCGATCTTCAGCCGGGGTATAGCGCATGGCGGAGTCCTTTCGCGAGTGGAGGCGTCGATGTCACACAGAGATGAAGTGATATCGAGTGACGCCTTCAGTCTAGGTCGCGTCTGCAGGTCTGATAAGCACATGCAAACGAATAGATTGTTCGCCAGAACGGACAATACTGTGGCAGGCTCGATCACTGAAATTCCGGGTGACTGACATGAGGAGCAGGCAGGATGCGGCATCACAAGCAGGTGGAGCGACTGATGTTGTTCGCTCAGGTGGCGGAAACCCTCAGCTTCACCCGGGCGGCCAAGGTGCTGGGCGTGTCGCGTGCTCATCTTTCCGAGCAGGTGCGGCGGCTGGAGCAGGACATCGGGGCGCCCTTGCTGATCCGCACCACGCGGGCGGTACGCCTCACCGAGGAGGGCGAGCGTATTCGCCAGCGCATGCAATCGGTGCATGGCGAACTGCTGGCACTGGAGCGTGAGCTTGAACACGACATCGAGCAGTCGAGTGAGTCGGAGCGTCAGGGCTACAGCGGGGTGTTGCGCATCACGGCGCCGGTGCTGTTCGCCGAGCGCTATCTGGTCGAGGTCTGCAATGCCTTTCAGGCCCGCCATCCGGCGGTCGAGCTGCGTCTGGACGTCAGTTACGAGAGTCATGACCTGACCCGCGAGCCATTTGATGTGGCATTTCGCGCCACGCGCACGCCACCGGACAACATGATCGCGCGTCGCCTGCTCGATTACGTCCACTGCTGCTGCGCCTCGCCTGAGTACCTTGCCGCGCATGGCACGCCGCACACGGCCGCGGCGCTTGGTGATCATCGCTGCCACGTCTGGTCAGGGCAGTCCGGCTGGCCGCTGGCCAGTGGTGAGGTCAGTCTCGCGGGGGGATTGGCCATCAATGATCACCGCCTGCTCAAGCAGCAGGCGCTGGGTCATGCCGGCATCATCCGGGTAGCCCATTATCTGGTCGACCGTGAGCTGGCCGAAGGCCGTCTGGTGCGTCTGCTGGCGCACGAGGAGGGCGAGCCCAACAGCATCTACATGCTCTATCCCCAGCGCCTGCCGCAGTCGGGCAAGCTGCGTGCCTTCATGGCGGCGGTGGAAGCCGCGATGCCGCCGCACAGTGCGTGACGGCAAGTCACAGGCGTAAGAGGGGCATATGTAAAAGCGGCATATGCATGAGGGGCATATGCAAAAAGACCGCCGAGCCCTGATGGGCGCGGCGGTCTTTTCATTCGCCTATTTTATCCAGGCTGGCGGAGCCTTAGAGGCCCAGTGCGGCGACGCCGGCCTTGGCGATCTGGGCATCCTGCTCCGGCTTGACGCCGGACACGCCGATGCTGCCGGCGATCTGGCCTTCGACCATCACCGGCACGCCGCCGCCCAGCATGCCTTCCAGCTGCGGTGCTGACAGGAAGGCGGTGCGTCCGCCGTTGATGGAGTCCTCGAACAGCTGGGTCTCGCGGCGACCCAGGGCGGCGCTCTTGGCCTTCTCCTGGGCGAAGTAGCCGGTCATCGCCGGGGTGTCGTCTAGGCGACGCAGGCCCAGCGGGTGGCCGCCATCGTCGGCAACGGCGATGGAGACGGCCCAGCCATTGGCCTCGGCTTCCTTCTGGGCGGCGTCCAGCATCTGATTGACGTCAGCGAGGGTCAGTACGTGGCGAGTGATCATCGGGCTTCCTTGGCAGTGGTGAGGGAAAAGGACAGTGAAAGAGATAGTGAAACAGATAGCGACGCTTCATTCCTGCGGGAGCGTCTCGGGCAGGGCGTCATCCACCAGTTCGATCCAGTGACTCACCGGCGTGCGTCCGGCGCTCGAGAGATGCGTCTGACAGCCGATGTTGGCGGTGGCGATGCGCGCAGGCCCGTTGGCCTCCAGCGCCTCAAGCTTGCGGTCTCGCAGCTGGCGTGACAACTCCGGTTGCGTGATCGAGTAGGTGCCGGCGGACCCGCAGCACAGATGGCCCTCCATGACAGGCGCCAGCGTGAAGCCCAGTTGCGACAGGATCTTCTCCACCTCGCCGCCCAGCCCCTGGGCATGTTGCAGGGTGCAGGGGCAATGGAAGGCCAGCGGTTGTTGGTCGGGCGCGGCCGCGAGACTCTGTCGATCTTGGCGGGCGATCTCCTCGCCCAGCACTTCGACGATATCGCGGGCCAGGGCACTTACACGTACGGCGCGCTCAGCATAGTCCGGATCATCGGCCAGCATCTCGCCATATTCCTTGACGAAGGCTCCGCAGCCACTGGCGGTCTGCACGATTGCTTCCGCACCGGCCTCGATGGCCGGCCACCAGGCATCGATGTTGGCACGCATGCGCGCGCGTCCGGCCTGCTGGGCGTTGAGGTGATAGTCGATGGCACCGCAGCAGCCAGCCTCCTGAATGGGCGTGACGCCGATGCCGAAGCGCGCCAGCACACGGGCAGTGGCGGCATTGATGTTGGGGGCCAGGCCCGGTTGCACGCAGCCCTCCAGCATCAGCACCTGGCGTGATAGCACTTGATGTGGAAGCCCTTGGCGTGAAAGCGCCTGATCAGAAGGCGTCGCGGTGACGGGCGCAGCTGGGTGCTCGGCTTGACGGTCGCGCTCGCGGGTCAGCGGGATCTTGTCGGCCAGCGCGCCAGGCGCGAGGGGACGAAAGCGCACGCCAAGTGCCAGCAGGGCCTTGAAGCGCGCGGGTTCGACCAGCGCATGGCGCAGGCCACTGCGCAGCAGGCGCTCTCGCCACGGGCGGCCGACGCGGCGCTCCAGTTCCTGGCGCCCGATATCGAGCAGGGTGTGATACTGCACGCCCGACGGGCAGGTGGTTTCGCAGCTGCGACAGCTCAGGCAGCGATCCAGATGCCGCTGGGTCTCGCGGGTGATCTCGCTGGCCTGCTGGCGGGTGCTGGCGTCCTGGCTCTCGGGGTCGCTCTCCAGCAGGTGCTTGATCAGATAGATGCGCCCGCGCGGCCCGTCGCGCTCATCGCCCAGCAGCTGATAGGTGGGGCAGGTGGCATTGCAGAAGCCGCAATGCACGCAGCTGCGCAGGACCTTGTCGGCCCGCTGGATATGCGGTCTGGCAAGCGCGGCGTCACTGAAGTGGGTCTGCATTCAGGTGCGTCTCCTGTCGTGGCGTGAGTCACATCTCGGCATACAGGCGCCCGGGATTGAGGATGCCGTGGGGGTCCAGCTGCTGCTTGAGCTGAAGGTGATAGCGGGCATTGGGGGCGGCCAGCGGCATCAGCGGACTGTCCTCGGCGGCGACGGTGCCCGGGGTATAACAGATGGCATGGCCGCCCAGCCGACTGGCCAGCGAGCGGATGCGCTGGGCCGGGGCATCGCTTGCGAGCCAGCGCTGGGCACCCGCCCAGTCACACAGCAGGTCGGCGTCATCCAGAGGGCCCAGCAGTTCGCTGACGGCGGCTTGCCACTCGAGGTGGTCCAGCGCCAACGGCAGCGACAGTCGCCACAGCGCCTGATGCGGCGCGCGCGCGCTGAAGAAGGGCAGGCGGTGCTCACGCAGCTCAATCCAGTGCGCCGTCGCCTGATCCGCCGTCAGGGCCTCGCCGCCCAGCTGCTCGCACCCGGCCTGGACCGAACGCTCGCCTCCTTCCAGACGCAGGGTGAGGTGGCCGTCATGCCAGCTGGTCGCCGTGATCGGCAGCGGCGTGCGGCCCCAGGCATTCAGGCGAGTCAGCGCCTCGGCGAGGCTGAGTTCCAGACACAGCGATTCGCTTGCCACCGGGCGCGGCATCACCTTGAGCGAGACTTCGCTGATCACGCCCAACGTGCCCTGAGCGCCGCACATCAGGCGCGACAGGTCGTAGCCCGCCACGTTCTTCATCACTTCCCCGCCGAAACGCAGCGCCTTGCCGTCGGCACTGATGATGCGCGTGCCCAGCACCAGGTCACGCAGGCTGCCGCTCCAGGGGCGGCGTGGGCCGCTGAGTCCCGAGGCGAGCGTGCCGCCGACGGTCGCCGCGGGGCCGAAGTGGGGCGGCTCGCAGCTCAGGTGCTGACCTTGCTCGGCGAGTACGGCCTCCAGCGTCGCCAGCGGCGTGCCTGCGCGCACCGAGACCATCAGCTCCACCGGGTCGTAGTGGGTGATGCCATGATGCGCGCGCATGTCGAGCACTTCCTCGGCGGCCACTTCGCGGCCGAGGAAGGCCTTGCTGCCACTGCCGGCGATGCGCAGCGGGCGCTTCGCCTCATGGGCAGCGCGGACCTGTGCGCGGAGTGCCTCGCTGGCATCCTGTTGCTGTGGAGGCTGGCTGGCGGCAGGCGTAGCGCACTCGGCATGGCTTGGCACCTGATCCTGGAGCGAATCATATGGCTCTGGCATGGCATGTCTCTATGAATTGGCGATGAATTGGCGAACGTCAGGTAGCGAAAGGTCAGGCGGCAGCGGATTCGAGAGCTGTCCATGACAGAGAAACCGTCCAGCCACGCGGCAGCTGTCCAGCTACGTGGCAGCTGTCTAGAAACGTGGCAGCTGTCTAGAAACGCGGCAGCTGTCTAGAAACGCGGCAGATCGGGATGCGGCAACTGGTTGTCATGCACATGCATGGCACCGAATTCGGCACAGCGCGCCAGCGTCGGGATGTTCTTGCCAGGGTTGAGCAGGCCAGCGGGGTCGAAGGCGGCCTTGACGGCATGGAAGACGCTGATCTCCTCGTGGTTGAACTGGGCGCACATCTGATTGATCTTCTCGCGGCCCACGCCATGTTCGCCGGTGATGCTGCCGCCGGCGGCCACACACAGTTCGAGAATCTTGCCGCCGACCTCCTCGGCCAGTTCCAGCTCGCCGGGCTGATTGGCATCGAACAGGATCAACGGGTGCATGTTGCCGTCACCGGCATGGAAGACATTGGCCACCGCGAGCCCCGATTGGCGCGAGAGCTCCGCGATGCCGTTCAGCACGGCGGGCAGCTCACGACGTGGAATGGTGCCATCCATGCAGTAGTAATCGGGCGACATGCGACCCACGGCGGGGAAGGCATTCTTGCGTCCGGCCCAGAAGCGCGCGCGCTCGGCCTCGTCCTGTGCCTGACGGATCTCGGTGGCGCCGGCGCGCTCCAGTACCTCACGGACTCGCGCGCAGTCATCGACGACATCGGCCTCGGCGCCGTCCAGCTCGCAGAGCAGAATGGCGGCGGCCTCGACCGGATAGCCCGCGTGGATGAAGTCCTCGGCGGCGCGGATCGCCAGGTTGTCCATCATCTCGAGCCCGCCGGGGATGATGCCGCAGGCGATGATGTCGCCCACCGCGCGGCCGGCCTTGTCGATATCGGCGAAGCTCGCCATCAGCACCTTGGCGGTCTCGGGCCTGGGCAGCAGGCGCACCGTGACTTCCGTGACCACCCCCAGCATGCCTTCGGAGCCGGTCATCAGCGCCAGCATGTCCAGGCCGGGCGAGTCGAGGCTGTCGGCGCCGATCGTCATCGCCTCGCCTTCGATGGTCAGCATCTCGAGCTTGAGCAGGTTGTGCACGGTGAGGCCGTACTTGAGGCAGTGCACGCCACCGGCATTCTCGGCCACGTTGCCGCCGATGGAGCAGGCGATCTGCGAGGAGGGGTCCGGCGCGTAGTAGAGCCCGAAGGGCGCGGCGGCCTCGGAAATGGCGAGATTGCGCACCCCGGGCTGCAGGCGCGCGGTGCGGGCGTCGGGGTCGATCTCGAGAATCCGCGCCATGCGCGACATCACCAGCAGCACGCCTTGCGCCAGCGGCAAGGCGCCGCCGGACAGCCCGGTGCCGGCGCCACGTGTCACCACCGGCACGCCCAGCGCATGACATTCACGCAGCAGGGCGGCGACCTGCTCGACCCGCTCCGGCAGGGCAACCAGCATCGGCATGACGCGATAGGCGGACAGGCCATCACATTCGAAGGGGTGCAGGTCCTCCTCGCGGTGCAGCAGCGTCAAGTCCGGCAGCAGGGTGGTGAGATGCGCCAGCACCTGGCCCTTGTCGTGCTGGGCCAGCGGTCCATCCAGCGTCGGGTCATAGAGGATATTCATGCACTGCCTCCCGGGAGGTTGGGGTCTGCGCGGCTGCTGTCTGTCGTTTCTGTCTGTCGTTACTGTCTGTCGTTACTGTCGGCTGGTGCGGGGTTCGAGCGAGTCGCCTGTCGATTCCGCCGCACCTGATCTGCACACAATCTGGCCTGACTCCCCGGCCTTGTCCATGCTTCACATCAGTGGTCTGACCAGACATTCGTCTAGTATTTACGCAAGGAAAACCACGCTTTACTGGCCTCACGCTTGGAGCCATCAGGCGGCTTTGCGCCCGCTGATCAACAGGTCTGACCAGTCGAGAATCGCCAGGCGCCGGCAGTGAGTCAATGACGCGCCGCCGGCGGGTTGATCAAGCGCCACGAGCGGGTTGATCAAGGCGAGCACACAAAGGTCGAGCAAAAGGGGAGGGGCAGGATGCTGCGAACCATCGCCGAGTCAGGCGCGGATCCGCGCGCCGCGGATCAGGCGGCGGCGCGTCTGGAGCAATTGATTCTGGACGGCGTGCTCAAGCCCGGGCAGATGATCCCCTCGGAGCGCCGGCTATGTGAGCGGCTGGGCATCTCGCGGGCCTCGCTGCGTGAAGGGCTCAGGCTGTTGCGTGGCAAGGGCATCATCGAGACGCGTCATGGCAAGGGCTCGAGCGTCGCGTCGCTGTTGCCGAGCGGCGATATCAGCCCGCTGATGCACCTGTTTCGGGATCAGCCGCGCACCCTGTATGACCTGCTGGAAGTGCGGGCCCTGCTGGAAGGGCAGTCGGCGCGACTGGCTGCCCAGCGCGGCACGCCGGCGGATAGAGTGTTGATCCGGCGTCATTACGAGGCGATGGCGGCCTGCGTGCGCGAGTATCCGCCCGACTTCGCGTCCTCAGCGCCGGGCGATGAAGCGCTGCCGGATGCCCAGCAGCTGGCGCGTCACGACCACGCCTTCCACCACGCCATCTGTGAGGCGTCCCACAATCCGGTGCTGGTGCATACGCTCAAGGGCATCAATGACCTGCTGCTCAGCTCGGTGTTCGCCTCGCTGCGCAATCTCTACCATCGCCCGATCCCCCGCGGCCAGATCAATGCCCAGCACACGGCCATCTACCGCGCGGTGATGGACCAGCAGCCGGAGGCGGCGGAGAAGGCGGCGCTGGAGCATCTGCACAGCATTCGCGACAACCTGCGCGAGCTGGAGGCGGAGGACGAGCGGCTGGTGCGCTCGGCCATGCGCCTGGAAGGCTTCGAGTAGCGCGTCTGGGTTTTTGGCTCAGGCTCAGGCGTGTGCGCTGGCTGGAATGGAGTGCGCGCTGGCGGACAAGCAGGCTGGCAAGCGGGGCGGACTCAAGGCAAAGTGGGCAGCTCATCGCCCAGGACAACGTGCTGCCTTCATGTGGAAACTCTCTTCCGCGAGTGATTGGCTTGACCGCCTCAACCACTCCCGCCACGCCATGCTGTGGCTGTTCATCGCCTCGATGCTGGAAACCCTGCTGATCCCGATTCCCATCGAGGTCGTTCTGATCCCGTGGATGCTGCGCCACCCCGAGCGCCGCTGGCGCGTGGCCGCGGTGGCACTCGCCGGCAACCTGACCGCAGCATTGCTGGGCTTCTATCTGGGGGCCTTCGCGCTGGCGACGTGGGGCGATGGGCTAATCGGCTTCTTCGGCGGGCAGCAGGCCTTCGAATCCTTCCAGCAGCGCTTCAGCGAGCAGGGCTTCCTTGCCATCATGCTGATCGGCATCGTGCCGATCCCCTTCCAGAGCGCCATGCTGGTCGCCGGTGCCAGCGGCTATCCGGTCGCGTTGTTCCTGCTGGCGGCGCTGATCGGGCGCGGGGTGCGCTATTTCGGACTGGCAGCCCTGGTGGCACTGGTCGAGGATCAGGCGCTGGCGCTCTGGCAGCGCTACTCGCGCCCGCTGGGAGTGATCGGGCTGGCGTTGACCGGCGTGTGGCTGTGGCAGGCCTTCATCGCCTGATCGCTCACTCTTGCCGGCTTGCGCTGACCTGCGACAGCAACGCCTTGCCGCGCTGATAGTCGGCCTGCCAGATCGCCTCGGGCACCATGCTGCCGCCGGTGGCCCAGACGACATGGGTGGTATTGGCCTGCACCTCGCCGTCATCCAGCCCGTTGGCCGCCCGCCAGGCGTGCCACTCGGGGGCATCATTGCGCAGTACGTGGTGGATACCGGGTACGCCGGCCAGCGCGGACGGCTCAAGCATGAGGCCTTCGCTGTCATATGCCAGCGCGAGCAGTTCGAGCAGATGCTCGTCACGCACGGTATGGATGCCGCTGAGCAAGGGTGCCATCACGCGCCCGACGAAGGCCGAGGCGCGACCCACCGCCAGGCCATCGGCGCAGGTGCGATTGTCCAGCCCGATATCCTCCACCGCGATGCCGTCATGCTCGCCGGTCAACATGCCCAGCAGCATGCAGGGGGAGTTGACCGGCTCGGCGAAGAAGCAGTGCACGGCGTCACCGAAGACCTGCTTGAGGCCGTAGGCCACGCCGCCCGGGCCGCCGCCGACGCCACAGGGCAGATAGACGCAGAGCGGGTGGCGGGCATCCACCGGGATGCCCTGCGCCGAGAGCTGTTCCGCGAGGCGGCTGGCCGCCGTGGCGTAGCCGACGAACAGGTCCCGCGAGCTTTCGTCATCGATGAAGTGGGCGTTGGGCTGCTGCGCTTCCTGGCGCCCCGCGGCGACGGCCTTGCCGTAATCCCCGCTGTGCTCCACGACCTCCGCGCCCCGCGCGCGCAGCAGGTCCTTCTTCCACTGCTTGGCATCCGCCGACATGTGCACGGTGACGCGAAAGCCGAGCCGCGCGCTCATGATGCCGATGCTGAGCCCCAGATTGCCGGTGGAGCCCACCACGACCTGTTGGCCGGCCAGCAGGTCACGTATCTCATCACGCTGGAAGGCGCGGTAGTCGTCTTCCTGATGCAGCAGCCCTGCGTCAATGGCGAGACGCTCGGCATGCTTGAGCACCTCATGGATGCCACCGCGCGCCTTGATCGAACCCGAGATGGGCAGGGCGTTGTCACACTTGATCATCAGGCGGCCGGGCAGCGGGGATTCGGCTGCGCTGAGAGGAGATGCGGCCGAGGCTATGCCGCTCAGCGCCTGCTGCAAGCCGGGCGCTGCCACCAGCGGCGATTCGATGCGCCCTGACGCGGCGGCGGTCTCGGGGAAGGCTTCGGCAATCCAGGGAGCGAAACGCATCAGGCGTGCGTTGGCGTCCTCGATGTCCTGGGCTCCCACGCCACTCGCCTGCAGCGCCGGTGAGGCGAGCGCCTGGGCAGTCGCGACGCGTTCAGGGTTGAGCCAGCCGATTTCGCG
Organism: Cobetia sp. 4B; assembly: GCF_018831605.1. NCBI lineage: Bacteria > Pseudomonadati > Pseudomonadota > Gammaproteobacteria > Oceanospirillales > Halomonadaceae > Cobetia > Cobetia sp. 4B. The sequence goes on from NZ_CP059843.1 coordinate 1,405,689, forward strand.
GCCGGCCATCAGGCTGGCGATTTCCGGGTGACGCAGCGTCAGGGCGTGGAGGTCATGGGGCGTGGCAGACATGCGGTGTCCTTGTGGGGGCTTGATCCAGCGATCAGGTCAGATCACAGGTTAGCGCGTCTTCCACTGGCAACGCACGTAGCCCAGCTTTCACATTCCGTAAAGGTCAGTGACAAAAAAGACCGAATTTTTTGGCAACCGTCGGGATAGAAATGCAAAAGGTGCAGTCATAGTAAGCAAGGACATGATGTTATCGCGATGTTATGTCTGGCTTTAACTGTTCTTTGGTCCGCCACGGTTTTCCTGGCGGATTTTTTTATGCCTGAAATATGCGGGTTTTGGCAGGTTTTCGCTGGGGACGTTCGAATATCCCCAAGCTCTCAGCGACTTTCACTGTGGCCAGAGGTCTTGGTGGCAGGGCGCGGCACAGCGCTTTACAGTGACTGTCACCGCCTCGGGTTGCGGCGCGTAAATTGTTGGATGTCAGGCTGGCGGCAGAGATTGATTAGCCATTGGGTAATCTTCGAGGCATTGGCCTACTGGTGCAAGCATGCTGAAGACGCTCTCGATGCACTCGGTTTTCTCAGCCATCACGCACAGAGCCCCCAGCGGTGATGACCGCTGGGGGCTCTGTGCGTTTGGTCTGGCTCTGAGTTGTTTCTTGATGGGTGAACTGTCTCAACAGCCGTTCTGCATCACCAGCAGCGCACTCAGGACATCGCGGCGGGTGACCATGCCGATCAGGCGGCCCTGCTCGACCACCGGATAGACCTTGGGACGCTGGCCATTCATGTGCTGCGCCAGGTCCGTGATGCTGTCATTCGGGCCGACGCTGAGGACTTCGTGACGCATCAGGTCGCCGACCTGGGCATGCTGGCCGCAGTGATAGGCACTGTCGAGCAGCTTGCCGAGGATGTCCTGCTCGGAGATGAAGCCGATCAGGCGGTCCAGGTCATCCACGACCGGCACGCCGGGCAGACGGTGGTGGGTCAGGCCCTGGGCGAGTTCGAGAATGCTGGTGCGTGCCTTCACGCGATAACAGTCGCGGGACATGATGTCGCGAAGGGTCGAGGGCACCTTGAGCTGGGTGGCTTTCATGGGCAGGTCTCCTGCGTCACTGCTCTCCGACTCTCCGGTGAGGGAGCCGTGCGATGAATGCCGGCAGCCACTTTCGTGACTGCCGGCGACATTCAACATCTGTTCAGAGCATAGGGCATCACTGCGTGAGCTGCGCGTCCCGTTGCCTTGAGGGGGTATCAGTCACCCGGACCGCATTCCATGCAGCGCTCGACGATGGCCGGGCCCAGCTGCAGGTTGGCGTTGAGGTCACGCAGCGCGGTGCGCAGGCCTTCCTCGATCACCGGGTGATAGAAGGGCATTTCCAGCATCTGCTCGATGGTCATGCGTTGCTGATGGGACCAGGCCAGCAGGTGGGCGAGGTGCTCGGCACGCGGGCCGAAGATCTCGGCGCCCAGCAGCAGGCCGGTGCCTTGCTCGCCATAGACGCGCAGCATGCCCTTGTTCATGCGCATCACGCGGGAGCGACCCTGGCCGGTGAAGTCGACTTCGCCCACCGCGTAGCAGTCGCAGGCACCGTAGCGCTGTTCGATCTCGGCGGTCGAGAGGCCGATGGTGGCCATCTGCGGATCACTGAACACGACGGCGATGGTGCTCTTGCGCTGACCGGCACGCACGTCGGGGAAGCGACCGGCGTTGTCACCGGCGATACGGCCCTCATCGGAGGCTTCGTGCAGCAGCGGCAGGTCGTTGTTGGCGTCGCCGGCGATGAAGACATGGCTCGGCGTGTCGTCGCTCAGACGAGTCTGCAGGGTGTGGCGATTGAAGATCGGCACGCCGCGCTCGTCCAGCTTCAGACCCAATGCCTCGATATTGAGGCGATCGACGTTCGGGCGACGGCCGGTGGCCGCGAGCAGGTAGTCGAAACGCTCGGTGAGACGCGCTTCGCTACCACGCTCGATGAAGGTGATCTCGACACCGGCGCCGTTCTCGTCCTCGACGCGTTCGATCTTCTCGACCTTGGCGTCCGGGTCGAGATAGAACTCCTCGTTGAAGACGCGATCGGCATTGGCACGTAGCTTCTCGTCACGCAGCGGGCCGATGGCGCCGCCGACACCGAACATGCGGATGCGCACGCCGAGACGCGTGAGCGCCTGGCCCAGCTCCAGCCCGATGACGCCCGGGCCGAAGACGGCGACGGATTCCGGCAGGTCGTCCCAGTCGAAGACGCTGTCGTTGATGATCAGGCGGTCACCGGCATTCTCGAAGAAGCCCGGGTAGCTGGGGCGTGAGCCGGTGGCGATCACGACACGCTCGAAGGTGACGCGGGTCTCGTTGTCCCCGATGATCAGGCTATTGGCGGTCTCGAAGCGCGCATTGCCGCGCAGCTTGTCGTGGGAGGGAATGCCTTCCACGGACTCGACCACGAAGCCGACGAAGCGGTCGCGCTCACGCTTGACGCGGTCCATCACGGCGCGGCCATCCACCTTGACCTCGCCTTCGATATTGATGCCGAACGGTGCGGTGTCACGGGCGTGATGCGCGGCTTCGGCCGCACTGATCAGCAGCTTGGACGGCATGCAGCCGACACGGGCACAGGTGGTGCCGTAGGGGCCGCCTTCGATCATGACCACGGAATCGGTGTGTGCCTTGGCGGCGCGATAGGCACCCAGACCGGCACTGCCGGCACCGATGATGGCGACTTCAACCTGGCGTTCGTTCACGTCGTACTCCTCAAGGCGCGCCAGCGGCGCACCTGACAATGGGGTCTCAAGCGCGAGCGTGGCCCGCGCGTGATGAAAAGAGAAAGTTATCGGGGCCTGTCAGCGTGATGCGTTCAAGCGCTGGTCAGGCTGCCGAAGTAGCGGGCGACTTCATCGCTGCCGCCGACATGCTCGCCGTCGATCCAGACCTGCGGCACGGTGGCCTGACCGGTCATGGCGCGCAGGGTGCGTGAGGTCACGCCGCGGGTGCCGACTTCGATGACTTCGTAGCTGATGCGTGCTTCGTCGAGCATCTGCTTCGCACGTGCGCAGTACGGGCAGCCCGGCTTGCTGAACAGGGTAGCGAAGCTGGGACGGCCGGCATCCGGGTCCAGATAGTCGAGCATGGTGTCGGCATCGGAGACTTCAAAGGGGTCGCCCGGCTTCTGCGGCTCGATGAACTGCTTCTCGACCACGCCGTTGCGTACCAGCATGGAATAACGCCAGCTGCGCTTGCCGAAACCGATGTCGCTCTTGTCGACCAGCATGCCCATGCCGGCGGCGAAATCACCGTTGCCATCGGCGATCAGGCTCAGGTTCTCGGCTTCCTGATGCTCGCCCCAGGATTCCATGACGAAGGCGTCATTGACGGACAGGCAGACGATCTCGTCGACGCCGACAGCATAGAAGCGATCAGCCAGCTCGTTGTAGCGCGGCAGGTGAGTGGAGGAGCAGGTCGGGGTGAAGGCGCCCGGCAGGGCGAAGACCACCACGTTGCGGCCCGAGAAGATCTCCTCGCTGGTGCGCTCGACCAGACGGCCGTCGCGACGGATCTTGAAGCTGACGTTCGGGACCTGCTGGCCTTCGTGTGATTCGAGTTGCATGAAATTGGCTCCGGTCTCGATGAGACGTATCTAAAGGGGATGGCAGGCGACTGAGGCTCGATGACAATGTCGAGTGCATGAGAAATCAGTGCCTTGCGAAACTGGAGCCAGTCTAGGGGCAAGCCTCTTGCGGGTGAATTTGATTGCATCAAGCGAGGCGATAGCTTTTCTTGATGATACTGCTGACAGTCAGTCGTGGGCTGGCTCATGGCCTTGTTCTTGGCAGGAACGTGCTGGTCGGCAAGCGGCTTTTTTGCCGGAAATAGTTATACAGACTTGATATTTGCCCCTGTCAGCCATAAGTAGTGGGTACGTCACAGCATCGTCAGGCGTCGAGTCTGGCAAGCGAGGCAATAGATGAACGCACGAGAGTACATGGCGAAGCACGGCCTGGACGGCGACAAGGACAAGGAGGAGGACAAGCCTCAGAGTCTGGAAGAACATGCCTGGGCACGTGCACGTGAGTCCGGCAGCAATCGGCCACGCACCGGGACGCCGCATGACTGGGAAGACTGGGAGCGCTACCACGAGCAGCTGGCCGCGGACTCCGAGAAGCTGTCCCAGAAGATCGATCGTCAGGCCCGCGCCGGCGGATCCGCCTCTGCGCACGACGATGACGTCGACAAGGCCGACGCTGATCGAGACGGGCAGTGATCAAGAAGTACAGTGATCAAGAAGGACACTGATCAATACGAGTACCGAACATTCATGACCTCCGTGGAGTCACGGTTGTCACAATCGCAAGGAGCAACTCATGGATATCATTCGCATCATTCTGGCCATCATCCTGCCGCCGCTGGGCGTTCTCATGCAGGTGGGTGTCGCCAACAAGCATTTCTGGATCAACATCATCCTGACCTGCTTCGGTTTCCTGCCGGGGATCATCCACGCGGTGTGGGTCATTACCAAGTTCTGACCGCCGCTGAGCCCCAGAGGCTCTGATATGGCTGCCCATCTCGGGCAACCCAGAGTTGAAAGACCCAAAGCCCCCACTGCCTTGTGTGCAGCGGGGGCTTTTCAGTGGGCGCTCACCGGGGAAGCGCCATGTGGCGTCGGTGACTCAGCGGCGGGGCTTGCCGAGGGCCCTCGGTGAATGGCAGGCGACGGTAGTTCAATGTTTAGACTTTCGCATAGCCTGATTTCAACGTTTTTCAGCGAGCGCGGCGCTTGTCGCCTCTCGCTTGCCCCCGTAGGGTCAAATGGGACTGAGGGCAGCGATCAGGGCCGGTGAAGCCTGTTCGATCACATGCTCCACGATAACAACAACACGTATGGATACCACGCATGGTCACGACTGCTGAGCCCGACGCGCCGCAGGAGACCAGCTCCTGCTTCGCGATCTTCAATGATGTGCAAAAGAGCTATGACGGCGAAACGCTGGTGGTCAAGGGCTTCAATCTTGAAGTCCAGCGCGGCGAGTTCGTCACCCTGCTGGGGCCGTCCGGTTCCGGCAAGACCACCTGCCTGATGATGATGGCAGGCTTCGAAACGCCGACCCACGGCGACATCCTCCTCGACGGTACCCCCATCAACGACTTGCCACCGCACAAGCGCGGTATCGGCATGGTCTTCCAGAACTATGCGTTGTTTCCGCACATGAGCGTGGCCGAGAATCTGGCCTTCCCGCTGGAAGTGCGCGGCATGAGCAAGGAGGAAATCTCGACCAAGGTGGCCAACGCGCTGGACATGGTGCGACTCGGCGAATTCGGCGATCGCCGCCCGGGGCAGCTCTCCGGCGGGCAGCAGCAGCGGGTCGCCCTGGCACGTGCGCTGGTCTTCGAGCCGGAGCTGGTGCTGATGGATGAACCGCTGGGGGCGCTGGACAAGAACCTGCGCGAAGAGATGCAGTTCGAGATCAAGCGCATTCACCAGCGCCTCGGCGTCACCATGCTCTATGTGACCCACGATCAGACGGAAGCACTGACCATGTCGGACCGCATCGCGGTCTTCAATGACGGCATCGTCCAGCAGCTGGCAACCCCCGAGGCGCTGTATGAAGCGCCGGAGAATGCCTTCGTCGCCTATTTCATCGGCGAGAACAATCGCCTCAACGGCCAGGTATCGCAGCTCGACACTCAGGGTGAGCATTGCACGGTAACCCTCGACAGTGGCGAGCAGGTACGGGCGCTCAAGGTGGCCGTCAATGAGGTCGGCGAGCGCACCCAGCTGTCACTGCGCCCGGAGCGGGTGCGCCTGCTGTCGGCGGAAGAGCCAGGCGCCGCGGGCACGCCAAGCCCTCCCGACAATGTCTTCTCCGCCGAGGTGCTCGAGGTGATCTATCTTGGAGATCATCTGCGCACGCGCGTGGCGGTGTGTGGCAGTGACGAATTCATCATCAAGACACCCAACGCCGAGGGTTATCCGCCCTTGCGGCCCGGGCAGACATTGCAGGTCGGATGGGACGCCTGCGACTGCCGGGCGCTGGATGCCTGAGGCCAGCAAAGGTCAGAACAGGCCAGTAAAGGACAGACTAGAAAAGAGCAGGCGAGAAAGGAAAAGCAGCAAGGGAGGTGAAGCACGCCTCCTCAGCAGAGCAAGAGCAGATTTCGCGACAAGAGTGCAGCACAACAACAAGAAATCAGGGAGATTCATCCATGTCAGTCATCAATCAGTTCACCGCGTCATTCACTACCTCGCGCCCGGGCATGCCGCTGCGCAGCCTGCTGGCGGTTGCCGTGGCAGCGGCCGGCATGAGCGCCGGTGCGGCCCAGGCCGAGACGCTCAATATCGTCTCGTGGGGCGGCGCCTATACCGACAGCCAGAACAAGGCCTATCACGAGCCCTGGGAAGAGAAGAGCGGCGACACCGTCGTCAATATCGACAAGTCATCCAATGCGCTGTCCGGTCTGCGCGCACAGGTCCAGGCCGGCAACGTCACCTGGGACCTGGTCGACATGCTGCCCAGTGATGCCTTGATCGCCTGTTCGGAAGGCCTGATCGAGCCACTGGACCCGGACACCCTGTTCGCGGCAGCGCCGGATGGCACGCCGGCCAGCGAGGACTTCATCGAGAATTCGCTCAGCGAGTGCTTCGTACCGCAGATCGTCTACTCCAACATCGTGGCCTTCAATACCGAGATGTTCCCCGAGGACAAGCAGCCGGATTCCATCGATGATGTGTTCAATCTCGAGGAATTCCCCGGCAAGCGTGCCCTGCAGAAGAAGCCGATCAACAACATGGAGTGGGCGCTGGTGGCCGATGGCGTGGCCCCGGAAGATGTCTACGAGATGCTGGATTCCGAGGAAGGCATCGAACGTGCCTTCGCCAAGCTCGATACCATCAAGGACAGCGTGATCTGGTGGGAAGAGGGCGCACAGCCGCCGCAGCTGCTGGCGGACAAGGAAGTGGCCTTCGCCTCGGCCTACAACGGGCGCATCTTCGATGCCGAGGTCAACGAGAAGCAGCCATTCTCCATCGTCTGGGATGCCCAGGTCTTCGAGCTGGATGGTTGGGTGGTGCCGACCGGCAAGCTCGACAAGGTCAAGGATTACCTGATGTTCGCCACCGATACCCAGCGTCTGGCGGATCAGGCCAAGTACATCTCCTACGGGCCGGCGCGCACCTCCTCCGCGGCACTGGTCTCGACCCATGCGGACACCGGCATCGACATGAAGCCGCACATGCCCACCTATGGCCCCAACTTCGAGACCGCCATCCCCAAGGATGACGAATTCTGGGCCGACAACCTCGATGAGCTGAGCCAGCGCTTCAACGCCTGGCTGGCACGCTGACCCCTGCACTGACCCGCTGGCCCCGGTGGCGCACACCCGCGCGCCGGGGCCTTTTTGATCATGCCTGATGGCCCCTCGGCCATGCTCGATTCCGCCAGGTTGGCTTCCGTCACTGTCACGCGGAAGCCGGCTGGCGGCCCAGGCATCCTCGGATAGCCGATCAAGGAGTGCAGGATGAGCGATTCCTCCGCCCCGGCCACGTCCGGAAGCGCAGCACATGACCCCAATGGTGCCCCCGGCGCGGCGCTGACCACCGCCGATGGCGTACCGCTGAAACAGAGCCTCAATCGCGCCATCCGTCGCAGCCGCATCAAGGCGTTGCTGCTGGTGGCGCCGTTGCTGGTCTTCATCGGGCTGGCATTCGTCATGCCCATCTTCGACATGCTGTCACGCAGTGTCGACAACCCGGAAGTCTCCACCTATCTGCCGCGCACCAGCGAGGTGCTGGTCGACTGGGACGGCGAAGGGCTGCCGGAAGAGGCCGCCTACGCCGCCCTGGCGCAGGATCTGGCCGCGGGACTCAAGGCGCGCAATCTCGGACGCGTCGCCTCGCGTCTCAACTACGAAAAGTCCGGCATGCGGTCGCTGTTCATGAAGAGCGCCCGCCGTGCCGGTCGCATGGAGGCCCCTTACAAGGCCGCGCTGATCAAGGCCGATGAGGACTGGGAGGACCCGGATATCTGGCGTCTGATCAAGCGCGAATCGTCGCCTCTCACCGCTTCCTACTATCTGGCGGCGGTGGATCGCCAGTTCTCACCGACCGGAGAGATCGTCGAGAAACCGGAGTATCTGCAGATCCACGTCTCGCTGTTCATTCGAACCTTCTGGATGAGCGCCGCGATCACCGGGCTGTGTCTGTTGCTGGCCTATCCGGTGGCCTGGCTGCTGGCGACCCTGCCAGCCAGTCGCGGCAATCTGCTGATGATTCTGGTGCTGCTGCCGTTCTGGACCTCGCTGCTGGTGCGAACCACCACCTGGATCGCGATCCTGCAGCAGCAGGGGGTGCTCAATGACATGCTGGTAGGTGTCGGGATACTCGCCGAGGAGGCGCGTATCCAGATGATCTACAACAAGACCGGCACTATCATCGCGATGACCCACATCCTGCTGCCGTTCATGATCCTGCCGCTGTACTCGGTGATGAAGACCATCCCGCCCAGCTACATGCACGCGGCGCGCTCGCTGGGTGCCGGGCCGATCACCGCCTTCCGGCGCGTCTACTTCCCGCAGACCCTGCCGGGTATCGGGGCGGGCTCGATTCTGGTCTTCATCCTCTCCATCGGCTACTACATCACGCCGGCACTGGTGGGCGGGCAGTCGGGCCGCTTCATCACCAACTTCATCGCCTATCACATGCAGACCTCGCTCAACTGGGGGCTGGCAGCGGCCATTGGCTCGATTCTGCTGGTCGTGGTGATCCTCTTCTATCTCGTCTACAACCGTCTGATCGGTGTGGACAAGGTCAAACTGGGGTGACAGATGGCCATACCTTCCTATGCAACTCGTGGTGAGCGGATCTGGCATTGGGTGTTCTGCGTGCTGTGCGCGCTGATCTTCCTGTTCCTGATCGGGCCGATCCTGGTGATCATTCCGCTCTCGTTCAATGCCGAACCTTACTTCACCTTCTCGGAGAAGATGCTGTCGCTGGACCCGGAGGGCTACTCGCTGCGCTGGTATCAGGAGTTCTTCACCTCGGATGAGTGGATGCGCTCGATCAAGAACAGCATCATCGTGGCGGTGTGCGCGACGGTGCTGGCCACGGTACTGGGCACACTTGCCGCACTGGGGCTTTCCAGCCGCTTCATGCCATTTCGCAATACCATCATGGCGATCCTGATCTCGCCGATGATCGTGCCGCTGATCATCAGCGCCGCGGCGATGTTCTTCTTCTTCTCGAAACTGGGGCTGACCCAGACCTATCTGGGCGTGATTCTGGCGCATACGGCGCTGGGCATTCCCTTCGTGGTGATCACGGTGACGGCGACGCTGTCCGGCTTCGATCACTCGCTGACACGTGCGGCACACTCGCTGGGGGCCAGTCCGAGTCGCACCTTCTTCCGCATCATCCTGCCGCTGGTGACGCCGGGGGTGGTGTCCGGTGCGCTGTTCGCCTTCATCACCTCGTTCGATGAAGTCGTGGTGGTGCTGTTCATCGCCGGGCCGGCGCAGACCACCATCCCGATCCAGATGTGGTCCGGTATCCGCGAGGAGATCAGCCCGACGATTCTGGCGGTGGCCACGCTGCTGGTGATGGTCTCGATCCTGCTGCTGACGACACTGGAGCTGATTCGCCGCCGCAATGAACGTCTGCGCGGCCTGACGCCGAGCTGACCACTGTCCTCGACCCTCTGCCCTTTGCTCTTGAGTGCTGAGCGCTTGATAGCGGTGAGAAACAGGAGTCGCAAGAAACGCCCTTGCCCCCGCAGAGTCTGTCTGCGGGGGCAAGGGCGTTTCAGGGCCAGGGCTTGAAGACAGGGCTTGAAGACAGGGCTTGGAGACAGGGCTTGAGGAAAAGCCTGCTGCGTCAGGCCGCGCCGAGTCGCTTGTAGAGCGTGGTGCGGCTGATGCCCAGCTCCCGCGCGAGACGCGAGACGTTGCCGCCCAGCGCGTCCAGCGCACTCTGCAGCTCCTCGGCACTGGAGAGATCATGCAGCGAGGGCAGGCCGCTCGGTTGCGAGGGCTGGTGGGCAATCTCGCCCTCTGCCGCGTGGCAGTCGCCCTGTGAGGCGAGACAGTCGCCCGCCAGCATCACATGGCACGGCTCCAGGGTCGGCCCATCGCACAGTGCCAGCGCCAGACGCAGCACGTTGTCCAGCTCGCGCACGTTGCCGGGCCAGTCATGCTGGGTGAGGCGATCGAGGAAGGCGGGCGTGATGCGCGGCAGCTCACGTTGCTGCTCCCCGCACAGCCTGGTCAGCAGGGCACGACTCAGGCCGGCGATGTCGTGACGCTCCCTCAGCGGCGGCAGGGCAATGGTGGCGCCGCACAGGCGATAGTAGAGATCTGCCCGGAAGCGTCCCGCATTGACCAGCTCGCTGAGGGGCTGATGGGTGGCGGCCACCAGTTCGAAATCGACCCGCTGCGGCTTGCCGCCGCCCAGCGGGGTGACTTCACGCTCTTGCAGCACGCGCAGCAGACGCGCCTGCACATGCAGTGGCATGTCGCCGATCTCATCCAGAAACAGGCGCCCGCCATTGGCCTCGAGCAGGCGGCCTTCGCGTCCGGCGGGGTCGGCACCGGTAAAGGCGCCGCGCCGATAGCCGAACAGTTCGGCCTCGACCAGCTCATCAGGCAAGGCGGCGCAGTTGATGGCGACCAGCGGCTGATGGGCGCGATGACTGGCCTGATGCAGCGCCTTGACCACTTCCTCCTTGCCGACGCCGGTCTCGCCCTGCAGCAGCAGTGGCAGGCGGGCGTTCACCAGCCGCGCCAGCAGTTCGCAGACCCTGGCCCAGCCGGCATCGCCATGATGCAGGCGCGCAAGGCTCGGGTGGCACGCAGTCTCTCGAGTGGCGGTCTCGGTCGGTGGCTGGCTTGCGGAGCGCTCGGCCGGCGCACGGGCCACGACCCGTGGCCTGGGCGGGGCTGCGCACAGGGTGTAGCCCGTTAAGCGCGGGTGCTGTGTGAGCGTCAGGCACTGCGCATCGGCGAGCTGGGCCAGCGGCGCCCAGTCCAGCTGCCAGCGTGCCAGCGGCTGCCCCAGCAGCAGGTGGATGTCATCGCGGGTGGCGCAGCTGTCGCTGTCCGTTGCATTGGCCGCGCTGTTCGATGCATTGGCCGCGCTGTTCGATGCGTTGTCAGGGGCTGAAGGAAGTTCAAGGTGAGCCGCCAGCAGCTGCAGTCCCCGGCGACTGGCAGCCGCGACCTGACCTTGCGGCGTGACAGCCAGCAGGGCCGCGCTGGGCGAGTCCAGCTGCGAGCGGTTGAGATGCAGGCGCAACAGGTGATGGTCGTGCCCATGCGCTTCGCCCAGTCGGCGTTGCTCGATGTCATCCGCCAGTACCCCGAGCATGCCGAGGCTGTACTGGCGGACACGGTAGGGGTCGCAGATCAGCCCCAGGCACCCCTCGCAGGCGCCGGGCGTCAGGCCGCGACTGGCACTCCAGCTGGCGGGGGCCAGCAGCGCGGCACTGGCACTGGCCAGCCCCTTGAGGCATTCGGCGTCATGCGCTTCGAGCGCGATGCGCGCCAGGCGATTGGCGCGCGGTGCATTCAGGGTCTCGGCGATGGCGTTGTGGCCCAGCGACTCCTCACGCCAGCGCGCGCCGGGGTGCAACAGGGCGGCGTCATTGCCCAGCAGCTGTTGATGGCCGTAGCTTGCCAGCACCACGCCGTCGCGGTCGGTCAGTACCAGACACGCCTGCCAGTGATCGAGCAGGTTGAGGATATGACCGGCCACCGCTGACGCCACCGTCGTCATCAGGCTGGCGGCCTGACGCTGACGCCAGACGAGCTCCTCCGGCGGACACCTGAGGGTTGAGGGCGGCAGCGCCGAGGGGAAAGAAGAGGGAAGAGAAGAGGGAAGAGCAGCCGCAGACGTTGTGGAGGCGGCGCCTGGATCGAGCGCCTGATCCTCCGCGTGGCGAGCTGAATGATTGGCCGAATGGTGGGCAGCGTGGCGCGCTGAGTGCTTGGCGGTGTGGGGTAGTGGCATGCGACGTCCCTTGTGCGGCGGGCCTTTCAGGCCTCTGTTGTTATGGGTGCTGTTATCGGTGCTGTGATCGGTCTTGGGGGAGTGTTCACGGCAATGTTCACTTGTGCGTGGTGAGTGTTCAGTTCCGAGGACTTTAGTGTTCAGACACTGTTCATCAGAGTAGCGGCAGACGCGGCGGATGACGGGCTAGACCATGGTCTGCCCCTGCCTTGGTCGCATCTGTCAAGTAGCTGAATGATCGACAGAAGAGCGGAATCTGACGCCCTCCGAGGGGCGATGGAGGGTGTCTGTGGGCAGGTGTCTGCGCGCGGCTGGCACAGGGTTCGCTTGAGGATAGTCACCAGGTGGGTGTGAACACTCGGCAGTGGTTGGCCGTGTCCTTGCCCCGATGACTTTCACCAGACGAGACAGCGCCATGTCCTTGAGCCTTGAGGCGGTCACCCGCCGGGTTGGCCGCGAGACCCATATCGACAGGGTGGACCTGACCTTCGAGCCCGGCTCCTTCAATGTGCTGCTGGGACGCACCCTGTCCGGCAAGACGTCGCTGATGCGCCTGATGGCGGGTCTCGATGTGCCCAGTGACGGCCGCATCGTGATGAACGGCGAGGACGTGACCGGCCGTCCAGTGCGTGAGCGCAACATCTCGATGGTCTATCAGCAGTTCATCAACTACCCGAGCCTGAGCGTCTACGACAATATCGCCTCGCCGCTGAAGCTGGCGCGCATGGCGCCCGAGGAAATCCGTCGCCGCGTGCACGAGATCGCCGAGATGCTGCACATCGAGCAGTTTCTTGCGCGTCAGCCGGCGGAGCTGTCCGGTGGCCAGCAGCAGCGCACGGCCATGGCGCGGGCGCTGGTCAAGGACGCCGACCTGGTGCTGTTCGACGAGCCGCTGGTCAATCTCGACTACAAGCTGCGCGAAGAACTGCGCCACGAGATGCGCAGCCTGTTCGCGACCCGCAACACCATTGCCGTCTACGCCACCACCGAGCCCGGCGAGGCACTGGCACTCGGCGGCACCACCACGCTGATGCATGAAGGGCGGGTGCTGCAGTCCGGGCCTACCGAGGCCGTCTACCATCATCCGCTGAGTGTCGAGGCGGCGAAGCTCTACTCCGAGCCGCAGATCAATCTGTTCGAGGCCGAGGTGCGCGGACGTGAGCTGGCGTTCTCCGGCGCGGCCAGTGCCGGCGAGCAGGGCAGCCGTTTCGTGCTGCCCGCGCCACTGGCGGGGATCGAGAGCGGGGCCTACCGCTTCGGTATCCGCCCCAGCCACCTGGGGCTGGCACCGCTGGCCGATGATGATCTGGAGTTCGCCGTCACGGTGGATATCGCCGAGATCTCCGGCTCCGAGACCTTCCTGCATGTCAGCAATGCCGATCACTCGCTGGTCCTGCATCTGGCCGGCATCCACGACTTCGCCGTGGATGATGCCATCCGCGTCTATGCCCCCGCCCACAAGCTGTTCGTCTATGCCGCCGATGGTGGTGACGGGGCGGAACAGCATGGCGATGGGGCACTGATCCGCTCGCCCGAGCGACCCACCACGACTGGCGGAGGGCTGGCCTGATGGCGGAAATACACCTCAATGATCTGGCGCACAGCTACCTGGCGGCGCCCACCGCGGACAGTGATTACGCCATCCGGCGTATGAATCATGTCTGGCAGCAGGGCGGCGCCTATGCACTGCTCGGCCCGTCGGGGTGTGGCAAGAGCACGCTGCTCAACATCATCTCCGGGCTGCTGGCCCCCTCCGAGGGCGAGGTGCGCTTCGATGATCGCGTGGTCAATCGGCTGCCGCCGGAAGAGCGCAACATTGCTCAGGTTTTCCAGTTCCCGGTGGTCTACGACACCATGACGGTCTTCGACAATCTGGCCTTCCCGCTGCGCAATCAGCGCCAGCCGGAGCACAAGGTGCAGTCCCGGGTGCGTGAGATCGCCCAGGTGCTGGAGCTGGAAGACCTGCTGACGCGGCGTGCCAGCAACCTGACGGCCGACGAGAAGCAGAAGGTCTCGATGGGCCGTGGCCTGGTGCGCGATGACGTGGCCGCCATCCTGTTCGATGAACCGCTGACGGTCATCGACCCCCACCTCAAGTGGAAGCTGCGCCGCAAGCTCAAGCAGATCCATGAGCAGTTCAACATCACCATGGTCTACGTCACCCATGATCAGCTGGAGGCCTCGACCTTCGCCGACAAGATCGCGGTGATGTATGAAGGCCGCATCGTGCAGTTCGGCACCCCGCGCGAGCTGTTCGAGGACCCCGCGCACACCTTCGTGGGCTACTTCATCGGCTCACCGGGCATGAACCTGGCCAGCATCACGCTGGAATCGCAGGGCGTGCGGCTCGGCACGGGGGAGGATGCGCCCTTGCTGCATCTCCCACGGGCGCTGCTGGCGACACTGGCGGAGCGCAAGGGCGAGTTGAAGCTGGGCATCCGGCCGGAATTCGTCGAGCTCGAGGCCAGCGACAGTTCACCAGCGGCGGCGGTTCCCGACACCCGCGAGCATTGGTTGAGTGGTCAGGTCACGCTGGTGCAGGACCTGGGGACCTACAAGGTGGTGGATCTCGACATCGGTGGCGGCTGCCTGTTCAAGGCGCGTATCGAGGAAGATGCGCCGCTGCCGACAGGCCGCGTGCGCCTGCGTCTGCCCGCCCGCTGGCAGCGCTTCTATCTCGATGAGCATCTGCTGGATCTGTCACAGGCCGGCGCGCACGACAGTGGCGAGGCGGACGGCTTTGCCAGAGGGGAAGATGACCAGCGGCCGGGAGGACACGCCTGATGCAACGCACACACAACAATCGCGCCTGGTGGCTGGTGCTGCCGGTGGTCATCGTGGTGGCATTCTCGGCCATCATCCCGATGATGACGGTGGTCAACTACTCGGTGCAGGACATCTTCGATCCCTCCACGCGCTTCTTCGTCGGCACCGAGTGGTATCGCGAGATCCTGCGTGACGAGCGCTTGCACGATTCGCTGATCCGTCAGTTCGTCTATTCCTTCGCGGTGCTGGCCATCGAGATTCCACTGGGGATCGCCGTGGCGCTCTCGATGCCGCGCAAGGGCTTCATGGTCTCGCTGTGCATGATTCTGCTGGCCTTGCCGCTGCTGATTCCCTGGAACGTGGTCGGCACCATCTGGCAGATCATCGGTCGTGAGGACATCGGACTCTACGGCTGGGCACTGGGCCAGCTGGGCATCGACTACAACTACGCCTCCAATCCGGCTGACGCCTGGGTGACGGTGCTGGTGATGGATGTCTGGCACTGGACGTCGCTGGTGGCGCTGCTGTGCTATTCGGGGCTGCGTGCCATTCCCGATGTCTATTACCAGGCCGCGCGCATCGACCGTGCCTCGCCCTGGGCCGTGTTCCGCTACATCCAGCTGCCCAAGCTCAAGAGCGTGCTGTTGATCGGCATCATGCTGCGCTTCATGGACAGCTTCATGATCTACACCGAGCCCTTCGTGCTCACCGGTGGCGGGCCGGGTACCACCACCACCTTCCTGTCCCAGACCTTGACCCAGATGGCGATCGGCCAGTTCGATCTCGGACGTGCCGCTGCCTTCTCGCTGATCTACTTCCTCATCATCCTGCTGGTCTCGTGGCTGTTCTATACCGCCATGACCCATCAGGACAGTGACGACGCCTGAGGAGACGAGTGATGACCACACGCAAGCGTCTGGTAATGACGATCTATCTGCTGTTCCTGCTGGTGCCGATCTACTGGCTGCTGATCATGTCCTTCAAGTCGAATCAGGAGATTCTCGGCGGCCTGACCCTGTGGCCCGAGAACTTCACCTTCGACAACTATCGGGTGATCTTCACCGACCCCAGCTGGTACATGGGCTACCTCAACTCGATGAGCTACGTGGTGCTCAACATGCTCATCTCGCTGGCGGTGGCGCTGCCGGCGGCCTATGCCTTCTCGCGCTATCGCTTCCTGGGCGACAAGCATCTGTTCTTCTGGCTGCTGACCAATCGCATGGCGCCGCCGGCGGTCTTCCTGCTGCCGTTCTTCCAGCTCTATTCCTCGGTGGGGCTGTTTGATACCCCGCTGGCGGTGGCACTCGCGCACTGTCTGTTCAACGTGCCGCTGGCGGTCTGGATTCTGGAAGGCTTCATGTCCGGCGTGCCCAAGGAGATCGATGAGACGGCCTATATCGACGGCTACAGCTTCCCGCGCTTCTTCCTGACGCTGTTCATTCCGATGATTCGCCCGGGCATCGGGGTGACCGCCTTCTTCTGCTTCATGTTCTCGTGGGTGGAGCTGTTGCTGGCGCGAACCCTGACCTCGACGGAGGCGAAACCGATAGCGGCGGTGATGACGCGAACGGTCTCGGCCTCGGGCATCGACTGGGGCGTGCTGGCCGCCGCCGGTGCCCTGACGCTGATTCCCGGCATTCTGGTGATCTACTTCGTGCGCAACCATGTCGCCAAGGGCTTTGCCCTGGGCCGGGTGTGATCGGCACCAGGCCGAGCGCCGCTGTCATTGCCGTCAGCAAGTCTCTGCTGGCGGCCCACAAGAGGACATGATGATGGAATGGATGGCCTGGACACTGCCCACGTCACTCTTCTTTGCCGGTATCGGCACCCTGCTGCTGGGCATGACCGCCTGGCAGTTCGTGACCCCGACACTGAGTCGGCAGGGATTTCTGCCCATCGCGACCACGCGGGGCGACAGACTGTTCATCGGCCTGCTCTCCAGTGGCTGGCTGCATCTGCTGTGGCTGGGCTTTACCGATCAGGTGCTGTGGATGATCAGCATCGTGTGTGTCGTCTGGATGCTGGTGTTGATGAAGTGGGGATGAAGTGGGGATGACATGCGGGGAGATGTGGAGAGGAGAGAGCGCTGACGACAGGCAGCGTCGCCCGGTGGCAACACGGAACCGGACAGCCTGAGGGGAGTCCCAAGCGGTTCTGGCTGGCATCCGCCAGTGTCATTCGCCGCTCTGGAATCTCGTTGCATGTCGTCATCTCGCTCACCGCATCGCTTGTCTACAGGTAGTGCTTCAAAGGGTGCTTCACATGGCGACTGTCCCTCGCCGGGCCGCAAGAACCGCCGTCGTCTCTGGGCGGGCGTGACAGGGCTGAGCATTGCCTGCGTTGTCGCCCTCGGTTGGTGGGCGGGTACACCGCTCGAAAGCCCGGACGCCACGACGCCTGATCAGCAGGTCGGGAATGGCGAGGCGGAAGATGCAGGGCAATCAGCATTGTGGCAGCAGTATCAGCGCGTGTGGCAGGCCAATCAGACTCGCCCACCCGAGGCGCGCAAGCCACTGCCACTGCCTGACGTTTCCCGCGCCGGCTACCACCAGGGCAAGGCGCTTCTGGCACTTGAGCTCGAGTCACATGATGCTGGTGAAGCGCCAGGAAAGGGCGAGGCAGAAAAGGGCACGGCAGGTGAGAGCGAAAAGGGCGCGCTGCGCCGGTTCGATGTCACGGCCTACGGCGCGGATGGCAGTGACACCCTGAGTGATCGCCGCGCGATCCTCAGGGCGCATGCCGCCATGCGTGACTGGCAGCGCCAGGGCAGTGATGACGCTGACCGCCCGGCGCGGCGCGGCGTGCTGTATTTCCCGGCGGGGGATTACGTGGTGTATGGGGCGGCCGAGCGCGACTGGTTTTACTCCCGCCTGGTGGCACTGAAAGCCGCGGTGGCGGATGCAGATCGCCAGCAGGCGCTGCGCGAGGCATTGCTCAAGATGCAGGGGTTGAGTCTGGCAGGCAGTCATTGGACCTTGATGGGCGCGGGCAGTGATGTGACGCACCTCAAGCAGACCCGGCCGATGCTGCCGTTGCACGCCAGCTGGTACTGGAGCACTCCCTGGCTGCTGCATCTGGGCAATCTGGCCGAGGGTGGCAAGCAGGAAGAATGGCAAGCCGTCACGCCGACGAGCCACCGACAGCCGGCGGATACGCAGGACACGATCACGCTGGCGGATGAGGCGGATGGGGCCGATGGCGCAGCGCTCTCGCCAGGCGATGAGGTGCTGCTGGAGAGCATCGACAAGCGGCCTGAGGCGGTGGCGCGTGCCCTGGCGCCCTATCAGATGGAAAAGGACGCCAGCACCGGCGAGTCACGCTGGTTGATCGAGCGTGACGGAGTGATCAAGCGGGCGCGCTATCGCGTGGTGGCACGTGACGGCAAGCGCCTCACGCTCTCGCTGCCGGTGGTGCATGAGCGCTTTCCCGGTGAGCAGTGGCGCATCGCACGCCTGCACCCGGCGCGGGAAGTCGGGGTGCAGGGCATCACGCTCAAGGGCAACTGGCGGGGGCACTTCAAGCATCACCGCAGCGCCGAGGATGACAGCGGCTTCGGCCTTCTGGACCTGGATGGCATCACGGATGGCTGGGTACGTGACGTACGGCTCGACAGTTTCAATCAGGGGGTGAAGGTGCGCCACAGTTCACAGCTGACACTCGAAGACGTGACGATGACCGGCAAGCCCGGGCATATCGCGATGACGATCAGTGACAGCAATCAGGTACTGGCCCGCCAGGTAGTCGACCAAAGTCATGCCTGGCATGCGCCCGGGGTGGCCCGCTACGCGACCCATAACGTCTACCTTGAACTGGAGCACGCCGGTGACAGTGGTATCGAGCTGCATGGTCAGCAATCGCGCGACAACGTGTTCGATCGCAAGCGTGGCGGTCATGTGCGCGACCGCTGGGGCGCCAGTGTCGGCCATCAGCCCAATCATCTGCGCGGGCTGGTGCTGTGGAATCCGGTCAATACCGGCAAGCCGCATGCAGCCTGGCCCTTCATGCGCGCCGATTCTCACTTCGGCAAGGTGATCATGCCGACGGTCGTCGGGGCGACCGGGCATGCGCTGGGCATCGCCAATCGCCATGACTATGCCCGGGTGATGAATGCCAAGGGCGTGACCGAGTATGACTCCTTGCCGCCGATGGATGCCTTGCAGGCACGCGTCGAGTCACCGGGCGAGGCCGTGAAGCCCGCCTCGCTCTACCGCGCCCAGCGCGAGCTGCTGCAGGAGACGCGAGAGTGACAGCAAGCCGCTGAGCATCAGGGCAGCAGAGCAATCAGAGAAATCAGAGCAACAAGGGCAACAGAGCAGCAGCCAACGACAGCAGATCGCAACGGCAGGAGGAAGAGCAGCACCGAGAGCAAGCAAGGCGGCGAATCGCGCCGCGCGACACGTGATTGACGGAAGTGGTTGTTGGAAGACGCGACACAACAATAACGCCAATGAAGGGACATCCCATGAGTCAGCACATCATTCGACCCGCACGCCTGCGTTACGCCATCGCCTTCGCCACGGCGGCGGGGCTCGCCGGCCTTTCCAGTCAGGCCATGGCCGATCAGTATCAGGATGCGGCAAGGAAGTGGATCGATCAGGAGTTCTCACCCTCCACGCTGAGCAAGGACGAGCAGATGTCCGAGCTCGAATGGTTCATCAAGGCCGCTGAACCGCTGCGCGGCATGGAAATCAAGGTGGCCTCGGAAACCCTGACCACCCATGAATACGAGTCCAAGGTGCTGGCCAAGGCCTTCAGCGAGATCACCGGCATCAAGCTGACCCACGACTTGATTCAGGAAGGCGACGTCATCGAGAAACTGCAGACCCAGATGCAGTCCGGGCGCAATATCTACGATGGCTACGTCAATGACTCCGACCTGATCGGCACGCACTTCCGCTATGGCAAGGTCGTGCCGATCAGCGACATGATGGAAGGCGACGGCAAGGCCTTCACCTCGCCGACGCTGGATCTGGACGACTTCATCGGGCTGGATTTCACCACCGGCCCGGATGACAAGCTCTATCAGCTGCCGGACCAGCAGTTCGCCAATCTCTACTGGTTCCGTGCCGACTGGTTCGAGCGCGAAGATTTGAAGAAGCAGTTCAAGGACAAGTACGGCTACGAGCTGGGGGTGCCGGTCAACTGGTCGGCCTATGAGGACATCGCCGACTTCTTCACCAATGACGTCAAGGAAATCGACGGTGAGCGGGTCTATGGCCACATGGATTACGGCAAGAAGGACCCGTCACTCGGCTGGCGCTTCACCGATGCCTGGTTCTCCATGGCGGGTGCCGGTGACAAGGGCCTGCCCAATGGCCTGCCGGTGGATGAGTGGGGCATTCGTGTCGAGGAATGTCAGCCGGTGGGCTCCTCGGTGACACGTGGCGGCGCGGCCAACGGCCCGGCGGCCGTCTATGCCACCACCAAGTATGTCGACTGGCTGGGCAAGTACGCACCGCCGGAAGCCCAGGGCATGACCTTCTCCGAGTCCGGCCCGGTGCCGTCCCAGGGCAACATCGCCCAGCAGATCTTCTGGTACACCGCCTTCACCGCCGACATGACGCGGGATGGCCTGCCGGTAGTCAACGACGATGGCACCCCGAAGTGGCGCATGGCGCCGTCGCCGCATGGCCCGTACTGGGAAGAGGGCATGAAGCTTGGCTATCAGGACGTGGGCGCCTGGACCTTCTTCGATTCCACCCCGGAGAAGAACCGTCACGCGGCCTGGCTGTACGCGCAGTTCGTCACCGCCAAGACCGTCTCGCTCAAGAAGACCCTGGAAGGGCTGACGCCGATCCGCGAGTCGGATATCCAGTCCCAGGCGATGACCGATGCCGCGCCGAAGCTGGGCGGTCTGGTCGAGTTCTATCGCAGCCCGGCGCGGGTGCAGTGGTCGCCTACCGGCACCAACGTGCCGGATTACCCCAAGCTTGCCCAGCTGTGGTGGCAGTACATCTCCCAGGCCGCCAGTGGCGAAGCCACGCCGCAGGAAGCCCTCGATGGCCTGGCCAAGGCGCAGGACCGCATCCTCGAGCGTCTCGAGCGCGCCAAGGTGATGGACAACTGTGGGCCGAAGCTCAACGAGGAGCGTGATGCGGAGTACTGGTTCGCTCAGCCGGGTGCGCCGAAGGCCAAGCTGGACAACGAGAAGCCCAAGGGCGAGACCATCGCCTACGACGAGCTGCTCAAGAGCTGGAAGGAGTAAGTTTGGCCGGCGCGACACTGCGCCATCGCACAGCCTGCTGAAAGACAGCAGCAACGACAACGCCCCTGCCGGTTTCCCGGCAGGGGCGTTTTTGTGCCACAGCGATCAGCGACAGTGTTTCATCACCGCCTCATTGCTGGCTCTCAATCGCGGCTTTCAATCATGGCTCTCAATCACGGTAGAGATCGATGCTCGGGCACGAGCAGATCAACTGACGATCGCCGTGCACGTTGTCGACCCGGTTGACCGCCGGCCATTGCTTGGCGGCCTTGACGTGCTCGCTGGGGAAGGCACCGATCTCGCGGGAGTAGCTGCGCGTCCACTCGGCGTCCATCAGGTCGGCCTGGGTGTGCGGCGCGTGCACCAGCGGGTTGTCTTCCAGTGTCCACTCGCCTTGCTCGACACGGGTGATCTCGGCGCGAATCGCGATCATCGCTTCACAGAAACGGTCGATCTCGTAGAGCGATTCGGACTCGGTGGGCTCGACCATCAGGGTGCCCGCCACCGGGAACGACATGGTCGGCGCGTGGAAGCCGTAGTCGATCAGACGCTTGGCGATGTCTTCCTCGCTGATGCCGGAAGCGGCCTTCAGCGGGCGGATATCGATGATGCACTCATGCGCCACGGTGCCGTTCTTGCCGCGATAGAGCACCGGATAGTGCCCATCGAGACGCGTGGCGATGTAGTTGGCGTTGAGGATCGCAAGCTCGGTGGCTTCACGCAGCCCCTGCGCGCCCATCATCTTGATGTAGGCCCAGGAGATCGGCAGGATCGCCGCGGAACCGAAGGCGGCGGCCGAGACGGCGGTGCATTCCGGCTTCACGCCTTCCAGCGGGGTGACCACGTGGTTGGAGACGAATGGCGCCAGGTGGGCCTTGATGCCGATCGGGCCCATGCCCGGGCCGCCGCCGCCGTGGGGAATGCAGAAGGTCTTGTGCAGGTTGAGGTGCGAGACATCGCCGCCGAAGTCACCCGGGCGGCAGATGCCGACCTGGGCGTTCATGTTGGCGCCGTCGATGTAGACCTGGCCGCCGTGATCGTGAACGACCTGACAGGCCTCGCGCACGGTTTCCTCGAACACGCCGTGGGTGGACGGGTAGGTGATCATGATCGCGGACAGCTTGTCGCTGTGCTGTTCAGCCTTGGCACGCAGGTCGGCGATGTCGATGTTGCCGTTGGCGTCGCACTCGACCACCACCACCTTCATGGCGGCCATCGCGGCCGAGGCCGGGTTGGTGCCGTGGGCGGAGCTGGGGATCAGGCAGATGTCGCGCGCGCCTTCGCCGATGGAGGCCTGGTAGCGACGGATCGCGACCAGCCCCGCGTATTCCCCCTGCGCGCCGGAGTTCGGCTGCATGGAGATGGCGTCGTAGCCGGTGATCTCGACCAGGAAGGCGGACAGCTCATCGATCATCTGCTTGTAGCCGACTACCTGGTCCGACGGTGCGAAGGGATGGACGTTGGCGAATTCGGGCCAGGTGACCGGGATCATCTCGGTGGTGGCGTTCAGCTTCATGGTGCAGCTGCCCAGCGGAATCATCGCGTGGGTCAGCGACAGGTCCTTGTTCTCCAGACGCTTCAGGTAGCGCAGCATCTCGGTTTCCGAGTGGTAGCGGCTGAAGGTCGGATGGGTCAGGAAGTCGCTGTCACGCTGGCAGGCCGCCGGAATCGCGCTTGCGCCCTTGGCCAGCAGGTCCTGGTCCAGCGCGGCGACGGACAGGCCGTGCTCCTCGCCGAGCAGCACGTCGAACAGCACGCCGACATCAGCGGCGGTGGTGGTCTCGTCGAGGTTGATGGTGATGCGGCCGTCGCCGTGGTGGCGCAGGTTGATCTCGTGGGTCAGCTCGCGACCGTGGATCTTGCCCTCATCCACGCCGGTCACGGTGATGGCGTCGAACCAGCTGTCGTGGGCCAGTGCCATGCCGCAACGGCTGACGCCCTCGGCGAGAATGCTGGTCAGGCGATGCACGCGGGTGGCGATGCGCTTGAGGCCCTCGGCACCGTGATAGACGGCATAGAAGCCGGCGATGTTGGCCAGCAGCGCCTGGGCGGTACAGATGT
Source organism: Cobetia sp. 4B (assembly GCF_018831605.1). Classification (NCBI taxonomy): domain Bacteria; kingdom Pseudomonadati; phylum Pseudomonadota; class Gammaproteobacteria; order Oceanospirillales; family Halomonadaceae; genus Cobetia; species Cobetia sp. 4B. Next base: position 1,428,719 of record NZ_CP059843.1, read on the forward strand.
TGGAGGTCGCCTTCTCGCGGCGGATGTGCTGCTCGCGGGTCTGCATCGCCATGCGCAGCGCCGGGTTGCCGCGCGAGTCCTTGGAGACGCCGATGATGCGGCCCGGGATGGAGCGCTTGAGCTTGTCGGTGGTGGCGAAGAAGGCCGCGTGCGGGCCGCCGAAGCCCATCGGCACACCGAAGCGTTGGGAGGTACCGACGACGATATCGGCGCCGAGACTGCCCGGCGACTTGAGCAGCACCAGGCTCAGCAGGTCGGCGGCCACCACGCTCATCGCGCCATTGGCGCGCGCGGCGTCCAGCAGTGGCGCGAGGTCGCGCACCTGGCCGGTGTTGCCCGGATACTGGAAGAGGGCGCCGAAGATGTCGTGCTCGCCGACGTTCTCGGCGGCATCGATGATCAGCTCGAAGCCGAAGTAGTCGGCGCGGGTGCGCATGACGTCCAGGGTCTGCGGCAGCACGTCATCGGCGATGAAGAAGCGCTTGCTCTTGCTCTTCTTGTTGCCGCGCTGACACAGCGCCATGGCCTCGGCAGCGGCGGTGGCTTCGTCCAGCAGGCTGGCGTTGGCCAGCTCCATGCCGGTCAGGTCCATCACCGCCTGCTGGAAGTTGAGCAGCCCTTCGAGACGACCCTGGGCGATTTCCGGCTGATACGGCGTATAGGCTGTGTACCAGCCCGGATTTTCCAGCACGTTGCGCTGGATGACCGCCGGCAGGTGGGTGTTGTGGTAACCCTGACCGATATAGGTCTTGAACACCTTGTTCTGACGCGCGAGGCGCTTCAGGTAGTCCAGTGCTTCGGATTCCGTGCGTGGCCCTTCGAGATCCAGCTCACGGCCCAGACGAATGGCGGTGGGCACCGTGCGGTCGATGAGCGTGGCGATGCTCTCTTCGCCCAGCGTCGCCAACATGCGCGTCACATTGGCATCGGTCGGCCCATTGTGGCGGGAGATGAAATCGTCGTGTCCGGCCAGCTGGGCCAGGGTAAGCGTCTCGTGAGCCATGCAAGAAATCCTGTGCTGCAACGGGGACTACAGAGGGCAGTCCGCGGGAGGAACATCACCGTGCCAGCGAGGAAGCGGCGGGCAGGGCGTCGGGAATCATGGGGGCATCGACATCACTGCCGAGCATGCTGCAGTTGCTTCACTCCCCGCGCGACCTGCAAGGGCGGTCGTGTCAGGGGCGTCGTGCCATCGAAACGGGGTGGCGCAGTCACGAAGGTGGCTGTGCGCGAGTGCGGCTGTATGCGAGCGCGGAAAGGCGCTGAAACCTCCTGTCCAGAGCGACTGCGGCATGGACAGGAGGTTGACGGCGATCAGGCTTCGCTTTCGACCAGCTGAGAATAGGCATCAGCGTCGAGCAGCTTGTCGAGTTCGGCGCTGTCAGCGACCTTCATCTTCAGAATCCAGGCATCGTCATAGGGGCTTTCGTTGACGGATTCCGGCGCGTCTTCGAGGCTCTCGTTGACGGCGATGACTTCACCGGCCAGCGGCGCGTACAGATCAGAGGCCGCCTTGACGGACTCGATGACCCCGAACTCTTCTTCCAGCGCCAGCTCACGGCCGACTTCCGGCAGTTCGACGAAGACGACGTCGCCCAGCGCTTCCTGGGCGTGGTCGGTGATCCCGATGGTCACGGTGCCATCACCGTTGTCCTGAACCCACTCGTGACTCTCGGTGTACTTCAGCGTGGCGGGAATATTGCTCATGAGTGTTTTCCTATGTGAAAAGATTTTCTGATTCAGGGAATCGGTACGTCATTATGCCCCAAGGTCCCGGCGTGTGGCAGTGGCAGACTGCCGCGTGATGCTACGACTTTGGGCGTGTGTTGCTGACGGCCGTACCTCTATCGTGGTCTGTCACTCTTCGGGCGTCCAGTGTCTTGCGTGGTTCACTCATGAAGCCCGCCATCACGGGCCTGCCTGGCCCATGGCTGTGCATCGCTGGCCAGGCCGCCCGGCGCCTTTCCAGCGCGCCGTGACACCTCGTGAGAGGTTGAGTGCATTGCAGCAGCGCGGGAGATCGGTCGCGCCAGTGGGCGAGGATGCCCGGGTCACTGTTGCGAGGCGCTCAAACTCGCGTTATGGTGCCGACAGTTTCTTATCGGAAACTTGTTTCCATGTTGTGTCGTGAAGACCCGGCTGTCAATGCCTGATGCGTTCGAGCAGAGCGAACCTGATGAGGGCGCGTGAGAGCGCTGGTGGCGCTGAGAGAGTCTTTACCTGAGGGTTACCGCGCCCTGCATGCAGCTCGGCTTTCGGTTCGACATTTGTCTCGACATCTGGCTTGGCTTGTTGTGAGATTTTTTTCGCCAGTCTCGAGATCACCTGGCGCAGGATCTGCTGCCAGAAGACACGATGAGGCGATGAAACATGCGAGTTGGCGCAGTCTCATCGTACTTTTTACGCAATGATTGCCTCACCTGCCAGCGTAAAGCCCTGTTGGGCTAGTGAAGTGAGATAGCTTCCGCTAATGTGAGCTGTCCCAACGGTGAAAATGCCGTGGGAGGCTCGTCGCGGGTCGATCACCCGCCTGGGGATGGCACCGCCACGAGTCACTGCGCATCGTGTGATAACAACAATTCAGCGGAGGAAATCTGCGTGGAAATGATCAGTTCCGTCTTTAGTGCCATCAATGGCGTCGTCTGGGGCCCATTGATGCTGATCCTGTTGCTCGGGGTCGGCTTCTATCTTCAGGCAGGCCTCAAGGGCATGCCGCTTCGCAAGTTGGGTACCGGCTTCAAGCTGTTGTGGAATGGTCGTGCGCCGGGCAAGGATGGCGACGGCGAGATTTCTCCTTTCAATGCCCTGATGACGTCGCTGTCCGCGACCATCGGTACCGGCAACATCGCGGGCGTGGCAACCGCCATCGCGCTGGGTGGCCCGGGGGCGATCTTCTGGATGTGGATCACCGCGCTGGTCGGCATGGCGACCAAGTACGCCGAGGCCGTGTGTGCCGTGCGTTATCGTGAAGTCGATGACACCGGCAACCATGTCGGTGGCCCGATGTACTATATCCGCAACGGTCTGGGCGCCAAGTGGGGCTGGCTGGGCGGTGCCTTCGCCTTCTTCGGTTGCTTCGCGGCCTTCGGCATCGGCAATACTGTGCAGTCCAACTCGGTCGCGGATGCGCTGGAAACGTCCTTCGCCATCCCGCACTGGGTCTCAGGTGTGGTGATGATGGTGCTGGCCGGCGCCGTGATTCTCGGTGGCATCAAGCGTATCTCCAGCGTGGCGGGCAAGCTGGTGCCGTTCATGGCCATCGCCTACTTCCTGGCCGGCATCATCATCCTGGTGATCAACGCCGACCAGATCGGCCATGCCTTCGGCCTCATCTTCACCTATGCCTTCAATCCGGTCGCGGCTACCGGCGGCTTTGCCGGGGCAGCGGTGATGGCCGCCATCCGCTTCGGTGTGGCGCGCGGTATCTTCTCCAATGAAGCGGGCCTGGGCAGTGCGCCCATCGCCCACGCGGCGGCGCAGACCAAGAACCCGGTCCGTCAGGGGCTGGTCGCGATGCTGGGGACCTTCATCGACACCATCATCATCTGCACCATCACGGCGCTGGCGATCATCACTTCCGGCCTGTGGTCTTCCGGGGAAACCGGCGCGGCCCTGACCTCGATGTCCTTCGATCAGGCGCTGCCGGGCGTGGGTAACCACCTGGTGGCCATCGCGCTGGCGGTCTTCGCCTTCACCACCATCCTTGGCTGGTCCTTCTATGGTGAGAAGTGCTTCCAGTACCTGTTCGGCACGCGTGCCATCATGCTGTATCGCATCGTGTTCGTGATCGCGATTCCGCTGGGCGCGATGGCCAAGCTCGACCTGATCTGGCTGATGGCGGACACCTTCAATGCGCTGATGGCGATCCCGAACCTGATCGGTCTGGCGCTGCTGTCGCCGGTGGTCTTCAAGCTGACGCGTGATTATTTTGATGGCAAGGAAGTGCTGGCTGGCGAAGATCGCTGAACGACGCTGATGACTCGCCTGGCCCTACCGTGCCACTGACTGCCTTCTGCATCGCCCGGGTCACCTGACCTGGGCGGTGCAGGCGCAGGGCGCCCTGTTCAAGACGGCAGTGCTCTTGAGAGCAGTGCCCATGCCGGCAGGGCTCCTGATAGCAGTGCCCTGACAGCAGTGCCCATGACAACAAGCCTCCAGAGAGCGTGTGCCGTTCGGGCGCCATCTCTGAGAGTCATCGCAAGCCAACCTGGAGAATGACGATGTCCGATTCCGCCGCAGTGACGGGTCTCAAGCAGACCGCCCTTCATGACCTGCATGTCGAGCAGGGGGCCAGGATGGTCGAGTTCGCCGGCTATTCCATGCCCGTGCAGTACCCGCTTGGCGTCAAGAAGGAGCATGAACACACGCGCGCCAAGGCAGGGCTGTTCGATGTCTCGCACATGGGGCAGTTGATCCTGCGTGGCGAGAATGTGCAGGCGGCGCTGGAGGCCCTGGTGCCGACGGATATCATCGACCTGCCGGTGGGCATGCAGCGCTATGGCCTGCTGACCTCCGACACTGGCGGTATCCTGGATGACCTGATGATCGTCAATGGCGGTGATCACCTCTACGTGGTGGTGAACGCTGCCTGCAAGGATCAGGACATCGCGCACCTGCGGGTCGGCCTGCCGATGGATATCGAGCTTGAGGTGCTGGATGATCGGGCACTGCTCGCACTGCAGGGGCCGATGGCTCACGCGGTGATGCAGCGTCTGTCGCCCGAGGCCTGCGAGCTGACCTTCATGCATCATGCCCACGTCACCATCGAGGGCATCGAGTGTTGGGTCAGCCGCAGTGGCTACACCGGCGAGGATGGCTTCGAGATCTCCGTGCCCGATGCCGATGCAGAGCGCTTCGCGCGTCTGTTGCTGGCGATGGAGGAGGTGGAGTTCATCGGTCTTGGCGCGCGGGACTCGCTGCGTCTCGAGGCGGGACTGTGCCTGTACGGTCACGATCTCGATACCACCACCTCGCCGGTGGAAGGCAGTCTGATCTGGGCGTTGGGCAAGGTGCGTCGTCAGGGCGGTGAGCGTGAAGGCGGCTTCCCGGGGGCCGATGTCATCCTGACCCAGATCGCCAACAAGGATCACACCCGCAAGCGGGTGGGGCTGGTCGCCCAGGGGCGTGCGCCTATCCGCGAGGGGGCTGAGCTCTATGATGCTCAGGACAACCGTATCGGTGTGGTGACCTCCGGCAGCTTCGGGCCGACCTATGGCAAGCCGGTGGCGATGGGCTACGTGGGCATCGCTCACAGCGCTCTCGAGACCGAAGTGTTTGCCGATGTGCGTGGCAAGCGTCTGCCGATGACGGTGACGAAGATGCCGTTCGTCGAGCAGCGCTACTATCGGGGGTAAGCGCGCCGTGGTCAGGTGAGCCACAGTCAGCGCTCGCTGCGAGGCGTGACGACCCGTCGCGGGTAGCAGCGCCTTGAAGAGATGCGAAAAGGAAGAGAAACGAAGAAGGGACTGCCCAGGCAGTCCCTTTTTTCATATCTGGCACTCGGGCATGCGGAGGGATGCGATACCCCGCGGCGTGCGCGAATGCCAGACGCAGAAAAGCCCGCCGAAGCGGGCTTTTCTGTCGGAGGAGGGGTTAGCCTCTTCCAGCTAAAATCAAAGCTTAGTCGATCAGCTTGATGTTAGCGGCCTGGAGGCCTTTCTTGCCCTGGGTGACGTCGAAGGAGACCTTCTGACCGTCTTGTAGAGACTTGAAGCCTTCAGCCTGGATTTCGGAGAAGTGTGCGAACAGGTCGTCACCGTTGTCGTCCGGAGAAATGAAGCCGAAACCTTTGGTGTCGTTGAACCACTTGACTGTGCCAGTTGCCATGATCGTAATTCCTTACTGATGATATTGCCGGGAGTTACCCGATAAACGTGGGTAAAACAAGGAGGATATACACCAGGTACCGAAGTGCTTCGATCACGACTGACGATATTCGACTTGCTAACCAACGAGAGCAATACTGCGCTGCTCGGGCGGCAAGGTCAAATGAAATATCAAAAACTTATCCTTTTGCCTAATAATCGTGCGCAGAATTCGCCCGCAAAGCCGTGCCAATAGTGCTGAGAATTTCGCCACACCTAGGGCAAGGAGTCCGCTTGTTATTTATCCCGTTATCTTGGTGTGAGCGATGACAGCTGTAGGAAAAAGACCATAGTGCGGCTTTGCTTGTATAGGGAGTTGAATGGCGCAAAGCCCCGTATGGCGGGCGATGGACACAAAAAAGCCGGCAGCGATGGCAGCGCTGCCGGCGGATGGCGTCGAAGCCATCAAGGCTCTCGGAGAGAGGATGTGATGCGCCCATCACATCATGAGAGATTTTCCTCAAAAGAGTCGGCAAAAATCCGTGGGATGTCGGGGCCGTGTTTTGCCACCCTCGAGCGCAATTGTTTCGTGAGTCAAAAGTGGCTCGAAGGTCAAAAGCGGCGCGAGGGTGGCCAGTGCTCGGGGGCAGAAGGTGCCTCAGGCATCCAGCTGCATTTCCGGCACGTGTTCCGGGACGACCAGCTTGCCTGCGGTCAGACGTTCGATTTCCTCGACGCTCACGCCTGGCGCGCGCTCCAGCAGGTGGAAGGCACCATCCTTGATCTCGAGGAAGGCGAGGTCCGTCAGCACGCGACGGATGCAGCCGGCACCGGTCAGCGGCAGTTCGCACTGGCTGAGCAGCTTGGATTCGCCGTGCTTGGAGGCGTGGGTCATGGTGCAGATGATGTTCTCGGCACCGGCGACCAGGTCCATGGCGCCGCCCATGCCCTTGACCAGCTTGTTGGGGATCATCCAGCTGGCGATGTTGCCGTTCACGTCCACCTCGAAGGCGCCGAGCACCGTGAGGTCGACGTGGCCGCCACGGATCATGGCGAAGGATTCGGCCGAATCGAAGATGGCGGCGCCATCGATGGCGGTCACGGTTTCCTTGCCGGCATTGATCATGTCGGCGTCGACTTCGTCTTCATAGGGGTAGCGGCCCATGCCGAGCAGGCCATTTTCGGACTGCAGCATCACCTCGATACCGTCGGGGATATAGTTGGCCACCAGTGTCGGGATGCCGATCCCCAGATTGACGTAGGAGCCGTCCTGGATTTCCTGAGCCACTCGCTGGGCCATCTGTTCGCGTGTCAAAGCCATGATTGTTTCCTTGTCTTGGGTGCCATCAGCCATGAGGCACTGTGCCGTGTCGTGAAGGCGGTCGAGAAAGTTCGCCGTGGGGGCTGTCACCCTGGTGACGGCGATTCATGCCGGCGGAGCCCTGGGCTCAACGCGAGCGGACGGTGCGTTTCTCGATGCGCTTCTCGAAGTTGCCCTTGATGACGCGATCCACATAGATGCCGGGCGTGTGGATGTCGGCGGGGTCCAGTTCCCCCGGCTCGACCAGCTCTTCGACTTCGACCACGGTGATCTTGCCGGCGGTGGCGGCCAGCGGGTTGAAGTTGCGCGCGGTATGGCGGTAGACGACGTTGCCGTAGCGGTCCGCCTTCCAGGCCTTGACGATGGCGAAGTCGCCCTTGATGGACTCTTCCAGAATGTAGGGACGGCCATCGAACTCGCGCACTTCCTTGCCTTCGCCGATCGGTGTGCCGTAACCGGTGGCGGTGAAGAAGGCGGGGATACCGGCGCCGGCAGCACGCATCTTCTCGGCCAGCGTACCCTGGGGGGTGAGGATCACTTCCAGATCGCCGTCGAGCAGCTGCTTCTCGAACAGCGCATTCTCGCCGACGTAGGAGGCGATCATGGTCTTGATCTGACGGTCTTCCAGCAGGATACCGAGCCCGAAGCCATCGACGCCGCAGTTGTTGGATACCACGGTGAGGTCCTTGGCGCCGAGGCGCTTGATCTCTGCAATCAGGTTCTCCGGGATACCACACAGGCCGAAGCCACCGGCGATTACCGTCATGCCATCTTCGAGGCCTGCCATGGCCTCCGCGTAGCTGGTCACCACCTTGTTGAATCCTGCCATGCGAATCTCCTTGAGTATCCAAGCTGTTGTTGTCGGGATGTCTTCATCATTGCCGACAATCCTGAGTCTGTATATATTTAATAAGTTTGTTTTTTCTATCCATTGATCAGTTTTTGATAAGAATTGATCTGCTGTTTATCGAGCCTGCTCGCGAGGAAAAAGCCCGCCAAACCCCATGCTGGCGGGGGCTGGCGCGGTAGCGGGTCGGAATGGCCTGAACTGTGCGGTCAGTCATGTGAGAGCTTCGTGGCTTTCATCTATGACCAATGGCCTAGATGCCCTGTGAGCGCCAGACGACGAACTGCGCCACATCACCTCTTGTGACATCTCTTGAAACACCCCCGATACAGGACACGACATGACTCTCAAACAGCTGAAGGCCTTCGTGGCCGTGGCGCGCACTTTGTCCTTCGCCGAGGCGGGCACGCTGGTACATCTCTCGCAGCCGGCCCTGTCGTTGGCGGTCAAGAATCTGGAGGAGTCGCTGGGCGGGCGCCTGTTTCAGCGCTCGACCCGACAGGTCAGTCTGACGCCGGAAGGGCGCGCCTTCTTCCCGCTGGCCAGGCGCCTGCTGTCGGACTGGGAGCATGCCGAGGATGAGATGCGGCAGCGCTTCAGTCTCGGGCGCGGCCGCGTGGCCCTGGCCGCGATGCCGACGTTCGCCGGCAATCTGCTGCCCGGGGTACTGGCCGATTTTCGCCGCCAATATCCGGAGATCACCATCGAAGTGAACGACGTCATCGCCGAAGAGGTGGTCGAGCGGGTCACCGATGGCCGCGTCGAGTTGGGGATCTGCTTCGACCCCGGCGTGCGTCAGGACCTGGTGTTCGAGCTGCTGTTCGAGGACCGCTATGTGGCGATCATTCCCCCCGGCCATGCCTTGCTGGCAGAGGCGCCGACCTCCATCGAGTGGTCACGGCTGCTCAAGGAAGACTTCATCACGCTGCAGCGGCCCTCGGGGGTGCGTCGCATGCTCGAGAAGCGCCTCGAGGATGCAGGCATGGCGCTGCATGTCGCCTTCGAGACCCACCAGCTGGTCACCTGTGGGCGCATGGTGGCGGAAGGTCTGGGCGTCAGCGCGGTGCCGGCGATGAGCGCGGCGCAGATGAGTGCGCTGGGTTGTCAGTGTCTGCCGCTGACAGGCCCCGAGATTCAGCAGCGGGTCGGGGTGATCCGTCGCGGCCGCCATGAGCTGTCGGTGGCGGTACAGGCGATGCTGGAGACCCTGCGCGCGCGTTACCCGTCGGCGGATTGACCCCGGGGCGCAGTGACGCTGGAAGGGACAACCAAAAGGGACAACAAAGAAGGCGTTAGAGCAGGAAGAGGGTAGGAAGAAGGCAAGGGGAGAGCGAGAAGAGAGAAAGCAGAGTGCACAAGAAAGATGACCTCAGCGCGAGGGCGTCAGCAGCTGGCGATAGGTCAGGCTGATGCGCAGCCCCTCCAGCTTGCGTGGTGGCAGCGCATGATGGAGGCGGTCCTGGCAGCCACGGCCCATCACCAGTAGCGAGCCGTGTGGCAGCCACAGGTTGAACGCCGGCGTGTCGGCATAGGGGCTGCGCGGATGGCCCTTGAAGCGCAGGGGGCGCTCTCGTCCCAGCGAGATGGCGAGCACGATCGGGCGTGTGCCCAGTTCCGGCTCGTTGTCGCTGTGCCAGCCCATGCGGTCGGCACCATCGGCGTAGCGATTGGCCAGCAGGCTGTTGAAATGCTCCGGGATCACGGGCTCGCTGCGTCCCAGGTCATCGCGTTGCGGGCTGAGCTCGTGATTGATGGCATGACGCGACAGCTCGCCCAGCTGCCAGGCGGTCATGTGCCAGGGGTTGGGTTCGAACAGGCTGCCGGAGTAGCGATAGCGGGCGCCGACATCGCCCATCCACACCTGGCGGCGTGGAATCGGGTGCGTCTTGCCATGCACGCTAAGGCTGGGGCGCTGCCAGTCGAGATCGCCCTCCAGCGTGACGAGGGCCTGATCGGCCTGCAGCGGCGTCAGGGCGCGCGGCTTGAGATACAGCGGATGCAGCGGGTGGCGGTACCAGCCGTGCGCGAGGGTTAGCCAGTCATCGGGCAGCTCGCGCGGGCGAGCTGCCCGGGCCGAGCCATGCGCCGCCTGGCGCGCAGCCCCATCAGCCGCGGACGTCGAATCAGAGGTCGAGAGGGCGGCGAAGAGATCATCGCCAGCAGAAGGAGTCGTCATGCGGCGAGAGTGCCAGAGCCGCGTCAGGTTGGGCAAGTGGCTCTCGATTCGCGCCGACCCCGGGCTGACGCATGCCTCGCGAGTGTCAGGTCGTCAGCAGCGCCTCGAAGGTCAGGATGGCCACCTCGGCAAGGCCCAGCCCCAGCAGCGCGCCGGCCAGCACATCACTGACGTAATGCAGGCCAAGGATCACCCGGGAAAGCGCGATCAGCAGTGCCAGCGGTGTGACGAGGATGGCAAGCTCCGGCAGCTGCTGAGCGGTCAGGCTGGCGAAGAGGGCAGCATGCAGGGTGTGACCGCTGGGAAAGCTGTAGCGGTCCAGCGGCGGCATGGTGCAGTTGATGGTATTGAAAGTGATGAACGGGCGTTCCCGACACAGCCGTGTCTTGAGCGCGCGGTAGAGCAGTGCCCCGGCACCAGCCGCCAGGCCGAATTCCAGAAACAGCCAGCCGCCCATGGCATGGTGCAGCGGCAGGCTCAGCGTCAGCAGCGCCCACACCGGCCAGTCACCCAGGCGCGAGACGATACGAAACAGGGTGAGTATCGGCCGGAACAGCGCCAGGCGCGCGACCTGGCGGCACAGGCGCCACTCCAGAAGGTCCAGTCGCTCAAAGACGGGAAGGCTGCGATCGTGCATCGGGCTTCTCCTCGGCGTGACGCAGGCAGGTCAGAAAGCCCTCGGCGATGCGGCTCCAGCCCAATGGTTCGACGCGCACGCGGGCGGCACGTCCCAGTCTGGCGATGCGGGCCGGCCGCTGGCAGGCCTCCACCGCCTGTTCGATGAAGCGCTCCGGCTGGCTGCAGGGCGCCAGCAGGCCCTGGTGATCATCGCGGATCACCTCGGCGGCCGCCGCGTAATCGAAGGCGATCACGGCCAGTCCGCTGGCCATGGCTTCCAGCACCACATTGCCGAAGGTCTCCGACAGTGACGGGAAGACGAACAGGTCGGCACTGGCGTAATGGGCGGCCAGCGCCTCACCGGTCTGGAAGCCGGCGAAGATCGCCTCGGGCAGGCGCTGTTCCAGGCGCTCGCGCAGCGGGCCGTCTCCCACCAGCACCAGGGCGAGGTCCGGTTGCACGGCCAGCATGGCCTCATAGGTGCGGATCAGCAGCTCGATGTTCTTCTCGGCGGCCAGGCGTCCGACGTGCAGCGCGACGGGTTGCTGTGAGCTGACGCCCCATGACTTGCGCAATGCTTCGCTGCGATGACTGGGCGAGAAGCGCTCGCAATCCAGGCCGCGTCCCACCACCTGCACATGCTCGAAACCTTGCTGCATCAGGCTGTCTGCCTGGGTGCGGGTCGGTACCAGCGTCATGTTGGCGGCGTTGTGGAAGCGGCGCAGGCCGCGCCGCACCAGCGGGCGTAGCGCCTTGAGCCGGTAGTGGGTGCTGTATTGATCGAAATTGGTATGGAAGCCCGCGACCACCGGCAGGCCCAGACGGCGGGCGACCATCAGCGCGCTGATGCCCAGCGGGCCTTCGGTGGCGATATAGACGACGGAGGGGCGATGCTCGCGCCACATGCGCATCAGGCGCTGCGGCGCCGGCACGCCGACCTGCACGGTGTCATATCCGGGCAGGCGGAAGCCGCGTACCTGAAGCTCCTGCTGGACACGCGGCTCCAGGCTGCCATCTCGGGTGGCGGGACGAATGAGTTGGAGCTCACAGCCGCGTGCGATGAGTTGATCGCACAGATGACTCAAGGTATGAGCCACGCCATTGATCTCCGGATGCCAGGTTTCACTGACGAAGGCAATGCGCTCCATGACGTCTCCCTAGATGACTATTGTGGTCATTATCGAGAGAGGGAGTGACGGCGGCATAACAAGCAGGTGACGAAGCGATGACACACCCTCAACCCCTCACAACTCAGAGGTATGAGGGTTGTCTCATGAATCGTCAAGCAAGGACGACAGTCACCGGCGTGGCACCGGCGCTGTCGTCATCTGGCGGGGATTGGAGGTGGCGCCATGTCGGGCTGGCGCCGTGAAGCAACGCTGGTTCAGCGCTTCTCGAGAATCTCGCGCGGGTCGATCGGCTTGCCGCCGTGGCGCACGTCGAACAGCAATTCATGCTGACCGTTGTTGCCGCGTGCGACGCGACAAAGCGGCGTGCCCGGAGTGACCTGCTGACCCACCTTGACCAGAATCTCGCCGCACTGGGCCAGCACGCTCTGCAGGTTGCCGGAGTGGTGCAGGATGACCACGTTGCCCAGTTGGCGCATGGAGTCGGCGAAGCGCACTTCGCCCCGCGCCGGTGCACTGGCGATGCCGCTGGCGGCGGTACGAATCTGCATGGGCGCCAGCTGGCCATTGCCGTTGGTGCCGAATTCACGCGTCACGCTGCCGGCGGCAGGCCAGCGCCATGACTGGCCCGGCTTCTGCAGCGGGCCGGGGTCCGGGCGGGCGACCAGGCTGCCACCGCTGGCGCGCGCGGCCGGGGCGCTGCGGCTCGGGCCACCGTTGAGCGGCACCGAGATCAGCATGCCGACATCGAGATCATTGGGGTCCTTGCCGGGGTTGGCGGCCTGAATGCGCTGCGGGCTGGCACCGAAATAGCGCCCGACCTTGGAGTAGGTGTCGCCGGGGCGAAGCTGATAGCGATACGGGCCGCCGGAGGGCGCCCGCTCACGCGCGGTGGGCACCAGGATGCGCTGACCGACCTTGAGGTCACGAATCTTGACGCCCGGATTGAAGCGCGTGAGGCGCAGCAGGGGAATGTCGGCATCGCGCGCGATCTGCCCCAGGGTATCGCCCTTCTGGATGGTGACCCACTGGCCGGCCGGCGAGCCGGAGTAGCTGCCGGTCGCGCAGCCGCTCAGCCACAGGCCGAGACAGATCAGCGCCAGCCAGCGCAGCGCGAGGCCGGCATGCTGCAGAAGTGGACGGTTCACGTCAGGTTCGGCCTGCGCTCGTGCCGAGAAGTCCGCGGCATTCAGGCCGTATTCAGTGTTCATCAATGTCATTCCCTGCACGTGACAGTCGGGCATCCTTGTCCTTCCAGACCTGATTGAGCCATTGCTGGAAGCGCTCGCGATAGGCGGCGTCCGCATGATAGTTGCCGTCCAGCATCCAGGGCTCCAACGGCCGCTGAGTGATGACGAGCGTGATGTCGCCCCCGTGACCGCACAGGAACTGCCAGAAACTGGCATCGGCATGCCGGTAATCGAGGGTGGCATCCAGAATACCGGAAAGTCGATCGCCAAGCGTGTTGATCACCTGGGCACTGCCGCCGGCACGCGGCTTGAGCAGGTGCTGGAAAGGGCTTTGCTGCTGGTTGTGCTTGGCGGGCGTGAAGCGAGTGCCTTCCACGAAGTTGAAGATCGCCATCGGCGCCTGACGCGAGCGCTCGCACATGCGTCGCGTCGCTTCGCGATCACGCTCGGCGAGCCGCGGATTGCTGGCCAGTTTCTGCCGGCTGTAACGGCGCATGAACGGGAATTCCAGCGCCCACCAGGCAAGGCCGATCACCGGTACCCAGATGAGCTCCTGCTTGAGGAAGAACTTGGGCATCGGCGTGCGACGATGCAGGGCGTACTGGAGAACGAAGATGTCAGTCCAGCTGCGATGATTGGCGATCACCAGCCACCAGCGACGTCGGGCGGACCCATCGCGCAGCGATGGCGGCACGTGGATGTCCCAGCGCGGGCGCAGCACATGGCGAATCCACAGGTTGTTGGTGCCGATCCAGCCCATGGCGAGGCGGTTGAGCCCCTCCAGCATGTGCAACTGCAGGCGACGCGATGGCGTGATCAGCTTGAGTGCGGCCAGCAGGTAAAGCGGCAGCGCCCAGCACAGGGTATTGATGATCAGAAAGACAAGGCTGATGACACCTCTGATACTCGACATGCATGACTCCTTCATCAGGTGGCGCCATCGTAATTCACCCAAGAGTGGATGCCCACCCCGCTTGCGTGGGGGATGGCAACCCTGCGTTGCACGAATCGAACGCCCCTCAGGTCGAATGGCGGGGCGCACGCAGCTGTGATGAGATGCATTGCCGGTCGTGTGACGGGTCGGTGCAAGGGAAAGGTCGTGGCAGGGTTCACGTTGAAGTCACGCCGGGCACCGTCAATCATCGCCGCCGCTGCGCGACGATATCTCAGGGAGTGAGAGTGGCATGTGGTTGCAGGGACTGTTGATCGGGCTGGCGCTGGCCGCCTTCGTGTTGATTGCCATCGAGGATGTGATCCATCTCAACAAGGCCAAGACGACCTTGTTGCTGGGCACCTTCAGCTGGTTGCTGCTGTTCATCTTCGGCCCCGCGGCCCTGGCGGTGGATGATGTCCCCGAGGCCTTGAACGAGAACCTGCTCGAGATCGCCACCTTGTGGCTGTTTCTGATGGCGGCGATGACCTTCGTGGCCTTCCTCAATGCCAAGGGGCTGATCGCCAATCTGATCTACCGCCTGCTGCCGAAACGCATCGGGGAGCGCGGCCTGCTGTATCTGACGGGGCTCTTTGCCTTCGCCTTTTCATCGCTGGCCGACAACATCACGGCGACGCTGGTATCGCTGACCCTGGTGCTGTCGCTGGGCCTGGCGCCGAAGAAGACGCTGCGCTTTGCGGTGCTGGCGGTATTCGCCGTCAACTCCGGCGGCGTGGCGCTGATCACCGGGGACGTGACCACGCTGATGATCTTCCTGGCGGGCAAGGTGCGCATCAGCGAGCTGATGCTGCTGGCGCTGCCGTCCTTCCTCAGCGTGATGCTGCTGGCGACGTTACTGCTGCCCGGGCTGGGAGGCGAGGTGAATCTGGTGCGCGAGCCGCGTGAGACCCGGCGTCTTGATCGTCTGGTCGCCTGGCTGTTTCTGGCCACCATCCTGTCGACCCTCGGGCTCAACGTGCTGTTTGGCGTGCCGCCGCTGCTGACCTTCCTGTTCGGGATGTCGTTGATGTTCCTGCTCGGGCATGTCGCCGAACGACGCAGCGACAGCGAAGAGCGCCGCATACTTGATTACATTCGTATTATCGAATTCGATACATTGCTATTCTTCCTCGGCATCCTGCTGATGGTCGGGGCGCTCAAGGAAGCTCGTCTGCTGGAAGGCCTGGCACAGCTCTACGCCCTGATGCCGGCGATGCAGGCCAATTATCTGGTCGGGCTGCTCTCGGCGCTGGTGGACAACGTGCCGCTGACCGCCGCAGTGCTCAAGGCGGATGTCAGCATGAACGATGCGGAGTGGCTGGCGCTGACCTATGCCGCAGGCGTGGGTGGCTCGTTGCTGGTGATTGGCTCCGCCGCCGGGGTGATCGCGCTTTCCAAGGTGCGCGAGGTGAGCTTCATGAGTTATCTGCGCTTCTTCCCGGCGTTGTTGCTGGCCTACAGCGTGGGCTATCTGGGGGCATACTGGCTGGGCGGGCAGATCACGAACACGCCAGTGACATTGGCGCTCTCGTCTCTAGGCTGATATGGAGGGTTGCTGGGTGTGTTCACTACGGCCACAGCCGCTGCCGCAGTGGCCGCCTGACCCACTGTCTGATGCACTGCCAGATGCGTGGTCGGAAGGGGAATTGGCGCTGTTTGCGGACGACTGATCAATTTTTGATCAATCTGTCTGCGTTCGCCTGATCTCGATGGCGATACCTAGATGTACAGAGATTCTTCACAGCTTTTTCCACAGCTTCTGTTGATAACCTGTCTGCGACGTTAGGTTTAGAGGCTCAGACACAAGGCGCAGGCATGGCGGGGGAAAGCGGCGGGGGAAAGCGGCGAGTCGTGCAGTGATGACATCATGGGGTGATGCCATGAAGAGTGATGGCAAGAGAGGGTGTGAAGGGTATGGCATGACAGGTCATGTCACCCTCTGAACACAAGAGCCCCCTACGCATGCGCAGGGGGCTGAATGCGACTCATCTCATTGCGCAGTGCTGCCAAGAAGTTGTTACGCGCTGAGCTGGCACAGCGTATGTTCCGGCAGCAGTTGTTCTGCGGGACGCTGCTTCCCTTCTTGCTGAGTCGTCATCGGTGCTGTCGCCAGCAGGGCGATGCCGCCCAGTACCACCATATGCTCGTCACCATCCGCGAACACCATGCGCTGGGCGTGGGCCGGGTAGTAGTGATACTGCAGCTTGGGATTGATGGGCAGTACCGCATGATGGCGCCCGGTCTGCGGTGCCATGCCGTAGGCCAGCATGCCCTCGCAGACCGCTTCCAGCGTTTCGCCAAGCTCTTCGGCATTGAAGCCGACATGGTGCAGGCGCGGCCCCATCACGGAGAGCCAGGCAGCCAGCGGGTTGGCCTCGAGCAGGCGCTCGAAGGTCGGCCAGTCCGGCATGTCCCACGGACGGCAGGGCGCGAGCAGGTTCTGTCCCTTGCAGTCATCACGATGACTCTGACTGATCAGGCGCTTGAGCAGGTCGCGGTGCATCGGCGGCAGGCTGTTGGCCTGCAGTTCCGCCAGCATGACGGCAGCGCCACCATCCGGGGGAAGCAGCAGATCGACCAGCAGGCCGCGGTCGGCCATGGCGTACTGTTTCACGCGGCGATAGCCCTGGTGATACAGGCTGGGTAACAGTTTCTCGCTTCTGAAAGGCCCCTGATTCAGCGTCAGGAACATCAGATATTCAGGGTTGATGCTGTCTGGCCAGATATCCAGCGCCCCGATGTCGGGATGGCGGTGGACGAAGTCCAGCCATAGCTGCTGTTGGAATTCCTTGCGTTGCATGATGCCTCCTTGGACGGCCCCTATGACCTCAGTGCTGGAGCGATTATAGGTAGTCGTGCAAAGGGGTATTCAACGCCATTATCCGTTTTTTCGCGTTTCTTGATCGGAGAGTAAAAATGCCAGTGCTGGTGGCGTATTGCGTGGTTCTCATGGTGTGGTCGACGACACCGCTGGCCATCTCGTGGAGCGCCTCTGGCTGGCTGCCTGCCTGGTCGGCGATGGGCAGAATGTTAATTGCCGCATGCCTCGGTTACCCATTGTTACGCATGATGGGACTGAAAATGGACCTTTCGCGGGGGGCGCTGCGCAGCTACTCGGCAGCCGCTCTGGGTATCTGGGGTGGCATGTACTTCGCCTATCTCTCTGCGGCCTGGTTACCAAGCGGTATCATGTCGTTACTGTTTGGACTGGCACCTTTGCTATCAGGGCTTTATGCACGCTGGTGGTTGAAAAGTGCTCCACTTGACAAGTTGCAGTGGATGGGGTTTGCGTTGGCATTGAGTGGACTGGCCGTCGCGGTCTCGGATTCCCTGGCGTTGCCGCCGGGCAGCTGGAAGGGAGTGCTGACCATGCTGCTGGCCGTCAATTGCTTCGCGGCCTCTGGGGTACTGGTGCAGCGCGAGCGGGCTGGGCTGCATCCGCTGGTGCAGACGGAGGGTGCGCTGCTGGTCTCGCTGCCGCTCTACCTGGTGTGTGCGCTGATCGTCGATGGCGTGCCGCAGGCCCTGCCGGAGGGGCGTCCGATGGCGGCCATCCTCTATCTTGGCATCTTCGGCTCGCTGATCGGCTACCTGTGCTACTACTTCGTGCTGTCACGCCTGTCGGCCAGTACGGTGGCGCTGGCGACCTTGATCACCCCCATCTTCGCCATGAGCCTGGGCGCGGTGCTCAATGACGAGCTGATCTCCAGTCGTGTGCTCGCCGGGGCCTTGCTGATCGTGATAGGGCTGTGTGCCTATCTGTTCGGCCCGCAGTGGCGGGCACGCCTGACGTCCCACCGCCTGTCGCAGGGCTGAGCAGGCCTCGGGCCGCTCGCCTTTCGAGGAAGCGGGTCTGCACGCAAGGTGTTGCCGAGTGCCCCAACGACAAGGGCCGCCCCTGCCGGGGCGGCCCTTGTGTCTTTTCAGGCGCGACTGAGCGCTCTGGCGAGTCGTGCAACGTCAGTCCTGATTGTTCTGGAACAGACGCTTGAGCTCGACCATGGCGGCCTGCTCGCTGTTGACGAGCGCTTTCTGGTCGTGACGGTGCTCGTAGTTCTGCTTGAGCATGTTGTCATCCATTTCCCGGAACGCACGCGCCACTTCCGCTGCGCGAGCACTGGGATAGCCCATCGCCACCAGCAATTCTCCGCCCATCTCCAGGCTGCTGGCATAGGTGTCACGAATCACGTGCTCCACGCCCAGTTCCATCAGCTCCCAGGCGTGGTGGCGGTTACGGGCACGCACGAACAGCTTCAGGTGCGGGAATTGATGGCGCACCATGCGCACTATGCCTGTCGAGGTCTCGGCATCATCGACCGCCACCAGCATGATCCTGGCCTGCTCGGCACCCGCCGCCCGCAGCAATTCGGCGCGGCTGGCATCGGCGTAGAAGATGCGCGACCCGAACTGACGCACGAATTCGACCTGGGTGATATTGGGGTCAAGGGCGGTGAAGTTGATGCCCTGGCTCTTGAGCATGCGCGCGCTGATCTGGCCGAAGCGGCCGAAGCCGGCGATCACCACCTGCGGCGTTTCCTCACCGAAGTCCTCGTCATAGGGGCGCTTGGCTTCGCTGGTGGCGCCGAGGTGGCGGGCATAGCGATAGAGGAAGGGCGTGGCAGCCATCGACAGGGTCACCGCACTGATCACCAGGCTGGTGAGGGTCTGATCGAAGATGCCGGCGGCCATGCCGGCGGTCAGCAGCACGAAGTCGAACTCACCACCCTGTGACAGGACCGCGGCCAGCGGCAGGGCCTCGGCCATCTTGAGGCGTGCGACGCGTCCGACCAGCGTGATGACGATGACCTTGCCGAACATCAGCGCCAGCGTCAGCGCCAGCACGGTCAGCGGACGCTCCATCACCAGCGACACGTCGACCGACATGCCCACGGCCATGAAGAACAGCCCCAGCAGCAGCCCCTTGAAGGGCTCGATGTTGGCTTCCAGCTCGTGACGGTAGACGGTATCGGCCAGCAGCACCCCGGCCAGGAAGGCGCCCAGGGCCATGGACAGGCCCACCCATTCCATCAGCAGCGCCGTGCTGATCACCACGAACAAGGCCGCGGCGGTGAAGATCTCGTGGATCTCGCTGCGCGCGACCATCTTGAGCAGGCGCGGCACGACAAGGCGCCCGACGATGATGACCGCCGCGATCATGCCGATGCCCTTGGCGATGCCGATCCAGTTGGTGCCGGTGGAGGCATCGAAGTTGTCAGCGAACAGCGGCATCAGGGCCAGCAGCGGGATCACCGCCAGGTCCTGGAACAGCAGGATGGCGAAGGTCGACTGGCCGTGCGGCGTCGCCAGCTGCTGATTCTCGCTCAATACCTGCAGCGCGAAGGCGGTCGAGGACAGCGCCAGAATCAGGCCCAGCAACACGGCGGCGGGCAATTCCAGCCCCAGCCACAGGCCGACAGGGGTGAGCAGGGCGCCGCACAGCAGCATCTGGGCGCTGCCCAGGCCCGCAAGCTTGAGGCGCATGTCCCACAGGCGCTTGGGCTCCAGCTCCAGCCCGATCATGAACAGCAGCATGACGACCCCGAATTCGGCGAAGTGCAGCACTTCGCCAGGCTCCGAGATGAAGCCGATCAACGACGGACCCAGCAGTACCCCGATGGCCAGATAGCCCAGGATGGAGCCGAGGCCCAGACGCTGGAAAAGTGGCACGGCAACCACCGCGCACCCCAGCAGCACGGCGCCTTCCATCAACATGTTCATGTGCGTGTCCTTGTGCATACACGGGCGGAGAAGGCAGCGATTGTCGCTGGCCCCTCCTTTTGTCGCAAGCGGCAAGGTGCGCAAGACGCGACCTTGCGCACAGCGCGGTGGTGCGAGTGAGTGTCGTGACCAGGGGCGGGAGGCGGTGACTCAGGCACAAAAAAGCCCCCGCCAATGGCGGGGGCTTCAGCAGTGAAGCGGCTGATGGCGGCGATCAGGCCTGCGGCATCAGAGCTTCGTCCTGCACGTACTGGTTGAACTCGGTGAAGCCACCGATGTGGGTCTGATCGACGAAGATCTGCGGCACGGTCTCGACCGGCTTGCCGATGGTCTTTTCCATGTCGGCCTTGCTGATGCCTTCGGCATGGATGTCGATGTAGCGGAAGTCGAAATCATCGCGCTTGGCGGTGAGCTCTTCCGCGAGGTCCTTGGCGCGGACACAGAAAGGGCAACCCGGACGACCGAAAATGACTGCAAGCATGAGACTCTCCTAAGGTTCGTGACTCTCGTTCAGCCCGTACTGGGTGGGCCGAGAAAATGGCGCCGGCACTGCCGGTGAGTAATGGATGACCGCCATTGTGCTTGAGCCTGCCCGGGTTTGCCAATTGAGCCGTACTACCAAAGTCATTGGGGCAATCAATCACTGCCGTGCTGAGGATTAGCCCATCAGCAGCAGATTGGCGCCAAAGCCACCGACGATCAGCAGCGTGAACAGGATCAGCGCGAGCAGGAAAGGCTTCATGCCCAGTGAGCGCAGACGATCGATGCGAGTCTCGACGCCCAGGCCCGCCATGGCCATGGTCAGTGCCACGCTGCCAAGGGTAGAGAGGCTTGAGTGCACTGCCGCCGGGATCTCGCCGGTACTGTTGATGCCGGCCATGGCGATGAAGCCCAGCGCGAACCACGGAATCGTCATGCTGCCGCCGGTCTCGCGGTCATCACCTTCGGTGCGGGCGCGCATGGCCCACAGCTTCGGCAACAGCAGCAGGAAGGGTACCAGCATCATCACGCGCATCAACTTGACGATCAGCGCATTGGCCAGGGCGTCCGGGCCGACCGCTTCCCCGGCGGCCACGACCTGAGCGACCTCGTGGATGGTGGAACCGATATAGATGCCGAACAGGCCTTCATGCATGCCGCTCAGCGGGTAGAGCAGCGGGTAGACCAGCATCGCCAGCGAGCCGAACAGCACCACCGTGGCGACGGCCATGGCGGTGGCCGCCGGGCGTGCCTTGATCATCGATTCGGTCGCCAGTACCGCCGCGGCGCCACAGATGGCGGACCCGGCACTGGTCAGCAGTGCGGTGTCGCGGTCCAGCCCCAGCCAGCGCGTGCCGATGAAGTAGCCGCTGCTCAGCACCGCGGTGATCACCAGCACATCGAGGAAGACGACGCTCCAGCCCAGGCCGAGAATCTGCTGCAGGGTGATGGAGAGGCCGAACAGGATGATGCCGAGACGCAGCAGCTTCTTGGTCGCGATATGCAGCCCCGGGGAGAGCGCCGCGGCGTGCCGGCTGGTGATCGGCAGGTTGCCGACCACGATACCGCACAGCAGGGCGAAGACCAGCGGGCTGATGCCGGTGGAGGCCAGCGCCGGAATGGAATGCAGTGCCAGTCCCACCAGGGTCAGGCCGCCACACAGGGCGAGGCCCGGCAACATGCGGCGCAAGCGCTCGGCAGTGGCGGGGGGAGTCAGGGTCTGTGCGTCCATGAGCATTCTCCTTGAGGAAGGTGGCCTATCCCGTGCGGAACATGGCCTGTCTTGTTATGGGTCGTGCGCTGGCGTGGGGTGCACGGCTGTCATCGGCAAGGGCGCTTGAGTCTGCGTCGCTTGCTTAGTGTCTCTGGTTTGATGATTAGTCTATTCGGGAATATTATTCGGCAGTTAGTCGATTATTCTTTTATTACATACCGGAAAAACCGATATGCAGATCCACATCACGCTGCGCCAGTTGCAAGTGTTCGTGGCGGTGACCCGCCACGGCTCCGTCAGCGCCGCGGCGCGCGAGATCGGCCTGTCGCAATCGGCGGCGAGTCAGGGGCTATCCGAGCTTGAGCGTCATCTCGAGGTGCAGCTGTTCGAGCGCCTCGGTCGCCGCCTGGCCCTGAACGCCAATGGCCGCCGCCTGTTGGCGCGCGCCGAGCAATTGCTGGAGCAGACCCACGCGCTGGAGCTGGAGGCGCGTGAGCCCGGCGTGGTGGATGGCAACCTGCGCGGCGAGCTGGAAATCGCCGCCAGCGCCACCATCGGCACCTGGTTGCTGCCGGGGCTGGCGGGGGCCTTCATGCGCGAACATCCGGGCACCGAGCTCAACCTGCGTCTGCGCAATACCCATCAGGTGGTGGAGGCGGTGCTCAACTATGACGCCGAACTCGGCCTGATCGAGGGCGACTGCCATGCGCCACGCCTGATGAGCCAGACCTGGCGCGAGGATGAGCTGGTGGTGGTGGCGCCGCCGAGCCATCCGCTGGCCGTGCGTGGCGTGGCGCTCAGCGACGAGGACCTCGCCACGGCCGACTGGATTCTGCGCGAGGGGGGCTCGGGCACGCGGGCGGTCTTCGAGCGTGCACTGCACGGGCGGATCGAGCGCCTCAAGGTGCGCATGGAGCTGGGCCAGCACGAGGCCATCAAGCAGGCCGTGTTCGCCGGGCTGGGGCTGGGGTGTCTGTCGCGGCTGTCAGTGGCGGCCGAGATCGCGCGTGGCGAGCTGGTGGTGCTGGGCACGCCCCAGCTCAACCTGAAGCGGCGCTTCTCGATGCTGTGGCACCCGGAGCGTTACCGCAGCCCGCTGTGGCAGGCGGTCAAGGTCTATCTGGAAGCCAGCCCGCGCTGAGGCGTCGAGGACGGAGCCGCCGCGCGCTTGATAGTTTGCTAACATAGGCGCTCCCCGCGAGCCGGCTGCCGCCGAGCCACGCCGCTGAGCCATGAGCTACCGCGCCTGAGCTACCGCGCCTGAACTACTGCGCCTGAGCCACGGGGAGCGTAACGGTCTGTCTAGCGTCCATGGAGATGATGATGAGCACAACGGTCGAGCTTTATTACCACGAGAGCGATGCTCGTGATGGCGCCGAGGAACAGACAACGAGCCAGCAGGACGCGACGCCGCTGGTCATTCTTCACGGCCTGTTCGGCAGTGCCGACAACTGGCGTTCGCATATCAAGTCTTGGTCGCGGACACGCCGCGTGATCGCGGTGGATCTGCGCAACCACGGCCGCAGCCCGCACGTGGCCGGCATGAGCTACCCCGAGCAGGCCGCGGATGTCATCGCGCTGCTCGACCGCCTCGCCATCGAGCGCTGTGACCTGCTGGGCCACTCGATGGGCGGCAAGGTCGCCATGCAGGTCGCGCTCGAGGCGCCCGAGCGTCTGCGCAGTCTGCTGGTCGCCGATATCGCGCCGGTCGCCTATGGCCACGGGCATGACGATATCTTTGCCGCCTTCGAGGCAGTGCGTGACGCGCGCCCGGCCTCACGCAAGGAGGCCGACACGGTGATGGCGCAGCATGTCGATACCCCGGCCATCCGCCAGTTCCTCGCCACCAATCTGGTGCGTCTCGACGATGGCGCCATGGGCTGGCGCGTCGGGCTGGACCATATCGCGGCGGGCTACCCGCAGATCGTCGAGGCGCCGCACGGCCAGGGGCCAATCGAGCTGCCGGCATTGCTGCTGTGGGGCTCGCGCTCCAACTATGTGCAGTCCGAGGGCCTGGCGACGATGCGCGAGCACTTCCCTGCGCTGGAAGATGACTCGCTGGAGGCCGGCCATTGGCTGCACGCCGAGCGTGCCAGCGAGTTCCAGCAGGCGGTGGTGGCGTTCCTTGATCGCGTCGCGCGCGCTTGAGTACGCCGAGCCGCCACTCCGAAAATCGTCAGCCGGCCGCGAGCGAGCGGGTCATCCCGCCGGTGACCACCCACGAGCGCCTGGTGGTGGCGCTGGTCACCCTGCTGCAGTTCGCCGTCATCATGGGCTTCACCATGGTGATGGCGCTGGGCCCCGACTTTGCCACCTCGCTGGGCATTCCGCTGGATCACCTCGGCTATATCGTCGGCAGTTATCCGCTGGCTGCCGCGGTGGGCACTCTGCTGTGGACGCGACACGCCGATCGCTTCGATCGCCGCTGGGCGGTGCTGGGCTTCCTGTTCGGCGCGGCGCTCTGTCACCTGATCGCCAGCTTCGCCACCGACTTCGAGACCCTGCTGGCGGCGCGCATGCTGGGCGGACTGTTCGGCGGTCCGGCGGCGGCGACGGCGCTGGCCATCGTGATCGACGTGGTGCCGGGGGTACGCCGGGGGCGTGCCATGGGCCTGGTGATGGGCGCCTTCTCGGTGGCCTCGGTGCTGGGGCTGCCGTTTGCGCTGTGGCTGTCGCAGGGCTTCGGCTGGCAGGCGCCATTTCGCGCCGTGGCACTGTTGGCACTGCTGGTGTGCGGGCTGCTGGCCTGGATACTGCCGCCGATCCGCGGCCATCTCGATAACCCCGAGACACGTCAGCGCAGCCGCAAGGGCACCACGATCCTGAACATCCTGGCCCAGCCCGATCATCGCCTGGGGCTGGCGCTGATCGCGACGGCGATGTTCAGCAACTTCCTGGTGATTCCCAACCTGGCAAGCTATCTGCTGTTCAATCTGGGCCTGCCGCGCGAGGATCTCGGTGGGCTCTACATGATCGGTGGCGGCCTGTCGCTGGTCGGCATGCAGCTGACGGGGCGGCTGTGTGATCGCTATGGCTGTGTCTGGCCGGGCACCATCACCTGCCTGATGACGGCGCTGGTCGGCTGGGCCTTCCTGCTGCATTCGCCGGGGCCGTCGCTGATCTGGATCGGCTTCGGCGCCTACATGCTGTTCTCGTCGGCGCGGCGTGTGACCCAGAATACGCTCAACAGCTTCATTCCCGCCGACCACGAGCGAGCGGCCTTCACCAGCACCCAGAGTGCCGTGCAGCATCTGAGCTCCGCCGCCGGCAGCTATGTGGGCGCCGGACTGTTGGTCAGCACCCCGAGCGGCGCGTTGGAAGGCATGCCGTTGCTGGTCGCGGTGCTGATGATCGCGCTGGTGATCCAGCCGCTGCAGATTCTGTGGCTGTCGCGTCGCCTGGCACGCCGCTAGCGCTTGTCAAATAGGCACAAGACGGCGAGAGCGAGCCGGTCCTGAACCCAAAACGCCCTGTCGGAATCTCCGACAGGGCGTTTTGCATGGGGCGCGCAAGCGCTCAGCGTTTCAAGAGCTCTGGGCGCTCAACGCCTCAGGGCGCGTTGACGTCGACGGCCAGATGGCTCAGCGACTGGCGCTTCTTGATCATGCCGCGTTCGAACAGGAAGTCCTCGAAGTCACGGTAGCGGCCGGCATCCAGCGCGGCAGGACGCAGCGCGAAGCGCGGCAGGGTGGCGTACCAGGCTTCCTTGTTGAGCTCGGTATCCAGTGCCGGATCGGAGTCGCGGAACATCTCCCAGCCCTGGTCCGGGTGATTGATGATCCAGGCGGTGGCCTCGCCGACGGCGGCGAGGAAGCCGGCGTACTGGGCCTGCTTGCGCTCGTAGCTGTCGCTGTTGGCGACGAAGATCAGCTCGTCATAGGTCGGCACGCCTTCTTCCTCGATGTAGAAGGCGCGGCCCTTGACGCCTTCCTGGGCCATCTGGGCCAGCTCGAAGTTGCGGAAGGCGCCGGTGACGGCATCGACCTTGCGCGTCAGCAGTGACGGCGTCAGCGAGAAGTTGACGTTGGTCAGCGTGATGTCATCCAGCGTCAGGCCGCTGTGCTGCAGCATGGTGGAGAGCAGCACTTCCTCGACACCGCCGACCGAGTAGCCGACCCGCTTGCCCTTGAGGTCGGCGATCGACTGGATGTCGCTGTCGGCGCGCACCACCACCACATTCAGCGGCGTGGCGACCAGGGTGCCGATACGCACCAGTGGCAGACCCTGATCGATCTGCAGGTGCAGCTGCGGCTGATAGCTGATGGCGATGTCGACGCGCTCGGCGGCGGCCAGCTTGGGCGGCACGCTCGGGTCGGCGGGAGCGATCAGCTCGACATCAAGGCCGTGCTTCTTGAACAGGCCCAGCTCCTGCGCCAGCACCAGCGGGGCGTGGCCGGGGTTGGTGTACCAGTCGAGCATGACCTTGAACTGCGTCAGCGGCTTCTCGGCGGTGGCAGCGTCCTTGGTAGCGTCATTGGCGGCGCCCTTTGAGTCAGCATCAGCGCTCTGTTCGTCGCTGGCGGCTGGCGGGGCATCCGCGGCCGGTTCAGCACCGTTCTTCGCCTGTTCGGCGGCGCCGGCGGTCGCTTCCACGGCTTCCTGGCTTGCCACCGGCGCGGAGGCGGCCGAGTCGCCGTTCACTCCGACCTCGGCCTGCTGAGCGACGATTTCCGGCGCTGACTGGGTGCTGGTGGCGGCTTCTGCCTCGGCGGCGTGGGCCGACATGGCGGTGGCTGGCAGGCTGCTCAGGCACAGCGTGGTCAGCAGGGTGGCGAAGGCGGTGGACAGCAGCGAGGCACGTGGTGAACGTGTCGGCTGCGCTTTGCGCCGTGGCGCCGATGACGAAAGAGACATGGCGGAGTTCCTTGTGATCACAGGGTAGTGGTGCTGCCGTTCGTGGGCGGCAGTCGTCAGGCTCATGCAATTTGTGTCGAGCGTCGTTGCGTCTTTCGGTTACGCGATCTTGCGGTCTTGCGGTAGTTACTCGAAGCCCCGGCGTGTCAGCTCAGGCGTGTCAGCCGGTCGCGGTGCCAGGGCATCAGGGCGCGCAGCAGCGCATCCAGCGAGAAATAGAGCAGCAGGGAGAAGGCGACCAGCACCAGCAGGGCGGCGAACATCAGGTCGATTTCCATGCGCGCGTTGGCGTTGAGCATCAGATAGCCCAGCCCCTGACTGGCACCGGCCCATTCCCCGATGACGGCGCCGATGGGGGCGGCGGTCGCGGCCATGCGTATGCCGGAGGCCAGTGCCGGCAGCGCGGCGGGCAGCTGGATGTGGATCAGTCGGCGCCATGGGCTGGCACCCAGGGTATGGGCAAGATCCAGCCAGCCCTGCTGGGTCTGACGCAGGCCGTCGTAGCCGGTGGAGGCGACCGGGAAATAGATGATCAGCGTCGCCATCACCACCTTGGACAGCATGTCATAGCCGAGCCACAGCACCAGCAGCGGCGCGATCGCGAATAGCGGTATCACCTGACTGATCAGCAGCATCGGCAGCAGCGTGCGGCGCAGGCGGGGAATGAAGGCCAGCGCCAGCGCGGTGGCAAGGCCGAGCAGAATGCCCAGCACCAGCCCGGCCAGTATCTCGCTGATGGTGACGCCAGCGTGATGGGCCAGCAGCGGCGCCTTCTCGATCAGCACCTCGAGCACGGCCTGCGGCGTGGGCAGAATGTAGGGCGGTACGGCGGTAACGGCAATGATCAGCTGCCAAAGCCCCAGCAGGAGCAGCGCGCTGATGACGAGGTGACGCATGGCGTGCAGACGTTTCATGCGGCCTCCTCGCTATCACGCAGGCGGGCGATCAGTTGTGCCTGCGCCGCTGGCAGGGCCGGGTCATCCAGCGGCACCGGGCGTGCGGCGCCAAGCCCCGGCAGGCGTTCCAGCTCGGCGCCGTGGCCCGGGAGGCTCGAGGGGCGCAGCACCAGCAGTTGATCGGCGAGGCGCAATGCCTCCAGCGGGTCATGGGTCACCATTAGGACGGTGCGGCCCTTGAGCAGGCGGCTGGCCAGATCATGCAGCTCCAGACGGGTAATGGCATCCACCGCCGAGAACGGCTCGTCCATCATCACGACCGGCGCCTGCTGGTAGAGCGTGCGGGCGAGGGCGACGCGCTGGCGCTGACCGCCGGAGAGGGCGTCCGGCCAGGCCTGCTCACGGCCCTCAAGCCCGACCGCGGCCAGCAGCTCATGGGCAAGCTTGCGATTGCGCGGCCGTCGGCGCAGGTCATCGCCCAGCCACAGGTTGTCGATGACGCGCCGCCACGGCAGCAGCAGGTCCTGCTGCGCCATCCAGGCCACGCGGTCGGTCAGCGGCTGACCGTCATCGGTGGCGAGGTCGAGCTGGTGGAGATCTGACATTTCCAGGCCGGCCAGCAGGCGCAGCAGCGAACTCTTGCCGCAGCCGGAGCGTCCCAGCAGTGCCGTCCAGCTACCGGCTTCCAGACGCGCGGAGATATCGCGGAACAGCGTGTGGCCGGCGTAATCGATTCGTGCGTTGTTGAGGGTGAGTCCCAGCGACACAGGCAATTCCGTGGTCAGGCGGCGTGCCGGCAGGAGGAAGCAGGTGACGCGCCGTGCAGGGCACGCGTCGGGGATTCCCTCCGCCGGTATCAACCGGATCAGGTTCCAGGGGTTGTCGCGCGACGTATCGCTGCGGCTCTCAGCCCATCCTCGGGCACCCCCATCCAGGTCGACAGTGTAACGTCACTCTCTTGCCGGTGTCTTGTCCGACGCGGGTCAGGGGCGGGGGGCGGGTCCGGTGAGCAGGGCAGAGGTGGGCAGGGCAGAGGTGGCGTGCGAAACGGACTATGCCGATGTGCCACGCCTTGGGTATGCTGAGGTTTACTGTAACAAGACGTGTAGCCCTAGGAGATCATCATGCCCGACACACCGGATCTCTCGACCTGTTCCAGTTATCCCGTTCCCCCACGGCGGCCGAGTACGGCTGAGGCCGTGGGCGAGCCGCGTCCCGTGCCCAGGGGCTGGCCCGAGGAGTCACTGACCCGACGGCTCTCGACCTATCTGGGTCAACCGCTCGAGCCGCTGGCACTCGCCTGGCCGGATAGCGCCAACTGGCTATGGCGCCAGCGTGGCGGCACGCCCGGCCTCATCAAGCTGGCGCGCACCGGCCCAGACCATGACCCCTTCTGGCGCGCCATGCGCGGGGTCTTCGGTGCCGATCGCTGGGCGACGCCGGAGGGCCTGACGCGACTGGCGGGCGCCTTGCCCGCGCGCCTGCCGATTCCGCCACTGCCCCTGACCTTTCTGGGGCGCCTCGATGGCGCGCCCATCTGGCATCTGCCGTGGTCCAGCGGGCAGCCGAGTGATCTCAGCATTACCTTCTGTGAGCTGCTCGGCGACCAGCTCGGTCGCCTGCATCAGGACACGGTGTCGGGCTTCGGCCAGCCGCTGGCGCAGCCGATGCCGCTGTTGCACTGGAATACCCGCGTCACGCGCTTTCTCGCCCATCACCCGCGTCGCGCGGAGCTTGGCACGCTGCTCAAGCGCACCTTCCCGGCACCGACTCGCGCGGTGTGGTGTCTGCCGGACATGCGCGCCGATCAATATCTGTGCGCCGCCACTGGCTGGGTATGGAGCGATTGGGAGGCGCTGGTGTGGGCCCCGATCGAGTTCGACTGGGCGCTGGTGGAGTTGCTGCTGGAAACGCCGGAGCAGCGTCAGGCCTTCATGAAGGGCTATTCGCGCCATGGGCGCATGATCGATCTCGATGGCCAGCGTGAGCTGTGTCGTGCGCTGTTGTGGGCGATGGAGGCCTTCGGTCCGCGGTCTTATGCTGAGCTTGCGGCAGCCCCTGCCTGGGTCTCGCCGCGCAGCCTGGCGTGAAATCCGCGTGCTGCACGCTGCAAGTACATGAAAGGTGTGAAATTTCTCTGCAGCCCCATCGCTGACATGGAATACTGTGGGTGAGTCGTCGTGGACGTCACTCGAGATCTGATGTAGGGCTTGGCGGGGGAGCACTCGTGGTAGAGAACCTGAATTATTATTTCTTGCTGGCAGGCACGCTGATCGCCTTGAGCGTGTTGGCCAGCCGCGTCTCGGCGCGTCTTGGCATGCCGCTGCTACTGCTGTTCCTCGGCCTTGGCATGCTGGCGGGTGAAGATGGCGTGCTGGGTATCCAGTTCGATGACGCCTCGTCCGCTTACATGATCGGTAATCTGGCGCTGGCGCTCATCCTGCTCGATGGCGGCCTGCGCACGCGGCTGTCCACGTTTCGTGCCGGCCTGAAACCGGCACTGGTGCTGGCCACCGTCGGGGTCTTCATGACCAGCGGCCTGGTGGGCCTTCTGGCCATGTGGCTGTTTGATCTCACCCTGATCGAAGGCCTGCTGGTCGGGGCCATCGTCGGCTCCACCGATGCCGCGGCGGTCTTCTCGCTGCTGGGCGGTCAGGGCGTTCACCTCAATGAGCGTGTCGGTGCGACGCTGGAAATCGAGTCCGGCACCAACGACCCGATGGCGATCTTCCTGACCATCACGCTGGCCGAGATTCTGACCGGTCAGCTCTCCGGCGTCGCGTCGGGCATCATGAGCTTCCTGCTGCAGTTCGGTGTCGGCGCCGCCATGGGGATCGCCGGCGGCTGGCTGATCGCCCGTCTGATGCGCTATCTGGACCTCGCGCCCGGCCTCTATTCGCTGCTGGCGCTGGCGCTGGGCCTGAGCCTCTTCGCCACCACCAACGAGATGGGTGGCAGCGG
This sequence comes from Cobetia sp. 4B, assembly GCF_018831605.1. Lineage (NCBI taxonomy): Bacteria > Pseudomonadati > Pseudomonadota > Gammaproteobacteria > Oceanospirillales > Halomonadaceae > Cobetia > Cobetia sp. 4B. The sequence goes on from NZ_CP059843.1 coordinate 1,458,855, forward strand.
TTTCCTTGCCATCTATCTGTGTGGCCTGATGATCGGCAATCACCCCGGGCGGCATCTGGAGCACATCCTGCCGGTGCATGATGGTATGGCGCATCTCTCGCAGATCGTGCTGTTCCTGATGCTGGGCCTTTTGGTCTCGCCCTCGACCATGCTGCAGTTCGCGCTGCCGGCCGCCATCCTCAGCGTGGCGCTGATTCTGGTGGTGCGCCCGCTGGCGGTCATCCTGTGTCTCAAGCCGTTCTTCCGCTTCCGCTGGCGCGAGCTGTGGTTCATCAGCTGGGTCGGGCTGCGAGGGGCGGTGCCGATCGTGCTGGCGATCTTCCCGGTGATCACCGGGGTCGAGAATGCCGGTCTCTACTTCAATGTCGCCTTCTTCGTGGTCATCATCTCGCTGCTGGTGCAGGGCTCGTCGCTGGCGCCGATGGCGCGCAAGCTGCGGGTGGTGGTGCCGCCGGGCGCACAGCCCAGTCGCCGCAACCTGCTCGGCATCATGCCGGTCAATGACTACGAGATGCTGGTCTATCGCGTCGACAACACGGCGCTGGAAGGCGTGGCGCTGCGCATGCTGCGCTTCCCGTCGGGGGCCAAGGTCGGGGCGCTGTTCCGCAACAAGGTGTTGATCCACCCTAAGGGCAGCACCTGCCTGCATCAGCAGGATGTGCTGTGCGTGGTGGGGCGCTCGTGTGATGTGCCGAGTCTCAACCGCATGTTCAACGGCGAGAGTCTGCAGCACGAGCAACGCGCCTTCTTCGGGACCTTCACGCTGGAAGGCGATGCCAACATGCAGGATATCGCCGATGTCTACGGCTTGACGCTCTCCCAGGGCGAGCACCACCTGACCATCGCCGAATTCATCACCCGGCGAGTCGGCGGGGTGCCGGTGGTCGGCGACGATGTCGACTGGCATGGTATCCACTGGGTGGTGAACGAGGTGGAAGGCAATCGCATCACCAAGGTCGGCCTGCGACTGCACTGAGCCTGAATCTGTGTCAGGGCCTGCGCCTGCGCTTCACACACTACGACGCCCCCATTGCACTGCGTGTAATGGGGGCGTCGTGTTTGGACTCATCAATATCGTATTCTGTTGATGTCAGGCCAATTTGTCCGTGACAGCGCCTGGCCACCGATTGTGGCCAGCGACAAGGAGGTGACTACATGGCCAGCCCACATCCTCATCTCGCGGGCTTTCTGCGACGATTCGAGCAATTCCCGCCCGGACTCACGGCGGATGAGAAGACCTTTCATGCCACCTTCAACGTGGTCTACGTGCTGGCGGTCAGCTGCCATCTGCTCTACGCCATCCTGCTGTTGTGGCTGGGCGAGATGGGCATTCTGGCGCTGAATCTGGCGATGCTGATCGTCGATCTGGTCTGTCTGCAGCTGCACCGTGCTCGCCGTGAAGCCCTGGCGGCCACGCTGATGGCGCTGGGCACCTGCGCGCAGATCAGCTTCTCGCTGCGCTATTTCGGCTCGGAGGCCGGGTTCGACTACTTCTACTTCGGCGCCTTGCTGTGCATCTACTCGATCCGCATGTCGTTCATGCGGCGCGTTCTGCTGTGTGCCGCCTGCCTGAGCATGCCGCTGCTGGCCTATATCATCCTGATGCTGGAAGGGCCGACCAATCCGCTGCCCGCCGGCTGGATGCTGGCATTTCGCATCATCAATCTGGGGGTCTTGACCATCTTCTTCACGCTGGTGCTGGTGCAGATGGGCTGGTCGGTGGAGCGCCTGCAGCAGCGTTTCGAGACGGGAGGGCGCTTCGATGAGCTGACCGGCGCCCTGAGTCGCGCCGAGCTGGTCGACAGCGGGCGTGGCATGTTGATCAACAACGGGGCGCTGAGCGTGATGATGGTGGATGTCGACCATCTGGCGCTGATCAACGAGACCTGGGGCCGCCAGGCCGGTGATCAGGTGCTCAAGGAGCTGGTGCGGCGCATGCGCAGCATCCTGCGCGGGGAGGACCTGGTCGGGCGCTATGGCGGCGAGGAGTTCGTGCTGCTGTGCCCGGGGCTGCATGGCGAGCGCGTCGATCAGGTGGCAGAGCGCCTGTGCAAGGGCGCCTCGGCGTTGCCGTTCGTCATCAATGACGGCCTCAACAGTCTGGATGTCAATCTGTCGATCGGTGTCGCTCAGCGCCAGTCCGGCGACAAGGATCTGGAAGGCCTGATCGCCAAGGCCGACGTCAATCTGTTCCGCGCCAAGCAGGACGGCGGCAATGGCTTCGTCAGTGACACCCAGCTGGGCCCCGTGGGTGGGCCGGGCATCGCCGCCATCAATTGAGCGTAATTCACTGCGCGCAGAGTTTTGTGCACAGAGGTTTGCGCATAGAGATTTGCGAACAAAGCTAGGTATACAACCCAGCACGCCCCCGGAGAATGTCGTTCATGTCTCCGGGGGCGTGCGTGTGTCAGGGCGTTATCAGGTCTACGCGAGGGGCGTCATCAGGCTTGCCCTGAGAGGTGTCAGCGGCGGCTGGGCTGGCGACGACGGCTCTTGCTTGCGGACTTGGGGGCGTAGTCGCTGTTCGAGGCCGGCACCGCGAGCTTGGGCGCAAAGCCTTCCACGACTTCGCGCGTCACGAAATAGCCCAGGTGCTGCTCGATGGCGCACAGGTTGCGGAAGTCATCACGCGAGACCAGCGAGATGGCTTCACCGCTGGCTCCGGCACGGCCGGTACGCCCGATGCGGTGGACATAATCCTCGGCGGCGTCCGGCAGGTCGTAGTTGACCACGCGCTGCAGGTCATCGATGTCGATGCCCCGCGCGGCAACGCCGGTGGCCACGAGATACTTGATGGTGCCGGCCTTGAAGTCGGCCAGCAGCTGCTCGCGCATTGCCTGGCTGCGACCGCTGTGGAAGGACTCGGCGGCGATGTCACGCTTCTCCAGCTGACTCACCAGCTTGGCGGCGCCACGCTTGGTCTCGATGAAGATCAGCGCCTGCTGCCACTGCTTCTCGTGAATCAGATGGCTCAGAAGGGCGGACTTGAACTCCTTGTCGACCGTGATCAGATACTGGCTGATATCCGGCGCGGTGACGTTCTCCGGTGCGACCATGATCTCGACGGCGTCCGTCACTGCGGTCTTGGCGAGCACGCGCACCTGAGCCGAGAGCGTGGCCGAGAACAGCAGGTTCTGGCGCTCTCTGGGCAGCTTCTCGACGATCTTGTTGATGTCGGCGATGAAGCCCATGTCGAGCATGCGGTCCGCTTCGTCGATGACGAGGGTGCGTGTCTCGTCGAGATGGATCGCGCGGCGGGTCAGCATGTCCAGCAGGCGGCCGGGCGTCGCCACCAGGATGTCCACGCCCTCGATCAGACGCTGTTGCTGGGGTTCGATCTCCACGCCGCCATACATCGCCATGGAGCTGACTTCCAGATACCTGGAGTAGTGCTGGATGTTGTCTTCGACCTGGATCGCCAGCTCCCGCGTCGGCGTAAGGATGACGGCATGTACGCGCTTGGCACGCACCTTGGGCGCCTGCTGCAGGGTCTGCAGGATGGGCAGCACGAAGCTTGCCGTCTTGCCGGTACCCGTCTGGGCGGCGGCAATCAGGTTGTCACCGGCCAGCACGACGGGGATCGCCTTCTCCTGGATGGGAGTCGGGGTCTGGTAGCCTTGCTCGGTGACGGCCTTGACGATGGAATCGCTCAAACCAAGGGCAGAAAATGGCATGGTGTCTCGACTTGTCTAAAGGGGGAGGGGCAAGCGCACATTCTGCGGCAAGGAATGTCTGGCGCAGTGATGCTCACTGTAGCCGAAAGTCCGCTGACGGCCCGGCGCATCATTGGCCATCGCTGCTCAGACAGGGTAGCGAAGTGGCGGCGATGGGCGCTGCGCGGCAACAATGAAAAAGCCCCGCCTACCTGAAGTAGACGGGGCTTTCGGAATTCAAGGTGGTGGAGGGACAGGGATTCGAACCCTGGGTAGGCTATTAACCTACGCCGGTTTTCAAGACCGGTGCATTCAACCGCTCTGCCATCCCTCCGACTCACGGAGCGAAATACTACCGAACCTGATGAGAATAGCAAGAGGTGGGCGAAGAAAAATCTTCGGAAAAGCCATCGCGGACAATCACTTGCAGCAGGATGGCGCCGGGGTGAGGCCGCCGGAGCCGCCTGCTGGCACCAGACCATGAATCAGGTCATGTGTCAGGCCACGAAAAAGCCCCGCCTACCTGAGGTAGACGGGGCTTTCGGAATCAGGGTGGTGGAGGGACAGGGATTCGAACCCTGGGTAGGCTATTAACCTACGCCGGTTTTCAAGACCGGTGCATTCAACCGCTCTGCCATCCCTCCGACTCACGGGATGAAATACTACGGATTTTTCAGTCAGGGTCAAGGACTTGGCGTAAATTTCCTTGTCGTTCAGATGCTTGAAAGGTCGCACATGCCACAATGGCCGCGGAGACTGACGATGTCGTTGCCTTGCGCGCGCCGGATGGTTGCCTCAATAGGGCTTTTCATCGTTCTGTCTCTTGATTAGGCAAACCCCTGAGGGCATGCTGGGGTCAAATCGATGAATCCATCGTAGCAACCTGAGGATAGACACCATGGCTAACAGCTCCTGGCAGGTCTCGCAGGATACCGCGAGCCGCTCGCTCAGTACTCACAAGGTACTGCGCAACACTTACATGATGCTGGCAATGACGCTGCTGTTCTCCTCGCTGACCGCTGGCGTGGCGATGAGCATGGGCGTCGGCCGCATGAACATCTTCGTGCTGCTGATCGGTGCCTATGGCCTGATGTTCCTGGTCCACAAGACCGCGAACTCCACCGCCGGCATCTTCGCGACCTTCGCCTTCACCGGCTTCATGGGCTTCACGCTCGGCCCGGTACTGAACGCCTACCTGAGCCTGCCCAACGGCGGCCAGCTGGTGATGACCGCGCTTGGCATGACCGGCATCACCTTCGCCGGCCTGTCCGCGGTGGCACTGGTGACGCGCAAGGACTTCTCGTTCCTGGGCAACTTCCTGTTCGCCGGCGCCATCGTGCTGATTCTGGCGATGCTGGCAGCGATGATCTTCAACATCAGCGGCCTGGCACTGGCTGTCTCCGCCGGCTTCGTGCTGTTCGCCTCCGCGGCGATCCTGTTCGAGACCAGCCAGATCATCCACGGCGGGCAGACCAACTACCTGCTGGCGACGGTGAGCCTGTACGTCTCCATCTACAACATGTTCGTCAGCCTGCTGGCCCTGCTGGGCTTCGCTTCCGACGATTGATCGTCAAGCGAAGGAGCATGAGACCTGCAAACGACCCCGCCTCGGCGGGGTCGTCTGCGTTCGGGTGTCAGGTGGCGTGACTCGCGCTAGAATGGCGCCCATTCATGAGCAGTCACACGAGGTTCGCATGCGTTATGCTCTGGCCGTCTACGGCGGCCCCTACAGCCAGCAGGCCAGCCATTCGGCGCTGCGCTTTGCCGACGCCCTGCTGGCGCGCGGCCATCAGCTGACCACGGTGTTCTTCTATCACGATGGCGTCTACAACGCCGCCAACATGATGGCGCCGCCCCAGGACGAGCCGCATCTGCGCGATCGCTGGCTGTCGCTTGCCGAGAATCACGCCACCCGCCTGCAGGTGTGTGTCGCGGCGGGCCTGAGACGCGGCATGCTCGATGAGCGCGAGGCGGCGCGGCATGGCAAGCAGGGGCATACCCTTGAGGCGCCGTTCGAGCTGACGGGGCTGGGCCAGCTGGTCGAGGCGACGCTGGACAATGACCACCTGATCACCTTTGCATGACGTCATTTCTTGTCGTCACTGATGATGTCACTTATCGAGTGAGGAGCAGACCATGAGCGATGTGATGACGGCGCCCCTGGCAGGCGATGACGCCGGGATAGCCGCCGGTGATCTGCTGGTCATGCTGCGCCATGGCCCGCATGGCAGCAGCTGGCTGCGCGAGGGACTGGAGGCGGCGATGGTCGCGGCGGCCTTCGGGCGCGAGGTCGGGTTGCTGTTCACCGGCGATGGCGTGATGGCGCTGCTGGAAGGGCAGCAGGTCGGGCCGCTGGGGCAGAAGGGCAGTGACAACCTGCTGGCGGCGCTTGAGATGTATGACGTCGAGCGCTGCTACGTCGATGCGGCGGCGCTGCGCGCACGGGGCCTGACAGCGCAGGATGTCACGCTGTTGCCGGTCACGCTGCTCGAGCACGACGAGGTGGTCGCGCTGACCACCGCGTTCTCGCGCGTGTTGAGCTTCTGACACGTCACTGCCGCCAACGCTGGCGACTGATATGCTCGCATCAGTTTCCTGATGCCATGTCATTGATATCTCTTGATTGATGGCCAGTGGCAGTCCCAGCTTCCCTTGCCTGGATAATTGCATGAATCTACATCTACTCAATCGTTCGCCATTCTCCAGCCGCATCCATGATGATGTGCTCAATGCCATGGGCCCGGAAGACCAGCTGCTGTTGATCGAGGATGGCGTCAATGGCGCCCTCGACAATGCCGAGCAGCACCTTGCCGGGCTTGAGGGGCGGCTGTTCGCGTTGCGCGAAGACCTCGAGTCCCGCGGCCTGCTGGGGCGCTGCGCGGAGAACGTCATCGTGGTCGACGTCGACGGTTTCGTCGCCTTGACCGAGGCCGCCGACAAGACCGTCAGCTGGTTCTGAGGCGCCAGACGCTTCTCCCTTTCAATTTTCATGCAAGACAGTGAATCAGGATCTGTATGGCCAGTAGTGAAACGGTGCGCACACTGACACTTGATGGGCGTGATATCGGACTGGATGCGGAAGGCTATCTGGTCGATCTGGATGACTGGAGCCCGGCGCTGGCGGAAATGCTGGCCGCCGAGGAGGGGCGTGAACTGACGCCGGAGCACTGGGAGGTGATCGAGGTGTTGCGTGACTTCTATCAGCGCTTCTCGCTCTCGCCGGCCATGCGCCCGCTGAGCAAGGCGATGACCCAGGGGTTTGGCCCCGACAAGGGCCGCTCGCTGCATCTGATGCGGCTGTTCCCGGACAGCCCGCCCAAGGTGGGCGCGCGCATCGCCGGGCTGCCCAAGCCGACCAACTGTCTGTGACGGCCAGCCGCATGCATGCGTCGCCTTGCCCGTCGTGGTGCGCTGCGCTCAACGCGCAAGACCCGGCAGGGATGGCGACGTACGGCGTTGTCTGCGTTACTATTCGTCACAGCGTTGTAGTGTCGGCCAGGAGGCCGATGCTGCTTCAGGTCCCGCGACATGGTCGCAAGGGCATTTGAATTCAGGCGGACAAGAGTCGACTTGCATGGGAAGAGCATTCCAGAACCGTAAAGAATCAATGGCGCGTACCTCTCTCAACAAGGCACGCGTGTATTCACGTTACGGGCGCGAGATTTACGTCTCGGCCAAGAGCGGTGGCCTCGACCCCAACGGCAACCTGAGCCTGCGTCGTCTCATCGAGAAGGCCAAGAAGGACCAGGTGCCGACTCACGTCATCGACAAGGCGATCGACAAGGCCAAGGGCACCGGCGGCGAAGACTTCGCTCTGGCGCGCTATGAAGGCTTTGGTCCGGGCAACGTCATGGTCATCGTTGATTGTCTGACCGACAACAACAACCGCACCTTCGGCGAAGTCCGCACCTGCTTCAACAAGGGCAAGGGCAAGCTGGGCGCGCAGGGTTCGGTGTCGCACATGTTCGACCACCGCGCCATCCTGGCCTTCAAGGGCGCGGAAGAGGACGAGGAAAAGGTCCTGGAAGCGCTGATGGAAGCCGACGTCGATGTCAGTGATATCGAGCTCGACGAAGGCATCATCACGGTTCTCGCGCCGACGACCGAGTACTTCAAGGCCAAGGGTGCGCTGACCGACATCTACGGTGAAGACCTCGACTTCGAAGTCGATGAGATCAGCTTCATTCCGCAGATCCATACCGAAGTCGGCGGCGATGACGCCGAGCTGCTCAACAAGATGCTCGAGCTGCTGGATGATTGTGAAGACGTGCAGCAGGTCTATCACAACGGCGAGTTCGTCTAAGTCAGCGTCTTGAACGTGATGCGACTGACAGCTTCACGCTGACTGGGATGCGAATGTCAGTGTGAAAGGGTCAGTCAGAGAAAAGCCCCGTCGGCATGCCGACGGGGCTTTTTCATGTCTCAACCCTCAATACTCAACACTCTGCGCGCCTCAGCAGTGCGCGCGCTTCAGCAGTGTGCATGGTGCTGCGCTTGCGGGTCCGTCTCGCGTGGGTCCGCCATGCCCCCCTTGACGCCGTGTTTCACCAGCCAGACGTTGACGGGCCAGGCGGCGAGCAGCCCCAGACTCAGGGAAATGATCAGCGAGTTCCAGAACAGCGGCTGATGCATGCCGGCACCGCCCGCAAGCCAGAGGTCCACGGAAATCGCCACCACTTCCATCACCACGATGGAGGCCGTCTCGCTCTTGAAGGCATCACGAATCACCTGCGGCTTGTCATCACTGCCGCCCTGCAGCATCGGGCCGACCGTCAGCAGGAAGCCGAACAGGTAAGCGAAGATGAAGGTGATGATCGCAGTGGAGATATTGCCCATGGCCAACAGGCCCACCGCCAGGCTGACGCCGACGAATTCCCCCAGTCCGCAGCCTGAATAGCAGTGCGCGACACTTCTCAGTCCCTTGCGGGCATCACCGTTGGCGGCGATCTGGCGACGCCCGGCGAAACGATAGACCAGCAGTCCCACGACACCGGAGTAGAGCGTGGTCAGCCCCCATACCCACTTCATCATCGGGGCCAGGTGAGCATTCTTCGTGGTCAGGTCACGCACGACCCAGATCAGCGCCGGTACCATCAGCAACAGCCAGCACAGCAGCAGGCTCCAGTGGGAAAGTGACTCACGTAATAGATCTTGCATGGTGACCCCCGTCGAGTGGATGTCGCAGATGGCCGTGCGCCGATAGCAATACGCTGATAGCAGTACGCTGATAACGCGGCCCTCCTTGATAGCTGGTGGGGGCAGCGCGCCATATCAAGGGTGGCTTGTCATCGCCTGCTCGCAACCGGCCGTTGCTTTCGCCTGACAGGGTGACAGGCGAGGGTGTGTTCTCACGCCTTGTTAACCTTGGCGCAAGCCTCCATGGTGAAGGATGTCGGGCATTGCCCTTGCAATGTCGCCACTTTTTCCAGGAGTCACCATGTCGAGACACGCTGCTACATCCCTTGCGCGCGCCGCCCGTCAATTCGCCGGTGTCGGCTTGATAGCCTCGCTTGCCGCGCCAGCCGTGGCCCAGGCGGCAGACGACAAGGTCTTCGGCTGGGTGGAGAAGGCAACCATCGAGCCGTGGGGTGTGATGGTGAAGGTCAAGCTGGATAGCGGCGCGCTGACCTCCTCGATGCATGCCGAGAATATCGAGACCTTCGAGCGTGATGACGAGGAATGGGTGCGTTTCGATGTGGAAGTCGAGGACGAAGCCAAGGGTGACAAGGTCGAGAACACCTTCGAGCGCCCCCTGTATCGCGACCTGACGGTGTCCGGCGCAGGCGGACGCGATACGCGCCCGGTGGTGCTGATGACGCTGTGCATGGGCGGCGAGCGCTACGAGGAGCAGTTCAGTCTGCGCGATCGTGACGGCATGAATTATCCGGTGCTGCTGGGGCGCCGCACCATCCAGAGCCTGGGCGTACTCGATGTGCGCAAGACCTTCCAGACCAGCCCGGACTGTGCCGAGGACGCGCCGCTGCATCGCTATGAAGACAAGGAGTATTCCGATCGCATCGGCGCGGCGTCCTGATCTTATGTCGCTCTGAACGCTCATTGAGGAACGCGTACCGCGCACATTCATCACAAGAGGGAGGCCAGCATGTCGGACATCGCCAGCCAGCGACCTCAGCGTGACGGTTTGCCACTCATCAGGATCTACTACGACGCGCGCTGCCCGGTGTGTCGTCGTGAACGCGCCCGCTACGAGCGGCTGTCGCGCCAAGACGCCAACGTCGAGTGGTGGGATGCGACGGATAACGCCGAGCATCTCGCCGCTCGCGGCATCGGCCTCAAGCAGGCATTGCTGTCGTTGCATGTCGAGACAGCGCAAGGGCAGATCCGTGAGGGCATGCCAGCGTATCGCCTGCTGCTTGCGCGCATCCCCGGTCTTGCCTGGCTGGGGTGGCTGATCACGCGGCCGCTGATCGAGCCGGCGCTGACGCGAGTCTACGATGCCTGGGTGCGTCGTCGGCTGTGTCGAGATGGCAGGCTGTGAGTGCCGGCGAGCCCGACGCAGCGAGCTGGAAGCCCTGCTGGTTTATCATGCTTTTTTGATATGCAAATGCTAATAGTTTTCGTTATTATGTGAGGCACTGTCTGTTTCTTCACGTCTGCGAGCTTCCCGATGATCGACGCGCTTTCCCCGCTCTTTGCCGGTCCGATGGTTGCCTACCGGGACCTGATCACTACCTACACTCAGGTGCAGGCAGGCGATGAGGCGTCGCTCCAGCGTGTCGTGCCGGCGCGCGATGTGCTCAGCCCCGGGTGGCTGTCGGCGTGCATCGCCGCGCATGGCATGCAGTACGAGACCGGCCAGGCAGACGCCGCTTCTCACATCAGCGCCCCCGATGAGCAGGCGCTGCTTTCCCAGTGGTCCAAGTACCTGTTGTCCTCGATGGTATCGCTGCCGCTGGCGGCCAACCTGCTGCTGGACCATCAACTGCCGCTGGAGCTGCGGTATCTTTCGCTGCGCCTTGGCGAGCATGGCGTGGTCACGCAGCTGATACTCGATGATGCGGCGGGGCAGGGCGCAAGCCTCACGGCGGAGATCGAGTCGGCCGATGAGGCGACGCGGCTCCAGGCGCGCTTTCAGGGCTACCTGGCGCATCTTGAGGCCGTCATCGAGCGCCTGGTGCCGCACACTGCGCTGGGGCCCAAGGTCTTCTGGAGCAACGCGGCACATTACTTCGTCTATATCGTCGGCATGCTGGAAGAGCAGGGCTGGGTCGCGCAGGCGGCGCCGGCACGTCAGCTGATGGCGACCAGAATTCTGGCCGACGGGCGGCGCAATCCGCTCTATCAGCCGGTCAGCGACGTGATGGACCGCCATGGCGAACGGCATACGCCGCGCAAGGTATGTTGCGTGCGTTATCGCATCGAGTGTCTGGGCTATTGCAGCAATTGTCCGCTGAGCATCGAGCGCGCCACGGCCCGCCGCGCCCAGACGCGTCGGGTCGATCAGCGTGCCAACTCGCGCGCAGCGCTGATCGGTAGCGACCTGTCCTGATAGGTAGCGTCCTGAGCGGCAGCGGTCTGTGTTGATCGGCGCGCTCTGGTAAGATGGCGGCCCCTGTCATTGTCCGGTATGCCGTCATGTCCTCGTCTTCGCGCCGCCCACGCGGTGCTTCCCTCGCCAAGTCCGGCGCATCTTCCCGACACGACTCGGCTGACAGACGCCAGCAGGCCACCCCGGCTGGCCGTCGTGATCCGGCCGCCCGCGAGAAGCCTGGCGCGGCCAAGGCGCCTTCCGTCCAATCGCCTGCCATCAAGGCTTTTTCTATCAAAGCGCCTGCCATCAAGGTGACCCCGGCTCGCAAGGGTCAGCTGCATCCCCGCAACCCGCACCGTGGGCGCTATGACATGGCCGCGCTGGTCAAGGCGAGCCCGGCACTGGCGGCCTTCGTGATCAAGACACCCGCTGGCAGCGAGTCCATCGACTTCGCCGATCCCGTGGCAGTCAAGGCGCTCAATCGGGCCTTGTTGAGTCGCCATTACGGCATCGCCCACTGGGATATTCCCGCCGGCTATCTGTGTCCGCCCATCCCCGGGCGCGCCGACTATCTGCATTACCTGGCGGACCTGATCAGTGAGGCGAATGGCGGTCAGCTGCCGGCGGGTGAGCACGTGCGTGCGCTGGATATCGGCACCGGCGCCAACCTCATCTACCCCCTGCTGGGCAATCGCAGCTTTGGCTGGCAGATGGTCGGCAGTGATATCAGCACGCAGGCGATCGACTCGGCTCGCGCGATTGTGAGCGCCAATGCGCGCCTCAAGGGCCAGATCGAGGTGCGCCTGCAGGCCGATCGCACGCGTCACTTCGCTGGGATCTGGGGCGCGGATGAGCGTTTTGATCTGGTGCTGTGCAATCCGCCGTTCCATGCCAGCGAAGCTGATATGGCGCGGGAAGCGCAGCGCAAATGGCGCGGGCTCGACAAGTCGCGCCAGCAGCGCGGCAATGCCTCACGCAAGGGGCGTGCACGCAACGCGCCAGCGCTGAATTTCGCCGGACAGGCAGCCGAGCTCTGGTGTCCGGGCGGGGAAGAAGCCTTCGTCACCCGCATGATCCAGGAGAGCTGCAACGTCGCCTCGCAGTGCCTGTGGTTCACCTCGCTGGTCGCGCATTCGGCGAGCCTGACCGGCATCAGGAAAGCCCTCAAGCGCAGTGGCGCCAGCGAGGTCAGGGTGATCGAGATGTCCCAGGGGCAGAAGGTCAGCCGCTTCGTCGCCTGGTCGTATCTCACGCCCGACCAGCGTCGGCAGTGGGGGCGGAATCACTGGCAAGGAAAGTGAAGCGTCTGTCATAGCCGTATCAAGAGAGTCTTCGACTCAATGATGTCTTTGCATTGAAGCCCCCGTCGCCCAGCGCGACGGGGGCTTCTTGCATTGGCGGTTGTCATCCGCGCTTCACTTAAGCCTGTCTTAATAGTTTGCGGGCAAACTTTCTGCCAGAAACGCGCAGCCTGCCGGTTCCGATCGCTGCAGGATCTGACATCTATCCGGCTTGCTCGACGCCCAGTCATTGCTCAGGAGTTATTCCATGAAGTCCGCGATCACCATGACATCGCCTGGTCCAGACCACCCCTGGGCGCAGGGCGAGGAGCCCTTGTGCGGAGGAGTTTCGGTGTTGATACCGGCTCGTGATGAGCGTGACAACTTGCCGGGCCTTATTGCCGAGGTGCATGAGGCGCTTGCGGGGCAGCGCTACGAGATCATCGTGGTGGATGATGGTTCCAGTGATGGCAGTTGGAGTTGGCTCAAGCAGGCTGCGCAGGAAGATTCACGATTGCGTCCCTATCACCACGGCACCAGTTTCGGACAGAGTACTTCGCTGTGGCAGGCTGCCCGGCTGGCGCGCGGTCGATGGTTGGCGACCCTGGATGGCGATGGCCAGAATGATCCAGCGGACTTGCCGGACATGTTGTCACTGGCAACGCTCGAAAAGCTCGACCTGGTGGCTGGTCATCGCACGCAACGTCGCGATGATGCCGTCAAGCGTGTGTCATCACGCTTGGCCAATGCCATCCGACAAGCGCTGCTGCACGATGACACGCCAGATACCGGCTGCGGAATCAAGGTCATGCGTCGTGACGTCTTCCTTCGGCTGCCGTATTTCGATCACATGCACCGTTTTCTTCCGGCGTTGGTTCGCGCTCAGGGTGGCAAGGTGCAGTCATTGGCAGTCCGTCACCGCGAACGAGTGGCAGGAGTATCCAAATACGGCTTCTTCGATCGGCTCTGGGTCGGTATTGCCGATATCGTCGGAGTGATGTGGCTGGTGCGTCGCTCACGTCTACCGTCACCGCTCGAGAATATCTTTGGCCATGCTGCCAGTGAGGCCATCGACCATGGTTCGCTGCCGTTGGTGGGGACGCACGTGTCGACGCCCTCTGCATCCGCGCCAACAAGCCTGTTTGACTCCCCCTCTAGATATCAGGCTGACGGTCACGATGCAGCAGCAGGTGACAGCAACCCGGACCAGGCCGACGTGGCGCGGGGTGCCTGCTGATGGATGTCAGTCCGTGGTGGGTCGCTGTCGGTTTTGGAGGCCAGGCGCTGTTCTCGGCGCGTTTCATCATTCAGTGGCTGGCCAGTGAGAAGGCACGTCGTTCCATCGTTCCTCGTGCCTTCTGGTGGTTCTCGCTTGCCGGTGGCATGACGCTGCTTGCGTATGCCATCCATCGCGAGGACCCGGTATTCATTGCCGGTCAGGGCGCAGGGCTTTTCATCTATCTGCGTAATCTGAGCTTGATCAAGCGGGATCGCCGGTCACTCACGTCGCCTGGCAGCGAAGCGTCGTCCCAGGCACCGCAGGAGTCCACTGTCGTCGAACACGCTTGTGGCAAGACGGAAGAATGCGAATCGGGCACTGACGACTCCCTGAAGGCCAGGCTCGCGTCGCTGGAGATAGAAAACGCCCGACTCAAGACTGAAGTGGCACGCCTCCATGCCAATCCCGTTCAGCACCAAGGGACAGGCGCATGAAGGCAATGACGCCAGCTGGCGGTGTGTACCGAAGACTTTCCCGCCATCCCTGGTGGGTCCTGGGGGCGTTGTATCTATCTGTCTCTGCCATCGGGCTTGGCATGCGTATGCCGTGGCCTGCCGATGAGCCACGCTTCGCGCTCAATGGTCTCGAGATGTGGATCACTGGGGGCTGGTGGTTGCCACACCGCGCAGGAGAGCTTTATCCCGACAAGCCGCCGATCTTCATGTGGCTCAGTGCCTTGTCCACTGGCTTGGTGGGGGATATCCGCATCGGCTTTGCCCTGCCATCGCTGGTGGCCGGGGCCGCGACTCTGGGGCTGAGCGTGGACCTGATTCGTCGCCTGCATGGCCCGCACACAGCCTTCATTGCCGGGCTGTGGTTGCTCGCGTCAGTGCAGTTCATCCTGCAGGCCCGTACGGCTCAGATCGACATGCTGGTCACGGCTTTCATCCTGCTGGGTAGCTGGGGATTGTTGCGGCATGCATTGCTCAATGATGGCGTGCGCTATTTCTATCTCGGCTGCTTTGCGATGGGGCTTGGCATCCTCACCAAGGGGGTCGGGTTCCTGCCGTTGCTGATGTTGCCTTTCTGGCTGATGGCTGCGCGTCACGCATCGACTTGGCGCAGCAGTGGTCGTCGCGCAGGGCAGCTGACATCACGCGAGCTGCTGATCGGACTCTGCTGGATACTGGCGGCTCCGCTGCTCTGGGTAGGGCCGATGCTGGTGATGTCCTTCGTGTCCGGCGATTCGGAGCTTGCCGCCTATCGCGACAACATCCTGCTCAAGCAGACCGCTGAGCGATACACCGACAGCTGGCATCATCTGAAGCCTTGGCATTACTTCCTGACCAGTGTGATTCCCTGGGCATGGATGCCGCTGCTGCTGACGCTACCCTCGTGGCCGAAGGCACTCGCTCGCCGCTTCTCGCGCCGCGATCTACGAGTCTGGCTGCCCCTGGTGGGTGCGGCATTGATGGTGGTCTTCTTCTCGTTGTCTCCAGGCAAGCGGGGAGTCTATATCCTGCCGGCGCTGCCGCTGTTGGTGATCGGCCTGGCACCCATGTTGCCGGGGTTGTCACGTAAGCCTCATGTCTCCTGGCTGGGGTTTGCACTTTGCGCCGGACTGGCAGGCATCTTCCTGATCGCGGCACTGCTCGGTGTCTTCGGGTACCCGGCATTGGTGACGCTTGCTGCAAAGGAGGGGGTGGTGCCGTGGGGGTGGTGGGGGCTGCTGGGTGTCAGCGGTATCGCGCTCTGTACCTGGCTGAAACCACGGAACGGCTTGTTGGCCTTGGGGATTTGGCTCGTGGTGTTCTGGAGTCTGTGGGGCACCTGGGGGGCACGATTGATGGACCCGGTTCGCAATCCTGCCCTACTGATGGCGCAGGTTGCCGAGAAGAGCGATTACCAGGCATTGGCCATTCCCGATTTTCGTGAGCAATACATCCTGCAGGCGCGCCAGCCATTGTGGCACTTCGGTTACAAGACGCCGGAGGAAGACCAATTCTCGCGCCTCTATGCATGGCTGAAGGAGGCCCCGCAGAACCGCTGGGTCTTGTTGACACCCCGCAAGCTCAAGCGGCATGCCTGTCTGGATGGCGCACAGGCCATCACATTGAATGAGCCGGATGAGCAATGGGTACTGCTACCTGGTAGCGCGGCCGTGAAATGTCAGGGCAGTCCCGATGCTGCGCCGATGTATCTGGCGCCGACCTCGGTCTCGAATGAAGCGGCACAGCTGATCGGACTTCCCCAGCGACATACTCTGATGCCGGAGGTTCAGCCATGAAGTGTCAGAAGCAACTTTCATGTGCGATATCCCTGGTGGGACGAGGCTCCCATTCGTTGATCAACCTGAATGCCAGCGAACGAATATGTTGGACGCTATGGGGAGTGTTGCTGATGTCAGCAGCGCTGGCACGACCCTATCTGCCCATCGATGAAACTCGCTATGTCTCGGTGGCATGGGAGATGTGGCATGCCGGCAGTGGGTTCGTCTCGACCATGAACGGGGCGGCCTACGCTGACAAGCCGGTATTGTTGTTCTGGTTGATTCACGCCGGATGGGTGGTCTTCGGAGTCAATGATGTCTGGCCAAGATTGGTGATGCCACTGGTCAGTCTGCTGGGTATCTGGCAGATAGGGCGTGTCGCCCGCACCCTGTGGCCGGCCACTGGCCTGGCCGATGCCGAATGGCAGAGACATGAACTTTGGGTACGCATGGTGCGTTGGATACTCGCCGGTTGTCTGATGTGGGTGCTCTATAGCCAGGCCTTGATGTTCGATGTGCTGTTGACGACGTGTCTACTGGGCGCGTTGCGGCCCTGGTGTACACCACAGGGAGGGCAGCCGTTCAGCCTGAGCGTCGTGCTCGAGAGTGGTGTGTGGCTGGGGTTGGCCTTGCTGGCCAAAGGGCCGGTCGCACTCTTGTGGTTTCTGTTGGTGGTCGGCTCGCGCCCCTGGTGGACGCAAGCACAAGCCCGCGAGGTGTGGGTCTGTGAGTGGCGCGGTTGGGTGTTGAGCCTGCTGCTGGGCATCGCGGTGTTGTGCATCTGGTTGCTTCCCGCCGTCATCACTGGCCCTCCCGACTATGTCGAGGATCTGCTTTGGGGCCAGACGGCAAACCGCGTCGTCTCCGCGCAGGATCATGCTCGACCGCCATGGTGGTATCTACCGTGGCTGGCGATGTTGATCTTCCCGCTCAGCCTGCGCCCGCGATTGCTGATCGAGGGGTTTCTGGCCTCGGTTGCTCGGCGGCCAACGTCAGAGCAACCCTTGCTGAAGCTGGGACGCTTCTGGGCACTGGGCGCACTGCTGGTCTTTTCACTTATCTCCGGCAAGCAAGTGCATTATCTGATGCCGCTACTGGTACCGGTGAGTCTGCTGCTGGCCTGGGCTGCTCTGCGCCAGCCTCCGGCTCGCACATCGCTGAAACTGCTGGCGATGATCAGCGGTGGCCTGGGACTGACAAGCCTGGCGTTCGCGGTCATCGTCATGCCCGCAGGCTGGCTGACTGATGCCTCATTTCTGCCGACCAACGCAGCGCTGGTGGCTTCGGGCAACGCAAGCCTTGCGTGTCTCATGGCGGGAGCTAGCTTGCTGGCCTTGATGGTATGGCTATGGCCTTCCGTGGATGAGGCGAGACGCTCCATCACGGCTCAAACACCTGCCGCTGAGTCACTGGGCAATAGCGCGCTGAATGCTCAGCGGCGACTGGCGCTGGGCAGCGTGTTGCTGGTGACCTGCTTGCTGGCCCTGACATTGCGTCCGTTATGGCCACGTCTGGATCAGACTGCCCTGGCTCAATGGGTTCAGCACCATCAACAGGAAGGCCAGGAGGTGGCCGTCGTTGGCTGGGACTATCAGGCAACCTGGCAATTTCTGGGGCGACTGACCCAACCGCTGAAGCAGTTGAAGCGCGATTCGAGTCAGCTGGATTCCTGGCAGACAGCGCATCCCGATGGCTGGCTGATAATCGAGGCTGACAAATGTCTGCGTCTACCCGACACGCGAGGCCCTCTGGCCGGCATGCGTGATTGGTGTCAGGCGGCAGTAGACGATGGAGCCAATGCCACGCCGGTCTTTGATCAGGGACGCCACCGATTATTGACGGTACCCGCAGCGGCATTGGGCGGCCCCTCATCAGCACCAACGGTGTTGGTCATGACCGCTCAGGAGAAACGATGAGCATGAAAATACTGGTAACTGGGGCTGCAGGTTTCATTGGTGCTGCTCTGTGTGAGCGACTCTTGAAGGAAGGCCTGCAGGTCGTCGGTCTCGACAATCTCAACCCCTACTATCCGTTGGCGCTGAAGCAGCACCGCCTGACACGTCTCGAAGCACTTGCCAGGCAGTGCGTTGCTGCCCCCGGGAATGCACGCCGGCTGGGCAGCTTTCGCTTCGTCAAGCTGGATCTTGTCGAACGTGAGGCGCTTCGCACATTGATGCAGGAAGAGGAGTTTGATGTCGTCGTCAATCTGGCGGCCCAGGCTGGGGTGCGCCACTCCATCACTCAGCCTTTTGATTATGTCGACAGCAACCTGGTCGGCTTCGTCAATCTTCTTGAGGCTTGTCGTGACACGGCTCCGAGCCATTTGCTCTATGCTTCCAGCAGTTCCATTTACGGGGATGATGCCCGTCAGCCTCTGCAGGAATCCCAGGCGGGTGTACGCCCGCTCTCGCTATACGCTGCCACGAAGCGCTCAAATGAATTGATGGCTTACAGCTACGCGCATCTCTATGGTTTACCGGTGACAGGGCTACGCTTCTTTACCGTTTATGGCGCCCGCGGGCGCCCGGACATGGCGCCACTTCGTTTCGCACGCAAGCTGCTGGCCGACGAGGTGATCGATGTCTACAACCATGGACAGATGGCACGTGATTTCACCCATGTCAGTGATATCGTGGAGGGCATCTACCGGCTTATGCACCTGCCGCCGACGCAGGAAATGAATGCCGCTCCCTCGCGTGTCCTGAACCTCGGGCGTGGCGAGCCCATCGCATTGGGGAACTTCATCAATGGCCTCGAGGCAGCGCTGGGTGTCCCGGCTCGCAAGCGTCTGCTGCCGATGCAGCCAGGGGATGTCGAGCGTACCTGGGCAGATACCTCGGCACTCGAGACGCTGACCGGCTTTCGCCCCAGTGTCAGTCTTGCCACAGGGCTTGAGGAGTTGGCTGAGTGGGCGCAGCAGTATCCATCATTGCTGAGAGAAACCGATGATGAGCAATTGCCCCGGGTGAGATGTCCTGACGAAGCAGGCGTCGCTGCAGGTGGACATTCTGGACGCATGACAAAGGCCGGCATGTCCGCCATGACGGCCTTGGCCTTCAGTAGTGGAACTCTCTTGAAGGCCTGAGTGGGATTCAGCGGCTGTATATCTGAGTTCAGGTCGAGAAGAGGCCAGCCCCCAATGCAAAGAGCCCCGCCAGTTCAATGGCGGGGCTCTTTGTATCTTGCCTGTCAGTCGCTATCAGCAGCGACCCTCGCAGTTGGCAGGCTTGTCATTGGCGATGCGCCAGTCTTCTTCGTTGGCCAGCGTGGCCAGCGGCGACAGCATCGAGAAGTCGAACTCGGTGAGGCAGGTGCCGCGTTGTACGCGCTTGGGCCAGTCATGATTGGCCAGCGCCGAGCGACCGATGGCGACCAGGTCCGCGTGCTGCAGGGCGGCCTGCGCCTTCGCGACGCTGGCGACATTGCCATTGGTGATCAGGCTCACCTCGGCAGCCTTCTCGCTGCGCACCTGTGCCGCCAGTGCGGTCAGGCTGAGGCTGCGCTCACGCTCGACGTCTGCCTCGGGGAAGGCGGGGGCATCGACATCGCTGCCGGTCAGGTGCAAGAAGTCCAGCCCGGCTTCCATCAGCTTGGCGAAGCGCTCGCGGGCCTCGTCAGGGCCGCCCTGCCAGGTGAGCTCCGGCTCGGTCACGGTGCCCTGGGAGAGGCGCATGCCGATGGCGAAGTCGGCGCCGACCGCCTCACGCACGCTGCGGATGACTGCCAGCGGGAAGGCCAGACGCGCGATGGCGTCGCCGCCCCAGGCATCGTCACGCTGATTGAAGCGCGCGCTGATGAACTGGTGGATCAGGTAGCCGTTGGCACCATGCAGCTCGATACCATCGAAGCCGGCTTCCTTGGCGCGACGGGCGCTGGTGGCAAAGCCGGCGATCGCGTCATGGATCTCCGCTTCGCTGATCTCGCGGGCCAGAGGGAAGGGGCCGGAGCCACCGTAGAAGCTGAGCATCTCGCCACTGGCGCGGCTCTCGGAGGGGGCGACGACCTCATCCTTGAAGCGGTTGTGCTGGGTCTGGGCGCCGGCATGCATCAGCTGGGCGATGATACGGCCACCTTGTTGATGCACGGCGTCGACCACCGGACGCCAGCTGTCCTGCTGCGCCTGGTTGGCCAGCCCCGGCTGGTTGGCGTAGCCCTGGCTGAAGGCTTCATCGGTGTAGATGCCTTCGGTGATCAGCAGCGAGAAGTTGCCCCGCGCGAAATCGCGATAGTAATCAACCATGTCAAAGTGCACCTGGCCGTCATCCTGCGCGCTGGTACGCGTCATGGGGGCGAGCACCAGGCGATTGCTGAGCTCAAGCCCTGCGAAGGCATGGGGGGTGAACAGTGCGGTGGTGTCTGTCATCTAGTACGTCTCCCGCGGAAAGCATTCCGCTGTCGTATCCGGTCGTAGGCCCTGAGCGTCTGCGTGCACAAAGAGGTGAAGATCGACGCAGTGCGGTGGCCTGAATGAATGATCGACGGATCATCTGCATGTCCTATATCGTGCCTGCCGCACCTGGGTGTCACAAGCCGGAACGCTGGAAGGAGAGTGTTGTCGTTTTGACAACCTGTGAATATAATTGACTGAATTTGCGAGATTTTTTCTCAAATAATTCAGGGTTGCTGCATGAAGTGGCAACGCAGTGCTGCTTTCCATGCACATAAGCATATGCGCGCAACGACGCAGGCCCCGCAACCGTGGGTTGCGGGGCCTGCGTCATCAGCGCCAATCGTGCCTATGGCGAGTGCTCAGTGCTGGCGATCACTTGCCGTCGCACTGGGCGTTCTGCTTGCTGCTGCCGGAGGGCGGGCAGCCGAACCAGTTCTCGGTCGGCTTGGCCTGGCCGGTATTGGCGTGTCGGCCACCCTGGCTGCCGATCTCGCCGCCATCGAGGCTTTTCTGTACCTGGCGCGTGGCGTTGTCCTTGGCTTGCTGGCGTGCCTCGGGCTGTTCGTTCTGTTGATAGTGCGCGCCGTTGTCAGCTGCGCCGTCTGCGGTGCGCTTGGAGTGGCTGGGCGTTGGCTGGCCCTGCGAGGAATGCTGGGAAGAGGCCGCGCCGCTGGTCCCTGTCTCGGTGTTCATCTCGTCGAAGGCCTGAGCCGGGGAGAGGCCCAGCAAGCCCAGCATCACTGCGGCGGCGCCGATGCCACGGCGCAGGCGGGTGCTCGCGGCAGGGCGCAGGCGATGGAGAGAGGCGTTGTCGTCAGTGATGCCTGTCGAGGTCTTGTAGAACATGATGAGGGGACTCCTTGCGGGTCTGGCTGCCGGTGTCGGCAGCCGCGCGGGTGAGGGATTCACCGGCGGCGTATGAGGTGTCGGCGAATGCTGCGCCAGCTTGGGAGCGCACGATGCCAGACATGAGAAGATGATGTGAGTGACTGCAACTCGGCGTTGCGCGCCAGGTAATCGATAGAACAGTTATCGGGGCGCACGGCGGGAATTCAACTCTTGTTCAATAATTGGCCGTGGCGACGGGCGCACTCGCCGGGGTGGGTGGCGTGTCTTGCTCACGCAATTGATAGGCAGCCGGCACGCGATCGATCAGACACTTGTGATGGCAAAAGGGCAGACGCCCCTTGAAGTCGCGACGCGCCATGACAATGTGAGAGGGACAGGGCAACGGCCCTGAGTGTTCACCCAGGTCAAGGAGACAGGCATGACGATCAAGAAAACCGGTTCCGCGCATTGGGAAGGTAGCGTCAAGCAGGGTAAAGGCACTGTCAGCAGTGAAAGTGGTGCGCTCAAGGATCAGCCTTACGGCTTCAATACGCGCTTTGAAGATGGCGCCGGCACCAATCCCGAAGAGCTGATCGGGGCGGCTCACGCCAGCTGCTTCTCGATGGCGCTCTCGATGATGCTGGGCGAGGCGGGTCATGAGCCCAAGGCCATCGACACTACCGCCACCGTCCATCTGGACAAGGACGACAGCGGCTTCAGCGTGACCAAGGTTGCCCTGGTGACCAAGGCCGATGTGCCGGGCATCAGCGAGGCAGACTTCCAGTCCACCGCCGAGAAGGCCAAGGGCGGCTGCCCGATCTCCAAGCTGTTCACCGCCGAGATTTCGCTGGAAGCCTCGCTGGTCAATTGAGGCGTCGCTTGTCGGCCCAGTCGTCGCGGGCGAATAGCCGTCAGGCGTCGACCACGACGACAACGACAACGACAGCGACTCGCGTGACCTCAAGTTTCATCTCTGCGACGTGAGCATAAAAAACCGCCCCTCGGGGCGGTTTTTTCGTTGTGCGCGCGGTGAGCTTTCCGAGGGCGTGTACTAGCGCTTGTCTGAGCCGCTTTCTGCAACCTTGTCTGAACCACTGCCTGACCCCCTGTCTGGGCTCGTTGCCAGCTCATCCTCCTCGCTGACCTCGCCGGCATGCTGCATGGCATTGCGGCGGGATTGCAGGCGCGTCAGTGGCTTGCGATCCGGCGTGCGGTACCAGCGAATATTCTCGCGTGAGCACTGCTCCAGCTCGGCGATCACCTGGGCGCCGAGCAGCAGGATCACGGCGCCGATCTCCAGCCCCAGCAGCAGCACGATCAGCGTTGCCAGTGAGCCGTAGACGGCACCGACGAAGGACAGGTGGGTGAAGTACCAGCTCAAGGCGAGGCGTGTCAGCTCCCACAGGGTGGCCGCGACCAGACCACCGACCAGCGCGCGGCGGGTCGAGACGCGGGTCTGGGGCAGTATCTTGTAGATGGCGCTGAACAGCCCGAACATGCCGACGATACTGATCAGATAGATCACCTCGCTGCCGGCATCGCCGAGAGTCAGCTCGATGCCGGTCAGCAGCGTCAGGGCATCATTCATCGCCGAAGCCAGCGCCACCAGCAGGGTCAGCGCCAGCAGGCCCGCGCCCAGCACCATCACGAAGGCGTAGGGCAGCAGGGCGGAAATCCAGGCGCTGCGCTTACGAATCACCGGATGCTGATGGAAGATCAGCGCGATGGCGTCTTCCAGCATGCGAAAGGCCAGTCCGGCGAAGAACAGCAAGCCGCCCATGCCGATCCAGCTGATCACCTCGCGATTGGCCAGCAGCTTGCGTACGGCGTCCAGCAGGATATCTTCCTGCCCCGGCCCCAGATGCTGGACCTGGATGGCGATGATGCTCATCAGACGCGTTTCATCCACCAGGTGCGTCAGCAGCACGCAGAGCAAGGCGAACAGCGGCACGCTGGACAGCAGGATGTTGTAGCCGACGCCACCGGCCAGCAGCACGCCACGGTTGGCGATGAACTGCCCGATGACGCGCAGGGCGAAGGCCAGCAGGCGCGGCAGAAAGCGCAACAGGCGGCTGCTCACGGAGTCTGCAGCAGGGTCTGGCATGGCTGGGCATCCTCGCTTTGGTTCGTTAAGTCAGTTCAAGGGGGATTTCAGCCGCGCTGCCTGGCGCGATGCTGGAAGAACGTCGAGGCGGTATAGAGCGCCAGACCGGTCCAGATCAGCACGAAGGTGATCAGCATCGTCGGATGCAGGGTTTCCTTGAAGATCAGCAGCGCGATCAGAAACTGCATGGTCGGGTTGATGTACATCAGAAAGCCGACCGTGGCGAGGCGCAGGCGACGCGCCGCACCGGCAAAGGCGAGCAGCGGCAGCGCGGTGAGCACGCCGCTGGACATCATCAGCACGCTGGCGGGAAGCCCCAGCGGGCCGACATCGCTGGCCGTGAAGTGCGATTCGCCGGAGAACCACTGGCCGCTGATCAGCAGCAGCGCGAGTGGCGCGAGCATCATCGTCTCGACCAGCAGGCCCGACAGGCCATCCAGCGCGATGCGCTTTCTGAGCAGCCCGTAGGTGCCGAAGGTGACAGCCAGCGAGAGCGTGATCCACGGCAGTTTCGTCAGGCCGATCAGCTGCAGGCTCAGGCCGAGAACGGCCAGCCCCAGCGCGAACAGCTGCACGCGCGTCAGGCGCTCCTTCAGGAACAGCATGCCCAGCCCGACATTGACCAGCGGCGTCATGAAGTAACCCAAGCTTGCCTGCAGTACCTCATGCACCTCCACCGCGTGGATGTAGATACCCCAGTTGAGCGCGATCAGGATCGAGCAGGCCAGCACCGGCACAAGCTTGCGGGGTTCGGCGAAGGCGGCGCGCACCGGCGACCAGCGTCGGATGACGCTGATCAGCAGCACCATGAACACGCAGCTCCACAGGATGCGGTGCAGCAGCACTTCCCAGGCGGGAATGCCCTCGAACAGCGCGAAGTAGAGCGGAAAACAGCCCCACATCACATAGGCGCTCAGCCCGAAGCCGACACCCTTGGCGCTCTCGCGGCGCGCCTGCGCCAGACTCTCGACTGAGGGGCCTGCCTGCTCCCGCCTCATGCGGAGTCGCTCGAACCATCCTGCGCCAGCGGTTTACCTGCGATGTAGTAGCCAGAAGGCTCAAGGGCGATGAAGAAGCTTTCGGCCTCCGGGTAGCCGGCCTCGTTCATGGCCTGCGCGATGGACTGGGCGCACAGATCGCGCACCTTCTGGCCACGTTCGAACCACAGCACCTCGACGAAGGGGAAGGCGTCGACGAGCTGACCATCGAACACGTACTGGGTGGTGATGCATTCCAGCGTGAATTCGTCGCGCGCGGTGGCGGTCGCTTCGCTCAGCTGATCGATCAGTGCGCGCGAGACAGGGGCAAGACGGGCAGGCGTGACACCGTGGAAGCGAAGCTGAGGCATGAAGCTCTCCTGTGAGTCGGGATGGGAAGGGGGCGAGCAAGCTCGCGGTGAACTGACGTCGCCGCAACCTGGCGTGGCGACTTTGCGTTCATCGCCAATATATCACTGGCTTCTGATGCTCACACCCGCCGCCAGGGTTTCGTGCGCACGCTGAGCGGTGCGGCGATGACAGATCATGCTTTGCCTCTCACATCTGATCGCCACAGACGGTAGAATGAGCGCTTTCAAGGCGTGGCACGACCAGCGGCAGGGTGGGCAAGGCTCACGCCGCCGCGAATCCGCCAGTCGCCACTCAAGCGTCCATTCAGTCAGCAGGGAGGCACGACGACCATGACGACACAGCCACAGGCGACTTCCTCGCAAGCGAATGCTGGCGATGCCTCGCGAGGGGCGACACTGCGTGTCAGCCTGGTGCAGGCGGACCTGCGCTGGGAAGACCCGGCGGAGAACTGCCGTCTGCTCGGCGAGCAGCTGGATGCCGCTGGCCTGGTCATGGGCGCCGATGGCTGCAATGCCGCAACCGATCTGATCGTGCTGCCCGAGATGTTCGCCACCGGCTTCACCATGAATTCGCGTGAGATGGCGCAGCCGATGGAGTCCAGCGAGAGCGTCGACTGGCTCAAGGCACAGGCCATCGCCCGCGGTTGCGTGATGACCGGTAGCATCGCGGTGCTGGATGACGGCGAGTGTTACAACCGCATGCTGTGGGCCACGCCCGACGGCGAAGTGACGCATTACGACAAGCGTCATCTGTTCCGCATGGCCGGTGAGCATGAGCGTTATGGCATGGGCTATGAGCGGGTGCTGGTCGAGCTCAACGGCTTTCGGATTCAGCTCTCGGTCTGCTATGACCTGCGCTTCCCGACCTGGCTGCGTCAGCGTCCTGTCATCGGTGGCGTGAGTGCTGCCGAGACCGCCGCCGACAGCGCCTTTGAATATGATCTGCTGCTGTGCGTGGCCAACTGGCCGGGCGTACGGCGTCACCCCTGGCGTACGCTGCTGCAGGCGCGCGCCATCGAGAATCTGGCCTATGTGGTGGGCGTCAACCGTGTGGGTGACGACGCCAACGGGCTGCACTATACCGGCGACTCCATGGTCTGCGACTTCAAGGGCGAGCCCATCCTCGACCCTGCGCCAGACCAGCCCTTCATCGAGACCGTGACGCTTGAACGCGGCGCGCTCGACGAGTTTCGAACCAAGTTTCCGGCGTGGATGGACGCCGATCATTTCACTCTGGAGGCCTGATGCGCCTGGACAAATTCCTTACCGAAACCACGGATCTCAGCCGTAGCGATGCCAAGAAGGTCGTGCACCGCGGCGATGTCACCGTGGATGGTGAGGTAGTCAAGAACACCGCGAGCGCCGTCAAGGATGGCATGCGCGTCGAATGGAATGGCGAGCACCTGGAGCTGATGGGGCTGCGCTATCTGATGCTGTACAAGCCGGCCAATGTGGAATGCACCAGCAAGCCGGGCCTCTATGAGCGCGCGCATGACCTGATCGATCTGCCCAATGTCGAGCGCCTGAGCATCGTCGGGCGTCTTGATGTCGACACCACCGGTCTGGTGCTGATGACAGACGACGGCCAGTGGAACCACCGTGTCACTTCGCCCAAGAAGGCCTGTGCCAAGCGCTATCGCGTCACTCTGGCGCGTCCGCTGGAAGGCGATGAGCTGGCGCGCGCCGTGGAGGACTTCGATCACGGCCTGATGCTGGATGGCGAAGAGAAGCCGACCCGTCCGGCGCGTCTCGAGATGGAAACCGCCACCGTGGGCCTGCTGTGGATCACCGAAGGCCGTTACCACCAGGTGAAGCGCATGTTCGCGGCCATCGGCAATCATGTCGAAGCCCTGCATCGCGAAGCCATCGGGGCTGTCGAGCTGGACCCGGAGCTGGAGCCGGGTGAATGTCGCTTCCTGCGTCCGGAAGAGATCGCTAGCTTCTGAGCTGCGCATGCGTCATGAAAAGCCCCCGTCATTTTTCACGAATGGCGGGGGCTTTTTCATGCGCGTCGTTGGCTGCCGAGCCTTGTATCGTTCCAACGATCGCGCTTAAGGTAGTGATTCGTCTGCTCGTATTGTGAATTCTTTGCGGGAAGTGCGTTTTGCAGAAGAGGCATTTATCAAGATGTCATCTTCGCTCAGCGTCTGATTCGCGCATTTTCATGACAATGGCGTATTCATAACAACAACGAGGAAAGTCCACTATGTCGTCCCCCTTCACCAAGCCCCACATGCTGAAACCTCTGCCACTGCGCATGGCGCTGGCGGGCAGTGGCCTGTTGCTGGCAACGCTGTCGGTGCCGGCGTCTGCCGCGGAAGATGCCAGTGTGGTGTTCTCCGCGCCGCCGTGGCCGGGCGTGACCATGAAGACCGAGATTGCCTCGGAAGTCTTTGAAGCGCTGGGTTACTCCCCCAGCACACGTCAGCTGGGCGCGCAGATCACCTATGAAGGCATGTCGCTGGGCGAGGTGGATGCCTTCCTCGCCGCCTGGCTGCCGGCGCAGAGCAACATGTACGACGCCGCGATGGAGAAGGGCACCCTGGTCGACATGGGCAACAATGTCGAAGGCGCGCGCCTCGGGTTCGCGGTACCGGGCTACGTTGCTGAGGCCGGAGTGACCTCCAACGAAGACCTCGACAAGCCGGAATTCGCTGACAAGTTCGAGAAGACCATCTATTCCATCGAGATTGGCTCCGGTTCCAGCGAGATCGTCAACAAGGGGGTCGATGGCGACATCTATGGTCTGGGCGATTGG
The DNA here is from genome assembly GCF_018831605.1 of Cobetia sp. 4B. Classification (NCBI taxonomy): domain Bacteria; kingdom Pseudomonadati; phylum Pseudomonadota; class Gammaproteobacteria; order Oceanospirillales; family Halomonadaceae; genus Cobetia; species Cobetia sp. 4B. The sequence goes on from NZ_CP059843.1 coordinate 1,486,196, forward strand.
GACCTCAAGGAGTCATCGACGCCGGGCATGCTGGCGACCGTGGCCAATTCCTCCAAGAGCAAGGAGTGGATCCTGTTCGTCGGCTGGACACCGCATTGGATGAACATCGAGTACGACATGGTGTTCCTCGATGACCCGGATGACATGTGGGGCCCGGGTGGCGGCGCCAGTGATGTGAAGACCTTGGCCAACAAGGAATGGTCGGAAGCGCACCCCAATGCGACCCGTCTGCTCGATCAGCTGGCCTTCAGCTCGGATGATCAGAGCGCGCTGATCTACGGCTATGGCAAGGAAGAAAAGCCTCAGGAAGAGGTCGCCGGTGAGTGGATGAAGGCCAACCCGGCCAAGGTCAAGGCCTGGCTGGAAGGCGTGACCACCCGTGATGGCGAACCTGCCTGGCCGGCCGTCAAGGAGGCCCTGGGTCTGCCGGAGGCATGATCGACAGCTTGAAAAGGTGCCGCTGATCTTTGTGGATGCAGCACCTTGAATATAGTGGTAAGAACACGAAGCCCGCTCATTGAGCGGGCTTCGTGCGTTCTACAGCAGCTAACGTGCCAATAACGTGCGCAGCGTCAGGACAGAAAATGAACTCTGGCGTGCCGCCCATCAGGAGGAGAATTCGTCGTCATGCAAATCTTGCATGGAAAATCCAAATAAAGAATTGGTCGCGGGATAGGGGCCTGTATCACCATCAGTCTGCACTCTGCGCTGCTTCCACGCGCAGCCAACAATAATGACAAGAAGGAAACACTCATGGCTGATTCAGGCTCTTCCTCCGCCCCGATGCCTCGCTCTCCCGGGCCCATTGCGCGCTTTCTGTCTCCCTGGACACGTCTGGCGCTGTGGAAGCAGATCTTCATCGCGCTGGTTCTGGGCCTGGGGCTGGGTATCGTGCTCAACCAGACCGGGCGCGCCGATATCGCCGCCGATATCAAGCCGCTGGGCGACCTGTTCATCCGCGGCATTAAGATGCTGATCGTGCCGCTGGTCTTCATCTCGCTGGTCACCGGTGTGGCCTCGCTCAACAACCTTTCCAAGATCGGCCGCCTGAGCGTCAAGACGCTGGTGCTCTATCTGGGCATGACGGCGGTCGCCATCACCATCGGCCTGGGGCTGGCCACCGTCTTCCAGCCGGGCGTGGGGATCGACCTGGGCAGCGCGGCCAATGTCGAGGTGCGTGAAGCGCCGACCGCCGTCGATACGCTGCTCGGGCTGGTGCCGACCAATGCCGTCGAGGCCTTCGCCAAAGGCAATGTGCTGCAGATCATCGTCTTCGCGATCCTGTTTGGCCTCTCCATCACGCTGGTAGGGGAGAAAGCCCGTCCGGTGCGCGTGTTCTTTGAATCTGCGGCGGAAATCATCTATCGCATGACCAGCATCATCATCGCCTTCACGCCTTACGGTGTCTTCGCCCTGATGACCTGGGTGGCCGGCACCTATGGCCTGGCAATGCTCGCGCCGCTGGCCAAGGTAATCGGCATCGTCTATCTCGGCTGCTTCGTGCATGCCATCGTGGTCTATGGCGGAATGCTGCGCTTTCTGGCGCGCTTGAACCCGCTGCGCTATTTCCAGGGCAGTGTCGAGCCGATCATGCTCGCCTTCACCAGCACTTCCAGTTCCGGCACCTTGCCGGTGACCATGATGGCCGCCGAGCAGAATCTGGGCGTCAAGCGGGGTGTCTCGAGCTTCGTGCTACCGCTGGGCGCGACCATCAACATGGATGGCACCGCGCTGTATCAGGGCGTCTGCGCGCTGTTCATCGCCCAGGCCTATGGCGTCGATCTGGGCATGACCGAATACGTCACCATCATCATGACCGCGACGCTGGGCTCCATCGGTACCGCCGGTGTGCCGGGGGCCGGCTTGATCATGCTCTCGCTGGTGCTGACCTCCGTCGGCCTGCCGCTGGAAGGCGTTGCCATCATCGCCGGCATCGATCGTGTGCTCGACATGGCACGTACCGGCCTAAATGTGGCGGGTGACTGTGCCGTCAGCTGCCTGGTCGCCAAGAGCGAAGGCGAGCTCGACGAGGAAGTCTTCAATACGCCCCACGTCATGCGCTCAGAGCTCAGTTGAGCGCTCTTGTCTGAACACCCACCGCGTCATCATCATCGGCTTGTCGGCATCTGCGTGATAAGCGTGTCAAAGACATCAGGAGAACATCGTCATGGAACGCCCCAACGCACCTTCACATAAAGCCAGCCCCTTTGTCGTTCGCTACGGCGTCGTGGGTGGCCTGGGGGCGATCGGCAGCGCGGATGTCCTGCTCAAGACGGTGCGCGCGGCGCAGTACTGCAAGCCGCCGGGCGGAGTGGATATCGCCTTCGAGCAACGCCACTTCGATGATGGGCCGGGAATCGCCGCGGAGGCCTACGACCCGCTGCGGCGCAAGTTCTACGTCTACAACGTGCTCAAGGACATGCAGGGCAAGGTCGAGAACGCGATGGTGCCATGCTTTCTCTCCCACACCTTCCTGGCCGAGATCACCCCGGAAATCAGCTTCAACGTCGTCGATATCTTCGATGCGCTGCTGGCGCGCATTCGCCGCGACTATCCCGGGGTGCGCAAGATCGGCGTGCTGACCTCAAGCTACGTGCGCGCTTCCGGTATCTTCGAGCAGCGCTTCGGAGCGCCGGATACCACGGCGGCCGTCACGCACGCCACGCAAGACGATAACTTCGCGGCAGGTGACGGCCTCGCGACAGCTGGTGGACTCGAGGTCATCTACCCCGATGCCACGGTGCAGCGTGATGCCCTGATGCAGGCCATCTATGGGCCCAGCGGCATCAAGAGCGGCCATCATGGTGGCGAGTGTCTGCAACTGTTGCTCGAGGCCTGTGATGACCTGGTCAGTCAGGGTGCGGAGATCATCGTGCCGGGCCTGAGCGAGATTCCGGTGCTGATGGAGTCGCTGCAGCCGCTGGTGCCGGTGCCCTTGCTTGACTCCAATCTCATCTACGCCGAATACGCCCTGGGTGTGGACCGCGAGCGCGAGAATCACAACTTCAAGCTCGGTGTGCTCGGTGGGGTAGGGCCGGCGGCCACGGTGGACTTCATGCGCAAGGTGGTCAGCCTGACGCGTGCCGAGCGCGATCAGGACCACCTCAAGATGGTGGTGGAGCAGAATCCGCAGATTCCCGATCGCACTGCCAATCTGATCGGCAAGGGCGAAGATCCGAGCATTCCGATGCTCGCGACCTGTCAGCGGCTGGAGGCCGATGGCGCCAATGCCATCGCGATTCCCTGCAATACCGCGCATGCCTTCGTGGCGCGTATCCAGCCCTATATCGGCATCCCGATCATCAACATGCTGACGGCGGTGGTTGACCATATCGCGGCGATGCAGACGCCGGTGACGCGGGTCGGGTTGCTCGCGACCAGCGGCACCGTGACCAGTCGGGTCTATCACGACATCATCGAGGCCTCGGGGCGTGAAACGCTGGTGCCTGATGCGCGCTGTCAGACCCAGGTGATGGAGGCGATCTACGGGCATCACGGCGTGAAGGCGGGCCATACGACAGGGGAGTGCAGCGAGCATCTGCAGGCTGCCATTTCCCACCTGCTGGCGCGGGGCGCAGACGTGATCATTCTGGGCTGTACCGAGCTTCCGTTGATCGAGCTTGATGCGGCACTGCGAGAGAGGGTAGCGCTGCTCGACCCCGCGGAAATTCTCGCGCAGCGCTGTGTGGCACTGGCGCAAGCCGAGGCTTGATCAGCGCTGCATCCATCCGGTAAGCCAGTGAAGAGAGCTTGAAGAAAAGACACCCAGCGACGCGATATACTGCGCTCACGCAGGCCCGCTGTGTGCCTTTGCCTCATTCATGCCTCTCTTCAGGTGCTCGCCGTGGAAATGAACTGGCTGGAAGACTTCCTCACCCTGGCGGTGACGCGTAACTTCTCGCGCGCCGCCACCCTGCGCAACGTGACGCAACCGGCCTTCAGCCGTCGTATTCGCAATCTGGAATACTGGGTCGGCGCCACCCTGATCGACCGCAGCCTGTTCCCCGTCGGCCTGACCCCTGCGGGCGAATCCTTCCAGCGCACCGCCCAGGATGCGCTCTCGGTATTGCGCGTCGGGCGCGATGAGGCGCTCGGCTTCGTGCCCAAGATAGAAGAAGTCGTCTCGATTTCCGCCTCGCACACGCTGGCGGTCAGCTTCTTCGTCGACTGGCATGAACAGCTGCAAAGCCGACTGGGCAATCTCAAGGCACGCATCGTGCCCGACCACGTCGCCGGCTGTGTCGATGCCCTGATCAGTGGCAACTGTGATCTGATGCTGGCCTACAACAGCCCACTACTGCCTACGCTCACCGGCATCGTGCGTTATCCCTCCATCGTGCTCGGCTCCGAGCGACTGGTGCCCGTCAGTGCCGTCGATGACGCAGGCCAGGCGCTTTACACTCTCGACAGCGACACGCCGCAGCCCTATCTCTGCTACTCCAGTGACAGCTATCTCGGGCGACTGACCGCATTGATCATCGGCCGCCAGAACCTCGCCGCGCGCCTCAACTTCCGCTACGAATGCTCGATGTCTGACGTGCTCAAGCGTGGCGCTCTCGCCGGTAGCGGCATCGCCTGGGTGCCGGAACGCGCCGTACGTGACGAGCTGGCCGCCGGGCGTCTCGTCATCATCAGCGATGACAGCCACACCGCACCGCTGGACATCTGCCTCTTCCGTCACGCCGAGCATGACCAGCGCGTGGCTGAACGCATCTGGCAAGCCTGCCTGACTGCCGAAGACGAGACCCTCGAGCCAGACCAGCCGCCTGCTGGCGGCGTGCCAAGGCAGGGATAGGGAAAGAAAGGGCCCGGAGAAGAAAGAGTACGGAAAGGGCACGCAACGGAAAGAGCACGCAAAGCTAAGAGCAGGGCAATGACCTGAAATCATCGCCAGAGCACAACGCAAGACGGGAGCCACCTGGGCTCCCGTCTTGCGTTTTGGCATCTAAGCGCATCTGAGCGTATCTGACCGCATCTCAGCTCAGAGCCTATCGGCCGCAGCGGCAAGTCATGCAACACATCTCACGACAGTCGACGCGAGTTGGCCGTCGTGCGCTTGTGCAACGGCTTGATGAAGAGGGTGCCCGTCGTCCACCACGGCGCCACCTTGCCGCCTGTCATCGCGTTCATCCACGCCTTCTGCATCACGAACCACATCTCCCAGCTGGCCGCGATCTTCTCCGACACCATCTTCTGGTTCTCGGTGATCATCTTCGGGTCCAGCGGCGACTGGGTTCCCCACAGCTGAGTGCGCGACATGATGGTCGACATGGCCGTCGACCACATCTCCACCGACGTCGTGCCCAGTTTCCAGACATCGAACATCGCAGCCGGCGTCGTCGGGACCAACTCTGACCAGGCAGGTTGTTTAGCCATTGTGCTCTCCAAGTAAGGAACCTGAGTACATTGATACGCCTGTTTTTGCTGCAGTGCAATATGAGTTTTGGCTGTGGGGTGAGATAGGGCGATTCGGAGCCTCCATTATCACCACTTTCCATATAAAACAATGAGTTAGCGATAGGTGATGGCTTGGGAAGCCGGAATTTTCCGTGCCTAGACGGAAATCTCCCGTGGGGTTGGGGAAAGTGGATTTTCAGGATTTGGCGGCAATGTCTTACGCAGGCGTATGAATTTTATGAGGCTGGGTATCAGTTCAGTCATACAGGGCATGTAAGTGTTGGCGAGTGGCGCGGAAATTTCCGGCGTGGAGTTGGGCGCGATAGAGGTAAGAGCGCGGCGAGACGCGTTGGTATCGAGTCGAGTGTCTCATTAATGCGACGCATGGTGTCGCGCTGAGCTAACGATTCCTTCTCGCGATTGCCTCGACTCGGCTATTATTAGGTTTCTTGAAATTTCCTATATTCAAATACGCATTTCTCGCCAAGGCAGGACGCCATGGTGGAAGACCGTGAGACGGAGCTCGCCCCAGCGGTAAGCGCCGTGCGGTAGCCGTGTGATGGCATGAGAAACGATGCGCACCAGACGGGAGCCCCAGCGGGCATGCTGGTTTACAACGCTACCAAGCAGCAGTTCATTGACGACGTCTGAGCCAATGTCATCGCTGACGCCATTGAGAATGTGGTGGCACGCAAACTAAGCCGCAATAAGCTAGGTGTATGGTTCCGGAAAGCAAAGGAAGGGCCTGTTAAGGCGGGTAACGTCCTAAAGTGGCGATGCTGGTAAAGGGCAGCATGCTCGTTTATTGGTGTTGTATAGCCATGTCAACAAAAAATAAATGGCGGATGCAGGCTCTGAGTGCAACACCCTATTGAATTGAGGATGGTGCTTCATTGTGCTTTGCCATCAGTTCATTCATCACCTCGATAGGGCATTTGAAGTCAAAGCGTTTTCGAGGCCGCATATTCAGCTCGAAGGCAATGGCATCCAGCTCTTCCTGACTGGTCAGTGACAGATCCGTTCCCTTAGGAAGATACTGGCGAATCAGCCCATTGATATTCTCGTTGCTGCCTCTTTGCCAAGGGCTATGGGGATCACAGAAGTAGATGGCGACGCCAGTATTTTGCGTGATAGCGGCATGCCTAGCCATCTCCCGTCCTTGGTCATACGTCAGGGTTTTTCGTGCTGCCAATGGCATTCTGTTCAGCGCGGCACTGAAGCCCTCTACGGCTGAGGTCGCAGTCGCATCATGCATCTTTGCCAGTATCAAGTATCCGCTACTGAGCTCTACAAGAGTGCCAACCGCTGAGGCATTGCCTTTGCCCTTGATCAGGTCGCCTTCCCAATGCCCAGGCATCTCGCGCTTGTCCACCTCGGGCGGGCGAAGGTGAATGCTGACCATGTCGGGGATCTGACCTCGGCGGTCCGTCTCACCACGGCGAGGCTTACGCGTACTTTTGCCTTGCCGCAGGCAATGGATGAGCTCTTTGCGCAGTTGCCCAACCGGCAGCGCATAGATGGCGGTGTAAATCGTCTCGCGACAGACGTAGGCGTCTTCAAGCTTGGGTAAATTCATGTGTCGAAGCTTGCCGGCGATCTGCTCGGGAGACAAGTAGCGGCGAAGAAGGTACTCGACAAGCCTGAACCGCTCACTACCGATGGCAAGCTTTCGCTTGGGCCGGCAAAAACGCCGACGTTTGAGTCGCGACGTTTGCGCGCGTTCAGCTCGGTAGTCGTTGTTCGTCTCACTATTTCGGCGAATTTCGCGGCTGATAGTGGAGGGAGAACGACTCAGGTATCGAGCAATGGCTCGGAGGCTCAGGCCTTGAGAGACAAACCTAGATAGTGGCACGATCAGTAATGCTGAGTTCTGAGTATGACATGAGCGCAATACCTTACAGGGAAACTCAGGTGTTGCACTCAGAATCTGCGGCCAAGGTCAATTGCGATGTACATACCTAAGCAAAACCTAAGTGTGAAACCGGGATTCATAGAATAACCGTAGCACTTTGGTCCGCACGGTAGGGGCGGGGGGATCAGCGCCGGTTCCCTTCTCGGCTCACCGACCTAAGTGAAACGGAGCATTGAATCCCGACAGCTGACCCAGACCTAACGATATTAGATCCACACCCTCTATGGCTTGGGCATGAGCCAGCGCCAGATCGGCAGGGGGCTTAACCTCCACAGCAGCACTATCAGCCGTGAGATTCGCCGCAACGCCACCGCCGATGGCTATGATCCCGAGCAGGCTCAGGCACTCAGTGATCATCGGCGCCGCACTGCCCACAAGTGGACAAAGCGCCTTCCATGCATGATACTGCCGTTCGCGTCCTCGAAGCACTTTGGGAGCATCGCAGCGAGTATTTGACGCTTTCCTGCAGCGCCGACCCCGTCGCCGATGCCGAGACCCGCTACCAAGGCCTGATAAGTCGCCTTTCGGGCGGCGCTGAACCGCCGCGCCCCTCGGCAAGCCCCCAGGCCGTTCCCGTCGATCGCACGGCGATCGCCGAGATCAAAACGGACCTCAAGCAGGTCACGGCATTGGCACCACATGCGCCCGGCTACTCCTTCGAGGGCTTTCTTCAAGGCCTGTTCGGCGCATACGGTCTGGCCGCCCGAGAGCCATTCCGGCTGCGCGGCGAACAGATCGATGGGAGCTTCCAGCTCGGCAGCGAAATCTATCTACTCGAAGCCAGGTGGCACGGCCAGCCGATCGGCGTCGCTGAGCTACACACCTTCCATGGCAAAATGGAGCAGAAGGCAGCTTGGGCCCGCGGCCTGTTCGTCAGCAACAGCGGCTTCGCCGAAGAGGGCCTCGCTGCCTTTGGACGCGGTAAGCGGGTCATCTGCATAGACGGCCTCGACCTTTACGAGATGCTTGATCGTGAAATCCCCCTCACCAGGTTCTCGAACGCAAAGTCCGCCGCGCCGCTGAAACCGGCGCGCCGTTCATGCGCGTGCGCGACCTTTTTGCTCTGTGAGCGGGAGAAACAAGGATGACGCAGTTCAATGATTGGTGCATTTCGGTCGACGCGCCGGTGGGAAACCACCATCGGTGGGTGATGACCGGACAGGCCGCCCACCTCGCGGTCGGTATTCAGGCGACGGCGGCTATCGTGCCTTCACATTACGCCTCGGAGGAACAGGTGGCGCGCGCACTTGCGCGGCTTGGCAAGCCCGCGGCCGCCGCGCTGATCGAGAGCAAGCTGCCGACCACCAAGCAGATCCGGTCCGGTGACCTTGGCGAGATCTACGCGACGGAATGGATAGATGCCCATAGCGGTGGCTTCCGCGCACCGATCAAGCGCCTGCGCTGGAAGGACCATCGCAACATGGCGATGCGTGGTGAAGACGTGATCGGCATCCTGCAAGATCCTCAATCGCAACGTCTTCAGTTTCTTAAGACGGAGGCGAAGAGCCGCGCCGCGTTGACGGCCCAAGTCCTGACCGAAGCCCGCGCCGGACTGGACAAGGATGGAGGATTGCCCTCAGCCCACGCCCTACACTTTATTTCCGCGCGTCTTCTAGAGCTCGACAATCTGCCGCTCGCCGATGCGATCGATGACGCGCTGCTCAAGTACGGCATCCCGCCGCAGAGCGTTCGGCATCTGCTTTTCACATTTACGGGCAATGCCCCCGATGCGCTGCTGACAGCCTCTCTACAGGCCTATCCCGGCCCCATCAATCAATGGGGTATTGGACTTCACGTGAAAGGCCACGGCGCCTTTATCGGCGCGGTCTACGATCGAGTGATTGCTGATGCCAACAACTCCTGAGGCCATCGCCGCTGATATCGCCGAGGCTGCGGCCGCCGGTTTCCGGGGCCGATTGATCGCTCGCGGACAGGCTCGTGCGATCATCTGGCGCGATGGAGCCCTTCCTCCCGGCGCGCCGGCCTTCGCCCCGCAGCTCAGCTATGACCTGCACAGCTATGCCTACGCCTTACTCGGCCTCGGCCTGCGCCTTCGCGAGCTCGGCGGCGACCCGACCCAGGCGCGCACGGCCTTCGAGCAGGGGGCGACAGCGCTTGAGGCGGTGATGGCCAAGGGAGACCGCCAGGAGGCCGATCGCGACTTCCATTTCGTCATGGCGGCGGCCGCCTATCATCTCGCACACCTGTCCGCGCGCGCCTATTCTCTTCTCTCGATCGTCGAAGCGGATGAAAATTTCTCTCCGATAGAGCGCGCGCTCGCTCAGCTGATGCGCCGCAATTTCGGCGCTTTGCGAAACAGCGTTCTGGACTACCGGGCCTCCGGGCAAGGCAGCGATGCGCGGATCGCCGCCGACATCCAGGCTCGCCTCGACCAGGCAGAGGGCATGGCCGCACCGGCGGATGCCGGTGGCAACGACTTCCTGTTCGACGGTCTTGATACCGCGCTCACGGACGCCTTCATGGCCGCCATGTCGCTCTACCTGCTCGCGCTCGAACGGGGCGAGCGAGGGCTGGTCGATCAGGCGCTTGAGCGACTACGCGTGAGCTTGGCAATTTGCGGCGAGATGAACATGCTGCCGCAATGGTGGGTGCATCGCGTCGCCATCCACCTTCTGTCGGATCTGTGGTCGAATACCTTCCATGAGCGGGTTCCGCCTCAGCCCTCAGGCGGACTGGCGGCGGACTGGTCGCGGTTGCGCGAACTGTTCATCGCGCTGCTGCAGCGTCGCGCGAAGGCGGAGATAGATCTTTGGCCATCGCAGACCGAGGCGGCGGATCGCGCCGTCGACCAGTCCGACGACTTGGTCGTCTCCCTGCCGACGAGCGCTGGCAAGACGCGTATTGCTGAACTCTGCATCCTGCGCTGTCTCGCCGGCGGCAAGCGGGTGGTGTTCGTCACCCCGTTGCGCGCGCTGTCAGCACAGAGCGAAACTACGCTCCAACGGACCTTCGGGCCGCTGGGGAAGACCATATCGGCCCTCTACGGTAGCATCGGCGTCAGCGGCTTTGATGAGGACGCGATCCGTGAGCGCGACATCGTCGTTGCGACGCCCGAGAAGCTGGACTTTGCGCTTCGCAACGATCCCTCACTCCTCGATGACGTTGGTTTGCTGGTCTTCGACGAAGGTCACATGATCGGCCTCAACGAACGTGAGGTGCGCTACGAGGTGCAAATCCAGCGTCTTCTTCGTCGCACGGACGCTCAGGGGCGCCGGATCGTTTGCCTCTCGGCCATCCTCCCCGACGGCGACCAACTTGATGACTTCGCGGCCTGGCTGTGCCGTGATCATCCCGGCGGCGTCATCAAGAACGATTGGCGGCCGACCCGGTTGCGCTTCGGCGAGGTTGTTTGGACTTCGCCGACAGCACGGCTCAATTTGCGAGTCGGCGACGAGCGACCCTGGGTTCAGCGCTTTCTGACCGGAGCCGCGCCACCCAACTGGATTCCGCCGAAGCGCCGTCGCACCCGTCTATTTCCCGGCGATCAGCGCGAACTCTGCCTCGCTACCGCGTGGCGGCTTGTTGATGATGGTCAGACCGTTCTTGTCTTCTGCCCCGAGCGGCGCAGCGTTGAGCCGTTCGCCGACGCGATCGTTGATCTGTATGAGCGCGGTGCCTTGCGCTCGCTGCTCGATGCCGACCCGGATGTGCTCAGCACCGCGATCGCGCTCGGCGAGGAATGGCTGAGCGTCGATAGCGCCATCCTCAAATGCCTCCGCCTTGGAGTTGTCATCCACCATGGAGCGTTGCCAACCGCCTATCGTAAGGAGGTTGAGCGTCTGCTGCGCGAGAACGTTCTCAAGGTCACTATCTCCTCGCCGACCTTGACCCAAGGCCTCAATCTGTCGGCCACCGCCGTCGTCATGCATTCCCTCCACCGTGCCGGTGAGCGGATCGAGATCAGCGAGTTCAAGAACGTCATCGGCCGCGCCGGACGCGCCTATGTCGACGTCGAGGGGCTCGTGCTCTTTCCGATGTTCGACAAAATCCCCAAGAAGCGGCGGAACTGGGAAGCGCTTATCACCGATCTTGGCGCGCGAGAGATGGAAAGCGGTCTTGTGCGTCTCGTCGCGGTGTTGCTGACACGGATGCGGGCGCGCATCGGCGGAGACCTTAATCAGCTCGTTGATTATATCGTCAACAATGCCGCCGCCTGGACCTTTCCTGAGATCGCGAACGAAAAGCCGGAAGACCGGGAGCGCGCCTTCGCTGAGTGGGAACGGCACGTTGCCACGCTCGATACCGCCATTCTCAGCCTCATCGGTGATAATGACATCCCCGATGAAGAGGTTGAGGCCGTCTTGGACGACATCCTTCAATCTTCTCTGTGGCATCGCCGTCTGCAGCGCCAGGACGCCCCCGTCCTGCAGGTGCTCAATGCCGGTCTCGTTTCCCGCAGCCGGCTGATCTGGAGCCAGTCGACCGCAGCTCAGCGCCGCGGCTATTTCCTGGCCGGTGTCGGTTTGACGACCGGCCACGCGCTCGACGCCATCGCTGCTGAAGCCAATCTTCTTCTAATTCAAGCTAATGGGGCGATCCTCGAAGGCGATGCCGAAGGGGCGATCGCCGCGATCACCGGCCTCGCCGAGCGGGTCTTTGACTTCTATCCCTTCAACCCCAATCCCTTGCCCGCGAACTGGCGCAACATCCTGCGCGCATGGCTGCTCGGCCAACCGCTTGCGGCGTTGGGCGGAGCTCAGGCCTCGGAAACCCTGAGATTCGTCGAGGGCGGCCTCGTCTATCGGCTGCCTTGGGCGATGGAGGCTATCCGCGTCCGCGCCGGCGCTAATGGCGATACAGTTGGCATATTCGACTTGGCTATGGAGGATCACGAACTCGGCCTCGCGGTCTCGGCCGTCGAGACTGGCACCTTGAACCGCTCCGCCTCAATCCTTATTCAAGCTGGCTTCAATTCGAGGCTTGCTGCGATAAAGGTAGTGACCGACACTGGTGCGGCCTTCACAACAGGCAAGGAGCTGCGGCAATGGCTGAATGCAGACGTGGTCGCTGCGTATAGCACTCAGGCCGACTGGCCAACTCGAGAAACGAGACCGGTTTGGGTGCAGTTCGTCGAAAGCTTCTCACCTAGTGAAGATCACACATGGGCCGATCGGCACTATTCGGCGAGTATCATGTGGTCGACTGTGCCCCCGCCTCCCGGCACCGTCGTCCAGATACATCAGTGGAAAGGTCAGTCTCATGTGCTTTCGCCAGATGGTTCTCCGCTAGGTACAGTTCAGTCCGCACTCGATTCCCATCGAAGTGGCCTGCTTCACGCACAGGTAGCGCAGGATGTCAGCAAGATCGACATCTTATATCTTGGCCCCGACGATCTGGTGCGCGCATAGATACCAAGTCCCCTATATCACTGGCCATTGTAGAATTTGTTGGCCGATGACCGCTTTTGGCCGTTTGCAGATGAGAGGAAAAGATGTAGGGGCTCGCATCTAACCTAGCTGTAGGGTCCAGGATGATGAATACATAGTCTAATGATTATTTGAAAGCGCAATAACTATATTAGCTCTAGTTGCTGCGCGTTAAGCCTTGGGTCGATTTAGTGAATATGGGGGAATAGTCGCCAGCTAAGTTATCGCGCTAGCGCTTGCGTACTTGTAGCTGAAACATAGACTCCAGCGGCGATATAAAAATCAGTCTATATCCCATGCTTGTTTCAATCTCGTCACTGTATGCTCCCATTTTGGTGTCGTGGGTTTGCAGACAGTGTTCTGATTGCCGAACAGGCCTACCTCGCTGAATGCCTGCGATGCAGGAAATGAGGCGATCCAGCGGACCGGCACGAGATATTCCGCTGCTTCTTCATCATCGTCATCAAAGGTGCGGTGGAGCTGTGGGTACGCGGTAGCTGTGGCAATGTCTTGAAGTCCCTGAATCCCTTGATCGGTCTGGACCGTGAAATGCTCGCCTCGGCAACGCTCTCCGGCCACCTCAGCCACGCCTACGTAGCCGTTCTTGGGGATGTTGACCCAGACGCGGTCTCCCTCTGAGAGCATAGCGAGGGTCTTCGAGTACCAGGCGGCGCCACCACCGGCGATGAAGCCATGGCGACGTGCTAGTTCCCAGGGGCGGTTATCGCCGAAGGAGGCGTAGAACTCGCCGTTCCAGGGTTCCTTGCGCGTCTTGCGGGCGGCCGGCTGAGTTGGCTCGTCCGGGTCGATCATCCAGGCGCGGCTCAGGTAATGATTGCCCTGGTCCTCGAAGGCGGCGAAGAACATGGCGTTGATCGAGAGCTGGGCATGCTCGTTGAGGTAGCTGATGATCCGCTCGCTGCTGGCGTCGAGCTGGGTGGCGACGACCACCAGCTGGTGATTCTCATTGAGGGTGACACTGTCCAGCGTGATGCCGAACTTGGCCTCGAAGGCGTTCTCAAGAGACGCATGAGGTCGCTGATAGCGTTCGGCGAAGGCCTGATAGATCTCGATCACCTGGTAGTCGGCCAGGGTGACGATCCAGGAGGCATAGTCGATGGCCTGAGCCACCACGTCGCGGGGCGTCTTGTCGCGCTTGAGCTCGATGACGATGACCGTGCCGTTGGCGTCGATGGCCAGCAGGTCGATCAGCTTGTCGAAGCCGGTGCGTACCTGCCGGCCGATCAGCAGCCAGTCCCGGTTGAGGATCGAGACATCCTGCATGATCTGATCTTCCAGCTGCCCCTCGTCGGCGAGCCCTGTGGGCCGCAGCTTCTGCGGCTGCTCACCTGTATTGCCTGCCAGCTTCCAGATTCCTTGCTCGATGGCCATGTTAGCTCGCTTATTCTAATTGGCTATATAAAACCCTTTGCACGCGTCGAAGGTAGCAACTATGATACGCATCAACACGGCCCCTATCGGTGCGACTGCTCAGCAGTAGCGCTGCTTAGGGGTTTTTTATTGCCGTTCCTTCCACTTCCAGTCATGCCAGCCATCAATGATGCCCATTCCCTTCAGGTTAAGCCCGGTCGGCGTCAGGTCTGGAAAGCTAACCAATAGCTCGCTTAGACGCTGCCACCAAGTAGAGGTAGGGTTTGTCGTCATCAGCAAATGCTGAACGATGCAGAGCAGTAGAAACGGGCGCGCCTGGACATGTGAGTCCTGCCAGGCGTGCTCGAAAAGCGGCACTTCTCCCTGTGCGGGTTTTCGAGGCTGGTCGGCCATGTTCCGGTTCCAGAGACGGCTGTGATGTGCACAAACGTTGCGCAGGTAATTAAGGCTGCGCAGCCAGGTAGCGAAGACACGACCGTTGCTGATTCCGTACCGAGCGGCGATGGCGTCCTGCTCGCGCTCGCGCATGCCACCAAACAGATGCGATAGCGTTCCGAAATCCCAAATCTCGCTAGCAATCCAGATCGGTACGGGCAAGCCATATTTCTTCTTGTGGTGCTCGATGAAAGTCTCCTTCGAGCGATTGATCAGCCTTGCCTGGTTTTCCTGCCATTTATGCAGCGGCGTCAGTCCGGTTTTCTGATCGATTTTTTGGGCGAATTCATCGTGCAGCAGGGAAGGATTCAAATAGGCGTAAGGGTCCAGCCGCCCCAGCGTATGCGCAATATCCACCCGTAGTCCGACCTCGATACGCTCGAGCCCATCCAACGCCAGTAGGCGCAGCCGCTTGTCGAACACATATAGGTCCACCGCCTGCTGAAAGGTGGCGCCAGGCTTGAAGGTATCGAGCATTAGGTGATCTGTCTTACCTTTCTTTAGCATGGGAATGCCACTCTTGCTCAACGGGGAACATGCCCCCGAGCGCTGGCGAAAAGCATACCAATAACCGCTCAGGCGGTAGTAGCCAATCCGATGCAAGTGAGCGAGAGCCCGCTGCTCATCGGTTATTGTCAGGCCTCGATCTTTAAGCTGCTGTAGCTGTTCAAGGTAACTGAGCCAAGGTTTGTCGTAAGCCATCAGTTCACCGCCCGTTCCACTACCGTTTCAGCCATCTGAGCGCGAGTCTCGCCGGCCTCGCTTAGGCGTGCCTTGAGCCGGTCGCAGAGGGCCATTAGCTCGTCGACTGTCTCGATGATTCGGGCTTGCTCTTCAATTGGAGGCAAGTAAACAACATGCGACCAAAGCTTCTCTGAAACCAGCTTACAGGTGCCATGGCTTGAGCGGTCTACAAGCCCGACTAGCTTTTGCTTCTCAGCTTGCAAGTACAAGAGAAGATAAGGGCTGATTTCCTTCGGAGGGACTAAGGCTTTCATGTCTTGATTGATCGTAACTTCAAGCCCATTGATAGCTACCGGGAAAGAGTGTGCCAGAATCATACCTCGAACAACCATTAAGAGGCTGTTTTTTGGCACTTTTTTCAATGTTTTCTGTTGCAGTGCCTTTTCTGTAACTTTGTTTTGGGAATCTTGGATGACTGGGAGTTTCATGTCTTTTGGAGAAACCCAAGGGATATCCCCCTCCCAAAATGCTGCATTGGACTTGGTTGGTGTAGATCCACCAATAATTTCCCCAAGATTACCCAGAGCAACTTCAGTCCATCCAGAAAGGAAATAAGGTTTTCCTTCGATGCCATATCGGTTCAGAAAATGAATCGCCGGCTCGTCATTCGAGTTCTGCTCCACCAGCCTACCCATGACCGCCAGCTGAAGAATGGTCTGCTTGAGTTTTTCGATGCTGTCTTCAGTAGTGAAGAGGGTGTCGAAATGCTCGGCTACGCGGGCCCAATTCTCGGCTAATTCAGCGGCATCCGTGGAGCGAGTGAGGGCATCGAGCAGAGTATCGACCAACGCCTCATGGGCTTCCAGCTGGTCGCCGACCTGCTGCTCGAGGCGGTCGCAGAGGGCCATTAGCTCGTCGACTTTTTCGACGATGCGGTGCTGTTCTTGCAAAGGTGGAACTGGAAGAGCGCCCGAAAAGAACTGCTTGTCATTAATGGCTGGATAGGCAATGCCTGTCTGAACAGACTCCACGTAGCGAACAAATACTGGGCTTCTAAGGTAGTGCAATAGATATTTTGCAGGGATACCACTTAACGGGCTCACTATAGCGAAAGCTGTGCTAGCAATGGGCTCGGGTTCAATCTTTTTATCAATGACCGCTATGTTTTTAAGATAGGGTCGAACAGTTGAGTAAACAACGGTGTTTTGCCTAACTTTCTTTCTGGCCCGTGAAGGTGCATTACTTGGACTGACAGCTTCAGGCTGATCTATTATCCCCTTGATGTTGTCAATCGATGATACGTCAATATAGCTAAATACCCGATCTGGTTCCTTTTGTCCCCAGTCATGACCGACCGCTTCTATTTGAGTCCATTCCCAACGTTCTGGCAGCGAAAATGGCTTGTTAGCATCGGTTAGTGGATGCAGCTTTCTCGGCTTCTTGATCTTCCCATCCTTGACCAGCCGGGCTTTCTCCTCGGCGACACGTTCCAGCAGTACGCTGGCAGGTTCATCGCTCGGGTCCTGCTCCACCAGTTTGCCGCGCACGGCGAGCTCGAGGATCAGCTCGCGCAGCTTCTTGATACCGGTAAGCTCGATTTTCCCGTTCTTACCCGATGCATTCCGCCCTGAGCCGTTCTTGTGCGTCACGGCGCTGGTCCATAGGTCGAGATGGTCGGTGATCAGCTTCTGAACGCTCATGCCGGCTCCTCCGCTTGCTGCGGTGTGGTCTGGACTTGCGGCTCATGGCTGAGCGCATCGCCGAGCACGGTCTTCAGCTGATCGCGCAGCTCCTGGATCTCGGCCTGCTGGCGAGCGTATTGTGCGAGCAGCTCGTCGGGGGCGTGGCTGACCTGCTCTTCCTGCCAGGGATTCTTGATGTCCAGGTTGTAGTTACGCGCCTTGATCTCCTCGATGCCGATCTTCCAGGCCTGCTCGGTTTCCTGGCGGCTGGCGAAGCCATCGGCCTCGTCGCCCCACCAGTCGATCTCGGTGGCGAACTCCTCGACCCGCATGGGCTTGGTCTTGCTGTAGTTCTTGTAGCCCTCGGGGTAGGGGTGCTCGTAGTACCACACCTGTTCGGTCGGCTGGCCCTTGGTGAAGAACAGCAGGTTGGTCTTGATGCCGGTGTAGGGGTTGAACACGCCGTTGGGCAGGCGAACGATGGTGTGCAGGTTGCACTCACTGAGCAGTTTTTCCTTGAGGCGCGTCTTCATGCCCTCGCCGAACAGGAAACCGTCCGGCAGCACCACGGCGGCGCGGCCATCCTGCTTCAGCAGGCGAATAAACAGTGCCATGAACAGGTCGGCGGTCTCACGGGTGCGGAATTCCGCCGGGAAGTTGTTCTCGATGCCGTCTTCCTCGGTGCCGCCGAACGGCGGGTTGGCGACGATCACATCGACCCGCTCCTTCGGGCCCCAGTCCCGGTAGGGACGGTTCAGGGTGTTGTCGTGACGAATCTGGCTGGGGACCTCGATGCCGTGCAGGATCATGTTGGTGGTGGCCAGCAGGTGTGGCAGCGGTTTCTTCTCCCAGCCATGGATGCTGTATTGCAGCGCCTGCTCGTCGGCGGGGGTCTGCACATAGTGCTTGCGCTTGTGCTCGATGGCGCAGGTGAGGAAGCCGCCGGTGCCGCAGGCCGGGTCCATCACGCTCTCGGCAAGCTTGGGATCGACGCGGTTGACCATGAACTCGGTCACGGCGCGGGGCGTATAGAACTCACCGGCATTACCGGCGCTTTGCAGGTCCTTGAGGATCTGCTCGTACATGTCGCCGAAGGTGTGACGCTGCTGAGAGGCGTTGAAGTCGATGCCTTCCTGAATGCGGTTGATCACCTGGCGCAGCAGATGGCCGGACTTCATGTAGTTGTAGGCATCCTCGAACACGCTGCGGATGACGGCGGCGCGGGCGTCGCCGCCGGCATCCAGCTGTTGCAGCCCGGGAAAGAGGGTATTGTCGATGAAGCTCTTCAGGCCCTCGCCAGTCAGCCCCTCCGGGTCGGCGGCCCAGCTGCTCCAGCGCAATTGCTCGGGGATGGGGCTGACGTAGTCGTCGTAGTCCAGCTCCCATTCCTGTTCGCGGTCATCGTAGATCTTCAGAAACAGCATCCAGACTAACTGGCCGATACGCTGGGCGTCGCCGTCGACGCCGACGTCCTTGCGCATGATGTCTTGGATGCTCTTGATGGTGGTGCTGATGCTCATGGGAATCTCGTCTCGATAACCGAAAGCGCGCCGGTGTGGCTGCCGGCGCGCAGAATGCGACGTATTGTACCTAGCTGGGTCAGCCGACTGTAGCGGCGTCTGCGTAGAGCGTTTCCTCGAGGGCTCTCACTGCCTCGCGATAACCGGCCTTGCCGCCGAAGGCCTTGGCGAGCTCCACGGGGGTACCGAGCCGGTCCAGCGGTGCCAGTTTCAATACCTTGGTGTCCTCGATGGTGGCCACGCCGTTGTCGGCGTACTTGTCGAGCAGGGCGTCCAGCACGGCGCGGGCCTGGCCCTCGTAGCGAGTGAAATAGTCCGACTGGCGGGCCTTGGCCGCGCGCTGGCGACGGGTGAGTGCAGGCTGGCCGTAGACGATGTGCACGATGGCATCGAAGGGGTCCGGTGTATCGCCGAGTGTCTTTTCGACCTCGCTGGTGAGGTCTTCCCAGAACACGCCTTGTTCAGCCAGCTCATCCAGCACGGCCTGCTTGCGGTCGCTGGCCTCCCAACGGCGCAGGAAGTCCTTCAGGGTGGCGTAGTGGGCGCGTACCGTCTTGCGAGTGTAGTCGGTCAGCTCTTCGGTGATCAGCTTGCCGTCCGGCCCCAGGTACTGCACGCGCCGGCCGATGACCGCCACGGTGACGTCATCGACGACGTATCGCTTGGGCGGCTCGCCGATGCCGCCGTCTTCGTCATCCACCCAGCCCCCTTCGGGGGGCAAGGAGGGGTCGTTCGGTGACTCGTCGTCGGGGTATGCGCCGTCTTCGTCAGCGGACGCGTTTCCATCGCCGCTGTCCTCGGCTTCATCGTCGTCGTCCGGTAGTAGTGGGTCGCCTTCGCCAGGTACGTAGACCTTTTCTGGTTCGCCGTCGAAGGCTGGGTCGGCGAAAAGCTCCGTGGCCTTGCGGAAGTCCAGAATCGTGAACCAGAACTTATTGTGCTCTGCGTCAATCCGCGTGCCGCGTCCGATGATCTGCTTGAACTCGGTCATTGACTGGATGCGTTGGTCGAGCACGATCAGCTTGCAGGTCTTGGCGTCGACGCCGGTGGTCATCAGCTTGCTGGTGACGGCGATGACGGGGTAGGGCTCTTCGGGGTCGATGAAGTGGTCGAGCTCGGCCTTTCCCTCGAGCTCGTCGCCGGTGATGCGCATCACGTACTTGCGGTTCTTGGCCACGTGCAGAGGGTTGAGATTGACCAACGCCTGGCGCATCCGCTCAGCGTGATCGATGTTCTCGCAGAAGACAATGGTCTTCTGCATCGGGTCGGTCTGGGTCAGGTAATCGGTGACGGTTCGAGCGACCAGCTCGGTGCGTTGCGTTAGGGTCAGGTGACGGTCGAAGTCTCGCTGGTTGTAGATACGATCCTCAATCACCTCGCCGTGGATGTCGGTCTGGCCGTCGCTGGGGCGCCATCCTTGCAGGTCGCGGTCTAGGTCGACCCGAATCACCTTGTAGGGCGCCAGGTAGCCGTCGTCGATGCCCTGCTTGAGCGAGTAGGTGTAGACGGGCTCGCCGAAGTAGTGGATGTTGGAAACTTCGGTGGTCTCCTTGGGCGTCGCGGTCAGCCCTATATGGGTGGCCCCGCTGAAGTAGTCCAGGATGGCGCGCCAGGCAGAGTCTTCGGCGGCGCTGCCACGGTGGCATTCGTCGATGACGACCAGGTCGAAGAAGTCCGGACTGAACTGCTTGTAGATGTTCTTTTCTTCCTCGCTGCCGGTGACGGCCTGATACAGCGAGAGGTAGATCTCGTGCGATTTCTCGATCTGCCGCTTGGAGATCTTGGTCATGGCCGCGCCGAAGGGCTTGAAGTCGCCACTCTTGGTCTGGTCGACGAGTACGTTACGGTCGGCCAGAAACAGGATGCGCTGCTTGCGGCCGGCCTTCCACAGTCTCCAGATAAGCTGGAAAGCGGTGTAGGTCTTGCCGGTGCCGGTGGCCATTACCAGCAGCAGGCGATCCTGCCCTTTAGCGATGGCCTCGATCGTGCGATTGACCGCGACCATCTGGTAGTAGCGGGGCGTGCGGCCGCTGCCGTCGTCGTAGAAAGGCTGCTCGACGACCGGGCGTGTCTCTTCACTTAAGCCTTTCCAGCGGCGGTAGCCGTGCCAGAGCGCATCGGGCCCGGGGAGCTGATCTAGCGCGAGTGTGGTCTCGGCCTGATCGAAGAGCAGGCGGTGGGGGTCGCTGAACAGGAAGCCGCTGCCGTTGGAGCTAATGGCGAAGGGGACATCGAGCTTCTCCGCGTAGGCTTGTGCCTGCTGCATGCCATGGCCCAGGCTGTGGTTGGCGCCCTTGGCCTCGATGACGGCGATGGGCTGGTTCTTCTGGAAAGACAGCACGTAATCCGCCCGACGCGGGTGAGCCCGGTGGTGCATGCGGCCCCGCACCATGATCCGGCCATCGCTGACCGGGTACTCTTCGCGCACCTGGGTATGAATATCCCACCCTGCCTGCTGGATGGCCGGGGTGATGAACTTGGTGCAGATGTCCCGTTCGCTGAAAGCTTGCCTTGTCATAGCTGCTTCCCTGCTGCGTTTATAGATTACTTATCACTTTTTACGCTAGCTTACGTGAAGCTGCGCCGATACGTATAGGGGAAGCGAGGAGGGCCAGGCAAGCCCCACGGCCCAGAGAAGCAGCGTCTGGCCGAAATCATCGGCCGACTCCACGATGTCTACGGCATCGAGGCCAGCGACGACAACAAGCTGCTCTTCACCAACCGCATCGCCGACCGCATTGAACGCGACGAAGCGGTGACGGTCCAGGTATGCAACCATAGCGAAGACTTGGTGATGCACGGCCTCTTCCCGAAAAAGATCTCCGACGCCGTACTCGACTCCGTGAGCGACCAAGAGAAACTCTGCATGCTGCTGCTGAGGAGACGTGGAAACGGGGAGGCATTTGCGCTGCTGATGCTTGGGTTTCTAGCGAGGAGGAGTGAACGAGATGAGTTGCCAAGGACGTGATTTTTCCATCTATGGGGTAATGAGTGTTTGTCCCCGATTTTTCTCTTAGGCTGATTCAGTGTTTGGCACGTGCATTGACTTGCCTTCGTCACCTATGATGTCGTTTAACTTCAGGCGGTAGCGGGCAACACCGTGCTTGGCAGTGTAATGACGAATGATTCGTGGTGCATATCGCCATAGACCCAGCACTTCGCGAGGAAGCTCACTGTCAATCCATGCTTTCTGAACTGCAGCATCGTCGATATGAAAAGCGACTAATTTTAGGTGCTGATAAGTACCAATGCCCACTATACTGCGCCAATAGTTCGCAGGGTCTGTTGCAGGGTCGCCGAAACTCAAAGAGCTCCAAGATTGATGGTAAAGGGTATTTTTTTATGTCCATCTTCCCAGCGCCTTAGAGTCTCGGTGGGGCCTTCCCAACGCAAAATGAGGCATGCTCCCACCGCAGTTGCAAGCTGATTGGGAATCACTGTTATCGGTTGATGAAAGTGCTTGGCGAGCAAGAGGTTTAAACAAGAATCTGCATTTTTTGGGTTGAGGGTAAAAGCTTTGAATTGTCCCGTTTTTGCAACATGGTAAGCAACAGAAGGTGATGTTTCGTGGAAAAATATTTTGTTCATTGAGTGCTGTCATAAAATTAGTTGTTCTTCAAGTGTTATCAATTAAAAACACATCTTTCAAGAAGGGGGAGTAGCCTTGTTTCGGTATGTTGAAGTCGTATAAAGAATATTGGTTGACTATTTTTTCTTTTTGTCATGTAGGTTGGGAGGTTTTGAGAGGGTTTTCTTATGGTATGTGGTGAAGTGTTGCGTGCTTTTTCCTCGAAGTTTAAGCCACCAGCCTCAACTGCTGTCTTTCGAAGCGCGATGAGGTGGTGGCTTTCTACTAGGTTTTTTAAACTACGGTGAGGGTATCATTAATCATATGATCTTGCAAAGCGCTGATTAATGACTTCATAGTAAGCCCTTCTTCTTCCAGTAACTCAGCTGCGTTAGCTGTCCAAACTAAGTCTCCAGGTTCGGTAAATGTAGTGCGGAGTGAACGTACCACATAAATTGCATGTTTAGCCCATTCAATAAAGGTGTCTTCTGACCAAAAGCTAACTTCTGTTGTGTGTGGTGTGGCGGCCTCTCTGATTTTTTCTACGCTAGAAACGATTACAGGTGTAATTTTGACGTTGGAAAATTCAGGGTGGTTTTGTTTGATCCACGATGGGTGGGAAGCCGCTTGGCGAGCCTTTTCCACATGAACACTGCCGTCTGGGTCGGCACCTACGTAATCCTCAAAGACAATTCCATGATCTAGAGAAACCCACCATGGATCAGGGGAACCTTCTTTTTCTATCTTGTGAGAGATAAATCCTAACAGTTCGCCAAGAGATTTTTGTGCTTGCTCGAAGGATTCGTGCTTCTTGAGGCCGTTAAGTATATCTGATTCTAATTGAGCAAATTTACGGTTATGAATGGTTCCAAGGCTTTTAAGTTTCAACCCAATTCTTTCAACCTGGTCCTTAGTGGCGATATCTGTCGTTGCAATACCTTCTTCTTCAGGGTTGTTGGCTCTTGTAAAGCTTGCTAGCCAGCTAAGCTCGGGGGCGGCTTTATAAGCTGCGGAGAAGTGTAGTCTTATTTTTTTCTCCAAGCTGTTATCACCGTTGTTCATGGCTACGTACGCAGCCTTACCTGCTAAGTAATGCCAAAGCGCTCGGTAGCCTCTTAGTTCGGAATCTCCCAAAAAACCTAATACGTTTTCAGCTGCTTCTACAGCGTGTTGATAGTTTTTGCGCCAAATAGCAGTCTGGTATTCAATTTCATGTTGCACAGCGCTGTCAAGCTCTTCGATTGCCGGAAGCCCTGAGCGATGGCTCTTGGATCGTTCTTCAATGATCATTTGGTTAGCCTGAGCCCACTCTTGATCATTGGCCTGGAATATTTGATAAAGCTCCAGCATTTCTTCTGCGGTTCTGTCAGATGATTGTTCTACGCCAAATTTTATTTCAGCCTGTAATTCTGGGTGAAGATACTTTCGACGTTTAACATCCGCAATGTAATCTGGAAGGTCTTCGCCCGTTATGACAACTGCGGAGTAGTCTTCAAGAGATCTTGTGCATCTTCCAATGGCTTGAACTACTCGGGTTAGTACGCGTTCATTAAAAAGGATGTTTGCTCCCATTCGCGACATGAGGAATCGCTCTTGAGAGTTCATCGCTTTTGGTAAACCTTCGATAAATAGAAGCCGGCACTCATCACTGGCAAAATCAACACCATCGTAGCGGTTTGCTGCAATAACAGCGGCATGAGATGAGGAGATAAACGGTGTCTTTGTTTCCTCAATTTCCTG
The DNA here is from genome assembly GCF_018831605.1 of Cobetia sp. 4B. Lineage (NCBI taxonomy): Bacteria > Pseudomonadati > Pseudomonadota > Gammaproteobacteria > Oceanospirillales > Halomonadaceae > Cobetia > Cobetia sp. 4B. The sequence continues at coordinate 1,509,913 of NZ_CP059843.1, forward strand.
AGGCCAGAAAATTTTAAGTGAGGGTATTTCTTCAAGTTTTTCAGAAATTGTAGATGCTTTTTTGTCACTCGGAGTTAGGAATACAGACCTTGCAGTCTTCTCAACAAGTTTTCTTTTGAAAGCCTCGATTTCAGAGTCATCTAAAGACATCTCAGGAAAAATAAAAAATCTTCTTCCCACTCCTTGGGCGTCCCAGCCATCTGGTGGGGTTAATCTGTGAATGTTTTTTCTTCCGGTCAGGCGCTCAAGATCCCCCCCAGCTCCGAGAGTTGCGGACATGAAGATCCGTTGCTTTGGAGAGCAGAAAGGCAAGTGTGAGAAAGTCGGAGGTAATAATGGGCGGATTAGAATGCCTTGTGTGGAAAGAAATATTTGGCAGGCATCCAGGTTGTCACGCAGATAAGACCAAGGAAAATATAGTGATGTTCCCTGAACGTTTGCATCCAGTGCTTCAATTAATTCATCTTGTATGTCCAGCATGGTAGATATTGGAAGCATGTCTACCCATGATCTATCTGAAAGATCATCCCACTTGCCTCGAAGTCTGGTTGCATCGAGAGTATTGATATGAGGCTCGATGATGGAGCAGATGATATCTAAGGTGGAAGATGATTTTTCAGTAGTTCTATCTATGAGTAGACTCCACTGACTAGCAATATAGTTTTCAGATGTATGTGCATCGTCTAGGATTAATATGTCACAGTCTTTAAAGTAAGAGTTCGTGTTGAAAAGTGCGGAGTAGGTCGCGATGCCTATTCTTTTGACTTGCTGGAAGTTTGTTTTAGATGCTGGGGAGAATTCGTGTTGAGAGCCAGTGAAAACTTCAACTGAAAGCCCGTATTTTTCTTCAGCCTGGTTGGCTACTTGATAGGCCAGCTGCTTTGTTGGACAAAGGAAAAGAACTTTTTCTTGGTATTTTATTCTTCTCCACTCTGCAATCAGTAGGCCGACTAAGGACTTTCCGCTACCGGTTGGTAATTGAAGGGCTACATCTGATTTATCTTGTGGGAGTTCAGCGTAAGCTTGCATGATTGCCGCTTGGTGCGGCAAGACGTCAGGGAGTTTTCTGCGGCTCAAGTCCCGGAATAGCTTATCCGGTGACGACGGAACTGTAGAAGTGCTGGAAATTGATCTAAAACCCATTATCAGACCCTGCTCTTGATAGCTTTTGTACTTACAAATTTCAAATGCTTGGTTTGTTGCGGCAGTACTTTCGTTTAATTTACGTTGAGTAAATTGTTGGATTCTGATACTGCTTCTATACGCAATTTACCTCTTCGTAACCCATTTTTCTATTCTTAGTGTAGATTTTCAATCCTACGTCGATCAATTTTTTTGGTGATTGAAATCTTGGGTGTTGATGTGATAATGATTTTCTCTTGCGTCGGCGAATATTCCTCTGTGAATCCCTCCTTACTAACTTGAAGGCAGCAGTACACTAAACGGTACACACCAGCTTCCTGTGCTATCCTTAATTTTCGCTAAGTTACTGATTCCGAAGAACTGTACCTTTCGCTTGATTACGGCTGCTTTTCCTTGCTTGTCAGTAAAATATTGATTTAAAAGCGAACTCATGATCCCCTAGTCTGATCCTAAAGGTTTCAGCCGGCCGGTATTCTCTAGTCTTATTCTTCTCCAGCCAAGCCCCCGTACTCCCCCTTGAAATACAGCAGCGGCCGCGCCGTCCCTGCAACATCCAGATTCATTTCCTTCACTTCCCCGATCACGATCAGGTGATCACCTGCAGGGTGCTCTGCGTGAATCTTGCAGTCGAGCCAGTGCAGGCTGTCATTGATGACCGGGTTGCCGAGGGGGGAGAGCTGCCAGTCGATACCTTGCCATTTGTCTGCGCCGCGCATGGCGAACTGGTTGGAGACATGTCTTTGCTCGCTGGAGAGGATGTTGACGGCGAAGCGCTCTGCCTGGCGAATCTTCGGGTAGCTGAACGAGCTTGCCTTGACGCTGAAGGAGATCAGCGGCGGGTTCATCGAGACGCTGTAGAACGATTGGCAGGTGAAGCCGATCGGTTCGTCGTCGACCTGGGTAGTGATGATGGTGATGCCGGAGGCGAAGTGGCCGAGGGCTTCACGGAAACTGGCGGGGTCGATGGTGGTGTCAGCTTTGGTATCGGTATCGGAGAGTGACATGGCAGGTCCTGCAAGATTGGGGAGGTGGTAATTGTCAGTCGTGGGGGAGGGCTGTAGCGATAGCGCGGGACTGGGTGCTTGAGTGACATGGATGTGAGTGATGACAAAATGGCCGTCGTGAATCCTTCACGATGGCCATTTTTGTTTTCGGCGGTGTCAGCCGCTGCTGCTTTCACTCTCGAGCACTATCGTCAAGCTAACTCGGTTCGGAACTAGCCTGGCGCTATCTGTCAGTACTGTGCCTTGGCCCGCGCTGTACTTTGGCCAGTTCAGTGTTTCGCCAAGCGATCAGCGCTGCGCTTCGAGTTCCTTGCGTACGATGGCGGCGCCAGCGCTGAGTGCCTGCAGCTTGCCGCGGGCGACTTCACGGGAGAGCGGAGCCATGCCGCAGTTGGTGCAGGGATAGAGCTTGTCGGCATCCACGAACTTAAGCGCCTTGCGCAGGGTCTCGGCGACTTCTTCCGGCGTCTCGATAGTGTTGCTGGCGACATCGATGGCGCCAACCATGACCTTCTTGCCACGGATCAGCTCGATCAGCTCCATCGGCACGTGGGAGTTGTGGCATTCCAGCGAGACGATATCGATGTTGGATTGCTGAAGCTTGGGGAAGGCTTCTTCGTACTGACGCCATTCTGAGCCCAGGGTGTTCTTCCAGTCGGTGTTGGCCTTGATGCCGTAGCCGTAGCAGATGTGGATGGCGGTCTCGCACTTGAGGCCTTCGATCGCGCGCTCCAGCGTGGCGATGCCCCATTCATTCACTTCATCGAAGAACACGTTGAAGGCCGGTTCATCGAACTGGATGATGTCGACGCCTGCCGCTTCGAGTTCCTTGGCTTCCTCGTTGAGGATCTTGGCGAACTCCCACGCCAGCTTCTCGCGGCTCTTGTAATGGCCATCGAAGAGGGTGTCGACCATGGTCATCGGCCCCGGCAGTGCCCACTTGATCGGTTGATCGGTCTGCGAGCGCAGGAACTTGGCATCTTCGATGAATACCGGCTTCTGGCGAGAGACCGGGCCGACCACGGACGGCACGCTGGCCTCGTAGCGATCACGGATCTTGACGGTTTCGCGCTTCTCGAAATCCACGCCATTCAGGTGCTCGATGAAGGTGGTGACGAAGTGCTGACGCGATTGCTCGCCATCGCTGACGATGTCGATCCCGGCGTGCTGCTGCTCCTGCAGGGAGACGCGCAGGGCATCCTGCTTGCCCGCGATCAGTGCCTCACCTTCGAGTTTCCAGGGGGACCAGAGGACCTCCGGTTCGGCGAGCCAGGACGGTTTCGGCAGGCTGCCAGCGGTGGAGGTCGGGAGTAATCTCGTCATGATGAATAACCTTGTCCTTGGAATGGTTCAGATAGCGAATGTCGTTCGTCGATCAGCGCGCGCTGTTTGCGGATCAGTGAGCTGACCAATGATGAATTTATTGGTTGGCGGACCAGTTGGCGGACCACTGCTCGAGCAGGCTCTGGTAAGGCTTGATGAAGCTCTCTTCCACGAACTTGCCCTGCTCGATGGCGAGTTGGCTGCGCTCTTCGCGGTCGTACACGATGCGCGTCAGTGAGTGGTCCTGCTGCTTCAGGCTCGCCTGATAGGATTTGCCGGCCACGGAATTGGCGTTGTAGACCTCGGGACGATAGATCTTCTGGAAGGTGTCCATGGTGCTGATGGTGCTGATCAGCTCCAGATTGCTGTAATCATTGAGCAGGTCGCCGGTGTGATAGAAGGCCAGCGGCGCAACGCTGCCCGGCGGCATGAAGTAACGCACCTTCAGACCCATCTTGTTGAAGTACGCATCGGTCAGGGAATAATCGTCCTGGCGATATTCCACCCCGAGGATCGGGTGCACGTTCTCGGTCTGCTGGTAGGTCTTGGTAGTCGAGACGCTGATGCAGATGACCGGCGGCTTCTTGAAGCATTCCTTGTAAGTGGGGGAACCCACGAAGGCCTGGAACAGATTGCCGTGCAGTACGCCGAACTGCTCCGGCACGCTGAAGGACTCCTTGCCCTTGTTGTGCTCCAGCAGACGCACGCTGAAGTCATAATCACGAACATAGGACGAGAAGTTGTTGCCGGTCACGCCGTCAATGCGTTGGTTCGTCTGGTGGTCGACGATGGTGGTCTGCAGGATTTCGATGATCGGCAGGGCATTGTCGGAACGCGCCGCATCGAGATTCAGCTCGACGGAGATGATGTCCAGCTCGACGGAGTAACGATCGCCCTTGGGGTTGTCCCAGTTGGCCAGCGCATTGAATCGGTTGTTGATCATGTTCAGCGTGCTGCGCAGGTTCTGCTGACGGCTCTCACCACGCGCCAGGTTGGCGAAATTGGTGGTCAGGCGGGTGTTTTCCGCCGGAACGTAGTTCTCGTCGAAGCGCAGACTGTTGATGCTGAAACCGAATTCGTTGCTCATGGCCGTTCACCTTGATCCTGAGAGAGAAAATTCACTGTGTCGTCGACATCTTCCCGTGATCTTTCAGGCGTCTCGTGAGCGGGTTGCTCTCTGTGAGAACGCATCCATGCCGGGAGAGGCACGCTGCTCGCCATCACGTTCCGTGTGCTGGCTGTGAAGTGCAGCGTCATGGGAAGTCTTCATCAACGATCTGATGCAGGTGAGTATCTAGTGCCTGTCTCCATGACACAAACTGGATTTTTTAATGTTCAAGTTGAGTTAAATTCATGATGAGGGCGGGCGTCATTTCGCACGTTGTGAAAGCCGGCGAATCGAGCGGGGATAGGCGGGCTCAGCAAGCACGCAACGTGAGCCGCAGAGACGTTGACGTGAGGAGTGGGTAAGAAGGGTAAGAAGGGAAAGAGGGGTAAGGGGGAAAGAATGGAGAAACACACACGCTGGCCCGAACTTCCGCTCGGGCCTGTGTGTGGCAAGCACCTGACGTTTCAGAGCACGACACCCTCATGCACTCTTCACGTTCTCCATACTCGGCCATGAAGATGCAGCTGGCTCATGAGGCGAGCGGCTGATGATTGGGCGCCACCAGGCCATGGCGGCGCATGCGGCGGTAGATGGTGGGCCGCGAGACGCCGAGTTGGCGGGCGACCTGGCTGACGTTCCAGTCCGTGTGGCGCAACAGCTCGAGCAGTTCGTTGGCGTCCGCATCAGTCCCCGCATCAGCCCCTGCAGACGCGGGCGCTGGAGAGGCCGGGTTCGAGGAAGCGCCGGATGCGAAGGGGGAGGCAGCGGCAAGCGGACTGGCAGCCCCGCGGGTGCTGCCGGTGTGGGTCTGGCAGACCTCCGGCAGATCATGCAGGGTGATTTCATCGCCTTCCGCGGTGGCCATCGCGAAGGCAATCGCATTGCGCAGTTGGCGTATGTTGCCCGGCCAGTGATGACTCAGCAGCGCACTGATGGCATCGGCGCGCAGGTGGAGTGACTGTTCGCGTTCGGCTTGCAGTTCCGCATGCAGCTTGCGAATGAGGTAGTGACGATCGGCGCGCTCACGCAGTGCAGGTAGCAGGAGTTCGGCGCCGTTGAGTCGGTAGTAGAGGTCTTCGCGGAATTGCCCGCTGGCGATCAGCTCCGTGACATCACGATGCGTGGCAGTGATAACGCGAATATCCACCTTGATGGGCGTCTCGGCCCCCAGTGGCGACACCTCCCGTTCGGCGAGCACGCGCAGCAGGCGTGACTGGAGCGACAGCGGCATGTCGCCGATCTCATCCAGAAACAGCGTGCCGCCGTCGGCCTGTTGGATCAGGCCGCGCATGCCCTTGGGCCTTCCTCCCGTGAAGGCGCCCGGCAGATAGCCGAAGAGTTCACTTTCAATCAGCGATTCCGGAATGGCGGCGCAGTTCACCGCCACGAAGGGCGACTTGGCGCGTGGTCCGCTGTCATGCAGCGCCCGCGCCAACACTTCCTTGCCGGTTCCCGTCTCGCCACGAATCAGGATGCTCACGTTTTCATGGCGCATGCGGCGCGCCAGCTTGAGCAGCCGGTGCATGGAAGGGTCGTCTCCCGCGAGCTGGTCCAGCTCGGGCACCGGGTCATCCTGCTGGCTGACGGTGGGGAGGGCCCGCACCGGATAGCCGCGTGGCTCGATCAGTGTCACGAAGACGATGGCGTCATCCGCCCGCAGGCGGAAGGCGCGAATCTGATCCCGGCTGGCGTGCGGAATGCTCAACAGCTCATTGAGCTCCCCATCGAACAGCTGCGTGACGGCGGGCAGGGTGGAGACCGTCCACGGTGGCCAGCGCTCCAGATGCGCATCGATCAGACGCCGGCCTTCGTGGTTGGCGGCGATCACCTTGCCATCTTCCTGAATGGCAAACAGGCCACGACCATTCAGGTGTACGAATTCCCGCGCGGTATCGAAGCGCAGGATCAGGCAATCCCGATAGCGATGCAGGAAGTAGGCATCCTCGATCATGCGGGCATGCAGGGTGACGAGGGAGAGCGCAAAGGTCTGGCTCTCCTGCGGGCGGGGCGACTTCAGCGCCGAGATGTCGAGGGCGGCGATCACACGGCCCTGGGGATCGGTGATGGGGGCTGCGGTGCAGGTCAGGTCGATGTGGGTGGCATCGAAGTGCTCACGCTGATGGCAGGTGACGGCTGCGCCATCGTGCAGACAGGTGCCCGCCGCCGAGGTGCCGGCATAGCGCTCGTTCCAGTCCGAGCCGAGATAGAGGCCCGCGCGCCGCAGCTCACTCAATTGATCACGCTGACCACGAAAATCCACCGCGATGCCGCGTTGATCGGTGAGGATCAGCGCATAGCCATGTTGTGCGATCTGACTATAGAGCCGCTCCACCCCGGCACGCGCCACGTGCAGCAGCTCATCCGCCGATTCCTGATGATCGCGCAGCGCCTGCTGGGTGAGAACGCGGACCGGGCGAGGGCGGCTGGGGTCGAGCTGATATTCCTCCAGACAGCGCTGCCAGGAGCGACGGATGACGTCGCGCTGCGTCTCAGGGAAGGCGTCGCGGCCTTCGCCCAGTTGCATCAGGGTCTGGATATGCTGCCGTTTGTCGGGCTGCATCGTTTCGAGTTGGCGGATCATGGCTGCCTCGGCGCTGGCCGTCTCGAGACGGCTCTTTTGATTGTGGCTATGGCGCTTGTGCAAGTGGCGATGGCTCTTTTGATAGTGGCGATGGCAATCGCAATTGTCACAACAGCGTCCATAGCGAAAGCGGCGTGTACTCCTTCAAGCGTATGCGGTGTGGCGGGAGCGTCAATCACCCTGTCCTGCATCCTTGGTCGGGGCGTTACAGGTGTAACGCCCCGTGTCAGGCGTACGGCGTACAGTTGTCACGAGGAAGGTGGAGAGCCCGGCGAGGCGAGGAGGTTGGTGGTGCGCTAGTGGCGAATTTTTGTCATTCACGACAAGTGTTTACGAGCTTTGTCAGTCGTGCATGACGAAGCTGGCATGCTTGATGCCTTGGATGGAAGGCGTGACTACAACATCCAACAACACGCGGAGAGACGCCATGACCGCACGCACGCCAACTCAGATCGCTCAGCAATGGCTCGATGAGTTCGAGGCCTCCCTGACTCAGCGCGATATCGCCCAGGTTCTCTCGTTGTTTGCCGAGGAATGCTACTGGCGCGATTTGATCGCCTTCACCTGGAATCTCAAGACGTCGGAGGGCAAGGACGAGATCCAGTCGATGCTCGCGGCGACCCTCGAGCATGTCGCCCCCTCTCGCTGGCAACTGGATGGCGAGGCCAGTGAGGCCGGCGGCATCGTCGAAGCCTGGTTCACCTTCGAGACCGCCGATGCACGCGGCAAGGGCTTGTTGCGCCTGAAGGAAGGGCGCTGCTGGACGCTGTTGACCGCCATGCGCGAACTCAAGGAATTCCCCGAGCCGCTGGGCATCCAGCGCCCCAAGGGCGCCGAGCATGGTGCCAACAAGCAGCGTGAGACCTGGCTTGAGTCGCGTCAGCGCGAAGAGGCCGAGCTGGGCTACGAGCGCCAGCCGTATTGCGTGATCATCGGTGGCGGTCAGGGCGGCATCGGGCTGGCCGCGCGGCTCAGACAGATGGACGTGCCGACCATCGTGATCGACAAGAATCCGCGCGCGGGCGATGCCTGGCGCAATCGCTACAAGTCTCTGTGCCTGCATGATCCGGTGTGGTACGACCACATGCCCTACATCCCCTTCCCGGCAAACTGGCCGGTGTTCGCGCCCAAGGACAAGGTCGCGGACTGGCTGGAAATGTACACCAGGATCATGGAGCTCAATTACTGGAACTCCACGGCTTGTGAGAGCGCGCACTTCGATGAGGCGAGCGGCGAGTGGGTGGTCGAGGTGGTACGCGACGGCAAGCCCGTGACCTTGCGGCCCAAGCAACTGGTGCTGGCCACGGGCATGTCGGGCATGCCCAATGTGCCGCACTTTCCGGGGGCCGAAACCTTCGAAGGCGAGCAGCAACACTCCAGTCAGCACCCGGGACCGGATGCCTATCGTGGCAAGAAGGTGGTCGTGGTGGGCGCCAACAATTCCGCTCACGATATCTGCGCCGCGCTGTGGGAGCACGATGCAGACGTGACCATGCTGCAGCGCTCCTCCACGCATGTGGTGAAGTCCAACTCGCTGATGGAAGAGGCGCTGGGGCCGCTCTATTCCGAGCAGGCGGTGCAAAACGGCATCGATCACCACAAGGCAGACCTGATCTTTGCCTCGATCCCCTACCGGATACTGCCTGACTTCCAGCGCCCGATCTTCGAGGCGATCCGCAAGCGTGATGCGGACTACTACCGTCGGCTGGAGGCGGCAGGCTTCCTGCTCGATTTCGGCGATGACGACTCGGGCCTGTTCCTGAAATACCTGCGCCGCGGCTCCGGCTACTACATCGATGTGGGCGCCTGTGATCTGGTCGCCAATGGTGACATCAAGTTGCGCAGTGGCGTCGGCATCGAGCGCATCAATCCGCGCTCGGTCACTCTGACCGATGGCTCGGAATTGCCCGCTGACCTGATCGTCTATGCCACCGGCTACGGCTCGATGAATGGCTGGGCGGCACGCATCATCTCGCAGGACGTCGCCGACAAGGTCGGAAAATGCTGGGGCATGGGCTCCGATACGCTCAAGGACCCCGGGCCCTGGGAGGGCGAGCTGCGCAACATGTGGAAGCCGACCCAGCAGCAGGCGTTATGGTTCCACGGCGGCAACCTGCACCAGTCGCGCCACTATTCCCAGTATCTGGCGCTGCAGCTCAAGGCGCGGCTCGAGGGTATTCCGACGCCGGTCTACGGCCTTCAGGAAGTCCACCATCTGAGCTGAGGCCAGTGGCGCTGGGCAGTCTGCCAGCGTCATAGTAGCAGCGCAGCATTTGCAGATTTCGGTGAAAGATTCAGGAGACAACTCATGCAACTGAACGACAAGATTGCACTGGTGACAGGGGGTGGGCGCGGTATTGGCCAGGGGATCGCGCTGGCATTGGCCAAGGCGGGCGCGGATGTCGTGGTGGCGGATCTGGACCTCGCCATCGCCCGCGAGACGGCGGCAAAAGTGGAGGCACTGGGTAGACGGTGTCTGGCGCTACAGGTCGATGTCGCGGATGCGGCGTCCGTGCGGCGCTTGATTGAAGAGGCAGAGGTCGGACTCGGCCCGCTCGATATCGCCGTCAACAATGCCGGCATCATCGGCATCCATTCCATCGATGCGCTGACGGTGGAGGAGTGGGACCGCGTCATGAACGTCAATGCGCGAGGTACCTTCTTGTGTACTCAGGCCGAGGTCGCCGTGATGCGCTCACGCCGCGTCGGGCGGATCATCAACGTGGCCTCGATGGCCGGCAAGGTCGGCTTTCCTGATCTGTCGCACTACTGTGCCTCGAAGTTCGCGGTCATCGGCTTTACCAATGCCGTCGCCAAGGAAGTGGCAGCGGAAGGCATCACCGTCAACGCGATCTGCCCGGGCGTGGTGGGCACCGGCATGTGGCGGGGCGAGAGTGGGCTCTCGGCACGCTGGAGTCAGGAAGGCGAAAGCGAGCCCGCTGCATGGGAGCGCCTGCAGAAGAGCCTGCTGCCCCAGGGAGTCGCCCAGACACCTGAGGACATGGGGCAGCTGGTGGTCTACCTCGCCCAGGCCGAACACGTGACAGGGCAGGCCATCGCCGTCGATGGTGGCTTCACGCTGTAAGCTAGCGCTGATCATGGTTCGATACATGATGACAGCACGAGACAGGCCACCTTCGCTAATGGAAGGCGGCCTGTTTGTCGTGACGGCTCCTGACTTCTGTCACTTGAAGGCTTTATGACCCTCGCTCATGGGGCGGTCTACTCTGCAACCGCGTAGGCTCATGCGGTTATCTGTCAGCGTGTTAGTGCCCCCGTAGTACGTCATCGCTCAAGCACTTAGGGCGAATCGAGCAGGTGCGTACCAGAGGGGTCGAGTGATCAAACGTCAAGGGATCAGGCGGCGTTCCTTCATGGCCTCAAGGTGCTGAATGAGACTCTGGGGTGAGTGGCGACACATTTCTGCAAAGCCGGCTTGGCGAGCCTTCGTCAAATCAAAGACAGCGTCCTCTTCGACATGGAAGATGAAATCTCCGAAGCCACCTTGCGCAATCTTGTCGATATCTGTCTCGGCAAGTCCTTGGCGCTCTGCAAGCGTCTTCCAAGTGCTTGACACGGCAGCGAGACGTGTCTCCAACGAAATAGGTTGAGGCTCGCCAGTCTCAAGCCCAAACCAGTTGGCGATCTCTGGCCAGACGTGGCGCCACCGAATCTGATCACCATTGGTGACGTTATAGGGCCCTTGCTGGTTCTCTGCGATGGCCCACAGGGCGGCTTTGCCCACCAGATCGGCATCGCAGATGTTCAGCAAGATATCGTAGGCACGCGCCGTACCGGGGAATTGCATGGCAACACCGAGCTCCCGGCAAAGCGTGCCATAGAGACCGATAAGGTTACCGAGGTTCATGGCTGAACCCAGGGAATGGCCTATCACGATGTCGGGACGCAATGCGGTCCAACGAATTCCCTTGCCTTCGAGTTCGCGAGCCAGATCTTCATGCTCGAAATACAGGTTGGGGGGGAAGTGCCGGCTGTCCTCTTCTCGAGCCGGTGTTTTGTAGACCCCGAGGTGAGCACCGTAGACCTTCCCGCCCTGTACGAAGACCTGGTGCTCGATTGACGCTTGGGATTCTTCAAGCACCTGGAAGAGGTGCCGCATCATGTCGCCATTTTGTTGTGCTTCAGTGGCAGGGTCCGGATCCGGTTTCAAGGCGGCGTAAAATACGTGCGTCACGCTGCTCAGTACATCACTTGCATCTCGCAAAGAGGCAATATCCAAGAGATCGGCGCTGACGTGGTGTCCGCTTCCCGGACCCTCTGAGGAGCGAGAGAGTGTCGTGACTCGCCATCCTGCCTCTTCAAAGGCCAATGTTGCTGCACGGCCGATGACGCCACTGGCGCCAGCGACTAATAGGTGGTGTTGGCTCATGAGACTCTCCTGTCCTGTGGCGCATGATCATGGGAGGGGTCGCCCATGCCGTCGGCCCTGACAGTGGCATTGTTTGTTTTGCTAATAAATGCTCGACTGATGAATTCATCCTTCACTAGATGGTGAATAATGGATCGCTTGGCGTTAATGAAACTTTTTGTGGATATCTGTGAGCGTGGGTCAATGGCGGCGGTGGCCCGTCAGCGAGGCCAGTCCCCGTCATTGGTCACCCAAGCCTTACAGAAGCTTGAGCAGCAGGTCGGGGCCAAGCTTATCGTCAGAACAACGCGTGCCATGCATTTGACGGCGGAAGGCGAACAATTTCGAGACGACAGCGAAAGGATCCTGGCCGAGTATGACAAGGCTCTTGAGCGGATCTCGGGCACAGGGTCGCTGAGTGGCACCATCAGGCTGACGGCGACCAATGATTTTGGCCGCACGCGCCTGCCACGGCTGATCGATCAGTTCCTGATACAGCACCCGGAAGTAAAATTTGAACTCGTGCTATCCGATGGAGTGTTGGACCTGGTCGATGAACGATTTGATCTGGCCATTCGTCATGGGCCGATGGCGGACTCAAGCTTGACGTCACGACGTCTCGTCAGTACCCATCGTGTTGTGTGTGCGGCACCTGCTTATTGGCAGGACGCAGGGCGCCCCCAACACCCATCAGAGCTGTCATCCCACCAGTGCATGGTGCTCGCTCGCCCAGGAGCGCCCCAGAACCATTGGGAGTTCCAGGAGGCAGGGCAGGTATTTTCCGTGACGGTGGCGGGGAACCGAATGGCCAGCGATGGTGGCGCGTTGCGCGAGTGGGCGATCGCAGGGGCTGGAGTGATATTTAAATCGATGGTGGATGTGGCAGAGGATATTGAGGTCGGACGACTGGAAGTTGTGCTGAATGACTATCGGATTCCTGAAGTGAATCTGTACGCCGTGTTTCCGGAAGGCAGATACGCAAGTCGACGGATCAGTACCTTCATCGAATTTCTTCACGACAAGCTTGGCAGTGAGAGAGAGGCCTCACACTGCCAGAGTCGTGCATCCAGCTCTCGCGCTTGAGGGCTGCCGGGGAGTGGCAAGGGCAAAGAACGACCCACATCATGTCTATGGCAGGCTGGGCCTCGGATGGCCAATCCGGTTGTAGTGGTCAAGTGTTTTTGGCCACCGATCTTTGAGCATTCCAGTAGTTCTTTTCTGCCAAGTTCGGCGGTATCCCATCGTTATGCTTGTGCGGCCTGAGGCTGCTGTAGTAACCGATCATATAATCAGTGACAGATCGCTTCGCCGCAGCGACATCGGGATAGCCGATCTCTGGTATCCATTCCGTTTTCAGGCTTCTGAAGAAGCGCTCTGTTGGGGCATTGTCCCAGCAATTGCCACGGCGACTGAGACTCAGCGTCATTCGGTAGCGCCAAAGCATCTGCCGGAATGCCCGGCTGGTGTACTGGCAACCCTGATCCGAATGAAACAGGATATTCCGTGGCTCTCCACGCGATTCGTAGGCCATGGTCAGCGCTTTCTTTACCAGCTCCGTGTTCGGCGATAGGGACAATGCCCACCCCACGGGTTTACGAGCATACAAGTCGATGACCACTGCCAGATAAGCCCAGCGTGCCCCTGTCCAAATATAGGTAATGTCGCCGGTCCATACCTGATTGGGCTTCTTTACATCGAACTCCCGATCAAGAACATTCGGTATATCCAGGTGTGGCTGATCAGCCTTCTTGTAGGCGTGCCTCGGCGGCTGCGAACTCATCAGCCCCAGCTGCTTCATCCGCCTGCTGGCCCGATAACGACTCAACTGTATTCCTGCCTGCGTGACCATTTTTGCAATGCTGCGAGCGCCGGCAGAGCCGTTACTGACGGTATGCGCCTCGACAACCTGATCCAGCAGCTTCTGCTCAGTCTCACAGGGCCTTCTATCCCGGTCACGCCAGGCCCGGTAGCTACTGCGATGCACCCCAAACACTTGACACAAGTGCTGCACCGCATAGCTCTCTTCAAGTCGCTCGATTATCGAGAATTGCTCAGGGAGTCCGACATCAAGAGAGCGGTAGCCTTTTTTAATATTGCCTTCTCTTCCTCCACCCGCCGCAGCTTGCGCTTCAGTTCCTGGATCTCACGCTGTTCCGGCGTCAGAGCCTCACCTTTCAGCGGCGCCTTGCCTGCTCGCTCAGCCCGAAGCCTGCGTACCCAATATTCCATGGTGGATTTGCCAACTCCCATGGCCTCACACGCCGCCTTCAGCGTGTAACCCTGATCGACCACGAGTTGGGCCGCTTCCAAGCGAAATTCCGGGCTGAACGTTCTCTTCTTCGTCATCATCTGCACCTGACTGTCTCTGTGAGTGATCATACACTCAAAATCAGGTGGCCAGATTCACTATGCCACTACACACCCGATCGCCGCGGCGGCCTCGACGATCTCGGTGGGACGGCCGATGAGCACCGGCTCGGCGATGCCCAGCCTCGCCGCCTCGCGAAGCGTCTCCAGCACGGCGGCCTGGGCCGCGTTGACCACGGCGACGCGGATCGGGTTACCGCCACCGGCTCGCTGAATCAGATCATCGAGCGTCGCAAGGGCCACTGGCGTTGCCGTCTGGGTCATGTCACCTCCTGGGTGTTGGTTAATGTGCGCTGCACGTGCCGGGCGATCATCCGTTCTTCATTAGTGGCTACGACCTCTGCTTAGACGGCCCTGTAGCGTCGACATCTATAGATCCCGAGCCCGGTTGATCTGCTGGGACAGACGCATCGCCTCGTGTTCCTCCAGCTTCAAGAGCTCGCGAACGAGATCCCGAGCCTCGGGGATGTCGGCGCGTCCTTCCAGGTAGCGGTATAGCGCGATGACCTGATCGTGCAGCGAGAAGACTTCCCGGCTGATGTCTTCGAAGCCCATCTCGGCATAGGGCAAATTGCACGCCTGATGGGGTTTGATGGGCGCATGCGACAGATAATCGTAGACCCAGGTGTTTAGGGCCTTGGGGTCGGCCTGCTTCTCGAAGCTGGCCACGGTGTGCTCCAGGACCGCCTCGTGATCGGCGAGATACTCCAGCAGTGATTTGGCCCGTGCCTCCTCCTGCCGGGTGGCACAGTGCCTGAAGCACTCGGCCAACTGGGCATGCAGCTGGCGAGTCCAGTCGATCAGGTCATGAAAGGTCTCGATCTTCATTTATTGCTCTCCATTAGTGGGTTGCTCTATAGGTATTGGCTGTAAACCGGGTCGGCTTCGACTGGGTCACTCGTTCTCGCTCCACCATCCCCCGCCGTAGAGGCTGCGAAACCCCATCTCGTACATGCTGTCGCGGGTCGTGCCGGCAAGCTCCAGCGTCGAGGCGATAGAGTCGCTCAACAGCGTCTCCCATTGCCGATAGGGGGTGTCACTATCGATCGGAGCCGGTGCGGTCTCTACCATCTCGGCCAGCCACTTCACACCGGTCATCCAGGGGGAGAAGCGTTCCGAGTACATCAGCCGGCTGGTCCGCGCCGGATGCAGTTGACGCAGCACCTCGGCTGACCAGGGGGTGGTGTAAAACCGCACCCAGGGCCCGACGAAGGTCTCGTAGAGGGCCACATTGTGCTCGGAGAGCGCTCGCACCCCTTCGAACGCCGGGGCCTGGTCGGGAAAGTTCAGGTCTTCCACGCGGCGCTCCTCGAAGCGCACCTGGAACTGGGGCTTGTGACAGTCGGGGTCGCCGGTGGGGTTGTCGATGCGCATCTCGTAGAGGCCAGGGGCCAGGTCATTCAGATTGCCGACGCTCTCGAGGATCGCTCGGTGCTCGAGGCGCGCCACCTTGGAGGAGACGAAGATGCCCAGATGCCCGACGTGGGGATTGAGCAGGTAGACGATACGCTGGTCGGCGGCCTTGAGTGCCGCGGTATCGGGATAGACCGCGGGGATCCAGTTGAGCGCCTGATGGGGCGGGGTGATGTTGTCGCCGCCGGAGGCGAAGATCACCAGGGGGTTGCGGATGCGCTTGAGGTCGACGCTACAGCCGGGGCAGACCTCGAGCTCGCCACGCTCCAGCTTGTTGCCGACGAAAAGGTTCTCGACGATGGCAACGATCTCCTCTTTGCTCAGGCTATAGAAGCCCGTCCACCAGCGCTCGAACTCGAGGAAGCGTTCGCGCTGGCCGTCGATGTCGGCGAACAGCTGATAGTCCTTCTGCCACAGGGTATTCGCAGGCTTGAGGGCTTCGAAGTTGGTGGCGAGGTTCGCACCGTCGAAGCGCCCGTCTCCCAGGTCGGCCATCAGGTGCGTCAGCCAGGCACCGCCAAGCAGGCCGCCGGCGAGGCGCATGGGATTGACGCCGGATTCGCCGGACCAGTAGGAGAGCGGCGAGCCGTTCAGCACCGCCGGCCCGACCAGACCCTCGCAGTCGGCGGAGAGCAGCGCGATGGCCCAGCCCGCCTGGCAGTTACCGTAGAGCACCGGCGGCTGGCCGGGGTGGCGCTCGGCCAGCGTCTCGACGAAGCGGCGCAGGACGTGCAGCACGTCCTCCAGTGTCTGGCCGGGGACGGGCTCGGGGAAGAAGATCACGAAGTAGACCGGGTGTCCCTCGTGGAGCGCCATGCCCACCTCGGAGTCGCGCTTGAAGCCGCCGATGCCTGGGCCGTGGCCGGCACGCGGGTCGACGATCATCACTGGCGGCCTAGTCTCGTCGAGGCAGTCCTCCAGGCAGTCCTCGCCGACCCGGGTGATGCGCAGCAGGGCATAGTTGGCGGGGCGTGCCAGTCGACGGCCATCCACGAGCATCTCGTAATCGAAGTCGAGCAGTGGCGGCTTGCCCGCCTGCTCATGCTCGAGCATGTTGTCCGCGCGCTCACACAGCGTGTCCAGGTAGCGTACGCCGCGTCGCCACAGGTCGGTCTGATAGGCGAGTAGCTCCGTGGCCGGGTGGCTCGGGAGGGTGCCTTCTTCGGGCTCGGGTGCGGTCATCGGGGCGTCCATCTCTGGTGGGGCGGTGGGTTGGCGCTTGCGCGGGGTTTTATGAGCCGTGGGTGGCTTGGTGGTGGATGTTTTGGCGGTCATAGTGGATACCTCTCAGTGTCAGGATGTCGTGGGCGCCGATCTCGATCCGGGACTCGGACAGGAAGCGGTACGGCGGAACCTTCAGGTTGATCGGCGCCGGCACCGCCTTGAACACGCGTCCGGCGAAGTCGAACTGGGAGCCGTGGCAGGGGCAGAAGAAGCCCCGGGCGAGTCGTCGCTGACGACCACGATCGTGCCGACGAGAAAAACGTCTGCTTTTCATGACTGCACCTCTGGGATTTTGTCCTTACAGGCGCCAGCCACTCGTACTCGCCATCCGCAGGTGCGGAATGAAGCGTGGCGTGCGGGCCGCGTAGGTCTGCCATTTGTCGCCAAACTGGCGCGCTACGTCGCGCTCTTCGTGGATCGCCAGTCGTGAGTACATCCACACCAATACCGGGAACATGACCAGGGTCAGCAGGGTGGGCCACTGCAGCAGGAAGCCGGTCATCACCAGCACGAAGCCGGCGTACTGGGGATGCCGGACATGGGCATAGAGCCCGGTGGTGGCCAGTTCTCCCCGCCGCTGGGCGGTATAGAGTGACCGCCAGCCGGCGGCGATGAGCCAGAAACCCGCGGCGATGAACACCATGCTCAGCAGATGGAACGGCCCGAAATGCGGGTTGGCCTGCCAGCCGAACAGCATCTCCAGCAGGTGGCCCGCATCGTGGCTGAACCAGTCCACCTCCGGGTAGCGCGACTGCAGCCAGCCGGAGAGGAAGTAGAGGGTCAGCGGGAAGCCGTACATCTCCGTGAACAGCGCCACCAGGAAGGCGCTGAAGGCCCCGAACGAGCGCCAGTCGCGGCGCGTCTGCGGCTTGAAGAAGCTGAAGGCGAAGAAGATGAAGATCGCCGAGTTGAGAATGACCAGGCCCCACAGCCCATAGGCGGGTACGTCATCACTCATCGCGTCCTCCCTTGTGATCATCATGCCCGCCATGACCCCCGTGGCCTCCATGTCCGCCGTGCATGAACACATGCATTAGCGGACAGGCGAGCAGGATCAGCCAGGGCAGGGCACCGAGCAGGTGCACCTTGTGCTCCTCCCAGAGCAGGAAGCCCATCACCGCCAGGGCGATCGCCACCATGAGCCAGAAGCTGCCTTTGCTGGGTCCTCGCTCCAGCCACCCCTTTTCGTCATGCATGATCAAATCCTCACCCGGCGCAGGCGCAGCGAATTCATCACCACCGACAGCGAAGACGCGCTCATCGCGAAGGCGGCGAACATCGGCCCGATCAGGATGCCGAGGAACGGATAGAGGATCCCGGCGGCGATCGGTACGCCGGCCCCGTTGTAGACCAGGGCGAAGAACAGGTTCTGCTTGATGTTGCGCATGGTGGCCAGCGACAACTTGCGGGCCCGAACGATGCCGTCGAGGTTGCCCTTGACCAGCGTGAAGCCGGCGCTTTCGATCGCCACGTCGGCGCCGGTGCCCATGGCGATGCCCACATCGGCCTGGGCCAGGGCGGGAGCGTCGTTCACCCCGTCGCCCGCCATGGCCACCTTGCGGCCTTGTTCCTGCAATTCGCGGATGATGCGGGCCTTGTCCTCGGGCAGCACGTCGGCGCGGATCTCATCGATACCCAGTCGCCCGGCCACCGCCTTGGCCGTCCGCTCGTTGTCGCCGGTGGCCATGATGATGCGAAAGCCAAGTTTGTGCAGCGCCTTCAGGGCCTCGGGGGTGGTCTCCTTCACCGGGTCGGCGACGCTGACCAGGCCGGCGATCTGGCCATCGAGCACGACGAACATCACCGTTTCGCCTTCATCGCGGCGGGCGTTCGCGGTCTCGGAGATCCGGCCGCCATCGAGGCCCAGTTCGGCCATCAGCTTGGCGTTGCCGAGGGCCACCGACTGGCCGTCCACGACCCCCTTGACGCCCATGCCGGTCACGGCTTCGAAATCGGTGGCATCGGCGAGGGATACGCCACGTTCTTCGGCGCCGGCGACGATGGCCTCGGCCAGTGGGTGTTCCGAGCCACGTTCGAGGCTGGCCGCCAGGCGCAATACCTCGGCCTCGTCATGCCCTACCTCGGGCAGCACCGCCACCAGCTTCGGCTTGCCTTCGGTCAGGGTGCCGGTCTTGTCGACCATCAGCGTATCGACCTTGGCGAAGCCTTCCAGCGCCTCGGCATTCTTGATCAGTACGCCGGCCTGCGCGCCGCGTCCGGTGGCCGTCATGATCGACATCGGCGTGGCCAGCCCCAGTGCACAGGGGCAGGCGATGATCAGCACCGCCACCGCCGAGACCAGCGCATAGGACAGCGCCGGCGCCGGCCCCCAGATCGCCCAGGCGATGAAGGAGAGGATGGCGACGCCGATCACCGCGGGCACGAACTTGCCCGCCACCTTGTCGGCGAATTTCTGGATCGGTGCGCGGCTGCGCTGGGCGGCAGCCACCATCTCGACGATCTGGCTGAGCATGGTGTCGGCGCCGATGCGGGTGGCCTCCATGACCAGGCTGCCGGTGCCGTTGATCGTGGCCCCGGTGACCTTGTCGTCTTTGACCTTTTCCACCGGCACCGGCTCGCCCGAGATCATCGACTCGTCGATCGAGGAGCGGCCCTCGACCACCACGCCGTCCACCGGCACCTTGTCGCCGGGGCGCACCCGCAGGTGGTCGCCCACCTGCACGTCTTCCAGCGCGACCTCTTCTTCGCTGCCGTCGGGCCGGATCACCCGCGCGGTCTTGGCGGCCATGTCCATCAGCGCGCGGATCGCCTTGCCGGTGCCTTCACGGGCGCGCAACTCCATCACCTGACCCAGCAGTACCAGGGTGACGATCACCGCCGCGGCCTCGAAATAGACGCCGACGGTGCCGTCTTCCCGGCGAAAGCCGTCGGGGAAGACGCCCGGCACCAGCACCGCCACGATGCTGAACAGATAGGCCGCGCCGACCCCCATGCCGATCAGGCTGAACATGTTGAGGTTCATGGTGCGGAAGGAGTTGTAGCCGCGCACGAAGAACGGCCAGCCCGACCACAGGATCACCGGCGTGCTGAGCACCAGCTCGATCCACATCGCGTTGCGTTCACCGAAGAAGTCGCGAATGGCCCCGAGGCCCAGGTAGGGGCTCATCGTCAGAATCAGGACCGGAAGCGTGAGCACGGCCGCGACCCAGAAGCGTCGGGTAAAATCGACCAGCTCGGGATTCGGCCCTTCATCGCCGACCGTCGCCGATTCCAGCTCCAGACCCATACCGCACAGGGGGCAGGCACCGGGAGTGGTTTGGCGCACCTCGGGGTGCATCGGGCAGGTGTAGACGGCGCCGGCATGCCCGGCCGGCACCTTGTCGTACTTGCCGCCGTGGGCCGGCGCGGAGGCCCCATGACCATGCCCGTCATGCGTCTGCGAGTCGTCGCTTCCCACGGGCACGAGGTGCATGCCGCACTTGGGGCAGTCACCCGGCTGGTCGGAGACGACCTCCGGGTGCATCGGGCAGGTGTATTGGGCGCCACCCTGGCTGCCGGCGGCGTGTTGGTCCGTATCGCCGCTGCCTAGTGTCGGTGCCTCGTGCGAGGCATGCCCGTGACAATGGTCGTGTTGGTGTTGCGTCATGGAATCGTCTCCGTCGCTTCCGCGTCTTGATTCAACCTCGTGGCCCTATCTCGATAGGGTCGAAACTAATAGTGCCGTATCCAATAATCAGGAGGTGCGATCAAAGCAGAAGATCGCGCTTGCGTTGCTCGTACTCCTCGCGGTCGATTTCTCCCCGGGCGTAGCGTTCTTGAAGAAGGTCCAGGGCCGTTGGCCGCCGTTGAGAAAATGGCTCGCCCCGGCCTCGGGTCAGGCCACGCACCAGGAGAACGGCCAAGGCAATGACGATGCCCCAGAACAACACCATCATGAGCCCGCCGAAGAGCATATGCCCCCAGCTGTAACTCCCCATATACGCCATCATGTCGCCCCACATGGTCGGATCTCCTTTTCTTGTTACTTACTTTGCCCTGACGTCAGGCTAAAGCCTGCGGGTAACCCAAGGGTCAAGAGAAGGTAGAGATGAAAGTAGGCGGCTCTTGATCCCGGACAGTTTCCGACCTCTTCAGTGGAATGGAATCAACGCCGCACGCATGCGTTGAGGCCTTCGGTATTGAGTGATGGATTCGTTCATGGCCTACGCTCCGCTGTGTCGGTTGAGGCGTGTGACAAAGAAGTTGTATAGCGGGCCGAAGACCAGGGCGATGTACCAGCCGTAGCCGAAACTTTCGACCAGCCCCAGGAAGAAGCTTGACCAGCTGAGCCAAGTGAAGCCTGGCAACAAGCGCAGCCAGCTCTTATACATCGCCTGGTCGGGAAACAGCAGATCGAAGCCGACGCAAAGGATGAAGGTTACGGCCAGGAACAGCCCCAGGCTCATCCCGAGTGCGATCATGGGAATCCGCGGCGTTGCCTGAACCGGCAAGCGAGTTCCTGAACGGGGCTTGGCTGTCAACGGAGCATTGGCATCAGGCATCTTTGTTCTCCGGTTGGAGGGGCGAGGCCGTTGCACCAGGGACGAGATACTGTTCGGGCGCGGCCTCGAAGCGCTCCCGGCAGTCACGAGAGCAGAAGTAAAAGACGTGGCCATCGTGGACGCTTGGCTTGGCCCCTTTCGTTCTGACGGTCTTGCCGCAGACGGGGTCGACGTCCTCGGCTGGCGGAATCCACTCCAGCCCTTCAGTTGCACGTTGATTCCCTGGGCTATCGTTGTCGTGTTTGGTCCTGCCATGGCTGTGCCCCATGACGTGGGCGCCACAGCCGAACCGCATCATCAAGAAGAGGATTGCTGCCCAAAGCAGGAAGTAAAACAGTGCGTCCATAAAGTCTTCCTCGTGACGTCCGCTAAGCCGTACCCGATACCGAGCACTCGGGTGTGGTTGCGAATGTGCATGCACTTCTCATGGTGGGAAGAGTCTCTGCACACACAGCGGCCACTCCGGCAGTTGCCTGGATCAATGTGGGGCGGGCACGGGTTTTCTCCCACGCGGCCACGGCTGGAAGCGCGAGATGGAGATACGAGGTCGACTTAGACTCTGTAGCGTTGGGTCAAAAGGTAGACAGGAACCGAGGAGGGTGAGGGAGGGGCACTTGGCGAGCCGCTGGCGGTGACAACTCGGGGCGCTATGGCCGGGGCCGTCATGCTCAAGGGAAGGGGCTCGAGCTCCAAGTCCTGGCGCTCCAGGCGCAACAGGGCGCTGCCGACATTACGAGTGCCATGGCCATGGTGGCATCGCGGTTGAGGATAGTCTGCGTTGATGAACTCGGTGTTCGAGTGCGTATCTGCGTGAGGCTCAACGCCAACCTGGCCAGACTCAGTAGAGGAGGGAGCATCTGCCGAGGAGGGGTCATCTGCCATTGTGGCGGCGCTAGAGAGCAGTAGCACCATGCCCAGCAGGATGACCAGACCAAAGCGATGCCAGGCGGTGGCAGACCGCGAGGATTGCTTAGGAAATGACGTGTGCCTGGCCATGCGGCAGGGCTCCTGCAGAGTGATGTATATCTTAACCTAGCGCAGATTCGAACCTTGTCCATTGACACGGATCAAGACGGAGCTTGCCGTAAGCTGCAGCGGCCTCATTGAAGTGGTGACCTGGGCGAATGGCTGGGTGTAGTGGCACAGTGAATCTGGCCACCTGACTTTGAGTGTATGATGGCTCACAGAGACAATCAGGTGCAGATGATGACGAAGAAGAGAACGTTTAGCCCGGAATTTCGCTTGGAAGCGGCCCAGCTCGTGGTCGACCAGGGCTACACGCTGAAGGCGGCGTGTGAGGCCATGGGGGTTGGCAAATCCACCATGGAGTATTGGGTTCGCAGGCTTCGCGCTGAGCGGGCAGGCAAGGCGCCGCTGAAAGGTGAGGCTCTGACGCCGGAACAGCGTGAGATCCAGGAACTGAAGCGCAAGCTGCGGCGAGTGGAAGAAGAGAAGGCAATATTAAAAAAGGCTACCGCTCTCTTGATGTCGGACTCCCTGAGCAATTCTCGATAATCGAGCGACTTGAAGAGAGCTACGCGGTGCAGCACTTGTGTCAGGTGTTTGGGGTGCATCGCAGTAGCTACCGGGCTTGGCGTAGTCGGGATAGAAGACCTTGTGAGACTGAGCAGAAGCTGCTGGATCAGGTTGTCGAGGCGCATACCGTCAGTAACGGCTCTGCCGGCGCTCGCAGCATTGCAAAAATGGTCACGCAGGCAGGAATACAGTTGAGTCGTTATCGGGCCAGCAGGCGGATGAAGCAGCTGGGGCTGATGAGTTCGCAGCCGCCGAGGCACGCCTACAAGAAGGCTGATCAGCCACACCTGGATATACCGAATGTTCTTGATCGGGAGTTCGATGTAAAGAAGCCCAATCAGGTATGGACCGGCGACATTACCTATATTTGGACAGGGGCACGCTGGGCTTATCTGGCAGTGGTCATCGACTTGTATGCTCGTAAACCCGTGGGGTGGGCATTGTCCCTATCGCCGAACACGGAGCTGGTAAAGAAAGCGCTGACCATGGCCTACGAATCGCGTGGAGAGCCACGGAATATCCTGTTTCATTCGGATCAGGGTTGCCAGTACACCAGCCGGGCATTCCGGCAGATGCTCTGGCGCTACCGAATGACACTGAGTCTCAGTCGCCGTGGCAATTGCTGGGACAATGCCCCAAAAGAGCGCTTCTTCAGAAGCCTGAAAACGGAATGGATACCAGAGATCGGCTATCCCGATGTTGCTGCGGCGAAGCGATCTGTCACTGATTATATGATCGGTTACTACAGCAGCCTCCGGCCGCACAAGCATAACGATGGGATACCGCCGAACTTGGCAGAAAAGAACTACTGGAATGCTCAAAGCTCGGTGGCCAAAAACACTTGACCACTACAATAGACCTTTACCAGAAACAATTCGCCGTCTGATAAAGGCGTAGCCGAGGTGAGTCCCTTCATGCTCCCGGCAATCCGAAGATGCGAGATGGGGAATACCCTGCGGCGTGGATGTCGCAAAAAGACCGGAGCGGGACGAGTGATTCAGGCGCGATGAAGCAGTGCAAGCATTTCTTCTCGTCCCGACACCTTGTCACTGGAGCTTGTGAGTCCTCAATAGAGATGGACTGTCTGGAAACGGGCACGCGACGCCCCTTGTGCATCCATCAGCGTCAGTGTCTTGCCTTCTATCTGCCAGCCCGACACGTCATTGAGTGTCGCGAGGAAATCGCGTTCGAGCGTTGCTACTTCACCGGGACATGCCATTCGCGTGATGGCCAGGCGGCCGAAGCCGAGTTCTTGCGCATCATGGTGATATTCCCCCATCAGGCGATTGCAGCCGGTGGAGCCGGCTACTCGCGAGTCTTGTGTATGTAAGACGATATGGGCTTCACGCTTGCCTTCCACCACGGGTGTTGGCTGGTTGTCGAGTGTCACCAGCTTCCAATAGGTGTTCTCCAGTGGCTCGTCGACACCTTGATAATCCTCAGAGGATTGAGCGCCTGCGCAGCCGCCCAGGGTGAGTGCTGCGCTCATCACGGCGGCCCATGTCATCACTTGCGCTTGTTTCATGCGGGTGTCTCCCTCACTAATAGGGTGTCTACGGCGATTCGGGGCTGGGCTCCGGTAGCGCTGCAAGCCCTCGCAGATAGCGTCATCGCCAGTGTGGTCAGCTGATGCGCGGTCATCGCCAGCGTGGTCATCTGAAGCGTTGTAGGCTGAGTCAGGAAGACGCGTTACGCATTCTGAAACAATCGCCAAGGAGTTGTCATGCCAGCCACCCGCACGCCCTCGTCCGCCAGGGAGCGGATACATCTGTGGTGGGATCTGTTCATCATCGTGCTCGTGATCGCCAATCTGGCATTGCTGCTATTCGATAGTCTCTTCCTGATTCCCCCGCTGAACACGGCCTTCGAGGCCGTGACACCCGGGTTGCATGCGGCCTATGAGCAGAATATCCACGCCAATTTCCTCTCTATCGACCTGGCATTCGTCGCCGTCTTCCTGCTCGATGTGCTGGCGGGGTGGGCAGTGGCCATTGCGGAGCGGCGCTACCACCGCTGGTTCTTCTATCCCTTCGTGCACTGGTACGACGTGCTGGGGTGTATCCCGCTGAGCGGCTTCCGCCTGTTGCGTGTGTTGCGTGTGATCTCGCTGTTGTTCCGCCTGCAACGTCTCGGCTTGATCGATGTTCGCCGCTGGTACCTCTACGGGGTGGCGGCCAAGTATCTCGATATTCTGCTGGAGGAGCTGACGGACCGTATCTCCCTGCGCATGCTCGATAACGTCCAGCAGCAGTTGCGCGACAGCGATGACCTCTCATCTTCGGTGATCGAGCGTGTCGTGGAGCCTCGCAAGCAGGCCTTGATCCGTGAAATTACCCAGCGCCTCGAGACCATGGCGGGGGATGTCTATACCCAGAATCGCGACGATACCCTGCGCTATGTGCGGGGCCTGGTCAGTCGCACCCTCGCCGAGAGTCCGGAGCTTCAGCGTGTCTCGCGCCTGCCCATGGGCACCCAGCTTACGAAAGGGCTGGAAAGCTCGCTGTCGGATCTGGCCTGCCATCTCGTCGATGAAGCGCTGGTCGGCCTGCGTTCCAAGGAGTTCTCGGCGCTGGTGGGGCACCTGGCAGAGAGTGGTTTCGATGCTTGGTCGCGCACTGACCCGAGGACGGAGCAGATCACCGAGCAGGTGCTGATCGACATGCTGGATCTGCTCAAGGAGCGGATCGCCGTGAAGAGTTGGCAGAAGAAATACGAGTGACGTGATGCACCAGCGTCATCCTGATAGGTAACTCGCGGCGTTCGGGATGAGATGGGGCGAGGTTTGGCGCACGGGAATGTGTTTGCGAGAATGCTGATACATTCATCCCACGCCGAGAGTCTGTGAGCCGCGAGTGTCGTCGCGCAGCGATAGCGCGGCCTGATGACACATCAGCGTCTCGCCAGCGTGGGAGCCGCGACAGGAGGTCAGTGTCATGGCGAATCCAACACGCACTGAGGTAGCCGAGTCAGCACCGGGCGTTCCGTTCGACCCGGCACAGGTGGCTGTCATCCAGCAATTCGGCGGCAGCATCACACCGCTGGAGCCGATAGGCGCCGAGGTGAGGGGAATCGATCTGTCCGCTCAGGACGCGCCGCCCGCGCCAGTGCTTGAGGCGCTGGAGCAGATCATGGCCGAGCGCGGCTTCTTGGTCTTCAAGCGCGATACGCCCCTGGAGGCCGATGACTTTCTGCGCGCCAGTTGCTGGTGGGGCGGCAAGGAGCTGCACAGTACCCATGGGATGCATCCGGCCACGCCCGATGGCAACCGGCACATCTTCCGGCTGTCGAACGATCGCCGTCACGGCATTCCCGGCGTCGGGCCGCAGTGGCATAACGACGGCAGCTTCAATACCGATACGTTCTCGCACTCCGGCTACCACATCATCCGCCCGGCCGAGAACGGCGGCGGTACCTGCTTTGCTCATCAGGGCGCGGCCCATGACGCCTTGTCTGCCGAGCGTCAGGCCTTCTGGCGCCGTCTTGCTTCGGTGAATTCCTCCTCCGGGGCCGTACATCCCGTGGTACACGAGCACCCCATCACCGGTCGCAAGTGCATCTGGCTTCATCTGGGCATGACCGGCGCAGTGATCGAGAAGCTACCCGATCAGGATGCCTTCCGGCTGCTGACCGCCGAAGAGCTGACGCAGCTCTGCCGTGAGTACAACGCCATCCTGAATGCCGGCTTCACCGAGGGTTACGCCCTCGACTTCGAGTACCAGGAAAACGACTGCGTGTTCATCGATAACCTGGCGGTCGCTCATAGGGCCGCGCCCGGCGCGCACTTGCCGGCACAGGAGCAAGGCCTGCGGATCATGCATCGCAGTACCGTGCGTGGCACTCAGGATCTGGCACCTGGCTTCGGACTGCCGCTGCAGGTGGATATCCATGGCCCCAGCCCGCTGGAGAATGGTGTATGGCAGGGCGGCGGTATCGGCTTTCGTTGGGAAGAGAATATTCCGATGCAGAACTGAGGCTGGCGCGCTCAGGTAAGACACTTGCAGCGGGACGTGCGTTACAGCGAAGTGAAGGCTAGGGCAGATCAGGGGTAGATCAAGGTGCAGACCTAGTTTCAGAGGAAAGACCAGAGTCCGTGAAGAGTTGGCATTAGCAACACGAGTGATAGGGTGGGGATATCACCCCGGCCAAGCGCTGATGGGGCTGGGGAGGCACGTCAGCCGTGCTGGCCAAGAGCCTGTCCGATCACGTTTCAGGGAGAGAACCAGACTCGTAAAGGAAGCCATCATGTCATCTGCCCATGACACCGTCATCGAAAGACCCGATAGCCTGCATGCCAAGGAGTGGCTACGCGCGTACCAGCGGGTACGCGCCGCCACCGAGGCGATCTGTGCGCCGCTGCATAAGGAAGACTACATGGTGCAGAGCATGGCAGATGTCAGCCCGCCCAAGTGGCACATCGCCCATGTCACCTGGTTCTTCGAAGCCTTCATCCTGAAGCCGTTTCAGCCGGACTATCAGACGCTCGACCCCGCCTACGATCACCTCTTCAACTCCTACTACGAGACCCATGGCGTACCGTTCCCGCGCGCCGAGCGTGGCACGATCTCGCGCCCGACCGTCGACGATGTCTATCGCTATCGCGCGCACGTCGATCAGGCCATGCAAGCGCTGCTTGAGAATCCGCCACGGGAACATCTGCCCGAGATTCTTCGCCGCTTGGAGCTGGGGCTGCCGCATGAGCAGCAGCATCAGGAGCTGCTGTTGATGGACATCAAGCACATTCTGGCGCAGAACCCACTGTGTCCGGCCTATCGGGATGATCTGACTCCGGGATTGGCACCAGCCCCTGCGCAGGAGGTGCCGTCGCTTGGATGGCTGGCCTATCCAGCCGGGGTTCGCGAGATCGGCCATGATGCAGCCGAAGGTGGCTTCGCCTACGACAACGAGATGGGCCGACACCGTCAGTTCGTCGAAGCGTTCGAGATGGCCGACCGTCCGGTGACCAACGGCGAGTTTCTCGCCTTTATGCAGGACGGCGGATACGCCACCCCCGAGCACTGGCTGGCGGATGGCTGGGCGACGGTCAAGGCGGAAGGCTGGCCGGCGCCGCTTTATTGGGTCGAGCGCGACGGCGTCTGGCATCACTACACGCTAGGTGGCCTGGTGCCGGTGGATCTGAATGCGCCGGTCTGCCATGTCAGCTTCTTCGAGGCCGATGCCTACGCCCAGTGGGCGGGCGCGCGCCTGCCCACCGAGGCCGAGTGGGAGACAGTCGGTCAGGATGTCCCTCTCTCTGGTAACTTCGTCGATCAGGATTATCTACAGCCAGTCGCGGCCGCGAGCTCCGAAGGCATGCCGAGTCAGATGTTCGGCGATGTCTGGGAGTGGACGGGCAGTGCCTATCGCCCGTATCCGGGCTTTCGCAAACTGCCGGGCAGCCTGGGGGAGTACAACGGCAAGTTCATGTCCGGTCAGATGGTGCTCCGTGGGGGTTGCTGCGCCACGTCTGCCGATCATATCCGCGCGACCTATCGCAACTTCTTCCCGCCCGAGGCGCGCTGGGCGTTCTCCGGCTTTCGGCTCGCCAGGGACGGTGGGGTCTGAGGGTCTGACTCTTTCAGAACGCGCCTCAAGGCACTTTCATCTGCCGCTTTCACCCGCCAACCCGTAAAGGAGTCTTCATGGCCGACCACCTCGAACCGCGTATCACGCTGCACCCGCTATCCTCGCGGGTGCGAATCCTGGTCGGTGAGACGGTGATCGCTGACACTGGCAACGCGCTGGAATTGCGCGAGAAGGGCTATCCGCCGAGGCTCTACTTGCCGCGCGCCGATGTGGCGATGGCGGAGCTCTCGGTTTCTCACACCGTCACTCATTGTCCGTTCAAGGGCGACAGTACCTATTACTCGCTGCCGGATCTTCCTGATATCGCCTGGAGTTACGATCACCCCATCGAGGAGGTGCAGGCGATCGCCGGGCGGCTGGCGTTCGATACCGACAAGGTCATGTTGGAGGTGGAGTGATTCAGACGAACGGCTCGTCGCCAACCTGATTCTCTCGTCGATGCACAACGCTCCGTCGTGCTCTGCTTCAGAGATAAACCGATAGAGAACAGTAGCTTGGCGTTCGCCAGATGGTTAGAATCCTGCAGTTTGCTGCACCGCGCTCCTCCATCGGGCGCGGTGCAGCATTACCTTTCCCTTATCAAGGCTCAGTACTCCGGTTGGACGAATCACCTCGCTTGATTCCTTTCCGTACAGGCTGCACCAGGAGTCATGACAGTGGTTGTCCCTTCGAACATCGCGCCGGTGATGAGTGTACTGCTATGCCTCGTGCTGGCCTCCTGCGTCAGTCGTTATCTCAAGTCTCCCCGCATGAAAGGTCGCATTGGCGAGTGGCGAGTGCGCTGGATGGCGCGTCGACTCGGCAAGCAGGGCTATCGGGCCTTGCACAATGTCACCCTCAAGACCGAGAGCGGCACCACCCAGATCGATCATGTGCTGCTGTCGCGTTTCGGCTGCTTCGTGTTGGAAACCAAGAACATGAAAGGCTGGATCTTCGGCAGTGAGCACGAGGCGAACTGGACCCAGCAGTTTCCTCGACAGTCGTTCAGCTTCCAGAACCCGCTACGTCAGAACTACAAGCATCTCAAGGCACTGGAGACGACGCTTGGCGTGACTCCCGAGCATCTGCATTCGGTGATCGTCTTCGTCGGCAACGCCAGGCTCAAGGGTGAGATGCCAGCCAACGTGACGCGCGGTACTGACTTCGTTTCCTTCGTACAGTCGTTCAAGGCCCCCATCTTCAGCGAGGCGCAGGTCGAGGCCATGCATGAGGCGCTGCTGACGGGGCGGCTGGCGCCGACTCGGGCGACGCAGCGTGCTCATGTGCAGCATCTCAAGCAGCGCAATGATCCACAGGCGAGACGTGAATGCCCGAAATGCGGTAGCCGTATGGTGCTGCGTACTGCCAAAGCAGGTGTACGTGAGGGCCAGCAGTTCTGGGGATGCTCGGCCTATCCGGAGTGTCGCGCGACACAGGCGGTGTGATGACTGCCTTCACGGCCCCGAACGAGGCAACATCCAAACTTGAATTTCGCTGACAGGCACTACCATCGCTCGGCACGGCGGCACTGCTTTTGAATGTGTTGACGTTGCTGCTGCAACCTCGTCCAGCCTTTGCCTTCGAGACCGGCTTGCTGTAGCTGCTCCTTGAGTATGACTGAGTCGGATAGATCAGCGAGCATGGTAACCATCTGTTGAATTTGGCGCTTCACAAACGGATAACTGAATCGGCACTCCTCCGAAAAGGCCTGCCAATCGCGCGGTAGCAGCTGCATCGAATTGAACTCCCCGCCGAGGGAGAAGGCCATGTCTGAATCGTAACCGAGCACTATGGTGCCAACGAGGTCATAGGCTGGGGCGATCTGCCAACGACCTCGGGAGTCCTGTAACAAGGACACGTTCTTGGCATGGCCGTCACTGTTGCCAACCAGCACATTGAATATTTGCCAGCGAAGCAGCTGCTGAATGGATGCCGCTGAGGGTCGGCAGGCTTCGCGGACTGTTTGCACGATCTCTCCGAAACGTGGCCCACCGTAAGCCTGGTATTTCTGATTCCGCGACACGCCCATGGCCTGACACAGATCCTCCTGATGCAAACGCTCGACGTGTCCGCTTTCAATACCCAAGCGGTCGTAGCGTTCGACCATCAAGTAAGGATGTCGGCCGGCATAGACCATCGTGGTCCTCGGGCAGGCTATTCCCCCCAAGCGTGCCAGATTGTTCAGATACAGCTCATTCAGAATGACTTGCTCACGCCCTTCGACGGCGAATTTCAAAATATGGGTAGAGGGTTCGATTCCGATAGGTAAGTAGAGTGTATCGTTCCACAGTCGCACAGGGATCTTGTCCTGCGCGCCGGCCAGCGAAAGACGAGGGCGTTTGGCCAGAGCTCCTTCATTCATCAGGGCATACCGCTCGCGAGCACCTGCCCATTGCGCAAGTCGATCGAGCGGCAACTCGCGGTAGTTGTCATCGAGGGATGACGGTAGGGTTCTTGACGGCGGCATGTGATCGCTCGGAAGGATCGTCAGCGCACCAGCACAATCGCCGCCGATGGTCGCCAGTAGCGAGAAGTCGTCGTCTGGTATACCCAGGCGCTTGATCAGCGCCGCCCGGGCTTGCTCTTCAGGCAGCAAATTTGCGAACCAGTGATGCGCCAGAAGGTCTTGGGGCTGCCAAGCCTTTTGGCTTAGAGGCAAGCTGTACGAAATGGCATGCCCGTTCTGTCGCCAGGTATCGTTGTATTCGAAGCCCATCAGTCGGCCATCCGTGCCGCGCCACAACGTCCCTACATGCTGCGTGTCGCGCCATACGTTCAACGAATCCGGCAATATCATGATTCGGATCCCTCCGGTGGAACAGCGGACAGCTCGATGCCTAGCGTATCAAGTACGATCAATATGCGACCCAACCCGCAGCTGTCACGGCCGTTTTCCAACTCACTCAGAAAGCGAATGCTCAACCCGCAAAGACCTGCGAGGGTTTCAAGATTTAGCCCTTGCTGCTTGCGAGCGCGGCGAATCAACTTGCCAAGCGTTGCGGCATCATGAATGGGAACTGCTTGCGATAGGGGCATGCTAAGACCTTTCACGATAAGAAAGCGGGTTGTTGTAAACAATTTAGTATACTTAAAAATTTCCCTATAGGGATAATTGGGTGGATATACTGGAGTAGTCCTGAATTTTTCCCTATAGGGAAAATAGTTGGTGTGCGGGTTGCAAGTGCTGCAATTTTTCCCTTTCAGGACAATTTGGGGCGATCAGTCTGTCAAAGTGTCAAGGAGATCATCGCACCACGCATGAACTGCTAATGCTCCATCCGTGTGTACAGGCTCGGACAGCCTACTGTACCTCCTGACTCATCCTGGTTGCCGAGCGTGAGATGGCGCAGGTGGACTCTGAGTGCAACACCGCAAGTGATGGAGGGTGATACATCGGGGTTGGGCTATCTCTAGCCCGTCGACCACCTGCGCTTCGGCTTCGATAGGCGACAGCCAGTATGCGAGTATGCGATCTTCGCCTTCAGCGTCGCTTCATCAGCTCCAGAAGTACCTCACCATGTATCTCACCCAGCACATGCGTGTAGTGATGTGTCAGTGTTTGAGAGTTGCGGTGCCCGATCAACTTGGCGAGTAACTCGAGACGGTGACCTCGTGCCTTGGCATCTCTTTCCAGTACGTCGTAGACCGCTCGGCGGCAGTTCGCCAGTGCTGCAGGAGTGAAGGACCAATGTCCTCGGCAGGTGGAGGAAAGGCGATCCAGAAGCTGAGGGTAGTCGTCGCTGTAGAGGCGCAGTACGAGCCACGAGATTGCATTGTGCCTCAAGAGATGAAAGTCGAAGTGGATGTCCTCCAGCTCCAATCCGGGTGTGAGAGCACCGCGGAGAGACTGCCGGGCCCATGCCATGAGCGGGGTCAGCAAGCTCTCTCTTGAATAGCCCAGCGGAGAGCTTTCTGGCCCCAGCAAGGCAATGTTCTTCAAACGCTGCTGGCCAGCAAAGGACTCTCGGCGCCTATCAATCCATTCTTTCACCAGCGTCATCAATTCTGGGGATATCAAAAGGTGAAGAGGAACGCTGCGACGAGCATTTGCGGTCTTCCCAGCATGGATTTCTACGTAACAGTAGGTGGGGCCGTCATCTCCCGGCTGATTGATGATGACGTCATGCAGTGTCAATGCCATGACTTCTCCAGCTCTCAGGCCCCCGTAGTAGCCAAGGAGGAAGGCGATCAGCCAGCTGCGCCGCAATCCACTCCGTCTTCGGGAGAGCGCCCGGGTCAGATGTTCCGCCTCGTGCGGCATGATCAGATGTGTACGCAATGTACTGATGAAGCGACCTCCCTCACCCTGCACGGGGGGAATACCCGTTAATCGATCGTTACCTTGGCAGAAGCTGATGAACTGATTGAACGTCTGGAAGAAGTTGTGGGACGTCGAAGTGTCCCAGCCTTTCTGAGTCGGTAGCTGTTCGCTGATCGCCTCCATCAGTTCTCCATCCCAGAGCGTCAACCATGGGATATCGGGCAACATCATCATGGAGGTGGGCGTCAGACGACTCAGGTAAGTTCTGAGCGTGCTGGCTTTGTTGCCTTGAGTGCTCGATTGATAAGACAGCCATAGCAGTATCCAGAGTGGATAGCTGTCTTCGCCCAGCATGTGTATCAGCTTCTTCGCGTAGCGAGACGTAATGGCGTCATGCCGCTGGATCGCAGATTCCCCTCTGGGGGTTATCAGACCTTCATGCTCCAGTTCGGTGATATACGCATACAGTTGGTTGCCTGCTTTCACATACCAGTCTGTTGATAGTTGATCCTGCCTGTATCGAGGGGAGGTTGATGGTGACGATTCGTTACTCCTGACGCCTCCTCCCATAAGGAGTTCAGGGGTGTGAAGATCGGTCTCGATGTCTTCCGGTTCAGAGGCATCCATGGCGCCGGAAGCGCTTGACGTACCGGAGGTAGGGAGGGATGCCGCCGATAAAAAGAGGCTTTCGTCATGCTGCCAAGGAGAACGCCAGCTACACACCGGCAGGGGATAGCGCCGAAGCAGCTGTGACCAGAGGGGCGCAGGGCCCAACAATGTCGTGCACCGAAAGGCATGACGAAGCAATGATCGGACACTCTTCAGCGAAGCGGAGGAACCAGTCCTGCGTGGTGCCTGGCTATCTAGCAGCTGTGACAGACCGGTGACCAAGAGCTGATCCAGATGGGCAGCTCGCGCTTCCAATGGACTGTTTAGATCCAGCGTAGCATCCGAGGAGAACCACCATACATCTGCTCGCTGAGAGGAGGGGGCTGATGATGGGGCAGGGGACTGACGGCAAGCCCTGAGTAGCCTCCTGAGATGATTCGGGATTTTTAGCCGGTAATGGGCTGGATGTGTTCGAGATAACCCTGGCAGGCAGCCGATGAACCAATGGTGGGGACCGCGCTTGGTGTTCAGGCGTGGCAGATGCTCTGAGCTCAAGTTCAGCAAAGTATGGCGAATCACTTCTTCCTCCATCCCCAGCAGGGTACCCATGCTCAAGGCCAGGAAGAGAAGAGACTGCTCTGGCGTGCATTGGTTAGCGGGAATGCTCTGCAGGGCGCGTACCGAATCCAGCACCCGTTGCTGAACCTTGATATCTCGTGATGAGGTAGCCGCGGATGAGGGTCTGACCGGACGCTTGATACTGGTCGGAATCGTAGCCTCGAAGTCAGGCTCTCGGTTGAGATGAGTCAGTACAAGCGCGACTTCCTTGGTGACCTTTCGGGAGCTGAAGTCGAGTTCAGCTTCCTTGGTAAGCTGGATGGCGTTGCGAATCAAGGCTTGTACAGCTCGCTGGTTCAAGCGTGTGGCATTGTGTCGAGCGCGAGACGGCTTGGTGGAAGGCGCACTTTGCGCTCTAGCCTGTGCTCTGGTTACCTTTTTCTTATGCCGTCGCCAGGCGTAGCGTGCGACATTCTTGCGGAAATGTCTGAGCTCTTCAGATGAGGAGAAAAGGGGATGAGCTGGATCATCCCAGCGACGGAATATCCTACCCAGTGTTTTCGAAAGCTCGATCGGAGACAGCTTCGGAGTTGTAAGCTCTTGGTGCGTGGCCTGGGCAGGTACATCGGTTTTCTTCCGAAGATCAATGGTGGTAACAGCGCTCATCCTCTATCTCCTTGAATGGCTGGTCCGGCGTGCTCAATGGGCCATGGGAGGTCGTCTCTGTGAAGCAGATCCGGTGTCAAGCCGCATAGTCTGGCGATATCGGTTAGTGCGCTTCGTGTCGCCGATTGAATCAGGCTCCGATCACTGGCCGGGGATTGGAGTGAGTGCCCCTGGGTGGTGTGCCCAGCGAGTGCGCTAAATTCAGCGTGAGAAAGTCGCGATTGGAGCGCGGTGAGCATGCTGTGGCGCGTGATATTGGAAGGCTGGTGGCCCCACTGGCTCAATTCAGTTGCCAAAGGCGAAGGCATGAATGTTGGAAGATCCTTGAGCCACTGTCGCCAGTCAGCATGCTGCATGCGTTGCTGCGTCAACATCATTGTCGAGGCATTGAACTTCCATTGAACGGGGTAGGCGACTTGTTCATGCCTAAGAAAGTCTGCTTTGCCACCGTGGCGTTTCCACCATCGTTGCCATTCCTCCCGCCACTCATGCTGAAGCCGGAGCAATGTGCCAAGGGCAGGGACAAGTGGAATTTGGCGGCTTTCCTGTGCCCGAGCCGAATCCTTGTCGCGTAGCCAGAGCGTATTTTCCAGCTGCTCACATTGGGTTTTGGATCCAATTGGGCGAGCCAAGGTGCAGAGCTGCCATGCAAGTAAGGTCAGCGCTCCCAGTATCTGACCTTGCCGGGCAATGGCTTCGCCGACTGCCCGTAAGTCGCGACTACGATTCCCTTGTGAGGTAATCAATGAGGTAACCAGCATGGCGTGGTTCTTGGTAAGTTGCGTCAGCAAATGAAGCGGACGTTTGAAATAGCTCGGCTCCTGGGCTTTTGTGGATCCCACGGTGTGATCTTCGCGAGGTGTACGACAGTCTTCTTCTAATAAGGGAAATAGGCCAAGCGCAGCTTGAGCCGAGAGAAAAGCCTTCTGAATCTTGTGCAGAGGTATCGTTCGATACGTTGCCGGGGCAGAGAGCGAAAGCGGGAGCTCGCCTCGCAACCAGGTCGCGATCACTTCATCTTCACAGGCAGGTATCACCCAATGATGATGACTGGCGGACACGCGTCTCAACGTCAGAGTACTTCCGGGACGGTTATCCCCCCAGCGCTTGAGTTTTTTCTCGATCAGTGATTTCAGTGCTTTGAAGGGCTGGGCGCCGGGGAGCCATGCCTTTTCGGCCATGAGTGACTGATTGAGAGCGTTGGGCAAGGGCAACGTGATGATGGTTTCGTTAGGTGCCTTGTTGACAGAGTAATGGAGTAGCCCCTCCTCCGGTGACCAGCTGGGAACTTGATCCAGTGTCTGGCAGATGATCCACTCACGATTGCTATCGCTATTGAGGGGCAGCTTGGGGGATCGGGAGATTACCGTCGTCTGCAGCAAGCGCTCAGGTGCTATTCCACTGCAAAGTAGAATGCTAAGAAATGCCAAGGCTTGTCGGTTTGCAATAGCACTCTCAGATTCTATGAGAAATTCCTCATCTTTCGGTGGTTGGAAGATACGTAAAGCTGCTAGAACCTCTTCTTGTGGGCGTAGGCTGATGTCTGCAGATGTCTTGAGACTGCGGGCCTGTTGCAAGAGCTGTACGCTCTCAAGGTGAAGCGCCTGATCGCCTTGTGAAAGCAGCGTGTTATGGAATAGCTCTTTCACTGGGTCGAGGGGTGAGATACTGCTTTGGTTCAGATCATTAGATGATGATTCATTCTGATGTTCATTGTCATCCGTGAGCTCTTCATCATCCTCTATTAAGGCATGGTCAAGTGCTTGGATTGACCTGTCAAGGGAGCGATAGTCGGTATATTCAGCATGAATTTTGTAAGATTTGTCACTGGCCCAAAGTGGCGAATCACGAAGAATGGTATCGACATGTTGACGTCTTTTTTGATTTTCATTGCGAGCTCTATGCTGTTTTCTTATTGGGCTACGAGTGAGCTGGCTCGACTGATAAATTTCGTCAAGCAAAGCGCGTGTCGCTTTCTTATTGCGCAGATGGTTGGGATGCTCCGATGGACGATCAGTTGCTTTATCATAGGCATGAAGAAACTGTTCGAGCAGCTCCAAATCAGCATCGGAAAAATGCTCCGGAGGAGGAACTAACTGCTCTCCCAGGGTAGGGGAAATGGGTCTGGGGAAACTGTTTTGAATATCATCCAGGTCGCCCCAGTTAAGTAGCCGCTTAAGCGCCTTTCTAAGCTCAAGTATCTGGGTGTAATATTTGATGGCAGAGCCACGTCTTACAGTACGACGTGGCTGACAAAAAATCAGTCTAAGCAGCTTTCGGATACTGCTTACGCGAGGATCAGTGAGCGATATAAATCGGTAGTTCACCGTGTAATGAAGGCAGTGAGACATTCTATGATTTCGATGTGACTCATCTTCCATAAAAAATTGGCTTTCTAGAAACTCTTCTACTTGGGGCACAAGGTCTGGCTCCGAGTAATCGGCGGCAAAGAGGCGAGCACTGAGGCGATATTCTGAGGCAATCAAGGGTGGGAGGCTCCTCTTGAGCCACTCCGGTACAAGGGGCCAGCGGGACCCGATCGCATTGAGGTCGTAATTAGCCAATATTTGGTCAGGTAGTTGGTGTTCACTCACGTGAAAGCCTCCTGTTTATCAGTCAATCAAAGCTCATAAAGCCAATCAATTT
Source organism: Cobetia sp. 4B (assembly GCF_018831605.1). Taxonomy (NCBI): domain Bacteria; kingdom Pseudomonadati; phylum Pseudomonadota; class Gammaproteobacteria; order Oceanospirillales; family Halomonadaceae; genus Cobetia; species Cobetia sp. 4B. The sequence goes on from NZ_CP059843.1 coordinate 1,546,785, forward strand.
GCGAATCTGAGTCGTTTTCCCTCTTATTGTTCGAGTACTTGTTTTTTTCTTTTATATTGCTTTGCTTGTTGGTATCTGATTCCTGCTTCCTATTATCTTTTCTTTTGCTATGGGTGTTCTTCTTACTTGTTTTAGCGACAGTGGCGCCGTTTGCTATATTTCTATCTTTAGATGCATTACTTTGACTTTTATTAGCGCTATCCGTTATTGTGTTCATAAACTTTCTAATCGAGTCAGTGGAATAGCGATGTTTGAACATTGATGAGATTTGCTTGTGTGTTATTGGCAAGTTTTGTTGAGTGACTACATTGCTCCATGCGTATTGTAATCTTTCATCACTAATGAAGTTTCTGAGTATATTGTTCCATAACTTCTTCTCGTTAATATTGATATCGCCAGTGGTATGTAGGTTGTGGATATTGATCCATTCCCAGCCAAGCTCGAGCAGAGGCTGTAGCACCTGGTAATAGAATCTCACCACCTGGACTTCATCTTCGTTGAGTCTGCCGATATCGATCTCGATGCAAAATACACTTTGTGAGACGGGCACTTTCTGTGTGGATACGATGGCTTTGATGACATGAAAATTCACGAACTCCTCGGAAGTGTGAGTCGACTGAACGTTGCTGCGGAAGCGGACAGGCGCTATGGGCAGGCTCTCTGTCGCGACCGTTGGTCGAAAAGCATGCTCCTCGTTCATAAGCTCGGCGGTGTCCACCTCGAGTACTCGCTGATAGATGACAAGCGTCTTGTCAGCGCTGATTTTCACTAGTGACGGTGTATAGGTAGCATCTGGCATATTGATGACTCCAACGATAGGCAAAGGGGGGCCGAGACGTATGAGAGAATCATTCGTCGAGTTCATGTCCAGCAAACGCGAGTAACTTTGAGTAGTGATGATCAGTCGAGTAATACACCCGACCTGTAGAACGATATCTCTGAGAGTACTACCTCCTGATATGTCTAATCTGAATCAATGTGTACTAATAGCATAACTCAAGTAGCAAGAATCTACTGCATCAGTTAACCGTCAAAATCGACCGTTTCGCGAGCATTAGGGCTTTTTAGCGTCAATATTGGTAGTGATTTTTTATTATGACTTTGCGTTTGATTGCTTTTCTCAATTCATCGATTATTGAACGGTAATGTACTGTTCGTGTTTATCAAAAGTCATTGGCACTGTTTTCGAAGGGGTCTGCGATCCGAATATACTCCGTCAAGGTGCTGAGATGCCTGTGACCTGTTACGCGTTGTATCTGCTCCAGGCTCTTCCCCCGCAGATGAGCTTCAGTGATCAGGCCAGCACGCATGCTATGTGTGCTGAATCCCCGTGAAGCCAGGTTTGACCGCTCAAGCCCTCTGATCAACGCATTCTGAAAAGCAGTTCGAGAGAGTTTCGAGCCTCCTGGCCTGCCGCCCAGCGAGACGCTGCGAAATACCGCACCTCTTTGGATATGGGCGGCTTCCAGCCAGCGATACAGGAGATTGACGGGGCAGTAGGGGAGCGAGGTATCCGCATGGTGAATGGCTTTGACTTCATGTCGTCCTTCTTGATTGGTCTTGCTGCGGGAGAGCCTGACCAACACGCCTCGTGTATCCCATGTGAGGTGCTCGACACGAAGGTTGAGGACTTCGCTGTAACGAAATGCTCCATAGAACGTCAGGCAGAACATGGCGGCGTCGCGCAGATCTCGCAACTCGCTCAAATCCAAGCTATTCAGCAGCTGATGCAGATCGTCTCGCATCAAGGCTGGTGCACGTTTCACCGGCACTTCATTGAGGCGTGCACAGCCGCGCATGACCCCCTTGATCATTTGCTCATTGCCCAGGGTGGGGCAATTCATGACAAGGTGCCAACGCCGTAACGAGCACAGCTGTCGCTTGAGCGTATTCGGTTTATAACCGTCCTCGAAACACCGGGTGAGGTAGTTGGCAATCTCCGTGTCGGTGCTGGGGAGGGTGCCGCCACGTCTGAGAAACATCCGTATGTCGCTTTGGAAGGCTCGGATGGTACTCGGTGCAAGGCTTGCCATTATCAGCTTTCGTGCCGAGACCGTCAGGCAAAGTCCCGGCAGAGAGTCCTGGTTTCCCTGATAGGGGATCACTTGCATTGCCTGATGTCTTCGTCTTTGAGGCGGGTGAATGCCTGTCGGTGGTCTGGACACCATGAGGGATCTCCATCGATGTCGAAAAGTTGGAATAATGGCCGGCATGCGCTTGTGAGGCGGCCATCGAATTTCACGCTATCACCCTTCGTAAATCAGCCAACCCGAAATGCATGCCTCAGAAGGCATGGAGAGTCGATAGTCACGCATACTTAGGGTTATTGGGGGAATGCCACTAGCAAGTTCATGATTTTCTGATTTTATGTTTGGTGGGCAGGCTATAAAAAGTGAAATCATCTGCTATTCGTGCAAGCGAGGCTGCCGAGTCGCCTCCTGTGATCAAAGCGATACCAAGCGCGCCAAGAAGGCGTTGGAGAACGCCACATCATTTGCCAGATCGAGAGTCATCTCTCGTATTCCCTCTGGTAGGCTCACACACTCACTCATGGGGGCCTGAGCATGTGGCGCGCCAAGCATTTCAATCGTGGGGAGTTCTCCGCTCGTGCCAGGGTCGTTGGAGGCTATCGAATCTGTGGCTGGATAGACGATTGGGGCGGGTGTTGTCGGGGAAGAGAAGGGATCCAGTTGGATCGCAGCATGCTCGTCGGGTAAGTCGTCAAACAGCCGGTAGGCGTAGTGCCGTAACGTGCTTTCGTTGAGTGCATAGAAATAGCACGCATCATCTTGTGCATGTCGACGCCGTATGATTCGGCCTAGCACCTGACGAAAATACTGTTCGGTCCTGACGTGGCTGAGGTAGCAACATACCTGCAAGCGGGGAATGTCGATCCCTTCACTGACCATGTTGACGGAGACAATCCACGAGGTATGGCCGTAGCGAAAGGCCTCAAGTCGTGCGTGCGCCCCTTCCGTCTGGCTGGTTACCAGACACACCGTCTGTCCCATCTGTTTCAGACAATCAGCGATGTCTTCCGCATGGGAAATGTTGGATGCCACCACCAATCCTGCGGCGGTCGGGTCTTTCTCCTGAAGCTGTCGCAAGCGTTGGCAGCTGACGTCCAGCAAATGCTGCTGAGGCCCCGGGTGACGCAGCAAGGCGGCGTAATGCACCCCTGGATGACGCAACAGGGCTGGGATGCTTTGGTAATACAGTGTCTCACGCTGCGCCTGCTGTTCTGCCACCAGACGTATGTCGTCATTATCTATCAGGTATATCTGGGGAGTACGGCAGACATCATCCTGGATGGCATCACGCAGGGGATAAGTGAAGTCTGGGATCAGCGCGAGGCGGTCACTGTCCGCCGATGGCAGGGTTGGCGCCGATGGCTCGGACGCTGAGGCGTCTTCATGGCTCGGTGCCATATAACGCAGCATCGGAAGGCAACTGCCATCAGTGCGCCAAGGAGTGCCTGACAAGGCGAGCGTAAAGCGAACATCGCGCTCCAATGCCAAGAGTGCCAATCCCCATTGATTGGCGCCGGTGGCTGCCGAGCTGGTGTAGGCGTTTTTTGCGGCGCATGCTGTCGCGCCGGCGGCATGGTGGCTTTCGTCCCAGACCAGCAGGACACGCCCTTGGCGACAGAGTTGCTTGAGATCCTCCAGGCGGAAGCTGAGCGCTTGATAGGTCAGCGCAATACCGATGTCCCCCAGCCTGCCCTGCATGGGCCGCCCCAGAATTTGCGAAAACGTCTCGCGTGCACGCTCCACCACGGCAGAGGTGGGGCCGAGATAGATGACGTGATCAATGCTCCCGTTGAGAATCAGCTCCTCAGTCAGGACGGCTGCCATCAGCATCTTGCCTGCACCCGGGGTGGCCTGGCACAGGAAATGGGGCTGCTGATCCGAAAGGCGTTGAAGCGCTGTCTCAATACAACGCGCTTGCCAGGCTCTGAGTGTCGGGCTTGTCAGAGAGGGCAGTAATCGATTGATCTGACGCGGCGTCATAATGCACCTCCAGCATGGCGTTTTGCAGAGAGCGCTAGCACGGCGGATAGTTGTCCCTGAAGTTCACAGGCGCGCTGAATCGCATCTTCCTGAAGTGGAACGATGTCTGGTTTCGCTTCTGGATAGTTCTTTGCCAACTGATAGAGGTGCTCGGCTTCCGCCTTCGCGGCCCGCATGGATTTTTTCAAGACTCGACGTTGTTCCTGCAGTGCTTCATCGAGTGACAGGTGCGATGTGTCATCGGTTTTCGACGTGGCGATATCATGCCGATTACTTGGCAGTGAGGTGCCATTAGGGCCCTCCGAAGTGCTATCGATGAGTTGATAGACGCGACGACGCTTGCCGATGGTGTCGGATTGCACAACGTGACCATCAATGACTAGGCGGTCGATCAGGTCACCGACACGCTGCAGGACAATAATGGGCTTGTAGCCCGCCAACTCTGGATGTTTCATCAGCTCGTTGCGGCAGCTGACTTTCGTGAAATGAGTCGGTTTATCCTTCAAGGCTTTCAGCCACTGCTGGAAGTGCTGTTTGATCAACTGTCCTCGCCGATAAGCTGCGGCAGTCGAGGAATCCTGGAATGTGGGAGTGCTCGAGGTATGAGGGGGAGGAGAGCGACGCTGGCCCTCTGAGGTGATGGTAGATGACGAGTCGTGTGACACCGAAGTCTCAGGCGTCTGGGAAGTCTCGGCTATTGCCTTGCCCGTAGCAGAGGGCGCAAGAGGAGTAGATGAGGGTGTTGGTGTGGTGTGAGAAGAATTCGAGGTCATGACAGCACCTCGCTGCAGTCGCCAACGACACGTGCGCGACAGTCTTGGGAAGGGGGATCGGGATAGCCGCCATAGGGGGTGGGTAGATCGGGGCTACGCGGAGATGCCGTAGTCTGGATGACCATGGTTGAAGCTCCTTTTGCTATTGGAGCCGCTCCCGCTGTCGCCAAACAGTGATGGGGGCGGCCGTACGCGGGTTGGCGAACCGGCGCAAAAGGAAACCGGCAGACCCGGAGGTCTCCCACGCACGACCGCCATAACGCATGGCAGGCACAAAAAAAGCGCCAACCATGGTCTGGGCGCTTGTGCGCCTTTTGCTATTCGAGTCGCCAAACCCGACCGAGGATTTTGCCTCGATAAACCAAATCTAGCAGATGAAAGAGAGGTCGTAAATATCACCCAGCGGGAAAAGAGGCGTCTATTCGAAGTTGATCTCAATATCGCGAAAATTCGCCTCTGGCGTGGCACGTTGTCATGGCATTCGATCGAGGGAATCGGGAGAATGCTGCCTTTCTTTCAGCCGCGTAGCGAATCGACAGTCATGACGGAGTTGGTGGATCGGCCCTTGGCCGGAATTGTTCTCAGATTGCTGTCCGGTGTGTTGTTCACCGGCATGATGGTGTGTGTGAAGGCGGTCAGCGAGACGGTGGAAGTGGGGCAGACGGTGTTCTTTCGTTCGGCCTTTGCCTTGATCCCGATCATGATCTTCATGATGTGGCGCAAGGAGTTTCCGCGTGGTCTGGCGACCCGTCGACCGAGCGGGCATCTACTGCGCTCCGGTTTCGGTGCGGCCGCGATGTTTGCGTCCTTTGCGGCGGTTGCCTTGCTGCCCATCTCGGAGGCGACGCTACTGGCACAGCTGACCCCGGTCATGATGGCCGTGGGCGGTGTGATATTGCTGGGGGAGCGGTTCAGTCGCCAGCGGGCGTTGGCGCTGGGGTTGGCCTTGGCGGGAGTATTGGTGCTGATTCTGCCGTCGCTGAACCTCGAGAGCAGTACCGGCAATGTGACCGGCTACGTGCTGGGGGTACTCTCGGCACTGCTGACGACTGGTGCGCTGCTGACGGTGAGGCGTATCTCGCGTACCGAGACGGCCGGGGCGATCGCCTTCTACTTCATCCTGGTCTCGGCCTTGGCAGGCCTGGCAACGCTACCGATGGGGTGGGCGCCGCTTTCCCAGGAGGCGTTGGGACTGTTGGTGCTGTCGGGATTGTTCGGGGGTGCCGCGCATATCTGCATGACACTGGCATTGCGTTACGCTGAGGCGTCCCGCCTGGCACCCTTCGAGTATGTCGCGTTGCTCTGGCCGATTCTGGCGGACCTGCTGATCTTCCATGCTCCCATCTCGAGCGGCTTCCTGTTTGCCCTGCCCCTGATGCTGGCAGGAGCAGGGCTGGCCGCCTTCGAAGGGCGTCAGATCAGATGGCCTCTTCGACGATGAGCTGTGGCTGCCCCTGGGAGCAGGGCTCGATGCGGGCAGCCACGCGATAGACCTCACGCAGTCGCTCCGGGGTGACCACCTCAGCGGTTGGGCCGCTGGCGATGAGGCGGCCGTTCTGAAGCAGCATGGCTTGGTCCGTGAAGCGCAATGCCTGGCCCAGGTCGTGCAACGCGGCAATGATCAGCATGCCTCGCTCGCGGGCGAGGCGGCGCAGAATGGTCAACAGCTGCAGCTGGCGATGCAGATCCAGTGCGGAGGTTGGCTCATCCAGCAGCAGAATCTCGGGTGACTGCACCAGCGCCTGGGCGGCCCCCACCAGCTGGCGCTGGCCTCCACTCAGATCACTGATGTCCCGCTCGCCCAGCGCGCTGATTCCCAGATCGTCCAGTGCACGCTCTACCTCTGTCATGTCCTCGGGCTGAACCTTCAGGCTGCGCCCCTGCATGCGCGCCAGTAGTACCGATTCATAGACCGTCAGCACGGCATTGACGCCGGTGTCCTGTGGCATGTAGCCGATGGGGCGCTGGCGAGTCGCGCCCTCGACGCGTGCCTCTCCACCGCCGTCGATCAACCCGAGGATGCGCCGGAACAAGGTCGACTTGCCGGCGGCGTTGGGCCCCAGCAAGGCCACCACCTGGCCCCCTTCAAAGCAGGGCGTCGTGACCTCCGCCAGAATCTGGCGGCGACCATAGTGGGCGGACAAGTGATCAAGCGTGAGCGTTACCATGAGGATGACTTCTGTCGCAGGATGAGGAACAGGAAGAAGGGAATGCCGACCAGTGAGGTGATGATACCGATCGGGATCACCGTACCCGGCAGGATGATCTTCGACAGCACCGAGCCGATCGAGAGAATCAACGCCCCGCACAGGGCAGAGCCGGGCACGAAGAAGCGTTGATCTTCCCCCAGCAGCAGACGTGCGATATGCGGACCGACCAGACCGATGAAGCCGATGGTGCCGACGAAGGCCACGGCGATGGCAGCCAGTAGCGAGACCAGCACCAGCACTTCCAGGCGCAGCGCCTTGGGCTTGACGCCCATGCTTTCCGCCTTGGTATCTCCCAGGCGCATGGCCGTCAGTGCCCAGCCATGACGTGCCAGCAGCGGCAGCACGATCGCCAGAACGCCGAGCGAGACCCAGAACTTGGGCCAGGTGGCCTTGGTAAGGCTGCCCATGGTCCAGAAGACCACGGCGGCCACGGCCTGTTGGCTGGCGAAGAACTGGATCAGGGCCATCAGTGAGTTGAAGATGAAGACCATGGCAATGCCGAGCAACACGATGGTCTCGATCGTCACGCCTCGCTTCATGCTCAAGGCGTGGATGAAGAAGGCCGTGATCATGGCCATGACGAAGGCATTGATGGGGACCACATAATCGATGGCGGCGGGAATGATCGCGACGCCAAAGGCCAGTGCCAGCGCGGCACCGAAGCTGGCCCCGGCCGAGATGCCCAGAGTGAAGGGGCTGGCCAGGGGGTTGCTCAGGATGGTCTGCATCTGGGCACCGGCCACCGACAGGCTGGCACCGACCACCAGCGCCATCAGGGCAACGGGCATGCGAATTTCCCACAGGATGACCCGCACCTGATCGCTGACGGAGTCTGGTGAGATCAATGCCGCGATGACCTCATCGAGCGGGAAGCGTGCCGGACCGAGCGACAGGTCCAGACACAGACTCAGGAACAGTGCCACGCCCAGTGACACCAGAATCAGTTGTCGTTTGACCACCGAAGAACGGTAGTGACTCCCCCCTTGAGAGAGGGGAGTGGAAGAGGTGACATCATTCATCTTTCAGCGATACCCAGTAGCCAGGTGCATAGTCCACGGGCAGGAAGCGTTCGTGCAGCTCCTGCATGGTGGCTTCCGGGTCAAGATCGGCAAACAACTCCGGATGGAACCACTTGGCCATCTTCTGGACCGCCACGAAGTAGTAAGGGCTGTTGTAGAACTGATGCCAGATGGCGTGGAAGTTGGCGTCGTCGACGGCCTGAATGCCCGTCATGGCCACGCGCTGGGTCAGGGCCTGAAGTTTTTCGCGAGCGAGCTCCTGATCGGCCCCCGGGCCGACACCGACCCATTTGCCGCCCGGCACATAGGCGTCCCAGCTTCCCCCTGTCACGACGACATGCTCAGGATTGGCGGCGATGATCTGCTCGGGGTTCAGGGTGCCGAAGGTGGAGGGAATGATGCCTTCGGCGATGTTGTGGCCGCCGGCCAGATCAACGTATTCGCCGAAGTTGCCCGGCCCGAAGCTCATGCAGCAGTCGTCGGAGTAACCGCCGGCGCGATCGATGAAGACGTCAGGACGCTGTGGGTCCTGCTTCGCGATGACTTCGGTGACGCGTGCCATCTGTTCTTCGGTGTAGGCGATGAACGCCTCCGCCTTGTCTTCCTTGCCCAGCAACTGGCCCATCAGGCGCATCGACGGCGTGGTGTTCGCGAGTGGATCCTCACGGAAGTCGACGTAGACGATCGGGATGTCCAGCTGTGCCAGCTTGTCGTCATAGGCTGCGTCCTCGGTTGCCTGACGCGCTTCCAGGTTCATCAGCACCACATCCGGCTTCAGGGCTGCCGCCTGCTCGACATCGAAGGTGCCATCCTTGAAGCCACCGAAGGTCGGAATCTTCTCGAGTTCGGGGAAGCGCTCGGCATAGTGAGCATAGTTATCGGGATCCGCCTGAGAGAAATCTTCTCGCCATCCGACAACGCTCTCGAAGGGGGCTTCGGGCTGCAGAGCCCCCAGCAGATAGACCTGACGGCCTTCACCGAGAATCATGCGCTTCACGGGAGCATCGACGGTAACCTGACGGCCAGCGATATCAGTCAGAGTGATGTCCTGGGCCGAGATGCTACCGCTGGCCACCAGTAACAGGCCGCAGGCGGCCGTAGGGAGAAAGGTCTTCATGGTGTGCTCGTTGAGAAGTGGAGGGGCAGCGCTAGCGACGGGGAGATGCTGACTTTTGCATAGCAGTTCACATCACCAGCAGTTGCATATCATTATCATCAGCGTTGCGATTATGAAGTAATTCCCAATGAGCGTCGATATGGTCCCTGTTGTCTCGATTTGTCGTCAGTGCCGTTACCTGGTACTCCAAGAGGCAACGACATGGTGCGATGGTGTCGGCCAACGGCGCCGGCCCCCAGCAAGCGACGTTGTCTGGGGGCCGGCGAGGGGGCAGGACGAGTGGTCACCAGCTTTCGGACTGGCGCTGTGTTCTGGGCTGTCACCACGCGCAAGACCGCGATGACGCGCTTGGAGTGTGGTGTTACTGGCCGCGGCACGAGATGGCTGGGGTCACTTGCCCGCGAAGATTTCCTTTACTTCCTTGTCGCGTACTTTCTTCGCCATGCCGGTCAACAGCACCTTGAACAGCAGGCCACTCACCAGGGTGGAGAGCGTCAAGGTGAAGAAGCCGGCCAGGATCCAGTCCACCAGCACGAAGCCGCTGTGCGTCAGGGTCGGGTGATAGAACACCATGCCAGCGAAGACCACCCAGTGGCTGATGCAGAAGAAGCATTGGAAGAGGTGTCCGGTCATGTGGCCAAAGCGTTGTGCGTACTGACGCAAGGGTGCGAACAGCTCACCCTGGGTGATCGAGATTGCGATGCTGCTGGCTGCCAGGGCCATCACGAAGCAGGTCCATAGCGCGTTCAGTGTCTCGGGGGAAAATACGGTAGTCATGGGGATCCTTGTGTGTCTTCGTCAAAGTGACGAGTGGGAAAAGTGAGTGGGTCGTGCTCAATGTCTGTCGATGCGGGTGTCTGGTTATCTCTCAGCCTTCTGTCTAGCGTGCGGTCAGCATCCGCTCGACACCTCGGGTGGTGGCATCGAGGGCGCCCGCAAGGTGCCCCGGGAATCGCGGTGACCATTCACTGGCGATACCGAACAGACGTTGCTGCCAAGGGCCTTCATTTGCCTCCAGCAGCGGCACCGAGACATGGGATGCCACGTCTTCCAGATCTGCCGGGCTCGCGATGAAGGGTGAGGTTGCCCAGTCCTTGAGGTATTCCTGCCGAGGATGTGCCGCCTCAGCGCCGAACAGGCGCACCAGCTGGGATCGACAGTGCTGGCGTAATGCGTCCGGCGTGATCTGACGTCGGTGATCTGCCGGGACTCCCACGAACCCGAAGAGTGCCCCGGGGCCTTCCCTTGGGCTGGCATCGTGAATCTCCACCATCGGGCCACGCGCGCTGCGTGCGACGCCGGACAAGCCGGCCTCGCGCCAGAAAGGACGATCGTAGACCGCAAGATACTTGGCATGGGGAGCCATCCAGGTTGCGGTCTGCTGCCACTGTGTCGTCAAGGCGCTCGGGAGAGCCGGCGTGAACTGGATATGCTTGAGTGCCTGGCGTGGCGGGACAGCCAACAAGACCTGCTCCACCTCGCAGCTCATGCGTTGCCCGCTGCCATCCTCGGCGCTCAGCGCAATCCCATCTGGCAAGCGCTCGAGATGACGGACAACCTGCCCAGTCAGTATCTTGTCCGCAGGGATATCGCGTCGCAGTCGCTCGATCAGCGTCTCCATCCCTCCCGCTACCCGCATGGCGGTCAGCGAATCACGGATACCAGCGGTGCGCAGTGGGCTCTTGTCCGTGGCGCGCTCGAGGAGGCTGTCGCCCGTCACATGTTGTGCAAAGCATTCCAGGCCCAGTGTCTGCATCAGTTGCGCCATTTCGCGCTGATGCTCCGGCCAGAACCAGGTCGGCCCCAGGTCCAGGCGGTGCTGTGCCCCTGTCTCGGCAAGGGACGGCACTGCGGAGGCGATACGGCCTCCCATGACGTGCTGGGCTTCGAACACCCGATAGTCATGAATGCCATGCTGCTCCAGTTGCCAAGCAGCATAGAGACCTGAGAGACCAGCCCCGATAATGGCAACGCGTGGCGAAGGCGTATTCATTCATCCTCCAGGGCGATCAGATGCCCCGTCTTGAGGTAGAAGGTCGCTCCCTCTGCGCCGGCGGAGAGCGCCAGCGGTTCGCTGGCTGGCAAGCGCAGCCAGCTGCCGGCAGGGCAGGACCCGTGCCCCGGATGCAGGCAACCATCCAGCACCAGCAGTTCGGCACCGCCAGTGTTGACCAACAGCGGAAGCTCGGCATATGGCGCCAGGCGCTGCAGGCTCACCTGCTCGGTCGCACTGGTATACAGTGGGCAGATCTCGCGGCCATCCTGCTCATGCCAGTTGGCCGGGTCTCGAGTGTTGATGCGTACCGCTTCATGCTCTTCGGACGGCATCTGTCGCAGCTTGACGAAGATCACGCAGCCGTCGGTGCTGCTGGGGGTGTGGCGCGAGTCTGGCGGGTTACGCAGGTACCAGCCAGCAGGGAAATCCCGCACGCCATCTTCGGTGAAGGTGCCGGACAGCACGAGAATCTCTTCGCCTTGTGGATGCTCATGTGCTGAAAAGCGGGAGTCTGGTGCATATCGGACCAGGCTGGTGGCCCGCGCCTTCTCCTCCCCGATACGATCTAGCATCATGCGCTCGACCCCTCCCTGGGGGGACGGCACCCACTGGTAATGGTCCGGTGTGATGCTGGCACGTTGTGAAAAGTCGGCATTGAGGCGCATGTAGGACATCTCCACGAGGGCGAGAGAGGGAAGAAAACCTTTTTCCATGTCTGGCGGTCATCACACTCGAGCGCCATGGCATGAGCAGGGTAAGGCAGGACAGACACCTATGAGCTGTCACGATCCGTCTATGCGGCGTATTCTGGAAGCTGACTGAGCATTCAACAAACGAGATTAACTAGGCAGTAGGGAAAGAAAAACTTTATCGCCATGACATCGCCCAATCATCTGAATGCCTTGCGTGCCTTCGAAGCGAGCGCCCGCCACAAGAGCTTTGCCGCTGCGGCAGAGGAACTGCACGTGACCCCTGCCGCTGTCGGCCAACTTGTGCGGGGACTGGAGGAGTGGCTGGGGGACTCGCTGTTTCATCGTGCCAGCAGTGGCAAGACACGCCTTGTCCCGACAGAGCTTGCAGAGCAGGCACTACCCGATATCCGTGCCGGATTCGAGAAGTTGTCGCTCGGGGTGGAGCGCCTCAAGGATGGCACTCGGCGTAGCGTATTGACGGTAACGGTCAGCCCCGCCTTTGCCGCCAAATGGCTACTGCCGCGCTTGCATCGGTTTCAGGCGGCGTGGCCGGACATCGATGTGCATCTGGATACCAACCACAAGCCGGTCGATTTCTCACGGGAGCGGGTGGATATCGGGGTACGCTACGGGCCAGGCAAGTGGAGGGGGGTAGTAGCGCAGGAGCTGATGCACGAAGAGGTCTATCCCGTCTGCTCGCCCCAGCTGCTGCGTGATCCCGGACGCTTGAAGACCCCCGCAGCCCTGTTGGAGGAGACACTGATTCACGACTTGTCCATGGAAGGCTATGACGGCTTTCCGTCATGGAGTGGCTGGTTCAAGAAGGCGGGTCTCACGGATGCCGATTCATCGCGCGGTCTGCAGATCAACAACTCTGCCGCAGTGCTGCAGGCCGCGATCGATGGTCAAGGCATTGCGTTGGCACGTGGAGTCATGGTGCATGACGACCTTGTCTCAGGGCGCCTGGTCAGGCTGTTTGATGAGGTGATGTGTGCCTCCTCACTGGCCTATTACGTGATCCACCGGCCCGAGGTCACTCAGGTGGCCAAGGTACAGGCATTCCGGGAATGGTTGCTGGAAGAAGCCGGGCTCAGTTGCCGAATACCTTCCCTCCCAGCGTCGTGAATGGCTCTGTGGTCAAGCACATCGGGGGAGCCTAGAAGGTGCCCGATGGCCACTGATAGAAAGAAAAGGCGAAAATTCTACCCTGCTGCATCCAGTTGCACGATATGCCCGTATCCCCCTGCATCGAACGCAAGATGTCATGAAAACAGCACATGCAACACGCTGACCTGACAGCCTTGTCGGAATACTCGATCGACTTCCCCAACGAAGTGATGCAATCGGAGATATCAGCATGCAGCAGGGTTGCCAAGCAGTGAATCAAGGGCGTTATGGTTATTACATCGGTGTATTTGGGGTGGTGCTTCTGCTCCTGTGGCTAGGGATCTACAAGTTCACGCCCACAGAAGCGGGATTGATCGAGCCGCTGGTGGCCAATCACTTTGCCATGAGTTGGCTGTATGACGTGATGTCAGTCCAGATGGTTTCCAATCTGGTCGGGCTGTCAGAAATCCTGGTGGCGATCGCCATGATCGTCGGTCTGAAGTATCGCCAAGTGGGCTACTATGCAGGGATTGCCGGCAGCGTCATCTTCCTCTCCACTTTGAGCTTCCTGTTCACTACTCCTGATGTCTGGAAGGTCACGGATGGCGTACTGATCGCCAACTTCTTCCTGGTGAAGGACATTCTCTACCTGGCAATTTCCGTCAGCATGGTGGAACGAAATCGACCGATCAACGCTGACTGATTTCTCTCTATGAAGCCACAAGGCGCTCGGCAATATTGCCGGGCGCTTTTTTGCGTGGCTCACGCCTGGCTTGGCGGGGCATCAGCCAGTCACATCCATGAGCTGGCTCACGACCCACTGATGCAGCGGGTCGTCGTTGTAGCGAGGGTGCCAGGCAGCGGTGACATCAAAGGGCTCCGGCAATGCTTCGAGTGTCAGCGCTACCAACTCACCTCCAGTGATCGCTCTGGCAGGGAGAAACGCTACTGAGTCTGTGGCTTCCAGGTAAGCCGGGACGACCGAGAAGCAGGGGGCGGAGATCGCGATATTGCGGGCAAGGCCCTGCGCTTTGAACCAGTCATCCAGTGAGCCCTTCAGATTCGGGCGCGAGGGCGATGCAATGATGTTCGGATGGCGGGCAATGTCCGCCAGTGTCACCGATTGATCAGCGATCGAGGAGTGCTTCGAGGTCATGCACACATGACGATCGGAGAAGAGATGCCGGCTGGGGTAGGACTCTGGAAGATAATCGGGAAAGGCGATGGCCAGGTTGACGTGATTGCTCTCCATCAGGGCATGCAGAGTATCGATCTCGAAGTCTCTCACCACGATCTTGAGTCCCGGGGCTTCGCGACGTAGTTCGGCCAGCAGGGCCGGCAGCACGATCTGCTGTGCGTAGTCGGTGGCGGAAATGACGAAAGTGCCCTGCACGGCTGCCGGGTCAAACTTCTGGGGAGTGAGCAACCTCTGAAGCTCGAGGAGGATTTCATCGACCTTGGGGGCCAGTGATTGCGCAAGAGGTGTCGGTACCAGGCCGTGTGTCTTGCGCAGGAACAGGCGGTCGTCAAAGATATCGCGCAGCTTCTTGAGCTGCTCGCTCACTGCCTGCTGCGTCAGCCCCAACTGTCCTGCGGCCCTGGAGGCATTCTGCTCGCGCAGCAACGCCTGAAAGACGCGCAGTTGCTTGATGTCCAATCGTTCCAGCTTTGCCATGGTGTGCCTCGTGAGATCAGTGCGTCAGGGCTGTCGCGCTATCGTGTCAGTGATACCAATATAGCTTGTATCATCTACACGAAACGATTGTTTCTGTTTGTATTTTTGCCTTTCTACACTGTGCGAACTCGAAAGACACACCACCTTTCCACCACAGGGGAAGCGCAATATGAAAACCGTCATCGTGATCGGTGCACTGGGCAAGATGGGGCAAGCGGCACTGAGCGGACTGAAAAATCATAAGGTGATCACTGCAGGGCGTTCCGGGGAGGTCGACCATATCGTCGACATCACGGACGAGCAGTCGATCATCAATCTCTACGAGCAGGTCGGGCACTTTGATGCGGTGGTCAATACTGTCGGCTATTGCGAGTACGCGACATTTGACGAGATGAGCGAGTCTCAGTGGATGACCACCGTGATGAGCAAGATGATGGGTCAGATCAATCTCGTGCGTATCGGTCAGCGCTATATCGCCGAGGGCGGTTCATTCACTCTGATCAGTGGCATCCTCAACGTGAAGCCAATTCCCATGGCGATCGCGGATGCTACCACCAGCGGTGCCATCGATACCTTCGTCAAGTGCGTTGCCTACGAATTGCCGCGTGACATGCGCATCAACGCCATCAATCCCACCGTGCTGGAAGAAGCCTGGGAAGTGTATGGCGAGATGATGCCGGGCTTCCAGCCCGTGCCTGGCACGCTGGTCGGCAAGGCATTCGAGCGCTCCGTCGATGGTTTCATTACTGGAGAAGTGATCTTCGTGGATGCCTGATGGGGACCTTGAAGCGGTGCCTGATGCCATGATTGACGCTCTGCATTGAGACTCTGAGCTTACATCGCCGACAAGGAGGGCCGAGGCTCCCCATGTCGGCGATGTTGCAACAGTCTTTCGCGTTGCGAGCGTTTCCGACGCCGGTGTGCATCAATTGCATTTGGGGGGCAATGCCCAGTGGCTGGAGGTTCGGTGTTGCTGGCGTTGCTGGTGCTGCTTGAGTCGATCAGTCGTTTGCTTTCCCTAGGCAGGTTGAGTGAAGGCCGGGTCGGTATCGCCAGTTCCAGGGGGGCTATCTCGCGGAAAAGTGAACTTCGGGTGCTGGAGCCTTGCGTCGATAGCGCGCCAGAGTGCTCGAGGGGCTCTCACCAAAGAGGCGACGATAATCCCGGGCGAACTGGCCCAGATGATAGAACCCCCAGTCGCTGGCGACCTGACCGACCGTGCTCGTTGACTGAGAGTCGCACAGCCGCCGTCGTACCTGATTGAGTCGGTTGAGGCGGATGAATTGCATGGGGCTGATGCCGAGAATGCTGGTGAAGCTGTTGCGAAGCGTCCGCTGACTGACATGAGCGATACGGCAGAGGCTTTCGATACAGACCGGTGCAGGTTCCGTGCTGTTCACATGTTCTCGTACCCGCTCCACTACCTGCCGTCGGTGATGATAGCTTGGGTAGCGGTCGGTCAGGGGAGTCCTTTTCTCCAGAATGGCGGCGACAGCCAGCGACAGAATGTCCTGGTGGACTTGCACCTCGAATCCTGTTTCCTGACGCTTAATCAGGCGGTCCATCAGGAAGGTGACGGCTTGCCGAGTTCCTTGCGGCATGCCGAGGCGCATCGAGCGCTGCGGATCCCCTTCCAGCAGCGAGAGAGCCGACTCTCCCACGATCTCGAGCAGCCAGTCACGCCGTAATACGAGAGAGTGGATCGCGAAGCTATCGGGTGTCGTCAGCGCGAAATCCTGCCCGCCTGGCTGACACATGATGTCGCCTGCCTCAAGCGCGTAGCCATTGATCCGACAGGGCTGGTGCTCGCTTGGAATACCAATCCACAGTGAATCCGGCCAGACATGACATTGCTGGTCCAGTGCCTGGCTGGTGTATTCCTTGAATACCTGCATTCCCGGTAGATGAAGCTCATCAATGCGCCCATAGAAGGCGCCATGACCATATTGATCATAATGTTGTGACCATTCGGTGATGTTATGCGCCTGTTCATTGACGTCCCAAGCCTCCCGTGTGCACTTGCCTGGTGCATGCTCGAACCCCTTGTTCTGCCAGGTGGCATCACTGTCGCCCGTCCGTGATACATCTTCGTGCATTGATCAATCAACTCATTGTTATTGTTGGTGTTTTCAGGTTTGCCGGATGCTGATAACGCATCACCTCACGCTGTCGTTAGTCTGAGTCATGCAACTTTCGCGCACAGAGTCATGCCGTGAGCCAGATCGTGGGTCGTGAGACTGGCCACTGGCTTCTGACCGCAGACGAAGTGTGACACCGAGACCGCAAGATCCCCGGTCTTCCCATGTCAGCGAGGTGGTGAGATGTATACGGAAACTCTGATAAATCAAACAAGACACGAGTTGGTCGCTTGCCTGACGACATGGCGCATGCCCGAGACGTCACGGATCTCGTTGCTGACCATGTCCGAGAACCTGACCTTCCTCGCCGAGGATGCCGAGGCGGGTCGCAGAATCATCATTCGGGTTCACCGACCGGACTATCACTGCCAGGAAGAGATCGAGTCCGAGTTGGCCTGGATCGATGACCTGCACACGACGGCACGGATCAATACGCCTGCCCCGGTCATGACCACAACAGGCAGCCCTGTGCTGAGCATCTCCGCCGGCGGGCAATCCTTGTATGTGGTGGCCTTCGAGCGTGTGGTCGGCAGTGAGCCGGATATCGACGAGGGCCTGCCGCAGTGGTTCGAACGATTGGGCGCGGTGAATGCCACGCTGCATGAACACAGTCGGCGCTGGCAGCCGCCGGAAGGCTTCGTGCGCAAGCGCTGGGACCTGGAAAGCATGATCTCGCCCCGTGGGCTATGGGGAGATTGGCGAAATGCTCCGGGGATGACGGCTACCGAGGCCGCGACCATCCATGACGCCATTGTCTATCTCAAGTCGGAAATCGCGCTCTATGGCACGGCACCAGAACGTTTCGGGCTGGTCCATGCCGACCTTCGGTTGACCAATCTGCTGGTATCGCGCGACAGCATGACGATCATTGACTTCGATGACTGTGGCTTCTGCTGGTATGCCTATGACTTTGCCGCCGCGATCAGTTTCCACGAGACGGATCCGAGCGTCCCACAGCTCAGAGATGCTTGGATCAAGGGCTATCGTTCGGTAGCCGAATTCTCGGCGGCAGATGAGGCCATGCTGGATACCTTCGTGATGCTGCGTCGCATTCTGCTATGCGCCTGGCTGGCCACGCATCAGGAGAGCAAGGAAGGCAAGATGCTGAGCGAGGGTTTCAGCCGAGATACGGCCGGCATGGCGCGGCGCTATGTTGAGCAGCGAAGGGGCCAGTCACGAGAAGGCCAACAAGGTGTCGTGCAGTCACTTTGCGGACACGAACACGACAAGCAAGCGAAGGGCGATCAGACAGGTATCGATCGACAAGTACGAGATCAGACAGTCAACGACAAGGTGAGGATGGCGTGATGGAAAAGGTACGCGGGATTCTGGATCAGAACGCCTTCAGCTTGGCGCACATCGACAAGGCAGATGCGCGAATCGGCGCCCTGGTGCGCAAGCGGATGGAAACGGTCGGGCCGACGTCCATGCTCTTCTATGAGGAGCCGTTGCACATTGTCCGGGGCGAGCGGGTCTGGTTGTTCGATGACCAGGGCAAGCGCTACTTGGATGTCTACAACAATGTGCCGTCGATCGGCCACTGTCATCCTCGCGTGGTCCAGGCGGTCGCCGAGCAGATGGGGACCCTCAACGTGCACAACCGCTATCTGCACGAAGGCATCCATCGCTATGCCGAGCGCCTGCTGGACACGCTGCCGCGCGCGCTCAATCGACTGGTGATGATGTGTACCGGCAGTGAAAGCAACGACATGGCGCTGAGGCTGGCGCGTGGTTGGACAGGGCGACAGGGGATCATCGTCACCGAGGCGGCCTACCACGGCAATACGGCCGCCGTGACGGAAGTCTCACCGTCTTCCTACAAGCAGGGCACGCCGCCGGATCACGTGCATATCCTGCCGATCTCCCGAATGAGTGAGCAGGCAGACCCGGCTGCATGGTTCGCCGAGCAGGTGCGGTTCGGCATCGAACAGTTGGAGGCGCGAGGCCATGGATGCGCGGCGCTGCTGGTCGACTCCATCTTCTCGAGCGATGGCATCTATGCAGACCCTGCAGGTTTCCTGAAGCCCGCGGTCGAACTCCTGCAGGCTCGGGGCGGCCTGTTCATCTCCGATGAGGTACAGCCCGGCTTCGGGCGCACGGGGCAGGGAATGTGGGGCTTCTCGCGTCACGGCGTGACGCCGGATGTGGTGACCATAGGCAAGCCGATGGGCAATGGCTTCCCGATGTCCGGACTCGCGGCACGCGAAGAGTTGCTGGCTGTGCTGAACGCCGATGTAGGCTACTTCAATACCTTCGGCGGCTCACCTGTGGCCGTGGCGGCAGGCACGGCGGTGCTGGACGTGATCGCCGAAGAAGACTTGATGGCCAATGCAGAGCGTCAGGGTGAGTACTTTAAGCGACAGCTCCAGGATATTCAGGCACGTTTCGAGGAGGTAAGTGATGTGCGAGGCGCCGGGTTGTTCCTGGGACTGGATCTCTGTGACACGACGCGTGACGGCGCGCCAGACGCCCAGCGCACCACGGCGTTGATCAATGATCTCAAGCGCAATGGCGTGTTGATCGGCGGGGCCGGAAAGTCCGGCAGTACCTTGAAGATCCGTCCGCCACTGTGCATCGAGCGTTCGGAAGCCGACCTCTTTCTGGACAGGTTCGAGCAGTCACTGAAGGCAACGGCGAAATGAGCCAGACAACACGATAGGGTAGCGGGTGTCAGTTGGTGTCCGAGTGGCGCGGCGCTAAAGGCAGGTGCAAGACGGTGGGCGCAAATATAGCCTCGACCGGGTGCGATAGCTTGAGACACTGACGACAAGGCCCCACTGGAGGATTCCGTGGGGCCTTGTCATGTCTGGCGCGAAGTGGAGGGAAGAACGTCAGCGCTGCTTGAGCTGATCACGCAGGCCCGTCGGGACCTGTTTGATGATCAGACGGTCACTCGCTTCATCGTATTCCACCGAGTCGCCCAGCAGGTGCGAGTCAAAGCTGATCGAGACGCCCGCGGCGCGCCCGGTGAAGCGCTTGAACTGGTTGAGCGTCTTCTTGTCCGGCGGGATTTCCGGTGACAGCCCGTAGTCACTGTTGCGAATGTGGTCGTAGAAAGCCTGGGGACGCTCTTCATCGATCAGCTCAGACAGCTGATCCAGCGTGATCGGCTCGCCGAGCTTGGCCTGATCGGTGGCGTAATCAACCAGGGTGTCGGTCTTCTGCCGACTGGCGTCCTCAGCCATGCCTTCCTTCTCGACATAGTCGCTGAAGGCCTTGAGCAGGGTGCGGGTTTCCTGACCGGCATCCCGCTGCTCCTGTGCGCCCAGCGTTTCGGCGAAGGCCTCGGCGAGCTTGGTGCGTCCGCGATCACGCGCCCAGGACAGATAGGGGTGAGACGTCGAGCTACCTTGCCACTGACTGATATCCAGTCGTGCGGCCAGCGACATTTGGGTCATGTTGAGCTGTCGGGCGGGGGTTACCGCGAGGGTCTCGTCGATCGCAAAGCCATCACGATGGTGCAGCAACGCCATGAACAGATGACGCGTTTCTCCCTGTTGGTGATCCACGACCAGCAGATTCCCGCCGGTTGGGAGGTTGTCATCGATCAACGGCATGAGACGGCCGGCAAGCGTTTGGGTCAGGCTCGCAAAATCGCTATCCCCTGCGAGGAAAGACGCCAGCTCGGTGGGGAAGGCGGCCGGCGCGTCTTCATTGAAACGCCCCCAGTTCTTGGCCTTGCCGTGGTAGGCATCATTGAGCCCGGACACCAGATCCTCCAGTGCATCGGATGCCGGCAAGGTGTTGTCGGCAGGCAACAGCTGGGCCGGCGTCTCGCTGTTGCCCTTGTCGATGCGGTGAATGATGCTGTGCAGGATCGGCATGGAAACCTCCCTCGGCTGCGATGAACGGGCTGGGGATGATACCCGTCACGCCCCATTGCGTCACTCTACGCGCCTCTTTTGCGTAAGTTTTATCATGAACCAGTTTGGATGTGTCGCTTTCAGACAACTCTAAATCCGATCATCCGGCACCATACAACCAATCTTTGGGGTTTAAAGATAGTCTTCAGGAGTTCTTTAGTTTAAATATCCTGGGTTTATATATTTTAATGCTTAGGCATGTCGGCTATTTAAATTGTTATGTATTGGTGAGTTAATCTCTATAGAGTTGATGAATTACATGGAAAGGAGAGTCTTCACTTGTATGACGATTTAGACGTTTGAAAGTCGATACCCTACGCCCGGTTCTGTCTGGATCATCAGGGGATTATCAGAAGAGTCGCCGAGTTTATGTCGAAGCTTACTGATCACGATCCTGAGATAATGTGTATCCGCTACATGTACCGGGCCCCAGATTTGCTTGAGAAGTTGTGTCTGAGTAATGACACGCCCCGGATGCTCAGCGAGCATGGTGAGCACAGCGTATTCCTTGGGTGTGAGTTTGATCGGGTGGCTGGAGAGTGTCACCCTTCGTGTCTCGAGGTCTATGATTAGCTCACCCGCTTGCAGACGTTGCGAAATATCTACTTCGTTGACATTGCGACGCTGACGCAGTACTGCTCTAACTCGAGCGAGAAGTTCCTGAATGCCAAATGGTTTGGTGATGTAGTCATTGGCACCCGCATCGAGGCATGCGACCTTTTCATTCTCTGAGGCACGGACCGAGACGACTACGACTGGAATATCGCTTTGATCGCGGATAGTGCGAAGCACTTCTTGGCCATCAATATCGGGCAAGCCTAGATCAAGCAAGACAAGATCTGGTTTGTCACTCATAGCCATGATTAGTCCTAAGCCACCTGTTTCAGCTTCGGACACGACATAGCCTTGTGAGGTTAAACTGATACGCAAAAATCGCCGAATCTGCATTTCATCGTCGACAACCAGTATGCGGGGATGATCAGCGCCCATGCTCGCCCTCGGTCTTCTGTTTAATACCTTCTGAATCAATCAATGGTAGGCGTATCACAATACGAGTTCCTGTGTCTCCTGAATTGGCTTCGGCGTCGATAGAGCCACCATGCGCACCGATCATACCTCGGCAAATAGCCAATCCTAAGCCGCTTCCATGTTTACCACGATCGCCTTCACCACCGGTAAAGAACATGTCAAAAACCTGTTCGCGCAGGTACTCGGGAATACCAGGTCCTTCGTCGGTAATACGGATAATCATATCATCGTGCTGGCGGGCGGCATTAATGTGGATCCGCCCATTGTAAGGTGAAAATCGGACTGCATTCTCGATAACGTTGACTAGTGCCTGTTCGATCAGCGCGGGATGAACATAGAGTAGGGGCAAGTTATCGGCCCAGTCTCGCTCGACTCTGATATCACTTAGTGCTGACCCCAAGCGGTTCAAGGCGGCATTGATCAGATCGCTGAGGCTGACCCAATCTCGTTCGATTTTCAAAGAGCCATGGCCTAAACGCGTCATGTCCAACAGGTTCTGAATATAGCGGTTCAGACGCTCGCTTTCACTCAGTACTCCGTCGAGTAGTTCGCGCTTGTCATCTTGGGAGAGCTGGTCGTCGAGATCTCTCAGAGAGCTGGCTGACCCTATGATAGATGCTAGAGGAGTACGTAGATCGTGAGATACAGAGGAGAGCAAGGCTGAGCGTAGCCGTTCATTCTCCTCCGCCAATTTCGCTGTACCAAGGTCATTGACCAGTCGTGTTCGTCCGAGAGCCATGCTCAGCTGGTTGATCAGAGTATCGGTCAAAATTTCCTGACTATGGTCGAGCGGGGCCTCCCTGTCTCCTAGAGCCAACCCGACGACCCCTAGAGTAGTATCTCCCTCGACCAATGGGATAAATCGCCACCGCTGGATCGCTAGTGTGTGAGATCCGTGGCCACTCCGCCTCCGTTGATGATAAGACCACGCAGCCGCTTGCTTGGCGGTATTATCCAGCGTTATCAAGCCGGGATATGACTCAGTCACTTGCGGAGCTTCATCTTCTGGACTGAGTTCTAGGTAGACTGTGGGGACTTGTAACCAATCGGCTAGAGTGCTCATGCCAATAGTACGGACACTGGCGTGATCTGCTGCTACTGCTAAAGCACGTGAGAACTGCAAAAGTCGCTGAGTTTGGTCACGGCTTTCCCGCAAGGCAACTAATTGACGACGAGCTCGTCCTGCCAATTGGCCACCAATCAGGGCTACGACAAGAAAGAAGAATACTGTAATAAATTGATCCCGATGGCTCATCGCTAGGGTGTAACGAGGCTCGGTGAAAAAGAAGTTATAAACCAGAAAGCTGAGTAGAGCGCTAAGCATGGCAGACCGTGTGCCACTATAGACAGCTGTTACTAGCACCCCTGTCAAGAAGATTAGCGATAGATTCGCAAGTGTCATCATATGATCGATAAGTAATGACAAGCCCAGCGTGATAGGCAATATACATATTGGAAGGAGCCATTCACGAATAGACAATCGTGCTAGTGATCGCTTCATACGATGCAAGGGCTTATATCGCTCAGTTTCGGCGATGACGATCAGGTCGAACTCATGAGCTTTCCGCAAAAGTTGTTTGCTGAAGGAGCGCTGCCAGTTACACCAAAAAGAGTTCTCAGAACGACTGACCATGAGAGTGGTAACATTTAGACGACGAGCATAATCAAGTAGCTCGCCAATACGGCTTTCTCCGGACAATACAGTAATTTCGCCACCGAGGCGCTCGATCAACTGGCTACTTTTCTCAAGTTCCGAGCGTTCTGAAGAATCGGCATTGCCTATGTCCACATACACAGCTTGCCAAGTAGCGTTACCTCGTTCAGCCATACGGTGGGTTGCACGAATCAGAGTGGCATCATCGGTGCTGCCTCTCAAGGCAACGAGAATTTTTGGACGTACCGGCCATGGGCCAGGTACGCCATGTATGCCCATGGAATCGCGTACATCGTTCTCGATGCGTTCTGCCATGGTCTGCATCGCTAGCTCGCGCAGTGCGGTTAGATTCGCTATGTTGAAGAACCCGTCTAACGCCGCGCGTGCTTGCTCGGGAATATAGACTTTGCCCTGCTTTAGTCGTTGGATAAGCTCTTCGGGTGTCAAATCGATGAGTGTAATATCGCGGGCGCGGGTAATGAGAGAATCAGGAATCGTTTCGCGCATTCGAATGTTAGTGATACGAGCAACAGCGTCATTCAAGCTTTCGATATGCTGGACATTCAGAGTTGTCCAGACATCAATGCCTATATCGAGAAGCTCCTCGATATCTTGATAGCGACGTGGATGACGGCCGCCGGGTATATTGCGATGGGCTAATTCATCGACCAATACGATTGCTGGTGCGTGTTCGAGAGTGGCATCTAAATCGAACTCCTGAAACTGATGTTCCCGATGTTCTCGCGTAACGAGCGAAATGCGGTCGAGGCCATGGCAGAGTTGCTCAGTCTCCGTCCGCCCATGAGACTCAATAACTCCTATCACGATATTCTCGCCTTCGGCGGCTCGCTCATGGGCCGCTCGGAGCATGGCGCTCGTCTTCCCGACACCAGGGGCGGCGCCGAGGAAAATTCGTAGATGACCGCGCCCCTCTTGGCGCGCGATCTTTAGAAAAGCTTCTGGGGTAGGGCGTGAAATCGTGGTGTCACTCGTCGTATTCTTGTAGCTCATCTGAGGTACCCTCGAGTGCACCTGTATCCAGGGCAAGATTCAAAGTCAGGACATTAACGGAAGGTCTGCCAAGAAAGCCTTCGTACTGAGTTGCCGCCTGAATCGCCTGTTTTATCGACGATGCTTGTAGACCCCGCTCCCGGCTGATCCTAGGGACTTGAGCCATGGCGGCAGCAGGAGAGATGTGCGGGTCGATACCTGAACCCGATGCGGCCAGCAAGTCGATAGGGATTTCTCCAGGCTTAAGCCCATCGCGCAAATGCAGTTGGTGTACCTCCTCTAGAGCACGTGCTCGTAAGGCGGGGTTACTCGGTGCAAGGTTGGAGCCTGAGACTTCGTTAGGGGCATACTCGGCTGCTGAAGGACGCCCATGAAAGTACTCGGCCCCCCTGAATGACTGGCCCACCAGCGTTGAGCCCACCACCTTACCCTGAGGACCATATAGCATACTGCCAGTCGCTTGGTGGGGAAAGAAGGTGCCACTTAACGTTGTAACCACAAAGGGGTAAAACAATCCCAGTAAGCTGGCCAGTACAATCACTAGCCGCAGCGACGCTAGCATTGAAATACGTGTCATAGGTATAGCGTTCATGATCGAACTCCTAGTAAAAGCTAGCCATTAGCATGTCGAGCAGCTTGATTGCAGGGAAGGGCAGCAAGATACCACCGAGTCCATAGATCAGCAGGTTTCGACGAAGCAGTTCTGTCGCTGAAGAGACGTTAAAGCGTACGCCTCGCAACGCAAACGGCACCAGTGCCGGGATGACGAGAGCATTGAAGATCACAGCGGATAACACAGCAGTCTGCGGTGAATGCAGCTCGAGGACGTTCAGAGCTTGTAGGGCCGGGATATTGGCGGCAAAGAGTGCTGGTAATATGACGAAATACTTGGCGATATCATTGGCGAGCGAAAAAGTAGTCAGCGCCCCTCGGGTAATGAGTAGCTGCTTGCCGATCTCTACTGCACTCAGGAGTTTGCCTGGATCAGAATCGAGATCCACCATATTGCCGGCTTCACGGGCTGCTTGGGTACCTGAATTCATGGCTAGGCCAAGATCGGCCTGGGCCAGTGCCGGAGCGTCGTTTGTGCCATCCCCCATCATTGCCACCAAGCGTCCCGAAGCCTGCTCCTTTCGAATGATCTCCAGTTTGCGCTCTGGGGTGGCTTCCGCTACGTAATCGTCTACCCCAGCTTCTGCTGCGATCGCTGCTGCCGTGATTGGGTTATCGCCGGTGATCATCACCGTCTTGACTCCTATCTCGTGAAGCTGGGCAAAGCGTTCCGCGATACCGTCCTTAATAACATCGGATAAGGCGATGATCCCTAACAGTTGGTCGTTTTCGGCTACTGCTAGTGGCGTAGCCCCATCGCGAGAAATACGCTCTATAAGACGCTGATACGAGGCAGGTACATGGCCGCCCTGTTCTTGTACGAACGTCGCGATGGCATTCGTAGCGCCTTTTCGTAGCTGTCTACCATCGGGAGAATCGATGCCGGAAAGGCGTGTCGAGGCCGAGAAGGGTATGAATGTGGCTCGATTATCTAGAGAGAGTGCGGCACCCTTATCACGAGCCAGATTGACAATGGACTTCCCTTCCGGTGTGGGGTCATCCAGCGAGCACAGGAACGCGATATCACGTAACCGATCGTTGGGAACATTATCACAAGGAGTGAATTCAGTAGCTTGGCGGTCACCTAGCGTAATAGTGCCGGTCTTGTCGAGCAGCAGAGTATCGATGCTACCAGCAATTTCGACGGCCTTGCCCGATTTGGCAATGAGGTTGGCGCGCATTGCCCGCTCCATCCCGGCAATACCGATGGCCGGTAACAATCCGCCAATGGTGGTTGGTATTAGACATACCAGCAGTGCCACCAACATGACTGGCGATGGTGTGATACCGACAAATTCTGCCATGGGCACCAAGGTGACAACGACAATCAGAAAAATCAGTGTGAGGGTAGTAATCAATACTGATAAAGCTAATTCACTTGGCGTTTTCTGACGGTTGGCACCTTCCACAAGGGCGATCATACGATCCAGGAGTGACTCGCCTGGATTGACACTGACCTCTATCACCAGCTCGTCAGAGAGCAACTTAGTACCGGCACTAACTCCGCTGTTATCGGTACCGGATTCTCGTAATACCGGTGCAGACTCACCGGTGACGGCAGATTCATTGATGGAGCCTGCGCCCTCAATGATTTCGCCATCGGCTGGAATTAACTCGCCGGCAATGACCCTAACGTAATTACCACGGCGCAGCGTATCGGCGGCCACCATGGTTTCACTACCATCCTTTTCCTGCTTACGTGCCTTGAGTTGACCTCGTGTTGCCCGCAGGCTGCCAGCGTGCGCTTTTCCTCGTGATTCTGCTAAGGCTTCCGCTCCATTAGCGAACAATAGGGTCGCGAGCAGTACTAGTGTGACGGCCAACGAAAAAACGAGATTCTTGCCTTGAGTAGCAGCCAGCACTGTATATAGGCCGCAGACCAGGGTACCTACACCGACTACGGCCATTACTGGGTTTCGGGACATGGCTCGTGGCGCTAGCCTGAGGAACATCTCTTTGACCAGATTGCTCCAATCAGGTCGCCAATCTTCGCGGTGTGAAGAACGAGGCGTTTGTGATGCAGTAGACATACGAACCTTCTCCTCAGAAGCCGAGAGTAAGTTGTTCGGCCACAGGGCCAAGCATGAGTACAGGCAGGAAGCCCAGAAGATTGACGATGACAATCACACCCGCTGTGAGACCGACGAAGGCGCCGCTTTCCATATCCAAGCTGCCGCGTCCAGAGGGGGCAGTACGTTTAGCTGAAAGCCAGGCTGCGATCGCTAATGGAGCAAAGAGGGGGAGAAAGCGTCCTATCAGAAGCGCGACTACGCCAGTGAGATTCCACCAGAGAGAGTCGTCAGCCAAACCCTCAAATCCAGAACCATTGTTAGCGAACGATGAGGTATATTCGTAAAGGATTTGAGTCAGGCCGTGAAATCCCGGGTTTGAGCTGATAGCTAAATCAGGGAAAGATACCGTCAGCGCCGTTAAACTGAGAATCACCAGTGGCTGAGCGAGGATTGCCAGCGAGATCCAGCGTATCTCACGAGCTTCCAGGGGCTTACCTAATATTTCCGGCGCTCGCCCGATCATCAGCGAACCGATGAAAGCCGCCAACATGAGGTAGAGGAAATAGCCAATCAGACCGACTCCGATGCCGCCAAAGGTTACATTAACGAACATGTCCATTAATGTTATTGCGCCACCCAATGGATTGAAGCTGTCATGCATGGCATTGACTGAGCCATTGGAAGTTTGTGTCGTCCAACTAGCCCACAGCGCCGACATGTCATGGCCGAAGCGTACCTCCTTTCCCTCCATGTTGGAGGCGCCGGGAGTAGATAGCCCTATAAAAGCGGCGTTGGGTGATCGTTCCGAGAGGATTGTTGATGTTGTCGAGACGATAGAAAAAGTAAGCATAATAAAGGCAATGCCGAGCATCAGCTTATGTCGCCCCGTCAGGATGCTAATAGCCACAAGCAGAGCCATCGGGATCAGCAATATTGAAACCGTCTCAATCATGTTGGAAAGTGGGGTGGGGTTTTCCAGCGGTACGGCTGAGTTAGCGCCATACCAGCCACCCCCGTTAGTGCCGAGCTGCTTGATAGCGACCATCGAGGCGACTGGGCCGAGTGGAATGACTTGAGTGGTGGTGACCTGGCTGTCCAGTGGCTCTAGCGTTTGTGCACCTTGATAGGTACTAGGCACGCCTTGCCACGACAGTAACAGTGCGACCACGATGGCGACTGGTAGCATGACACGCAATAATGTACGCATGAGATCGCGATAATAATTGCCCAAGCTGACCACTGTGCTATTCCCATCTGAGGCTGCGATAGTCGATGGCTTCTTGAAGAGAATGCGCGCTATCGCCAACAGCACTGCGAGAGCCGTTGCCGGTGTAATGAACTGCAGAGTCACGACGGCGAGAGTCTGGCTAAGGTATGATAGGTGAGCCTGGCCCGAGTAATGCTGCTGATTTGTATTGGTGGCAAAAGAGACGGCTGTGTGAAGCGCTGTATCCCATGGCATGCCGGGTATCCCGTCTGGATTTAGCGGTAGCATGTCTTGTGACATGAATACGACCCAAGCCAGTAGAATCAGTATGACGTGTAGTTTTGTTACGGCCCAAGCATAGCCTTGCCAAGTCATTTCGCATCGGACATCTACTCCTGACAAGCGATACAGTATCGCCTCGATGGGGCCGAAGAAGTTGTCAAAGGGGGCCTTGGACTCAGTATCCAAGGAACGGGCCATGTAATGACCCAGAGGAAGCGCTAGCCCAATGACCAGCACATAGCAGAGTATTACCTCGTTCATGGTGCCTCCCCTAGAACCGTTCCGGCCAGAGTAAAGCAGCGAGGAGATAACCCCCTAGCGCCATGGATATTACGAGTAACAGTATTTGCATTGCCTTGTCTCCTTGATGGATAAGGCAAGCTTAGAAAGGTGAGGCGTAAAAAATCTACGGTGTTCTAGAAGTATTGGCGTAAAAAAAACGTAAAAACTGACGATGTGTTGCGCTATCTAGAATAAGCTGTCCAAAGCATGTCCTTCCGTGCTTGGTTTAGTCTTACTTGTATCTCTCATTGAAGAGTACCTTGCAGCATTTGAAGCAGAATTATTTTTGCTCTCAAACGAAGTTAAGGGCGATGTATATGAATATAGCAAGCTATATGCTCTATTATCGCCATTGATTTTTCTCAAAACATTTCACTTCTTTTCGTATTTTAATCAATGGTCAGTAGTCGAGTTGTTTTGCTTGTGTATCTATTATTTTGTAAGATAATTGTTGGTCAGAGTGTAATTAAGATATTGTTAGAAATTGTAAGTGTATCTGCTTCTAATGTGAAGGCCGCATTTGTTATCAGGCTGATGGCCAATCGACAGCCGTTTGGCGCAATATTTCACAAAACTCGTTGACTGGTTCTTCATATATAGTGTTTTTTCGCGTTAGTAGACCAAAAGGGGCTAGAGTGCGACCCAGTGATAGCGATAGACGAGTAATCAGATTTGCATCTAAATGATCACGTAATACGGTCTCTGCCATCACCATCAAGCAATCACTTTGCTGTACTAGTTGTAAAGCGGCAAAGATCGAACCACATTCGATGATATCGCGGGGTGACACTAGGCCAGCCGCTTCGAATTCTTTCTCCAGTGCCTGTCGTGCTGGCGTAGAAGTCGGCTGCAATATCCAAGGCCATTCCTCAATCAGACTCGCCAACGGTGGAAGCTGTTGTCGACATAAAGGGTGATCTTTACGCACCACAGTAACAAGCGTCTCGTTGCCCAGTGGTTCAAAGTCGAACTGGTTATGCTGAATAGAGGTGACATAACGGGCTATGGCAATGTCGACCTTGCCTTGCTCGAGTAATTCAACGAGCTGGTCGCTGGTCTCGCCCATTAGGCGGAACTGAAGCATGGGGCGGTCGCGCTTCATCGTAATCACGGCCTTTGCGACGAGATCCGGTGCAGCTCCCATGATGGTCCCTACAGTGAGTTGTCCACGACCACCGAGCTGATAACGATTAATTTCCTCGGCACAGCGATCTAGGCGTGTGAGCGCATTGTTGGCAAAGTCGATGAGCATTTCACCTATAGTGGTAGGCGTCATCCCGCGAGCCCCCCGTTCGAATAGCCGACAGCCAAATACTTTCTCAATCTCGCCGAGCATTCTGGTAGCAGCCGGCTGTGACATGTGCATAGCGGTCGAGGTTTGATGCAAATTACGCAATCGTCCCAGTGTTGCTACCAATAAAAGATGTTTGTAGCGCAGTCTTGCCAGTAGTGCCTGATAGCCTTCCATTGTGCTCCTTATCGATACCTATCCGTTATGACGTCGGATCAAGGTTTTTAGACTGCGACATTGGTCGTGCAACCAAAGGCCAGCCGCGGTTAAGCTGCCACCGACAACCAGCCTAGCATGCGGGGTTCATCGTTCCGATACCGAAAAGGTATCAGGAGAAGCGTGAATCTCATTGGTCTCACTCAAGACTCTTGGGTAGAACTTCTCTCAGTATCTCTTTGCATTCAGCCCTAGAGGAGAAGTTCATGAGTGAGGTTGTTATCAAGCAAGTCCGCGCCTTTACTGTCCGAGGCGGTGGGGCGGATTATCACGATCAGACTGAAGGGCACTGGATCGATTCCCAGGTTGCTACGCCAATGAGCAAGTATCCTGAGTACCGTATGAATCGTCGTAGCTTCGGGCTCAATGTGCTCGGCACCCTGGTCGTCGAACTGGAAGCCAGCGATGGGACCGTCGGTTTCGGGGTGACGACTGGTGGCGAGATCGGTGCATGGATCGTTGAGAAGCACTTGGCTCGTTTTATTGAAGGCCAGCGAGTCACTGATATTGAGAAGATCTGGGATCAGATGTTCAACGCCACGCTGTTTTATGGCCGCAAAGGTGTCGTGATCAACACCATTTCCTGTGTTGACCTAGCGCTATGGGATCTACTGGGGAAAGTGCGTGGCGAGCCAGTGCATCAACTATTGGGTGGCCCGGTGCGTGACGAGCTGACTTTTTACGCCACTGGTGCACGGCCTGATCTTGCTAAGGACATGGGGTTCATTGGCGGGAAGATGCCGTTGATTCATGGTCCTGCTGAGGGGGAAGAAGGACTGCGACGTAATCTCGAGCACTTGGCTGAGATGCGTAGTGCTGTGGGCGAAGATTTCTGGCTGATGTATGACTGCTGGATGAGCCTTGATCTCAACTACGCGACTCGTCTGGCTCAAGGTGCACGGGAATATGGTCTGAAATGGATCGAGGAGGCGCTTCCGCCTGACGACTATTGGGGATATGCCCAGCTCAAGCGAGATGTGCCTAAGGGCATGTTGGTCAATACCGGCGAACATGAAGCCACGCGCTGGGGATTCCGGATGCTTATGGAGATGGATTGCTGTGATGTGATCCAACCTGACGTCGGGTGGTGTGGTGGCATCACTGAGTTGATCAAGATCTCAGCGCTGGCGGATGCCCACAACAAGCTGGTGGTTCCCCATGGCTCCTCGGTTTACAGCTATCACTTCGTGATCACTCGTCACAATAGTCCCTTCGCTGAGTTTTTGATGATGGCGCCCAAGGCAGATGAAGTAGTGCCGATGTTCAATCCACTGCTGCTCGACGAGCCGGTCCCGGAAAACGGCCGCATGTCAGTCTCAAAGTTGGATAAGCCTGGTTTTGGGGTTCGTTTGAATCCCGAGTGCGAGCTCGCGCGTCCCTACACTCACTGAGTTAGCTGATCACGAGAGTTAAAGGAGGCTAAAGATGCCGATCCACGCGTTTCGCATGAACCTACATAAGGGACAGGAAGCCGAGTATTGGCGCCGGCATCAAACATTGTGGCCTGAGCTCGCGGCGGCGTTAGAGGAGGCGGGTATTGAAGACTATCGTATCTTCTTGGATCACGAGACCTGTCACTTATTTGCCATCATGTTTTCAAGAGAAGATCACCATGTCGATGCGCTATCCGACCTTCCGGTAATGCGTCGCTGGTGGGAGTACATGGCCGATATCATGGAAACATACGAGGACCATGCCCCTGTCAGCGTGCCACTCGACCAGGTATTTGCGTTCCATCCCGGAGAGCTCTGATGCAAGTGATCGACCCTCATGTGCATTTCTGGAATCTTGGCCAGGGCAATCAGCCCTGGCTTGATCATCCATCGCCTAACTTGCTTGGTGACTACACACCGATGGCACGGGACTACGGCCCGGAAGATCTTTTGGTTGACGCAGGCGACATCGAACTTCTCGGTGCGGTTCACATTGAGGCCGATGCCGTCGATCCACTGGCCGAAACCCACTGGTTGGCTGGGCGCATTGAGGAAGGACGAGCGCCGAGGCTGCCATCTGCCCTGGTAGTAGGTGCTGATCTGTCGCGGCAGGATGCCGATGAGCAACTCGCGGCGCAGTGTCAGGCCTCCGAGAAGGTACGAGGCGTGCGTCAGATCCTCAATGTCCATGCCGATCCGCTGTATGACTATGTCGGTCGTCATTACATGGGTGAGCCGACCTGGTGCGCCAATTTTGCTCTATTGGCGCGCTACGAGCTTTCCTTTGACCTACAAATCTATCCCTCGCAGATGTCACAGGCGGCACGTCTTGCCGAGGATCATCCTGAAGTCCCGATAATATTGAATCATGCTGGTATGTACGTAGACCGTCATCACATGACCGGTTGGCGAGAATGGCGTGATGGGCTTCGTCGCCTGGCCGCGTGTGACAATGTCAGCCTCAAGCTCAGCGGGTTCGGCATGCTGGATCATCACTGGACAGTTGGTAGCCTCCGCCCCCTGATCCTTGAGGCTATTGATGCCTTTGGTGTGGACAGAAGCATGTTTGCTTCCAACTTTCCGGTAGACAGCCTGTATGCCTCTTACCCAACGATCTGGAAAGCCTACGCCGAGATTGTGGCCGATGCTTCGTCAAGTGAGGTGCAAGCACTATTTGTAGAGAATGCCCGGCGTATTTATCGCCTTTAAGCCAACCTTATCCTGCCTGTAAGTTTCGTTGCCAAAGGCAGGGAGCCATTGTCAGATTCAGGAGCCGTTATGCTGCTCAATGAGAAATCCGTCATCATCACCGGGGCTTCCCGAGGTATCGGGCGTGCCGCGGCTCTGGAGTGTGCTCGCCAGGGGGCCAACGTAGTCATTGGCTACAGCGGTAGTGAATCCAGTCGCCCCGGTGTCGAGGCTTTGATCGCCGAGATCGAGGCATTAGGACGTCGTGCCTGTGCTATAGGAGCCCCAGCAGGTGACCCCGAGACAGGCGAGTTATTGGTCGATGCCGCAGTAAAGCACTTCGGCGGCGTTGATATCTTTGTCAACAACGCTGGTATTTGTCCTTTCCATGCCTTTCTCGATATGCCCAAAGAGCTCTATCAAGAAACGGTCGATACGAACCTGAATGGAGCCTTTTTCGCCGTTCAGGCGGCTGCCAATCAGATGAAGATTCAAGGGCGGGGCGGTTCGATCATCGCTGTGAGTTCCATCAGTGCACTGGTCGGTGGCGGCATGCAGACCCACTACACGCCGACCAAGGCTGGGCTCGTCTCGCTGATGCAATCCTGTGCCGTCGCCTTGGGGGGCTATGGCATCCGTTGCAATGCTGTATTGCCAGGCACTATTGAGACTGACATTAACAAGGATGACCTGGCTGACGAAGAGAAGCGCCAGTACATGGTGAGTCGTACTCCCCTGGGGCGATTGGGCCGCCCAGACGACTTGGCGGGCCCAATCGTCTTTCTGGCATCCGATATGGCGCAGTATATCACCGGCGCTTCGCTTCTTGTCGACGGTGGCATGTTCGTCAATCTGCAGTAACTCACGCACGCGAGACCATGGATCGAGGATGCCTGATGCACTTACCAACGAACACCTTCAAAGCTGCCCTGAGTCAACAGGAACCACAGTACGGCATATGGGCCGGATTCGGTACCGGGTACGCTGCAGAAATCTGTGCCACGACTGGTTATGACTGGATGCTCATCGACGGCGAACATGCACCTAATAACGTGAGGTCGCTTCTTGAGCAGCTTCAGGCGGTAACCCCTTATGACACCGCGCCAGTGGTTCGGGCTGTCAATCAAGATCCTGCACTGATTAAGCAATTACTGGACATCGGGGCTCAGACCCTAATGGTTCCTATGGTGGAGACTGCAGAGCAAGCCCGGGAGCTAGTGCGCGCCATGCGTTATCCGCCGCATGGCATTCGTGGTGTCGGCGGTGGCCTGGTTCGTGCCACACGTTGGGACGGTATCGCTGACTATCTGGCGATCGCTCATGAGGAGCTATGTCTGATCGTCCAAGTGGAGTCTCAACAAGGGGTTGAGAATGCTGAGGCAATCGCAGCGGTAGAAGGTGTTGATGCTGTCTTTATCGGACCAGCGGATCTGTCGGTGAGCCTGGAACATCCTGGAAACCCAGGGCATGCCGATGTTCAGGAAGCTATTGAAAAGGTCATTCATAGCGTACGCGATGCCGGAAAACCGGTCGGTATATTGGCACCTGTAGAAGACGACGCTCACCGTTATCTCTCTCTAGGCTGCCATTTTATTGCCGTCAGTATCGATATCAGCCTGATGCGACAGGCCGCCATCGCGAACCTGAGTCGCTATCGGAAACAAGATAAGTCCTGTGTGCCCTCAAGTACCTACTAAACCAGAAAGTCAGATCGAAAAACAATAATGGAGACGCCATCATGTCTAGCCATCAGCCTATCTATCAGAACTATATCAATGGCACCTTCGAGACCACTAGTGATCATCTCGAGGTCTTCAACCCCGCCACCGGCGGGAAGATATCGCGGGTTCCAGAGTCAAGCGTAGAGGATGTTGATCGTGCTTTGGCGGCGGCACGTAGCGCCCAAAAAGGCTGGGCCGCAAAGCCCGCCGTCGAGCGAGCCGCCTACCTGCGCCAAATTGCTGCGTGCATCAGAGAGAATGTACCACGCCTAGCACGTATTATTTCCGAGGAGCAGGGCAAGGTTTCGGCACTTGCTGAGACGGAGGTCAATTTCACGGCTGACTACCTGGATTACATGGCAGAGTGGGCACGGCGTATTGAAGGAGAAATCATCGAGAGTGACCGCCCCAATGAAAATATCTTCCTATTTCGTAAACCGCTCGGGGTTGTGGCTGGCATCTTGCCATGGAATTTCCCGTTCTTCCTTATTGCGCGAAAGATGGCCCCAGCGCTGGTGACCGGCAATACAATCGTCATTAAGCCTAGTGAAGAGACACCCAATAACTGCTTCGAGTTCGCCAAGTTGCTCGACACGGTGGGGCTACCCGCAGGCGTGTTCAACGTGGTTAGCGGCAGCGGCGCCAGCACTGGCAATGCTCTGACCAAAAGCGCCGAGGTCGATATGATCAGTTTTACCGGTAGTGTGGCTACCGGGTCGAGAATCATGACCAGTGCAGCTGGCAACATCACAAAGCTTAACCTCGAGCTGGGGGGGAAGGCGCCCGCGATTGTCCTCGCTGATGCCGACATTGATTTGGCGGTCAAGGCGATTCATGGATCACGCATCATTAATAGTGGTCAGGTGTGCAATTGTGCAGAACGCGTCTACGTCGAGCGAGGTGTCGCGGACGAGTTCATTGATCGAATGGGGCGGATCATGCGAACGACGACCTATGGTGATCCGCTGGCTCAGCCTGATGTGGATATGGGGCCGCTAATCAATCAGGCCGGTCTCGACAAGGTCGATGCTATGGTCAAACGAGCTCTCGCTGACGGAGCAGACCTGGTAACAGGCGGGGCGCTCGGTGATTTGCCGCGTGGCCATCATTACCAGCCTACTGTCCTGGCCGGTTGCCACAATGACATGCAAATTATGCGTCAGGAAATCTTTGGTCCCGTACTCCCAATCCAGGTAGTCGAGGATATGGAGGAGGCCATCGCGCTTGCCAATGACTCCGACTATGGCCTGACATCGTCTATCTACACCCGAAACCTCTCTAGTGCCATGCAAGCTTGTCGCGAGATCGACTACGGGGAGACCTACGTCAATCGCGAGAACTTCGAGGCTATGCAAGGATTCCATGCAGGGGTTCGCAAGTCAGGTATGGGGGGCGCCGACGGAAAGCATGGACTCTATGAGTATACCCATAGCCATGTGGTCTACCTCGAGGCCTGAAAGCCTAAACGCTGAAATAGTGGCTTTCTGCTATTAAAATAATGAGAGGTGCGCGCCATGAGCGATAATATACAAGCTGCTGGGGGCGGCTCTGACGTTAGTAGCGAATACGAACGACAGGTCGTTCCTGACCAAGCAAGAATGGGGTTCAAGAGCTTTCTCGGCATGTACGCTGGGGAGCATACTGCTGGTACTGAGTTGATGATCGGGCCGCTGTTCGTATTGGCGGGGGTGGCCGCATTCGACGTCGTTGTTGGGTTGCTGATCGGCAATGCATTGGCGGTATTGAGTTGGTTGTTACTTACCGCGCCCATCGCGACTCGAGTACGCCTGACTCTTTACTACCACATCGAGAGAATAGCCGGGCGCTATACAGTCGTACTCTACAATCTGGCAAACGGATTGGCATTCTGCTTCTTGGCAGGCGCCATGATCACGGTATCCGCTACTGCCGTCGGGGTTTGGTTCGGATTCCCACTGCCAACACTTGCAGATCTGACGCCTAACAGTATTGGCTGGGTGTTGAGTGTGCTTGGTGTCGGAGGAGTGATCACCTTGGTGGCCGCCTACGGTTATCGTTTTGTTTCGTGGTTTGCCAATATTGCTGCGCCCTGGATGGTATTAATCTTCCTTGGCTTTGGGATTGTCTCGTTGAAGTGGTTCGTGGATGCAGCGGGGGCAGAGATCGGATCGGCTACCGAACTCTGGACCTTGGCTGAAACGGCGATCTGGACAGGGGTACGAGTGCCAGGGCAACCAGATTTCACCCTATGGCACGTAATATTCTTCGCCTGGTTTGCCAACATGGCCATGCATGTAGGGATGTCAGATCTTTCAGTGCTGCGCTTTGCTCGCAAGAGCTGGTATAGCATCGCCTCGGCTGCAGGGATGTATGTAGGTCATTTCATGGCATGGATTGCCGCCTCAATGCTGTTCGCTTTCCAGATGTACGATGCGGGCTTGACCACGGACAGTGCCATGATCGCTGCTGCCGAGGCAGGACGAATCCCCAACCCACTTCCAGGACCACTGGCTGATCAAGCGTTGGGTGTTGCCGGGTTGATCTGTGTAATCATCGCTGGGTGGACTACTGCTAACCCAACCATTTATCGAGCCGGTTTGGCCTTCCAGGCGATCATCCCTAATGTTTCGCGCTTCAAAGTGACCCTGGGCACGGGACTGCTGACCACATTCGTAGCGATGTTTCCGGGAGTGGCGATGCAGCTACTTGGTTTCGTGGCGCTATATGGATTGTTGTTGATGCCCATCGGGGCGGTAATTGTCATCGATTACTGGGTGCTCCCCAAGCTGGGGCTCAAAAACTTCTATGCCGAAGGGGTAAATCGCAAGTTCACGTATCCAGTCTTGGCGACTTGGCTGATCACGTTGGCGATTTGCCTGGGACTAGTGGAATACGCGGAAATCGAGATCTTCTTCGTTGCCTTGCCAGGCTGGTTCATCGCCGCATTACTCTTTATCGGATTGAGCTATCTGGCTCAGAGAGAAGATTCGACTCAATCTATTGGAAGAGACAGTAGCTCCAATAGTGCGCAGGTTGGGACAATGCATACTTCGGTGAAGGAGTGATCGCTATGCGAAAAGCATTACAAACAATTTCAATGTTAATGCTGGTCCTGACAGTATTGTTTCCTGTGCTGTATCTTATCGACGCTATCGATGCGTCATTAATGAAAACCAGTATTCTAGGAGTTACAATAGTCTGGTTCGTCGTCACTCCTTTTTGGATGGGACGTCAAACTAATAGCCAATGTTAATTAACTAGCTAGAATAACTAACGAAAGAGTGGGGGCTTTCCTTGTAAAAAAGCCCCCGCCAATTAATGCATGATTTACCGTGTAAAGTAATAGTTCGAAGCTATAATAAATGCTAGAATCTATTTGTAATAAGAATAGGAATAAATCGGTGCAATTACCTTGTGTTTTTATGTATATTTTCTCGTGATAATCGAGTCGCAGTAGTCTTTTTATGTGTATACTTGTTGAGTGCCTTACATACAATAGTCAGGACTAAAAATATTATTGGTGTAAGTCAATAAATTTCTGTCTACGATGCCAACAGTACCAGTTGATTTGACTTCTCTGTTCTACCGTCAGCCCTCAAGCTATGTGGTAAAAATTATACTTTAGTCAAGGTGACGCACAAAAAGTTGGCTGCTCTCCAATTCCGTTTGTATGATGTATGACAACAACGAGGTGAAGGCTACCTGTACCACCGATTCCCCATCGGGCATTCGAAAACAAGACAAGAGGATGATTCAATGCATTTTCAACACACAGAGGTCAAGCAGGCGATCAGCGATGGATTGCTATCGTTCCCCGTAACCGATTTCGATGCTCAGGGACGTTTTGATGCCGAAAGCTATCGACAGCGTTTGGAATGGTTTATTAGTCACGAGATCTCCGCTGTATTCGTTGCAGGCGGTACAGGTGAGTTCTTCAGCCTCTCCATCGACGAGTTTCGAGAGATTGTACGTTTGGCTGTTCAGACGGTTGATGGGAAATTGCCTGTTATAGCTAGTGCCGGTCTCAGTGTAGAGATGGGGAGTGAGTTTGCACGTATCGCTGAGGAAGAGGGCGCAGATGGAATTCTGCTGATGCCTCCTTATCTGACAGAGTGCCCACAAGAGGGGCTCGTGGATTATGCTCAACAGATCTGCCAATCTACCTCGATCAGTGTAATTTATTACAACCGTGGTAATGGAGTGATGAACCCCAACTCAGTACAGCGCCTGGCTAATGTTTGCCCAAATCTTATCGGGCTCAAGGACGGCAAAGGCGATATGCAGGCCCTAAATCGAATCATTAAGACGGTAGGCAACCGTTTGGCATATGTGGGCGGTGTTCCTACGGCCGAAATCATCGCTGAAGCATATCTTGCCGTCGGCGTGAACACATATTCGAGTGCTGTATTCAACTTTGTGCCAGACATGGCCGTCAGATTTTATAAAGCATTGCGATCCGGTGATGCTGAAACCGTACATCATATTTCGCGAGATTTTTTCCTGCCTTTCGTCAACTTGCGAGACCGCAAGTCAGGCTATGCCGTCAGTTTGATTAAAGCTGGAACCGATATTATTGGACGTCCATCCGGTAGTGTACGTGCGCCATTAGAAATGCCCACTGAGAATGAAGTGCGAGTCTTGAAGGAACTGGTGGCGGTCGCTAATACCTGAGATTTGTACTAGATGAATTTTTGATTTTCCTTAACAGGAGAAAAATGATGAGGCTAGAGGGTAAACAATTGGTGGGTGCTGAAGCTATCGCAGCCACAGGTACAATGATTTACGCTGTAAATCCGCAGACCAATGAGCAACTCGAACCGGGCTATGCGGCGGGCGGCACAGTGGAGGTAGAGCAAGCCTGCTCATTGGCCTGGGAAGCCTTTGACGCCTATCGCGAAGCTGAGCTGGAGATACGGGCGCAGTTTCTCGAAGGGATCGCTGACGAGGTTGAGGCCATTGGGGATCTTCTGATAGAGCGCGCGATGGCTGAGACCGGCCTTCCAAGGCCTCGTCTCGAAGGCGAGCGCGGGCGCACCTGCTCTCAGCTGCGCTTATTCGCGAACGTTGTAAGGGCCGGTGAGTGGCTTGATGTACGTATCGATTCTGCACTTCCTGAGCGTCAGCCCATGCCGCGGGTCGATCTGCGGCAGCGGCACATAGCGCTGGGTCCAGTGGCAGTATTTGGGGCATCAAATTTCCCGCTAGCGTTCTCTGTCGCAGGTGGTGATACTGCCTCCGCCCTGGCAGCTGGCTGCCCGGTGGTGGTCAAAGCTCACTCTGCGCACCCAGGAACTTCAGAGCTCGTGGGTCGCGCGATTCAGCGAGCAGTAAAGAAATTCCAGCTCCCTCCGGGTGTGTTTTCCTTGCTCTATGGTTCTGGTCGTGAGGTAGGACAAGGACTAGTCACTGATGCTCGTATTAAAGCGGTAGGGTTTACGGGATCGCGCAGTGGCGGAACTGCACTGGTGGCAGCAGCTCAAGCGCGTCCAGAGCCGATTCCAGTTTATGCAGAAATGAGCTCGATCAATCCGGTATTTTTATTGCCGGCAGCTCTAGAGTCACGTGCCGCTGAGCTTGGAGAGGCCTTTGTCGATTCTTTGAACATGGGAGCAGGGCAGTTCTGCACAAACCCTGGTTTGATAATTGCCCAGAAGAGCGATGGGTTGAATCGCTTTTTGCAGGCTGCGGGCGCTTCTATCCAAGAGGCTGCATCGCACACGATGCTGACGCCGGGAATATACGAGGCCTATACACAAGGTGTTGCTAAACTTACGCTTAGTGGCAAGGTTCGGGTCGTGGCGCATGGGCCTGCTGGGCAAGGGGCTAATGCTTGTCAAGCTAATTTGTTCGCGACTTCTGCGAGCGATTTCTTGTCTGATGCAGTTTTGCAGGAAGAGGTTTTCGGCTCTACGTCTCTAGTCATTGAATGTAACGATCAAGATGAGATGGGGCGTGTAGCAGAGCAACTCGAGGGACAGCTGACAGCGACGTTGCAAATGGATAGTGCCGACATGGAACTCGCTCGTGGCTTGCTACCGATACTTGAGCGTCGTGCGGGGCGTGTTATGGCCAATGGCTGGCCAACGGGAGTCGAGGTTTGTCACGCCATGGTACATGGTGGCCCTTATCCGGCGACTTCTGATTCACGTACTACTTCGGTAGGTAGTGCTGCCATTCATCGTTTTCTGCGGCCAGTATGCTATCAGAATCTCCCCGGTGTCTTGCTGCCAGCAGCTTTGCGAGACGGCAATCCGTATGGCGTTAGCCGCCTTGTCGATGGTGAGCGCAAAAGCTAAAGGTCGCGATAATGCAGTGTGGCTGGGATGGAGAGGGGGCACGCGATGTTACCAAGGTCTTATGCGAGAGCGATTCAAATGTCTTCTCCCACCTCCGCCACACAGCACCGTCTACCTATTCAAAGTCAAACCTTGGACTCCATAGGGAAATTAGAGATTCAGCGCCTTTGATGAGTGTCCTCGATAAGCCAATAATCCTGTCAGGCGACTCGGTTTATGGTATGTGCGGTAATGTACCAAGTTTATTGAGTCGCCTGTTGGGCGTGAGGTGTATTGCTTTGAGCTGAAAGTGCAGTCACATCGAATCATGACGTTGCACTTTGGTCGCGAAGTGAGAGAGGCGACTTGTAAAGACCACGCAGCTTGATTAGGTTTTCATTAGTATGATGTATGACGTTTGGTGGCCAGCTTTCGTTACCTCCGATCGCTCATGGTTTTGTGAGGTATCGCTGTCTGGCACTCGCGCCTTTGCTGTCTGGTATGACAATGAGGCTCTACAACTAGCGTCAATTGAATAATTACAATATTTCCAGAGTACTTCTGGAAGGAGATCGCCATGCTGACCCAGAAAATTTTGTTGCCCCGTCATTCTCTCAAGATCGCTGCAGCTGCCGGTTTGATGACCGCTACGGCTTTCCCGGTTCAAGCAGAGCAATGGAGAGGCTGGAACATACAGCCGCCTGGTTATCCTAATACGGTTGCTCTTGAGACTTTCGCGAGCGAGGTCAGCGAAAGGACAGAAGGACGTATTGAACCTAAGGTGTATAACAATGGTGTGCTCGGGGCACAGCCAGATGCGATTGAGCAAACACGTAATGGTGCCTTGGACTTTGGGAACTTTAATATGGGGCCGATGGGTCCGATGGTGCCAGCCGCTAATGTGCTGTCTCTACCCTTCATTTTTAATAGTGAAGAGAGCATGTATAAATTAATGGATGGAGAAATTGGTCAACGCTTTGCAAGTGCAATGAAGGATCAAGGATTGATTGCTCTGGGATGGTTTGGAGCGGGCTCAAGAAGTCTCTATAACAGCGACCATCCGATTGAGACGCCTGAAGATTTAAAAGGTATGAAAGTCCGCGTGATGAATAATGATCTTTATGTGGATATGATCGAGGCTCTTGGCGGAAACGCAACTCCCATGGCTGCCAGTGAGGTCTATCAGTCATTGACTACCGGGGTGATCGATGGTGCGGAAAACAATATTCCAACTTATGAAGCTAGTGGGCACTATGAAGTGGCCAACTATTTTTCATTGACCAATCATCTAGTGATTCCCGAATGCTTATGTGTAGCGAAAAGCAGTTGGGATGAACTATCGGAGCAAGATCGTAATTCTGTGAAAGCAGCTGCAGAACTAGCCGTCACTGAACAGCGTAAATTGTGGGAAGAGCGCACGACGGCAGGTCGCAAAAAAGTACTTGATGCTGGCGCTAAGATAAACGAAGTGTCAAATAAGGCAGCCTTCCAGGAGTTAATGAAGCCAGTATACGATGATTTCTTGGAAGATCACCCTGACCTTGCATCACTGGTTGAAGATATTCAAATGGCCCAAACCAAATAACTATATTTGATTTCAATGCCCGCTTTCTGAGCTTCGGAAAGCGGGTAGGGAGGCGGGGCATGAAAATATCCAGTAAAGTATTAGACGAAGGCGCTGATAGGGTAGATCACCAGAAATGCATGCCACAAGCATGGATTGATCGAACTCTTGATAACATTGCGCATAGCTGTGTCGTAGTCGCAGGTGTCTTGCTTGTTCTACTAATCATTAGCTTTGGCTGGTTGGTCTTCGGCCGCTATGTACTTAATGACACCCCGACTTGGGTTGAGCAATTTGCACTTCTGAGTGTAGCTTACATTACATGTTTGGGAGCTGCAGCAGGGGTTCGCAATAATAGCCATCTGTCGATCGATTTGCTTAGAGATAATATGCCAGAACCATTTAGGACCTTGATGCATCATGTGGCAGATCTCATTGTCACTATATTCGGGGCTATCATGGCATGGCAGGGGGGGATACTGCTATTAAGTAACAATTCGCGTCCAATTCCTATGCTGGGACTTATGGAAAGTTGGCGTTTTGCCCCTCTTGTGATCTGTGGTGTGCTGATGGTGCTTTTCTCTCTAGCCAGTATAGTCAAGCGTCATAATGCCCATTTACCCACCGATGAAGAGGTTTGACCATGGGATTAGCAATTGTGTTTGGGCTTTTCGTGCTAGGGCTGGCTGTGGGGGCACCAGTGGCCTTTGCTGTTGGTTTGGCGGCGGTAGGTGGTTTTCTATATGAAGGGCTGCCATTGTTTGTGGCTTTTCAACGTATTCTGTCTGGGATCTCGGTGTTTTCTTTATTGGCCATCCCATTTTTCATCTTCGCCGGTGAGTTAATGTTGCATGGTGGGATATCCCAGAGATTGGTGCGCCTGGCCTCTGCCGCTGTTGGTCGCGTACGAGGTGGCCTTGGGGTGGTCAATGTGACTTCATCAATGCTTTTTGGTGGTATTTCAGGTTCAGCGGTAGCTGATACGTCAGCTCTTGGTTCTATCTTAATCCCAGTAATGAAAGAGAAGGGATACGATGCAGACTATGCTGTGAATGTCACTGTTACATCCTCGGTTGCTGGTGTTGTGATTCCTCCAAGCCATAATATGATTCTCTATGCAGTAGCCGCAGGTGGTGGGCTCTCTATCACCAAGCTGTTTATGGCTGGAATTATGCCGGGGATATTGATGTGTGTACTGCTGGCTTTGGCTGCCTATGTTGTGGCTGTCAAACGTGGCTATCAAGGAGAACGTTTTCCTGGTTGGTCGTCGCTGGTCATTAGTTTCTTCTCTGCCCTACCTGGTCTGTTGACTGCCGTTATCATTGTTGGCGGTGTGCTATCTGGCATCTTAACCGTAACAGAATCTGGTGCTTTTGGAGCTATATATGCGATTATAGTGACTGGTGTAGCTTATCGCGAGTTACATTGGTCAGCATTTAAAGTGGCGGTTTATCAGTCCGTCCGTACTACAGCATTGGTAATGATTTTAGTAGGTTGTGCATCTGCTTTCTCTTATTTGCTGGCTCTCTATGATGTTCCAACATTGTTGATTGAAGCATTGGTAGGTATCTCAGATAATCCGCTCATCATTTTGCTGATGCTAAATCTGATACTACTGGCACTCGGCATGATTATGGACATGGCAGCACTGATCCTAATTTGCACACCAATCTTTCTTCCAATTGCTGCTCAATTTGGTATGGATCCAATCCAGTTTGGTATCATGATGATGATGAATCTCGGACTTGGTTTATGTACACCACCGGTTGGGGCCTGCTTATTTGTGGGGAGTGTGGTGGGAAAAATCAAGATTGAGCAGACTGTACGTACCATTTGGCCATTTTACCTAGCGTTATTCGCTGCTCTTATGTTGGTGACCTATGTACCGGCATTGTCAATGGCACTACCAAATTGGCTCGGATGACTATGTTTAATACCATACCGTCTATCAGTGGAGGTACGCGCTGATGAAGATAGCTAAGGTCGAAGCTCATATATTGGACTATCCACTTGAAGAAGCCTTCGAGAGTGCTTCCATGCACTTTACTCGTCGCCAGCATTGTCTAATAGAAATCACGTGTGAGGATGGTACTGTAGGATGGGGCGAGTGCCTGGGGCCGGCACAAGCTAATGCTGCGGTTGTCGCAATCTATGCTAAATCTTTAATAGGAATGGACCCACGAGAGCATGAAAAGTTATGGCTTGATCTTTATAACCGTCTACGTGATCAAGGCCAACGCGGGTTGACCATGACTGCCCTCAGTGGCATCGATATCGCATTGTG
Source organism: Cobetia sp. 4B (assembly GCF_018831605.1). Taxonomy (NCBI): domain Bacteria; kingdom Pseudomonadati; phylum Pseudomonadota; class Gammaproteobacteria; order Oceanospirillales; family Halomonadaceae; genus Cobetia; species Cobetia sp. 4B. The sequence goes on from NZ_CP059843.1 coordinate 1,591,425, forward strand.
GGATATCAAAGGTAAATACTATAGCGCTAGTATCTCCGAGCTAATGGGAGGTCGATTCCGCGAACGCGTTCATGCATATGCGACAGGCTCATTTCGTCGCGAAGGAGTGGATCGCATCCGCAGCGTAGCTACTGAGGTCGCCGGCTACGCCGCGGAGGGTTTTTACGGAGTCAAGATCAAGATTGGTTTCAATGTTGATGAGGATATTCGCGTTATCGCTGCTGCACGTGAGGCTATCGGCCCCCAATGTCGATTGATGATCGACGCCAATCACGGATATGACTTATTGGAGGCTATCGAGGTTGGTAAGCGGGCGTCTGTATATGGCGTTGATTGGTTTGAAGAGCCCGTCCTTCCCGAGCAGATCTCTACTTACCGTGCAGTGCGTGAGGGTCAGCCATTGCCTGTAGCGAGCGGCGAAAATTGGCATGGGCGTTACGCAATGCTGGAACCTCTAGCTAGCCGAGCTGTTGATATCTGCCAGCCAGATATTTGCGGAGTAGGTGGCTTTACCGAAATGCGTCGTGTGGTTGACTTGGCGGCGTTGCATGGTGTCCGTGTAGTTCCTCATGTGTGGGGGACTGCTGTCTGTATTGCCGCGAGCCTTCAGGTAATGGCGGCCTTGCCTCCTAATCCGCCCAGGCGTGAACCCATAGAACCCATTCTGGAGTTTGATCGTACCGATAATCCATTCCGTCAGGCGATTGTTAGCCGGCCGTTAGAGCACACCAATGGTTGGGTCGAGATCCCCAATGGCCCTGGGCTTGGAATTGAAATTGATCGTAATGCTCTAACCCATTTCGCTTTAAGGGGTATTTAATTGAATCTCCCTAACAATACTCGTCCTTTGATCGGTTCAGAGCCAACCCTAAAAGCACCGCCAGGGGCTACCGACTGTCATATGCATGTCTACCTACCTGGGTATGAGTCCCAGCCAGGTGGTCCGTCGATTCCTGAGTTAGCTACGGTAGAGGATTACTATCAAATTCAAAAGTGGCTTTCGCTGGAGCGTGTCGTCGTGGTTCAACCTAATGCCTATCAATGTGATAACAGTGCTTTACTCGTCGCGCTTGGTGAACTTGGACTGACAAAGGCACGTGGCGTCGCCGTGGTTACTCCGGAAACTCCGCAAGCCGAGTTGGAGGCATGGCACTCAGAGGGTGTGAGAGGCGCACGTATTATGGATCTGCCAGGGGGAGCTCAGAGTTGTGCTGATATGGCATTAATCGAGCCTCGTATACGAGAGCTGGGTTGGCACATGATGGTGCAGTTCAATGGTCGTCACCTTAATGATCACTTAACTTCATTGAAATGCTTGAAGACTGATTTTATCATTGATCATCTCGGTAAGTTCATGGATCCGGTCCCGAGTGAAGATATTCGAGTAGATGAAATATTAAGATTGTTAGATCGCGGGAATGCATGGTTTAAAATTTGTGCACCTTATGAAACGAGTTTAGTAGGAGGCCCTGATTACTCAGATGTCGGCGCAGTTGCACGACGCGTGATTGAACACGCACCCGAGCGAGTAATTTGGGGCTCCAACTGGCCACACGTTGGTGTGCCACGTTCCCAGTATCCGAATGATGCCATGCAATTGGATGTTTTACTCCAATGGACCACTCAATCGGAGTGCGAAAAAATACTAGTCGATAATCCAGCAAGGCTTTATGGCTTTGACATTAACTAAGCACTTACATGACAAGTAGTATCTACAATTCGCCTATATTACGGTCTCGTAATAATTGTGAGTTGGCTGATATTTTAACAAGGAGATTCATCATGCTTAATCGTCTTTTAGTAACCGGAGCTGCTGGTGGGCTTGGTCAGGCTTTGCGTCCTCATCTTTCCCGTTTAGCTCACTGTGTACGATTATCAGATATCTCGGATCTGGGTGAGGCTGATGATCATGAAGAGCTTGTGGCTTGTGATCTTTCCGATGCCAAAGCGGTAATGTCGCTGGTAGAGGGGTGTGATGGAATAATTCATTTGGGTGGTATCTCTGTAGAGAGACCATGGGAAAATATTCTTCAGTCTAATATCATTGGTGTATATAATCTATACGAGGCAGTTCGACATTTTAGACAAGCTCGTGTCGTGTTCGCTAGCTCTAACCACGTCATCGGCTTCCACCCACGTACTACACGTATCGATACCCAGTGTGTACACCGCCCCGATTCGCTTTATGGGGTGTCGAAGTGTTTTGGAGAGGATCTAGCTAGCCTTTATCACGATAAGTTCGGCATCGAAACTTTGAGTGTTCGTATTGGGTCTTGTTTCCCTGAGCCGGCCGATACTCGCATGATGGCTACTTGGATGAGCGTAGATGACTTTGTTGCCTTGCTCGAGCGTGCATTTGTAGCGCCCAAGCTTGCATACACCGTGATATATGGTGTTTCAAATAATCACGAATCTTGGTGGGATAATAGTAAATCCTCGTTCCTGGGCTGGGCGCCTAAAGATAATTCCGAGCCATGGCGTGCAAAGGTTGAGGCAGCTGCAGGAGACATTGATCCTAATGATTCGGCTGTAATATATCAAGGTGGCAAGTTTACCTCTTTAGGGCACCCGGATGATTGACAGCCTCTGAACTAATTGACTCGTTGGAAAAGGGGAGGGATCGATGACTACGTTCGTTACATTGACTCAGGAAGAAGCTAGTCAACTAAGTCATGAGATTTTAACGAGATACGGATATAGTCAGCCTCATGCAGCTGCTATTACTCGTAATATTGTCGCGGTTCAGCGAGATGAGGGGCACTCTCATGGATTATACCGACTCATCAGTTGCGTCGACACTCTTCGTCGCGGTGGTGTGAGTCCCGATGCAGTGCCTCGAATAGAGGATACTGCGCCAAGCGTAGTTAGAGCTGATGCCAATAATGGCTGTTCATTATTAGCTTTTGAGCAAGCACGTCCATTACTGATCGATAAAGCTAGGACGAATGGTATTGCTCTGCTAGCGATAAATAACTCCTTTCATTTTTCTGCTCTCTGGCCAGAGGTCGAGTCACTGGCTGAGGAGGGGTTAGTGGCGCTGGCTATGACCCCAAGCCATGCATTTGTGGCACCAGCTGGCGGGAGTCGGCCTCTGTTAGGCACCAATCCGTTAGCCTTCTCCTGGCCACGTCCCGGAAGAGATCCTTTTACGTTTGATTTTGCTACTAGCATGGTGGCACGAGGAGAGATCGAGCTACATCGTCGTGCAGGTAAGTCGATTCCCGACAACTGGGCGGTTGGTGAAGATGGTCTATCCACTACTGATCCCGAGGAGGCTCTCAAAGGAGCAATGCTGACATTTGGCGCTTACAAGGGGTCAGCGCTGTCGATGATGATTGAGTTGCTCGCCGGTCCTTTGATCGGCGATGTGTTGGGCCATGAGACTCGACCGGCTACTACAGAGAACTCAGGAAGACCATGGCACGGTGAATTACTTATAGCGATCGATCCTCATAAACTACTTGGTGATACGATGCACTATCATTTGGAACACGCTGAAACATTATTCGAGGAAGTGCTATCTCAAGGAGCACGTCTACCATCACAGCGCCGGTATGAGGCTCGTATGAGAAGCAAAGAAACCGGTATCAATATACCAGAAGCTTTATATAAGGAATTAACGATGTTGCGTGATACTTCCCTTTAAGCTTGTTGTTTTTTTGCATCATTATATAATAGCTTTCATTATTATTATTGCTTTGTAAGTTAGATAATCGTAGATCTGAATATGGCTATCTTATTTTTAAAGTGCATAAGATCGAAGCTAATTTTTTAGCGCGTCAGTATACTTGCTACAACTGAGGTCGCCAGTATAGCGTTGGCTAGAGTTTGTTATATGCTTAGCATTATTCAGGAATGCCTTTTGGAAGGAGGGAGGGCTTCCTGTTTCACACTCGACTTGCTCCACATGGTGACCAATGCAGGGCAGCATAGCGGGTCTATTCAATTATTGGTTTTTTTTCAGTATGATGTATGATAAGTGCAATCCGTAAACGTCATCCTAGCGCGTCAAGCTAGACAATGTATTTTTAGTAAGGTGGATGGAAGGTGAATAAATGACGAGATTTTGGGAGGTTCAACGGGTCAGTCGTGAAGGCAGCTTGTCACAAGCGGTCCTAGAGCAGCTTGAGCGTCGTATTACCTCGGGAGAAGTGCCTGTAGGAAGTAAGTTGCCCACCGAAGGTGAACTGTGTAATGCATTTGGTGTCAGTCGAACAGTGATTCGAGAAGCCATTACTCATCTAAAATCTTCGGGGTTGGTAGAAACTCGCCGTGGCGTGGGTACGACAGTTCTGCGCAATACATTGGCTGAGTCGCGCCCTGCGAAACAAATCAGTGCAACAACAGTCGAAGATATTCTGGAAGTGTTGGAGTTAAGGCTGATATTAGAGCCCGAAGCCGCTAGGCTTGCCGCACTTCGCTATGACGAGAACGATCAGCGTTCATTGGAATCACTACATGCAGACTTTTTGACTCCACGTGCTACGCAGTCTCATTCTGGTTCACAAGATTTTGCCTTTCATCGCGCAATTATCAAAGCGACTCATAATCCATTCTTTGAACGCTTTTATGAACCACTGAGCGATAGCGTCATTCCACGCTCAAAACTCTTAAGTACAGATATCGACATTGAAGCAGCACAGCGTTATTTATATCTCGTTCACGAAGAGCATACCCGTATTCTGGAATCAATTTTGAATAGGGACGAGGAAGGTGCACATAAAGCGATGTTTCAGCACCTCGGACGAGCTAGGGATATGTATGCTAAATACCGAGGATAGTTAGTGTTTTATCTGACTTGACTTTTAAGTTTACTAGCTTTTCAGCATGTGGTTGGGGGCTGATCTGCGCAGTCAGCCCTTAATAAATAATAAGTCAAAAGCTCGCATTGTTATCGTGCTTTATTTTATACCGATAATATATGGCTTGAGTTTTTAGTGTTCTTATAGTGTAGCCCTTGTTAATCAGTAATTAAATTATGTTACGGGCAAGTCTCGCCTTGGATTAGCTGTGTCGAGAGCCGGTGTGATGACGCGGGCTCCAGCCCCAGAATCATTCGCGCGGCAAGGCGGCCTTTCTCGGTACTGTCCTGGTGGACGGTGGTCAGGCGCGGTGACCGATATTGTCCTTCCTCGATGCCATCGAAGCCGGTGATACGCAGATCCTCGGGAATTCGGATGCCACGTTGTTCCGCCAGGGTCACGGCGGTCAGAGCAATGCGGTCTGACATGCACAGCAGGAGGTCTGGCCGCTCGTTGGCCGGCAGGTCGAGTATCTCTGCCAGCACCGGTGCGCAGACTTCATAGGTGTTTTCCTCGATGTTCCACATCGCGACGTCTTGCAAAGGAATCTCTTTCTCCGCCAAGGCGCGATGAAACCCCGCCAGTCGCGAGCGAGTAATGGTACGACCGGCCGGAAGCAGCGTATGGGCATCGGTGATGGGGCCATTACAGGGCGTGTCGGTCAGGCGCAGGTTGACGATGCCGATACGACTGGCGGGTGTCTGCAAGGCATGTTGCGCGATGGTGTAGCAGGCGGGCTCATCATCCACATGGATGGCAGGGTGATCGCCCAGATCGAAGTCGACCGCCACGATAGGCTTGTGACCCGCACTCTGGAGTTCTTCCACCAGCGCCATGCTGGCCATCAGCCCGTAGACGATGAAGCCATCGGCGATGCTGGAAGATCCGGGCACCTGGGAGGCATTCTGGCGGCCTGAAAGCAGCAGCAGGGTATGGCCGTGAGCATCCAGCACTTCCGCGATGCCCGACAGCAGTTCGCTGGCGACGGCGTCCTTGAGGCTGTAGGTCAGCGTCTCCGCGAGTACCACGGCGATGATCCGTGAGCGCCCCGTGCGCAGACTGCGCGCCTTGGCGTCCGGGCCACGGTAGCCAAGGCGTCTGGCCTCCTCGAGCACCCGCTCGCGCAATGCTGGCGAGAGCTGGTCGGGGCGGTTGAAGGCGTTGGAGACGCTGGCGGTGGAGACGCCGAGTTGTGCGGCTAGCTCCTTGAGAGTGATGCGGCGAGGCGATGACACAGGCGTCGGGTTCCTGAAGATGAAAAGCTTGAACGATTAAGTGCAGAGATAGCATATCGCCGCGTACCAGAAATGCCCAGAAAGTGTCGGAGTTGGCCGACCGAGCGGTCAACTGCGCACAAGGCGTCCAGCCGGGCAACGCCTGCTAGCGGTCCTGCTCTTGCGAGGTGTCAGCTGGCACGACCAGCCAGGCTGCCATCCCCGGCGCCAGACTCAATTGGCCTGCTTCAAGCGAGGGCGTGGCCATGCTGGGCAACGAGACGACCTCTATCGGGCCAGGATGTTGGCCATGAGGCATTCGCGAGCCCAGCAGGGCAGGCAGATCGAGCATGACGGGGGCGTTGTCGTGTTCCGGGTCGTGACCTGTCTCGTGTGCCAGATTGGCCAGGCACACCATCTGCTGGTGAGGGGTGTGGCGTATCACGCCAAAGACACCCTTCGGCAGCACGGACGGGGAGATGAGCGTCTGTTGCCCCGTCTTCAGCGTCGCATTCTCACGTCGCAGTTCCAGCAGCTTGCGAACGCGATTCAGCAGGCTTTCGGGCGCCCCTTGTTGCAGCGAGACCGCCTGTGACTGATGAGGGGCATGGACGGGAAGCCAGGGCGACAGAGAGTCAGCGCAGAAACCACCATTGCGTTGAGGCGCCCACACCATGGGCGTGCGACAGCCATCGCGTCCCTTGACCTCGGGCCATAGCGCGATTCCGAAGGGGTCCTGCAACTCGGCGTAGCTCAGCTCGCCTTCCTTGAATCCAAGCTCTTCTCCCTGATAGAGGCAGAGGCTGCCCCGCAATGAGCAGAGTACCGTCAGTGCCAGCAAGGCGCGTGCGCTCCCCCAGCGACTGGCACTGCGCGGGACATCATGATTGGACAATGCCCAGCACGGCCAGGCGTCTTCGCCATGCTCGGCAAAGCGTGCCAGAACGGCGTGCAAGTCCACGGCATCGCCCGTGCTGTTGAGCAGGTCGAAGGTGTAGGCCATATGCAGGCGGTGCTGGCCCGCGGTGTAGGCTGCCATGGCGGGAAGCGGGTCGCTGCCCCCGACCTCGCCGACGCTGGTGGCGCCGGGGTATTCCTCCAGCAGGGCACGAATCTCTTCCAGATAGTCGAGATTCTCTGGCTGATCCGCATTGTGTTTCAGTAGCTGATAGCTGCGGGGGTGGCCGCGTTGGCGGTAGTCGTCCGAGGACGGCGGATTGTCCGTCAGCGCCTGGTCATGGAAGTAGAAGTTGGCGGTGTCGAAGCGGAACCCGTCGACGCCCAGTTCCAGCCAGAAACGCAGATTGTCGAGCTGTGCCTGACGCACCTCGGGATGATGGAAGTTGAGGTCCGGCTGGCTGGCGAGGAAGTTGTGCAGATAATACTGGCAGCGTCGTGAATCGAAGGTCCAGGCCGGGCCACCAAAGGCGGCTAACCAGTTGTTGGGCGCGCCGCCGTCCGGGCGTGGGTCCGCCCAGACATACCAGTCAGCCTTGGCATTGTCCCGGGATTGGCGACTTTCCCGGAACCACGCATGCTGATCGGAGCTGTGTGACAGCACCTGATCAATGATGACGCCCAGCCCGAGCTCATGTGCGCGGGCGACGAGCCGCGAGAAGTCCTCCAGAGTGCCGAACAGGGGATCGATGTCACGGTAGTCCGAGACGTCATAGCCGAAGTCCTGCATGGGCGAGGTGAAGATGGGAGAGACCCAGATGGCGTCCACCCCCAGGGTCGCGAGGTAGTCCAGACGTTGGATGATGCCGGCAATATCGCCGACACCATCGCCATTGGCGTCCATGAAGCTGCGCGGATAGATCTGATAGAGCGTTGCGCCGCGCCACCAGTCGTGTGCGGCATGGCGATGGAGTTGGGTAGATGTCATTGCACGATCCTTGTTGTCAAGGCGCTATGGGTCACGGGCAAGCAAGAGCGCCGGAAAGGCCCCGCGTCTCTGCGCGAGACCTTCCGGGCTTCATCAGTCTGCAGGCGCAAGGCCTGGCGGGGTGAGGCCGTTGGCGTTACCAGCCGCGGCGTCCGATGCGGGTGAGTTCTCTCCCGAGCGCTTCCACCGCCTGAGCACCGGTCTCCTCGCCCGACAGCACCTGATGGGTGCGGTTGAAGAAGGCATTGGAGACGCGAGCGTAGGCATCGCCCGTCACCGAGGCCGGGCGCGCGACGCCGGTTCTGAGCGCTTCATAGAGCTCGCCCATCGAGGGGTTGCTCGCCAGCACCTCGTCATCCTGATAGAGGTGTTCGATGGTGGGGTTGCGCCCCATCTTCATGGCATGGGCCTTCTGCTGCGGAGCGGCGGTGATGTAGGCGACCAGCTCCGCTGCGGCCTGGGGGTGCTCCGAGTAGCGTGATACCGCAAGGTTCCAACCGCCCAGGGTTGCGCGTGACTCGCCCTGCGGGCCATGCGGGAGGGGCGCCATGCCGACCTTGCCTGCCACCGGACTGCCCTCGGCCTGGCTGAGCTTCCAGACATAGGGCCAGTTGCGCAGGAACAGCGCATTGCCCGACTGGAACAACCCACGTGACTCCTCCTCGGTATGATTCAGCGCACCTTCCGGAGCGATGCTGCCGATCCAGGAGGCGGCAAGATCGAGTGCCTCGGCGGCGCGCGAGTTGTCGATGGTGACCTCACCGGCATCATCCACCAGGGTGCCGCCGCCCTGGCTTGCGACCCACTCCAGTGCGTTGCAGGTCAGCCCCTCGTAGGCGCGCCCCTGGAAGCTGTATCCCCAGAAATCGGCATTGCCGGCGTCACGTTCCGCCGCCTGGATCGTGCGCGCCGTCTCGGTAAGTTGCTGCCAGGTCTCCGGCACCTGCTGTTCGTATTTTTCCAGCAGGTCCTTGCGGTAATAGAGCACGCCCGCGTCGGTGTACCAGGGCATGGCCACCAGACGTCCCGCTACGGTGCCGTTGTCGACCAGCGCGGGGAAGAAGCCCTCGGTGGCGTCGTCGGGCAGATAACGGGAAAGGTCGACCAGGTGATCGTCGAGCAGCCCTGGCCACGCCATGTCGACGATCAGCACGTCGATGTCACTGGAGCCGCTGCTCAGCAGCTGCTGATACAGCGAGAGCTTCTCGGTGGTGTCGTTGGGAGTGGAGATCACATTGACACGATTGCCGGACTGCTCGGCCCATTGCTGGGCGAGCTCCGGGCACATGTCGGAATCTCCACCGGGGCCACAGGCAATCGTGACCTCGGTGGCCAGTGCGAGGGGGGCCATCAATGAGGCTCCGCTCAACAGCAGGGCACCGGCGCTACCCTTGAGGGTCGTGAGCATCCGTTGGCGTGGGGTGCTGATAACAGAAGGCATGGCGTGCGACTCCATCATTGTGATTGTTGTTGCGGCGTCCGGGATGACCGTCATCCACCGAGCATCCCGTGAAGCATCGAATCTGCCAGGCGTCAGTTGAGGGCGAGCCACATGGCGCTGCCTGGCATCAGTGACAGGGGGTGGTGAGAGGCGTGTGTCGCCGTGACACCGGCGATCTCGAGGGTGGTCCAGGTGGTGATGTCTGGCGCCAGTTGACTCGGGTCGATAACGCTCGGCGTATCGCCTGTCCCGAGGTGTGCCAGACACAGCAGGCGTTGCGCTCCATGTTGACGCACGCTGGCGAAGACGTGGTCCGGGAGCCGCTCGGGGGCAATCAGGGTCTGATCGCCCTCGCGCAGCACCTGGCTCGTGCCGCGATAGCGCAGCAGGCGACGCGCTCGCGACAGGAAGCTGTCATCACGGCGTTCCTGCTGCGCCACCGACAATGGCAACTGGCGTGGGGAGACCGGTAACCAGGGCGTGGCCTCAACGCCGGACTCCGTCGCGCAGCGGCTGAACCCACCGTTCAGGCTGTCATCCCAGACCATCGGCGTGCGACAGCCATCGCGGCCCTTGATCTCGGGCCACAGGTTGATGCCGAAAGGGTCCTGCAGGTCCTCGAAGGCCAGCTCCGCTTCGGGAAGCCCCAGTTCTTCTCCCTGATAGAGGCACAGGCTGCCACGCAGCGAACACAACACCGTCAGGGCGAGCAGGGCGCGCGATTCTCCCCAGCTGGTCGCACTGCGTTCCACGTCATGATTGGACAGGGCCCAGCAAGGCCAGGTGTCTTCGCCTTGCTCGGCAAAGCGCGTCAGCACGTCGTAAAGCGCGCGGGCATCGCCATCACTGTTGAGCAGGTCAAAGGTGTAGGCCATGTGCAGGCGGCGTTGGCCGGCGGTATAGGCAGCCATGGTCGGGAGAGGGTCATTGCCGGCGATCTCGCCGACACTGGTGGTGCCCGGGTACTCATCGAGCAGGTCGCGGATGCGCTCCAGATACGCCAGATTCTCCGGTTGCTCGATATTGTGCTGCATCCGCTGATAGCTCTGCGGGTTGCCCGGGTTGACGCCTTCGCGCGCCGTCGCCGGGTTGTCGGTCAAGGCGCGGTCATGGAAGTAGTAATTGACGACGTCGAAGCGGAAGCCGTCCACCCCCAGATCCAGCCAGAAGCGCAGGTTGTCCAGTTGCGCCTGGCGCACCTCGGGATGATGGAAATTCAGATCCGGCTGACTGGCCAGGAAGTTGTGCAGATAGTACTGGCGGCGCTTGGCATCGAAGGTCCAGGCGCGGCCACTGAAGGCCGCCATCCAGTTGTTGGGCGGGTTGCCATCTGGGAGCGGGTCGGCCCAGACATACCAGTCGGCCTTGGCGTTGTGGCGGTCCTGACGGCTTTGCTGGAACCAGACATGTTGATCGGAGCTGTGAGACAGCACCTGGTCGATGATCACGCGCAACCCCAGCTGGTGGGCTTGCGAGACCAGGTGCTTGAAATCCTCCAGGTGGCCGAACATCGGGTCGACATCCCGATAGTCCGCGACGTCATAGCCGAAATCCTTCATCGGCGAGGTGAAGAAAGGGGATAGCCAGATGGCATCCACGCCGAGACTGGCCACATGGGGCAGGCGCTCGATGATGCCGGCCAGGTCGCCGATGCCGTCGCCGTTGGCATCCATGAAACTGCGGGGGTAGATCTGATAGATCGTGGCACCACGCCACCAGTCGAGGCGTGCGTGAGGGTCGAGTTGAGACAGGGTCATCATGACCTCCTTGTGAGTCGCGTGATCGGCAAGCGGGAGATTCAGTGCGCCTCGCCTACACAGCGCGCGATGGCAACGCCGTGGGGCGGCAGCGTCAGGCGACCTGCCTGCCAGTGACCATTGATCATGCCGGGGGCATCCTCGAGGGCTTCCGCTCGCCAGGCGGTCTTCAGAGTCAGGGCCTGAGCAGAGAAGTTGAGCGCGATCAGCAACGACTCGCCGCCTGAGTGACGCGTGAAGCAGATGACTTCCTCATGCAGCGAGTGGAAGTGGATCTCCCCTCGGCTGAGAGCGGGGTGACGGCGGCGGAAGGCGAGCAGCTCCCGGCTGGCATTCAACAGCGATGCCGGGTCGTGTTCCTGATGGTCGACGGCCAAGGCATGGTGGAAGTCGGGAACCGGCAACCAGGGAGACACGCGAGAGAAGCCCGCATGTGACTCACCGGAATGCCACGGCATGGGCGTCCGGCAGCCGTCGCGTCCCTTGTAGCGTGGCCAGAAGGTGATGCCGGCGGGGTCCACCAGCTGGTCATGGCGTAGCTGGGCTTCACTCAGCCCCAGTTCTTCGCCCTGATACAGGCAGACGCTGCCGCGCTGGGTCAGCAGGAAGGCGAGATAGAGGCGCAGGCGCGCCGGCGAGGCTTCGGCGTCCCAGCGCGTTGCCAGGCGTGTGACATCGTGGTTTCCCAGTGCCCAGCATGGCCAGCCGTCCCCGATCTGCGCTTCCATCGTCTGTAGAGTCGCCAGGAGGTGGTCAGGTGAGGCGTTCTCGGTCAGCAGATCGAAGGAGTAGGCCATGTGCAGCCGCTGGTCGCCTTGGGTGTACTCGGCCATCACGCGCAAGGAGTCATCGTCGCCGACCTCGCCAACGCTGGTGGTGCCGGGGTATTCATCGAGCAGACTCCGCAGCCGCTCGAGAACGGCGAGGTTCTCGGGTTGGGTCTTGTCGTGAAGATGTTGTTGATAGCCGTAGGGGTTGTCCGGGCGCACGCCAATGAAGCCCTCGGCGATCTCACGCCGCGGCGGGTTATCCTTTAGCTCACCATGTGTGCAGAAGTTGATGGCATCCAGGCGGAAACCATCCACCCCCCGCTCCAGCCAGAATCGCACTTCTTCAAGAATGGCCGTCACGACCTCGGGGTGATGGAAGTTGAGGTCCGGCTGCTCGATCAGGAAGTTGTGCAGATAGTACTGGCAGCGGCGAGTGTCCCATTGCCACGCGGAGCCCCCGAAGATCGATTGCCAGTTGGTGGGCGGTGCGCCATCGGGTCTGGGGTCTGCCCAGACATACCAGTCGGCGCGCGGGTTATCGCGGCTCTGGCGGCTTTCCTCGAACCACGGGTGGGCGTCGGAGGTGTGTGATAGCACCTGATCGATGATGACTTTCAGGCCGCGCGCATGCGCTGCCTCGACCAGACGGTCGAAGTCCTCCAGGGTGCCGAACATCGGGTCGACATCGCGATAGTCGCTGATGTCATAGCCGAAGTCCTTCATGGGGGAGGTAAAGAAGGGAGATAGCCAGATCGCATCGACATTCAGCGAGGCGATGTAATCCAGGCGCTCGAGGATGCCCGGCAGATCACCGATGCCATCGCCATTGCTGTCCTGAAAGCTGCGCGGGTAGATCTGATAGATGACGGCGCCGCGCCACCAATCGTGGGCCGACACCTGGGTGTCTTGAATCGTGGACATGCGAGTCTCCAGGGCGGGAGCCATGGCTCCCGCCCGTGCGGTCCTTGCGGAGAATGAAGCGGTTGGCCTGAGGCGCCGTGAGTAGGCGCTGGATACTCAGTCCTGGCTGCCAGGTCCTCGAGGAAAAGCCCTGCAGAACAGGCCCTGAACGTCAGGCTGCCTGGCTTTGCTGGGTCAGGCTCAGCGCGCGATCCTGGCTGTCGAAGAGATGCACGTGCTCCAGGTCCGGCACCAGCGCGACGCGTTGGCCGATCTTCCACTGACTTGGGGCTTCACTGCGGTGGATCAGCAGGCTGTCGCCGTCTTTCGGATCCAGATAGACATAGACTTCGTTGCCCAGGTACTCGACGTTGACGATCTCGAAGGCGTTGTCGCCACGGGCCTCTTCCAGGCAGAGGTGTTCGGGGCGAATCCCCAGCGTCAGGCGGCTGCCGGTGCGTTCGTCGCCGGCATCGCGAGGCAGATCCAGTTCGCCGATCCCGGGCGTCGTGATGCGACAGCCATTGCCCTCGCTTCGCAGTAGCTCTGCCGGCAGGAAGTTCATGGTCGGGGAGCCGATGAAGCCGGCCACGAAGCGGGTCGCCGGCGCCTGATAGAGCGTCTGGGGGCTGCCGACCTGCTCGATACGCCCATCACGCAGTACCACGATCTTGTCGGCCAGCGTCATGGCTTCGACCTGGTCGTGGGTGACGTAGACCATGGTGGAGCCCAGGCGATGGTGCAGGCGGGCGATCTCGTTGCGCATCTGGACGCGCAGCGAGGCATCCAGATTGGAGAGCGGCTCGTCGAACAACAGGATCTTGGGCTCACGCGCCATGGCGCGCCCCATGGCGACGCGCTGGCGCTGGCCACCGGAAAGCTCCTTGGGCTTGCGATTCAGCAACTCCTCAAGCTGGAGGATGCGCGCCGTTTCCATCACGCGCTGTTCGACGTTGTCCTTGTCGGCCTTGGCAAGCTTGAGGCCGAAGGCCATGTTCTCGTACACCGTCATGTGCGGGTAGAGCGCATAGGACTGGAAGACCATGCCCACGCCGCGCTCACGCGGGGGGAGGTCATTGACCAGATCGCCGGCGATATGCATCTCACCCTCGGTGATCGATTCCAGCCCGGCGATCAGGCGCAGCAAGGTCGACTTGCCACAGCCTGACGGCCCGACGAAGACCACGAATTCTCCGCTGCCGATCTTCAGGTCCAGATCCTTGATGATGTGCGTGCTGCCGAAGGTCTTGTTGATCTTGGAGAGGGTTACGCTTGTCATCTTGCGACTCCCAGCCGGTGCTCGGCACCGGCATTCGAAAGAAGGTTAGTCGAGTGCCAGGAAGGCAGCCTGATAGGCCGGCAGTACCAGGTGCGCTGCCTGGGACTGAGCCTCATCCAGTTCGGCAGTGAAACCCGTGCCCTCGAGAAGGCGCGCGTCGCCTGCGTAGGCTTGCGGCAGTGCGGTGGTCCGTTCGCTGCCGGTCAGGTTGAAGAGACACAGCATGCGCTGGCCATCGTGCTCGCGCTGAAAGCCCAGCAGCTCGTCACCCACGTCCACCAGTTCAATGTTCCCCTCGCGCAGGACCGGGTGTTGGCGGCGGAAATTCAGCAGGGTGCGTGTGGCATGCAATACCGAGTTGGCGTCGTCTTCCTGATTGGCCACGGCCATCGGCAGGTGGCGTTCATCGACCGGCAGCCAGGGCTCGACATTCGAGAAGTCCCCCCGGGCCGTCTGACGCCAGGGCATGGGAGTCCGGCAACCGTCGCGGCCCTTGAATTCCGGCCACAGCACCTTGCCGTAGGGGTCCTGAATGCGCTCGAAGGGCACCTCGGCTTCCGGCAGGCCCAGCTCCTCACCCTGGTAGAGGCAGACGCTGCCGCGCAGTGACAACACCATGGCCAGGGCGACCTTGGGGTAGGCCACCGGGTCTTCATCGGCACCCCAGCGGGTGGCGCTGCGCACCACGTCGTGGTTCGACAGGGCCCAGCATGGCCAGGCATCACCGGCCAGACGCTGAAAGCGCTCGATGACTTCGCGGATATAGCCTGCGGAATGCGGGGCATTGAGCAGATCGAACCCGTAGGCCATGTGCAGTTTGTCACCCCCAGCGGTGTATTCCGCCATGCGCTCCAGCGGCTTGTCATCGCCGATTTCCCCGACCGTGGTGGTGCCGGGGTATTCATCCATCAGGGCGCGCAGGTCTTTCAGGAAGTCGAGGTTTTCCGGGCGGCTCAGGTCATAGACGTGGCGCTGCCAGGTATAGGGGTTGGAATCCGGGGCGCCCAGTGTCTTGGCTTCGCCCGCCGGCACCGGGGGATTGTCGCGCAGGGCCTGATCGTGGAAGTAGAAGTTGACGGTATCCAGGCGGAAGCCATCGACGCCCAGGTCCAGCCAGAAGCGCATGTTGTCTAGCTGAGCCTGACGGGCCTCCGGGTGATGGAAGTTTACGTCGGGCTGGCTGGTCAGGAAGTTATGCAGGTAATACTGCTGGCGGCGTGAATCGAAGGTCCAGGCCGAGCCGCCGAAGATCGACAGCCAGTTGTTGGGCGGCGTGCCGTCGGGCTTGGGGTCTGCCCACACGAACCAGTCGGCCTTGTCATTCGTACGGTCCTGACGGCTTTGCTGGAACCAGGGGTGCTGATCGGAGGTGTGACTGATCACCTGGTCGATCATGACCTTGAGATTGAGCGAGTGAGCGCGCTCCAGCAGCACCTTGAAGTCCTCCAGGGTGCCGAACATCGGGTCGACATCACGGTAGTCGCTGATGTCATACCCGAAGTCGAGCATCGGAGAGGTGAAGAAGGGCGACAGCCAGATGCCATCCACGCCCAGGGAGGCCACGTAATCGAGTCTGGCGGTGATGCCCGGCAGATCCCCGATCCCGTCGCCGTTGCTGTCCAGGAAGCTGCGCGGGTAGATCTGGTAGATGACGCCACCGCGCCACCAGCTGGAGGAGGTCTGCATTTGGGCTTCGAGCAATGACATGAAGATTATCCTTTGACGGCGCCGGCGGTCAGGCCGGATACGATGCGGCGCTGGAAGATCATCACCAGGATGACCAGCGGTATGGTGACGGTGACGGAGGCGGCCATGATGGGGCCCCAGGGGAGCTCATGCTGGCTGCCGCCGGAGATCAGGGCGATGGCGACCGGCACGGTGCGTTCGCTGTCGGTCAGCGTGAAGGTCAAGGCGAACAGGAACTCGTTCCAGGCCGCGATGAAGGCGAGCAACCCGGTGGTGGCCATGGCCGGCCACATCAGGGGCAGGAAGACCTTGGTGATGGTCTCCCACGGCGTAGCGCCGTCCATGATCGCGGCCTCTTCCAGTTCCATGGGCAGCTGACGCATGAAGGTCGTCAGCACCCAGACAGTGAAGGGCAGCGTGAAGATGGTGTAACTGAGAATCAGGCCACCAGGGTTGTTGTAGAGATTCAGGCTGCGAATCACCTCGAACAGCCCTGACAGCACCGCGACCTGAGGGAACATCGAGACCCCGAGGATGATCAGCATCACGGTGGAGCGACCGCGAAAGCGCACGCGTCCCAGCGCATAGGAGGCGGTGATGCCCAGCAGCAAGGCGATCAACACGACGCTCAAGGCGATCAGGATCGAGTTGCCGATCGCCTGCAGGAAACTCTTCTGCGCAAAGATCTGGGCGTAATTGCTGAAGTCCAGTGAGGTCAGCCAGTAGTTGACCTCGAACAGCTCACTGGACGGTTTCAGTGAGGTGATGACCGCGTAATAGAAGGGGAACACGGCGTAGACGATGATGATGGCGATCAAGGCCCATTTGCCGACCAGCTTGGCGAGTCGGGTCATCTGGTAGCGATTCATCGGAGGCTGATTCATTTATCCACTCCCAGTTGGCGGCGGCCAAGGTAGAGGTAGACCACGACGGCCAGCGCGATGATCAGGAACAGCATCGTGGAGGCGGCACTGCCGTAGCCCACGTCCTGGAACTCCACCAATTGCTGGCGGGCGTAGATCGACATGGTCATGGTGCTGGACGAGTTGGAGGTCAGCACATAGATGACGTCGAAGACGCGCAGTGCATCGAGAAGGCGGAAGATCACGGCGACCAGCAGGGCCGGGGTGATCAATGGCAGGGTGACACGGAAGAACACCTTCACCGGGTGAATGCCATCGACCTCGGCGGCTTCATAGCAATCCTTGGGCAGCATCTGCAGCGCGGCGAGTACCAGCAGTGCCACGAACGGGATGGTCTTCCACACATCGACCATGATCACGGCCCACATCGAAAGATCGGCATCCGCCGTCCAGGCCAGTGGCGCATCGATCAGCCCCAGCCCCATCAACAGATGGTTGATGATTCCGAACTGGTCATTGAGCATCCAGGCCCACATCTTGGCGGAGACGATGGTCGGGATGGCCCAGGGGATGAGCACCGCGGCGCGGACCAGCATGCGCCCCTTGAATTCGGCGTTGAGCAGCAGGGCCACGATGATGCCGAAGACGACTTCCAGCGACACCGAGATGACGCTGAAATAGACGGTGTTCCAGACGGAATTCCACCACACCGGGTCAGCCAGCAGGCCGTACCAGACGCCGTCGTCCTTCACGAGGTAGTTTTCAAAGCCGATGAAGGCGGCGCCGGTCGTGTCCGAGAGCGAGGCATCGGTCAGGCTGAGGTAGAAGGTTCTCAGCAGTGGCCAGCCGGCCACCAGGGCCAGCGCGACCAGCATCGGCGCGAGATAGGTCCAGGCCGCACGTACCCGCTGGCGTCTGACCTTGGTACCGCGTTTGCGGGTCCGGGCCGAGGGCGTGTCCGTCGGCACTGACTCATTGAGCGTGGTTGTCATGCGAAACCTCCCGGGTTACCAGCGACGACGTTTGATGCGAGCCAGCTCGCCCTTCAGCTGAGCCACGGCCTGGGCGCCGCTCTGCTCGCCGCTCAGCACACTGTGGGTCGCATTGAAGAAGGCGTTGCTGACCTGGCCGTAGTTGTCACCGGTGACGGCAGACGGACGTGCCACGGCATTGGTGAAGGTGTCGTAGAGCGTGCCGAAGAAGGGCACGGCGGTGAGCACCTCTTCGTCCTGATACAGCGCCGTGAGGGTCGGGTTGTAGGCGGCCTGGATGGCCCGGCGTTTCTGCTCGGACTCACCGGTGAGGAAGGCCACCAGCTGCGAGGCGAGCTCGGGGTTCTCGCTGTACTTCGAGACCGCCAGGTTCCAGCCACCCAGCGCCGCCGCGCTTTCTCCCTCGGCACCGTGGGGCAGCTTGACCACCCCGACCTTGCCAGCCACCTTGCTGTCATCGCTCTGGGTCAGCGACCAGGCGTAGGGCCAGTTGCGCATGAAGACGGCGTTGCCGGACTGGAAGATGCCGCGGGCTTCTTCCTCGGAATAATTGAGCGCCCCCTGCGGGGTGATCTCGCCGATCCAGCTGGCGGCCAGGTCGAGAGCGGAGGCCGTATTGGGGTTGTCGACGGTGATCTCGCCATCGGCATCGACAATGGCGCCACCGTCGTTGCTGGCGACCCATTCCAGCGCATTGCAGGTCAGGCCCTCATAGGCACGCCCCTGGAAGACGTAACCCCACATCTTCTCGCTGCCGGCCCCGCGTTCCTTGGCCTGGATCTGCGTGGCAGTCTCTGTCAGCTCCTGCCATGTCTCGGGAGGTGCGAACCCGTACTTCTCCAGCAGGTCCTTGCGGTAGTAGAGCACCCCGGCATCCGTGAACCAGGGCATGGCCACCAGGCGGCCATCGACCGTGTTGTTGTCGATGATGGTCTTGAAGTGGCCCTGCGCTGCCTTTTCGCCGAGCGTCTGGTGCAGATCAAGCAGGTGATTGCCGAGCAGGCCCGGCCAGACCACATCGATCTGCAAGACGTCGATGTCACCGGACTGGGCCGACAGAATCTGCTGATAGAGCGAGAGGCGTTCCGTCGAGGAATTGGGCGTGGAGACGATATCGACCTCATGGCCGGTCTTGTCTTCCCAGGCAGCGACGCCCTGTTCACAGAGTTCCAGTTCGGCCCCGACCGCACCGCAGGAGATGGTCAGGTCCGCGCCCATGGCAGGGGCGGTGGTGGCCGCTCCCAGCAGGGCGAAGCTTGAGGCGATTAACGTCTTGCGTTGCATGGTGGATCCTCGTCACTTGTTGTTGTTTGACCCGCATCGGACGGCTGGGTGGGGGAGAGTCATAACGTCGTCCGATGGTGGTTTCTTAATCGATTAAGGCGTGGTCACAGTCAAGCGATTGGCGTCGATATCCGCAACCTGAACTTTGGTCTTGCTGTCACCGATATGTCGCCAGAAATGGGAGTTTTACGCGGTGATCGCTCCCCTTTGGTCGAATTTCGACATAAGTCGTGTGTCTGGAGCGCCGGATTGCCACTAGGGTCTTAAACGATTAAGTGAATGTGGCCACCCCTTCAACGCCAACGCCAATGATTCGGGCGCCACTTCGCTGATCATCGCCAAGCGAGTGATTCGTCAACAACAACAAAGGCTCTCTTCAACATGACAACTCCCCCTCAGCACCCGCTCAAGACCCCACTCGTCATGGCCGTTGCCATAGCGGTCATGAGCACCAGCGGACTCGCCAATGCCGACGGGACAGGCGACATCGAGGCGCGGCTCGCAGAGCTGGAACAGCGTATCGATGACGCCGAACAACGGGCCAGAGCGGCTGAGCGTCGCGCCGCCGAGGCAGAGCGCGCGATGGCCGTTCAGCGCCAGTCGAATGAGGCTGATCAACCCGCGCGCGTGACCGCGCAGACCGAGGACCTCGAAGAGCGTCTGGCGGCCGTCGAGCGCCAGGCCAGTGGCGAAGAAGGTTTCTCCTTCAACGCCTATGCCCGCTCCGGGCTATTGATCGGCGAAGGAGGAAAGAGCATCGAAGGCGGCCCCTATCTCACGCCGGCGGGCTCGGTGGGCGGGGCGGTCGGGCGGCTGGGGAACGAGCCCGACACCTACGTCGAGTCGGTATTCAACTACAAGACCCGCTACGACAACGGGACGAAGGCACTTTACCGCACCATGATTGCCGACGGAGTAGAGACCAGTAACGACTGGACCTCGGACGAGTCCAGTCTGAACGTACGACAGGTCTTCGTGGAGTTGAGCGATCTGCCGAGCTTTACCGGCGCCTTCGAGAATTCCTCCATCTGGGCGGGCAAGCGCTTCGATCGGGACAACTTCGATATCCACTGGCTAGACAGCGATTTCATCTTCCTCGCCGGGACCGGCGCAGGTATCTACGACGTCCAGCTTGCCGATGACTGGAAAGCCAACTTCTCGGTCTACGGGCGCAGTTACAGTGAATACCCGACAGAGGACTCCGATACTGGCGGCAATACCGACAACCTGACGTTCACCATGAACAACTATGTCGGCCACTGGCAGTGGATGGTCAGTGCCCTGTCGGCGGCAGACAATGAAGAGCGTGCCATGGACACAGGGGCCGAAGCGGCCGATTCCGGCTTCCACACCATGCTGGCCTACCATGGCGACAGCTTCTTTGGCCTCGCCGATGGCAGCTTCAAGGCCGCCGTGCTGCATGGCCGCGGGCTCGGCGCGGAGACCAAGGTCATCGGGGCTGACGGGAACCTGACGGATGACGCCACCTCTACTCGCCTGGGGCTTTACGGCACGACCTATCTCGCACCCAAGTGGCGCTTCGCACCAGCCGTTCTGGCAGAGGTGAGCAAAGATCGCTACGACGACGGAGATGAGTATTCCTGGGCGACCTTCAATGCGCGTCTGGCCAATGAGCTGACGACGAATTTCGAGATGCAGTACGAGCTGAGCTATCAATGGATGGACTTGGACCCAGGCTCGACAGGCACTGCCGTGGAAGGCGGGTATCGCAAGTTCACCATTGCACCGACCTTCAAGCCTGAAGTCGGTGGCTTCTGGAAGCGTCCGGAAATTCGCCTGTTCGCGTCCTGGAGTGACTGGGATGAGGAGCTCAATGATTACTCCGAAGACGATGCCCTCGGGAGTGCAGGCTTCACGGGAGGCGAATGGGCCTTCGGTGTCCAGAGCGAGGTATGGTTCTAGGAGCAGGATGCCAAGCTGATCATCGTCTGCCAGTGTTTCGATCTTGCCCGCGGTCAGCCGCGGGTTTTTTGTAACGTCATCGCTGGATGGTTGAGACGCTGACCGCAAACTGACGAGCGAGATCTTGTTCGTAATGCTGGGAGGAGCTGCTTAGGAAGTCGGCATGAATTTTCAGTATCGTTGTCTCTTGATTGTGCAGCTTGATACCCATGATGCCTTTTCTGTATGAATTGCTTGATGGGCTTACGAGAGGCTAATAAAGGATAGATTCGTTGTAAGAATCGATCATCCGGCACCTTATAGTGAGTTATTGATGGGGTATGCTGAATATTTTGCTCTATACATTTAATGACAGTTGTCACATTGGTTGTTGAAGACTGGGAAATGGCGGTATGCCACGGAAAGATGAAGGGAACTTTTTGTCGATGATGCTGTATTGACTCGGCTGGCTCGCGCTATATTTTATGTAAAGTCAGTGGTCGCACCACCAATGAGGTGAAGCGGTAGGGCTGTTGTTGAGCCCTAATATCTGTGCTAGCTTATATTCGTGGCCTGCCATGAGACTCAATCACAGCATGTGACTGGTCATTGGTAGATTTTTATTTATCGCATTATCTGTTTAATCAGGAGACTGCCATGAATAGTGATATCGCCGAAGGTAAGTGGAAGCAACTCAAAGGTAAGGTCCGCGAAGGTTGGGGAGAGCTTACAGATGAAGATGTCGACGAAATTGCGGGTCGCAAGGAGCACTTTGTCGGGAAGGTTCAAGAGCGTTATGGCATGAACAAAGAAGACGCTGAAAAGGAATGGAATAAATTGTCTGATTCGTGAAGTTTTTTTAATATATATTCCATGTTACCGATGCTTGCGCTTTGCAGGCATCGGTTTTTTGTGTCTGAGCTCCAGCAATCAGAGCAGCACGCATGGTATACAGGGGTTTAGAACATTCTCTCGAGAATACTTGGGATGGCTATTCGATAGCCGAGGCGCTGTCGGGAATGGTCATTCCGTTTGTCGACACACCTTGCGTAGCTCAGTATTACTGACATTCTTGGAGACTGCCCCTTGGAGAAGTACTGGCGTGTCAAGCCATTGATATTCTCCTTGGTCCCTCGCCGGGTGGGGCTATAGAGGGCATAGCAATACATTTACTGTCAAAGCCCTTTGCGACATCTTCGTGATTGGCGACCTCCGAGTCGTATCCAGGGTCATCGTCTGGGGGGACCGCGAAGAGGCTCCAACAACCGATGCATCGGCTGTTGCGTCAGTTCTACTGTGGTCCTGAGCCGTCGTGCTGCCAGAGATAGTCGCCAGGGTCGTGTTATCGAAAGGCAGCTATTGACTCCCTGGTGGCACACGTCAAAGCCAACGTGATATGGCTGTATTCTTCATCATGCGCCTGCTGCATGCTTGCGTGATCCGCGGTATGGTCGGCCAATGATTATCCAATGTGGGGTGGAATGCCTTGATGAGATGTTGAGCATTGAGCCCCGTTAGGGAGTGAGCATGAAGAAGTCCGAGGACATATCCTCATCCAAGCGTGTCACCATCACTGAAGTTGCCAAGGAGGCCAACGTCTCGATTGCGGCGGTCTCTCGGGCAATGAATCCTGAAGGCAGCAGCTCCCCCGAGATGCGTAGCCGGATCCTGGCGGTAGCCGAGCGAATGGGGTACAAGCCGAATCGTCTGGCACGAGGCATCAAGTCGCAATCCAGCCTGATCGGGATTCTCGTGACCAATTTCGAGAACCCTGTCTACCTGGCGATTCTCAGCGAATTTTCTGCTGCGATTCAGCGGCATAACTGCCACACCTTGTTGATCAACGTGAATACCGAGAAAAGCATCTCGGAGGCTGTCTCGTTGGTGATGGAATATCATGTCGATGCCTTGATCGTCACTTCTGCATCGGTGCCGCCGGAGTTGGTCGAGGCCTGTGCGAAGCAGAATACGCCTGTGGCCATATTCGGGCGTGATGGAGAAGACTCCGGCGCCTGTGTGGTGACCTGTGACGATGTCGAGATGGGGCGCATGGCAGCAGATCATCTCATTGATCTCGGTTATCGTCGGCTGGCCTATGTGGGGGCGTCGACCAAGGAGCAGGCCACGCTGGATAGAAAGCGTGGCTTCATCGAGCGGCTGGAGCAGCGCGGGCTGACCTTGCATGGCGTGGGGGAAGGGCATCGCCACAGCTACGATGCGGGTTATGAAGCTACCTGTGAGTTGTTCGCAGAGGCGGAGGTCATTCCTGATAGCATCTTCTATTTTGACGATATCATGGCATGTGGCGGCATGGACGCCATACGTCATGAGTTCTCGCACCGCATACCACAGGATATCGGTATCGTCGGGGTGGATGACATTCGCTTTGCCTCAAGCAAATCCTATGATCTGACGACGATCTGCCAGCCATTCACGGAAATGGTCAACAAGACGGTGTCGTTGTTGTTCGCGCGCATCAAGCAAGGTGGCATGGCGCCCAGTCGGGTCATCATGCCGTGTCAGATCACGCAACGCGGGTCGACTCGTCACGTCAACTGACACGCGCACTGCAGAACGCTTGATAGTTTTCTCGTGAAATCTTCTCTGGTGGCGGAGCAGCACTCTCTTGGTAGTCCGCCTGGAATACTGGCGATTCGTTGGCACATCGGTGGATTTTCGTTCTTTCTCGTCCCTTGGTCTAAATGGCTTTGAAAACATTTTCAAAGCCGGTTTGGCTGCGCTAGGCTGCTTGATATGCAGCGTACCAAAGCCAAGGAAAAGCCCCTGTGGTACGCGATAGAACAATAACGCCATCCACGCCTGAAGCCGAGACGCCCAATGACTCAGCAGACACCGCCCTCATTCGATCACCGTTCAAGCTCACAGCAGACAGCGGAACACCAGTCGAGCACTTTGGCCCCCAAAGTGCTGCGCATGGGGATGATCGGGGGAGGCGTTCAGTCTTTCATCGGTCAGGTCCATCGTGCGGCGGCGCAGATGGATGGACGGTATCGTGTCGTCGCCGGTGCGCTGTCATCGAATCCCGAGCGTGCTCGCCAGCAGGCGGAACAACTCAACATCGCACGTGGTTATGGCGATGGTGAATCACTGCTACGCGAGGAAGCTGCCCGCGAAGATGGTGCTGAGGTGATCGCCATTCTCACGCCCAACGATAGTCACTTCGTCCTGGCCAAGCTGGCTCTGGAGCTGGGCTTTCATGTCGTCTGTGAAAAGCCGCTGGTCAATGATCCGGCTCAGGCTCGCGAGCTTGAAGCGATTGCCGAGCGGGCAGGGCTGCGCTTCTGCATGGCCTATGGCTATACCGGTTATCCCATGGTGCGTCAGGCACGCGCCATGATCGAGAATGGCGAGCTCGGTGAAATCCGTCAGCTGCAGTGTGACTACGTTCAGGGGCACCTGGCCTGCCTGACGGATGCGGAAAAGGCAGGCCACGACTGGCATATGGACCCCGCCATCGCGGGGGAGTCGATGATACTCAATGATATCGCGACCCACGCCTTTCATATGCTCGAGTATGTTTCCGGGCTTGAGACCAGTGAATTGAGTGCCGATGTCACGGCCAGCGTGGCCGGACGCGAAGCGCACGATAATGCCAACGTAATGTTGCGCTATGGCAATGGTGCCCGCGGCCTGATGTGGATTACCCAGGCGGCTGCCGGCGCCGAGCATGGCCTGAGCTTCCGGATCTTCGGCAGTCTCGGGGGGCTCGAATGGCATCAGGAAACCCCCAATCAGCTCCTGTTCCGCCGTCTTGATGGCGCTCCTGTGCTGCTCTCCAAAGGGGCAGCGGGACTTCATGAAGCCTCCACGCGCATCTCTCGTGTGGCCTTTGGACACCCCGAAGGTTATCGCGAAGCCTTTTCTTCCCTGTATAGCGACCTCCATGAGGACATCACTGCCTGCCAGCAGGGGACTGAGCCGCACCCATTGGCCTGCTGGTATCCCGACCTGCGCAGTGGTGTGCGTGGTGTCGAGTTCGCCGCCACCGCGCTCGACTCCAGTCGACGAAATGGCGATTGGGTGTCTCTCCCATCACGGCGGACAGTCAATTGACGCGCTGATTCGGCTGTGGAATTGAGATAGCCAATGCCACTTCATTCAGGAATGACGCAATGACGGGCCGCCCTCGAGGCAGCCGGTGCGGATTCTGCTACGCCATTGTTCGGTCAATTACGTTGTAAGGAGTACGGGATGAACAGGAAAGGGGTCGACGATCTGCGCAGTAATCGCTGGTTCAAGCAGGATGATCTGCGCTCTTTCGGGCATCGCTCTCGCGTCAAGCAGATGGGTTACTGGGGAGAGGAGTTCGTCGGCAAGCCGGTGATCGCCATCATCAATACCTGGAACGACCTCAATACCTGCCATTCTCACTTTCCTGAGCGGGTCAAGGATATCAAGCGTGGTATCACGGCAGCGGGGGGCTTTGCTGTCGAACTGCCTGCCATGTCATTGGGTGAGCAATTGATGAAACCCAGCGCCATGATGTATCGCAACATGCTGGCCATGGAAGTCGAGGAATTGCTGCGCAGCTACCCCGTGGATGGCGCCGTGGTCATGGGCGGGTGTGACAAGACCACGCCGGGCGTGCTCATGGGCGCGATCTCCATGAATCTGCCGACCATCTATGTCCCCGCTGGTGCCATGCTGCGCGGCAATTACCGTGGTCAGGTGTTGGGGAGCGGTACGGATGTCTGGAAGTACTGGGATGAGCGACGTATCGGCAACGTCAGTCAGAGTGACTGGAACGAGATCGAGAATGGGATTGCCCGCTCTCCGGGCACTTGCATGACCATGGGCACGGCGGCAACGCTGATGTCGATCGGTGAATCGCTGGGCATGAGCCTGCCGGGGGCCTCAAGCATCCCCGCGGTGGACGCCAATCACAACCGTATGTGCTACGCCAGCGGCAAGCGAGCGGTGGAAATGGTCTGGGAAGATCTCAAGCCGACCGATGTCATGAGCGAGGCCTCCTTTGATAACGCGATTGCTGTCGACATGGCGATCGGTGGTTCGACCAACGCCATCATCCACATCGTGGCCATGGCACGTCGTCTCGGAATCACGCTGCCGATGGAGCGCTTCAACGAGATATCGCGTCGTGTGCCGCTGGTGCTGAACCTCAAGCCTTCCGGCGAATATCTGATGGAAGACTTCTTCTATGCCGGAGGGCTTCCGGCGCTGATGACGAACATCGGCAGTGAGCTGAAGCTCTCCGCGATGACCGTGACCGGCCGCACCCTGGGCGACAACATCGAAGGCGCCAAGGTCTGGCGCCCGGAAGTCATTCTCCCGCTGGACACGCCGGTCAATGCCTCGGGCGGGACTGCCGTACTGACCGGCAGCCTGGCGCCGAAGGGGGCCATCATCAAGCCGACCGCGGCGGACCCTCGTCTGCATGTTCATCAAGGGCCTGCCTATGTGTTCGAGAATATCGCCGACCTCAAGGCGCGTATCGATGATGAAGACCTCCCGGTCACGGCTGACAGCATCATCGTGCTCAAGAATGGCGGACCGGTGGGCGGCCCCGGCATGCCGGAGTGGGGCATGATGCCGATTCCGGCCAAGCTGCTGAAACAGGGCGTGCGCGACATGCTGCGTATCTCCGACTCGCGCATGAGTGGCACCAGCTACGGGAGCTGCATTCTGCATGTGGCGCCGGAAGCCGCCGTCGGCGGCCCGTTGGCCATCGTCAAGACCGGCGACATCATCGCCGTGGATGTCCCCAATCGGCGGCTGGACCTGATGGTCGATGATGAGGAGATCCAACGTCGACTGGCAGATTGGCAGCCACCCAAGGACCGGCACCCTCATGGCTATGCCTCTCTCTACAAATCGCATGTCACCCAGGCGGATGAAGGCTGTGACTTCGACTTTGCCAATGGTGCCCCTGGCAGTACTCCTGAGCCCGATATCTATTGAGCGCCGCTGCCTGAAGCAGGGAGATAAGGTCGAGGGTATCGGGGGCAGAGAGATAGAAGGTGTAAGCCCGCAGGGGTATCCACGCATGTGCCGTAGCCATCGTCGACGGGAGTCCAGGAAATGGCGGAAATCGAACTGTTGATAGAGAGCCGGGCGGAATTGGGTGAATCCCCGGTCTGGGATGCCAGTCGCAACAGCCTGTTATGGGCGGACCTTTATGCCCCGGCGATCGAGCGCTACTGCCTGAGTGATGGCAAGCGAGAGCGTCGCGTGCTGCCAGAGACCTTGGGTGCCTTCGGGCGCTGTGCCGATGGGCGTTTGATCGTTGCCATGCGTTCGGGTATCCATCTGCTCGATTTCGAGTCGGGTGCACTGGAGTTCCTGGCCTGCCCACCCGGTGAGCCGTTGGCTGGCACGCGCTTCAATGACGGCAAGGTCGCACCGAATGGACAGTTCGTGATCGGCACCATGGATGAAGCGAGCCGCTCCCGGCCGTTGGGGCATTTCTACTCGGTCACGCCTGCGGGCGAGACACATCGTCTGCAGTCAGGCCTCATTGTCGCCAATGGACTGGCCTGGAGTGCTGATGGACGGCGCATGCATTTTGCGGATACGCGGCGCGACACGATCCATGTCGCGGACTACTGCCCGGAAAATGGTGTCATGGGAACGCCGCGAGTGTTTGCCGAGACCCAGCCTGCACTGCACGGTCGCCCCGACGGTGGGGCGATGGATATGGCGGGAGGCTACTGGAGTGCAGGTGTCTTTGGCGGAGTCCTCAATTATTGGGATGCCCAGGGACGTCTGGCGCGCCAGGTCCGCCTGCCATGTCCCGGCCCGACCATGCCGTGCTTTGGCGGGGCCGATATGACAACGCTTTACGTGACCACCTTGCGCAAGGGCATGAGCCCTGAGGCACTGGCCGCAGCCCCCTTGTCTGGCAGTGTCTTCGCGCTGGAGGTCGAGGTGCCGGGTGTCCCCATCGCCACCTTTGCCTCTCGCTCTCCAGCATCACCCGACGTGCTGAATGGAGAACGCTCACCCTCCCTGGACACGACCCGTGAACCTCACGCGTGACTGACCTTGTGGCTGCTCTTGTGCCCCGTCCCTTGTGACCTCCACCGTTGATGAATTCCAGAGGGAGACCCCATGCGCCTCAATCGCCTCAAGCAACGCATTGCCCAAAAAGAGGGCGTCGTGAATGGCTGGCTCTCCATGCCGTGTGCCTTCTCGGCAGAGATCATGGCCCATCAGGGCTGGGACAGCCTGACCATCGACATGCAGCACGGGGTGATCGATTACAGCGATCTGCTGCCGATGCTGACGGCCATCTCCACCACTGACACCGTCCCGCTTGTCCGGGTGCCAAGTCTGGAGCCGGGGTTGATCATGAAGGTGCTGGATGCGGGGGCCTATGGCGTGATCGCGCCTTTGATCAATACGGCCGATGACGCCAGGGCACTGGTGGCCGCCTGTCGTTATCCCCCGCTGGGGATGCGCAGCTTCGGCCCTCATCGCGCCATGCTGTATGGCGGAGCGGATTATGCGAAGCATGCCAATGACGAGATGCTGGTGCTGGGCATGATCGAGACCAGCGAAGGCGTGGCGAACCTGGAAGGGATTCTGGCCGTCGAGGGGCTGGATGGCATCTATATCGGCCCTGCGGATCTGGCGTTGTCACACGGGCACACACCTGGGTTCGATCACGGTGATGGCCCCATGGATATCTTGATCGACGAGATTGTCGCACGGGCTCGGCAGCACGGCAGCGTCATCGGCATTCACAACGGCAGTGCCGCGCATGCGCGACGGATGTTGGCGCGTGGCTGTGATCTGGTCACGGTCGGAGCCGATACACGTCTGTTGATGGCAGGGGCACAGGCAGTACTGAAGGACATGGAGCGCAGCGCGAATCATTGTGAAGGCTATTGAATGCACCTGGCCGTGGCAGTCGTTCGCCTGAGCCAGCGATACGCTATCAGAGGAGAGGCAAAATGAATCAGTTCGCACGTTATCCCAGCCTGGAAGGCCGGCATGTCTTCATCAGTGGCGGCGCCAGCGGCATCGGCGCGACCTTGGTAGAGCATTTCTGTGAGCAGCAGGCGCGAGTGAGTTTCATCGATATCGATGATGCCTCAGGCGAGGCCCTGGCGGCGCGTCTGACCGATCAGGGAGGAGAGGTGCATTACCGACATTGCGATGTGACTGACATCCAGCAGCTGCGCACGGTCATCGAGGCTGCAGCAGATGAGTGGGGGCCGATAGGGGCCCTGGTCAACAATGCCGCGCGTGATACCCGGGTACCGCTCACGGAGCTGGATGTCGAGACATGGGATGACCTTCAAGCCACCAATCTTCGCCATGTGGTGTTTGCCTGTCAGGCAGTCTTTGCCGGGATGCAGGCGGCGGGCGGCGGGTCGATCATCAATTTCAGCTCGCCCAGCTTCCTGCGTCGCTCGCGGGACATCTCGGCCTATTCGAGCGCGAAGGCGGCCACCATCGGTCTGACGCGCACCTTGTCGCGTGACATGGGAGATGCGGGGATTCGCGTCAATACCGTGCTGCCGGGGTGGATCATTACCGAGCGTCAGAAGGCGCTGTGGTGGAATCCCGAGCTGGAGAAGCAGGTATTGGAAAATCAGAGCCTGCACCAGCGGGTACAGCCCGAGGATGTGGCTCGGATGGTGTTGTTCCTGGCAGCGGATGACAGTCGCATGATGACGGCCCAGACCTATATCGTGGATGGTGGCCTCGTCTAGCCATGCTGAAGTGGTCATGGCGTTTTCGCAGAGCGTTTTGGGAGGCTGCGTTTTGCATGCATCACTCCCCATGAAGCGCTTTTCGTGCCAGCGCCACTGGCAACGAGATGGCGGCTTTCGCCGGAGTGGTATCGAGTGCTCCTTGGGATGATCAATAGGATAAGGGTGATCGAAGCGACAGTTTTATAGGCTGCTTCAATCATGCCAAGACATCCTTATTGAACTTTGATCCAAGGAAAGCACTTTTTTTGAAAATGAAGGTGAAAACGTTTTCAAGCGCTGCTAGTGTCTTTTCAAACGGCGAAGAATTCAGCGCTGACCATCATTTTCCTACGTCATCATCACTGAGCTTCAGGTGCGGATTTTCCGACCTGAATGCACACAATAAAACAACGCCATATGCTCGTCGGGAGAGAGGAATGAAAACGATAAAATTGACCGTCTCCGAAGCCATCGCCAGATACCTGGCGGCGCAGAAGATTGAACTTGATGGCAGTGTCGAGACCTTGTTCGGTTGCGGGTTCGCCATCTTTGGCCACGGTAACGTGACCTGTCTGGGGCAGCAGCTGCACAACATCCAGGACACGATCCCGATCTGGCGCGGCCAGAATGAGCAGTCCATGGCGGTTGCCGCCGTTGCCTACGCCAAGGCCAACAAGCGCCAGCGCATCGGGATCGCCAGCACCTCCATCGGGCCGGGTGCCACCAACATGATCACGGCTGCGGGTATTGCGCACACCAACCGCCTTCCGTTGCTGATGTTCGCCGGCGATGCCCATGTCTCACGCCTGCCAGACCCGGTGCTGCAGCAGGTCGAGCATGCCCATCAACCAGGCCTGAGCGTCAATGATGCCTTCAAGCCCGTCACTCGCTATTGGGATCGCATCACTCATCCCGCACAGATCATGCAGTCCTTGCCGACAGCGATCGCGACGCTGACGGATCCCGCCAATTGCGGGCCGGTCATGATTTCATTGCCACAGGATATTCAGGGCGTTGCCTATGACTATCCAGAGGCGCTCTTCGAAGAATGCATCCATCATATTCGTCGTCCGGAAGCCGATACGCGTGCTGTACAGGATGCCATTTCCCTGCTGGAAAAGGCGGAGAAGCCGCTGATCATCGCTGGCGGTGGCGTTCATTATTCCGAAGCCAATCAGTTGCTGGCCGACTTTGCACAACGTCGTAATATTCCGGTGGTCGAGACGATTGCGGGCCGTTCTTCGCTGCTGCAATCCCACCCCTGCAATATCGGCCCGATTGGTGTGACTGGCTCGAATTCCGCCAATGCCATGGCGGCACAATGTGATGTGCTGGTGGCCATTGGCACACGCCTGCAGGACTTCACCACCGGATCCTGGTCGGTGTTTCGTAATCCAGCGCTGAAGATCGTGTCAGTCAACGTGGCGCATATGGATGCCATCAAGCATCGCGCCATGGCGGTCATCGGCGATGCTCGCCACACGCTGGAGCGTCTTGATTCCGGGTTGGGTGAATGGCAAGCCGATCAGCGCTGGCTGGAAAAGGGCCAGGCTGAGGTCGCCGAGTGGAAATCCCTGTGCGCCAACCGTGGCGAGATCACGCCCGGCGAGATGGCGTCCTACGCCCAGGTCATTGCCAGCGTCAATGCGGTGCAGGAACCCGGCGATACCGTGCTGACTGCCGCCGGTGGCTTGCCGGCAGAGCTCAACATGAACTGGCAGAGCAAGCAGCTCGGCAAGTTCGATATCGAGTTCGGCTTCTCCTGCATGGGATATGAAGTGGCGGGCGGCTGGGGCGCCAAGATCGCCAATCCCGACAACGAGGTCGTGGTCCTGGTCGGCGATGGCTCCTACATGATGATGAATTCCGACATCTACAGCTCGGTGCTGACGGGCCACAAGATGATCGTGCTGGTGTGTGACAACGCCGGGTTTGCGGTCATCAACAAGCTGCAGAACAACAGTGGCAATCCGTCCTTCAACAACATGCTGGCCGATTGTCGCAGCCAGGCCGATGAGCTGGTACGCGTCGACTTCCTCAAGCATGCCCAGTCGCAAGGTGCCTATGGTGAGCACCTGAGTGACATCAGTGATTTCCGGGCCGCCTACCAGCGCGCCAAGGAGAGCCCGCGGACCTACGTCATCGTGGTGGATATCGATTCCAGCAAGTGGTCTTCCTGTGACTGCTGGTGGGATGTGGGGCTACCCGAAGTCGTCCGCGAGGACGTGGATGAAGCGCAGGTCACCGCCATGAATGCCGGCCGTGTCCATCAGCGTCGCGGGCTCTGATTCTGCGTGAGGCCTGGCGCACACCGCAACGGGCCTCATGAACACGCTTGGAATGACAACGCCAATTACCAGCACCCATGCATTTGCAGGAGAACCCTGATGTTCAATGAAGAACACAATATCGCACCGCTGCGCTGGGCCATGGTCGGTGGTGGCCGTGGCAGTGAAATCGGCCACGCCCATCGTGCTGCTGCCCATCGTGACAACTTGTTCCAGCTGGTCGCCGGTGCCTTCGATCTCGACGCTGAACGCGGGCGTGAATTCGGCACCAACCTGGGACTCGATCCAGAGCGTTGCTACCCGGATTACGCCAGCCTGTTCGAGGCCGAAGCTGCTCGCGAGGACGGCATTCAGGCGGTCAGCATCGCCACGCCCAACAGCACCCACCATGCCATCAGCCTGGCAGCGCTCAAGGCCGGTCTGCATGTGATCTGCGAAAAGCCGGTGACCTTCACGGTTGCCGAGGCCGAGGAGCTCAAGGCCGAAGCACAGGCGCGCGGTCTGGTCTTCGGTGTCATGTATGGCTATAGCGGCTATCAGATGCTGCACCAGGCCCGTGCCATGGTGCAGTCGGGTGAGCTGGGGCAGATCCGCATGGTCAACATGCAATTCGCTCATGGCTTCCATAGCCAGCCGGTCGAACAGGTCAGCAGCGGCGCCAAGTGGCGTACCAGTCCTGCCGTTTCCGGGCCGACTTATGTGCTGGGGGATCTCGGGACGCACATCTTCTATGCCGGCCAGTTCATCACCGGACTCAAGGTCGAACGCCTGATGTGCCACCGCCAGAGTTTCGTGGCCTCGCGTGCGCCGCTGGAAGACAACGCCCAGGTGTTGCTCCAGTACCAGAACGGCGCGGTGGGGTCGCTTTGGGCCAGCGCCGTGAACGCGGGTTCCATGCACCAGCAGAAGATTCGCGTGGTGGGAGAGAAGGCCAGTATCGAGTGGTGGGATGAGTATCCCAACCAGTTGCGTCTGGAAGTGCAGGGCGAGCCGGCCCGCATTCTCGAGCGTGGCATGGGCTATCTCGCCGAAGGCGACAGCGCCGTGAACAGCAATCGCATCGGCGGCGGCCACGCGGAAGGCTTCTTCGAATCCTGGGCCAATGTCTATCACCGCTATGCACTCGCCATGCAGGGCGCCGAAGCGCGCCGTGATGGCAGAAGTACCCAGCATCTCGGTCTGTCAGAGCAGGAGTTGGAGTCGCTCTGGTTCCCCAATATCGACGCCGGTATCGAAGGTGTGCGGTTGCTGGAGTGCTGTGTGGAATCGTCTGACAACGAGAATCGCTGGGTCGCGTTCTGACCTGACTGCCGGCATCTGGAGCGCCTCACTCTGACGCTATCACCGCCATGGATTGGCGGTTGCTGTGAGGTCGCTTCGCCAATGCGCTACTGACGATGGTTATTTCAAAAGACAACGACAACGCCAAAGAGAAGGACATCCTCATGCAAATCAAGCTTTCCAACGCGCCGTGTTCCTGGGGTATCGAGTTTGCCGACAATCCCGCCAACCCCAGCTGGCAGACCGTACTGGATGAGATCGCCGGCGCCGGCTTCAAGGCGACGGAGCTGGGTCCGCTCAACTATCTGCCGACCGAGCAGGCAGCACTGGCGTCCGCGTTGGACAGCCGAGGGCTCGAGCTGATCGCCGGTACCATCTTCAAGCATCTACATGACGCGTCACGTCGTCAGGAAATCCTGGATTACACCCGCGCGACCTGTGAAGTGCTCAAGCCGCAGCAGGGCAACTATATGGTCATCATCGATCACGTCAGCTCGCCGCGCACCGATGAGGCTGGCCAGCAGGAAACCGCGACACGTCTCAATGATGAGCAATGGAACGAGATGATGGTCACTATCCGCCAAGTGGCTGAAATCTGTCAGGAATATGACGTGATGCCGGTGCTTCACCCGCATGCCGGCACCTATATCGAGTATCGTGATGAAGTCGATCGCGCCATGAAAGAGCTGGACTCTGACCTGGTCAAGCTGTGCATCGACACTGGCCATTGCACCTATGCCGGGATCGACCCCGCCGAGCTGATTCGCACCTACGGCGAGCGCGTCGCCTATATCCACTTCAAGGATATTCAGGCGCCGGTGCTGGAAAACGTGGTTAAGGATGGCATCGACTTCTATACCGCCATCGGCCAGGGCGTGTTCTGCCCGCTGGGCCAGGGCTGTGTCGACTTTGATGCGGTTCGCGAGAGTCTGGAATCCATCGGCTATCAAGGCTGGATCACCGTCGAGCAGGACGTGGACCCGACCAAGGACAACAGCGCGCTGGAAAATGCCCGCGAAAGTCGTGAATTCATTGAACGCAGCATTCTTGAAAAGGGCCTGGCGGAAGCCTGATCCGCATGAAGCCCTGTCGTCATCGCGCCAGAAGACGGCAGGGCACGGAAGATACCGCAATGACTTGTCTCGATAGCGTGGTGCGTCAGATGCCACGAGCACTCGAGCCACACCTGCCTCAGCAGTTCTCGTAATACTATAACAATCGATCACGAGAGGTCGTCATGCCCACTTCGCACCCCGGTAGCGATACCGCTACCCCCTCAGCATCCACCGATTCCTCCTCACCCGACAATCAAGAAAAGCTGACGCCAGCGCAGCTTGTCTTCCTGATCAAGATCATTCTAGTGGCCGCCCTGGGTGGCCTGCTGTTCGGTTATGACACCGGCGTCATCTCCGGGGCCATCGGGCCCATCGCGCAGTATTTTGATCTGTCCGCCGCCGAGAAGGGCTGGGCAGTCTCATCTGTGGTCATCGGCTGTATCGGTGGCGCACTCATCGCCGGACGGCTGTCCATTGCCTATGGGCGCAAGGCCGTCTTCATGCTGTCAGCGTTGATGTTCACGGCGTCAGCATTGGGCTCCGGTCTGGCGAGCACCTTTGATGCCTACATCTGGTGGCGCATTCTCGGCGGGATTGCCGTCGGCATGGCCAGTGTCATGGCACCAATGTATATCTCCGAGATGTCACCCGGGTATATGCGAGGGCGCACCGTCAGTCTGTTCCAGCAATCCGTGGTCTTTGGTCAGATGGTGGTGTTCTTCGTGAACTACTTCATTGCCAAGGGCATGGCGGAAACCTGGATCCTGAATCACGGCTGGCGCTGGATGCTGGGGTCTGAAGCGATCATTTCCATTCTGTTTGCAGTGCTGATTCCTTTCGTGCCCGAATCTCCACGTTGGTTGGTGCTGAAAGGGCGCCTGGACGATGCCCGCCGAGTCCTGGCGCGCTTCTATCATGGCGATGCCATTGAACGCACGCTGGGCGAGATCCAGAAA
Organism: Cobetia sp. 4B; assembly: GCF_018831605.1. Classification (NCBI taxonomy): domain Bacteria; kingdom Pseudomonadati; phylum Pseudomonadota; class Gammaproteobacteria; order Oceanospirillales; family Halomonadaceae; genus Cobetia; species Cobetia sp. 4B. The sequence goes on from NZ_CP059843.1 coordinate 1,626,461, forward strand.
TCCTTCCAGCACAATGAGAGCAAGCGTCACGCGTCGCTGCGTACCAAGGGGATGCTGGGGCTGGTGGCCATCGGGATCTTCATCGCTGCTGCTCAGCAACTGACCGGCATCAATGTGGTGATGTACTACGCACCGGATGTGTTGTCCGCTGTCACTTCCAGCAATGAAGATGCCCTGTTCCAGACCTCCATCATGGGGGTGACCTTCGTCGCCGGTAACCTGCTGGGCATGCTGCTGATCGACAAGGTCGGGCGTCGTCCGTTGTTGATTGCGGGGAGCCTTGGCAGCATTGTCGGCATGACCTTCCTGGGTGTCGTGATCGGCAATGGCGAACCGGGCATCAGTGCCTTGATCGCCCTGATCGTCTATGTCGTCTCGTTTGCCATCTCCTGGGGGTGTGTCTGCTGGACACTGGTCTCCGAGATATTCCCCAATGCCATTCGCGCACGAGCCATGTCACTGGCCGTGGCGGCGCAGTGGCTGCTGGGCTTCATCGTCACTCAGACCTTCCCGATGATGCGCCAGAGCGACTTCCTCAATGAACTGGTCGGTGGTGGATTCAGCTTCTGGCTCTACGCTGTCCTGACCTTCCTCAGCTTGATGATCGTGCTGCGCTACGTGCCGGAAACCAAGGGCAAGACATTGGAAGAGCTCGAGAACATCACCGGCACTCGCTTGAGCAAGCGTCGCCGCCGTCTTGCTCGTCAGGGCTTGCCGCTGACCGCTGAGTAAGCCAGGAGCGCTCTGGACTGTTCATCAAGCCGTCGTTATCCACTCCCGCTGGCAATCTTCACGTGCTGGCGGGAGCATGTCTTGCACCGGGCACTATCGTTCTGCCCTGATACCGATGGCATGATCAAAGGACATCAAGCCACAGCCAGAGGACACATGGATGAAGCATAACGTCGCACGGTATGGCCTGATATTGAATACAGAGCGGTTCGATGAGTGTGTCGCGTTCTACCAGGGCCTTTTTGAACTGCCGCTTCTGTTCAATAAGGAGGATGGCAGTTTCAGGCTGACCTGCCTGTCTTATGGGGCGGGCTATCTGATGATCGAGCAGGGTGGAAAAGCCATTGAAGGCGGCAAGACACCAGAACAAGGTAGCGCCAAGCTACGCTTCAATGTCAGGGATATCGATCAGGCATTGGCAGATGTCAAAGCCTGGGGAATCGACGCCGAAATTGAAGAGACACCATGGGGCAGGACCATACATCTGCATGACCCGGATGCTAATCGAGTAGGGATTCGAGATGAGGCCGGATTCGAGTGGCAGGTGTCGAGTTGAGTATCTCCCCAACTTCGGGGTGTTATCTGGTAGAGCGAGGGGGCTCGTTTTCCTGATGCTAAACACCTGCCCCTTGCGAGCCATCGCAAAATGATGGCAGGCAAGGGGCAGGTGTTACGACAAGTCAGTCTTACGATGGCGAGGGTAGAGTATCAACTGCTGGCATTGGCGCTTGCAAGCTCCCGGCGACGCTTACTTAGACGTGTACCAGTAATATCTTCCAATTCTTCCAGCGTCTTGCCTTTGGTCTCGGGCACATAGCGCATCACGATCAGCATGCTGAGCAAAATCAAGACGGCATATAGCCAGAAACTGAAGCCAGTGCCGAAGGCCGAGTTGAGGAACTCACTCTGACGTAGCATGGGGAAGGATTGGGTGACCACAAACCCCATGAACCATTGAGCCGCCAGAGCGATGGCCATTGCACGGCCGCGGATGGCATTGGGGAAGATTTCTGACAGTAGCGTCCAGCATACGCAGCCCCAAGAGACAGCAAAGGAAACGACATAGACAATAAGCGCCAGTAGTGCGCCGTAGCCAATGGCATCGCGCGAAATGATCAGCCCTAGTGCGCACATACCGATCATGCTGCCAATGCTTCCCGCTATCAGCAGCGGACGGCGGCCGACCTTATCGATGAGTAGCATGCCCAGCAAATTCCCGCCCACGAAGGTCACACCCATGATGGAGGTTTGTAACAGCGCATCTTCACTGCTTGAAGTTACGGTGGAGAGGACTTCCGGCGCGTAATACATCACGACGTTGATTCCTGTCAGCTGCTGGGCGCAGGCCAAGAATGAGCCCAGCACCACTAAACCAAGCAGGCCACGCTCTTTGAGGCTGATGCGATTCTCCAGGGTGGCGTCACGATAGGAAGAGACGATTTCTTTCAGCGTGCTCTCGACACGAGAGGCAGGGGTAAATTTGGCCAACACTCCGCGTGCTTGCTCGTGTCGTCCACGGAGGACCAACCAGCGAGGTGATTCGGGAATGAACATCAACAGAATGGCAAACAACAGGGCGGGCAAGGCTTCTGATCCCAGCATCCAGCGCCAGCCATGCTCAATGATCCAGGCCTCTGCCATGCCCTTGGCAATGAAGTAATTCACGAAGAAAACGACCATCTGACCAAAGACGATCGATTGCTGGAAAAGGCTGACAGTGCGGCCTCGCAGGTGGCCTGGTGACATTTCTGATATGTACATCGGGGCGACGACACTTGCCAGGCCGACGGCCATACCACCGATGACTCGCCAGATACTGTAAACGGTGAAGTCCGTAGCTGTCGCTGAGCCAATGGCAGACAGGAAAAAGAGGATGGCAGCAATCAGGAAGGCCATACGCCTTCCGAATCGAATAGAGACCCAGCCTGCACAGATGGCGCCGCCGATACAGCCGATAACCACTGACGATACGGCCCAACCTTTCTCTGCTGGTGCTAATTGGAAGTAATCCGTGATGGGACCGATAGCACCTGAGATGACGCCGGTGTCATACCCGAATAGCAGTCCCCCTAGGGTTGCAATCAGCGTGATACGAATCAGATAGCCCAGTTGTCCTTTGGTCAGCCCCTGATGTTCGGAGCCGGTCTTGTGATGTGTCGATCCTGACGTGACTGGCATGCATGTCCTCCAGCGTCATGCTTGTGCAAGACGCGGTTGGCCAGGGTTCCGGCGGGTTGGCGTGGCCGGTCCTGATATTGTTCTGTTCTGAGGATGGACGTCTTGACGTTCTTGGCCCATGCGGGCCTATCCATCCTGACAAGACCGGAGCCAGCCATAAGGCTGACTCCGATATAGTGGGCACTATGAAGTTAGATTGCGGTAGCGGGGGCGAATTGCTCGCGGAGCGCTGTAACGCTCAGTGACAACTGATGTTCAAGCTTGGTGAGGTAGTCGCCCTCTTTGACAGGAGTGAAGGGGTCAGGGCCCATAGCTGGCGCCTCGATGATAATCGGCCCTGGATAACCCATTTTAGCCAGTTGTTCGAATTGTGGCTGCAGGGCGCTGTGGCCTTGGCCAATTCCGCCTCGATTGGAATCTGCGACGTGGTAAAGGCCGAGCTGCTGGCCGGTCTGCGCCAGTGCCTTCACAGGGTCGGCTTCCTCGATGTTCATGTGATAAGCGTCCAGCAACACTTTCAGCTGATCGCTGCCGACATCCTTGATCAGTTGGCGGCATTGCTCCCCAGTATTGATCAGGTGAGATTCGTAGCGGTTGAGCACTTCGAAAACCAAAGGTACCTGCCGCTCTGCAGCATAGGCACAGATTGGCCTGAGGAATTCAACGAGATAGCCGTATTCAGTGGCATGATCGCTACCTGCGGAGGGGCGGATGCGTCCCACCAACCCATGGAGTGATACTCGAGCACCGCCAATTGCATGCGCAAAATCAATAAGATCTCGGTAATACTTATCAGCGGCTTCCCGATCTGATGCATCCGGAGATGCCGGATCACAGTCACCCGGCGTCAGGGAAAAGACTTGCAGGTTGTGCTTCTGGCACAAGCCCAGTACATACTCGGGAGTAAAGCTTTCCAAGTCTCCGTGCAGCTCGACACCGTCAAACCCCAAGCGCGAGACGCGCTCAAAGGTATTTTCCAGAGAGATCGGGCCGAAAGTCCAAGTGCAGACACCTAGTTTCATGAATGACTCCATTGATCGCTATTGTTGTTGAAGGAAGTGAGTGCCCCCTGCCAGGATTAGATGTATGGCAGGGGGAGACATCAAAGTGTTGGCATCGTGAAGTGGCTTGTCTGCTCGCTTCTGAGTCCATCCGGCCAGCGAGTCGTTACGGCCTTCATGCGGGTATAGAAACGCACACCATCCGGGCCGTGCATGTGAAGCGGACCAAAGAGTGAGCGCTTCCAGCCGCCAAAGCTATGGAATGCCATCGGCACAGGGATGGGGACGTTTACGCCGACCATGCCGACCTGAATACGGGTGGTGTATTGGCGGGCAGCATCACCGTCGCGAGTGAAGATGGCCGTGCCATTGCCATACTCGTGGGCATTGATGAGGGAAATCGCCTCGTCGAGTGATTCCTGGCGAACCAGACACAAAACCGGCCCGAAAATTTCTTCGGCATAGATGCGCATATCTGGGCGCACATGATCAAAGAGGGTAGCGCCCACGAAATAGCCGTTCTCGTGCCCGGGAACCTTGATGTCACGGCCATCCACGACCAGCTCCGCACCTTGCTCGACACCGCTGTCGATGAACTCGATGACCTTGTCGGCATGCACGCGCGAGATCAGCGGTCCCATGTCATTTTCTTGCCCCTCGACTTCGCCGGGGCCAACTCGCAGGGTGGCCATCCGCTCGAGGATCTTGTCACGCAGTCGCTGAGCGGTTTGCTCACCGATCGGTACTGCTACGGAGATCGCCATGCAGCGCTCACCAGCACTGCCATACGCCGCTCCCATCAGAGCGTCTGCGGCCTGATCCAGATCGGCATCCGGCATCACGACCATATGATTCTTCGCCCCCCCCAGGGCCTGAACACGCTTGCCATGTGCAGAAGCTGTGGAATAGATGTATTCGGCGATCGGGGTGGAACCGACAAAGGAAACGGCCTCGACGCGCTCATCGGTCAGCAGGACATCGACGGCTTCCTTGTCCCCATTGACGACGTTGAATACGCCCGGCGGCAGTCCGGCTTCTGTCAGCAGTTCTGCCATGCGCAGCGGAGCAGAGGGATCTTTCTCCGAAGGCTTCATGATGAAGGTATTGCCGGTTGCCAGGGCAATGGGGAACATCCACATCGGTACCATGGCCGGGAAGTTGAACGGGGCGATGCCTGCGCAGACACCTAGCGGTTGCATCAGAGAGTGGCTGTCTACGCCGGTACCGACGTTAAGAGAGTGTTCACCTTTTTGAAGGTGAGGCATGCCACAGGCGAATTCGACGACTTCCATGCCGCGAGTCACCTCACCGAGCGCATCCGAATGCACTTTGCCGTGCTCACGCGAAATCAGTGTGGCGAGTTCGTCGCTATGCTTTTCCAGCAGTGCCTTGAAGCGGAACAGGATGCGTGAGCGCTTGAGGGCTGAGGTGTTGGACCAGCCGGGGAAGGCGGCGCTGGCGGCAGCAATGGCGGAGCGGGTTTCCTCGGCACTGGCCAGTGACACACTCGCGGACTGCTCGCCCGTGGCCGGGTCGTAGACTGGTGCATTACGACCGCTGTCGCCGGGTTGCGTTTGACCATTGATGAAGTGATGTAACTGTTGCATGAACGTGTCCTCGTGGAGAGTGGTATTGGCGCTGACTCAAGCGAAGTGATCTGAGTCGTGCGGGCTGTCTATGCAGCCTAGTGGCCTAGAGCCGGCTCCCTCCGTGCGCAGAGGAATAAGAACCGTTCTATTTGTTGAGCGCGGTTGCCACATCATCCCGGCCCAAATATTTCGGATAACTTTGAAATGGCAGATGAATCAGGCGTTGATCAGCTCTGCCTCGCGTGCGAGATGAGCCAGATTGTCGTGACCGAGCGTTGCGTAGGTCAGCGGGTCGGCGACGGCAGGGTCTTGCTCGGCCTCTACAACCAGCCAGCGATCATCGTGCTGACCATATCCCAGACGCTTCAGCTCGGTGAAAAGCGCGGCAAAGTCAACACCGCCGTCTCCCGGCACGGTGAAAACGCCATCCAGTACGGCATCCAGGAAGGACTTGTCACGGTTGATCGCGTTGTCCATCAGTGCCATACGGATGTCCTTGCAGTGGACGTGGGTAATGCGTTTGCCATGCTTGCGTGCCACAGCGACGGGATCGCCACCGGCATAGGTCAGGTGACCGGCATCCAGCAACAGCTTCACGTGTTGTGTGGAGGCCATCAAACGGTCCACATCGGCTTCACTCTCGATGACGGTGCCCATGTGATGGTGATAAGCCATTTCCACGCCTTGAGACGCCATCTCTTTTGCGACAGCATCCAGGCCGGTTGTTAAACGCTCCCAATCGGCATCATTCATGACGGGGCGGCGTGAGACAGGAGTGTCTTGATCCCCATGTACACAGCGGCTGACTTCGCAATACACCATGACAGTAGCGCCACACGTCTTGAGCAGCTGAAGATGATCATTCAGGGCTTCCAGCTCTTCCTCGACGCTACGCTCCAGCAGGCGGCTTGAGTACCAGCCAGATACCAACGCCAGATCGTGAGCATTGAGTACCTGAGACAGGGCGTCGGGGGTGCGCGGGAATTTGTTTCCTAGCTCGAAACCAGCAAAACCTGCCTGGCGGCCTTCGCTGAGACATACCTCCAGCGGTGTGTCGGCACCGAGGCTCGGTAGATCATCATTGGTCCAGGTCAGCGGGTTGATGCCTAGGCGAATGCTCATGGCGGTATCCTTCTTCGAGATATTGAGTGTGCAAGGAGGCACCGTGGCCTCCGAGGGCATGGCGTAGACTCAGGGCCGGAGAGGCTGGCTGCACCCGACCCTGTGGATGTTTTAGTGAGCTTGTTGCTGTTTTTGCGTCACATAGCCCTGGTAGGCGTCACGGACCTCAGTACGTTCGCTGACCTCGGGAATGGCGACCTCCCACCAGTGCCCGCCTTCCTGGGTGGAGGGCAACGGATCAGTGTCTAGCGCGATGACGTAGGTTGTCTCTGAGGCCCGGGCACGCTCGAGGGCGGCTTCCAGTTCGCCAATCCCTGTGACCTGTTCGGCCTGACAGCCCAGCGCACGAGCGTGTGCCGCAAAATCCACCTTGGGAGCGCCTTCCGGAACGGTGCGACAGTCCTTGAGCAGATTGTTGAAACCGGCACCGCCAGTCGCGTGTTGTAGGCGATTGATGCAGCCGTAGCCTCGGTTATCGAGCACGACGACGGTCAATTTGTGGCCCAGCATCACTGAGGTGGCCAGCTCGGAGTTAAGCATCAGGTAACTACCGTCTCCCACTACGACGGTCACATCACGCGATGGGTGAGCCATCTTGACGCCCATCCCGCCGGCCAGTTCATAGCCCATGCATGAGAAGCCATATTCCACGTGATAACTGCCGGGGACAGTGGCTGCCCATAGCTTGTGAAGCTCACCTGGTAAGCCGCCGGCGGCACAGACCACGGTGGTGTCTTCTGTCGCTTGACGATTTACGGCACCGAGTACCTGAGCATCGGTTGGCAGCGAGAGTGCCTGGTCAGCCATCACGCTTTCCCTGACCGCTTCCCATTCCTGCTTGAGCCCAGATTGGCGTTGCACCCAGCTATCTGGTGCAGCCCAGTCGGCTAGCCCCGTCGTTAAAGCTTCTATTCCGCGCAGTGCGTCGCACTGCAGCTGCTGTGCGCCATGCTTGACGGCATCGAAGCGACCGACATTGAGGCTGATGAGTGTTTGATCGGCGGCTTCAAAGAGCGTGCGAGAGCCGCTGGTAAAGTCTTGGAGTCGTGAACCGATGGCCAGAATGACATCTGCTTCACGTGCCAGCTGATTGGCGCTGGCCGCGCCCGTCACCCCAATCGCGCCCATATTGCGAGCGTGGCTCCAAGGCAGGGCACCTTTGCCTGCCTGTGTTTCGACCACGGGGATACCGTGCTGCTCGGCAAAGGTGGATAGAGCATCGCACGCCTCGCTGTAGTGCACGCCACCGCCTGCAATCAAAAGTGGGCGCTTGGCTGAGCGGAGCGTGTCTAACGCCATCACAAGCTCTTCCTGGGCGACAGGAGCACGGCGGATACGATGGAGCTGGCGGTCGAAGAAATCGGTAGGCCAGTCGTATGCTAGCGTCTGGACGTCCTGTGGCAGACACAGGGTGGCAGGGCCGCAGTCCACGGGATCCAACAGCGTCGCCAATGCTTGGGGAAGGCTGGTCAGCAACTGTTCCGGCCGTGTGATGCGATCAAAGAAGCGCGAAACAGGTCGGAAGCAATCATTGACGCTCAGGCCGGGGTCGTTGAAATGTTCGACCTGTTGAAGCACCGGATCTGGTGCGCGGCTGGCGAAGGTGTCACCGGGCAAGAACAGCACCGGTAATCGGTTGACATGGGCAAGCCCGGCAGAGGTCACCATGTTGGTGGCACCAGGTCCGATGGACGAGGTGCACGCCATGATTCGGCGACGGTTGTTCGCCTTGGCATAGGCGATGGCAGCATTGGCCATGCCTTGTTCGTTATGAGCACGATAGGTGGGGAACGCATCACTTGCAGCGTGCAAGGCCTCGCCAAGGCCTGCCACATTGCCGTGGCCGAAGATGGCAAAGCAGCCACCGAACAAGGGGACTTCCTGTCCGTTTTGCTCGATATATTGCGCACTCAGGTATCGCACCAATGCCTGAGCGACTGTCAGGCGCACGGTACCCGGCGCTGCCGCTGAGTGAGAAACAGAGCTCATTGCAGGACTCCTTCTGCGAGCGTGGTGGCAGGACTGGCATCCTCTGCGTTGCAATAGGCATCACGCAGTTTCTGCCAATGGGTAATCAATTCGAGATAGTTGTCAGCGGCCTGTCGGGTCAGGGTCGCGTCATCGATAGTGCCCGAAAGCCAAGCTTGGCTGGGGGCGGTGAATAATGTACGGCCGACGGTGAACCCTTTGCAGATCGGGAAACGTGCTGCCTGTTCGAATCCACGCTTTACGTCTTCGATGGGGGCATCCAGTCCCAGAAGTACGACACCGTGACACCAGCTATCGCGTGTACTGATGATTTGATTCACCTTTTCCCAGCCCTGGGCTGTAAGAGCCGGAAGTTTCCACCAATCGGGACGAATGCCGAGGTTGTAGAGACGCTCCAGACTGCGCGGAATGGTGGTCTCATCGCAGGTGGGGGCGTCTGCCTGACGTGGCGGAATCACTTCAATCAGCAGTTCATGTCCGGAAATGCAGCAAGCGTCATACAGCTGGCGCAAGCGGGCTTCCTGGTCAAGGCGCAGTGTGGCTTCGTCATCGGGGTGGTAGAACACCAGGCACTTCACGATGTGGTGGCGCGGCCAGCGTCTCAGCTGGCTACCGATGTCATCGCCATGCTGGAAGCGAAGTGGGCGTGAGCTGGGGAGCTCGACCGGGCGGCCGACCCACCATTCCAGTTCAGCGGTGTCATTGAGTGCATCCTGGCCCAAGACATCATCACAGAGGATCGCCGGCCGTGTGATGCCGGCCTGCTGTGCCGCTGTGCGGGTGGCTTGTACCAGTAACTGCTTCAAGCGAGGCAGGCGATCGGGGTTACCTTCGACATCGCGTGCCATGTCCAGGAATTGACGGCGATGGTCGAATGCCAGTCCCAGCACGCTGTCCCAGTGCGCTACACGACGGGTGGTGACGCGATGCAAGTGGGTTAGATGATCATCAAGATCCGGGCGAGGCACGGACTCGCGGCGGCTCAGATAATCGAACAGTTCCGCTTCTGTGGGCATGGCTGGTGCACACCCGTGACGGGACACCACCAAGGCGCCGCACGCGTTGGCGTAATGGCCGCAAGTTTCCCAACTTTCATCGCGCAGGTAGCCACGCAGGAAACCGCTCATGAAAGCATCGCCGGCACCGAGTACATTCATGACCTCGACCTTGACGCCCTCGACCAGAATGCCGTCTTCAAGTTGTTGCGGGATCTCTTCTTCGAAGATGACGCAGCCACGCGCCCCTATCTTGCACACGAGCACTGCCTCGCTATGACGGCGAACTTCACGCAGCGCTTCTAGCGTGTCGGTACTGTTGCCGGCAATGTGAAACTCTTCTTCCGTGCCGACGATCAGGTCAAAGTCGCCAAGCCAACGTGCCATGTGCTGGCTTACGCTTTCATCCGCGACGAACCGAGTCTCGCCATCGCCAATGCTGGTCAGCCCCCAGAGTACTGGCCGGTAGTCGATGTCCAAGACACGCTTTACACCAGCGTTTCGTGCAGCATCCAGTGCCTTGCGAGCAGCGCGCTGCGTACGCGGTGTAGAGAGATGAGTGCCGGTGATGGCTAAGGCACGTGCTCGGGAGATAAATGCCGGATCGACATCATCTTCATCAATGGCCATGTCAGCACAGTCGTTACGAACAAAGAGTAGGGGGAACTGGTCTTTGTCCTTGATGCCGAGGAGCACTAGGCCCGTCAGGCGTTCAGGATCGCGGATTAAGTGGCTGACATCACAACCGGCCGAGGTGAGCTCTTCGCGCAGAAATTCCCCCATCTGCTCGTTGCCAACTCGAGCTAGCATCGAGGATTTGAGTCCAAGGCGTGCCGTACCATACGCCATATTGCCGGAGCTCCCGCCCAGGTATTTCTTGAAGCTGGTGGCGTCCTCGAGACGCGCACCGATCTGTTCAGCGTAGAGGTCAACGGCGACGCGGCCGAGGCAAATGACATCCAGATCCGGTGAGTGAGGAGAGTGGCGCGTCATGGGCATATCCCTTAATGGGCCGGTGTTACCCGGCATTGACAATAATCGATGTAGATCGAGGTATCGGGGGGAGCCCCGTAGTGCTTATTGATGATCTACGTGTACGCCTGCTCGCGGTCAGGCAACAGAGGCGGAATCCGTCCGTTGGAACTCCGCCAACTCTGCATCCAGGCTGGCCATTTCCTCGCCACCGGCCATCATGTTGAGCACTTCCTCACGAGTGATGTCCTCTTTGCGCCAGCTTCCTAATGAGGTGCCGCGCTTGAGCAGAGTAAAGGCATCACCGATGGGGTAGGCGTGATGGACGTTATGCGTGATGAAGATGACGCCGAGCCCTCGGTTGCGCGCCTGAGCGATATAGCGCAGTACCTTCGATGCCTGCTTGACACCTAGTGCTGACGTTGGCTCATCCAGAATGAGCACCTTGGCACCGAAGTAGACAGCGCGTGCGATTGCGACACACTGGCGTTCGCCGCCTGACAGCGTGCCGACTGGTTGAGACGGGTCACGCACATCGATCCCGATCTTGGCCATCTCTTCACGTGCCACCCGATCTGCAAACTCCCAGTCCACATATTTGAAAGGACCGAACCCCTTGGTGGGCTCACGGCCCATGAAGAAATTACGGGTGATCGACATCAAGGGAATCATTGCGAGGTCCTGGAAGACCGTTGCGATGCCGGCATCGAGTGCCTGGCCGGGGGACGTGAAATTGGCAGGATTCCCCTCCAGCAGCAGTTCACCGTGAGTCGGGGCATGCACTCCTGATAACGTCTTGATGAGGGTCGACTTGCCGGCGCCGTTATCGCCGAGCAGGCACATGACCTCGCCTGCGTAGACTTTCAATGAAATATTGGAAAGGGCGACTACGTTGCCGAAGTGCTTGTCGACAGCCTGCATCTCGATAAGAGGAGTGCGGGTGTCAGCGGCTTTCGGAGTATCACCTCTGGCGCGATCGGCGGCGGTCGTAGTCTGTTCCGGCGTCTGTTGCAGGTTGGCGTTAGTAGTCATTACTTAGCCTCCAGAGCTTTCTTGCGCACGTAATTGTTGAACAGTACTGCGATCAGGAGCATGGCGCCGAGGAAGACCTTGAACCAGTCAGTGTTAACGCCGGTGTAGAAGATGCCCATCTGTACCGTGCCGAAGATAAGCGCACCGAATACGGCACCCACGGCAGAGCCATAGCCGCCTGTCAGCAGAGCTCCGCCGATCACGACGGCGATGATGGCTTCCAGTTCCTTGAGCAGACCGCGAGTCGTGTCGGCTGAACCGGTATCCATGACTTGCAGGCAGGCAAAGATGGTGGCGGCGACAGCGGTAAAGATGAACAGCAGGATCTTGACCTTCATTACAGGGACGCCGACGTTGCGTGCAGCATTCACATCACCGCCGCAGGCGAATATCCAGTTGCCGAAGCGGGTGTAAAGCAGCAGCCAGGTCGCGGCAGCGGCCAGTACAATCCACCAGACGATAGAGACCGGGACACCAGTGACACTTGGATTTCCCGCGAAGTTGGTGGCAATCCAGCCTTGGGCTGCCATCCAGCTGAAGAGGCCAGTAAATACCTCGCCGGAGAAAAACGGTGCCAACCAGTCATGATCGGCAATCTCTTGCAGACCGCTGACTTGGGTGCGTCCAGTCGTCAAGCGGGTCAGGCCGATGGCCAGGCCGCGCAGGATGAACAGAAAGCCCAGTGTGACGATGAAGGAGGGCAGACCTGTGCGCATCACCAGATAGCCGTTAATCCAGCCAATCAGGACGGCGCAAGCAAAGGCGAAAGTAATGGCCAGCCAGAGGGGCCAGCCGTATTGCACGGCAGGGATGGCAATCAAGATGCCGGCAAAGCCGATCATTGAGCCTAGGGAAAGGTCGAATTCACCACCGATCATCAGGAGCGATGCCGCGATGGCGAGGATGCCTAGCTGTGCAGAGACTTCCAGGAAGTTGAGAATGCCCGCCAGGCTGAACATGCCGGTCCCCGAAGCGGCGACAGAGAAGAAGGCAAATACCAGGATGGTGCCGGCAATGGCGCCAAATTCGGGACGTTTCAGTGCGGCCTTGAGAGGGTGGACGCGGCGAAGCCGTTCGTCATCAGCGGCCGGAACGGCACTGATAGTATGATCAGTCATGATGCTCTCTCCGGGCGTCCTCATAGGGGGAGGACGCCATGTCATGGAAATGAAAGTTTTGCCAAATTGAGCTTTTCGCTTAGCGAATGCCTTGCTCTGAAAGCTCGATGACCTGACCTGCATTCTCGGCGGTGACAAATCCGGGGCCTGTGGCGACATCGCCAGCCGGCATCAGACCGTGTATGTGGTACTGATGCATGAAGACCACCGGCAGATAGCCTTGCAGGTACTGTTGTTGATCAATGGCAAAGTTCATTTCACCCGACTGAATGGCGGCGAGTATGTCGGGGGAGAGATCGAAGGTGCCGAGCTGGAATTTTTGAGTAGCGCCAGCTTCTTGCATTGCCTTGAGCATTGGCTCGGAACCGAGAGGCCCCAAGGCGAGGATGGCATCCACTTCGCTGTGCTGATTGAGGTAGGCAACGAGAGAGTTTTTGATTTCGGTGGGATCGGTGCTGGTGGCTAGTTCACTGGCGCTACCGTCGAACCCCTTGATGAAGCCCGCGCACCGTGCATCTAGCCCTACGTTGCCTTGCTCCTGATTGATGCAGAGTCCGTGTTTGGCGCCGCTCTCTACCATGCGTTCTGCCGCACCTCGCCCTGCTTCATATTCACTCTGACCAATGTGAAGTTGTGCGCCGACCTCCTTGGACTTATCGCCACCAGAATTGATGGTGATGACCGGGATCTGCTGATCCACAGCATTCTTGATGCCTTTGCCCAGTGCATCAGCGTCGGTCAGGGAAATGATAAGGCCATCTGGCTTTGAAGCTACTGCAGCATCCAGCAGTTGCGCCATCTTTGCCATGTCAAAGGTAGAAGGTGCGCGGTACTCGACTTCGACGCCAAGTTCTTCAGCTGCATCGTCAGCGCCGCGCTTGACGACTGACCAGAAGGGGTCGGAGTTCTGGCCATGCGTGATCATGACGTAGCGCTCGGTTTCGGCTGCCCAGGCGGCATTGGCCACAGAGACTGCTAACAAGGCTGTCGTGAGACTGGCTATCGCACGACGCAGGCGTGGCATCCTTCTGTGAGAGTTCGGAGAGGTGGCGAGAGGCTCGACTTTGTACATGGTTGGCTCCTGACGTTCTTTGGTTATTGTCTTTGTCAGTGAGGAAGAGCGGACTGGCGCTGCTCTCTTCCAGTATGCGAGTGCCCGGTGGTCTGGAACATGGCGTATTCCATCGCGACCGGTAGTTGGAATGTAGATTCCACTCGGATGGAATGCAACCGGAATATTCATTTTATTTTGATCTTGGAATTTTCATTCCATGCGCCTAGACTCCTCCCTATCGCCTACCGGGGGATCGCCAAGATCTCAGCGCCCAGTCAGGTAGGCACAGCGAGGAGTATTTATGCCAGATCCCACTTCCTTGCAGCGCGCCGCGCGTCAGCTGCAGACTTTTGAAGCCCTAGAGGCGCATATAGGCGAGCAATATCCCGAGCTCTCCAAGCGCTTGCAGCAGAGTGCTCGCTTTCTTCTGGATCATCCCCAGGAAGTGGCATTCGGCACGGTAGCCGCACTGGCTGACAAAGCTGGGGTGACACCCTCCACCATGATCCGCTTTGCGAATGCGCTGGGATTCTCTGGCTTTTCGGAGATGCAGAAGCTGTTCCGCTCACGCTTGGTTGAGGCAGAGCCCGATTACAACGAACGCATTCGTGTGGCTCGTGAGGTCACTGGGACGAGCCCAAGCGTCAACGAGCTACTGATGAATTTCGCCGAGGCCAATCTGCAAGCTTTGGCTCAGTTGCCTCATCGCGTGCCGACGCAAGATATCGAGCGGGCGCTGGACCTCATGCAGGCCGCGGAGGCCATTCATCTGTTGGGTGCTCGCCGTAGCTTCGTGGTCTCAAGTTACCTGGCCTATTCGCTGCGTCACGTGGCCAAGCGTGCGTTTCTCATGGATGGGATGGGGGCGATGTATCGCGAGCAGGCCGAGGCAGTGTCTGAACGGGACTGTCTATTGGTGACCAGCTTTGCCCCCTATGCCGAGGAGGTACAAAACGCCGTCAGGTCGGTCAGGGAGCGAGGGGTCCCCATCATATTGATTACGGATTCCTCGTTGAGCCCTCTGACTCGCCAAGCGGATGTGGCATTGGTCGTCAATGAGGCGGAAGTACAGGGATTCAGAGGATTGACCTCCACGTTATGTCTGGCACAAGTGCTGGCAATCGGGCTGGGGGTTCGCAATGAAGCCAATATGGCAACAGATAGTCAGAAATTGCAGATAGAAAACTGATGTTTCAATAACCAGCGGGTTCTCTTGGCAAGTCAACACAGGAGGTGTTGCCTTCCAGCCCCGCGACTTCTCGCAATGCAGTTGCAACAAGCTCAACAACAAACGCCATGAAGAGGAAGTCTTATATGAAAATCGCTCTGTTAGGTGCCGGTCGCATCGGCCGTGTTCATGCTCGCGCTATCTCTGACCACCCGACGGCCGAGCTGGCTTCGGTTAGCGACGCCTTTTCTGCAGCAGCCGAGTCACTGGCTAGCGAGTACGGCGTGCCGGTGCTAAGTGCTGATGATGTTTTCAGCTCTGACGATATTGACGGTGTCTTGATTGCGTCTTCAACACCAACGCATTCTGACTTCCTGGAACGCGCCGCTCGTTCTGGCAAGGCCGTACTGTGCGAAAAGCCGATTGACCTGGATCTAGTGCGTACGCGCCATTGTCTCGCGGTGTTGGAAGAGTATCCGGTCACCTGCGCTCTGGGGTTCAATCGTCGTCACGACCCCCAGTTTTCCGCGCTGAAGACCGCAATGGACTCAGGACGCATTGGCAAGTTGGAAATGATCACGATCACCAGCCGTGACCCTGAGCCGCCCCCCGCTGAATATATTGCAGCCTCGGGCGGTATCTTCCGTGACATGAGCATTCATGATCTGGATATGGCTGCCTGGTTGCTCGGAGAGCCTGTAACGGAAGTGACAGTAAGTGGCAGCTGTCTTGTGGACCCGGCTATTGGTGAGGCAGGTGATCTCGACAGTGTCCTGATCAATCTGAAGAGTGCGTCGGGCAAGTTGGTCAATATCAGCAATTCTCGCCGGGCCTGCTATGGCTACGATCAGCGTATTGAAGTGTTTGGCAGCAAGGGGATGTTGGAGGCGCGCAACGAAACGGATACTCAGTTGCGTTTCACGGGTGCCGAGGGGGTCGTGGATGAGCGTCCACAGTGGTTCTTCCTCGAGCGTTACTCGCGCGCTTATGCACAGGAAGTCGCCGACTTCGTGGCAGCCTGGCAGGAAAATCGGGCGCCGTTGGCAGGAGCGCAAGATGGTCTGGCGGCACTTGAACTAGCAGAAGCCGCGCTGATTTCCTACCGAGAAGGTCGGCGAGTCTTGCTCAGTGAAATCCGCTGAGACCTGCTCAGTAATTTGAATTGCCATCGCCATGATAGGAGTCGACCAATGAGCCTTCTGGTAAGACCGCATGCCCCGAGTGAAGATGGCACCTTGCTCGAGGTAACCCCGGAATCTGCAGGCTGGACACACGTGGGCTTTCGCGTGCATCGCTTGAAACAAGGTGAGCGTTTCGAGCGCCACACCGAGAGTCGTGAGCAATGCCTCGTGCTGCTCTCGGGGCGCGCGACCGTGCGTACCGGTGACCAGACTTTCGAGAATATCGGCGAGCGCATGAGTGTTTTCGATCACTTGCCTCCCTATTCGGTGTACCTGCCAGATGGCGTCGCCTACTCGGTAGAAGCCCTGACAGAGCTTGAAATAGCAGTTTGTAGTGCTCCGGGGCATGGCAACCATGCCGCGCGCCTGATTCGCCCCGAGCAGGTGGCCTGTTCGACACGAGGCGAGGGGACCAATACGCGCCATGTGCAGGACATTCTTCCGCAGACAGAGCCTGCTGATAGTTTGTTGGTGGTTGAGGTCTATACACCGCCGGGTAATTGGTCCAGCTACCCGCCGCACAAGCATTGTGCGGACAACCTCCCGGAGGAGTCTTTCCTTGAGGAAACCTATTATCACAAGCTCAATCCGTCACAGGGCTTTGCGTTCCAGCGCGTCTATACCGATGATCGCTCTCTGGATGAGACCATGGCGGTGGAGGACGGTTGCTGTGTGATGGTGCCGGAGGGATATCATCCCGCCGCCGCCCCGCACGGCTACGAGCTCTACTACCTCAATGTCATGGCCGGCCCCAAGCGGGTGTGGAAGTTCAAGAATGATCCTGCGCATGAGTGGATCGTCGAGCAGGCGTGATAGACAGGCTATTCTTCGGTAAGTCGTAAAAAAGCCCGCCTCTGGACAATCCAGAGGCGGGCTTTTGCGTTCCTGGCGTCACATTACGCCAGGAGCTTCATACCAGCTCGCGCTTTTCTTCCCGTGCGATGCGGCGATCACGTGCGACCGCGCGGCAGATGACGATCAATACCGCCAGGGTGAGCACTGGCCATACCAGTACGTAGGTGGCAAATAGCAATGTCATGAGTGTTGTCTCCTTGTTCTGTCTCGGACGTTATCCAGAATCATGCGCCGGTGGAGGTAGCAGGCTGCGTCTGGATCGGTGTTGTCGTATCACGATCGCCTGAGTCGAGTGCTTCGTCATAGTTGCCGACACGTGCGGTGATGGTGTCGAAGTCGAAGCGTTCCTGGCGGCTGGTGAGGCTCATGACCACACACACCAGGGTGCTGGTGCCGTAAGCGGTCAACGATGCCAGCAGGACGGTGTAGTCGCGCAGGAAGTCAGTCGCGAAGATCAGCATGGCGATCATGGCCGCGATTCCCGCAAGGATGCCGAGAATGCGCCCCAGGAAGCCGAATACCATCAGGCCGATGATCACGCCGCCGCCGATGCTGGCGAGCAGCTCGAAGAACAGACCGCTCATGCCCGTCAGCGGCACCAGTTCAAAGCGTGCCAGGCAGAACATCACCATCGCGACGATGACCGACGTGGTGAAGGCGGTGTTGGTCACCCGATTCCAGAAGCAGCTGGCGATGACCGGGAAGACGATCGCGCCCCACAGAGCTCCGACGAAGACCAGCATCACCAGGATATCCAGTGAGAAGCTGGCGAAGACGATGCCCAGCACCGTGGCGATGATCATGGTCAAGCGGCCGATGAAGAGCATGCGCTTCGGGTCTGGCTTGCCGCGGGCGATATTCTTGCCATAGACATCGGCCATGATGATGGCGGACAGCGCGGAAAGGTCGGAATCCGCGGTGGAGGACAGCGAGCCGATCACCAGAATGAAGAACAGCGCGATGAAGAACGGCGGCAGATACTCGGACACCATCTGCGGGATGAGGTTGTTCATGTCGCCGTTGAGCGGCTCCACCCCGAGTGTCAGTGCCATCAGGCCAATCATGCCCAGGCCGATGACGATGGCGCCATAGCCCAGTGTCGCGGTGAGGAAGGTCGGCTTGATGTGGTCTTCGTTGACGGCGAACAGGCGCTGGGAAATGGTCTGGTTACCGATCGCATAGGCCAGTACCGCGACGAAGAAGGGCGCCCCCTGGTTCAGGATGGCATCCGTCGAGAAGAAGTTGGCCTGCTCGGGCGTCAGGTTATCCAGGCCTGCGACCAGCTCTGTCGGGCCACCCATCGCAAAGAACACCGCCGGAATGATCACGATGGCGATCGCCATCAGGGCAACCAGTTGCGCGAAGTCGGTCAGTACCGAGGCGCGGAAGCCCGACCACAGGGTATAGAACAGCACCCCCACGCCCGCCATGATCACGCCCGCCTGGAAGGACAGCGGCGAGAGCACGGAGACGAGCGCCCCGGCGGCAGTGAAGTTGACCATCAGGCTGATCACGCTACCCAGCAGGTTGGAGAGCGCCAGAATCAGCTGACTGGAGGAGCCGTGGCGCGCATGGATCAGCTCGCCCAGTGTATGCGCATTGGGCGCCAGCTTGCGGAAGCGGCGGCCGAAGGGGTAGATGAACAGAATCATCAGTGCGCCCCACAGGCCATAGTGGATCGGCCCTGAGACACCATAGGTATAGCCGGAGGTGGCGGCAGCATAGAAGGAGGCCGCCCAGATCCAGGTAGCCGTCATGCTCGCCGCGCCCATGCCGAAGCCAACGCGATGGTTGGAGACCATGAAGGCATCGGCATCTTCATTTTTCTTGCGGATCCCCAGCGTCATCAGGTAGGTGCCGCCATAGAAGGCAAGCAGCAGCAGTACGACAGTCAGGGTAGAGAATTGATATAGCGATTCGTTGTTCAAGAACTGGCCCTCGGTAGGGAAACAGGGCGCTACGCAACGCAGTCGCCCGAGGGCAAACGGTTGTCGATAGCGACGAGTAAGGAGGGGAAGGTTCTTAGCCGTGGACGTAGTTCTGCGTCATTTGCTCAAGCAAATGGCATCCAGCGCAGCACGTGGGCCGCGTCATCAATAATCGGCAATCTCGGTCAATGAAGACGGAGTTGGTGGCACTTCCCGGTCAGGCGGGAACTTGGGGGAGGGCGGCGTGGCATGCATCTGCCTTCATCGGAATAATGATATCGCATACGCGTCCTTGTTATCGGTCAAGCCTTGCAAGGGCGCTGATGCGAGTTGTTGGTCAGCCCCAAGCTTGGCAAAACGGTGTTTTTATTTTCTCTCGTTATCAAATTCGTTGACAACGATAAATTATGCGCATGTCAATGTCTACACCCTGGCGGGCAAAGCTTGCCTCTCATTCACGTCAACGGTGGTTGGACGAGCGGGTGCGACGATGTTCAGTTGCGTGACACGTGCCAGAGCAGCATGGAAGACATGACTTATTATATATAAATAATATTACTCGGCATGAGTTGTGTTTATTTGCTGAGTGTTCTGAATGGTGCCAGAAAGTGGAATAAATCGTTGTTATTACGTCATGCGTATTACTTGTCCAATGCTTGAGGAAAAGACTCCCTCAATGGCTCAGGCAACGACTGACTCGGCTTGGAGGGGGTGTTGACCCATGGGAGAGCGAGTCTTCAAAGCGGCCTACCCACAGTAAAACGCCCTGTCCGAAGACAGGGCGTAGTGGGCATGCTCAACGCAGGGTTTGGCTTACCGAGAGCTTTCTGCTGTCTTGCGAGTGCTTTCCCAGCGCAGGTGCGCTTCGGGAGAATAGCTACGTGACGGCGTGTGCTCGAGACCGATCTTGGCGGTACCGATCGACACCAGACGCAGCAGGGACGCCGTGGCGGCAATCACGATGAACAGCGCCGGCACACCGCCGAGATTGGAGAGCATCTTGATGCCATCAATGCCCACGAAGGCCGTCATGATCCAGGCGACGGCGCCGATGGTGCAACCCCAGATGATCTTCATGAGCAGACGATCATTGGTATTTTCATCACTGTCACCGGCCATGGCGGCCTGGCTGTCAGTGCTGCACAGCTGGCTGATCGCTTCGGTGTTGGAGTCGGCTGCCGTCACGAAGGACAGGAAGGCGATGATCAGGAAGACGGCGCTGACCAAGGTGCTCATCGGCAGTTCGTCAAACAGGGCATAGATGACGGAGCCTGCACCAGACTCATTCAGCAGTTGGTAAAGCGCACCGCCACTTTGCATGTCGAACTGGATAGTGGAGCTTGCGAAGACACTCACGTAGGTGATCGAGAACAGGGCCGGCGCGACCAGGTTGATCAGCATGAACTGTCGCACGGTATAGCCACGGGAAATCTTGCCCAGGAACAGGGCGGATATCGGTGCCCATGCCATCCAGTTGGCCCAGTAGAAGATACTCCAGCTTTTCGGCCACGGATCGTCATCGAAGGCCCCGGTGAACAGGCTCTTTTGCATGAAGTTGTTGAAATACTCACCCGCAGCTTCGGTGCCATAGCCAAGAATGGTCTGGGTCGGGCCGCACAGGAAGACGAAGGCCATGAAGACGAAGAAGGCCTTGGCGTTGATGGCGGACAGACGCGCAATGCCTTTCTGCAGACCACTGGCCGCGGAGGCGGTAAAGCAGGCCACGATGGCGAGAGTCACCAGTGCCAGCATCAGCGGGCCAGTGCCGGTCCCCAGGAAGCGGTCCAGGCCGCCGGCCAGTGTCATGGCGCCGGTGCCCAATGACGATGCCATGCCGCAGACCAGTGCGAACAATGCCAGTGCATCCAGCGCGCGGCCCTTGCGGCCGATCAGGCGATCACCCAACAGCGGCACGAAGAGCGTGCCGAGCGAGAACGGCTTGCCCAGGTTGTAATGCATCAGAGCGAACAGCAATGCCGGGACGGTATAGATCGCATAGGGCGTGAATGACCAATGCAGGAACATCGTCGAGAGTGCAAAGCGTGCTGCCTCAGGAGAGTTCGCCGTCACCTCCAGTGAGCCGGGCGGAGTGTGTAAGTGATAGAGCGGTTCTGCGGTCGACCAGAACATGATGCCGACGGCCAGCGTGGTACATAGCGTGATGGAAAACCAGCGCCAGGGTGTCAGGATTCGCGTGGCATTTTCACCACCGATCCGCGTGCGGCCCAGTGGTGACAGGTAAGTGATCAGGCATGTCACCACCATCGCCAGTGCCGTAATCGAGAACAGCCAACCGAACTTGTTGAGTACCCAGTCATTCAAGGCCGTCGTGGTGGCGAGAAAGCCTTCGAGATTGATAAGGCTTGCTGCCACTGCGACTATCAGCAGGATGAACGGTGGCCAGAAGACGAGGGGGCGGATGGAAGAACTAAACATACGCGTTCCTATAATTTTCTTGTGTGTCTGAGGATGCTAACCCATAAAATTCTGTTTTGTCAGCGTTGTGCTTTCAGCCTTGTATGGGTATACACGCGCGCGTTCAGGTAAGGAATCTGGGTTATTTTTTGAGGGTTCTGTCAGGAAATCGCTTCAGTGGCTAACGCACCCTAGCCGTAACGCAGGCTGCATGGCCCATGCCACTGTGCGGGCCATGACACTCAAGAGAAAACCACGACACCCCCGTCGCCTCTCGGCCCGGGGGTGTCGTGGTTTCTCCTTGAGGACTTGAGTGTCACGCCATCTCGAGTTGGCTCAGCTGGACTGGGAAGATTGCCAGCGCTGGTGAGCTTCCGCCGAATAACTGCGTGACGGCGTGTGCTCGAGGCCGATCTTGGCGGTGCCGATCGAGACCAGTCGTATCAGAGACGCCGTGGCACCGATCACGATGAAGAGCGCTGGTACCCCGCCGAGGTTGGAGAGCATCTTGATGCCATCGATGCCGACGAAGGAGGTCATGATCCAGGCGACGGCACCGATGGTCGAGCCCCAGATGATCTTCATCATCAGGCGGCCCTTGCTGCGGTCTTCGCTTTCGTTGCCTGCCAGAGCCTCCTGGCTATCCGAGCTGCAGAGTTGGCTGATGGCATCGGTATTGGAGTCGGCCGCTGTCACGAAAGACAGGAAGGCGATGACCAGGAAGATCCCTCCCACCAGAGAGCTCATCGGTAGCTCATCGAATAGTGCGTAGATCACCGAGCCAGCCCCGGCCTCGCTGAGGATGGTGTTGAGTGCCCCGGCGGTATCCATGTCGAGCTTCAATGTCGTGCTGCTGAACACCGCGACATAGATGATCGAGAAGAGTGAGGGCGCCACCATGTTGATCAGCATGAACTGCCGCACGGTATACCCCCGTGAGATCTTGCCCAGGAACAGAGCCGAAATCGGTGCCCATGCCATCCAGTTGGCCCAGTAGAAGATGGTCCAGCTCTGTGGCCAGGGGTCATTGTCGAAGGCCCCGGTGAACAGATTCTTGCTCATGAAGTTGGTGAAGTATTCGCCAGCCGCTTCCGTGCCGTAGCCCAGGATGGTCAGCGTCGGACCGAAGGCGAACACGAAGATGAGAAAGGCGAAGAAGGCCTTGGCGTTGATGGCGGACAGGCGTGCGATGCCTTTTTGCAGACCACTGGCCGCCGAAGCGGTGAAACACAGCACGATCGCGAGGGTGACGATGCCCAGCATCAGCGGGCCCGAGCCAGTGCCGAGGAAGCGGTCGATGCCGCCTGCCAGTGTCATGGCCCCTGTGCCGAGGGACGACGCCATGCCACAGACCAGGGCGAAGAGCGCAAGTGCATCGAGTGCACGTCCCTTGCGACCGATCAGTCGATCTCCCAGCAGCGGCACGAACAGGGTCCCGAGCGAGAAGGGCTTGCCGAGGTTGTAATGCATCAGGGCAAAGATCAGCGCAGGAACGGTGTAGATCGCATAGGGCGTGAACGACCAGTGCAGGAACATGGTCGAGAGCGCGAACCGCGCGGCTTCCGGGCTATTGGCGGCAATGTCCAGCGAGGTGGGCGGCGAGTGCAGATGATAAAGCGGCTCTGCGGTCGACCAGAACATGATGCCCACGGCCAACGTGGTGCATAACGTGATGGAGAACCAACGCCATGGGGACAACAGTCGCGTCGCGTTCTCGCCGCCGATACGGGTGCGGCCCAACGGCGAAAGATAGGCTATGAGGCAGGCCACCACCATGCTGAGCGCCGTGATGGAAAACAACCAGCCGAACTTGCTCAGTACCTGGTTGTTGAGATTGGTAGTGACAGCCAGAAAGCTGTCGAGATCGATCAAGCTCGCCAATACGGAGGCGAACAGCAGAATGAAAGGTGGCCAGAAGACCAGTGGGCGCACGGATGCTCCGAACATTTGATACTCCTCGATCTTGTTGTCGGGTGTAGCCGATCATCTTGTTGTCAGGTGTTACCGATCATCTCGGGGTGGCGCTTGACGTCTTGTCTGCGCCGATCAGGGGCCTCATCGGTAAGGGGGGGAATGAGCGTCTGATCATGTAGGGACGATCATCTGATTTTGCAACGTCAGTGCTCGAGGAGGAGGCGGAATGACGTCAGCTTTCCGGGCTCCCTGTGACATGCAGCGAACTGCCGTGCAGCGTATTGCAGGGCAGATCGGAAAATCTTCCATCCTGTCGCAGGCAGAATGTCAGGGGTCGTAATGGAGATAGTAAAAACGCCCGTATAAGCAGCAAGACCAGTGCTCCTGATGAGGACTCATCGCACTTGAGGTTTCTCTCGCAACAATTCGCGAATCATCTCTGCGCAAGTATCGAAGATCGGATGCGTCAGGCTGGGGGAACGATGGAGTTCAATTTCGGCAGTGGGTAGCGCCGGAAGCCCTGCCTCGGTGCCCAGCTCGCACCAGTCCTCAGGCAACGAGCGTCGATCTGCCACCGTGATGGCATGGCCTTGATTGACGATGACTCTCAAGCCACTGGGGCTCTGACTGGTGGAATCGATACGCCAGCTGCGTTCTGCCTGGGTCAGGGCGGACAATGCCCTCTCGCGATAGATGCATTGTTCGGGGAACAGCGCCAACGGCAGCGGAGCGGAGGGGTCCAGCACAAAGCGTTGATGCGCCGCCCACACGACAGGCTCGCGAGACAGCAGTTCCCCCTGGCGTTGTTGGTTGTGGCTGACCGCGATGACCAGATCCAGCTGGCCGGCATCGAGCTGTTCCAGCAGTTCCGTGGACATCCGGCAGTGGATGTGCGGACGGATCTGGGGGTGGCGCTCGCCGAGATGTGCCAGCAGCTGTGGCAACCAGGTGGTGGCGTAATCCTCCGGCAAGCCGAGGCGCAACGTGATCGGGTGGTCGTTTTCGCTGAGGGCGGCCACGGCTTCGCGTTGCAGTTGCAGGATGCGTCGTGCGTAACGCAGAAACGTTCGACCGGCATTGGTCAATTCCATATGACGGCTGGTTCGCATCAGCAGTCGATAGCCAAGACGCTCCTCGAGAGTGCTGATGCGCAGACTGACAGTGGACTGCGTGCGATGCAGATGCCGCGACGCCTGAGTGAAGCTCCCGCTGTCGGCCACCGTCACGAATGCCAGCAGGAGATCCGTATCCAGCGATGGCAGCGGGCGAGGGGCGTCTGTGCTTGATGTATCGGGTTTGCCGATGGATTTCATTGGAATGACTCGTTTCTCAAATGCATGGATTCTGGCCAGCATAGTGCCTGACCCACGAGCTGTCTTGTCCCCCAGCCCCACGACGTGAGGATACCTCCGTGACTGACCTGACTTCCGCGATGCCCCCGCAATTGGCCGATGCCGAGACCGTCGATCTCTCCGCGTTGGTCGATACCGAGCGTTACCCCCTGCATGACCCCCGATCTCCAGCGCTTGAGGCCACGATCGCCAAGGCGCGTGAAGATCTCGAACGTGAGGGTTGCGCCGTATTGAGAGGATTTCTGCGTCCGGAGCGCCTTGCGCAGATGCAAGCGGAAACGGCCCGTCTCGCCGAGACCGCGTTCTACAACACCCGCGAGGTGAATGCCTATTTCACGGCCGATGACGACCGCTTGCCCCAACAGGACCCGCGTCGCTTGTTCATGACGCGCACCAGTGGCTTCGTGACGCGTGACATGATCCCTGCCGATAGCCTGATGCAGCGGCTGTACGTCTCGCAGGCCATGAAGCAGCTGGTGTCGGCCTGTCTTGGTCGTGAGCGGGTGTACGAGTATGCCGACCCCTTTGCCGGGCTCGTGCTCAACGTGCTGCCAGATGGCACCGAGCAACCCTGGCACTACGACACCAACGAATTCATCGTCACCATGATGACGCAACAGCCCGAGAGCGGGGGGCAGTTCGAGTATTGCCCCGGCATCCGCACCCCCAACGATGAGCACTACGCTGCCGTAGGCGAAGTGATCCGGGGAGAGTCGCGTGAAGCGGTGAAGACCCTGAGCCTCAACCCGGGCGATCTGCAGTTGTTCAAGGGGCGGTTCAGTCTGCACCGTGTCACGCAGGTGTCGGGTGTGGTCCCCCGGTTGACGGCGATCTTCGCGTATTCCGAAACGCCGGGAGTGGTCGGCCGGCTTGAACGTACGCGTCAGCTGTATGGACGAGTCTCGGAGCAGCACATTCTGGCGGAAGCTCAGCACGTCCAGCGTGCCGATGGTCTGCTCGACTGAGACGGGCGCGACATTCCCGTGACGCCTTCCCCCTTGTACGCGCCTTGGCGCTTGACCGAACTTTTCCCACAGGGCACTTCACATGAAAATGGACCTGACAGCGATGGGCATTCTGGCCCCGACCCATGCACTGGAAGACTGCGAACCGACTTCGGAAGAGATTGCGCAGATCCAATGCGACCGACTCGCGCGTGTTCGCCAGGAACTGGCCCGTCGTGATATCTCGGCGGCAGTGCTGTTCGACCCGGCCCATGTCCGCTATGCCACCGGGTCTCGCAACATGCAGGTATACAGCTCACGCAATCCCGCTCGCTACGTATTCGTCCCCGCGGCAGGGCCGGTCGTGCTGTTCGAGTTCTCGGGGTGTGAACACCTGGCCAGCCATCTGCCGACCGTGGACGAGATTCGTCCGGCCAAGGCGATTTCCTATTACTTCAATGAGAAGAATACACAAGACGTCACCAGGGCCTGGGCGGATGAAATCATTGACCTGGTGCGCCAGTGTGGCGGAGGTGAGCGGATCGCCCTCGAAAGCGCGACTGCAGAAGCCGCTTTCATGCTCGAGCAGCGTGGCTATCAGGTGTTGGATGCCCATGAGCCCCTTGAGCAGGCACGTGCCATCAAGGTACCCAACGAGATAAAGATGATTCGCTCCTCCCTGAGAGCGGTCGAGGAGGGGGTGCGCAAACTGGAGACCTCCATCCGTCCTGGCGTCACCGAGAATCACGCTTGGTCGCGGCTGCACCAGCACATCATCGAGACAGACGCCGATTTCATCGAGACACGCCTCATGAATTCCGGGCCGCGCACGAACCCCTGGTTCCAGGAATGTTCCGACCGTGTCATCCAGGCAGGAGAACTGGTCGCACTGGATACCGATGTGGTGGGACGTTACGGATACTATGCGGATTTCTCGAGAACCTTCCTGTGTGGTTCCGGGGAGGCCAGCGCCGAGCAGAAATCGCTCTATCGCATGGCGTATGACCAGATCCAGACCAACATGGAAAATCTCAAGCCCGGGGTCAGCTTCAAGGAATACGCCGAACGCGCCTGGCGAATCCCTCCCGCTTACCGCGCGCGTCGTTACTTTGCCCTGGCGCATGGTGTCGGGATGAACGGCGAGTATCCCTACATCGTTCATCGCGAGGATATCGAGGACAAGGGTTACGACGGCATCCTCAAGCCGGGGATGACGCTGTGTGTGGAGAGCTATATCGGGCATGAGTCCGGTGGTGAAGGCGTCAAGCTCGAAGAGCAGCTGTACATTCGTGACGATGGTCAGGTGGAGCTGTTGTCCGACTACCCCTTCGACGAGCGCCTGCTGAGCTAGGCTGCCTGAGTCAGGCTGGTTGAGCCGGGCCTGTTGAGCCGGGCCGGTTGAGCCGGGCCGGTTGAGCCGGCCACGGGTAGCTTGCCGACGCGCATCGGCATTACGCGGCATGGCGGCTTTGGTAACATGAGGTCAATTGTGCGGGTGGCTGTCAGCGACGGTCACCCGCTTTGCCATTGTCTCATGGCGAAAGAGGGCCAGATGGCAGCCGTGTGCCGTGAACGGGAGAGAGTGTCGAGAACGTCTATCGTTCATGGGATACCGGTTGCTTCCTGCTCGCCTTTTGCCTTTCGTGAGTGTCGTCTATGCCAACCCCTCTGCCACTGCAGAAACTGCCGCCCTTGAGTTCGCTGAAAGGGTTTGAAGCTGCTGCGCGTCTGCTGAGTCTCCGCGCGGCTGCCGAGGAGCTGAACCTGACACATCCGGCCATCGCCAACCAGATTCAGCGTCTCGAAGAGAGTCTGGAGGTGAAACTGTTTGCCCGTGAAGGCCGTCATGTGGTGCTGACGGCGGCTGGCGAGCGTTTCTATCCGGTAGTGCGTGAAGCGCTGGCGGGCCTGGTGCAAGGCGCCGAGTCTCTGCGCCAGATGCAGCATGCCCAGCCGCTGACGATTCAGGTCTATGTGACGACCTCGATTCGCTGGTTGGCACCTCGCTTGTCGCATTTCCAGGCCATGCATCCTGAAGTCGAGCTCAAGCTGATGACGTGCAGTCTCGGCTGGGAGTTCGATGAGGCCAATGCCGATGTCGGTATCGTCTTCCGCGATGCGCCGCTGGCGGACCACCTGCACTGGCAGCCGTTGTTCGAGTCACGCCTCCTCCCGGTATGCAGCCCCCAGCTGCTGGGCGACGATAAACACCCGGTTTCCGCGGATGCCTTGAAGACGCTGCCGTTGATCGGGGTCTACACCGAGGGCTGGAATTGGGAGAGTTACTTCGAGGCATTGTCGCTAGGCCCTTGTCCCACCCGCAATTGCATCGTGGTCGACACTCTGGCCGTCGCCCTGGAGATGGCGGCGCGCGGGGAGGGCGTCGCTTTGGTCAACGGGCCCTTTGCCGACGATGACCTGGCGAACGGTCGACTCATCAACCCGACCGGACAGGTGACGACCGGGCGCGGTGAATGGGGGGCTGTCTGTCATCGCGAGCTGGAGCGGGACCCCCGCGTCGCGACCCTCCTTGGCTGGCTGGAGGCACAGAGTCGCAGCGTGCCCACCTGATCCGCCAGAGCGAGAGCTGTTACGTGACAACGCCACCTTCGGGTGGCGTTTTTTGTTTCCGGGTTCTGACTTCCGGGTTCTGTGTTCTGAGTTATGG
Organism: Cobetia sp. 4B; assembly: GCF_018831605.1. Lineage (NCBI taxonomy): Bacteria > Pseudomonadati > Pseudomonadota > Gammaproteobacteria > Oceanospirillales > Halomonadaceae > Cobetia > Cobetia sp. 4B. The sequence goes on from NZ_CP059843.1 coordinate 1,654,668, forward strand.
GGGGGGGCTGGGCATCTGGCATCTGCCGGTTGATCGCTGTTCGCTGTTTGCTGTTCGGAGGCGCGGGGTCTGGGGGACTCACAAAAATTGTTACCAATTGCCAAATTCTTATGAATTGTTGGCAGGCAGGTCGGCCAGTAGGGTGAGCCTCAAGATGACATGGGCCACGACGGACAGGATTCCACTCCGTCCCAAGCGGTCCTGTGCAGTACACCGGACAGCCAGCAGGCAGACAGCAAAGAGGACAGCACATGAAAGTCGGATTCATCGGTCTTGGTAACGTGGGTGGCAAGCTGGCAGGTAGTCTGCTGCGCAATGGACATGACGTCACCGTGCGTGACCTTGACCCGGAAGCCGCCAAGCCTTTCCTCGCGCAGGGTGCCAAGTGGGCGGATTCTTCCAAGGAACTCGCCGAAGCCAACGACATGGTCATCACCTGCCTGCCGTCTCCGGCTGCCTGCAGCGCCGTGATGGAAAGCGACGACGGCATCATCGCCGGTCTGCGTGAAGGCAAGATCTGGCTCGAGATGAGCACTACCGACGACGGCGAACTGCGTCGTATCGCCGACAAGGTGCTGGCCACCGGTGCCAAGGCACTGGAAGCGCCTGTCTCCGGCGGCTGCCACCGCGCAGCCACCGGCAATATCTCCATCTTCGTCGGCGGTGACCGCGAATCCTTCGAGCAGGTGCTGCCGGTGCTGACCAACCTGGGGCGTCGCGTTCTGCACACCGGGGAGCTGGGTACCGCCTCCGTGCTCAAGGTGATGACCAACTATCTGGCCACCGCCAACCTGTGCGCCGTCGCCGAAGCCCTGACCGTCTGCAAGAAGGCCGGCATGGACATGAATACCACCTACGAGGCGATCAAGATTTCCTCGGGCAACTCCTTCGTCCACGAGACCGAGTCCCAGGTTATCCTGAACGGAAGCCGCAACATCAGCTTCACCATGGATCTGGTGCTCAAGGATGTCGGCCTGTTCGACACCCTGGCCAAGAACCTGGATGTGCCGCTGGAAATCTCCCCGATGCTGATGGACATCTTCCGCGATGGTCAGGAACGCTTCGGTCCGCGTGAGTGGTCCTCCAACATCATCCGTCGTCTCGAGGAAGCCGCCGATGTCCGTGTGCTCGGCACCGGCTTCCCGGCAGAGCTGACTGACGACGAGCCGGAAGAAGTCGGCTACGAAGTCGGCGTTACCGGCCGCAGCTGAGCCGTGAAGACTGCCCCGGAGCGCCGTGCGAATGGCCTCCGGGGCATTTGCGTTTGAGACTCACCCTCAGGGAAAGTGTTATCTCCCACCAGCAACGAGAGGTCTGGCATGCAACATCACGACAACTTCTACATCAATGGCCACTGGCAGGCACCCTTCGGGCGCGAGCGCATGGAGGTCATCAATCCGGCCACCGGCGAGCTGTGCGCCAGTGTGCCGCGCGCCGGTGAGCAGGATGTGGAGGCTGCCATCATGGCAGCACGTCAGGCGCTGCCTGCCTGGTCCACGACATCTGCGCAGGAACGCCACGATATCCTGATGGCGGCAGCGGATGAGATGCAGCATCGCTTCGATGAGCTGCGCGACGTGCAGGTGCTCACCATGGGTTGCCCGGTGCAATTGGCCGGCGCGCTGCACGTGGAAGGCCCCATCGAAGGCATGCGTTACTACGCCGAACGTGCCTTCCAGATGGAAGAGGACGAGCGCAAGGGCGATGTGACTCTGATGCGCGAGCCCATCGGTGTCTGCTCGCTGATCAACCCGTGGAACTATCCGCTGCATCAGTTGATCGGCAAGCTGGCCCCGGCGCTGGCGGCAGGCTGCACCGTGATCGCCAAGCCGGCGGAGCAGACGCCGCTGCAGGACTTCATCATGGCCGAGATCTTCGAGAAGGTCGGTCTGCCTGCTGGCGTCTTCAATGTGGTGACGGGCGAGGGCAGCGAGATCGGCCCGGTGATGTCCGGCCATCCGCAGGTCGACATGGTGTCCTTCACTGGCTCGACCATTGCCGGTAGCAAGGTCGCCGAGAGTGCCGCGCCCACCGTCAAGCGGGTCTGTCAGGAACTGGGCGGCAAGTCACCGCTGCTGGTGACGGAAGATGCCGACCTGGCCGCGGCCGTGCGCTTGAACGTCGAGAACGTGATGGCCAACACCGGCCAGACCTGCGACGCCTTCACGCGTCTGCTGGTGCCGCGTTCGCGCATGGAAGAGGCGACCCGCCTGGCGGTCGAGATCGCCAGTGAGCAGGTGGTGGGTGACCCGAATGATCCGGCGACCACCATGGGGCCGCTGGTCTCTCAGCGTCAGCGCGAGCGGGTGCTTGATCTGGTGCAGCGGGCCATCAACGACGGTGTCGAGCTGGCGCTGGGTGGCGTCGAGCCGCCCGAAGGGCTCGAGAAGGGCTGCTATGTGCGGCCGACCATCTTCACCAACGTCAGCAATGAAATGGAGATCGCCCGTGAGGAGGTCTTCGGCCCGGTGCTGTGCATCCTGCCCTACGATGACGTGAAGCAGGGGATCGCCATCGCCAATGACAGCGTCTATGGCCTGTCATCTGCAGTCTATGCGCGTGACGCCGAGGCAGCATTGCCGATCGCCCGCTGCATGCAGGCAGGGCAATGCTATCTGCAAGGGGCAGAGTTCTCCTTCGATGCGCCCTTCGGTGGCTACAAGCGTTCCGGCAACGGCCGTGAATGGGGCGACGAAGGCCTGGCCGAATATGTCGAGGTCAAGGCACTGCTCGGCGCGCCGGTCATCTCCTGACAGGAGGCGATTGACGCCGCCGTGATGCCACGCAAGATACCCGTGATTCGTGAGGCCAGGGTGGCCTTGTGAATCACGGGTATCTTGCATTCGCGCCATCGACCATTCGCGCCATCGACAAAAGACACCCTCAAGGCGCTTGTCGGCTGTCGCGGATGCGCTTCGCTATCAGAGCAACGCCCATCGCGTCTGTCACATCGCTGAGTACTGAAAAATACCTATATGCTCAGTGCTAAAAATACCTATATATATAGTGGCAAGACTTTGTGCGGTGCAGCATAAATGGCTCGTCAGGTGCCGTTTTCGACCTCAGATGATGCGCGAGGACAGCTGACGCGCCGCCTGAACCAGATGCTTGGAGTAGGCGCGAGCCTGCTGCGGATTCAGGCAGTCCTGGCTGATGACGGCGCTGATGGCGGCAATGGGCTCGTTGCGCATGTTCAGAACAGGCGCCGCGATACAGCTCAGCTGTCCTTCGGCCTCGCCGCTGGACACCGCATATCCCAGGCGTTGTGCACGTTCAAGCTCGGCATCCATCTCGTCACGGCGTTCGGCCAGGCCGGGCGTACTCCGCGTCGCAGCCTCCAGATACAGTTGGCATGAGGCCTCGGGGCGCATGGCGAGAATCGCCTTGCCGGCGGCACAGGCGTGCTGGGCCATGGTCTTGCCGATGTAGAGGTTGTAGCTGCCACTGCCGGAGGCATCGACCTTCGAGATCACCACCACCTGATCCCCGATGGGGATGCACAGGAAGATCGAGCGGTGAATCTCGTTCTTAAGAATCTCGGCGATGGGGTAGAAGACCGGAATCAGGCTCTGCTTGTTGTAGATCGTCGAGGAGATCTGGAAGATGCGCGAGCCGATGCAGTAGGACTTCTTGCGACCGGGATCGTGGGCGACCAGCTGATGGTGCAGCAGGGAGTTGATCACGCGGTGTCCGGTGGCAGGCGAGATGCCGGTGGACTCGCAGATTTCCGAGAGCGTCAGCGGGTAGGAGGCTGCCGCAAGCAGATCCAGAATCATGACACTGTGGTCGACGGCAGGGGCTTTGGTCTTCTCGTGATTCATGAACGCGGGGACACTCCGAAACGCGAATCTCGGTCACAGACGGCGTGCATCCGGGGCTGTGACACTTTGACGACGGATGAACGATGCCACACGGCATCTCTCATGCGCTGAAAATAAAACGGCCCATAGGGTACCAGACCCATGGGCCGTGCGCGGGTTGTTTGGTGGCTGACCTCGGCTCACTCGGTGTGATCGGCCAGCACCAGGTCCGCGCCTTTTTCCGCCACCATCATCACCGGCGCATTCAGATTGCCGGAGGTGATATTGGGGAAGATGGCGGCATCGATGACGCGCAGCCCCTCCACACCATGCACCTTCAGCCGGCTGTCGACCACGGCGTTCGCCTTGTCCGGGCCCATCGCGCAGGAGCCGCATAGGTGGTAGATGGAGCCTCCCTGAGAGCGGAAGTACGCAAGCATGCTGTCCTCATCCTGGACCGTCTCGGCCGGGGCGACCTCGCACTCGGTGATGGCCTTGAGAGCGGGCGCGCCCATCAGCTTGCGCACCAGGCGACTGCCCTGGATGACCTCATCAATGTCTTTCTGGGTGCTGAGGTAGTTGGGGCAGATGGTCGCCGGCGCCGCCGGGTCTGCCGAGGCCAGTGAAATGCTGCCACGGCTGGTCGGCCTGCAGGAATTGAAGGCCAACAGGAAGCCGGAATACGGCTCCGGCGTCAGCTTGGCCTTCGGGTCGTTGGGAATCTGGTAGGACATCGGATTGAAGTAGAGCTGGATGTTCGGCTCTGACTCCGCGTCGCTTCCGCGGAAGAATCCCCCGGCCTGATTGACGCTCATGCCCAGCGGTCCGCTGCGATTGACCAGATACTGCAGTCCCGCCTTGGCCTGGCCCCAGAAGGACGCGAAGTCGTCATTCAGCGTGGTGCGATTGGCGCGGTAATAGTAGCTGGCACACAGATGGTCCTGCAGGTTCTGCCCGACGGCCGGCAGGTCTACCTGCGTCTGGATGCCATGCGTGGCCAGCGCCTCACGCTCGCCGATCCCCGAAAGCTGCAGCAGCTTCGGGGAGTCCACGGCGCCAGCGCAGAGGATGACCTCGCGACGTGCCGTCACCTCGATGACCTCGTCATCAAGCCGGTAGACGACACCCGTGGCGCGCTTGCCGCCATCGGATGCCTCTTCCAGCGTCACGCGCTCCACCCGACAGATATGCTTGAGCGTGAGGTTGTCGCGTGACAGTGCCGGCTTCAGGTAGGCGGTGTTGCTGGAGTCCCGCTGCCCCTTGCGGATGTTGGCCTCATAGATGCCAGCACCCTCGAAGTGTTCGCCATTGAAATCATCATTGAGCGTGTAACCCAGTTCGCGGGCACCTTCCAGCCACGACTGGCAGATCGGGTGCGCGCCATGTTTCAGCGGCGTGATGCCGATCGGCCCCTGGCCGGAGCGATACTCGGTGTCGCCATCCGGGTGGCATTCAAGACGCTTGAAGTAGGGCAGTACCTCGCGATAGGACCAGCCGTCGTTGCCGGCGCGCGCCCAGTCATCGAAGTCCGAGGCCTGGCCCCGGACATAGATCATCGCATTGATGGAGCCGGAGCCACCCTGCACCTTGCCGCGGGGGGTATAGATCTTGCGCCCCCCCATCGCGGCTTCTTCCTTGCTGTAATACATGTAGTTGTAGGTCGGGTTGTAGTAGGTCTTGGCGAACCCGACCGGCACCTTGATCCAGGGCGAGGTGTCCTTGCCGCCGGCCTCCAGCAGCAACACGTTGTGGCGTCCGCTGGCGCTGAGCCGGTTGGCGAGGATGCACCCCGCTGACCCGGCACCGACAATGATGAAATCGTATTGCATCGGCGTTACGCCTCCGGCTTGCGCTTCCAGTCGGTGCTGGACTGTTCCTTCACGTCATAGGGACGCGGGTCCATGCTCAGGTGCAGGGTTCGGCCGGTGTAAGGCGAATTGGCCTTGACCACGTCCATGTCCAGCTCAACCCCCAGGCCCGGCTTGGTGGACGGGATGATGTAGCCATCACGCCACTCGATCTTCTCCTTGAGCACATCGGCGTGGAAGCCATCCCAGGTACCGATGCTTTCCTGAATCAGGAAGTTGGGCGTGGCGGTCGCCAGCTGGATGCTGGCCGCGGCGCCGACCGGGCCGTTGTAGAGATGCGGGGCGATCTGGGCGTAATAGACTTCTGCCAGCGCCGCGATCTTCTTGCCTTCCAGAATGCCGCCGACGCGTCCCAGGTTCATCTGCAGGATGGAGGCCGCGTTGTTCTTGAGCACATCGTGGAATTCGTACTTGGTGGTCAGGCGCTCACCGGTCGCGACCGGGATGGAGGTGTGGTCTGCCACGCGCGCCATGGCTTCGCTCTGTCCCGGCGGCACCGGCTCTTCCAGCCACAGCGGGTCATACGGCTCGAGATACTTGGCGAGACGAATGGCGGATGCCGGCGTCATCTGGCCGTGGGTGCCGAACAGCAGATCACAGCTGTTGCCGACCGCTTCGCGGATGCGGCGGCAGAAGGTGGCGCTCTTGTCCATGCCTTCCAGAGACAGCATCTGGCCGGAGTAGGCGGTGTAGGGGCCGGCTGGGTCGAACTTCAGCGCGGTGAAGCCCTTCTCGCGGTTTTCCAGTGCGCATTCGACAGCCAGCTCGACGTTGTCATAGTCGTAGTTGCCGCGTGCATCCTTGGGGTACAGGTAGGTGTAGGAGCGCAGCTTGTCGTGGACCTTGCCACCGATCAGCTCATACACCGGCAGACCGGCCGCCTTGCCGACGATGTCCCAGCAGGCCATCTCGAGACCGCTGAGCACACCCATCATGGTGAGGTCAGGGCGTTGGGTGAAGCCACTGGAGAAGGCTTCGCGGTACAGACGTTCAATATGATGCGGGTTCTTGCCCTCCAGGTAACGCGAGAAGACATCGGCGATCGCCTTGCTCATGACTTCCGGGTGGAAGGTGGCGGCATAGACTTCACCGACCCCTTCGATGCCGCAAGCGGTACGCAGCTGAACGAAGATCCAGTACATGCCGCCGACGTGGGGCGGCGGCGTGGCGACGATGTGTGTCTCGCAACTGACAACTTTCATGGTGGCAGGCCTTTCAGTGGTCACTGGCTAGCAGGAGATTGTGGAAGCGCACTGCCTGGCATGCCGTCATTCGACGCCAACAGCGCGCTTCCGGAAAGAAATGGGGTAGGGCGTCAGCGCCTCCGGGGAGAGGGTTCCCCGAAGGCGTGACAGGTAAAACGGAATGGCGTGATCAGTAGTTCATCACGACCAGACGGGTCTGGGTGTAGTCGAGCATGCCGTGCTTGCCATCATCACCGCCCAGGCCAGAGCGCTTCCAGCCGGCGTGGTAGCCCTGGTAGGGGTCCGCCGGGGTGCGGTTGATGTAGAGCTCGCCGGCTTCGATGTTGTTGGCGACCTTCATGGCGGTGCGATAGTTCTCGGTGAAGACCACGGAGGCCAGACCGAACTGGTGGTCATTGGCCAGTGCCAGCGCCTCATCCACATCGCTGTAGGTCAGCACCGGCAGTACCGGGCCGAAGATCTCTTCCTGCACGATCTCCATGTCCTGACGGCAACCGGTCAGCAGGGTCGGCGGGTAGAAGTGACCCTTGCCTTCGGGGATGTAGCCGCCGATTTCCAGAGTGGCGCCGTCATCGATGGCACGTTCCACCATCTGATGGATGTTGAGACGCGAATTCTCGTTGATCAGCGGCCCCATCAGGCTGGCATCTTCCAGACGGTTGCCAAACTTGACGCCTTCCATCTGCTGCTTCAGCTGGGCGACGAAATCGTCATAGACGGATTCGTGCACATAGACACGCTCGATGGCGGTGCACAGCTGGCCACAGTTGGTGAGGGTAGAGGCCGCGATCTGTGCCGCTGCCTTGGCCAGGTCGGCATCCGGCTCGACGATGGCCGGTGACTTGCCGCCCAGTTCCAGTGAAGACTTGGCGATGTTGACCTGGGAATATTCCAGGACCTTGCGACCGGCGCCGACGCTGCCGGTCAGGGTAATCATGCCCACCTTGGGGTGAGTGCAGACGGCTTCCGCGGTGCCGTGGTCCATCGCCAGGATGTTGACGATGCCTGCCGGAATGCCGGCATCCTGGATCGCCTTGGCGATCTCGAAGGCGGAGGTAGGGGTGTTGTTGCTCGGACGCACGACCACGGCATTGCCGGTGATCAGCGCCGGGGCGATCTTGCGCAGCAGGGTGAACACCGGGTAGTTGAACGGAATCAGGCAGGCCACGACGCCGATGGGCTCGCGCTGCAGTAGCAGGCTTTCATTGGGAGTGTCGCTGGGGACGATCTCGCCCTCGATACGACGTGCCCACTCGGCGTGGTAGCGCGTGATATCGGCGGCGTAGACGGCTTCATTGGTGGCGTCTTCCAGGCTCTTGCCGGATTCATCTGCCAATGCCTGGCCGATGGCATCCTTGCGCGCCATCAGCGCCTCGGCAAGCTTGTGCATGTAGCCGGCACGCTCGGTGCTGGTCTTGGCACGCCAGCCCTTCTGAGCCTTGGCCGCAATGCTCACCGCTTCAAGCGCTTCGTCAGTGGTTGCTGCCTGCACCTGACCTACCAGTGCTTCGGTGGCCGGGTTGTAGACCGAAATCATCTCGCCCTGGGATGAGGCGACGAATTCGTTGTTGATGAAGTTCTTGTCAGTGCGCATGCATCACTCCTCCTGAATTTGGCCTACAGGCTATGAAGTGACGTCAAAGGTGTCAAACTGTTTTTCACATGTAGAAATAGATTTCCGTATATGGAATTTTTCGCAGGGGTTATGGTTGGGAGAGTACTGCTGGTGGGAATGGCGTGAAAATGATTTCGTACGCCATTGCCTACCCATGGCCATCAGTGGGGAAACAGGGGGCTCAGCGTCCTGTCAGTGCGTTCAGCACCAACTGGTCAGCCTTGTTGTCGGGTACTCCAGCGTTTCCGCGTTCAAGGTTTCATTGAAAGTCTTTCTCCGTGCCGCGGGTTTTTCAGCCAGGCAGCGAAAGATAGTGTCATCCACTTCCCGAGACAGACCTGCTGCCACGTGACGCAACAGCTCTTGCCATTGGGCCGATGACAACCACTGACTAAAAGGGGCATCTCCATGCTCACCTTGATCGTGAAATTTGACGTCAAGCCCGAACAACTCGAAACCTTCAAGCGGGCCTTGGCTGACAACAAGCTGGGCTCAGCGGCTGAACCGGGGATGCTGGAAATGCGTTTCTTCGCGGCCAAGGATTCTCCCACCACCATTTTCGCCTACGAGCGCTGGGCAAGCACCGAAGCGCATCAGGCACATGTGAACCAGCCCTACGCGCAAGCCCTGCTGAAGCTGGCTGACACGGCGTTGGCATCGCCACTCGAGGTGATGCCCTTGAACGATACTGACCCGGCGCCATTGCATGAGGCGAACCCCAGGCACGTGCAGCCGGAAGATGAGGTATTCAGTATCTTCTTCATCTTCAAGATCAAGGAAGAATATCGCGCTCGATTGCTGCAGCAATTCACCACGCATGTGGCGAAGACGCGCAGTGAGGAGCCGGGCAATCTCGTGTTTGATCTGTATACCATCGACGGGCAGGACGACACGCTGGTGATATACGAGCATTGGCGCACGGAGTCAGACCTGTGGGACATTCACTTCCAGCAGCCCTATGCCATCGAGACAGGCAAGCTCTTGGAGCAGGCCATGGTCGGGGATATGCAGCAGTACCTGAATACCGTCAGCGAGTTCTGAGTTATCCCGTAGGTCATACGTTTCCTGTTTGTCCATTCGATGCGCAGCCCTTAGAGGCTGCGCATTGTGCGTTCACCCCCTCTTGAACATCAGCGTGCCATCCCACCGCCATCCACGCCTGTGAGCTCAACCAGGCGGCTGTCATCAAATCCGGCAACGCCAGCGGCACGTAAGCTGGCAGGCCAGTGCGAGTCACGCGAATGTGATAGTTTCTGGAGCATCCAGCCGTTTGGCGGCGCAGAGTCCCGGGCATTTTCTTCGCCGGCGGGGCAAGCGGCGCCGTGTTATTACCCGGTAGTGGCAACCCTCTTCATCTTTGGTCAGGACTCCTCGTCATGAGTGATGCGTATTACCTCCACCTTACCGATCGCCTGCGCGAACAGCTGAAGGACCCTGATGCCTTTGAAGAGGGGCGTTTGCCTTCTGAGCGAGTGCTGGCCGAGCGCTTCGATACCACGCGCGTGACGTTGCGTCAGGCGTTGGGGCAGCTGGAGGGAGAAGGGCGCATTCATCGCAGCAATCGGCGTGGGTGGTTTGTGTCGCCGCCGCGGCTGGATTACGACCCCACGCGTGACTCCGGCTTCAATGACTATGTGACGGCGCAGGGGCGGCGGCCACGCACGGAAGTGCTGCTGACCGATGTTCAGGCCTACCCACCGGCTGCGCAAGCGCTGGGCCTGGCGGCCCAGACACCGCTCTATCATATTCGCCGCCGGCGTTTCGTGGATGAGCGCGCCGTGCTCAGCGAGTCGATGTGGGTGGTGCCCGAGCGCGCGCCGGGACTGCTCGAGGAGGGCCAGTTCGGGGTGTCACTGTGGGCGGAGCTGCGTGGGCGCTATGGCCTGACGCTGGCCCACCGTGAGCTGCGCTTCTACTCCGAGTCGCTGGGGGAGCAGGCCGCCCGGGAGCTGGGGGTCGCCATGGGTAGCCCCGGTCTGACCGTGCGTCGCGCTACCTTCGATGAGCAGCATCGTCCCATCGGCTATGACGAAGAGCGCTGGTTGCACAATGCGCTGTGCATCACCGTCACGCTCAAGAACAAGCCCTGAACCCGCGCTGCAGGGACACTATATGAGGTAACACTGTTTCACTGGGCCTTCAACTGACTGTCACGGGGGTGTCATTCGGCCCGCCCATACTCTTGGTATATACCAGATGGCGAGAGCCATTCATTCCAAGCGTTGGAGAGTCCCGATGTCCTTCTTGACCCGTTCCTTCCTCACCCGTTCCTTGCTGGCCAGTGCCGTTGGTCTGGTCGTTTCCCTCAATGCCCAGGCGGCCACCGAGCTCACCGTCTATACCGCGGTGGAGTCCGATGATCTGCAGAAATATGCCGAGCGCTTCCAGCAGGCGCATCCGGATATCGACATCAAATGGGTGCGCGACTCCACGGGCGTGATCACCGCACGATTGCTGGCCGAGAAGGACAACCCGCAGGCGGATGTGGTGTGGGGCCTGGCCGCGACCAGCCTGCTGGTGCTCGAGAAGGAAGGCATGCTGTCGCGTTATGCCCCCAAGGGTGTCGAGGCGCTGAATAGCAAGTTCGTCGACCCCGCCTACCGTGATGGCCAGGACCCGTCCTGGGTCGGGATGGACGCCTGGGTCGCCTCGCTCTGCTACAACACCGTCGAAGGTGAGCGACTGGGAGTGCCCAAGCCGACGTCCTGGGAAGACCTCACGCGTCCTGAGTTCAAGGGCCACGTGATCATGCCCAACCCGAGTTCTTCCGGTACCGGTTATCTGGATGTCGCCAGCTGGTTGCAGCTGTGGGGTGACGAGGGCGGCTGGGAGTACATGGACCGCCTGCACGACAACATTGCCCGCTACACCCACTCAGGCTCCGCACCTTGCAATCTGGCCGGTTCCGGCGAGGCCGTGGTCGGTGTGTCCTTCGCCTTCCGAGGCGCGCGCCTCAAGGCACAGGGCGCACCGGTGGACCTGGTCTTCCCCGTGGAAGGGCTGGGCTGGGACATGGAAGCCGCGGCGATCATGAAGGGCACCGACAAGCGTGAGGCGGCGCAGACACTGATGGATTGGGCAGTGTCCAAGCCGGCCAATGAACTCTACAACGAAGGCTATGCGGTCGTGGCCTATCCGGGGGTGGCCAAGCCGATCGAGCATTATCCGGCCAACATCACCGAGATGATGATCGAGGCTGACTTTGCCAAGGCGGCCAACCAGCGGGATGAAGTGCTCGCCGAATGGCAGCGCCGTTACGACGGCAAGTCCGACAGTCAGTAAGTCACGCCCAGCCACCTTCGTCATTGCCCCGGCGCATTGCGCCGGGGTCGGGAGTTTCTCGCATGTCTCTTGTGACCGCACCCCCGCGTCATCACGCCTCGCGCCAAGCGCCGCCAGCGACTGCCGGCGCCTCGCCTCGCGCGGTCTCCGGCCCTGCAGCCCGGGCGCCTGCGCGTGACGCAGCGCCTCAGGCACTCACCACGCGTTCTGCGTCGTCAGACAGCATTCACCTCAAAATCAGCGGCCTCACCAAGCGCTATGGCCAGTTCACGGCCCTGAGCGAGATCGACCTTGCGATCCGCGAGGGCGAGTTCGTGTGCTTCCTCGGCCCCTCTGGCTGTGGCAAGACCACCTTGCTGCGCGCCATCGCCGGGCTTGCGCCGCAGAGCGAAGGCACCATCCACCAGCGCGGCCAGGACATCTCGCGTCTGCCGCCCCAGGCGCGCGACTTCGGCATCGTCTTCCAGTCCTATGCGCTGTTCCCCAATCTCACCGTGTTCGACAACGTGGCCTATGGGCTGCGCAATCGGCGCGATGCGCGTGACGCGATGCGTCGTCGCGTGACGGAGCTGCTCACCCTGGTGGACCTGGCCGGCAGTGAAGGCAAGTATCCGGCGGCCCTGTCCGGGGGCCAGCAGCAACGCGTGGCACTGGCGCGGGCGCTGGCGACCGAGCCGGGGCTGCTGTTGCTCGATGAGCCGCTTTCAGCACTGGATGCGCGCGTACGCCTGCATCTGCGCAGTCAGATCAAGGCACTGCAGGCACGGCTGGGCGTCACCACCATCATGGTGACCCACGACCAAGAAGAGGCCCTGGCCATGGCGGACCGCATCGTGGTGATGAACCATGGCGTGATCGAGCAGATCGGCACCCCTGCCGAGATCTACCGTCGGCCGGCGAGCGCCTTCGTGGCCGAATTCATCGGCAGCATGAACTTCCTGCAATGCTGTCCCGAGAACGCCAGTACCCTGCGTCTGGGTCAGCAGCGTCTGGAATGCGCGGCGCATGATCTTGAGGGGCTGGATCAGGCGCGTCTGGCCATTCGCCCGGAAGCCGTCTCGCTGTGCGCAGTGGGGGAGGGGCTGTCGGCGCAGGTGGAGCACGTCGAGTTTCTCGGCGCCTTCCTGCGTATCACTCTGACGCTTGAGGGCTGTGGGCAGACACTGTCGGCGGATGTGGCGCTCAAGGACAGTGAGTCACTGGGCGTGCGGGTCGGTGCTCGGGTGGGTGTGCGTCTGCCGTCCGAGGCGATCCGCCTGTATCCGTTGGTGGAGGCGCAGGCATGATGGCGCGCGCATTGTCCTTGTCGGGTCGGCTGTCAGGCGAGTCCGGCTTGCGTCTGTTGATGTTGCTGCTGGCCCTGGCGCTGCTGGTCATCGGGCTGCTGTTGCCGCTGGCCACCATGCTGATCAAGAGCGTGCAGGACCGCAGCGGCGACTTCGTCGGCCTGGCCAACTTCGCGCGCTATGTGCAGACGCCGGCGCTGGTCGGCTCGATCATCAATTCCGTCAGCATCGCGTTGATCAGTACCCTGACGGTGGTGAGTCTGGCCTTCCTGTGCGCGTACGGCACCACCCGCACCTGCATGCCGGGCAAGCGCGTCTTCCGCATGCTGTCCATCCTGCCGCTACTGGCTCCGTCACTGCTGCCAGCCATCAGTCTGGTGTATCTTTTCGGCAATCAGGGCTGGTTCAAGGATGTGCTGCTGGGGGAGAGCATCTACGGCCCCATCGGCATCGTGATGGGCATGACATTCTGGATCTTCCCGCATGCGCTGATGATCATGATGACGGCGCTCAGCAACAGCGATGCCCGTCTCTATGAAGCCGCGGACGCGCTGGGAACGCCCAAATGGCGCAGCTTTCTGACCATCACCTTGCCGGGTGCGCGCTACGGCATCATCTCCTGTGCCTTCGTGGCCTTCACGCTGGCGATCACCGATTTCGGCGTGCCGAAGATCATTGGCGGGCAGTTCAGTGTGCTGGCCACCGATGTCTATCGTCAGGTGGTGGGGCAGCAGAACTTCCAGATGGGCGCGGTGGTCAGCGTCATCCTGCTGTTGCCGGCCTTGCTGTCCTTCGCGGTGGACCGCTGGATCCAGCGCCGTCAGGTCGCGCAGCTCTCGGCGCGCGCCGTGCCCTGGCAGCCGACGCCAAGCCCGCTGCGTGACTGGGTCTTCGCGCTGCTCTGCTATGGCGTGGCCGCCGCGATTCTGGCCGTGATCGGCACCGCCATCTATGCCTCGCTCGTGCAGTTCTGGCCCTACAACCTGAGCCTGACCCTCGATCACTACGCCTTCAAGGCGCTGGCGGGTGGTGGCTGGGACGCGTGGCTCAACTCGCTGACGCTGGCCTTCTGGGCCACCTTGATCGGCACGCTGGTCATCTTCTTCAACGCCTGGCTGACCGAGAAGAGTCAGGGCTATCGCCCGCTGCGCCAGGGACTGCACTTCATGGCGATGATGCCGATGGCCGTGCCGGGCATGGTGCTGGGTCTGTCCTACATCTTCTACTTCAACCAGGCCGACAACCCGCTGAACTGGATCTACGGCACCTTCGCGATTCTGGTGCTCAACACCCTGGTGCATTTTTATACCGTCTGCCACCTGACCTCGGTGACCGCGCTCAAGCAGCTCGATGGGGAATTCGAGGCGGTCGGTGCCTCACTCAAGGTGCCGTTCTGGAAGACCTTCTGCCGCATCACCTTGCCGGTGTCTCTGCCGTCAGTGCTGGATATCTCGGCCTATCTGTTCATGAACGCGATGACGACCGTCTCGGCGGTGGTATTTCTCTACAACAGCGATACCCGACTGGCCTCCATCGCGGTGATGCATCTCGACGAAGCCGGGCACTTCGCCAGCGCGGCCGCCATGGCAGTGCTGATCTTCTTCACCTGTCTGGGCGTCAAGCTGCTGCATGCGGTGGTCAGTCATCTGCTGTTGACCCGTGCCCAACGCTGGCGACAGGCGACCTGATTACGCCGTTGGCCGTCTTTTTTTTGTGCAAATTAACTGGTATATACCAATGAGTATTCAACATCCGTACCTGCTGACTCCCGGTCCCTTGACCACCAGTGAGAGCGTCAAGGCCGCCATGATGAAGGACTGGGGCTCCTGGGATCAGGACTTCAACACCAAGACCGCCGAGATCTGCCAGCAGTTGCTCCGCTGTGCCAATGCCAGTGAGCACCATGAGTGCGTGCCGATGCAGGGCAGCGGTACCTTCGCGGTCGAGGCGGCGCTGGGCAGTCTGATCGAGCCGACGAGTACGACGCTGGTGCTGGTCAATGGCGCCTATGGCAAGCGGCTGGTCAGTCTACTGACCCGCATGGGGCGCGACTGCGACGTGCTGGCGTGGGGCGATGCCGAGGCGCCGTGTGCCAAGGCCGTGGCCGACAGACTCGCGGCAAGGCCCGAGATCGGCCATGTCGCCATGATTCACTGCGAGACAAGCTCCGGGATGCTCAATCCGGTGGCGGACATCGCCGAGGTGGTGGCAGCACACGGCCGTGAGCTGATCCTCGATTCGATGAGTGGCTTCGGGGCGCTGGAGATCGATGCGCAACGTACCCCGTTTCTGGCGCTGATCTCCTCGGCCAACAAATGCTTCGAGGGGGTGCCGGGGTTCGGCTTCGTGATCGCCCGGCGCGATGCGCTGCAGGCGGCACAGGGGCGTAGCCACTCACTGTCGCTGGACCTGCACGATCAATGGCAGTACCTCAAGCGCACCGGCCAATGGCGTTATACCCCGCCGACTCACGTGGTGGCGGCTTTTCACCAGGCGCTGAAGGAACACGCCGAGGAGGGCGGCGTCGCGGGTCGCCACGCCCGGTATCACGCCAACATGCAGCGACTGGTGGCAGGCATGCGTCAGCGCGGCTTCACGACCCTGCTCGACGATGCCTGGCTGTCGCCGATCATCACCACCTTCCTGAGCCCGGCACACCCGGACTTCGACTTTTCACGTTTCTACGCCGAGCTCAAGGCACGTGGCTTCATCATCTACCCGGGCAAGCTCACCGACGTGGAGAGCTTCCGCATCGGCAGCATCGGGCAGCTGGATGTCCGCGTGATGGATCAACTTCTGGCCGCCGTGGATGACGCGCTGGCCACCCTGGGTGTCGACGATGCCCGCCCGTGCGCTGGCGCTGTCGCACTTAACTGACTGGAGAACTGTCATGCAATATCACACCCCGGATCGTCTGCAGGCTGCCATCTTCGATTGGGCCGGCACCCTGGTGGATTTCGGCTCCTTCGCGCCGACCCAGATCTTCGTCGAGGCCTTCGCGGAAATCGGCGTGGCCATCAGTCTGGAAGAGGCGCGCGGCCCGATGGGCATGGGCAAATGGGAACACATCCGCACCCTGTGTGATGACCCAGCGATCGCGGCCCGTTTCGAGGCAGCCTGTGGCCACGCCCCGAGTGATGCCGATGTCACGGCGCTTTATGAGCGCTTCATGCCGCTGCAGATCGACAAGATCGGGGCGCACTCCGCACTGATTCCCGGCGCGCTCGAGGTCATCAACGGGTTGCGCGACAAGGGCATCAAGATCGGCTCCTGCTCCGGCTACCCCCGAGAGGTGCTCGAGCAGGTGGTCGCACGGGGCAAGGGCAATGGGCTGGTGGTGGACCATGTCGTGGCCACTGATGAGGTGCCCAAAGGGCGACCCTCTCCGGCGCAGTCTCTGGCCAATGTCATCGCGCTGGGCATCACTGACGTGGCGGCCTGTGTGAAAGTGGATGACACGGCGCCGGGGCTGCTGGAAGGTCGCAGCGCCGGCATGTGGACGGTCGCGCTGACCTGCTCCGGCAACGCCATGGGGCTGGATCACGCGGTGTTCATGGACCTGTCGGAGGCAGAGCTCAACGAAAGGCGTAGCGCCATCGAAGCCCAGTTCACGCCGTCCGGGCCGCACTTCATGATCGACACCATCGCGCAGCTGCCCGAGGTGATCCGCGAGATCGAGGCGCGTCTGGCGCGCGGTGAGCGCCCCTGACAGCCTGGTGACGGGGTGGCGACGCCAGGCCTGCCTGTCACCTCGCTCGCCCACCTTGATCTACCATTTCACCCCACCACTTCACTCCACCCCTTCAGGCGCCAGCCTCGGGTCCTTGCACAAGGCCTTGAGGCTGGCGTCTTCTCGCAAAAGGTAAGGACATATGCTCATTGGCGATTGCCGCCTGGTTGCCCTGAAAGCCCGTAATTCCCGCATGCCCGTCCGCATGCCTGTCCCCATGCACGGGCAAGCTCACTCTCAAGCCCAATTTCATGTTCAAGCTCAAGCTCAAGTTCAAGCCCACACGATTGCCGTGAGTGCCTCTTGAGCCCACTGGCGCTGGGACTCATCCTGATCTCGGTCTGTCTGCATGCCGGCTGGAATCTGCTCGGCAAGGGGCGGGCGCCGTCGCTGGCCTTCTTCATGCTGGCCATGGCCAGTGGTGCGCTGATCTTTGCGCCGCTGCTGGGACTGGGGCCATCGTTTGCCGTGCTGCCCACTGAATTCTGGGGCTGGCTGGTGGCCACCGGCCTCTGTCAGGTGCTCTACATGGGCGGACTTGCCTGGGCCTATGCGCGCGGCGAGGTCAGTGTGCTGTATCCCATCGCGCGGGCCTTGCCGGTGGTGCTGGTGCCGCTGGTGTCACTGAGTCTGCTGGGCAGTCAGGCACTCACGGCGTTGGATCTGGTCGGCATGGGGCTGATCGTGCTCGGCGCGTTGGTGCTGCCCTTGAGCAGTCCGCAGGGCCTGCGCCCCTCGACCTACCTGACGCCCGCGTTGGGGTTCGCGCTGCTGGCAGCAGTCGGCACCACCGGCTATTCGCTGATCGACAAGCAGGCGCTGGATATCATGGTGAGTGTCGGTTACTCGCCCACCTCGGCGGGCGCTGTCTTTCTGGTGTTGCAGGCCATCATGACCGTCGCTTGGGGCGCGCTGCTGGTGATGTTGCTGCCGGCAGAGCGTCGCCGCCTGCCCGCGCTATGGCGGGGGGAGCGGGGCAGCATGGTGCTGACCGGCGTGATGGTGATGGCGACCTACGGGCTGGTGCTGGTTGCCATGACGCTGACGGCGGAGGTCAGCCTCGTCGTTGCAATGCGTCAACTGTCGATCCCGCTGGGCGTGATGCTCGGGGTGCTCTGGTTGCGCGAGCGAGCGGCCATCGCCAAGTGGATCGGCATCGTCATCATGCTGGCGGGACTGTGGACCGTTGCGCTGGTGTGAGGAAAGGCGTGGCATGAGGCACCAAAAAAGCGAGACAGGCGGCTGCCTGTCTCGCTTTTGTCTTTCTGCGGGCGCTGGCGGGGCATCACGCTGTCGTGAGCCCCTGCACCGCCATGCTTACTTGGCGTCTGCCACCAGCATTTCCAGCGTGGCGCGGGCACCGTTGTCGTGCAGGCTCTTCAGGGCCTTGAGGTAGGCATCGCGGAAGCGCGGCTGGTCGACCAGGTCACCGAATAGTTCACGGTTGTCCAGGAAGGCGGTCGGCTCTTCGCGCTGACGGCTGGCACGCTCCATCAGCTCGTCCTTCAGCGGGTCGACCACATCGATGGTCTCGCCTTGCTCGTCCACGCCTTCGGCATAACGTGCCCAGCTGGCCACGACGGCTGCGGTACGACGCAGTTCGCCATCGGTCTTGAGCTGTGCGTGTGCCACCGGGATCAGGAACTTCGGAATACGGTCGGAGGTCTCGGCGCACAGACGCGCGAGGGTGTCCTTGACTTCTGGGTTGGCGAAACGCTCGATCAGCGTGCGGCAATGGGCGTCGAGATCGATACCCGGCAGCTGAGCCAGCGTCGGGCGAGCTTCCTCGTTCATGTAGCCGAGCAGGAAGTCGACGATCAGCGGGTCGTTGCAGGCTTCATGGGCGTAGCGATAGCCGGCCAGGTAGCCGAAGTAGCACAGCGCCTGGTGACCGGCGTTGAGCAGACGCAGCTTCATCAGCTCATAGGGCTCGACATCTTCCACCGGCTGCACGCCGGCATCTTCAAAGGCCGGGCGGCCATTGGCGAAGTGGTCTTCCAGCACCCACTGGGTGAAGGGCTCGCAGACCACCGGCCAGGCGTCTTCCACGCCGAAACGTGAGGACAGCTCTTCGATGTCAGCCGGCGTGGTCACCGGCGTGATGCGGTCGACCATGGAGTTGGGGAAGGGCACTTCGGCTTCGATCCATGTCGCCAGTTCTGCATCACGTGCGCGCGCGTAGGCAGTGAACATCTTGTGAGCGACGTTGCCGTTGCCTTCGATGTTGTCACAGGACATCACGGTGAACGGGGCGACGCCACGCTCGCGACGACGTGCCAGGGCTTCGGTGATCAGGCCGAAGCTGGTCTTGGCTTCCCCCGGGTTGGCCAGGTCGTGCTGGACGTCGGCGTTCTCGAGATTGAATTCGCCGGTGACCGGGTGGAAGTTGTAGCCACCTTCGGTGACGGTCAGCGAGACGATGCGGATCGCCGGGTCGGCCATCAGCTCGATGACGGCATCCGGGGAGTCCGGGGCAAAGCGGTAATCGATGATGGAACCCACCACGCGCGGCTCATAGTTGCCGTCCGGGTGCTTGAGTACCACGGTGTAGAGGTGGTCCTGCGAGGCCAGGGCTTCCTGCATGCGGCGGTCGCCCGGCATCACGCCGACGCCGACGATGCCCCAGTCCAGCGCCTTGCCCTGATTCATCAGCTCGTCGAGGTACATGGCCTGGTGCGCACGATGGAAACCGCCCACGCCGAAGTGGACGATACCGGCGCTGACCGCAGTGCGGTCATAGTTCGGAGTGGCTACCTTGGCGTCCAGCTGAGTCAGACTGGCATTGGAGAGACGGGTCATGGGGAGGTCTCCTGCCGCGTGTCGCGGTCGAGTCGAGATGGGTAAAGAAAGGGTAGGTCGTAACGGCCAGCGGCGAAGGTCACCCGTGTGATTCAGGCTTCCTTCGCCGCTGGCATGGCAGGGGGCAAGCCCCTGCCGACTCAGCTAGCGGTGGCCGCTTGCTTGGGGGACTGCTTGTTGAACAGCGCCTTGCTGCGCTGCAGCTCCCAGTACGCGAAGATGAAGTAGATGATCGTCGACCAGATGGTCACGTCATAGAACAACTCACGATTCGCTTCGTAGCTGGCCAGGTCCGGGCTGCCGAAGAGTACGCGCAGCGCGAGGACCATCGGCACCGCCAGGCCCAGCACCATCCAGACGGCCTTGATGGCCTTGGTCAGACCCGAAGTGTCCTTGACCGGTGCGTGGTTGGTGGTCTCGGCCTGCTTGGCGTGCAGGGCTTCGACACGCTCCTGGAATTCCCGCTCGGCCGCTTCGGCTTTCGGGTAGGAGTCGGCTGCACCGGCAGATCTGGCCATCAGGGTGTAGAGGATGATGGAGACGAACCAGGTCGGCAGGAACAGGTAGTAGAACGGGATCACGTCGACCGTCTCGAGGCCAAAGCCGAAGATCAGTGACAGCGCCCAGGTTGCCAGTGCCGGCGTGTTGTGCTTCACGCCCTTGTAGCGCGCCCAGTAACGGCTGAAGCCGAGTTTCGGGAACAGGTGATGCTCAGCGAAGATGATCCCGCCGACCGGCACCAGCACCAGGCCCGCATAGGTCAGCAGCGGCAGCATGCTGCGATAGACGAACGGGAAGCAGCTGAGCACGGCAACGCAGATACCCACGGCCAGCGTCGCCTTGTTGCGCGACAGGTTCGGCATGGCCGACTGGGCGGCAAGGCCCGCGCG
Source organism: Cobetia sp. 4B (assembly GCF_018831605.1). Classification (NCBI taxonomy): domain Bacteria; kingdom Pseudomonadati; phylum Pseudomonadota; class Gammaproteobacteria; order Oceanospirillales; family Halomonadaceae; genus Cobetia; species Cobetia sp. 4B. The sequence continues at coordinate 1,675,143 of NZ_CP059843.1, forward strand.
GTACAGGTTGGCGTTGGCGGTGGTCCAGCCTGCGACGACCACGATAACGAAGCCAGCGGCGCCAAGGGCGTGCAACGCCACTTCGCCCGGTTCCAGCACATCGATGCTGATACCGGCGACGGCTGCGGTGGCCGCGCCCATCAGACCGGCGGAGATCCAGGCGACATAGTGGCCGAACATCATGCCGGTGCTGGTCGCAAGGCCGGAGCGCATACGCTTGGCATAGCGCAGCAGCGCCATGTCGATCAGACCGAAGTGGGAGAAGGTGTTGGCCGCCCAGGAGAAGCCGATGACTTCCCAGATGCCGATGCCCGCTTCGCCCTGGGAGTTGATCCCGGTGAAGACGGTACTGCCGGCGACATCAATGAAACTCGAGAAACTGTTCAGGCTGGTTTCACCAGTGACGGACTCCGCCAGTTCCGGCAGCAGAACCATGCCGCCGACGGTGAACATCAGCATCAGCCACGGGGCACAGATGCTGGCGAATTCGGTCAGGGCGTTGAAGCCATAGACCGCGACCAGCACCACAATGGCCGCCACGGCCAGTGCCAGCAGGATGAACTCGAAGCTGGTGGGATAGGCCTGGGTCTGGGCCGGGATGTCGAACAGCAGCCTGACCGCCGTGGCGGAAACGGTAATCATGGCCGCCGATATGGCGGTGAATATGACCACGTTGGCCCAATTGTAGAGCCGTGACATCGAATCACCGGCAATACGGTGAAGATAGGTGAAGAGGCTCAGACGGGTCTCGATCGCGATTGGCGTCGTGATCAACCAGAAGCTGAGCACTGCGAGGCCATTACCGATCAGCAGGCCCAGCAGGATATCCCAGATACCGGCACCGAGCGCCACGAAGGTGGCACCGATGACGAACTCGGTCGCGGCAACGTGCTCGGCGGCATAGAGACCGGCAAAGTGTGGCCACCGGTGCAGTTTATGACGTGGCACCGGCAGTAGCTCATCGTCCATATGGGCGATCTGCCGATCCAAATCTGGCGCAGTACTGGCCATGATTGGCTCCTGTTTTTTTACGGCTTGTCTTGCTGCTCCTACCCGAGATGTCACGCAGCCGCCTTGGCGATCCTGTCGGCGATGACGAGGGTAGATCGTCTATTATCGATCAAATGACTCAGGTGTGGTGCAAATGATCGGTGAATGGTCATCAAAACGCAAAGCCCGCGTGCTTGAACTTTGGGCTATGACCTCGAGTGATCATGGCTATGGAAGTCAGGAAAGCGCTGAAGGCCGCATGAAATCAGGGCTTGCGCGAGGGTGTCTCGATTCAATGACACGATTCAGCAAAATGAATTTTTCCGTTCTCACACCCCGTTCGGCGCCTGAAGCATTGTGTCCTGGCTAAAACGGCCAACGATCCAGGGCCAGATATCTCACAACTCTGAGGGTGGTCTTGCACCGATGTGGTGCGATCGGCGTACCCGGCATCGTCGCTTTCTTGCCATGCCTCAGCAGTCTCCTGATCGAGGCCCGGGAGTCGAAAGGGGAAATGGGGCAGCGGAGAGGGCAGCGGAAAGGGCAGCGGAAAGGGCAGCGGAAAGGGCAGCGAAAGTCGGGTCGCTGCGAGAGAGCACTATAAAGAGCGCTATAGAGGTGGCGACATATAAAGGTGGGTGTTGGTCAGTGGCGACATCGGTTTCGGCACAATGCGACGGAAAGTGCATGAAATAACGACAAAGAACGAGAAAAATGAGACATCTTGCGGCGTCCCCCAGTTCTCGCTAAGGTTGCGCAACACTGTTTCCTAACCAGGAAGCCCCAACATGACTCCCGGCGCTTGATTGGCGACGGGGCAAGGCGAGGAGGCCAGCCATGCGAACGCGCACACTGACCATTCTGATGATGATATTCACGCTGCTGGGAGCCCCGCTGGCTCAGGCAGGACCGCACGATAGAGGCCATGGGCATCATGACCGTGGGCATGGCCACCACGACCGCGGCCATCACGGCAAACAGCACAAGAAGCACCACAAGCAGCAGCGCCACCATGAACGCCGCCGTCATGAGGCGCGACGCCATCACCAGTGGCGCCGTGGCGACCACCTGCCGCGTCATTACTACTCCGACAGCCGCTACTGGGTGAAGGACTGGCACCATCGTCATCTGTCCAAACCGCCGCGCGGTCATCGTTGGCTGAACATCGATGGGCGCTATGTGCTGGCCGCGGTGGCGGGTGGCGCGATCACGGCCATCATTCTCAATCGCTGAATTAGTGGCCAACAGGCTGCGCTAAGCAAGACGATGAAAAAGGGGCCTCTGATGAGGCCCCTTTTTCATGTCCGATCTTCAGTGGAAAGTGCTGTCCACATGAGGCTCGATCCCCTCACGCGTAGGCACTGCATACCCAGGTCATGGTCGCGGGGGTGTCACCGTTGTAGGTGATGGCGTGTCCGAGGGTGCTGTCGAAGGCCAGGCTGTCACCGACCTTGAGCTTGATGGGGTCGTAGAGTTCGGTCCAGACCGTCACCTCGCCGCTGGTCACGATGATCTGTTCCTGGCCGGAATGTTTTTGCAGGCCGCCGAACTCCTCGAGACTGCGATTGAGCACGGTGGTTTCCAATACCATGTATTCCTTGGACGCCACATTGTTGCAGAGCGGTCGATAGCGGTAGTTGGGCGTCTCGATGACGTCTCCCTCCTGTGCTCGCGTCAACGCGAGCCAACCCCGAAATGCCGCGTCCTCCGTGTGATAGAACAGCTCGCTGACATCCACCTTCAGGCCCCTAGCGAGATTCACGATCGCCTCGAAGGTCGGCGAGATACGTCCATTCTCGATTCTCGACACGCTGGCCGCCGAGATACCTGACGCGCTGGCCACGGCCGCGATGGTCAGTCCCTTCTCCTTGCGTAGTGCCTTGAGATTGTCACCAATGGCGCCTGCCTTGCGTTCTCGGTGCTTCAGCGCGATCGGCGTTTCCTGGTGGGGTGTCATGTCAGCGTGCTCCATCGAGTTTGTCTGCTGGGTGGCGTCTGTCGCCGTTTGCCGTTGCTCAGCGCCTGTGTGGCACATGGGCGCGAGTCATCAAGTCATGCCACGGCAGGAGAGAGGCGTAAGCGCCATGATGGCGTCCATTTAGGGCTTCCACGAGCAAAATGTCGAGCAGGTATCCACATTTGACCCAATATTGCGTATATGCAATTGTGGAGGCGAATGCGCAATCGACAGTGGCCGCCCACTGGGCGTGTATCAGGCCTCAGCCTGTATCAGGCATTCGCCTGCAGGTACGCATGGCATTGCACTCTAATTAAAATAATCTTGGGAAAACAAAAATGTACGACTTCAAGAAACAGCTCCTCGGCATGGGTATCGCTGCCAGCCTGTTGGCGACTGCCACGACTCAGGCGGCGGACGTCGAGTGGAAGATGGCGACCCCGTGGGGCGGTGGGCCCTGGCTTGAACGGGATGCCAAGACCTTCGCGGACTATGCAAGCGAATTGACGAATGGCGACGTGAGCATCCAGGTATTCCCCGGTGGCACCCTGGGCGGCGCGCTGCGCGTCACCAATACCGTGAAGTCCGGTGTCGCGCAGATCAGTCACAACTACATCAACTATGACTACGGAACTGACCCGACGGCAGCGCTGCTGGCCGGGCACTCCAGCGGCCTGACACCGGAAGAATTCATGCTGTGGATGTACGAGGGCGGCGGTGTCGAGCTCTATGAAGCCTTCCGTCGCGAGGTGTTCGGCGTCGTGGCCTTCCCGTGCTCGACCCTGGGCACCGAGATTTTCCTGCACTCGAGCAAGAAGGTGCAGACGCTTGAGGACTTCCAGGGACTGCGCCTGAGAACCTCGGGTGCCTGGGCTGAAATCGCCTCACGTCTTGGGGCCTCTACCGTGGTGATGGCCGGCAGTGACATCTATACGGCGTTGGATCGCGGTGTAATCGATGCCGCGGAGTGGGGGAGTCCTGAGCTCAACAAGCCGACGGGTTTCCAGAATGTCGCGCAGTACGTCATCTTGCCCGGCATCCATCAGTCGGGCGGCATTCTGGAGTGTGAAGTGAATGTCGATGCCTGGGACGGGCTGAGCGAAGCCCAGCAGAACCAGTTGCGCCTCGCGGGCAAGCTGAGCGTGTTCGAGTCCTGGCTGGATAGCTCCTTTGCCGATCTCAAGGCCTTCAAGGAGCTGGAGGAAGGCCCCAACGAAATCGTGCAGCTGGTTCAATCCTTCATCGATGCCATCTACGAAGAGACCCGTGCCTGGGAAGATGAGAAGGCGGGCGAGAATGAGTGGTTCGCACGTGTGCTTGAGTCGCAACGTACCTTCAAACAGAGCATGACGACCTGGCAGGACTACCGTTTGCCGATCGGGGAAATGGGACGCTGATTCCTCTTGAATGATGTCTCTGGCCCGGGCGATACCTGTATCGCCCGGGCTCTCTCCTTGTCGTCATCCTGGTGAGTTGCCATGAAAATCGTCGCTGTCATTGAGCGCCAGACCCGCTGGGCCGGGTATCTGGGGGCAGTCTTGATACTGCCGCTGGTGCTTGCGTTGGTCTATGAAGTCTTCAGTCGTTATGTGCTGGGAAAGCCCACCTTATGGGCGTTTGAAGTCAGCTACATGGTGATGGGCGCCATCTTCATGCTTGGCATGGCAAATGCCCTGCGTGTCGGCCAGCACGTTAGTGTGGATGTGTTGAGCCAGAATTTTGCACCGCGTCTCAGGGCTGGAGTTCATCTGGCCTGTTATGCGGTGTTGCTGCCGGTACTGATGTGGCTTGTCTGGGAGCTGTCGCTCTATGCGCTCGAGGCGTTCTCCAGCAATGAGCGCTCCGGACGTTCTGCCTGGAATCCGGTGATCTGGCCGGTCTTCGGCGTGTGGTGGCTGGGCTTCGTCTATCTGACGCTGCAGGTGATCGCGGAGATGTTGAAGCTCTGGAGCACACTGCTGGGCCATGATCATGGCGCGGAGGTGTCCTCATGAGCGACTTCATTGCCCTCATCATGTTCCCTGCGCTCATCGCTCTGATCGTGCTCGGTTTCCCGATCGCGTTCTCGATGATCGTTGTCGCTACCGTCTTTGGTGTTGCCCAGTTCGGGGATGCCGCGGCCTATCAACTGCTGACCAAGATCGAGGACACGGCGTCCAATTCCATTCTGGCTGCCGTGCCCTTGTTCATCTTCATGGGCGCGATGCTCGAGAATTCCGGCATTGCCGAGCGACTGTTCGGGGCCATCCATCTGTGGACACGTCGGATGCCCGGCGGGCTGGGCGTCGGTGCGGTCATCATGGGCACCATCTTCGCCGCCGCCAGTGGTGTCGTCGGGGCCACCGAGGCGGTGATCGGCATGCTGGCCGTGCCGGTCATGCTCAAGCATCACTACGACAAGTCGCTGATCTCCGGCACCATCTGTGCCAGTGGCTCATTGGGCACGGCGATTCCGCCTTCCATTACCGTGGTCATTCTCGGGCCTGTAGCCGGGGTCTCTGTCGGATCACTGTTCAGTGGTCTGCTGATCCCGGGGCTGTTGATGGCGCTGCTGTTCCTCCTCTATATCGTCGTGGTCTGTGCGCTGAAGCCAGCACTTGCGCCGCGACTCAAGGAAGATGAGCAGCATCCGGGGTGGGGCAAGCTGCTCACCATTACCCTGAGTGCGCTGCTGCCGACCATGAGTCTGATCCTGGTGGTGCTGGGCACGATTCTGATGGGCATCGCCACGCCGACGGAAGCGGCGGCCTGTGGGGCGCTCGGCTCCGTATTGCTGGCACTGGGGTATCGCAATCTCACGCTGTCCATCCTGTGGAACGCGGCGGTACGCACACTCAACATCACCGCGATGATTCTGCTGATCGTGCTGGGCGGCAACATGTTCGCGGGCGTCTTCTTCGCCTCCGGCGGGATGGCCACCGTACAGTCGTTGCTGCTGGATACCGGCTTGAGCCCGTGGCTGATTCTTGGCGCCATCCTCCTGATCGCCTTCCTGGCCGGTTTCGTGCTCGACATGATCTCGGTGGTCCTGATCGTCATCCCCGTGGCGATGCCGGTCATCGGCCTGCTCGGGTTCGATGAGATCTGGTTCTGCGTGGCCTTCCTGATCGTGATGCAGACGAGTTATCTGACACCGCCGTTGGCGCCCTCCATCTTCTATCTGCGTGCCATCACGCCTCCTGAAGTGACGCTGAAGCACATGTACAAGGGAGTGATGCCCTTCATCTTCCTGCAGCTGGTGGTGTTGGCGCTGATCCTGGTCTTCCCGGGACTGGCGCTGTGGTTGCCTGATGCCATCAGCGGACCGTCATGGAAATGATGGACACCTTATTGGAAAGGAATGAGTTCGTATGAGTGATGCAACACAGGAAGAGACAGGAATGGACGTCAATCTCGATCGGGCAGCGCTCAAGACGCTATGTCACGAGGTGCTGAGCCACCATGGGTTCAGTGAGCCACATGTCGATGCCATGAGTGACGCGTTGGTAGCGGCGGAAATGGACGGTTGTCGCTCCCATGGGCTCTATCGCCTGATGGGGTTCGTCGCGACACTGAACAATGGCGGTGTGGTGCCGGACGCCGTGCCGATCGTCGAGGATACGGCGCCCTCCATCGTCAAGGTGGATGCCAGGGGGGGCTTCTCGTCGCTGGCCTTCCAGCAGGGCGTGCCTGAGCTGCTCGACAAGGCGCGAGCCAATGGCATTGCCATTCTGGCCATCAATCATTGCGTGCATGGCACGGCATTGTGGGTAGAGATCGAGCGGCTGACGCGTGAAGGGCTGGTCGCTATCGCCTGCAATCCGACCCAGTCGTACATGGCCCCGTATGGTGGCAGTCAGCCTCTGCTGGGGACCAATCCCCTCGCCTTTGGCTGGCCGCGCGAGGACGGTAACCCGTACGTATTCGACTTCGCCACCAGTGCCATCGCGCGTGGCGATATCGAGCTGCATCGTCGCCAAGGGGACAAGATTCCGCTCGGCTGGGGTGTCGATCGAGCGGGCGAGCCGTCACAGGACCCGACAGAAGTGCTGGACCATGGCGCGATGCTGCCCTTCGGTGATCACAAGGGCTCTGCGCTGGCGATCATGATCGAGTTGATTGCAGGGCCGCTGATCGGCGACATGCTGAGTATCGAGTCCAGCGAACACGATCAGGGCAAGGGGAGCCTGCCATATCATGGGGAGTTGATCATCGCGATAGATCCCGTGCGCCTCACTGGCGGTAGCACCCAGCAGCACATGCTGCGCTCTGAAAGGCTGTTCGAGCTCGTGAAGCAGCAGGGCGCAAGGCTATCCTCCGAGCGTCGCTTCAAAGCTCGCCAGAAGCATCAAGAAGAGGGCGTCACGCTTTCGAGAGCCTTGTATGAAGATATCCTCAAGCTGGCCTCCTGAACCTCCGTGTAGATCGAGCAGTAGAGTGATCGCTGAGAGCACACCGCGGAAAGTCACAACTGCATGAAGAAGAACGGCCGCCCCTGGGCGGCCGTTCCTGTATGAGGGTCTCTATCGTCGGCCTTGTCATCGGCCTTGTCATCGGTGCTGCCAACCTCACGCCTGCCGATACTGAGCGCCCATCCAGTTCTGCCTGATTATGCGCACCACTGGTTGAGCCTGCTTTTCAGCAAATGCGCAGATGCTGATAGCGTAAGACGTATTGAGGGTGGCTGACGCCACCTGAAGGTCACGCAGGGGAGAGGCACATGACGCTTGAGATGACATCGCGGTTTCGTGGTTGCCTGTTGGGCGGTGCGGTGGGTGACGCCCTGGGGGCGGCGGTGGAATTCCTGTCGCACGAGGAGATCCAGGCGCGCTTCGGCAGTGATGGAATAGCCGACTATGCACCGGCCTATGGTGGGCTGGGGCGGATTACCGATGATACGCAGATGACGCTGTTTACTGCCGAGGGCCTGCTGCGCAGTCATGTGCGTGGCTGCTTGAGAGGCATCACGACGCAAAGTGGTCTGGTCAGCAGCGCCTACGAGCGCTGGCTTTACACCCAAGGCGAACGCTCGCGGCAGGAGACCGAGCAGGAATGGTTGGACAGTGGCTGGCTGATCAAGCAGCGCGAGCTCCATTCGCGGCGCGCCCCGGGCATGACATGCCTGTCAGCGCTCAAGCAGATGCGTGCCTACGGTGACAAGGCGCAAAACGACAGCAAGGGCTGTGGTGGGGTGATGCGTGTGGCACCTGTCGGCTTGTTCGCGCATGCGATGGGAGCCTCCCATGAGATGTGCTTCGAACTCGGAGAAGAGGTCTGTGCGCTGACCCATGGGCACGTGACCGGCCAGCTGACCGGCGGCGTGCTGGCGGTGATGATCCAGTGTCTGGTGGCGGGGGATTCGATGGCACAGGCACTCGCGCATGCTCTGCGTATTCTCGAGCGCAAGCCGAGCTGTGATGACACTCTGCAGGCCCTGGAGCAAGCCCGCGCGCTGGCCGAGTCCGAAACGTCGGCGCCGGCCGCAGTGGTATTGCTGGGGCTGGGGTGGATCGCGGAAGAAGCCTTGGCAATCGCTGTCTACTGCGCGCTCACTGCCCGGGATTACCGCTCTGCGATTCAGCTCGCGGTCAATCACGATGGGGATTCGGATTCCACCGGGGCCATCACGGGCAATCTGCTCGGGGCGCAATGGGGCGAGGAGGCGATACCGAGTGACTGGCTGGCGCCCCTTGAACTGCGTGACGTCATCGGCGAGATCGCCAAAGACCTGCACGACTGCCCCCGCTGGGAGCTCTACACCGATGGTGGGGGCAAGGATGAAAAGTGGGCCTGGGAGAAATACCCGGGCTATTGAGGCGCGGTGCAGCAGCATGAAAAAACGCGGAGCCATCTTCCAATGGCTCCGCGTTTTCGTGTCTGGACAACAATTTTCATCGCCCGTCGCGATGCAAGGGGAGCGCAGAGGCGCAGGGAGTGCTTGAAACAGGTGACTTGAGAGGGCGTCCACGGGCTTCGTAAGCGGTTGATAATACTATGCTTATTACCAAAGTCGTAGATGAGCGTCTGTCCAGCGGGTCAGGTGAGTGACGCATTGGTTCGTGATTGGAATCAATGCTGTTCCAGTGGAGGGATATCTCGCGTGGCGGGTTTCGTCCACAATGCGCTCATTCCACATTGCACGAAACGGCAGTCTGGATTCGGTCGATGGCTGGCGCCTGTCAAGACGTCTTCCACTTTTTTGAAGATGGCATGCATCCAACCCGTTGGCGCAAGCGTAAGACTCTACAAGCACAACGGTGAGGGTTTCAGCAGGGTAGAAAGACATACTGCTGACGAATGCCTTCCTCATGATCGCGACCAAAGTTGAAGTGTCAGGCAGCGGTACCGGAGCAGACCTGAGTGACTGATCGACATTCGATCACTGGCGACATGCACCTTCATGGTTGTACAGAAGTGATGCAAAAAGCTTGCAAGGGTTTTGCGTGGTGAGGGACTTAACCACTTACGGGTACCGAGGCAATGACAAGGCATCGCAATCTGGTTCTTTGATGGAAACAGTGAGCTGCCAGCGACATGGCTAGTGTGATAGCGCAATAATAATTAGTCTGTTAACAAGTTAGGCGGGTGCAGCCGAGACTGCACACGACATCACAAGGGCAACATCGCCCAGGACAAGCAAAGGAAAATCATCATGAAAACTCTGAACCTCAAGACTCTGATCGCCGCCGCCGCTCTCGCTACCGTGAGCACTGCCTCCTTCGCAGCGGATGACAGCCCGGCCGCACAGCGTGTTCAGCAGTCCGTCAGCCAGGACGTCGTCGTCGGCACTGCCCAGCAGGCACCGACTGCCCAGGCCACCTTCGCCGATACCGGCATGAGCGTTGCCGCAGGTCGTGTCGAGACTGCCCTCAATCAGTCCGCCATCGAAGGCAAGGGTGTTGCCACCGTCAGCCGCGAGCAGGCCTTCGACAATGACGCCGGCAAGAGTGTCGCTGCTACCCGCGTTCAGCACGCTCTGAGCGACAGCAACGTCTGAGCCATTCAGTCGTCTTGCCCGGGCACTCACGCCCACTGACCACTTTGTTCATCGAGGAGAATCATCATGAAAACCATCAAGACTCTGATCGCCGCCGCCGCTCTCGCTACCGTCAGCACCGCCACCTTCGCCGCGGATGACAGCCCGGCCGCCCAGCGTGTCCAGCAGTCCATCAGCCAGGATGTCGTCGTCGGCACCGCTCAGTCAGCCGCTACCCAGCAAGCCAGCTTCGCGGAAACCGGCATGAGCGTCGCGGCAGGTCGCATTCAGCAGTCCATCAGTGCCGATCGCATCCATGGTCAGTCGCACACCGTGGCCACTGCCAGCCAGGCATTCGATAACGATGCCGGCAAGAGTGTCGCAGCGACTCGCGTCCAGCATGCCCTGAACGACAGCAACGTCTGAACCATCGTCAAGCCTGACCTGGGTTGCCGGGTCTGATCATCGCTTTGCTTTTTATCGAGGAGATACACCATGAACACTCTCAAGACTCTGATCGCCGCTGCCGCACTCGCCACCGTCAGCACTGCGTCCTTCGCCGCCGACGATAGCCCGGCTGCCAAGCGCGTCCAGCACAACGTCAGTGACAGCGTCATCCATGGCTCTGCCCAGCAAGCTCCGACCGCCCAGGCGACCTTCGCGGAAACCGGCATGAGCACCGCTGCTGGCCGTTTCCAGGTGGCATCCGGTGATGACGAGATCCGTGGCCATGATCGCTCCATCCATCTGCAGGAATTCGATGTCGCCAATGATTCCGGCGATAGCGTTGCCGGCACCCGTGTTCGTCACGCCGTGAGCGACGTCAACGTCTGAGACGCCCGACGTCTGCGTCAGGCGCTTGCAGGCCAGGTGTCTGCACTGACATGACCTTTTTCGACAGGAGAACCCCCATGCAATCCCTCAAGTCTCTATTTGCCATTGCCGCACTGTCCGTTGCCGCCACTGGCGTGGCTTCTGCCAATGACAGCGAAGCCGATGCCCGCGTCCGTGCCACCCTCAGTGATCGCGTGATCATGGGCCAGGCACAGCCGGTGACTCAGCAAGCCGCACTGCATCACGATGACGCCGTGGAAACCGGCATGAGTGTCGCTGCCAGCCGCGTCCAGAAGTCCATCAGCAACGCCGGCATCCAGGGCACCACCCGTGCACTGGCGAGCGATTCGGCTGATTACGTCAACGATGCCGGCAAGAGTGTCTCTGCTACACGCGTCGAGCATGCCTTGAACGAAAGCGCATGATCTCTCGTCGGCGGATGAACATCCTCCGACTCTGCAAGACAGCCAAGGATGCCGATATGCCATCGACTTGCCCCTGTCAGTTGCTGAATGGACCCACTGACCATCGTGTCGCGTCATGATGGTCAGTGTCCCAGAGAAGAATACGTGAGAGAGAAGAACGCTTGAGCAAGTGTTTTGGCTGAGTGGAAGCCAGTGTGGAAATGCGCACTCGTCGTCAACTGCAGAGCCCTTGCTCAAACGCTTTCCTGTCCTGAATGTCCTGTCCCGACATTCCCTGCCCGCCATTGGTGGGCTTTTTTCGTTGCATGAAGGTAATCAGCAGCGATGATCCGCAGCTGGGAGAGGCAGCCGGGACAGGCGGGACAGGCGGGCGGGACAGAATGGTGGGACAGAAAGCCGGGTCATGCCGCGACCAGCTTGGCCTCCATCAGGGTTTGCACATAGGGCGGCAGGTCCCCTGTGGCGAGGCTTGCGACATCTCCCAGGTGCTCGGTGCGGCCATTGCGCAGCACCAGTACGCGGTCCGCGAAATGACTGACCAGCCCCAGGTCATGGGTGACGAAGACCAGGCTCAGGCCGCGCTCACGCTTGAGGCGTTGCAGCAGGCGGATGATGGCGGCCTGAACCGAGACATCCAGCGCCGAGGTGATCTCGTCACACAGCAGGATGTCGGGCTCGGCGGCCAGCGCGCGGGCAATGGCGACGCGCTGCTGCTCGCCCCCCGACAGCTGGCTGGGCAGACGGTCGAGATAGAGCGCGGGCAGGCGCACCTCTTCCAACAGCGACTGGGCACGCTGGCGGGCGCCATCGCCCTTGAGATCGAACCAGCGAGACAGCACCGGCGCGAGGGATTCGAACACGGTCAGACGAGGATTCAGTGCCGTGCTGGCATGCTGGAAGATGTACTGGATCTTCTGACGCTGCACCGGACGCCGCTCGGCGACCAATCCCGCCAAGGACTCCTGACGCAGACTGAGCTGTCCGGAGACGGGGGAGAGCAGGCCGGCCAGCGCCTTGAGGATAGAGGTCTTGCCGCTGCCGGATTCGCCGATCAAGGCCAGCGTCTCGCCTTGCTGGAGAGAGAATGCCACATCGCTGACGGTGAGTGCCGGCGTTTCACCGCGCAGGCGCGCCAGCCAGCCGGGCATGCGATAGCACAGGTTCAGCGACTCCACGGCCAGCAGCGGCGCGATGTCCAGCGACGTGGCTGACTGCGAGTCGTTCTTGACGCTATCCGCCCGCTCATCGGTCGTTGCGTCACTTTTCGCACTTTCTCCGCTCTCCGCATGCGCTCTGCCCACTGATTCATGACCTTCCAGCGCATGATGACAGGCGTAGCGACCTTGCCAGCTCGGCACGCTGTCACGGCACGTCTCACTGGCGCGCGGACAGCGCGGTGCGAAGGCACACCCATTGATGGCGCTTCCCACCAGGGGCGGCGTGCCTTCCAGCGCAGCGTCAGGTCGATAGCACTGACTGCCCGGCGTCGCGGCCAGCAGCGCGTGACCATAGGGATGGCGCGGGCCGTTCAGGAAGTCGCGAGTCGCGGCGACCTCCACCAGCTGACCGGCGTACATCACCGCGACGCGGTCACACAGGTGAGATACCGCGCCCAGATCATGACTGACGAAGACGATGCTCATGCCCAGCTCAGCGCGCAGCGAGGCCAACAGCGCCAGAATCTCATTCTGGGTGCTGGCATCTAGGCCGGTGGTCGGCTCATCCATCACCAGCACTCGTGGGCGTTGCGCCAGGGCCAGCGCCAGACTGGCGCGTTGCTGCTGTCCGCCGGAAAGCTGGTGCGGATAGCGCTGCATCAGCACTTCGGGGTGAGGGAGGTGGACGCGTCGCAGCCATGCCACGGCCTGCTGTTCGCGTTCCGCCTTGCCTTTCACGCCCTGTGACAGCAGCGTCTCGCACAGCAGGCTGCCGAGCGTGAGATGGGGCGTCATGGCCTTTTCGGCATGCTGAGACACCAGCCCGAGCCTGAGTTCGCCCAGCCAGCGCCCCGGTTGATGATGAAAACTCAGCTGGCGGTGCTCGTCGTGAAGAGGGTCATGACTGGTAGAGGTAGAGGCGATGGCAGAGGTGGAGGCAGTGGCAGAAGTGGAGGCAGTGGCAGAAGTGGAGCCAGAGGCGGGCGCAGGTGTGGCGACACTCACCTCGCCGGTGCGCACCAGGCTGCCCCGACGCAACAGGCCCAGCATGGCCGTGGCCAAGGTGCTCTTGCCGCTGCCGGACTCGCCCACCAGACCCAGAATCTCGCCCTGGCCCAGGCTCAGGTCGATACCGCGCAGCACGGGTCGCCAGGTCTGCTGGCGATCATGAAAGCCGATGTTGAGATCGCGAACGCGGATCACGGCGTTGTCCGTCATGGCGTCACCTTTGGAGTTCGGAATCATTCGGGGCGCCCCGCACGGTCGATGCCCAGTGTCTTGGCCAGGGTGTCGGCGACCAGATTGATGGCGATGATCAGGCTGGACAGCGCCACGATGGGCGGCAGCACGGCCCAGGGCGCAAACGACATGAAGCCGCGGCCATCGGCGACCATCAGCCCCCAGTCCGGGGTCGGCGGGGAGACGCCGAAGCCGAGAAACGACAGCGAGCTGAAGGCCAGCAATGCCCAGGACCAGCGCATCGCCAACTCGACGAGGATGGTGTCGAGCACATTGGGTTTGATCTCGCGCCACAGCAGGCGCATCAGGCTGTCGCCGCGCAGTCGTGCGGCCTGTATATAGTCAAGGCACAGCACTTCGCGGCACGCCGTGACCATCACGCGCACCACCGCCACGCCATAGAAGATGCCCAGAGTCAGGATGAAGACCAGCGGGCCGGGGCCCATCACGCCGATGACCAGCAGCAGGAACAGTAGCCAGGGAATCGACAGCAGGGCGTCCACCAGACGCATGGCGATGTTCTCGACCCGCCCACCGATGATGGCCAACAGCATGCCGCAGGCGCTGCCCCATACCACGGCCAGCACGGCGGCCGGCAGCGAGGTATAGATGGCCTCGCGGCCCCCGGCCAGGGTGCGGCTGAGGACATCGCGGCCGAGCTGGTCGGTGCCCAGCCAATGTTCGGCACTGGGGGGCAGCAGTGAAGCGAGACTGTCACCCGCAGAGATGTCATGGGGCGCCAGCCAGCGGCCAGCGACGGCCAGCAGAAGATGCAGGCCGATCAGCACCAGGCCCAGGCGGCCCTGGCGATTGGCCCACAGCAGCGCCAGGGTGTGTTGACCCGGCAGGCTGGCCAGGGCCAGTCGCGGGCCGCGTGCGGTCGTCGAGGAAGAAGCGTTCATGAGTGACTCAGGCTGTCTTGAGTTTGGGATTGAGCACGATGACCAGCATGTCGGCGACCAGATTGCACAGCACATAGGTGACGGAGAGCACCAGTGCGCAGGCCTGCACCACCGGCATGTCGCGGTCATTGATGGCCGAGATCATCAGGCGCCCCAGCCCCGGATAGTTGAAGACCTGTTCGACGATCACCACGCCGCCCAGCAGCCAGGCGATGGTCATGGCGGCCAGACTGATGGTCGGCAGCAGGGCGGCCGGTGCCAGATGACGGATCACCAGTCGCCAGCGCGGCAGCTGGCGGATACGCGCCATGTTCATGAAGTCACTGTTCATCACGCTGATGGTGTTGGAGCGGGTCATGCGCATCATGTGTGCCATGGCCACCAGCGCCAGCGTGATGGCGGGCAGCCAGACACCGGGCAGCAGGTTCCACAGGCTCTCATTGGCGCCGGCCACGGTGATGGCAGGGAACCACGGCAGCCAGATGGCGAAGGCCAGGGTCAGCAGGGTGGCGCTGATGAATTCCGGCACCGTCATGGCGATCAGCACCAGGCTGGAGAGGCTGGAGTCGATCCAGCTGTCGCGCTTGAGCGCCGCGATCAGTCCCAGCAGGATGGCCAGCGGAATGGCCATCACGGTCGCGATGCCGCCCAGCAGCAAGGTATTGGCCAGACGCGGCATCAAGGTATCGCTGACCGGTGCGCGACTGGTCAGCGAGGTGCCGAAATCACCACTCAGCAACTGCCCCCACCAGCTGACGAAGCGTGTCGTCACCGGCGTGTCCAGGCCAAGCTCGGCGCGACACTGGGCGAGATTGATCGGTGTCATGCTGCGTCCCAGATAGTTGACGCAGAAGTCGCCGGGCAGCATCTCGATCACCCAGAACACCACGCAGGCCACGAAGACCAGCGTGAAGCCGCCGTACAGGCAGCGCTGCAACAGCATTGCCCACATCTCAGTTCACCTCTTGAAGATCAGGTGCCCGCTGTGGCGTCGAAGCCTCACCGAGGGGCGGCAGGCCCAGCACCTGACGCAGGCGCGGGTGGAGGGCCAGTGACTCGAGCTCAAGGCGCTCGCCCGCAGTGATTGACGGGCCGTGCAGAATGGCGAAGCGCTGGTCCGACGTGGCACCGGGGCCGAAACCGTGCGTGGAGACATAGCTGGGGGCTGCCACCAGCTCTGCGTGATGGGCATGCTTGCAGGCGGGTTCGAAGCTCATGCCCGGCGGCGCCTGATAGAGCTGGATATGCTTCACGTCCGGGGGCAGGAAGTCGGATGCCGCGAGCGGCGTGACGCCGAATTCGGCCAGGCGTGCGGCCTGCTCGCGTTGGCGTTCGTCATCATCACAGGCCACCAGCAACAGGCCACCATCACATTGCAGCGCGACATCCGGTAGAAGGCGGTCTGCCACCAGCGCCCGCTGGACCGGGGCATGACCATGATCACTGAAGACACACAGGTGATAGGCCTCGCGCTTGTTGATGGCTTCAAGGCCGGCCAGCAGGCTGCCGAGCTGGGCATCGACCATCATCAGGGCACCATCGACCAGGGCGTCATCATTGCCATGCACATGCAGGCAGTAATCGGGGGTGTTGAGTTCGAGCAACACCAGCTCTGGCGTTTCGCGCTCGATCAGCGACAGTGCCTCGTTGAGCAGTTGCTGGTCATTGCTCATCGCGCGCATCAGGGCGTCATTGCGGGCATCCCAGTGATTCAGACGCGGTGCGGTCATGCCCTTGGCGCGCAGGTCGCCGTCCTCCCACCAGGGCGACAGATACCAGTCACAGCTCTCGGGGCGGGCCAGCCCGAAGCCGAGGCTGGCCACCCGCAGTCCTGCCGCGCGCGCGGCCTCGAGCAGTGTCTCGCCACGCAGGTCCTCGACCGCTGCTGGACGAAAATGCCCTGCAGTGGCGCTGGCGTCTGAGGCGTGACTGTCGCGATCCGTCTCAGTCCCTGTAGCAGACGCAAACTCCGTCTCCGTCTCAGCACCGGGGCAATGGATGCCGTTGGAATAGATACCGTTTGAGTAGATGCCGTGCACCTGAGCCGGTTGCCCGGTCAGGATGCCCGCTCGCGCGGGCATCGAATTGGCATTGGTGTCGGCACCCAGGCGCTCGATCAGCAGGCCGTCTCTGGCAAGGGCATCGAGATGCGGCAGGCGCGCCCGCGTCTCGGCGAAGCGCTGACTGCTGATGCCGTCCATCAGAATCAGGATCAGGCCAGGGCGGGACATCAGCTCTCTCCCTGCTTGTCGACCTGGTGCCAGCGAATCGCGAAGTGTTCGACTGCCGGGATATGCACCTCACGCTTCATGACGCGGTTGTTGTTGAGGTGGAAGGGGATCAGCGTCGCGCCGGTCTCGGTCAGCAGCGCCTGGGCCTGGTGATAGAGCTCGGTGCGTGCTTCGTCATCCAGAGTGGCGCGCGCCTTGGCGAGCAGGGCATCGAATTCGGGATTCTTGTAGGCCGACTCGTTCCAGTTGGCCTCGCTCTGGAAGATCTCGTTGAGCACCTGATCTGTCGGGCGCTGGCCCCAGGCCGTGGTGAAGGCCGGCTTCTTCATCCAGGCGGTGTTCCAGTAATCCGCCGCGGGCACGTTGTGCACGTTGACGGTGATGCCGGCCTCGGCTGCCTGACGCTGGTAGAGCTCCGTCATCGGGCGGAAGTAGTTGTCGACGCCGCTGGTGTAAACGTCGATCTCCAGCCCATCGGCATACCCCGCGTCGCTCAACAGGCTGCGAGCGGTGTCGAGGTCCTGCGGGCATTGCTGCGCCAGCTTGTACTGATCGCCATTCCAGACCGGATTGTCACAGGTAATGGTGGCGCCGCCCTTGCCGAACAGCAGGTTGACCATCTCTTCACGGTCAGCCACCAGACGCAGCGCACGGCGCACGCGCACATCCTGGAAGACCTCGTCGTCGGCGCGGAACACCATGCCACGCCAGTCGCCGGTGGCGATGGAGTCGTAGTGGTAGGCCGGGTTGCTGGAGAACAGGCGCAGCTGCTGGGCGTTGACGCCATTCCAGCCCGACCAGTCAATCTGGCCGGCCAGCAATGCCTGGGTGCGGGCGTTGTCATCGGGAATGCCGATCAGGTCCATGCCATCCAGCTTCGGTGCGCCTTCCCAGTAGTCAGCAAAGGCCTCGAAGGTGGTGGTGCCCTGCGGATCGAATTCGACCAGCTTGAAGGGGCCGGTGCCGATGCCCTGCAGTGAGGTGTCGTCATCAAAGCCGACCGGCACGATCTTGGCGCGGTAATCCATCAGCAGAATCGGCAGGTCAGCATGGGACTGGCTGAGACGGAACACGATCTGGCCGGCCTCATTGACGCTGACGTCCTCGATGACTGACAGCGCGGCACGTGCCGGGGCATCGCGCTCGGGGTCGAGCAGACGCGTGAAGCTGTAGATGACGTCATTTGCGCTCAGCGCCTTGCCGTTGTGGAAGCTGACTCCGTCACGCAGCGTGAAGGTCCACTCATCGGCAGCGGGATTGGCCTGCCACTCGGAGGCCAGGTCCGACACCGGCTCGCCCTTGCTGCCCTGACGGACCAGGCGGCTGTAGATCAGCTGGTTGGCCGAGTAGAAGCGCGTCGGGGAGATGGGGTCCAGCGACTCCTTGCCACTGAACTCGACCCAATGCGGGGTGCGCAGTGTCTCGGCATGGGCCAGCTGGGGGACGGCCAGTTGGGCGAAGGCGGCAAGGCCGATGGCGGCGATCAAGGGCTTCTTCATGTCAGGCTCCAGGCAAGGGCAACGGTCAGGGACGATAGTCAGGGACGGTCGTCAGGGACAGTGGTCAGGGACAGTGGTCAGGGGCGGTCGTCAGGTACGGTCATCAGTGACAGCAAGCAGGTTCCGCAAAACCGGGTCAGGCCGACAGGCAGGCCGTTGGATGGCTCGTGGCGCAGCCCGCCGGGACGGTCGAACTGCGTCAACGCTGTCGTCTTGAGGCGTCATCTTTGGCGCAGATGATGACGTTTCCGTGACAGATGCCGGCCGTTGGCCGTAACAAAAACTGCGACTGTGCCTTAGAAATTCTGAGGCTCGCGTCTTCCTGCCCGTGCTAGCGGGGCTGGGAGGGCATCTCGCTGGTGACAGGATTGGCCTGAGAGGTGTGCATGGTGCTGCGCAACCAGGCACAGAAATCGTTGACCGCCGGGGCATGGCGGCGCTCCGGAGACACCAGCAGGTACTGGCTGCTGGTGCTGGGCATGCGCAAGGCGTGCGCCAGTTGCAGGCGTCCGTTCTTGATCAGGTCCATCACGAAGGACTGGCGGACGAGCAGGAAGCCATGTCCCTCGAGTGCCGCGGCAATCGCCAGACTGGCATTGCCGAACTTGAGGCCGGCCGGCGGGATGTGGCCGCGAAACTTCTGCAGTCGGAACCAGTCCAGCCAGCTTTCGCGGTAGCCGATGCACTCGATTCGTGGCGCGCGGGCCAGCTCGTCGAGTGGACTCGCGGGTGAGGCATTGGGGGCGAGGGAGTGATGCAGGAAGGTGGGGCTGGCCACGACGACCCACTGCTCATCGGCCAGTTTCTCGTACTCGCGCCCGCACCAGCCGCCGTAGCCATTGATGATCTCGATATCGACATCGGGCTGCTCGTCCGGGAGTACCTGGTTGTGCGGCAGCACCGTGACCTGGATGTTCGGATGCAGGCGCTGGAAGTCCTTGAGCCTGGGGATCAGCCAGTATTCGACGAAGCTGTGATTGGAGCGCAGCGTCAGGCTCTGTTGCTCATCGTGCTGGAAGAGGGTGGCGGTGCCGCGCTTGAGGGTCTCGAACACGCCACTGACCAGCGGCAGATAGGCATGCGCCTCGTCGGTCAGCTCGATGCGATTGCCGCGGCGCACGAACAGGCTGACCGCGAGGAAGTCTTCCAGCTGCTTGACGCGCTGACTGACGGCGCCCTGGGTAATGCACAGTTCGGCGGCGGCGCGGGTCAGGCTGCCGAGGCGTGCGGTGGCCTCGAAGGCGGTCAGGGCATTGAATGGGGGCAGGCGCTGAGCGAGGCGCTGGGAAGGGTGATAGGCAGGACGCGACATGCAGAACTCCAGCTTGACTGAGCCAGTCGCCGCATCGGCGGCTGGTGCTGAAGCCATGACTGCAGATCCTGCCGCGGCACGCGGCCGGGCGCTCATTCTTGCAGCCGTGCATGACGATGACGTGACAGTGTGCGCATATAAAAACTAAGGCTCGCCGCCAGAAAGTCTCGCTATGGTCACGGGTCTGCGTTCACTAGCATGGCGGGCATTCACTGGCGGATCGCTCGTTTGACATGAGCGCCAGCCACACCCGTTCGTCATGCCGTGCCTTGCGGCTTGTGATCGCACTCGACAGACAGGAAGACTCTGCATGCCTCGCCTCGCGTTTGACGCCGAACAGCTTCACCTGACTCTGGATGATGGCCAGACCCTTGCCCAGCATGTGCTGTGGCTGCAAGACCATGACCCCGCCCGTCGCCATGCCAATGGCCAGCGTCTGGACAGTGTGCTCGACCTCGACTGGGACGCCGCCATCAGCGAGGCGGCGCTTGAGGAGGGCGACGTCCTGCGAGTGACACTGAGCAATGCACGCGAGATTCGCTACGGCGTCGATGAGCTGGCCGCCTTGAGTACCGGCTTTCCCGATGAGCGCAGCAGTGCGCACAAGACGCTGTGGCAGGGCAGCGAGTTCTCGGTCGCCCGGGTCGAGTGGGCCGATGTCATCGCCGGGGGAGAGGCGCGGCGCGAGGCACTGGCCTGGGTCCGTGACACCGGGGTGGTGTGCCTGCGTGGCGTGCCTGTCGAGCCGGGCAAGGTGCTCGAGGTGATCGCGCAGTTCGGGTATGTGCGCGAAACCAATTACGGCAAGCTGTTCGATGTCCGCACCGAGGTTTCGCCGAGCAATCTCGCCTTCAGCAATCTCGGACTCGGGGCGCATACCGACAACCCCTATCGTGACCCGGCGCCAAGCATCCAGCTGCTGCATTGCCTGAGCAACGAGGTGGAAGGCGGCCAGACCCTGCTGGTGGATGGCTTCGCCGCCGCCGAGCGCCTGCGCGAACTGGCGCCCGAGAGTTTCGCGCTGCTGACGCGCACGCGGGTGCCGTTCCGCTTTCATGACGCGGACCATGCCGATCTCAGAAGCTGGGTGCCGTTCATCGAGACCGACCACAAGGGCAACATCCGCCAGGTGCGTTACAACAACCGCTCCATCGCCTCGCTGCCGCTGCCGCTTGAGGCGCAACGCGCCTTCTATCGTGCCTATCACGACTGGGCGCGCGTGATCGGTCAGCCGGAGCAGGCCACGCGCCTGCGCCTTGCCCCGGGGGACTGCCTGCTGTTCGACAACAGTCGCGTGATGCATGCCCGTACCGCCTTCGTGGCCGGTGGCAATCGTCATCTGCAGGGCGCCTACGCCGATCTCGACAGCCTGTATTCCACCCTCAATCTGCTGGAGAACGCCCGATGATCACGCAGCCTGCCAACGCCGAGGGCATCGTCGGCTTGATCGAGGACATCTTCGCCCTGCACGGTGCGGACTCCTATCTGGGCGAGGAGGTGACCATGGCCGAGCACATGCTGCAGGCGGCGCATCTGGCCGAGCAGCAGGGGGAATCCGAGTCGGTGATTCTGGCCGCCTTGCTGCATGACGTGGGGCATTACGCCAATGGGCTGCCGCCGGAGGTCTTGATGAACGGCCAGGACAATCGTCATCAGGTCAGCGGTGCCGACTGGCTGGCGCGCTTCTTCCCGGCCGAGATCGTCGAGCCGGTACGCCAGCACGTGGCGGCCAAGCGTTATCTGGTCGCGGTGGAGCCGAGCTATCGCGCCTGTCTGTCACAGGCCTCGCTGGATAGCCTGGCCCTGCAGGGCGGGGCGATGGAGCCGCACGAGGCCGCGGCCTTTGCCCAGCTGCCCCAGCTTGCGGCCATTCTCAAGGTGCGGCGCCTGGATGATGCCGCCAAGGTGGCCGGCATGCAGACGCCGGACTTCGCTCACTACAAGCCGATGCTTCAGCGCTGGGTGCTGGCGGCGGTATGTCGGGCTTTCCGGCGTCTCAGCCCTGTTGGACATCCCAATAGGGCGGGCTGCCGAAGTATTCGGAGAAGTAGTCCAGGAAGGCGCGCACCTTGGGGGCCAGCTGGCGGTTGCTGGGATAGACCGCCCAGATGCCGGTCTCGCTGATCAAGGGCGTCTCGGGCAGCACCTCTACCAGGCTGCCTTCGGCCAGGTGGCGGTAAATGCTCCATGTCGAGGACAGGGTGATGCCCAGGCCAGCGGCGCAGGCGTCACGAACGGCTTCGCCATTGTCGGTGCGGATACGCCCCTTGACGCGAATCGGCTCGACGCCGTTCTCGCACTGAAAGCACCACTGGTCCATGCCGATCAGGGTCAGGCATTCGTGTTCGTGCAGCATCGAGGGATGCGTCGGTGTGCCATGGCGCGCGAGATAGTCCGGCGAGGCGCACAGAATGCGCTTGTCCGGTGCCAGGCGCCGCGCGATCAGGCTGGAATCCTTGAGGGCGGAGTTGCGGATGGCGATATCAAAGCCGCCCTCGACCAGATCGACGATGGTGTCGGTCAGTCGCAGGTCCAGTTCGAGATCAGGGCAGCGCTCGAGAAAACCGGCCAGGCCCGGCACCAGGTGCATGCGCCCGAAGGAGGCGGATGCGGTGATGCGCAAGGTGCCGCTGGGGGAGGTCGTGCCGATGCCGACGGCAGCCCGCGCGGCCTCAGCGCTGATCAGTACCTCCTCTGCATGGGGGAGAAAGGCACGACCTTCTTCGCTCAGTGCCACATGACGCGTGGTGCGATGCAGCAGGCGCACCCCCAGACTGTCCTCGAGCTTGCGCAAGTGAGAGCTGGCGACGGCGGGCGACAGTCCCAGGTCCTCGCCGGCCTGACTGATGCTGTTCACGGCGGCCAGGCGGACGAACAGCTTCAGGTGCTCAAGATTCATGCGGGTGTCCTCATTTGCGTCGACGTGCGTGGCTCCCGATGGCGAGAGGCACGCCAGCTACGGCTTGGCGCAATGTTCGTGACGTCCACTACATCCAACAAGCTCAATACGTCCAACACGCCCAATACATCCAATACTTTCAATAAAACCAATAAACTGATTGTAGTTTATCGCCGTTTATCATTCAGGCCCATGACAATTATGCTGGCTCCACATCCACGCAGGAGACAGACTCATGAAAGCGATGCTCGTCAAATCATTCGGTGGTCCCGAGGTGTTCGAAGCGGCCGAAATCGCCAAGCCCCAAGCGGCGGCAGGTCAGGTACTGGTGCGTATCGCCGCCACGAGTATCAACACCGTCGACACCATGATTCGCGAGATGGGCCCTGAGCTGCCACTGTCTCCCGCACTGCCGTCGCTGCTGGGCATGGACTTCGCCGGTACCGTCGAAGCCGTGGGCGAGGGCGTCGAAGGCTACGCCATCGGGGATGAAGTCTATGGTTGTGCTGGTGGCCTGGCCGACCTTCCGGGCACCCTGACCGAGTATATCGCCGCCGATGTCCGCCTGATCGCCCACAAGCCGAAGTCCTTGAGCATGGTGGAAGCCGCGGCGCTGCCGCTGGTCGGCATCACGGCTTATGAAGGTCTCAAGCGCGCCAACATCGAGGCCGGTCAGAAGGTGCTGGTTCACGGTGGGGCGGGTGGTGTGGGGCACATCGCCATCCAGCTGGCCCGTCACTTCGGTGCCGATGTTGCCTCTACCGTCGGTCGTGATGAGCACGAGACGCTGGTCGAAGGGCTGGGGGCCAGTGCCATCAATTACCGCAATGAGCAGGTCGCCGACTATGTGGCCAAGCACACCGACGGCAAGGGCTTCGACATCGTGTTCGACTCCGTCGGCGGCGCCAACCTGCCGACCTCCTTCGAGGCTGCCGCGCTCAATGGCCATGTCTCGACGACCGTGTCCTTCATGGAAATCGACCTGTCCACCGCGCACTTCAAGGGCCTGTCACTGCATGTCGTCTTCATGCTGATCCCGATGCTGCATGACTTCCGTCGTCAGCAGCACCACGAGATTCTGGCCGACATGGCGCGTATCGCCGATGCCGGCGCGCTCAAGCCGATCATCGATGATCAGGTCTTCCCGCTTGAGGAAGTGGGCCAGGCCCACGCCCGCCTGGGCAGCGGCAAGGCAACCGGCAAGGTCATCGTCGAGGTCTGATAGCGGGACCTGATAGAGAGGTCTGATAGCGAGACCCGCCAGCCATCCAGGCGGCAGCATTTGACACTGCGCTGGCACAGATGAACGACAGGGTGTGGCCATAGGGCACGCCCTGTCGTTCGCGTCTCAAGCGTCGTGTGACATTTCAAGGAGAGAGCGCATGAAAACCATCCTTATCACCGGTTCTACCGATGGCATCGGCCTGGTCACGGCCAAGGCCCTGCTGGAGCGCGGCCATCGCGTGCTGATTCACGGGCGCAGCGAGCAGAAGGTCAATGGCGTCGTCGCCGAACTTGCAACGCTGGCAGGGGCTGAGCGTGTCGCAGGTTTCGTGGCCGACCTGTCCGATCTGGCCGCCATCGATTCACTGGCAAGCGAAGTGCTGGCGGCCAATGCCAGTCTGGATGTCCTGATCAACAATGCCGGTGTCTTCCAGGCCCCCAGCGTCGTGACGGCTGACGGTCTCGACCTGCGCTTCGTGGTCAACACCCTTGCCCCGTATCTGCTCACCCAGAAACTGGCTTCGGCACTGCGTCCGGCCGGGCGGGTCGTCAACCTGTCCTCGGCGGCTCAATCCTCCGTGGACCTGAAGGCGCTGATCGGAGAGGTCGCGTTCAACGACCACTACGCGGCCTATGCCCAGAGCAAGCTCGCGATCACCATGTGGACCCGCACGCTTGCCCAGGACTGGGAAGGCCAGGGACCGATCCTGATCGCGGTCAACCCGGGCTCTCTGCTGGCCAGCAAGATGGTCAAGGAAGGCTTCGGCGTGCCGGGCAAGGACCTGGGTATCGGTGCTGATATCCTGGTACGTGCGGCACTGGATGAGGAATTCGCCGGCGCCAATGGTCAGTACTTCGACAACGACGCCCAGCGATTCGCACCGCCGCACGCCGACGCACTCGATGATGCGCTGTGCCGTGAAGTGGTCGCGACGATGGAGAAGACGCTCGGCTCTCTGGCTGGCTGAAGCGCGCCGGGAACCGCTGTCACGCTGCAATATGACGCCTCGCTCATGCTGATGATCTCTCAGCGTGGGCGGGGCGTCGTCGTATGCAAGGGCATGCAACGGCTGGCGGATGGATGGCGCCGGCTAGCCTCAGAGGCGATCGATCGCGGCGCTGACCTGCCGGGCACCGGCCAGGATCTCGGCGATGACCGCCTGGGTCTGATCGACGCTCTGCTGGCCGGCTTCACTGTGGATGACGACGGTATTCATGCGCTCGCCCCCCTGGCGGATCAAGGCCGTGTTGTCGCGCAATACCTTGCTGATCTGCTCGGCGGATTGCGTAGTGGCCTGTGACAGGCGCCGAACCTCGTGGGCCACCACCGCAAAGCCTCTGCCATGATCCCCCGCGCGGGCGGCTTCGACCGCCGCGTTCAAGGCCAGCAGGTTGGTCTGCTGCGCAATGTGGGAAATGCTTTCGGCCATCTGGTTGATGCTTCTCACATGATGATTGAGCGCCTCGATGACCTGCCGCGCCGTCGCGACTTCCGTGCCGGCGCGGGTGACATCCTCCACGGCGGCCGCCAGTTGTGTCAGGCCGTCAGCGGCGATGGTCTCCGTCTGCTGGGCGCTGGTGCGCGCGGCAGTGACGGCGTCTCGCGTTGCCTGATGCTGCTGCATCTCGGCGGTGATATCGCTGGCGAACTTGATGACGCGAACCACCTTGCCGCAGGCATCGAGCACCGGGTTGTAGGTCGCTTCCAGCCAGATCGGGCTGCCATTGGCCGTGACGCGCGCAAAACGCCCCTGTTTGAAGCTGTTGTTGGCCAACTCGCGCCAGAAGTCGGGGTTTTCCTCATAGAAGCTGTCAGCGCAGAAGCGACGATGATGCTGCCCGATGACGTCATGGGCCTGATACCCCATCACCTTGAGGAAGTTGTCGTTGGCCTTGAGCACGGTGCCATCCGGCGCGAATTCGATCACTGCCATCGAGGTGTTGAGCGCGGTGAGAATGGCGTCCTGACTGCTGGCGCTCTCGTGACGCTCACTGACATCGCGGGCAATCTTGATGATGTAGCGCACACGCCCGCGGCGAGTCATGACCGGCAGGTAGGTCGCCTCCAACCACAAGGTCGCGCCTCTGGCATCACGTCGCTCGAAGGTGCCACCGCGTGAATGGCCGGCGACCAGCTGATGCCAGAAGTGTTGATAGTCCGGGGCCTGATGGACCTCGCTCGAGCAGAACATGCGGTGATGCTGCCCCACGACCTGATCACGGCGATAGCCCGTCGCTGACAGAAAGGCGTCGCTTGCGCCAAGAATGCTGCCATCCGGGCGAAAGAAGATGCAGGCAGTGTGGTCTTCCAGCGCACGGCGCAGGGCCTGGGCACGATCGAGCAGCATGGGAGAGTTCCTGGCAAGAGAGGGGAGGCATCAATCCGTCATCGACTGCGGACATCCTTGATGCGATTGTGCTGAAGTAATGTTTATTTACTGTTGAATCCTTTATTGACACGGCTGCGCCGATCTTTAGCATCAAATTCCTGATGCTGTGGGTATCAGGATTCTCATCAATACGCCTGCCCCGCACGATTGCTCGGGCGGGGCGGGGCGGGGTGGGATGTGAGGAGTGAAGCGAGCTGAAGCCAGAGGCTTGAGGCATGCCATAAGCTCGGCGGCTGGTTGATGGACTTCTCTTGGCTAGGGCTTGGGATAGACAAGGCCAGGAAGCATCTCCTCAAGCAACATGGCCGCATGCATCACTTTCATATCCTGGAACTTTCCTCCCACCAGATGCAGTCCGACAGGCAGCCCATTGTCATCCAATCCGCAGGGGAGTGATGCCGCGGGTTGTTGGGTCAGGTTGAAGGGGTAGCTGAACGGCGTCCAGTCCATCCAGTCAGTGTATTTCTCGCCGGGTGGGACGTTGTGCCCAGCGACAAAGGGTGAAATGGGCAAGGTGGGGGTAACAAGCAGATCCCATTGCTCGTGGAAGGATTGCATGTGTGCGCAAAGTGCAGTCCGCTCTCGTCTTGCCGCCAGATATTGCGACAAGGAAATGTTGTTGCCGCGCTCTGCAATGTCCAGCAAGCCCGGGTCCATTTGCTCTCGCTGGCTGTCGGTCATCTTTTCGACCACCTGGGTGGCACCCGCGAACCACAAGGTATTGAAGGTATCGAGGGGACAGGAAAACCCGGGGTCTATCTCGATGACGTCAGCGCCCAGTCTCGACAGTAGAGCGACCGCTTCGTCCACTCGCAGGCGTATGTCCTGTGCAACGTCGACATACCCAAGCGTCGGGCTGTAAGCGATTTTCCATCCTTCAAGAGACAATGGGAGTGGCGCATTCCAATGAATACCATGCGGGTTGCCGAGCAATCCGTCTCGGGCATCCGGTCTTGCCATGCTGGCAAGCATCAGGGCGCTATCGGACGCCGTCCGCGTCATCGGTCCCAGGTGTGAGAGTGTCGACATGGCGCTGGTCGGCCATTGAGGTATCCAGCCAAACGTGGGTTTCAGGCCGAAGGTGCCGGTAAAGCTGCAGGGTATGCGGATCGAACCGCCCGCGTCACTTCCTTGATGGAGCATGCCCAGGTTCAGCGCGGCCGCTGCTCCAGCCCCGCCTGAGGATCCACCCGACGTCAGCGCGGTATTCCAGGGGTTGCGGGTCACGCCGTGCAGCGGGTTGTCCGTCACTCCTTTCCAGCCGTACTCCGGTGAGGCTGTCTTGCCGAGAAAGACGGCGCCTGCCTTGCGCAGGCTCGCGGCGACGGGGGAATCGACGTCACTCCCCCCGTCGGGTGATGTGGTGGCAGAGCCGTACCGGGTTGGCATGTCCCGGGACAGCGTCAGGTCCTTGAGTGTTGTCGGTACACCGTCCAGCGGGCCGCAGGGCGAGCCGTTCATCCAGCGGGCTTCGGCGTCTCTCGCCGCCTTCATTGCCCCATCATGGGCGATATGCACGAAGGCATTGATCTTGGGGTTGAGCGTGTCGATACGTTCCAGACAATCCCGGGTCAGCTCGACAGGGGATAGCTCACCCTGGCGAAATAGCGTCAGGGCGTCAGTGGCGGTCAATTCAGATAATTGCGTGGGAAGAGAGGCTGGGGTCATGTCAGATCCTGTCCATTGGCTATCAAGTGCCGGCTATCAGGTACTGTGATCAGGTAATCGCTTGTGGGACGTTCTCGGCACGTGAGATGTGCTCGGCAATGAAAAGGGCCTGCGCAATGCAGGCCCTTGTCGCTGGTCAGCGGGCTTCGATCACCTGAGGTGAGGGAGCCGCATCATCTTCCAGCTGCTCCGGGTGATATTCCGCGGTGTAATCCCGACGCGCCTGCGCGAAGCGTTCCACCACATCGGCATCCTTGCGCTGCAAGGCGAGGCTGATGATGACGAAGGCTGACGCATTGAGGATCAGGCCCCAGATGCCGGCATGCAGGCCAAGCGGGTTGCTGACGCTGGCGCCGTAGGACAGCCAGAGGACGGTCACGATACCCAGAATTAGGCCCCAGAAGGCCGCTTGCGGGTGTGCCTTACGCCAGGTGATGGCGCCCAGTGTCGGCACGATCAGCTGAGCGGTGCCCGCCAGTGCCGCGATCCCGATCGTGACGAGCAGCCCCGGAACGGTCAGTGCCAGGATGTAGGCCGCCAGAGAGAAGCCGACCAGTGACAGGCGCCCGATGTGGACGATGCGCTTCTGATCCGCTTGCGGGTTCACGTAGCGCTTGTAGATATCCATGGTGACGACGGTCGATACCGCATGGATCTGGGAGTTGGCGGTGGACATCGCCGCTGCCGCGCCAGCCGCCATGATCAGTGATGCCAGCAGGTAGGGCGCATAGTTCATAAGCATGACAGGCAGGATCTGGTCAGCATTCTCCAGGCCAGGCTCCAGCAGTACACCGGTATACCCCGTGAGTACCGAGCCGAAATAGGCGAAGGCGGCGAGCCCCAGCAGGAAGGGCATCAAGCCGAACAGCTTGCCGCTTTTCACCGAATACATGCGCAGCCAGATCTGGGGACCCATGAAGGCACCGATGGCCACGATCACGAACAGCGAGAACCACATGGAGTAGCCCATGTTGCCATTCGGCCCCGGCAGCGTCAGATGTGCGGGCGAGTCACTGGCGAGCTGCGCGAACATGCTGGTCGGACCACCTGCCTGGCCGGCGATGTAGTAGCCCGCATACATCATGCCGAAGAACAGCAGCGCCCCGTAGATCACATCTGTCCAGGCGATGGCGCGAATTCCGCCGACCCACACATAGACGATGATGATGAAGTAGAACAGCAGTGCGGCCAGCCAGAAGGGCACGACGCCACCGGAGGCGACCTCGATCAGGTAGGCGCCGCCTGTCAGCTGGATCTGCAGGTATGGCACGGTAAAGATCAGCGTGATGACGGCAACGAGGACTCTGAGTGCTTCACTGTTGTAGAAATCGCCCATCAGGTCTGACGGCGTCAGGTAGTCAAAGCGCTTGCCGAGATACCAGACGCGCTTGCCCACCCAGTAGTACATGAAGCCGAAGAGCAGGTTCCACGCAAGCGCGGTGAGATAGATCGGGCCACTGGTGTAGAAGGTGGCATTCGATCCCAGGAAGGCAAAGGCGCTCCACCAGGTGGCCGCCACCGTGAAGAATACGGCAATGCTGCCCATGGCCCGCCCCTGAACGAAGAAGTCTTCGCTCGTCGTCTGGGACTTGCGGGCCGAGACGAGCCCGACGATCAAGGGAATGATCATGAAGGCCGCGATGATCAAGATGCTTCCAGTCATGGTGAGCTCCTCAGCGCTTGCCGCCGGTGGAAGGGGCTCTGGCGCTACCCCAGTTGGTCAGGTAGGCATACAGGAACACGGCGGTGAGGAAGCCCCACCACACCAGGTTCCAGACGAGGAAGAACGGAACTCCCATCACCATGGGCTCGATCTTGTTGGCCATCAGCATCAATGGACTCTCGAGCATCAAGAATCCCAGCAGCATGCTGCCGTAGATGGCGACCTTGCGGGTCGTGAAGCGCTTTCTCATTGCATTCCCCTTTATTGTGGTTGGTGGGGCGGGTTGTGACCTGTCGTGTCGATGGCAGGGAACCAGGCATGGCAAAGCATCAATTATTGTATTTATACGTATAAATTAACCAATAGGTGACAATCCCCCTACCGTCAAGGAAGACACGGCGTTTTCGCTTTTCGCCTCACCCGCGACGCAGGCCCCCAAAATCTGGATAATGGCGGCCATCGCGTAGCCGTCAGACTGGCGAGCTGGCGCCCACACTCTTCACAGCGGTGCATCGTTCATGGAAATCAAGGTCAACTTTCTCGACAACCTGAGGCTCGAGGCGAAATTCGACGACTTCACGGTCATCACCGATCAGCCCATCCGCTACAAGGGTGATGGGTCGGCGCCGAGCCCGTTCGACTACTTCCTGGCGTCGTCGGCGCTGTGCGCGGCGTACTTCGTGAAGGTGTACTGCGTGGCGCGGGACATCCCGACCGAGAACATCCGCCTGTCCCAGAACAACATCGTCGACCCGGAGAATCGCTACAACCAGATCTTCAAGATCCAGGTGGAGCTGCCGGAAGACCTCTCCGACAAGGACCGTCAGGGCATCCTGCGTTCCATCGATCGTTGCACGGTGAAGAAGGTCGTCCAGACCGGCCCGGGCTTCGAGATCGAGACGGTCGACAACCTCGACGAGGACGCCCAGGCATTGCTGATGGCGGAGCCGCCAGAAGGGCAGAGCACCTGGATCGAAGGCAAGGACCTGCCGCTGGAGCAGACCATCGCCAACATGACGGGCCTGCTGAATGATCTCGGCATGAAGATCGAGATCGCCTCCTGGCGCAACATCGTGCCGCACGTCTGGTCGCTGCACATTCGTGATGCCGCCTCGCCGATGTGCTTCACCAACGGCAAGGGTTCGACCAAGGAGAGCGCGCTGTGCTCGGCACTGGGCGAGTTCATCGAGCGCCTGAGCTGCAACTTCTTCTACAACGATCAGTTCTTCGGCGAAGCCATCGCTGACAGCGAGTTCGTGCACTACCCGAACGAGAAGTGGTTCCAGCCGGGCCCGAACGACGAGATCCCGGAAGGCGTGCTGGATGACTACTGCCTGGAGATCTTCAATCCGGACGGCGAGCTGGGTGGCTCCAATCTGATCGACACCAATTCCGGGCGTGCGGATCGTGGCATCGTGTCCTTGCCGTTCACTCGCCGTTCGGACGGTGAGACGATCTACTTCCCGTCCAACCTGATCGAGAACCTGTATCTCAGCAACGGCATGAGCGCCGGCAATACTCTGCCGGAAGCCCAGGTGCAGTGTCTGTCCGAGATCTTCGAGCGTGCCGTGAAGCGCGAGATTCTCGAGCAGGAACTGACCCTGCCGGACGTGCCGCAGGAGGTGCTGGCCAAGTACCCGGAAATCGTCGAAGGCATCGAGGCGCTGGAAGCCCAGGGCTTCCCGATTCTGGTCAAGGACGCCTCGCTGGGCGGTCAGTTCCCGGTGGCCTGCGTCACGCTGATGAACCCGAAGACCGGCGGTGTCTTCGCCTCCTTCGGCGCGCACCCGAGCTTTGAAGTCGCCATCGAGCGCAGCCTGACCGAGCTGATGCAGGGCCGCAGCTTCGAGGGTCTCAACGACTTCATGCCGCCGACCTTCAACTCGCTGGCCGTGTCCGAGCCGAACAACTTCGTCGAGCACTTCATCGACTCCTCGGGTCTGGTCTCCTGGCGCTTCTTCAGCTCCAAGACCGATATCGAGTTCGTCGAGTGGGACTTCTCCGGCAGCAATGAAGAAGAAGTCGCCAACCTGTTCGGCATCCTCGATGAGATCGGCAAGGAGGCCTACATGGCGGTGCACGAGGATCTTGGCGCGCCGGTGTGCCGTATCCTGGTGCCGGGCTATTCCGAGGTCTATCCGGTCGAGGACCTGGTGTGGGACAACACCAACATGGCGCTGGATTACCGCGAGGACATCCTCAATCTGCATCGTCTCGATGATGAGCAGCTGGCGGACCTAGGCGAGCGTCTCGAAGAGAGCCAGCTTGATGAGCACATGGACATCAAGACGCTGATCGGCATCGAGTTCGACGAGAACACCATCTGGGGCCAGCTGACGATTCTCGAGCTGAAACTGATGATCAACCTCGCGCTGGGTCAGCACGAGGACGCGCTGGATCGCGTCGAGATGTTCCTGCAGTACAACGACAACACCGTCGTGCGCGGTCTCTATTATCAGGCCATGAAGGCGGTGCTGGAGATCACGCTGGATGACGAGCTGGAGCTTGAGGACTACCTCTACAACTTCCGCCGCATGTTCGGCGAAGACACCATGGCTGCCGTGGTGGGCTCCGTGCAGGGCGAGGTGCGCTTCCATGGTCTGGAGCCGACCAACATGCAGCTGGAAGGGCTCGATCGCCACCTGCGCCTGATCGAAAGCTACCAGAAGCTGCACGCCCATCGTGCTGCCCTGGCGGCCAGGCAGGGCTGATGCTCGCCTGCTGAATCCCATGGCATGACAAGAACGGCCCCTCACTGGATGGTGAGGGGCCGTTTTCGTAGCCGGGCGCTTATTTTCTGTGCTCATGGCACAGGGCTCAGGGCACAGGGCTTCAGGGATCAGGGCAGCATCTGCTGCCCCTCCGCCAGACGCTGACAGCATTCAATGATCTGCTCGCGGATCCAGCGATGCGCGGGGTCCTTCTGATAGCGGCGATGCCAGCTCAAGTGGAAGGGGAAGGAGGCGAAGGCGAGGGGCGGTGCCACACGGGTGACGGCGAACTGGCGGCAGAAGTGCTGGCATAGCCCGGTGGGCAGGCTCGCGATCAGTGGCGAGCGCTCCAGCAGGGAGGGCACGGCCATGAAGTAGGTGACCGCCAGGGCCACCTCACGCTTGAGCCCCTGGCCCTCGAGCTGCTTGAAGATGCCGCTTTTCAGGCGGGTATGGGGTTGCACCAGCACATGGGCGTGGTGCTCGAAATCCGCCTTTGTCATGCGGCCTTCATCATCCAGACGCTCCAATAGCGGATGCCCGTTGCCGACCAGGCAGTCGATGCCTTCCGTGATCACTTCCCTGACCACCAGATTCTCGGGCGGATCGACCTGACGCCCGAAGGCGAGGTCCGTCGTGCCGCTCATCACGCCGGCTTCGCTCATGTCCTGCGAGAGACGGCGTACCTGGAGGGTGATGCCCGGCGCCTGTTCACGCAGGATCGTCGCCAGTTGCGGCAGGATCAGCACCTCGAAGTAGTCGTTGGCGGCGATCTCGAAATGACGGCTTTCGGTGGTGTGGTCGAAGTGCCGCTCGCTGTTGATCAGGCCATCGAGGTCGGTCAGCGCCGCCTCGATGGTCGGAAACAGGTGGTCGGCCTTCTCGGTAGGACGCATGCGCTGGCGGTCGCGGATGAACAGCGGGTCATTGAACAGCTCGCGCAGCCTGGAGAGCGCCGCGCTCACCGAGGGCTGACTCAGGTGCAGACGCTCGCCGGCGCGCGTGACGTTCTGCTCGAGATACAGCGCATGGAAGGTGCGCAGGAGGTTGAGGTCGTAGTTGAGCTTCATGATGACTACCAGAGCAGGCGGAGTGTCGCGGTTGCACTCGGGCGAGTGAGCACTATTTGTCTGGATGATAGCAGCTATCTGTACTATCGATTATCACGATGGCAAGTTCAGGCGGTAGGGTAGTGATCAGAACACGACGAGTGATCCAAGCGACCCACAGGAGTGAGCCATGAGTGATGTGAAGCGGACGCAAGCCGAAGAGGAAAAGATCGTGCTGATCACCGGCGCCTCAAGCGGTATCGGTGAGGCCACCGCGCGCACACTGGTGAAGGCCGGGCACAAGGTCGTCGCGACCGCCCGTCGCAAGGAACGTCTCGATGCGCTGGTCGAGGAACTGGGCAGCGACAAGGTGCTGGCGATTGCCGCCGATGCGACGGACTACGATCAACTCGCCAAGGTCGTCGAGCAGGCCGTCGCCCAGCATGGCCGTCTGGATGTGGCGTTCGCCAATGCCGGTACCGGCGTCAGCCAGGCAGGCACCGAGAACGGCGATCCCGAGGAGTGGAAGCGAGTCATCGACATCAACATCAATGCGCTGCTGTGGACCGCCCACGCGACCCTGCCGCACCTGAGAGAGAGCAAGGGCCACTTCATCCTCACCAGTTCCGTGGCCGGCCGCGCCAATCATGCGGGCTCCATCTACAGCTCCAGCAAGTGGTTTGCCTACGGCTTTGGCCAGAACCTGGCGATGGAAATGGCCGAGTGGCAAGGCCGCTGCACCACCATTACCCCGGGCATGGTCAATACCGCCTTCTTCGATCAGCCAAAGCCGGACAAGCTGGACCCGCAGGATGTGGCGGATGCCGTGCTCTACGCCATCAGTGCTTCGCCGCGTGCCAATATCCGCGAAGTGCATCTGATGCCGACCTATTGAGCCGGTTGCCGGCATGCGAGTTGTCGAGCGGGTGCGCTCGATAAGCACGCTGGCGCAAGACAACTATTTGTGTGTGCGATAGTGGCTATCCGGACTATCGATTATGACGATGGTGGCGTGAGCAGTAAGCTTCATTCAACACAGGGCGAGCACCACTTGGTGGCCATCACGTGGTGAGCATCACGTGGTGACCATCACGTCGCCGACATCTTTCGTGAAGTGACCGTTGCGGGCTATCCCGCACGTTGAGGAGAGCATCATGAGCAAGGTTCTGGTAGTAGTGACATCCCACGATACGCTGGGTGACACGGGCAAGAAGACAGGCTTCTGGCTGGAAGAGCTGGCGGCTCCCTACTACGTCATGAAGGACGCCGGCATCGAGGTGACGCTGGCCTCTCCCAAGGGCGGTCAACCGCCGCTGGATCCGGCAAGCCAAGGCGAGGATTTCCAGACGGATGCCACGCGTCGCTTCGACAAGGACGCCGCTGCTCAGCAGGACCTCGCCACCACCGCCGTGCTGGCAGACATGAAGGTCGAAGACTTCGACGCCATCTTCTACCCGGGTGGCCACGGCCCGCTGTGGGATCTGACCAACGACGCGGATTCCATCCGTCTGATCGAGCAGTTCCATGCGGCTGGCAAGCTGGTCAGCTCCGTCTGCCACGCCCCGGCAGTGCTGCTGAACGCCCGCAAGCCTGATGGCACTCCCTTCGTGGACGGCGTGCGTGTCACCGGCTTCACCAATGGCGAAGAAGAAGGCGTCGGCCTCACCAATGTCGTGCCGTTCCTGGTCGAAGATGCCCTGCAGCAGAAAGGCGGCATCTATGAGAAGAAGGCCGATTTCACCTCCTTCGCGATTCAGGATGGCCTGATCATCACCGGTCAGAACCCGATGTCTTCCGAAGGTGTCGCTGAGCTGCTGATCGACAGCCTCAAGAAGTAGATCGGGCGAGTTCAGGCTCCATGAAAAACCCCGCGACCGGGTCACCGGTCGCGGGGTTTTCGTCTTTCAGGTGGCGGGTCTCAGCTGCGCCCGGCTGGTTCAGTTGTTCTGAGCCAGTCGCCTGGTTCAGTAGAATGAGCCAGTCGCCTGTTTCAGTAGAACAAGCCAGTCACCATCAGCCATTCGAGGCTTTCGCTGCCCGCGCAAGCTGGGTTACGTAGGCATCGAGCACTTCCGGCATCGAGAGCGGTGTCGGGTTGGCCGCCGTGCCCATCGGGTCATTCTCCAGCAGGATGACCCTGTCGTTGCTGAAGGTGGGCAGGTCATTGTCCGCAAGATGCTGGTTGAGGCGCTCAATCAGCGCCTGGCCGCCGTAGGTCAGGATGATATCGACGTCGGCCAGCTCCGCCAGTTGTTGCGGGGGCACTCGCCCGCCAATCTTGCCGTCGCTGGCACTTGCCGTCACGAAGGACGGGGAGGTCAGCCCCAGCTCGGCAAGGAAGCGCCCCCGGGCATCGTTGTCGTTGTAGAAGGCGATCCGGGTCGGGTCTTCAGGGTCGATATAGCGCAGGGTGATGGCCGACTTGCCCTTGATCTCCGGGTGGGCGGCGATGTTCTCGGCGACCTGGGCCTCGAGACGCTCGATCAGTGCTTCCCCTTCGGCGGCCATGCCCATGCCGGCACTGTCGAGGCGAATCATGTCGCGCCAGCTGGAAGACCAGCGCGGCCCCGGGCGCGCCACGACCGGCGCGATCTTGCTGAGCTTGGCGTAATCGTCTTCGCTCAATCCTGAATAGGCGGCGAGGATGACGTCCGGCTGGCTGGCGGCCACGGCATCGAAATCGAGGGTCTTGCCCTGATCGAACAGATTGGCCGAGTCGGCCCCCAGTGCTTCCAGGCGCGCCTTGACCCACGGCATCATGCCATCGCCGTCATCATCCCCGAAGTCCTGACGGGGGAAGCCCACCGGCACCACACCCAGTGCCAACGGCACTTCATGATTGGCCCAGGCGACGGTGGCGATACGTTGCGGCTTGTTCTCGATGATGGTGGTACCGAAGGCATGTTCGATCGTGAGCGGATACTGCGCCGTTGCCTCGGCGGAGGCGGCAGATGATCTGGCAGATGACGTGTGTGCAGTCGCTGATTCGTGTGCCTGTACGGCAGGTGTGAAGCAGGCGGCCATGGCGGTGGTCAGGCCGATGGCGCAGGAAAGTCGCGTGAGTCGCAAGGGAGACTCCTTGTGTGATCGGCTGGCGGCAGACGCTGCTGGCCAGAGATGAGATGACAGCCCCTGGCGGGGAGGGGCTGTCGGTGGGTAGGCAAGCGTTACGTGTGGAGACGAGTGTCCTGTCGACAGGGCGGGCCCGTGCTCAGAAGTCGTAGGTCATGCTCAGCAGCGCACTGCGCGGCGCGCCGTACAGGTACTGGCTGTAGAAGCCCTGCTGCGTGTAGTACTCCTCATCGAAGAGGTTGGACACGTTGAGCTGGGTGCTGAAGTTGTCATTGAAGCGATAGCGCGCCATGGCGTTGGCGAGGAAGACATCGCCCTGGCCGACCTTCTCGGTACCGGTGGGCGTGTCGGTATCCTTGTAGGTATCACCCTGCCAGGTGCCACCAGCGCCCAGCGTCAGACGCGACCAGTCGCCGGGCAGCTGCCAGGTGGCGTAGACCTTGGCCTGCTGGCGCGGATAGCTGGTATTGAGCTGGGTGCCATCGGCGTCCTCGGCGTCCACCAGTGCGTAGCTGGCGGAGAGATTGATGCCCGGCGCGACTTCACCGGCCACTTCCAGTTCGAAGCCTTCGACCACGGCGCCGTCTGACTCGGTGTAGGCCTGATCGGTGGTGCCGGCGACATAGACGCCGGGGATCTCGACGGCCAGATTGTCCTGCTCGCTGCGGAAGACGGCGAAGGACACGTCAGCGCGGTCCTCGAACAACGCCGCCTTCAGGCCCGCTTCATAGCTGGTGCCCTCGAGCGGGTCGAGCAGGGCGCCATCGGGGGCACGTTCGCTCTGGGTGTTGAAGATCTGCGTGTAGCTGGTATAGGCGGTGAGGTTGTCGGTAATGTCGACGATCAGGCCGGCATAGGGCGTGAACTCGTCGTTGTATTCATAGCTGCGCTCGCCACGGTAGTCCTGGTCGATCTCCCAATCGGTCAGGCGGGCGCCGATGATCAGGTGCACGGGGTCAGCCAGCGAGAAGCGCGTCACGGCGTAGAAACCGCTCTGCTCGGTTTCGGTGTCGTCGGTCAGGCCCCATTCGCCCCATTCCGGCTCGGCCAGCGCCGGGTCATCGCGATCGGTGAAGCTGCCCAGCGCCGGCACGGCGCTCGCCGGGGTGCGGCTCCAGATCTCGTACTCTTCCTTGAGCCGCATGTAGCCAAAGCCCAGCTGGTGCTCACGACCGAGCAGCTCGAAGGGACCCTCGGCGCTCAGGTTCAGGTT
Organism: Cobetia sp. 4B; assembly: GCF_018831605.1. Lineage (NCBI taxonomy): Bacteria > Pseudomonadati > Pseudomonadota > Gammaproteobacteria > Oceanospirillales > Halomonadaceae > Cobetia > Cobetia sp. 4B. The sequence goes on from NZ_CP059843.1 coordinate 1,712,533, forward strand.
CTTCTGGGTGCGATCACCGCGATAGTCGACCAGATAGGAGGTCGTCGGATACTCGCGATTGCTGTCGTAGTAGAGGATGCCGTTGTCACGATCCACATAGCCGCCACGGTAGTTGTAGGTCAGCCCGTAGTTGGCATCGCCATGACTGTAGGCGGCGGTCGCCTTCCAGCCGTTGGCGAAGTAGTGGGTCAGGTCGGCGAAACCGCGCGTGTTCTCGGTGAAGAAGTGCGCCCATTCGGTATTGTTGGCGACCGACTGGTCGAAGTCGGTGCGCGTGCCGTCGGTGTAGTAGAGCGGCACGCCCAGATAGGCGCCATCCTGGTCATAGCGCTGATACTCGACCCCGACGTTCAGCTCGGTGTCAGGCGTCAATTCGGCGGCGATCACCCCGTAGAGGGTCTCGCGGTCATTCTCGACATCATCCATGAAGCTGTCGGAGCGGTCCTTGGCGGCCACGAAGCGCACGCCGACCTTGCCGGCATCATCCAGCGGCGTGCTGACATCCACCACGCCACGCCGACGGTCCCAGCTGCCGACTGCGCCTGTCACGCTGGCCGCGGCTTCGTCCAGCGGCTTCTTGCGCACGAAGTTGACGGTGGCGGACGGGTCGCCGACGCCTGTCATCAGGCCGGTGGCCCCGCGGACTACCTCGACGCGATCATAGATGGCGGTGTCCCACTCGGCGTCGCCGAACGGCCAGAAGCTGCTGGTGTTGCTCTGTTGGCCATCGAACTGGAAATTGCGGATGGTATAGCCGCGCGACTGGAAGCTGGCGCGGGTGCCGTCCAGGCGATTGGAGGACACGCCCGGCAGGCGGTTGATCGCCTCCGTGGTGCTGGTCAGCGCCTCATCATCCATCTGCTGGCGGGTCAGAAAGCTGACAGACTGCGGTGTCTCGCGCGGTGACAGGGTCAAGCCATTGGCGCTGGTGCTGGAGTCGACCGTATACGCCTGAGTCTCTTCCGTGGTGCCGCCTTGCGCCTCGCCGACGATGGTCATCGCCTCAAGTGTGCGAGTCTCATCCGCGATAGCGGTGGCACTGAGCAGTGACGAGGTCGCGAGCGCAATGGAGAGGGCGAGTGGCGAGCGAGTGAAACCTGGACGGCGGAGTGAGTGAGCCAAGACTGCGTTCCCTAGTTGTTTATAATAATCATTATTATTTACCCGCTGGCGGCACTTTTGTTTTGCGAAATGCCAGACACGCTTTGCGGGATGCCAAGAATGAAAATTTCGGGGAACTTCATGAGCCCGACGTGGTGCTATCGGGCGATGGGTCTGGTCATGCGGAAGGCCAGAGACAGCTGCCGGGCCACTCATGCAGGCCACGTGTTCGACACATTCAGGCCACGCACGCAAGCGTCATACTGAAACGCCCCGCGACCGTTCATCCGGTCGCGGGGCGTTTCGTTTCAGATCTGTTGCTCTTTGTCTTGTGGTGCAGGGCGGCTGAGGGTTATGGATCAGAGGTTGCGGATCAGGGGTTACGGCGCGCTTACTCGCGCTCGACCCACGCCTTCCAGCCGCCGTACTCGCTGATGTCCGTCATCGGCACGCCGCTGTCAGCGGACACCGAGCAGATGAAGCCCGCGACCCAGCGGCCATCTTCGAGTTCGATCTGGCCCAGTCCCAGCGGGAAGGGGATGCCGGCGAGGAAGCTGCCGACACTGCCGATGGGCAGAGACCAGACCTCCAGCGCGATGCTGGTGCCGTCTTGCGGGGCACGCAGCATGGCCGGTTTGGCGGGTGTCGCGTCATCCAGTTGATAGAGTCGGTAGCTCGGGGCGCTGTGAGTGCGGGCGACCAGACGGGCATCGCGCTGGGTGAGCTGATGATTGAGCGGCATGCCACTGAGGTGCGCACCACAGACGGCGAGCTCGAGTCGGCCATTGGCCGCCGCGGGCAGCTGGCTTTCCGCGAGGCGCGCCTGAGGACGGGCGACGGCGCTGGCACCCAGCGGCAGCGCGAATTCGTGCTCGAGCAGACGCGCGATGCTGAGCAGCTGCAGGTCTTCGAAGGCCGGCGCGAACAGCGTCACGCCCCCCGGCAGACCCTGGCGGTTGAAGCCCACCGGCACGGCCAGCGCGCTGAGATCCAGCAGGTTCATGAAGTTGGTCCAGGTGCCCAGCTCCGAATTGACCGCGATCGGCGCCTCGGCCAGCTCCGCCTTGGTCGGCAGGCGCGGCGTGGTCGGTGCCAGCATCACGTCCACCTGCGCCAGCAGCGCCTCGCCCTGACGGCGGTATTCGGCCAGCTGATAGCGCGCATCGAAGGCATCGACGGCCAGAGGCGTGGCACCGCCGAGGGTGATCTCGCGGGTTACCGGGTGCAGCGCCTCGGGATTGCGCTCGATCAGTTCGCGCACCGCGTGATAGCGCTCCGCCACCCAGGGGCCTTCATACAGCAGGCGCGCGGCGGCCAGCAGCGGGCTGCAATCCAGCTCGACCAGCTCGGCCCCCAGCGCCTTGCACTGGCGCATCGCGGCTTCCATGTAGCCGCTGTAATCGCTGTCGGTATGCCACTGAGCTCGCGGCGGCACGCCGATGCGCAGCCCAGCCAGGTCTGGCAGCACGCCATAGGCCTGGCCGTGAACGCTGAAGTCATGCTCGCGCGCCCAGCGGTTGTCGGCATCGAACTGTGCGGTGACGGACAGCACCTTCGCGGCATCATCGCAGCCCAGCGCGAAGATGGAGATGGTATCCAGCGTCGCGCAGGCCGGTACCACACCGCCTGCGCTGAGCAGGCCAAGCGTCGGCTTCACGCCGACCAGATTGTTGAAGCAGGCCGGAACCCGCCCGGAACCCGCCGTGTCCGTGCCCAGCGCGAAGCTGACCTGGCCCTGGGCGGTGACGACGGCGGAGCCACTGCTGGAGCCACCCGGCACATAGGCGGGGTCGAAGGCATTGGCCGGGGTGCCGTAGACCGGCAGGGCGCGTTCACCGACCAGGCCGGTGGCGAACTGGTCCAGATTGGTCTTGCCCATCGGAATCGCGCCTGCTGCGATCAACTGCTTGACCACGAAGGCATCATCGCTCGGCGTGTAGGCAAAGTCCGGGCAACCGGCGGTGGTGGTCACGCCGGCGAGATCGATATTGTCCTTGATCGCGAAGGGAATGCCGTAGAGCGGCAGCGACTCGGACGCCACGTCGTCCAGACGTGCCAGATAGGGTTCCAGCTGCTGTGCTGACAGGCGGGTGATCCAGGCGGCGTCGGTCTCGGCCTGCGCGGCCAGCAGCTCGTCCACCAGTTGGCGCGGCGTCATCTCACCGGCCTGATAGGCCTTGCTCAGCGCCGTGATGCTCAGGTTGAGCGGGGTATGGGTCATCATCACAGCGTCTCCTCGGAGGACAGGGTCGATTGGGCGTTGTCTGATGCGCTGGCATCAGCGGAATCCGTGGCTTCCACGGCGGTCGACAGCACGATCAGCGGTTGGCCGGGGGCGACGCCGCTGCCTTCCTTGATCGGCAGGCGCACGACACGGCCAGCGGTGTGGGTGCGAATCTCGACTTCCATCTTCATCGACTCGACCAGCGCCACCACCTGGCCGGCCTCGACGTCATCGCCCTCGGCGACTTCCAGCTTCCACAGGCTGCCGGTGACCGGCGTCTCGATGCCCAGCTCGTCATCACTCAGGCTGTCGGCTTCCTGCACCTCGTTGATCTGATCCTCGAAGGTGAACTGGCCGCGCGCATGCCAGTCGTCGATTTCCTGCTGGAAGGCGGCTTGGCGACGTTCGCGGAAGGCATCGGTCTCGGCCTGGTGTTCGGCGATCTGTGCTTGATAATCGGCGAGACGGAAGCGGGTCTTCTCGATCTTGAGGTCGTAACGCCCCTGAGGGTGATCACGGCGAATCTGCTCGAGCGCTTCATGGCTGACCGGATGGAAGCGCAGCTGATCGAACACGCGCAGCAGCCACGGGGTGGTGAAGTGTTCGGTGCGGCGATAGCGATTCCACATCTGCAGCGTGCGGCCGACGAACTGATAACCGCCCGGGCCTTCCATGCCATACACGCACAGATAGGCGCCGCCGATGCCCACCGAGTTCTCGGCAGTCCAGGTGCGTGCCGGGTTGTACTTGGTGGTCACCAGCCGCTGGCGCGGGTCCAGCGGCGTGGCCACCGGCGCGCCGAGATAGACATCGCCGAGGCCCATCACCAGATAGCGGGCGTTGAGCACCGTCTCGCGCACTGCCGCCTCATCGGCGAGGCCATTGATGCGGCGAATGAATTCCAGATTGCTCGGGCACCAGGGGGCGTCCGGGCGCACCGAGCGCTGGTACTTGTCGATGGCCTGCTGACACGCCGGGTCATCCCAGGACAGCGGCAGGTGCACAGTGCGCGCCTCGATCTCGATGTCCTCGACATCCTTGAGCGCGACTTCGGCCTGTTCGAGATGCGCCATCAGCGTGGCGAGTGACAGGCTGCGCGGGTCGTAATGCAGTTGCAGCGAGCGAATGCCGGGGGTCATCTCCATCAGGCCGGGCAGGGGGTGCTCCTTGAGCCACAGCATCCAGGCGTGGGCGCGGAAGCGCAGCGCGATATCCAGCTCCATCTGGCCGAATTCGATCAGCAGGAAGTCATCCCCGGCGCGGCGATAGACGATCTGCTCGCCGCCTTGCTCGGCACTGAGGCATTTGAGCACCGGTGAGTCATCGGGGCGCGGACGTTGCGCGGCGATGGCGCTCAGCATGGCGCCGCCGGTCTCCGCCAGGCGCTGTCCCAGAGTGTCGAGCTGGCCACTGGCGAGGGCGGCGATCACGGCGTCCTGCTGCACCTCGATGGTGCGGGCTTCCTCCAGAGTCAGCGCGACGAAGCGGATGCGATCGCCGGCGGCCAGCTGGCCCAGCTTCCAGCGCTCGGCACGCACCACGGTGGCCGGACACACGAAGCCGCCCAGCGACGGGCCGTCCGGACCGAGGATGACCGGCATGTCGCCGGTGAAGTCGATGGTGCCGAAGGCGTAGGCGTTGTCGTGGATATTGGAGGGGTGAAGACCGGCCTCGCCGCCATCGGCGCGCGCCCACTGCGGACGCGGGCCGATCAGCCGTACGCCGGTGCGGCTGGAGTTGTAATGCACTTCCCAGCGGTGGCCGAAGAAGGTGCTGATGTCGTCTTCGGTGAAGAAGTCCGGCGCCCCATGTGGGCCATAGAGCACGCCGATCTGCCATTCGCGGCCTTGTGTCCTGTCTTGAGCGTTCCCGCCTTGTTCATCCGCGACCAAGCTCGCGCCCTGCGGGATCAGCGCCTCGGGCAGCCGGGTCAGGGCGGGCGGGTGGCACTCGGCGAGATCGGCCAGCGGCAGGGTGTCGCCACTGCGCAGCGCACGTCCGGCATGGCCGCCGAACTGGCCCAGGGTGAAGGTCGCGCGCGAGCCCAGATACTGCGGGCAGTCGATGCCGCCGGCGATCAGCAGATAGCCGCGCGCGCCAGCGGCGACCTTGCCCAGACTCAGGGTGCTGCCAGCGGCGATCTCATGTACCTGCCACAGGGCAAGCTCGTGAGTCGCGGCGTCATCAGCGCCGTCTTGCGGTGCTGAAACGGACAGCGTGGCGGGCAGCGGCGCGCCGGCCAGCACCACGCGCGTGGCGCGGTGGAAGTGCAGCGTCGGGCCATTGAGGGTGATTTCGAGGCCTGCGGCATCGGCGGCATTGCCCAGCAACGCATTGCCGAGACGGAAGGCGTAGTCATCGAAGGGGCCGGAGGGCGGCACGCCCACATCCCAGTGGCCCAGGCGACCCGGCATGTCCTGCACGGTGGTCAGAGTGCCGGGGACGAGTACCTCGAAGGTCGGCGCGGCCCACTCGAGGCCTTCCAGCCAGCGGGTGTAGATCTCGACATTGATGAAGCGCGGGTCTTCCAGCAGGTGCGACAGCCACTGACGGTTGGTCTCGATGCCGTAGAGGCGAGAGGCCGCCAGTGCCTTGGAGAGGTCGCCGCGCGCCTGCTCACGGGTCGGGGCGTGCACCATCACCTTGGCCAGCATCGGGTCGAACCAGGCGGGTACCTCGAAGCCGGCCTCGATGGAGTGATCCACCCGCAGCTGGCTGTCGTCGGCGAGGGCGGCGGACACGGCGTCATTGGCGAACTCCACCTCGGTGAGCAGGCCGCTGGAAGGGCGGAAGTCGTGCTGCGGATTCTCGGCATAGACACGTGCCTGCATGGCGTGGCCGCGGGGAGTCAGCGGCGCGACCAGCTCGCGCAGATTGCCCAGCTCACCGGCGCCCAACTTGAGCATCCAGGCGACGATGTCCACGCCCCACACAAGTTCGGTGACACCGTGCTCGACCTGCAGACGCGTATTGACCTCCAGGAAGTAGAAGGCCTGACGCTCGGCGTCATAGATGAATTCGACGGTGCCGGCGCTGCGGTAATTGACGGCCTCGCCCAGGCGGATGGCGGTGGCGATCATGTCTTCGCGAACGTGCTCGGGCAGGTTGGGTGCCGGGCATTCCTCGATGACCTTCTGATGGCGGCGCTGACTGGAGCAGTCGCGCTCGCCAAGGGCGATCACCGTGCCTTCGCCATCGCCGAACAGCTGCACTTCAAGGTGACGGGCGCGGGCGATGTACGCCTCGAGGAAGACGCCACCATCACCGAAGTTGCGCTCGCCCAGGCCCTTGACCGAATCGAAGGCGCGGGTAAGGGAGGCTTCGTCGTCACAGACCTGCATGCCGATGCCGCCGCCGCCGGCGGTGGACTTGAGCATCACCGGATAGCCGATACGGGCGGCCTCGCTCAGTGCGCTCTCGACGTCGTCCAGCAGGCCGGTGCCGGGCACCAGCGGCACGCCGGCGTTCTCGGCGATGGTGCGCGCTTCGTGCTTGAGGCCGAAGGCGTGGATCTGCTCGACGGTCGGGCCGAGGAAGACAAGGCCGGCGGCGTCACAGGCCTGGATGAAGCGGGTGTTCTCGGACAGGAAACCATAGCCCGGGTGCACGGCCTGGGCGCCACTCTCGCGGGCGATGGCGATCAGCTTGTCGATGTCGAGATAGGTCTCGGCGGCGGCACCTTCGCCGAGGCTGTAGGCTTCATCGGCCTCGCGCACGAAGGGGGATTCACGGTCGGCTTCTGCGTAGACGGCGACGCTCTGGACACCGAGGGCACGCAGCGTGCGCTGGATTCGGGTGGCGATGGCGCCACGGTTGGCAATCAGGACCTTGTGGAACATGACGGAGTCATCCTTCCGGCGGCGGGTCGTCCCGCCTTCAAACTGTGAGCTGCCGGTCGTCCGGTAGCCGGGCAGAGCCTCGGGGGCTGACGAGTGATGCAAGAGAGATGACATCGTCAGGCGGGGCTCGGCCTATCTTGTCGTGTGCTTGTGTGACGGCGGCTCAACCTAGCGGCGAGTCGCTGATGCGGATGGCGACCGGTGTCGGGTCGTAGCCATTGCAGGGGTTGTTGAGCTGCGGGCAGTTGGAGAGCAGCACGTAGACGTCACGCTCGGCGACCATCTCGACGTACTTGCCCGGGCCGGACAGGCCGTCCTCGAAGCTCAGGCCGCCATCGGCGGTGACCGGCACGTTCATGAAGAAGTTGATGTTGTGGCCGATGTCGCGCTTGGTCAGGTCGTACTTCGGGTAGCGGGCGATGGCCAGCATCCAGTTGTCGCGACAGGAGTGCATGTGGCGCTTCTCCAGGTCGTAACGCACGGTGTTGGACTCGCTGGAGCAAGCGCCGCCCAGGGTGTCATGCCGACCGCAGGTATCGCCGGTGATGGTCAGCAGCGCACGGCCACGCGTGGAATAGAGCACCGTGCCGGTGGTCAGGTAGACCTTGCCCTGCTCGCGCACGGTGTCCATCGCGCTGTAGCGCTCGGCGGTGTCGTCGGCGGAGAAGAACAGGGTGTCGGCGGCCTGATTGCCGTGCAGGTCGGTGATACGCAGGTGCTGGCCGGCGCGGACCAGGCCGATGAAGTGATCGCCGGCCTCGACGGTGCGCTCAAGCTCGCGCGGCTGCTGTGCGGGGTCGGCGTAGCTCAGCGGGGCACCGTCAGTCGCGGCTGGGGTGTGGGAATGTGGGTGTTCGAGTGTCGAGGTGCACATGGGGATGTCCTTTGTCCTTGTCATCTGGGGCGTCGTTTCCAGTTGCCACGAGCCAGTCGGCGTGGCGTCCGTCTGCTGTCGGGGGACGCCTCAGCCCGCCAGGTGATAGAGCTGGTTGTTGGCGTAGGCGCGGGCATTCTCGGGGCGCGACAGATAGCAGGCGTCGTGCTCATCCATCGGCGTCGCGGTGCCGAAGGTCATGTCCACGCCGCGCAGCGGATAGTCCTCGGCGGGGTCCAGCGGATGCGGACAGGTGTGCAGCATGACGAGGGTGTCCATCTCGAAGCGCAGGGTGACGCTGTCGCCGGCGGCGCAGTGGTCCGCGACGTAGTGCAGGTTGGCGTCTTCATCGGCGCGCACGCGGGAGAACAGGTTGAGGTTGGCGCACAGATCGCGCTCGCCCAGACCGTACTTGGCCATCTCGATCAGCAGGCTGTCGTGACCGCTGGGCGTGAAGTCATTGAAGGCTTGCTGATAGGCCTTCTTGTGCCAGCCCTTGGCGGCGAAGTGATGCTCCATCAGGTTGCCGCTGGCGCTGTCATGCCAGCCGAGATCGTCCTGGATGATGGAGGCGAAGATACGGCCCATGTCGGAATACAGGCAGTGGCCTTCGGTGAGGCGGAAGGTGTGCTGCCCCTTGAGAGTATCCGGCAGATTGAGGCGCTCAAGCGTATCCAGCGGGTTGTACATCACCAGGCCGACATTGGCGTTGGCCTCGCTCGCGGTCAGCTTGAGCGCGCTGCCACGCGGCATGCGCATCGACCAGTGATGGCCGCCGGGCAGATGGGTCTGATACTTGGCGGTGAAGCTGGCGCGGGCGGCGGTTGCGGCATCAAGCGGTATGTTCATTGAATTGGCCTCCGGTGAGAGTGGCTTGGGAAACGGAGTGGGCTGGTGTCGTCAGCGCTTCGTGCTCGGGCGTCGGTTGGCCAGAGCCCGTTTGGACAGAGCCCGGCTGGTCAGAGCCCGGCTGCTGGGACGACGCCTTGGTCTTGCTACGCTCGGTGGGCAGGTCATAGGTGATGGTCGAGCCATAGGCCTGCGGGGCCTGCGCATCGACACGCACCTTGTCGAACACCCAGACACGCGAGCCCAGCTCGAAGGCTTCTTTCAGGTCGTGGGTGATCATGAAGATGGTTAGCTGCTGTTCTTCCCACAGGCGCAAAATCAGCTGGTGCATGTCCTTGCGAATCCCCGGGTCCAGCGCGCCGAAGGGCTCATCCAGCAGCAGGATGCGCGGCTTCATCATCAGCGCCTGGGCGATGGCGAGGCGCTGCTGCATGCCGCCGGACAGCTCATGCGGGTACTTGTCCAGTGCGTGGGACAGGCCGACTTCTTCCAGGCGCGCTTCGGCGGCGACCCGCGCTTCACGGCGCTTGGCCCCGAACAGCTTGCCGGTCAGTGGGGCACGTGCGAGCTCCTCGGCCATGATCACGTTGCCCAGCACAGTGAGGTGCGGGAAGACGGAATACTTCTGGAAGACGATGCCGCGGTCCGGGCCCGGCTCGCCGGGGATGGGCTTGCCATCGAGCAGCAGCTCACCGCGCGAGACGCCCTCGGTGCCCAGCAGCAGCTTGAGGAAGGTGGTCTTGCCGCAGCCGGAGGCGCCGACCAGAGTGATGAATTCTCCGGCCTCGACGGTCAGGTTCATGCGTTCCAGCACGACCTGCTGGCCGTAGTGCTTCTCGAGACCCTTGGCGTGGATCAGGCTCATGATTGGCTCTCCTCAGCGTGGTACCAGGGGAAGGCGCGGGTCGAGACGAGCACCAGCAGACGGTCGAGCAGGAAGGCCAGCAGCGTGATCCAGGCCACGTAGGGCAGGATGACGTCCATCGCCAGATAGCGACGCACCAGGAAGATGCGGTAGCCGAGGCCGTCCTGGGCAGCGATGGCTTCCGCGGCGATCAGGAACAACCAGGCGCTGCCGAGTGCCAGGCGCGTGGCGCTCAGAAGGCGCGGGGTCAGCTGGGGCAGCAGTACGCGGGTCAGCACCTGCCAGGAGCTGGCGCCCAGCGTCTGGGCCTTGATCAGCTGCTCATCGGGCAAGCGCAGGGCCTGATTCTGCAGGTCGCGAATCAGGAAGGGCGTGATGCCGATGACGATCAGCGCGATCTTGGCCAGCTCGCCGGTACCGAAGGCGATGAACAGGATCGGTAGAATCGCCATCGGCGGAATCAGGGACAGCACGGTGATCAGCGGTGACAGCTTGGCACGCAGCAGCGGCAGGCCACCGGTGAGCAGGCCGACGGTCAGGCCGATCAGCGCACTGATCAGCACGCCGGCCAGCAGGCGTTCGAGACTGGCGAAGGTGTCGGTCCACAGCGGCAGGTCGCCGGTGCGCACGTTGACCTCGGTGGCCAGTCGCGAGAACGACTCGCCCATGGCGGCGAAGGACGGCAGCAGGCGGTCATTCGGGTTGTCGAGCAGTCGCTGGTTGGACTGCACGATGTAGAGGATGGCCAGTAGCGCGAAGGGCAGGCCACCGAGCAGCCAGCGGCCACCACGGGAGGGTGTCAGATTGATCAGGCGTTTCATGCGCGGGCTCCACGGGTGCGAACGAGGGTGCGGTCGAGGAAGGCGGTCGGTTCACGTTCCGCGAGGCAGGCTGCCCCGCGGAGCGTGTGCGGCATCCACCGCGTGGCGTTACTGGCTGTCGGCCAGTGCGGCGGTGTAGCTCGGGTCGAAGCGAAGCATCACGTTGCCTTCATTGCCGATGACGCCGGCGGGGGTCTCGATACCGATGAAGCCGGCATCCGGGGCGCCTTCGCCCAACAGGCCCTGCGCGAAGCTGAAGTCGGCGATGTGCTGCATGGTGTCCTTGAGGCTCGGCGCATTGAAGGCGGCCACGGCCTCGGCGGGGGTGTAGTACATGTGGGTCGCGGCCAGCTGGGACTGATAGCCGGCGAGGTCGGTGCCGGCGGCATCGGCCATCTGGGAGAGGGCGGCTTCGTCACCGGCCTTCATCTTCTCCATCACCTCATACCAGGCTCCGACCAGTGCGTGGCCGAAGTCCGGGTTGTCCTTCAGCGTCTGGGTATTGACGACCATCAGGTCGAGAATCTCGCCGGGAATGTCGCTGGAATTGAAGACTTCGGTGTAGCCGGGCATCTCCTTGAGCGTGGCCAGCTGCGGGTTCCAGGTCACCACTGCCTGGGTGTCGGTGTTGCTGGCCAGCGCCACGATGTCGGCATCGCCGGTATTGGTGGTGGTCAGGTCGCGCTCGCTCATGCCGACGCTGTCCAGCGCGCGTGCCAGCAGGTAGTGGGAGACACTGAACTGCACCAGATTGACCTCGCGGTCCTTCAGGGACTCGATGGAATCGCCGTCGCGCACCATCACGCCGTCGTTGCCATCGGAGTAGTCGCCCAGAATCAGCGCGGTGGAATCGACGCTGCTGGCGGCGGGGAGGGTGAGGGCGTCCATGTTGGTCATGGCACAGCCATCGACATTGCCGGAGGTGTACTGATTGATGGACTCGACGTAATCGTTGACCTGCACCACATCGATATTGATGTCGTACTTCTTGGCCCACTTGTCGACGATGCCCTGGGTGTCCGCGTATTCCCACGGCATCCAGCCGGCATACACCGACCAGCACACGCTGAAGGAATCCTGCGCCATGGCCTGCGGGCTCAGCGATGCGCCAAGCAGCAGGGCGCCGGCCAGCGCAGCACGTCTGGAAGCGTTTCGGGAAACGGCGGATGAAGCAGATGAGACAGCAGCGGATGACACCTGGGCGCTGGCATCCGAGGGGGAAGTCGCGGACTGGGAAAGGCGAGTGAGCTGGGTCATTGTCGTTATCTCCGGCGGAAAAAGTGAGAGGCGCCGACCTTTACAGGCTTTGCGTCTCCCGGGCTTTTGTCCCGCCGTGTAACCCCCAGCTTGGAGGTCGAGTGCTCTCGGACCAGTCGTGACTGCTATCAGCCAGTCACCGGAACCCTAGCGCTCCATTGGTGTAGATTTTCGATTGTTGTATGCCTATCGGTGCCTCGGTGAGTCTCTAGCAGGAAGCGTGCCAAATAATTAAATTCTTTTTGCAGCAGTCACTTGATGGTTGGAAGTGTTGGTGATGCGCTTGAAAAGGTTGAATGATATGCACCAGGAAAAGAAATTCTTGAATTTTCTGCACAAATTTGGTGAAATTTAAAATGTTGATTATAATTAACAAGCATGTTAAGGGTAGTTTGAGCTCGTTTTTTTATTACTTATAACAAGGATGTTATTATGTCAGGTAATGTAGCTACTAGGCTTGAAACAGGAACGCCATTTCTGCGAGACTTAATCGCAGATATTAATTCTGGGCAAATTAAAGTCCCACAATTTCAACGCCAGTTTGTATGGAAGGAAGATCAAGCCCTAAAGCTTCTTGACTCTATTGCTAACAATTATCCCGTCGGAAGCTTACTCTTGTGGAGAACTAAAAACACATTGGCAGTTGAGCGAGACATAGGCGCATTTAAGTTGCCCGAAACTGATGATATGACTCCTACAGACTATGTCCTGGATGGTCAGCAAAGGTTAACTGTTATATATTCAGCGTTAGGGGTGTCTGAAGGGCATGAAGGTTTCAATGCCGTTTATGACTTGAATGAAAAGTGCTTTCTGGAAGCATTTGAAGATTTTAATCAAACACAGTTCCCACTTCGAATAATTTATAACACTACAAAGTTGTTGAATTTTAGGTCTGGCTTAGTTAGCTATCCGAATGGTGAGGAATTGCAAAAAAACTTGGACTCACTTATTGATGTAGTGACCAACTATAGAATTCCGGTTGTTACTCTTAAAGAACTTACGGTTGAAGAGGTGTGTCCTATTTTCGAAAGGATAAATAGCTCAGGTACGCGTTTATCAACTTACGATCTTATGGTTGCAGCCACCTGGAATGAAAGTTTTGATTTAAATGAAGAAGCACAGAAAATAGCATTATCGCTCAAGCCAAAAGGGTTTGATGATATTGATGGAAACTTAGTGCTCAAGTGTCTTTCATCCATTCAGTTTAAAGGGATCAAAAAAGAACAGGTTCTATCTCTAAGGAATATATCTAAAGAGGAGATGGATAAATTAGTAGAGCTCACAAAATCTGCCTTATTGAAGACCGTAGATTTGCTTAAGACTGAGTTTAAAATATATAGTTGGGATTTTTTGCCATATGAAGCTGTCGCTGTAATAATTGCTTATGTTTATTCTAAAAGAAAAACTCTTAGCAAAGAGGATATTTGTAGAATTAGAAAATGGTTTTGGATTAGCGCTTTCTCAGAGAGATACCGAGGAGCTTCTGAATCATTTGTTTCTCAAGATCTAGAAGCAATTGATGCATATATAGTTAATGGAGAAGAGCCACAGAAATCTTTTGGGAATTTACCCAAGACCGACACGTTTAAAAAATTAGCATTCCGTAGTAATAACTCTAGGTCACGTGCGTTGATCATATTGTTGGCACTAAAGTCTCCAAGAAATATTACTAACGGAGCGCTGATTGATACTGAAGTAGCACTTTCAGAGTATAATAAAAAACAGTTCCACCATGTTTACCCCAAGGCATATTTAAAAAGAGCAGGTGTGCAAGGTGAACATAATAGTTTGGCAAATTTCTGTATGCTTGCTGCTTCAGAAAATAATATTATTAGTGATGATCATCCTAATGAATATCTACCTAGATTGGTTGAAGAGTTAGGAGCTGAAGCTAAGCGTATTTTTGAATCTAATTACTTGCCTAGCCCAGACACAGTTGATTATTCTAAGCTAAGTTACTCAGAGTTTTTGGATTTAAGGTCTGAGTTAATGATGTCAGATATTAGCAAGCTTGCTGATGGTGAAAGTATATAGTTGTAAAAGTTCCCGCAGGCCCCAGAATGCAAGCGACAGAGGGGACTATGATAATGGGTTGGGAGTGGCCCAGCTCAGCCCTATTCAGCTCGTACTACGCGAGTTGGCAAAACAGTTGAATCTGCCGCTGGTGGATGGCAACGGCAATCCGCATAACACCCGTCAGCTGGGTAGCCTGGTCATCAGGGAGATTGCTCAGGAATCTACTGGATGATTCAGCTTTGAATGGTATTCAAGACGCCGGCCAGTGGCCGGCGTCTTCGTGTCATGAGCAGTTTATTTATCTGCTTTATCGGGTGCTCACAATGCAGCGTGCGACTTTCCCAAGGGGTTGCCCTTGCCGCGGCGCATGGTTGCGCGATCCGGCGCGTCGTTTCATTGTGCCTCTCACCAAAGTCTTATACGTTGGTGGTGCTTTATTAGCACATACAAAAACAAGGCTTGCTCCCGATGACCCGTGTGGTTTCACACGAGGGGGGAAGGGCAGCAGCGACAGACAAAGGACACACGATGACAGACGTAGTCGAGAAGGATATGCAGGAGTCTTCTGAGGTTCAGGCGGTTGAGAAGGGCTCTCCATCATCGCGTTCGCGTCGTGGTTTCCTGGGCATGAGTGGGGCGGCAATTGCCGGGGCGGCGTTGGGTCAGTTCCTGCCGGGTATCCCCAGTGCCTTGGCCAAGGAGACGGCACCTGCGGCGGCGGTGCTCAAGCCTTCCGCCAAGTCTCCGGTGCGACTCAACTACAACGAGAATGCGCTTGGCATGGCACCGTCTGCACAGCGTGCCGCAGCGGCATCCATCCCGCATTCCAATCGGTATCCCTTCGCCCATCTGGGCAAATTGCAGTCCCTGGTGGCGACTCATCACAAGGTGCCGAGCGAGAGCATTCTGTTCACGCCGGGCTCCTCCGATGCGATCCGTGCCAGTGTGCTGGCCCATGCGACTCCCGATACCCAGCTGGTGATTCCCGAGCTGACTTATGGCGATGGCGCCCTGTATGCCGGCTTCTATGACCTCGCCATTCGCAAGGTGCCGTCCTCGCGCGAGGACTGGTCATTCAAGATTTCCGACATGAAGCAGGCCGTGGCCGACCACTCCGGCCCCTCCATCGTCTATCTGGTGAATCCCAACAACCCGACCTCGACCATCATTTCTAGTGATGAACTGGAGGTCTGGGTCAACGACAGCCGCGACGATACGCTGTTCATCATCGATGAAGCCTACGCCGAATTCGTCAATGACCCTGCCTTCCGCTCCGCCGATCATCTGATTGCTGGTGGTGC
The DNA here is from genome assembly GCF_018831605.1 of Cobetia sp. 4B. Taxonomy (NCBI): domain Bacteria; kingdom Pseudomonadati; phylum Pseudomonadota; class Gammaproteobacteria; order Oceanospirillales; family Halomonadaceae; genus Cobetia; species Cobetia sp. 4B. The sequence continues at coordinate 1,727,680 of NZ_CP059843.1, forward strand.
CAAGAACGTCCTGCTGCTGAAGACCTTCTCCAAGATTCACGCCATGGCAGGCCTGCGTGTCGGCTACGCCGTCGGCGATGTCGATCGTCTCGAGCATGTCTCCCACTACGTCGAAGACGATGCCATGACGCTGTCATACCCTGGCGTGATGGCGGCGACGGCCTCCATGCAGTCGCCGGAGTTTCTGGTCCACAGCAAGCAGAGCAACGATGAAGCGCGCGCCATCTTCACGGCTACGCTCGACGAGCTGGGCTGGGAGTATCTGCCGGGGCAGACCAACTTCGTCTTCCACCGTATTTCCAGGCCGCTGAAGGAATTCCAGACCGCGATGAAGGAACGCCACGTGCTGATCGGTCGCGCCTTCCCGCCGGCCGATGGCTGGTGTCGCATGTCTCTCGGCACACCGGAGGAGATGCACTACGTCGCCGCCGTGCTGCGCGAAATGAAGGCCAAGGGTATCGTCTAGTCGTGACGGACTCCCTTGTAGAAAGATGAAACGCCCGCCATTTGGCGGGCGTTTGCGTTTCAAGGCGGGATTGTCAGATCAGCTGTTGCGCGTCAGGCGGGTGGCCAGCCACCAGCCCAGCAGCATCGTCACCAGAAAGCCCGCCAATGGCAGACTCATGGCGCTGCTGGAGACGATGGCAGGCCCGGGGCAGTAACCGCTCAGCCCCCAGCCGATACCGAACAGGGTCGCGCCGAGCAGCAGGCGGCCATCGATATCGCGACGCGTGGGCAGCTGGAAGCGCTCGCCCAGCAGGGGAGTGCCACGCCGCCAGACGAGGCGGTAGCCGAGGAAGGTGGTGATGACGGCACCACCCAGCACGAAGATCAGCGTGGGGTCCCAGTCTCCGGCCACGTCGAGAAAGCCGACCACACGCGCGGGGTCGGTCATGCCGCTGAGTGTCAGCCCGAGGCTGAAGACCAGCCCGGTGAGAAAGCCGATGACCGTTTTCATGGAGACTCCCCCAGCAGATGTTGGCTCACGAACACCGTCAGCATGGCCACCGTCACGAACACCACCGTGGCCACCAGCGAGCGAGGTGAGAGACGCGCGATACCGCAGACCCCATGACCACTGGTACAGCCGCCGCCGATGCCTGTTCCGATACCTACCAGCAGGCCGGCGAACATCATGCTCAGCACCCCGCTGGCGGGATTGCCGATCAGCGCATCCGTGCTTGCGGCCACATTGCCCCAGTCAAGATTGAGCAGCAAAAGCAGTAGCGGGCCGCTGATCAACCCGAGCACGAAGGCGAGACGCCAGCGGCGGTCCGGGCCTGATTCCAGCAGCGCGCCGCGCGTGATGCCGCTGATACCGGCGATACGTCCCAGAAAGGCCATCAGCATCACTGCCGAGAGACCGATCAAAACGCCACCGGCGAGTCCTTTCATGCTGCTTATCATGTCCATGTCGTTCATCCTCGTGTCGCGATCATCCTGCGGTGCGTCGATGATATGCTCGTGGCTGGCGAGCGCCAACCGGCTGTCTGGCCGCTTGGCTGTACGACAAGGCCGCCGACCTTTCGATGGAGGGCACCGCAGGAGCACCATGAACGAACTGACCCAACGCCTGCGCACCTTTCTCAAGGTGGCGGAGCATCAGAGCTTCAATGTGGCGGCGCGAGAGCTGGATATCGCCAGTTCCACGGCGACGCGTCACGTCAATCATCTGGAGCGCCAGCTGGGCGAGCCGCTGCTGGTGCGCACCACGCGCCATGTACGGCTGTCGCCGGCCGGCGAGCGCGCCCTGATCCGCTTTCGCGCCATTCTGGCCGAGGTGGACCAACTGGAGGATGAGCTGGAAACGCTGAGTGAGCGGGTCGCGGGGCCGCTGCGCATCTCGGTGCCGTGGCGCTATTCACGCCTCTATCTGGCGCCGCTGGTGAGCGAGTTCATGCAGTGCTATCCCGAGGTGGCGCTGGATATCGTCAGCAGCGACCAGCGGGTGGACCTGGTCGAGGACCACTTCGACGTGGCCCTGCGCATCGGCCATCTGGAAGATTCGAGCCTGATCGCGCGCCATATCAGTGATCAGCGCTTCGTGCTGGCTGCCGCGCCGTCCTACCTCGCCGCCCAGCCGCCTATCCATCAGCCACAGGACCTGGAGCAGCACCGTCTGCTGACCTTCAGCTATACCACCGCCAATCATCACTGGCGGCTGGTGCAGGGCGATCGGGAGCATCGCATCTCGGTGCGCGCCCGCGCGCTGCGCACCAACAACGCCGACATTCTCACCCAGGCAGCACTGGGGGGCGCCGGCGTGGTGGTGCAGCCGCTCTGGGCCATCCGGGAAGAGCTGGCAAGTGGCCGCCTGCTGCCGGTGCTGGAGGACTTTCAGGTCACTTCATCGGATTTCGACACCGGTATCCACGTCGTCTTCGCGCGCGAGAATCAGCACAACCCGCGCGTACGTGCCTGGGTCGACTTCCTGCTTGCCCGCCGCGAGCGGTTGTCCTGCTGACATGCCCTGTGAACGACACACAGGAAAACACGAAGGGCCCGGTCTCGAGAGATCGGGCCCTTCGTGTTTTTCAGGCTGCGCTGGGTACTTATCAAGCGGCAACTGCCAAGCGGTGCCTGGCCACTGCTCATCAGGCAGCCATCAATAGAGGATATCGCTGCGGATGATGTACTTGGCACCGTCGCGGATCGGCTCGCTGGCATGCACGCAGTGCTGCGGGTGCGAGCCATGCGGGAAGCACAGTACGCCACCCTTGGGCGTGGAGACCGAGACCTTCTGGATATCATCCTGCGACTGGGCCGGCTTGCCGGGGTCGCGACGGCTGACCAGGAACTCGGTGCGCCCGCCGGTATAACCATTGCTGAGGAAGATGAGGAAGGTGTACTGGCTCATCAGGCCCGGATAGGCGTCCTGGACGATCTCGCCATTGATGACGCGACTGCCCGGCCAGGCACCATCGGTGTGCGGCTTGAAGAAGTCGCCGGCCTCGTAGCGATAGACACGAAAGCGCGCATTGATGCCCTTGGCGCCTTCGCCCTGGATCTGCTCGGTCACCAGCGGCGCCGAACGCTGCCAGATGACCTGATCGACCGCTTCACTGACGACCCAGTTGACGTTGTGGTTGTGGCGTACCGAACGCGGCAGGGAGACGGGCGCATCTTCCTCGAAGCCCATTTCCTCCAGGGCGGCGACGAAGTTGTCGCACTCGGCGGGTGTCAGCACATTGAGTAGCTGGAAGGCACCCGGGACACCCTCGACTTCCTGACGGACCACCTCTGGTGTCGTGTCGGCCTCGAAGAGATCAGACACGTCGCCGTTGTCGGTCCAGATGGGCAGGGGCGTGGGAGAGAAGCCGTGTTCGTGGCGGACGACATGGAAAGACAAGCTCATGGCAAAGCTCCTGAATGACGAAGAATGTGAGACGAGAATCTGGTGGCCGCCAAGCGGTGGCCGCCAGGCCTGCAAGGAGGGAGGCCTGGGCGACGGTCATCTGGTGGCGAGTGCCGATAAGGTCGGGCGAGGGGCGGGCGAGGGGCAGCAACCCGGATGGGCCAGGTGTCTGCCATCTCGACCGCGGCGCTCAGCCGCCACCAACCAGTCATTTTCAACCAGCCGCCACCGACCAGCCGTTATCAACCAGCGGCCGTGACACCTCAGTCGGGATAGCGGACCAATACCCGCGTCTCGAGACTGGTGCGTGTCGGCGCATCGTCGGGCGTATCGAGCAGCTCGGCCGCGGTATGCGCGACCGGCGGCTTGCCGGCGCTGTCGAAGGCATTGAAGACGATGGCTTCGTCGGGGCGCATCTGTGAGGCGAAGTACCAGCGGTGAGCCGGATTGTGCACGAGGCCCTGGATCTGGCCGCAGCGGTCCGGATAGAGGATGTCGATGTTGACCCAGTCCTCGTGTTGCACGCTCTGGGTATCGGCGAAGGCCAGCGGGTCACGTGCGACGGCCTGCTCGACCGGCTGCCAGACATTGACGATGCCGTAGTGGCCGCTCAGCCACTGCTCCGCCTGCTCGGGCGGGAGCAGATCGCGCACGCGCTGCGGTCCAGAGCGCGGCGAGTAGTCGACATGCACATGCTGCGCCGGCACGCGCTCACCCTCGAAGCCGCGCAGGGTGTGGTCGAACACCTGCACCTCACTGACGCCGAGCTGCTGCTTGAGCAATGCCTCGATGGCCGGTGTGTGCAGGCGATCGCGCACCTTGGCATCGCGCACATCGACGGCAAGTTCGGGCGTGTCGAGAAACAGCAGCCCCTGGCAGGCGAAGCTGGGCGGTGTGGCGCGCAGGTCCTGCAGCCTGACACCGCGGCGGTCATGCTCCGGCTCGATACGGCGACCGGTCTCGCCGTTCGGGTCCACCTTGATCTGCAGGCCTTCCGGGCGGTCGAGCTGATAATTGACGAACGCCATGCGGGTAGGGACGGGCGCTGACATGAACGAGACCTCCTTCACGATGGGTTGTCAGAGGATGCCGCAGGACAGGCACTCAGGCGGGTGCCTGCGGTGCCGAGTCCAGGAGGCTGGTTCACGAGGCTAGTGCACTGGCGCGGGCAGAAAAAGGCGCCTGTCGGCAATTGGTTATTGCACATATGGCAATAATCAAGCGCCGACCGACGCTCAATGCCCGCCGGACAGGTGCAGACCAGCGATGGACAGCACGATGACGCCGATGCAGGCCATGCGGCGAAACGAGAAGTGCTCGCGCCAGAACAGCACGCCGATGATGGCGCTGACCACGGTCCCGATGCCGGAGAACACGGCATAGGCGATGCCCAGACTGATGGTGTCCATGGCCAGATACAGCAGGCTCAAGGAGGAGCTGAAGCCCAGCGCGACCAGCAACACGCCCATGCGGCGGTGCTGATTGGCGTACTGGTTGAAACCGGTGACGCCGACGACTTCACAGCAGCCGGCGGCGATCAGATAGACCCAATCCATGACGTCACTCCTGGTCATTCACTGAGGGTGGTCTGCGGTGTGGCACTCGCGCGAGGCTGCTTGTCGGCAGGCGCGCTGGGGGCCGTCTTGAGCACGATGATGCCGATCAGCATCAGCACCACGAAGCCCAGCGTGGACCACTGGAATTCGAGATCGAAGAACAGCAGGTCAGCCACCACCGTCCCCACCGTGCCCAGGCCGACGAAGATGGCGTAGGTGGTGCTGGCGGGCAGTGTCTTGGCGATCTGGGTGACCAGACTCAGGCTGATGATGACCAGCAGCACCGTCAGTGCCCATTCCAGCGGACTGTCGGCGACTTTCAGGCCCGTGGCCCAGCCGATTTCGCACAGGGTCGAGATCAGGAAGTAGAGCGTGATGCGCATGGTGATCGGGTGTCCTTGTGGGGTGTCCTTGTGGGGTGTCGAGAAATACGGCGTTTCATTACCTGTGAGAGACCTGCGTTTCATCAATATCCAACAACCAATACCAGTCTATATGAGTTTTTGTTGATGTTTTGATGCAGGAAAAGGCGGAGGGAGCCCCTCCGCCTGTTGTCCCTCCACCTGCTGCCTGGCAAGTCGTTGGCGCAGCCTTGTTTGGCCAGAGCTCCTTTGAACAAGAGCCCCTTTGAACACGAGCCCTGGTGACCAGGAGCGTCAGGAGGCCAGCGGCGTGGTCGTCGCCTGAATGTCTGATTCCGCATCGGATGGTGTCGCGGCCTCGGCCGGCTGGGCCAGATAGGCTTCCAGCGAGTCATCCATCGCCTCCAGCCACGGCGTGTGATGCCTGGGCGCCAGAGTGCCGGTCATCAAGGAGCGATAGCCGTGATCGCGGAAGGTCATGATGTTCTCGTGCTTGTGATGCTCCCATTCCAGGAAGGTACGATTCACGCCATCGATATCGAAGCTCGGGTAGTCGGTCTCCTCGATCAGCGATTTCACGTAATCGCCCTGGAAGAGAATCATGTCCTCATCACTTTCCAGCGTTTCCTCGCGGGCCCGCCACGCCAGACTGTCTGCACGCATCGCGTCCAATGACGGCAGGGGCAGGGTGCCGAGAATCGCATCACGCACCCACCAGGCCTGGGCATCGAACATGTTGAAGGTGTACCACTGGTCCTGCATGCCGAGATAGAACAGGCGCGGATTCTCTTCCCACGCCACCCCCTTGTAGAGCCCCCGCGGCCACATGCGGTTCTGGGTCTTGAGGCGCAGCGACTCCTCGAGGAACGGGAAGTGGTGCAGATAGCCGGTGCACAGGATGATGGCATCGACGCGCTTGTGGCTGCCGTCACTGAAATAGGCGGTATCGCGATCGACCTTCACCAGCAGCGGCTTCTCTTCCCAGTTGTCCGGCCATTTGAAGCCCATCGGGGCGGTGCGATAGCTGGTGGTGATGCTGCGCGCACCATACTTGTAGCACTGCGAGCCGATGTCCTCGGCGGAATAGCTGCTGCCGAGCAACAGCAGGTCCTTGCCCTTGAATTCCAGTGCATCACGGAAGTCATGGGCATGCAGAATGCGGCCATTGAAGCTCGAGAAACCGGGGAATTCCGGCACATTAGGCGTCGAGAAATGCCCGGAGGCCACGATGACGTGATCGAATCTTTCGCTGGTCACCAGATCGAGCGCCTGGTCATGCACGCTGACCGTGAATTGCTGGCTGGCATCATCGAAGGTGACCTGGCGCACCGGGCAACCGAAGCGGATGTACTTGCGCACGCCGGCCTTCTCGACGCGACCCTTGATGTAGTCGAACAGCACCGCGCGCGGCGGATAGGAGGCGATAGGGCGCCCGAAATGTTCTTCAAAGGAGTAGTCGGCGAATTCGAGACATTCCTTGGGGCCATTCGACCACAGGTAGCGATACATGCTGCCGTGGACCGGCTCGCCGTGGGCATCCAGTCCGGTACGCCAGCTGTAATTCCACAGACCGCCCCAGTCATCCTGCTTTTCGTAACAGACAATCTCGGGAATCTCGATGCCCTTGTCGGCGGCGGATTGAAAGGCACGCAATTGAGCCAGGCCACTGGGTCCTGCACCGATGATCGCGATACGTTGGGTCATGGATACCTTCCTGTTCTTGTTGTGTCTTCATGCGTTATCCGAGGCTTCAGGACGTGGTGACGTCGTGAAACACTGACAACGAAACAGGCTAGCGAGATGTGCTCCGGCTGCACATTGCTCGGAAAGGGTAGCCATAAAGGGGTACATCAGTTCATGTCTCAGTTCATGTCTCATTTCATGCGTCAGTCGATGGCGGTACGCCTGGAATATCCGAGGTGTCGACGGCGAAGATGATGCCCTCCACCGCCAAGGGCGTGCCATCCGGTGAATAGATGCCATGGCCCTTTTCCTGCACCCGGATGACCTCGCCTTTGCGATGGCGGATGCGGTAGGCAAGGGTGAAGGGAGTGCGGGCCTCAAGGGCTGCCTGCACCTGATCCCACACGCGGTCGGCATCTTCGGGATGGATCATCTCGCCGTAGGTGAGGGAGGGATGGTCGAGCAGTTGCTGGGGGCTGAGGCCGGTGATGGCCAGGCAGCCGTCACTGATGTATTCCATCGACCAGTGGCGGTTGTTGCGCGCGCGATAGACCATCGCGGGCAGCCCCTTGATCAGCCGTGTCAGGCTGCGCAGGTTGGCGACGTCGATCTGCTCCTGCTGCACGCGCTCGCTGATGTCATGCAGGGTGAGCGTGGCGGGCCAGGGCGAGGCCAGCGAGAGCGACTGGCTGCGCACTTCACACCAGCGATAGTGGTGGTCCGCCCCCATGATGCGCAATCGCCAGCAGTCAGGGCGTTCGCGGCGCGAAACGTGGCGGGCGAGCATGTCCCAGCGCGATTGATCCGCGGGGTGCAGGGCATCGCGCAGGCGCTGCGCTGCCGTGCCGTGCCCGTCCGCTCGAGTGGCGGGTGGCATGTCTTCCCGTGGGTCGCGCGATTCGTGTCCGCTCAGGGACTGCCAGCCGCGCGAGGCATACAGCAGCGTACTGTCGGCATTCACCACCAGCACGGCATCACTCAGCCCATCGAGAATCGCCTGTGCGCTGAAGGGCGAGGCAGTCGAGGCGGGCGAGGCAATCGAGGCGGAGGCGAACTGTTCGAGAAAGCGCATCATCGCAGGCTCTCCTTTTTGGCCCGGGTCGTATCCTGTTCGGCGCCTGTCGCGTCCTCGGCGAGCGCTCGGCTGGCATCGCTCGCGGGCGTCAGCGGGTGAGCGTAGACCCAGGCGGCCAGCTCCAGTCGCGAATGCAGGTTCAGCTTGCGCAGCAGATTCTTGACGTAGACCTTCACCGTGCTGTCACTGATGCCCAGCTCGCGGGCAATCAGCTTGTTGCTGAGGCCGCGCCCGATCCATTTGAGGGTATCGCGTTCACGCTCGGTCAGGCCTTCGTACCATTCAGGTGCCGTGGGCCAGTCAGGTGCCTTGGGCCAGTCAGCTGCCGTGGGCCAGTCAGCTGCCGTGGGCCAGTCAGGTGCCTTGGGCCAGTCAGCTGCCGTGGGCCAGTCAGGTGTCGTGGGTCGGTCGAGAGCGGCGGCCCCGTCGAGCGTGGGGCCAGCAGGGGGATTCGCCACAGCTGGCAGCGCCTCAGTCTGCTCCTGCTCCTGTTTATGCTGCTGTTTATGTGTCTGTGCTTGCGAGTGTTGTTCGCGCTGGCGGTGGTCCTGCTGCAGACGCCGGGCGAGCAGCAGCAAGGTCTCTTCCTCCAGCCCCAGCTTGCCGTCGATCACGGCCTGCAGGCGCTCGAGAATGCGTTCGGGGTCGGTGTCCTTCATCAGGTAGCCATCCGCCCCTTGCTGGATGGCATCCAACAGGTGGCGGCTGTCATCGGAGGCGGTCAGCAGCACTACCTTGAGAGTGGCATCACGCTGCTTGAGATGGCGCATCAGGGTCAGGCCATCGAGCTGCGGCATCTGCCAGTCGACGATCACCAGCTCCGGGGCCAGGGTGGGCAGGGCGTCGAGCAGATCGGTGCCGTCATCGAAGTCGGCCACGACCTCGAACAGGCCACCTTCACTCAAAAGCTCAGCCAGCCCACGCCGAAACAGCGGATGGTCGTCGACGAGCACGACTCGTGTCGGGGGTGTCGAGGGTGTCTGGTGTGTCGAGGGCATCTGGCGAGTCACGGTCATGTGTCGTGGCGCTCCCAGCTCAGTGTCACGCGGGTACCGCCATGGCGGGGTTGGGTGATGGCGAAGTCGGCCCCGAGCTGGCGTGCGCGATCCTGCATGATGCCCAGCCCGAAATGGGCGGGGGCGACGTCGGCGGGGTCAAAGCCGCAGCCGTTGTCCTCGATGGTCAGCAACACCCGCTCCGCTGGCTGAGGCCCTGAAGATTGATGAGGCCCTGAAGACTGATAGAGCAATTGCAGGCGCAGGTGGGGGGCTCGAGCATGGCGCACGCTGTTGGTCATCGCTTCGCGCACGATGAACATCACCTGCAGGGCCTGGGCATCGGGGAGGTGCAGCGACTGGATGCGGTTGTCGAGCTCGAACACCATGCCTGAGCGTGTCTCGAATTCCTCGATCAAGTTGTCGGGTAAGCGGATTAAATGGTTGATCTTACCTTTGCATGAGAGTGAGACAGACCGGCATCTCATCGGATTATCTGGTTGATGCTTCACCTACTGCTGGTGCATGTTTCCTTCGCTAATTCCAGCAAGAACCCCACACGCCTCAACTTCCCGGTCATCGTTGCAACTCGCTCTCAGTGAAACGAGTTGTTTCTCAAGCGCTTGCAGAGCGGTTATCTGCGACCGCACATGAGAGATGTGATCATCGAGCAAGGTGTTGACGGCGGTACAAGGCTGATGAGGGTCGTCCTGATAGCTCTGTAGTTCGTGAATCTCAGCCAGTGACAGGCCCAGGATTCTGCAGCGACGGATGAAGGCCAGCCCCTCACCATGCTTCTCGGTATAGACACGGTAACCGTTGTCCTGCCGATCAGGCGGCGGCAACAAGCCCTGCTGTTCATAGAAGCGGATCGTCTGTGTTTCGACCCCTACCAACTGCGCCAACTGACCAATGCGCATCAGCCTCCTCCCCAACGGATTCTTTACTCTATTGACCTTATAGTAGCTTTATAGTTTTAAATGGTACCACAACATTGTTCAAGTGGAGTCGTATCATGAGCAAATCCTGTGGTGGCGCCTGTGGCGGTGATGCAACGTCCGCAGCGGATACCGATATACAGGCCTCCTCCGAGGCGCCAGGGAGATGGGTCAGTGTTTATGCCGTGCCGAAGATGGACTGTCCATCAGAAGAACGAATGATTCGCCTAGCCCTGAACGGCTTTGAGGAGATTCGGGCGCTGTCCTTCGACTTGTCGAACCGCCGGCTGAAGGTCGTGCATGACGGCGAGGTCGAGCCCGTCACCTCGAAACTGAAGACCTTGGGGCTAGGCGCCTCGCTTCAGGAAACCGTCGCTGCAAATCCGGAGACCATCAAGGCCGCCGAGTTTTCGGCAGCTTCTGCTAAGCAAGAATCCGGGACCCTGCGCTGGTTGCTCGGCATCAATGCACTTCTGTTCGTGGTGGAAATGACTGCCGGTCTGATCGCCCGGTCCACCGGCCTGATTGGAGAATCCCTGGACAATTTTGCCGATGCGGCGGTGTACGGGCTTGCCCTTTATGCGGTTGGACATAGCGTGAAAATGCAGGTACGTGCCGCGCATCTTGCTGGTGTACTGCAACTGATCTTGGCTGTGGGCGTGCTCGTAGAGGTGGTGAGACGCTTTGTATTCGGTAGTGAGCCTGAATCGCTGGTGATGATGGCTATCGCATTCGTCGCATTGATTGCCAATACCAGTTGTCTGCTGCTCATATCCAAACATCGGGAAGGCGGGGCGCACATGAAGGCAAGCTGGATATTCTCGGCCAACGACGTGGTGATCAACCTGGGGGTCATCACCGCCGGCGCCCTGGTCGCGTGGACCGGTTCCAATTATCCGGATCTGATTATCGGCACCATCGCGGGGGGCATTGTACTTAACGGTGCCAGACGCATTTTGGCGTTGAAGGGTTAAATAATGCTCATTATTGGCAAAAAGCTCTCGCCGTATGCCCTATTGTCCATATCGGGCCTGCTGGCAGCGTCTGATCAGGCTGTAAAGTGGCTGGTGCAGCAATCAATGGCCTATGGCGAGTATGTTTCGGTGACCCCGTTCTTTAACTGGGTGCACCTATGGAACACCGGTGCCGCATTCAGTCTTTTTGCGAATGGTGGAGGCTGGCAGCGCTACTTTTTTATCGGAATCGCGGTAGTGGTCTCGATTTTTCTGATCAAGCTGATCCTTGAAAATCGTCATAAAGGAGAAGCCATCGCTTACAGTCTTATCCTCGGTGGCGCCATGGGCAACCTGATTGACCGGGTCTTTCGCGGCTATGTTGTGGATTCCTTTGATTTCTATTGGCGAGACTGGCATTGGCCGGCCTTCAACCTGGCTGATATTGCAATTGTCCTCGGTGCCTTACTTTTCGTTTCCAGCAGCTTGTTGGGTAAAAAAGCAAACACCAATGCCGAGTCGGATGGATCTGACTGACACCTACGCCTATACAACACCATGACCGAACTTCCCGACAACATCCTTCACCTGCCGCAATACCAAGTACTGGGCTGCAAATCAACCGACGACGAAATGCACTTCCAGGTGGACGTGCCCGATCCCATCGCCTGCGAGGAATGCGGCGTGCAGGGTGAGTTCGTACGGTTCGGCAAGCGTGACGTTCCCTATCGTGATCTGCCCATCCACGGCAAGCGGGTCACTCTCTGGGTGGTCCGCCGCCGATACACCTGCCGGGCCTGCAAGACAACATTCAGGCCCCAGCTACCGGAGATGGTGGACGGATTCCGTATGACACTGCGGCTGCATGAGTACGTGGAGAAGGAATCCTTCAACCACCCCTACACCTTTGTGGCGGCACAGACCGGCCTGGACGAGAAGACGGTGCGCGACATCTTCAACGCCCGCGCCGAGTTCCTGGGGCGCTGGCACCGCTTCGAGACGCCCCGCATCCTGGGCATTGACGAGCTATACCTGAACAAGCGCTACCGCTGCATTCTGACCAACATTGAGGAGCGAACCCTGCTCGACCTGCTGGCCACCCGCCGCCAGGACGTGGTGACCAACTACCTGATGAAGCTGAAAGACCGGCAGAAGGTCGAGATCGTCAGCATGGACATGTGGAACCCCTACCGGGCAGCGGTCAAGGCTGTGCTGCCCCAGGCCCGTATCGTGGTCGATAAGTTCCATGTGGTGCGCATGGCCAACGATGCCCTAGAGAGAGTGCGCAAGGGCCTCAGAAAGGAGCTGAAACCGTCCCAGAGCCGGACTCTCAAGGGAGACCGGAAAATCCTGCTGAAACGCGCTCACGAAGTCTCAGACCGGGAGCGCCTCATCATGGAGACCTGGACAGGCGCGTTCCCGCAACTGCTGGCCGCCTACGAGCACAAGGAGCGCTTCTACGGCATCTGGGACGCCACCACACGGCTCCAGGCAGAAGCCGCCCTGGACGAGTGGATAGCCACCATCCCGAAGGGCCAAAAGGAAGTCTGGAGCGATCTGGTCAGGGCAGTGGGAAACTGGCGCGAAGAGACCATGACCTACTTCGAGACGGACATGCCCGTCACCAACGCTTACACGGAGTCCATCAACCGACTGGCCAAGGACAAGAACCGTGAAGGGCGCGGTTACTCCTTCGAGGTGATGCGGGCACGAATGCTCTACACCACGAAGCACAAGAAGAAGGCACCGACTGCGAAGGTCTCTCCTTTCTACAAGAAAACCATCGGTTACGGACTGCCGGACTTCGCAGAGGAACTCAACTACGGAGTCGATCTATCAACCATCTGAGGGTGGTATCAGATTGATGGGGTGAAGGTGCCCCATCAACCATTAAATCCGTATACCCAAGTTGTCCAGCACACAGGCCAGCGGCGCGTCTCCCCAGGTGGCGTGCGCGCCGTTGATCAGCTCCCGGGTCTGGCGCAAGGCGCGCCGGGACTGGGTATGCACGTCCTCGGCCAGTGCCTGCACTTCCTGTGGCGCATGACGAGCGGCGCGAGTCAGGCGTGCGCTCTGCATCTGCAGATAACTCAATTCCTGGGCGAGGGTGTCGTGCAGTTCCGCCGCCAGATGTCGACGTTCGTTCTTCAGTGCCTGATCCACCGCTGCCTTCCTGTCTTCAGCGTGACGCGCCTGTTGCTGCTGATGCAGTGCCAGGCCACGGCTCAGGGCATCGATGGCGGCGCTCGCGAGCCTCGATTCGAGGGCTTCGGCGGCCGGCTCTCCAAGCCACAACCAGTCATCGCCTGTCGCCTGGCTGTCAGTGGTGTGCGTGAGGGCGATCAATACCCCGTGGGGCTTGCCCGAGACAGCTAGCGGCTGACGGCTGACGTGCGCGTCGTGAGCAATCTGGCTGACGATCTCCAGCAGGGTCTGACGCGTCTTTGCGGGCAGGGCGAGGCCAGTCGGCGCGATCACCTCATGGCGTTGCTGATCGACCCCGCGATGCAGCACGCAGCTCTCGACAGGACGTGAGCAAGCCTGAGTGCCGGCAATCTGCTGGCTGAAGAGGCCCATCCTCTCTCCCTGAAGTTCCCCCCAAAGCTCTCGCAGCAGCTCTCCCAGCAATGATGGCAGCGTCTCCGTGAGGTCAGCGCAGGTGGCGATGCGCAGGGTGATGGCGTCGAGCTTGGGCGTCTCGCGTCTCGCATCGCCGGGGGAGGAGTGCAGTGGGTCGTCGGCTCGGCGTACATCAACCAGGGCGGCCGCCGTTCGTGCAGCAGGCACCTTGCCTTCCTTCCCTGCGCCGAGAATGACTTGCATGCGAGCTCCTCTCTCTACTTCCTGCTTCGGGGTTCTTTCTTCGGGCTTGCGATGTCGCGTCAGCAAGCTTGATGAGCAAGCTTCATGCCAGTGAACGGCTTACCCCTTCATGGGTACCTCTCTTGATGGATTGTCGCGATCTCCACTGTGAGTAAATTTAATTCACCATGAAGAACGTGGTGCGTCGCAGAAGGGGATATGCACCATCCAGGCACATCGGGGAGCTGCTTCACCCCATCACGCGTGCAACGCCGGACCCACTTGCCATGACCACAAGAGGTATCACCACGATGGAGCTTGCAGTCGAGATACCCGCTGCCACGCCGTGCCAGCCGTATCGTTATCGAATACCCGGGCTGGATGCGCTGGCGCTTGAGCTGTCGCCGGGGGACAGCGTGCAGGTGTCATCCGTCGATGGTGCCCAGGCCTGCGAGTGGCTGTTATTGCCGCCAGGGGGCCGGGAGGGAGAGCACGGGGTGGCACAAGCTGGAGGGGCAGAAGTTGCAGAGGCAGAAGCTGGAGAGCTTGCAAACGCAGTCGATGGACTGACACTCGCGCGCTACGCCAGCATCACCTGTCTGGAAGAACATGCCTTTGCCAGCCAGCCACAAGGGGCAGAAGAGGGTAAGGCCGAGCAGGTGCGAAGCCCGTTCACCCAGCAGCGTCTGGCAGCGCTGGGAGTCGCGCAGGTGCCACTGTCGCAGTGGCAGCGCTTGTCAGTGGCCGGGTTGCCGGCCGAGATTCGCTGGCCGCTGGAAGCGCCTGCCGCGCGCCTGATTCTGTTGGCCCCCGGTGATGACATGTCGATCGATGGTGAGCATCTGGCCACCGAGCTTGAGGTCGCGCACTTTCAGAGCGTGCCCGATCAGGAGCAGTTACCCGTCCCCCTGGCGTCGATCAAGCAGGAGCGGCGAGTCGCGGCGGGCACGGTCGAGGTCTATGAGGTCAAGCAGGGCGAGTGGATCCAGATCATCGATGTGGCGGGTCGCCAGTGCTCCGATTTCGTGGCCTTCGATGCCAATGCCTGGGCGCAGGGGGAAGAGCTGGGGCTGGACGCCGGCGCCACGCGCAGCCTGTCCGGTCATTGCATGCCCAACCCGGGGCTCTACTCCGTGTTCTTCGATCAGCACCTGCATCCGATGCTTGAGGTCGTGCAGGACACGGTGGGGCGCCATGACAGCTTCATGCTCGCCTGTTCGCCGCAGTATTACGAAAACCACGGCTACTTCGGCCACGATAGCTGCACGATCAATTTCAACAACGCCCTGTCGGCGTCGCATGGCATTCAACAGCGTGCCAGCTGGCCGGCGATCAACTTCTTCTTCAATGCCTATGTAGAGCCTTGCGGCACCCTGGCGGTGGATGAGCCCTGGTCGCGCCCCGGCGACTACGTGCTGCTGCGCGCCGACCGTGACCTCATCTGCGCCTCATCGGCCTGTCCGGATGACATCGACGCCGCCAACGGCTGGGTACCGACCGATATCCAGGTGCGCATCTACGCCGCTGAACATGATTTCCCCCGTGGGATCGCCTATCGCAATCGGCCCGAGGAATTGCCGCGCATGACACTGCCCACCGCCTTTCATCCCTGCACCTCCGCCTTGACCAAGCAGTTCATCGACTACCACGGCTACTGGCTGGCCACGCATTACGAAGGGTGGGGCGCGCGGGCCGAATATCTGGCCTGCCGCGAGCGGGTCGCGATGATGGATCTCTCGGCGCTGCGCAAGTTCGAGGTCGCCGGTCCCGATGCCGAACGCCTGCTGCAATACGCATTGACCCGCAATGTGCGACGGCTCTCCATCGGCGAGGTGGTGTACTCGGCCATGTGTCAGGAAACCGGCGGCATGCTCGATGACGGCACCTTGTTCCGCATGGGCGAACAGACCTTCCGCTGGATCTGCGGTGACCCGGCCAGCGGCCAGTGGCTCAGGGAGCTTGCCCAGCGCCAGGGCTATCGCGTCACGGTGCGTGACTCCACTCATCAGCTGTACAACATCGCGCTGGAGGGCCCGAAGAGCCGCGAGGTGCTGGCGCCGCTGATCTGGAATGCGCGTACCCAGCCAGATGTTCAGGGGCTGGGCTGGTTCCGCTTCATGATCGGTCGTCTGTCGGGGCCGGATGGCATTCCGCTGATGGTGTCGCGTACCGGCTATACCGGCGAGCTCGGTTATGAAATCTGGTGTCATCCCAAGGACGCCCCGGCCGTATGGGAGTCGATCTGGGCGGCGGGTGAGCCCCATGGCATCGCGCCGCTGGGACTGGATGCCCTCGAAATGCTGAGAATCGAGGCGGGGCTGATCTTCGCCGGTCATGAATTCTGCCCGCAGACCTCCCCCTATGAGGCGGGCATCGGCTTCACCGTGCCGATGAAGAGCAAAGAGGATGATTTCGTCGGGCGGGCAGCGCTGCAACGCGAGGCGCCGGAATCACGGCATCGCGTGATGGGCCTGAAGATGCACAGCAGCGAGTTGGTCAGCCATGGCGATCTCGTCTACCACGGCCGCTATCCGGTGGGCGTGGTCACCAGTGCCACCCAGTCGCCGCTGCTCGATCGCTCCATCGCGATGTGCCGCCTGGCACCGGACTTCGCAAGCCCGGGAACCCAGCTTGAGATCGGCCAGCTGGATGGCCATCAGAAGCGCCTCGCCGCCGAGGTGGTGACATTGCCCTTCCATGACCCGGAGCGCCTCAAGGTGCGTAGCTGATCTCACTGCCAGGAGGGGAAGCATGAGAGGTGTGTCGCGCGCAATGACTTGCGTATATGCAGCGCCCTGCAAGTCATCTCACGGTGCATGCCGTGGCCGGCATGCCTCAATAACGCCCATCCTCCTCGCAGGGAAGGCTTTGCGGGCTTCATATCTGAAGAGGAGTCCTCGGTTTCAAGAATGATGCAGTAAAAACAACGAATTGCTGAGGGTGGCCAATCAGGGTCATCTGGCATGTCGCTTGCTTTATCCAGCAGGTCCCCTTGAAAAACAACAACAACCCCCGGACGGGCAGTGCCGCTTGCACAGTGAAGCGCGCTGATCCACAGGCTCCGGTAAAGGAGAAAAGACGATGGATGAAAAGACGTTGCAAAGCATATTGGATATGCATCAGGCGATGAACATCGAGGTGTTCTACTGGTGGTGTACCGCCATCATGTTCCTGATCCATGCAGGCTTTCTGGCCTATGAGATCGGTGCCTCCCGTTCCAAGAATGCGTTGGCATCCGGCATGAAGAACGTGCTGACGCTGGCCTCGATCATCCCCGCCTTCTACTTCGTGGGCTGGTGGATCTACAACGCCTTCCCCAATGGGCTGATCCCCATCGAGGCGTCCGCCGCTCTGCCGTGGAGCGCGAGCATGCGTCCGGACGCCGATGACATGGGCACCGGCATCTTCTTCGCCGCCTTTGCGCTGTTCGGCGCGACTACCGGCTCCATCCTGTCGGGGGCGGTGATCGAACGCATCCGCCTGGGGGCCTTCCTGATTCTGGCGGTGATTCTCGGTGCCGGTGTCTGGATCATGGCGGGCGCCTGGGGCTGGCATCCGGATGGCTGGATGCTGCACAAGCTGGGCTACCACGATGTCGGCGCCGCCGGTGTGGTGCACGCCGTGGCCGGCTTCTTCGCGCTGGGGGTGCTGCTCAATCTGGGCGCGCGCATCGGCAAGTACAGTGACGATGGCAAGCCGCAGGTGATCGCGCCGCACAACATGCCGATGACCCTGATCGGCCTGATGCTGATCATCGTCGGTTTCTTCGGCTTCCTCGGTGGCTGCATCATCTTCAACACCGGTGACATCGGCTGGACCACCATCTACGGTAATCGCACCAACCTTTCTGCCTTCGCCTTCAATACCCTGATGGGCTTCGGTGGCGGCGTGATCGGTGCCTATCTGTCCTCGCGTGATCCCTTCTGGACCATGTCCGGTGCGCTGGGCGGCATCATCACCGTCGCGGCGGGGCTGGATCTCTACAACCCGGGCCTGGCCTTCGTGCTGGCGGTCACCGGTGGCGCCCTGATGCCGAAGATCGGCGCACTGCTCGAGAAGCGTGGTCTGGATGACTCCGTCGGCGCCTTCGCGGTGCATGGCTTCTGCGGCTTCTACGGCGTGGTACTGGTGGGCATCTTCGCGGCCGGCTTCCCGAATGTCGGCGAAGGCGTGCCGGACGTCTCCTTCACCGGCCAGCTGACCGGCGCGGTGGTGATGGCACTGACGGGCTTCATTCCGGGCTGGGGCGTGGCCTATCTGCTCAAGAAGTTCAACCTGCTGCGCGTGCCGCCGCATGTCGAAGTACTGGGGCTGGACCTGTTCGAAGTCCCGGCCAAGGCCTACCCGGAAAGCCTGTCCTCCGAGACGAGCTCCAGCGTGCCGGCACGTTCCGGTGGGGTGGTCGCGGCGCCGATGGACAAGCGTCCTGACATCAGCTGAGTCCTGGTAGCTGAGCCCTGGTAGCTGAGCCCTGGTAGCTGAGCCTCGGCGCACATCCTGAAGGGGCCGGTCTGTCAAGATGATGTCGAGATAAGCGCTGACTGGCCCCGTTATTGCAGTACTGGTAGACCCAACCGATATCCGCTTTCGCAAGGAGTCTTGCAATGGAAACTGTCGATACTGTGGTACACGCTGGCAACTACGCCTTCTTCTTCAGCAACTCTGGCGCCGTGGCAGTGTGCCTGCTGGTCGCCGCTGGCGTCTGCATTGCGCTGAGCGCCAACATCCTGCGCCACGAGAAAGCGTCCTTCGAGAGCAAGAAGACGCCGTGACCCTCCGGGCATCATGACCGGCACATCAAACGCCGCAGCGCTCAGCGCTGCGGCGTTTTTGATAGGTGCCATTGCACCCGATTGGCTTTGCGCGAAGAGAGTGTGGCGTGCGTCACGCAGTCGTCACCTGAGAGCTTGATAATGGCGGCCCCTCAAGGTGGCACTCATGGAACGCGCGATAGCATGAAACTGATTCATCTGACCGATACCCATCTGGTCGCCCCTGACAAGCGACTTTACGGGCTGGACCCACGTGCACGGCTGGCGGCTGCCGTCGCCGATATCAATCTGCACTACGGCGATGCTCAGGGCGTGATCATCAGTGGTGACCTGACCGATCGCGGTGAGCCGGCCGCCTTCCAGGCACTGCGTGAGGTACTGGAAGAACTGTCGATGCCGTATTTCCTCGGCATGGGCAATCACGATGCGCGTGAGGCTCTGCAGGCCGCCTTCCCGGAGCTGCCCTGTGATGACGGAGGCTTCGTGCAGTATGCGCATGCCTTCGGCCCCGACGCCGATGATTGCGTGCTGGTGATGCTTGATTCGGCCGTCGCGGGGGAGCATGGTGGTCTGCTGTGTGAGTCTCGCCTGGCGTGGCTGGATGCCTGTCTGGCTGCGCATCACGATCGCCGTATTCTGCTGGCGCTGCATCATCCGCCCATGGCCCTCGGCATCCGCTACATGGACGACATCCGCTTGCAGAATTCACAGGCGCTGCATGACGTGATCCAGCGGCATGGCAACGTCGAGCACTTGCTGTTCGGGCATGTGCATCGTCCGGCCAGCGGTGTCTGGCGAGGGCTCTCGTTCTCGACCCTGCCGGGCGTCAATCACCAGGTCGGGCTGGATCTGGTCTCCGCGGCGGATTGTCTCGCCGGCAGTCATGAGCCGCCGGCCTATGGCGTGCTGATGATAGGCGAGGAGCAGATCGTCAATCACCTGCACCTCTACATGGATGACAGTCGCCGCTATTTCTTCCACGACACGCTCGAGGCCGCCCAGTCGCTGGAGGCGCTCGATGAATTGATCGCTCTGCAGCGCGATGAGCGGATTCCGACTCGCGAGCGCGAGCCGTTGAGCAATACCTTGCAGGCAGCTGAGGCAGCAAAAGAATGAACAAAGCGTTATATGTCTTTGATTTTGATGGTGTGATTGCCGACAGCCTGACACTGTGCCTCAAGGCCTGTGCACATGCGGCGTACCTGGAAGGGCGGACGATCGTGCTGGAACGCGATAGCTGGGAGTCGCTGGACAACGTGACCTTCGAGGAGATGGCGCGTGTGCAGGGCTTCACGGGCGAGGCCGTCGCGCGCTTTGCCGCACATGTCTTTTCCTATACCCGCCAGGCGACGCCGCCGGCGGTCTTCACCGGCATGCGCGAGGCCTTGTCGGCACTCGCCGAACAGGGCGACGTCATGGTGCTGTCGGCCAATCACAGCGAGATGATTCGTGCCACGCTGGCCGCCGCCGGCCTGGCGGATTGCGTGTCACAGGTGCTGGGCGGTGAGATCGCGGGTAGCAAGGGGGCCAAGCTGGCGGGTCTGTTGGCAGCGCCGCAAGTGGCGGTGGAGCGCAGCTGGATGGTGGGCGACGCCGTCAGCGACATTCGCGCCGCGCACGAGGCTGGGTGTCGTGCCGCTGCGGTCAGCTGGGGATGGCAGAGCCCCGAGCGGCTGGCCAGCATGGCACCGGAGCGGGTCATCGCGCAGCCTCAGGCGCTGATGATGCTGAGTGACCCGAGCATGACCCCGTCATTGACTCACGTTTGAGTCGCTGGAAACACGACCCATGGCGTTGAGTCGGCGACGCTGTATTTTCAGTGCTCAGCCCCTCGCCAAGGATTGATTTGTGCTTGGCGAGGTCTATAGTCGCGATGTTGATTCATCGACGACAGGAGATCATCACGATGACCCACAAGCGAAAGGTGCAGGACAACGCGCTCAAGGCGGTGCTGCGTACCCCGATGTTCAAGCAACGCGTGGTAAAGGCGCGCAAGGGCAAGGGCAGCTATCAGCGCCAGGGCAAGTCGCAGGGAAACAAGGGCGGCAGTGAAGCGCCTTCAGTCATTGTGCACAACGCTGCCTGAAGACGCTTCATTGGTGCGGTTTCCCACGACCTGACATGCATCACTGCAAGGGACTGAAACATGAACGCCGCAGCGTCAGCGCTGCGGCGTTTTGCGTCTTTTCTATTTTTTCGTCTGACCTACTGAGAGCGACTCAGCTCGAGAAGTGCGCATTCCAGGTCTCGGCGCGTGCGGCGTCGCGGGCCTCATAGTCGGCCAGCACCGTCTCCAGTTCGCCCAGTGATTCATGCTCACGATCCTCGCCCAGCTGGGTCAGACGCAGGGTATACCAGGCTGTCACCCCGCCTTCAGGCGGCGCGCTGAAGCGCGGGAATTCTGGCGTGGGGCATTCTCCGGCCTGCCAGAGTGTGGGCAGCGATGGGTGCAGCGCCAGTGGGCGGGCCAGGCCGACGAGGTCGACGGCGCCCTGTGCCACGGCGTCTTCGGCCTGGGCGAGTGTCTTGAAGCCGCCGGTTGCCATCAGGGGCAGGGTCGTTACCTCGCGTGCACGCTTGGCGAATTCGACGAAGTAGGGGCCGCTGGCGCTGGCATCCGACGCCGAGCTCGCGCCGGGGAAGTAGGTGCCGCCACTGATATCGATCAGGTCGATGGGCAGCTCATCGAGCGCTGCTATTACCTGCAGCGCTTCGGCTTCCTCGAAACCGCCTTGCAGTTGGTCGCTGGAGTTGAGCTTCACCAGTACCGGGTAGTCGTGGCCAACGGCCTCACGCACGGCAATGATCACCTCACGCATCAGGCGCATGCGGTTTTCGAGGCTGCCGCCGTAGTCATCCGTGCGCTGGTTGAAGAGGGGAGACAGAAACTGGCTGAGCAGGAAGCCGTGTGCCGCATGCACCTGTACCCCGCCAAACCCGGCTTCACGCGCCAGGCGAGCCGTCATTGCCATGGCGCCAGGCAGTGCCTTGATGGCCGCCAGACTCATGGCCTCGCAACGTAGCCCGGGAATATCCAGTGCACTGGGGCCGTGCGCCGTGCTGGTCGGTGGGTAGGCCATCGCACCGGCGTGGCCGAGCTGCAGCCAGAGGTCTGCACCGTGCTGTTGACCGCGCTGGGCCAGTTGCGTGAAGGCCGCGAGATCGGATTGCGCGTTGAGCACCAGATTGCCCGGTTTCTCGGCATGGTGGTGGTCAGGCTGTACCTCACCGACCAGCGACGCCGCCACGCCACCCTCTGCCCAGCGCTCGTAAAGGCGCAGCTGTGCCTCACTGGGATGCCCCGTGCCATCGCCGAGAGAATCCGACATCGCAGCCTTGACGATTCGGTTGGCGAGCACCCGGCCGCTTGGCAACGTGAGAGGGGTAAACAGGGCGGAGGCTGTCGGCTGGTCTGTCATGGCGGCGATGTCTCTCTTGGTGCGGGTTGAGTAAAAAAGATGTGGCAAGGAATATGCTGAGCAATGTGGCACTGAATCTGTCATTTCAGGAACTGATGACAGGGTGACATGCCTTGCGGACGGAGATAATCCGTTGTGCGCGCACAGTATCCGTGAGCAAATGGAACATATGAAAACGCATACGGACCTCGACATCTTTCACGCCGTCGTCGACGCCGGCACCTTCACCGGGGCGGCGCGCCAGCTTGGCATTACCCACTCCGCGATCAGCAAGCGCATCGCGCAGCTGGAACAGCGCCTTGGTGCCCAGCTGTTGATTCGCTCCACTCGGCAGATGCGCTTGAGTGAAGCGGGGCAGCTCTATGCCCTGGAGACGCGCGAGTTGCAGGAGCGCCTGCGCAATGTGGAGCAGGAGATCGCCGAAGGCAGCGGCGCGCTCAGGGGCCGCATTCGCCTCTCGTGTTCCAATGCCTTGGGCAAGCTGCAGGTGATGCCCCTGCTGTTGCGCTTCATGGAGCGCTATCCCGAGGTGATCGTGGACCTGACGCTGTCGGACGCGGTGGTCGACCTGGTCCATGAAGGGATGGATCTGGCGATACGCAGCACCGCACAGCCCGAGCTCGGCCTGATCGCCAGACGGTTGGCCACCAACCATCGCGTCATCTGTGCATCACCGGACTATCTGGCAAGCCACGGCACGCCGCGCTCAGTGCCGGAGCTGGCGGAGCATGTCAGCCTGATCCTGAATCTCCCCGGCGGCTTCAATGCTTGGGGGCTCAAGTCACTGCCCGACATGCGTTGCGGCTTCCTCTCCAATTCCCTGGAAACCCTGCACGCCGCCTGCCTGGGCAGCCGCGGCATTGCCTGTCTGCCGCACTACCTGATCGCCGATGACCTGACTTCTGGACGCTTGATCCCGCTGCTGGAAGACATACGTGGGGACGGCGCAGATACCAGCATCTACATCGTCCGCCCGGAGACGCAGATTCTTCCTCGGCGAGTGAGGGTGCTGATGGATGCCTTGATAGAGGGATTTGAAACCGGCTAGGGGCGTTTGCCAAGGGCATGACTTATCTGGTGATCATCATGGTCATTACATGACATATTATCTCCAGGAGAGATAACAGGATTTCAGTGACGTACATCATGGAGCGATACATGTCACAGATAGGACGCAATAGATTGGCGGTACTTATTGATGCTGACAATGCGCAGGCTGCTATCTGCGAAGCGCTGCTGGCAGAGATTTCAAAGCTGGGGGTCAGCACCATCAAGCGGGCTTACGGAGACTGGACGACGCCGAACCTTGCGCCATGGAAAGAGCATCTTCTGCGTCATGCCATTCATCCGGTTCAGCAGTTCAGCTATACCCAGGGCAAGAATGCAACTGACTCTGCGTTGATCATCGATGCCATGGACTTGCTGTACTCGGGGAACGTGGAGGGGTTCTGCCTCATCTCTTCGGACAGCGACTTTACACGGCTGGCGGCTCGTTTGAGAGAGAGCGGCATGCTGGTATATGGCTTCGGTGAAGACAAGACACCGCAGCCATTCGTGTCTGCCTGCGACAAGTTCATCTACAGCGAAGGACTGCGCAAGGTGGCTGAGAAGCCTGTCCCGGCCATGTCAGTCAGCAAGCCGGCTGCTGAGCCGGTAACCCTCGTCAAGCCGACCAAGGCACAGAGGCAGTTGAGGTCGCATATCTTGAATGCGGTGAATGAACTGCAACAAGTTGATGGTTGGGCTCCTTTGTCAGCAGTTGGTGGATATCTAAAGAAGAAGATGCCCGACTTGAAACCGTCTGATCATGGCGCCAGCAAGCTTGGAGCGATGATTCAGAAACTGGATTATCTGGATGTATGCCGTAGGCCTGTTAAAGGGGGAAGTATGCATTTCTATATCCGAAAAAAGAGTAGCCAGCCTGCAAAGGCCAGCTGATCAGGCAATCTAATGATAGAGGTAGTCAGTCACACAAGCCGATGGATAATAATCGGCCGCTATTTCCAGGTAATGCGCAGTCGTCGCTTTACTTAGCCGCCATCATTCGCTCGTACAGACCATCCTTGAGCAGGCTGCGCTGGTGCTTGAGCTGGTGCATGGAGTCATCGCCGATCGGCGATTCATCGACTTCCAGGGCGTGAATCTCGATATCGATACGGGTATAGGCTTCCGCGATGCGGGCAAACTCTTCATTGCCATTGATCAGGCGCAGAATGAGTTCACGTTGCTGAGGGAAGTCGTTGCACAGGGAGTGGTCATCGATATGCATGGTGTGGCTCCGAAATAGGGTGGGAGAATCCAAAAAGAGAAAGGGGGTGGGAGAATTCAAAAAGAGGGAGTGTCGCCACTCCCTTAAAGGGCATCCTTGCTTACGTTGCAGGACGTATTCTCAAACGATGGACTGGACGTCGATCACGATCTGGTCCCAGTTGCGCTGGGCGGTCATGTCGTTTTCGACATCGCTGTCATAGGCATTCTGGAAGCGCTTGATGGCGGCGGTCTGGCTGGTGGCCTGATAGAGCCAATAGGCCTCTTCCTTCAAGGCGTCTTCGATGGGCTTGTCGATGGAGGCGTAGACGGCCTGTTTGCAGGCGTTGATGGCGGCTGATGGCCACAAGGAGATTCGCTCGGCCAGCGAGTCGACGAAGGGGCCGATCTCCTGCGGGTCCAGCGCACGATTGATGGTGCCGTATTCGGCGGCCTGATCGGCATCGAAGTCCTTGGCGCTGAGGATGATTTCCAGCGCTCGGCCAAGGCCTGCCTGACGTGCCATGCGTGAGGCACCACCCCCGCAGGGCAGAATGCCCATCGCGACTTCCATCTGCATGAAACGGGCCTTGCCACGTGCGGCGAAGCGCATGTCACAGGCCAGGGCAAATTCGTGACCACCGCCGCGGGCAAAACCCTCAATCTTGGCGATGGTCGCCTGGGGCAGGCGGCTTACGCGCTCGAGGACCACCTGCAGGTCCAGCAGCTTGACCTCACACTGGTGGACCGCATGAGTCGACATGTCCTTGAGGAAGTCCACGTCTGCATGGGCGACAAAGATTTCCGGATGGGCTGACTGGAAGACCACCACCTTGGTGTCGCTGTCACGCTCGAGCTTCTGCGACAGCATGGTCAGGTCGGCCAGCATGGGAATGTCCTGAATATTGACCGGCGGATAATCGAAGGTCACATACAGAATGGCGCCTTTCTGTTCAGTGCGGAACGTCGTAAATTTCTTGTATATCATTATGTTATCTCGGTTCGTTCGCTGCCCGTCGTGTGTGATTAACGTTAGCACCGAGTCCGGGGATTGATTACCGAGAGATTGGAAGAAAGAAATTATTCGATTGATTGAGAGTCGGGGTTCGCAAGAGGAATCAATGGGTTATCAGGCGGTATCAACAGCCGCCAATAAAAAAGTCCCGCGATAGTCGTATCTGGCAACGACTTTCACGGGACTTTTGCCTGCGAGCGGGTCACAAGCGTGGAGGGACGAGCCTAGCCCTTGCTGTCATCGGCGCTCTTGGCAGGCCCTTTGGCAGAGTTATTGGCTGAGCCCGCCTCTTGCTCGGTTTGCTCGTAGACGGGTAAAGCACCTTCACCAGAGCCAGCTTCATCGCCCGAGACAGCACCTTCACCAGCCGCCGTTTCAGCGGAAGGCTGGGTGCTTGAGGTGTTGGCACCGATACGCTTGGTCCAGCGCTGGCGGGCAAAGCGGCGCAGATTGGCCACGTTGTCCGTCTCGTCGATGATGTCCTCGCCCAGAATCGTCTCCATCACGTCTTCCAGCGTGATGACACCCAGCCAGTTGCCGAGGTTGTCGTAGACCACGCACAGATGCTGTCGTTCGCGCTGCATGAGCCCAAAGGCATGTTCGACGTTGTCTTCGGCGTGCAGCTCGCTGATCGGGCGCATCAGATCCTTGAGCGGCGTGGTGGGCTCTGCCTGATGGGCATCGGCCCGATGGATCATGCCCAGCGTTCGCTCATCGTCGGTCATCACCGGGTAGCGGCTGAAGGGCCAGATCGTCAGCTGGTCATTGAACTCGGCCACGCTCATCTCGGGACTGACCGTCTGGCAGACAGGGCGCGGCGTCAGAACGTCACGCACCTTCATCTCATGCAGATTGAGGATGTTGGTGATGACGCGCTGTTCATCATTTTCCAGGGCTTTCTTGTCGAGCCCCATCTGGGCCAGTGCCTTGATCTCGCCACGCACATCGATGTCATGGGCATCCTTGCCGATGCGCGAGGTGATCAACTCCGACAGCCAGATCAGTGGCTTGAGCGCGATGACCATGGCATTGAGCACGCCGGGCAGCATCGGCGACAGCTGACGCCAGTAGGTGGCACCGATGGTCTTGGGGATGATTTCCGAGGCCACCAGGATCAGCAGCGTCATCACCGCCGAGGCTACGCCGACCCAGGCTTCCCCGAAGACGACCGATACCTGCGCGCCCACCCCCGTGGCACCGACGGTATGCGCGATGGTGTTGAGCGTCAGGATGGCGGCCAGCGGCTTGTCGATATTGTCCTTGAGCTTGGCCAGAGCGGCGTGGCGCTTGGGGTGCTGGTCTCTCAGGCTTGCCACATAGCTGGGAGAGAGCGACAGCAGCGCCGCCTCGAGCACGGAGCAGATGAATGAGATGCCAATCGCGATGGCAGCGAACAGGATCAACAGAAACATGAGGCGTGCTCCTTGGGGGAAAGGCATCCATTAGTGACATAAGGCGCAGCACTGTCAAACCCGTGAATTCTCGCAGAGTTTTCAGCCTGCTGGCCAAGCTTGCCAGCCTGTGTCGCAAAGTGCCGTTGACTCGAGGGATGCAAGAGGGCTGTGAGAGGACTGGGAGAGAGAACAGGGCTTTACATGAGACAAGATGCAATACTTATATGATAATGAGATTGTTTTGCTTTCGGTAATCATTGTATTTTGTGGTCGCCAGCCGTATTCGCAAGCCGCGGCCTGGCGTGGCCGCTGAGTAGCATCGTGCGACCCTTCAGCCGTCAGTGCGACCCGCAGCAGGCGATAGGCCTTCACCAGGATTCACCTTGCAGGGATTTGCAGCGTCATGTCACAGCCGCTTGGAGACATAGCCGACAGTCGGGCCACTCGCCGCGTCATGGCCCCACCTCAACAGCGCCCTTCATCGCTCAGCGAGCGGCGAGGCTGGCGAGCAGCGAAATATCCGCATTGCGAGGGGCAGATGCATGACCTGCATCCCTGGCGGGATGCGCATCTGACGCTGTGTGATCTAGAGGTGTCACGCGCCTATCATGGCCAGCATCAGTTTCATGAGGGCCTCTATCTCTGCCTGGTGCTGGAAGGGCGATTGACGCTATCAGGCGTGGACGGCGCGGGGATCGACTTGTCCGCGGGGCAAGGAGGGATATTTCGCCCGGCGAGAACGCAGTCTGCGCCGCCGACGCTGAAGAGCTATCACCCTCAAGGCCGCCTGCGCTGTATCAGCTTGCATCTGGAGGGCGAGTCCAGCCAGAGCCTGCAGGTACGGCGGGGGCTGGCGAACTGGGATGCATTACCGTGCGCGCGTCATTCCAGCCCGCTGGGCTGGACGCCGGGGCGCTGGCTTCATCAGCAACTGGATGAGCGTGTCAGGGTCCCTGATGGTGAGGGCGTACGAGGAGAGTGCGAGACGCCAGCGACCCCCGCCTGCGAGGGTGATATGCTGGAGTGGCAGGGGATCGCGCTGCAGTTGTTGGGGGCGGCACTCAAGCGCCGCGCTGGTGAGGCGCAGGAGGTGCCGGCGTTCTCCGCAGCTCCTGCACCCCCTGCATCGCCATTAGCGTCCCCATCGGGACCCCACGGTGCCTGTCGACATCTGGAGGCGGTGCGCCAGTGTCTTGCCGCCGTGCCGCATGGCACACACTCGCTGGAGGAACTGGCGCGGCTGGCCTGCATGAGCCCCTCCGGTTTGCGCCACAAGTTTCGCCAGGCCTTCGGGCAGTCACTGGGCAGTTATCAGCGTGAATGTCGCATGCGGTGTGCCGAGCAGGCTCTGCGGCGCGGGGTGAGCATTCAGCAGGTGGCGCATCAGGTGGGGTATGCCCATGCCTGCAACTTCGCCACGGCCTACCGGCGTCATTTCGGGGTGTCGCCACAGGTGGCACGAGCCAGGTTTCATCGCGTTGAGTGAGCCGTGATGGCGGCGAGCACCTGACAATGGGCTTGGGGTTGTCACAATACGCAAGCGGGCACCCAATGGGTGCCCGCTTGCGTATGTCGTACTCGAGAGTTGAGTGCTGGTGATGCCCGCTGGCCTTACAGGAAGGGAATCATCGGCAGCACCACGTCATCCAGCAGACCCGTCGGGTAGTGCAGGTTCATCGCCGCCTGCATGCCGAGCAGGAAGACTGCCACGCCCAGCGCGAAGAGCCCTGCGAACAGAGGCGACTTGCGCGCGATGGTGAGCTGGAAGCCCAGGCAGAACAGCACGGCGGTAGAGACGAAGCCCAGCAGCGCACTGACGCCTATCAGCACGAAGAAGCCAAGAACCACACCCACTGCCTTGAAGGCCGGTTGCTTGACGCGAATCATGCCGCGACGCCAGCCGTTGAAGACCACGGCGATCACCGAGAGCAGCGTGATGAAGGCGGCCAGCGTCGGGAAGGCCTTGCCCAGCGGCATCAGGTCCCTGACGTCGTAGAGCGCCCACAGGGCGGCTGCGCCCATCATCAACAGCAGCAGGAAGTCGACGCCACCGAAGCCACGCGATTCCAGCACATCCTCTTCCGGCGACGGCGCAGTCTCGACCACTTCATGGGTCTGGCGACGACGCATGATCGCCTTGCGGATCACCGGCAGGAAGAAGGCCAGCAGGATCAGGCCGAGGATGATCAGTACGCCCGGACGCAGGAAGGCTTCGGCGCCGTGGAACTGCATGCTCTGGTAGAAGTAGTTCTCGGCACCCGGTGCCAGCACGAAGCCGATCAGGAAGGCCGGACGCGACCAGCCAGCACTCTTGAACAGCACACCGATCATGCCGATCATGCCCAGCGCGGCCCAGTCACCCAGCGAGCGGCTGGCCTGATAGGCAGCGAACAGGATCAGCACGGTGATGGCAGGGGCCAGAATGGCGAAGGGCACACGCGTCAGCTGCGCGACCGGACGCGCCAGCATCAGACACAGGCCCGCGCCCAGGATATTGGCCAGCGCCAGTGACCAGATGATGGTGTAGGTCATGTCCAGATTGGTGGTGATCATCGACACACCGGGTTCCAGACCCAGCAGCAACAGCCCACCCAGGAAGACCGCCGCCGTGCCGGAACCTGGCACCCCGAACAGCAGTGTCGGCACCATGGCACCGCAGGCGCAGGCATTGTTGGCGGATTCCGGCGCGATGACGCCGCGGATGTCACCCTTGCCGAACTGGCTCGGGTCCTTGGCGGTCTTGACCGCGAAGCCGTAGGTGATCCAGTCGACCACGGAACCCGCCAGACCCGGAATGGTCCCGATCAGGCTGCCGATACCGGCACAGCGCGCGACCAGCCACTTGTTCTTGACCACATCCTTGATGCCGGCAGACCAGCCCTTGCCCAGGTCGGTGTTCCCGTTCTTGGCGATACTGCCACGTCCCAGCAGCAGCTCGACGATTTCCGGCAGGGCGAAGATGCCCAGACCCAGCACGATCAGTGGCACGCCGTCGTACAGATAGTCGATATCCAGGTTCATGCGGTACTCGCCGGTCGCCGGTGCGGCGCCGATGGCACCGACCAGCAGGCCGAGGCCGCAGGCTGCGGTGCCCTTGAACAGGTTCTTGCCGGACAACACCGCCACCATCGTCAGGCCCAGCAAGGTCAACACGAACAATTCGGCTGACGAGAAGGCCAGTACGAGGGGGCGTGCGACGAGGATGAAGCCGGTCAGGATGATGGCGCCGATCACGCCACCACACAGAGAAGACAGGAAGGCACTGGTCAGCGCGCGGGCTGCCTGGCCCTTCTTGGCCAGCGGGAAGCCATCCAGCACCGTGGCTTGCGACGCGCTGGAACCGGGAATGCCCATCAGGACAGAGGCGAAGGTATCGCCGGTAGGAATGACCGCGACCATGCCCATCAGCATGCCCAGGGCGTAGCCCGGGTCCAGTCCATAGAGGAAGGGCAGCAGCAGGGCCATGCCGGCGATGCCGCCCAGGCCGGGAATGATACCGACCAGCAGGCCGACGAAGATGCCGATCATCATGAACAGCAGATGCGTCAGCGTGAAGACGTGTCCAATGCTGGACAGGAGAGTGTCGATCATGGCGTTACTCAACCTCTTGTTCTTCTCTAGATGCTTCTCTAACACTCAGAGGCGGTGCCGGGGAGAGCATGGTGAGGCAGGGAGTGAAAGGCTCACGGGGCTGCTGGTCGGCAGCCCCGTGAGTGGGTCCCCATCACACCCGGGGATCAGGCCGTTACGGGTGTGATTGCGCGCCTCAACGAGATTGCAGGCGGATATTGTGGCGTTCCATCAGCCAGTTCTTGACCCATTCGTGCTCGGCTTCGCTCAGCTGCATGGCTTCCTGAAGCTGGGTCGCGGCGGCCTTGCCGACCATCAGGCCATAGGGCCCGACCTTCTCGGCGGCCTCCTTGAGGAACTCGGGGTCCTTGGCCAGATCACGCGCGGCCTGGCGGTAAAGCTCCAGCAGTTCCGGGTCCACGTCCTTCGGCACCAGCAGCATTTTCTGCATGGCGTAACCGGAGGCGAAGAACTTGTGGAAGATCTGGTAGGCCTCGTCGTCACGTGAATGGCCTTTCTGGGCCAGATACAGCTCGGAGAAGGTCGGCAGGTCCGGGAAGGACGGATCGCGCTCGATATGGCCTTCGTCATCCATCACGCCAAGGCTGAACAGCGGTACGGCCTGGCCGGCGTCGACCAGCGGCGTGACGTTGCTCTTGTAGGCGGAGGTGGTCTGGAAGTCGAGGGCGACTTCGCCACGCTCGAAGGCCAGACGGCCTTCACCACGGCTCTTCATGCCGAAGACCGGGTCGACCTGGAAATCGAGCAGATCGAAGGCCATCAGCACCGGCATCTCGAGCCCGGTCGGGTTCTGACCGGCGAACTTCACTTCTTGGGAGGCGAGGGCCTCGAGCGCACTGGCGCTGTCCTTGCCCAGCGAGCTTGAGGCGTAGACGATACCCCCTGTCGGTGCGGCGAAGATCGGCTCCCAGTCGGCATAGTCATAGCGCACGCGACGGTCGCGCAGCATGGCCGGATACTGGGTAGAGGCCGAGGTGACGACCATCTCGTCGCCGTCATCGCCTGCACGCTTGCTGAACAGGTTGACGCCGGTGATGGAACCACCGCCCGGGACGTTGTCGATGACGACAGCCGGGTTGCCCGGCAGGTCCTTGGTCACCCAGTTGGACATGAAGCGTGCCCAGACGTCCGTGCCGCCCCCGACACCGAACGGGACGGTCCAGGTCAGGGTGTCGGGGACTTCCGCCGCGGCGTGAACGGCTGAGGACAGTGGCATCAGGCCCATGACGGGCAGCATGAAGGCCAATGCGGTGGTACGGGCATGACGCTTGAGGGTCTGGCGCTTGGGGGTAGACACGATGATGGACATGGTCTGACTCCTGATTATTGTTGGAATGCGTTGTCGATCAGTGATGCGCTATCTGCATGGCGGCGCAGTCAGGCTATTTCGTTTAGCGAAAATTCATTGTAAATCAATATACTGCAGTACCAGCTCGTTGCCTGTCGACGAACTCTTCGCCTCTGGCGCTTGCCAGCGCGGTCGTCTGGCGTGTCATGCACGCCCAGGCATCTCCACCGAGTCGGGGAGGTTCAAGAACACCTCGCCACTCATGATCTTGCGTGCCGTGCGCAGCAGAGACACTCGGCTGGGGGTCATCGGGTCGGCATTGGCATGCTCGACCTCGACATCCAGAAATCCGGCGGGATGTTCCAGATGAACGTTTGCCGCCAGGCTATCCGGTGCCAGAGTGCCGGCCGCGAGTGCCACACGATTGGCCAGGGTGCCCGGGATGCTGGTCGCAACGGCCAGCGTGATGGCACCCGTGACGGCCAGGGCGCCATGGCAGCGATGCGGCACGAAGTAGCGGGCGCACAGAGAACCGTCCTGGGTGCGCGGGGCGGAGAGAATCACCGGCTTGGGCAGCACCGAGCCGCTGACGTCGCCCATGCCCATCAATTCCCCCGCCTTGAGGCGAATCTGCTCGAGACGTGCCATCGCCTCGCGGTTGGCATCCATCTCGGCCGGCGCTTCGTTGCCTGCCCAGCCCAGACTTGCCGCTTCGATCAGCACCACCGGCGTGGCGGAGTCGAGACAGGTCACCTCGACGCCATCAATCACGTCGATGACCTGGCCGCTGGGCAGCATCTTGCCGGTCTTGGCGCCCACCGCGCCGAGGAAGCCCAGCTTGATGGCGCTGCCGGCGCCGGGTACACCACTGATGCGCGTGTCACCCTGGTAGGCCACCGCGCCGCCGGGCGTCGGCACCTGGCTATCGATCAGCGTGCGGGTGTTGAGGTTGTGAATCCGCAGACGCGTCAGGTCGCCCTGCGGCGCAATCATGCCGGTCTCGATGGCGTAGGGGCCGACGGCGGCCAGCATGTTGCCGCAGTTGGGCGAGAAGTCGACCTTGTCGCCTTCTACGTCGACCTGAGCGAACAGGTAATCGACATCAGCTTCAGGATGACTGGGCGGCCCGACGAGGGCGACCTTGCTGGTCAACGAATTGCCGCCGCCCAGGCCATCGATCTGCAGTACGTGGCCGGAGCCCATGACCTGACGCAGAACTTCGCGACGGCCTTCGTCATCGGCGGGGAGGTGATCCAGACGCAGGAAGGGACCCCGAGAGGTACCGCCACGTAGGATCATGCAAGGAAGTGAATGCATCATGTTGGAACGCGCTCCTGTCTGTTTGCGCCTTCGTGAAGCATCACAGCCGATGATCTATGCATCAAATGCAAATAAAACCTATACTGTCATCATTGTGCGCATTAATCCGAAAACTGAAACAATAAGGTAGTTGCATGCATAGATTGGAGTTTCTGGATCTGTCGGCGTTCGTCGAGGTCGCCGAGAATCATTCCTTCAATGAGGCGGCAGAACGGCTGCATATTTCGCAGCCGGCGTTGTCGCGCCGCATCCAGAAACTGGAGGAGATTCTGGGCGCCAAGGTGCTCGAGCGCACCACGCGAAGAAGTCGATTGACGCCCGTTGGGCGTGATTTCCTGCCCAAAGCCCGCAAGTTGCTCGAAGATTATGAGTCGTCTCTGGTCGGCGTCCGCGAGCTTGCCACCCACCGCAAGGGGGTGCTGACCATCGCCTGCCTGCCCACGGCAGCCTTCTACTTCCTGCCCAGCGTGGTGCGCGAATTCAATACCGCCTATCCCGGTATCCGGATTCGCATCCTGGATGTCAGTGCCAATGAAGGGGTCGAAAGGGTGGTTTCGGGGGAGGCAGACTTTGGTATCAATATGGTCAGTGCCCACCATCCGGCGGTGGATTTCACCTCCATCTATCGTGATCCCTTCGTGCTGGCCCTGCGGCGTGACCATCCTCTTGCACAGAAACAGCGCGTGGAATGGAGTGACCTGGACGATGTGCGCCTGATCACGGTCTCGCGTGACAGCGGCAATCGCATTCTGCTCGACAACACTCTGCTGTCCGCCGGCCTGCATCTGGATGGCTTCTACGAAGTGCAGCACCTTTCGACGTCATTGGGTCTGGTCGAGAGCGGGCTGGGCGTCGCCATCCTGCCGTCGATGGCCATGCCGGGGCCGGAACACGAGGTGCTGTGTCAGCGTGAACTGCCCGAACCGCGCATCGATCGCACCATTGGCCTGCTGCGGCGGCGCGGTGAATCCCTTTCGCCGATTGCGGAGCTGTTCATCGAGATTCTGCTCAAGCGCTGGAACTGAGTCGCTCGTCTGGAGTGAGGGGGCCAAGGCCACAATGGAGCGCAGAGTGGCAGGCATCTCTCGCCAGGGTTGGCGTGGCGTGGCCTAGTACATAAGATGGTTGTGTATAAGACATTCATGTTTCACGGCAAGGCCGATGAAACCGTCTTGATGTCGCGTGGTCAGCTGCCGCCGGGCGTCGGTGAGGGTCTTCTCCTCATCGCTTGTCTCTGCGGCCATTGACGACGTGGCGTCTTGCCTAACACAAGGATGTACATGCCCATGAGTACCCGCACAGCCACTCACGCCACCTCTCGTCAGACGGCCCTCGCGCTGGGTCTGGCACTCGGGCTCGGCAGCGCACTGCCTGCCAGCGCAGACGAGCCGATGGCGGCCGATGACACGGGCAAGCGCGCACCGCAGGGTGAACATACGCTCAAGCGTGCCCAGCTGGTCAGCTTGATCGAACAGGGCCGGCAGGAGCTGGCGCCGGACTTCAATGGCTTTTTGACCCAGGTAGCCGAACGCAATTCCCAGGACACGGCCGTCAGGGCCGCCATCGAGCAGTATCAGGCTGGTGAGACGCTGGAAGGTGACGCCTTCGTCAACATCTATCGTCTGCTGGGGGTCTACAACCGTCTGCAGTACGGCGATGATGTCCAGGCGCTGCTCAAGGAAATGGTCGCGATCCCGACCGCCAAGGTGGGGGAGAAGCCGCAATTCGAGAACCCGGAAATCGCGCGCTTCGGTGAGTTGATCAAGGCGCGCGCCGAGGCGTTCGGCCTGACGTTCCGTAACGTCGACAACCGCGTCTTCGAGGTTGAGCTCGAGGGAACTGGCGATGACGTGTTCGGCATTCTGACCCACGGCGATGTGGTGCCGGCAGGCGAGGAGGGCTGGACACTCGACGACGGCACCCATCTTGACCCGTTCGCGATGACCGAGATCGACGGCAAGCTCTACGGGCGCGGCACCGAAGATGACAAGGCCTCTATCGCCGCGGCGCTGTATGCCATGAAGTCGCTCAAGGAGAATGAGGTGCCGCTCAAGCGCACCATTCGCCTGATGATCGAGACCACGGAAGAGACCGGCGGTGATGGCTTCAAGTACTACAAGGCCAGAAATGACCTGCCGGAATACAACATCGTGCTCGATAGCGGTTATCCGGCGATCACGGCCGAGAATGGTTTCGGCACCATCGATGCGCATTTCCCCTTGACGCCCAAGGCGGGCGAGGCGTCATCTGATCAGGCAGTCGACGCTCTGCCGACGATCACCAACTTCCAGGGTGGCCTGGCGACCAACCAGATTCCGGAGCGCTCCACTGCCACGCTGCACGCGGCTGACGCAGCGGGCGCCAAGGCGCTCAGCCACAAGCTTGAGACGCTCGGCAGCCGCTACGTTAAGGAGCATGGCCAGGACTTCAGCGTCGCCAGTGAGGTGGAAGGCGAAGAGGTCAGCGTGACGGTGACCGGCAAGTCGGCCCACTCCTCGGCGCCGGCCAACGGCGTCAATCCTGTCACACGGCTGGCGGGCCTGCTCGCCACCTCCGGCATCGATTTCCATGACAATGCTTATGAAGATGCCATCCATTACCTGAACGACAACTACGGACTGGACTATCACGGCAAGCAGCTGGGCATCGCGTATTCCCATGATTTCATGGGGCCGCTCAAGGTGACGCCGACCTTCTTCGCCAGGGAGGACGATGCGCTGCGGGTCGCGGTCAATGTGCGTGCGCCCGCCGGTGAGAAATCACCTGAGGAATTGAGCCAGACGATTCAGGACAAGCTGAGCGCCTATGCCAGCGAGCAGGGCATGGACATGACGCTGAACGTCGAGATTCGCGACTGGATGCTGCGTGATCCCAGCGGTGCCTGGCTGCAGACGCTGCTCAATATCTTCGGGGATACCACCGGCATGAAGGCCGAGCCGCGCTCCTCCGCGGGCAGCACTACCGCTAAGCTGTTGCCCAATGCGATCAACTTCGGCCCGTCCATGCCGGGCGAGACCTATACCGGGCATACCTCCGAGGAGTTCAAGCGGGTCGATAACCTGATGCTCGACATCCAGATGTTCACCGAGATGATGGCGCGCATCGGCAATCAGGATTCGCTCAAGTAACGGGGCCGGCTCACGGGGCTGCGTTCATATGAATCGCCTTTTGCAAGGCGTATTGAAATAGCCCCTTTGATCGCTTTTTGAAATAGTCCTTGAAAATAGTTCCTGGAAATAGCCTGTTGCCTGGATGACAGGCATCACAGCCAACGCCCGCCACCGCCCTGATGAAGGGGCAGTGGCGGGCGTTGTCGTATGTGAAGGTCGCCGGTCAGCCAGTGCGGCCGCGATCTCACCTCGCGGGGTAGGGCTCGGCGGGATGCGCGGTAGGGTAGGCATCCATATAGGCAGCGGCTGCCCGCAGCAGTCGCACGTCATCGTGCTTGCCGCCTGCCAGCTGAAAGCCGACGGGCAGCCCCTGAGACGTGAAGCCACAGGGCACTGACGCCGCAGGTTGGCCGCTCAGGTTGAAGGGGTACGAGAACGGTGCCCATTCCTCCCAGTCATGCATCTGGCTACCCGGGGGTACCTGATGATTCAGGGCGAAGGGGGTGACGGCGACGCTGGGTGTCAGCAACAGGTGGTAATCCTGATTGAATTGCTCCAGCGCCTGGGTGATCCGGTAGCGCTCCTCAAGCGCCTTGAAGAGATCCAGCGACGACCATTCGCGTGCACACATGGCATTCTCGACCAGCCCGGGGTCGAGCAGTTCGCGCTGTTGGGCATCGCAGTCATCCCAGAGCCCCAGCGAGGCGGTGAACCAGATCTTGCGAAACGTCTCGAGGCTTGTCTCGACCGGGGGATCGACCGTCACGATGTCCGCGCCAAGGTTCGCCAGACGTTGTGCGGCGCGCTCCACTAGACTTGCGATCTCGGGGTCGACCTCGACAGACCCGAAACATGGCGAGTAGGCGATGCGCAGTCCTGCCAGCGGCTTGCCGATATCCGCTCCCCAATCCTCGGGTTGGCCGCGATTGGCGTAAGGGTCCTGGGCATCGTGACGGCCGATGACATTGAGCATGGCGGCGGCGTCACGGGGGCTGCGGGTCATGGGCCCGATGCTGGACAGAAAGGCAGCCTTGGAGGGCGGCCACTGCGGTGTCCAGCCGAAGGTGGGCTTGAAGCCGAAGATGCCACTGAAGGCGGCAGGAATACGGATCGACCCTCCGGAGTCACCGCCCTGATGCAGCACGCCCAGATTGAGGGCGGCGGCGGTAGCCGCGCCACCGGAAGAGCCACCGGGTGTCAGTTCGGTATTCCAGGCATTGCTGGTGGTGCCATGCACGAGGTTGTCGGTGACGGCCTTCCAGCCAAACTCGGGGGTGTTGGTCTTGCCCAGTAGAATCGCGCCTGCCTCACGCAAGCGCCTGACCGGCGGCGCATCCTGCTGGCATGGCGTAGCCGTCGTGATCAGGGAGCCTGCTCTCGCTGGCATGCCGGCAACATCGGTCAGGTCTTTCAGTGAGGTCGGAATGCCATCGAGCGGACTCAACGGCTTGCCGGCCTGCCAACGCTGCGTGGATTCACGCGCCTCCTTCAGCGCCGTGTCATGCGCGACATGCACATAGGCATTGACGAGCGGGTTGAGTCGCTCGATACGATCGAGCACCGCTCGGGTCACCTGTAACGGGTCGAACTCACCGTGTTGATACCCGCATGCCAGTTGCTCGGCGTCCAGCGCCGTCAGGTCATCCTTGGCAGTATGGGGCGAAAGATGTTGAGGAAATTCGACGTCACGCATGGTGGCTCTCCTGCTGCTGGATGGCGATATTCTTGTTGAGGACTGTTATCTGTCTCTTCTACATGGCCTTGGGTCAGAGAGGGGAAACTCAAGGCATCGCGAGGCTTGA
The DNA here is from genome assembly GCF_018831605.1 of Cobetia sp. 4B. Lineage (NCBI taxonomy): Bacteria > Pseudomonadati > Pseudomonadota > Gammaproteobacteria > Oceanospirillales > Halomonadaceae > Cobetia > Cobetia sp. 4B. The sequence continues at coordinate 1,765,357 of NZ_CP059843.1, forward strand.
AAAGGGCGAAGGCGGGCCGCATGGCCTGTGGAGAGTGACAGCAAGCGGCATGGTCGAGCTCATGGCAGCCGACCATGGTTCACGATATTCGCCCAGAGGGAGGACAATCATGCCAGCCAAGTCCAAGGCACAGCAGATGGCAGCCGGGGCAGCACTGTCAGCACGTCGCGGCGAGCAGAAGGTCAGCGAACTGGATGGGGCCGCTCGCTCGATGTATGACTCCATGAGTGAGGAGGAGCTCGAGAAGATGGCCTCGACATCACGTGAAGACAAGCCGCGACACGACAATCAGAGCTGAGCCCTGCGGGATGCCCATTGCGGTTTCCTGGCGCGATAGCTGAAACGACAAGGCGCCTGGCAAATGATTGCCAGGCGCCTTGTCGTAGCTGCATGTCGTGGCTTGTGTCGCTGATGCGCCGCTGGCCTCAGCGGCAGTCGTTCAGGCTCTCATGCGGCGGCTGGTGTGACTCGCTGTCGGGCGGGGTCGGGCCACCGTTGGCCTTGGGACTGACATCGGGCAGCGGAATCTCGGCGCGCTTCCGGCGGCGCTCCTCGGTGCTGATGCCCAGGCGCTCATCACGACGCTTCATCAGCTCCTCGTCGATCTGACCGTCACGGGTGAAGGCCATCATCAGCTGCGGGATACCGTAGGGGAAGTCGTCGCGGTCGATCTGCCAGGTGTGGAAGGTCTTGCCGTAGGTGGTGACGAGGTCCTCGAAGTAGCTGCGCTCCGCCAGTTCCGGAATCCCCGGGGCCACCAGGATGCCGGACTTCACCTCATAGTGATGGCTGTGCCAGAGCGGCTTCTCTTCCTCGGGCAACTGCTCGTAGCGCTCGGCGCTAATGATGTATTCGATCCCGATCAAGCGGGCATCACTGCGATTGGAATCGAAGATCACGCATTGGTGCAGATCATGTTCCAGGTGGATGCAGAAGTGGCTGGCCTCCACCTGACGCCCCATGTCATCGGCGTAATGGTGGAAGCCGTTGAGGTAGGTACTCATCGCTTCCAGCGGATACTTGCGCTGCATGACCTGCGAGGCTGCATCGAGCACCTGATGCTTCAGCGGATGGCCGCTACTGACCTTGCGAGCACTGTTGAGGCGCCGGCCCAGAAAGAAGGCAGTTGCCGCGGCGGCGCCGGCCAGAAGGCCCGTGCCGAAGCCGGATGAGTGTGAGGGATGTGAACATGTGCGGGAATGGCGATGTCGCATACTTCCTCCTGCATGGGTGTCTTGATAAGGCAAGAATTCCTGTCATGACGTTGCCATTGCAGTGCATTACCCTTGAACGCGTCAAGTCACCTACCGACAGCCTTGCCTCGAAAAATCCTCGCTCAGATCTGCTGCAGAATGTCGGGATTGCTTTTCAGTTTTCTGCCCTCATCAATAAGGGATATCACTTCTTGTGGCCGCTCAATGCCTTGCGCGACAAGGTGTCTTGTTCATCACGTGTTTCGGCCATCTTTTCTCGAATTGGAGCTCGCATGAAGCAACTTATCTTTGATTGTGACGGTGTACTGGTGGATAGCGAGATCATCGCTGATGGCGTGCTCAAGGAAAAACTTCCCGTCTGGCTGCCAGACTTGGGGAGTGAAGAGCAGATCGAGCATGAGCTGGACCGCTGTCTGGGCATGATCACGCGCGATATCCTGCTGGACCTGGAAGCCCGCAGTCAGCACACGCTGCCCGTGGATGCGCTCGACCAGGTACGCCAACTCGTCGATGCCCGTCTGGGCGACTCGCTCAAGGCCATGCCCGGGGTGCGCAAGACGCTGGAGTGGATTCGCGATCAGCGTCTGCCGTTGGCAATCGTGTCCAACAGCTCTGAGCAGCGCATGAAGATCAATCTCGAGAGTTCGGGGCTGCGTGGCATTCTCGATGAGATTGCCGCGGCCAATGGCGACGAGCAGCTGCCGATTTTCACTTCCGATGAGGTCATGAATCCCAAGCCGGCGCCTGACCTTTATCTGCTCGCTCTCAAGACGCTGGGACGCTCTGCCGAGGAATGTCTGGTGGTGGAAGACAGCCGCACGGGAATGCAGGCTGCCGTGGCCGCGGGCCTCAAGGTCGTCGGCCATCTGGGCGCCAGCCACATCCCGCCGGGCCACGCCGAGGTGCTGCGGACCACAGGCGCCTGGCAGGTCATGAAGCACTGGGATGAATTCAGCCGCCTGTGCACTGATGCCGGTTTCGTGGCCAATGAAGAAGCCGTGAGCCAGTGAGGTGCCTCCAATCCCTTCGCATTCTCCACAGAGCTTGAGCCATGCACATTCTGCTGAGAGCTGGCCGGATGGATGATCTTGGATATGGCACAGCAACACATAAAAGCCGCCCTCGGCAGGGGCGGCTTTTATGTGTCAGGGCTGACATCCCCGGGGGGACATCTCTCGGGTATCACTTGAAACAGATACGCGTGCCCCAGGCGAGAAGCTCTTCCTGATTGAGGCTGCGCGATTCGACCCCGATCATTTCATCTCCCCATTGATCCGCCCAAGTCAGCACGCCGTGGCTGATGCCGCGCGCGCCCATCAAGTCGCGTATCTCACCGGTACCCTTGAACCATAGTGCGCTGTGATCATTGCGCGTCAGGTCCGAGATGCCGTGGCAATGATGGATTCTCACCTTGTAGATGCCATCCAGTGACATGACCTCGACCACCGGCACCATGCCGTGCTGCAGTGCGCGTGCCAGCGACTCGAGTGTCATGCTGGTCTCGTCCTGGTGGGCGAGCGGCTGATCGGCGAGCTGGCTTGGGGGTAGTGGGGTAGCAGGCGACGCGTGGGTGGGGGTCACAGCGGTGCGTGGCGGGTGTGCTGCAGTGGTATGTGCAGGCATCGGGAATACCCTCGGTGGGATGTCATGTCGGCGGTGAATCGCGTTTTATAACTATCGTACAAGTAATGTAGAGGTTATCTGGCGATCTCGCCATCGTGAGTGGCCAGCTTGCCCGGGACTTTCCGTCCCTCTGCTCCTTCGTCACTGTCCTTCCAGGGCCTGCACAGTCCTTCCAAGGTCTGCACTGTCTTTCAAAGCCTGCACTGACCTTTCAAAAGCGGCTTTCTCCTCCCACGCGGAGGCTGTGGCCTGGTTGGGGCAAACGCTTACCTGTACAGACGGTGACAAATTTTCCTGTGCTGCTGACGTCGTCTGCCCTTGAAGTTCTGGGGAATCAGGTTCATGTCTAGAAGGCACTGCGAATATTCGTTGGCGATACGCTACTCGTTTCTCGCTGGTGCGCGATCCACCTCACCGCTGTCACAGCTCACAGGGAGTAGCGATTTATGACATCTGGAGGAAAGCGCGTATTCAGCGCGTCGGTCATCATCATTCTGGGGCTGGTCGCATTGGGGGCAGGATTCCCCACCCGTTTCGGTGAATTGGCAGATCAGGCGCTCGGCGCCGTGACCAGCATGTTCGGCTGGTTCTATCTGATATCCGTCTTTGGTTTCGTGATCTTTCTCATCAGTCTCGCGTTGAGCAAGTACGGGAAGATCCGGCTCGGGCCGCAGGATAGCCGGCCTTCCTATACCTTCTTTTCCTGGGTCAGCATGCTGTTGGCAGCAGGGTTCGGCGTCGGACTGGTGTTCTATGGGATGGCGGAACCCATGCAGCACTATCTGAAGCCGCCGTTCGCCGATATGCCGGGCGAGACGCCAGAGTCTGCGCGCTATGCCATTCAATATGCCTTCTTCAACTGGGGCGTCCATCAGTGGGCTGCCTTCTCGGTGGTCGGCCTGATCATTGCCTATTTCCAGTTCCGCAAGGGACAGGCGGGGCTGGTGTCCTCGGTGCTGTCTTCCGTGACGGCCAAGCATCCCAAGGCGCGCCGCTACGGCCCGATTCTGGATGTCTTTGCGGTGGTGGCGACCGTGATGGGGGTCGCGACATCGCTGGGCCTGGGCGTGTTGCAGATGAATGGGGGGCTGCACTTCGTCTTCGGCGTGGAAGAAGGCTGGCAATGGCAGTTCATCATCATGGGCGTGATGTTCTGTGCCTACATGGCCTCGACCTGGTCCGGGCTCGACAAGGGCATCAAGCGCCTGTCCAACCTCAACATGAGCATCTGCATCGCGCTGATGCTGTATGTGCTGTTCACTGGCCCGACGCTGGACATTCTCAAGACGATCACCCTGGGCATCGGCGATTATCTGCAGAACTTCATCGGCATGAGCCTGCGCATGTCGCCCTATGACGGTAATGACTGGAACAGCTCCTGGACCGTCTTCTATTGGGCATGGGTCATCGCCTGGTCGCCGTTCGTCGGGACCTTCGTCGCGCGTGTCTCGCGTGGCCGCACCATCAAGGAGTATGTGGTGGGCGTGCTGATCGTGCCGCCGCTGCTGGCGTGCCTGTGGATCGGTGTCTTCGGTGGCGCGGCGATCAACATGGAGCTGGCCAGTGATGTCGGTCTGGCGGCCGCGACGGATGCCAACATCACGTCTGCCTTGTTCGAGATGTTCGACCTGATGCCCTTCAGCAGCGTGCTGTCGGTGGTCGCGATCATGCTGATCTTCATCTTCCTGGTGACCTCCGCCGATTCGGCGTCCTACATCGTGGCGCAGATGACCGACGGCGGCTCGATCAATCCGCCGCTCTACAAGCGTATCGCCTGGGGCGTGCTGATCGCGGCCATCTGCTTGACGCTGATCTCGACGGGCGGTCTCAAGGGCTTGCAGTCAGCCTCGGTACTCTCGGCCTTGCCGTTCACCTTCATCATCTACGGCATGATCGTGGTACTGGTGAAGGAGCTGCGGGCTGATCGTCGCCAGATGCTCAGTCAGCTGTATCGCCGTCATGGTGAGACACCGGTCGGTGCGGATATCTTCGAGGCTGACAGCCTGGCGGAGGAAGATCGCATCCGCCGTGCGCCGGACGTCAAGAATCGTCGCGTGAACCCGCGCGACCATCATTGAGCCGAGTCGTGGCATGAACTTATCGCCTTAAGCTCATCGTTTTAAGTTCATCGCCTTCAGCTCATGACGTCAGTGCGTGTCTTCACAGCAGGCTCAGAACGACAGACGCCGCTCACAGGGGATGTGAGCGGCGTCTTGTCTTGGCAAGCCAGTCAGCGTGAAGGGGCTCACGTCATTGACTGGCGGCCGGCGTCCGGCGGCCGGCGACCTCGGCGAGTATCTCGTAGCTCTTCAGGCGGTCGGCATGCTCATAGAAATCCGAGTTGAACATCAATTCGTCGGCCTGCGTCACCTCCAGCAGATGCTCGAGTTCGCTGCGAATGCGCTCTGGCCCGCCGATGATGGCAGCGGCCAGATTCTGGCCGACCATGGCTTCCTCGCGTGCTGACCAGTCCAGTGTCTCGCGTGGGGGCAGGGCGCGCGTGCTCTTGCCACGGATCAGATTGAGGAATTTCTGTTGCTGGGTGCTGGCCAGGAAACGGGCGCGTTCATCGTTGTCGGCGGCGATCAGGGGCAGGCCGAGCATCACATAGGGCGCATCCAGCACCTCGGAGGGCGTGAAGTTCTCGCGATAGAGCTTGATGGCCTCCAGCATGTAGCCGGGGGCGAACTGACCGGCGAAGGCGAAGGGCAGACCTTTTTTCGCTGCCAGGCGTGCGCTGTAGTCGCTGGAACCCAATAGCCACAGGGGGACATGAGTGCCTTGTCCCGGCATGGCCTTGATGCGCTGACCAGGTGAAGCCTCGCCCAGATACTGCTCGAGTTCGGCCAGCCGCTGGGGGAAGTCATTCACGCCGGCGGAAGGGTCGCGGCGCATCGCCTGCATGGTGATGCCATCGGAGCCCGGCGCGCGGCCAAGCCCGAGATCGATCCTGTCCGGGTAGAGCGTGGCCAGGGTGCCGAACTGCTCCGCCACCACCAGTGGGGGATGGTTGGGTAGCATGATGCCGCCCGAGCCGACCCGCAGGCGGGAGGTCTTGCCCGCCACATGGCCGATCAGCACCGAGGTGGCGGCACTGGCGATGCCATCGATGTTGTGATGCTCGGCCAGCCACAGGCGATGAAAGCCCAGCGCTTCGACATGCTGGGCGAGACTGACGCTATTGTGGAAGGTTTCAGCAACACTGCCGGTATCGCGGATGGGGGCAAGGTCCAGCACCGAGAGCGGGATCGTGCCCAGGCGTGAGGTAGGGGCTGTCGTCATGTGCGCTCCTGATAGCGGATTGGCGTGCAGAGAGCAGCTGGGGCGTGGCCCCTATAGGCATGTGGCTGGTCTGCTGAATGGCGTCCAGCATAGTGGACAACCGCGTCTCTGACAGCGCCTCGCCCCTTCATTTCACTGTTTCTGATATGGCATATATGAGGCGGTCGATACGTCATGCCATTCACGGTGGTCAGTCACCCTGGGGCAGGTGAAGCCCAGGGCAGGTGAAGTCCAATGCAGGCGAAGCCCGGGGCAGGTGAGGGCCTGCAACGTGTACAGGAGGCGGACATGAACGGTTTGCAGCACAAGCAGCGCCGCAAAGGCATGGGGCTCACATTGATATGCCTGGTGCTCATCGGCCTGGGCGTTGCGGTCCAGCGCGATATCATCGTGCTGGAGCGCTGGATACCCGCTCACTATCTCCCGTGGGCGCCACTGCAATTGGAGGACCCGCCCGGCATGGTGACCGGCTGGAAGCTCTCACGCTTGAACGAGAACCCGGCCGCCTGTCGCGCATTTCTCGCGCGGGAAGCCCCGCAACGGGTGACCTTCCTGCCGGACCGCCCCAGCAACAACGGCTGTGACCTCATCAATAGCGTACGCATGCATTCGGCGTCAGGCGCGAGTGGTGAGCAGGGTGTTCGCTTCAATCAGTCCTTCATTGCCAGCTGCCCGCTGGCGGTGAGCTGGCTGCGCTTCGAGCGTCATGGGCTCAGGTCAGCGGCGCAAAAGGTCATGGGGAGCGAGGTGACGCAAGTGTTCCATGTTGGCAGCTACGCCTGTCGCAACATCTACGGACGAGAGAACGCACGCCGCAGTGAACATGCCACTGCGGATGCGCTGGATGTCACAGGCTTCACGCTGGCGGACGGCCGTCAGGTTCGCCTGCCGCGCGACTGGACGGCGCCCGAGGATGAAGATGCCCCGGGCCGCTTCCTGCGTGCCGTGCAGGACGCTGCCTGTGAGAGTTTCGGTACCGTGCTGGGGCCGGATTACAACGCCGCCCATCGTGATCACTTCCACCTCGGCACGCGGGGCTGGCGATTCTGTCGCTGAGCAATACTTAATGCTGCGTCGGGCAAGAGTGCGGCAATGCGGACATCCGCGCACGCTGTCAGTGGGGCATTATTGGCTCGGCGTGATAAAGGGGACTCATGTTTGCCACGCCTGTCATCATTTGTCGGTGTCTCTGTAGGAGACTCGCGCTTGCATGGGGGAATTACGCCTGATCACGGGCAGATTCCTCGCATTTATTTGTTTTCACTAATACCCTGCGGACAAGCATGCCTTCCATGGCATATCTCGCGATAAAGCCTCTTGTTCAATGACAGGGAGTCAAGAATGACAGGGATGACGAAGGCGTTATTGGCAGCTTCCATCACCTTCGTGATGGCCGGCTGTACCTCGGTGCAGGTTCAGCCTCTGGAGCGCATGTCCTATCTGGATACCGTGTGCATCGAGCGCAATGAGGCCGTGATCGTGCCCGGCTTCCTGAGTGTGATCAAACGGGGCTTCAGTCGCAATGGCTTGAATACGCGAGTCTATGACGCTCCGGTCCCTGGCCATTGTGAAGTGATATTGACGTATACCGCTTTGCGCTCATGGGATTTCACGACCTATCTGTCACACGCAGAACTCTGGCTCAATGATCCATATGGCGATGAAATCGCCTATGCGCAATATCATCTTGTCGCAAAGGGTGGTCTGACGTTCTCCAAGTTTGCCGGGGTCGAAACCAAGATGAACCCGGTCATCGATGACTTGCTGGTCAACTACTGACGCCTCAGCCGTGATGGGCATTCAAGCCATCTTCTTGTACGCCTCACCGGTACGTCATTTCTCGCCATGATGGCGCACTTGATAGCGGGGCCGGCGCTTGTGTCTTGCGCCGGCCCAGCGGAGACTCTCGAGCCATCTGGTGTGCTGGAATCTCAGGGTGCCATGCCCATGCCTCGGCTGATCGTCGGGGCGCAGCGCTCGGGGTTGATGCTGACCACGCGTAGGCGATGCCCATCGGGGAGCACGCAATCGAGCACCTGCCAGGCACAGCCGGGGGCGCTGCTGCCGTGACTCTCGATCAGATGCGCTCCCTGGGCCTGCCATTGTTCGCGGAAGCGGGCAAAATCCGTTCGCTCGATCTCAAGCGTCAGCTGGCGGCTGTCGGGTTGCTCGGCACTGCGCTGCAACAGCAATACGCTGGTCTGCTTGTCTCGGCGATGGTTCAGCTCCAGGGTCGCGCTGGTGGCGTTGCGCAACAGGATGGGCAGGGCGAGTGTTTCGGTGAAGAAACGGCAAGCGGCATCGAGGTCGCGCACTTCAAGGATGGCTGGGTGCAGGGAAAGGCGCTGAATCATGGCGAAGCCTCATGGCGTGAGGGGAAGAAGGGGTTGGGGGACTGGCTCAATTGCGTGAGCATGGAGACAGTGTCGTGCCCGTCCGGGTGAGACGCACTTTGAATCTGATGATGGTGGTGATGGCTTTACGCTATCTGGGGGCTTGTCGCGCTCGCGAAGGCCCGAGGCAATCGCTGTGGCAACTTGTCGCATTAGTGGTTTCACGGGTGTGAATGGTTAGCATCCCTGTCATCGACCCTGCTGCCTTTACCTTCTCTGCACGCCACGCTGGAGTGTTCATGTCGCCGCGCAAGCTGATCCTGATGGGACTCAGTGCTTTTGCCCTCGTCGTTATCGCGTTGATCACGGGGCTTTCTGCCTCGCATCAACCGCGTGATGCGTGGCCGACGACGCTCGAGCTGCCTTCCACGCGGGGACTGCTGCACGCGGACACCCTGTCTCGGGGGGAAGCGGGTCACCTGAGCGTGCTGATTCCCGGCTTTACGCATTGCCCGGACATCTGCCCGTTGTCGCTTGCCCGGCTGCAGATGGCCTGGCAACGCCTTGACGAGACTTCACGTGCGCATCTGCATCCGATGTTTCTGACGCTGGATCCGGCGCGCGACACCCTGCCCGTGCTGTCACGTTATCTGTCTGCCTTCAGCCTGCCGGTGACTGGCCTTCGCCTCCCGTCACAGGACGACACGCGTCTGGAGGAATTCACTCAGCGGCTCGGTATCCAGTTTCAGCGGCGAGAACCCGAGCAGAGTCATCCTCCTGAACACGCGCAAGCGCAGGCGTCGGCCGGTGAGGCCGATTATATGATCGACCACAGCGTGGCGATCTTCGTGATCGATGAGCAGGGCCGGCTGCGTGACACCCTGCCGCTCAGTCAGACGCCTGAGCAGCTTGCTGATCGTCTGACGTTCCTGCTCCAGTCCGTGGCCGCAGCGCCGTCTTCTGACAGTGTTGCGGCCGTCAACACGAGCGAAAACGCTAACGTGCCGGTCACGGGGGGCGCATGACCGCGACTTGCCCCTCGACTCGCCACGCCAGGCGTCAATCCGTCTCCTATCATCGCGCCCTGTCACGCCTGACCGCGGCCAATGGGCATGTCGTCTTCGTGATGCTGATCGCGTTGGCCGCCATGCTGGTCATGCCGCTGGCGGCCCCACGAGTGGTGATGGTCAACGACCATGCCGTCTTCGAGAGCGTTGGTACCGGGCGTTGGGTGAGTGCCGATAGCGACTGGATAATCCGCGCCGCTCGCGAAAGCGGTTCGCAGGCGCAGATCACCCACAGTTCCGCTGCCTCGGATTGTCCGTTGGCCAGCATGGCGGCCTTCACGCTGGCATTGGTCGCCGTTGCCCTGTTGCTGGCGTTGGGGCGGTTGTCTCGCGACGCGGCCCCGCGTCCCTGCCTTGTCGCGTTTCGCGACATCAATGTCTATCTGCGTCCGCCCGGGCGCGCGCCACCCCACGATTCCCTCGCGCCATGAATTGCTGGGCCACCTCGCGGTGGCTCTCCATAGTGTTTGGTGACCTCGCGTTGACCGGCGGACAAAGCATCCGTCGCGCGTCGTGGCACCTGTCGATGGGTAATCGAGATGAGTTCAATAACCAATACCGACTCCGCGGGTCGCGCCGCTCGCGGTTTCAGCGATATCTACCGTGCCGTGTGGCGCTGGCATTTCTATGCCGGCCTGCTGGTGCTGCCTTTCCTGACCTTGCTGGCTGTCACCGGCGGTCTCTATCTGTTCCGTGAAGAGATCGACCACTTCGTGCATGCCGACCTGATGAAGGTCAACACGCCGGTGGTGCAACAGGCCAATGGCCAGGCACAGGCGAGTGTCCCGCTGAGCGAGCAGGTGCGTGTCGCCGTGCAAAGTCTGCCCGGCAAGGCCGTGCGTGTCGTGCCGCCTGCGGCTAGTGACTTGACCACGGAAGTCGATATCGTGGCAGCCGATGGCAGTGGCAAGCAGGCGGTCTACGTCAATCCCTACAGCGGTGAAGTGCAGGGGCAGATGGCCTACCGTGACAGCATCATGTGGACGGTGCGCAATCTGCACAGCCTCGCCATCACCGGCCCCATCGGCAATGCCGCGATCGAGATCGCTGCCGGCTGGAGCATCCTGCTGGTACTCAGCGGCCTGTATCTGTGGTGGCCGCGGGGCCAGAAGGGTGGCGTCGTCACGCTGCGTACCACGCCTGCGCGTCGTCTGTGGTGGCGTGACCTGCATGCCGTGTGTGGCATCTTCGCCGCTGGTTTCATCCTGTTTCTCGCCGTGACTGGCATGCCGTGGTCAATGGTGTGGGGTGCCAAGGTCAACGAGTTGGCCAACGGGCATAACTTCGGGTATCCCGATGGCGTGCGCGTGAATACGCCGATGTCGGATACCCGTCTGGTGGACCAGGAGCGGACGACCTGGTCGCTCGAACAGGCCGTTATCCCGTTATCTTCCTTGCCGGCTGCAGCGACAAGCCATGTCGTGGACGAGGGAGAGCATGCCGGGCATGGCGGTGGTAGCACCAAGTCTGGTGTCGATAAGTCATCCGGCGCTGCGGCCGTGCCGCTGAGCGCCGCCGCGATTGCCCATGCCGATATCGGCCTCGATCAGGCTGAGCGCATCTTCGCTCGCGAAGGCCTGGCACCGGGCTATGCCATCAACCTGCCGGGCTCGCCGCAGGGCGTCTACACCGGCTCCATCTATCCGGATGCGCTGGAGCGCCAGCAGGTGGTGCATGTGGATCGCTATTCCGGCGATGTGCTGCTGGACATGCATTACGCCGATTATGGCCCGCTGGGTCGAGCGCTGGAGTGGGGCATCAATGTTCACCTGGGGCAGCAGTACGGGCTGATCAACCAGCTGGTGCTGGTACTGGCCTGTATCGCGATGGTGATGATGAGCGTCGGTGCGGGCGTGATGTGGTGGAAGCGTCGTCCGGTGGGCGGTATCGGTATCCCGCCGCTGCCCAAGGAGCGCAAGCGAATCGCCGGTGTCTGGGGCTTGATGATGATCATCGGTGTCATCTTCCCGCTGGTCGGCCTCTCGCTGATCGTGATGGGGCTGCTGGATTGGCTGTGGATTCGCGCCACGCACAAGCGAGGGGATGACCTGCAGGAGGCCAGCGCATGACACTGTCTCTCGCCAATTTCCCGATTCGTGCGCGTCGTTTGTCATCGCCAGTGAGCGCATCGCGTGGTCGTCTGCCAATGGCCATTGCCGCCGCGATCGCGGGTAGTGGCACGCTGCCGGTTTACGCCGATGCTGACACCACCAGCGTATTGCCGTTGATCCGTATCGAGGCTCAGGCGCCCATGGCCAGCCCCGTCCACGACGTGCATGCGGGGCATGCCAAGGGCGACATGGACCTTGGCGAACAGCTGCGCGAGGTCAATGGTGTCAGTGGCTCGCGCTTGGGTAGTCACGGTGTTTCGGCCATCTTCCGTGCGCAGGGCGGTGAGCGCCTCATCCAGGAGGTGGATGGCGCATCGCTTTATCCCGCCTGTCCGGGGGGCATGGACACCACACTGGGTTACGCCACTGCCGGCAGTCAGTCGGACCTCACGCTTTACAAGGGCGCGCAGACCGTCAGTCGCGGCCCCAACTTTGCCGCGGGCAGCATCGAGGTGACGCGTCAGACGCCCTCGCGCAGCGATGATGATGGCGTCCAGGGTACCTTGGGGGCTGGCTGGCGCAGCAATGATGACGCCACCAGCGAGACTCTGTCACTGACCGCCAAGCAGGGCGATTTCTGGGCCGCACTGGACTTCGAGCATTCCGAGCGCAACAACTACGAGGATGGCAATGGCGATACTCAGTCAGGCGCGTATCGCAGCGACAATGGCAGTATCCGCATTGGCGCCTTCGCCACCGAGGATGTCGCCATCGAGGCGGGTTTCGCCGTGGTGCGCATCGATGATGCCCTGTATCCCACCATGGATGCGCCACGCAGCGATATGGACCGCCAGTATCTCAAGCTGACCATCGACAACGTCGGGCCGTTCTCGCACACCGAGACACAGGTCAACCATGCTCGCGTCGTGCACGACATGGATAACGTCACCCTGCGTGACTTTGATGATTCCAGCGCCAACTCGATGAGCATGGACATGAGCTCGGGCATGGATATGAGCTCGGGCATGGATATGAGCTCAGATATGGACATGAGCGACATGGCCATGTTCTCCAGCGCGACCACCGAGACCTGGTATGCCAGCACCCAGGGCGATATTCCGCTGACTGTCGGCGGACATGACGCGATATTGACGCTGGGTGCCGATGCCGAACGGCTCGAGAGCAATACCAACTCCCGGATGGGCATGTCACTGGATAGCCTGTCGGATAGCCAGACCTGGCCGGATGTCGTGCGGACGCGCGGTGGGGTATTCGCGGAACTGGATACCATCCTTGATGCCGACAACCGACTCGTGACCGGTGCGCGCTATGACGTCTCCATCAGTGATGCGCGAGATGCCAATGAGGTGGTGGGTAGCAATGCCTCGGCCATCTCCGCCTGGCGTGCCCAGTATGGCGATGATGTTGACGCCAAACAGCGTGATGGCGAACTCAGTGCACTGGCGCGTCTGGAGCATCGCGTCAATGAGGCGGTGAAAGGCTATGCGGCGCTCAGTCGCAGCGTACGCTTCCCGACGGCCAGTGAGCGCTATTACAACCGCCAGTCCGACTCCGATGGTTGGTTGGGTAATCCAGAGCTTGATCCCGAGATCCATCAGCAGCTCGAGCTTGGGGTGGCGGTCAGGCAGGGCGCCTGGCGTTATTCGGCGGACACCTACTACAACCGGGTGCATGACTGGATCGAGCTGACCGAAGGCGACTCGCTGACCACCTACGACAATGTCGAGGCCGAGATCTACGGTATCGAGCTGGAAGCCAGTTGGCGGCAACACGGCTGGCGGCATTCCGCAGGCGTTGCCGCCACGCACGGCACCAACCTGAGCGATGGGACGCCCCTGTCACAGGTCGCCCCCTTCAATGGCTATCTGGCGACACGCTATGACGCGGATCGTTGGTGGGCAGGTGCCCGATTCGATGCGGCCGCACGTCAGTCGCGTATTTCCGACAGTGAAGACGCGACGGCAGGCTTCGGCATCGTCGGCCTGGAAGGTGGGTACCATGTCACTGACGCCATCGAGTTGAGCGCCGGCATCTCCAACCTGTTCGACAAGGCCTACGCCTACCACGTCAATCGCTTCTACGACGATCCGTTGCAGGGCGATGTACAGGTCAATGAGCCGGGGCGTATCTTCTGGACGCACGCCAGCTGGAGCTTCTGAGACCTGTACCCTCTCAATAGTGAGCGCTGGTCGCCGCTATTCGTTAGAACGCAAGAAGCCCGCCATCGGTCATGTCACCGGTGGCGGGCTTCTTTTTACGCCAACAGGCGTCAGTGTCGTTCAGTCAGGCGCTTGGGTTGCTGTTGGGTAATGCAGTGGATGTTGCCACCCCCCAGCAGAATTTCACGAGCATTGACGCCAAGAATCTGCCGAGTCGGGAAGATGGCTTGCAGTTTCTCGCGCGCGACATCATCCAGCGCCGGGTCAAGCAATGGCATGACGATGGCTTCGTTGGCGATGTAGAAGTTCACGTAGGAACCCGCCATCCGGTCGCCGGGGCGTCTCGGGTGTGAGCTACCCAGGCGGTCCAGGCCATTGGCTTCATCTTCCTGGATATACAGAGGGCCGGGCTGTGGGAGCAGATGCACCTTGAAGGCACGCCCTCTGGCATCCACGGAGTTCTCGAGAACCTCAAGCGCCGCCTTGGAGATCGAATGCTGTGGGTCCTGGGGATCATCGCTCCAATTGAGGGCGACTTCTGCAGGCCCGACGAAGCAGCACAGGTTATCCACGTGGCCATCGGTCTCATCCAGATGGCAGCCATTGGGAAGCCAGATGATGGTGGTGACACCGAGATGGTCCTTGAGGATCTGCTCTATCTGCTCGCGACTCAGATCAGGGTTGCGATTGGCGTTGAGCAGGCACTCTTCAGTCGTGATCAGCGTCCCTTCGCCGTCGACATGAATGGCACCGCCTTCCAGCATGATCGAGGCATCAAAGCGCGGAACATCCAGAATCTGCGAGATCTTGGTGCGGATTCTGCGGTCCTTGTCCCAGGGGAAATAGAGTCCTCCATTGAGGCCGCCCCAGGCATTGAACTCCCAGTCGATCATGGCAATACGGCCATCCGGATGAGTCAGGAAGGTTGGGCCGACATCGCGCATCCAGGCGTCGTTGCTGGATATCTCGACGACACGCACATGCGCGGGCAGCTCATTGCGTGCGTTTTCGTACTGCTCATCATTGACGCCGACGATGACGGTCTCGCTGCCGGCGATGGCCGTGGCGACATCCACGAAAGCCTGTTGGGCAGGCTTGGCACCGTAACGCCAGGTGTCCGGCCGCTGTGGCCACAGCATCCAGCAGGCATCATGTCTGGCATATTCGGCAGGCATGAAGAAGCCCTTGGCAGCAGGTGAGCCTGGAGTGAAGACATCAAGAGAATGAGAGGGGGAGAAGCGGGTCATGATGTTCGTCTCACAGGTAGCCGGCGGCAAGGAAGATAAGCGCGGATATCGATGCCGCGATCAAGACGTAAGGCAGTTGGGTCAAGGCATGCGACATGGGAGAGCAGCCACTGCCCTGTGCCGAGAGCACTGTGGAGTCACCATAGAAGCAGGCGTGACTGCCGAAGGCGCTGGCCGAGATCAGTGCGCCCACGACCAGTGGCATGTTGGCATCCATGCTCATGGCGAGCGGCAAGACGATCGGCATTGCCACCGCAAAGAGGCCCCAGAAAGAGGCGGTTGCAAAGGCCAGCAAGGCCATGGTCAGGAAGATGACCATCGGCAGCAGCCCCGGCGTCATGATGGGTTGCACATGAGTGATGACGAATGTGGTCAGCCCCAGGGTGTCATTGACCTCTTTCAGGAAGAAGCCGGCAACCAGTGTTCCCAGAGGCAGCAGCATCGATTTGAAACCTTCCAGTGCCGTGTCGAAGGTGTCATTGAAGCTGAGCAGACGCTGCGCAAAGATCATCACGAACAGTACCAGCAGTGCCACTATCACGCCGCGTAGAATGTCAGTGTCGAAATACCAGGTGAAGAAGACCAGCGCGAACATCGGCACCAGGAAGTTGAGCAGGTGTGGCGGTGTCTTGCCGGTATCTTCGACTTCCAGTGTCGTGTCAGTGCTGTCATCGGGGATGGTCTGCCCAGAGGCGGCACGCAGTTCGGCGGCTTTCATCGGGCCGATATTGGGAATCCAGCCCATGGCGACCATCGGTACGATAGCTGCCGCTACCCAGGCGTAGAACATGTAAGGAATGGCTTCGATATACATGGATATGCCATTTCCCGGGATGCCATTTTCTTCCAGCAGGCCCGAAAAGAAGACTGCCCAGGTCGAGAAGGGTACCAATACACAGACTGGTGCAGCGGTGGAGTCGACGATGTAGGCGAGTTTTTCGCGTGAGATGTTGAATCTATCGGTAATCTTCTTCATCGAGGCGCTGATGGTCAGCGCATTCAGATAGTCATCGACGAAGATCACCAGGCCCAGCACCCAGGTTGCCAGCAAGCTTTGATTCCTGGTCCGGATTCGGCTGCCAAGTGCTGCCCCGAAGCTGAGTACACCGCCTGTCTTTACCAACAAGGCGATGAAGCTGCCAAATAGACCACATACGAGAATGATCCAGGTGACGGTATCGTTGGCCAGCACCGTCAGCATGGTATCTGCGCCATCTGAAATGGCATTGTAAGGGTCAATCATCAACAAGCCGACGATTGCCCCTGTCATGAGTGATTCGATTGTCCTGCGTGTAATGAGCGCCATGATGAGCACGATGCCTGTGGGGATCAGGCTCATGTATCCAAAATTGTCCATAACATACCTTTTGTCATTATAATTTTTTATACATATGTGACGGCCGATGCCGCTGGCGCAGCGAAGTTCAAGGGCCAGCGGCAATGTCGGCAACACGCGATAACCTGGGCGAGGCCGCGTCACATCAATCCATTTTCTGGACTGTTACAGATAACCGTCTTGCGTGAGTGATTCGGTGACTGCCGAGAATGAGGCATCGAGGATGGCCACGACCTGATCGATCACGGCTTCATCCCAGATCAACGGCGGAGAGATGATGTTGAGGTGGCCGACAGGGCGAATGATCAAGCCTCGCTTCTGTGCTTCTGCAGCGACCCTATCCCCGACACGTGCTTCCAGTGGCAAGAGCTCGCCGGTTGTCTTGTCTGCCACATTTTCCAAGCACATCATGAAGTTACTGCCGCGAACGTCGCCAACGGTAGCGTGATGCTTCAGGGTTTTCAACTGCGCCTCAAGATAGGGGCCGACTCGCTGGATGTTTTCGCACAGCGCTTCTCTTTCCATGATCTCGATGTTCTTGAGCGCGGCGGCACAGCTGACCGGATGGCCTGAATAGGTAAACCCTGTACTCAATACACCACCTTTACCCTGGGGAGTACCCAGCACCTCATAGAGGGAGTCTGAAATCAGCGTTGCGCCAAGCGGCACATAGCCTGAGGAAAGTCCCTTGGCGCAGGTAATGATGTCCGGGCTGAGACCGAAGACCTTTTCGCTGCTGAAGAAGTGGCCGAGACGTCCGAAGGCTGTCACGACTTCATCGACGATCAACAGGATGTCGTGCTGGCGGCAGAGGGCCTGCATGCGAGTGTGGTAACCCTCGGGAGCGACGAGAACACCGCCTGCGCCCATGATGGGCTCCATGATGAAAGCGGCGATATTGTCAGCGCCCAGTGTTTCGATTCTGTTCTCGAATTCATTCACCAGTTGGTCGCAATAGTCAGCTTCACTCATGCCCTTCGGACGACGATAACAGTTGGCTTCGCTGAGATAGCTGACATGGGAGTCCAGGGTATCGAACATCCAGTTGTTGCTTTCGATGCCTGTCAGGGTGGCCGCCATGTAGGTGGTACCGTGATAGGCATTCTTGCGGGAGATGATCTTCTTCTTCTGCGGCTTTCCGATACGGTTGTAGTAGTAATGCACCAGACGAATGGCGACATCATTCGCGGTGGAGCCTCCACAGGTATAGAAGACGTGGTTGAGGTGTGCCGGTGCCAGACTGGCAAGCTTGGCCGATAATTCCGCTGCCGGAATATTGGTCAGATTGTTGAAGGTAGAGAAGTAGGCCATGCGTGTGGCCTGTTCCGCCATCGCGTCACCAATTTCCTTGCGACCATGCCCCACGTTCACGCACCACAGCCCCGCAATACCATCGATGAAACGGTTGCCTTCGATATCTGACACGTAGATACCGTCGCTATCACTGATGATGTCGCAACCCTGCTCGTGGAAGGTCGAGAAGTCAGTGAAGGGGTGGATGAAGTGATCTCTGTCCTTCTCCCAGACAGCTTGAGCATCGCCGCTCAGGCCATGGGCAGAATGTTCGGATGGTGCATCGATAGATGAGGTGTGATCCAGAGTGTTGGTGGTCATCAGTGTTGTCTCTTGTTGTTGGTGATGGCGGAGAGCCAGCGATTGTCTGGGGTCTGGTGTCATGCAGCGTGCCAAGCGCTCTTCACTGTCGCTCTCGCTGCAATCGTTCACTGGAACCAGCGTATCCAGATCGGATAGCCGCCCGGTATATCCCAATGGGGGTATTCCGCTCCTGGTGCGTGAGTTTCTAAGGTGACGGTCTACACGATGTGACGGCGGGGTGCTGAGTGACAGGTCGGTACACGCCCATCGACATACGGACACAAGAACAAGAGGACGCAAGCATGCAGGCAGTTGCACAAGAGGTTCAGCCGTTCAGGATCGACCAGCAACGTCTCTGGGATAGCCTGATGGATATGGCGAAGATCGGGGCCACGGCCAAGGGCGGCTCCTGTCGTCTTGCGTTCAGCGAGGAGGATACCCAGGGGCGCCGCCTGCTGATGCAGTGGTGCGAGGCACTTGGTTGCGAGATGCGTGTCGATGAGGTCGGAAACCTGTTCATTCGTCGTGAGGGCAGCGAGCCGTCGCTGGCCCCGGTCTCGACCGGCAGCCACCTGGACACTCAGCCCAAGGGCGGACGTTTTGATGGCATTCTCGGTGTACTGGCAGGACTTGAGGTCTTTCGAGTGCTGGATGCGCAGGGCATTGTCACGCGCCGGCCACTGGAATTGATCGTATGGGGCAATGAAGAAGGCAGTCGCTTCTCCCCGGCGATGGTAGCGTCCGGCACCTATGCGGGCGTCTTTGAGCCGACTTATACCCTGGCGCGTGAAGACAGCGCAGGCATTACCTATGGCGAAGCGCTGGCGAGCACCGGACTGCGCACGCCAGATTTCAAGACGGGCCCCAGGTTGGACAGTTATTTTGAGCTCCACATTGAACAGGGGCCGGTGCTGGAACAGGAAGGCAAGTCACTGGGGGTTGTCACCGGCGTTCAGGGAATTCGCTGGTTTGATGTCACGATTTCTGGTGTCGCGGCACATGCAGGGCCGACGCCGATGCGTTACCGCCGTGATGCGATGATGGCGGCTGCGCGCTTGATGGATCAGATCCACCAGCATGTGCAATCAGACCCGACAGGGAATGCACGTGTCACGGTGGGCACCCTGAATATTCCCTCCGCCTCGCGCAACGTCATTCCGGGCGAGGTCAGCATGACGGTGGACCTGCGCCATGTGAAAGAAGCCGAGCTTGAGACACTGGAAGCCACGTTCATGTCGATGCTTGAGAAGGTGTCGGAGGAATATGGTGTCAGTGTGACGCAGGAGCGCATCTGGAAGTCAGAAGTCGTCGACTTCGATGAGGCATGTATCGAGGTCGTCAGGCAGGCCGTCGCCAATCAGGATGCGCCCTCACGAGAGATGATGAGCGGTGCTGGCCATGACGCCGTCTATGTTTCGCGCGTGGCGCCGACGGCAATGATCTTCGTGCCGTGTCTCGATGGCATCAGCCACAACGAGGCGGAATATGCTTCACCTGAAGACTGTGCCCTCGGCTGCCAGGTACTGCTGGAATCCGTGCTGGCGCGTGCGGGTCGCTGATTTCTCCACCGTTGCCATCCCGTTCTCACGTCTTTTCCGCCACAGTCATCCCTCGGAGCCATACCATGCCACTCACTCAGGCCCAATGGCAGCAACGTGCCAGCCAGCTGTCCTTTGAAACTCGCGCCTATCTCGATGGCGAGTTCACACACGCCGCCAGTGGCAAGACCTTTCCCTCTCTCAATCCTGCGACGGGCGACACTCTGGCGCAGGTGGCCCGCTGCGAGGCGCCCGAGGCAGAACGCGCCGTGGCTTGTGCCAGAGCTGCCTTCGACAAGGGCGATTGGTCGCGGCTGGCACCGGCAGCCCGCAAGCGCACCTTGCTGCATCTGGCAGAACTCATCGCCGAGCATCAGCAGGAGCTCGCACTGCTCGATACACTCGACATGGGCAAGCCGATCACCAGTGCGCTGGGCGATGTGGCCTCTGCCATTGAATGTCTACGCTATACCGCGGAGTCCCTGGACAAGCTCTATGGTCAGGTCGCGCCGACCGGCGAAGAGGCGTTGGGACTGATCGTGCGTGAACCCCTGGGCGTGGTCGTCTCCATCGTGCCCTGGAACTTCCCGCTGATGATGACGATCTGGAAGATTGCTCCAGCCTTGGCGACTGGCAACAGTGTCATTCTCAAACCCTCCGAGAAGTCATCGCTCTCGGCGCTGCGCCTGGCGCAACTGATCGCGCTGACGGAGATACCCAAGGGAGTCTTTCAGGTACTGCCAGGCTTCGGCACAGATGTCGGTAAGGCGCTGGCGCTTTCGATGCAGGTCGATGCCATTGCCTTTACTGGCTCGACTCAGGTGGGCAAGCTTCTGACGCAATATGCGGGTCAGTCGAATCTGAAACGGACTTTCCTCGAGTGTGGTGGCAAGAGCCCGAATATCGTGTTCGAAGACTGTGCTGACATCCCGTGCGTCGCACGTCAGGCCGCTGCCGCCATCTTCCATAATCAGGGAGAGGTTTGCATCGCAGGTTCTCGCCTGTTGGTGCATAACCGTATTCGCGAGCCATTCGTTCGTGCGCTGTGTGAAGCTGCCAGGAGCATGCAGCCGGGGGACCCATTGGACCCGCAAAGCTTCATGGGCGCCATCGTCGATCAGGAACAGTACGACAAGATTGCCAGCTACATTGCGCTCGGTGAGCAGCAAGGGGCAAGACGTGAGGCGATCATCACGGATGACAATCGCCAGGTTGAGGGCTGTTTCATAGCGCCGACCATCTTCACTGGCGTGACGGCAGACATGGCCATCGCCAACGAGGAAATCTTTGGCCCGGTTCTCGCCGTCATGGGGTTTGATGATGAGGAAGAAGCGATTGCGATCGCCAATGACTCTGACTATGGGTTGGCAGCAGGGCTCTGGAGTCAGGACGTCAACCGGGTGATTCGTGTCGCGCGCCGATTGCAGTCTGGACAGGTCTATATCAACAACTGGGCAGGGCCGGACATGACGATGCCCTTTGGTGGTGTGAAGCAGTCCGGCAATGGCCGCGACAAGTCACTGCAGACACTCGGTGAATATACCGAGACGAAGTCCATCTGGTTGGCCATTACCTGAATGGTGGTGGCGGGGATGATCCGTGCTGGACGTTCTGACACGAACAAGCGTCTTGCAATGAAAGCGCCAGGCTCATGCCTGGCGCTTTCATTGGCGTTCGGGGCGTGATGGCTCCGGATGCGCCAGCGTTATACCTTCGTTGGCTATGCTAGGATGTCTCGATACGTCACCAGGGTCGGCTCATGATTCACAAAGAGTTGTTGTGCGCTCCAGAACTATCGAGCTGGCATTGCGTGCTGGCGAAGCTGATGACATCGGCATCTTCGGCGGAATTCCCTCGCTTGCTGCAGGACGTCTTCCACGACATTCTGCCTTTTGACACGATACTGGTCAGCACCTACAAGCAAGGGTGCGCACCCATCCTGATCTACGACAATTATCCTCCTGAGCGTCGGCAGCAGGGGGTAGAACGTTATATTGGCGATGCCTACATATTGGATCCCTTCTATACCTCGACCCAGCAAAGCTGTCGTCCCGGCGTCTACCGCCTGAGTGAGCTGGCGCCTGATTGCTTCGAAGACAGTGAGTACTACAAGCATTATTACGGCGCGTTGGGACTCAAGGATGAAATTGGCATCTTCATACAACTGCCCGGCGACATCGTGATGGTGTTTTCGCTGGGATTGCATGAGACCTCTCTGCCGCTGACTCGAAAATCACTGCTGGCGCTCAAGAACCTGCAACCGATCATCGAGCCCCTCGCGCGCGAGTATTGGAAGTGGCAGGGCGTCAGTTTCGTGGATCGCCTGGAGCATCATGAGCCGGTAGAGGCCGCCTTCGATAGCTTTGGTGATGGTCTTCTGACGCAGCGTGAGCAGGACATCGTCAAGTTGTTGCTGGCCGGACACTCCACCAAATCTGCCGCGCGTGAACTCGCAATCAGCGATGGCACCGTCAAGGTACATCGCAAGCATATCTATCAGCGTCTGGCCGTTTCGAGCCAGGCCCAGATGTTCCGCCTGTTTCTGGATCACGTCTCGCTCGTCTCTCGCCAGAGCGGGGCACTGAGCCAGGTCGGGCCTTGATAGGTTTCCTCGAGCGCCGGATTATCGCTACTTGATGGCTGAATGACGGCTACTCAACGACGAAAGGCTGCCCATGGGCAGCCTTTCGTGTATTCGAGAGCTTGGGAGAGGCGTCATCAGCTCAGACTGTATGACGCCCCGAGCCTTCAGGCGCGGCCGACGTGCTCGCGCAGGTGCGTGCGGTAGGCCTGGGTGTAGGCTGCCAGGTCAGGATTCTTGATTACATCAGTGGCCAGGTAGGTCGGCAAGGCCGTCATGCCGAGGAATTCCATCGCCTTGTGCACCGGGAAGTAGACGCCATCGATGCCCTTGCCCTCGAAGAAGTTGCCTTCTTCATCAAAGGCCTCAAGTGGCGCATTCCAGGTCAGTGACAGCATGTACTGGCGGCCCTGCATCAAGCCGCCAGTGCCATAGCCCTGGGTCGGACTGGTGCGATGACGCCCATCGCTGGCATATAGAGAGCCGTGGCCCTCAGTCAGGATGTCATCGAGATACTTCTTCACGGTCCACGGCAGACCCATCCACCAACCTGGGGTCTGATAGATGATCAGGTCCGCCCACAGCTGCTTCTCGATTTCCGCCTTGGCCTCGAAGCCTTCCTCGATGACGGTTTCACGCACTTCATGACCCAGCTCGGCCAGCTCACCGCGCGCCAGCTCATGCAGCGTCGCGTTCAGCTCGCCATTGGAATGGGCAAAGGCCTTGCCGCCGTTGATCAGTAGAATCTTCATGCCGGGTACTCCACAACTGTTGGCTTTTCAGCAATGGCGCACAGCATGAGTGTTCGCAAGTCATTGATAAAGCGGCGCTGGCGTAAAACACCTTTGCTGTGGGTGCAACAATCCGATCAGGTTGCGCGCGATATCTACGCATTCACTCCCTTCATGCCTTCTGCGGTATGAGCGCCGAGGAAAGGGATTGTATTGCTGATGGTTGGGGCACTCGGAATTGCGCTCAGAGCTTTCGGCCAAGTCCACTAACGCAACCGCTTCAATTCCTGCCAGTTGGTGGTGTAGCGGGCGCTGCGGTGGGCGCAGCGCAGTTGCCAGGCGGCGTCGGGGCGTGCGACGCCCAGACGCACGGTGCCGCGGCCCATCTTCTGATTCATGGCGTCCAGTGTCGCCATCAGCTGCTGACTGCGTTCACGCCTGGCGATATCCGCTTCGTCGTCGAGCAACGAGAGTTGCTCGCGTGGCTGGTCGATGAGGTCGAGCAGCATCACGCCAGCCTTCATGAAGCGATAACCGCGCAGGTAGATATGCTCCAGCGCCTGTTGCGCGGCGGCGAGTATCTCGCGGCTGTCATTGGTGGGGGCGGGCAGCTCGACGATGGTGCTGGGTGAGTATTGCGGCAGGTCGGGTCGGTGGCGATTGCTCTTGAGGAAGACCAGCACGGCGCGTGTCAGGCTGCCTTGATGGCGCAGCTTCTCGGCGCCGCGCTGGGCATGTTGGCGGATGGCGTCCCTGAGTTCATTCAAGTCACCGGTCATGCGCCCGAAGGAGCGCGAGGTCATGATGCGCTGGCGAGCGTCATCGGCATCATTCATCTCGAAGCAGGGCGTGCCTTGCAGTTCGCGCGCGGTGCGTTCCAGAACCACGGAATACCGCTGGCCGATGGCGCGCGGGTCGGCGCAGCGCAGGTCCCAAGCAGTGTGCAGGCCTTGCAGTGCCAGGCGTTCGACCAATCGTCGGCCCACGCCCCAGACATCGCCCAGTGGCGTATCGGCCAGCAGGCGCTGGGTGCCGACTTCATCGGGTTCCAGCACGCAGACACCGCCGAATTCCGGACGTTTCTTGGCAGCGCGATTGGCCAACTTGGCCAGCGTTCGAGTTGGCGCGACCCCGACACATACGGGAATGCCGGTGAACTTGCGGACATTACGGTGCAGGGTGCGGCTCAATGTCAGCATCGAGTTGCGATCAAAGCCATCGAAACGCACGAACATCTCATCGATGGAGTAGGGCTCGACCCCGGCGGAATATTCCTCCAGCACCTCACGCACGCGCGCCGACATGTCGCCATACAGCTCATAGTTGGAGGAGAGCAGGTGGATGCGCCCCTCACGGACGAGTGACTGTAGCTGGAAGGCGGGGGTGCCCATCTCCACGCCCAGCGCCTTGAGTTCGTTGGAGCGCGCGATCACGCAGCCGTCATTGTTGGACATCACGCCGACAGGGCGGCCCTCCAGGCGCGGGTCGAACACTCGCTCGCAGCTGGCGTAGAAGTTGTTGCAGTCGACCAGTCCGATCATCGGCGTCTTCATACCGCGTATTCGTGGATGACGGAACGCACCACCCCCCAGACCTGGCATTCGAGGTCGAAGATCGCGACCGGCGGATACAGAGCATTGCCGGAGCTCAGATAGGGGCGCTGACCGATCAGCTCATAACGCTTGACCACCACCTCACCCTCGACCAGTGCCACCACGATATGCCCGGGGCGGGCATCGATGGAGCGGTCTACCACCAGGGTGTCACCCTCATAGATGCCGAAGCCTTCCATGCTGTCACCCGCCACCGTCATGAAGAAGGTCGCTGCCGGGCGCTTGATCAGCCGCTCGTTGAGGTCCAGCGTGCGCCCCGCGTAATCCTCGGCCGGCGAGGGGAAGCCGGAAATGCCAGCGCGCCCCGTGATGTGAGGGTGCGGCAGCGCACAGGGCTCCGGCGCTGGATGAGGGCGAGCCAGCGAGGCGTGGGACGGTTGAGCGGCAGATACGGTCATGGGTGGGGTCTCCTTTCGATACTGTATTCATATACAGTATCGGCGCTGAGAAGCCCTCAGGCAACCGATAATCCCTGCGAGTGCTGCACATTCACGAGACGCAGATCAGATGAAGTGCACCTGTGTTCAATGGTGGACGGCAGGTAAAGCTGCTAGCAGAAAAAATTTCCCGGTAGGCCTCGCGTTTGCGTTTGCCTGATATCCGCCTTACCTTCGTTATTCCTTATATAAAAATATTAGAGGTGGAAAATGCGGCTTCCGATGTTGGCGGTGGGTTTGGCATGCGGTATGTGCAGTGCCAGTGCGCAAGCGGCGGACTATCAGGATGTGCAGGATGCCGTCGAGCAACAGCGAGCACCTCTGCTGGAGACGCTGGAATCACTGGTCAACTTGGATTCGGGAACGGGCTACCGTGAAGGCTTGAATGACGTTGAGGCAATGCTGACCCAGCATCTCGAAGCGCTTGGCGCACAGGTGGAAACGCACCCTGCCAAGACCTATGGCGGCAATACGATTGTCGGTCGCCTGCAGGGAGATGGCAGTCGCAAGATAATGTTGATGATTCACTACGACACCGTCTTCGATGAAGGCGCCGCCACGGAGCGTGCCTTCCGTATCGAGGATGGGCGTGCCTATGGCCCGGGCGTGGGCGATGCCAAGGGTGGCGCAGCCGTTATTCTGCACAGTCTCGAGGCGCTGAAGTCGCTCGGGTTTGATGACTATGGCCAGGTGACGGTTGTCTTCAATCCTGATGAGGAGAAGGGCTCGCCTGGCTCGCATGACCTGATTCATGAGCTATCGGCAGATCAGGATGCCGTGCTGGTATTCGAGCCTACCTTCGCTGACCCGGGAGTTGATGCCGTCACCGTCGTCACCAAGGGCATCAACTATGCGTTTCTCGAGGTGAAGGGCCGTGCCTCCCATGCCGGTGGCGCACCAGAGGAAGGGCGCAACGCCATCATGGAGCTGTCTCATCAGCTGCTGCAGTTGAATGAGCTTGATGATGCGGACAAGGAGACGACGCTCAACTGGACGATCGTCGAGGGCGGCGTCAAGCGCAACGTGATTCCGGAGCATGCCAGGGCGGAAGGTGATATGCGCTACTTCGATAGCAGCGAGTATCAGCGTGTCCTGGAAGAAGCGCAGGCCATCACGAAGAACCAGTTGATCGATGATACCGAAGTGGAGTTCCACCTCGAGAAGGGGCGTCCGCCGCTGCCTGACAATCCGCAGAGTCAGCAGCTGGCCGAGCAGGCCCAGAAGATCTATCAAGAGTTGGGGCAGACACTGCAAGCGGTCGAGATCGGTGGCGGCACCGATGCAGCCTACGCCTATCATGCAGATTCCGATAAACCGGCAGTGCTCGAATCCCTGGGTCTCGTCGGCGGCGGCTATCACAGCGATCAGGAGTTCGTGCTGGTCGATAGCGTCGTGCCACGCCTTTACCTGACGACGCGCATGATCATGCAATTGTCCGAGGATCAGCCGCAGGAGTGAAACCGGGGTTGTAGCGGTAAATGATATGCCGTCATGACAGCAAGCCCGATAAAAAAGCCCGGCCTCCTGGAGGTCGGGCTTTTTTGGGTCTTTCCCAATGCTGTTCTGTCTATCAGCCCGCCGGGCTCAGGATGCGGATATCGCCATCGGCGATCCAGTCACCGGCGTTGTCGCGGAAGCGCTGCATGTGTTCGGTCTCACGGTGGGCCTGCAGCGCATCGTGGGATTCCCAGGCTTCCACCACGGTGATGGTGTCGGGGCGTGGGTCGTTGTCCTTGTCGGCGGCGCGTTCGGAGTCCAGGCACGGGTGGTAGGCGTGGCAGCCATCTTCCTCGCGCACGGTGGGCGCGACGGCGCAGAGTTCATTGAAGACATCCTGAACGTGGCCTTCCTTGGCGGTAACGGTGGCGATTACCCAGATCATCTTGGCTCCTTGTGACGGTGCTGACCGCCGATGTTGTCGGGATTCTCGTGATGAGATGTCCTGACTATGTGGAGCCGTTTCTGGCCACTGCAAGGGGCAGGGGCTGACTGCCGGCATGACCCTGCATGATTAGCACATGAAAGCGCCGGACAGCAGGGCTGTCCGGCGCAGTTGTCATCAGACGATGATCCGCGTTCGTGATGGATCAGAAAGCGAAGGCGATGGATCAGGACGGGAAGGCGAACTGGGCGCCTTCACGCAGACCGGCGGAAGGCCAGCGCTGGGTGATGGTCTTGCGGCGAGTGTAGAAGCGCACCGCATCCGGGCCGTAGGCGGACAGATCGCCGAACAGCGAGCGCTTCCAGCCGCCGAAGCTGTGATAGGCAACCGGTACCGGCAGCGGCACGTTGATGCCGACCATGCCGACCTGGATGTGATCACTGAAGTAGCGGGCGGCTTCGCCATCACGGGTGTAGATGCAGGTGCCGTTGCCGTATTCGTGATCATTGATCAGCTGCATGGCGGCTTCCATCGAATCGGCGCGCACGACCAGCAGCACCGGGCCGAAGATCTCTTCCTGGTAGCAGGTCATCTCCGGGGTGACGCCATCGATCAGGGTGCCGCCGACGAAGAAGCCGTTCTCGCCGCCTTCGACCTGCGGATTGCGGCCATCGACCACCACCGTCGCGCCTTGCTGCTCGGCGCTGTCGATGTAGCCGACCACCTTGTCACGATGGGCCGCGGTGATCAGCGGGCCGAAATCATTGCCCTTGTCGCTGTAGATGCCGACCTTGAGGCCTTCCATCTGCTGCTTCATCTGCGCGATCAGCTTGTCGGCGGCGTCATCGCCCACGGCCACCGCGACGGACAGTGCCATGCAGCGCTCACCGGAGGAGCCGAAGGCGGCGCCATTCAGTGAGTTGGCCACGTATTCCATGTCGGCGTCCGGCATCACGATGGCGTGGTTCTTGGCGCCACCGAGGGCCTGACAGCGTTTGCCGTTGGCTGCGGCGCGGCTGTAGATGTATTCAGCGATCGGGGTGGAGCCGACGAAGCTGACCGCCTGAATGCGCGGGTCGTCCAGCAGCGTATCGACGGCTTCCTTGTCGCCATTGACGACATTCATGACGCCGGCCGGCAGACCGGCCTCCATCAGCAGCTCGGCGATGAACAGCGTGGAGGTCGGGTCGCGCTCGGAGGGCTTGAGGACGAAGGTATTGCCGCAGGCGATCGCCATCGGGTACATCCACAGCGGCACCATGGCCGGGAAGTTGAACGGCGTGATGCCGGCAACCACGCCCAGCGGCTGGAATTCACTCCAGGAATCGATGCCCGGGCCGGTATTGCGGCTGTGCTCGCCCTTGAGCAGTTCCGGGGCGCTGCAGGCATATTCGACATTCTCGATGCCGCGCTGCAATTCGCCCAGCGCATCGTGACAGATCTTGCCGTGCTCCTGACCGATCAGGCGGGCGATCTCGTCGGCATGTTCTTCCAGCAGCTGCTTGAAGCGGAACATCACTCGGGCGCGCTTGATCGGCGGCGTGTTGCGCCACTCCGGGAAGGCGGCCTCGGCGGCCGCGATGGCTTCCTCGACCGTCGCCTTGCTGGCCAGGCGCACCTGACCGCCGACTTCGCCGGTGGAGGGATTGAAGATGTCCTGGGTACGGCCTTCGCTGTGATCGATGTTGCCGTTGATGAGGTGTCCGAGCGTCTTCATTGGGTGGGTCTCCCTGAGATGACTTGTGAAATGAATGGCGATGAATGAAGTGGTGTTGATCGTCAGTTCTGAATGTTGATGGTCAGTCTTGAACGTCGATGGTCAGCCTTGAGCGTCGACCGTCAGCCTTGAGCTTCGAGCGTCAGTCCTGGGCGGCGAAGGCATCGCCGAGGGCATTGATCAGACGGTCCAGCTCGTCGTGTTCGGTGATGAACGGCAGGCCCAGCTGGATGGTGTCGCCGCCGTAACGGACATAGAAACCGGCCTTCCAGCAGTGCATGGCAATCTCATACGGGCGCCGCGCCGGCTCGCCGGGATAGGCCTCGACCTGCAGGGCACCGGCCAGACCGTAGTTGCGGATGTCGCTGATGTAGCGCGTGCCCTTGAGCTCGTGCAGCTTCTTCTCGAACACCGGACTCAGCTCGCGGACACGGGAGATGAGCTGGTCGTTCTCGAGCACGTCGAGGGCTGCCAGCGCCGCGGCACACGCCACCGGGTGACCGGAGTAGGTGTAGCCGTGGGGAATCTCCATCATGTAGTCGGGGCCGCCGTTGTCCATGAAGGTCTGGTAGATGTCGCCCTTGACGACCACGGCGCCCATCGGCACCGCGCCATTGGTGATCTGCTTGGCGACGTTGAGGATGTCCGGCGTGACCCCGAATTCCTCGGCGCCACTCATGGCGCCCATGCGTCCGAAGCCGGTGATGACCTCATCGAAGATCAACAGGATGTCGTGCTGGTCGCATATCTCGCGAAGGCGCTTGAGATAGCCTACTGGCGGTGGCAGCACGCCGGCGGAGCCTGCCATCGGCTCGACGATGACGGCGGCGATATTGGAGGCATCATGCAGCGCGATCAGCTCCAGCAGCTCATCGGCGCGCTCGGCACCGGTCCTGGGCATGCCGGGCGTGAAGACATTTTCCTTGAGCAGGGTATGCGGCAGGTGATCGGCATCGACCCCCTGACCGTAGAGCGAGCGGTTGGCCCCGATGCCACCGACACTGAAGCCCCCGAAGTTGACGCCGTGATAGCCCTTGCTGCGTCCGATCAGCTTGGTCTTGGTCGGCTTGCCTTTCTTGCGCCAGTAGGCACGCGCGATTTTCAGTGAGGTGTCGGCACTCTCGGAGCCGGAGCCGGTGAAGAAGACGTGATCCAGCCCCTCAGGCATCAGCGTCTTGATGCGATGCGCCAGCTCGAAGGCCTTGGGATGGCCGTACTGGAAGGCGGGCGCGTAATCCAGCTCGCGCAGCTGCGCACTGACCGCCTCGGCGATTTCCGGGCGGCAATGGCCGGCACCGCAGGTCCAGAGACCCGACAGGCCATCGAAGATCTGACGGCCCTGGGAGTCCGTGAAGTAGGCCCCCTGCGCCTTGGTGATGATGCGCGGGTCCTGCTTGAACTGGCGGTTGGCCGTGTAGGGCATCCAGTAGGCATCGAGCTGCTCCTGGCTCAAGCCTGCCTGGGCGGAAGGGGATGTATCGAAGGCGGTCATGATGTCTCCCACAGAGTGTTGTTGTTGGTTCTCGGCTCCTGTCCAACTAGATTAGGAAGTCCTTTTGGTAAGATAAATGCCATTGTCTTTACCTTCAGGAAAGCATTTACTTAACTTTCCGCTGGCGTTCGCTACGCCATCTCGGCGCAGTCAGGCGCCGTCTGTCGCGGAACCGTTCAATAACAGGAGGCGCGGGCCTATGCGAGGCGAGGTCATGCGGGGGCAGCTCGGCGATACCGACCTGCGTCTGCTGCGTATCTTTCGCAAGGTGGTGGAGTGTGGTGGCTTCTCAGCGGCCGAGATCGAGCTCAACATCAGTCGCTCCGCCATCAGCATGGCGATGAGTGACCTGGAGACGCGGCTGGGCCTCAAGCTCTGTCAGCGCGGGCGCAGCGGGTTTGCTCTCACCAATGAGGGGCGGGAAGTCCACGAGGCCGCGATGCAGATGCTGGCGGCGGCAGAGGGCTTTCGCACACGCATCAATGGTCTGCATGCCTGGCTCAAGGGTGAGCTGAACATCGGCATCACCGACAATCTGGTCACCATGCCCGAGATGCACATCACGGATGCGCTGAGTGCGCTGAAGGGTCACGGCCCGGAGGTGATGATCAACATCCGCATGATTCCCCCCAACGAGATCGAGCGCGCCGTGCTGGATGGCCGTCTGCATACCGGGGTGATCCCGACGCTCAAGACGCTGCCGGGGCTCGAGTATCGCTCGCTCTACGAGGAAACCTCCTGCCTTTACTGCGCACGGGGCCATGTGCTGTTTCGTGAACCCCGCGCGGGCGATACCCTCGCGCGGGGACGTCCGGTGGGCGAGGAAGAGATTCGCCAGCATGATGCGGTGCTGCCGGCCTACGCCCAGACGCCTGCGATCAAGGCGCTGCATGAGCCGCTCAAGGCCGCCGCCTCCGCGACTGACCGCGAGGGCATCGCCTTCCTGGTGCTTTCCGGGCGCTATCTCGGCTATCTGCCCACCCACTATGCCGAGCGCTGGGTGCGCGATGGCCAGATGCAGGCGCTCAGCCCGGTGGCCAACTCCTATGTCACCTATTACAGCGCCATCACGCGCAAGAGCCGCCCACCCAATCTGGTGCTGGAGCGTTATCTGAAGGAGCTGGATACCCTGCGCCAAGCGAAACCAGCTCGAAGAGTGTAGTCGGCGAGGGAGAGTAAGCTACGAACAAGTCCAAGCGTGTCGGGGTCAGAGAAGTCGCCCAGCTGGCGGGTGGAAGCAGCTATACGCTCTTAAGGAGACGGTGGCTAGTGTAGGGTGCCGGATGATGAAAGCTCCCCCCGCAGCCTTTGGTTGCCGGGGGCTTTTGCGTTTCAGGCTATTGCGGATGCGATAGTGATTCGCTGAAGGTCTCGACCAGGTGCTGGGCAAATGCCTGCACGCGACGAGGTTGGGCGCGCGCCGGCGGAAACAGCAGCTGCAGCGGCGAGGGCGGCGCGGCATGTTCCGGCAGCAGTTCGATCAGGCGACCCGCACGCAGATCCTCCTTCACATCGACTTCCGATTTCAGGGCGATGCCCAACCCTTCCAGGCACCACTGGCGCACCAGTTCGCCGTCATTGGCGATCCGGTTGCCACTGACGGTGACGATCTGCGGCACCTTGTGGCTGCCGAAGCGCCACTCGTTGTCGAGGCTCTTGCCGAAGCGCATCACCAGGCAGTTGTGGTGCTTGAGGTCCACCGGCGTCAGCGGCGCAGGATGCTGCGCCAGATAGGCGGGGGAGGCGCATAGCAGGCGGCGTTTCTGGCCCAGATGCCGCACGCGCAGCGTACTGTCCATGATGGTGCCGAAGCGCAGGGCAAGATCGATCCCCTGGCCGACGATATCCACGTAGCTGTCTGACAGCAGCAGTTCTATCTCGATGGTGGGGTGCAGATGCTGGAATTCGGTGATGGCGCGTGACAGGGCATTGCGGCCCAGGTCGCTCGGCGCACTGACGCGAATGCGGCCGGTGAGAGTCTGGGCGCCCAGGCGGATGCGGGTCTCCAGTTCCGAGACGCTGTCGAGCAGGCCGCGAGCTTCTTCCATCAGTGTCCGGCCTTCTTCGGTCAGGCTGATGGCGCGCGTGGTGCGGTTGAGCAGCACCACCCCGTAATGGGCTTCCAGCGCGGCGAGGCGCTCGGACACGGTGGTGGGCGACAGCCCCGTCTCGCGTCCTGCGGCGGTCAGACTGCCTTTCTCGATGATGGTCAGGAACAGGGCGATATTATCCAGCAGCATTGTACGGTTTTTCCGAATTATCTTTGCGTAAGTTGGATGTTTATACGGATGAGGCTTGTGGCTAGGATGACCACATCGCTTGCGCAACTCAAGCTTCCCGATCACGCCACGGAGTGCCTTTCATGACCCAGCTGACCATCATCGCCAATATCCATGCCAAGCCGGACCAGATCGAGCAGGTCAAAGCAGCGCTTCTGGCACTGGTGCCGATCACCCGTGCCGAGGAAGGCTGCCTTGGCTACACCCTGCACCAGAACAACGATAACCCGGCGCACTTCACCTTTCATGAGAATTGGGCCTCGCGGGAGCTCTGGCAGCAGCACATGCAGGCCCCGCACCTGGAAGAGTATGTGGCAGCGACCGAAGGCGCGGTCAGCGAATTCACCCTGCATGAAATGACGGCCTTCGACTGAGGGCGGGCCTGGGCCTTGGATATGGCCCTGGATATGGGCCCTGGCTTACCACTGCGGCCATGCAGGCCTGCTCGCTTTCTTTCTCCTTCAACAACCCACTCGAGGCAGTCATGACAGACCCCATCCGTATCGGCCATATCGCGTTGTCCTTCCATGAGGCCAGTGCTCGGGAAGTGGCGCGTGTTCTGGAGAGCCACGGCCATGAGGTGACCTTCGCCTCTGCTCCCCACGAAGAGGCCTTCGCGATGCTGGGGCGAGGGGAGGTCGACATTCTGGCCTCCGCCTGGTTGCCGTCGAGTCATGAGGCCTACCTGGCCCCCATGCTGGATGACGTCGACAAGCTCGCCGTCATCTATGAGCCGTATTGCATCTGGGGAGTGCCGGATTACGTGCCACAAAGCGCGGTGGCAAGCGTCACGGACCTGCTGCGGGAACCGGCGCTCAGCAAGCTGGAGCTGATCATCCAGGGCATCAATCCGGGGGCCGGCATCAGTCGCTTCTCGGCCGAGATGATCAAGCAATATGGTCTGGACGCCGCCGGGTATGTCTTCCGCACCGGCAGCGAAGCGGACTGTTTCGATCGTTACGAAGCGGCGGTGGCGCAGGGACGTTGGGTCGTGGTGCCGCTGTGGCATCCGCAGTTTCTGCATCACCGCTACCGGATTCGCGCCCTCAAGGAGCCCAAGGGGCTGCTGGGTACCCGGGATGACGCCACGCTGGTGGTGCGCAAGGAGGCTCGCCTGCGCATCGGCGCCGCGGCCCTCAAGGACCTCTCTCAGCTCTACATCGGCAATCCTCGCTTGAGCGAACTGGAAGACGACCTGCGTCGCCGCGCCTGATGCGTCGCACCTGATTTATCTCGCCTGAATCTCGACTAACCCCGGGCGATGGCCACGTCACCGCCCAGTCTCTTCATCTCATCATCATCGACCCTGCCGGTGCAGCGCACAGCGCCAACCGGCGGGCAAGGAGTCCCCATGCCGTTTTCTCGCCTCAAGACTGCCATTCTCATCGCCTCGCTGGGCGTTGCCACTGTCGCCGGCGCCACTCAGGCGGCCGCTGACAGCACGGCCGTGCCCCCCCAGAATGCGCAAGCCGCCTCCCTGCGCGACGGCACGCTGACCACCGTCGCCGAATATTCGGACACCCGCCCCGGCAACATCACCTTCACGCCGGATGGCCGCTTGATCATGTCCCAGCAGCCTCTCGATGCACCGGCACTGCGCGTGGTCGAGATCACCCAGGACGGCAAGCGTGTGCCGTTCCCGAACCTGGACTGGGCCGATGGCCCGGAAATGGGCGAAGTCGGCATCGCCTCGATCATCGGCGTGCACTCTGACAGTCAGGGCGTGGTGTGGATGCTCGACATGGGCAGCCAGGACAGTGCGCCCAAGCTGGTGGGCTGGGATACCCGCAGTGATTCGCTCAAGCAGGTGATTTCACTTGCCGGTGACAGCGTACTGCCGATCTCCTTCCTGCAGGATTTCGTCATCGATGAGCAGCGCGGCAAGATCTATATCGCTGACATGACCTTTACCGCGCCTGCCTCCAGCATGAAACCGGCCTTCGTGGTGGTGGATATCGCCAGCGGCAAGACGCGTCGCGTGCTGCAGAGCGATGAAAGGCTGATGCCGGTGGAACACGACATGGTCATCAATGGCCATCTGATGGCGGCCAAGGGCGACAAGAATGGTGAGCCGAAGCCCTGGTACCTGGGCTTGAACGCCATCGCCTTCGATCCGGCGGATGACGTCGTCTATTTCGGTGGCGTGAACGGCAGTGAGATCTATCGCCTGCCGGCGGCTGAGCTGGCCGATGACACTGCCACGGCGGCGGAACTGGCTCGCGCCATCACGCCTTACGCCCCCAAGCGCCCCAATGATGGCTTCATCTTCGATGGCCGCCGCGGCGGCATCATCGCCGGTGATGCGGAGCACAACGCACTGACCTTCTCATCGCCGGAGGGCATGTCGGTGATCGCCCAGGATGACGAGCGTCTGCGCTGGCCGGATGGCTTCGCCTTCGCGCCGGATGGCAGCCTCTACCTCACCACCAACCAGTTGAATGCCCACCCGGCACTCAATCAGGGCGTGGACGGCAGTGACAAGCATTACTACCTGCTCAAGCTGACACCCGCCAACTGACCCTTGCGCCCTTGCTCCCTTGGGCCTTGGTCCTCGGGCAACTCATTGCCTTGACGCCATGGCTGCCTCGCTAGCCTGTGATCTGCGCAGGACGTGTCTCACGACCGTCCTGCGTTGTCGTTTTTGTGTCTGGCCGGCGCATCTCGCATCGCAAGCCGATGACCTGTCGGCGTCTCCCTGCACGCAACACGCAAACTCGCCATATATTATCCGCTTTATCCGGATTAACCTTGCGGGTGAGGGCTGTTTTTACGCCAAGGCCAGAGAGTTAACATGCTGTCATCGCATCACGGCAAGGCCATTCAGTGCTGCCGTGACTGACATGATCTTTAGGAGAGACTCTGATGAAAGCCATTGGTTACTACGCTGCCGGTTCCGTTGATCGTGACGACGCCCTGGTCGATATCGAACTCGAGACACCGGTCGCCACCGGTCACGACCTGCTGGTCAAGGTTGCCGCGGTGTCTGTGAATCCGGTGGATTACAAGATTCGTGAGAGCCGCAATCCGGCCGCCGGCGAAGCTGCCGTCATCGGGTGGGACGCCGTGGGTGAAGTCGTCGCCATCGGTGACCAGGTCACAGCCTTCGCCCCGGGCGACAAGGTCTGGTATGCCGGTGATCTCACCCGCGCCGGCACCAACAGCGAATTCCACCTGGTGGATGAGCGCATCGTCGGCCATGCGCCCAAATCCGTGGCGGCCCATGAGGCGGCTGCGCTGCCGCTGACCACGCTGACCGGCTTCGAGATGCTGTTCGATCGTCTGCGTGTCACCGAGCCGGTGCCGGGCGCTGCACGTGCCATCCTGATCATCGGCGGGGCCGGTGGCGTGGGCTCCATCACCATCCAGCTGCTGCGTGAGCTGACCGATCTGACCATCATCGCCACGGCGTCACGTCCCCAGACCCGCGAGTGGGTGAAGTCACTGGGCGCGCATCACGTCATCGACCACAGCCAGCCGCTGCCGGCGCAGATCGAGGCGCTGGGCATCGGTGCACCGGCCTTCGTGTTCTCGACCAACTTCTCCGAGCACTACGCGCCGCAGGTCGCCGAATTGATCGCACCGCAGGGCCGTTTCGGCATGATCGACGACCCACAGACCCTCGATGTGGTGCCGTTCAAGCCCAAGGCCGTTTCCATCCATTGGGAGCTGATGTTCACTCGTTCACTGTTCACCACCGCCGATATCACGCGTCAGGGCGAGATCCTCACCAAGGTGGCGGGACTGCTGGACACTGGCAGAATCACCTCCACCGCGACGGAAACCTTCGGCACCATCAACGCCGAGAACCTCAAGCGCGCGCATGCCTTGCTGGAAAGCGGCAAGGCCAAGGGCAAGATCGTCCTCGAAGGCTTCTGATCGAAGCCACTTTTGAGGCGGTGATGTGAAAGGAGTGCGGCCGGGCAACCGGTCGCACTCCTTTTCGTGAAAGACACTCTCATTGCCACCCGGCACTCGCAAGCCGCCTTGTCTGCTGGCGAGTGCCGGGCGACTGATACAATGATGGAACCCTGTCATGGGCATACAGCGCCTTGATCATGTGAACCTGCGAACCGGACAACTGAGTGCCATGCTCCAGTGGTATGGCGATGTGCTGGGGCTGCACAGCGGGCCGCGACCCGATTTCCCCTTCGCCGGTGCCTGGCTTTACGCCGGGGAGGTGGCGGTCATCCATCTCATCGACATCGGTTGCCGGCCAGCGATCAGCAGTGATGCCAGTCTCCGGCTTGAGCATTTCTCGCTTGCCGCCACGGATATCGAGGCATTCGAGGCGCGTCTGGCGGCGTCCCGTACGCACTATCAGCGGATCGCGCTCGCGGATGGCGGGCTAGTGCAACTGCACATGCGAGACCCGGACGGCAATCATCTGCATCTCGATTTTGCCACCGCACCCTGCCGCGCCGTGGCCTGAACTGGCTCTTGGAGGTCATATCTGGCGCTAGGAGGTCATATCTGGCGCCAAGGGGCTGCCAGACTTGAGGAAAGCGTGTAGATCGTGCGTTATCCAACCGCAAATTGCGCCGCTGACGCGATAAGCTGATGGTAGGGAATGGCGATCTGGAACGCAGGGTGTCCAGCCGTCAGCAAGATGGCCTGAGCTGGACTCAGCACAGCGCACGCATACGCAATCTGCCGAGGAGGCCAACATGGCGAAGCGGTCATTTGCGGTACTGACCCTGGTGTTGTCGTTGCTGGGTGCTGGCCTCGTGCAGGCTGACTCGGCGGGTGATGGCAATGATGACAAGGACGAGGAGCGTCTGCGCCAGAAGCATCATGATCTGGAAGGTCAGGTAAAGGCGCAGCGCGTTCAGGCGCAACAGATGCGGGAATTGAAGAAGATTCAGCACCAGGAAAAGCTGGCTGAGAAGAAAGCAGTGGCAGAGGCTTCGCCGACACATGTCTGGAAGCGGGGCGGCAAGGTGCCGGACACTGTCGCCCGGGATGATGGCCTTCGGGTCGAGAACTGGCAGCAGCACAAGCTCTCGGAACCCGGCGCCAACCAGCGCTGGCTGCAGCTCAAGAATGCCTTCGTGCTGATGAATACCGAAAGCCAAGTCATCGATGAGATCGTGCTCGAGCAGTGATGCCGCGGGCAGCGATGACATTACCTATCTCTGATGCAAGCTGTCCTCATCTGGCGACGCTCTGATGGGGCGCCCACCCCCTTGCGACCGTGGAATGCGCAGCCATCAATGCTTGCCCCGCGCCATGGCGCGTCATATCAGCCATTACGAATATCTGCTTCTCGATGTCGTCATTGCGCAACAAGGATGCGCCAATTGGCGACAATTCGTTGCGAATTGTGCGCAAAAGTGGAGGTTGGTGTGCTGGCTTGCCGTGGCGAACACGAGGCGATAGTGTTCTCTCACACCGTTTGTTAACACTGTTTCTTAACTCTGGCTCATGACCCCGTTTCATGATCCCTGATTCACTGCCTCGGCATTCCTTGATGCCGAGTACGACGAGGAGGCCAGACATGCGCAATCGCACCCTGACCGTAATGATGATGATCTTCACCCTGATGACCGCGTCGCTGGCGCAGGCATCGCCCAACGACCGCGATAATCGTGGCGGTCAACACAATAGCCAAGGCAACCAGCACAACAACCACGGCAATGGGCATCAGAAGAAAAAGCAGCAGACGCGTCACGACCAGTCTCAGCGTCATAATCAGCAAAAGCATCAGGCGCAGGCCAGGCATCAAGGTCAGAAGTCACACAACTGGCGTCGCGGCGACCATGTGCCGCGCAGCTACTACTCCAACAAGCGTTACTGGGTGAGTGACTGGCGTGCTCACAAGCTGTCTGCGCCGCCGCAGGGGCACCGCTGGTTGAACATCGATGGTCGCTATGTGCTGGCGGCCGTGGCGGGCGGTGCCATTACCGCGATCATTCTCAATCATTGAGGACAGTCAGACTGTCCGAGTCATGAAAAAGGGGCCTCCAGATGGAGGCCCCTTTTGCGTTTTTGCGCTCGGCCGGCACAGCACTATTGCGCGAGCAGTGTCTCCAGCGCCTGGGCGACGCGCAGCAGCGCCACATCCTGGCCCTGAGGGCGTGACAGCATCAGGCCCAGCGGCTCTTCGTTCACCGCTGCTGGCGCCGGAATCGAGATCGAGCTGGCATCCAGGTAGTTGAAGACGCTGGTGTTGCGCAGCGCGCGCTTGTTGAGCTGGGCGAAGAGCGCGCCATCCTGCTCCAGCAGGTCACGACGCGGAGCACGCATAGCAACGGTCGGCATCAGCACCGCATCGACGTCCTGCACCTGCTGAGCGAAGCGTTGCTGGATGGCGGTGCGCGGCCACAGGCGTGCCAGATACTCGCTGGAGGTGATGTCGCGCCCGCCGTTCAGGCGTTCGGCGATCAGCGGATCATACTGGGCTTCGTGGGCGGCCAGCAGTTCGTGATGCACGGCGGCCGCTTCCGGAATGACCAGGCCGCCGCGCTGATTGATGGCGTAAGCGGCCTCGATGGCCTCGACCGGTGCACGCTGGAGGCGAACCCCCAGCCCCTCGAGCCGTTCCAGCAGGGCGGCGAAGTCGGCGGCCACATCGGCGTCCACTTCACTGACCAGCTCGCTCTCCGGCACCAGCAGCGTCAGCGGGCGAGTGAGCGGCGTCGCGTCAGCGGCCTCACCGCTCAGGACTTCCCACAGGCGGCGACAGCAGGCGACGCTGGGCGCGATAGGGCCGATGCAGTCCAGGCTGGGTGACAGCGGGAAGGCGCCATCTCCCGGCACGCTGGCCTGTGACGGCTTGAATCCCGTCAGGCCACAGAAGGCCGCCGGAATCCGCAGCGAGCCGCCGGTATCGCTGCCCAGGGTCGCGGCTGCCAGCCCGAAGGCGACGGAGGCGGCTCCGCCGGAGGTCGAACCGCCGGTGATGCGCTCGCCATCGAAGGGGTTGGGCGGCGTGCCGACATGCGGGTTCAGGCCCAGGCCAGAGAACGCGAACTCGCTCATGCTGGTGCGGCCGGCATGCAGGATCCCGGCGGCTTTCAGGCGGCTCAGTGCCACAGCGTCCTGATCAGCGGGGTGACTCTCTGCCAGTGCCCGCGAGCCTGCCAGCGTCGTCATGCCGGTCTCGTCGAAGAGGTCCTTGATCGAGACCGGAACACCCCCCAGCGGCAACGACGTCGCAGCCGCCTTGAGTTGCTGCTGAGCGGCGGCCTGCACGCTCATGCCTGCATCATCGCGGCTGATGATGCTGTGGCTGGCGCTCTCACCCAGGGCCTGATGGCGCTCGGCAAGCACCGTGGCGGTCTGCTCGGGGCCGAAACTGCCTGTCTGATAGGCCTCCAGCAATTGCGTCAACCTGCGCTGGCGGGGCGGGCGCGCCCAGAATTCACGCGCCTGCTCAAGGCGCTTGTTCTCATCACTCATGCCACCACCTCAAGTTCTTCCACCTCGTAACGGTGCTCGATGCGACGACCGGTCTGCGGGTCGATCAGTCGCATGGTAAAGCTCGGGCTGGGGCGGATGCCACCGATCGCCGGCACGGTG
Organism: Cobetia sp. 4B; assembly: GCF_018831605.1. Lineage (NCBI taxonomy): Bacteria > Pseudomonadati > Pseudomonadota > Gammaproteobacteria > Oceanospirillales > Halomonadaceae > Cobetia > Cobetia sp. 4B. Next base: position 1,805,074 of record NZ_CP059843.1, read on the forward strand.
CCGCACAGCAGCACGCTGTTGGGGGCCAGGCTGCCGTCCTTGGCGATGCCGGCCGGCAGGCGCTCCATCAGGGTGGCGACCGGCAGCAGCTCGGCGAGGGTGCCCTGCTGATAGCGCACGGTCTTGCCGGCGTCTTCGATCTCGCTTTCGATCTCGAGGCTGTCCCAGTGGTCGATGACCTCACTGAGCTTCCAGGCATGGCGGGCAATCGGCTTGGCGCACAGCTGCTTGGATTCGGCGACGCCGACGGCTTCGAGCTTGCGGTCGGTGTGGTCCGAGGCGATCGTCACCCACAGGGTGCCCTCGGCGTCGCTGACCAGACAGGTCTCGACCTCACCGGAGCCTTCGCCGCCGAGCATCGCGACCTGAGAGGCCTGGGTCAGGGTCTCGCGGGTCACGCGGTAGAACAGCGGGGTCTGGGAGGGCGGCGCTACGCCCAGCAGCTTGAGCTCGTCGATATGGTGCTGCACGCCCGCCTGGTCGCGTCCGGCCCAGCCGGCAATCGCGACGCGCTGGACATCAAGGGTGAATTCGCCGTTGTCATGGGTAAAGGTCAGCATGGGAATCGCTCCGTTATCGGGGGTTGTCGTTGTTCTGTGCAGGAAGTCTTGAGTGAACGGTGTTGCGTCAATGACACCTGCCGGCTTGCCAGCAGGTGTCAGGCAAAAGCGGCTTTACAGCGCCGAAGGCAGCCACAGCGCGATCTGTGGGAAGGCCACCAGCAGCGCGGCCATCACCAGCATCGCGCCCAGATACGGCAGGGTGCCGATGATGACGTCCGAGAAGGCTTCACCACGTCGTGAGGCCTGCACGATGTAGAGGTTCAGGCCGACTGGCGGGGTGATCAGTGCCAGCTCGACGAACAGGATCATCACGATGCCGAACCATACCTTGTCGTAACCGGCCGCCGCGATCAGCGGAGTGACGATGGGAATGGTGATGACCATCAGCGACAGGGTCTCGATGAAGAAACCGAGCACGATGAACAGTGCGATCACCGCCATCAGAAGCGCGAAGGGTCCCAGGTCATAGGCTTCGAGCAGGCCGGTGACCTGCTGGACCATGCCGGAGGAGGCCAGCGCGAAGTTGAGGAAGGAGGCCGCCATGATGATGAACAGGATCATCGAGGTGGTCTTGACGGTGCCGTCCAGCGCGCGGCTGATCATCGCCATATTCAGCGAGCGGTTGATGGCGGCGAGGCCCAGCGAGGCCAGCACACCGATGGCGGCGGCTTCGGTCGGGGTCGCCCAGCCCAGATAGATGGAGCCGACGATGACGATGAACAGCACCAGCAACGGCAGCAGGAATGACAGGCTCTTGATGCGGGTGCTCCAGCTGGCGCTCTGACGCGGGCCGCCCAGTGACGGCTTCCAGACACACAGCAGCAGCGAGGCCAGCATGAACAGCGCCGCCAGGCCGAGGCCCGGCACGAGGCCGGCCATGAACAGCTTCGGGATGGACGTCTCGGTCAGGAAGCCATAGACGATCAGGTTGATCGACGGGGGAATCAGGATGCCCAGGGTGCCGCCCGCGGCGATGCTGCCGCAGAACAGCTTGGCGTCATAGCCGAGCTTCTTGCCCTGGGGGAGTGCCACGGTCGATACCGTCGCCGCCGTTGCCACCGAGGAGCCGGAGGTCGCCGAGAACAGCGCCGAGGTGGTGATATTGGCGTGCAGCAGGCCGCCCGGCAGCCACGACAGCCAGTGGTCCATGGCGCGGTAGGCCTTCTCGGCGATGCCGGCGCGCACGATGATCTCGCCCATCAGCACGAACAACGGAATCGCGATCAGCAGGAAGGAGTCCGCGGCAGACCACAGGTTCTGGCCCAGCGCCTTGGTCAGCGGGAAGAAGGAATAGAACTGGTCGATCCCGAAGGCGAGCAGGAAGAGCGTGACCGCAACGGGAATGCCGGCCAGCAGTAGGGTGAGGATACCCACCGAAAGAAAGCCCAACATCAGCGAGTCTCCTTGGTCGTGGAGGCAGCCTGGGCCAGAGCCCCTTCGCTTTCTCCGTGATCGGGGCCGGCCAGTTTCTCGAGCGTGGTGGTGTCACGCAGACAGGCGGCAACGAGAACGCGCAGTCCCAGCACGCTGGTGGTGATCGCGAACCAGGCATAACCGGACAGCCACAGCAGCTGCGGAATCCACAGCGGTGTCGCCAGCGGGGTGTTGGCGGTGGAGCCGTTGCTCAACGACTTGCCGAGCACCGGCCAGGCATTGATCAGAATCACCCAGGCCACCAGGTTCAGCGCCAGCATCGCGAGGATATCCAGGGTGTGGCGCGAGAAGGCCGGCAGCTTGCCGTGCACGACATCGATACGGATGTGGGCGCGCTCCATCAGGGTGTGGGAAAGGCCCCACGCCGAGAGCATCGCCAGCACATATCCGGCATATTCGTGCACGCCGGGCAGCGGATGATTGAACAGTTGGCGCATCAGGATTTCGGCGCCGATGAAGACCACGACGGCCAGCAACAACAGGCCCATCAGGCGTGCGGCGTGGCGTGATATCGCGCGTGTCAGCGACACGAGGACATCGAGTGCGTGAAGGAAGGAGTTCATGAGTCGGGTCCTGCTGGGGCGCTGAACGAAGGCCGCTTTCTCGAGAAAGCCTGCTTATGAAGCCTGCTTTTGAAAGCTTGCGCTTGAATACACAGGCGCGAGTCGTTCAGCGCTACGTCTCTGGGGAACATGTCTGCCACGTCGGGACAGGGCGGGGCTATCGGCACCTGCTCGCGAACAGGCTTCGGTGAGCAGGTGCCGTTGGATCACTCCGCGCTAGCGGTCAGGCCGACGACCTTGCCGACGCTCTCGTTCCAGGTCTTGCGGGTCTCGGCATCGACACGCGCCGCCCAGGCAGGCAGGACGGTGTCTTCGAGCGCCGCACGTGCGCGCTTGGCGTCGTCATCGCTGAAGTCGACCAGCGTCATGTCGGCGCTCTTGCCCAGCGGGCAATCGCCTTCACCGGTCAGGCAGGCCACGCCACGCGCGGTCTCGCCACGCGCGTTTTCCCACACCGGCGCGGTGAACTCGCTATCCACCTGCTGCTGGATCAGGGTCTGGGTCTCGGCGCCCAGGCCCTGCCACTTGTCCTGATTGATGGCGGTGATCACGTAATCCCAGCCACCCAGCGGCAGCGGCATCAGGTGGCTGGACACTTCATGCCAGCCGGCGCTGTAGCCGGAGAGCGAACCGGTGACGGCGCAGTCGATGACGCCGCGCTCCAGGGAACCGGGCACCTCGTTGAAGGCGATGTTGAGGCTCTGTGCGCCCAGCGCCTCGATGAACTCACCGGTGGAGCGGCCGCTGGCACGCACCTTCTTGTCCTGCAGGTCATCGAGCCCTTCGATCGGGGTGTTGCAGAACAGCACCTGGGCCGGATACGGCACGATGGCCAGCACGTGGCTGTTGAAGCGCTTGTTCATGGTGGACTCCGCCAGGGGGCGGAAGGCCTCGGCGACCTGCTGCGCTTCCTCGGCAGTGGGGGCCATCATCGGCAGGTCCAGCCCTTCGAGTTCCGGCGCATCGGACACGGTGTAGTCGGCCACGGTCATGCCGACATCGAAGACACCATCGCCCAGATAGCGATAGACGTCGGAGCCGGGGATGCCCATCTGGTCGAAGGTGGTCACCTGGGTGCTGAGTTCACCGCTGCTGGCGGCCGGGAGGGTCTCGCTCCAGAACGGCTTCTCGAACTGACGGTTGAGCTCCAGGCTGCTCCAGCTGCCTACCACGTTGAGGGTATCGGCAGCATTGGCGCTACCGGCGGCGGCGAGTGCGAGACCAAGGGCGGAGAGGGCAAAACGTGTCTTCATGGGAATCACCATTGTTGTTGTGCATCTGGTGTTATCGGAAAAGCTTGTTGGCTGCATCTTTGCGGGGTGTGTCTTTCCCGCTGCTGTCCTGTGCGTTGCTGTGCTGTGTTTCGATTCGCGGTGCGTCCCTGCACTGCGCCGGGCGTGATGAGTGCGGATTTCTCTCATGCCCGGCAGTACGCCCGGCAGCACGCCTGGCAGCAGGTCATCCGTACTTGAGACGATGATTGGGAATGTCGGTAATCAGCATGTGGCCCGGGCTATGCGCGATCGCCAATGGCAGTCGGGCATTCTCCAGCGCCAGTTGTGGCGTGACGCCACAGGCCCAGAACACCGGCAGGTCGCCTGTCTCAAGCGTAGGCGCATCGCCGAAGTCGGGGCTTTCGATATCGGAAATACCGATCAAGGCGGGGTCGCCCAGATGGACGGGGGCACCGTGCACACGAGGCATGTCGGTGGTGATCTGGATCGCGCGAATGGCGTGCGCCGCCGACATCGGGCGCAGGGACACCACCAGGTTGCCGTGGAAACGCCCGGCACTGATCAGCGGGATATTGGTGCGATACATCGGCACGTTGCGCTTCAGGCGCGTATGGCGAACCTCGACACCCTCGTTGAGCAGCGCCTCTTCGAACGAGAACGAGCAGCCGATGGAAAACGCCACGAAATCGTCCTGCCAAAGGGCGGCGATATCCTCGCGCGTTTCCTCAAGCTTGCCGTGACGATAGATGTGATAGGCCGGCAGGTCGTGGCGCAGGTCGATGTTCTCACCGAGCCCTGTCGGGGCGGGAGAACCGACGGCCGTGACATCCAGCAGCGGGCAGGCCTTGGGATTGGCCTGGCAGAATTGCAGAAATTCGCCGGCAGCCTCGGCTGGCAGGATGATCAGGTTGGTCTGGGCGTAGCCGGCAGCGATACCGCTGGTGTGGCTGGCCCAATGACCGCTGCGGATCTGCTCGCGCGCCTCGCGGGGGGACGACGCGGCACTGAGAAGTGTCTGGGGCATCGTGGGGGCTTCTTGTGAAGTTGTTGTTGTCTGTCTTCACCATAAGAAGCGCACCCGGATAAATCCAATCGATTTTTATCGAGTCAAGCCATCGGAAATTCCTTTCATGTGGCGTGAGTCAGTAGAGACATTCTGGTCGAAAGGGAGGCTATGCAGGGTATGAAAGCCCTGGAAGATCAGGCGATTCGTGAATGCGCCTCCTGATCCTGGCGGGCGATCTCGATGGCGAGTTCACACACGCCTTCGGCGAGGGCGCTTTCCATATGGGTCGGCCAGGAGGCGGTGAAGGTCAGCTCGGGCAGGTCGCAGGGCAGGCTGAGCAGGGTGCCCTGGCGGATTTCCTCGGCGACGATACGTGGCGGGATGGCGCCGACGCCCAGGCCATCCAGGGTCATGCGCACGATGGTCCACAGCGAGCTTGAGCAATGCAGCTTCACGTCATCCAGCCCCATCTGATGGAGCATGGAGCCAAGTTCATGGTGGGGGCGGCTGTTGCGGGCAAACGAGATCAGCGGCAGAGAATTCAGGCGCCGCAACGAGAAATTGTCTTCGGTGAAGCCCAGCGCGGGGCTGATCACGAAGCCCATCGTGTAGTTGCAGAGAAAACGATTGAGCACGCTCTCTGCCGTCACCGGCCCCATCAGAAAGGCGAGGTCGATATCGCCGGCGGTGAGCATGGCGGCAAGTCCCGGGGAGCTGTCGACCTCGAGTTCCAGCGTGAGGTCCGGATAGCGGCGCGCCAGTTCGGCCAGAAAGCCGGGCAGCCAGCTATGCGCGACGGTCTCGACGACGCCCAGTCGCAGCACGCCCTGGAAGGGCGTATTCAACTCCATCATGGACAGCGCTTTCTGGCGCGCCTCCAGCAACGCCTCGGCGTGGCGATAGAATTCGCGCCCCTTGAGCGTCGGCTGTACCGGTCGGCGAGTGCGCTCCAGCAGGCGTGTCTCCAGCGTGGTTTCCAGCTTGTTGATGCGTTCGGAAATCGAGGGCTGGGTCAGATGCAGGTGCTGAGCGGCCAGCCGGAACGACCCCAGGCGCGTGATCCACACGAAGGCTTCCACTTCCTTGAAATCGAACATGGCCAGATCCTGTCGTGATTGATGCCGCAAGCTTGAGGCTCACATTACCACTCGTTGAGAAATTGCGTTCTCGATGGCGTACATTCCGGTACGATGTGGAGCATCGAGAAATGCGTATTTTCATGAAAAGGAATGATGATGAAGTCTAGCGTGCGAGTTGTCAGCCTGGTGATGCTGAGTGCCCTTTTCGTGGCAGGGTGCAGTTATACACCGGCGCGGATCGATGCCGAGCCAATCATCGAGATCGGTGATGGACACCATGACCACAAGCGTGGAGGCGGTGACTTCTGCCCGCCGGGGCAGGCCAAGAAAGGTAACTGCTGATCACGTCGAACCAGAAGGAGCCGCTCATGCGGCTCCTTTTTCGTTGTCGATCGCTTCCCGATATGGGCCTCTGGAGTCGCTCGGTCTGCAAGGATATCCTGCGTGATCCGAGTCTTGCCTCTTCCTCCACTGCTGCTGGCGGGTACTGTCTCCATGCTCAATCCCAAGGCGCTGACGGCGCTGAATGAAATCATCCGCCGGGGCTCACTGCGCCGAGCGGCGCGACATCTGAATTTCGACCCTTCAGCGGTGAGCCGCCAGATCAAGCAGCTGGAAGAAGAGGTGGGTGTCGCGCTGTGCGAGCGCAGCGAGACGGGCATGCGCGCCACCCAGGCCGGGGTGTTGCTGCTGGATCACTTTCATCGCCAGCAGGCGGCGGAGGCGGCAGCGCTCTCGCAGCTGAGCGCCTTGCAGGGCCTGCGCAGTGGTGAGGTGAGAATCGCGGTGGGCGAAGGCTTCATTGCCGATCTGATCTCGCTGCCGTTGCAGAGCTTCATGGCACGTCATCCCGGCATCGAGGTCGTGGTACGCATGGCGGGGGTGAATGAGGCGACCGAACTGTTGCGCGACTTCGAGGTGGATATCGCGCTGCTCTATGCCCCGCCCGTCGATCCGATTCTTTGCTGCCATGTGGAGACCTGCCAGCCGCTGGATCTGATCGTGCCGGCGGAGCATCCACTACTCGAGATCGCAGAGCCGTTGACGCTTTCGCAGGTGGCGCAATGGCCGCTGGCGTTGATCGATGAATGCACCGGCATGCGTCAGATGGTCAATCAGGCGGCGCAGCAGGAGCGGGTTTCGCTGCGCGCGCAGTTGCGAACCAATTCCGTGTCGGTGCTCAAGAATTTCGTGCGTTCGGGAATCGGCGTGACCTTCATGCCGGAGTTGAGCGTGGTGGAGGAGCTGCGGCGCGGCGATATCTGCCTGCTGCCGATGCAGCACCCCGCGCTGGCGACGACCCGTGCGCAGATGTGTACGCGGCGTGGGCGCGAGATGACCGTCGCCGTCGAGGCCTGCGTCACCCATCTTCAGCAGGGCCTGCGATTCTTTACCGCGGATGCGCCACGCCTGCTGGGCAAGTGACGTTCGACAAGTGCCATTCGCCACGTGATATTCAAGCAGCATCGCTCGACGCACAGGCCAGGGTATTGGTGCTGACGGGCGCTTGTTCAGCTCTATCTCCTCACATGACTGTCCCATTGCACTGGCCATTCTCTCTCTCAGTGCAGCATGTCACAGAACGTCCCGACTGCCCCGTACAGCCCATGCTGGCGGGGCAGTCGTCGTCAGGAAGCGCACTTTTCAGGCGCTTTTTCAGGTGTGGACGAAAAAACAACACTCAGGCAATTGATTAGTCTACAGCGGCAACGCTACTTTCGAGGTGTGAAGGCGAAAGTCCCTCACCTTGACTGGCCGCAGGGCCACACTGACAAAGGCGGCGTCACTCCCGCCGCATACAACGAATATTTACAACAACAAAAGGGAATCCACATGTCCTTGTCCAAGACATCTCTGCTGCGCAAGACGCTCACCGGTTCCACTCTGGCGCTCAGCCTGCTGGCGGCCAGCGTTCAGGCCCAGACCATCAACCTCAGCTACAACGGTGCGCCGGATGCCGACAAGAACGCGGTGCATGTCTTCGCCAGCAATCTGAAGACCCTGGTGGAAGAGAAGACCGACGGCGAGCTGGAACTCAAGCTCTATCCCAACAGCATGCTGGGCGAGGAGCAGGAGCGCATGGAGCAGGTGATCAGCGCCCCGAACCTGAACATCGCCTCCTTCGCGGGCATGGCCCCCATCGTGCCGGAAGTCTATGTCAGCGCGACGCCGTTCATGTTCGACGGCTTTGATGAGGCGCGCCGTTTCTTCGATGAGGGTCAGTACTGGCAGCAGGTGCAGCAGCTGTTCAGCGAGCGCACCAATGGCGCCGAGATACTGGCCGTCGTGGAGGAAGGGGGCTTTCTGGCCTTCACCAACGACAAGCGCCCAATCACCAGCCCTGATGATTTCGAAGGCCTGCGTTTTCGCGCGATGGACCCAAGTCAGGTAGCGCTCTACGAGGCCTTCGGCGCCTCGGGCACGCCGATTCCGTGGACGGAGGTTTACATGGCGCTGCGCACGGGGGTGGCGGATGGTCAGATGAACCCGCCGATGTACATCCTGCTGGGCAGTCTGCAGGAAGTGCAGAAGTACCTGACACTGGCCAACATCCAGTATTCCGATCAGTTCCTGGTCGCCAATGGTCAGCTGCTCGAGAGCCTGTCGGATGAGGAGCGCACGGCACTTCTCGAGGCGGTTCAGGAAGCCAATGCCCAGGCCCGTCAGGACAACCAGAGACAGGTCGAATCACGCATCGCCTCGCTGGAAGAGCAGGGCATGCAAGTGATCCGTCCCAGTGAGGCTGATCTCGAGGCATTTCGCAGCAAGGGCCAGCCGGCCTATCTCGAGTGGCTTAAGAGCCAGGACATCGCGCCAGAGCTGATTGATACCGCCATGAAGGATGCCGGCCTGTCCTCGTGATGGCCTGTCGCGATGGTCTTTCGAGATGGCTTGTCGCGATGGTCTGTTGCGATGGCCCTTCGAGATGAACTGACACGCTGACTCGATGAAAGGCGAGTGACGCTCAGGCATCAGCGAGCATCCCGCTGCGGTACCCGGTGCCCGGGCAATGACAGTCCGGGCATCGAGGCTCTGAATTTCCCTCCTTGCTGGTGGATTGCGGTAAATGACTTCCATGACTCCTTCACGACAGCCTTCCCTGCGGGAAGGCCTGCTGCTTGCCTGTGGCCGCGTGACACTGGCGATAGCGGCAGTACTGCTGGCTTCCACGGTGCTGATCATGCTTTACGGCGTGGTGATGCGCTATGTACTGGGCGGCGCGCCCATCTGGGTCGATGAGCTGACCCGCTATCTCATCATCGCCAGTGTCATGCTGGCGATCGGCGTCGTCTGGGCAGAAGGGGCGCACATGCGGGTGGCGCTGCTGGAACGGCGTCTGCCTCCGCGCATGGCCACGGCGCTGATCCATTACCAGTGGTGGCTGACGCTCGTGCTGATGGCGGGCGCGACCTGGATGACCTGGCACTACGCCATGTCGGCGAGCATGTTCCGCACCATGGGGCTGGGCGTCAGCCGCAGCGTGCCGATGCTGTCGATGCCGATCGGCTTCGCGCTGATCACGGCCCAGGTGCTGCTGCATGGCCCACGGCCACTGACATCCCCGGCGCTTGAGATCGCGCCGGACGAGGAGGTCGACGAGCCTGCGACACACGATGACAGGAATGGAGGGCCACGCACATGATCTGGGCAATGTTGGCCATCTTCGTCGTGCACGTGCTGCTGGGCCTGCCGCTGTTTCTCTCCCTGCTCGTCACCGCCGTGACCGGCTTCCTGTTCGTCGATATTTCGATGCTGGAGCGCCTCGGGCCACAGCAGTTCTTCGGTGGCATCAATGCCTTCTCGCTGATGGCGATTCCGCTGTTCATTCTCGCCGGCAACCTGATGAACATCAGTGGCCTGACCGAACGCCTCATGCGTCTTGCACGCCTGATGGTCGGACATCTGCGCGGTGGCATGGGCCATGTCAATGTCGTCTCCAGCGTGTTCTTCGCTGGCGTCAATGGTTCGGCGGTCGCCGATACTTCCGCGCTGGGCTCGCTACTGGTGCCGGCCATGCGCAAGGAGGGCTATTCGACTTCCTTTGCCGCAGGTCTGACGGCGGGCAGCTCGTTGATCGGGCCGATCATCCCGCCCAGCATCTTCATGATCCTCTACGCTTCGCTGACCAACACCTCCGTGGGCAGCCTGTTCCTGGCCGGTGTCGTACCCGGTCTGGTGCTGGCGGTGGCATTCATGGCGATGAATGCCTGGTATGCCCGGCGTCATGGTCTGCAGGCACGTGGCCAGGCAGCGGCGCGTCGCGAAGTGATCGCAGCAGTCATCGGGGCACTGCCTGCGCTGGTGGCACCGGTGATCATCGTCTCCGGTATCGTGCTGGGCATCGTGACCCCGACCGAATCCGGCGCCTTGATCGTGGCCTATGTGCTGCTCTGCGGCTTGTGCCAAGGGCCGCTCAAGCTTGTCGATGTGTGGGGTGCCATCAAGGACACGGCGCGTCTGACCAGCGCCATCTTCGTGATCATGGCGGTGTCGTCCATCGTCAGCTGGCTGCTGTCCTATGCCCAGGTGCCCAATCAGTTCGTGGCATTGCTGACACCCTATATCGACAGCCCGATCCTGATCCTGCTGCTGCTCAGCGCCATCACCTTCGTTACCGGCATGTTCATGGAGGAAGTCTCGGCCTTGATGCTGTTGACGCCGATCTTCGTGCCCGTGGCCATGGCCGCCGGCATCGACCCCGTGCACCTGGGGGTCATCATCACGCTCAATATCACCATCGCGCTGATCACGCCGCCGATGGGCGCCTGCGTGTTCGTGGCCGCCGCGGTCAGCAAGCTCGAGATCACCTCGCTGTTTCGCACCATCTGGCCGTTCGTGCTGGTGGCGGTCGCGGTGCTGCTGATGCTGATCATCTTCCCGCCTCTTACCCTGTGGTTGCCGACCCTGTCTGGATAACAACTCATGACGTCAACATTGAATCGCCCAATTCCCACCATCCCGAGTCATGACGAGCCGGACTGGACGCAGGTCACCCGAATCCCCGTCAAGGGCTGTGACAGTACTCTGGTGCCGACCAGTCTCGGGCCGGCATGTCTGAAGGTCTATCCTGCCTACGCGCGCCTCGGTATCCCCGGGGCGGTCAATGAATGTCTGGTGCGGCGCGCGGTGTATCAGCGCCTGTTGCAGGCCGCGCGCGCCTTGCCGCAAGGGCTGTCGTTGGTGGTGATGGATGGCTGGCGTCCCTGGCGGGTGCAGCAGTATCTGTTCGAGACGCTGTATCAGTCGCTCAAGACGCATGACCCCGAGCTTGATGAGGCCCAGCTGCTGGCGCGTACGCGCGAATTCGTCTCGCTGCCCAGCCGTGACCCGGACGCGCCGAGTCCGCATCTCACCGGCGGCGCCGTCGATGTCACCCTGTGTGACGCCGATGGCTTGCTGCTCGAGATGGGGACGCTGTTTGACGAGGCGACCCCCGAGTCCCACGCCGATCATTTCGAGCGCCATCCGCCTGCCAGCGATACGCCCCAGGCCGAGGCACGCGACAACCGGCGTCTGCTCTATCACGTCATGACCGAGGCCGGGTTTACCAATCTGCCCAGCGAATGGTGGCACTTCGATTTCGGTGATCAGCTCTGGGCCTGGTACCGCGGCGAACCCGAGGCGCTGTTCGGTCCGGCGGAGATGGACAGCATCGAGAGTCTCTGGAAACGCTCACTGGCGTGAAGGTGTCAGAGCATGCCTGACAGCCGCTGGCCTGCAAGACACGAAAGCCCCGCTCGATGGCGACTCGAGCGGGGCTTTCGTTTCAGCAGCTTATGCGATCAGCGTTCAGCGAGCCGTGCCTGATGCTCAGCTGACGATCTCGGCCTGATCGAGCATGGCATGGAAGAGCACGTTGCAGCCGGCGTGCAGGTCCTTGGGCGCGGCGTTCTCGATCTCGTTGTGGCTGATGCCGCCTTCGCAGGGCACGAAGATCATGCCGGCGGGGGCGATACGGCCCATGAAGATGGCGTCGTGGCCAGCGCCGCTGACGATGTCGAGATGCGAGTAGCCGAGCTGGCTGGCGGCATTGCGCACCGCGTTCACGCAGTTGTCGGCGAAGTGTTCCGGCACGAAGTCGGCGGTGGGGGTAAGCTCGTAGGTCAGGCGATGCCGCTGACTGACGGCTTCGACGACTTCTTTCAGCTCCGCGACCATCGCGGTGAGGGAGTCGGGTTCCAGCGAGCGCAGGTCGATGGTCATGTTGACCTGCCCGGGGATGACGTTGCGCGAGCCCGGGTGGACCTGCATCACGCCCACGGTACCGCGGCCATGCGGCGCGTGATCGATGGCGATGCGATTGACGGCGACGGTGATCTCGGCCGCGCCAAGCATGGCATCCTGGCGCAGCGACATGGGCGTGGGGCCCGCGTGCGCCTCCTGACCGGTCAGGGTCAGATCGAACCAGCGCTGGCCCAGCGCGCCCATCACCACGCCGATGGTGGTCGCTTCATCTTCCAGAATCGGGCCCTGCTCGATGTGGCTCTCGAAGAAGGCGCGCACGTTCTCGCGGGGGATCTCATCGCTGCCGCGATAGCCGATGGCGTCCAGTGCCTCACCGGCGGTCACGCCGTCGCTGTCCTGCTGGGCGAGCATCTCATGCAGTGACAACTGGCCGGTATGCACGCCGGACCCCATCATGCAGGGCGCGAAGCGACAGCCTTCTTCATTGGTCCAGACCACCACTTCCACCGGGCAGCGGGTCTTGATGTCGTGCTGGTTGAGGCTGCGCAGGACCTCAAGCCCGGCCATCACCCCGAAGCAGCCATCGAACTTGCCGCCGGTCGGCTGGGTATCAATGTGGCTGCCGGTCATCACCGCCGGTGCGTCCGGATCGGTGCCGGCGCGGCGCGCGAAGATGTTGCCGATGGCATCGATACGGATCGTGCAACCCTCGGCCTTGCACCACTGAATGAAGAGGTCGCGCGCCTGGCGGTCCAGCTCGGTCAGCGCCTGGCGGTTGACGCCGCCCTTGGGCGTGGCGCCCAGCTCGGCCAGGGTCATCAGTGATTGCCACAGGCGATCGCTGTCGGTACGCAGCTCGCTCAGGGTATTCGCGGGTGATGTGTCCATCTGGGCAGTGGTCATCGGCTTCATCCTCTCGTGGATATTGTTGTTGTGCTTCCGGTTCCGCTTTTGTTTTGGTCCAGGCTTCGGGTCAGGTTCTGCTGTCGGCCATCAGCTGCGCGGGGGTGACGAGCAACTGGTCGGCCATCTCCACCTCGAGTGCCGTCATGTGGTGCTCGGCATCCTGCATGTGTTCTGTCATGAGCTGTCTGACCTGCTCATGGTCCTCGTGGCGAAACGCCGTGATCAGACCGGAGTGGTAATGCTGATTGGCCTGGTCGAACTGCTTGCGCTCCGGCAGGTAGGCCTTCTTGATGACGACCAGCTCATGCAGCATGTCGTTGAGGAACTGGCACATGAAGCTGAGCAGCGGGTTGGGGCAGGCGCGGGCCAGCACCTGATGGAATTCGATTTCCAGGAAGCGCTGGCGCCGCTGGTCCTCGTCCTGTGGCTGGTGACAGCTGCAGTCATGGACATTGTTCTCGAGCGTCACCAGGTCCTCTTCGCTGAGCAGGCCCACCACCGAGACCGCCATCTCGACTTCCAGCAGTCGGCGTAGCTGATAGACCTGAGCGCCATTGAGTGTCTTGAAATGCAGGAAGCTCCTCAGCATGCGGCTGGCCGGCTCCATGCTTGGCGCATTGAGCACGGCGCCGCCATTGGGCCCCGTCTTCAGGGTGATCAAGCCCTCGACCTCGAGAATCTTGAGGGCTTCGCGCAGCGTGCCCTTGGCGCAGCCGTACTGGGCCATCAGCGCCTTCTCGTTGGGCAGCCGGTCACCTTCGCTCAACCCATCGCGCACGATGCTGCGCCTCAGGTCATCACTGATCAGCTCGGCCAGCTTCTGCCGCTTGGGCAGGTGGGCGCCGGAGGCGTTGGCACTGGTGCTGGCACGTGAAGTGTCCAGGGGGGAGGGCGATGTCGGCATGCGATGTCCTGAGCGGCAGCGAGTCAGTTATATTTATTCGTATAAATAAGCTTTAGTCGCGGACTCGAGCGCTGTCAAACCCCAAGGTGGCCTCAAGCGTTGCGCAGGCGATCACGCCAATGACGCGTCGCATCAAAGGCAGCGCATTGGCGAAGTCATGTGTGTCAGTCTTGAAAAGCGCGTGGTCTGACATAAGGTTTCTATATTCGACCCCGCTAAAGGAGGCCTCTATGGAAACGCATGATCCTCAGCCAACGCGCGACGCCGATATCGTCATCGTCGGTGGCGGTGCCGGCGGACTGGAGCTGGCGGTTCGCCTTGCCAAGGCAGGCCACAAGGACGTCTTGCTGATAGACCGCGACACCAGTCACGTATGGAAGCCACGACTGCATGAGATCGCGGCGGGCCTCGGGCGGCGTCAGGTCGATGAGCTGGGGTATGCCGGTCTGGCCGAGCAGTGGGGGTTCCGCTATGAGTGCGGCACACTAGCAGGCGTGGACCCTGAACAGCACCAGATCACCCTGGCCGCGATCCCGGGCAGGGAAGATCACGCGAGCGCCGAGGTGCCGGCGCGCGTCAGGGGCTATCGTCAGCTGGTGCTGGCCCTGGGCGGTGTGACGCCGGACATGGGGGTCGAGGGTGTGCTGGAGCATGCCTGCCTGCTGGATTCCCCTGACGACGCCGAGCGCATCGCCCAGCAGTTCTCGCGTGGCCTGCTGGCCAACCATGTGGCGATGGAAACAGCACCGACAGGCGATGCTGGCCTGTCAGCCAGCCAGGGCGGCGCTCAGGTGGGCACTGAGGGAGGCACGCAAGATAGTGCCAAGCAGTCCCCGGGGCGGCCGTATCAGGTGGTGATCGTCGGCTCCGGCGCCACCGGTGTCGAACTTGCCGCCTACCTGCATGAGGCGCGTGGCATGCATGACGCCCCTGCACCCAAGGGCGCGAAGGTCGAGATCACGATTCTCGAGGCCACCGAGACCTTCATGCCCGGTGTCTCACAGGAACTGCGCGAGTCGATCCATCAGCGACTCGAGGAGCAGGGCATCAAGATCGAACTGTCTCGTCAGGTCGCCAAGGTGTCTCCCGGCAGTGTCGAGATCAGTGAAGGCGACGAGTCGGTGACGCGGGACGCGGATCTGGTGGTCTGGGCGGGAGGGCGCGTCGGGCCCGCCATCGTCGAGGAAATCGGCGCCCTGGAAAGCAACAAGAAGCGTCAATTCACGGTGACGCCCGGGCTGCAATGCCTCGGCCACGACAGCATCTTCGCGCTGGGCGATTGTGCCAACATCGATGAGACACCGCTGCCGCCCACCGCTCAGGTGGCCAGCGAGCAGGCCGAGTTTCTCGCCGAGGAACTGCCGCGTCGCCAGCTGGGGGAGCCGGCTCAGGCCTTCGAGTTCAAGGACCGCGGTACCTTGCTGTCACTCTCCAGTGCCGGCAGCGTCGGTGAGCTCAGCGGCAAGTTGAGTGACAAGCTGGGCAATGCCCAGGGCAGCAAGGGCAATGATGATCTGCAGGTGAGAGGACGCTTCGCGCGTGCCGCCTATCAAGGGCTGCAGCGCCAGCACCAGTTCCTGCTGCTGGGGCCGCTGAAGGGCTCCGCCGAGGTGGTCAGTGACGTGCTGCGCCGTAGCATGGGGCCGCGTCTCAAGGTGCATTGAGTCTTGAGCGGAGCTTGAGTGTGCCCTGAGAGGGTCTTGAGTGATTCTAGAGTGACTCTTGAGTGAGTCTTGAGAGGGTCGCTACCCAGTGATGACAGGCCGACATGTGCCGTGGTGGATTCCACCGGCGCATATCGGCCTTGTGCTTTTCAGGGCGTTATTGCTACCCCGTCGTGTTCAGGAGGTCGTGCCCAGCGGGTCATGAGGCACCCGGCGGCGTGATTCTCGCGCTGCTTCAGCTTCTCTCTGCGAGCTGGCCACCGGATAGGTGCCGGGCCTGAGAATCCGTGTGTCCACGTCATGGATATCACGCAGTCCGCACAGGGCCAGCGTGGTGTCGAGTTCCTTGTGGATGATCTCCAGGGACTTGGTCACCCCTTGTTCGCCCATGGCGCCGAGCCCATAGAGGAAGGCGCGCCCCAGATAGACGCCCTTGGCGCCCATCGCCACCGCCTTGAGCACATCCTGTCCGGAGCGGATGCCGCCGTCCATGTGGACCTCTGTCCTGTCGCCGACTGCCGCGAGAATGTCCGGCAGGGCGGAGATGGAGGAGGCGGCACCATCCAGCTGACGTCCGCCGTGGTTGGAGACGATCACCGCGTCGGCGCCTGCCTGCACGGCCAGCTCGGCATCTTCCGGCTCCATGATGCCCTTGATGATCAGCTTGCCGCCCCAGCGGTCCTTGATCCACTTGATGTCGTCCCAGCTCAGGCTCGGATCGAACTGGCTGGCGGTCCATTTCGAGAGGGAGCTCAGGTTCTCGGCATCCTTCACGTGGCCGGCGATATTGCCGAAGGTGTGGCGCCTGGTCTTGAGCATGCCGGCACACCAGCGCCACTTGGTGGCCAGGTCGAGCACGGTTGCCACGGTTGGGCGAGGGGGCACGCTCAGGCCGTTGATCAGGTCCTTGTGGCGCTGGCCGATGATCTGCAGGTCAGCGGTGAGTACCAGCGCGGAACACTCCGCGGCCTTGGCGCGATCGATCAGTCGTCCGATGTAATCCTTGTCGCGCATCACGTAAAGCTGGAACCAGAAGGGCCGTGAGCTGACCGACGCGACGTCTTCGATGGAACAGATGCTCATGGTCGAGAGCGTGAAGGGGATACCGAAGTCACTCGCCGCGCGCGCGGCCAGCATCTCGCCATCGGCATGCTGCATGCCGGTCAGGCCAGTCGGCGCGATCGCCACCGGCATGGCCACCTCCTCGCCGAGCATCTTCGTGCGCAGAGTGCGATTGTCCATGTCGACCATCACCCGTTGGCGCAGCCCGATCGCGGCGAAGTCGGCCTCGTTGGCCCGATAGGTGGACTCCGTCCACGAGCCGGAATCGGCATAGTCGTAGAACATCTTCGGCACGCGGCGTTTCGCCAGGCGTTGCAGGTCATTGATGCAGGTGATGGTCATGCGGGTCTCCATCCGTGGTGGGTCACGCGGGGGCTGGCAGGGTCGCTTGCGCTACTGTCACCGAATCCGGTCTTGTCCAGCTATAGGCGATACGTCTAGGGGGAGGCGTTCGGGTGGTGGAATTCAATGAAAAAACCGCGCTTCAGCCCGGCCGACCACCCACAAGACAGTCGATTCCTCCAGCGCGTGTCGCGGATTGTCATCTTTGCGTGGAATACTATGGCATTGGGATGATTTCCGAGTGGATGGAGAGATGGCATGGATCAGGCCTGGCCTGAAAGCACGCGCGACAACCTTCGATTTCTGTGTTCGGAAGTGGATAGCCAATATGGCTGGCTGCAGGCGTTCGTGTCCGCGCCGACGGCGGCCATGGCGCGCAAGCTGCTGGAGCGCCAGGGGTACGCCGAGAACCTCTGCCAGCGTATCGAACAGGCATGCCCTGAAGCCCGAAACCACAAGCGCTCGCACGCGCGGGCCCGCTTCCAGCAGAGCCTGGTCGAGGTCGCCAGTGGCCTGGCACGGCTCAGTGAGCTGGCGCGCAGTTGTCTGGAGCAGCTGATTCGCGTCGATGATGTCCAGCTGGTCGATGATGTCGTGCTGGTCAAGTCACTGCGCCGTGTGCGTCGCGGCATTCTGCGCAGCGAGATGTCGCTGGAGAACGGCTCCCTGTCCCTGGCCCTGAAGCTTGCGCGCAGTCGCGAGAAGCTGAAGCGGGACAGTGAAGGCCGCATCCGGGCACTCACTGGCCAGCTCAAGAAGAAGCGCGCTCCCGCCGAAGACCTGACACATCTGCTGTTCGTGGCCCGGGAAATCAGCCAGATGGGCGAGGTGCTGGGGCAGTTGGGTGAGGCGGTCATCTCGGCAACCCTCGGTCAGTCACTCAACTTCGAGCGCTATGCCTCGCTGACGCACCTGGTCAATGAACTCGGTGATGGCAGTCAGACGGCGGGCGAGATGCGCGTCGACACTTTGGCCGAGACACGCTCCGGCAGCCGGATCTCGGGGATAGCCAGCGAGAAGCCCAGTGAGAGGGCTGTTGAGAAGGTCAGTGACAAGGGCAATGACAAGGGCAAGCCGGCCAACGACAAACAACAGGGCAGCAAGGCTGGCGAGTCAGGGGGCAGCAAGCAAAAGGGCAGCAAGCAAAAGGGCAGCAAGCAAAAGGGCAGCAAGTCAAAGGACCGCAAGACTGATGCGAGCGAGTCAAAGGGCAGCAAATCCAGGGACCGCAAATCCAGGGACCGCAAGTCAGCCGGTGATCTGCCGCTGACCTCGCCGGAGTATCTGGCCATCTTCAAGGATGGCCTGGGGCGCAAGGTCGAGGAGGAGCGTCAGGGCGTCGAGCGCTGGCACGACATCTATCCCGGCATCGCCCCCCGCATCCTCTCGCACCATCAGCAGGGCGACAGCGCGGCACTCTTGATCGAGCACCTGCCGGGCATGACCCTCGAGCATCTGTTGATCAATGAATCGTCACGTCTCAATCGTACCGCCCAGCAGGCGCTGGTCGAGACGCTACACTCGGTGTGGACCACCACCCGCCGCGACAAGCCGGTCACTGCAGGGCACATGCGCCAGCTGCTCAAGCGGCTGAGTGATGTCTATCAGATCCATCCGGAATTTCGCCACTGCGGTGCCTCGCTGTGTGGGCGCGAGATGCCCTCGCTGGAAGCGTTGATCGAGCAGGCCGCAGGTCTGGAACGTTCGCTCGAGGCTCCCTTCGCCGTCTATATCCACGGCGACTTCAATGTCGACAACATCCTCTTCGATCCGGCGAAGCAGAGCATCCGCTTCATCGATCTTCACCGCTCGGCCTATCAGGACTATGTGCAGGACGTGTCCGTGCACATGGTGTCCCATTACCGTCTTCAATTGACGGATGCGGCGCTGCGGGCCCGTATTCTGGCGCTGGCCCTGAGTTTCGGTCAGCAGATGCGTCGCTTTGCCCATGAGCAGGGCGATACCACCTTTGAATGGCGTCTGGCACTTGGCCTGGCGCGCTCCTTTGCCACCTCGACACGTTTCATCCTCGATGCCGGGCTGGCAGGGCGCATGTTCAACCGCGCACGCTTTATACTCGAGCATGTGCTTGGCGCCGACCCTGAACGGCCGGCCGATTACCGTATTCCCCTGGAGGAGTTGTTCGTTGACTGATTTCAAGATTGGCGTCGTGGGTATTCCCGGCAAGTGGTCGACCGAAGTGCTGGCGGATGCCATCGAAGCACGGACGGGCTTTCGTCTCGTGATCGACATGGCGGCCGTCTCGCTGGACCTGACCCGCAACTGCCTCGAATTCCGTGACTCTGCCGGGGTGCGTCATGACCTGACCGAGCTGGATGCCCTGATCGTCAAGAAGATCAGCGCGGAATATTCCCCGGGCAGCCTGGACCGCCTGGAGCTGTTGCGTGTCGCCGAAGCCAGGGGCGTGCGCGTCTTCAGCAGCGCGGAGAGCATGATTCGCCTGATCGACCGCCTGAGCTGCACCGTCACGCTGGCCAATGCCGACATCCCGATGCCGGCCACGCTGGTCACCGAAGACGTGACGGCGGCCTGCGAAGCCGTCAAGCGCTTCAAGGCCGCCGTCTTCAAGCCGCTTTTCTCCACCAAGGCGCGGGGCATGTGCATCATCGAGGACACCGGCGATGATGCCGCGCTGGAAGCTGCCGTGCGTGAGTTCGCCGCCGAGCACCCGATGATGTATCTGCAGCAGCGCCTCGACCTGCCGGGGCAGGATTACGGCATGGTCTTCGTCGGTGGCCGTTATCTGTGCAGCTACGCCCGTGTCAGTGGGGGCGATGCCTGGAATACCACCATCCACGCCGGTGGCAAGTACGCGCCCTTCGAGCCCTCCGAGGAGCTGATCGCGCTGGCGCAGCGTGCCCAGGCACCGTTCAAGCTCGACTTCACCACCGTCGATGTCGCGCTGACCGACAATGGCCCGATCATCTTCGAAGTCTCGGCCTTCGGCGGCTTCCGCGGGGCGCTGGAAGGTGCCGGTGTCGATGCGGCCACCGCCTATCTCGATCACGTGATGGAGTGTCTGGCATGAGCGCGACGACCTGTGACAGCCCGGCCAGTCTTGCCACGCTGCCCTTTGCAGAGTGGACGGCCGCCGCCTGCTTCACGGCGCTGACGCCGTCACGCCAGTGCCTGAGCGAGGCGCTGCTGTTCGAGGTGGATGACTTTTGCCTGTGCGTGATGACGGACATGTCTCGGCTGCTGCAACGTCTGGCGACATATTTTCGCCATTGCGCGCGCATCGTGGCGCTCGACACTGTGCCGGGGGGAGCCAGGCTCGTGCATGTGCTCGAGGCGCCGGCCCTCAAGGACACGCCAGCGGCAGCGAGACTCGGCATCGTGCCCGAGGCCTTCGTCGACTGGATGCCGGAGCCCGGCAAGACACGCCGCAAGGATGCCATCATCGACCTGGCCGACGGGCGCCTGATCCACAAGGTGCGCACGGGCATGGCCTTTCTGCGCAGCAACGACCACAACCTGGCGTTCGGGCCCTGTGAAGACAATGAAAGCCAGGTGATCAACTTCCTGCTCAATCTGCACATGTCGCATCTGCAGCAGAATGACGGCTTGATCTGTCACGCCTCGGCGCTGTCGAAAGGTGATCGCGCGGTGGCCATCGCCGCCTTCTCGGGCGGCGGCAAGTCCACCACCATGGTGAAGGCGCTCGACAATCCCGAGTTCGACTTCATCAGCAATGACCGGCTGTTCCTGGACCGCCCCGGGCGGGAGGGGACGCTGCGTGCCCGCGGCGTCGCCAAGTTGCCACGCATCAATCCGGGCACCATGCTCAACAATCCGCGTCTGCGCCCGCTGCTGGACCCCGCACGTATCGCAGGCTATGAAGCGATGCCGCAGGAAGCGCTGTGGGGTCTCGAAGAGAAGCACGATCTGATCATCGAGGACGTCTACGGGCCCGGGCGTATCCGCGCCAGCGGCGAGCTTGCGGCCATGGTGATACTCAACTGGACGCGCGGCAGCGAGGCACCGCTCGAGGTGCGCGAGGTCGAGGTCAGCCGCAGCGAAGCGCTGATACGCGCGGTGATGAAGACACCTGGGCCCTTCCATCAGCAGCGGGATGGCCGTTTCGTGCCCAATGGCGCAAGCCTTGATCCCGCGCCGTATCTGGAGCGCCTGGCGGCAACCCGCGTGCTTGAGGTGACCGGGCGCGTGGACTTCGCCGCGCTGGTCGAGAACCACCTGACCCCCTTGCTGGAGGCTTGAACATGCGTCGTGAACTGCTGTTGATGCGTCACGGAAAGTCGGACTGGTCAGTGGCAGCTGACGACTTCCATCGCCCCCTCAAGGAGCGCGGCAAGCGCGGCGCCCAGCGCATGGGAGCCTGGCTTGCCCAGGAGGCGCTGGTACCGGATGCCATCCTGAGCTCGCCGGCCCTTCGCGCGCGCGCCACGGCGGAAAAGTGCGTGAAGTCGATGGGCCTCGGCGTCGACATGATCGAGCTCAAGCCTGCGCTTTACTGCGAGGACGAGGCGCCGCTGCTCAAGACGGTGCGTGCCTGCCCGGACAGCGTGCAGCGACTGATGATCATCGGCCATAACCCGGCATTGGAAGATGCGCTGGTCTGGCTGACCGGCAAGCGGCCGCGTCCGCCCAAGGAGACCAAGCTGCTGCCGACGGCGGCGGTGGTCAAGCTGACCTTCGAGGGGCGCTGGGAAGACCTGCGCTCCGGCCAGATGAGCCTGAAGCTGATCCAGCGCGTGCGTGCCTTGCCGGATGGCTTCCCCTGGCCATTCCCGGCCGGTGAGGAGCGACGCGAACGCCCCGCCTATTACTACCGTCAATCGGCCGTCCTGCCCTGTCGTCTGCAGGGGGAAGGCGACGATGCCCAGTGGGAGGTGCTGCTCATCGGCTCTTCCTCCAATCGTCACTGGAGCCTGCCCAAGGGGATCGTCGAGCCGGGCATGAGTCCGCTTGAATCCGCGCTCAAGGAAGCCCGCGAGGAAGCGGGCATCGAGGCGGAGGCGCTGGACCACGCAGCGCTGGAATTCAGTTACGAGAAGTGGGGCGCTCCGGTCGCGGCCAGTCTGCACGCCGTGAGAGTCGTGCATGAGCAGGAAGAGAGCGAGCGGGAGGAACCGCATCGCAGTCGGCGCTGGGTGGCGGCGGAGGTCGTGCCGAGCCTGTTGAAGAACCACGAGATGGGGCACGCCGCCATGGCGTTGCTGGCACGGCTTGAGCAGTCGCGCCAGGCGACGTGAGCGCGGGAGACTGGCGCCTTTAGCTCCATTGGCGCCACTAGCACCTTACGTGTCGACGCATGGCGAGGACCGCCAGCATGAATCAATACCGAGTGAAGACGGGAAGAGCGACGGCCGATGACTGATGAACCGACAATCCGACGTGTGGCATTGATTCGTCATGCCGACTATCACCAGCAGATTGATACCCCGAGCGCGCTGCAGCCGTTTCCCTTGACCCGTCGCGGTGAGCGTCAGGCGCGTGAGGGAGCCGAGGAAGTGCTGGCGCTGTGTCAGGCACATGGCTGGCAACCGGCCAGCACGTTACATGCCTCCAGCTTGTTGCGTGCCTGGCAGACGGCGCAGGTGATGAACGAGGTCATGGGTGACAGGACAGAGCGTGAGTTCTCGCTCATGGCACACGATGCCCTGTGGGAGCGCAGTCTGGGCAGCGCCGCCAATCTGACCACGGCACAGATCGCCGAAGCGGTGCGTCATGACCCGCGCGTGGATTTCCTGCCGGCCGACTGGAAATCCAACAGCCACTTTCGCCTGCCGCTGCCGGGGGCTGAATCCCTGATGCAGGCCGGTCAGCGGGTGGCCGACTTCATTGCTTCGCTACCGGCTTTCTCAACACCTTCTGTTTCGGCTCCTACATCACCCCCCACACCGGGCGCCACGCTGACGCTGATCGTCGGCCATGGCGCAGCGCTGCGCCATGCGGCGCATCTGCTGGGCGTGCTGGACTTCGACCAGATTGCCGGGCTGAGCATGCACCATGCGCGGCCGGTGGTCATCGAGGAAACTCCGTCAGGGTCATGGCGGCATGTGGCTGGCGAGTGGAAGGTGCGCCAGCGTCACGAGCCCGCGCAGGACTGAGTTGGCGGCCAGCCGGCGGGGTACTGAAGTGCCGTGAGCGGGCGGGGTGCTGGAGAGCAGGGTATGGGCGGAGTCATTGACAGCAGAGAAGCAGGCCAGCGCATCAGGGTGATGCGAGTCTGTCATCTTTCTGTGATCAAACGGTCATAAGCTTGTCGCCCTGTGCTCGTGACCTCATTCCGCATGCCCCCGGATGGTCCCCAAGGAGCGGCAAGGCGCTTGCTTGCCACAAGCCGGTGAGTTCAACGAGGCAAGCAGATGCCACAAGGAGATAGCCCAATGACCCTCAGTCCCCCCATGAGCGACGCCGTACCGCGTTACCGAGGCCCGACGCGCTATCTGAAGGCGCTGCCCAGTCACGCGGCTCAGTGGCCCGAGACACATCAGCACCTGCGCGCCGGTGACAAGGTGTCCCGCGCCGCTCGCAAGCTGGGCAGCAAGGACTGGCCACGCCGCGATGTCATCTTCATCTCCGATGCGCATGCCGACGCGGAAGCCTTCATCGCGTCTCTGGTGGCCAGTGGCGGTGTGCGCCTGACCTCGCGGGACAACCTGGTGTTGACGGCGCGGGGCAAGCGCAGCGTCTTCGTCATCGGCGGTGATTGCCTCGACAAGGGGCCCAGCAATCTGGAACTGCTGGAAGCCCTGCGCACCTTGATGCGCAGCGGAGCGCGTCTCAAGTTGTTGGCGGGCAATCACGACATGCGGCTGATGCTGGCGCTGATGCGGCTGAGTCATGATGATTCGGCGCGGACCGATCATCTGTTCGTGCGCATGGGTGCCAAGGGCCTGGCGCTGCTCAAGGAAGTCTTCGATCACTATCTCGCGGACAGACCGCGGGCGATGAAGAGCATTCCCTCGCGAAGTGAATGCCGTCGGCGCCTGTACCCGGGGCCGGACTGGGCGGAGCAGTTTCGCAAATCGGCAGGCCATGTGCTCAAGGGGGAGGCGCTGGAGAAGGAGATCACTCGCCTGAGCGCCAAGGCCGATGGCTTCGAGCATGCCTGTGAGAAACATGGTCTCTCGTTGCGCCAGACCTATGCCGCCGCGCTCAAGGCCCACGAGCTGTTTCTCAAGCCCGGCGGGCGCTTTGCCTGGTTCTTCGACGAGATGCGCCTCGCCTATCGCAGTGGCGCCTTCCTGCATGTCCATGCAGGCGTGGACGATGCCTTTGCCAGACGACTCGGCCGCCAGAAGGTCTCGCAGGTCAATCAGGAATTCCGGCGCATCCTGCGCGAAGACCCGTTCACCTTCTATTACGGTGAGCTGGCCAATGTACTGCGCACCAAATATCGCAAGAGCGACATGGTGCTGAGCGCCGCGGGCGTCAAGCGCCTGCACAAGGTCGGCATTCGTGCCGTGATGCATGGTCACGTCAATCATCAGGCGGGCCAGCAACTGGGCTGGCGCCACGGGCTGCTGCATATCGAGGGTGACGTCACCCTGGATCGCAATTCACGCCGCAAGGAAGGGCTGGATGGCGTGGGCATGGGGGCGACGCTGATAGAAGCCTGTGGACGCATCGTCGGCATCAGCAATGACCATCCCGAGGTCAAGGTCTACGCGCCCTGAAACACGCACAGGAGAGGCAGGTGAAAGACGACAAGCAGGACAAGTCGCTGTTCCGACATGAGTCATTGCAGTCCATCGATGGCGTTCAGGACATTCTCAAGGCCATCATCAAGGGGCTGGGCAAGGGACTGCTGTCATTTCGCGATGAGGACGGCGAGATACGGCTGGCACCGCGCGGCCTGATGACCCTCAAGGTCACGGCGCGGC
This sequence comes from Cobetia sp. 4B, assembly GCF_018831605.1. Lineage (NCBI taxonomy): Bacteria > Pseudomonadati > Pseudomonadota > Gammaproteobacteria > Oceanospirillales > Halomonadaceae > Cobetia > Cobetia sp. 4B. Next base: position 1,829,889 of record NZ_CP059843.1, read on the forward strand.
GAGAGGATGATCATCATCGCCTCGATATTCGCCTGTCATGGCATGCCAAGCCCGGCGCCAAGCGCAACAAAACGCTCAAGGTTCTCGATGAGTGAGGGCAGCGTGCGCTGGCATTGACCCAGATCAAGTCTCTGCCAGACCGCGGCCCGCGGTGAGATGGCCGACATGTCCGCGCATACGCGACTATGGTACATGTAGCATGCTGCATATTGGGTCGTGTCTTGCGAGACGGCCCCTCCCCATGATCAGGACATGTCATTGATGCCTTCATCCCCTCAGCGCCTGTGCGGTGCTGATCACCCCTCGTTTCGCTGGCACTCCGCCAGCCTCGCGGCAAAGCCTGCCGTCAGGCCCTCAAGGTGCTGGAAACAGTGGCTGGCCGTCGCCGCGCTTGCCTGTCTGCCGCTGGGCGCACAGGCCGCTGACAAGCCGCTCTCGGCGTCGGCCATTCATGACATCGAATCAGAGGTCGGCGCGCGAATCGGCGTCACTGTTCTGGATACCGCCGATGGCACCCGTTTCAGCTGGCGGGGGAATGAGCGCTTCCCCATGAGCAGCACTTTCAAGGTGCTGGCCTGTGGTCATCTGCTCTCCCGGGTGGACGAAGGCCAGGAATCGTTGTCACGCAAGGTGGAGATTCGCCCGGCGGGCCTCGTGACCTATTCCCCCATTACCGAGCACCACACCCGGGATGGAGGCCTGACGCTCGAGGCGTTGTGCCATGCCACCATCACGACTAGCGACAATACCGCGGGCAACCTGATTCTCGACGCCCTGGGCGGCCCGGCCGCACTGACGGCCTATCTGCGGCGCCTGGACGATGACAGCACGCGGCTGGACAGACGTGAAACGGCGCTCAATGAGGCCACTCCCGGTGACCCGCGCGATACCACCACGCCGCACGCGATGGCGGCCACCCTGCAGCGACTGCTGGTGGGGGATGCGCTGAGCGAGCCATCGCGCCTGGCTCTGCAGGGCTGGATGCTGGCCAACACCACTGGCGATGACAAGCTGCGGGCGGCCTTGCCCGATGACTGGCAGATCGCGGACAAGACCGGCGGCGGGGGATATGGCACCAACAATGACGTTGCCATCCTGTGGCCGCCGTTGCGTGCCCCGTTGATCGTGGCGGTCTATCTGACCGAAAGCGAGGCGGACCTGGCAGCGCGCAATGCCGCGATTGCCGATGTCGGGCGTCTGGTGGTCAAGGAAGTGCTGGAGGGCGAGGCGAGTCGCTGATGGTGGGGCGCTGGCAGGGCGTGCGTGAAGCATGGGCAACTCAGCGTTGCCGCCACCATGGCCAACTTGCGCTTGTGACGCCTCCGCGGTGCCCGCATTGTGCTTGCACTGCATTGGCTTTGGCAGCACGGACCTTCTCGCCATGTTCGCGCCTGCGCCTTGCCGAACCCGCCCTGTCTGCATCCAGAGGAACTCCATGTCCACACTGTTTTCACCGCTCACCCTCGGCCCGCTCACGCTGGACAATCGCATCATCATCGCGCCGATGTGTCAGTACTCCGCCGAGAAGGGCCAGATGCAGGCCTGGCATGATCAGCATCTTGGCAATCTCGCCCAGTCCGGAGCTGGGCTTCTGATCTTCGAGGCCAGCGCCGTTGCCCCGGAAGGGCGCATCACCCACGGCGATGTCGGGCTCTACGATGAGGCTTGCCAGCAAGCCATGCAGGGGGTCGTCGAGCGTATCCGCCGCTATTCGCCGATGCCGCTGGCGGTGCAGATCGGTCATGCGGGACGCAAGGCATCCTGCCAGAAGCCCTGGGATGGCGGTGCTGCCATCGCGCCAGGCAACGACAATGGCTGGCAGGTACTTGCCCCCAGTGCGATTCCCTTCAGCGAAGGCGGGCCGCTCCCCGAGGCGATGAGTGGCGAGCAGATCCGCCGCACCATCGCGGACTTCGTGGCGGCGGCACAGCGCGCCGTCGAGATTGGCCTGGACGGCATCGAGCTGCATGCGGCGCATGGGTATCTGCTGCATGAGTTCCTGTCGCCGTTGAGCAATCAGCGCGACGATGACTACGGTGGCTCGCTCGAGAACCGCATGCGGCTGACGCTGGAGGTCTTTGACGCCGTGCGGGCCGCGATCCCGGAGCACGTCATGCTGGGTATCCGGATCAGCGCGACGGACTGGGTCGAGGGCGGCTGGGACCTCGAGCAGAGCATCGAACTTGCCAAGGCGCTGGACCGTCGTGGCTGCCACTATCTGCATGTCTCCAGTGGCGGGCTCAGCGCGCAGCAGCAGATTCCGGTAGCGCCCAACTATCAGGTGCCGCACGCCCAGGTCCTGAAGGCGCAGGTGAAGATGCCGGTGATTGCGGTTGGCCTGATCACCGAGCCGCAGCAGGCCGAAGACCTTCTGGCGAACGAGCGTGCCGATGCCATCGCGTTGGCGCGTGGCATCCTCTATGACCCGCGCTGGCCGTGGCATGCGGCCGCTGAGCTGGGTGACACCCTCAAGGCCTCGCCCCAGTACCTGCGTTGCCAGCCGCATGGCCTGAAGTCGCTGCTGGAGAATCAGCAGGACTGAATCGTGTGAAGAGACATTGAGGACTGACGCCCGCGTTCACGAGCACTTGCTCGATGATCGCGGGCGTTCTTGCTTGCTCAATCCCTGGCGCCGCGATGCCACGATTTGAGGGAGGAGAGTGAAGAGATGTTTCCGTCTCTCCTTGTGGCTCAAGGCGGCGCTGCGCCAGCAGGGCGATGAAGGCACGGGGGAGCGCAAGCCAGCTGGCAGTAATTATACGAGTGTGTAATAGTGTGAGTGAATCCATGGCAACCCACTCGCTGCCAGTCGTATCACAAGGAGAGCCAATGCCAAGCCAAGCCCCGATTCTGGGTGTCTATCTGAGTGAATCCCTGGACCTGGACAGCCTCTACGGTGAAGCGCTGCGCCAGCTGGGCGACGATGTCGTGCTGCGTCATCCGCATGAGATCGAGGACCCGAGCGCGGTGCGGTTCGCCATCTGCTGGCAGCCGGGGGAGGACGCCTTCACGCCGTACCCGAATCTTCGGCTTGCCATGTCGATCGCGGCGGGGGTGGATGCCCTGCTGGGGCATCCGGGGCTCTCGGCCGAGGTTCAGGTCGCACGGGTGCGCGACCCGCATCAGGCGTATCTGATGGCCGGTTTCGCCGCTCACGAGGTACTGCATCGCGAGCGCGAGTTTGCCGTCATGGCCGACAATGCCACGCGTGGCGAATGGCAGCCCTTGGCAATGCGTGCGCCAGAGAAGGCACAGGTGGCCGTGCTGGGCCACGGCAGCATGGGGCGCGCCGTGGTCACTTCGCTGTCGACCCTGGGATTCTCGGTGACGGTCGCCTGTCGCAATGAACCGGCCGCGCCGGTGCCGGGTGTGCGTTACCTGACCGGTGACGCTGCCGTCATGGCGGCGGCCGACGGTGCCGATTATCTGATCAATATCCTGCCGCTGACACCGGTGACCGAGAACGTGCTGAATGCTGCCTTGTTTGCCCGGCTGCGCCGTGGCGCCTGGCTGGTGCAGATCGGCCGCGGCGAGCATCTGGTGGAAGCGGACCTTGAAGCCGCTCTCGACGCCGGGCAACTAGCAGGCGCGACGCTGGATGTCTTTCGCGAGGAGCCGCTGGCGCCCACTCACCGCTGGTGGCAGGACGCGCGCCTGCGCATCACGCCGCATGTGGCCAGTGACTCGCTCCCCGAGGTGGTGGCCGAGCAGGTGGTGGCCACGGCGCGTGAATTGCGCGATGACCTGCCGCTCACGCTGGGCGTGGATCGTCAGCGCGGCTATTGAGGGCCGCAGCGATTGAGACCCGCGGCGCTTGAGCCCCGAAGGTGAACGCTTCAATGCCTCTCAAGGCTCAGCCGAGCCTTTCTCGACCCCAGACAGCGACATTGTGACCACAGGAGACAGCACATGCCGGCATCGACCATGAGTGACGCGGAGTGGCAAGCACGCCTGGACCTGGCGGCCTGCTACCGGTTGGCAGCGCACTATCGCATGACCGACCTGATCTACACCCACATCACGGCGCGGGTGCCGGATGAGGAAGGGCATTTTCTGATCAATCCCTATGGCTGGCGCTGGGAGGAGATCACGGCGTCCTCGCTGGTCAAGATCGATGTCAACGGCCAGAAGGTCGATGACAGTGCCGCGCGGGTCAATCCGGCCGGTTTCACCATTCACTCGGCGATTCATGCGGCAAGTCACTCAGCCAGCTGGATCATGCATACCCATACCCGCGCCGGTGTGGCGGTGTCGAGCCTGGAAGAAGGGCTCTTGCCACTGAATCAGATCGCCCTGCAGTTCCATGGCCGCGTCTCCTACCACGATTACGAGGGTATCGCGCTGGATCTGGATGAACGCGAACGCATCGTGGCGAGCCTTGGCGACAATCCGGCGCTGATCCTGCGCAATCATGGCCTGCTGACCACCGGCGCCTCTGCCGCCGAGATGTTCAACAACATGTTCTATCTCGAGCGCAGCTGCGAGATCCAGGTCGCGACCCTGTCCATGGGCCAGCCGGTGCGCCGCCTCTCGCCTGAGATCTGTGAGCATGTGGTCGGTCAGTACGATATGGCCATTCACGAGGAGGGAGATCTGGCGCTGGAGTGGGAGTCTCATCTGCGACTGCTGGAGGGCCTTGGCTGTGACTATCGTTGTTGAAGGGCGCGTCGTTGAGGCCATCGTCGCTAAAAGCATCGTCGTTAGAGAGGCCATTGAGTGCCTGATGCGTGGGACAGCGACAGGACGGGAGACATCACGATGAGTCGCAAGGCATTCCAGCGGCTTTCCCAGGATCAGCGTCGTCGCGACCTGCTGGAAGCCACCTTGAGCTGTGTCGCGCAGCACGGTCTGGCCGGCGCCAGCGTGCGCCGCGTGGCGGAGGCGGCCGGGGTCTCGCCTGGACTGATTCGCCATCATTTCGGCACCAAAGACGACATGGTGCGGGCCGCCTACGCCTACATGATGGGCCAGCTGACCTCCGATATCGCCGATGCCAGTCCGGCCAGTGATGAATCCCCGGCGTGTCGTCTGGCGAACTTCATCGCGGCGAGTCTCACGCAGCCCAATCTGGCCGCCCACAAGATCTCCCTATGGGCGACCTTCATCGGCCGGGTACGCCACGATGCCAGCTATTCGGCGGTGCACCAGGAAACCTATCGCGAGTTTCTCGACCTGCTTGCACAGCTGGTTCAGCCGGTGCTGAGCGCCCACGCGCTGCCCGCCACCGAGAGCGATTGTCAGGAGCAGGCGATCGCCCTCAATGGCTTGATCGATGGCCTATGGCTGGAAGGCGGGCTGGAACATGGTCTCTATCCGGTCGAGCGGCTGCCCGCGATCGCCATGCGGGCGGCAGAGGGCATTCTGCGGCTGCCACAGGGCATCTTGCTTGAGCACGTCGCTATCACGACATCACCCCCACCTCACAGGAGTTGAGCATGCGCTACGCCACCATTACCGAACGACTGAGTGATCTGGGCGGTGACAAATGGGCCGTTCACAGCGCTGCCCGTCAGCGTATCCAAGCCGGCGAGCCGATCATCGAGCTGACCATCGGCGAGCCGGATATCGCCACGCATCCGGCTCTGGTCGAGCACTGTGTCGAGGCGCTGCGCGCTGGCCGTACCCGCTACTCCGATGGCCGTGGCGAGCCGGGGCTGGTCGCGGCACTGGCCGAGCGCTACGCCGCGCGCATGCCCGAGATCAGCGCAGACAACGTGCTGTGTTTCCCCGGCACGCAGACGGCGCTGTTCGCGGTGATGCTGGCGCTGGTGGAGGAGGGGGCCGGCGTGCTGACCGGCGACCCCTACTACGCCACCTATGAGGGCGTGATCCGCGGCGCCGGCGGTGACCTGCAGCCGGTACCGCTGCGCATGGAGCATGGCTTCGTTTTGCAGCCACAGGATCTGGCTGCAGCCATCACGCCGCAGAGCCGTGTGTTGCTGCTCAATACCCCGCACAACCCCACTGGTGCGGTGATGGACCGGACGACCCTCGAGCATATCGGCGCGCTATGTCGCGAGCATGATCTGTGGATCGTCTGCGATGAGGTCTATGAAGCGCTGATCTTCACGGGCGAATTCGTCTCTCCGCTGGAAATCGAGGCACTGCGTGAGCGCACCGTGGTGGTGTCCTCGATCTCCAAGAGTCACGCTGCCACCGGTTTTCGCAGTGGCTGGGCCATCGGCTCGGCGGAATTCTGCCGTCGGCTGTTGCCTGTCTCGGAAACCATGCTGTTCGGCAACCAGCCCTTCATCGCCGACATGACCGAGGCCGCGCTGCGCGGGGATTTCGATACCACCGAGCGTCTGCGCGACTCTCTCGGGCGCCGCGCGCGTCTGGTCCACGAGGCGCTGGCGGCCATCCCGCAGCTGTCCTCCAGCCTGCCCCAGGGCGGCATGTTCCTGATGGTCGATGTCTCACGCACCGGCCTGAACGGTGAGCAATTCGCCTGGCGGCTGCTGGAACAGCAGCAGGTGGCGGTGATGCCCGGCAGCGTCTTCGGTGATTGCGGTACGCCGCTGGTACGTGTCGCCCTGACCGTGCCGGACGACAGCCTGCTGGAAGCGGTGCAGCGCATGGCGCTGCTGTGTGACCAGCTGGAAGCCGAGGTCGTGGCCTGAGATCTTTTCTCAGTGACTTTCGGTCAGTCTCAAGGCCAGGCAAGGCAAGGCCAGTCAAGATCAGGCTTCAATCCGTCTCACCCTCTGTTGCATAGACGCAGAAACGCCGCCCGAGGGCGGCGTTTCTGCGTTCAGCGATGCTCAAGTCAGGTCATCATTTCCAGCCCGTCATTTCCAGCCCATCTGCCAGACATCATCTGCCTTGAGCTCGCGCCAGGCGAGGGTGTAATCCCTGCGTGTCAGCACCGCCTGCAACACGACCTCGACCACATGTTCGTCCTGCTCATCACGAATCAAGCGTGTGACGATGAAATGGCGCTCACGCTCCCGGGGCGACACGGCGGTCCATTTGCTCTGCAACAGCTTGTCGGGGTTGATGCGATTCATGCTGGTTCCTCAAGAAACGGTTGGCAGCTGCGTGCTGCTCGAGTCAGTGCCAGTCAAGTCAGTGCTGGTCAAGTCAGAGCCCAGCAGACAGGTGAGCGCCAGGTGGGCTTACACCGAAGGTGGGCTCTCGTTGAGCAGTTGCCACAGCGACTCGGTCGCCGCGCTGTGCTTGCCACGGCGACAATAGCAGGCCACCTCGAGGGTCGGGCCGCCCAGATCATCCAATAGCGAGACCAGTCTGCCGCTCTCCAGGTCATCCTCGATCAGGCCGTGGGGCAGCCAACCGACTCCCAATCCGGCCATCACCAGTTCACGAATGCCCAGCGTAAAGGACGTCTCGCAGATGATGTCGATGTCCTGGGCGCGCTGCAGGTCCATCAGGTAGGGCGAGGCCAGAATCTGGCCCAGAAAACTCTCCGGATCATAGGCGATCAAGGGCAGGCGCTGGTCACTGCGCGGCAGGTGCAGGGGGCGCCCCTGGGCGTCCGGAGCACACACCGGCAGCAGCCGCTCCAGCCCCAGCGAGATGCGCTGGGTGTCGCCGTTGTCATCGAAGATCGGCGCGCCCTGCAGTTCTGAGCACAGCAGCAGGTCTGCCTGATCATGCTCGAACAGTTGCAGGCATTCGCTGCGATCCAGTGATTTCACCTGCAGTCCGGCTTCGGGGGAGTTGTGCCGGAAATAGCGCAGCAACCGCGGCAGATAGCTGACGGTGAGGGTGTGCTGGGTGGTGATGATTGCCTTCGGCCCCTGGCGGGCCTCGCTGCGCAGGCGGCTGCGCAACGTGTAGAGCCGCGCCAGCCATTCCCGCATTTCCTGCTCATATTCCAGCGCGTGCTCGGTGAGGATCATGCGCTGCGACTGACGATAGACCAGCTCGACGCCCAGCCACTCTTCCAGCTGCCGTATCCGGCGCGAGAAGGCGGGTTGCGTCACGTTGCGTCTCTCGGCTGCCAGCGAGAAGGTTCCGGCCTCGATCAATGCGAGAAAGTCTTCGATCCATTCGATCTTCATGCGTCGCCTGAGGAGATGTCGGTTGTTGTTGGAGGTCGGCCATCATGCACCGAGTGCTTGTTGGGGTGAAGACCGCAAGCACACCCCCGGAGCATGAACCATCCATGGTTCGTCAATGGTAGGGCAGCGCCGAAGGGCCAGGGGCCACAGGCCACAGGCAATGGATATGACTGCCGGTCGGCGTCGCGGGCATGACGATCTTCTGGATGCCTGAGTCGGACAAGAGCAAAGAGCTGGTCATGCAGAAAAGTAACAAACTTTGAGAAACATGGCATTGGGACTGGCGAGAATCGCGGCTTACTGTTGAGAAGACCGCTCGGCGGCGTGCCGGAGTGATGTCACACATTCGACGAACGTCGTTATGAGAGTAACCCCCTATGACAACAATGACTCGCCTGGAGGCTCGTATGCATCTGTCCCGTTTTCCCCGTGTTCGCCTTGGTCACCTCTCGACTCCGCTGGAGCCGATGGACAACCTGAGCAAGCTGTTGGGTGGGCCGCGTCTCTGGATCAAACGTGATGACTGCACCGGGCTTTCCACCGGTGGCAACAAGACTCGCAAGCTGGAATTCCTGATGGCAGACGCGCTGGAGCAGGGCGCCGACACCATCATCACCCAGGGCGCTACCCAGTCCAACCACGCGCGTCAGACCGCTGCCGCTGCCTGCAAGCTGGGTCTTGAGTGCCACATCCTGCTGGAAGACCGTACCGGCAGTGACGACCGCAGCTACAACTACAACGGCAACGTCTTCCTCGACCAGTTGCATGGCGCGACGGTCGCCAAGCGTGAAGGCGGTGCCGACATGGCCGCCGAGATGGAAGCGCTGGCCGACAAGCTGATCGGCAAGGGCAAGAAGCCCTACATCATCCCGGGGGGTGGTTCCAACGAGATCGGCGCGCTGGGTTACGTGAATGCCGCCCTCGAACTGCTGTCCCAGGCCAACGACATGGGCCTCAAGATCGATCACCTCGTGCACGCCACCGGCAGCGCCGGGACCCAGGCGGGTCTGGTGACGGGCCTGACCGCCTGCAACTCCGGCATTCCGGTACTCGGCATCGGCGTGCGGGCCCCGAAGGACAAGCAGGAAGGCAATGTCTTCGCGCTGGCACAGAAGACCGAAGCCAAGCTGGGCCTGTCTGACGTGGTCAAGCGTGAAGATGTCGTCGCCAACTGCGATTACGTCGGTGACGGCTACGGCATTCCGACCGAAAGCATGATCGAGGCCGTCACGCTGCTGGCTCAGCAGGAAGGCATCCTGCTGGACCCGGTCTACTCCGGCAAGGGCATGGCCGGTCTGATCGACCTGGTACGCAAGGGGCACTTCAAGGAAGGCGAGAACGTGGTTTTCCTGCACACCGGCGGTGCCGTGGCCCTGTTCGGCTACCCGGATGCCTTCAACTTCGCGGATTACCAGGCCTGATAGCGTTTGCGGCCAGTGATGCGTCCCGCCTGACGACAGCGGCGTGACTGACGCATCCCGTAACGACACGCTCCCCGGCCCAGCTGGCAAGGGAGCGTGATGATCACAGCAGTTTTCGGGGAATCACAATGACAATCAGACACCTCAAGCTGGCTGAAGCAGCCGACGGCGTGGCAGAGGAAGATCAGCGCACCACGGCCATCGTCCAGGACATGCTGCAGGACATTCGCTCGCGTGGTGAAGACGCCGTGCGGATGTATGCCGAGAAGTTCGACAACTGGAGCGGCGATTTCGTCCTCAGCGAGGAAAAGCTGGCCACGCTGATCGAAAGCGTGCCGCAGAGCGTCAAGGACGATATCGATTTCGCCCATCGCCAGATCCGTCGTTTCGCCGAAGCGCAGCGCGACAGCCTGACGTCCTTCGAGATAGAGACCGAGCCGGGTGTCGTGCTGGGGCAGCGCGTGCTGCCCATCGATGCCGCGGGTTGCTACGTGCCGGGCGGACGCTACGCGCATGCCGCCTCGGCGCTGATGAGCGTCGCCACGGCCAAGGCCGCCGGCGTCAAGTACATCACGGCCTGTTCGCCACCGCGCGGTGACAGCATCAATCCGGCGGTGGCCTACGCCATGCATGTGGCCGGTGCCGACCGCATCCTGGAGATGGGCGGCGTTCACGCGGTCGCCAGCATGGCCTTCGGCCTGTTCGGCGGGCGCGAAGCCGACATCCTCGTCGGCCCGGGCAACGCCTTCGTGGCCGAAGCCAAGCGCCTGCTGTTCGGGCAGGTCGGCATCGACGTCTTCGCCGGCCCCACCGAATCGGCGGTGATCGCCGATCACACGGCAGACCCGATGACCATCGCGGTGGATCTCGTCTCCCAGGCGGAGCACGGCCCGAACTCGCCGGTCTGGCTGTTCACCACCAGTGAAGAGGTCGCGCGCCGCGTCATCGAGCTGGTGCCGCTGGTCGGCAACGACATGCCCAACGCCGAGGTCATCCACGCCGCCTGGCGCGACTACGGCGAAGTCATCCTGTGCGACACCCGCGAAGAAGTGGTCCAGATCAGTGATCAGTACGCCTGCGAACACCTGCAGGTGCTGTGTGAGGACCTGGAGTGGTGGAAGCAGAATCTCAGCAACTACGGCTCTCTGTTCCTCGGCGAAGGCAGCACCGTCACCCACGGTGACAAGTGTTCCGGCACCAACCACATCCTGCCGACCAAGCGCGCCGGTCGCTACTCCGGCGGTCTGAATGTCCACAAGTTCATGAAGGTACTGACCACCCAACAGCTCAGTGTTGAAGCCAATCTCAAGTTCAGTGCCATCGGTTCGCGCATCTCGCGCACCGAAGGGATGGAAGGCCATGCGCGTGCCTGTGACTGGCGCCTCACCAAATACTTCCCCGAGCAGGATTGGGATTTCCCCGTCTATGCCCAGAAGCGGTATTGAGGAGGCCACATGCGTCGTTTTGCCAAGTCATTCACCCAACAGGAAGCCATCTCCGACACCGCCATCGAGGCTGCCGTCGCCGTGATGCGCAGTGGTCGCCTGCATCGCTACAACCTGGCGGAAGGCGAGCAGGGCGAAACGGCGCTGCTGGAGCAGGAATTCGCGGCGAGTCTGGGCATTCCCCATGCGCTGGCCTGTGCCTCCGGCGGCTATGCCCTGCAACTGGCGCTGCGCGCCTGCGGACTCGAGGCCGGTGACAAGGTGCTGTGCAACGCCTTCACCCTGTCCCCGGTGCCCGGCAGCATCGTCGCCGCCGGTGGCGAGCCGGTGCTGGTGGACATCCTCGAGGACACCACGGTCGATCCGGAGGATCTGGCGCGTGCGGCAGATCAGAGCGGGGCCCGCTTCTTCATGCTCTCGCACATGCGCGGCCATATCGGCGACATGCACGCGATCATGCAGGCCTGCGACAGCCGCGGCATCACGGTGATCGAGGATTGCGCGCATACCATGGGTGCGAGCTACGACGGCAAGCCCAGCGGCACCTTCGGCAAGGTCGGCTGCTACAGCACCCAGACCTACAAGCACGTCAATTCCGGTGAAGGTGGCCTGCTGGCGACCGCCGATGATGAGGTGATGCGACGCGCCATCATCCTGTCGGGCTCCTACATGCTGTACGACCGCCACCTGGCGGCACCGGCCGCGGAGAGCTTCGCCGAGACGCGCCTGCAGACCCCCAACATGAGTGGTCGCATGGACAATCTGCGTGCTGCCATCCTGCGTCCGCAACTGGGGGAGCTGGCAGAGCGTCGTGAGCGCTGGAATGCCCTCTATGCCCGCATGCAGGACCGGCTCGCGGCCATGGAGGGCGTCACGCCCATCCTGCGTGGCCCGCTGGAAGGCTACGTCGGAAGCTCCATCCAGTTCACGCTGGCGCAGTGCTCCCACGAGCAGATCGCCGCCTTCATCGCAGGCTGTGAAGCGCGTGGGCTACCGGTGAAATGGTACGGCAAGCCGCTGCCGGAGGATTACACCAGCCGCTACGACAGCTGGGCCTATCTGGGCAGCCATCGTGCAGTGCCCAATGCCGACCGGGTGCTGGCGACGCTGTGTGATCTGCGTCTCCCGCTGACCTTTGACGTGCAGGACTGCGAGGTCATCGCGGACTTGATCCAGGACGCTCTGCACAGTGCACGACCTGTCTCGACCGTCGCGTGACTATGCCCGGCGGCAGCACGTGACAGGGGTGAACCCATAACGATAACGCTTTGAAAGCCACATGATCTTCAATCCGCATGTCCTGGTGACAGGCCATGCGGACCCGCAACCAGTGGAGTAATAACAATGTTCAATAAAGCTCTCTTGGCAACCGCAGTGATGTTGGCGATGTCAGCGACCGCTCAGGCAAAGACCTTCAAGGTCGGCATGGGCGATCCGATGGATTCGGATCAGGGCGCGCTTGCACAGCGCTTCGAGGAACTGGTCGAGGACCTTTCCGATGGCGAGATGCAGGTGGAGTTGTTCCCGGGCGGTCAGCTGGGCTCCGAGACCGGCATGATCCAGGACACGCGCATCGGCAAGCTGGACTTCGCGCTGATCGGCGTCGGCAACCTGACGCCCTACGCGCCGCGCCTTGGCGCGCTCACCATGCCCTATGCACTGCGTAGCCATGCGGATGCCGTCAAGGCCACCACCGGCCCGCTGGCGGATGAATGGAACCAGATCGCCGAGAAACAGGCCGGCGTCCACATCGTCAGCTGGCTGTATTCCAACTTCCGTTATCTGACCAACTCCAAGCGTCCGGTGACGTCGCTGGACGACCTTGAAGGCATGAAGATCCGTGTGCCGCAGAACAAGATCATGCTCGCCACCTATCAGGCCTGGGGCGCCAGCCCGATCAGCATGTCGTGGCCGGAAGTCTTCACCGGTCTGCAGCAGGGCGTGATCGATGGCCAGGACAACCCGGACATCGTCAACTACACGATGAAGTTCCAGGAAGTGCAGAAGTATCTGACCGAGGTCCACTATCAGTACTCCCTGCAGCCGATCGTCATGGGGGTGCGCACCTACAACAAGCTCTCTGATGAGGAGCGCGAGATCATCGATCGCGCCGGCCTGGAAGCCCAGCTCTATGCGCTTCAATTCCAGCTGACCGAGGCCTCTCAGGCGCGTGCTGCCATGGAAGCGGAAGGGGTGCAGTCCGCCCAGCTGACCGACGAGGACAAGTGGATCAGCATTGCCAAGGAAGAAGTCTGGCCGCAGTTCTATGAAGAGATCGGCGGCAAGGAATCCTTCGACGAATTGCAGAAAGCATTGGGCCACTGAGCCCGAGTGGGCGGGGTCGCTCGCGGCGTCAGCGTGAATGACGCCTGAGCGACCCCCGCTGCGTTCAATGCTATCGAGCAGGGATACCAGACAGTGCTGGTATCCCTCTCACAGTTCATCGTGAAGGAGGCTCGCATGTTGGCCAGATTGAACAATCTCGAGGATTACGCCTGCCGCTTTCTACTCGCGGTCTTCGTACTCCTGCTGTTTTCCCAAGTGGTATTGCGTGTCGTGTTCGGTATCGGCATGGCATGGATGGAAGAGCTGGCACGCTACGCCTTCGTCTGGTTCGTCTTCCTGGGGGCTGCACACGCGGCTCACCTGAGTGCCCACAATCGGCTGCAGACCCATATCAATCTGCTGCCGCGCAAGGTGGCCAACGCCATCCTGCTGTTTGTCGACCTTATCTGGGCGCTCTTCAGCCTGATCATCGCCTACAAGAGCCTGGATCTGATCGGGCTTCTCACCGAGTTTCCCTATGAGTCCCCAGCGCTCGGCTGGTCGCTCGCCTATGTCTATTACATCTTCCCCGTGGCCTTCACCTTGATGGCCTTTCGCGTATTGCAGGTGCAGTTCCTCAAGCTGGTCAGAGGCATCGAGCCCGGCAACGTGGACGACGAGGAAGTGAAGCGCATCACGGAAGCGGCCCCGGATGCCGCCGATGACACCCGCACCGCCAAGATGGGAGGCTGATGCCATGGCCGCGACTATTCTGTTCTCTCTGTTCGGTGCACTGCTGTTTCTGGGCTCACCCATCGTCGTTGCCCTTGGGGTGGCGTCCATGGCGGTCTATGTCGTCAGTGGTGATGACATCACCTCGCTGGTGGAGCTGGCGTTCTCGGCGATCAACTCCTTCCCGCTGATGGCACTGCCATCCTTCATTCTGGCGGGCGCCCTGATGGGCGACGCCGGCATCGCGCGGCGTCTGATTCGTATCGCCGAAGAGCTGGCGGGCCCGGCCGCAGGTGGCCTGGGGGCGGCAGCGGTGATGGCCTGCATGTTCTTCGGCGCCATCTCCGGCTCGGGGCCGGCGACCACGGCGGCCGTGGGCATGCTGGTGATTCCGGCGATGATCGAACGTGGCTACGGCCGCAGCTATCCGGCGGCGATTACCGCCACCGCTGGCGGACTGGGCGTCGTGATTCCGCCCAGCATGCCGTTGGTCATCTACGGGGTGACCGCCAACGAGTCGATCTCGGCGCTGTTCATGGCGGGTGTCATCCCGGGCATCATGCTGGGGGCGGCCCTGATGATCGCCAACTACATCACCGCCAAGCGCAACGGCTATCAGGCCCAGGGCGAGCCGTACGACAAGGCGCGTGTCTTCAAGGTACTCAAGGAGGGCTTCTGGTCACTGATGGCACCGGTGGTCATCCTCGGCGGCATCTACAGCGGTCTTTTCACACCGACCGAAGCCGCCGTCGTCTCGATCTTCTATGCGCTGTTCGTCGGTGTCTTCATTCACAAGGAGTCCTCGCTGCTGGGCTTGAATGAAGCCTTCCAGAACACGACTTGGCTGACCGGTCGCGTGCTGATCATCATGTTCACCGCTACCGCCTTCGGTCGCATCCTGGTGGAGCATCACATTCCGGCCATGATCGCCCAGGGCATCCTCAACATCACCGACAGCCTGTGGCTGGTGTGGGTGCTGGTGATCGCCTTCCTGCTGATCGTCGGCATGTTCATCGAGATTCTGGCCACCATCATGATCGTCACGCCGGTGTTGCTGCCGGTCATGGTGGAGCTGGGCGTCGACCCGGTGCACTTCGGGATCGTGCTGGTGGTGAGTCTCGGGATCGGCTTCTCGACCCCGCCACTGGGCGAGAACATGTTCATCAGCTCCAGCATCGCCAACGTGTCCATCGAGAAAATCTCGGTGCGGGCGCTGCCGCTGGTCGGCACCATGGTGCTGATCGCCTTGCTGCTGGCCTTCGTGCCGCAGTTGACAATGTGGCTGCCGGACATGATGGGCTTCTAGCGGCCCAGCGGAGGGCAGTGGCTCGTCATCACTGTTTTCGTCAACACAGTGGCTCGTAAACACAACCCTTCGTGAACAGTGCCTCATGAAACAGTTTCTCGAGAGGATGCCGGCCACGTCGCCATCCTCTCGAGCCTTGATCTTCAGTGAGAGTTTTGTCGGAGAACGACCAATGAGAAGCTCGCATGACGCCTCGGGCGCAGAACATATCGTCGTGGGCGTGTTGGGCGGCATGGGGCCGGATGCCACGGTGGCCTTCATGCAGCAGGTGATCCAGGCCACACCGGCCGAGGACGACATCGATCATGTACACATGGTGGTCGACAACAATCCCAAGGTGCCGTCGCGCATCAAGGCTCTGCTGGAAGGGGGCGATGTCTCTCCGGGGCCTGCCATCGCGGAAATGGCCCAGCGACTGGAGCAGTCCGGGTGTGATTTTCTGGTCATGCCCTGCAACACGGCCCACTACTACTGGCAGGATGCGCAGGACGCCGTCTCGATTCCGGTGTGGCATATCGTCGAGCGCACCCTGGACTGGGTGGCGGCGCAGTGGCCGGGCGCACGTGTCGGCATGCTGTGTTCCCCGGCGCTGCGCAAGATTGGCCTTTACGAAGGCTTCATCGAGTCGCGTGGTCTGTCGCTGGCCTATCCCCAGGATGAGGACGCGATGCTGGAGGTGATCCGCAGCGTCAAGAAAGGCCAGGTGAGTGATGACGCCGTCGGGGGAGCCTTCCGTCAGGCCGCCGCTGACCTGGTGGCGCAGGAAGCCGATGTGCTGGTGCTGGCCTGCACCGAGCTCTCCATTATCAGCCATCTGCTCGATGACCGGCTGCCGATCGTGGATTCCGTCGAAGCGCTGGCCGTCAGCGTGGCACAGGCGGCCACTCAGTAAGCGTCGCCGTCACGCGCCGCCCATGCCACTGCCAGAGCGGCGTTGCTCGCGTTCCTGCAGGTAGCGGGCGGGTGTAGTGCCGAGCAGCTTCTTGAACATGCTGATGAAGGCGTTGACGGACTGATAGCCGACGTCTTCCGAGACGCGCTGCACGCTCATGCCTTCGGCCAGCAGGCGAATCGCCACCACCAGGTGCAGTTGCTGACGCCAGCGGCTGAAGCTCAGGCCGGTGTCACGCCGGATAAGCCGGGCGAGGGTGCGTTCGCTCATCGCCAGTTCGCTCGCCCACTCGGCCAGGGTGCGTCGGTCGTCCGGGGTCTTGATCAGGGCATCGCTGATGCGTGTCAGCCGCGGGTCTTCGGGCAAGGGCAGGTGCAGACGTTCGCTTGGCATGCAGGCCAGCTCTTCCAGCAGCACGCCGACCAGCCGCGCTGTCGGCCCCTGTTCAGGATATGGCTGGGGTAGCTCCGCCAGACGCAGCACCAGCTCACGCAGCAGGGGCGAGATCGACAGCGTGCAGCTGTGGCTTGGCATCTCGAGCGCACCGGGCTCGATGAACAGGTGGCAGACGCGGCCGCCACGGGTCAGATGATTGCTGTGGGGCAGGTTGCCGGGAATCCAGACCCCGCTGTGCGGCGGCACCATCCACAGACCTTCCGGTACGCGACTGGTCACCACGCCATGCAGGGCGATCACCAGCTGTCCCTTGCGATGCTGGTGGATCGGCACCTCCATCACCTGCTGGCCGGTCTCGACATGCAGGGCGCTGGCCGGAATCTCGTAGATGTCCGGGTCGTGCTCGCAGACGCTGCTGGAGAAGGGCACCTGATCGGGGCCGCGGGTGCTGACCCCGGGCGATGGCGGTAGAACGGGTGTGGTCACTGACATGGCGGCTCGCAGATTGTCTGATTTCAGTGATCTGATGTCATGATGGCTCAATTCTGCAGTGGGCGAGGGGATTAAGCTAGCCTCACTCTGTGTGCGGACTCATCTCTTGGGTGTCGTCCCGCCATTACCCCGTTTCACGATCGCTGCGAGCGCCTCATGACTGAACTCTGCCACTCGTCTCCTGTCCGGCGACTGAGCCATCCGGCCGTATTGATCGCCGGTATCCTGTTGATCGCCATGAACCTGCGTGCGCCCTTCACCAGTATCGCGCCACTGCTGGAGCGCCTGCAGGCGGCGCTGGGCTTCAATGCCACGGCGGCTGGCCTGTTGATGATTCTGCCGCTGCTGGCCTTCGTCGTCGTCTCGCCCTGGGTGCCGCGCCTCGCCAGAGGTCTCGGGCTTGAACGCAGTCTCTTCCTCGCCTTGGTGACGATCGCCGCGGGCATCGTGCTGCGGGTGCAGGGCAGCATGCTGGCCCTCTATCTGGGTATCGGCCTGATCGGGGCGGGCATTGCCGTGGGCAATGTGCTGCTGCCCAGTCTGGTCAAACGCAGCTTTGCGCAGCATGTCGCGCTGCTGACCTCCTGCTATGTGCTGACCATGGGCATCATGGCCGCCATCGCCTCGGCGCTGATGGTGCCTTTGGCACAGGGCAGCAGCGCTGGCTGGCAGTACGCGATGCTCATAGTGGTCGTTTTGCCATTGGTGACGATGGGGGTGTGGTGGCCGCAGTTGTCACGTCGCTCCCTGCCGGCGGCGGCGAAGGAAGCCGAGAAGGGTGCCGCGCGGCCGGTGCGTCAGGCAGCCGTGTGGCATTCGCCACTGGCCTGGCAGGTGACGCTCTTCATGGGCATCAATTCGCTGCTGTTCTATACCGTCAACAGCTGGCTGCCGAGCATGCTGGCGGACAATGGCTTCTCAGCCGAGAAGGCGGGCTCGTTGCATGGTCTACTCCAGCTGGCTTCGGCCTTGCCGGGATTGATTCTGGTGCCCCTGATGCCGCGCCTGAAGGATCAACGCCTGATCGCCTTCGCGACGCCCTGCATGTCGCTGGCGGGATTCATCGGGCTATGGCTGATGCCAAAGTGGGCACTGGTGTGGGTGCTGTTGCTGGGCGCGGGCTCCGGGGCCAGCTTCATTCTCGCCTTGTCATTCATGGGGCTGCGGGCGCGTGATGCCATGCAGTCGGCTTCACTGTCGAGCATGGCGCAGACGCTGGGCTATCTGCTCGCGGCCATGGGGCCGCCGCTGATCGGCGCGCTCTACGATATGCAGGGCAATTGGCAGCTGGCACTGATGGTCTGCGCCGTCCTCAGTGTGCTGATGGCAGGTGTCGGCTGGCTGGCGGGCAGAGACCGCCAGTTGCCTGAGGCGTCGGCATCTGAATAATGGAGCGCTGCCCCCAAGGGGCACTGGCACATCCCCCCATGACAAGGAAGTGAGAGATGGCGAATGCTTCATCGGCTAGCGAAGATCAACGGGCGTCTGACTCGCCAGCTGTTGCGCAGCACCCCGGACGTCGGCGCAAGCCGCCTTTGCGGGCAGCCATCCTTGGCCTGGCCAGTCTCGGAGGTATCTTCATGATCGTTCAGCCAGCCAATGCCGCGACGCTGTCACTGCGCGTGATCGAGACCACCGACATCCACGCCAACGTGATGGATTACGACTATTACAAGGACCGGCCCAGCGTGCGCATCGGCCTGGTACGCGCGGCAGGTCTGATCAAGCAGGCGCGTGCCGAGGTAGCCAACAGCGTGCTGCTGGACAATGGCGACCTCATCCAGGGCAGCCCGATGGGCGATTACATGGCGGCAGAAGGTCTCGAGGAGGGTGATGTCTTCCCGGCCTACAAGGTCATGAATCAGCTGGATTACGATGTCGGCAATATCGGCAATCATGAATTCAATTACGGGCTCGAGTATCTCGAACGGGCGCTGTCCGGCGCGCAGTTCCCCTATGTGAACGCCAACCTGCTGGACGCCACGACAGGCGAGCCGTACTTCACGCCCTACCAGATCACCGCCCATGCCTTCACCGACAGTGAGGGCAACGCTCAGACATTGAAGATCGGCTATATCGGCTTCGCACCGCCGCAGGTGATGACCTGGGACCGCAAGCACCTCCAGGGCCGCCTGACGGCCGAGGGCATCACCGAGAGCGCCAGGCGCTGGGTGCCCGAGATGCGCCGGGCGGGCGCGGATGTGGTGATCGCCATCCCGCACTCCGGCATCTCGACCGACCCCTACCGGGTGATGGCCGAGAATTCGGTGTATTACCTCTCGCAGGTCGAGGGCATCGATGGCATCGCCTTCGGGCATGCCCATGCCGTCTTCCCCAGCGAGGAATTCGCCGAGGTACCGGGGGCCGATATCGCCAGGGGCACCCTCAATGGCGTGCCGGCGATGATGCCGGGGCACTGGGGCAGCCATGTGGGCGTGATGGATCTCGAACTGAGCAATGCCTCGGGCCAGTGGCGGGTAGTGAGCGGCCAGACAGAAGCCCGCCCGATTCAGGTAGGGGGCGAGGCGCAAGTGGCGGAAGATGCCGAACTGGCGGCGCTGGTCGATCATGAGCACGACGCCACGCGCGAGTACGTCAATCGCAGCATCGGACGCGCCAGTGCGGCGATGAAGAGCTATCTGGCGCTGGTGCAGGACGACCCGACGATCCAGATCGTCAATCGCGCCCAGGCCGATTACGTCAAACGCTTCGTCGAAGGCGACCCGGACCTGGAAGGCTTGCCGATTCTCTCGGCAGCCGCGCCGTTCAAGGTCGGCGGCCGTCACAATGATCCGACCCAGTTCACCGAGATGGAGGCGGGCGAGCTGAGCTTCCGCAATGCCGCCGATCTCTATCTCTATCCGAATACGCTGGTGGCGCTCAAGGTCACCGGCAGGGAAGTGCGGGAATGGCTCGAGTGCAGCGCCGGCCAGTTCCATCGCATTGATCCGGATCTCGCCACGCCCCAGCCCTTGATCAACTGGGAAGGTTTCCGCAGCTACAACTTCGACGTGATCGATGGCGTCGAGTACCGGGTGGATGTCACGCAGCCGGCGCGTTACGACGGCAATTGCGCGCTGATCGACGCCGATGCCCACCGTATCCAGGGACTCGCCTACCAGGGCGAGCCGGTCAAGGACGACGAGGTCTTCCTGCTCGCGACCAACAACTATCGCGCCTACGGCGAGGACTTCCCCGGCACCGGAGAGTCGCATATCGCTTTCGCGTCACCGGATGAAAATCGCAGCATTCTGGCCCAGTACATCTCGCGCCAGACGCAGCAGCAGGGCGCGGTGGACCCCGCGGCGGATCACAACTGGCGGCTGGCCGCGATCGACACCGATACCCCGCTGGACATTCGCTTCACCACCGCCCCCGGCGAGGATGCGCAGCAGTTCATTGATGCCCAGGCGGTCTACCCGATGACGTTGGTGGATCAGGACGAGATGGGCTTTGCCCGTTATCGCGTCGGGCTGGACCGGATGGAATAGCCAAGGCAGCACATTGTCGAGCACGTCGTTCCTGGCCTGGATTCAGGTGGGAAAAAACGCCAGTCAGCAATTGCTGACTGGCGTTTTTTTGTCACTTGGCGCTACCCGCTATCTGTTTCATTATTCGCTTTTGCCTCAGGTTCTTTTGCGCAGTCCCATTGCGGGTCAGCGCCAAGGTGCGTGCAAGGCGATGCTCAGCAGCACGCGTTTGCCGCGCTCGATGCGGCTGACGCTGTGTTCGTGAAGGTCGGGGCGAAACAGCACCACGCGGTCCGCGAGGCGAAAGAGGCTGCCATCGGTCTCGAAGACACCGCCCCGGCGGGGCTTCTTGAGCACGATATTGAGCTTGTAGTAGCTGCCGCTGCCCATCGGGTCGTTGTGGCGCATCACGCTGTGGCCTTCGGGGTAGGTCACCAGGTTGATGGTCAGGCGACGAAGATCGAGCAGACTGCGGTTGATGACACGGGCCATGGGCGTTTCCCTTGAATTTGATGGGGCCATTAAAGCGTATTTTGAGCAATCAATCAAAATCGTGCTTGAGTGATCGCTCAGGAATCCGTAAGGTGGTCCCAAGTTCACGGCATCACCGCGATATAGCACTGTTTCGCCAGGCCGTGATTGAGTATTCATCAAGCGAAGAGGTCAGCAATGAGCCACGACAACGTGACAATGGAAGCCCTGGAAACCCGTTATGCGATGATCGAAGGTCACCGCATTGCCTACAAGGAAATGGGTGAAGGTCAGCCGCTGTTGTTGATTCACGGTATTCCGACCAACAAGCTGATGTGGCGTGATGTGATGCCGGAATTGGCCAGGCATTATCGTGTCATCGCCCCGGACATGCTCAACTATGGCGAGTCGGACATGCCGGTGGATGCTGACGTTTCCATCAATGCCCAGACACGCATCTTCATCAAGCTGATGGATTCACTGGGTGTGGCGAGTGCGGATGTCGTCTCGCATGATATCGGCGGAGGTATCGGTCAGCTGATGGCCGTCAATCATCCCGAGCGTGTTCGCCGTCAAGTACTGATCGACAGCGTATGCTTCGATTCCTGGCCGATTCCGGAGTTCAAGCAGCTGCTGGAGCCGGGCGTCGAGGAAGCGACCAGCGTCGAGGAATTCATCAGCACCATGCGCGGCTTCATGCCCAGTGGTGTGCATGATCCGGCCGTCGCGACCGAAGAGATGGTCGAGCGCTATGTGTCCCAGTGGAACAGCGAGCAAGGCAAGGCGGCTTTCTTCCGCAACATGCGTCGTCTCAACAAGGAATACACCCAGGCCATCGCCGGTGAGCTCAAGAATATCGAGATCAAGACTCTGGTGCTGTGGGGCGACAAGGACAACTTCCAGAAGCCGGATTACGCCCCGATGCTGGCAGATGCCATTCCGGGTGCCGAGCTGATCTGGGTGAAGGATGCCGGTCACTGGGTGACGGATGAAAAGCCGCAGGATACCGTGCGCTATATCCTGGACTTCCTCGCCCGCTGAGGAGGAGCCCATCAGCCATAAGCGCAGTAAAATCTCACCCCTGATGGTGAATGAGTCCTGAACGATAATGCCCGGTCCTATGACCGGGCATTGTCGTATCTGGCGGAAATCGCGCACGGGAAATCGCCTAATGATGCGCGATGTTCCGCGCGGCCGGAGGGGACTGTCGCTTGCGCTTGGCGGTGATCGTCAAGGCCTCTTCCTCGGTAAGGTCATCGATGATCGTGTCGAGAGAGGCATTGCCTACCGGGGGCAGGGGCGCGTGATCACTCCGCGGGGCAAGCGTCGGCGCTGTCTGGAAGGCGAGGGGTCTTTCCAGTGCCATGATGCTGCCACTGCGCGTCGGGGTGCACTGCTCATTGACCAGGGTGAAGCCGTGGCGCTGGTAGAGCGCCAATGCCGGGCTGTCGGAGAAGACTCTCAGGCGCAGCGCGCGCGGGCAGGGCTGAGCGCCCGGGGAGAGCTCGGAGGCGCGGTCTTTCATCAGCGACTGGCCGTACTCCTGTTGCGTTGCCAGCTGGATCAACCAGTTCAGGCAGGCGGAGCCGACGCCACGGCCTTGCCAATGTGGCACCAGTTGCAGGTCGCGCAGATACAGGATGTCCGGCAGGGCCTTGAGGCTGATGAAGCCGACCCATTCGCCATTGATACGTATCGCGTAGTTCTCGTTGTCCTGCCAGCGCTCGCTGAACAACTCCTCGTTCCAGCTCATGCCATGCCGTTTGTAGGTCGCGAGCATGTTGCCGCAGCACAGTCGCCGAGCCGCGGCGCTCAGATAGCTGCTGCAAGCCGAATCGCTGATAGGGGTAATGCTGAGATCATCCATGATCCTGTCGCTTATTGTTGAGGGTAGGGGCACAGATGCGCGGACTGATGACCATTCGTCCAGAATAGCGGACCAGTCGGTTAGCGCATACTAATGTAGTTTGCCATCTATCATCGGATGTTGGGTTGCCGCTGACAAGTGAATGCCTGTCCAGTGCTTGTCCTGCACCTTTCAAGCGCCCCTCAAGTGCCCCTCAAGTGCCCCTCAAGTGCCCGTCCAGCTTTGCCCAGTCGTAGAAGGTGAGTCGAGAGTTGCCAAAACGTAATAGTTACACTATAACATTGCGTTTTTGTTCGGCGGCGGCGGTTGCGCGTCGGCATCCATGCTCTTGCTCGGGACTCGCGATATCGATGGTCAAATTGCTCTCAAGGCTTCGGTGGCAATACCGAACCTTCCTTCACGATCGCAGGCAGCTGGCCGTCGCCAGCGTCGCGCTGAGCCTGGCCGTGGTGCAGCCCAGCCATGCGCAAGATGCCTCAGCGGCGCAAGCGTCGGCGGCTGACACACGACGTCTGGAGATTGTCGCGCCCTTCGACATTAAGGGGGCGGACCCGCTGCTCAGCGGCATTCTTTTCCAGCGCATGCAGATCGTCGAGACACTGGTCGAGGTGGATGCCACGGGAGAGCTGCAGCCGGGATTGGCGACCGATTGGGAGGTCTCGGATGACGGCCTGGAGTGGCGCTTCACGCTCCGCTCCGGCGTACAGTTCCATGATGGCAGCCAGCTGGATGCCGAGGTGGCGCGTCAGGTGCTCGAGATCGCAAGTGCCAAGCCGGGTCTGTTGAAGTCGGTGCCGGTCGAGCGGATCGTCGCCGAAGATGCCCAGACGCTGGTGATTGCCCTCAGCGAGCCCTTCGCCGCATTGCCCGCCTATCTGGCCGATTATCGCCAGCAGATACTCGCGCCGGCAGCCTTCGATGAGACGGGCACCGCCCAGCAGGTCATCGGCACCGGCCCCTATCGCATGCTGCGCATGACGCCGCCCTTGAGCCTGGAAGTCACCGCCTTCGAGGACTACTGGGGCCCGCAGCCCGAGGTGCGCCAGGCGCGCTATCAGGCGGTGAGCCGCGCCGAGGGCAGGGCATTGATCGCCGAGAGCGGAGATGCCGACTTCACCTATGGGCTGGACCCCGCCAGTCGCCAGCGTCTCTCCCAGTCGCCGCGTGTGACTCTGGCAGCGGCCGCGACGCCGCGCACGATGCTGTTGAAGGTCAACGCCAATCATCCGGCCTTTCAGGACCCCGCTGTACGGCGTGCATTGAGTCTGGCGATCGATCGCACCGCCATCGCTCAGGTCGTGCTGCGCTATCCGCGTGGCGCCAGCCAGCTGTTCCCGCCGATGGTGGAAGGCTGGCATGACCCCGCACTGCCCGAGCTGCATCAGGACGTCGCCGAGGCGCGTGCACTGCTGGACGCCGCAGGTTGGACCGTCGGCGAGGAGGGTATCCGCCACAAGGATGGCCAGCGCCTCGCGATCAGCCTGATCACCTTCTCGGACCGTCCGGAGCTGCCGCTGGTCGCCACGGTGCTGGAGCGCCAGTTCCACGCCATCGGCATCCAGACGCGTCTGGATATCACCAACTTCTCGGCGATTCCGGCCGGCCATCATGACGGCAGCCTCGACATGGCGCTGTTCGCGCGCAATCTGGCCATGGTGCCGGACCCCATCGGCAACGTGCTGAGCGATTACGCGGGAACCCCCGAGGCCCCTGGTGGCGACTGGGGCGCGATGGGCTGGTTCGATGCGGACTTCACCGCCGAGCTTGAGCGCATGGCACGCGAGGGCTATGGGCCCACGCCGGCAGGGCAGGACCCGCGCGCCCAGGCCAGCGGCGTGATCCAGCGGGCGCTGCCCGTGATCCCCATCGCCTGGTACTACCAGAACCTGGCGATCTCCAATCGACTGCAAAGCGCTCAGGTAGATCCCTGGGAGCGTAGTTTCGGCCTTTCAGAATTGCGGTGGGCACAATGAATCTCCCTTCACGTCTGTTGCAGCTATTGATGGTGGTGCTGATGGTCGGCGGCGCCAGCTATCTGATGATGCAGAGTCTGCCCGGCGATGCCGCCTGGCGTATCGCGGCCGGCCGCTATGGCTATGATGCGCTGGATGCGGCCGCTGCGGCCTCGGTACGCGCCGAACTGGGCCTCGAGGCACAGGGCGGCTTGCACTTCCTTTACTGGCTGGGCGATATCCTGCGCCTGGAGTTTGGCACCTCGCTGATTTCCGGTGAATCGGTGTGGGTGGAGATTCGTCATCAGCTGGGCAACTCCCTGTCGCTCGCCGGCGCGGCGCTGGGCATCTCGCTGCTGATCGGCCCGCCGCTGGGGCTGCTGGCCGGTCTGCGTGCCGGTGGCTGGCTGGACCGTAGCCTGCTGGCCGTCTGCAGTCTGCTGCGTGCCACGCCGCAGTTCCTGCTGGCGCTGGTGCTGATCCTGCTGATCTCGGTGGAGATGGGCCTGCTGCCGGCCGCCGGTCACGGTGAGCCGCAGCACTTCATTCTGCCGGCGATGACGCTGGCGCTCGGGCTGGCAGCGGTATCGGCACGCCTGGCACGTGATGCCATGGCCGCCGTCACCCAGACGGCCTTTCATGATTTCGCGCGCTGGAAGGGCCTCAGCAACGCCCAGACCTTCTGGCGTCACGGCCTGCGCCATGTGGCCTTGCCGCTGGTGACCTATCTGGGACTGCAGTTCGTGACCCTGGTGGAGGGTGTGGTGGTGATCGAGAGCATCTTCGGCTGGCCGGGCATCGGCCATGCGCTGGTGCACGCCATCTTCTCGCGCGATGTGCCGATGGTGCAGGGCACCGCCCTGGTGCTGGGCGTCGGCTTTGTCTTGATCAATCTGCTGGTCGATCTGCTGGGTCGCCAACTGGACCCACGGGGTGTGAAATGAATCAGGTGGTGGAAGGGCTTGCGCCGCAGCGCGTGGAAGCCGTGCGTCGTCCACGTCTTGACTGGCCGTTGCGCCGGGTGATCGGGGCCGCGATGGTCGCCAGTCTGGTGCTGCTGGCCTTGCTGGGCAATCTGGTGATACCGGGAGACCCGCTGGAGCAGCATCTCTATCGTGCACTGCAGGGCGCGGATGCCGTCGGTGTCTCTGACGCCGGCGAGGTGATCACCAGCGCCCCGCTGGGCTATGACCACCTTGGGCGCTCCCTTTATCACCGCCTGGTGGCGGCGCTCGGGCTGTCGCTTTCCATTGCCGCGGGGGCGGTGATTCTGGCGGCTTTTTCGGGCATTTCGCTGGGCCTGCTGGCCGCGGGACGCGGTGGTTGGGCCGAGCGCCTGTTGAGCCTGGTGGCAGACAGCCTGCTGGCATTGCCGGGGCTGCTGCTGGTGCTGATGGTCAGCGTCATCCTGCCGTCGACGCCGCTGGCATTGTGGTTGGGTCTGTCGCTGGTGCTGTGGGTGGAATTCTTCCGCCTGGCTCGCGCCACCGGTCGCAGCGTGCTGGCGAGTCCCGGTGTGGAGGCCAGCCGTCTGCTGGGCTTCGGGGCCTGGTACCGGTTTCGTCATCACCTGTGGCCGGAAATGGCACCCGTGATGATGACGGCGATGGCCTTCGGCATGGCCAACGCCCTGATGGCGATTGCCGCGCTGGGCTTCGTGCATGTCGGCATTCCGGAGCCCACGCCGGAGCTGGGCACCATGATGGTCGAGCTGTTGCCGTACTGGCGTGAAGCGCCATTCGCGCTGCTGACGCCGGTGCTGGTTACCTTCCTGCTGTTGCTGGGGCTGTTGCTGATGTCCGGCAGCAAGGCCAGAACGTCAACCGCCGCGGACACCCTCGAAGGAGCGCGCCCATGAATGTCGCGACAATGACCACGCCAGCCTCTCACACGCGGGATGGGGCAACGGCGGATGATGTGGTGCTAAGTGCCGAGGATGTGAGCGTGCGGGTCCAGGGTGCGCAGACGGCGCTGCTGGAGCCTGTCTCGCTTGCGCTCAAGGCGGGAGAGCCGCTGGTGGTGATCGGTGAGACGGGGTCCGGCAAGAGTCTGCTGGCTCAGGCACTGCTGGGCACGCTGCCCCCGGAGCTTGTGGCCTCCGGCAGCCTGTGGCTCGACGGCGAGCCATATCCTCTGCATACGCCAGAGAATCGTCGCCCGCTCTGGGGTCGCCGCCTGGCGGTATTGCCCCAGGAGCCCTGGCTGGCGCTGGACCCGTTGATGAAGGTGATTCGTCAGGTCGGTGAGGCATATCGACTGGTCGCGGGGCGTTCGGCACAGGCCTCCCACGCGGCCGCGCGCAGTGATCTGGAGCAGTTGGGTGTCGCCGCGGCCAGCGAGCAGCTGCCGGGCAAGCTGTCCGGTGGCATGGCGCAACGTGTGGCCTTTGCGGCCGCCCGCGCCGGCGGCGCACCGCTGTTGATCGCCGACGAGCCGACCAAGGGGCTGGACGCCGCCCGCGTCAGCGAGATCGGCGAGCTGCTGCTCAAGTCATTGGCCGAGACACCGCGTGCTGGTTTGATGGTCATCACCCATGACATGGCGCTGGCGCACCAGATCGGTGGCCGGCTGATGGTGGTACGCAGGGGGCAGGTGATCGAGCAGGGCGCGACGCGTGACGTGCTGGCCGCGCCGACACATGCCTATACCCGACGCCTGGTGAATGCCGCGCCGCAGGCCTGGCCGGAGGCCGCCTTCAAGCCGGCAGCCGACAGTGCAAGCCGTGATGGCAAGGTGGCAGGCGAGACCATCATCCGCGCCGAGAATCTGACCATCGCGCGCGGGGGCACCGCGCTGCTGCGTGACGTGGAACTCAGCGTGAAGGGCGGTGAGATCATCGGCGTCCAGGGCGCTTCAGGCTGTGGCAAGTCATCGCTGGGCGATGCGCTGCTCGGCCTGTTGCCACCGCATTCAGGACGCGTGGTCCAGCATGCCGAACGCCAGGAGTATCAGAAGCTCTATCAGGACCCCGTGGCGACCTTCCCGCCACGCCGGACACTGGGGCGCCTGTTGAAGGATCTCAGCGCACGCCATCGTCTCGACGACAGCCAGCTGCCGCAGCTGATGGAGCAACTGAGCCTGGCGCCGGAATTGCTCTCGCGTCTGCCGGGGCAGGTCTCGGGTGGCGAATTGCAGCGTTTCGCGCTGTTGCGTCTGATGCTGATCAAGCCGCGCTTCGTGTTCGCCGATGAGCCAACCTCACGCCTTGATCCGCTGGTTCAGCAGGAGGTGATCGCCTGCATGGTGAAGATGGTGCGCGAGCAGGGCACGGCGCTGGTGCTGGTCAGTCATGATGCGGCGCTGCTGCGCAAGGTCGCGGATCGCGTACTGGTAGTAGAGGAAGGTCGCTTGAAGGCGCGTCAGGCGATCTGATCGCTTACCAGGCCCGCACCGCGGCACCAGTGGACCGCAAGGCATCATCGCAACAGCAAGAATCGCACCAGCAAGACGACGCTTGATACGCCAACGCCCGGCCGAGACTCTGCAGGAGTCTCGGCCGGGCGTTGGCGTTTGGTGTCCGCGAGGGATGTTCTGGCGTCGGGGGCCGAGTGCTGGCCGCTCATCTGCCGTCAGGTCGATCGTTGCCGGCTCACCCGCCCAGCAGGGCCGGATTGGCTTGCCAGACGGACCAGGTCAGCGCACTGGCCAGCGTCACCCACGCCAGATAGGGCAGCATCAACAGCCCGGCCAGGCGACTGATACGCCAGAAGGCGATCAGGGTGACGGCGATCAGCGTCCACAGCACCAGCACGTCGATGAACGCCGCCTGACCGAGATGCCAGGCGAAGAACAGCCAGCTCCACAGGCCGTTGACGACCAGCTGCACCACGAACAGCCCGAGCGCCAGACGATGGCGCCAACGGAAGCCATTGCTGGCATGCAAGCCATCGCGCGCGACACGCCAGGCGGCGAGCGCCATCATCACGAACAGCGCCGTCCACACCGGCCCGAAGGCACCCGCCGGCGGGGCCCAGGCCGGTTGGGTGAGGCTTGCATAGAAGGTCTTCGCATCAACCGAGGCCAGCGCGCCGATGGCGGCAGTGAGGAAGCTCAGCCCGAACCACACCACCATCTGGGCGGTAGAGCGCGCAGCGGAGGGTGAGGAAGACGCGGAACGTGGCGATGTCATCTGGCGGTCTCCTGTCTCGAAAAGCGTGATAGAGAAAGACACGATATCCCACGCTGCGTCCTGATTCACCGTCCCGTTCTTCCTGAAAGGGGCACCTGAACGGTTCAGCTGAGAGGTACGTCTGCCCGGTTCAGCTGAACGGAACATCTGAACGGCTCAGCTGCGGACGGCGGGGACATCCTCAATCCGGCACCGGCCCATCGAAGACTTCCTTGCTGCGACCGGTCAGCGTCGTACCCACCGAGGCGGCGATGACCAGACCGATGGCGAGCCACTGGAAGATGCCCAGCGTCTGACCGAGGAACAACAGGCCGGAGAGCGCCCCGATGGCGGGTTCCAGACTCATCAGGGTGCCGAAGGTGTGAGTCGGCAGGCGCGGCAAGGCCACCATCTCGAGGGTGTAGGGCAGCGCGGTCGAGAGCACCGCGACGGCCAGTGCCAACGGCAGGATATCGACCGAAAACATGGCGCTGCCGGCCTCCATCAGGCCGACGGGCGCGACCACCACCGCCGCGATCGTGATGCCCAGCGCCGCGCTCTGGGTGCCATTGCCTGCGCCGGCCTTCTGGCCAAACAGGATATACAGCGCCCAGCAGAGACCAGCGCCGAGGGCGAAGGCGGCACCGACGGGGTCGATCGGCGCGGCGGTGTCCTCACCCAGCAACAACAGCAGTACCAGCCCGGTGATCGCCAGCGCCACCCAGCCAAGATCGATCCAGCGGCGCGAGCTCAGCAGCGCCACGGCCAGCGGGCCGGTGAATTCCAGTGCCACGGCGATGCCCAGCGGTACCGTCTTGAGGGCCTGGTAGAACAGCAGGTTCATCACGCCCAGCGCCACGCCGTAGATGGTGATGGACTTCCAGGCCTTGCGCGTCACCGGCTTGCGCCACGGGCGCAGAATGGCCAGCAGCAGAATCGAGGCGATGATCAAACGAATCGCCGTCGCGCCCGCCGCGCCGATCATCGGGAACAGGGAAGTGGCCAGCGAAGCACCGCTCTGGATCGAGCACATGGCGACCAGCAGCATGGCGACGGGCCACAGACGAGAAGAGGAGGCGGCGACGGCAACGGACATGGGGGGCTCCTTGAGCGATCCAGTGGATGACGGGCATGGTCAGTCAAGAACACATGCGGCATGATTCAGGGACATTGAGGTAGCAAGGGAAGGGAGCTTGAGGCCAGTGGGATGCCGGCTTCCCTCATCGTCAGCGGGATTGTACGGATGCGCACTATATTGCACAACAGTAAAGATCGACCCGATGTTCTGGTCCATGTCGCGGCCAATGTTCGCCGTCTGCGTCTGGCCGCCGAGCTGAGCCAGCAGGCACTCGCGGATCAGGCCGAGATCAGCCGCCGCATGCTGGTGAATATCGAGAAGGGCGACGTCAATGTCAGCCTGGGCACGCTCGACAAGCTCGCCGAGGCGCTTGGGGTACTTTTCTACGCGCTGGTGCAGCCCCCGGAAAGCGAAGACTCGGCACGCATCAATGAGGTGGCGTGGGTCGGGCAGGCGCCCGAAAGCCGCGCGGTGCTGCTGGCCAGCAAACCGGCGACCCAGGAAGTCGAGTTATGGGACTGGACTCTTGCCCCCGGCGAGCACTATGACTCCGCGCCCGATGATGCCGGCTGGCACGAGATGCTGGTGGTCACGCAAGGCGAGCTGACCCTCACGCTGGAACGTGAGGAAATCGTCATTCACGCTGGGGATTTCCATGTCTATCCCAGTGATCAGGCCTACCGCTACCACAACACGGGCACCGGGATGCTGCGCTTTATTCGCAATGTGCTGCACTGATGGTGATTGTGGTTCAAGGTCTTCAAGTGGTTAGCACGAACTCAATCCTGCATGGCCTGTCCCACTGTCATGACGTTTCATTTCAAGGAGCCATGCATGGCGAAGGTACGTATCACGCAACAGGGCACGATCCATTGTTTTCCGGCCGGCTTGAAGGATGAGGAGGGCAAGCTGGTGAACGCCGAGATTTCCGCCGTGGCCTATGACGGCGAGCGTCTGTTGATGGCGAGTGACAAGCCGATTCCGGGCGAGGGACGCTCGGCGGTCTTCTCCTTGCCTCTGGATTCGCAAGGGCCCGATGACAGTCAGCTTGAGTATCTGACCACGCCGCTTATCCGTCAGGCGGTCAAATATGAAGACTTCGCGTTGACCACCGATGGCCGTCACATGTTGGCGACCACCGGGTTTGATCGCATCGACAGCGAGAGCCATGCCCTGAATGCCTACAACCACCTGTTGATCTGGCCGCTGGGCGAGCCGGACAAGGTGCAGGTGGTCGACCCGGACCCGCGTGACGGGGTCGAGGGCTCACTGGAATTCCGTCAGAAGCTGGAAGCGGCCATTGGCCAGCCGTACTACAAGATCGAAGGTCTGGCGGTCGTCCCGAGTGACAAGGGCGATGGGCTGATCCTGTTCGGGGTGCGCGAACAAGGCAACTCGCATGATGACTTCGCGTACGTGCGACGCGTCATCGGGGCGCGCTATGCCATGACCGACAGCGACAATATCGAGTTCATCGAGGACCTTCACGACGTCTATGCCTTTGACCCCGCCGAGTATGAGGGCGTGAATCACGAGTGTGGTCTTTCGAGCCTGGAATATGATCCCTATCACGCACGTCTCTACCTGGTGACCAGCTTCGAGACCGAGGGCAGTGAAGAGGTGATCGGGGGCTATCTGTGGGTGCTGTCGCTTTCGGACTTCCATGCAGGCAAGCCCCCGACGCTGGTGACGCATGAGGATGGTCGCGTGCTGGAGTTCGAGCACAAGGCGGAAGGGCTTGCGGTACTGGATCGCGAACGGCTGTTCGTGGTCTATGACAATGATCGCAATCATGAGCTGGGCAGCGTGGATGAACGCGATGAGCGTCACTCCTGTGAAGCGCCCTATACGATGCTGGCGCTGGTCTGACGGCAGCTTATCGGATTAGAGATCGGTTCAAAGGCCGGGGAAACAAACTCACGGCTTTTGCACCGAAATGGGGGGGCTGACTGTCTTCGTGATGGCCTCCCTGATCTTCTCTGTTAGCACTTCTGTTATCGCCTGCGCGTTGCTGATTGAGCTCCACGCTGAATCATTATTTCCCCGCAGGGATTGATGACGACAAAGCCCCGACATGCCTGTGCATGTCGGGGCTTTTCATGATCTCACCTTCCCTGTGTCAATGCGCTTTGTTACACGACATCGAGTGGTGAATCCATTCTATTCAAGGCTTGAGATTACATGGCCTTGTAGAACAGATAATCGGCCTGGTACATCACGATTTCGACCTTGTCCTTGTGGGCTTCATCGCAGGCCATGTCAGGTGCGGCACCGCCCTGGGTATTGAGGCGCTGAACATAGGTGACGCCCTGCATGTGCCCTTCACCTTCGGCCGGGTTGGCCTCGACCAGCTGCAGCGGAATATTGCCCTTGCCGTTGGGCTCTACCGCCAGCTGTGTGCCGGTGATCTTGGAGCCATCCATGGATTCCCAGGTGGCGGGCGGACCATAGTATTTGCCGACCTGCTTGCCATCGGCATCATTCAGAGCAGCATCCGGACCCTTGAAGACCCAGCCCATGGTGCCATCGTCCTTGGCTTCGCAGGCCCATTTGATCTTGCCGACACCGACGGTTTCCATGGCGACTTCATTGCCTTTTGGCACCGTGACGCTTTCGGGAACGTCCATGGCCTGAGCCAGCGGGCTCAATGCGAGGGCTGCGAAAATACCAGAGATACAGGCGATTGTTTTCATCTTGACGACTCCGTAGACATGTAAGGTTCAGCTAGCGGTTGCAGGTGTGTCGTTGTCTCCCTTGCACTGTTCATAACGCTGGCCTTTCTCGTCTGGATGTCACGGGATCACATTTTTTTTCGTGGTTATACAGGGCTTGTTTTCAGCGCCTATCAGCGGCGTCATGCAAAGAGGCCATAAGCACAAAGAGCGCAGGGTGAAGGACAGGTAGCAAGCAACAGGACCAGATACACAGACGCCCCGCAGCATGAAGGCTGCGGGGCGTCTGTGTGGCGACATGAACCCTGGGGGATTTAGTCGTAATCGCGGGTGCCGCGAATCGGGTAGTCATTATCCGGCTTGCGGATGAACTCGATGCCACCGATGAGGGTATCCAGATCAGGCCGCACGAAGGGCGCGTTGGCGATTTCCTGAATCTGGATCTTGCCTTCACCATTGACGATGAAGAAGGCAGGCTCCGGGAAGTCGTGATCGGTTTCCTTTTCGCTGCGCGGCGTCGAGATGAACAGCCCCAGCAATTGCATCTGTTCGAGGGTCAGCCCATACGCGAGCGGGAAGTTGACCTCCAGCGACTCGCGATGCTGCGTGAGCTGCTGCTCATCATCGGCAGACACGGCGACCAGGTCGACGCCCTGGGCGCTGAAGCGCTCGCGATAGCTCTCAAGCTTGTTGAGAAACTTGGTGCAGATCGGGCAATGCTTACCGCGATAGACCACGACCAGCTGCCAGTCATGCTCGCCCTGGGGCTTGCCGAGGTTCAGTGCCTCACCGTCGCTGCGTTTGACCTGGATGGCCGGGAATTCACTGCCTGGATGAAGCTTGCGTGTATACATGCAATCTGGCTCCCTTTGGAAGATCACGGCGTTGGCTTTCATGTCACTGCTGATCAGGCGGCGGATATCACGTGTCGGGATATCACTATCTGAGAAATCAAGCGGCTTGAATGACCAGCGACAGGAGGCGCCATGTGTCCCCCTTGAATGACGCCATTGTCAGGGGTTTCAAGGGGGCCCCTGGCGCAACGCGAGGGTGCGTTCATCGCCAGGGGCCGCCACGGGGCCGCCACGGGGCCGTTCGGGGCGCTTTTCAGCAGAGGATCAACCCAGGTAGCCGGTGTGATCCAGCAGGATGGTCGTGCCGATGCCGATCAGCACCAGGCCACCGATGATTTCCGCGCGCTTGCCGACCATCTTGCCCAGCACACCGCCCAGCATCACGCCGGCGCTAGCCATCACGAAGGTGGCGGTACCGATCGCCAGCGCAGTGGTGACGATGTTCACGCCCGCAAAGGCAAGCCCGGCACCCACGGCCATGGCATCGATACTGGTAGAAAGGCCGGTCAGCATCAGACGAGGTAACGACTGTGGCGTGGTGCAGTCCTCGTCTTCCTCGTCCTTGGAAAGCCCCTCATGAATCATGTGCAAACCGAGCAGCAGCAGCAGGGCGAAGGCGATCCAGTGGTCCCACTGTTCGACATAGACGGCCAGTGAGCGGCCGATCAGCCAGCCGATCACTGGCGTGATGGCTTCGATGACCCCGAAGATGAGGCCGATGCGCAGGGCGTCTTTCAGAGAGGGACGACGTATGGCGGCTCCCTTGCACAGGGCGGCAGCAAAGGCGTCGCAGGACATGGAAAAGGCGAGCAGAAATGTCGGTAGCAGAGGCATGAGTCAGGATGTTCCAGGCCGGTTGCGAGTCAATAACAGAAAGACACCACCGGCCGGAAGCGTCTGACTGTCATTGGTCTCGCCGAACCTCGTCCTGACTGATCACGGGCATGATCGGATAGGTGGGTCCTCGGTGCCACGGCAATGCCTGCCGACTATGTTGACATCCGAGACTCTCGTTGGGTGACGAGAGCGGGCTACTCCCCAAAAACTGGTGGCATACTAGCAACAAAATCTTGTCATTTCATCCCCTTGTGTCACGAGCGCCTGACCGTCATAACTTGTCTACCGAGTCAGAGCGGCACCACGCCGACGTGTCTGACGTCACCGAAGTCTTGAAACTTCAGTCTTGAAGCTTCAACAGGATGCCAAGGAGTCAAGGGTATGAGCGACAGTTATCAGCCACCCAAGGTCTGGACATGGGAAAGCGAGAGTGGCGGCAAGTTCGCCAGTACCAATCGGCCGATCGCGGGCCCGACGCATGACAAGGAGCTGCCGGTCGGTGAGCATCCCTTCCAGCTTTACTCCATGGCGACACCCAACGGCGTGAAGGCCACCATCATGTTCGAGGAGCTGCTGGCGCTCGGGCATAGCGGCGCCGAATACGATGCCTGGCCGATCCGTATCGGCGAGGGCGATCAGTTCGGCAGTGATTTCGTCGCGATCAACCCCAATTCCAAGATCCCCGCGCTGATGGATAGAAGCGGCGAGACGCCGATTCGCGTGTTCGAATCCGGCTCCATCCTGCTGCATCTGGCCGAGAAGTTCGGCGCCTTGATCCCCAAGGACCCCGCCAAGCGTGTCGAAGTCATGAACTGGCTGTTCTGGCAGATGGGCTCTGCGCCGTACCTGGGCGGTGGTTTTGGCCACTTCTATGCTTACGCCCCGGAGAAGCTCGAGTACCCGATCAACCGCTTCGCGATGGAGACCAAGCGTCAACTGGACGTGCTGGATCGTCAGCTGGCCGACAACGCCTACATCGCCGGTGACGAATACAGCATCGCGGATATCGCCATCTATGCCTGGTATGGCGCACTTGTCGAAGGCAAGCTCTATGACGCCGCCGAGTTCCTCTCCGTGCAGGACTACACGCACGTGCAGCGCTGGGCCAGGTCGATTGCCGAACGCCCGGCGGTCAAGCGGGGTCGCATGGTCAATCGTTTCTGGGGAGAGCCGCAGGAGCAGCTGATCGAACGCCACTCGGCGAGCGACTTCGAGACCAACACCGAAGACAAGCGTAGCGACTGATTATCGCGACGCGATTGTCTGGCTGTCTTGTTGTCAGGCAGTGACCGTCAAGCAATGCCCGTCGAGCAATGAGCGTTCAGTCAGAGGAAGGGCTACCCATCGGGTAGCCCTTTTGCATTCTGGCCAGTCACGCGGGCAGGGCGCTTTCAGTCCTGACGGACCTTGAGCACGACCTTGCCCACGTGACCTTTCTGCTGGAAGACCTCCTGGGCGGTGGCTATCTCGGCTAGCGCGAAGGTCTCAGCGACCAGCGGCTTGATGTTGCCTTGCTCGATATGGCGCACGAGATTGGGGAAGACCTCCGGTTCCAGCACCGTGCAGCCGAAGAAGCTCAAGTCCTTCAGATACAGCGTGCGCAGGTCGAGTTCCACCATCTCGCCACCGATGGCACCCGCGACGGCGTAGCGCCCCTTGTAGCCCAGGATATCCAGCAGTTGCGGCCATTGCGGGCCGCCCACCAGATCGATGACCACCTCGACACTCTGGCCGTTGAGCGCCTCGTCGAGTGGCTGATCGCGCAGCACGATGTCATCGGCTCCGAGATCGCGCAGGGCATCGGCCTTGGCCGCGCTGGTCACGGCGATCACATGGGCACCACGGGCCTTGGCGAGCTGGACGGCCGCGGAGCCGACCCCACCGGAGGCGCCGGTGATCAACACGCGCTCGCCCTTGGCAAGCCGTGCGCGGGTCAGCATGTTCTCGGCGGTGGAGTAGGAGCAGGGGAAGGAGGCGAGTTCCACATCGCTGAGTGAGCTCTCGACGCGCAGGGCATGGCGCGCCGCGACCCGGGTATATTCGGCAAAGCCGCCATCGCATTCGGCGCCGATATACCAGGCGGACTCCAGCGCCTGGCCGACGTGCTCCCTCAGGCAGGGCTCGATCAGCACACGCTCGCCGAGGCGCGCCTGGCTGACATCAGAGCCGACCGCGACGATCTCGCCACAGATATCGGCCCCCTGGATGCGCGGGAAGTGGATCGGCTGCCCGGACCAGCTGGCATCCTCGGCCTCGCCATCGCCCTTGGAGTACCAGGCCAGCCGCGTGTTGAGGTCGGTATTGTTGACGCCAGCCGCGCCGACCCGCACCAGCACGTCACGCGGGCCGGGTGTCGGGCGAGGAATGTCGTCACGCACTTCCAGCACTTCCGGGCCGCCATGGCCGGTCAGGTAGACGCCGTGCATGCTGTCTTTGCTTGTGGCAAGTGAGCTCATCGGTGGGGTGCTCCCAACAGGGTCAGTGTGGTGGAAAGTGCGGCCTCGATGGCCTTCTCGCCCAGCACCAGCCAGGCGGAGGAGGCGCCTTCATGGATCAGGAACAGCTCGGTGGCGAGGTCTGGGCGGCGGCTGTGTTGGCCGAGCCACTCGAGAGTCTCGTGCTTGTGGCGATCGACCGCTTCGCGCACCTGTGGGTTGTCGGGAAAGGCCGCCAGGGCATTGACCGACATGCAGCCATTGGGCGCCTCGAACGCCATCCAGTGTCCCAGCCGCTGGTAGAGGTGGCTGAGCGCCGCAGCGCCATCCTCGGGCACTCCCTCTTCGAGGAAGGCCATGTAGCGCTCGTGGCGATGCTGAAGCGCACCGATCACCATGCTCTCCTTGGAGGGGAAGTGGCGATAGAGGGTGCGCAGACTCACGTCTGACGCTGCCTTGAGCTCGGCAACACTCGGTTCTGCGAAGCCGCGCTGGCTGAAGAGCGTCTCCAGGCGGGCGGCGATATCGTGCTGGATCATGTCGGTGCCATGGTCGAATCAACGAAGGAGAGTGTTCGTTCTACCTGTGCAGGGTAGAGCGCTCATTCTCCCTGTGTCAATGCGGCGTTTCCCAAGCCTTGTGTCATTGCGCCCATGGTCTGACGTCGCGCATTGCGCGTGTGACGGTTCGATGTCAGTAGAATTACGCAAATAGAGGTTTTCTGAGCGTCAAATAAGGCAAAGCTCAGGTCATTCCGCGGAAAAATCACGCACTTTCGTTGCGGTAGCATTTGATAAAGATTAGCATTCGCGACTCTTTTACTGGCGCGGGGGGGCGTCAGTCATGGCCACTTTCTGCTCATCGAGCAGAGGAAAGGTGTGGTTCAGCAGGACGCTGTCGCATCGC
Organism: Cobetia sp. 4B; assembly: GCF_018831605.1. Lineage (NCBI taxonomy): Bacteria > Pseudomonadati > Pseudomonadota > Gammaproteobacteria > Oceanospirillales > Halomonadaceae > Cobetia > Cobetia sp. 4B. The sequence continues at coordinate 1,867,509 of NZ_CP059843.1, forward strand.
GTACAAAGGGTTTTCAGGTGCCAAATCATTCTCGGGATAGCGCTGCAAGCACGAACAAGGGACATTTCTCCTGCCTGATCTTCACCCTGATGGCATTGCCGGGCACTTCGCTGGCGGCAGAGGGTGCCACCTCAAACGAGTCGCCAGTCGCGAATTCGGTGATCGTGGTGACCGGAGAGCGTGAAGGCGAAGTGGCGCCGGGCAGCTACCGCGCCGAGGCCTCGAGCCTGGCCAACAAGCAATCGGTGGACTTCCTCGAGCAGGCGCGCACCATCAATGTCGTGACCCAGCAGGTCATGCATGATTTCAATCTGGATGATCTGGAAGAGGCGCTGCAGCCGGTCGCGGGTATCCAGCTGGGCAACACCCTGGGGGGCACCGAAGACGGCTTCGTCAAGCGAGGCTTCGGCAGCAACAGCGATGGTTCGATGCTGATCGACGGCATCCGTCAGCCGCGCCGTACCTACACCACGGCGACCGTGGACCGCGTCGAGGTGCTCAAGGGGCCGTCATCGCTCTTTCAGGGCCAGCAGAACCCCGGCGGCGTGATCAACATGGTCACCAAGCGTCCGCAGTACGAGACGCATACCGAGATCAGTGGCGAGGTCAGCTCCTTCGGCGGTGGCAATACCACCCTGGACACCACCGGCCCCATCGAGGATACCGGCCTGGCCTATCGCTTCATCCTGTCGCATGAAGATGAAGACTCCTGGCGCGAGTACGGCAATGACCGTCGCACCACCATCGCCCCGTCACTGCGTTGGGAAGGCGAGCACAGTAGTGCCCAGATCAGCTACGAGTACCAGGACTACGAGCTGGATATCGATCGTGGCACCGTCTTCTATAATGGCAGCGCCGCCAACGTCACGCGTGGCACGCGTTTCGATGAATCCTGGAACCGCGTCTATGGCCATGACGAGTCCGTCAATGCCTGGTGGAAGCAGGAAGTCACCGACAACTGGGACATGAAGCTGACCTACGGCTGGACGCGTCGCCAGTACAGCGATGCACGCGCCAATGTCACCGACGTCAGCGACAGCGGCGATGTGACCGTGCGCGCCGAAGAGAACCAGGGCTATGATCGCAGCGAGCACTACACGGCGCTGGACGCCATGGGCGATGTCGAGATCGCGGGGCAGCGTCACCAGCTGGTCATCGGCGCCGATTACGAGACCACTCGCGACTATCTGGATGAGCGCTATTTCGGCGATTCCGTCACGGTCTCCACCGTCACCGACGTGAACCACGGCCAGCTGGCCCAGGTGACCTCCGACGACATCAATACCTCGCGCAGCAATCGTCTCGACGAGACCCAGGCCATCGGAGTCTATGTCAGCGACCGCTGGTATCTGACCGACAAGTGGATTCTGGGCCTTGGCGGGCGCTACACCTGGTTTGATCAGCAGAGCGGGCAGGGCGAGGACTTCGTGTCTGACCCCGATTACAGCGACGACCTGTTCCTGCCCTCCGCGAACCTGCTCTATCGCATCGACGATGCCAGCTCCGCCTACATCAGCTACAGCGAATCCTTCGTGCCGAACGGCAGCGACAGTGACAGCGGCGAGAGCCTCGACCCCGAGCTCGGCAAGGGCTACGAGATCGGCTACAAGCGTCAGTGGAATCCGCGTCTGGCGACCTCCGTGGCGCTCTACCAGATCCGCAAGGAAAACGTCGCAGTCACTGACAATGGTGTGACTCGCACCATCGGTGAAGCCGGCTCGCAAGGCCTGGAATTCAGCCTCGAAGGGGCCCTGACGGATCGCACTTCCTTGCTGTTCAGCTATGCCTACACCGATACCGAAGTGCTGGAAGATACCGAAGGCACCGAGGGCAATCGTCTGCCGAATGCGGCGCTCAACGCGGCCAGCCTCTATCTGGCACATGATCTGGCGATCGATCCGTCCTACGGCGAGTGGCGTGTCGGCGGTGGCGTGCGCTATGTCGGCGAGCGTGAAGGCGATGATGACAACAGCTTCTCGATGGATGCCTACACCGTGGCAGATGCCTTCGTCGGCTGGCGTCATGACTTCTTCGGCCCGGACACCGAATTCAAGCTGAATGCGAAGAACCTGTTCGATACGGGTTACTACTACGGCAGCGGCGGCGATACCCGCGTGCTGGTGGGTGACCCGATGGAAATCACCCTGTCGGCCAGCGTCGGCTGGTAATCCGGCTCCCTCTGGCAAGCTGACTCGCCAGGGGCGGCTAGATGCCAGGATAGTCACGACATATAGACAGTCACGGCATATAGACAGTCACGACATCTAGACAGGCAAGACAGACGATATAAGCCAGTTACGGAAGTCGGGTGAACTGATGATCTAGAAATAAAAAGGGGCGCACATCAGCGCCCCTTTTTGTATGCGTTATCTAATGCCAAGGATCTTCACGCGCCATCTATCGTCGGGGAGGCCTTGTGATGAAAGCCTGCGCTGCCGCTGAAGCCGTCGATGCGGCTGGTAGACTGCTGGCATGATGCTCTGTGACTGAGTGTCTTGGCGTGCCTGCCTCTGTGTTCCCTCTCGACATCACACCTGCCTGGAGAGCCCCATGCTCGAGTCGCTTCCTCTGGCCGATATTCGTGCCTTCGTCATGACGGCGGATCATGGCAGCTTCACCCGCGCCGCCGAGCAGTTGGGCGTGTCGCGGTCGCAGGTCTCCAAACAGGTGACTGCGCTTGAACAGGCACTGGGCGTGTCGCTGATGCAGCGTTCGACACGCTCGTTGCGACTCACCGAGAGCGGTCATCTGCTGCATGCCCAGTGTCGCAGTGCGTTGGGCGACATCACCCAGATCGTCACGCTGGTACGTGAGGAGCGCAATGCCATGCGCGGACGGCTGCGCATCAACAGCGTCGGCGGGCCGATCGGCGAGCGGCTGCTGGCACCCGCCGTGCACGCCTTCATGCAGACATGGCCGCAAGTGCAGGTGGAGCTGGATTTCAGCAGTCATCGCGTGAACCTGATTCGTGATGATTTCGATATCGCCCTGCGCATGGGCTCCCTCGAGGATGCTGACTTCATCGCGCGTCCGCTGATGACATTGCCCTACGTGGTGGTGGCCAGCCCCGACTATCTCGCCCGCCATGGCGCGCCGAATACGCCCGGCGAGCTGGTGGATCACCGCTGCCTGGTCGGCTCGGTCTCGCGCTGGTCCTTCACCGCACGCGGGGCAGAGTCTCGCGAATTGCAGGTGGATGTCGGGGCTCAGCTTGAGTGCCGCAACGGGCACGTGCTGGTCAGTGGTGCCATCGCCGGCAATGGCATCATTCGCGTGCCCAGGCTCTACTGTGAATCAGCCATCGCGCGAGGGGAGCTGCAGGAGTTGCTGAGTGACTGGCAGCCGGCGGATGTACCGTTGTCATTGATCTATCATCGTGAGCGCCATCGCCCGCTGCGCACGGTGCGCTTGATCGAGCATCTGCTGGAATGGTTCGCGAGATGATATGCGCGCGTCTCTGAGCGCGGTATGCGTCATGCTGCAATACGAATAAGGTAAAGATTTGATGAAGGAAACATTGAGACACGTCATTATTATCGCCTAATATTCACCAGGTACCTTTTATCACGTGCTTTCTATCAAGTGCTGTCTATCAAGTCCTTTTTAGCAAGTCCTTTTTAGCAAGTGCAGGGTCTTGGAAGAGCTGGTCTTCGAAGCGGATATGAAGGCACGAGCTTGCGAGACGGATGTGAAACACAAATCTAAAAAACGAACGAGAAATAGGCGTTCGTCATTCCGGGCTGATGCGACCCTATCTGGTGCATCGATCATGAGCCCCCTGATGACTCACGACCCTTGATAGGCAGATTGAACAGGGAGCCCCCATGAAAAATGCCCTGTGCGCGACGCGATTCGCGCCCGCCGGTGATGCCCCCTTGCCGGATTACCTCTTCAAGCCGCCCCTTGGGGCGAAGACGCTCGAACCCGGAGTTCTGGCCCTGGCGCGCCTCCTTCATCGTCATCATGGCGATACCCTGGCGCATTCCTGGCGGGTGGCGGGGCTGACGGTATTTCTCTACGCAAGGCTGTTGCCGTCCGGTCAGCGCAAGGTGCCACTGCATGACCTGCATAGCGCGGCCTTGCTGCATGATATCGGCAAGGTCGGCATCTCGACGGAGCTTCTGAATGCGCCGCGTGGGCTCAGTGATGAGGAGCGTATCACGATGCGCGATCATGCCAGTCACGGCGGGCGCCTGCTGTTTACGCTGCGCGGCCCCCTGAGAGCGCTGGCTAGCCTGGTGGCGATCACCCACCACGAGGGCTGGAATGGCCAAGGGTATCCTGCCGGGTCCACCGGGGGTGCCTTGCCACTGCATTGTCAGGTAGCCGCGATGATGGATGTCTTCGATGCCCTGGCTTCGCCGCGCGCCTACAAGCCGGGTTGGTCGTTGAAGCGTCTGGTCGGGTTGTTCAGCGAAGAATCCGGCAAGCAGTATGATCCTTATCTGATCGCCCGCATGGCGCCGCTGTGGACATCGCTGCATGCCGAGCATCGGCGTTTGTATGAGCAGACAAGCCGGGGATAAGGCGGCGATGTCCGTACATGAAAGGCAAAGCCCCCTGTCGAGAGTCTCGGCAGGGGCTTTGTCACATCAGTACCCGCTAAAGGCGATCAGCGTGTCAAAAGCCGCATCAGCAGCAGCGCTCACGCTTGATGGCGGCCCAATCGGTGGTGGGGTGCTGGCGGCCGTGATTGCCGGCGTATGCCGCGACCTTGGGCGACTCCCAGCCTGCGAGCACGTCGCCTTCCAGTTGGTAGATCTCGACACCGAGCGGGTTGCAGGTCTCGAGCGGGTCACGCGCATCAGGGCCCCACAGGTCCACTGACAGATCGCCACCCGGGCAGCAGGACATCGCGCACAGCAGGTCCGTCTCGGCGAAGAACTCCAGGTAATCGCCCTTGCGTGCCGGACAGGCCTTCATGAAGTACTTGTCTTCATTGTTGAGGCCGGTGCACTGGAAGATGTTGAGCACATCGTGGATATCGAATTCGGTCAGGCCCCAGGGCTCCACCGCGCGCACCAGATTGGAGTGGCAGTGGTGATCGAAGTCCTCGCCGGTCAGCAGGCGATTGACGTAGGGGTCGCAGCGCGTGCCCAGCAGGTCATGCACGCGACCGCCTTCTGCATCGACGCCATAGTCGGCGAGGGTGTCATCGATGATGGTTGCCATCGGGCGCAGGTAGGGCAGTGTGGACCACAGGCGATCATAGGTGCTGACATGCGCGCGCTGCAGCTGGCGGGTGCGAGACGCCCACATGCGCTCACGCGGGTTGTGCAGGTTCCACATGTTGAAATCGCCGACCTGTGAACCCTCGGTGATCTTGATGCGCAGCACGTGGCCCGCCGGCACTTCCCACGCCAGGCCATCGCGCAGCGGCACGGTATGGGTCGCGACCAGGGTGCGCTCGGCCTCGCCTTCGGTGAGGCTGTCGTAGAAGTCGCGATCGACGTCCAGAATCGAACCCTTGCTGGCTTGATAGGCGGCAGGTACATCACTCATGACAGGACTCCTCGTGAGTCGAAATTGGATCTGATGACCAGGCCGGACTGCCTGGAATTCGCTGCCCGGCTGGGGGCTTTCGTGCACTGCCGGCAAGTGTGATGGCCGGCAGTGGCGGTATCTGCAGGGCGCAGGGGGAGGTTCTCGGTCCCCCTGCGCGGGGTCATGCCTGTTCGCGGCGCCAGTGCTTCATCAGACGGTCGAAGCAGGCGCTGGCGGCAGGTTCTGCGTTCATGCGGCTGACGAGGACGACGGCGATCAGGGCGAACAGGAAGCCGGGTACGACCTCGAACATGTCGAATATCTCCAGCGGGCCGCCGCTCAGCGGCTTCCAGATCGCGACGGTGAGGGCACCGACCAGCAAGCCGGCGATGGCGCCATTGGGGGTCATGCCACGCCAGAACAGTGACAGCAGGATGACGGGACCGAAGGCGGCGCCGAAGCCACCCCAGGCGTAGGACACCAGGCCCAGGATGCTGCTGTCACGCTCGCTGCCCATCACGGTGGCCAGCAGTGCGATGCCGATCACGCTGGCACGGCTCAGCCAGACCAGCTCCTTCTGCGTTGCCTGGGGGCGAATCAGGCCACGGTAGATGTCTTCGGCGATGGCGCTGGAGCAGACCAGCAGCTGGGAATCGACGGTGCTCATGATCGCGGCCAGGACGCCGGCCAGAATGAAGCCTGCCACCCAGGGGTTGAGCATGATCTGGCTCAGGGAGATGAAGACACGCTCGCTGTCCGTGAGACCACCACCCAGCTCACCGCCGAACCAGTAGTAACCCAGTACGCCTACTGATACCGCAGCCGCCATGGTGATGGCGGACCACAGCAGGGCGATACGCCGCGACACCTTGATATCTTCACGCTTGCGCACGGCCATGAAACGCACCACGACGTGTGGCTGGCCACAGTAGCCGATCGCCCAGCCGGCCAGCGACAGCATGCCCAGGAAGGTCACGCCTTCCATCAGGCCACCGATGGGGCGACATCCTGCGCCGCTGCCGGGGCGGCTGCGCCATCGCCGAACAGCGCCACTGCCGTCATGGCAGCCACGGCACACAGCGAGACGGCCATCATCAGGCCCTGGATGAGGTCGGTCCATGAGGCGGCGAGGAAGCCACCGAGGAAGGTATAGCCGACGATGACCAGCGCGCCCAACCACAGTGCGACGCGGTAATCGATATCGAAGAGCCCTTCGAACAGCACGGCACCACCGACTAGACCCGCCGAGACATAGAAGGTGAAGAACACCAGCATGACCACGGAAGACAGGGTGCGTAGCACGCGTGAGCGGTCTTCGAAACGCGCTTCCAGATAGTCCGGCACCGTCAGCGCATTGCCGGCCGCTTCGGTGAACACGCGCAGTCGCTCGGCGACCAGGGTCCAGTTCAGGTAGACGCCGACCAGGGTCCAGACCGCGATCCAGGCTTGCGAGAGGCCACCACTGAAGATGGCGCCGGGCAGGCCCATCAGGGCCCAGCCGCTGAGATCGGAGGCGCCGGCACTCAAGGCCGCGACGCTTGGCGGCAAGCCGCGTCCCCCGAGTATGTAATCCGACAGATTGTGGGTGATGCGATAGAAGTAGATGCCGATGCCCAGCATCAGCAGCAGATAGAGCCCGAACGACAGCAGGACAGGTAAGTTCATCCTAGGAGACCTCATGGTGACGCCGAGGCGTCTTGTTATTGTTCACCAGTGGTGTCGTGTTCCAGCAGGCTTGCGCGGAACAAGCAGCGGGGAGCTGGCAATATCACTGACACCTTCACCTTAGCCATGAGGTGGATTGCAGAAAAATGACCATTTTTCGTTTAACCTATGACTTCATGTCATGGGTTGCCGTCACATGCTGATTGACGCCTTTCTTCCATCAGGGCGCTCTCGCAAGCGCTCAGTACAGCACAGCGCTTGGCACAGGAACTCGGCACCCAGTTTCTGGCACCCGGTTTCTGGCACCCGGCCAGGCCAGTCATCAAGGACATCCCATGCGACCCAGTCTGTCATCGCTCAATGCCTTCGAGGTCGTGTCACGCCTGGGGAGCATCACCGCGGCTGCGGATGAGCTCAACATCACCCAGTCGGCGGTGAGTCACCAGATCCGCCGCCTGGAGGCCACGCTGGAGGTCAGTCTGCTGGAGCGGGCTGGACGCGGCGTGGTGCTGTCACACGCCGGACGCCGACTGGCCGATGGCCTGCAGGCCGGCTTTGCCAGAATCGAGCAGTCGGTGGCCGAATTCGAGGTCGACCCACAAGGCGTGCATCAGCGGCGTCAGCTGCGCGTCAGCTGTCTTCCCTCGGTGGCGGTGCGCTGGCTGATCCCGCGGCTCAACAGCTTTCGCGAGCAATGCCCCGATATCGCGGTCAGCCTTCAATATGCCGGCATCAGTGCGCGGGGGCTGCTGCCGGAGGTCGATGTGATGATCACCTGGCAGGACGAACTCCCGGACAAGGCATCACAGGCGTTCCGCTTGTTTTCGGGGGCCACCCAGCCGGTGGCCAGTCCGCTGTATCTGGAGCATCACCGCCGCCCGTCCCAGCCGGCGGATCTGTTGAAGCTGGAGCTGATTCACGATCAGTCGCGCCAGCCCTGGCATGACTGGTTCAACAATTGCGGGCTGTATCCCTCCCAGCTCGACAAGGGCGATCTCTATCAGGATTTCAGTCTGCTGAGTGCTGCGGTGGTCGCGGGGCAGGGGGTCGCGCTGTGTCCGCCACGCCTGATCCGCAAGGAGCTTGAGGACGGCACCCTGGAATGCCTGTTCGAGATGGCCGCCAATCGCCAGCGTGCCTATTGGCTGTTCCATCACCCGCAGCCCGCCAGACATGTGCAGCAATTCTGCGACTGGATGCGCGCGCAAATCGCCGCCGAGGGAGAAGCGGCCGACAGCGGGGTCATCGTCAGCCGCCGCCAGCCCTGACGGCGGACATCTCTATCTCGGGCAATGACGCACGCAACGCAAAAGCCCCGCCGGGATTCGGCGGGGCTTTCTTGTGCAAGCGCTCATGTTACGGCATGGGCCATGACCTGAGACATGACCTGAGCCATGGCCCTTGGCCAGGAGATGGCGGGCCGTCAGCCGTTGAGTACGCCCAGCCAGGCCCACAGGCCGAGCAGGGTGGCGATCAGCACCGGCGGCGTCAGCACCAGGCCGACCTTCATGTACTGCCCCCAGCTGATGTGATGGCCTTTCTGATCGAGCACATGCAGCCACAGCAGTGTGGCGAGACTGCCGATCGGGGTGAACTTGGGCCCCAGGTCATTGCCGATCACGTTGGCGTAGACCATCAGCTCACGCGTCGCATCATTGACCTGCTGCGCGGTGAGGTGGTCTATGGCCAGCGCGCCGATCAGCGTGGCCGGCATGTTGTTCATCACCGAGGCGGTGACGGCGGCCAGCACGCCGGTGCCGAGAGTGGCGACCAGCTCGCCCTGGCTTGCAAGCCAGGCGAGGATGTCGCTGGCGTGATCGGTCAGGCCGGCATTGCCCAGCCCGTAGACCACCAGATACATGCCCACCGAGAACAGCACGATCTGCCACGGCGCACCGCGCAGCACCGGGCCGAGTTCGATCACGGCATCACCGCTGCCCAGCCAGCGGCCGGCGATGGCCAGCAGAATCAGCGCGGCGCTGCCGGTGACGACGGCGAGCGGAATGCCCAGCGGCGCGGTCACGAAGTAGGACACCAGCAGCACCCCCAGCAGCGGGAAGGCCGCGCGGAATACCTGGCGGTCCTTGATGGCGCTCGACGGTGCCTCGAGCTTCTCCAGCGCGTAGTGCGAGGGCAGCTCCTTGCGGAACATCAGCCACAGCATGATCAGCGTGGCGGCCAGCGCGATCAGATCGACCGGCACCATCACGGCGGCGTAATGCGTGAAGGAGATGTCGAAGTAGTTGGCACTGACGATGTTGACCAGATTCGAGATCACCAGCGGCAGGCTGGTGGAGTCGGCCACGAAGCCGGTGGCGATGATGAAGGCCAGCGAGGCCGCCGCCGAGAACTCCAGGCGCACCAGAATCGCGATCACGATCGGCGTCAGCAGCAGGGCCGCGCCATCATTGGCGAAGAAGGCCGCGATCACCGCGCCCAGCAGCACGATGAGCGGAAACAGCTTGCGTCCGTTGCCGCCGCCCCAGCGCGCGACATGCAGTGCGGCCCAGCTGAAGAAGCCCGCCTCATCGAGGATCAGCGAGATGATGATCAGCGCCACAAAGGTGAAGGTGGCGTCCCAGACGATATCCCAGACGACCAGCACATCCGGCAGATTGACCACGCCGCAGGCCAGCGCGACCACGGCGCCGCCGAGGGCGCTGGTGCCGATGCCCAGCCCACGTGGCTGCCAGATCACCAGTGCCAGCGTGATGGCGAAGATTGCCAAGGCAAGCATGACGTCTCCTTGTCGAGGGTGAAGAGTAAGTGAGAAGCCGCGTGTGCGACCGCGGATTGCGTCAGATCGTGCTCTGGTTGACGCGACGGGAGACCTCTTCGGCGCTCTCGACACGCTCCGAGTAGCGCTCGGTCAGATAGGCGCTGCGGTCGCGGTTCATCCAGGTGAACTTCATCAGCTCTTCACAGACATCGACGATGCGCAGATACAGCGGCGACAGGCGCATGCGGCCATGCTCGTCGAATTCATTGAAGGCCTTGGGCACGGATGACTGGTTGGGGATGGTCAGCATGCGCATCCAGCGGCCCAGAATGCGCATCTGGTTGACGCTGTTGAAGCTCTGGCTACCACCACTGACCTGCAGGATGGCCAGCGTCTTGCCCTGGGTGGGGCGCACGCCGCCCAGTGACAGGGGAATCCAGTCGATCTGTGCCTTCATGATCGAGGTCATCGCGCCGTGGCGCTCCGGGCTCGCCCACAGCATGCCCTCGGACCACTGGGCCAGCTCGCGCAGCTCCTGCACCTTGGGATGATCGGCCTCGCAGTCATCCGGCAATGGCAGGCCGGCTGGCGAGTAAAGGCGCACCTCGGCACCGAAGGCACGCAGCAGGCGCGCCGCTTCCTCGGCGGCGAAGCGTGAGAAAGAACGCTCACGCAGGGAGCCGTACAGCACCAGAATGCGCGGCGCGTGACGCGGGGCATCCGGCCCGACCAGGCGATTGATCTCCAGCGGTCGCCAGTGTTCGGCATCGATATTGGGCAGCTCGGCCAGTGCCGCTTTCATCTCGTCTGTCATGGTGTCGCCTGTCGGCAGGTGAGACGTGTCGGGAGTGTGTGCGTTCATGATTCAGGTCCTGGGGGCGTGGACGACATCGCCGTCTTCCTTGGTGTATTGCGCGACCGGATTGTCCAGCAGCTCCAGTACCGCCTCCGACGGGCGGCACAGACGCGTGGCCTGCGGCGTGACCACGATGGGGCGATTGATCAGGATCGGGTGGGCCATCATGGCGTCGATCAACGCCGCATCGCTCAAGGCCGGGTCATCCAGATTGAGCTCGTCATAGGGCGTGCCCTTGCGGCGCAGCAGCGGGCGCGGGCCGCCCCCCCATGGCGGCAATCAGGGATTCCAGCGTCTCGCGCGTCGGCGGGGCGACCAGATACTCGATCACCTCCGGTGCCTCGCCGGAGGCCTTGAGCATGGCCAGCACATTGCGTGACGTACCGCAGGCCGGGTTGTGATACATCGTGATCTTGCCGGAAGAACGGACGGAATCAGTCATCGTTGCGAGGCTCCTGAGAAGCACAGGGGGTGGAAGAGGCGCTGCAGTCGGGCACGGTGAGCGAGGCCAGCAGTGGGTCGCAGACCACCGAGGAGCCCGCGCAGCAGTCACGTACCAGAAACTGCACGGTGGCGAGCATGTGCTCGAGGTTGGCGCGGTAGATCAGCGAGCGGCCTTCGCGCTGGGAGTGGATCAGCCCCGCGCGGCTCAATACGCCCAGATGGGTCGAGAGCGTGTTGTGCGGCACCTCGAGACGGCGTGCGATCTCGCCGGCGGGCAGGCCTTGTGGCTCATGACGGACCAGCAGGCGAAACGTGTCCAGACGCGTGGCCTGGGACAGCGCTGCGAAGGTGTCCAGCGTGGCCTGCGGGTCGGGCAGGCTGTCGGAGTCATTCATTTGATATGTCCATATGTCGAGACTTGTCGAAATGACGGTGGTGCGATGATAGATCAGCGTGCCGCGGATGGGAAGTCTGCTCTCTGCTCTCGATCTTCAGCGGTCGATCTTCAGCCCTCCGTCTTGGGCTGACAGCCATCAGTATTCGTGCTGGCCATCTCAGACCTGCTCATGCAGCCAGCTGGCCAACGCTGCCTGGCGCGGGTTCTGGCTCTCGAGACGCGCCGCGAGCCAGTAATCACAACCGGAGGAATACTCCAACGTCCCCAGCCGCACAAGCTGTCCCCGTGCCACCAATGCACTGACTTGCTGATGACTGCCCAGCGCGACGCCTTGCCCAGCCAATGCGGCATCCAGCACCAGGTGGTAGCTGGTGAATTGACGTTGCACATTGAGTGCCAACCCCGGCTTGCCCATGCCGCTGAACCAGCGTGGCCAGTTGATCCAGTTGGGTTCGAGGCGCTCGTAGTCGAGCAGTGGCAGAGCCGCCAGCAGAGGTAGCTCCCGACAGTCGCGGGCACCTTGTGGCAACTCGGCGATGAAGTCGGGTGACGCCACCGGATAGAGCGTCTCGGTGAACAGAGGGGTCAACTGCCAATCCGGATGCGGCGCCATGTCATAGCAGATGGCGAGATCCACATCCTCGGTGAGGATGTCGCGATGATGATCTGCAGTGATCAGGCGCAGGCCGCTGGCAAGCGTCGGCTGGGTGGCGCGAAGTCGATTCAACATCGGCCCCAGCCATAGGTGTGAGATGGCGCTGTTGGCGGCCAGTGTCAGGCGGGCATTGGGAGAAGGGCGGCTGACGCTCTCCAGTGCGTCGATCATGAAGTCGAAACTGGTCGCCAGGCGCTGGCTCAACTGCTGTCCTGCTGCGGTCAGAGAGACGCGTCTGCCATGGCGATGAAACAGCTTGGTATCGATGTGATGCTCAAGGATGGCGATCTGACGGCTGACGGCAGCCTGGGTGATATGCAATTCGCTGGCGGCACGCGTGAAGTTGGCGTGACGCGCGGCTGCCTCGAAGGTCAGCAGGCTGTTGAGAGGCGGGAGGCGATGACGAAAGCTCTTCATGCAGGGCTCCGAGACGAGGAGGGTAACGTTGGCTGATAGGTCAATGCTTGATGACTTCAGGTTATCAAGGTTGATCAGGATTGAGGCTATACACAGCTAGAATCATCAGGTTCACACTGATGTCATCGTGATGCATAGGGTATTCCGTAGATGACCACGGGCTATCAGCATGACACTCCGTGACCTGACTGGGTAGCAAACATGAATGAACTTGATTGGCATGCCGACCGTAGTGACCTTCACCCGCTGGAGCTTCAGGACAATGCCCCTGAAAGTGAAGGCATCGACCTGGTGGCCGTGCGTCGTTATCGACAGAATCGCCTGCGCGAAGAGATGAGCACCCAGGGCGTTGATGCCTTGATCATTTCGGACCCGGTCAACATCCGCTACGCCAGCGGCGCACGCAACATGCAGGTCTTCAGCGCTCGCAATACTCCGGCGCGTTACCTGCTGCTGACCCAGCATCGCAGTGTGCTGTTCGAATTCACGGGCTGTGAGCATCTCGCCGATGGCCTGGAAACCATCGACGAAGTGCGCCCGGCCATGACTGCCAGTTTCGTTGCGGCAGGTCACGATATCGCTGAGCGTGAACAGCAATGGGCGCGCGAGATGCTGGCGACCATTACCGAGCTGTGCGGTCTGAAAGCGGTGATCGGCATGGAGCGCATGAATGCCGGGACCGCCATCGCCTTTGATCGTCTGGGCGCGCGCGTCGTCGATGCCCAGGCACCGCTTGAACGTGCACGTGCCATCAAGTCTGACGAAGAGCTCAAGTGTGTCGTAGCCTCGCTGCGTGCTACCGAGCGCGGCGTAGGACGTCTGCGTGAAGCGATTCGCCCCGGCATCACCGAGAACGAGCTGTGGTCGGTGCTGCATCAGTCCATCATCGCTGACAATGGCGACTACTGTGAGACTCGCCTGCTCAACTCAGGCCCGCGCACCTATCCCTGGTTCCAGGAAACCGCGACCAAGCGACTGGCCGCCAACGAGCTGGTGGCACTGGATACTGACGTCGTCGGCTGCCACGGCTATTACTCCGACTTCTCGCGCACCTTCCACGTCGGCCCTGACAAGCCGACCGAGACCCAGAAGCTGCTGTATCGCACCGCCCATGAGCAGGTACAGCACAATCTCGACATCCTGCGTCCCGGCATGAGCTTCCGTGAATATTCCGAGAAGGCTTGGAACATCCCCGAGCGTTTCCATGCCAATCGCTATTACCTCTCTGCCCATGGCTGTGGCATGACCGGCGAATATCCCTACCTGTATCACCATGCCGACTTTGCCGTCTCAGGCTACGACGGCGTGATCGAGCCGGGCATGGTGCTCTGCGTCGAGAGCTATATCGGCGACCCCGAAGCCGGGGAAGGCGTCAAGCTCGAGGAGCAGTGCGTGATGCGCGAAGACGGCCTCGAGATCCTGAGCAAGTTCCCGTTCGAGGAAGCCTTGTTGAACTGATGATTTCAGGATGGCGCTGCTGATCAAGCAGCGCCATGACACTCCTTGGCCCGCAGTCTGCCGTCCGCAATGACGTTGTTTTCATACTCCGGGGTGTTCGGTCGGGCAGCTGCCTGATCGCAACCTCCTGACGCGTTTCGTAGTGACACAGATGTAGAGACACAGATCACCATAATTCCAATAAATGATCGTGCCGCCATTGTCTGCTTCCTTCATGTACCAGTGCCTATGGCGCGTGAGGGACGGCTGGCTGCACGCCTACTGACGTGAGGTAAAGACATGTCGTCCGATGTGAATGACAGCAGTATCACTATCACTTGCCAGAAAACGGGGTTGTACCGAGGACTCAACATTCCGGTGACACTGATCAGCAAACTGATCATCACTCTTCTCGTGGTATTTGCCGTGGCCCTCCCTGATCGGGCCGTAGCGCTGTTGACCACGATCAATCAGACCATGCTTGAGCACTTCAATCTCTATTACGTATATGCCGTCGCCTTCTATCTGGTGTTCTGCACGGTGCTGTGTGTGTCGCCGTTGGGGCGCAAGCGACTGGGACGTGATGATGAAGTGCCTGAATTTTCGCGTTTTGCCTGGTTTTCGATGATGTTCGGCGCCGGGATGGGCATCGGGCTGCTGTTCTACTCCATCGGGGAACCTGTCTCGCACTTCAATTTCAATCCGGATATCGCGGCAGGCAAGGTGCAGGCGGGGTCCGAGCAGGCCATTGAAAGTGCCGTCAGCTATACCTTCCTGCACTGGGGGCTGCATGCCTGGGCAATCTATGCCTCTGTGGCACTGGCACTGGGGTATTTCGCCTATCGTCGTGGCTTGCCGTTGACCATTCGCAGTACCTTGATGCCCATCTTTGGCAAGCGGCTGCTGGATGGCCCCCTGGGTCACGCCGTGGATATCATCGCCGTGGTCGCGACCACTCTGGGCGTGGCCACCACCATGGGCGCCGGTGTCAGTCAGCTGGTGGCAGGGCTGGATTTCGTGATGCCGGGGACTGAGCTGCTGGACTCCGCCGGTATTCCACGCCCCTGGCCATTGATCCTGACACTTGTCGTGATAATGGGACTGTCGACACTGTCCGCCGTGACCGGAGTGAAGCGCGGCGTCAACTGGCTCAGCCAGTTCAACATGCTGCTGTCCTTTGCCCTGCTGGCCGTCTTCATCTGGTTCGGCAGTCGTCTATTTGCCAGTGAACTGCTGGTTTCCGCGACCTGGGATTATCTGAGAACCCTGCCGGAACGCAGCTTCCAGACCTGGCCGGTGACGAGTGCGTTAGGCCAGTGGCAGGTCGACTGGACCATTCTGCAGCGTGCCTGGTTCATTGCCTTCGCGCCATTCGTCGGGCTCTTCCTTGCGCGTATTTCACGTGGCCGCACGATTCGTGAATTCGTGTTGGGGGCGGTCGTGGCTCCCAGTCTCATGTGCTTCGTATGGATCTGCTACATGGGTGGCAGCAGTCTGCACATGGAAACCAGCGGATTGGCGCAAGGCACGATTCTGGCAACCGTGCGCGACCATATCGCCACCGTGTTGTTCGTGACGCTGGATTATCTGGATACCGGCGCCTTGATCCATGTCATCGTCGGCGGCACCTTGATCCTGATCATCACGTATCTGGTGACCAGTGCGGACTCGGGCGTGCTGGTGCTCAACGCCATCATGGCCGGGGGAGAGGAAACCAACGAGCGCCGTCACCGCATCATCTGGGGCGCTCTGTTGACACTGGTGGTGGGCTCATTGCTTCTGGCGGGTGGCCTGGCGGCGATTCAGAAGGCAATGCTCATCGCTTCTCTGCCGTTTTCGCTGCTGATGATTCTGATGTGCATTGCCACATTCATGTCGTTATGGCGTGAGCCGCGCGACCTGCCAGCCGTGAACGAGGCTGCGCCAAACTGATGCCGGCGGCGTAAATCAGGCATTTGCCCGGCAGTATTGGTAGCATGTGCGCCATTGATTACCGGACAAGGGAAGATGGCACGATGATGATGGTATTGCAGATTCTGGGCGGCTTCGTGCTGACAGCAGGGGTACTGCTGGCGGCAGTGCCGGAGCTGGTCAACCGCTTCAAGGGGCCGAACGACACCCCGCAGACCGTACCGAAGGAGACCGGCGCGGCGATCTCGCGGCGCATTCGTTGGGGCTGGGTCATCGCGGTGGGGTATCTGTTGATGTATCCGCCGATCGGCCTGGGTGTGTTGCCGGTGCTGGTGACGCTCGCGGTGGCAGGTATCGCTGGCATCATGACGGCCCGTCTGATGGGGCTGATGCTGGATGGCATCGAGATGCGCCATCTGTTCCGCTTCGCCGCCGAGTCGCTGATTCTGGGCGGCCTGTGGACCTGGTTCGTCAAGCTGTCTGCCTGACGCCATTGCCGCGCACACTGTGCCGTCAGATCGCCAATTACTGTATTCCGGGAGTCCGTCCATGCCGCTCAATGCGTCTACGCAAGCCTTGTTGGCAGGGCTGGAGCGATCGCGCCCGGTACTGGTGACCGGCGCGACCGGCTATGTGGCGGGGCAGCTGATTCGTCGCTTGCTGGAAGAGGGCCTGACGGTGCATGCCGCCGTGCGCGATCCCGGCAATAGCGAACGTCTGGCGGCTCTCATGGCGCTGGGCGAGCGCTTGCCGGGCGAGCTACGTGTCTTTGCCAGCGATCTGCTCAAACCGGGTTCCTACGCTCAGGCGATGGCAGGCTGTGGGGTGGTCTTTCATACCGCCTCGCCCTTCGTGGTCAGTGTCCTGGACCCTGAGCGCGATCTGGTGCGTCCGGCAGTGGAGGGCACGCGCAATGTGCTGGAAGAGGCCAATCGTCACGCCAGTGTCGAACGTGTGGTGTTGACCAGCAGCTGTGCCGCCATCTACAGCGACAATGCCGATGCGCTGGATACGCCGCGCGGCTGTTTCGACGAGAGTGTCTGGAACACAACGGCATCACTTGAGCATCAGGCCTATTCCCATTCCAAGACGCTGGCGGAACAGACCGCCTGGCAGATCGCCGAGCAGCAGTCGCGCTGGCGGCTGGTGGTGATCAACCCCTCGCTGGTGCTCGGCCCCGCGATCAGCGATGACACGCGCGGCGAATCCTTCAGCCTGATGACGCAACTATGCGATGGCACGCTCAGGATAGGCGCGCCGGATTACGGCATGGGCGTGGTGGATGTGCGGGATGTGGCCGAGGCGCATCTGGCGGCGGGATTTCTGCCCACGGTCAATGGGCGTCATCTGGTCGCCGGGCACTCCTCAAGCTTCATTGAACTGGGGCGGACCTTGCGCCGTCACGCCGGCCCGCAGTACGCGATTCCCGTTCGCCAGCTGCCCAAATGGCTGATGTGGCTGGCGGGTCCGCTGGCCAACAAGGCCGTGACCCGCAAGGTCGTCGCGCGCAACGTGGGCCATCCCTTCGTCTTCGACAATACCCGCAGCCGCGAGCAGCTGGGCCTGATCTACCGGCCCCTCGAGACGACGCTGCACGACATGTTCGATCAACTGGAGGCCAGCGGCCGCCTGTCGTGATTCACACTCGCTGGTATGTCAGCGACGCTGCGGCTTGTGCAGCTCTTCTGTATCTCACGACCTCAGCGCCTCAGTCCCTCAGCGCCGCCGCAGCGGCTCCAGCAGCGCATTCAACCCGTTGTGATCAATCTCGTGCATCAGCGCGAGCAGACGACCGATTTCGCCCTGCGGAAACCCCTTGCGCGCAAACCAGCCCAGATAATCCCCGGGCAGGTCGGCAATCAGGCGTCCGGCATACTTGCCATAGGGCATCTGGCGGGTCGTCAGTTTCTGCAGGTCTTCAGGGCTCATCCTTTGACTCTCATTCGGTTTCGGTAGGGGGATGCTCTCAGTTGGCGGTGCCATTCTGGCATAGCTGAGTTGCGGTGGTTGGGTTTTGCCACACTATCGCCATGTCTCCTGTAACCCCATAGCACGGAGAGACTCATGCCTCGCGATTACCAGAACCTGGAGCAGCTACCTCTCGCCGGTGAATGGCGTGCCGGACGAGCCGGCAAGACGCTTGAGGTGTTGGACCCCTTCGATCAGAGCTCGCTGCTCTCTATTTCCATGGCCAACGCCGAGGATCTCGACGCCAGCTATCGCAAGGCGCGCGATGTTCAGCCTGATTGGGCCCAGACGCCGGCAAGCGAGCGCGCGGGTGTGATGCACAAGGCGGTGGAGCTGATGGACGAGCGACGCGAGGAGCTGCTCGGCTGGTTGATCCGTGAGCCCGGCAGTACCCGCATCAAGGCTCAGGCGGAGCTGGCCGCGGCTCGCGCGATCACGCTGGAATCTGCCGCGATGGCCAACCGCGTGGCCGGGATGGCGATGGAGGCTCAGGTGCCGGGCAAGGAGAGCCGTGTCTTCCGCAAGCCGCTGGGTGTCATCGGTATCATCAGCCCGTGGAATTTCCCGCTGCATCTGACCCAGCGTTCCCTGGCGCCAGCATTGGCGCTCGGCAACAGCGTCGTCATCAAGCCGGCGAGTGACACGCCGCTGACGGGTGGCCTGCTGCTGGCCAGATTGTTCGAGGAGGCGGGCCTGCCTGTTGGCGTCCTGAGCGTGGTAGTCGGTTCCGGCAGCGAGATCGGCGATGCCTTCGTGGATCACGAGGTGCCGCGCCTGATCTCCTTCACCGGTTCCACCCAGGTGGGCAAGGGCATCGGCAAGCGCGCCGTCGGTGGTGATCATCTCAAGCACGTTGCCCTGGAACTGGGCGGTAACAGTCCCTTCGTGGTGCTCGATGATGCGGATATCGAACAGGCGGTGGACGCCGCTCTGGTCGGCAAGTTCCTCCATCAGGGGCAGATCTGCATGGCCATCAACCGCATCATCGTCGATGAGTCGGTCCATGACGCCTTTGTCGATCGCTTCGTGGCGCGTGCCCGCTCACTCAAGGTCGGCGATCCCGCAGAGGACGATACCGTCATCGGGCCGATCATCAATGCCAAGCAGCGTGATGGTCTGCTCGAGATGATCGAGACGGCCAAGGGCGAGGGCGCCAGGGTGATGCTTGAGGGCGAGACGCAGGGGCAGCTGGTGCCGCCGCATGTGTTCACCGAGGTCACCAATGACATGAGCCTGGCGCGCAACGAGATCTTCGGTCCGCTGGTAGGCATCCAGAAAGCCCGTGACGAAGCGCACGCGCTGGAGCTTGCCAATGGCACCGAATATGGCCTCTCGGCATCCGTCTTCACCGCGGATATCGCACGCGGCGAGCGCTTCGCGCGCCAGGTCGAGGCTGGTATGGTGCACGTCAATGACATGCCGGTGAACGATGATCCTCGCGCCCCCTTCGGTGGCGAGAAGAACTCCGGCCTTGGGCGCTTCAATGGCGACTGGGTGCTTGAGGAATTCACCACCGACCAGTGGGTCAGCCTGCAGGTCGAGCCCCGCCAATATCCGTTCTGATCTCTGGTCTGTAGTTGACGCATGACAAGCAGCGCCCCGCTCAGCCTGATGCCTGAGCGGGGCGCTTTTGATGGTAGGTAATGCTGACGCGTCATGATGGGTGGAGCAGGCAACAAGGCCAGCTGAGCGCCCGCTGATGGTTGGATGCTGGAATTTAGATTACGCTGATGGAGACGTTCCGTCAGCTGACGACCCACAGCTGATATTCCTATAAAGGCATCAGGCGCGTTTAAGTCAATGAAACGAGCCGACTGTCTAATATTTGTCATCAGTTGCAGGAGGTGTAGAGATGTCTTTTAAAATTGATACAAGCGGACTGGATAAGCTGAAAGGCAATATGGAGAAGCTGTCCGGCCATAGTGAAGTGAAGCTGGTAGATCTTCTCGACTCAGAATTCATGTCCAAATGCTCTTCGTATTCAAGTTTTGAAGAGCTGGTTGATGATAGCGGATATAAGGTCGAATCAGCTGAAGACTTCACCGCTATACCTGATGGTGAATGGGATGCTTTCATTAGTAAAAGCACTTCATATTCAACTTGGGAAGAGATGCAGAAAGGCGCTGTCGCAAACTATGCTAAAAAGCAGCTCTTCCAAGGCTTATAACAAGGCCATCAAGCATCGCCGTCCTGCGGGCGGCTGGGCCTCAAGAAACTAGCGGTTTTTCGGCCGCTTATGGCTGGCATTATGACTAGGAGCAAAGCTCGTGCCGTATGAACCAACACTTAAAGGCAATCCTCAGCAACTAACTGTTGAGCAGCATTTTCATACGGCCCATGCCATCAGCAAATTATACAATGAAGCAGAAAAGGTTCAGGTTAAATTTATCGCCAGTGAAGAAGTAGTCGAGCGGCATAAGCGAGCAAAAATTTTCTGCACAAAAAGAACATGGGATGAAAGAGCTGAAAAAGGTTACATGGCAGCCATTGAAAAAGAATTTCATAATCAAATAGATAATATCAGGGACTATTCTTCAAGGTGTCACGAGTCGATTTCACGATATTTTTTATTGTGGCGCTTACGTTTTGCATATCACACCACCCCAAACCAAGACATTGTGCTGAACGGTATTGTCGGACCCGGTCTAGCAAAAGAGCAGGAAGAAATCCTAGAAAGTAAATGGTGTATGTTCAATCGCGAAAATGGAGTAGTTTCATCCCGCTTCAGTACATCATTACAACTACAAATGGAACTAGATCGTTCTTGGGAAGTATATAGCAGATTGAAATGGGGCCTACTTGAAGCTACCGATGGCGAATTTTTAGTCGCTGATGGCTACGACGACCTTACATTTATGCCCATAGCCCCAAATATTGCATTTGCTGCTGGAGTTGAAGACCATAAAATATCTAAAGAAAAGGTTTCCGAGCTTAATAATTGCTCAATAGCCAAAGCGACTGAATATGTCTTTGCCAGGAATTTCTCGGCGTGTCCCATTGGATAACAACCGTTTCTTTTCCACGTCTTCAGAGTCTTTTGGTTACCACCGCGTGTCTAGACGACCTATCCGGTATTTTGGGGCTTGTAGATTTTCAGATTGCGCTTGATGCGGCCGGTGTTTGTCACATTAACATTCAGCGCCAGCGAGGGCGGGAAATACTGGGCGGGGTCATCGAGCAGGCCGGCGAGGAAAGACATCTCGTCGGGTCTGACGGGCATCAAGGGTATCCTGTGCAGATTGCCAATGGTGGGAATGGGGCTCAGTCAGCCGACATAACGCATGTGCCGCCTGACAGGCACGCAAGGCGACCGTGACAGAGAAGCTCTGCCCATAGAGATATGAGGATTGGGGGGCTGAAGTGGGTGGGTGCGCTGGCCATGCGCACTCACACCCACACTCACACTCTCTGGCCATCGGCATGCACTTGCATAAGGGGCACGTTACCTCAGCCAGCACTGACGTGTTTCCCGCAATAATGTCGCACCCCCAAACCCTGCCTGGCGGCGGATCAATGACTGATCAGAGAGACACTCCCCAGCCAGGCAAGCCTTAGCGCCAGCAACGACAGCGCCCATTTGAACAGGCCATCGAAATGCCGGTTGGAGACGCGATCCAGAAAGCGCAGTCCGAGCCGGGTACCGATCAGGCCCGCACCGATCATCAGCACGATCAGGGGCAACCACTCCTGGAAGACGAAGCCAGCCATGCCGAAGATGAACGCCTTGGTCAGGTGTTGCGCGACCATGCAGGCCGCGAAGGTCGCCACCTTGGTGTGACGCTCGCCGCCGCCTTGCTTGATGAAGCTCGCGACCAGTGGGCCGCTAGCCCCGATCAGACTCGAAAGAAAAGTCGTGATGGCGCCGGCGATCAAGGTCCCCGTGCGGCTCAAAGCTCGCTTGGGCAGTGCCGGCCCCCAGCAGGTGAACAGCACGAACAGCGCGATGGAAAGCTCCAGCACCCCTTCAGGCAAGCGGATCAACACCCAGGCCGCGACCAGCGCACCCAGCGCCACACCGGGCAGAAAGGCCAACAGACGGCGCATGTCGATATGGCGCCACGTCATCGCCATGCGCCCGCCGTTGGAGCCCAGCTGCACCATGCCATGCACCGGGATCAAGGCAGCGGCAGGCATCAACTGCGCCATGAACATGATCAGCAGGGTGCCACCGCCGACCCCGACAGCAGCGGACATGGCTGACGTCAGCAGGGCAAGCAACAACAACGCGCAGACGATAGGCAGCGAGAGCGGGAAATACTGCGCGAGGCCATCAAGCAGGCTTGCGAGGTAGGGAATATCGGCGGGACTTGCGAGCATTGCGGGCATCCTGTGCAATTAGCCAATAGAGAGAGAATAGGGGCTCAGGCAGCCGACATGATGCATGTCCTGCCTGACAGGCGTGCAAGGCTACCGTGACCAAGAGGCGCTATCCAGCCAAGCGTGCGTGGCTGGATAGCGCCTGGGAGATTCGAGCGGCTTCGCGTGTTGGTGAAATTGCATGTTGCTGTCTTTTCAGCTAGAGATCAGCTTTCCCCCATAGGATGGTGAGGCTTACCATGGCATGTTGGTTTAGCCATATGCCGCGGTGTTCAGTGGGTGTTTTGTGGATCAGGAGAAAGCTGGCATGAAGCTGTTGTTGCTTGAAGATGATGACCTGCTGGCGGAAAGCCTGGCCGAGCTGCTTGAGGACCATGGCTATCGACTGGATGTCTCCTCGAATTTGAATGAAGCGCAAGCCTTCATGGCAACCGAGCAGTACGCGCTGGCCATTCTGGATCTGGGGCTACCGGATGGCTCCGGGTTGGATTTGCTCAAGCGCTGGCGTCAAGGTCAGGTGGATATTCCGATACTGATTCTCACGGCCCGTGACACTTGGGAAGACAAGGTCGTCGGTTTGCGCAGCGGGGCAGATGATTACCTGACCAAGCCATTTCATGAAGCAGAGTTGCTGGCACGTCTTCATGCGCTGCTTCGGCGTCGTCAAGGGGCAAGTCATGGGTATCTTCAGGTGAGCGGAATTCAGCTGGATGAAGAGGCGCAGCGTGTGTGCTGTGATGGAGAACAGTGGGCGAGCTTGACGGCCACCGAATTTCGCCTGTTACGGTACCTCATGCATCATCCAGACAGAGTGCACTCCAAGACACAGTTGCTGGATCAGCTATATGCCCTGGAGCAGGACGCCGCGGCGCCCAATCTGGTAGAAGTCTATATCGCTCGCCTTCGCCGCCGCCTGGGCAAGGACTTGATACAGACCCGCCGCGGACAGGGGTATCTGCTTGTTTCACATCGATCGTCGTAGCCTTCGTTTTCGCCTGCTGACCCGCCTGGGAGGTGCATCCCTCGCGGTGGTGTTGTTTGCCTGGTATCTGCATGGCTTCTTTCTCCACGAGCTGGCGAAGGACTTTCTTGGGGAGCGTCTCAAGGATGAGGCATCGCATATCGTCACCTTGCTCAAGAAGGATGAGCGGCCTGTTGCCCAGCTCATGGCAGCGGCCCGTGAGGAATCTCTGAGCTTTCATCATTTCTATGTGTTGCGAGTCGGGGAGAAGGTCAGTACCTCGTTGCCTGCCTTGCCGACGCAGATGCTCCCTTTGCTTGAGGGCAAGGGGGATGCGTTATTCATGCATCAGTTTCAGCAACAGCCACTGTTGGTCTATCGGCACGTCTTCGATATCCGCGGGGACGCGGTGCAATTGTTGATTGCCGAGAATTTCTCGCCAGTGGAGCAGGGCTTGACCCGAGTTCATTGGTGGATCGCCGCCAGCGCCATCCTGTTGTGGGGGATTCTGATATCACTCAATCTGCTGGCGGTAAGGCGGGGGCTCAAGCCGTTGAGTGTCCTGCGCCATCAATTGAGTGAACTTCAGTCCGGGTATCGAAAGCGGATTGTGCTTGAGGCCCCTTCCGAGCTTGATGCGCTGGTATCACAGCTCAACACCTTGCTGGATGAGTTTGATCGTCGGTTGACCCGTTCACGAGAGTCTGTGGCGAATCTGTCCCATGCGCTCAAGACACCTCTGGCGGCACTGACACAGGTGCTGCGTGGCAAGCGACCGATCAATGAGGTACGTCGTGGCAAGATGCTGCAACGTGTAGAGACGATTCATTCCCAGCTGGAGACAGAACTCAGGCGAGCCCGCATTGCTGGCCCACGCGCCGGTCAGACAACACGCCCGGTTGAAGAGGCCCAGCGCTTGATCGAGATGTTCCAGGGGATCTATCCGCAGCGTACCTTCTTGCTGGAGTGTCTGGGCGTATCTAATGATCATGCGGATAGCTGGGTGAATGTCGAGACACAGGATTTCACCGAAATGCTCGGCATATTGCTGGATAATGCGGGCAAGTGGTCTGTCAATCAGGTGCAATGCCGATTGACGATAGAGAGTGACCAGATCGTGCTCTGCGTCGAGGATGATGGTCCGGGGGTGCCGCAGGCACAGTTGGCCCATCTTGGCGAGCGTGGGTGGCGTCAGGACGAAACTCACCCGGGTTATGGGTTGGGGCTCTCCATTCTTGCCCATCTCGTCAAGCATTACGCTGGTTGCGTGAGCTACTCAACAGGAGCCGCAGGGGGATTGAGAGCCGAGGTGCATCTGCCCACACGCAAATAGGCACTCCATTCAGGTTCGTTTCAGCTTGCCGTGGCTTCATCCATGTCATGACTCTTCATTCATGACCCGGGAGCAGCAACGGCCATGGCACCAAAACCGTCTGAATTTTCTGTATCACGTCGTCAGTTGCTCAAGGGAGGTTCTGCCCTGGGGCTGGGCGCAATGGTGTCAGGCGTGGCACCCGCCTGGGCCACCCCCTGGGGGCGCACATCAGGTTACTCCCAAGGGGTTGAGCATGGGCCCGAGATCTCTCTTGTCATTCGACGTGAAGACATCGACATTGCCGGGCAATTCGCTCGTCCCATCAGCATCAATGGCAGTAGTCCCGGGCCCATGGTGCGCTTGAAGGAGGGGCAGGATGCTGTCATCAAGGTGACAAACCTGCTCGATGAGCCAACCTCCATTCACTGGCATGGCATCATACTTCCCCCGGAAATGGACGGCGTGCCGGGTATCAGCTTCGCAGGGATAGCACCGGGCGAAACCTTTACCTACCGGTTTCCTGTCACTCAGAGCGGTACCTACTGGTATCACAGTCATTCAGGCCTCCAGGAGCAGGAAGGCCACGCAGGTCCATTGATCATCGACTCCGCAACCCCCGAAGCCTTCACCTATGATCGTGAGCATGTCCTGCTGCTGACTGACTGGACATTCGAAGACCCCAAGTCCGTATTTCGCAACCTCAAGACCATGGAAGGCTACTACAACTACCAGGAGCGTACTGTCGCTGATTTCTTTGCGGATGTACGACGGGGTGGTTGGGTGGACACGATCGAGTCGCGCAGCATGTGGGCAGAAATGCGCATGAGCTCACGGGATATCGCCGATGTCACCGGCAGTACCTATACGTATCTTCTCAATGGTCATTCACCAGAAGAAAACTGGAGCGCGCTATTTAAGCGTGGGGAAACAGTGCGTCTGCGTGTCGTCAATGGCTCGGCAATGAGCTACTTCGATTTACGTATTCCCGGCTTGAAGATGACCGTGGTAGCGGCAGATGGTCAGCCAGTGCAACCGGTAGATGTGGATGAGTTCCGTATTGCCGTGGCGGAAGCCTACGATGTGCTGGTGACACCGGAAGATGACAAGGCGTACACCATCTTCGCCGAAGCCATGGACCGCAGTGGCTACGCGCGAGCCACGTTGGCCCCCCGCCCCGGGATGGAGGCGCCCGTACCTGAACGACGGCAGATCGCTGATCGCGGGATGGAGGCCATGGGCGCTCATGCTGGAATGGAGCACTCGCAGATGGCAGGCATGGATCATTCGCAGATGGCGGGCATGGATCATTCGCAGATGGCGGGCATGGACCATTCGAAGATGGCAGGCATGGACCATTCGAAGATGGCAGGTATGGACCATTCGAAGATGGCAGGCATGGACCATTCGCAGATGGCGGGCATGGACCATTCGAAGATGGCAGGCATGGACCATTCGAAGATGGCAGGCATGGACCATTCGAAGATGGCAGGTATGGACCATTCGCAGATGGCGGGCATGGACCATTCGCAGATGGCAGGTATGGACCATTCGAAGATGACTGGCCTGCAAGCCGATGCAGCCCAGGGCGGCATGCTGATGGCGGGTGCTGCTCAGCAAGGGGCTCGTTATGACCAGGCAGGAATCGGTCTGGACCAGTCGCTGCGTCGTGTACTGGTCTATCAGGATCTCAAGGCCTATTCACCATGGCCGGACAGACGTGGGCCCATGCGCGAGATGGAGTTGCATCTGACCGGCAATATGGAACGTTATATGTGGTCCTTCGATGGCAAGAAGTTCAGTGAAGTCAATGGCCCTATTCATTTTCATAAAGATGAGCGCCTCCGTCTCATCTTGATCAATGACACCATGATGGAGCATCCCATTCATTTACATGGGATGTGGATGGAGCTCGAGAATGGCCACGGTGACCTGATCCCTCGCAAGCACACCTTGAATGTCAAACCCGGTGAGCGCGTCTCAGCGTTGATCACTGCCGATGCAGAAGGTAGCTGGGCTTTCCATTGTCATCTTCTGTACCACATGGATGCAGGTATGTTCCGTGTCGTAAAGGTTTCCTGAGGAGTCATCATGTCAATCAGTCAGCATTCATTTCGTCTTGCCTGCGTGACGGTATGTCTATTCTCCAGTGCTGGTGCCTCCCAGGCATTTGCCCAGGATGGATATGATGCCCCGGCGTCATGGCCATCGCCCATGGCCGAACATCTCCAGTGGAGCGCAGTTTTCGATCGCCTGGAATATAGCCTTCCGGACAAGGGAGAGGACTCCCTGGTGTGGGATTTTCAGGCCTGGTATGGCGGAGATACCCACCGCGTCTATCTCAAGTCAGAAGGGGAGAATGTCCAAGGCGATGGTGAAGAAGCCGAGTTTGAATCCCTTGAGCTTCTCTACAGTCGCCTGGTTGCCGATTTCTGGGAGTTCCAGGTTGGAGCTGGCTATCAGGGTGGTGTGTTCAACGATGATCATGATGAAGGCGTATATGGGGTCTTCGGCTTTCAGGGGACCGCCCCCTACCGGATCGAGACGGATGCCGCAGTGCAGTACCGAGAGGAAGGTATCGTGACTGCCAGCCTGGAGCTTGAACATGATGTGCGCCTGACCCAGCGCTGGTATCTACAGCCACGTAGTGAAATGGTGTTCGCTGCCAATGAGTCCAGGCAGCAGGGGATTGGGACGGGCCTCAACTCAGTACGAATCGGCTTGCGTGCACGCTATGAGATAACTCGGCGGGTAGCGCCTTACGTCGGCATGTACTGGCAGAGAGAGTATGGCGAAACCGCCGATATGCAGCGTGAAGAAGGTGAGGATGTGGAGGATACGGCTGTCGTGGTCGGTGTGCGCATGATGTTCTAGAGGAGTCAGGATGGCAGTGACATTTTTCAATTGAATAGCGGTGGTGTAGTTGCGTGATCATGTTTTACATGAATATGCAGAATGGCCTTTTGATTGGGAGACTATGTCTTATGGTTTTGTACAATGTGATGATAATCTATTCCATTTTCAGGATGTTTTCAGGTTGTGTTGCCATGATGATAAGTGAACCCATAAAGAGATGATTTTCATGAAAACATCAACGCTGTTACTTGCTGCTACCATGACTTTTTTTACCGCTGTGACGCAGGCCAATGATGAGCATAGCCGTCTTCCGACTCTTTCGGCTGGAGTTTCAGAAACATATGGACTTGTGGCTGGAAAGCCATTGCGTTTCCAAATAGCCGTTGAACATGATGCAGTTCTAAAGATCAGCAGTCGACATTTTGCAGCTGATTCGAGTAAGAACAACCTGATGACTGCTGTGCTACGAGACCCACAAGGAAATGTCGTCGCGACAGCCTCTGATGATAATGGGCATTTTTCACTGGAGCAGGATGTCCAAGAAGGCTATTACCAATTGGAGGTCGCAGGCAATTCAATAAGTGGTTCGGCTGACGAAAATGGGCGTAGCTATTCTCTAAATGTTGCTTTTGAATAAGAGATGATTATGGCGAAAGATGATCAATGATAGGTTTGATGTAAATTGCTGAGCGATATTTGAAAATTATTCATTGGTTTTGTGTTGTGTTGTAAATAAGGCGTCACTCTGGATCGTGTTGATGGCCGGCATTCGTCGGCCTTTTTTCGCTTTGGTTGACAGCCTTGTCATTGACTATTCTTGCCGTCTAAAGGGGGGCGACATGAAGAAATTATTGTTGGGCATGTGTCTGGCATTCATGGTGCTGCTGGCAGCAGGGGCCGGAGTCATTTACTCCGGCGTCGTCAGTGTCGCGGCAGATGATCCGCATGGGTCATGGGTCTATGGAATTCTTGAAACGGCGCGTGAACGTTCGATCGAGAGCCACGCGAGTGATATCGCCGCGCCACCCCTCGATGATGAAGCCATGAAAGTGGCGGGGGCCGGCAATTATGCATCGATGTGTGCCTCCTGCCATCTCGCGCCAGGCATGCAAGAGACAGAGCTCAGCAAGGGGCTTTACCCCAGTCCACCGAATTTTGTGTCTTCGGATATGCATGGTGAGCCTGAAGAGCGCTTCTGGGTCATCAAGCATGGGATAAAAGCCAGCGGAATGCCGGCATGGGGCAAGAGCATGCAGGATGAATATATCTGGCAGATGGTCGCTTTCATGCAAGAGCTACCGGGCATGAGTGCTGCGCGTTATACGACTCTTGTGGCTGCAAGTGATGGTCATCAACATGGCGGAGGGGAGACTGCACAATCATCGTCATCGCATCATGACGATGACACCCGCCAACCACACCACGCCAAGGAAGCTGATGGACCTGCTGATTTACAAGACAGCCATGAGCGGAAGGCCAGCCATGAGCCGGAGGGTGACCATGAGCTGAAGGGTAGCCATAAGCAGAAAGAGAGTCATGAGCCGAAGGACAGTGACCGGGCTGAGGATCATCCTCACTCATCACATGATGCAGAGCATCAACATTGAGACCAGGGCCGTGTACGTCATTGAAAATGACGTACACGGCCAGCCGCAAACAACATGGCGAGCCTGACAGGCATGCAATCCCCGTATCTGCCTCTGTTACGAGGGCGACCCTTTCATGCCCACGCTTGCAGGTGACACCTTGGCAGTCTCACGCGATGAGAATCTCTATTCAGGCAGCGTCGACTGGAACGCCATCTATCGTGAGGGCTATCCACTTGAGCGCATTGCCCGGCGCCTAGCGCGCCTGTTGCCCGATGATCAGGGGCAGCCAGTACTGATGGCAGGCTTTGCCGAGGTCGCCGCGATACAGTCACGTCATCATGACGTGCGGTTCGTGGAGTATTCGCAGTACATGGTGGAGGAAGCACGCCGCCACTGGCCTCAGCTTGACGAGGTGGTGCACGGCGACATTCTCGATGTGCTGGCAGAGACGTCGGCATCCTGCGTGGCGATCAGCTGTCGCATCAGTGCCAACTGGCAGCAGGGTGAGCAACTCACGAGACTCGTCGAGGCGATTCTCTGTCATCCACGCCTGCGAATCGTGATCGATGCCTTTGATGTCGAACGTCTGCCGTTATCCACGCGTATCGTGTCGGGCAGTGGTCGTCATCAACTGGCCTGGCAGACCCTGTCACGCCACGCGCTGGAGCCGGAATGGGGCATGCATGCCGTCCACTGGCGGGGCGAGAAACCTGATAGGCCGACATGGATCAGCGCCTTTGAACCTGCGACGCTGACCCGATGTCTTTCCCGCCAGTTGCCAGGTCATGAGGTGCGTTGTCTGCCGCCCCTGATCCCTCAGGACCCCGGCTTCACGCTCGTCATCACGCCACGCACGCCCTGACTTCCCCGCACGTTCTCATTCCCATGTAGGCCATCGGCGTGAGCTGATGTGTGAGCCAATGCGCGAGCAGAGGCACGCCGTGCCGAATCACACCGCCTGGATGGCTTCCTCGACTCGCTCGGCGCGTTCGGCACGCTTGAGCATGCGATAGCGCGAGCGCACCTCGTCCCGCTCCAGGTAGCAGCCCTGCAACCAGCGGCTGCCGCTGTCGCCTTCGAAGGCATCGCGGGCGTGCAGCAGGCGGCGATTGTCGAAGATGACCATGTCGCCGGGGGCATAGGTGAAACGCATGGCGAAGCGCGGCTCACGCAACATGCGCTGCAGCGTCATCAGTGCTTCATAGGCGGTCTCGGTCTGCTCGAACGGCGCCATCATCGGGCCGCGCAGGAAGTCGGCGATCCGGACTTCCAGCAGCTCTCCCGACTGGCCCAGTACGATCATCGGCGAGTACCAGACATGATCGGTATTGCGCGAGGTATTGGCGTAGCGCCAGTGCACCGTGGTGAGTGTCTCGTAGGCCTCGGGGTGTTCTTCCTTCAGCGCCGCCGCGATGGCGAAGCCGTCCATCATCACCGCCATGCCGCCTTCCACGCTGTTCTCGAGACAGTAGAGACACTGCAGGCCCGGCTGATATTCCCGGGTCGGCAGGTCCACATGCGGCGGCAAGGCGATGGAGGTATAGGCGTTGGAGTCCGGGTTCTGGATCGCGCGGACATTGAAGAGGTGGCCGAAGTTGGTCGAGCGGATTGATCCGATACGCTCGGCGACCTTTTCGATGGCGCCTTCTTCTGCCGGCAGGTTGCGCAGGCGCACCAGGCCCTTGCCGAGCAGTTCGTGCAGGGTCGGATACAGAATTTCCGCCTCCTGCGCGCTGCCATGATCGGCCTCGGCCAGGCGAGCGGCATCGATGGTCGGCGGCTGTTCCAACTGCTCACCGTGCCAGAGAGTCAGCGGCGTTAGTTCCGGCGGCAGCGCGTCCTGGTTGTCATAGTCATTGGCGCGCAGGAAGCCCGGGTGGAAGCGCAGGCGGCGGTCTTCGGGCGCGAACAGCACGCTGAGTGCGCCGTCCTCATCGATGCTGGCCTCGGCGATTTCCGGCCAGGCGGGAATCTGGGAGAGGTCCAGAATGCGTTCGCGCGTCGCCGGATTGACGGTGGTATCGTCCGCGGCGTTCTCGCGCAACCAGACACTATGAAAACGGCTGACGCGGCCATCGCTCCAGGTCACGCTCAGAAAGCGTGCTTCGTGAACGACCTTCACGAGAGTCTCGTCAATTGGCCAGCTGTCGTAATCGGGTGTGATCGGGAGCGCCATGGAGAGTCCTTCCTTCTGTCAGGTGAGCGATTCCCCGACAGAATGGCAGCCCACGGCGCTCGCTACTGTGCCCAATTCGACACAGACTGTGCCCAATTCGACATCGCGATGCGGATAACGGGTGTGGATCATCCCAAGGGGCGCGGTGG
The DNA here is from genome assembly GCF_018831605.1 of Cobetia sp. 4B. NCBI lineage: Bacteria > Pseudomonadati > Pseudomonadota > Gammaproteobacteria > Oceanospirillales > Halomonadaceae > Cobetia > Cobetia sp. 4B. The sequence goes on from NZ_CP059843.1 coordinate 1,898,822, forward strand.
CTGGCGGCGTGCCTGGGTCGGGGTGATGCCGAAGCGACGGCGAAAGGCGCGGGTGAAACTCGAATGCGAGGTGAAACCGCAGGCCAGGGCGATATCGGTGACGCCATGGCGGGTATCGTGAAGCAGGCTGCGTGCGTGCAGCAGGCGACGCTCCCCATGATAGGCGCGAGGCGTGCAGCCGAGCCCTTGCTGGAAGCGGCGCTCCAGCTGGCGCCATGAGAGGCCGAGCTCCTCGGCGAGTGCCTCGATGCTGAGCGGGGCCTCCAGGGTGTTCTCCATGCGCGTGATCGCACGCCTGAGCAGCGGGTCAGCCAGATCGGCCGTCTGCTGACTGAGGCCGCGCTGGCGGCTGGCCGGCAGGCGACCCTGATCGAGAATCAGCTGTTCGCGTACTGCCTGATAGAGCGTCTGGCCATGCTGGCGGCGAATCAGCTCCAGGCTCATGTCCAGCGGGGCGCTGCCGCCGGCGCAGAAGAAGCCATCGTCACTGATTTCATACAGTGACTCCACGGCATCCACCTCATCGAAGCGCTGGCTGAATTCCGGCAGGCTTTCCCAGTGCAGCGTCACCGTCTTGCCGGTGAGCAGGCCGGCACGCGCCAGCACGAAGCAGCCGGTATCCACGCCGCCGAGCTGGCAGCCGCTTTGGGAGCGCTCCTGCAGCCAGTGCAAGGTGCGGTCTTCCAGATAGGCTTCCGGGGCAAAGCTGGTGCACACCACCAGCGTGTCCACTGCGGCGAGCTCATCACGTGCGGTATCCACCGGCAGCACCATGCCGTTGGAGGCCTTGACCGGCGCGCCATCCTGGCTTGCGAGTGTCCACTGATACAGGCGTGTTCCGCGCAGTCGATTGGCGATGCGCAGCGGCTCGATCATCGAGAACAGCGCTACCATCGCGAAGCCCGGCAGCAGGAAGATGCCGAGTTGATGACGGTCAGCGGGGGCAGGTGAGGCAAGGGTGGCGGTCAAGGGCGCAATGCTGGTGGGCTGGTCAGACAACACGCCGTCTTCCGGAAGGCCGAAGGCATAGGACGCATCGGGCGGCGTAGCGCTGGAATCGTGTGAAGGCATGAGGATAGGCAACGACGACGTCGGGTGGCTCGGCAGAAGGGGATGGGCCTGACCTTAGCGTGTTCGCTACCTGAGTGCGAGAGGGGGGATGGCGTGACGCGAGGGCTTCGGCGAGAGGGCTTGGTGAGCGGGCTTTGGTGAGAGGGCTCCGTCCTGCTTGGCGCTCCTGATCAGGACAGGCAGGACGGAGCAATTCACGCATCATTGCGTTACAGCATCCTGAGGCAGTTGCGTCCTTCTTCCTTGGCCGCGTACATGGCTTCATCGGCGCGTGCGATCAACTGCTCGCGGGTGGCGCTGTCATCGGGTTCCAGGCAGGTCAGACCTATGCTCAGTGACAGGGGCAGACGTTGGCCAGCGTATTCCACGACACTGTCCTTCATGCGTTGTCGCAGCAGGTTGATGCGCGTGGCCGAGTCACTGAGCAGCGAGTCAGGCAGAATCGCCAGGAATTCCTCGCCACCCCATCTGGCGAGGGTGTCGCCGGGCAGCAGAATCTCCTCGGCGAGCACGCTCAAGTGTTGCAAGGCAAGATCACCGGCGTCATGGCCATGATTGTCGTTGATCTTCTTGAAATGGTCGAAATCCAGCAGTGCCACGCACAGGGGGTGGTCAACCTCGGCGGTGGCCAGTGCCGCGATGCTGTCATCCAGTACCTGCTGGGCATGACGGCGATTGTAGAGGCCGGTCAGCGGGTCGGTGATCGCGATCTTCTCGAGCGCCTGATGCGCTTCCTTCAGGGCATTGATGTCATTGGCACGCGCGACTTCGTGGCCGGCCCACAAGGCGATGAGACGTACCAGCTCGATGTCCTGAGCGGTGAAGGACGGCACCGGGTCAGGGCTTGAGAAGTTGAAGGTGCCGTAGCGTTCACCATCCACGATCACCGGTGCCCCGATGTAGGCTTCCAGATTGAAGTTGGCATAGCAGGGATGGTTGCGGATCTCACTGCTGGCCACATGATGGAAGGCTTGGACGCAGTCGGCCTTGTAGACGTGATCGCAATAGGTATCGCTGAGCGAGAAGCTCAGTCCCGGTTCCAGCAGGTCTTCCGGGTGACAGGCGCGCTGGACGACGTATTCGCCGCCCTGGATGCGGCTGAAGATACCGATCGGCAGGCCGAAATGGGCGCAGCCCAGTTTCAGCAGCTCGTCGATGCGCTCATTGAAGTTGAGTTCACGTGATGAGGTGATGGCATGCAGGCTGTGGAGAGTATGTTCCGCCGTCACACGGCGTGAGACATCGCGGATCAGCCCGAACATGAAGATGTTGTCGCTGGTGGGGTCCTTGATGGGGCCGCCGAGCGTCTCACCATAGAAGTAGGTGCCATCCTGGCGACGGTAGCGGATGACCCGGCCTTCCTTGGCGGGCTGGGCATCGACACGAAAGCGCCTCTGCCCCTGGCGCTCGAACTCATCGCTGGAGGCATACAGCATACGTGTCTGCTTGCCGATCAACGCTTCACGCGGGTAGCCGAATGCCTTCACCGCGCTGTCATTCAGGTAGGTGATATGGCGCTGATCATCTGCAAGCAAGATGATGTCGTCGATCTGGCCCAGCATCTGGCCCAGCAGGGTTTGAATCATCTCAAAGCGTTGCATGACGCAGGCTCCTTGTGGGGTGCCGCTATCTCGGGAGAGGCATTCCTTGCCGCAGACATCCATCCTGTCGCCGGGAAGGCACGGTATTTCCGTCGTCAAGCTCAGGCTTCACGCCGGATGTTGTACGATACAGAATTCATATTATCGTATGAGGATGCAGACGCGTCTTGCTCTCATCCTGCCCGGCATTCGTATATTCAACGTAAAGGTAATGCAGTGCCAGAGGCCGCATCCGAAGAGTCCCGCCACGCTCCTGTTGAACTTCATGGCTTCGTGCTGACCCGTCATTGGCGGGACACGCCCGAGGGGGTGGTGATCAGCTTCTGGATTCGCACCGACGAAGGCGCCGTACGTGTCGAATGTGCACCCCAGGAAGTCGTCGCTTTCCTGCCCGTCGAACAGCAGGTACTGGCTCAGACACTGGTGAGCTTTGAGGCCGGCGCCGAGCTGCGTCCGCTGACACTGGAAGACTTCCATCATCGCCCGGTGGTGGGGCTCTACTGTCGTGAATATCGCACCCTGGGCCAGCTGACGCGCCGTTTGAAGGCGATTGGCGTCGATGTCTATGAAGCGGATGTGCGTCCGACGGACCGCTACCTGATGGAGCGTTTCATCACGGCAGGCGTCACGGCACGCGGCGATCGCCAGCCTGATGGCAGCGTGAAGAATGCGCGCCTGACACCGCTTGAGGGCTATCGGCCACCGCTGCGCTGGGCATCGCTGGATATCGAGACCGATGCGCGGGGCAATCTGTATTCCATCGCCCTCGAGGGCTGCGGACAGCGTCAGGTCTACATGCTGGGCCCCCCCAATGGCGAGGAGAACGTCAGCCGCGATTTCTCGCTGGAGTACCGCGATAGCCGGCGTGAGTTGCTGCAATGCCTGCTGGACTGGGTCGCAAGGCATGATCCGGATGTCATCATCGGCTGGAATGTCATCCAGTTCGATCTGCGCATGCTGGTGCGGCTGTCAGAGGCCGAAGGCCTGCCACTGCGACTGGGACGTGACGCCAGCGTGATGCAGTGGCGCTCTCATTCTCGCCAGGCCGAGCACTTCTTTGCCGAGACCGCCGGGCGCTGGGTGGTGGATGGCATCGAGGCGCTCAAGTCGGCCTTCTGGCATTTCGAGTCGTTCAGTCTCGAGAATGTCTCGCGTGAGCTGTTGCAGGAAGGCAAGGCCATCGATGATCCCTACGGCCGGCTGGACGAGATTCTGCGCATGTTCGCCGAGGACAAGCCTTCCTTGGCGCGCTACAACCTCAAGGATTGCGAGCTGGTCACGCGCATCTTCGCGAAGACGCGACTGATGGAGTTTCTGCTCGCGCGGGCCGCTGCCACGGGGCTCGAGGCGGATCGCAGCGGTGGTTCGGTGGCGGCCTTCACGCACCTGTATCTGCCGAGATTGCACCGGCTGGGCAAGGTCGCGCCCAATCTGGGAGACGTGGTGGGGGAGGACAGCCCCGGTGGCTTCGTGATGGATTCCCAGCCCGGGCTTTATGACTCGGTGCTGGTGCTGGATTTCAAGAGTCTGTATCCCTCCATCATCCGCACTTTCCTGATCGACCCGCTGGGCCTGATCGAAGGGCTGCGTGGGTCGGAGAACGGCTCGGATGATGCCCCTGAGGCCGGTGTGCCCGGTTTTCTCGGCGCGCGGTTCTCGCGTGATCGACATTGTCTGCCAGGCATCGTCGCCGAGATCTGGCAAGCGCGTGACGCCGCCCGCGCGGCGGGGGATGCCCCGCTGACCCAGGCGCTCAAGATCATCATGAATGCCTTCTACGGCGTGCTGGGGTCACGCGGCTGTCGTTTCTTCGATCCCCGGCTGGCGTCCTCGATCACGCGGCGTGGCCATCAGATCATCCAGCAGACGGTGGAATTGATCGAGGCGCAGGGCTACCGCGTCATCTATGGCGATACCGACTCCACCTTCGTGTGGCTGGGCGCTGCGCATGACGAAGCCGAGGCGAGCCGGATCGGCCGTGAGCTGGCGGCGCATGTCACCGACTGGTGGCGACGGCATCTCAAGGACAGTCTCGATCTCGACAGCGCGTTGGAGTTGCAGTTCGAGACCCACTATCAGCGCTTCGTGATGCCGACCATTCGCGGGGCCGAAGAGGGCAGCAAGAAACGCTACGCCGGGCTGCAACAGACAGGCAGCAGCGGCCAGACGGAGCTGGTGTTCAAGGGACTGGAGTCGGTGCGCTCCGACTGGACGCCGCTGGCCAAGACCTTCCAGCAGGGACTTTATCGCCGCATCTTCGAAGGCAGCCCCTATCAGGAGTATCTGAAAGGCTACGTGCAGGATTACCTGCAACGCCATGCCTATGGCGCGGCGGACACCACGGATGTCGAGGCCTTGATCTACCGCAAGCGACTGCGGCGCAAGCTCGACGATTATCAGCGCAACGTGCCGCCCCATGTCCGTGCGGCGCGTCTGGCGGATGACGAGAACCGCCGGCGGGGCCTGCCGTTACGCTATCAGCGCGGCGGCTGGATTCGCTATGTGATGACCACCTCCGGCCCGGAACCCGTCGAGTACCTGCGCTCGCCCATTGATGTCGAGCACTACCTGAGTCGTCAGCTCAAGCCCGTCGCCGATGGCATCCTGCCGTTCGTCGACGATGATTTCGATCGCCTGCTGGATCGTCAGATGAAGCTGTGGTGAGACTTGCGGCCACATGAGTGGCCCATGAGCGGGGGTGCTCCTATCGGGGAGTGGTGCAAGAAGAGGGGGGGGGCGCGCGACGGCATCTATAGTCGTTATTCCGTAGTGATAATATTTCTCATTATTTCTTGCATTAAAGTATGCGCGCCGTAAGATCCTCTTTCGGCGCAGTCACATGACCTGCGTCGCCGCCTTTTGGTGGCGGTCTGATTGCCATGATGTCCGGGAGCAGGTGTGACGTTACTGAAAGTGGTTCTTGCCCAATATCGCTGGTCCTTTCTTGGTGTGATCTTTCTGAGCCTTGTCAGTGCAGGGCTAGGCATCGGTGTCATTGCCTATATCAACCAGCGACTCATCGCGCATTCAGCCACCGTCCCCCTGGACGAGGGGCTTGCGGCCCATGTCGGGGTGCTTCCGGAGTTTCTTGGGCTGATTCTGCTGTTGCTTGCGATCACGCTGGGTGCACAGTTGGCATTGACGACGCTGGGGCATCATTTCGTGCATGGACTGCGCGGGCGTTTGGTCAAGCAGATCCTCGATACTGATATCGAGCGGCTCGAGCAGCTCGGCAGCGCCAACCTGCTGGCGAGTCTTTCGAGTGACATCCGCAACATCACCCTGGCGTTCGTGCGCCTGCCAGAACTGGTACAAGGCATCGTGCTGACCCTGGGAGCCGTGTTCTATCTTGGCTGGTTGTCTCTCGGCATGATGTTGATCACCGCCATCTGGGTGACCTTGACCATTATGGGGGGCAGCTGGATGGTCACGCGAGTCTATCGCCACCTGGCCGAGGTGCGTGAAGCGGAGAGTCGCCTTTATGCCGACTATGAGGCTGTCATCGACGGGCGCAAGGAGCTGGCGCTCAATCGTCCACGTGCGCGTGACTATTTCGACACCAGCTACAGTGTCAATGCCTGTGAGTATCGCCATCATGTCGTGCGCGCGGACACCTACCACCTGAGCGCCGTCAACTTCTCCAACATCATGATGCTGGGCGCCATCGGTATTGTCTTCTATCTGGCCAATGGTCTGGGATGGGCCAGTGGTGAAGTCGCCGCGACCTTTTCCCTGACTCTGCTGTTTCTGCGCACGCCCTTGATCCAGGCCGTGGGGGCATTGCCCACCTTGCTGGGGGCTGATGTGGCCTTTGCCAAGCTGCGCAAGTTGGCATTGGCACCGGTCAACGCCGATTTCGCGTCTCCTCGGCATCCCGAGCCGCGAGGACATGATTCAGCCGCAGGCACTTCGGCCGAGTCTGACTGGCAGACCCTGAGTCTACAGGGTGTCTGCTTTCGCTACGCCGGCCGCGAGAACACTGGACAGGACATTGCGCACAATGACATGCAGGCCTTCTGCGTCGGTCCGCTGGATCTTACCCTCAGGCGCGGAGAGCTGGTCTTCCTGATCGGTGGCAATGGCAGTGGCAAGTCGACCCTGGCCAAGCTTCTGACCGGCCTCTATCGGCCAAGCTCAGGCACGCTCTTGCGGGACGGGCACCCGATAGGCGAAGACGAGCGGGAAGCCTGGCGTCAGCAGTTCTCGGCGGTCTTCACTGATTTCCATCAGTTCGATCGCCTGCTGGGTCCGACCGGTGGGCCGGCAGACCCGGCATTGATCGCGCAGTGGGTCGACTACCTGCAGATGCGCGAGAAGCTGGTGCTTGAGGAAAACCGTGTGATCAATACCGAGCTGTCTCAAGGGCAGCGCAAGCGACTTGCGCTGTTGATGGCAGTGGCAGAGCGTCGCGACATCGTGTTGTTGGATGAATGGGCGGCAGATCAGGACCCGCAATTCCGCCGCATCTTCTATCGTGATCTGCTGCCGCGTCTGCGCGAGATGGGCAAGACGGTCTTCGCCATCAGTCACGATGATCATTATTTCGGGCAAGCGGATAGATTGTTCGAGATGCGCGCCGGCAAGTTGCAGGAGTTGTCGGGCGCCCAGCGTGATCGTATCAGTCGGGACGCTGTGGCGCGCCTGGATGAAGCGTGACCGAGAAGACGAAAGCGCATACCTGCCGATGCCCTGCAAGACGTCCCACGGGCTGGGCATCGTCTGAGCGCTGGGCAGAAGAACGTGGACGAAGATGGAAGACGCGATGCAGGTAGCAGACGCCAGAAGTCGCAACGCCAGGGCGTGAGCCCAGGAGACGGTCTCATGTGATGCGTCAGGGATGATGTCCGGCTGCAGAGTGAATCGCCCTTCGGGGTGTTGCAGTCGGTAAGACGCGCCATTCTCGGGATTGCATGCAGGTGCATGCAGAACGGTGTGTCACCGCAAATTACATTTTTTGAATACGAATCATCCTGATTCCATTCCGCATTGGATATGAGCGTGCCAGTGAGAGACGCCACGAGACGGAAGGGGAGATTGACCACACAACGATCGTTGCAAGGGAACACGACATGCCAAGATACCTATCATCTCGACAGGCAGCTGCCCGGCCGGCACCTGCACCTTATTCATATGCCGTTCTGTCACAAGCCCCACTGTCTCACACCATACGGCTCTGCATCGCGGCATGGCTCCTGTCACAGTCCGCCATCGTGCTGGCCGCCGAGACCGATGACACCATGGTCGTGGTCGGAACGGCACTGAAAGTCGATGCGCCGCTGGTGGAGACGCCACGTCCGGTCTCGACGGTCAATCGCGAAGAGCTCGACACGCGTAACGTCCAGCAGCTCGATGAAACCTTCCGCTACCGTGCCGGCGTCCTGTCTGGCCATTATGGATCCGATAACAATACCGACTGGTTCAAGGTGCGTGGCTTTGATCAATCCACCTATCAGGATGGCCTGCGCATCTACCGTGAAGGGTTCTATCAGTGGTTGCCGGAGACCTGGGGCCTGGAGCGGGTCGATCTGTTCAAGGGGCCTTCCTCCATCCTCTATGGGGAGGCGCCTCCTGGCGGTCTGATCAATGCCATCAGCAAGCGTCCGACCGATGAGCCCCAGACGGAACTGCAGCTGCAGATCGGCAATCGCGGTCTTCGCCAGACGGGGCTCGATACTAGTGGTTATCTGAGCGAGTATGGGGATGTGCGCTATCGTCTGGTAGGGCTGTATCGCGAACGTGATGGGGATCTGGATCATACTGAGAACGAGCGCTACTACTTCGCACCGAGCCTGACCTGGGACATTTCGGATGCGACCCAGCTGACGCTACTCGCCAGCCTCCAGAAGGATGATGGCGTACCTACCAACGCTTTCAAGCTGGCCTATGGCACCAATGATGATACGCCGTTCGGCAAGGTGGACCCGCAGACCAATTACAGTGAACCGGGGTATGACAAGGATGAGCGTACCCAGACATCCCTGGGCTATGAGTTGCGCCATCAAGTGAACGACACCTGGGCGCTGGAGCAGGATTTCCGCTATAGCCAGCTGGATCTCGACCTGATCAGCAGCTACATCCTCTATCAGTCCTCGGCGCGCGAAGGTCAGCGGGGGCTTCTGTACCGCGAGGGCACCATCGACAGCTATACCGTCGACAACCGGGCCATCGGCAAATGGTATGGCGAGCGTACCGAGAACACCTTGCTGCTGGGCGTGGATTATCAGAATCTGAGCCTGTCGGGCAAGGAAGCGGATGACTATGCCTTCGGCGACCCGATCGATCTGTTTGATCCGCAATACGGCAATTACACCGCATTGAGCGATGAACAGATCACGCGGCGCGATATCGACAAGGAGCAGATCGGTCTCTACGTGCAGGATCAGCTGCGCATCGACGACAAGTGGGTACTGCTGGCGGGGGTGCGCTACGACCAGGCCGAGACCGAGAACGTCAATCAGACGACGGGGTCTCGTGAGCGCTCCGATGATGACGAGATCAGCTGGTCGGGCGGGGTGATGTACCTGAGTGACTTCGGCCTCAACCCTTATCTGAGCTATACCGAATCCTTCGAGCCGATCAGCGCGACCGATGATCGCGGTTCGCTCTATGAGCCTCGCGAAGGTCGTCAGTGGGAGCTGGGCGCCAAGTACCAGCCTGCGGGCTGGGATGGGTATCTTACGGCTGCCGTCTTTGAACTCACTGAGGACAATACTCTTGTCACCACCGGAGGTTTTCAGGTTCAGGAAGGGGAACGCCAGTCGCGTGGCTTCGAGCTGGAGATGGTCGGTTATCTGACGGACCATCTCAAACTGACTTCAGCGTATACTTATACCGATGCACGCTTGGAAAACGATGTGCGTGCCCCGCTGATACCGCGCCATCAGGCCTCCAGCTGGCTGGATTACGCCTTCGAGCGTGGTGCCCTGGAGGGGCTGCGTCTGGGGGCGGGTGCCCGTTATGTCGGCGAATCAGTGGATGGCGATGCCACCGTGTCCGACTATCTGCTGTTCGATGCGATGGTTGGCTATGACTTCACTCGCGAGTTGAGTGCTCAGGTCAATGTCAGCAATCTCACCGACAAGGAGTATGTCGCCAGTTGCAGTTATTGGTGCTATTACGGAGAGTCTCGCAGCATCATCGGGAGTCTGACCTATCACTTCTGAGGCAGCTGGCTGCTTTTGAGTGCTGATGCTCGTGAGAGCATGGCAATCTATCAACGACAAGGCCTCGCAGGCAGCTACCTGCGAGGCCTTGTCGTTCCTGAGGCATTGTCATCTTGAGACATGCGCGTTTGGGGCATGGTTACCGCTTGCTACATCAGCGCCAGGTGATTGTCCCAGTGGGTATTCGCCAGCCGCACCGGGCCAAGCGCCGGCAGCCCCTCCTCATCGATCAGCAGCCACTCGCCACGACCATTGCTGACCACGAAGCCTGCCGGCGTCTGCTGCGTGGCCGGCACCGCCAGAACGCCTGCGCAGTCGGCGAAGTCCAGAGTCGTGTCCAGCTCTCCCGTCGCGAGATTCCAGAGCGTGATCAGATTGCCGCGCGGGGCGGTCGCCACGGCCAGTCGCCCATCGGGGGAGACGGCGATGCTGGCGATGTACTGCTTGAATTGTGGGACGTATTCCCGCGGCAACGGCAGTTCCTGCAAGCGGTCACTGCTGGGATGCTTCATCACCACCAGCGGGCGGTGGTCCGCCGCGGGGCCCTGGTACTGATAGCCCGCGACGATGGTGCCCTCACGGCTGACGTCCAGGTGGCGCAATGACAGCTGGTGATGGGAGGGCTCGCCTTGCCATCGTACCTCACCCGAGACACGGTCGAGCAAGGTCAGATTCGACTGCATGCTGTCCAGGTTGAGCTTGACCCGACCGGTGTCGGGCCGCGTCAGAATCCCGCCATTGGCGATGATCAGCTGCTGACCATCCGGATGCAGGCGAATTTCATGCGGGCCGATCCCGCCACTGGCGAACTCGCCGATCCGCGCGAAGTCGCGATTCACGTCGTAGATGCCGATGCGACCTTCTCCGGGCGCGATGGCATTCTCGGTGGTGTAGAGCAGACCGCCATCCGGGCTGAATACGCCATGCCCATAGAAGTGGCGGTCCGGTGCGGCCTCGATGCGTGCGATCCGCTCACCGCTATCGAGGTCGAAGACATTGATTTCCGTCCCCGGACGCCGTGAGAAGATCAGCGCCCACGGCTTGTGAGGATGTCGGGTGGCACCGTGGGCGCGCTGGCGTATCGACTGGCGCCAGCGCTCCACTCCCTGATAACTGGTGCAGCTGGCAAAGTGCTGCCCCGTGTCATCATCACATGCCGAGATGGCCACCCCGAGTGGCTCGCGCCCCTGGGCACTGGCGGCATTGTTGCCGCCCGCCACGGCCATGCCGCCGGGCAATCCCATCAGTGGCGTGCAGGCCAACGCCTTGAGCAGCCGACGTCGCTGACGGGCGTCGGCTGCGTGTGTGTCTGTCATGGCGTGAGGCATCTCGCTTGGCCCCTTGTCAGTTGTCATTCGCCGCTCTCAATTCCTCAGTCTCCATCGGTGCTGTTGAAGCCCAGTGACAGGCCCAGTGCCGGGTTGAGCGTGTCGGCAAAGCCGGCCTGCAGGGTCTCGACATGGATCATGGCCTGCTGCAGCTCGCCATTGCGCGGGTCATCGCGCAGTATGCCGGCGAGGTCATCCGGCAGGGCGGCGAAGGCCTGGCGCGCATCGACGAAATCGCTTGTGGTGGAAGCCACCATGCGCGGGTCGAGCTGGCCATTCAGGTAGCCTTGAATGCCAGCGGCCTCGTCATTGCCGAGCCAGAGGCGTTCCATCATCGCGAGAGTCGCCGCGATGTTGGCAAGCCCCATGCCGCCGCGCCAGGACTCAGCCGCATAGGGGTTGGCCGTGCCGCCGTTGTCGAGGCCGATCGGCCGACGCAGTTTGCGGTCCTTGATGGCTTCCAACTGCACGGTCAGCGCGCGAACCAGAGACAGCACGGCGTCACGTGAATCGCTGAAGGCGCCAGTGCCTTCGGCCAGTTGCGGCGCGAACTGCTGCCACTCATCACGCAGCGTCTTGCCGGTATTGGCGGCGTAGGCGGTGTTGGCCGTCATCAACTCGCAGCGACGTGAGTCGGCCGTCAGGGGTGAGTCGGCATAGCGGGCATCGAACAGCTGATACTCCACGCTGCCCAGCCCCTGCATGACGATGGATTGCTCCGCCAGACTCTCGACCGTGATCGGGGCATCACCGGCGAGCAGGGCGCGGGTCTTGCGCGCGACCAAATCCTTCTTGTCCGGCCAGAAATACAGCTGCCACTGACGCGAGTTCTGCAGGATCGGGCCCATTTCCACCCAGTTGACCTGATTCAGCCCCAGCATGGCGCTGCGCCAGTCCTGCTTGAGGGTATCGAGGGTGACGTCACCTTCGGCAGAGCAGAACGCCTGAGTATGCTGCGCGAGCTGTTGCAGGCGGCTGGCAAGTTGCTGGTGCGCCTCGCTCAGCGTGTCAGCGGCAAACTGGCTGACGGCCTTTGCGCTGTTGGTGTCAGTGGTGGCGGCGTCTGTGTTGTCAGCAGAGGAGCCCGTCGCCGCCAGTGTGTTTGTCGAGAACAGCGCGGCGCCCATAAGTGTCATGCCACAGGCCATCAGGGCCAGGGGCGAGGTCTTGCGCAGGGCAGGTTTCATCGGGGTTGCAGCTGGAGTGAAGGTGTCGCGGGGCATGAACGGGTATTCCTTGTCAGAGAGTCTCGAGGAAGCGCAACAGGGCTTCACGCTGGTCAGTCGGCAGGGCCACGACGGCATCGCGGCTTGGCTGGGCTTCGCCGCCATGCCAGAGCACGGCCTCGAGCAGGGTGCGTGCACGGCCATCATGCAAGAAGCCCGTGGCAGGGTTGACCGTCTGGGCCAGGCCGATGCCCCACAAAGGCGGCGTGCGCCATTCCTGGCCGCTGGCCTCGAATTCGCGGCGATCATCTGCCAGTCCTTCGCCCATGTCATGCAGCAGCATGTCGCTGTAGGGCCAGATCGTCTGCTCGGCCAGTTGTTCCGCCACGCCGCCGGACTGGGTGGTCAGGCGAGGTCGGTGGCAGCTGGCGCATTCAAGCTCGCGGAACAGTCGCTCGCCTTGACGCACCGTCGGGTCATCGATATCACGCCGGGTGGGCACGGCCAGATTGCGCGAGTAGAAGGCCACGTTGTCCATCACGTTGTCGTCGACCTCGATCTCTCCCCCATCGGGCAATGCCTCGCACTTCTGGAGCGGGGTGCAGTCGGTGGAGCCGACCAGATTGGAGGTCAGCCCCATGTCGCCGGCGAAGGCCTTGGCGCTCTGCTGTCGCACATTAGGCTGGCCGGCCTTCCAGCCGAAACGCCCCATGACCTCGCGTTGCTCGGCGAGTGACCAGACAGTATTGGCGCGCCCGCTGATGCCGTCGCCATCCGCATCCTGCGGGTCGGCCCACTCGAGCAAGGTCTCGTCGCTGACCGCCTCGAGCAGCCCCAGCCCCACCATGCCGGGGGCGAGACGTGGGGAGAGCGCGATGGCGCCCGGGTCACCGAAGCCGGGTTCGGCGATGGAATAGCGCGGCTTGCGCAACGCGATGACTTCCCCGTCCGCCAGAGTCACCGTCACGTCCTCGTAATCCACCTGCATGCGGCCTTCGCGCTCGATGCCGGGCACGGCGGCATTCTGCAGCTGGGTGCCATAGACAGGATGCGGCATCACCCCGGCGATACGCCGGAATTCACGCTCTTCATCGCTCCAGCTGTCCTCGTGGCTGTCCGGCAGACCCAGGCGCAGGAAAAGGCCCACCGAGGGATCGCCCTTGGCCGGCAGGCTGCCGCGACCATCCTTGACGTGGCAGTTCTGGCAGGCGTTGGTGTTGAACAGCGGGCCGAGGCCATCGCGCGCGGTGGTGCTGGCGGGCGCGATCACCCAGGGGCTCTTGAAAAAGCTGTTGCCGACACTGAAGGACAGGCGCTGATCGAAGCTCAGGTTCTTGGCCGGCAGCGAATAGGCATTGGTATCGTGCTTGGGCACGCTGCCGTCGCCACCGCTTCTGTCGGTGTCCTGCAATGGCAGGGAAGACAGATAGCTCATCACTGTCATCGCGGAATCTGCCGTGGGCTTGGGATGATCGGCCGATGCCGACTGAGCAGGCAGACACGCCAGGGCGATGGCAATTGGCAGGGAGCGAGTCAGGGAGGGACGCAGCATCATGTCGTGGTGCAATATTGGCATACAGGGTTTTCTCGGCTTGCGCGGTCAGGCTGCTCGAAGAGTCGCCTCTCAGGACTCTATCGGCAGACGCGCATGAAAAGCTGGCGCAAGAACCATCAACGCCCGAACCTGTCGTGAGAGAGGTTCGGGCGAGGATATCAGCGCGACGCGAGGCAGCTTGGGGTCTTCAGCCAACTCACGCTTGGCAATGTGGAGCAGTTGATCAGAATTCGTGATCTGCCGTGTCGGCTTCCAGGCCATCGATACCGACGGTGCCGGCAATTTCTTCGATCAGACGGGTCTGGGCGACCAGATCCTGAATGCTGGCATTGATTATCTCGGCGCCTTCGGCATTGCCCGGGGCGATCATCTGGTCAAACTTCATGCCGCCGTCGGCTTCTGCCGTGTCGACCATCACCTGCAGCTGGCCCATGGTGGTGTCCAGTGCCTCGTGCATCTTCTCGGCCAGTTCCGGGTCATTCTGGGCGACGAGTGCATGCAGTGACGGGCCTTCGAAGGTGCGGCCGTCCAGGGTCACGTACTTGCCTTCGTAGACGTTCTGGATGCCCTTGGCATTGTAGAAGTGCGAGTAGTGGGTGTTGTCGGAGAAGCAGTCATGCTCGTCTTCATAGGAGTTGGCTTCCAGCGCGACCTTCATGCGCTCACCGGCTAGCTCACCCAGTGACAGGGAGCCCATGCCGAACAGCATCTTCTCGAGGCCTTCACCGGCCGGCAGCGAGGTCAGTTCCGCACGGTAGTTGTCCTTCTCGCCCTGCGCCCACTGGCCGACCATGTATTCCAGGTCACTGATCAGCAGGTCGTTGGCGGCCAGCAGGTAGGCGCCACGACGGTCACAGTTGTCGGCGGTACAGGCATCGCCCTTGGCGAAGTCGGTCGCCGGGCGCTCGCCGGCACCGGCCTCAAAGCCGTGCATGTCCTGACCCCAGAGCAGGAATTCGATGGCATGGTAGCCGCTGGCCACGTTGGCCTCGAAACCGCCCAGCTCGTTGAGGGACGCCAGCAGCTCCGGCGTGATCTCGGTGGTGTCGATCTTGTCGGCACCGATCTGCACGCTGTCGCTGGCGATGATGTTGGCGCTGGCACCCGGGTTACCCAGTTCGGCCTGATAGCCGTCGCCTTCGACGTAATCGATCAGCCCTTCATCCAGCGGCCAGGCGTTGAGCTGACCTTCCCAGTCATCGACGATGGCATTGCCGAAGCGGAACACTTCACTCTGCTGATACGCCACGCGCGCCTGCTTCCAGGCGGCACGTGCCGCGGCCAGCGTCTCTTCGGACGGCGACTCGATCAGCGCGGCATTGGCGGCGCGCAGGGCATTGGCACTGGCCAGGGCATCGCTGTAGGTGGCATGTGCGACGTTGGCGTACTGGGCGACGACAGCGTCGGCCGTCAGCGCCTTGTCATGCGCGTCGCCATGATGCTCTGCCAGAGCGGCACCGGTGAACATGGAGGCTGACAATGCGATAGCAGCTGCCAGCGGCTTGCGTGAGGCAAAACGGAAAGAGGCAGTCATGTGGATCCCTTGATCGGTCTGTTGTTATGCAGTGCGCGCAGAACGGCAGTGCGTGGGGCCGCTCGAGAGAGGGCGGGAAGTCATTACACGATCTCTCGATGGTCGGCCCGCATCTCACTGGATCATATTGAGAACCTTTATTATTTGCAATCGACAAAACGTGCGTCCTGCAACGCAGGGATGCACTGACTGCAATGCGCCAACGCCCTGCTCATCATCTGTGGCTGCCCGAACAGGGCGATCGGCATGCTATGGCAGAGCAGGACAGGCCAGGTCAGCCAGGCCAATTGGCTCTGGTCAGGCCATGGCAGAGCGTGTCAGGCCAGACCCGCGGCCTGTATCAGGGCGCGCGTATAGTCCTCGCGGGGATTGCCGAGCACTTCTGCCGTCGTGCCTGTCTCCACCAGGCGTCCTTCACGCAACACCATCACCCGATGGGACAGCGCGCGAACCACTGCCAGGTCATGACTGATGAACAGATAGCTCAGGCCTCGGCGTGTCTGGAGTTCACGCAGCAGGGCAATCAGCTGTTTCTGCACGCTGCGGTCCAGTGCCGAGGTGGGCTCATCGAGCACCAGCAGTCTGGGCTCGAGGATCAGGGCGCGTGCCAGGGCAATCCGCTGACGTTGGCCGCCGGAGAACTCATGGGGATAACGATCGGCACACGCCGAGGGCAGTTCGACTTCCTCCAGCACCTGCGCCACACGCAGGCGAACCTCGTCCTCGCTGAGCGTTGGATGATGAAAGCGCAGACCTTCACTGATGATGTCCGCCACCGGCATGCGTGGCGACAGCGAGCCATAGGGGTCCTGGAAGACGATCTGCATCTGGCGGCGACGCAGGCGCAGCGTGTTGCGATCCAGCGTATCGATGCGTTCGTTCTCGAGGTGGATCTCGCCCTTGGCGGCTTGCAGCTTCAAGAGCGCCAGGGCGAGTGTCGTCTTGCCGGACCCCGATTCCCCGACCACGCCGAGCGTCTCGCCGCGCGCCAGTGTCAGATCCAGCGGATGAATGGCGACGAAGTCAGCGGGGCGCTTCTGAAAGAGCTTCTTGCTGCGCGCGAAGCGCACCTCCAGCTTGCGCGCGGCGAGAACCGGTGTCGCGGCGTCCTCGGCACTCAAGTCGCTGGCGAGGCCTTCGGGTTCGGCGGCCAGCAGCTCGCGGGTGTAATCGGCCTGCGGCGCATCGAATACCTCGTCGACGCGCCCTTGCTCGATGCATTCCCCGTCGCGCATCACGATCACGCGGTCGGCGTGACGGCGCACCAGATTAAGGTCATGGCTGATCAGGACCATCGCCATGCCCTGGTCGCGGCGCAGGCGATCCAGCAGCTGGAGTACCTCCTGCTGCACGGTGACATCCAGCGCCGTGGTCGGCTCATCGGCGATCAACAGCGGTGGCTGATTGGCCATCGCCATGGCGATCATCACGCGCTGGCGTTGCCCGCCGGAGAGCTGGTGCGGCCAGGCGTCGATCAATTCCTCCGGACGCGGCAGCTGCACCTGGCAGAGCAGTTCCAGCACGCGCTGGCGGGCGGCATTGCCGCGCAGTCCCTGCTGGAGGCGCAGGCTTTCACTGATCTGTTCCCCGACACGCGTCAGCGGGTTGAGCGAGGTCATCGGCTCCTGGAACACGAAACCGATCTGGCCGCCGCGCACCCGCTGCCACTGGCGTGGCGTCAGGGCGGCGAGATCCAGCGTCTTGCCGTCCGGCCGCGTGAATTCGCGCTGCCCGGTGACATGGGCATGCCCCGGCAGCAGGCCGAGACTCGCCAACAGGCTGACGGACTTGCCCGACCCGGACTCGCCGACGATGGCCAGACATTCCCCCCGTCGGACCTCAAGGGAGAGATGCCTGACGACGGGTGTCTGGCCGAAGCGGATGCAGAGGTCGTCGAGTCTCAGCACGCTGGCAGCGGCGCCGGTGTTGTTCGCAGGTGAAGAGGAATGGCTCATGCGTTCTGCTCCCGGGCACTGATATGACGTGGGTCGAAGGCATCGCGCAGCCCTTCGCCGATGAAGACCAACAGCGTCAGCATGATGCCGAGGCTCAGGAAGGCGGTCATGCCCAGCCACGGTGCCTGCAGGTTGTTCTTGCCCTGGGCGACCAGCTCGCCTAGCGAGGGGGAGCCGGCCGGCAGGCCGAAGCCGAGGAAATCCAGCGCGGTCAGGGTGGTGATGGCGCCGGTGAACAGGAAAGGGATGAAGGTCAGGGTGGCGACCATCGCGTTGGGCAGCACATGACGCCACATGATCAGCCGCGAGGGCAGGCCCATGGCCCGGGCGGCGCGCACGTATTCCAGATTGCGCGCGCGCAGGAATTCGGCGCGCACGATATCGACGATGCCCAGCCACGAGAACAGCAACATGATGCCGGTCAGCCACCACAGGTTCGGCTCGACGATGCTGGCGAGAATGATCAGCAGGAACAGCACCGGCAGGCCGGACCACACCTCGATGAGACGCTGGCCGATCAGGTCGACCTTGCCGCCGAAGTAGCCCTGCACGCCACCGATCACCACCCCCAGCACCAGCGAGCCCGCCGTCAGTACCAGCGCGAAGATCACCGACAGCCGGAAGCCATAGATGACGCGCGCCAGCACGTCACGGCCCTGATCATCGGTGCCCAGCCAATGACGGCCATTGGGAGCCGACGGCGCCGGAGAGCCCAGATTCAGATCCAGGGTGTCGTAGGAGTAGGGAATCAAGGTGTTGAGCATGAAGCCCTGCGCCTCGATGGCCTCGATCACATAGGGGTCGCGATAGTCGGTGGCGGTGGGCAGGAAGCCGCCGAAGGTGGTCTCCGGATACTCGTGCAGCATCGGCAGGTAGGTCTCGCCCTGATACTCGACCAGCAGCGGACGGTCATTGGCGATCAGCTCGGCCCCCAGCGAGAGCACGAACAGCACGCCGAAGATCAGCAGCGACCACCAGGCGCGACGGTTGTCACGAAAGGCCGCCATGCGTCGCCGGGTGATGGGCGACAGGCGTGAGGCACGCGGGCGTTGCTGCGCTTGCTGGCTTTCGTCGCTCACGTCGTGAGCGGGTGTCTCGTGAAGCGTTGTCTCTTGGCGCATGTCAGGCCTCCCGTGTCGCGAAGTCGATGCGCGGGTCGATCCACACATACATCAGATCAGAGACCAGCTTCAGGATCAGACCGATCAGGGTATAGAGATACAGGGTGCCGAAGATCAGCGGGTAATCGCGCTGCAGGACAGCCTCGAAGCCGAGCAGTCCCAGCCCGTCGAGGGAGAAGATCACCTCGATCAGCAGCGAGCCGGTGAAGAAGATGCCGACCAGTGCCGCGGGTAGTCCGGCGATGATTATCAGCATGGCGTTGCGGAAGACATGCCCGTAGAGGATGCGGTTCTCGCTGGCTCCCTTGGCGCGTGCCGTCAGGACGTATTGCTTGTGGATCTCGTCCAGGAAGCTGTTCTTGGTCAGCATCGTCAGGGTCGCGAAGCTGCCGATGGCGGAGGCCAGCACGGGCAGGGCGATGTGATGGAAGTAATCCAGAATCTTGCCGGCAGTGGACAGCTCATCGAAGTCCGGCGAGGTCAGCCCCCTGAGCGGGAACCAGTCCAGATAGCTGCCGCCGGCGAATACCACGATCAACAGGATCGCGAACAGGAAGCCCGGAATGGCGTAGCCGACGATGACGACGCCGGAGGTCCAGATATCGAAGCGCGAGCCATGCACCAGCGCCTTGCGGATACCCAGCGGGATCGAGACCAGATAGACCAGCAGCGTGGTCCATAGCCCCAGCGAGATGGAGACCGGCAGGCGCTCCAGCATCAGGTCGATCACCGGCCGATCACGGAAGAAGCTGTCGCCGAAATCGAACTGCGCGTAGTCGATGACCATGTCGGTGAAGCGTTCCCAGACCGGCTTGTCGAAGCCGAACTGCTGCTCCAGCTCCTCGATCAAGGCCGGGTCGACTCCTGATGCGCCGCGATAGGTCGAGGAGCCCCCGCCACCGCTGGTGACTCCATCACCGCCGCCACTGTTGAGACGGGTGCTGGCACCGGCACTCATGCCGTCCAGACGTGACATCAGTTGTTCGATCGGGCCACCGGGGGCGGCCTGAACGATCAGAAAATTCAGCAACAGGATTCCGAGCAGCGTCGGAATCATCAACAGAATCCGGCGCAGAATATAGGCACCCAATGGCAATCTCCCTGCGTGCCCCTCATCGCCGGCATCTGATGTGCGGTGCAAGGGACATCGGTTATTGGTGTCGTGGACGCATCAGCAAGGCGTCAGTCCCGCCAGGCGTCTATGCCTGGCATATGCGCCGAGCGTGTTCTTCAGGCTTGTTGACCAGGCTTGCTGAGCAGGCATGTTCACCCGGCTCATTCACCTGGTTCATTCTCCCGGTTCGAGTGATGCATCCTTGTCGGGCTCGATCCACCAGCTGTCCAGGCTCAGCTGGTATTCCGGGAAGGGCTGCGGATAGCCGAACTTGTTCCAGAGCGCGATGCGCGTCGCCGCCAGGTGCCACTGGGGCACGACATGGAAGCCCCAACGCAGTACGCGGTCGAGTGCCCGTGTCGCGCTGAGCAGGTCTTCGCGGGTCTGCGCCTGAATCAGGGCATCGGTGAGCGCGTCCACCACCGGGCTTTTCAGCCCGATCAGATTGCGTGAGCCAGCCACGTCGGCATAGTCGCTGGTCCAGTATTCACGCTGCTCGCTGCCGGGGCTGTTGGACTGCGGATAACTGCCCACCACCACGTCGAAGTCGAAGCTGCGACGGCGGTTGATGTACTGATTGACGTCGACGGTGCGAATCCGTGCCTTGATGCCGATGCGCGCCAGATTGCGAATCCACGGCTGGATGATGCGCTCGAACTGGGTGTCGTAGTTGAGCACCTCGAGCGTCAGCGGCTTGCCGCTGCTGCGGCTGACCAGCTGGCCCTTGACCACTTCATAGCCCGCTTCGCGCAGCAGTCCCAACGCCTTGCGCAGGCGAGGGCGCAATTCCTGTGGCTCATCGATCGGCAGGGGCTTGTCGAAGACCGCGCTGGGCAGCTCATCCTTGAAGGGCTCAAGCAGCGCGAGTTCCTTGCCGGTGGGCATGCCATCCGCGGCCATGTCCGAATTCTCGAAATAGCTGTGGGTCTGCTGGTAGGCGCCGTAGAAGAGGTTGCGGTTGATCCAGTCGAAGTCGAAGACCAGCGCCAGTGCCTCACGGACTCTCGGGTCCTGGAAGCGCTCGCGGCGCTCGTTGAGCACGAAGCCCTGCATGCCCGCCGGGTTGCTGTCCGGGACTTCCAGCTTCTTCAGGCGGCCCTCGTGCAGCGCGGGAGTGTCGTAGGCGGTCGCCCAGTTCTTGGCGCTGCTTTCGACGTGCAGATCGATGCTGCCGGCCTTGAAGGCTTCCAGCGAGACGGTCTGGTCCCGGTAGTAGTCGTAGACCAGCGTCTGGATGTTGTGACGGCCCTTGTTGACCGGCAGGTCCTTGCCCCAGTAATCGTCGACACGCTCATAGCGAACCTGGCGGCCGGCGTCCAGAGACGCCATGCGATAGGGTCCAGAACCCAGCGGGAGTTCCAGGGTGGCGCGCGTGAAGTCGCGGCTCTTCCAGTAGTGCTCCGGCAACACCGGCAGCTGGCCGATGATCAGCGGCAATTCGCGCGCCGCGCCTGGCGCCATCTCGAAGCGCACGGTGTCGGCATCGATCACGCTGACGCCGGTGACATCGTGGTAATAGCTCTTGAAGAACGGCAGGCCTTCATCCTTGAGTAGGCGATAGGTGAAGACGACATCTTCGGCAGTCACCGCCACGCCATCGTGAAAGCGCGCCCGATGATCGATATCGAATTCGATGGCGCTGCGGTCCTCGGCCAGGCGGACGCCGCTGGCCAGCAATCCATATTCGGTGAAGGGTTCATCGGCGGAGGGGATCATCAGGGTGTCGTAGATCAGTCCGCCGAAGTAATTGAGTCCCGCCACCGAATTGCCCTTGAGGATGAAGGGATTGGTGGAGTCGAAGCTGCCGATGGCGGCGCGCGTCATGCGCCCGCCGACCGGCGCCTCTGGATTGACGTAAGGAAAGTGCGTGAAACCGGGTTTGTGGGCGGGCTCGCCGTAGATGGCCAGGCCATGCACGGTCGGGACGTCCAGCGGTGTCTGCATATTCGAGGTGGGGATACTGGTTGCCTGCGTGGCCGACGCCATGTCGGCGCTGGGGCGTGAATCGGCAGATTGCTCGCTATTCGCATTGGGCCCGGCTGCATTGGGCTCAGCCGCGTTGGCCGTGGCAGTGAACGAGCCGCTCACCATCAGCGCCCCCAGGCATAGCGCACGTAGCGCGGCCCAGCGACGGTGGGTGAGTGAAGAAACACGCTGCATCGAAGACTTCCTTGACTGAATGACCCGGGCCTCGCGGCCGTGATGAAATGACCGGCATCTGGGCAGCGGCTGGTTTGCGCCTGACTCGCCATCAACTCCGCTGGCTTGGGTGGCCTCAGCGGCTGACTGCAAAGCTGTCGACCGTGAGCTGCGATGAGCTGATGGAGAACTGCAGAAGCGGTGCAGCAGGTGCACGCCATGCGCCGGGCTGCGGCCGGTCTCCTTGCATCGACCCCGCCAAGAGTAACGAAGTTCCCTGTCAGCGGCCATGCTGCGGCGTTTGAATCGCAAACGCCCCCACCATCGAAGATGGCAGGGGCGTTGAGGAATCACCTATCAAGCGTCGTGCAACGACGCGTGAATCGACTGACTCAGTTGGCGCTGTAAAGGGTCAGCATCTGACCGGGGCGCAGGTAGTCCGCAGATGACAGCTTGTTCCAGCGCGCGAGCTGGCGAGTGCTGACATTGTGACGTGCGGCGATCAATGACAGGGAATCGCCACTCTTCACGCGCACCTTCTTCTCGCCGTTGGCCGAGGCCAGCTGGGTGGCCACCGAGGCGCCGCGGTCAGGCACCATCAGTGCCTGGCCGATGCGGATGGTGTTGCCCGAGAGGCGGTTCTTCTGCTTCAGCTCGGAGAGCGTCAGGCCATTGCGGCGCGCGATGACGGACAGGGTGTCGCCGCGCTTGACGCGATAGCTGGCCCAGCTCTGGCGCGCTTTTTCAGGCAGCGTGGCCAGCTGGCTGAGGAAGGTGTCGCGGGCGGTGGCGGGAATCACCAGTGAGCTGTCACCCGGCGTGGTGGCCCAGCGCTTGTAGGCCGGGTTCAGGGCGCGCAGCTCGTCTTCACTGATGCCGGCCAGCTTGGCGGCGGTGGACAGGTCCAGTTGTCCGCCCGTCTCGACGGCCGCGATTTCCGGCCTGTCGTCAATCTTCGGCAACGAGAGCCCATATTCCTCAGGGTCGCGAATCACCGCGGCCAGTGCCAGAAGCTTCGGCACGTATTCCATGGTCTCGTTGGGCAGCTTGATGTTCCAGTAATCCTCATCGCCACCGGCGCGGCGGCGTGCACGGTTCACGGTGCCGGCACCGGCATTGTAGGCGGCCAGCGCCAGCTCCCAATCGCCGTCATACCAGCGCTCGCCCTGGGTTTCCAGGTAATCCAGCGCGGCGTCCGTGGACAGCAACACGTCCTTGCGACCGTCATACCAGCGGTTGCGTGTCAGCCCCATGGCGTCACCGGTGCGCGGCATGAACTGCCACATGCCGGTCGCACCGCCCGGATGCGCGGCATCCGGATCGTAGGCGCTCTCGATGAAGGGCAGCAGTGCCAGCTCTGCCGGCAGGCCGCGTGCTTCGGTGCGCAGTGTCACGTAGCGAATCCAGGGGCGGGCCTGTTCCGCGATACGCTCCACGTGGTGGGGGTGCTCCTGATACCAGCTGATCCATTTGCGCACACGTGGACGACCGGTGTCCTGCTGCAGCTGATAGCCTGCGCGCAGGCGCTCCCAGACGTCGTCGTAGTGCGCGGGAATGGCGTCGACGGCCTCCATGAAGTTCAGCGGGGCGCGCTGATATTCACTGGTGGGCGTGACTCCGGACACCATCGCTGAATTGGCGCTGGCGGTCAGCGGCATCAGGCACAGGGTGGCACCCAGAGAGGCGAGGCGAATCAGGTGACGCAGTCGAGCCGGACGGAAGGGGGTCGGAGTGACACGACACGGCGTGTCGGCGGCCATCTGGCCGTCGGTACGGAGGTCTTGCTGATGCATTGACGAAATACTCTCTGGCGAGCCGCGGCTGGATGGGTCAGCAGCGGCTCGGCTGGCCGGTCATGCCGGCACGAATCAGTGACTGCGGGGGCTGGTCGAGATCAGGAATGTTCTCGACCCGCTGTCACGCGAAATGCCATTCACGCCGTGCTCCAACCGCTCACCTGGGTGGCGTCGGAACGGGGGCAATGGCACGCGGGCAGCAGGGCTAGAAGTTGTCCTTCCACTGACGCAGTGCCGTGAAGGCCGCCAGTGGGGAATCTTCCTGACCCGAGGGTGCCGAGAGGCGCCCTTCCTGCTCGAGGTGGCGTTGCAGCGCGACCTCATCACTGCGCAGGAACGGATTGATCTGCTTTTCTCGGCCGATGAGGGTGGGCAGCGTGGGGCGGCCCAGTGAACGCAGCTGTTCACATTCTGCGTTGAGGGTGTTTCGCGCCGGGTTGTTCGGCTCGGCGGCACTGGCGAAGGCCAGGTTGGCCAGCGTGTACTCGTGTGCCGGGAAGACGAGCGTCTCTTCCGGCAGAGCGGCCAGGCGCGACAAGGAGTGATGCATCTGCTCCGGCGTGCCCTCAAACAGGCGACCGCAACCGCCACTGAACAGGGTGTCGCCGCAGAACAGCAGTCCCGGCATGCCGGAGCTGACGAAGGCGATGTGATCCAGCGTATGGCCCGGCACTTCCATCACCTCGAAGAGGCGGCCCTGCAGGCGGAAGCTGTCGCCATCGCCGACACGCTCGTCGATGCCGTGGATGGCCGGATTGTGCGGGCCAACCACGCGAGGTTGATAGCGTTCGATCAGCTCCGGCAGGCCGCCGGTGTGATCCTGGTGGTGATGGGTGATGAGGATGGTGTCGAGGGTCAGGCCTCTGGACTCCAGGGTCTCCATCACCGGGCGTGCATCACCGGGGTCGACGACCGCCACGCGGGGGTTGTCGTCGCTCTGTATCAACCAGATGTAGTTGTCCTGAAAGGCCGCTATGGGCGTTACGCTCATCATGGTGGTCAGGTGCTCTTGATGTCTTGCAGTCGTCGATCGAGGCAATGACAGGCCAGTGACGCGAAAAGTGGCTTCATACGTCCTCGCCGAGGAATCGGCCAGGCTGAAGCAGATGAACATGGCATGTCATCGTCGCCTGCAATGCTGATGGGCAGGCGGTTCCATCGACTCCTTACTGAGAGTTAGTTGTCGAAAGCAGCATAAAGTCATGCTCGGAGACGGCTCAGGACGGTCGTGCTCCTGGCCGCTCCCCTGGCCGCGTATGTGGGCGGGAGGGGCAATCCATATGCTCTATCATCGACAACGCATATTTATGGGTCATTCGCAGGATGTTGGGCAACACCTTGCTTCACTCTATCCTGAGTGTCGGGCCGGGCGTGTCGAGACGCTCGGTCCCCGCAGTCCTGTTCAAGACTCGCTTGTCGGCATTTCGTTCCCGGTCAGACTCGCCGTGTGCGATCAGGCACCGAGTGGCTGACGCAGAGCCCAACAAGAAGAGTCCAGCAGGAAAAGTCACGACTGGCCGCCGGTGCCAAAGTCCATGAGCGCCATCAATCGCAAGGCCAATAGCCAGCACGATGATGCCCAGTGGGTTGATTCGTGGCGGGAATCTGAATTTTCCGGATAACAAGCCTGACGAGCCAGCAGGTAAGTGTCAAACCTCTTATGGTGTGAGAATGTAGACAAGTGTCAAAGCCTGTCTATGCCGTGGGGAGTGTCTCCCCGCCTGAAGCCCGGGAGATGCAAGATGTGGAAAGGCCCCTTTGGTGTGAATGACTCCGGCGCGGACAAGGCCAGCGCGTCCTTGACCGCCGAGGAGCGCCAGCGCCAGCATGCGCGCCAATTGAGTGCCCATGTGCGCGCCATGCGTGCCTTTTTCGAGGGCCCGGATGGGCAGGACATCCTGACGGCGGAGCGCGAGATGCTGGCGCCGCTGTTCGAGCGCTGCTTCGGTTTTCACAGCCTGAACCTGGGCCCGGGCGGCAATGACCTCCTGTCACTCTCCGCCATCCGCCATGCCATCCATTGGAGTCCCGAGGCGGCGCTTGCCGAGTCGCCTTCCACCTTGATCTGCCCGCTGACGCAGCTGGCTTTGCCGGACGAGAGCATGGATCTGGTGATGCTCCACCATCTACTGGAGGTCGCGCCGGAGCCGCACCGACTGCTGCGTGAGGCGGCCCGTGTGCTGCGCTCCAGTGGCTGTCTGGTCATCGTCGCCTGGCAGCCGTTATCTGGCGAGGGGCTGCTGCGTCTGGACCCGCGGCGTCGCCACATCACTCCCTGGGAGGGAAGCTGGCGAACGCCGGCGGCCCTGCGCGATTGGCTGGCCTTCGTGGATTTCGAGATCGAGCGTATCGACTATGCCGGCTTCCATCTGCCGGGGTTACGCCTGCGACACGGTTGGCTTGAACGCATGGGGCGCCGCTACAACCTGCCGCTGGGCAGCCTGATGTTGATACGGGCGCGGCGCAATGTCGGGTACGTGCAACCCTTGAATGCCAAGCGACCGCGAGTCGCCATCCCCGGTGTCTCCATCGGCCAGGCCACGCGGGTGCATTCCCGGGAGGGGCATGTGAAGCGTGAGTCGCGCAGAGATCTGTCCGAGCGCGGCTAGCTCGGCGGCTCGCTGCAGGGCTCCCTTTTCTTCAAGGCTTCAGTCTGGCGGAAGCTGTAAAAAAACACAGGGACTTTGGCCATGCTGCATGCGAGTGGGTAGAATGACGCTCATTGTGGCGAGGCCTGCTGTTGCCGCGGGAGGGTTGCCGGAGAGTGATTGTCAGGGGGCGGTTTCCAAGCCCCGCCTCTGCGGGCCAGGCTTGCCCCTGTCGTGACAGCCAGCGCCGTCGCACTTGCCCGTCTTCGTTTCCTTTGTCGAGAGTGCCGTTTGTGAGCCAGAGTGCATCCACGTCCGAACCCCAGAATCCCTCCGCCGCTGCGACGTCCGAATCCAAGGCTACGCCGACTCGCGTGGTCATCCACACCGATGGTGCCTGTCGTGGCAACCCGGGCCCGGGTGGCTGGGGCGCGATTCTGGTCAGTGGCAAGCATCGCAAGGAACTCAATGGCAGCGAGGCCCAGACGACCAACAATCGGATGGAGATGATGGCGGCGGTCGAGGCGCTCACGGCGCTTACCAAGCGCTGTCAGGTGGTGCTGTGGACCGACTCCGAATACGTCAAGAACGGCATCACCAAGTGGGTGCATGGCTGGGTCAAGCGCGGTTGGAAGACGGCAGCCAAGCAGCCGGTCAAGAATGAAGATCTGTGGAAGGCACTGCTGGCCCAGAGTGAGCGTCATGATATCGAGTGGCGCTGGGTCAAGGGTCATAGCGGCGATGAGGGTAACGAGCGCGCCGATGCGCTGGCCAACGAGGCCATCGACGAGATGCAGCGCCGCCGCTGAGTGCCTCGGCTGGCAGGTACACCGAGCGTGGTGGCCAGCCGTGTTTGAGCACGGACATGCAGGATCCGATATTGAGGCACCCTGATGCGCGGCCCGAAGCTTGAGGCGGATGCCGGTCAGGGAGCTGTCACTGTTTACCAAGAGGTCTGAGATGCGTCAGATTATTCTCGATACCGAAACGACAGGTATCGATCCGAAGGAAGGCCATCGCCTGATCGAGATCGGCGCGGTGGAGATGATCAACCGCCGCCTGACCGGACGCACCTACCATCAGTACGTCAATCCTGAGCGCTTGATCGATGCAGAGGCGATCGGGGTACACGGCATCACCGATGAGCGAGTCGCCAACGAGCCGGTCTTCGCCGAGATTGCCGATGCCTTCTGGGACTTCATCAAGGGTGCCCAGCTGGTCATCCACAATGCGCCCTTCGATGTGGGCTTCATCGATCACGAATTCGGGCTGATCAACCCCGGGCGCGCCAACCCGCTGGGCCCGGTCGCCGATCACTGCGCCATTCTCGATACCCTGAAGCTGGCCCGAGAGAAGCACCCCGGACAGCGCAACAACCTGGATGCGCTGTGCAAGCGCTACGATATCGACAACGGGCATCGCGTGCTGCACGGCGCCTTGCTGGATGCCGAGATTCTCGGCGACGTCTATCTGGCGATGACCGGTGGCCAGACGGCGCTGGGCCTGGACGTGATAGAGGAAGGCGATGGCGAGGAGGGCGGTATCGTCGGGGTTCGTCGCCTGCGTGCCGATCGCCCACGCCTGGCCACGCCCGGGCTTTCCGCGCTGGAACTTGAGCGTCACTCGGCCTGGTGTGAAGAGATTCGCGGCAAGGCGGATGAGTGCCTGTTCGATCGCCTCTCGATCGATGCACTGGGCAGTCTTGATAGTGCCAGTCTGGACAGCCGAGGCAACCGCGGAGACGACGCCTGATGTTGATTCGTGATCTCTCGCGTGTGACCCAGCGCCATGGTTATCTGATTCGCGTGGGGCGTGATGGCGTGGCGCCTGCGCCGGAGGGCGGCATCATCCAGCCCATCGCGGACTGGCCCAGCGGTGCCGTGGCCCTCGGGGAATGGCAGGGCGCGCCGATTGCGGTGTTCGGTGAGAATGGCAGTGCCGATTGGCCCGCCGCGCGTCAGTGGCTGCATACGCTGCCACGTGATCAGTTTCCGCTGCTTTCCAGTGCCTTGCAGGTGCTCAAGTGGCTGCGCGACCATCGATTCTGTGGCCGTTGTGGCAAGCGCATGAAGCGTCTGGATCATGAATTCGCCATGCACTGCACCGGCTGTCAGCATCGCAGCTATCCGCGTATCTCGCCGTGCATCATCACGCTGATCACCCGGGGCCGCGAGATGTTGCTGGCGCGCAGTCCGCGCTTCGGGCCGGGCATGTATTCGACCCTGGCGGGCTTCATCGAAGCCGGTGAAAGTGCCGAGGAAGCCGTGCGGCGTGAGGTGCACGAGGAAGTCGGTGTCGAGGTCGGGCGAGTCAGCTATTTCCAGAGTCAGTCGTGGCCGTTCCCGCACTCGTTCATGCTGGGCTACTACGCGGAATATGCCGGTGGCGACATCACCATCGATGGTGTCGAGATCGAGGATGCCCAGTGGTTCACGCCGGAAGACTTGCCGGGGCTGCCACCGAAGTTCTCGATCTCGCATGCCTTGATCGACAACTTCCTGCGCTCGGTCGCGACGGGCCGCTGATATTGCAGGCTCTCCCCAAAGAAAACGCCCCGACCATTGGCCGGGGCGTTTTCTTTGGCTGGTGCATCAAGCGAACCTTACCATCGTGCTTGTTCGCAGCGATGCACCTGCTCAAGCAGACGCTTACTTGTTCGGGAACAGAGACGTCAGCTTGGTGGCCAGCATGATGTTGCCGGTGGCTTTCAGGCGGCCTGTCATGAAGGCCTGCATGCCGTCGACTTCGCCCTTCATCACGCCCTTGAGGGTGTCGCTGTCGGTGCTCAGGGTCACGGACGGATCATCGTGCTCACCTTCGCCGACGTCCAGAGTGCCGTCCTTGACGACCATGTAGTAGTCATCGCTGTCGGTGATGTTGAATTGAAAGACCTCATCCATGCCCTTGGCGGCTTCGGGGTTGAAACGGCTCTTGAGCATATCGATGACGGCGTTGGCGTCGGCCATGGTGATATTCCTTGTCAGTGCTAGCGGTGGAGAAAGGCCAATGATCACGGGGAAAGATGACGTACATGGCAAGGGGGAAGGTGTCGTTCATCACCTTGCTCACCATGAAGTGATCACGCTGCTGACCTTCAAGACTGACATCAGACTATTTCAAACGAGCGTTCCAATCAAGACGTGTGATCGATCTGGCGTGTTCCGCGCTTCAGCGCTCAGCTCTGAACCCTTTAGAGATAGCGTGCAGAGATAATGTGCAGAAGTAACATACAGGGATAACGTACAGATCGCGTCCAGGCCACCTGGAGAACCCGTACAGGCGGCTCGCCAGTCCCATGACAATACGAGCAGTGTGAAATCTGCCCAGGTGCCTGCCAGCCTTGCAGGTGGGCAAGCTTGCCCCCATATCGAGTACCATCCCGCACCGGCCCTTTAGCCGGTGATTTCGTTATGAGGTCCTGGTCGTGTGGCAGATGCCTTGACCTTCTGCCTGACAGCCATGCACTCGAGAGCGAGCGTTCGTCGCTCACGTGCTGGCGAGAGATCAGACACCTTCTTCAATGTTTCAGGAGCAAGTGCATGCAATGGATTTCACAGTACGGCCTCTTTCTGGCCCAGGCGATCACCGTGGTGGTCGCGATCGCGGCCATCGTGCTCATCATTGCACGTGCACGACAGGGGGAAGCGGGAGAGCGCCAGGCCAAGCTGAAGATTCGCCCCTGGCATGAGCGCATCAAGGGCTATCAACGCGAATTGAGCCACGCCGGCCTTGAAGAGGCCGAGTACGCCGCCAAGGAAAAGGCGCGGGCCAAGAAGCACAAGCAGGAAGCCAAGGCGCTCAAGAAATCGCTCAAGGCCAAGGCGAAAGCCAACAAGGGCGGCAATGCGGACAAGGACGATGCGCCGGCCAGTACGCGTGGGCGTCGGGTCTTCGTGCTCGACTTCGTCGGCGACATCAAGGCCAGCGGTGTGGAAAGCCTGGCGGAGCAGATCACGGCGCTGGAAGGCGTGCTGGGTGAGCAGGATGAGGTCGTGCTGCGACTGGAGTCCGGTGGTGGCCTGGTGCATGCCTATGGCCTGGCCGCGGCACAGCTGGACCGTCTGCGTGCCAGTGGCGCGCGCCTGACGATCACGGTCGACAAGGTCGCGGCCAGTGGCGGCTACATGATGGCCTGTGCAGCGGACCACGTGGTGGCAGCACCCTTTGCGGTCATCGGCTCGATCGGTGTCGTGGCTCAGGTGCCCAATGTGCACCGTCTGCTCAAGAAGCATGATGTGGATGTCGAGATTCTGACGGCGGGGCGTTACAAGCGCACCTTGACCATGCTCGGCGAGAACAGTGAAGAAGGGCGTGAGAAGTTCCTGTCCGACCTGGCGCGCACCCATGAGCTGTTCAAACAGCATGTCGGCAGCCGTCGTCCGCAATTGGACGTCGAGGCAGTGTCCCAGGGTGATATCTGGTATGGCAGTGAAGCCATCGATATCGGTCTGATCGACGAGGTCGGTACCAGTCAGGCGTTGCTGGCACGCTATCTGAAGGAAGAGGTCAAGATCTTCGAGGTGAGTCTCGAGAAGCCGCGCCGCGTGATGGACCGTTTCGGCAAGGGCGTGACATCGAGTCTGGATCGTGTGCTGGACCGCGTGCTGGAGCGCAATGCGGAGTCGCGCTGGCATCAGCAATAAGCGACAGATTGCCGTCGCGGGCGAAGAGAAGAGGCTTGGAAGGCCATTCCGTGGCCTGCCCGATCTTGTTGGAGTCGGCGAGTGATACAGATGTCTAGCGGGTCACGATCAGCGTGACTCAGCGACATTCCCCTCAAAGGGCGTCAGTCACCGGCTGGCGCCCTTTTTCAGTTATAGAGATCCTGCAGGGCACGAATGACACCTGCGGCGTTGGGGCCTTGCAGCGAATAGTAGATGGTCTGCGAGGCGCGGCGCGTCCGCACCATGCCTTCACGACGCAGAATCGCCAGATGCTGCGACAACGCGGACTGCGACAGTTCCAGGCGCGAGTTGAGCTCGCTCACCGACATTTCGCTGTCGCTGAGCAGGCACAGGATGCGCAGACGATTCTCGTTGCCCATCGCCTTGAGCAGGGCAGTGGCTTCTTCGATGACGCGGTCACCGGCCTGGTGCAGGGTGATGGCATCGCTGGACACTGGCATGGGGTTATTCCTTGCAGCTGTAGAAAGTGTTGCGTTCATGCGGTCTCTCCCGGTCGGTCTATCTTGGTGCATCCCGAGGGACGCAATGGGCCATTGGCATGTTGTTATGACCTAACCTTGTTTTAGTGAATGATCAATAACTCCGCGTGCTACGTCCAAGACAATCTTAAACGATAAATCATCGACTTTGTCGTTCTCAGGCTTTGACTTTTTGTCGCATCTGCTGTGAGACCGCGTTCAAGCGTATGTTTTATTGCGTGAATGACGCCTTTCACGCTGTCAGCTCGTCTGCGACCAAGGATTGAGTATAAGACCATCAGACGCTGAAAACGGTGAGCCGAGCAGGTTTGAAGGGCGATTTTTGGCCTAAGGTTTCAACGTAACTATCGGTTCAGGCATCTCTGTCCTGCCTGTCCTTCCTCCATCGTCGTCTGTCGCATCGCCGTTGGCGAGCGACATCAATGACGACATGAAAAGAGGTCCGGTCAACGGGCCCCGGAGACAAGGCCTTGCGTCAGGACAGGCAAGAGATGCCCACAAAGCCATTCGTGGATCACGAGGTACGCCATGCCCGACGCCAATCACTCCTGTGCACGTGAGCGTTATCTAGCTCTGACGGCGAGAGCCAACGAGACGCCAGAAGACTTCTGGGCTGAGCAGGCGCAACGCATCGCCTGGTTTCGCCCGCCGCAGACCATTCTGGCCTGGGATGAGCAACAGCATGCGCGCTGGTTCATCGATGGCGAGATGAACATCTGCCATGCCGCGCTGGATCATCACGTCGCCAATGGGCGCGCGGATCAGGTCGCGTTGTACTGGGATTCGCCGGTCACGCAGAGCAAGCGGCAGTACACGTTTCGTGAGCTGCGTGATGAGGTGGCCCTGCTGGCGGGGGCATTGCGCAATCTCGGGGTGGAGAAGGGCGACCGTGTCGTGCTCTACATGCCGATGGTCGCCGAGGCCATGATGGCGATGCTGGCCTGTGCACGCCTCGGGGCGGTGCATTCAGTGGTCTTCGGCGGCTTTTCCCCCAAGGAGCTGGCGGTACGCATCGATGACGCCGCGCCCAAGGTGATCATGGCGGCGTCCTGCGGGGTGGAAGTCGATCGCATCATTCCCTACAAGCCCTGGCTGGATGAAGCCATCGAGCTTGCCGAGCATACCCCGCAAGCCTGTCTGATCCTGCAGCGTGAACAGCAGCGGGCGACACTCGGGCCGCGTGATCATGATTGGCATGAATGTCTGGCCAGCGCCCAGGCCACCGAAGCGGTCAGCATGCTGGGCAGCGAACCTCTCTATGTCCTCTATACCTCCGGCACCACCGGCAAGCCCAAGGGAGTGGTGCGTGATCACGCCGGTTACGCCGTGGCGCTGCATTATTCAATGGAGCTTCTCTATGCGACCCGCCCCGGGGATACCTTCATGGCGGCCTCGGACATCGGCTGGGTCGTCGGCCACTCCTATATCGTCTATGGCCCGCTGCTGATGGGGGCCAGCACCGTCATGTATGAGGGCAAGCCGGTCAAGACCCCGGATGCCGGAGCCTTCTGGCGCTTGATCGAGGAATACCGCATCAACTGCTTCTTCACTGCGCCGACGGCGTTTCGCGCCATGAAGAAGGAAGACCCGGAAGCCAGTCATATGGCCAATTACGACCTTTCCAGCCTGCGCAGTCTGTTCCTGGCCGGAGAGCGACTGGACCCGCCGACCTATCACTGGCTCGCCGATCTCCTGCCGGTGCCGGTCGTCGATCACTGGTGGCAGACCGAAACCGGCTGGCCCATCGCCGGCAACCTGCTGGGCCTCGACATGTTCACCGAAGGCAGCCGCGAGGTGAAGGCACCGGTCGAGGCGCGTGCCGGTAGCGCCACCTGGCCGTTGCCGGGCTTCAATGTACAGATTCTCGATGGCATGGGGGATGAGGTACCCACGGGAGAGCAGGGCAATGTCGTGTTGCGCCAACCGCTGCCGCCGGGCTGCCTGACCGGACTCTATCAGGACCCCGGACGTTTCCATTCTGCCTATCTTGCTGCCTACCCCGGCTATTACCTGTCCGGTGATGGCGGCTACTTCGATGAGCAGGGCTATCTGTTCGTGATGGGACGCATTGATGATGTCATCAACGTGGCGGGGCATCGCCTGTCGACGGGTGAGATGGAGCAGGTGCTCGGTGCACACGCCGCGATCGCGGAATGCGCGGTGATCGGCATCGAGGATTCGCTCAAGGGCGAGATGCCGTTGGGGCTGGTAATTCTCAAGGATGGCTGGCAAGGGGATGAAGCCAGCCTGTGCGCCGAGCTTGCCCAGCGGATACGCCAGGAAATCGGGGCCTTTGCCTCGCTCAAGGAGGTGCTAATCGTCGAGCGACTACCCAAGACGCGCTCCGGCAAGATACTGCGCAAGATGATCCGTCAGATCGCCGCCGGTGAGCAATACCAGGTGCCCTCGACGATAGATGACCCCTCAAGCCTGGAAGATGTGCGTGAGGCGCTGAGCGAGGCCGGCGTCGGTCAGGCGAGTGAGGCACGTAGCGCATGAACCGAAGAGCATGAACCGATGCAGTGATATCGCGGATGCATGACGCGGCTCGCGCTGCTCCAATAATGAAAAAGCCCCCGCCATGAGACATGGCGGGGGCTTTTTTTCAGCAAGGCAGCATTTATTGCATCAGGTGCGTGCCACGACCGGATTGGCCATCTCGCGGCGTGCAAGCCAGGCAATGCTGATGACCAGCAGACCCGCCAGGCTCAACCAGCCGAACAGGGTGCTGTCGGTCAGGCCCATCACCAGGTAGGCGATCAGCGAGATCGCGGCACCCAGCAGGGCGTAGGGCAGCTGGGTCATCACGTGATCGATGTGATGGCAGCTGGCACCCGTCGAGGACAGGATGGTGGTGTCGGAAATCGGCGAGCAGTGATCCCCGAACACGGAGCCGGCCAGCACCGCGCCCATCATCGGCAACATCATGGCGAGCTCGGTGGCGGCCGCCATGTCACCGGCGATGGGCAGCATGATGCCGAAGGTGCCCCAGCTGGTGCCGGTGGCAAAGGCCATCAGGCCGGAGAGCACGAACAGCAGCATCGGCAGCCAGGTCGGAGACACGACGCCCTCGACCAGCGTGGCCAGGTACTGTCCGGTCCCCAGAGAGCCGATGATGCCGGTCAGCAACCAGGCGAAGACGAGGATGTAGACGGCCGGCAGCATGGAGCTGGCGCCCTGGGCGATGGCACTCAGGCTGCGACCAGCGCCCATGCGATGACGCAGCAGCATCACTACCGCGGCCAGCAGGCCGATGGCGCCGCCGATGATCAGCGACTTGGCGACATCCGTCAGCTCGAAGGCGCGAATCAGGCCGAAGGCCTCACCCTCGGCGGCCAGTGCGCTGGCGCCGGTCTGCACGATCATGAAGAAGGTCGCGATGACCAGCACGATGATCGGGATCAGCAGGTCCATGGGGCGGCCACGCTCGGACTCTTCCACGTGGGTGTTGCCCGGCGGATTGCCGCGCTTGGCATCGAAAAGCTCACCGTCGCGCGCCGCGATGGCATGACGGCGCATGGCACCGAAGTTGATGTCGAACCACGCCGAGGCGATCACCAGTACCAGCGCCGCAATCGCGTAGTAATTGAGGGCGGAGAGCTCAAGGAAGGCACCGAACGGGCTGACATCCGTGATGTGGTGGGTCGCCAGGATACCGGCGATCAGGCTGATGATGTAGGCACCCCAGCTCGAGATCGGCGTCAGCACGCAGACGGGCGCGGCGGTGGAGTCGATCAGATAGGCCAGGCGCGCGCGCGACAGCCCCTGACGATCGGTCAGCGGACGACAGATGTTGCCCACGGCCAGGCTATTGAAATAATCATCGATGAAGATGAATACCCCCAGCAGCACGGTCATCAGCTGCGAGCCACGGCGGGTAGTGACTCGCGCCCGCGCCCAGTTGCCAAAGGCACGGGTGCCACCTGCCAGCGTGATCACGCCGACCATGGCACCCAGTGCCAGCAGGAACAGCAGGATATAGACATTCCAGCTGTTGAGGCTGGCCTCGGCAAGCTGACCGCTGTCCGGCATCTCGATGAAGACGGCAACCAGCTGCTGCCAGAGATAGTGCAGCGTGACGAGCGGCGAGAAATCATTCAGCAGCAGGGCGCCTGACACGATACCCAGCCCGAGGGAGAGCATGACACGACGTGTCAGTATTGCGAGACCGATGGCTATGATCGGGGCGAGCAGCGAAAGCGGGGACGCCGCGTAGCTGGTCAGTTCCATGTATCACCTGTAATCAAAGGCAGGCGCCGGGACAAAGCGCGCTACCGGGTGCCGTTATGGCGGTTATGGTGCGTGGGTGTCAGGGAGTTGCACCGCCTGATCGCAGCGCACACTCGCGGGATCGCCGTTGCGCAACGGCAATCGATGAGTCGCGAGCCTGCGCCCGACAAGTCCTGGGCCGCCACTGGCAGGCGGCGACTTCCGGAAGGGGGCGCATTATGCCCGAGCCAAACAAGACGTGAAACATTACCGTGTTCATCTAAAGTCTAGGTGGCAGTGAAAAACACCGCCGTTGCGCTATTTTCCCCCTAGAATTCGGGCGTAGAAGTCCGCTTTACAGTGGGCTCTTCTTGCTTATCCCCGTGGGATATGAAGAATGGCGCTCACCAAAGCATGTCGAGCAGCCCGATCGTAGTGGTTGCTCGCTGTCAGTCGCAGGAAAGCCATGGGCTTTCCGTTGCCCTGGCAGCGTCGACAAGACCAAAAACCCGCCAAAGCGAGACCGACATGTCGGAAACAACGTCCATCATTCCAGCGCCGATTCTGGCGTTGATCGATGCAGGCAATGGCCTGCTGTGGGGCAGTGTATTGATTTACCTGCTCATCGGAGCGGGTCTCTTCTTCACGGTCATGACCAAGGGTATCCAGTTCCGTTATTTCGGACATATGTGGAAGCTGCTGGCCACGTCTCGTCAGGGCAGCGAAGGCGGCATCTCTTCCTTCCAGGCACTGGCGACCTCTCTGGCGGCGCGCGTCGGTACCGGTAACCTTGCCGGTGTTGCCGTGGCGATTTCCCTGGGTGGCCCGGGCGCCATCTTCTGGATGTGGATGACGGCGCTGGTCGGCATGTCCACCAGCTTCATCGAGTCCACCCTGGCGCAGGCCTACAAGGTCTCCCACGATGACAACACCTTCCGTGGTGGCCCGGCCTATTACATCGAGAAGGGCCTCGGTCAGCGCTGGATGGCGATCCTGTTCTCCGTGTGTCTGATCATCGCCTTCGGTCTGGCCTTCAACTCAGTGCAGTCCAACTCCATCGCACTGGCCATGGAGCAGGCCTTCAGCGTGCCGCCCTGGATCATGGGCATGGTGCTGGTCGTGGTCATGGTGCCGATCATCTTCGGCGGCATGAAGCGCATCACGCGTACCGCTGAGCTGATCGTGCCGCTCATGGCGCTTCTCTATCTGCTGCTGGCCATCTTCGTCGTGGCCATCAACATCACCGAGCTGCCGGCGGCGCTGGGCACCATCTTCCGCAGTGCCTTCGGCCTTGAACAGGCCGCAGGTGGCGCGCTGGGTTACACCATCGCCCAGGCGATGATGAACGGCATCAAGCGGGGTCTGTTCTCCAACGAAGCGGGTATGGGTTCCGCCCCGAACGCCGCCGCGATGGCGACCACCAAGCACCCGGCGTCCCAGGGCTTCGTTCAGATGCTGGGCGTGTTCATCGACACCCTGGTCATCTGCACCGCGACCGCGGCCATCATCATCATGAGCGGCACCCTGGGCAACGATGGCGGCAATGACGGCATCCAGATCACCCAGGCAGCGCTGTCCTCACAGGTCGGTAGCTGGGGTGGCGGCTTCGTGGCCATCGCCATTCTGCTGTTCGCCTTCACCTCGCTGGTGGCGAACTACTCCTATGGCGAGTCCAACATCGAGTACATCGCCGGCAAGAAGAACGCCAAGGCCGTCATCATGGTCTATCGCTTCGCCGTGCTCGGCATGGTCATGCTCGGTGCTGTCGCCAGCCTGAAGAACATCTGGAACTTCGCTGATCTGTCGATGGGCGCGATGGCCTTGATCAACCTGATCGCCATCCTGCTGCTGTCGCCGTTGGCCTTCCGTATCTTCAAGGATTACGACCGTCAGCATAAGGCCGGCAAGGAGCCGACCTTTGATCCGGAGCAGTTCCCGGAGCTCAAGGGCAAGGTCGATGCCAGCATCTGGAAGAAGTGACTCTGACACTCGCTTTCATTGCATGGATTTCATTGCATCGCTGTCTTTGCAACATAAGGGGCGCCGGGGGAGACTGACGGCCTGACCATCTGGCCAGATTTTCCCCGCAGGCACCTGTCAAGGGCCGCGCATCGTGATACGATGCGCGGCCATTTTGCGTTCTGGCAACGTGCAAGCCTTGCGGCGGTTGTCAGTGAAGCATGTCGGCTGACGCATGCCTGCAACGCTCAATCGCTGCGACAAGGCGTCAAGGCCGATGTCAGGCCATGGCAGCTGATGTCAGCATCGACGACACAAACCTCAACACGCTCGTGACAGGGTTCCCTCACCCCTGGACGACGGCTTTGATCCAAAAAGGACCTGCAATGCTACTCCTCTCGTCTGCCCAGACGCAGCGCGCACTCGTCGCCCTGGCCCTGTTTCACATCCTCATCATCACCGCCAGCAATTACCTGGTGCAGTTGCCGATGACCCTGTTCGGCTTCCATACCACCTGGGGCGCCTTCAGTTTCCCGTTCATCTTCCTGGCAACGGATCTGACCGTGCGTCTGTTCGGCAAGTATCAGGCGCGGCGCATCATTGCGCTGGTCATGCTGCCGGCGCTGTTGGTCAGCTACATGGTGTCGGTGATGTTTCAGGCGGGCAGCTTTGCCGGGGTAGAGGCACTGGCTGACTTCAACCTGTTCGTGGCCCGTATCGCGCTGGCAAGCTTCATTGCCTACGTGATCGGTCAGTTGCTCGACATTCAGGTGTTCGATCGTCTGCGTCGCAATGCCCACTGGTGGATCGCGCCGTTGGCATCGACATTGTTCGGCAATCTCGCTGACACCTTTGCCTTCTTCTCGGTGGCGTTCCGCAATGGGCCCGATGCTTTCATGGCGGCTCACTGGATCGAGATCGCCTGGGTGGATTACGCGATCAAGCTGGCCATCTCGATATTGCTGTTCCTGCCGATGTACGGATTGTTGCTCAATCGCCTCACGAATCAGTTGCTCAAGCGCGGCCTGGTCGATGAGCGAGAGCCTGTGTGACATAAAACTGTCATATCATTTTCTCCCGTTTCGCCGTTGTCAGTCAGGGATATAGCGCCGGATTGTGCTAACGTTGCACAAACTGGAATGACGGGAGGGAGCCATGAAAATCGCTGCGGTGTACAGCATCAAAGGGGGCGTGGGCAAGACTGCTTCTGCCATCAATCTGGCGCATTGTGCCGCCAACAGTGGCCTGCGTGTGTTGCTGTGGGATCTTGATCCGCAGGCCGCTGCGACCTTCTACGTGCGTACCAAGCCCAAGCTGAAGGGCGGGGTCGAGAAACTGATCAGCGGCAAGCAGGACATGTCCCGCGTGATCCGTTCCACGGATTATCAGAACCTGGATGTCCTGCCGGCGGAATTCTCCTACCGCAATCTCGACCACATTCTCGAGGAAGAGAAGCGCACCCGACTGCGCAAGGTCCTCAAGCCGGTGCGCGATGACTACGACCTCGTCATCCTCGATTGTCCGCCGAGCATTTCCAGTCTTTCCGAGCAGGTCTTCGCCTCTGCCGATACCCTGCTGGTGCCGATCATTCCCACGGTTCTGTCGCTGCGTACCCTGGAGCAATTGAACGCCTATCTGGCCGAGATCGATCTCGATGTGCCCGTCTGGCCGTTCTTCACTCTGGTGGATCGCCGCAAGACATTGCACAAGGATGTGATGGAATCGCTCAAGCAGGATTATCCGCTGCAGCTCAGTGGCTTTATCCCGTATTCCAGCGTGGTCGAGCGCATGGGGATCGAGCGCAAGCCCATCGGGACTTTCTCGCGCAACAGCTCACCGGCGGTCAGCTATCGCAGCCTGTGGCAGGAAATCGGCCAACGCCTGAGCCTGCTCAAGGAGCCGACGGTGGCGCCAGCGCCAGCCGCCGCCAAGACTTCTGAGGCTGAATCAACCGCCACCGCGCCTCAAGGTGCTGCCACCGGCAAGGCCAGCGCCAAAGGGGAGGCGGCCAGCAAGTCCGCGGCCAAGCCCGCCAGCAAGGAAGCTTCAAGCAAGAAAGTACCCAGCACTGACAAGAAGCCGGCGAGCAAGGATTCTGCCAGCAAAGTTGCCAGTAAAGACAGCAGCAAGGCGACCAGCAAGTCGGCCGCCAAGGGCAAGAAGAAGGGCGGCAACCTGGGCGATTGATGCCGAGTGTCAGCCAGCCAGAAATACAGAGCCCCGCCAATTGGCGGGGCTCTTGCGTATTTGAGTGGCAGCTCTGTCCATGGCAATTCTGTCACTGGAGTCTCAGGGCTGCTCAGACATGACAACCACGGCATGAAAGTCATGCCATTACAGCCGCGTCACTACAGTCCTGTATCTGAGTTCTTCACTACAGCCCCGGCAGCCCTGAACTGGCATCGGCTTCTTCCAGCAGGCGCTTGAGCGGGGCATGCAAGGCAGGTGAGGCCACCACGATATTCTCGCCATAAAGCTCATCGGGAATGCCGTCCGGGCAGCGATACAGGTGCCCCGTGCGTGCGCCGGCTTCACGCGCGATCAGAAGGCCCGCGGCAAAGTCCCAGGGGGAAACGCTTTCGTAATAGGCATCCAGACGTCCGCACGCCACATCACAGAGATCCAGCGCGGCACTGCCGTTGCGGCGTACATCCTGACAGACCAGCAGCATGGCCGAAAGGCGCTTGAGCAGCGGCGGACGGCTGTCACGGTTGTAGGGGAAGCCGGTCGCGACCAGCGCGCGGCTCATCTCATCGGTCTCGCTGACCGAGATGCTCTCGCCGTTGAGCCAGGCCCCCTTGCCGCGGATGGCGGTGAAGGTCTCGCCGAGGAAGGGCGCATGCACGACCCCCATCTGGATCTTGCCGCGCTCGCACCAGGCGATGGACACGGCGACATGGCGCAGGCCATGGGCAAAATTGACGGTACCGTCGATGGGGTCGATCACCCACAGGCCGCCCTTGGTACCGATCACATCCCGCTCAGGTGACAGCTCTTCGGTAAGGCGCGCATCCTCGGGAAATTCGGCTTCGAGCGCTTCCGCCAGGAAGGTATCGATCGCCACGTCGATGTCGGTGACCAGCTCATCGCCTTTCTTGTAATGGTGCGCGAAACCTTGTTCCTCGCGCGCTTGCACCATGCGTTCACCAGCCTGTCTGGCCAGTTCCGTTGCTCGTTCCAGGCGTTGTTCCAGCGTCATGTGGCTCTCCGGCAGCGATGATCAGGTCGGATGAGGCAACCCTCACTCATCCGATGCCTCCTTGTATAACAGACTCATGTGGCGAGTTCAGCCTCGGGCAGTGAGCGCCGGCGCATGAAACAGGTAATGAAAGCGTCGATTCAGCTCATTCATGCCCCGTCATGGTGCCTGGCAGGCAAGGCATGCACTGTCAAAGCGACACCGGTCAGTGTGGTTACCAGAGTTATAGCGTTATCTTGCAAGCCGTGCCGTCTTTTACCGGGCTGGCTTTCTGTCACTCGGTTATCAGAGGGCCTTTTGCCACTCGATGCCCACGCCATGGCAGGGTGGTGGCTCCCGTCGAACACATCAGCAATTCAACATTTGTTTCATTTCTGAAATTCTGGCGCACTTGTTGCAGTAGTCTGGGCATGAGGCTCGGCGAGTTGGCGAGTCTTCCCGCATTCCATGCCCTGCTGCACGAGGAGCGACCGTGAGCCCGACCTTTGACCAGATTCATCCTCCCCAGCGCCTGCTGATGGGCCCCGGTCCGATCAATGCGGACCCGCGTGTATTGCGAGCGCTTTCCGCTTCCTTGATCGGCCAGTACGACCCGGCAATGACGCACTACATGAACGAGACGATGCAGCTCTATCGCGGCGTCTTCGAGACCACCAATGATGCCACCCTGTTGATCGATGGTACCTCGCGCGCCGGTATCGAGGCGGTGCTGGTCTCGCTGATCCAGCCGGGGGATCGTGTGCTGGTGCCGATCTTCGGCCGCTTCGGTCATCTGCTGCGCGAGATCGCCGAGCGCTGCGGTGCCGAGGTGCATACGCTGGAATGCGAGTGGGGCCAGGTGTTCCGCCCGGAGCAGATCGAAGCCGCCATTCGCGAGGTCAAGCCCAGTGTGCTGGCGCTGGTGCAGGGCGATACCTCGACCACCATGTGCCAGCCGCTGGAAGACATCGGCGCCATCTGTCGCCGCGAAGGCGTGCTGTTCTACAGCGATGCCACGGCCTCGCTGGCGGGCAATCCGCTCAAGACCGATGAGTGGGGGCTGGACGCCGTCACCGCAGGCTTGCAGAAGTGTCTGGCGGGGCCGTCAGGTAGCTCGCCGTTGACGCTGTCGCCGCGTGCGGTGGAGGTGGTGCATGCCCGGCGGCATGTCGAGGCGGGCATCAGCAGCGGCAGTGATCGTCTGGCGGAGCCGGGCGCGCGCATCCGCTCCAACTATTTCGATCTCTCCATGGTGCTCGATTACTGGGGAGAGCTGCGCCTCAATCACCACACCGAAGCCACCAGCATGCTGTATGGCGCACGTGAGTGTGCGCGCCTGCTGGTCAATGAGGGCATGGACAACGCCATCGCGCGCCATGCGTTGCATGGCCAGGCGATGGTCGAGGGCTTGAAGGGGCTGAGGCTCGCGCTGTTCGGCGACCAGGCCCACCGCATGAACAACGTCAGTGCGGTGATGATTCCCGACGGCCTGGATGGCGATGGCCTGCGCCGCAGCATGCTGGAGGACTTCGGCATCGAGATCGGCACCAGCTTCGGCCCGCTGCATGGCAAGGTCTGGCGTCTCGGCGTGATGGGCTACAACGCGCGTCGCGATACCGTGCTGACCACGTTGGCGGCGCTGGAGCAGACCCTGCGCCGGGGTGGCGTCAAGACTGTGGCCGGCGGTGGCGTCGGCGCCGCGCTGGACTTCTATCAGGAGCATCAGGGTCAGGCGGCCAATGGCCGTGCCAATCCCAGCACGGGAGGCCAGTCATGAGTGATGCCGAATCCATACCCCCGGGCGCCATCGCGCCGCTGGAAACGGCCGCCGATGTGCTGGCCGCCTGCGACACCCTGGCGGCGATCTCACGCAGCGATAGCGGGATCGACCGCCGCTATCTGACGCCGGAACACGCTGCCGCCAATGCCACCACGGCTGGCTGGCTCAAGGCTGCCGGTCTGCGCAGCTGGCAGGATGGCGCCGGCAATCTCTGGGGCCGCTGGTGTCCACCCGCTCTCACCGCTGCTGCTGACAGCGAAGCCGGCGTGCCGCGACTGGTGATCGGCTCGCATCTGGACAGTGTGCCGGACGCTGGCCGTTATGACGGCATTCTTGGTGTCCTGCTCGGGGTGGCCGCCTTGACACATTTCAGGCAGCGCGCCGATGCCGGCGAGCAGAGCTTGCCCTTCGCGCTGGAAGTGGTCGGTTTCGGTGATGAAGAGGGCACCCGCTTCGGTGCGACCCTGCTCGGCAGCCATGCCATCGCCGGACGCTGGCAGTCGGACTGGGAGCGGGTAGAGGATGAGGACGGCATCCCGCTTGGCGACGCGCTCGAACGCTTCGGGCTTTCCGGGCAGACGGCCGCCAGGGCCAGCCTGCAGGCGAATCCGCCGCTGGGTTATCTGGAAGTACACATCGAACAGGGCCCGGTGCTGGAAGCCGAGAATCTGGCGCTGGGCACCGTGACGGGCATCGCCGGCGCGCGACGCTTCGCGGTCAACTTCGTCGGCCAGGCGGGACATGCCGGCACCACGCCGATGGCGCTGCGTCAGGATGCGCTGTGTGCGGCGGCGGAGTGGACACTGGCGGTGGAATCGCTGGCGCGTGATGTCCAGGCGGGCAAGCGCGCTGACATGGCGGACCACTCGCTGGTCGCGACCGTGGGTTGTTGCGAGCTGCGTCCTGGGGCGGTGAATGTCATCCCCGGGGGGGCGGCACTGAGTCTGGATATCCGCGCGCTGGACGATGCGCAGCGGGATCGTGCGCTGGATGAACTCTTGAACGAGGCACATCGAATCGCGGCGCGACGGGGCCTCACCTTCCACTGCGAGCAGACGCATGCGGCCGATGCCGTGGCCTGTGACGAGGGATTGATGCAGGCCGTCGATGCCGGTATCGCGGCTACCGGTCAGGCGCCATTCCGGCTGCCGAGTGGTGCCGGGCATGACGCCATGGCGGTCAGTCATCTGTGTCCGGTGGGCATGCTGTTCCTGCGCTGTGAGCGCGGTATCAGCCACCACCCGCTGGAGGCGGTGACCGAAGACGATGTCGCCAAGGCCCTGGCGGCACTGATCGCCAGTATCGAGGCCGTGGCCGTCAGGTACGTGTAGGACAGCACGCGTAAGACAGAACGCGTAAGACAGCACCCATTGGCGGCCGCCGAGGCGCTCGTGTCTAACTGGCCTCGAGCAGCCCCGGCAGGCGCACTGCGGCGATCGCATTTATCTGGGCCAAAGCCTCCTGGTATTCCGCCTCGGTGGATTGCGGCAGGCGGCGCTCCAGTTCCTCGAGAATGCTGCTGGCGCTGTGGCCCTTGACGCAGATGATGAACGGAATGCCGTGGCGCGCCTGGTAGTCGGCATTGGCCGTCAGGAAGCGCTCACGGGTGGCGTCATCGAGCTGATCGAGCCCTGCGCCACGCTGCTCGCCCTGCGA
The DNA here is from genome assembly GCF_018831605.1 of Cobetia sp. 4B. Lineage (NCBI taxonomy): Bacteria > Pseudomonadati > Pseudomonadota > Gammaproteobacteria > Oceanospirillales > Halomonadaceae > Cobetia > Cobetia sp. 4B. Next base: position 1,942,899 of record NZ_CP059843.1, read on the forward strand.
GGCGGGCGTCAGGGTCTCCAGCTTGCCGGCAGCCAGCTCAGGATGGGCCAGAATCAATTGGTGGCGCTCGACATCACTGGCCTGGCGTACCGCATTGGCACACGCCGTCAGCAGGACTTCCATGCTCGCGAACGGACGCTCTGCCGCGGCGCGTTCCACCACCCAGTCCGAGTGCTCATAGAGACCACTCAAGCGTCGTGCCAGCGCCTCGGGTGGCAGGGCGTTGAGCGTGTCCAGCATCACCAGATAGTGCATCGGGGTCTCGATTGGCATGCGCCTTGCTCCAGAGAGGGGGATAGGTTTGAAAAGCTCACGGAATCATCAGCTTGCAAGGCGCATGCCGTCGCTGGCAACGCGTCTGACCAACGCTGTGTCACACGCTGCATCGTCATGCCAGCGGTTGACGACAAGGCTGTATCGCCACCGGCTTGCCTGACGGCGACGAGCGGCGCCTGTCATGGGGCGATACGGCCTGCACCTTGACCGATCGGTCAGAATGCAGCAATGCACTCATCGGGTGCAATACCACCAACCGCTGACGGCAGGCCAGAGCAGGACAGGCCAGAAATACGAAACACGGCCGTCTTTCGCACAGCTTCATTTGTACAGGCCCTCGTCTTACAGGGCCCAGCCGTACCCGCCACATCCACACAAGAACAGGAAATCGCCATGCCCAGACTGACGACGCATGTGCTCAATCAGGCCGAAGGCATCGCTGCCAGCGGTGTGCATATCACCCTGGAGCGCCAGGATGCACAGGGTCACTTTCACGAGATCGCGCAGGTCACGACCAATGCCGATGGGCGTCTCGATGCGCCGCTGCTAGAGGAAACCGACGCTTCCGCTGATCTCTCCGGCGTCTATCGTCTGATGTTTCAGGTCGGGGATTACTTTGCCAGCCGCGCGGTGGGCAAGGGCATGCTCGGCCGCGTGCCGGTCGAGTTCACCCTCGAGGCCAGTGGCCATTATCACATTCCGCTGCTGGTCACTCCGTGGGCCTACAGTGTCTACCGCGGCAGCTAAGGAGCCGGCATGAGCGCATATCTTCTCGATTGGGCGATGCTGCTGACCCGCTGGCTGCATGTCATGGCGGGGATCGCCTGGATCGGCGCATCGTTCTTCTTCATCTGGCTCGACAATCGGCGAAAGCCTGCCACTCATGCGGTAGATGGCCGCCCCGGCGGCGAGCTGTGGGCGGTGCATGGTGGCGGTCTCTATCATCTGTTTCGCCACGATGGGGTCAGTGAAACGCTGCCCAGCGAGATCCACTGGTTCAAGTGGGAGGCCTATGTCACCTGGCTTTCCGGGATGGGGCTGTTCACGCTGATCTACCTGCTGCAGCCGCACGCCTACCTGATCGACCCGCGCGTGTTCGAGATGAGCGGCACCCTGGCCGTGTGCAGCGCTCTGGGCGTGCTCGTCGGCGGCTGGCTGGGCTACGAGGCGCTTTGTCGCAGCCCCTTCAAGCGCCATGCCGGGGCGCTGTTCGTCGCGGTCGGTGTGTGGCTGACGCTGGCGGCGTGGGTCGCGACCGAACTGTTCTCGGGGCGTGCCGCCTTCCTGCTGATGGGCGCGCTGATGGGCAGCATCATGGCGGGCAACGTCTTCAATGTGATCATCCCGGGTCAGAAGGCCCTGCTGGCCGCTGCGCAGCGTGGGGAAACGCCGGACCCGATCCACGGCCAGCGCGCAAAGCAGCGCTCGGTGCACAACACCTTCATCACGCTGCCTGCGGTGCTGATGATGATCAGCAACCACTATCCGCTGCTGTATGCCAATGACTATCGTCTCGGCGTCATCCTGCTGTTGTTGGTGACGGGCGGTCTGATCCGGATCGCCACGGTGGATCACCACAAGGGAGTCAAGCGCCTGTGGGTGCCCGCGGGGGCAGTGTTGGCGCTGATCGGCGTGATCCTGCTCTGCGCGCCGCGCTCACAGACGGCGCCCGCGACTGTCGAGACAAGCGCGCCTTCAGCATCTGTCGCGGCCAGCAGCGCCGCTGACAATGAGGCCCCGGGGGAGAATCAGGCCTTGCGAGACAAGGTCAGCCATATCGTCGAGCAACGCTGCGCCGGCTGTCACAGTGATACGCCGAACTTGATCGGTTTGACGGCTCCGGCAGCAGGCGTGGCCTTCAATGGCTGGGATGACATCCAGCGTCAGGCCATGCGTATCCATCAGCGCACGGTGGTCGACAAGAGCATGCCGCTGGCCAACATGACCCAGATGACCGATGCCGAACGTCAGCTGCTGGATGACTGGTGGCAGGCGACACGCTGAGGGGCAATGGCCGAGAGAGTCATGAATGGGGGCGTACTGACCAGCGGCGCTCCAAGTCGCCGCTGGTCAGAATCAACTCGCAAGAACTCGTCAGCACCCACTCGTCAGCAGCAACGCTACAGTTCTGAGTCCGGTGGCCGATAGACGTGATACTTCTCTCATGGATCGATCGGGGTATCGCGTAGTGATGACAATAAAAAAGCGTCTGGCCCGCGCCAGTGTCGGCAGCAAGCTCGCCTTGCTGGTATTGCTGTTGATGATGGCGGCCTTCACGGCGCTGGGCCTGGTGTTCTCGACGGCCAGCAAGGTGCAGGTAGAAGAGGGCACCGAACGCGCTCTCACTCAGCAGCAGCAACAGATCACCAACACCATCGAGCTGTTCGACACCACCATGCAGTCCAGCGTGACGCGCATGCTCAATGCCTTCCTGGCGACCATTCCTGACAACTTCACGCTGATCGAGGACCGACGTCTGCCGATCGGCGAGCGCGATGCGCCGGCGCTGCTCAATGCCGGCTTCATGCTCAACAATCAATCCGGTTATCTGGCCGATTTCGCCAATCGCACCGGTGCGCCGGTCAGCTTCTTCGTGCGCGATGGTGAGGATTTCGTGCGCATTGCCACCACCCTCAAGACCGAAGATGGCTCAAGCCTGCTCGGGCTGACGCTGAGTGGTGGGGTCAAGGACGCGCTGAATGCCGGCCAGCCCTATACCGGCATGCTCTATCTGGCGGGCCGTCACTACATGACGCGCTATCGTCCGATCACCGACTTCAATGACAACCTCATCGGTGCCTCGTTCATTGGGGTGGATGTCGGCGAGCAGATCGATGAGCTGTATGCCACCATCACCAATATCCAGTTGCATGAGAAGGACTTCAGTCTGGTGGCGAGCACGGCGCCGGGCCAGCAGGGCAAGGTGCTGACGACGGGGCAGTGGCAGGGCCGCTCGCTGATGGACTTCAAGAATGCGCAGGGCGAGCCGGCCTTCGCGCCGCTCTTCGCCGCCGACAGCGGTCAGATCGATTACCGCCTGGCGGGTGAAGACAGTGACCGTATCACCAGCTTCCAGCACTATCCCGCCTGGGACTGGGTCGTGGCGACCACGATCGACAAGCAGGAAGTGACGGCGGGCATCACGCAGGTCCGCAATCAGGTCTTCGGGCTGGCACTGCTGTTGGCGCTGGCCGTGGCCGGCATTCTCTACTTCCTCGAGCGTCGCCTGATCAGTCGTCCGCTGGATGCGCTGGTGTCACTGGCTCAGGCATTGGCGCGGGGCGATCTGTCCCAGCGCATCACCAGTCAGCGTCAGGATGAGATCGGCAAGCTGACCGCGGCCATGAACAGCGTCGGCGAGGACCTGAGCCGAGTGGTCGGTCAGGTGCGGGGCACCACGGGCGCCGTCAATCAGGCCGCCGGCGAGATTGCCCAGGGCAACGAGGAGCTTTCGGCACGCACCGAGCAGTCCGCCTCCAGCCTGCAGGAAACCTCGGCCTCGATGGAGGAGATCACCACCACCGTGCAGCACAGTGCCGATTCCGCCCAGCAGGCCAGCCAGCTGGTCAATTCGACCTCCGAGCAGGCGCGCCGCGGCAATGATGACATGCGCAAGGCGCAGGCGAGCATGGAAGACATCAACCGCTCCGCCGAGCGTATCAGCGAGATCATCAGTCTGATCGATGGCATCGCCTTCCAGACCAACATCCTGGCGCTGAATGCCTCGGTGGAAGCGGCGCGGGCCGGTGAGCATGGGCGTGGCTTTGCGGTGGTCGCGCAGGAAGTGCGCACCCTGGCGACGCGCTCAAGCGATGCATCCCGCGAGATTCGCGGCCTGATCGACGAATCGATCTCGCACACGCAGCAGGGCGTGGCGCAGGTGAAGGACGCCAGTCAGGCGATGGCCGAGATTCTTTCCAGTGTCGAGCGCGTCAACGACATGATCGCCGAGATCAGTGCCGGCGCGCGTGAGCAGAGTGCCGGCGTGGGCCAGGTGAATACCGCGGTGAGCGAGCTGGATGCGATGACGCAGCAGAACACCACCCTGGTCAATCAGGTCAGTGGCGCGGCGCGCAGCATGAGCGCACAGGCTCAGGCACTGGAGCAGCTGATGGCAGGCTTCATGGTGGCGGGTGGACAGACCATGACCACACACGCCATGTCGCATCAGTCCATGTCGCACCAGTCCATGTCGCCTATGAACAGTCAGCCGATGGCGGATGGCGAGCAGTCTGCCTTCACGCCGCCGGCAACCGCCTCGCGCGGCTCCCAGCGTCGTGAAGAGGAGGAGTGGGAAGCCTTCTGAGCCGCGCTCTGCTCCAAGCTGACCCCTGAGCTCGATCCTGCGCCAAGAGCTTGATCGAGCGCCATTGAATGTGACAGCTAGCCGTTGATGTTTCCGCCAAGCCCTTGCCGACTGCCGTCGGTGAGGGCTTTTTCGTGGCCAGGGCTCATGTGATCCACGTTCATGTGATCAACGCTCATGTGGCCAACGCCCGCCACTGATATCCGCACCATATGAAAGTGTCATCTTGATGACAATTGGTGGTGTTTTTTGCTGTCTTCTGAAAAATGATGAATTCTTTTTTCTGGCCCTTCAGTTAAGTCAACGTTGGTCGATAGTCGGTGAACTTCCACCACACCGGGTACCCGCGGTATGACTTCACTCAGACAGCGTCTGGCGCATGCCAGCGTCGGCAGCAAGTTGGCGCTATTGATCCTGATCCTCATGATGGCAGCGTTTCTGACGCTGGGACTGGTGTTCTCGAGCGCCAGCGCACGCCAGGTTGAAGGAGACATGGAGATTGCCCTCAAGCAGCAACAGCGTCAGGTCACCCAGATGCTCACCTTGTTCGATACCTCGATGCAGGCGAGTGTCACACGCATGCTGAGCGCATTCCTGGCCACGATTCCCGACAGTTTCAGTCTCGATGACAGTCGCAGACTGAAAGCTGGTGAGCGTCTGGTACCGGTGCTGCGCAATGCCGGCATCATGCAGAACAGCCAGCCACTGTATCTGGACAATTTCACCCAGAGGACCGGCGCCCCTGTCAGTCTGTTCGTGCGCGATGGCGATGACTTCATCGGCATTTCCACCTCGTTGCAGAATACCGATGGTTCACGCATGCTCGGCTTCGCACTGGAGGGCAAGGTACTGGCTGCGCTGCGCAATGGTCAGTCCTACAGCGGCTTGCTGAACCTGGCAGACAAGCATTACATGACGCGTTATCAGCCCATCGAGGACGAGGCGGGAAACATCGTGGGTGCCTCCTTCATCGGGGTGGATATCGGCGCTCAGATCCAGGAGCTCTACACCACGATCACCAACGTGAAATGGCATGAGGGAGATTTCAGTCTGCTGGCAAGCACTGCCGCCGCGAGCCCTGGCCGGGTACTGGCTGGCGACCAGTGGCAGGGGACTTCATTGCTTGATGTCCGTGATGACCAGGGGCGTCAGATCTTCGCGAAGTTGCTCGACCAGCCCCAGGGCCAGATGGAATATCGCCTGCCCGGAGAGACGGGCACCAAGGTCACGCGCTTCGAACAATACCCGGCGTGGGACTGGGTGGTGGCGACCACGGTCGACAAGCAGGCCATCACCGCCGATATCATCCATCTGCGCAACCTGGTGCTCGGCCTGTCGTTGCTGTTGGCATTGGCGGTGGCGGGCCTGTTGTACTGGTTGGAGCGTCGCTTGATCAGTCGTCCGCTGGATGCGCTGGTGTCACTGGCTCAGGCATTGGCGCGGGGCGATCTGTCCCAGCGCATCACCAGTCAGCGTCAGGATGAGATCGGCAAGCTGACCGCGGCCATGAACAGCGTCGGCGAGGACCTGAGTCGAGTGGTCGGTCAGGTGCGGGGCACCACGGGCGCCGTCAATCAGGCCGCCGGCGAGATTGCCCAGGGCAACGAGGAGCTTTCGGCACGCACCGAGCAGTCCGCTTCCAGTCTGCAGGAAACCTCGGCCTCGATGGAGGAGATCACCACTACCGTGCAGCACAGTGCCGATTCCGCCCAGCAGGCCAGTCAGCTGGTCAATTCGACCTCCGAGCAGGCGCGCCGCGGCAATGACGACATGCGCAAGGCGCAGGCGAGCATGGAAGACATCAACCGTTCCGCCGAGCGCATCAGCGAGATCATCAGTCTGATCGACGGCATCGCCTTCCAGACCAATATTCTGGCGCTGAACGCCTCGGTGGAAGCGGCGCGGGCCGGTGAGCACGGGCGTGGCTTTGCGGTGGTCGCGCAGGAAGTGCGCACCCTGGCGACGCGCTCAAGTGATGCATCCCGCGAGATTCGCGGCCTGATCGACGAATCGATCTCGCACACGCAGCAGGGCGTGGCGCAGGTGAAGGATGCCAGTCAGGCGATGGCCGAGATTCTCTCCAGTGTCGAGCGTGTCAACGACATGATCGCCGAGATCAGTGCCGGGGCGAGAGAACAGAGTGCCGGCGTCGGCCAGGTGAATACGGCGGTGAGCGAGCTGGATGCGATGACGCAGCAGAACACCACCCTGGTCAATCAGGTCAGTGGCGCGGCGCGCAGCATGAGCGCCCAGGCCCAGGCACTGGAGCAGCTGATGGCAGGCTTCAAGGTGGCAGGCGCTCAAGACATGGCAACATCGTCAATGTCGCGCCAATCCGTGTCGCATCAGTCCATGTCGCACATGAACACTCAGCCGATGGGGGATGGCGAGCAGTCTGCCTTCACGCCGCCGGCAACCGCCTCGCGCGGCTCCCAGCGTCGTGAAGAGGAGGAGTGGGAAGCCTTCTGAGCGCGCTCTGCTCCAAGCTGAACCCTGAGCTAGCCCCTGCGCCAAGAGCTTGATCGAGCGCCATTGAATGTGACAGCTAGCCGTTGATGTTTCTGCCAAGCCCTTGCCGACTGCCGTCGGTAAGGGCTTTGTCCTTTCAGGCCGGGTGTCGCGCCGCGAAGCGTTCCAGCTCCTGAGGCTCGCAGCGCTCGCCGACGAAGACCTCGACATACTCGGCGACGCGGCTGATGCGCTCGCTGACGCTTTCCTGAGTGCGCATCGACAGATAGCCGATCTGGGTCAGGTAGGTGGTGCGTGCCCGCACGTTGGCGAGTTGCTCGGGCTGGCCGTAGCGCATCAGCATGCTGGTCAGCGCTTGAATGCGTGCCTGATCGGCGCGGGCGACGGCAGCGGCGACCTCCGCGTTCTGAGAGGCCCAGTTGCGGATCGCCAGCTCGAAGCGTGAATCGAACAGTGACGCATCCAGCCAGCAGTCGAAGACATTGAGCATGGCTTCCACCACCGTGGCGGCGTATTGCTCGCAGCGACCGATCAGGCCGGCGGTATTGTGTGCATCCCAGCGCGCGAGTAGCGCGGTGAGCAGGGCGTCGCGGTCCCTGAAGCTCCAGTAGAAGCTGGTGCGTGACAGGCCCAGCGTCTTGGCCAGTGTCAGGACGCGCACCGAATCCACGCCGCCCAGCAACAGCTGCTGATAGGCGGCTTCCAGCCAGTCCTCGGCCTTGCCGCGCCCGGCAGCCTGGGCGCCGTCACTTGCCGGGGGGACGCTTGGGGACTCTGGCATGGACGGTCTCCTGAAAGGCGGGGGTTGGTGGGGCTCATGTGAGGTCGATCGCGCGATGACAGCATGAGCATGCTGTTTGCGACAGCGACGAGTCTGGCTGCGTCAGGCGGGCGAGAACGGCGTGTCCGGCGACGCATGGTCTGAAGCCTAGGACTATAGTCAGCGTATGTACACAGGTGTACTCAATAAAGACACCCCTGTTCTCGCTGTCTGCTCATCAGGAGGCCACATGGCTCAGGACCCGCTGCTCACGCCGTTCACGCTCAAGCATCTGACCCTCAAGAATCGCTTGATGATGACCTCCCACGAGCCTGCCTATCCGGAAGATGGCATGCCCAAGGCGCGTTACCGCGCCTATCACGAGGAGCGCGCGCGTGCCGGCATCGCGCTGACCATGACGGCGGGCTCTGCCTCGGTGGCGAAGGACAGCCCGCCGGTGTTCAACAACATCCTGGCGTATCGCGATGAGGTGGTGCCGTGGCTCAGCGAGCTGACCGATGCCTGTCACGAGCATGGCACCGCGGTGATGATCCAGCTCACCCACCTGGGGCGCCGTACGCGTTGGGACAAGGCCGACTGGCTGCCGGCGGTCTCGGCGTCCCATCGTCGTGAGGCGGCGCACCGCGCCTTTCCCAAGCGGGTCGAGGACTGGGATATCGCACGGCTGATCCAGGACTACGCCGACGCCGCCGAGCGCATGCAGGCAGCCGGCCTCGACGGTATCGAGCTGCAGGCCTATGGCCATCTGATGGACCAGTTCTGGTCGCCGCTCACCAATACCCTGGAGGGCCCCTACGGCGGCAGTCTCGAGAATCGACTGCGCTTCACCATGGAAGTGTTGAGCGCCATTCGCGCACGGGTGGGCAGCGAGTTCATCGTCGGCGTTCGCTACACCGGAGATGAGTGTCTGAGTGGGGGGCTTGATGCCAGCGATGGCCTGGAAGTCTCGCGACTGCTGCGCGATAGCGGTCAGGTCGATTTTCTCAATGTGGTGCGCGGCCATATCGATACCGATGCGGGCCTCACCGATGTCATCCCGATCCAGGGCATGGCCAGTGCGCCGCATCTCGACTTTGCCGGACAGATTCGCGAAGCGATGGATTTCCCGACCTTCCACGGCGCCAAGATTCAGGACATCGCCACCGCGCGTCACGCCATCGCCACTGGCAAGGTCGACATGGTCGGCATGACGCGCGCCCACATGGCGGACCCGCACATCGTGCGCAAGCTGATGGCAGGGCAGGAGGAGACCATCCGCCCCTGTGTCGGGGCCAACTATTGTCTGGATCGCATCTATCAGGGCGGCTCCGCTTACTGCATCCATAACGCTGCGACCGGGCGGGAGCTGGAGCAACCGCATGACATCACGCCTGCCGAGGTCACCCGGAAGGTCGTGATCATCGGCGCGGGCCCGGCAGGGCTCGAGGCCGCACGCGTCGCCGGTGAGCGCGGCCATCAGGTGGTGGTGCTGGAAGCGGCGGACCAGCCGGGTGGCCAGATTCGCCTCACCGCCCAGAGCGAGCGGCGACGCGAGATGATCGGCATCATCGATTGGCGCATCAGTCGCTGTGAGGCGCTCGGCGTCGAGATGCGCTACAACGTCTTCGCCGAGGCCGAGGATGTGCTGGCGGAGCAACCCGATGTCGTCATCGTGGCCACCGGTGGCTACCCCGAGGAAGACATGCCGCAGGTCGGCAGTGAGCTGGTCGTCTCCAGCTGGGACATTCTCTCGGGCCATGTCACGCCTGGCCGCAACGTGCTGCTGTTTGATGACGCGGGTGACCACGCTGCGCTACAGGCCGCCGAGATGATCGCCAACTCCGGTGCCAGGCTCGAGATGATGACGCCAGATCGCACCTTCGCGCCGGAAATCATGGCCATGAACCTGGTCCCCTACATGCGCAGCCTGCAACGTCTCGCCGTCACCTTCACGCCGACCTATCGCCTCGGCAGTGTCACGCGCAGTGAGGATGGCCAGCTGATCGCTCATATCGGCAGTGATTATCTGGATGACGCCGTGGCGCAGGGCATGGGCACCGGAGCCTACACAGATCAGCGCCTCGTTGATCAGGTAGTGGTCAACTACGGTGCCCGCCCGATGGAAGATCTCTACTTCGAACTCAAGCCTCACTCACGCAATGGCGGGGCAGTGGACTACGACGCTCTGATCGCAGGCCTCGCCCAACCGGTGGACGGCCCGAGCCCGGAACACACCGAGCGCGCAGCAGAGAGCAGCTTCCAGCTCTATCGCATCGGCGACGCCGTCGCGACCCGCAATACCCATGCGGCGATCCATGACGCGCTGAGGCTGATGAAGGTGGTGTGAGGTTATATCTAAAGATTTAATTCTATGGGCAAGAAGATGATTGTCTATTGTTGATTTTGGAGTTTATTATAGCAGCATAAGCTATGAGGTTTGTGAAGCTAGTGATATACTTGGTGATATATGAATTGGTTTCCGAGTAAGTACGGTTATATTTTTCGGCTATTGTCGTACGCTATAAGCTTTTGGTTTACATGGATAATGTTGTTGAAAGTTCATGCTGTAACTTTAGAATAGTGCTAAGAGGCTGCTATTGTGATTGATTTTCAAGAAATAAGTAAATGGTTGACAGATTTTTCTTCAAATATAAAGATGGACTTGTTTTGGACACTAGTTTCGGGTATTTTTCTGTTTTTGTTAAAGCAGTTTTGTGATTATAGAAACGAAGTTTCTGTAAGGACAAGAAAAATTAGCGCATGCAAGTTATTGATACTTCAAGAAACAAAGTTGAATTTAGACTCATTGACCTGCATGCTTTCAATATTAAATGAAATTGAAGCTCTTGAGAGAGAAGGAGGCGAATCAAAATTCACACTCTCGATTAGAGAAATGGGTAATGAGTATTTAATCGGAGAGTTGGACGATGTGTTGAAAATCAGCCGTCCTATACCTCAGAGTTTTGATAACGTATATCACAAAGTGTTGCTTGATGTGGCTGAATTGAACAAGTCATTCTTCTTTTCTGTCCAAAATGGGTATGAAGGATTATCTAAACTCAAGCATATACACTCGGGGTTGATTAAATGTCTGCAAGCTGAACAAAACAATGAGCCCTTCCCTCACAACATTGCTCGAAGCGGTTTTGTTGAGTACGCCAAGAATGAACTAGGTAGGGCTGAAGTACACTTGATTAAACTAAGAGATTATTGTGAGGCATAATGGTTATTTGTGTTGGTTTTTTAATGTTGTCGTAAATATGACTCGGCCTGCCACAGATATAATAAATATTGCCCCCATCTTTTCAGTAGAGGTACTGTCAGGATGGGTGCCTTCCAGCCAGAGCATGCCGTCTGGCTGTATCGCGCGGATGCGCTTGATGATGCGGCCGAAGTGGGGGTGCTGTGCCACCACGATATCGCCGATGCGATAGCGAGATTTCCAGCGTTTCAGCGTCACGACATAATCTCCCGGCGCAAGGCCGGGAGACATGCTGAGTCCATTGACGCGATAGAATCCGATGGGCATCCGTTCACTCTTGATCAATTCACTCTTCATCAGTTGTTAGGCGCGTCATGTCGTTGCCTCTATCCATTACGATAAACTCGACATGGGCGGCTAACATGACGCCAAAAGAAATGAAACTGCGCTTTACCGCATTGCCTGGGGCTGACTTGTAGATGGCCTTGAGGCCTTGGCCCCCTCAAGATACGAGAGCGGTATTGTCATGAGAAATGGAGGGGCTGCTGACGCAACACCAAGGACTCCGCCACGCTACCTTCGCAGAGGGGTATCAGTCGCCAATTGCAGATACTGAGGGTGATATGGTTCATGCCAGCAGGTCATGCCCCTGCGGGGATTGGAAGGGTGCAGGCGCAGCAATCAAGGAAAGAATGGGGAACGCGGTAAAGCCGCCAGGCAAGAAATTAATGGCAGGAAATTCATGGGGGGCATGCATGGCTGGGAATGCACATTCATGATCTGTGTCAGGCACAGCATGAAGATTGATGCAGTGTCTTGCGACGCAGTGCATCAGTATTCAGAGTCCGAGATATGATGCAATGCATGAGCGAATATCGAGCACAGGAATCCACTTCATGGGGCTCGCAACAAGGAGAGAACAATGGCACTGAAGATTCTGGTCTTTCTGGGGTCGGTGCGGACCAGCACACCCCCCGCACCTGCACGTCTTGGGGAAAGGGTTGCCAGGTGCTGCGTCGCACAGCTCGAGGAAAGTGGCCATGAGGCGGTGCTGATCGATCCACTCGATTACGATCTGGTAGACCCCTTCAAGCCGCTGTTCTCCTATGCGCAGCGCAATGCCCCCCAGGACTTGCTCAACCTCGCCCAGCAGATCGAAGCGGCAGATGGGTACGTGATGGTCAGCCCTGAGTACAACCATTCCATGAGTCCGGCGCTGGCCAATCTCCTGAATCACTTCGGCAGCTCGCTTTATTCCTACAAGCCCTCGGTGATTGCGACTTACTCCGCAGGACAGTGGGGCGGGGTGCGCGCAGCGGTCAACATGCGCACCTTCCTTTCGGAGCTGGGCTGCTTGCCGGTCTCGGCGATGATTCACGTGCCTCGGGCGCAGGAAGTGCTCAATGAAGATGGTGGCTACGCCGAGAATCAGGATGCCCGGGAATGGGGCGGCTATCTCGAGCGCGCCTTCGAACAACTTGCCTGGTGGGCGAATGCCGCCAGGCGTTATCACGAGAGCGAAGACGGTGAGAAGCGCCCCGGCGCCTTCACGCGCAGCCCCTCGCAGCGCAACGCGCCTTGAAGGAGCGATAGCATTCCACGCCTCGATAAACGGGTGACGCAGCAAAAAGGGACTGCCTGAGCAGTCCCTTTTTGCATTGATAGTCAGTCACGTTTCGTCATGTGACTGCCGGCTCACTCGAAGTAGCCACGCACCTTGTCCATGTCATCGGTCTCCGTCAGCGCCAGCGAGAGTAGAATGCGCGCCTTCTGAGGATTGAGGGCGCCACTGCCGATGCCTTCTTCCTTGGCACTGACGATACCATTGCCGGTACGGGTGCTGCGCACGACCGGGATGCCATCCGCCATGGCCTGCTTGACCAGCGGCTTGACGGTCTCGGGAATCGAGCCATTGCCGCTGCCGGCGATCACGATGCCTTTGGCACCGTTGTCGAGGGCGGCGGTGAACAGCGCCGGGTCCATATCCTGGTGGGCGTAGATGATATCAACCTTCGGCAGGCCATCGAGGGATGTCACGTCAAAGCGAGGCTTGTCGGTCGGTGTCGCCGGTGTGTAATAGAAGTGCGGCTTGCCGCTGATGAAGGCACCGAGGTAACCCTGCTCGGTCGCCTTGAAGGTGTCCATCATGATGGCATTGGTCTTGGTGGTGTAATACGCCGAGCCGATGCGGTCGTTGAGCACGATCATCGCCCCACGTCCCTCCGCGCCTTCATCGGCTGCCAGGGTGACCGCCTCCAGCAGGTTGAAGGGGCCATCGGCACTGATGGCAGTCGCCGGACGCATGGCGCCGACCATTACCACCGGCTTGTCACTGTCGATGGTGAGATCCAGGAAGAAGCCGGTCTCCTCCAGCGTGTCGGTACCGTGGGTGATGACCACGCCGTGGGTGGCGTCCGTCGCGAGCTCTTCATTGATCGCCTTCGACAGCTTGAGCAGGATTTCCTGATCGATATTGCTGCTGCCGGTGTTGGCGATCTGTTCACCGGTCACCTCGGCGACATCGGCCAGTTCTGGTACGGCGTCCAGCAGCGCTTGCACCCCCAGGCTGCCGGATTTGTAGTTGGTGGTGTCCGTGGAGGAGGCAGAGCTACCCGCAATCGTGCCGCCGGTGGCATAGATTTTCACCCCCGGGTGTTCCGCGGCGTTGGCCTGAATGCCATAGGCCAGGGAACAGGCGGCGATCGAGATGGCAGCTACAAGGCGGCGGGGAGTCATGAAGTCAGCTGTTGTCATTGTGGTGAGTCGCTCTGTCGTTGTTATGAGTGGAAATGAAGGTCGTTTCTCAATCTTTCATTATTCATGAATAATGAATATCTAAATTTAAGAGGTCAGTTCTCCTTGTCGTTTTGTGTGGCGATTGATGCTCAGCATGGGGTGGAGGCGGTAGTCAGACGAAAGGCTTCATCCCCCATCGAATCAAGCAAGAAGCCGGCCAGTTCGTGACATGACACTGGCCGGTTTTCATCACGTCAGTGCCGCGCCACCATCACTGCGCGGGTCGTGGGCCGCCTCGACCTGCCCATCCGGGTGGCGCATCACGGCGCCGGCGTGCCCCAGCGTGTCGCTGAAGGCCTCATCGAGGACTTCCACTTCGTGGCCCATGGCCGCGAGTGTCTGGGCCATTTCGCCCGCGAGGCGCGATTCGAGCTTGAGGCTGGTGCTGACATCGCCCCAGGTGCGACCGAGCAGCCAGCGCGGCGCGCTGAGCGCGGCCTGCAATGACATGCCGTGGCGGGCGATGCGCGTGAAGACAGCCGCCTGAGTCTGCGGCTGACCTTCACCGCCCATGGTGCCGAAGGCCATCACACGGCCATCATCGAAGCAGGCCAGTGATGGATTGAGGGTATGGAAGGGCTTGCGGCCCGGCGCCAGGCTGCGCAGTCTGTCCGGCGCCAGATCGAACGCCAGCCCACGGTTCTGCCACATCACGCCGCTGCTGGGCAGCACCATGCCACTTCCGAACTCCCAATAGACGCTCTGGATGAAGCTGACGGTGGTGCCGTCACTGTCCGTCGCGCCCATCCAGATGGTGTCGCCTTCGGCGGGCTCGTGCGGCCAGCCAAGCGCGGACTGCATGTCGATCATCTCGGCCTGGCGGGCAAGGGCCTCCGGGGAAAGCTGTGCCTGTTGCGTGGCGATGCTGCCTTCGAGGCTATCCTCGAGCGCCCCCTCGATGCATTCCGGTGAGGTGATCAGGCTGTCGCGTACCAAGAAGGCGCGCTTGGTGGCTTCGATCAGCGCATGCAGGTGACGTGGGGTGTTGCCGTCCCCCTCGCTGATGCCATGCGTCGCGCTCAATGCATCGTAGAGCCCCAGAGTCATCAGCGTCGCGAGGCCCTGGGTCGGGGCGGGCAGGTTGTATACCTCACTGTCACGCAGGCGAACCTTCAGCGGCGTGACGCGCTGGGCGTGATAGCCGTTGAGGTCTGCCAGGCGCAGCGGGCTGCCGGCGGCTTCCAGCTCCTGTGCCATGCGGGACGCGAGCTTGCCACGATAGAAGTCATCGAGTCCGGCATCTGCCAGACGCGAGAGCGTTGCGGCCAGCGCCGGCTGACGCAGTCGCGCGCCTTCTTCCAGCGCGATCGGCTCACCTGACTCACTCTGACCCAGATAGCGCTCAGCGAAGCCGGGCTGCTGCGAGAGCACGGCCAGGTGTTTTTCGCTGAGTGCCTTCTGGCTGGCGCTGACGGCCACGCCATCATTGGCATGCCGGATGGCATGGCTCAACAATGTCGAGAGCGGCAGGGGCGAGCGCTCATCCGCCGAGGTCTCGGCAGAGAAGGCCAGCGCCTCCTGCCAGCCGCCGATGGTGCCGGCCACCGTCAATGCCGACAGCGGCCCGCGGGTCGGGATGCTGCTGCCGTTGGCCAGGGGAGTGGCCCCCTCACTGTCAGCCGCATAGCCATGGCCGTGCTCGGCATAGAACTCGCGGCTGGCAAGCCCTGCCGCCGGGCCACAGGCATCGATCGCCAGCGGCGCCAGTCCCGGGCGCTTGATCAGCCAGAAGCCGTCACCGCCGATGCCGTTCATGTGGGGGTAGACCACCGCGATGGTCGCTGCCATCGCGACCATCGCCTCGATGGCGTTGCCACCATCGCGCAGGATATCGCGGCCCGCTTGCGCCGCCAGATGATGGGGCGCGGCGCAGGCGCCGCCAAAACCACGTCGGGTATGAATCATGGCGTCTTGCTCCTGAGGATTCCGTTGTTGTTATTGAGCGTCCAGTGCGGCTCAGCTACCGGTGAACAGGTCGTAGAACATGCGCAGTGCCGTGAACATCAGGAAGATGGCGAAGACCTTCTTGAGCTTGGCGGCGTCCATCGCGTGGGCCAGCTTCGCACCGATCGGAGCACACAGCATGGTCGCCGGTACGATGGCGGCGAAGCCGAGCAGATTGACGTAGCCGATGGAGCCCGGCAGCAGGTTCGGTTCGCCGATGCCATTGAGCAGGAAGCTGGCGGTGCCCGGCAGGCTGATGACCAGGCCCAGTGCCGCGCCCGTGCCGACGGCCAGGTGCATCGGGGTGCCCAGGGTACTCAGGGTCGGCACGCTCAGGGTGCCGCCGCCGATACCCATCAGCGTCGAGACGCCACCGATGAAGGTGCCCAGTGCGCCGCTACCCAGCGGGCCCGGCAGGCCAGAGCCCAGCACGGTGGACTGACGGCGGAACATGTTGAGCGCGACCAGGAAGGCCACGGTGGCAAACAGCCCCATCAGTACCGCACCGCTGAACAGGTTGGAGAGCAGGCCGCCGATGATGACGCCGATGATCACGCCCGGCAGCAGGCGCTTGAGAATCGCCGGGTCCAGATTGCCCTTGGCGTAATGCGCCCTGGCCGACATGATCGAGGTGGGAATGATGGTCGCCAGTGAAGTGCCGACGGCCTGGTGCATGCGCACCGCTTCATCGACGCCCAGCAGGCTGAAGAGGTGAAAGAGCACGGGCACGATGACGATGCCGCCGCCAACCCCCAGCAGGCCGGCCATCACGCCGGCAATCATGCCGGTGACGATCAGTGCGGCGATCAGGCCGAGAATCCAGTGCAGTGGATAGGCTGAGAACAGTTCCATGGTGTTTCCTTGTCGTCCCCGTATGGCGCGGGGTGGTTCATTGCTGATGAAGGTTGCCGATGAACGCCATCGGCAGTCGATGCATGCCCCTGGAGCGCTGGCGGGTGCGCTGTCTCCAGGGGAGGCGAGCCGGTGGGCAGGCCACAAGACATTACGCGTTGCTGAATTACCTTTCCAATGGCCTTTGCGCTGAATCACCACTCGAGTGTCTCGTGCCGCGCCGGTAGATGGCTGGCCGGCTTACCAACCGATCGCTTCCGGCAGCCAGGTAGCGAGCCCCGGGAAGCAGAACAGCAGCACGACTGCCGCAGCCTGCAGGCCCACGAAGGGCAGCACACCGAGATACAGATGGCGGGTGGTGACTTCGGGGGGAGCGACGCCCTTGAGGAAGAACAACGCCCAGCCAAAGGGCGGCGTCAGGAAGGACATCTGCAGATTCATCGCCACCAGCACGCCCAGCCACACCATGTCGGTGCCATAGCCGATGAAGACCGGCAGGAACATCGGCAGCGCGATATAGCTGATCTCGATCCATTCGAGGAAAAAGCCGAGCACGAACAGTATCACCATCAGGAAGATCAGCGCGCCCAGCTCGCCACCCGGCAGCAGGTTGAACAGATCATGCACCATGTTCTCGCCGCCAAGGCCGCGGAAGGCCAGCGAGAAGGGCTGCGCGCACAGCAGGATGAAATAGACCATGGCGGTGATGGTCAGGGTCGAGTGCAGACAGGCCTTGAGCATGGTGAGGTTGAGACGCCGGGCCAGCAGCGCGATCAGCATGCTGCCCAACGCGCCCATCGAGGCCGCTTCGGTGGGAGCGGCCACGCCACCCAGAATCGAGCCGAGCACCGCGAACACCAGCATCAGCGGCGGAATCACGCTACGCGCCAGATCACGCAGCAATTCCTTCATGCAACCGGCGGCGGCGCGCTCCTCTTCCGGGATGGCCGGGACGAGGTCTGGTTTCCACCAGCCCAGCACCAGCAGATAGACGATATAGATGACGGCGATGGCCAGCCCCGGTACGAAGGCGGCGGCAAACAGGGTGCCGACGGATTCGCCGAGAATTTCCGACAGCAGGATCAGCACCAGACTCGGCGGAATGATCTGCCCCAGGGTGCCGGAGGCGCAGATGGTGGCCGAGGCCACGCCCGGGTGATAGCCGCGACGCAGCAGGGTCGGCAGCGTCAGCATACCGACGGTGACCACCGTCGCGCCGACGATGCCGGTAGAGGCCCCCATCAGCACGCCGACCAGAATGATCGCGATGCCCATACCGCCATTCACGCCGCCCATGGCGCGCCCGATGGTCTCGAGCATGTCCTCGGCGACCCGCGATTTCTCGAGCATGACCCCCATGAAGACGAACAAGGGGATCGCCAGCAGGGTGTAGTTGGTGACCACGCCATACAGACGGGCCGGCATCAGACTGAACAGCAGCGGGCCAAAGCCTGCCAGCCCCGCCACGAAACCAGCTACGGCCAGGGAAATCGCGACCGGAATGCCGATCAGCATCAGGACCAGAAAACCGCCGATCATGGCCAGCGCGATCCACTCGTTCGGGCTCATGGCGTCACCTCGCGTTCCAGGTCACCGTCGACGGGCTTGCCCGACAGCACCAGCAGCGCGCGCAGGCAATCTGCCACGCCCTGCAGCGCAAGCGCGGCGAATCCGAGGGGAATGAAGGCCTTGAGAAGATAGCGATAGGGCAGGCCGCCGGGGTCGGGCGAGCCTTCCATCAGCTGCCAGGACTGCTCGGTGTAGCTCAGGCCCAGCCAGGCGATGGCGGCGCCGATGGCGATGGTCATCAGCGCACCGATCAGGTCGACCAGCGCGCGACCCTTGAGGGAGAAACGGTCGTAGAAGACATCGACGCGAACGTCGGCGCGATGCTTGAGGGCGTAGGAGATGCCCAGCAGCGCGATGGGAGAAATCAGGTGCCACTCGAATTCCTGGAGTGGCACGGGGCTGATGCTGAAGAAGTAACGCAGCAGCACGTTGCTGGCGACCAGCAACACGAGCGCCAACAGCGAGTAACGGGCGATGACGCCCAGTCGCTCGATGATGCCCTCGAGAAAATGGATGACGTACAGCATGGCATGGCCTCATGAACGCCACGACGGGACAGGTCGTGGCGTTGGACAGGGAAGCAGGAAGACGGAAAAAGGCGTTTGCGCTCGGGGCTTGTTCCTTGAGTTCGCCCCCGCAGCGCAGCGAAGGGCGATTTCATCGGGCGACGGGTCTGAACGCGGGACGTGAGACGTGAGTCGACAGATGCGAGCCGCGAGCCGCGAGACCCGAGACACCCATGCGTCAGAGCGCCAGGAAGGTCTTCTCGCTGACGGCGGCCCATTCCTTGTGCTGGTCGCGGAAGGCCATGAAGGACTCGTGGACGCGCGCGGTGTCCGGATCGGCCGCCGCCATGTCGGTCAGTGTCTTCTCGGTGACTTCCTTCAGGCGCGCTACCACCGCGTCCGGCAGCGGCTGGGCAGTGACGCCTTCGTTGTCGACCAGATCATTGAGCGCCTCGGCATTCACCGATTCGCACCAGGCCTGGCTCTCGACGTTGCACGCCTGGGCGGCGGCCTTGACGATGGCCTGCAGGTCTTCGGGCAGGCCCTCCCAGGCCGCCTTGTTGATCATCAGCTCGGTGACGTTGGTCGGCTCATGCCAGCCGGTGGTGTAGTAGTACTTGGCGGCCTTCTGCAGCCCCAGACGGCGATCCTGATAGGGGCCGACGAACTCGGCGGCATCGATGACGCCACGTTCCAGCGCCGGGAAGATCTCTCCGCCGGGCAACAACCGTACGGCCACGCCCAGTTCGGCATAGACCTTGCCGGCCAGCCCCGGGATACGCATCTTCAGGCCCTTCAAGTCCTCGACCGTATTGATCGGCTTGCGGAACCAGCCAGTCATCTGCACGCCGGTGTTGCCCATCGGGAAGGCGATCAGCCCCTTGGGGGCGTAGAGCTCATGCCACAGCTCCAGGCCGCCACCGTGATACAGCCAGGCATTCATGCCCTGGGTGTTCATGCCGAAGGGCACGGTAGTGAAGTACTGGGCGGCGGGAATTTTGCCGGCCCAGAAATAGGCATTGCCGGCGTTCATCTCCACCACGCCACTGGCGACGGCATTGAAGCCCTCTAGGGCTGGAATCAGCTCACCGGCCGCGAAGTGCTGGATCTTCATGCGCCCACCCGACATGGCCTCCACCTTGCGGCAGAAGTCGGTCGGGCTGCCCGGACCCTCGACATAGAAGGGCGAGCCCGGACCATAGGCATTGGTCATCTTCCATTGATAGGTCTTGTTGGATTCCGCGCGCACGATGGCGGGCGCACCCATCACGAGTCCAGCGGTTGAGGTTGCCAGTGCGGCACCCAGGAACTTGCGACGATCGAATGTCATGGGAGGATCTCCTGCGGACGGATGACCAGTAATGCCCTTGCGACAGACTGCTTTGAATGCTCTGTGTGAAAGAGTCTTCTGTCTCAAGGGGCGCCTGTACGGCATGCCGACATCGAGGCCGGCGATCTTGTTGTGTAGGTGTTTCTGCATGTTCTTGAGTAGCGTTGCCTGTCATTTGTCAGTCAGGAGGCTGCCATTTGTCAGTGGGCTACGTGGAAGACAGTGCAAGGCATGTGCCATTTGGCGCGCAGGGAGATTTATTCATTATTTTCAATCGATTGCATGGGAATTCTGGGCGTTGTGTTCCACTGATGGAGCGTGAGTTCGCCCCTGGCGTTGCCCAAGTGAGGCCGTGGCAGCGCTGATTGGCAGAGTTCAGGGCCTGACAAATGTCAGGAGATGACGCCTGTCGCGGCATTTGTTCACCGATAACGACGGGGAGGGTGACATCTGGCTCACGAATGTGGGGTGGGGATGATCAATTGTCATGCTCGCGACCTGATGGTGCGTGCGATCGATCATGGTGCACCTGGATAGGGGCGCCCAGAGTCGGTCAATCAGCGTCGGTCAATCAGAGCCGGTCAATCAGAGCCGGTTTGACCACATCTAGTCTTAATGCGAGGTGACACAGACGACAGTCTGACGGGTCGGTGGCATCATGCGGCTTTGTCCTGATGGAGCGTTAGATGTCACCTCATGTGCCTGAAGAGCCTACCGCCCGCTCGGAGTCTTCGCCTGCCGCCGCATCCACCTGCGTGACGAAGACTGCCGGGCCTCGCCTGCCCGCCACGCCCGGGGCACCAGGAGGGGCACAGGTGCCGCGCATCCTGCTGGTCGCCATCCTGGTGGTGATGGCGGTGCTTGCCTGGTGGGAGATGCCGCAGCAGTGGGCGCTGGATTTACTCGACGCCACTCTGGGTCAGGCCTTCAGTGCCTTCGCCATCGCCAAGGGCCTGAACGCGACCATCTCGGTACTGCAGTCCTCGACCATCGACCTGCAGGTGTTTCAGGTCTCGCCCGGGGAAGCGCTGGACCCCGCCAATGACATGATCGAGCGCTTCTCGTGGGTGATGTTCGCGGCGACCGGCTCGCTGGCGCTGCAGAAACTGCTGCTGGGCATCTCCGGCTCGCTGATCATCAAGGCCTTCGCCAGTGGTGCCTGCCTGCTGGCGGCGCTGGGGCTACTTACCGGCAGTCGCCAATCGGGCGAGGGGATGTATCCCCGTCAGCGCTGGTGGCAGGTAGCCATCCTGCGCGTGGCCCTGTGGGGCATCGCACTGCGCTTCGCGGTGCTGAGTGTCGCGCTGGCCAGCGGCGCCGCGGGTCAGGCCTTTCTTGATGACAGTCGCGATACCCAGATGGCGCAGCTGAGCGTGACGCAGCAGCAGCTGGCGGAAGTCGCCGACAAGCAGGTAGGCGGCGCGCACGAGGAGCGCAGCTGGTGGCAGCAGTTCAAGGGCAGCATGGAAGGCTGGGTCGGTGGGCCGATCACCAGTGTCACCCAGGGCTTTGATGCGATGACCGACAAGGTGATCGATCTCACCATGCTGTTCATCACCCAGACGGTGCTGTTCCCGCTGGGCTTTCTGTGGGTCGCGCTACGGCTGCTGCGCGGGCTGGCAAGGTTGCAGTGACGCTTGCAGTGATATGTGAGGTGACGAGTGAAATGACCGCTCCGGTGCCGTCCGGGGCTGGGGCTGCGGCGTTAGAGACAGAGGCAGAGACGTCATAGCCGCGCGCCGCCACGCCGGTGCTTCACGCGGGTCATCAGCGACTTGCAGTCGACGGAGAGAATCTCGTCGCGATTGAAGATATGCGCGCGCACGAAGGCATCGAAGGCCTCGTAGCTGTCGGTGAGGGTGTGGATGTGCAGGCTTTTCAGGTCGCTCATGATATAGAGGCTGACCACCTCGACGCAGGCGGAAAGCTCCTCGGCGATGCGTTCGATGGCACTGGGAGCGACGGTCAGATCCACGAAGGTGGAGATGCCCTTGCCGAGCTTGTCGGGGTTGATGACGGCGGTGAACTGTTCGATCACGCCGCTCTCGACCAGCGCCTGGACGCGGCTGCGCGCATGGGCACGCGAAATGCCGAGCTTGCGGGCGATATCGGCGTAGGACATGCGACCGTCCTTGATCAGCAGGTTGAGCAGCTCACTGTCGGTGCGGTTGAGATTCATGGGCCAGGGTCTCGACGGTCTTTGTTGTAGTGGTGCGCATGCCTTATCAAACCTGTGCGATCCGCACTTGTATAGTCCGACTGCAGCCTTGGCGAGGATATTCCGGCTCTGGAAACCACAACGGGACGCCTTGGCGTCCCGTTGTCGTCTTGCCCTTCAGTTCATGTCGTGGTGCAGAAGTCTCAAGCGTCACTGATAGACGATCTCGCCCTGGGGCGCGTACGGCGCGACGTCGATCGGGCTCTGCTCGGCAAGGTAGGCCTTGAGCACATCGGCATCGACGAAGCCGGTATCCAGGTAACCCGGCAGATCAGTGACCTTCGGATAGCCATCCCCGCCGGCGGCGTTGAAGCTCGGGACGGTGAAGCGATACTGGGCGTCCATGGCCAATGGCTGGCCCTGAATCATCACGTCGGAGACGCTGCCTTCCTCGCGATTGACGCGCAGGCTGACGCCGGCGAACTGGGCATAGGCGCCGGAGTCCACCGGTTGGGTGGCCACCGCCTCGAGATACTCGAGCACCTCGCTACCCGACATGCTGACGACCCCCACGGTGTTGCCGAAGGGCAGTACGGTCAGCACATCCTTGTAGGTGATCTCGCCCGCGGGCAGCGAGGCGCGCACGCCACCTGCGTTCATCACGCCGAAGTCGGCCTTGCCGGCCTGCATGGCGGCTGTGGCGATCAGGCGTCCCAGGTTGGTCTGGGCAAAGCGCACCACGTCGCGATCACCCTCCAGCTTGCCGTTGCTCTGCGCGACCGTGACGTTGAGCTGCGCCTGGCCCTTTTCCTGATAGGGGCGCAGAAATTCGCGCAGTTCGCTGTCCTCGGCAATTTCCTCCGCGACCAGCACCTTCCTGCGCTCGCCATTCTCCTCGACGGTCTTCTTGAGATTCACCGGAATCAGCTGATAGTTGACCATGGTCAGCTCGCCATTGCGGAACTCGTAATCGGCGCGTCCCACGTACTTGCCCCATTCATGTGCCTGGACGATGTAGGTGCCGTTCTGGCGGTCCGGCTGGCAATCATCGTCGGGCGCAAAGTCCGCCATCCGGTTGGCGCCCTCCATGCAGACCGGCTCCTGGGAGTGGCCACCGACGATCATGTCCAGTTCGCCGTAGGGCAGATAACGCGCCAGCGAGACATCGCCCGGCGCATTGATGCCATGCTCGGCATCCTGATAGTGGCCCATGTGGGTGACGGCGAAGATCAGGTCCGGCTGCTCATGCTCGTTGAGCTCCTCGATGGCCTTGCGCGCCTCTTCCTTGGGGTCGCGGAAGTCGAGATTGCTGAAGTATTCGGGGTTGCCGATACGCACGGTGTCTTCGGTGGTCAGGCCGATCACCGCGATCTGGATGCCATGCTCATCGAAGATCTTCCAGGGCGCGAACAGGCGCTCGCCGGTGGTCTTGTCGTAGATGTTGGCGGCCAGCATCGGGAAGTCGGCCCAGTCGCGCTGCTTGAGCAGCACCTCCAGCGGGTTGTCGAATTCATGGTTGCCGACCGCCATGGCGTCGTAGCCGATGCGGTTCATGCCCTTGAAGTCGGGTTCGGCCTGCTGGAGATCGGATTCCGGCACGCCGGTATTGATGTCGCCACCCGACAGCAGCAGCACGCTGCCGCCTGCGGATTCCACCTCGGCGCGGATGCGGTCGACCAGCGTCTTGCGCGCCGACATGCCGTATTCGCCATCACTGCTCTGCCAGAAGCGACCGTGGTGATCGTTGGTATGCAGCACCGTCAGGTGATAGGTGGTGTCGGCCTGCCATTCATGGCCCGCCTGGCTGGCACAGGCACTCAGCGCACTGAGCAGTGCAGCCCCCAGCAGGGCCTTCAGCGCCATGCGCGAGCGGGTAGGCGCACACAAGCCCGGCGCATTTGATGAGGTGAGTCGAGTATTCAGCATGAGCGATACGTTCCTTGTGTCTGGCTCCGGTGCGCAAAGGCGCGTTCCAATCTGTTAGTGCTGATTGCAAGAGTACTGATTGCAAGAGTGCTGATTGTAAGTGTGTTGATGGTAAAACTGCTTGAAGGGTGGGGATGGCATGAACAACCCCATGCAGTCTGCCTCATTGCTGTGGAGATTGGATGACCGACGCCCGAAGTGCGAGGCTGGCGCGGCTTGCGAGCGTCAGCGACTGGCATGAAGAGGGAGACCGACATGAAAAAACCGGCCAATGATGCGCCGGTCTTTTCATGTCTCATTGCTGCGCCTGCGGGTCAGGCGTGTTCCTGGTCCGCGCTGATGCTGTCGGTGGATGCACGCTCACTCGCTCTGGGATTGAACACCTCGGCGTCTTCCATCTTCGGCAGCAGCAGCTCGGCGATGATGGCGGTCAGGCCGCCCATGGTGATCGGCGAGCGCAGCGCATCGGCGAAGGCGCCCGGAATGGCGTTCAGCACATCCGGCACCATGCCGACGCCAAGTCCCAGCCCCAGGGCCAGCGCGATGATCATCATCTCGCGGCGCCCGATGGGCTGCGCCATCAGGATGCGGATGCCGGACACCGCGATCAGCGCGAACATCAGCGTGGTGGTGGCACCGAGCACCGGACGCGGCATCTGGGTCAGCAGGGTGGCGATGAAGGGCGACAGGCCCAGCAGCAGCAGGAAGCCTGCCACGTAGCGGCCCACATGGCGGCTGGCGATGCCGGTCAGCTGGATCACACCGGTGTTCTGGCTGAAGGTGGTGTTGGGGAAGGTGCCGGCCAGCGCGCCGAGCGCGGAATTCAGGCCATCGCCCAGCACGCCGCCGCGCAGACGCTTCTGGTGCCGCTCATCATCCACGGCGAGACCCGAGGCGCGTGCGCTGCCGGTGAGGTCACCGACGGTCTCGATGGCGGTGATCATGAAGATGAAGGCCACCGGCAGGAAGGCGGCCAGCGAGAAATCGAAGCCGGTATTCAGGGTCGCCGGATGCGGCAGAGCCAGCAGGGCGGCATCGGCCAGCTGCGGTGCATCATAGAGGCCACTGATGGCGGCGATGATGCAGCCGACGGCCATGCCGATGAAGATGGAGGCGATTCTCAGCCACGGATGACGCGAGACCTGGCAGGCCAGCACCGTGATCAGCACACAACCGGCCAGTGCCAGATTGGCGGGCGCACCGAAGTCCTCGGCGCCGAAGCCGCCGCCGATGTCCGTCATGCCCACCTGGATCAGGCTCAGGCCGATCAGCATCACCACCACGCCGGTGACCACGGGCGTGATGACCCGCTTGAGCCACGGCAATACCGTGCCCAGCGCCATCTCGATCAGGCTGCCCGCCAGGCAGGTGCCGAACAGCACCGCCAGTACCTGTTCGTCACTGGCATTCTGCGAACGAGCGATCAATCCGGCGGTGATCAGCGCGGACACGAAGCTGAAACTGGTGCCCTGGATGCTCAATAGCCCCGAGCCGAACGGGCCGATGCGCTGGGACTGGATCCAGGTGGCGACACCGGAGACCACCAGCGCCATCGACAGCAGGCTGGCGGTGTAGGCATCGAGGCCCAGCGCGCTGGTGATGATCAATGTCGGTGCAATGATACCGGCCAGACTGGCCAGCAGATGCTGGGCGCCGGCGAGGGCCGAGATGGGGACCGACGGGCAGCTTTCGAGGCCGAGCAGTGGTTCGTCGATCCCCTTGGAATCGGAAGAGGATTGGCTCATGTGACGCTCCTTGTTCTGCTCGCGGTGCAATGGCGGAAATGGTGTCGGGCACTGGAGTGTTCAGCGCGGGCAACCAATTATAAGCAAGATGTGAACCAAGTTCAGTGCTCGTATCGATTTTTCCATCACTTGTTGCGCGTCCCGCGGCCAGGCCAGCGGATACGCAGGCCAGGCCCATGTGCCACAAACGCAAGATCCCCGCCGGGCGTGATGCCCGGCGGGGATCTGTCTGTGCTCTCGCGGCGCCTTGTCTGAGCGAAAGTACGCCCAGCGGCTCAGGGCGTCAGAAGGCGCTGGATATTGAGGCTGATCTCGCCTTCGCCGAAGGTGCTCAAAAAGCCCTGGAAGTGCTCGGTGGCCACGTGGGCTTCGATGGCGTCTTCATCCCACCATTCTTCCAGTACCACGAAGTCGCCTTCCGGTACCGGCTCACCTTCCGCGACGTTCTTGTCGATCGCGAAGAATTCGTACTGCAGGCAGCCCTTGTCGGACTGGCTCTTCTCGACCAGTTCGGCGAGAGCATCGCGTGCCTTGTCCTGCTGGTCGGCGGGGAAGGTCAGGGTCGCGATAAGCTTGATGGACATGGCATGAATCCTGTCGTGGGCGTAAGAAGTGGAGGTAACGGATGGGCGAAACGAATCAGGCACGCAAGCCGGCCATCGCCGCCGGGAATGCACTGCGCTGGCCTGCCTCGAAAAGGTGGCATGTCCGCCATCGGGATGCAATGCGGCGGGCACGGGCGGCGACTTGCCCCCGTGCCCGCCGTTGGCCCGCAAGGCGGACACGTCGATGTCTTGCGGACAGCTGCTGTGAACAGATCTTCAGAATCCGCTCTTGAGCGCCAGCTGCTGAGAGCCCGGCCTTGAGTGCCCGGCCTTGAGAGCGAGCCTTACAGGCGAGTGAAGATCTCGTCTGCCGGCAGACGGGACTTGGGCAGCTCGGCATTGAAGTCGTCAGCGGCGCGGTAACCCAGGCTCACGGCGACCAGGGCGTTGAAGCCTTTCTCGCGCAGGCCGAATTCCGCATCCAGCGCCACCGGGTCGATGCCTTCCAGCGGCACCGCATCGATGTTCAGGCTGGAGGCGGCATACAGCAGGCTGCCGTAGTTGAGGTAAACCTGCTTGTCCATCCAGTGCTGCAGGTCCTTGAGGTCATGACGGTGCAGGTCGATGAACAGACGACGCGCACCGTCCATCATCGCGCTGAACTCGTCATCCTTCTTGAAGCGGCCATCAGACGCTTCGGTGTCCAGCAGGTGGTTCAGGTAGTCGTCGTCCAGGGTGGAGCGAGTGCAGAACAGCACGACGTGAGACGCATTGGTGATCTTCGGCGAGTTGAAGGCGTACTTGTCATCGGTACCGGCGCGAGCGAAGCGCTGCTTGGCATCGTCGGATTCCAGCACCAGGAAGTGCCATGGCTGGGAATTGACGCTGGAGGCGCTCAGGCGCATCACGTTTTCCAGTTCCTGCCAGTCGGCGGCGCTGATCTTGCGTGCCGGATCGAAGGCCTTGGTGGAATAACGACGTTGCATGATGGCGGTGGGAGTCATGATGATGGTCCTCGTAGTGGCAGGCCAGTCGCTGAGCGCCCATGACCTTGTGAGAAGCCTTATGGAAAGACTTGTAGAAGAAGATGTCGCCATCATAGCGAGTGGATTCAGCGTTGAGTATCCGCGTTGCGCGCATCTTTAAGATGAAAAAATGGCACCAATCCCGAGAATTGGTGCCATATGTCAATTACTTGTCATCGCTGTGATGCTTTTATGGCATTAATGCTGCGGCAGGCTCTCTGGATGGCGTATCAGAAGAAGCACTCAGCATCAGGCCATGCAGCTTGCGGCACTGGCCCGCCACATGGACTTCGCGTATCACGCGGTCGTCGCCCAGCATCATCAGCGCGAACAGCACCTCCTGCAGCGACACCTGGCTGGGCTGACCCCAGCGAGTGCGCCGTGCCAGCAAGGGCGTGGCGGCGGGGTCGAGCACGATGACATCGGCTTCCATGCCCGGACGCAGGTTGCCGACCTTGTCTTGCAGACGCATGGCGCGTGCATTGCCCAGCGTCAGTTGATAGAAGCCCTGCCAGGGCGTCAGCGGTTGATTGGCGCGTGACTCAAGCCCCGTCACATCATGGGCGACGGCGCCGTGAAGCTGGCCGACCTGATAGGCGGCCTTGAGGCTCTCCAGCTGACACAGGCTGGAGCCACCGCCGACATCGGTGGCGATGCTGATGTTCATGCCCATGGCGCGGGCACTGGCGCGATCGAAGAGTCCGCTGCCGAGAAACAGGTTGGAGGTCGGGCAGAAGGCGATGCTGGCACCCTGATCCGCGATGCGCTGGCGCATGCCATCGTCCAGGTGGATACCGTGGGCGAAGGTAGTGCGCTCATGGCTCAGGCCGACATCCTCATAGACCGCCAGATAATCCCGAGCGTCGGGGAACAGCTCGGCGACCCACTTCACCTCAGCGTGATTCTCGGCCAGGTGGGTCTGCAGGTGCAGGTCCGGCTGGCTCTTGAGCAGTTGGCCGGCAGCCTCGAGTTGCTCGGGCGTGGAGGTCGGCGCGAAGCGCGGCGTCAGCACATAGCCGAGGCGGTCACGCCCGTGCCAGTCGGCGATCAGGCGCTCATCGTCCTTAAGCGCGGTGACTCCGGAGTCCAGCAACTCGGGCGGGGCATTGCGGTCCATCATCACGCGCCCGGCGTGTACGCGCATGTCGCGCGCCCGGGCAGCCCGGAACAGAGCATCGGCACTGCTGGCATGTGAGGTGGCGAACACCTGGGCGCTGGTCGAGCCATGACACAGCAGCGCATCGAGGAAGGCATCGGCGACCTCGGCGGCATGTGCGGGGTCGGCGAAGCGCTGCTCGGCGGGGAAGGTGTAGGTGTTCAGCCAGTCGATCAGGCAGTGGCCGTAGCTTGCGATGATATCCAGCTGCGGGAAGTGCACATGGGTATCGATGAAGCCCGGCATCATCAGGCCTTCGACGTTGCGCGGCGGAGACAGGCGCATCAGCTCGCCCACGGCCTCATGCCGGGCAAGAGAGCGATGATCCCCCACGGCGACCACATGGCCTGCATGCATCACCAGCAGGGCATCGGCGTAGTGTTCGACGGCGCGCGCCAGGGTCGCCGCCATGTCAGAGGCTCGGCTGTTGCTGTTTCCTTGATTGCTATCTTGCTTATCGCTGCCATCGCTAGAGGCCGCCTCACTCAGCATGGCGTCTTCAGGGTCGGCGACGAAATGCAGCAGTGCTCCGCGCAGCAGGCTGACGCAGGAAGCGTCCTTGGCGGCCGCGCGCAGGGCTGCCGTCAGGCGCTGCTCATCCAGGTGGCAGGCCGCAGTGTGCGACGTGTCTTGGTCAGTCATCATTCGGCCTTCTGTGTCGTTTCTGTCTGGTGCATCGCGTCAGGGGCAAAATGGGCGCGCAGCTGGCGGGCACCCTGACGCGTCAGTCCATGGCTGTCCAGTGACGCGCCCTGGGCTGACGTGCCATGGGCGGTGGCCCTGTCGGGCGAGTTCAGGGCCGCTTCGTCACTGCGCCGCGCCTCGATCTGCAGCAGTTCCGCGACGACGCCAATCGCGATTTCCTCAGGACGTTTGCCGGGAATGCCGGGCACGCCAATCGGGCAGCGAACGCGGTCGATCTGATGCTCCGCGAGATCGCCGCGCAGGCGCTGGCGAAAGCGCGCCCACTTGCTGCTGGAGCCGATCAGCCCCAGCGAGGCCAGGTCATCACGTGGTGCGAGCGCGGCGATCAGCGCCTGGTCCTCGACATGGTCATGGGTCAATACCAGCACATGACTGCCCGCCATCACGGGCAGTGACTCACTGGCGGGCGCGGCTTTCGCGGTTGGCAGCTCGGTCAGGATATTGAACGCCTGACGCGCTACACGGCCCTCGCAGCCCGCCGGAGTTGTGGCGGCCGTGAGCTGCTCGGGGCGTGAGTCCCGCCAGTCGATCTGCCAGCCCAGCGGTGCCAGCAGCGTGACGATCGCCTGCCCGACATGGCCGGCGCCGAACAGGGCCAGGCGTGGCGCAAGCGCCGGGTACAGCTCGATCAGCACCTGCACATGGCCGCCGCAGCATTGCTGGGCATGCTGGCCGAGCGCGATTTCCTCGAGCAGGCATCCTGACTGTCCTTGGGCCAGCCTCTCGCGGGCGCGCTCCACCACCAGCTGCTCCAGCCGACCGCCGCCGAGGCTGTCGTGCAGCGTATCGGGGGTGATCAGCATCTTGCTGCCGGCACGACGCGGGGCAGAGCCCGCCACCGTCACCACGGTGGCCAGTGCATGCGCCGTCAGCGCTGCCTGAGCCTCGGCGAGCGCCTGATACCAGCGGCCGGTCGCGGCACTCTTTGCATTCATGACGGCACTCTTGTCGACATTCATGACGGCACCTGCGTTGGCTCTGCGCCAGCAGTGTCGTGCTGCTCCTGCCAGTCACGCTGTTCGCGCGCCGCCAGCATCACCCGCTCCGGCGTGGCTGGGGTATCCAGGCGTACCGCGCGGCGATAGTCGGTCAGCGAGGCCAGCGCATCGCGCAACGCCGCCCACACGCTGATGGCGAGCATGAAGGGCGGCTCGCCGACCGCCTTGGAGCGATAGATGCTGGCGGCCGAGTTGGGATGTCCCTCCAGCAGGCGTACCTTGAGCGCGCCGGCCGGTACGTCACTGATCGCCGGAATCTTGTAGGTCGCCGGACCATCGGTGAGCAGCCGGCCGTCCTCGTTCCACTTGAGCTCCTCCGTCGTCAGCCAGCCCATGCCCTGCACGAAGCCGCCCTCGATCTGACCGATGTCGATGGCCGGATTGAGCGAATCACCGACATCGTGCAGGATCTCGGCGCTTTCCAGGCGGTATTCACCACTCAGCGTATCGACGACCACTTCGCACAGCGCCGCGCCGAAGGCGTAGTAGTAGAAGGGGCGGCCGGTGCCGCTGGCGCGATCGTAATGGATATCCGGGGTGGCATAGAAGCCCTTCTCGGACAGTGAGATGCGTTCCAGATACGCCGCCTGGATCAGCTCGCCCCACGTCATCAGCACACCGCTCGGGCCGTGCAGCTCACCATCCGTAAGACTCAGGCTGACGCGTGGCTGGGCGAGATGCTCGGCGGCGAAGTCGAGCAGGCGCATCTTGAGGCGCAGGCAGGCATCACGCGTCGCCATGCCGTTGAGATCCGCACCGGAGCTTGCCGCCGTCGGCGAGGTGTTGGGCACCTTGTCGGTGCGGGTGGCGGTGATGCGTACCTTGTCCACGCTCAGCCCCAGTTCACGCGCCGCGACCTGGGTGATCTTGGTGTGCAGGCCCTGGCCCATCTCGGTGCCGCCGTGATTCACCTGCACGCTGCCATCGGTGTAGACATGCACCAGGGCGCCTGCCTGATTGAGGTGCTTGGCGGTGAAGGAGATGCCGAACTTGACCGGTGTCAGCGCCAGCCCCTTCCTGACCACCGGATTGGCGGCATTGAAGGCGCGTATCTCGGCGCGTCGCGCCCAGTAGCGGCCACTGTCCTCGAGCTGATCGATCAGGGTCGCCAGCAGCGGGTGCTGATTGACGTGTTGGCCATAGTGCGTGGTCTCACGGCCCTCGCAGTAGAGATTGCGCTTGCGGATCTCCAGCGGGTCACGCCCCAGACGCCTAGCGATATCCTCCATCGCGGATTCGACCGCCAACATGCCCTGAGGGCCGCCAAAACCGCGGAAGGCGGTATTGGACGCCACGTTGGTGCGTGCGCGAATGCCGCGCACGTGGGCATTGCCCAGGTAGTAGGCGTTGTCGGCATGGAACATGGCGCGATCGACGATGGCATCCGACAGATCCGGCGAGTGGCCGCAGTCGCCGGTCAGCTCGATGATGGCGGACTCGATGCGCCCACTGTCATCGACGCCGAATTCATAGCGATGGTGGAAAGGGTGGCGCTTGCCGGTCAGGCGCATGTCATCTGCGCGTGCCAGCCGCAGGCGTGCCGCGCGGCCGGTGCGCCGAGCGATCATCGCGGCCAGACAGGCCACCGGTGCGGCCTGGGTTTCCTTGCCGCCGAAGCCGCCTCCCATGCGGCGGGTCTCCACCGTGATGGCGTGGAAGGGCACGCCGAGCACTTCGGCGATCAGCTTCTGGACTTCGCTGGGGTGCTGGGAGGAGCTGTGCACCAGCATCTCGTCATCTTCGCCGGGCAAGGCCAGTGCGGCCTGGCTCTCCAGATAGAAGTGTTCCTGGCCGCCGCTTTCCAGCTCACCGCTCAATTGCCAGGCGGATTTGGCGAGCTTGGCGCTGATGCTGTCGAGATCGCCGGCGCGACCATTGGCAAGCCGTGCCTGGGTGTGGGTCGGGCGCACCAGATCACCGCGGCTGGCCGCCTCGCGCGGGTCCAGGCACACCGGCAGGGGGGACGTTGCGACCTTGGCCAGTCGCGCCGCCTGACGTGCCGCGCGCTCGCTGTCGGCGGCGACCACGAACAGCGCCTGACCATGATGGCTGATGATGTCACTGACCAGCAGCGGGTCGCCGGGGAAGACCGGCCCGACATCGCTGTGACCGGGGATGTCGGCGGCGCTGAGCACGCAGACCACGCCGGGGGCACGGCGCACCGCTTCGAGATCCAGCGCATCCAGAGTGGCGTGCGCGACCTCACTCATGCCGATGGCCAGATGCAGCGTGCCGGTGGGCAGTGGCAGGTCATCCACATAGCGCGCCGAACCGCTGACATGGCGCTGGGCACTTTCATGCTGACGTGACTGGAGAACGGGGGCGGCCGGCGCGGCGCTGGCGTCGGACTCAAGACTGTGCAAGGTACGCATCGAGGCTCTCCAGTGGCGTGAGGGAAGTCGTGGGCTGGCGCTCATTCAGGATGCGCTGGGCCACGCGGGGAATCAGATGGCTGGCGGCCAGCAGGCGATACTCGCGTGAGCCGCGCACGTCACTGAGCGGTGAGAAATCGGCCTGCACGGCCTGCTCGATCTGCTGACGAGTCTGCGCCGTCAGTCTGGCGGGAGTGAGAGATTCCAGCGCTTGCAGCGTCAGCAGTGCTTCAAGGTGCGGGGCGCGGGCCGGAACCCCGGCCATGCCGCCGAAGGCCACCCGCCAGTGTTGCGCGCGCCCGCTGGCATCCCGCCGCCAGGCGAAGACACCGAGCAGGGTGGAGATGTCATCGTCACGCCGCTTGGACAGCTTGTGCACCGCCAGTCGCTGGTTGGGCAGTGGGCGCGGCAGGAAGACGGAGTGGATGATCTCGTCCGGCATCAGCTGGGTACGCTTGTAGTCGAGGAAGTAGTCCTCGAGCTTCAGGATGCGCTCATTGTCCTGGCTCATCAGCTGGATATAGGCGTCCAGCGCGATCAGCAGCGGCGGCATGTCACCGATGGGCGAGGCATTGCCGATATTGCCGCCCAGGGTGCCACGATGGCGGATCTGCTCGCTGCCCAGTCGCGTGAGCAGCTCCGCGCCATCCGGGTAATGTTCCCGCAGCAGCGGCATCAGCTGGTGATAGCTGACCACTGCCCCGATCCACCAGCCTGCCTGACCGGCGTGCTCGCCTTCCTCTATCTTGCCAAGCGCCGCGACCTGGGTGGTGTCGATCAAGGCCGGGAAGTCGCGCAGGCGCTGGGTGTGTTCCAGCATCAGGTCCGTGCCGCCGGCGATCAGCGCGGCGTCCGGGCGCTCGGCGCGCAGTGCCAGCAGGGCCTGCAAGGTGACCGGCCGATAGAAACGCCCGGTGTCTCGCTCGTCATCAGGGGCGGTGTCGTGCGCTTCCGCTGTGCTCGCGCCAGCGTCCTGCAGGCTGGCTGGCCCGAATTCGCCTTGCAGCAGGCGGTGAGCGGCCTCGCGGATCGGGCGATAGCCGGTGCAACGACACAGATTGCCGCCCAGTGCATGGTCGATCATGGTGTCGCGCTGTCTGGCATCGATCACTTCGCCCTGATCGATCTGGCGCTGATGACGGGCATGCAGCACCGCAAGGCTCATGGCGATGCCCGGGGTGCAGAAGCCACACTGGCTGGCATGGGTGCTGACCAATGCCTGCTGCACCGCCGAGAGCGAAGACGCCTGGCTCGCATCCGCCAACCCCTCGACGGTGATCAAGTTACAGCCGGCCAGCTGGTGGGCGGGCATCAGGCAGGCGTTGGCGGTGCTCACATTGTGGCCCGGCCCCTGCAAGGCAATGGTGCAGGCGCCGCAGTCGCCGGAGGCACAGCCTTCCTTGGTGCCGTCTTGCCCAAGTGAGGTGCGCAGCACTTCGAGTACGCTCGTTCCCGGTGCAGGTGAGGGCAGTCGGCACGCGCGCCCGTTCAAGGTGAAGTCGATCATGCGGGCATCCTGTCAGGTCGTATTGTCATTGTGGTGCCTTGTTGCGTACAGCGGGCTTCCAAAGCTCAAGCCCTTGTTCTGCCTTGTCGACGGGCTTGCTCTGTCTTGCCAGCGGGCTGGATCTACCATGGCAGCGAGCGTTGGTCTGCAGGCTGTTGTCTCTATCAATGTAACAGGTCGTATTGTGATTCCTGCAAGAATCTGACCAAATGGTCAGTGCATGTTGTGGTATTTTGTTCGCCGGTGTCTCAACGGGCTGTTTTCACTGCTGTTCCAACGCCACGTGATAGTCGCTTGACCAGAGCCTCCTGCTTGCGCACATCGCCGCTGACTGGCGAGTGAGACAGACAGGGGACTGTCGCCAAGAGACTCGAATGCTTTTTTCTGACCTGATGAGTGATGCCGATGCCCGCGGATTCTCCTTCTTCCCTTTACGCTGAAGTCCGTCGTACCCGTAGCGCGGAATTGAGCGTGCCGCCTGCCAGCTCTCCGCGTGAGCAAGCCGAGAGCCGCATTCTCGAGGCCGCCGAATGCGTATTCGCCTGTCACGGTTATCGCGGCAGCACCTTAAAGCAGATTGCGGAAGTGGCCGAGTTGCCCAAGGCCAATCTGCTCTATTACTTCGGCTCCAAGGAGAAGCTCTACGTTCATCTGCTGGAGCAGACCCTGACGCGCTGGAATGCCTCGCTCGAGGATATCTCGCCTGATGACGAGCCGCGTGAGGTGTTGGAGGCGCTGGTGCGCGTGAAACTCAAGCTGGCACGCCAGGCACCGCAGGCCTCGCGTCTGTTCGCGGCGGAGGTGATCAGCGGGGCACCTTTCCTGCGCGATTATCTCAGTGGCGACCTGCGCGACTGGGTACAGGCGCGCTGTGATGTCATGAAGGCCTGGATGGCCGCGGGCAAGCTGCGTGAGGCGGAGCCGATGTGGGTGATCTACCTCATCTGGTCCACCACTCAGCATTACGCGGATTTCGCTGCCCAGATCGATCAGCTGGGGGGAGCGCCGCAGAGCGATGAAGACTGGGAGCAGCTGGCGGATTTCGTGGCCAGCACGCTATGTGATGGTCTGTGCCCGCGACAGTCATGAGCGGCATGAGCGCTTGAGCGGCAAGAGCGACTGACAGAGAGCTTGAGCCGGCGGGTTCAGCGCTCTGTCAGTCGCCAGTTGTCAGCTGTCTGTTGTCAGTACCTCGCCGCACAGCAAAAAGCCCGCCCCGGAATCCGGGGCGGGCTTTTTGGTTCTTGGTTCTTGAGTCGTTCTAGAAAGAGCGAAGGAAAAGGCCCTCAGGTGGTCAGCTTGCCATCTCCAAGGGCATGCCAGGGTCGCGATCCAGCACGGCTTCTTCCTCTTGCTTGGCCCCCGACAACTCGGCTTTCTCCAGTTGAGAGATGTCACAGTGTTGATGCATCTGCCAGCCATCGCGGGCATCGTCGGCCAGATAGATCAGCGCGGCATCGGCGCTTGCCCATAGCCGGGCGAGGTCACGTTGGTGGCGGGTGCGGTTGGCCAGCGGCAGCGCATCAGCGGTGACTACCACCATCGGCGCCTTGAGCAGCCAGCGCGGCGCATGACTCGGCCAGCTGTGATGCACGGCGTCCAGCCAGGGCGCCTGGGGATGGCCGGGCGATGACTGCCAACGCCAGCCACGCCCGACCTCGGTGATCCCGCGCGCCGTCCAGATCAGGCTGCGGCGCGGCAGCTGCGCCTCCAGGCTTTTCAGCAACGCATCGTCGCTATCCGTCAGCGGCTGGATGGCTCCTGACATCATGCTCAGATACTCACCAGCATGCTGGCCGGCGGTCAGTTCCAGCTTGATGCGAGGCGCCGGGGCGAGGGCGATGCTGTTCTCCAGCGGTATGTGCATGCCGCATTCCATGCCGATGGTATAGACGCTCATGCCAGCATTCCTCGACGCGTCATGCTCTGACGCAGCAGGGTGTGGTGGCGGTGCATCGCCTCCCAGTCAGCGTGAGCCTTGTGATTGATGTCAGGATTGAAGACGGCTTTCTGCTGCGCGATAGGCGATGCTGTTGGAGTCGATGTCTCGGCTGAGGCCTGGGCTGAGGTCTGGGCTGCCACGGCCGAGGCGGCAATGTCAGCCTGGCTGCGCGTGTCATGGGCCGGTGAAGGCGTCGTGGGGGCCGCCGTTGCCTTCAGGCTCAGCGGCGGTGCCTCGTAGCCCATCGCCATCACGCCCAGCAATTGAGCGGACTGGGCATTGGCGACATCCTGGGTGGCGCTACCAGAGCGCGGCAAGAGGGTGAATGTCTGTGTCGTGACCTTGGCTGTCATGGCTCGGCAGGTATCGAGGAGGGCAGTCATCGTTGAGGTGGCCATGAGAATGCTCCTTGCGCATCGCGAGCGCTTTATCGGGAATATTGCAGTCCGGCAAGGGTCGTTGGCGTTACTGCGCGGCGTATGACCTGTCGGCTGGCTAGTCTTGATCAAGCGGCTTGCGTGCCGATTTGATGTGATGAACAGTAAAAACAGGCGCTTGTGTCTGTCGCGCGGTGCGGATGGTTGGCGTCGTGCAGCGCTTGAGGGCGTCAGAGGCGCTCAGGATGAGGAAAAACCGCTCATCGCGAGGGTTACGCCTTTCGTCTATGCACTGTCAGTCAGCACCTGGCCCAGGCTTTGCACTGTCTTGATGCAAACGTTGATGCAATCGTTGCTCTGCGCTCACGCAGAATCTTTCCAGGAGTGTGTCTTCATGCCACGAGCGCCCATAGATCACAGCGCGCCCCCCGAGGATGACGTGTTCGGTGAATCCCGGGCAGTGCACCCGGATGGGGAAGCGCCTGCTCCCGTTGCCGATGCCGATGCCACCGTCAATCTTGCTACCAGCCCCGCTCGCCATGCCGCAAGGCAGGGCACCAGGAGCCTGAGTCTGCATCAGCGTCTGACCCGTTCGCTTGAGGAGCTCACCCCGAATGAGCAGCGCATCGCGCGCTTTCTGCTCGCGCATCAGGATGAACTGGCGCTATACAACGCCGCGGAACTGTCACGTCTGACCGACGTTTCCAAGGCGACGGTCAGCCGCCTGTTCCGCCGTCTTGGCTATCAGGACTTCCGTGAGGCGCGGGACCAGGCACGCAGTCTGCGTCAATCCGGCGTGCCGGTGGCGGCAGCGCCGACGGCAGACCATCACCAGCGTCACTATGAGCAGGAGTGTCGCAACCTGCGTCAGGCACTGGCGGCGCTGGACATGCTCGACATGGAGGCCTTGAGCAGCGCTCTGGCCAAGGCCGAGCGGCTGCAGATCATCGGCTTTCGCAATGCCTATCCGCTGGCGCTGCACCTGCGCCAGCAGTTGCTGCAGCTACGCGCGCAGGTGGCGGTGTTGCCGCAACCCGGCCAATCACTCGGCGAGGAGGTCGCACGCCTGGGTGCCGATGATGCCGTGGTGGTATTCGCCATGCGTCGGCGACCGCAGGGGCTGGCACGATTGCTTGAATGGCTGGGGCAGGCGCCATGTACGGTGCTCCTGGTTTGCGATGACAGCCTGAGCAGCATCCCCGCCGGTATCGAGCATGTCCTGCGCTGCCCGTTGGACAGCGTCAGCGCCTTCGACAGCTACGCCGCAGCCATGAGCCAGATCAACCTGCTGGCCACGCGCCTGCTGCATGACGACCTCGTCGGCGGGCGCAGTCAGATACGCCGCGTGACCGATACCTTCGATGCGCTGGAGGAACTGGGCGACGGCTGATCGTCCAGCTTGAAGTGCTCCTGCCTTTCCTTTCTCCCTCTCTATCCCCCTGTGGGCCGCCAGCCTTGCTTCTGCTCCCGATTCGACTCGCCGCGCTCTGCGCACCCGCAGGGCGCATATGCCTCCCTGACTGCACCATCTGCTGCCATATCGCTGGTGTCGGCGCCCTGATCTCGCCGCCCGGCGAGGCCACCATCCTCGATTTCGCCTCCCGCAGGCGTGTGTCGCTTCTTCTTCTTTCCATCCGCTGTTTGGCTTGCATCCCTTTGCTCAAGCGCGTTCTCAGGCCCCTGCTCAGGCGTGTGAGCCGCAGGTGACTCTGCGCTGCCTGCAACTCGATCACCTTATTGAGCTTGTAGCGAAAGCTTTGGCACACCTGTTGCAAAGAATGATAAGGGAATCACTTGTTTCATTGGTCAGGTTCTGAAGACGAATGGGGCAGGGAGTCACTGGATCTGACTCGGCGAGACACTCGGCAAGACGATCAACAACAACCAACAACCAACAACAATCCACTGCCGCAAGGCACCAGGTGCATGACGAGTCGTTCTCGTATCAGCGCCTGGCATTGACGGATACCGGAGTCGACCGATGAGCAAGCGTCACGAGAGCAAGGCCCAGCAGCGCGCTACACAGACAGGCAACAAGCAGCGTCTTGGCAACTGGGTCCGCAAGGGAATATTGCTGGCCCTGTGGGGCACGTTGGCGTCCACCGCCCTGAGCGCACACGCGGATGCACTGAGTGACATCAAAGATAGCGGGGTGCTGAAAGTGGCGGTGC
Organism: Cobetia sp. 4B; assembly: GCF_018831605.1. Classification (NCBI taxonomy): domain Bacteria; kingdom Pseudomonadati; phylum Pseudomonadota; class Gammaproteobacteria; order Oceanospirillales; family Halomonadaceae; genus Cobetia; species Cobetia sp. 4B. The sequence continues at coordinate 1,981,536 of NZ_CP059843.1, forward strand.
CCCAGGACTTCCCGCCCTTCGGCTCGGTCGGCCCGGACCTCAAGCCGCGTGGCTACGATATCGACATGGCGCGCTATCTGGCAGACGAAATGGACGTGAAGCTTGAGCTGGTGCCGGTCACCTCGGCCAATCGCATCCCTTACCTGCAGACCCGCAAGGTCGATCTGGTGATCTCGAGCCTGGGCAAGAATCCCGAGCGTGAGAAGGCGATCGATTTCTCCGATGCCTATGCGCCGTTCTTCCTCGGCGTGTTCGGCGAGAAGGGCAGTGAGGTGGACTCCGCGCAAGGACTGAGCGAGAAGACCATCGGCGTGACACGTGGCTCGGTGGAAGACATGGAGCTCAGCAAGGTGGCACCGGAATCGACCACCGTGAAGCGCTTCGAAGACAACAACACGACCCTGTCGGCCTTCCTGTCAGGGCAGGTCGAGATGATCGCCACCGGCAATCTCGTCACCGCCGCCATCGCCGAGCGCAATCCTGCCCGCGTGCCGGTCAGCGTGCTGCCGCTCAAGAATTCTCCCTGCTATGTGGGCATGCGTCATGACACGCCGGCGCTCAAGGCGCGCGTGAATGAGCTGATCGCCCAGGGAATCGAGGATGGCACGCTCAATACGCTCTCCGAGACCTGGTTCAAGGCGCCGCTGCCGTCACTGGATGCCTGAATCGAGACGTCACACGTCTGATCCCTTTGCCCGTGAGGCTTGATCGATGAATTATCTCCCGGATTTCCCGCGCCTGTTGCCGTATCTGCCCGACCTGATGGCCGGGCTGATGACGACGGTCTGGCTGACGGCGCTGACCACCACGTTGGGGATACTCGGCGCGGTGATGTGTGTCTGGCAGCGCCATCGTGCGCCGACCAGCCTCTTCAGCCGGCTGCTGGGCATGCTGGTGGAGCTGCTGCGCAACACGCCTTTCATCGTCCAGCTGTTCTTCATCTTCTTCGGTCTGCCGGCGCTGGGACTGTCACTCAGTGCCGAGATGGCCGCTGTAATCGCGATGACACTCAACCTGGCGGCCTACAGCAGTGAAATCCTGCGTGCCGGGGTCGATGCCACCGGTCGCGGCCAGTGGGAAGCCGGGCGGGCACTGGGGCTTACCCGCTGGCAGAGCTATCGCCATGTGGTGCTGATGCCGGCGCTGGAACGCATGTATCCGGCGCTGACCAGCCAGTGCGTGATCGTGATGCTGGGCTCCGCCGTGGTCTCCCAGATCAGCGTGGCGGACCTGACCTTCGCGGCCAACTTCATCCAGTCACGTACCTTCCTGAGCTTCGAGAGCTACGTGGTGACGGCAGGCATGTACCTGCTGTTGGCCATCGCGATGCGTGCCTTGCTCAACCGCATCGGGCGTCGTCTGTTCGGCTTTCGCCACCTGACGCCGGCCCCGCGTAGGCGTCTGTCTTCCCATGTCCTGAAAGAGGCCCACTCATGATCGACTTCACGCTGTGGGACATTCTGCGCAACCTGTTGCTGGCGGCGCGCTGGACACTGGCGCTGTCCCTGATCGCCTTCATCGGCGGCAGTCTGGTCGGGCTGGCGCTGACCTTTCTGCGCCTGACCCGCTGGCCGGGGGCGGCGCTCTTCTGTCGTCTCTACACCGAGCTGTTCCAGGGCACGCCGCTGTTGATGCAGCTGTTCCTGGCCTTCTTCGGCGTGGCGGTCTTCGGGCTGGATGTCTCGGCCTGGACGGCGGCCGCCGTGGCGCTGACGCTGTTCAGCAGTGCCTTCCTGCATGACATCTGGCGCGGCTGTGTCGAGGCGGTGCCCAAGGGGCAGTGGGAAGGGGCGCGGGTGCTGGGGCTCGGCTATCTGAAGACCATGCGCCACATCATCCTGCCGCAGGCGCTGCGCATGGCAATCGCGCCGACCGTCGGCTTCTCGGTGCAGATCATCAAGGGCACCGCGCTTGCCTCGGTGATCGGCTTCGTCGAGCTGACCAAGGCCGGCACCATGCTCAACAACGCTACCCTGGAACCCTTCACTGTCTTCGCGCTGGTCGCGTTGCTGTATTTCGCCATGTGCTATCCGCTGTCGCGGCTGGCTCGCCATCTGGAGGCACGTCTCAATGTCACTGCTCGCTGAAGTTTCTGCGCTGGATAGCGCCTCATCCGACGCTGCTGTCTCCGAGAAGACCGCCGTCACCGAGAGCGCCGCTGTCACGGAGAGCGCTCCCGTTTCCGAGAAGGCAAAGACGCCGCTGGTCAGCCTGTCGGCGCTGACCAAGTCCTTTGGTGATCTGCCGGTACTCAAGGGGATCGATCTCGAGGTGCGCCCGGGTGAGGTGGTGTCGATCATCGGTCGCAGCGGTTCCGGCAAGAGCACCTTGCTGCGCTGCATCAATCAGCTCGAACAGCATGACGGCGGCGCCATTCATGTCGCCGGCAAGCTGCTGGACGGTAGCGAGATGGACGCCGCCGCCCTGGCGCAGGATGTCGGCATGGTGTTCCAGAGCTTCAATCTGTTTCCCCACAAGCGCGTCGGCGAGAACGTGATGCTGGCGCCGATGCTGGTCAAGGGCGTCGCCCGCGATGTCGCCGAGCGCGAGGCCCGCGAGATGCTGGCCAAGGTCGGGCTGGGGGAGAAATTCGATGCCTGGCCGAGTCAGCTCTCCGGTGGTCAGCAGCAACGGGTGGCGATCGCGCGCGCTCTGGCGATGCACCCCAAGGTGTTGCTCTGCGATGAGATCACCTCGGCGCTGGACCCGGAACTGGTCGGCGATGTGCTCAAGGTGCTGGAACAGCTCAAGCGTGAGGGCATGACGCTGATTCTGGTCACCCATGAGATGAATTTCGCCCGCGATGTGGGCGATCGCGTGATCTTCATGCACCAGGGGCGCGTGCATGAGTCGGGCGAGCCGGCGACTCTGTTCGCCAATCCGGCCACGGAAGAGCTGCGCCAGTTCCTCGGCGCGGTGCTATGAGTACAGCGTCTTGAGCGATCAGCGGTGGACCACATCATGAGTCGAAAGGAGTCGCTCCCAGTGGACAAGCGTATCTATGTAGCGCCGGCACGTTTCCCAGGGCCGCGGGGACAGGGGCCGCTTGATGGTCAGAGACTGGTGGTGAAGGATCTGTTCGCGATCAAGGGCGAGCGCATCGGCCAGGGCAACCCTGACCTGCTGGCCAGCGCCCCCATCGAGCGGCAGACGGCACCTGCTGTCCTCGCGCTTCAGCAGGCGGGGGCCGATTATCGAGCCCGCACCACCACCGATGAGCTGGCCTACAGCCTCAACGGCACCAATGCGCATTTCGGCACGCCGGAGAACCCACGCGCACCGCTGAGATTGCCGGGCGGCTCGAGTGTGGGCTCTGCGGTGGCGGTGGCGCGTGGTGAGGCGGAGATCGGACTGGGCACCGATACCGGCGGCTCCATCCGCGTGCCGTCCAGTTACTGCGGGCTTTATGGGCTGCGCCCGACCCATGGTCGTATCAGCATGACCGGGCTCAAGCCGCTGGCGCCGCGCTTCGACACCGTCGGCTGGATGACGCGGGATCTGGCGACGCTGACGCAGGTCAGTGAGGTGCTGATGCCGGCGGCGACAGCCACCCGACTGCCTGCACGTATCATCCTGCTGGTGCCGGAAGGGCTGGCCGCGGGTCCTTATCAGCGCCTGCTCGGGCCGCTGTCTCGGCGCCTTGAGTCACTCGGCTTTCAGTGCGAGCGGCGCATGCTGAGTCAGACCTTCATGGCGCGCGCCAGTGAAGCCTTCCGGATTCTGCAGGGCTGCGAGATTCGTCGCACTCACCAGGCGTGGTTGAATACGCCAGAGCAGGGGCCCGAATCGCGCTGGCCGCGCCTCAACCCGGATATCGCGGCGCGTCTAAAATGGTGCATGACGCTCAGCGATACCGACGAGCAGGCAGCAGAAGCCAAGGCAGACACCGTTCGCCGCTGGTATCGCCAGCAGCTGGCGGCCAGTCATGAGGGCGGAGAGAGTGCCTGCGAAGATGGCAGTGCGGCTGCCCATGCCCAGGCCGAGGCCACCAGCGAGGCGGTCTTCATGCTGCCCACCACTCCGGGCGCCTCACCGCTGCTGGGTGCAAGCCTCGAGGAGATGGAGGCCTATCGTCATCGTCTGATGGGGCTCACCGCGCTGGCGGGCTTGAATGGCGCGCCGCAGCTGAGTCTGCCGTGGCTTGCCGACTCGGCGGCACGTCTGCCACAGGAATCCGCGCCCCCGCCCTGGGGCGTGTCATTGCTGGGCCTGCCGGGACGTGATGAGAGCCTGCTGGCCTTGGCCTGCATGTTGGAAGACTGACCTGCATGTTGGAAAACTGACCAGCGCTGCCTTGAATGTGCGATTGCAGACATTGTCTGGAGTTGAACAGAAACGCCGCATCCCGAAAGGGCTGCGGCGTTTGTGGTGCTGGCGCTTGAAGGGATGGTTCGTCAGTTGGCGGGGGTATAGGGATGCTCGCGTTGCCAGTGCTCGGCGATATCGATGCGTCGCGTGATCCATACCTTGTCGTGGGACTGGATGTAATCGAGGAAGCGTTTCAGCGCCGCGAAGCGTCCCGGGCGGCCGGCGATCCGACAGTGCAGCCCGATGGAGAGCATCTTGGGCGCGGTGTCGCCCTCGGCATAGAGCACATCAAAGGCATCGCGCAGGTACTGGAAGAAGTCCTCGCCGCTATTGAAGCCCTGGGCGCTGGCGAAGCGCATGTCATTGGTGTCCAGGGTGTAGGGCACGACGAGATGCGGCACCTTCTCACCATTGGCGGTGGTCACCTCCATCCACAACGGCAGGTCATCGCCGTAGTAGTCGCTGTCGTAGGTGAAGCCCCCGTGTTCAACCACCAGTCGGCGGGTATTGGGGCTGTCGCGCCCGGTGTACCAGCCCTGTGGCGCATGACCGACCAGCTCACGATAGCTCTCCACCGCGCGTTCCAGATGTGCGCGCTCATGGGCTTCATCCATGTGCTGATAATGAATCCAGCGCCAGCCGTGACTGGCGATCTCATGACCATCCTCCAGGAAACGCGCGACGAGATCCGGATGCCGCGCCAACGCCATGCCGACGCCGAAGACCGTCAGCGGTAACTCGCGGCGCTTGAATTCGTCCAGAATCCGCCATACGCCACTGCGCGAGCCATATTCGTAGATCGATTCCATGCTCATGTGCCGCGCGGGGTAGGCCTCGGCACCGATGATCTCTGAGAGAAACTTCTCGCTCTCGCTATCCCCGTGCAGCTGGCAGTTCTCGCCGCCTTCCTCATAGTTGAGCACGAACTGGACCGCGATCTTTGCGCCCCCCGGCCAGTTGGCATGCGGTGGCGTATCGGCATAACCGATCAGGTCACGCGGATACTCATTGCCCCACAGGGCATTGTCGGTGTCTGGCATCGTGCGGCTTCCTTGCGGGTGGCTAACGTAATGAAGAGCGAAGACAAGAGCGAAATGAAGTGCGAAATGAAGACCCAATCGCTCTCCATTGATGTGCAGGCTTTGTGCCATCACGGCGCATGGTGGTGTTGTCACGCTTCCACCCCGCATCAATCCGTCGGTGACCACCAGCGTGGCAGCAACCGTGCGACTTCCGGGCGCATGAAGCGGTCATCGATCAAGTGGATCACGCCCTGATCCTGCTCGCTGCGAATCACTCGGCCGGCAGCCTGCACCACTCTGGTGAGCCCCGGGTACAGATAGGTGCAGTCATCGGCATTCAATGGCTGGATGACCGGGCGCGGTGTGCGCGTATCGTCGTGTGAGTCGCCTTCAGCCTGTTGCGGCTGGCTACGCCGCTGAGCGTCGTTGTCCAGCCATGTGGCCAGACGCTGCTTGAGCGCTTCATTCTCGGGGCTGAAACCGGCCAGTCCCAGGGTGGCGATGAAGGCCCCGATCAGCCGCGAGCCGGGCAGATCGATCCCTTCGCCGAAGGCGCCACCCAGTACTGCGAAGCCGATGCCTTGGCCGTCGGGTGTGAAGCGCTGAATGAAGCCGGTGCGCTCAGCTTCCGTCATCGCGCGGGTCTGGCGCCATTGGGGAATCTCCGGCGCCAGCAGTTGCAGGGTGCTGGCGACCTGTTCCAGATAGGCGAAGCTCGAGAAGAACGCCAGATAGTTGCCCGGGCGCTGCCGGTATTGGCGCGCCATCAACTCGGCGATCGGCCGACAGGAGGCGTCGCGATCCCGCAGGCGTGTCGAGAGCCGATGACGACTGACCTGCACCTGGGTCGCGCTGAACGGGGAAACGACACTCAGCCAGACGGCATCGTCCGCCAGACCCAGCAGGCGATGGTGATAGGCCGGTGGATTGAGCGTGGCCGAGAACAACAGGGTGGCGTGACTGGCGCGCAGGCGAGGTGCCAGCCACGGCGCCGGGCTGACGCAGCGTAGTCGCGGCTGGATCTGGCGCACGCTGCGCCCACGGGCCTTGCGTGACCGGGCTACTGCTCCTGCTGCTGCTTCTGATCCTACTGCTTCTGCTCCTGCAGCCGATGCTGCGCCGGAACTCGAGCTTGAATCGCTGGCAAGCGACGCCTGCCGCGCGGGGGGAGTGGCGGCGAGTTCGACCTCGAACAGCGAGTGATCGCCGAAGCCTTCGGCGAGTCGCGCCAGTGTCAGTGCCGCAAAATACGCCTCCATCATCTCGACATCGGGTTCCACACGGCGCCTGGCCGTGGAGGAGGCCGAACCGGAGACTGTCGTTGCAGTGCCTGTATCGGTAGCACTCGGAGCAGCAGAGGAGGCATCGCTTGCGATCAGACCCAGCTGTTCGGGGGCTTGCGTGGCGGTGGCTCTCGCTGGCTGTTGCCTGGTCGCAGCAGGGCTTGCGGCCTTGTCAGGCTCCGCCAACCAGTCACCCATCGCGCCGGTCCACTGGCTCAAGGCCTTGAGGAAGTCGCCGGGCAGAGCCTCCAGCGCAAGACGCTGCGCCTTGTGGCCTTCGTCCTTGCTATCGACCTTGCTTGCCTGTGTCTCGCCGTCAGCACCCTGTTCGATCTGCTCCAGCGCTCGCCATTGGCGAGCCAGCGCGCGTGAGGCCGAGCGCAGCGGAGCCGGATGGCCCGTACGGCTCAACTGCTTGAGCAGGAAGTGGAACTGGCGGGCGTCAAGTTCGGTGCTGTACATGCCGCGGGCGCGCTCGATGAGGTTGTGGCTCTCATCGACCAGCACCACCGTGCGCCAATCATTGGCCTGGGCCAGGGCGAACAGCAGCGCATGACTGTCGAAGTAGTGGTTGTGGTCGCCGATGATGACATCCGCCCAGCGCGAGAGCTCCTGGGCGAGAAAATAGGGGCAGATGTCGTGGGCCAGGGCGTGGCGGCGTGTCGTCGCCAGATTCAGGGGGCGTTGGTCGGCGAGCGCGGCGTCGCGCGCCGCGGGCAGGCGGTCATAGAACCCGCGCGCCAGCGGGCAGGATTCACCATGACAGGCGAGGGTCGGGTGCTCGCAGGTCTTGCTTCGCGCGCCCAGTTCCAGAATGCGCAGCGGTGTCGCCGGTGTCTTGTCCTGCCCCTCGCTGTCGTCAGTGGCTGGTGCCAAGGTGTCCAATGCGTCGAGTGCCAGCGCGCGGCCCGGGGTGCGGGCGGTGAGGTAGAAGAGCCTGTCCGTGCCGCTTGCGGGCATCGCGCGCAGTGCTGGATACAGCGTCGCCAGGGTCTTGCCGGTGCCGGTCGGCGCCTCGGCGAGCAGCTCGCGGCCGGTCATCACCGCCTTGTAGGCATGCTCGGCCAGTTGGCGTTGACCGGGGCGCCAGCTCGGCCACGGAAAGGCCAGGCGGCTCAGCGCGCTGTCGCGGGCACTGCGATGGGCAAGCTCATTGGCGGCGAACTCGCTGAAGCGTGCCGCCAGACGTGCCAGCTCCGCCTCCAGCGCCTCACGGCTCCACCAGGCTTCCAGACGCTGCTCATCATGCTGTGCCTTGCGGCTTTTGGGGTCAGCCTGGTCAGTCTGCTCGTCTCGATCATCCAGGGCGCCCGCGTCCTGCTCACTCTGCTCATCCTGCTCGTTCTTGGTGCCCCTGGTCGCATCCGCCGCGATATCCAGATACACCAGCGCCAGCGTGATGCCTTCGAGGTCCCGGCTGCGACACATCAGTGCGCCGTAGACGCGTGCCTGGGCCCAGTGCAGGGCGCGATGGTGCGCGGGCTGGCGGGAGAGGTCGCCGCGATGGGTCTTGATCTCCTCGAGGCAGTTGCGCTTGGGATCATAGCCATCGGCGCGCCCACGGATGGTCAGGTTGCCGATGTCACCGCTGAGCGATATCTCGCTTTCATAGTCCTTGCCGCGGCGGCGCACGATACGCTGATGACCACGGATGCCCTGCTGGGCAGTGGGCGATGGCGTGAAGCGCAGGTCCAGATCGCCCTCGCGCGCGGCAAAGGCACACAGTTCACGCACCGCGATCCGGTAGCGTCCGGGTTCAGCGTGGGTCTCGTCTGCCTTGATCATGATGCAGGAGGTGCCTTGTGCCGGGAGCATTCGTCCGCTGAGGCCTCGGTCGCGCTCAGCCACTCGACGCGACACTCCAGCGCCGGAATCGCATGGCGTGCGAACAGGGCCAGCCATTGACGCTGGTTGTCCTGCAGACGGTCGGTGGGCGCCTTGACCTCGATCAGCCGATAACGGTCGCTGCTGTGCTCGGGGAAGAACTGGATCAGGTCCGGCAGGCCAGCGCGATGTTCACGAGGGTTGGCCAGCAGGTGGCGGAAACAGGCTTCCAGATGCGCGGGCGGAATGCAGTCCAGGGCGTGGTTCAGCAGTTCCTCGCTCAATAGCTCCCAGTGCACGAAGGGCGCCTGAATGCCCTGTTTCTGCTGATGGCGTTCACGGATCACCGTCCGGTAGCTTTCATCGTTCAGGCGTGCGAAGCAGGCCTCGAAAGCGGCCTGGCGACGGCTGACGAAATCAGGGCGATAGAGGTCCGCCGGGCCGGTGTGGAAGGCGTGGAAGAAGGCCCCCGGCAAGGGGGCGAACAGCGCCTCCCAGCACAGCAGGGTGAAGAGCGCGGGAATCAGGCCATTCTCGACATAGAAGACCGGTGCCTCGGGCGTGGCCAACGCATGGGCGGCCGCGCGCTCGACCCCGTGGATGCCGTCAGCCGCCGAGGTGGCAAGGTCGGGCACCGTAATGGTGATCTGTGGCGTGGTCGGCGCCTTGGCGCGCCTGGGCGCGGGCAATCCGAGGCCACGGCACAGACGCGGCAGGGTGCGTTCGAGTGCCAGCTGCTCGTCCAGCGTGATCTCGGCGCGCGCCAACCGCTCGCTGGCCAGCGCGTGAGCTGCGCTGATATCGCCAGACAACTCCAGTGCTCTCACCCGGCGCGGCATGGCACGCGGGGCATACGCGGAGTCCTCGAGCCAGGCGTACTGGCGGGCGGCCGCCTGATGCCAGCCCTGACGCTCGGCGTCGCGGGCCAGCGAGAAGCGCAGGCGGTCACGCCGCTGTGCCAGCCAGGCATTGGCACGATCATCAATAGCCCGCCCGTCAGTGGCATGAGCGTCAGTGAGCTGATGAGTCGCGGACGGCTCACTGTGGAGCTCGTTTGCCGCTGCAGACGGCGTCGCATCCAGCGCCGCGACGATGCGATGCCAGTGCCGCTCAAGCTCGGCGTTCGCCGTGCGGCCCAGCCGCTCGCTGGCTTGCTGCCAGTCCTCACGCAGTTGCTCCAGCGCCAGATAGCGATCCACCTCCCAGCGATGGGTGAAGGCGCGCGAGGCCGGCGACAGGGCGACCGTCTCGCAACGCAGCAGGCCCAGCTCGCTGAGTACGAAGTCCGACAGATTCTGGCGCAGGTTGCCGAAGAACATCAGGCTCAGGCGTCGCGACAGCTCACCCAGCCCGACACTCAAGGTGTCGGCGTCAGGGTCGTTCAACCAGGCTGGTAGTGGCCGTGGCGTGACGTCGCCCAGCAGCTCACTGATGGCATCATGCATGCGGCGCTTGGGTGTACTTCTGGGCAGCTCGGCAAAGGCTGCCCGGAGGCGCGGCAAGGTCACCAGCGCCAGCATCTCGTCCAGCGTCAGATCGGCATTGTGGCGGCACAGGCCGTCAGGCGTGGCACTGTCGGCGAGCGGTGTGATCAATGGCTGGCTTGCGGCCTCGATCGCACCGATCTCGGGATAATGCAGCTGCGAGCGCTCGAAATGATCGCCCTTGCGCATCAGCAGTCGCACCAGCAAGGCCCGCGAGGCATCCGGCAGGCGAGTGATGGCGTCCACCGTGGCACGCTCCGCCTCTGTCAGCAGATCGGCGTGACACTGGCAGACCCAGTCGATCAAGGTGTCGAAGTTGGCCAGGTAGTAGCGCGGATTGTCGAGGGGAGCGGCTTGCATGGCGACCTGTCGAAGTGGCGGGCAGTGCGGCGGTTTGCCCGAAAGCATGGGGTTATATACAGTATATTGCCATCTGGCGCGCTGCAATCTCTTGCAAAGCCTGTCACGAGTCACCACCTGACTGTCATCCAGTGGTAAAATCGTTTCATCTGCATGTCTTGAAAGCTTCATGACACGACAGGTAGGCAGGCGTGACAGCGCGTCGACCGCGATTCCTCCCCTCGGAGGCATTTCCGCGATGGTTCAGGACGGGCCATCGATCATCATTCAAGCAGGGCAGGAAGGCAGTCCATGTTTCTTGATCAGTTTCACCGGGTCGAAGATGGCCGCGTGCGGATCACCGCCGAGCAGGCAAGTCGTTTCGCCAAGCAGATGGCGGGGGATTACAACCCCATTCATGACCCGGACGCGCGACGCTTCTGTGTGCCCGGCGACCTGCTGTTCTCCCTGTTGCTGGCGAAATTCGGTCTGTCGCAGTGCATGACCATCCGTTTCTGCGGCATGGTCGGCAACGATGTGCCCTTGATCTTCGAAGCGCTGGACGCCCCCGACGAGAATGGCGTGTCCCTGCTGGTGCGCGATGAAGCCGGCAAGGTCTACCTGACGGTCGAGCGCAGCGGCGATACCACCCATGACGAGGAAGTGGTCGCCAATTTCACCCGCCAGTACATCGCCTTCTCCGGGCGCAACTTCCCGCACTTCCTGCAGCCGTTGATGCTGGAGAAGGGCGTGATGTTCAACCCGGCCCGCCCGCTGGTGATCTACGACAGCATGGGCTTTTGTTTCGAGCGCCTGGATATCGCCGACCTGCACCTCGACTTCGTGGGGTCCTCGCTCGAGGTCAACGGCAAGCGTGGTGATACCCTGCTCGAGTTCAGCATACATGATGGTGAGCAGTGCATCGGCAGTGGCTCCAAGAAGCTGGTCGTCAGTGGGCTGCGGGATTACTGCGCCGAGACCATGGATGCGTTCGTGGAGTCCTTCGAGGCGCTCAAGCGCGAAGCCGAAGCCTGAGATAGCCAGCCAGTCTGAGGCTTGTCGCCAGACGCCCCGCGCATGAATCGGCAGTCATGAAGACGCCCGCCAGAGAGTTCTCTGGCGGGCGTCTTGCCATCTGAATGTCACAACGCTTGTGAAGCATCGCTGGGTGTCGCCGGTTGTCATTGATCGCCAACTGGCTGGCTCACCGTGTGACCGTCTAACCGCGCTCAGCGCTTGATGCTGATCGGCGCCAGTGCATCGCCCTGGGGCGTGATGCGCCCGATGATGGCGCTGGCGTGATAGCCGGCGGCCTTGAGCGCGGCCAGACAGGGCTCGGCTTCCCCGGGCGGCACACTGGCCAGCAGGCCACCGGCGGTCTGCGGATCGAACAGCAGCGGATAACGCGGATGATCGATGACGCCGGCCTGGTCCTTCAGGGCACGCTTGAGGCGCAGATTGGCCGGTTGCAGCGAGCTGACCACGCCGCGGGCGACACAGTCCTCAGCGCCGTCGAGCACTGGCAGGGCATCGATCTCGAGCTCGGCATCCACGCCGCTGGCGCGGGTCATCTCGACCAGATGGCCGAGCAGACCGAAGCCGGTGACATCGGTGGAGGCGCTCGCCTGATGCGCGCGCAGAATATCCGCCGCGCGCTGACTGGATTGCTGCATGCTGTCCAGCGCGGCGTCGATCCAGCGGCCGCGGGCTTCCAGGCGTGCGTGCGCCGCCAACAGCGTGCCGGTGCCGATGGCCTTGGTGAGCAGCAGCACATCGCCCGGCTGCATGCCGCCCTTGCAGGTGACGCCGGCCAGACTCTCCTCCACCAGACCATTGAGCGCGAAGCCCAGCGCCAGCTCCTGACCTTCGCCGGTGTGGCCGCCGACCAGACTGCAGCCTGCCCCGTTGAGCACCTCGGTCGCGCCTTGCATCAGCTCGCGCACCAGCGGTTCGACCTTGCGCTCTACCCCCTGTGGCACCGTGGCCACCGCCGTCGCCGTGTGCGGCGTCGCGCCCATGGCGTAGAGATCGCCCAGCGCGTGATTGGCGGCGATGCGCCCGAACAGGTAGGGGTCATCGATGAAGGCGCGGAAGAAGTCGACGCTGTGCACCAGCGCCTGTCCTTCGGGCACGCGCACGATGGCGGCATCATCCGGGGCATGCAGCCCGACCAGCACGTCCGGGTTCTCGCGCGGGGCCAGACTCTGCAGCGCTCGCGACAGCACGCTGGCGCCGACCTTGGCCCCGCAGCCGCCGCAGCGCATCGCCAGTGCGGACAGGGCCTGATGCGCCTCCTGCTCATCCAGCTCGGCGGTCAGGCGCGGATGCAGCTTGCCATCGCTGCCCTTGAGCGCCTGCCAGGCAGCGCTGATACGCTGATGCACCCCAGCAAGGCCGCCGGTATTCGCGGCGTCCTGCATGCTGGGCAGTTCATTGAAGCGAGCCATGAACTGGCGATCGATATGGTCCTTCCAGCGCCACAGCCACGGGCGCAGACGCGGCGCGACCAGCCCCAGGTTGCCGCGTGAGGCGATGGCGTCGCGATCCCCGGTGCTGATCAGCGCCAGCCAGCGCGACTGCGGCACATGGTCCTTGAGTGGCTCGCCGCGCACGGCCCGTCGCAGATTGTCGGCCAGCGGCCGCGCCTGACGCACGGCAAACACACCGGCCTTCTCGCGGGGATGGTTGAGCTGATGCGCGATATCGCCCGCGGCGAAGATGGCGTCATCCTCAAGCGTCTGCAGGCTATCGCGCACCTTGAGGAAGCCATCCTCGTCCAGGCTCAGTCCGGTCTTCTCCAGCCAGCGCGCGCCACCGGCCCGTGTCACCCAGATGGCCTCATCGGCCTGGTGGCAGGCACCGCTAGCACTGATCAGCTGGCGCTGGGCGGTCGAGGATGCGCGTTCGACGGCCGTGATCTCCTCACCGAAATGCACCTGGATACCGCGCTCGTGCAGGGTAGTGGCAAGTGCCTCGCTGACCGTGTGCGCATGGGTGGGCAACAGGCGCTGTCCGCGGGTGATCAGCGCCAGGTTCGGCGCGAGCGCATCGGGCAACTCGGTGGCGAGGCGCTGCTGGATGGCCAGCAGCAGTTCGACCCCGCCGGCACCGCCGCCGACCAGCACGATATCGAGCGGACGCTCGGCGCTCCTGGCGCGCTCGAGCAGACTCAGCCAGCGCTGCTGGAAGGTGCTGATCGGCTTGACCGCCACCACAGGGGCGTCTGCGGCTTCAGGGTCACCGATACCGTCGATGTGGGACAGGCGAGGCGTGGAACCGATGTTGATCGACAGCAGGTCGTAGTCCACCGCTGGGCGCTCGGCGCAGATCACGCGGCGCTCGCGGCGGTCGATATCGATAACCTGATCGCGATAGAAGCGGGCACCGGCGAACTGACACAGCCGGCGCAGGTCGATATGCACATCATCGAACGTATAATGACCGGCGACGTAGCCCGGCAACATGCCGGAATAGGGCGTGTCGGTGTCGCGACAGATGACGGTCAGGCGGACACCGGGCTCTGGCTGCATGGCAAAGCGCATCAGCACGCCGACGTGGCTGTGCCCACCGCCGATCAGGACGATATCACGCACGATAGGCGCTTTGACTGGCATGGAGGCGGACGGCATCGTGAATCTCGATAGTCAGTAGAGTAGGGAAACAGGAGCAGGGTATGCAGAGCCAGGGCGCGCCAGATGAGACCGGCGACAGGATTCGCAAAAGCAGGAGTCTAGCAACTTGAACTTTCTCGGTCATGCACGCCTGAGTCTGGCGGGCAGCGATAACTTCCTGTTTGGCAACCTGATTGCCGATGGCGTGCGCGGCAGTGACCTGAGCGACTGGTCGCCGGAGGTAGAGGCGGGCATCCGCTTTCACCGCCGCTGCGACGCGGTGATCGACGCCCATCCCGAGACACGCTGGTTGTTGACTCAGGTGCCGCCTTCGTCGCGACGTGTCGCCGGCATCGCCTTCGACATGATGTGGGATCACCTGCTGGCCGCCGAGATGCATGATGACGATATCGAGCGCCTCTATCGCCTGCTGGCGCGTGAGGAGGTGCCGTCACGCCTGTCGAGCCTGATCGAATGGATTCAGGTGCGCGATGCGCTCAGGCGTTATCAGGAGCTGGAGTTCACGCTCGCGACCATTGCCAGCATCGGCGAGCGCATGACGGCCAGACGCCGCTTACTCCAGACAAGTGATACCCGCCAGACAAGTGATACTCGCAATGAAAGGCTTACGCACAAGGTAGGGAATCTGGATGCAGGCGCCAATCCGCTGGCGGACATGACGCCGTGGCTGGCGGATAACCGCGCGATGCTCGAGGACAGCTTCGCGCGGTTGTGGCCGGACATGCTGGCATTGCGCCAGCCGCCCGCTATCTGACGATCAGGCTTGCGCTCAGCGCAGCTCCAGGCGCGTGAAGGGCCTCAGCAGGTAGGAGAGCACGCTGCGCTCGCCGGTCTCGATGTCGACCGTGGCGACCATGCCCGGCTTGATCGGCAGCGTCTCGCCGTTGTGCTCAAGCGCCGCGGTGTCGCTGCTGACCAGCACGCGATAGTAGCTTTCCTCGCCGCGTGGCGTTTCCTCCTCCAGGGTGTCCGAGCTGATGCGCTCGACCTTGCCCTCAAGCGTGCCGTAGACCGCATAGTCGTAGGCGCTGATTCGGATCGTCGCCGGCATGCCCGGGGCGATGAAGGCGACATCCTGCGGGCGAATGCGCGTCTCGAACACCAGGGTGTCCTCCAGCGGGGTGATCTGCATGATCTCCTCGCCGGGCGGAATCACCCCACCGCGCGTGGTGATGGCGATGTTGTTGACCACCCCGCGCACCGGCGAGAGCAGCCGGGTACGGTCCAGCTGATCACGCCGCTGCACGCTGGTTTCCTCGAGGGCGGCCAGTTCGGACTTCTTGTCGGCAAGCTCGGCGTAGGCGTCCTGCAGATAGGTGTTGCGGATCTCGGCCTGACGACCGTTGAGCTCGGCGATCTCGCGATCCAGCTTGAGCATTTCCATCTCGCCCACGGCGCGACGCTTGACCAGCGGACGGATCACCGCGAGCTGACGCTGGGCCGCACTGATTTCCTTGCTGACCGCATTCAGGGCGCTGTCACGCTTCTTGCGCCGGGCCGTGAACAGCTCGCGCTCGGTGGCGGTCAGTGCCTCGTTGTCACGCACTTCCTCGGGGAACTCGATGCTCGACTTGTCCAGCACCTCAGCCTCCAGTCGCCCGATGGTGGCGCGCAGTGCCTGCGCCTGACTCAATGACTCCATGTAGGCCGAGCGGAAGCGGGTCTCGTCGATGGCGGCCAGCAGCTGACCGGCCTCGACGATCTCGCCTTCGCTGACCATCATCTCGTCGAGGATGCCGCCCTCGAGGCTCTGGATGGTCTGCTGGCGGGAGGAGGGGATGACCTTGGCTTCGCCACGCGCCACCTCATTGACCTCGGCCCAGCTGGCCCAGGCGATGAACAGTGCGATGACCAGGAAGCTGGCCCACAGCAGCGGACGCGACCAGTGGCTTTCCAGCTTCTGGTCCGGCGCGCCCAGCTCGCGTTTGAGGAGTTCGGGATCGAAACGCTGGCTCATGAGGCCTCCTGGCGCTGACGGGATGCGGAGGTGGCCGGTGTCTTGCCGGCCGTTTGTCTGGCCATGATCTGATCCAGCGGGCCATCCATGACGCGCTTGCCGTGGCGCAGCACCAGGGCGCGTTCGACCCAACCGAGCAGCGATTTGCGGTGTGTGGCCAGCACCAGGGTGCGGCCGGCAAGCCAGGGGCCGAGGGTCTTGATGACGTGTTGCTCGGTGGCCTGATCCAGCGAGGCGGTGGGCTCATCCAGCAGCACCACGACCGGGTCCTGCAGGACCAGGCGGGCAAGGCCGAGGCTCTGACGCTGGCCGCCGGACAGGCTGTGGCGATCATGCAGCATCATGTCCAGCCCCAGCGGGTGGCGGCGCACGAAGTCGCCCAGCCCGGTCATCTCGATGACCTCCAGCAGGCGCATGTCGCTGACATCCCGCCCGTCGATGCACAGGTTGTCACGCAGCGTACCGCTGAACAGGCTGATGTCCTGCGGCAGATAGCCGATGGCGCGCTGGCGGTCGGCAGGATCGATCTGACTCAGGGCGAGGTTGTCGAGGGTCAGCTCGCCACTGGTGGGCGTGAAGTAGCCGGCCAGCAGACGCAGCAGAGTACTCTTGCCGGCGCCGTTGCCCCCCAGCAAGGCGAGGTGCTCACCGGGCGCGATGCTCAGGCGGTCCAACGCCAGGGCTTCCGGGGCTTCCTCGTCGTAGCGCCAGTGCAGATTCTCGGCCTGGTAGTGACCGCGTGCCTGGGCGAGGCGCGCGAAGCGACGATCGCTGGGACGCTCGATATCGGTCTCCATCAGCGCATCCAACCCTTCCTTGGCGACCTTGACGTGCTGCCAGCGGCTCAGCAGCGCACTGATCTGCAGGGTCGGGCCGATGGCGCGCGACGAGAGAATCGAACAGGCGATCAGGGCACCGACACTCAACTCGCCAGCCATGATCAGGTAGACCCCGGCGATGATGACGCCGACATAGGCCAGCTGCTGCATGCCGGTACCCCAGCTGGTCAGCCAGGCGACGGCGTGGCGGAAGGTGACGCCGCGGTGCGTCTGCTCGGAGGTCAGGCGCTGCCACTGACGGCTGGCATGGCCCTCGGCGCGACAGGCCTTGAGGTTCTCGAGGTTGTCGAGAGTCTCGAGCAGCACGCCATTCTTGACCGCCGATTCGCGCATGCCTTCACGCGACAGCCGCGACAGCCACGGTTGCGCCAGCAGCACGGGAATCAGCATCAACACGATGGCCGCCACCGGCACCCAGACCACCGGGCCGCCCAACAGGGCGATCAGGCCCAGGAACAGCAGCGCGAAGGGTAGATCCCCACAGGCGCCGAGGGTCGAGGCGGTGAAGAACTCGCGAATGGCGTCGAAGTCACGAATCTGGCTGGCCATCGCCCCGGTCGAGCGCGGCTTGGCGGCCAGGCGCATCTGCACGGCGTGACGGAAGATGTGATCGTTGAGTTCGAGGTCGATCTTCTTGCCCGAGTTCTCGATCAACTGCGCCCGCAAGGCGCGCAACAAGGCTTCCAGCCCGATGGCGAGCATCACGCCGATGCCAAGCGCCCACAGCGTATCGACGGCACCGGTCGGCACCACCCGGTCATAGACCTGCATCGCGAACAGGGCCGTCGCCACGGCCAGCAGGGCGGCAAGCGAGGAGGACAGCGCGACCTCGGCGAAGACGCGCCAATGCGACTTGAGGCGTGAGGTCAGCCAGTGCCCCTTCTGGGTCTGGCTATAGCCTTCCGCGCGCTCTAGCGAGATCTCGCCATGCGCAAACAGCGCAATGCCGGCGTAGGCGGCAGCCAGCTCGGACTGTGACAGCCAGTAGACGCCACCGGACAGGGGATCGAGCAGCTTGTAGCCGGGGCCGCTGGGGGCGGTGTCCAAGTCATCGTCTGCCTGGGTGTTGCTCGACTCACTGCTCGATTCGCTGCTTGACTTGTCAGGCCACCGATGCGAGGCCTCATGGGACAGCAGCACGCGACTGCTGCCGTCTTCCAGCAGCACGACACAGGGCATCAGGCTGTCGGGAATCTCGCTGAGCGGCGCCTGACTCAGGCGCGCGGCGATGCCCTGGCGCGATAGGGCCTGCTCCAGATCCTGTGGCGCGAGCTGCCCCTTGGTCAGTGGCATGCCATGGCGCAGGCGTTCGAGGTCGATGCCGTGGCCCTGCAGGCGCAGCAACTGCCGAACGCTCTCCAGCAGCGGGTCGGGTCGGGAGGCCACCGGGGTATCGGCGGCAGACTGTTCGGAGCTCATTGGCTGACTCCCTGGCTGACAGGCTGACGGGAATGGGACAGGTGAGCACTCGTCATCTCAGTTGTCGCGGCAGTGGTGGATGGCGCGCGAAGGGGTGAGGTGACCAGTGGCAGGGCGCTCAGTTGGGTCGCGAGGTCATATTGATCGGTGAGCAGCTGGGTGTTGAGCTCGATCATCTGTCGACGCGCCGCGAAGATCTCGCTTTCGATGGTCAGCAGATCCTCGATATTGCGTGAGCCGGTGATGAACTGGTCCCGATAGCTGCTGCGCAGGCGCTCCCCGCTGCGTGCCTGCTGATCCAGCGCCTTGATGCGTGCTTCGACCGCTGGCTGACTGGCAGACAGTCGCTGGATCTGGCGGCGCAGCTCACGGGCGGTGGAGGCGGTCTCAAACTGGGCGGCGGTCAGGCGTGCGCGATTCGCTTCGGGCTGACGGAGGGGTGTCAGGCCCTGAAAGACCGGGGCCTCGATGCGCAGGCCGATACTGGAGTCGCTGACCATGTCATCGTTCGACTCATAACGTGAGCTTGTCGCCTCCAGTCGCAATTCCGGCCAGCGCTCGGCTTCGCTCAGGCTCAAGGCGTGGCGCGCGGCATTCTGCTGGCTGACATGACTACGATAGGCCGGCGCGTTGGTGATGGCGGCATCGGTAGTGGCAGGGTCGCGGGCCAGGTCCGCCACGATCGGCAGTGGCTTCGGGGCGCTCAAGGCCACGCCCCGGAAGGGGCGTCCACTGAGAATCTCGAGTTCCTGTCGGGCGGTATCGGCATCGCCCTGAAGGCGTGCCAGCCATTCACGCGCACTGGCAAGGTCGACGGCGGCGCGGTCCAGCTCGACCCGGTCACCATAGCCCGAGAAGGTGCGATCATTGGCCAGCGTCTCGAGGCTTTCGAGCTTCTCGATGTAATCACGTACGCGGCGCATCATGGCGCGGTTGGCCCCGAGATCGATATAGGCGGTGATCGCTTCCTGGGCGATTTCCATGCGGGTCTGATCCAGGGTGTCACGCTCGACATCCCGCTCGGCCTTGCGTTGTTCGACCTCGGCTTCCACCTGTTCCCAGTCATAGAGCATCTGGCTCAGCGTGATGCGATACCCGCCTTCCGTGAAATTGTCCTCGGTGCCGACGCTGCTTTCCAGACGTGGCCAGTAGCCATCCTCGGCAATCTCGATCTCCGTCCCTGCGGCACGCACATTGGCCCGGGCGGCCTCGATGCGAGGGTCATGCCTGAGCACATCGCTCAAAACTTCGGCGAGATCACGTGTCGTCTGAGCACTGGCCGGTAGCGAACTCGCCAGACCGGCTGAGACGACACAGACGGCGATGGAAAGCCTCTTCATTCGTATGTGCAGAGTTGTCGCCTGTCCGATGGCGGACGGACAACGAAATAGGGTGGGCATCATGTCACTCCTTGGCCCCAGGGTGATCCCTGAAGTTGCGTCATCCTGACGCTTTATTCGTGTTCAGTGCGTACTTGTTCATTGGGAAGGCGCCCCTTGAGGGGCGCATCCCGGGACTAGCCGTTGTTGGTATTCACCGTGACATCCTGATCGATGTACAGCGTGGCACTGCCAAGTTCATATGTATCATAGGTCGTGCCGTTGATTTCGGACGATATGCCAGTATCGACAGCCCCAGCCGCTTTTACGCTATCGCCTTCATCGCCATCGATATACAGCTCGTTATCACCATCGGTGAGATTCAATACCGTATCGGCATCGATTTTCAGACTGGTGCCGGTCTCGCTGCTGGCCGAGATGTCGAGCACTTCGATGTTGGTCATGAGACTGGGCTCAGCCTGGGCGGACAAGGCGACGAGATCGATGCCTTTTCCTGTGCCATCGAAGCTGACGGTATCGATGTCAGCGCCACCCTCGATGGTAAAGTCCAGGCTGGAAGTGACGATCAGGTCATCACCCGCGCCACCATCGAAGGTATTGCTGCCTGAATCGCCAATCAGCAGGTCATTCCCTGCGTTCCCGATCAGTGAGTCATCCCCCTCGCCACCTCGAATGACATCATCAAAGCTACTGCCGATGAGAGAGTCATTGCCCGAAAGGCCGAATATGGTGCCTCCTTCGAGATTGGCTGAAATATCGATTTCATCATCGGTCAGCAGGCTACCAATAAAGGTCTTACTTTCGTCGATACCGGAGAATAGGGGTTCATTGGAATCAAGCAGCTCCACACCTGCCAAAGAGGAGATGGCATCCGTGGTGCTGGCATCGTAGGCATCGGTAGCCGTGATGCTGTAGGCATCCAATAGATCGATGTTTGCCAGATTCAGATCCGAAATTCCGCCATCACTGAACCCAACGGTCGCCAGGAATTGAGTGAGCGCCAGGTTGTCGATATCCCCACCGTCAGTCGCGGTAATGGTCAGTTCCGCAGTAGTGGCAATTATGTCGAGGACACCATTGTCGTCTGGTGTAACTGATAGGCCAAGCGAAGTTGCCAGGTCGTTATCCCAAGTGAACTCAGGGTCCGTGAATGTACCAGTCAACAAATTGACATCCACCAGTGCAGAGTAGTTGATCACCACCTCGCGCAGGTTGTTGTCAGGGTCTGCAACGAAGACCTTGTTGTTGGAAAGGTCTATCAGATCGAGTGCTTCGAGACCCACCAGGCCCAACAGTTCAGAATCCTGCAGGGTGACGATAGGGGCGGTATTGGTGACCGCATCCAGGCTTTCCTCACCGACGAAGGTGACTTCGCCCGTCGCCGTGTCGCCATCACCATCCACGACCGTGACACTGACATCCGTTTCATTGACCTCTGTGCCCACCAATAACTGTTCACCGCTGATGAGGGAATCGATGACCTCACTGCTCGTCAAGGTGCCACCGTCGGTCAGATCGAGACCCTCGATATTAATGACCTGGTTGGCGGACGAGGTAGGGGCAGCGGTCAATCCACCCTCTGTGTTGATATAGAGGACGGTCGTACCAGTTGCCGAGACATATTCGGCACTGATATAGCTGGCAAGATTGTTGGTGGCGCTATCGATGTAATAGGCCCCGGTCAACAGATCAGTCAGATCAAGGGTATCGCCAGCTGTGGCATCGGCCTCACTGTCATTATTGAAATCCAGCACGGTATCCGTTGCAGGTGTAGTGACGGTACCTTCATCACCGGCCTCCCATCGAATGACGTCGATTCCGTCACCACCGTTCAGGGTGTCGTTGTCTGCACCCCCGATCAGAAGGTCGCTGCCAGCTGCACCATTCAGGGTGTCAACGCCACTGCCACCACGCAGGATATTGCTTCCGCTTCCACCATTCAGTGTGTCATTACCGGCGTATCCATAGAGGTTGGAGCCTGCCTGTGAAGCGTTAACAGAGTCGTTTCCAGTAGTCCCTTCATCTACAGGAATCTCATAGTCATCTACAAGGAGATCCACATTGGCCAATGAAGCATCTGTGTCAGATGAGGTTGCACCGAGTGAGTCGGTTGCATAAATAGTGGTACTGCTCAGGATTGAATCGGCAATGGAGTCCAAGTCAAGTAAAGCTAGGATTGTAGGCAATACTCCTGGAGCAGTAACTGTGAAATCTATACTAGCCAATAGCTCATTGATTTCGAGGTTGGTTATTTCGCTACCATCATTTTTAGTGATGGTGATTGTTTGCACTGTCTCTCCTGGGGATGAAGCTTGTACATCCAGCCCTAATTCAGATGCTATCTCTTCGCTATAGCTCCAGCTGCTATTGCCAAGCAAAGTGTTGACAAGCCCGGAAACGATGGTATCCGTAAGTAATACGCTCACAATTCCATCAAGGTATCCAGTAATGGTGTCAACTAAATTGCCTGATGTAATAGTTATAGAGGACACATTGTTCTCAGCATCATAGACACTATAGAGCTGGTCATTGCTCAAGGTCACGATATCAAGAACATTGACGCCGACGAGGCCTAGCACACCATCGCTTTCAGTCAGGTTGGCTTGCGGGCGTGTATTGGCCTCCTCTGTTGCGCTGAACTGGCCTTGGTGGCTGTAGCTATAGTCCCCTGAGTCGATATTCAGGCTGAAGGATTCACCGGACAGCGTTTCGACCGCCAGAATGCCATCGACGATGCTGACAATACCGCCAGCCTCCAGGCCAATCTCGGTTGAGGTGCCGGTCACGTCCGCGTAGGTGCCATCATCAGAGACAGTAAATGTCAGGCCCTTGAAGGTGAAGGACTGTACCTGCCCATTTGCCGCATCAGCCCCAAACCCGAAGTCGCCCTCACCATCGAAGATGGAGCCGTTGTAATCCGTATTCGAGCTCAGAGACTCCACGACGGTACTTGCCGCAATCGTCGGCACATCATCAGTGATATCGATGTTCAAGGTGCTACTGGTGCTCGACGCGCCGTCGCTCAGAGTGACAAGCACATCCACCGTGGATGACTCGGCATTCACCTGATCGATGTTGCCGAGCAGTTCTGCGCTGTAGACAACTTCCGATCCATCCTCGGTGACGGAAACGACCATGACGGCCGTCGCAGCAGCATTGTCGGCATCACTTGCCAATGTGAGCGTGCGCCCTTCATCAGTAATGACCCATTCAAGTGCCTGGCCGTTGCTGGTAAGCGACTCGGTGGAGCTGAGTGAGAGTGTTGCCTCACCGCTGGTATCAGCGAATGCCGGAGTGCTGGCGACGGCAGTCGCTGAGACGACTAGCGCTTCCTCTATTGTGAGACGGTTGGTATTTCCCAGAACGAGGAAATCGTCGCTCAGCTTGGTCGCCGTATCGGTCACGGCGGCCACATTCTCATTGCCTGCATCGTCCGTCACGGTCATGGTCACGGTCAGCAGTCCCTCTGCCAGACCGGTGAGGTCGACGCCTGACACAGTCACTTCGCCCGCCGCCGAGACAGTGATGTTCTCGGTTGGGACGGTGACGGAGCCATTATCGGTATCGGTGATCACTATCGTGAGGTTGTTGCTGGTCAAGCCGGCTTCGACAGTGCCCTCGAATGTCACATCTGTCGCTCCTGCAGCGTTGATGTCCCCATCAGCATCCGTGAAGCTGATGACACTCCCTGTCGGAGCAGTCGTATCAATGACGACGTCTTGACTCTCGATGGCGCCATCGTTGCCGGCGGCGTCCTGCACCTTGAGCTGCACGGTGGCAGAGGTGGTGAGGCTGGCATCGGCGTAGCTGACGGCAGTACCGGACACGCTGTCGGTGATGTCGACCCAAGTGGTGCCATCGGTGCTGTACTGCAGCGTTTCACCTTCGGCAAGCGGAGCATTCAGCGTGGCGGTGATCGTCAGGCCATCATTGTCGCTGGTGATGAAGTCATCGGCTGCGAGGCCAGTATCGTCACTGATGGAATCGATGGTGACAGTCGTTGTGGGGGCAGTGGTATCTATGGTCACTGTGCCCAGATTGACTTCATTGCTGACATTGCCTGCGGCGTCAGTAATGACAGCTGAGGCGTTGTAGCTACTGCCATCGGTCAACGTGTCAGCCGGGATGGTCACAGTCACAGTGCCTGCGTCGATATCCGTTTCTATCAGCGCCACATCAGCAGTAATCACATTATCCGCATCATCTGTGTCAACCAAGGTGACAGTGGCCGTATCCCCTGCAACGGTATCCGCACTGAGCGCGACCTCGGCTTGCAGCCCATCTGTCAGCTCCTCGATATTCACGCCATTGAGGGCTTCATCGATGACCAAAGTCGGCGGCGCGCCCGGGGCCGTATTATCTACCGTCACAGCGCCCAGGTTCACGGCGTCGCTGACATTGCCGGCCACATCGGTCTGACGGATCTGCACAACGCCATCGGCGTAGCTGCCTTCGGCGAGGGTGAAGGTGGTGCCAGTGCCAACGATCCAGTTGCTGCCGCCGTCGAGGGAGTACTCCCAGCTGGCGTCGGCTTCCAGACTGCTGACGGTGACGTCGCCATTGCTGGTGATGCCGTCGTCGATAACGTTGGTGTCTTCACTCAGCGAAACGCTCGGCGCGGCGATGGTCGCATCGACCGTCACGTCGCCCAGGTTCACGGCGTCGCTGACGTTGCCGGCCACATCGGACTGACGGATCTGCACAACGCCATCGGCGTAGACACCTTCGTCCAGCGTGAAGGTGGTGCCGGTGCCATCGATCCAGTTGCTGCCGCCGTCGAGGGAGTACTCCCAGCTGGCGTCGGCTTCCAGACCACTGACGGTGACGTCACCATTGCTGGTGATGCCGTCGTCGGTGACGTTGGTGTCGGTGGTGAGCGCAAGGCTCGGAGCGTCAGGCACCGTGAGGTCACTGGTGGTGGTGCCGTCGGTCTCGAACGTATTGCCCGCCACATCGGTCACGGTCATCGAGACGGTGAGGGCGCCTTCAGTGAGCCCGGAAGTTGCGGTGCTCAGGTCCAGACCGGTTACGGACAGATTGCCGGCACCGTCGACCGTAATGTCAGTCGTGGCGACGGTGATCTCGTTGGCCGGATCGGCGCTGTCAGTGATGGTGATCACGACATTGCTGCTGTCGAGACCGGCCTCGATGCTGCCAGTCAGGTCGACGGCGCTGATGTCTGCCAGATTGAGCAGGCCATCGTCACCATCGACGAAGGCGATGCTGCCCGTCGGGGCGGTCGCATCGACCGTCACGTCGCCCAGGTTCACGGCGTCACTGACATTGCCGGCCACATCGGTCTGACGGATCTGCACAACGCCATCGGCATAGCTGCCTTCGGCAAGGGTGAAGGTAGTGCCAGTGCCCGCAATCCAGGTCGTGCCACCGTTGGTGGTGTACTCCCAGCTGGCGTCGGCTTCCAGACCGCTGACGGTGACGTCACCATTGCTGGTGATGCCGTCGTCGGTGACGTTGGTGTCGGTGGTGAGCGCAAGGCTCGGAGCGTCAGGCACCGTGAGGTCACTGGTGGTGGTGCCGTCGGTCTCGAACGTATTGCCCGCCACATCGGTCACGGTCATCGAGACGGTGAGGGCGCCTTCAGTGAGCCCGGAAGTTGCGGTGCTCAGGTCCAGACCGGTTACGGACAGATTGCCGGCACCGTCGACCGTAATGTCAGTCGTGGCGACGGTGATCTCGTTGGCCGGATCGGCGCTGTCAGTGATGGTGATCACGACATTGCTGCTGTCGAGACCGGCCTCGATGCTGCCAGTCAGGTCGACGGCGCTGATGTCTGCCAGATTGAGCAGGCCATCGTCACCATCGACGAAGGCGATGCTGCCCGTCGGGGCGGTCGCATCGACCGTCACGTCGCCCAGGTTCACGGCGTCACTGACATTGCCGGCCACATCGGTCTGACGGATCTGCACAACGCCATCGGCATAGCTGCCTTCGGCAAGGGTGAAGGTAGTGCCAGTGCCCGCAATCCAGGTCGTGCCACCGTTGGTGGTGTACTCCCAGGTCGCGTCGGCTTCCAGACCGCTGACGGTGACGTCACCATTGCTGGTGATGCCGTCGTCGGTGACGTTGGTGTCGGTGGTGAGCGCAAGGCTCGGAGCGTCAGGCACCGTGAGATCACTGGTAGTGGTGCCGTCGGTCTCGAACGTATTGCCCGCCACATCGGTCACGGTCATCGAGACGGTGAGGGCGCCTTCAGTGAGCCCGGAAGTTGCGGTGCTCAGGTCCAGACCGGTTACGGACAGATTGCCGGCACCGTCGACCGTAATGTCAGTCGTGGCGACGGTGATCTCGTTGGCCGGATCGGCGCTGTCAGTGATGGTGATCACGACATTGCTGCTGTCGAGACCGGCCTCGATGCTGCCAGTCAGGTCGACGGCGCTGATGTCTGCCAGATTGAGCAGGCCATCGTCACCATCGACGAAGGCGATGCTGCCCGTCGGGGCGGTCGCATCGACCGTCACGTCGCCCAGGTTCACGGCGTCACTGACATTGCCGGCCACATCGGACTGACGGATCTGCACGCTACCGTCGGCATAGCTGCCTTCGGCAAGGGTGAAGGTAGTGCCAGTGCCCGCAATCCAGGTCGTGCCACCGTTGGTGGTGTACTCCCAGGTCGCGTCGGCTTCCAGACCGCTGACGGTGACGTCACCATTGCTGGTGATGCCGTCGTCGGTGACGTTGGTGTCGGTGGTGAGCGCAAGGCTCGGAGCGTCAGGCACCGTGAGATCACTGGTAGTGGTGCCGTCGGTCTCGAACGTATTGCCCGCCACATCGGTCACGGTCATCGAGACGGTGAGGGCGCCTTCAGTGAGCCCGGAAGTTGCGGTGCTCAGGTCCAGACCGGTTACGGACAGATTGCCGGCACCGTCGACCGTAATGTCAGTCGTGGCGACGGTGATCTCGTTGGCCGGATCGGCGCTGTCAGTGATGGTGATCACGACATTGCTGCTGTCGAGACCGGCCTCGATGCTGCCAGTCAGGTCGACGGCGCTGATGTCTGCCAGATTGAGCAGGCCATCGTCACCATCGACGAAGGCGATGCTGCCCGTCGGGGCGGTCGCATCGACCGTCACGTCGCCCAGGTTCACGGCGTCACTGACATTGCCGGCCACATCGGTCTGACGGATCTGCACAACGCCATCGGCATAGCTGCCTTCGGCAAGGGTGAAGGTAGTGCCAGTGCCCGCAATCCAGGTCGTGCCACCGTTGGTGGTGTACTCCCAGGTCGCGTCGGCTTCCAGACCGCTGACGGTGACGTCACCATTGCTGGTGATGCCGTCGTCGGTGACGTTGGTGTCGGTGGTGAGCGCAAGGCTCGGAGCGTCAGGCACCGTGAGATCACTGGTAGTGGTGCCGTCGGTCTCGAACGTATTGCCCGCCACATCGGTCACGGTCATCGAGACGGTGAGGGCGCCTTCAGTGAGCCCGGAAGTTGCGGTGCTCAGGTCCAGACCGGTTACGGACAGATTGCCGGCACCGTCGACCGTAATGTCAGTCGTGGCGACGGTGATCTCGTTGGCCGGATCGGCGCTGTCAGTGATGGTGATCACGACATTGCTGCTGTCGAGACCGGCCTCGATGCTGCCAGTCAGGTCGACGGCGCTGATGTCTGCCAGATTGAGCAGGCCATCGTCACCATCGACGAAGGCGATGCTGCCCGTCGGGGCGGTCGCATCGACCGTCACGTCGCCCAGGTTCACGGCGTCACTGACATTGCCGGCCACATCGGACTGACGGATCTGCACGCTACCGTCGGCATAGCTGCCTTCGGCAAGGGTGAAGGTAGTGCCAGTGCCCGCAATCCAGGTCGTGCCACCGTTGGTGGTGTACTCCCAGGTCGCGTCGGCTTCCAGACCGCTGACGGTGACGTCACCATTGCTGGTGATGCCGTCGTCGGTGACGTTGGTGTCGGTGGTGAGCGCAAGGCTCGGAGCGTCAGGCACCGTGAGATCACTGGTAGTGGTGCCGTCGGTCTCGAACGTATTGCCCGCCACATCGGTCACGGTCATCGAGACGGTGAGGGCGCCTTCAGTGAGCCCGGAAGTTGCGGTGCTCAGGTCCAGACCGGTTACGGACAGATTGCCGGCACCGTCGACCGTAATGTCAGTCGTGGCGACGGTGATCTCGTTGGCCGGATCGGCGCTGTCAGTGATGGTGATCACGACATTGCTGCTGTCGAGACCGGCCTCGATGCTGCCAGTCAGGTCGACGGCGCTGATGTCTGCCAGATTGAGCAGGCCATCGTCACCATCGACGAAGGCGATGCTGCCCGTCGGGGCGGTCGCATCGACCGTCACGTCGCCCAGGTTCACGGCGTCACTGACATTGCCGGCCACATCGGTCTGACGGATCTGCACAACGCCATCGGCATAGCTGCCTTCGGCAAGGGTGAAGGTAGTGCCAGTGCCCGCAATCCAGGTCGTGCCACCGTTGGTGGTGTACTCCCAGGTCGCGTCGGCTTCCAGACCGCTGACGGTGACGTCACCATTGCTGGTGATGCCGTCGTCGGTGACGTTGGTGTCGGTGGTGAGCGCAAGGCTCGGAGCGTCAGGCACCGTGAGATCACTGGTAGTGGTGCCGTCGGTCTCGAACGTATTGCCCGCCACATCGGTCACGGTCATCGAGACGGTGAGGGCGCCTTCAGTGAGCCCGGAAGTTGCGGTGCTCAGGTCCAGACCGGTTACGGACAGATTGCCGGCACCGTCGACCGTAATGTCAGTCGTGGCGACGGTGATCTCGTTGGCCGGATCGGCGCTGTCAGTGATGGTGATCACGACATTGCTGCTGTCGAGACCGGCCTCGATGCTGCCAGTCAGGTCGACGGCGCTGATGTCTGCCAGATTGAGCAGGCCATCGTCACCATCGACGAAGGCGATGCTGCCCGTCGGGGCGGTCGCATCGACCGTCACGTCGCCCAGGTTCACGGCGTCACTGACATTGCCGGCCACATCGGACTGACGGATCTGCACGCTACCGTCGGCATAGCTGCCTTCGGCAAGGGTGAAGGTAGTGCCAGTGCCCGCAATCCAGGTCGTGCCACCGTTGGTGGTGTACTCCCAGGTCGCGTCGGCTTCCAGACCGCTGACGGTGACGTCACCATTGCTGGTGATGCCGTCGTCGGTGACGTTGGTGTCGGTGGTGAGCGCAAGGCTCGGAGCGTCAGGCACCGTGAGATCACTGGTAGTGGTGCCGTCGGTCTCGAACGTATTGCCCGCCACATCGGTCACGGTCATCGAGACGGTGAGGGCGCCTTCAGTGAGCCCGGAAGTTGCGGTGCTCAGGTCCAGACCGGTTACGGACAGATTGCCGGCACCGTCGACCGTAATGTCAGTCGTGGCGACGGTGATCTCGTTGGCCGGATCGGCGCTGTCAGTGATGGTGATCACGACATTGCTGCTGTCGAGACCGGCCTCGATGCTGCCAGTCAGGTCGACGGCGCTGATGTCTGCCAGATTGAGCAGGCCATCGTCACCATCGACGAAGGCGATGCTGCCCGTCGGGGCGGTCGCATCGACCGTCACGTCGCCCAGGTTCACGGCGTCACTGACATTGCCGGCCACATCGGTCTGACGGATCTGCACAACGCCATCGGCATAGCTGCCTTCGGCAAGGGTGAAGGTAGTGCCAGTGCCCGCAATCCAGGTCGTGCCACCGTTGGTGGTGTACTCCCAGGTCGCGTCGGCTTCCAGACCGCTGACGGTGACGTCACCATTGCTGGTGATGCCGTCGTCGGTGACGTTGGTGTCGGTGGTGAGCGCAAGGCTCGGAGCGTCAGGCACCGTGAGATCACTGGTAGTGGTGCCGTCGGTCTCGAACGTATTGCCCGCCACATCGGTCACGGTCATCGAGACGGTGAGGGCGCCTTCAGTGAGCCCGGAAGTTGCGGTGCTCAGGTCCAGACCGGTTACGGACAGATTGCCGGCACCGTCGACCGTAATGTCAGTCGTGGCGACGGTGATCTCGTTGGCCGGATCGGCGCTGTCAGTGATGGTGATCACGACATTGCTGCTGTCGAGACCGGCCTCGATGCTGCCAGTCAGGTCGACGGCGCTGATGTCTGCCAGATTGAGCAGGCCATCGTCACCATCGACGAAGGCGATGCTGCCCGTCGGGGCGGTCGCATCGACCGTCACGTCGCCCAGGTTCACGGCGTCACTGACATTGCCGGCCACATCGGACTGACGGATCTGCACGCTACCGTCGGCATAGCTGCCTTCGGCAAGGGTGAAGGTAGTGCCAGTGCCCGCAATCCAGGTCGTGCCACCGTTGGTGGTGTACTCCCAGGTCGCGTCGGCTTCCAGACCGCTGACGGTGACGTCACCATTGCTGGTGATGCCGTCGTCGGTGACGTTGGTGTCGGTGGTGAGCGCAAGGCTCGGAGCGTCAGGCACCGTGAGATCACTGGTAGTGGTGCCGTCGGTCTCGAACGTATTGCCCGCCACATCGGTCACGGTCATCGAGACGGTGAGGGCGCCTTCAGTGAGCCCGGAAGTTGCGGTGCTCAGGTCCAGACCGGTTACGGACAGATTGCCGGCACCGTCGACCGTAATGTCAGTCGTGGCGACGGTGATCTCGTTGGCCGGATCGGCGCTGTCAGTGATGGTGATCACGACATTGCTGCTGTCGAGACCGGCCTCGATGCTGCCAGTCAGGTCGACGGCGCTGATGTCTGCCAGATTGAGCAGGCCATCGTCACCATCGACGAAGGCGATGCTGCCCGTCGGGGCGGTCGCATCGACCGTCACGTCGCCCAGGTTCACGGCGTCACTGACATTGCCGGCCACATCGGTCTGACGGATCTGCACAACGCCATCGGCATAGCTGCCTTCGGCAAGGGTGAAGGTAGTGCCAGTGCCCGCAATCCAGGTCGTGCCACCGTTGGTGGTGTACTCCCAGGTCGCGTCGGCTTCCAGACCGCTGACGGTGACGTCACCATTGCTGGTGATGCCGTCGTCGGTGACGTTGGTGTCGGTGGTGAGCGCAAGGCTCGGAGCGTCAGGCACCGTGAGATCACTGGTAGTGGTGCCGTCGGTCTCGAACGTATTGCCCGCCACATCGGTCACGGTCATCGAGACGGTGAGGGCGCCTTCAGTGAGCCCGGAAGTTGCGGTGCTCAGGTCCAGACCGGTTACGGACAGATTGCCGGCACCGTCGACCGTAATGTCAGTCGTGGCGACGGTGATCTCGTTGGCCGGATCGGCGCTGTCAGTGATGGTGATCACGACATTGCTGCTGTCGAGACCGGCCTCGATGCTGCCAGTCAGGTCGACGGCGCTGATGTCTGCCAGATTGAGCAGGCCATCGTCACCATCGACGAAGGCGATGCTGCCCGTCGGGGCGGTCGCATCGACCGTCACGTCGCCCAGGTTCACGGCGTCACTGACATTGCCGGCCACATCGGACTGACGGATCTGCACAACGCCATCGGCATAGCTGCCTTCGGCAAGGGTGAAGGTAGTGCCAGTGCCCGCAATCCAGGTCGTGCCACCGTTGGTGGTGTACTCCCAGGTCGCGTCGGCTTCCAGACCGCTGACGGTGACGTCACCATTGCTGGTGATGCCGTCGTCGGTGACGTTGGTGTCGGTGGTGAGCGCAAGGCTCGGAGCGTCAGGCACCGTGAGATCACTGGTAGTGGTGCCGTCGGTCTCGAACGTATTGCCCGCCACATCGGTCACGGTCATCGAGACGGTGAGGGCGCCTTCAGTGAGCCCGGAAGTTGCGGTGCTCAGGTCCAGACCGGTTACGGACAGATTGCCGGCACCGTCGACCGTAATGTCAGTCGTGGCGACGGTGATCTCGTTGGCCGGATCGGCGCTGTCAGTGATGGTGATCACGACATTGCTGCTGTCGAGACCGGCCTCGATGCTGCCAGTCAGGTCGACGGCGCTGATGTCTGCCAGATTGAGCAGGCCATCGTCACCATCGACGAAGGCGATGCTGCCCGTCGGGGCGGTCGCATCGACCGTCACGTCGCCCAGGTTCACGGCGTCACTGACATTGCCGGCCACATCGGACTGACGGATCTGCACGCTACCGTCGGCATAGCTGCCTTCGGCAAGGGTGAAGGTAGTGCCAGTGCCCGCAATCCAGGTCGTGCCACCGTTGGTGGTGTACTCCCAGGTCGCGTCGGCTTCCAGACCGCTGACGGTGACGTCACCATTGCTGGTGATGCCGTCGTCGGTGACGTTGGTGTCGGTGGTGAGCGCAAGGCTCGGAGCGTCAGGCACCGTGAGATCACTGGTAGTGGTGCCGTCGGTCTCGAACGTATTGCCCGCCACATCGGTCACGGTCATCGAGACGGTGAGGGCGCCTTCAGTGAGCCCGGAAGTTGCGGTGCTCAGGTCCAGACCGGTTACGGACAGATTGCCGGCACCGTCGACCGTAATGTCAGTCGTGGCGACGGTGATCTCGTTGGCCGGATCGGCGCTGTCAGTGATGGTGATCACGACATTGCTGCTGTCGAGACCGGCCTCGATGCTGCCAGTCAGGTCGACGGCGCTGATGTCTGCCAGATTGAGCAGGCCATCGTCACCATCGACGAAGGCGATGCTGCCCGTCGGGGCGGTCGCATCGACCGTCACGTCGCCCAGGTTCACGGCGTCACTGACATTGCCGGCCACATCGGTCTGACGGATCTGCACAACGCCATCGGCATAGCTGCCTTCGGCAAGGGTGAAGGTAGTGCCAGTGCCCGCAATCCAGGTCGTGCCACCGTTGGTGGTGTACTCCCAGGTCGCGTCGGCTTCCAGACCGCTGACGGTGACGTCACCATTGCTGGTGATGCCGTCGTCGGTGACGTTGGTGTCGGTGGTGAGCGCAAGGCTCGGAGCGTCAGGCACCGTGAGATCACTGGTAGTGGTGCCGTCGGTCTCGAACGTATTGCCCGCCACATCGGTCACGGTCATCGAGACGGTGAGGGCGCCTTCAGTGAGCCCGGAAGTTGCGGTGCTCAGGTCCAGACCGGTTACGGACAGATTGCCGGCACCGTCGACCGTAATGTCAGTCGTGGCGACGGTGATCTCGTTGGCCGGATCGGCGCTGTCAGTGATGGTGATCACGACATTGCTGCTGTCGAGACCGGCCTCGATGCTGCCAGTCAGGTCGACGGCGCTGATGTCTGCCAGATTGAGCAGGCCATCGTCACCATCGACGAAGGCGATGCTGCCCGTCGGGGCGGTCGCATCGACCGTCACGTCGCCCAGGTTCACGGCGTCACTGACATTGCCGGCCACATCGGACTGACGGATCTGCACGCTACCGTCGGCATAGCTGCCTTCGGCAAGGGTGAAGGTAGTGCCAGTGCCCGCAATCCAGGTCGTGCCACCGTTGGTGGTGTACTCCCAGGTCGCGTCGGCTTCCAGACCGCTGACGGTGACGTCACCATTGCTGGTGATGCCGTCGTCGGTGACGTTGGTGTCGGTGGTGAGCGCAAGGCTCGGAGCGTCAGGCACCGTGAGATCACTGGTAGTGGTGCCGTCGGTCTCGAACGTATTGCCCGCCACATCGGTCACGGTCATCGAGACGGTGAGGGCGCCTTCAGTGAGCCCGGAAGTTGCGGTGCTCAGGTCCAGACCGGTTACGGACAGATTGCCGGCACCGTCGACCGTAATGTCAGTCGTGGCGACGGTGATCTCGTTGGCCGGATCGGCGCTGTCAGTGATGGTGATCACGACATTGCTGCTGTCGAGACCGGCCTCGATGCTGCCAGTCAGGTCGACGGCGCTGATGTCTGCCAGATTGAGCAGGCCATCGTCACCATCGACGAAGGCGATGCTGCCCGTCGGGGCGGTCGCATCGACCGTCACGTCGCCCAGGTTCACGGCGTCACTGACATTGCCGGCCACATCGGTCTGACGGATCTGCACAACGCCATCGGCATAGCTGCCTTCGGCAAGGGTGAAGGTAGTGCCAGTGCCCGCAATCCAGGTCGTGCCACCGTTGGTGGTGTACTCCCAGGTCGCGTCGGCTTCCAGACCGCTGACGGTGACGTCACCATTGCTGGTGATGCCGTCGTCGGTGACGTTGGTGTCGGTGGTGAGCGCAAGGCTCGGAGCGTCAGGCACCGTGAGATCACTGGTAGTGGTGCCGTCGGTCTCGAACGTATTGCCCGCCACATCGGTCACGGTCATCGAGACGGTGAGGGCGCCTTCAGTGAGCCCGGAAGTTGCGGTGCTCAGGTCCAGACCGGTTACGGACAGATTGCCGGCACCGTCGACCGTAATGTCAGTCGTGGCGACGGTGATCTCGTTGGCCGGATCGGCGCTGTCAGTGATGGTGATCACGACATTGCTGCTGTCGAGACCGGCCTCGATGCTGCCAGTCAGGTCGACGGCGCTGATGTCTGCCAGATTGAGCAGGCCATCGTCACCATCGACGAAGGCGATGCTGCCCGTCGGGGCGGTCGCATCGACCGTCACGTCGCCCAGGTTCACGGCGTCACTGACATTGCCGGCCACATCGGACTGACGGATCTGCACGCTACCGTCGGCATAGCTGCCTTCGGCAAGGGTGAAGGTAGTGCCAGTGCCCGCAATCCAGGTCGTGCCACCGTTGGTGGTGTACTCCCAGGTCGCGTCGGCTTCCAGACCGCTGACGGTGACGTCACCATTGCTGGTGATGCCGTCGTCGGTGACGTTGGTGTCGGTGGTGAGCGCAAGGCTCGGAGCGTCAGGCACCGTGAGATCACTGGTAGTGGTGCCGTCGGTCTCGAACGTATTGCCCGCCACATCGGTCACGGTCATCGAGACGGTGAGGGCGCCTTCAGTGAGCCCGGAAGTTGCGGTGCTCAGGTCCAGACCGGTTACGGACAGATTGCCGGCACCGTCGACCGTAATGTCAGTCGTGGCGACGGTGATCTCGTTGGCCGGATCGGCGCTGTCAGTGATGGTGATCACGACATTGCTGCTGTCGAGACCGGCCTCGATGCTGCCAGTCAGGTCGACGGCGCTGATGTCTGCCAGATTGAGCAGGCCATCGTCACCATCGACGAAGGCGATGCTGCCCGTCGGGGCGGTCGCATCGACCGTCACGTCGCCCAGGTTCACGGCGTCACTGACATTGCCGGCCACATCGGACTGACGGATCTGCACGCTACCGTCGGCATAGCTGCCTTCGGCAAGGGTGAAGGTAGTGCCAGTGCCCGCAATCCAGGTCGTGCCACCGTTGGTGGTGTACTCCCAGGCCGCGTCGGCTTCCAGACCGCTGACGGTGACGTCACCATTGCTGGTGATGCCGTCGTCGGTGACGTTGGTGTCGGTGGTGAGCGCAAGGCTCGGTGCGGCGATAGTCGCATCGACCGTCACGTCGCCCAGGTTCACGGCGTCACTGACATTGCCGGCCACATCGGTCTGACGGATCTGCACAAAGCCATCGGCGTAGACACCTTCGTCCAGCGTGAAGGTGGTGCCAGTGCCATCGATCCAGTTGCTGCCGCCGTCGAGGGAGTACTCCCAGCTGGCGTCGGCTTCCAGACCGCTGACGGTGACTTCACCATTGCTGGTGATGCCGTCGTCATCCGTTTCGGTATCGTTGGACAATGCCAAGGCCGGACTGCTGGGCACAGTAGTATCGACCGTGAGCGTGAACTCGCCAGACGCCGCGCTTTTGTTGCCGGCAGCATCGGTCGCGGTGACGCTGAAGACATGCTCACCCTCGGTGAGATCAGTGCTCGGGGTATAGCTCCAGGCGCCATTGGCATCGGCGGTGACTGTCGCGATTTCCTCACCGTTGTGGGTGATGGTGACGGTGCTGCCGGCTTCGGCGCTGCCGGTCAGCGTCGGCGTCGCGTCATTGGTGCTGTCGCCGGAGGCGAGGGCGCCGGTATCGGCTGCCACATCGTCGGTCGCGGAGGTGATGGTCGGCGTATTCGGCGCGGTAACGTCAGCATCTACCGGCACATCGAGTGCCGCGGACGCTTCGCTTTCATTGCCGGCCGCATCGATTGCCGTGGCTGTCAGTGTGCTGCCAGCTTCCTGCTCCGGTGAGAGCTCAACCGAGAAGTTGCCTTCTGCATCGACGACCGCGGTGCCTACAACATCATCGTTGGCATTGGTGATCTCGACCGTGGTGCCCGCTTCACCGGTTCCTGCGACAGTGGTGCCATCGGTCTCGCTCAGGACTGGCGCATCCGGCGCAGCGGTATCGACGGTGAGTGTGAACTCGCCAGAGGCCGCGCTCTCGTTGCCGGCGGCATCGGTCGCGGTGACGCTGAAGACGTGGTCGCCATCGGTGAGATCAGTGCTCGGGGTATAGCTCCAGGCGCCATTGGCATCTGCCACGACCGTATCAACGACTTCACCGTTATGCGTGACGGTGACGGTGCTACCGATCTCGGCGCTGCCGGTCAGCGTCGGCGTCGCGTCATTGGTGCTGTCGCCGGAGGCGAGGGCACCGGTATCGGCTGCCACATCATCGGTCGCGGAGGTGATGGTCGGCGTATTCGGCGCGGTAACGTCAGCATCTACCGGCACATCGAGTGCTGCGGACGCTTCGCTTTCATTGCCGGCCGCATCGGTTGCCGTGGCTGTCAGTGTGCTGCCAGCTTCCTGCTCCGGTGAGAGCTCAACCGAGAAGTTGCCTTCTGCATCGACGACCGCGGTGCCTACAACATCATCGTTGGCATTGGTGATCTCGACCGTGGTGCCCGCTTCACCGGTTCCTGCGACAGTGGTGCCATCGGTCTCGCTCAGGACTGGCGCATCCGGCGCAGCGGTATCGACGGTGAGTGTGAACTCGCCAGACGGCGCGCTTTCGTTGCCAGCAGCATCGGTCGCAGTGACGCTGAAGACGTGGTCGCCATCGATGAGATCAGTGCTCGGGGTATAGCTCCAGCTGCCATTGGCATCCGCCGTCACGCTATCAACGACTTCGCCGTTGTGGGTGATGGTGACGGTGCTGCCGGCCTCGGCGCTGCCGGTCAGCGTCGGCGTCGCGTCATTGGTGCTGTCGCCGGAGGCGAGGGCGCCGGTATTGGCTGCCACATCATCGGTCGCGGAGGCGATGGTCGGCGTATTCGGCGCGGTAACGTCAGCGTCTTCCGGCACCACCAGGGCGTCGGAGACTGGGCTTTCATTACCTGCGGCGTCGGTGACGGTGGCGGCCAGCACAGCGCCGGCTTCCTGCTTCGGAGACAGCGTGATGCTGAAGGTGCCGTCATCGGCAACAGTGCCGCTGCCCAGCAGGTCGCCATCACCATTGGTGATTTCGACGGTGCCACCGGCCTCGGCGCTACCATTGACGGTGCTGCCATTGGCGGTCTCGCCATCTGTCTCGCTCAGGACTGGCGCATCCGGCGCAGCGGTATCGACGGTGAGTGTGAACTCGCCAGACGGCGCGCTTTCGTTGCCAGCAGCATCGGTCGCAGTGACGCTGAAGACGTGGTCGCCATCGGTGAGATCAGTACTCGGGGTATAGCTCCAGCTGCCATTGGCATCCGCCGTCACGCTATCAACGACTTCGCCGTTGTGGGTGATGGTGACGGTGCTGCCGGCCTCGGCGCTGCCGGTCAGCGTCGGCGTCGCGTCATTGGTGCTGTCGCCGGAGGCGAGGGCACCGGTATTGGCTGCCACATCATCGGTCACGGAGGCGATGGTCGGCGTATTCGGCGCGGTAACGTCAGCATCTATCGGCACATCGAGTGCTGCGGACGCTTCGCTTTCATTGCCGGCCGCATCGGTTGCGGTGGCTGTCAGTGTGCTGCCAGCTTTCTGCTCCGGTGAGAGCTCAACCGAGAAGTTGCCTTCTGCATCGACGACCGCGGTGCCTACAACATCATCGTTGGCATTGGTGATCTCGACCGTGGTGCCCGCTTCACCGGTTCCTGCGACAGTGGTGCCATCGGTCTCGCTCAGGACTGGCGCATCCGGCGCAGCGGTATCGACGGTGAGTGTGAACTCGCCAGACGGCGCGCTTTCGTTGCCAGCGGCATCGGTCGCGGTGACGCTGAAGACGTGCTCGCCATCGGCGAATTCAGTGCCTGGTGTGAAGCTCCACGTGCCATTGCTATCGGCGATGGTCGTGCCGATCACTTCGCCATTATGCGTGACGGTGACGGTGCTACCGATCTCGGCGCTGCCGGTCAGCGTCGGCGTCGCATCGTTGGTGCTGTCGCCGGTGGCGAGGGCGCCGGTATCGGCTGGCACGTCGTCGGTCGCGGAAGCTATGGTCGGCGTATTCGGCGCGGTCACATCCGCCGCTTCCGGCACCACCAGGGTGTCGGAGACTGGGCTTTCGTTACCCGCGGCGTCAGTGACGGTGGCGGTCAGTTCGGCGCCAGCTTCCTGCTTCGGGGAGAGCTCAACCGAGAAGTTGCCTTCTGCATCGACGACCGCTGTTCCCAGTACATCGTCGTTGGCATTGGTGACTTCCACCGAAGTGCCCGACTCACCGGTTCCTGCGACAGTGGTGCCATCGGTCTCGCTCAGGACTGGCGCATCCGGCGCAGC
Organism: Cobetia sp. 4B; assembly: GCF_018831605.1. Taxonomy (NCBI): domain Bacteria; kingdom Pseudomonadati; phylum Pseudomonadota; class Gammaproteobacteria; order Oceanospirillales; family Halomonadaceae; genus Cobetia; species Cobetia sp. 4B. Next base: position 2,019,444 of record NZ_CP059843.1, read on the forward strand.
GGTATCGACGGTGAGTGTGAACTCGCCAGACGGCGCGCTTTCGTTGCCAGCGGCATCGGTCGCGGTGACGCTGAAGACGTGCTCGCCATCGGCGAATTCAGTGCCTGGTGTGAAGCTCCACGTGCCATTGCTATCGGCGATGGTCGTGCCGATCACTTCGCCATTATGCGTGACGGTGACGGTGCTACCGATCTCGGCGCTGCCGGTCAGCGTCGGCGTCGCGTCATTGGTGCTGTCGCCGGAGGCGAGGGCGCCGGTATTGGCTGCCACATCATCGGTCGCGGAGGCGATGGTCGGCGTATTCGGCGCGGTAACGTCAGCGTCTTCCGGCACCACCAGGGCGTCGGAGACTGGGCTTTCATTACCTGCGGCGTCGGTGACGGTGGCGGCCAGCACAGCGCCGGCTTCCTGCTTCGGAGACAGCGTGATGCTGAAGGTGCCGTCATCGGCAACAGTGCCGCTGCCCAGCAGGTCGCCATCACCATTGGTGATTTCGACGGTGCCACCGGCCTCGGCGCTACCATTGACGGTGCTGCCATTGGCCGTCTCGCCATCCGTCTCGGACAGGGTCGGTGCGTCCGGAGCGATAGTGTCGACCGTGAGGGTGAACTCGCCAGACCGCGCGCTTTCGTTGCCGGCGGTATCGGTCGCGGTGACGCTGAAGACGTGATCACCCTCGGTGAGATCAGTGCTCGGGGTATAGCTCCAGGCACCATTGGCATCGGCCGTCACGCTATCAACGACTTCGCCGTTGAGGGTGATGTTGACGGTGCTGCCGGCTTCGGCGCTGCCGGTGAGGGTCGGTGTCGCGTCATTGGTACTGTCGCCGGAGGCGAGGGCACCGGTATCAGCTGGCACATCGTCTGTCGCGGAGGTGATGGTCGGGGCATTCGGCGCGGTGGAGTCGGTGCTTGTATCCACCGTCGCTGGCGTAGAGCTGCTGCTGGTGTTGCCGGCGGCATCGGTCGCGGTGGCCGTCAGCGCCTCGCCATCCTGCTGGGACGGATCAAGTTCGATGGAGAAGGTGCCATCGTCTTCCGCAATCCCAGTGCCGACGCTATCGCCATTGCTGTTGGTGATCTCGATGTCGCTACCGGCTTCGGCCGTACCGGATGCCGTGGTGCCATCCGTCTCGGACAGAACCGGCGCATCCGGCGCGGTGGTGTCGACCGTGAGCGTGAACTCGCCAGACGGGGCACTTTCGTTACCGGCGGCATCGGTCGCGGTGACGCTGAAGACATGCTCGCCATCGCCAAGCTCGGTGTTTGGAGTGAAGCTCCAGGCACCGTTGCTGTCGGCGGTGGTGGTGCCGATCACTTCACCATCGAGCGAGACAGTGACGGTGCTGCCGACTTCAGCAGTTCCGCCCAGGGTCGGCGTGGTGTCATTGGTGCTGCCGCCATTCTCGAGCGCTCCACTGATGGCTTCCACATCATCTGTCGCGGCGGCGATGGTCGGAGTGTTGGGTGCCGTGATGTCAGCATCCTGCGGCACGGTGACCGCGGTGGAGGCTTCGCTCACGTTGCCGGCGGCATCGGTCGCGGTGGCGGTCAGTTCGGTACCGGCTGCCTGCGCGGGAGACAGCTCGACCGAGAAGTTGCCATCGGCATCGGCAACGGCGCTCCCCACGCTGTCGCCAGCGGCATTGGTGACCTCGATAGTGGCGCCGGGCTCACTGCTGCCGGTGAGGATGTTGCCATTGGACTCGTCGAGGACAGGCGCCTCAGGCGCTGTCGTGTCCTCATCCGAGGAGGAACTGTCATCGCCAGTGGCAGCGGCCACGCCGACACCCGCGGCCACGGCAACGCCGCCTGCCACGAGGCCAGCGGTGCTGATGCCAGCCACTGTACCCGCTCCCGCTGCGGCACCTGCACCCGCAGTGCCCGCACCCGCTGCTGCGGTAGTGAGTGCCGTCTCTGCCGTCGTCAAGGTCGCGGTACTGGTGAAGGGCACAGCGCCCCCTGCGCCAGCTTCACCCAGACCCACCTGAAAGATCTCACCGGCGAACTCATCGCCTTGCAGATACAGGTGGCTGAGCTCGGTGGGGTCTGCGTAGAAGTTTTCGACCGTGATCAGTTCCCCGTTTTCGAGGGTGACAAGCAGGTTGTCTCCCTGGCGGGTCATCACCTCGATATCGCGAGGATGGAGGTCCAGACTGACATCCGATGATCTATTGAGGGCAATGGTGTCGACTTTACGCAGGACCGTTTCCTGTTCCGCGAGCTGACCGTGGGGAGCGACCTTGGCAGTTACCGGCATATCGTTATCCTCAATGGCACTTCTTGTGCATTCGCGACTTTCTATTAATTATCAATAATCAACACGTTATTATGACCTGGATCATTTTTCTAGTACTCAGGCGTCAATTCTAATCGTTAAAGCATGGTGTATTTGTGTTTCGACTTTCTTTGGATCCCTCGGTTTCACTGCTCACTATCTCGATACCTCCTTGAGCCCTTGCTCTACTGGAGATCGGGGAGTCGAGTGTCAAATTCAATAACGCCTGGGAGAGGTGTTCGGATCATGCGTTGAGTATGATTTTTCTAATCGGGCATGAGACTAAAGATCAAGTAGTGCTAACTGGTTAATTTAGCGGCAAAAAATGATTTTAATTTAAGATATGCTTATAAACTGTTGGCTATCGAGGTGCGGCATACGTTGTTTAAACGCATGAAATATGTTTAGAGAATAAAAAAGGCGCCACCCGCGAGGGTGGCGCCTTTGTCGGCCGGGGCGCGCCTTGTATCAATCAGCGCTGAAGGGGGCGGGCATTCTCTCCGCCTTGCCATTCATGGTAGGCCTCGATCTGTGCCTGGGAGGCCTCGATCGGCGTCTGCATGACAAACCAGGTGACGGGCTCAGAGCATGGCGGGGTGGTAAGCGAGCCGGAGTACTGCCAGCCAGCATGTTCGCGTGGCAGCAGCAGGTTGGCAGACAGGCCGCTTGTCAGGGTCTCGGAGAGACCGCGCTGGGGGAGGCGGCTCAACAGGCGGCTGAGGGCCAGGTTGTCATGCCCTTCCTCGACCAGCACGGCCAGCACGGCCAGCTTGCCTTCCGGCGTGCTGTGCACCAGATGGATTTCCATGGCGGCACGCTTGCCGTCGATGGCGTGCTCTGACGGCACATGCAGGTGCACCTGCGACAGGGTGTACTGGGTGCCATCCAGCGTCATGGTATTGCCGCTGGCCCCTTCGATCTGCAGGGTGTGGCCCGTATCGCGCGTGACGAGCAGCGGCGAGTGGTAGTCGAGTTTCGGGCCCGCTTCATTCAGCGTGCGTGACTGGCTGTCGATATCGATCGGCGACTGCTGGCTGCCGGCCGAGCACTCGGCATAGCCCGGGGTGAGCTCTCCCCAATGCTCGGGGCCATTGGCTCCGGCGTTGGTGTCATCCGCGGATTCACTCGCATAGCTCCATTCAGTGACCGACGTGCCCGGCGCAGGCGACGTGGCAATGTCATCGGCGAGCGCCGGCAAGGATGACGACGTGGTGGCAAGCAGCACAGCCATGGCAAGTGGGCGTAACAGCGCGCGGGGCGACGAGGAAGAGGCTGGCATTGAGTTGTCCTTGCTCAAGAGTCCGTAACCGATCAGTGTCCTGAGCCGCCGTAGGCAGTCAGAACTCAGATGAATGAAGGCAGTCAGTGTGCCGGACTCAGGGGCGAGGTCAAGATGACGCTGGAGTGTCACTAGGGTGTCGCATTCCAGCGTCAGTTGTCGTGGCAGTTATCGCGGTAGTTCCCACGACAGTTGTAAAGACAGTTGTCAAAACAGGGAGGGGGAGCGGTGTCAGTGCTCGAGCCACAGGCATTCCACGCTGTCACCGTGGTTGAGCTGTGCGTGGGGCGGAATCACGGCCAGTGCCTGAGCACCGGCGCAGGATGAGAGTACCGCCGAGTTCTGGTCCGGGAAGGCATGTGCCTCAAGCTGTCCATCACTGCCGGGCGCCAAGGTGACGCGCAGATGGTCCTGACGGATGGCGGTGCGGGCTGAGAAGGCCGCGCGTACCGTGAGACGTTTCAGCTCGCGCAATGCAGTGCAGTCGGTCATCTCGCCCAGTAGTGGACGAAGGAACAACCAGCCACCTACCCAGCTGGAGACCGGATTGCCCGGCAGGCCCACGACACGCACCGCGTCACCCCGGGAGCTGTTGATGCGCCCCAGCGCCAGTGGTTTGCCCGGTTTGATGGCCAAGCGCCACAGATCCAGACTGCCGAGCGCCTCGATGGCGGGGCGGACGTGGTCTTCCTCGCCGACGCTGACCCCGCCGCAGGTGACGATCAGGTCAGCCTGTTGCGCCGCCGAAGCGAGAGCGTCACGGGTGGCCTCGAAGGTATCGGCCACATTGAGTGGCGCCAGCACCACCTCAGCCCCGAAGTCGCTGAGCATCTGGCTGAGCATCACGCGATTGGAATTGTAGATCTGGCCGGGCTTGAGCGGCTGGCCGGGCTCGATCAGTTCATCGCCGGTCGCGAACAAGGCTACTCGTACCTTGCGGCGCACCAACACGTGACTTGCCCCCTGGCCACACAGCAGGCCCAGCGCGGCAGCGTCCAGTCGCGTGCCCGCCGCGAGCAATCGACTGCCCTTGCTGACATCCCGGCCTTGGACGCGAATGTTGTCGCCGCGGGCGCGAGGCCCGGGCAGCCAGGCCAGGGTGGTGCCATCTTCGCCTTCACGCAGTGTCACCTCTTCCTGCATGACCACCACGTCGGCGCCCTCGGGGATTTCCGCCCCGGTGAACAGGCGCGCACTACTCGCCACGGCCAGCGGCGTGGCAGGCTGACCTGCCGCGATACGCTGACTGATCGGCAGCCAGGCACCGTCACCGATGTCCGCAACCCGGGCGCAGTAACCATCCATCTGGGAGTTGTCGGCAGGCGGCACGTCAAGCTCGGCATGCACGTCCTCGGCGAGCACACGCCCTGCGGCGTCACTGACTGCCACGCGCTCGGCTGGCATCAGCGGGCAGCTATCACGGAGCGCTGCGAGTGCACTGGCCAGGGGCGCCAGCCCCTTGGCGCCGGCAGGCACGGCGTCGCAGCCACACTCTGCCGCCGCGGAAGGCGACGGGCGAGAATGCGGGTCTTTACTGGCGTCAGTGGGCATGGGTTCCGCGCTCCGGAATCACCAGGTTGGCGAAGTTGCAGGGGCGGTGACGGCTGTCGAGCTGCTCCTTGAGGATGCCGTTCCAGGCCGTCTTGCAGGCGCCGGTGGAGCCGGGCAGGCAGAACACCACGGTACGGTTGGCCAGCCCGCCCAGACAGCGGCTCTGGATCGTCGAGCTGCCGACTTCCTGGTGGGAAAGCTGACGGAAGAGTTCGCCGAAGCCCTGGATTTCCTTGTCGAGCAGCACGCGAATGGCTTCCGGCGTGGAGTCACGCCCGGTGAAGCCTGTGCCGCCCGTCGTCAGGATGACCTGCACGGCCGGGTCCGCGATCCATTCGCTGACCACGGCGCGCAGTTGGTAGACGTCATCGGGCACGATGCGCTTTTCATGCAGGCTGTGGCCAGCCGCCGTCAGGTTGTCGACCAGAGCGTCGCCGGAGCGGTCATTCTCTGCGGTGCGTGTATCCGAGACGGTCAATACCGCGATAGTGAGGCCGATCTGTTCGTCATTGCTGCTCATGATCAGTCCTTCTTGCCTTGTTGACGTGCCTCGAGCGCTGCCAGCTGCTCAGGGGTCGCATTGGCCTGGTGGTGTGTTTTCCACTCGGAATAGGGCATACCGTAGACATGCTCGCGCGCCGCGTCGTAATCGAAGCTCACGCCGCGCTCCTCGCCAGCAGCCATCAGCCACTTGGATAGGCAGTTGCGGCAGAAGTCGGCGAGGATCATCAGATCGATGTTCTGGACATCCTTGTTGTCATCCAGATGCTTGAGCAGACGACGGAACGCGGCCGCTTCCAGCTCGGTGCGGGTCTGCTCGTCCAGTTGGCTCAGGTCTTGTACGGCTTGAGGGGTCGGGTCGCTCATCGAATTCTCCTGAGAAGGCGCAGCCTGGCGCCTGCCTTCATGCTGTCGGGGTGCCCGGTGGGCCCAGGCGGTATATCTGAAACTTTACGCAACTAATGCAGGGCTGTGAACCAGCGTTGCACGCCTGTGGTTTGGCAGACGGACTGGCAGGCGGGTTGGCCGGTGGAACGCCAATGGGTGGCAGAGTCGCGAAAGAGTGCGCGCGGGCAAGCGAGAGAGCAGGCGCTGGCAAGCGAAAACGCCCGGCAGGCGAACCTGACCGGGCGTATCTTCACTCATCCAGCGGATGTCTGACGCCGCGCTAATTCGGACGTTGCTGACGTGCCAGGCTGTCGTCAGGCGCCGTGGCGGGGTCTGCTGCCGGGTCTGCCGCTTCGGCCTGCTTGACCTCGTCGTACCACAGATTGTGGTGCTGCTTGGCCCAGGTCTCATCGACATAGCCGGTCTTCATGCCCTCGAAGGCACCCTCGGTACCGGCGGTGCCGATATAGATGTGGCCGAAGGACACCGCGATCAATATCAGCGAGGCGATGCCGTGGAAGACATTGGCCCACTGCATGTTGTCCCGCGTCTGGCCGAAGATCGGGAAGTCGAGCACCAGCCCGCTGGCAATCACCACCAGACCGACCGTCGCCAGAATCCAGTACCAGGCCTTTTCCCCGCCATTGGCGAAGCCGGCGTCCGGATGCTTGCCCTTCATCATGCCGCCACCCTGACGGAACCAGTCAAGGTCATGCTTTTTGGGAAGATTGAGCTTCAGCCACTTGGCCAGCACCAGGATCAGCATGATCGAGAACAGGGGCCCCACATAGTTGTGGATCACCTTGGTCGCCATGATCATGTTGGCCCAGAACACATCCCCGAACACATTGCGGAACACGAACTTGCCCCACAGCAGATTGATGCCGGTGATGGCCAGCGTCAGGAACAGCGTCGCCAACGTCCAGTGCATGGCACGCTCCAGCGCCGTCCAGCGCAGCATCAGCTTGCCGCTGCGCGGGTGGTCCAGATTGTTGCGTCCCACCAGCAGGTAGAAGATCACCAGCACGGCCAGCATGCCACCCAGTGCGATCAGGCCACCCGGTGAGATCCAGCGATTGCGGATCTGACGCCAGGTCTCGCCGCTCTGGTTGATCAGGCTGTAGTTGGAGTCATGTCGGCTGTCGATGGAGTTGCCCCCATCCTTGACCTGCCGCCAGGTATCGGCGTCCACCGTGCCGACCGCCTGACCGATCTCGCCGTCAGGGTTCGCGGCCAGTGCCTGAGGAGCCAGCCAGAGACTGGCCAGCATCAGGCACAGGAACATGGCGACCACGGTCAACCGTGAAGCTGTAAAGTGCGCGCGCATGTCGCCTCCTTACCCCTTGCGGGCTGCGTCGTAGGCCAGGTGGTCCGCCTGCTGAACGCTGCTGGTGGTCAGGTTGGCAGACGTCTCCGGATGGCTGGCCTTGTCGACCGGCGACCAGGCGCCGTCTTCATGGCCACGGTAGACCACACGCTGACGGAAGATGTCGGAGACGGTCTCGGCATCGCCGGCCAGCAGGGCCTTGGTGGAGCACATCTCGGCGCACAGCGGCAGCTTGCCTTCGCTGATGCGGTTGGCGCCGTACTTCTCGAACTCTTCTTCCGGGCTCTCGGCCGGGCCGCCGGCACAGAAGGTGCACTTGTCCATCTTGCCGCGCTCGCCGAAGGCGCCTTGCTGCGGGAACTGCGGGGCGCCGAACGGGCAGGCGTACAGGCAGTAGCCGCAGCCGATGCAGATGTCCTTGTCGTGCAGGACGATACCGTCATCGGTCTTGTAGAAGCAGTCGGTGGGGCAGACCGCCATGCATGGCGCGTCATCGCAATGCATGCACGCCACCGAGATGGAGACTTCACTCGGCTTGCCGTCGTCCAGTGTCACTACGCGGCGGCGCTGAACGCCCCACTCGGTCTCGTTGGCGTTCTTGCAGGCTGTCACGCAGCCATTGCACTCGATGCAGCGCTCTGCATCACACAAAAATTTCATCTGGGCCATGGTGCTTCTCCTTCACGGCCTGTCGCCGGGTTCCTCGGTCAACAGGCCGGATGATTCTGGTAACGGATACGTCCGATCGTGTCTTGCGCTGCGTCCGGGCCGCGTCACCGGGACGCGGCCATCACTCGAGTCAGGCGAGGCTGACGCGGCACAAGGTGACCTTGGTTTCCTGCATCAGGGTCACGGGGTCGTAGCCGTAGGTGGTCGCGGTATTGGCCGATTCACCGAGCACATAGGGCACGGTGCCTTCCGGATAGCGGGACTCGAGGGATTCGCCTTCGTAATGCCCACCGAAGTGGAAGGGCATGAAGACGACATCCGGGCCGACACGCTCGGTGACCATCGCCATCACCTTGACGCGGCCGCCCTCGGCGCCCTCGACCCACACCATGTCGCCGTCCTTGATGCCCTGGTCGTTGGCCAAGGCCGGATTGATCTCGACGAACATCTCCTGCTGCAGCTCGGCCAGCCACGGGATGGAGCGTGTCTCTTCGCCACCCCCTTCGTATTCCACCAGGCGGCCCGAGGTCAGGGTGATCGGGTACTTGGCGCTGACGTCCTTCTCCTGGATGGAGGCGTAGAGCGTCGGCAGGCGATAGATGGACTCGGAATCCGGCCAGGTCGGGTAATCCTTCACCAGGTCGCGACGCGCGGTATACAGCGGCTCGCGGTGCTTGGGGATCGGGTCCGGGAAGGTCCACACCAGGGCGCGCGCCTTGGCGTTGCCATATGGCATGCAGCCATGCTTGATGCACACGCGCTGGATGCCGCCGGAGAGATCGGTCTTCCAGTTCTTGCCTTCCGCCGCCTGCTTTTCCTCGGCCGTCAGGTCATCCCACCAGCCCAGCTGCTTGAGCAGCTTGTCGGTGAACTCCGGATAGCCATCCTCGATCTCGGCGCCCTTGGACCAGGAGCCTTCCGCGAGGATGTTGGTGCCGTTGTGCTCAACGCCATAACGCGCGCGGAAGTTGCCGCCACCCTCGGCCACCGTCTTGGAGGTGTCATACAGGATGGGCGAGCCCGGGTGACCCATCTCCGGCGTGCCCCAGCACGGCCAAGGCAGGCCGTAGAAGTCGCCGTTGGCCGGGCCGCCACGGGCCTTGAGCGTCTCGAAGTCGAAGGTGTGCCAGTTCTGCTGATGTGCCTTCAGGCGCTCAGGGCTCTGGGCGGTGTAACCCACCGTCCACATGCCGGCATTGAACTCGCGCGTGATGTCCTCGACGACGGGCACGCTGCCCTCGACCTTGATATTGCGGAACAACTCGTCGGCGAAGCCCAGCTTGCGAGACAGCAGGTACATGATCTCGTGGTCAGGCTTGGACTCGAACATCGGCTCGATGACCTGATCGCGCCACTGCAGGGAGCGGCTTGAGTTGGTCACGCTGCCGGTGGTCTCGAACTGGGTCGCGGCCGGCAGAAGGTAGACGCCGTCGGTACGGTCGTGCATGACGGCGGCGATGGTCGGGTAGGGGTCGACCACCACCATCATGTCCAGCTTGGCCATCGCCTTCTTCATCTCCGGCCCGCGGGTCTGGGAGTTGACGGCATGGCCCCAGTAGAACATCGCCTTGAGCGCGGTGCGCTGGGAGATGCGGTCCGGGTTCTCGAGCACGCCATCGACCCAGCGCGAGACGGTGATGCCGTTGGTGTGCATCGGCTTGCCGTCGTGATATTCGGTCTGGTCGTAGCGGTTCTGGATCCACTCGAAGTCGACGTTCCAGACCTTGGACCAGTGCTTCCACGCGCCTTCTGAGAGGCCGTAGTAGCCCGGCAGGGAGTGGGACATCAGGCCCAGATCCGTGGCGCCCTGGACGTTGTCGTGGCCACGGAAGATGTTGGCGCCGCCACCGGACTTGCCGATGTTGCCCAGCGCCAGTTCCAGGATGCAGTAGGCGCGGGTGTTGTTGTTGCCGGTGGTGTGCTGGGTGCCACCCATGCACCACACGACGCTGCCCGGACGGTTCTGGGACAGGCGGCGTGCGACGTCGAGCATGTCGGCCTCGGCTACGCCGGTGATGCGCTCGACTTCCGCCGGTGGGAACTTGGCGACTTCAGCACGCACTTCATCCATGCCGTAGACACGCTGCTGGATGTAGGCCTCATCTTCCCAGCCGTTCTCGAAGATGTGCCACAGCAGGCCCCAGATATAGGCGACATCGGTGCCCGGGCGCAGGCGCACGTACTTGTTGGCCTTGGCGGCGGTCCGCGTGAAGCGCGGATCGACGACGATGATCTCGGCGTTGGAGCGTTCCTTGGCCAGCAGGATGTGCTGCATGGCCACCGGGTGCGCTTCGGACGGGTTGGAGCCGATGAACAGGATCGAACGACAGTTGTGCATGTCGTTGAAGGAGTTGGTCATCGCCCCGTAGCCCCAGGTATTCGCGACCCCGGCCACCGTGGTGGAGTGGCAGATACGCGCCTGGTGATCGACGTTGTTGGTGCCGAACAGGGCCGCGAACTTGCGCATCAGGTAGGCCTGTTCATTGCTGAACTTGGCCGAACCCAGCCAGTAGATGCTATCGGGGCCGTGCTCCTTGGTGAGCTCGAGCACCTTGTCGCCGACTTCCTCGATGGCCTGCTCCCAGGAGAGCTTCTTCCACTTGCCACCTTCGAGCTTCATCGGGTACTTGAGGCGACGGTCAGAGTGACCATGCTCACGCAGGGACGCGCCCTTGGCGCAGTGTGCGCCACGGTTGAAGGGGTGATCGAAGGCGGGTTCCTGCTTGGTCCAGACACCTTCCTGGACCTCGGCATAGACGCCGCAGCCCACGGAGCAGTGTGAGCAGATGGTGCGCTTCGTCTCGACCGGCGCGTCAGACACTTCGGTCTTGGCTTCGGCGCGTTTCATCATCGGGGCGGCCATGAAGCTCGCGGCGGCAAGGCCGCCGGTGGCGACACCGCTGCGTTTCAGGAACTGGCGGCGGTTGATACCGAGTCCCGAGGTCTCTTTGGCAGAGGGGGTGGGGGTCAGTCGCATGACATCATCTCTCCTCGTCACCCGAATCATTGCCCGGGCCGCGTGAGCGGGTCAGGGGGCAATGTCGGGAGCGGCGGTCTTTCAGATCAGGGGCAGTCCTGATCCGTGCCGACTTGTCACTGTCGATGGCGGGCGGAAACCTCTCCGCGCTGCCCGTTGTTCAGGCCGCTGGCCGCGCGCATGGCGCAGGCTCAGGGCACTGTCTGTCTAGCATTCAGTCACGCAGCGTGGCGTAGAAGGCCTTGACGTGATCACTCTCGCGATAATTGTCAGTGCCCTTGTCCTTGACGGGGGCCTCTGGCGCGGCCTGGTCCGGAATCACGGCACCGGCCAATGACCCTGCTGCGGCAACCCCTACGGTGCTGGCGCCCAGTACGCGCAGGAATTTGCGGCGCCCCTGGCGCTCCTGGTTATGGCTGTCTTTTGCGTCATCAGTCTTCATGCTGATCTCCTGTCGGCAATGCTGCTGGGTGATGCGAGTATGGATAGCGTTGCAGTCTCGAATGTTGCTTCACGTCATGCGTGACATCAGTGTCTTGCGTCGGGTGCCACACTGGCTGGCGTGACGAGCTGGACGGCCTCGGCCGTCACCTGCTCGCCAGAGTTGTTTTCGGTCGCCGCATGCAGCGGGATCGAGTCACCGAGGTTCAGGCGCTCTGCCCGCAGGAAGGCCTGCCCCAGGTAGCCGACGGCGGCATAGAAGGGACTCTCGCGTCCCGCGAGGTCGGCGCAGCAGCGCTCGCCCCAGCTGGCCACATGGCGGCGGAAGAAATTGACCTGCTCGCCGGGCACCTCATCGATCAGCATGGCCATCACTTCGCACAGTGCGCCGAGATGATCTTCGGGCTCATGCACATCGCTCTGGCGTTCGAAGCCGAGGCGCTTGAGGTCCTGGCGCAGGGCGACCAGCGGCATCTCCATCAGCGAGCCGGTGAGGTACCAGCTGGCGTAGGGCACTACCTCGCCCTGCACCACGCCTACCAGGCTCTGGAAGAAGTCGTCTTCCAGCCGGCGCGAGTCGCTGACGCGGGCGGCCAATGACAGCGACGCCAGCGCGCGCGGCAGTTGTTGCTCGGCGGCCCCGGGCAGGCTGATGGCGTCATGGTCGAGTTCGGCCAGAAAGTCGATCAGCTCCGCATCCGGCGCCGCACGCAACAGCCGCGCCAGCAGCCGGTAGAGGTCGGCGCGCAATGCCTGCTGTTCTTCACTATGGCTTATCAGAGAGTCGGCCGCAGTGGTGTCAGGTGCACGATCGTCAGTCCCACCTGCTGCAAAGTCGTCGGGAGTCGACGTGGGTGATGTCATTGGCTCAAACCTTGAGTTGGGCATCGGGATTACGTGCCATTTCGTGCCAGATGTCCTTGACGCGGCAGTCGCTGCACATCTTCAGGCGCAGTGCGCCATCGCCCTGGAAGTAGGCATGCGAGGCCAGTTTGGTCTGCATCGCCGTGATGGTGGCGGTGGAGCCGAACGGCGTGCCACAGCTGATGCAGGGGAAGGGCACATCCTGCTTGATGAGCTGCGGTTCGCGGCGCACGTCGGGCTGCGGAGCAAAGCCAGGCGTCAGGGTGATGACCTGCTCCGGGCATGCCTGCTCGCAGAGGCCACACTGCACGCAGTCACCTTGAGTGAAGGATAGTGCAGGCGACGTGCGATTGGCCGAGAGGGCGCTGGTCGGGCAGACGGCGACGCAGCCCTGACACAGCGTGCAGTTGTCGCTGTCGACGTTCACCACACCGAAGGGCGCGCCTGTCGGCACGGCGACGCTGTCTTGCGCCAGGTCCGCGACCGACAGGGTCGCCAGGTGATCGAGCACCCGATTGAGGCGTTCGCGCTTGCCGGGGCGTGCCTGCGGCTGACCCAGCAGCCAGTCACGGGCGATCGGCTGGCTGGGCTGCTGCTCTTCTTCACTGTCCGCGCCCGGTGCCAGAGCGACACACAGCGGCGTGATCAGAGGCAGGGGGGCAGCCTCGTTGCTATCCATTTGTGGCAGGGCGGACGGCAAAGAGACGAAGCGAATGCGCGGCTCGCCACTGGCCGCATTGGCAAGCCCCATGCTGTCGAGCAGGGTCAGCGCCAGGCGGCGTTCGCTCTCGAGCTGCTGGTGCTGGCCTGCAGGCAGGTCGTGGGGCAGTTCGACGATGACCTGTGTCGCGCCAAGTGCGAGTGCGGCCAGCCACTCGTCGTGCCCGGTGGCGGAGATTTCCTCGAGAGTGATATCGAGGCAGCGCTCCTGGTCGACACTCGCCAGGGCAGTCTGCGAGGCAGGGGATTGCTCCAGGCGATAGCGCAGCAGCGGGTAGAGGCCACCGCCATCCTGATAGCGCTCCAGCAGGCGCTGGATCTGCTCCATGCGCTGTTCGGCCGGGGGCTGGGTGAAGCTCAGCGCGCCGGTCGGGCAGGCACTGACGCAGCTGGCCGCGCCGTGGCACAGGTAAGGGTCGATCTCGATATGCGCATTGCGACGACCGGCCACCGAGAAGATGGCATCGGCGCTGCAGGACGACAGGCAACGCGTACAGCCGATATTGCCGGCACTGGAGTGAGCGCAGGTATCGAGATTGACGGTCACGTAATTCGGTTTGTCGAAATTGCCGATCAGGCCTGCGAACTGCATCGCCCAGGCGGTCAGCTGTGACAGTGATTGCTGGGAGGCTTCGGCATCGGCGACCAGCTGATCCAGCTCAGCGATGACGTCCGCACCGGCTTGCAGATAGCCGGGCGGTGGCAGTTCCGCCTGGTTGAGCGGCTGGCTGGACAGGTCGGCGATCAGGTCGAAATGGGTCGCGCTGCCGGTACCTTGCGGCACCAGCGCGGCAGCCAGATTGACGCCATCACTGGCAAGGATGAACTGGCCGAGGTGACCGCTCAGCGCGAGCATGTCACGCGGGGCACTGTGCGCAGGCAGCGACTCACTGGCGGCGAGATGCTGTTCATCCATCGTCACCAGCGCACTGTTGTCCTGCTCACTGATCAAGAGTGCCACCGGCAGCTGAGCGGTGGCCGGCAGGCGGGTCAGCAGACTCGCCAGTGCTCGCACTCGCGCCTCGCTGCCGATGATCACGGTGCGTCCCTGACTGTGATAGCGGATGGGAGCGCTACCGGCATCCGTCGCCAACAGCGGCAGACTGGAGGCAGGCGAGCCACCCATGGCGGATGACAGGGCGCGTTGGCGTGCTTGTTGATTGAGGGCGCGCTGAGCGCTCTCGAGGCTTGAGCTGAGCATCCTCATCCTTATTCGGTCGTGGCGGACCTTGCATGCAAGCTGCCGTCAGGTGGCACGCGGATGATGCAGGTCCCGGTCGTCGCTGATTCTCGCGGTCTCTCGCGGTCTTTCGCGGTCAGAGCCGGGTCGGCGATCGACAGTCGTTCAGTGGGGGATTCATGACAGGCCAACCATCTTTGCATGCTGTTGATGACATTGCCGTTTTCACGCCCGGCGAGAAGAGGGGCGCGGTCAGGTCGCGCAGGCACTCATCAGCGCAGACGGTTGACGCCAGTCATCATCTTCAAGGGTTGGCATGTCATGCTGAATCTTGCATGTGCGTTGCAGTCAGTGCGCCTTGATGAGGCGCGTCAGGGTGACCCATGAGGCATCAGGATGACCTCGACCAGACGTGTCCGGCTTTATCATGGGTCATAATGACTCATGCTGGTTGTGCGGCGCGTCATCCTGACGCCCTGGCGTCCTGAGCCCTGACGCGCTCAGCCCTGGCGCTGGAGGCGCTTATGGGGCCAGCCCCGAGTCACGGCTTGTGGTGGGCGCCGCCTTCATCATCTGACGTGGGAGTTGGCTCGCGCGAGTCTTCCGCAGGCATCGCTTGCGGGTCAGGCGACTCGAGTATCTCGTCGCTGGGCGTCGCGTGTGACTCGCCCACTGGCGCCTCACCGTCAGGCGCCTGCTCGGCGATCTGGTCGTCTGTCTCCTGCGCCGTTTCCGCCTGGGGTGTCTCGCTTGCCTCATCGAGCTTTTCCAGGCCTTCTTCGACCTTGCGGGTCCAGCTGCGCAGCGTGTCGGCGACACCTTCGGCGAGTGGGCGCATCTGGGAGAAGTCCTGGTCGTAGTCATCCAGCCCATCGCGCACCGAGTGCTCGCCACCCATGAAGATGCGCCGCAGCGCGCGCTGGCGTAGCGCCGGGTCCACGCCGTTCTGCATGAAGGCGCTGATGTCGGCGTCTGGGGTCAGGGTGTCGGGGTCTGGCAGCTCGATGACGGGTATTTCAGCGCTGTCAGCGTCCGATGCCTGCTGATCGCTCTCGGTTGATGCCTGTTCTGCTGGTTGTTCGGCGGCCTGTTCTGTTGCCGAGGAGGGGCTATCGCCGCCCAGGGCTTCGTGCTGCGAGCCGCTCGCTGCAGGGGTGTCAGCGCTGTTGTCAGAGGCGACTCCCGCCTGTGACGGCGGGAGGGTGTCGCTTTTGGTTCCCTCTGTGCTGTCCGGCTGTGCCAGTTGGTCTTCACGTCGGCTGTCGCCTTGCTTGCGGCGTGACCAGCGCGAGAACAGGCCTTCATGGGCAGGGCTTGCGTTATCGTCGTGCTGGCTCATGACGTGCTTTCCTTACCATCACCGGGCTGATGCGTCTTGTCGGGCATCGCGGCGTGCTGCTCTGCCTGACTGGCGCGCCCGGCGCCCTTGCGTTTCTTCTTCTTGCCTTCGTCGAGTCGTTCACCGTGACGCGCGAGGTAGGCTTCCAGCCACACCATCAAGGCCGGTGGCATCGGCACGTCCAGCACCAGCTGGTCGCCATCCATCCAATGCGATGCCACTTCCTGACAGGCCGTCACCACGCGGGGCTGCATGCCGTCGGCTTCGCGCTCATCGCATTGGACGAACAGACGCGGCTGCTCGCAGCGCAGGTTGTAGCGGTAATCGGTGCGCTCGGTGAGGTGAAGCTGCAGCGGCAGGATGCGGCGATGCGCTACCTCATCAGCGGAGGCGGGCTCCGCTACGTGCGATTCCGTCTCTGGCGTTGCAGAGGGCGAGAGGTCGGCAATTCGCCAGGTGTCGATGCTGAAACGCCCCAGCTTCTGCGTGGTGGGCGCCAGGGTGACGCTCAACCAGCGGGTGTCGTCACTGCGGGGAGGGATGGATTCAGACATGGCTTCCTTGTTCACTGCTGTACCCGCAAGCGGGTCTGAAAAGAATGCTGCGATGGTGCTAGTGTGCAAGATACATGCCGGCGCATGCGATATCAGGGTCACCGTCAGTCAGTGCGGGGACAGCTCTGCCATCAGACTGGTACTCTACGGCGATTCAGCGCAAGAATTGCCATTCCAACCGGCTCGATCAGGGAGACCCGAGTTCATGATGCCCTCTGCACGGCCAGCGATCAGTCGCGCCACACTACCCACTACGCTGGACATCGAAGTCATGGATGAGCGCGGTGAGCGCCATCAGCAGTCCATTGCCGCCGAGCGCTCGCTGACCATCTATCTCAATCGACGCGAGATCGTCACCTTGATGACTCTGGGTGCCGAACCTGAGGCGCTGGTGGCCGGTTATCTGCGCAATCAGGGCCTGCTGGGTGAGCTTGAGGACCTCGAGGCGCTGCAGGTGGACTGGGAAGTCGAGAGCGCCTCGGTGGTGACGCGTCATCTGCCCGAGGATATCGAGCAGCGCCTCGGCAAGCGCACCGTGACTACCGGCTGTGGGCAGGGCACGGTGTTCGGCAATCTGCTGGAGCGCCAATCACTGGCCGCGCTGGACGCAGGCCCCTTCAGTCAGGCCTTGTTGTATCGCCTGCTGGAGGCGCTGGCGGCGCACAACGCGACCTATCGCAAGGCCGGTGCGGTTCACGGTTGCGCCCTGTGTCGGGATGATGAAGTGCTGGCGTTCATCGAGGATGTCGGCCGCCACAACGCCGTCGATACGCTGGCGGGGCTGAGCTGGTTGGCGCCCCTGAGTGATGATGCCAGTGATTATCAGGGGGCCAACATCTTCTACACCACCGGTCGTCTGACTTCCGAGATGGTACTGAAGGTGGCTCAAGCGGGGATCTCGGTGCTGGTCTCACGCTCCGGTGTCACGCAGAAGGGAGTGGAGCTGGCGGAACGCTTTGGCGTGCTGTTGATCGCGCGCGCCAAGGGGCGCCACTTCCAGGCGGTGGACCCTGCCGGGCGGCTGGTGCTGGACGCCATCCCGCCGCTGCGTGCCGGCGACGCTCTCAAGTCATCGCGCCATGACGCGTCAGGCAAGCCATCTTCATCAGACGGCGCAGCCGGTCACGACAAGGGGGCACAGTGATGAGTCGTCTCTCTTCGCCGCTGGGCGTCACACCCTCACAGGGCTTTACCTCTGAACTCGGCGCACCTTCGGGTGGCTCTGTCGCTGAGTCTTCAGGCGAGCCCCTGAATGCGGCCACCGGCCGGCAGGCTCCGGTCCCCCACGACAACCCCTTTCTGACGGTGCAGGAAGTCGCGCGTCTGCTGCATCTCAATGAGAAGAAGATCTATCAGCTGGCCAGTGACGGCACCATGCCGGCGACCAAGGTGACCGGCAAGTGGTTGTTTCCGCGGCGCCTGGTGGAGCAATGGATTCTCGAGTCCAGCCATCATGGTGTGCTGGCGGATCGCCTGATGATCACCGGCAGTGATGACCCGCTGCTGGCCGCACTCTCCATGCGCCTCAATCAGCAGCATGCCGGTAGCGCCTTCTATGGCATGAGTGTGACCGGTACGCGTCTGGGGCTTGATCTGCTCAGCCAGGGGCGTGCTGACGTCTGCGCCATTCACTGGGGGCGCGCGGAGGAGGCGGCGCTGCGTCATCCGGCGCTGATTCGCGGCCACGATGGCTATCGTCAGTGGGTGATGGTGCGGCTTGCGCGCCGTACCCAGGGGCTGATCATCCGCAATGATGATCGCCATCTGTCCATCGACCCCAGCGGCCTGTTCGGTTCGCAGCGGCGTTGGGCGGTGCGACAGGAGGGGGCGGGTTCGCAGCGCTTCTTGCAGGAGTGGCTATCCGGCCATCAGATGCGTGCCGAGCAGCTCAACACCCTGGCAATCGCCTATTCCGAGCGTGAAGTGGCCTCGATGGTGGCGCGGGGCGAGGTGGATGTCGGCCCCGGCACGCTGTCGGCCGCCAATGAGTTCGGCCTCGGCTTCGTGCCGGTCTGTGAAGAGGCCTTCGACCTGGTGGTACCGCGCAATGTCTACTTCCGCGATCTCTTCCAGGGGTTGCTGGACTATCTGGCCACGCCGAATGGTATCCAGCTGGCGCAATCCCTCGGTGGCTATGATCTGCGCGAATGCGGTCAGTTGATCTGGCGCGGCGATGCCGCACAGCACGATTGAAGTGCTCGGTACGCTGAACACCCAGCGGGTGCTGGCGGTCAGGACTCGGCGCAAGCCATGAGTGTCTTTACGACATCCAGAAAAATCGCCCATTAGCGCATGGCTAGTGGGCGATTTTTTTATTTCGGGCTGACGGCGAGCATGGTCAAGCAAGTCATTGTTTTGAATGGATCGGCCAGGTGACGCTCGCGTGAAGGCTATCTTTACGGTTTAGCTTCTCGCCAGCGCGTCATGTGGCTTATTTCAGCTCAGCTTTGCTCACGTCAACACAGCCCAGCTCACTTCAAATCAGCTCAGCTCGGATCCGAATCATTGCGAGTGCACACCGACAGCACGATGGCATCTTCTTCGCTGGTAGAAACCAGAGCGTGACCCATGTCGGAGTCGAAATAGATGCTGTCGCCATCGCCCAGCGGCAGGGGTTCATAGAATTCCGAATAGAGCAGAATACTGCCCGCCAATACCATCAGGAACTCCTCGCCGTCGTGACGCACCCAGTCGGGGAAGTCATCGAAGCTGCGCGCACGCACGCGAGTCTTGAAGGGAATCATGCGTTTCTGCGCCAGCTGCCAGGACAGTAGCTCGTGCTCATAGGTCGGCGTCGGGTGTGACTTGCCATCACCGACGCGCGTCAGATCGCGACGCCCGAGAGTGCCACTCTGGCGCTTGGGCGGGCTCAGCAGCTGCGGCAGGTCGATGTTGAGACCATGAATCAGCTTCTGTACCGCCGTGAAGGTCGGCGAGATCTGCTCATTCTCGATCTTGGACAATGTCGAGCGTGCTAGTCCCGTGCGCTGGCTGACATCTTCCAGCGTCCAATGATGGGAGAGGCGGATCTGCTTCACGCGTTCGCCAAGCTTCAGGGGCTCAACGAAGGGTTTGCGGCCGGAGGCGATCCGGACGGCGGCGTCCTTGTCTGTCGGTGTGCTCATGAGAGTGGCTTCGCTATGGGCGTGATATTGGCGGCGCACGACATTGAGTGTCGCAGCGCTGTCAGCTGGCGATAAAGTTTACTATCGGAAACTTTATCGCCAGCTTATCACAGCATGGCAAGCGCGCATCATCCCGACGCGTAGCCAACATGGCTGTCCGCGACACCGAAGGCTAGCTGGTGCTCCCATGATGCAGCGACAGGTTTCCTGGCTGCGGGAAACCTGTCGTGAGGTGTGGTGTGCGTCAGGGGAAAGGTTACCTGTGTGTGGAATGCCCAGCGCTAGAACAGCCGGGCACTAGAGCAGCCAGGCGCTAGAACAGCGGGTGATCACGCTCATCCTCGGCGGGCTTGGCAAGCGGCGGCTGGACGCCGTCTGGTGTGCCAGAGGCGGAGCGGGGTGGGAGGGCATCCACGGGGGGAGGCGCGAGATCGAGCTGGTCTGATGGGTGCTGGTCGGGGCGATGGCCGCCGGCACGCGCCTCGAGGCCATCCTGCATCGGCAAGCCCGCCAGCGCCTTGAGATGCGCCTCGGTGCTGCGCCCCAGTGCCTCCAGGCAATACCCGCCCTCCAGCACGGAGACGATACGCCCGTGACAGTGACGCCGCGCGACATCCATTGCCAGCAGGGTGACCCAGTAATAGTCGTCATCTTCCAGGCACAGTTCCGCCATCGGGTCTTCACGATGCGCGTCAAAGCCCGCCGAGATCAGGATCAACTCCGGCTTGAAGTCATCGAGCTTCTTCAGCCACTGGGCTTCAATGGCGCGCCGGAAGGCCAGTGAGCCGCTGCCTTCGCTCAAGGGCGTGTTGTGGATGTGCTCCCAGCGGCTCTCCAGGTAGCGCCACGGGTACATGGCGTCTTGGAACGAGGAGCACACCAGCGTATCGGGATCATGTTTGAAGATATCGACGGTGCCATTGCCCTGGTGCACATCGAAATCGAGGATTGCGATCCGCTTCACGCCGTAATGCTGGCGGGCGTGCAGGGCACCCACCGCCACGTTGTTGTAGAAGCAGAAACCCATCGCATCGGCGCGTTCGGCATGGTGGCCCGGTGGGCGCACGGCGCAGAAAACGTTGTCGGCCTGATCGCGCATCACCTGGTCGACCCCACGTACCACCGCGCCGGCGGCCAGTCGCGCCGCGACCAGGCTATCGGCACACATCACGGTGTCTTCGTTGATGGTCAGCAGCTGCCCGGCCTGGGGCGGACATTTCTCCAGCGCCTGCAGGTGGCGCATGGGGTGCACGCGCGCCAGCTGCTCAAGCGTTGCCGCTCGCGCACTGTATTGCTGGACATGCTGAATCACGCCGCTCAGCGCCAGCTGACGCTCGATGGCCTGCAGACGCAGTGGGCTTTCGGGATGGGTGGGGCCCATGAAATGCTGACCGCAGTCGCGATGGGATATGTAGGAGGTGATCATCGGCATGCCTGCGTGAGTGTGCGGGTCATAATGGTCTGCACCATGACGTAACAGTAAGAGTCGTCAATGGCATGAGCCAGTCGCCGATGGTCTACCTTGTTTCACGCATGAAGGGCGCGAGGATGGCTGTTCAGACCTGCGCTTTCGCGGCATGCTGCTCATATCGCGCTGACGAGGCGCAACCGCTGACAGGACAAGCCTATGGGAACGCGATTTCTGCGCAATTTCTTCGAGCCCGCCAGTATCGTGGTGATCGGCGCCTCGGAAAAGCCGCATTCACTGGGCGGGCAGGTACTGCGCAATCTGCTTGAAGGGGGCTTCAAGGGCGCCCTGACGGTGGTCAACCCCAAGGGATATGAGACGGTGCATGGCGTGGCGTGCGTCAAGCGGGTCAGTGAGCTTGAGCAGGTGCCGGACCTGGCCATTCTGTGCTCCCCGCCGGATACCTTGCCGCGTGTGGTCGAGAAGCTGGGTCGGCGCGGCGTCAAGGCGGCGTTGCTGATTTCGGGAGGTGTCGCGCCGACGCCGGTCAGCTCGCTGGCCCGCGTCACCGGCAAGGGGCTTGAGATGCTGTCACGCCGCGACGGGCTGAACTTCTCTGCCCCGCGCCTGCCGGGCATTCACAGGTCCACTACGGGCAAGCCAGGCTCCGAACCCTCCGTCACCGAGGCGTCGTCTTTGGATGAGGCCGGTGAGCCTGCCGCGCCGAGCGCCGAGCGCTACCCGCGGATCGCCGACAGCACGGACGACGTGCTGGATGCCTCGCAGGCCCGTGAGCCGGGTGTCGAAGTTCCGCGTATCCACCGTGATCAGGAAAGCCTCAACAGTCGGTTGCTCAAGGCTGCCCGTGGCAGTGGGATTCGCCTGCTCGGGCCGGAATGCATGGGCATCTGCGTGCCCAACCGGCACCTGAATGCCTCCTTCAGTGGGCAGCCAGTGGCCAAGGGCAAGGTCGCCTATCTCGGTCAGTCGGGGATGCTGGGCAATGCGATGATCGACTGGGCGGCAGGGCGCGGCATCGGCTTCTCGCATCTGGTGACCCTGGGCGACAGCGTCGATGTGATGCTGCCCGATCTGATCGACTATCTGAACCAGTACGGGCCGTCGCAGGCCTTGCTGTTGCATCTGGAGCGCATTCACGACCCGATGCACTTCATGACCGCGCTGCGCGAGGCGTCCCGCAATCGGCTGGTGCTGGCGATCAAGAGTGGCCGTACCCCGGAAGCCGACCTGTTCGGCACACATGTCACGCGTGGGGTGCCCAATCGCGACCGGATCGTCGATGTTGCCCTCGCGCGTGCCGGGGTGGTGCGCGTCAATGACAGCGAAGACATGTTCGATGCGCTGGAGACGCTGAATCGCATGAAGCCGTTGCGCGGTGATCGGCTGGCGATCGTCTCCAATGGGTTGGGCCCGGCCTTGCTGGCCATCGACAAGCTGATGGCGGGCGGCGGCAAGCTGGCCGAGCTGAGCGAGGAGAGCCGCCAGGCTCTGCTCAAGGCCGAGCTGGATGTCAGCCTGCCGGGGCGCAATCCGGTGGATCTGGGTGGCAATGCCACGCCGGAAGACTTCCTGGCCGCAGTCAACATCGTGGCCAATGACCGTGGCGTGGACGCCGTGCTGGTCGTGCATGCGCCGACACGCCTTGCTCCCTCACGGGCAACGGCCGAGGCGCTGGTGGCGCATCGCAAGCAATTCCGACGCAACCTGCTGACCAGCTGGATGGGGCTTGAGCAGGCACTTTCGGCCCGTCATGAATGCCATCTGGCCGGCATCCCGACCTATCTGTCGCCGGAGAAGGGCGTCAAGGCCTTCCTGCAGATGGTCGATTACCACCGTGTGCAGACACTGTTGCAGCAGACGCCGCCGAGTCTGGCCTTCTCGACCAGTGCCGAGATCCGCGCCCGCGCCCATGACCTGGTGCACAGTGCGCGGCGTGCCGGCCGTGAATGGTTGACCCACTCGGAAACGGCGCAGGTGCTCGATACCTACGGTATCGCGACCGCACCCAGCCGCTATGTGCTCGACGCCGCCGAAGGCGCGCGCGCCATCGTCGAGTTGCAGCGTTCTGCCACGGATGACGACAAGCCTTCTCGCCAGGGCCCCTATGCGCTGCGCGTGGTGCATGAACACAACAGCCAGCCGTTCCGCTATCGCCGCTACCCACAGCGGCTGTCTTCCGGCGTGGTACAGGACCTTTCCGGTCCGGAGGATATCGCGCTGGCGATTCGCCGCATCACCCAGAAGGTGGCGGAGGGCGATGCCGAGCGTGGCCGCAGTGACCATGAACGCACGCGCATTCATGAGTTCTGCCTGCAGCCGATGCAGCGTGGCAAGCACTCGCTGCAGCTGAGCGCAGGTATCACGCGCGATGACGAATTCGGCCCGGTGATCGTGTTCGGCATCGGCGGTTACAAGGTCAATGTGCTGGCGGACCGCCAGGTGGCCTTGCCGCCCCTCAACATGACACTGGCGCGTGAGCTGATCTCACGCAGCCATGCCTCCCGCCTGATCGCCGAGCACTCGCCGGACCCGGAGCGCGATTTCGAGCGCGTCAGCACGCTGTTGATCAAGCTCTCACAGTTGGCATCGGATTTGCCTGACATAAGAGGGTTGGAAATCAATCCGTTGTTGCTCAACCGCGAGGAAGCCGTGGCGGTGGATTTCGCGCTGGATCTCGGCAAACCGGCCCGTTTCGCGATCATGCCGTACCCGGAGGAGCTGCGTGAATGGGTGTCGCTGGACAATGGCATGCACGTCGAGGTGCGCCCGATACGCGGCGAGGATGCGCCCTTGATCACGGCCTTCCATGCCCGGCTCTCCGAGGAAAGCATCCGTTTCCGCTACTTCCACCACAAGGCGGCGCTGACGCAGCGAGATCTCGCGTTGCTCGCCCAGATCAATTACGACCGCCAGATGGCCTTCATCGCCGAGCGTGAAGTGGAAGCCCAGCCAGGTGAGTCGCCGCAGCGCGAGATGCTGGGGGTGGTGCGGGTATGGAATGACCCGGACAACATTCGCACCGAATTCTCCGTCATCATCCGGGATGACATGCAAGGTGAGGGAATCGGCAGTCTGTTGATGGAGAAGATGCTGCGCTATTGCCGCTCGCTGGGCACGCTGGAGATGGTCGGCAAGATCATGATCGACAATCACCCGATGCGCGCCCTGATGAAGCACCTTGGCTTCACCTGTCGCTACAACATGGAGGAGCAGGTCATCGATGCCAGCATCCGTCTCAACGAGCCGGTCAGTGATTGGCAGCGCCTGAGGCTGGAAGCCAAGGCCTGATGCGCCTTGATGGTGCATGGGCTTATTTGATAGGCGTGTGCCTGGGCTTGTTGATAGGCGTGTGCGGGGGGTGTTCAAGGGTGCATGCGTAGGCTTGCCAGGCGGTTCTCGGCAACACGCAATGCGTCAGGGGAGGGAGAGCAATAGACCAATAACAACATGCAATGTCGTGATTCAGGGAGGTATCAGCAAGAAGCGTCAAGGGCATACCACCTTGGTCGTATAAACGTCTGTTCGTGTTTGAGCGCTTATCAATAAAACTGTATTGTAATTACAAATATAAGAATCCTTTATGGATAATGGCGCAGGGGATGACACAGTATTCTGTCAGCAGGTCGGCAAGCGATGCTTGCGGCCAGATTGCGCGATGTCAGCGGGCAGGGCGAGCCATTCTCCCTGCCGGATGGAGTGCGTAATGGACAGAATCCGTGGATATTTCCTGCCCGCTGACGACAGGAAAGCCAATGACTGACACTCGCGACGTGAAGATTCGAGTGCGCAATCTGAGCAAGGTGTTCGGCAATCAGCCCGACAAGGCGCTCAAATTGCGTGATGAGGGCATGAAACGCCCCGAGATTCTCGAGAAGACTGGCCAGACGTTGGGGCTTTCCAACGTGGACTTCGATGTGATGGAAGGCGAGTTGCTGGTCATCATGGGGCTGTCCGGCTCCGGGAAATCGACCCTGATCCGCTGCCTGAACCGGTTGATCGAGCCGACCGAGGGCGAGATCCTCATCGACGGCGATGATGTTGCCAAGCTGGATGACAAGTCGCTGCTGCGCTGTCGTCGCAAGCATTTCTCGATGGTGTTCCAGAATTTCGCGCTCTTCCCGCACCGCACCGTGCAGCAGAATGCCGAGTTCGGGCTTGAAGTGCGTGGCGAGGAGAAGGAAGTCTGTTATCAGCGCGGTCGCGATGCGCTCAAGCAGGTCGGCCTTGATGGCTGGGAAGATGCTTATCCCAGCCAGCTCTCCGGTGGCATGCAACAACGTGTCGGCCTGGCACGAGCGCTGGCCAACGACTCCACGGTGCTGTTGATGGATGAGGCCTTCTCGGCGCTTGATCCCCTGATCCGCAAGGACATGCAGCAGGAATTGCTGGCGCTGCAGCACAAGATGAAGAAGACCACCATCTTCATCACCCACGATCTTGATGAAGCCCTCTCCATCGGCGACCGCATCATCCTGCTCAAGGATGGCGAGATCGTGCAGATCGGCTCCCCCGAAAGCATCCTCACTTCCCCGGCCAATGATTATGTGGCGCGCTTCGTCGAAGGCGTCGACATGTCGCGCATCCTCACTGCCCGCTCGGCGATGACCGATGTGCGGGCCACCGCACGCGATGATGATGGCCCGCGCACGGCGCTGCGCAAGATGGGCGACAACGGCCTCGACAGCCTGTTCGTGGTGCGTCGTGATCGCACCGTGCTCGGGATCATCACCGCCGAGGATACCGAGCGTGCCGTGCGCGAGAATCTCACCGATCTCTCGAGCATCATCCACTCCGATTGCTGTCAGGTCTCGCCGGAAGAACCATTGCACAACCTGTTCGCGATGTTTGCCGGTCATCACCACCCGCTGGCGGTGGTCGATGAGCAATCCCGCCTGTTGGGCGTGGTGATCAAAGGGTCCGTACTCGCGGAACTGGCGGAAGCAGGGGAGGCACACGCATGAGCGACGCAACCGGTTTTACCATCCCGAAGATAGAGCTGGGTGACTGGATCGAGACGGGTCTGGATTACCTGACGACCAACTACTCCAGCATCACGCGCGGCATCTCCAAGTTCACCGAGACCGGCATCGACGTCCTGAACGATGCGCTGATGTGGCTGCCCGAGTGGGCGCTGATCGCTCTGGTGACGCTGCTGTGCTGGCGGCTGGCCGGCACGCGCCTGGCCATCGGTTCCGTACTGGGGCTGGGACTGATCTGGAACCTGGATCTGTGGGACCCGATGATCGAATCGCTGACCCTGGTGGTGATCGCCACCCTGGTCGCCGTGGTCATCGCGGTACCGCTGGGGATACTGGCGGCACTCTCGGACCGCTTCTACAAGGTCATCATGCCGGTGCTGGATTTCATGCAGACCATGCCGGCCTTCGTCTACCTGATTCCGGCGATTCCCTTCTTCGGCATCGGCTCGGTCTCCGCCATCTTCGCCACCGTGATCTTCTCGATGCCGCCGGCGATTCGCTTCACCACGCTGGGCATTCGTCAGGTGCCCAATGACCTGATCGAAGCCGCCGATGCCTTCGGCGCCACCCGCAGCCAGAAGCTCTTCAAGCTGCAGCTGCCGCTTTCCCTGCCCACCGTGATGGCCG
Source organism: Cobetia sp. 4B (assembly GCF_018831605.1). NCBI lineage: Bacteria > Pseudomonadati > Pseudomonadota > Gammaproteobacteria > Oceanospirillales > Halomonadaceae > Cobetia > Cobetia sp. 4B. The sequence goes on from NZ_CP059843.1 coordinate 2,045,670, forward strand.
GTATCAACCAGACCATCATGCTGGCACTGTCGATGGTGGTGATCGCGGCCATGATCGGCGCCGATGGCCTGGGGAATGAGGTCTGGAAAGCCATCCAGCGCCTGCGTCCGGGAGATGGTTTCGAAGCGGGCATCGCGGTGGTCATCCTGGCCATGCTGCTCGACCGCCTGACCCAGACCTTCAGCAAGGAAAAGAAGCCCCGTTCATGAGGGGATTCACCAGCGGCCTCCGTATGTTGCATGGCGATGCGGAGGCCGCCTCGAGCACTTCCATACCCGACTCAACGTTTGGCCGTCGACACGCGTTCTTCGACAGGCGTGCTTCGATAAACAATGAGTAAATTCGAATAAAGGGGAAAATGATGAACAAGCAAGATGCCTCCCGCACTACCTTGAACGTCACCGCGAAGATGAATGCCGCCACCAAGGCATTGCTGCTCGGCGCTGTCATGTCCTCCTCACTGGCCGGGGCAAGCGCCGTGTATGCCGCTGGTGACAAGGGCGATGTGACGCTGGCCTACGTCGAATGGTCCTCTGAAGTCGCCTCCACCAATGTGGTCAAGGCGGTGCTCGAATCACAGGGCTACAACGTCGAACTCAAGGCGCTGTCTGCGGCGGCGATGTTCCAGGCAGTCGCCTTCGGCGATGCCGATGGCATGGTCGGTGCGTGGCTCCCCACCACCCACGAAGACTACATGGCCAAGATCGCCGACAAGGTCGACGACCTGGGCGTCAACCTCGAAGGCACCAAGCTCGGGCTGGTCGTGCCGTCCTACAGCAAGCTCGAGACCATCGACGACATCAAGACCCACGCCGAGGATATCGATGAGCGCATCGTCGGCATCGAGCCGGGCGCAGGTCTGACGCGTCTGACCGAGCAGGTGCTGGAGGACTACGATCTCGAGGACATCGACCTGACCACCGGCAGCGGTGCGACCATGACCGCCGCGCTGAGCAATGCGATCAAGGGTGAGCGTGAGATCGTCGTCACCGGCTGGACGCCGCATTGGATGTTCGCCCGCTGGGACCTCAAGTATCTGGATGACCCGAAGGGCGTCTACGGCGGTGCCGAGGAGATTCACACCCTGGCGCGCAAGGGGCTCGAGGAAGACATGCCGGAGGTCTACGCGATTCTCGACAACTTCGCCTGGACTCCGGCTGACATGGGCGAAGTGATGCTCAACAACCAGGAAGATGACGCTGACCCCTACGAAACCGCCAAGGCGTGGGTGGAAAGCCATCAGGATATCGTCAAGGAATGGCTGCCGGCCGCGGCTGAGTGATGCCTGGCGTGACTCACTGAGTCATGAATGACGAAACGCCCCCACAGGGTCTCCTGTGGGGGCGTTTCGTTGTGTGCCTGCAAATGACGCGTCGCTCACACTCGGCGAGCTCAGACTTGATCAGAACGGACGGGCTCAGAACGGACAGGGACTGCGCACTTCCATGCGCTCACCACTCACCGGGTGATCGAAGCTGATCATCTCGGCATGCAGCATCAGGCGCTCGGCCATGAAGAAGGCCTCATCCGTCGCATAGAGATCGCAGCCCAGGATCGGGTGGCCGATCTGCTGGCTATGGATGCGCAACTGATGCGTGCGACCTGACACCGGCGTGAATTCGACTCGCGTGCGCGCCGGATTCTCCAGGCGCTCGATGACGCGGAAATCGCTGATGGCGGTCTTGCCGGTCTCGTGGCAGATCTTCTGCAGCGGGAACTGGTCGACGTCCTTGGCGATGGGCAGGGAGATGCGCCCGCTGTCCTCCTCGAGATGGCCATGCAGGATCGCGGTGTAGGACTTGCCGATGTTGCGGTCCTGAAACTGGCGGGTCAGGTTGCCGTTGGCCGGTTTGTTGAGCGCGACCAGCATGATGCCGGAGGTGCCGAAATCCAGCCGATGCAGCAGCTTGGCGCTGGGGTATTCCTTGACCAGGCGATGATGCAGCGAATCCAGATTGAGCGGATGCTTGCCGGAAAGGCTGAGCAGGCCACTGGGCTTGTGGATCAGCAGGATGTCATCGTCGGCGTACAGCACCGCGTAGGTTTCGTGGCAGACGGGAACGATGAACGGGTCGGCTTGTGGCTGCATAAGGGCTCGTCAGTGACATCAAGGAGGGCGGGGCGAAACGGCAAGTGAGGCAATTGCTGGCGTGCTCTAGAGCGCTGGCGCGGTCTAGAGCGCGATATCCTGCCAATGATACTCGTACTCGTCGTCCTCACCATCCTCTGGCGCACGACCGATGAAGAGGCTGGCGGTGAAGGCGCGCACGAAGATCACCTGGCTGCCATCCAGTGCGGTCAGCAGCTCACCCTTCTTGAGCTTCTTGATCTTGCGCTTGCGTGCTGCGGCGGCATCACGCGCCGCGCGGGTGTCGGCGCGCCACTGGGCGGCAATCTCACCGGGCGCTGTCGACTGTTCGAGCAGCTCCTCGGGGCATTGCAGCGGAATGTCTGGCGTGCCTTCGTCACGGATATGGTATTCCCAGCGGCTGGGGTCACCATTCTTGGGAGCCTGCATCAGGTGCTGGCGAATGAAGGTATGGCCGTGAGGATGTTCCAGCACGGTATACAGCACATTGCCGACCACGGCGTGATCGACCAGCGAGATGCCATGACTGTCGGACGGCGTATAACCGGCCAGCAGACGGTCTACCAGTGTCTGACGTGCCACCTTGGGGGTGCCGCTGTCATCCCAGGCCATGAAGCCTCCAATCTGAGCGTGTCTGGCATCGCAGGCCATGTCGGATGCGCTATGAATGACGCAGGCTGACTGGCGTTCGAGAGGCCGAAAGGGCGGCCATTGTCCGGCTTGTGCCCGGCGAGGGCAAGCCGCTGAACGCGCGAATCTGCGCCGGCGGGGTCTCAAGGAATAGCGCAAGCGATAACACAAGCGGCAACCCGGCCGGCGCCCCGCACGGTAACCCGAACGGCAACGCAAGAGGCCCCGCATGAGCGGAGCCTCGAGAAGAGCGCCTGTTGTGGCGCAGACTGGCTATCGGCACAGACTGGCTAGCGGCAGAGACTGGCTAGCGGGTCAGGGTGCCAGCAGTTGCTTGTGCCATTCGCCGTCTTCCGTGTCCAGGCGCTGGTAGCGTACGCGATCGTGCAGGCGCGAGGGCTGCCCCTGCCAGAATTCGATCATTTCCGGCACTACGCGGTAGCCGCCCCAATGCTCCGGACGCGGCACTTCGGTGGTGGCATAGACCTGCTCGAAGCGACCCTGACGCTCGCTGAGCCATTCGCGATCGGGAATCTCGACACTCTGCTGCGAGACCCAGGCGCCCAGCTGGCTCTCCTTGGGGCGTGAGGCGAAGTACTGATCGGAGGTGGCATCCGCGACCTTCTCGACGCTGCCTTCGATACGCACCTGGCGCTCCAGCGCGGGCCACCAGAAGGTCAGCGCGGCGAAGGGCACATTGGCCAGCTCGCTGCCCTTGTGGCTCTGATAGTTGGTATAGAAGATGAAGCCTTCACTGTCGCAGCCCTTGAGCAGCACGATGCGCGCATGCGGCTTGCCCTGGCTGTCGACGGTGGAGAGCGTCATGACATTGGCGTCGTTGTCATCGGCGGACAGGGCGCTGGTCAACCACTCCTGAAACAGCTCGAAGGGTTCCAGCGGTGTGTTCGCAAGGCTCAGGCCATCACCGGAATAGGTTCTGCGCACATCGGCGATATCGCGGTTCATGGTGGGCTCCCTTGATGAATTGCTCATGTAATGACATGACTGTGACCGCTCACGTGCTGGATCGCAAGCATCAGACACCGCCCAGCTGCAGCCACGCCATGTAAAGCCCGGTACCGACGGCAATCGAGAGCAGCGCATTGCGTCGCCACAGATGCAGTCCCGCCACGCAGAGGGCCGCGACCAGCATGCCGGCGCCCTCGGCGCTTACGAGCCAGCTTTGCCAGGCCGAGATGTGGTGCGCAGACTCTGACATGTCAGGCAGTTGCATGGCCGACAGCGAGACGATGATCAGCACGACCATGACGATGGCCGGCAGATAGCGGCCCATATGCAGAATCAGCGGATGGGCCGAATGGCGGGACAGGAACACGAAGGGCAGCGCGCGCGTGGCGAAGGTCGCGCCGGCTGACACGGCGATCAACAGCAAGGCCTGCAGGGTCGTCATGGGGTGGTGTGCTCCGAGGCTTGATTGTGTTCAGTCCGGCGCGCGCCAGACTTGCCGTGTGGGGGATGATCGTCACGCGGGGCAGGCGTGACGTGTGGCTGTTGTTTGCCACGCTGGTAATGATACTGCCCGAGCAGGAGGGCGCAGGCTGCCGCGATGCTGCCCAGCAACAGCTGATCTTCCGGCAGCAGCCACAGGCCCGCGAGCGTGACCAGCAGGCCGAGCATGAAGGGCCAGCGCTCGCGCAGGGCGAACCATTGTTCGATGCCCAGCACCACGAACAGCGCCGTCAACGCGAACTCGATGCCGCTGCTGTCAAAGCTGAGCTGTCCGGCTGCCAGACCCAGCAGCGTCCCCAGTACCCACCAGGATTGGTTGAGGAAGGTGATGCGCAACATCAGGCGCTGGTCATCACGGCGCGCCACGGGATCATCGCGTTCGCCGCTGCGTGGCAGGCTGGCCAGCAGCGAGTAGGTTTCATCGGTCAGCCCGAAGATGAGATAGAGCTTGCCAAGCCCCGCCGCGCGGAAGCGCTCCAGCAGCGACAGGCCGTAGAAGAGGTGGCGCGAATTGAGCAGCAGAGTGGCCACAAAGACCTCGGTGATGCCGGCGCCCGCACCGAGCAGCGCTACCGCCAGGAACTGGCCGGCCCCGGCCAGGATGACCAGTGACATCAAAAGGCCCAGCCAGGGGCTCAACGGCAGCTGGGTGAACAGCACGCCGAAGGCAGCGCCCAGCGGGATATAGCCGAACATCACCGGCAGGGTCTTGTTGAGTGCCTGTTGCCATAGGTGACGACTGCTGACTGGCTGCCGGGGAGGCGAGCCCGCACAGGTGGTGTCGTCCCGGGAGGCGTGCGAGGTACCGGCCGTGGAAGGCGATGACATGGCGAGAGTTCCGTTCTGCGCAGGCGGGGTGAAGACGGGCGACACATGCCGGGAGCCTTCAAGAGGCCGAGACCCGGTAAGCCGCAGGCAATCTACGCAGCATATAATGTCATCAAGCGTCAGGCGATGCTGCCAAGGTGGCAGCTGGCAGTGGAAAGTGCTGAATCAGCGCTTCATTGCTGATATTTCACATGTCTCATGGCGGCACGGCCGATTGATTTGCCGTGAGCCGCCAGACCGAGTCCACCTATACTGGCCTGTAGTCGCTCGTTGGCTGCCTATCGCTGCCTGATCACGTGTGCCATCAAAGGTTCATTCGCTGAGGGAGTCATCAGGATGAGTTCGAACCGATTCCGCAAGTCCTCGTCTGAGACGGTGCTTCATGATCAGGGTGAGCCTTCGCCGCTGCGCAGTGTCGTGATCTGGGGGCTGGCCATCCGGCTGTTTCACCTGCTGCTGATTCTGGCGATCACCGGCATGTGGTACACCGCCGAGGTGGGCGCAGGACTCGATTTTCCGATGGTCTGGCACGCACGGTTGGGATATTGCGTGATCGGGCTGGTGGCGTTTCGCGTCATCTGGGGGCTGGTGGGCAGCGGGCATGCTCGCTTCAGCCGCTTCGTGGCGTCACCGCGCACGACCTGGCGCTACGCCGCTGACTTTCTGGCGGGACGCGCGCCACGTCATGCAGGCCACAATCCCCTGGGTGGCTGGATGACGCTGGCCATGTTGCTGGTGCTGGCGATTCAGGCCTCGAGCGGGCTGTTTCTCACCGATGATCTGCTGTTCGAAGGGCCCCTGCATGATCGGGTCCCAGCGAGTGTCGCCGAGGGGCTGGCCTGGGTGCATCACACCAATATCACGCTGCTGTGGGGGCTGATCGCCCTGCATCTGATGGCCATCGTCTGGCATGGCCTGCGCGGTGAGTGGCTGATCTGGGCGATGGTGCATGGCCGCAAGCATTTCAGGCGCGATGAATCGGTAGTGGATGAGGGCGAGCCAGTGCCACCTTTACGCCCACGCAGGAGGCTCGCGCTGGGGTTGGCGATCGGCATTGCCGTTCTGGTCATCTGGCAGGGGGCGCAGTTGCCGTAAGCTCTGCTCGCTTTCACTCATGCTTTCGCTATGACTTTTACTCTCACTTTCGCCCTCATGTATGCCAAGACGCAAAAGCGCCGCCACGAGCAATCTCATGGCGGCGCTTTTGCGTCTTGACGGAGCTTTGGCTATATCAGTCAGCGCGATACTGCTGATGACAGCCCTTGCAGGTCTTGGCTGTCTCGACGAACTGGCTGCGCAGGGCATCAAGGTCCTGACTGGCGGCGGCGTCAGCCAATGCCCGGCTCTGGGTCATCAGCGCCTCGGCACGCTTGTCGAAGCCTGCACGGTCGCTCTCTATCTTGCTCAGCGCGTCGGTATCACCGTCATAGGAACCGGCGATGAAGCCCTCCCATGGCATCTGAGCCAACAGCGCCAGTCGCTCGGCGCGGGTGCGAAACTCCTCGGCATCATAGTCCTGCTTGCCCTTGACCATCGCACCCATCGGACTGAACTGCCACGCCAGCGTCTGGAAGACTGCCTGGCGATACTGGATGGCATCTTCCGTCTTGTCAGCCAGTGCCGCTGGCGACGCCAACAGGCTGGCAAGCACCACGCCAGCCGCCAGCACGCCAGTGGTCAGGCGGTTGCGCGATACGCCCGCAGGGCGCGGAAAAGACAAGTGTGTTGTCAGGCCGATCATGGCAAAGCCTCGCTGTAATCAACTCGCAAAGCCGATACAGCATGGGCGGCTCGCGATGGTTGAGGAGACACGCTGGGAAAAGCAGTGGGTAGCGGCGGGGTAAGTGGCAAGCCGCCGTGGGAGGGCGCAAACCGATACCCGCCATTCTAGTCGGCTATTTTACGGCTATTCTAGTCGCCTATTTTAGTCGGCTATTCTAGCCGCCAATTTTAGTCGATTATGGCGCGACGAGAAGGGCGGGCAATGGAGAGGCCAGGGCTTGATCAGGCCTGCGGCTGACGCTTGAGGTTGCGCGAGCGGAAACGGGCGTAAGCCATGCTGGAAATGAACAGCCCCAGTGCCGCCAGTGCTTCCAGAACGCCGATGACGGCGTGGCCAGGCACACCGGCCAGCATCACGCCCTGCATGATGTAGAGCAGGCTGACGAAGGCCAGCCAGACATGGCCACGTGCCCGGCGGGTGAAGATGGCGGGCAGGAATAGTGCGATGGGCAGCAGGCGGATCAACAGCGGCAGCAGGCCGCTGTTCTCGCTCTGCGCCATTAGCTGAATGCCGCCGATCAGCAGCAGCAGGGCGACGGCCGCAAAACTTGCGATCACACCGCGACGGCTCTTGGCTTCGAGCGTGTCGAGGCCCTGCTCACGTTCCAGTCGTTCAAGCCAGGCGCGCATCTATTTCGTCTCCCTGAGAGGTTGCATGGCAAGGGCCAGGCGAGCGATACGCTTGCCTTGCGCCAGTGCCAGGCGCTGTTCGTTGTCATCGACATCGTTGTCGCCACGCTTGCCGCTGACGTGGGTCGTGCCGTAGGGCGTGCCGCCCTGGGTGGTCTCGAGCAACTCGGTGGCGCTGTAGGGCACACCGGCATACACCATGCCATGATGCAGCAGCGGTATCAGCATGGTGATCAGCGTGGTTTCCTGACCGCCATGCAGAGAGCTTGAGGCGCTGAAGGCGGTGGCAGGCTTGTCGATCAAGGCGCCGTTCATCCACAGCTCGCTGGTGGAGTCCAGGAAGTACTTGAGCGGCGCCGCCATGTTGCCGAAGCGGGTCGGACTGCCCAGCGCGAGGCCCGAACAGTGACGCAGGTCGTCCAGCTCGACGTACATGGCCCCGCTGTCGGGGATTTCCGGCTCGGTCTGCTCGCAGGTGGCCGAGATCTCGGGCACCCGGCGCAGGCGTGCCTCGACACCGCTGATGGACTCGATGCCGGCGGCGATCTGCTCGGCCAGCGTGCGGGTCGCACCATGGCGCGAGTAATAGAGGACGAGGACGTACGGCGTCGCGTCGGGGGTCGTTGCGGACATGAGCTTCCTCAGGTGGATGACAATCTATCGAAAGGGGCAAGCGGGGCTTGCGTGAGCACACTCTGTCATCAGGGGATCAGGCGTCGCTCAACAGCACCAGCACATCTTCGGGCGGGCGACCGATGACGGCACGGGTGCCATCATCGAGAATCGGCCGCTGCATCAATTTCGGCGTTGCGGCAATCGCGTCAAGGCGTTGCGCATCGCTGGGGTCTACAAGGCCCAGCGCCTTCCACTCGGCTTCGTTCTCGCGGGTCAGAGCCCGCGCCCCGCCTTCCACTCGGGCGGCCAGGGCCTCGAGCTGCTCACGATCGAGGGGGTCTTCCAGGTAGCGGACGGTCTCGAAGGCATCGCCCTCGAGGCGCGCGGTCAAAAGCGCCAGTGTTTCCCGTGACTTGGAGCAGCGTGGGTTATGGTAGAGTTTCAATATTGACATGACTGTCTCCGTTTCCGGACAGGTGATGGGTTTCACGCAAGCGCTACTGGCCATGGCCGGCGGTGGCGAATGAATCAGGAACGCATTGTAGAGGGGCGCACAAGAATGCCACAACTGCCAGGGATCTCGCGGGTCATGCCCGCCATCGGCGTCATCCTCAAGCTGGTATCACGTTTCAACTATCACGACGGCAAGAAGACCGCGTCGGCACTGACCTATACGACGCTGTTCGCCATCGTGCCCTTGATGACGGTCATCTATGCGATGTTCGCCGTCATTCCGAGTTTCGACGGCGTGGGCGATCAACTGCAGACCACGGTGTTCTCCCAGTTTCTGCCCTCGACCGGCGCCACGGTGCTCGAGTATCTCAACGAGTTCTCCGGTCAGGCGCGCAATCTGACCTCGGTGGGTCTGATCTTCCTGTTCGTGACCTCGGTGATGATGATGATCACCATCGAAGGCGCCTTCAATGCCATCTGGCAGGTGCCGGAAGGGCGCAAGGGACTGTCGAGCTTCCTGATGTACTGGGCCGTCCTGACGCTGGGGCCGCTGATGCTGGGCTCGGGCTTTCTGCTGTCGTCCTTTCTGACCTCGCTGTCCTTCTTCGACTCGGCCGCCGAGATGCTGGGCGGCAAGGCACTGTTGCTGCGTCTGTTGCCGCCGCTGTTGAGCGCTGCGGCCTTCACCTTCATCTATGCCGCGGTGCCCAACTGCAAGGTTCGCCTGCGTGACGCCGCGGTCGGCGCGCTGACCACGGCGCTGGCGCTTGAGCTGGCCAAGGCGGGCTTCTCGCTCTACGTGACGCATTTCCCGTCCTATCAGGCCATCTACGGCGCCTTCGCGGCCGTTCCGCTCTTCCTGCTGTGGGTGTTCCTGTCCTGGTGCATCGTGCTGCTGGGGGCGGAAGTCGCGGCCTGGATGGGCGAGCGCTCCAATGCTGACTGGCATCGCTGGCCACCGTTCTGGCAGACCCTCGGTGCCGTGATGCTGCTCAAGGATGCCCATGAACGCGGTGAGCCGCTGTCCGATGATCGACTCACGGAAGTGCTGGGCAGTCGTTACCGTCGTGTGCTCAAGCCGCTGATCGCCGAGAACATCGCCAGCCAGACCCAGGATGGCCAATGGGTGCTCGGGCGTGATCTCAGTCATTACTCGCTGTGGGAGATGGCGCACGCCTTGCCGTGGGAACTGCCGGCCGGCGAGGCGGGCGAAGCGCCGCATCCGCGCCTGGAACCCCTGCGTGAGGCGCTGGCGCGTGCGCGTGCCGCCGAGAAGGAGCGCATGACCTGCGGTCTGGTCGAGGTGCTGCCCAGTGTCGGTGAGGTGGGTGATGAGGCCATGACTCAGGAGGAAAAAGACCCGCAAGATCCGCGACTTGCGACTTCCTGAGCGGCACAGGAACGTGATTGCAAGGTGACAGCCTGAAGCCGAATGGGCAGAATGCGCACCCTGTGCCGTCTGCTCATCCCGACGGGGGTTGAGGCGGATGCCGATGCCCCGATATCGAAAGCGATGACGGCAATGAAAAGGCCCGACACCTGTTCGGGCCTTTTCCTTTGTCTCTCGCACATCAACCGGAACCGCTCGCCTGCCTTGCCGCAATTCGGCCTGCACGCTGGAGAGCCAGGGTGAGGAGTGAGCGAGGTAAGGGTGAGGCGTGGTCGAGGCATGAATGAGACAGGTCAGCTGGCAGCGGCTCGCCGGGCAGACACGCAAGTGAAAGGTTGGCATGCCAGACTGGCGACGGCGCCTTTCCGCTGTCTGATGTGACCTTTGCGCGACCTGCGCGCCAGCGCCAAAGCGAGCGGCGAGAGCTGGCAGTCAGCCGGTGGCCAGGCACGATGGAATTGACGATGTGGCGTGCCAGTCCCTGGCGCGCCTGACATGCATGAGGGTGCCGTTCGCGACGCCCGCTGGAGGTGACAACCCGCCGATGAAAAGCTCTGCTCCTGAGAAGGCCCCGCTGGTCAAGCTGCGTGGCATTTCCAAGACCTTTGGTGATCGCAAGGTGTTGGACAGCCTTGACCTGGATTTGAACGATGGTGAGTTCGTCACGCTGCTGGGCCCGTCCGGTTGCGGCAAGACCACCGTGCTGAGAATGATCGCCGGCTTCGAATCGCCGGATAGCGGCACCATCACGCTCGAGTCGACGGCCTTGCATGAGCGTCCCGCTCACCAGCGCCCGGTCAATACCGTCTTCCAGAGCTATGCGCTGTTTCCGCACATGAACCTCTACGACAACGTGGCCTTCGGGCTGCGCATGGAAAAGGTCGCCAAGGCCGAGATTCATGAGCGGGTGCGCGAAGCGCTGGAGATGGTGCAACTGGCCCATCTGTCGGACCGCCGCCCGGACCAGCTCTCCGGCGGGCAGCAGCAGCGCATCGCGATTGCCCGCGCCGTGGTCAAGCGTCCCCGCGTCCTGCTGCTCGATGAGCCGCTGTCGGCGCTGGATTACAAGCTGCGCAAGCAGATGCAGAACGAGCTCAAGCGCCTGCAGCGTCGCTTGGGCATCACCTTCGTGTTCGTCACCCACGATCAGGAAGAGGCGCTGTCGATGTCCGATCGCGTGGTGGTGATGCGCGAAGGCGGCATCGAGCAGATCGGCACGCCGCGTGAGGTCTATGAATCGCCGAGCACGCTGTTCGTGGCGCGCTTCGTCGGTGAGATCAACCAGCTGGCGGCGCAGGTCGTGCGCCCCGCGGCGACGGCTGGGCGCATCGAGATCACGCTGCTCGGTCAGACGCTGGAACTCAGTAGCCATGGCCGCACCTATCAGGGCGGAGAGGCGGTGCAGGTGTTGCTGCGCCCGGAAGACATGCGACTCAAGGGCGCCGAGGACAGCGAAGGTTTCCCGGCGCGTGTCATCGAGCGCAACTACAAGGGCATGACCCTGGACACGGTGCTGGAGCTGGACAGCGGTCAGCAGTTGTTGGCCAGCGAGTTCTTCGACGAGGATGACCCTGACTTCGATTACCGCCTCGGCGAGCGCGTGCGCGTCAGCTGGGTGCCGGACTGGGAGATCATCCTGCCCGATGATGAGCCGGCCGTGACGGGGGCGGGTGCATGAGTCTGGTGCGCAATCCCTTCAAGACCGCCACCCTGACCATCATCTGGGGCTGGCTGATCGTGCTGGTGCTGGCCCCGACGCTGCTGGTGGTGCTGGTCAGTCTGATGCCGGAAAACACCGGCCAGTTACTGGCCGGTGAGCTGTCGCTGAGCACGCTGTGGCAGGGCTTTCTGACCAACTATGGCCAGATGATCAGCCCGGTGTACCTGAGTGTCTTCGGCCATTCGCTGTGGATCGGCCTGATCACGACGCTGATCTGTCTGCTGCTCGGCTATCCCTTCGCGTGGATGATCTCGCGGGCCAGCCCGCGCCTGCAGCCCTTGCTGCTGCTGTTGGTGATCATTCCGTTCTGGACCAACTCGCTGATCCGCATCTATGCCCTGCGCACGCTGATCGCGACGCGCGGGCTGCTCAACGATGTGCTGATGAACCTCGGCCTGATCGATGCGCCGCTGCGCCTGCTGTATACCGAGGAGGCGGTGATCGTGGGGCTGGTCTACATGCTGCTGCCGTTCATGATCCTGCCGCTGTATGCCGTCTTCGAGCAGCTGAGCCGCCCGACGCTGGAGGCGGCCCGCGACCTTGGCGCCAATGGCCTGGCCACCTTCCGCCATATCGTGCTGCCGCTGACCATGCCGGGCATCATCGCGGGCGTGCTGCTGGTGTTTCTGCCGGCGATGGGCATGTTCTATGTCTCGGACCTGCTGGGCGGCTCGCGCCATCCGCTGATCGGCAACATCATCAAGGGCCAGTTCCTGGAGGCCAACAACTGGACCTTCGGCGCGGCGATCAGCGTGATGCTGACACTGGTGATGGCGTTCCTGCTGCTGGCCTATTACCGCAGCGTCAAGCTCTTCAAGCGTGAGGTGACCCTATGAAGGCGAGCGCCGCGCTGCGTTGGTTCAGCCGCTGTTATCTGACGCTGATCTTCACGCTGTTGTATGTGCCGATCCTGGTGTTGATCGGCATCTCGTTCAATGACTCACGCAATCCCTTCGTGTGGGGCGGCTTCAGCCTGCGCTGGTACGACAAGCTGCTGGGCAATGGCAATCTGATGGAGGCTGCGCTCAATACGCTGTGGCTCGGGGTGACGGCGGCGACGCTGGCGACCCTGATCGGCACGCTGACGGCCACTGCGCTTTATCGCTATCGCTTCCGCGGCAAGCCGCTGCTCAATGGCATGCTGTTCACGGTGATGATGATGCCGGACATCGTGATGGCGATCGCCTTCCTGGCGCTGTTCATTGCGTTGGGTATCCAGCTGGGCTATTTCTCGCTGCTGGTCTCGCACGCCACCTTCTGTCTGCCGTTCGTGGTGATCACCGTCTATTCCCGCCTGACGGGCATCAACCCGCAGTTGCTGGAAGCGGCGCGTGATCTCGGTGCCAGTGAAGCCCGCGCCGTCTGGCACGTGCTGGTACCGGCGCTGATGCCGGCGATCGCCTCCGGCTGGCTGCTGAGTTTCACCCTGTCGCTGGATGATGTGGTGATCTCGACCTTCGTCACCGGGCCGACCTTCGAGGTGCTGCCGCTGCGTATCTACTCGATGGTGCGACTGGGGCTCAAACCTGAAGTGAATGCATTGGCAACCCTGCTGTTGGGGCTGTCGCTCTGTCTGCTGTTGATTTCACAGTTGTTGCTCAAGGAGAAAAAATAACATGCAAGGTACCCGTTTCCCGCTGCGCGCCGCTGGCCTGATGGCTGCCGTCAGCCTGGCTTCCGTGGCCACATCCGCCCCCGTTCTGGCCGCGGATGACAGCGACAAGGTCCTCTACGTCTACAACTGGACCGAGTACATGCCCGATGAGGTCATCGAGCGCTTCGAAGAGCAGACCGGCATCGATGTCGTCTACTCCACCTTCGATTCCAACGAAGCGATGTACGCCAAGCTCAAGCTGCTGGACAGCGACAACAGCTACGACCTCGTCTTCCCGTCGACCTATTACATCGACAAGATGGCGCGTGAAGGTCTGCTGCAGAAGCTGGATGTCAGCAAGCTCGACCATTTCGAGGACCTCGACCCCAACCTGGTCGATCGTGACTTCGACAAGGGCAACCAGTACAGCGTGCCTTACATGTGGGGCAGCGCCGGTATCGGTTACAACCCGGACTATGTCGAAGAGGGCGCACTGACCAGCTGGAACGACCTGTGGAACGACAAGTATCGTGACAAGCTGCTGCTCTCCAACGACATGCGTGAAGTCTTCCATGTCGCACTGGCAAGCCTTGGCTTCAGTGGCAACACCACGGACCCGGACGAGATCAAGGCGGCCTACGAGAAGCTGACCCAGCTGATGCCCAACGTGCGTGCCTTCAACTCCGACGCGGCGCGCGTGCCCTTCATGCAGGGCGAGGTCGATGCCGGTCTGATCTGGAACGGTGAGGTCTATCAGGCGAACCAGGAAGGCGTGCCGGTCGAGTATGTCTATCCCAAGGAAGGCATCATCCTGTGGATGGACACCATGGCGATTCCGTCCAACGCGCGTCACGTCGATGCGGCCTATCAGTTCATCGATTACCTGATCAGCCCGGAAGTCAGCAAGGAAATCAGCGAGTACGTGGGTTACACCACGCCGAGCCTGGCGGCCAAGAACATGATGGACCCGGAAGTGCGTGATAACCCGGTGGTCTTCCCGACTCAGCAGGATCTCGCCCGCGGCGAATTCCAGACCGATGTCGGCGATGCGCTGTCGATCTATCAGAAGTACTGGGAGCAGCTCAAGACCGGGCATTGATCCGCCCTTTAGGCGTGATGACGCAAGAAATCACGTCAGCGACTTGAGCTGAACCGACGCCCCGAGGCATGCTCTGTCTCGGGGCGTCGTCGTTTGTCGACCTTGGCTGCGCGCTCCACGTAATTGACACGTCCTGGTGAAGACTGGAGGGTGCCATGTCACGTTTTTCCCCTGCAATGATGTCGGCGGCGCATGCCCGTGAGTTGAGCAGTGCCGAGGCGGATGATCTGTTCAGTCGTGAGATGCAAGGCGTTGCTCCCCTGACGCGCGGCAAGGACCGCGCCGATGTCACCACGGCCCGCAAGGGCCCCAGCGAGGCTCAGCTGGCACGGCGTGAAGACGCGCAGAAGACCCTGGGCAATGAGCTGGACGGGCTGTCCGACAGCTACGTGGAGCATCTCTCGCCGCATGACCCGGTCGAGTTTCGCCGTGATGGCATCCAGACCGGTGTGCTGGAGCGCTTGCGCCAGGGCGGCTACCCACCCGAGGCGCAGCTCAATCTGATGCGTCGTCCGCTCATCGAGTGTCGCCGTGAGGTGCACCGCTTCATCCAGGATGCCTGGCGCAGCGAGTTGCGCTGCCTGCTGGTGATTCATGGCAAGGGGCGTGACAGCGAATCGCATGCCGCCTTGATTCGTGCCTACCTGGTGCACTGGCTGGAGCAGATGCCCGAGGTGCAGGCCTGGAGCAGTGCCACGCCGCGCCACGGTGGGCTGGGGGCGACGCTGGTGATGTTGCGCAAATCCCGCGCGGCGCGTGACACCAACCGCGAACGGCATCAGAAGCGGCGCGGCTGATCGCCACGAGCAGCAAATCCCGCAAGCAGTCAAATCAGACAGCAGAAAGCCGACAATGGACACAAGAAAGCCCCGCCAGGCCGCGATCATCGCGAGCTGGCGGGGCTTTTTCATGCTCATGGCTCAAGCAGACTATTGCACGCTGTAACCGCGACCGGTGAAGCAGGCACTCAGCGCGCGGCGATAGGTGTCTGCGTTGCTGGCGGTCACGGGCGGCGCCGCGGAATTGGCTTCGGCGCCACTCTGCTGATTGGCCCAGCGATGGCACTCATAGCGATCACGCGCTTGCTGGTCTTCGCTCTGGCCCTTGGTGGGGTAGGCGATGACATCGACTGCCGCGGCCGTGAGTGTCGCCTGAGCGGGGGCCTGGACGGGCAGATACTGCTGCTGACTCTCTTCCCACAGGTAATAGGTGCCTGCCGCCAGGAAATACAGCGTAGCGCCCACCCAGACACCGCGCGCCCCGGCGGGCAGGCCATGACCGTGCCCAGGGCCACCCGGTGCCCAGCGAATCAGCCGACCGGGCTCACCATGCCCGATCACGATGTCGGGGCCTATGTAGCCCGGCCCATCGAAGCGCCCATGCCCCGGGCCCGCCATGGCGGACGTGGTCGGCAGGGCACTCAACAGGGCGAGAGACAGCGCGAGCGCGCGCAGGGGGGCCTTGCCGGAATGACGATTGCGACTCATGCGTTAACTCCTGTGTGACCAGCATGGCATTTGAGTGTGCCGATGACGTTGGGTGCCAGCGTGCAAGCATCAAGAAAACAAATGGCATCCTGCGCCATGTGTACGCCGAGAAGTTGGACGGTAGTTGGACAAGACATTGGTCATGTAGGCATCAGGTGATATTATCCGCGCGCAATCTGATCATGTTTTTTCATTATAGTGTTGTTTGCCAGCAGGGCGCCGAGACAGCTCACGGCGTCTCTCCCGGACACTCACAAGGAAATCTCCATGCGCAATACCCCTGCAGCGGGCGGTGGCGAAGATGCCAGTGCCGAGCCGCGCACCGGCTTGTTTGCCAAGGTCAACCCGCCGGTCTTCTTCGGCGCGAATGCCATCATCCTGTTATTGGTGATCTTCACCGCGGTGTTCTCGGATACGGCCATGTCCGTGTTCGAGTCGGTCCAGCATTGGATCACCAACACCGTGAGCTGGTTCTACATCCTGTGCGTGGCCATCGTGCTGATCTCGGTGGTGTATGTCGGCTTCTCACGCCATGGCGAGATTCGCCTGGGGCCGGACCACTCACTGCCGGACTACAGCAACGTCACCTGGTTCGCGATGCTGTTCTCGGCGGGCATGGGCATCGGTCTGATGTTCTTCGGCGTGGCCGAGCCGGTGATGCACTTCCTCAACCCGCCGACAGGCACCCCGGAGCAGGTCGAGACCGCACGTGAAGCGATGAAGCTGACCTTCTTCCACTGGGGGCTGCATGCCTGGTCGATCTACGCCATCGTCGCGCTGATTCTGGCCTACTTCAGCTATCGCCATGACCTGCCGCTGACGCTGCGCAGTGCCTTGTATCCTCTGATCGGCAAGCGCATCTACGGTCCGATCGGCCATGCGGTGGACATCTTCGCCATCGTCGGCACTGTCTGTGGTGTCGCCACCACGCTGGGCTACGGTGTGGCACAGGTCAATGCCGGGCTCTCGCACCTGACCGGCATGCCGAACAACGACTGGACCCAGGTCGCGATCATCGTCGTGATCACCGGCCTTGCCACCATCTCGGTCGTGACCGGCCTGGACAAGGGCATCCGTATCCTGTCCGAGATCAACCTCGGCCTCGCCGTGGTGCTGTTGCTGTTCGTGCTGCTGCTCGGCCCGACCGCCTTCCTGCTCAAGGCCTTCGTCCAGAATTCCGGCTTCTACATGGCCGATATCGTCGGCAAGACCTTCGAACTCTACGCCTACGAACCCAATGACTGGATCGGTGGCTGGACGCTGCTCTACTGGGGTTGGTGGATGTCCTGGTCTCCGTTCGTCGGCATGTTCATCGCGCGTGTCTCGCGTGGCCGTACCATCCGGGAATTCGTGATCGGCGTGCTGTTCGTGCCGGCCGGTTTCACCCTGCTGTGGATGACCATCTTCGGCAACACCGCCATCTCGATGATTCTGGAGCAGAACGTCACGGCGCTGGTCGATACCGTCAACGACAACTATTCGCTGGCCCTGTTCACCTTCCTCGAGCAGCTGCCGCTGTCGTCCATCACCTCGGTGATCGCGTTGGTGATGGTCATCGTGTTCTTCGTCACCTCGGCGGATTCCGGCTCGATGGTGGTCGACATGCTGGCCTCCGGTGGTCGTGAAGACACCCCGATCTGGCAGCGTATCTACTGGGCCTTCGCGGTGGGTCTTTTGGCCATCGTGCTGATGCTGGCCGGTGGGCTGGGGGCGCTGCAGACCGCCACCATCGCCACCGCCTTGCCGTTCGGCATGATTCTGCTGGCCGCGATCTTCGGCTTGCTGCGTCAGCTCAATCTCGAGTCCGTCAAGCGCCGCTCGCTGTCGGTGAACACCGCAGCCGCGACGCCGATGGGCGAGAAGGGCAACTGGCGCAAGCGTGCCCAGCACCTGATGAGCTTCCCGACGCGCGCCATGGTACGTGGCTTCCTGCGCGGCACTGTCGCGGAAGGCATGCAGGAGCTGGCCGAAGAGCTGCGTAGCCAGGGACTGGAAGTCGACGTCACCATCAGCCGTGATCGCGTCTACTTCAATGCACGCCATGGTGAGGAAGATGACTTCATCTACGGCGTGCGCATTCGCTCTCACCTGCGTCCGGACCTCAATCTGGATCAGGAAGACGAGGGGGATGAAGAGGACTACTGTCGTGCCGAGGTCTTCCTCAAGGAAGGCGGTCAGTCCTATGACCTGATGGGCTACAGCAAGGACCAGGTCATCAATGATCTGCTCGAGCAGTACGAGCGTCATATGCACTACCTGCACCAGCTGCGTCTGAGCCAGTCCGTCGGTCAATGATCCGAGCGGGCAGTCAGTGACGCTTCACGCGTCGCCATGACGCAAGAGCCCCTTGTGGAGAGATCCGCCGGGGGCTTTTGTCTGTCTGGATGAGGTTCCCTGAAGGATGCGGCCTGGATAGGACCTCTGTCGAAAGACGCCAGAATGTGAGGCCTCTTTTTCTCGGCTCAGGCATTAGCGCTGCTTATCCAGACGGCGTCGAGATCTTATTGGTCTCGCAAGCGGGGGGCCTATAGCATGGACTCTCCCCACAAAGTCGCATATCGGCTGGGGTCAGATGACATGCCGTGGCGTTGTCGTCTGCCAAGGTTCCCGCCCATGTCTGGCCGAAGGTGAACGCGATCTGCCCGCAATGTCCCCATGACGACTGAGGTTCCTTGAGCCCCGGCATCCGCAGTCATGAACAACGATACCGCTGTCACGAACGACGATAGCGGCATCATGAAAAATGATAATAAAAACCCGTCACGAGGTAGAAACATGTTGAAAGGAAAGGAACTGGATGCACTCATCGAGCAGCGAGGTGTCCTGAAGGGACTCAACTCGACGCTCGGTATCACCGCGATCACCATGACCGTGTTCTTCATTCTCTATGCGATTCTGTTGGGCAAGACGGCCAGCGATCAGTTTCTGGGCATCAAGGCCTGGATAGAGAGCACCCTGGGCTGGTACTACGTGCTGGTGATGTTCTCGACCTTCGTGGTCTGTCTTTACGTGATGTGTTCGCGTGTCGGCAAGATTCGGCTGGGGCGTGACGATGAGCGTCCCGAGTTCAGCAATTTTGCCTGGTTCTCGATGCTGTTCGGCTGCGGGACCGGCGCGGGCATGCTGTTCTTCTCGATGTCCGAGCCCATGATCCATTTCGCGAGTGACTGGAGCGGCGGCAATCCGTTTCTGAGTGCTGACGTCAAGGCGGCCGTTGCCGCCTTCTTCGAGGCCAAGCAGGCCGCCCTGGCGAGTGGTCTCATGCCGGGGGACGAAGGCTTCCCGGTGCCTGACAGCCGCGTCGCGGAAGCGGCCGCCGGGGGCATCAAGCTCACCGTCTTCCACTGGGGCACGATCGCCTGGGCCATGTATGCCATCGTCGGGCTGTCACTGGCTTATTTCGCCTTCCGCAAGGGCCTGCCGCTCTCGATGCGCTCGGCCCTCTATCCGCTGATCGGCAACCGGATCTACGGGCCCATCGGGCACACCGTCGATATCCTGACCGTGTTCGGTACCATTTTCGGCATCGCCACCACGCTCGGTCTGGGCGTCGAGCAGATCGGCTCCGGCCTGATGTCACTGGGCCTCATCGAAGAGAAGTCGCGCATGGTGACCGTGGTCTCCATCGTGTTGATCAGCGTCATCGCTACCCTGTCAGCGACCAGCGGCGTTGCACGCGGCATCAAGCTGCTTTCCACCTTTAATACCTGGGTCTGCCTCGGCATCCTGGCCTACTTCCTGCTGGTGAGCGACGCCAACTATCTGATTGCGAGCTCCATCACCGCGCTCGGGGATTACCTCACCGATGGCGTCTCGATGACACTGTGGACGGCGCGCACGCCGGACGAGCAAGTGTGGCAGGGCGGTTGGACCATCTTCTACTGGGGCTGGTGGATCGCCTGGGCCGGTTTCGTCGGCATGTTCATTGCCCGCATCTCGCGCGGCCGGACCATCCGTGAATTCATTCTCGGGGTGATGGTCATCCCTTCCATCGTGGCGCTGGTCTGGTTCGG
The DNA here is from genome assembly GCF_018831605.1 of Cobetia sp. 4B. Classification (NCBI taxonomy): domain Bacteria; kingdom Pseudomonadati; phylum Pseudomonadota; class Gammaproteobacteria; order Oceanospirillales; family Halomonadaceae; genus Cobetia; species Cobetia sp. 4B. The sequence continues at coordinate 2,065,470 of NZ_CP059843.1, forward strand.
CGTCATCGGCTCGGCGGGGATCTATCAGTCCCTGTACGGGGCCGACATGGGCATCTACACGGCTGCGGTCACCAACTGGGACTACGCCGGCACCCTCTACCACTCGTTCGAGGTGCTCACTCCCGGCATCGCCGCGACCGTGGCCAAGGTGGCCGCGCTGGTCGTGGTGATCATCTTCTTCGTCACGTCTGCGGATTCCGGCACCCTGGTGCTGGGACGCCTGCTGGCCTTCGGTCGTCGCCCCCCGGTTCAGCAACGCATCATCTGGGGCATGATGCTGGGCGCCGTGACCTTGATCCTGCTGTTGCTGGGGGGCGATCAGGCGCTCAAGTCCCTGCAGGCGGCCTCGATCGCCGGCGCCTTGCCGTTCACCTTCGTGCTGATCGCCATGATGATCGGACTGTTGAAATCGCTGCGCGAGGATGGCGAATCGATGATCGAGAACGAGGAGCATATCCGCAAGATGATCGAGAACGAGGTCCGCGACCTCTCCTGAGTTGCCGTTTGCCAGACGTATGCGCCTGACGCATGCGTTCGGTGTGCAAGACATGAGGCCTCTGCCCCCCGGCAGGGGCCTCGTTGTTTCTCGCTTTCGGGTCAGGGCTGTTTACCTCCTTGGGCTCAGGGCTGTTTCCCTTCTTGGGCTCAGGGCTGTTTCCCTGCTCCAGAGCAGGCCTGCGCATGTCACCAAGGTCGCAAGGCAATATCAAACGTACGTATGTTCCAATGCTGACAGGTCCATCGATTTCGCCAACGGCGCGCAGCATCGGTTTGCGGCTATGCTGTCGACAGTGAAGGGCCCACAGGCTGATACCCACCCGACGGAGTCCCGACAGCGCCTCACCACGCATCTCACCACGATGTCTTACGACCTGGTCTCACGACGACGTCTTGCAACGAGGTCTTACAACGACGTCTACAACAACAAGGTAGCGGGGGCAATGATGCCGAGCGCCCCACGTACTGATCAAGGAGCAACGCCATGCATGATCCCCTAGCGGCTCGACCCGATGAGTCAGGCAAGTCCACTACCGATACCACTGCCGATTCCACTACAGAACCTTCCCACGTGGCAGATGCCTCGCCCGACGCTTCGCGAGCACAGCCAACGGCAGGCGACATGAGTGGCATGTCGTGCCTGCGGTCTTCTCAGGAGGTGGATTTCAGCGGCTACGACTCCCTGATGGACATGCTGGAGAAGGCCTGCTCGGCGCATGGCGAGCGTCCTGCCTTTACCTGCATGGACCGCACCATGACGTTTGCGGAGCTGGATGCCACCAGTCGTCAGCTGGCGGATTGGTTCCAGCATGAAACTGACCTCAAGCTGGGCGATCGGGTCGCCATCCAGCTGCCCAATACGCTGATGTTTCCGGTGGTGGCCTTCGCCGTGCTGCGTGCAGGCCTGGTGCTGGTGAATACCAATCCGTTGTATACCGAACGTGAGATGGAGCATCAGTTCAATGACTCCGGCGCGCGGGCGTTGGTGGTGCTGGCCAACATGGCGGACAAGGTCGAACGCGTGCGGGAGCGCACTGGTCTCGAGTACGTGCTGGTCTGTGAGCTGGGCGACATGCACCCGGCCTTCAAGCGGCTGTTGATCAACACCGTGGTCAAGCACGTCAAGAAACTGGTGCCGAGCTATCATCTGCCCGACGCCATTTCGCTGCGCACGGCCATCTCGCAGGGCAAGTCCGAGCGCTGGGAACGGCCGACACTGGCACTCGATGATGTCGCTGTGCTGCAGTACACCGGCGGCACCACCGGGGTCGCCAAGGGCGCGATGCTGACTCACCGCAACCTGCTCGCCAACATGCTGCAAGGCAAGATGGCCCTCACGCAGGGCTTGAATCCCGGCCATGAGACGCTGGTGGCGCCGCTGCCGCTCTATCACATCTACGCCTTCACCATTCATCTGGCCTGCATGCTCAGTGAAGGCAATCACACCCTGCTGATTCCCAATCCGCGCGATATCCCGGGCTTCGTCAAGACGCTGCAAAAGCACGACTTCACGATGTTCGTCGGTCTCAATACGCTGTTCGTGGCGCTGTGCAACAACCCCGGCTTCCAGGCACTGGACTTCTCGAAGCTCAAGATCACCACCTCAGGGGGCGTGGCGCTGACGCGCAAGGCGGCAGAAGAGTGGAAGCGGGTCACCGGCAGCGATATCTCCGAGGGCTACGGCATGACCGAGACCTCGCCGATCGTGTCGTTCAACCCGCTGGATGCCATTCAGCTCGGCACCATCGGTCGGCCGATGCCCTCCACCGAGGTGCGCCTATATGACGATGAAGGCGCGCTGGTCGCGATGGGGGAGCCGGGCGAGCTGTGCGTGAAGGGGCCGCAGGTGATGAAGGGCTACTGGCAGCGTGAGCAGGCGACCAAGGACAGCTTCACTGCCGATGGCTTCCTGCGCACCGGTGATATCGCGGTCTTCCAGGACGATGGCTATATGCGCATCGTCGATCGCAAGAAGGACATGATCATCGTTTCCGGCTTCAACGTGTATCCCAATGAGGTCGAGGACGTCATCGTGCGTCACCCGGACGTGCTCGAGGCGGCCGCCGTCTCGGTGGTGGATGAGCGCAGTGGTGAGGCGATCAAGCTGTATGTCGTGCTCAAGGATGGCGCAGAGCTCGAGGCGGATGCGCTGCGAGACTGGTCGCGCAAGGAACTGGCCAGCTACAAGGTGCCGCGTCAGGTGGTCTTCATCGACGAGCTGCCCAAGACCAACGTCGGCAAGGTGCTCAGACGTGAGCTGCGCGACTCGCCGCCGGAATCTGCCTGACCTTGCCTTTGTGCTCTCCCCGTTGGTGACAGCCTGAAATACGGAGCCTAAACACAGCCCTTGAAACACGAACGCCCCGCTCAATGAGCGGGGCGTTCGTGTTTCAAGGCAAGGCGCTGGCGAGAATGCCTGCGCCTGGCGTCAGGCGTCTTTCTTGGGCTGGGTCGCGTTGTAGACCTCGAGGTCCAGCTCGTTCTCGGACTTGCCGACCAGGGTGGTGACCATCAGGTCGCCCGCGACATTCACGGTGGTACGCGCCATGTCGAGGATACGGTCGATACCGGCGATCACCGCGATGGCTTCCAGCGGCAGGCCTACCTGGCTCAGCACGATGGAGAGCATGATCAGGCCGGCGCCCGGCACACCGGCGGTGCCGATGGAGGCCAGGGTACCGGTCAGCACGATCATGCCGTAGTCCATCATCGACAGCTCGATGCCGGTCATCTGGGCGATGAACAGTGCCACCACGCCCTGATAGATGGCGGTGCCATCCATGTTGATGGTCGCGCCGACCGGCAGCACGAAGCCGGAGACACCTTCCGAGACGCCGAGGTTCTTCTGGGCGCAGCGAATGGAGATCGGCAGGGTGCCGGAGCTTGAAGCCGAGGAGAAGGCCACGACCAGTGCATCGACGATACCGCGCAGATAGCGCACCGGGTTCAGCTTGCCCAGCGTCGCCAGCAGGCCGGAGTAGACCACCAGCACGTGCACGATGCTCGCCAGATAGGCCACGCCGATCACCTTGGCCAGCGGCAGCAGCACATCCAGGCCGTAGTTGCCGGAGACATGCGCCATCAGACCGAAGACACCGAACGGCGCGAAGGCCATCACGAACTCGGTCAGCTTGTACATCACTTCGGCGAAGCTATCGAAGACGCGCACGACCGGCTCGCCCTTGTCGCCGATCATGATCAGCGAGATGCCGATCCCGATGGCGAAGACGATGATCTGCATGATGTTGCCGTTGGCCAGCGCATCGATCGGGTTGCTCGGCACCAGGTCGACCAGAATCTGCACCAGTGAGGGCGCATCCTTGGTTTCCATCGCCTTGTCGAAGTTGAACTCGAAGCCGGCACCTGGCTGGAAGATGCTGGAGGCCAGCATGCCGATGGCGATCGCGAAGGCGGTCGTCAGCAGGTAGAGGGCGATGGTCTTGCCGCCTATGCGGCCCATCTTCTGCGGGTCACGCATCGAGGTGATACCGACCACCAGGGTGCTGAAGACCAGCGGCACGATCAGCATCTTGATCGCATTGATGAAGATATCGCCCAGCGGCTTGAACATGCTGGCGCTTTCTCCCATCAGGGCACCAGCGAGTACCCCCAGGGCGAGGCCGCCCAGGATCTTCTGCCACAACGGCAAACGGCGCCACAGGTTAGGGCGGGAGGAATCACTCATGGAACTGTCCTTAGGTGTCTAGCGATGATCATCGCTGATGATGCTCAGGGCGCGCCCGAGTCTGTCGTCTCGATGCCTTGTCACGATTGCGCACTGCATTAAGCACTTTTTTGGTGCGGGAAGATTAACAGTCAGCCTTCACTCACCCTCTGCACCTTTAGTCGCAAAAAAGCGTTCTTACAGGCGAATTCAGCTTTCCATGCCGAACGCGCATGAGCCCATGCCGCAAAAGGTTCCACCAAAGAAGTAGTTGTCAGGCAGGCATATCGTCTGTCTTTGCGTTACCTTGACGTTAACGTTAACTGTTGGGCCGCCAGAGCGACTTTCCACTAGTCTGATGGTAGGCACTGTTGTCATCGTCGAATCGATAGCTTCCGGTTCGGCAGCTTGCGGTTCGACATTCATGAAGGTACGCCATTGCCTGCCCGGCCTCACGAGGGCTGGGTAATCCCTCAAACGCCTGATCGGTAAGAGAGGACGCTGAGCATGTCCGATACAACAACACGCGGACCCGTATCCCCGGGGACCGCGCCGCCCGATGGCTCACAGCCAGAGCTCAATGACTTGACCGCCATGCCGACGGCAGACCAGATCGCGCCGCAGGGGCCGACGGTGCTGCATCACCTGGCCTTCATGACCGGCGATGAACTCTGCATCCCGATCTTCAAGCGCCTGCGTCAGGACGGCACCCTTTATCCCGTCGATGTGCCACAGGGGCAGAGTGACGATACCCGGGGAGGCCAGTCGCAGGACAGTTCACCTATCGACCGCGACACGGCGCTCAAGATCTACCGGACGATGCTGTTCACCCGGGTGCTGGATGAGCGCATGCTGGCCGCCCAGCGCCAGGGGCGCTTGAGCTTCTACATGCAATGCACCGGCGAGGAAGCCACGGTGATCGGCAGTGCGGCGGCGCTTCAAGACGATGACATGATCATGGCGCAATACCGTGAGCAGGGGGCGCTGGCCTGGCGCGGCTTCAGCTGCGACGAATTCATGAACCAGATGTTCGGCAACGAGCGCGACTACGGCAAGGGCCGTCAGATGCCGATCCACTATGGGTCGCGTGACCTGCACTACATGACCATCTCCTCGCCGCTGGCGACCCAGATTCCCCAGGCGACCGGCTATGCCTACGGCCAGAAGCTGGCGGGCAAGGGGCAGTGCACCATCACCATCTTCGGTGAAGGGGCCGCCTCCGAGGGCGATTTCCATGCCGCCCTCAACATGGCCTCCGTGCATCGGGTGCCGTGCATCTTCCTGTGTCGCAACAATGGCTATGCCATTTCCACCCCGTCATGCGAGCAATTCGCTGCCGATGGCATCGCGCCACGCGCCTTCGGCTATCACATGCAGAGCATCCGGGTGGATGGCAATGACGTGATCGCCGTCTACGAAGCCACCCTGGCGGCGCGCAAGATCGCGGTCGAGACGAATCAGCCGGTATTGATCGAGGCGATGACCTATCGTCTGGCAGCGCACTCCTCCTCGGATGACCCCTCCGGGTATCGCAGCAAGAAGGAGGAGGCCATCTGGCGTGACAAGGACCCCATCCTGCGCATGCGCAACTGGCTGGAAGCGCAAGGCTGGTGGAGCGAGGAGGAGGAAAAGGCCACTGGCGATCAACTGCGTCGCGAAGTGCTTGAGTCCATGAAGCGTGCCGAGAAACTGGCGCCACCGGCGCTGGACACGCTGATCAGCGATGTCTACGACACGCCGACGCCGTTGCTCACGCAGCAGCTCGAAGACGTGAAACAGCATATTCGCAAGTATCCGCATGCCTATCCCAAGGGCGCCGCCAGCATGGGGTTCACTGCGCAGGAGCTGGAAGACAGTCGCAAGGCGTATCAGGCACGTCAGCAGCGCATGCAGAGCCATCAGCCTGTTGAGAACCATCAGCCGGTAGAGAGCCATCAGCCTGTGGATGGAGGCCAGACATCATGAGTGAGCAGATGAGTGAACAGCCGTTGGAGAAAACGCCAGTGACAGACTCAGCTGCGGCGAGTTCAGCGGCGAAAGAAGCGTCTGCGGCGACGGGCAGCAAGGATGGAGCAGCCTCGGCCTCGGGCAAGAAACAGATGAACATGCTGCAGGCGATCAACAATGCGTTGGATATCGCCATGGCCGCCAATCCCCGTGTGGTGCTGTTCGGGGAGGACGTCGGGGTATTCGGCGGCGTTTTCCGGGCCACCAGCCACCTGCAGGACAAATACGGTCGAGAGCGCTGCTTCAATACGCCACTCACCGAGCAGGGCATCATCGGGTTCGCCAACGGGCTGGCGGCGCAGGGCTCGACGCCGGTGGCCGAGATCCAGTTCGCCGACTACATCTTCCCCGCCTTTGACCAAATCGTGAACGAGGCGGCCAAGTTCCGCTATCGCTCCGGTGATCTGTTCGATGTCGGCGGCCTGACGATTCGCACGCCCTATGGTGGCGGCATCGCAGGCGGGCTCTATCACTCCCAGTCGCCCGAGGCCTATTTCGCGCATACCCCGGGCCTCAAGATCGTGATGCCACGCAATCCCCACCAGGCCAAGGGGCTCTTGCTGGCGGCGATTCGCGATCCCAATCCGGTGCTGTTCATGGAGCCCAAGCGGCTCTATCGCGCCTCGGTGGGTGAGGTGCCAGAAGCCGATTACGAACTGCCCCTGGGCGTGGCCGACGTCATTCGTGAAGGCCGCGATATCACGTTGCTCGGCTGGGGCGCTCAGATGGAGGTCATCGAGAAGGCCGCTGCGCTCGCCGAGCAGGATGGCATCGACTGCGAGATCATTGACCTGCGCAGCATTCTGCCCTGGGACATCGAGACGGTGTGTGACTCGGTGCTCAAGACGGGGCGCCTGGTAGTCAGTCATGAAGCGCCGCTGACGGGAGGTTTTGCCAGCGAGATTGCCGCCACCGTGCAGGAGCGTTGCTTTTTGTATCTCGAGGCGCCGATCCGACGCGTCACTGGCCTTGATACGCCGTTCCCGCTGGTGCTCGAGAAGGAGCATCTGCCGGACGAGCTCAAGATCTACGAGGCCATCAAGCAAAGCTTGAATTACTGATGACAGGGAGTGATGCGCGCCATGAATGATTTCATCCTGCCCGATATCGGCGAAGGCATCGTCGAGTGCGAGCTGGTCAAGTGGTTGATCAAGGAAGGCGACGTGATCGAGGAAGATCAGCCGGTGGCCGAGGTCATGACAGACAAGGCGTTGGTGGAAATCCCCGCGCCCCACGCCGGCACCGTGGTCAAGCTTTACTGTCAGGAAGGCGAGATTGCCCGAGTCCATGCGCCGCTGTTTGCGGTGGATGATGGCAGTGACAGTGATGGTGACAAGACCGGACACGGCGAGCGTGAGAATGACCACGCCGGTGATGTCATGACGGTTGCAGCGCCTGCTCGCTCGACGGCACAGACTCAGTCAGCTGCCAGCCAGGCGACCAGCAGTCAGTCGGATGTCACAACGTCAGCACCCGCGGCGGCAGCCATAAATGGTGCAGCCGCCACACCGACAGCCGCGGCCCTTGAGCGACGCTCGCGTGATTTCATCCTGCCGGATATCGGCGAAGGCATCGTCGAATGTGAGGTGGTCACCTGGCACGTCGCGGAAGGCGACACGGTGGAAGAAGACCAGACGATCGTCGATGTGATGACCGACAAGGCACTGGTCGAGATCACCGCCTCGGAGCCCGGGCGTATCGTGCGCTTCCATTACGCCCAGGGCGAAAATGCCCGAGTGCATACGCCGCTGTATGCCTACGTCCCTGATGAGGAGGCAGAGGCTGAAAGCGCCGAGAGTACTGAGAGCGACGTCACCTCGCCTGAGCGCAAGCAGGTTCAGCCAGAGCGTCTGGCGGAGCACCGCCAGGAGGGCGACGACAAGAGTGGGCAAGACGGGCGTCACGAGGAGAGCCGGCCTCGCATACCCGCGACCCCTGCCGTGCGCCGCCTATTGCGCGAACATCAGCTCGATATCCAGGTCATCGCAGGCTCGGGGCGTAACGGCCGGGTGCTGAAGGAAGATGTGCTGGCTTATCTCAAGCAATCCGAGGCTCACGAGACTGACGTGACACCTGATGACTCTCACAAGGTCGGCGCGGCCGCCGAGACCGACAAGGCAGATGCCGAAGCGTGTGCTGTGGTCAGTGACGTAGCCAGTGACGTGGCCAGTGACGAGGTGCGATCGTCACGCCTTGAGTCGAAAGCGGTACCGCTCAAGGGTGTCGCGGCGGTAATGGCTCGGCGCATGGTGCAGGCCAGCACGCAGATCCCGCATTTCCATTACGGCGATGAGCTCGATATCACCGACCTGCTGGCGTTGCGGGCCCGCCTCAAGGTACGCGCCGAGCAGCAGGGCATTCGCCTGACCCTGATGCCGTTCATCATGAAGGCCATGGCGCTGGCGGTCATCGAGGAGCCGATTCTCAATGCGCGTCTCAGTGAGGATGAGAGCGAGATTCTCTATCAGGGCGCCTGCAACATCGGCATGGCGGTGGACAGTGCCAGCGGGCTGATGGTGCCGAATGTGAAGGGCGTCGAGCGTCTGAGCATTCTCGAGATCGCGCGTGAGGTCGGGCGGCTGACCGAGGCTGCGCGCAGCGGGCGCGTTGCCCAGGCGGACCTCAAGGGCGGCACCTTGACGATCTCCAATATCGGGGCTCTGGGCGGCACCTACGCCGCGCCGATCATCAACCAGCCGGAGGTCGCCATCGTCGCGCTGGGGCGCACTCAGCGTCTACCGCGCTTCGATGGCGAGGGCAATGTCTGTGCGCGTGACATCATGACCATCACCTGGGCGGGGGATCATCGCATCATCGATGGCGGGACCATCGCGCGCTTCAGCAATCTGTGGAAGCACTATCTCGAGCACCCTGACGAAATGCTGCTGTCGCTGTCATGAGGCGCTGCTTGCTCCAGAGGCCCCAGCTAGAGAGCATCTCGCATGAGTGATGCGCGCGCCCACGAGCGTCTGCAACAGTTCTATATCCCGGAAGAGCAGTCGATCTATCTGCTCTCGCATCATGATGCCAAGAAGCTCAAGGACTGGGTGGCGCTGTGCATCGCCCAGCTCGAGGGGCTTGGCTACCGGGATATCCATCTGGTCGGCAAGGGCGCCTACGGTTTCGTGTTCGCGGGCTGGCGCCTGGGCGAAGACCGGCGCACGCGTGAAGAACATGTCTTCAAGTTCACGCGGGTGACCCTGCCCCAGGCACTGCAGGACCGCCTGGAGGAAGAGGCCTACATGCTCGACCAGGTCGCTCACCCGCTGATTCCGCGTCTGGTCAGCTATCAGCGGGTACGGCGGCAGTCGATTCTGGTCATGCAGCGCGCGCCGGGCATCAATCTCGAGGAATATTCGCTGCGTCACGGGCGCATGTCGCCGCGTCTGGTGGTCAAGATCGCCAGTCAGCTGGCCGACATTCTCAAGTCGCTGCGCGGGTCATCGACAGGGGCAGGCACGCCACCAGTCGTGCATGGTGACATCAAGCCGTCGAATCTGGTCTTCGATGTCGAGCGGGAACAGGTGGCATTGATCGACTGGGGCAGTTCGGTATTCGCTCAGCTCGATGAGCATCAGCAGTTCATCACCACCAACGTGATGCAGCTGATGTCGGATAACCTGCAACAGACCAATGCGCGTCTGGGCGATGTCTATTTCATCGGCGAGGAGCAGCTCAATGGTGCGCTGTCCTCGCCGCGCTTCGATGAGCAGGGCGTGGCCGCCACACTCTATGCGCTGGCGTCTGGCCAGTCGTGTCGCTTCGGCGTGCGCGCCATTCCGGCGGTGTCGCTGGGGTTACCCCGGGAATTCGCGCGTCTGCTCGATGGCATGCTGGCGGATGACCCGCAGCTGCGCATGCAGGCCGGCGACTACTTCCTGCGCGAGATGGGCAGGATCTCGCGGCTGGTGATGCCGGAATTGCCTCTCGAGCCGCCACAGTCTCTGCTGCCGGTATGGGTGAGGCCGGCAACGCGCGAGATCGACACGGTCGTCTATACCTCGCGCAAATCCTTCCTGCGTGAGGCCTTCGAGGCAGACGAGACCGGCGAACATGCTGGCAACGCGCTGGACGCCGTCAATGATGTCCAGCTGGATCGTTACTACAAGAACTTCATGCAAGGCATGGGCGGCACCGAAAAAGCCTTCCTGGCCGCGGTCAGTCGTCTGGGCAAATACCCTATCGTCGGCGGTCTGGCGATTCGCTGGGAGCCGCAAGGCATCTTCGTGGATACTGCGCTGCACCTGCATGACCCTGCCTTGAAGGCCGCCTTCGTCGTCGCGATCAACAACATGGTCGCTCTGGCGCGTGCCATCTATCGCCAGGGCGTGTTCAAGGCGTGTCTGTTCAATGCCCGCGATACCCTGCATCTGGAGCGGGAAGACCCGGAGGCCGCCTTCGTCTTCGCGCCGACGGCAGACGGGGAGGCCAGACCTCGCTTGAGCTATGAGGTCAGTGCGGTGCCGGAGCTCGAGGATGACTCGCGCGTGCACTCCTACTTCGAGGACGGCCCGGACCCTGAAGAACTGCTGGTGCTGCCCGAGGAGATATTGAAGGCACTGGAGTCACTCAATGCCATCCACCACACCGGCATGCTGATCTTCGAAGCCCTGCCACACCACCTCAAGATTCACAGTTATTACCGACTGCTGGACCCCTCGCGAGAGCAGGAATTCGCGCGTCTGCTGGCGGAGATTCTCGATGCCGTGCCGCTGATCTCCGGGTTGGGAATTTCCGGCTTCATGAAGATGCCCTACAAGAACACCAAGCATTTCGATCATATCGAGGCGCAACCCGAACGCTTCTATCCTCGGGACCCGCGTGCGGTGTGAAAAGGAGTTTGCCTTGGAAGGCAGTCGCATGGTGATGTCGATTTATATAACCGTGATTATCGTGATTCGTGTTAGTGTCACATCGCGTGATCATTGCTGATCTTGCTGAACTCAATAATCAGATCGATTAAAATCGATAACCTACAGGGAACGTACTCATGTCTCGACCTATCGCCCGGAAATTGCGTCAAGCCTCAGGTGGTCTGGCTGTTCTGGCGCTGCTGGCAGGATGTAGCGCGCATACGACGATCAGCAGCCCGTCAGAGACCGCGCGTATCAACTTGAAAGATGTCACCAGAGATCAGTCTACCGTTCAAGAAACGCTACCCACCACCAGCTTCGGCAATTACGAGTTTGAAGTAGTGGATGACAACAAGATGCCCATGTATGGCATTCTGCCGCTGAAGTTCAATGGTGGTTATCTGGCGCTTGATATCCTGTTCTTTGCCCCCGCCGCATTCTTCAATCTGCGTGAAGTCCACCCTTATTACGAAATCGACCATGACGAGGGTGTCGTGCGTTATCGTGATGAGAAGGGCGGAGAATGGACAACCTATACACCCACCGAGGAAGAAGCCGAGCGTGCACGCAAATACTTTGCCGCGCATCGTGATGATGTAATCTCGCAGACCAGCGCACAGCAGTAAGCGTGATGCCCGAAGTCGGTAAAGTCGTCTGATTTATTGCTTTGATACGACAGCGCCGCACCAGAGGCTTTCTGGTGCGGCGCTGTCGCATGTGACAACAGGTTGATGCGGCAAGCGAGCAGACTCTCGCTGAAGGGTCAGTCCTTCATCTGACGCGGGCGCGTCATGGCCTGCGGGGACAGCAGTGCCTCCAGGCGTGCTTCATCCAGCAGGCCTTCCTCGCGTACCAGTTCCAGCACGCTGCGACCGCTGACCAGGGCTTCCTTGGCGATGCGGGTGGCGTTGTCATAGCCGATATACGGGTTGAGCGCGGTGATCAGGCCGATGGAATTGTTGACCAGCTCGGCGCAGCGATCACGGTTGGCGGTGATGCCGATCACGCAGCGATTCTTGAGCATGGTCATGGCACGGCTCAGCTGGCGGATGGAGTCGAGCAGCTTGTAGGCGATCAGCGGCTCCATCACGTTGAGCTGCAGCTGGCCGGCTTCCGCCGCCATGGTCAGCGCGGTGTCGTTGCCGATGACATCGAAGGCGACCTGATTGACGGCTTCCGGAATCACCGGGTTGACCTTGCCCGGCATGATCGAGCTGCCCGGCTGCTGAGGCGGCAGGTTGATCTCGTTGAAGCCGGTGCGCGGGCCTGAGGACAGCAGGCGCAGGTCGTTGCAGATCTTGGATAGCTTGACCGCCAGGCGCTTGAGCATGCCGTGGAAGAGCACGAAGGCACCCATGTCGCTGGTGGCCTCGACCAGGTCCGACGCCGGGCGGAAGTCGATCCCGGAACGACGCGCCAGCGCCTCGATCGCCAGTGCGCTGTAGCGCGGGTCGGCATTGATGCCGGTGCCGATCGCGGTTCCGCCCAGATTGACCTCCTTGAGCAACTCATTGAGGTTGGCGATGCGATCGACGTCTTCGCGCAGAGTATTGGCGAAGGCGCGGAATTCCTGGCCCAGCGTCATCGGCACCGCGTCCTGCAGCTGGGTGCGGCCCATCTTGACCACGTCATCGAATTCCAGCGCCTTGCTGGCGAAGGCATTGGCCAGTTCGCTCAGCGCATCCACCAGTACCGAGTGGCTGCGCAGCAGGCCGACACGGATGGCGGTCGGGTAGGCGTCATTGGTGGATTGCGCCATGTTGACGTGATTGTTGGGGTGCAGCTGTTGGTAATCGCCTTTCTCGTAGCCGAGGAATTCCAGGCCCAGATTGGCGATCACTTCGTTGGCATTCATGTTGGTCGAGGTGCCGGCGCCGCCCTGGATCATGTCGACCACGAACTGATCGTGATGATCTCCATTCATCAGACGCGCACAGGCGTGCTGGATGGCATCGTGCTCGCGTGTCTCGAGATAGCCCAGCGCATGGTTGGCTTCGGCGGCGGCGGCCTTGACCAGCGCGAGCCCTTCGACGAGACGCGGGAAGTGCGACAACGGCACGCCGGAGAGGTGGAAGTTGTTCAGCGCGCGCTGGGTCTGCACACCGTAGTAGGCATCAGCCGGCACCGGCTCGCGCCCGAGGAGATCCTTTTCAAGTCGGAAGCCGTTGGCCAGTGCCTCACGCTCGGCATGGCTCAGGTCGGCCGGCGTGGAAGCTGCCGGGGTGGCATTGGCGGCGATGGGGGTTTCCGAGAGATGGTTCACTTGGGCGGAACTCCTGGCTGAAGTACACTGTGGCGCTTGAATGGCGGCTAGGTGGACAAGGGTAACCAGCGCAGCCCCTCGGCGGCCAATGCCATTCAACGCTGCCGTATACGTCAAACGCATAAGACGAAGGTGGTGGTGCGCCGCGACGCACCATTCTCCATGACAAGACCCTGCATGACCGGCCAGGCAAGCCTCGCTTGGGCATGTTCGACATTTTTGGGAGTTCGGGTGAACCTGGAAACTAAGTGGTTGGAAGATTTCGTTGCGCTGTCCAATACCCGCAGCTTCTCCACCTCGGCTCGCCTGCGACACGTTACCCAGCCTGCGTTCAGTCGCCGCATTCGTGCGCTTGAACAGGCCGTGGGCACTACGCTGGTCGACCGCTCGACGACCCCGGTCAGTCTGACGCCGGAGGGCCAGCTGTTCCTGGTCACCGCGCGCAACCTGACAGAGCAGCTGTCAGAGTGTCTCGCCCACCTGCGCGGGCTGGGCATGGCCAACGAGACTTTGGATATCGCGGCCGCGCATTCGCTGGCGCTGGCCTTCTTCCCCAAGTGGATCTCGCGTCTCCAGCAGGGCCTGGGGGAGTTGCCGACACGCCTGTCCGCGATGAATGTCGGCGACGCCATTCACTCGCTGCGCGAAGGCAACTGCGACTTGATGCTCGCCTATTATGACCCTTACGCCAGCATGCAGCTGGACGCCGAGGCCTTCCCGTCCTTCTCGGTCGCCAAGGTCAACATGCTGCCGGTGTGCGTGCCGTTGGAGAATGGCGAGCCCCGCTTCCCGCTGACCGGGCAGAGCGAGACCAGCCAGGATGCGATTCCCCTGCTGTCCTACACCCAGGGCGCATTTCTGGGTCGCAGCGTGAAGATGCTTTTGAAGAATGATCCGCTGCGCCTGCGCCTGCGCACCGTCTATGAAATGGCGATGGCCGAGGGCCTCAAGGGCATGGCCTTGCAGGGCGTCGGCATGGCGTGGATTCCGGATTTCTGCATTCGCGATGAGCTGGAAAGCGGCAAGCTGGTGCGCGCGGGCAACGAGGCGTGGGATATCCCGCTGGAGATTCGTCTCTATCGTTGCTCACTGGTCCACAAGCCCGGCATCGACAAGCTATGGAAACAGCTGATGAACCTGCCTCGCGACTTTCTTGAAGCCTGAGCCTGAGTGTTACAGGCAAAGTCAAAGGCGAAGAAAAAGACAAAAGAAAGCCAGGTGTCTTCAGACGAAAACGGCAGCCCCGCGGGGCTGCCGTTTTCGTTGTGCTGATGCAGGGAAGTGCGCGCGCCTGCATAGGCCGTTCCGGGAAGTCAGAAACTACTTTGGCCTGCATGCAGGCCGAGGAAATTCTGAATGATGAAGAAGTGGTCCTCGAAGAGGGTGTCGGGCTCCAGATCCGCCAGCGCGACCCAGCGTGCCTGCTCCTCGTTCTCGCCGCCGCCGCTTCTGAGCTTGGGGAGCTGCTGCTCCGGTCGCAGGGCGAAGTAGAAGGCCTCTGCCAGGGTGCGTCCGCGCCAGCTGCGATGTGGTGCGTCAAACAGACGCTGACCGCGCAGAGAGCCACGCAGAACAGGTTCCGGCACCTTGAGGCGCACACGCTCCTTGAGCTCACGCAGACAGGCATCCAGCAGGCGCTCCTGGGGTTGCACGAAGCCGCCAGGCAGGGCGTAAAGCCCCTTGCCCGGCGCCGCGCGCCGCGTGGTGAGCAGCACATGGCCGGACTGCACCACCACGGCGTTGACCGTGATGAACAGTGGCGGGTAGGGCGCATCGCTCCAGGCGGCGCGATATTGCTCCAGCAGGCGACGTTCCTCGACCAGCCCTTGCCACGCTGTCTCATCCAAGAAGCCATGCAGGTGCTGAGCCACCGGCGGTGGCAGCAGCTCCAGCCCCTCGTTGTCCAGCCAATCCTCGGCGCGGGCACGCTCGGTGAAGATGACCTCACGAATACGGCTGGCCTCCATCCCCTCGCGCAGTGGCACCGCCACTGACTCCCACTGCGGGAAGAGACTCAGGTAGTAGCTTGACTGGCTGTTGCTGTCACGACGATTGGCACCGATCAGCGCGATTCTCGGCATCCGGTTGGCCTGAGGACGCGCGATATCGCGTACCTTGCGCTGCACATCACGCACCCAGACATCGTCGTTGTAGAGGGCATCCAGCAACGGCACGATTTCGAGACGCGCATTGTCGGCATCGTCAAAGCAACTGCGGATCATGCGCGTGCGTTCAGAGAAGGTGAACGGGTTGCGCAGTGAACGTGCCTGCCAGGCAGAACCGACCAGCACGATGACCTGCCGCGCGAGGCGCAGGGCCTCTTCCATCACGGCAACATGGCCATGGTGCATGGGCTGGAAGCGACCGATGAAGACCAGGCAATCGTACTGGGTGTCGGCGATCGCGGGAGAATCCTGAGTGCGAAGCGTTGCAGCGGGTGCAGAGGGCAACGTTGTCGTCGAAGGCATGATGAGCTCCGTGGCAGGCAGGATGGGGCGGCGTATGTCGAGCTTGCCCAGTGAGATTCCGCTAGCGTATCAGATTATGTGCATGCGCCGAACGGCTCGCCATTCACTCTCGTCTGGTAAGGGGTAGTCAAAAGTTTATCCCGTTATCTTACTGAAAGAGTCTTCATAACCCAGCAACTTCTCGGTATTCGGGGCGTGGGAAGGACGTTGCGGTAAAGGAGAGACGCCAAAGAGGAAAAGAGGAGAAGGGAGGAAGGAGGAAGGAGGAAGGAGGAAGGAGGAAGGAAAGGGGAAAGGGGAAAGTGAACAAGCGCGAGTGCTCAAACCGAGACAACGCCCGTCAGCGTCATTGTTGGCGGGCGTTGTCTCGGTTTGTGGCAAGGCCGATGGCAGGCCCAGGCGGGCCTGCCGGGCGCCGGATCAGGACGCCTTGGTGGTCAGCACGTCGGTGATCCACTCGACGACCTTGTCGCCCTGGGCATTGACGCAGACGTCGACCAGCGGCGTCTGGGACCACTGGTTGCCGAGGAATTCGCGACCCTCAGGGGCGAACAGCGTCTGACCTTCGGCCAGGCCTTCGACTTCGACATTCAGGTGGCCGCGCTCGGTGGTAAACAGCTCCGGCTTCATCAGCCAGGCGAGGGCGCAGCTGTCGTGCGGGCAGCAACCATCGATGCCGCGCGCTTCCTGATAGAAGGCCTTGTAGAACTGGTAGCTGCCGGACAGCACTTCGCCGAGTGCGCCTTGCGCGACACGGATGCGCTCGACATGGGCCGGAGACAGCACGCAGCGGTGCGTCGCATCGAGACCGACCATGGTCAGCGGCCACCCGGCGGTCAGCACCTTGGCGGCGGCATGCGGGTCATTGAAGATGTTGGCCTCGGCAACCGGTGAGACGTTGCCGCCTTCACGGATGGAACCGCCCATGATGACGACCTGTTTGACCTTGCTGATGATGCTCGGGTCCAGCTGCAGTGCGGTGGCCAGATTGCCCAGCGGGCCGACGGCGACGAGGGTGATCTCGCCAGGACGCGCATTGACCTGCTCGACGATGAACTGCGGTGCGCTGATGGACAGCGCCTTGCCCTTGGGCTCCGGGATCTCCATGTTGCCCAGGCCATTGGCACCGTGGATGTGCGCCGGCGCCGGGAACTTGTCCTTGACCAGCGGCTGGGCAGCGCCCTGGGCGACCGGTATCTCCTGCCCCGCCAGTTCGCCCAGCAGCAGGGCGTTGGAGGTGGCCGTCTCGATGGTGACGTTGCCGAAGGTGGTGGTCATGCCGAGGAATTCGATGTCCGGATGCGCCAGACAGATGGCAATCGCCTGGGCATCATCCACGCCCGGATCGGTATCAAAGATAATCGGTGTTTTCATGCTGACCTCGTGAAAGAAGTGACCTGCAATAGAGGGCGTTACGCCAACAGGGCGCCCATGAGGTGACACGGGCACGGCACGGGACACGTGGTGGTGTCCCGTGCAGGTAGCTCAGTTGTTCAGTTGCTGAAAGGCTCAGTTGCCCAGAAAGTCAGTTGCTCAGGACGTCGAGCGTCGGCCATTCGGCCAGGGCAGCGGCGACATCACTGGCCAGCGGAATGCTCGGCGCTGCGCCTTCGCGGCTCACGCACAGGGCTGAGGCGGTGCTGGCACGACGCAGGCTTTCCTCGATGCTCTGGCCTTCGATCTGGCTTGCCAGGTAATAGCCGATGAAGGTGTCGCCTGCCGCGGTGGTGTCCACGGCATTGACGCGGTGCGCCGGCAGTTGGATGCGCTGTTCCCCCAGCTGGTAGCAGACGCCTTCACTGCCCAGGGTCATCACCACTTCGGTGTCAGGCAGGCGAGTGTGCAGTGCGGCGAGCAGGGTGGCGACAGGCGCGCTTTCTTCCAGCTCGACCAGCTGTGCCGCTTCACCGCGATTGAGGAACAGCACCTGGCAGTGTTCCAGCGGCAGGCGCAGGACATCAGCGCCCATCGGGGCGGGGTTGAAGGCGATCTTCATGCCCTTGGCATGTGCCAGCTCGATGACCTTGCCCAGTGCGTTGCACTCATTTTGCAGCAGCAGCCAATCTCCCTGCGTCACGCCGGAGAACAGCGTCGCGAGATGCTCATCGGTGAAACCGTGGTTGGCACCCGGATGCAGAATGATGCTGTTCTCGGCGTGGTCGTCCACCTGGATGATGGCGTGGCCACTGGCGCTGGCGCTCAGCTCGACCTGCGAGGTGATGACACCGGCGCTTTCCAGCGGCTCAAGTGCCCAGCGATCACTGTTGCCAAGGCGGCCCCAGTGCGTGACGTCGCCTCCGGCGCGCGCAAGCGCGAGCGACTGGTTGGCACCCTTGCCACCCAGTACCTGACGGTAGGAGAGACTCGCCAGGGTTTCACCCGGTCGTACCAGGTGAGGTACCCGATAGACGTGATCGATATTGATAGAACCGTAGTTGTAAAGCATGCAGCCTCCTTGGGGTCGAGCATCCTAGCAAAGCCTTGGCCGCCTGTCCCCAGTCGTATCACCAAGGTCTGACCTTCAGGTCATGTTTAAGCGTTGAAGCTATTAGCCTCTTGGAACGCAAGAGAAAGTGCATACTTCCTGTCATCTCGCTGGATTCAGGATAGTCGCCCATGTCGGAGTCGAAGCAACCCGCCGTCACGATCAAGAAGTGGGTCTGGCGAGCGCTCTTCACCAGTACCATGATTCCGTTGCTGTTGGTCGAGACCGCCCTGGTGGCGGTGTATTTCGTGTCCAATGACGAGATTCGTGATGCCAACCTCAATTACCTGCAATCCCAGTCGAGCAGCGAGCTCAATCTGGCGATGCTGCGGGAGGCCAAGTCACTCAGCCAGCAACTGGAGCATGTCCAGAACCTGTCGCGCGGGCTCGGTGCCCAGGCAGGCGAACTGGCCATGGGCGACACCGGTACCGGGGTAGCGGCGCGCGAGGTTGCCCGTCACGCAAGCCTGCCCAGCGGTGTCTGGGCCAGTCAGCAGACGGCGGACAATCAGGGCAGCGGCTTCTATCCCGCCTTGCCAGGCCTCGAGCAGGACATCCCCATGGCGCTGCGCATGACGGCGGTCGACCCGATCATGCGCAGTGTCGTGTCCTCGCACTCGGCCGTGGTGCAGTCCTTCGTCACGATGGCCGACTGCTATGTCCGTCTCTTCCCCTATGTCGATCTGGCCTCGCTGGTGCCAGCCGACCACGATTGTCGTGACTTCTCCTTCTTCTATCTGGCCGCGCCAGAGGCAAATCCCTCGCGAAACACCATCTGGACCGACATCTACGAAGACCCGGCCGGCAATGGCTGGATGACGTCGGCCGTCAGTCCTTTCTATTCCGAGCAAGGCGAATTTCTCGGCGTCGCCGGCGTCGACATGACCCTGGACGTGATCGTCAATCAGGTGCTGGCGATGGAGCTGCCCTGGCAAGGCTTCGCGATGCTGTTTGATGCCGAGGGACGCTCACTCGCCGTCCCGCGCGCCGGTGAGCAGTTGTTGTCGCTGCTGCCGCTGGAGATCCCCGATGCCAATGACCTCCAGGAAGAGGATGTCATTCGGCCCGCCCAGCTGGAGCTGAAAGGTCATGATGTCTTCAAGAGACTCGCGCCCCGTATCCTCGAGCAGCGGCGTGGCCTGGAGAGTGTCAATGTGGCGGGGGCACCCTACAAGGTGGCGTGGGAGCGCTTGCCGGGCAATGGCTGGATCATGTTGAGCATGGTCGAGGAAAGCGCCGTCTTCTTTCGTACCGCCGAGATCGGGCGCAACTTCCAGCTGGTCGGTATGGCGCTGGTCGGTGGCCTGATCCTGTTCTATTTCACCTTCTTCATTCTCATGAGCTGGCGCACGCACCACATCAGCCGTCGCCTCTCGGTGCCGCTTGCCGAGCTGCGTGAGCGTCTGCATCGCATCGGCATGGGCGCGGAAGTCGAGTCCGCGGGTGGCAGTGGCATCGTCGAGCTGGATGATGCCAACGCCACCGCCGAAGAGATGTACCAGCGGCTGCGCCAGACCCATAAGGAATTGCAGTCCAGCGAGCGTCGCTTGCTGGATTCCCTCGAAGCCAGTGGCGATAGCCTGTGGGAAATGGACATTCCTGAGCGCATCGTCCAGATCCACCCCAATCTCTGGAAGATGCTCGGCGCTTCGGGCCACGAGCCGTTGGCGATGCGCGAAATGGACTTCGATCGCTTGATACACCCGGAGGATCTCGAGCAGGTACATGCGCTCAGACACAAGATCATCACCACCTACGGCGAAAGCTGTGAGTGCCAGTACCGGATGCGTGCGCCGCAGGAAGAGGACCTGCAGCAGATCGAGGCGATGGGAATGAACGAGGCAGGGATGGCGGATGCCACAGGCAAGGCTGGCGACAAGTCCGTGCAACAGCGGGGCCTGAGCGCTGACGATGACGGTGAGCATGAGGACGGCGAGCGAGCGAGCGGCACCCGATGGGTACTGTTGAGCTCACGCGGTCGTGTGGTGTCGTGGGACGCTGAAGGCAACGCCCTCAAGGCGGCGGGCATGCATATCCGCATCCGCTGACGCCAGGCCACTCATAAAAAGCCCCCGACTCGGCGCATATGCCGGTTCGGGGGCTTTTTTCGTGACGTACCGCTCACACCTGCCACTCGGCGTCAGTGGCTGTCATCGCGAGGTTGAGGCCGCGAGGCTGTGGCCGTGTCAGGCATGTTCGCTCAGGAATGTCTCGATATTGGCCAGACTGAGATCGAGCATGTTCTGGCGCGCCTCCTGGCTGATCCAGGCATTGTGCGGCGTGACGATCAGGTTCAAGGGTGCACTCGCCGAATGGTGCTGGCTTTCCAGGGCCGAGAGCAGCGAGTGGCCTTCACGTGGCGGCTCCTCCGGCAGGCTATCCACCGCCAGGCCGCCGAGTTGTCCGGTGGCCAGTGCCTCCAGCGCTGCGTCCTCGTCGATGATGCCCCCACGGGCGCAATTGACCAGCAATGCACCGGGCTTCATGGCGGCGAGCGCCTGTTCATCGATCAGATGCTGCGTCTCTGGGGTCAGCGGGCAGTGCAGGCTGATGGCGTCAGCCTGGGGCAGCAGGCTTTCCAGCGCGGGGCGCTCGGCAGTGGGAGCTGTGCCCGGTCGGGCGGCAAAGGTCACGCGCATGCCGAACGCCTCGGCCAGCCTGCCCACCGCAGTGCCGAGCTCCCCCTTGCCGATGATGACCAGATGCTTGCCGGACAGCTGCACCACGGGGCGGCCCATCAGGCAGAAGGTCGCGCTGCGTTGCCACTCGCCTGCGGCGATGTCGGTCTGGTATTCCGGCAGGCGGCCTGCCAGTGCCAGCATCAGCATCCAGGTGTGCTGCGCCACCGAGTGAGTGCCGTAGGCATTGACATTCATGACCCGAATGCCGCGTGCTTCGGCGGCCGCCATGTCGATATTGTTGGTGCCGGTCGCCATCACCGCGATCAGCTTGAGGGTCGGCAGCTCATCCATGTGGTGCGCCTCGATGCGTACCTTGTTGACCAGCACGATGGAGGCACCGCTCAGTCGTGGCACCACTTCCTCGGGCGTGGTCGCGTCATGACAGACCAATCCTTCCAGGCGGGCCTCGAGACCCGAGAAGTCCAGCCCGTCACCGACGGAGCCGGCATCGAGCATGACGGCCTGCGGGGCGCCGGTGGACGAGGCAGGCTCGCAGTGAGAGGAAGCGGGAGTGGAAGAATGAGAGGGAGACTGCGCAGTACGATCGTGATCGGACATAGGTGCCTCATGATGGCGTAGGAAGATAGATAGGAAGACAGAAAGGCTGGCCCGGAAATGACGAGTACGTAGCGTCTGGGCCGGTTTGTGCTTGGGTGTTGCCCCGCACGGGGCCGAGCACGCTATAATGTGCCCCTTTCGCTTTGACTTGAAAGCCGCTCAACTGGCCTTATTGTAGGCGTCTCTTGCTGGTGCTTGCGAAAGCTCTCATGTTGGGGTCGCAGGCGCGCTGAACGCAAGATGCGCCGCAAGGCATAACATTGTCATGGTTCACGGTGCTCAGACAGCCCCGTGACCAGTATTGTCAGGAAAGAAAACCATGCCGATCTATGAATACCACTGCAAGGCCTGTGGCCATCGGATGGACAAGTTGCAGAAGATCAGCGCTGCGCCGCTGACGGAGTGCCCGGAATGCAAGACGGACCAGCTCGAGAAGCTGGTCTCCGCCGCCGGGTTCCGTCTGGCAGGCAGTGGCTGGTACGAGACGGATTTCAAGTCCGGCAGCAAGAAGAATCTGGCCGGTGGTAGCGACAGCACCGCCTGACACAGCTGGGATAGTGCGTCAGGCATCAGCGTGATGAGGGTCAAGGGCGCCCGGCGGGTACCCTTGACCCTCATCGCCAACGGCAGGCCCTCTGAGACAGATGCGCATCAGCGCGTCGATCATGAATTTGAGCAACAAGGAATCAACATGCGCAGCCACTATTGCGGCAAACTGAACGAGACCCTGATCGATCAGGATGTCACTCTGTGCGGGTGGGTGCACCGCCGTCGCGACCACGGTGGCGTCATCTTCCTCGACATGCGCGACCGTGATGGCATCGCCCAGATCGTCGTCGATCCGGACACCGTCGATGCCTTCGCCACTGCCGACAAGGCGCGCAGCGAGTTCGTGCTGCGTATCAAGGGCCGTATCCGTCTGCGCCCGGAAGGCACCCAGAACCCGAACATGCCGACAGGCATGATCGAAGTGCTGGCCAAGGACGTCGAAGTGCTCAACACCGCACAGACGCCGCCGTTCCAGCTCGACGACCACAACAAGGTCGGTGAGGAAGTTCGCCTCAAGTATCGTTATGTCGACCTGCGTCGTCCCGACATGATCGAGAAGCTGCGTCTGCGCTCGCGCATCACTCACAGCGTGCGCGCCCAGCTCGAAGCCCTGGGCTTCCTCGACATCGAAACCCCGATCCTGACACGTGCCACGCCGGAAGGCGCACGTGACTATCTGGTGCCGAGCCGCACCTACGCCGGCAGCTTCTTCGCACTGCCGCAGTCTCCGCAGCTGTTCAAGCAGCTGCTGATGGTCGCCGGTGTCGATCGTTACTACCAGATCGCCAAATGCTTCCGTGATGAAGACCTGCGCGCTGACCGTCAGCCGGAGTTCACCCAGATCGACCTCGAAGCTAGCTTCGTCGACGAGCAGGACATCATGGGCATGACCGAGACCATGATCCGTGGCCTCTACAAGGAAGTGCTCGATGTCGAGCTGGGTGACTTCCCGACCATGCCGTATTCCGAGGCCATCAGCCGCTTCGGTTCCGACAAGCCGGACTTGCGCATCCCGCTGGAACTGGTCGATGTCGATGACCTGATGAGCGGCGTGGACTTCAAGGTCTTCTCCGGTCCGGCCAAGGACGACAAGGGCCGTGTCGCCGCACTGCGTGTGCCGGGCGGTGCCAGCCTGTCACGCAAGGAAATCGACGCCTACACCAAGTTCGTCGGCATCTACGGTGCCAAGGGCCTAGCGTGGATCAAGGTCAACGAACGTGCCAAGGGCATCGAGGGTCTGCAGTCGCCGATCGTCAAGTTCATGGAAGACGTCGTGGATGAAGTGCTGGACCGCTGTGGCGCCGTCGATGGCGACATCGTGTTCTTCGGCGCTGACAAGGCCAACATCGTGGCCGAGGCCATCGGTGCGCTGCGCGTCAAGCTGGGTGAAGACCTCAACCTCTACACCCGCGAGTGGGCACCGCTGTGGGTCGTCGACTTCCCGATGTTCGAAGCCGATGCCAACGGCCGCCTGAGCGCGCTGCACCACCCGTTCACCGCGCCTTCCTGCACGCCGGAAGAGCTCAAGGCCAACCCGGAAGCGGCACTATCTCGCGCCTACGACATGGTCATCAACGGCACTGAGCTGGGTGGCGGGTCCATCCGTATCCATGACCAGGCCATGCAGCGTACCGTGTTTGAAGTGCTGGGCATCGGTGAAGAAGAAGCGGAAGAGAAGTTCGGCTTCCTGCTCGACGCCCTGAAGTTCGGCGCGCCGCCCCATGGTGGTCTGGCCTTCGGTCTCGACCGTCTGGTGATGCTGATGACTGGCGCCAAGACCATTCGTGAAGTGATTGCCTTCCCGAAAACCCAGAGCGCCGGCTGCATGATGACCGACGCCCCGGGCGTGGTCAGCGGTGAGCAGCTCAAGGAGCTGAACATCCGTCTGCGTCAGAAGGTCAAGGTCGAGGACGAAAGCGGTCAGGCCTGATTCAGCGGCGCATGACCGAGAGAGTGACTGGTGGGGCCGTCTGGACTGATTCGATCAGACAAGGGCGGTCCCTCAATGGCAGGTTTGTCCCTTTCGCCTGGTAGGCGAGGGGGCGAGCAAGCCCGACAAGGCGGTGCGAGACTGTTTGCTGGCGTTCACGTCAGGCAATGACAGTGTCGCACCGCCTTTTTTGTGGCATGGTGGCTGGTTATATACACAGTAAGAGCGATGGCGCGATGACGACAGCGAAGGTGGAAGGTGTGAGAGAAGAGGCGGCAGCATGATCATTCTTGGCATCGACCCGGGCTCACGTCTGACCGGGTACGGGGTATTGGATGTCTCAGCGGCCCAGCCTCGCTATGTGGACAGTGGCTGCATTCGCATGTCACAGGTCAGCCTAGATCAGCGCCTGGCGCAGATCTATGCCGGTATCAGCGAGGTGATCGCCCTGCATCGCCCCGCGGAATTCGCCATCGAGCAGGTCTTCATGTCCAAGAACGCCGATTCGGCGCTCAAGCTGGGCCAGGCGCGCGGAGCTGCCATCGTGTGTGCGGCCAATCACGGCTTGCCGGTGTTCGAATATGGGCCGCGGCAGATCAAGCAGGCCGTGACCGGTACCGGTGCCGCCGAGAAGTCTCAGGTGCAGCATATGGTCACGCATACGCTCAAGCTCTCCGCCACGCCGCAGGCTGATGCCGCCGATGCGCTGGCCATTGCCCTGACGCATTGTTTCGCACGTCGACGCCTGACGCCCGGCAATGATCAGCTGGAAGCCTTGGGGCTGGGGAATACCAGTCGACGCAAGGGAACCCGCGTGCGGCGTAGCAGCAGCTGGCGAGACTTCGAGCCCGACGCCTGACATGCCGCTGAGCGACAAATGCGGTATTGTGCTCAATTAATAGCGATTTTTCAGTCACTTGTAGAATGTCTGCCGAGCCTGGCAGCAGTCGATTGCGTGATGCGCCAAGCCGCGTGGCATCAGGCTTCGTGCCATCACCCAAGGTATGACTGTCAGAAAGATGCGACAAATTCGTCGTGACACTGGGACATGCCGCCTACGCTTCATCTTTGGTAGGCTTGCCCGCATTGTAACAATCCGTGCAGAGAATCGGGTCTGCGAGCAGCACGATCCCACCGAACACGTTCTCTGCCGAGCAAGGACAGCCGCAACATGATTGGACGCCTGACCGGGACATTGCTGGAAAAACAACCGCCGCAGCTGGTGCTTGATGTACAGGGTGTCGGTTATGAACTGGAAGCTTCGATGAACACCCTGTTGGGCTTGCCGGCCGTGGGCGAACATTGTCAGCTTTACACCCACTTGGTGGTGCGCGAAGACGCGCAGTTGCTGTATGGCTTCGGCAAGGAGCCCGAGCGTCGTCTGTTCCGTGAATTGATCAAGATCTCCGGTGTCGGCCCGCGTCTGGCGCTGGCGATTCTGTCGGGAATGGAGCAGTCCGATTTCATTCGCTGTGTGCACGACGAAGACAGCCGGGCGCTGACACGACTGCCGGGCGTCGGCAAGAAGACGGCGGATCGCCTGATCATCGAGATGCGTGATCGCCTCAAGCATTGGACGCTGCCGTCGGATGATGGGCTGGATGAAATGGCGCGTGCCTCCCAGCCGCAACCGCCGGTCACCCATCCTCTGGCGGATGCCGAAGCCGCGCTGGTGTCCCTGGGCTACAAGCCTGTCGAGGCGGCCAAGATGCTCTCCGGGCTCGAGACCGGCGCCTCCACGGAAGCGCTCATCAAGGCGGCGCTGGCGCGCAAGATGGCCAGCTGAGGCCCCGCCAGGGCAGCAAACATGCGCCCTATAGTTTCCGTGAAGGAAACGGCGCATCGTGATTGGATTTATTGACTAGGGGTTGGCAGGTTACTGGGGTAGAAAGTGCGCGCTTGAACGCAGATGCGCTAGATCGTTGCACCGCCCTGGCAAACCTTGCCACCTGCCACTGACGCACGTTCATGGCCCATGACCCGCGTCATGTGCGTGACCTGCGTCATCAGGAGTTGAGCAAGCATCATGATGGAGTCGGACCGACTGATCTCCGCGGCGACGCATGATCCGGAAGAGCGGATCGATCGCGCCAACCGGCCACGCACGCTGAGTGACTACATCGGACAGCCCATCGTCCGCGAGCAGATGGAAATCTTCATCAGTGCCGCGCGAGGACGAGGCGATAGTCTGGATCACACCCTGGTCTTCGGCCCGCCCGGACTCGGCAAGACGACGCTGGCGCATATCATCGCCAGCGAGATGAGTGTCGATATCAAGTCGACCTCCGGGCCTGTGCTGGAGCGGGCAGGGGACCTGGCAGCGATGCTGACCAACTTGCAGGAAGGCGATGTCCTGTTCATCGACGAGATACACCGGCTGTCACCGGCCGTCGAGGAAGTGCTCTATCCGGCGATGGAAGATTATCAGCTCGACATCATGATCGGTGAAGGCCCCGCGGCCCGCTCGATCAAGCTTGAGCTGCCACGATTCACCCTGGTCGGCGCGACGACGCGTGCAGGACTGCTGACGGCGCCGCTGCGCGATCGCTTCGGCATCGTCCAGCGCCTCGAGTTCTACGATATCGAGTCACTCACCGACATCGTGGCGCGCAGTGCCAGGCTTTCCGGCATGGAAGTCGAGATGGAAGGGGCGCTGGAGATTGCGCGTCGTTCCCGCGGCACGCCGCGTATCGCCAATCGCCTGCTGCGCCGGGTGCGTGACTTCGCTGAAGTGCGCTCGGATGGTCGCTTGACGCTGGAAGTGGCCGACAAGGCGCTCAACATGCTCAATGTCGACAGCCACGGCCTGGATCACATGGACCGTCGACTGCTTCTGGCAATGATCGAGAAGTTCGATGGCGGGCCGGTAGGGGTCGATTCATTGGCGGCGGCTATCGGGGAAGAGCGCGATACCATCGAGGATGTGCTGGAGCCCTACCTGATTCAGCAGGGCTTCATGATGCGCACGGCGCGTGGGCGTCTGGTCACGCGCTCGGCCTATCTGCACTTCGGGATCACCCCGCGTGAAGAGCAGGCGCGGCTGGGACAGGAAGGAAATGACGCGTCATGACATCTGAAGACGCAGGAAATACGTTGAAGGGTGAAGCTGCATGTTTTCACCACACTGTGCGCGTCTACATCGAGGATACTGATGCCGGTGGCATCGTCTACTACGTGAATTATCTGCGCTTCATGGAGCGCGCGCGCAGTGAATGGTTGCGAGCGAAGGGCTTCACGCAGCAAGCCTTGCTTGAAAAAGGCATTCAGTTGGTAGTACACAGTGTAACAAATCGTTATCTTCGTCCTGCGCATCTGGATGACCTGCTGACCGTGACGGCAACGGCAGGCGCCTTGCGCGGTGCACGCCTGACGTTCACCCAGAAGGCGCTGCGCGGTGAGCAGATCTTGAGCGAAGCGGAAGTCGTGATCGCTTGCGTCGATGCCACGACCTTGCGCCCCAGACGCTGGCCCGGGGAATTGCTTGCGGCTCTTGAGGTCTGAGATCACAAGGCGCAGATGAGGCCACTGCCAGCCAGGCGCCGAGGCGCCAGGCTGATGAACAGATTATTTATCGTGTCACTGATTGACGGTGGCACAGACTGAACCAAGTAAAGAGGGATTTCCGTGGAAGATTCGATGTCGATCATTTCGCTGTTCGTGAACGCCAGTCTGGTCGTTCAGGCAGTCATGTTGCTGTTGCTGGCAGCTTCCATTGCATCTTGGGTGGTGATCTTTCAGCGCGGGATGGCATTGTCCCGTGCCAAGCAGGCTTACGCGGCCTTTGAAAAGCGCTTCTGGTCCGGGGTCGACCTCAATCACCTCTATCGTGAATTGCCGACGGATGAAGAATCCACCCCGGGCGCCTCTGGCGTCTTCCGTGCCGGCTTCCGCGAGTACAGTCGCCTCAAGCCCAAGTCCCGCAATGCCGATGCGGTAATGGATGGTGTGCAACGCAGCATGCGCGTCACGCTGTCACGTGAAGAAGAGCGCCTGAACGTTCATCTGCCGTTTCTGGCCACGGTCAGCTCCGTCAGCCCCTATGTCGGCCTGTTCGGTACCGTGTGGGGCATCATGGGCTCCTTCCAGGCACTGGGTACGGCTCAGCAGGCAACTCTGACCACTGTCGCCCCCTGGATTGCCGAAGCATTGGTCGCGACCGCCATGGGCCTGTTCGCGGCAATCCCGGCCGTCATCTTCTACAACCGTCTGGCCAGCCGTGCTGATCAGTTGCTAGGCCGCTATGAAGACTTCGCCGAAGAACTTCACTCCATTCTGCATCGTAATCTGCACGGTCGTGGCAGCAACGACGCTTGAAGGGAGGCGAGTCAATGAAAGGACCGTATAGCAGAGGCCACAAGCGCAAGCTGTCCTCCGAGATCAATGTGGTGCCCTTCATCGACGTCATGTTGGTGTTGCTGGTCATCTTTATGATCACCGCGCCGATGATGACGCAGGGGGTTCAGGTCGAATTGCCCAAGGTCACCTCCAAGCCGATCGACAATCCCGATGATGTGACACCATTGATCGTCTCGCTGGACGACAGCGGCAATTACTACATCGACCTGGGGTCGGATGAAGACAAGCGCACGCCGGTGGCACTGGATGAACTGGGCAGCAAGGTCGCATCCATCGTGGCCGAGAAGCCCAAGACGCCCGTGCTGGTCAAGGGTGCCAAGACGGCGCCCTACGGCGATGTCATGGGGTTGATGAGCACGTTGCAGGGTGCCGGTGTCCCCAATGTCGGGCTGATTTCAGAACCACCGACCGAGGGCTGATGGATGAGTCAGCCAGAGATAGAACAGCGGGTCGGGTTGGGATTGCCTGTGGTGCTGGCCGTTGGCCTGCACCTGGGCATCCTGATTCTGACTCTGGTGAGTTGGCCAGAATCCGAACCGGAGAAGACCAACACCACCATCGTCAACGCGACACTGGTCAGTACCGAGACCACGACCAATCAGGCCCAGCAGGCGAAGTCCAGCAAGGCGCGTGATGCGGCCGAAGAATCCGATCAGCGCCAGAGCGCCAAGGAAGAGGCGGCCAGAGAGGCAGAGCTTGCAGCGGAGCAGCAACGCAGCGCCGCCGAGGAAAAGGCGGCTGCCCAGAAGGCGCAACAGCAAAAGGCGGCTGAGCAGGCCAAGGCGGCGGAGCAGTTGAAGGCTGAGCAGGCGGCGGCCGAAAAGGCCAAGGCAGAAGCGGCCAGGCGTGCAGAGGAAGCCAAGGCGATTGCCCTTGATCGCAAGAAAGCCGAAGCGGAAAAGCAGGCCAAGGCCGATGCCTTGAAGAAGGCGGAAGCCGAGAAGGCTGCCAAGGCCAAGGCGGAAGCCGAAAAGGCCGCCAAGGAAAAAGCCGCAGAAGAAGCGCGCAAGAAAGCCGAAGCAGAGAAGGCTGCCAAGGCCAAGGCAGACGCTGAAGCCAAGAAGGCGGAAGCCGAAAAGGCAGCCAAGGCCAGGGCAGCAGCGGAGAAGGCCGAGAAGGAAAAGGCGGCCAAGGCGGCAGCCGACAAGGCCGCCAAGGAGAAGGCAGCCAAGGCCAAGGCGGCGGAAGAAGCGCGCAAGAAGGCGGCCGCGGAAGCCGCACGCCAGAAGGCACTTGCCGAGAAAGCGGCGCAGGCCTCTGCCGGCTCGCTGGATAGCCTGATAGACAGTGAAAGCGACGCCATCAGTGGCGCCAAACAGGCCGCTCAGGCAGCCAATGGCTTCGAGAACCTGATTAAGAAGTATGTCGGACAGAATTGGAACCGGCCGTCTGGTACTACTCCTGGTATGAGAGTTTTCGTTCGCGTGTCTTTGCTGCCTACTGGGGAGTTGGTCTCCGCTGCGGTCAGCAAGAGCAGTGGCAACGCCGCCTTCGATCGATCGGCTATCCAAGCGCTTCAAAAAGCAGCACCATTCACAGAGATGCAGCAGTTGCCAGCTAGTGCTAAAAGTCAGTTCCGAAGCTTTACATTAGACTTCAATCCAGAGGACCTGGGCCGATGAGACGATTGACCGCATGGATGATGGCAGCCGCCTTGCTGGCAGTGACCAGCCTGGCAAGAGCTGACCTGACCATCGAGATCACCAAGGGCAATGACAGCGCCACACCTATCGCTGTCGTGCCGTTCGAGAATCTGACAGGGGGAAGTCTGCCGCAGGACCTCGCACGCATCATCTCCGATGACCTGGCGCGCAGTGGCCAGTTCGACCCGATCAAGCGCGACAATCTGATTGCGTTGCCGGGCACGACGCAGGACGTCTTCGTCAATGACTGGAAGCGTCTGGGGGCCAGTTACCTTGTGGTGGGCCAGGTAAAGACGGCCAGCAATGGCGGTTATAGCATCCAGTATGAGCTGATGGATGTGCTGGGCAACAAGCGCATGCTTGGCGAAGTCATCACCGGAAGCAATGGTGAGCTGCGCGCGCGTGGCCATTATATGAGCGATGAAATATTTGAGGAAATCACTGGAATTCGCGGTGCTTTCTCGACAAAAATCGCATACATTACCGCCAATGGTGTTGGCGACAATATTCGTTTTGCCCTGTACGTGGCGGATTCAGATGGCCACAATAGTCAGGAGATTCTGGCCTCCGATGAACCGATCATGTCACCGGCATGGTCGCCGGATGGCAAGAAGCTGGCCTATGTCAGTTTTGAAGCCGAACGTCCCGCTATCTATGTGCAGGAATTGGGCAGTGGTCGTCGTGCAAAACTGACAGGTTTCCGAGGCATCAATGGTGCCCCGGCCTGGTCGCCGGACGGACGTAAACTGGCAATGGCATTGTCAAAGGATGGCCAGCCGGAAATCTATGTGATGGATATTGCCAGCCGTCAGTTCCAGCGTCTGACCAACAATCCTGCGATCGATACCGAGCCGGATTGGTTGCCGGATGGTAGCGGTATGGTGTTCACCTCTGATCGTGCAGGCTCCCCACAGATCTATCGTCTTGATCTGTCCGGCGGCACGGAACGTGTGACATATACCGGCAATTACAACTCCCGCGGGCGCATCTCACCCGATGGAGAGAACCTGTTCATGATCAACCGCGCAGGCAACGGTTATCAGGTTGCCAAGCAAGATCTGAAGAGCGGTCGGGTTACCTCCCTGACCGATACTCAGTGGGATGAATCACCAAGTGTTGCGCCGAATGGCACTATGGTGATATATGCCACTCAGCAAGGAACCCGCGGGGTCCTGGGACAGGTGTCGGCAGACGGAAGGGCACAATTCTCCCTGCCGTCAGCACAAGGCGACGTGCGTGAACCTGCGTGGTCGCCGTTCCTGAACTAAACCACTAGAATGCAACTGAGCCACCAAGAAAGGCTTGGCATTCGTACCCATTAGAGCAAGGAGTTTCACAATGCAGTTCACCCCGTATGCAAAAGGTCTGTTGGTTGCCCTGTCCCTGAGCGTCATGGCAGGTTGTTCCAGCAGCGGCGGCGCTCAGGACGGCGACATGGATTCAGCCAACAGCGGTGCGAACACTGCCGGCATGAACACTGGTGCCAACAGCAACGCCAACCAGATGAGCAACGCCACCATGCCTGACGTGCGTACCATCTACTTCGCCTTCAACAAGGACACCATCCGTCCTGAGTTCGAAAGCGTCCTGATGGGTCACGCTCAGTACCTGAAAGCCAACACCAGCGCCAATGTCGTTCTGGAAGGCCACGCTGATGAGCGCGGTACTCGTGAATACAACCTGGGTCTGGGCGAGCGTCGTGCCAAGTCTGTCGCACGCTTCCTGACTGTCCAGGGCGTGTCTCCGTCACAGATCGAGATCGTCTCCTACGGTGAAGAGCGTCCGGCTGTCCAGGGCCACGGCGAGTCTTCCTACGCCAAGAATCGTCGTGTGGTCTTCGACTACTAAGTACGGTTCATCTCCGCGACTCTCCAATGAGCCGTGGAGACGCTAGAAACTTGTGTTGAGCTGGCCCGGGCAAGAGGCGTGTCCTTGAACCCCGGGCTTGCTTGCGCGATACCATGATGATTCGGCGGAGCCGACAGCATGAAACACAGCCTGAAAGGGTTGTTCGGTGCGGGAGCCTTGTTGCTCCCGTTGTCCGTTTTGGCCGCACCGACGGTCGAGGACCTCACTGGGCAATCAAACTCGCTCTATCAGCAGGCCAATACTCGTTTGAGTGGCGGCGGCACCCTGACCCTTCTCAATCAACTCGACGAACAGGCACAGGAAATTGCCCGACTTCGCGGCCGGATCGATGAGCTGGAATACCAGTTCAAGCGTCTGACCGAGATGTCGCAGCAACGCTACCTGGATCTGGAACAGCGGGTTTCTGGCGGCGCTTCCGCCGGGGAGAACGGTCAGGTTGTCGATTCACAGGCAGCAGCGGCAGTCACTGGCGGCGCAAGTGCCGGTGGTGCAGCCAGCACCAATGGCGCCAGCAATGCCGACAGCGGTGCAGCTGCCCAGAAGGATTACGAGAATGCCTTCGCCAAGGTGCAGTCTCGCGACTTCGACGGTGCCATTGTCGCCTTTGAAGCCTTCGTGGTGGACCATGGGGATTCCAACCTCGCCGCCAATGCCCATTACTGGCTGGGCGAGCTGTATTCGGCCAAGAACCAGCTGGATGCTTCTGCCCAGGCCTTCGACACCGTGATCAGCGAATTCTCGCAATCCAGCAAGGTGCCGGATGCGATGTACAAGCTGGGCCTGGTCAAGGCGCGTCAAGGCAAGGCGCAGGAAAGTCGCTCCTTGCTCGAGAAGCTGGTCCAGCAGTATCCGGACAGCAAGGCTGGCACCATGGCCAAGGACTTCCTGTCCTCCGGC
This sequence comes from Cobetia sp. 4B, assembly GCF_018831605.1. NCBI lineage: Bacteria > Pseudomonadati > Pseudomonadota > Gammaproteobacteria > Oceanospirillales > Halomonadaceae > Cobetia > Cobetia sp. 4B. The sequence continues at coordinate 2,098,191 of NZ_CP059843.1, forward strand.
GCCTGAGTGCCCGTGGCCATTGGCCACCTGTATTCCCCAAAGCCCGCGCTTGGTATTCTACCAGGTGCGGGCTTTGCGTTTTGTGGCGCTCGGCGCCTCATGCCATCGGCAGGCAACCCGGGCGCGCTTCATGTAGCCGAGCAAGTAATAATGCCGGTGAAGAGGCAGTGACTCTCATCGGCGGTTGACGACAGATCTCAGACAGGGATATCACCATGGCAGAGTGCAAGATCGACTATCAGGCCCCGGACGACATGCTGAAAGGGCGAATCATTCTGGTGACCGGGGCGGGGTCCGGCATTGGGCGTGAAGCGGCAGTCGAATACGCGCGCCATGGAGCGACAGTGATATTGCTGGGCAGAACCATTGCCAAGCTGGAAGAAGTCTACGACGAGATCGAGGCCTTGGGAGCACCGCAACCGGCCATCTATCCACTCAACTTCGAAGGGGCATCGCTCAAGGATTATCAGCAGATGGCTGATACCCTGCACAGCGAGTTCGGTCGTCTGGATGGCCTGCTGCACAACGCGAGCCTGCTGGGCAAGATCACTCCATTCGAGCAGTATGATCCGGCGCTGTGGGAGCAGGTCATGCAGGTCAATATCAATGGCCCCATCTGGATGGTCCAGGCATTGCTGCCGTTGCTCAAGGCCTCGAAGGACGCCTCCGTCGTGCTGACAAGCTCCAGTGTCGGGCGCAAGGGGCGTGCCTTCTGGGGCGCCTACAGTGTCTCCAAGTTCGCTACGGAAGGCTTCTCGCAGATGCTGGCTCAGGAACTGGAGAATACCAGCCAGGTGCGCGTCAATACGCTCAATCCCGGTGGGACGCGGACCCCGATGCGCAAGTCGGCGTTCCCGGCCGAAGACCCCGATACCTTGCGTACGCCCGCCGACATCATGCCGACCTATCTGTGGTTGATGGGGCCGGACAGTCGTGGTCATACCGGCGAGATGTTCGACGCCCAGCCGCCGAAAGTCTGAGCCTTTGTCAGCTGTCATCTCGCTAGCTGACGAGTGACGCCGCCAGGCGGGCCATTCGTCATACCCTGCAACAAGAACGCCGACGGCATTGGCCGTCGGCGTTCTTGTGTCTAGCTGCTTGTTTCTGGCTGCTTGTGTCTATCTTCTGATGTCCATCTACGGATCACCCGCTCGTGGGGGGCTGGTTCGTGCGAGCTTCGTGTGAGCTACGTGCGTGTCGCTCGGTCAGTGCAGGTCCGCTGCCCGCAGCGCGGCATTGATGACTTCTTCCGAGGTGTCAAACCACACATCGGCAGGCCAGGCGTCCACATCGTCGCCCTCGCGGACATAGCCGTAGCGCACCGCGACCGCCAGCATGCCCGCCGCGCGTGCCGCCTGCATGTCACGGTCGTGGTCCCCCAGATACCAGCATTCGGAGGCGTCGACACCGAGGCAGCGTGCCGCCTCCCACAGCGGCTCTGGATGCGGCTTCTTGACCGGCAGGTCATCGGCACACAGCAGACAGCCGGGCGTGAGCTTGAGTGCGGCGATCAGCGGCTCGGCGAACTGACGGGGCTTGTTGGTCACGATGCCCCACGGCAGGCCGGCGCGCTGACAGATTTCGATCAGGGCGTCATAGCCCGGGAACAGCACACTGTGCGCCGCGACATCGCGGGCATAGAACTCCAGCAGACGAGTGCGCTCGCTGGCGTGTTTGGGGTGATCGAGCTCATGACCCAGGGCCAGCGTCACCAGAGCGCTGCCACCATGCGAGACTTCGGCGCGAATCACGTCGTAGTCCAGCGCCGGCAGGGTGTGATGCTGACGCAGCTCATTGGTGGCGCGCGCCAGGTCTGGCGCGGTGTCCACCAGGGTGCCATCGAGATCGAAGATCAAGGCGGCGGGACGAGGTAGCGCTGCCGGCAGGCTCACGCAAGCTCTTCCTCGGTCGGGCGACGCGTGTGCATCAGATAGTTGACGGTAAGGTCGGAGGAATTCAGGCGATATTTGCGCGTCAGCGGGTTGTAGGTCATGCCGGTGGAGCCTTCCATCTTGAGGCCCGCATCGCGTGTCCAGCGACCCAGCTCGGCCGGACGGATGAACTTGCGATACTCGTGGGTGCCACGCGGCAGCATCTGCAGCACATATTCCGCGCCGAGAATCGCGAAGGCATACGCCTTGGGATTGCGGTTGATGGTCGAGAAGAACACCATGCCGCCGGGCTTGACCAGCCGTGCGCAGGCCGCGATCACCGAGGATGGGTCCGGCACGTGCTCGAGCATTTCCAGACAGGTGACGACGTCGAACTGGCCGGCCATCTCTTCTGCGGCGGCTTCGGCGGTGGTCTGGCGGTAGTCCACCTCGACACCGGACTCCAGCTGATGCAGGCGGGCAACGGACAGCGGCGCCTCACCCATGTCGATACCCGTCACCTGGGCGCCACGATGCGCCATGGCTTCGGAGAGAATGCCGCCACCGCAGCCGACGTCGATCACGCGCTTGCCTGCCAGGCCAGCGTGGGTGTCGATATAGTCGACCCGCAACGGATTGATGTCATGCAGCGGCTTGAATTCACTGTCACGGTCCCACCAGCGACTGGCCAATGCCGAGAACTTGGCGATCTCGCTGGCATCGACATTGCCCAGATGGTCCTGGGGCTGGGCATCTTGCTGGGTGTCGTTATCGCTCATCTTTGCATCCTTACCGTTACGGAAGTGCTGTTCGGGAAGTGGCAGGCCTGTACAGGCACCTTACCCTCGGGCACGATTCCACCATTCTAATCCGACTGCCGTCGCGGGTCAGCGTCCAGCGCAAAAAACTCATCATGACGGGCACTTGCGTTACGATGGGGCGGGGCGTCGCGCCACGCGCGATGACCAGTCGTCATTATTGTCATGTAGCAACGGGGAGTGGTCATGAGCCTGGTTCCGATTCGCTGGGTAAGCCAGCAAGAGTGTGCGTCGCGGGAAGAAGACACGGCAGGCACCCCGCCCGATGCCAGCACTGACGTCACTCATGATGTCACTTCTGATGCCACTCAGCCGGCGGTGAAGCTTGCGCTGCTCGACCAGCGTCTGCTGCCGGGTGAGACCCGCGAGGTGCTGCTCGAGGATGCACGCGGGGTCGCGACTGCCATTACCGACATGGTGGTCCGCGGTGCACCGGCCATCGGGATCGCCGCCTCCTATGGCGTGGCGCTGGAGGCTTTCGTCATCAACCGCGAGGGCGGTGACTGGCAGTCACGCCTGGCCAGCGCCTGTGATGTGCTGGCTGCCTCGCGCCCGACAGCGGTCAACCTGTTCTGGGCGCTGGATCGCATGCGCAAGGTGATTGCCGCACACGCCACCCGGTCGCAGGCCCCGTATGAGGCGTTGCTGAAGGAGGCCGTGCGCATTCACGAGCAGGATCTGGATGACAATCTGCGCATGGCCGAGTTTGGCGCCCAGGTGATTGCGGCCTCCCTCGTGCAAGGCGAGACGCGGTGCGAGGTCATGACCCACTGCAATACCGGCGCGCTGGCCACCGGCGGCCACGGCACGGCCTTGGGCGTGATCCGTACCGCCTACGCCCAGGGCATACTCGGCCGTGTGCATGTCAACGAGACACGTCCCTGGTGGCAAGGCTCTCGCCTGACGGCGTGGGAGCTGGTGCAGGAGAAGATTCCCGCGCGTCTGGCCGTGGAAGGCGCAGCCTCGCTGATCATGCAGCAGGGTGCCCGGACGCCGGAAGGGGTGCGCTGGTTGATCGTCGGCGCGGACCGCATTGCGGCCAACGGCGATACAGCCAACAAGATCGGTACCTTCTCGCTGGCCGTTCAGGCGCGCGCCCATGGCATCAAGGTCATGGTGGTGGCCCCGCTGGCCACCTTCGATGGCAGCCTGGCCAGTGGCGCGGACATCCCCATCGAGACGCGCGACGCCGCCGAGCTGCGCGAGGCGGGTGGTCGTCAGATCGCGCCGCAGGACATCGATGTCTTCAATCCGGTCTTTGATGTCACACCGCATGAGTATATTGATGCCATCGTCACCGAACATGGCGTGATAGAGTCGCCCGATAGCGACAGTGTCGGTGCGCTGCTCGGGCGCGCCATGCGCCGCTGATGGCGTTTCACAGAGTGGTAGCGCTTACCAAGCCTCGGATAGTGCAGGAATTTCGCACTCCTTGATCAAACTGGCATAATCTCTGCCTATGATGAAGGATGGTCGTTGATTGGCTTCGACGACAGTAACTCGGTGGAGGTCCTTCGACGGGCTTCACCACGACATAGACACAAGGAAGACGCTACATGATACGCAAGGCTGTTCTGCCTGTTGCCGGTCTCGGCACACGTTGCCTCCCGGCCTCCAAGGCCATCCCCAAGGAAATGATCACCATCGTCGACAAGCCGGTGATCCAATATGTGGTGGAAGAAGCGGTCGCAGCCGGTATCAAGGAAATCGTGCTGGTCACCCATTCCAGCAAGAATGCCATCGAGAATCACTTCGACAAGCACTTCGAGCTGGAAACCACCCTGGAAGCCAAGGGCAAGCTCGAGCTGCTCGAACAGCTGCGTAACATCATCCCGGATGACGTCAAGATCATCAGCGTGCGCCAGCCGGAGCCGCTGGGCCTGGGCCACGCCGTGCTGTGTGCCAAGCCGATCGTCGGTGATGAGCCGTTCATCGTCATGCTGCCGGACGTGCTGGTCGATGGCGAAGGGCTCGAGAAGAATGACCTGGCGCGCATGATGGAGGCCTACGAAGCCACCAACGCCGCCCAGATCATGGTCGAGAATGTTCCGCAGGACATGGCCTACAAGTACGGTATCGTCGCGATCGACGGCGACACGCCGGAAGCCGGCAAGTCCGCCCTGATCAATGGCATGGTCGAAAAGCCGGCCCCGGGCACCGAGCCGTCGACCCTGGCGGTCATCGGCCGTTATCTGTTGCCGGGTCGTATCTTCGAGCTTCTGGAGAACACTCCGCCGGGCGCGGGTGGTGAGATCCAGCTGACCGATGCCATCGACACCCTGCGTGACGACAAGGCCGTCGCGGCCTACCGCATGGCCGGTGATACTTACGATTGCGGTCACCAGCTGGGCTATCTTGAAGCGACTCTTTCCTTCGCCAAGCGTCACCCGACCTTCGGTGAAGGCTTCCGCGAGCTGCTGACTCGCTACCAGGAGAAATAAGCCATGCAGGTGCTGGTGCACGGAAGCGAACTGGCGGCGGCAACGGCCAGCGCCGCTCTGGCGAGCGTGGGTCACCGTGTCTGGTGGTGGCCACATGAGGACATGGACTGGGCTGCCCTGGAACGCGTCGACTGGTTGAACAGTGAGCCAGGCCTGCGCGAACGTCTTGATCGCCATCGGGAACGGGGCGATCTCACTCTCATCGAGGACCTCGAGTCACTGCGGCGCATCGATATCCACTGGATCGCCGTCTCGCCGGACCAGCGCGAAAGCGCGCTGAGCCGTGTCGAGCAGCTGGTGGCGACCCTGGATGAGCCGCTGGTGCTGGTCAACAACTCGACCTTCCCGGTGGGTACGACCGAGCGTTTCGAGGCGTTGCTGCCGCGTGACGACCAGTACGCCGTCGCCTTGCCGGACATGCTGGAGGAGGGCCGTTCACTGGCCACCTTCGAGCGTCCGGCCCGTTGGTTGCTGGGCAGCGAAGCGGAACCTGCCACCCTGCGGGTGCAGGAGCTGCTGCGTGCCTTCAACCGGCGTGAAGATGTCTTCCAGATCATGCCGCGCCGCGCCGCCGAACTGACCAAGCTGGCCATCAACGGCATGCTCGCGACGCGTATCAGCTACATGAACGAAGTGGCGGGTCTGTCCGACTCCCTCGGCGTCGATGTGGAATATGTGCGTCAGGGCATGGGCGCCGATCCGCGCATCGGCTTCGGCTATCTCTATCCGGGCTGTGGGTTCGGTGGCCCGAACTTCTCGCGTGACCTGATGCGTCTGGCCGATGTCCAGCACCAGACAGGGCGGGAATCGATGCTGCTCGAGCATGTGCTCGACATCAACGAGGCCAAGAAGGAGACGCTGTTCCGCAAGCTGTGGCAGCACTTCGATGGTGAATTGCGCGGTCGTACCGTGGCGATCTGGGGCGCGGCCTTCAAGCCGGGTACCGCGCGTATCGACCATGCACCGGTCTTGACCTTGCTTGAGGCGCTGTGGGCCCAGGGCGTGCGCGTGCGCGTGCATGATCCCGCGGCCTTGTCGGCGCTGGGGGAGGCCTGTGGTGCGCATCCGTTGCTGGAGCTGGTCGATGGCAACATGTATGACGCCCTGGAGGGCGCTGATGCCCTGATGCTGGTCACCGAGTGGAAGTGCTACTGGAACCCGGACTGGCAGCGCCTGAAGCGTGAGCTGGGCGCGGGCCTGGTGCTCGATGGCCGCAACATCTTCGACCCGCGTTACGTGGCAAGCCAGGGGCTGGTCTATCGCGGCATCGGCCGCCGTGCCAGCCCCTGATGGGCAACTCGGTGGGTCAGGCTGACGGGCTCTGAAGTTGATGTTCTCTCAGACTGACGCTCCTTCAGGCTGACCCTTGCGTGCTCAGTATGCAAAAGCCCTCATCCGGTTCCGGATGAGGGCTTTTTGTCGTGGGCTCAGGTTTGAAATCTAGGCCGCCAGGCTTTACATCATGAGCGCCAGGCCTTTTATGCAGACCGCCAGGCTTTTCATGATGACCGCCAGGCTGTCTTCAGGCCCAGGGCTCGAGCACGAACTTGCCCACGTGGCCCTTGCTCAGAAACTGCTGTTGGGCAGTGACGATCTCGGTCAGCGGGAAGCTGGCCGCGATCAGCGGGCGAATCTCGCCTTGCTCCACATAGCGGATCAGATTGGGGAAGGTGGCTTCACACCAGGCAGTGGTGCCAAGCAGGCGCAGGTTCTTGAGGTACAGGTCGCGCAGGTCCAGCGTCACCATCGGGCCAGCGATGGCGCCGGTGGTCACCAGACGGCCGCCACGCGCAAGCAACTTCATCATGACTGGAAAGTTGTCGCCCGCGACATTGTCGACCACCAGATCGACGCTTTCATGGCCCAGCTGCTCGAGCAGGTCGGCCTTGCGGTCCAGAAGCTTGTCGGCGCCAAGGTCTGCAAGAGCCTCATGCTTGGCAACGCCCGCCACGGCATACACCGTCGCGCCGCGGCGCTTGGCCAGCTGCAATGCAGCGGAACCGACCCCGCCCGAGGCGCCCAGAATCAGCACACGCTCGCCTGCCTTGAGCTCTGCCTGTTCGAGCATGTTCTCCGCCGTGCCGTAGGCACAGGGCAGGGAGCCAAGCTCGACATCGCTCCAGTCACAGTCCACCGCGAACACTTCACTGGCGCGCACGCTGACGAACTGCGAAAAGGCGCCGTCGAAATCCGAGCCCATCCATTCATTTTCCAGTGAGTCCCAGCCCTCGCTGCGCATGCAGGAGCGTACCAGCACGCGCTTGCCCAGTAGGCTGGCATCCGCATTCGGGCCCAATGCCACCACCTCGCCACAGCAATCCGTGCCCTGTATCAGGGGGAAGGGCGTCTCTCCCTTCCAGCCACCTTCCGGTGGCGCCGGCTTGTCAGTCGCCGCATCTGCATCCGCGTTGTCATGCACACTGCTGGCCTGTTGGGTCGCGGTAGTGATCGTGGAGGAATACCAGCCCAGACGCGTATTGATCTCGGTGTTGTTCATGCCAGCCGCCAGCACCTTGATCAGCACCTCGCCTTCACCGGGTGTCGGCACCGGGCGCTGCTGCGTCTCGAGGCATTCATAACCCCCATGGCCGGTGGTCACGATCGCCAGCATGGAGTCGGGCAGAGAGGAGGTCGAGGTGTCAGTGGGCATCGGTATTCCCTTTTTTCAAAGTATGTATTTCGTGCAGTCAAGGAATGCATTTCAAGCAGTGTGTGCCAACCATGTCGTCGAATCCCTGTGAGCGATCAAGGGGACGCAACGAGGTAGAGCATACGTTCTACTTCTACATCATTAGATAGGGGCACCACCGTCATTTGCAAGTCGACAGACGAGATTCTTCTCCTGGTGGTGCATACAGCGTAGCCAAGCCTTGCGTGTAGCAGGCTCGCGGCTGGGTGACGTTGTCTTGAACGAAAAAACCCCGCCAGGTGGCGGGGTTTTCAGAGCAGGGCGTCCAGGAGTCATATCAGGGTGACGTCGGTTGCCTTGGCTCAGCTGGAGTCTCGAGCGGTAACGACTCGGCCTCCTTATTCTGGGAAAGCTCAGGCTGCGAAGTTCTGTGCAGCGAATTCCCAGTTGATGATGTTCCAGATGCTTTCCAGGTACTTCGGACGCGCATTGCGGTAGTCGACGTAGTAGGCGTGCTCCCAGACGTCGACAGTCAGCAGCGGAGTCTGACCAGACTTGGCGATCGGGGTGTCAGCGTCGTCAGTGTTGACGATTTCCAGCTCGCCCTGGGCGTTCTTGACCAGCCAGGTCCAACCGGAACCGAAGTTGCCAGCGGCGGAAGTGTTGAAGGCTTCCTTGAAGTCAGCCACGGAGCCCCATTTGGCCACGATGGCGTCTGCCAGCGGGCCGGACGGCTCGCCACCACCATTCGGGGACAGGCAGTGCCAGTAGAAGGTGTGGTTCCACACCTGAGCTGCCTGGTTGAACAGACCACCCTGGGCGCTCTGGATGATCTCTTCGAGAGATTTTTCTGCGTCAGCAGTGCCTTCGACCATGCTGTTCAGCTTGGTGACGTAGGCTTGGTGATGCTTGCCGTAATGGTACTCAAGGGTCTCGGCAGAGATGGTCGGCTCGAGTGCGTTCTTTTCGTACGGCAGTGCTGGAAGTTCAAATGCCATGGGGATCAGCTCCTTTTCCTCACCAATTGGGTCGTACTCTGCCTTCGTGGGGCTTGGGGCTGAGTATTTCAATGCCTGATCTGCCATCGCGTGATGGAAGAGGGTCAGACAAGCACAGACTCAAGCTCCGCGACCAGCATCACTCCCGGCCCTGAAACTGGCCACCCGCTCAGGCAGCGGGCAAGGGCGAAAGTGCATGACTCGCCGTGCATCCTTCATGCCGTGGCTACGCGCATGAAATGTGCAATCAGCGTGAAAAACCTTGTGAATCCAGATAGCTACGAAGACAGAGGCTGCGCGTATCGCAGTGTCTGGCACTATAGCACCCAGACACCGACAGGCCAACGCTGGTGGGCACTGACCGCGGGATCCTCTCAAGCGTCTTGCAAGGCTCACGTGCATTGCCAGGCTTTTGCCACATTCCTGCCACTCTGCCCTCGATGACGGGCCGTGGCGGGAACCTGATGAGATGACCGAGGTCAGCTGTTAGACTCGATTTCCTGTACGTGAACCGTGACTTATCTTTTGCAGAACCTGCATGACTGTATTTTTATACAGCAAGGCGAAAAAGCGCACTTCCGGTCGTCTTGCGCCGCCTTGAAGATGCTGCGCTGAACCTTTCGCTGATGATCGTTTGCCGGACCTGGAGCCAGAATGCGGCCGCACAACGCTGAACCGTCTCTCAATGACTCACCGGACGATGCGCTGGTCGCGCGTCCCGACGATGCGCTTGGCGTGCATCACACTCGTCCCCCCGCGCCCAGACGCTGGCCGACGTGGCTTTGCCTCCTCGCCCTGGGGGGCGTGGTGGGCTGGCAACAGTGGCAGCTGCATGACCTGCAGACCCTCGGTGGCGATCAACGCGATCAGCTCGGCGCGCGTGTCAGCCAGCTCGAACGTTCCGTGGCCCAGCTTGAGCAGCAGGGTGATGAGCGCCTGAGCGAACTGCGTGATGCACTGGGTGAGCAACTCAGCGCCCTGGACCGCCAGTTGAATGACACTATCGTGCCGGCGCTGACCAACCTGCAGAAGGACAAGGCGTCCCTGTCCAGTGAGGCCGTCGCGCGTCTCGAGACGCTGGAAGACAAGGTGGCGAAGGACGCGGATGGCGCTCAAGAGCGTCTGACCGCCATGGACGAGGCGCTTGATCGCCTGGAGGGTCGCGTCACGACGCTTGCCCAGACAGATGACAACCACGCGACCCTGATCACGGCGCTGCAAGGCTCGATGGCGGCGCTGGAATCCCTCAGCCGTGATGGCCGTGCAGCGTTGGGCGCGCGCCTGGACGCCCAGTCGGCCACGCTTGAGCACCTCGAGCCGCTGGTGGACAAGACCTCCAGCACTCTGGACACGCTGGCTACCCGCATCGAGAGCTTGCAAAGCGATATCGAGAGCGAGGTTGAGAACAATAGCGCCGAGCAGTTGGCCTCGCTCGAGACTCGCCTCACGGCACTCAAGACGGACCTGGCCACGCAACAGACCCAGACGCGTGACTTGCAGCAATCGCAGCAGCAACTGAGCGAGACGCTGAAGTCACTGCCGGAGCCTGTGGAGGCCGCTGATGGCGATGAACTGGCCAGCAAGCTCAAGGGCCGTTTCGCGCCGCTTGACGAGCTGGCTGCGCTTGAGACCGCGCAACGCTCACTGGACTCCCAGCTGGGTGAGCTGCGCCGTCAGCAGACAGCGCTCAGTGCCGGCCTTGAAGCCAGCTCACAGGGAGCGTCAGAGGACACGCGAGAGCAGTTGCGCTCGCTGGATGCCAGCCGCCGTCAGCTGAGTGGCCGTGTCGCGTCGCTGCTGGGCCAGGTATCTGAGCTTGAGCAGCGCGTCAGCCGTCTGGAACGTCGCTGAGCTGGCTCCGCAGGGATATAAGCAATGAGATATGGCATGGTCCGCCACTCTGGCGGGCCATGTGACACGCCCCGTGATGACCGAGCGCCGCACGACATGATGAATGGGAACGATGGACAGTGCTTTCCACCAGCACTCAACAAAGGACGAATCATGAGTGGCGACAACAAAGAGTCTGCTCGAGCGACCGGGACGCGCGGTTTGCCGCATCGCTATCTGACGCCGCTGATCGTGTGTGGCGGCCTGTGCTTCGCGCCGCAGGCGCTGGCGATCGATGCCGCCGTCAAGGGCGTCAAGGGCGCGACGGCCACTAACGTGGTCAACTTCCTGGCCGGGATGACGCTTGAGGGCGATGCGCCGGCCGAGCGTTATGAGGATGAGATCATCCGGCGGACCCAGGAAGCGCTGCAGGCGTTCGGTTACTACGATGCCCAGATCACGCTCAGCTATCCCGAGAAGGGGTTGCTGGGCGGCGATGATGTGGTCGTGACGGTGGATGCCGGTGAGCCGGTCACCATCGAGACGCTGGAGCTGCGACTCGAGGGCGACGCCGCGCGCGACAAGGTCATGAAGAAGGTGCTGGCCGACGCCGACCTCGAGGAAGGCGATGTGCTGCGTCACTCTCGCTATGACAGTCTCAAGTCGACCCTGACGTCGCTCAGCCTCGAACGCGGCTATTTCGACACCTCCTTCTCCCAGCAGCGCATCGAGGTACGCCCCTGGCTGCACTCGGCACGCATCTATCTGGTCATGCAGAGCGGTCAGCGCTACCGCTTCGGCGATATCACCTACCTCAATAGTCAGATAGAGCTGGATCGCGTCAAGGCCATGCAGCCGTTCGAGACTGGTGATTATTACGAAGCCGGCAAGTTGACCCAGTTCAACCAGCGGCTGAGCGAGGCCGGCTGGTTCCGCTCGGCCGCGATCAAGCCACAGCTCAATCCGGGCGCCGAGCTCAAGACCACCAGCCCCGACAGCGAGATAAAGACACCTTACGCCCAGGCACAGGGCTATGAGGGCTCATGGCTTGCCGAGGTCGAGAGGGCTGAAATCGAGGCGGGGGATGAGAGCCGCCGCGCTGACGCGGCGTCCCCCTCGGACTCCACGGCGCCCGTCGCGCAGACCGCCGTGGAGGCTGATGACGCTGGCTCCGCTGTGGCTGGCACTACCGAAGCCGCCGGCAACGACACGCCGGTGCTGACGGGCGATGCGCTGGAGGCCGCGGTCAAGACGGCCAACGGCCCCATCATCCCCGTGGACATCAGCCTGATTCCCGCAGACCGTCACAAGTTCGAGACCGGTATCGGCTACGCGACGGATGTCGGGCCACGCCTGCAGTTCAGCTGGGAGATGCCGTGGGTCAATCGCTATGGCCATAGCCTGACCAACAGCCTGTTCCTGTCCTCGCCGGAACAGACCTTCGAGGGCGAATACCGCATGCCGCTCGAAGACCCGCTCAAGGATAGCTATGTCCTCGAGTACGGGATGTCGAACACCGACGATGAAGATACCGAGAGTCTCGAGACCACCGTGCGCTTCACCCGCGAGTGGAAGTTCGACAATGGCTGGACCCAGCGCGTGTTCTTCGGTTCCACCTATGAGGACTACACCCAGGCGGATGAATCCGGGGCCGTGCTGCTGCTGTATCCCGGCGTGAGCTGGAACCGCACCCGCACGCGCCCCAAGACCTTCCCGATGTGGGGCGACCGCCAACAGCTGACCTTCGAATACGGCGATCAGATGTGGGGCTCGGACGTGACCTTCCTGCGCTCCCAGTTCAACACCAACTGGATACGCTCCATCGGCGACAACCATCGTTTCGTGGCGCGCATGGGCGTCGGCCACGTAGATACCGACAACTTTGATGACATGCCACCCTCGATGCGCTTCTTCACCGGGGGCGACAACAGTGTGCGTGGCTATTCCTACGAGACACTCGCCCCGGAAGATGACGACGGCGACCTGGAAGGCGGTAGCTCGTTGCTCACCAGCAGCCTGGAATACGATTACCGCCTGACCGGCGACTGGTGGGGCGCGACCTTCTACGACGCCGGTAACGCCTTCAATGGCTGGGACGCACTCGAGCTCAAGACGGCGGCCGGCATGGGGATTCGCTGGATCTCGCCGGTGGGGCCGATTCGTCTCGATATCGCCCATCCCTTCGATGACGATGACAACGATTACCGTATTCACTTCTCGATCGGGCCGGAATTCTGAGCGGCTCGCGTCTCTTGAGCGAGTGTCGTGCGGATCAAGCGCCAGCAAAGGACCATCAGCTGAGCGGGTGAGCTGATAAAAAAGATATGGAGATGTTGGAATTGTCTAATCCCTATGTACGTCGGGGCGGCCTGGTCATCCGGTTGCTGATATGGCTGCTCGTGTTCCTGATCGGGCTGACGATGCTGCTGGTCGGGGGCGTGCTGTCTCCGTGGGGCACCGGACTGGTGCTCGATCAGGCGCGCTCGCGTGGCTTCATCGATTACTCCCAGGCCTCCGGCTCACCGCTGGAAGCGCTGTCACTCAAGGACGTCTCGCTGGACCTGCCGGGGCTGGCCGTCAATGCCGACTCGCTGTCGCTGGCCTGGGGCGAGGACTGCCTGCTCAAGGGCAAGCTGTGTCTCGAGTCGCTGGAGTCCAGTGGCCTCGCGATCACCCTGAGCGATAGCGGTGCCAGCACTGAACCGGAACCGGAGAGCGGTGAGAGTCTCAATGTGCCCATCGTGGTGCCGATTCCCATCGAGGTGCGCAAGGTCGCCATTGATGACTTCGCCCTGGCGCTGGCGGATGGCAGTCGCGTCACCTTCGATCATTTCCATACCTCGGCCGCGCTGTCAGTGAGTACGCTGACGCTGGGCGAGACACGCCTTATCACCAGTCGTTTCATTCCGGCCGATGCCGACGCGGCTCAAACGGCGTCAGATGCCGTCAGTCTCGAGGGTGTGAGCATCACGCCTGAGGCTCAGCAAGCGGCAAGTGCAGTGGTCCACACTCAGGTCGTGACGTCTCAAGCAGAGAGCGCCGCCAAGGCTATCTCGAATAAGACCATCACGGATGACGCCGCAGAAGTGTCTGGCAAGACTGCCGCTGAAACCTCGGATCAGACAGCACAGGCCGGGCGCATCGCCTTGCCGGAAGTCTATATTCCGCTGACCATCGAGGTTCCCGATCTCGCCATCGAAGACTTTGCGATCGAGGGGCCAAGCCCGTATGAGGTCAGCCGCCTGTCGCTGGCACTCAAGGCGGAAGGGCATGACATCACGCTCTCGCGTCTCGAGGTCGATTCCCGCGACGTCAACGCCGATCTCGTGGCGCAGGTCACCTTGAAGGACGAGTATCCCCTGAGCGCCACGCTCAATGCCGAGACCCTGATTGATCCCGTGCGTCATGAAAAGCTGCGCCTGTCTCTGGAAGGCTCGCTGGCGGATCTTGAAGCCTCTCTCAAGGCCGACGGCCCACTTGCCGCTGAGCTTGTGGCCAGCGCGGATGTACTGGACAGCGATCTGCCCTTCGAGGCGCGCCTGAGCTCCGAGCGGATCACCTGGCCCTTTGCCGCTGTCACTGATGCCTCTGATGACACCTCCGCGGATGCGCAGAAAGGCGCTCAGACAGCGACCCAAGCCAAGGATGGCAAGAACACGTCTGGCTCCGCTGCCGCTGCCTCCTTCACGCCTGACTATAGCGTCGAGAATCTGGCGCTGGTCGCCAAGGGCTCACTGTCGGGGTATACGACCACGCTGGATGCCATCATCGAGGGGCGTGACATTCCGCGCGCCACCTTGTCATTGGCAGGCGACGGCGATCTCGAGCATTACCGCTGGCAGCCACTCAAGATCGCGCTCAAGCGCGGCTCCGCCACCACCCGTGGCGAGATTCACTGGCAGCAAGGTATTCAGGTCGCCGCCGAGCTGGCCCTCGACAAGCTGCATCCCGAAGACTTGCTGCCGGCCCCGGCCGGAGGCGGCCAGAAAGCCGTGCGTGGTGAGCTGAGCGGCAATCTCGTGGCCAGCTTCCATCAGCCGCAACAAGGTCCGTGGGCCGTCGATGTCAGCAAGCTGGATATCCATGGCACCTTGCTCGAGCGTCCGCTCACGCTGACCGGCAAGCTTTCAGGCAATGCCGACATGCAGTGGGACGTCAACGCGCTGGAGCTGCGCCAGGGCCAGAACCGTCTGAGCGCCAATGGCAAGATTGCCAAGACCATCACCCTGGCGGCCAACATCGATTTCCCGGCGCTATCGACCCTGATGCCGGATATCGCGGGTGAGCTCAAGGGCAAGATCGATGCCTCGGGCACTCTCGACAAGCCTCAGCTGGCCAGCAACTTCACCGCACGACGCCTGCAGATCGGTGAGAACCGTATCTCCGACATGGCACTGTCGGCCGGGGTCGATGCCCGCAAGCGGGGGATTGATGACCCGGCACTGGATATCGCCCTCAATGCCGATGATGTCAGAGCTGGCGGACAGCAGATCGCGACCGTCGCGCTGACGCTGGGAGGCTTCCTGAGCGATCACACCCTGCAGTTCGATACCGAGATGGCCGGTGAGATGCCGCTTTCTCGTCTGGGGCTGACCCTCAAGGGGGGGCTCGACAAGGCGCGTGAGCATTATCGCGGTGCGCTGTCTCCGCTGACGGCGAATACCGATTTCGGGGACTTCAACTTCGACACACCGGCGAGCTTCGATGCCAATCTCGCCAAGGGCAGCGTGCTGGTGCAGCCGTTCTGTCTGAGTCGCGAACAGGGCGGCCAGATCTGTGTCGCCGAACCCTTGAGCGCGGGCAATGACGGTCAGGCCGTGGTGACTCTCGAGGGGATACCGCTGGACATGGCCCAGAGCGCCATGCCGGAGAGTTGGACCATCGGCGGTGCCACGGGCGGCAAGATCACGGCAAGCTGGAAGCAGGGTGGCCAACGCTGGAATGCTGACGCGGAGCTGGCGGGCAAGTTGACGCTGGCCGGCGAAGACGCCGACGGCAATGCCTGGTCACTGCCGGAGACCACCCTGCAACTGGCGCTGGAGGCCACGCCCGACAAGGCTGATCTCGATACCCAGATTCGCCTCGACAGCGCTGGCGGCATCGGTCTCACCGTGTCGGTCCTCGACCCGGCGGGCGCAGGCCAGCTGGATGGCTCGCTGGCCATCCGCGACATCGACCTCTCGCCGTATCGTCCGCTGGTGGCGGGCATGACTCAGCTGGAAGGCATGCTGGCGGGTGACGTCGAGGTCGGCGGCAATCTGAGCCTACCGTCGTTGACCGGCCCAATCGCGCTGACCGGTGTCAAGGTGCAGGGCGAAGGCCTGCCGGTGTCGCTGTCGGATGCCCAGTTCTCCGTTGACTTCGATGGCAACAATGCCGATATCGATGGCTATCTGATGGGCAATGATGCGCGCTGGGGCATCGATGGCGAGGCGGCCTGGCCGACGCTTGAGGACTGGACGGCGTCATTGAACCTCGACGGCGCGAAGAACCCGCTCGAGCTGCATATCGCCGGGATCGGCCGCATGCGCGTCGCGCCGGATCTCGAGATCAATGCCAGCCCCACGCTGCTCAAGCTCCGGGGTGACGTCAAGGTGCCGTGGACACGCATCGAAGTGGACCAGGTGCCGCCGTCTGCCGTGTCACCCTCCAGTGACACCATCATCATCGAGCGTCCCAGTGATGAGGCCACCTCCAACCCGGCCGAGCTTGCCGATGGCAGCGATACCGCCAAGGCGCTCAACGAGGCCGGCATGGCGCTGGATGTGCGTATCGGCATCCATATCGGACCGGATGCGCGCTTGGAGGCAATGGGGCTCAAGACCAAGCTCAGAGGCGATCTCGATGTGCGTCAGTCCAAGGGCGGCGTGCAGGTCTTCGGTGAGGTCAATCTGGTCGACGGAACCTACAAGAGCTTCGGGCAGGACCTGCAGATCAGCAAGGGACAAGTCTTGCTGGCCGGGCCGCCCTCGAGCCCGCGTCTGAATATCGAGGCGATCCGTGATCCTGACAACACCGAGGACGACGTGACCGCAGGGGTGCGTGTGACGGGGCTTGCCTCGTCACCCAGCGTCGAGATCTTCTCGGACCCGTCGATGGATGAGTCCTCGGCACTGAGTTATCTGCTGCGCGGTGAGGGCCTGGACAGCGACACCAGCAGTGACAGTGCGGTCACGTCCGCCTTGATCGGCATGTCATTGGCGCAAAGTGGCCAGGTGGTCGGCCAGATCGGGGAAACCTTCGGTGTGCGCGACCTGAGTCTGGACAGCTCCGGCAGCGGGGATGACAGCCAGGTGGTGGTCAGCGGCTATATCGCTCCGGACCTGAAGCTCAGTTACGGCGTCGGGCTGTTCTCGCCGATCGCGGAGCTGACGCTGCGCTACAAGCTGTTCCGCAATCTGTATGCCGAAGCGGTGTCCGGCACGGCGCAGGCCGTGGATCTGCTCTACAGCTTCTCGCTGGGTCGCAGCGAGCTGGCGCCCAGAGTCGGCAAGGACAGATGACACGTCAGGCCAATTGATTGCCACAGGTTCAGCCCCCATCGACAGGTTCGGTGGGGGCTGTCTCGTTATGGAGGGGCATTTCAGAGGTGCTAGTTTCGCTTATGCTTGAGAGCTCAAGCGCACGCGCGACAGCACAAGACGCTGACGGTCACGCAGTGCAGCAACGCTTGATCTTCTTGCCGCTACCACAGGGACACAGGCTGTTGCGCCCCGGCGTCAGTGTCTGCCACTCGGCATCACCGTCGACATAACGCCAGTGATGGCCATCGTGATGAAAGCGGCTAAGTTCCTGCAATTGTTGGAACTTTCCCTGCTCGAAGAAGGTGGCATGAAAGCGTACCATGCCGGTATCGGCGTCTTGTCCGCTGTCCAGAATCTCCAATGCCAGCCACTGCGGGCCAGCACCTTCGAGGTCGGCGCGTGCCGGGCAATGGGCCGGGTCCCAGCTGTCGATCAGGAAGTCGGCGAGCGACAGGCAGAAGGCACTGTAGCGGGCGCGCATCAATTGCTCGGGGCGTTCGGCGCGGGTGATGTCAGCATGAATCGGCTGACAGCAATCGGCGTAGCGTCGCGCCTGGGCGCTGTTGGGCTGGCAGGGGCAGATCTTGGGGGGCAGAGATGACATCATTGAACCTATACACGATTGCACGACGCGACACAGGAGAGAGTCCGCCATGTGGATAACGGAAGATAAGCAGACCATTCCTTCAGCGCAGGACAGCTTGCCAGGGCGCAGTGAAGCGGTTCGCATCAGCGGCGTTCATCACGTCAATGGCCGCTCGATTGTACCGCCGTTCGACAGTGAGTGTGAGGAGATCGTGCTGGGGCTGGGCTGCTTCTGGGGAGCCGAGCGCCTCTTCTGGCAGCTGCCGGGCGTCAAGGTGACGGCGGTCGGTTATGCCGGCGGCCATACGCCGAATCCGAGCTATGAAGAGACCTGCACCGGCAAGACAGGCCACACCGAGGTCGTACGCGTGATCTTTGACCCGACGGTGATCGGCCTGCCGGAGATCCTGCGGGCCAGCTTCGAGGCCCATGACCCCACCCAGGGCATGCGTCAGGGCAATGACATCGGCAACCAGTACCGTAGCGCGATCTATTACACCCGCGATGACCAGCGCGCCATCGTCGAGAAGAGCATGGCCGACTACCAGCAGGCGCTGGACCAGTCCGGTCTCGGCCGCATCACCACCGAGGTCGCACCGCTGCGCGAGTTCTACTACGCCGAGGAATACCACCAGCAGTATCTGGCCAAGAATCCGGGCGGCTACTGCGGCCTGAAAGGCACGGGAATCAGCTGCCCCATCGGCTGATAGCCTCGGCAGTCATGACAGGCAGGGCATGCCGTCATGAGACTGTTGGTGACAGATTGCCGCTGAGAGACACGAAAGCCTCATGGTCGCCGCGAAGTTCACGGCCGCCATGAGGCTTTTTTCTGTCTGGAGCAGCCTTCGGTCAGGCGCTGCGAGGCACAGTGTCAGCGGTAGCGCTGTCGATCCTGCTCGGCTTCTGCAAAGCGATCGATCCACTGCACCAGGGCACCATCGCCGGTGACGTTGCACGCGGTGCCGAAGCTGTCCTGCGCCAGATAGAGCGCCATCATCAGGCCGACGGCGGCGGCATCGAAGCCCAGCAGGCTCTGCAATACGCCCACCGAGGTCATCGCGGCCCCGCCGGGCGAGCCGGGTGCGGCAATGATGGTCACACCCAGTGCGGCGATGAACGGCAGCAGGGTGGTGAGCTCGGGCGTTGCCAGTGAGGGAGTGACCAGCATCACGCCAATGGCGCACACGGTCAGCGTGATGGCACTGCCGCACATGTGGATGGTGGCCAGTAACGGCACTGCAAAGCTCGCCACGGACGGCGAGATGTGATTGAGGTGCATCTGGCGCACGGTGACCGGAATCGTGGCCGCGGAAGACATGGTGCCAGCGGCGGTGAAGTAGGCGGGCAGCATGTGGGCCAGCGCCTTCATGGGCGAGCGGCCGGTGCTGGTGCCGCTGGTGACGTAGAGCAAGCTCAGCCACAGCCAGTGCAGGGTCAGTGCCAGCAGCAGGATCATGCCGAAGCTCTTGAGGGTGTTGGCTACCGTGCCGGCGATCGTCATCTCGCAGAACAGGCCGGCGATATAGAACGGCAGGGCAGGAATCAACGCCTTGGCGATGAAGCGCTCGACGATGTCGCGGCCGCCGTCGGCCAGCTGGCGCATGCCGTCATGCTCGGTGGCGGAAATGCCGATGCCGAACAGGAAGGCCGTCACCAGGGCGGTGCTGATATCGGTCAGCGGCGGAATATCCAGCGTGAAGTAGGGGCTCAAGTGCTTGATGGCATGACTGACCGGCAGCTGGTCCTGTTGCACGATATGCGGCACGACCTCCAGCCCGACGATGCCCGCCAACAGTCCTGCCAGCGTGGTCGAGGCATAGGCCAGCACGATGGTCAGGGTCAGCAGACGGCCCGAGGAGCGCTCGAGACGTGCGATCCCGCTCATGATGAAGAACAGGATGATCAGCGGAATGGCGTATTCCAGCAGTTCACCGAACAGTACCTTGAAGGTCAGCAGGGCGCGGATCAGGGATTCGGGAGCCCATTGTCCCAGCAGTATGCCAGCCACGATGCCGAGCACCAGGCGAAAAATCAGGTTCATTATCAGGCCAGTAGAGTCTTGAACGTAGGATGGGCGCGCAGTCTACCATTCTCCCTGAATCGTGACAGTGATCCGTGTCACCCTTCACACCATACATCCTGTATACCGTTATCATTTTTTAATGCTCTAAATTTAGCCATCCCAAAACGCATACGGTCGTAGTCAGGGCTCAGGGCTTCCCACCGAACTTGAAGGTGGGAAGGCGAGCAAGGGTGGAAGAAGCAAAAGAGGCATGGAAAGCCAAGGACAAGAAAGCCAGGGAGGGGAAAGCGTGTTGGCGTCTGAATGGCGGACAATGCCGCCAGTTCGATGCACGACAGTTCAATGCAGCCGGTTAAATACAGGCAGCTCAGTGCGCTTCGCTCTGCACCTCTGCCTGCGCTTGCGGCTTGGGCAGCCCGCTCCAGGCATCCAGTTGCTGACTGACACGGCGAGCCAACCAGGAGCTCAGTCGCCCACGGCGCCACTCGACGAAGCCGACATGCCCACCGCGCTCACTGAGCTCGATACGCACGGCCTCGGAGGGTTGGTGGAATCGTGCGAAGAGATCGCGTGGCATGAAGGGGTCATCCAGCGACTGCAGTATCAGCGTTGGCAGTTCGATCTCGCTCAGCAGACGGCCCGCCGAGGAGCGCGTGTAGTAATCACTCGCCGAGGTGAAGCCATGCAGGGGTGCGGTGACTTCGTTGTCATAGGCCCAGAAACTGTTGAGCTGGGTCAGCTGATGCGCTCCGATCGAGATGGGTAACGGACCATTGGCAAGCTTCGCTGCCACCTTGGCCTTCAAGCCCTTGAGCAGATGGCGCTGGTAGAGGCGCGAGAAGCCCTGGTTGAGCACGTCCGCGCTGGCTGCCAGATCCAGCGGGGCGCTGATGGCGATCGCGCCGGCCAGGTCCAGACCATCACCGCCTTGCTCCGCCACCAGCTTGAGCAGCATGTTGGCGCCCAGCGATACGCCACAGGCGACCTTGATGGCGTGCGGATAGCGTTGCCCCAGCTCGCCGAGCACCCAATAGGCGTCTGCAGTATCTCCGCTGTGATAGGCGCGTGGCAGGCGGTTGGGAGATTGCCCGCAGCCACGGAAATGCATCATCACCGGTCGCCAGCCCATCCGGGCGGCCGCATTGAGCAGCTCACGGGCGTAGGGCGAACTCAAGTCACCCTCAAGGCCATGAAACAGCACGAACAGGGGCGCATCGTCGCTCAGGGTCGTCGTACGCTCCCGCTTTTCATGACCGTCGCTGATGACCCAGGCGAGCTCGACGAAGTCACCATCGGGAAGATTGAGAATCTCGGTGCGTCGACTCAGGGGCGCGCGGGGCAGAAATCGCGGCAACAAGGTCTGGACATGGCGATTGCGCAGGCCAAGGGCAGGGCGAAACTCTGACGTGAAGATGGAGTGCGGCATGTGAGGTAGCTCCAGTGGCAGGCCAGGGCGATGACGTTGGTGGTCGGGTGATGGACATGCCCTTGATGGCGGTGGCCTGCAGCAAGATCTGACAGAAATTTCTGCACGGATATCGTTGGCATCATTTCACTTGGCGACGCCAATCGCTAGTCGCAGTGCAGCATACGCATCGACGCCAATGGTGATAGCTCGACCCTGGATCACATTCCTGGCCTGGCGCTCAAATACTTAGCCCCGGGTTACGCGACAAAAAGCCGCCATCGGCACAGGGCCCATGGCGGCGTGAGGCAGGCATGTGACGGCAAGCGTCACAGCGAGAGGCTCAGACAGTGTTGTGACAGGCCTGATTACAGACCCGTCGCCGGGCTGCGTGTCAGATTGAGGGCACCGTCTGCGGTGATGACCAGATTGTCCTCAATACGCACACCACCATGCGGTGCCAGCGCCTCGACCAGCTTCCAGTCGATATGCTCACCGCGTGCATCGTTGCGCAGCGGCTCCAGCAGCATGGGGATGATGTAGCAACCCGGTTCGATGGTGATGGCCATGCCGGTCTCGAGCACACGCGTCAGGCGCAGCATCGGGTGACCTTGCGGCGGATGACGGATATCGCCGGTGGTGTGATCAGGAATGCGACCCGCCACATCATGGACCTGCAGTCCCAGCAGATGCCCGAGACCATGCGGGCAGAAGGCTGCCGTGATGCCTTGTGCGACCTGATCCTCGGCGGGCAGGGACACCACGCCCAATTCCCGCAGCAGCTCACCCAGCTCACGATGCATCTCGAGGTGCAGGTCGACGTAGTCCACCCCGGGCGCGAGTCTTGCGATCAGACGCTTCTGCAGCGCCTCCACGCCCTCGATCAGCGAGCGATAGAGCGGCAGGGCATCATCGCCCGCCCAGCTGCGTGTGATGTCAGAGGCATAGCCGTGCACGCTGGCGCCGGCATCCACCAGCAGGCTGTGACGGGCGGCGGGGGCCTGCAAGCCATAATGCTGGTAATGCAGGACGGCGGCATGCGCGTTGAGACCGACGATGTTGCCGTAGGGCACATCCGATTCTCGTTGCCGCGACGCGCCAAGATAGGCCAGCTGGATATCGAGCTCCGCGCCGCCTTCCATGAAGGTGCGCCGGGCAGCCAGATGGCCACGCGCGGCGCGCAGGCTGGCTTCTTGCAGACAGGCGATCTCGAATTCGCTCTTGCAGACGCGCCCCTCGTCGAGCTGGCGCACCAGGCCGACCGGGTTGGGCAGTGCCTCAAGTTCGCTGACCACCTGCGGCTGGAGTTCGGCGATCTCGCCCAGCAGCGCCACGCGGCCCTCAGGGCGCTGTGGCAGTGTCGGCTTGCGCAGATGGACAATCTCGAACTGCTCGGCCCAGGGCGCGGTGTCCGGCGTCGGCAGGCTGGGTGACAGATGCCAGAAGTCATCAGGGGCATAGAGGTAAAGCGTCGGGCGCTCACCCGGACGAATCACCAGCCAGCTATCGCTGAGGCCCGCCATCGGCACCCAGTGCAGGAAATGGGCATGGGATTTGAAGCTGGCATCCTGATCATCGGCGAAATGCCGCTTCGGTTTGCCACTGTGCAGCACGATGGCGTCCAGATCATGCTGCTGCATGGCGATTTCGTAGCCGGATTGCAGCGCCGCCAGATGCGCGCGGTGTGCCGCGGCGTGGGTGATAGTCGGGTCGTTGAGCTGGCTGTCAGACATCATGTTTCCTTGCAAACGGTCGGCACGCCTGACCTGGATGAGTGAACGTCAATGGCGTGAGGTAATGGAGAATGTAGGAATGAAGGGGAGAGCGTCGCTGAGCCGGCGCTGTCGACCCTCCTGCCCGGATGACTCACGAGAAATGGGCTTCCAGCTGGTGCCAGAGTTCACTGACACTGTCGTGGCGCGGCACGCGCGGGCGATACAGGCGGATATGCAGACTCAGGTCCCAGCGCGGGTCACCGGCACGTACCAGCTTGCCGCTGGCGATTTCCTCTGCGGCCAGCCGCTGCGGCAACCAACCGATGCCATAGCCCTGCAAGACCAGCGCCTTGATGTTGGCCGCCTGAATATTCTCGTTCATGGTGACCAGATGCGCCTGAATCGGGACCTGAGCGAGATGGGCCATCAGCGAGGTGGCGATGACGGCGCGCGGATGCGGGCTGATGAACGGCAGCGGATTGCGCCGCGTGCCCGGCAACTGATGGCGGGGATTGCCATCCGCGCCGGGCGCGCACAGCGGGATGAAGGTTTCTTCGCCGACCACCAGGTATTGGTAACTGTCCAGCTCAAAGCCCAGATCCACACGTGCCTGGGGCCAATAGCACAGCGCCAGATCACATTCGCCGCGATCCAGCCCGTGGAAATAGTCGGCCGCCAGCCAGCCGGTGGCACGCAGATAGGGCAGCACCTGTTCACGCAGCTGAAGCTGATCGAGCCAATCAGGCAGGAAGTGGGACACCAGAGACTGCGGTGCCCCCAGCGATATCTTGCTGGCTTGCTGCTGGGCCATGTCCTGCAGGCGTTCGCGTGTGATGCGCACGCGCTCGGTGATCTGCTCGCACAGCTGGAGAAACTCGTCTCCGGCGGGAGTCAGCGACAGCGGCAGGGTCTGACGATTGATCAAGGTGGTGCCCATCTCCTCTTCCAGCAACTTGATGCGGCGGGAAAAGGTGGGCTGAGAGACATTCTGTGCATCGGCTGCCCGCGAGAAATGCCGGGTCTGAGCCAGAACGATGAAGTCTTCGAGCCAGCGAATTTCCATGTAATCGGAGTGCCTCGTCGGCCTGGGAGAAGGCCATGTCAGGAGGTCGGGCGCACATCTCTTCGGACGTGTCACACCAGAGTATCTTGGGGATGCGTCATCGGGGCCCGGTGCCACGCTGAATCTTCTTCAAGCATCGTGGGCAATGGCGCCAATTGACCTGTTGGTCAGTAGCGGATGAGCGAAATCTTGCCCATACAAAACGCGAGATGCAATCGTCAATGAGCGCAAGACGCAAGGTTGCCGATGACAATGGCAACCTTACGCGGTCTTTCCTTGCTTGGGGCCGGAAACGCAATGATCGATGGCGCCCATCACATCGCCGTCATCACTTTCGTCACTGCCATCACATCAGTCGATGCGGCCTTCTTCCACGGCGTGGCAGGCGACCTGACCGGTGTCCGTGGCGATCAGGCGCGGAATCTCCGTGCGGCAACGCTGATTGGCATGCGGACAACGGCCATGGAAGACGCAGCCCGAAGGCAGATTGACCGGCGTCGGCACCTCACCCTCGAGGCGAATGTGATTGGGTTTGTCATCGTGCAGACGCGGGATCGCCGACATCAATGCCTGGGTGTAGGGGTGACGCGGGCGGGCGAACAGTGAACGGGTGTCCGCCAGCTCGCACAGCGTGCCCAGATACATCACCGCGACGCGGGTGCCGAAGTGCTCGACCACGGCCAGGTCGTGGGTGATGAACAGATACGTCAGGTTGCGTTGCTCCTGCGCCTCCATCATCAGGTTGAGCACCTGCGCCTGGATCGACACGTCCAGCGCCGAGATCGGCTCATCGGCGACGATGAATTCCGGGTCCACCGCCAGCGCGCGGGCGATCGAGATACGCTGACGCTGGCCGCCGGAGAATTCGTGGGCGAAGCGCTTGCCCCAGTCGGGGTCGATGCCCACCGAGCGCATCACCTCCTCGATCTTGTCGCGCACCTCGCCATCCTTGAGCGTCGGCTGATGGAAGCGCAGCGGCTCCTCCAGCGTCTGCTGGATGGTCATGCGCGGATTCAGCGACGCATAGGGATTCTGGAAGATCATCTGCATGCGACGGCGGTAGGGCAGCAGGTCACGCGGGGCCATGTCATCGATGCGGGTGCCGTCAAAACGGACCTCGCCACCGCTGGGCTTGAGCAGCCCCATCACGGTCCGCGCGACCGTCGACTTGCCGCAGCCGGATTCCCCGACCACGCACAGCGCCTCACCGCGTTTGACGTCCAGTGTGACGCCATTGATGGCGTGCACGTATTCCTGTTTGCGACGCAGGCGTCCCTTCTCGAAGGTCAGCTGTTCGAGAAAGTCGCCGGACAACGAGAAGCGCTTCTCGAGATCACGAATTTCTACCAGGGTTTCGCCAAGCTCGGCGCTATCCATACGGGGGGAGGCCTGGGAGGAGGACTGAGCGTCCTTCAGAATTGCCGCGCTCATGCGTTCACCTCCGTGCGGTGGCTGTCAGTGGGAGTGGCGCCATTGCCGTAGGCATCGGTGATGATCGGGGTCCAGCGCTCGCCGGCCACCATGGCATCGACCATATGACAGGCCACCTTGCAGTTGCCGGAATGGGCAAAGGCCGGCACCTTCTCGAGGCAGATATTCGCCGCGAAGTCACAGCGCGGATTGAAGGCGCAGCCGGCCGGAATCTTGGTCAGGGTCGGCATCGAGCCACGAATCTGGTTCAGACGGCTGCCCGGAGTGGCCATCTGGGGCAGGGCGTTGATCAGCCCCTGGGTGTAGGGGTGCTGAGCATCATTGATGATCTCGCGGGTCGGCCCCTGTTCGATGACGCGCCCGGCATACATCACCAGGGTGCGCTGGGTGACCTGGCTGACCACGCCCAGGTCGTGGGTGATCAGGATCAGCCCGACGTTGTGCTTCTCGCACAGCAGCAGCAACAGCTCCATGATCTCGGCCTGGATGGTCACATCCAGCGCGGTGGTCGGTTCATCGGCGACGATGATATCCGGGTCCAGCAGCAGCGCGATGGCGATGATGATGCGCTGACGCATGCCGCCGGACAGCTCATGGGGGTACTGATCCAGGCGTTTTTCCGGAGAGGGAATGAAGACCTGATTGAGCTTGTGCAGGGCGATGGCGCGCGCATCCTTGCGCGAGATGCGGCGGTGCGCCTTTAGGCATTCGATCATCTGCTCGCCGATGGTCAGCACCGGATTGAGCGTCATCATCGGGTCCTGGAAGATCATCGAGATGCGGTTGCCGCGAATCGACTGCATCGCCTTGGGCTTGAGGGTGTTGAGCACCTCGCCATCGAACTTGATCTCGCCGCCGGCGATGTAGCCGGGCTTGGCGATCAGATTCAGGATGGTGAAGGCCGCGACCGACTTGCCGGCCCCCGATTCACCGACGATCCCCAGGCGCTCACCGCGTTCTAGGGTGAAACTGACGTCGCGCAGGGCGCGGACCTCACCGCCTCGCATGGCGAAGCGGACGTCGAGGTTTTTGACTTCAAGTAGTGCCATTGTCTTGACTCCTCTCGGCTTCAGCCCTTGTAGAGACGCGGGTTCATGACATCACGCAGCCAGTCGCCCAGCAGGTTGATGACCAGGACCAGCACGATCAGCACGCCACCGGGGATCAGCGTGATCCACCAGCTGCCTGACTGCAGGTAGTCGAAGCCGGACTTGATCAGTGACCCCAGCGACGGCTGGGTCTCCGGCATGCCGAGACCGAGGAAGGACAGCGCCGCCTCCGAGATGATCGCGTTGGCGATCTGCACCGTGGAGATGACGAAGATCGGCGACAGGGTGTTGGGCAGGATGTGACGGAACATGATGCGACGGGAGCGGAAGCCCATTACCCGCGCGGCATCGACGTATTCCTTGTTCTTCTCCGCCAGCACCGAGGCGCGGACGGTACGCGCATACTGCGGCCATTCCGCCAGCCCGATGATCAGGATCAACAGGATCAGCGCGTAATCCGAGAAGGCGGCGCCGCCGAAGGTGGCCTTGATGATGGCGCCCACCACGATGGCGACCATCAGGGTCGAGAACGACAGCTGGATATCGGCCATGCGCATCAGGAAGGCATCGATACGCCCGCCCAGATAGCCCGCCAGCAGCCCGAAGGTCACGCCGAGCAGTGCCTGCAGGATGACAGCGCCGAAGCCGATCAACAGCGACACGCGCGTGCCGTAGAGAATGGTGGAGAGCAGATCACGCCCCTGGGCATCGGTGCCCAGCAGGAAGGCCGGATCGCCGCCCGCCATCCACGCCGGCGGCAGCTCCGAGTTCATGATGTCGATACTGGCCAGGTCATAGGGATCGGCCGGGGCGATCCACGGCGCGAGGAAGGCCCCGAGCACCATGGCGATGAACACCAGCAGACAGGCCTGAGCCATCCAGTCGCGCTTGAAGCTGTAGACCAGGTAGGACTCGCGGAATCGCTGCCAACGGCCTGGGACCACGATGGAGCTGGTCTTCGGGGTGACGGGCGCGTTGCTCGATTGGGTATTGGATTGGCTCATGCCGGTTTCCCCGCAAGCTTGACGGTGGGGTTGACCAGTCCGTAGATCAGATCGACGAGGGTGTTGGTGATCACGAAGATCACGCCGACCATCATCAGGTAGGCCACGATCAGCGGGATGTCGGAGCGGGTAATGGCCTCGAGGAACATCAGGCCCATGCCCGGCCACTGGAAGACGGTCTCGGTCAGGATGGTGTAGGCGACCATGGTGCCGATCTGCACGCCGCCGACGGTGATCACCGGCAGCATGGTGTTCTTCAGTGCGTGCAGGAAGTAGATACGCTTGAGGCCGATACCCTTGGCGCGCGCGAACTTGATGTAGTCCGACTGCAGCACTTCCATCATCTCGGCACGAATCAGGCGGATGAACAGTGGCAGCATGATCGAGGCCAGCGAGATGGCCGGCAGCACCAGGTGCCAGAGGCCGTCGGCGGTGAAGAAGCCGCTCGACCAGGTGCCCGCGACGTGTACCAGCTCACCGCGCCCGTAGGAGGGCATGCCGCCATCGGTGGACAGCATGCCGTTCAGGACACTGCCCCAGGTGGTGTCGCTGGGGAACCAGTCCACCGTCACGCCGATCGCGAACAGCTGGATCAACACGATGGCGGTCAGGAAGACCGGCACCGAGATACCGATGATCGAGGTACCCATGAACAGGCGTGACAGCCAGTTGCGCGGGCGAATCGCCGCGAACACCCCGATGGGCGCCGAGAGCAGGATGATGATCAGGCTCGAGGCCATCACCAGTTCTAGCGTGGCGGGCAGGTGCTTGAGAATCACCTCGGTCGCTGGCTGCTTGTAGAAGTACGAGTTGCCGAGATCGCCCTGCAGGGCATTGCCGGCAAAACGCAGATATTGGGTGATGAAGGGGTCGTTGAGGCCCATTTCATCGCGCATGACCTCACGCTGGGCTTCCGACACGGCCTGGCCGGTCATCTCGCGCAGCGGGTCGCCCAGGTTGTCCTGGATGGCGAAGCTGATGATGCTGATCACGAACATGACCAGTACGGCGTGCATCAGGCGTTTGATCAGAAAGGCAATCATGGATCGCCACCTTCCTCGTGAACATCACGGTCTCGCGCGTGTCGGCCCTATCCATGCTGGCCGATCACGCTGGGTGTCAGGTATCCCGCCTGTCGCTGGCCTGCCATCGGGCACAGGCTCCCCAACCCATCACCGACAGGCGATGGCGAGGAAAACAACAGGCGGGGGTAAGTCGTCGCGTTCAGGTCAGCAGGGCAACCAGAGAGTTCGCTCAGGCTATCTCCGGTTGCCTGACTTGCCTGTCGCGAGGGGTGAGTGGCCAGAAACATGGCACTGAACGATGCAAGGCGGTTCAGTGCCTGTCTCTCACTCACGCGGCGGGATCACTCCTGGTCGATGACCAGATCCCCCAGATACGGGAAGTTCATTACGTTCAGCACCGGCTCGATGTTGACGCCATCACGCGCGCCCCAGGCCAGGTTCTGCCAGTGCAGCGGCACGAAACCGGCATCGTCGTAGACGGCTTTCTCGGCGGCCTGCAGCATCTTGGCGCGCTTCTCGGTGTCGGTTTCCAGGTTGGCCTCGGTGACCATCTTGTCGACGTCCGGATTGCAGTAGTTGCCGGAGTTGTACTGACCGACACCGCTGTCGGCATCCGGGCAGAAGGTCAGGAATTCGAAGAAGTTGGCACTGTCTTCGGTGTCCGAGTGCCAACCAATCATCATCATGTCGGCAGCACGCGCATCATATTCCGGCCAGTACTGGGCCTTGGGCAGGGTCTTCAGGTCGACCGTGATGTTGATCCTGGCCAGCATCGAGGCCACGGCCTGGGCGATCTTGGCGTCGTTCACATAGCGGTTGTTGGGCGCCATCATGCTGATCTCGAAGCCATCCTCGTATCCGGCTTCCTTCATCAGCTCCTTGGCCTTGGCCACGTCATAGCGCGGGGTCAGCTCGGGGTTGTGGCCCTGATAGCCATCCGGTGACATCTGGGCGGCGGGGGTCGCGAAGCCTTTCATCAGCTTCTGGGCGATGCCTTCCTGGTTGATGGCGTAGTTGACGGCCTGACGGACGCGCTTGTCCTTGAAGGCTTCGACACGCTCCTGGTTCATCTGGAAGGTGATGATGCGGGTGCCGCCCATCTCGACCAGGTGCACGCCGTCCTGCTTGCGAATGCGTTCCAGATCGGTCGGCGGTACCGGCGCGATGAAGTCCATGTCACCCGACAGCAGCGCCGCGACACGCGTGGCGTTTTCCTTGATCGGCGTCAGCACGATGTCATCGACGTTACCCGGCGACTCGGTATCCCAGTAATCCTCGAAGCGCTCGAAACTGATCTTCACGCCCTGCTGACGGTCCGCGACCTTGTAGGGGCCCGTGCCGGACTCGTTGCGTGAGGCGAAGGTGTTGGCCGCCTTGGCGATCTCATCCTTGGCCTTGCCGTCTTCGGTCTCACCGGAATAGAACGCGCTGTCCATCGGGAAGATGTAGGTGGCGGCATTCAGCACCAGCGGGAACGGCTTGTCGGTCACCAGGTCCACGGTGTAGTCATCGACGGCCTTGACGTCGGTGAAGGGTGCGAAGATGGCCTTGAAGTCGGCACTCTTCTTGAGGCGCTCGATGGTCCAGACCACATCCTTGGCGGAGAAGTCATTGCCGGAGTGGAACTTGACGCCTTCGCGCAGATGGAAGCGCATGGTGTTGTCATCGACACGCTCCCAGCTCTTGGCCAGGCGGCCATCGAAGCCGAGGTCCTTGTTCCAGCGAATCAGCGGGTCGTAGACCATGTGCGACAGCTGCAGGGTGCCGCCGGAGAGCTGTTCGTGGATATCGAGGGTCACGGGGTCAGCGTCGTAGGCCATGCGCAGGGTGACGTCTTCGGCCATTGCCGGAGCCGCCATGGCCAATGTCGCGCTGCCGATCAGCGCACACAGGGTCTTCTTGGGCAAGAAAGACTGGAGGGCATTCTGACGGGTCATGAGCATCCCTTTGCTTGTGTAGTTTGATTGTTGTTGTGGCGATCCTGCGCGGCTGTCGAGGCAGACACGCAGGATGCGTTCTAACAGTAGAGAGTCACTTGGTCGCGGGACAATCGAAATGTTGAGTAGCCGGATGCAGGTGGTGAATAGCCTTTTCCTGACCACGCAACGTCATCCAGGCTGGTGCAGGGCGCGGGGTGGGCCAGGCGACACGCCGAATGTCACACGACAACGCCATCTCTCACATCAACAAAGCCGTGAGCTGAGGGCGTTTCCTGTCGAGGCAATGCGGTACGATTCAGTCCTGTCATATGCTGGGCAAGCCGCCGTGATACTGACCTGCCTCGTTCACATTGCAAGCCATGACTACAATTCAATTCCAATAGAATCAACTATTTGAATCAAAATTGATGATCGAGGTCTGGGGAATTCCCGGGCGCTGCATGGCCGTGGTGTGTATCAGTTCCGTCAGCCGACGGCGCCTGGTTGAGAGACATTGCGTACGCTGAATAGCGCCAATCCGGCTTCACGCCACCTGGCGATAAACAGACACCATCAGCGGTAGAAAAGCCGACAGGATAGGCGGTGATTCTCCACTGCGTGCAGTCTCTGCACCTGATTGGTGCGCATGGCGTTCTGCGACCAAAGTTGCGCCTCAGAGGCCCTCCACGAAGGCCTGAAAGATCGATACTGCACTGTAAAATTCCCGAACGCTGCGCTGAAAACACGTGAAAGACTTTCCAGCGCCGGTGGCTGCCAGGCCTGATTCCATTCAATGGACGCCAAGGCAGTCGATGCAGGAAAGCACTGACAGAGGGAGAAAGGCGCTGGAGAGTCGGTCTTGATAAGAGGGAGGCCTGAAACGCGACGCGCCTCCCAGGTGGGAGGCGCGTTGGAGGGCACTGATGTTGCTACCGGCATCCTGCAGCACCGGCAGCTGGATCAGGTCGGCCTGATCAGTCCTGCTGCGGTAAAGGCTCGATGCGGTCCACACGATACAGCTGCGGCACCTGTGACAGGTTGCTGATGGTGCAATCGAGGTTGTTCACTCGACCATCGGACAGGCCGTAGACCCAGCCGTGCACTTCCAGCTTCTGACCGCGCTCCCAGGCACGCTGCAGGATCTTGGTTCTGGCCAGGTTCTGCACCTGAGAGCGGACATTGAGTTCGCACATGCGATCAACCTGCTCATCCAGCGGCAGGTCCTTGAGCTCGTCATAGTGCAGGTTGTAGAGCTCACGCAGGGTGTGCAGCCAGTAGTCGACCATGCCATTGTCACCGCCGGTGATCGAGGCACGCACGCCACCACAACCGTAATGGCCGACGATCATGATGTGCTCGACCTTCAGGACATCGACGGCGTACTGGATCACCGACAACGCGTTCATGTCGTTGTAGTGGATCAGGTTGGCGACATTGCGATGAACGAAGACTTCGCCGGGCGGCAGATCGATGATCTGGTTGGCCGGTACGCGGGAATCCGAGCAGCCGATCCACAGAAAGTCAGGATTCTGCTGGTCCGAGAGGCGCTTGAAGAACTCAGGGTCGCGCTCGGTCATGGATTCAGCCCAGACCTTGTTTTGCTCAAGCAGCTTTTCGATATTGCTCATGGCAGGGAGACCACTTTTTCAAATGACGGGGGCAGGGGACGGTTGTCGCACAGGGGCGTTGGCCGTGGTGCCTCTCGGGCGCAGAGCCTCTTGACTCAGACCCATGAGGCAGGCATTCACGGCAGCGTCAGGCAAGACGTCAGAGCGCTAAGGTTACGAGCAACAATGTTACGCGCCCGCGGAGCGCTTCGCCAATGACGGTGCTAGCCCCTGTGCCAGCACGTTGTAACTTTTGTCTAACATGCTTGTTGGACATATTTACCGTGTCAGAGGCCACAGGGTCAACCTGAAGGCCGATACGCGGGTAACCGTGCCCAGCGACACGGGACTCCCGAGGCCGCGCGAGTCCTGATACCATGTGGCCAATTCATCAAGGAGATTCCCGTGACCGATCAGACCCATCAGCCTGCGACAGGCCAGTTTGACTTCGACCTGTTCGTCATTGGTGCCGGCTCCGGCGGCGTTCGCGCTGCCCGGACCGCCGCCGCGACCGGCGCCCGCGTTGCCGTGGCAGAAGACCGCTACCTCGGCGGTACCTGTGTCAATGTCGGTTGCGTGCCCAAGAAGCTCTACTCCTACGCTGCCCACTACCATGATTCCTTCAAGGACAGCGCCGGCTTCGGTTGGGATCTGGGCGACGCCCCGCGCTTTGACTGGGCGACCCTGCGCGATCGCAAGACCGCCGAGATCTCTCGTCTGAACGGCATCTATCGCAATCTGCTAAACAATTCCGGCGCCACGCTGATCGAAGGCCGTGCCAGCATCGCCGATGCCAACACCGTCGTCGTCAATGGCGAGCGTCACACCGCGGCCAAGATCCTGGTCGCCACCGGTGGCTGGCCGTTCCTGCCGGACTTCCCGGGTCGTGAACATGCGCTGGATTCCAACCGCATCTTCGATCTGGAAAGCTTCCCGAAGCGCTTCTTCGTCATCGGTGGCGGCTATATCGCCGTCGAGTTCGCCAGTATCTTCAATGGTCTGGGTGCCGAGACGCACCTGAGCTATCGCGGTGACCTGTTCCTGCGCGGCTTCGACAACGAAGTGCGCGAGTTCACGCGTGACGAGATGGCCAAGAAGGGCGTCAACCTGCACTTCAACACCACGGTCGAGTCCATCGACAAGCAGGGCGATGTCTACAGCGTGCGCCTGAGCGATGGCCAGGTGCTGGAAGTGGATTGCATCCTCGCCGCCACCGGTCGCAAGCCGAACATCGAAGGCCTGGGGCTCGAGAATGTCGATGTGGCGCTGAATGTCGATGGCACCGTACGCGTCAACGAGCGCTTCGAGACCACCACCCCGTCCATCCTCGCGCTGGGCGACATCATCGGCGGTCCGGAATTGACACCGGTGGCACTTGAAGAAGCCAT
Source organism: Cobetia sp. 4B (assembly GCF_018831605.1). Lineage (NCBI taxonomy): Bacteria > Pseudomonadati > Pseudomonadota > Gammaproteobacteria > Oceanospirillales > Halomonadaceae > Cobetia > Cobetia sp. 4B. The sequence continues at coordinate 2,131,516 of NZ_CP059843.1, forward strand.
GCACCTGGTGCGTGCGCACTTCGGCGATGGCGTCGTGGGTGGTCTGGACTACGACAGCATCGCGACAGCGGTGTTCTGTCATCCGAACATCGGTACCGTCGGCCTCAGCGAGGAAGCGGCGCGCGAGAAGTTCGACAGCATCCGCGTCTACACCGCTGACTTCCGTCCGCTCAAGCACACCCTGTCCGGCAGCGATGAGCGCAGCCTGATGAAGCTGATCGTCGATGATGCCAGCGACAAGGTCGTCGGCGTGCACATGGTCGGTGATGAAGCCGGTGAGATCATGCAGGGCATCGGTATCGCCGTGCGTGCCGGCCTAACCAAGGCCGACTTCGACCTGACCGTGGGCATTCACCCGACGGCAGCGGAAGAGTTCGTCACCATGCGCAGTGTCACGCGCACCTGACAAGCCAGTCGCAAAGACGGCTCGTCTAAATGACTGAGCCTCGGAAAGACTGAACGCCGAAAAGACTGAACGTCGAAAACAGAACGCCCCACGGCCTTGCCGTGGGGCGTTTTTGCATGCGTCTTCTGCGTGCTCCCAGGCGCAAATTAACTGCGAAAGGGGAGTCATGGTTACTGAGTAACGGTGCAGGTTACACAGTCAGCAGCAGCGACTATCTGAATCCGCGCTGAAAGTTGCACGCAATGAGGGAGTGGCCATCCTCGTGTGGCGAGATACAAGTCGTTGTCTGCGCAGTTCACTGCCAACACCTACACCTTTCGTAGCATAAAGCATGACAAGCTGGTACTCGCGCACTTCAGCTATGCTAGTCTCAGTGCAGCGTTATGCACCTCAAATTACTGAAATATCAGCCATGTGGCAGTGGATAAGCCTGAGAATCGGCCTGTTACACGCGCGATACAAGCAAGGGCCTGGCCGGTATCGAGGTGCATGACGGCAAGACCAATAACAAGCCAGCAAAGGGAGTTTCAACATGACCATGATCAAGAAGTCGCTGACAGCGGCGGTCGCGACCGCAGGTCTTGGCCTGATGGGGATCTCCGGAGGCGCCAGCGCCGCCGAGCAGACCTTCGTAACCATCGGCACCGGCGGTGTAACAGGCGTTTACTATCCGGCTGGTGGTGCAATCTGCCGCTTGGTCAACCGTGGCAAGGCCGAACACGGCATTCGCTGCAGCGTCGAGTCCACGGGCGGTTCCGGCTACAACCTGAACAGCATCCGTACCGGCGAGCTGGACATGGGCGTTGCCCAGTCTGACGCGCATTACAATGCCTATGAAGGCAAGGGCGATTTCGAAGACTTCGGCCCGAACAAGGACCTGCGTTCACTGTTCTCCCTGCACCCGGAACCGTTCACCGTCGTCGCCCGCAAGGACAGCGGCGTGACCGAGTTCGACCAGCTGGAAGGCAAGCGCATGAACATCGGCAACCCGGGTTCCGGTCAGCGCTCGACCATCGACACTCTGCTGTCCTCTCAGGACAAGGACACCAGCGTGTATTCCGTGGCCTCCGAGCTCAAGGCCTCCGAGATGTCTTCCGCACTGTGTGACAACAAGATCGACGGTTACGTCTACGTCGTGGGTCACCCGTCCGGTTCCATCAAGGAAGCGACCACCACCTGTGACGCGAACATCGTCAATGTCACCGGCGACGCCGTCACCAAGCTGGTCGAAGAGAAGCCTTACTTCTCCGTCGCGACCATCCCGGGTGGCATGTACCGCGGCAACGATGACGACGTGACCACCTTCGGTGTCCGCGCAACCATCGTCTCCAGTGCCGAAGTCGAAGACCGCGTCGCCTACGAAGTGGTCAAGGCCGTGTTCGACAACTTCGATCAGTTCCAGCGCCTGCACCCGGCGTTCCAGGTCCTGAAGAAGGAAGAGATGGTCAATGCTTCCCTGACGGCGCCGCTGCACGATGGCGCCAAGCAGTACTACAAGGAAGCTGGCCTGCTGAGCGAGTGATATGCCCTGCGCGCCTCGCCTGCGAGGCGCCGTGCATGAACGCTCATCCTGCGCTCAGGGACCCGAGCGCAGGGAGCACAGGGAATTCCCGGAGACCGCACTCGTTGCGGTCTCCGTGCTTGTGGAAAGTCTGCATTCCCGGGCGGCCACTCAGGTCGAGCAGGAAAGGGCCAGGCAGGAAAAGGCCAAGCAGGGAAAGCGCAGCAGAGACACCCGCCGTCAGCGCGCCGCCAGGACTTGCCTGCGAGTGGCAAGTGGCGTGACGGTAGCCGCAGCATGGACAAGCGTGACCAGGCAAGGTCTCACGCTCGTCACGAGCCTAGCTCGCTGCCCGCTCAGGAAATCGTTCAGGAAATTTACGCCCTGATCGGGTGAATCAATGGAAACATCTGTCAGGCCGGACATACTGAAGACGTAACCAGCTTGATAAGCATGTGGTTGAGCAGGGCCTTCTGGTCGAGCAAGAAGGTGACCTGTCAGCCATCGCCTGACTCGCGTACCGGATCACAAAAAATGACCAAAACCCAAACTGCAGCAACGTCTCAGGCGCCAGACGCCGAGACGCATCATGATGCTGAAGTCCTCGAGATGCTGGAGTCGGAAACCGGCGGCCGTCATCCCGTGGGCTTCGTGGGCCGCCACTTCATGTGGCTGATTCCACTGGCATGGTCGTTGTTTCAGCTTTACCACGCCTCGCCGCTGTCACTGCTAAATTCCGACACCGCGCGCGCCGTGCATCTCTGTTTTGCCATCTCGCTGGCCTTCGTGGCGTACCCGGCCTACAAGGGTGCTCCCGCCAATCGCATTCCCCTCTATGACTGGGCCCTGGCGATCTTCGCCGTGGCGGGTGTCGCCTATGTGCTGATCTTCAGTGATGAACTGGCACGTCGCGCGGGCGCCTATACCACCGTGGACCTGGTGTTCTCGGGAATCGGCCTGGTCCTGCTGCTGGAAGCCACGCGTCGTGCACTCGGGCCGCCCCTTGCGGTCGTCGCCAGCGTCTTTCTGCTCTATAGCCTGTTCGGCGCCTACATGCCCGATGTCATCGCGCATGCCGGGGCCAGCCTCAACAAGCTGCTCGGCCACCAGTGGCTGACCACGGAAGGGGTGTTCGGGGTCGCGCTCGGCGTTTCCACCGACTTCGTGTTCCTGTTCGTGCTGTTCGGTGCCTTGCTGGAACGTGCTGGCGCCGGCAACTACTTCATCCGCATGGCCTTCTCCATGCTCGGCCACATGCGGGGCGGACCGGCCAAGGCCGCCGTCGTCGCCTCTGGCCTGTCCGGCATCATCTCCGGCTCCTCCATCGCCAACGTCGTCACCACCGGCACCTTCACCATCCCGCTGATGAAGAAGGTCGGCTTCCCGGCCACCAAGGCGGGCGCCGTGGAAGTGGCCGCGTCCACCAATGGCCAGCTGACGCCGCCGATCATGGGCGCCGCGGCCTTCCTGATGGTCGAATATGTCGGCATTCCTTACCTTGACGTCATCAAGCATGCCTTGCTGCCGGCATTGATCTCCTACATCGCCCTGATCTACATCGTGCACCTGGAAGCGTGCAAGGCCGGCATGGAAGGCCTCAAGCGCACCCAGAAGACCAGCATGATCGCGACCTTGCTGACCTTCCTGACCGTCTTCATCGGCATGGGAATACTCACGCTGGTCGTCTACTACGGCATCGGCTGGATCAAGACCCTGGCGGGGGATGGCGCGGTCTGGATCGTGCTGCCGCTGCTGCTGGCCTCCTATGTGGCACTGATCGCCTATTCAGCACGCTTCCCGGAACTTGGGGAAGGCGACATCGATGAACTGCCGCCGGTCGGCCCGACCGTCAAGGTCGGTCTCTACTTCCTGTTGCCGGTCGTGGTACTGGTGTGGTGCCTGACCGTCGAACGCATGTCACCGGGGCTGTCGGCCTTCTGGGCCGTGCTGTTCATGATCTTCATCACCGTGACCCAGCGTCCGCTGGTGGCCATCTTCCGCAAGGAAGGCAATGTCGGCGGCGCCGCACAACGCGGTGGCGAAGACCTCTTCCATGGCCTGGTGATCGGTGCCAAGAACATGATCGGCATCGGCGTGGCCACCGCGGCGGCAGGTATCGTCGTGGGCACCGTGACCCTGACCGGGCTGGGCCTCAAGATGACCGCCTTCGTCGAGTTCATCTCGGCCGGCAACCTGATGCTGATCCTGATCTTCACCGCCGTGATCAGCCTGATTCTGGGCATGGGCCTGCCGACGACCGCCAACTACATCGTCGTCTCGACGCTGATGGCACCTGTCATCGTCAATCTGGGCGCGGAAAACGGCTTGATCGTGCCGCTGATCGCCGTGCACCTGTTCGTGTTCTACTTCGGGATATTGGCCGATGACACACCACCGGTGGGGCTAGCCGCCTTCGCGGCGGCCGCGATCGCCAAGGCAGACCCGATCAAGACCGGTATCCAGGGCTTCACCTACGATATCCGCACCGCGATCCTGCCGTTCATGTTCATCTTCAATACCAACCTGTTGCTGATGAACATCGACAGCTACTGGCACCTGGCGATCACGGTGGCCTCGGCCGTCGCGGCGATGCTGGTCTTCGCGGCGGCGACGCAAGGCTACTGGCTGACGCGTACGCGCTGGTACGAGACCATCGGTCTGCTGCTGATCACCTTCACGCTGTTCCGTCCGGGCTACTGGTGGGACATGATCTATCCGCCCACCACCATGGCCGCGCCGCAGCAGATCGAGACGCTGATCGCCGAAGCGCCGGTGGACAGTAAGCTGCCGATTCACGTCTCGGGCATCAACCTGGATGGCGACGAGGTCTCCAAGACCGTGTTGCTGCCGGTTTCTGACGCCGAGAGTGGCGAAGCCCGTCTGACCGATGTCGGCCTGACGCTGGATATCAGCGACGAGCAGGTGCTGGTCAGCATGATCGAGTACGGCAGCGTGGCACAGCAGGCCGGCATCGATTTCGACTACACCATCGATGGCATCCAGCAGACGGCTGAGCGTCCTCCGAAGGAAATCGCCATGCTACCGGCACTGGCATTGCTGTGGCTGATCGGCTTCCTGCAGGTACGTCGACGCCGTCAGCAACCCGCCGTTGCCTGACGCCGACGCGCTATCCGCGCGACAAGGTAGCGTTTGAGAGAACCAACCCTCACGGCCGATGCCGTGAGGGGATAAACAAAAGCCGCCCCCGAGATGCTCGGTGGGCGGCTTTTTCATGCCTGCGGCGCTGACTTATGCCTGAGGCGCTGACTTTGCCTGCGGCGCGGCTGGCTCTCTCTGCTACAGGTTGGCGCTGCTCAGCATGATGCTGTCAGGCACCAGGCAAAAGGGCATTTCATGAGGGAGCAACAGTATGCGCCTGCCTTGCGTGACCTGTCTGCAAGGCTAGCGTGAAATCTGAACGCGTTTTTGCAACACGATCGACATATTCAGCATGCTAGCTTCAAGGGGCACACTCCAACGGAAGGCATGTCGCCAATGGTAAGAGTCGAGAAGCAGTCCCGTCGTCTGTACGTCCTCGATACCAACGTGCTGATTCACGACCCCTCAGCCCTGTTCCAGTTTGACGAGCATGATGTCGTCATTCCGATGACGGTGCTGGAGGAGCTGGACAAGCACAAGAATGGCAACAAGGAGATTGCCCATACCGCCCGCCAGATCAGCCGTACGCTGTCCGATCTCACCGCGGATGTCACACCTCAGGAAATCCTGCGTGGAATTCCGCTCCCGCCTTCCATGAATGGCGCGGGCAACCTTCACTTCCTCTCCGGCCATGTCGATCAGAGCGACGCCTGCGCCGACAATCGTATTCTCGCCGAGACTCGCAGCCTGTCTGCACGCTGTCAGGACGCCTCGGTCATCCTGGTGACCAAGGACATCAATCTCCGCATCAAGGCCGCCGCCCTGGGCATGGCGGTGGAAGACTATCTGACGGATCGCGCCTTCACCGACAGCGACGCCATGATCGAGGGCGTCAAGCTCTTTCATGAGGCCGGCCACGACGGCCAGGGCGTCTGGGACGACATGCAGGTCGATGTCACCGTCACGCGCGAGCACCATCGCACCTTCTATGAGCTGTCAGGCCAGATGCCCAAGGACTGGTACCCGGGCATGCTGATCGCGGATTGTGATGGGGATGATGGCGCCAGTTTCGAAGCCATCGTGCGCGAGCTGGAGCATGACTATGCACGCCTGGAAGTGCTGCAGAACTATCGCAACGAGCGCAGCGCATGGGGGGTGAATGCCCATGACAGTCGCCAGAACTTCGCCCTCAACCTGCTGATGGACGACAGCGTCGACATGGTGTCAATCGCGGGCAGTGCAGGCACCGGCAAGACCTACATGACACTGGCTGCCGCGTTCGAGCAGACACTGGAGAAGAAGCGTTTCGAGCGCATCATCTTCACCCGCGCGCCGATCGCGATGGGCGAAGAGATCGGCTTTTTGCCCGGCACCGAAGAAGAGAAGATGTCGCCGTGGATGGGGGCCTTCCACGACAACATGGACAACCTGCTGCGCAAGGAGGGAGAAGGCACCAGCGCCTGGAACGAGGAGGCCACGCGCGCCTGGATCGGCAATCGCGTCCAGATCCGCTCGCCGTCCTTCATGCGTGGCCGCACGCTGAGCGACACCTTCCTGATCATCGATGAAGCCCAGAACCTGACGCCTAAGCAGCTCAAGGGCCTGCTGACACGGGCGGGCGCCAACACCAAGGTGGTACTGCTGGGCAATGTGGGCCAGATAGACACTCCCTATCTGACCGCCAACACCTGCGGCCTTGCGGTGGCAGTGCAGCGCTTCAGCTCGTGGCCGCATGCCAGTCACGTGACACTCAAGTGCGTCGAGCGCTCACGTCTGGCACTGGTCGCGGAAGAGCTGCTGTGAGGTGTTCGCCACACTTTTGACAACCTGATAGTCACCCGATGGCGTCGCCATCACGACACTGACGGCTCTGATATCACGAGCTTGCTATCATGAGATTGACATCACGAGAATGAGAACTCGACAGCACTGACAAAAAACGCCGCCCTGATGGGCGGCGTTTTCGTGTGCATTGCGTCATGTCAGCCACGGTGATCACGCCGCAAGTGCGTGGCGATCACCCGACAAGGCTTTCAGCATACGAAGGGCGGCAAGGGCGCAAAGGCCAGGCGTTCCTTGAGCAGCTTGTTCTCGTGTGTCAGCTGGCCGAGCTGGGCCTCCAGGCGTGAGTATTCCGCCGAGGAGTGCTCCAGTTGCGCGCGCATGTCCTTGAGCTCCGTCTCGCGCTGCTGGCGAGCCGAGGTCTCCTCAAAGCGGCGACGTTCTTCTTCCTGCAGCTGCTTGCGTTGCTCGGCCGCCTGGGCATCGAGACGCTCGACGCGCTTCTCGAGCTGCTCCTGACGGCGCCGATGCTGCTTGTCGAGCTCGCTCTTCTCGAGGCGTGCATCATCCAGCATCTTCATCAGGCGCGTTTCACTGGCTTCATGACGCGCCTCTTCCTGCGCCAGACGCTCCTTCCACTCGCTTTCCTGCGCCTGAATCGCCTGCTGATGGCGCTCGTGGTCCACTTCGCGCGTGCGCTCCATGGCCGCGATGTCTTCCTGGGCCAGGGTCAGGCGCTTTTCGATCTTGTCCTGCAGCTGCTGCCAATGTTCCTGCTCATTGGTCAACGTCGCCAGGGCCTGCACACGCTCTTCAAGGCGCGCCTGCACCTGGGCCAATTGCTCGGACAGGGCACTGAGACGCTGTTCGGCATCTTCCGCGCGGCGCTGTGCCTGCGCTTCGGCCTCACGCGCCTCGACGGTCTGCTTGTCCGCTTCCTGGCGATAGTGCACCAGGCTTTCATTGGCCAGTGACTGCGCCTCCTTCCAGACCGTGGCCAGGGTCTCGGTGAGACTGTCAGGCATGGCCTGGCTCAGCGGCTCATCACGCTTCTCGGCGCGCCGCTGGCGCCAGTCACGCAGGTGATCGCTGATGGTGGTGAAGCTGCCGGTCCCCAGCACTTCACGAATCTTCTGCACGCTCGGGGCCTCGCCCCGTGCCATCAGTGACTCGATGGCTCGTTGTACATCCTCGTACTGGACGCCAGTGCGCGCCATGGGAATCTCCGTCCGTAGTCCGTCATTGATACGTAGTCTGTCAGTGATACGTCGTCAGTCGTTGCTGCTTGACCGCCATTACGCCACGAAGCGCGGCCAACTACTACTCTCCAGCACGCACTCTCATACACGCAATGGCAGCGGATGGGCCATGTCATCTGGCGAGAGCAATACCTTGGATGCCGCTCGCCTTCTTCTGCCATCAATCCACCCCCAGCCTGGTGCCCATCTTAGCGATGTTTTCTGACAAGATAAAGATAATTACATATTACGTAATACGTAATTTACGATACAGATAGAGCTATAAATTCATGATTACGCGCCTTATCTTGAATTATCATGGCCGTAACGTCACAATCAGCCCCGAGGGCAGGCCAAGCCTGGACAGAACAGTAAAGGGCAGAGCAGGAAAGGGCAGACAAGAGAAAGACAGGGGCGCCACAGAGCGGCGCACGCCTGATATGACGCGCCAGACGGGCGATATACAGCCGAGAGGCAGCAATTGGAGTTGGTCGGTGGAAGAAAGCACGCATGACGGCATCACGGCGCTGGTCGGGCATCTGGAGGGTGAGCTATCCAGAGTGCAGCGGCATGCCCAGCTGACGGCCGCTGATGATCGCTCACTGATTCGCGCCCGCACGGATGTCGAAGCCGTGGCCGCCTGGCTCAACGAGTATCGCCACAGTGCTCAGACGCTGCGTGCCTATCGCAAGGAAGCGGAGCGCCTGCTGCTATGGCTCAAGGCCGAGGGAGAGCAGGGCAGAGAATCCGCCCTGGCCAGCCTGGATCGCGAACGACTCGAGCACTTCGAGGCGTTTCTGGCCGACCCTCAGCCTGCTGAGGTCTGGATCGGCAGCGTGCGCGCCCGCAAGCACCCTCAGTGGCGACCCTTTCGCGGCCCGCTGGCCCCCGCCAGCCGCCGGCAGAGCCTGGTGATCCTGCAGGGCATGTATGCCTGGCTGATCGAGGCCGGCTACCTGTCACGCAACCCGTTCCGCCTGATGCGCGACAAGCGCCGCATGGACAACCGCACGCTGCGCATCGAACGCTATCTCGAGCGCCCCTTGTGGGACTGGCTGTGGGAGCGTATCGAAGCGCATTGCGAGGTGCTGACACCGGTCGGTGCTTCACCTGAGGACGGGGTGTCCCGCGAGCGCTTCGTGGCCGAGCGCAAGCGCTTTCTGTTCGCGTTCGCCTACTTGATGGCACCGCGCATCGCGGAAATGGCCGCCGCAAGGATGGGCGATATCGTCAAGCGGGAAGGCCAGTGGTGGTGGCGGGTGATAGGCAAGGGCGCCAAGCTGGCCGAGATTCCGCTGCCGCCGCCGATGCTCGAGGCGCTGGTTCGCTGGCGACGCCTGCGCGGGCTCAGTGAGCTGCCGCAGGCGCTGCCCGCCGACGAGTCACTGCCGCTGCTGGCGCGCCTGGATGGCACGACACCGCTCGGCGACAACCAGCTCTACCGCTTGATCAAGCAAACATTCACACAGGCAGCCGCTGACATGCGCCAGCGAATCCAGAGCCCTGGCGACGCCAGCGAGCTGATGGCACGCACCCTCGATCAGGCAAGCCCTCACTGGCTGCGCCACACCGCGATCACCCATCAGGCACAGGCCGGGGTAGAGCTGCGCTTTCTGTCGCGCTCCGCCAGGCACTCGCGACTGGATACGACATCGCGCTACCTGCACGCCGAGGACAGCGAGTGGCAGCAACAGATGGCCAGACATTCGCTGGCGACGCCAGGTCATCCGCCTGAGATGCCAGAACACGACTCATGAGCGCTGCCACCACGCACAGACTCCAAGGCGCCGTGCGTCCGGCGAGGTCAGGCGTTATCATGGCGACAGCGTATCTTCAGACACTTTGCAGTGACATCATCGGGAGTCAGCATGAGCGACGCGCAACAAGCGCAGGCGGAACTGGTCGAGGAATTCAGCTTCTTCGACAACTGGATGGACCGCTATCAGTACATCATCGACATGGGCAAGGCGCTGCCGGAATACCCGGAAGCCCTGAAAGGCCCTGAGACCAAGATCGACGGTTGCCAGTCCAACGTCTGGATTCATCCTGAAGTGCGTGGCGAAGGAAGCGAGCAGCGCCTGCATTTCCAGGCGACCTCGGACGCCGCCATCGTGGCAGGCCTGATCGCCGTGGTGCTGCGCATCTACAACGACCGGACGCCGCAGGAAATCGTCGCCACCCAGCCGACCTTCCTCAACGAGCTCGGCCTCGACAAGCACCTGTCGCCGACGCGCTCCAACGGCCTGCATGCGATGCTCAAGCGTATCTACGGCGTCGCCGAGCTGCACGCCAACGCCTGAGGCCTGGCGCTTTAGCGCTGATGCTTCAGCTCTGATGCTTCAGCTCTGATGCTTCAGCTCTGATGCTTAAGGCCTGGGCCAACACGAGTAACGCAAGACGCCCGCCATTCCAGTCTCGAGATTTCGAGCGGAATGGCGGGCGTCTTTTCTTGTGTCTTTCTAAATAATTTCTCAGGGCTTTCTCACCCAGGGCGTTCTCAGGCTAATTTCAGACTGTTCAGCAGGGCGCCTGCACGCTCTCAGCGATGCTCGCGCACTTCCAGCACATGCGTCATGGCCTGATGCTGGCCATCCCAGACATAGCGCAGGTGCGGCCCCTGAATGGGGATGCTGACCGCCGGCGGACGCAGGATGGCAGCGCACTCGGCGCTTGCATCCACCTGAGCGTGGCGCACGCTGGGGTAGAGCAGGCCAAAGCTGCCAGCCTCTCGCAACCTGGCGGCAAATGCCTGGCCGGCAGGGTAGCTGGCCATGTCTGGCTGACAGAGGGCGTCATGACCCTCGCGAATGTCATGCAGTGGCTGCGTCACGCGATTGACGTAACTGCGCATGGTCATTTCCTGACAGGGCTGCGCGGTATCGGCCAGAAAGCGCGCCATGTGGAAGCGGGTCTCGCTGATCGCGGTATCCAGCGTACTGGCGCAGTAATAGACCCCGAAACTGCCATCGGTGAAGCGCGAGGCACGCCCGATGTGCGTGAAGGCCGCCATCACCGGCGTGGAACCCGGCCCGCTGATACGGTCTTGCGGTGCGACGCGACTCAGCTCGCCGGCTTCTTCGCGCAGACGATCATTGGTCAGCGCCTCGATGGCAAACGCCATCTCCAGCTCATCAGGCTCGAGAATATCCTCGAATACCGAAATGGGCGGGAAGGCGCTGGAGATCACGCGCCAGGCGTTCTGCCAGTCCGGCAGCGTCAGCGCGGGCAGGGCGGAGCCATCAACATGCTTGCCTTCGCTCGTCCATTCGCTCATCCACGCACTCCGTCGAGATAACGGCGGGTGTCGGCCAGCGAGACCACCTGACCGGCCAGCATGTAGTCCAGCGCACTCTGGCCATTGAAGGGCGCCGCACGATTGGGGCGACGTACCCATTCATGGGCCATCTCAGGCGTATTGCTGAACAGGATGCGCAGGGCCTTGTGAATCCCCATCACGTAGGAGATACGCTCCAGGGTGTCGTTGGGCAGGCGCACTTCCGGCAGCTTGCGATACTTGTGATAGGTGGTGGTACCGATGCCCCCCAGCAGCACGCGCTGATCCGCCGCGCTGCACTGCCACTTCTCCATGATGTTGAAGAAGGACTTGAGGGCAACGCGGCCCGCACTGGGGCTGGTCGGGGACACACGATCGAGGGCGGCTGCGGTGGACATGACATTCTCCTGCTGACTGACGATGGCGTCACAGCTGACGCCACACACACGTGAATGATAACACAGAAACACTTCACATGCGTACAGCCAGCCGCAAGACTCCGCCGCTCGCAGGGCACTCGACCCAGTCACTCACAAGGCGTATGCCCTCAAGACCTGGGCGCGTCGTCCTGATCATGCGCATCGCAGCAGCTGGCAGACGAAGCGTGACCCTTGCACGGTGGCACGGGGTCCACGCCACCCGGCCCGCCCAGCGGGTGGCAGCGCGACAGACGCCTGGCCGTGAGCCAGCACCCCTTGAGGGGCCCATGCACCTTGATGGCCTCCAGTCCGTAACTGGAGCAGGAAGGATAGAAGCGACAGCGCGGCCCCAGCAGCGGGCTGAGCACCAGCTGATAGCCGCGCAGCAAGCCGGTCAGCAGGCGCGTCATGACCGACGTCACGCCGCGCCTGAGGGAGTGGCGACGTTCAGGCGTTGCCATACAGGGTGTTCGGGTCAATGATCGGTGCATCGGTAATCTCGGCACCTTCAGCATCCAGGCGCCAGTAGAAGCAGCTCTTGCGCCCGGTATGGCAGGCAGGGCCCGTCTGATCGACCTTGACCAGCAGGGTATCGCCATCACAGTCCAGATGCGTACTGACCAGCTTCTGCTGTTGGCCCGAGCTCTCGCCCTTGCGCCACAGCTTGCTGCGCGAGCGTGAGAAGTAGCACACGCGACCGGTGGAGAGCGTCTCGCGCAGGGCTTCGGCGTTCATCCACGCCATCATCAATACCTCGCCGCTGTCATGCTGTTGCGCGATGGCGGGAATCAGGCCGTCACCATTCCAGGGCAAGGCAGCGATCAGCGCCTCCAGCGCGACCTTCTCGCCGATATCGGCATTCTCCAGCGACTTGAGCAGTCCATCCTGTGCCATTGAGGGTGTTTCCTTGCAGAGTCCATATCGAAGCCCCTGTCAGCGTCATGTCACGCTGGCAGGGGCTCACGCAGTATTCAATATCACAAGCCGCGAATCAGCGACGCAGCCCGCCACGGGCGCTGCGCCAGATGAGCGACAGCAGGTAGGCGACACCGGCCACCAGCACGATGGTCGCGCCGGCCGGCAGGTCGAACTGCCAGGAGAGCGCCAGCCCACCGGTGGTGAAGGCCATGGCCGCCAGGCTCGCGATCACGATCATCATGCCCAGTGAGCGCGCATGATGACCGGCAAGCGCGGCAGGCAAGGACAGCAAGGCCAGCACCATGATCAAGCCCACCGCCTGCAACAGCAGCACGACGGTGATCGCCACCATCACCAGCAGCAGCAGGTAGAGCGTCTTGACCGGCACGCCCCGCAGACGCGCGAACTCTTCATCGAAGATCACCGCGGTCAGCGGGCGATGCACCAGCAGCAACACCAGTGCCAGGCCTCCCACCATCCAGGCGAGGGTGCCGATGGCATCCGCGGGCACCAGCAGCAGGTTGCCGAACAGATAGCTCATCAGGTCGACCTTGTAACCCGGGGTCTGACTGATGAACAGGATGCCGGTGGCCATGCCGATGGCCCACAGCGCGCCGATGACGGTGTCTTCCTGATCAAAGCCCTTGAGGCTGATGTAACCGATCAGCAGGGCGGCGAGAATGGCGCTGATGAAGGCGCCGACCAGCGGGCTTGCGCCCATGAAGTAGGCGATCCCCATGCCGGCAAGCACGGTATGGGCGATACCCCCGGCCAGATAGCCGATGCGACGTACCACGACATAGGGGCCGACCAGACCGGCCGCAAGACTGGCCAGCAGGCCGGCGAAGAGGGCGTTCTGGAGAAAATCCTGGCTGCCCAGGGCGGTGATGAAATTCATGTAATGTAAGCCTAGAGCGCAGAGCGGGCGACGTGAAGGAAGTGAAACAGGCCAGACGGACAGTCACCGGCCGCGACATCAGTGATGGTGATGGATCATCTGGACGTTTTCACCATAGAGTCGCTCGATCGATTCAGCGGTGAGCGTCTCGGTGTCATGGACGATCATCTTGCGGTTGAGGCAGGCGACCCGATCGACGTAATCGCTGATGAAACCGAGGTCGTGACTGATCACCACCACGCTCATGCGGTTGGCCAGGCGATTGAACAGCTCGAACAGCGAGCGCTCGCCGTCGCTGTCGACACTCGCGGTGGGCTCATCCAGCAGCAGCAACTGAGGCTCGGCCGCCAGGGCGCGAGCGATCAGCACACGCTGCAGCTGACCGCCGGAGAGGGCATCGATATGCCGACGGCGCAGATGACTGATACCGACTTCTTCCAGCACCGCACCGATCGCCTCACGGTCCGCGCGTGGCCAGGGACCCCACTGACGACGACGCCCTTGGCGCCCCATCAGCACGACATCTTCCACGCGGATGGGGAAGCGCTTCACGAAGTTGGCAAACTGCGGCACATAACCGATATGGCGCGCGGCGGCCTTGGGCGTGCGCCCCAGCACCCGGACACAGCCAGCCGCCGGCTTGTGAAGACCGAGTATCAGCTTGAGCAGCGTACTCTTGCCGCCACCGTTGGGCCCGATCAGTCCCACGATCTCGCGCGCGCCGACCTGAAAGTCGACATCGTCGAGAATGACCTGCTCGCCATACCGGAAGGTCACGCCGCGAATATCAATGGCATCCGGTGCATCTGCCGGCACCGGGCGAAAGACCGGTCCGACACTGCGCCCGGTGGCTGACGCCTCCGGATGGCTGTCCGTGCGCGGGCGCGCGACGGAGATGGGGCTGACCATGACGTAAGCTACCTCGTTGCAACGCAGACGGGCGCATGAGCGCCCGTCTGACTTTTCGATGGGGCAGGGCATTGTGCAAGATCAGACGATATGCGCAATACCCGGCCGGCAATTACTGGCTGTCAGTCAACTCGAAACCTGCCTTCAGCGCTTCGGTGGCGTGCTTCAGGTTGTCGAGATAGTCCTCTGCCAGCGGGTCCAGCACGGCCACTTCGGCCTCCAGGGAGCTGGCGATCCGCTTGGCCGCCGTCTGGGAGAACTGCCCCGAGACGAAGATGGTGCCGATGTTCTCATCCTTGGCACGCGTGATCAGCGTGGCCATCTCGCGCGGCGTGGGCTCGCGGCCACTGACTTCAATGGCATGCTGCTCGAGCGAGTAGCGGTCCGCGAAGTAGCCGAAGCTGGGATGGAAGATCAGGAAGTTGCGGCCCTTGTAGGGGGCCAGCGTCTGAGCGATCTGCGCATCCAGCTCGCTCAGGGTCTTGAGCAGACGCTGCTCATTGGCATCGATCTCGCCGGCATGCTGCGGCAGGCGTGCCTCGAGCACCTCGGCGGCACGCTCGACGACGGTCTGCATGCGCTGCGGGTCCAGCCAGAGGTGGGGATCGGCTTCGCCGAGGTCCTCATCCTCGCCATGCTGGGCACCATGCGCCTGATGATCAGCGTGCTCATCGTGGTGATCGTGGTGATGTTCTTCGTGACCTTCGTGCTCGCCGTGATGCTCGTCGTGTTCATCATGGTCGGCATGGTCGTCGGTGTGATCATCATCGTGATGCTCATCATGCTCTTGCTCTTGCTCATAAGCATGCGCTTCATCATGACCGTGGTCATGCGCCTCACCACTGCCGAAGTGGCGTGTATTGAGACCTTCTTCCAGATGCACGACCTGCATCTCGGCGTTGTTCTTCACCAGGCGCGGCAACCACACCTGCTCGAAGGGCACGCCGATGGCGAGATAGAGCGGGACCGTCGACAGCTCGGCCACCTGGCGCGGGGTCGGGTCGTAGGCGTGCGGGCTGTCGCCCGGCTTGACCAGCGTGGTGATCTCGACATGCTCACCGGCCAGCTGATCGACCATCCACGCGATGGGCGGCACGCTGACGGCCACATGCAGAGGGGCGCTGTCCTGGGCGTGGGTGGCAGGCGTCGCGAACGCGGCAAGCGCGCCCAGCACACTCAGCGGCAGGGCACGCGCAGCCCGCGGACCCAGCGTGCGCTGGACCCGAGACAGCAGCTTTTCACACAACACTTGGCGAGACGCCAGGGGAGAGCCCGCATGCATACTCATGACACCACTTCCTTTGCTAGTGATCACGGCATGATGCGGGCAGGGCGTGCCGAGAACCGGCACGCCAGGACCGCCATCAGCCGCGGTTGAACGAGAGTCGCTGGCCGTTGGCCACCGGATTGACGGTCTTGCCGTCATAGGCTTTCACGCCGTTGACGAAGGTCGCATCGATGCGCGCCTTGAAGGTCACGCCATCGAAGGGGCTCCAGCCACACTTGTAGAGCACGTTGTCACGCGTGACGCTGGTCTCGCCATTGAGGTCGACCAGCACAAGGTCAGCGAAGGCCCCTTCACGGATGTAGCCGCGATCGACGATGGAGAAGCGATCCGCCACGTTGTGGCTGGTCTTCTGCACCAGGGTCGCCAGGTCGTAGATGCCGTCCTGAACCTGGTCGAGCAGTGACAGCAGGGCATGCTGCACCAGCGGCAGGCCGGAAGGCGCCTTGAAGTACGGGTTCTGCTTCTCTTCCCAGGTATGCGGTGCGTGATCGGTGGCGATGATATCGATACGGCCATCCATCACGGCAGCGCGCAGGGCGGCACGGTCTTCGGCGGTCTTCACTGCCGGGTTGCACTTGATCAGGCTGCCACGGGTGTCGTAATCGGCGTCGCTGAACCACAGGTGGTGCGCGCAGACTTCTGCGGTGATCTGCTTGCCCTTCATCGGGCCAGCCTTGAACAGCGCCATTTCCTCAGCGGTGGTCAGGTGCAGGACATGCAGCTGGGTACCGTTGCGGGTCGCCAGGTCGATCGCCAGACGCGAGCTCTTGATGCAGGCTTCGCGCGAGCGGATCAGGCAGTGTTCGGAGAAGGGCACGTCTTCCCCGAAACGCTCACGCCAGCGCGCCTCGTTCTCGAGAATCATCGGCGTGTCTTCGCAATGCGTGACGATGGGCGTCGGTGCATGCTTGAAGATGCCTTCGAGAATCTCCGGATCATCGACCAGCATGTTGCCGGTAGAGGCGCCCATGAAGATCTTGATGCCGCAGGTCTGGTTCGGATCCAGCGTCTTGATCGCTTCCAGGTTGTCGTTGCTGGCACCCAGATAGAAGGCGTGGTTGGCATGGGCACGACCGGCGGCCACGGCAAACTTGGCTTCCAGTGCATCGCTGTCCAGGGTCGCCGGCTTGACGTTGGGCATGTCGAAGAAGGTGGTGATCCCCCCGGCCACGGCAGCGGCTGACTCGGTGGCGATGTTGCCCTTGGCGGTCAGGCCCGGCTCACGGAAGTGCACCTGATCATCGATCATGCCCGGCAGCAGATGGCGGCCAGCGGCATCAATCACTTCACGTGCATCGAGGTGAGACAGGTCGCTGCCGATGGCGTGAATACGCCCGTCCTTGATGCCCACATCCTGAGTGGAAATGGTGCCTTCATTGACGACTTGCGCCTGTGAGATGCGGATGTCCAGCATGTGACGTCCTCCGTGGGAAGCAAATGTTATATCGTATCAAAAGCGCTCGCAAGCGCCGTTCACTGAGCGTTTTCTGCCATGGCAGCTGCTTGAGAGGTGCAATCCTGGCAACGCCCCTCGAGTTCGATGGTCTGACGTTCGATCGAGAAACCATGGCGATCGGCGCTGGCGACTAGCCGAGTACCGAGATCGTCATCATGCATTTCCTCGACACGACCGCAGCCGCGGCAGATCAACAGCTGAAAGCCGTGCTGATGTTCCGGGCAGTGGCAGGCAAGGTAGGCATTGAGTGATTCGATGCGATGGACGAGGCCCTGTTCGAGCAGGAAGTCCAGTGCACGATAGATCGTGGGAGGGCGGGCAGCGCCATGTTCCTTGGCGAGCTGGTCCAGCAGGTCATACGCCTTGAGTGCGCCATGACTGGTCGCGATCATTTCCAGTACACGTCGCCGAATCGGCGTAAATCGCACACCGCGCGCCAGACATTGACGTTCGGCCTGGTCGATCAGCGAAAGTGGCTCTGGCATGAAGAATCCTGAGTGTCGTGAATCCCGGATGTCAAAAGGCGTCAAGCGCGATGAGGGCAAGTGCGTCAGCGCGCAGCCTGAATGACCAGATGCTTATTCTAGGGCAAATGGGCCATGACGGGCCACCGGCAAAGGCATCGGGGCTGCGTGAGTCACTCAAAGGCAACGCACGGCGCGGAGCCGACATGAAAGCATGGACAAGCGATCAATATGATATAACATAACAATTATCGCTTTCTGGTCGCGATGATAGACCCGCGACCATCCCTGACAGGAGGAATTCATGGCCCAGTTCGAGGCGCTGCACCCACCCCTTCACACACGGCTCGAGCCACGCCTGGCAGCCAGTTCGTCACCTTCGACCCTCGCGTCGGCACCAAGGCCCACAACCCATTGGCATATCGGTCACGAGGCACATGACCTGGGGGCGATCTTCGAACCCGACATCAGCCTGGCCGTGATGCAACGCCGCATCGATGGGGTATTGAAGATGGCGGTCAAGGCTCAGTCCTCGGGTGCCTACCCGCTGCGCATGCGCTGGCGCGGCCCGATCAGTGATCTGCGTGAGGCGCTGGAGCGCTACCTTCCGGCACCGGATGCCGGGGCTGCGCTGATAGAGGATATCCGTGTGCTGGGTGAGGCCATGGGCGAGCTCTTCGAGGTCAAGGATATCGGCATGCGACTGGAGATGACCCAGAGCGCCATGTGCCCGCGCTTTCATGTCGATCGCATCCCGGTCAGATTGGTGACGACCTACGATGGACCGGGCACCCAGTGGCTGCCGGACCACGCCGCCGACAGACTGGCGCTGGGCCACGGCCAACCCGGCCATCAGGACATCTGCCTGGCCCCCGGCGAGATACATGAGCTGCGCCCGGGCAGCCTGGGGTTGCTCAAGGGCGAGTGCTGGCCGGGCAACGAAGGGCGAGGGCTGATCCATCGCTCACCGGTGGTGCCCAATGGCAGTCGCCTGATGTTGAGCATGGACCCCGGCTGAGCCGAGGCTTCGCTTGCGACTCACCAAACAGAAACACCCCGCCAAGGCGAGGTGTTTCTGTCTTTCCAGACGCTGGAGCAGTCGATCAACCAAGGCATCGCTCAGCAAAACAGTCGTTCGGCAGCCCCATGGAGCCCGACATCAGTCCGCGATGGGTGCCATGCCGACATTGGCGACATCTTCCTTGCTGCGCGAGAAATGCTTGCGCGCAAAGGCGACACGCTCGGCGACCGGCACACCGTCGGGCTGACGTTCGATCAGCTCGAGCCGCTTGCGCAGGCCCTCGCCATTGGCCATCTGGATGGCCAGCCCCGGTCGGGCGTTGAGCTCCAGCAGCATCGGGCCATGGCGACGGTCCAGCACCATGTCGGTGCCCAGATACCCCAGTCCCGTCATCTCGTAACAACCGGCAGCCAGCTCGAGCAGGGTGTCCCACTGCGGCACCTTGAGCGAGAAGATATCGTGCCCGGTATCGGGGTGGGCGAACTGCGGGCGATCGTACTGCACGCCGCGCACCGCCCAGCCACTGCCGATATCCAGCCCGACACCGACCGCGCCCTGGTGCAGGTTGGCCTTGCCATCCGAGGCCGCCGTCGACAGGCGCATCATCGCCATCACGGGATAGCCCTTGAAGACGATGACACGAATGTCCGGCACACCCTCATAGGTGAACTCGGCGAAGGCCTGATCGAAGGAGATCAAGCCTTCGACCAGCGCCACATCCGGTGAGCCGCCCAGCGAATAGAGCCCTGACAAGATGTTGGAGACGTGACGTTCCATGTCGGCACGCGTGATGCGCGCGCCGCTGGGCTTCACATACTCTTCGCCATCATGGTGCTCGATGACGAGGATCCCCTTGCCGCCTGAGCCCTTGGCCGGCTTGATCACGAAACCTGCGTGATCGCGCACCATGTCGACGACGCGCTCGACCTCGAACTGACTGGCGACCTTGCCGATCATCTCCGGCGAGGCCAGGCCGTACTTCTGACATAGCAGCTTGGTCTGCAGCTTGTCATCGACCAGCGGATAGAGGCGGCGGTCGTTGTATTTCGAGATATACCCGATGTTGCGGCGATTCATGCCGACAACCCCCCGGGCGCGCAAGGCGCCCGGCATGGTCCAGTTGCGCGACCAGCGATTCAGCCATGACGAGAGCATCTCAATCCTCCGTCAGCGGCTTGAAGCGGCGCAATTCCAGCAGACGATAGCCGGTGTAGTTGCCGAGCAGCAGGATGAAAGCCATCAGCACCAGTTGCAGACCGAGGAAGTTGAAGGTCAGGTGACGTACCCACGGATTGTTCATCGCCAGATAGGCCAGCACGGCGGTCAGAAGGCTGCCACCACCTTGCTTGAGCACTTCCTTGGGGCCTTCCTCTTCCCACAGGATCGACATGCGCTCGACGGTCCACGACAGGATGATCATCGGGAAGAAGGTGATGGTCAGGCCGGCGTTCAGACCGAAGCGATAGGCGAGTACCGAGAAGATGGAGATGATCGCGATCACCGTGATGATCACCACCGAGACCCTCGCCACCAGCAGCAGATTGAGCCGGGACAGGTAACTGCGGATCACCAGGCCCGTCGCGACGATCAGCAGGAAGCCGATCAAGCCGGTCACCAGACTCGTCTGGATGAAGGCGAGGGCGATCAATACCGGCATGAAGGTACCGGAGGTCTTGAGACCGACCAGCACACGCAGCAGCACTACGACCAGCGCGCCGATCGGAATCAGCAGGATGGTCTTGAACAGCGCCTGCTCTTCCAGCGGCAAGGAGTGGATCGAGAAGTTGAGCAACTCGTCATTGGCCAGCTTGTTGCGCACCGCGACGGCCGCCGGCTCGTTGTGACGGATCATCGAGAAGCTGACACGGGAATTCACGCCGCCTTCGACTTCCAGCATCGGCGCGCCACGACCTTCCCACAGCAGCAGGTTGTCCGGCTCACCCTGCTTGCCGGTTTCCGGGTTGATCAGCACCCAGTCGGTGTTGATGTCTTCAGCGTCGGCGGCCTCGACATCCACCGCCTCGTTGCCTTGCGGCGTTTCAGCGAAGACCTGCAACCAGGACGAGACCGTCTGGCGACGACGACCGTCTTCCAGACTCAGGCCGCTGACCAGACGCGCACTGACACCGGCCTCATTGAGCAGGCGCAGCATCAACTCGGGACGCTCGAACTGGGTCAGCAGCAGGCGCGCATTCTCGCCCTGACGCTGATTGTCGAACTGCTTGATCAACTCGCGTGCGAAGGTGAACGAATCGGCACTGCGCTCACGGGCCTGATCGATGACCTGGGCCGCGGCGGTATCGTAGGGACGCTCCCAGGAGACTTCCTGAGGGGCCGGCAGACGCTTGATGGGCGCAGGGGTCGCGTTGTCGGACTCCAGCATGGTCACGGTGTAATACAGCAGCTGCGAGCCTGCCGCTTCACGGATCGACCATTCGGCACGACGGCCCGGCAGGTCATCCAGATAGGACAGCCCGAAGCCCGAGGACGCCGTGTTCTCGGTCAGAACGCTGTAGCCTTTCTGGTTTTCCGGCAGCGCCAGCGACGCCTTGACCGGACCGCCAGTGGCCGTGAAGGCCACCTGGGCTTCGATATCCCACACTTTCTGCTGTGCACCGGGCACCCAGGGCACATCAAACGAAATATGGCGATAGGCGGTCAGGCCCACACCGATCAGCATCAACAGGCCGACCAGAAGATAGAAAGCAAAACGCGACATGGGAGTCCTTGAAATGTCTGGAGCAGTCATGATGGCTCGGTGGAGCACCGAGCCATGTCAGGCAGCGAAGCCGGGCAGAGGAGACAGGAGGGCGCTTGCCACTCAGTCGCGGTTGCCTTCGTTCGGGTCCTCGTCCTTGGCCGCTTCGTTACTGGGGGCACTGCCCGGGTACTCCGGACGTGCATTGATGAAGGTACGGCTGACGTCCACCGCAGCGATGTCCATCATGAAGCGACGGCCCAGCAATACCGGATAGGTGAGATCACGACGATCATTGAGGGTGAACTCGACCTTCTGCTTGATGTCACCCAGCGTCATCAGCAGGCTGACGACGGGACGCTCTTCGCGGCCGGAGGCCTGGATGATGGTCACCGTGCGGCTGACCTGGGCTTCGACCCACTTGTCACGATCGCCTGACACGAAATACTTGCCGTCATCCCGCAGTGCGAGCTTGAACTTGACCCACTTGGCGCCGTCGCGCTCGAATTCGGTGATATCACGCGCCGACAGCGACGAGGTATTGGCACCGGTATCGATACGTGCCTTGAAGTAGCTGCTGATGGTCGGGAAGCCGACCCACTCGACGCGCCCAAGCAGGGTCTTGTCGAGGATGGGGTTGTCGGTCACTGCCTTGCAGGCTTCCACGGCCTGCGGCTGTGCGGGCTGTTCCATCTCGGCATGGATCTGGCGCAGCTGACTGCCGACTTCTCGCACGTCACGACGCAGAGAGCGGCTCAGCGCTTGCTGGTCGGCAAGTTGCTGCTGCTGGACGTTGCATTGGCCTGCCAGCTGTTCCTGCAGGGCATCGATGCGCTGTGAAAAGGCATCTGGCGTCAATACCGGTTTCTGCGGTTGCGGTTGTGCCGGGACGCAGCCGGCCATGACGACGACACTGGTCAAGGTAACAGGCAATAGCAGCTTGCGGATCAGCATAGGGGAGAAGGTTCCTGTTCAGCCTTGCTGCCGCTCTACAACCTGTGTGAACGGCAGACATAATTCTTGTCCATCGTCAGTCAGTCAGCACACTGATCCGACGATGCCTGGGTGTTCCCTTGTATAGCTTGGGCGTTCTAGCACCGAAGCGTTACTGGGGGCGATCATACGTAGCCCGAATGGTGACTGTCCATGTTTCAGCACCTGACCCCGAGCCATTGCCTGCGATTCACCAACGTAGCGATCACTTTCTGTCGCCAGTCGAGGACAGACCACACGAGCTCCCACCAGGCGTGGGTCAGGGCCGCTGTCAGCCGGCTTGACGTATAACGCCAGCTTGGCATGCGTCGCCTTCAGGTGACGAAAACCTTGATGGAATCCAGCCTCCAGACAGGAGCAATCTTCGCGGCAGTTTGCACAGCCAGACCTCACTGTTTGCGCATTGTTCAGGATGCCACAGCATCATCAGCGCGGGATCACAACATGGCAAGGACACGATCTCGGATGCGAGCCCGCCCGCACAGCGAGTCAGACTGTCGCCAAACTGATCAAATGCGGGACACTCAGCAAAAGATAGGCGGGAACGTCGACTGACTCCATCGGCTGACTTTATCGGCTGACTTTATCGACTGACTTTATCGACTGACTTTAATGACAAGCAGAACCTGAGGCTCACAAGCAGCTATGCAGAAGCTGTCATGCACGCGGAGGAGGTCAGATGCCTGAAGTCAGGTGCCTGAAGTCAGGTGCCTGAAGATCGACGCTCAAGCATTGACGTACACAGCCCGGATGAACACAACCCGGATTAACAAGGCACCGACGTACACAGCTTGAACACGCTCACGAATCACCGTATTTAACATAATATATATTATACGAACCAAAGGGTATGCGGATTTCATCAGTGATCCTGGGCGCCCGTAGAGTCAGTTGCTTTGATCCATCAGAACAGTCCGTTTGCCCAGGAGCGCGAACAAACTTATCCTTGATAGCATTCATGCACAAGTGTTGTAGAATAATTCGAGCCACATGTGACCCGCACCGCACACCTTGTCACTCAACCTTGCCGCGCGCCGTGATGACTCACGGGTCGGCGCGAACCGGAGTCAGCGATGCCCTCCTTCCCGTCCTGTCTGTCAGCTAGCGCTGGATTCATGCACAACGGCATTCGGCGCCTTCAGCGCATCAGCGGCCGCGCAGCCGTGTTGATCATGGCAGCGGGCTTGTCAGCCTGTAGCGGACCACAGATAGAGGATTACGCGGGCAGCGGCCCTGAGCTGCGCATCGATGACTACTTCCTGGGCCACACACGTGGCTGGGGCATGGTGCAGGATTACCGTGGCGAGGTGACGCGGCGGTTCGTGGTCGATGTCATCGGCAGCATGCAAGGCAACCAGCTGATTCTGGAGGAAGACTTCGTCTATGCCGATGGCGAGACGCAACACCGCCGCTGGACCTTTACCCCGGCGGGTGATCGCCAATGGACTGGTCGAGCGGCGGATGTGACGGGCGAAGCGACAGCGACGACCCGCGGTAACGCCTTGCGCATGAACTACGTGCTTCAGGTACCGATCGACGACAGTACCTGGGAGTTCAGCATGGATGACTGGATGTATCTGCAACCGGATGGTCGCATCTTGAACCGGACCTCGTTGCGCAAACTGGGCCTCGAAGCCGCCAGTATCACCCTGGCTTTTCAGCGCTGTCCCTGTGATTCACCGGCAGCTGAGCCGAAATGACAGCTCGTGCGCGGCAATCACGTGAGGCCCTGATGGCTTCAAGCCTTGCCTGGTGGTCTCAAGCCTCGATAGCGCCAGCCTTGTCGGTTCCAGCGCCTGACAGCCCAACCCTCATGAGGCGGCGGAGTCACCCGCATGCTGCTCGAGCGATGTCTCGACCTTGGACAGCCACTTGCCGTAATCCTCTTCTGGCGCCATGGGCTCTCCGAAGGCGTATCCCTGCAACTGGTCAAAGCCCAGATCCATCATGCTCTGGCGCTGGCGTGAGTGTTCGATACCAACCGCCACGGCGGAGATCTCCAACGCATGCAAGGCCGCCGTCCAGGCTTTCAACAGGCGCGCCTGACGTGGATCCGTCTGCAACAGACTGATCCAGCGCGGATGCAGTTTCACGCTGGTGATGGGCAGCATGCTCAACAGGCGCAGGCTGTCATGCTCAGGGCCGAAACGGTCGACACAGAAGCTGATGCCGTCATTGGCCAGCGATTTCATCGCCAGCACCAATGGCTCAGGCGTCGCGGAAAAGCTCTCGACACCGCTGACATCAAGGCGCAGGCAATCACCCTTGAGCCGGTAAAGGCGCAGGACACGGCGCAGGGCATCCATGTATTCGGTTTCGATCAGGCGCGACGCCGTGATGTTCAGCGACAGCGGCAACAGGCTGTCGTTGCCCTTCCTGGTCGCCAGCCAATGGCTCAGCAAGGCGCAGCTTCTGCGCAGCACCCAGATATCGAGCTCCTCATCCAGCCCCGCGTGTCTGGCGATGCGCAACATCTGGTGGGGTGTGATCCAGCGGTTCTTGTCCTGCCAGCGCAGCAGCACTTCCTGGCCGCTGAGGCCTTGGCTGCCCGCAGTGACGATGGGCTGCAGGTGGATGCACAGCTCATTGTCGCGCAGCGCCTGGGCAAAGCGGTTGTTCATCTCGAGGCGCAGGTTGAGGTTGTCCGTGAGATCCGCGAACTGGACGCCCTTCTCTTTTGGCGCCCATTCACTGGCACAGGCAAGCTCCTCTTCCACCACCTCGACCAGTTCCGCCGCCGACATGCTGTCGCTAACGAAGGTGCCCGCCCCGATCAGCAGATCAGGCCGATTGTTGGCGGAGAGATGCAGCAGCCAGGGTTGCTCCACGAAGCGATGCCAGCGCATGCCGTGCAATGCCTGGTCACGCGGCAACAGGATCATCAGGGTGTCGTGACTGACGCGTCCCTTGAGCAGGCCCTCGTCATCGAAGTTTTCATTGAGCTGGTGGGATAGGGATTGCAGCACGCCTTCGTAGAAGTCGACGCCCTGCTGCTTGCGCAGCCTTTCGGCGTTCTGCAGCTTGACCAGAATGACCTGCAGCGCCCCTTGACTGGCGCGCTCCTGCAGCCAGGCCGTCATTCGCTGCAGGTAGCGGCGACGCAGGCTGTAGCCGGTGATCGGGTCGATATTGGCTTGCAGGGTGGCGCGTGCGCGCTCTGCCAGCAGCGCATCACGCTGGATGAGCTCGTTCTCGACCAGCAGTGCACAGCGCTCCAGCCGCTCCAGCTGGGCCGTATCCAGTTGACGGGGCTTGTGGTCGATCAGGCACAGAGTCCCCAGCGGCAGGCCGCTGCTGTCACGCAGCACGGCACCCGCGTAGAAGCAGACATGCGGTGGCCCCGTCACCAGGGCGTTATCAAAGAAGCGCTCATCCTGGCGCGCATCATTGATGACCAGAAAGCGCTCTTCATGCAGCGCGTGGGCGCAGAAGGCGAGATCCCTGCCCGTCTGCCGTGCATCCAGCCCACAATGGGCCTTGAACCACTGGCGGTCTTCATCCACCAGCGACACGAGGCAGATGGGCACATCAAAGATATCGGCGACCAGCCGCGTCAGATCGTCATAGCGCTTTTCATGATCACTATCCAATACATGCAGAGAATGCAGGCTATTGAGACGCTCTTCTTCACGCGGATGAGGCGCCGCCGGCCTGAAGCCGGGCCGGCCACCCGGCGCGAGGGTCGTCTTTGGGGTGGAATCTGCCATGGCCTACTGCCTCGTTGGAATTTCCAGGAGATATAACCGTATGTTCGTACTTGAGCATACTCGTCTCGACTGTTGACTGGCAGAGCCGGCAAGCTGCGCACCACTAACGATAATTGAGCGTGGAAATCCCTGAGCGCGCTGCTGCGCGGCAACCTCACGGAGCGGTTTCTCACCACCACGACGCAGAAAGCCCCGCAGCAAGGCTACGGGGCTTTCTGGATGACGCTTGTCCTTTGAGGTCAGACGCTTCGCGCCTTACTCACGACGAGACAGGGTCTCAGGCTTCGGCAGGTGCATAGGAGCCATCTTCACGATGGACTTCCTTGCCGGTCAAGCCCGGGGTGAACACACAGGCCAGGTGCATGGTCTTGGTGGCACGCAGCAGGTGATCATCGTGCTCGTTGAGGATATAGATGTCGCCCGGCTTGATCGGCCAGATCTTGCCATCGGCCAGGGTTTCGACTTCACCCTCACCTTCCATGCAATACACCACTTCATAGTGATGCTTGTAATGGATGTGGGTCTCGGTGCCTTCAAAGATGCGGGTGATGTGGAACGAACACTTGCCACCATCTTCATCGAGCAGCAGGCGCGTGCTATCCCAGTTGCCATTCTCGGCCTTGACCAGACGATCGGTGCTGCGGGCTTCTTCGAGATTGCGAACGATCATGTGTTTTCCTCACTAGGCTGCCTGACATCGACAGCTGACAGATGGCGATTACCGTAACGAAGGGGTGACCTGGATGGGCAATCGGTGGGGATGGCAAGCCAGAAGCTCACCAACGACCCGCGGGGCGCCGATGACCGGGCGCCCCGCGGGAAGACAGCATTACTTGGACAGCACTGCGGCAGCGTTTTCCTCGATGATATCGAGGGCTTCCAGCAGGTCTTCGTCGCGGATGGTCAGCGGGCACAGGCACTTGACGACCTGACCGGAGTGACCACTGGTCTCGATGATCAAGCCCTGCTCGAAGCAGCGTGAGGTGATGGCATCGGCCAGCTCACCGTCACGGACATCGATACCGCGCATCAGGCCACGGCCCTTCTCGTGCGCTTCGAAGCCGTTCTCGCGGGCCTTGGCGGCAATCTTCTGGAAGCGGTCTTCGACGATACGGCCCTTGCGCTGGATATCGCGCTCGAACTTGTCATCGCTCCAGAAGTGGCGCAGCGCGGCGGCGCCGGTCACGAAGGCCAGGGCGTGGCCACGGAAGGTGCCGTTGTACTGGCTCGGCTTCCACTGGTCCAGCTCGGGACGCATCATCACCATCGCGAACGGCACACCGGAGGCAGACAGCGACTTCGAGTTGCAGACGATGTCCGGCACGATGTTGGCGTGCTCGAAGCTGAAGAACTTGCCGGTACGACCACAACCCGCCTGGATATCATCGACGATCAGCAGGATCTTGTGCTCCTTGCACAAGGCATCCAGACGCTGGAGCCATTCGATGGAGGCCGGGTTGATACCGCCCTCACCCTGCACGGTCTCGACCAGCACTGCTGCCGGGCGATCCAGGCCGCTGGAGGAATCCTTGAGCAGCTTGTCGAGATAGGCAACGGTGTCGATGCCCTCACCCATGTAGCCATCGTAGGGCACGAATTGCGCACCCTGCGCCGGCAGACCCGCCGCATCACGGAACTTGGCGTTACCGGTGGTGGCCAGGGCACCCATGGTCACACCATGGAAGCCGTTGGTGAACGACACGATGTTGTGGCGGCCGGAAACCTTGCGCGCCAGACGAATGGCAGCTTCGACCGCGTTGGTGCCGGTCGGCCCCGGGAAGTGGACCTTGTAGTCCAGACCACGCGGCTTGAGGATCACTTCCTCCAGCGCTTCGAGGAAATCGCGCTTGGCGGAAGTCCACATATCGAGGCCGTGGATGATGCCATCATTGCTGATGTAATCGACCAGTGCCTTCTTGAGTACCGGATGGTTATGCCCGTAGTTGAGCACACCGGCACCGGCGAGGAAATCGATGTAGCGCTTGCCGTCCTCGGTGAACAGGTGGGCATTCTGCGCCTTGGTGAAAACGGTCGGGAAAGAACGCGAATAAGTGCGTACCTCGGATTCCATCTGTTCGAGAATCTGCGTATTCATGCTGTCACCTCCCTGGTGATGGATGGCCGACTACTGAAATGGCCATACCAGAATGTAAAGACGATCCAACGAATGACACTGACCCTACCTCACTCACACATGGGGTCAGCAGGAGATGTCACAACCTTCCTGTCGTGAACATCTGCCGGACGGGACGTGATTCTTCTCGACGACCGACACAAGAATCATGACGGCGTCCCGCCCGGGACTTCTTGCGGCTTGCTACCCGCCCTTGCTGCGCATGGGCCCTGGCGGCACAAGAGCCTTGAGCGCGTCGAGCACTCAGATGTCGCTCGGCAGGAACGGGCCGATGCGCACCAGGTTTTCGGCAAGGTGCACGCCACCCAGCTGGTCTGAAGAGAAGTACTCACGCGAGTGCAGCGGCACCTGCCAGCGTTCGGCGAGGCGAGTGAACAATGCCCAGGACGCCTCGTTGTCCGGCGTGATGGTGGTCTCGAGATGACGTACGTGCGCCATTTCGGGACGCTTCATCACGGCTTCGATCAAGCGGCGTGCCAGGCCAGTACCACGCGCCTTCTCACCGACGGCGATCTGCCACAGGAAGAAGGTCTGCGGGGCGTCGTTGCGGGTGTAACCGGAAACGAAGCCGACGACCTCACCTTCCTCATCTGTCGCGATGGCGCAGCTGTCACGGAACTGCGTGGCCAGCAAAACGTACGAATACCCTGAATTGAGGTCCAGCGGCGGGCAGGCCTTGACCAGCTCATAGATGCCCCAACCATCATCGGTAGTCGGCTGACGGATGAACAACGGCGCGCTGGCGCGGTTGATCACGGCATCGTGGGTGTGGTGGGCCAGGCCCTGAATCGTGGAAGTCATTGTCATGGTTTTCATAAAATATTTCGCAGTTGGCGAATTCGCTATAAACCATAACAAACCGTTATGGATGTCGCAAACCATAAATTATCCTCGAGAAGCGTATGGATAACGTAGAATTATCCCAAGCCCCGTATCGGTGAGCGTGCAGGCCCGGGCCAGTACCAGTACCGGGCAACTCTCGCCCTTGCCCACCGCCGCTGATGATTTGTCCCCACCAGACGCAAGACGGCGCCCCGAGGGGCGCCGTTTGATTGCCTGATCATGCGGCATCTGGCCTTGCTTGCGTTGCCACTGCCTTTCCATTGCCACAGAGGCGGCTTCTGCTCTAGTGCTTGAGCTCCAGGGCTTGAGACCCAGGCCTGAAGCCCTGGGCTTCCGTCACTGCTGTTTCTGCCCCTCACGCTTCTTGCTGGCGGTCGCGACAATCTGGCCCAGCTCATCATGGCGGCTGAACTGCACCGCGCAATTGCGGCCTTCATTCTTGGCGGCGTAGAGCGCCATGTCCGCATTGTGTGATAGCTGTTCACGGTCGCTGCCATGCTGAGGGGCGATGGCAATCCCGATGCTGCAGCCCACTTCCAGCTTGTGCTCTTCATACAGGAATGGCTTGCCCAGACTGTCGATGATGCGCTGGGCCAGCTGGGCGAGTTCCCCGTGGCGCCCCAGATTCGCCTGGATGTCGGCATTGTGGACCAGCACCACGAACTCATCGCCTCCCAGACGCGCGACGAAATCGCCCTTGCGCACCACCTGGTTGAGTCGCTCCGCGATCACCTTGAGCGCCACATCCCCGGCAGCATGGCCATGGGTGTCATTGATGGGCTTGAACTTGTCGATATCCAGCATCAGGCACGCCAGCTGCCCGCCTTCGTCATTGACGCTTTCGAGGCAATGCTCGACCCGCTCATAGAAATGCTGTCGATTGGGCAGTCCCGTCAGGGAGTCATGCATCGCCAGTTGCGTGATGCGCTTCTTGTAGTTGTTGCTCTCGATGATGTTGTACTTGAACTTCTGCAGCGCCCGCGCCATCTGGCCCACTTCATTGGTGTGCTGGGTGCTGTCGATCACCACGCTGACATCGTCATTGGCCAGGGTGTTCATGGTCTGGGTCAGACGACGTATCGGCACCAGCACATAACGCCCGAACAGCCACATCGAGATGCCGATCAGCACCACGATCATCGCCAGTGCCAGGCCATTGACCACCGGGGCCACCGTGGCCAGCAGCTTGAGCGTCTTGCCGACCGCGGCAGAGGTGGCCCCGATCCGCATGCGGCTTTCGTGATCCAGCACTGCCAGTGCGTCAAGCGCCGGCGCATCATTGACCTTGACCAGTTGATCGATCTCACGCGGTGAGAGGTCTGCCTGCTCGTCATGCAGCTGGTTGACCTTGTTCAAGCGGTCACCGTAGGACTGGATGACATCGGCGATATCGCGGATGGCACGTTGCTCGGCGGTGTTCATGCCCAGCGCACGATAAGCCGCCAGGGTGGCGCGCAGCGATTCGATGTCCTGCGCCGCCTGCTGACCGTAGATGGCGTCACTGCGCAGCACATAATTCTTGAAGTGGTGGATCATCTCGCCGTAGCCGAGATCTCGGCGCAGATTGGCCACCAGGCGAGCCTTGCCCATGCCGTTCTCGAGCGGATTGTCATTGTCACGCAGCTCCGCGATGGAGATACGCCGCAGGGTATCCAGCCCCGAGACGGCCTGGAAATCATCGATCTGAACCAGCTTGTCGATATCGGCACTCGAACGCCCCTGCTCGATCATCGTGCGTATTCTGGGCACCATCAGCTCATAGCGGCTGATGGTGGCACGCAGACCCGCCACCGCATTTTCCTCCCCCTGGGTCAGTCCAAGGTTCTGATAACGGCTCAGAGCGCTGCGAGCGGCACCGATCTCGTTCTGCACCTCGCCGATCAGCTCGAGGTCCTGACGCAGCACGAGATTCTTGAAGTCATGCACCATGCCGCCATAGCCCAGGGCCTTGGTCAGCTGGCCTTCCAGGCGCGGTTTGTCGGAGCGCGCCTGTTGATATTCCTGCCAGTCGTGCTGCAGGTCGGACACGTTGCGGGTAATGAATGCCAACACGACCAGCAACACCAGTCCCGCCAAGGCGGAAAGCGCACAGATGATGATGTTGATGGTGCGAAAGCGCAGGTTGGCCAGACTCATGAAGGCTATCTCTTGACGATGGGAGGAAACGTTCGACGGAAAAACGTGTCACGCCGGCCAGCCGATGGGCGCTACCAGCATGAAAAAGATACTGCCACGATACCAGATAAATCTAATACTTTACGCAGCGACTTCCCCGAACCTCCCTTCATACGCTGTATGCCCGGGCCTGGATGTCACAGGCTCGCGTCAGATTGCCTCATCCCCTGACAGGCTGACGTCGCGCCCATAAAAAAATCTCCCACCGAAAATCGATGGGAGATTGCGTTTCTAGCCTGTGCCTGGCTTCGGCCCTGACCTCGGGCCCTCGTCATGGGCCCTAAGCCAGACCCGACATCAGCTGTAGTAGGCGTTGGTCGTGTCGGTGTGGTCGGTGACGTCACGCACACCGGTCAGTTCCGGGATACGCTCCATCAGCGTCTTCTCGACACCATCCTTCAGCGTCAGATCGACAGCAGAGCAGCCCTGGCAACCGCCACCGAACTGCAGCACGGCGACCTGCTCTTCGGTCAGCTGCACCAGCTTGATCTCGCCACCGTGAGCCGCCAGGCCCGGGTTGATCTCGCTGTAGAGCAGGTAGTTGATGCGGTCTTCCAGCGGGCTGTCGGCGTTGACCTTGGGCATCTTGGCGTTCGGCGCCTTGATGGTCAGCTGCCCCCCCATGCGATCGGCATTGAAGTCGACGGTCGCTTCTTCCAGGAACGGTACGCTGTGCGTGTCGAGATAGACCTTCAGCTTCGGCAGATCCAGGATCTCATCCGTCGGCTCTTCCTCGCCCGGGCGGCAGTAGGCGAGACAGGTCTCGGCATACGGCGTGCCCGGCTGGGTGATGAAGATGCGCACACCGATGCCTTCGACGTTCTGCTTCTCGAGCAGCTCGGCAAGATACTCCTGGGCGCTATCGGTAATCTGGATGCTCTCACTCATGGCGCAGAGACTCTCTTGATGTCAGGTGACTAATGGCTCCATGTTAAGGAAAACCTGCTGCACTCGCAATCCTGAGCAAATCACTCGGGTTTGGTGCCCTGCGCGCAGCCACTCCCTTGCGGGCACTCCTGACTGACTCATGTTGCGCATGAATCATGCTCATCGTGACGATTCTGCAGTCTGATACGATATCCCAAACTGGCCAGGCGGGGATTTCGTGAGCGGATCCCTCGCCAGCGCCTCTCAATAGCAATGAGTTCGCGCCTGTGGCGTGTGACTTTCTCGGCAAGGTACTGGGCTCAGGAGGTACTGGCTCAGAAGGTACTGGCTTGGCAAAGTACTGGCCTGGTAATGAGAGTTGCACGTTCGGGAGACAACGCGACAGGTCACGCACGCTGGAGTCCGTCATGGCGCAAGCCCTATCCCCTGTTCCCTATTCTCTGCCCCTGCCCGACGCGCTGAGCCAGGCGCTGCAGGAGCGTATCCTGATCCTCGATGGCGGCATGGGCACCATGTTGCAGAGCTATGGGCTGGAAGAGGAAGACTTCCGCGGTGAGCGCTTCGCCGACTGGCCCAGCGACATCAAGGGCAACAACGACCTGCTGGCGCTGACCCGGCCGGACATCGTCGAGGCGATCCACCGCGCCTACTTCGAGGCCGGCGCCGATATCGTTGAGACCAACACCTTCAATGCCACTCAGCTGTCGCAGTCCGATTACGGCATGCAGGCACTGGTCCACGAGATCAATCTCGAATCGGCACGTCTGGCGCGCAAGACGGCGGACGCCGTGGCCGCCGAGACCGGCATCCCGCGCTTCGTCGCCGGGGTGCTCGGCCCGACCAGCCGCACCTGCTCCATCTCGCCGGACGTGAATGACCCCGCCAAGCGCAACGTCACCTTCGATATCCTGCGCGAGAACTACCGCGAGGCCGCATTGGCGCTCTTCGAGGGCGGCGCGGACCTGATCCTGATCGAGACCATCTTCGACACCCAGAATGCCAAGGCGGCGATCTACGCCCTCGAGGAGCTGTTCGACGAAGGCCATCCGCGGCTGCCGGTGATGATCTCCGGCACCATCACCGATGCCTCGGGGCGTACGCTATCCGGCCAGACCACCGAAGCCTTCTGGAACTCGGTGCGTCACGCACGTCCGCTGAGCATCGGCCTCAACTGCGCGCTGGGCGCCGAGGAGCTGCGCCCTTACCTGCTTGAGCTGTCCGAGAAGGCCGATACCTTCGTCTCCGCGCACCCCAACGCCGGCCTGCCCAACGAATTCGGCGAGTACGACCAGACCCCGGACGAGATGGCCGAGATCATCGGCTCCTTCGCCGCGGCGGGTCTGCTCAACATCATCGGCGGTTGCTGTGGCTCCACCCCAGAGCATATCCAGGCGGTCAAGCGCGTGGTGGCCCAGTACCCGCCGCGCAAGGTGCCAAAGATCGCGCCGGCCTGCCGCCTGTCGGGGCTTGAGCCCTTCAACATCCAGCCGGACTCGCTGTTCGTCAATGTCGGTGAACGTACCAACGTCACCGGCTCCGCGCGCTTTCGTCGCCTGATCAAGGAGGAGGACTACACCACCGCGCTGGAAGTCGCCCTCGAGCAGGTCGAGAACGGCGCCCAGGTCATCGACGTCAACATGGATGAGGGCATGCTGGAGTCACAGGAGGCCATGGTGCGCTTCCTGAACCTGATCGCCTCGGAGCCGGACATCTCGCGCGTGCCGATCATGGTCGATTCCTCGAAGTGGGACATCATCGAGGCGGGGCTCAAGTGCATCCAGGGCAAGGCGGTGGTCAATTCCATCTCGCTCAAGGAAGGCGAGGAAAGCTTCCGTAAGCAGGCGCAGATCTGTCGCCGTCACGGCGCCGCCGTGGTGGTCATGGCCTTTGATGATGTCGGTCAGGCCGATACCTATCAGCGCAAGATCGATATCTGCGAGCGCGCCTACCGGATGCTGGTCGATGACATCGGCTTCCCGGCCGAGGACATCATCTTCGACCCCAACATCTTCGCCATCGCCACCGGCATCGAGGAGCACGACAACTACGGGGTCGATTTCATCGAGGCCACGCGCTGGATTCATGACAACCTGCCCCACGCGATGATTTCCGGTGGCGTCTCCAACGTGTCCTTCTCGTTTCGTGGCAACAATCCGGTCCGCGAAGCGATCCACTCGGTATTCCTCTATCACGCCATCCAGGCGGGCCTGAGCATGGGCATCGTCAACGCCGGCCAGCTGGCGCTCTACGATGACCTGCCCCGGGAGCTGCGCGACGCCGTCGAGGACGTGGTACTCAACCGCCACGATGACAGCACCGAGCGCCTGCTCGACATCGCCGACAAGTACAAGGGCGATGGCAGCAGCGGCGAGAAGAAGGAAGACCTCGAATGGCGCAGCTGGTCGGTCAATAAGCGCATCGAGCACGCGCTGGTCAAGGGCATCACCGTCCATATCGAGGAAGATACCGAAGAGGCGCGCCTGCAGGCAGCCCGACCCATCGAGGTCATCGAAGGGCCGTTGATGGACGGCATGAATGTGGTCGGCGACCTGTTCGGCGCGGGCAAGATGTTCCTGCCCCAGGTGGTGAAGTCGGCGCGCGTCATGAAGCAGGCGGTCGCCCACCTGATCCCCTTCATCGAGGCCGAGAAGAGCGGCGAGACCCAGGCCAAGGGCAAGATCGTCATGGCCACCGTCAAGGGCGATGTCCACGACATCGGCAAGAACATCGTCGGCGTGGTGCTTCAGTGCAACAACTATGAGGTCATCGACCTGGGCGTGATGGTGCCGGCGGAGAAGATCCTGCAGACCGCCATCGACGAGAAGGCCGACATCATCGGGCTTTCCGGGCTGATCACGCCGTCGCTGGACGAGATGGTCAATGTCGCCAGGGAGATGCAGCGCCGTGGCTTCGAGTTGCCGCTGCTGATCGGTGGTGCGACCACGTCCAAGGCACATACCGCAGTCAAGATCGAACCGCAGTATGAGCAGCCGGTCATCTATGTCACCGACGCCTCGCGCGCGGTGGGCGTGGCCTCGCGTCTGCTGTCGCCGGAACTCAAGGCAGCCTATGTCGATCAGATTCGCACCGAGTACGCCGTGGTGCGCGAGCGCAACGCCAAGCGCCGCCCCAAGGCCGCGGACCTCGACTACCGCGAGGCGCGCAAGCGCCGTTTCCAGCCGGACTGGGAGCATTACACCCCACCGGCTCCCAGCTTCACCGGCCTCAAGGTCTTCGATGACTACGATCTGAATGAACTGGTCGAGCGCATCGACTGGACGCCCTTCTTCATGAGCTGGCAGCTGGCGGGCAAGTACCCGAAGATTCTGCAGGATGAGACGGTCGGAGAAGCGGCGCGTTCGCTGTTTGCCGATGCCAGGGTGATGCTGCGCAAGCTGATCGATGACAAGGTGCTGTTGGCGCGTGGCGTGATCGGCTTCTGGCCGGCCAACTGTGTCGACGACGACACCCTGGAAGTCTACGCCGATGAATCACGCACCCAGGTGGTCGAGCGCCTGCATCACATCCGTCAGCAGATGACCAAGAACCGTGATGGCGTCTGTCACAGTCTCGCCGACTTCATCGCCCCGCGTGACAGTGGCAAGCCGGACTGGATCGGTGGCTTCGCCGTGACCACCGGACATGGCGCGGATGAACTGGCCAGGGAGTACGAGGCGGCGGGCGATGATTACAACGCCATCATGGTCAAGGCGCTGGCGGACCGTCTCGCCGAAGCCTTTGCCGAGCGCCTGCACGAGCGCGTACGCAAGGAGTTCTGGGGCTACGATAGCCAGGAAGTGCTCGACAACGAGGCATTGATCGCCGAGAAGTATCGCGGCATTCGTCCGGCGCCCGGCTATCCGGCCTGCCCTGACCATACAGAGAAGGCCACGCTGTTCCGCATGCTCGAACCGGAGACGCATGCCGGCATGGTGCTGACCGAGAGCTTTGCCATGTGGCCGGCGGCCGCCGTCTCTGGCTGGTACTTCGCACACCCGGAGTCGAAATACTTCTCCACCGGCAAGATCACCCGCGATCAGGTGCAGTCCCTGGCGAGCCGCAAGGCAATGGAGCTTTCCGAGATGGAACGCTGGCTGTCGCCGGTGCTGAGCTACGATCCCGACGCCGATTGATCCCCTCCATCAGCCGTCCCGCCGGTTGATGCAGCCAACGTCAGCTCCACGCGCCTCACCTTTCAGGCGGTGGGGCGCGCTGACGTCTGAGAGGCGATGTCTTCAGTTTGCCGAGCGCGCTATCATGGCGCTCTTCCTTGTCTGCTGTCGTGAGTCGCCCGTGCTGCCGTTGTCACTGCTTTGTTTATCGCTGCTTTGTTTATCGCTGCTTTGTTTATCACTGCTCTGTTTGTCACTGTCCTGTCTATCACTGCTCGGTTTCTCGCTGTTCTGTTCATCGCAGCCCCGTTCACTGGTTTCCCGTCTGTCAGCCGCCTTCGAGGCTTTTGACTCTTTCTGCTCTTCTCATTTTTCCGACTCCCCGCGTGGGAGCGTCTGATGCTGGGGGATCTTGCGCGCAACACACGAATTCTGAAGCTGGCGCTGCCGATCATCGGGGCGATGCTGTCGCAGAGCCTGCTCAACCTGATCGACGCGGCACTGGTCGGCAGTCTGGGCGAGACGGCGCTGGCGGGTGTGGGGATCGGTGGCTATGCCATGTTCATGGTCACGGCGCTGATCTTCGGGCTGTCCTCCGCCGTTCAGGCCCAGACCTCGCGGCGCCTGGGCGAGGATGCGCCGGAGCGTTGTGGCGAAGGCCTGAATGCCGGTCTGGTGCTGGCGTTGTCGATCGGCATTCCCGTCACTCTCGCCTGCCATCACTGGGCTGAGCCGCTGCTGTCGCTGATCAATGACCAGCCCGGCGTGCATGAAACCGCCGCCTCGTATTTCCAATGGCGCGTGCTGGGGCTGATACCGGTCGCCATGGCGTTCTGCTTCCGAGGTTTCTGGAATGGCCTGCAGCGCACCGGCATCTATCTGCGCATCATGTTGATCACCCAGGCGGTCAATGTCGTGCTCAGCATCATCCTGATCCACGGCCTGTTCGGCGCCCCGCAGATGGGCGCCGATGGCGCCGGGGCCGGTACGACACTGTCCCTGCTGGTCGCATTGGCGCTGTGGATCAAGGCGACGCTGGGCGAGCGCAGTCTGCACGGTGTCCTGCATGCCTGGCCGCCGATGACGCATTACCTGACGCTGCTCAAGCTGGCGGTGCCCCACTCCTTTCAGCAGCTATGGTTCGCGGCGGGCTACGCGATGCTGTTCTGGATACTCGGTCAGATCGATGCGGCCAGTGTCGCGGTCGGCCATGTGCTGGTGAATCTCTCCCTGCTGCTGATATTGCCCGGAGTCGGGCTTGGGCTTGCCGCCATGAGTCTGGTGGGCCAGGCCCTGGGCAGCGGCGAGCATGAAGAGGCCCATCGCTGGGGGTGGGACACCGTGCGCGTGGCACTGCCGTGTCTGCTGTTGCTGGGCTTGCCGCTGTGGGTCGCGCCCCAGAGCGTGCTCGGGCTGTTCCTGCATCGCCCGCCATTGATCGAGCTGGGCCTGCTGCCGCTGCAGATGACAGCCGCCATGATCGTGCTCGACTGCACCGCCATCGTGCTGGCCCAGGCACTGCTGGGCGCCGGCGCCCATCGCACCGTGATGCTTGCTACCTTGAGCCTGCAGTGGCTGATCTTTCTGCCCGCGGCCTGGTGGTGGGGCGTCCATCAGGAAGGTGGCCTTGTCGCCATCTGGGCGATACAGCTCGCCTATCGCCTGCTCAACTCGCTCGTCTTCGGGCTTATCTGGCAACGCAGAGCGTGGCAAGCCTTGCGCCTTTGAAGGTGTTCTCTGGTGCAGCTAGCCAGCAGCCTTTGCTGCCACTCGCGCCTGTAGCCCATGGAAGACATCAAGAGAGAATGATATATGTCGTTCAATCGTTGAAGCTTGGTAAATGGCAGTCTTGTTGAAGTCCATACCCAGCTTGCCCAGTCGCGTACCCTGATAGAAACAAAAGTCAATGCACTAGGGAGAACGCCATGTCCGCTGCCACCATCAGGACAGGACGAGCACAACTTGGCTTGCCAAGGCTGATCGTCCTGTGTGGTTGCCTTGCCCTCAGCGGGCTGGTCAATGCCTCATCCTCTGGCTCTTCCTCCTCCGATCTCACGCCTCGAGCCTCCGAAAACACTCAAGCCCCTGCCTACCCTTCAGGCCAATCGAGAGCGCGTGGTGCACAGGAGGCGATGCCTGGACGCCCGCTGAGCGCCACCTTCGTGAACCCCGGACTGCGTGGCGAACGCTTCTGGGACATGGTGACCGACACCATGCAAGCAGCCGCCCTGGACCTGAATATCTCACTGGAAGTCGTCTACGCCGAGCGCAATCCCTACCTGCTCAAGAAACTCGCGATTCAGGCGTTGGAAAGCCCTGCCGCTCCGGATTACCTCCTGCTGGTCAATGAAGAGCAGGCGGCCTCCGAGTTGTTGACGATTGCGGATGGCCACGACACCCATGTCGTGATGCTGTTGAACGG
This sequence comes from Cobetia sp. 4B, assembly GCF_018831605.1. Lineage (NCBI taxonomy): Bacteria > Pseudomonadati > Pseudomonadota > Gammaproteobacteria > Oceanospirillales > Halomonadaceae > Cobetia > Cobetia sp. 4B. The sequence goes on from NZ_CP059843.1 coordinate 2,170,161, forward strand.
ACTGACCCGCGAAGAGGCGCTGACCCATGGCACCCCGGGGTCCCTCCACCCCGCCTGGATCGGCAGCGTCATCCCCGACAACCATACTGCGGGCAAACGCATGGCGACCCAGCTGATCAAGGTGGCGCGAGAAGGCTCGCCCACCGGCCAATTGCATGGGCTTGCCTTGATCGGTGACACCCGAACCCCTGCCTCGATTGCCCGCAATACCGGCATGGTGGCCGGCTTTTCCCAGGACCAGGACGTCCAGATAGATCGCATACTCGAGGCGCGCTGGAACACTCAGGATGCCGAACATCTTACTGCGCAATATCTCAAGTGGGTCAGCCGCTCAAGCGGTCAGAATGATCTGATCTGGGCGGCGAATGATGCCATGGCCGAGGGGGCCATTCTTGCGCTCGAGTCAGCGGGCCTCACGCCCGGCGTGGATGTGCTGGTGGCAGGGCTCAACTGGTCACCGGAGGGTATCAGCATGGTGAAGGACCAGCGCATGCTGTTGACGGACGGCGGTCATTTCATGGCGGGAGCCTGGGCGATGGTGATGGCAAGAGACCATGCCGATATCGAGGACTGGCCCCCCAGAACCGTCAACTTCCCGATGAGCGCCATCACGCATGACAATGTGGCGCGATATGGCCCGCTTCTGGAAAACCCTGACTGGGAAGCCGCAGATTTCGCCGCCTTCGGATTGCAGGCATCGCGGGATGACTATGGGTTTGATCCGATGAGGGTATTGACGCAGATGCTTGGCCACCAGGCCCCGGCATCCGGATTGCCCCCTCAGGCTCCCGCCACCCAGAAGAAGACTGCACGTTCCAGCGCGCTCATGGACACCCCCCAATGAGGAGGCGCAAGGAGAGCTCGCAGGGCAACGTCCATCGCCACCGAGGGAGAACAGCGTGATCAATGATGGCCCGAAACTCGCAAAGGCCCCCGGTACGGCGCCCGAGAGTGATGGCGAGCATGCGTCACCGCTCAGATGGCGAATACTGCGGATACTTGCACCGCTGGTATTCACCATCTGTGCCATCAGTGGAGCCGTGAGTTATTACCTGTATGCCAGCGAGGCCGTCGAGCACATGCATGATGACCATCAGGAAATGATGGATATCGTGGCGCTGTCGATGCCGGACGCCATATGGAACTTCGACGATGAGAGAATCCATGCCTACCTCGAGACTCTCAGTCACCACGCCAGTGTTCATGCCGTGCGCTACTTCAATCATGAGGGGGAGCTTGTCGAGGAGATTGCCAAGAGCGGCACAGCATTGGATCCGGTCACGCATTCGAAGCCACTTGTCTATCAGAACTCGCTGGTCAAGCAGGCCGTTGGCAGGCTTGAACTGGAGAGCACCAACGCCCCGTTGCTTGCCGCCCGTTACCAGGGTGGAGCTGTGCTGTTCGGGATCGCCCTGACCATCATTCTGTCGATTCTGCTGATGCTTTCCTGGCAGTTGAAGCGCGATGTGATGACCCCCTTGAGCAAGGCCGTGAGGCGCATGCGGCAGCTGGAGGGCCAGCATGCCACCTTCCAACGCATTCCACCCGTTCACTCGCGCGAGATCAACAAGGTCATCGTGGAGCTGAACAAGCTGGGGGGGCGAATCTTCAACATGATGGAAGCGCTGCGTGACAATGAAGAGCGCTATCAACACTTCTATCGTGATACCCCCGCGTTGCTGCTGGTGATCGACGACAAGGGCACTGTGCAGGATGCCAGCGAGCAAATGCTGGAGGTGACCGGTTGGGCACGTGAACATCTTGTCGGCATGCCCTTCCATGCTCTCATCAGCAGTCAGAATGGCAAGCACATCCATCGCATCAGCACGGCCTTGCGACTGGGCAATGCCTGCAACGATCTGGTGATGACATTGAACTGCCAACACCAGGAAGACCGTCAGGTTCAGGTGGTCATTCCCGCCGCCAATGGCAGCCAGGCCCGGGGCACGATGATGCTGCTGACGGACATCACCGAACTGACCAGGACCCAGCAACGGCTGTTGGAGCATGAGCTGATTGACCCCTTGACGCAGTTACCCAACCGGCTGTCGCTCAATCAGCATGTCCAGCAGTTGATCGCACGTGACGCTGTCTTTGGTTTGCTGCTGGTCAATATCGATCGATTCCACAGCATCAATCACCACCTGGGGCCGATGGATGGCGATCTTCTTTTGAAAGAGGTTGGCGCACGGCTCAAGGAGTGTGGCCCCGACTGGATCGGACGTACTGGTGGTGATGAATTCGTCATGACCTGTGATATCAATGACTTGCGCCCACTTGTCCATCGGATTCAAATCGCTTTCTCCCATCCGCTGCTCAAGGCTGGTGAACCCATCCATCTCAGCCTGAGCATGGCGGGCCTGCAGGCGCAGGCAGATGACGAGAGCCCCAGCCGCCTGATGCGTCTACTGGAACTTACCGTGGTGGACCTCAAGCACAAGGGGGGCAATCAATACCGCACCTGCGTCCGCGATAGCGCGCTGGAAGACGGTGAGCCGCTGTTCCTGAAGGAGCGCATGATCCGCGAAGCCTTGACCATGGGCTGGTTCCGCCTTTATCTACAGCCCATCTTCCGGGCGGCCAGCGCGGACCTGGAGGCTCCGGAACTGCTCGGCGCGGAGGCACTGATCCGCCTTGAGCACCCTGAGCTCGGCCTGGTGCCCCCCAATGAGTTCATTGCGGCGGCAGAAAAGACCGGACAGATCGTCGAGATCGGCAACTGGGTATTGAAAGAGGCTGCCGTGATTCTGTGCGAATGGCGACGACTCGGGATCGAGGAGCGCTATCTGTCCGTCAATGCCTCCGTCATCCAGTTCAGGGATCAAGGCATGCTGCACCAGCTCGAGTCACTGCTCGAGCGCTACCCGATTCGTCCCTCGCAGCTGGTGGTCGAGGTCACCGAGAACCTGATGCTCGACAGCAAAGACAGCCTGCGTTATCAGTTGCAGGCCATACGCAGACTGGGCGTCAACCTTTCGCTGGATGATTTCGGGACAGGCTTCTCATGCCTCTCCTATCTGCATGATCTGCCTTTCGGCATCCTGAAGGTCGATCGCTCCTTCGTCATGAATGTCGAGACCAGTCGCCGGGACAGGGAGCTGGCGCGGGTCATCGTCGCGATGGGCCAATCACTCGGCATGCAGGTCGTTGTCGAGGGGGTCGAGGAGCGGGGGCAAGCCGAAATCTTCCAGGCCATGGGCGTCCACGCCTTCCAGGGCTATCTCTTCGGTCGCCCGATGCCGCAGCAGGCCTTCGAGACGCGCTTTCACGCCAACGCGGATGCGCGTGTCAGTCTGCTGAAAGCTGTCAGGAGCGCACCAGGCACAGGCAATGACCCGGGCTGATGGCATCTGACTGAGGCCCTCCGTTCTGCGCAAGCCCGGCATGTGGCAGGCCCGTGCCTGTCGTGAGACCCCGGCAACATGGCCAGACGCCTTACCCTCCGGCGGCTGGTCTTTTCTTTTTCGTTGCTGGTAGGCAAACTCAACGCGCCTTCTTAATAACGCCATCGTCGAAAACTATGAGGATTTATTCTTTTAAAGAATAAAGAATAGAGGGTATGGTGGCTTCAGCATCAACAAGATTCGCATCAGTGGACGATCATCTGATGCCCGACCGCAGGACACCCCTGACATGTATCGCTATGACACCTACGACCAGACACTGGTCGACGAGCGGGTAGCTCAGTTCAAGGACCAGATGGATCGCTATCTGGCGGGCCGTCTGGGAGATGAAGAATTCCGCCCTCTGCGCCTGCAGAACGGCCTCTACATCCAGCGTCATGCCCCGATGCTGCGTATCGCCATTCCCTACGGCATGCTGAGCGCTGTCCAGCTGCGCGCCATGGCGGCCATCAGTCGTCGTTATGACCGTTCCTATGGACACTTCACGACTCGCCAGAATCTGCAGCTCAACTGGCCGAAGCTGGAAGATGTCCCGGCGATTCTCGCCGAACTGGCTCAGGTCGAGATGCATGCGATCCAGACCAGCGGCAACTGCATCCGCAATACCACGACTGACCAGTTCGCCGGTATCGCGGAAGACGAGACGGTCGATCCGCGTCCCTGGTGTGAGCTGATCCGTCAGTGGTCCACGCTTCACCCGGAATTTGCCTATCTGCCGCGCAAGTTCAAGATTGCCGTCACCGGTGCCAGCGCCGACCGTGCTGCCATCCAGGTCCACGATATCGGCATTCGTCTCAACCGCGCCGACGATGGCAGCGTCAAGGCCACCATCCTGGCGGGTGGCGGTCTCGGCCGTACGCCGATGGTCGGCGACATCGTGCGCGAAGACCTCGACTGGCAGCACCTGCTGACCTATCTGGACGCCATCGTGCGTGTCTACAACCAGTGGGGCCGTCGCGACAACAAGTACAAGGCGCGCATCAAGATCCTGGTCAAGGCACTGGGAATCGATGAATTCCGTCGTCGCGTCGAGGAAGAATGGGCCCACCTCAAGGATGGCCCGGAAACCCTCACCGACTCCGCCGTCACCAAGGCGACCAGCTACTTCCCCGAGCCTGAGCGCCGTGAAGTCAGCGCCGAGGCCATCGAGGCCTATGAAACCCTGCGCAGTGAGAACCGTGCCTTCGCGCGTTTCGTAACCAACAACGTCGTCGGCCACAAGGTGCCGGGCTACAAGGCCGTCACCCTGTCACTCAAGCGCCGTGAACTGGCCCCGGGTGACGTCACTGCCGACCAGATGGACGCCGTGGCTGACCTCGCGGAGCAGTATGGCTTCGGTGAACTGCGCGTGACGCACGAGCAGAACCTGGTGCTGTCTGACGTGCCGGTTGATGAACTCGAGACACTCTGGAAGGCGCTGGAAGAACTCGGCATGGCCAACCCGACCGTGGGCACGCTGGCGGACATGATCTGCTGCCCGGGTGGCGATTTCTGCTCGCTGGCCAATGCCAAGTCGATTCCCATCGCTCAGGCACTGCAGGACCGCTTCGAAGACCTCGACTTCCTGTACGACCTCGGCCCGCTGGACCTGAACATCTCGGGCTGCATGAACGCCTGTGGCCATCACCACGTCGGCAACATCGGTATCCTCGGTGTCGACAAGAAAGGCCAGGAGTTCTACCAGGTCTCGCTGGGCGGACGCAGCGACGACAACGCCACGCTCGGCAAGATCCTCGGCCCGTCCTTCAATGCCGAAGACATGCCGAACGTCATCGACAAGGTACTGCAGGTGTACGTCGAGCAGCGTCTGGAAGATGAAGTCTTCGTCGATACCTACCACCGCATCGGCATGAAGCCGTTCAAGGAGCGGGTCTATGCCTGAGGTGACTGCAGAAATGACATCAGCACGTGAATTGACCGATCAGCGCCAGGGTGGCGTCATCCGTCAGAATCAGCTGGTGAGCGAAGATGCCTGGCAGGTCGTGCGTCAGGATGAAGACGGCAATCTGCCGAGCTATCAGCAACCCGCCCTGCTGCCGCTGGCAGAATGGCAGGCACTGGTCGCCGCCGGGGAAGGCTCTGATCATCTGGCGCCCTGGCTTGCCAGTGACACCGAGCTCACGCCGGAACTGGGCAAAGCACTGGCGGACGCACCGCTGCTGGCGGTCGACTTCCCGAACTTCAATGATGGCCGCGGTTACACCATCGCCCGCCTGATGCGCGAGCGCTTCGGCTATCAGGGTGAGATTCGCGCCATCGGTGACGTGCTGGTGGATCAACTCCACTACATGAGCCGTTGCGGCATCAGTGCCTTTGCTCTGCGTGATGATCAGTACGTGGAAGATGCCTTGCATGCCCTGAGCTCGTTCAGCGTCAGCTACCAGACCGGTGTCGACCAGAAGACGCCGCTGTTCGCGCGTCGTTGATCGCCCGCTCTTGATAACTCACGGTTTCTGCCTGCGCACAGACGCGGGATAGAAGGCAATCGCAGCCGAGTGAGCCAAGCAAAAGCCCCCGTCCAGGATGCTCTCCTGGGCGGGGGCTTTTTTCGTGCCGGATGTTTCGTATCTGAAGAATCTTGCCTGACGTTTCGTCTCTGTCGCCTGAGCGGCTCATCAGCCGGCGACGACCGTGGACAGCAGCGCCATCCCTCCCACCAGCAGTGCGGCCATCACCAGTCCCACCACCAGAAAGTCCAGCGCATGGCCGTGCTCGAAATCACGCTTGCGATTGGCCTCCTTCTGGACACCAAAGAATGCTGCCAGTACGGATTTGACTTCATTGATCATGATCGCCTCCTTGTCGGTGACCTCACGCAATTCATCATCTGGGCACAGGGTTGTCTGAGGACAGGGTTGACTGGGGGGCAGCATAGGATGCTCGCGCGCATTCCAGCAGAGGGAGCTATGCTCAACTCAGCGCAGGTTGCGAAGCCTGTGCCACTAGACACCAGCCACTATCACTATTGGTCACAATAACGCCAAACACCAGCTGCCCCGCAGGTATTTCCCCCAAGGTTTGCACTCATCAGCTATCAGATACCATGAGACAGGAGTCCAGAATGCCAGTCGCCAATCAACCGATGCAGCCTTTCGCTGCCATGTTCAGCACCCCACTGCCCTGGATGAATCGACCAGACGACCTCGTGCATCCCCTCGCCCCCTTGATGCGTTGTCAGCAGGTATGGTGGACCCTGAGCCTCAAGGCATATGAGCAGGAAATCGAGTTTATTCGCATGTGGCAGACCAAGAGCATGGAAATGGGCCAGTGCCTGCTATCGACCGGGTTCGTTGACCCACACGAGTCGAAGGAGTGCCTGACGGAGATCGTCAGTGATGTGCAGGAACATACCGTCAAGCGCCTGCAACGCCTGCAAGGCCTGACAGATGAATTGAAGGAAGCCATCTGGGAGGAGATCTAGGCCCAAACCCGAGGTCGAGGGCCGGTGGGAGCGTTGCCGAATGAAGCTTCCGTCAAACAGGCAAGCGGTTTCGTCGCTAAGCAGGTAAGCCAATAACAAGACGTCAGAAAATCTATCGGGCTAGATAACCATTGGATCCAGATGCGCCAAGCGAGAAACGCACAACGCCCAGCCTTCAGGAAGAAGTGCTGGGCGTTGTGCAAGAGAAATCAGCCAAGACTGAGGCTTACGCTGATTCCTCTGAACCCGCGTCTCCCTTGAAGGCCTCAAGCTCACGCAGCCATGTCTGGGCGGCCTCGCGATCGAGATCGAATTCCGCGATCAGGCTCTCGAGCCGCGCCACGAACTCCGCTTCACGCTGTTGAGCGCGCGCGTCGTCGGCGTCGTGGTTCGGCTCAGCGGCGGGCTCCGGCTGAGAAGAGCGATCCAGCGCATTCAGCTCTTCCGCCAACGCCTTTTCGAGCTCATCAAAGAGAGCACGCTGCTTGCGAGCACTGGCAATGATCTTTTCATCATGTCGGTTCATGCACGATTTTCCACTTTTGATCTTGTCGACAACAAGAAGACAACGCTATGAGTTCACTGCAGGACGATGAGCGACAATTTGACTTGCAGCTTATGCACGACACCTTCAACACTCGACCGGCGCGCCTCAAATCAAGATGTTAGCGAGCCTCTTCTGGACAGCCATAGACAAATGACAGATATCTTCTTGAAAGCCATACAGAAAACTAGCTTCATCATGCCCCTTTCAACGCCTGCTCGCAAGACATCGCGCGATACGCAAAGCGCGCAAGTGCCCTGAACTGGGGCTTCGCGGAGTGCTGAGCGCCCTCACTTGGCATCTGGACGCCAACACCGTAGCGTTGGCTAGATGACGTCGAGGCCTGAAACGACATCTCCTGGGTGTTGCGCTAGCCGCTATGCTCGAAACAGTGCCATCATCGCCCTTCGCAGCGCCACCGCATCACTCATGGATGACGTGACTCGATGATCAAGGATAGTGATCTCTCTCGACATGGGCCAGATACCGGCCCGCCCGATCTTCGCTCCCCGGACAGACAGCGTCCGTTCGGCAAACCCTTGCGCCTGTGGCTGGGGTTGACCGCACTTTCCTGTATCTCGCTTGGCGGCCTGCTGGTATTTCAGGAATCGCAGAGTCGCGAACAGGACATTCTGCAGGCCCAGGCGACACAGATGCTGGTCGCCAGGGAACGGCGTCAACAGGCCAGCCTGATGGTGGAGCAGACACTGGGCATGATCGCCTCGCGACATCGCGATTACGAGCATCGTCTGCAACGTCTTCTCATCACCACCATGCGCTCACCGTCACTGGGCATCAGCCATCTGAGTGGTCGTGATCGCTCCTTCGTCAGCACCGAACTGTTGCGCCAGTTCCCGGACCTGCGCATCAACCCGGACTGGATCGACATCGTGCAGCTCCCCACCACGCTCCACCCTGACTGGTGGAATCAGGAGCTGAATCAGCGCCTCAACGCGGGCATGCGCAAGGCACAATTCCTGCGCGGCACGGATGCCGGTCTGGTGTTTGCCGTGCCTCTGGGGCAAGAGGAAGACAGCCCCGGCGCTGTACGCCTTGATCGTCGACAGCAGCCTGCCCCCTGGGCACTGGTGCATATCGACCCGAAGATGGTGGCCTTTCTGGTCGCCAATGAGCTGAGACAGTCTCTGCACGCGAGTATCGAGCGCGAGGAAAGCCGCTATGTCTGGATCAACGATATCCTGGACCCGGCCGGCGGTGAGGGCTATGCACGCCGCTTGATCCATCCTCTGCTGCCCGACACCGAAGGCAAGCTGCTGTCGACCGAGTACCAGGACAGCAGTGGACGCTTCCCGTATCGTACCGAGCTCGAGGGTGTCTTGAACGGCAGTGGTATCTACTTCGATTACCGCTTCCCCAAGCGCCCGGGCGCCGAGCAGGTCGACAAGACCGCCTACGCCGCCCTGTATCCCCCCTTCCAGTGGATCATCGCCAGCGGCGTCTATCTCGATGACATCAGTGAAGCCGCCTTCCAGGCGCACGCAGACTTGATGAAGAAGAAGCACGCGCTGGAGCGTTGGCACTTCCTGATCACCCTGCTGGTGACCTTGATGCTCTGCCTAGCCTTTGGCTACGCCTTCCTGCGCCAGTATCGCGAGCGACAGCTGCAGATGCGCCAGCGCATGAATCAACTGGAGCATGAGCTTGAGCAGCGCGGCGAAGACAGGCTCGGGTCGGTGATGCGCATGATCCGCGAGGAACGCTGTCCCGAGCGCTCGGGAGAAGACTGGCTGGCCGCCAATCTTGTCAGCGCCATCGCGACACGACTCGGGATGGACCGCCAGGAAATCGCCACGTTGGAGCGCGTTGCCATGCTGTATGATATCGGCAAGCTGGCGCTGCCTGACTCACTGCTGCGACCACGCGATGAACTGCATTTCGATCAGTATCACTTGCTGCGTCGCCATGTCGAGATCGGTGCTCGCATGATGGAAGACGCTCTGATGGCGCCCGCCGAAGCTGACCTGCTGCGTGCCAGCCAGCAGTTCATGGTGGGGGCCTGCAGCAGGTTGGCGCCGCATGCAAACGGCAACGCTGACGCGTCATCGCAGCTGTCGCAAACCTCTACAACACCTCCTTCTGAGCTTCCCTCTGCTCCTCCTAATACAGACATCCCACAGGCGGAGCAGGCCTCTACCGATATTGCTGCAACGTCGCTTGGCGAGACGTCGCTCGCTGCCAGCACTCTGGCGCTGGTCGTGCAGGTCATCGAGTTGGTGCGTCATACCGGTGTCAGTGAAGCCCAGGCGCTGTGCGATATCGAACACCGTCATGGCCATCTACCGCCAGAGCTGCTGCAGGCGGCGCGTGAAGTGCTGACGGAGCAACCGATACCGCCGGCGCCCACCCTGCATCGACTCTGCCCGCAGCAGGTAGAACGTGACCCGAACCGGTGGCGCGACAGCCACAGTGGCTGCTTCACCCGTGCGCTGCTGGATGCCGCTCTCGAAGCACTGGCCCGTGAGTGTCAGGACGCCATGGGGCAGCACATCACGCTGTGCCATCTTCGTCTGGGCAGTAAGGGAGGCGCGCGACGCGACGCTGGCGACAGACAACTTGCACCACTCGATGCCCAGCTTGGCCCGCACCTGAATGCCTGCTTCTATCCGTTGCGTGTCTTCCGCGTCAGTGAGGGCAACTTCATCGTGATGGGCCATCAATGTCGGGATATCTCGCCTGCGCAGAAAGTGACTCGCCACCCTGAAGGCAATGAGCCACTGTTCGAGGCGCCAGCCAATGGTACTGCCTCGCCGCCCACCGCCGATTCCCTGACATCGCTGCTGTCATCGCTGGAGGACACTGCGACGCTGGAGGTCACGCTGCTCGATCTCTCCTGTGCCCAGACACTCAAGGAATGGCAATTGACCCTCAATGGCCACCTGGCTCGCTACCCGCCATCGGCTTGACCTGGTCATGGCGCTTTGCATGTGACCCGCCTTCCCAAGGCCACATGGCGTGACAGGGGCCAGACATCGCGTCTGGCCCCTGTCGTTCTGGCCGCACTCCTTGTTACTCCCCCCCCTTGTTACCCGCCTTCTTGTTAGCTTCGCCCTTGTTAGCTGTGTAGGGCGGGCTTCTCGCGCGACCAAAGTTGAAGCATCTGCGTCTTGTTGAAATGTCCGACATTTATTAATGTGTGTTCAGACATTTATTCTGATGCTCGGAATCTCATGCGTCAGCGCCAGGCTCCAAGGCGGTGCGATGCAGTGACTCTCCTGACCATCCCTCACGACAGGCATCTCAATGACCGACTCTCTGGCGACAGCCGCGCTCGCCACTGACAGCGCCTCGGCGGACGACGCGACCCCGCGCAGCATGGAGGCCATCGCCACCTGCATGGCGCGGGAAATCCTCGCGGGCAGCTTCGGCCCCGGTGACAGCTTTCCGCGTGAACTGGACCTCTGCCAGCGCTTCGACGCCAGCCGCAATCGTGTTCGCAATGCCCTGGCTCAGCTGGTGAGCGCCGGGCTGCTGGAGCGCACCGCCGGGCGTGGCACCATCGTGCGCGAGATGAGCGAATGGCAGCTGCTGGACCCGCTGATGAGCCATTGGGTCAGCGGCCTCGACGGTATCAATCCGGACCTGATGCGCGAGATCTACGCCTTCCGCCTCTCCGTCGAGCCCTATGTCAGTGCGCTGGCCGCGATGAAGGCAAATGCCCAAGACCTCGCACGCCTGGAGCGCGCCTTCGAAGGCATGGTCAATACCGCCAATGACAGCTCACGCGAGGCGCATGCCGAGCACGATGTCGCCTTCCACGAAGCCATCTACCACGCCACCCACAATCTGGTGTGGACACAGCTTGGCAGCCTGCTACGCCCTTCCATCAGCCAACTGATCCACAGTACCCAGCAGTCCGCGCAGCAGCATGATCACAGCCATCATCGCGCCAGCCTCGATCGTCACCGCGCGGTGATGGAGGCCATTCGCCTGCGCCAGCCCGAGATGGCACGCACCTGTGCCGAGCGGGTACTGGAGACCGCAGCGCGCGACCTCGGCTTCTCACCGGACCACCCGCAGCTGGGGCACCGCCGCTTCTGATCCTGATCGGGCGTCAGCCGATGACGGCCGATCCCACGACCCGCTTCGCCTGGCGCTGAGCCTCGTTCAAACGCCCATTCTCAACAAGGATGCATCCGTGAAAATCACCCGACTCAAGACCTGGCAAGTTCCGCCGCGCTGGCTGTTCCTCAAGATCGAGACCGATGAAGGCTGTTATGGCTGGGGCGAACCGGTCATCGAGGGCCGCGCCGCGACCGTCGAGGCCGCCGTGCACGAGCTGTCCGATTATCTGGTCGGTCAGGACCCGCGCAATATCGAGCACCTGTGGAACGTGATGTACCGCGCGGGCTTCTACCGTGGCGGCCCGATCCTGATGTCTGCCATCGCCGGCATCGATCAGGCGCTGTGGGACCTGAAGGGCCGTGATCTGGGAGTGCCCGTGCACCAGCTGCTCGGCGGTCCGGTACGCGACAAGATGCGCATGTACGCCTGGACCGGCGGTGACCGCCCGTCAGATGTCGGCGCAGGCGCCAAGGCGCTGGTCGATCAGGGCTTCACCGCCTTCAAGATGAATGGCACGCCGGAGATGCAGATCGTCGATTCGCACAAGAAGATCGATGACGCCGTGGCACGTGTCGCCGAGGCTCGTGATGCGGTCGGTCCGGATGTCGGCATCGGCATCGACTTCCATGGTCGCGTGCATCGCCCGATGGCCAAGGCGTTGCTGCGTGAGCTGGAGCAGTTCCACCCGATGTTCATCGAGGAGCCGGTCGCGCCTGAGCACCTGCCGTCGCTCAAGCACATCGCCGAAGGCATCGCGACGCCCATCGCCACCGGCGAGCGCCTGCACACCCGCTTCCAGTTCCGTGATCTGCTGGCGGACGGCATGGTCGACATCATCCAGCCCGATCTCTCCCACTGTGGCGGCATCAGCGAAGGCCTGAAGATCGCCACCCTGGCCTCGGCCTACGATGTGGCGCTGGCCCCGCACTGCCCGCTCGGCCCGCTGACGCTGGCGGCCTCGCTGCAACTGGACGCGGTGTGTCACAACGCCTTCATCCAGGAACAGAGCATGGGAATCCACTACAACAAGGACAACGACGTACTGGATTACCTGGTCGACAAGGATGCGCTGGCGATCAAGGACGGCTTCTGCGCCATTCCGCAGGGCCCGGGGCTGGGCGTCGAGATCGACGAAGCCTTCGTCGAAGAGCGTGCCAAGGTCGGCCATCGCTGGCGCAACCCGCTGTGGACCCACGAAGACGGCTCCGTCGCCGAGTGGTAATGCCGAGCATGCCGCAACGCACACACTGACAACACAGACGCCATGCCAGGACAGGTCTTCCGCCGAAGGCCTGTCACGCTCAAGGAAGGATTCGACATGACCCGTACCGCATCATCCGAACGCCCCGCCTTCGCCGACTTTCGCTACCCGGACCTCGAAGGCGCCAGCGTCTTCATCACCGGCGGTGGCTCCGGCATCGGCGCCGCACTGACCGAAGGCTTCCTCGCCCAGGGCGCCAAGGTCGCCTTCGTCGGCCTGTCCGATGCCAGCGAATTCTGTGACGCCATGGAAGCTCGCTACGCCAATCGTCCGCTGTTCATCCCCTGCAACATCCAGGATATCGAGGCGCTGCAGGCCGCCGTCGCTCAGGCGCGTGAGGCCCACGGCCTGATCAACGTACTGGTCAACAACGCCGCCCGTGACACCCGTCATACGCTGAATGAGTGGACGGTGGAACAGTGGGATGAATCCATCGCCACCAACCTGCGCCCGCAATTCTTCACCGCCCAGGCCGTCGCCCCCGACATGCGCGCGCTGGGTGGCGGCGCCATCATCAATCTGTCCTCCAACAGCTACATGCTGGGACTGGGCGGCTACCCGACCTACGTCACCGCCAAGGCCGGCATCATGGGCATGACCAAGGCGCTGGCGCGCGAGCTGGGCCCGGACGCCATTCGCGTCAACTGCCTGATCCCGGGCTGGGTGATGACGGAGCGTCAGCGCGAGCTGTGGGTCAACGACAAGGACTTGAACGAGTGCATTGATCAGCAATGTCTGAAAGAGGCCATTCCGGTCGAGGACATGATCAATCCGTGCCTGTTCCTGGCCTCCAGCGCCTCGCGCATGATGACCGGCCAGCCGATGGTGGTAGACGGAGGCCGAGTGTGAGCGCCGTCAGCGTCACGCCGGCCTGGATCGCCGTCGACTGGGGTTCCAGCAATCTGCGCGCCTGGGCCGTTAATGGCGACAATGCAGTCATCGCTCAGGCCAGCAGTGCCCGTGGCATGCTGGGACTGGCGGCGGATGAGTTCGAGGATGTACTGCGCGTGCTGATCAATGACTGGCTGCCCGACGATGCGACCTCTCCCATGCCGGTGCTGATCTGTGGCATGGCCGGCGCGCGTCAGGGCTGGCAGGAGGCGGCTTACCTGCCGTTGCCTACGGAGAAGACGCCTTCCCGTGATGTGCTGGGGGCACTCTCCGAGCAGCTGACCCATGTCGCGACCCGCGACAGCCGCCTTGCCGTCGCCATCGTGCCGGGCCTCTGCCAGCAGCAGCCGAGCTACGATGTCATGCGTGGCGAGGAGACCCAGCTGGCGGGCCTGGTCGCCGCCCAACCCGACTACAGCGGTGCGGTGTGTCTGCCCGGCACCCACGCCAAGTGGGCACATCTCGCCAGTGGCGCCATCACCGGCTTCAGTACCTTCATGAGCGGCGAGCTTTTCAAGCTGCTCAGTCAGGATTCGGTGCTCAAGCACTCCGTCGCCGCGGGAGATCTCAGCGACGCCGCCCAGCGCGATGCCTATCTGGAGGGTATCGATACGGCGCTTGCCGCCCCTGAGCGCACCACCGCGCAACTGTTCGGCATTCGTGCCCGCGATCTGCTCGATACGGCTCTGCCTGAGGGTGATGCTCGCAAGGCGATACTCGGCGCACGCCTGTCAGGCCTGGTGCTGGGGCTTGAGCTGGCGGGAGCCACTGCGGAGCTTTCGGATCACGCCACCATCACCCTGATCGGCGACGCCGTGCTGTGCCAGCGCTATCAGGTCGCGCTGGAACATCTGGGCTATCAGGTCACCACCGCGGCCAACGCCGACATGATTCTGGCGGGGCTCGGACGCATCCAGCGTGCACGATCAGCCGCGCAGGCATCGTCATCAGACCGTGGATCGCCCTCGGCCCGTGCGTCGTCATCGGATCGCGCCTCTGTGAGCCATTGATTCAGCGCTGATGGCATTGCCAGTCAGTGAGCCACGTCACTCCTCACTTCAAACAGCCCTTATTCAAAGAGCTCATCTTCAAACAGCTCCTCTTCAATTAGCCCCATTTCTGGAGATCGCCATGAGCCTGCCTCTGGTCGCCATACTGCGCGGTGTGACACCGCAAGACATTCTCGCCATCGCCGACGAGATCATCGCCGCCGGCATCACCCGCATCGAAGTCCCGCTCAACTCCCCTCAACCGCTGGAGAGCATCGCCGCGCTGGTCGAGCACTGCGAGCGCGCGCATGGCGGCAAGATCCTGATCGGTGCCGGCACCGTGCTGACCCCGCAGCAGGTGCGCGACGTGCACGCCGCCGGCGGCCGTCTGGTCGTCTCGCCCAATGCCGATGTCGACGTCATCCGCGAAAGCCGCCGGCTGGAGATGGTCTCGCTGCCCGGCATCGTCACGCCGACGGAAGCCTTCGCGGCTCTCGCTGCCGGCGCCTCGGGTCTCAAGCTGTTCCCGGCGACTCAGGTCGGCATCGTCAACATGAAGGCCATGCTGGCCGTGCTGCCCAAGGACACCGAGCTTTATGCCGTCGGCGGCATCGGCAGTGACAACTTCGCCGAATGGCGCGCGGGCGGTGTCCACGGCGCTGGCCTCGGCACGGCCATCTACACGCCCGGCCTGAGCGCCGCCGAGGTGGGCGAACGGGCCCGCACGCTGGTCGCGGCATGGCAGGCGGCTGACTGACAGCCACACACGGATGGCGACAAGCCACGTCGCTGCAAGAGCGACGAGAGCGCGCCAATAGCCCATGGGTATAAGCCACCATGGCTAAAAGAGACCATGGTTATCGCAAAGGAGCAGCAGATGACGTCATCACCATGCCTTGGCACTGCCAGGCGCCTCGTCGCCAGTGGCTGCGAGCTGGGCGAAGGACCGGGCTGGACGCCCGCGACCAAGGCCCTGCCTGCGCGGGTGCGCTGGCTGAACATCCTCGCCGGCGAGCTGCATCACGCCGCCGCTGACGGCAGTGATCACGTCATCACTCAGCTCGCGCGCCGCACCTCCTACGCAGCCGTTACCCAAGACGGCGATTACCTGCTGGTCGCGCAGGGGATGCTGTCGCGCTTCAATCCCGAGACCGGCGCCGTGGAAGATGTCATGCCCTTCGAGGCGGGCGCGACGCCGGCCACGCGCAGCAATGACGCGCGGGTCGATCGTCACGGCAGTCTGTGGTTGTCGAGCATGGGCTGCAACGCCGAGACCGGCGCTGGCAGCCTCTATCGGCTGCATCGCGGTGAACTGACCCGCGTGCTCGAGGGGCTGAGCATTCCCAATGCGCTGTGCTTCTCGCCGGATGGCCGCTTCGCCTATTTCACCGACACCGTCACCGGTCAGGTGATGCGCTGGCAGCTGGACGCCGATGGCTGGCCACTCACCTCGGCAGGTGAATACAACGCCCCCGAAGTGTGGGCCGATCTGCGCGATGCCGGTGGTGGCCCGGATGGCGCCGTGATCGATGCCGACGGCCATATGTGGATCGCACTCTGGGGGGCCGGCCGCGTGGCCAGGCTGGACCACGACGGCAAGGAAATCGCCCATGTGACGCTGCCGGTCAGCCAGCCTTCGTGCCCGCTGTTCGGTGGCGAGGGGCTGAGCACGCTGTACATCACCACGGCGCATGAAGGCATGGCCACGCCGGATCATGCGGCGGGTGACGGTGACCTCTTCGCGCTGGACCTGTCAGCACACGGCTTCAAGGGACTGGCAGAGCCACCGCTGGTGCTGGGCTGACACTGCCATTCCGTCTCTGATCTCTCTTTATTTCTGGACCCTTCATCATGACCGCAGACGCCCCATCTTCCCGACCGTCGGCTGCGCCTGACGCGACCTGGTCAAGCGATCAGCAGTGGTTGAGCCTGAGTGCCGATGGCATCCAGCTGCAGCTGGATCTCGCCGATGGCCTGCTCAAGCTGGCCCATTTCGGGCGCATCGCGCCCATCAATCCGGCTCAGCACCGCCTGATGAGCGCTGCCGCCACGCCCCAGGCGAGCCTGGATCAGCTGCCGCCCAATACCCTGTTCAATGATGCCGGGCTCGGCTTTGCCGGCTATCCGGCGCTGATCGGTGACCGCGAAGGCCGCGACTGGCTGACGGCGATGCGCCTGAGCGATGTGGCGTGCTCGACGGATGCCACCGGCGCCCACGCCCGCCTGACGCTTCGCGACAGCCTGAGTGAGCTGGAAGTGCTGCTGGCACTGACCGTCACCCGCGAGGGCGTATTGCGTCAGCAGACGACCCTGACCAATCAGTCATCAGCGCCCTACCGGCTCGAATGGCTGGCGGCCGCCTGCCTGCCGCTGCCGGTCCGCTTCGAGGAATGCCTGAGTTTCGGTGGCCGCTGGGTGCAGGAATTCACCGAGACGCGTCATCGTCTCAGCGAAGGCACCTTCACGCTCGAGAACCGTCGCGGGCGCAGCTCGCATCAACGCGTGCCGACGCTGATCACCGGCACGCCAGGCTTCAGCGAGCAGCGTGGCGAAGTCATCACCGCGCATCTGGCATGGAGTGGCAACCATCGCGCCCTGATCGAGCGGCAGTTCGATGGCAGCACCCAACTGCAGATGGGCGCCCTGCTGCTGCCCGGCGAGCAGATGCTGGCCGCCGGCGACAGCGTGACCACCCCGGAAGTGGTAATGGCCTGGTCGGACACGGGCATCAATGGCGCTAGTCAGCGCATGCATCGTACCCTGCGCGCGCGCCTTGACTGGCCGGTGGCTGACAAGCCGCGTCCGGTTCACGTCAACACCTGGGAAGCGCTCTACTTCGATCACGACGCGACGCGTCTCGAGGAGTTGGTCGTCGCCGCCGGTGAGGTGGGTGCCGAGCGTTTCGTGCTCGATGATGGCTGGTTCGTCGGCCGGGATGGCGAGCGCGCCGCCCTGGGCGACTGGTATCTGGATACCGGCAAGTACCCGCAGGGGCTGGGGCCGCTGATCGAGTCTGTACAGGCGCACGGCATGGAATTCGGCCTGTGGGTCGAGCCCGAGATGGTCAATCCGGACAGTGAACTCTTCCGCACCCATCCGGACTGGATTCTCGGGCTGGAGGGGCGTGAGCAGCCGCTGGGTCGCTATCAATGCGTGCTGGACCTGACCCGCCGCGAGGTCTGTGACTACCTGTTTGCGCGCCTCGATGCGCTGCTCAGTGAGTACCCGATCAAGTATCTGAAATGGGACATGAATCGCGACCTGACCCACGCGGGCGGCCAGTCGGAGGAAGGTCGCGGCAAGCCTGCCGCCCATGCTCAGGTCAGCGCGCTCTACTCGCTGCTGGCCCGCCTGCGAAAGGCGCATCCCGGCGTCGAGATCGAGAGCTGCGCCTCGGGTGGCGCGCGCACCGATCACGGGATTCTGCGACACACCCATCGCGTCTGGACGTCCGACTGCAATGACCCCCACGAGCGCACGCATATCCAGCGCGGGGCCAGTCGCGTACTGCCACCGGAGCTTCTGGGCGCACATATCGGGCCGCAACACGCCCACACCACCTCGCGGCGCACGACGCTCGCCTTCCGCGCCTCCACGGCACTGTTCGGTCATCTGGGGCTGGAGCTGGATGTCAGCCAGCTCGATCTGGCAGAGCGCCGTGAGCTAGGTGGATGGATAGCGCGCTACAAGACGCTGCGTGGTCTGCTGCACAACGGCGTCAGCTGGCGTCTGGATTGCCTGGATGACAATCAGCATGCCCACGGCGTGGTCAGTCAGGATGGCCAGCAGGCCCTTTTCAGCATCAGCCAGTTGGCCATGCCACGCCACGCCGTGCCCGCCGCCCAACCGCTGACCGGCCTGCAAGCCGACACGGCCTACCGGCTCGAGCTGCTGGAACTGCCGGAGCACCCGGAGCGACGCATGAAGCAGCTGCCCGCCTGGATCAGCCGACAACAGGCCGGCGAGCCGGTCGTCGTCTCCGGTGAGTACCTGATGCGTGAAGGCCTTGCCCTGCCGGTGCTGGACCCCGACCAGGCGATCCTGATTCACCTTCAGGCGGTTCCGGCATGACCCCTGCCGCGCAGGCCGTGATGGCGTGCGCTGCGCTCGCTCCCCATTTTCAGCTTCAAGGATGACCCCCATGCAGCTCGGTGTCTGTTACTACCCGGAACACTGGCCACGTGATCGCTGGCCGCAGGATGCTCGCGACATGATGGAAGCCGGCATTCGTGTCGTGCGTATCGGCGAATTCGCCTGGAGTCGCCTGGAACCCAGCGCGGGTGACCTGCGCTTCGAGTGGCTGGATGAGGCCGTCGAGGTTCTGGCGGCGGCGGGTCTCAAGATCGTGATGGGCACGCCCACGGCGACACCGCCCAAGTGGCTGGTGGATGCCCACCCGGACATTCTGGCCGTCGATGAGAATGGCGACACGCGTGGCTATGGCTCGCGTCGTCATTACTGCTTCTCTTCACCGACGTTTCGTACCTTGAGCGAGCGCATCGTGCGCCTGATGGGCGAGCGCTACGCAAACCATCCCGCGATCATCGCCTGGCAGACCGACAACGAGTACGGCTGTCATGACACCATCCTCAGCTACTCCGCGGCCGCCCGCGCCCGCTTCCCCGCATGGCTCGAGGCGCGCTATGGCACGGTCGAGGCGCTCAATGAGGCCTGGGGCACGGTGTTCTGGAGCATGGAAGTCAGCGAGTTCTCCCAGATCGAGGCGCCCGTTGGCACCGTGACCGAACCGCATCCGGCCATCGTGCTCGATTATCGACGCTTCTGCTCCGACATGGTGGTCGAATACAACCGCCTGCAGGTCGACACCCTGCGTGCCGCGGGTGTCAGCGGCGATATCGTGCACAACTTCATGGGCCTGTTCACCGAATTCGATCACTTCGATGTCGCCCGGGATCTGGATATCGCCAGCTGGGACAGCTACCCGCTGGGCTTTCTGGAGCGCGGTGCCCACGACGATGCCACCAAGGCCCAGTATCGCCAGCAAGGTCATCCGGACTTTGCCGGCTTTCACCACGACCTCTACCGCGCCATGTGCAAGGGCCGCTGGTGGGTGATGGAGCAGCAGCCGGGCCCGGTCAACTGGGCGATCAGCAACGCCGCGCCCTTGTCCGGCATGGTGCGACTGTGGAGCCACGAAGCCTTCGCGCATGGCGCAGAGGTCGTCTCCTACTTCCGCTGGCGTCAGGCACCCTTCGCCCAGGAGCAGATGCACGCTGGACTGCTGCGCCCGGACGGCTCGCCCGCCTCGGCCTGGCCGGAGCTTTTGCAGGTGCGCGATGAGCTGGCGACACTCGCGAAACATGACACGACGACGGCCCAGCAGGCGCCCGTCGCCCTGATGTTCGATTACGCCTCCATCTGGGCCTGTCAGACCCAGCCTCACGCCGAGAACTTCAACCCGCTCGAGCTGTACCTGAGCTGGTACAGCGCGCTGCGGCGACTCGGGCTTGATGTCGATATCGTCTCACCGCGCGACGCGCTCAGTGGCTATTCGTTGATCGTGCTGCCCTGTCAGGTGATCGCCGATGAGGCACTGGCGGCGCGTCTGAGCGCGGCGCGCGATTCAGGCAGTCGCGTGGTGATCGGTGCACGCTCCGGCTCGCGTACGCCGGAGTTTCAGATACCCACGCAGCTGGCGCCCGGCGCACTCAGCGAGCTGACGGGCGTCACGGTCGATCGAGTCGATGGCCTGCGCCCAGGCGCCGAGCCGGCCGTCACCCTGAGCAACGGCGCACGCGGACACGCCCTGCGCTGGCGCGACCTGCTCGATCATCAGCGCACCAGTGCACAGGTGGTAACGCGCTTCGAGGATGGCGAACCCGCCATCCTGCACCATCGCGGTGTCAGCTATCTGACCGCCTGGTTGAGTGAAGACAGCCTAGTGGCGATTCTGCAGGCGGAGTGTCAGGCCTGCGGCATCACCACCCATGCGCTGCCCGACGGCGTGCGTCTGCGGCGGCGCGGGCCGCTCTGCTTCGCCTTCAACTATGCGCCCGAGCCGCGCTGGCTGCCCGAAGGCCTCGTCAATGACAGCGGGCTACTGGCCGGTAGCCGGGTTCTGGCACCCGCTGACGTCTGTATCTGGTTCAGTGACGAAAAGCGCCCCTGAGTGCCGCGACTGCTACCCACTCATTCAACGCGAAAATCGACTTTGCTTGAATGCAGGACATCTCTCGGATTTCGCGACCGGCAGACTGTTCGATCACTTGCCGCGGCGCCTTCGGGCGCCGCTTTTTTTGAACAGCTATTCTGGGTCTCCATGTCACCTGCCCAGACTTCATGAGTGACTCCAACACGTGCTGACATAACTCCCTGCTTATCGGATGACTGAGGTTGCCACATCACCGCAATGAAGCAGACAGAAGATAACGGTATATACTTTAATGTAAAACAACCTCTCTTTTCGCTGCGCAAGCGCCAGAGGGAGTTTACCCTTGAGTGCTCGCTGACCGCACAGCGCTGCCACTTAAGGCGCATTGTTCTCATGTCAGACAATCTCTAGTGTGCTGGATGTCTCTGTATATAAGCCAATAAATAGCAAAAACAACAGGCCACGCACCTGTAGACAGGACAACCGTCGTCAATGGCAGACGACCCACGATTACGATAACGCCAACTACGAGATACCCCCCATGAGTATTCTTGCCATTCTGATATCGCTCGGGCTGCTGATGTTCCTTGCCTACCGCGGTATCACCGTTCTCTTGCTCGCCCCTCTGATGGCCGCCCTCGCCGTCGTCCTGTCAGGAGATGCAGCCGCCCTGCTGCCCAGCTACACCGTGACCTTCATGAGTCAGCTGGGCGGCTATCTGGCCAAGTTCTTCCCGCTGTTCATCCTCGGCGCCCTGTTCGGTCAACTGATGGCCGATTCCGGGGCCGCGCATGCCATCTCCGAAGGCCTGGTCAAACGCTTGGGCACACGCCATGTGATCCTGACCGTGGTGCTGGCCTGTGCACTGCTCACCTATGGGGGCGTCTCGCTGTTCGTGGTCGCCTTCGCCGTCTATCCGATTGGTGCCCAGCTCTTCCAGCGCACCGGCACGCCCAAGCGCCTGCTGCCCGCGGCCATCGCCCTCGGCTCCTTCACCTTCACCATGACGGCACTCCCCGGCACGCCGGCCATCCAGAACGCCATCCCGATCCCCTACTTCCAGACCAACAGCTTTGCAGCGCCAGGCCTGGGCATCATCGCGGGCCTGATCATGCTGGGGCTGGGTACCTGGTGGCTGAAGGGACGTGCCAGCAAGGCTCAGGCACAGGGGGAAGGCTACGGGGTCCACAAGGACGAAGCGCTTGAGGAATCCCCCGCGCCCGCCGCACAGATGGGCATGATCACGGCGTTGATTCCGCTGGTGATGGTCATCGGCCTGAATGCCCTGCTGACCTATCTCGTCTTCCCGCGCATCGATTTTTCCTACCTGAGCGAGGCCTTCCCGGAGCTTGACCCTGCGGGCGCCACCGGCATGTGGTCGATCCTGATCGCGCTGGCCTTCGCCTCCACCTGGCTGGTCATTTCACGCTGGAAGCAGTGGGCCGACCTGAAGACCACCGTCAACAATGGCTGCTTCGGCGCCATGCTGCCGGTCTTCAATACCGCCTCAGAGGTGGGATATGGCGCGGTGATCGCCAGCCTGGCCGGCTTCGCGATGGTCAAGGAGGCGGTGCTCGGCCTGTATCCGGCCAACCCGCTGATCTCGGAAGCGGTAGCAGTCAATGTGCTGGCCGGCATCACCGGCTCGTCATCCGGCGGCATGAGCATTGCGCTGTCGACTCTGGGTGAGACCTATCGCGAGATGGCCGTCAATGCCAGCATCGACCTGGAACTGATGCACCGCGTGGCGACGCTGGCGGCGGGCAGCATGGACACCTTGCCGCATTCCGGCGCGGTCATCACCCTGCTGGCGATCTGCAAGCTGACTCATCGCCAGTCCTACGGCCAGATGTTCATGATGACGGTCGCCTTCCCGATGCTGGCCCTGATTGCCGTCGTGACCCTGGGCAGCCTGGTCGGCAGCTTCTGAGCCCTGAAGCTCCAAAGCAGTGGTGAGTTTTCGAACATGAGTGGAGCAAAATGACGCCAGGCCAATGACAAGAAGGCCACCCATTCGGGTGGCCTTCTTGTTGAGCAATCACGCTGGCCAGCAACGTGCTGACACCTCAGTAGACGTGGTGAGCCCGCTTCGGGTCCAGCGTCTCATGGCGTGCCCGCGTCTTGATCCAGAGCGTCAGGTCATCGCGGTCGGCGCCGGGATTCTCGGCGACCCACTCGACGATACGCGAGGCAATGAATTCGGCATGAAACTCGTCGTCGAACTGCAGCAGCATGAGGTCCTCGCCCGCCTGAGAGATGCGCAACAATACCTCGCTTGCCGGCAATACATAGAGATTCAACTCATGCAGATATTGCGTCGTGAAGGTCACGCGCCGAAAACGCTCGGGAACATTGCGCCCACTGTTGCTGATATCGTTCATGAAAGCCATGGCTCTCTCCTACAGTAAGGCGCTAATACATTTCGCTCATTTTTGAGCTGACCTTCTTATCATAGCGCAGAAGATATGCTGCGGGCCGGTTTATAAGAACATTTTGTTGGAATCTGCAAGTGACTCTCATTAACGCACAGTATCAGCTGGGTTGTTGGCGCAGGGCATCACTTTGCAAGGTTAGCTGAACTCGCGTCAGCCAGCCCGCCAGCAGCGCCTGCTTATGCCGACTCATGGTGCGATGTTGCTCGATCACTTCGCATAATCGGTCGCCGGCCGCCCGCATCCTGGTAGGACTCTCTCCTCGGGCACAGCGCTGATAATCATCCGCCAGCGCATGGATCAATTCGCGCAAGGCGTGCTGTACCGGGCGTGGCACATCGTTGCCCAATTCCCGCCGCACGAAGCCTATGCCGCGTCCGATATCCATCCCTGTCAGCCCCAGCGTCAGAAGCGGCATGCCGAGCACTTGCTGCTGAGCATCATCGGGCTGACCACTTGCATTCTCGCCACTGCGACGCGCTTCCTGTTCACGACTGCGAGTCTGTTCATGCCGGGCGAGACGCAGCAGCCTGTCGCCCATGCGCCCGCCGAACCAGCTGTCCAGGCGCTCGGTGGAGCGTTCCGCCAGCTCACGAATATCACTCGCCGTAGCGCGTATCAGCTGGCGCTTGTCCCAGCCGGCCCCCGGCACGGGAATCAGACGGAAACCGATGATGGTCACGATCAGACCGATCCCGGCCGCCAGACTCCGATTGAGGGTGTAGGCGACATCGAAGGTCATGCCGTTGTCCGGCATCACCAACAGAATGTTGAACACTACGAAGGGCAAGGCGATCCCCGCCAGCGCCGGCACGACGGAGCCCATCAGGCCAAGGAACAGAGGGATACTGAAGATGATCACGAAGGGCACGAAGTGCTGGGCGTGACTGAGCATGACATTGCCGAACAGCAATACGCTCGGCACCGCCAGCAGCAGGCCCTTGAGCACCATCGGAATGATCGGTGCCGGATCACCGCGACTGACGAAGATGCCCGAGAACAGCGTGCCCAGCAGCATGGCCACCGCGCCGTTGTCCCACGCCGTCGCAAGCCAGAAGATCGCCGTGGCACTGAAGATGGCCATCGCACGCAGCGCATCGATGGCGGCGCGTCCGTGATCGCGGTGCCAGCTCATGCTTGGCTGACGCAGCTGATGACGGCCGGGATGATTGATGACCTCGCGTGCCTGCAGGATGACCAGCGCATGCCCCAGCACCTCACGCAGACTGAACAGCAGCCGGGCTTCCAGTGCGGTGATGCTTCGCTGACCGCGAGACAGGCGCAGACATTCTCCGCGCAGCTCCTTGAGCGTCTTGCGCGCCTGGGCCGTGCCCTGATTGTCGGCCATGCTTTGAAAGGCCGCGCCCAGGCGTTGCATCAGGTCCTGCGTCGGCTGACTGAAACGTTCGGCTTCCTGTCTCTGGGTCTGGTTCAGCTCACACGTCGGTGCCATCGTCTCACCGTCATCGCTCTGTGAAGGCACAAAGAACTCGGGATGGCGCAGCTGGTGCAGGGCCTTGAGGGTCGCGTAGAGACGCATGCTTCGCCGCGTCAGCAGGTGCACGCCGCGTATGCGCCCCTTGCCCTGGGGGCCTTCATAACGCGCCGAGTGGGCATCGATCTCGAGATTGTTGAGCGCATCCAGCCCGGTCATCATCTGCTCGAGCATCGCCATGCGTTCACGTTGCTGCCCTTGTGACTGACCGTCAGTATCTCGGTTCACGGCCCTGTCCGCCTCGAGTGGCATCGAGAAGGCCAGCGCCATATAGCGGAAGGTGGCATTCACCGCCGTGTCCGCCAGCTGGCCGAGATGATCACGCACACGAATCGGCCAGACAAGCGCACTCACGACGACAGCACACAGCGCGCCGAGACTCAGCTCGCTGAGACGTGCCAGCGCCACCGAGAAGAAGTCATCCGGCGCCGAGGACGTCAACACCACGATGATCATGCAGGCCACCGCCGCCATCACACAGCCATAGGACAGATTGTTGTGCGTCAGCGAAGCGCCATAGATGCATAGTCCGATCCACAGCGTGACCGAGCCCAGCGCCAGTTCCGGCACCTGGGCAAAGCAACCCATGATCACCACCGCCACACAGGTACCGACGAAGGTACCCGTGACCTGACAGATGCCCTTCTCGACCACCATGCCCGACATCGGGCGTGTCTGCAGAAACGCCGCCGAGATCAGCGCCCAATAGGGTCGATCGAGATCGAAGAAGAAGGCGGCGTAGAGGGCCAGCGCCATCGCCAGCACCCCCTTGGTGGCGAACTTGAGCGCGAACGGCGAAGGCCTTAAGAAGGCGGCCAGAGCGGGAGACATGGATCAGTGCTTCCCGTCTGCGTCTTGGACGGCCTGAGCTGTCTCGACAGGTTCCACCTCGACAGGTGCCGCCTTGGCCTGCGTCGCCTCATCATTGCCATCTTCGGCAGTGATCAGCCTGACACTCGCCGTCATGCCGGCAGCAAGATTGACACCTGAGGCACGTACCGCCTCGATATCATCGAATTCCACCCGCACCGGAATGCGCTGTGCCAGACGCACCCAACTGAAGGTAGCGCTGACCTGTGGCAGCTGCTGGGCATTGGTCGCGGTATTGTCATCGGCGATGCCCTGACCGATCCCCACGACTCGCCCCTTGAAGTCTTCATTGCCGCTCATCAGCGTGATCTGGACCGGATCGCCCGGACGCACATGCTGCAGCTTGGTTTCCTGGAAGTAGGCGCTCAGGTAGAAGGAGTCGTCCTTGATCAGCGCCATTACCGCCGTGCCTGCCGTGACGTAATTGCCCTGACTGAGGTGCATGTTGAGGATACTGCCGTCGGCGGGCGCCACCAGCCGCGTGCGATCGAGATCCAGCTGCGCGGATTGCACCGCGGCTTCGGCCTGTTGCACATCAGCGCGGGCAACCTCGGCCTCCAGACGCGCACTGTCGCGCTCTTCCTCACTGATGGCACGATTGGTCAAGCGACCACGACGATTGGATTCATGCTCTTTTAGGCTCAGGGTCGCCTTGGCACTGGCGAGACTAGCCTTGGCCTTGGCGAGCGCCGCCTCATAGCGCGCACGATCGACCTGAAGGATGACATCCCCCTCCTTGACCCGCGTGGTATCCGCCACGTTCAGCTCACGCACCCAGCCGGAGACATCCGGGCTCAGCGTGATCACCTCGGCGCGCACCCGGGCATCACGCGTCCAGGGACTGTACATGTAGGTATTCCACAGCCACACCGCACACCAGGCTGCAGCCGCCACCAGACATAGAGTGATGATCCATTTGACGGCTTTCTGTCGCAGGTTGCGCATGCGGTTTCCTTGGGGGATAGAGGGGCTGAGGGGAATGGGTGCCACGAAAGAGTTCTCGGGGAAATCAGGATGACGAATGACAAGACGCTGGGGCAATGACGTGCGTCACGTCACGAGGGCCACCACCGCCGCCAGACAGATGACAAACAGCGAGATATCGAACCAGGCCTCGAACCAGAGCTCGTGATTGGCCAGCAGACGATGCAGCAGCGTGCGTATGAGACCCGCCGCCAGCAAGGCGACCAGCGCATAGACCAGCATCGGGCTGATCAGGAATTCCCCGACCACCATTTCATGCAGCGCATTGAAGCCAGACGTAACATCATTGCCTGCGGCGATTTCCTTCATCGAGATGTCCTTGACTTGCGTTGGGCGAGAGCTGGCTTGCGTATGCGATAGCTGAATAGCGACTGCCATGCGTGCAATCAGCGTTCAACGATGGTGGCTGCCTGGCGTGCATTCAAGGCCCGAGGGTGAACTGTTCCACTGCGCGAATCTTGAGGGCAGCGTCATCGCTGAGAATATATGCAGGCTAACATTTTTCACCGCCGTACACCGTTGCGTGAGAAGAATCACCCCATTCCTTGCACAGCGCGCGACCATAATTCGCGCTCCATTTGGCTGCGCGCTAACCGGCACAACCGGAATGGGCACCAGGTGTTCAGGTGGTAGCAGCGGTCAAGGTAGCCTGAGACGCAAAACGGCTTACCCAGAAGGCAAGCCGTTTCATTTCGCACAGTGAAGACCACCAGCGATGATGGTGAGGGTCGACTACACCGCGTAGCCGAGCACGCGTGGCAGCCACAAGGCGAGCTCAGGGAACAGCATCACCACCGCCAGCGCCGCCAGCATCGCCACCACGAAGACCATCGCCCACCCGACCGTCTTCTCGAGTCTTACTCCGGCCACGCTACTGGTCACCATCAGGTTGACCGCGACTGGCGGGGTGAACTGCCCGATCGCGATGTTCATCGCCAGCAGGATACCGAACCACACCGGATGCCAGCCGAAGTGCTGCATCACCGGAATCAGCACCGGCATCAGGATCAGGTAGATGGAGACCGCATCCAGCAGCATCCCGGCGATCAGCACTGCCACCATCACCAGAATCAGCAGCGTCGTTCCGCTATCCGACAGTGTGATCAGCCATTCGGCCAGATGCCGGAAGGTGCCCAGCATGGTGCCCGCCCAGGCGAATATGCCCGCCAGCGCGATGATCAGCATCACCACACCAGAGATGACGGCCGCCTCCCGGAGCAACTCCCACACCTGAGAGATCTTGAGCTCGCGGGTGATGAAGAGCCCGACACACAGCCCATAGGCGGCCGCGACCACCGCCGCTTCCGTGGGCGTGAACAGGCCTGAGCGCAGCCCGCCGAGGATGATCACAGGCGCCAGCAGGGCCGGGATCGCCGAGCGAAACGCCGGACCCAGCGCGATACGCTCGACCTGAGTCGGGTCTTCCCAGCGATAGCGACGCGAGAGGAACCAGGCCGGCAGCAGCAAGGCCACGCCGACCAGCAACCCCGGAATCAGGCCCGCGGCAAATAGCGCGCGTAGATCCACCCCCGGTACCACGATGGAGTAAAGAATCAGCGCGATGGACGGCGGGATCAGGATCGCCGTGGAGGCCGAGGCCGCAATCAGCGTCGCCGAGAACGCCTTGGGATAGCCCGCCCGCGTCATGCTGGGGATCATCACCATCGCCACCGCGGCGGCATCCGCCGGACCGGAACCACTCATGCCGCCCATGATCAGACACACCAGCACCGCCACCAGCGCGAGGCCACCATGCCGTGGGCCGATCAGCGCCTGGGCGAAGCGCACCAGCCGCACCGCCACTCCGGCACGCTCGAATACCAGGCCGGTCAGTATGAACAGCGGAATGGCGATCAGCGGATACTTGGCGATGCTGTTGTAGGTATTGGTGCCGAGGGTGGCCAGCATGCTGACCGGCAGCCCCGCGACGATCCCCACCGCCCCCGACAGCCCCAGCGCAAAGGCCACCGGCACGCCGAGTATCAACAGCGCGGCAAAGCTTGCGAGCAACCAGAGATCAGGACTCATGATCTGACTCCTTGTGCTCCGGCGACGCATTCTGACCGGGCCCCTGCCCAGGCCCTTGCCTGAGACGCTCGACACACTGCTGCAGCTGACGCCAGGCCATCGCCAGCGCCAATATCGGCAGCCAGATCACGTACCACCAGTTGGGCAGGCCCAGCCCCGGTGACAGCGAGTCCCACTGATACTCCTCCAACGCGAAGGTGCCCCCGAACCACACCACCAGCCCCAGCACGACCAGTACCGCCAGGGTCTGCAATACCACGACCAGTCGCCACAGCGGCAACGGCAGCACGTCTTCCAGCAATGCGATACGAATATGTGCCTGACGGCGAATCGCCACCGAGGCGCCCGCCAGCGTCAACAACACCAGCAGGAAGACCGAGAATTCCTCGGTAAAGGCAAAGGAAGCATCGGTGGCATAGCGCACCACCACATTGGCCAGACTGATGATACCGATCAGCCCCAGCGCCAACGCCGCCAGCCAGGATTCTGGCCGCACGCGTGGCGGTGGCCTGTCTGTGTGAGCAGGCGCTCCGTTGGCGCCGGTTTGAGATGAAGCTTGTTGAGAGGTTTTTTGAGAGGTTTGTTGCGACTTTTGCGTCATGACACGCGATCCACACGAACGCCGAGGCTGTCAGGCCCCGGCATGGTTCTTCACTCAATAACGCGCACAGACCGCATTATTCCCGATGTCATCTGCTCAGTGAGCAGCGGCGATGGTGGCCCTGGCGGACTCAGCGCGAGGCCTCGACCTCGGCACGTGCCGTCTCGACCAGCGCCTCACCGATCTTGGGTGTCCAGCTGGCATAGACCGACTGGGTGGCGTCACGGAAGGTCTGCATCGCATCCTCATCGAGCTTGACGACATTCACGCCGCGCGCCTCGATGTCCGCCAGCCGCTGGGCATTGCCTTCACGACTCATGGCGATCTCCCAGGCACCCGCTTCCTTGGCGGTTTCGGTCAGCAGAGTGCGCTCCTGCTCACTGAGCGACTTCCACACGCGCTGGTTGGCGGCGAAGATCAGCGGGTCCGCCATGTAGTGCCAGAGGGTCAGGTGGGTCTGACCTACCTGGTCGATGCGCGCGACATCGAACACCGACAGCGGGTTCTCCTGTCCATCCACCGCGCCGGTGGTCAGTGCCGGCTTGGCATCCGCCCAGCTCATCTGGGTCGGGTTGGCGCCCAGCGCCGTAAAGGTGTCCTGGAACAGCGGCGAGCCCACCACACGAATCTTCAGGCCCTTCAGGTCATCCGGCGAGGTGATCGACTTCGAGGAATTGGACACCTCACGGAAACCGTTCTCGCCCCACGCCAGCGGCTTGATGCCCTTGGACTCGATGGCGGCGAAGATCTGCTTGCCCGACTCACCCTGGGTCAGCGCATCGATGGCGGCGTGGTCCGGCATCAGGAACGGCAGCGAGAACAGGTTGAGCTCCGGCACCTGGGGCGACCAGTTGATGGTCGAGCCCACCGCGAGATCGATCAGCCCCTGACGCATGGCCGAGAACTCCTTGGTCTGATCCCCTGCCACCAGCTGGGCATTCGGATAGACACGCAGGGTGAGATCGCCACCGGAGCGCTCCTCTACCAGTTCCGCCCACTTCTCGGCCGCCTGTCCCCACGGGAAGGCATCCGACAGCACGGTGGAGACGGACAGCTCGCGCGCCTCGGCATCACTCACCATCAGCGGTGACAGCAGAGCCAGGCCAAGCACGCCAGCCATCAGGGCAGCGCGACTCGGAGCGGCAACACGCGAAGAAGTAGAAGGAGTAGCAGACATCGAAGCGTGGCGATGCCATTGACGAGAGACGGTGTCAGTTCCGGAGGCGGAATCAGCGTTGGCGAGTGCGGCGGTCAGGGTCATGAATAACCTCTTGATTATGATGTTGTTGAGTGTGTCCTCGGGCAGATTCGCATCTACTTTGGTCGCTGACCATTCGACCATGCGACAGATCGGCGCTTTTTCGACGCTGAGGTGCTATCTCACTCCATTCCCATCACTGTATATACATCCACCCCTCGGGTTTTCCGAGACCTATGGCGTACGAAACGCTCGACCATGTGGTGTCATCAGCGTGTGTTGCCAAGGAGTGCATCCAGCGATGCAAGAGGGCCAACCCTCGCGCAGGCCCCGCCAGCAGGGAGCTTGACGATATTGTCCATTGCAAGATGCCGTGCTTTTACAGCGCCAGCGTGTCCCGAGCCCATGTCGGGTCATGATTTCATGAGGTGCTGTATATTTATCCACCTCATTACATCCTTGAGACAAATTTCACGATATGTCGCCTTTCAACCACACAATGGCGCACCACGGGTCGCAGACTCCGGATTCGGTCGGTAGACTGAGCGCCGTTCCCGCAAGGACCGACCACGACTGACCAACATCACGCACGCAAGTGTCGTACCTGACATCTCGTCGGCACCGCTCCCACGGTCCCGACCCTGACCGATGAGGCCCCCTTCCATGCCGAACCCCCAGCAGGAAGCCATACCCACTCCCACCTTCGAGACCGAGCCGCTCGACACCTCGCGCAAACGACTGCAGCCGACCAGCAGTCTCGGCGCAGCGGTCGTTCTGTGGTCGCTGCTGCTGGGAATGGGGATGCTGATGCTGGCCAACGGACTGCAGGGCAGTCTGTTGGGGATTCGCGCCTCTTCGGAAGGCTTCAGCAACACCATGACGGGCATCATCATGTCGGCGTACTTCGCCGGCTTCCTGCTCGGCTCGACGCTTGCGCCCCGCAAGCTGCGCCGGGTCGGCCATGTGCGCACCTTCGCGGCGCTGGCCTCCATCACCTCGGTGTGCATCCTGATCCACGCACTCTATGTGGTGCCCGAGGTGTGGATCGCCATGCGCTTCATCACCGGCTTCGCCTTCGCCGGCCTCTACGTGGTCGCGGAGAGCTGGCTCAACAGCCAGGCGACCAACCAGATGCGTGGCCGCCTGCTGGCCATCTACATGGTGATTACCTATCTGGGCATGGGCGGCGGCCAGTTGCTGCTCAACGTCGCCAACCCGGACACCTATCTGCTGTTCATCCTGGTGTCGGTGATCATGTCGCTGGCGCTGGTGCCGATGCTGCTGTCCGCCTCGCCGCAACCGGAAGGCGCGCAGCCGGAGGCGATGGGGATCGTTCGCCTGCTGCGCCTGGCACCGCTGGGCACCCTGGGCGGCTTCGCCACCGGTATCGCCAACGGCACCGTCTTCGGCATGGGCGCGGTGTATGCCGACCGCGCCGGCCTGCCGGTGCAGGAAGTCTCCTGGTTCATGGGTGCCTTCATTCTGGGTGCCGCCCTGCTGCAATGGCCGCTGGGCAAGCTCTCCGACAAGCTGTCGGCCAAGAAGGTGATTCTGGGCTGCAGTCTCGGGGCGATCGCGCTGTCCATCGGCGGCGTGCCGTTCAGTGGTGGCAGCATGCTGACCATGGCGCTGCTGGGTGCAGGCCTCGGCGGGTTGATCCTGACCCAGTACTCGCTGTTCCTGGCGGCGGCCAACAACCTTCTGACCACGCCACAGATCATCTCCGCCAGCGGCACGCTGGTGCTGATGCATGGCGCGGGCGCGATTCTGGGCCCGCTCACCGCGGGTCTGCTGATGGAGCGCTTCGGGGCCGTCGGCTTCCTCTATACCCTGACCGCCATTCACGTGCTGATCGTGATTCTGGCCGCCAGTGTCACCAGCAAGCCGCGTCAGGAACTGGATGCCGAGGAAGGCGATCACCCCGGCCACTATGTGGTGGCGCCCTCCACCACCAGCCCGCTGAGCGCCGCCTGGGTCGAGGAAGCCATCACCGAGCCGGAAACCGGTCAGCTGGAATTCGACTTCGATGCCGAACCTGAGCCGGAGTTGAGCGAGGAAGAACTCGCTGCCCAGCAACAGGAAGCCTCCGCTGAAGCAGAGGAAGGCGTCGTGCAGCAGGTCGACAATGAGGAAGGCGTGATGAACGACCGCGTCACCGGCATGGAAGACGACTGGCATCTGGATGGCCATATCGATGAGCAGGCCCAGCACCTCAGCGAAGAGGAGCGCCGCGTCAAGTCGGAGCCGGAGCGCGAGAGCTACTGAACACGTCTGACGACATGCTCGAGTGATAGACAAGAACACCGCCTCTCAGGGCGGTGTTCTTGTTTGGGGCGGGCGAAACTGAGATAGAAGAAACTGAGACAGGAGAAACTGGGACAGCAGAAACAAGGCAGGCGTAACAGCAAGACGGTACAGCGAGAGGATAAAGTTCGGGGAAACGAAGAAGGCTCACAACGATAGAGGCTCAGGATAGAGACTCAGCGACGACGCTTGCCCGCCCGTGCCACCAGATGCGGTGCCAGCACACCCTGCAGCCGGCGCACGGCCTGGGAATGCAGCTGCGAGACACGCGATTCGGTGACATCGAGTACCGCGCCGATCTCCTTGAGGTTGAGCTTCTCCTGATAATAGAGCGCCATCAACAGCTTCTCGCGCTCCGGCAGCCGCGCGATGGCCTCGTTCAAGGCCCGCCGCGTATCGGCCTCTTCCAGCGCATCATGCGGCAAGGCAAACGGTGTGGCGAAGGGCGTCGCTTCAGGCGAGACATAACCACCCGCCAGCCCGCCTTCCTCATCCATCATCTCGTCCAGCGACATCACCATGCCGTTGTTGGTGTCCAGCAGCAGGCGTCGGTAATCTTCCAGCTCAAGCCCCATGGCAGCGGCGATCTGGGTCTCCTCGGGCGGATAGCCCAGGCTCTGCTCAAGCTGCTGGATCACGCTCTCAAGCTCGCGACCGGCCCGGCGCACACTGCGCGGCAACCAGTCGCGCGAGCGCAGCTCATCCAGCATCGCGCCGCGGATGCGCTGACTGGCATAGGTGGCAAAGCTGGCGCCGTGGCCCTGCTCATAGCGGCCCACGCATTCACACAGCCCCAACATGCCAGCCTGAATCAGATCCTCGAGATCGACACTCGCTGGCAAGCGCACCTGCAGCTGCAGCGCGATGCGGCGCACCAGCGGCTGATACTCGGTGTAGATATCCTGCTGGGCCATGCGCCCATTGGCGGTATACATCAGCGTCCTGGTCCTCGCTTGCATCCCTCGGGGTCGTTTGACTCAGGGTCGTGCCCCCATCCTCGGGACTCCTGTTCCCAGCGTATTGTCGCGCCCCCGCCACAAACCATTCGCTCGAATAGCTACCCTCAGCGACGGCTTTCCTGCCTTACGTCGCCACTCTGCCTCGGGGAGGCGGAAATGAAGGAAGACAGGAAGAGACAGTGAGTGAGCGCGAGGCATACAGAATTCCCACCAGCAGGTCGACAGAATGTCGCGAGGGTGGAGCGAGAGTGGAGCGAGGAGCGCCCGCAAGAAGAGCGCGTAAGGAAAGCCAGCGGGACAGCCGGAATGAGAAAGGTCAAAAGGCCGCAAAAAATTTCTAAAGTTCTGCCGCGCCGCGACGATAACTGAAGCAACGGCACAGGAGTCGTTACTGGCGACACGCCATCTATCTCCCCATTACGACAGGAAGTGACACATGGCTTCAGTGATCAATACCAACACCCTTTCCATGGTGACTCAGCAGAACCTGAATCAGTCCCAGAACGCCCTGAACACCTCCATGGAACGTCTGTCCTCCGGCATGCGCATCAACAGCGCCAAGGACGACGCCGCCGGCCAGGCCATCGCCAACCGCATGGACTCCCAGATCACCGGCCTGTCCCAGGCGCAGCGTAACGCCAACGACGGCATCTCTGTCGCCCAGACCGCTGAAGGTGCTTTGAATCAGGTCAACGATAACCTGCAGCGTGTGCGTGAACTGACCGTTCAGGCGCAGAATGGCACTAACAATGCAGACGATTTGCAGTCGATTCAGGACGAAATCACCTTGAGAATGGAAGAGATTGATAGAATCTCAGAACAGACCAGCTTCAATGGTGTAGATGTACTGAACACCAACGATTCTCTTAACATACAAGTTGGTGCAAATGATGGCGAAACGATCTCCATCAGCCTTTCAGAAGTTAATTCATCAACACTTGGGCTTGGTGCATTTAGTGTTGCCGAAGGTTTTGATACTGACACCTTGTCCGCAACTACCGCTACCGAAACTTCATTTAGCGTTAAGGCTGATACAAGTAACCTTGATAGTAAAGAAACACTCGTAAGCTATGATGATAGCGGCACAACGCGCTATGCAATTGAAACCGACGATGGCGCCGGTAGCATTACATATACTGACGCAGTAATCGACCCTGTTACTGGGGAGGTCAGTAATTCTACTGCATCCACAACTGGATTAACGGGTGGTGCTAGCAAAGATGGAAATGCGACAACTGTCAATAACGGATCTGCCGTAGAGTCTTTGGTTACAATAGATAGCTCTTCATATTCTTCATCGTATGATGACTTAAAAGAAACCACTGATGGTGAGTTCATATTAGTAAAAGGCAGCGGTTCTAATGTGGAATACTATGAAGCCTCAGTGGGTACTGATGGAGTAGTTACAGCAGGAAGTGAATTATCCACAACTGAAAAAACAACCGACCCATTGGCCGCTCTTGATTCCGCCCTGAAGCAAGTAGACAGCATGCGTTCCGACCTCGGTGCCGTGCAGAACCGTTTCGATTCTGCCATCACCAACCTGGCGACGACTGAAACCAACCTGGCCTCTGCCCAGTCGCGTATTCAGGATGCCGATTACGCAGAAGAAGTGTCCAGCATGACCACTGCACAGATTCTGCAGCAGGCGGGGACTTCCATGCTGACCCAGGCCAACCAGGTGCCGCAGAACGTGCTGTCACTGCTGGGCTGATCTCTGGCTCGCATGCTGCATAGGCCTGTCACTCAGCAAGAGTGGCAGGCCCGTCGCTGGCAGAGGATAGTGGCCTTGTTGATATTGGTTTTTTTAGTCAACAGCGCTCTTGCATTTCAATCTCCGCCAGCGATATCCAGCACCACCGCCAGAAAACAAAAAAGGGCAGACGCATCGCGTCTGCCCTTTTTTGTCTGAATGCGGATAGGAATCACACCGCCATGTTCATGATTTCCTTGTAGGCGCTAAGCAACTTGTTGCGTACCTGCACGGTCATCTCGAATTCCAGTGAGGCCTTCTGGCCTGCCACCATGACCTGATCGAGGCTGACATCCGGGCTGCCCAGCTCGAAGGCCCTAGCCTGGCCTGCCGCGACCTGCTGTGACTGGCTGACGCGCGCCAGCGAATCCTTGAGCATGCCGGCAAAGCCCTGTGCATCAGTGCCGCTGGCCTCTGACACTGCGCCCACCGTTTGAGCGTTGCTCCCGGCCGCCTGCACCGCCATCTGGTCGAGCTGCTGCAGACTGCCCGTCATCGCGGATGACATCGCCGCGCCGACTGCCTCAATCGCCATCTCGCCTCTCCTTTCTCAACGTGCGCCATTCGTCTGCCGCTTTCAGTGGGGCTCAGACTACCAGTCAGTCGAGCGGCTGAAAGTGACTAATACCCCTGTTTTGCGACGCTATTCGTCTGATTGGATGTGCGCCCAGCTTCGATAATGGCCAGCCTACGCAAGAAGGCGCTGCGAAACGCGACATTGTTGGTCCATCGTTTTCATGTTTCGCCCTGCTTGCTGGAATCACCCGCTGCGAGTTCAGACCACGGCGCTTATCGGACATCTGCATGAGTACACCCAGCCAGACAGCGCCCCAGTCGGGCACCTCGACGACTTCAGAATCATCGGACAAGCCAGCCAATCCCTTGTTGGCGCGCCTGGCGGCATTGCCACGTCTGCCGCTCATCATGGCGGCCGCCTTCAGCGTGGCCGTCATCGTCGCGTTGTTGCTGTGGGGCGCTGGCACCCAGTGGAGTGTGCTCTATCGTGATCTGCCCGCCAGCGAAGGCGGCGAGATCGTCGCGCAGCTGGAGCAGACCGGCGTGCCCTATCGGCTGAGCAATGAAGGCGCCACCGTCGAAGTCCCCAAGGAGGATGTCTATCGCCTGCGTCTGGCACTTGCCCAGCAGGGCCTGCCTAGCCAGGGCGGCTCCGGCTTCGAGCTGATGGATACCCAGGCCTTCGGCATCAGCCAGTTCACCGAACACGTCAATTACCAGCGCGCCCTGTCCGGCGAGCTGTCGCGCACCATCGCCAGTCTCGAGCCGGTGTCCAGCGCCCGTGTGCACCTGGCACTCCCGGAAGATTCTGTCTTCGTGCGCGAGCGCCGCCCAGCGACGGCGTCCGTGGTGGTAGAACTCAAGGGCGGCCAGCAGCTCAAGGCACGTCAGATCCAGGCCATCCAGCATCTGGTGGCCGGCAGCGTGCAGGGCCTGGCCAGCGAAGACACCACCGTCGTCGATCAGGACGGCAATCCACTGTCGCGCCCGGCAGGCGATGCACTCAATCTCGATGGCAGTGCGCTGGAATATGCCCAGGCACTGGAGCGCAGCTATCAATCGCGCATCAATGCCCTGCTGACGCCACTGGTGGGACGCGACAACTTCCGCGCCGAGGTCAGCGCCCAGCTCGATTTCTCCCACGCCGAAGAGACCGAAGAGCACTACACGCCCAATCAGCAGCCGGGCAGCGCAGCGGTGCGCAGTGAACAGCTCAACAATACCGGCGCCGGCGAGATGCTCGGCATCGGCGGCGTGCCGGGTGCCCTCTCCAACACGCCCCCGGGAATTGCCGCCTCGCCCATCAATGCCGATGACGCGGCGAATGCTGACGGCACCACACAGACTGACGACGCGGCCAGCGGTCTGAGCAACTATCAGCGCAGCAGCACCATCAACTATGAAGTCAACAAGCGCGTGCGCCACACCCGTGCGCGCCTGGGTCGCCTCGATAATCTCTCGGTGGCGGTGGTGATCAATCACCGCCGCATCATGGACAGTGACGGCAACCCGACCAGCGAACCGTTGGCAGACGACCAGCTGGCACAGATCGATTCGCTGGTGCGCGAGGCGATGGGCTTCAATGCCGAGCGTGGCGACAGCCTGAGCGTGATCAATGCGCCCTTCATGACCGCCGAGCAGCAGAACGCCGGCCCGCCACAGCAGTGGTGGGAGAAGTGGCTGAACAATCCCGAGATGCAGGCGCTGGCCATCGAGCTTGGCCGCTACCTGATCATCGGCTTCATCGCCTGGCTGCTGTATCGCAAATTGCTGCGCCCGTTGTTGCAGCCGCTGCTGCGTCCGCAGGAAGCCTACCAGACCATCGGTCAGCCGCCCGGCACTCAGGCAGCCGGCAGCGCCGTGGGTGGTATCGGCGGCATGGAGTCTGGCCTGGCGACGGCCAATGGCGAGCTGGGCAGCATGATGGCGAGCCAGACAGCGCCGGCCAGTGGCCCGCGCACGCCGACCACCTATCAGCAGAACCTCAAGGATGCACGTGACATGGCCCGCGATGACCCGCGCATGGTCGCCATGATCCTCAAGAACTGGATGAGTCACCATGAGTAAGACACTGACGAACATGGAACGCAGCGCGGCCCTGATCATGAGCCTCGACGAGGACAGCGCCGCAGAGGTCTTCAAGTTCCTGTCTGCCCAGGAGATCCAGCAGCTCAGCGCGACGATGACCAACATGCCGCAGGTCACCCAGGAGCAGATGGCGAAGACGCTGGAGGAATTCCACGCCGATAGCGAGCAGTTCAGCGCCGTCAACCTGCTGTCTACCGACCATATCCGCTCGGTGCTGGTGAAGGCGCTGGGGCAGGAGCGCGCCAGCTCGCTGCTCG
Organism: Cobetia sp. 4B; assembly: GCF_018831605.1. Taxonomy (NCBI): domain Bacteria; kingdom Pseudomonadati; phylum Pseudomonadota; class Gammaproteobacteria; order Oceanospirillales; family Halomonadaceae; genus Cobetia; species Cobetia sp. 4B. The sequence continues at coordinate 2,208,351 of NZ_CP059843.1, forward strand.
AAGACATCTACGAGAGCTCCGGTCAGAACAATGGCATCGAGACGCTGAACCTGATGGAGCCGCCATTGGTGGCCGAGATGATCCGCGACGAACACCCGCAGATCATCGCCACCATCATGGTGCATCTGGAGCGCCATCAGGCCTCGCAGATTCTCGAGCATTTCTCCGACACCCTGCGCAACGATGTGCTGCTGCGTATCGCCACCTTCAGTGGCGTGCAACCGGCGGCCCTGCAGGAGCTGACCGAAGTGCTGAGCAACATGCTCAGTGGCCAGAACCTCAAGCGCAGCAAGATGGGCGGCATTCGCACCGCGGCCGAGATACTCAACCTGATGCCGGGTCAGCAGGAAGAGCAGGTCCTCGAGGCGGTACGCAATCACGACGAGAGTCTGGCGCAGCAGATCATCGACGAGATGTTCGTGTTCGAGAACCTGGTCGGGCTCGAGGACCGCTCCATCCAGCTGCTGCTCAAGGAAATCGACAACGAGACGCTGGTCACGGCGCTCAAGGGCTCCCCCGAGGCGATCATCCAGAAATTCCTGCAGAACATGTCGCAGCGTGCTGCCGAGATGCTGCGTGATGATATGGAGGCGCGCGGGCCGGTGCGTGTCAGCCAGGTCGAGGCCGAGCAGAAGAGCATCCTGCAGACGGTGCGTCGACTGGCCGACAGCGGCGAGATCGTGATCAACAGCGGTGGCGAGGACTATGTCTAGTTCTGATCCGCATCATGACGCGCCTGACCCGTGGGCCGAGCGCGACGTGGCAGGCAGCGATGACATGCATCAGTGGCAGCCGCTGGAACTTGACGCGCTGGATGGCAAGCCCGCGTCGCCCCAGTCGGGTGGCGGCTTTCAAGCCGGCATGCCGCCCACTGCGGCGCCGGATGTCGACCTGATTCGGCGCATGGCGCAGCGTGCCCGTTCGACCTTCGAGCAGGAGACGCTACAGCAGCAACAGGCGGCGCGTGACGAAGGCTATGCCGCGGGTGAGAAAGCCGGTTATGAAGCGGGTCTGGCGCGTGCAAGGCAGGAAGCCGCCGAGCAGGCGGCGCGTCAGACCGAGACCGCCCAGCTGGCGCTCGAACAACAGGCCGCACAGCTGGCACCGCTGATCGAGAACCTGCAGCAATCACTGGCGTGCCTGGATGAGCAGATCAGCGATGAACTGGCGGCACTGGCCATCAGCGTCGGACAGCATCTGGCCCGTGAGGCATTTCGTGCCCATCCGGAGCACATCATCGACAGCGTGCGCAGCCTGCTGGCGGCGGATCCGCCGCTGATCGGCCGTCCGCGTCTTTACCTGAATCCGGACGACCTGCCGCGCGTCGAGCAGGCGATGGGCGAACAGCTCGCCAAGCTGGGCTGGCAATGTCTGCCGGACGCCAGCCTGAGCCTCGGCGGGTGTCGCGCCGAAGCCGACAGCGGCTGTCACGATGCCAGCCTCGAGAGTCGCCTGGAAATGCTGTCACGCCAGCTGCGCCATCGCGGCAGCGCCGACGGCAGCCTGCATGGCAAGGACGAGGCCAGCGGCTCGCGCATCGTGCACCGCCAGTCGTCAGAACATGTACAGCCAGAGCAGGCACGCACTGAGCTGGCAGGAGATCGCACATGAGTGACACGCCATGAGCACCTCCTCCGCACAGCAATGGCGCAGCGCGCTGGGCGCCATTCGTGAGCGCGTCGAGAGCCTCGAGCCCCAGCGCAGCAATGGCCGCCTGGTACGCGCGACCGGCCTGGTGCTGGAAGCGGTCGGCCTGCGCCTGCCGGTGGGTGCCAGTTGTCTGATCGAGCTGGGCGCAAACCTGCCGCCGGCCGAGGCCGAGGTGGTCGGCTTCGCCGATCAGACCCTCTACCTGATGCCCATCGACCCGCTCAGTGGCGTCGCACCGGGGGCGCGGGTGTTTCCCCTCGGGCATGGCAATGTCGGCGAGCGACGCTACCCGGTCGGCGAAGCGCTGCTCGGGCGGGTCGTCGATGGCGTGGGTCGACCGCTGGATGGCCTCGGTCCGCTGGAAGATGTCGAACATGCGCCGCTGGAGAGCCGTCCGCTCAATCCGCTGGAGCGCGCGCCCATCGACACGCCGCTGGATGTCGGCATTCGCGCCATCAACGCCTTGCTGAGCGTCGGCCGAGGCCAGCGCATGGGGCTGTTCGCCGGCTCTGGCGTCGGCAAGAGTGTGCTGCTGGGCATGATGGCGCGCTTCACCGATGCCGATGTGATCGTGGTCGGCCTGATCGGCGAACGTGGGCGCGAGGTGCAGGAATTCATCGAGAACATTCTCGGCGAACAAGGCCTCAAGCGCGCCGTGGTCGTGGCCACGCCGGCCGACATGACACCGCTGCATCGCCTCAAGGGCGCCAGCTACGCGACACGCATCGCCGAGTCCCTGCGTGACAAGGGCCAGAATGTGCTGCTGATCATGGATTCGCTGACCCGCTACGCGATGGCTCAGCGCGAGATCGCCCTGGCCATCGGTGAGCCACCGGCTACCAAGGGCTATCCGCCTTCGGTCTTCGCCAAGCTGCCGGCGCTGGTGGAACGCACCGGCAACGGCCGGCGTGGCGGCGGGTCGATCACCGCCTTCTATACCGTGCTGACCGAAGGCGATGACCAGCAGGACCCCATTGCCGACAGTGCCCGCGCGATTCTGGATGGGCATATCGTGCTGTCGCGGCGCATCGCGGAAAGCGGCCACTACCCGGCCATCGATATCGAAGCCTCCATCAGCCGCGCCATGTCGGCGGTGGCGCCGGAGCGGCAGCTCACCCGTGCACGTCGCTTCAAGCAGTTCTATTCCAGTTATCAGCGCAATCAGGACCTGATCGCCATCGGCGCCTACCAGCCCGGCAACGACAAGGTGCTCGACGCCGCGGTGCGCCTGCACGAGCCGATGGGACGTTTCCTGCAACAAGGCACTACACAGCACGCAAGTCTTGCCGATAGTACGAACATGCTCGAACAATTGCTGGCCCAGCCATGATGGCCGCCTTCACCTGTCATTGATCGGGAATTCTCACTGAATGGCCATCTCATCGTCACGTTTCGACACCCTGACCCGGCTGAGCGAGCGCCGGCGTGATGGCGCTGCACGCCAGCTCACCAGTCAGCGTCAGCGTCAGGAAACCGCCGCCCAGCAACTGGTCACCCTCGAGCAATACCGTCTCGACTACTGCCAGCAGATGCAGGCACGCCTGACTCAGGGGCTGGACCCGGCCAGCTGGCACAACTATCAGGCCTTCATCGCCTCGCTGGACAAGGCGATTGCCCAATGTCGCATGCGGGTGGCCCAGGAACAGACCCAGACGCACCATCAGCATCAGCGGCTGGTGAAGGAACAGCAGACTCACGCGGCCTGGCAGGGCCTGGCGGATCGCGCCAGTCTGAGCGCCGCGCTGCAGGCACGTACCGCCGAGCAACGCCAGAGCGATGAGCAAGCCACCCAGGCCTGGTTACGCCGTGCCAATGGCTGAAGACGGCCAGTAGGAGGAGTGACACCATGACGGACACTGCACGCATCTCGATGTTGTCGGCCACCTCGCCAACCAGGGCGCCGACCAGCGCCAAGGCCTCCTCTGAGGAGACTCGCTCGCGCGACGATGTCAGCTCGGCTTCCTCTGAGAGCGCCTTCGAGGCACATCTGTCACGCGCCCAGCGTGAGGATCGCCAGCAGGACAGGCAAGCGGCGCAGGTGCAAGTGCAGACAGAAACGAAAGACGCACAGCAGCAGCGTATCGAGCGTCGCGAGGCCACTGAAGACAAGCATGCCCAGCACCTCGAGCAGACTCAGTCAGCGTCGTCAGAGGCCTCGCCCACTCCGGACCCGGTCGCTGCCGCCCTCCAGAATGGCAACCTCCCGCCTGCCCAGCCCTCATCGGCAAGCCCGACAGCAGGACAGCGATCAGCGCAGTCACTCGAGGCCTCACGGCTGGATAGCAGCGTCGAGCGCGGCATCTCGCGCATGCAACAGCTGCAGCAACTCACGCAAGGCGGCCAAGGCGCCTCTGGCAGCGACGAGGCAGCACTGAAAGCGGCAGCGGCAACGCCCGCTGGCGCGCAGGCACTCTCTTCAGCGGGCAGCACAGCGGCCAACTCGGCAGGCAACTCGGCGCTGCAAGGTGACTGGCTCGCCGCGCTGCGCAACCCTGCGGCGGCGGGGCTGGACGGCGCCATTGCGGATCAGACGCCCACCGGCAGGTCCCCCGCGACAGCGGCAGGCAGCCTGAGCACGGATGCGCCCTCCTCGCTGACGGATGGCGCGCTGGGCCCGCTGACCGAGGAGGCCATTGAAGGCATCACCGCCAAGGCCGACGGCGCCCTGCTTGATGCCAATTCTTCACGTAGCGGTGGCGATCAGTCCCTGCTCTCGGGTGCGTCAACGGCTGGCGTGTCAGTCGGTGCGTCGAGTTCGAGCGCTGCAGGCAGCACCGCCATGCTCAATGCTGCCGGCAGTCCAGCAGCCAATCCAGCGGGCATGGCGCCACAGGCGGGAGCCTTGATTCCCGCAAGCGTCGGCACACAGGCCTGGCAACAGGCACTCAGCGAGCAGGTGGTACGCATGCAGCTGAGCAAGTCGCCACAGGCCGAGATCGCGCTCAATCCGGCCAACCTGGGCAAGCTGACCATTCGCCTCAACATCGGCGAACAGGGCACCAGTGCACACTTCGTCGCGGGCCACCAACAGGTGCGTTCGGCTGTCGAGTCATCCTTGAGCGAGCTGCGTCAGGCGCTGGAATCCCGGGGTCACGAGCTGACGGCGATCAGCTTCAGTACTCCGGACGACACACCGGACGACACACCGGACGAGGCGGCGGACAACTCGGCCAATCAGGGCCAGTTCGCCCAGCACCTCGAGGGTCAGCCGGCGAGTGATGCCAACACAAGCGCTGACGCCATGGAGGGAAGCCTCGCCACGGGCAATCTCACAAGCAATCTCACAAGTGCAACCCAGGCAGCCTGGGGGCAGCGTGAATGGCAGGCATGACAGGCCTGGCGCTTGCCAGGTGCTTGTGTCAGCGGCTCCCGTCAGGTAGCTGTCAGATGAGCCCGTCTGACGCGTCATCATTCAAGTAAGCGCTCGCACGTGGCGTTATTCCGCCGTTCGATAACCACGCCTTCGGTCATACTGGCCCCGCTACCGACTCCAGGGACACCGCACCACGATGTCAACGATTATCACCACCCCCACCAGTCAGCGTCGCTCCTGGCTGCTGATCGGGGTCATCAGCCTGATGAGTGCCGTGATCGCGGCGCTAGTGGCCGTCTATTTCGCACTGCCGATGCTCAGTGATCAGAAGGCCGCACAGGACGCCGAGCCGGAAGTCGTGGTCGTGCCACCGCCGGTCTTCATGCCGCTGGCGCCCTTCACGGTCAACCTGGAGAGCCCGCGCGGCAATCGCCTGCTCTATATCGGCATCACGCTCAAGATGGCCGATCAGGACGCGGTGGCGCGCGTGGAAGAACTCAAGCCCGAACTCAAGAGCCGTCTGCTGCTGTTGCTGTCGGGCCAGAGCCCGGATGAGCTGATCACCCAGGCCGGCAAGCAGACGCTGCAGAGCACCCTGACCGAGGCGCTTTCGCGCCCCTACAGTGAAGGCGGCCAGCCACTGGCCATCTCCGGCGTGCTGTACAACGACTTCATCGTGCAATAACTGGCTATGGCTCAAGACGATCTGCTGTCACAGGACGAAATCGATGCTCTGCTCTCCGGCGTGAACGGTGACAGCGGTGCGACGGCTGACGCCTCGAGCACGCCCGGCGAAGCGCGCATTCGCCCCTTCGACCCGGCGAGCCAGCACCGCATCATCCGGGATCGCCTGCATGCCCTGGATATCATCAACTCGCGCTTCAGCCGCCAGTTCCGCATGGGGCTGTTCAACCTGATCCGCCGCGGCGCCGATATCACTGCCGGGCCGGTGCAGTTCCTGAGCTACAACGAATTTTCCCGCAACGTGCCGGTGCCAACCAACATCAACCTGTTCACCATGAAGCCGCTGCGCGGTACCTCGATGCTGGTGTTTCCGCCCAGTCTCGTATTCATGGTGGTCGACAGCCTGTTCGGTGGCGATGGCCGCTTCGTGACCAAGTCAGAGGGTCGCGAATTCACGCGCACCGAACAACGCGTCATCCAGCGCCTGATGCAGCTGGCCTTGAATGCCTACCGCGACGCCTGGTCGGCGGTCTACGCCGTGGAAACCGACTATCTGCGCAGCGAGATGCAGGTCAAGTTCGCCAATATCACCAGCTCTCCCAACGAGATCGTGGTGTGCACCAGCTTCCATCTGGAGGTCGGCAATCACAGTAGCGACTTCCAGATCTGCCTGCCCTACTCGATGATCGAGCCGCACCGCGAGCTGCTCTCGAGCCCGCTGCAGGAAACCAGCGCCGAGGGTGACAGCCGCTGGGGCGAGCGCCTGCGCAAGGAAGTGCGCGCCACCGATATCGAGCTGCACGCCGACTTTGCCAGCATCACCACCACGCTGGGCGCGCTGGCCGAACTTGCCGTGGGCGATGTGTTGCCCATCGAGAAGCCCGAGCGCGTCAACGCCTACGTCAACAATGTGCCGGTGCTCGAAGCCGGTTTCGGTCGCGCCAATGGCCACCGCGCCTTGCGCGTGACCCGTATCATCAATCATCCGATCAACACTGCCAGCGAGGACAGCGGCGATGAGTGAGCCCAATTCGCCAGACGCGCCCGCGCCCAAGGCCACCCCGAATTCCCCGACATCCGGCACTGACGACCCCTGGGCCGATGCGATGACCGAGCAGATGGGCGACGAGTGGGCCAAGGCGCTGGAAGAACAGCAGAGCGAGGCTGCCCCCCAGGGCGGCGACATCTTCGAGCCTCTCGATGGCAGCGGTGGCGGCGCACGTCCGCGCGAGCTGGACATGATCATGGACATCCCGGTCAAGATGACCGTGGAGCTGGGGCGCACGCGCCTGACCATCAAGCAGCTGCTGGAGCTGTCGCAGGGCTCGGTGATCGAGCTGGATGGCCTGGCCGGTGAGCCGATGGACATCCTGATCAACGGCTATCTGGTCGCTCAGGGCGAGGTGGTCGTGGTCGAGGACAAGTACGGTATCCGCATCACGGAAATCATCACCCCCAATGAGCGGGTACAGAAGCTCAACCGCTAAGGCTGTTCCTGTCATGACCTCCGATGCCCCTGACGGCGCGATCTTGCTGCCGGATGCCAGCCCCAATACCAATACCAACGCCACCACCCAGGCGCCGTCACCGGCCTTTCTCGGTAGCGACGCAAACATTAATGCCGACACAGGCCACAGCTCACCGCTGGGCGCGGCCAGCCTGGTCAATACCGGGCTGGCACTTGCCGGCGTGATCGGGGTGATCCTGCTGCTGGCATGGTTGATGAAGACACTCGGCGGTGCCCAGACACTGCGCGGCAATCGCATTGCCCTGCGCCCGCTGGCGCGTCTGGCGCTGGGTCACAAGCAGAGCCTGGTGGTGGTGGCGGTGGGCAATCAGCAATTGCTGCTGGGCGTCGGGCCGGCAGGCATCACCTCCCTCGGTGAGCTGACGGCCGAGAATGGCGGCCTGGTGCCCGCAGACGCTGGCAGCACTCCGAACGACGTATCGCTGACCTCGCCTGCCTCCGCAACAGGCAGTAGCGGCGCCGCGGCCGGCTTTGCCGAGCTGCTGCGCGACCGCCTCGCCAGACGCTCGCCGGCTGATGCACCTTCTGTTACGCCCCAGCGTGGTACTTCAGACAAGACAGATGACGCGGAGCCACGCTCATGACGGGGCTGGTGAGGTTGTCGCCGAGCTTGAAGAAAGCAGGAAGGCTGAAGACAAGAGAGCTGCTGACAGGGTTATTGATCGCATTGTCGGCATGCCTGCTAACCAGCCAAGCGGCGCACGCCGATGTGCTCAGCGGCCTGACCAGCCAGCCACTGCCGGACGGCGGCGAGTCCTGGTCGCTGAATATCCAGACGCTGATCCTGCTCAGTGGCCTCGCCCTGCTGCCGGCCGCCTTGCTGATGATGAGCGCCTTTACCCGCATCATCATCGTGCTGGGCCTGCTGCGCACCGCGCTGGGCACCGCGTCTGCGCCGCCCAATCAGGTGCTGGTCGGCATCGCGCTGTTTCTGACCTTCTTCGTGATGTCGCCGGTGCTGGAGCGCATCTACGACGAGGCCTGGCAACCCTATGACAGCCAGGCCATCAGCCTGCAGGAAGCCATCGAACGCGGTGGCGATCCACTGCGCGAATTCATGCTCGGTCAGGTGCGCGAGCCGGATATCGCGCTGTTCGCGCGCCTGGCCAAGGTCGAGGAAATCCAGACCCCGCAGGACGTGCCGTGGCGGGTGCTGCTGCCGGCCTTCGTCACCAGCGAGCTGAAGACCGCCTTCCAGATCGGCTTCAGCCTGTTCGTGCCCTTCCTGATCATCGATCTGGTGGTGGCCAGCGTACTGATGGCGCTGGGGATGATGATGGTGCCACCCGCCACCATCTCGCTGCCCTTCAAGTTGATGTTGTTCGTGATGGTCGATGGCTGGCAGCTGCTGCTGGGGTCGCTGGCCGAAAGCTTCTACTGAGAGAGCTGCTACTGAGCCAGGCCCTGACATCACGCCGTCACCGGGCTTTCTAGTCGTGACGCGCAACCGTGCACTGCCAGCCTCGACACCTCCCATCTGCCCATCGAGAACGCGCCGCCATGACACCTGAAGTCATCACCAGCCTGGCCTCGCATGCCATGTACATCACCCTGTTGGTGGCAAGCCCGCTGCTGGCCAGCGCCCTGTTCATCGGCCTGATCGTCAGCCTGTTCCAGGCCGCGACCCAGATCAACGAGATGACCCTGTCCTTCATTCCCAAGATTCTCGGCGTGTTCGGCACCCTGGTACTGGCCGGCCCCTGGTTGCTGGAGACGCTGATGGACTTCACGCGCAGCGTCTTCACCGGCTTCCCGCACCTGATCGGATGAGCGACGCCTGCATGAGCATCGCCAACAGACCTGACGCAAGCCCGGCGGGAGGACACCCTCTTGCCGAATGACCTGCTGTCCCCCGAGCATCTCCAGGCCCTGCTGCTGAGCGTGATGTGGCCCTTCGCGCGCCTGTCCGGCTTCATGATCAGCGCGCCGCTGTTCGGTCACCGCAGCCTGCCCACGCCGGTGCGCCTGTTGATGGCCTTTGGCCTCGCGCTGATCATCGCGCCGCTGGTCGATAGCCCGCCCCCGGTGGATGTGCTCGGCCCGGCCGCCGTCTGGCAGCTGGCATTGCAGATGGGCGTCGGCCTGGCACTGGGTCTGGTGATGCGCATCACCTTCGCCATCGTCGAGGCGGCCGGGGAGTTCATCGGCTTGCAGATGGGGCTGGCCTTCGCCAGCTTCTTCTCGGCCGACACCGGCACCAATACCCAGGTGCTGTCGCGTCTGCTGGGCATGCTGGCCATGCTGCTGTTTCTGGCCTTCAATGGCCATCTGCTGGTACTGGAAATCCTGGTCACCCACTTCCACGAGATTCCCCTCGACCTGCGCCGCATGGGGCCGGTCGGGCTCGAGAATCTGCTGCTGTGGAGCGCCAGCCTGTTCAGCGCCGGCCTGCTGCTGGCCTTGCCGCTGGTCGCCTCGCTGCTGGCGATCAACCTGGCGATGGGCGTACTCAACCGCTCGGCACCGCAGCTGTCGGTGTTCTCGATCGGCTTCCCGCTGACCCTGCTGCTGGGCATCGCGATGCTGTGGCTGATGATGCCGGGCATGACGGACTGGCTGTCGCTGTTGTTCCGTCAGGCGCTGGGCGCCTTCCAGGCCGTGCATGAAGGCCTGGGCACGACGCCATGACACGCAAGCACTGATCTGAAAAGCAATCACCAGCACGCAAGAGCCGCACCGAATGCCATCGCGAGAGCGAGTATCCAGTGCGGCTTTTTCATACTTCCTCGAACGCGGTCACGCCATCACTCAGCGCAGATAGTCGAACAGCGACATGCCCGAGATATCCGAGAACGCCTGCTGGGAGGCCTGCAGCCCCACCTGGGTCAGCGAGTAGTCGGAGATCGCCTCGTTGTAATCCAGATCGATCAGGTCCGAGCGGGTCGAGGCATAGTTGAGCTCACGGTCATCCCCGATGATATCCAGTGAATCCAGCTCGTTGAGCTTGGTGCCGACATCGGCGCGCACCGTCAGCACATTGTCGAGACTGTTGCTGAACTGGCGACTGGCGGTCGAGATGGCGTTGTTGAAGGCGGCCTGGTCGGCCTCGCTCTCGATCGGCGTGCTCAGCGCAGTGATCAGGCCATCCAGGTTGGCGAACAGATCGGCGCTGGCCTCGCCCTCCTCGACCACCAGCTGGGTTGCCTTGCCTTCTGCCTGTGCCTCAGCGACCTGTTGCTCATCACCGGACAGCGTCATCGACAGGCCATTGAATGCAAGCGTCATGCCATCGCTGAACGCCACGGGCGATGGCAGCGGGTTGCCTTCGCCATCCAGGATCGAGAGATCATTGCCGTCAGCATCGGTGCCGCTGATCGTGACGCCAGCGGCATCGATGCTGACGCTGTAGGCCGCGCCATCGACCCGCGCCGCGGCATCGACGACTTCCGGCCCCTTGAAGGTGATCGGCAGTGACGACTCGCTCTCGCTGGTCTGGCGGGCCAGCTGCTGATTGCCGGATGCCACGCCGCCAAAGATCTGGCTGCCGGTATGGTTGACCTCCATCAGGCGCGAGCTGTCGACGCGTTGCTGGCGCTGCTCATCATCGCCGCGATAGCTGCCATCCTCGCCAAAAGGCGCCGTGTCACCGCTCATGCCGCCGAACAGATAGTTGCCGTTGCCGTCGGTGCTGTTGGCCAGTCCCAGCAACACCTCACGGCTGCCTTCAAGCTCGGTGGCCAGCGCATCACGGTCACTGTCACTGAGGGTGCCGTTGCCCGCCTGCACGATCAGGCTCTGGACACGCGTGATGGTGTCGGTGACCTGATTGAGCGCGCTTTCCTCGATGGACAGGTTGTTGCGCGCCGTGGTGCGGCTGTCGCTGAACTGCTCATTGACGGCCTGGGACTGCGAGATCGTCACCGCCTGGCTGGCCGCACTCGGGTCATCCGAGGGATTGACCACGCGCTTGCCGGTGGCCAGCTGCTCGGACACCTTGGAGAACGCCGCCTGCTGATCCAGCATCGAGGTGACGCCCTGGGCATAGAGGGTTTGGGTACTGATGCGCATCACGGCCTCGTTAACGGATGTTCAGAATGGTATCCAGCACCGTCGACGCGGTCTGGATGACCTGGGCGTTGGCCTGGTAATACTGCTGATAACGGATCAGGTCCGCGGCTTCTTCATCCAGATTGACCCCAGAGATCGACTGGTCTGCCGCCGACAGCTGCTCGGTCAGGCCCTGCTGAGCCTCCAGGTTGACCTGCACCTGACGGGTCTGGTTGCCGACCTGGCTGACCAGTGACGCGTAGTGATCATTGAAGCTGCCGGCGCTGCCCAGGGCGTCGCTGCTCTGCAGAGACTGCAGGGCGAGAATGTTGCGGTTGTCGAGACTGGCATCGCTTGAACCCGCCGCGATCTCGGCACCCTCGTCGATCGCGACCCCGAAGGTGTCGGCGATATTGCGCGTCGGCTGGATGGTGAAGCTGTCACCGTCCGCCATGCCGGTGGCGGTGAACTCCAGGCCATCCTGGCGCATCACACCTTCGCTGTCCGGGGTCAGGGTCTGCACGGCGCCGCTGCTGAGGTTCTCCAGCTGGTAGGTGCCGCCGTCAAGACTCAGGCGGTAGTCATCACCGGTCAGCGCGACGCTGTAGAAGTCGTCACCTTCCTGCTGGGTGGCGGGGGCGAATGTCACCTCAAGGTCCGCTCCGGCGGCGTTGCCGCTGGCCGGCAGCACTTCCGGATCGCCGAGAGTGAAGAAGTCGCCCCCCGCGTTGCCATTGGCGTCGACACCGTCGGCGTGCTGGGCATTGAAGGTCAACGCCAGCCCCGCGGCCAACTGGCCGAGCTGGTTCTGGGTCGGCTCGAGGCTGTCGGCGCGGAAGCTCAACAGCCCGCCCAGGGTGCCGCCTTCGAGCTGCCCCTCATCGATGGCGCTGGTCACGCCCGGCGCCACGCTGTAGGTGACCACCGAACGACTCATGTCCTGCGGGTCTGGCTCCACGGCCAGTTCGTAATTGCTGCTGCCGTTGACCAGCAGCTGGCCATTGCCGAGGCTGACGCTCAGCCGACCATCCTGTTCCTGCACCTCGACGCCGACCAGCGACTGCAGGTCGGTCACCGCCTGATCGCGCTGGTCCAGCAGGCCCAGTGGCTCTTCGCCGGTACGCGCACGCGTCAGGGAAATCTGCTCGTTGAGCGAAGCGATCTGGCTGGTGGCCGTGTTGATGTCGCCGACCACATCGCCGAGCTGTGAATTGACCGCAGAATCCATGTCATCCAGATAGGCGGAGAAGGCATTGAACTGCCCGGCCAGGCTCTCGGCGCTGCCCAGCAGGCTCTCGCGCGCCGCCGGATCACTCGGCTGACTGGCCACGCCTTCGATGGCGCCGAAGAACTCCTGCATCAACGGCGCCAGGCCCGCCTCGTCATCGGCGAGCAGATTGTCGATCTGACTGATGTTGGCTTCGTGGGTCTCAAGCGCCGTGCTGGCGCTCATGGCGCTGTCCAGCTGCGCCGAGAGATAGCTGTCGGTCTGGCGGCTGATCGACGCCACGCTGACACCGCCACCACTGCTGCCACTCAGTTCGACCGTTTCACGGCTATAGCCCGGCGTGTAGACGTTGGCGATGTTGTTGCTGTTGGTGGCAAGCGCCGTCTGGGCGGCTTGCAGACCACTGACACCGATACTCAACATGCTGCTGGCCATGGCGTTTACCTGAAAGGAAAAATGGGAAAGAGGAGAAGGTGAATGACGCCACACCGGCGCACGGATGCTGTGATTATCGGCGCGTCAGACGCCAACTTGAGGCCCTAGGCAGCAATAGTTGCCAGCAATTCATCGACAGTGAATCGTCATCAGCGGCTCTAGCGGATCAGCGGCTCTGAACGGCCCATCGCCAACTGGATGGCCCCTGATGCAGTGCTTTCACTGCCAGTACCGATCTCTTTATCCGCCGCAGGCGCCATATCCGTCGCAGACGCCACAGACGCCACAGACGCCACACCCGTCTCAGACACCGCATCCGTCGCAGCCGCCATCTCGACCAGCGGCTGAGCATCGCGCGCATCGAGGGCAAACAGCGGCGCAGAAGCCTCAAGCAGCCCGCGCGGGGAGCTTGAGTTGGCGGTTGCGACAGACGATGACGCAGGCACGGCATCGCGTGTCGCCAGGCGGGTTTCCGCTGTCTCGGGATGGCCGCTGGCCTCCAGCGGGCCGACCCGACTCATGATCGAGATCAGCTTGTCGGCATAGTGCGGGTCAGTGGCGTAGCCCGCCTCCTGCAAGGCGCGCGCGGCACTCTCGGCGTCCGGCGACCGGGTCACGTGGGCATAACGCTGGGCGCCGGTCAGCAGCGCGGCATGATCGCGCAGCGCACTGGCCTGATCGGGATAGACGCGGAAGCTGTCCTCGAGACGCATGCGGCGCCCGTCGCGGTATTCGGTGGTCAGCACCGTGGTGCTGTCGCCCTGCCAGCTGCTGCCGGCCTTGATGCCGAACAGGTTATGGCTGTCGGTGCCGGCCTCGGTGTGAATGCGGCGCTCACCCCAGCCCGTCTCCAGCGCGGCCTGGGCCAGAATCAATTCTGCGGGCAGCCCGCTTTCACGACTGGCCGCCTGAGCGGCGGGGCCAAATTCCGCCACGAAGCGCTGCACATTCTCGGGCTGACGACGTTGTTGCTCGCTGAGCGCTGCCATGTCGGTCACTGCCACCGGGCTGACGGTGGCAGACACGTCTTCCTTGCCTGTCGTCGCCATCGGCAGCTCGGCGTAGATGCCTCGCGCCGTGTCGCCGGGCGCCAGCGTATCGAGCATCGCCATGAAGCCGGCAACCTCGTCTGCGGCGCGTGTCTCCACCGCCGCCTGCCAGTCATCTTCGCGAGCCGCGCCCACCTCGGGGGTCAGCCCTACCGCCGACAACCAGCCACCGGCACCCTGTTCATCGTCCGGCTCACCTTTCACTGCTGCGCTGGGGGACATTGCAGTGCTGCTATCCGTGCCCGTCGCCGTGTTCGAAGACAACTGCTGAATCAGGATCTTCGACAGGCCGATACCGTCGCCGACACTGGCCAGTTGCTGGGAAAGCTGCTGGTCCAGCATCGAGGTCATCATCTCTTGCTGCTGGGAGCCGGTCAGCGCTGAGTTCTCGGTGGCCGAGCGCATCTGCTTGAGCATCATGTTGAGCATCAAGGCCTCGAATTGGCGCGCACTCTCCTCCAGCGCCTCCTGCTGGCGCTCGCCGCCACTGCTGGCCGCCCCCTTGAGGCTCGCCAGACCCTGGGTATCGAAGGCCAGACGACCGGCATCCACGTTGGCACCGCTACCAAGCACACTCATCAGATCACCTCGAGATCAGCACGCAGCGCACCGGCTGCCTTGAGCGCTTCCAGAATCGAGACCAGGTCCTGCGGCGTGGCGCCCAGCGCATTCAGGCCATCGACGACCTCCTGCAGGCTGGCAGTCCCCTCGACCATGCGCAGCGCACCGCCCTGCTGGTTCACGCTGATATCGGGGTCATTGACCACTGCCGTCTGCCCCTGGGACAGCGGCGCAGGCTGGCTGATCACCGGATTGGCGTCGATCACCACCGACAGGTTGCCGTGGGTGACCGCAGCGCGCGCCAGGCGCACTTCGGAGTTCATCACCACCGAACCGGTCCGCGCATTGACCACCACACGCGCACGCGGCACGCCCAGGGCGACCTCGATGTTCTCGAGCCTGGCGATGAACCCGACACGCTGACTGAGGTCACGCGGTGCCTGCACCACGATATCGCGGCTGCTGAGCGGCGAGGCCAGCGAGCCCCCGAAGTTGCGGTTGATGGCGCTGGCGACGTTCTGGGCATGATTGAAATCGCCCTCGAACAGGTCGAGATGGATCACGCCATTCTCATCACCGAGACGCGTCGGCACGCCGCGCTCCACCGTCGCGCCACTGGGAATACGCCCGGCCGTGAGCTGGTTGACCTGCACGCTGGAACCGCCGGCCTGGGCACCGGCGCCACCGATGATCAGATTGCCCTGCGCCAGCGCATAGACCTGGCCATCCACGCCCTTGAGCGGCGTCATCAACAGGGTCCCACCGCGCAGACTCTTGGCATTGCCCAGCGACGACACCACGACATCGATGGGCTGACCGGAGCTGGCGAAGGCCGGCAGGCTGGCGGTGACCATGACCGCCGCCACGTTCTTGAGCTGCATGTTGGTGCCCGACGGCACCGTCACGCCCAGCTGGGAGAGCATGTTGGTCAGACTCTGGCCGGTGAACGGCGCCTGGGTGGTCTGGTCCCCACTGCCATCCAGCCCCACCACCAGGCCGTAGCCGACCAGCGGGTTGTCGCGCACGCCGCGCACCTGGGCGAGGTCCTTGATGCGATCGGCCTGCGCCGACTGCAGCGTCAAGGTCAGGCAGCTCACCAGCATCAGGCAGGCGGCCAGCGCAGCGCGCCAGCGGGGATAAGGGAGCATCTCAGGCATCGGATAGCGACTCATGATGGGACAGCGTGGTGAGAAATCGGGACAGGGCAATTCTCTACAGAACATGGCACGGCAATCGCCACGCAAGGCTCAGAACGGCGCCAGATTGAGGAAGAAGCGCTGCATCCAGCCCATGTTCTGTGCCTCGTTGATATAGCCATCACCGACATATTCGATGCGTGCACTGGCCACCTGTGTGGACTGCACCGTATTGGCCGAGGAAATCGTGCGCGGATTGACCACTCCGGAGAAGCGAATCGACTCGGTGCCTTGATTGATCGCGATGCGCTTCTCGCCGCGCACCTCCAGATTGCCGTTGGGTTGCACCTGACTGACCGTCACGGTGATGGTGCCGGTGAAACTGTTGTTGGCATTCGAGCCACCGCTGCCGGTGAAGTCATTCTCGCCCTCGATATCGGCATCGGTGCCATCCAGCAGCCCCGTCATGAAATCGGGGATGGCGGTCAGCGAGAAACCGAGGCTGCCGTCGCGGCTGGCATTGCTGGCCGAGCTCTTGCTGGCGCTGACATTCTCGTCGAGCAGGATGGTGATGATGTCGCCGATAGCACGCGGGCGGCGATCCTCGAACAGCGGCTGGTTGCCATACAGCGGCTGGAAGATGGCGCCATTGGCCATCGGTTCCGGACGCGGCTGCATCGTCGATTCCATTGGCGTGGTATCGACCAGCGGCTCGCTGGGGATATGGGCACACCCGGCGCCTACCAGCGTCATGGCCAGCATCGCCAATCCGGCCAGCGCGCGGCGCATGCGACGCCAGCCAGGCAACGCCAATCCGGGCATCGCCAAGCCAATCTGGCGTGGGCAAACAGCTGACAGGGATGGCAGCGCCACCACCGGGAGATCACGCGAAAGCGACATGCGACAACCCTTACATCTGGACCAGACGCTCCAGCATCTGATCGGTGGTGGTCACGGCCTTGGAATTGATCTCGTAGGCACGCTGGTTCTGGATCATGCCCACCATCTCTTCCACCACGTTGACGTTGGAGGTCTCGACGAAGCCCTGATAGAGAGTGCCCGCACCATTGAAGCCCGGCACGTTGTCACTGCGCGGCCCCGAGGCATCGGTCTCGGAATACAGATTCTCGCCACGACTGAACAGGCCCGTCGGGTTGATGAAGGTGGACAGCTGCAGCTGACCGACCTCGGTGCTGTTGGTGGAACCGGGCTGGGTGACGCTGACCACGCCATCGGAGGCGATATCGACACTCAGGGCATTGGCCGGAATGACGATCGCCGGGTCCAGCGGGTAGCCACTGGCGGTGACCATCTGGCCGGTGCTGTCGAGCTGGAAGGAGCCATCGCGGGTATAGGCATTGGTGCCATCCGGCAGCATCACCGCGAAGAAGCCCTGACCATTGATCGCGACATCCTTGGAGTTCTCGGTCTGCTCCAGATTGCCCTGGATGTGCAGACGCTCGGTGGCCACGGCGCGCACCCCGGTGCCCACCTGCAGCCCCGAGGGCAGCTCGGTGGTGGCAGAGGAGGCAGCGCCGGGCTGGCGCATGTTCTGGTAGAGCAGATCTTCAAACACCGCGCGCGACTGCTTGAAACCATTGGTCGAGACGTTGGCCAGGTTGTTGGCCGTGACGTCCATCTGCATCTGCTGAGCTTCAAGACCGCTCTTGGCTGTCCATAGGGCACGAATCATCAGGGGGCTCCGCCGTGATTACGGGGTCAGTCGGTACCAAGCAGGCTGTTGCCACGCTCGGCCATGCGCTCTGCCGTATCGATGCTCTTCATCTGCATCTCGAAACTGCGCGCGTTGTTGATCATGGCGACCATCGCGTCGGTCGCCGAGACGTTGCTGCTCTCCAGGGCACCGGAGACGACCCGTACCAGCGGGTCGGCAGCCAGCGGTGGCGCGGCCTCACCCGCCGCAGTCGGCGGCTGACGGAAATAGCCGTCCTCGCCGCGCACAAGCGCCGGGCTGCCGGGAATGGCCTCGGGATTGACCAGCTTGAGCTGGGCCTGCAGCACCATGGTGTCAGGCGCATCCGCCGCCGAGCGCGCACTCACGCTGCCATCGGCGGAGATATGCACGATGGCGTTGAGCGGCAGCTCGATCGGCCCGCCATCGCCCATTACCGGCAAGCCGCCGGAGGTCAGGACGCCATCGGCATCGATATGCAGCGCGCCGTTGCGGGTGTAGAGCTCCTCGCCATTCGCGCCCTGCACGGCCAGCATGCCGGGGCCGTCCAGCGCGACATCCAGCGCGCGATCCGTGGTCTGGATCGTGCCCTGGGCCATCGAGGCGCCCGTGGTGGTCAGCTGACTGGAGACGCGTGTCGCCAGCCCTTCGCCCTGCACATCCACCGCCCGCGACAGTGTCAGCATCTCGCGAAAGCCGGTGGTCGAGAGGTTGGCCAGGTTATGACTGGCGACATCCTGAGCCGCCAGGCTGCGCTGGGCGCCGCTCATGGCGGTGTAGAGCATTCTGTCCATCCGCTATTCCCTCACACCTTGCCGTGTTGCCGTCAGCGCCCGCCCCTCAACGCCCGCTCTTGATGCGCTGGTTCGCCGCAGAGTACTGACGCTCGAGATGACCCGGTTCGCCTCGACATCTCTGCTGTTTTCATTGCAGAAGACGAACCGCGTCACATGTCAGGAGTGGCATTAGCGCATGTTGATGACGCTTTGCTGGACCTCGTCCTGGACCTTGATGGTCTGGGCGTTGGACTGATAGTTGCGCTGAGCGATGATCAGATCGACCAGCTCGGTGGTCAGGTCGACGTTGGAGGCCTCGACGACCCCGGATTGGACCTCACCGAAGACGCCCTCACCCGGCACACCGACCAGCGGAACACCCGAGGAAGCGGTGGCGACCCAGCCGTTGTCGCCATTGGGCTGCAGACCCTGCTCATTGGCGAAGTTGGCCAGCGCAATGGTGCCCAGTGTCTGCTTGAGCTCATTGGAGTAACTGCCGATCACGCGGCCATCTTCCTCGAAGGAGACGCCGACAAGACTGCCGGAGGTATAACCATTCTGGGACAGGGTGATGACTTCAAAATCGTTGGCATATTGGGTGCTGCCAGTGAAGTCGATACTGAAACTAAGATCACTCGCGCCATTGGCCAGGGCGTAGGTCTGGGCCGTCTGACTGTAATCAAGCAGCTGACCGCCCGCCCCGAAGGTGATCACCTCTGTCTGAGGATCAAAGTCGACAGAAGGGTCAGCGACGCCTTCGTCGATCTGTTCCTGCAATTCCGCAGCCTTGCTGGAAAAGTCCATCACGTGATGGACGTTCCAGGTGTTATTTTCGGTCTTGGCATAAAAGGACGTCACGACATGTTCATCGCCAAGACTGTCATACACCGTCATCGCCGAGGCGTAGTTGTAGGTCGCGGCATCCGTCGGATCAAAATCGGCAGTGGCCGGCACAAGGTCCGCGGCATCCAGATTGAGCGCGACTTCAGCGCCATAGACCTCGAGAGCGATGTTGTCCTGCGTCGCTTTTGCCGCCAGAGGGGCTGTCGGAATCTGCAATACCACGGGTTCCCCGGTGACACCTTCACCGGAATAGCCTGTCAACTGGGCACCCTGGGCCGTGACGATATAGCCCTCGGCATCGATGTTGAGCTGGCCATTGCGCGAATAGACGATCTGACCACTGGTGTCCGAGAAACGCAGGAAGCCATCTCCGGAAATCGCCAGATCGAGATCGCGTCCGGTGGATTCCAGCGAGCCGGAAGTGAAGTCCTGGGCAACGGATGCCAATTGCACCCCGATCCCCGCTGCCTGTGAGCCGGCATAGATGTCGGAGAATTGCGCCTCAGAGGATTTGAAACCCACCGTTTCCGAGTTGGCGATGTTGTTGCCGATCACATCCAGATTGGTAGAAGCCGCACTCAAACCGCTCAATGCCTGTGAAAACGCCATGGTCTGTCCCTTTGATCGCGATGAAGATGAAAGCCCGAGACCTGTCAGCGAGCTCGGGGGCGGCCAAACGGCCTGAAACTGGTGGCCCGTCCGGCGGGCTCGCTGGCGCTATCCCGGCGCCATGGGCTCAGCTCAAAGCACCTGACGCACGGCGTCCAGACTGACGACACCCAACACCGGCCCCAGGTCCAGCTGAGCGCCGCTGTCGGTCTGATTGACACCACTGACCACGCCATAACTCAGCGTCTGCAGGTCGTCATAGCTCTCGCCTGCCCGCTCGGCCGTCACGGCCAGCTGGTAGGAGCCATCGGCGGCTTCAGTGCCATCATCCAGCAAACCGTCCCAGACGAAGCCATGAATACCCGCCTCCAATGCGCCCAACTCGAAGGTCTTGACCACACTGCCATCCGCGCCCAGCACCTCGACGGTGGCATTGTCGACATCGTCGGCCAGCTCAAGACCGAAGGGTGTCGAGGTCGCGTTGCCCACCAGCACCGCATTGCCGCCGACCAGCACGCCCTGATCGAGCAGACTGGCCGCCTGCAGCGCTTCACTGCTGGAAATCTGCGCCGTGATACCCTCAAGGGTGGTGTTGAGTTCTTCGATACCACTGACGGTGCTGATCTGGGCCAGCTGCGCGGTCAGGTCGGAATTCGACACCGGGTCCATCGGGTCCTGGTTCTGCATCTGCGCCACCAGCAGGGTCATGAACTGATCATTGAGCTCCTCGGTACTGCTCACCGACTGCGTGCTGTCGGTGACGCCGGAGGTCGTGGTGGTCTGGTTGATGCTGTTGAGCACACTGGTGTCTAGCGTCGCCATGCGGTTACCCGAAATCAGAAGAAGCGGTCAGAAGGCCAAAGCCCTGAGCGAGGGTCATTCACCCAGCGTCAGCGTCTTGCGCAGCAGGGACTTGGAGGTATTGAAGACCTCGACATTGGCCTCGTAGGACTTGGAAGCCGCGATCATGTCGACCATCTCGGCAACCGGATCGACATTGGAGAAGGTCACATAGCCCTGCTCGTCGGCGAGGGGATGATCGGGGCGATACTCCTGGCGCGCTGGGGCATCGCTCAGCTCCACCGAGCTGACCCTGACACCACCGAGGCCTGCACTGCGTGACGCCATCTGTGTCGCCAGACCGCCACCGGCCAGGTTGGCCGTCGCCAGCGAGGCATTGGCCTGTCGCGCGAGGGGCGCGTACTCGAACACCACCTGACGCGCCTGATAGGGTTTGCCATCCGGGCCCGCCACGCTGTCGGCGTTGGCCATGTTGCTGGCCACGGCATTGATGCGCTGCGACTGGGCCGCCATCGCGGAACCCGCGACGTTGAAGATGCTGAACGCTGCCATCAACTGTTCTCCGATTGCATGGCCAGACGCAGGCCCTGGATCTTGCCGGTCAGAAGCTCAAGGCTGGCCTCGTAATGCAGACTGTTGTCCGCGAAATTGACCCGCTCCACATCCATGTCGACGGTATTGCCGTCCAGACTCGGCTGTGTCGGCACGCGATAGAGCAGGTCCGCGCCCAGCGACAGCCCCGCCCCGCTGGCGGCCTGGTGGCCGGCCTGGGTCGTGTTCAGCGCAAGCGGCCCCGGCGCGGTATTGCCCGCCGTCGCCTTGGCCAGGGTGGCGGAGAAGTCCATATCGCGTGCCAGATAGCCCGGCGTGTCGGCATTGGCGATATTGGTGGCCAGCACCTGCTGACGCTCGGCGCGAAGGCCCAGCGCCTGCTGGTGAAAGCTCATTAGGGAATCAAGTCGATCAAACATGGAAGTGCCCCGCTGTCGGCACCTCGCCCTGATGTGAGCGAGGGAACATCCATCGATGAGCTCACGCGTAGGGGAGCATGACGGAAAGCAGGACTGAGAATAGTCAGCCAGCGCCAGGATGAAGGTAAGAACAAGCCACTTTATCGCGGCTATTTCTGGCCATGCCGGTGTCAGGGGCGGCTTACAATCTCTCGCGGCACTGATCCAGCACCTGAACCTTGTGCCCTGAACCAGGGGCGCTTGACCCCGCCTTCCGCCCCGGACGCCACTCGCGATGAGAGACAGCATGCCGAAAATCAGCGTAGCGAAAGGTCTGTCTGTGGCTAGAGGACTGTCTGTTGCAAAAGGCCTGACGACAGCAAAAGGCTTGTGGCGCACCATCGCCAGCACCGGACTGTTGGTACTGCTGCCCGCGGGGGCCGCTGTGCATGCCAACACCTCAGACGCGATCGGCTCTGCCATTCAGCTGTCTGCCGCCCAGGCATCAGCATCAGCCTCAACAACAGCGCCATCAGTCAAAGACGCGCAGACACGCGCCGTCGAAGCTTTGCGCTGGCAATTGAGCGACATCTTCACCGCCGAGGACAGCGGCCCCGTCAGAGTGCGCATGCCCGGCGAGCCGCCACTGGGCGCGCCCAGCGAGGCCTCCGTACAACTCGAGCTGCGTCGCCTGCCCGCCCGCCTGAAAGATTGCTCGGCTCCCCAACTGAGCCTCAATGCCGCGCGCAGTGACCGCCATACACCGGGTCTCAAACGCCTGCAGCTGCTGTGCGCCAACGGCCAGCAACATATCGTCAGCGTTCGCATGGAACGCTTCGCCTGGCGCCTGAGCACGCCACAGCCACTTGCGAGCGGCACCCCACTGGCACCCGCGAGATTGGCGCCGGTACTGACGCCACTGGGCAAGTTGCGTGGCAATGGCTTCGAGAGCGCCGCGGCGCTGTCAGGCTTCGAGGTACGCCGCCGCCTGCGCGCCGGCGAGGTCATCACCCGCAACAGCGTGCGCGCCATCCCGCTGGTAAACTTCGGCGATACCGTGATCTATCAGGTCAGCGGCACAGGCTTCAGCATGCAGCGCAGTGCGCGGGCGCTGGAGGCTGGGGGGCTCGATGAGCGCATCCGCATCGAACTCGCCCCGGGCGACTGGGTGCGCGCCCGCGTCATCGGGCCGCGGCGGGTAGCACCATGATGACTTCAGTTGAGATTAGATGAGCCGAGCTGATCCGCGCCGGACCAGCCCGAGTCATCCTGTTGACTGTGCACGTCCAGCCACGACACGCTGACGCACCGGAACGAGACGCTGACGCTCAAAGGCCGAAATGCTTGATACTGACAAGCAGCGACCCGCACCAGATACCTCATTCCTGAGGGACCATATTGCCTGCGTGGGGTAAAGCTTGTGCTGGCATGGCCGATAGTCGATTCAAGCGCGCAGATGACGCACGCAACCCATCCATGACAGGCTCGTCGTCGAGCCCGGCCCGACGGCCAGAGAGGACAGTCAATGAAGATTGAACATGGCGGCCCGATACAGCGCAGCGACACTCAAGCCCCGCGCGAACTGCGCCCCGAGACGGCCAAGGACACCACCGCCACCACGGCGGCGACCTCCACGGCCGACTCCACCCAGGTCGAGCTTTCCAGCAGCGCGATCGATGCAGGCCAGGACATCGACCAGGCGCGCGTCGACAGCCTCAAGCAGGCCATCGCCGATGGCAGCATCAAGATCGATGTCGACCGCATCGCACAAGGGCTGATCGATGCCTTCGAAGGTGACGCATGACACTCGATGACGCCTCGACGGCCTTGCTGAGCGAGATCTTTTCCGGCCTCGAGCAGGAGCTGAATGACTTCATCGCCCTGCTCGAGGAAGAACAGCGCCTGCTGGGCCAACGCCTGCCAAGCGCGGCAGACCTTGAGGCCTCGCGCGAAGCCAAACTGGCCAACGCCGCCCGCCTGGAAGCGCTGGAGAGCCGCCGGCGCAGCTGGCTGAGCAACGCAGGACTCACCAATGACCCACTGGAACTGCATACGGTGCTCGCCAGCCAGCCGGTATTGGCTACCCAGTGGTGGCATCTGGTGACGCTGACACGCCGCGCCCAGGCACGCAATCGCCTGAATGGTGAGCTGATCGGTCAGCGCATGGCGCTGCACAGCAAGATTCTCGACAGCTTGCATCAACGTTCCCCCGGCCATTACGGCGCCGATGGGCGTCCGGCAGCGGGCGCCTCACGCCTGAACGTCTCGGCCTGAATGACCCGCCTTGACTGTCCTGGCCTGGGCGTCCTGACTTGAATACCTAAGGCGTGAGGCCTCGGGCTGTACACCCAGACTGCAACGCCGCCCCTGCGGACCCAGAGATACGTGAGACCCAGAAACACGCGAGGCCCGGCATTCTGCCGAGCCTCCAGACACTGCTGCTGCACGCCAGTCACTAGCCAATCAGCCAGCGATCGTCAGCCACTCATCGCAAGTCATTCAAAGCCAGTCCCCTTTCGCTGACAACGCTGCCAGTCACGCACCTTCCAGACTCTCGACGTCGATCACCAGCTGGATGTCATCCAGATGTGCGGCCGGCTTGAGTACGCCACGTCCATTGCGATAGACCTTCAGCGAGAAAGGCGCCGTCGCCAGCTCCCGGGTGGGCAGGGTCAACTTGCCACGCCTCGCCGCGAGCATGGCGCAGCGCTCCTCCAGGCAGAGCATGACCTGCCACTCCCCCGGCGCACGCGTGAGCGAATAGCGCCAATGAATCGCGGTGACGCGCGTCCTGTCAGGCGCCATCAGACCTGAATCACGCACGGCATCTGCCACTGCCAGAGGGCGCATATACCAATGCCCTCGCTGAGCGATGGTCAGCGACTCGACGGACATCATCACCGCCGCGCTGGCGGCCTGCACCGGCGTGGACAGCATCGCGGCCCACAGCGCTGCTGCCGTCATCAAGGCCGCCATCGGTGCCGTCCTGCTTTTTGGCTTCGCACTCAGCTTCGCTCTCGACGCCACTCCCGCCCTGGATTTCCTGAATCCTGTCACCACTCGCCTTCTTCTCTGCACCGCTGACTCCTTCAGATCCGTCTTGCTGCAGACGCTCGACACACCCCTTGCCGGCGCCTTCCCTGTCGCACTTCTCTGCCTTTGCGGCTTATTGTCGTCATTCACTTGCTCAGTGGTGAGCCGCGCTGGCGTCACGCCGCACGCCCCCCGATCATCTGCGTGACCCGCAGCTCGCGGTCATCGGGAATCTCTGCCTGGGACAGCACCGCCAGGCTCTTGAAGCGACGACGCAGGAAACGCCCCACCAAGGGTCGCAGCGCATGCCCGACTACCAGTACGCTGGGTTCGCCATTGGCGTCCTGCGCGGCGACGGCATTCTCGGCATGCTGCATCAAGGTATCGGCAAGGCCGGGCTCCAGCGCATTGCCGCTGCTCAAGGCCTGCATCAGCACCTGCTCGAGCTGCGCCTCCAGACCGATCACGCGCAAGACGCGTTCGGCGCCGAACCAGTACTGGGTAATGGCACGCCCGAGGGCGACGCGCACCATGGCGGTGAGGTCGTTGGGGTCCTTGCTGTGCGGGGCATGCTCCGCAAGTGCCTCGAGGATGGTGCGCATGTCGCGAATCGAGACCTCCTCATCCAGCAGGTTGTGCAGGATGCGCTGCAGGGTGCCCTGACTGATCAAGGCCGGCACCACTTCCTCCACCAGGCCGCCATCCTGCGGGCCCAGCTTCTCGAGCAGCTTGCTGACCTCACTGCGCCCGAGCAGCTGATCGGCATGGCGGGTCATCAGATGATTGAGGTGGGTCGTGATCACGGTCGGGGTGTCGACCACCGTGTAGCCATAGACCTGGGCCTGCTCGCGGGTTTCCGGCTCGATCCAGGTGGCAGCCAGGCCGAAGGCCGGCTCGGTGGTGGCCACGCCCGGCAGCTTGCCGGACACCTTGCCCGGATTGATCGCCAGCCAGCGGCCCGGATAGGCCTCGCCCCGCCCGACCTCGGCGCCCTTCAGGCTGATGACATACTGATTGGGCCCGAGCTCGAGGTTGTCACGGATATGTACCACCGGCGGCAGGAACCCGATCTCCTGGGCGTACTTGCGACGCACCCCCTTGATGCGCGCCAGCAACTCTCCGCCCTGGCGCATGTCGACCATCGCGATCAGGCGATGACCGACCTCCATCGCCAGCGGCTCCACCAGTCGCACGTCATCCCAGCTGGCCTCGCTGACCTCCTGCACGGCCGCTGCAGGCGCGGGCGCCGCCTCTTCCTTCGCCTCGCTGCTGACCTCCTTCTCGCGCTGAGAGGCCCACCACCCCAGCCCCGCCAGCAGCAAGGTGAAGAGAATGAAGACCATGTTGGGCATGCCCGGCACCAGGCCCAGCAGCCCCATCACGCCAGCCGCCAACCATAGTACCTGCGAGCTCTTGAACAGCTGGCCGATCATCTGCTGACCGACGTCTTCATTGGTGTTGACCCGCGACACCATCACGCCCGCGGCGGTCGAGATGACCAGCGACGGAATCTGGGCCACCAGACCATCGCCGATGGTCAGCAGCGTATAGGTGCGCGCCGCATCGGACATGCTCAGGTCGTGCTGCCCGACCCCGATGATCAGCCCGCCGATGATATTGACCACCATGATCACCAGTCCCGCCACCGCATCGCCACGCACGAACTTGCTGGCACCGTCCATCGAGCCGAAGAAATCGGATTCCTGCGACACTTCCCGGCGGCGCTCGCGCGCCTGGTCTTCGCCGATCAGGCCGGCGTTGAGGTCGGCATCGATCGCCATCTGCTTGCCGGGCATGGCGTCCAGCGTGAAGCGTGCGCCTACCTCGGCGATACGCCCGGCACCCTTGGTGATGACCATGAAGTTGATGATGACCAGAATCGAGAACACCACCAGGCCGACGGCGAAGTTGCCGCCGACCAGAAACTGGCCGAAGGCCTCGATGACCTTGCCCGCCGAGTCACCGCCGTTGTGACCTTCCAACAGCACCACCCGCGTCGAGGCGACATTGAGCGACAGGCGCAGCAAGGTCGAGAACAGCAGCACCGCGGGGAAGGCCGAGAAATCCAGCGGCTTCTGCGCAAACATGCTGACCATCAGGATCATGATCGACAGCGCGATATTGAAGGTGAACAGCAGATCGAGGATGAAGGGCGCCAGCGGCAACACCATCATCGACAGGATCATCATGATCAGCAGCGGCCCGGCCAGCACCTTCAGCTGGCTGGAGGTGTTGAGCCCCACGCGGTCAAACAGTGTCAGCAAGGTATTCATGCAAGCGGCTCATCGATCGTGAAGGGCGTTGCGCGTGCGGCGCAGCGGCCCGGGCTTGGGGAGCAGAAATGGCGGTCAGTCATGGGGTTCGGGCAGCAGGACGGTTATCAAGTTCGGGCCTCAACTTCGATCATCCGCTTCGGTCATCAACTGCGGTCATCAACTGCGGTCATCAACTTCGATCAGCCACATCGCTCATCAACTTTCGACACGAGGACCCGTCGTCGCGTCACCGTCTGGCCCGGGCTTGGCGCTGGGCTGGAACACCGCCCCGGCATCGGCGTCATGAGAATCATGATCAGAAGACATCGCGCCTGCGGCTGAAGCCTCAGCTTCGGCTGCCGGCTCCCCGTCATCACGCTCGGCGCCTAGCGGGCCAGCCTCCTCAGCCGCGCCTTGCGTCTCCTCCAGCACCTGATACTCATCGGGAACGGACAGATCTGCCGGCAGGCTCGGGCGCAGGCCACCCTGCTGGCGCGCCCGCTTGAGTCGCATCGCCCAGGCCAGCACCTCGGCGATGACCTGGTAGAGCGCAATGGGAATTTCCTGCTCGAGATCGACATGGGTGTGCAGGGCACGCGCCAGGGGCGGCGCACTCAGCATCGGCACCCCGTTCGCCTCGCCCACTTCGCGAATGCGCAGCGCCACCTCATCACGCCCCTTGGCCACCACCCGCGGTGCGCGCATGTCGCCCTCGTGATAGACCAGCGCCACCGAGTAGTGCGTCGGGTTGTTGACGATGACATCGGCAGTGGGCACGGCGCTCATCATGCGCGCACGCGCCATGGCCTGCTGCTGCTGACGGATGCGCGCCTTGATCTGCGGGTCGCCATCCGTCTCCTTGTGCTCGCGCTTGATCTCCTCGAGGCTCATGCGCAGCTTCTTGGCGTGACTCCACAGCTGATACGGCACATCCATCAGCGTCGGCACGATCAGCATCAATATCGCCAGCGCCGTACAGCGCGCCACGATCGCCAGTGCATCCGCCATGGCGTTGCCCAGCGGCATCATCATCAAGGCCATCAATTCCTGGCGCTGGGCATGCAGATACATCACCACCACACCACCGACCAGTATCGACTTGGCGATGGTCTTGAGCAGCTCGGCCAGCGCCTGGGAGGACACCATCCTGCCCAGCCCCTTGACGGGATTGAGCTTGCCCAGCGACGGCGCCAGCGACTTGGTGGAGAACATCCAGCCGCCCAGCAGCACCGGGCCGACCAGCGCCAGCACCATCAGCAAGGCGAACAACGGCAACAGTGCCAGCAAGGCCTCCTGGCCCAGCATCAAGGCATTGGCAAGCATCACGCGACTGTCGAGTGCCTGAGCGCGATCAAAGCCGAACGAGGCGCCCAGCACACGCTCCAGGGTGTCGCCAAGCGGCCCCGCCAACAGCCACAGGCCTGCCGCACCTCCGCCCAACAACAGAAAGGTCGCAAGCTCCCGCGAGCGGGGCACCTGCCCTTCCTCGCGGGCCTTCTGTATTCGGTGGGGCGTGGCGTCTTCTGTCTTGTCGTCGCTGCTCTGCTCGTCAGCCACCGGCTACTCCGCTTGCCTGGGATCGCATCTGCCTGAACTGCCCGGAGCATGACGCTCGCTCACACTGGCGCGCACGACGAACGCATCATGCCGAGAATGGGCCTCATTGTGCCAAGCACGGCGGGGATCAAAGCGCGGAATAGCGCCCAAAAACGCCCTTGCCCGCCACACGGGACGTGGACGGGCAAGGGGATGAAGAACAAGGACCAGCAGGTGCCACTACCGGGAAGACGGCTAGAAGCCGAGGCTATCCAGCAGATCATCGACCTCATCCTGACTGGCGACCACCCCCGGTGCATCGGCTCGCACCTGGGGGCCATTGAGCAAGGCGCCAGACTGGGCGTCCCCGGCGCCGGGGGCTGCCTGCTCATCCAGCGCCGAGGCTGAAAGTGCCGCTGCCGAAAGCCCCGCAGCAGCAGCCGGGGTGGCGGCCTGCCCGGAAGACGCCAGCGCCGAACGTGCATGACCCTCCGGGACATTGTCGAGCAGCAACTGCAACAGCTGCATCTCGATCTGCTGGATGACATCCATCATGCGCTTGATCACCTGACCGGTAAGGTCCTGGAAATCCTGCGCCATCATGATCTCGAGCAATTCGCTGTTGGTGGCGCTGGTCTGATCAGGCACCACGGCCAGATAGGCACGCGTGTCGATCACCAGCTCACGCGCCTGATCCAAGGCCACCGGCTCGGCAAACCAGGCGTCCCAGCGTCCGCTGAGCGACTTCGCCTCACTGGCCAGGGCATCCTGCAGCGGCTGGGCCCGCTCACAGGCATTGAGGGCACGATCTGCTGCCTGCTCCGTCTTGCTGGCCACATAATTGAGGCGATCACGAGCATCAGGGATCGCCTCGGCAGCACGTTCGATCTCGCGATCCAGCCCCAGCTCACGCATGTTGTCGCGCAGCATGCGCGTCAGCTGGCCGATACGCCGAATCAGGTCTTCGCTGCTATCCCCCGTCCTGGCGGGATTGGCCGCCCCATCGCGCGCCATCACACCAGGATCAGCGCCCGAGGATGACTGGGGTTCAGATGATGATTCCAGATGACTCATGACACCCTCCTTGATGTGACCAGCTACGCTGACCGCGCCAGCCTTGCCTAACCAGCGCGGCCCGACCAGCGTGGCCCGACCAACGTGGCCCGGCCAGCGTGGCGCGATGGCTCAGAGGCCGTGTTTCTCGAAGACCTTGCCCAGCTTCTCTTCCAACACCGCCGCCGTGAAGGGCTTGACCACATAGCCACTGGCACCGGCCTGGGCGGCGGCAATGATGTTTTCCTTCTTGGCCTCAGCAGTGACCATCAGCACCGGCAACGTGGCCGTGGCGGGATTGGCACGCACGCGCCTGAGCATCTCGAGCCCATCGAGGTTGGGCATGTTCCAGTCGGAGATCACCAGCTCGAAGCTGCCTTGATTCAGGAACTCCAGGGCCTGTTGCCCATCTTCGGCTTCCTCCACATTGGTGAAGCCGAGCTCCTTGAGCAGGTTGCGCACGATCCGACGCATGGTGGGAAAGTCGTCGACGACGAGGATTCGCAGGTTCTTGTCGGCCATCAGCGGTCGGGCTCTCTTCCAGAATCACATGAGGGAACGGCTGAAAATTCCAGCCTTGTGAGGGGGTTATCGGCCACAAGCTGGCAGACTTTACCCTCTGCGCCCATCTTCTTCTTGCCGGCAACTCACACCCACTTAACCTCCACGCCCAGGCAGATCGAAGCGGTCTAGACGCGTTGCGAACGCCCGGCCAGCTGTACCAGGTGGAGCAGTTGCCCACTGATGCGACTCAACGGCAACACGCTTTGTGCGGCCCCGAGCTCGACGGCTTCCCGCGGCATGCCGTAGACCACGCAGCTTTGCTCGTCCTGGGCGATGGTGTGGGCGCCGGCTTCGCGCATCTGCAACAACCCCCGCGCGCCGTCGCGGCCCATGCCGGTGAGGATCACGCCCACGGCGTTGCGACCGGCCACCCGCGCCACGGAATCGAACAGCACATCCACCGATGGGCGGTGACGATTGACCGGCGGGCGCTGATCGAGGGTGACCACATAGTTGGCCCCGCTGCGCGACAGCGTCAGGTGGGCGTCGCCAGGCGCGATATAGGCGTGCCCGGGCAGGATGCGCTCACCGTGCGCAGCTTCCTTGACGGCGATACGACACAGCCCATTGAGTCGCTCGGCGAACGAGCGCGTGAAGCCCGGCGGCATGTGCTGAGTCACCAGGATGGCCGGCGCATCCGCCGGCAACGACTGCAACACCGCGCGTATCGCCTCGGTCCCGCCGGTCGAGGCCCCCACCGCGATCAGCTTCTCGCTCGACAGCAATGGCCGGCGGCTGGCAGCAGCGATCGCAGGCGGGCTTTCCTTGTCCTGACTGACCGGGGCGGCGACCGAAGCGGCGACTGACCTGTCTGCCAGACTGGATGGATAAGGATTTGACTGTGCCGAATTGGACAGAACCGAGCCGGCCTGTACACCGCCAGCAGATGGCGACGTCACGGCGCGACCCGCAGGCCGCACACGCGCCCGCGCGGCGGCGCGAATCTTGTCGGCAATCGTCTCGGCATACTCGAGCATGCCGCCACGTATTCCCAGGCGCGGCTTGGAGACGAAATCCACCGCGCCCAGCTCCAGCGCGCGTAGCGTGATTTCCCCGCCGCGCTCGGTCAGCGAAGACACCATCACCACCGGCATCGGCCGCAGACGCATCAGGCGCTCGAGGAAGTCCAGCCCATCCATGCGTGGCATTTCCACATCCAGCGTCAGCACATCCGGCTCGTGACGCTTGATCAGGTCGCGCGCGACCAGCGGGTCCGGCGCGGTGGCCACGACCTGCATGTCAGGCTGGGCATTGATGATCTCTGCCATCAACTCACGAATCAGCGCGGAGTCATCGACACACAGCACACGGATCATGCGCCCGGCCCCGGTCTGGGACGTGCCTGCGCCAGCAGCTGCACTTGAGTTCGAATCTGATCTTGAACCAGCATTTGAGCTTGAGACCGAGCATGACGATGAAGCGGGGGTAGGCATCCAGACACTCCTGGAGAGTGGGTAAGGGAAAGGGAATCATCACCAGCCATCACGACGCATCACGCACCCTCCGTCCGGCGGCGAGACAGGGTATAGACCGTCTGGCCGCGCAGCGTGAAGGCATCATTGAGCCATGAAAAATTCTCGGAATGACCGGCAAACAACAGTCCATCGGGCTTGAGCATCAGCGCGAAGCGGTCCAGCAGACGTGACTGGGTCTGCTTGTCGAAGTAGATCATCACGTTGCGACAGAAGATCACGTCAAAGCCGCTACCGAGGTCCCAGTGGCTATCCAGCAGATTCAGGTGGCGAAAGCGCACCAGCTGCTTGATCTCCGGGCGCACCCTCACCTGCCCCTGGCGACTGCCGCTGCCACGCAGCATGAAGCGCTTGCAGCGTTGCTCACCCAGTTTGGCGATGCGCTCGAAGGGGTAGATGCCGAGTTCGGCTTCCTGCAGCGCGTCCGTGTCGATATCGGTGGCGATCAGCTCGACCTGGTTCGCCGCGGCCCCCAACACCTCGCGCAGCACCATCGCGATGGAATAGGGCTCCTCCCCGGTCGAGGCGGCCGCACACCAGATACGCAGCGGTGCCCGCTGACCCGACACCTGACGCTGCAGGCGCTCGCGCAGGAAGTTCTCGAGCATCACGAAGTGATGGGGCTCGCGAAAGAACGCGGTCAGATTGGTGGTCAGCGCATTGATGAAGGCAGGCCACTCGTCGTGGTCACTGCGACTCAGGCTGGCCTCCAGCATGGTCAGATAGTCATGGAAACGTGTCAGACCATGCACTCTGAGCCGGCGCGACAGACGGCTGTAGACCATCTCACGCTTGTGACGCGCCAGCACGATGCCGGCGCGCTGATAGATGAGGCGCGCGATGCGCTCGAAGTCGTCATCGGTCATCACCAGGTCCCGCCCGAGGGCGTGGGAAGCCGGTGACGGGGCGGACCAGACGGGTGGCGGCGTGAGATCTGTCACCGTCGCGGAGCCTGTGAGCCGCCAGGCACCTGCGCTCGAGTCGCGGCCTGAGCGTGCACAGAAGAAGATTGCTCGGCTGAGGCGTCCCCCGGCAGGCGTGCGGGAATCTGCTCCGGGCCTTCGCCGCCAAAGCGGAAGACGTTGACCGCGTGCGACAGCCCCGCGACCGAACGCTCGAGATCCTGCGCCAGATGGGCGCTGCTCATCACACGCTGGGCGTTCTGCTGGGTGGCCTGGTCCATCTCGTTGATGGCGGTATTGATCTGCTCGATGCCGCCGCTCTGCTCACGCGAGGCCGAGGAGATCTCGGCGATCAGGTCATTGACCCGCGAGATGCCGGTCACGATCGCCTCCATGGTACCGCGCGCCGCCTCGACCTGATCACCGCCGTCGCTGATCTCCCGCTGGGTGGTGTCGATCAGCGCCTTGATCTCGCGCGCCGCCTCGGCACTGCGAGAGGCCAGATTGCGCACCTCACCGGCCACCACGGCAAAGCCGCGACCATGTTCACCGGCGCGTGCAGCCTCCACCGAAGCATTGAGGGCCAGCAGGTTGGTCTGGAAGGCGATCGAGTCGATCACCTTGATGATGTCGGCCATCTTTTCAGAGGTGGCGGTAATCCCCTGCATGCGCACCACCACCGCCTGCATCGCCTCGCCACCTTCATTGGAGGAGCGCGTGGCATGATCAGCCAGTTGCGAGACCTGGATGGCATTGTCGGCATTCTGGCGCACGGTGCCGGTCATCTGCTCCATGCTGGCCGCCGTCTCTTCCAGCGATGCCGCCTGCTGTTCGACCCGCGCCGAGAATTCCTGATTGCCGTGTGCCATGTCGCCAGCGGCAGGCCTGACCACATTGATGCCCGCATTGACCTCGCTGACGATGCCGACCAGTGACTTGCGCATGTTGTCCAGCGCTCGCACCAGGCGTGCCATCTCATCATTGCCCGCCAGCGTCATCGACTGGGAAAGATTGCCCGCGGCGATCTGGCGCGCGAAATCCAGGGTGCTGCGCAGCGGACGCACCAGACTGCGGTAGGTACGCAGCGCCAACCACAGCGACACCACGCCCACACCAGCGAAGGCGATCCACAGCCCCCACTCCAGACGCGCATGGCTCGCCTCAAGCGCTTGTTGGCGCTGCTCGAGCGTCGCCAGCTGCGCCGCGGGTAGCTCGGCAGCAAGCTGGGTCAGCACGGTACGTGCATGCGCCTGGCTATCGGCCAGCACCTGCAGCAGCTCGCTGCCCATCAAGGCTCCAGCCACCAGCGGCAGTGCGGCCAGCAGCGCGATACGCGGCGCCATGCGCCACTGGGTGAGGCGCTGGAAGGCCCCCGTGAAACCAGCACGCACGATGCGACCCTTGCTCAAGCGATAGTCGCGCTTGCCCTGCTTGAGGCCCGCGTAGACCTGCTCGGCCTGGGCGATCTGCTCGCGACTGGCCTTGACGCGCACCGAGGCAAATCCCATCACCTCGCCCTGCTCGATCAGCGGCGTCACACAGGCGTCGACCCAGTAATAGTCGCCGTTCTCGCGTCGATTCTTGACCAGTCCCTGCCAGCTTTCGCCTTGCTTGAGCGTCGACCACAGATTCTCGAAGGCGGCCTCTGGCATGTCGGGGTGGCGCACCAGATTGTGCGGCGCACCGATCAAGGCATCACGCGTGAAGCCACTGACCTCGATGAAGACAGAGTTGGCGTAGGTGATGCGTCCCTTGAGATCGGTACGCGAGATCAGGTAGTCATGCTCACCAATGGGGTATTCCCTTGCCGTCACCGGCTGATTGTTTCGCATTGCCCTTGCTTAGCCTCGTACTCGTCACAGCGTGATCATCATTGACCCGGCGAGACCACTGACCGGCAGCACGACCGTCATTGCCCGGCACAGCCGCCCACGACCTTGTGGTGCACACCTTATCGGCCGCTGTCGGCCGTTCTTGAATGCAAGAGCGCCGCTGACCAGCAGGCCAGCGGCGCTCGATGCGATAGGGGCAAAAAAAGCTTGCGAGATCAGGCGAGCACACGCCGCAGGCAACATGCCGCCTATTGCGCCTGACTCATGCCGCGAGACAGCCGGTCATGCCGGCTGCGCCGCGGGCTCCATCAGCGCCATTTCATCACTGGTCATCATGTGCTCGATATCCATGATCAGCAGCATGTGATCATTGACGGTCGCCAGCCCCGCCAGGAAGTCACTGTTCATGCGCGCACCGAATTCCGGCGGCGGCAGCACCTGATCGGCCGCGAGGCTGATCACATCGGAGACGCCATCGACGACGATGCCGACCACACGCTCACCGATATTGATCACGATCACCACCGTCTGCGCGGTGTATTCAGCCTGGCCCAGTTGAAACTTCAGCCGCAGATCGACGATCGGCACGATGACGCCACGCAGGTTGGTCACGCCCTTGATGAAGGCCGGTGCATTGGCGATACGCGTGACGTTCTCGTAACCGCGAATCTCCTGCACCTTGAGGATATCCACGGCGTAGTGCTCCTCGCCGAGGCTGAATACCAGGTATTCGCCGCCGTCATTGACCTTGGAGGCGTGGTCCTGCGCCAGGCCGACATTGGACGTCTGCGCCGCGGCAACTTGAGTGTGAGACATGCTCATCTCCTGTCTGTGATGGGGTGGAGCTTCGCGCCGAGGCGCAAGGGGCGAGTGTGCGGCCGGTGAACGGCCATCGCCTCAGCTGACAATGGCGTCCCGGGGCATGATGGCGCCCTGGGGCATGGCGGACTCAGTGGCGACCTCTGCCTGCCGCTGCACCGCTGGCATCTGGTTGGCGAGACGATGCAGGTCCGAGACATCCAGAATCAGCGACACCCGACCATCGCCCAGGATCGTCGCCGAAGAGACGCCCGGCACCTTGCGATAATTCCTTTCGAGATTCTTGACCACCACCTGCTGCTGACCGATCAGCTCATCCACCAGCAAGGCGTAGTGGCGCCCCTTGCCCTGCACCACCACCACGATGCCCTGCTCGGGCTGGGTCTGGGCGCCCGGCACCGCGAATACCTCATGCAAGGCGACCAGACTCAGGTATTCGTCCCGCACCTTCAGCAGGCGATCATTGCCGACCATGCTGAACAGCATGTCGGCCTGCGGCTGCAACGACTCCACCACCACCGACAGCGGCAGGATGTAGATTTCCTCGCCGACGCGAATGGCCATGCCCTCGAGGATCGCCAGCGTCAGCGGCAGCACGATGCGTGTGGTGGTGCCCTGCCCGGTCACGGAGGCAAGCTCCACATGCCCGCCCAGCGCCTGGATATTGCGCTTGACCACATCCATGCCGACTCCACGCCCCGAGACGTCACTGACCTGCTCGGCCGTCGAGAAGCCGGGGGCGAAGATCAGCTGCCAGACCTCGTCGTCGCTCATGCCATCGCTGACCGCCAGGCCGTTGCTGCGCGCCTTGGCCAGAATGCGCGCGCGATCGAGCCCGGCGCCGTCATCCATCACCTCGATGACGATATTGCCGCCCTGATGGCGGGCAGACAGCGTCAGGGTGCCGTGGGCGCTCTTGCCCCTCGCCTCACGCTTGCTGGGCGATTCGATGCCATGATCGAGGCTGTTGCGCACCAGATGGGTCAGCGGATCGATGATCCGCTCGATCAAGCTCTTGTCCAGCTCGGTGTCATGCCCCTGGCTGACCAGCTCGACCTGCTTGCCCAGCCGCGAGGCAAGGTCGCGAATCAGGCGCGGAAACCGCGAGAACACGTAATCCATCGGCATCATGCGCACCGACATCACCGCTTCCTGCAGATCTCGTGCATTGCGCTGCAGCTGGCTGATGCCACTGACCAGCGCCGCCTGATCCGGCGGCGTGGTCGCCGATGCCGTCTGCTCCAGCATCGACTGGGTGATGATCAGCTCGCCGACCAGGTTGATGATGGTATCGACCTTGTCGACGCCGACACGGATGGAGCCCTGCTCGGTGGGCGCATCAGTGGCGCGCCGCCCCGGCTGGCTGCGTCGCTCGCCACTCGCCGGGGTAGCGGTAGATGGCCCTGCCACGGCAGCGGAAGACGACTCTTCCATGCCAGCGGAGGATGATTCTGCCGCGCAAGCAGAGGAAAGTCGTGGCGACGATCCTGCATCGACAGCCGCTTCAGCAGGCGCTGGCATGCCAGCAAGTTCGACCGCTGCGTCGTCAGCCATGCCGTCGGCGACGTCCTCGACCTGTTTTTCAGTCAGCTCTTCAGTCAGCGCTTCAACCTGCCCATCCGCTACGCCGCCCACTACGCCATCAACTACGTCATCAACCTCCGCTGGGGGAGCGGGTGTCGCGGGCTCGATCAGAATCTGCTCCGGCTCGATGACGAAGCACATTACTGCCTCGATATCCGCAGCGCTGACCGTGGTACTCACGATGACGCGACATACCTGCTCGTCACCGCTGCTGGAGATGACCTCACCGAGGTTGGCCAGCTCTTCGATCAGCAGTTCACGCTCGCGGTCGGCGACGAACATCAGAGTGACCGAGAGCAACGGCACACTTGCGTCGGCGCTGGGGTGTGACTCGAGCGCAGACGGCGTGGCCATATCGCTGCCGACTGGCGCAGACGCTTCGCCTGACGCCCCTGGTAGGCTCGGGCCATCAATGTCAGATGGCACTGGTTCGCTCGAGGCATCAATCACCGACGACTCCTCGCCCAGCTGCTTGAGCACCGCGACGATATGCGCGTAGGCCTCGGGGTCGGGGGACTGGGCATTGCGATAGGCCGCCAACTGGTCGTCGAGCATGTCCTTTGTCTCCAGAAAGCGATCGATATGCTGAATGCTCAACCGCAACTCGCCACGGCGGGCACGGTCCAGCAGGTTCTCGAGGTGATGGGTGGTGTCCTGCAGGACCGTGAAGCCGAAGGTCGCGGCACCGCCCTTGATGGAATGGGCCGCACGAAAGATGGCGTTGAGCTGCTCGGCATCCGGCGCCTCGACATCCAGCGCCAGCAGCAGGCGCTCCATCTCGGCCAGCAGCTCCTGCGCCTCCTCGAAGAAGGTGTCGTAAAACTCACTGATATCCATGCATGTTCTCGCTGGCTGTCATTGCGCTATCACACGGGAAGCGGCGCCGCTCAAGTTCTGACATGAGGCGCATTGAGCGCACTCAGCTGTCCAGCCCGGAGGCGACGGGGGTGTCGGCGACAGGACTGCCAGCGACGGGATTCGTCACGCGCACCGGGCTTGCCAGCTGTTCGAGACGCTCGCGCAGACTGTTGATGTCCTCGGCGGGCTTTGGATTGACGCCGTTGCTGTCGGTGATATCGCGATAGGCCGACTGGCTGAGCACCATCAGGCTGATGCGACGATTGATGGCGGCCTCAGGGTTCTGGCTGTCGAGGCTGATGCGCGAGCCCATGCCGACCACACGCACGATGCGCTCATAGGGCAGCCCACTGTTGCCCAGCACGCGGCGCGCGGCATTGGCGCGATCGGTGGAGAGCTCCCAGTTGCCGTAGCCGCCTTCACCGACAAAGGGACGATTGTCGGTATGCCCGGTGATGCTCAGATGATTGGGCAGCCGCTTGAGAATCGGCGCCAGCAAGCCAAGCAGCTGCGAGAGCTGTGGCGAGGGCTGCTTGCTGCCCAACGCGAACATCGGGTGCTGATCGCTATCGGTGATCTGGATGCGCAAGCCTTCGGAGGTCAGCTCGATCTGCAGCTGCTCACGCAGTTCGGCCAGGTCCGCGTCATCGGCCATGCGCTGCGTCATGGTGGTGTCGATCTCGTCGCGAATGGCGGCCATGCGGGAATCATCGGCAAGCGCCTGGCGCTGCAGGCGTTGCAGATCAGCGCCCTTCTCGCCCTGGGTCTGCTCGGCCATGAAGCCGCCGCCGGGAATGGCACTGCTGGAGGCCGAATTGCGATCGCCCCCCAGCAGCGAGACTTCCAGCGGCGCACCGAAGTAGTCGGAGATTTCCCGCAGGTCGTCATCCGAGGCATTCGAGATCACCCACATCACCAGGAAGAAGGCCATCATCGCGGTCATGAAGTCGGCGTAGGCGATCTTCCAACCACCGCCATGATGCCCTTTGACGATACGCGGCCGCTTGATGACGATGGGTCTGCGCTCTTCACTCATCGAGACCTCCGAGCTTCAGTCCAGAGACACCCACTGCCTCGACCACGACAGCCAGCGATACCTGTGTCACTGGCACGCAGGTGACGGACACGCTTGCGACTGACGCACTTGCGAGAGACGCACTTGCGACTGACGAACTGGCGAGAAACAGCAACGCCATATCAGCCCGCACCCTTGTTCTTGATCTCGCGTACATGCTCTTCCAGCTCGTTGAAGCTGGGACGCTCGGCGGTGAACAACGCCTTGCGACCGAATTCCACCGCGACCTGCGGAGCGTAGCCATTGAGCGAGGCCATCAGGATGACGCGAATGCACTGCATCATCTTCACGGCCTCATGCACCTCATGCTGGATCTTGTTGGCGACCGGCGTGACGAAGCCATAGGCCAGCAGGATGCCGAGGAAGGTGCCGACCATGGCATTGGCGATCAACACGCCCAGCTGGGCGGCGCCCTGGTCCGCCGAGGCCAGCGCATGCACCACCCCCATCACGGCGGCGACGATCCCGAAGGCCGGCAGGCCATCGGCCACCGCCGAGAGGGAATGCACCGGAATCTCGGTCTCGTGCTTGAAGGTCTCGATCTCGTGCTCCATCAGCGACTCGAGCTCGAAGGGGTCCATGTTGCCGCTGACCATCAGGCGCAGGTAGTCGGTGATGAAATTCATCAGAATGGGGTCGGAGAGCAGGCGCGGATACTCGGCAAACAAGGCGCTTTCCTGCGGGTTGTCGATGTCCTGCTCGATCGCCAGCATGCCCTGCTGACGGGCACGCGACAGCAGCAGATACAGCAGCCCGATGACTTCCATGTACAGGGACTTGTTGTAGCCACGCGTGCGCTTCAACTTCGAGAATGCCTTGCCGGTGGCCTTGATGGCCTTGCCGTTGTTGCCGGCCAGAAAGGCGCCGACGGCAGAGCCACAGATGATGAGCAATTCCGCGGGCTGCATCAGCACCGCCAGGTGCCCGCCCACCATCAGATACCCGCCCAGGGTGGACCCGATGACCACTAGATAGCCTATGAACAACAACACAATAACCCCCTTGGCATTCGGTCAACGTCGCATGAATCTGACTATCGGCGTCGCTGAGCATGTCTTTAGGGTCACGGCGGAATATTCGTTGAGGCAGTCGTT
Source organism: Cobetia sp. 4B (assembly GCF_018831605.1). Lineage (NCBI taxonomy): Bacteria > Pseudomonadati > Pseudomonadota > Gammaproteobacteria > Oceanospirillales > Halomonadaceae > Cobetia > Cobetia sp. 4B. The sequence goes on from NZ_CP059843.1 coordinate 2,247,671, forward strand.
GCCGAAAGAGCCATGGTCGAAAGCACCATGGTCGAACAATCGGCAATGAGCCAGGCGTCAGAGCAATGGCGCACAACGCAAGAAGGCCTGCCCGGGGATGGGCAAGCCTTCTGGTCTTTGCACGCTCGTCTTGCTCGTTCGCCTGGCGCAATCCTGGCGCCTTCACTGACACGAGACAGCTATCAGCCGAGGCTAGCGACGGCTGCCGACTGCTCCAGTGCCAGTTCTTCACGGGCCTTGCGGCGGGCTGCCGTCTTGCCGGCACGCGATGGCGGCTGGCAGATGCCACACACGTAATCGTGTGATGGCGTGTGGGCGTGCACCACGAAATGGCCACTGCAGGTCTTGCAGCTGGCCACTTCCAGTAGATCACTTTCGAAAAAGCGCACCAGCGTCCAGGCGCGCGTGAGCGCCAGCACCGGCTCGTCTTCGCCGACATGCTCCAGGTAGAAGCGATATGCCTTGACGAAGGCGTTCATGCGCGACGCGCCCTGCGCCTTGAGCCGACGGTAGAAACCGTGGAACAGCGATGCATGCAGATTGGGCTGCCAGGTCATGAACCAGTCGGTGGAAAACGGCAGCATGCCCTTGGGCGGCGAGACACCACGAACTTCCTTGTACAGCTTGACCAGACGCGCGCGGCTGATCTCCGTTTCCGTCTCGAGCACCTGCAGGCGGGCCCCCAGTTCGATCAACTCTACTGCCAACTGCAGCTGTTGCAGTTCATCGACGAGACTTTTCTGGGTCATCCGCTGACTCCCCCCTGGCGAAGTCCAGCATCGTTCTGGCGCGCATTCAGCAGCATGGCAGTGTGCATCGCGCTGAAATCCTGGTCGCGTCCACCCTGCAAGACTCCCTTGAGTTGCGAGGCATCATCCAACGCCAGCTCGCACAGCAGTTGATTGCAGGACGACAACGACACCAGCTGACTGACACTCATGCCAGACAATAGATCCGCCATCTCTTGATCGAGACCCAGGCGTACCAGCGCCATTTCCGTATCTTCGACCAACAAGCGCTGCACAAGCAGAAGATACGACAGATTGACACTCTGTATATCATTGAGCAGTGAGGACATCATGATTCCCTGAGTGGTCTGATCGTCCCGAGCTACCGCCAACCCTGGCGCTCGACCGTCATTCCTTATGGTTTTGATGTGATGAAACGAAATACTCAATGGCGCCGGACCAGTGGCACCATGCGGGCTAGCGGCTTCATGACCAAATGAGCCACCCACTTTAAGATGGCGATTCTAATACTTAATCACGTAATGGACCAGACTCTTCATCAACATTTTTTTACATACCACTACGCTATATGCACAAAAGCTGCATCAAGCCGCCGAAATGGCAGCAAGGTGTGTCAGAAAAGCCCTCAATCTTGTCTTCAAGACGACTTGCATAATCACGATGCACCAGATTTGTCATACAAAGCAATAGCAAACGGATGGTGCGCACAGTGTGTTGCATTTTCGTGAAAGGCAGGCCTGACCCTTTCCCGCCACCCGGGGCATGCCTTGTACAATATCGAGCAATTGCCCCGAACGGGCCGCCAACAGGCAGCAAGTTACCCCTGCGTAAAGGCGAGGAATAACGCAATGTCAGCACTTGCCCAGATTGGGCTATCTGCTATTTCAACGCTGTGAGAGGACCCGCCAGCGGCTCGCCCAAATGGGCTTCTCTCGCCGCTTCAACACAATAAAACACTGCATATGAGGGTTCTGGCACAAACAACATGCAGGATCGAGCTGCATTTACAGGGCGACCCTCGGCGGAGTTTCAATACCGTATCCACGCAAGCAGTTCGCCTGATTGACGCTTTATTTAAATATTATAAATAAATTATATTTCTCGATATCCTGACCTATGGCGTGACGCCTGAAGTGTCACTACACACCTCCACAGTCGCCATGCAGTGGCATGCCATAAAAGCATTCGTCAGGGCTCAATGAGCAAGAATCGTACAAGGATGAAACATCATCCTGCAGAGCGGGACATTCGAGGATTTTACTCGCAAGGCGCCTTCTGTGAGCGATGCCTCTCTGCCCATAGCTCGGCGATCTTGACGACGACCTGCATCAAGGCTGTAGGCAATTCCTTGCGTGCCGGCAGGCCGGTGGCCAGCATTTCGACCAGCTCGGGCATTTCATGCACGCTCAGACCCAGCGAATTGGCCCGCTGCTGGATGCGCTGCCCCAGCCTCTCACCCTGGGTATGCATGAAATCCGTCGCTTGCTCTGCCGTGGCCCGAGGGGCATCGACAGATGTGCCATCAGAAGACGCGGGCGTCTCATGATCAGGCACTGCATCGACGGGGCGTACGTGCACCCTGGGCGCCATCCCGGCCAGACCTTGCGCGAGCGCATGCTGCAGTTCGCGCAAGGCCGCATCACGCTCGCCTGCGTTGCTGGAGGGTTGCGTCAGTCGCTCTATCTCGACCACCAATGCCACAGGCGCAGCGAGCTGATACCAGGTCAGCTTCAGGGCAAGCGTTGCCCGCGTGGCAGTATCACTGCTCTCACTGCTCCTGCTTTTCTCCCCCCTCTCACTTTCCGCACTTTCCACACTACCGGGCGCTGGCGCCTGCCCTTCGCCCTGCTCCGCATTGTCTCGCGCCGCAAGATTTTCCGGCTCGGAAGTCACCTGTGGTTTGCGATCAGTGCCCTCCTCGCCATCGCTGTCGCCTGCCACCAAGGTCAGCGACATCTTCCACTGTTGAGCCTCGCCGTGATCACTGCGGCGACTGTCAGGTGTGGCGTCATGCGCAGCCACGGGCGTCACGGCCAATGGCGCTGTACGTCGCTCCTCCTCATCCCGCGAGCGATGCCGATAAGGCGGCCCCGGGAAATAGAGGCTGAAGAAGACATGCAGGCCGGGCATCAACAGGCCCTGCCAATGGAAGGGCTGACCCAGAATCAACAACAGCTGTTGCTGCACCAGCCCGCTGGCAAGGGCGTCAGAGCCACTCGCCTGGCGAGACACATCAGAGGCGGCAGATTGAGCGACGCCCAATTGCATGTTGGCGCGATAGGCACCCAGCGCACTGGCTTCATGGGCGCCGGCGCCCTGTCGGGCCGCGTCAATTCCATCCGGCGGCAAGAGCATGTCACTGCTCGGGCGAGCCATGCCCGGGCGCGACTCACGGCGCAGCTCTGCTCGCATGCGCCAGACAAAGGCGTCCTCGCGTGTCGCCTCCCAGGGGATGAAGCGCGCCTCCGCCAGCACCGGCCATTGCCGCCAGGCCAACAGAGCCTCCAATCTGGCATTGGCGAGCTGCGGATGACCGGCGAGGTCGACCAATCCCAGCCGATTCTCGACCCAGGCGAGCAGGTCCGCTTCGTAGAAGAGCCCGCTCTGGTGAATCTGCTGGCTCAAGGCCGCCGACAGACTGAGAAGCGATGCGCTGGACAACGCCATGGGCGCCAGAAGACCGGGCAAGGGCTGGCCGCGCGCCAACAGAGACACCAGCGACTGCCCTTCCGGCAGCGCCAACCCGACCCGCGCGGACGGCGAGCCACTGGCTACCAGCTGTGACAGGGCATCGAGCAAACGCGACATCGTCTGTGTCTGCGTCGTCAGTTCGACGGAAGCACCGGACGGCGGGAGGGAAGAGGAAGCTGACGCGAGGTCGCCAGCGGGAGAAGTGGAGGCTTGCGAGGCTGTCAGCAACGCTGCGCTGGCATTCAATGACGGGGCCGCAGGCCTTGCGCCTGAGCCTGTACCAGTTCCCGTCTGGAAGAGCGGATTGGCGCCATTCTGGCCGCCACTTCCCTTGCCATCTTCCGCCCCCAGCCCCTGGCGCGACTGGAGAGCGGAGGTCGGGAAGACGACACCGGAGTCCGCCGGCGGCGGGCGTTGTGCCGCCCTCCCCAACACCTGATGGAGCAGACTATCGATCAAGGGATTGATGCCGCTCATGTCGTGCAATCCTCATTGCCCGGGGAGGCCGTCAGGGAGTCATGCGCGAAGCCTTGGAGGCTCGGCTCTCCCCGCGCCCGATCAAGCCTTGCTCTGCTGAGCCTGGCCGCCCTGATCGTAACTTGCCTGGTCTTGGCTGCTCTGATCTTGGATGTTCTGGCCTTGGCTACTGTGACCTCAGCTATTCTGACCGTAGCTGCCCTGGCCATAGCTGCGTGCCAGCTTGCGGCGCGTACCCACATCCCCGAGCACTTCCTGCAACTGACTCTGGCGCGCCTTGAGCTGGACGGTCAGCTCTGATTCCAGCGTGGTCAGCGTGCGCAGGCGTTGTTCCAGTGCCCTGCGCGTCTCGGCGCTGCCACCTCGCGGCATGCGCAGTTGCTGCATCTTCTCGATATAGCTGGCCTGCCCGCCGAGTACCGCGGGCCAGTCACCCAGGCGTGCCGAGCGCAGCATGGCATTCATCTGCTCCAGCAGCTCATCGCATTGCTGGAAGGTGTCATCGGCGAGCAGTGCATTGCTGTCCATGGTCAGTCCAATCCCTTGTCGTGTACGGCAATCTGACGCCAGGCGTCTCCCAGCTCGTTGAGCAGGCGACGCGCCTCGTCGAGCTTTTCCGGGCTGTTGCCCAGGTTGGCCTGCATGATCAGGCGCGCGATGTAGTCATACATGCGATCAAGGTTGGTCGCGACCTCATTGCCCTGCTCATGATCCAGACAGGCACGCAGACCTTCGGTGACGATGCTGGTCGCCTTGGCCAGCGACTGCCCCTTGGCGGCCACGTCGCCGGCCTCCATCTGCAGACGCGCCGCCGCCAGCGCACGGTCTGCTCCCTCGAACAACATCACGATCAACTGGTGTGGGCTGGCGGAAAGCACACCGGATTCCACGCCGACACGGGCATAGGCATTGGCGCCACGATAGCGACTCATGGTGATTGGGTTCCCTTGTTCATGGCGTTTGTCAGTATCTCTGTCAGATATGGAGCCGTCGTCGGCATGCCGTCTCGACTGCGGGCATCGCCGGATTCATCGAATCTCGCGAGCGCATGGCGGATGGCCTGGGTCAGTGACCAGTGACCAATGACCAATGACCAATGTCTCAGGGCATCAGCCACCGATCAGCCCGTCATGTCCCAGCTGTTCTCCAGCGTTTCCAGCTGACTGGTCAGGTAGTCACTGGTGGATGTCAGGTTGGCCACCAGGATGTCGAGTTCAGTGAACTGCTCCCGATAACGCTCGATGGTGGCCTCGATGGTGTCTTCGGTCTGCTCATACTGACTGGCGAGACTCTCCAGTGACCCCTCGATGCCTTCCGTGGTGCTTTCCAACGTGCCGTCTTCCCCGACCACCTCCTCCAGCAGACTGGACATCTGGCTGGCGAAACCGCTGGTGCCCGCCTCATCATCGGAGATGAAGAACCCCGACATCGCCGCCAGCTGCTCACTGTCGGCAGCCTCGATCACGGCACTGTCGAATTCGAGCTTGCCATCGTTGGTACGGCTCACTCCCAGCGAGGAGAGCGCATAGAAATCGCCCTCACTGGTGAAATTCAGCGCCGAGGTCAGGCGACTCTCGATGGTGCGCAGCGTCGAATCGCCCAGCAGTTCTCCCGCGGTCCCTTCATCGGCATTGAAGGCGGTGTAATTGTCGATGGTGTCCTGCAGGTCGTTGTAGGCATTGACGAAGGTCTCCATCGCCTTGCTTACCGACTCGGCGTTCTCCTTGACGGTGACCACGCTCGCAGTCGTGTTGGTCTCGCTCAGCGTCAGGGTCAAGCCATCCACGGCATCATCGATGACATTGGAGGTGGCTTGCATGCTGATGCCGTTGACGCTGAATTCGGCATTGCGCGCTGCGACGACTTCCTCCATCCCGCTGGCTGAAGGATCATTGCTTGTCGCGTCATAGCTCGCCGGGTCATGGCTGAGCAGGCTATCGAGCTCTGCCACCTCACCGCTGGTCGAGAGGCTCATCACCGCCTCGTTGCCCGTTTCATCCGAGGTCATCACCAAGCGATACGGCGTGTCAGAGCCATCATTGACGATCGAGGCCGTGACCCCGAGGCCCGCCTCATTGATGGCATCACGAATGCCTTCCAGCGTGTTGTTGCTTTCGTCGATGACGATCCTGGCGCTGCGCTCGGCGTCCGCCGCATAGCTGCCATCACTGGCCAGCGTGCCCAATGACAGCGTCAGCGTGGTCGCGGTGCCATCACCGATGGCCTCGTCACGACTCGCCTGGCCCGTCGTCGCCAGACTCTGCGCCTGCGCCAGCTGGGTGACAGCGACCGAATAACTGCCCGCACTCACTTCCGAGGTTGCCGTGGCACTGACGCCCGAGCCACTGGCGGTGGTCGTCATGCCAGCATAGGTCTCGGCATCGGCCAGCGCCGCGGCGGCGGTATCCAGGGATTCCAGACGACTTTGAATCGTGCCCCAGGCCGACAACTCGGCCTCGTAACTTGCCTGCTGGGTCTCGATCGGCGTGAGCTTCTGACGCTCTGCCGTCTCCAGATCCGTCAGCAGACTGTTGAGGTCGAGCCCAGAGCCAATCCCCAGCGATGAAATCGTCGCCATATGCACCTCTCGATAGGGTGAAGGTATTTTCACATGCCCGCTGAGTCGCCATCAGGCGAAAAAGCACGCATACCGGGCGTATTTGTCTGTCTGAGTGTTGTGGCTATCGGCACAGGGTTCGTGAACTTGAGAGCTTTCTTGTGCAGACGTTGTCTTGTGTGAGCGCCTTCTTCTTTCGACCGCCTTCTTCTTTCGGCCACCTTCTTCTTCCGACCATCTTCTTTTTCGATCACCTCCCGAGCACACCCCGCATTGGACCTCAGACTACAGAAAGGTAGTCACCCTACAGCGCCTACGACGTATCGCTTACCGCACCGCAAACGTTTGCGGTTCATAATTGGCGCCATTGTGAACCAGCGGATTCAGACACTGGATCGACTCATTCCTGCTTTACCCAAGGACTGCGACGTGAAACGACACGGCATCTTGAACGGACCTCTCAGTGGCCACCTCGCCCGTCTCGGCCATACCCACACCGTGGTGATCGCCGACGCCGGCCTGCCGATTCCCGAGGGCGTGCCCTGTGTCGATCTCGCGGTGGTGCCCGGCCTGCCTGCCATGCTGCCGGTGCTGGACGCCCTGCTGGCCGAGCTGTGCATCGAGGCCACGACCCTGGCCGAGGAGCTGCCGGTCAAGAGCCCCTCCTTCCATGACGCCATCGTCGAACGTCTGGACACCTTGGACCGCCTGTCCATGGCACCGATTACCCGCCAGCAGCTCAGTCATGAAGCCTTCAAGGCGGCGCTGCCCGAGGCGAGCGTCATCGTGCGCACGGGCGAGTGCACGCCGTACGCCAACGTGATCCTGCACTGTGGAGTGCCCTTCTGATGCAGAGCCATGCACAACCGCGGGTGCTGATGGCACTCAAGGGCATCGACAAGGGCTTCTCCGGGGTCAGCGTGCTCAAGGGTGTCGACTTGACGCTGCGCGCGGGGCGCGTGCATGCGCTGGCCGGCGAGAATGGCGCCGGCAAGTCGACGCTGATGAAGATTCTCTCCGGCGTCTATCGCTACGACGCCGGCACGCTGTGGCTGCGTGACGAGGAAGTGGTCTTCACCACCCCACGTCAGGCGATGGACAGCCGCATCGCCATCATCCACCAGGAACTCAATCTGGTGCCGGGCCTGTCCGCCGGCGAGAACATCTTCCTCGGCCGTGAGCCACGCACCGCGCTGGGCACCGTCGACTGGAAGCGCCTGCACCGCGATGCCCGCCAGCTGCTCGACCGTCTGCGCCAATCGCTGGATTCCCGCACCGCCGTCAGCGAGCTGAGCATCGGTCAGCAGCAGATGGTCGAGATCGCGCGTGCGCTGTCGCTGGACGCAGAAATCATCATCATGGATGAGCCCACCGACGCGCTGACCGACATCGAGACCGAGATTCTCGCCGAGGTCGTCGCGGAGCTGCGCGCCGAAGGCCGCTCGCTGGTCCTGATCACCCACCGCCTGAACGAGATCTTCAGCATGTGCGATGAAGTCGCCGTGCTGCGCGATGGCCAGATGATCCACCAGGGGCCGACGGCGGAACTGGATGAAGATGGCCTGATTCGCCTGATGGTCGGTCGCGAGCTGGCCGAGCGCTACCCTTACACGCCCGCCAGCCCTGATGGCGAAGTGATGCTTGAGGTGAAAGATCTCGAGGCACCGGGCGTCAAGGGCATCAGTTTCTCTGCCCGTCGCGGAGAAGTGCTCGGCTTTGGCGGCCTGATGGGCGCCGGGCGCACCGAACTGGCCCGCGCCCTGTGCGGCGATACCCGTATCAGCGCCGGCAGCGTGCAGCTGCATGGCCAGCCGGTGCGGTTTTCCTCGCCGGCCGAGGCATTGGCCGCGGGCCTGGTGTATGTGCCGGAAGACCGCAAGCAGGCGGGCCTGATTCTCGCCCACTCGGTGGCCAGCAACATGTCGTTGAGCGCCCTGCCGAGTTTCTGTGGCGCGTTCGGGCGCATTCGCCATGGCGAGGAAGCCGCCGCCGTCGAAAGCTTCGTCAAGAGCATGCAGATCAAGGTCAGCAATACCGACCAGCCGGTCGATACGCTGTCCGGCGGCAACCAGCAGAAGGTGTCGCTGGCCAAGGCACTGATGCCGGCGCCGGAGCTGGTGATTCTCGATGAACCGACCCGTGGCGTGGATGTCGGCGCCAAGCGCGAGATCTACCTGCTGATCAACGAGCTCAAGCGCCAGGGCAAGTGCGTGCTGCTGATCTCCTCGGAGATGCCCGAGCTGCTCGGCCTGGCCGATCGCATTCTGGTGGTCGCCGATGGGCGCATCTCCGGCGAATTCAGCCGTGAGAACGCGACCCAGGAAGCGATCATGACCGCGGCCTCGGGCCTCGAGAGCCCCCTCAGCAGTGGCAACGACGCCGCGAATGGCACATCAATGTCCAGCGCTGCATCACGCGATACCGTCCGCCCGTCTTCTACCCCCGATTCCTCCGCTTCCCGCCACGAGATGCCGAACTGATGTCTACTCCTTCTTCCTCTGCCGCCAGCGGCCGCCGCCTCGACGTCATGCGCCTGCTGGTCGACAACAAGGCGCTGATCGCGTTGGCCCTGTTGATCGCCGTGAGTGCCGGCCTGTCCGACAACTTCCTGTCGTCTGACAACCTGCTCAACGTGCTTCGCCAGACCAGCATCAATGCCATCATCGCCATGGGCGTGACCTTCGTCATTCTCACCGCGGGTATCGATCTGTCCGTCGGTGCGGTACTGGCGCTGACCGGCGCCTTCGCGGCCTCGATGACCGCCGCCGGCCTCTCCCCCTGGTTGAGCGTGCCGGGCACCATCATCGCCGGTGCCGGCCTGGGTGCCATTTCCGGCCTGTTCGTCGCCTTCGGTCGCATCCAGGCCTTCATCGTCACGCTGGTGGCGATGACGGTGCTGCGCGGTGCCACGCTCGTCTACACCGATGGTCGTCCGGTCTCCATCGGCGTCAGCGAAGCCGCCGACAGCTTCTGGAATCTGGGCGGCGGTTACTGGCTCGGCGTGCCGATCCCGATCTACATGATGTTCTTCGTCTACGTGCTGTGCTGGGGCGTACTGCATCACACCCGCTTCGGGCGCCACGTCTATGCGGTCGGCGGTGGTGAGAAGGTCGCGCGCCTGTCCGGCATCAACGTCAATCGCATCAAGATCAGTGTCTATGCCATCGCGGGTGCCTTCGCGGCACTGGCGGGCGCCATCCTCGCCGCGCGTCTGGGCTCGGCACAGCCGAATGCCGGCACCGGTTACGAGCTGGACGCCATCGCGGCGGTCGTCATCGGCGGCACCAGCCTGATGGGTGGCCGTGGACGCATCTTCGGCACCCTGATCGGGGCACTGGTGATCGGCGTGCTCAACAATGCGCTGAACATCATGGGCGTCTCCAGCTACTACCAGATGATCGCCAAGGGCGCCGTCATACTGCTCGCGGTACTGATCGACAGCCGCGCGCAGAAATAGAAGAGCAAGTACCGCAGAAATAGAAGAGCAAGTACCGCAGAAATAGAAGAGCAAGTAAGTAACACACGACACGGTTTCATTCCCGGCAGCATCGAAGACCCTCGCCCCCGTGCGCCAACCACGGGGGCCCTCCAGCGGGTCGCCGACAACAACGAAAGGACCATCGCCATGAAGAAGAACGGAAAACTGCTCACCTCCACGCTGACCACCGCCATCACTGCCGCAGGCCTGAGCTTGATGCCGGTGCAATCCGCCATGGCCGACAAGATCGCGCTGGTGGTCTCGACGCTGAACAACCCGTTCTTCGTCAGCCTCCAGCAGGGTGCCAAGGACAAGGCCGAGGAACTGGGCCACGAGCTGATCGTGCTGGATTCCGGCGATGACGCCGCGCGGGAGCTGTCCAACGTCGAGGACGCCCTGTCCCGCGGCGTCGACCTGCTGCTGATCAACCCGACCGACTCCGATGCCGTGGTCTCCAGCGTGCGCACCGCCAATGGCCGCAATGTGCCGGTGGTGACACTGGATCGCAGCGCCAATGGCGGTCGGGTCGCGGCGCACGTCGCCTCCGACAACGTCGCCGGTGGCGAACTGGCGGGCAATTTCATCGCCGAGAAACTCGCAGGCAAGGGTGAGATCGTGCAGCTGGAAGGCGTCGCCGGCGCCTCGGCCACGCGTGATCGCGGTGAAGGCTTCATGAAGGCCATCGACGGCCAGTCCGGCCTCAGCCTGGTGGCCACTCAGCCGGCCAACTTCAACCGCACCCAGGGCCTGAACGTGATGGAGAACCTGCTGCAGGCGCATCCGGGCGTGAATGCCGTCTTTGCCCAGAACGATGAGATGGCGCTCGGCGCCCAGCGTGCCCTGCAGGCCGCCGGCAAGGACATCCTGCTGGTCGGCTTCGATGGCACCGATGAAGGCATCAAGGCCGTGCAGGCCGGCAAGATGGACGCCACCGTCGCCCAGCAGCCGGCACTGATCGGCAGTCTCGGCGTCGATACCGCCGACAAGCTGCTCAAGGACGAGGACGTCGAGAAGACCATCTCCGTGCCGCTCAAGCTGATCACCGAATAAGCGATCACACGGCTCACGCCGCCTGCATCGCGGGACAGGACGCCGGCCACTGGCCGGCGTTTTTTCGTCTTTTTGCGTCTTTCCATCAATGGCGTGTCTTGCTCGCCTCGCAGGGCCAGTGACGCCCGCTCGACTTTCACCATCAGGCTCACCACCAGGGACAGAAAAGTGATTCGACTCAAGGATGTGGCGGCACACGCTGGAGTTTCGGTAACCACGGTGTCGCATGTCGTGAATGCCACCCGCCCGGTGGCCAGCGCGACCGAGGCCCGGGTGCGCGAATCGATCGCCGCACTCGGCTATCGGCCGGACAGCGTCGCCCGCGCGCTGAAATCCAACCGCAGCCGCACCATGGGGATGATCGTCACCAGTGCGCACAACCCCTTCTTCGCCGAGGTGATCCGCGGCGTCGAGGACCGCTGCTACCAGGCGGGCTACAGCCTGATCCTGTGCAACAGCGACGATATCGATGCCAAGCAGCTCAGTTATCTCGAGACGCTGCGGGACCGACGCATCGATGGTCTGGTGGTGATGACCGCCGAGAACGGCGCCGGCTTTCTCGAGGCGCTCAGCGCCCTGCCACTGCCGACGGTGATGATGGACGCCGAGCCCCAACCGGGCTGGGACATGACGGTGGTCAATGATGATTCACGCCTGGGGGGCAAACTTGCCATCGAGCACCTGCTGGCGCAGGGGATCGAGCGCATCGCCCTGCTGACCGGGCCTCGTGATCATGCGCGTTCCCGCGAGCGCCTGAGCGGAGCACTGGACGCCCTGCACGCCGCCGGCCTGGGGCTCGCCGAGGACTGGCAGATCGCGACCCAGTTGATGCTGGCCGACGGTCATCGCGCGGCCCACCTGCTGCTGGCCAATCCGGCCGACAGACCCGATGCCATCTTCGCCTTCAATGACCTGCTGGCGCTGGGCTGTCTGCGCGCCGCCCAGGACCTGGGCCTTGAGGTACCCAAGCAACTCTCGATCATCGGCTACGACGATATCGAGATCAGTGCCTACCTCTCACCCGCCCTGACCACCATCCGCCAGCCGATCTATGCGCTGGGCACCACGGCCGTCGATCAGCTGATCGCGCGCCTGGAAGGCACTCCCTTCCCGGGCCAGACCCAACTGGCCCCGAGGCTGGTGGAACGCGACAGTGTCGCGCGGCCAGGCCAGTGCCTCCACGTTTAAGCACAGCCAGGCTTGAGCGCAGCCACGTTTGAGCACAGCCAGGCTAGATCACAGATCTATACCGGATGAGCATCAAACATATCAAACAACAACATTTCTCTTATGGGTGAACACTGCCTACTCTGCCCCTCGTGAATCACCGCTGCCACGCTTGGCAGCACGAACATGAGGATACCCAGGTGACAGGCACTTCCCCTTCAAGCACTTCCCCATCGGACACTGCGCGATCCGATACTGGCCGATCAGATACTGTCCAGTCAGGCACAGCCTCGCCGACATCGACACCAGAGGCCGACAGCACGCCCGCCATTGGCCGCGGGTTGTTGTTGCTGATGGCGATCGCGGTCGCCGCGACCGCCGCCAATCTGTACTACAACCAGCCGCTGCTGGCGGAGATGGCCGGCTCACTGGGCGTGAGCCAGGGCATGATCGGCCTGATTCCCTCCGCGACCCAATTCGGCTACGCCGCCGCCATCCTGCTGATCTCGCCGCTGGGCGACACCATGGACAGACGCCAGCTGATCCGCAATCTGTCCATCACCCTGGCACTGGCCTCACTGGGCATCTTCCTGGCCCCCAGCTTCTGGCCGCTGTTGCTGGCAAGCTTCGTGGCCGGACTGGGCGCCAACATCACCCAGCAGCTGATACCGCTGACCGCCTCGCTGTCCACCCCCGAGGCGCGCGGCAAGAACATCGCCACCCTGATGACAGGTCTGACCATCGGCATACTGCTGTCACGCACCCTGAGCGGCAGCATCGGCGGATACTGGGGCTGGAGAAGTGTCTTCCTGGTCGCGGCCATCATCACCGTCATCATCGGTGTGCTGCTGCATCGTCACCTGCCCAGCCGCGCGCCTGCCGTGCAGATGGCCTACCCCAGACTGATCGCCTCGATGGGCACGCTGTTCAAGCAACATGCCCTGCTGCGCGAATCCGCGCTGACCGGCGCACTGTGGTTCGCGGCCTTCAATGCCATGTGGGCGACGCTGGCCATTCACGTCACCGATGCGCCGTTTGACTACAGCGTCCAGCAGGCGGGGCTGTTCGGCATCATCGGGCTGGCGGGCATCTTCGGTGCCAAGGCGGCGGGCCGACTGGTCAATCGTCTCGGCGCGGGTCGCCTGATCAGCTTCGCCCTGGTGATGGTGCTGGCGTCCTTCGCGGTGCTCGCCATGTGGGGTGACAGCCTGGCCGGACTGATCGTCGGCATCATCCTGCTGGACCTGGGCGTCTTCGCGGCCCAGATTCCCAACCAGGTGCGCGTGTTCTCGATCGACCCCAAGGCCCAGAGCCGCATGAACGCCGTCTACATGCTGTGCTATTACCTCGGCGCGGCAGCCGGTTCCGCCATCGGCGTCAAGATGATGAGCGTGTATGGCTGGCAGGGCATGTCACTGTTCGGGCTGGCACTGGCAGCGGTGGCATTGATTCATCATGGTGTGAAGCAGCGCCGCTCGGCCTCTTCAACACAGTGAGATCAGGACGGTGAGATCAAGACAGTGTGATCAAGAGAGTGAGACGAGAGCGCAAGCGAAGCGCTGGGTGGGCAAGCGAGGCGCGAAGGAGAGAAAGCGCGAAAGTGATGAAAGCGAAGCGATGAACGGCTGAGAGCCTGAGATGGCGCCTGGTCAGCACGTCGAGTCATGGGCAATCACACCCCGTGCCACGGCAGCTGGCCAGGCGCCTGAAATGGTGGCGCAATTCAGGTAAACTCTGCGCGCCATTTCGGTGCGTCGCCGAGGTGGTACGCGATTCACGACCCGTTATCGGGGCAAGAACCCGTCAAACCCTCGAGATCCACATGAAGCTCATCGTCAAACTTATCCTCGGCATCATTGCCGGCCTGCTGATCGGCCTGATGGCCCCGGATGCCCTCGTACGTGCCGCACTGACCGCCAAGGTCATCATCGGCCAGCTGATCAACTTCACCATCCCGTTGATCATCCTGTTCTACGTCATGAGCGGCATCGCGTCGCTGCCGAAGAATTCCGGCGCCATGCTGGGTCGCACCGTCGGCATGGCCTACGGGTCGACGATTCTGGCCGGCATCTTCGCCTTCCTGGTGGCCAGCAACCTGCTGCCCGGCATGCTGTCCGGCATGGCGCCGGTCGCTGAAGGCCGCGATGCCCTGACTCCCTTTCTCGATCTCGAAATCCCCGCGGCACTGCCGGTGATGACGGCCCTGGTGCTGGCCTTCGTGTTCGGCGTGGTCATCAGCCGCCGCGAACTGCCGACCCTGAAAAGCGCTGTCTTCGAATCGCGTGAAGTGGTCGAGGTGTTCCTCAATCGCGTCATCATCCCGCTGCTGCCCCTGTTCATCGCCGGCACCTTTGCCGAGATGGCCTACGAGGGCAAGGCGCTGTCGACACTGGATACCTTCTGGAAGGTGCTGGTGCTGGCGATCGTAATGCACTGGATCTGGCTGAGCACGGCCTACCTGATCACCGGCCTGATCCAGCGTCGTTCTCCGCTGGGCCTCCTGCGCAACATGCTGCCGGCCTACCTGACGGCGCTGGGCACCATGTCGTCGGCGGCGACCATTCCGGTCAGCCTGCGTCAGACCAAGGCCAATGGCGTCAGCGATGAAGTGGCCAACTTCAGCGTGCCGCTGTGCGCCACCATCCACCTGTCCGGTTCCACCATCACCATCGTCACCTGCGCCACTGCCGTGATGATGATGAGCCACAACCTGGCACTCGCAAGCCTTGGCGAGGTGATTCCGTTTCTGATCATGCTGGGCTTGACCATGATCGCCGCGCCCGGGGCACCGGGTGGCGCGGTGATGGCGGCGCTGGGCGTGCTGGGCAGCATGCTTGGCTTTGGCGAGGCGGAACTTGGCCTGATGATCGCGCTGTATCTGGCCCAGGACAGCTTCGGTACCGCCACCAACGTCACCGGCGATGGCGTGATCGCGCTGTGGGTCGATCACTTCGCGCGCCGCGATGGTGTGGTGGCTACGCCTGCGTCAGATGCCGCGACCGGTGAAGCACCGGTGGCACACTCACAGCCGTGAGCTGCCGCATGTGCTGAGCTACATGCACTGACAGTCGTCAAAAGCCCCGCCTCCCTTCGGAGACGGGGCTTTTTTCATGCCAGCGGTCATCCATACGCTCATCTCCACGCTCATCTTCACGGTCATCCTCGCGCTCATCCTCTCAACCACCCCGCAGGATGGTGCGCCGGCGGTGAGGTGAGACATGACGCCGCGCCGTGCCTGACACCCACAGGCCAAACGGCTACCATTGGCGCCCACGCGCGAGCGCTGTCATCGCTGCCGTACGCCATCACCCTGTTACCGTTGCCGGAGTGCCAGATGTCCCTGCTTCCCCCTGCACTGTTCTGTCCCTCGATATCACTACCGATATCTCGCCCGCGCCTGGCACGCATGTTCGCCACCCTGTCGCTCACCACTGCCAGCCTGACCCTTGCCCAGCACGCCAGCGCGCTGGAGATCGGCATGCCCGCCGATGGCGGTGTCAGCGTCAGTCCCGCCGTGATGCTCGAAGCCGAGGGCACCCTCGATGAGCAACTGAGCAGCCCGCTGATGCTCAAGCAGTTCTCAAGCCCTGAGGCCATGGAACAAGGGCTGAGCGATGGTAGCCTCGACGCCGCCTACCTGACGCCGCAGATGCTCAAGGCTCTGGCCGCAAGCGGCATGTCACTGCGAGTGCTGGACGGCGCGGATCTCGACGATGTCAGCCTGGTCGCGCGTGACGAGCTGATCCGCTACACCGAATTGTTCGAGCCGCAGGAGCTGCTGATCCGCTTCCTCAACGACACCACGCGCGCGGTGCGAGTGGTGATGAGCGATGACGATGCACGCTCGCATCTGGCCTTGAAGCAGTGGGTCGAGGGCAAGGTCGGCTCCAGCATGCAGCTGGTCAGCCCGCGCTCGCTGGAAGAGCTCGAAGGCGATGAGTATGTCGGCGATGCGCCCCAGGCCCTGATCAACAGCCGCAAGATGCACGCTGCCTTCCTCAACGGCGATGACGCGACGCGTCTGGTGGCGCTGCATCCGCTGTCCAAGGACTGGCTGCCACGCGCCGACATGCTCGACCTGCCGCGCATGCTGCTGGTCAGCCGCGCCGATCTCGAGGATGCCAGTCTTGAGGCCGAGCTCGAGTCGCTGGCCGTGGAACACGCCCGCATGCAGCAGAGCCTGCACGGCGAGGAGCCGATGAAGCTTGCCTTCACGCTCAAGCAGGCCTGGCCGGCGGATGCCGGTGAGGCGCCGAGCCTGCCCAGGGTGGTGCATGCGCTGAACGGGCGCTCGATCCCGACCGCCGACATGCGCACCGCCCTCGAGGACTGGCTGGGCGAGCAGCAGTCAGCGGTCAGCTGGCCTGAGCTCCAGCAGTAGACTCAGCAGTAGACCCAGCACTAGATCCAGCGGTCATGCCCGCCACAGGGCAAATCACAGACACAAAAAAACCCGCCGATTGGCGGGTTTTTTCGATCAACGGCAACGATCAGGCGTCGAGGGCTTCAGCGATCTGGGACTGAGCCTTCGGGCCGATGCCCTTGACTTCAGAGATCACGCCATCAGCGTGAGCCTTGCGAACCTTGGCGACGTCGTCGTAGCCAGCGTCAGTCAGGGCACGGATAGCGGCAGCGTTGAGGCCGAGGTCTTCCAGAGAGGCCGCATCGGCTTCTTCGGTCGCTTCCTCGACGGCTGCGCCCATCGGCATCATGCGAGACTGGGCGATGGCCTGTTCGCGTGCCAGACGTGCCTTGTACTGCACCAGCTTCTGGTTGAACTCGTGTTCGACCTGCTTGCGGTGCTTGTCAGAGGCTGCGGCTTTCTCGCTCAGGCGTTCGTTGCGAGCGCGCAGGTCTTCGACTTCCTTCTTTGCCTTGTCACGGGCATTACGGAGCTTGTCGGCTTCTTTGCTGGCTTCACGCAGCTGACGCTCCAGCTCCTTGATGCGGGCGTTCTGGTCCTGCTTGGTGTCCTGCTCCTGAAACAGGGATGCAAGCTGGTCGTCAAGATTAGCGTCGGTCATACTGCTATGTTGCCTCGAATAATTGATAAAGAGCTAAAGTCTGGGCGCACATTCTACCGCAGTTCTTCAGTTTGTGCTGCATTTGAGCGCAACCCGAGCGGGATGAATGTGAATCGGGGGTCCTGCATGGGGCAATATTACCCCAACTGTGTGACATCGCCAGTCACGGATGACACTGAGCGCTGGATGAAACGGCCTGAACGCACTCGACAACCGCACTCTCGGCGCCATGGCGCAGGTTACGAAAAAGACAGCCCGCTTTCATGGGCTGTCTTTTTTCGCGGTTACCCAGCACTTGCGCAGGCCTGTCAGCACAGACCTCAGCGCCTGCACCGGACTCAGGCCTGCACCGGACTCAGTGCTTGCGCCAGTCCTCGAGCTTGTCGCTCAGCTGCTGACGACGCGTGTCGGGCGATGCCAGCGTCTCGGACTGATGACCTTCCCCGAAGCGATTCTCGAGATAGTCCATCAGGTTGATCAGCTCATCATCGGTCAGGCTGTCATCGAAGGCCGGCATGAAGACACTGTGGCCATTGTTCTCACGCTGCACGCCATTGAGGATCGCCTGAGCCAGATTGTCCGGATAGACACTGCCGGTCACGCTGTTGTGGAACAGCGACGGGTAGTAGCCATCCTGGGTGCCGGCGCCATCCGCGCCGTGACACATGGCGCAGTGGCCCAGATACAGACGCACGCCCGGCGTGGCGTCGGTCAGCTGGCCGATCAGGTCTTCATCATCGGGGCGCTTGTCCAGCGGCTGACCGCGCAGCAACAGCACGTCATCGGCCGGTGCGCCCTGATTGAAGCGCGTGGCGACCTGCGACTCGCTTTCGGCCTCGCGATCGCCATCATTGACCGCCTCGCCCTGCTCGCCCTTGCCATCCACCACCGGAATCGACTTCAGATAGACCGCGATGGCGCGCAGGTCATCTTCACTCATGTGACGCATGGAGTGTTCGACCACATCCGCCATCGGGCCGCCAGCCTGCGCCTTGCCCTTGAGGTTGCCGGTCGCCAGATAGGTCTGGATATCCTGCTCGCTCCAGCTGCCCAGACCATCCTGCATGTCCGGCGTGAGGTTGAAGGCGCGCCAGCCTTCGATCATCGCCCCACCGAGATAGCCTTCTTCATCACCGGTCAGTGCCGTTTCCTGGAAGGCGAAGCCACGCTCGGTGTGACAGCTACCACAGTGGCCCGGCCCCTGGACGAGATAGGCGCCACGGTTCCAGTCATCGCTCTTGTCCTCGTGGTCCTGCCACGGCTCCAGCGGCGAGAATATCTCTTCCCATAGCGCCATCGGCCAGCGCATGTTGAGCGGGAACGGAATCTCGCTTTCGCGGTTGGGCGTGCTGCTCGGCGTCACCTCATGCATGTTCCAGGCGTAGAGCGCCTTGATGTCCTCATCCGTCAGACGGGCGTAGGACGGGAACGGCATCGCCGGATAGAGGTTGTGGCCGTCGGCAGCCTCGCCCTCGCGCAGCACACGGGTGTACTCCTCGAGGGTGTAGTTGCCGATGCCGTGCTCGGTGTCCGGAGTGATGTTGGTGGCGTAGATCTCGCCCACCGGGGTCTCGAAGCCGAGGCCACCGGCGTATTCATCGCCGTCCTCGGTGCTGTGACAGGCCGCGCAATCGCTGGCGCGCGCCATGTAAAGACCCTTCTCGATCAGCGCGGGGTCATTGGTGGCGGCCTTGTCGGCTTCCACCTGGCTGGCGTGCTCGTCCTCGCCGCTACCACAGGCGCTGAGCAACAAGGCACTGGTGCCCGCAATGGCGGCCAGGCGGACGGCACGGGTCAGGCGTGCGGGGCGAAGGATCGGGCGGGCACCACGACCTTTCTCATCAATGGCATCACGGGTGCCAGCAGTACGGACGTGCGGGACCATGCTTATATTTCCTGTTCGAGCAGATCGGCAATACGCAGAGACAACGCCGCGATGGTCAGGGTGCAATTGACCGACCCGACGGTGGGCATGCTGCCGGAGCTGGCGACAAACAGGTTGTCATGGCCATGCACTCGGCAATCGCGATCCACCACGGAGTCTTTGGGGTTGTCTCCCATCAGGGTCGTACCGCAGATATGCTGGTTGTTGGAGAACTCATCACGGAACGCAATGTCGGTGCCTCCCATCAGCTGAGCGATACGCGCATATTGTTCACGGGTATGCGCGGCGCTGCGCTTGACGTAATCATCGATAGCATAACGGAATTCCGGGCGCGGCAGGCCGAGAGCGTCACGTTTTTTTGACGGCGTGATGCGATTGGCGGCCTCTGGCAACAGCTCGTGGAAGCTGTCGAACTGCACATAGCGACTGGCGCGGTTATCGATCTGCGCCTGCAGATCCGCGCCGAGCCTGAGCGGTGTTTCCGACAGCACCTCCGTGGTCATCTGCTGCGTGCGGGCAATGTTGGACAGATGCAGCTTCTTGGACGCGAAGTCCTTGCGGAAGTCGCCGTCGCGCCAGGTGATGATCGAGGTCATCTCCTGAGGGCCACGCCCGGCCCACAGCGGCTCATCGGCCAGAAAGCTCACCCCGGTGCCGGGATGGTCCATAAGATGCCGACCGACCATGTCGTTCTGGTTACCCACCCCATCGGGGGTATGGGCGTTGACCGACATCTGCATCAGCTTGGGCGTCTCGATGCCATTGGCCGCCAGCACCACTCGCGCCGCACTCAGGCGATGCTGCTTGCCGTCGGGGTCCAGATAGCGCACCTCGCGAATCTTGCCACTGGCATCGCTTTCCAGGTGATGCACGATGGCATTGTCGATCAGCCTGGCACCGGCACGTTCGGCTTTCTCGACATGGATGATGCCGGAATACATCGCGCCGATCGGGCAGATGGGCATGCAGTTGTTGTTGCCGCAGCAGGTCGGGCGCTCATCATAGGGGCGGCTGTTGCGCGCCACCGGCTCGGTGACCATGTCGAAGCCGTGGGGATTGATGCGCTCGCTGACCCGCCGCTCGTTCCACGACAGCGGCAGAGGCGCCATCGGATACTCGGCGCTGCGCGGGCTGCCCAGATCGACATCATTCGGCCCCCAGACACCCAGCGCGACCTCGGCACGGAAGTAATAGTCTTCCAGGTCGTCATAGCCGATCGGCCAGTCGCGCCCGACGCCATACTCGCTCTTGAGCACGAAATCGCTGGGCAGAAAACGCCAGGAAGACGCCGCCCAGTGCCAGGTAGTGCCACCGACCGCGCGAATGTATTGGGCGTCGTAGGCCTGCTCGCCCTTCTGCACCAGATAGTCGGCATTCTCGCCATATAGCATCGGATGGGGCGCCGCCTTGCTGGCAGGATAGGGCCCCATGAAGTCCATCTTGTTGGCCTGGTTGCGGAAGCGCTCGACGATCTGCCAGCGCTGCATGCGCGGGCCGGCTTCCAGCATGATGACCGACTTGCCGGCCTCGGCCAGGCGATGTGCGATCAGGGCACCGGCGACACCAGACCCGACCACGATCACATCGGCATCATACGCACGGGATTCCTCGGCCATGCAGGATTCTCCTCGGGAAATTGGGAACAGCAACAGGAGCGGTCAGGACGCCCCTGGAAGGTCTGGCACGCAGGCGATGTCAGGAGCTGAGATCTAAGCACGGACTCAAGGCCCGCCTATCCGCCACGCGCAAGCCTGGGAGAAAGCGTGACCACTCAGGCCTTGGGTGCCTCTGCCCAGAACCCCGGGCGATTGGGGCAATAGGTACGCACCACCTGCACATCGCGCGGCCCGGCATACATGCCAGCGCGCTCGAAGGCGATGACCTCGGCGGCGGGATCACTGATCGACTTGCCGACCGTGCCCAGCATCCAGGCCTGCAGCAGACGGCGCACCAGCGCCATCTCGCCGTCACTCAGGTCTTCCTTTTTCACGTACTCTCGCGACTCGCCCAGGGCCAGCAACCGAGTCTTGAGGGCCGGCAAGCTGCCGACACCGGGCACTCCCTCGGCCGGAATTCTCGCCAGCGCCTCGAAGTAGCGCTGGCCCAGCCGCTCATCCAGGGTCTTGTCGCTGAGCAACCAACGCGACAGGACCATGAACGTCGCGAAGGCACTGTCATCCTGCGTCTGTTGCTCGTCAGCGACCGTCTCGGCCAGGGCCTGAAGGGACAGGCCGCCGAACACGGCAATGCCTGCCCCACCGAGCCCCAGCTTCAACAGCTGGCGACGTGAAGGATCAGTAGCGCTCTGGGATGTCGACATGCGGCCCTCCCGGACAATGAATGGTTCACCCGACGCCAGCGCACCGCGTGCTAGGCGGTAATGCCATCTGAGCTGCACTCGAATAGCACACAAGCAGACCTCGAACGGTTTTGAACAGCTCTTGCGCAGCCCTTGCACAGGGTTTGATGAGTTGCATGGTAACAAGCGCCATCACGTTATAGACAAACGTATAATGAACAAGGAGTTCCTATTTAAGCAACTCCAGAGACATGCTTTGCGCAACCCAGCGCGCTCACGGGCAAACGCTTGCTGCTGGCCTACTGACAAGGGTCGGTCGAAACCGCGAGAGTTACCAGCGGATGCCCACGGATGCCGATGCCTGACGGAAGAGTCACCCGCGCCTGTCTCCCGCTCACCGGCAGTTCCCTGACTGTGCTCGGCGCAGTAGGATGTGGGGCAAAGGCAGCAGCTGTGGCCAGACTGGCTCGCTCACGAGCCGACGCCCGCGCCACCCATCACTCGACTTCAGGGAAGACTCGCCATGCTTCGTCACTTGCGTACTCCACTCGCTCTGCTCATGTGCACCGCCGTTCTTGCCGGGTGTGAAAGCGCCTCGCGCATGGCCGACAGCATTTCGCTGCCGGACTTCGGCTCCTCCTCGCAGACCGAACAGGGCGAGCAACGCGTCCAGCGCACCGTCGCCTTCCCGGAGGCGGAGTACGCCAAGCTGGACAAGACCGGCACCTCGGTGATCAAGGGCCGCATGTCCTACGAGTGGCAGGGCCAGACGATCTACGCCAACCGGGCGGGTATCTCGATCGCACCGGTCACCACCTACTCCGCAGAAGCCGCGGAACTGGCGCTGGCGGGCAAGACGGCGTCTCGCGCCGACCCGCGTGCCCAGGCCTACACCCACATCGTGCGCACTGACAGCAATGGCTACTTCAATGCCACTGGCCTGCCGTCCGGCACCTTCTATGTCGCCGGTGTCATCCAGTTGCCGGACGGCACACGCAGCCCGCTGATTCTCAGTCAGGTGCAGGTCGGCCGTGGCCAGACCCGCAGCATCGAGCTGAGCCGCTGATAGCCCGCGTGTACCTCTTGCTCTGCTTGCTGCCCTTGCACCGCCCGATGATGGCCACCGCACCATGACGACACTCTCACTGCGCGCCTATACCCCACAGGCGACGAGTCATGACCACGACCACCACCAGCTGGTGCTGCCGATCCGCGGCCATCTCGATATCCAGGTCGGCAGCCATCACGGCACCGTGGTCACCGGCGAGTGCGTCATCATTCGCCCCGGGGAATCGCACCTGTTTCATGCCAAGGACGCCGCGCGTTTCATCGTCGCCGATCTGGACTACCTGCCCGACAACCTCGCGGCGTCGCAACGCGTGGTGTTCTCGATCAGCACCCTGCTGATGAACTACCTGCTGTTTCTCGAAGCGCAGCTGCAGGGTGAGGTCGACAAGCACATCGATCAGCTCTCCATCGCGCTGTTTCTTGGCCTGCTGGAGAAGCAGACCTGTGATCATCGAGTCGATCGTCGTCTGCTCAGAGTGCTCGACGTCATGAACGCGCAGCTGGCCCAGCCCCACGATGTGACATCACTGGCCCGACTCGCCCACCTGAGCCCGACCCAGTTCCACAAGGTGTTCCGCGACAATCTGGGCGTCAGCGTCAAGCAGTACCTGACTGCCAGACGCATGGAGCGCGCGCGGGCGCAGTTGATCCATACCGATCTCAGCGTCCAGCAGGTCGCCGAGGCCGTCGGCTATCAGAACCTCTCCGCCTTCTCGCGGCGTTTCTCCTGCTACTTCGGCCAGTCGCCACGCGAGATGACGCGTCAGTATTCGAGCCTCACTCCCCCGAATGACTGAATGACCGACTGACTGGCTCGATCATCTGAACAACCGATTGAGTACCCGAACCCGGCAGTCAATCACCGCACGCTGGTGGTATATGACGTTTTGCTTCTCCTGGCAGATCAGAGCGTAGCTTCAGCACAATATATTCTCGCGATGAGGCGTAATCTCGTGCACACCGAGACACACTTCATTGCGAGCCATCCACCATGCAGCACTCCTTCTCCCGGACCCCCTTCCGCCCAGCGCTGGAACGCCAGATCGGCAATCTTTCCGTCCTCACGGCCGCCCTGCTATGGGGCACGACCGGCACCGCCGCCCACTTCAATCAGGATGTCAGCCCGTTGGCCACCGGCGCATTCGCCATGGGCTTTGGCGGCATTCTGCAGGCAGTGCTGTCGCGACGAATCCTCCATGAGGAGCTGGCCGCCCTGCTGGTCCACAAGCATCTCGTGCTGTGGGCGGCGCTGTTCATCATCGTCTACCCGCTGGCCTTCTATTCGGCCATGGAATACACCGGCGTGGCGATGGGCACCGTCATCACCATCGCCACGGCGCCGTTGGCGGCAGCGGTGCTGGAGTATGCGTTGGATCGCAAGCGCGTCAGTGCGCGCTGGTACGCGGCGCTGATGCTGGGCATGGCCGGCGTGGGGTTGATGGCCATGGGCGAGACACGCCTGGCAGATACGGCGGCGCACGCCACTGCCAGCGGCGTTGCCAGCGAGAGCCGCAAGCTCATCGGTATCGGGCTGGGCGTGCTGGCCGGCGCGAGCTACGCCACCTATTCCCTGCTTGCCAGACGCATGATGCTGCTGGGCGTTCATCGCCGTGCGGCCATGGGGGCGATGTTCGGCTGTGCCGGCGTCCTGCTGTTGATCGGCCTGGCCATCAGCTGCCTGTTCCTCGATCCACGCCTGTTCGCCACGCCGGTGAATTCGGCGGTCGCCATCTACATGGCGCTGATCCCGATGCTGCTGGCCAGCCTCATCTTCGGACGCGGGCTTGCCAGCGTGCCCATCAGCCGGGTGACGGTACTGACCATGTTCGAGCCGCTGGTGGCGGGCCTGTTGGCCGTCATCGTGGTCGGCGAGCAGTTCACGCTGATGGGCGCCATCGGCATGGTGCTGATCATGACCTGCCTGATGCTGCAATTGCGTCCGCAGGCAACGCAGGCGCCGATGGCCAGTCCGCAGGCAGACCTCGCGGCCTGACGCGGCCTGCGACGCTCAAGCTGATACACACGGCGACACTGCTTACTGGGGTGAGCGTGATCCGTGGAGCGATACCGAGCATGGCCGCGATGCCAAGCAAGGGCCGGAGCAAGGGTCGGAGCCATGGCAGCGTCACGACGCCTGACGGCGATGAGGGAATTGAGGGCAAGTCACAGTGCGCACTGAGCGGCAGCCAGCTGTCGCGGCAACTCACTTGCCCGAAAGTGGTTTCAGCACACTTTTGCCAGCGCTTATGCTGCGACTGAAAACGGCCAAGGGATTGGCAAGACACGCAAGGACATCACCATGACAACCACCCGCCCCGATATCGCCGGGTCTGCAAGGTCGACCGACATGGGAAGCTTGGCCGTCCTGTT
The DNA here is from genome assembly GCF_018831605.1 of Cobetia sp. 4B. Classification (NCBI taxonomy): domain Bacteria; kingdom Pseudomonadati; phylum Pseudomonadota; class Gammaproteobacteria; order Oceanospirillales; family Halomonadaceae; genus Cobetia; species Cobetia sp. 4B. The sequence goes on from NZ_CP059843.1 coordinate 2,272,486, forward strand.
TGCCGCGCTGCTGTGGGGCACCACCGGCACGGCGGCCCACTTCAATCAGGATGTCAGCCCGCTGGCGACCGGCGCCTTCGCCATGGGCGTCGGCGGCCTGCTTCAGGCAGTGATCGCACGGCCCAATATCATGGGCTGCCTGGGCCTTTTGATGGCGCAGAAGCGCTGGGTATTGCTCGGCGCCGGGTGTGTCGTCATCTACCCGCTGGCCTTCTACTCCTCGATGCATCTGGCCGGCGTCGCCATCGGCACGGTGATCACCATCGCCACGGCGCCACTGGCCGCGGCGATTCTGGAGCGCCTGTTCGGCCACCACCGACTTACGCTGAGCTGGTATATCAGCCTCGCGCTGGGCGTTGCCGGTGTGGTGATGATGGCGATGGGCGAAACGGCCACTCATGGCGGAGACATTGCCACCATCAGCGCCGGCGGCGACCTGATGGCGACAGGGTCAGGGAGCGTGCCTGACGCTGACTGGCAACGTCTGGGCGGTATCATGCTGGGCATCATCGCCGGCACGACCTACGCCGCCTATTCGCTGATCGCCCGGCGCATGATGGACCACGGCACCCACGCCCGCGCTGCCATGGGCAGCCTGTTCGGCGTCGCCGGTATCGCGTTGATCGCAGGCCTGGGCCTCAGCATGCTGGTGGCAGACCCGCGCCTGTTCGCCACCCCCGGCAACACATCGGTCGCGCTCTACATGGCGCTGGTGCCGATGTTCCTCGGCTATATCGCCTTCGGCTACGGCCTGAAGACCGTCGCCGCCAGCAAGGCCACCCTGCTCACCCTGTTCGAACCGCTGGTCGCCTCCCTGCTCGCCGTCACCATCGTCGGGGAACATATCGCACCGCTCGGCTGGCTGGGCATGGCACTGATCGCCGTCTGCCTGGTGATTCAGGTGAAGCCAGCAACCGCCTGATCGACGCGAGCGGTACGACGAGATGGCCCCGGATACAAAAAACACAAAGCCCCAGCCTGAGTTTCAGGCTGGGGCTTTGCATTGCTGGGCATGAACTCACGGGCTCACGCCATCTCAATCACTCGCCGTGAAGAGCGCGCGACGTCAGTGCGAGGCAAGCTCGGTGGCATCAACTTGCGGCGTTATCCGACGTACGCCCTTGGCATCCTGGGCATAGGCACGATGACGCACATCCCAAAGCTCCACGGCATGCTGGATGTTGAGCCAGAACTCCGGCGTATTGCCTAACGCAGCCGCCAGCTTGATGGCCATCGGGGCCGTCAAGGTGCCCTTGTCATGCACGATACGGCTCAGGGTATTTCTGTGCACTCCCATCGCCTCGGCCAGGGTGCGGATGTCGATGTCCATCGGCTCCAGAAACTCTGCCGTCAACATCTCTCCTACCGTCAGTGGGCGCCGCTGGGTGTTTCTCATCACTGCTACCTCCTCTAGCCCTTGTAAGCATGCGGGTCTAGATATGTTTGATGGGCAATCCCTGCCTCCCATCGAAAGATGAGTCGATACTGCTTGTTGACACGAATCGAGCAATAACCTGCGAGATTGCCCTGCAGATGCTCGAATCGATTGCCCGGTGGAATCCTCAGATCAGACTCCTGACTTGCGGCATCGAGAATCTGCAACTTGCGATAGAGCGAACTGGAGAGCGCCGCAGGTATCTTGCGGTGGCCAACATCATGCTCATAGAAGCTCTCGAGCCACACATCCCTGAACTCCACCGCCATGGCAGCACCTTTTTCCCTCATTCTATGCACAACCATGTTGTGCATCAAGCGGTTCTACCCTGAAGTGACTCTACCCTGAAGTGGCTCTCCCCAGACGCTTCTCCCCCCATGAAAAACGCCCAACGAGTCCAGGACTCGTTGGGCGCTTCATATTCCTCTGCCCTTCACATAAGACGCTCAGCCACTCAGGCCGCCGTCTTGTTGGCGAGCTCGACCTTGGCAAGCTTGATCAGTCCGCCATAGACGACGAAGGCGACCACGACACCCACCACGGGCGGCATGAAGGGTGAGCTCCAGGCGCACAGGCAGGCGATGGCGTAGGCGGCGAGGCCCGGCCAGTGATAATCGACCCTGGGCATCTCGGCGAGGCGCGGATACTGCCCTTTATGACCGAGCCAGAAGTTGGCCATGATCACGCCGCCGATCGGCGGAATGAAGGTGCCGAGCAGAATCAGGAACGGAATCAGCCACTCATACATGCCGAGTACCGCCAGCACTGTGCCGATGGCCGCGCCGCCCAGGGTGACACGCTGACGATGCGGGGTGCGCAGCAGATTGCAGCCGGCGATCGCGAAGTTGTAGATGGTGTTGTCCTGGGTGGTCCAGATATTGAGGAACAGCATCAGGACGGCGAGGCTGACCAGCCCCTGGGCGATCATCACGTCGACGATATCGGCCTGCTGGTAGATCATCGCGCCGAGCGCGCCGGTGAGCACCATCAGGCCATTGCCGACGAACAAGGCCGCCAGGGTGGCAATGACGGCGATCTTCGGTGAACGCGCGAAGCGGCTCCAGTTGGTCGCCTGGGTGCCGCCACTGATGAAGGTGCCGATCACCGCGGTGATGGCGGCCGTCCAGCTCATGGAATCGGTCGGCGTCAGTGCCGCAAGACCTGCCACGCCACCGACATCGACCATGCCGGTATAGAGACTGAACAGGATGAACAGCAACATGGCCGGCACGGCGATGCGGGAGAGCATGTCCAGCCCGCGATAACCGATCATCGCCGTCAGACAGAAGGCGAAACCGAAGATGACCATCAGCGGCGTGGTCAGCCACTCCGGCAAGCCGAGCGTCTTGACCAGCACGATGGCGATGGTCGCGGTGCCCCAGGCGTACCAGCCGATCTGGGTGAACCCGAGCACGAAGTCAGACAGGCGGCTGCCCTTCTCGCCGAAGCACAGCCGGCCCATCAGCACCGAATTCAGACCGCTCTTGCAGGCGATATAGGCCAGGGCGGCGGCGTAACCGCCGAGCAGCAGATTGCCGATCACGATGATCCACAGCAGTTCATTGAGCGCGAACGCGGCACCCAATGACCCGCCCGCCCACATGGTGGCGGTAAAGAAGGTGAAACCGAGCAGCACCATCGAGGTGGAGAGCAGTCCCCGTCGTGCCGAGGCAGGCACTTCGCTCAAGGGATAATCGTTGCCGGATTCGCCTGCCATCGATGCATGGTCTGCGGAATGAGGTGAGGAGTGTTCTGCCATGAGTGCCTTCCTGGAGCTCGGTCGTGAGTCGTCGAGTCTTGTGGTGGTGTCAGCCTGCCTGAACGCCGGCCACCGCCCCCCTGCGGGCAAGGTGGCGGGCAGGGCGGCGGTCAGAGCGGCGGTCAGAGCGGCGGTCAGAGCGGCGGTCGCTACCCTACCACCACGCAAGATTCACGCCACCCATCCTCGAGCCGTGCAAGACGCCAGCTCGCCGCCTGTGCCATGAAGCTGACACAGGCGTCAGGATCCGGCCTGGCTACAGGCGCGGTTGGGCGCAAGACCGCCTCCAGAAATGATTTCGCGACAAGTTCGGCGCAGTACCTACAAACCCCTCAAATACGCCGACGTTGGCATCAACTTGAGCGCCAGATACAAGAACGCCACGCGGCGCACTCTTTCAGTGCAGCGCGTGGCGTGGATCTCGCCCTCCTTCACTGACATCAAAACCTGACGCCAAGTACAGGATGCAAATTTTTCAGCCTTTCCTTGTTTAGCGGTTCATGCTGAAGCCCTTCAGCTGCTCGCCAGCACCCCTTCGCTGGCATTGACCTCTTCGCTGTCCATCAGGCGCAACCGGACCGGCACCGATTTCGAGGCGGGCGTGTTGCTGCGCGCATCGCGGTGATCCAGCGGAATCAGGTCATTGGTTTCCGGGTAGTACGCTGCCAGACAGCCGGTCGGGATGTCGTATTCCTTGAGTTTGAAGCCCGCCATGCTGCGCTCGACGCCGTCTTCGCTGACCGTTTCCAGCGTCACGCGCTGACCCTCGCTCAGCCCCAGCGTCTCGAGATCCTGCGGGCTGATCATCACCACCAACCGCGTGCCATAGACGTCGCGATAGCGGTCGTCATTTGAATAGACGGTGGTATTGAACTGGTCGTGACCGCGCATGGTGATGAGCAGGAAGGTGCTGTCCATGTTCAGGGTCTCATGGGTGACCTTGTTCAGCCCCTCTTCATCCGTGCCCAGCCCCTCGGGGAACAGGAAGTTGGCACGCCCCGAGTCGGTATGCCAGATGCGCTCGCGCGGGGCGATGCGAATATGGAAGCCGCCCTGAGCCAGGCGCGCATTGTAGTCGGGGAAGATCTGCGGGAAGACCTCTTCGATGCGATCACGGATCCGCGCGTAATCCGCCTGCAGCCAATCCCAATCCAGGGTGGGATGCGGCGACAACGTCGCCTTGGCCAGCTGACAGGTGATGGCGATCTCGGAGTGCAGGCTTGGGTCAGCCGGTTCCATCACGCCACGCGACGGCGTCACATTGCACATGCCGTCCTCGGCGCTGGAGACCTGCTCCGCGCCCTTGCCATCGGCGCCGGCCTGCAGGTCACGCTCGCTATGGCCGATCGTGGGCAGCACCCAGCCATGCTTGCCGGGGTGCAGGTGACTGCGGTTGAGCTTGGTGGCGATATGCACCGTCATGTCCATCTCGTGGACCTTCTCGACCACGCGCTTCTGATCGGGAATCGCGCGGAAGAAGTTGCCGCCCATGCCGATGAAGGCGCGTACCTCACCGCGCAGAATCGCCTCGCAGCATTCAGCGACATCATGGCCGTTCTCGCGCGGACACTTGATGTCGAAGACCCGATCAAAGGCATCCAGCATCGCGTCATTGGGCAGATTCTCGATGCCGACGGTGCGGTCGCCCTGCACATTGGAATGGCCGCGTATCGGGCAGGCCCCCGCGCCGGGCTTGCCGATATTGCCGCGCAGCAGCAACAGATTGATGATCTGCTGGATGGTGTCGCCGCCGCGCGCATGCTGGGTGATGCCCATGCCCCAGCAGCAGATCACGCGCTCGGCCTCCAGATAGGTCTGCCCCGCCTGTTCCAGCGATTCACGTGACAGGCCGGACATGGCGACCAGGTCCTGCCACTCGAGCTTGCGGCAATGCTCGGCGAAGGCATCGAAACCGTGGGTGTGCTGGGCGATGAAGTCGTGATCCAGATAGCCCACCGCATGCGGATTGCGCTCGCGCAGCGCATCGTCGGCCTCGATCACGTACTTGCACATCGCCTGCACGGCGGCGAGGTCCCCGCCGATGCGCAGCTGATGATACTGACTGCTGATCTCGACACCCTTGCCGCTCAGCATGTCCTTGGGCGACTGCGGGTCGGCAAAGCTGACCAGCGCCCGCTCGCGCAGCGGGTTGAAGCTGACCACCTCGGCCCCACGGCCACGCGCCTCGTGGAGATCACCCATCATGCGCGGGCTGTTGGTGCCGCTGTTCTGACCGAAGATGAAGATGGCATCGGCCTGCTTGAAGTCCTCGAGATTGACCGTCGCCTTGCCGATGCCGATGGATTCCGGCAGCGCCCGCGAGGTGGTCTCGTGGCACATGTTCGAGCAGTCCGGGAAGTTGTTGGTGCCGTACATGCGCCCGAACAGGGAAAACAGGAACGCCGCCTCGTTGGAGGTACGCCCCGAGGTATAGAACTCGACCTGGTTCGGGTTCTCATAGCGCTTGAGGCGCTGGCCGATCTCGGCGTAGGCCGCTTCCCAGCTGGTGACCTCGTAGCGGTCCGTCCGGGCGTTGTAGCGCAGGGGGCGCGTCAAGCGCCCTTCCTTCTCCAGATGGTGATCCGACCACTCACGCAGCTCGCTGAGCGTGTTGTTGGCGAACAGCTCATCACTGACACGCTCGCGTGTCGCCTCCCACGCCAGCGCCTTGGCACCGTTTTCGCAGAAGTTGGCGCCCTTTGGCTTGTCGCCATTCGGCCAGGCGCAGCTCGGGCAATAGAAGCCATCGGGCTTGTTCATCTTCATCAGGCTGCGATGGCCCTCGATGGGCAGATGCTCCTGCCAGATGAACTTCTCGACCGCCTTGATCGACGGCCAGCCACCGCCCGGCGGCCGGTCCAGCTGACTGCCGGACAGCGACGCCGATAACGCAGGTGCGTGGGACCCCTTGGGGCTGAAGGAATCGACTGGCGTGGTCTGGTCTTGGGACATGTCGGGGCTCCTGACGGTGGCGGCCGGCAGCTGGCATCGATCAGACACCGTTGCGGACGTACCACCGAGCAAAGAATTCAAGGGTCACCCTTGTTTCCTTGCCTCGCGCCAAGGCTTTTTCAAGGTCGATCGGCGTTGCGCACTTGAACTTCCGCCGATCCGCCACCAGAGTTGTACAGACCTGACACAAGCAAGATCGCACTTGAGCAAGACCGCACACAAGCAGACCCGCCACTCAACACGCCAGACATGATGAGGAGCTGGAACATGACCGTATTTGAAGCCCTGCGCGAGACCCACGACGAACAACGCCGCCTGCTGAACATGCTGCTGCAGACCGAAGGTGACAGCGAGCCGCGCGATGACCTGTTCAAGCGCCTCAAGGAATCGCTGACCAATCACGCCGGTGCCGAGGAGCGTGCGCTCTACATTCCGATGATGGAGCACGACATGACGCAGGAGAAGGCGCGTCACAGTGTCGCCGAGCACCATGAGATCGATGAGCTGGTCGAGAAGCTCGAGGCGACCGACTACAGCTCGCCGGGCTGGCTGGCCACCGCAAAGCAGCTCGAGCACCTGGTGACCCACCACCTGGATGAGGAAGAGCAGGAAGTCTTCCAGCTGGCAGGCCGCGTCTTCGATGACGCCACCAAGAAGCGCCTCGCCGAGGAATATCACCAGGACATGAAGGCGCGTGAAGCCGCCTGAGCCAGAAGCCAGCATCGAGCCAGGCCGAAAGCACTTGGCACTGTGACAGGCTGAACGCTATCGATAAGCGCCGATGACGCACACCAAAACGGGCTGACCACATCATGTGGCCAGCCCGTTTTGTCATGCGTTCACCCTGCGGTGAAGGCGCTGCTTTCTCTCACAGCGTGTGTAAGCGCGTGAGGCGAAGAGTCATCCATCACGTCATCAGCAACGAGACACTCAGCTTACTTGCGGCGCGGCGGCCGTGCGGCACCCTTCGATGCCGGCTTTCTGCCCGGGCTGCCTGAGCGCTTGCCATTGCCTTTCCCGGCCTTCGTCTTGTCATCAGGCTTCTCCGCACGCCCGACATAACGCGCGATCCAGATGGTGTGCTTGGCCCCCGAGGTGCCATGCGCGTAGACCTGACGTGCCTCGGCCTTGAAACCGGCCCGCGACAGGCGCTGCGAGAAGCGCGCATCGGCCGTGGCCGACCACACCGCCAGAATGCCGGCCGGGCGCAACGCCTTGGCACACACCGCCAGCCCCTCCGCACTGTAGAGCCAGTCGTTGTCATCCGCGGTCAGGCCTTCCGGGCCATTGTCCACATCCAGCATGATGGCATCGAAGCCGCCGGGCGCTTCACGCAGCACCTCGGCCACATCGCGATTCTCGACTGTCGTGCGCGGATCCCGAATCGGATAACCCGCCTTGGCCCCCAGCGGGCCGTCATTCCAGGCCACCACTCCCGGCACCAGCTCGGCGACGACCACCTCGGCATCGGCCTTGAAGTGCTTGAGTGCGGCGGCCAGCGTGAAGCCCATCCCCAACCCGCCGATCAGAACGCGCTGCGGCGCCGAGGCCGTGCCGCGACTCTTGAGCAGACCAGCAGGAATCTCTGCCAGCGCATCTTCCGAGCCATGCATGCGGGTATTCATCAGCTGCCCGCCCTTGCCGCTCTCGATCTTGATGACGAAGTCCTCGCCATACTCGAACAGACACAACGAATCCGTCGTGCCGGGGATCGGCGCGGTATCGAGCAGCACAAAGCGTTTCATGGCACATCCATAGAAGGAAAAATGATCATCTGTCAGGTAGCTTCGTGGCCATCCTGACTATATTCAACATGACGGACATCTGTACGACATGGGGGAGCGTTAGTCTAACAGTCAGAACCCCGTGGCAGGTATCCGCCTGCGCGAAGGCATGATGTTTCGCGAATTGACGATAAAAATGAGAGCATGCGCGCATCAAGGCTGGAAGATATTCGCGAATTCTCTAATACTAGTTTTTGAAGAACGCAACACCGTCGTAAACCAAAGACTCTCAGCACGAACACTCTCAATACGAACAGTCACCTCAAGACCAATGACCGCTGGGCCAAGGAAAGCGCAGCGGTCACGCCGGCAGATGGGTCGCCCCCATCGCCGTCGAGGCAGAGTGACACCTGAAGAAGCACTCAAGATTCCGACTCATCGGAACCCGAATAGAGGATATTTCGATGCCGCATACCCATCCGGAGCGACTCGCGACGATCAGTGCCAGCCAGGTCGAGGAACACTTTCGCGATCTCCATCCCATCGTGGCGTTGGTCTCAGCCACTCGGCTGCTGCAATTCCTCGAACGGGAAGGTCTGACACTGCATGCACACCGTGCCCTGTGCGCCAGCATCATTCGCAAGGCACTGCCCAGCCTCGAAACCGGTCCCGGGCATGACCCTGCCAATCTGCCGAGCCTGCACGGAATAGAACAGACCCAGGAAAGCGAGCCACGTGTTCCGTTTGCGCAGACCATGGCAGCGGGCGCCAGTACGCCAGCCACCATGCATGACAAGCATGAGGATATCGCCTCCTGACAACCGTCAGGCTTGCCGATAATGAGACATTCTGACGCCCAGCTCCGTTCACACGGGGCCGGGCGTTTTTATATCGCTAAACAAGAAAATCATGATCAAAGGGGTTTAATCCGCCACGATCGTCCACAGGTCTGTGGGGAGACGTTCAGCGTCTGAACGCGCAGCAGCGCATTCAAGATCAACGAACCGGAGGTGACGGCATGACTCAGCAACAGCCCCCACAGCATCAGAACCATCAACCGGGCGATGAACATCGCATGGACCCCAAGCCCGAGTACATCCGCGAGAGCTATCGCGGCAGCGGCAAACTGCTGGGCAAGGTGGCAGTCATCACCGGTGGTGACAGCGGTATCGGTCGCGCCGCCGCCGTGCACTTCGCACGCGAGGGTGCCGATTGTCTGATCACGCACCTGGGGAGTGAAGAAGTCGATGCCCAGGAGACCATCCGTCTGATCGAAGCCGAAGGCAGACGCGGACGCCGCATCGCAGGGGATATCGGCGACCCGGCCTTCTGCCGCAAGGTCGTCGAGGGCGCGATGGAGGAATTCGGACAGCTGAATATTCTGGTCAACAATGCCGCCGAGCAGTACGACTGGGATGACGTGACCGAGATCGATGACGAGCAGATCGAGCGTACCTTCAAGACCAATCTGTTCAGTCACTTCTACATGATCAAGGCCGCCGTGCCGCACCTCTCCAAAGGCGATTCCATCATCGCCACCTCATCCGTCAATGCCTTCAAGGGCAATGACAGCCTGATCGATTACAGCGCCACCAAGGGCGCCATCCAGGGGCTGGTACGTTCACTGTCCGGCACGCTGATGGACCGCGGTATTCGCGTCAATGCCGTCGCCCCCGGCCCGGTGTGGACTCCCTTGATCCCTGCCAGCTTCGAGGATGAAAAGGTCGCCAACTTCGGCCAGCAGGTGCCGATGGAACGCCCCGGCCAGCCCAGCGAAATGGGCCCGGCCTACGTCTATCTGGCCAGCGAAGACTCAAGCTACATGACAGGCCAGACGATTCACCTCAATGGTGGCGTCGTGCTCAACACCTGATCGCAGACCTTTAGCACACACCTGAGCAAGGCGGGTGTGATGCGACATGCTCGACACGAAACAGGCCGCCCCATCTTGGGCGGCCTGTTTCGTGTGTCGCGGGCTATGTCCGCAGGATGACTCAGCGTGTGGCGCGCAGGCGCTCGGCCTGGGCCAGCGTGCAATCACTGAGCAGATCCAGCGCGCCCAACGCCTGGCCTCCGGTCACGAAGGGATGCGCTTCGCCTGGCTTGCGAATCTCAAGCGCCGCGATTCGTCCGGGCGTGCCGTCACGCTTGGGGTGATTGGACAGGAAGACGTCTACGCCGGCTTGCTGCGCGATCTGATGCATGCGTGACGCCGAGGCAGAATAGCCACGCAGTCTGGCCTCATCCGGCCCGAAGTTGAAGCCAGTGCCGCCCCACAACACGGCGTGATGCACTTCATCGCCATCCTTGAGCGGGAACACCAGCGACAGCGTGCCGGGGGTATGGCCGGGCGTGATGTACATGCCGAGCGTGGTGTCACCCAGCGTCAGCCTCTCATCGTCGATGACCTGATGGTCCCGCTCTGGCGGCTCTCCCCAGCGCGGGTTGTCGATGCGCTGCTCGGGGTCATCCAGCATGTCCCAATCGATCTTGGTCATGATCACCTCGGGCGCATACTGCTCCACGATCCAGGACTGGCCGCCGTAATGGTCGCCATGGCCATGGGTAATCACCAGATAGCGAATATCGGCAGGGTCCAGACCCAGCTCGCGCATGCCTGGCGCGATGATGGTCTCGGCCTGATTCGGAGTGTTCATCGCATCGATGAGAATGATGCCCTCGGAGGTGGTCAAGGCCCAGCTCGACACCTGGCCATTGCCGACGAAGTAGAGATTGTCGAATACCCTGTGCGGCCCCAGCGACTTGCGCTTGTCAGCGGAGGGCTTCGATCTGGGTCTGGGCTTGGCAGTTTCATCCTCGGAGTGTCGGTGGCGCTTGCCCGCGTCAACCAGGGGTGCCTCGAGGCTACACAGGCTGTGCAGGCCGGGATACCCCTCACCCGCCGCCAACCCCCGTTGCGCTAGCTGGGTCGCAAGCGGCGACATCGCCGCAGCAGGAGCATCAGCTGGCTGCGATGCCGCGCTGGCCAAGGCGACACCTGACAGCGGCAGGCCGATCAACCCTGCCAAGAGTCCTGCCGTTACTAGCCGAGAATTCCCCATAGATAGCCCTATCTCACCAAGATGAATGGATTCAGCGTCGAAGATTGTCACCAACGTCACATTTTCGCAACAGTGCGTTGCACTTCGCCAATGCAAAGCATTATCATTCAAAAAGTGCACGAATGATGCACACACATAACGATAATCTCGGGAACTTCAATCGATGCCAGCGCACCCTCCTGCACCTCACCGCCCCATGGCCTCACGCTCAGCCGTCTTGTTGGCCCTGGCGGCGCTCCCCTCTCTGGTGGTACTCCCGAGCCATGCCTCCGACCAGCTGGAAGACATCGTCGTCACCGCGTCCGGGCATGATCAGATGGTCAAGGATGCCCCGGCCTCGATGAGCGTGATCACACGCGAGAGCCTTGAAGGCCGTCATTACAGCGACCTCACCGATGCGCTGCGCGGCTTGCCCGGGGTGACGGTATCCAGCGGCGGATACTCCAAGGACATCAGCATTCGCGGCATGCCCGGTGAATACACGCTGATTCTGGTGGATGGCCGCCCGATCGACAGCCGTGATACGCGACCGAGTGGCAGTGGTGGCTTCGAGCAGGATTGGCTGCCGCCACTGGAAGCGATCGAGCGTATCGAGGTGGTACGTGGCCCGATGTCGACGCGTTATGGCTCCGATGCCATCGGCGGGGTCATCAACATCATCACCCGCAAGACGCAGGAGGAATGGGTCACCAATCTGCACTATGACACCTTCATCCCCCAGCACAGCGTGTCGGGACATGAACGCCAGAGCCGCATTCGCACCTCGGGCCCGCTCATCGACGGGTTGCTGGGCCTGAGCGTCAGCGCCGGACAGACCACGCGCCAGGAAGATGACATCACGCGCGGCTACCCACAGCGCAAGCGTCAGGACCTCGACACCAAGCTCAGCCTCACGCCGGACGACAACCAGCGCATCGAGGCCGAATTCGCCTACCATGACCAGAATCGCCAGACCGAGGAAGACCGCAGTCAGGGCCAGGACAGTGATCGTGATTGGGATACTCGCCGCTTCAGCCTGAGCCATCAGGGTGACTGGGCCAGCGCCAGCACCAATTCCTACGTCCAGTACGAGACGTCACGCAACGATAGCCGTGACATCACGCTGAGCAATACCAAGGCGAGCAGCAACGTGCTGATTCCGCTGGGCGATCACCTGACCACCCTGGGCGTGAGCTTCGAGGAGGAGCACCTCGAGGACAACGACACCAACGCTCTGAGCGAGATCAACGAGATCCGCAACAGCCGCTGGTCACTGTTCGCCGAGGACGAATGGCTGCTGACCGACGACTGGGCGCTGACCGGCGGCGTGCGTCTGGATGAAGACGAGAACTACGGCAGCCACCTGTCACCGCGTCTTTACAGCGTCTATCAACTGGCCGACAGCTGGACGCTCAAGACGGGCGTGGCGACCGGTTACAAGGCGCCGAGTCTGCGTCAGGTCGCCGACAACTGGGTACAGGACAGTCGCGGCGGCGATATCTACGGCAATCCGGATCTGGAAGCCGAGACCTCTCTGAGCCGCGAGATCGGCCTGCTGTATGACAATGCCAGAGGCACCCAGGCGGGCGTGACCCTGTTCCGCAGCGACTTCGATGACAAGATCGTCACCGAACTGTGCCCGGATGGCGCCTGCGCCGGCGGCGCGGATGATGCGCGCTGGTACAACAACGTCGACAGTGCCGTCACCCAGGGCGTCGAGCTGAGTCTCAATCAGGAGCTGCGTCACGACCTCGCGCTGGCACTCAGCTACACCTATACCGATTCCGAGCAGACCAGTGGCGAGAACAAGGGCCAACCGCTGACCCAGATTCCCCGCCACCAGGCCACGGCTCAGCTGGACTGGCAGCTCAACCATCGCCTCAATCACTGGACACGAGTCGACTGGCGTGGCGAAGAGACTCAGCCCGCCACCGGTGTCACCAGTCGTACCGTCATCGCGCCGTCCTACACGATCGTCGATACCGGCGTCAGCTTTGATGCCACCACTCAGCTGACACTTAGCGCCGGCCTCTACAACCTGTTCGACAAGCGCGTGCGCTACGACGACTTCGGCTACGTGGAAGATGGCCGCCGCCTGTGGGTCGGCGTCGACTACACCCTCTAGCACCGACTCCGGCCGCCAACGGCTTGCCTCCCATGCAGTGAGCGATCAGCCCGCTGCATGGGAGGTAATCGCGGCTTTCCTCGCCACGCCTCTCTTCTCTCCTCTTCTGTTCCCCTCTCTCCTATTTTCTCTCCTCTTTCCGCCTCCCCCCCTTTGACTCGTCTTCAGTGCCTCGCTGGCCTGCCACCTCTGCTCTCCCTGCCAGTATCAGGCCCTGCTGTTTGTCCGTATCAGTCATTTCAGTCGGCTGAAAGCCAGTGGCCTCTCTATTCTGGTAGCAGCCACAGGCATTGCCGTGGACAGGACCGAGCGTTATCCGCTCTGCAGGAGGCAAGCATGTCCAAGCTGATTCTTTCACTGGATGGCGGCGGCATACGCGGGGCGGCCACCGCGCAGTTTCTGATGCGTGTCGACGCGACACTCAGAAATGACCACCAGACCAGCCTGCGTGAGCGGGTCGATTTCTATGCGGGCACCAGCACCGGCAGTCTGATCGCGCTGGCGCTGGCCACCACCAACATGAGCCTCGAGGACATAAGCGGGCTCTACAGCGCGACCAGCGCCAAACAGATCTTCGCCGACAACCGCGGCTGGTTCGAACTCGATGGCATCAATGCGCCCAAGTACGAGGCCAAGGGCAAGAGCGCGATGCTCAAGAAGCACCTCGGCCAGGCCAAGCTCAGGGATGTCCCCGCTGGCAAGCAGGTACTTGTCGTCACCTACGGCATCGAGCGACGCCGCCCGCATGTCTTGAAGTCGAGCAAGCGCGAGCATCACAAGCTGCTGGCCTGGCAGGTCGCGGACGCCTCCAGCGCGGCGCCCACCTACTTCCCGACCCGTGACATGAAGCTGGGGCCGGACAACGAGCAGACCTGGCTGATCGATGGCGGCGTCATCGCCAACAACCCTACCATGTGCGCCATCGCCGAAGCCTGTCGCCTGTGGCCGCATGAGCCGCGTCGCGTGCTGTCGATCGGCACCGGAACACGCACGCGCAAGATCAATGGCCCGGACTCCCAGCACTGGGGCGCAGTGCAGTGGGTACTGGAAGGCAGCCTGATCGACGTGCTCTCCGATGAGAAGGTGGTCGGCTATCAGGCCATCACCATCTCGCCGCCAGGCAGCTATATCCGCGTCAATGCCGAGATGCGCCCACAGCCCGGCATGCTCAAGGCGCCTGATGACGCGATGGACGACATCAGTACCACCAACATCAAGCACTTAAAGGCCATGGGCGATTTCTGGTTCGAGCAATACGGTGACGCCGTGGTGGCCCTGATCACCGACCGCTATCAAGGGCCCTCGCTGGATCGCATCGACCCTCTCACCGGCCGGCCGCAAGCCTATCAACCGCACTGACCAAACCTTCTACACATTGCACTCGGAGACGTCTGTCAGCGATTTTGCTACTCTGCGCTGCCGTGCTTCACGCTGACCCGAGTTTATTTAATGACACATGGCACACCGCAAGACACTCGCATTCGCCCCGCCACCTCAACATGGCGAATGCTGGTAACTCTCACTTTATCTCTGGCGATTCTCGTACCCACTACAGCGCAGTCAGACGATGATATGCGCTTTGACCAGCCGGAAGCCTTCGCCACCCTGAAGAAGGCGGTCAGCTATTTCGATGAAATGGACACCTTGCCGGAAGAGGCCTGGATCAGCCGCGATCAAGCGTCTGCGCGCAGCGATATGGACGAGATGATCGAGGAAGCCATGCAGGCCCTCGACGTGCCACAACTCTCGACACTGCGCAGCACCTATCGCCAGGTCGAGGACAAGATTCGCGAATCGCGTAGCGAAATTTCCGAGTTGAAGGAAAAGCGCATCCTCGCGCCGGACACCGATGTCTCGACGCTGACGCGCCTCACGCCCACCGATACCCTGCGCGAATTCACCGCCAGCACGCGCGGCGATTACGATCTGCTGATCGCCGCGCATGAGAAGAACATCGCCGCCTATCAGGGCGAGCTGACCACGCTGGAAGGCAAGCTGGCCGCGCGACTCGAGGAGATCGGCATCACCCTGACGCCGGACCAGGTCCAGGTGTGGCTGTCCTCGGTAGTCGGCGATGATGTGCTGACCATGAGTGTCGTGTTCGCCAGCATCAAGTCGGTGGCCCAGCAGCTCGCCGAGCTGACCCGCGACAGCGGCGAGAACCTCGACTACGCGCGCCGTTATTACGGCATGGTCGTCATGCTCCACCGCATGATCGTGACCATGCAGCAGGACTTCATCACGCGCGTGAATGATGAGGTATTGCCGCAACTGCAAGGTTTCGCCGACGAAGCCGAGGCCACCACGCGCGAAGCCCGTACGCTGATCAAGCAAGGCGGGTCACGCGAGAGTCTGGAGAACAACATCCGCGCCAATGCGCTGACGCTCAAGACGATCAACCTGTATCGCTCGCTGGTGACCGAGCAACGTGACCGCGTCACGACCTCTCTGACCAAGAGTCAGCGCGAGCTTGCGGTGGCGACCAATACCTATCGCACCGTCAAGCTCAGCGCCCACGTCGCCGACCTGATCCGCCAGGGCGTCAAGACCTTCGACACCCTCGCCGACCTGCAGGTACCGGTTGCCACCAGCTTCGAGAACAGCGCCATGCGCGAGGAATTCCGCAAGCTGACCGAGCGCATGCAGCAGGCAAAATAACCCACGCAATCAGCGTCGATACCACGCCTTCGCCCTGCCGGCGGAGGCGTTTTCAGTTGTGGCGTCGAATATCCCGCATGCTCAGAATGCTCTCCAGCGTGCGCCTCAGGCGCGCCACCTCACTGACCAGACTCTCGCCCGCCAGCATGCCGACCCCCAGCACCAGCCCGCGTCGTGAATCCTCGCGGCTGCAGACCATGCTCAGTGGCCGCACGATCAGATGCTCCTTGACCATCAGCTGCGCGACGCGCTGGTCGTCGATCTCGGGGGCGAACTGCACGCACAGACTGATGCCGCGCGACGGCGGCGAGACGCTGATCACGCCCTTCACCTGACACAGCTGGTCATGCACCACCTGCTGCCGGCCGAGATAATCGCGCTGGATGCGCTGATACCAGGCGTCCAGATCGCCATCGGCGATGAACTGCGCCAGCACCGCCTGATCGAGCATGCGCCCCTCGCGGAACACCTCGCTGCGCAGGCGGTTCATCGGCCCGGCCAGTGCGCGCGGCACCACCAGATAGCCCAGCCGCAGCCCGGGAAACATCAGCTTGGAGAACGATCCCACCAGCAGGCGATTGCCGGAATCGGGATCAAACAGCAGCTCACCGTGATCATCACCACTGAACTCGTAATCATCCTCGAGGATATAGGCGGGCTGACAGGCCTCGCACAGTCTCTGCTTGTCACGCCGCGAGGTGGGCACACTCAGCGGATAGTGATGCGAGCCGGTGAAGTAGGCGATCTGCACCGGCCCCTCGCCAAGCGAGGTGAGATCGTGTCCTGCCTCACTTGTCGTATCGCTCACCGGCCGCCACGGAATCTGGCGGGTCTCGAGGCCTGCGGCCAGGAAGACATTGCGCGCGCCCCAATAGCAGGGTGACTCCATCACCACCCGCTGCCCGGCATCCGCCAGCGCCAGCGCGCACAGCTCGATGCCGTGGTGGGTGCCCTCGGTGATGATGATCTGCTGGGTATCGCAATCGATATTGCGCCAACGACGCAGGAAATCGCGGATCTCACGCTTGAGCGGGCCATAGCCGCCGCTGGAGTAGGACAGCAGCAGCGCGTTGTGGGGCACCGTCACGCTGGCATACAGCTGACGCCACTTGCGCATCGGAAAGCGTGCGATGTCCGGGATGCCCGGCACGAAGGCGCCACTCTGGATCAGACTCGCCCCTTGCCCGCCCAACACCTTGCGGGCCCGAGCAGACAACGGCAACGGCGCCGGTGTTGCCGCCGTCGCGCCCGCCCCTGACTCACCCGGCCCTAACTCCGCCGCCCCGAACTCCCCCGACCCCGCGCTTGCCCGGCGCGCATGCGGGCGACGCGTCCAGGTACCCTGCCCCTGGCCGGTGTGCAGATAGCCCTCCTCGATCAGCGACTTGATCGCCAAAGCCAGCGTATTGCGCGCCACCCCCAGCGCCTCGCACAGCTTGCGATGCGGCGGCAGCCGCGCGCCCAGTGGCCATTGCTCACGAATCACCTCGAGCAACGCCTGCTCCAGCCGTACCTGCTTGCCCAGCGTCTCGGACTGGCGGCGATAACATTCGATCAGCGGCTCAAGCGCGGCCAGTTCCATTCAGGTCTCCCGTTGTCGTTGCCGTAGGGCTGTCACGCAGCTTCCCGAGGTTGTCCATCCCCCGCCAGCCACTCGCCTGAGGGGCGGCGCGCAGCGCCCCTTCAGCCCTGATTATCCGCAGCCCCTGCCGATTGGTCCAGTCAAACACCAAATTGGTCTATTCGCCATCGGGCATGGCGCTGGTAGCGTGTGTTTCAGGCGTTGCCTACTGACTGATGCTCACAGCGAAATGATTGCTGAATCGCTCTTGGCTCCCCCTTTACAGGAGCGACCTTTCAGCAAGCATCAGCCAGCGACAGGACTGTCATTACTTCTCGTTCATGCCAGCAAGCTTTGGATTTGAAATTGAGAAGAGCGCACGGGACATCAGCAGGAAACGGCTTCGCTATATAACAAATTCCAAGATCGATTTGAGTATTCCAATGAACAACAGTACTCCCCCTGCAGAACAGCTAGTCAGAGTCCTTGCGCGTGGCGACGTCCTGGCACTTGCCTTCGGCGCCATGGTCGGTTGGGGCTGGATCGTCCTCACCGGCGGCATGATTCAGGATGCCGGCAGCGTCGGCGCCATCATCGCTTTCATCATTGGCGGCATCGCCGTCGTCCTGATCGGCCTGACCTATGCAGAACTGGCAGCAGCCATGCCCAAGGTGGGCGGTGAGCATGTCTACAGCTACCGGGCCATGGGGCATTTCTCTTCGTTCCTGTGCACCTGGACCATCATTCTCGGCTATCTGAGCGTGGTGTCCTTCGAGGCGGTGGCATTGCCCACGGTCATCGAGAACCTCGCGCCCAACTATGCCGTTGGCCACATGTGGACCATCGCCGGTTGGGATGTGAAGGCGACCTGGGTGGCTGTCGGTGTCGGCGGCTCGCTGGCCATGATGGCGATCAACTATGTCGGGGTCACCACTGCCGCACTCCTGCAGAAGGTCGTCACAGGCGTGATTCTGATCGCCGGCGTCCTGT
Organism: Cobetia sp. 4B; assembly: GCF_018831605.1. Lineage (NCBI taxonomy): Bacteria > Pseudomonadati > Pseudomonadota > Gammaproteobacteria > Oceanospirillales > Halomonadaceae > Cobetia > Cobetia sp. 4B. The sequence goes on from NZ_CP059843.1 coordinate 2,290,731, forward strand.
TCGTGACCGGCGCCTTGTTCGAAGGTGACGTCGCCAACATGACACCGCTGTTCACCCAATCCGAAGGCGGCGTGGTGGCAGGCGTCATCGCGGTGCTGGTACTGGTGCCTTTCCTGTTCGTCGGCTTCGACGTCATTCCGCAGGCCGCAGAGGAAATCAATCTGCCCTACAACGCCATCGGCAAGGTGCTGATGATGTCCGTGGTACTGGCTGTGGTCTGGTATGCGCTGATCATCCTGGCCACCAGCATGGCACTGGATCATGACTCCCTGCTGGCAAGTTCACTGAGCGTGCCGGACGCCATGGGCGCCCTGTTCAATTCGCCCTGGGCCAGCAAGCTGATGATCCTTGCAGGTATCGCCGGCATCATCACCAGCTGGAATGCCTTCTACATCGGTGGCTCTCGCGCCATCTATGCCTTGGCACATGCCGGCATGCTGCCTGCCTGGCTGGGCAAGCTGCACCCCAAGCACAAGACACCCACCAATGCGGTACTGCTGATCGGTCTGCTGTCCTGCATCGCGCCCTTCTTCGGTCGTCCGGCACTGGTGTGGATCGTCGATGCGGGTGGCCTGGGTATCGTCATCGCCTATCTGTTCGTCGCGATCTCGTTCCTGATCCTGCGTATCCGTGAGCCCGACATGCCGCGTCCGTTCCGCGTCCGCCACGGCAAGCTCTGCGGCACACTGGCCATCCTCCTGTCCTTCGGCATGGCCTGCCTGTATCTGCCGGGTAGCCCTTCCGCGCTGACCGGCACCGAATGGCTGATCTTCGGCGCCTGGATGGCTCTGGGTCTGGTGATGTATGTCATCGCCCTGAAGCAATTCGGCCGAGCCTATAGCGACCGTGTCATGGCCCCGGCTTTCACGGCGCAGTAAACACGCAATACCTACACCGCTGGGCAGTCTGTTCCGCCTGCCCAGCCATCTCGACTCCGTCATATTCGAGCCGACTCGAGAGCAGCTGAAGCCTCTTGCGACATGCTGCTCACTCCATGAATGACCTGCACGCCAGAACGCCAGAGGAGCTTCATATGTCCCGTTCCGCCCTCCCGATCAGCGACTTCCTGAAGCGCTACGTCAACTCGGAAACCAGCAGCGACGTCTTCGTCCCGGCGCTCATCGGTACCGAGCACCGCGAGACCGGCACCACCTTCAACGTGACCAATCCGGCCACCGGCGAGCAGCTGGCGCGTGTCGCCGAGGTCAGCGCCGATGACACCCGTGACGCCGTCGCCGCAGCCGAGATCGCCGGCAACGCCTGGAAGAAGGTGCCGGTGAAGGAGCGTTCCGCGCTGCTGCGTCGCTGGTTCGATCTGGTGCTGGCACACCGTGAAGACCTCGCCCAGCTGATGACGCTGGAACAGGGCAAGCCGATGGCGGAGTCGCGTGGCGAGGTGACCTACGGTGCCTCCTTCATCGAATTCTTCGCCGAAGAAGCCAAGCGCATGGCCGGTGAGACCCTGCCGTCCCACGGCGCCGACAAGCGCCTGATGGTGCTGCGCGAGCCGATCGGTGTGGTGGCCGCGATCACGCCGTGGAACTTCCCGCTGGCGATGATCACCCGCAAGTGCGCCCCGGCGATCGCCGCAGGTTGTGCGGTAGTCATCAAGCCGGCCGAAGCCACGCCGCTGACTGCATTGGCGTTGGCAGATCTGGCGCTGGAAGCCGGCCTGCCGAAGGGCCTGATCAGTGTCGTCACCGCCATGAAGCCGATCGCCATCGGGGAAGTGCTGACCACCGACCCGCGCATCCGCAAGGTGTCCTTCACCGGCTCCACACCGGTGGGCAAGACGTTGATGGCGCAGTGTGCCTCTACCGTCAAGAAGACCGCGATGGAGCTGGGCGGCAACGCACCCTTCATCGTCTTCGATGATGCCGACCTGGATGCAGCCGTCGATGGCGCCATCGCCTCCAAGTTCCGCAACGCCGGCCAGACCTGCGTGTGCACCAACCGCTTCCTCGTCCAGGACGGTGTCTACGACGCCTTCGTCGCCAAGCTCGCGGCACGTGTCGAGAGCATGCAGGTCGGTGATGGCCTGGTCGAAGGCAACACCATCGGCCCGCTGATCAACGACGCGGCGGTCAACAAGGTGCAGAGCCACGTCGATGATGCCGTCAGCAAGGGCGCGCGCCTGGTCACCGGCGGCAAGAAGCACGCTCTCGGTCACAGCTTCTTCGAGCCGACCGTGCTGGCCGATGTCACTACCGACATGGTCGTCGCGGATGAAGAAACCTTCGGCCCGCTGGCGCCGGTGTTCCGCTTTGGCAAGGACGAGGAAGCCATCGCGATGGCCAACGACACCCCGTTCGGGCTGGCTGCGTATTTCTACGCCAACGATTACCGCCGCATCTGGCACACGCTGGAAGCGCTGGAATACGGCATGGTCGGCGTCAATGAAGGCCTGATCTCCACCGAACTCGCGCCCTTCGGTGGCATCAAGGAATCCGGTCTGGGTCGCGAAGGCTCACACCACGGCCTGGAAGAGTTCACCGAGCTCAAGTACGTCTGCATCGGCGGCCTCTGAGGCACGGCAACTCTCGACAAGATTCCCGCACGCCTCGGCGTGCGGGCCCCGAACAGTGACAGGCCTGCACAGTGCAGGCCGATGAAATCCGTACGGAGAACAAGATGAACAACGCTCAACTCGAAACTCTCAAGAAGAAGTACGTTGCACGTGGTGCCGCCACCGCCACCCCGCAGTCCGCCGACACCGCGCTGAACGCGGAAATCTGGGACGCGGATGGCACCCGCTGGATCGACTTCGCCGGCGGTATCGGCGTGCTCAACCTGGGCCACCGTCACCCGAAGATCGTCGCTGCCGTCAAGGCGCAGCTCGACAAGCTGATGCACACCGCCGCTGGCGTGATGTCCCACCCGCTGTACGTCGAACTGAGCCAGAAGCTGTGTGAACTGACGCCGGTGCGTGGCCCCGAGCGCAAGGCACTGCTGATGAACTCCGGCGCGGAAGCGGTCGAGAACGCCATCAAGATCGCGCGTGCTGCCACTGGCCGCAGCGGCGTCATCACCTTCGACGGCGCCTTCCACGGCCGCACCATGATGACCATGGCCCTCACCGGCAAGGTCGTACCGTACAAGGGTGATTTCGGCCCGATGCCGGGTGACGTCTACCGCGCGCCCTACCCGAACGAGAAGCACGGCATCAGCGAAGAACAGTCCCTGAACGCCATCCGCACCCTGTTCAAGACCGACATTCCGGCCAGCCGCACCGCTGCCATCATTCTGGAGCCGGTACAGGGCGAAGGCGGCTTCTACATCGCCTCGCCGAGCTTCCTGACCGCGCTGCGTGAACTGTGTGACGAGCATGGCATCCTGCTGATCGCCGATGAAGTGCAGTCCGGCTTCGCGCGTACCGGCAAGCTGTTCGCCATGGAGCACAGCGGTGTCGAAGCCGACATCATGACCATGGCCAAGAGCCTGGCCAACGGCATGCCGCTTTCTGCAGTGGTCGGTACCGCCGAGGTGATGGATGCCTCCGGCCCGGGCTCACTGGGCGGCACCTACGGCGGCAACGCCCTGTCCTGCGCCGCGGCGCTGGCCGTCATCGACGTCATCCGTGAAGAGAACATCCTGGAGCGCAGCACCCAGATGGGCGAGCTACTGGCCGCGCGTTTCGCCAAGTGGGAAGAGCGCTTCGCGCATGTCGCTCACCCGCGCAACCAGGGCTCCATGGCCGCCTTCGAGCTGGTGGATGCCAAGGGCCAGCCGGACGCCGCCGCCACTGCCGCCGTGTGTGCCAAGGCCAAGGAGCTGGGGCTGATCCTGCTGTCGTGTGGCTTCTACTCCAACACCATCCGTATCCTGGTGCCGCTGACCGTCGAGCCGGAAGTGCTCGAGGAAGGTCTCGCCATCATCGAGCAGGCGCTGGAAAGCCTCGCCTGATCGCTTGCCTGGCGCAGAACGTCTAGCGCAGGCATGCATAAAAACAGCGGCCACCTACGGGTGGCCGTTTTGCGTTTTCTGCAACCTGCCATCGCACAATATGACACGACAGATGGCAACGCCATCATTGTGAAAAGACTGACGATATGCCGCACGACCCGGCCACAAGGCATGAGATGAATTATCACGCCAAGCCCTGCCACTGCGGGGTTCTTCAACCATCAATCGTGCACCTCACCGTTAGTTGCCCATCTAAATATATAGCCAATCGGCTTGATGATTCGTTGGGATAGACTTTATCGCTCATTTATCATATCCGACCTGTTTCCCTCCCACTCCAGCCGGTTTCTGCCATGCCACATGTGTCCATCCATCCGCCCTGCCTGCACGAGCGCGGCCTGCTCGAGCAAGCTCTGATCACCAGCCTGAGCGACAGTCAGATCATCAGCTCCACGAGTGACACCCACCATGTCTGACAGCAACGCCACCGACTTCAAACGCAGCATGCAGCAGCGCCATCTGGTGATGTTGTCACTGGGCGGTGTCATCGGCACCGGCCTGTTTCTCAGCTCCGGCTATACCATTCAGCAGGCGGGCCCGGCGGGTGCGGTACTCGCCTACCTGATCGGCGGCCTGGTGGTCTATCTGGTGATGATGTGCCTCGGCGAACTGGCCGTGCATCACCCGGAACCCGGTGCCTTCAGCGCCCACGCCACCCGCTATCTTGGCCCTGCCACCGGCTATACCGTGGCCTGGCTCTACTGGCTGACCTGGGCCGTGGCGCTGGGGTCGGAATTCACCGCCTCCGCCGTGTTCATGGGGCGCTGGTTCCCCGGTGTCGAACCGTGGATCTGGTGCGGCATCTTCTCGCTGATCGTGTTCGGCATGAACATCGTCTCGGCGCGCTTCTTCGCCGAGTCCGAATTCTGGCTGTCGCTGATCAAGGTCGCCGCGGTGATCGTGTTCATCGCGGTGGGTGCCGCCGCCATGTTCGGCTTCACGCCCCTGGCGGGTAACGTCGAGGCGCCGGGCGTCACGCGTATCCTGCAGGAAGGCGTATTCGATCACGGCGTGATGCCGATTCTGATGACGCTGCTGGCCGTCAGCTTCGCCTTTTCCGGCACCGAGCTGATCGGCATCGCCGCCGGCGAAAGCGAGAACCCCGAGAAGAACGTGCCCCTGGCGATCCGCGCGACCCTGTGGCGCCTGATCATCTTCTTCATCGGCACCATCATCGTCATCGCCGCCCTGTTGCCGCAGGACAGCGCCGGCCTCAAGGAAAGCCCCTTCGTGGCGGTCTTCCAGCTCACCGGCATTCCCTACGCGGCGGATATCATGAACTTCGTGATCATCACCGCGCTGCTGTCAGCGGCCAATTCCGGCCTCTACGCTGCCTCGCGCATGCTGTGGACCCTGGCCGATCAGAAGACGCTGCCGCGCGTGTTCAGTCGCGTCAATCAGCGCGGCATTCCGGTGCCCGCACTGCTGATCACCATGCTCGGCGGCCTGCTGTCGCTGCTCTCCAGCGTGTATGCCGAGGACACCCTCTATCTGGCGCTGGTATCGATTTCCGGGCTTGCCGTGGTGCTGGTGTGGATGGCGATCGCCGCCAGCCAGTTCAGCTTCCGCCGCCAGTGGCTGAAGGCAGGCCATAGCGCCAGCGAGCTGACCTACCGCGCGCCGCTGTATCCCGTTGTGCCGATTGCCGCCTTCCTGTTCTGCGCGCTGGCCTGCATCGGCATCGCTTTCGATCCCAACCAGCGCATCGCGCTCTACTTCGGCGTGCCCTTCGTGGCGCTGTGCTATCTGGTGCACTATCTGACCCATCGCACGTCTGGTGACGCCGCGAAATCTGTAAACCCGACCCCGCAGGAGGCCCTCGATGCCCGCTGATGCCACCCGCAATCCGCTGAGCGCCATCACCGCGCGCCAGCCCTTCATGATCGTCGATGGCGCCCTGGCCACCGAACTTGAGCGCGCCGGGTTCGATCTCAACGACTCGCTGTGGTCGGCCAAGGTGCTCGCCGATGATCCGCAGGCGATCGTCGATGTCCACCGCGCCTACTTCGAGGCCGGTGCCGATGTCGCCACCACGGCCAGCTACCAGGCAACGCTTGAAGGCCTGATGGCACGCAGCCTGAGCGAGACCCAGGCCAGCGCGTTGATCCAGCGCTCCGTGACCCTGGCGGCGCAGGCCCGCAGCGACTATCTGGCCGCGCACCCGGAGCGTCTGGACTGCCCGCCGCTGGTCGCGGCCTCCGTCGGCCCCTATGGCGCCTGGCTCGCCGATGGCAGCGAATACCGTGGTGGCTACGCGCTGGACCGCGCCGGCCTGCGCGATTTCCACCGTGCCCGCCTCGCCACGCTGCTCGATGCCAAGCCGGACGTGCTCGCCGTCGAGACACTCCCCTGCGCCGAGGAAGCACTGGCCGTGTGTGACCTGCTGCGCGATGACTTCCCGACGGCGCGTGCCTGGATCGCCTTCAGCGCGCGCAACGCCACTGAATTGAGCGACGGCACGCCGATCCGCGACGCCGTGCGCGCCATCGCCGACTGCGAGCAGGTGGTCGCCATCGGCGTCAACTGCACCGCGCTTGAGCACATCGAATCGCTGGTGCGCGAGATTCGCGGCGAGACGGACAAGGACATCGTCATCTACCCGAACTCCGGCGAGGTCTATGATCCGGTCACCAAGACCTGGTCTGCCGCCTGCGCCGTCTCAGATGCCGATGGCCACGGCTCTGAGCACGGTTTTGAAAACAGCTATGACCACGACCATGATCTCGCCGGCTGGACACCGCGCTGGCTGGCCGCCGGCGCCACGGCCATCGGTGGCTGCTGCCGCACCGGCCCGGACGACATCCGCGCCCTGGCGGATCTGCGCAAGGCACTGAGTTGATTGAGGTGCTGAGCCCGGCGCAGTGAATACGCAGCGCTGAGCTCCAAGTACTGAACTCGAAGTGCTGAACTCCAAGCGCTGAGCACGAACGCCCTGTCCGGTCATGTCACATGATCGGTCAGGGCGTTTTCGGTAGCGTCCCGCGCCCCAAATCGCTAGGATGACAGGACACTGATGAGCGATTGCTCAAAATCATTTCGACGTGCACTTTTCGACGTGCTCTCACAGCGCCCTTCACGCTGTAGTGAAGAGCGCATGAGAGATCAGCAGGAGAATCCCGATGTCACAGCTCGATATCCAGGTCGCCTACGACGTGGTCTGCCCCTGGTGCTGGATCGGCAAGCGCCATCTCGATGACGCCATCGCGCAACTCGACTTCAAGGATGAGGTACGCGTGAACTACCTGCCCTTCCAGCTCAATCCGTGGGTGCCGCGTGAAGGCATGATGCGGGCCGACTACCGCGCGCAGAAGTTCGGCAGTGTCGAGCGCGGCGCGGAACTCGATGCCCAGGTGGCCCAGGCCGGCGCGCAGAGTGGCGTCACCTTCCGTCATGCCCTGATGGAGCGCACGCCCAACTCCACCGATGCCCAGTGCATCGTCTGGCGCCAGCAATCCAAGGGCCTGGCGGAGCGCCCGCTGCTGGAAGCCCTGTTCAGCGCCTACTTCCACGATGGCAAGGACGTGGGTGACCGGCAGGTGCTGGCCGAGATCGCAAGCCAGCACGATGACGACCTGAGCATCGAGCAGGCGCTGGCCTTCCTTGATTCCGACGCGGGCGAGCAGGAAGTCGCTGCCCAGCAGGAGGCGCTGCGCAACGCCGGTATCCAGTCGGTGCCCAGCACCATCGTCGGCCAGTACTACGTGCCCGGCGCGCAGCCGGTGGAAGTGCTGGTGCAGATGCTCAATGAGGCGCGTGCCCAGCAGGCGGACTGATCCGCCCCGCATTGCCGCGAATGCCCTGACAGACGACACGCCCTTCGCAAGGATGGCGTGTCGTTTTGCGTTCAGGCATAAAGGAAAAGCTTATAGAGGCAAGCCACGACAACAAGACGACTCACGACAAGGACTGCCGCATGCCGCGCCCCATCATTCTCGATTGCGATCCCGGCCACGACGACGCCATCTCGCTGATTCTGGCCCTCAGCTCAGATGCGCTCGACGTCCTCGCTGTCACCACCAGCGCCGGCAATCAGACGCCCGACAAGACGCTCAACAACGCGCTGCGGGTGCTCACCCTGCTGGGCCGCCACGATATTCCGGTGGCGGGCGGTGCGCCCAAGCCATTGGCGCGCGAGCTGATCATCGCCGACAACGTGCATGGCGAAAGTGGCCTGGATGGCCCTGAACTGCCAGACCCCGGCTTTGCCCCCGTCAAACAGAGCGCCATCGAGCTGATGGCCGAGAAGGTCCGCGCCTGTGAGCAGAAGGTCACGCTGGTGCCCTCCGGCCCGCTGACCAATATCGCGCTGTTTCTCTCAGCCTATCCCGAGCTGCATCCGCGCATCGACAGCATCGTGCTGATGGGCGGCGCGGCCGGTGTCGGCAACTGGACGCCCGCCGCCGAGTTCAACATCTTCGTCGACCCCGAAGCCGCCGACATGGTGTTCAAGTCCGGCCTGCCCATCGTGATGTGCGGGCTGGACGTTACCCATCAGGCGCAGATCATGGATGAGGACATCGAGCGCATCCGCGCCATCGACAATCCCGTCGCCCAGTGTGTCGCCGAGCTGCTCGACTTCTTCATGATCTACCAGCGCGATCCGAAGTGGGGCTTCAACGGCGCGCCGTTGCATGATCCCTGCACCATCGCCTGGCTGCTGGCGCCTGAGCTGTTCACCACGGTGGCGTGCTGGGTCGGCGTCGAGACACAGGGCGAGCACACCCAGGGCATGACGGTGGTGGACCGCTATCAGCTCACCGGCAAGCCGCACAACGCCAGAGTGCTGTTCGAGATCGACCGTCAGGGCTTCGTCGATCTGATCGTCCGGCAGCTGGCGCAGCATTTCCCTCACTAGCCCCCTCGCTAGCCCCCTCGCTAGCTAGCCCGTTCGCCAGCATTCCTGAGGCAGTCGCCCAGCCAGCGCCGTGCGAAGGGTTCTTTCCTGCTAAGAGCAGCGCTTCCCTATAGAGAGCCGCCATGTCAGAGACCGATCGCCACGCCAGTGATACCGCGCAACAGGCGCACGGCCATAAACACAGCTACGACTACCTCATCGTGGGCTCGGGCTTTGGCGGCTCGGTGTGCGCGCATCGCCTGACAGAGAAAGGCTATCGCGTGGCGGTCATGGAACAGGGCAAGCGCTGGACACCGGACAACATGCCGCGCTCCAACTGGCGGCTGAGTCGCTGGCTATGGCGGCCGATGCTGGGCCTGCGCGGCTTCTTCACCATGAGCTTTTTCCGCCATGTCATCGTGCTGCACGGCAACGCGGTGGGCGGCGGCTCCATCACCTATGCGCAAACGCTGCTGGTGCCGCCCGACAGGGTGTGGGACAACGGCCAGTGGGCGGGGCTCAATGACTGGCATGCGGTGATGCCGGCGCACTACGCCACGGCGAAGCAGATGCTCGGCGTGACGACCAATCAGATCATCGCGTCAGCGGATCACCACCTGAAACGCATGGCGGCGGTCGCCGGCTGCGAAGACACCTGGTACCCCACCGAGGTCGGCATCTTCTTCGGCCCCGAGGGAGAAAGCGCCACGCCAGCCGCCGGTAGCGCGCATGCAGATCCCTACTTCGCTGGCGAAGGCCCTGAAAGACACAGCTGCATCGGCTGCGGTGGCTGCATGATGGGCTGCAGGCACGGCGCCAAGAACAGCCTCGACAAGAACTATCTGTATCTGGCCGAGAAGCACGGTGCCCAGGTGCATGCCGAGACCAAGGTGATCGATGTCGTGCCGCTCAATGGCAAGGCGGATGGGGCCGATGGCTATGCGGTGACGACGGTGCCCTCCACCTTCGCCGGGCTCTATCTTGGGCTGGGCAAGCGCCGCGTCACCTGTCAGTCCATCGTCTTTTCCGGCTCGTCGCTCGGCACCCAGGAGTTGCTGTTCCACCTCAGGGACAAGGGCTCATTGCCGAACATCTCGAATGCGCTGGGCAAGCGGGTGCGCACCAATGCGGAGTCGTTGATCAGCTGTCGCATGCCGGACAGTCCCGATGACATGTCCAAGGGCATCGCCATCGGCTCCGGCATTCATATCGATGAGCACACCCATATCGAAGCCACGCGCTATCCGGCGGGCTCCGATTTCATGGGGCTGTTGTTCACCGCGATGGCCAGGGGCAAGCCCGGCTGGACACGGCCCTTCTCGTGGCTCAAGGCCATGGCGAAGGTGGTGGCGGCCAATCCGCGCCGCGCGCTGAAATTCCAGCTGCCGTGGGGCTTCGCGAAGGAGACGATCATCTTTCTGTGCATGCAGACGGCGGATGGCCATCTCAACATGACACTGAAACGCCTGTGGTACTGGCCGCTGCGCAAGGCGCTGGTCACCGAGGGCAAGCGCATCCCGACCTTCATCCCCGAAGCGAATGATTTCGTCACACGTGGCGCAGAGGCCATCGGCGCCATCCCCGGCAGCAGCATCCCCGAGATACTCTTCAACATCCCGACCACGGCGCACTGCATGGGCGGCGCGGCCATGGCGGCCTCCCCCGAGGACGGCGTCTGCGATGGGCAAAATCGTGTCTTTTATTACCGCAACATGCTGATCTGTGACAGCTCGATGCTCGCCGCCAACCTGGGCGTCAATCCCAGCCTGACCATCACCGCCCTGGCGGAACATGCGATGAGCCATATCCCGCGCAAGGGCTGACCTTCACAACGCCTGGTGTGGAAAGTGCTGGTGCAGGAGGTGCTGGTGTAGAGAGAGAACAACGGCTGGTATCATTGCCCGCCAGCATCTCAGGCGAGGTGCGTACAGCGCGGGATCGATCAATACGGGAGCACAGCAATGAAACGGGTGTCACTCTTCACCATGGCCAACTGCCCACACTGCAAGACAGCCAAGCAGTATCTGGAGCAGCAGAAGATCGGCTTCCGCCTGGTGGATGTCAGATCCCCCGCGGGCCAAAAGGAATTCGCCAAGACAGGCTTTCGCAGCGTGCCTGTCCTGAAGATTGGCGATCAGTTCTTGAAGGGCTTCAGCGTCAAAGGCTTCAATCAGTTGTATAAAAGTTGAATGGGTATCTACATGAGGCAGCTACCCGTGAGATGCTCTTCAACATCCCGAAGATCGCTATCTTATAGGCGGCCCGATCATGGCGGTCACCCCCGAAGAAGGTGACCACTATGGCCTTGCTGTGTTCTCCCTAGCAGGAACAAACTGACCCGTTACAGGTCGATGGCTCGCCACCAACCTAGATATCAATCTCTACGGCGCCTAGTACTTTGGCAGAACATGAGGTTGTTCATGTTGCTATTAACGGATGGTCCCCAAAATTACAATATACGGACATCAATCTTGGTCAATCTATAATTTTCATGCCAGAGTAACCCACTTTCACCAAATAACTAACTTCTCTCGTAGGGTTTATCTGGTGGTCATCCGGATTATACTTAAACCCCTTGATATAGAACTGTTCCTTAAAGTCATTGCCATAAAAATCTGTAACATGAGCAATATTTTTTAAAGCATCAGGTAATTCATATTCATCTATTTTTACAACTGGATCTGCACTACCAAAACCACTTCTTTCAACAATACTCACATGCGGTGAGTTGCCTCCTCGCCCCCCATAACACCCTAAATCACCTGTCCAAAACACTGCATACTGGACTCCGAAACCATCGACAGTATCCATGCCTTCTTTCAATTGAATTGTTTTGAACTGCAAGGGTTTATCTTCATCACGGTCACCGACTTCGCAGGCGGTAGTTTCAGTAAACTTTTTCACTAAAGATGCGGCATCATCCTTATCAAAAGCAAACACTTCAGAGGAAGCAAAAGATAAGGTTAAAACTAGCGCCATTTTATATTTCATAATATCATCCTTGACACATCAAAACCAAACTAGAAAAGAGCAGAAAAATATTAATAGCTACAACAAAATATATAAATATTAATATTTATTAGCATACCTATGCTATGGCCGCTCTTGCTTTTAAGTAATGCCACTTCAATACTAGGGCGATGATTTTTTTCGCCTCATCATTCGCTACCATCAGAATATTGACCAGCTCGTATGTAGGCTGATAGGAGCCGAATTGAAAACTATCAGAAAACTCCCCTCCTGAAAATATATTAGGAAAAATAGAACTCCAAGCATGAAAATATTTTAGACAATACTTTTCAGTACCAAAGATTGTTCCATAATCCCCACATACAACAGCATGGGTTATTTTTTGCGGCTACTTTGCGCTTCTACGGCTTCAGCTTTTTGCTCATCATTTAGCGCTACCAGAATAATTTTATCATGCATGATTTTTCTCGACAATCCAACAAACTAGTAATATTGAAAGCTAACTTTATCCCACATCATGCAGCCGCTCAATATTCGCCACTAGATCCGTAAACCTCTCCCCCTGGATATGCACGTGATCCTTCAGCGCTTGCTCCGCAGCAGCGGCGTCGCCGGCTTCGATGGCGGCGACGATGGCTTCGTGTTCAGCGTAGGAGCTGTGCATGCGGTGGCGGACGTGGAGTTGCAGGCGACGGTATGGCTTGAGGATGGCGTGCAGGCGCGTGGCTTCTTCAGTGAGGAAGGCGTTGTGGCTGGCGCGGTAGAGACAGTGATGAAAGAGGCCGTTCTCGTAGTAGTAGCCATTGGCGTCGTCGGCTTCCAGACGTTCACGGCAGGCGGCGTGGGCGTCCTTGAGTTCAGAAAGCTCCTGCGTGGTGATGCGCCGCGCGGCGAGTCGGCCACACATGGCTTCCAGTTCTGCCATGACTTCAAAGCGTTCCACCAGCTCCGAGACCCCCAGCTGCGTCACGAAGGTGCCACGCTTGGGCACCACCTTCACCATGCCGGAGGCGGCCAACTGCTGCAGCGCCTCGCGGATCGGCGTGCGTGAGCACTGGTACTCGCGCCCCAGGGCCTCGGGATCGAGCTTGGTCCCCGGCGGGAAGCGCCCTTCGACGATGGCATCTTCGAGCAGATCGCGAAGGCGCTGGGTGTGGGACATCTTGATCATCTGCGGCGTCCTTTTACTGATGCTGAGCACTGATGCTGAGTGCTGATTCTGATGCCTTGCGGCCATGTTGCGGTGACGATGGCGCCAATTACTGCCGCCCTTCGCCTCAATCCCCTCACAGACATGCCAACCGGCCATGAGGCCAGTCGCTGCCTCGTCCCCTTGCCTTCATTGAACAGGGGAAGTGGCCGCGCAGGAAACTGACTTTAGTCGTGTCTGGCATGTCAGGACTTGACGCTAACACACCAGACGCCTATCTGTTGTATACAACAAGACGAAGCCAAATATTCATTCCTCAGACGCCATACTGAGCAATGGATATGCACCAGCCACCACAGCTTCGCGTCTCGCGCCTTGAGGAAGACCGCCATGAACATCAATCTGAGTTTTCTGCAGGATCTGCTGACCCATGTCGGCCAGCGTGCCCGCCAGCAGGTCGGCCTCTCGCCTGGCGCCGGCAATGAAGACACCGCCCTCGCCCGTCTGACCGAGAGCTGCCACAACCTCACCGAGAGCAGCGGTGAAGCCTCGCGCATCATGATGGCCCAGCGGGCGCTGGAGGATTATCAGCAGCTGGACCACGAGCAGCGCCTCGCCTTCTTCCATGTGCTGGCCGAGCACTACGCCGCCGATGAAGCGCGTATCCACGCCGCCTACGCGGCCTATCGTGAATCCCCGGACAACGCCAACCTGAGCACGCTGTTCGCCGCCAGCGAACCCAGGCGCCAATCGCTGTTGCGCCGTCTGAACCTGTGCCCCGGCGGCACCTATGAAATCGTGCGTATGCGCGCCGACCTGCTCAAGATCATCAAGCAGCATCCGGAGCTCAAGCCGCTGGATGCCGACTTCGCGCACCTGTTCGCCTCCTGGTTCAATCGCGGCTTTTTGATGCTGGAGGCCATCGACTGGAACACTCCCGCGGCGGTGCTGGAGAAGATCATCCGCTATGAGGCGGTGCATGCCATCCAGGACTGGAGCGACCTGCGCGGGCGCCTCGACCCCGAGGACCGCCGCTGCTACGCCTTCTTCCACCCGGCCATCGGCGATGAACCGCTGATCTTCGTCGAGGTGGCGCTGTGCAAGGGCGTGCCCAACAACATCCAGCATCTGCTCGCCAACAGCGGCCAGACCACCGAGCGCGAGGCGGACACCGCCGTCTTCTACAGCATCAGCAATTGCCAGAAGGGCCTGAAAGGCATCTCGTTCGGCAACTTCCTGATCAAGCAGGTGGTGCAGGAGCTGCAACGCGAACTGCCCAACCTCAGCCGCTTCGTCACCCTCTCGCCGGTGCCCGGCTTCAGTCAGTGGCTCGAACGTGCGCGTGACGAGGAGGGCCTGGAAGTCTCCGACCTGCTGGCCCATCACCTGCAGCACGATGACTGGATGAATGACGAGGAGGCCCAGCAGAAGATGGCGCCGGAGCTGCGTGCCCTCGCCGCCCACTATCTGGTCAACGTCAAGCATCGCAGCGGCCAGCCGATGGACCCGGTCGCCCGCTTCCATCTCGGCAATGGTGCCAGTCTGCATCGCCTCAACTGGCCCGGCGACACCTCGCCCAATGGCCGCCAGCAGGCCCACGGCCTGATGGTGAATTACCTCTATGAGCCGCACCGCATCGAGCAGAACCACGAGGCCTTCAGCCGCAACGACAGCGTGGTGTGCAGCAGCGAGGTCAAGAAGGAATCGAAAGCCAACAAGGAACTGGCCAAGGCCCCAAAGCGCGAAACTAAAAAGGAAACCGATTCCCTGTCCAGTTCGCCCCTCTCCAATTCACCCCAAACACCAAAAGCGGCCAAACAGCCGCCAGCACCGAAACCGGCTGCTGATGCCAACGACAGCAAGCAAGCGCCTGAGTCTTTGGAAGAATAGGCCGCTCGAAGAATAAGTCGCCCGGCAGGCACGCCGCCTGCCGGAGCACGCCTGACCACGACGTCTCTTGCTTTGCGTCAATGACGCCTCATGACAAGACAACACCTCACGACAAGAACAACGCCATTGGAGCCAATGATGTCTCACGCCAACCACGACAATCTCTATCTGCAATTCGCGCGCAACTTCGATGAGCGCCCGGATGCCACCTTCCTCGATACCGTCGAAGGTCACGGCTACACCTTCGCCCAGACACGCACCGCCGCCGGCCAGATGGCCAGCGCCCTGCGCGAGCTGGGCGTGGCACCGGGCGACCGCGTCGCGGTGCAGATCGACAAGAGCTGCGAGACCGTCATCCTGTATCTGGCCTGCCTGCAGGTCGGGGCGGTCTATCTGCCGCTGAACACCGCCTACACCGGCGAGGAGATCCGCTACTTCCTGGGCGACGCCGGCCCGCACCTGTATGTCTGCCAGCCCAAGGTGCTGGAGACGGCACGTGAACTCGGCAAGCAATGCGGCGTGCCGCGCGTCGAGAGCCTCGGTACCGAGCAGGACGGCAGCCTGATGGAGCAGGCGCGCCAGTGCAGCGCGAGCCACGAGGTCGAGCCACGCGCCGCCGATGATCTCGCCGCCATTCTGTATACCTCCGGCACCACCGGACGCAGCAAGGGCGCGATGCTGACCCACGCCAACCTGGCCTCCAACTGCCAGGCACTGGCCGAGACCTGGCGCTTCAGCGCGGACGATCACCTGATCCACGCCCTGCCCATCTTCCATACCCACGGCCTGTTCGTGGCCTGCAATATCGTGCTGACCGTCGGCGCCTCGATGACCTTCCTGCCCAAGTTCGATGCCGAGCAGATTCTCGACCTGATGCCGCGCTCCAGCGTACTGATGGGCGTGCCGACCTTCTATACGCGCCTGCTGGAATCCGAGCGCCTCAACCGCGAGACGACCGCCAGCATGCGCCTGTTCGTCTCCGGTTCCGCGCCGCTGCTCAGCGAGACCCACAGCGAATTCAGCGCACGCACCGGCCACGCGATTCTCGAACGCTACGGCATGACCGAGACCAACATGAACACCTCCAACCCCTACGATGGCGAGCGTCGCCCGGGCACGGTGGGCATGGCGCTGCCCGGCAGCGAGGTGCGCGTCACCGACCGCGAGACAGGCGCCATCCTGCCGCGTGGCGAGACGGGGCTGATCGAGGTGCGTGGGTCGAACGTCTTCAAGGGCTACTGGAAGATGCCGGAGAAGACCGCCAGCGAATTCCGCGAGGATGGCTTCTTCATCACCGGCGATCTCGGCCATATCGATGCCGATGGCTATCTGTGCATCAGCGGCCGCGACAAGGACCTGATCATCTCCGGCGGCTACAACATCTACCCCAAGGAGGTGGAGCTGCTGATCGATGACATGCCCGGCGTCAACGAATCGGCGGTGTTCGGCGTGCCGCATCCTGACTTCGGCGAAGGCGTCTGCGCGGTGGTGGTGATGCAGCCCGGCCACCAGGACAGTCTCGATGAAGCGGCGGTGCTGGTCGCCCTCAGCGACAAGCTGGCCCGCTACAAGCAGCCCAAGCGCGTGTTCTTCATCGACAGCCTGCCACGCAACGTGATGGGTAAGGTGCAGAAGAAGCAGCTGCGCGAGGAGTATGCCGAGCTGTTCATGCCAGAGCCTTCACGCGCTCATGGCTGAGGGCTCTCTAGTCCAAAGCTGAGGGCTCGTTCGGTACGACTTATACAGCTTGACGCTCAATCATCGACTGCCACCGGCATGGCGTGACGCCATCACGTCATGCCGGTGGGTTCATTCACCCTCAAGTCCTGCAGAGGACAGGCAAAGGACAGGCAAAGGACGCGCAATAGTCAGAGACAAGACACGTAAAGCCAGGCTAGCCAACCTGGATAGACGAGAGATAAATCAGATAGACGACAAGACGCCACACTGATTCACCACCCCTTCACCACAACAACAAGAAGGTATTACGCCATGGTGATCTACGGAGTTGCCCTGCTCGCAGGGTGCATGATGGCCGGTCTCGTGATCGGTGATCTGCTCGGAGAAATGCTCAATATCGATTCCAATCTCGGCGGCGTCGGCATCGCGATGCTGCTGCTCATCTTCATCACCGGCGTGCTCAAGGACCGCGGCAAGATGGCCGACAGCACCGCCAGCGGCATCAATTTCTGGAACGCGATGTACATCCCCATCGTGGTCGCGATGGCCGCCAGCCAGAACGTGGTCGCGGCCTTCAGTGGCGGCATGGTCGCACTGGTGGCGGGTGTGCTGGCCGTGGTGCTGGGGCTGGCCCTCGTGCCGCTGCTGACCGGCAAGCGCCCCGAGAATGCGCTGGAAGATGACCCGCTCGCCGGCGAGACCCGCTATACGCCGACCAGAACCTCAGTGACGACGGGTGCGCCGGTGCTGGACCGCAGCCGCCACACCTCCTCCACTCCTGCGCACAAACACTGAGGGCTGAACCATGATCGAGTCACTCGTCCAACTGTTCGACAAGTATCATCTGGTCGCCGCCTTCGCCGTGATCGGCCTGGCGATGTATGTCGCCTACTGGATCAGCAACAACCTGACCCACGGCAAGCTGCACGGCTCCGCCATCGCCATCATCCTCGGCCTGGTGCTGGCCTATGTGGGCGGCGCGACCACCGGCGGCAGCAAGGGGCTCTCGGATGTCACGCTGTTCTCGGGGCTTGGCCTGATGGGCGGCGGCATGCTGCGCGATCTCGCGATCATCGCCACCGCCTACGGCGTCAACCTGAAGGAAATCCGCCAGACCGGCTTCCGTGGGGTCGTGGCGCTGTTCGTCGGCGTACTGATCTCCTTCATCGCCGGTGGCGGTGTCGCCATCGCCTTCGGCTATACCGATCCGGTCGATATCACCACCATCGGCGCGGGCGCGGTCACCTACATCGTCGGCCCGGTCACCGGTGCCACCCTGGGGGCAAGCTCCGAAGTGGTCGCGCTGTCGATCGCGGCCGGACTGGTGAAGTCGATTCTGACCATGGTCGCCACGCCGATGACGGCGCGCCTGATCGGGCTCGACAATCCGCGTTCCGCGATGATCTTCGGCGGCCTGATCGGCACCACCAGCGGCGTCGCGGCCGGTCTCGCCGCCACCGATGCCCGCCTGGTGCCCTACGGCGCGATGACGGCCACCTTCTACACCGGCCTGGGCATTCTGCTCGCCCCGACAGTGCTGTTCCTGGCGGTACGTGCGGTGATGTAGTTTTAGGCTAGATATCTTTTATCAGTTGATTATCAAAAATCACGACTATAGAGGCGCTGGCCTCTATAGTCGTATTAGAATATATCTTGGCAAAGACAAGCTTATCCATTGCTAATAATCAGCATACTTCCTTGACGTGCTCGATAACCTGCCCCCACATCTTATTACCTCGCAGATATCTCGGGTGAGTAATTCTAAAGCAGTGAACACTGCCAACCTTAAAGTGCCATAAACGCCTAGGCACAATGACTTCGATAGTTTCGAGCTCAGGAAAGCACTCTTTTATATACTTATCTCTAGAGGGGCCTGTGGTAAAGATTACAACATCTGGCCTTAAGTTATTAATTTGAGCCTTAAGAAGATCGTTAGAAAGATCCTTTATTATTGCAAATTTATCTTTACTGGTCTTAACAGGGCTCTTCTTGTTACTACTGACACAGAACTGGTTAGACCATATGATCGCATCTTTATTCGCTAGATGTACCTCCTTAGCGACTTTACGGTAAAATTGGAAAAACTTACTGGTTTTTCCTCCGCTGCGTGCAAACTCTAATGTCTTATTCATTGATTCTTGTAGATCAACCTCATCTATCTCAAGATTATTCTTTACCTTACATGCTTTATCACGCCAACCTCTTGGCTCTTGCCCTACCACCATTATTCTAGGACTTACATTAAAATAATCTTCAGAAGGTTTCGATAAGAATACCCCTGATATATTATCGTCATCAACAGAATATATTGCTGAAATGTCTTGTCTTACTATTGCCTTTTTATAATCACTTCTAAGCTGCTGTACGATCGTGTCATAATGGCATAAATCATCCATGCAAATTTCTCCTTAGCTAAATTTTATTAGCCTAGTTGTCAATTTACTTTAACGTACAAATCAATTCCTGCAAGGCAATCTACATTAAAACTTATAGAAATATCACTTAAGCACATTCTGATAGGAAAAAGCTAGAAGAACACTCAAAAACATCTATTCCCATATATGAAGCTCCTTTATTTTACGACGAGCACGAGGATATAAAGCGGCGCAGAAACAAGACGACGGCGGCATCAGCCAGGACGATAAACGTCTCACGCTGATGCCGCCGTCGTGTTTTTACTGTCAGTCTGACCCCTTTCACGTTCGCGCTCTCGCGCAGGCAAGCCTGATCAGCGTGACCCCAACAACATCTCCATCACCGAGCGCGCCGCGGGCCACATCACGCTGCCGTGGTCTTCGCCTGCATAACGCCGCCATTGCACCTCGATCTGCGGGCAGCGCTCGCCCAACTGGCGCGCATAGGCTTGGGCGTTGTCGATCATCGCGCGCTGGACACGCAGCCTGTCCCGCTTTGGGTCATTGCGCTGTGGCTGCGGCGATTGCTCGCGTCCGCCAGCGGCGATCAATACCGGGCCCACCGCCTCGGAGCAGGCAAGACGCAGCGGCCAGTTGGCCTGGTCATTCTCCTGCAGCCACCACAGCGAGGGGCTGATCGCGAAGATGGCGCCGAACGCCTCGGGCTGTTGTTGCTGGGCATGGAGCGCGAACAGGCCGCCAAGCGAGTGACCGACCAGCGCTGGACGCTTGAGATCGAGCGGATAGCGTGAGGCCAGTTCAGGTGGCAAGGATTGCGTCAGATAGGCCAGAAACTGCGCCCCACCTCCCGTGCCCTCAGGTGCGGTACCGCTGGTGAGCGGTGGCGTGAAGTCCTTGTAGCGCAGCGTCGTGACGGTGGCGCGCCTCGCCTCTGCCTGCTCGTCAGTGCCCGCATAGCCGACCGCGACGATGGCGAGATCCGCCGGCGCCTTGTCAAAGCCACGACGGCCCAATATGTCGCGCGCCGCCGTGAACAGATCGAGATGACGATTGCCGTCCAGTACCAGCAACACGGGATAACCTCCCGGAGGCGGCGCGACCTGCGGCAGCGCGACCTGGATCAGATAATCGTGCCCCGTGAGGTGCGAATGCTGGGTGAAGGAGGTCGTGGTGCCTGGCAGCGCCTCATCAGTGGCGTGAGACATGGCAAGGGCCGGCACGCTGACAGCAACGGATGTCAGCATGATGAGTCCCCATGCCTGTAGTCGTGCGAAAAGCCTCATCCGCGCTCGCAATCCGAGAGCCACCATCAGAACTCATACTTCATGGTGGCGACGGCGCTGGCCGGGCGTCCCACGAAGTTGAAGACACTGGCAGAACCGGCGCGCACGTAATATTCGCGGTCGAACAGGTTGTAGACGTTCAGCTGGCCGCTGAGTCGTGGCGTGAACTGGTAACCGAGCATGGCATCGAATACCGCATAGCCCGGTGCATGGATGGTGCCCTGGGTATTGTCGAAATCACTCAGCGCCGTCATGCCGGCACCGACGGATACGCCGTCCAGCAGGTTGCCTTCGAAGCGATACTGGGTCCACAGATTGACCATGTTGTTGGGCATCAGCATCAGCAAGGTATCGGAGCTGCCGGCTTCCAGCACCTCGGAGTCCATGTAGGTGTAGCCGAAGATGACATCCCACTGCGGCGTGATATTGCCGGCCAGCTCCAGCTCCGCACCGGTGATGCGCATCTTGCCGGAATCCACCGAGTAATCGACGCTGCTGTCAGTGGAGGATGCCGCGCGGTGGCTGTCGGTCAGCTGGAAGCCACTGATGCGCGCATTGAGGGCGCCATCCAGATAGCTGCCCTTGATGCCGATCTCGTATTGCTCGCCTTCCCGCGGGTCGATCAGGTCCCCGTCCTCGCCTTCACTGGTCTGCGGCTCGAAGACCTTGGAGTAGCTGGCATAGACGGAGTGATCGGCGTCCAGGTCATACACGAGTCCGCCGTAGGGCGTGACAGCCGTGTCCTGCATGTCGCTGCTGCCGCCATTGATCCTGTCTTCGGAGTCCGCCGAGAAATGGCTGACCCGCGCGCCCAGTATCACGGCCAGCGGCGCCACGGGACGCAGCGTCACCTTGCCGTACAGGCCCTGTTCTTCGAGGGTGGTCTTGGTGCGCGACAGGCTGTAGCCACTGACGCCGTCACGCGCGTTGCCGAGAATGTCGACATAGGCCAGGTTGTTCAGCTCGCTGATGCTGGCGCTGGAGCCGGTCAGGTCGCTGGTGCGCGCCGCGGTGGTGTCCGCTTCTGAGGTCTTGTAGTCGACCCCGACCACGAATTCGTTCTGGTTGCCGAAGGCATCGAAGCCCTGGGTGTAGCTGGCATCCACGCTCACCGAGGTCTCATCGGTGAAACCGGCATAGCCCGCGACACTGCTCATGTCGCCGCTGTCACTGAGCGCGGAGCCACTGTAGGCGTACTCGTAATCGGCATTGCGATCACTGTAACGCGCCGCCAGACGTCCATAGCCGCGCGAACTGAAGTGGTGCGTCAGCTCGGCGATGACATCGGTGGAGTCGCTCTCGAAGCTGTTCCAGTCCGCGCCATAGAAAGCCGAACTTCGTGCGTAGGTGAAGTCGCCATCGCTGCCCACCGGCTGACCCTGATTGACGGTGATGTCCTTGGTGTTGTGGATCACGCCCACTGACAGCTCGGTGTTCTCATCCAGATCGATATCCAGCGCGCCATAGAAATCATTCAGCGTGTTGTCGTTGTCATCGACCCACTGCGCCTGCTCCGTGGAGCGGGTCACCAGGCGCCCGCGGATACGGCCCTGCTCATCGATGGGTCCGGAGATATCGACGCTGACGCTGCTGTCATCCAGCGTGCCGACGCTGCCGCTGATGGAGCCCTGGAAGGTATCGGTCGGACGCTTGCGCACCAGATTGATGACGCCGCCCAGCTCACTGGTGCTGTTGAAGAGACCGGACGGCCCGCGCATGACCTCGACCCGATCGATGGCGGTCAGCGAAGGCACCGAGCCCGTCAGGCTCGACATCGGCGCGGACAGGCCATCGATGCTGTAGGCATCGTACTCATAGCCACGCGCGAAGATGGACGAGCGACCACTGTCGTTGTTCAGCACCCGCACGCCCGGCGTACGCGCCGCCAGCTGATCCAGGGTGATGAAATTCTGGTCCTCGATGGCGTCATGGGTCACGACGCTGACCGACTGCGGAATGTCGCGCAGCGAAGCCGGCACCTTCGAGCCCACCGTGGCGGCATCCACGCTGTAGCCACCGCTTTCCTCACTGGAGGCCATGTCATACAGACGCAGACCAGTGACCCGCTGCGTCTCCAGCACCAGCGTCGAGTCGTCCGCCTGCGCCGGCAGACTGATCAGCACCACGCCCGCCCCGAGCAGCAAACGACGCGCCCCTGCCCCACACAGCACGCCTCCGCTAGTCTTCATCTTCATCATCATGTCCCCTTGCCTCGTGCTCATTGTCTTGTGCTCACTGCCTGTCGCCACTAATGATAATTATTTGCATCTGATGCATTGACGGGGCATTTTGGCACTCAATGACGGCAAAAACCTTTGCTGAACGCTTCTTCATGTTTGCAGGTGCGACAAGATGCATGTCCGGTCACAACGTGGTGTCCCTCTCCTACCCAAAGCCACTGCTTCATCCCCCTCGTCCTCTGACAGAGCGCCTCTCGACAACCTTCGTGGCGACAGCGCAAGGCCCAGGATCATCGAGCTGGAACACGTCCACCGCATGGCGCGCGCCCTGACCAGCGACCACCAGTGCGAGCCTGCCGAGGGCCAGTCCGGCGATGGTGCGCTGATCGGCAACATGCATCTGCACGAGGCTCAGCCCGGGTTGTTCATGCGCCTCAACCGTGTGCGCAAACGTGCCGACCTGATGATTCGCTCCCGTATCGAGCCGTCCCTCAAGATCGCCGTGGTGTGGCGCGGGGAGCCGAAGGTCAGTTTCGGCCCGGACAGCCATGCACTGGCACCGGGGCGCGCGCTATGCATCGCCCTCGATGAAGTGACGGAATTCGCGCTCAAGAGCGTGAAAGGCACGCAGGAGCACAGCGCCATCCTGTCGCTGACGCCGGCGTGGCTGAAATTGCATCTGGGGGTATCACGCGCCAGCCAGCTGATGCCCGAGGCGCGGCATCTGGCCCATTACGCCTGGCAGCCCTCTGCGCGTCTGATCGAGCGACTGGAGGAATTCAGCCGCCAACGGCCGGGGACGCTGGCGCTGCGCCTCGGCATCGAGTCATTGGCATTGGAGGTGATCAGCGAATGTCTGGCGGCCTCCGCCTCTCTTTCTCATCCGACTCCCGAAGGGCTTGGCGAGCACTGGGCGGCAAGGTTGGAAGACTGGATACACAGCGGGGAAGCCGCCTATCTGAGTCAGGCGGAGATGGCGGCGCGGCTGGGCATGAGCGTGCGCCAGTTGCAGCGCCGCTATCGCGACGCCTACGGCCAGACCCTGGCGCAGGACCTGCGACGGCGGCAACTGACCCGAGTGGCGCACCTGCTGCAGGACCGCAAGCTGACGATAGAAGCCGCAGCAGAACTGGCGGGCTATCGCAGCGCGGCCAACTTCGCCACCGCCTTTCGTCGCCAGTTCGGCGTACCGCCCAGTCAGCGGCCGGTAGTGCCGGCGTGAGCGACGCTTGGACTTGGTGATGACCCGTTGCTAATGTTGAGCGTCGTTGCGGCATGCGCCCTGCTGGCGGTGCAGGCAGACCGCAGCCGCATACGGACGAACGACAACAGCACGCAAAACAGCACGAACTGAACATCACGAAGAACAGCACGACACAACAAGACTTCGCCACGCTCTCGCACAAGGACACTGTCATGTCGGTTGACAACATGAAGCTGGAATCCCTCGCCCTGCATCACGGCTATACCTCGGAAGCCACCACCAAGGCAGCGGCGGTACCGATCTACCAGACCACCTCCTACACCTTCGATGATACCCAGCACGGCGCGGACCTCTTCGATCTCAAGGTGCCGGGCAACATCTACACCCGCATCATGAACCCGACCAATGACGTGCTCGAACAGCGCATGGCCGCCGTCGAAGGCGGTATCGCGGCGCTGGCGGTGGCTTCCGGCATGGCGGCGATCACCTATGCCATCCAGGCGCTGGTGCAGGTCGGCGACAACATCGTCAGCACCAGCCAGCTGTATGGCGGCACCTACAACCTGTTCGCCCATAGTCTGCCGCGTCAGGGGGTCGAGGTGCGCATGGCGGCCTTCGATGACTTCGCCGGTCTCGAGGCGCTGATCGATGACAGGACCCGCGCCGTCTTCTGCGAGTCCATCGGCAACCCTGCCGGCAACATCGTCGATCTCGCGCGTCTGGCCGAGATCGCCCACAAGAATGGCGTACCGCTGATCGTCGACAACACCGTCGCCACGCCAGTGCTGTGCCGCGCCTTCGATCACGGCGCCGATATCGTGATCCACTCGCTGACCAAGTACATCGGCGGCCACGGCACCACCGTGGGTGGCATCATCATCGATTCCGGCAAGTTCGACTGGGTCGCCAACAAGGAGCGCTTCCCGATTCTCAACGAGCCGGACCCCTCCTACCACGGCGTCGTCTACACCGAAGCCTTCGGTCCGGCCGCCTATATCGGGCGTTGCCGTGTGGTGCCGCTGCGCAATACCGGCGCGGCGCTGTCACCGCAGAGCGCCTTCCTGCTGCTGCAAGGCCTGGAAACTCTCAGCCTGCGCATGGAGCGTCACTGCAGCAATGCGCTCACGCTGGCCGAGTATCTGCAGCAGCACCCGAGCGTCAGCTGGGTCAACTACGGCGCGCTGCCCGACAGCCCCTATCACGCCACCTGCCAGAAGATCACCGGCGGCAAGGCCTCCGGCATCGTAAGCTTCGGCATCAAGACGGACGCGACTGGTGACGACAAGGCCGAAGCCGGGCGCATCGCCGGCGGCAAGTACATCGATGCGCTGCAGATGATTCTGCGCCTGGTCAATATCGGCGATGCCAAGTCGCTGGCCTGCCACCCGGCCTCCACCACTCACCGCCAGCTCAACGAGGAAGAACTGGCCAAGGCAGGCGTCTCGGCGGATCTGGTGCGTATCTCGGTGGGGATCGAGCATATCGACGACATCATTGCCGATGTCAGCCAGGCGCTGGACAAGGCAGTGGCCTGACCCAAGCGCGGCTCTTAAACGACAGTCAGGCACCATTCAGGCGCTAACCAGGCTCTCTCAGTGATATCTCAGCGCCCGCGAAGACATCCTTCTTCGCGGGCGCCTTGTATTGCGTGTCCCGATGACTGCTGCCTCACCCAGGCCTGCCAGAACCGCAATGGCCAGCAAAGCAAGATAACGGTATATAAATGGACTGGACTACAGGATTGGCGAGTCATCGAGATCCAGCATAAATCTGATTAATACCAAGAATAAAAAATCGAAACTACCGAAATACACGAACAGAACACACTCTTGGATCAAGGCGCACACAGAGGCGCCTGTCACAACGATAACAACTCCAAGAGGTGTCCCGATGAAGCGTACCCTGCTGACCGCTGCAATTGCCGCTACCACTATCCTGCCGCTGAGCGCCGCTCAGGCTCAGGATATCAAGCTCGGCCACGTGCTGGCGCCCACCCATAGCTGGAACATCGCTGCGGAAGGTTTTGCCAAGGATGTCGCCGAGGCCACTGATGGCCGCGTCAATTTCCAGGTCTTCCCCAGCGGACAGCTCGGCAACGAGAAGACGGTCGTGGAAGGCATGCAGATCGGCAGCGTGCCGGCTGGCGTGATCGGCTGTGGCTCCTTCCAGCCGCTGGATGCCCGCTTCGGCATCGTCGAGCTGCCCTACTCCTGGCCGGACCGCGAACACGCCTACGCCGCCTACGATGGCAAGCTGGGCGATGCGCTCGAGGAAGTCGCCGACGAGCACAACATGAAGATCCTGTCGTGGTGGGAAAACGGCTTCCGTCACGTCACCAACAACCGTGGCCCCATCACCACCCCGGAAGACCTCGCCGGCCTCAAGATTCGCGTCACGCCGGACAAGATGCGTCTGGACACCTTCACCGCACTGGGTTCCAGCCCGGCGCCGCTGTCCTTCGGTGAGCTCTACTCCGCGCTGCAGCAGGGCGTGTTCGATGCCCAGGAAAACCCGCTGGCCATCATCTATTCCTCTTCCTTCAGCGAAGTGCAGGACTACGTCTCCCTCACCGGTCACGTCTGGGCACCGGCGTGTCTGACCATCTCCAACTTCACCTGGAACCAGCTCTCCGAGCAGGATCAGGCCGCAGTGCAGAAGAGCGCCGACGAATGGCGTGACAAGCAGCGCGCGATGACCCAGAAGGACGACGCCGAGCTGGTCGCCAAGCTGGAAGAGGCAGGCATGCAGGTCAACGAGGTCGACACCGCGCCCTTCAATGCCAAGGTGCAGGGTGTGTGGGCCGAGTACACCGACGTCTTCGGGCCTGAGCTGATGGGCCTGATCGAGCAATACCGCAAGGGCGAGTAACGATGTCTTCCGCCTCTCCCTCCGTCAAGCCGCTGGCCGTGTTGTGTGCCGTGCGTACCTTGATGATCACCCTCTCACGTTGGAGCTGCCGGGGCTGTCTGGCCCTGGCTGCCAGCGGAGTCGCCGCGCTGTCGGCACTGGTGATCTGGACCGTCTTCATGCGCTGGGTCATGGGCCAGCCGCCGCACTGGGCAGAAGAATTGCCGCAGCTGGTGCTGGTATGGACCACCCTGCTGGCCGCGGTGTCCTGCACCCGCAACCGCACTCACCTGAGTGCGGGCCTGCTGCCGCTGCTGGTGCGCTCGGTGCGTGTCCAGCGCATCACCGGACGCATCACTGACGCCATGATCCTGATCATGCTGCTGTTGCTGGCCAAGGCAGGCATGGACCTGAGTGCCATCACGATGCGTCAGACCACCACCGCGCTGCAGATTCCGGCCGGTATCGTCTATCTGTCCGTGCCGCTGTGCTGCACCGCGATGGCACTGGTACAGCTGGAGCACCTGCTGACGCCGACCGCAACCTCCCGTGACACCCTGGCCGATGACGCCACGTCATCCCCACGCCAAGGAGATGCCTCATGACTCTCGGCGCCCTGGCTCTGCTCGGCGTATTCGCGCTCGGCATCCTCATCGACATTCCCATCGCCTTCGCGCTGTTGATGTCGGCCCTCTTCTACCTGCTGGCCTTCGGTGCCGCGCCCATGATGGTCTCGGCGCAGCAATTCGTGGCCGGGATGGAAAGCTTCACCCTGCTGGCGATCCCGCTGTTCGTGCTCGCCGCCCAGTTGATGAACCGCGCCGGTCTGACCGAACGCCTGGTACGCCTGTGCATGGCGATGGTCGGTGATATCCGCGGCGGACTGGCGGTGGTCGCGGTGCTCGCCTGCATGATGTTCGGCGCGCTGTCCGGCTCCGGCGTGGCGGACGTGATCGCCATCGGCAGCATGCTGCTGCCCACCATGGCCCGCAACGGCTATGACAAGGGCTTCAGCAGTGCGCTGGTAGGTACCGCCAGCTCCATCGGCACCGTGATTCCGCCCAGCATCGTGATGATCGTCTACGGCACCACCTCCAATACCTCGGTGGGCCAGCTGTTCATGGGCGGCATCATCCCCGGCCTGATGCTGACCGTCGCGCTGGTCGGCGTCGCCCTCTACATGTCACGCAAGCATGGCTGGTCGGGCGGTGTCGCGGCCCGTGTGCCCGGCGAGCGTCGCCGCGCCCTGCTCAGCGCCATGCCGGCCCTGATGGTGCCGGTGATGATCATCGGCGGTATCCGCTTCGGGGTCTTCACGCCCACCGAAGCCGCCGCCTCCGCGATTCTCTACGCCATCATCATCGGCACCTGTGTCTATCGCAGCCTGACCTGGCGCGGCTTCCTGGACAGCGTCCGCGCAACCGCCGAGACCACCGGCGCCATCCTGCTGATCATCGGTGCGGCCGGCATGTTCGCCTGGGGCCTGACCTACGAGCAGGTGCCGCAGGCCATCGCCCAGCTGATCGGCGAATTCACCGACAGCCGCATTAGCGTCCTGCTGCTGCTGACCGCCGTGCTGCTGGTACTGGGCTCCTTCATGGAAAGCGTGGCGATCATCATCATCGTGACGCCCATCGTGATGCCGCTGCTGGCGCAATACGGCATCAGCCCGGTGCACTTCGGGGTACTGCTGACCGTCAATCTGGCCATCGGCGCCAATACGCCGCCGCTGGGGATCGACCTGATGGCCGCCTGTCGCATCGCCGGGATCAACGTCAGCGATTCGCTGCGCCCGCTGGGCCTGATGCTGGGCGCGATGCTGACCGTGCTGATGCTGATCACCTTCATTCCGGAACTCGTGCTGTTCCTGCCCAACCTGATGGAGGGCTGAGTGATGACCACCGCCATGGACCACAAGCTTCCCCAGCGCTGGCTGTTCGTGCCGGGTGACGACGCCGCCCGTCTGCAGGCCGCCCTCACCAGCGGCGCCGATGCCATCGTGGTCGATCTCGAAGAGTTCACCCCGGCCGCCGGACGCAAGCTTGCCATCAGTCGCTTCACCGACTTCGCCAGACGCGCCCGTGCCCTGAAGGTGTGGCCGGCCGTGCGCCTCAACCTGCTGGAGCACGGCGGTCGCGAAGAGCTGGCAGAGCTGATCAGCGCCACCCTGGGCGATCCCACTGGCGCGCCCGCCGCCATCTTCCTGCCCGCCGTCGAGCAACGCGCCCAGCTGGCCGCGCTGGATGACGCCCTCGCCGAGCAGGAAGCCCTGCATGGCCTGCCACGGGGCAGTCTGAAGAGCGTCGCGACGCTGGAAAGCCGGGCCGGACTGCTGGCCGCCGAGGAACTGCTCGCCGCGGGCGATGACACGCCACGCCTGCTGGGAGCGCTGATCGGTACCGGGGACCTGGCCACGGATCTGGGCCTGATGCCCGACCAGCCCGCCGCCGCCATCACCGAGACGCTCAAGCCGTGGCGTCAGCGGTTGGCGCGAGCCTGCAAGACCCATCGCCGGCTGGCCATCGATGGCCCGTGGCGCTGGAAGCACGGGCTGGGCACCGACCAGCACTGGGCCAATCAGCAGGGGCTGCAGGCGCGTTGCGTCATCTACCCCGAACAGCTCGAGGCGCTGTATGACCTCATGCCCGCTCACGGCGCTGACCCGATGCCCGTCGACAACACCGCGCCTCAGTTCTGAAAGGCTGCCCTGCCGAGCGCCGCACCGAATTCATTACCGCGTCAAGAGTACCGACGTCTCAACACCGATTTCTCAACATCCGATTTCTCAACACTGATTTCTCAACAACGAATTCTCAACAACAACGAGAGCACTCCCATGACTCAGGCCGCGAACACTTCCTCCGCTTCCACCCTGCCGCTGCGCAATGGCGGGCAGATCCTCGTCGACCAGATCCGTCTGCACGGCACCAAGCGTGTCTTCCTGGTGCCGGGCGAAAGCTACCTGCCGTGCATCGATGCGCTCAATGAGCACAAGGGCGCCATCGAGCCCATCGTCTGCCGCCAGGAAAGTGGCGCAGGCTACATGGCCGAAGCCTACGGCAAGCTGACCAACGAGCCGGGCGTGTGCTTCGTCACCCGTGGCCCGGGCGCCACCAACGCCTCCATCGCCGTGCACACCGCCTATCAGGATTCCACGCCGATGATCCTGTTCATCGGTCAGGTCGGGGGTGACTTCATCGAGCGCGAAGCCTTCCAGGAAATCGATTACCGCCGCATGTTCGGCGAGATGACCAAGTGGGTCGCGCAGATCGACGACACCTCGCGCATTCCGGAATACATCGCGCGTGCCTATCAGGTGGCGCGCAGCGGCCGTCCGGGACCGGTGGTGCTGGCACTGCCCGAAGACACCCTGTGGGGCGAAGCCCAGGTCGCGGACGTCAAGCCGCACCCGCGTCTGGCCACCTATCCGGGTCAGCCGCAGCTGGATGAGCTCAAGAGCCTGCTCGCTTCTGCCGAGCGCCCCTTCCTGCTGGTCGGTGGCAGCGGCTGGACCCGCGATGCCCAGGTCGCGCTGGAAGGCTTCGCCGAGCGTTTCGATATCCCCACCGGTGTCGCCTGGCGCCGTCTGGAGTGCGTCGATGCCGAACTGCCGCAATTCGCCGGTCACGTCGGCATGGGCATGCATGACGCACTGCGCCAGCAGCTGGTCGAGAGTGACCTGGTGATCGCCGTCGGCACCCGTATCGGCGAAGCCACCAGCGAAGGCTACAGCTGGATCCAGTCGCCAGTGCCGACCCAGAAGCTGGTGCACATCTACGCAGACCCGGAAGAGCTGGGCCGCGTCTATCAGCCGACGCTGGCCATCAATACCGACGTCAACGGCTTCGCACTGGCGCTCTCCACCCTGTCACCGGATAGCGCCCCGCGCTGGTCCGGCATTACCCGCGAGGCGCGCGCCGCCTATCTGGCCACGCTGGAAGAGCAGCCGTCGCCGGGCCCGCTGAGCCTGGACAAGGTCAGCCTGACCGTCGACCGCATTCTCGATGGCAAGGGCTGCATCAGCGTCGGCGCCGGCAACTACGCGCTCTACGCACACCGCTACGTGCGCTTCCGTGGCCTGGGCAGCTCGCTGGCCCCGACCGTCGGTTCCATGGGGTACGGCCTGCCCGCCGCCATCTCCAGCAAGCTGGAATTCCCGGAACGCCCCGCCGTCTGCTACGCCGGTGATGGCTGCTTCCAGATGAACCTGCAGGAACTGGGCGTGGCACTGCAGTACCGCCTCGGCGTCGTGGTGCTGGTGTTCAACAACGGCATGTGGGGCACCATCCGCGCCCACCAGGAAAACGACTTCCCGGGCCGCGAGATCGCGCTGACCTTCACCAACCCGGACTTCGCCGCGCTGGTCACCGCCTACGGCGGCCTGGGTCAGGTAGTGGAGAAGGACGAGGACTTCGAGGAAAGCTTCAAGCGCGCCCTGGAATTCGCCGACCGCGAGCGTCTGCCGGCCCTGATCGAGCTGCGCTATGACCCGGACGGCATCGCCCCGGGCAAGCTGCTCAGCGGCATCCGTGAAGATGCCCTCACGCGTAACGCGGCCGAGTAAGTCACAGGGAGGCGCTCCTTCCCGCCTTCGGGGGACCTTCCCGTCGCCCGAAGGCGGGAAGGTCGCCAGTCAGAACAGTTGAACCGTCAGAACAGTTGAACCATGCCGCCAGAGCGCGACGACAGGAGTCATACAACAACATGTCCACTACCACTACCCCTTCAGCTCCCTCTGCCAACACCGAACAGACCCAGCAGATTCTGGATAGCCTCGCCCTGCGCGTCGATGGCAAGCGCCTGTGGGACGCGCTGATGACATTGGCCGAGATCGGCGCGACGCCCAAGGGCGGCAACTGCCGTCTGGCCCTGACCGAAGAAGACCGCGCCGGCCGCGAGCTGGTCACCGGCTGGCTCGAGGCCGCGGGCCTGACACTGCGCGTCGACGAGATCGGCAACATCTTCGCGCGTCGCCCGGGGCGCAATGACAACCTGCCGCCGGTCGCCACCGGCAGTCACATCGACACCCAGCCCACCGGCGGCAAGTTCGACGGTTGCTACGGCGTGCTGGCCGGCCTGGAAGTCATGCGCGTGCTGGATGAGCGCGGCATCGAGACCGAAGCCCCGCTGGAAGTGGTGATCTGGACCAACGAGGAAGGCAGCCGCTTCGTGCCGGTGATGATGGGGTCCGGCGTGCATGCGGGCTTGATCCCGCTCGAGAAGGCCCTGGCCGCCACCGACCGCGACGGCGACAGCGTTGCCGCGTCACTGGCGCGCACCGGCTATGCCGGTGACGTGCCGGTGGGCAGCCATGATTTCGGCGCCTATTTCGAGGCGCATATCGAGCAGGGCCCGGTGCTGGAGCAGGAAGAGATCACCATCGGCGCCGTCACCGGCTCGCTGGGTCTGCACTGGTTCGACGTGGTGGTCAGTGGTCAGGAAGCCCACGCCGGCCCGACGCCGATGCCCTACCGCCGCGATGCGCTCAAGACCGCCTGCGCGCTGGTCAGCGACATCCTGACGCTGGCCGATGCCTACCAGCCCAACGGTCGCGTCACCTGTGGCGAATTCAATGTGCATCCCAACTCGCGCAACGTGATTCCGGGCCAGGTGCGCTTCAGCGTCGACCTGCGCCACCTGGAACCGGCGGTGCTCGCCGAGATGCACGACCAGCTCAAGGCGCTGTGCCTCAAGCATCACGCCGCCAACCAGAGCGACAAGCAGCGCGTGGACATCGAGCTGATCGAGGTCCAGCACATTCCGCCGACGCCCTTCGCGCCGGAACTGATCGAGATGGTGCGCAGCGCCAGTCAGGAGCTGGAGCTCAGCTACCGCGACATGGAAACCGGTGCTGGTCACGACGCCGTGCAGATCGCCGGCATCAATCCGGTGGCGATGATCTTCGTGCCCTGCGAAGACGGCATCAGCCACAACGAGAGCGAGAACGCCGAACCGTCCGATCTCGAGGATGGCGCCAACGTCCTGCTGCTGGCGATGCTCAAGCGCGCCGGCATCGTCAGCACCAACACTGACGACGCCAATGCGACCCACAACACCGCGGAGAACGCCCAATGAGCACTGCCACATCCGCCCCGCTGACGCATGCCGACTGGCAGCAACGCGCCGCAGCGCTGACCTTCGAGACGCGTGCCTTCATTGACGGTGCCTATACCGAAAGCACCGGCTGCGACACCTTCCCGGCCTACAATCCGGCCACCGGCGAAGTGCTGGCGCATATCACCGCCTGCACCGAGCAGGACATCGACCGCGCCGTGATGGCCGCGCGTCGAGCCTTCGAATCCGGTGTCTGGTCGCGTCAGTCCCCCCAGGCCCGCAAGGCCGTGCTGCAGCGCTTTGCCCAGTTGATCAGCGACAATGCCGAAGAACTGGCGCTGCTGCAGACACTGGAAATGGGCAAGCCGATCGGCGACAGCCTGGGCTTTGATCTGGCGGAAACCGCGCGCTCGGTGGCTTGGTACGCCGAGGCCATCGACAAGCATTATGACGAGATCGCGCCCACCGGCGAGAACGTGCACGCCACCATCACCCGTGAAGCGCTGGGCGTGGTCGCGGCGGTGGTGCCGTGGAACTTCCCGCTGATGATCGCTTCCTGGAAGTTCGCGCCGGCGCTGGCACTGGGCAACAGCGTGGTGCTCAAGCCGGCCGAAGCCTCAAGCCTGAGTGCGTTGCGTCTGGCGGCACTGGCCGATGAAGCCGGCATTCCAGCGGGCGTGTTCAACGTCACGCCAGGCCTCGGCGCGGTGGCGGGTCAGGCGCTCGGCCTGCACATGGAAGTCGATGCGCTGGCCTTCACCGGCTCCACCGCGACCGGCAAGCGCTTCATGCGCTATGCCAGCGACTCCAACCTCAAGCGTGTGTGGCTGGAGTGTGGCGGCAAGTCGCCGCATATCGTGTTCGCCGATTGCCCGGACCTGGACCAGGCCGCTCGCGCCGCCGCAGACGCCATCTTCATCAATCAGGGCGAAGTCTGCATCGCCGGTTCGCGCCTGTATGTCGATGAGGCCATCTTCGATGACTTCATGCCGCGCCTGATCGCCTGCGCCCGCGCCATGCCGGCCGGTGACCCGCTCGACCCGGCCACGCGCATGGGCGCACTGGTCAGCGCGGACCACCACGAGAAGGTGCTCGGCTTCGTCGAGACGGCGCTCTCGGAAGGCATGACGCTGCATCAGGGCGGTCAGGCGATCGCGCCCAGCGACGCCACCGCCGGCGGCTGGTATCTGGAGCCGACCATCGTGGAAGGCGGCCAGAACAGCACCGTGATGCGCGAGGAAATCTTCGGCCCGGTGCTCGGCGTGACCCGCTTCAGCGGCGAGGAAGAGGCCATCGAACTGGCCAATGATTCCATCTACGGGCTGGGCGCTGGCCTGTGGACCCGCGATCTGGCGCGTGCCCATCGTGTCTCGCGGCGTCTCA
Source organism: Cobetia sp. 4B (assembly GCF_018831605.1). NCBI lineage: Bacteria > Pseudomonadati > Pseudomonadota > Gammaproteobacteria > Oceanospirillales > Halomonadaceae > Cobetia > Cobetia sp. 4B. Next base: position 2,324,544 of record NZ_CP059843.1, read on the forward strand.
AGGCGGGGCTGGTGTGGGTCAACTGCTACGCCGATGGCGACATCAGCGTGCCCTTCGGTGGCGTCAAGCAGTCCGGTTTCGGGCGTGACAAGTCACTGCACGCGCTGGACAAGTACTCCGACCTGAAGACCACCTGGATCAATCTCGCCTACTGAGGCCTGTGACGACCCACCCACCCAAGGCACCGCTGTCATCCGATATTGCAGGATGGCAGCGGTGTCGATGGTGGTAGTCGAGAAATGGGGCTTGAAACTGAGGTTCGGTCTAGACGGTCTCGCCCTCGCCGGAATCTGGCCGTTCAGCACCCGGCTGGGCCGCATCAGCATCAGCATGCACGGCGGCAAGCGGGTCGCGACTGGCCGGCACGCCGTCGGCTGCGGCAGAGGCCGCGGTGGGCTGCATTTCCAGCCCGCGATGCAGACGCTCTTCCAGCGGCACCTTGGCCAGCGCGTTGTGCATGAAGTTGACGAAGGTGGATTCGGCGGCACTGAAACGCGCCTCGCGGTGCCACATCAGGTGCAGGTCGATATCGGCCACGCCACCGTAGGGCGGCAGGGGCCACAGCTCCCCTTCCGCGACTTCACGGCGCACGATGTGCTCGGGCATGCAGCCGATGCCCCAACCGGCCAGCACCATGCGGCGGATTTCCTGCAGGCTGCTGGACTGACCGATCACCGGACCCTGCACGCCTTCGCGAGCACGGAACATCGCCAGCGGTGACAGCACGCCATCGAGCTGCTCACTGCCAAAGGAGACATAGCGTTCATTGCGCAGCGCATCCATCGGCAGGTTCTGCTGACCGAACAACGGATGCATGCGACCACAGAAGTAGCGGTAATTCTGGCGCGCCAGCACCTGGGACATCAGCTGTTCAGGCGTCTGCTGGGCCAGACAGATACCCAAGGCCCCCTGGCGCTGCAGCAAACCCTGCTGCACCTCGTGACTGGACATTTCCTGGATCGAGAAGGTGACCTGGGGGAAACAGCGGTGAAAGCGTGCAAACACGCTATCAAGGAAACGGCATTCAATGCCGGTGATGAACAGGAGCGAGACATGTCCGGAAATCTCCGTATGACTATTGCCCACCTCAGAGGCGAGACGCGCCACATTGGCGTAGATCTCCACCGCCTCGCGATAGACCACCTGCCCCGCCCCGGTCACGCGAAAACTGTGACTGTCCCGTTCGATCAGACGCTGCCCCAGGCGTTCTTCCAGGCGCTTGAGTGACAGACTCACCGCTGGCTGTGACAGGTAGAGACGCGCCGCGGCCCGACTGACGCTTTCCTCCTGGACGATGACGATGAATGTTCTCAGCAGGTTCCAGTCCAGCGTGTCATGTATGGGTCGCATGGCGATTGTTCCTGTCCCGAAAGTGGCGCGACCGGCAAGAGCGCAATGAAACGCACTCCCGGTGGCACGCCAGATGGTAATAAAGTCAGCACCGCGTCACCAACGTCTGCCCTCGAGTGATATATTCCCCCTCGCTCAAGACACTAATGACGATCAATACAATATCAATAAAGCGGAAAACACGACGATGTTCGATACCCGAGAAACCTTCATTCTCTCGATCATGATCATAGCATGTGGCGTATTTCTAATGGGGCTTTCGCTCTATTTCTTCCGCCGCATCAAGACCTATGATGATTACAATGTCGCAGGCCGTTCCACCTCGACCTTCCCGCTGATCTGTACGCTGATCGGTACCGCCGTCGGCGGTTCTACCCTGCTGGGCTTCGTCTCCAAGGGCTACACCTTCGGCATGGGCCAGCTGTGGCTGCCGGTGGGCATGACCTTCGCAGGCATTGCGCTGTACTTCTTCATCGGCAAGATCCACGCCGAAGGCGAGCGCCTCAACATGGTGACCCTGGCCGACTTCCTGGTCAGTCGCTTTGGCGAAGGCGTCAGGGTGCCGACCCTGCTCAGTATCCTGTGTGCCTACGCGGCCATCACCGGCATGCAGTTCGTGGCCGTGGCCACGGTGCTCAAGCTGGTGTTCGGCCTGGCGCTGCCGGTGGGCATCCTGCTGACCTGGGCGCTGCTGACCGCCAAGACATGGCTGGGCGGCCTGATGGCGGTCATCTGGTCAGACGCCATCCTGGGCACCCTGCAGACCCTGGGCATCTTCTTTCTGCTGGTCACCGTCTACTACGCCAGCGGCAGCTGGGAATTCATCAGCGCGGCACCGATGCCCGAAGGCAACCCTGACTTCCTGAGCCTGACCGGCATTTCCGGGCATGAACTGGCGGTCTACATGCTGACCATCGGCGCCTATCAGTTCGTGCGCCAGGACCTGTGGCAGCGCTTCTGGGCCGCACGCAGCCTCAAGGCGGCACGCACCGGCTACGCCGTCGCCATCGTCTTCACGCTGCTGGTCGGCGGTGCCGTGGTCCTGATCGGCGCCTTCGCCAAGCTGGGGCTGGATATCGCGGTCGCCAATCCGGACCTGTCCTTCTACGCCATCATCAAGGCCACTCTGCCGTTGCCGCTGATGGTCAGCATGGTCGTCGTGCTGCTGGCGACCATCATCTCGTGCGCGGATTCGTTCTTCATCGCCGGTGCGTCCTCCATCGCCAACGACATCATCAAGCCGCGCATGAAGGGCCGCGATGATGCCTTCATGCTGCGCATGAGCCGCCACTCGGTGGTCGCCATGTCCTTGATTTCGCTGGGCCTGGCGCTCTATGCCCCGCGTCTGCTCGATATCTGGATTCTCGGCAGCGCGATGCTGGTCTGCGGTGTGCTGGTGCCGACGGTGGTCGCGCTGTGCCGTCGCACGCCAGACCCGCGTGGCGGGGTGATCATGATGTGGAGCGGGCTGGCCACCGCCGTACTGTGGCAGGTGCTGGGCCATCCCTTCGGCCTGCACCCGGTGATGATCGGCCTGCCGGTCTCGCTGGCGCTGATGCCGCTGGCGCTGCGCAAACCGAGCCTGAGCCTCTCGACCGAGTCTGCGGCGCGCTGACTGACCGAGCTGACTTGGCGCACTGACTGGCCGAGCTGACTGACTGAGAGAACAGTTGCGCTCAGTGCTTATCAAGTAGTGATGTCCCCCCCGAAAGCCCCCGTTGCCGATGACCTCTTGAGAGCATCGGCAACGGGGGCTTTCCCGTGTTCAGGATCCATCGCTCTGCGGGTTTCCTGCTCACCACTATGATGGCCATTCCGATGACCATTCTGCTGACCGAGCAGATGCCTTCAGGCAGGTTTATCGTGAGCGACTGCCCACTATCCCTGCGACGACTTGCCTGTCTTTTCTGCCATTGATCGGCCAATTTCTCATCGCAATCCCCGCATGTTGTCATCGCACAATACACACATATTTTCTTACATAAATTTGGCAAATACTGCGTATTGAAATTTGAAAGCCCAAAAGGCTGATGATTCGTTGACCGCGAAGGGAGGGCCTCATAGATTGAAGGCGTACCATCACAACAAGAAGCAGGGACAGGTACCGCATGCATCTCCCGGACGCAGCATCATGGTCACGAGAAGTCCCGCATGCACTGCCCCGCTCACAATAACGATAACGTGGATACTGCTATGAAAACCCTCAAGCCCGCTCTGTTGCTCCCGCTGCTCGCCCTCCTCCCGGCCACCCAGTCCATGGCCACCGAATTGCGCATGCTGTCCAGTTACGACCAGACCACTGCCTACTCCCGCGAGATTGCCCAGCGCTTCATCAAGGAAGTCGAAGCCAACAAGGCCGCCGACCTCACCATCAAGCTGACCGGTCCGGATGTGGTGCCGCCCTTCGAGCAGCTGCAGCCTGTCGCGGCCGGTGTCTTCCAGCTGCTGTATACCCACGCCGCTTACCACACCAACACCACCGGCGTCGGCGCCGCGATGGATGGCGTGGCGGTGAATCCGGAACAGACGCGTGAATCCGGCCTGTGGGACATGGTCGATGAGCACTACAACGGCCTGGGCCTCAAACTGATCGCGATTCCGCCGCTGGGCAGCCACGGCTTCCAGTACGTGCTGAAGGAGCCGATCACTGGTACGCCGGGTCTGGATGGCCGTCGTCTGCGCGGTAGCCCCACCTATACCAACGTCACCAAGGGCCTGGGCGGTACGCCGGTGCTGATGTCCAGTGGCGATGTCTACTCCGCGATGGACCGTGGCGTGATCGACGGCGCGGCCTGGGGCCTGAATGGCGTCAAGGACATGGGCTGGCAGGAAGTCGCCGGCTACTACTCCAAGCCGACCTTCGGTCAGACCTACAACTTCGTGCTGATGAACCTGAACGCCTTCAACACCCTGTCGCCAGAACAGCAGCAAGTGCTGCTCGACGAAGGGCGTGAGCTGGAAACCGAGATCGTCCCGATCCTGGATGAACTGGCAGTCGAAGAGTGGAAGGCGCTCGACGAAGCCGGCATGCAGGCCACCGAATTCGCACCGGAAGACGCCGAGCGTCTGGATGCCCTCGTCACCGACGGTATCTGGCAGCTGGGCATCGACAAGACCCCGGACACGGTGACCGCCATGCGTGAGCTGGCGATCGAGAAGAACCTGACCACCGTCAGCGAGTAAGGAATCCACCATGCTAACCCTGCTTGCACGTGTGCATGACGGCGTGACGCGAGCAGGCTTCCTTCTGGGCGGTGTCACCTTGTGTGGCATCGTCCTGTGCTTCTGGCTGGAAGTCATCGCGCGCTACTTCTTCAACTCTCCCACCCTGTGGTCCGGCGCGATGGTGGCTTACCTGCTATGCCTCTCGATTTCGCTGGCAACGCCGGAACTGGCACGCACCCATGGCCATATCGCCATCACCGTGCTGCCGGAGTGCCTCGGCCCTGCCGCGCGCGCCTTCTATGATCGTCTCCTCGCCCTGGTGACCGGCGCCGTCTGCGCCGTGGCCGGTTGGATCTGCGTGCAGGAAAGCCTGCGTCAGTTCAACTACCACACCACCACCGCCATGGGCCTCGACATTCCCAAGTACTGGGTCTCCAGCTTCATCGCCTACGCGATGATCAGCGCCGCCCTGTACTTCCTGCGCCACGCCTTTAGCCGCTCGACTAGCCGCGCGACGCCCCCGGCTACCGCCGCCAGAAAAGGACCCTGAGTCATGGAATGGTATACCTCTCTGGGCCTGGCCATCGCCTTGCTGATGGGCCTGTTCGCCCTCGGCATCCCCGTCTTCGCCGCCTTCCTGACCATCAACGTGCTCGGTACGCTGTGGTTGATGGGCACCGCCGGTTTCGGCATGTTCGCCAACAGTGTCTACGACAGCATGACCTCGGAGACGCTGACCACCATCGCGCTGTTCGTGCTGATGGGGGAGCTGCTGTTCCGCTCCGGCTCCATCGATGTGATCTTCGACTCGCTGGATGCCCTGATGGGCCGCATGAAGGGTCGCCTCTACTTCTTCGTCGTCGCCCTCTCGACGCTGTTCGGTGCCCTGTCCGGCTCGGCACTGGCCGTGACCGCCATGCTCAGCCGCTCGGCGCTGCCGACCATGCAGGAGCGCGGCTATGACGACAGGCTCTCCATCGGCCTGATTCTGGGCGGGGCGAGTCTCGCGCCGATCATCCCGCCGAGCCTGTTGGTGATCATCATCGGCTCGATGGTGGATGTCTCCATCGCGCGCCTGCTGATCGCGGGTATCCTGCCCGGCATCCTGCTGGCCGCGCTGTTCATCCTCTATGTGAAGGTGCGCATCACGCTGGACCCGCGCCGCGCGCCGCCCGTCGATGAAAGCGGTGGCGGCACGGCCCAGGAAAAGCGCCGCGCCGTGATCAACATGCTGCCGTTCACCATCATCATCTTCGCCGTGCTCGGCCTGATTCTGCTCGGCATCGCCACGCCGTCCGAATCCGCCGCCACCGGCGTGCTGGGCTCGCTGGTAGTCGCGGCCTACTACCGCAAGTTCTCGTTCAAGATGGCCGGCGAGGCGGTGATGTCCTCGCTCAAGGTCAGCACCATGATCATCCTGATCCTGGCGTGTTCGAAGCTGTTCTCGCAGCTGTTGAGCTTCACCGGCGCCACCAGCGGTCTGGTGAGCAGCGTGACAGGGCTGGATCTCGATCCAGTGTGGATGCTGCTGATCCTGATGCTGATTCCGCTGATCGCCTGCATGTTCATCGATCAGATCGCCTTCATGATGGTGGTGATTCCCATCTACGCGCCGCTGGTCAAGCTGTATGGCTTTGATCCGGTGTGGTTCTGGACACTGTTCCTGATCAACATCTCGGTGGGCAGTCTGACCCCGCCCTTCGGCTACAACCTGTTCGCGGTGAAAGGCGCCGCCCCAGCGACGCCGATGCAGACCATCTACGCCGCGGCCTGGCCGATCGTCATCTGCTTCCTGTTCGCGATGCTGATGCTTTACTGGGCCCCGTGGCTGACGACCTTCCTGCCCAGCCTGATCTGACCGACCACGACGAGAGACTTCCATGTACCAACTCAATGACATGCCAGCGCAGGTCGCGCCTGAACGGCTGGAACAGCTCAAGCAGTGCGAGACGGCCACCATCGGCCACTTCCACACCCACGGCTTCGTCGAACCGGCGATTGCCAGCATGCTGCCCGAGGTGCGCATCGCCGGTACCGCCGTCACCGTCTCGCTGCCGCCGGAAGACGGCACCCTGCTCAACCACCTGATGCGCCTGGTGCGCCCGGGCGATGTGCTGATCGTGCATCGTCAGGGCGATCGCCACCGCGCCTGCTGGGGCGGCGTGATGACGGAAGTCGCCTCACGCCTCGGCGTGGCGGGTGTGGTGATCGATGGCATGGCCACCGATGCGCTGACCATTCGCGACAAGCAGTTCCCGGTCTGGAGTCGCGGTGTCGCCTCGCTGACCACCCGCTTCGCCGGTATCGGCGGCGCGCTCAATGTGCCGGTCAGCATCGGCGGTGTCGTCGTCAATCCGGGCGATGCCATCCTCGCTGATGAAAGCGGCGTCATCGTGATGGCGCCCGAGGAAGTCTCGGCCATCGCCAGCCACGCCATCGAGGTGCAAGAAGCCGAAGAAGTGCTGCTGGCGAAGATTGCCGACGGCGCCTGCCTGCCGGACCTCACCGGCTCCAGCAAGCTGATCGAGGAAGTGAACGCACGCGGTTGATCCGTTCGCTTGATGCGATTGCGAGACGCTGAAACCAAAAAAGGCCACCAGATTGCTCTGGTGGCCTTTTGGGTTCTGACACGGTCAGTATGACACGGTCGGTCTGACACGGTCGGTCTGACACGCTCAGTCCGACGCGGGCTGAGGGCTACCCATCACTGATGGGTAATCACCGCCTCACAGCTGACCGGAAAATTCAGCGAATTGGCGATGAAGCACAGCGCATGCGCTCGGTGGTGCAGCTCATGGGCTAACGCGATATCGTCACCGGCGGCCAGCGTGATCTCGGGGCGCAGCACGATGGAGGTGAAGCGTCCCGCCTCGCCCGGGTTCTCTGTCTGAGTCTTGTCATCCGCGGCGGGAGCGCCTTCCTGCATCGTGCCCTCGGCGTGGTCGTGATAGCTCATGACACGAATGCCGGCCTCAGCACACAGGTGCAGATACCACAGCTTGTGGCAGGCCGAGACGGAGGCCACCAGCATGTCTTCCGGATTCCAGCGGTCAGCGTCGCCCCGAAAGGCGGGGTCGGCGGAGCCTTCCAGGCTCGGCTTGCCACTGACGCGGGCCACGAAATCACGCTCATAGGCGGTGTAATGGCGGGTGCCATCACCGCGATTGCCGGTCCACTCAAGTTCAACCGAATACTGGTGTCGTCTGGACATCGTTGTCTGCTGCTCTCTCACAAGGGAAACCGCGTGCGCCGCATGACGCGCAGTCTGATACTTCTGCCTGATTAGGCATCTGAACAGCGTCAGCACGCAAGAAGTCACCGTAGGCCGATGATAGGATTGAATCGATCGCACTCTGACAGGATGTCACGCATGGCGTTTGCCGTAACACGCTCCTTTGGGGCAATTCCCGGGCTGGCCGCCGCCGCCCTGACGCTCGGACTGGGCCTGAGCTTGGGCTTATGTCTCATTACCCCCGGTGCCTCGGCACGCGCCGAAGCCGCACAGTTTCGCCCCACGCCCAAGGTCATCAATACGCTGAGCAGTACCTACGGCTTCGTCATCGCCCAGGACATCACCCTGTCACGCATCGCCGATGAGTATCCCGGCCTCGCGCCGGATGCGGAACTGGCCTCCGCCTACTTCAAGAATGCCTTCCCGAATATCACCCATCGTCTGGCGGAAAACCTCGCCACCCTGATGGGCAAGGACCACGCGCGCGAAGTGCTGGAAGGCATCCGCCGTCAGATAAAGAAGGAGCTGGATTCGCAGCTGACCACCGACAAGCTGACCAGCGACTTCGCGGCCCGCTTCATCGAGGCCATTCATCTGCGCGCCCAGGGGGAATACCTGCCCTCGCCGTTCAAGGAATTCCTGCTGGCGACCAAGTATCAGATCGAGCCGGTGTACGAGCTGTACGACGGCTATTTCCAGGAATTCCACACCAAGGGCCACGCCAAGTCACTGGGCATCAACCTGGCGCTGCATCTGCCCGCCTCGTGGTCTGCCGCCGAGGGGCGCCTGCCGCATATCGTGCAGAAATGGCAGAGTCAGGCGGGTACCGGCACCGACATGATCATCCTCGAGATCTATGATCTGCATGGCGACACCGTCAGCGATGCGCAGCTCAAGGTAATGGCCGCCACGGACCAACTGGCGCAATGGGCGCCCATCAACAGTCAGATGCTCGACTCCGGCCTGACCCGAGTGGATCACCGTCAGGTCTACTGGTTCGATATCGCCATGACTCAGCGACACCAGGGCACACCCATCACCACGCAGACCCGCGAATACGGCCTCTTCCTCGACGACAAGCTGATCCGCCTACACTGCACCAGCTACCACCCCACCGCCGACGGCACCACCTACGCCAAAGCCAAGACAGACCTCTCAGTTGATGAAGGCTTCAGCGAGATCAAGCCGTTATGTGAAGGGGTGATGGAGAGTCTGGTGGTAATGGAAGAACAATTTAATTAAGTTCGGCTCTAAAAAGGCCAGAATCCTCGAGCCTAATACTATATTACTAGACGAAATACTCGAATACATTTATTGACATACTTGAGAGGAGTTGCAATGATTTAACTGCGTAAGCGACTCGCTTACTTTCTGCAGCTAGCACTCTAAATAGCATTGGAGTTGATGCTCCGTTGAATCGGGGCGCCTGCAGCGATGCAGGCTCGAGGGGGCTCCAAGCACTTTGGCTTGGGCTTGTGTAGCAACACCTCTGGACGGTGGGCGTAATCAGATGAAGGCAAAGGCTGTAGTCAATGCTAGAGTGCCAGCGTAAGTAACTTTGCTCAATTCAAGCTCTATAGAATGAGTCGATCGCGCCCACATTTATCATTTTTATTGAAATCATAATCATGAATAACTACAAGATAAAAGGTAGTGTTATTGCTAGCCCTCAGAATCTAGCTAAAGCTCTTAACCTTACCTTAGAAGAAATCAATGCAGCTAATGCACTGTCTACAGAAAAGCGTTATAAAGAAAAAAACTTGCCAAAAGCCGATGGAAACTTTAGAAAAATCTATAAACCCAACCATAGAATAAGAACCATACAAAGAAGACTTAACAAAAGAATATTCTCATCATCGAACGTAATCGAATGGCCAAGCTATTTATATGGATCGATACCCAATACAATAGGAGATGATGAAATTGAAATGAAAAAGGATTATGTAACATGTGCAAGCATACACTGCCAGGCAAAATCGGTTTTAAAAATTGATGTAAAGGACTTTTTTGACAACATTCATTCCGATTTGATTTTTAACATATTTATCAAGCTATTCAAGTACCCCCAAGAGGTTGCTGAATTGCTAACAGACCTATGCACCTATAAAAATAAACTTCCGCAAGGCGGCCTGACCTCTAGTTACTTAGCTTGTCTATCTCTCTTTGATGTAGAACCAGATGTTGTTAAAAGGCTTGAAAATAAGGATGTCAAATACACAAGATTTGTTGATGACATCACTATATCTTCACAACATCCTAATTACGACTTCTCTTTTGCAAAAAAATTAGTATTTGATATGCTTCATTCAAAAGATCTGCCAATCAATGAAGCTAAAACTACTGTTCAACGGCTATCCTCTGCACCAATATTAGTTCATGGCCTAAGAATTTCATTCAAAGAGCCGAGATTACCACCTGAGGAAGCAAGACAAATAAGAGCTGCGGTTAGGAATATTGAAAAATTATCTAAACATCCGGATTATCGTACTTCTAATGCTTACAAAAAAGATTATAATAAATGTATTGGACGCGTAAATAAACTCGCGCGGGTTAAGCATATTCAGCATAAAAAATTAATTTCTAGATTGAGAAAAGTTAAACCTTTACCGAATCGTCAGGCTGTAATCAGGGCTCGGAGCATGATAAGGCAGCTTGAACATATTTACCCTACACATTTACATGACTATTGGTACAAAAAGAAATACTTCCAAGCGCATGAACGCTTAAATATTATACAGAGAAGTTTCCCAAATATAGCGAAAACACTAAGATTTAAGCTGAAGACTATAAGGCCACAATATGAGTAACTTAATGGATACGTTAGTACAAAAATTCAAATACGCCTATAGCTCAGAAAACGAGTTCATTCTCGTAAACATAATTTGCACTATAATTTTTATAGTAGGTTTTTGTGCGGCCTCAGCTATACTTTTATTTACTGGATTTCAGGGCCAATTGTTTGACCTTAACCTCTGCTTCACTAACAAATGCGTAGAGCTATTTTACGAACAAGCTAGTACAGCAATAAGTGTATCCAAAGCTACTGGAGCTTCAATATTAGGGATTTTTGCCTTTGGCAGTTTTAATATAGCATGCAAAAACTATATAAGCAGCAAAAAAGCGTCCAACTCCAATATACATATCTCTAACGTCAGCGTGTTTCTTAAATACGTTGGTGAAGAAATTAACAAACGTGATAAGTTGCAACATAGCACATTTGACTTATTAAAATGGTATAACGCTATCTACCCGGACTCACAAGAAGGACAGTTAAAAATATCAGATAAATACTTTGATATATTAAAAGAAATATCAAGTTTAATACAGAAGTCTAATAGCCTTTTTATCTCACCCACATCAAAAGAGTTCAAATATACAGAGCACCAGGTTGATGCGATCAAACATTATCAACGCATCGGTATAACCTTACATATAATGCCTAGACTTGACTTCTATGAAGTTGAAAGCCAAATCATTAATCTTATAGAAACAATTAATACATCTTTCTGCTATCTTGATAATGACAAATCTTTTATTCCAGGCAGACAATATAGATAAAGCCAGCGAATGTCTTAATTTATAAATCAGCATGTTAAGGAACAAGCAAAATTCTAGCATCGCCTAGTCTATTGATTACTTGCATATATCTTTATGCATGACACTTCACAAAAAAACCTCTTGACATCATATTTCACTAGCCTCACAGGGGATCTTGTCAGTACAACGTTCAAGATAAATACTATTTCAATCGATTTATATATTAATATAATTTTTAGCTCCTTTTTAATTTCCTCACCACCGACGGCTGACTGATCCCTGCCCTCTTCGCTATTGCATAGGTACTGGGCAGCTCGGCAGCCATCTCTCGGAGCCATTGCGCTTCGATGCGTGCCAGGCCTTCCTTGAGAGTTTCGTTAGGGCCGAGTTTGGGGATTGGCATGGCTACCGCCCCCTCAGCGGCAGGCTCTGAGAGGGAGTTGGGACGATGAGAGTTATCGGCAGTGGTAAAATTTTCAGTAACGCCTATTCCATTAGATTTGTCATTACTGAAGCTAAATGAATTGCCTAGTCCATTAGCGTTATTCGTGGAACAAGTGTTGAGCAGTGTTTTCACTGACTCGCTGTCGATGACATCACTGGGGGCGCTGAGCCAGGCGCGTTCCAGCCAGTTTTCCAGTTCGCGGATATTGCCGAGCCAGTCCTGGCGCATGAGGATGGGCCATAACGAGGCGTCGAGGAGCTTGCGGCGACCGTGACGTTGATTGAGGCGGGAGAGGTGTTGCTCGATCAGGGCGGGAATGTCTTCGCGGCGTTCACGCAGCGGCGGCAGGCTGACGGGGAGCACATTGATGCGGTAGTAGAGGTCGAGGCGGAACTGGCCCTGCTCCACGCGGGCGGCGAGGTCTTGATTGGTGGCGACGACCAGACGGAAGTCGGCGCGGCGAGTGGTGGTGTCGCCCAGGCGAGTGATCATCCCGTCCTGAATCACCTTGAGCAGCTTGGTCTGGGTGGCCAGCGGCAGCTCACCGATCTCATCGAGGAACAGGGTGCCGCCTTCGGCCTGCTCCATCAGGCCCGCCTTGCCACGGTTGCCCGCGCCGGTGAAGGCACCGGCCTGATAGCCGAACATCTCGGACTCGAACAGGCTCTCGGGGATGGCGCCGCAGTTCACCTCGATGAAGGGGCCGTCGGCGCGTTGGCTCCAGCGATGCAGCTGATGGGCGAAGGCCGTCTTGCCGACCCCGGATTCGCCCAGCATCAATACCGTGGCGTTGGTGGGCGCGACCCGCTTGAGCAGCAGTGCTATCTCGCGCATCACCGGGCTTCTGACCTGCAGCTCGCCTAGCTCCAGCGCGGCGTCTTCGCACTCGGCCTGCTCTCGTGCTGATTGTTCACGTTGCCGCTGTTCAGCCTGGCTCTGTGCATATTGCTCAGTGGCCTGGACTGCTTGCCCTGCCCCCGCCGTTGTCCAATCGCTTTCTCCCTGGCTGACGCCGCCCAGATCGCCACCGCGCGAGTTGCGACGCAGATGATCACTGAAGCGCTGCTGAAGCACCGCGTATTCCTGCTGCAACAGCTGGATATCGGTGAGGTCCATCGAGCGGCTGACCACGCACTCGAGCTTGCCCGCGACGAACACCGGATGCGCCTGCGCCACTACCCGCCGCCCAGTGGCGGTGAGCTGCATCATCTGCAGCGTGCGCCCCGTGCGCAGCACCTCCAGGCTGATGGAGGGCTTGAGCACGCCGCTGGCTTCCAGCTCATGCACGTTGGCGGCACACAACTCCTCGCGGGTCATGCCATAGACCGCCGCGGCGCCGGGACTGACATCCATCACCTGGCCATCCGCATTGACCACGAAGTAGTGATCGTGAGCGGTGTCGATGATGGTCTTGAGAATCTGACGGTCGAGCTCTGACATGGCGGGCACCTCATGGTCGAGCCTGTGAATCGGGCGGGGCTTTCCAGCAGGTCTTTCTAGCAGTTCTTTCTAGCGCTTCTTTCTATCAGTTCTTTCCAGCAGGTCTTTCTAGCTGGTCTTTCTCGCACTGCGCTTGAAGACACTCTCGATGATGCCCGAATGTGATCCACAAATGAATCAGTGATCCATTTTTGAATCATTAATGGCGCACGAGTGATCCATAAATGAATCACTCGGCGACCGCCGTCAAATAAAGCTCAATAAAATCAATAGACTAAAAATTGGCATGGTTACTGCAATGCTGGGGTATGCGCCAAGGAAGATCGCCGGCTTTCATGCCACTGTCCGGCAGGCGATCAGGCGAACAATCACAATACCCCGCTCGCCGTCACGTCAGCGCGAGCGACTCAAGACCCTGGAGAGACAGATGAGCGAGTTCAATCAGCCGCTGGGCGGCAACGACATGCCACGTTTCGGCGGCCCGGCCACCATGATGCGTCTGCCGGCTCAGGAAACCGCGGAAGGCCTGGACGCCGCCTTCATCGGCATTCCGCTGGACATCGGTACCTCCAACCGCCCGGGTGCGCGTCTCGGCCCGCGTCAGATCCGTGATGAATCGCGCATGCTGCGCCCCTACAACATGGCCACCCGCGCCGCGCCCTTCGATAGCCTGCAGGTGGCGGACATCGGCGATGTGCCGATCAATACCTTCCACCTGCCCAAGAGCATGGACATCATCGAGCAGTTCTACGATGAGGTGCTGCGCCACGACTGCGTGCCGCTGACACTGGGCGGCGATCACACCGTCACCCTGCCGGTGCTGCGCGCCATCGCCAAGAAGCACGGTCCGGTCGGCCTGATCCACATCGATGCCCACGCCGACGTCAACGACCACATGTTCGGCGAGCCCATCGCCCACGGCACGCCGATTCGCCGCGCCCAGGAAGAAGGCCTGCTCGACAGCAATCGCGTGGTGCAGATCGGCCTGCGTGGCACCGGCTACTCCGCCGATGACTTCGACTGGTGCCGCCAGCAGGGCTTCCGTGTCGAGACTGCCGAGATGTGCTGGTTCAAGTCACTCGCCCCGCTGATGGCCGAAGTGCGCGACATGATGGGCGACCGCCCGGTGTACATCACCTTCGACATCGATGGCCTGGACCCCTCCGTCGCCCCCGGCACCGGCACCGTGGAAGCCGGCGGCCTGACCATGCCGCAGGGCATGGAAATCGTGCGCGGCGCGCGTGGCCTCAACATCGTCGGCGGTGACCTGATGGAAGTCTCCCCGCCCTACGACACCAGCGGCAACACCGCGCTGATGGGCGCGACCCTGCTCTACGAGATGCTGTGTGTACTGCCGGGCGTGCAACAGCGCGACTGATCCACGAACGACCCACGAATGACCCGCTGTCCTGCTGCACCCGCGCCGGGGGCCCGTCCCGCCCTCGGCGCACACAGAATCACCCGAGACGATACGGCATGATGCATCACACAATGCTCGGCTAGAGCCTGACCATTACAACAAGATCTAGGTGACCCGAATGACAACCAGCATCGACTCCGCGGCGGACCATACGCCGCCCCGCGCTATTTCTGACTCTGTCTCAAGTTCCGCATCAAGTTCTGGCTCTGGTGCTGAACAACCTGAGACCGCCAAGCCACACAAGGCGCAGAAAGACCTCATCGCCACCCGCCCCGTGCCGCTCACGGCCAAGGGGCTGATGAAATTCCTGGTGCCGTCACTGCTCGGCGTCAGCTTCTTCCTGGTGCCGTTCAGTGTCGGCGACACCATCAACATCGGCATGGGCCTGATGGCCGATTGGCTCAAGGCCACGCTCGGCAGCGCCTTGCCCGCCATCGCCGTCGCGGTGCTGTGCCTGTCGGTGATCCTCACCGGCTTCGTCAAGCTCGCCAAGCCCGCCTGGGCACGTCAGGGCGCGGCGCACGAGCTGTTCGACGTCTCGCCGGTGTGGTTCGCCATGCGTGCCCTCGGCGCCATCTTCGCGTTGATGACCTACTTCCAGTGGGGGCCGACCCAGGTCACCGCGGCCTTCACCGGCGGCGTGATGCTCAATGATCTCGCGCCGGTACTGCTGACCTTCTTCTTCTTCGCGGCCATTCTGCTGCCGCTGCTGGTCGACTTCGGCTTCATGGAATTCATCGGCAGCCTGGTGCGTCGCCCGTTCCGCGCCATCTTCAATCTGCCCGGGCGCAGCGCCATCGATGCCACCGCCTCGTGGATGGGTTCCGGCACCGTCGGCGTGCTGATCACCACCCAGCAGTACGAGCAGGGCTTCTACAGCAAGCGTGAAGCGGCGGTGATCGCCACCAACTTCTCGGTGGTCTCGATCGCCTTCGCGTTGCTGGTCACCAGCTTCATGAACATCAACCACCTGTTCGTGCCCTTCTATCTGACCGTCGTCATCGCGGGCCTGATCGCCGCCGTCATCGTGCCGCGTCTGCCGCCGCTGTCGCGCAAGCGTGATGACTACCACGAGCCGGTCGGCTGCCAGATCAGTGAAGAGAACCAGAGCGACTGTGGCGTGCTGCGCTACTCACTGGGCATGGCGGTCGCGCGCGCCGAGCATGCGCCGGGCCCGCTCAAGCTGGTGAAATCGGCCGGCTTCAACGTGGCGGACATCTTCCTCGGCCTGCTGCCGGTGGTGATCGCCATCGGCACCGTGGCGCTGATGCTGGCCGAGTTCACGCCGGTGTTCACCTGGCTCTCCTACCCGATGATTCCGCTGCTGGAACTGCTGCAGATTCCCCACGCGGCAGAGGCAGCCCCGGCGACGCTGGTCGGCTTTGCCGACATGTTCCTGCCGGCGGTGCTGGCCAAGGACATCGACAGCGAACTGACCCGCTTCGTGATCGCCTGCCTGTCACTGACCCAGTTGATCTACATGTCCGAGATCGGTGCCCTGCTGCTCAAGTCCAAGATTCCGCTCAAGATCTGGGAACTGGTGGCCATCTTCGTGCTGCGCACGCTGATCACCCTGCCGATCATCGCCGGTATCGCGCATCTGTTCGTGTTCTGAGCCAAGCGGGCACTCACCTTGTTTCTCATCTCATACGGGAGCACCACGGTGCTCCCGTCATTGGAATAACCTGCCATGACATGTGCTGAACTCCTGATCCGACTGCTGCGTGACACCTACGGCGTCGACACCGTCTTCGGTATTCCCGGCGTGCATACCGTCGAGCTCTACCGTGGCCTGGAGCCGGATGCCGATACCGCCGCGCGCAGCATTCGCCACGTCACCCCGCGCCATGAACAAGGCGCCGGCTTCATGGCCGATGGCTATGCCCGCAGCACCGGCAAGGCCGGGGTGTGCTTCATCATCACCGGCCCGGGGATGACCAACATCACCACCGCGATGGGCCAGGCGCTGGCCGATTCCATCCCGATGCTGGTGATCTCCAGCGTCAATCGCACCGACACCCTCGGCCGTGGCCAGGGGCGTCTGCACGAACTGCCCAGCCAGCAGCAACTGGTGTCGGGCGTGGCGCGCTTCAGCCACACGCTGCTCGACCCGGCCGCGCTGCCGGAAGTGCTGGCCCGCGCCTTCGCGCTGTTCGAGGGTGCCCGCCCCGGCCCCGTGCATATCGAGATTCCCATCGACCTGTTCAATGCCGAGATCGCTCCGCCCGCCGGTCGCACCACGCATGACTTCACGCGCCCGCGCATCGGGCGCCTCGCGCCGGACCCGGCCCTGCTAGCTGAGGCCGTGAGCCTGCTGCAGGGCGCCGAGCGGCCATTGGTGCTGCTGGGCGGTGGCTGTGTCACTGCACCCGAGGCGGCCCGCCAGCTGGTGGAGGCGCTCGATGCCCCCACCGTCACCACCATCAATGCCAAGGGTCTGCTGGGCGGCGCCCACCCGCTGGATCTCGGTGCCAACGCCGCGCTGCCTGCGGTACGTGAACTGGCGCGCGACGCCGATGTGGTGCTGGCGATCGGTACCGAACTTGGCGAGACCGACTACGACGTGGTGTTCGATGATGGCTTCGTGATCGGCGGTCAGCTGATCCGCATCGATATCGACCCCGAACAGCTGGCGCGCAACCAGCAGGCGACACTCGCCATCGTCGCCGACGCCGGCCTGGCGCTGGAGACTCTCGCCGCGCGTGTTGCTGATGGCCTGGGCGAAACCTATGACAAGACGGCTGACGCAGAGGCAGGCAAGACACGTGGCGCGCAGATCACCGCCGCCACGCTTGAAGCCCTCGCGCTGCCGACTGACCCGGCCTTCGCGCCCTATGTGCCGCTGTTCGATACCCTCCAGCAAGCACTGCCGGAGGCGATCTGGGTCGGCGATTCCTGCGCGACCGTCTACGCCGCCAATCATCTGCTCAGCCAGCCGGCACCGCGCCGCTACTTCAATGCCTCCACCGGCTACGGCACGCTCGGCTACGGCCTGCCCGCCGCGATGGGCGCGACCCTGGGCCGCCCGGACCTGCCGGTGATCGCGCTGGTCGGCGATGGCGGCATCATGTTCACGCTGTCCGAACTCGCCTGCGCGGTGGAAGAACAGCTGCCGGTGGTGATCGTGCTGTGGCACAACCAGGGCTATGAAGAGATCCGCCGCTTCATGGACAACGCCGGCGTCACGCGCCTGGGCGTCGACATCAAGGCCCCCGACTTCCAGCTGCTCGCCCAGGGCTTCGGCTGCGCCGCCGTGGCGATCGACTCCCCCAGTCAGCTGGCGACAGCGATCAGCGAGCGCGACGCAAACGCCCCGCTGCTGGTGGAAATCGACGCGGCGGGATGGCAGCGCTCAATCGCCGGCTGAGTCCGGCTCGGCGCAGCGCATCATTCTCACGAACAATGCCCGCCTGTGACCTTGAGGTGGCAGGCGGCATGGAACTCTCATGCCAGAAACTCACATGTCAGGAATGTCCATGCACAAGCTCGATCATCAGTTCATCAACAACGAGTGGGTCAAGTCCCACGGCGAGCGTCGTCTGGCGGTCACCAATCCCTTCGAGGAGACCGTCATCGCCGAGGTGACGGCGGGTGATGCGCGTGATGTACAGGCCGCCGTCGCGGCCGCCGCCGAGGCCTTCGAGGGTTGGCAGGCACTGAGTGGCGCCGAACGTGCGGTCTATCTGGAGGCCTTCGCCGAGGGGCTGACCTCACGCCGGGAAGCGCTGGTGGAGATGTCGTGTCGCAACAACGGCAAGATTCGCGCCGAGGCCGAGATCGATCTCGATGACGCCATCGGCTGCTACCGCTATTACGCCGCCCAGGCACGCGCGCTGGATGCGCGTCAGGGTGCGGAGGTCGCGCACGATGTCGAAGGCTATGCCGCGCACACCTATCACGAGCCGGCTGGCGTGGTGGGACTGATCACGCCGTGGAACTTCCCGCTGGTCACCAGCGCCTGGAAGGTCGCGCCGGCGCTCGCCGCGGGCTGCACCCTGGTGATCAAGCCGTCTGAAGTGACGCCACTGCCGGAGCAGGTGATGGCCGAGATCGCCCTGGAAGCCGGTCTGCCGGCAGGCGTGTTCAACCTGCTGCACGGCGATGGCGAGGGTATCGGCGCGCCGCTGACCCGTCATCCGCGCATCGACAAGATTTCCTTCACCGGCAGCAATGTGGTCGGCGAGAAGGTCATGCAGGCCGCGGCCTGCGGCACGCGCGGTGTCTCTCTCGAGCTTGGCGGCAAATCGCCGATCATCGTGCTCGACGATGCCGACGTCGAGGAAGCCGCCGACTGGGTGATGGCGGGCATCTACTTCAATGCCGGTCAGATCTGCTCTGCCACCTCGCGCCTGCTGGTGCATGAAGCCATCGCCGATGAGCTGCACGCCGCACTGGCCAGCCGCATCGATGCGCTGGTGCTGGGTGACCCGCTGGATGCCGCGACCCAGATGGGCCCGATGACCAGCGCCCGCCAGCGCGACACCGTGCTGAGCTATCTGAACGTGGCGCGCGAGGAAGGCCTGGCGGCGCTGCGCGATGGCACCCATCGCAGCCTGCCGAGCAAGGGCTACTTCGTGGCGCCGACCCTTTACACCGATGTGCCGGTAGCAAGCCGTCTGTGGCGCGAGGAGATCTTCGGGCCGGTGTTGTGCTCGCGCCGCGTCGCCGATGAGGCCGAGGCGATCCGCCTCGCCAATGACTGTGATTTCGGGCTGGTGGCCACGGTGGTCAGCGGCGATGCCAGGCGCGCCCAGCAGCTCGGCCGTCGCCTGCGCGCCGGGGTGGTGTGGTACAACAGTGAGCAGCTGCCGCTGGTTCAGGCCAGCTGGGGTGGCTTCAAGCGCAGCGGCATCGGCCGTGAGCTGGGGCCGTGGGGCCTGGCGGGCTATCTGGAGGTCAAGCACATCATCGGCCCAGTGCTCGACTGAACGTATTGACTGAACGTATTGACTGAGCATCTTGTGTGACCAGATAAGAAAACGCCCCGCCTCGGCAATCACCGAGGCGGGGCTTTTCGTTCACGACTCTTTATGGAAACCAGCTACTTCTCCTATTTCTCCTATCAGCCGACCGCCGCCGTCTGGCTGATGCCGTCCCGCGCGCAGGACTGGCCGCAGTGGCTGCCGTGAATGCTCAGCGCCTGCCAGGCATCGAAGGTGCTGAGATAGATGTCACCGCCGAGATTGGCCGGCAACTCCGAGCACTTGAGGCGGTCCATCACCGGGCCCTTCACCTCACTCAGATGCAGCTTCACGCCAGCGGCGCTCAGGCGTTCATTGATGACTTCCAGGCTTTCCAGCGCCGAGGCGTCGATCAGGTTGACCGCCTGACAGGCCAGCACCAGATGCTTGAGCGAGGGGCGTTCGGCCATCAGCGCCAGCACGGTGTCTTCCAGATAGCGCGCATTGGCGAAATACAGACTCTCGTCGATGCGCAGAATCGCCAGTTCGGGGTCGGTCTCCACCTCATGGCGCTCGACATTGCGAAAGTGCTCGCTGCCCGGCACGCGCCCCACCAGCGCACTGTGCGGCTGGCTGGTGCGCTTGAGATAGAGCCCCAGCGACACGGCGATGCCGACGATGATGCCGCTCTCCACCCCATGCGCGAGGGTGATGACCAGCGTGATCATCAGCGCCGCACCGTCACCCTTCGAGTAGCGGAAGGTGCGCTTGATCGCCGCGATGTCGATCAGGCTGGTGGTGGCGACGATGATGATCGCCGCCAGCGTCGCGCGCGGCAGCCAGGCCAACCAGTCGGTCAGCCACAGGCTGGCGAGCAGAATGCCGATGGCGGTGAAGGCCCCCGCCAAGGGCGTGGCGGCGCCGGCATCGAAGTTGACCACCGAGCGCGACAGCCCGCCCGAGATCGGCATGCCACCGCTGACGCCTGCGCCCATGTTGGAGACGCCCAGCGCGATCAGCTCCTTGTCGGGGTCGATGCGCTGACGGCGCCGCGCGGCGAGAGTCTGGGCCAGCGCCAGCGATTCGACGAAGCCGACCACGCTGATCAAGAGTGCCGAGATCAGCAGACCCGACCAGTCATGGCTGACAAGGCTTGGCAGGCTGAGATCGGGCAGCCCGCCGGGCACGGCACCGACCAGCGCCATGCCGCTCTTGCCCTGCTCAAGCTGTTCGCCCTGAACGAGAGGATCACTCAGCCCCCAGGCCAGCAGGCTGGAGACGATGACGGCGATGATCGGCGTGGTCTTGCACAGCATGCCTGCCGCGCTCTCGCTCATCCGCAAGGCCATCAGGCCATGCTTGAGATGGCGGCGCGCCAGGATCAGCCACGCCAGGCAGCCCAGCCCGATGGCGAGTGTCGGCAAGTGCAACTCTTGAGCGCCTGCCGACAGCGACTCGCCCATCGCGATCAGATTGCCGCCGCTCAGGCTCAGGCCAGTGATCGGCCCGAGCTGACTGGCGATAATCAGGATGCCCGAGGCGGTCATGAAGCCCGAGATCACCGGGTGGCTGATGAAATTCACCAGCACTCCCAGGCGCAACAGCCCCATGGCGATCAGCATCGCGCCGGAGAGAAAGGCCAGCAGCAGTGCAGCGGCCAGCATCTCGGGCGTGGAGAGCGCCGCGCCATCGGCGCCGCTCATGCCCGCGATCGCCGAGGCCGTCATCAGCGAGATGATCGCCACCGGCCCCACCGCCAGGGTGCTGCTGGTGCCAAACAGCGCATACAGCACCAGCGGCAACATGCTGGCGTAGAGGCCGACCTGCGCCGGCAGCCCCGCCAGCAGTGCATAGGCCAGCGCCTGAGGCACCAGCATGACGCTGACGATCACCGCCGCCAGCAGATCACGCCCGAGACTGTGGCGGTCATAGTGGGCAAGCCAACCCGCCAGCGGCAGCCAGCGGGCAAGCGACGCCCCCTTTGTCTCTCGAACCGGCTCAGACATCGCGTGACGCCGGACGCGCCAGCCATTCGTGGCCCTTGAGCAGCAGGTTCCAGTAGATGAACGGCAGCCCTCGTGCCTTGAGCTGCCAGGCCAGGCGAGTCGGACGCGTGCCGTCATTGACCCACTTGGGGAAGGTGGGCTGCAGTTCGCCGCCGTAACCGAATTCCGCCAGCACGATGCGGCCGTTCTCCACCGTCAGCGGGCAGGAGCCATAGCCCCGATAGCCCGCCGTGAGCGCGCCACCGGTCAACGTGGCCAGCAGGTTCTGGACCACCACGGGGGACTGCTTGCGTACCGCCGCGGCGGTCTTGGCATTCGAGGTACCGCTGACATCGCCCAGCCCGAAGATGTCGGGATGGCTCATGTGCTGCAGGGTCTCGGGTTCGAGATCCAGCCAGCCAGCGGCGTTGGCCAGCCCGGATTGTGCGATCAACGCCGGTGCCTTCTGCGGCGGCACCACATGCAGCATGTCGAAGGACTGCTCGACGATCTGCGGCTCGCCGCCCTCCTCGGCTGCCGGCACCTCGAAGCGTGCCGTCTGCGTCTCGCCATCCACCGCGACCAGCCGCTGATGGAACCTGACATCGATGCCATAGCCCGCGACCGCCTCTTCCAGCGCCGGCACGTAGGCCGGCACGCCGAACATCACGCCGCCGGCGTTGTGGAAGCTGACCTCGAGCTGCGACAGCACATTCTCGCGCTGCCAGTGATCGCAGGCCAGATACATCGCCTTCTGCGGCGCACCGGCGCACTTGATGGGCATCGGCGGCTGGGTAAACAGCGCCTTGCCGCCCTTGAGGGTCTGCACCAGCTGCCAGGTATAGGGCGCGAGATCATAGCGATAGTTGGAGGTGACGCCATTTTCGCCCAGCGTCTCCTCAAGCCCGTCGATGGCGCCCCAGTCCAGTTCCAGCCCGATGGCGATCACCAGGCGCTCGTAGCGCAGACGATGGCCATTGCCGAGCGTGACTTCGTGTGCCTCGGCATCGATGCCGGTGGCCGTATCGCGATACCAGTGCACGCCCTTGGGCATCACCGAGTGCATCGGCTTGCGCGTGAATTCCGGCGTGAAGATGCCGCCACCGACCATCGTCCAGCCCGGCTGATAGCTGTGCTGCTCGGCGGGCTCGACGATGGCGATGTCCATGCCCGGCTGGCGCTTGAGCAGACTGGCCGCCACCGCGATGCCGCCGGCCCCGCCACCGATGATCACCACCTTGTGGGCGTTGGGTGCCAGGCGGTGATTGGCGGCGCGAGTCGCTTCCGTGGCCGAATCAGCCCCCTGATTGTCACAAGGCGTCGTTGCAGAATCCGAAACTGGCGGGGTCTGTGGCGTGCTCTGGCTCATCGATAAGGCTCCCATCGCGGAAAATCGTCCATTTGAGTCACAAAATTACGTAAGCAAGCTACATAGGCAAAGCGCCTGGTCATACTCCCTGCCGGCATGGCAGCCATCAAAGCTGATCAAACGGCAGGTTGAGCGGAATCTTGAGATAGGCGCGACCGTTGTCTTCCGCCGGCGGCAGCTGGCCGGCACGCATGTTCACCTGCACCGCCGGCAGCATCAGACGCGGCATGCCAAGCCCGGCATCACGCTTGGTACGCATGTCGACGAAGGCCTGCTCATCGATGCCGTCATGCACATGGATATTGTGCTCACGCTGCTCACCCACCGACGTCTGGCAGCAGAAGCCTTCTCGCCCTTCGGCCGAATAATCATGGCACAGGAAGATGCGTGTGCTGCCTGCAAGCGAGAGCACCTTGTGAATCGAGCGATACAGCGTACGCGCATCGCCGCCGGGGAAATCGCAGCGCGCGGTGCCGTAATCGGGCATGAACAGGGTATCGCCGACGAAGACGGCGTCGCCGATCACGTAGCTGACGCAGGCCGGCGTATGGCCCGGCGTATGCAGCACGCGGCATTCAAGCGCCCCGATCGCCAGGCTGTCGCCCTCTTCCAGCAGGCGATCGAACTGGCGGCCATCACGCGCGAAACCCGCCTCGGCGGCGAAGATATCGGCAAAGATGTCCTGCACTTCGCGTATGCGCGCCCCGATCGCCAGCTGGCAATCCAGCTTGCCTTTCAGGTAGGCGGCCGCCGACAGGTGGTCGGCGTGGACGTGGGTCTCGAGAATCCACGCCACCTCGAGGGACTCGGCTTCGATATGCGCAAGCAAGGCATCCGCAGAGCGGGTGCTGGTGTGGCCTGCGGGATAATCGAAGTCGAGCACGGGATCGATGATCGCGCACTGGCGGGACTGCGGGTCGCGCACCAGGTGCGTGAAGGTGTTGCTGTCTTCGTCGAAGAAGCTCTCGACCTGGGGGCGCTGTATTGAGGTTGCCATCTTCCGACCTCCTGCTTCGCTCAAGGATTGATGTCTCAAGCCTACGCTTGCAGCGGCAACAACGCAAAATAGAATAACGTTAAAACCATAAAGAATAACAACAAGGCGTCTTCAATAACCTATTGTTCTAGCTATTGAATTTCCCAATAGCAATTAGCGACATCCCTCAACGAAATGCCTTTCACCATAAGGTATAGCTGATAGAAAGAATCGCACACGCTATGCTGACATTGCGCGGTGACACGATTCAGCCATACAATCTTGAACGATTAAGTTTCACAAGTTGCTGTCACTTACCCTAGCCCTCATTGGACGAGCTACACCATGTCACGAATACTTCAATGGTCGATCACGGTTGCCCTCGCCGGCTTCCTGTTCGGTTTCGATACCGCCGTCATCTCGGGGGCGGATACCTCACTGCAGAGCCAGTGGGGTCTGAGCGATCTCAACCACGGCCTCATCATCATGTCGATGGCCCTGTGGGGCACGGTGATCGGCGCCATCTTCGGCAACTGGCCGACCGATCGCTTCGGGCGCCGCGCCACGCTGATCGGCATCGGTATCCTCTATCTGGTCTCGGCGCTGGGGTCGGCGCTGGCCACTGACCCTTATGTATTCTCGTTCTTCCGTCTGCTGGGCGGGCTGGGCGTGGGGGCCTCATCCGTCGCGGCGCCTATCTACATCTCGGAAATCGCACCGCGCAAGCGGCGTGGGGCGCTGGTCGGGCTCTATCAGTTCAATATCGTCTTCGGGATCCTGATCGCCTTCGTCTCCAACTACTTCATCGGCTTCATCGACGGTGAGAACTGGCGCTGGATGCTGGGCGTGGAAGCCGTGCCGGCCGCGCTCTATCTGTTGATGATCTGCAAGGTGCCGCGCAGCCCACGCTGGTTGATCCTCAAGCGCAACGATGAGGCGGCCGCCGCCGAGATCATCGCGCTGATCAACCCCAAGGCCGACATCGCCGAGGAAATCGCCATCATCCGCGGCACCGAGAGCGATGCAAGTGCCAAACAGCACACCCGTCTGTTCGCCTGGCGCTATCGTCTGCCGGTGCTGTTCGCCTTCCTGATCGCGGCCTTCAATCAGCTGTCCGGCATCAACTTCATCATCTATTACGCGCCGCGCATTCTGGCCGAGGCGCAGCTGGAAGCGAGTGCTGCCCTGCTCTCGACGGCGGGCATCGGGGTGATCAACCTCGTCTTCACCCTGCTGGGCATGTCGCTGATCGACAAGCTGGGGCGCCGCACCCTGATCAAGATCGGCTCTGCCGGCTATCTGGTGTCGCTGTGCCTGATCGCCTGGGCCTTCCATCTCGAGGACTTCTCCGCCATGGGCGGCTATGGCGTGCCGGTGCTGCTGGGCGTGTTCATCGCGGCGCATGCCATGAGCCAGGGCACGGTGATCTGGGTGTTCATCTCAGAGATATTCCCCAACAAGGTACGTGCCATGGGCCAGTCCTTCGGCAGCTCCGTGCACTGGATCTTCGCGGCGCTGATCGCGCTGCTGATGCCGACCATCCTCAGCCACTTCAGCGGCGGGCCGGTGTTTGCCTTCTTCGCCGTCATGATGCTGCTGCAACTGGTGTTCGTGCTGTTCTTCATGCCCGAGACCAAGGGTGTCTCGCTTGAGGACCTGCAGGGCCGTCTGATCCGCCCTTCGCGCAAGGAGAAGGAGCAGGAACAGGCCGCGGCACTCGCGCCACAGGGCAACTGAGGCTCTTGACGACTTAGCTTTGAAGCCTGACTCGAGTAACGCTCTCCAGACGCCGACACCCCGCCCTGTGCGGGGTGTCGGCGTTTATGGCTCTGGCAGTCATGCCCGTCAGGAGCCCCCGCCGAGCATCGCCTCACGACATGAGAGCGGCTCCGCTACCCACAACGCACTTGGCTTGCTGCCCTTCTCCTGCGCTGACGCGCGCCAGATCGCTACGTGCAAATAGCGTGGTATCGTCGCCGGCTCAATCGCCAGCCTGAGCGGCGATTTTCAGCGCCATATGTCGGGATTATTACGGATATATTCTTTGGTCTCGTCATTCTTGCCAAGCTAATCAAAACAGTGAAAAGATCGCTTCCGAAACGTTTCGGGTAACGGTTTCCGCTCACAGTTACCGCAAAGGAAAAGTGCCATGCCGCCGAACATCACACTCAAGCATCTCGCCAGCCAGCTGGGCCTGTCAGTCACGACGGTCTCGCGGGCATTGGGCGGATTCGAGGATGTCAGCGCCACGACCCGTGAGCGGGTGCAGGCCTATGCCAGTGAAGTGGGCTACAAGCCCAATCAGAGCGCACGCCGCCTCAAGACAGGCCGCACCTCCTCGGTGGGCTACATCATGAACGGCGCCCAGGGCGACTTTCGCGATCAGTTCAACACCCGCCTGCTGGTCGCGCTGGGCCAGGCGCTGCACGACGCCGCACCGGAACATGACCTCATCGTCACCACGGTGCCAGAGGACCGCGACGAGCTGGACACCTACAAGCGTTTCATCGATGGCGGCAAGGTCGATTCCTTCGTGGTGGCACGTACCCGCATTCAGGACCCGCGCGTCGACTTCCTGCTCGACAGCGGCATCCCCTTCGTCACTCACGGTCGTACCGGCCGCGCCAGCGAGCACGACTGGGTCGACATCAATGCTGCCGACGGCTTCATGCGCGCCACCCGCCATCTGATTGGCCTGGGCCATCGCAATATCCTGTTCCTCAACTTCTTCAGCGACCTCTATACCGCCGTCGAACGTGAGACCGGCTATCTGCAGGCGATGCACGACGCCGGCCTCGCGCCCAGCTCGCGCCATTGCCCGCACGGCTATGCCAGTGCCTATCAGGTCGCCCATGAAGCGCTGTCCGGGGCCAACGCCCCCACCGCCTTCGTGTGTGCCAGCGACATCTTCGCCTACGGCGTGATGGAAGCGGTCAGCGCCTGCGGCCACACGCCCGGTGAGGACATCGCCATCATCGGCGCCGATAACCTGCCGCCGCAGATGTACCGCCAGCCCAGCCTCAGCACCCTGGACGTCTCGTTCGAGACCGTCAGTCAGGCGCTGATCGAACTGGTGCTGGCGCCGCAGGAGGGCGCGCCACGCCATCGCTGCTTCGATTACGACCTGCTGCTGCGCGATACCACTGCCTGAGCACACATGCCTGAGCACACAGGACCATCGACTGACCTCACGACGCCAGAAGCCTGACCGCTAAACGCCTGATCTGAAAATGCCATCGCCAGAACGTGGTCAGCGTGACGCCAGAAAAACAACACCCGACCGGGGAGACCTCCATGCGCAAGATGCCAACCGCCCTCGCTTTGCTGGCGCTGCTGGGCAGTACGTCCGCCCTCGCTGACATCACCTTCTTCAGCACCCAGGCCAGACCGCTGGAAGAGGCCCAGCAGATGCGTGAGATCGCGCTGGCACCCTACGCCGAGGCCATCAATTACATGCCACAGGAGACGGGCACCTTCCTGTCGCGTCTCGAGGCGGAGAAGACCAGCCCCGATGGCGCGCTGGATCTGCTCGGCGGGCTGCACGGCGAACTGGGGTCGCTGACGCCCAGCATTCTGGCGCCGCTGGATGACCTGCAAGGCTCGCTTGCGGACGCGGGCATCAGCCAGCAGTACATGACGCTGGGCAAGCTGGGCGGCGACCAGCAGCGCTACATCCCGTGGATGCAGGCGACCTACATCATGGCCGCCAACCGCAAGGCGCTGCCCTACCTGCCCGAAGGCGCTGACCTGAACGCGCTGAGCTATGACGAGCTGCTGGCCTGGGGCCGCAACATGCAGGAGGCCACCGGCAGCCCCAAGCTGGGCTTCCCGGCCGGTCGCAAGGGGCTGATCCACCGCTTCCTGGAAGGCTATCTCTACCCGTCCTTCACCCACTCGGTGGTGCGTGAGTTCCGCAGCGATGACGCCGTGGCCATGTGGCAGAAGTTTCGCGAGATCTGGGCGGTGACCAATCCGCGCTCCACCGCCTACGGCTTCATGCAGGAACCGCTGCTCAATGGCGAGGTGTGGGTCGCCTTCGATCACACCGCGCGCTTGAAGGATGCCTTCAACAAGCAGCCGGATCAGTACGTGGCCTTCCCGGCCCCCGCCGGCCCCGAGGGGCGCGGCTACATGCCGGTGGTCGCTGGCCTGGCGGTACCCGCCAATGCCACGAATCCCGATGCCTCGCGCAAGCTGATCCGCTATCTGATGACGCCGGAAGCCCAGATTCGCACCCTGCGGGCCACCAACTTCTTCCCGGTGGTGGAGGCTGAACTGCCCGATGACCTGCCCGCCAGCATTCGCATGTCCGGCAAGGCGGTCGCGGCCCAGTCCTCCGCCGATGACGCCGTGCTCTCGCTGCTGCCCAGCGGCCTGGGCCAGCAATCGGGCCTGTTCAACAAGATCTACCGCGATGCCTTCGTGCAGATCGTACTGCGCGACGCCGACATCGAGGAGACGCTGGATATCCTCGCCCCGCGCCTGCAGACGCTGATCAACACATCAGGCGCAGGCTGCTGGCTCCCGGATACGCCCAGCGACGGCCCCTGCCCGGTCAAGTAAGCCGCTGACGCCAGAACGCAACACTCAAGAACGCATCACTCGCCACACACGCATCACTCGCCACACACGCATCACTCGCATCACTCGTAACGCAGCAGCAACGGCACCCCCCGACGGGTCGCCATGACGGAACGCCAACCCCTGTCATGCCGGCCCGGTGCCCCCAGACCATTCCGACAAGCCATCACAACAACGCCAAAGGTGAGCAAAGATGAAGCACGATCGCTGGCTACCTTATTACCTGATCGCCCCCAGCCTGCTGTTCATGGGTGCCTTCTTTCTCTATCCGTTCATCCAGATCTTCGCCGAGGCCTTCACCAGCAGTGATGGCAACGTGGGCCTGGCCAACTTCACGCGCATCTATCAGGACTTCAACTTCTGGCCGTCACTCAAGAACACCCTGCTGCTGACCGGGGTCGTGGTGCCGCTGCAGCTGGTGCTGGCCATCGGCATGGCGCTGATGGTCACCAGGATGAACAAGGGGCGCGACAGCATCCTCTACATCTGGACCATCCCGCTGGGCATCTCCGATCTGGCCGCCGGCATCATCTGGCTGGCGATCCTCGAGCAGTTCGGCTTCCTCAACAGCTTCCTGAGTGCGGTCAGCGTGATCGATGCGCCGGCGTCCTGGCTCAACTATCAGAATGCCTTCGCGCTGTTTCTGGCCGTGGTGGTCGCCGAGATCTGGCGCGGTACCGCCATCGTGCTGGTGATCCTGGTATCAGGCATGGGGCTGATCCCCAAGGAATATGACGAGGCCGGTCAGGTGTTCGGCGCCAGCTACTGGCAGCGCCTGTGGAAGATCACCCTGCCGATGCTGCGCCCCAGCATCCAGTCGGCGCTGATTCTGCGCACCCTGCTGGCACTCGAGGTCTTCGCGGTGGTGATGATGCTGGGCGGCAGTGACATGCCGGTACTGATGAGCGAGACCTTCGACTGGCAGTTCCTCTACCAGCAGACGGGTGCCGCTGCGGCCTACGCGGTGTTGATCATGCTGATCTCGGTGGTCATCACCGGCTTCTACATCAAGTTCCTCAATGTGCCGAAGGAGGCCCGCTGATGAAATCCTCTTCTTCCGAGGCCGTCATGCCGTCATCGCTTTCGTCACGCGCAAGCGCCTCCTCAGCCGACTCCTCACGCCAGGAGGCACAGACCGCCCACAAGCCACGACGCAATGACATGGCCTGGAAATGGCTGTTCCGGGCCGGTGTCGCGATTCTGGTGCTGTGGGTGCTGGTGCCCATCGCCCTGCTGATGCTCAACAGCGTCAGCACGCCGGAGCAGATCACCGGCTGGCCCAAGACCCTGACCCCGGCGCTGAGCTTCGAGACCCTCGACTTCTTCTGGCACTACCAGGGCGTGATCAGCGCGCTGGGCAACTCGCTGCTGGCCGCCGTCTTCACCATGGTGATCGCCATCGTGCTCGGCGCACCGGCAGGCTATGCGCTGGCCCGCTTCGTGTTCCCGGGCATGAATGCCTACCGCATGATCATCATCCTGTCGCGGGCCTTCCCGATGCCGCTGCTGGCGCTGCCGCTGGCCGTCATCTTCATCCAGGTCGGCATCGATGACTCCATCCTGGGTCTGGCGATGGTGCACGCCACCCTGGCACTGCCGTTTGCGGTGCTGATCACCTCCAGCCTGTTCATGGGCATTCCGGTGGAACTCGAGGAAGCCGCCTGGCTGATGGGCTGCAACCGCTGGCAGGCCTTCCGTCGCGTGGTGCTGCCGCTGGCCGCGCCGGGCATCACCGCCTCGGCCGTGTTCGCCTTCGTGATCTCATGGAACGAGGTGTTCGCCTCGGCAATTCTCACCGTCGAGAACCGCACCCTGACCGCCTTCCTGGTGCAGAGCCTTTCCGAGTCACCTGCCGAGATCAAGTATGCCGGTGGTCTGATTCTGGTCGTCCCGGCGCTGCTGTTCCTGTTCGCGATCAGGAAGTACCTGTTCAGCATGTGGGGCATTTCCAACCGCTAACGTACGCCCGCTCATCAGGCCAATGACCGGCGGCGATCTTCATCGTCTCGCAAGCGAGTTCACTTCCTCGCCGCCGCTCTCGATCAAAGGAGTCAGACCATGTCAGCCATCCAAATCAGCGCCGTACGCAAGCAGTTCGGCAAGCAGGAAATCCTCAAGTCCATCGATCTCGAGATCCGCGACAAGGAATTCACCGTGCTGCTCGGCCCGTCCGGCTGCGGCAAGTCCACCCTGCTGCGCATCATCGCGGGGCTGGAATACGAGAGCAGCGGCTCGATCCGCATCGGCGAGCGTGAGATCACCTCGCTGGCACCGCGCGATCGTCGCATCGCGATGGTGTTCCAGAACTACGCCGTCTTCCCGCACATGACCGTGGCGGAGAACATCGCCTTCGGCCTGCGCGTGCGCAAGGACAGCGAGGCGCATATCCAGCGCAAGGTGAAGGAAACCGCCGCACTGATGCATATCGAGGACCGCCTCGATCACTACTCCGGTCAGCTCTCCGGCGGTCAGCGTCAGCGTGTCGCGGTCGCGCGCGCCCTGGCGATGGAGCCGGAAGTGCTGCTGATGGATGAGCCGCTGTCGAATCTGGATGCCCTGCTGCGTCTGGAGATGCGCGCCGAGCTCAAGACCATTCTCGCCGCCTCCGACACCACCACCATCTACGTGACCCACGACCAGGTCGAGGCCATGAGCCTGGCGGACCGTATCGCGGTCATGAAGGGGGGTCAGATCGAGCAGTACGCGCCGCCCTCCGAGATCTACCACTACCCGGCGACCGAATTCGTCGGCAGCTTCATCGGCAACCCGCCGATGAACTTCATCCCGCCGGATGCGCGCTGGAATCACCCGACCCGACCCGAGCAGTCGAGCCAGCAGGTGCACAAGTGCGGTATTCGCCCCGAGGACTTCGAGGTGCGCTTCGAGCCCACCGAGAACTTCGCCCCGGTGCGCGTGCTGGTCTCGGAATTACTGGGGTCGCACAAGCAGCTGACCGCGCGTTTCGGTGACGAGATGATTCGCGTCAATGTGCCGAGTGATCTCGATGTCGGCAATGGCAGCGACATCCACATCCGCCCGCTGGCCGAGAAGGTGCGCTTCTACGACCACAGCGGCCACCTGATGTCGGCGTAAGGCACCCCGACTCCTCTCTAGCCAACCTTTCAGCCCAAACCTTTCATCCCGAACGGAGCCGACTCACATGAATGCCAAGCTCGACGCGCTCAGCGCTCACGACGTTCTCAAGCTCAACGACCTGGGCGGCTACACCGTGCCCACGCGTGGCCTCTACCCCTTCCAGTGGAACTGGGACGCCGCCATCACCGCGCTGGGCTGGCTGGCCGCCGGTGACGAAGCACGTGCCTGGCGTGAGGTCGAGCGCCTGCTGGAAGGTCAGTGGGACAACGGCATGGTGCCGCACATCGTCTTCCACGGTGACGCGGAAACCTACTTCCCGGGGCCGGAAGTCTGGGGCGTCAAGCACAGCCCGTCGACCAGCGCCATCTCCCAGCCGCCGGTGCTGGCCAGCGTCATGAAGCTGTTGTTCGAGGAAGGCCGTGATCGCCGGCTTGCCGAGGAAAAGCTGGCCGCCACCCTGCCCGGCGTCATCCGCTACCACCTGTGGTTCTACCGCGATCGTGATCCGGAACACACCGGCCGCGTGTGCAGCTATCACCCGTGGGAATCGGGCATGGACAACAGCCCCCAGTGGGATGGCCCGCTGGCTGGCGTGCCGCCGGTCGATGCCGAATACGTGCGTCGCGATACCGGTCTGGTCGATCCGTCCGAGCGCCCGCACAAGTACGAATACGATCGCTATATCTATCTGGTGAAGTTCTTCCAGCAGAACGAGCACGACGCCGAGGTGCTGTATCGCGACTGCCCGTACCGCGTCGAGGACATCAGCCTGATCTCCATCCTGCACCGTGGCACGCGCGACCTGATCGCGCTGTGCGAAGAGGATGCCGCTGGTCTGGGCCTGGCCAACACCCACGGCGAGGCGCTCTTCAGCCTCAAGCAGTCGCTGGCGCGCACCGAGGAAGGCGTGCAGGCGCTGTGGAGCGATGAGCTGGGCTGTTTCCTGAGCCGCGATGCGCGTGCCAACGTGCTGCTGGATCACGTCACCACCGCCGGCATCCTGCCGCTGTTCGCCGGGGTCGCCAGCGGCGCCCAGGCGCAGCGCATGGGCGGTCTGCTCGAGGAATGGCTGGAACAGGCGCCCTTCGGTGTCGCCTCCACCCATCCGGCCAGCACCCGCTTCGAGCCGAAGCGTTACTGGCGCGGACCGAGCTGGCTGCACATCAACTGGATGCTGGCCATCGGCTGCGAGGAATATGGCATGTCCCGCGAGGCCGACCAGATCAAGCAGGCCAGCCAGAAGTGCATCGAGGCCGCCGGCTACTACGAGTACTTCAACTCGGTGACCGGCGAAGGCTGTGGCGGTCGCGACTTCTCCTGGACCGCGGCGATGGACCTCTACTGGCTCAACCCGCTGGAGAGCTTCACTGCCAGCAAGGCGGCAGCCGGCGTCGTGGAGGCTTCCTGATGACTCAGCACGCCTCTCAGCAGCAGTCTCAACAAGCCTCTCCACTGGCGCAGGCACCGCAAAAGGCACCGCTGTCACGCCAGGCAATACCGCCCATGCCGGCAACGTTCGCCAGCCGCGGCTTTCTGGGTGAGCATATCCGCTCGATCATGGACTTCTATCTGCCCAAGGCGATAGACCATGAGCGCGGTGGCTACTTCCAGGCCTGGCGCGACGACGGCACGGTGTATGCGCCCGCGGCGCGTCATCTGGTCAGCAGCACGCGGATGGTCTTCAACTTCGCGATGGAATATCTGCGCAGCGGTGATGAGCAGTGTCTGGCCGCGACCCGTCACGGCATCGATTACCTGCGCGATGTCCATCTCGATCCGCAGACCGGTGGCTATCTGTGGTCGCTGAGCGAGCAAGGCGAGGCAGACCACACCAACCAGTGCTACGGCCTGGCGTTCGTGATGCTGGCCTATGCGACGGCCTGGCGCGCCGGCATCGAGGAGGCTCGCGGCTGGCTCGAGGAGACCCGCGCGCTGATGGAAGACAAGTTCTGGTCGCCTGAGGCGGGGCTCTATGCCGACGAGGCCAGCGCCGATTGGCAGACGCTGTCCGACTACCGTGGCCAGAACGCCAACATGCATGCCTGTGAAGCCATGCTGGCCGCCTTCGAAGCCACCGACGAGGCGCACTATCTGGAGCGGGCCATGACCCTGGCCAGCAACATCTGCCAGCGTCAGGCCGCCAAGGCCGATGGCCTGATCTGGGAGCATTACGATCGCGACTGGAACGTCGACTGGGACTACAACCGCGACGACCCCAAGAACCTCTACCGCCCGTGGGGCTTCCAGCCGGGTCACCTGACGGAGTGGGCCAAGCTGCTGCTGATGCTCAAGCGTCATCGCGATGACGACTGGCTGCTGCCGACCGCGCAGCGTCTGTTCGATACCGCCCTGGATCTGGCCTGGGACAGCGAACGCGGCGGCATCTACTACGGCTTCGCGCCGGATGGCACCATCTGCGATGACGACAAGTACTTCTGGGTGCAGGCCGAGAGCCTGGTGGCCGCGGCGCTGCTGCACGAGGCCACCGGCGATTCGCACTATGCCGAGTGGTACGAGCGCCTGTGGGGCTACGCCTGGCAGCACTTCATCGACCACCAGCACGGTGCCTGGTATCGCCTTTTGAATGCCGACAACCAGCGCTTCGATGACCTGAAGAGCTCGCCCGGTGCCAAGTGTGACTATCACAGCCTCGGCGCCTGCCATGAGCTGTTGCGCGTGATCACCCGCGACTGACCGCCCGCCGGGCCGTGAATGGCGGCCCGCAGCCAGTCGCGACACGCTCGACACGTTCGATACACCCGACGACCCGACACGCCGCCCCACGCGGCGTGTCGGGTCGTCGCGTTGTGGGCGTCTGGTTTCGTGGCAAGGACGACCCGCGCTATTTTTTCGAACACCCTCCGTGTTTCTTTAGAGCACCGCTCCTGACAATACTGGATTGCGCTGACCGCCCCGGCAGAGGGTGGCAGCCGACAGCCGCGGGCATGCCCCGAGGCGCTGCATTCCAGACGTTTCATCAGCTGAAGAAACTACAATAACAAGCGGAGTCCCACATGCCCCTGTCTCAACTCCTGGACTGGCGGTTGCACCTGCTGGTCGTGGTGCTGTCTCTCGGCGCCGAACTGATCGGTATTCTCAAGTTCCCGCTCGGCCCCGGCACCTTGCTGCTGTTGCCGCTGTTCTATGCCTTCATTGCCGCCGTACTGTGCAACCCGCACCTGTTCAGTGGTACCAGGCGCTTCATCCCGCCGGTGGTCAGCGCGGCGGCAGGGCCGGTCATCCTGCTGTCGATCATGCCGTTCATCGCCCGCTTCGGTTCCACCATCGGCCCGGCCATCGAGCAGCTGATCTCGGCGGGTCCGGCACTGATCCTGCAGGAACTGGGCAATCTGGGCACCATGCTGATCGCGATGCCGATCGCGGTGGTGGTGCTCAAGATGGGCCGCGAGGCGATCGGCGCGACCTACTCCATCGCGCGTGAACCCAATATCGCGATCATCTCCGACAAATACGGCCTCAAGGGCCCGGAAGGCGTCGGCGTGATGGGCGTCTATGTCGTGGGCACCATGTTCGGCACCCTGTGGTTCGCGCTGATGGCGGGCTACCTGACCTCACTGGACATCTTCGACCCGCGTGCACTGGCCATGGCCTGCGGTGTCGGCAGCGGCAGCATGGTGGCGGCGTGTTCCGGCGCCATCGCCGGTGCCCTGCCGGAGATGGGCGAAGAGCTGCTGGCCTTCGCCGGCGCCAGCAACCTGCTGACCTATGCCACCGGCCTCTACGTCTCGCTGTTCATCGCTCTGCCGGTCGCCGAGCGCCTGTTCCGCTTCTTCAGCCGCAAGCGGGCCGGCAGCGATGACGCCATGAATGACGAGGAAGCCAAGCTCGCCTCAGACGCGCTGGTTGAAGACCGCCCAGAGAACCAGCTGGGCAAGACGGCCATGGTCGTCGCGGCCGTCTGCGTGGTCGGCTGGGTGGTCAACACCATCAATGGTGCCAGCCTGATCGACGCCGCCCCCGGCATGCTGATCCTGTACGTGATGACCATGCTCGGCCTGCTGGTCGCCCGCTTCATGCCCTTCTACCTGCCGGCCATCGCCTGGGTGTCGCTGGTCAGCATCCTGATGACGCTGCCGTGGTTCCCGGGCAGCGGCTGGATCACCGAGCAGCTGGGCTTCGTCAACTTCCTCGCCATCGTCACGCCGGTACTCGGCTATGCGGGTCTGGCGCTGAGCAAGCGCGAGTTCAGCATGTTCCGCCAGGCGGGCTGGAAGCTGGTGATCATCTCGCTGCTGGTCTTCACTGGCACCTATATCGGCTCGGCGGTCGTGGCGCAGGCACTGCTCTGATCACACGGGCTTCGGGCTTTACCTTTCGCTTCACCCTTCGCTCCTCACTTGCATACCCTTCTCATCACTTTCACGCCGGCACTCCAGGGTGCCGGTTTCCACAGGAATTCAGCATGCAACTACCCGACAAGATCGACGAGGCACTGCTGCGCAGCTGGCGTCATGAGTTTCATCAGCATCCCGAGACGGCCTTCGAGGAGCACCGCACCTCGGCGCGCGTCGCCGAGATCCTGCGTGCGGCAGGCCTGGAAGTCACCACGGGACTTGCCGAGACCGGCGTGATCGCGGTGCTCGACGGCAAGCTGGGCAAGGGCCAGACCATCGGCCTGCGCGCCGACATGGATGCGCTGGATGTCACCGAGGCCAACGCCGTCTCACATTGCTCGCACACGCCCGGCAAGATGCATGCCTGTGGCCATGATGGCCATACCACCATGCTGCTGGGCGCGGCCTGTGAACTGGCGCGCGATCCGGACTTTGCCGGCCGCGTGGTGTTCGTGTTCCAGCCGGCCGAGGAGAACGAAGGCGGCGGCCGCCGCATGGTCGAGGACGGCCTGTTCGAGCAGTTCCCGATGGATGCCATCTATGGCCTGCACAACTGGCCGGGGCTGGCGCTCGGCGAGGCGGCGGTGCATGAAGAGGCGGTGATGGCGGCCTTTGATGTCTTCACCCTGACCCTGAGCGGCCACGGCTGCCACGCCGCCATGCCGCATCTGGGCAAAGACACCATCCTGGCGGCCTGTCAGCTGGTGACCCAGCTGCAGGGGCTGATCAGCCGCGAGACGCCGGCGCACCAGACCGCGATTCTCAGCATCACCCAGTTCCATGCCGGTGATGCCTTCAACGTGATGCCGGAAGAGGTCGAACTTCGCGGCACCCTGCGCTGCTTCGACCCGACACTGCGCGCGCATCTGCAGCAGCGTTTCCATGACGCCGTCGATGCCATGGCGACCTTCCACGGTCTCAAGGTCAACTTCGACTATCAGCCACGCTATCCCGCGACCCGGAATGCGCCCGGCCATGCCAAACGCTGCGCCAGCGTTCTCGAACAGTTGCCGAGCATCCAGCGGGTCCATCGTGACCTGCCGCCCTCGATGGCCTCGGAAGACTTCGCCTATCTGCTGCAGGAATGTCCGGGCGCCTATATCTGGCTGGGCAACGGCGAAGAGAGCGCCTCGCTGCACAATCCGCACTACGACTTCAATGATGCGGCCACACCCATCGGCGTCAGCTACTGGACGACGCTGGTGCGTCAGCTGCTGGCCGCCGCCTGAGGCCAGGTGAACAAACCCTCGAGGGATGCTCAGCATGAAGATCTGCGTGATTGGCGATGCGCCCATTGGCACTCGGGCCATACAGGCGCTTGCGCATGCCGGAATTGAGGGCGTCATGGCAGTGGCAGCGCCCGAGGGGCAAGTCGCGAGTCATTCGTCCTTCAGCGCCGAGGTCTACCTGATGGCGCTGGCCACATCGCAACAGGTGCAGAAGGTACTGACGGGCAAGCAAGGCCTGCTGCGCAGGGCGCCGCCCGGCAGTACCGTGATCGATCTTTGCAGTGGTGATGTCACGCTCAGCCGCGAACTGGCCGTGCAGACACACCTCGCCGGCCATCACTGGCTGGAAGCGGCCACCAGTCGCAATCCCGCCGATGAGGCGAATGCCAGCCTGACGCTGTTGATCGGCAGTGATGAGGCGACAGTGACGCGCATGACAACGCTGCTCGACGCCATCTGCACGCAGCATCTGCATGTCGGAGATGCCGGCTGTGGCCATGCCGCCGCCCTGGCCAGCGACTATCTGCATGCCGCGCACCTGATCACCACCGCCGAGGCGGTCGCCATGGCCTATCGCGCGGGGGTGACACCCCAGGCGTGCATCGATGCCATCAACCTGGGCGCCGGGCGCAGTGCCGTGAGCGAGGTGAATTTTCCGCGCTGGGTGCTGCCGGGCCGCTATGACTCGGGCATCTCCACCGGTCATCTGCGCCGCGACCTGCGTCTGGCGCGCAGTTTCGTCACCACGCTCAACCTGCCGGAAGGCTTGATGAAGGCGGTCTTCGAGCGCTGTCAGCCGCCGGAGCTGTGTCCGGCGGACGAGGATGATCTCCATCATCTGTGCGATCGCTGGCTGAGCAAGGTACCTGCCCAGCTGCCCCTGCCGCGACTGACCGAACCCAGAGCCCCTAAACCACAAGCCCTTGCTATCAGCGCGCTTCCTGACGCGGACCACTGAACGCCGCGATCCAGCGTTCAAGATGGCGCAGGAGCTGCAGGCTGGCACGCGGCATGCGCCGCCCGACCCGCGTGATGATATGCGCGCGGGCCTGGCGGAAGCTGGCGCACTCCACATCCCGCGCGATCAACACGCCCTCCTGAAGCTCACGCGCCGCGGCGAAGGCCGGCAACAGCGTGATGCACAGCTCGGAGCGCGCCGCCTGCTTGAGTACCTCCATGGAATTGGTCTGCACCACCATATGCGGGCGCACCCCTGCCTCACGAAAACCATCGTCCATCAGCTGACGCACGCCGTGGCTCGGCCCCCACAGCGCCATGGGATGTTGTGCCACTTCCTCGAGCGTCAGCGCATGGGTCTCGCTTGCCAGCGGATGCTCCGGCGACATGATGGCCACCAGCGGCTGCGGGCTTGAATGCCAGAAGCGCAGCTGGGGATGGACCCGCTCGTGATACATCAGGCCGATATCCGCCTCATCCTCGATCACGCTGTCGATGATGCTCTGCATGCTGCCAGTATCGACCTTGAGCGTGATGCCGGGGTACTGCTTGCGAAAGGCACGCAGCGGGCTGTTGATGATATCGCCGACGAAGCCTTCGCCGATGATCAGGCGGATTTCCCCGGTTTCCAGCCGCTGATAGGCATCGAGGCGCTCGCCGAGGTGCTGGTCGAGCTTCTCTCGCTGCAGGATGTAATCCAGCAGCATCTCGCCGACTCGCGTCGGCTGCACGCCGTCACGGGTGCGCTCGATGAGCGAGGCGGCCATGGCCTCTTCGAGCAGACCTATCTGACGACTGACAGCCGAGGGGGCGATGTTCAGACGCGCGGCGGCACGCCGGATGGAGCCGGCTTCGACGGTGACCTGAAAATAGACGAGACGCTGATGCGGGATATCCATGAGGCGCTCTGCAGAGGATGGGAGAGTGGCTAAGAAAAGCGGAGAGTCTTCACACAAGACGCAGCCAGCAGAGTACCCGATATCCGGGCGCCTCGGGCAGCGCGCGGTTGAACTCATCCTCCCTCAACGCCATATCAAAATAAATCATCGCCTCGCCTCCTCGCCTCTCCTCCTCCTCTTCATGACAGTTCTCACAGCTCTCGGCGCTGTGACACGAGGGCAGACGATCAGCGTCGCGAGCTGACCCAATGGAGGGGCAGACGCACCCGCCATTCTGAAGCCAGTGCGCGAATAGGCTAAGATGGACCATCGCTTCACTGACTGTGCCTGCGTGACAAACCACACAGTCCCAAAAACAAGGAGATTCAATATGCTGACCATCTCCAATTCGGTAGCGCTGGCCGACTGGGAAATCGACCTTACCCAGATTCGCGCCCAGGGCAATGGCGGACAGAACGTCAACAAGGTCGCCTCCGCCGTTCACCTGCGCTTCGATGTGCAGCGTTCGACGCTGCCCGGCTTCTACAAGGAGCGCCTGATGCAGCTGTCGGATCAGCGCATCAGCAAGGAAGGCGTCATCATCATCAAGGCGCAGAGCCATCGCACCCTCGAGCTGAACAAGGAAGATGCGCTGGCGCGCCTCAAGGCGATGATTCTGGAGGCCGTCAAGGTACAGAAGGCGCGCCGTGCGACAGCGCCCAGCAAGGGGGCCAAGCGTCGCCGGGTCGACAGCAAGACGCGCAAGGGCAAGATCAAGGCCATGCGCGGCAAGGTACAGGACTGACCCCACCACAGGCGGCGGCCAGCTCACAGCTCACGTCAGGGACGACAATTCATGCGCAACATCATCAGCTCGGCCGTGCTGGGCGGCCTGCTGGCCGTGGGGATGGTCTGGAGTGGCAGCTATCTCAAGCAGGCCGCGCAGGTGTGGGAATCTTCCAGCCGCGTGGTCACCGTCAAGGGGCTCGCGGAGCGTGAGGTCAAGGCCGATCTGGCCCTCTGGCCGCTGCACTTCAGCGTCAATGCCAATCAGCTGACCGGGCTTCATGAGGCGCTGGCCAATGATGAGCGCAAGATTCGCGCCTTTCTCACCGCCCGGGGCTTCCCCGCCGACCAGGTCACCGTGACCTCTCCCCAGGTGACTGACCTCTATACCAACAGCTACAACGCTCAGCGCCCGGATGAACGCTATCGCGCCGAAGCCACGGTGCTGGTGCGCTCGCCCAAGGTCGACCTCGTCAAGCAGAGTGCCTCACTGACCGGTGAGCTGGTGCGCGAAGGCATCCTGCTCTCGGCTGACTATGCCTATCGCACCGAATTCCTGTTCACGGGGCTTGAAGCCATCAAGCCCGACATGATCGCGGCCGCGACCGCGGATGCCCGGCGCGCCGCCCAGCAGTTCGCGGAGGATTCCGGCAGCACGGTGGGTCACATCAAGCATGCCAGCCAGGGCTATTTCTCGATCTCGGATCTCGACAGCTATACCCCTGACATCAAGAAAGTCAGAGTCGTGACCACCATCGACTACACCCTGAGCCACTGATCACCTCTCGACAGCCCCCATCTTCGCCATATGGAGCCCCCATGTCCGATACCCCGCTGAGCAAGACCCAGACGAGCTTCTATCGACGCCTGTTCGTGGCCCACCTCATCGCGCATGACATCGCCAGCGTACCGGCCATCATCGCTGCCACCGGCATGCCGCGGCGCACCGCCCAGGACACCATCACTGCCCTGGGTGAGCTCGAGATCGTCTGTGAATTCCAGCGTGAGGAAGGCCAGCGCAACAATATCGGCCACTACGTGATTCGTGACTGGGGGCCGATCAATGCCCAGTGGGTCGCCGACAACGCCGAGCGCCTGCAGAAGACACTGGGCTATGCGTGAGAGGCGTGAGCTTCATCGAAAACGAGGTCCGAGAAATGACGGTCGAAAATGAGGGTCTAGGGATGAGGATCGAGAAGTGAAGGTCGACAGATGGCTTTCAAGAACAAGCTCTCAAGAATGAGCTCTCAAGCATGAGGCCTGCAGCATGATGGCTGAGATATGACGGCCGAGATTCTGAACAGTGCCCTTCAGCATGGCGTGATCGCCATGCTGATCCAGCTGGCGCTATGGCCGCTATTTGGCGTGTGGTCGGCAGGTGCCATCGCCGTGGCCCTGTTTCTGGGCCGCGAGATCGCTCAGCACGAATACAAGGGCGACGGCCCCAAGGCGGAGCGCTGGGACTACGGACTGCTGCAACACTGGAATCTGGATTCCTGTCTCGATGTCGCCCTGCCGCTGCTCTGCTGTATGTGCCTGGCCAGCACGGTCTGGGCGCTCAGGCGCTATCGGGCCAGAACATGACCCTGTGCGCGCCCTGCGAATAAATGAGACGCGCACATGCACGTCGAAGAGCAGATGCACGGCGAAGAGTGAACGTCGTAAAAAGCGTGTGCCGCAAAAGCCCGTGCCGCAACAGTGTGCGCCGTAAAAAGTGAAAAACCTGCGCAGTCTTCTCTGAACGGCTCCCCTTCCCCAGCGCTGCGTTCTACCCTTCCTTGTCCTGCTGGTTTTTCTTGTCTTTGTAGTCTTTCTGGCTGTCTCGCTTGCCCTGCGCTCGCCTGTCTCTTGCCTGCTTTTCCCCTCAGCACGGCGCAACGACATTCGCTGAAGAACGTTGCCTCAAGCATCATCAGCCAACGGCAACGCTGGTGACACTGCGCCGTGCGGCGCTCGATGCAGTGGCGGAAGGCACAGAGGCTGCGCGACGACGCAGCGGATGTCGGGCGCGATCCTGCAGGTATGCCGAGAGCGTTTCCGGGCGAATGCCGGGATGCTGGAAGACGTAATCCTCGGTGATGATCGACAGAAATTCAGCACTGCGCGCACCCGCGACCTCAAACCCCAGGATGAAATGCCGCGACTGAGAGACCTCGAAGCAGTAGTTCTCGGCGGCCACGGCGCAGGTCTGCACCACATAGCCTCCGCCCAGCTGTTCTCTGAGGATGGATCGTTCGGGATTGAATCGAGATGCCGTGTAAATGTCTATGATTTTCATTATCACCCCCAATATCGACTGGCGCAGTATATACGAAAACTCTAATACTTACATGCTTAGATAACTCATCCTGTTTACCTCGCCTTTCGAACCGACAGAAAATTGATCCACATCAACTCAATCGGCAGCGCTTTCAGGGTCACATGCCAGAGGCATCTGCCTGGATCAACACAAAAGAACTTGCGCGAGCACAGCGCTGATTGAGCTGAGGGGCCAGGAAAGTGAGCAATACGGGCGAAGGCGAGATGCGGGAGACAGGCTGGTTGTCGCGGGAAGGGAAATGAAGAAGGGAAATGAGGAAGGGAAATGAGGAGCGGAGAATGGAAAAGAAGAGCGCAGAACGAACAGTAAAGAGGCAGGTATCTTTCGGACATGCGAAAACGCAAAAAGGCCATCCGTTTCCGGATGGCCTTTTCACTTGAATCTGGTCGGGACGACAGGATTCGAACCTGCGACCTCTGCAACCCCATTGCAGCGCGCTACCAAGCTGCGCCACGTCCCGACAGTGCCTGGAAGAGCTTCCCCCTCAAGACGAGACGTAATGTACCGCATTGATCTCAAAAAGAAAAGCAGGAATCTCACATTTCTTTACCTGCGTCGTGATCTGTTGTCGCAGTGACGCCTGAATCCGCTGTCGGCATTGCAAAATGCCCGGGTGCGACGCATGTTCAAGAAGCAGGCATTCATTTCGCACCTTCGAATGCAACGCCCCATGAACGACAAACGTCCAGAGGAGTTCGCGACTGATGATCCAATTCACGCTTACCACCACGCTCAAGGGCGGCACCAGCGTCAGCGGAGACCCCATCAAGGTCAGCGCCGACAGCGCTCCTGCCGCCGGCAGCCAGATCACCAAGGGGCAATGGCTGGCACTCGATGCCCTGTCACCCAACTTTCCGGTGACAGTCACGGGAGTCGAAGAGGATGACGATGGCAACACCCTAGTGCGCCTCAAGGAAGCCGATAGCCCGGATGCCAACGATCCCGACAGCTACCGCTACACGCCCTGGAAATAAGCGAGCGGCGCAGGAAATCATTGGGAAAGCGTGAGAGGGTATCGCGTCAGGTCAAACAGGCGTTATCTTGCGCCTTACCCGAAAAATCAACCTATATCGTTGCGCGCAATGATATATAAGACAAGTTTTGACCCGCACTTCGTTAGCATAAGGTTTGCGTGTCTTCGTTGGCTCTGGCGAGCTGTGGCTGATGATGAGGTGGTGTATTATCCGCCTTTCCCGGTTGGTGCCTGGCGTGCACTGACATTTCGATGCCCGAGGTCACATGGTCAGCCCATTGAAATTGATAGTTACCTCCTGGCGTTGGCTGGTCGGCAAGACCGGCTCCGCGCGCGAGATACTCCATCATGGCTTTCTCGTTTCCGCTGTCTTCATCGGATTGATCTCGGCCCTCTTCAATTCCCTATTTGACCTCACCCTTCCTGCGTACAACATCGTGCTGGTCACCACCAGCGCGTTCATCGCCCTGATGTGGTATCGCTCGCGCTTTCATGGTGAGTTCCAGCGCATGGCCTGGTTGTTCTGTGCGCTTGTGACCTTCGTGATGCTGCCTGGCAATTGGCTATTCAATCATGGCGCGACCGGTCCCACCCTGCTGTTCTATCTAATGGCGGCAGCCTATGTGCTAGCGGTACTTCCAGCTAATCCCAAGCGCCGTGGCATCATCATCATTGGACTCATGTTCATGCCTTGGGGGCTGCTGGCCTTCGAGTATTCAAGGCCGGGGCTGGTCAGC
Source organism: Cobetia sp. 4B (assembly GCF_018831605.1). Taxonomy (NCBI): domain Bacteria; kingdom Pseudomonadati; phylum Pseudomonadota; class Gammaproteobacteria; order Oceanospirillales; family Halomonadaceae; genus Cobetia; species Cobetia sp. 4B. Next base: position 2,368,276 of record NZ_CP059843.1, read on the forward strand.
GGCTATGCCACAGAAGGCATGCGCTTCATTGACATGGGCTTCAGTTACACGCTCTCTTTTGGACTGCTCAGCGTAGTGATCGCAGGCTACGCTCGACGCATCCATGAAGAGCGTGATATTGCCAATGCCTATGCCGCTCGACTCGAGCGCCTCAACTTGCTGGATAGCCTGACCGGCCTCTACAACCATCGCGCCATCCACGAACAGGCTAAAGCCTGGATCAGGCGTTCGCAAAGTTCCTGTTTGCTAATCTGTGATCTGGATCATTTCAAGATGATCAATGACAACCACGGGCATCCATACGGCGACACGGTACTGGAAGAATTCTCACGCCATGTCAGTCTGCTAACGCAGGAGTTCTCGGGAGAAGCAGGGCGCTATGGCGGCGAGGAGTTCATGATCCTGATTCCCGGCACCCTGGCGACGGCTCGCCAGTTCGACAGATGCCTGCGGGAGCGCTGCGAAACCTCGCCCCTGCTGCACGGGGTGATACTCTTCAGCACCGGCGCCAGCGAATTGCACGACGATGACACCCTGTCGAGCTGGGTCAAGCGCAGTGATGACGCTCTCTATCACGCCAAGGAAAATGGCCGAGGCCGCCTGATGGTCGACAAGGACCTTAGCGTCATCTGAGCCGCGGCAGCTCCGGCTGAGCCATCCCCAACGACAACGCCCCCGCAAGCATGGCTTGCGGGGGCGTTTCGTGTACCGCATGACATCAAGCAAACGCTATCGCTTAGCGCTCGCCCTTCAGCCATTCGAGATTGATCTCGTGCTGGCCGTTGTCATCGGTGATGAAGATGGTTCCTTCGGAGATCATTACGGTCCACTTGATGTTCCGTGGCAGCGACTCAGTGATGGCGTCCAGCGAACCTTCCGGCACGGCCGCGATGTTGAGGTTGGAGAGCCCCGCCACCGCCGGCACGACCTTGGCTTCCCACACGCGCAAGCTGCCATAGGCCAGCAGCGAGGTTCGCTCGGTGCGTCGCGAGCACCAGGTCAGGCGCTCGGCATCCGGCTGACCGACTTCGATCCAATGCAGGACACGGCCATCGAGGCTCTTTTCCCACAGCGCCGGCTCATCGACATCGGACAGGCCACGACCGAACGCGATGTTCTCGCTGTACCACAGGGCGTGGCCCAGCAGACGCACACAGAGACGCAGTTCGGTTTCGGAGGGATGACGAGCCACCGTGAAGCGCAGGGTCTCGTAGACGCCGCGATCCAGGTCGGTCAGCGACAGATCCACCTTGTAAGGCGTGGAAGACAGGGCCATGAAAATCTCTTCTTGAAAAGGCAGACGTCTTGGAAAGGCGATGGCAGGCAGTCACTCTGCCGATAAAGCACCATGCTCCTCGACTGAACCACGCGCATGACAATGCAAGCGCGTGGGTGCGGAGCGCAGAGTCTACCCTAGCCGGGCCCTAAACGCCCGACTCCTGCCTGGCATGCCCGCCCTCAGGCGAGGTGACGCGCCACCAGGGCATCGATGGCATCGATATCGCTCAGGCTTTCGCGCGCCATGATCAGCTCGCGCCCGAGCGACAGCGCACGTCGCTCGGCGCGTGCGCGGGTAGTCTCATCGCCGATGGATTCGAGCTCCAGAATATGCGCAAGCCCCACGGTGCGGCGGATCAGCTCACAACCGGCGTAGCCGAGCGCATCACGTAACATGCGAGCCAACAGACGATCTGCCACGCCCGGCGCAGCGAAGCTGGCATCCGGCGTGTGGGCGGCCTGCTCACGATACTCACGAGCGAAGCTTTCCCAGCTGGCGACCGCCTGGGCACGCAGCTGCGCCACGTAGTCACGCTTGTCGCCCTGCTCTGCCTCAAGCTCGGTATGCGCACAGGCCGCCAGCCACAGTGCCGCCAGCCAGCTGCCGATATCGAAGCCCGCCGGGCCGAAGAAGCCGAATTCGGGATCGATGACCTTGGTGCTGTCTTCCCGCACGAAGATCGAGCCGGCATGCAGATCGCCATGCAGCAGCGCCTCGGGCGCGGACAGGAAACGCTGCTTGAGCTCGGCCACTTCGACTTTCAGGGCGACGTCCTGCCACAAGGCTTCGGCATCCGCGCGCAGCGCCGGATTGATGCTGTTGCGCTCGTGATCGCAGAACGGATCGATGAAGAACAGGTCTTCGGTGATCTTGCACTGATCGGGATTGATGAAGCGTGCGACGCGCGCCTTCTTGTCGTGGGCATCGAGTGCCAGATCGCTGCTGCGATACAGCGTGGTGGCCAGAAAACTCCCCATCTGCTCGCCCAGCCGCGGCAATGACGCGCGCTCCAGGAAGGCATGGCGCAGATTGCGGTGATCGCCGATATCTTCCATCACGATCGCCGAGCGAGCTTCATCGAAGTGATGGAGCGCCGGTACCAGGTCCGGTGCGCAGGCGGCCTCGAATTGCAGGGTTTCCGCCTCGATGCGCACACGTACCAGCGACAACGGCCAGCTTTCGCCGATGATGCGCACCCAGGGCAGGCCCTGCTTGACGATCACCGAGGCGGAGCGGTCCGGCGTGCAGACGCGATAGACATAGTTGATGTTGCCATCGCCGATCTCTTCGACCTGAAGTTCTTCAGCGGTCGTGAAGGCCGGATAGCGCGCACCCACGTGCTGGCGCGCGAAGGCGATCACATCCGCATCATCGCGAAACTGATAGTCGATGGAGGGTGAAGTGCTAGCGGTGGAGTCTTGAGCAGTCATGGCAGGTCTCAGCGCTGAATCATGAAGTCGCCGGCCTCGATGGCGCTTGGCGTGCGTGGCACGTGAAGCACTTCAAGGCTCTCACCTTATTTCTTACAGAAATAAGAAGGCGATCAGTTATAGCGAGAAGATGCCTGCTGGCGCGGCGATTGGCAAGACCTGCCGAGTGAGTTTTACTCAGCTCGGCAGGCGCTTGTCGCATGCAGGGTGCTGCATTACTGGATGGGTGCCAGCAGATAGGCCGCGCGCGAGACCAGCTTACGCCACATCGGCCGCGCATCCAGCTCTTCGCAGCTGATTTCACGACAGTGGCGGAAGTCCTCTTCGAGCATCGCCTCCACTTCCGAGGCGAACTGGTGATCGGGCACGAACGCCGTGATCTCGAAGTTGAGGCGGAAGGAGCGATTGTCGAGATTTACGGTGCCAATGGTCGCCGTATGGCTATCCATCAACATCACCTTCTGATGCAGGAAGCCGGGCTGATAGCGGAAGACACGCACACCGGAGCGAATCATCTCGGACAGGAACGAGAACGCCGACAGGAATACCAGTAGGTGATCGGGACGCTCAGGAATCATCACCCGCACATCCACCCCACGCAACGCCGCGATCTTTAGCGCATCCTGCACCCCCTGGTCCGGCACGAAATAGGGACTGGTAATCCAGATACGACTGACCGAGGAGTGAATCGCCTGCTGCACCAGCAGACTGGCCGTCTCTCGGCGGTCCGCCGGGCCGGAGGGCACGATCACCACATGCTGACATTCGTCACAGCTGATCTGTGGCTGCCATTCGAGCGACAGCACCTCACCGGTCGCCCAGTGCCAGTCTTCCCAGAAGGCTTCCTGCAGGCCCATCACGCTGGGCCCCTCAAGCTTGAGGTGGGTATCGCGCCAAGCGCCATAGCGTTCGGAATGACCCAGATACTCATTGCCGACATTCAGCCCGCCGACGAAGCCGACGCGGCCGTCGATGACGGTGACCTTGCGGTGATTGCGGAAGTTGATCTGGAAGCGATGGCGCCAACCGCGCGAGGAATTGAAGGCACTGACCTCACACCCCGACTCCATCAGATCATTCAGATAGCCATCGGGCAGCTTGCGCGAGCCGATCTCGTCATACAGGAAACAGACTCGCACGCCGCGTTCGGCGCGGCGCATCAACTTCTGCTTGAGACGCACCCCCAGCTCATCGTTACGTACGATGAAGAACTGGATCAGGATGTAATCCTCGGCGGCGTCGATAGCATGAAACAGTGCATCGAAGGTGTGCTCGCCATTGATCAGCAACTTGGCGCGGTTGCCGGTAGTGACCGGCATCATCGCCAGACGCTCGATGGCATCCAGATGGGTGGGATTGCCTCCCAGCGGGCGTGACAGCCACGGCGACAGCTTGGGCCGAAAGCGCATCAGCACGCGGCGCATGGTCGAATCGCGCTCCTCACGAGCGCTGACGTAACCATAGAAGCGTGGACGTCCGAACACCCAGTACAGTGGCAGCGCCACGTAGGGGAATGTCAGCAGACACAGAATCCAGGCGATCGCCCCTTGTGAAGTGCGGCTCGACATCAGGGCCATGACGGCAGACATGGCACCGAGGATATGACTGGTCAGCAGTAGAAAGCCGAGTAGCCAGGCGGTCATTGCAACTCCATTGCAGGCGTCAGGGTTGCCAGAGTATGCCACAGCAGCGCGCGCGACGATGCCGTTGCATTGGCGCTCAGGAAGATGTCTTGAGCGCCGCAAAGCCAAGAACCCCGCCGATGAATGATCACGGGCGGGGTTCTTCATGTCATCTCACAAGGACGCATGTCACAAGGACGCATGTCACAAGGACGTATGTCGCAGGGACGTGGCGATTCATCACTCGGCCGTCATCAGGCGCGGCTGGCGATGATTTCCTTCCACTTGGCTGGGCCCGTCTGGTGCACGGAGACGCCCGCGCTGTCGACGGCCACGGTCACCGGCATGTCTTCGACCTCGAATTCGTAGATCGCTTCCATGCCCAGGTCTTCAAACGCCAGCACACGTGACTTCTTGATCGCCTGGGCGACCAGGTAGGCAGCGCCGCCGACGGCCATCAGGTAGCTGGACTTGTTGTCACGTATGGCGTCGATCGCGGTCGGGCCACGCTCTGCCTTGCCGACCATGCCCAGGAGGCCGGTCTCTTCCAGCAGTGTGCGCGTGAACTTGTCCATGCGGGTCGCGGTGGTCGGGCCAGCCGGACCGACGACTTCGTCACGGATCGGGTCGACCGGGCCGACGTAGTAGATGAAGCGACCCTTGAGGTCGACCGGCAGCTGCTCGCCGCGCGCCAGCATCTCGGTCATGCGCTTGTGAGCGGCATCACGGCCGGTCAGCAGCTTGCCATTGAGCAGCAGGGTGTCGCCCGGCTGCCAGCTCTGCACTTCCTCGGGCGTCACGGTGTCGAGGTTGACACGCTTGACGCTGTCGCCCGCTTCACGGGTGATTTCCGGCCAGTCCTCGAGCTTGGGTGCCGGCAGTTCTGCCACACCGCTGCCATCCAGGGTGAAGTGCACGTGACGGGTCGCCGCGCAGTTCGGGATGATCGCCACCGGCTTGTTGGCCGCGTGGGTCGGGTAATCCATGACCTTGATGTCGAGCACGGTGGTCAGACCGCCGAGGCCCTGGGCGCCGACGCCAGTCGCATTGACCTTCTCGAACAGCTCGAGACGGATCTCTTCGGCGCGGTTGGAGGCACCACGCGCCTGCAGCTCCTGGATATCGATCGGCTCGAGCAGGGACTCCTTGGCCAACTGCATCGCCTTCTCGGCGGTACCGCCGATGCCGATGCCCAGCATGCCGGGCGGACACCAGCCAGCACCCATCTTCGGAATCTGCTCCAGCACCCAGTCGACCACGGAATCGGACGGGTTGAGCATCGCGAACTTGGACTTGGCCTCGCTGCCGCCGCCCTTGGCCGCGACGTGGATCTCGACGCTGTCACCCGGCACCAGCTTGTGGTGGATGATGGCCGGGGTGTTGTCCTTGGTGTTGGCACGCTTGCCGTCCGGGTCTGCCAGCACGGAGGCACGCAGCACGTTGTCCGGCAGTAGATAGGCGCGACGCACGCCTTCGTTGACCATATCATCCAGGCTCATGTCGGCCTCGAAGCGCACGTTCATGCCGACGTGAACGAAGACGGTGACGATACCGGTGTCCTGACAGATGGGACGATGACCCAGGGCACACATCCGGGAGTTGATCAGGATCTGCGCGATGGCATCCTTGGCGGCAGGATTCTCTTCACGCTCGTACGCCGCGTTCATGGCGTCGATGAAATCCTTCGGATGGTAGTAGGAGATGTACTGCAGCGCGTCGGCGACGCTCTGGATCAGGTCATCCTGGCGGATCACGGTCATCAGGATCGGCTCCTCAAGGGCAAGCGATGGGAAAGACAGACACACTGGCGCGCAGGGCACCGGGGCGATTACTGTTGTCAGGCACGGCAATCGCGCCGCCACGGGGCGAGCGTCAGGTCAGGTGCGCAGGATTATACCTCATGCGAGCACGAGGCGGCAGAGCGAATCCTGCAACCCGCAAGTCATGAGAATTCAGCAGGTTATGGCCCAGTCTGCGTGAGGCTCTCCCGGCCGGAGCCGCCTGCTTCGCTGCCGGCAGTCGCCTGCATCGCGAGGCGACTGACGCCGTCCCGTTGCGGTACCGTCTTGTCATGCAGCCTCTCCTTTTTTAACCACGATGACCGCTCAATGACGCCACGCTACTGTTCACCACGTCCCTGCTCGCCACCTTTGTTCTTGCCACCCTCCTTCTCGTCACGCTCCTTTTCGCGGCGTCTGCTGTCGCTGGCCGCTGCCACGCTCACTGTGTTGCTGGCAGGCTGTGGCACCCAGCCGGGTTCTGACGCCGGTGACGGGAGCGATACCTTCGACTGGGTGACGTCCTCCCCCCACGGCAAGAGCAATTCGCGGGTTCGCCATCTGGTGTTGCACTACACCGATGATGATCTGCGCGGCTCCCTGATCAGCCTGACCGGCTCTCAGGTCAGCGCGCATTATCTGCTGTCGGCGCCGATGCCCGCGACTGGCCTGCCGCGCGTCTATCCGCTGGTGCCGGAAGCGCGCCGTGCCTGGCATGCCGGCGTCAGCCAGTGGGGTGAACGCAGCAACCTCAATGACACCTCCATCGGCATCGAGATCGTCAATGCCGGGCCGCAGGCACTGGTGCCACTGCCGGCAGGCGAGCAGGAAGATGCCACGGCGGCGGTCGCCAGACGGTGGTCCCCCTCGCGTGACTTCGCGCCTTGGAGCGAGGCGCAAATTACTGCATTGCTAACGCTGCTCAAGCCCATCATCGCGCGTCATGGCATCAAGGCGGTGGATGTCGTCGGGCATTCGGACATCGCCCCTGAGCGCAAGACCGACCCCGGCCCGCGCTTCCCATGGCAACGTCTGCATGAGGCCGGCATCGGCGCCTGGCCACGCACCTCTGACGTGCTGTGCTTCCAGCGCCAGCTGGCAAGCGAGGGCCTGCCATCACAAGAGGTTCTGCTCACGGCGCTCACGCATTACGGTTATCCGGTGGACGCCGCACGTCCCGAATTGGCGATTGCCGCATTCCAGGCACATTTTCGTCCCGGGGCGATCAGCGGAGCCTTCGATGCCGAGAGTGCCGCGATATTGCTGGCGCTCAATTCACGTTACCGTCAGCCACTGGGATGCCAGCCGTCCTGAAACCGCCAGTCGCGAGATCTTCGCAGTCATCTGAACGACACTTCTCTGTCACATTTCTGACGCAGCATCGGTTCGTCCTTGACGCGTTAAACAGATTTGCATGGCAGTTTGACGACCGCCGTCTACTCTGGGGTGAGGCATGACCAGAGAGGATCATGGACAGACAAGCTAGCGACTGGCTCGGAGAAGCCGGAATACCCCATCACAATGAGGTTCATCATGGCTGACAACATTCTCAGTGCAGTACCTGATACGGCAGCAGACATGACAACACCCGCCACATCCCCCGGCGCTCTCGGATTCGTCGTCTGTGATGACAACCGCATCTACGGTGCGGGCATGAGCGAAGAAGACTGCCTCGACAACGCCCTCGAGTGCCTGTGTGGTTACTGTGAGCGCAGCGCGCTCAAGAAGATGCTGGAACTGTGCCAAGCCGGCGTGCGCTACCCCCTGCGCCAGCTCCCCGCCAGCCAGGCATGCGTCAAGAGCTGCCAGGCTTCAGGCCCCACCAATCATTACCGCATTCATGACGGCGTCGCCTACATGCCCGAAGAGTTTCCCGAATCGCTCTCTGCCTGACCTCTGTTCACGCAGCTCACTGGGACTGATAAAGGGACTGGCACAAGCAGCACACCACTGACCGAGCCAGCCTTTTCCCTCTCCTTTCCCTCCTTCCCACACTTCCACCTCATCCCCATCTCGAGAGCGAAAGAAGACGCCGCCCCCGACACTGACGATTCAGTGCCGGAGGCGGCGTTCTGGTGTGGTGAACCCGATCGACTGGCAGCCCTCGAAAAGTCCTGGCGACGGCTGGCAATCGATCGACTTGCGAACGATCAGCCTCCGAGATAGGCGCGTCGTACGTCGTCATTGGCCAGCAGCGCCTTGCCGCTATCCGCCAATACCACTCGACCATGCTCCAGCACATAACCGCGATCGGCGATCGACAAGGCACGATGGGCGTTCTGCTCCACCAGGAAGATGGTGGTGCCCTGCTCGCGCAGCTGCTCGACGATCTCGAAGATCTGCCCGATCACGATGGGCGCCAGCCCCAGCGATGGCTCATCGAGCAACAGCAGCCGCGGCCGACTCATCAGGGCGCGCCCGATGGCCAGCATCTGCTGCTCTCCACCGGACATGGTGCCGCCGCGCTGCTGGAAGCGCTCCTTGAGACGCGGGAATAGCCCCAGCACGTGCTCGATGCTGCGCTCGTTCTCCTCCTTGCTCTGGTAATAGCCGCCCATGGCCAGGTTTTCCTCCACCGTCATGCCGGTGAAGATGCGGCGACCTTCCGGCACCACCGACAGACCACCGCGCATCACGCGCGCCGTGGGCGTGCCGGTGATCTCCTCGCCCTCGAACCACACCCGCCCGCTGGTCGGACGCGGATCGCCACAGATCGACATCAGAAGCGTCGTCTTGCCGGCGCCGTTGGCACCGATCAGCGTCACGATCTCGCCCTGGCCGACGGCCAGCGAGACATCATTGAGCGCCTGCACCGGCCCGTAGTGGGTGGTCAGATGCTCGAGGGCCAGCATGGCCTCCCGGGGCGCGAGCTCCTCACCGGCAAGCGTGGCCTCGGGCGTCACGTCTTCGACATGCTCACTCATGATCACTCTTCCCCCAGATAGGCCTTGATCACGGCATCATTGCGCCGTATGTCCTCCGGACTGCCATCCGCCAGCGGCTGGCCCTGATTGACCACGTAGATGTGGTCCGAGATGCCCATCACCAGGCTCATGTCATGCTCGATCAACAGCACCGAGATGCCCTCATCGCGGGTCAGGCTGACGATCAGATCATCCAGATCACGTGTCTCGTTGGGATTGAGGCCTGCCGCCGGCTCATCCAGCATCAGCAGCCGCGGCCTGGCGACCATGCAGCGCGCGATCTCGAGTCGGCGCTGCTGACCATAGGCCAGATTGCCTGCCTCGCGGTTGGCGAATTCGAGCAGACCGACTCGCTCCAGCCAGTCGCCGGCATGCTGCATCAGCGCCTTTTCACTGCGTCGATAGCCCGGCGTCTTGAACAGTCCCTTGAAAAGATTGCGTTCGGCGTGCATGTGCTGCGCCACCAGCAGGTTCTCGATGACGGTCATCTCCTTGAACAGCCGCACATTCTGGAAGGTGCGCACCATGCCGGCCTGGGCGATGCGATAGCCCGGCAGAAGATGCATGGCGCGATTCTGGAAATACACCTCGCCGCCGGTGGGCTGATAGAAGCCGGAGATGCAGTTGAAGACGGTGGTCTTGCCTGCACCGTTCGGCCCGATGACCGACACCACCTCGCCCGGATGCACCTGGAGCGTCACGCCGTCCACGGCCTTGAGGCCACCGAACTGCATGGTGAGATCGCGCACATCCAGCAATGGCGCTCCGCCCTCGGCGCGCGCCTGACGACGCGAGGAGGCAACCGGTGTCGGATTGTCGTGCTCTTGCCTGTCGCGGACCTGCTTGTCACGGACCTGCTTGTCATGTGTATCAGCCACGGTCGAGCTCCATCTGCGGTCGTTTGAGCGGCACCAGGCCTTGGGGACGCCAGACCATCATCAACACCATCATCAGTCCGAACAGCAGCATGCGATATTCATTGAATTCGCGTGCCAGCTCCGGCAGCAGCGTCATGGCGATCGCGGCCAGGATCACGCCCAGCTGCGAGCCCATCCCGCCCAGCACCACGATGGCCAGAATGATCGCCGACTCGATAAAGGTGAAGGACTCGGGGCTGATGAAGCCCTGACGCGCGGCGAAGAAGGCGCCGGCGAAGCCCGCGAAGCTCGCGCCGATCGTGAAGGCCGAGAGCTTGATGCCGGTGGGGTTCATGCCCAGCGAGCGACAGGCGATATCATCCTCACGCAGCGCCTCCCACGCCCGCCCGATGGGCATGCGCAGCAGGCGGTAGATCACGAACAGCGTGATCAGCACCAGGATCAAGGCCAGCAGATACAGGTAGATCACCTTGAGGGCCGGGTCGTAGTCGATGCCGAAGTACTCATGGAAGGCGATGTTGCCCTCGTCGGCTCGCCGCGAGAACTCGAGGTTGAACAAGGTCGGCTTGGGAATGCGCGCGATGCCATTCGGGCCACCGGTCAGCTCGGTCCAGTTGTTGAGCAGGATGCGGATGATCTCCCCGAAACCCAGCGTCACGATGGCCAGGTAATCCCCGCGCAGTCGCAATACCGGGAAGCCGAGCAGATAGCCGAACAGCGCCGTCATCAACCCGGCGATGGGCAATGCCTCCCAGAAGCTGAAGCCCAGATAGCTGTTGAGCAGCGCATAGGTATAGGCCCCGACGGCGTAGAAGCCCACGTAGCCGAGATCCAGCAGCCCGGCGAGCCCCACTACCACGTTGAGCCCCAGGCCCAGCATGATGTAGATCAGCGTCAGGGTGGCGAGATCCACCGCCGAGCGGTTGGAGAGGAACGGAAAGATCAGCAGCGCGCCGATGGCCAGCATGATCCACAGTTGACGCTTCTGGCCGCTCATCACATCGGGGACGCTGAAACGTGAGGGTTTGCGGGTACGCGCCCGCCACTCCTCGATCTGCGGGCGTACCAGCTGATGCAGGAAGACGGCCAGCGCCGCAGCCAGCAACCAGCCCCAGGTGTCCATGCCCATCAAGCGCACCGTGGTGGTGATGCCGGTGGATTCGAGCTGCACCCCCAGCACCGAGCCGCCCAGCACGAGGGTCAGCACGGCGGCCGCGAGCGCCGACCACCAGGGACGCCGATAGGCAGGCTGGGGCGGCAACGTCTCGGCAGGCGAGGTGCCCGCCTTCTTCAGAGTCTGTTTCGCAAGCTTGGGCATCAGATCTTCTCCACTTCGGGCTTGCCGAGAATCCCGGAGGGACGGAACAGCAGAATCAGGATCAGCAGTCCGAAGGCCACCACGTCCTTGTATTCCGTGGACAGGTAACCGCCGGTCAGCGCCTCCGCGACCCCCAGCAGCAGTCCGCCCAGCATCGCGCCGGGGATGCTGCCGATACCGCCCAGCACCGCCGCCGTGAACGCCTTGAGACCGGCCAGGAAGCCGATGTAGGGATTGACCACGCCGTAGTACATGCCGAGCAGCAGGCCCGCCACGGCGGCAAGCGCCGCCCCGATCACGAAGGTCATCGAGATGATCATGTCGGTATTGATGCCCAGCAGACGCGCCATGCCGGCATCCTGCGAGCAGGCACGACAGGCACGCCCCAGGCGGGAGCGCGAGATGAAGGACGACAGCAGCAGCATGCACACCAGGGTGACGCTGAAGATGATCACCTGCATGTAGGAGAGATTGACCGCGAAGCTTTCCAGCCCGAACTCCCAACCGCCCGGAATCAGGCTGGAGATCGCCATGTCACGCGAGCCCTGGGCCAGCCGCATGTAGTTCTGCAGGAAGATCGACATGCCGATCGCCGAGATCAGCGCGATCAGACGCTTGGAGCCACGTACCGGACGATAGGCCACCCGCTCCACGGCAAAGCCGTAGGCGCAGGACACCAGCACCGCCACCAGCAAGGCGGCCGCCATCAGGAAGAAGGGGTTGGCGATGCCCAGCATGCCCAGCGCCGCGATGACGATGAAGGTCACGTAGGTGCCGATCATGTAGATCTCGCCGTGGGCGAAATTGATCATGCCGATGATGCCGTAGACCATCGTGTAGCCGATGGCGATCAAGGCATAGGTACTGCCGATGGTCAGGCCATTGATGACCTGTTGCAGGAAGTAGAGGATGTCTTCCATTGAAACGACCCTTGGCCGCGACTGTCTTCGGCTTGTGGCCGGTGACCGTCAGGGAAATGCCGCATGCGCGGCGACAACGGGAAGGCACGGCGATATTGCATCACCGTGGACTCGACCGAACGGAGAAGCCCGCCATGCCAGGAGGCATGACGGGAAGCGTCTCGGGGTTGATCCACCACGGCCACAAGAGGTCTCGAACAAGGTCTCAAATGATCGCTCAAATGAGGTGCCAGATGAGATGCCACATGGCCGTGGCGAAGGCTGGGCTCAGACGAGCAGAGGCCAGCCGATGATCAATGTGCCGCTTCGCTCTTGGTTCCGTCGGCGTGCCAGTTGTAGACGACGAAGTTGAAGTCCTTCAGATCGCCCTTCTCGTCGTATTCGACCTTGCCGATGGGCGTGTCGAAGCTGTTGGCGCGCAGATATTCGGCGACGTCATACGGGTCGGTGGAATCGGCGCCCTTGATGCCATCGGCGATCAGTTCCACCGCGGTATAGGCTGGCATGACGAACGGGCCGGAGGGGTCTTGATCCTTGTCCTTGAAGGCCGCGACCAGATCAGCGTTCTTCGGGTCGGTCTCGAAGGCCGGCGGCAGCGTCACGTAAAGGCCTTCGGAGGCCTGACCGGCGATCTTGGAAATGTCCGGGTTGCCGACCCCTTCCGGGCCCATGAAGGGGGCATCGAAGCCCAGCTCACGCGACTGACGCAGCAAGAGGCCCAGCTCCGGGTGATAGCCGCCGTAGTAGACGAAGTCGACGTTCTCCTTCTTGAGCTTGGAGATCAGCGCCGAGAAATCCTTGTCGCCCGCCGTGATGCCCTCGAACAGCACCACATCGATTCCTGCTTCCTCGACGGTGTCGCGCACGCCGGTGGCGATGCCTTCCCCATACTGCTGCTTGTCGTGGATCACGGCCATGTGCGTGGGCTTGATCGTCTCGGCGATATAGCGCCCGGCGACCGGCCCCTGCAGGGAGTCCAGGCCGATGGTGCGGAAGACCAGCTCATAGCCCTGCTCGGTGATGGTCGGGCTGGTGGACGCCGCCGTGATCATCATCACGCCTTCCTCGGCGTAGATGTCCGAGGCCGGCTGGGTCGCGCTGGAGCACAGGTGCCCGATCACGTACTGGACACCGTCATTGACGATCTGGTTGGCCACCGCCACCGCCTGCTTGGGATCACAGGCGTCGTCGTATTTGACGCCCTTGAGCATCTCGCCGTCGACGCCACCGGCGGCATTGATCCGTTCGATGGCCATCTCGGCACCGATGAACTGCATGTCACCGTACTGGGCGACTGGCCCCGTGACCGGGCCTGCCATGGCGATGGTGATATCGGCCTGAGCCTGGGTGGACATCGCCGCGGCGATACCGAGAGCGAGAAGAGACCTGCGCATCATGATGAGAATTCCTGTTCCCGATTATTGTTGTACTACGGCCGGGCAGACCTGACTGACGCCTGGTGGCAGCGCTGGGCTGACCGCAAAAGGCTGGCGACAGTGTCTGTCATTCGCTGACCTTGTGCGCCGCTGCCAGCCTGCAGGCAGGGGGTCGACACGTCAGGAATGCCTTGAAAGCATTATTGGCAGCAGCGAATACGCATGTAAAGTGACCGTTTGGGCGCTCATGAATGCGGCTCGGCAGCCTGCCAATAGCGAAAAGCACCACGCTTTCCAATGTGGCCAGACAATCCTCGGAAAACCCGATCAAAGCCAGTCATTGGCACATGCCAACACGCGGATAACAGGATTTCCCTCTCCTATTGCACCATCAGGACGCGCCGCAGCCCCCTGCCCGGCTACGCCCAAGGTTGTAAGAGAAGCAATCCTGCCGCCCCCCACCCGAGCAACCGGTTGCCTCTGAGCCATGCACTGAGCTGCAATGTGATGATTTGCGACGCAACAGGCAAGATAACGGGATAACTTGTTGATGACACTTCCCCGTCAGATACCCGCCAGCCCTGAACGCCACGCGCCCGACGATGGGTGACATCGTCGGGCGCGCAGGGTCATGCCTTTAGCAACGCGAATGCTGGGGGATGGAGAATAGCGTCAGCCCAGCGCGATCAGGCGATTGCGAACATCGTTGATCTGGTCGCGCAGTCGACCGGCTTCCTCGAACTCGAGGTTCTTGGCCGCGGCAAACATGGCATCTTCGAGACGGCTGATCTCCTTCTCGAGCGCCTGAGGCCCTTCGGCCGCCAGCGCAGCGTAGTCCGGCGTCTCTTCCGCCACCTGACGCTCGCTGCCCTTGCGACGGCTGCTCTTGCGGCCCGGCGCCTGGGCACCTTCCATGATATCCGCCACCGACTTGGTGATGGTGCGCGGCGTGATGCCGTGCTCGTCATTGAAGGCCATCTGCTTCTCGCGACGGCGTTCGGTCTCGGCGATGGCCCGCTGCATGGAATCGGTGATGCGGTCCCCGTACAGAATGGCCTTGCCGTTGGCGTTACGCGCCGCGCGACCGATGGTCTGGATCAGGGAGCGTTCCGAGCGCAGGAAGCCCTCCTTGTCGGCATCCAGAATCGCCACCAGCGAGACCTCCGGAATATCGAGGCCCTCACGCAGCAGGTTGATGCCGACCAGCACATCGAACTTGCCCAGACGCAGGTCACGAATGATCTCGACCCGCTCGACGGTGTCGATGTCGGAGTGCAGATAGCGCACCCGCACGTCGTGCTCGCCCAGATATTCGGTCAGGTCTTCTGACATGCGCTTGGTCAGCGTGGTGATCAGCACGCGCTCGCCGACCTTGGTGCGCGCGCGAATCTCCGAGAGGACGTCATCCACCTGGGTCGAGGCCGAACGCACCTCGATGACCGGATCGAGCAGCCCGGTGGGACGTACCACCTGCTCCACCACCTGGCCGGCATGCTCTTCCTCATAGGGGCCAGGCGTCGCCGAGACGAATACGGTCTGCGGCAGGATGCTCTCCCACTCCTCGAATTTCATCGGGCGGTTGTCGAGGGCCGACGGCAGCCGGAAGCCGTACTCCACCAGCGTTTCCTTGCGCGAACGGTCACCGCGATACATGCCGCCGACCTGCGGCACACTGACGTGGGACTCATCGATGAAGACCAGCGCGTCCTTGGGCAGGTAGTCGAAGAAGGTCGGCGGCGCATTGCCGGGATCACGCCCCGACAGATAGCGCGAGTAGTTCTCGATGCCGTTGCAGTAGCCCAGCTCCATCATCATCTCGATGTCATAGAGGGTGCGCTGCTCCAGGCGCTGGGCCTCGACCAGCTTGTCGTGCTTGCGCAGGTAATCGAGGCGCTCGACCAGTTCTTCCTTGATGTGATCGACCGCGGCGACGATGGTCTCGCGCGGCGTCACGTAGTGGCTCTTGGGATAGATGGTCATGCGCGGTACCGACTCGGCCACTTCACCGGTCAGCGGATCGAACAGCCGGATGGAATCGATCTCGTCATCGAACAGCTCGACACGCACCGCCTGCTCTTCGGAATCGGCCGGGAAGACATCGATCACATCGCCGCGCACCCGATAGGTACCGCGCCGGAAATCCATGTCGTTGCGGGTGTACTGCAGCTCCGCCAGACGCCTGAGGAAGCCGCGCTGATCGATCTGCTCGCCACGATTGAAGTGCAGGCGCATCTTCAGGTACTGGTCCGGGTCACCCAGGCCGTAGATGGCCGAGACGGAGACCACGATGATCGCATCGCGGCGCTCCAGCAGCGCCTTGGTCGCCGACAGACGCATCTGCTCGATGTGGTCGTTGATCGAGGCATCCTTCTCGATGAAGGTGTCCGAGGAGGCGACGTAGGCTTCGGGCTGGTAGTAATCGTAATAGGAGACGAAATATTCGACGGCGTTGTCGGGGAAGAACGACTTGAACTCGCCGTATAGCTGCGCCGCCAGCGTCTTGTTGGGGGCCATGACGATGGCCGGGCGCTGCAGGCGCTCCACGATGTTGGCCACCGTGAAGGTCTTGCCGGAGCCGGTCACGCCCAGAAGAGTCTGATGCGCCAGGCCCGCGTCCAGGCCGGTGATCAGCTTCTCGATGGCCGCCGGTTGGTCACCGGCCGGCTGAAACTTGGAATCGATGCGAAATGGTTTGCTCATGCGCTCTCAATGGTGGCAGTCAGTCGGGTCTTCAACTGACGACAGGCAGATGATTGCCCGGCGGCATCATTCGCTCGCGGGCGCTTCTCGACTGGTCACCGAGACCCGGGTGCTGGTCATCAGGCGATGGATGGGGCAACGCTCGGAGATCTCGATCAGGCGCGCGCGTGTCTCGGCGTCCAGCTCATGGCCCTCCTCAGCCAGAAACTGCATGCTGACCGTGAGGCGATATTCGCTGTTGCTGCCACGGCGCTCGTCGCTGTCGTCCCGGTCCACCGTGGTGATGATCCCCGCCAGCGGCAAGCCCTTGCGCCGGGCGTACATCTGCACGGTGATCGACTTGCAGGCCCCCAGCGACAGATCGAAGTAGTCATGCGGGTCCGGGGCGCTCTCGTCGCCACCGACCACCGCCGGCACATCGACCAGCAACTCATCAAAGCTTGCGACCTGTACCCGTTGCACGAAGCTGCCTGACCGACGGCTGATTACCTCGATGCTCATTCGTCACCTCCCTGTCGCTGATCTATCCGTGATCCCGCTCGTGAGACGTTGCCTGTTTCCCGCCTGTCCAGCGTCACCGCACCGCGGTCACTTGACCTTGTAACCGGCCTTCTCGACCGTCTTGACCAGTGCGTCATAACGCACCTGACCGTCGACTTCGGCAAAGCCACGCCCGACCTCGGCTTCCTTGACGCCATCCATCATCATCAGCGCCGTGGTGACCTTGTTGACGTCCTTGACGCTCTCGACGCCGATCAGAGTAAGAGAAAAGCTGGCCATCGTGTCATTCCTGTCATGCAGTAAAAAAGGGGCGCCGCGGCGCATTGCAGCCGTCAAGAATAGCACGGTTGCCTGACAGTCAGCGCGCATCAGACTCGCCGCGAGCCAGGCCCGAGAAACGCCTGGCAGGACGGGAACACTGATTTGCCCGTTCTTTTACTGCCACTTGGGGCACAAGGGGCTGACAGCCGCCAGCTGGCGCGTGACAATGCGGGCATCCGACATGCCGCCTGGTTGCCAGTGCGCCACCGGCAGTTCACTCCTTCGCAACAGGATGATGGTAGATGAATCCCTTGAAGACCCTGATGCAAGACCACGGCTACCAGCTCGGCGAGGACGGCCGCCTGACGCTGGGTGAGCCAGCCGACGCCTCCATGCCACTCGCTGACATGCCTCACGCTGGCGTAGCCGACCGTGCCTTGGCCGAGAATGCACTGACTCCGCTGGGCAATTTCGAGGTACTCGAGGTCTGCGGCAAGGATGGCGAACGCTTTCTGCAGGGACAGACCTCACAGCAGCTGAGTCTGGTCGATGGCGAGCTGGCGCCGCTGACGACCTTCTGCACCCCGAAGGGACGCATTCTGGCCATGGCTCAGCTGCTGCGCGTCAGCGAAGAGCGCCTGTGGCTGGTGATGCCGGCTGGCACCGCCGAACCGCTGCGCGCCCATCTGGCCAAGTTCGCGCCCTTCTACAAGGTGACGCTGGAGGTGTCGAGTGAGCTGAGCGTGCTCGGCCTGCTCGGCGAGCAGACTCTGGCGGCCTGTGCCGACGCCCTGGCGGCACCTGCGCTGGCCGAGCATGACCTGGCCATGCGCTCGGTCCTCCCGTCGCCCCTGCTGTCGAGCGAGGACGATGAACCGCAGGCCTGCGCGCTGGCGCGCCAGCCGTCAGGCAATACCCCGCGCGCGATACTGGTCGGCCCGCATGCCGCCCTGGCAGACCTCGCGACAGCGCTGTTCGCACGCGATGTGGCCGCCAGCGATGACACCCACTGGCGCCTGGAAGATATCCGCGCCGGGCTGCAATGGGTCACCTCCGCGCAGACTGACAGCTGGCTGCCGCAGATGCTCAATCTGGAAGCCCTCGCCGCGATCAGCTTCAAGAAGGGCTGCTACACCGGTCAGGAAGTCGTGGCCCGCGCCCACTTCCGCGGTCAGGTCAAGAAGCGCCTGCAACGCCTGACGACGGCGCAGCCGGCCGACTTGCCTGCGGTGGGCAGCAAGGTCACAAGCCCCGACGGCAAGTCCCTCGGCGAAGTGCTGCAGGCAGCCCATGATGAGCAGGGTCGCCTGGAGCTGCTGGCCGTGATCAGCCTGCGCGATGAAGAGATCGCATTGGCATTGGAAGATGGCACCCAGCTTGAGCGCAGCGCGCTGCCCTATGCCGTCGAGCGTCGCGACCCGGAGCAGCTCAAGGGCTGAAGGGCACGGCTTGAAAGGCTGATCGCCCTGAGGGACTGATCGCTGAAAGCCGCCACAGGAAAGCCCCGCACGTGCCAACGTACGGGGCTTTTGTCTTTCAAGGACTGCAGACCTCACGCACCTGCCGGGGCTCACAGCCCTTCCGGCAGCCAGCCATCTCCTGCAATCAGGTGCTCGATCAGCTCCTGCACCGGCATCGGTCGTGCATAGAGATAGCCCTGATGCAGCGAGCAGCCATGCGCGAGCAATTCGGCTCGCTGCTCCGGCGTCTCGATGCCTTCGGCCACCACCGCAAGATGGAAGGCCTCCGCCAGCCCCAGCATCGCTTCGATCATGGCCTGCCCCTTGCTGGAGCCCAGCGCCGTCACGAACTGCCGATCGATCTTGAGCTTGTCGAACGGCAACCGCTGCAGCTGCGACAGCGAGGAGTAGCCCGTGCCGAAATCGTCCAATGCCAACGCCACACCGTGAGCCCGGATGGTCTGGAACAGCACGGCCAGGGCCTGGATGTCATCCGGCAGCTGGCTCTCGACCAGCTCAAGCGTCAGGCGCTCACATAGCTCCGGATGCCGGAACAACATGTCCAGGTCTGACAGGAAGCGCTTGTCCATCATGTGGCGCACGGTCACGTTGACGCTCAGATGCAGCTCATGACCGCTTTCGTGGACGCGCATCAGGGTCGCGATGCTTTCCTTGAGCACCCAGCGCCCCAGCGCGACATCCAGGCGGGCGGATTCGACGATCGCCATGAAGTCCGCCGAGCCCATCAAGCCATGTTCGGGGTGCTGCCAGCGAATCAGCGCCTCCGACAGCTGCAAGCGGCCGGTACGCCCGTCGACGATCGGCTGCACGAAGAGCCTGAGCTGATTCTCGCGCAGAGCGACGGTGAACTCGGCCTCCAATTGCTTGAGGCGACGCAACTCACGCTCCGCCTCTTCATCGAAGAAATGCCACTCGCGTTGGCATTGCTGGGTATCGTGCAGGGCACGTTCGGCGCGATAGACCAGCGCATCCACCTGATGGCCATCCTCGGGATAGCGCGTGATGCCCAGGCTCGGCTGCAGATAGATCACCTCATCATTGAGCGTGACCTTGTCGCGCACGGCATTCAGCAGGTTGTCCAGCCAGCCACTGATACCGCCACGCGTCGCTTCCAGCAGCCGGCGCTGGACCATGATCAGCAGCCTGTCGGTCTCGAGGCGCGCCACATCGCCGGAATTTCCCAGCAAGGGAGCGATACGCATCTGGACCTGCTCCAGCTGGTGATTGCCCGGCTCGGCGCCGGCATGATCGTAGAGCACCTGCAAGCCGCCGATCCTAAGCGCCATCAGCACGAAGCCCTCCATCGGCGCGACCTCGCCCAGCTGGTCAATCCGCACCTTGATCAGGCGCAGCATGCCTTCACGACTGAGCAGACCGGTATCGAGATCCGTCTCGCGCTCCTCGAGCAACTGGTGCTGGAGCAGCACACGCTCCTGCTCCAGTCCTCTTACCACCAGAGTATCGAGGGTCATGTCCAGCAACGGCATCATCTCGGTGGCGTTGAGTCGATGGCCGCGACTGGCCACCAGCAGCAATTCGCTGCGCCCGGGATGCGGCGAGACCGAATAGCCCATCAGCTGGCTGGCGCCCAGTCGCTGGCACAGCAGCAGCGCGCGATCTTCCTGCTCATCGACATTTTTGTCGACGCTCCCATCGCCATCGCGTCGCGAGCGATCGCCGGCTGACACGCACACGCGCCCCACCGGCAGGCGCCAGAGAGGATCACGCCGCAACGATGCTTCACTCAACCACTCACGCTCATCATGACTCTGCAGAATCAGGTAGCCGGCGTTGGGATTTCCCACCTCACGCCGATAGATGATGATCTCTGCCCCCAGCATCTCGCGCACGCGCTGCAGGTAGCGGGTGAGAGAGGCACGCGCATTCTGCGGCGTGTGGGTTTCATAGGGGACGCTCAGGAATTGCTGGTTGAGAATGCTGTGGCGCTGGTATTGATGCTCGAGATAGGCGCCATAGGCCCGACTCGCCCTGCGGCGCCGACTGTCGCGCACCAGCATGCCGATAGTGCCCATGCCCGCCAGCAAAATGATCAACAGCAGCACCGCCAGCGGAGTGCCCATCTCCTGCAGCAACTGAGCGACGCGATTTTCATCCTGCCAGCAGGCCTTGGCATGGTTGTAGCGATCGGCACGGCCGGACGCCGGCAAGGCCACGCAGACCTGCTGCGTCGCGATGGGCTGTGGCATGGCGTTGCTGACCACCTGCAGACCCTTCAAGCCCAGCACGGCCGCCTGCTCGTCAAGCAGGTCTGTCGTGAGCGGCATGCCCAGAATCAACAGCCCCTGCTCGTCCTGCGGCGGCAAGGCCTCCTCATCCTCGTAGAGCCCCTGCATACCGATCAGCCATGGTTGGTTATCGACGATCAACCAGGCCAGCTGGGGTTGTGTCGGTGACTGGCGGGCCGCCTGCATGACGGGGGCGAGCGCACGTCGCCAGCTCACCGGCTGCTTGCCCAGCCAGTCGGCCCCCGGCGACCCGGCGTTGTGCTGCACCCAGGCGGCCACCTGCCCATCGCCACGCACCGCAGAGATCAGATGTATGCCGGTATTGATGGCGAACTCGGGGCCATACATGTACTCGAGCCAGGTCGTGTCGAGCTCGGGCTCGCGCAGAAACCTGGTCACGGCTTCTTCCCAGTAGCCGTTTTCCTGCAACTGTCCCGCGAGCAGGCGCTGTTCACTCTGGACCCACAAGGCCAGCCGCTGCCTGTCGGACTCACGATCCGCCTCGCGGGATTGCGTGATCTGGCTGGCCGTCAACCAGGCGGTGGCCAGCAATGCCGCCAGCAACAGCAGCGGCAGCAGATACATCCGATAGCGGGGACCAGCAGGCAGGGAGGCGTGCGCGAAGACAGCAGAAGACTCGTGTGCCGGCACACGAGAGGAGGAACGCGATGCTGAAGAATCTGACATTGATTTACCGATGATGAGGCGACCTCCTGAACCGGGTCGGCAGGCTGTCGCCTGGCCTTTGAGGTCAGTCTAGATCAGACGTTCAGTTGAAGAATACGCTGCACATTCGTCGTGGTGGATAACGCGATATCGTGGCGACTGCTCGAGCGGAGTTCCGCCACCACATCCGCGACCTTGGCCACTCGCGAAGGCTCATTGCGCTGGCCCTGAAACCCGCACAGCGGCATGTCGGGGCTGTCGGTTTCCAGCACGAAGCCATCGTCGGGCAGTGACGCCACCACTCCGCGCAGCTTGTTGGCACGCGGGTAGGTCACGCTGCCGCCCAGCCCCAGCACGAAGCCAAGCTCGAGAAAGCGCTCTGCCTGCACCTGACTGCCCGAGAAGGCGTGGATGATGCCGCCACGGGTGAGTTGTGCCTGCTTGATACGCTTGGCGACTTCGTCATTGGCGCGCACGCAGTGCACGATGACAGGCAGGGAGAATTCGCGTGCCATGCTCAGCTGGGCCTCGAACAGCTGCCATTGGGCGTCATGATCGGCCAGTCGCGCATCGAAGCCACATTCGCCCAACGCGACGATCTGGCCGGCATGCTGATCGAGAGCCTGATGAAGCGCCGCCAGCGCGCCCTCACCATGCTCGGACAGAAAATAGGGATGCAGTCCCAGGGCAGCGAAGATACGCGCCGATGAATCCGCCAGCGCCAGCACTGCCGAAAAGCTTGCCACCGTGGTGGCGGGCACCACGAAGGCCGAGACATCTTCCTGCTCGGCACGCGCGATGACCGCCTCACGATCCGGCGTGAAGTCAGCGAAATCCAGATGACAATGACTGTCGATCAGCATGGAATCTCCCGGTGATGGTCGTACAGCCATCGTGCTATATCAGCGTGTGTCAGACAAACGAAGGGACCGGCCTGGTGGCCGGTCCCTTGAGGACGAGTGTCGATATTGCTTGCCAGTCGTCGTGACTGACGCAGATGGCCTAGGCCGCCTCCACCGGCGCTGCCGGCGCCAGCTCGGAGGTGCAATGACCACAACGGGTCGCCGCCAGCGGCACCTTGGAAAGACAATACGGGCAATCCTTGTCGGTGACCTCTTCCGGCGCTTCCTCGGCTTCCTTCTTGAGCTTGTTGATCTGGCGGATCAACACGAATACCGCCAGCGCCACCAGGGCGAAACTGATGATGGCATTGATGAACAAGCCATAGTTCAGCGTGACGGCTCCCGCTTCCTTGGCGGCCTCGAGACTGGCGTAGGGCGCGGCCTGAGCGCCTTCCTTGAGGACGACAAAGAAGTTGGCGAAATCGACTCCGCCGATCAGCAGCCCGATCAACGGGTTGAGCATGTCACCGACCAGACTCTTGACGATCAGTGTGAATGCCCCGCCGATGATGATGCCGACCGCCATGTCGACGACGCTTCCCTTGACGGCAAAATCACGAAATTCCTGCATGAATCCGGACATCTGTCATCTCCTGTCACTCGCTAACCATCCGGTGGATTGCCACGCATCATGCATGGCCCGCACTGAGACACATCCCACGCCATTGTTGTTGTCATTGTCTGCGCCCTACCGACCTTCGCCCCAGCAAGCTTCATCACCCGGATGCCAGCAAGACAACATGACCCGAACATTATGCCGTGCTGATGCCGCGCCATGGGTTGGCTGTGTAAACGTAGGGTTACACGCATGTCTGGCCACGAAAAACGCCACCTTTATCCGGGCATAAAAAACGCCACCCCGAGGGGTGGCGTTCTTCATGGCGTGATCGACAGTCTCGCTATCGCAGCGTCGCTGTGGCAGCGCCACTACGACATCGCCGCTAGGGCAACGCCGTTTTGGCAACTGCCTCAGTGCTCACGGGTCGCGCGGAAGGTGATGTCCGGCCAGCGCTCCTGGGTCAGCTGCAGGTTGACGCGGGTCGGCGCGATGTAGGTCAGCCAGCCGCCGCCGTCGTAGGCCAGGTTGGCACTGGCCTTGCGCTTGAAGTCTTCCAGCATCTTGGTGTCATCGCAGTAGATCCAGCGCGCGGTCTGCACGTTGATCGCCTCATAGATGCACTCGACCTTGTACTCTTCCTTCAGGCGGTGAGCGACCACGTCAAACTGCAGCGTACCGACGGCACCGACGATCAGGTCGTTGTTGTCGAACGGCTGGAAGACCTGGGTCGCGCCCTCTTCGGAGAGCTGCTGCAGGCCCTTCTGCAGCGCCTTCATCTTCAGCGGGTCCTTCAGGCGCACGCGCTTGAACAGTTCCGGCGCGAAGTGCGGAATGCCGGTGAAGCGCATGTCCTCGCCGATGGTGAAGGTATCACCGATCTGGATGGTGCCGTGGTTGTGCAGGCCGATGATATCGCCCGGCCAGGCTTCTTCCACGTGGGAGCGGTCCGCCGCCATGAAGGTCAGGGCGTCAGGAATCTTGACGTCCTTGTTGATGCGCACGTGGCGCATCTTCATGTTCTTCTCGTACTTGCCGGAGCAGACACGCAGGAAGGCGACGCGGTCACGGTGTTTCGGGTCCATGTTGGCCTGGATCTTGAACACGAAGCCGGTGAAGCGCTCATCGTGGGCCGTGACTTCGCGGGTATCGGTATCACGCGGCTGGGGCGGCGGTGCATATTCGACGAAGCCGTCGAGCATCTCGCGCACGCCGAAGTTGCCCATGGCGGTACCGAAGTAGACCGGCGTCAGCTCACCGCGACGATAGGCCTCGAGATCGAACTCGTGAGAGGCGCCGCGCACCAGTTCGACTTCCATGCTCAGCTCTTCGATCAGGTCTTCGCCCAGCACTTCGATGGCTTCGGGGCTATCGAGGCCCTTGATGCGCACGTCATCGGGGATGCGGTTGCCCTGACCCTGCTTGTAGAGGTGGATCTCGTCATTGAGCAGGTGATAGACGCCCTTGAAGCCCTTGCCGACACCGATCGGCCAGGTCATCGGCGCACACTGGATGTTGAGCACCGTCTCGACTTCGTCCATCACCTCGATGGGGTCACGCGTCTCGCGGTCCATCTTGTTGACGAAGGTCAGGATCGGCGTGGTGCGCAGGCGGCAGACTTCCATCAGCTTGATGGTGCGGTCCTCGACACCCTTGGCACCATCGATGACCATCAGCGCCGAGTCGACAGCCGTCAGCGTCCGGTAGGTATCTTCGGAGAAGTCTTCGTGCCCGGGGGTATCCAGCAGGTTGACCATGCGGTCCTTGTAGGGGAACTGCATCACGGAGGTGGTCACGGAGATGCCACGCTCCTGCTCCATCTTCATCCAGTCAGAGGTCGCGTGGCGATCGGCCCGCTTGCTCTTGACCGAGCCGGCCATCTGGATGGCATTCCCGAACAGCAACAGCTTCTCGGTGATGGTGGTCTTACCGGCATCCGGGTGAGAGATGATGGCGAATGTACGGCGCACATCCGCCGCCTTGGCAATCTGGGAATCTGACATGAGCTGAAAGGCATCCGGCCCGACGTGAGGCACGCCGCGCGCACTGTTGGGTGAATAGCAGAACAAGACGAATGGCGCGCATTGTAGCGGCTGGCGCGGCGCGGCAACAGAGGCGAGCGCGATCAGCGCCCTTCAGTCATCCATGCGCGCGCGAAAATGCCAGGGCCCCTCGCCCACCGGCGCCTGATCATTGAGGATCTCGTGGCGGATGGCATCCTCGATCTCGTCGCTGTCCAGGGGATAGAGCCCGCATTGCTTCAGCGCGCAGCGAACCCGGATATCACGCCCGAGATATTCGAGCAGCACGCGAGTACTGGCCGGCGTGCGATCACCACTTGCCGATACCCCGATCCGCAGCCCCTTGAGGCGCGACACACGGCTGGTGAAGGTCGGGTAGAGAATGGTCTGGGTGATCTCATTGCCGGTCATCGACTCGTAGTCGGTCATGAAGATGCGATCGCTCAGATAGAACGCCATCCCCTGATACTTGCAGTGTGACACGCCGACGCCGGACGACTCGCGCTCGACCAGGCGCTCAAGACGCTGGTAATAGACGCCATCCTCACGCTGGATGATGGACACCAGCCCCCGCAGTATCCGCCCAGGCGACGACATCGACAGATAGTACTCATAGTAGTGGCCCACATAGCGGCTCAGCTCGGAGGCGCCCGAGCGTCTCAGCTGCGCCAGCGGCTCGCTCTCCACACGCGTGGCGTGACTCTCGCGCGGCTTGGGACGCACCTGCACCAGACGCTGGAACTGACGATTGGGCAGCAGGATCTCGTGCTCCTCCACCCCGAAGAACTCGCAGATCCGCCGCAGCGTATGCGCGGCGGGCCGGTACTGACCGCTCAGATATCGATTGAACTGCGGCCGACTGATCTCGAGCCGCCGACTCACCTCGGCGATGGATCGGTAGTAGCTGCACAGCAGCCGCAGATTGAGGGCCAGGTCTTCGTTCATGGGTCTGTCTCGCGCCGGGATAGAGCCTCAGTCTACGCCGCTCCCCCGCCATGACCCAGAGTGCGTCAGGCGCAGTCTGTATCAGATAGTGCGTCTGAGTGCGCCACCTTGAGTCAGGTCGTCAAATTCCACGCCTCACGAGTGAGTGATGCAATGCAGAAGTCCCTCACACGCAGATAGTAATAACCATAAAAGAGGCTATCGCATGACTCCTGCATCCAAACTCACGTTCCACGGCGGGCCCTGGGTCTCGTTCCTGCCCATCCTGTGCTTCATCACCACGGCCATCCATGTGGCCACCAGCCTGGAGGAGCCGACCATCCAGGGCATGTGGGTCGGCATTCTCGCCGGCCTGCTGGTCACCTTCCTGTTTGCCCGTGACAAGTCCGTCTACAGCGACACCATCATGAAGGGCATGGCCAGCAAGGTGGCCATCGCCCCGGTGGCGGCGTGGATCTTTGCCGGCATCTTCGCCACGGTACTGCGCTCCTCGGGACTGGTGGACGGCATCCTGTGGGCGGCCTATCACACCGGTGCCACCGGCACGGCCTTCCTTGTCGTGACCTTCCTCGCCTGCGCCCTGTTCGCCACCGCGGCAGGCACCGGCTTCGGCACCATCGCCGCGGGCATGGGCGTGCTCTATCCCGCAGGCGTCATGCTGGGCGCCGACCCGCTGCTGCTGGCAGGGGCCATCGTGGGCGGCGGCGCCTTCGGCGACAATCTGGCGCCCATCTCCGATACCACCATTTCCTCGGCGGCGAGTCAGGGCGCTGACATCGGCGGCGTGGTTCGCTCCCGACTGCCCTTCACGCTGGTGGCCGGCAGCATCACGCTCGTGGTGATGGTGCTGATCAGTCTGACGCAGCAAACGACGCCGCTGGTCATCGCGCATGAACAGCTGGCCGAGCACATGGACCCCAAGGGCCTGGTGATGTTGCTGCCCGCCCTGGCCGCCATCTACGTGGCCATGAAGAAAGGCGATGTGATCTTCGCCACCACCGTGGGAATCCTGTCCGGCATGCTGGTGGCGATGCTCACCGGCCTCAACACCCTGAGCGGTTTCGTGTCGGTCGAGAATGGCGCGCTGATCAATGGCGTGGCCGGCTGGATGGCAGACCTGTCGATTCTGGTGATCCTGCTGTCGGCGGGCATTCGCCTGATGCTCGATGGCGGTGGCAGTGAGAGGCTGATCAATGCGCTCAAGGGGGTCGTGCGCACACCGCGTGGCGCGGAAGCCTCCTCCGCCGGGCTCTCGCTGCTGATGTCCTCGCTGATGAGCATCAATGCCCCGGCGATCCTCGCGGTCGGCCTGTCCTACGCCAAACCGGTCGGCGAACGCTTCGGCCTGAGCCCTTACCGTCGCGCCAACATCATCGACAGCATGTCCTGCACCCTGGTCTATTCGCTGCCCTGGTCCGCCGCGCTGCTGTTCGCCTCCGGGCTGTCAGTGAAAGCCGCTGAGACCTTCCCCGGCGTGCCGGCCCTGATGCCGCTCGATCTGACGCCCTGGGTGCTCTACGCCTGGGTCCTGCTGGCCGTGATGAGCGTCTCCATCGCCACCGGCTGGGGCCGTCGTTTCAGCCCGGCAGGCCAGGCGAGCGCGCAGGAAGAAGCTACCGGCGACACGCCCGCTGTGCGCTCCTCACTGTCAGCGTCAGCCCCAAGTTCAGTCTCAAGTTCAGCCCCAAGCTCAGCCAGCTGATCTACCCCTGACTGAGCTGCCCTCGACTGAACCTTCACTGCCTGCCCCGCAACAAGACGACGGACACCGCCATGCAAGATACTGAGCTGCGCCAACGCAACGTGATCGGCATCCTCACCGGCTCCGGCCCGGATGCCGGACTGGATCTCTGGAACAAGCTGCTGATCGCCAACAAGGCCCGCATCGGGCCTGGCTATCGGGGAGATCTGGATGCCCCGCACGTCCATCTGATCTCCCAGCCGGCGCTCGGGCTGTCCATGGAGCTAGAGACTCATGACCAACAAGTGTGGGAGGCGCTGGCCGACAGCGCCCACAAGCTCGCCGAGCATGTCGACTACTACGCCATCGCCTGCAATACGCTGAACTACTATCAGCCCCAACTGGAGGCCCTGAAATTGAATGCCCAGCTGGTGTCGTTCAGCGATGTCGTCATCGACAGGGTGCGGCGCGACGGCTTGAGCAAGGTGGCGCTGCTGGGCGCGAAATCCGTGACGGACATGGGGGACTGGTCACCCTACCGGGCACTGACGGAGGTGGTGGAAGTCGAGGTGCCCGGCGACCCACACCTGCTGCATCAGATCATCTATGACGTGAAGGCCCATGGCGGCGATGACCCGAGCGTGGTCCAGCGCTTTCATACACTGCTGGAGAGCCTGTCGGCAGACACCGTGCTGCTGGCCTGTACCGAGCTGCCACTGATTCCCGTCAACATCGTCAGCTCATCAGGCAACGACGCAGCGCCCGCCAAGACCCTGATCGATGTCACGGAACTGGTCGCGGAGGAGCTCGCCCGCAAGTCCTGCGGCGTCTGACCCCGCTTGGCACCGCCTGAACCCGCCTGACTTCCCCCCTCCTTGACCCAGCCCTGGCAACAGTTAACTGCCTGCCGGGGCCTTACTCCTCGCTCTCGGACAGTGACTCGACGATACGGCACTGCGCCACCACCCCGCCGGCACAGCAATGTGTCAGGCGCTGCAACTCCTCCTCCATGACGGCGAGGTCGCGCTGACGCTTGCGCACCTCGGCCAGCTGCGCCTCGATGCGCGCGTCTATCTGATCGCACGGCAACGCCTGCTGGTCCGCCAGTCCCAACAAGGCGCGGATATCATCCAGCGAGAAACCCAGACGTCGACAACGGCGGATGAAGGTCAACCGGCGCAGTTGTGCATTGCCATATTCACGATAGCCGTTGGCCGCACGCCGCAGCGGGGCCAACAGACCCTGCTTCTCGTAGTAGCGGATCGTCACCGCCTGGACGTCTGAGGCCTTGGCCAGCTGACCGATGCTCATCGCCCCTGTGACAGGCTCTGTGTCAGACCCTGGGCAAGCCGCTGATCTTTGCGGGTCTTGCGCTGCTGTCCCCGGCTCGCGCTCGGTTCCTTGTGTCATGAGGCTTGACCTTATAGTGGCTATAACCTCCATGCTGTCAGCAATACGACAGGAGGCCAAGACCCCTTATGAAAAGCTGTTGCGAAAGCAAGTCCGGCGAGCTGGCAGAGCTCAGAGCCTCTCAGGGCAAGGTGCTCAAGATCCTTTTGGCACTGAATGCCAGCATGTTCTTCATCGAATTCACCGCGGCCTGGTGGCTGGGCTCCACCGCGCTGCTGGGGGATTCACTCGACATGTTCGGCGATGCCAGCGTCTACGCCCTGACCCTCTACGTCCTGCACCGCAGCGTGCGTGAACGTGCGTTGAGCGCGCTGGTGAAAGGCATCGTGATGCTGGCGCTGGGCGTGATCGTCCTTGGCGAGGCGGGCTATCAGGCCCTCCATGGCATCGCCCCCGCCGCACACGGCATGGGCGCCTTCGCCCTGCTGGCGCTGGCCGTCAATCTGGTCTGTTTCGGCCTGCTGTGGCGCTTCAAGTCGGATGATCTGAACATGCGCTCCACCTGGCTGTGTTCACGCAATGACATCATCGCCAATGCCTCGGTCTTCGGCGCCGCACTACTGGTCGGCTGGACAGGTTCCCGCTGGCCGGATGTGCTGCTGGGGGCGGCGATTGCCGCACTCTTCCTGCAGTCCGCCTGGCAGGTGATTCGCGACGCGCGAGTTGAGCTGCGCGAGGCCAAGCAGGCCGAAAGCGTGCAAGCTGCGGATGAGCAAGACGCAAGCTCCCAAGCCCCTGACGCTCCGCCATCATCCTGCGCCACCCGCAGTTGTTGCGCGCCATCCACGGCTGCCGTAGAGGTCGAGCAGACACCCGCCAGCGGCGACAGCTCCAGCAAGTGCTGTCGTTGAGACGATGACCTGAAACGACAGCGCCCCACCGTTTCGAGTGGGGCGCTGCTTGCTGCCTTGAAGCCATGCGCGTCAGGCCGCCGGACAATCTGGCTGACGCTCGGGGTGGGCCTGCTGGAAGGCTTCCAGTGACTGACAGGCCGCCTCGATGGCCAGAATCCTCGGGTAGTCCTTGAGTTCACACTCGAAACGGCGCGCATTGTAGAGCTGGGGCATCAGGCAGGCATCCGCCATGCCCGGGCTATCGCCATGACAGAAACGCCCTGCACTTTCCGCCAGCATCACTTCCAGACGCGCGAAGCCCTCGGCGACCCAGTGTCGGTACCACTCAAGGCGCTGCTGCTGGGTGACCTCAAGCCGATCGGTCAGATAATTGAGCACGCGCGGATTGTTGAGCGGATGCATCTCACAGGCCATGAACTGGCACAGTGAGCGCACCTTCGCACGCGCTTCCGGCGCTGAGGGCAACAGCGCCGGGGTGGGCCAGCGCTCCTCCAGATATTCCATGATCGCGAGCGACTGGGTCAGGGCCACAGATGTTGGGGTATCTCCGACCATCAGGGACGGCACCAGTCCCTGGGGGTTGATGGCCAGATAGTCCTCGCTGCGCTGTTCGCCCTTGAGCAGATTGACCGGCACCTGAGCGACCTCTATCCCCTTGAGCGCCAGCGCAATTCTTACCCGATAGCTGGTAGATGAACGGTAATAGCCATACAGGCTCATTGAACTCATGCTGCACTCCCCTGTGACGCGGTTGGATGCCGGCCGCCCCTTCGCACTGCCTCGCACCCAGTTGGCTTGAGGCTTACCGGCACACGACGTCTTCCCGAGACATGTCTCTGAGAAGCTTTGCCTCTCGACGCCGCCATCAGGCGTCCAACTGCGTCACCTGCTGATCAATGGCGCCGAAGATGCTCTGGCCATCGCGATCAAACATCTCGATGCGGATGCGATCACCGAAACGCATGAAGGGCGTGCGAATCTCATCGAACAGGATCTTCTCGACCATGCGCACTTCGGCCAGACAGCTGTAGCCCACGCCCCCTTCGCTGATCGGTTTGCCGGGGCCGCCATCCTTGCCGGGATTGGACACGGTGCCTGAGCCGATGATCGCGCCGGCGCCCAGGGGGCGAGTCTTCGCGGCATGCGCCACCAGCTGCGGGAAGCTGAAGATCATGTCTGGCCCGGACTCTGGCTCACCGAACTTCTCACCATTGAGATGCACGCTCAGCGGCAGATGTACGCGCCCCTGCTGCCAGGCATCCCCCAGCTCATCCGGCGTCACGGCGATGGGCGAGAAGCTTGACGACGGTTTGGCCTGGAAGAAGCCGAAGCCCTTGGCCAGCTCGCCGGGGATCAGCTCACGCAGACTGACGTCATTGACCAGCATCAACAGGCGAATGTGGTCCTCGGCCTGCTCCGGACTGACGTGCATCGGCACATCATCGGTGATGACGGCGATCTCGCCTTCGAAATCGATGCCATGCTCCTCACTGACGCATACGATATCGGCGCTGGGGGCCAGGAAGCTGTCGCTGCCGCCCTGATACATCAGCGGGTCGTGCCAGAAGGTCTCGGGCATCTCGGCGCCACGCGCCTGACGCACCAGCTGGACATGGTTCAGATACGCCGAGCCGTCTGCCCACTGATAACTGCGCGGCAACGGGGAATGCAGCGCCTGGCTTTCCAGCGCAAAGGCGTCCGTCAGCGTGCCATCATTGAGCGCCGCGTAGCGTTGCTCGAGCCTGGGCGCCAGCGACGTCCAGTCTTCCAGCAGCGCCTGCAGGGTCGTTGCGACATCCGCGACCTTGACGGCGCGGGTCAGGTCACGGGAGACCAGCAGCAGCGTTCCATCGCGGGAACCATCCTGGTAGGTAGCGAATTTCATGGGTGCCTCCTTGAAGAGCAACGTGAGCATTAATGCAGGAATTGCCTGGGGTCGGATGACGATGAACAGTCAAAGGTCATCACTGATGCAGGGTGAATTAAGGAGTGAATCAAGGGGTGAATTGAGGAGTGGTGTGAGGCGTGAAGTGAGACGCGAGCCCCTGCCAGACCGAGCCGTAGTCGCGCTGACGAGCGCTCGACGACAGGGCCTGTGGGGTGGGCTGGAACAGATAGCGACTCTCGAACATGAAGGCGAGCGTATTGCCCTGATAGCGAGGAGCGAGCTCTGCCTGAGTGGCGGCCTCGAAGGTGGCAGCGTCGGGGCCATGCGGGGTCATGGCGTTGTGCAGACTCGCGCCGCCCGGACGGAAACCTTCGCGCTTGGCGTCATATTCGCCATGGATAAGGCCCATCAACTCGCTCATCAGGTTGCGATGGAAATACGGCGGTCGGAAGGTGTTCTCGGCGACCATCCAGCGCGGCGGGAAGATCACGAAGTCGAGATTGGCGACCCCGGCGGTGTCCGACGGTGATGTCAGCACGGTGAAGATCGAGGGGTCAGGATGATCGAAGCTGACCGTATTGATGGTATTGAAGGTCGCCAGATCATATTTGTAGGGCGCGTAGTTGCCGTGCCAGGCCACGACATCCAGCGGTGAATGATCCAGGCTCGCGCGCCAGAAACGCCCGCCGAACTTGGCCACCAGCGTGAAGTCACCGGCTTCGTCCTCGAAACGTGCCGATGGCGCGAGGAAGTCGCGCGGATTGGCCAGTCCATTGCTGCCGATGGGCCCCAGCGAGGGCAACTCGAGAGGCGCGCCATAGTTCTCGGCCACATAGCCTCGACAGCCCTTTGCGTGTCCCGCCAGCGGATTGAGCTGGAACTTGATACCACGTGGGATCACGACGATCTCGCCGCTGGCGACTTCCAGCAGGCCCAGCTCGCTGCGTACCTCGATGGCACCCTGCTGCGGCACGATCAGCAATTCGCCGTCAGCATTGTAGAAAAAGCGCTGCTGCATGCCGCGAGAGAAGGCGTAGAGATGCGTGGCACAGCCCTGCTGCGCCTGGGCATCCCCATTGACCGCCAGCGTGATCAGGCCTTCCAGAAAATCGCCAGGGCAGAACGCGATGGGGTCCCAGCGCATCGGGTTGGGATCCGGCATTCTCTCGGCCAGCGGTGCGGTGGCGACCTGCGGCATCTCCATGGGCTGATAGGCGCCCTGCACCACCGAGGGCCGAATGCGGTAAAGCCAGCTGCGCAGATTGTGGCTACGCGGCGCGGTGAAGGCCGAGCCGCT
Source organism: Cobetia sp. 4B (assembly GCF_018831605.1). Taxonomy (NCBI): domain Bacteria; kingdom Pseudomonadati; phylum Pseudomonadota; class Gammaproteobacteria; order Oceanospirillales; family Halomonadaceae; genus Cobetia; species Cobetia sp. 4B. The sequence goes on from NZ_CP059843.1 coordinate 2,401,210, forward strand.
CAACTGCTCCGCGTACAGGCCATAGGGGCAACGCTGGGGAGAGTTCTGGCCCTGCGGCAAGGCGCCAGGCAACGCCTCACTGGAGACATGATTTCGAAAACCGGCGTGATAATGACACTCAGCATTGCGCTCGCGCATGACGATTCATCTCCTTGTGGGCTCGCGGCTCCTGATGACCTGGGGCATCCACGGCACGACATGCCACCATCGCCCTTAGATAGTTACATATGAAACCATATAGACAGATTCATACCTTGGCAATCGCTCAAGTGCTCGACTTTTGTCTTGCTCGCTGTCGAAAGTGGTAACATCGGTAACCTGATCCGACTACCCTGCACTGTCGTGACAACGCTGGTCAGCCCTCTCACCGAGACAGGTAACTCTCGATGCAACGCACTGATGACACTCCCGAAGCGCGCGATGCCCTTGATGGGGAAGTCTCACAGGACACGCCCCGCTGCGAGCTGGATCTTGACCAGTTCCTGCCCTATCGCCTCAACCGACTGGCCGAGCGCACCAGTGAGGCGATGTTCGCCCGCTATGGCGAGCGCTTCGCCATCAATGTCGCCGAGTGGCGTCTGCTGGCCTGGTTGAGCCGAGGCGTGCCGATGACCGCGCGGGAAATCAGTCTGCGCACCCACATGGACAAGGTACGCGTCTCGCGCGCCGTCAAATCACTGGAAGGCCGTGAACTGATCCTGCGTCGCCCGAGCGAGCAGGACCAGCGTGCGCAGCTGCTTGTCCTGACCGCCGAGGGCGAGGCCATGCTCGCCGAGCTGATTCCCGAAGCGCGGCGATTCGAGGATGAGCTGCTCGGCGCCGTCAATGCACGCCAATACCGTGATCTGCTGCTCACCATGCAGACTCTGGAGCGACAACTGGATCAACTGCCGGGCGGTGACTGAGGCAGGGATGCAAGGCACTCATCCACAGAACGACAGGGGATTGCCTGGCCGCCATTTCGTGCGACGTACAATCATGGTATAGGTTGTGTACTGTTTTTAAGGAGCCTTGCCAGCATGCATCGCAAACCGCACCTGCCCAGCAAGCCATGTCAGACCTGCCAGCGCCCCTTCACGTGGCGCAAGAAGTGGCAGGACTGTTGGGACGACGTACGCCATTGCAGTCAGCGCTGTCGTCGCAACGCACGCCAGCTGGCACGGGAGGCGCGCGATGACGTCCACTGACCCCTGGATGGTATGGTTGAACGAGGACCTGCGCCTGGATGACAACCCGTTGTGGCAAGCCGCGCTCGAGGAGCAAGCCTCGCACCTGCTGGTCGTGCATGTGGTGGCGGAGACGACCTTTCAGCCCTTCGGCAGCGTCAGCCCCGGGGAGCCACGCCTGCAGCCGCTCAGCACGGGACGGCAACATGCCCTGCTCAGGAGCCTGGAATCGCTGCGCACGCGACTTCAGGCACTGGGCAGTGACCTGCTGATCCTCCATGGCGACGCGGCACAGCTGATTGGGCAACTGGCAAGGCAATATGGCTGCCGGGGCGTCATCACGCGCCGCGCCACGGGCGTGGTGGAACGACGCCAGCAACGCGCGGTGGCAAGCCAGTGTCGTCTGCGGCAATTGAACAGTGGTTTGCTGCTGGACGAAGACGAGCTGCCGGAACCGCTCGCCGCACTCCCCGAGAGCTTCAGTGCTTTCCGGCGCAAGCTGGAGAAGGCCCGCCCGAGCCTCACCGACATGCCTGCCCCGCTGGACGCACCATCCACGCTCCCTGGTTGGCCAGAGGCCGCCCCTCGTGGCTTTCAAGGCGCGGCCAGGCAGCTGTTCAAGGCTCGCCACTGGCAGGCCGACACCCGTGGCGAATACACCTTTGCCCCCGGAGAGCCCGCCGGCTTGCAGCGCCTGCAGGATTACCTGAGCCCCGCCTTCGCCGGCCAGTACAAGACCACCCGCAATCGCCTCAACGGTGCGGATTTCTCGACCCGCTTCTCCATGTGGCTGGCACTGGGCTGTCTGTCGCCGCGGCGGATACTGGACGCGCTGCACCGTTTTCAGACCACGCTACCCGAGCACTGTGAACATCCGCAGGCTGCCTTCAAGGACAGCGACTGGATCCGCGTCGAGCTTTTATGGCGCGAGTACTTCCACTGGGATGCACGGCGGCTGGGCAGACACACCTTCACGGGCGAGTCCCCAGGCCACTACGCGGCTCAGCCGCAAAGCCATGCGCAGACGTCGGAAGCGCTTGAACGCTGGCAGACCGAAATGACCGGGGTACCGTGGGTCGATGCCGGCATGCGCGAACTGGCGGCTACCGGCTGGTTGAGCAACCGCATGCGCCAGAACGTGGCGAGCTTTCTGGTCAAGGACCTTGGCGTGGACTGGCGCCAGGGAGCGGCCTGGTTCGAGCATCAGCTACTGGATCACGACGTCGCCTCCAACTGGGGAAACTGGCGCTATCTGGCGGGTATCGGACGCGATCCGCGCGGGGATCGCCACTTCAACATGATGAAGCAGGCACGCCAGCATGATCCTCTCGGTCATTACGTCAGCCGCTGGATACCGGAGCTTGCGACACTGCCCGCCGGCATGCAGCGCCATGCGCCCTGGCTCGCCTGGTCAAGCAGCGCTGGCCGCAACGGATCAGCGGGAAGCTACCCGCGCCAGCCTCTCACGCATGTCGAGGGTTGGGAGGCCCATCTGGCCGACATCACACCGACACTCGTGACGCCCTGGCTGAGTGGCTCCTTCGAGCGAGGCTGACAAGCGTTGAACCACGAAGAGAGCGCCACAAAGCGGGCACAACGCAGAGAAAGCAACGCAGGGGATTGCATGGCGCCTTGGCGCTAACTGACCGTCAGGACTGCACTTTATGAGCCTTATTCACTATCATGGCCGCATTCCTCGCAGGAGTCGTCATGAATCAGCCGCTACCGCCACCACTGTCCACGCCGCACCGCAATCTCATTCGTCTGACCATCGCGCGCGGCATCACCTGGACCGGCTTTCTCATCCTGATCATCTTCGGGCTCGAGATCATCGGCTTTCAGCTCAATGTGCTGCCGGTCATCTCGATCATCATCGCGATGGGGCTGGTCAATGTCGCGACCTGGTGGCGCCTCGGGCAGTCGCATCCCGTCACCGACACCGAGAACCTGATTCACCTGCTGGTGGATATTGCCGGTCTGACGATGCTGTTCTTCCATACCGGTGGCTCCACCAACCCCTTCGTGCCCTATTATCTGGTGCCGGTGACCATGGCGGCCGCAACGCTCCCTTGGCGCTACGCTTGGGTGATTGCCGCGGTCGGCATGGGCTGTTACAGCTTCCTGATGGTGTTCTATGAGCCGGTGCCGCAGCTGGCGACCTATGAGCTGGGTGGACGCATCAGCCTGCATGTCATCGGCATGTGGCTGAACTTCGGCCTGTCGGCGTCGCTGGTGACCTACTTCATCTACAAGATGGCCCATGCCCTGCGCACCCGGGATCAGGCGCTGTCCACCACGCGAGAGGCCGCCCTGCGCAGCGAGCAGGTATTGGCGGTGGCCAGTCAGGCCGCCGGCACCGCGCATGAGCTGGGCACCCCGCTCTCCACCATGGCAGTGCTGCTGAGCGAGATGCGCGAGGATGCCAAGGACAGGAATGACCCTCAGCTGGAGGATGATCTTGCCCTGCTGCGCAGTCAGGTCGACACCTGCAAGCAACGCCTGCAGGCGATGGTAGCCGCGGCCGACCGCCGTCGCATGGAACAGCCCCAACCCATCAATGCTGCCCAGTGGCTGGAGGAAATCGTGCAGCGCTGGCTGGTGGTGCGCCCGGACGTGCAGCATAGCGTCGAGGTGACGTCCGGCGCTGAACAGGCCTCCATGCTGGTGGACACCACGCTTGAGCAGGCGCTGATGAACCTGCTCAACAATGCCGCCGACGCCTGCCCGGATGATATCGAGATCACCCTGGAGCAACGCGATCAGGAAGTGCTGATCGACATCCGCGATCATGGCGATGGTGTGCCCATGGCGGTGGCGGACCAGCTCGGTGAGACCTTCATCTCCACCAAATCCAAGGGCATGGGCATCGGCCTGTTCCTCACGCATGCCACCATCAATCGGTTCGGTGGCGGCGTCAGTCTGTACAACCACGAAGATGGCGGCACCTTGACGGAAGTGCGCCTCCCCCTTCATCTGACATGATGGCGGCAAAGACCGCCCAAGCGAGAACCCTGATGAGCGATGCAACCCGACTGCTGATCATCGACGATGATGAATTCTTCTGCCAGGTCACGGCGCGCGCCATGACGCGTCGCGGCTATGAAGTGGAAGTGGCCCGTGATGAAGCCCAGGCACTCAGTGTGGCACGCAGCCACCGCCCGGAGTTGATCACGCTGGACCTGAAGCTGGAGCAGAGTTCCGGCCTCAAGCTGCTGCCGGAGCTGATCGCCCTGCTGCCTGACACGCGTATCGTGGTGCTGACAGGATATTCCAGCATCGCCACCGCGGTGGAAGCCATCAAGCTCGGCGCGGTCAACTACCTGTGCAAGCCCGCCGATGCCGACGAGATTCTCAACGCCTTCAACCGCGAAGGCGGCGACCCTGCCGCCGAGATCTCCGACAACCCGCCGTCAGTCAACCGCCTGACCTGGGAGCACATCCAGAAGGTGCTCAACGAGCACGATGGCAACATCTCCTCCACTGCCCGCGCCCTGGGCATGCACCGCCGTACCCTGCAACGCAAGCTGCAGAAGCGTCCGGTCAAGCGCTGAGACATCGGCGCTGCCGTAGTCTGCATCCCAGGCGACACTTCACTGCCGGCCAAGCAAAAGCCCTCACCATCCTCGCTCGCAAGCGCGCATCGATGGTGAGGGCTTCGTGTCTCTGCACTGTCTGGAATGAGCCGTTGCTCAAGGGTACGCCGTTACTGCGCCGTCCACCCCAGGTCCATGTTGAAGCTGGAGCCGGTCACCGAGCCTGCCTTGTCGGAGGCCAGCCACACCGCCATATCCGCCACTTCGGAGGGATCGATCATGTGCTTGATCGCCGCGCCCTTGAGCATGATCTTCTCGATCACTTCATCCTCAGGCATGTCATTGAGCTTGGCCTGCTCGGCGATCTGCTTGTCGACCAGCGGCGTGCGCACATAGGCCGGGCAGATGGCATTGGCGGTGATGCCGCTTTCGCCCCCTTCCAGCGCAGCGGTTCTGGTCAGCCCCATCAAGCCGTGCTTGGCACTGACGTAGGCCGCCTTGCCCGGTGACGCGACATGGGCGTGAATGGACGCCATGTTGACGATGCGCCCATAGCCATTCTTCTCCATATGCGGCCAGGCCGCCTGGATCAGCGTGAATGGCGCACTCAGCATCAAGGCGATGATCTGATTCCACTTGGCTTCGGGGAAGTCCTTGATGCGCTCGACATGCTGGATGCCGGCATTGTTGACCAGGATATCGAGGCGCCCGAAACGGGACACGGCTTCATCCACCGCCGCGCGACACTGCTCGGCATCCGTCAGGTCGGCCTTGAAGAAGGCAGCCCCAGCCTTGTCGGCGACTTCTGCCCCCTCATCACTGAAATCGACCGCCAGCACCTGATGCCCGGCATCGCACATCGCCTGCATGATGGCGGCGCCGATACCACTGGCGGTGCCGGTCACCAGTGCAACACGGACAGGGGAAGACTGTTGTTCACTCATGCGAATCTCCTGACAGAGGGGAATGTCATGCTGCTCTGCAACATATAATGAAGATAGCGCTAATCTAGCCGTCTTTGCCACCCGACCATCGCCGAGTTGCACTCCCCGCTGGCATTATCGGGCGCCAGCCAGCATCACAGCCGCATGATGCATTCGACGCAATCATTGGCCTCCGCTGACGCAACCCGGCCGACAGGCGCTATTCACGACGAGAAGCGCACCTGCTATGACGGGAAGCGAACCTGCACCAGCAGCCCCGGGGCCTGCGGCGTTCCCAAGGGGCTCTCCTTCAGCGCCAGCGCTGCGCCTAGACGTTCGGCGAGCTCGCGCACGATGGAAAGGCCCAGCCCGGAACCTTGAGTCCTCTGGCCGGCCAGACGCACGAAGCGTTCAAAGACGCGCTCGCGTTCACGCAGCGGGATTCCGGGGCCCGTATCGGCCACTTCCATGCGCCATCCAGCGTCGTCGCGGCGGATATCCAGACGCACCTCTCCGTCTTCTGGCGTATAGCGCAGCGCATTGTCGAGCAGATTGCGCAGCAGCACGTAGAGGCCGTTCTCGTGACTGACCAGCTGCGCGCCGGGTGCAACCTCGACATGCAGCTTGATGCCTCGCTGGCGTGCCATGGGGCCCAGGTCCCGCGCCAGCTCATGGGTCAGCTGGGCGAGATCGACCGGACGACGCGGTGCCTCTGCCCCGCTTTCCAGTCGTGACAGGGTCAACAGCTGCTCCACTACCCGCGTCATGCGATTGACGCCATCCACGATCATGCGTGCCGAGCGCCGCGAGGCCTCATCCCTGGCATCGGCCTCCAGATTCTGGGCATGCACCTTGATGCCCGCCAGGGGAGTCCGCAATTCATGGGCGGCATTGGCCGTGAAGCGCCGCTCCTTGTCGAGGGTGTCCGCCAGGCGCGCCAGCAGCCCATTGAGAGCATCCACCATGCCGCGTATCTCTTCCGGCGCCTCGCTGGCATCCAGCGGCTCGAGGTACCCGGGTTGACGGGCCGTGATCTGATGACTGATGCGCAAGACGGGACGAAAACCCCGCGAGACCGCCACACCGATCAGCAAGGCGATCACGAGCAACCCGACCACCAGCGCCAGCACGTTGTGCAACGCAATCTGGCCGGTCAGTTCATCGCGCACATCTTCACGCTGGGCCGCCGTGACCCAGATGCCACTCTCGGGGAAATACAGCGTGAAGGTGAACCAGTCATGGTGATTGTCATGCTGCCTGCCATAGCCGGGCACCGGCAGATAATCGAGCGCCACGGAGCGTGACGAGAGGCCAAGCAACGGCTGGCCCAGCGCATCCCACATCTGGAAGATCAGCTTGTCTTCATAGACATGTCCCAGCGGGGATTTCTCGTGGCCATCGGCAAAGCTCAGGGAGGGCGGACGCAGGCTGAACTGGCCCGATGTCATCTGCTGCAACGTTTCCTGACGCTCGACCGGTGTCAACGACGCGAGTCGGGACTGATAGAGTCGCCCCAGCATGCGTGCATTCTGGGCCAGCTCAGCGTCGAACAGCTCATCAATCTGCTCGCGGGAATCGAAGTAACTCCAGGCGGCGGCCGTCCCCAGCACGACCACGACGCCACCGATCAGGTTGCGCCGCAGGAAACTGCGGATGGATTTCACGTGAGTTCCCCCAGCCGATAGCCCACACCGCGCACGGTCTTGACCACCCCGGTGCCGAACTTGCGGCGCAGATGGTGCACATGTACCTCGATGACATTGCTCTCGACATCGCCATCCCAGCCATAGAGCTGCTCGACGAGCTGATCCCGGCTGAAGACACGACTGGGGTGCAGCAGCAGGAACTCCAGCAGATCAAACTCGCGCCGCCCCAGGCCGACCTCACTACCGGAGAGCGTGACAGTGCGGCCAGCCTGATCAATGCGCAACGGCCCCAGCTGCAGGCAACCGCTGGCCTGCCCGGCATGGCGCCTCACCAACGCACGCAGACGCGCCACCAGCTCGGCAATGTCGAACGGCTTGACCAGATAGTCGTCCGCGCCGCCGTCCAGACCACGTACCCGGTCGCTGATGTCATCACGTGCCGTCAGGATCAATACCGGCAACGTCTGGCCCTGACGGCGCAGGTGACTCAAGACCTGCAGACCGTCGAGATCCGGCAGGCCAAGGTCCAGCACCAGCACATCAAAGGGCGAATGCTTGAGCGTGGCGGCGACGTTGGCGCCCTCCTTCAACCATTCAGTGCTCATGCCTTCGCGGCGCAGGGTATGGCTGACCCCCTCGCCCAACAACGGATCATCTTCGACGAGCAGAACTCGCATCTGGACTCCTTGAAATCGTTCTGATTCTGCCATGTCATATCGGGACATGAGGGGACATGAGACAAGACGTCCGCCACCGAAAGGTGACGGACGTTGCAAGCATACTGCGGGATAGCACATCGCCTGTATCGATGGATCAGCCAGCCATTACACACCGCTGCGTGCGCGACGCCCCTGGTGTCGAGCATGGAGCCACCTGGCCAGACGCGCCGTCAGCAGCATCCTCTGCTCGCGCAGCCCGAGCGCGCCACGCTCCAGCATGCGGCGCGGCCCGCCGATGACACGCCGCAGTGCCTCACCCGCCATCAACCAGCCATACGCGAGCGGGTGCCTGGCTCGCGCCAGCCGCAGTCGGAAGATCAGTTTGCGCGCCTGACGCCCCACACTGACAGGATGATTGCCCTGATGACGCGCCAGGCGCATCAACAGAGGGTCCTCTTCACCGGTGATCAGCGCCGGGGTATGCAACCGGATACGTGAGTGCTTCGCTGTCGGCAACGGAACGAAAAAGTCGCCGTCTGCCTGCACGATCAGCTCCAGCAGCGCGCGTCGGCCATCCGCCGAGCCATGAAGTTCAAGACACTCCAGTACCTTGGCGCGCACCTCGGCCGGCCATCCCCCACGCTCGAGCACATGCCAGGCGCGGCCACTCTCCAGATGCCAGCGGCCATCGCCCGGCAGGCTCAGCAAGGTATCGGGGCGCTCCGAAGCCGGGATGTTGCGCAGTTGCGTGCATAGCGCATCACCCCTCACATCTGCGTGCGTCAGTGACAGGCGGCGGTGTTGCTGGCCATTCGGGGTGGGCAACAACCTGCACAGCAAGGCAAGGTCATCCCCCTCTCGCTCGACCAGAATCAATGCAGCCCCTGCCGCCGCCAGCTGCCAACAGAGCTCTCGACAGCTGGAGGCCATCGGCGCCTCGACCAGTACACGATGCCCGGCAAGGCCAGCGGGCTTGAGATTTGCAGCGGTGTGGGCAAGACCAGTGCGGGCCAGACCAGTGCGTTCAAGAACTGTGCGTGCAAGAGAGGTGAACATGAGGGCTTTCCTTGGGTCGAGGCATTGCCAGCCACAGAGGCGCGAGTGGATGACACGCCTTGTGGAACTGCGTAGGAGCATGATCGATCAGCTCACTGACAGACATGTGGCAACGAGGTGACATCTCCACAAGACGTGCTGGCGATTGCCATGGCCAACACGCAAGCGCTGAGCTGAACCATGGAGTGATCACCAGCATGAATGGCTGCGCTTAACGCAAACTTAAGCTCTCACAAGACGATGCCACGATAGCGCCGGCCTTCCTGTTTCTTGCTCGCCGCTTGCTCGCCGCTTGCTCACCTCCAGCTCGACTCTCCACCAATGCCCCTCATGCTCAGAAGCCGAACAGCCTGACGATAGGCGGCACGATGAAGGCGGTCAGCAGACCGGTCAGCCCCATCGACATGCCAGCGAAGGCGCCCGCCAGCGTGCTCACCGACGAGAAGCAAAAGGCAGTACCGATGCCATGCGCCGACAAGCCCATGGTGAAACCCTTGACGGTATCGTCTCGCGCCCCTGCCAGTCGCATGACAACGGGGCCTACCACACAACCCAGGGTGCCGGTCAGCAGTACCAGCCCTGCCGTCAGCGAGGGAATACCGCCCAGTTTTTCGGCGATCCCCATCGCGATCGGCGATGTGACGGATTTGGGCGCCAGGCTCAAGGCCACCTGGGTATGTGCCCCCAGTGCCAGCGCCAGCCCAAGGGTAGTGGTCACGGCGGTGACGATGCCGACGCAACAGGCTGTCAGCAGTGGCCACAGCATCTGCTTGACCCGATCGAGATGATCAAACAGCGGTACCGCCAGCGCGACGGTGGCCGGCCCGAGCAGGAAGTGAATGAACTGGGCCCCTTCGAAGTAGGTGGGATAGTCGGTGTCCGTCAGCCACAGAAACCCGATGATCAGCGCGATGGAGACCAATACTGGATGCGCCAGCGATGCCCCCCGAGCCAGACGGTTGATCGCCGTCGCCAGCAGAAAGGCCACCAGCGTCAACAGCAGATGCAGCAACGGAGAAGCGCTCAGGTACACCCACAGGGCGTCAAGCGGGGCCAGATTCATGAAGACACCTCATCGGCGCTGGGTGACTTGCCCCCTGCTCCACTCGGTGTCGCAGAACCTCGATCGATCAAGCGCTGCAACAGCCACGCCGTGACGAATTGGGTGACCGCGATCGACGCGACCAGCGTGATGGCGATGGCGGTGAGATCGCGTGCGATGAGCTCGAAATGGACCATCACGCCAACGCCCGCGGGCACGAACAGCAGCGACAGATGCGAGAGCAGGCCATTGCTGGCAAGCCTGAGACTGGCAGGCACACGTTCCCGCAGCAGCGCTCGGGCCAGCTGACGTTGACCGAGGTCTCGATCCGCATTCTCGTCAACACGCAGCACTCCTTCCCCCTCTCTGTCCGGGGCAGGCAACAACCGTTTGCGCAGCCGCCCTCGCAACATCAACCCCAGCAGCAGGAACAACATTCCCAGTACCGGCCCCGGCACCGGAAGCAACAACGCACGCCCCGTCACCTCGCCGAGAAACTGGCAAAGCAGCAAGATGCAGAACCCCTTGATCAACGCCATTTCCTTACAGACTCCTCTTGACCGTGTCAGCCCGTCAGGCCGTCATGCTGACAATTATGTCACAGCCATCCCTGACGCCCTTGCCTCTCCCACCCGGCATCCTCATGACCCCGGCGCCCTTGCTGCCCTCAGTGCTCTCAACGCCAACAACGGTGAGGCAACGCTTTACTGTGATAATCTGCGATCTTGATCCCCCATCACCGTTACAGACAGGGAAGGCTGCGACACGATGCCAGATTCTCTCGGGCTTGATACATCCATTATTCCCAATTGGATCAAGACATTGCGGCATGAAGAGGATCATCAGGCTCTGATGATCCTTGAACTGGCTGCCGACCTGGCTGGCGCTCCCATGGCGATGATCAACCTGCGTGATGGCGAGCAGCTCAAGCGCTGGTTGAGTCTGGACGACAATGTGCATGAGTCCGTCCCCATCAACGATGCGCTGTGTGGCGCAGCGGTACTGCAAGCCAGTCCCCTCATCACGTGTGACGCCCGTCGACAACCGGAACTCGCCGGTTGCAGTTCGGTCCTTGCCGACGGCATTCGTTATTACATCGGCTTGCCCCTCAAGGCAGACAATGGCGAGATAATCGGCTGCATGAGCCTGGCGGACGCTGAGCCGCGGCAACAATTGCCCAGCCCGGACGTCCTCGTCCGGCTGGACAAGCTCGCGAGCCTGGCGACCGAGGCGCTGAAACGCCAGGTCAATCAAAGCTACCTCAATGCAGAGTTCGCAGACAGTCAGTCGCGGGCCAGCTGGATATTGCGCAGCATTTCCGATGGCATCATCGAATGGAAAACAGGCAACGAGAGATTGACCATCTCTACCCGCCTGGAAAACCAGTTGGGGTATGAAGCCGGCACACTCGATACCGCACTCGAGGCGTTGCATGAGAGAGTCGCGCCCGACATGCGTGACGACTTCAAGGCCTTGATCAACGCCAAGCGACTGAGCGGGACGCCTTTCAATTGCGAGTTGCTGATCCGCACCCAACAGGGAGATCATCGCTGGTTTGAGCTGCGCGCTCAATTCGAGGTCAGAAACGGAGCGCCCTACCGCTTCATCGGCTCATTGCTGGATATCCATCAGCAGCATCTGGCCAAGGATGCCCAGGCCGACAAGCTGCGCCGCTATGAACGTCAGCAGGCGGCCTTGATCGAGCTCGGCAACACCCGCCACGATGAGAACGCGCAGCTCGACAGCCTGCTGCCGTGGTTATGTGAGCAAGTCGCCAAGGGCCTGCAGATACGCAAGGTAAGCTTCTGGTACATGAATGAAGACCGCGACTGCCTGTCGCTGGCCCATGTCCATGATGCGTGGGTCCCCCCGCCGCACGATGCCACGCATAGCACAGTTCCCACTCGCCTCACCCGCACCCAGAACCGGGTCTATTTCGAGGCTCTGGATGCCGGTCATGCTCTCGCCCTGGCCGATGTGACCAAGGCCAATCAGGAATTGCTGTTTGATGGCACCTTCCGCTGCAGCGTGAAGGCCATCATCGACAGCCCGATCCGTGTGGCAGGCCAGGTGGTGGCCGTCATCTGCTGCACGGAAAGCAATGCCCCACGCGAATGGGCAGATGATGAGCAGGCGTTTCTGGCCTCGGTGGCGGATCACGTCTCACAGCTCATGACCGAATTCGAGCAACAGGCCTCTCAGAAACGCCTGCGTGCCAGCGAGCGACGCTACCGCGCCACCTTCGAGCACTCCGCTGTCGGCATGGCGCACCTGAGCACCAGTGGCCAGCTGTTGCGCGTCAATCAACGAATCGAGAGCATCCTGGGCTACACCGCCGCCACCTTGTCGCAGAGTGTGATACGCGAACTGATCGAGCCGGAAGACCTGGAGAGCTTCCTGCAGCAACATCAGGCCCTGATCGAGCAGCGCAAGGATTTCTTTACCCAGCAATGTCGCTTCATCCATGCCTCCGGCAACTCGGTGCATGCAGAGATCAGTGTCTCTGCGGTCGAGGCGACGCCAGACCAGGATGGCTATACGCTGCTGGCGCTGATCGACAATACGCTCAATCACACCATGTCGCAGCGCATGGCTCACGAGGCCAATCACGACAGCCTGACGGGCTTGCTCAATCGCGGCGCCTTCAAGCGTGAACTGACGACACTTTGCGATGATGCGCGCGCCACCCGCACGCTACATTGTCTCGCCTACATCGATCTGGACCAGTTCAAGGTCGTCAATGACACCTGCGGCCACTCGGCCGGCGATGCGCTATTGATCCAGCTGGTCGACGTCATTGCCGCCGGCTTGCGCAAGCAGGATCGTCTCGCACGCCTGGGAGGGGATGAATTCGGCTTGCTGATGCCCGACATGTCGCTGGACGCCGCCGAAGCGCTGCTCGAAGAGATGCGCCAGTCCGTCACCAACTTCCGATTCATGTGGGAAGACAAGCTGTTCACCATCAGTACCAGCATTGGCCTGGTGAGCATCGACAGCAATCACAACGACCCACACCAGCTGCTGAGTGCCGCCGATGCTGCCTGCTATGAAGCCAAGGATGCCGGGCGCAACCGCATTCATCGCCACAGTGAATCCGGTGACGAGGTAGCTCGGCGCATGCAGGAAATGCACTGGCTGACAGAAATCACCGCGGCCATCGAAGAACAGCGCCTGGTGCTTTACCAACAGCCGATTGTCAGCACCCTCGCCACTGCACAAGCTGACAACGCAGAGCCAGCCAACGACCCGCACTGCGAGCTGAACTGCGAGCTACATTACGAAGTGCTGGTGCGCTTGAAAGGCAGGGATGGCACCATCATTGCGCCGGGCGCCTTTCTGCCTGCGGCGGAGCGTTATGGCCTGTCAGCCGCCATCGATGAACATGTCATTCGCCAATACCTGAGCTGGCTGGCAGCGCACCCTGCGCATGCCCAGCGACTGACCATGGTGTCACTCAATCTCTCCGGGCACTCCATAAGCAGCCCGAGCTTTCGCGACCTGCTGGTCACGCTGGTCCGCGACAGTGGCATCCCGGGTGACAAGCTGTGTTTCGAGATCACCGAGTCCGTCGCCATCACGCGGCTGGGCGACGCTCGCGCCTTCTTCGAGGCACTCGGCGCACTCGGCTGCTCCTTCGCGCTGGATGACTTCGGGAGTGGCGTGTCGTCCTTCGGCTACCTGAAAAACCTGCCCGTCGACTTCCTGAAGATCGATGGCGCCTTCATTCGCGACATGGACACCAACCGCGTCTCCTACTCCATCGCCCGCGCCATTGCCGAGGTCGCGCGTGAAATGGGCATGAAGACCGTGGCGGAATTCGTGGGGAGTGCGCAAGTGCTCGCCTCCGTCGCCACCATCGGTGCCGACTATGTGCAGGGCTATGCGCTGGGCATGCCGGAGCCACTCGAGACACTCGCCATCTGCTCCAATACCAATGACGGCCACAGCAAGGGGCATACCGGCGACACAGACTCCAGCCCGACCTCACGGGTCAATGACGCTCGGGTGGCGCAGCCTCTTGCTCCTAAAGCTGGCTGAATCAGAGGCTTGCCGAATAAAGGCGAAGCGCCCCATAGAGCAGAGCGCGACATTTCCTCAAGACCACACAAGAGAAGCCCAGCCTCCGAGCGGCAAACGCCACTCGTAAGCTGGGCTTCTGTGCTCTTTTTCAGAATTCAGGGTGCAGGGGGGAGAATAACGGTGTCAGAAACCGGATTCGCGGCGCCAGACCCCCACCACTTCACGCCAGGTTCGGCTCAACAGGCTGCGCGGCTCAGTCTCGACGTTGACCATGCCGCGCCGGCCAGGCATCGAGAGTGCCAGCGCCTGCGAAAAGTCCACTGGCTCAAGCGTGACCCGATAGAGGCTGCGCATCAGTTCCAGCTGCCCTTCCTCGCCCTCGCGAACCTTCAACTCCCCACCATAGGGCGCGGCCATTTCCGGCTGTTCAAGCACTGCGACTGCCTGAGGTTCGACGCTGACCACGCGCATTTCCAGCGGCTTGCCTACCGGCGCCAGCGGATAGAACCAGGCAGTGGCGCCTTCATCGACGCGCAGCACCTCTTCCTCTTCCACCCAGGCCGTCAGGGTTACCTGCCGGGGATTGCGCAGCGTCATCACCCACTCCCCTTCACCGACCCAGCCCCCTTCTCGCAAGGCAGGGTTGAGCGAGTTCACCTTGCCGGCGAATGCTGCCTCCAGCTGACCGGTCGCCTGTTCGGCTTGCAGCGCGCTGACCCGTTGGCGCTGCACATCCAGATCAGCCTGCACCACCGGGCTATCCTGCAGCAGCCTGCGATCCAGACCACTGGCGGAGCGACGCCAGTCCAGCTGCTCCACGCGACGCTCGGCACTGGCAAGCCGCTGGGCGACTTCCGGGGCACTGATGGTCGCCAGCGCTTGACCGGCGCTCACCTCGTCACCCTGGGCGACATCGAGACTCAGCCGGCCACCGAAGGGGGCTTCGAGACGGGCCGAGGGTTGCTCCAGCCACCCCGGCAGGCGCAGCTCGCTCTGCCAGGGCCAGACCAGCAAGGCCCCCAGCGCCACGATGATCATCCCGGTACGCAACAGAGCCAGATTGGCGCGAGGCTTGCGACCTTCACTGAACCAGCGCCGAATTTCATTCACGATTGGCCGCATGATGAAGTACCAGATCTCGACGGCGAACAGCACGATGCCGAGAAGCTTGAAGAAGAAGTGATAGACCGCCAGGGCGATCCCGAGAAACAGCAACAGGCGATACACCCAGACGCCCACCGCGAACAGCACCAGGGCACGCTGCGGACGCTCAGGCGGCGCTTCCTTGAAGGCGAACAGCCATTCACGCAGCTGCCAACGCGCCAGCGCCTGGGAGCGCGGTTCAAGGTTGGGCTGCCGCCAGGCATCCGACAGCAGGTAATAGCCATCGAAACGCATCAGAGGATTGAAGTTGACCAGCGCCGACATGATCCAGGTCGTCGTCGCCAGCCAGAAACACAGGGTGCGCGGCAAGCCTTCCGGCAACAGATGCCAGCACAGCAAGGCCAGTACCGCGATCGAGAGCTCGACCGCGACACCCGCGATATCGACGCCAACTCTGTCCCGGGCCTGGGTGAGTCGCCAGGCATCACTGGTATCGGTGTAGAGCACCGGCCAGCCGACGATGAAGGCCACCCCGATGGTCGGGACGCGCGCGCCCTTGGCCTTGGCAACGAAGGCGTGCCCCAGCTCATGCAGTATCTTGACGAAGACCAGCGCCAGCCCCAGTGTCAGCCAGCCACCGACAGCGCCCAGTGCCGCGAAGCTCGCGATGAAGGTATCCAGCTGGCGTACCGTCAGCCAAAGGCCCACCAGAAACATGACCGCCAGGCTCCAGAAGAGGCCCCGGCTACCCAGCCAGCGTACCTTGTTGACGTGCCGGCTCAGCCAGCGATCCGGATTGGCCAGCGGAATGCGCACGAAGAGATAGTGATGCATCAACCACTTGAGCCCCGTAGGACGCGACTCAAGACGGCGTTGGTAGCGTTCCTGCTGTCCGGGATCCCCGCGCACCAGATCATGCTGACGCAGAAATTCCGACAGGGCGCGTAACTGCTCGCCAGGCACTTCACGACCGAGACTGGCACTCGCCTGTTTGGCGGCTGCCGCTTCCTGACCACCGCGAATGAAGGGCAGCAATTCGATGGCGGCCTCGCCCAGTCGATAGAAGCGCTGGGCGACCGGGTCATGCAGCAACCAGCGCCGCTTGCCATCGCGATCCTGCTCGACGGGGTGCAACTTGAGGTCTTCACGCAGCACGGCCAACGGGGGAGTCTGTGAGATCATGCCTTACCACCCGGTCCAGCTGCGCAGCGTGGCCCACGGGCGACGGAACAGGTAATAACCCAGCGTGACCTGTTCCCCCTCGACCTTGGCCGTGCCCCGCCAGCCGACGCGCGGCAGGTTCTCGGCATCGCTCAACACGGCGTGCGCGCGGTAGGCGAGCTCGCCATCCGGTGCCAGTTCGGCCCGATAATTGACGTGCGTCAGCCGTGCTTCACGAACCTGGGAAGGGTCAACATTCAAGAACAACGAGACCTCGGCACCTTCCGGCAGCGGAATGTTGTCGGCACTCGGCAGCCAGATTTCCACCTCGGCGCCCCGAGTGTCGGCCACTTCCAGCAGACGCTCACCCAGCCTGACCGGACGCCCGGCCCAATCGCTGGTATCGCCGAGGATCGCGACACCCTCACGTGGCGCTTCAACGCGCACACGCGTCAGTTGTGTTTCAAGGAAATCGACGTCGGCACGCGCCTGGTCCACCCGCGCCCTCAACAGCGGCACCTCGGCACTGGCCTCACGCTCGGTGAAGGAGCGCTGCCGGGCACGCGCATATTCCGCCTGTGCCACCGCCAGAGCCTGATTGGCTTCGGCCAGTCGCCCCTTGAGCTCGGCATCATCGAGACTCGCCAGCAACTGGCCCTTCTCCACCACCTGATTGGGCGCCACGGACAAGTCCTTGAGCACGCCATCCAGGGGTGAGCGGATGATACTGCTGACCTCTGGCACCACCTCCGCCTGCCCCAGCACGGAAAGGCGTACCGGCACCAACATCAGCAGACCGATCACCACCAAGGCCGCGCCCCACAGCAGGCGCTTGCCCACCGGCTGGCGCCTGCGACCCGAATGACGTGCCAGCACGTTCTCGGCACCTTGCACCCAATGGGTCAGCAGGCGTTGTTCGGCTTCATTCCAGGGTTTTTCGCGCAACAACAGCAAGCCACCCTCGATACGGCCTCGCCATACCATGGGCACCCAGAGTCCTTCTCGTGGCCAATACTCACTCCAGTCTTCGGCAAGAGATGCATCGCGTTCCTTGAGGCGCTCCGGCGTCAGTGACATGACCTGCTCGGGCTTGGCCGCCCGGGAGTCACCTGCCTTGTCGGAGACGACCTGACGATCGAGATCAAACGCCTTGATGACGCGTCTTGCCCAGTGCAGATAGGGACTCTGCTGCTCGACATCCGTGGCGCCGGAGTGTGACGAGAGCTTGCCATTGCTGACCAGCAACATCTGGCGCGCGGGAAAGAGGTAGCCTGTGTCATTGACCAGCACATACTCTGCTTCCTTGCGCCCCTTGGCGCTCATCAAACGCTTCTGCAAGGTGATGAGGCCCGCCAGGCGATCTGTCGTGACATTGCCTGGCATTTCGACCCGCCGATTCATTGTGCCGCCTCTCCGCTATCCACATCCTCGACGGTGGAAGGACTCAGAGAAGGAAAACGGACCTCGCCACTCATGCCGGGCTTGATGCCGCCATCCGGCTTGGCATCCGGCCGTGCGATCACCTTGAGGGTCTGGCTGACCGGGTCAATGTTGTCGACGACGCGCACGATCTTGCCGGCAAGTTCCGCCCCCGTGGCATCTGCGGTGAAGGTCATCGGGGTATCCGCGCCGACCTGCCCCAGCCACATGGCGGGAATGACGGCCTCGATCTCGAGCTCGTCGGAACTCACCAGCTCCAGCATCGGCTCGCCATTGGAGACGAACTGATGAGGATTGACGGCACGCGAGACCACTTCCGCGTCGAAGGGTGCCGTGATGGTGCAATCGCTGAGATAGACATCCGACAGCTTGACCGAGGAACTGGCCTCATTGACCGCCGCTCGCGACAGATCCACGTCCAGCTGGCTGACATTGTCATAGCGCGCCAGCTGCTTGTTGACCTTGTACTGGGAGCTTGCACCGGACAGACGCGCACGCGCGACTGCCCGCTCCGCCTTCAGCGAACGGCAATCGAAGCGCACCAGCACATCGCCCTTGTTGACCTCTTCCCCGACACGCCGATTGACTTCCAGCAGGCGCCCCGACAGGGGCGCCGCCAGAATGGTGGAATTGACAGCACTGACCTGACCGCGAACGGTCGGTTGATCCGCCCCGTGAGCGGCATTCATCAGCCCGGGCAGCATGGCGACCAGCAGGGTTCCCCCCAACCTCGCCATGCGGCGATTGATACCTTTACCAGCGATCATCATCGTCAGCATCCCTGTTGAAATATGGCGGGAGGCTAGCTTACAGACTGGCCTGACCGTCCTGTGCTTGGGTTGTCTCGGACTGGGCTTCCAGCCAGAGTGCCGGGTCCTGCAATGGCAGGCTGCCGCCAGACCACTGGCGGAAGGAGGCATCCAGGTTGCTGGCCAGCGTATCGACGTCGTAACGCTGATAATCCTCGGGGACCGGATTGAAGCCCAGGCTGAACAGGAAGCCGCCATAGGCGTCCTGTGCATCGGCGTAGGCCAATGAATTGCTCAGCACGGAGTTCAAGGCCTTGGCCTGGTTGAGCAGGGATTGCGTTCCCGAGATCGCACGGCTTGCCCGCGCCTGCTTGCTGAAGTCCGCGATCTGCTCATCCAATGCCTGGAAGCGCTGCGCGATCGCCAGGCTATCCAAGGAGTTGTGGTACTGCTGCCAGCCCAGATTCACCCGTGCCAGCGTCGCCATGTTGCTGGCGAGACGACGCGCTTCGACCATCTGGTCACGCGCCTCGTTCTGAGCCTTGATCTCATCGATCGCGAACAGCCGGAAGATATTCCAGCTGACCCGCACACCCGCCTGTGCCCAGGTGTCGTTGTACAGATAGCTGTTACTGTCGTAATTGGCGCTGTAGGAGAACTCCAGCCCCGGCAACAATCGCACCATGCTCTTGCGCGCTTCACGTTGCGCGATGCGCGCATTGTAGAGCTGACCGACGTATTCCCCGCTGTTGGCCAGCGCGACACGCTCCAGCACATCCAGGTCGTTGGAGGGCAACGGAGGAAGTTCCGGCAACTCACTCGGCGCCTGCAGGGGGATCTCGACATTGGGGGCCTGATTGATCAGGCTCGCCAGTTCGATCTGGGAGGTCTCGACGGAACGCTGCAAGCTCTTGAGATTGCGCATGATGGAGAGCAGCTGGCGCTGCTCCTGCAGGACATCCAACGGTGCCCGCAGTCGTTCGCGCTGGATCTGATCCAGCTGCGCGAGCGCCTTTTCGGTGTCTATCAGCAAGGCATCGATGCGCGGCTTCAACTTCTGCGTCACTGCAGCCTTCCAATAGGCGCTGCGCGTCTGCTGAAGCAGCTTGGCCATGATGTCACGCCGGGCATTCTTGACGATCAGGAAGCGGTCCGCCTCCTGCTTGGCCTTCAGGTAGCTGACACCGAAATCCAGCACGTTCCAGGAAAGGCGCAGATCGGCATCGGTGCGGTCCTTGTCGACAGAGGTCGACTGGGCAAGGCTCTGCACGCCGGTACGCACGTTCTCGCTCGAGGAGGCATCTTCATTGTTGCGGCTGGTGAAACCGGCGTTTGCCGCCAATACCGGCAGCATGTCCATCTTGGCCAGATTGAAGCTCTGCTCGGCCAACGCCTGCTCCATCAGCTTGACGCGATTGTCGAGGTTGTACTTCAGCGCACGCGCCATCGCCTGATTGAGATTCAGCGGCTCGGTGATGGCCGGCGTCATCTGTTCGAAGAGCATCTCATCGCTCTGGATGGCGGTCGCGATATCCTGACGATCCAGAGGCTCAGGTTGCACGGTGCCGCATGCCGACAAGGCAATGCCCGCGGCGCTTATGGCAACCATCGTCGCCAGAGTCTTGAGACGACCCCGCCCGCGTGATTCAGGCAACGCCCGGGCGGTTTCCGTTTTTTCGTTTCCCGTCATGATATCGCCTCGTTCCCTTGCTCTTGTTCACCCGCCCCGTGGTATGGGGGCAGGCGGACACCTTGTATTGGATAAGCTCACTTTCGCGCCATGGAGAGCTCGTTGCGGTTTATTCTATTAACGATAATCAAGAAATTTCTGAATCATCGCTCAACAACGCCATCAAATCGGCCAGCACATCTGCATGGTCGTGACTGAACCCGTCACGTCCGGCCACCTTGAGCATCTCGGAGAGTGGCACGGCACCCGGTACGCTGGCCTGATCCTCACCGTTTTCGAGATCAGGTGTGCCAGTGACTTCAGTGCTCGGCTCGGCTTCGTCTTCCTGCTGCCCTTCTGCCGGCGGCTTCTCTTCACCGTCGTTGGCGAGGTTGCGGTAATACTCGAGGCTCTCTTCCTCTTCCTGCTCAGGCGTCAGGTAGATGACGAAGGTGGTACTGGCCTCATTGCCGGACTCGTCGCGACCGATGACCTTGACGTCGACTCGCTCAACGCCGAGAGACAAGGCCAGCGCCCGATTGACACGGAAGTTGAGGGAATCACTGTCGAAAGCGACATAGTCGGGCAACGGCGACCCGTCGGTTCTCGTCGCTTCAACCTTGATCTCTTCATTGTTGGTGCTTTCAAATGCGCCCGCCGGCAGCGCAAATTCATACACGGCTTCATTGGCCACGACGTCACGCAGGATGATGGTCAACTGCACCGGCTGAATGCTCGGAATATCCAGCAAGGTGGAATCGCTGAGCGGTTGGAAGAGCTCTCCATCAGACTCCGGAAGGAAGGTTGCTTCGCCCTCATCAGATCCAGCATTCGCTCCGCCCGCCGGGGAACCATTACCAGAGGAGCCTTCGACTGGCGTCACCGGCACCACGGGTTCCGGAACAACGTTGTCGCTGAGACCAGCCACCCGGATCGTCAACTCACCGACTGCCGTGCCCCCTTCTCCATCACTGACCACGAAGCTGAAGTCATCCGTCACCTGCTGACCATCGTCGAGGGACTGGACGGCATCACCGTCGTTGTCCAGCACATAGTTCCAGGTGCCATCAGCAGCGATGATCAACTGACCGTAAGTGCCCTGGATCACTGTGTCGCTGTCAGCGACGGCCTGACCATTGACGCTCGCAATGAGCAGTGAATCGCCATCGCCATCGACAGTCACCGGCTCGCCATCAGCATCGACCAGCAGGCTGCCCTCAGCCGTCGTCACTCCATCCTCGGAGACGTCCGCGCTCTGATCCAATGCCTGCGGCGCCGGATTCCCTACCTCGAAGGTGAAGGTCGTGGTGACATCCAAGCCATTCTCGTCGGTGCCCGTCAGCGTGACGGTGTAGATGCCGTCGTTGTTGTCACCGCCGGTAGAGGCATCCGGTGACAGCGTGCCGCTGATCTCGCCGGTAGTCGGGTCAATCACCAGGCCGTCCGGCAGGTTGTCGACGCTGTAAGTCAGCTCCGCACCCTCATCGACATCGGTGAAGGCATCGGCAATGGTGAACGGTGTGATCACGTCGCCGTCATTGGCAGCCTGATCGGCCGGCTGCGCCCCATCGACCAGCACCGGCGCATCGTTGGTGCCGTTGATGGTGACCGTGAGCAGTGCCGTGTCGGTGCCGCCCTGGCCATCGGAGATCTCGTAGGTGAAGGTCTCGGTGATCACCTCGCCTTCGGCCAGCGCCTGCACCGCCGCGTTGCTGTTATCCAGCGCGTAGGTGTAGCTACCGTCTTCGGCGATGGTGACGCTGCCGTAAGTGCCGGTGACCGGCGTACCCGCGGCGGTGTCAGTGCCGGCATTGGCGCCAGCACCGATGCCACTGACGATCAGGGTATCCGTGTCGTTGCCACCATCGGTGTCGGTATCGGGCTGCGCATCACTGAGCACGTTGCCGGTCGTGGTGCTGGTGTCGCTGGTGGCGACGCCCTCGTCCAGCTCGGCAGTGTTGTCGAAGGCTTCCGGCGCCACGTTGGCGACAAAGAAGTTCAACGTGACGTCAGCCGATTGGCCTTGTTCGTCCGTGGCTGTCACGGTCACGGTGTAGCGACCGTCCGTCGTGGTGTTGCCTGACTGAGAGGCATCGTCGGCAAGTGTGCCGCTTATGACGCCCGTCACCGGATCAATGACCAGACCACCTGGCAGGTTCTCGGCCGTATAGCTCAGCTGAGCGCCGCTATCGACGTCCTGGAAGGCATCCTGGAGGCTGATCGGTGCAATCTCTTCCCCGTCACTTCCCGTCTCCACCTGCGGAGCCCGAAGAGTCGCGATTGGCGCATCATTGGTGCCGTTGATGGTAACGGTGAGCAGTGCGGTGTCCGTGCCGCCCTGGCCATCGGAGATCTCGTAGGTGAAGGTCTCGGTGATCACCTCGCCTTCGGCCAGCGCCTGTACCGCTGCGTTGCTGTTGTCCAGCGCGTAGGTGTAGCTGCCGTCTTCCGCGATGGTGACGCTGCCGTAGGTGCCGGAGACGGGCGTACCTGCGGCGGTGTCAGTCCCGGCGTTGGCGCCAGCGCCGATGCCACTGACGATCAGCGCATCCGTGTCGTTGCCTCCATCGGTGTCGGTATCGGGCTGCGCATCGCTGAGCACATTGCCGGTCGTGGTGCTGGTGTCGCTGGTGGCGACGCCCTCATCCAGCTCGGCAGTGTTGTCGAAGGCTTCCGGCGCGACGTTGGCCACGGTCCAGGTGAAGGTCGTGGTGACATCCAAGCCATTCTCGTCAGTACCAGTCAGCGTGACGGTGTAGATGCCGTCATTGTTGTCACCGCCGGTGGAGGCATCCGGGGACAGCGTGCCGCTGATCTCGCCGGTGGTCGGGTCAATCACCAGACCGTCCGGCAGATTGTCAGCCGAGAAGCTCAGCTCTGCGCCGTTGTCGACGTCGGTGAAGGCATCAGCGACGCTGAACGGCGTGATGGGGTCACCATCGTTACCGTTTTGTTCAACCGGCTGTGCCCCATCGACCAGCACCGGTGCATCGTTGGTGCCGTTGATGGTGACGGTGAGCAGTGCCGTGTCGGTGCCGCCCTGGCCATCGGAGATCGCGTAGGTGAAGGTCTCGATGATCACCTCGCCTTCGGCCAGCGCCTGCACCGCCGCGTTGCTGTTATCCAGCGCGTAGGTGTAGCTGCCGTCTTCGGCAATGGTGACGCTGCCGTAGGTGCCGGTGACCGGCGTACCCGCGGCGGTGTCAGTGCCGGCGTTGGCGCCAGCACCGATGCCACTGACGATCAGCACATCGCTGTCGTTGCCGCCATCGGTGTCGGTATCGGGCTGCGCATCGCTGAGCACGTTGCCAGTCGTGGTGCTGGTGTCGCTGGTGGCGACGCCCTCATCCAGCTCGGCAGTGTTGTCGAAGGCCTCGGGGGCGACGTTGGCCACCGTCCAGGTGAAGGTCGTGGTGACATCCAAGCCATTCTCGTCAGTACCAGTCAGCGTGACGGTGTAGATGCCGTCGTTGTTGTCACCGCCGGTAGAGGCATCCGGTGACAGTGTGCCGCTGATCTCGCCGGTAGTCGGGTCAATCACCAGGCCGTCCGGCAGATTGTCAGCCGAGAAGCTCAGCTCCGCGCCGTTGTCGACGTCGGTGAAGGCATCAGCGACGCTGAACGGCGTGATGGGGTCACCATCGTTACCGTTTTGGTCAACCGGTTGCTCACCATCCACCAGCACCGGCACATCATTGGTGCCGTTGATGGTGATCGAGACGACCTGCTCGGCAGTGGCGCCCTGGCTGTCGGTGACGACCACGGTGTAGTCGAGCACCAGGCTCTCACCCACCGCCAGATGATCGAAGGCTTCACCGGCGACACTGTCGCTGTCGAAGGTCCAGTTCAGGGTGCCGTCGTTGCTGACACCGTCGATGATGGCGTCGGCATCGACGGAGAGCATGCCCAGCAGCTCGGCATTGCTCAGGCCATCGGTCTCACCAGTGGCAGCCACGGCGGTGACGCTCGACGTGACTTCGTCGGTGGTATCCAGATCGCTGACGGAGAGCGTGCCAGCGGTGGTCAGCGGTGCATCGGTTTCTGTCAGTGACTCGGCCGCGCTGTCGTCACCTTCGATGGCAATGACAGGCGTGTCATTGGTGCCGTTGATGGTGATCGAGACGACCTGCTCGGCAGTCGCGCCCTGGCTGTCGGTGACGACCACGGTGTAGTCGAGCACCAGGCTCTCACCCACCGCCAGATGATCGAAGGCTTCACCGGCGACACTGTCGCTGTCGAAGGTCCAGTTCAGGGTGCCGTCGTTGCTGACACCGTCGATGATGGCGTCGGCATCGACGGAGAGCATGCCCAGCAGCTCGGCATTGCTCAGGCCATCGGTCTCACCAGTGGCAGCCACGGCGGTGACGCTCGACGTGACTTCGTCGGTGGTATCCAGATCGCTGACGGAGAGCGTGCCAGCGGTGGTCAGCGGTGCATCGGTTTCTGTCAGTGACTCGGCCGCGCTGTCGTCACCTTCGATGGCAATGACAGGCGTGTCATTGGTGCCGTTGATGGTGATCGAGACGACCTGCTCGGCAGTCGCGCCCTGGCTGTCGGTGACGACCACGGTGTAGTCGAGCACCAGGCTCTCACCCACCGCCAGATGATCGAAGGCTTCACCGGCGACACTGTCGCTGTCGAAGGTCCAGTTCAGGGTGCCGTCGTTGTTGGCACTATCGATGATGGCGTCGGCATCGACGGAGAGCATGCCCAGCAGCTCGGCATTGCTCAGGCCATCGGTGTCGCCTGTGGCGTCCACTGCGGTGACGCTCGGGGTCACTTCGTCGGTGGTATCCAGATCGCTGACGGAGAGCGTGCCAGCGGTGGTCAGCGGTGCATCGGTTTCTGTCAGTGACTCGGCCGCGCTGTCGTCGCCTTCGATGGCAATGACAGGCGCATCATTAGTGCCGTTGATGGTGATCTGGACGACCTGCTCGGCGGTCGCGCCCTGGCTGTCGGTGACGACCACGGTGTAATCCAGCACCAGGCTCTCGCCCACCGCCAGATGATCAAAGGCTTCACCGGCGACGCTTGCGCTGTCGAAGGTCCAGTTCAAAGTGCCATCGTTCTCGGCGTTGGCGATGATCGCGTCGGCATCGACGGAGAGCATGCCCAGCAGCTCGGCATTGCTCAGGCCATCGGTGTCGCCTGTGGCGTCCACTGCGGTGACGCTCGGGGTCACTTCGTCGGTGGTGTCCAGATCGCTGACGGAGAGCGTACCGGTGGTAGACAGCGGTGCAACGGTTTCCATGAGAGATTCCGCCGCGCTGTCGTCACCGTCGATGGCGATGACAGGCACATCATTGGTGCCGTTGATGGTGATCGAGACGACCTGCTCGGCAGTGGCGCCCTGGCTGTCGGTGACGACCACGGTGTAGTCGAGCACCAGGCTCTCACCCACCGCCAGATGATCGAAGGCTTCACCGGCGACACTGTCGCTGTCGAAGGTCCAGTTCAGGGTGCCGTCGTTGCTGACACCGTCGATGATGGCGTCGGCATCGACGGAGAGCATGCCCAGCAGCTCGGCATTGCTCAGGCCATCGGTCTCACCAGTGGCAGCCACGGCGGTGACGCTCGACGTGACTTCGTCGGTGGTATCCAGATCGCTGACGGAGAGCGTGCCAGCGGTGGTCAGCGGTGCATCGGTTTCTGTCAGTGACTCGGCCGCGCTGTCGTCACCTTCGATGGCAATGACAGGCGTGTCATTGGTGCCGTTGATGGTGATCGAGACGACCTGCTCGGCAGTGGCGCCCTGGCTGTCGGTGACGACCACGGTGTAGTCGAGCACCAGGCTCTCGCCCACCGCCAGATGATCAAAGGCTTCACCAGCGACGCTG
Organism: Cobetia sp. 4B; assembly: GCF_018831605.1. NCBI lineage: Bacteria > Pseudomonadati > Pseudomonadota > Gammaproteobacteria > Oceanospirillales > Halomonadaceae > Cobetia > Cobetia sp. 4B. Next base: position 2,427,215 of record NZ_CP059843.1, read on the forward strand.
TTGCTGTCGAAGGTCCAGTTCAGGGTGCCGTCGTTGCTGACACCGTCGATGATGGCGTCGGCATCGACGGAGAGCATGCCCAGCAGCTCGGCATTGCTCAGGCCATCGGTGTCACCAGTGGCGTTCACTGCGGTGACGCTCGGCGTGACTTCGTCGGTGGTGTCCAGATCGCTGACGGAGAGTGTGCCGGCGGTGGACAGCGGTGCATCGGTTTCTGTCAGTGACTCAGCGGCGCTGTCGTCGCCTTCGATGGCAATGACCGGCGCATCGTTGGTGCCGTTGATGGTAATCGAGACGACCTGCTCGGCAGTGGCGCCCTGGCTGTCGGTGACGACCACGGTGTAGTCGAGCACCAGGCTCTCGCCGACGGCCAGGTGGTCGAAGGCTTCACCAGCAACGCTTGAACTGTCGAAGGTCCAGTTCAGGGTGCCGTCGTTGCTGACACCGTCGATGATGGCGTCGGCATCGACGGAGAGCATGCCCAGCAGCTCGGCATTGCTCAGGCCACCGGTGTCGCCGGTGGCGTTCACGGCCGTGACACTCGGTGTGACTTCGTCGGTGGTGTCCAGATCGCTCACGGACAGCGTGCCAGCGCTGGTCAGGGTGTCGTCCGTCTCGGTCAGTGACTCGGCCGCACTGTCGTCGCCTTCGATGGCAATGACAGGCGCATCGTTGCTGCCGTTGATGGTGATCTGGACGACCTGTTCGGCAGTGGCGCCCTGGCTATCGGTGACGACCACGGTGTAGTCGAGCACCAGGCTTTCGCCCACTGCGAGGTGATCGAAGGCTTCACCGGCGACACTGTCGCTGTCGAAGGTCCAGTTCAGGGTGCCGTCGTTGTTGGCACTATCGATGATGGCGTCGGCATCGACGGAGAGCATGCCCAGCAGCTCGGCATTGCTCAGGCCATCGGTGTCGCCGGTGGCGTTCACTGCGGTGACGCTCGGGGTGACTTCGTCGGTGGTGTCCAGATCGCTGACGGAGAGCGTGCCAGCGGTGGTCAGCGGAGCATCAGTTTCTGTCAGTGACTCGGCGGCGCTGTCGTCACCTTCGATGGCGATGACAGGCACATCATTGGTGCCGTTGATAGTGATCGAGACGACCTGCTCGGCGGTCACGCCCTGGCTGTCAGTGACGACCACGGTGTAGTCGAGCACCAGGCTCTCGCCCACCGCCAGATGATCGAAGGCTTCACCGGCGACGCTGTTGCTGTCGAAGGTCCAGTTCAGGGTGCCGTCGTTGCTGACACCGTCGATGATGGCGTCGGCATCGACGGAGAGCATGCTCAGCAGCTCGGCATTGCTCAGGCCGTCGGTATCACCAGTGGCAGCCACGGCGGTGACACTCGGAGTGACTTCGTCGGTGGTGTCCAGATCGCTGACGGAGAGCGTACCGGTGGTCGACAGCGGCGCGTCGGTTTCCGTGAGAGATTCCGCCGCGCTGTCGTCACCTTCGATGGCAATGACCGGCACATCATTGGTGCCGTTGATGGTGATTGAGACGACTTGCTCGGCGGTCACGCCCTGGCTGTCAGTGACGACCACGGTGTAGTCGAGCACCAGGCTTTCGCCCACTGCGAGGTGATCGAAGGCTTCACCGGCGACACTGTCGCTGTCGAAGGTCCAGTTCAGGGTGCCGTCGTTGTTGGCACCATCGATGATGGCGTCGGCATCGACGGAGAGCATACCCAGCAGCTCGGCATTGCTCAGGCCATCGGTATCACCAGTGGCAGCCACGGCCGTGACGCTCGGGGTCACTTCATCGGTGGTGTCGATATCACTGACCGACAAGGTACCAGCGGCACTCAGGGTTGCATCTGTTTCGGTCAGAATCGCAGCCGCGCTGTCATCGCCATCAATGTCGATGACAGGCGCATCATTGGTGCTGTTGATGGTGATGGTGAGCAGTGCCGTGTCGACACCACCCTGCCCATCGGAGATCTGATAGGTAAAGGTCTCGTTGAGGCTTTCCCCGACGGCCAGTGCCTGAACGTCAGGATTGGTGTTGTCCAGGGTGTAGGTGTAGCTGCCATCTTCCGCGACGGTGATGCTGCCATAGGTGCCGGTCACGTCAGTATCGACCGCACTTGCCGTACCGGCGTTGGTGCCAGCACCGATACCACTGACGATCAGTGCATCGCTGTCATTGCCGCCATCGGTGTCGGCATCCGGTTGCGCATCATCGAGGACATTGCCTGTGGCAGTGCTGGTATCGCCGGTGGCGACGCCCTCATCCAACTCGGCAGTGTTGTCGAAGGCCTCGGGCGCGACGTTGGCCACGGTCCAGGTGAAGGATGTGGTGACAGTGGCGCCATTCTCGTCGGTCGCGGTCAGGATGACGGTGTAGGTGCCGTCATCGTTGTCACCGCCGATGGAGGCATCCGGCGACAAGGTGCCACTGATTTCACCGCTGGTCGGATCAATCTCGATCCCGTCCGGCAGGTTGTCAGCCGAGAAACTCAGCACGGCATCATTGTCGATGTCCGTGAAGGCATCCGCGACGCTGAACGGCGTGATGGGGTCGCCATCATTGTCGGTCTGATCAGCGGGCTGCTCGCCGGCAACCAGTACCGGTGCATCATTGGTACCGGTGATGGTGATGGTCACCACCTGCTCCGCTGTCGCTCCCTCGCTGTCAGTCACCTGCACGGTGTAATCCAGCACCAGCGTCTCATCCAGTGCCAGATGATCAAACGCTTCCGGCAGGTTCGCGCTGTCGAATGCCCAGTTCAGGGTGCCGTCGTTCTCGGTATTGGCGATGATCGCGTCGGCATCCACACTCAGCATGCTCAGCAGCTCAGCATTGCTCAGGCCGTCGGTGTCGCCATCAGCAGCGACAGCCGTGACGTTCGGAGTGACGTCGTCGGTGGTGTCGAGATCACTGACGGACAGGGTGCCGTCGGCGGACAGCGGTGCGTTGGTCTCGGTCAGGTCGGCGCTGTCGCTGTCGTCGCCTTCAATGGCAATGACAGGTGCATCGTTGGTGCCGTTGATGGTGATCGAGACGACCTGCTCGGCGGTCGCGCCCTGGCTGTCGGTGACGACCACGGTGTAGTCGAGCACCAGGCTTTCGCCGACGGCGAGATGGTCAAACGCCTCACCGGCGACACTGTTGCTGTCGAAGGTCCAGTTCAGGGTGCCGTCGTTGTTGGCACTATCCATGATCGCGTCGGCATCGACGGAGAGCATGCCCAGCAGCTCGGCATTGCTCAGGCCGTCGGTGTCGCCTGTGGCGGTCACGGAATCAATACTGGGCGTGACGCTATCCGAGGTATCCAGATCGCTGACGGACAGCGTGCCAGCAGTGGCAAGCGTGTCGTCAGTCTCGATCAGCGTTTCGGCCGCGCTGTCATCGCCTTCAATCGCGATGACCGGAGCATCATTGCTGCCATTGATGGTGATGGTGAGCAGTGCGGTATCCGTGCCGCCCTGACCATCGGAGATCTGGTAGGTGAAGATTTCGCTGAGCACCTCGCCCTCTGCCAATGCCTGGACATCTTCATGGGCATTGTTCAGGACATAGGTATAGGTGCCGTCTTCATTGATGGTGACGGCGCCATAATTGCCCTCGACGTCACTGCCGGCGGCGGTGAAGGCGCTCGGGACCGCCCCGAAGGCCAGGCCACTGACGACGAGCGCATCCGAGTCGTTGCCGCCATCACTGTCTGCCTGGTCATTGACACCGGCACCCGCAGCGGCAAGGACATTGCCACTGACGTCACTGCTGTCGCCGGCGTCAAGCCCTTCCGTCACAAAGGCAGCATCGTTCTCGGCTTGCGGGTCGACGTTGGCCACACTCCAGGTGAAGGTCGTCGTGACCTCGGCGTCGTTTTCATCCGTGGCCGTCAGGGTGACGGTATAGACACCGTCGTCTCCGCCGATGGAGGCATCCGGTGACAGGGTACCGCTGATCTCGCCGGTGTCGGCATCGATCACCAGGCCCGGGGGCAGATTGTCAGCGGCGAAGCTCAACACTGCCTCGTTGTCGACGTCAGCGAAGGCATCCGCGACGCTGAACGGCGTGATCGCATCGCCGTCATTGTCAGACTGATCTTGCGGCTGAGCGCCTGCGACCAACACCGGCGCATCATTGGTGCCGGTAATGGTCAGCGTGATGTCCTGAGTGTCGGTGCCGCCGTTGCCATCCGCGACATCGACCTGGTACGTCAGGGTCAGCACTTCCCCCTGCTCGAGATGATCAAAGGCTTCGGGAAGCGCGCTGCTGTCGAAGCCCCAATTCAGGGTGCCGTCGTTGGCAGTGCCGTCGATGATGGCGCCACCATCCACGCTGAACATCGCAAGCAGAGCGGCATCCGACAGGCCATTGACGTCCCCGTCGGCGACCACCGCCTCGACCGTGGGCGTCACGCTGTCGGAGGTATCGACATCGGTGACCGTCAGGGTGCCATCCGCGCTCAAGCCGCTATCCGACTCTGAAAGCGCGGCGCTGATGCTGTCACCGGCCGCAATCGTGATGGCCGGCGCATCGTTGGTTCCGTTGATGGTGATGGTCAGCTCGGCGGTATCCGAGCCGCCCTGGCCATCGGAAATCGCGTAGGTGAAGGTCTCGGTGACACTTTCCCCCACTGCCAGTGCCTGAACGTCCGGATTGGTGTTATCGAGGGTGTAGTCGTAATCGCCGGCACTATCGAGTGAGATGCTACCGTAGGTGCCCTCGGCAGTTGTCGCCGCGTCCACCACGCTCTGACCCGCCCCGACACCGCTGACACTCAGGGTATCGGTATCATTTCCTCCGTCCGCATCGACACTGGCATCCAGGGCTGCGTCAGTCAGGACATTGCCGCCTGTCGCACTGGTGCTGGTAGTGTCGAGCCCTTCCGACACACTCGCGATGTTGTCCTGCGCCACCGGTGCCACGTTGTCCACATTCCACACGAAGGTGGTGGTGACGGTCGCGTTCTGATCATCGGTCGCCGTGACCGTCACGGAATGTGCGCCGTCGGTGCCGCCCTGGGAGGCATCGCTGGTCAGCGTTCCGCTGATCACACCTGTTTCCGGATCGATGGTCAGGCCGTCCGGCAGGTTCGCCGCGCTATAGGTCAGCACGGCATCGCCATCGACATCCGCGAAGGCGGTGGAGACATCCACCGGCGTCACTTCATCGCCATCCGCGTCGTTCTGCTCGACGGGTTGAGCGTTGTCCACCAATACCGGGGCATCATTGGTGCCGTTGATGGTGAGTGTCAGCAGAGCAGTCGCAACGCCACTCTGGCCATCGGAGATCTCGTAGGTGAAGGTCTCGACCAGACTGTCGCCGATATCCAGCGCCTGAACCGCTGCGTTGCTGTTGTCCAGCGTATAGGTGTAGCTGCCGTCCGCTTCGATCACGACGGCGCCATAGGTGCCGGATACCTCGGTATCAGCTGCAGACCCCGTGGCGACGTTCTCGCCGAACCCGACACCGCTGACGACGATGTCATCGTTGTCGTTGCCGCCATCACTGTCCGTGCCGGCGTCGTTGATCACGTTCCCCTGAGCCTGGCTGACGCTGGTGTCTGCCACGCCTTCATCGAGAGAGTCGCTGTTGTCCTCTGCCACCGGCACCACGTTGGCCACGGTCCAGGTGAAGGATGTGGTGATCACCCCACCGTTGCCATCGTCCGCAGTGAGCACGACGGTATGTACCCCATCACCCTCAGTACCGCCCTGAGAGGCATCACTGCTCAAGGTGCCGCTGATGACACCCGTCTGCGGGTCCAGACTCAGGCCGTCCGGCAACTGTGCGGCGGTGTAGGTGAGCTCGGCACCGTTATCGACATCCTCGAACAGGTCGGCCACCGAGAACTCGGTGATCGCCTCGCCATCTTCATGGGCCTGGTCACCCTGGGTCGCGACGACGGTCGGGGCGTCATTGGTGCCAGTCACGGTGATGGTCAAGGTGCTGCTGGATTCGGCACCGTTATCATCCTGGACCGTGTAGGCGATGGTGGTGGTGGCGCTCTCGCCAACAGCCAAGGTGTCGAAATCAGTCCCCGGCGCGAAGGTGTAGCTGCCATCCTCGGCGATGGTGATGCTGCCGCCCCCGGTCATGTCGACCGCGGCGTCCACGCCGGCGGCAGTGCCCGCGACCTGACTGACGACGCTTGTGGAGCCTGTGTCGATATCGGTGTCATTGCTGAGCACACCCTCGACGGCGTCCACCACCAGGTTGGCATTTTCGGCCGTGGTACCGGTATCCGCTTCAGCCACCGGCGCATCGTTCACGCCGGTGAGGGTGATAGTCACCGTAGTGGTGGTCACGCCATCGGCGTTGGTGACCGTGAAGGTATCGGTCAGCTCAACGCCCTGGTTGAGCTGCTGCACGGCATCTTGCGCATTGTCTGCGCTATAGGCCCAATTGCCGTCGGCATCGACCGTCAGCTCGCCATACTCCCCGGTGAGGGTAGCGGCGGTGAACTTGTCTTCGCCTGCATCACCGCCGCTACCTGCCGCCAGAGTGCCGGCAGCCACGAGGTCTCCCTCACCATTGACCGCTGTGTCTTCCGTGACGTCGCCAGTGGCCGGCGTCAGAGTCGGCACATCGTCAACGCCATTGATGGTCACGCTGACCGTGGCGGTGGAGACACCGCCCAGGCCATCGCTGACCTGATACGTCAGGGTGGTGACAGCGCTTTCGCCGTCCTTCAGCGCTTCGAAATCGCCGCTGAGATCGAAACTCCAGCTGCCGTCAGCATTCAGGGTGAAATCACCACCCTCACTGCCGGTAACCGGCTGACCGACATTCGCACCACTGCCATTGACCTGACTGACGACAAGCGCGGAGTCAGCGTCCACATCAATGTCATTGACCAGCACATTGGTCGTGTCGGCCGTGGCCAGCGCAGTGTCTTCATCAGTGGTTGAGGCATCATCGGTCGCGACCGGAGCATCGTTGGTGCCATTGATGGTGATCGTCAGCAGCGCTGTATCGGTGCCACCCTGGCCATCGGAAATCTCGTAGGTGAAGGTGTCGGTGAGACTGTCGCCGACATCCAGCGCCTGGATGACGGAATCGGTGTTATCGAGCGTATAGGTGTAGCTACCATCCTCGGCGATGGTCACGCTGCCGTAGACACCTTCGACCGGCGTACCGGCCGCAACATCCGTGTCCTGATTGGCGCCCGCCCCGACTCCGCTGACGACGATGGCATCGTTGTCATTGCCACCATCACTGTCGGTACCGGCGTCAGACATGACATTGCCGGCGGTCGTGCTGACGGAATCAGTGGCAAGTCCTTCAGAGATATCGTCGCTATTGTCCTGCGCAACGGGGTCCACATTGGCCACGGTCCACGTGAAAGTCGTGGTGACAGGCGCATTGTTTTCATCCGTCGCCGTCAGCGTGACGGTGTGAACGCCCCCGCTGCCGCCCTGGGAGGCAACACTGGTCAGCGTGCCACTGATCTCACCGGTATCCGGGTCGATGCTCAGCCCGTCCGGCAGGCCCGTTGCCGAGTAGGTCAGCACCGCACCGTCATCGGCATCCGCGAACAGATCCACCACATCAAAGGGCGTGATGGCCTGACCATCGACGCTGTCTTGAGCAGCCTGGGTCTCCACCAAGGTCGGCGCATCATTGGTGCCGGTCACGGTAATCGTCAGCGTATTGCTCGACTCGGCGCCATTGTCATCAATGACCGTATAGGCAACGGTGGTGGTCGCGGTCTCACCCTCGGCGAGATAATCGAAGTCAGTCCCCGGCGCGAAGACATAGCTGCCATCCTCGGCAATGGTGACAGTACCGCCCCCTGCCATGGCGACCGCTGCCCCAACGCCCGTCCCCGCGCCAGCCACCTGGCTAACCGCCTTGGTGGAGCCGGTATCGATATCCGTGTCATTGGCCAGTACGCCATCCGCAGCCGCGACGCTAAGATCGAGGTTTTCCGCAGTCTCGCCGGTATCGGCGACAGCGACAGGCGCGTCATTGACACCGGTGAGGGTGATGCTGATGGTGGTCTGGGTGACACCATCAGCATTGGTGACCGTCAGGGTATCCGTCAGCGTGGCGCCCTGATTGAGCTGCTGAATGACGTCCTGAGTATTGTCGGCACTGTAGGACCAGTTGCCATCGGCATCGACCACCAGAGCCCCATAGGAGCCCGTTAGTGTCTCAGCCGTGAACTTGTCTTCCCCGGTGTCGCCGCCAGTGCCCGCGTCAAGCGTACCGCTGGTAGTCAGGTTGTCGGAGGTGACATTGGTATCTTCAATGACATTACCGGTGTCCGGGGTCAGCGTCGGGGTGTCATCGACACCATTGACGGTCACGCTGACGGTGGCGGTCGAGACGCCGCCCTCGCCATCACTGACCTGGTAGGTAATGGTGGTAACCGCGCTCTCACCATCGGTGAGGCCGTCGAAATCAGCGCCCGGATCAAAGCTCCATGTGCCATCGGAATTGACCGTAAAGGAACCGCCCTCGCTGCCCGAGACAGCTGAGCCTACCCCGCCAGCATTGCCATTCACCTGGGTGATGGTGAAGTCATCAGTGGGGGTATCCAGATCCGTGTCGTTGTCGAACAGATTGGGGGTGTCAGCGGTGGTCAGCGCCACGCCTTCGTCGGTGGCATCGGCATCATCATTCGCGACAGGGCCGTCATTGGTATCCACGACTTGCAGATAGCCGGTCAGAACATTGCTATCCAGCCCGACACCATCGATTTCGGCCAGACCGTCGTTGTTGCCGTCATTGACGACTACGGTGTAGGCACGCGTATCGGTGTCCGGGTCATCGCTGGTGTTCTGATAGGTCAGCGAGTCAATCAGCGCCGAGACCTGGGCTGCCGTCGCGCCGGAGCTCAGCGTCACCGTCAGGGTGCCGTCTGCAAGAGAAGCACCGGCGAAGCCCGCCAGAGAGTCATCGACGGCAAACACATCGGCAGCCGTCGCGGCATCGATGGAAACCGTGATGGTTCCACCACCGAAGTTGTCACCGACCAGTGCAGTGTCGACATCGGCAAGCGAGGCCCCGGAAACCAGCGAAACTTCGTTGGTTCCGGTGCCTTCACCGCCAGCCTCGACAGCTGAAATCGGGAAGGCTTGCGCAGCCGTGCCACCGGAGAGTACCGGTGCATCATTGATCGCATTGACCGTCGTGTTGAGGGTGTCGGCATCGGCCACGCTTGACCAGATACCGGTCTCGTCAAAGGTGGAGACATCCACGGTGGTTTCAGACGTCACGGCTCCGCTACTGTCATCCGCCACGACGTAGGTCAGGCCAGCCGGATCACCGTGGTAGTTCTCCTCCGGCAGGAAGCGCACTGAGTCAGTCGTCGACAGCACCAACGCATTGCTGTCACTGACATCAGCAGGGACATCGATCCAGCTATCGCCGCCGTCAGTGGAGTACTGCCAGGTCCCTTCGCTGTCATCGGAGGGATTGGAGGTAATGGCGATACCTGCCAACACGTTGGCAGAACTGCCCCCCGAAACAGCCTCTTGGGTCTGGTCGTCAGCAGCGACATCGTTGAAATTAACGCCCACCAGCTCCGCGACGGTGGCGCCAACCGGATCGGTGTCGTCTTCATTGATGGCCGCGAGAGTCACACTATCATCAGGTGTCGTCGGGGCATCATTGACGGCAGTGATGCTGGTCTTGATGGCAATGGTGCGGCTTGACCAGACGCCAGTCGCCAGATCGCGGTCACCATTGGCAGTTTGATTCAGATTACGAAGATCATCAGCATCGGTACTGGTAACCAGTGCTGCGCTGTCATCACCCAGACGTACGGTCAGAGCACCAGGCTCACCATTGAAGTCGTCGGCAGGAACAAAGCGAATGTCGGCATCAGCAGGCAATATGAGGGCATTATTGTTACGCAGATTGCCTGGGATCTGCTCCCAGGTGCTACCACCGTCAGTGCTGTATTCCCACTCCCCTTGCGCATCGGTAGACGTATTCTCGACGATGGCAACATAGGTGAGATCAGTCTCGGTGGTGGCAGCGGTATTGCCATTCTCATCGGTCTGATCATCGGTGGTGTCATCGTACTGATCGACCAGCAGCGTATAGAGATCCGTGCCGGCGATTTCATCTGCCGCGGTATCTTCTGCAACGGAGACCACTGTTTCCGCTGTACCGGCGGCAAGCGGACGGTCATTGACCGGGGTGACGGTCAACACAATGGTTCGCGTCGTGATCTGGTTTCCACCGACACCGGTATTGCCGCCATCGTTGAACTCGATGCTGAGGCTGTCCTGACCATAGAAATGGGTGTCAGGCGAATAGGTTTCAGCATCCAATGCAGATTGCAGTTGAGCGACAGTCCCAGTAAAGGTGATGGTGCTGCTGCCATTGCTGAAGGTGCCGTGATCCACGGTCAATGTCAGCGACAGATTATTGGCTCCGAAATCATCGGCATCATCAAGCGTCACCCCGAGCGCTGACAGCGTGAGACTGCCATCTTCGACCAGCGTGGTAGTCCCTGAAGGCGCGGATATGGCCGGCGCATCATTGGCCGCAGAAATGTTGATATTGACAGCTGCAGTGGCGGTCAGGGCTGTCAGAACATCGAATGTCTGATCACCATTGGCATCATCATCGAATACGATATTCAGCGTAGCTGTATCATCGGCATCGACATTTGTCGCGGTAAACTCGAGTGTTCCCAGAGCAGCATTGATCTGCGCCAGGGTGCCTGTCAGCGTGACTTGCGTATCACCATTACTGGCGGTGGCACCCGCCATGCTCAGAGTACCGGCAGCACCACCGCCATCAACACTGACCGTGATGGTCTGTACATCCTGATAGACACTCTGGCCTACATCATTGGCATCCGCGACCGATACACCAGTGATGGCAATCGTCTGAGAATCGTTGTTGTTGATCACGAAGGTCGTGCCGGGCACCGTCAAGACCGGCTGGTCATTGACCGCTGTCACGGTGATGTCTTCCTTCACGACAGTTTCAATGGCGGTATCGGTCCCGTGCAAGTCAGTATCCGTCGCCGTGATGGTCAGCTCGACGGCACCATTGTCATTGGCATCCGGTTGGTACTGGACGTTTGCCAATGCCGTCGCAAGCTCTTCCTGAGTGCCTACCAACTCTATACTTGCAGTACCGTCACCACTGATGTCCGCATCACCGGCATCACTGATCTGCAGCGTGCCATTTGGAACGCTCAGTACGACGGTGATATCAGTATCGAAGCTGTCAGCGTCCGTCACCGTGATGGCGCCGATATCCTGATAGCCGCCATCTTCCGTGACTGTCAGAGAGTCGGTATCCGGCAACGTGACAACAGGAGCATCGTTCTCGGTGGAAACCCACAGTTCGATGCTCGCGGTGGCGGTATTGAACTCATCACCAATCGTCACCCCTCCCTCATTGGCGTCGCCGCCATTCAAGGAGCCGTCATCAAGACGATCATCTACTACGGCTTCCACCGTCCAACGTGCATCGAAATCAGCAGCATCACCTGCCAATACCATCTGGACTTGAAGGTTTTCCAGTAGTGCCTGCACACCCTCCAGCGTGCCTTCAAGCACCAGAGTGTCAGCCGACAGGTTTTCCGTTGCCTCAGTGCTGAAAGTGGCGTCCGTGGTTACCGACGCATCTGTAGTCAATATTGCGGTAGTAAAAGGAACAGTAGCTCCCGTCTCATCCTTCAGCGAAAGAGATACCGTGATGTTATCCGTCTCGCCAGCATCAATACCCGAACTGGAGTCGAGATCCAGAATATCGACATCGCCAATGACAAAGGCATCACCAAGGTCCAATGCTGAAAGTGCTGTGGAAGCCGGGATCAGTCTGTCTTCTGGCTGGGTTGCCGTGATTTCCGGCGAATCATCCAACGGGGTAATATCAATGCTGAACGTCGCAACGTCGGTCGTCAGCGGACCATCACTGACAGTAAAGGTGAAAGCATCAGAGTGGATTTCCCCGCCATCATGCTCATAGGACAGTGCCCCACTGTCGATGTCGGCCTGGGTGAAGGAGCTACCGACGCGCAGAACCTTGCCATTCACCGTCAAAGTGCCGTTCTCCGGCAGGCTCGTGATCACGAAGGTCGACTGACGCGTGGTGTTGTCGCTGTCCACGGCTTGCAGCAGGCTATTGCCGATGACTGCCGATTCCCCTTCCCCAAGGGTCAGTACGTTGTTGGCGGAAGTGGACGACTGATCCAGGGCATCAATGACCGTCTGATCCGCAGCATCGGAGGTCAGCGGAATCAGAGGGGCATCATTGAAGGGCGTTACTTCGATAGTGACGTTGCCGACATTGGAGACGACACTGGTATCGTTCCCATTGTCTACCGGAGTAGAAGAATCCGTCGCGAAGGGATCTGACGGCGCTGTCAGATCATCGCGCACGATGAAAGTGAAGCTATCGTTCAGGGAGTCGACACTTTCACCACCGTCGTGAACGTAGCGCAATCCCCCCGTCTGACCATCCGCCTGCGCGGTCAGAATCGCCTGGGAGTACCAGACATCGGTGGAGGCTGCCTCCCAGCTGTCGCCATCCCAGACTTCGAGTGATCCACCGCTCAGTTCAGTACTGGCGATCTGGAACCAGAGATCATCACTTTCGCCCTCGCCGTCCAGATTCTCCAGACTCCCATCCACATCCGACATCACCAGATTGGTAATACGAACGATGCCGTCCGTCGTATCGGTCTGCTCGAGCAGATTGACACTCGAGTTACCTGCGACGGGGGCATCATTGACGGGTGTTGCGTCGATGGTGAAGACATCGGTAATGGGGTCGAGCGTGTCCGGATCTTTGTCGATGTCCGTCGGCAGGATGGTGAACGTGAAGCTGGACTCATGATCTTCGCTGCCATCGTGCAGGAAGGTGACCAGCCCGTTATCGATGTCTTCCTGGGTGAAGCTGCCGAAGTCGGAAATCGGCTGACCATCCAGGAATAGCGTTCCGTTGGTCGGTATGTTCGTCACGGTGTAGACGATCTGGGTCGCAGGCAGCACGTAGCCGTCCAGCTCGGCGCCATACTTGAGCATATCGTCTGTGATGACCACCGCGGTGGAAGCAGGATCGGACGTGCTTTCGCTCACGATGACGCCGGTATTGTTCACTTGCTCGGCGTAGATGGTTTCCTGTTGCTGCTCCCCGGGGCCACCGGTCACATTGTCAATCAGGAAATTCAGCGTACCGACGGTCGGTGAATCCGCGCCGCCCCAGGTCCCTGCGTCTCCTGCCTCTTCAAATGCCTTGAATTCGGAATCCACCAACGTGAAGGTGAAGTCGTCCGCCGTGCCTCCAGTGCCATCCACGAGGGTCTGTTGATAGCGGACCTCGCCCGCCGTGACCTGCGCCTGCGAGAAGGTGCCACCCACCGGCAGCTTGACCCATTCAGTCCCATTGAGAATCTGGATCTCACCAAAGCTCGGCAAGGTGTCGATCTTGTAGCTCAGCTGATCATCGGTGCTGTCCGGGTCTATCGCGTTCAGGGCAGATGCATCGATCAATACCGCCTCACCAGTGGCATCCAGCGCGTCGGTGGTGGGCGTCAGCGTCGGGTCATCGTCATTCTCGAGGATGGAGATGGTGACCTGTTGACCATCAATACCATCTTCAGAATCAGTGTCGTTGGTCAGCGCAGCGTCAATACCCTCACCGCCACCGGCGTCGGTCACCTTGATGGTGAAACTGGGCAAGTCATCGACAATCGGCTCGTCCCCATCATGGGCGAAGGACAGATACTGGAGCTTGTCTGCCGTGAAACTGGCAGCCGCGTCCGACGTGTCGGAGATGATCTCATCAGCGTCTGCGATACCGTCCTGGTTGAGATCCAGATAGAGGGTGCCACGCTCCGAGAGATTGCCCAGATCCGTGATTTCCACCGTTGCATTGGCCGCCGCATCGGCATGCCCGGACTCTTCATCGGTGTAACTCAGGCCCAGCGAGGTATTTTCGCCCTCGAACTGCTGCGGGTCGCCCGTGATAGTCGGCGCGGCGTTGTCAGGGATCAGCTCGATATTGAGGGTATTGGAGGCCTCTCCACCCGCGCCATCCACCACCGTGATGGCGAAACTGTCAGTGTCCCCGACAGCAACATCGCCACCGTCATGGGTATAGACCAGCTTGCCAAGCTGGTCTGAATCGAAGCTTGAACCGATCGCGACCGGTGAACCATTGAACGTCAGCGAGCCTCCCGTCGGCAGGCTGTCGATCTCGATGATCAGCTGGTCGGTATCCTGCTCGCCACTGGCAATATCCGGATCACTCAGACCCAAGGCTTCAATGGAGAAGGTGAAGGTTCCCGCCTCGGTGACCGTCGCGCCGCTGTCCCCGAACACCGGATCATCGTTGACAGGCGTCAGAGTGGCGACGAAATCGAGGCTGCCTCGGTCGGTATCCACCACCCCGTCTGTGGTTTCGGTGAGGCTCAGGCTCAAGGTGATATCGGCGGTGTAATCGTCCCCCGGGGTGACCACGAGGCCGGCGAGCTCATCGGTGATCTCCTGGGCTGTGCCCGTCAGGGTCGCGCTGCTGCCGCCGCTACTGAACTCCGCTCCGGAATCGGCGGCTGCCTGATCCAGATTCAGTGTCAGCGAGTACTCATCCGTGGCGTTGCCCTCATCATCCACGTTGCCACTGTCCGTGACACTCAGGCTCGAAAGCGAGAATTGCGTATCTTCGGTACCCGACAGCGAAGCACCAGTATTGGTGGCCGACACCGTGTCGCCGTTGCTATCGGCGCCCTCGGCAATGGTCACGGCAGCAGCGGCATCCAACAGCAGACGGGGCTCAAGAGCCTGGAGATCGAGTTCGCGCATGGGGAGAGGGCACCATTGTAATTTTAACGAAACCTATAGTTACACAAAGATACGTTACGACCTACACAAGATCAAATTTGACAAAAATTCACGCTTATTCCACCCAGCGCAGATGGGCCGCAGGGAGAGCCAAGAAAATACAGATACTTGCATACTAAAAAACTACTTTATTAATACACGATCAATTAGATAACTACAAAAAAAAAGAGATTGATTGCATGGCAATCAATCTCTTCGTCAAAGCTATACAGCAACTTGTTAAAACTTAGTCAAATGCTAGATATCGGTTACATCAGTTTCTTTGCCCACAGCGCAGCCGCTTCCACCAGCTTCTGGTGCGCATGGCGGAAGGCCTCTTCGCTCTTGCGATAGGGATCAGGGATCTCTTCCCCCTGGCCGCCCGCCAGCCAGCGGCCGAACAGCATCGTCTTGCCACTGACCTGCGGCGCCATCTGATTGATGGCGCGGCGGTGGCCATCGCTCATGACCAGAATCAGGTCTGCAGCCGTCAGCATCTCGACCGACACCTGGCGCGCTCGATGCTCATCTACCTCGAGCCCTGACTCGACGGCGAAGCGTGCTGCCGTGGGCTCGACCGGGTGATCGACCAGTGCGCCCACGCCCGCCGAGTGCACTGTCTTGCCAGGCAACGCCTGCTTCAGCAGTGACTCGCCGACCGGACTGCGACAGATATTGCCGGTACACACCACCAGAATATTGTTGAACACGCTGACTTCCTCTTCCTTGTGACGCTTGCACTCATGTTGATGGCCCGGCGCGCGGCAAGCTTGGCCCCGCACGGACGTCAGACGCCCATTGTCGCATGCTGGCAGCCTGTTCGGCAGGTTCACATTTGACCGCTTCGCGATCGAGCACTGATGACACCTGTGGCTTTTCAAGGGCCAGCAGCGTGCTCATATGGCAACACTGAGGTGACCCGACGCAATAGCCCCCTACCCCTTGAAGACCTCAGGCAATATCGCCAAGTCCTGATGTGTAGCCAATGAAGTGACTGGCTCAAGGGCCGATCTCGATCCCTCGCGATCCCCATTCAGTCACTTGCTGAACCAGCACCCACCAGGGAGGCAAGATGAGCAACAACACACTGACCGCGTCCAATCCGGCCAATGACAAGGTTCTCAAGGAATACGCCACGCTGAGCAAGGAAGAGGTTCAGCAGACACTGGAGCAGACGCGCAAGGCGTACTCGAGCTTCAGCCAGACCACCGTGCAGGATCGTGCGCAGCGCCTCACCGTTCTGGCGGACCTGATCGATGAGCATCAGAATGAAATCGCCACGCAGATCGCCCATGAGATGGGCAAGCCCTATGATCAGGGCATCAGCGAGACGCAGATTTCTTCAAGCATCGCGCGCTTCTATGCCGACAACCTGCCCGAGCTGATGGAAACCGAGCAGCGTGATGTCGACGGCGCCGTGCGTGCCAAGATCGTCAAGGACCCCATCGGCGCCGTCCTCGGCGTGATGCCGTGGAACTACCCGCTCTATCAGGTCATCCGTTTCGCGGCTCCGGCCCTGGCGGGCGGCAATGTCTGCCTGATGAAGCACGCCTCCAATGTCCCGGGCTGTGCCGATCTGATCACTCAGCTGTTCCACAAGGCCGACTTTGAAGAGGGTATCTTCACCTGGTTGCCGGTGGGCTCGGAGATGATCGAAGACATCATCAATGACCCTGTCGTGCAGGGCGTCACCCTGACCGGCAGTGAAGAGGCGGGTCGCAAGGTCGCCGAGCAGGCAGGCGCGGCGCTCAAGCCAAGCGTGCTGGAGCTGGGTGGTATCGATCCGCTAATCGTGCTGGATGACGCCGACATCGAGCGTGCGGTGGATCTCGCCATCGCCGGGCGTTTCGACAATACCGGCCAGAGCTGCGCCGCGTCCAAGCGCCTGATCGTCGACAAGTCCCTCGCCGAGGACTTCACCAAGCGCCTGATCGAGAAGGTCAAGGACATGCGCATGGACGACCCGATGAGCGAAGGGGTCGATATCGGCCCGATGTCTCGCAAGGACCTGCGCGATGACCTGCATGACCAGGTCCAGCGCGCCATCAAGGCAGGTGCCAAGCTTGAGTGCGGTGGTGAGATTCCGGATCGCGACGGTGCCTGGTATCCGCCGACGGTGCTGACCAATGTCACCCAGGGCAATCCGGCCTTCAATGAAGAACTGTTCGGTCCGGTCGCCTCCGTGGTGGTCGCCGACAACGAAGCGCATGCCATCGAGCTTGCCAACGACTGCCCCTATGGCCTGGGCAGCACCGTAGTGGCCAAGGACGACGAACGGGGTGAACGCGTCTCTCGTCAGCTGCAAGCTGGAATGAGCTTCGTCAACCGTCCGACCACGCCCTTCGCCAAGCTGCCCTTCGGTGGTGTCAAAGGCAGTGGCTATGGTCGTGAGCAGAGCGAGTATGGCTTCGGTGCCTTCATGAACATCCGCACCGTCTATGTCGCTGAACACTGAGTCGCTGAGCACTGAGTCGCTGAGCACAGACTTGTTGCACGTATAGGCGTAACGTGACGTCAGCGACCCTGAAGAGCTGAAGAGACTGCAGCGGATGATTCACTCCAGTCCCTTCGCTGCAACGAACAACGCCCCGCTTTTCAGCGGGGCGTTGTTCGTCAGAGATTCGCATGCTTGCCCTTGCGAGATCCCCCTCCCTCAACCAGCCGGCGCGCTGATCGCACTCATCACATCAGCGCGTCACGCAGCCCTGCAGGCATGCCTCGCCTTCCAACTGAACCGTGACGTGCGAGATGTCATGGCCGTCGCGCAGATAGGCCTGAACACGCTCCAGCACATCGCCGGGCACGCTGGTGGCGGCCACGACGACATGCAGACTGGCAATCGGCGACTGAGGCGTCAGCCCCCACAGATGCAGGTCATGTACGCTCTCCACACCCTCAAGCGCCAGGACACCCGCCTGGATATCGGCGTGATCGAGCTGCTCAGGCGTGCCTTCCAGCAAGGTGTGCGCCGACCGCTTCACCAATGACCAGGCACCGCGCAATATCAGCACCGCCGCGAGTACTGACAACAGCGGGTCCGCCTGATTCCAGCCGGTGGTCATGATGATCAGCGAGGCGACGATGGCCGCCACCGAGCCGAGCAGGTCCCCCATCACGTGCAATACCGCGCCGCGCAGATTGAGGTTGTCCTGATCGCCCTGATGCAGGATACGAAATGCCGCGATATTGACGACAAGTCCGAGCACGGCGATCGCCAGCATCGGCCCCGCGAGTACTTCGGAGGGCAGCCAGAGCCGCTTGATGGCGGCCACCACGATCGCCGCCCCGATCACCAGCAGGGTCAGGCCATTGACGAACGCTGCCAGCACCTGAAAGCGCGCATAGCCGAAGGTCAGTTTGCGGGTCGCCGCCCGATGCCCGAGGCGAAACGCGCCCCAGGCCAATGCCAGCGACACGGTATCACTGAGCATGTGCCCGGCATCCGCCAAGAGGGCCAGTGAGCCCGCGACCAGCCCGCCGACCACCTCCGCCAGCATGAAGCCGCCCGTCAGATACATGGCCAGCTTGACGCGTCGCTCGCTGTCGGCGGTCACCTCAGGCGCATGATCATGGTGGTGGCCGTGTGAATGATCATGTGAGTGGCCGTGTGAATGACCGTGTGAATGGCCATGCGAGTGCCCGCCTGAAGGGGCGGAGCCATGGGAATGATCGTGAGCGTGCTGCCCGGAAGGCTCATGCGAGGGTTCGCGAACCTCATCTTGCGGTGTCGATGCCATTCAACCTCCGGCCATCTAATGAAAAAAGAAACGTGTCTGCATGATGCGCAGCGTAACATCGAAAGTCGCGCGGCTTTCAAGACGCATTGGCGGATTTTCGCGTTCCGATAAAGGCCAGCAGCCACTGCGCCAGCTTGATAGGATAGTTATCACTTGCGAAGCAACGAATAAAGGATTCCCGCCCTCCCCATGAGCCTCTCCTCCGAGACGACCCCCTCCCGCTCGCCTTTCAAGGCCGATCTGCTGCTCCTGCTGGTCACCATCATCGCCGCCGCCGGCTGGATATTCTCCAAGGAGGCGATGGCTGGCATGCCCCCTCTGCTGTTCATCGGCAGTCGCTTCCTGCTTGCGGGGCTCATTCTGGCCATCTTCGATGCGCGCTCACTGGGCCAGCTGTCCACCGCGCGCAAGCTGCGCGCCAGCGGCGTCGGTGTCCTGTTCGGGGGCGCCATGGCCTGCTGGTCACTGGGGGTCGCACTGTCTGATCAGCTGGGCGTGATCGCCTTCATCAACAGCTTCGGCATCCTGATGGTGCCGGTACTCGCACGACTGCTGTTCAAGGACAGACCGCCGCTGAGCACCTGGATCGCACTACCCACCGCCCTGCTCGGCTTCGCCCTGCTCGGCATGGGCCAGCCCGGCGCGACCGATGGCTTCACCATCGAGCCCGCTCAATGGCTCATCTTCGGCGCCGCCTGCCTGTTCGCACTGGTGTTCAACTTCAATTCACGCCTGGTGCGCAATATCCCGGCCCTGCCGCTGACGGCCATCCAGCTGATGACCACCGGCGTCACCTGCCTGATACTCTCGGCGCTCAGCGAGAGCTGGCCCGCCGGCATCAGTCTCGACATCCTGAGCTGGTTCCTGGCCAGTACCCTGATCGCCAGCACCCTGCGCTTCTTCCTGCAGATCTACGCACAGGGCCTGACCACCCCCAGTCACGCCTCGGTCATCCTGATGCTGGAAGCGGTCTGGGCCGCCCTGATGTCGGCTGCCTGGTTCGGTGAGCGCATGACCCTGATCCAGATGACCGGCTGCGGCCTCATCTTCACCGCCCTGTTGATCAATCGCTGGCAATGGATCTCACGCCTGTGGCGTCAGCGGCGGGCTGCCTCGTGAGAAAAGCGTCCTGACTTGAGTGTCAGGCATGTCGCCACCATGTCTGACGCTTGAGCGTTCGACTTCCCGCCCCATTCTCTGCCACCGGAGCCACCATGATCCCCACACTACTCGGCGTACTGACGCTGCTGATGGCAGCCTTCACCCTGCTGCCACTGACGCGTATTCGCCATTGGTCGGTGCGCATCATGGACTTCCCCCGTCTGCAGCTGGCCGCCTTGTGGGCGATGCTGTTGATCGCCGACCTCGCGGTGTCCGAGCTCTCCTTCGGGCTCAGGGTGTCACTGGCCGTGATCGCCGTGGCCGGGCTTGTCTATCAGGCACACTGGATCGTGCCCTATACCCGCCTCTTTCCCTGCGAGTCCGCGCGCACCAGACAGCACGACCGGCAGCGCCAGATCCGTATCCTCAACGCCAACGTCCTGACCAGCAACCACGACAGTGACAAGTTGCTGGCCATCGTCGAACGCGAACAGCCCGACGTGCTGGTGACGCTGGAATCCGATGACTGGTGGCAGCAGCGGCTCGACGTGCTCGAGGCGGATAGCGAGCAATACGGCTATACCCACACCCTCAAATGCCCGCTGGACAACCTCTATGGCATGCATGTCTATTCACGCCTGCCACTGCATGACGCCAGCATCGACTACCTGGTCGAAGAGGATGTGCCGTCGATGCATGCGCAACTGGAGCTGGCCAGCGGTGACCGCGTGCGGGTGCACTTCCTGCACCCGGCGCCGCCCAGCCCGACCGAGAATGACGAGTCATCCGAGCGGGATGCCGAGCTGATCATCGTGGCGCGGAGCGTCGCCGACAGCCAGCAACCGGTGATCGTGACCGGCGACCTCAACGACGTGGCCTGGTCTCGCACCACGCGCCTGTTCCGCAAGCTGTCCGGCCTGCTGGACCCCCGCGTCGGCCGCGGCATGTTCAATACCTTTCACGCCAACATTCCCCTGCTGCGCTGGCCGCTGGATCACCTCTTCCATAGCGAGCATTTCAGTGTGGTGCGCGTGGCGCGCATGGAAGCCTTCGGCTCCGATCACTTCCCGCTGCTCACCGAACTGGCGCTGACGCCCGCCCAGGACACCGGCGAGACACTCGATGCCCCGGAGCCGGACGCCGACGACCAGGCCGAGGCCAGCGAGACCGCCAGTGACGAGAATGTCAGCCAGCAGGACGTGCCGAAACCGGGTCGCTGAGCGCGACACGACTGAGGTGGCGTTTGGCTGAATTCTCCAAAAGGTCCCAGACTGGCTGATGAGGGTTGAGCCATACGGGAGGCAGGCATGCGAGGACTCGACTGGCTGGGCACGCGGATGGCGCGTCATCTCACGGCGCCGGGCAAGCTGCCGGCGCATCGCGCCACCTCATCACCGGAAAAGCTGGCTGCCACCCTGCGGCGCGGCGATGTCCTGCTGGTCGAGGGCTCCTCGCGTATCAGCACCGCCATTCGCTACCTCACCCAGTCGACCTGGTCTCACGCCGCGCTCTGCGTGCGCACGCCGCTGGACAGCAGAGGGCGTCCGGTCAGGGGCGACTGCCTGCTGGAAGCGGACGTCACCGCTGGGGTGCGCCGCGTCCCCCTCAACCATTACTGGCATCAGCACACGCGTATCTGCCGCCCGGTCGGACTCACGGAGGAGGAGATCAGCGCGTTGATCGCCCATGCCGAGGCACGCCTGGGCCATCAATATGACCTGCGCAACATCGTCGATCTGGCTCGCTATCTGATTCGCACGCCACCGGTGCCAAGCCGCTATCGACGCCGCATGCTGGCACTGGGCAGCGGCGACCCGACCCGTGCGATCTGCTCATCGCTGATCGCCGAGGCCTTCCAGGCCGTGCGCTATCCCATCCTGCCAGACAGTGACGTCCTGCCCTCCAGCGACCCGGCATGCCTGCACTGCTATGAGGAGTTGCTGCATATCCGCCATCACAGCCTGTTTGCGCCCTGCGACTTCGATATCTCGCCCTACTTCGACATCATCAAGCCGACCCTGTGCGCCGGATTCGATCCCCATCGCCTGCAGTGGAGCGAACCGCCCGCCTGATCTGGTATGCTGCGCGCCATCCGCGGCCTTGCTGGCCAGCGCTTGTGCATCAGTTCTGCTGTGCCGACTGCGCCGCCTGCCGCCCTTTGACACTCTTCACGACCGGAACCACGCCCGTGACCAATAACGACATCATCCGTCGCCTGCGCTACGCGCTGAATCTCTCCGACACCGACATGATCAACACCTTCGCTGCCGCGGACCACGAGGTCTCACGCGCCCAGATCAGCGATTGGCTCAAGCGCGATGATGATGAAGCTCAGCAGCGCATCAAGGACATCGACCTGGCCAGGTTCCTCAATGGCCTGATCAACGTGCGTCGCGGCAAGCGCGAAGGCGCCCAGCCAGCGCCTGAAAAGCGTCTCGACAACAACGTGATTCTGCGCAAGCTCAAGATCGCCTTCGAGCTCAAGGATGACGACATGCTCGAGCTGCTGGCACTGGCCGGTTTCGAGCTGATCACCAAGTCCGAGCTGTCTGCCTTCTTCCGCAAGCCCGATCATCGCCACTACCGCGAGTGCAAGGACCAGATCCTGCGCAACCTGCTCAAGGGCATCGAACTGCGCCATCGTCGCCATGACCCCGAGACCGAGCAGCACGCCGTCGATCCGGTCTGATCAGCCCCTGATGTGCTCTCAACAACAACGCCGCCCCGGAATCCGGGGCGGCGTTGTTGCATGACGGCAATGGCGGTACCAACAGCGGCTCAGCATTCGCGGTTGGGGCGCCCTTCCATGGTGGCCAGGCGCGCCAGCAACGGTGCCATGCGGTGCTGACTCCCTTCCGCAGCCGCGACCAGCGCCGGCAATACCCAGGACGGCAGGTCAGGCATCAGGCGGTAGTAGACCCATTGCCCCTGGCGGCGGTCCAGCAGCAGACCGCAATTGCGCAACTGGGCCAGATGGCGCGATACCTTGGGCTGCGACTCCTGCAACACGTAGGTCATCTCGCATACGCAAAGCTCGCCTTCTGCATGGACAAGCAACATCAGCACAAGGCGTGTATCGTCGCTGAGGCATTTGAAAAGACGTGTCGGGGTCAGAAGAGACAATGCAGAATTCCACCTGATTCAATGATGTGAGCGTGCCGCCAACCACAGCTGCAAGCGCGTGCGAATTTCGTTCAAGGCGCGCCCATAGGACACCGCAGTATCCTCATTGCGCGGATCTTCGATATCCCAGAACAACAGCTCATCGGTCTGGCCATCCCACTGGCGACACTGCTGCTGCGCCTTCTGACACAGCACGATGACGGCATCGAAGGACTGAGAGCGGTAGCGATCGATCGACTCGCTCGCCAGACCTGAATTATCCACCCCGGCGCGCGCCAGAGCGTCCAACGCATGCTGTTGCGGGGCATCAGGCGCGACACCGGCACTGAAGGCGTCAAACTCGTCCCCCGCCATGTTGCGCAGCAATGCCTCCCCCATCAGGGAGCGGGCAGAATTGGCATTGCACAGAAAAAGCACTCGCTGTTTGGACATGACTCATCTCCAGAGCTGCAATTTTACCTTACCATAGGGTCGCATATCAGAAGTACCGCGCTTGTATAACAAACTGATGTCAGTAGCCTTTCAGGCCTCGGCGCCCCAGCTTCAGATCACTTTCTGCAACAAACCCTGTAACAACACCTGCAACAGAGCCTGCAACAGACGCGAACGGGCCGGCGCAGTTACCGGCAACTGCCAGGCACACCACGCCAGCCCGCGAAGATTGCCACTCGCTGCGTTCACGATGCGCTCGACCGCCGCACCGCGTGGCTCACGTCATCAGCCCTGCAGGTCCGAAAGCGTCAGGGTCTTCCTGTCGGCGACGGCTTGACGCGCCGCCTTGCGCGCTTCTTCGTGCGCCGGAATCAGGCCGATGCCTTTCAGGTAGCCCAGGTTGCCGACCATCTTCTCGCTCATGAACAGGTCCGCGTAGTCATACATGACCGGCGCTTCTTCCGCGTGCTGATTCTTGATGTAGAAGAACATGGTACGTGCGACCGGGTAGGTCTCTTCCGAGATGGCCTCGGGAGACGGGGCGATGCCGTCGATGGACGCGCCGCTCAGCGAGTCTTCGTTCTCCTCGAGGAAGGAATAACCGAAGACGCCGAAGGCCTCGGTGTCTTCCGACAGCTTCTGCACGATCAGGTTGTCGTTCTCACCGGCCGGCACGAAGACGCCATCGTTGCGCACCTTGGAGTAGCCTTCGCCACCATAGCCGTCCATCTCTTCGGTAGCCGCTTCCAGCACCAGCTCTTCAAAGGAATCGCGTGTCCCGGAAGTGCTGGGCGGCCCATAGATGGTGATCTTGCGGTCCGGCAGGCTGGAATCGATCTGGTTCCAGTGGGTATAGGGGTTGGCCACCAGCTTGCCATCGACCGGCACCTGGGCTACAACCGCCAGCGCGATCTGCTCCAGCGTGAAGGCGGCAGGATCGTTGGTGTTGGACTGCGCGAAGGCGATGCCGTCATAACCGATGAAGGCTTCGGTGATGTCGGTCACGCCATTTTCCTGACAGCGCTCGAATTCGGAGGCCTTCATGCGGCGCGAGGCGTTGGTGATATCCGGGGTGTTGCTGCCGGCACCTTCACAGAAGAGCTTCATGCCGCCACCGGAACCCGTGGCCTCGATGACCGGAGTGGGATGATCCGTGGTGACACCGAACTCTTCCGCCACATAGCTCGAGAAGGGATAGACGGTGCTGGAACCGACGATGCGAACCTGGTCACGTGCTTGTGCACTGGACACGATAGCCGCAGAGGCGATCACGAAAGCGAGCTGCTTGAGAGGGCGATTCATTGCGGTGCTCCGATGCATTGATTTATATGAATAAGCATATATTTGGTGGCGGAATCCCTCACGACTCCGCTAACCCGATTGGCGCGACACCTCGCCAATCGCCACATGCCAGTGATGAAAATCACCCTCGGCATGCTGAACACGTATCTCGATGACAGGCATGTCGATAAATACGCATAGGCATATATGAGCATCATTTTATTGCAGTCGCGTGACATCTCCGCTGAGGATCCTGCCGCGGGCTGCCGTGCCTCTCTATCCCTTCCTATATCCCTTCCTATATCCCTTCCTATATCCCTTCCCCTTCCCCTTTCGCCTCTCTGCTTTACCTTCGCCCGAGACAAGGCCCCAACAGAAATGGCCTGACCTCCCCAGTCACTCGTGGGAAGATCAGGCCATCGACACGGCAGCGTGCGTGACAGGGCATCACTCGCTTGCCACTGGCGAGCCCCTCCTCAACGCTCCTGGCGGGAGCCCGAGTCCTGGCAAGCGGCTAGCGGCCAGCAGTTAGCAGCTAAAGGTTCCTGCTAGTCATCATCGCCCTCTTCGGCACTCTTCTGGCGCGCCTTGCGCTCCTGCTCTTCTTCCATGGCCGCCATGATGTTCTCGAGCAGCGCATCCACATCCGGCGCTTCGGCGTCGTCCTCATAAAGGCCTGTCAGCTCGACATCCGGGTCCATAACACCGGCCTCGAACAATGCCCAGATCTCGTCGGCGTAGCGTGTCTGTGCCAATTCAGGCGCGAACATCGCGTAGTAGGCGGTGATATTGGCGACATCACGCGCCAACATGCTCTTGGCATTGTTGTTGGCCGCGGCATCGACCGCCTGCGGCAGATCAATGATCACCGGGCCATAGTCATCGACCAGCACGTTGAACTCGGACAGGTCACCATGCACCAGGCCGGCATGCAGCATGCGCACGATGTACTGCATCATCAGCGCATGGTCTTCCCGCGCCTGCTCGGCGGACATCGAGACATCATTCAGGCGCGGCGCCACATTGCCGTCGTCATCGGTGACCAGCTCCATCAGCAGCACGCCATCGAAGCAGCCGAACGGCTGCGGCACGCGTACACCGGCATCGGCCAGACGATACAGCGCATCGACCTCGGCATTCTGCCAGGCGGCTTCCTGCTGGTTGCGTCCGAAGCCGGAGCCCTTCTCCATCGCCCGTTGACGGCGACTGTTACGCACCTTGCGGCCTTCCTGATACAGCACAGCCTGCTTGAAGCTGCGCTGGGCAGCATCCTTGTAGACCTTGGCACAGCGAATCTCTTCTCCGCAGCGCACGACATAAACCGAGGCTTCCTTGCCACTCATCAAGGGGCGGAGCACTTCATCGACCAGACCGTCATCTATGAGCGGCTGGATTCTCTTTGGCGTTTTCATCGCGTTCTTATACGCGTTTTGCGATACATCGGGAATCACCCTGTAGCAATTTTGTGACATACCTTACGACAAAACCCCCGCCAATGCGTCATTGGCGGGGGTTTCAGCATTCACTGACAGACTGCCTGATCGGCAGCAGCGCCAGCGCTTATTGGGCGTTCTTGAGGCTCTGCATGTCAATCACGAAACGATACTTGACCTTGCCTTCCTGCATGCGCTTCCAGGCATCATTGATAGTGTCGATGTCGATCATCTCGATATCGCAGCCAATGTCGTGCTCGGCGCAGTAGTCGAGCACTTCCTGGGTCTCCGGCATGCCACCGATCAACGAGCCCGCCAGTACACGGCGCTTCATGACCAGGTTGCCGCCCTGCAGCGCGGGGTCCACTTCCTGCACCAGGCCGACGAGGATATGCGTGCCATCGTACTTCAGGGTATTGAGGTAGGGGTTGAGATCATGCGGCACCGGCACCGTGTCGAGCAGGAAGTCGAAGGTTTCGGTGGCGGCTGTCATCTGCTCGTCATCCGTCGAGACGATCACATGATCGACGCCATTCTCGCGCGCTTCCTCGACCTTGCTCTCGCTGCGGGTGAAGAGCGTCACTTCACAGCCCATCGCCTTGGCGAACTTGATGCCCATGTGGCCCAGGCCGCCCATGCCGATCACCCCGACCTTGTCACCGGACTTCACGCCATAGTGACGCAGCGGCGAATAGGTCGTGACACCCGCGCACAGCAGCGGCGCGGCCACTGCCGGGTCGAGCTTGTCCGGGATGGAGACCACGAAGCGTTCGCTGACGACGATCTTGTCGGAATAGCCGCCCTGGGTGAGGCTGCCGTCGTGACGGTCCGGGCTGCCGTAGGTCATGGTCATGCCGTCGAGGCAGTATTGCTCGAGTCCCTTCTGACAGGCGCTGCATTCACGGCAGGAATCCACCATGCAGCCAACGCCGACCATGTCGCCCACCTTGTACTGACTGACGTCATTGCCCACCTGGGTCACCCGACCCACGATCTCGTGCCCCGGCACCAGCGGATACTGGGAAAAGCCCCAGTCATTGCGCCCGACGTGCAGATCCGAGTGGCAGACACCGCAGTAGAGAATCTCGATGGCCACGTCATCCGGGCGCGGCTGGCGACGCTCGAAGTTCCAGGGCGCCAGGTCTGCCGTTTCGGACGCCACGGCATAAGCGCGTGTCTGGCCGTCAAAATCACCGTTGGAAGGGCTTGTCATGGAGTCTCTCCTTGCTTGGCTGAGCGTCGGACAGCCTGGTCATCAAAGATGATTCAGCGCCCGTAAAAGGATTCGCATGCCATGCGGCAGTCGCGATCATGCCCACTGACATCTTGCCGACAGCCCGACTTTTCAATGGCTTGGCTGCCCTGCATCACTGTGTTGGTCATATCGCAACAGCGACCCACCAAGCTGCGCGAGGCTTGCAGACACCAGGAAAAGCGACGCAAAACATCAGGCTTCTGATTCCAAATTGACGCCATCAAGCAGCAAAGTTGCCACTGTGTTATCATGCACCTTCACCCCTCACGTCTTGGAACGGAGTCCCGCATGGCGAATACTCGTACTGCTGCAAAGAAAAAAGCACCGGCTGCTGTCGAAACCTCAGCCTCGCTTGAAGCTCAGATGCAGGCCTTCCTGGACCGTGGTGGCAAGGTGGATGTGATTGAATCCGGTGTCAGCGGCCAGGTCATTGGCGTCAAGCCGACCAAGCCGTCAAACCCTGCTGCCAAGAGCTGAGGCTTGCCCATCAAGCCTTGGTGCCCGAACGCGCTGCTCGCCTCGCTCAACTGGCGTCTGCCATCGAGTCACTGACCGGTGAGAGCGCTGTTCATCGCTAGACCTCCAGCCGCTGCCCTGCATCATCAGGTAGCGGCCGGCTTCTTTCTGGGGAGAGGAAAATCACCTCTTGCCTGCCCTTGCTCCTCCCGCCACGGCGACGCCCATGCCAGCATCCTCTTCGCGCGACAGCTCCCTCGACTCCCGCCAGCACAGCGTGCATGGCACTCGCGACGCGGATGGGGCACGCACACGCCTGGCCGTCTTCATTGATGTGCAGAACATCTACTACACCACCCGCGATACCTTCGGCCGGCAGTTCGATTATCGTCGCCTGTGGGCAGAGCTCGAGCGCCTCGGCTCGATCCAGCATGCCTACGCCTACGCGATCGACCGTGGCGACCCCAAGCAGCAGCAATTCCAGCAGCGCCTGCGCGAGATAGGCTTTGAGGTCAAACTCAAGCCCTTCATCCAGCGCGGCGACGGCTCGGCCAAGGGCGACTGGGATGTCGGCATCACCATCGACGTGATGGAAGCCGCCCCCGAGGTCGATGAAATCATCCTCGCCTCCGGCGATGGCGACTTCGCCCTGCTGCTGGATCATGTCGCGGCGCGCCACGATGTGACGACACACGTCTACGGCGTCGAAGCCCTCACCGCCCTCGCCCTGATGAAAAGCGCCCATCACTTCCGCGAAGTCGATGAAAGCCTGCTGATGCGCTGATACCGATCGATCGGGTCTCAACCGCGCCCGAATCCTGCCCGTCGCACAAGAAACACCCGCACGGCCTCTACTGACAGAGAGGTGTGCGGGTGTTTTCGTCTGGGCTACCAGCGGCCTGCCAGACATTCAGGCTTTACCGCGAACTTGCCGACTAGCTCTGTGGTGCGGCACTCAACGTCAATTCGATGGCGTCGTGGCGCCAGTGTTCATCATCGCAGTCCACCGCGCGGCCATTCTGATCGAAGTTGATGCGAGTGATGCGCTGCGCGGGGCTGCCCTGTGCGGCGTTCAGCGCGGCGGCGGCCTCAGCGTCGAACACCGTGGAAGCCAGCTCGAAGCTGACGCGACTGACACGAATGGCGTATTCGTGCCGGTAGAGGTCGGTCAGGGAGTGGGCAGCGAGGTCGAAATCGAGGATGCCCGGGAAGCAGTCACGTCGCAGGTGATGGCAGACATGCAGCACGCGCCGCCCGTCGATACGCCGCACGCGAGTGATGCGATAGACCACTGAGCCCTCCGCAATCCCCAGTCGCCGCGCGATCACCGCATTGGCAGCGACTTCTCCTGCCGCCAGTACCTCGGTGCTGGCCACCCGCTGCTGTGACTCGACCATGTCGCGAAATGGCAGGCACGCCAGCAAGTCATAGCGCAGTCGTGGCGGCGAGACGAACCAGCCCCGCCGATTCTCGCGATAGATACGCCCCTCCGCCTCCAGCTGCAGCAGGGTGTCGCGCAGGGTGACCCGCGTCGTGGCAAAGCGTTCGATCATCTCGCGCTCGGAGGGCAGGCGCTGTGAAGCGCGTAGCGGCGCTGCCTCAAGATGGTTCAGCAGCTTGCCCTTGAGCCCTGCCACGGGGACATCCGCGTCAGGAGTTGCCGATGAAGCGGCGTCACTCTGGGGCTCAAGCGAAGATGAAGGCATGCGAAGTTCCTGAAAGATAACGAAAGACAGCAATTTCTGGCGAGTCACTTGCATGACATCCAGGGCGTCCAGGATGGAAAGGGTCAGAGCGAAGCGATTTCTGTGGTCTAGTTCAGAGGACCCGCAAAGCTCAGAGCGACTTTTCAAGACACGCTTGCCGAGACACGCATGAGGAGAATAGTGGCATTGGCGTGACAACTCGGTGACAGCGCAGCTCTGGCTGCCACGCCAGCTCAGCCATCACGTGCTGGCTCATGCCTTGCACGCCTATGGCTGTGGAAGATAGCGAGGACTGAAGCCCGCGGCAAGGCACGAAGAAGGCGCGGAGAAGGTATGAAGGAGGCAGAGGCAGAGCCGCCACCCCATGCCATGACAACGACATGTTGACGACACGCAACTGTCACAGGCGAGCGCTAGAGTCGATCGTGCCTTTCGAACTGAACTAGACCACACATCTCGGCTGTCTCGACACTTGCCTGAGCACTTGGCAGAGCACTGGTCTGGTCAATGATCCGAGAACTGGCCTGAGCAATGACCTGAGCACCCGGACGTGCTCTCAGCGTGTCGACAGGGTGCCTGATGCCCGTCACGCCTTACCTTCAGCGCAGCGATTGTTCATCACCTACTGGGGAAATCTCCTTGAAGTCGATTGCCACTACCTCATCCCGCTCCACCGGCCTGCTAGTTTCCACCTGCATGGCCGCCCTGTTGGGCAGTGCCTCCGTCAGTGCCGCCGACATGCCGGCTGACCTTCTCGAGGCCGCTCAGTCCGAAGGCCGTGTCGATAGCGTCGGCATGCCGGACAGCTGGGCCAACTGGAAGGACACCTGGGCTGACCTCGAGTCGAAGTATTCCATCGCGCATAGCGATACCGACATGAGCTCCGCCGAGGAAGTCGCCAAGTTCAAGGCCGAGGGTGAGAACGCCACCGCCGATATCGGTGACGTGGGCTTCGCCTTCGGTCCGATCGCGGTGCAGCAAGGCGTGACCCAGGCCTACAAGACCACGACCTGGGAGCAGATCCCGGAGTGGGCCAAAGACAAGGATGGCCACTGGGTACTGGGCTACACCGGCACCATTTCCTTCATGATCAACAAGACACTGGTCAGCGAAGATGAGCGCCCGACCTCCTTCGCCGATCTCGCCGAGGGTGACTACAAGGTGTCCGTCGGCGCCGTGGGCAAGGCCTCCCAGGCCAACAACGCCATTCTGGCCGCCGCCTTCGCCAATGGCGGCAAGGAATCCGACCTGACACCGGGCCTGGAAGTCTTCGCGGAACTGGCGCGCCAGGGCCGTCTGTCACTGGCAGAGCCGAGCATCGCCAACCTGGAGAAAGGCGAAGTCGAAGTCGCCCTGCTGTGGGACTTCAATGCCCTGAACTATCGCGATCAGATCAACCGCGACACCTTCGAGGTCGTCATTCCGTCTGATGCCTCCGTCACCTCCGGCTACGCCACCATCATCAACAAGCATGCCGCGCACCCGAATGCCGCCAAGCTGGCCCGTGAGTACATCCTCTCCGATGCCGGTCAGCTGAATCTGGCCAAGGGCTATGCCCGTCCCATCCGCGCCGAGCACCTCACCCTGCCCGAGGATATCGCCGCCAAGCTGCTGCCCAACGAGCAGTACGCCAATGCACGTCCGGTCCAGGACTTCGCGGGTTGGGAAGCCAGTGCCAAGCAGCTGCCGCGTCAGTGGCAGTCCCAGGTACTGATCCACCAGCAGTGATCCCCGGCCTCTGCTTCACGCGAGCAGAGCGCGCACCATCCTGACAGACGGCATCGCCTTTGCGGTGCCGTCTTGAGCTTCACGGAGTCACCATGTCTCAGCGTGTCATTCTTGTCGTGCTCGACGGCCTCAACCATGCCGTGGGTCATCATGCCATGGGCTATCTGAGTGCCCTGGTCGAGGCCGGCCGTGGCCAGTATCAATCACTGGACTGCGAACTGCCGGCCATGTCGCGCCCGCTCTATGAATGCCTGCTGACCGGCGACCTGCCTGTCGACTCAGGTATCGTCAACAACGGTATCGTGCGCCGTTCACGCGGCATCAGCCTGTTCGACCTTGCCAGCCAGCAGGGCAAGCGCACGGCTGCCGCCGCCTATCACTGGGTCAGCGAACTCTATGTCGCGGCCCCCTTCGTGCCGGCCCGCCATCGCTGGCTCGACAACCCGGAATCCGCCATCCAGGCGGGCATCTTCTACTGGCAGGATCATTATCCGGATGACCATCTGTTCAGTGACGCCGAAATGCTGCGCCTGCGTCACGACCCGGATTTCCTGCTGGTGCATAGCATGAACATCGACGATGCCGGCCATCGTCATGGCGGCGACACGCCGCAGTATCGCAACGCCGCGCGGCGTGCCGACGTCGCCCTGGCCGACTATCTGCCGGCATGGCTGGAAGCCGGCTATCAGGTGATGGTCACCGCCGATCACGGCATGAATGCCGACCGCTCACACTCCGGCCTGCTGGAAGAGGAGCGTCGCGTGCCGCTGTGGACCTTCGGCACCGCCTTCGCCAATGGCGCCGCGACGGATCTCAAGCAACGCGAGCTCTGCGGCACCCTGGCCACACTGCTGGGGCTTGAGCACAGCAAGGCGAGCAATCCGTCGCTGCTGGCGAGCCATGCTGTCACGCGAGGCCTCGAGTGATGCCTGCCGCCTTCAAGCGCCGCCTGACCAGCCCCGTCATGTGGCTGCTGCCGTTTGCGCTGATCTTCGGCGCCTTCCAGATCGCGCCGCTGGTGTGGGTGATGATCAGCGCCTTCAAGACCCCCACGGGCTGGGGGCTGGCCAACTTTCACGAGATCGCCTCGTCGGCCTTCTTCCGCCAGGCCATCTGGCGCAGCCTCGAGATCTCCTTCATGTCCAGCGTGCTGGGGCTGGCGATCGCCGCCGTGACCTGTCACAGCATGCACCGCTGCGGCCCGCGCCTGACGCGCATGATGATCGCCTTCACCAACATGACCAGCAACTTCGCCGGTGTCCCGCTGGCCTTCGCCTTCATCATCCTGATGGGCGCCAACGGCATGCTGACCTTGATGCTGGAGCGCTTTGGTCTGCTCGAGGACTTCAACCTCTACTCGCGCACCGGCCTGATCGTCATCTACACCTGGTTCCAGATTCCGCTGGGCATCCTGTTGCTGTATCCCGCCTTCAGCACCCTGAAGACGGAGTGGCGTGAAGCCGCCAGCCTGCTGGGCGCCAATCGCCTCGCCTACTGGCAGCACATCGGCCTGCCGGTGCTGTGGCCGTCACTGGCGGGCACGCTCACCGTGCTGTTCGCCAATGCCATGGGCGCCTACGCCACCGTCTATGCGCTGGTGAACACCAGCTACAACCTGATGACCATCCGCATCGCCAATCTGGTCTCCGGCGACCTGTTCCTGCAGCCGGAACTGGCCAGCGCACTGGCCCTGGTGCTGGTCGTCATTCTCGTCATCGTCACGCTGATTCAGCAATGGCTCATGCGCAGGAGCTACCATGTCACTTCCCGCTGAACTGCCCTATCGCCACGGCAAGCCCTTGCTGCCCAGCCTGATGGCGCGCCTGCGCCGCGTGAACATCTACACCTTCATCGTCACCAGTGTCTTCGCGCTGCTGGCACTGCCGCTGATCGCGACGCTGTTCTACGCCCTGGCGACACGCTGGGGCGCCAGCCTGACTCCCGACGCCCTGACCGTGAAATGGTTTCTGGAGCTCTGGACCACACCGCGTTTTCTGGCGGCGTTCGGGCGCTCGCTGCTGGTCGCCGTCGGCGCGCTGGCACTGTCGTTGCTGCTGATCGTGCCGGTGGTATTTCTCGCCCACACACGCTATCCGCGCCTCGACAGCGTGATGAATGGGCTGATCCTGCTGCCCTTCGCCGTGCCGCCCATCGTGTCATCGGTCGGCCTGCTGCAGCTCTACGCAGGCGGCCCGCTGGCCATCGTCGGCACGCCGTGGATCCTGATCCCCACCTACTTCACCATCGTGCTGCCCTTCATGTACCGCGCCCTGGCCAACAGCCTGCGCGCGCTGGACGTGGCGTCCCTGATGGAGGCCGCTCAACTGCTGGGGGCGAGTCCGCTCAAGGCGTTCTTCCTGGTCGTACTGCCCAATATTCGCGTCGGCATCCAGATTGCCGTCTTCCTGGCCTTCTCGTTCCTGGCCGGCGAATTCGTGTTCGCCAACATGCTGGTCGGCACACGCTTCGAGACCCTGCAGGTCTATCTGAACAATATCCGCGGCGCCAGCGGCCACTTCACCAGCGCCCTGGTCATCACCCTGTTCGTGTTCACCCTGATCCTGACCTGGCTCGGCAATCGTCAGCCCGCCGAGCAGGAGATGCCCGCGGATGACCCCGACGAGGCGCTGGCCACCGCCATAACCGACGGCTTGCCCGGCCCGGTGCCGAGCGCCGACCCCGAGCCGCGCCACACCACTCACCAGTCGTCAGACTCCGCACCCCGAGGGGACCGCTGATGCTTGCCATCGACACCGCCACCACTTTCGATAGCCAGAGCGCCGGCGGCCTTCTGACCAGTGCCCTGCGCGAACGCGCCGCCGACCAGCACTACCTCAAGCTCAATGGCCTGGCCAAGAGCTTCGGCAAGACCCAGGTATTCGCCGAGATAGAGGCCGAGATCGCGCGGGGTGAATTCATCACCCTGCTCGGGCCCTCCGGCTGCGGCAAGTCGACCCTGCTGCGCGCCATCGCCGGCCTCAATGATGTCGATGCAGGCCAGATCATCGTCGATGGTCACGACATCACGTCGCTGCCGCCGCAGCGTCGCGGCATCGGCATGGTCTTCCAGCACTATGCGCTGTTCCCCAACATGCGGGTGGCGGACAACGTGGCCTTCGGGCTGCGCATGAAGAAGGTGCGCCCGGAAGAGCGCGAGCGGCGTGTCAGCGAGGTGCTCAGACTGGTGGAGCTGACCGATCAGGCGCAGCGTTTCCCGCACCAGTTGTCCGGCGGTCAGCGTCAGCGTGTGGCACTGGCACGCGCGCTGGTGGTCGAGCCGCAGATCCTGTTGCTGGATGAGCCGCTGTCGGCACTCGATGCACGTATCCGCCGCCATCTGCGTGATCAGATCCGCGATATCCAGAAGAGCCTCGGCCTGACCACCCTGTTCGTGACCCACGATCAGGAGGAGGCGCTGCTGCTGTCGGACCGCATCTTCCTGATGCATCAGGGGCGCATCCTGCAACAGGGCAATGCCGAGTCGCTGTATACCCGGCCGGTGGATGCCACGGCGGCGGGCTTCATGGGGCATTACAACCTGATCGGTCGCGAGCTGGCGCGCCCGCTGCTCGGCTACGAGAGTGACAGCCCGCGCGTGGCACTGCGTCCGGAAGCGCTGTATCTGCAACCGGACACCAGCCCCCAGGGACAACAGGATGAACATGCCAACTTCCCGACCCAGCCCTTGCCGGACAATGCCGGCCCCGGCTGCCCGGGCGTGATTCGCCGCCACCAGCTGCTCGGCAATATCGTGCGCTACGAGGTGGACTGTCAGGGACTGCGCCTGAATGTCGATGTCCTCAATCGCAGCGCTCGGCAGTTATTGCCGCGCCATCTGCGCGTGATGCTGCACGCCGATCTGGATGAGGTTCAGGCGCTGGGCGGGCACGAGACCACCGCCACGTCGCAGGTGTCCCATGGATGACATCACAGGGCTTGCCATCTTCGATCTCGACGACACCTTGCTCGAGGGCGATGCCACGGGGCTTTGGACCGACTGGTTGATCGCAAGGGGCTGGATCGCCGATGGAGAGGAATATCGCGCGATCTGGGCACAACAGATGCTGGACTACGCGGCCGGCAAGCTCGACATGGAGACCCACCTGACCCACCTGCTGGCCCCGCTGGCAGGGCGCGCCGTCAGTGAGGTCGATGCCGAGGTGGCACGCTTTCTCGATGCCGAGTTGATGCCGCGCCTGTATCGTGAGGGGCTGGAGCGAATCCACTGGCACCGCGCGCAGAATCATCAGGTCGTGATCATTTCGGCCTCGACGGCGCATCTGGTCGCCCCTCTCGCCGAGCGCCTGGCGTTGGACGCGGCCCTGGCCACGGCCCTTGAGACCGAGCAAGGCTGCTACAACGGGCGCGCCTGTGGCATTCGCACCTTCCGCGAGGGCAAGCTCGCGGCTCTCAAGGCATGGCAGCAGCAACACGCCAGCCACAGTACCGGAGTGCCCAGCTGGGGCTATTCCGATTCACGCAATGATCTGGCCTTGCTGGAATTCGTCGATCACCCCTTCGCCGTCCACCCGGACCCGACCCTCGCCAGCCTGGCGCAACAGCGCGCCTGGCAGACACTACGCTGGCAATGAAGGAAACCGGGTTGGCAATGAGGGAAGCCAGGCTGGCAACAAGAGACGCTGGGCTAGGGTCGAGAGACTGGGATCGAGAGTCCCTGCGCTGGAATTGAGAGAAAGTGCATAATAGGCGACGCTGGGCGTAAAAAAAGGCACTCTATGCCAAAAATGCAAGCATAAAGGAAGCCATGCAATGGCCAAGGTCAGGGTCAGTCGGACCGCACGTGTACCCGATCCCATGCGCGTCAGGCGCTATCTGAAAGCCCCCGAAGTCGGCCCGCGCGTGCTGTTCTTCAGTGGCGGCACCGCACTGACCGGGGTCTCGCGCACCCTGACCCGCTATACCCACCACAGCATCCATCTGGTGACGCCGTTTGATTCCGGTGGCAGCTCGGCCAAACTGCGCGACGCCTTCTCGATGCCCGCCATCGGCGATCTGCGATCACGCCTGATGGCGCTGGCCGATGACAGCGTCCTGGGCCATCCCGAGATCTATCGCCTGTTTACCCACCGCCTGCCGCGTGAAGCGCGCCCGGAGATGCTGCACGCCACGCTGCGCGAGCTGGCAGCCGGGCGTCATCCGTTGACCATGGCGGTCGCGGAACCGATGCGCACCCTGATCTGCCATCAGCTGGGCTTTCTCATCGACGCCATGCCGGAAGGCTTCGATCTGCGCGGCGCCAGCATCGGCAATCTGATCATTGCCGGCGGCTATCTGAACCATCACCAGCAGCTGGATCAGATCATCTTCCTGTTCTCCAAGCTGGTACATGTACGCGGCACGGTACGCGCCGTGGTCAATGCCGATTGTCATCTGGCGGTGACGCTGGAAGATGGTCGCGAGATCATCGGTCAGCATCGCATCACCGGCAAGGAAGTCGCCCCCCTCGATTCGCCCATCGCGCGCATGCGTCTGGCCGCGACAGAGGGCGACCACCATGTGCCCGTGGTGCCGGAGCTGCACGCCAACAATCGACAGTTGATCGAGTCGGCCGAACTGATCTGCTTCCCTCCCGGCAGCTTCTACTCCAGCGTGCTCGCCAATCTGCTGCCCAAGGGCGTCGGGCGCGCGGTGCTGGCAAACCCCTGCCCCAAGGTCTATATCCCCAACTGCTGCCCGGACCCGGAGCAGACCGGCAAGCGCATGGATGAGCTGGTCAGCGTGTTGCTCGACACCCTGTGTGCCGACCTGACCGGCCGCATGGAAGACTGCCCCACCGAGAACCTGCTCAACATCGTGCTCCTCGACAGCCAGCGCGGTGACTATCCCGGCGGCCCCTGCATCGAGGCGCTCGAGCGCATGGGCATCACCGTGATCGACACCCGCCTGATCAGCGAGCAGAGCGCACCCTACTATGACAACGAGCTGCTGGTCACCGCGCTGCTGTCGCTGGTGTGACACCGACCGCGAGCTGCTCTGCCTGAAGTTGCTCGGCATGAGTTGCTCTGCATGAACTGCTCTACAGAACAAGAACGCCCCCGCCTGCCAACAGCAGACGGGGGCGTTCTTTTGTCAGATACGACGTCGAGACTTAGATCACGCCACGCACCGCGCCGAGGATCACCATCCCCAGCACCAGCTTCCAGGGTGCCAGCGAGAAACGCGTCAGAGCGATGAAGGCGGCCAGCGCGATCACCAGGTCCGTGCGGCTCAGCACGCTGGTGGTCCACAGCGGGTCATAGAGCGCCATGCCCAGCACGCCCACCACGGTCGCATTGGCGCCGGCGAGCGCAGCGCGCGCCCCGGCGCGGGCGCGCAGACGCCCCCACAAAGGCGCCACGCCGATCAGCAGCAGAATCCCCGGCAGGAAGATGCTCGACAGCGCAATGACGGCACCGAGCAATGCCGAACCGCCGCCCACCTGCGCCATGCCGGCCCCCAGCCAGGCGGCAAAGGTGAACAGCGGCCCCGGCACTGCCTGGGCGGCGCCATAGCCGGTGAGGAAGGTATCGGCCGCGATCTGGCCCGTCTCGACGGTGGAGGCCTCCAGCAGCGGTAGCACCACGTGCCCGCCCCCGAATACCAGCGCCCCGGCACGGTAGAAGATATCGACCAGACTGCCCGATGCCACCAGCGGCAGACCGATCAACAACACGAAGAACGCGACCAGGCAGTAGCGCGCCAGGCGCGGCGAGACCGGCAGTGACAGCCCCGCGGCCTGGGCTTGCTGGCGCACGGATTCCGCCTTGTCATCACGACACAGCAGGCTGCCGAGCACTGCGCCCATCGCGATCACCCCGACCTGCGCCCAGGCGACCTGCGTCCAGGCGCTCTGTGCCAGCGCCAGGCCCAGCATGGCCAACAGCGCCAGACAGGTACGCCGCAAGTCCGGGCACAGCTTGCGCGCCATGCCCCAGATCGCCTGGGCGACGACGGCCACCGCCACCAGCTTCAAGCCGTGGATCACCCCCGAGGCCAGCGGCCCTTCGAGACTGCCCGCCACCAGCGCCAATACCAGCAACGCCAACGCAGACGGCAAGGTGAAGCCGATCCACGCCAATATCCCGCCCTTCACGCCACCGCCACGCACCATGCCCAGCGCGAAACCGACCTGGCTGCTGGCCGGCCCCGGCAGAAACTGACAGAGCGCGACCAGCTCGGCGTAGGCCTTGTCACTCAACCAGCCTCGCCTGCGTACCAGCTCATCGTGGAAGTATCCGAGGTGAGCTATCGGGCCGCCAAAGCTGGTCAGCCCCAAGGTGAAGAAGGTGCGCAGCACTTCACTGCGCCGCGCCTTGTCGCTCGCAAGCGGGGCATCAGGCGCGTGGTCGCGCTCACGCTGGGTAGTTTCATCCGGATGTGACATGACGTTTCTCTTGGAGCGGAAAGGAAAGGATAACGACCAGAAATCCAGCGAGGGGCTTAGCAAGAGCTATACGAAAGAATTTTCACTTGCTGACGCTACGGTGACATCAGGTGAATGCGCAATGAGCTGATCCTCTCGCCCCTTGCATCACCCACCAGACTATCGTCGCCAGATGACAGGAAGCCCGCCCCATGGTTGGGACGGGCTTCCTGCATAAGGGCTTCCTGCATAAGGGCTTAGGCGTCAGGTGCCCGGCGAAGGCTTCAGTTGGCCGACGTCTCCTGAGTGGAAGCATGCTGCGTGTCCGAGGGCAACGCGATGGCCATCACCGCGCTCGCCGCCACCAGTGCCGCCGACCACCACAGACAGGCTTCCAGACCATAGGCCTGATAGAGCCAACCGGACAGCAACGTGCCCAGCAGGCGCCCCATGGCGTTGGCCATGTAATAGAAGCCGACATCCATCGACACGCCTTCACTGCGCGCGAAGCGCACGATCAGGTAGCTGTGCCAGCTGGAATTGACGGCAAAGATGACGCCGAACACCAGCAGACCGATGATCAACCACTCGAGGGGTGCCAGCCCCAACAGGATGGCCGCACTGCCATCGCCGCCCTGCTGCGCGTCCAGCGACATGCTCGCCATCAGCGCGGGCAACAACGCCAGCACGCCGGCCAGCAGCACGGTCATCCAGCGCACGCCCGCATCACCGCTCAAGCGACGCGCGATCGGCCCGGTGATGTGCGGGGCCTGGGTCTGCACCCCGCCGTAACCGATCACCCACGCGGCCATCAGGATACCGACTGTCCAGAAGTTCCAGCCATGTACCTCGGCCAGATAGACCGGCAAGGCGACCACGAACCAGACATCACGTGCAGCGAACAGGCACATGCGCGCCGCCGACAGCACATTGACCGCCCGCGAGGTCGAGAACATCTCACGAAACGCCGGCTTGCGGCTGGCCTTGCTCTGCCCCAGCGATGCCGAGAGCTTGCGCAGTGACAGCACCAGCACCACGGCCAGCATGAGCCACATGGCCAACACCGTGCCCTGGAAGCCGATGAGACTGAGCGCCGCGCCACCGAGGAAGAAGCCCAGACCCTTGAGGGCATTCTTGGAGCCGGTCAGCAGCGCGACCCAGCGATACAGCGCGCTCTGCGACTGCGCCGCCTGCTGCCCCTTCGGCACCAGCACCTTGA
Source organism: Cobetia sp. 4B (assembly GCF_018831605.1). Taxonomy (NCBI): domain Bacteria; kingdom Pseudomonadati; phylum Pseudomonadota; class Gammaproteobacteria; order Oceanospirillales; family Halomonadaceae; genus Cobetia; species Cobetia sp. 4B. Next base: position 2,466,799 of record NZ_CP059843.1, read on the forward strand.
TGGCGCTCTTGGCGCTCATCTTGTTGAGGTCCTTGGCGATGCCCGACAGCGCCTGGGCGATCATCACCCAGACCACCGTCAGCATGGGCTCCGGCACCAACAGCATGCCGAGCGCCACCAGCTGCATCGCAAGCCCCGCATTCATGGTGCGATTGAGGCCGAGCCGCGCCCCCAGCCAGCCGCCGACCAGGTTGGTGACGACACCGAAGGCTTCGTAGAACAGGAACAGCAGCGCGATGTCCAGCGCCGAATAGCCCAGCGAATGGAAATGCAGCACCACCAGCATGCGCAGTGCGCCATCCGTCAGCGTGAAGGCCCAGTAATTCCCCGTCACCAGCAGGTACTGGCGCACCTCATGGGGCAGCTCTCGCAGGCGGGCAAGCATTTCAGCGCTCCCGTGTGCTGGCGTCGGCCAGATCACCCAGGCCCACTTTCAGCGCCAGCTCTGCGGTGCGGTTGGCATAGCCCCACTCGTTGTCATACCAGGCGTACAGCTTGAGCTGGGTGCCCGCGACGACCATGGTCGAGGGCGCATCGATGATGCTGGAGCGGGAATCGGTACGGAAATCGATCGACACCAGCGGGCGTGTCTCGTAGCCCAGCACGCCGGCCAGTTCACCTTCCGCCGCGCTCTGCAGCGCCTGATTGACCTCATCCACCGTCACTTCGCGGTTGAGCTCGAACACCATGTCGGTCAGGGAGGCATTGGCCAGCGGCACGCGAATGGCGTGGCCGTTCAAGCGGCCTTCCAGCTCCGGGAAGATGGCGCTGATCGCCTTGGCGGAACCGGTGGTCGTCGGAATCAGGCTCATGCCGCAGGCCCGCGCGCGGCGCAGGTCCTTGTGCGGCGCATCCAGAATCGTCTGGGTATTGGTGATGTCGTGCACGGTGGTCATGGAGCCATGACGAATGCCGAACTGCTCCTGAATCACCTTGATCACCGGCGCCAGGCAGTTGGTGGTGCAGCTGGCCGCCGTCACGATGCGATGCTCATCGGCGTTGTAGAGGTGGTCGTTGACGCCCATGACGATGTTGAGCACGCCCTCTTCCTTGACCGGCGCGGAGACCACGACCCGCGCGACGCCCTGCTCGAGATAGGCGTTCAGCACCTCGGTGCTCTTCTTCTTGCCGGAAGCCTCGATTACCACATCGCAGCCCGACCAGTCGGTGTCACCGATCTCACGCTGGCTTGAGAATGCCGTGCGCTGACCATCGAGGGTGATGGAGTCCGCGTCGCTGGTGATACCGGCGCCCGGCGACCACTGGCCATGCACGGAATCGAATTCCAGCAGATGGGCGAAGGTCGCGGCATCGCCACCCGGGTCATTGATACGCACCACCTCCAGCGCGATGTCCTCGCGCAGCTTCCACAGCGCGCGCAGTGCGAGACGACCGATGCGCCCGAAGCCGTTGATACCGACGCGCAGGGCCGGCATGCCCTCCGGCACGCTGATGGATGAGGAATAGGACGGAGCGCTATGAGCAGGACACATGGGCATTTCCTTGAGAGTGTTCAAAAAGATTCGGCTAACGTTCTAGGCCCTGTGCACTCAGCAGCAGCGCACAGGGCGGTTGGGCATCGTCTCCAGCCACGCCACCCAGCGCGACACCTCGCGGGCGTTGGCCTGACAGAGGGTCGCGAGAATCTGATGGCACCAGGCCGGCAGGTCAGGTGCCAGGCGGTAGTGCACCCACTGGCCACGCCGCTGACTGGTCAGCAGGCCAGCATCTCTCAGCTGGGCGAGATGCCGCGAGACCTTGGGTTGGGAGATGGGCATGGCGCGCTGCTCCAGCAGCCAGATAAGCTCACAGACACACAGCTCTTCCATCTGGGCCAACAGCTGCACGACGGTCAGGCGAGTGTCCTCGGCAAGGCACTTGAAGACCTGCAACGGTGTCAGGCAGGCCGCCATGTCTCCCACTCCATCAATAACGTCATTGGTTGACGGTTTCATGGCGATGTCCTCGCGTATGCCTGAGCCATCTTTCTCCCCTCCCGATTCCCTCTCACCGGCACCTGACGCATGGCAAGGCAGGTTGCCTGCCAGCCGGCTGAAGCGCGGTGACATACGAAATATCATATATGTGTTTTTCCATATATCAAGTGACACATGCATGACAGTTGGATGACAGTCGTCGCGGGAATCGATGACAGCGATGGAGAGCGAGTGGATGTTGAATGGAGGGCAAATGAAGCGCGATCAGAGTGTCGCTTGGCTCGGTGTACCAGCGGGTAGGCGGTCACACCATCGCCACTGTTGCGCAAACGGCACGCATATGTTGCCTGGCCTCAAAAGCGAATGCGCTTGCGAACAAAAGTCGAGCAGCGTTAGTGTGTGCCCATCAAGCACACCAAGTGCCCTTTTGAATCACGCATCCCTCGTGATGCACAGGAGAGACAAATGGCGGATTTCGCACAAGTCGTCGATAGCAACTACACCCAGGAAGTCATCGAGAGCGAGCAGCCGGTGCTGGTCAAGTTCTGGGCACCCTGGTGCGGCCCGTGCAAGATGCTCGACCCGATCGTCGAATCCATCGCCGAAGAACAGGGTGATGCCCTCAAGGTCGTAGCCATCAATGTCGATGATGCACCGGACCTCGCCGCCCAGAATGGCGTCCGCGGCCTGCCGACCATCGCGCTGTTCAAGTCCGGTGAGAAGCTCGAAGCCCTGACCGGCGTCCAGCCGAAGGAAAACTTCGACGCCATGATCTCGCGTCACGCCTGATCGAATCGGCCGCTGGCCGCAAGGCACTGACGCTGTAAGAAAAACGCCCTCCATGAGGGCGTTTTTTTTGGTCTGAACGGTGCTTTAGGTTACTCTATGCCCATGATTTTTCAGGCAATTATCGTCATAGAGAAATCCCTGCCTTCAAGATATCGCTCATCGCGACAGTAACACCAGCATTACCACGATAAGGAAACATTGATGCCTGACCCCGTCCGTTCGACCCGACATCTGGGCATGGTCGCCCTGCTTACCGGCCTGCTGACGGGCTGCGCCAACGGCCATACGACCCTGCCGGCCACCACCTCAGCGCTCAAGGCCGGGCCTGCCTACGGTGAAATGCGCTCTGTCGCCGTCATGCAGATTCGCCCCGGCAATGTGGCGGTGACGCCCAATGGGCAGGTCTTCGCCACCATCCACCCGATGGATGGGGATCACGACGTGCAGCTGGTCGAGATCACCGGCCAGAACAGCTATCGCGCCTGGCCCTCCCCCGCCTTGCAGACGCATGCCGGCCGCTACGGCGACGCCACCATCGATTCCCCGCTGGGCATCTATCAGGATGGCCAGGGCGGTCTGTGGATCACCGACATGGGGCTGCATCTGGGCAAGACCCGCCTGTGGGGCTTCGATATTGCCTCGGGCAAGCTGATTACCAAGCTGACTCTGCCTGCGAATATCGCCCCCGAGGGCAGCTTCGTGCAGGACCTGGCAGTGGACCGCAGCCGCGGCGTGGCCTATCTGGCAGACATCGCCAATCCGGGCTTGATCACCGTCGACCTGGAGAGCGGCGAGGCCACCCGCTTCAGCGAGCATCCGGCGCTTGAGGCAGAACCCGGTGCCACGCTCAAGATCGATGGCAAGGACGTCCAGTTCAATGGCAAGCCTGCCAAGGTCGGCGTCGACCCGATCACCCTGTCCGGCGATGGCGAGACAGTCTTCTTCGGCGCCATGACCGGCCACAGCTGGTACAGCGTACCGGCCAGACTGCTGCGCGAAGGCGCCGATCACGCCACCATTGCCGCTGCCATCACCCGCGTCGGCGACAAGCCCGTTTCCGACGGCGCGGATACCGCTGGGGGCACCCACTACTTCACCAACCTCAATCAGCATGGGCTGGATGTGCTGGGCGCCGATGGCAAACTGACGCCGCTGGTGCGCGATGAGCGTCTCGACTGGCCGGATGGCGTGCGCATGGCAGCCGACGGCTGGCTCTATGTCACCGTCAACCAGCTCGACAGCACGCCGCCCTTCAATGACGGCAAGGACAGCGGCCAGGCGCCGTACCGTATCTTCAAGGTCTGGCCCGTCGATAATTGAGTCGGCTGTAGAGAGGTCCATCGAGTCGACCCTCTGAATGGCAACGCCCGCATTCCTTGGTCAGGAATGCGGGCGTTGTCTTTCTGCAAGGCACCACATCAGTCGGGCTGTCGGAATATCACGAACTCGTGCTCACATTGCGGGCAATGCCCCGAGTAGACCGCCCCGGACTTGCTCAGGCGTACGCTGTGATGCTCGCAGGCCGGACAGCCCTGCTTGAGTGATGTATTGGCGTTGCAGACCTGACATTTGACGTAATAGCCGTAGGGGCCATAACGCCCCAGCAGTGCATCTTTTTCCTGACATTTCTGGCACTGGACACGCACTTGCGGTGGCGCTTGCGTGGTGGCGGAAGCCTTCAGGCGTGCGGCAATTCTGTCGAGATGCTCGCTCAACTGGGGCGAGGCCAAGCACGCTTCAGGCACTGGCGACCCGACTGGTGCCTCGGTTGGCGGCGCTGGTGTTTCGGCTCTGGGTTCAGCTTTGGGCTTAGCGACGCTCTCGGCGCTTGCCTTCGCCTCATTGACTGCCGCGGCGGCGGGGATGGCAACTGCCACTGCACTCGAATCGCCTCCCTGCCTGGCCATGGCGCGCTGCTTCTGTTTACAGCGCCCCTGGCTGCCGCGCTCCTGTTCGCCACGCCCATTGCTGCCAGGCGCACTGTCGCCAATGCCATTGCCGCCATGAGCACTGTAGCCCGCGCCATTGTTAACGAGATTTTTGCTACCGAGGTCTTTGTTGGCGAGGACTTTGCTGGCAGATTCGCGGATACCACCCTCATTGACCGCCCATCGACTCGCAGCACTGTCAGCGGCATCAGGCGTCTTCGCTGCCGGCGGCGGGCGACGACTCACCTCGCGACGGACGCTCTCGACGGCATGCGCGCGACGCGAACGGGCGTCCTGCTTAAGCAGGAACTCGCTGACACGCTCAAGCTCATCCTTGGTGAACTCCGGACGCGTATCGAACAGCAAGGCACGCTTGACCATCGAACGCGCCCCGATCAGACCACTGACCTGCTCGTGAAGAAACTCCGGCTTCACCACCTGAGCCGAGACCCCCTTGGCCATATCGTCACGGTGCACGATGGCATTGCTCGAGACGGCGCACAGCACTTTCCATTGTCGACCGGCAAAGCCGCCTTGCAGCCCCAAAGTCTTGTTCATCAAACGAGTGCGATGCTCGATCAACAGGCGCTTGAGAATATCCTGCTGCAATTCCGCCTGACGCAGTGGTGACTTGAGCCCAGACCAATTGCCCCGATAGCTGCGCTGCCATTCACCTGCCGCATTGACCCTGACTTCACCAGTGATGCTTTTCGAATCGATGATGATGAAGCCGAAGGGATGCATGACCAGATGATCGATCTGGGCATTCTCCTCACCGTATTTCAGTCGCAGATCATTGAAGATCACGACCTCGGGGTCATCCCCGAAGGCACGCCGTAGATGGAAGGCCACATCCTCTTCCTGGCGGTGACCGTACCTGGCGCGCTCATCGTCGCCACTGTAGGCCTCTTTTTCCTTGGCTATCATCTGCTCGTCCCTGAAGCGCTGATTACTTCCTTGTCAGCCCAATATATCGCTATTGCCCGTAAAATACGCCATGCAACATGCGTCAATAAACAGATTTCATCAATAGATTATAAACTTTATTTAAATCAGCCCGACTCCTCTGCCATGCTTCAGGTGCGGGATAATCGTTAAAACTCTGTGCCAGGACAAATTAGCGCCCCTTTATCCGCTGTTGTCAGGGCAAATCTGGGGCGCCAGACATAAGCCACTCACAGCGTCAGGCGGGTGGCGAGAAACTCGACGAAAGCGCTGATACGCGGCGACAGCGTACTGTTGCGGTAATAGACCGCCTGGATCTGCTCGCGGGGATTGGGGCTCTGGATCTGGCCGGGCAACACTTCCACCAGAGCGCCGGTCTTGAGGTCATTGCCCAGCATGAAGCGCGAGATAAGGGCGATACCATGTCCCGCCAGGCACAGCTGACGCATGACTTCGCCACTGGTGGTCGGCAGATGAGGTGTCGTGTCGAAGCCCTGTGCGGCACCCTTGAGCGGCCAGCGATTGAGACGACTGGGGGGCAGAAACCCCAGCAGTTGATGGGTCTGCAGCGCCGCAACACTGGACGGCACGCCATGCTCGGCCAGATAGGCAGGGCTTGCGACCAGATGCAGCGTGGAGCGCCCCAGCACCTTGGCGTGCAGCGTGGAGTCATCCAGCTCGCCGATGCGGATAGCCACATCGGTACGCTGTTCCAGCAGGTTGATGATGTCATCGGCGGCTGACAGCTCCAGCGCGATGCCGGGATAGCTGCGGGAGAACTCCGCGACCAGCGGCACCAGCTGATGCAGCACGAAGGGGCTCGCGGCATCGACACGCAGCCGCCCGCTGGGCTGATCGCGCTGCTGCAACAGAGCCTCTTCGGCACTGCCGAGCAGCAACAAGCCCTCGCGCACGCGCTCGACGAAGCCGCGTCCCTCATCGGTCAGCGCCACGCTGCGTGTGGTGCGATTCAGCAGCGGCGTTTCCAGCTCACCTTCCAGGCGCTGAATGGCCCGCGATACCTTGGCCACCGGAATGTTCAACCGATTGGCGGCGGCGCTGAAGCCCCCGCTATCCACCACGGCCAGTAGCAACTCGAGGTCATCCGAACGGCTGCGCATGCTGTGATCTCCTTGAAAGTGCAACATGCATGGTCCCATGCATCTTTGCAGAAATCACAATAATGATGCGCATCATGATCGCTTCTGCAATATGGCTTGCCAATCAAATCACTCAGCAAAAGGATGTCGCCTAGAGCCCACCACGGCGGCGTTCGCCGGGGCGCAGCATCCTGACGCGTGCCTTGGGCGTGCGCCGCGGCAATGACGGAGGCGCCGGTGGTGTCTCCAGCTGACCTGAGGGCGAGACATCGCTGGCGCCGACCGAGCCGCCCAGCGTCGTCGCGAATTCCGAGCGCTGACGAGGTCTGCCATCTGGCGCGGCGTGCACGCCCTCGCGACTCTCCCCGCCCGTGCCCTCTGCCCCCGACGGGGCCTGATCATGCCTCTGGCCACTGTCTTGCGAAGCCAGCGGGGGTGGCGGGATGATCACCCAGGCAAAGGTCGGCAAGGTCAGATGCCAATAGATCGCCGGCAGGCGAATCGCCAGTATCAGCAAGATGGCAGCGCCGGTGGCCCACGCCAGGCCAACGCCCGCCTCGAGAAGCGCGATATAGAGAATGCCACCCGCCAGCGACGCCGAGGCGTAGATTTCCTGACGCAGCACCATCGGCACACGGCGCGCGAGCACATCGCGAATCATGCCACCCGCCACGCCGCTCATGGTGCCCATCAAGACGGCCACGATGCCATCCACGCCCAGCATGCGCGCCTTGTGCGCACCCAGCACCGTAAACAACGCCAACCCGAAGGCATCGGTGACCGGCAGGAAAACCCGCGTCAGGCGGTGGATATAATGAAAGCCCAGCGTCGCCACCATTACCGTCAACAGGATGACCCACAGATAGATCGGCTGCTCGACCCAGAACACCGGGCCGATTCCCAGCACGAGATCACGCAGCGTACCGCCGCCGATACCGGTCACGGCGCCCAGCACCAGCATGCCGATCGGGTCCATGCGTGAACGGCACGCCACGACGACACCGGTCAGGGCAAAGATCATCACACCGGCCAGGTCGAGCCAGGTTATCCAGTTCATTCTCGTGAAGCCTCCTGCAGTGCGCTGGCGTGCGCATGAAACAATGGCGTATATGCTTGTCGTGAACCCTGATGGCACCCTCTGCCAAGTCGTCTGCTGCGATGGCGTTTCGGTGCAGCGGCGCAGCGGCGCAGCGGCGCGATCATACTCCCTTTTGCGGCTCTTTTTGTGCCCTCGACGTCATCCGCGCCGCCTTGAGGGGCGGAGGATAATGACCCGCTTCAGGGCGTGGCCTGACCACGGCGGGCGGTCGCGCTGGGCGGCTCACCGAATCGCTGACGATAGGCACGCGAGAAGTGCGCCAGATGCGTGAATCCGACGCCGAGAGCCGCCTGGGAAACGCTGCGACTGCTGTCGGCCAATACGCACCGGGCATGATCCAGGCGCATGCCGAGATAGCGCTGCTTGGGCGTTTCCTCAAAATGCGCCATGAACAGACGCGTCAGCTGGCGCTGGGATTGGCCGACCAGACGGCAGATGTCGGGGATCGAGAGCACCTGGGCAAGATTGGCCTCCATCACGGCCAGCGCCTTGACCACACTGCGTGGCAGCGAATCGTCTCGAGTACTGACGGCAGCAGGCGTGGCCAGATGCCCGCGCTGATGCACCAGCTGCCGCCCGACGGCGTCCGCCAGCGACGGCCCGTACAGAAACTCGATCCACGCCAGCATCATGTCGATACTGGCCGCGCCGCCAGACCCCGTCAGCCGCTCGCCCTGCCATTCATAGTCGGCCTGACTGATCTCGAGTTGAGGAAATTCCTCGCGAAAGGCCGGCACGCTCTCCCAGTGCAGGGCGACCCGATGACCGGCGAGCACCCCGGCGCGCGCCAGAATGAAGGGGGCGGTATCCAAGCCTCCCAACCAGGCGCCGTGGGCTGCCAGATGGCGAATCACGCCACGCGCCTGGCTGCCGACGCTGACTTCCGGTCCGTAGGATGACACCACCATCAAGCGCGTCTGCGCCCCACTCTGGCCACCCGACGACGGCTCATCGACCAGAGACGACAAGGCACCATCGACGTCGATGCGCACGCCATTGCTGGCCACGACAGCCTCGCCATCACTGGACAGCAGACGCCAGGCGAACAGCGGCCGTCCGAAGCGATTGGTGACCCTTAGCGGTTCCAGCAGGCAGAACAACGTCAACATCGAGAAGCGCGGCACCAACCAGACATTCAGCGTGTGCTCGGCGGCCCCCGGTGCCAGCAGCGGCGGTGAATCCGGGCGCGGATACGGCGCAGAGAGAGGCTCCGACGCCGTCGCCGACGCTAGAGGAGGCATGCGGGATGGCGCGGGCTGTTCTGAAAGCCCGGAGGATTCAGAGGGGTCGGGCTGCGGTTCAGACATGAGGCAAATTTCATCAACCTGTGGCCATTTGCCTCAACCTTACCCGTGTCAGGCACGGGAGTTAAGTGGCACAGGGTTGAGACAGGTCACACCGGCTGAAACATGATGCTGCACCCCGCTCACAGGCAGGGTGCAGCATCAGGCGTTCGATCATTTCCCATCACTATCGCGAGATGCAGTTGCGATGCTCAGTCGTGCTTCTCTGCTGCGGCCTCAGTCGTGATTCCCAGGTGTTGATCATCGCGCCGAGTGATTCGAGGTCTCGAGGCCGCCTGAGCGAGGCAATACCTGTTCAGTCTCGTTGTCGTCTGGCTTGGGAGGCGCAACCTCCTGCTTCTTACGCGCGGATTGCAACAGGATGACACCCACCAGAATGATCGCCATTGCCAGCAGGTCGAGTCCGCGGATGGGCTCCCCTATCAGCAGCACTCCGATGATGACGGCGACCACCGGGGGCAGGTAGGTCACGCCAGAGGCCTTGATGGCGCCAAGTTCGCCGACGATGAAGTAATAAAGCACATAGGCTACGCCGGTTCCCAACACCCCGAGGCCGATTACCAGCCCGGTCAAGGCAACGCCGTCGTTGCTCAGCGCCAGGATACCCTCAAGGTCGATAACAGCGAGCAGCAGCAGAGTGGCAATCCCCGTCTGATAGGTAGCCAGGGCCAGCGAAGGAATCGCCAACGGCATCACGAAGCGCTTGGCATAGACGAATGACAAGCCGACACACATCGCGCCGCCGAGCATGGCGGCCACGCCCGCCAGCGAGACGTCTGCCTGCAGGCCCTGCCATGGGCGGGCAATCAGCGCGATACCGATGATGCCGAGCAAGGTGGCGGTGATCGAACGTACATTGATCGGCTCGTTACGCAGGAACAAGGCCGCCGCCACGAAGGTGAAGAGCGGGATGGCGCCACTGAGCATGCCCGCGACACTCGACAGCAATACCGAACTGCCATAGGCGAATGCCAGGTAGTACAGCGCCGTCGCCAGCAGGGCCATGACAACGAAGTGATGCAGATGGCGCCAGTGCGCCCGGTGCAGAACGCCCTGGCAGGCAGCATAGAGGGCCAGGGGGATGAAGCCTGCCACGACACGCAGCAAGGTCACCTGACCCGGGGTGATCCACTCTGCCGCCCATTTCATGAACAGGAAGTTGCTGCCCCAGATGGTACCGAGCGCCAGAAAGGCAAGATGTGCCGAGAATCGTGAGCGAGGCATGGGGTACTCCTTGTGGCGAGGATACTTGGGGAGCCAACCACATGGCGCCCCTGGCGATAGCGCCATGTGGGACCGATAGCGCCATGTGGGACCGATAGCGCCATGTTCGGCTGTGCTCCGCGTCGCGACAAGCGGGCATTATTTGCATTACCCTGTAGAAAATCTTCACTCTTGTGCCATATGACGTCACACGCGGTGCGTCGGCTTCCCGCTCAGATAGCGTGCTGGCGCCGGAGGGGCCTCATCGCCCCCTGCCGGCCAAGCGCCCATGGCTCTGAGCATGAGCATGGCTCTGAGCATGAGCCCCTGACACGAGCCTGAACATGAGCACGTCCCTGACATGAGCAAGAACCTGAACACGAAACTGCGCCTGGGCGCGCTGCCAGCCTTTGATGCGGCAGCGCGCCATCTCAATTTCCGCCGCGCGGCCCAAGAGCTGTCGCTCACCCAAAGCGCCGTGGCGCAGCGTGTACGCGAGCTGGAAACACAGCTTGGGATAAAGCTTTTCCATCGTCTCCCACGTGGTCTGGCATTGACTCACGCAGGCCAGCGCTTTCATGAGCAGATCGCCCTGGCGCTGGGCAATATCGACAAGGCCGTGCGCGATGCCAGCCATGACCCCGCTGACACCACCCTGTCATTGAGCGTACCGCCCTCCTTTGCCGCCAAGTGGCTGATGCCCCGCCTGGCAAGCTTTCGCCACGCACATCCCGAATGGCAACTGCGGGTACACGCAAGCGAAGGACTTTCGAATCTGCATCAGGACGGGATCGATCTCGCCATCCGCCAGGGCTATGGCCAGCATGACGCCGGACTCAAGGCGATATGGTTGACGGGGCTTGAGCGTATCGCCGTCTGCAGTCCCGGCTATCGGGAACAGCTGGGCGAGCGACTGGATAGGCTCGATATGCGCGGGTGCGTATTGATCGAGGACAGCCATCAGGGGTGGCATACCTTTGCGGCGCACTTCTCGGGCCTGGAGAAGGCCGATCGCCTCTGGGTCAATCACACCAGTCTCGCGATCGATGCCGCTCTGGCAGATCAAGGTATCGCGCTGACACCGCGCCTGATGGCGGCGGAAGGCATCGCGAAGGGGCAACTGGTCACTCTGTGTGGTCTGCCGGACCAGGGCCAGGGATTCTATCTGGTCTATCCCGGGGCGCGGGCGCATCAGGCAGAGCAGATCATGCTGCCGTGGCTTCGCCAGCAGCTGGGGCTGTCACACGAGACGTGAGCGCACGCCCCCTTGGGCTCTCGTCTCAGACTCCACGACACCACCATGACACCACCGCGACGACACCACGACGCTAGCCGGCGAAGGCTCGGCCCAATGCTTGCTGATCCTGCTGAGCAAACAGCTCGCAGCGATCTCGTCCCGAGGCCTTGGCACGATAAAGCGCCTCATCCGCCTGCTTGAGGATGGTCTCGAAGCTGCAGCCCTGGCCGGTGCCGGCGGCAGAGACCCCGATGCTGATGGTGGCGATGCCATGGCGTGAACTCCCCCCATGCGGTAGCGCCAGGTCGCGAACATGGCGGCGAATCTCTTCTGCGCGCGCCAATGCCTGTTGCGGCGTACAGGATGGCAGCAGCACCACGAACTCCTCGCCCCCGAAACGCGCCACGATATCGACATCGGGGTGCACGCTTTCAAAGATGGCCGTCGCGATACGCTTGAGGCACAGGTCCCCTTTCACGTGGCCGTAGTGGTCGTTGTAGGCCTTGAAATGGTCGACATCGATCATGGCCACGCCGTATTGAAGCCGACTGTCGACCTGCTTGCCGAGCAGGGAGCTCACGAGACTGTCGAAGTGACGCCGGTTATAGACTTCGGTCAAGGGATCGATCGAGGCCAGGCGTCGGAACTCTTCATTCTTCTCGGTGAACTCCTCGACCCTGAGCTGCTCTCGCAGCAACAGCAGGTAGGAAAGGCGCTCGGCCTTTTCGCTGCGCAGATTGGAAATGATCGAAAACAGCGTGATGGACAGAAACACCATCAACGCCATGAAACCCGCCGAGGCATAGGGCGCAGGATGGGCATTGACCAGATACAGCATCACGCCGAAATGGAAGGCCGAAGAGCACAGGGCATACCAGAAGCGCAGCTGAAACAGGACATTGCCCACCAGCACGATAAGGCCGAGTGCGAACAGGTCGAGGAAGGAATGTGGCGAGACTGACAACTGGATCAACAGGGCCGTGAAGATCATCGCGAAGCACACCAGCGCGGTCATCAACATCTCACGCAGTACCGGCGAGACACCCCGCTTGAGCAGGTAGATGCAGATCAGGGCGATGGGCGTCATGACCCCGACGCGAATGACGATGGCCTCCAGCATGTGGTCTGGGCGAAAGCGCCAGTCATTGAGCAGAAACAGCACATAGATACTGATCGCCACCGCGCCCATGCAGGCAAGCTTGTGGCTGCGCGCGACATGGATATCGTGCTCGAAGCGCGCTTCTATCTCGGCCGGGAAATGCACTCCCAGACCGCCCTCACGCTGTATCTGTCTGTCCACCTGCACCATCAGATCATTCATTCACGTCCCCTCCCTTGAGGACAGCCAATCAATGATCTCACTCTATACAAGGCGACACGGATCAATAAGCGCTCGGGCGCAAACGTGACAATCGTTCACAACCTTGTCAAACGCTTGTCCAAATTTCAGACAACTGTTTGGTAGAGCCAAACGCTCGATTATCAGAGCGAAGTGATGCCCCCGACATCACTTCGCCCGCGATCTTTCCTGCGTAATCTCAGCGCTTGAGACTCCAGGGGGCGGCGATGCGGAAGAAGCGCAACGTCACCGCCTCATCCACCGGCCGTGTCAGCAGTGACACCAGCACGAAGACCGGCAGGTTGAGCATCAGCCCCCAGAAACCGGCATGCAGGCCCAGCGGATGCGGCCATACGACGGTAAACAGCACCGTGACCACGAAGCCGGCACTGATGCCGCTGATGACACCTGCCGCCGAGGCACGCGGCCAGAAGAACATGCCCACAAATGCCGGCAATACCTGAGAGGCAAAGCCCAGCCCGATCAAGAGGATCATCACCAGATTGCCCGGCTCCCAGATCGCCAGGGGTGCCACGACCAGGAACATCACCGGGAAGATCAGCCAGCGCGCCAGCTTGCCAGCGCGTTGGTCATCAAGCTTGAGGCCCGGCTGCAGCACATCACGACTCAGGCTCAGGGCCACCGAGTGAATGAAGGGCTCGCTGGAGGACATCGAGGCCGCCAGCGTGCCCGCGCCCAACAGGCCCACCAGCCAGACCGGCATGTTGGCCATCGCGTATTCGAGCACCACGGTGTCGGCGCGCGCAAGCTCCGGCAGGCTGTAGATACCGATGAAGCCGACCACCACCAGCGGCAGGATCACCACATAGTAGGTCGGCAGCCAGCTGGCACTGCGGCGGATGGTGCCGGCGGAGGCCGCGCTCATCCATTGGGTCCATACCGGCGGCATGAAGGACAGCATCGAGACGATGATCGAGGTGGTCCAGAAGCTGAAGCTCATGTCGCCGCCGGCGCCGGGCAGACGCAGATACTCCGGATGGCTGGCCTCAAGACGCGTGAACACGCCACTGAAGCCCCATTCGCCGGTGGAGAGATAGGCCGCCCACAGGCCGATCACCCAGGCAACGACCAGCATCAGCACGCCCTGGAAGGCATTGGTACGCCCGATGGCGCGCTGGCCGCTGACGAACAGATAGACGGCGATCGCGCTGAGCACCAGCAACACGCCAGCCCAGAGCGGAATGCGCCCGCCGCTCATCACCAGCAGGATATAGGCCGAGCCGATGGTCTGCAGGACTGCATAGGCGATGGAGGCAATCGACATCACCAGCGCCGACAGCGCCCCCAGCAGAGGGCTCTGATAGCGGTCCGCGATCGCGCTTGCCTGGGTGACATGCCCGAACTGCTCGCCGAACTTCCACACCTTGGGACCGAAGTACCAGGCCACCAGCGCCAGATAGGCCAGATAGATGGCGACATAGAACACCGGCACGCCCTTGCTGTAGGCCCAGCCCGGCGCGCCCATGAAGGTGTAGGCACTGACGCTGCCGGCGGCGATCAACAGATAGAGTGTCACGGGCCCCATCGAGCGCCCGGCGACTCCCCACTGCTCCAGCGTGTCCATGCGGCGGCCACCCCGCGCGCCGAGACCGATGGCCATGGCGAGGACGACATACCCCAGCGTGACCATCAAGGGCACGCTGTCATGCACGGACGAAAAGGCATGCGGATCAATCACGCGGCGCCTCCGTCTCTTTCGCCAGCGGCCGCTTTCGACAGCGGGTCTGCGCCGTGGCGACGGCGCAACAGGCAATTGCCTAACAACATCGCGCCACTGCAGGCGAAGATGATCAGGTAACTCCAGATGATCAATGACGGCATGCCCCACAACAGGGTCTGCTGGTTGATCCAGCCGATCACCGGCCAGATACCCATCACGACCAGCAGCAGGAAGATCACCAGCAGGCTCCAGCCCCGCCAGGTCGAGGGCATGACGAGGCGCGGCAAGGAACAGGGAATCTCTGCAGTCCGGGCATCAGGCTGAGAGGAAGACGGGGTGTTAGGCGCGGCCAAGACGATCTCCGATGTGAACAGGGAGTGAATGAAAATTCTCGGCGCGCAGTGTAGCCGCTGCGCCCCGCCCTGTGGAGTCACCCTGGTGAATCCCGCTGTTGAGTCACCCGGTTGAGTCACCCTGTTGAATCACGCTGTTGAGTCACCCTGTGGCGCCATCTGGCATGAGATCGAGATGACGACAAAAGCTGACAGGGACAGGGAAAGGCGCTGCAAGGATGGGAGAAAGACGCCATCACAGGCAATCTTTACGAAAAATGCAAAAGTATTTCATCATTTCGTGCGTTTATCACAAAGGTATCTCACGGCAGACTGCACAGCATCCAAGACCCACCCATTGCTGATGGAGAACTGCCATGCCCCTTGCCCTGCTGGCGCTGACATTGAGCGCCTTTGCCATCGGGACCACCGAGTTCGTGATCGTCGGACTGGTACCCACCATCGCTCAGGACCTGAGCGTCTCTCTGCCTTCCGCTGGCCTGCTGGTCAGCCTGTATGCCGTCGGTGTCGCCATCGGCGCCCCCGTGCTGACCGCCATGACCGGCCGCTTCAATCGCAAGCTGGTACTGCTGGCCCTGATGGCACTGTTCATCGCCGGCAACCTGCTGGCCTGGCAGGCACCCAGCTACAGCTCGCTGATCACGGCGCGCATCCTGACTGGCCTGGCCCACGGGGTCTTCTTCTCCATCGGCTCCACCATCGCGACAAGCCTGGTGAGCAAGGACAAGGAAGCCAGTGCGATCGCCATCATGTTCACCGGCCTGACCGTGGCTCTGGTCACCGGCGTGCCGCTGGGCACCTGGATCGGTCAGCACTTCGGCTGGCGCGCCACCTTCCTCGTGGTCTCGGTCCTCGGCGTGCTGGCATTGATCGGCAGCGCCATCCTGGTGCCCAACAATCTCAAGAAGAGCGTACCGGCCACCTTCGCCCAACAGCTCAAGGTTCTGACCCATCCGCGTCTGCTGCTGGTCTACCTGATCACCATTCTCGGCTACGGCGGCACCTTCACGGCCTTCACCTATCTGGCCCCGCTGCTGCAGGACGTCAGTGGCTTCAATGAAGGCGCCATCAGCCTGATCATGCTGGTCTACGGCGTCTCGGTCGCCATCGGCAACATCCAGGGCGGCAAGCTGGCCGACCGCATGGGTCCGATCCGCGCCCTGACCCTGATCTTCGGTGGCCTGATCGTCATCCTCGGCGTGCTGACCTTCACTGCCGCCAACCCGATCACCGCCGTGATCACCATCCTGATCTGGGGTGCCTTCGCCTTCGGCAACGTGCCGGGCCTGCAGGTCTACGTCGTGCAGCAGGCCGAACGCTTCGTGCCGCAGGCCGTTGACGTGGCCTCCGGCCTCAACATCGCCGCCTTCAACATCGGCATCGCGCTGGGCTCCATCGTCGGTGGCCAGGTGGTCTCCGGGATGGCACTGACCGACACCGCCTGGATCGGCGCGCTGATCGTCACCGCCGCCCTGCTGCTGACCCTGCTGGCCGGTCGCCTCGACAAGCGTCACGCGTCTTCCATCGCGACCGCCTGATCCGCCGCGAAGCCTCCCGCCATCACGACGTGCCCCCGATTCCGACAGCTCAGCCTGCTGGCTCGGGGGCACCGTCGTCTACCCACCTGCTTGCTGAAGGAGTCCACCATGATCTCCCCGTCCCGTCCGCTGGATCGCCTAACTCAAGGCCCCCTGACCCTGGGCGTCGAACTGCCCCTCGACAATGACTGGGTCCGCACTGACAGAGCCCCCTCCACGCCCTTCGGCGTGCCTGACATGCGCGCCCATGCCGAGCTGATCGGCCAGGTCGACAGGCTCGGCTTCCGCGCCGCCTGGCTGCGTGACGTGCCGCTGTTCGACCCCGCCTTCGGCGATGCCGGTCAGGTCTTCGAGCTGTTCACCTACCTGGGCTATCTGGCCAGTCACACCGACAACCTGCTGCTGGGCACTGCCGCCGCGGTGCTGCCGCTGCGCCAGCCGTGGCTGGTGAGAAAGGCCGCCGCCAGCGTGCAGGCCCTGAGCGAAGACCGCCTGCTGCTTGGCGTCGCCAGTGGCGACCGACCGGCGGAATACCCGCTGTTCGGCGAGGAGTTCGCGACCCGTGGTGCCGCCTTCCGTCACGCGGTGGATGTCATCAAGGGCCAGGCGGACGACGCCCTGAGCGAAGGCCAGGCCATCCTGCCTGCCGCGACGCGTCCGCCGCTGTTGAGTGCCGGGCTCTCCCAGCAGACGCCCGAGTGGATCGGTCGCGAGATGGACGGCTGGCTGGCCTACCCGGGCACGCCGGAGGATCACATCCGTCGCGTGGCGCTCTGGCGTCAGGTCGCCGGTGACAAACCCTACGTCAGTTTCATCCACCTCAATCTGGAAGAAGACCCGCACGCCTCGGTGCGTCGTCATCGCTTCGGGTTGTCGAGTGGCCGCCTTGCCCTCATGGAAGAACTGTCGGCCATGCAGGATGCCGGGGTGAATCACATCGGCTTCCACCTGCGTCGCAATCGCCGCCCGCTCACGGAAACCCTCGAGGAACTGGGGCGTGAGGTGCTGCCGCACTTCTCATGAGGGCGCAAGGGTTGCACTGATCTGCCCGGCTGGCTGAGCGCACTGGCAAGCCGGGCGGGTCGCGCGACCTGCCCCCGCCATGGCGGAAAGGATTCACCGTTCACGCTGCAAGGAGATCCCATGTCAGATTCCACAGAGACCACCACCCCGCAAGACATCAGTCACAGCGCCACCCGGGCACCCGCCTGGGTATGGCAAGGCCCGGGCGAGCCTGAGGCGCTAGAGCAGTCAGAGGTGGACATCGGCGCCCCGGGTGACGACGAGGTACTGGTCGCCACGCGTGCCATCGGCCTCAATCCCGTCGACTGGAAGTTCATGGCGATGGACAGCGAGCTGTGGCAAGCCGGCCAGATTCCCGGCGTCGATGCCTCCGGCGAGGTGATCGCCTGCGGTGCCAATGTCAGTCACGTATCGCCGGGCGATCGCATCGCGGTCCACACCACCCTGGCGGGGCCGGGCACCTTCAGCAAACGCCTGCGTGTGCCGGCGCGCGCCGTGATGCGCCTGCCCGTCACCCTGGGCTTCAATGACGCCGCCGCCTTCCCCTGCCCGGCACTGACCGCCTGGCTTGCCATCGACAAGCTGCCCGTCAAGGCCGGGCGACGCCTGCTGATCACCGGCGCCTCCGGCAGCGTGGGCCGCTGGTTGATCCAGCTGGCCAGACAGCGCAACTTCCACGTCATTGGTGTTGCCTCCGAGAAGCGCCACGCGGACCTCAAGGCGCTGGGCGCCGACGAGACGCTTGCGGACGCCGAGCAGCTGGACGCGCCGGTCTTCGCCGTGATCGATACCGTCAATGGTGATCACGCCCACAAGATGACCCGCCACCTGGGGGCCAATGGCCACATCGTCTGCATTCAGGACCGCCTGGAGCAGGCGGCCGCGCCGGCCTTCGATCGCGCCATCTCGCAGCACGAAGTCGCGCTGGGTGCTCTGCACTGGGCGGGCGACGACGAGGACTGGGCACGTCTGGTCGAGGCGGGGGAAGGTCTGCTCGAAGCGATCGCCGATGGCTCCATGAACCAGCCGGCGCCCTGCATCGAGCCATTCACGGCGTTGCCGTCCTGCCTCGCCGAACTGAAGCGTGGTGAGCGTCGCGCCCTGAAATTCGTGATCACGGCCAACGAATGAGGCGCATGGCGGGCGGCGCAGGATTGTTGCGCAACCGGCACATGACTGATGCGTAGGCACGCCATTGTCGCGCCAGTTTCACAGCCCCAGTAAAGACGACACAACACATGGAAACGTCCCCGCCGCACTCGGCGGGAACGTCAACAGGAGTTACCGCATGTCGACTACCCTACCGAATCCCGGCTTTGGTACCTTCCGTCTGGAAGGCGACACCCTGCGTGAGAGCATGAAGGCGGCGCTGGACGCCGGTTATCGTCATTTCGATACCGCCCAGTTCTATGGCAACGAAGCCGAAGTGGGACAGGTGCTCGCCGACAGCGGCATCCCGCGCAGCGAGCTGTTCGTCACTACCAAGATCTGGTACGACCGCCTCCAGCCCGGTGATCTTGAGAAGAGCGTCGAGGAAAGCCTCGAGAAGCTCCAGATGGACTACGTCGACCTGCTGTTGATCCACTGGCCGTCACCTAATGACGAAGTCGCCATGGAGGACTACCTGCCGGCGCTCGCCAAGATGAAGGCCGAGGAGAAGACACGCCATATCGGCATCTCCAACTTCACCTGCGAGCAGATGGAACGCGCCGTCGGCATTCTGGGGCGTGATGAGCTGCTGACCAATCAGGTCGAGGTGCATCCCTTCCTGCAGAACCGCAAGGTGCTCGACAAGTGTCAGGAGCTGGGGCTGGAAGTCAGCGCCTTCATGCCGCTGGCCGTCGGCAAGGTGATGGATGACGAGACCCTCAAGATCATCGCGGACCGCCACGGTGTCAGCCCGGCGCAGATCGCCCTGGCGTGGCTGAAGATGCAGGACATCGTGACCTTCCCGTCCTCCACCAAGCCCAGGAACATCCGCAGCAACATCGAGGCCTTCTCGCTGACGCTGACCGGCGAGGACATGGCCAAGATCGCCGAGCTGGACCGCGGCGAGCGTATCGCCAACCCGGACATCGCGCCCGACTGGGACTGATTGACTGAGCCCAACTGACTGAACCTGATCGACGGGTCCAGTGACAAGAAAGCCTCCCGGGCACTCTGCCCGGGAGGCTTTTTCGCATTTCCACTCTGCCTTGATCCCACTCTGGGGGCGGCTCAGCGATCCAGCCACCAGACGCGAGTCACGGCCTCGGTGCCGGGACGTGGCGCCGCGAGATCATGCTCATGCAGCAGATAGATCACCGTCCTGCCCGCCAGCCAGTCAGCAAGTCCCTGCGCGACGCGTTGCGCTGTCGTGGCATCCAGCCCCGAGAAGGGCTCATCCAGCAGCACGAGGCCGGGGTTGGTCAGCGCCAGGCGCGCCAGACTGATGCGCCGTGCCTGGCCACCCGACACCTGACGACCGCCCTCGCCGACACGTGTCGCCAGCCCCTGCGGCAGACTCGCGACCCAATCAGCGAGATCCACCGCGGCCAGCACCCGCCATAGCACGGCATCCTCGGCGTCGGCGGCCCCTAGTCGCAGGTTGTCAGCCAGACTGGCATCGAACAGATCGACCTGCTGAGTGAGGCAGCCGACACCATCGGCAATCGCCAGAGGCGCGTAGTGATGCACCTCACGGCCATTGAGCAATACTCGCCCGCTCTGTTCTTCACCTCTCTTCTCTTCAGGACCCCCGCTCGACTCTTCAATACCCCCGCCCTGCAGTTCAGTACCCCCGCCCTGCTGTTCAGTACCCCCGCTCGGCTCTTCATCTAGTCTGCTCTGCAGGCCGCGGGAGGCCAGGCTGGTCTGCCCGGTCAGCAGTGCCGCCAGCGTCGACTTGCCAGCACCGGAGGCGCCACAGATCGCGACCTGCTCACCGGCCTCGACAGTGAGCGAGACATTTGAAAATGCCTCGAACAAGGCGCCCGGATAGCGGTAGCTGACTTGCTCCAGCGTTACTGTGATCGGCCCTGCTGACAGGCGAGCATCGCCGTGCACGACACCCGCGGCGTGCTCGATATCATTGAGGCGCTCCGCAGCGCCAAGCGTCGCCCCAGCCTGACTGAAGGCCGCCGGTAGCCCCGCCATTCCCTCACCCAGCGCCATCGCCGCGAGCGGCAGCATCACCATCATCGGGCCGCTGAGCTGGCCATCGCGCAGGGCGAGCATGCCCATCGCCAGCAGCAGCAACCAGGCGAGTCCGATCACCAGCACGGCCAGCGCATTGCCGACGGCACTGATGACCGCCAGCCGCCATTGGTCCGCCAGCAGACGCGCTTCCACCGCCTCAAGCTGCTCACGCACATGGCCAAGCGCCGCGTAGGCCTCGAGTTCGGCATGCCCGCGCAGCGCCTCCATCAGGCTTGAGCGCAACGCCTCGAGAGTGGTCACACGCCGACGGCTGGCCACCAGTCCCCAGCGTGCCTGCCCGAGTGTCAGCCACGCCCAGCCAGTCAACAGCAAGAGCGCCAGCCACGGCGTCGCGCCCGGCAGCCACACGAGTGTGATGCCCAGCAGCGCCACAATCAGCAGCAAGGCCATCACCGGAGGCGCCGCCAGACGCAGATAGAGCGCATCGAGGGTGTCGATATCCGCGGTCAGACGATTCAGCCAGTCACTGGAACGCCGGGCTGCCAGCCGCGCGGGGTCCATGCTGACCAGCGAGGCAAAGGCACTGCCGCGCAGGCTGGCCAGCAGTCGCAGGATGGTGTCGTGATTGTAGAGACGCTCCAGATAGCGCGAGACGGTGCGCGAGACGGCAAACAGGCGAATCGCGCTGCCCGGCGTGTAGACATCCAGCACGGCGACGGCACCGGCAGCCAGCGCCGCCCCCGTCAGGGCCGACGCCGTGATGAACCACCCCGAGACCGCCAGCAGCCCGAGTGCCGACAGCGCGGTCATTGTCATCAGCACCACGCCCAGCAGCAGTCGACGGCGATAGCGCTCATGCACCCGCCACCAGGGCGCCAGCGCGGCCAGTGCCTCGCGCGTCGAGGGAGTGGAGCCAGGACCGAGAGTGCGAGCGGGTCCGATCATGATGCGCCCTCCCCAGCATCCTGTTTCTCTCCAGTGGTGCCAACGACCCCATCACGGGACAGACACATCTGGCGCGTCGCCATGGCCCTCAAGGCCGGATGGTGGGTGGCGATGACCAGCGTGCGGCCTTCTTCGGCCAACGCCTGGAAACCGGCGATCAGGCGCTGTTCAGTCTCGGCGTCCAGACTGGCGGTCGGCTCGTCGAGCAACACCAGCGGCGCATCGCTCAAGAAGACCCGCGCCAGCGCCAGACGCTGAGCCTGGCCGCCGGACAGCCCACGCCCGCCTTCGCCCAACGGGCTGGCGATGCCCTGCGGCAAGGCGGCCAGCACCTCGGCGAGGCCGGCGCGCGTCAGCGCCTGCGCGATGTCGCCATCACTGGCGTCTGGCGCGGTGATACGCAGGTTGTCGGCCAGACTGCCCTGCATCAGCAGCGGTCGTTGATCCATCCAGGCAAGGCCAGTGGTATCTCGGCGTAGGCATTGGCCTTCATCGGGTGCCACGAATCCCGCCATCAGTTGCAACAGCGATGACTTGCCGGCCCCGGACGGGCCGCTGATCACCAGCACCTCGTGGGCCTTCAAGGTGAGATCCAGCGGGCCAAGCACCCTGCCCCGCCCGGGATGCGTCAGCGTGA
The DNA here is from genome assembly GCF_018831605.1 of Cobetia sp. 4B. Classification (NCBI taxonomy): domain Bacteria; kingdom Pseudomonadati; phylum Pseudomonadota; class Gammaproteobacteria; order Oceanospirillales; family Halomonadaceae; genus Cobetia; species Cobetia sp. 4B. The sequence continues at coordinate 2,488,995 of NZ_CP059843.1, forward strand.
CGGCCTCCAGCTGCAACATCACATCGCTGGGCAGCGAGACACTGACCGACGCCATCGTGGAGGCCTGACGCGCCGGCGCGATGGGCGTGTCGAGCAGCTCCAGCAGCGAGTCCGCGGCGGCCAAGGCCGAGGCGCGATCATGATAGTGCTGTGACAGGGTGCGCAGCGGCTGGAAGAACTCCGGCGCCAGCAGCAGGATCAGCAGGCCGCTGAACAGGGTCAGCGACTGGGCGGGCCCGAAGGGAATGTCGCCCAGCAGGCCGAAGCCGATATAGATCGCGACCACCGCGATCGATACCGACGAGAAGAACTCCAGTACCGCTGATGAGAGGAAGGCGAGGCGCAGCGTGCGCAGACTGCGGCGGCGATAATCATCGGCGACCAGCGTGACCTCACGCGTGGCCTGCTCGCCCAGGCCGAACAACCGTAAAGTTGTGATCCCGCGGACGCGATCGACGAAGTGGCGCGACAGGCGCGCGACCGCGACGAACTGCTCGCGATTGAGCGACTCGGCCCCCATGCCGACCAGCGCCATGAACAGCGGAATCAGCGGCGCGGTCAGCGCGAGCAGAATCGCCGCCAGCCAATCCTGACTGACCACGATGGCCAGAATCACCAGCGGGCTGATCAGCACCAGGCGCAGCTGGACGTAGAAACGCGCGAAGTAGCCTTCCAGCGCCTCGACCTGCTCGACCCAGCGCTGGGCCACATCAGCGCCATGAAACTGCGCGGCCCGCACCGGCCCCAGCGCCTGCAGGTGATCCAGCACCTCTCGACGCACCCGCTGGCGCAGGCGCTGGCTGGCCTTCTGGGCGCATAGCTCCTGCGCGGCACTCAGCAAGGCGCGCACTGCCAGCAGCGCCACCAGGCCGCCAAACGGCCACCACAGGCGAGCCAACGCCTCGGGCTGCTCGATCACCTGAGTGACCAGCCAGGCCAGCAGTACCAGTTGCGCCACCGTTGCCAGCCCCGCCAGTGCGCCGCACAGCGCCGCCATAGCCAACAGGCGACGCTCGCGCGTCGCCTGTTGGGTGAGCCACTTGCCGGCAGCCTTGCGTCTCGCCTTGTCGCGCTCCTTGCCAGTGACACTGTCGTCGCTGACGGTTGCACGCGCCGTGTCATTGCCAGCGGCGCTGGTCGGGGCCTCCTGTGCTGCCCCCTGCGCTGCCCCTTGCGTGAGATCAGTGATAGCCACCGTCCTGCACCTTGCCGCGGAAGACCCAGTAGCTCCAGGCGGTATAGCCCAGCACGATGGGAATCACGAACAGTACGCCGATCAGCAGGAACAGCTGCGCGCCCGGGTCTGACGCTGCATCCCAGATGGTGATGTCCGGCGGCACCAGATACGGCCACTTGCTGAAGATCAGCCCCAGATAGGTGAACAGGAACAGCCCCAAGGTCGCGACGAAGGGCTGGCCCTCCAGACGCTTGCTGACGGCACGCCAGATGAAGGCCGCACAGCACAGTGCCAGCACCGGGAAGATCCAGAACATGCCAATATGATTGAACCAGCGCTCGCGCACGTATTCATCGACGAACGGCGTGTAGAGGCTGATGACCCCGAAGCCGACCAGTACGGCAATCAGCAGCTTGGGCGTGATGCGATAGGCCCAGGCCTGAACCTCGCCTTCACTCTTGAGGATGGTCCAGGTGGCCCCCAGCAGAGCGTAGCCCGCCACCAGCGCGAGCCCGGTGATCACCGTGAAGGGGGTCAGCCAGTCAAAGGCGCCGCCGACATAGATATGGCCTTCGGTGGCAAAGCCCTGGATATAGGCCCCGACCACCACGCCCTGACAGAAGGTCGCCACGTAGGAGCCGCCACTGAAGGCGACGTTCCACCAATGCCGATTGCGCGTGGACTTGAAGCGGAATTCAAACGCGATCCCGCGGAAGATCAGCCCGGCCAGCATCAGGAAGACCCCCAGATACAGCGCCGGCAGCAGAATGGAGTACACCGCCGGAAACGCCGCCAGCAAGCCGGCCCCACCCAGCACCAGCCAGGTTTCATTGCCGTCCCAGACCGGCGCGACCGAATTCATCATCACGTCACGGGCGTGTTCATCCGGGGCGAAGGGATAGAGGATGCCGACCCCGAGATCGAAGCCATCCATCAGGATGTACATCATGATGCCGAAGCCGATGATCAGCGCCCAGATCATGGTCAGATTGATCAGTTCCATGTGCTCAACTCCTTACCGTACGGCTGGCATCATCATCGAGACTCTCGTGCGCGGCGGACAGCGGGCGCATCGCGGTTTCGACATCGTCATGCGGCAACTCAGGCTGCATGCCGCCACGGATGACGCGCGTCAGGTAGTAGCTGCCGGTCACGAAGACCACCAGATAGACCAGGAAGTAGCCGATCAGCGTGGCCAGCACCATCCAGCCGGTCAGTGACGGCGTGACGGCCTCCTGCTGGGTCATCATCTCGTAGACCAGCCACGGAGAGCGCCCGGCCTCGGTGACGAACCAGCCGGCCAGCACGGCGAAGAATGGCGCGATCGACATCAGACGCAGCGTCTGCAGGAAGGGGCGCGAGCGGTAGAGCTTGCCATCGCGACGCAGGAACAGGCCGATGAACGCCACCGCGATCATCACCAGCCCCACCGCCACCATCACGCGGAACGACCAGAACACGAACCACACCGGCGGCTGCATGTCGGGCTCGACCTCCTTGAGGCCCGGCACCACGCCATCGGGGTCATGGGTCAAGATCAGGCTGGCCAGCTTCGGGATCGCGATCTCGAAGTGGTTCATCTGGGCTTCCTTGTCCGGCCAGGCGAACAGCAGCAAGGGCGCGCCCGACTGGGTTTCCCAGTTGCCTTCCATCGCCGCGACCTTGGTAGGCTGATGCTCCAGCGTATTGATGCCGTGCATGTCACCCACCACCGCCTGCGCCGGCGCCAGCACCAGCAGCAGCCACATGCACATGGACAGCGCGCGCTTGTTGGCCTCGACATCACGCCCGATCAGCAGATACCAGGCGCTCACCCCGGCCACCACGAAGCCGCCGGTCAGGAACGAGGCGATCGCCATGTGCGTGAAGCGATACGGGAAGGAAGCATTGAAGATGGCCGCGCTCCAGTCATTCACGAAGAAGTGGCCATCAATGAAGTCGACGCCCGCCGGTGTCTGCATCCAGCTGTTGGAGGACAGGATCCAGAAGGAGGAAATGAAGGTGCCCAATGACACCATCAGTGCCGCGAACAGGTGGACGCCTTCCGGCACCTTGCCACGCCCGAACAGCAGCACGCCGAGGAAGCCGGCTTCGAGGAAGAAGGCGGTCACCACCTCATAGCTGAGCATCGGGCCGATGAAGTTGGAGGTGGCATAACTGAAGTTGCTCCAGTTGGTGCCGAACTGGAAGGCCATCACGATACCGGAGACCACGCCCATCGCGAAGACCACGGCGAATACCTTCACCCAGAACGCCGCAAGGCGCTCCCAGGCGGCATTGCCTGTCTTGTAGAAAAGGCCATGCAACAAGGCCACATAGGATGCCAGACCGATGGTAAACACCGGAAAGACGGCATGAAAGGACACGACAAATCCGAACTGTATGCGTGACAGGATCACGGGATCCAGTTCCATGGGCGACTCCTCAGGACTCCAGGGGTTGCACTCTGTTCATCCCGTTGTGGGACGCACAGTCGCAGCGATATCACGGTCAGGCCCGTGACGATAAGGCATACCACCAAACTCCATCGATCATGGCAGTCATCTTTCTACCAGCTGACCCAAAGAGCATAGAAAACACCAGGCTATCGTGCACGATGACGCTTTGCCGCAGGCCCAGCCATACGATCAATCGCCGTGTTGGTGATCGATCAGGCCCGCCATATTGCACGACAGCATCCACGTATTTTCCACTCGGCATGCTCAGGCTTGCCATCTATATTTCGCCGCACATCCGCCTTTATTGACCTACATCAAGATAACCACACGTCGAGCCTCGAATACGACCAATGCCAGGGGCCGTCGGACGCGGTTTATCTTGAATTCTGTCGTGCTGCGCACCTTGAGCCAGCCAGGAATGTGCGCCCTGATGGCGGAAAAAAGACAAGGCGCGCCCCCTTTCGAGAAACGCGCCTTGTTGTCTCCATCTCTTCCCTCTTCCCTCTTCCCTCTTCCCTTTTATCTATTTCTGCCTTTCTTCACTCTTCACCCTCCTCTCTCCTCTCTATCCTTTTTCTTGTTGCCCTGCCCCTTCGCGTCAGAAACTCACCGTACGACACAGCAGTCGCGCCCCTGATGCTTGGCGTCATAGAGCGCCGCATCCGCCGCACGCACCAGATCGGTCAGATTGGTGTGCTGCTCGGCCTTGTAGCTCACCGCCCCGACGCTGACGGTCAGCACTTTCGCCACCGCGCTGTCAGGGTTGATCAGTTTGAGCGCACGCACCTTGCGGCGGATGCGTTCGGCGCAGGCCCGCAATTGCCGTTCGGTCACTGACTCCAGCAGGACCAGGAATTCCTCGCCGCCATAGCGCACCACCATGCCCGGTTGCGGGCCAATGGCGGCCTGAAGCGCCTCGGCAACCTGCTGCAGGCAGTGATCCCCTTCCACATGGCCATGATGGTCGTTGTAGGTCTTGAAGTGATCGACATCCACCATCAGGATCGCCAGCCCGTCCTCACGGGTCAGGTCCGCCCAGCGCTGGGCCAGATCCCGCTCCAGATGACGCCGGTTGTAGACGCCTGTCAGCGCATCGCAGTTGGCCTCTCGGGTAAGACGCTGACCGGCAGCGCGCTTCTCCTCCAGCAACAGTCGCTCACGCTGGCGCAGCAACCACACCTGACGCTGATTGTGCTCGAGCTGATGATTGGCCAATAGCGAGAGCCCCGTGGTGCTGACGAAGATCACCATCGCCAGCAGCTCCAGCCCCTCCTGACCGGCAGGTTCCAACACGATCACCCCGGCCATGATGAGCGTACAGGTCAGCGACGCCGTCAGTGCCTGGGGGAAGCGCAACCGAAAGAGAATGTTGCCGACCATCGGAAAGAAGCCGAACAACAGCGTATCGACATGCGAAAGCTCGGTGCGCGACAGCTGCAACAGGATGGCGCTGACCAGCATGGTGTTGATCACCAGCGCAGTCATCAGCCACTCCTTGAGCCGCATGGAAGGCGCGCGCTGCACCAGCGGCAGCACCAGCATGGCCACCACGCAGACACAGCCCAGCCGCAGCATGGCGGCCAGTGCCAGGTCCTCACTGCGATGAATGGTGTCACTGATCAGGAAGGTGGCATACATCACGAAGGCGAAGATGCCGGAATACAGCAAGCCGCGCGTGCGCGAGACGCGCGTCTCTTCCACATATCGGGTCTCGAGGGTTTCAGGAAACATGAGCCGCCAGCGTGACGCGCCACGACCGTCGATCAGCCCCTCGACGACACCGCGCTCGGCGGCCATCGCCGCCGGCATCATCGCCTCGCGGGCGCCGGGGAGTCGCTTTTGACTTCTCATGACAGGCCCGCTCCGCCCATCGGCGGCCTGTGATCAGGCAGCTCAGCCTTCTGTTCATCGTGCTGTGCATTCTGCCGCTCACCCTGCTGCGCAGCCTGCCGCTCATCGTCAAGGCCATCGTGAAGGCCATCACGCAGGTCATCACTGGCCTGGGCGCGCGCCTTGCCATGGCGGTTGCCACGTTGCACGCAGGTACGGTTGCGGCCATGGCGCTTGGCACGATAGAGCCCCTTGTCGGCCTGATCGACCCAGCGGCTGAGGAGCGTCTCGACCGCCATGTCACGCGTCACCTCATCCTCCATCCCCTCGCCCTCGAGCAGGCGCGACAAGGGGATGACGCAAAGCCCAACACTCAGGGTGACGACACCGAGTTCCGACTCGCGATGAGGCAGCTTGAGCGACTTGATGGCATAGCGCATTGCCTCGGCCAGGCTGCGCGCATGCTCGAGATCCCGCACGGCCACCAGGGCGGTAAATTCCTCACCGCCAAAGCGGACGACGCTGGCCAACGCAGCCTCTTCCCCCTCGAGAGCACCGGCGATGCCCGCGCCTTTTTCCCTGTCCAGTGTTTCCTGCAAGGCCTGGGCAATCTGATACAGGCAGTTGTCACCCGCGACATGCCCGTAGTGATCATTGAAGGCCTTGAAGTGATCGACATCCATCATCATCAGCGCCAGACATGGTAACGGTGGCACCGGTTGGGACGCTGACACGCCGCTCTTCGCCTGCTGAGCATCGCCATGGTGCTGCTTGAGCACCTCGATCAGATGACGGCGATTGTAGAGCTGGGTCAGCGGGTCGAGACAGGCCATTTCCTGCAGCTCGGCATTGCGTGACTCCACATCCTGCAGGCGCAGTTGATCGATAGAGGTCATCAGATAGGCATGACGGGCAGAGAACTCGATGCGGAAGCTGGCGATCAGCGAAAACAGGCAGAACGCCATGAAGACGAAGACGATCGCGAAGTCCATGTGGGCATAGGGCATCGCTACGCTCAGCGCTACGCTGATCACGATGACCATCCCCCCTGCCGACAGCACCAGAGCCGCGACGAAACGCAGCTGCATCAAGACGATACCGACCAGTGGCACTACGCCCAGCGCATAGAGTTCGAGGAAGCAGCGCAGGTGGTTCTCGCGAACCGCCAGCCACGCCGCCAGGCCGATCACGCCCCACAGGGTCGCGACCAGCAGCGCCTCACGCCCGACGGGGCGACAGACCTCGCTCTTGAGGACCAGCACGAGAATCGCGAGCGCGATGCAGACATACAGGCGCAGCATCACGGCGAGATTCTCTATCACCGGCATCGCGATCGGCGCATAGACGGTGTCATAGAGCACGAACATCAGCTGAAAGATGATCAGGCTCCAGCAACCCATTACGGCACGACTCATGCGCCGACGATGCTCGAACTGTTCAAAGTCCCTCTCGAGTTCAGGGGCAAAGCTCAGCCTCGCAGGAGTCGTGGCACTCAGGTGTTGCTCCAATATTGCCATTCGTGAAGGCATGTCTGATTTCCCTTCGATCGCCCTGCTTTCTTTATCACATGCGCAGATGTTGAAAGCCACGCTGACGGAAATGCTCAAGCGCCGCATGTCCGTGTTGATACCTCGCTCATGAACGAAAATCCAACGAAAAACCGGGCCTCGATGAGGCCCGGCGTTCTTGATGCAGCTGACTGCTCTGGCTGGCTCAACCGACGATGGCGTTGAGCAGCAACAGGGTGATGATGGAAATGGCCCAGGCCAGCGTCGTCGGCAGGGTCAGCACCAGCATCTGATGCTTGGTGCTCTTGACGCCGAGCATGCGATTGACGACCCAGAAATAGCTGTCATTGAAGTAGCTGAAGAACATCGCGCCGATACAGGCGGCCTGCGCGGCCAGCACCATGTTGACGTCCGGCATGCCCATCAGGATCGGCGCGGAAATCGAGGCCGCGGTAATCATCGACACCGTGCCGCTCCCCTGGATGAAGCGCACCAGGGTGGCGATGATGAACGGAATCAACAGCGGCTGAAGCCCCAGTGCCGCCACCTGCATGGCGATGTAATCACCGCCGCCACTGGCACGCAGTACCGAGCCCAGCGCACCACCGGCACCGGTGACCAGCAGGATGATACCCGCCGTCTCGACGCCCTTTTCCAGATGATCGAACACTTCCTGCTTGGGGGTCTTCGGCATCAGACCATAGATGGCGACCAGCACCCCGATGCCCACGGCGATCACCGGGTTGCCGACGAAGGCGATGGTGCTGGTAAACGCGTTGCTGGTATCGCCCATCACGGCACTGACCAGCGTATTGAGGAAGATCAGCGCGATGGGCAGGCCGATCGGCATGCACGACATCAGCAGGGAAGGCAGCTCCGATTCAGGCATCATGCTGTCGGTGTCATGCTTGACGCTACCTTCGAAACCACCCGGCTGGGCTTCCAGCATCGCCTCGATACGCGGCCCCATCAGGCGGGCATAGATCACCAGTGCAATCAGCGCCGGCGCGGTAATCACCAGGCCCCAACCGATCATCAGACCGATGTCGACACCGAAGATACCGGCCACGCCCAGCGGGCCCGGGGTCGGTGGCACGCTCGAGTGGGTGATGATCAAGCCAGCCGCCAGCGCGATGCCCAGACCGATCACTGAACGTCCGCTGTTGCGCGCCAGTGAACGCACCAGCGGGTTGAGGATGACGTAGGCCGAATCACAGAAGATCGGGATGGAGACGATGTAGCCCGTCAGCGCCATCGCGGCCTCTTCCTTGTTCTTGCCCAGCAGATTGAGAATGGCGTAGGCCATGCGCTGCCCGGCACCGGTCACCTCCAGGATACGCCCCATCATCACGCCGAAGCCGATCACGAGACCGATGGTGGAAAGCGTCTTGCCGAAACCGGTGGTGATGGCACTGATGACCTCATTGGGCGGCATGCCACCGATCAACCCCGCCAGCGAGGCGGCGATGATCAAGGCCAGCAAGGCATGCACGCGGGTTTTCAATACCAGATAGATCATGACGAAGATGGCGATGCCCAGGCCGATGATGACCTGTGGCCCCGCGACGGCGGCGTCTGTCATGGGGTGCTACTCCTGTAGTTTGTTATTGTGTGGCGCAAGGTATGCGGTGTCGGCGCTGCCGGCTGGCATGACGCCGATCGTTGTTATTGACGTACTGATGTGACGAGCAGGTCTGGCAAAGGTGTCTGGCGAGCTCGTCCTGGATGAGATGACCAGACGCTGGCTAGGCGATGGCGCTCTCGTCGCGATACGCATTGAGAATCTCGTGCAGGTCGGCATCGCCGACGAAGCCCAGCGAACGCGCCTTGCGGGTGTCAAAGCGCGCCGGCCAGCTGCCGACGATGGCGGTGATACGCGGGTCAGGCTCATGCTTGACGAGTGCCAGCGCCTGCTCACCGGCGATATCCTTGAGCGCCGCGAGCATTGACGCAACGCTGACGGTGATGCCCGGCAGCATGAAGCAGCGAGAGAGGCCGAAGTCCGCGCTCGGCACCTCCGCGCCCTTGAGCAAGGCCGCGACCACCCGACGGGGCGACATCACGAACATCTCGAGTTCGCTCGGTACCGGGCAGATGGCGGCTTCGCCATTGAGCGGTTCGCGCAGGATGGAGGAGGCGAAGCTCGAGGCTGCCGCATTGGGACGCCCCGGGCGCACGATGATGGTGGGCAGACGCAGCACGCAGCCATCCACCAGCCCGCGACGGCTGTAATCATTGATCAGCAGTTCCGACATCGCCTTCTGGGTGCCGTAGGAGTTCTGCGGCACCAGCGCGGTCATGTCGCTCAGCGTCTCGGGGAGATCGCCTCCGTAGGCGGCGACCGAGCTGGCCATCACCAGCCGGGTGTCGCTCAATCCACGCGCCGCGCAGCCTTCCAGCAGCAGGCGAGTCGCGTCGAAGTTGACGCGCATGCCGAGCGCCAGGTCCGCCTCGGCTGCCGAGCTGACCACGGCTGCCAGGTGATAGATCACCTGCGGCTCGCCCGCCAGGCAGCGATCAAGCACCTCGCCGTCGGCGATATCGCCTGCCACGATCTCGATATCCAGCGAGGTGGCCGGTTCGACTGCCAGACATGACGCCGCCTCGGGACGTGGCGCCTCGATCTGATCCAGCAGGGTCAAGCGTGACAATGGCTGCCCCTTCAGGCTGCCCGTGTCGATCAAGGCCTCGGTCAGACGCTGACCGAGAAATCCGGCGGCGCCGGTAATCATGACGTGCATCGTGTGGACTCCTTGCTCGCCGCCTGGCATGACGGCTCATGACGTGTTGTCGTTATTGGCGTTTCTGCTGTCTTGAGTCGTGATCAGGCGGTGCCGGACTGGCCGTCGTTGAGCCCGAAGGCGCGACCCCAGCCGAGGCCTGCGCGCGTCTCACCCCGTGGACGATATTCACAGCCGATCCAGCCGTCGTACCCCAGACTCTCCAGCCGAGCGAACAGCGCCGGATAATGCACTTCCCCGACATCCGGCTCGTGACGGTCCGGCACGCCGGCGATCTGCACATGGCCCATATGCGCGAACTGCGCTTCCAGGTTGCGGATCAGATCGCCCTCGACGATCTGGCAGTGATAGAGATCGAACTGCACCTTGAGGTTGGCGGCGCCGACCTGGGCGAGAATCTCGCGTGCCTGCGCCTGGCCACTCAGATAGAAGCCGGGCATGTCGCGCGGGTTGATCGGTTCGATCAGCAGTGTCTTGCCGACCTTCTCAAGCTCGGCGGCGGCGTAACGCAAGTTGCTGATATAGGTCTCGGTGCAGCGCGCGCGCATGGCGTCATCCGCGCCTTGCGGCACCAGGCCCGCCATGGCATGCACGCGCGGACAATCGAGCGCCTGGGCATAGCGGATCGCCTCGGCCACCGAGGCCCGAAACTCCTCCTCGCGGCCCGGCAGACAGGTCAGGCCACGCTCACCGGCCTCCCAGTCGCCCGGCGGCAGATTGAACAGCACCTGCGACAGCTGGTGCTCATCGAGCCTTGCGCGCAATTCTTCCGGGGAATAGGCATAGGGGAAGAGATATTCGACCCCGCGAAAACCACTTTCGGCCGCAGCCGCGAAGCGATCGAGAAAGTCATGCTCGGTGAACAGCATGCTGAGATTGGCGGCCAATCGGGTCATGTCAGATCCTTGGATTTCACAGACGAAGACGTCATCACTCAGGGGCGCCCGAACTTGGCTTCGAGTTCCGCCACCTGTTCCGGGGTCATCCCACGTGGGTTCTTGCCCTGCAGCAGCAGGAACAGCTTGGCGGTTTCCTCAAGCTCTTCCGTGGCATAGACCGCCGCCTCCAGCGTCTTTCCAGCCACCACCGGGCCATGATTGGCCAGCAACACGGCGCAGTGCTTGCCGGCCAGGCCACGCACGGCATCGCCCAGCGCGGGGTCGCCCGGCATGTAATAAGGCACCAGCGGCAGCTTGCCGACCCGCATCACGTAATAGGCCGTCAGCGGAGGAATGCACTCGCAGGGATTCACGTCCGGCAGGCAGGACACCGCCACCGAGTGGGTCGAATGCAGGTGGACGATGGCACCCGACTGCGGGCGCTCGTCATACATGGCGCGATGCAGGAAGTGCTCCTTGGTCGGCGCGTCGCCATCGATCAATACGCCCTGGGCGTCCAGGCGCGAGATGCGCGCCGGGTCCAGACGCCCCAGGCAGGCATTGGTCGGCGTCATCAACCAGCCACCATCGTCCAGCCGCTGGCTGATGTTGCCGCTGGAGCCCATGGTCAGGCCGCGGTCGAACAGTGACTTGCCGTAGGTGGCGATCTGCTCACGCAACACGTTGATGTCGTGCTGTGACTGACTCATGCGTTCTCCTCGCGAGGATTCATGGCATCCAGCACGTCGAATGCCCGGGTGAAGAAGTCTTCACCCCCGAAGTTGCCGGACTTGAGTGTCAGCGAGAGCCTCGCCTCCGGCTGCGAGGGGCCGGCGGCCGGGTGCGGTGCCTGTGTCCAGGGCACGCCGGGGTCGATCTGACCGCCGATACGCAGCTCACGGATGTCGAGTGCCGAGACCACCGCGCCGGAGGTTTCTCCCCCCGCCACCAGCAGACGCCCGACGCCTTCTCCAACCAGGGTGCTGGCCAGACTGGCCAGGGCGCACTCGATGAGCTCACCGGCCTGCTTGACGCCCAGTGACGCCTGCACCGCCTTGACGCTTTCCGGCTCGGCCGAGGCGTAGATCAGAAATGGCTTGGGCTCCGTCGCCGCCAGTTGCTCACGGGCGAAGCTCAGCGCCGCCTCGAAGTGGGCATCGCTCGCATTGAGCTTGACGGGGTCCAGTGCGAAGGCAGCATGCTGCTGCGTGAAGTGCGCCACCTGCTTGAGCGTCATGCGAGAACAACTGCCGGACAGCACCATCGCGGCGCCCTGCGCCGGGGCCAGCACCGCCGCATCATCGATCGGCTCAAGCCAGCCCTTGCGGCGGTACTGGGCAGGCAAGGCCTGCGCGAGGCCAGAGCCACCGGTGACCAGCGCGTGATCCACCAGCGCCTCGGCCAGTACCTCGAGATCCTGCTCATCGAGGCTGTCACAGACCACATGACGCACGTCTTGATGGGCAAGCTCGTCCAGACGCTGACGGGCCTCCTGCGCGCCGCGGCGTAGAGTGGCGTGATCGAGCAGCCCCACGCCATGCGGCGTCTGGCGTGACAGCACGCGCACGATATCTGCATCGGTCATCGGGTTGAGGGGATGATGCTGCATGCCGCTGTCATTGAGCAGGCGGTCGCCGACGAACAGATGGCCCTGATAGACACTGCGTCCGTTGATGGGGAAGGCCGGCACGAAGGCCGTCTGCGTGGAGGACAAGGCCTCCAGCAAGGCATCGGCGACCGGCCCGATGTTGCCCTCGGGCGTGGAATCGAACGTCGAGCAGTACTTGAAGAACAGCTGGCGCGCGCCCTGGGCTTTCAGCCATTCAAGCGCCGCGAGGGATTCACTGATCGCCTGATCCACCGGGCAGCTGCGCGACTTGAGCGCGACCACCACTGCGTCGACCTCAGTCAGATCCAATCCGTTCGCCGCCCCTTCCTGCAGCGCATCCTGGGGTACCCCGATCACCTGCACGGTGCGCATGCCGGCACGTACCAGGTTGTTGGCGAGATCCGTCGCGCCGGTGAAGTCATCGGCGATTCCGCCCAGTACGATCGACATCACTGCGCTCCTTCATCATTCGCGGCCGGCAGGTTGAAGCTGCCGAGACGCTGATAGACCTTGATGACGGCCGAGTCATCCTCGCGCCCGAAGCCTGCCCCACTGGCGGCGGTGAACTGCTGCAGGGCACTGCCAGCCACCGGCATGGCAAGCTTCAGCTCGCGCCCGGTGCTGTGCACGATGTTGAGGTCCTTGACGAAGATGTCGACGGCCGACAGCGGCGTGTAATCGCCCTTGAGGATGTGCGGCACGCGATTCTCGAACATCCAGGAATTGCCCGCGGAATGGGTGATGACGTCATACAGGGTGTCGGGGTCGATCCCCATGCTCATGCCCAGCGCCATGGCTTCTGCCGCCGCCGCGATGTGCACGCCCGCGAGATGCTGGTTGACCAGCTTGACGCTCGAGCCCGGGCCGGCGCAGTCGCCCAGCCGATAGACATTGGCTGCCATCGCCGCCAGCACGCGTTCCGCCTTGACGTAAGCCGCTTCACTGCCGGAGGACATCACGGACAGCTCACCACTGCGTGCCTTGACGGCGCCGCCGCTGATCGGGGCGTCGAGCAGCTCCAGCTGCATGCCGTTCAGGCGGGTTTCGAGTTCGCGCGCGAAGCTCGGCGCCACGGTGGCGCACTGGATCACCAGGCTACCCGGCGCGAGTCGCTCGGCCAGGCCGCCCTCACCCTCGGCCCCGAACAGCACCTGCTCGACCTGATCGGCATTCACCACGACCAGCACCACCACCTGACACTCGGCCGCCAGTTCCAGCGGCGAGGCAACGGCGCGGCCACCCGCCGCTTCGAAGGCCTGACAGGCGGCGGGCGAGATATCACAGCCGATCACGTCCAGGCCTGCTTCCAGCATGGCGCGCGCACTGCCCATTCCCATCGCGCCGAGGCCGACAAGGCCGATCACTGGTGAAGTCGTTGCTGCTGTCATCTCGCATCTCCCGCGGAAGCTGTTTCAAGTGATGATCAAGGCGACCTCATGCGGCACACCGATCAGCACTTCACTGAATGTTAGCGCTACCATGTTAGCGCTAACATCATTAATAGATTAGGCTCCAAGCCACGACAAGCGGCAAATGAGAAAACGCGACATATGTCTAATCCACCATCATCTCCCCGCCGCAGCCGCAAGGGTGCCATGCAGCCGACCCTGAATGACGTGGCCCGGGAAGCCGGGGTCTCCTCGATCACAGTCTCGCGCTACTTCAATAGCCCCGACAGCGTGCGCGAAGCGACCCGCATCAAGGTCGAAGCGGCCATCGAGAAGGTCGGCTACGTGCGCAACATGATTGCCGGCAGCCTGGCCTCGGCCTCCAGTCGCGTGATTCCGGTGATCGTGCCCTCGTTGTCCAACGTGGTGTTCATCGACGTGATCAAGGGCCTGCAGGATGAATTCGAGGCGCACGGCTATCAGCTGCTGCTGGGCAAGACGGATTACGATCTGGCTCGGGAAACCCAGCTGATCCGTACCTTTCTGGGCTGGTCGGCCGCGGGTCTGGTGGTGACGGGGCTGCGCCATGACGATGCGACGCGCCAGATACTGGAGAACTGGAATCAGCCGATCGTTGAGATCATGGAGCTGGGGGAAGGGTTGGATCTGAACGTGGGGATGGATCATGTCGCCGCCGGACGCGCCATGACCGAGCACCTGCTGGCACGCGGGTATCGCACGATCCACTTCGCCGGTGCCGAGCTTGATCGCGACTATCGCGCGGCGATGCGCTATGCCGGACACCGTGAGGCGCTGGCGGCGGCCGGCATCGAGGACGCTCCCCTGCTCGACCTGCCCGTGCGGCAACAGATGACCAGCGGTGCTCAGGCGCTTGAGCGTATCAAAGCGACATTCCCTGACTGCGACGCCATCCACTTCGCCAACGATGACATGGCCTGTGGCGCCATCCTCGCTGCCGCCAGGCTTGGGGTGCGCATCCCGGATGACATCGCCATCGCCGGCTTCAATGGCCTGCCGATCGGGGAGCATGTCACGCCGCGCCTCACCACCATCGTCTCACCACGGGAGCAGATCGGCCGCATGGCAGCGCGCAAGCTGCTGGCGCGCATCAATGGTGAACCCGTCGGAGAACTGAGCCACGACCTGGGGTTCACGCTGCGGGTCGGTGGCAGCACCTGAGGCCGCGAAACCTCTCTAAGGCGCTGCCAGATTGGCTCACGATCGAGGCCTCTCAACGACGCATTCGCGTCCGTCAGGGCGAGTTGGCGCCCAGCCTGAGCAAAGTTGACGTAAAACGCAAAGTATCCGGCGTCTTCTGATCATCTCACCGCCCTCAACTTCACGACACTGTGTTCAACAAAGGCGCAGAGGCGATGCGACCGGGACGTGCAGGTTGACGTCTGGTGACATGGCCGCTGCGACTTACCGCAGACAAGTGTTCTGACACGTGAGGCCCGACGATGAATCGCAAGACTATCCTGACATGCGCCATCACTGGCGCGGGTGATACCGCCAGCAAGAACCCGAATGTCCCGGTGACGCCCAAGCAGATCGCCGATGACTGCATCGCGGCCGCCAAGGCCGGTGCCAGCGTGGCCCACATTCACGTGCGTGATCCGGAGACCGGCGGCATCAGCCACTCCACCGAGCACTTCCGTGAAGTCATGGACCGTGTGCGTTCCGCCGACACCGACATCGTCATGAACATCACCGCCGGTGGCGGCGGCGACTGGATTCCGGACGTCAATGATCCGACTCGTGGCGGCCCGGGCACCGACATCCAGACCCCGGCCGAGCGTCATGCGCCGATACAGGCATTGCTGCCGGAACTGTGCACCCTGGACTGCGGCAGCCTGAACTTCGGCGACATGGTCTACATCAACACCGCCGACTGGCTGCGCGAGCACGCTCGTCTGGTGCAGGCCGCTGGCGTCAAGCCGGAGCTCGAGTGCTTCGATCTGGGCCACGTGTGGTTCGCCCGCCAGCTGCAGCAGGAAGGCCTGCTCGACGACGACCTGCTCTTCCAGCTGTGCCTGGGCATCCCGTGGGGCGCGGAAGCCGACACCGAAACCATGCTGACCATGAAGAACAAGCTGCCGACCAACTCCAACTGGGCCGCCTTCGGCATCGGCCGCATGCAGATGCCGATGGTCGCACAGGCCGTGCTGCTGGGCGGTCACGCTCGCGTCGGTCTCGAAGACAACCTCTATCTGTCCAAGGGCGTGATGGCGACCAACGCCCAGCTGGTCGAGAAGTCCTCCGGCATCATCGAGAACCTGGGTTCCAGCGTGATGACCCCGGCCGAGACGCGTGAATTCCTCAAGCTGCGTGATCCGTCCACCGGCAAGACCGCTGGCGATATCGCCGCACTCGAAACCGCTGGAGGTGTCGCATGAGCCAGTTGTCTGTCGTAGGAACCGGTGTCATCGGCAATGGCTGGATCTCGCGTGCACTGGCCAATGGCTGGGATGTGGTCGCCTTTGACCCGGCGCCGGACGCCGAAGCCCGCACTCGCGCCTTCGTCGCGAATGCCTGGCATGCGCTTGAGAAGGATGGCCTGGCAGAGGGTGCCTCCGTCGATCGTCTGCGCTTCGCCGCGACCCTCGAGGAAGCCGTGGTCGGCGCCGATCTGATCCAGGAAAACGTGCCGGAACGTCTGCCGCTCAAGCAGGAAATCCTCAGCGCCATCGATGCCGCGGCCGAAGAGCACGTCGTGATCGGCTCTTCCACCTCCGGCTTCAAGCCGACCGATCTGCAACAGGACTGCAAGAAGGCACCGGGCCGCGTCATCGTCGCTCACCCCTTCAACCCGGTCTATCTGCTGCCGCTGGTCGAGCTGGTCGGTGGCGAGCACACCTCACCGGCACTGCTGGAAGGCGCCCGTGACGACTACCAGCAGCTGGCGATGCGTCCCCTGATCGTGCGTCGCGAGATCGAAGGTCACATCGCTGACCGCCTGATGGAAGCGCTGTGGCGTGAAGCCCTGCACCTGGTCAACGACGGCGTCGCCACCACCGAAGAGATCGACGCTGCCGTCGTCTATGGCTGTGGTCTGCGCTGGTCGCTGATGGGCACCTTCCTGACCTTCCACCTGGCAGGCGGCGAGCCGGGCATGCGTCACATGCTCGAGCAGTTCGGCCCGGCACTGAAACTGCCGTGGACCAAACTCGAAGCGCCGGAGCTGACCGACGAGCTGATCGACAAGGTCGTGGAAGGCTGCGAATACCAGGCTGCGGGCCGCCCGGTCGCCGAGCTGGACCGTCGTCGCGATGAATTCCTGGTCGAGCTCTTGAGCCTGACGCGCAAGTACTGGCCGGAAGCCGAAGGCCTCGAGGGTCGTATCTGATGGACCTGCTCGAGATCACGGTACCGCATGAGTGGGTCGACTATAACGGCCACATGAATGATGCCGAGTACGCGCGTGCCTTCTCGATGGCGGTCGAAGCCTTGATGGAGCACGTGGGGCTGGATGCCGAGGGTCGTCGCGAACACGACCTGACCATCTACACCCTGGAGACGCACCTGTGCTATCTGGCGGAAGCGCATGAAGGCCAGACGCTCAAGGTCAAGGTGCTGCTGCTGGACCATGACGCCAAGCGTCAGCATGTGCTGTTCACCCTGACGGATGCCGACGGCGGCGAGATCGCCACCAGCGAGCAGATGCTGATGGCGATGAGCATCAGTGGCGGTCGCCCGACGCCCTGCCCGGAATCGGTGGCGGAGCGCATTGCCGCCCTGCCCCAGCCGACAGGCGACGAGGACTGGCCCAAGGCGGCCGGTCGTCGTATCGCCATCCGCCGCAAGACGGCCTGAGACGTGTGACAACCGATGTCCGCTTCGGATAACAAGTCGCTGATTTAGCGTCGAAACCCGCACCCTGCCAGTCTTCTGGCGGGGTGTTATTGTCTTGGGACACCCGCCGAGAGCCGATTCATGACCATGACGCCTTCCCCCATCACCTGTCGCGCCTTCATCGATGACTTCGCGCGCGGCATGGATGAAATGGTAGAGATGCCGCTGGCAGACGCCCGCAAGCGCTATGAACAACTGTGCCAGCAACTTGGTGCGCCGCTCGCCGAGGGCGTCACGACCCACGAGAATCACGTCGAGGTCGCTGGCCGCGCGACGCCGCTGCGCCTGCGCCACTTCATCCCGGAGGTGGCACGCAAGGCAGACGGCAACCTGCCGGCACCGGTGGTATTTCTGCACGGCGGGGCCTGGCAGATAGGCTCGCCGGAGAGCCATCAGGGCATCGCCTCCAGCCTGGCCGCCCAGCTGGGGCGTGAGGTGGTCAGTGTCGATTATCGCCTGCTGCCGGAAGCCAACTATCAGGACGCACTGGCGGATTGCCTGGCGACCATCGAGCACCTCTCCGCCACGGTCGAACCGGTGGCCATCGTCGGTGACAGCGCCGGCGCTCGACTGGCGATGGATGTGGCGCGCCGACTCGATACCGAGATGCCCAACATCGGCCTGCAGGGCACGCGCATGCAGAGCCTCGGCACCCACGGCGCGGAAATGGAGACGGCCCACCATCAAGAGCATCCGGCCCCCGAGCAGCCCACAAGCTATGTGCTGGGGCTGATCTACCCGCCGATGGACCCGGTCTTCGTGCTGGCCAAGGAGAACGAGTTCGCGCTGGGTTCGGATGCGCCGCTGCTCGGCCGCGATGAAGTGGTCAGCATGTGGCTGACCGTCGCCGAGGGCGACCGCTCCGCCAGCTACTCACCCTCGCCGGCCCATTCCCAGCAGCCGCCAGCACGCCAGATCGAAGTGCTGGCCGCCGAACATGATCCGCTGACCCAACCGCTGGAGGCAGCGGTGGATGTCTGGCGCTGGCGCGGTGCCGATGTCGGCTATCGCAGTGCAAGCGGCATGGTGCATGCGGCGCTGCACGCACATCATGCGCTCCCCGAGATGCAGCACGCCTGGCAGGCCTTCTGTGAAGCCCTCGATCGGCGCCTGTGCGCCCTGGACTAGCGCAAGCCCCTCACGTACACAAACGCCCAGCCACGAGAATAGTGACTGGGCGTTTGCGCATCTGGTGACAGACATAGCTGGTGACCGACATAGTTGACGACAGATATAGCTGATGAATGAAAGGCCTGGAGATGACCGCTCGAGCGTCAAGCCGTCGCCTAAGCCTTCAGACTCGCCGGTGACATGAAGCGCAGCTCGATGGCGACCGGGCACTGACGGATGCGCTGATGCCACTCCTGCTCCAGCCGCTCCCGCGTCATGTCCTGAGACGAATCGTCCGTCAGCACGACCACGACGATCAGTCTGAAATTGGCCTCCAGAGTGCGGTCCGCCAGCAGCGCCTC
This sequence comes from Cobetia sp. 4B, assembly GCF_018831605.1. NCBI lineage: Bacteria > Pseudomonadati > Pseudomonadota > Gammaproteobacteria > Oceanospirillales > Halomonadaceae > Cobetia > Cobetia sp. 4B. Next base: position 2,507,909 of record NZ_CP059843.1, read on the forward strand.
GTAGAGCAGACTTTGCAGCACCGTCTGCGCTCTGGCGTAGTGCTTGAGCACCTTCACTTCAATGAACGTGAAGGGGGCACTTTCTCCCTCGAGCAACGCATCGAAGCAGGCATCGGTCTCGCCGACACGCACATGCCGCGTCATCCCACCGCTCGCACTACCGCCGCCACCACCCGCAGTGGAGGACTCCTGCATCTGACGCAGCACCGCATCCTTCAGCTGGGTCATCTGCTGGCGATGATGTTCCAGGTGCTCGGCACGCGATAACGGCGCCTTCTCGTCGGCGCCGTTCTGAGGGCTCAACAGCTGCGCGACATCGGCATCGTCGACGGCCTGCCCGCTATCCTCATCTGCGGCTGATATCTGAGCCTCGGCGTCTGCTCCACCCTGCTGCCAATCACTCTCCCCCAGCGACTCCTGCACCTCGCGAGTCAGACGCTGCTCCTGCTCGGCTGGCGACAGCGTGCGCATGAAGGAGCGGTCCTTGTCGTAATCCCCCGGCGCATACAACTTGCCGTGATGATGGGTCACGAGTCGATAGAACACCGCAAGCACCAGCAGCGGAAACACCACGATGAAACCGATCAACGGCCAACGCTCCGCCACCGTCAGTGTCTCGGCCGCCGAATTCAGCAGCAGACTCGCGAAGCCATAGATCAACGAGATGAACAACGCGATGATCCCCAGCGGGTTCCGCGCCAACTGCCTGGCATATTTCATGAACTGCATACGCGCTCCATTCCTTGGGGCTTACTGAGGGCATCCTCATGCAATGGGGGCGAGCAGCCTGATAATGCAAGAGGCCAACCTCACCACTGCATCACGATGAAGGTCAGGGTCATCACGCCGATGGCGACCAGCCAGGCGCCCAGCACGCGTTGGGCGATGACGAAAGCCGACTCGGGGAGAAAGCGACCGGCCAAGGCAAGAATCCCCCAGCCGGCGACAACGATGAGGAGTATGGCCGTCATTACGCCGAGCAGTATTGCCACTGGGGTAGTGGCCACGTCATGCCCGACGAACAGCAGGGCGACCACCAGCCCCGACAACGCTGCCGGAACACGCATCATCAGCGCCCTGCCCCACAGCGTGCGCAGCGGTAGATGAATCGACACCAGCAAGGCCGTGACGATCGCGAAACCCACCACTGCCATCACCAGCGAATCCGGCGCGTACAGCGCCACCACGACTCCCAGCACCATGGCATTGATCAGACGCAGGACACCGCGCAGCCACTCGCCAGTCGTGAAGCGGCTCTGACAGGCAACGCCCACCAGACTGGCCGTCAGCAGCAGATACAGGATCACCGGACTTCCGGTGGCGGCGCGAACACCCAACAGCCATTGATCCCACATCATCATGCCAGGGCCTCCATCAGGAAGTAGACGCCCAACAGCGCCGTCACTGCGCCCAGTACCCGCAGCAACACGCCCTGACGAAAGCGCTCTGCCACTACGCCCACGCCGATACCGGCGGCATGCAGACTGCCGGTGGCCAACATGAAGCCCATCGCGAAGGCGAAGGGATCGGAGGCCAGGGGCAATTCCGCCCCGTGGGCGTAGCCATGACAGATCGCGAACACCGAGACGACCAGACAGGCGAGCCACAACGGCAATGCGACCCGCCACACGATGAAGGCGCCGAGCACCAGCGCGGAAAGCGCGATACCGATCTCGATGCCCGGCAGCGCCAGGCCCACGATGCCGACCACACTGCCCAGCGCCATGATCATCGGGAAGACGACCGGCAGCAGCCAGGTGGCGGGCCGCCCCAGAATCACGCCCCATAGGCCCACCGCCACCATGGCCGTGAAGTGATCAAGCCCGGTCAGGGGATGCAGGAAGCCCGCGGCAAAGCCACCGACCGAATCGGTATCGACATGGGCATGCGCAGCCCCGGAGAACATGACCAGCAACAGGCCCAGGCGAGAGATGGCTGCCCGCGAGAGTCGCGGCACCGAAAAGCGAGTAAACGTCATGAGGTAACAATCCTTCGGTGAAAAGCATGAAGCCCCGCGGCAATGCAGGTCTTTCGCATGGCCGCAGGGCTTCTTCATACAGCACTCTCTTTCATACAGCTCGTGAGCTCAGGCAGTCCGCGCGAGTGTCGGCAAGGTGGCGCGCCAAGCTTCCACTCAGCAGCCTGATGGACATCCGCCTCTACTGCTCGCTGGATGCCTGAGATGGGGCCTCTGACGGCTGATCAGACTCCGAGCGATCAGATGTGTCCTTCTCCGGCCCACCCGGCCCACCCGGGCCGGGGCCCTGGCCCGGTATGCGCGGCGAGCCGATCCCCATGCTGGCCGTGGTTTCGAAGTTATCCTTGGCGACCACGCCTTTTAGACACTTAGGCAGATTCGGGAACTCGTCAGTGGCGTGATAATGGTACTCGCCCTCGGGGTGGCGCTCTGTCGGGCCGAAGTGACCATTGCAGCTATCGAGATCTGTCGGTTTTTCTCCGCCTGAATCCTGAGTACCGAACATCGGATAGCCATCGAAGGCATAGGCGAATTGCGCAGTGTGGCTTTGCGGTAACTGACAGTGAGCATCAACACCTTCTTCATCATATAGGGTGTCGATATCAGTCGCCGTCGCGTGCCAGTGATACCAGCCACCGGGATCGACGTGACCGCCACAGGTGTCGAGTGCCGGAAGATTTCCGGTATCCAGTACCGAGGGGGCATCGGCGAAGATCGGTACACCATCCAGTGCCAGGCCAACCTTTGCGACGGTGCCGAGATCGACTGGTTCATCAGCCTCGACGGGCGTGAGCGGTAAAAGCACCGTCATTTCGACGCTCTCATCTTCGGCCACATTGAGGCAGTTGTTGGCTTCGACCGGTTTCTTGCTCAGGTCCGTCATGATGTTGAGCTTTTCGTCATCATCATAGAAATGGAAGCCGAGCGTATCGAGCATCTCGAAGAAGGCACGATCCAGACGATAGAGGCCTGAGTTCTCACCATCCCAGTCCCAGATACCGCCCTCGTCATCCAGAGATGGTGGGCAGAATGGCCCGGTTTTCAGGCCATCCGGCTTATATTTGACCACCAGACGGGTGCACTGGGTTTGCGTGCCATTCTCCAGCGTACAGCTCACCGTTTCAGGAGCTTTCACCAGCGCGGCCGAGGAGAATTGGCTCGGCACGACTTCAGCGTGAGCCGCGCCGGCCATCAGCATTGCGACCGATGCTGACAGCACAGAAGCGGGCAAGCGTGCCTTGTGCCACAAGGCAGCTGCACGACGAGGACGTGTGATGGTCATTCAATGACTCCTGACAAGACGCTTGAATGTCGCGGTAAGCGTAAGGTGTCGCCGCGACAGAAAGGGTGGATCCACTAGAACGCATGCAAAAGCGCAGCGTACGAGTGAAGCGTTGCAAAGAACCGTTACAACGAACAATTCGTGAGCACAAGCTGGCACTCACAGCTTGCCCCGGCGGCGCACAGACAGCAGCTCCCGCCCTTTGATCTTTGCAACATCATCAGAGTAACGGGCGAAGCATTCATTGTGCATGCGGCGCAGGCGCCTTCAGCCTCAGTGTTCCGCTGGGCCGCCCGGCGGCTTGGCACCCTCGGGCAGACAGGCAAGACCTGCACCTCCATCGGCCGGCGCGTCACCTGATGCACCCGGGCCAGGACCGTCCTCGGGCGGTGCGATGCACTGACCGGGGATCAGATCCTGCTGACCTTGCACCTGAATCTGACACTGGTCTCCCACCTGCTTGGCGATACATGCCTCCAACGCTTCCTGAGGCGGCTTGCCGCGCGGCGGTTGCTGCGCCGCACTCACGGCACTGACTGCCAGCAGGGCGCCGGTGATGGCAAACATTGCGCCACTACGGGCGATGGCCTGACTCACGCCAGAGAGACCAGAAAGCTTCATCATGCTCGTTCCTTATGTATTCGTGCTGATGAACGCAGGGTGCCGCTAGAGTGTGCAGGCAATATGTCAGAACGCCGCACCATGCCGACAACCCGAGGCAACCCCTGCACTCGCAAGGGCTCCCCCAATCACACGGGAGCAATCCCGGCATCACGCCTTGTCGGCAGGCTTTTGCCCTTCAGGCCCGCCCTCGGGCGGTCCACCCTTAGGTCGTTCATTTGCCTTGCAGACCGCATCGGGCGAGTCGAGCGCGCAGCCGATCTCACCCTTGAAGCAGCCCAGAATCTCGTTCTTCTCGGCACTGTTACCGTGATAGTGATAGCCGATCCCCTCGGCGACGTGACCGCTGCAGGCATCCAGATCTGCCTTATCCGCGTCATCTCCGGTCAGCTTGGCCAGAATCGGGTAACCGTCCATCGCAAAGCCAATCATCGGGGCATCCGCCTCAGTCTTCTCCTGCTTGGGGCTACAGCCATTGGCACCGTGGTAGTGATAGCCCACATGCAGATTCACATGCCCCCCGCAATCGTCGAACGGGGCTAGAGTATGGGCAGCGAGAATCGCATCCTGCGGCGCCGCAGCATCGAATCTGACGCCGTTGAAGGCGATCCCCCGCGGGCCTGGCGTGCGTCTTGCCGCCTCCTCCTGGCTGGCGACAGGCACCAATGGCACGACATAGGTGGTCTCGACGACCTCATCCATATATTCAGTGCGGCATTCCACGCAGTAGTTGTTGTACTCCTCAGCCACATCCGGCCGCGCCGCCTGATCACAGGCGGTCTTGGTGTCCGTAATACGAACCTTGCCAGTCTCCTCGTCAAACAACTGCCACTCGGGATCATCATAGAAGGTGGCCAGGTTCTCGATGAAGGCCCCATCCACGTCGTATTGCGTGCCATCACGTACCCAGATACCGCCCTCATCAGCACTGTCCGAGATATTGCCGGGGCACCAGGGGCCCATCTCATCGGCAGCCAGCGAGTTCTTGAGCGTGATGCTGAAGCACTGGGTCTCGGTGCCGCCGGAAAGCGTGCAGTCCACGACCTTCGGTCCCGCCACGATGCTGTCGGCATCGAACATCGACTTGATACTTGTCAGCCGCTCGCTCATATCAATGCCGTGGGCCATGGCGGTCGTGGAGGCCATCAAGGCGATGGCGCTCCCCAATAGCAACTTGCTTGTCAGATGCTTCATTCCCCATCCCCTTGTCATTGCAAAAGTCGCTCTCATGCCTATGCAGGCCACACGCAGCTGTCACTCATTCGGACCAAGCGCCTGCTGGAACCTCGTCCTTCATCCAGCACAAGACGCCCCTTGCCAGACAGCATGGCACCTCAAGGCGTGGACACCCGCCTTCTGGCAGTCTTTCCCATCAGGTCACGCTGTTGACACGCGGTTATGACAGCCGCCAAAAGCCAGTGGTGAGAGCCGATCGCAAGCAAAGTGGCGCATAAACTTGCAGCAATTGTTGAGGCAATGCCTTGCCCAGGCCCTCAGCGCGTCTGGCGCGGTGAGTGACCGAAGTGGTTGCGGTAGGCACGCGAGAAGCTGGAGCTGGAGGTAAAGCCACTCGACAGCCCGATCGAGAGAATATCGAGGTCGGTTTCCTTGAGCAGATGCCGCGCCCGCTCCAGTCGCAGACGCAGATACCAGGCCCGCGGCGAGGTCGACAGCTCTTGCTCGAACAGGCGCTGCAATTGGCGCAGCGAGACGCGACAGCGCTTTGCCAACTCCTCCAGCGATAAGGGGGTGTCCAGGTTCTGTTCCATCAGGGCGACCGCATCCACTAGCTGGCGCTTGTGGGTGCCAAGGCGGCGCGCCAACGTCATGCGCTGCTGGTCAGTCCGCGTGCGCATGCGGTCGTGTACCAGCTGCTCCGAAACATCCACCGCCAACGCCGTACCGTGCCGGCGGGCAATCACATCCAGCGCCATGTCCATCGCGGCTGCCCCACCGGCACAGGAAAAGCGGCGCGCGCCCAGCTCGAACAATTCGTCCGAGGTACTGATGGTCGGGAAGCGCTCACGAAACGCCGGCAGACTCTCCCAATGCAGGGTGACCCGCTCGCCGTCCAACAGTCCTGCCGCCGCCAACAGGAAACAGCCGGTATCCAGGCCGCCCAGCACACAGCCTCCGCCATCGAGACGATGCAGCCAGCCCGTCAAGGCGCGATTGAGGTGTGCCTCGGGCTCAAAACCGCTGCATACCGCCAGGGAAGGCAGGGAGCGAATATCAAGAATGCTGTGGTCGGCGACCAGCGTCATGCCACTGGAAGACGTGACCGGCTGACCATCCTCACTGATAAGCAACCAGCGAAACAGCGGCTTGCCACTGATGCGATTGGCGATGCGCAGAGGCTCCACGGCCGCGAAGAACGCCATCATCGAGAAGCGTGGCAGCAAGAGAAAACCGATGGTTTCCGGTAGCGGGCCGGTGTAATCGAGTCGCATCGTGCAGTGGCTCCAGAGAGTGAGAAGGTGAATCCGCCCTGCCCGTCGCCTGAGCGCAAGCAGCGTCAATGACGTCGTGAGGGCAAGCGCCTGAGGTACAGGCTCCACTCACGACCCTGCACCGCCAGAATGTTATTCCGGAAGAGGCCCACGTGCGGCTAACATTGTCGTATTTAGGCAAGAATACGTCGCATCACGTCAAGAATATCACTGCATGATTTCTGCTTCTCAGACTGACGCGACACTCCTATACGGTAGTCCTGGCCAATGAGCTTGCGTGACCGAACAGGCCCGCTGGCGAACGTGCTCTTGAGACACAGCCAATTTTCCAGAAGCTGTAGCCATCAAAATCAATTCCATACATAATATATTGTAATGCTTTTAGGGAGTTAGCGCCTTCTTGCGCATCTCGACAAGCATTCACGTCTTCATCTCGTTGCCTTATCGACAACAATTTTTCGCAACTGATGAACGGTCATTCCGCCGTGACCGCGACAGGGAACGCTGGCCCTACGACCAGCTCGAACAGGAGATATTGCGTGACCCCACCTCAGCCTGATCCCGCCTCACCTGACAACGCCAGTACTAAAAACGCCACCGCCCAAAACACCCCCTCTAACGGCAGCGCCACAGCAGTCGTCGGTTCTCAGCGCTACCATTCGCCGGACCTGAGCCTGCGTGTCGAGACCTCCGGGCCGCTCAAGGGCATGCACAAGGGCATGACCCTGACCTCCGCCGGCCTGCTGCTGCTTTTCGTCCTCGCCACCGGCCTGGCACCCGAGCTGTCCTCCAGTCTGTTCGGCGCCGCGCGCGCCTGGATCGAATCCACCTTCGGCACCTATTACCTGGTGACCATCGTCGGTCTGATCGGCCTGTGCATTGCCCTCGTCTTCTCCCCCTGGGGCAAGCTGCGCTTAGGCGCGCCGGATAGCCGTCCTGAATTCTCGCGCTTTACCTGGGTCTCGATGCTGCTCTCGGCAGGCGTGGGTATCGGCATCCTGTTCTTCGGCGTCGCCGAACCGATGTTCTACTTCGACAACTCTGGCGGCTTCGGGTATCCCAACAACCCGCACGCAGACCTCGCCGGCCATATGGCGATGGATCACGCCCGCGCCGTCGACGCGCTCAAGCTGGCCTTCTTCCACTGGGGCCTGCATGGCTGGGCGGTCTATGTCATCGTCGGCATGACGCTGGCCTACTTCGCCTATCGCCGCAATCTGCCGCTGGCACTGCGCTCCGCACTCTATCCGCTGATCGGTGACCGCATCTACGGCCCCATCGGCCATGCCGTCGACATCATGGGGGTACTGGGCTGCGTGTTCGGTATCGCCACCTCGCTGGGGCTGGGCGTCAGTCAGATCGCCGTCGGCCTCAACCGCCTGACCGGTATCGACTCGGGTATCGGCACCCAGGTCGTGCTGATCGCGATCATCAGCGTCATCTCCATCGCCTCGGCGGTCTCCGGCGTCAAGCGCGGTATCCGCATCATTTCCGAGCTGAATGTCGGCGTGTCCGTCATCGTGGTCGGCAGCTTCCTGATCGGCGGCCCTACCCTGTGGCTGATCAGCATGTTCGGCGAGACGGTGGTCTCCTATGTGCGTGATGTGATTCCCATGGGACTGTGGGTCGCGAGCACGCCGGTCGAGCGCGACTGGCAGGATGCCTGGACCATCTTCTACTGGGCCTGGTGGCTGGCATGGGCACCGTTCATCGGTCTGTTCATCGCGCGGATCTCCAAGGGCCGCACCCTGCGTGAATTCATCCTCGGCGTGCTGATTGCCCCGCCGCTGATCATCTTCATCTGGCAGACCCTGTTTGGCGGCACCGCACTGCATCAGGAGCTGAACGCGGCCATGGGCCCGGGCACCGGCCAGCTGATGGGCATGATTCGCGACTGGAATCTGCCAGAGGCACTGTTCGCCACCGCCGATGCGCTGGTGAGCAATGACATTCTCAGCACCGTGCTGACGTCGCTGCTGATCTTCCTGCTGATCAGCTGGTTCGTGACCAGCTCCGATTCCAGCACCCTGGTCATCACCACCATCCTGTCGATGGGCGATGAAGACCCACTGCCGCGTCATCGCATCTTCTGGGGTGTCTGCATCGGCTCCGTCGCAGCGGTGCTGCTGATGGCCGGCGGACTCAAGGCGCTGCAGACGGTATTGATGGCAGCCGCTCTGCCAGTCAGCTTCGTGATTTTGATAATGACCCTCGGCCTGCTGGTCGCACTTATCGATGAATCACGCAGCGCGCTGAGGTCGCGTCGTCAGCCGAAGCCATCCGCTCAGGCTACTCCGCGAGCGGTCAACCAGACCAACGCGGGCTAAAGACTGGCAGCAGAGTCACACTCTTTGGTAGCCATTTGTCATTATCGAGTCACCAATGCCCGCTCAGATCCCGATCTGAGCGGGCATTGTCGTTTCTGGCGTCTTTGGCGTGTTCTCGACGTCGCGTTGTGGCAAATAGGCGTCGCTTGCATCCAATGTTCACAAACCGCATCTGACTAGTCTGGAAAGGCGCAACCCTCGGCCTGACAGTCGGTTGCGTTACTGACAGGACACTGACAGCAAAAGTGCCCAGCCAGGTACGCATGACACTCTTGGCGCTCTCGAGATTGGCCATCCCCGGCATTGGCCTGAACGAGAACATCATCCCCCACTTTAGCCACCGGCCTTGCCCGTATCGATTCCGCTCTCAAGGCCTCAAGGCACTCAGGCTGCAGCAGGAGCGACGCTCAAACAGCAATTAGAACGACAGCTCGAACAGCATTAGAACGACAGCTCACACAACAACTACAACAATTCAGGAGTCTTCTCATGGCAGCGACAGACCATGATCCGCTCGGTGATCCCGCACCACACCCTTCGCAGAACAATGCCCTCACGGCACATATCCAGGTGGAAACCAGCGGCCCGCTCAAGGGCATGCACAAGGGCATGACCCTGACTTCGGCCGGCCTGTTGCTAGCGTTCGTCGTCGGAGCCGGTCTCTCTCCCGATGGGGCGGCCGCCATTTTCGGTGCCGCGCGCAGCTGGATCGAACATACCTTCGGCACCTATTACCTGGTGCTGGTGGTCGTGATGATCGCCCTGTCGCTGGTGCTAGTGTGCTCGCCGTGGGGCAGCCTGCGCCTCGGCCCCAAGGACAGCGCGCCGGAATTCTCGCGCTTCACCTGGATCTCGATGTTGCTCTCGGCAGGTGTCGGCATCGGCGTGCTGTTCTTCGGTGTCGCGGAGCCGATGTTCTATTTCGACAATTCCGGTGGCTTCGGCTACCCCAACAACCCGCATGCGGATCTGGCCGGCGCGACCGCCATGGATCACGCCCGCGCCGTCGAGGCGCTCAAGGTGGCCTTCTTCCACTGGGGGCTGCATGGTTGGGCGATCTACGGCATGGTCGGCATGACGCTGGCCTACTTCGCCTATCGCAAGAAACTGCCGCTGGCGCTGCGTTCCGCGCTCTATCCGCTGATCGGTGATCGCATCTACGGCCCGATCGGCCATGCCGTCGACATCATGGGCGTGCTGGGCTGCGTGTTCGGTATCGCCACCTCGCTGGGCCTGGGCGTCAGCCAGATCGCGGTGGGCCTCAATCGCCTCACCGGTCTGGATGCCGGCATCGGCACCCAGCTGGCGCTGATCGTCGCGATCAGTGCGATCTCCATCGCCTCCGCGGTCTCCGGCATCAAGCGCGGGATTCGCTTCATCTCCGAGCTGAACATCGGCGTGTCGGTCCTCGTGGTCGGCAGCTTCCTGATCGGCGGCCCGACGCTATGGCTGATCTCGCTGTTCGGCGAAACGCTGCTGGCCTATCTGCGCGATGTGGTGCCGATGGGGCTGTGGGTCGCCGAGACTGCGGGGGAAAACAGTTGGCAGGTCGGCTGGACCATCTTCTACTGGGCCTGGTGGCTGGCGTGGGCCCCGTTCATTGGTCTGTTCATCGCCCGCATCTCCAAGGGCCGCACCCTGCGTGAGTTCATCCTTGGTGTATTGATCGCCCCGCCGCTGATCATCTTCATCTGGCAGGCACTGTTCGGCGGTACCGGCCTGTATCAGGAGCTGACAGCCAGCATGGGTGCCGGCAGCGGCGAGCTGATGTCGCTGGTGCGCAACTGGAACCTACCCGAAGCGCTGTTTGCTACCGCCGATGCCCTGGCGGGCAACAGCGTGCTGAGCGTCATCCTGTCGTCTCTGCTGATCTTCCTGTTGATCAGCTGGTTCGTCACCAGCTCGGATTCCAGCACCCTGGTGGTCACGACCATCCTGTCGCTGGGCGATGAAGAACCGCTGGCACGCCATCGTATCTTCTGGGGCATCTGCATCGGGCTGGTGGCCGGTACACTGCTGATGGCGGGCGGGCTCAAGGCGCTGCAGACCATCCTGATGGCCGCCGCCCTGCCGATGAGCTTCGTGATCGTGGCGATGACGCTGGGCCTACTGGTGGCACTGTGTCAGGAGTCGGGTATCGCGCTCAGGAAACTACGCAAGCCCAGTCAAGACAGCGGTCGCGTCTGATCTAGACATCTCCCGACAGACATCATTCGGCAGGTATCACCACACTCGCCGAGCCATCCCGATACCGGGGCGGCTCGGCGAGTCTCGTTGGGAGGAGGCATCACGACGTTATCAACCAATATTTCTCGCACTGGCAGCCCGGGATGTCGCAACAAGCCAATTAGTTGTCGCGCATATCCAAAACTGCTTACCCAGTCCGGATAGTCTTTTGGGGTCCTTGCCATTCACAGGAGCTCAGCATCGGCCTCTTCAACGCGTCACCTCATCCCCGCATCACGTTGCCAGCCATGACAATAACAACATCAGGACTCGCACAATGACCCATCACTCGCCCTCTGCACAGCCTGTTTCTGGGCAGCCCGTGTCTGAACAGTCCGTTCATGGACAGCTCGTCTCAGAACAACAGAACGCGCAATCCGCTGACGACATCTGCGGACTGGGGTCCTCGGTCTCCGGCAAGGAGCAGTACCTGACCTCGATCGCGACCGTCTGCGTGATCGCGCTGCTGATCGCTGCCGCCGCCCTGTTTCCCGAAGGATTTCTGGCCAGTCTCGACCTGATCAAGGGCTCGGTGATCGGCAACTTCGGCTTCCTGTTCACCTGGCCGGCCTTTGCCGTCTCGCTGATTCTGGTTGCGGTCTGCTTTACCCCGCTGGGCAAGCTACGCTTCGGCGAAGGCGACCCTGAATTCCATACCCTGAGCTGGATGGGCATGCTGTTCGCCACCGGCATGGGCATCGGCCTGCTCACCTGGGGCGTGCTGGAACCCAAATATCACACCGATGCCGGCCTCAGCACCGATATGGCGCTGCTCAACGCCTTCAATCACTGGGGTCTGCTCGCCTGGGCCGGTTATCTGGCCATCGGCGCGCTCTTCGCCCACGCCATGTACAACATGAAGATGGCCAAGCCCGCCGAAGAACTGCTGGGCAACGGCCTGTGGAGCAAGCTGAACCTGATCAGCCTCGTCGTTTCCACCGTCATCGGCCTGTCGCTGTCCTTCACCTACGCCACCACCCCGATCCAGCAGGGGCTGGTCAAGCTGGTCGGCATCGAGTTCAGCCCGACCCTGATCATCTGCGTGCTGGCCGTGTGCGCCATCATCTCCTCCGCCTCGGGCCTCAAGCGCGGCATCAAGTGGCTGAGCAACTACAACACCCTGTTCGCGATCATCCTGATGCTCGGCGTGCTGGTGCTGACCGTGCCCGGCGATATCCTCTCCACCTTCGTGCGCCTGGTGCCGGAATACCTGCTCAAGTACCCCGCGATGGCCACCGATATCGGCCTGGGCGATCCGGAGCGCAAGACATGGCTGGCAGACTGGCTATATGCCTTCGAGGCGGCATGGTATGGCTGGTTCATCTTCACCGGCGTCTTCATCGCCCGCATTTCCAAGGGCCGCACCCTGCGTGGCATGGTGCTGGGCGTGATGCTGGTGCCGACCCTGTTCTCGTGCCTGTGGTTCGTGGTCTTCGGGCTCGGCAGCCTGAGTCTGGGCGTCGATGACGTGTTCAAGCTGATCGACACCATCGACAGCAGCGGCCTGCTGTCCCTGATCCTGACGCTCAACATCCTGCTGTTCTTCATCACCAGCGCCGACTCCGCGGGCCTGGTGTGCGAGATGCTGACCGTCAAACGCTCACGCGCCTTCTGGATCGTCTCCATGGCGGCCCTGGCCGTCGTGGTCAGCTGGCTGGGCGGCGATGTCTACAAGACCCTGCTGAGCCTGATCTCGGTCGCCGCCATCCCGGTCGCCTTCGGCATCTTCGCGCTGGTGATCGCCTTCGTGATCCGCGTACGCCGTGATCGAGCCACCCGCGCCGTCCCGGCACCGGCGCCACTCACCCAGCGCTGAACCGCCATGGCGTGAGAGGCGTTGCAGCGTGTACCGACGCGATGCATGACAACGCAATCTGTCCAACGCGATCTATCCAACGCAATCTGTCCAAAACAACGGCCCTGCCCTCGAATGAGGTGCAGGGCCGTGTCACGTCTGATGAACACCTTTTTTCGCTACCCGCCACGAACGACACGTCTTGCGCCTTCGCCGCATTGACAGTCCATCAGCACACACTGATAGGCTGAAATGACTGGCAGAACGCTGGATTTTCAGCGCTTCATGCTGGCAAGACATCAAACATCCACAAGCCTTGCTGGCGTTTGTATTGCTGACAAGGCCATGCGGACATCGACATTGCGCTCAGGCATGTGCCGAGTGCCATCCGATGCAAGGTGAAGCAAGTGCCTTGCCATGCGGAAGATCGTCTTGCCCAGCGCCTGCCTCAAGTCGTCACCCAACAATCACAATGACGTAGACAGGTAATGACATGTCCCCGACTTCCCAGCAGGATCATGGGCAGCAGAACGCTGCTCACCCGCCCAATGACGCCTCACACGCAGCGCCTGACTCCCCTTCGCTGACATTCCGCTTCGGTGCCTGGGGCGCCGCCATCCCGTTGATCTTCTTTGTCGTCTGGGCAATCACGACCAGCGTGATGGGGCTGTCCTCTGAAATCGGCCTGGTCATGGGGGCACTGTTCGGGCTGACCCTCGGCCTGTTCTTCTGCACCAGTCGCTGGGAGGACTATGCCAACGGGCTGTTCGATGGGCTGACGCAGCCCATCGGGGTGGTCGCCATCGTCGCCTGGTTCTATGCCGGGATGTTCGCTCAGGTTCTGCAGGTCGGGGGACTGGTCGAAGGGCTTGTCTGGCTGGGCGGCATCTCGGACATGACCGGCGGCTGGTTCGTCGGGCTCACCTTCCTGCTCGCAGCCGTGTTCTCGACCGCTGTCGGTACTGGTTACGGCACCACGGTCGCCTTCTGCACGCTGATGTATCCGGCCGGCATCGCGGTGGGCGGTGACCCCACCCTGCTGTTTGCCGCAATTCTGTCCGGTGCCATCTTCGGCGATAACCTGGCCCCGGTGTCGGACACCACCATCGTCTCCGCCACGACCCAGGGCGCGGATGTCCCCGGCGTGGTGAAAAGCCGCTTCAAGTACTCGATTGCGGCAGCCTTGCCGGCACTGGCGTTGTTCGTGATCTTCGGCGGCAGCGAGCAAGGCGGCATCACCGACCCCGCGGCGGTTCAATCGATGCAGGAGGCCGCCGATCCAGCGGGCCTGATCATGCTGGCGCCCTTTGCACTGGTGCTGATATTGGCACTGCGTGGGCAACACCTGCTGACCTCTCTGACCTGGGGCATCCTGCTCGCCATTCCTGTCATGCTGATCGCCGGCACCGGCAGCCTGCCACAGATCATCGCCTTCGATGCCGAGGCCGATGGCGTCATGACTGGTGCATTGGTTCGCGGCGTCGAAGGTTACGTCAACATGGGCATCCTGATCCTGCTGATCGTCGGTGCCGCCCACCTGATGACCCTCGGCGGCACCATGGAGCATGTCACGCGCCTGCTGATGCGCTGGATCAAGCAATCGATGCGCCGCGCCGAAGTGGCCATCTGGGGCATCGTGGCGCTGCTCAACAGCGCCATCACCATCAATACCGCCGCTGAGATCGCGGCCGCGCCCTTCGTGCGTGCGCTGGGCACCCGCTACCGCATCCATCGCTATCGCCGCGCCAACATGCTGGACGCCGTGACCTCTGCGCTGGGCTACATCTTCCCTTGGGGTGCACCGGTACTGCTGGGCTGGTCGACGATCCAGTCCATGCAGGGCACCTATGATTGGCTGCCCTCCGTCTCACCGACCGCCGTCTTCCCGTTTGTCTTCCAGGGCTGGTTCCTCGTGGCCATCATGCTGCTGGCCGCCGTCACCAGCTGGGGACTGACCTTTGAAGACGAGGATGGCAACGAACTCAAGGAGCGTCCGGTCAGCTGAGCGCACGATCCGCACCACACCGCTGACAGACCCCGACTACGCTGAAAGCCTGTGCCATCACGTTTCCCGCAGGCGTTCAGCGTCCATCGGAAGCGAACAGGACCACGACAGACAGGAGCGACGCATGCCAGCCAGTTTCCACGACCACCTCAGCCGTCAGATCAATGAGCTGCATGAAGAAGGTCTCTACAAGCAGGAGCGCGAGATCACCTCGCCCCAGCGTGCCAGCCTGCGGGTCGCGGGCGGGGGTGAACACGAGAGGCAAGGGTCGGAGGTGATCAACTTCTGCGCCAACAACTATCTGGGCCTGGCCGATAGCCCCGAGCTGATCGCGGCCGCGCAACAGGCGCTGGAGCGTGACGGCTTCGGCATGGCCTCGGTGCGCTTCATCTGCGGCACTCATCATCAGCATCGCGTGCTGGAAAAACGCCTTGCGGCCTTTCTCGGCATGGACGATGCCATCCTCTATTCCTCGTGTTTCGACGCCAATGGCGGCCTGTTCGAGACACTCTTCGGCCCTGAAGACGCCATCATTTCCGATGCGCTCAATCACGCCTCCATCATCGATGGCGTGCGCCTGTGCAAGGCAAGCCGCTATCGCTATGCCAACAATGACATGCGCGAACTCGAGGCCCGCCTCCAGCAAGCGGACGCCGCCGGTGCACGCTTCAAGCTGATTGCCACCGACGGTGTCTTCTCGATGGATGGCGTGATCGCCAATCTCAAGGGCATCTGCGAGCTCGCCAGGCGCTACGACGCGCTGGTGATGGTGGATGACTCCCACGCCACCGGCTTCGTGGGGGCCAACGGGCGTGGCAGCCACGAATACCATGACGTGATGGATCAGATCGACATCATCACCACGACCTTCGGCAAGGCACTGGGCGGTGCCTCGGGCGGCGTGACGGCAGCGCGCGGGCCCATCATCGAGTGGCTGCGCCAGCGCTCGCGGCCCTATCTGTTCTCCAACTCGCTGGCACCGCCCATCGTGGCGGCGACCCTCAAGGCGCTGGACAAGGTCGAGGACAGCGCCGAGGCGCGCCATCAACTGTGGGAGAACGTCGAACGCTTTCGTCGTGGCATGCAGGAGGCCGGCTTCACCCTAGCGGGTGCCGGTCACGCCATCATTCCGGTGATGATCGGCGATGCACGCCTGGCGGGCGACTTCGCCAATCGCCTGCTGGAGGCCGGCATCTACGTGATCGGTTTTTCCTATCCGGTGGTGCCCAAGGGACAGGCGCGCATTCGCACCCAGATCTCGGCGGCGCATACTCCGGAGCAGATCGAGACGGCCATTGCCGCCTTTACGCGTATCGGGGGCGAGATGGGCGTGATCAACTCCACGACGGGAGGTGATGCATGAAGGCGCTGGCCAAGCTCAAGGCCGAACCCGGCATCTGGATGACCGAGACGGCCGTACCGGAAATCGGCCATAACGATGTGCTGATCAAGATCCGCAAGACCGCGATCTGCGGCACGGACATGCACATCTATCAGTGGGATGAGTGGTCGCAGGGGACCGTGCCCGTGCCGATGGTCACCGGTCATGAGTATGCGGGGGAGATCGTCGCGCTGGGCAGCGAGGTGCGCGGCTACGAGATCGGCGACCGTGTCTCGGGCGAAGGGCACATCACCTGCGGCCATTGCCGCAACTGCCGCGCGGGGCGTCGCCATCTGTGTCGCAATACCGAGGGCGTGGGCGTCAACCGCCCCGGCGCCTTCGCCGAATATCTCGCCCTGCCCGCCTACAACCTCTTCAAGTTGCCGGATGAGATCAGCGATGACCTGGCGGCCATCTTCGACCCCTTCGGCAATGCCGTGCATACGGCGCTGGCGTTCGATGTGGTCGGCGAGGACGTGTTGATCACCGGCGCCGGGCCCATCGGCATCATGGCGGCAGCGGTCATCCGCCATATCGGGGCTCGCCACGTGGTGATCACCGACGTGAATGACTATCGACTGGCACTGGCCGAGCAGATGGGCGCGACCCGCACCGTCAATGTCAGCCGCGAATCCCTGCAGGAGGTGATGGCGGAGCTCGACATGCATGAGGGCTTCGATGTGGTGCTGGAAATGTCCGGCGTGCCCTCCGCCGTCGAGCAGATGCTCGATGTCATCAATCATGGCGGCAAGATCGCCATGCTGGGTATTCCGCCCGGCGAGATGGCCATCGACTGGACCAAGGTCATCTTCAAGGGCCTCACCATCAAGGGCATCTATGGCCGCGAGATGTTCGAGACCTGGTACAAGATGGCCAGCCTGATCCAGTCAGGGCTGGATCTCTCGCCCATCATCACCCATCGCCTGGGCGTCGCAGACTTTCAGCAGGGCTTCGAGATCATGGGCTCCGGTCAGTCGGGCAAGGTGGTGCTCGACTGGGGCTGAGGGCGCTTGCGCGATTCAGTCTCCACGCAAGTCAGTCGCCGGCGCGCGCGGCAACAGCCCGAAGGCCTCGCCCATGCCGGGGGCGGCAAGGCGCTCGAGGAACCATTTGAGCGCCTTGCCCTGACGACCACTGCGCCACGCGAGCGAGAGATCGATCGGCGCGCGCGCCGTCTCCAGCTGCAGCAGTGCCAGACTGCCCTCCTCCAGCTGGCGATGGATCCGATGGCGCGGCAGATAGCCGACTCCCAGCCCCTTGCGCTGGACCTCGATCTTCTGCGCCGTGGTCTTGACGATGATCTGGCTGCGGCCATCCAGCAAGCCGGAAGAATGGCCGGGCAGACTGCGCGAACTGTCCGCCACGATCACGGTGGGATACTCCTGCAGCGCCTCGATGGCAATCGGCTGCGCCAGCCGGGTCAGCGGATGATCTGCCGCCACAGCGAAGACCGGTTCTATTGCGCCGAACCGCCGGCACGCAAGACCCGACACCGGTGGCTCGCCGGGCGCGCCGATCACCAGATCACAGCGATTGTCATGCAGCGCATCCCAAGCACCCGCCATCACCTCCTCGCTCAACACCACCCGCGTGCGCGGCTGGATGGCCTGGAATTCCTCCAACAGCGGATAGAGCGCCTCCGGATCAAGAATGGTATCGACGCAGATGCGCAGCTCGACCTCCCAGCCCGCTCCCGCCTGACGCGCCAGCGCCGTCATCTCCTCGGTGGCCAGCAGAATGCGCCGTCCATGCGCCAGCACCAAGTGGCCCGCATCGGTCAGCTCGGCCTTGCGCCGCGAGCGATCGAACAGCGGCACGCCCAGCTCTTCCTCCAGCTTCTGGACCGAATAGGAAATCGCCGAGGGCACGCGATGCAGCGTCTCGGCGGCCGCGGCGAAACTGCCACGCCGCTCGATGGCATCCAGCACGCGCAGGGCGTCGAGTGTGATGGGTGAGACCATGATTCAAAAATTCTGATCATTGAGACCAGAATCCTCCGTTATTTTTTTGATAAGCCCCATTCTATAGTAGCTCCATCGATCAAAGACACTGATCTGAAAAACCTCATATCCTCTGATCAATGGAGCCACACATGTTCAAGTCTGCCCTCTCTCGCCTGATGACCACCGATTCCAGCCTCGCAAGCCTGGTGCTGCGGGTCCCGACCGGCATCATCTTCATGGCCCACGGCTCACAGAAACTGTTCGGCGCCTTCGGCGGCTACGGCCTGGAAGGCACCGGTCAGTGGATGGCCTCCATCGGCATCGAACCCGGCTACCTGATGGCGCTGCTGTCCGGCAGCGGCGAGTTCTTCGGCGGACTGGCGATCCTGATCGGCCTGCTGACACGTCCGGCGGCTGCCGTGCTGGCCTTCACCATGCTGGTCGCCATCCTGACCGTGCATATCGGCAATGGTCTGTTCGCGAGCAACAACGGTTACGAATATGCGCTGGCACTACTGACCATCGCGGCGAGCCTGGTGATCACCGGCGGCGGCAAGCTGTCACTCGACCGTCTGCTGAGCCCGGCCAGGCACGATTCATAAGCCTGCTGAAGGCTGGCTATTCATCACTCAATGCGCGCCCGCACAGTCTCAGGAGGTTGCCATGCTCACGTTACGTCCCGGCAATGCGCGCGGCCATGCCAGGTTCGCCTGGCTGGAGAGCCGCCACAGTTTCTCCTTCGCCAGCTACTACGACCCGGCTCACATGGGCGTCTCCGTGCTGCGCGTGATCAACGATGACCGCGTGGCGCCGGGCGCAGGTTTCGATCCGCACTCGCACAGTGACATGGAAATCATCAGCTATGTGCTGTCAGGCAGCATCGAGCACCGCGACAGCATGGGCTCACGGCACACCCTGGGGGTCGGCGAAGTCCAGCTGATGAGTGCCGGGACGGGCATCGAGCACAGTGAGTACAACGCCTCGTCGCGCGAGCCACTGCGCTTTCTGCAGATCTGGATCACGCCACAGGCCAAGGGGCTGCCGCCGCGCTATCAGCAGCAGCCCTTCGCCGCCCGCGACGGCCTGACCCTGTTGATCGCACCACCGGCGCAAGCCGCGCCTGGGGTGCTGACCATCAATCAGGATGCCCGGATGTATCGCATCGGCCTGCAAGGGGATGACGAGCAGCGCACAGCACTGGAACTGCCGCTGGACAGCGAGCGCCGCTACTATCTGCACGTGATCGACGGGACCACGCGCTTGAGCACGAGTGATGCGCAAGGTGTCTCGCTGGGCGCAGGCGACGCCGTGACGCTGGATCAAGCATCACGGCTCGCGCTGAGCGAGGCCCACCGGCTGCATGCCCTGCTGTTCGACCTGCCCGCCTGAGCCGTTGATGCTGATCTGTGCCTGATCGCCAAAAATGACGCCGCCTCCCTGCCCAATTGATACGGGTGAGGAAGCGGCGTCTTTCTGTCTGTCATTGCCAGCACGCAGCGGCTCACAAAGCGCTCCACAGAACGACACAGGGAGCGATTGCCGAAGTGACTCACGGAAGGATTCACGGCGCGATTCATTGAACGACGCAACCCGCACAAAGTCACATGCTAGAGTAAGGCCTGCAGCGCAGGGTATGAGGCTGGCAGCCATTGCCGACACCTTCAGATGACGGAGACAGCGCCATGACGAATGAGACCATCATCGCCGCCGAGCCGCCTGAGACACTCAGGCTGCCAGCACCGGATCCACTAGCGCAGACGGGCGATGGCAGCCGTCCACACCAGGAGGCCCTCGACGCCCATACCGAGGACTACTCGGAGGCCGGCTTCTGGCGCAAGATGAGCGGCGCCGCCAGAAAGGCCGGCAAGCGTGTGCTCAACCCCGCATTTCGCATGTATTTCGCCGCCCAGGACCCCGATACGCCTCTCTGGGCGCGCACCACCATCTATGGGGCGCTGGGCTATTTCATCTCACCCATCGACGGTCTGCCCGATTTCACGCCACTGCTTGGCTACACCGATGACCTGACGCTGATGGCGGGTGCCGTCGCCATCGTCGCCGCGCATATCAAGCCGGAACATTCCGCGCGCGCGGAGACGACACTCAAGCGCTGGTTCGATTGAGCTGGCGCCTCTTGCGAGTCTTCACATATACAAATGCAACAATATTCAACAAAAGTTAACAATGGTTGAAAGGCGTTGTCTGGCCTGTGTTTAGCCTTGTGACATGCGCATGTTACGGTGAGCGACAACTTCGCCACGCCCGAGAATTCGTCTTATGCCCGTCACTCGAATGCCCATGCCATTGATGAAACTCGCTAGCGCGGGCATTGCCCTCATGGTGATGGCCGGCTGTGTGTCGCGCGCGCAGATCGATGTCCCGAAGGTGACGCCGGTGGAGGCGCAGGCCTACCAGCACAAGGTGTTCTATTCCGACGTCTATTACAGTCAGCCACAGGCCAACCTGTTTTCCGGCGCAGCCCAACAGGCCATGCAACCACTGGGCAACATCAAGCTGTCGCGCGCCTGTTCACCGGCAATGACCCACTTCAATCAATTGCTGCGTGAGCAACTGCCCGCGTCTTCGCGCATCACCCATGATGCACGCGCCAGCGACTACCGCCTGCAAGTGGAAATCCAGGCCCATGAGAATCGTGGCCCTGTATATCTTGATTACCTGATCGCCCAGAACCTGACCAAGAATCTGCTGACCTTCGGTGTCGCCAATGAAGATTTCGATATCATTGCCGATTTCGATGTCCAGTATCGTCTCTACGACAAGAACGAGCAGTTGCTGTTCAGCAAGGATTACGCCGTTCAGGACTCCGTGCCGCACCAGGCAGGCAACTTCGACTTCGGTGATCGCATCTTCCTGCCGGCCCAGAACATGATGAAGAAATACCTGCTGCTGACGATGAATGACTTCTTCGTCAACGCCAGCCGCCCGAGCCCTGAACTTGCCGCCGTGCTCAGCGATAGCTGACAGCGAGGCAGATCCAGCACGCACTGGCATCACTCGACTTCATACACGTCACAACACGACAACGCCTCGCCAGCCATGCTGACGAGGCGTTGTCGTGTTGCAGGCCCCTTCATCCCTTCGCTATTGCCATCGAGACTTGCGCATCGTGTATCGCGCGGCATTCATCACGATCGCGAGCAGAATGAAGACATCAGTTCAGGACTCACAAGGCGTCATTGACTTGTCTGTTCCGTCTGCTTCGCCTGCGCGTCTCTTGAGGTGTCCTTGCGCAAGCCTAGCGGCATGCGCAGCAACACATCGGGGCGATTCTGCGCCAGGCTCAGCACCGTGATCGCGAGCAGAATCAGCACCATGCCACCTATCTGCATGGCATCCAGCCCCTGTCCCAGAATCAACAGGCCGTACAGGGTGGCAGTGATCGGCTCGATCATGGCGACGATGGAGGCGACCGAGGGCAAGCTATGGCGCAGCCCGGCAATATAGCAATAGAAGGACAGGCCACCGCCCACCAGCCCGAACAGGATGAAGACCCACCACTCATCGGCGAAGGGCACCGCAATTGCCTGCCCCATGTCCGTGAACGGCACCATGATCAAGGTGCTCAAGCCCAGCGCGATGGCCAGGATGCCCGGCACACTGCCATGCCGCGAAGCGGACTTGAAGGCAAAGATGAACACGGCATAAGACACGCCTGCCAACAAGCCAAAGGCGATGCCGAGTGGGGTGACAGAGGCAGAGCCGGATTGCAGCACGCCTGTCAGCAATACGATGCCGATCATCACCACCACGATCGATCCCAACTTGGTCGGCGTCGGTTTCTCGACCCGCGCCAGGAAAGAGGCGATATAGACAAAGATGGGCGCGCTGTACATCAGCGTGGCAGCCACCGCGACGCTGCTTTCATTGACGCTCTTGAAATAGAACATGAAATTGCCGGCGACACCCAGCCCCGCCAGCAATGACCACCCCAACAGACCACGCGTGGAGTCGGCCGGGCGCTTGTGATAGCCCAGCAGAAACATCCAGCCCAGCATGCAGATGAACCCCACCATGGCGCGCCAGAACGAAATGACTTCGGCCTGCCAGCCCCACGACATCAACTGACTTCCCAGCCCACCGGTAATCCCCCACTGGAGGGCTGCCAGAATGACCAATAACGTGCCCCATTGTGCCATGCGCTCTCCATAGACGTGATTGATTGAGGAAAGACAGCGTAACAAGACACGCCCGGAGCCTGTAAATATACACAGCCGGCTTATTTGTACTTTCTTTTATTTAAATGGTATCCAATTGTTATTCTCAATCAGCCAACGAAAGTTAAACTTGAATACCTGTCGCCAATGCATGACAGACATGACGGCTACTAGTGACTTGTCACTGAATCGTGCGCGACTTCTTGAATAATCAGTGGATATATCCTTGCCTGAGCAGGCCTTGATTTCGCCCATCATCTCGAGACAATGACGACCACCAGAAAGAGGGGATTCACGCAAGACAACAAGGCGTGAGCCGCCCTTATGGCGCGCAAGACACCCCCACCCGACCATCTTCTTGTTCGCCATTCCTCCTTCTATTGGGGCGCTTGGGGGAAGTGAAGCGCGTGGCATGCAGATGTCATTGGCCGGACACCCTTCCTGTCACGCTCAGAAAGCAGACGCCTCTCACCCGGTAAACTGCCGCCTTTTAGTCTAATAAACTGACCTGCTGCGCGTGATGAGTGGGCTGCGGCACCTCACAGAGGCGTTGACTATCAATGAGTTGGCGCAAATAAACCTCGTGATCATCACTGGTAATACCAGATGACCTCAAGTAGCAGAAACAAATGGACTCTCTTACCTTGAGCTAGCGTCAGGTGCGACATAACCACGCACCCACCAACAACAAAGTCTTATAAAACGACGTTCGCCACGCAACATGGGGCGCCACGCAACATAGGGAGAGTGCTGCACATGAATCAGTCGCTATTGGCACTATTGGCCTTTGTGCCATTGCTGCTCGCCGGGGTGCTGTTGATCGGCTTTCGCATGGCCGCCCGCCTCGCCATGCCCATCGTCTTCGTAGTCACTGCACTGATCGCCCTGCTGGCCTGGGACATGACCTTCTCTCGTGTCCTGGCCTCGTCACTCCAAGGGCTGATACTGACGGTCGCGATCCTGTGGATCATCTTCGGCGCCCTGCTGCTGCTCAATACCCTCAAGCATTCCGGCGGCATTGCCGCGATACGCAACGGCTTCTCCGGCATCAGCCCGGACCGCCGCGTACAGGCCATCATCGTCGCCTGGCTGTTCGGCTGCTTCATCGAAGGTGCCTCCGGCTTCGGCACCCCTGCCGCCGTCGCCGCCCCCTTGATGGTAGCGCTGGGCTTCCCGGCCCTGGCGGCGGTCGTGGTGGGCATGATGGTGCAATCGACGCCGGTCTCCTTCGGTGCGGTCGGCACGCCCATTGTGGTCGGGGTCTCCGGTGGCCTCGACAAGGCCGGTGTCAGCGAGACACTGGCCGCGAATGGCTCGAGCTGGGAGGCCTACTTCCAGCTGGTGACCTCTGAGGTCGCCATCACCCACGGCATCATCGGGATCTGCATGCCGTTGATCATGGTCGCGGTGATGGTACGCTTCTTCGGCGCCAATCGCTCCTGGCGTGAAGGGCTGGAGGTCGCGCCCTTCGCGCTGTTCGCCGGCGTCTGCTTCGTGGTGCCTTACGTATTGGCCGGCATGCTGCTGGGGCCGGAGTTCCCGTCGATGATCGGCGCCATGGTGGGGCTCGCCATCGTGGTACCCGCGGCGCGCAAGGGCTTCCTGCTGCCCAGCCGGACCTGGGACTTCCCGAACGCAGACAGCTGGCCCGCGGAGTGGATCGGCAAGCTGGACATGACACTTGAGCCCGTCGAGGGCCGCAAGCCGCTCTCGGTCGGCATGGGGTGGTTGCCGTATGTGCTGCTCGCGGTGCTGCTGGTGATGTCGCGCGTCATCGCGCCGATCAAGGAGGCGCTGACCTCATGGAGCTTCGGCTGGAGCGGCATTCTCGGGGAGGCTGACATCTCCGGCAGCCTGCAGCCCTTGTACCTGCCCGGCGGTATTCTGGTGGTCGTGGTACTGCTGACCATCCTGCTGCACCGCATGCGCATGCGAGACGTCAGTGCTGCCGTCAGCGAATCCAGCCGCACCATCCTCGGCGCAGGCTTCGTGCTGCTGTTCACGATTCCGATGGTGCGCATCCTGATCAACTCCGGCGTCAACGAGGCGGATCTGGTGTCGATGCCGGTGGCGATGGCACAGTTCATCGCCGATAGCGTGGGCGATATCTACCCGCTGTTCGCGCCGAGTGTCGGCGCCCTCGGGGCCTTCATCGCCGGCTCCAACACCGTCTCCAACCTGATGCTGGCCGATTTCCAGTTCAACGTCGCCCAGGCTCTGGGCATCTCCAGCGCCATGATGGTCGCCCTCCAGGCGGTCGGCGCGGCTGCCGGCAACATGATCGCCATCCACAACGTGGTGGCCGCCTCGGCCACCGTCGGCCTCCTGGGTCGCGAAGGCGTCACGCTTCGCAAGACGATCCTGCCGACCCTCTACTACGTGATCTTCGCTGGCATCATCGGCATGATCGCCTTCCACGGCCTGGGCGTGATCGACGGCTTGATGAGCTGACAACACGCCTCGTATCACTCTGGCAAACGCCAGCAGGCCCGCATTGTGTGCGGGCCTGCTGTCGTGTAGAGATCATCAACAGAATATTGAATGTGTTTACTCCAGGGGCCTGTTTATCAACAAGGCACGGCGTAATAAATTGCCCAACATCGCCGAAACGGCAGCCTTCATGTCGCAAGTTTCTGGAGCAGACACCCCATGACCCATTCTGTATTGCACCCTACCCGACTACAGCAGACCCGGTTGCAGCAGGCCCGCGAGCTCGAACTTCCTTCCCGCGAGGCCATGCTGCGGCGCGCCCCCTCCGTCCAGCAATTCTGGGACAGCCATCGTCAGCTGCTGAGTGACGCCTGGCGTGAATGGGAAGCCGTCGAGCAAGACGACCTCGCCATCCTCGATAGTGGATTGATCGACGAGGCGCTGCGCACTGCCGTCAAGCAGGCGTGGGAAAATCCCGAGCGCGAGACGGACGTCAAGGCGCTGATGACAGAAGTCGCTACTGACGTCTATCAGTTCCAGCTCTTCGATGTCGAGCGCATTGCTGATCTGCGCAACATGCTGGAACAGGCATGGGACGCCGGCATTCCGCTGCGCCCGCCCTACGGCATCGTGCTCAATCGACGCGGCGCCATGCTCGACCGTCGCTCAGAGGGCTATCTGGCGGCACCGAGTTTCCAGGCGTTCTATCAGCAACTGCTGGACACCTACATGCGCCCGATCTCGCGGCTGCTGTTCCCGGAAATCATCGGCTACGACAGCCAGTCCTTCGGCTTCTCGATCCACTACCAGCCCACGACAGACGCCTCGATTCGGCCGCATACCGACGCCTCGTCCGTGACTCTCAACATCAACATGAACCTACCCGACGAGACCTTTAAGGGCTCTGAACTGGACGTTCTGGACGCCGCGAGCGGCGACGCAGTGCGCTTCTCGTTCACGCCCGGCTCGGCCATGCTGCATCGCGGTAATGTGCCGCATGCCGCGCAGCCGATCACCAGCGGCCAGCGCTCCAACCTGGTGCTGTGGCTGTATGGTGAGCGAGGCCAGATACCGCCACAGGGCGCGCAACGCCGGGCGATACCTGCCAGAGACCGCTGGGTCGCCTCGAGCGCCGAACAGGATGATTTCGCACCGTTCTGATGGCCAGCGTGCTCTACTGGTAAACATTAGTGAGCAACAACGACAAAGGGGGCCCTTGATAGGCCCCCTTTGTCGTTGTCATGCGCTCGATAACGGCGCTCAATCATCCCCTCATGACCACCTGATCATGGCCTCGCCTGCCATGACGGGAAAGCCGAGCAGGTCACGAAGGGTCGCGGCATCCGGCGAGAGAGTCAGCCAGCTCACGGCCGCGATATTGAGCAGTACCGCACACCAGAACACGAACCGGTAGCTTGTCTTGCGCGTCTTGTGGCGCAAGCTTTGCTGGGCGATCAGCGCGCCCGGCCAGCCACACAGCAGCTCCATGAAGTGCAAGGTATCCTCGCGGACTCTCTGTTCACTCTCAGCAGCGGCCAGTTTATCTACCCGATACGCCATGTACGCCACCAGGCTCATGCCCAGATACGCTGCAGGCAACATCCATGGCAGACGCTCCTGCCACCAGCCCGCTCCGAGTACGACCATCACGGCTAACGCCACCAACCATGCAAGCCACACCCCGGTAGAGGTGGTGGAAGCTCCGGCCCCATGGGTGCGAAAGCGGATGGCACGTGGGCGGTTGTTGTCATCCATGCCCAACTGATAGTGCACCTGCGCGCTGGCCTTGGGTCGCCCGCGCCCCTGGTAGGCGCTGATATGGGCAAAGACATCCTTGCCACCCGACGCCGGGGTAATGAAGCCAAAGCCCTTGTCATCGTTCCAGCGCGTCAATCGTCCTTGAAGGTTCATCGTCTCATCTCTTTCCGGGCAGGCCCTTAGCCGATGAAGGTACCCGTGGTGTTGCCGCCGCCCTTGCCGCCGGTGCCACCATCGTCGTTGTCGTCGTCATCTTTTTCATCTCTTTCATCTCTGTCACCCCTGCCATCCTTGCGCTCCCGCTCGTCACGCTGATCGCCCCATGAGTCCTGATCCCGCGAGTCAGCGCCGCCTTGTTCATGATCGCGGATATCGGCAGCAGAGGCCTTTTGCGAATTGGCGTACACGGCGAGCGCATCATCGGGATTGCGCGCCGAGACCTGAGCCTGCTCTTGATAGCCCTGGGTTTCCAGCAGGCTCGCGTACCACAGGTTGCCCTTGAGGCTGATGGTCAAGTTGAGGCCCAGGAACAGGATATTGGAGATCAGCTGCCCTCCCTGCGTCGCCGGAATGAAGACCGAGCTGAGCACGATGAAGCCGAACAGACTGGCCGCCAGCAGCCACATGCGCTTGTAGAGCGCCCAGAACAGGCCGAAGAAGAATGCCGGCCATGACCAGCCGATCTTGACGGCACGCGTCCCGTGCTCGGGATGCGTCAGAATACGAAATGAAGCCATCGTGAAAATCCTTGTCTGTGATGCCGAGCGGGCAACAAGCTGCGACAGGCTCGGATAAATGACACACGCTTCGTACTATACCGCCAGCCACTTGTCAGGACCATGAACTGATCTATTGCTATCTCACTGATTTGCATCGGGCTTGTCAGCCGCGCGAGTCATTCATGCCCAGCCATTCACACCGAGCCATTCACACCGAGTCTTTCGCGCCCGACGACGCAGCTCAAAGCGTCTGGATGACCAGCGGCTGAACATTGGCCGGATAGGCACAGCACATCAGCACCTGTCCCTGAGCCACGCCGGCCTGTGGCGGCTCGGGATACTTGACCTCACCCGCGAGCAGTCGCAATGCGCAGCTGCCACAGCGCCCGGCACGGCAACTGGACAGGGTATTCACGCCTGACTGCTCGGCCAGCTCAAGCAGACTGCCCTGTTCGGGTGTCCACTGTCGTGTGATTCCCACGTCGCTGGCCGATGGCTGACCAGGTGCCACGCGAGGCGTGAAGGTGACCCGGGTACGCTCCGGCAGGCTCTCCTGGAAATCTGCCGATAGCGCAACCGCGGTTGCCTCCCCGTCCTCCAGCGAACCACGCCCGAAGAATTCGTGATGCAGTTGCTCACGCGGTAACCCCAGCGCCAGCAAGGCGGCATGTTGCGCGCGCATGAAGCCCTCGGAGCCACATAGATAGACATGGCTGGAGGCAAGTTCCGGCAGGCTGCCCGCCAGACTCACCAGCTCCAATCTGCCCACAGATTGATGCCGCCCGGCCACGAGATCCGCCGCACTCGGGCGCGACAAGGCGATATGCAGATGCAGCCACGCATGGGCGCGCGACCAGCGCTCCAGCGTGTCGAGAAATGCCAGCTCACGCCCATTACGCGCAGCATGCAGGAAGACCACTTCGCCGAGCGGCGGATGCCCCGCTTCTGCCTGCTGTATCAAGGCCTCCAGCATGGCGATCATCGGCGTGATGCCGACGCCGGATGACAGCAGCACGCAAGGTGCTGGCAAGTCCTGCAACACGAAATCCCCCGCCGGGGGTGTCGCTTCCAGCACATCGCCCACCGCGAATTCATCATGCAGCAGTCGTGAGGCAAGTCCCTTGGGGTCGCGGCGTACCGAGATGCGATAGGCACTCTGTCCCGCCCGCCAGGCCTGCGAAATGCTGTAGCTACGCATCACCGCGATCTCGCCGCAGGACAAGGGCTTGCGTGGCGTGGAGGCCAGACGCAGGGTCAGAAACTGGCCGGGGTGATAGGCGTCGATTTCCGCCGGTTCGCGCTCCTGCCCCGCTAGCGGCCATGGCGCCAGATAAAAGGAGGTGATCGAGTCACTTTCGCGCACCTTGTCGATGACGCTCAGACGACGCAAGGGTACGGGCGCCTCGTCAGGGGCCGGCCAGTCACCGGTCTGCTCAAGCGACGGCGAGAGTTCGATCAGACGCCCCTGCGCCGGCAAGGCATGCTCGACATGCAGTACCTGCTCTGGCACCACATCCACGATGCGCTCGGCGCCCGCGACCAGCGCTGCCCGCTGGGGGTTCCAGTCGACCCGGGCACGCCCCTTGAGCACCAACACATCACCCGTGATGAAGTCGGGAATCAACAGGCTGACGCGGGAATCCAGCTCGATATTGCCCAGGGTGTTGAAGAAGCGATTGCCGGCAAAATCGGGAAACGACAGGCTGCCATCGGCATTCAGGTGCAGAAAGCCTGGCCTGCCGCCACGATGCGAGACATCCACGCCGTTGGGCGCAGCATCGTCCAGCTCACCTGCGCGGGTCGCGATGAAGAAGGTGTCCGCCTGGGCCAGCAAGGCGCGCGCCTCTTCATCGTTCCATGTCGCCTCGTCATTGAGTGCCACCTCGCGGCTGACCAGCGCTTTCGCCTGCTCGGCAGCCCAGTCGATCTCACGTTGCTGGATGTATTGCGGACAGTTGCCGAAGCTCTGATCGACCCCGATCCGCAGCCCATCGGGCCGCATGCCCGCCACCGCTTCAGGGGCAAGCAGGGTGCCATTCAGGCGATTGCGCCGCCGACTGGCCAGATCCAGCCCCAGCACGCCGACCCTGGTACCGGGAGTGAAATCCAGCCCCAGCAATTTCCCCAGCGCCGGTCGTGCATGCACCTGCAGCTCACCGGGCGTGGCATCGCAAAGCTGCCCGGGCGGCGCAAGGCTCACCACCGTCCACGGCCAGCCGTGGCTGTCAGGCACGCCCATGAACAGCACCGGCAGACTCGTGAAGAACGCGACATGCTGCTCAGGCATCCGGTCGCGCACGTAGGGGGCGACCTGGTCGAGATAATGCTCCGGCACGCCTGCGCGTGCCTGGACACGTCGCTCACCTGCATGAAACACCTGCCGATGCTCATTCATGGACAAACCCTCAGAATGACGGTGGGGCTCAGGCCAGTACCGGGCTCGTCGCCATGCCCACGAAGCCCGGTTCGGCTTCGATACGCGCAAGCCAGCCACGAATGGCGGGATAAGGACTCAGGCTGACACCCCCCTCCGGGGCATGCGCGATGTAGCTGTAACCCGCGATGTCGGCCAACGTCAGCCGCTCCTCCACCAGGTATTGCCGTTGATCCAGATGGGACTCCATGACGGCGAACAGGGCATGCGCGCGGGCGATGGCCTGCTCGTGGTCAAAGGGGGCACCGAAGACGGTCACCAGACGTGCCGTGCAGGGGCCAGCGGCAATCTCGCCGGCCGCGACCGAGAGCCAGCGTTGCACTTGGGCCGCTGCCAGGGCGTCTCCGGACATGAAGCGTCGTTCGCCGTCATAGCGCTGGGCCAGATAGACGAGGATGGCGTTGGAATCACTCAGGAAGACGCCATTGTCCTCGATGGCCGGCACCTGCCCGAACGGACTGATCCTGAGGAAGTCGGGCGCCTTGTGCGCGCCGTTGGCCATGTCGAGATCCACCGCCTCATAGGGAATGTCCAGCAGCGCCAGCATCAGCTCGACGCGGTGACAGTGGCCAGACTTCGGATTGCGGAACAGACGGATGGGCGCTGACGCGGCAGCAAAGCGTGGGTTCATGATTCACCTGACAATGTGAGGAAAAAGCAAAGAGGAAAGAGCCGAGAGCGGCAAAGCGCAGTGCGCTGCAGGAAACGTGGCAGGCAATGACGACTCAGAAGCCGAAATCGCTCAACCCGGGGTGGTCATCCGGTCGGCGCCCCAATGGCCAATGGAACTTGCGCTCGCTCTGCGCGATGGGGTGCTCATTGATGCTGGCGTGGCGATGGGTCATCAGCCCCAGCTCATCAAACTGCCAGTTCTCATTGCCGTAGGCGCGAAACCACTGGCCGCTGTCATTGCGATACTCATAGGCGTAACGCACGGCGATCCGATTCCCTGCGCTGGCCCACAGCTCCTTGATCAGGCGGTAGTCGAGCTCGCTTGCCCACTTGCGGGTCAGGAAGGCCACCACCTCATCACGGCCGGTCACGAATTCGGCGCGATTGCGCCAGCGGGTGTCCGGCGAATACGCCAGCGCTACCTTTTCGGGATCACGGCTGTTCCAGCCGTCTTCGGCAAGACGCACCTTGTGTGCCGCACTGTCTGGCGTGAACGGTGGCAAGGGATGGCGGGGCAGATTGGCTGACATGAAAGAGGCTCCAGCGGTTGGGGTGATCAAACACATCCCCACACTACTCTCCTCATCTGGCTACTAGAATCCTCAGCAGACACAATTGATCATTCCAGATAATGACAATAATTGACGCCAATGGGAGCCAAAGATGGACCGACTGCAGACACTGGAGGTCTTCGTGGCCGTGGCGGACGCCGAAAGCTTCGCGGCAGGCAGCCGGGCGCTGGGCATGAGCGCCCCCTCGGTGACACGCGGTATCAATGCCCTGGAAGCCCGCCTGGGCGCACGTCTGTTCACGCGCACCACACGTCGCGTGCGCCTGACCGAGATCGGTGGGCGGTATCTGGCGGATGCACGGCGCATTCTGGCGGAGCTTCAGGCAGCGGAGGATGGTGTCAGCGGCGCCGCGACACGCCCCACTGGCGTATTGCGCATCACCTGTCCCACCGAATTCGGCCGTCTCCATGTGATGCCACTACTGATGGAATACCTCGAACGCTACCCCGAGATGCGCGCCGAGGTGGTCATGGTGGACCGCGTGGTCAACATGATCGAGGAAGGCTTCGATATCGCCGTGCGTATCGGTTCCCTGCCGTCCTCGGGGCTTTCGGCACTGAGAGTCGGCAGCGTACGGCGCGTGGTGTGCGGCTCACCGAGCTATTTCGCCCGCGAGGGCACGCCGGACTCGCTGGAGGCCTTGGCCGGACTGCGCATCGTTGCCTCGAGCAACATGAATGCCAGCAAGGAGTGGCGCTTCGGCCACGCAGGAGAACACGCCATACGAGTGAGCCCCCGGCTAACGATGAGCAGCATTGCCGCCTGCATCGAGGCGGCCCGCAGTGGTTGGGGCATCACCCGCGTGCTGTCCTATCAGGTTGGCGAGGATCTCGCCGCCGGTCGCCTGCAGGCGGTACTGGAGGAGCTGGAGCCACCGCCGCTGCCGATCCACCTGTTGCACAGCGAGGGGCGCGGCGCGGTGGCCAAGGTCCGCACCTTCCTGGATTTTGCCGCCGAACGCCTGCGCGCCAATTCTGTACTGAATCCCTCACCGTCAGCGCGATTGACCGACTGAGCCCCCCTCCGACGGGCTGAAGGCCGTCATGTCCTGTTGCAGCAGGCTCGACAGCCGACTGGCGCCATCGCTCAACTGACGGCCCAGGCGGCTGATCAACTGCACATGCGGCGTGACGAATTGGGCTTCCTGCAGCGGGATTCGACACAGGCGGCCGGCGGCGACTTCCTCGGAGACCACGAACTCCGGCAGCAGGGTCACGCCGCCATGCAGCGCGAATTGCTTGAGCATGGCGAGGGCATTGCAGGTCAGGGTCGGGCTCAGCATCACACCGGCCTGATGTTCGGCCTGGGCCACGATCTGGCGGATGCCGAATGACACCTCCGGCAGGGCCAGGGAGTGACTGGCCAGTGCCGCCAGCGATAGCGGCTCGAGCGTGCCTGCCGCCCGCCTTGAGCCTTCCTGAGCCGCGAACTGTTGCCCCCTGAACGGCTGCCCCCCGAACTGTCGAGCCAAGACATGCTGCGGATTGACCACCGCACACACCGGCTGCGGCCGCGAGACGTGTGTGCGAATCTTCGGATCGCGAGTCGGGTGAAACACCAGCCCCAGATGCGCTTCGTCCTCGACCACCTGACGGATCACTTCATTGGTCCCGCATAGATTCACCTTGAGTTCGATGCCCGGATAACGCGCGGAGAAACGACTCAATGGCCCCGCCAGCCCCTCGATGAACCCCTCACCGATCGCCAGCACCAGCGAGCCACTCTGCAGCCCCTTCAATGACTGCAACGACTCGAGCAGAACCTCCTGCTGCGCCAGACGCTGCCGGTAATACTCCAACACCCGTTCCCCCGCCTCCGTCGGCTTGACCCCGCGACGATGGCGCTCAAGCAGCGGCATGCCCAGCTCATGCTCCAGCTGGGTGATCTGCCGACTGACTGCGGAAGGCGCCACATTCAGGAAATCCGCCGCCGCGCGCACGCTACCGAGTCTTGCCGCCTCATGGAAGTGACTGATACGTCGATCCTGCACCAGACTCATCACGCCCCCAGCATTGCCTTGAAGGCAACATTAAAGTGAATTCTGGATTATTGCTGGAACACAGAAGCGCTGTCCATACTCGAGTCACCGGGTAGTACTCCCCCTTTCACCACGACAGGAACGCCACAATGACAACAACCGTCGGTGTCATCGGACTGGGCAACATGGGCGGCGGCATGGCCGCGACTCTCGCCCGTCATGACTTCCCCGTATTCGGGTTCGATCTATCACAGGCTGCGCGTGACAAGGCGGCTGCGTCAGGCGTCACGCCGGTCGATTCCCTCACCGAGCTTCTCGAGAAGGTTGAGGTGGTGATTCTCTCACTGCCCAAGGCCGAGCATGTCGAACGCCTGTGTCTGGGCGGCGAAGATGCGCCAGTCAGCGATGCAGCAGACGACCACCAGGCCGAAAGCCTGCTGGCCCTGGCCAGGCCGGGACTGATCGTGATCGACACCACCACCTCGACTCCCGAGACCAGCCGCAAGGTGGCAGCGGCGCTGGCGACGCGCGGTATCGACTTCATCGACGCCCCGGTGTCCGGCGGCCCCAAGGGCGCCGCGAGCGGCAGCATGTCGATGGTGATCGGCGCCGAGGATGAGGTGCTGGCACGCGCCAAGCCAGTGCTTGAGACCATGAGCGGCAGCCGAGTGCACGTCGGTCGCTGCGGGGCGGGCAATGTGGCCAAGATCGCCAACAACATGCTGGCTGCCTGCCATCTGATCAGCACGGCGGAAGCCGTTGCCATGGCCGCCAGAGCGGGCGTCTCCCCCGAGAAGTTGCTGGAAGGCGTGAATGCGGGTTCCGGGCGCAGTGGCGCGAGCCAGGTGATGTTCCCCAACTGGGTGATCAACAAGGCCTACGATTCCGGCTTCACCATGGGCCTGATGCGCAAGGATGTCGGGCTGGCCAGTGAGCTGGCGCAACAGCTCGGGATGGAACTGCCTCTCGCCAACGCCGTCGCCCAGCTCTGGATTGAAAGCAGCGCGACGCTGGATGACAGCGAGGATTTCTGCGCCATCGTGCAACGCACTGACCCGACTCTCTTTGGCCACGGAGCATAAGCCATGTTGACCCACGACATGACCCCGGCATTCTCAACGACTCAGCGTATCGCCGAACTGATGCAGGCGTTTCAGGACAGCAGCCAATCTCAAGACGACACGCTTGTCGTCAGCAGCCTGATCGGTGGCGAGTTCATCAAAGGAAGCGGTGAGAGCATCGAGGTGCGCAACGCCCAGGATGACAGCCTGATGCTGTCCTTCCCGGATGCCGACATCTCTCAGGTCGCGCTCGTCAATGCCGCCAGCCGCGAGGCCCAGCAGCAATGGGCCGCCCTGACCGCCCAGGCCCGCGGGCGCGCCATCTACCGGATAGGCAGCTTGATCCGAGAGCAGGCCGACACCCTGGCCGAACTGGAGGCGCTGAGCGCCAACAAGCCGATTCGCGATGCGCGGGTCGAGGTGGCCAAGGTCGCCGAGATGTTCGAGTACTACGCGGGCTGGGCCGACAAGCTGCACGGCGAGGTGATTCCGGTCCCGACCTCGCACCTCAACTACGTCACCTACGAGCCGCTGGGCACCGTGCTGCAGATCACGCCGTGGAACGCCCCCATCTTCACCGCCGGCTGGCAGATCGCCCCGGCCATCACCGCCGGCAATGCGGTGATTCTCAAGCCCTCGGAGCTGACGGCGCTGTCCTCGCTGGCGCTGGGCGTGTTGATCGAGCGCGCCGGTGTGCCGCGCGGGCTGGTCAATGTCATCGCCGGTTACGGCCATAGCATCGGCCAGGCGTTGATCGCCGAGGGCGACATTCGCAAGGTGGTATTCGTCGGCTCACCCGCCACCGGCCGCCACATCGCCACCGCCGCGGCGCAGCGCTGCATCCCCTGCGTGCTGGAGCTGGGCGGCAAGTCCGCCAACATCGTGTTCGAGGATGCCGATCTCGAGGTGGCCCTGCGCGGCGCCCAGGCGGCCATCTTCTCCGGCGCCGGCCAGAGCTGCGTGTCCGGCTCGCGCCTGCTGGTGCAGGCCTCGATCTTCGACAAGTTCACCACTGCGCTGGCCGAGGCCGCCACGCAATTCACCCTCGGTGACCCGCAGGACCCGGCGACCCAGATCGGCCCGATCAACAACGCGAAGCAATACCAGCATGTGACGTCGATGCTTGCCGGCGCCATCGAGGACGGCGCGCGTCTCGCCGATGGCTCAGCAGACCCCGTACCGGACACCGGCGGCTATCATGTCGCGCCGACGGTACTGCTGGGTGACAACGCCATGGCCTGCGCGCAGGAAGAGATCTTCGGCCCGGTCGTGGTCGCCATTCCCTTCGAGGAGGAAGCCGAGGCCATCCGCATCGCCAACGACAGTCGCTTCGGGCTGGCCGGCGCCGTCTGGACGCGCGACGTCGGGCGCGCCCACCGCGTGGCACGCCAGGTGCGTGCCGGCACCTTCTGGGTCAATGGCTACAAGACCATTCACGTCAGCTCGCCCTTCGGCGGCTACGGCGAGAGTGGCTATGGCCGATCCTCAGGGCTGGATGCGCTGCGCGAATACAGCGAAGTGAAGAGCGTGTGGGTCGAGACAGCAGCCGAGCCCGCCGCCAGCTTCGGCTATGGAGCGAGTCTGGAGTAGCGAGATGTGATCGTGTTGCCTGTCAGCAGGGCAGCGCCCAAGACAAGC
This sequence comes from Cobetia sp. 4B, assembly GCF_018831605.1. Lineage (NCBI taxonomy): Bacteria > Pseudomonadati > Pseudomonadota > Gammaproteobacteria > Oceanospirillales > Halomonadaceae > Cobetia > Cobetia sp. 4B. The sequence goes on from NZ_CP059843.1 coordinate 2,543,354, forward strand.
AGTGGTTGACGGGATGCATGGCCTTGAAATGCCATGCATCCTTGCTCCCTCCCCGCATGACACCGCAAGGCGCCGTGGATTTCCCTCCACGGCGCCTTGCGGCGTTTGACGGCATGCGCCAGCATCGACTTCCGAATTATGAGTCCCGGCGTCGCGGCCAGCGGCAAGCAGTACTCCCGTGACAAGCCCCCGTCCATCGCCCCGACGACACAAGGATACGTGAATGCGCGTCAAGACCGACTTCCCCCATCGCGTCCGCGAGATCGAGCACACGCTGATTCCGCTCTCGGACGGCAATCAGCTGGCCGCCAGAATCTGGCTGCCGGAAGACGCGGAACAGGCACCGGTGCCGGCCATCCTCGAATACCTGCCCTACCGCAAGAGTGACGGCACCATCGCGCGTGATGCCCTCACCCACCCCTACTTCGCGGGCCACGGCTACGCGTCAGTGCGCGTCGACATGCGCGGCAACGGCGAATCCCAGGGGCTGATGGAGGATGAATATCTGCCACTGGAGCAGTCCGATGCGCTGGAGGTGATCGACTGGATCGCCAATCAGCCATGGTGCAGCGGCAAGCTCGGCATGATGGGCATCTCCTGGGGCGGCTTCAATTCGCTGCAACTGGCCGCGCACCGGCCCGAGCCACTCAAGGCCATCATCACCCTCTGCTCCACCGATGATCGCTACACGGATGACATCCACTACAAGGGTGGCTGCCTGCTCAACGAGAACCTGGCCTGGGCCGCCACCATGCTGAGTTTCTCCGCGGCACCGCCGGACCTGCGTCTGGTGGGCGATGAGTGGCGCGCCATGTGGCAGGAGCGTCTCGACGAGATGCCGCTGCTGGCCGAGACCTGGCTGTCGCATCAGCACCGCGATGCCTACTGGAAGCAGGGCTCCATCAACACCGATTACGCCGACATCGAAGCGGCGGTCTATGCCATCGGTGGCTGGGGCGATGCCTACAAAAACACCATCGGGCGGATGATGGAAAACCTGACTTGCCCACGCAAGGCGCTGATCGGCCCGTGGATCCACAAGTATCCGCACTTTGCGGTGCCCGACCCCGCCATCGGCTTCCTGCAGGAAGCGCTGCGCTGGTGGGACCACTGGCTGAAAGGCGAGGAGAATGGCGTGATGGACGAGCCGTCCGCCACCTTCTATCTGCAGGATGCTCTGCCGCCGAAGACGATGTATGCCGAACGTCCGGGACGCTGGGTGCAGACCGACGGCTGGCCCGCCAGCAATGTCGAGATGCACCAGATGTCGCTGAGCGAATCAGGCCTGAGCGACGACGCACATCAGGGCCAGCAGGCACTCGCCAGGCCTGTCGTGGTGGATTCACCGCTGACCGCGGGTCGTCATCAGGGCGAGTATTGTGCCATCTGGTTCGGGCCTGACCTGCCTGCGGATCAGCGTCTCGATGATGCACTCGCCGTGTGCTTTGACAGTGAACCGCTCGACGCGCCGCTGGATATCCTCGGAAAGCCCAGGGTCACGCTGACACTGACCAGCGACCAGACCTGCGGCCAGCTGACGGTGCGCCTGAGTGATGTGCAGCCCGATGGCCAGGTCGCACGCATCACCTACGGCGTGCTCAACCTCGCGCTGCGCGATCATGACAACCCGCAGCCTCTCATTCCGGGCGAGCCCATCAATATCGAGCTGGAACTGGACATGGCGGGCTATCGGATTCCAGCCGGCCACCGTCTGCGCGTGGCACTGGCGTCAGCCAACTTCCCGATGGTGTGGCCGGCACCCCGGCGAGCGGCTCTGACCCTGCAAGCGGGCCTGCAATCACTCGGGCTGCCGGTCTTTACCGGCGAGGCCGTCGACAACCCCTTCGCGGCACCGGAATCCGCCCCACCGGCCAACATCAGCGAGCAGCGTGCCGCCAGGCCGAGTCGCAGCGTGGTGGAAGATGCGGCCAGCGGCGAAGTCACTACCATCGTCGCGGATGACCTGGGCGCGATGACGCTCGAAGATACCGGCATGCGGGTCGAATATCGCTGTACCGAGCGCTATACCGCGCACCCGCAAGATGCGGATCGCACCCGTGCCGAGATCGTCTGGCACTACCACGCCGGACGCGATCAGCACGGGCGTGACAGTGCGCTTGGCGAGACCACCCCGGGCCAGTTCGACGTCCGCGTCGAGAGCCACTATCGCATGCGCTGCGACGCCGAGAACTTCTATCTCGAAGCCGAGCAGATCGCCTGGCAAGACGACGAGGAAGTCCACCGCCGTGACTGGCAGCGCACTCTGCCGAGAACATCGGTCTGAGGCGCTCGCTCAGGCGCCTGGCGCGTATCTGTCCTGCGAGCGTTGTTGCCAGGCGGCCAGCTCCGCCGCCAGATAGGGCATGAAGCGCTGCCCCTGACGCGAGATGGGATGAAAGCGCGAGGTGACCAGCGCGACATCCAGAGTGATGGTCGGTGTGAAGGGCACGATGCGCAGATGGCAATCGCGGCGGGCCAGCATCGCCTCCGCCGTCACCGGATCGATCAGGGCGATCCCCAGCCCTTCGTTGACGAGCATCGCGACCGAGGGAAACAGATGGGTCTCGATGCTCGCCTGCAAGGTCATGCCGACCTGCTGGAAGGCACGCGCGAGTTTCAGAGTGCTCTGGTGATGCTGGTCCAGCGTGATGATGGTCTCCCCCGCCAGGTCCGCCGGGCTCAGTGACGCCTTCTCGGCGAGAGGATTGTCTTCGGGAACCGCAAGCGCCATGCACAGCCGATATTCCTCAAGCACCAGCTCCTCGATGGTGGCGTCCGACTCGATGACGCCGAGATCGAACTGGCCCTCGGCGACCCACTCGGCGATCTTGCGCGAACTGAACGTCTGCAACGACAGGCGGCTGTCGGGGAAGTCGACAAGATAGCGCGCCATCACTCGGGGCATCACCGTGGGAGACAGCCCCGGCATCGAGGCCACGGTGAGCTTGCCGGCATGGCCGTCACGCAGTCCATCGGTCAGCTCATCCAGGTGGCCCACCGAGGCCAGCACCTTGTCGACCCCCTCGGCCAGATGGACGGCTTCCGGCGTCAACTGGGTGCCGTAGTGGTTGCGGCGAAAGAGCAGAAAGCCGACTTCGCTTTCCAGATTGGTGATCGCCGTGCTTACCGCGGGCTGGGTGATGGCCAGGCGACGCGCTGCCTGGGAGAGACTGCCCGTGCGTACCACTTCCTGAAAGATCTGCAATTGACGCAGGTTGTGTCTGAGTTTCATGACGGCTGGGCTCTCATCTCATGGCAGGGCTCTCGTGGCAGAGCTCTTGTGGCAAAGTCTTGTGACAGGGCTCGCATGGCAGGGCTCCTGTGGCAAAGCTCTCGCAGCGGGGCACTCATGTCCGGATTCTCGAGACTAGCCTTTCTCGGGCAGACTCTAAATTGTTCTTATGACTTAATAGACAGCCTTTAGTTGTGCTTATACCCCCTGCGGGAGGAAGCTGACCAGACCCTCATAACCAACAACAAAGGGCCACAGACAATGCATATGATCGACCTCATGGGGCTATTGCTGTATTTCGCGATACTGCTCTACATCGGCTATCGCAGTGCCAGGAAAACGTCCAGCAGTGCCGACTTCGCCGTCGCCGGCAACAAGATCATCTGGCCGGTGCTGTTCGCCACGCTCGCCGCTTCCTTCCTAGGCGGGGGCGCCTCGATGGGCCGCGCCGGCAAGGCCTTCGATGAGGGCTACGCCTTCATGTTCGCGGCCTCCGCCTTCCCCATCGCCACCATCATCGCAGGCCTCTACATCGCACCGCGCCTCAAGCGCTATGCGGGAGCCCAGACAGTCGGTGACATCATGGCGCATCACTATGGTCGCAGCGCTCGCCTGCTGACCGGCATCTTCTCGCTGATCTTCTGCGTGGGCATCCTCGGCGCTCAAGCGCTGGCCATCGGTACCGTCTTCAATGCCATCCTGGGCATCGAGATCAGCACCGGCATCCTGATCGGCATGGCAGTGGTACTGGTGTACTCCACGGCCGGCGGCATGTGGGCCGTGATCCAGACCGACGTGGTGCAGTTCGTGATGCTCGCGGTCTTCCTACCCATCACCATGATCGTCGGGCTCGACAAGATCGGCGGCCCCGATGCCCTGATCGCCGCGCTGCCCACCGAGCACTTCAGCATCATGGGCGATTACACGCCGCTGATGTTCATCAGCATCTTCATCGCCTTCCTGCTCGGCGAGACCCTCGTCCCGCCCTACACCCAGCGCGCCCTCTCGGCACCGGATTCGCGTCATGCCAAGATCGGCTACTCGCTGGCCGGCGGCTTCGGCCTGCTGTTCTATGCCGTCAGCTCCACCATCGGCCTGATCGCGCTGGTGCTCTATCCGCAGATCTCGCCGGATCAGGCCATGCCGGAACTGATTCGTGACGCCCTGCCGCTGGGCCTGACCGGTCTGGTGCTCGCCTCACTGCTGGCCGTGGTGATGTCGACGGCGGATTCCTACCTGAACTCGGCAGCGGTCATCTTCGTGACCGACATCTACAAGCCATTCATCAATCCCGCCATGTCCGGCAAGCAGCAGCTGTGGATCGAGCGCGGCGTCAATCTGGCCATCGGACTGGGCGCCATCGTCTTCGCGCTTTACGCCACCTCGATCATCGATGCGCTGCTGCTGAGCTACGCGCTGTGGGCACCGACCATCCTGCTGCCGTTCATCTTCGCCGTGCTGTTCAAGATTCGCTGCAAGCGTGCCGGCATTGCCGCGATGCTCGCCGGGGCACTGGCCACCAGCGTCTGGAAGTGGAGCGGCCTGGAGCTTGAGGCATTGAGCGGCATCACGCCGCTGATCGCCGGCGTCATCGCCAATATCGTGGTCTTCACCCTCGTCTATCAGTTCTTGAACGCGGCGCCGGACCACAACGGCAATAACGCCCCGACCCAGCCCACCCATTCCTGAGGACCTGACCATGTTCGGACTGACCCTGTATGTGATCTGCCTGCTAAGCATCCTCATCGCCGTGGGCATCGCCATCGCCTCCTGGAAGTTCTACCGCGACAACTGAGCCATCGGCAGGGCCTGCGCCGCTCGACCATGAGTCTTCCCAGGCTCTGTCATGACCCGTCATGGCTCTGTCACGACCCTGCCACCGTCTTCACCACGCCGATCATGTCGGGCAATCCGCCCGGCATGACCGGCAAAGAGAGTACGCGCGATGACCCCGCAATCCTCCGCCGCCGAAGCGGCGAGCCACGACAGCATTGCCGTCATTGGCGCCGGCATCATCGGCCTGGCGACCTGCCGCGCCTTGCAGGCACGCGGCTATCACGTTCGACTGTATGACCCGAATCCCATCGGCGAAGGCACCTCCTTCGGCAACGCCGGCCTCATCGCCAACTACGCCACCTCGCCGATGGCCAACGGCGATACCCTGCGTCAACTGCCGGGCCACCTGCTGAGCAGACAGCCCTCCCTTGCCATCGCCCTGCGCCACACGCCGGCCCTCGCGGATTTCGGCTGGCGCTTCCTCAAGGCGGCAACGCCCTCCAATTTCCAGCGCCACAAGGCGGACCTGATCGCCTTGCTGGCCAATGCCGTCGAACGACAGCATGCCCTGATCGATGATCTGCAGACCAGAGCGACCACTGCACTGGCCAGCCAGACAGGTTGCCTGCAGATTCAGCGCGACACCGCCATCACCCCGGTATCGCTGGAGAAGATGGCCCAGGCGAAGCGCCTTGACGGAGTCGAATGTCAGGCACTGGGCGCGAACCAGCTGCGGGATCTGGAACCGTCGCTCAACTCGAAGGGACTGGCAGGCGGCCTCTACTACCCTGATACCCGCCATCTCACCAGCCCGCTGTCACTCAGCCGCCAGCTCTTCGCACAGCTCGAAAAAGGCGGCCTTGAGTGGACGGCGCAGCAGGTCGATGCCCTCACGCCGCTTTCCAGTGGTGGCTGGCGCATCGACACCGCCACCACCTCACAGGAGGTCTCGCATGTGGTGATCTGCGCCGGTATCGCGAGCAATACGCTGCTGGCAGGACTCGGCAAGCGTCTGCCGGTGGTCAGCGAGCGCGGCTATCACATCGAGCTCGCCACATCGCTGCCACTCGCACGCCCGGTGGGCTGGCTGGCGCATCACTTCTACGCCTCGCCCATGGCCGCAGGCATACGCCTGGCGGGCACCACCGAGTTCTGCGCGCCATCGCGCCCCGCCTCGCCGGAGCGTTGGCAAGCCCTCAAGCAATGGGGCGAGACACTCTTCGGTCAGCCGCTCGACGTCGCCCGCCACTGGATGGGCGTGCGTCACTCCACCCCTGATGGCCTGCCGGTAGTAGGCGAAATGCCCGGCTGCCCCGGCCTGCTGCTCGCCTACGGGCATGGCCACCTGGGCCTGACACTCTCGGCCGAGACGGGCGATCTGGTGGCACGCACGGTGGCGCACGAACCCCTGCCGGAATACGCGCGCAGCCTGTCGCCCGCCAGGTTCTGCCAATGATCCCGCTCTCCTGAGCAAGCAGAACTGCACTCTTGCCCATGAAGACGAAAGCCCCTGACAGGCGAGCCTGTCAGGGGCTTCTTGTTTCTTGCGTCAGAGCTTGCAAGAGCTTCTGCTTACAGAAGGTGGAGAGAAAATTTCCGCTCCTCAATACACGAAAGCGAACAGGAAATTGAAGATCAGCGCAGCCCCGAAGCCCAACGGCGCTGCCTTGAACAGCAGCTTGGGCAGTAGGTCATTGCGACGCTCTTCACTGGGGCATGAACCCAGAATCAGGCTACCGCCGGAAGAGAATGGCGAGATAGCGGTGGACTGAGCACCGATGACAATGGCGACAAACAGGATCATCGGGTCAATTCCCAGCTGGGTGGCCAACGCCGGCACGACAGGGAACAGCGCAGGCGTCACCACTCCCAAAGTGCTGGCGAAAAGCGACATGATCGCTGAGATCACTCCAAATACGATCGGCACCGCGTAGACCGGGATATTGCCGCTCACCCAGGAAGCCAGAAGATCGATAGTGCCGACCTTGATGGCAATCGAGATCAGCATGCCGACACCACAGATCATGATGATAGTGCCCCACGGCAGCGAAGCGATCGCCTTGCGCTCATCCCCCAGCTTCATCAACAACGCGATCACCGAGAACACGCTGGCAATCAACCCTATGTTGATGCGGTCGTTGACGTAAGCCACCAGCGCATTATCCGGCAGGATCATCGCGGTGATCGGCGGTGCCAATACAGTGACCATCAACAGCAAGGTCAGACGCAATGTCAGTCGCTGCTCACGGTTCATCGGCGAGGGCTGGGCAGCATCGGTAATTTGCACACCGCCCTGACTTCCTCGCAGCGAGAACAGCACCAGCAGTCCCAGCACCACGATGGGCACGACCATGGTCGCCAGGAAGATGCCGAAACTGTAATGGAAGGCATCACCGGACGAGATGCCGGCACCGGTCATCAAACCTTGAAAGATGATGCCACTCTGACTGGAAACGAAGTTGGCCCCCGCCAACGCGCCGTAGTTGACTGCCATGGCACCGACGATCAGCGACAGGCGAGTCTTGTCACACAACAACAGCGTGATGGGCGCCATGAAGGCCAGTACCGTGTAGTAGCCTGCACCCAACGCCGAGATGATCACCGACGAAAAGAAGATGGCAAACGGCAACAAGGCTGGCACATTGCGACAGCGGTATAGCAGATGTTCCGCCAGCTTCTCAAGCGTGCCGTTGACGATGGCGAAGTTATAGAACAGACAGACCGAGAAGATGATGAAGAAGATCTTCAGCGGCCATAGGCCGATCACCTCGTTGGGCGACATTCCAAGCCAGAAGCAGCCAATCAGATAGGAGAAGGCAATGGCGAACAGACCGATGTTCAGGCGCAAGCGATAGCCCAAGACGATCGAGACCACGATGGCCAGTATGACGACAAGACTCGACATGGCGAACACTCTTGTTATGTGGGGACAGGGCAGATGTGGCAGGACAATGAAGTTACAGCTGCAGCAGACGACGCGGGTTGTGGATCATTACCTGTTCGATCAGCTCCGGGCTCAACAACAGCTCGCGCATGCACCGGGTCTGGGCTGCATGATCGGCCACGTGTTCGAAACGGGTGTGCGGCCAGTCGCTGCCCCAGATCAGCCGCTGGTCATTGCCCATGGCCTGGCGCAACACGGCGAGCGAGCGTCGTGACTGCTCAAGCGTTGCGCCCGAGCGATACGGCGCGGAGACCTTGACCCACAGCTGCGGAGAACTCACCAGCGTCAGAAAGCGCTGATGATCGGGGAGTCCAGGAGTAAGCTCACCCTCCTTCGGCAGGCCGAAGTGGTCGATCACCAGTGTCACGCCAGTCTCGATCAAGCTCGGCAGAAAGTCGGCGAGATCGGCCACGCTGCGCTGGATTTCTACATGCCATCGGCGGCGCGCCAGCTCACGATAGAGCGACAGCCATTCCTCCCCGAGATAGTCCGCCGGTGTCGCACCGATCAGATTGAGGCGAATGCCGACCACGCCCTTCGCTCCCATGCGATCCAGCTCCGCCATGGAGATGGCACTGTCAACCACTACCACGCCCTTGAGGCGCTCAGGAGATGCGGCAAGCGCCTGCAGCAGGAAACGATTGTCGGTGCCCAGAAAGCTTGGCTGGACCAGCAGGCCATGTGACAGCCCCTGCGAATCCAGCTGCGCCAGATATGCGTCGACCGTGGCATCATACTCAGGGCAATAGCGACGACCTTCCACCATGGGGAGGTCATGAAGAAAGACATGGGCGTGGCAATCAACGCCACGACAGGAAGTCAGTGAATCTACAGTCATCAGGGTCACTCACTATCGATGTGTATGTCAGGAAGCAGGAATATCAGGCCATGCCTCCCGTAATTCATGCAAACATATATATGTATTTCGAGTGACAGGTTAGCGTAAAACTTACGCTGATAGCAGAGACCCATGACCAAAGGAGTAATGCATGCCGCAAGCACGGTCAGTTCGGGGGATCACTGGAACGGACAGCCGACTACCGCTTTACCAGCGCCTTCGCGATGAATTCCTTCTGCAGATCGCCGAGGGTCATTGGGTGCCGGGCACCCCCATCCCGACCGAAGCCGAGATGACGCGAGAGTATGAAGTCGCGATCGGCACGGTTCGCAAGGCCATCGAGACACTGGTGCAGGACGGTATCCTGGAGCGCCAGCAAGGACGCGGTACCTTCGTTCGCCGCCCGGAATTCACGCATTCGTTGTCGCGCTTCTTCCGTCAGGTCGACTCGCAGGGCATTACCCGGATTCCGGAGAGCGATATCCTGTCATTGGAGAGCGAGCCAGCCAGCCAGCATGTCAGGCAGGCACTGAACCTTGGAGCCAGAGCAGGAGTCATCCACTTGGAGCGTCTACGCCGCCTGGAGGGAAAACCGCTGTTCCATGAGCGGATCTGGCTCCCTCAGAAGCGCTTTGCCGCACTGCTCGAAACCCCGAAGGATGCACTGGGTGACCTGCTCTACCCGACCTACGAAACACTATGTGGGCAGCTGGTCGCCCATGCGCGGGAAACACTCTCCATCGGCGTGGCAGACGCATCTACCTCTGAGCTGCTAGGTGTAGCCCTCGAGACACCAGTCGTGGTGATCGACCGTATCGCCAGCGGCTTTGATGGCACTCCGTTGGAGCTGAGGCGCTCCTACGGTATCGCCAGCGAGTTCCGTTATCAGATCGAGATCGCCTGATATCTCAAGAGGGAGAGAGCAGGATGCAACGATGGAAATTTCCAGCGCACGCTAGAACATGTTCCTGAGGTCAAGCCTTCATGCCCCGCGAGAAACCTATAAGCCTGCACCCTTCATCTACGTGAGGTAGTGCAAAAACAAGAAGCCCCTGACCGGTTCGCCTGTCAGGGGCTTCTTGTTTCTTGCGTCAGAGCAGGCTCATCAGCGCAGGGCTTGTCAGAGCGCCCCACCCAACCCGCTCGTTCAGGAAGATGGGGGTTGTGGACGCCCGGGCTGGGACGCGTACTCGACGCCATGCGCCTGCAGATACTCGCGGATCAACTGACGGACGACCTGAGACGGCGTCTGATCCTGCGAGGCACACAGCTGCTCGAAGGCCTGCTTCTTGTACGGGTCAATCATCAGGGTCAGGCGTGCGGTCTTCTTTTCCATCTTCAGCTCTCCCGAAATCATTAACATCAGATGGTAATGCCGGGACGCCGATACCGACAAGCCAATCCTTGTGAACCCGAGTCGAACCTTGTGACCCCGCACCGAACCTTTGGGCAAGCGAATGACGATCATGCTAATTACATGTTAATGTTTTTACCATGTGATTATCATGTAATCATGACAGGGCAGTCCGTCACAGACGGCTGGCCTGCTGTCGCCTGGCGCAGTGACATGTTCGGACATGCCACGCCATGCCCTGAAACGGCCAGCACCAGGTCCAGCGTCGAGATTCCCTCCGCGAGGACCCGCCCCGATGACCTCCAAGCGCTCTCCCATGCGCCTGCCCCCGATTGCCACCGGCCTGCGCAGTGCATGGCACTCAGGCTACGGCCTCACCGATCTGCGTCAGGACATCCTGGCCGGGTTGACCATCGGCACCGTGGCAGTGCCGCTGTCCATGGCACTGGCCATCGCGGCCGGGGTCGCGCCACAGCATGGCCTTTATACGGCCATCGTCGCGGGGGCAATCATCGCCATGACGGGCGGCTCACGCGTCAACGTCTCTGGGCCCACCGCGGCCTTCGTGGTGATCCTGTTTCCCATCGTTCAGCAGTACGGACTCGGCGGCCTGTTGATCGCCACCATGATGGCGGGGGCGATTCTGGTACTGCTGGGGCTGACGCACATGGGGCGGCTGATCCAGTTCGTGCCCTATCCGGTCGTGCTCGGCTTTACCGCCGGCATCGCCGTGGTGATCGCCGTCCTGCAGGTGCCTGACTTTCTGGGCCTGAGTGTCGGACAGCTCAGCGAGCACTTCGTCGAGAATGTCGGGCATATTCTGGTCGCCCTGCCGACGCTGAACCCTCATGAGCTCTCCATCGGGGTCTTTTCACTGGCCGTCATGCTGCTGTGGCCACGCCTGCACCTGCCCGCCCCTGCACCACTGGTCGGCTTGATCGTCGGTGCACTGGCGGCCCATGCGCTCGACCTCGCCTTCGGCGGTGACACCCAGGGCCCGCTGGTGGAAACCATCGCCTCTCGCTTCAGCTGGGAAGCGGCGGGCAGCAGCGGCACGGGCATTCCGCCCATCGCCCCAACGTTGGTGGCTCCCTGGCAGCTGCCCGACGTGAATGGCCAGCCGCTGACACTGGATTTCGAGCTGATCCGTGCATTGATGGGGCCCGCCATCGCCATTGCCATGCTGGGGGCGATCGAATCCCTGCTGTGCTCGGTGGTATCCGATGGACTGACGCGAACGCGCCATGACCCGGATGCGGAGTTGATCGGCCAGGGGCTGGGAAATCTGATAGCACCGTTGTTCGCGGGCATTACGGCCACTGCCGCCATCGCACGCACCGCCACCAACATTCGCTGCGGAGCCCGTTCACCACTGGCGGCAGTGGTGCATTCCGCGGTGGTACTGCTTGCGGTGATCGCACTGGCGGATCTGCTGGGGAAGGTGCCGATGGCAACATTGGCGGCGCTGCTGTTCATCGTCGCCTGGAACATGAGTGAAGCTCGCCACTTCGTGCATAGCCTGCGTTCCGCCCCGGGAGGCGATGTGGCGATCCTGTTGATCTGCTTCGGCCTCACCGTGCTGTTCAACATGGTGCTGGCGGTAGCAGTTGGCGTCGGTCTGGCGGCGGCGCTGTTCATACGCCGCATGATGCAGCTGACGCAGACCCGCCAGATCACCGACACGCCACAGGGCGAGGCGCTTCGCCAGACACCGTGCGAGGGAAGCGACAGCAGCGCCATCGCGCTCTACGACATCGATGGCCCCCTGTTCTTCGGCGTGGCCGAGAAGGCGCTGACCTCACTGCGCCTGGTCGATGACAGGGTCCGGGTCGTGATTCTCGACATGAGCGATGTACCGAGCATGGATGGCACGGCCATCGTGGCCCTGAAATCCCTGATCGATGACATGCATCTCCAGCGAGTGGCGCTGATTCTGGCGGGGCTGCCGAGCCATCTGATCGTCAAGCTGCGCCGGGCCGGCATTCACACGCGTGCGCACAAGCTCAGCTGGTGCCGCAGCCTGCCACGCGCCGTCGCCGTGGCACGTCGCTGGCTGGGCGAGCACTAGCCTAGCGAGCATCGTGCTCTGGCTATCTTCACAGGCCGCTTGCGCGCCTGCAGGCCGCGTTTTCACATCTCCTGATACGACAATGCCTCTGATCGGTGACGATCAGAGGCATTGTCGTGGGTCATGACTTCTTGGCGAAATGCTTACCTCGCGAGGGGCTTGCCTATTGTGGGACTTGCCTCTTGAGGGGCTTGCCTCTGAGGGGCTTACCTGTTGTGGGGCTAAGGCGCATGAACGCCTTCGAACATGCGTCGGCGCGCGCCTTCGAGATGCGCCCGCATCGCGCTTTCGGCCGCCGAGGCGTCCTTGTCGGCAATCGCATCGATGATCGCCTGATGCTCATCCTGGACGATGCGCAGGCGTTCCTCCGAGGCGCGCAGTGACAGGCCGCGCGTCAGGTTCATGCCCTCCTTGATGCTCTGGTTGAGCGAGCGCAGCACGGTGGCGTAGTAGTGATTGCTGGCCGCTTCGGTGATCGCCAGATGGAACTCGAAGTCTTCATCCGAGGCGCGATCATGGTTGAGATTGGCCTGGTTGATGGCTTCGAAGCGCTGGCGAATGTGCTCCAGCTGCTCCGGGGTGCGCCGCAGTGCGGCAAGGCCTGCCGCACTGGCCTCGACATTGGTGCGAAACTCGAAGCAACGCTGGATGTCGGCGATGCTGGAGATGCGCGCGAATTCGAGCACGGCGCTGTCGGGTCGATTGATGACGAAGCTGCCCGAGCCCCGCCGCGAGACGACGAGATTGTCCTCGCGCAGCCGCGCCAGCGCATCACGCAGCACCGGGCGCGACACCTCATACAGCTCGCACAGGCGCGCCTCGGTGGGCAGCTTCTTGTTGACGGGGTAATCACCGCTGATGATGGCCGCCAGAATCTTCTCGTAGACCACCAGCGCCAGTGAATGCTTGGCTGCGTCACTCATCGTGTCATGTCGCCCTTTCTCATCACTCTTAGTCCACCTTCAGGCATGTCGGATGGTGTGCAATTCTACCGGAAACCCTGCCAGTTGAGGAAAGGCCGCGCGGCTGACGCCCGTTCAGGCATCCTGGGGCTGAGTCGCTTCCTCTGCCTGCGGTGCCTTGCGCCCTGCCTTCACGCCGTTGACGATGATCATGCTCCACACCGCCACCGCGGCGATGGCCAGCACCATGGCGATGGGGCGGTCCACGAAGGCGGTCAGGTCGCCATTGGACTTGAGAATCGAGCGCATGAAGTTGCTCTCGACAATCGGTCCGAGAATCACCGCCAGAATCATCGGCCCGACCGGGAAGTCGTTCTCGGCCATGAAGAAGCCCATCAGACCGATGCCGAGCATGATCCAGATATCGAACATGGCATTGTTGGCCGCGAAGGCACCGACGATGCAAAACATCAGGATCAGCGGGAACAGGATGCCGGTGGGAATCGACAGGATGTGACGCGCCCCACGGATCGCCATGAAGCCCAGCGGCAACAGCAGCAGGTTGGCCAGCACGAAGACCATGAAGATGGCGTTCACCAGCGGCGCCTGGTCGGTGAAGACGTCCGGCCCCGGGGTGATGCCCTTGGTCATCAGGACGCCGATGATGATCGCCGTCACCGTATCGCCCGGGATACCGAACACCAGCGCAGGAATGTAGGCACCGGAGAGCGAGGCATTGTTGGCGGAACTGGCCGATACCAGGCCTTCGGGATGGCCCTTGCCGAACTTCTCCGGCGTTCGGGAGAACTTGCGGCTGACGGCATAGCTGATCCAGGAGGCGATGTCGGCACCGGCGCCGGGCAGAGAGCCGATCACGGTTCCCAGTGCCCCGCCGCGCAGCACGCCACCCTTGTACTTCCACAGGGTCGAGCCGACGCCCTCGAAGGGACGCTTGATGACCGGCGGTACGATCGGCGCCGGGTTGCGCGTCTCTGGCATGCGGCGGATCAGCTCGGAGATCGCGAACAGGCCGATCAGCACCGGCAGGATGGAGATACCGGCCAGCAGGTCGTAGTTGCCGAAGGTGAAACGCATCTGGCCGGAGACACTGTCCATGCCCACCATCGCGATGACCAGGCCCGCCAGCATCGAGATGCCGCCCTTGAGCGGATCACGCCCCGAGACGAGAATCGCGCAGGACAGCCCCAGCAGTGCCAGCCAGAAGTACTCATCGCTGGTGAACTGGATGGCGAACTCGGCGATGCGCGGTGCGAAGAAGGCCAGGATCAGCACCCCGATCACGCCGCCGATCATCGAGCAGGTCACGTTGAGGCCCAGCGCCAGACCCACCTTGCCCTGCTTGCCCATGGCATAGGCCTCCTCCGTATAGACCGCCGAGGCTGGCGTACCGGGGATTCGCAACAGCGCCCCGGGAATGTCCCCGGCCACGATCGCCATGGCCGTGGCGGACACGATGGCGGCGATGGCCGGCAGCGGGTCCATGAAGAAGGTGACCGGCACCAGCAGGGCCGTGGCCATGGTGGCGGTCAGGCCCGGAATCGCGCCCATGAACAGCCCGAACAGGGAGGCGGCCAGGATGATCAGCATCACTTCCCAGGTGAAGACCATCGTGGCGGCTTGCAGTAAGTCACTCATCAGTAGATCACCTTTTCCAGCAGTCCCAGCTCGAGCGGCACGTGCAGCAACTGGCCGAACACGCCCCAGATCACCCCTGTCGCCGTCACCGCGATGCCGGCAGCGGGCATCCAGCGACGATGATGGAAGGTGTAGAGCAGCAAGGTGAGCAATACGAAGGACACCACGGGGAAGCCGACCACCGGGGTGAGATAGATGTAGGCGATGATGGAGGCACAGATGGCCACCAGCGTCAGAATGAAGGTGATCAGCGGCACGGGGTGCTGCCAGGCAAACCAGACTTCACGATTGCGCAGCCCACGGACGAGCAGGATGGCCCCGAACAGTATCAGCAGTGCGCCGATGACGGTGGGAAAGGTACCGGCCCCATATTCCTGGCGCGGCAGGTTCTTCAGGTCGAGGGAGGCATATATGACGGCAGCCCCGAAGGCTGCCGTCACCACACCCGTTACCTTGTCGTTGGTACGCATGTGCGGTTACTCATGAAGACTCAGGAGGAAACGTTCGAACACCAAGCGATGCGACGTGCTCAGTTGGCCAGCCCCAGCTTTTCGATGGTGGCAGCGTTCTTTTCATCCTGATCTTTCATGAAGGCACGGAACCCTTCGGCATCTTCCCACACGGTGCCGTAACCGCGGCTGGCCATGAAGTCCTGGAACTGCTCGGACTTCCAGACCTTCTCGGTCGCTTCAGACAGGCGCGCGGTGACCTCTTCCGGCAGGCCCTCAGGGCCGACCAGACCACGCCAGGAGCCCTGGCTCCACTCGGAACCGGTCAGCTCCTTGGCAGACGGAATGTCCTCGAAGGAATCGACACGCTCATTGGCGAGTACCGCCAGCGCCTTGACGCGACCCGACTGGCGCATGGATTCGATTTCCGGCAGCGAGGAGAACACGATATCCACGCCACCGGCGGCCAGTTCCTGCAGGCCCGGTGCCGCGCCTTCGCTGGGGACCAGCGTCACGTCATTCGGGTTGATGCCCTGCTGATCCAAGAAGCCCGCGAAGGACAGATGGTAGGCCGCCCCCGGCGCAGAACCGGACACGGTGTAGTCACTGGGGTTGGCCTTCAGCGCCGACAGGGCATCATCCAGTGTCTTCCATTCCGAATCGGCATTCACCGTGAAGGAGGCGTAGTCCAGGTTGAGCAGCGCGATCGGCGTGAAGTCCTCATAGGACAGTTGCGCGGTGCCGATGTGCTGATAGGTGGCGATCTCTGCCGTGCCAAGCCCCAGGGTATAGCCGTCGGGACGCGCCATCTTCATGGCCATGTGCCCCACCACCCCGGAACCGCCGGTCTTGTTGACCACATTGACCGGCTGACCGAGCTCTTCCTGCAGGCCCGCCGCCAGCTGACGACCGACCGCATCGGTACCGCCACCGGCAGACCAGGGCACGATCAGCGTGATGGGCTTGTAGGGATAGTCGGCTGCCATCACCGCGGAAGCGGACAGGGTCAGCACGGAGGCGCAGAGGACTTGTGACAATTTACGCATGGCGAAGACTCTCTCGTTGTCTTGTTATGGAGGCGTTGCGTGGCTGTGTCGATTGTGGCGTTGCAGCGTGAGGCAGCCGCTTTGAGGGTTGGCGATGACTGCCCCGAATACGCAGATCAGTGTCAGCGGGATGCACGAATTTTACAAGTTATGACAACTTGAACTTTAGACCAATCCAAAAATGGACGGCAGGGAGGGAGCGGGAGTTGTAGGTCGTGACAGGCTGGCCGGATCAACCCCTAGGATAGCCGACCCCGGCCCCTGCGACCCTTATCCAATGGCCGCAACGCCTTGCAGATCGTCGGCCGATCCGCATCGCATGCATTGCCACAAGCCATTGATTTATTTGATTTATCAGGAATTTCACGACAAATCAGTCTCTCGACTGATGCGCACAGTCCCCTCTCCCAATAGCCCCGGTCAGCACCGCGCGAACCAGGCCTCAAGTCAGCCTTCTCATGTCATTTGATAGGCGGGACTGCACTAAAGCACTATTCGCTAGTTGTCATTATTTGTTTGTCGAACCTGTTTGTCTGGGCTAAGGTGACTCGTGCCGAGAGGGAGCCGATGCTCGCCGCAGGCCCCTCCACCTTTCATTCGCCATGCCGCCTCCAAGAGCGTACGGCTTTCCACCGTCAGGAATCCCACATGTTCACCGATCTCAAGCAGAAGAAAGTTCTCATCACCGGCTCTACCAAGGGCATTGGTCTGGCAGCCGCTGTCGCCTTCGCCCGTGAGGGTGCCGTGGTCGGCATCAACAGCCGTCAGCAGGATGACGCCGCGCGTGACGCCATCGCCCAGCTGGAAGCCACCGGGGCACGCTTTGAATATTTCGCACGTGACCTGTCCACCAGCGAAGGCTGCGCCGCACTGGTGGAAGACTTCACCAAGGCCTTCGGCGGCATGGACGTGCTGGTCAACAACGCCGGTGGCCTGGGTGTGCGTGCGGGACTCGAGAGTCTGGACGATGCCGCCTTCGACCTGGTGATGGACCTGAACCTGCGCTCCGCGATCATGACCACCAAGTACGCCATGCCGCACCTTAAGGCCTCCGCCAAGGACTCCGGCACCACCGCCAGCGTCATCAGCACCGGCTCCATCGCGGGTCGCGAAGGCGGCGGTCTGGGCGCCTCCCTGTACGGCGGCACCAAGGCCATGCTGCACAACCTGCATCGCAACTGGGTGAAGGAATTCACCAAGGACAACGTGCGCTTCAACATCGTGTCGCCGGGCACCATCGATACCGTCTTCCATGCCGACAAGAGCGAAGAGCTGCGCACCAAGATCGCCGGCAGCATCGCCATGGGCCGTTTCGGCACCTCCGAAGAATGCGCGCCGACCTTCCTGTTCCTCGCTTCGCACGCCACCAGTGGCTACATCACCGGTCAGGTGATCGACATCAACGGCGGCCAGATGTGCCCGTAAGGCATGTCGTCTGCCACCTTCAGCGCGGTGGAATGACGTGAAGTGACGCGCAATCCCCAAGGCGGTGACGCCTCGACTGGCCTGGCCTGTCGAGGCGCCTGCCCCCCCCTGGCCCTCCACGCGTCCTTCGCACAGCACCTACCACGCACCGTAGGCCCCACGCTCCGTATGCCCCACGCACAGCACGCCCAACGAAAAGAGAGACGCCTCATGTCACCTTCCGATCAGACGACACTGCGCGGCCATCAGCTCATCGGCCAGCAGAGCCTGCTGGCTGACGGCAAGCCGGTTCATGCCATCAATCCTTCCAATGGCGAACGACTGGACCCCGCCTATCCGGCCGGTGGTGCCCGCGAGGTGGAGCTGGCCTGCCAGCTGGCGCATGACGCCTTCGACAGCTTCCGGGAGACGGACGCCGAGACCCGCGCCGGCTTCCTCGAGACCATCGCCGAGGAAATCGAGGCCATCGGCGAGCAGATCACCGAACGCGCCCTGCAGGAAACCGGCCTGCCGCGCGCACGTCTGGAAGGCGAACGCGGCCGCACCTGCGGTCAGCTGCGTCTGTTCGCCGGTGTCGTACGCGCCGGGGAATGGCTGGATGTGCGCATCGACCCGGCCATGCCGGAACGCAGCCCGATGCCACGTGCCGACCTGCGCCAGCGGCGCATCGGTCTCGGCCCTGTGGCAGTATTCGGGGCCAGCAACTTCCCGCTGGCCTTCTCGGTGGCCGGTGGCGATACCGCCTCGGCCCTCGCGGCGGGCTGCCCGGTCATCGTCAAGGCGCATTCCGCTCACCCGGGCACGTCCGAGCTGGTCGGCGGTGCCATCCAGCGTGCCGTGAAGCGCTGCAACCTGCCGGAAGGCGTCTTCTCGCTGCTCTACGGCAGCGGCAACACCCTGGGCCAGGCACTGGTCAATGACCCGCGCATCCAGGCCGTGGGCTTCACCGGGTCGCGCAGTGGCGGCACGGCACTGCTCAAGACGGCTCAAGCCCGCCCGCAGCCGATTCCGGTCTACGCCGAGATGAGCAGCATCAACCCGGTGCTGCTGATGCCGGCCGCGCTTGAGGCCCGCGCCGAAGCGCTGGGACAGGCCTTCATCGCCTCGCTCAACATGGGTGCCGGCCAGTTCTGCACCAATCCGGGGCTGGTGCTGGCACTCGAAGGCGAGGCGCTGGAGCGCTTCCTCAACACCGCCGCCGACAACGTCGCGGCCAGTGCCTGCCAGACGATGCTGACGCCAGGCATTCATGACGCCTACCGCGGTGGCGTGGAGAAGCTTTCCGCCCTGCCTCAGGTACAGGAAGTGGCGCGCGGTGCGCTGGATGGCGATAACGCAAGCCCGTGTCAGACCGCGCTGTTCCGCACCACCGGCAGCGACTTCCTGAGTGAAGCCGCATTGCAGGAAGAAGTCTTCGGTGCCAGCTCACTGGTCATCGCCTGTCGCGATCTGGACGAGATGCGTGCGGTCTGCGAGCACCTGGAAGGCCAGCTGACCGCCACCCTGCATCTGGACGATGCCGATATCGATGCCGCGCGCAGCCTGATGCCGGTCCTCGAGCGTCGCGCGGGGCGCATCCTCGCCAATGGCTGGCCGACCGGTGTCGAGGTCTGTCAGGCGATGGTCCACGGCGGCCCCTGGCCTGCCACTTCCGACAGCCGCACCACCTCGGTGGGCAGCGCGGCGATCGAACGCTTCCTGCGTCCGGTGTGTTACCAGGACCTGCCCGAAGCACTGCTGAGCCCGACCCTGCGTGACAGCGCCGACCTGCCACGCCTGGTGGACGGCAAGCGCCAGCACTGAGTCGCGCCATCACTGAGCCTGTCGGCAACGGGTACGCGACAATCAGTACGCAACAAGTGACGCGCGACCAGCAAGACGGCGCAGCACTATCGGTGCAGCACTATCGGTGCAGCACTAGCATGACGGGGCGGCTTCGCCAGCCGCACCGTCATGGCTGACAAATACAAGGAATGTCTCCAAGACAAAGGACACGCCATGATGTCTGAGCAAGCCAGCGCGTCTGCGACGCCCACCTCTTCCCCTTCTTCCTCGCCACTGGAAATCCTCGCCTTCGGCGAAGCCATGGCCATGCTGGTCGCCGAGAGCGAGGGAGATCTTGCGCACGTCTCACATTACGAGCGCCGTATCGCCGGGGCCGACACCAATGTCGCCATCGGCCTCGCCCGCCTGGGCTTTCATGTCGGCTGGCTGAGCCGCGTGGGTGACGACAGTCTCGGGCGCTATCTGCGCCAGACCCTGCAAGACAATGGCCTGGACTGTCGCCATCTGACTCGGGACAACGAGGCGCCCACCGGCCTGATGTTCAAGGCGCGCGCCAGTCAGGGCGAAGACCCCCATGTCGAGTACTTCCGCCAGGGCAGCGCCGCCAGCCGCATGAATGCACGCGATGCCGATGGCATCGACTTCAGCGCCTTGCGCCACCTGCATGCCACCGGCATTCCGCCGGCCATCTCCCCCAGCTGCCGCGAGCTGTCCTTCCACCTCTTCGAGCAGGCCCGCGCCTCAGGCGCCAGCATCTCGTTCGACCCCAATCTGCGCCCCACCCTGTGGTCGAGCGAGCGTGAGATGCGCGACACCCTCAATCAGCTGGCAAGCCGCGCTGACTGGGTACTGCCGGGACTGGCGGAAGGCGAACGTCTGACGGGCCACAAGACCCCCGAGGCCATCGCGGGCCACTACCTCGAACAAGGTGCCAAGGCCGTCATCATCAAGCTCGGGCCTGAGGGCAGCTATTACCGTGGACTGATCGGTGGCAAGGAAGCCGCCTTCAGTGTCCCCGGCCAGCGCGTCGACCAGGTCGTCGATACCGTCGGTGCCGGCGATGCCTTTGCGGTGGGTGCCATCAGCGCCTTGCTCGATGGACTGTCACCTGAAGCTGCCATGCTGCGCGCCAACCTGCTGGGCAGTCGCGCGGTGCAGGTGCGCGGTGACATGGAGGGCCTGCCGGATCGCCAGACACTCACGGCGATCGAGAACGGAGAGGCCGCCAGTCTCGTGTCCTGAGCCGCGATCTGCGCTTGTCGATCTGCGCCTGTCGATCCGTTCGTGTCGAACGCTCATGAACTCAAGGAGACCTCCATGCACGCACAGCACTACTCGCCCCAGGGTGCCAGCCAGATGGCCAGCGACGCGGCCAACCCCCTGCCCCGCCGCAAGGTCGTGGTGCTCAAGGCACTCGACGATGACCAGATGAGCACCCTGCGCGAGCATCATGATGTCGTGGTGTTGCCTGAGGGCCTGTCCACACAGGCGCGGGAAGACGCGCTGCGCGATGTCCTGCGCGATGCCCACGGCCTGATCAGCTCAGGCCATGTGATCACGCCATCGCTGCTGGACGCCGCCCCTGTACTGCGGGTGATCTGCTCGGTCTCGGTGGGCTATGACAACTACCCGCTGACGGCGATGAACGCGCGCGGCATCCTGTTGTGCAATACCCCGGATGTGCTGACCGAGACCACGGCGGACACCGGCTTCCTGTTGATCATGGCCACGGCGCGGCGCGCGGTGGAGCTGGCCTGCAAGGTTCGCGATGGCCAATGGACAGAGAGCCTCACACCGTCCCACTTCGGCACGGATGTGCACGGCAAGACGCTGGGCATGATCGGCATGGGGCGCATCGGCGCAGCGATCGCACGGCGCGGCGCGCTCGGCTTCAACATGCGCATCCAGTACTCGAACGCCTCCCCAAAGCCTGAGCTGGAAAGCGAGCTTGGCGCGACCCGTGTCGAACTGGACTCACTGCTCGAGACCAGCGACTTCGTGTGCGTCACCGTCCCGCTCAGCGAGCAGACCGAACGCCTGATCGGCAGGCGCGAACTGGAGTTGATGCCCGCCAGCGCCTTTCTGATCAACATCGCCCGCGGGCGCGTCATCGATGAAGGGGCCTTGATCGAGTGTCTCGAGCGCGGCGGCATTCGCGGGGCGGGGCTGGATGTCTTCGAGCAGGAACCGCTGCCGGCAAGCTCGCCGCTGACGCGCCTGCCTCAGGTCGTGGCGCTGCCGCATATCGGCTCGGCGACCCATGAGACCCGGCGCGCCATGGCGCAGCGTGCGCTGGACAACCTGCTGCTGGCGCTGGCAGGCGAATCCCCCTTGAGCGCGGTCAATGAAACCCACTGGACACGCCGCTAGCACAAACCCGCCTGCCAGACCAAAGTGCTGAAGGGATAGCCGAGGGATTGCTCTATGCTGACGACAAGGAATTGGAACAATCCAAAACGCCAGCGCCCCAGCCCAGGCTTGGGATGACAACAAGAAAATGCCCAGGAACGACGCCATGAAAGCGCCCATCACGCCACCCCCTGCTCGGGAAGATGCCGACCCGTCATCACAGGGCCATTCGACTCAGGGCCATTCGACTCAGGGCGCCTCGAGCAGCATCACGCTCCAGGATATCGCGGCCCACGCCAAGGTCTCGCGCAGCACGGTCTCGCTGGTGCTGCGCGAAAGCCCGCTGGTGGCGAAGCGCACCCGCGAGAAGGTCCAGGCCTCCATCAAGGCGCTGGGCTATGTCTACAACCGTGGCGCCGCCGCCATGCGTGGCAGCCGCACCGCCACCCTGGGCGTGGTGGTCTATGACATCGCCAACCCCTTCTTCGGCTCCATGGTCGCGGGTATCGATGCCGCCCTGCACCAGGAAGGCTATGTGTCATTCCTCGCCAACAGCGAGGATTCCCCCGAGCGCCAGCAGCGCTTCATCGAGCGCATGCGTGAACATCGCGTCGATGGCCTGCTGCTGTGCCCCGCCGAACACACGGACCCCAACCTGATTCATCAACTGGCCGACTGGGGCATGCCCTGCATCCAGGTGATGCGCTATCTGGACGCGCCGCCCTTCGATTACGCCGGCACCGATTTCCGGCGCGTGGCCGAGATGGCCGTCAATCATCTCGTCGGCCTGGGCCATCAGCGCATCGCCTTCATCGGCGGCGCGGATCACTCGGTCAGCCATGACCGCTGGCTTGGCTATCAGGCCGCGCTGGATCGCCACGGCCTGGCCTATCGCCGCCTGGTGCGTGGCAACGGCGTGACCCGACGCGTCGGTCATGAACTGATCAAGAGTCTGATGCAGGAAAGCCCGCGCCCGACGGCGGTGGTCTGCCACAACGACCTGGTGGCCTTCGGCGCCATGCTGGGCCTGCGCCAGATGGGGCTCGAGCCCGGCCGCGACTGCGCCGTGATCGGCACCGATGACGTCGAGGAAGCCGAACTGGGCGACCCGCCCCTGACCAGTATCGCCACGCACCCCTACGCCATCGGGGAGCAGGCGGCGCGCCTGGCCTTGCGCCGGATCGCCAACCCCGGCGGCGAGCGAGAAAGCGTCATCATGCCGCCGGAACTCAAGATACGCCGCTCCTGCGGGAGTCCTGACGACGCCATCGTCGCGACGCCCCCGAAGGACTGATACCAAGCTTCAGCTGATCGGCACGTCATGCCTGGAGAGCATCGACAAGCCGCGCAGCCCCCGAGCATGGACCGGCAGTCTGGAGACTGTCGGTCTGGCAAGCGCAAGACGGCAAGACTGCAAGACCAGAAGGTGCAAGGCACAACAACAAACAACGCCAAGGAAAACGCCATCATGCTGAATTGGATCAATCCAACCAATGCCTCTCGCTCTATTTCCACCTCCACCTCTATCTCCACCTCTCCCTCCCAGTGCTCACGTCTGGGCTCTCGTTTGAGCGCCCGGCTAAGCAAAGGGCTAGGCAAGAGCCTGGCCGTCGCGGCCACCACCGGCACCCTGATCGGCGCCACGCTCGGCGTCTCGGCCAGCGCCCAGGCGATGGAGCTGCGCTTCGGCCACGCCGGCACCGAAGATACCGCCTATCAACTCGGCGCCGAGCGGCTGCGCGACCTGCTCGCCGAGAAGACCGATAGCGACATCACCATGACCATCATGGGCAACTCGGTGCTGGGCCATGAGACCGAGATGTTCGAGCAACAGATGGCCGGCGCGCTGGACATGTCCATCGTAAGCCCGGGGCTGATCACCGACTTCTCGCCCACCGCCAACGTGTTCACGATCCCCTTCCTGTATCGCGATGTCGATCACTGGCAGAAGGTGCTGGATGGCGATGTCGGCCAGGAGATCGCCCAGAAGATCAGTGACGAGACCGATGTGAAGGTGCTGGCCTACTTCGGGGGCGGCAAGCGGCATATCGTCAGCTCGCGCGAGGTCACCTCACTCGATGAACTTGAGGGCCTCAAGCTGCGTACCAACCCGACCAAGCCGCTGATCGTCGCCTGGCAGGCACTCGGGGTCGAACCGAGCGTGGTGGCCTGGAAGGAGATCTACACCGCCATCCAGCTGGGCGCGATCCACGGGCTGCTCAACGAGCCGGAATGGACCCTACGCATGCGCTTCCACGAAGTCGCGCCCAACATCGCGCTGTCCGAGCACGACATCACCGTGCGCCTGCTGACCATGTCCAAGATGTCCTGGGACAACCTGGATGAGCAGCAGCAGAAGACCCTGATGGAATCGGCCCATGACGCGGCGGCCTATGCCCGCAAGGTGCAGCTGGAGCAGGACGCGGATGCTCTCGCCGAGCTCGAGAAGCAGGGCGCCAAGCTGCATGAGATCGACCGTGAGCGCATGCAGGAAATCGTGGCTGAGCCGCTCAAGGAAGTGATCGCCGAGATGGGCCTCAAGGAAATCTACGACAAGGTGCGTGCGGTCAAGTAAGCCACGCCTGGGGGCAGCCCTGCAGCGTCTGGCTGCCCCGCCGTCAGGTTGGCTTGAATGATCTCGCCGCCTTGCGTCGAGCTCCCTCCCCCCTCGCACTCTTCTTGAGGACAGTGCCATGCATCCTGTGCTCTCAGGGCTTTCGCGCCTGAACCGGACGCTCGAACGTCTGCTCTATCTCGTCTTGCTGGCGCTGCTGGCAAGCTTCATCGTCTTCATCATCTATCAGATCGCCAGTCGCAATCTGGCCTTTCTGCCGCGCCTGTTCTGGACCGAGGAATTCAGCCGCTTCGCCTTCCAGTGGATGGTGATGCTGGGCACTGCGGTCGGGGTGCTGCACGCCGACCACTTCGTGCTGGAAGCCTTTGCGCGTGGCAGCCGTGCCGATCTCGTCACGCGCTGGATCCGTGATCTCGCCTGCCTGTTGCTGGGGGTACTGTTCATCTTGCACGGCAAGGACTTCGCCCTTTCCGGTCTGCGCCGCAGTGCGATGGCCTCGGGACTGTCGATGATCTACGTCTACTCGGTATTCACCGTCAGCGGCATCTTCATCGTGCTGTTCAGCCTGCAACGGCTGCTGCATGCCTGGCTGCACGGCATGCAAGCCATGGAGAAGGCGCTCAATACGCCCAATGAGGCGGAAGAACTGGCAATACCGGAGGAGACGGCAGCGGTTCTGTCTCCCGCCATCGCCAGCCATGCGCATGGCGCGACTGATCGGAGGCCCCTGTCATGATGCCAATGGACTGGCTCTACCTGATGCCCTGGCTGCTGTTCGGCGTGCTGGGCGTGTTGATCGTGATCGGCATCCCCATCGCCATGGCGCTGGTGCTGACGGCGACGACGCTGATTCTGCTCGACCCGCGCCTGACCTACTGGATCATGTTCCAGCGCATGTACAACGGCATGGATTCCTTCGTGCTGCTGGCCGTGCCGCTGTTCCTGCTGGCCGGCAACCTGATGAATGCCGCCAGGATCACCGACCGGCTGATCACGCTGTGCATGCGTCTGGTCGGCCACTTCCGGGGCGCGTTAGCCCACGTCAATGTGCTGGTCAGCATGCTGTTTGCCGGGGTGTCCGGCTCCTCCACCGCCGACAGTGCCGGCGTGGGCACGGTGCTGATTCCGGCCATGAAACGCGAAGGCTATCCAGTCAGCTTCGCCGTCGCGGTCACCGCAGCCTCCTCCGTGATGGGCACCATCATCCCGCCGTCGATCAACATGATCGTGTGGGGCGCGCTGACCAATACCTCGATCGCCGGCCTGTTTCTGGGCGGCATTCTGCCCGGCGTGATGATCGGCGTGGCCCAGCTGCTGCTCAATACCCGCTATGTCCGCCGCTATGATGTGCCGGTGCGCAAGCGCGCCACCCTCAAGGAGCTGGCCAGCTCCGGCAAGGATGGCCTGCTGGCCGCCGGGATTCCGATCGTCATCATCGGTGGCATCACCCTGGGCATCGTGACCCCCACCGAGGCCGCGGTGATCGCGGTGGTCTATGCGCTGGCGCTAGGCTTCGTGGTCTATCGCGAGCTGGATCTCACCAAGTTGCTCAATGCTTCCACCGACACCGTCAGGCTGTGCTCGCTGTCGCTGTTCAGCCTGGTGGGCGCGGCCATCTTCGGCTATCTGATCAGCTTCTATCAGATTCCGCCCAAGCTGATGGCGGGCGTCAGCATCACCGACCCGACGGTGCTGTTGATCGTGATGACCATCGTGCTGCTGGTGATCGGCACCTTCATGGATGCCCTGCCCGCGATGGCGATCATGGCGCCCATCTTCTATCCGCTGGCGATGTCGGCAGGCGTGCACCCCGTGCAGTTCGGTGTCATCGGCGTGATGGCGCTGGGGCTGGGCCTGATCACGCCGCCCTACGGCCTGTGCCTGATGATTTCTGCCAAGATAGGCGGCATCCCTCTGCTCAAGGCCATGGCGACCACCATGCTGTATCTCGGCGTGATGCTGGCCGTGATCCTGCTGATGATCCTGTTCCCGGAATTCGTGCTGACCATTCCGCGCCTGATCGCCCCTGACTTCGTCTGACCCGACGTATTATCCGGACATTCCGAAAACTCTTTTAGGAAAGTCCGGAACTGCCCATTTCTCATCCTCGCACACCTCCCATCCTCCCCCTAGCGGCTCATTTTTGCCCGCCTCACCCCGGCGGGCCGGGCCGCACTAGCGGCACGAACCCGCGCCAAAAGCGCGCCAACGTCGTGATCTGTCGAGAGATCCTCCTCGCCTCAGGGTGATCGCCACGCCACAGGTCATGGCATCGTCTTGGGCCTTTGCGCCGATAACACGCTCAAGATGAACGACTGATTATCATGTTTTGATTGAAAGTCTTTACGCCATCTGCCGCTATATCCCGCCGCCTGCCTGTTCCAAGATTCACTGCGTCGATTGCCCGCGCATCGGCATTGTCCCCCTTCTTCCCATGACCAGACAGGCAGCCACCATGAAACGTCCCTTCTCCCTTGCTCTTCTCGGCCTCTCGGTCGCCTTCGTCAGCATGACCGCCCACGCCGATGACCACTCCACGCTCACACCGTCCAGTGAAGTCGTCCAGCAGTCCGACATCGACTGGGGCTACCTGAACCCGCTGCGCGGTGACCAGAGCCCGGCGGCCGGCGACCTGTGGGGCGACCGCACCAAGGATGGCGCTTCAGGATTTCTGGTGAAGTTCAACGAAGGCTTCTCCTCACCGCCCCACATCCACAACATCACCTACCGTGGCGTGGTCATCCAGGGCGAGGTCCACAACGATGACAAGAACGCCGATGAGCAGTGGCTGCCCGCAGGCTCGTTCTGGATCCAGCCGGCAGGCGAATCGCACATCACCGCGGCCAGAGACAAGGTCAACATGGCCTACATCGAGATCAATGAAGGGCCCTACCTGGTACAGCCGGAATCCGAGGCCTTCCACAACGATGAAGAGCCGCTGAATGTCGCCGAAAACAACATGGTGTGGCTGGATGCCAATGACATCCGCTGGATCAACCTGCCGGGCAGCGACGACGCCGAGCAAGGCCCGAAGACCGCCTTCCTGTGGGGCAACCCGGACGTCGGCCAGCTGAGCGGCCGCCTGGTGAAACTGCCGGCCGACTTCTCCGGCGAGATCAAAAGCCACGCCGACGAATTCCGCGCCGTGGTCATCAAGGGCGCCCTGACCCACGAGACCGAAGGCAAGGACGACAGCCAGAGCCTGGCGACCGGCAGCTACTTCGGCTCTCAAGGCGAGATCACCCATGACATCACCACCGGCGCCGACGGCGAGACTCTGCTCTACGTGCGCACCAATGGTGATTTCGACATCGTCGAAGACTGAAACCTGCGGTCGTCTGAACTCTTGGTTCTGAGTTCTGAGCTCTGAGCTCTTGGCTCTGAACTCTTGGCTCTTGGCTCTTAGCTCTGAATCAGCAGACATCGCGACCTGCAGCAAACACGAACGGCCACCCCGGTCTCAAGACCGCGGGTGGCCGTTCGTGTTTGCATTTGTGTCTGGATTGCGTACTCGCCGTCAGGCCAGTCTTTGGACCGCCATTTCGAGGCCACGGATTTCCGCCAGCCCCTTCATGCGCCCATACAGTGGATACCCCGGGCGGGTCTCGCGCCTGGCATCATCCAGAATGTGGTGGCCGTGATCCGGGCGCATCGGCAAGGGCGCGCCGCCAGACACCAGACGACGACGCTCTTCCGCGACCAGCACGCTGATGATGTCCACCATGTCCAGGTCGCCCTCGAGATGCTCAGCCTCATGGAAGGAGCGCTTGTCCTCGCTGTCACGCCCGGTGGCCCGCAGATGGGCAAAGTGGATATGTGGGGCGAAGCGCCGCGCCATGATGCACAGATCGATCTCCGGATTGGCCCCGTAGGAGCCGGTGCAGAACGTCAGGCCATTGGCGGGGCTGGGCACGACGCCCAGCAGCCAATCGGCATCCACCATGCTCGAGACCACGCGTGGCAGGCCAAACATCGGCCGCGGCGGATCATCGGGGTGGATGGCCAGTCGAATGCCGACCTCTTCCGCCACCGGCACGATGGCCTTGAGGAAGATGGCCAGGTGCTGGCGCAGTCGCGCGGCATCGATACCGTCATAGGCCGCAAGCGCCGCTCGGAACTGGGCCAGCGTGTAGCCTTCTTCCGCCCCCGGCAGCCCCGCGATGATGGTGCGGATCAACGTCTCGCGTCCGGCATCATCGAGCGACGCCAGATGCCTGAGCGCGGCCTGCTGCTCTGCGCTGCTGTACTCGTGCTCGGCGCCGGGGCGCTCCAGTAGATAGAGATCAAAGGCCGCGAAGGCATCCTGATCAAAACGCAACGCCGTGCCGCCCTCCGGCAGCTGCCAGGCGAGGTCAGTGCGCGTCCAGTCCAGCACCGGCATGAAGTTGTAGCACACGGTGCCGATCCCGCATTCCGCCAGGTGGCGCAGCGACTGCTGATAGTTGGCGATATGGCGATCACTGCCGGGCGCGGCCTGCTTGATGCTCTCATGCACCGGAATGCTCTCGACCACCGACCACCTGAGCCCAGCCGCCTCGATCTGCGCCTTGCGCTCACGAATGGCCTCCAGCGGCCAGACCTCGCCGTTGGGAATCTCATGCAGCGCCGTCACGATACCTGTCGCGCCGGTCTGGCGAATTTCCTCGAGCGTGATGGGGTCCGCGGGACCGAACCAGCGCCATGTCGCTTCCATGTCATCTCCTTGACGGTCAAAGGGGGCAAATGCCACCTGCCGACAAAATATGACAACTTGTATCAGCTGCTGCCATGCGACCTACGTCGCTGCCAGCGAGCGGCTCTCCCGGCGCCCTTCCCTCTGAAGGTGGGCTCAACCCTCGATCACGTCTCGAGATACCAGGCCGATCAGATACCCATCGCGCTCACACCTCACAAAAAATCCATTACAATCAGTAGATTGCTAACATTACTCAATAGCTCACCATCATTCCTCTTTGCGCAATCGTTGCCACACCCCTTTCGTGACAAGTCTGTTGGCGGCCACCAAGACGCGCTTTTCGGGTCACGACACTAGACTTATTGCTCATCAAAAGTTGTCAATATTTGTTTGATCAGTCATCCCTTCCCCCCTATAGTGAGTCTCGAAAGCACATCAGACGCACGTGTCGACTGATCACTTGGGCCAGGCACGTTGCCGAGAGCCGAGACTCCTTACCTATACTGACGACGGACGCCATATGACTGCCATTACCTCCACAGAGCATCCCAGCTACGCCGAGCTCTCCTCCGTGACCCGCGAGCGTTTGATGCGCGCCTCCACCGCCTCCCTGCACACCCTGCTGTTCAAGCGCGGTCTGCGGAACACCTTCATCCAGAACGTGGTGCAGATGAACAACAGGACCACCCAGATGGTGGGCCAGGCCTTCACGCTGCGTTACATCCCGGCGCGGGAAGACATCGACACCGTCGCCGCCTTCCGCGACCCCAAGCACCCGCAGCGTCTGGCGGTGGAAACCGTGCCGGCCGGTCACGTGATGGTGTCTGACTGCCGCCAGGACGCCTCGGCCGCCAGCGCCGGCAGCATTCTGCTGACACGTCTGGAGTATCGTCAGTGCGCGGGCTTCGTCTCCGATGCCGGCATTCGTGATTCAGGCGCCGCCGCCGAGATGAACCTGCCGATCTTCTGCGCCAAGCCGAGCGCGCCGACCAACCTGACCAAGCATCACGCGGTAGAACTGCAGGTGCCGATCGGTTGCGGTGGCGTGCCGGTCTTCCCGGGCGATGTGCTGGTCGGCGATGCCGATGGTGTCATGGTCGTGCCGCTGGAACTGGCCGACGAGATCGCCGAGGAAGCCAGCCAGATGGAAGATTTCGAGGATTACGTGCTGGAGAAGGTACGCAACGGCACGCCGGTGATCGGTCTGTATCCGCCGACCGACGAAGCGCGTGCAGAATTCGAACGCTACATGGCAGCCAAGCAGTAACCGGCTCGCCAGCCGCCGTCTTGTCCACGGCGGCCACGGACGACAGGCCACGCCGACCTGTCGTCCGCCATCTCTCCTGCCTCAATGCGCCTCGAGTGACCACAACCATAACAACACTGGAGTCATGCCATGACCCGTTTGAACAGCCGTCTCAATAGCCATCTGAATAGTCCTCTAAACAGCCGTCAGGCCAACGTGCACGCCAACCCTGATGCCAGTCAGCACTCCCGCGCAGACCGCAAGCGCCGCAGTCGTCCGCTGCTGGCCTTGCTCGCCCCGCTGGCCCTGTCCGGCATGGTGGCGGCCTCGCCCTTCGTCAGCAGCGGCGTGCAGGCCGACTATCCCGTACGTGACATTCGCCTGATCGTGCCATGGCCGGCCGGCGGTGGTGCCGACGCCATCAGCCGCAAGATCAGCAACCTCGCCGAGCAGGACCTGCCGAAATCGATCTACGTCGAGAACATCGGCGGCGCCATCACCGCTACCGGCCTGATGCAGCTCAGCAAGGCGCGTCCGGATGGCCATACCGTCGGCGTACTGACCTACGACAGCATCATCACCCTGCCCCGCGGCAACCTGGTGCCCGGCTATTCGCTGGACCGGATGATCCCCTTCGCCCGCATCACCAAGGAAGCGGATGCCATCGTGGTCTCCAGGCAGTCCGGGTACGAGAATTATGAGCAACTGATCGAGGCCGCCCGTGCAAACCCCGGTACCGTGAGGATCGGCGTCGCTCCGCAGGGCTCTGGCCCTTACCTGGCGGTACGCCGCCTGGAAGCGGCAGCGGGCGTCGAATTCAATGTCATCACCTACCCGGGCTCTTCCACCGCCGAAGCCGAGGCTCTGCTCTCCGGTGAGATCGACGGCGCAATCTCGAGCCTGGGAGACTTCTCCGGCATTCTGGATTCCGGCGATGCCCACGGCCTCGTCGAGTTCTCCTCCGAGCAGAATCCGGCCTACCCGGAAGTGCCGCCGATGAGCGAACTGGGCGGCAATCTCGAGACCGGCAGCTTCATCGTGCTGGCCGTGCCCAAGGGTACACCGGAGGATGTGGTCAGCACCCTGGAAAGCGCCTACCACAGCGCCTACGAGACACCAGAATTCCAGAAGTGGATTACGGGAGTCGGCGTCACACCCAGCTGGCTGGGGGCCGATGAGGTCAACGCCTGGATCGAGGACTATCAACAGAAGACCTTCACTGCCATGGATGAACTCGGCCTGTAGACGCGCTGGCAGGCGGCACCTCTGAGTGCCGCTGCAACCCCACGTCTACCCGTCCTCTTTCACTTCCATCGTCAAGCGGCGCCCGGCCACGGGCGCCGCCAGGGAATTCTGTCATGTCTCCTTCCGCCTCTCCTCCCGTCCGGCGTCACTGGCTGCTCAGCGGGGCGACACCGCTGACGCTGGCCATGACCGCCATCAGCGCCCTCTATCTGATCAGTGCCTTCCAGATGGCGCCGCCATTGGACAATGGCCGCCTGACGGCCTCCTTCTTCCCCGCCCTGATCGGCAGCATCGCGCTCGTGCTCTGCGTGGCGCAGCTGGTGAGCCAACAACGGGCGAACCGTGGCTCCCGCAGCAGCGAGTCCGCCAGAACTGAGACCGTCAGCGCTGAATCCACCAGCACCGAGACCGCCAACGATGACGCCTCCAGCGCGGACAGCGACGCAAGCTCGCCTCTCTTCTCGCCGGCGCTGCGCCTGATGCTGGTGACCGCGCTCTATATCCTGGCGTTCTCGCATCTGGGTTACCTGCTGTCGTCAGCGCTGTATGTCTTCGCGGTGATGCTGCTGTTCGCGGGGCGCGACAAGTGGATCAGCAAGGCAGTGATCGCCTGCGCCATTTCCGCGCTGGGCTATGGGCTCTTCGAGCAACTGTTCAACGTCCATCTCCCTGCGCTGGATCTGTCTGCGCTCGGCCTGGGCAACGGGAGCTGACCCATGGAATTCATTGCCCAGGTATTCTCGAGCTTCGCCCTGCTGCTCGACCCCGTGATCCTGTTCTACGTGGTCGCCGGCTTCGTGATCGGCACCATCTTCTCGGCCATCCCGGGTCTAACCGCGACGCTGGCACTCGCCCTGCTGCTGCCGCTGACCTATAGCCTCGATGTCACCACCGCCCTGATGGCGTGTGCCAGTATCTACATGGCCGGCATGTGTGGCGGCAGCATCACGGCCACCACCATCAATATTCCCGGCGCGCCGTCCTCGATGATGACAGCGCTGGAAGGCTACCCCATGCAGCAGCGTGGCGAAGGCGCGCTAGCGCTGGGCCATGCCTCCTTCGGCTCGATGATCGGCGGCAGCCTCGGTGCGCTGCTGTTGATCGTGCTGGCCCCCTTCATCGCCGAGGCCTCACTGCTGGTCAAGACGACGGGCAAGTGCGCGCTGATCGCCTTCGCGCTGATCGTGATCGTGGTCGCCCAACGCGGCAACATCCGCAAGGCTGGCATCACCGCCTGCCTGGGCCTGATGCTCGCGACCGTCGGGCTGGACGCCATGCAGCCGCTGACCCGCTTCACCTTCGGCATCAGTGAGCTGACCGCCGGGATCGATCTGATGCCGGTCATCATCGGTACCTTCGCCATCAGCGAGCTGTTGATCCAGGTCGGCAACCGCAAGAAGGACGCCGCCATCCGCCAGCAACTCAAGGCCAGCCAACAGCTCAAGCGGCGTGATTTCATTCCGCCGCTGAGTGCCATTCGCGAGATCGGCCTCGGCTGCTATCTGAAATCGACCTTGATCGGTTATATGGTCGGCACCCTGCCTGGCGCAGGGGGCTCGATGGGTGGTTTTCTCGCCTACGTGGAAACCGTGCGCACCTCGAAGAAGCCGGAGAGCTTCGGCAAGGGCAACCCTCAAGGTATCGCCGCCGCCGAAAGCGCCAACAATGCCGTGTGCGGTGGCGCCCTGGTGCCGATGCTGACCTTCGGGATTCCGGGCGACCCGGTGACGGCCATCGTGCTGGGAGTGCTGGTGATCAACGGCATCCAGCCGGGGCCGCAGCTGATGGCCTCGCAATCCGGACTGATTGCACCGATGCTGGCCTCACTGCTGTTCAGCGCGCTGATCCTGATTCCTCTCACGCTCTACCTGATGGGCCCCTACTTCCTGCGCATCGTCACGATCCGCAAGGACGTGCTCTATGGCGCCATCGCACTGCTGGCCATGGTCGGCAGCTTCGTGGCCACCTACTCCGTGTTCCAGATGATGATGACGCTGGTGCTGGGCATCGTCGCCTACCTGATGCGCAAACATGATTATCCGGTGATCACGCTGCTGCTCGGCTTCATCCTCGGCCCGAACCTGGAAGAATTCCTGCGGCGCGCGCTGACGCTCTCCAACGGCAACCCGATGACCTTCATCACCACGCCGGACAGCCTGTTCTTCGTCGTGTTGACGGTGGTCTTCGTCTACTTCCTCGGCATTCGCAAACCGGTGCAGTTGAATCAGGCAACTCCCGAGAAGGCAGGTTCGACGGGCTGAGCCTCCCACAAGGCCCCGGGAACGAGCCTATCCATAAGCTCCCGGGGATGAGCTCAGCCACAAGCTCCCGGGAATAAGCCCAGCCACACGCTCCATGCCTGAACGAAAAATGCCCGCTACCGAAAGGTAGCGGGCATTTTCATGTTCTCTCGTCGCGCGGACCAACCGATCACCACGACTGCCAACACATCACGCCCACACATCACACTCCCAGGCCTGCGCGCGACGATCAGGCGGGTGCAGAGCAGGCGTTGCGGGTAGCCGGGGCATTGCAGACAGGCGCCGGGCGAATGGAGGCGGGGTCTGCCAGCGCGGCCACCACGGATCTTACCTGCTGATAGCCGGTGCGCATCAGGAAGGTCGGCGCTCTGCCGTAACTCTTGATGCCGAGGATGAACAAGCCTGGCTCGGCATGCAGCAGTTCGGCCGCGCCGTGTTCCGGCACCGACCCACAGCTGTGCTGGTTGGGGTCGATCAGCGGCGCAAGCTTGATAGGGCTCTGCGTCGCAGGGTCCAGCGAGACACGCAATTCAGACAGCAGCCCCAGAGACGGGCGGAAGCCGGTGGCCGCGATGATGCGATCCACCGCCGGCAGCCGGTGTTCGCCACTCTGTACGACCCAGCGCCCCGCTTGGTGTTCGATCGCCTCGACGGCAAGCCCGGTCACTACCTCGATCCGGCCTTCCTCAAGCAGCGCCTTGATGCGCAGTTCAAGCGCCTTGCGCTCCTCCAGCTCATCATTGGGCGCCGGGCGGATGACCTCCTCGATATTGGCGGAGCGAACACCCCAGAGGATTCGCATCCCCGCTTCATGGTCTGCCAGCGCGATCAGGTCCTGCAGCGCATTCAGCGCCGAGTGGCCGCTGCCGATCACGAGTATCGACTTGCCGGCATACTCAGCCGCTTGTGTGCCGCGAATGTCCGGCACGCCATAGGCGATGACTTCGGCCGCCGCTTGCTCACCGATGGCGGGAATCCCGTGCACCCCGATCCAGTTGGGGGTCTGGTAGGTGCCGGAGGCATCGATCACCGCGCGGGCCAGCACATCGCGCGGGCCGTCAGGCCCCTCGACGCGCAGCACGAAGGGCGCCTCATCGCGACCGCCACTGCGCAGCACATCATGCTGTTGTCGACTGACATGGGTGACGCGGCTATCGACATGCAGCCGCGAGCTGATCGACGGGTGCGCGGCGAGCGGCGCGACATAGCGGTCGAGAAACTCGGCCCCGGTGGGATAGGCAGCGGCGTCCGGGGCGCGCCAACCCTGTTCCTGCAGCAACTCGGCCGCTAAAGCGTCGATATTCCATGACCAGGGCGAGAACATGCGCACATGTCTCCAGCAGGCCAGGTTGGCGCCTGCGTGTGCGCCCGACTCGAAGAGAATCGGCTCCAACCCTGCCTCCAGCAGATGGACGGCGGCGCTCAGCCCTATCGGCCCGGCGCCGATGATGGCCACCGGCAGGCTTGTGATATCACGACTCATGGCAGTCTCTCGCAGCAATATGTTGTCAGTGACAACAAACCTAGTATCCCTCCACGCCAATGTCTACTCCCTGGCGCTCAATCAGTCACCCAGGCGCTGACGCGCGGCAAGGGTCAGCTTGTTGAGCAGCGCCACTGCGCCCTCCACGACCTCCGGCGACAGGCCCTCGATCATGGAGGCCTCTTCCGCGACCAGCTCGGCGTGAATCTGCTGGTACAGCGCCCTGCCCTCCGGGGTCAGCGAGAGCTCAACGGCACGCCGGTCGTTGGGGTCCTCGATCTTGCGCACATAGTGCTTGCGGATCAGCGAGTCGGCGACCCGGCTTGTCGTGCTCTTGTCGAGGTACATCTCGTCCGCCAGCGCCTGCAGTCTCAGCGGTCCGCGCTTGACCAGCGTCTCCAGCGCATAGCATTGAGCGACGGAGACGTTGTGGTGGCAGATGCTTTCCCTGTCGCGAAACTGATGGACACGGATGAGCTGATTGACGGCTTCGTACAGTGCTTCTGCTTGATCCACTCTGTTGCCTCACGTGACGGTGGTCAAAAAAGGGGGGCATGGCTTGCCACGATAACCGAGCACGATACAGAGCGCACCGATATCCGGCAGCCCTTATCCAGCAACCCTTATCCAGCAACCCTTATCCAGCAACCCTTATCCAGCAACCCTTGTCCAGCAACCCTATCGGCTTGCACGTGGCAATGCCTTGCACGGGCAACTCAATCGCGACCTTTCTCCCCGACACGATGCCAGCAGACCTTGCAGGCAAGAATTGTGCAAGAATCTTGCAATTCATTATTGAGAACGATTAGCATTGCCAGCCGCAACATATAACTATTCAAAGCAAGGGACATCACGTGCACCTCCGCCTCCATCCGCTTACCGCAGCCGTCCTCTCCGCCAGTGCGTTGACCCTGAGCCTCTCGGGCCACGCCTCGGCTGACGACATGTCCACCCTCGTCATCAGCGAAGACCGTCTCGAACAGAATGTCGTGATCAGTGCTGAAGAGATCGATCAGCGTCAGGCACGCGACCTGGAAGACCTGTTCCGCGCTGAGCCGGGCGTCAGTGTCGGCGGTGGCATCGCCATCGGCCAGAAGGTCTATGTACGCGGCCTGGAAGACACCAACCTGAACGTCACCATCGATGGCGCGCGTCAGGGCGGCTACCTCTTCCACCATACCGGTCGATTGACCATTGACCCGGCCCTGCTCAAGCAGGCGGAAGTCGATAAAGGCCCCGCGACCGCCGATGATGGCCCGGGCGCGCTTGGCGGCAGTCTCCGCTTCGAGACCAAGGATGCGCAGGACCTGCTCAAGCCCGGTCAGGACCTGGGCGCACGCGTCTCCGTCGGCACCGAAAGTGCTGCGGACGCCACCTCCGGCACCACGGCGTTCTATGGTCGTCTGGGGGAGAATCTCGGTCTGATGGGATATGTCAGCGGCCGCAACAGCGATGACTATGAAGTTGGCGGTGGCGGTGAGCAGGAACAGACCGCAGGCCAGCAGCGTGGCTACCTGCTCAAGATGTCACTGCTGGACGTCAATGATCAGGACCTGCGCATCAGCGCCGAGCGCACCACCGATCACGGCACCTATTTCACGCGTCCGCACATGCCGAGCTTCAGCAGTCAGCAGCCGACCTATCAGGAAATGGAGCGCGAGACCTTCACCGTCAATCATGCCTGGCACCCGGGCAATGACCTGATCGACACCAGAACCACCCTCTATCACACCACCCAGGAACTGGATCGTGTCGATGCCGGCAGCACCAGCCGTTCCCAAGAATTCGGCGCGGATGTCCGCAACACCTTGCGCCTCAAGACGGGTGACGTGGCACATGCGCTGACCACTGGCGTGGACTTCCATGATCAGGACACTCGTCGCTCCGACGACGCCGGCAGCGCCGGCCCCAACAACGAAGACACCTCACGCAACCTGGGGGTCTACGCCCAGAACCGCATGACGCTGGGCCCGTGGGCCCTGTCCGTTGGCGCGCGTCTGGATGATTACGACAGTGATTACGGCGAGGCGGGCAGCGTCAGTGGCAGCGAGGTCTCCCCCAACGCGATTCTGAGTGTCGATGCCACTGACAACCTCACCCTGCATGCCGGCTACGGCGAGGCCATTCGCGGTGCCAAGGCACGTGAAGTGATCCTGATCGGCGATGATGTCACCATCGCGGAGGGGCTTGAGCCGGAACGCGCTCGCCAGCGCGAGATCGGTCTGGATTGGCATCAGCGGGACGCCCTGATGGCGGGAGACCGCCTCGGCTTCGCGCTGACCGGCTTCCATACCGATATCGAGAACTATCAGGCCTATGATCGCGGCAGTGATCCGGCGGTGCTCTACAACCTGGAAGGCGAAGTCGAAAGC
Source organism: Cobetia sp. 4B (assembly GCF_018831605.1). Lineage (NCBI taxonomy): Bacteria > Pseudomonadati > Pseudomonadota > Gammaproteobacteria > Oceanospirillales > Halomonadaceae > Cobetia > Cobetia sp. 4B. Next base: position 2,581,035 of record NZ_CP059843.1, read on the forward strand.
CGTGGCTATGAAGCCAGCCTGAACTGGGGCGTGGGCGGCTACGACACGCGCCTGGGCTACGCCAAGGTGGTGATGAAGAACAACGACGGCGACCCGCTGGGTGACGAGATGAACATCGGCGCCTCCACTGGCGACAAGTGGACCTGGGATCATCAGTATCGCTTGCCAAACCACAACGTCACCCTGGGCTACACCCTGAACGCGGTGGAACGTCTGGAACGTGTGGCAGAAGGCGACGAGGAGAAGCCGGGCTACGTGACGCACGACATCCGCGCCCAGTGGACACCCGCCTCATATCAGGACCTGACCCTGACACTGGCGGTCAACAACGTGTTCGACAAGCGCTACAGCGACCACAGCAGCTACCTGCTCAGCAGCGGTGACAGCATGCTGGAGCCGGGCCGTGACGTCCGCCTGGGTGCCAGCTATAGCTTCTGACCCAGCCACTAACTCAGCCCCTGACTTCACGATCAGCTGACGAAAAAATGCCCCACAGGACTGGCCTGTGGGGCATTTTTCATGGCGCGCATATCAGCCTGGGTAGAATGGACCCCAGATGTCAGGCCGGATAGAAAGGCCAGATGATGGGCAGCAATACGACGCTGACCAGATAGCCCACGACCACCAGGGGCAGGCCCGCCTTGACGTAATCATTGAAGCGATATCCCCCGATCCCCAACACCATGGTGTTGGCCGGCATGCCCAGCGGCGTTGCAAAGGCACAGGAGCCGCCGATGCAGATCGCCATCAATACCGCACTGGGGTCAGCGCCCAATCCCACCGAGATCGCACCGCCGATAGGGGCCAACAGGGCTGTCGTGGCCGTATTGGACATGAACTGCGAGAGACCCGCGGATATCACGAACAGCACACTGAGCAACACGCGCGGTGATGGGGCTTCGCCCAGATAGGCGACCACGTGCTCCGCCATCATCGTGCCCAACCCCGTCTTCTGCATGGCGATGGCCATGGGCAGCATGCCTGCGAAGAGGAAGATGACGCGGGAGTCGATGGCATCCAGCGCACGGCGCTCCTTCATGACACCCGTCAAGACCAGCAGCAGTGCCCCCGTGACACCGATGACATGCATGGGGAAACCGATCACGTCATCGAAGACCATCGCCAGGATGGTGAGCACCAGCACACCCAACGCCAGGTACTGCTTCCAGAGCGGTGCCATGGTCGGTTGCTCGTCATACATCTCGACCCCATCGCCGCCGGGACGATCCGGCAGGAGCTTGTAGCCGATGGTCAGGAAGTACAGCAGGCCGAAGATCATCATCGGAATGCCGATCATCGCAAAGGAGAAGAAACCGAAGGACTGAGCGCCATCGGTCATCTTGCTCAAGGTGCTGTCGACGATCAGGTTGCCCGGTGCCCCGATCAAGGACAGATTACCGCCCATTGCGGAAGCGAAGGCGAGCGGCATCAGAAGCTTGGAGCGGCGAATCCCGGAGCGGCTGGCGATGCCGACCACCGCAGGAATCAAGACGGCAGCCGTGCCGGTATTGGACAGAAAGCCGGACAGAATCGCTGTCACCAGCATGATGGCCAGCAGCAGCTGTCGCTCTGTCTTGGCGAAATGCGTCACGATGCCACCGATACGATTGGCCATGCCGGTTTCGAACAAGGCACCGCCGACGACGAACATCGCGCAGAAGAGAATCACGTTCTTGTTGATGAACCCGGAAAAGGCTTCCTCTGGCGTGAGGATGTCGCCCAGCACGAGACTGATCAGTACCAGCATGGCAGTCAGGGCAAGCGGAATCTTTTCCGAGACGAACAGTACGATCGCGACCATGAGAATGGCCAGCGTCAGAAGTTGCGCGTCCATTTTATTGTCCTTGTGGTTGGAACCTTCACGCGCAGGGGGCAGGCATGGCGTTCCTGCCCCCTGGATGCTGCAAGAACTGCGTCAGGCGATGGCGGCGCTCTGACGAGTCGCGCGAACCCGTTCACAGACGGCATCGGTGATCTCGCGCGTGGTGGCGCTGCCGCCCAGATCTGGCGCATGCAGACCCGAAGCGACCACTTCTTCAATGGCGGTCATGAGGCGCTTGGCCAGTGCCGTCTCACCCAGATGCTCCAGCATCATGACGGCCGTCCAGAAGGCGCCCACCGGATTGGCGATGCCCTTGCCGGTGATATCGAAGGCAGAGCCGTGGATAGGCTCGAACATGGAGGGGAAGGTGCCTTCCGGATTGAGGTTGGCGGTCGGGGCAATCCCCAGGCTGCCGCTCAGAGCCGCAGCGAGATCGGAAATGATATCGGCATGCAGGTTGGTCGCGACGATGACGTCCAGCATGTGGGGCTTGAGCACCATGCGTGTCGTGATGGCGTCGACCAGTTCACGCGTGATCGTGACGTCCGGGTAGTCCTTGGCGACTTCGAAGAAGATCTCGTCCCACAACACCATGCCGTGGCGCTGGGCATTGGACTTGGTCACCAGCGTGAGATGCTTGCGCGGACGGGACTGCGCCATTTCAAAGGCGAAGCGGTGAATGCGCTCGATGCCCTTGCGAGTGAAGATCGAGACTTCAGTCCCCACCTCCTCCGGAAGCCCCTGGTGGACACGGCCGCCATTCCCGGAGTATTCCCCTTCACTGTTCTCGCGAATGATGACCCAGTCGATATCCTCCGCCTGCTGAAGACGGCTGGTGATCCCCGGGAAAACACGGGCGGGGCGCACATTGGCGTACTGATCGAACCCCTGGCAGATCTTGAGACGCAGGTCCCACAGCGAGATGTGATCCGGCACCTTTTCACTGCCTACGGCGCCGAAATAGATGGCATCAAAGGTCTTGAGCTCCTCGATGCCGCCATCCGGAATGTACTGGCCAGTCTTGAGGTAGCGCTCGGAGCTCCAGTCGAAGTCGACGAAGTCGAAGGTGACATCGGTATTGTCTTCCGCCAGCACTTCCAGCACACGCTTGCCGGCTTCGATGACTTCAAGACCGATACCATCGCCCGGGATGACTGCAATACGGTGGCTATTCATGATGTAGGCTCTCTTGTCATTGGGGTGGGTGAATCAAGGCGTGATCACACACTAGCCAGCGAGCCACCGAGCCGACAATGCACTAGCATTCACAACACCTTCAACCAGGAAGTTGAAAATGCAATCGCTCACAGAACTCGATTTCTTCCTGACGCTCTGTCGGGAAGGCAGCATGTCCAACGCCGCCCGCGTGCTGGACATCAGTCCGGCAGCCGTCAGCAAGCGACTGGCAAACATTGAAAAAAGACTCAAGATTCAATTATTTAACCGCAGCACGCGCTCCATGAGCCTCACGCCCGAAGGCCAGATATATCAGCGCCATGCGGAACAGACCTTGAGCCAGGTGCTGGAGATGGAAGAGCAGCTTTCCCGCCATGAGGGGCAGGTAAGAGGAAGACTAAAGGTGAACGCCCCGCTGGGCTTCGGGCGCAAGTACATGGCGCCCATCATCTCGGGCTTCGTTCAGGCGTACCCGCAGGTCGAGGTGACATTGCATCTTTCCGACATCCCGCACGCCATGGTCGATGGTGCCTTTGACGTCGCCATTCGATTCGGCGAGCTGCCTGATTCCAATCTGCATGCACGCAAGATCGCCTCACATCGCCGCATCGTCTGTGCCTCTCCGCATTACCTTGCCCGCCATGGGTGCCCGCAGCATCCCGATGAACTGGCCAGCCACGAATGCATCACCCTGCATCAGAATCGGGACTCATGGAGCATCTGGAAATTTCAGGGCAGTGAGGAAACCTGTAGCGTCAAGGTGGGCGGCAGCCTGTCCACCAATGATGGGGAAAGCGCCCTTCGCTGGGCCCTGGATGGCCGCGGAATCGTGCTGCGAGCGGAATGGGATGTGGCGCCTTATGTCGAGGCGGGAGAGCTCAAGATCCTGTTCGAGGAGTATCAATTGCCCAATGCCGACATCCATCTGGTCTATCAACATCATGCCGTGCTGCCGCTTCGGATCCGCCATTTCATTGAGCACACCCAGGACTATCTGGCCCGCCATCCCTTCAAATGACACCGCAATCCCTTCAAATGACGCAGGGCTTTCTGCAGGGCCAGGGCTTCATTGCGACAACGAAATGCCCTCATGCAGGCGTGCATCAGGGCATTGGGGAAAAGCAGCTCATTCACTTGCTCAGAGACCTCAAGGCGATCACGCTCCTTCCGCCTCGGCATCCTGCTGCTTGGCCAGCTTGTGGCCATCTTCTGACTGCCCGATCTTCCAGTAGCTGGAGACATAGAAGTGGGACTTGGGGATCTCGTGCACCTGCTTGAGGTGAGCACGCAGCGCTCGCATGCTGCCGAATTCACAGGCCGCCCAGACAGACACCTGACCCTCCAGGCTCGGCAAGGAGGCGATCTTGTCCAGCAGCGGCTGGCCGCTCGGGTCCGGCTGCGCATTGATGACCCAGTGCAGCTCGATGCCGGCCGGATGCTCAAGCGTCTGGATATCGGCTTCGCTGGTCACCTCGATGACGGCGTGGCCGCGCGCGTCTGCCGGCAGCTCGGCCAGATTGACGCTGATCGCCGGCAAGGCCGTCATGTCACCCGCCAGCAGGAACCAGTCGGCTTCCATGTTGATCAGCTTCTTTGGCCCCGGGCCGCCGATGGTGATGCGATCCCCCGGCTGGGCGCTGACGGCCCAGGCAGAAGCCGGGCCGGCGTGGTCGTGCAGCGCGAAGTCGACATCGATCTCGGTCGCACGCTGATGACGAATGGTATAGGTGCGCATCATCGGGCGCTCGCCTTCCCCGCGCGGAAACACCAGTTTGATATAGGCGCTCTCCTGCCCCTCGGGGATGGAGCCGATATTCTCCCCGCCCAGGGTGACGCGCAGCATATGCTCCGTCACCGGGGTGGAACGAATCACTTCAAGCTCTCGCATTGCGGGCTTACCCATCTTGCGCACTCCTCTGGCAAACGCCTTCAAGTTGTTCAGCATCGCGTGCTTCACACTCGCTTGTATTGTGGATCATGGCAGATGCCGTTTTCAGGAAGGTGGCGACCTCCTCATCGCTGAGGTCTCCCGCCATCCGCCGAGCGGTCTCATCTTCCAGGGCTTCAATCTCTTTGAGCATGTCGTGGCCCGCCTCGGTAGGGGCGAGAAACAGGCTGCGACGGTCCTGCGGATTTTCCGTCTTGATGATCAATCCCGCCGTCATCAATTCATTGAGCACCCGCGTCACGCGCGCCTTGTCCTGCCCCAGATGCTGCACGATCTTGTGCGCCGTGCACTCGGAGGTACGGCCAATGCCCTTCAGCACCCGAATGTGCGTGACAGGCAGATCAAGCTGGTAGCGCTGGATGCCCAGACGAAGCTGCCTGCGATAGACATGCATCAGCTGATGCAGCACATCATTGAGTGATGCCTGACTCATGTGTCACTCACCATATGGTTGGTATAGGTCAACTATATTGGCAGATGGTTGATACTGTCAACAGAAATATGATCGAGAAGCATTCTCATCTTAATGCCGAAAATCTCATATGCCTATCACTCTTCTATCCACTGCCAAGCGCGCTTTCGGCAACTCTTGCTGCGTGACATGGTGACAGCGAGCGGGAACCTGCTAAGGTCGAAGGCCACACATTCCTGACGCCCACGAGAGGCATCGATGGCTGAACTCTGCCTGCTGTTTGATTCCGATGGCACCCTGGTTGATAGCGAAATCCTCCTCGCCGAGGCCATGTCCAGCACCCTGCCCCGCTATGGTCTGCCGTTTACCAGCGACCGCTACATGAACGAGTTTCGCGGCATGCGCTTCATGAGCATCGTGCGCACGCTGGAGGCAGCCCATGGCGTTCTGGAAGAAGAGCCAACACGGCGCATGGAAGGCGAGATGCGCGCCCTGCTGGAAGAGTTGATGAAGGCACACCTGACGGCGATGCCCGGCATGTCAGCCGCCTTGATGGAGCTTGAAGGCTACCCCTGTGGCGTGGTGTCCAACGGGCCTGAGCGCAAGGTGCGTCTGGCGCTCGATACCACACGCCTGGCGCGCTTCTTCGATGGCCATATCTACAGCGCCTATACCCTGGGCGTGTGGAAGCCGGACCCGCGCATCTATCGACTCGCAGCCGAGCAGATGGGCTTTTCGCCATCACATTGCGTGGTGATCGATGATGCCATCGTCGGGGTACAGGCAGGGCTGGATGCCGGTATGCAGGTCATCCACTTCGCCCATCACGACGACGGCCATGAAACGCCGCGCGGCGCACTGCGCATGCACCACGCGCGCGAGCTACCGAGACTGGTGGCGCAGATTTCACAACGCATCGCCCACTGAATCCATTGAGGATTCCAAAGGCGATCGCGCGCCATCCGCCCACCACTCCTTGCATAACGCCGCAGTGATGAAGCGTCCGCTTCGCGCGAGACGACGCGTCAATTACCAGAAGGCCTTCAGAGCAGGAATGTCGTTCAGCGAGGCAATGATGCTCAGCGCGACAGAAGACAGCGCACTGGGTGACAGCGATTTACGATAGCGGACCTGCGAGATCTCCTCAGCGCGAGTCATGACGGCTCGTGCCTGGCAAGAATGAGGCGCTGCCAGTCAGACGGGCCATATCAGGGGTATCACGACAGAAAAGCGTGGCCCCTGTCGTCTCAACAAGAACGCAGGGTCAGATAGCCGAGTGGTCGACCAGCACCTCGATCAGCGCGTCTTTATAACTGCTCGGCTAGATCCATTCAAATACGTCAGCATCGTCTCCTCGTGGAATAATGGTTTGTGCAGCGCACGATTGATGAAACGACTGACAGCAAAAGTAGCAAAACCAACCTATAGTAATAGGTCTTATGTTGTATTACATAAGACAGCAACACTTGGAGACTACATATAAAACAATCGTCGAGGGATATGACATGAGCCTCTGGGACACTATCTCATGGAAAACTGCCACCTTTGCACTAGTGTGCATTGTATTATCTGGCTGCAGTCATGTGAAATCTGTGGATCAAATACCCAAATCAAAAGATGACGAGCCGAAAAGCCTGGTGATATTCCTAGATGGGACTGCCAATGATGAGATCAGTCGCACTAATATCTCCAAACTCCATAGCCTTGTCTCACTACAGGGGCGAAGTGACATAATCACGACTTATATAGAAGGAGTCGGCACCAACACCAATATAATAGGCATGGCGATGGGCTGGGGAATTGGTCATGATGTTCGTCAAGGATATTCATTCTTGGCGAACAACTATCGCTATGAAAGAGGAGACAAGATTTACATTTTCGGTTTTAGCCGTGGAGCTTATGCCGCCCGAATACTCGCTGCATTGATACATACAGCCGGCATACAGGATATCTCGAAAATGGATGATAAAGCCGGCCACGAATACATTGACAAACTCTATGATGCCTATAAAGGCGAGAAGTCGCTGACACAGAGAAGGAAGGACGTAGCGACTGTTGCCAAGCTACCTCTTGTATCTCGAGACATCGAATTCCTGGGCCTGTGGGATACGGTAGAAGCGCTGGGGACGCCAGATTACAAGGAAGATACGAAACTTCCCAACAGGCGGTATGGGGATCAGTTATGCAACATAAAGTCTGCAGCGCACGCGCTGTCAGCTGACGACAATAGAGCACGTGCATTCACGCCTATTTTATTAACATATTCAGAACTGACAAGAGAGTGCAAAGAAAAGGTCGTTATCGATGATATTGTGGATGAGGTATGGTTTGCAGGCGCCCATTCAGATGTCGGTGGGGGTTACGCCGATACCAACATAGACGGCGTATCTCTGAACTGGATGTTACAGAAGATTCAAGACTATGACATTGTCCCTGCGAACTCCAGTGTCTATGCTGACCCACTGGACCTGACCCATAATCCTGAGCATGGCGCTTGGGGACTGATCTACAGGAAAGCCAGCCGAAGCTTGTTCGAGTACGCGGAGACAAGCAGATACAACGATCATAAGCTCAAGTTGCATCGTTCATTATTGAACAGACTGAATGCAAGAATACCGAGAAGCTTTGAATACCAATGGTGCGAGCTGGGAGAAACCGGGAGGAGTGAGTTTCAAGACTGCTTCATCTGCAGCACCGAGGGTATAAAATATAAATATAACAGTGATTGCTTTACTGTAGTGGATTGACTCTTTGTATAAAGCCGAGACTTGTTGGTTGCAGTATATTGAACACTGCAACCAACAATATTCTAAAATTTTCGTCCCTTAAAGGAATTTACCACCGCACATCATCTCCCGGATTCTGACAACAAGTACAGATAGCTGGCACGTTACAAGCAACGCTCTGACCTAGCCCTTCATACACTAGATTCGATGACGATATTCAAGACAGTTTTCACTGTAGATTAAACTTCACCAGTGTCACGATACGTGACAGGCCCTGCACCATGCCCCCCCGGCTCGTGAAACCCCAGCTCGTGAAATCCCGCAGCGAGAATCCCGCCCCTGAGGCGGGATTTTTCATGCCTGGCGCACAAGACAGGCTGCTCGTGGTGTGACTCGCTTTGCCTGTCGCAGCCACCAGCACTCCCGTTCGCGAATGCCGCTAGCCGCCCCCCAACCGATACGAATAGGCAAGTTTTAGCGACTATAGCGCCTATATATCGCCCTTCTCGATACTTATAGTGTCTCTACAGCAAACACGCATCAGATACGCAAGGCTCGCAGGACACGACCGTACGCAAAGCCAGACGCAGCTCTCGTGCGCGCACCTCACGTATCCCAAGCGCAACCGCCGCACACCTGCCATCAGGATCTTGACCATGACTCGCAATACCCCATATGGCCCCAAGGGCTGGACCCCGGACAGAATCGGCTCGCTCGTCGGCAAGACCTATCTCATCACCGGCGCCAATAGCGGCGCGGGCTTTCAGGCGACGCGCATATTGCTGAGCAAGGGTGCCGCCGTCGTGATGCTGAATCGCAACCCGACCAGATCAGAGGCGGCCATCGCGGCGCTGCAAGAGGAGTTTGGCCCCGCGGCGAATGTCAGTCATATACGCATGGACCTGGCGGAACTGGCCTGCGTACGCAGCGCGGCCGCGGAAGTCCTGGAGAAGGTCCCGCAGATCGATGCCCTCATCTGCAATGGCGCCATCGCTCAGGTTTCCCGACAGCAACTCACCGTCGACGGCTTCGAAAGTCAGCTGGGCGTGAATCACTACGGGCATTTCCTGCTGTGCGGGCTGCTGTTCGAGCGTATCGATGCCTCCAACGGGCGGATCGTCGTGGTCTCCAGTGAAGGCCACAAGATGGGCCTGAAAACCATCCAGTTCGATGACATGAACTGGGAGCACAACTATCACCCGAACAAGGTCTATAGCCACAGCAAGCTGGCACAGATGATGTTCGCCTATGAATTGCAGGACAGGATTGAGGCGGCAGGTCGCCAGGTAAACGTCTTTGTCTGCCATCCGGGCGCGTCCAACACCTCACTGATTCGTGACAACGCCAATCTGGCGACTCGACTCAGCTGGGCAGTGATGGTGAAGACGGGAATGGCGCAGACGGCCGAGAAAGGCGCTTACCCGGAAGTCATGTGCGCCACCGAGGAGGCCCTCAGGCAGCGGGCCTACCATGGCCCGACGGGGCTGATGAATTTCGGCGGGCCGGTGGGCGAGTGTGAATTGGGGGCATTCGTTCTGGAGAAGAGCGTCATGACCCGACTATGGCAAGTCTCGGAGAAGGCAACGCAGTTGAGCTGGTCGATTTGACCTTGAGCCGACCACCGACCTTCCCGCCACCTTCAGGGAGGCGAATCCCATGAATGTATCACTGGTAGTGACAGGTCTTCTGATGATGATTCCGAACATGTCGTTTGCCAACAGCCTTTATGACGAGATTATCCAGCCGGAGACCTCGATTCAGGACAGTGAAGGCAATACCTATCGCAGCGTGAAGATCGGCGCTCAGACCTGGCTTGCCGACAACCTCAGAACGACTCGCTTTCAGGATGGCTCGCCCATCCGAACGGCATTCATTCCTGAGGATGACCCCGTCAACCTGTTGTCATATGGCCGTCTGTATGACTGGCATGATGTCAGTGATGCTCGCAATCTCTGTCCGGCGGGCTGGAGAGTCGCCTCGGATGAGGACTGGAAAGCGCTGGAACGCGCCATCGGAATTGCAGAAAAGGAGATCGACTCGACGGGCTGGCGTGGCGATGATGATATCGCCATCACGCTCAAGGCGGCTCAGCCCGACTCCCTGTTGACGTCCTTCGATCAGGCGCGCATCAATCTCACCGGCTTTTCAGCCAGACCGGCGGGCGTGAAGTGGAAGGGCTGGTATATCACCCAGGGCGCCTACACAGAATTCTGGACCCGCAGTGAAGCGACGCCGACCAAAGCGTTTGCCAGAACACTGGCCTACTCCTGGTGGAACCCGCACAAGGGCGAGATCCGCCGAGCGACACTTGGCAAGAATGGCATGTTCTCGGTGAGATGCGTGAAGGACTGATCAGATCACAACACTGGGGGTAATGGGAGGGGCACAGTCGGTAGTGATATAGGCGCGAGGAGCGCTTGAGCAAGGACTCTGTTCCGCTGAATCACCCCGATTGAAGACATTCGGGCGTCAGCGATTGAACGCGTGGTTCAACAAGAATCCTTGCTGAAGGGTTCCTGCCGGTTCCGGGAGCAAGATGACATCGTCATGGTCAAGCGTCTTTCCGCAAATGGCGGGCTTCACGTTATTGTGTCGTGCTGATCATTGCTGGCTGGCAGCTAGCGCTCAGAAAGACTCGACCATGATGTCACGCACACTCCATCCCGGAGGTGATATCGGCTGTCAGGCGCTCTCGCTCAAGGCATGCTCGATGCGGGTGGCGGGAACACTCTTGCCGGCATCATTCACGAAATCCGTCGCGTGATTCTTGTCTTCAATGGCCCACTTGCGAGCATGTCCGCGGCTGCCTTCTTCACTCAAGGCATGCTGCACCCTGCCTGCCGCCACGCTCATGCCGCTTTCCACATAGACTTGCGTGCTGCGCTCGGCCGGCTGCGCCTGCCCCATGATACGGCTCTCGCTCAACGCCTCACGGACACGGGTGTCGCTTTCGCCATTGTCGGCAAATGCCGCATTGCTCACAGCACACAGCGCAGCTGTCACACACAGTACTTTCATGGCTTTCATGATGTCACTTCTCGTCTTTTGCGTTGGGTTGGGTTGGTCAGATCTGCAAGACTAGCGATTTGCTGAACGTCAGATTGATAGAGCTCAAGATCGATAGAACGTAAAGTCGATAGAACGTCAGGTTGGTGGCGCCAAGGGCCTGTGAGCCAAGGGCCTGTGAGCCAAGCGCGTTGTCAGCCGATTGATTGCCCGAACAGGCTTCACTGGCCACCCTTGACCACGCCTGACCTCACATATTGAACTTCACCAATGTCACGATACGTGACAGGCCCTGGGCCGCGGCCAATGACTGCGCAGTATTGCCACGCGCATCCTGGATCGAGGGGTCCGCCCCTGCCTGCAGCAACAGCTTGATGATGTCTTCATTGCCGAACAGGGACGCCATCATCAGCGCCGTCTGGCCACTGTAATTGCGATGATTCACATCACAGTCGGTATTGGCGATCAGCCATCTGGCTGTTTCGTCAAAGCCGCGAAACGCTACCCCCATGAAGGCATTGCTGCCCTTCTCATCGAGTGCACAGGCGTCAGCACCGGCAGACTTCAGTAGCGCCAGGGTGTCGGTATGCCCGTAGTAGGCCGCGAGAATGAAAGGGGTATAGCTGCGTGAATTGGTGACCGAGAGATCACCGCCCTGCTGAACATATTCACGGATCGCGGCATTGTCGCCATCGCGTGCGGCGTCTAAGATATCGATGTCGCCAGCCGCGACAGCCTGCCCCGCCATCACCATCATCAGCAGACTGGCCAACACCGCCAGCCATCTTCTGCCCAGGCCGTGTTGCTGCCCGATGGGGTCTGTGGCTCGCATCGTATGCATCTTGCGCTCCTCTCTCGTCTTTCGCTCGTGTTGCGCTCGTCTGGCGCACATGTTGCGCTCGTGTGCCGGCCGGCAGAGGAGCGCAAGCTCCCCTGCCGGGTGAAACAGGCCCGGGACTTCCGGCAGCGGTTGATCGCGATCGCATCACGCTTTTCTTCATACGCTTTGCTTTCAGCCGCTGACTCAGATGTCTCAGTCCTCGATCAGCTCTTCCACGTCGTCCATGTCGACGTCTGCCACCTTGGCCAGACGCTCACCGTATTCGTGGTCGGCCTGGTAGAAGTGGCTGACCATGATCTCGCGGATCTCCTCGTTCTTGACCTTGCCCAGGTCAGTCCCCAGCGCCTGGATCAGAGCGTCCTGATCCTGCTCGGAGAAGGAGCGATACAGTTCACCGGCCTGAGCGAAGTTCTGCTGCTTGCCGATCGGCTGCTGCTGGGTGGTGCCATTCAGGGTGTAGCGCTTGTACTCGTACTGGCTGTCATCCACCAGCGAGTCGGCGTTGCGGCTCGGCTGATAGTTGATGGAGCCGGAACGCGGCTTGGAGTAACCCGCGCCGTCCTGATGGTTGTTGTGCACCTCATTCTTGGGCGCATTCACCGGCAGCTGCATGAAGTTGGCTCCCAGGCGATAACGCTGGGCATCGGCGTAGGCGAACAGACGCCCCTGCAGCATGCGGTCTTCGGACGGCTCGACACCCGGCACCAGGTTGGCCGGCGACATGGCCGCCTGCTCGGTTTCCTGGAAGAAGTTGTCCGGCGTACGATTCAGCGTCAGCTCACCGACCTTGCGGGCAGGAATCAGGTCTTCCGGCCACATCTTGGTGGTATCGAGCGGATTGAAATCGAAGCTGTTCAGCTTGCTCGGGTCCAGGGTCTGGATATAGAGATCCCAGACCGGGTCATCGCCGGCATCCAGATGGGTGTAGAGGTCATCGGTCAGATGGTTGAAGTCAGTGGACTGCACCTTGGCAGCTTCTTGCGGCGTCATGCCGTGGTTGCCCTGACGCGACTTCCAGGTGAACTTCACGTACTTCCAGTCGCCTTCGGCATTGACGAACTTGAAGGCATGCACGCCGGAACCATCCATCTCACGCAGGCTGGTCGGAATCCCCAGCGGCGAGTAGAGGTAGGTCAGCATGTTGGTGCTTTCGGGGATATGGCTGAAGAAATCGAAGTAGCGATTCGGGTCCTGCAGGTTGGTACGCGGGTCCGGCTTCAGCGCATGGATCATGTCCGGGAACTTCATCGCATCGCGGATGAAGAACACCGGGAAGTTGATGCCCACGATGTCCCAGTTGCCCTGCTCGGTGTAGAACTTGACGGCGAAGCCACGCGGGTCGCGCAGGGTCTCCGGCGAGCCCTTGCTGTTGATCACGCTGGAGAAGCGCACGAAGACCGGCGTCACCTGGCCCTTGTCCTGGAAAGGTGCCGCGACGGTCAGGTCGGTCAGGTCCGCGGTGGCACGGAACTCACCGTAGGCACCGGTACCGCGAGCGTGGACGACACGCTCCGGAATGCGCTCACGCTCGAAGTGCGCCAGCTTCTCCAGCAGGTGGTGGTCCTGCAGGAGTGTCGGGCCGTTCGGGCCGGCGGTCAGGGAGTTCTGGTTGTTGCCGACCGGCGCACCATTGGAGCGAGTCATCACTTCCTGCTGCGCCAGACTGCTGGCAGAAAGGCCCAGCGCCATCACGGCCGTCAGGGTCTTCATGGGAAAACGTACGTTCAGCATCTCGCAAATTCCTCGTTAAATCAGGGAGTAACGGGGCGAGGAGTATTGGCGAGAAGTTCCCATAGCAAAAATAAATAATAACTAACCAGGGAATAGCGAAAACCTAATGTGTTGCAATATAAGCACCAGTTTATTCATCCCGCCAGCGAAGAACCCGAGGTGGCGTCCGGCACGACGGCCACGACTTGCTGCATGTTCATGCATACAGGTGTCGTGCTGCTGCGGTTTTCAGGTCAGATGCAAACTTCACCGTCATCAATCGCCCAGCGAAAGACCGCCAAGCCAAGGGCTGAGGGCCAGACGTTCAGGCGAGGATTGTTGCGTCCTGTCATCCAATCCGGGCGTCTCAAGATACTCGATGCTGGCCGTCGCCCACCACGAATACACGTGGATGAAGTCCCACCATCCGTGCACTCCCCCTTTTTTGCCTTGTCGTCCGCTGCCGGCCGCCTGTTGCTGAGAGCCTACTGTTGAGCACCTCTTGCCAAGCGCTATTTGGCTTGCTCGGCCCTGCCTGAGATGACAAAGAGGAAGGACCGAGAGACATGGCCGAGAGACATGGCCGAGCGAAGGGCCGGGCATGGTAAGCCTGAGCCAGGCCAAACCTGCGCCTTGTCAGGCGTTGGCATACGCCAGAAACGACAAGGGCCCCTCATGTTGAGGGGCCCTTGTCGTTAGGTCTTGCGACGTCTCTTTCAGCGCATGGCGCGGTTACGCCTGACGATTCATCTTCTTCGGCTTGCGCTGGAAGGCCGGCATGTCATCGATGACCAGTACCGGATTCAGCTCTTCCTTGGGGAAGTCATTCTTGAGCCAGCGCAGCATCGAGAGCGCCAGAATCAGCATCACCGGAATCATCGGCAGCGCCACCACGATGGTCGAGGTCTGCACCGTCTGCAGGCCACCCAGCTGGATCAGCGCAACGCCGACGGCCGCGATCAGGAAGGCCCAGATCAAGCGGAACGAGCGCTTGGGCTCCTGATACCCGGACAACTTGCGTGAGGTCACCGAGGCCAGCACGTAGGCCGAGCTGTCCAGCGTGGTCGCCAGGAAGATGAAGCACAGCAGGATGAAGGCCACCGTGACCAGCTTGGCATACGGCAGGGTCTGCAGAATGCCTTCCACCGCCAGCGGGATACCGCCGCTGTCCAGCAGCGCCTTGATGTCCAGCGCGCCGCTGATCTGCAGGTCCAGCGCGTAACCGCCCCACACCGCGAAGAACACCCAGGTCCCCAGCGAGCCGAACACCAGCTCCGCGATGATCAGCTCACGGATGGTACGGCCGCGCGAGATACGCGCCACGAACAGACCCACCATCGGCGCGTAGGCGATCCACCAGGCCCAGTAGAAGACGGTCCAGTCCTTCCAGAAGGTGGAATCCCCCGCCGGGTCGGTCCACAGGCTCATCGGGATGAAGTTGCCCAGGGTCTTGCCGAGGCTGTTGACGAAGCCTTCGACCATGAACTGCGAGTCACCGACGATGAAGGTGAAGGCCAGCAGGAAGATCGCCAGGATCACGTTGACGTCAGAGAGAATCTTGATGCCCTTGGCCAGGCCGAACCAGACACTGGCGGAGAACATCGCCGTCCAGATGCACAGTACCGCGACTTCCAGCCCGAAGTTGGCTTCCATGCCCAGGATGCCGCTGACCAGCTGTGACACCAGCGGTACCGCCAGCCCCAGCGAAGTGCCGACGCCGCCGACGATCCCGAACACGACGATGGAATCCAGCAGCACGCCCCAGGCGCCATCCGCATGACGACCCAGCACGCCGCGCGAGGCGACGGACAGACGCACGCCATCACGCTTCTTGACGTACATGGAGTAGGCGATCGGCAGGCCCGGCAGGCAATAGAAGGCCCACGGCGTCAGCCCCCAGTGGAACTGACCGAAGGCCAGCGCCCACTCCGCGGCCTCACGGCTCTTGGCCGCCACGTGATAGGCCGGCGAGGTGTAGTAGTAGATCGGCTCGACCCACGCCCAGTTGACGAT
Organism: Cobetia sp. 4B; assembly: GCF_018831605.1. Taxonomy (NCBI): domain Bacteria; kingdom Pseudomonadati; phylum Pseudomonadota; class Gammaproteobacteria; order Oceanospirillales; family Halomonadaceae; genus Cobetia; species Cobetia sp. 4B. The sequence goes on from NZ_CP059843.1 coordinate 2,596,689, forward strand.
CGCGATCCCCATCCCGCAGGTGAAGATCATCGCCACCCAGCTGAAGTAGGAGAAATCGGGCGTGTCCTCTGCCCCGCCCAGTCGGACGTTGCCGTAGCGGCTGAAGGCCAGCCAGATGAGGAATCCGACGACGCTCAGGCCGGCCACCAGATACAGCCAGCCGAACTTGCCGGTGGCGAAGGAGAAAGCGGCATTGATCAGCGCGGTGCTGGCATCCGGGAACAGGATGACCGGGCCGATGAAGGCCAGGATGACCAATACGGCGGGGATGAAGACACGCGGGTCCAGATGATCGCCATCACTGGCGGGGGGAACTGCTTCTTGCACGACTACCACCTTAGTGAGAAAGCCCGAGCAAGAGGGGCGAGACGTCGCTCTTGCTCGGGCAGTTCGCTGTATTCAATAATTTTTCGTAATGAAAAGAGCGCGGTATTATACATTTTTTTATTCCACGCGCATTATACTTTCCCGGCAACCGCGGGGAGCATGAATCGCGACACGGTATTTTCTCATACAAACATGAATTTCATTCATCAACATCGCGCTGCGCGCTCCCCCTTCTGCGCCCAACTCACACCATCCTCACGCCTTCCTCGACCAAGTTTCCGCCAGACGCGAACAGGCCGCCGACACGTCAATGTCGGCGGCCTGTGGTTCTCAAGCGCTCATGAGCGGCGACTGTCACGCAGAAGTCAGCACCTGACGCGGCAGTCTTTCCGCCCCTTGCTTCGCGAGGGTCACCCCAGCCGATGCGCCACTATCATGGGCAGCATCACCAACGCTCACTTCGTGTCACAAGAAGCTCAGCGCTTGAGCACTTCTCATGCGCGGAAAGCTGCCCCCTGCAAGCTCAGGGTCAGACAAGCCGGTCTTGGGCGATCAGCACTGGCTGACGTACTGGGTCTTGATATAGGCATCCAACGCTTCGATGCCCCCCTCGACGCCATAGCCGCTATCGCCCCAGCCCCCGAGCGGCACCTCGGCAAAGTGCGCCGGCACGTCATTCACGCCGATCGTGCCCGCATAGATGTTGTCCTTGAAGAACTGCTGACGCGTCGGGTCGTGCGTGAAGACATAGGCCGCCAGGCCGTAATCGACGCTGTTGGATAGCGCGATGACCTCCTCATCCGTGCGGTAAGGCGTAATGGGCACGACCGGGCCGAAGATCTCGGTCTTCATCAACTCGGACTCCGGGTGCACATTCGTCAGTACGGTCGGGGCGAAGAAGAAGCCCTTGTCGCCCAGACGCTTGCCGCCGACTTCCACCTTGGCACCACGATGGCAGGCGTCATCCACCAGAGCCTGCATGGCATCCAGACGACGGATGTTGGCCAAGGGCCCCATCTGCGTACCCGCCTGGCGGCCATCACCGACATTCAACTCGGCGGCAGCGGCAGTGAAGGTCGCCACGAAGCGCTCATAGACACTCTCGTGCACGAAATAGCGCGTCGGCGAGACACAGACCTGACCGGCGTTGAAGAACTTCTTGGCCACCAGCATTCTGGCGACGCTCTCCACGTCGCTGTCCTGCGCGACGATGACCGGCGAATGGCCACCCAGCTCCATGGTGACCGGCTTCATGTACTCACCGGACTTGGACGCCAGTAGCTTGCCCACCGGCGATGAGCCGGTGAAGGTGATCTTGCGCACGGCAGGATGCTCGATCAGGCGCGAGGAAATATCCCCCGGCTTGCCCAGCAGCAGGTTGATGGCCTTGCCCGGGACACCGGCATCCAGCAGGGCCTGCACGAGCGCGATCGACGAGCCCGGCGTCTCTTCCGCCGGCTTGAGCACGCAGGAGCAACCCGCCCCCAGCAGCCCCGCCAGCTTCTTGGCCGTCAGCACGACCGGGAAGTTCCACGGCGAGAAGGCGGCGACGACGCCCACCGGCATCTTGCGAATCTCGATGCGATTGCCCGGCGTACGGCCCTGAATCAAGCGCCCGGCGATACGACGCGCTTCTTCACCGCCCCACTCCAGGAAGTCTGCTGCGCGTTCGATCTCACCCTCTGACTCCGCCAGCGGCTTGCCCTGCTCCTGGGTCAGGATGGCCGCGATGTCCGACTTGCGGGCGCGCAGCAGATCGGCAGAACGCTTGAGGATCTCACCGCGCTTCCACTGCGGTACCGTCTTCCACTCCTCGAGCCCCTCTTTGGCGGAAGCCACTGCAGCGTCGATATCCTCGGCGCTGGCATGCAGGAACTCCCCGATCACCGACTCGTTGGCCGGGTCGATGACCTGCTCGCGAACGTCGCTGCTGCCATCGGTCCAGTGTCCATTGATCAAAAGCTTGTAATTGTTCATGGCGTCCTCTTGGTGACATCTAGCTCGCTGATGACGGCCTGAGCCGGCCATAGCGAAGGGATTATGACGTGTGTGAAATCACGTGCTTGCGTGAACTGAAGACTTGCGTGAACCCGGGGGCTTGCCTGACTCAGCGCGCGATACCTGCCGGTTGCGGCGCAGATTCCGGCGCCGCTGAACCGGCCTTGAACTTGCCTTTCAACCAGTCGATGAACATCGCCTCACCTGGCGTATGGGTGCCATTGGCCGGCTCGAGCACATAGAAATCCTCGACGCTGGCGACTTCGCCGCCCGGAACCTTGACCAGCTGGCCGCTGGCCAGGTGGTCACCGACCAGCGAGTCCAGTGCCAGCGTGACGTAAGGCCCATTGGCGGCCAGCTCATAGGCCAGCAGATTGTTCTCCACCGACAGGGCCGGCTGGCAGCTCTGCAGGGGGATGCCATTCTGGTGGGCCCACTCCAGCCAGCCGGTGCGATTGCCCATGATGGCCACCAGTGGATGCGTCAAGACGTCTTCCAGCGAGGTGATCCGAGCGGCCAATTCGGGCGAGCACACGGGGTAGGTGGTGTCCCGGCTCAGGCGATGGCAGTGATAGCCTGCCCAGCCGCCCTCGCCGTAGCGAATCTCGACACCGGCGCTGCTCTGATCGAAGTCCGACAACCAGAACCCGGTGTAAAGCTCGAAGGAGACGCCCGGACACAGGGCATGGAATTCATGCAGGTGGCGGGTGAGCCAGTGCTCCACGAAGGAGTAGTTCGCCCGCACCGTGACCGTGTCGCGTCGATCACGGCCGAACATCTGATCGGTCGCGTTCGAGATGCTGTCCAGCGATACCTTGATGACGTTGTAGTAATGGCGTCCCACATCGGTCAGCGCCACGCCCTTCTTGCTGCGGGTAATCAACCGCTTGCCCAGATACTCTTCCAGCGACTTGAGCTGCTGGCTCACCGCGGATTGGGTCACGCTGAGGCGTTCAGCCGCCAGCGTGATGGAGCCGGCGTCGACGACGGCCTTGAAGATGAACAACCAGTTATGGGGAGGGGGACGTTTCATCGCTGCTTCTCTGCTGCCTGCCTGGACCATGCTCGAACCTTCCGATTTCGAGCCTCGATACCCCGTCGCTTCCTTGATCGGGGCCGCGTGCCTGGCATCCTAACGCTCTCGCCTGACAGGCACGCGGCATTACGACCACTCTCAGACTTTTTCCACCGGCTTGAGCTTGATCTTGACGCTCTCGAAGTCCGCATCGGCGTGCAGATAGCGGAAGGTGGAGATCATCATCGCGATCATCACGAACACCAACGGCAAGGCGACGATGATCGAGGCGGTCTGCAGACTCTTCAGGCCACCCACGAACAGCAGTGACAGCGGGAAGATGGTGATGACGAAACACCAGAACAGGCGATTGCTCTTTTCAGGCTCCTGCCCTTCGCCCAGCTGGCGCGAGGTGGCACAGGCCAGCACATAGGCCGCCGAGTCAAAGGTGGTCGCCAGCAGCACGATGCCGGAGATGACCAGCGCGATCAGCACCAGGGCAGCGCCGGGCAGCTGATTGAAGACCTCGATGACCGCCGCCGGCGCCCCCGCGGAATTGACCAGCTCTGCCACCTGCAGCTGACCGGTCATCTGCAGATCCACCGAATACCCTCCGACCACGACATAGAACAGCGCGGTGCCGGCGGTCCCGAAGACCAGCATGCCGACGATGACTTCGCGGATGGTGCGCCCTTGGGAGATACGCGTCACGAACATGCCCATGAAGGGGGCGTAGGCGATCCACCAGGCCCAGTAGAAGACGGTCCATGCCTGCGGGAAGCCGCCCTTGGCCACGCTGTCGGTCACGGTGCTCAGCTCGAGGAAGTGCTGCAGCGTATAGCCGACGGAATCAAAGCCCAGGCTGATGATGAAGTGCGTCGGACCGACCAGCAGGATGTAGGCCACGATGGCCAGCGTGACGACGGTGGAGAAGATGCTCAGTCGTTTGATGCCCTTGTCCAGCCCAAGACCGCTACTGATGGTGAAGACAGCGGTGCAGACCAGAATGATGGCGATATCCAGCTCCACCCCCGGTGTCAGACCGAAGACACTCGCCAGCGCAGTGCTGATCATCGGAGTGCCGAGCCCCAGCGAGGTGGCGGCGGCGCCCAGCATGCCGAACAGGAACAGGTAATTGATCGCGGTGCCAAGCGGTCCGTCCACCAGCCCGCCCAGAGCGCCACGGCAGGACTCACTGAGGTTGTAGATGTGGGTCTGGCGTACATAGAAGATGTAGGACATCGCCACGGCGGGGACGCAGTACATGGCCCAGGCGGAAGGCCCCCAATGGAAGATGCCGTAGGCCTGTCCGATGGTGTAGAGCGCGGGGTCCTTGGCGTCCATGCCCAGTGGCGGCCAATTGAAGTGGAAGCCCCATTCGGTGCCCGCCCACAGCATCAGCCCGGTCGCGTTGCCGGCCAGGAAGACCATCATGATCCACGAGCTCTTGGAGAACTCGGGCTTGTCGGTCTGGCGGGCACTCAGGCGAATGTCGCCGAAGCGTGAAATGGCGAGATAGACCAGAAACAGCATGCAGGCGAGCGGCATGCCCAGGAAGACGACGTCGAAGTTGCGCGTCATCCAACCGAAGATCATGTCCATCGACTGCTTGCCCTGCTCGGGGAACAGGATCAATGGCAAGGCGACGGCGGCGACGATCAGGATGCTGATGATCTGCATTCTGCGATTGCTGTTGGACGGCGCGGAGGCAGATCTCTCCTGCGCGCCCTTATCAGAGGCGGCGTAAGACATGGCGTTATCCTTTTTATCGTTATAAGTGCATGGTGCTGTTGAATCGGCGTGGCGAACGCTCGGCCTGAATGCGGGGTGGGCTCCTCGGGTTGGCGCACCCGAGGAGTCCGAGCCGATGCCTGGCAGGCATGGCGATGGCGCTTCGCAAACATGGCTCGTCGTCTCGCGACGTATTCCTCAAATCCTTTCTTTCAAATTCTTTTATTCAAATCCTTTTTTCAAATCCTGTAGTCAAGACCTGTCTTTCAAGCTCTGGTCCTTTAATTGGCGCAGAGGGTCAGTCAGCCCGGGCCGACGTCGTCATGCGATCGACGATGGTGGTCGCCATGCCCAGGTAGGAGGCAGGCGACAGCACGGTGGCCAGCTGCTCCGGACTCAGGTGACCGGTGACGGCCGGATTGGCGCACAGCGCGGCATGCAGCGAGATACCGTCACGTTGCGCGTCACGGCAGGCCGCATAGACGACATCGTGGGCTTCCTGACGCCCCATGCCCTTGGCCAGCGCCATCATCGCCGATTCGGCCACGATCAGGCCCTGACTCAGCCCCAGATTCTTCTCCATCTGCTGCGGGAAGACTTCCAGCCCCTCGAGCACGAAGACCGCCTGGGAGACCGCGCAATGGGCAAGCACGAAGGCCTGCGGGAGCCCGATCCACTCGGCATGCCAGGGGCCGGTTGCGCGTTCGAAATCGGCTTCCTGGGCATCCATCAGCAGCGCGGCCGCCTTCTTGACGCCCATGTTGCAGCCACGAATCACCTCGCAGGAGATGGGGTTACGCTTCTGCGGCATGGTGGAAGAGGCTCCGCGGTCCTTGACGAACGGCTCGGACAGCTCGGCAATCTCATCCATGCACATGATCATGATGTCGAAGGCGATCTTGCCCAGCGCTCCGGTCATGAGCGCCAGATGGCAACCGGCTTCGGCAAAGCCATCGCGGGTCGCATGCCAGGGCACCTGCGGCGCATTCAGCCCCAGCTCCTCGGCGAAGGCTGAGGTCAGTGCCTCGGCATTGTGCTCGATGGAGGCCAGCGTGCCGGCAGCGCCCCACAGCTGGGCGTTCAGCACCCGCGGCTGCATCTCGCTCAGGCGGGTACGCGCTCGCCGCACGCCGTCCAGCCAGATGGCGGCCTTGTAGCCGAAGGTCACCGGCAAGGCATGTTGCAGATGCGTGCGCCCCGCCATCACCGTCTCACGATGCTCTCGTGCCAGCGCCGCCAGTGCCTGCTCGACACGCTCAAGGTCGCGATCGATCAATGCCAGACCTTCGCGTATCTGCAGCACGGTGCCGGTATCCATGATGTCCTGGGTCGTCGCCCCCCAGTGCACATAGCCACTGGCCGAGGGGCCGGCGGCTTCGGACAGTTGACGCACCAGTCCCAGTACCGGGTAGCCCACGATGCCGGCGTCGCGTGCCAGGCGCGGCATGTCGACGCGCATCTCGCGCGCGGCGTCATCGATCTGCTGGCCTGCCTGGGCAGGAATGATATCGAGCCGTGCCTGGGCGCGCGCCAGGGCGGCCTCCGCCTGCAGCATGGCGGTTACCCGCGCCTCATCATTGAAGACGGCCTGCATGGCCTCGGAGTGAAACAACGGCGCGAAGAGCTGTGAGTCGGTAATGGAAGCGGTCATGACGATGTCCTGGCGGCTCCCCGGTGACAGGGAGCGCTTGATGGGCCGCGCAAGGGACTCCCCTGTCACGGATCATTGGCTGAGCGGCTGACGAATGAAGAAGCGGATAGAGGCGAGTGGCAGAGACAGCCAGGCTGTCCCTGTGGGCAATCAGCCCTCGTCGCTCATCACGATGGAGGCGCGTGTCACCTTGCGAGCCAGTGAATCGGCCAGCGCATTCTCGACACATTCGAGGGAGTACTCGGTATCCAGCAGCTTCTCGAACGGCAATGTCGTCATGTTGTCGCTGAGGAATTTCAGCGAGTGCCACAGATAGCGAGGCTGGTAGCGCATCACCGGAATGATGGTGACCTGCTGACGGGTGATGAAGCCCGGGTCAACGGCGATGGTCTTGCCCGGCGTGACATTGCCCATCGTCACCAGCTTGCCGCCGCTACGCACCAGCTCGATGCCCTCGACGAACGCTTCCGGGACGCCCGCGACTTCCAGGCAGACATCGGCGCCATTGCCACCGGTCAACTCCTTGAGGCGCTCGATACGCGATTCCTTGCTCGGGTAGTCCTTGAAGTTGATCACGTTGTCGGCGCCGAACTCCCGCGCCAGTACCAGGCGCCCTTCATCGGCGTCGATCACGGTGACAGTCGCGCCCTTGCGATGGGCGATCGCCGTGGCGTAGATGCCGAGGCCACCAGCGCCCTGGACCACGACGTGGTCCTGCATCTTGACCTCCGCCAGATCCAGGCCATAGAAGACCTGTGACAGGGCGCAGTTGGCGCCTGCCGCCAGCTTGTCGGGCACGTTGTCCGGCACCTTGTAGAAGAACTGGCCAGGATGGATGAAGTAGTGGGTAGAGAAGGTAGTGTGGAAGTGCGGCGCTTCCTGGGGGGATCTGGCCCAGAAGCTGTAGGCGTTCTCACACAGGTTCAGCTTGCCGGATTGACAGGCCGGACAGCGCTGGCAGGCGATGAAATAGGTCGCCGCGATGCGGTCGCCCACGGCCAGCGGCACACCGGCATTGTCCGTCGTGACGCCCTCGCCCAGCTGATCGATCACCCCGACGGTCTCATGTCCCAGACCACCGCTCTTCTTGGGATGCTCGCCCTTCCAGATATGCAGCTCTGACCCGCAGACGTTGCTGCACAATACCTTGACCACCACGGCGCCCGGCCCCGGGGCTGGCACATCGAATTCCTGATAGCCCAATTTGCCCGGCTCACTCATCACTGCAATCTTGCCTTTCATGTTCCACCTCTGAATTATGTGTCCAGCTTGCGCGATAAAAATACGGGTACTTGAACAAGACGTCGTACCCGCCAATGGCGCGCTACCCAAACGCAAGACTGGTAAAAAGGGGGCTTTCTGTGGAGCCCGTTCAATTCTCTCTCTCGACTGGCTCTCGACTGGCTCGCGAAAGTTGATCAACAGGCGCTCAACAAGTGCGCAACAGCCCTTTCAATCATGCTCTCAATCGCGCTTTCAACAGCCGCGTAATGACGGGGTGGATCGCCAAAAAAATCAGATCACACCATTCTTGCGTGTTTCCAGGGTTTCCTGGATGGAAATGACCGGCTCATCCCAGGGATGACTGGCAAAGATACTCAGAATCACCTGATCAAGAATCTTCTTGTCACGCACGATGGAAAATTCGACCAGTGTGGAATCCGTCATGTAGGGTTCATCGATATTTCCCGCATAGGTATCGCAGCCGGCACGCGGCGTACAACGCTCGGTACCGGAATGCGAACACCAGGAAACCCCATCATAATTGCCGTACTTCAGGTTGGTCGCCGTCTTGACTGATGCCAACACCTTCTCGAGGTATTCCTCAAGAACAAAGACGCGAACACGGTAGGACTCTACCAGTTGGATGTCGCACGCCACTGAGCTATTCATTCGTAATATCCATCAGTCGATTTGATAAGGGTGCTGAACTGCTCGCCATCATGACCGAACCAGACGTCAGCCTTGCTTGCGGCCGACAGTTTCTTGATGCGCTCGATGGTCTTCATGTAACCGATGGAGTCATAGAGCGTGGCGGGCAGGCGTGCGGGAGGCCCGTAGTTCTCGGCGGAGTAGACCGCGTCGGAGGCCAGGATGATGTTGTTGCTGCCGGCCATCTCGATCTTCAGACCGAGCATCCCGTAGGAATGACCACTGCCGAAGTTGAGAATCTCGATGCCATCCAGCAAGGTAAGGTTGTCTTCTTCCGGCTTGATGATGCGCCAGGCAAGGTTGCTCTTTATCCAGGCATCCATATCAGCCCAGATGAAGCCATCGGCATCACGGTTGTGGGCGTAATGCACCAGGGCGGCATTGAATTCATCCTGATGAACGATGATCTGTGCATTGATGAAAAGCTCGAGACATCCTGAGTGATCAAGATGCAGGTGCGACACCACGACATAGTCGATTTCGCGCGGGTTCATGCCAATCTCTTCGAGTCGGCTGTGCAGATGACAATCCTGACCGTCCACTTCGGCGGTAAAGTGGAGCAGGTTCTGGATCGCCGATGGCCAACGGCCATTCTCGCCCATGCCATCCGGATGGCAGGCAGTATCGAACAATACCTTGCCATCAGGGTGATCAATCAACACGGTATAGACAGGGAATTCGACCAGCGTGTTCGGCTTGTGTGGATCCTGCGCACTGGCGGGATCATGCATGCTGACCATGAAGTTCTTGTCCATCTTCATGCGTCCATTATCCAGCACATAAACCTTGGGATACTGCTTGATCAGGTTGGACATTTCTGTACGACCTCGGCGTTTGGCATGTCGTTATTGTCATAGTTATCGTTGGCGCTCAGGCAATATCGACCCACGCCCAATCAGTGACAAACGCTATTTTTTAATGTTACCCCTTAGGTTTACTTATGTTTGCAAAATGCCACTGCGACGCCCCCCTCTTGTGGCCCGTCACCCCGCATGGCGACTGGGTTCTTGCAGATTGCAAGCAGGTGGGAAGCCTCGGCTATTCAGCATGCAATCCCCCCGTTTTTCCGCCTGCCTGCGACTAATGACGTAGCGCCAGACAACACCTGTGGTGGCTCAGCGCACAGCAGGGTCGTGATGGGTGCAGTTGACCCACTTCGCGAAAGGTTTTCCTGCAGCGCTCACGTACAAGCCGCCTTGAGATCAGCCAGCCGATCAGCACAAAAAAACGCCCCACCTCGTGAATCACGAGATGGGGCGTTGGAACGTCTCAGGCGCTATAGATCGCTTTTGTCGGCGGCCCTCGGTGGACAAGCACCGTATGGCGGGATCAGCTTGGCAGGTACTCCTCACTCCAGCTTTCGGACACCACGCCCTCCTCGATCAACTGATCGATCTCTTCATCGCTGTGATCAAGGCCCTTGAGCACCGAGCGAGTCGAGGCGCCGTATTTCTCGGCCGGCGACAGCGGGTAGATGCGTCCACGCCGCGGACGGATGGCATAGGGGTCAAGCTGGGTGATCTCGTGACCGCTGGGGTGGTCCGAGTAGACCGAGAACGAATAGCTGCCGGCATCGATCCCGGTCCGCTCGCCAGCCGGGTGGACGTTGTAGGAGCGCAATGTCTCCAGGTTCTCGCACACGGCCGCGGCGATATCCGCGGCCTGCAGTCGCTCGACCCAGTCATTGGCTCGCGCGCTGATGAAACGCGGTGCCAGGTAGGCGGCACGCTCCTCACGCGGGATTTCCGGCAATTCTTCCAGTCCCTCGACCTTGCGGAATTTCTCCAGCTCCGATTCATAGGCACTGACCAGCAGGATGCCATCGGAGGCCGAATAGAAACGCGCCAGGTCATCGTAGCCGGTCGCCTCACGACCGGACGGCTCGTCGAACAGGCCACGGCGCTCATAGTCATAGCAGAACGGCAACTGGGCCAGACCGCTCAGTGCCGACAGCGAAGTCTTGATGCGCGAGGTGCGGCCGGTCTTGAGCTTGCGATACAGCGCGGTGGCAATCCCCAGCGACGCGCCAAAGCCGCACATGACATCGATGGTGCCGACGTGGGCGTGCTCTTCCGGGGTGTCCATGCTACCGCCGAAGCGCAGCATGATGCCGGTGGTGGCCTGCACCAGATCGTCATAGCCGAGGTAGTTGGTGCGCGGCCCGGGGAGCACGCCACTGAAGCAGTCCAGCTGACAGAAGACGGCGTCCGGATTCAGCTCGCGCATGGCCTCCTCGCTCAGGCCCATGGAGGCCACCTGCCGGTCGGTGGCATTCCAGACCACCACATCACTCTGGCGAATCAGCTCATCCAGGATGGCGCGCCCGCGGGGCTGTCTGACGTCGGTCAGCAGCGAGCGCTTGGAGCGCATGTGCGACAGGCCGAAGATGACGGTATTCCAGCAGTCATAGAACGGCTTGGCCGGGTCGACCTTGATGACCTCGGCACCGAAGCGCGCCAGATACGCCACCGAGTGCGGCCCGGCGATCACGTTGCACAGGTCCAGAATCTTGACGCCTTCCAGCCAGCCATCGCGGGCATTGCGTGCCCGCACCCGCGGCAGCTTGGTCTCGATGCGGGTCAGCACCGACAGCGCATGGGTGACGCTCACCCAGCGCCGCGGCCTGGGCGTCAACATCTCCTGGCCGCTGTCGGCCATCCACACCATCGGGCCGGGCTGGATCATCAGCCCGAATTCCGGGTCCTCGACCTCGACCATCAGGCCCGCCGTCTCGGCGTGGTCATCGTGGATCCACTCCTGCAGCCAGCGCTGCGGCGCGCCGGGGAACTTGCCCTTGCCGAAGATCTTCTCCCATTCCTTGGAGGTGCGCGTGAGGAAGACTTCCTTCATGCGCGCCGCGATATGGTCCGCCCAGGACTTGGGCAACGGATAGACGCCCAGCGACATGTCGGATTGCCATTCGCTGCTCGGGCGATAGGTATCCGGCTCCTCGCTCATGCCTTCGGCGACCAGCTCATCGTAGAGGCCAAGCACCTTCAGGCAGCGCTTGGCGTGCTCGCGGTGACTCGGACAGACCACATAGAACATGCGGCCATCCTTGCACTTGTAGCTGCGATAGAAGGGATCGAGCAGCTCCTGCAGCTCGTCGTAGTCGAGATTCATCGGCTGGCCTTCGATACGCCGGCGTTCGATCTCCTTCTCGCGCTGGGTCTTGTAGCGCTCCGGCAGGCCCTCGATCTTGATCGAGTTGTAGCAGAGCCCCTCCATCAGCGCGCAGACCAGCGGCACCTCGATCTCATCGCCCATGCCGGTCCGCTCGCGGGCCTGCAGCGCCAGCACCACTGAGGAAGCCGCCAGCATGGTGCCGTAGGCCGAGCCCAGCGGCAGCGGCGAGAAGGACGGGTTGATGCCCATCAGCACCCGGTTGAGGCCCATGTCGGTGAAGACGCCGGAATTGGCGGCGATCACGCTCTCGAAGGCGCGCCAGTCGCGGCGCAGGGTGTCATTGGAGGCAAAGCCGGGAATCGACAGCGTGATCAGCTCATTGCGCTCCTCGCGCAGGGCCTGGAAGTCGATGCCCAGCCGCTTCATGACCCCGGGGCGGAAGCTCTCGATCACGATGTCGGCCTCCTCGATCAGCGCCAGCGCCTGCTCGACGCCCTCCTCTGACTTGAGGTTCAGCGAGACGATCAGCTTGTTGCGATTGAGCGTGGCGTTGGCCGGCGACTGCCACATCGGCCCGCCGGGCGGGTCGACGTGAACCACGGTGGCGCCCAGGTCGGCGAGGATCATGGCGACGGCCGGGCCCGCCATGTATTGACCGAAATCGATGACCTTGACGTCAGTCAGCGGCAGGCGGGTTTCGGAGTGGGTTGTCATCGGTGCGATCCTTCTGTCCGGGGGGCATGCGGGTTGCGTCAGCCCCGGTGAGCGTCATGTGTTGAGAGCATGTATTGAGAGAGACAGGAAAAAGTGCACTCAGCGAGGCTTGGCGTCATCGCGCGGGCTGGGGGTCTCCAGCACCAGATGCGGTTCGAGCACCTTGCGCGCGAAGTCCTGGCGCAACCAGCGCACCAGCGACCAGGTCAGGATGAACAGTACCGGAATCATCGGCAGCGCGACCACGATGGTGGAAGTCTGCACCGCCTTGAGGCCGCCCAGCTGGATCAATGCCACCCCGACACCGGCGATCAGGAAGGCCCAGATCAGGCGCACGCTGCGCTTGGGCTCCTGATAGCCGGAGAGCTCACGCGTGGTCACCGACGCCAGCACATAGGCCGAGCTGTCCAGGGTGGTGGCGAGGAAGATGAAGCACAGCAGGATGAAGCTTGCGGTGATCAGCTCGGAGAACGGCAGCGTGGCGAGAATCGCGGACACGGCACCGGGGATACCGCCGTCGCTTAGCGCAGCCGCGACATCCAGGGTGCCACTCACCTGCAGGTCCAGCGCATAGCCGCCCCAGACAGCGAAGAACACCCAGCAGCCCAGCGAGCCGAACACCAGCTCGGCGATGATCAGCTCACGGATGGTGCGCCCCCGCGAGATACGGGCGACGAACAGCCCCATCATCGGTGCGTAGGCGATCCACCAGGCCCAGTAGAAGACGGTCCAGTCCTTCCAGAAGGTCGAATCGCCCACCGGGTCGGTCCACAGGCTCATGGTCACGAAGCTCGACAGCATGGTGCCGAGACTGTTGACCCAGCCTTCCACCATGAACAGCGACGGCCCGGCGATGAAGGTGAAGGCCAGCAAGGCGATGGCCAGAATCACGTTGATGTCGGAGAGAATCTTGATGCCCTTGGCCAGCCCGAACCAGACACTGGCGGAGAAGATCGCCGTCCAGATCAGCAGCACTCCCAGATTGAGCGCAAAGGACGGCTCGATGCCCAGCAGGTCTCCGAGCAGTCGTGATACCAGCGGCACCGCCAGCCCCAGCGAGGTGCCGACACCGCCGACGATGCCGAACACCACCACGGCATCCAGCAACACGCCCCACCAGCCATCGGCACGCTTGCCGAGCACGCCGCTGGAGGCCACGGACAGACGCACGCCCGGGCGGTTGCGCACATACATGGAATAGGCGATGGGAATCGCCGGCAGGCAATAGAACGCCCAGGGCGTCAGCCCCCAGTGAAACTGGCCATAGGCCAACGCCCACTCGGCGGCCGCATCACTGCCGGCCTTGACGTCAAATGGCGGGCCGGTGAAATAGTAGATCGGCTCGACCCACGCCCAGTTGACGATGGCGATACCGATGCCGCCGGCGAAGATCATCGCGACCCAACTGAAATACGAGAACTCCGGTGTGTCCTGCGGGCCGCCCAGACGGACGTTGCCGTAGCGGCTGAACGCCAGACCGATCAGGAACACGACGACGGAGAAGCCCGCCAGCAGGTAAAGCCAGCCAAAATTGCCGGTCGCGAAGGCGAAGGCCGCATTGACGGCAGCCTCACCGGATTCGGGGAACAGGATGATGGGAATGATGAGGCCAGCGATGACGAGCACCGAGGGCAGGAAAACCCGCCAGTCGATCTCGTCGCGGGCCTTGTGGGAGGCACGGGGCTCGCGTGTCGGGCTCCCGCTGCCGGAAGACGTCTTGGGCGCAGAACTGCTCATGTTGATCACCGTTATTGTGGTTATGCGATTCGGTGTTTAGGCGAGGTCCACCGCGATTGGCGTATCGCTGGTGGACCACTCAACGCATGTTGTTGAAAGGGTATGGCTGTCTAAAGCCGAAATCTCTGACACGTCACATCGATTGCCGCCACTTCTCAGACACGGCATAAACGATGCCGAGGCTCATCCGCCCCGCTCAATCGGGACAGAATTGCGCAATGCCATCCTCGAATGACCAATCGATATCGTGATTCTCCGAGATCGTGATCAGGACGTTGCCGGGGGCAATCCCCGGGTTTCTGGCCAGCGCCTCGACCACTCTGGCGTAGAACGCCTTCTTGGCCTGGTCCGGCTTCCCGCTGCGCATCACCAGATGCATCATCACGCGGTCCTGATCGCGTGACTGGAATTCGAGGTCCTGATCGGCACATTCATGGATCACCTGGTAGCGATCATCTGCCGGGAAATCCAGGGTCTCGATGACGGCGGCATTGACCTCATCGGCAATCGCCTTGCGATAAGCATCAGACTTGCCTTTCAGAACATTGATCGTGACAAAGGGCATCATTGCCTCCGCTGGCACCCGGGCAAGGGGTGCGGTGAATGAACATCGAATTTGCCAGACCCCGGGGCCTAGCGATGACGGAAGACCGGCGCACGCTTGGCAACGAAGGCGCTCATGCCCTCCTTCTGGCCCTCGGTCGCGAAGGCGGCCTGAAAGAGCAGACGCTCTTGACGAAGCCCCTCATTGAGCGGGGTCTCGAATGCCGTGTTGACGGCTGACTTGGCCATCTTGACCGCCGGCGTGTTGTAGCCCGCGATGGTATGCGCGGCCTCGAGCGCGTTCTGCATCAACTCATCCTTGGGCACGACCCGCGCCACCAGGCCAATCTCCTTGGCCTCCTGAGCGCCGATGTTGCGGCCGGTCAAGACCATATCCATCGTCATCGCCTTGCCGACCGAGCGGGCCAGGCGCTGTGATCCGCCGATGCCCGGCAGAATGCCCAGCTTGATTTCAGGTTGGCCAAACTGGGCGTCTTCCGAGGCGATGATGAAGTCGCACAGCAGGGCCAGTTCACAGCCGCCACCGAGGGCAAAACCACTGACGGCGGCGATGATCGGCTTGGAAATCCTGCGCACCTCGTCCCAGGGCGAGAGAAAGTCATCCATGTAGAAATCAGTGAAAGACTTCTCGGCCATTTCCTCGATGTCCGCACCGGCGGCAAAGGCGCGGGGATTGCCGGTGATGACGATGGCGCCGATGCCCGGGTCGGCGTCCAGCTCGCGGAGGACCGCCAGCGTCTCCTCGGCCAATTGGCGGTTGAGCGCATTCAGGCTTTTCGGGCGATTGAGGATGATCAACCCGACGCGCTCGCGGCGCTCGACGACGATCATCTCGAGAGTTTCCGGCTCCGGCGCGTCAGACGCCGACTGTTTGGCCTGGGGTTGCGATTTCACCATCTTGTTCATTCTTGTCTCCCGATGTCGGGTGGCGTCACTCTGGCGTGAGCCCTGGCGTAACTTCTGCGTAAATTCGGCCAAGCCGCTTACTTACTGCGCATCGCAGGACGTTGCGGTACTGGGCGATGACGCGTCACTGGATGACGAGGCGTCTGGCGCTGCGCCGCGCGTTTTCGTGGCGCTACCTGATGACTTGCGAGCCGGACGGGCCTTGTGTGCGCTGCCATTCTCGCTGCGATGCTCGACTGTCTGTTCGCTACCATTCTCAACAGGCTGTCCGCCGTCTTTCTGGCGGTCAGATTCGGGAAGATGATAGGCACCATGGCGTGCCATCAACTCGTCCAGAATCGCCTCGCGATGCTGGCCAAGGCCCGGCGCACTGCAGGGCACCTGACTGTCGATGTCCCGGCGCCCCGTGAGCTTGATCGGATTGCCCGCCGTCCTGAATGGCTTGCCGGCCTTGCCCTGGACCTGAACGATCATGTTGCGGGCCTTCAGCTGCGGGTGATCGAACAGCTTGTCGATGGTATTGATCGGCGAGCACGGCACGCCCTCCTCATTGAGCAGATCCACCCAATGCTGAACCGGCTGCTGCACCAGGATCCTCTCCATCTCGATCACCAGTTCCGGACGATTCCTGCAGCGCATGTCGTTGCTGAGAAAACGCGGATCGAAGGCCAACCGCGCCGCACCGATGGCATCGGCCATCAACAGGAACAAGGTGTCGTTGCCGGCCGCGATGACGAGCTTGCCATCCTGCGCATTGAAGCTTTCAAACGGCGCCAGCGAAGGATGGCAATCGCCGGTGCGATGCGGCACCTTGCCCTCGATATCGAAGCGCGCCAGCGCCGTTTCCATCAGCGCCGCCTGGCAGTCGAGCATGCCGATATCCACCCGCGTGCCCTGGGCATCCCGGGTGCGGCTATAGAGCGATGCGAGAATGCCCACCGCGGCAAACAGCGCCGCGCTCAGGTCACCAAAGCTGGTCCCCACGCGGGCGGGCTCACCGTCAGGCCAGCCGGTCAGGCTCATGATGCCGCCCATGGCCTGCACGACCATGTCGTAGCCGGGCAGTTCGCTGAAGGGGCCGGTGTGCCCGAAGCCCGAGATCGAGGAATAGATCAGGTGAGGATGAGTTCTGGCCAGGCGCTCAGGGCCATAGCCCAGGCGGTCCATCACCCCGGGGCGGAAGTTCTCCACCAGCACATCCGCCTCATCCAGCAGGCGCTCAAGCAGCTCGCGGTCACGAGGCGACTTGATGTCCAGCACGATGCTTTCCTTGTTGCGGTTGAAGCAGCTGAAATAGGCGCTTTCTCCCTCCACGAAGGGACCGAATTCGCGGGTATCGTCTCCGGTCCCGATCTTCTCCACCTTGATGACACGTGCGCCCAGGTCAGCCAGCACCATGGTGCAATAAGGCCCGGCGAGTACCCGTGAGAAATCCAGCACGGTGATCCCGTCCAGTGGCCCCTTCTTGAGTTCCGTCTGCGTCGAGATGGCCATCGGTCAACTCCCAAAGTCGTGGCGTATTACTGTGCGTTCAGGATCCATCCCGCGGCTTTTTCCGCGATCATCAGGGTCGGCGAGTTGGTATTGCCGCTCACGATGGTCGGCATGATGCCGGCATCGGCCACCCGCAAACCCTGGATACCGCGCACACGCAGACGGCTGTCGACCACCGCCATCGGGTCATCCGCGCGCCCCATGCGCGTGGTGCCCACCGGATGGAAGATGGTGGTGCCAATATCGCCGGCCAGCCTGGCGAGCTCTTCATCAGTCTGGTATTCGACCCCCGGCTTGATCTCCTCGGGCTTGTAGCGCGCAAAGGCAGGCTGGGAGGCGATACGCCGCGTGACCCGCAAGGAATCGGCCGCGACCTTGCGGTCTTCTTCCGTGCTCAGGTAGTTGGGCGCGATGGCCGGGGCCTGACGCGGGTCGGCGCTCTGCAGACGCACCGTGCCACGGCTGGTGGGGTTGAGATTGCAGACACTCGCGGTGATCGCCGGGAAGGGATGCAACGGCTGCCCGAAGGCCTCGAGGCTCAGCGGCTGGACGTGGTACTGGATATTGGGGTGGGCGTAGTCATCGCTGCTGCGCGTGAAGGCCCCCAGCTGCGACGGCGCCATGCTCATCGGCCCGGAACGCTTGAACAGGTACTGCATGCCGATGCCCATCTTGCCCAGCAAGGTGCTGGCCATGGCGTTCAGGGTCTTGGCATTGGTGACCTTGTAGACCGAGCGGATCTGCAGGTGGTCCTGCAGGTTCTCGCCGACGCCGGGCAGGTCCTTCACCACCTCGACGCCATGCTCCTCCAGCAGTGCCCTGGGCCCGACGCCCGAAACCTGCAGCAGATGTGGCGAGCCGATGGCGCCGGCACACAGCACGACCTCACGCTTCGCCGAGAGGTTGATGACCTTGCCGTCACGCACGACCTGCAGCCCCGTGCAGCGCAGATCGGTAGCTTCTTTCGCCGCCCCTGTTTCAGCCCCCATGCCCTGCTCGCCGCCCTCAAACAGCAGACGATTGACCTGGGTGGAATGCCACAGTGTCAGGTTGCTGCGCTTGAGCGCGGGGCGCAGGAAGGCCTTGGCCGTGTTCCAACGCCAGCCCGCACGCTGGTTGACCTCGAAATAGGCCACCCCTTCATTGCTGCCGCGGTTGAAATCCTTGGTGCGCGGAATGCCGGCCTGCTCGGCCGCACTGGCGAAGTCATCCAGCACTTCCCAGTTGAGGCGTTGACGCTCGACGCGCCACTCCCCGCCGTGACCGTGGAAATCACGCTGCTCGGGGTCACTGCTGGCGCCGTCATCCAGTAGCGCGTGATCCTCGTGACGCATGAAGTCAGCCAGACACTGCTCCCAACGCCACTCGTCGTCTCCGGACACCTCGGCCCAGTGATCGTAATCCCGCGCCTGGCCGCGCATGTAGATCATGCCGTTGATGCTGGAACAGCCGCCCAGCGTCTTGCCGCGCGGATAGATCAGCGAACGGCCGTTGAGTCCCTTGTCCGGCTCGGTGCGGAACATCCAGTCGGTGCGCGGATTGTTGATGCAGTACAGATAGCCCACCGGAATGTGAATCCAGTGGTAGTTGTCACGTCCGCCCGCCTCGACCAGCAACACGCGGTGGTCAGGGTTGGCGCTGAGGCGATTGGCCATCAGGCAGCCGGCGGAACCGGCGCCCACGATGATGTAATCGAATTCAGAGAGATCGTCGCCCGGTTTGGCGGGGCGAGCGTCCTGCTCGCCCTCCGGGGATCGATGCGGGTTGTTCTTGTTGTCTGACATGGCGCGTCCCTCTCCAGACAGCTGGCGTATGCTGGTAGATAACCAGAATGCAGATGACCGCAGTCGCGAGCGACTTACTTGGCCGTCGGCATGGCGAATTCGGCACCGGCATCGATGGAATCCGACCAGCGCTGCATGATGGACTTCTGCTTGGTATAGAAACGCACACCCTCTTCTCCGTAGGCGTGGGTATCCCCGAACAGGGAGCTCTTCCAGCCACCGAAACCGTGCCAGGCCATCGGGACCGGAATCGGCACGTTGATGCCGACCATGCCGACCTGAATGCGGCGCCCGAATTCCCGCGCGACACTGCCGCTCTCGGTGAAGCAGCTCACGCCGTTGCCGAATTCGTGGTCATTGATCAGCTGGATGGCGGTCGCGACGTCCGGCACGCGGACACAGGCCAGGACCGGGCCGAAGATCTCTTCCTTGTAGATGGTCATGTCCGGCGTGACGTGATCGAACAGCGTGCCGCCCATCCAGAAGCCTTCAGTGCTGTCGCCGCCGATGTCGTTGCCGGTGAATTCACGCCCGTCGACGATCATCTCGGCGCCTTCCGCGACGCCCTTTTCGATGTAACCGCAGATACGCTCATGCGCCTGACGGGTGACGATCGGGCCCATCTCGGCATCCAGGTTCATGCCGTCCTTGATCTTGAGCTCGCGGGCACGCTCGGCCAGACGCGGCACCAGGGTGTCCGCCACATCGCCCACCATCACCGCGACGCTGATGGCCATGCAGCGCTCGCCGGCGGAGCCGTAGGCCGCGCCGATCAGGGCATCCACCGCCTTGTCGAGATTGGCGTCCGGCATCACCACCATGTGGTTCTTGGCGCCACCCAGTGCCTGGATGCGCTTGCCGTGACGTGCGCCGCGCTCATAGATCAGGTTGGCGATCGGGGTCGAGCCCACGAAGGACAGGGCGCGCACCTTGGGGTGATCGATCAGCGCCTCGACGGAATCCTTGTCGCCCTGCACCACATTGAAGACGCCATCCGGCAGGCCCGCCTGCTTGAGCAGGTCCGCCATCATCAGCGAGGCGCTGGGGTCCAGCGGGCTCGGCTTGAGCACGAAGCTGTTGCCTGCCGCGATGGCGACCGGGAACATCCACATCGGCACCATCACCGGGAAGTTGAACGGCGTGATGCCGGCGACGACGCCCAGCGGCTGGCGCATCGTCCAGTTGTCGATGCCGGTGCTGACCTGGTCGGTGAAGTCACCCTTGAGCAGCTGCGGGATACCGCAGGCGAATTCGACGATATCGATGCCGCGTGCCACTTCGCCCTGGGCGTCGGTGAACACCTTGCCGTGCTCGCGGGTGATCGCCTCCGCCAGTTCGTCCTTATGCTCGTTGAGCAGCGCGAGGAACTTGAACATCACTCGGGCACGGCGAATCGGCGGCGTGTCGGCCCAGGCCGGGAAAGCGGCGTCGGCAGCAGCCACGGCGGCATCGACATCACTGTTGCGTGCCAGCGCGACCTGGCCGGTCACCTTGCCGGTGGCCGGGTTGAAGACATCCTGAGTGGCGCTGGAATCGCCTCGGGTCACCTGGCCGTTGATGAAATGCTGGATAGCGTTGGCTGCTGTCGTCATGGTGCTGATCTCCGCTGGCGGTGTTTTATAGGAATAAGCCTGTGTAATGCACATGTCTGGCGCTGAAGGTCCTTCGCCTGGTCAATGACGAACGAGGACATGCCATCAGCAGGTGTTCATGAAATTACGCCGCCACGCGCAGGGTGCAATTGAGTAATTCTTGGGTGAGATATAACGATTGCTGATATCCGATTTCGCTCAGAAATTTCTCCGCTTCCCTCGAGAACCAGAGCAACAGTTAAGCGTTTACAATCAATCAGTTACAACGGAAAAGCAGGAAGAGGTTTCGACAGCGGTAGGCGCTTCGATCACGAGGCCTATCCCGAGTGAGCACGGCTTACCGCGACCAATGGCCAATAGGTGGCAGCGAACGCATTCAGGCCACAATGCGTGATGCAGGGCCAGCAGCACGCGTCTCGCCGGCCAGAAAATGCCAAACACATGGATGTCACTGATGCAGGATCTGTCCCGACTCAACGCCTTTGTCACCGTGGCGCGCACCGGCAGCGTGTCGCGAGCGGCGCAGGCGTTGCACCTCACCCAGCCCGCGATCAGCCTCAAGCTCAAGCAATTGCAGGAAGGCCTGGGATTGAGCCTGTTCGAGCGTCACCCCCATGGCCTGTTGTTGACGGCCGATGGCCAGGCCTTGCTGCCCAGTGCCGAGAAGACCCTGGCCAGCGCGCGTGGCTTCGAGCAGGCCGCCGCGGCACTGCACAGCACAGTGCGCGGCAAGCTGCGCATCGGCACCATCGTCGACCCGGAGTTCATTCGTCTGGGCAGCTTGCTGCGCCATCTGCTGGAACGCGCACCCAATCTGGAAACGGAACTCCATCACGGCATGAGCGGCTGCGTCCTCAAGGCACTGCGCCAGAATGAGCTGGAAATCGGCTTCTACCTCGCTCCCCCCGGAGAAGGACCACGCGATGACTCCCTCTGTTATCGCGAGCTGGCATTCTTCGACTACTTCATTCTCGCCCCCAGCGGCTGGTCAGCGCGCCTGACGGAGACTGACTGGCCCTCCCTGGCCGCCCTGCCGTGGATCGTGACGCCGGAAAATTCCGTTCACTCACGCCTGCTGGCGCATGCCATGCGTGACAGTCAGTGCTCTCCTCACCGCGTAGCGCAGGTGGATCAGGAAGTCTGCATGCTGGACCTGGTGCGCGCCGGCGTCGGGCTGACACTGGCCCGTGATGTGTTGGCGCTGGCCGAGCGTCAGGAACGTGGCCTCAATATCGTGCCGGATACCCGCCTGCCCTGCGCCTTGAGCGTGGTATGGCGTCACGACAAGCAACACGAACCCTGTGTCGAAGCCGCTCTGCAAAGTCTCGAAGAGGTCTGGCCGGCTGAGTGAAGGAAGGAGGACTCCCGAGATCGGACAGCAAGCGTCATGCTGACCAGAGCGGCAGGTGTGAATTCCGGCGTTCTCCCTTCTTGCACGGCCATGCAGCACACTTGATCGCCTCGGAGCTCTGGTGTCAGGGCGCGGGGCTACTCCGTTGGCGCGGGATGGATTATTCTAGTCGTGATACTGAAAAAGCCGCATGTCCCGCCAGAGGCCGAGGGATGGCCCTTTCTCATGCGTTAGCGAAGTATCCCCAGATGGCAGCACTGTCGAATCACAAGGTAATACAATGATAGATTTCAATAACAAAGGCTTTTTTAAACTCAAACAGAACGATGAATATGCCGAACGCGTCAATGACCTGCTGATCGATGGCGAAGAAATCATTTCAGCCTATAAATCAATGCGTGACGGGGTCGTGTTTACCAACAAGCGTATTATCGCTGTCAATGTTCAAGGATTGACGGGCAGCAAGAAAGACTTCACCTCCCTCCCTTACAAGAAGATTGAAACCTATTCCATCGAAACTTCCGGCACCTTTGATCTTGATTCAGAGCTCACGATCTATTTCTCGGCACTCGGTACGGTGAGATTTGAATTTACCGGCAAGACACGCCTTACCGAAATCTCGCAAGTCATCACCACCTATGTGTGTTGACTCCCTGCTGCTTCAGATGTGAATTCCTTTGATCAAACGGGGTTACCCAGATGAGTGACATGTCAGTCGACCAATTCGAAGAAAGCATGAAACGCGAACTCGACAAGTTCGTGCGAAGTACCAACAGAACCGCCAGCTCAACCTCCCGTGAGTCCGCTCCCCGCGCGCGTCCTGAAGCACCACGCGCCAGAGAGACCACCACTCCCCTCAAGGGACTGCGGGTGACGCTTGGCGTAAAGCAGAAGCGGCTGGCATTGGAAGTGCCCTTCACGGTGCAGACCGACAGCATCTCGCGAATGGAAGCGCGCATCCATGCCGAGAAAGCGGCACGCAAGGCCGGCTGGAAGATCATCAGCCATGTGATCGACTGGAATGATACCGAGCGAGAACCCGACGTTCGCTGATACCTCGGCCACTTCGCCTGAGGGGGCGACATCGGTTGCGCCACTAGCCCATATCGAGATTACCGAAAGGCAATCACACCTTGGGCGGCATAGGCTCTGTAGACACACTCACGGTCTAGAGGGGTATGCGCATGAAACACTTCGATTCATTGTTCTCGCTGTTCGCGGCGGTCCTGTTGTCAGCCCTCCTGCCCTTTACTATGGAAAGTGACGCAAGGTCTGCCTCTCACGACCCGCAACCTTTCTCATCCCCTCTGGCAGAAGGCTCGCTCAAGGAAGACGACGGCGGCGAGACGCCAGACGCGTGAGTTACCGACCTTGCGCTGCCCTGATGTATGGCAAACGTGCTCGGCCTCTCGCGAAGCGATCACCTGGAAACGTCCGCCCCGGTAAACGCCACATTCCTCGACACTGCCCGCTGAACCACCTCCCAGGCCGACGCAAGCAAAATTTTTTTATGGCATTCGCCACGCGGCAGAAGGTCTGTGATATTTGCCGTTTGATGTCAGTCAGGTTGGTAGCATCAATACATACATAGGTAGATAGATAGCGGCCATTATTGAAGGTGAGTCGGGGATTCAAGCGCTTGCGCACTCCCGTGCAGCCGCATTTCCTTCGCCAAGACACGACAATGCCCCGACCTGGCGACAGGGCGGGGCATTGTCGTAGTGAATGGGCCACATGAGGTGAACTCACCACCTCTGACGGCCCGCTGACCGCTAGCGCTAACGCCGAAACACCACACTCAGATTGTTCGCCGGCATCTCGACCACCTTGTCGAGCCGCAAGCCGTTGCGCTCCGCTTCCTCGATGACCGTCTCCAGATCACGCACGCCCCATAGCGGGTTGCGGCTTTTGAGCTGCACATCAAAGCCTTCGTTGCTCGGCGCCGTGTGCTGCCCTCCCCGCTTGTAGGGGCCGTAGAGATACAGCACGCCGTCCTTCGGGAGGCGCCGACCGGCCTGCAACATTAGCTCGGATGTGACCCGCCACGGCGAGATGTGGATCAGATTGATCGCCACCAGCGCATCGCATGCCACCTCAGGCCACTCGGCCTGTACATCCAGCGTGATCGGCGCCTTGAGGTTGGGCAGTGCGGCTTCGGCGCGCCAGTCCGCGATGGATTCCAAGGCACGCGGGCTGGCATCACTGGGCTGCCACTCCAGATGAGGCAATCCGTGGGCGAAATGCACGGCGTGCTCGCCACTGCCACTGGCCAGCTCCAGCACCTGACGTCGCTGTGCCAGCACATCCCGCAGGACATCAAGAATCACGTCACGATTGCGAGCGACCGCCGGGCTGGCGAGACGCTGGCTGTGCGCCACCTCGGCATCCTTCTGTGACGACTGCGACGCAACGCTTGGCAAGTCATCGGGTAACTCGGGGGTGGCCATGCAGCACTCCTTTCAACAGGGCAAATGACTCAGAACGAAAAGATGGCTAGATCATAACAAAGCGCCGCACCCCTGAGGGGCACGGCGCTTGAGCAAACAGTGATTGGATCGGGGCATTTCGGACAGGTTATCTCGTTCGGGCTATCTGAATCAGGCCATTACAGATGACTACGCTAGCGGGCACGCGCCACCGTCGAACGCGCGCGCCAGAAATCCAGTACCCGCAGCGGGTCGCCCACTTCATGGGCCTTGTGTTGCGCGTTGTGCGCCATGGCACGCGTCGCATCACGATCACCCAGCAGACGCTCGAGGGCGGCAGTCCATTCTGCCGGGGCATCCCCGACCAACAGGCCATCGACGCCGTCCTCGATCAAATCCACATAGGGCGCCCGGCGACTGTAGATGCCCACCCCGCCCATGCGGGTGATATCGAGAAATCGCAGCCAGGAAGCAGCACGGTTGTCGGAATTCTCCATCAAGGGCGCCAGACCGATGGCGATCCGGCGCCGCGAGCAATAATCCTGAAAGGCCTCCCAGCTGACGGCCTCCATCGTCTTGAGGCGGGGAATATCGCTGAGCGCCAGCGGCAGGTGGCGGCCCATCATCAGTTCCACCTCACTGTCCGAATGCCGCGTCTGGATATCGCGCAGCACGGGAGCCAGTGTGAGGATGTCCTCACGATGCGCCAGAGTGCCGTGAAAGCCGATGCACCAATCGCTCTGCTCGAGATGGTGAAGATCCGGCAGCTTGCCGGTCAGTGGCGGCGTCAACAGGCTGACTTTGGGATGCAGGCTCGCCAGAGCGGCCTCCAGCTGCTCGCTGACCACGACGACCTCATCCGCCAGCGCGAACAATCGCTGCTGCAACTGAGCCGCTTCAGACTCAGAGCCTGCTTCAGGGGGGGAGGTGCCCTGCTCCGCTGCCAACAGCTCAGGCGAATACAGATGATCGACGAGGTAGCAGATACGACCGAGCTGCTCACGGTGTGCTTCCAGCATCTCGATCCATTCCCGCCCCAGGCTACGCGCGATCAGCAGGCAGGCGCCGGTAAGGCGCGCCTGGGCAAGCTTGGGGGAGAACTTCCAGCGGCGGGTTTCAAAACGCTCGACACGTGTGCCTTCCTTGCGCAACGCGGCCATGGCAGGCAGGAAAAAGTAGATATCTTCCAGCGCCTGGGCTTCATCACTGAGTACGATCCAACGAGGAGTGGTCGGGAAGGCGGTCATGTCAGTCTCCTTTACTCGAGGCATTCATGGTCCCGGCACGTTCGGCGTGACCGCCAAACAAGCGCGAGCGAGAGCACACACTGACTCTGGGACGCTTACTTTGAGCTTAATGATTTCTGGGCATCACACCACTCAAATTTTGCTGGTGTGTAGCGGATGTAATCAACGTGTTACCTGCGTTGGGCGCTGAATCGTCGCTGGCAGTGGCAGATTGGACGGCCCCAAGACCAGAAACGAC
The DNA here is from genome assembly GCF_018831605.1 of Cobetia sp. 4B. Classification (NCBI taxonomy): domain Bacteria; kingdom Pseudomonadati; phylum Pseudomonadota; class Gammaproteobacteria; order Oceanospirillales; family Halomonadaceae; genus Cobetia; species Cobetia sp. 4B. The sequence continues at coordinate 2,622,522 of NZ_CP059843.1, forward strand.
AAGGCCCGCAGGGTAAGCTGCGGGCCTTGTGGGTTGATGAACCCGATGTCGAACCAGGTCATTTGCCTTGCGTAAAGCTGACTCTCATCACGCCACGCGTATCAGTTCGTGGCGGTCTTCACCGAGTGCCGTGGCACGGCGAACATCCTCCAGTCGCTTGAGCAGGTACTGGCCATAGCCAGTCTTACTGAGACGCTGGCCGAGCGCGAACATCTCATCGTCATCGATCCAGCCATTGCCCCAGGCGATCTCTTCCAGACAGGCGATCTTGAGCCCCTGACGATGCTCGATGGTCTGCACGTACTGCCCCGCCTCCAGCAGGCTGTCATGCGTGCCGGTATCCAGCCAGGCGAAGCCACGCCCCAAGCGCTCGACATGCAGGTCGCCCCGCTCCAGATAGGCATTGTTGATGCAGGTGATTTCCAGCTCCCCCCGAGAGGAAGGCTTGACGCGCTTGGCGATCTCCACGACGTCGTTGTCGTAGAAATAAAGGCCGGTCACCGCAAAGGGCGAACGAGGATGGGCAGGCTTTTCTTCGATGGAAAGCGCCTTGCCCTGCTCGTCGAACTCCACCACGCCAAAGCGCTCCGGGTCCTGCACCAGATACCCGAAGACGGTCGCCCCCGTGGCGCGTGACGCGGCATGCTTGAGCTGACCCGTGAAGTTGGGGCCATGGAAGATGTTGTCCCCCAGCACCAGGCACACAGCATCATCACCGATGAAGTCCTCGGCGATCAGGAAAGCCTGAGCCAGCCCGTCCGGACTAGGCTGCACGGCATATTCAAAGCGAACGCCATATTGCTCACCACTGCCCAGCAGCTGCTGATACTGCGGCAAGTCCTCAGGCGTCGAGATGATCATGATGTCCTGGATGCCGGCCAACATCAGGACCGAGGCGGGATAGAAGATCATCGGCTTGTCGTAGATAGGCAGCAACTGCTTTGAAACGCCTAACGTGATCGGGTGCAAGCGAGTGCCGGAGCCCCCCGCGAGAATGATGCCTTTCCGTGCCATGTTACGCTCCCTGTCCCTGCTGAATTTCCGCTGTCGTCGCGGATCAGTCAGTGCCTACGCTCCCAGACCCAGCGAACTGACAAGCTCACCGGGCTCCCTGACGCAGCATCTGATTCAGCTCATAGCGTAAACAGCAAGAAGGCAGCCTGCAGCATGGTTTTCGCCGCAAGATTGCGCATTTTATTGCTATTTATACTGCTTATCAAAATATCACTAAATCAATATATATAGCTCAGAGCTGGGCAAGGCAGGAGCATGATGAGACTCATGCCAAGTCACCTCAGGCAGTTGAGTCACTTCAGCTCCTGCATGGTGCCCGGATCAGATCTCGGCTCCCAGACGCTCTCCCTGATAGCGGCCATCACGAATCCGCTGCCACCACTCAGGATTATCCAGATACCACTGAACCGTCTTGCGCAGGCCCGACTCGAAGGTCTCCCGCGGCCGCCACCCCAGATCACGCGCTATCTTGTCGGCATCAATGGCATAACGCAGATCGTGCCCGGGCCTGTCGGTCACGAAGGTGATCAGATCACGGTAGTGCGCAAGGCCTTGAGGCTTTTGCGGCACCAAGGCTTCCAGCGTCTCACAGATCAGGCGAACCACGTCGATATTGCGCTGCTCGTTATGCCCGCCGATGTTGTAGCTCTCCCCCAACGGCGCCTCACACGCCACCTTGATCAAGGCACGCGCGTGGTCCTCGACATACAACCAATCGCGCACCTGATAGCCATTGCCATACACCGGCAGTGGCTTGCCCGCCAGGGCATTGAGGATGGTCAGGGGAATCAACTTCTCGGGGAAGTGATAGGGGCCATAATTGTTCGAGCAGTTGGTCATCACTGTCGGTAGACCGAAGGTCCGCTGCCAGGCTCTTACCAGATGGTCCGACCCCGCCTTGCTGGCCGAATAGGGCGAACTCGGCGCATAGGGTGTCTGCTCCGTGAAGCCGGGGTCATCCTCTGCAAGATCACCAAACACCTCATCGGTCGAGATATGATGGAAGCGGAATGTCTCAGCCTTGGCAGGGTTAACCAATGCCAATTGCTTCCAGTAACGGCGTGACGCCTCCAGCAACCGGCAGGTGCCCATGACGTTGGTTTCGATGAAGGCCTCCGGCCCATCGATGGAGCGATCGACATGACTCTCGGCGGCAAGGTGCATGACGATATCCGGCTGATGCACACTGAAGATTCGTGTCAGTGCCTCAGCATCACAGATGTCTGCATGCTCGAAGACATACCGTGGATGGCCACTGAAGGACTCCAGCGAATCCAGATTGCCCGCATAGGTCAGCTTGTCCAGGTTGACCACTTCATGGGATGTCGAATCGATCAGCTCGCGCACCACGGCAGAGCCGATGAACCCGGCACCGCCGGTAATCAGGAACTTCATGCTTCACCTCAGCCACGCACTCGGCGCAGAAAGAAAATTGAGAGTGCAGAGAATCAAGGGTCAGAGTCATGGGGCTGCCACACAACGTCCCCAGGCTCGTCCCTTGTTGTCTCTCTGATGATACGCCACCGCCCCATCCGCCCTTGGCCGATTAGCGTGCAGTACCACAGCTGAAATTCCTCGCCCGAACGTCATACCCATATGATGAGAACCAGCTTATATAGAGAGCGAGATGACTCCGTCTCCAGTATGACAGGCATAAAAAAGCCCCGTACGCGTAGCGAACGGGGCTTTTCACTCTCTCGTCCATCATGAGGGAGGCTTGGCTTGCCAAGGTGGCTAAAGGATGAGCCTCAGGGCTTGATGACACGCAAAATCTGACGTCAGCAATAAAGCTCACTGACTCCTGGCGCTGTCACAACGCCCTGTCACAAGGCTCTGTCACATGAGCCCGGGTCAAAGATCCCCATTGTCAGCAGGCACAAACCAGGAAGCCTTCTCACCTCGCACGGCGGCCTTGCGATCATCACGCTGCCGCTCCGCTTCCAGCACACGATATTGGAGACGATTGATCCACTCGAAGCCAAGTCCCGGCAAGGGGGAAAAAGGAGTCGTGCGACTCATCCCCCACAGTGCAAATCGTGTACTGCCCTGCTCTGCTTCACCACGGCCATGCATGCCATAGGTATTGGCGATCAACAGTGTGTTGGCCTTGACGGCAAAGTGCTTGACCTCACCTAGACCAAATCGCTCGAGATCTCCTTCATCCACACGGAAAGACCCACGCTGTGTGTATCGATTGGGATGGTCGCGTGCAATCAGGCTCATGTGCCTTTCCCACGACAGACGCGCTGATGACATGCGCGTGGAGCCCGGGACAAACATGAAAGGCCCCTGGGCAGGCGTCACATCCTGCAGATACAGCCAGAACTTCATGGTGGGCTGGAAGGTATCCACATGCAGGGACTTCTGGGGATCGCGCTCATGGCTTTCCAGCACGCCATTGTGAATACGCTCCAGATGCATGATGGGCTGTCGCGCATGGCCACTGCAGTAACGCATCAGGCGCCGGAACCGCTTGTCACGCATCAAGGCCTGCATTTCCGGCAAGACTGCGGCATTTTCCGGCGCCATCACACGACGACGGGTCAAGGTATCTGCCTGGCGGCACTGACGAATCTCGCCACGTGCCCCCTCAGCCTCTCTGACCAATCGCTGATACTGCTCCGCAGGCAGAAAATCCTCCAGCATCAGGTAGCCATCATGCTGAAAGGCCTTGCGCTGCTCTCGCGGCACCCCATAGGCAAACCAGGCCTGACGTACACGCATCATCCAATGCGCGGCGCGCAAGCGCACAAGATGAAGCCCGCGACGGTTCAGCCCGGGGTTCCCCAGCACAGGGTTGGCCACGAAGGACTTGGCACCCGTGAATACCCCTAGTGTATCCATGCATCTAGCAGCAACAGACCGCATGTCTGACTCCTTCACCACATTGTCGGCAAGAAACTCAACCGATCTTCCGAGCATCCTGGAGCTTGAGAACTCCGGTCAAAGCACCATTGTCATCTACCACCAACAGAGAGGTGACATTGGCTTTCAGCATGGTGTTCTCGGCAGCCGAGAACATTTCGTTTTCATTGATTGTCATGGGGGTCCGGGTCATGATATCGCCCCCTGTCACGCCATCCAGCCCTTGATTATCGAAGAGTGAGCGACGCAAGTCACCGTCCGTGATCAAGCCATGAATAATGCCATTGTCAGCAATGACGGTCAGCCCCAACCCGCCTTGCGTGATCGTCATGATCACTTCGCGCAAGGAATCTGTCGGGGTATTACAGGGGACTGGGGAGTGCATGACATCACGGACACGCGTCAGCAAACGACGACCAAGGCTGCCGCCGGGATGGAACACCGCGAAATCCTGAGGCATGAAATGACGGCGCTCGATCAAGGCAACGGCAAGCGCGTCCCCCATGGCCAATGTCACAGTGGTCGAGGTAGTAGGCGCCAGATTGTTGGGGCACGCCTCACGATCAACACCGACATCCAGTACCAGATCACTGTTCTTGCCAAGGGTCGAACCGGGGTTGCCTACCAAGGCAATGATTTTGACCCCGAAGTGTTTCAGTGACGGAATCAGGCGAATGACCTCTTCAGTTTCTCCACTGTAGGAAATTAAAATGGCCACATCCCCTTTGGTAAACATCCCCAGGTCGCCATGATAGGCCTCTGCTGGATGTACCGCGAAACTGGGCGTACCGGTCGAAGCCAAGGTGGCTGCAATCTTGTTGCCAATGATGCCTGACTTGCCCATCCCGGAGACGATCACTCGACCTGAAGTCGTCATGATCATGCGTACCGACTCTTCAAACTCTTTTCCCAAACGCTCAGAAGTCGCTTGCAGTGCCTCCGCCTGAGTCACGAATACTTTCTTTCCAATCTCGACGCTTGGCATTTCCTTACCCTCTGTCCATGATGCCTGGCTGCCCAGCAGTGATGTGCTGAGCAGCTTCCTTCATTGTTTATTGTGCAACTTTGGCAACATTGCCGAGGAAACCCGAAGCAGTGCTATAAACCGCTTCCCTCCCCTGTGCCAATAGGATTCGGTCGGCCAGCTCTCTGACAGCGCCCTTGCCCCCTGGCAGTGACAACACTTCATCGGCTTGTGCCTTGATATAGTCCGGTGCATCCGCGACAGCGTAGGCTCTTCCACACGCCTCGAAAGCTGGGAGGTCTATGACATCATCGCCAATGAATACTGTCTGCTCCGCAGTCGCACCCGCTGCCGCCATCAATTCCTGGCATGCAGCGTGTTTATCCTTCACGCCAAGCTTGGCATGAGAGATCCCGAGATCGGCAATGCGTTTGCGCAGCGTGGCAGAATCGCGCCCCGAAAGGACCGCCACCTGAATGCCTGACTCCTCCAGCAAGCGGATTCCCAGGCCATCCCGGACATGGAACTGCTTCAAGGATTCACCCGAGGCATCGTAATAAATACCACCATCAGTCAAGACACCATCAACATCCGTAATCAGTAGCCGAGTCTGAGCCAATGGATCAGGCTTGCTCTGCGGCGTGCGGCCTTCTATCAGGGCACGTACCTTCTCCAGACACTCGGGGGTATCAACGCCAGGCCCGGTTTCCTCTACCTCAATGACATGGATCTTGATACCGGCATGCATGAGGCGAAGCTGTTCCAGCGATTCAGCACGTTCTGCCATGGACTGGGGTAGCCGTGAATATCCTTCCAAGACCTCGCGTCGATAGGCGTAGACACCGACATGCTTACGATAGCTGGCTTCTTCAACCTCGCGAGGGTAAGGAATCGGAGAGCGACTGAAGTACAAAGCATCATCGAATTGATCGCACAGAACCTTGACCGTGTTCGGATTCTTGGCTTCCTCCGATGAGATAGCATGACAAAGTGTCCCCACTTTTGCCTGGCTATTCTGCATGGACGCCACCAGCAGCTCGAGGTCCCCCGGCCGTACCAATGGCTCATCGCCTTGCACGTTGAGGTAGATATCGGCGGGAACCTTCTGCATAACCTCAACCAGACGGTCCGTGCCAGAGGCATGCTCTGGTGAGGTCATGACTGCCTGCCCCCCAAAAGCCTCTACAGCGTCGAATACCCGCTCGTCGTCCGTGGCAACCCATACAGCATCAATGCCAGATACCTGAGTCGCACGCTCCACCACATGCTGCACCATCGGCTTGCCAGCAATGTCTGCCAGGGGCTTCCCTGGCAGACGGCTGGAGCCGTAACGGGCAGGAATGATGATGACCGTTTTCTGGTTCATCTCAATCGTCACGACGCTATTCCCTTTGCAGACTTATTCAATGACCAGCTCTGGAAGCGACTTCACTGCATCATCGATAGCCTTGACCTGTTGCAGAAAAGGTTCGAGTTGATGCAGCGGCAAAGCGCTGGGCCCATCGCACTTGGCATTGTCGGGGTCCGGGTGCGCTTCCAGGAACAAGCCCGCCAGGCCAGTGGCCATGCCGGCTCTCGCCAATGTCACCACCTGCTGACGACGACCACCAGAAGCGGCGCCGGTCGCTTCACGCTGCTGCAACGCATGGGTGACATCGAAGATGATTGGAAGATTCCCGGTCACGCGCTTCATGACATCGATGCCGAGCATGTCGACCACCAGATTGTCATAGCCAAAGCTGGTACCACGATCACAGAGAATGAGGTCGCTATTGCCCGCTTCCTTGAACTTCTCGACGATGTTTACCACCTGGCCAGGGCTCAGGAACTGTGGCTTCTTGATGTTGATCGTCTTGCCTGTTTTCGCCATGGCTACCACCAGGTCCGTCTGGCGAGCCAGAAATGCCGGTAGCTGCAGGATATCGGCAACTTCCGCCACAGGCTCACACTGCCATGTCTCATGGACATCCGTAATGACCTTGACGCCGAACTCAGCCTTTACATCCTGAAAGATTCGCATGCCCTCTTCGAGGCCCGGGCCACGATACGAATGAATCGAGGACCGATTGGCCTTGTCGAAACTGGCCTTGAAGACATAGGGGATACCAAGCCGATTGGTAACCTCAACGTAATGCTCACAAGCCCGCATCGCAAGATCACGAGACTCAAGAACATTGATCCCTCCAAATAGATGGAAGTTACTATTATTCGACAAACTGTTTGATTTTAGCATCATAAACCTATTAGTTATTGGTCAACAGATGAGAATTTAATATGTGTTTCGGTAGAGAAATTATTTTGCAAGAAAACTCGTAACTTATCTTTATCTTTTTGATTGGTCAAAACTTTATTAGCTACTCTTGCGATCTCAATAGCCTGATGAGAGTAAGAAGTATTTATTCTTTTGGTTACCTTTATTCCATCTTCTAAAGATATGCCAGCCTTATCATAAAAATGCTGTAAAAATGTATCTTGCCCTAACTTTATTGTAGAGAAATCTTTAAATGAATATTCTAAGCCAACTTCTTTCATTACCGCAGTTAATTTATCTAAACTAAAAGAGTTAGTGTCACACTGTTTAATAAACTCTAAGTAACCCCAAGAGCGTCCTTTATGTATAGTTTGCACATAATAAGACTCTAACCAAGATTCTTTATCTCTTATATAGAACAACAACTCAAGTTTAGCGCCCACAGCTGAGGCAAGTTTTTTAAAGTATATTGCGATTTTATCGGTATTGTAAAAAATATCCTTTTTCTTAAAAATATTATTAGGCACGAAAAACAAATCTTCAAAAGATACAATAATATTTTTGTCTTTAGCGATAGTATTACTTAAAGCATCATAATCTATAGAATCGAGCTCGATTCTATCAAACATAATATCTCTAGCGGTTTGGAAAAACTGCTCACTTTCCAAATTATGATATGTATATGCTTGCCAACCTATATCTAATAATTTCTTTCGATTAAGGTACAGAGACTCTTGGATTAAGCTAGAGCCAGCTTTAGGAAAGCCACTGTGAATAAAGAACTTCACTGGTTTCTCCTTGAAAAATCTTCTCGTGAAATATTAAAATCTTCCGCCACAATGACAGGTATCTCTTTGGGATCATAATACCTGACATTTATACCATTATAGCCTTTGCGTCCTAATCTAATAGAATCAGCGATAATAGCCAAAGAATACTGGTCTATCCACCACTGACGATTTCCATTGGGATTTAAATCCGGCAAAAAAGTATATAAAAAATGCCTTACCATACCACCAACGAATATATCAAACTTTTCTTTATCCAATGCAGAAACAATAATAAATTTTGCATCAACGCCGCGCCAAGGGATTTTGGGTGCTTTAGTTTTTTTCATATAGACATCATAATCATTTGAGGCAACAAAATCATTATATGTTGTCTTCAAATCGATATCCACATCAGAAAATACAAACTTGTCATATTTGTTACGTATATGGTATGCGAGAATAAATCTAGTTTCAGTAAAATATGTCTTAATATTTTTATATTGAAGGTTGTCGTAAGAAAAAAATATATTTTCTCTATTAGATAATTTTTTGATAATCTTGTGTACACTATCTGTCGGATTAGAAATATGTACACATAAATCAATACTACCGTCAGTAGTTTCATCAAAAGATTTCAAAAAATCTAAAAAAAACTTTTCAAAATAATTAGAGTCACATCCAACAACATGAGCTATAGTATTTTTTGTTTTATAGTCGCTCAAGCTATAACCGAATGCATCTAAAGGTACCTCTGGGAATTTATTATACAAACCATCAAGTTCAGCGAAGCTAATAGCGGAGTTAATCCCTCGCATAGAAGATTCTAAATAATCCCATCTCTCATTTACGAATGGGCTCAAGTTAAATCTTGCTTTAGAAAAAGATGAATATGCCTCCTCATATCTGTTGCTATTGTAATAATGAAGCCCTAAGAAATAATCCTGCATATAATAAGGCAGCAGCTCAACATTATAGAGAAATTGATGAGGATTTTTGTCAATATGTATATTATAAGAGGCTAGGCAGCGTATATAGGAAATAATTTCCATTATATACGGACCACATCTAGCATTTAGCTTATTGGCTTCCTCTATTACAGCTTGCCATTTTTTCTGATGGTACAATAACGCAACATTATAAATGTCAGGAAAGCTATTGTTTAGAAAATCATCTTCGCCTTTAGCACATACATTTTTTATACCTTTGACTACGTCGATAGATGTGTTGTCAAGCCGAGTATATAATGACATAAAAATCTCTTTAAATTAGCGTCCGTAGGTATCAGAAAAACGTACTATATCATCCTCACCCAAGTATGAGCCTGATTGCACTTCTATCATCTCTAGCTCAATAGCTCCTGGATTTTCTAGCCTGTGCGTAGTACCTAAAGGAATATAAGTAGACTCATTTTCTGAGACTAGAAAAACGCTATCCCCATTAGTAACCTTTGCTGTGCCTTTTACTACAATCCAGTGCTCAGCTCTATGATGGTGCATTTGTAGAGATAATTGACCACCAGGTTTTACTGTTATTCTTTTGACCTGGTAGCGAGAGCCATTATCGATTGAATCATACTTACCCCAAGGACGGTTAACCTCTCGGTGTACTATATGTTCTGTACGGCCTAAGGAGGAAAGCTTGTTCGCCACACAGCCAATTTTAGAGACCTGGTCAAGAGTCGAGACCAAAACTGCATCTGTTGTCTCTATAACAACAAGATCTGACACACCTAGTGTTACAACCAGCTTATCTTCTGCATTGACCAGACAATTGGTCGTATCAAAGTCAATGACATCACCGGAGAAGCTATTGGAATTTTCGTCTTTTACTTTTACATTATGTAGCGACCCCCAGGTACCAACATCAGACCACTGGATATCAAAGGGATACACAAATACATTCTTGGATTTTTCAAGTACTGCTATATCAATAGGGATGTCCGGGAATGACAAGAAGATTTCAGAATCAAAGCGGATAAAATCTGCATCTTTCTGTGCTGTTTCCACAAGCGCTTCAGAAATGCTATAGACCGAAGAAGCATGCTCATGGAGCTCATTAAGGATAGTTTCAGGTGTAAACATGAACATGCCTGAATTCCACAAATAACCGTCATCGGAGTCTATATATTCTAAAGCAAGTTCTTTTGAAGGCTTCTCCTTGAAAGATGATACCCTTGACAATTCACTCTTTATTTGTGGCTGAATGTAACCATACTCAGAAGAGGGATATTCTGGAGTGATACCAAACAAGACGATAGAATTTTTGATTGCATCATCAACAATGACTTCTTCAACTTTATCACAAAAAGCGGAAGAGTCGCCAATATAATGATCTGCCGACAAAACAAGCATTGGCTCATTGCTTGTTTTATTTGCAAGATGACTGACAACAGCAATTGCAGGTGCAGTATTCCTACCAGTAGGTTCAAGTAAGATACTGGCATGAACATCCAATTCTCTTAATTGCTCTGCAACGAGAAAGCGATGCTCTTCGTTGCAAATGACATACATATTCTCATATGCCAGTTTTTCAACGCGCAGAACTGTTTCCTGAAACATGGAGCGTTCAGAGATAAGGTTCAGGAACTGTTTTGGATAATTCTTACGTGATTTCGGCCAAAGGCGTTTCCCTGACCCACCAGCCATGATACAGATGTTCATCTATTTACCTCCAGAAGATATTCATCGAGTATGAGATCATGTTTTATTTCTAGAGAGGAGTGTCTTTCGTCTCTAATAATCAGATCAAAAGAGTCAAGGTCAATATTATCACGATCAGCATTTAATAGTTTGAATTTAATCTTACCTGTATAGTTGTATCTTTCCTCAAACAGTTTTCTATAAAGATCCGGTGTGATTTCTTCTTTATTTTTTCGATATGTCAAATCTAAAGTCGTATCATAATTTAGGTAACACCCCACCGTCAGTCCTTCTTTATTAGTCAACTTCTTGGTTAAGCTTGAATACGGAACAGGTGCTTTGGAAATATCTGGTTCAAGGTTCAATACTGAGGACACACTTTTAGGGAAATTCTCAACATTACTTGTATTGTATAGATACAAATGATTGAAGAACGATATCTTACTATCCGGTTTAGGAGTCATGATCTCGCCCGATAGTACAGACTCTAATTTAGTTCTATAGCCTGGTAGATCTGACATGACAGTCAGCTCTTCATGTGAGAACAGAGAATGACCAAACGAAATTACAGGTTTATCAATATAGATAGCCTCCATTCCTACAGTCGAGTTGACATTGACGACTGCGGAGGCGTGATAACACCAGTCTTTGATAGCACCCGTGTTTCGATACAATACTAACGGGTGTTGAGGTAAATTGATATTAGGGTCAACTTCCTCGGGGTGTGTTCTAACGATAATCTTATATTGTTTATCCAAACTACGGTTTATTCGCTCTACCGCTCTGATTGTAGCAATAACCAGTGCTCTGGTTTTCTTTATATAGGGAGAGTAAAGGATATTGTTGGTATCAGTCTGAACCTGTAGTGGGACAAAGATAAAATCGTCTTTGCATAATGCGTCTTTAGAAGGGATCGCATCATCAGAAATCAATTTATCCATCACATAAAACTCAGGTATTAAATTATCTTCTAACTCAGTAAAATGTCGAGCTATCGAGGCAGCAGCATTAGCTCCAGTTGAATCAACAAAAAGAGAGTTTTTATAAAATGAGCGCTCAAGGAACCAGGTTTTATAATCTTGGGACCTTGACGTTATGACTCTTAGAATATTTGCGACATTACCAGTAAAACCATTCCATATAAATACATATTCAGGCGAAATCTGAGATAGTATATTTGATAACGCAGTATAATCTCTATCGATTTTAAACTTCTCATGCTTTATTTTATGCGGCTTATTGAATCTGGAATATGCCCTCTGCCTTTCGATAAACATTACTTCTTCATAATCATAAGGGAAAGAAATAGGCTTACTATTAACTTCCTTACGAAATCTATCTAGATATACAACTTGTAAATTATATCGTGTGAAGAGTTTAGCTGCATTTTCGGAATACAATAAAATAATCGGCTCAATATCACTAGCCTTAAGGTGTAACGCTAGTGGTAGTATTCTATTTTGATTTTCAAAATGATCACCCGATTGAATTAGCGCACACTTCATGAGACTAACACCTTTTTCAATTCATTGTAGGCTGTTGCCTCACCGAACTCCTCCAGTGCTCTTTTTTGACGAACCTCCAATAATTGATTGAATTCACGCCCAGGCATGATCTCAATTTTCTGCACTATATCGAGAAATTCTTTTTGCGTATCAGCAATAGTGGCGATATTGGTCTCGCCAAGGCACTGACTCCCCAACTGATTGGTAATCAACAACTTACCTGCCAGTACAGCTTCAACGGATTTGAAGTTCAGCCCACCTTGTACAAGTACTGGATTCAGAGAAATATCTATTTTATCGTAAAAATCTGAAATACTATCCACAAAGCCCATTTTCACAATACTTTCATCGAAAAAGACTTTGCTTGCGATAAGAGGATTCCTGCAAATACTACCAGCAATATAAAATTTACTATTGGGTGAATAAGAATTCATCACTGGCCACCATTCATCCAATATATAAGCTAAAGCTTTAACGTTAGCATCCATGCCTCCGCCAATAAAACCATAATGCAGACAAGGCTTGTGACCGATTTTACGAGGCTTTTTCAAAGCATAGTTGAAAGCACTTGTTACATTTATCACTTTCTTGGCAAGTTCTTTATGCTTACGTAATTCTTTAGAGTCAGACTTTGAAATAGCACCAATATAATCATATCTAGCCAGTACTTTCTTCTCTAACCACTTATCATATTTCTGGAGCGACATGAATCGCTTTTCATGCTTATTGGCTGACAGATTACGAACGAACTGAACGTCATGTGTATCACATATTAAAGTTGTTTCTTTCAACTTCTCGTCAGGGATGTAATCCAAACACTTGGTCATCCAAGCGTAGCTTACTATTATGTTCTTGTATTCATTCTCGTCGTGTAGCCTGGCAAGCGTGATCTTGAGAGATTCTGTTGCCTTGTTCGAATAACGATCGGCAAAGAGCTCAGGTACTTTATTATCTTTTATCGTTAACTTACGATACTTTCGCTCGATTTCACGCCTTAACCATAATGCATCTGGCAACTTACGTTTATTATTCTTGAAGATATAGACGTTGGGAGCAATTGCGCTCAGAAGACGACGTGCACGACTTAAAGCATTACTGTTGCTACCTGTTATTATTACATCAGCATAATAACCAGAGTAGTTCAAAGCTGCTAACAGTAAAAAAGATCTTTGGTGAGAGCCCATGGACAAAGGTAACATTGAGCCTGGAAAAACCAATATTGTATTAGCTTCATACCCCTTGAAAGGAGAGTAGCGCCCAATAGCACCATCGTACAATCCACTTATAGCGTCAGCTCCATGAGAAAGAAACTCGACTATCCATGTTATCGGAAGGATCTCTGTTCTTTCAAATCCCAATAAGATTACACGCTTGAGCGTTTTTCCGGTCAAGAAGCTTTTCAATCCTTCATCATCGGTCAGCTCAATAATATTATGAACAGACTCACGCTCTTCGCAAGACGAGGTTAAAACACTGAATTCTTCACCAGGAAAAGAGTCATATACTTTTTTTGCCGCCTGTTCGAATATTATCTTATCAGAAATTTTTGAGTATATGATGCTTTCCATCGTACAGAATTCCTTTAATACAAATTGTGAGAAATATGATTCAATCTTCCAAACTTTCTATATTAGCTTTAGCTTTCAACTTGTTCTTCTGCATCAACTCTAACGCACTCTCTATAACATCAAGCTGTTCGGATTCAAGCTCATATTTTTGTGAGTGGCCTTTAAGGTACTGTAGCGACTTGATTGACTTGTTGGACTGATTCAAATTCTTTTTTTCTTCTTCTAGCCTTATCCGGTCATCTTCGCTTATTAACTCTTGAAGGACTCTCATCTCTTTTTTAGTTTTATTGTGCAATCCGTTAAGTTTTTTTATTTTTTCAGCAGCCCAGTTGTTTTGCTTGGCTTTATTGACAGTTATTCCTAGCCCTGCAACAATTGGCTGCAAGTTTTTAATCGCTTTCCTTACTTCTTCCAATCGTTCGGTCGTCAATTCACCGTCACTAGGTTCAAGTTCAACCTCACCATCATCACTATCTTTACTAGCTGTCGAGGCTGCTACCTTTTTGGCCTTATCACCATCTTCATGATAAGCAATAATTGCATCATTGATATCATCAAACCAATAAGCAGAACCATTCTTTAGATAAATACCGGCCTGGCAAAGTTCACGTAGTATACCTTCCCCGTGAGATACGATAATCAAGGAAGACTTACCCACTTTGCTCTTGAAAAGTGCCTGTGCCTTTGCCTTGAATGCACGATCTCCGACAGCAGTGGCTTCATCAGAGATGAACACATCAAAATCGAAGGCTAATGAAAGCCCAAAGGACAACCGTGACTTCATGCCTGAAGAATACGTCTTGACCGGATCATCAAATGCTCTGCCAATTTCAGCAAAATCTTCTACAAAAGAGACAATCCGTTCAACATCCTTCCGGCGGCCTTGTGCTCGGGCTACAAACTTCACATTTTGTCGGCCGGTCAGACTACCTTGCATCCCCCCAGACAAACCGACTGGCCATGACACACGGCTATGGCGAACGACTTCCCCTCTATCAGGCGTGTCCATACCAGCGATTAGCCTCAATAAGGTAGACTTCCCTGCCCCATTGCCGCCAATCAATCCGACACTTACACCAGTGGGTATTGTGATATTAATATCACGTAACACCCATTCATTACTATGGTGATTATGATATCTCTTATAGAGACTCTTTATCTCTATCATGATTAATCCCGATGCTCTTTGATAATCAGAATCAGCATGCTAGCAATAAATGCCAAGAAGATAGTAATCAACGCGAATACCGTAATATTATAAATTCTTTTCGGCTCGGTAGAGTATTCTGGCATTAATGGACTTTGCAGAATACTGACTTGTTTCAATTTACGTGCAGCCTCGAGCCTAGTGCTTTCCAATGCGGCAATGGCACCAGAATAGGTCTCTTGCGCAAATTTTGCTTTCAATTCCAAAGATTGATACTGAGATGACACTTTATTTAAAGAATCACCTGTTGCCTGAGCTAGTCTATCTCTTTGCTTCAGTATCTGCTCACGCATCGCTTCAATTTCAGAAGTCACTCTTTTCATGTCAGAAGAGCGTTCACTTTGATAGCTTGCCAATGCTTTACGCTGTGCTTGTAGCGTCGCGAGCTGTCCTTCAAGAGTTGCAACAACTTGATTGATGCTCTCCACGGTGCTTGTCGGAGATATCAAGCCTTCCTTGTTCTGGAATTTTAGAAGATCATCCCGAGTGTGATCCAACCTTGCTTCTAGCCGACCCAATTGCTTTTCTAGAAACGTAACTTGCTCATCGGCTAAACGACGGCCCATATCATTCATATGAGCTTCGCCTTCATCGAGTAGTAACTGGGTCATCTGGTGTGCAAACTCAGGCGTATATGCCTGAACCTCCACATTGAGAACTCCTGCATAGTCATCCATTTCAACACTGACACGTTTCAAGTAATAATCATGCAGCTCCTCAATAGGGGCATTTGCATCTCCCAGAGTTGAGAAATAGTCTCCGTGCTCACTATAATGCTGACGGAACCCTAGTTTCTCATCAACCACCTTGAGCATATCAGTAGAAAGCAGGTACTCCCTTAACAAAAGAAGGTCTTTATCTGAGCCTCCCCCTGTCAATATTGAAGAGAAATTGACTTCTGTAGAAGTTACCTGAGGACTTTCCAGCACAACCGTTGCTCTGGATACGTAGCGATCTGTTGCCCAGAAGCTCCAATAAAGCGTTACGAGTAAAATAGCAAGTATTGCTATTGCCCAATGAGGCTGACGTTGGATGAAGGCTTTCATTGATTACTGTGCCTTGAGTTTATGGGAAAAACGGATATGCAACATAAGACCTAAGGCGTTTGAACCCAATATAAACGCCCACAAATACAACTCACTTGTCCCTTTGACAACATGATAGTTTTCAAAGAAGCCCAGCCTTAACATCTCTAAACCATGAGGGATCGGGTTGATCATCGCATACTCAAGAAGCCAATGAGGCAAATGATTCAAGGGAAACATCACGCCAGAGATGATGAGCAAAGGCAAGCTGACCAGTTTTACTATTTTCTCTATTTCCTCAACCAGTGTTGCCAGCGCTGATAACGTCAATCCCAGCCCTAAACCGAGAGCCCAGAGTGAAAACCAACTAAAAAATGATTTCACTACATTATCTGGATAGAGTTCTAAGCCCAACAACACGCCGATACAAATAAAAATCATCAATACAAAGGTTCGTAGCATTCCATCAAGGAAAATTCGAACAATAACAGGGTCTGTAGTCTGCACTTGCCGATACGTAAACAACGCTTGATTTGCCTTGACCGCTCCCATGCCGCGTATCATCCCATCACGCAGTAAATAAAACCCCATCAGGCCAGTTACCATCCATGGAATAAAGGGGGCATTCATGATGAGTCCATCCCCTTTTATAAAGGAACGTATACCCACCATAAGAGCTACCATGGCAAAGGGCTCAAGAACCATCCAGAACCAGCCCATACGGTCTGTCATCGTACGTCCAATCGCTTCGCGAATGAACATGGCGTACCAGACACTGCGCGTTACGGCCCAGGCGGAGCGGGCCTTGGGCCCGCCCTTGTTGTCACCTGCAGAGTGATCTGCTGGGGAACTCATGTCACCGTTCATGTCACTGGCCATGATCAGAGGTCTATCGCGACTTTGGTGGCGACGGCGACCTGATAGAGGATCTGCGTGATGCTGGTGGCCAGCTGCAGGTTCTTGGTCGGCGGTTCCGGCAGTACCAGAATCTGATCACCCGAGCGCAGCTCGACTTCCTCGGCACGACGCACGGCACCGTTCTGGCGCACGACCAGAATCTGGTCTTCATCCGCGTGCTGCGTGAAGCCACCGGCGCTATTGATATAGTCCATCACCGTCATGCCCTGGGTGTAGACCATGGCCTGAGGCACCACGACTTCGCCGCTGATCAGCAGGGAATCGCTGATTTCCGGAATGGTGATGACATCGCCATCCTGCAGGCGCACATCCGCGATGTTGCCGTCTTCACGTGCCACGACCAGTCGTCCGGTCGGCTCTTCCTTTTTGGCCTGCTCGACGAACTTCTCGATCATCTCGGCTTCCTGGACACGAAGCTCGGATTCTTCAGTGGTCGAGGAAGACGCGCCGAGATAGGTGGCCTGAAGACGCTTGAGACTGTCCTGCAGTGCCTGCGCCTGCTGCTCCTTGACGCTTTCACGGCGGATGGAAACGCTCTGGTAATCGGTCAGCCCTTTCGGCACCCCGACGGCATTGAGCAGTTCGCCCAAGTGGGCATCGCGCGGCAGTGCATAACGCGACGGGCCATAGAAGCTACCTTCCAGCTGTACGACGATGGTCTCATCACGCTGGTCGGCACTGAACAGCACTTCATCCCCTGCACGCACATCAGCGCCGCGGAATTCCGTCACCGGCAGATAGCGCGAGATGGGGCCGTCGGGACGGGATCCCCGCAGCAGTACGTGAGAGACACCCGACTTGAGACGCGCCAGGTTCAGGACGTCTTCGCCACTCAGGCGCGAGTCGGTGAGCTCATAGCGATAGTCACGCTCGACATCCCCGACCACGCTGATCGCCGGGCCACGCTCCTCGACGACGACGGTATCGCCATCGCGGAACTGCGGACGAGCGATCTCGCCGTTGATCAGGAAGTCATACAGATCGACCGTATTGATGACGCGGCCATTGCGCTTGATCTTGATCTTGCGGTAGCTGCCCAGTGCCTGGTCGATGCCGCCGGCCTGATCGAGGAAATACAGCATGGAATCATTCGGGGTACCGGCGTAGCGGCCCGGATTCTTGACATACCCGGTGACGAAGATACCCACCGGCTGCACGCCCTGCAGGTTGGTGTAGACGCTGACGTTCTCGGGATACACCTCTTGAATGGCGCTGCGTACCTTGCCATCCAGCTGGGCATTGGTGGTGCCCTGCACCTTCACCGGACCGATGCCCGGCAGGAAGATGTTGCCCTGCGCATCGACAGGCAGCACGGACTCCATCTCGACCCCACCCCAGACACGCAGGGTGATCTGGTCACCCGGTTTGATGGTGTAGCTGCTGTTGAGGCCATCGGCCATCATGCCGCGGAAACCACCGGTAAAGAGGTTTTCGCCGAACGGCGGTAGGGAATCAGGGTCGGTCTGCGCACGGGAGGTCAGCGGCCCGTAGGTTCCGCTGCGCCAATCGGCACGCGCCTTGTCTTCTACACTATCCGTCTTTTGCGGGATGCTGGAGGCCTGGTCATTGCTGGACAGGATGGAACCGCTGTCCAGGCCGGCTGCCATGGCAGGGCTGGCGTTCAGGCACGCTACCGCCACCAGGCACCCGGCCCGGAGCAAGAATCTGGAAATTGTCATCGGGCTAGGCCCCTCGTAGTGCAAAGAAAATCGTGCAAAAAATAGAGCAGTGTCGGTCAGGAATGACAGCGTCGGCCAGGCCAGCCTGCTTCCTGCAATCGTCGTTTCACGCCAAGCTAGGTGCGGGCCTTTCAGCGAAAAGGTACCGAGAAGTTGCTGAGAAGTTATCGAGAAGCTCCTCAGCGGGCCTCTTCCAGCAGGCCGGTCACCAACCGCTGGGTCACCCAGGTGCCTTCACCGGCCTTGCCGTCATTGCTGGTCCGGCACGCCAGCTCCTTGCTGGGCAGGTCTCGCTGATTGGAGACCGTCAGCTCACGACAGATACGCCCGCTGGCAGCGAAGTAGCGCTCATGGGCGACCACTTCGACGTTGCTGCCCCAAGGGCTGGTCGGCACCGCAATCACGCTGCCGGGGGCCGCGCTGTCGAGAAATGACGAGACATCCGCCGGCAGCGACGCAGCGCCGGTCAGGTTGGCCAGGTTGGTACTGCCGGCACCGGTGGATTCCGGGTAGGAGGTAGCGCAACCGGTGATGGCCAGTGCCAGGCCTGCCACTGCCACGAGACGCACGACATGCGGCAAGCGCTGTTTGAATCGGGATAAAGTCATGTAAGAGTCCTGAAACGGCAAACGCCCCCGCCTTGCGGCGAGGGCTGATCGGCGTGAATGCATCAGCCGATGACGTTGTAGTGCTTGAGCTGATTGACCAGCTTGAGTGCGGTCTGCTCGAGGCTCAGTTCACCCGTGTTGATCTCGATTTCCGGGTTCTCCGGCGCTTCATACGGCGAGCTGATGCCGGTGAAGTCACTGATCTCACCGGCACGCGCCTTGCGGTACAGGCCCTTGGGATCGCGCTCTTCGCAGACGCTGATCGGCGTGTTGACGAAGACTTCAATGAACTCGTCAGTGCCGACCATGTCGCGCACGGTCTGGCGATCGGCCTGGAACGGCGAGATGAAGCTGACCAGGGTGATCATGCCGGCATCGACCATCAGCTTGGCGACTTCGCCGACACGACGGATGTTCTCGGCGCGGTCGTCTTCGCTGAAGCCCAGATCACCACACAGGCCGTGGCGCACGTTGTCGCCGTCCAGCAGGTAGGTGTTGTAGCCCATGGCGAACAGCTGACGCTCCAGCGCATTGGCGGCGGTGGACTTGCCGGCACCGGACAGACCGGTGAACCAGATGATGCACGGCTTCTGCTTGTTGCGATCGGCGCGGCGCTGCTTGGTGACCGCCATGTCGTGCCACACGATGTTGCTGGCACTCAGGGTCTCCTTGACCATGCCTGCACCGATGGTGATGTTGGACAGACGATCAATGAACACGAAGCTGCCGGTATGCGGTGAACGCTGGTAGCTGTCCATGGCCAGCGGCTGGGTCAGTTCGACCTGCACGCGGGCGATGCCGTTGAGCGGGATGTTCTCCGCTTCGTTGCGCGCCATGGTGTTGACGTCGGTCTGGTGGATGATGCGACCGACGCGACCGATGACACTGGAAGTGCCGAGCTTGAGCTCGTATTCCTTGCCGACGATCAGCGGGTCCTCGTGCATCCACACCACGTCCGCGGTGAAGGCGGTGCACGGCTCCAGATCGGAATCTTCGGCGACGATCATGTCACCACGCGAGATATCGATCTCGTCGGTCAGGGTCAGCGTGACGGCCTGACCCGGCCAGGCGATGTCGAGATCGCCATCGAAGGTGACGATACGCTCAACGGTGGAGGTGCTGCCGGACGGCAGAACCTTGATCTGCTGACCCGGCGAGACGGTACCGGCGGCCAGGGTGCCGCAGTAGCCACGGAAGTTGAGGTTCGGGCGGTTGACGTACTGCACCGGGAAGCGCAGGTCGGTCAGGTTGCTGTCCTCGGTGACATCGACGGTCTCGAGGATGTCCATCAGCGGACGCGCCTCGTAGGTGGCGGCATCGTCGTACCACGGGGTGTGCTCGCTGATGGAAACGACGTTGTCGCCTTCCAGCGCGGACAACGGCACGAAGCGGATATCCGGGACTTCCAGGTCCTTGGCGAACGCCTTGTAGTCCGCGACGATCTCATCGAAGCGTTCCTGGGAGTAGTCGACGATATCCATCTTGTTGACCGCGACCACCAGGTGCTGAATGCCCAGCAGCGAGCAGATGTAGCTGTGGCGACGGGTCTGGGTCTGCACGCCATAACGCGCATCGATCAGGATGATCGCCAGGCTCGCGGTGGACGCCCCGGTCGCCATGTTGCGGGTGTACTGCTCGTGCCCCGGGGTATCGGCGATGATGAACTTGCGCTTGTCGGTGGAGAAGTAGCGGTAGGCGACATCGATGGTGATGCCCTGCTCACGCTCGGACTGCAGGCCATCGACCAGCAGCGCCAGATCGACCTTGCCGGTGGTACCGCTCTTCTTGGAATCGCGGGTGATGGCGGCCAGCTGATCTTCATAGATCATCTTGGAGTCGTGAAGCAGGCGACCGATCAGGGTCGACTTGCCGTCATCCACGCTGCCGCAGGTGATGAAACGCAGCAGGTCTTTCTGCTCGTGTTCCTTGAGATAGGCTTCGATATTTTCCGCGATCATCGTCGACTGGTGTGACACTGTCATTCTCCCTGAACGAGGCCTGTCCGGCGCGAGCGTCTTGTGGCGTACGAGGCGCGACGCTTCCAGCGCTGAGGACATCCCTCGTCCTGTCAATTTCGTTGAGTCTTGCTTGCCTTGAAGCATGCCATCGCCGTTGCTGGCGACGGAGCCGGATACCTGGCGCGTGGCCTAGAAATAACCTTCGCGCTTCTTCTTCTCCATCGAGCCTGCCTGGTCGTGATCGATCGCACGCCCGGAGCGCTCGCTGGTACGCGTCAGCAGCATTTCCTGGATGATTTCCGGCAGGGTCGCGGCGGTGGATTCCACGGCGCCGGTCAGCGGGTAGCAGCCCAGGGTACGGAAGCGCACGGACTTCATTTCCGGCACTTCGCCTTCTTCCAGCGGCAGACGGTCGTCGTCGACCATGATGTCGAGACCGTCACGCTTCACCACCGGACGCACGGCGGAGTAGTACAGCGGCACGATCTTGATGGATTCGAGGTAGATGTACTGCCAGATGTCCAGCTCGGTCCAGTTGGAGAGCGGGAAGACGCGGATGGACTCACCCTTGTTGATCTTGGAGTTGTAGATGTTCCACAGCTCCGGACGCTGATTCTTGGGGTCCCAGCGGTGGTACTGATCGCGGAAGGAGTAGACGCGCTCCTTGGCCCGCGAGGCTTCCTCGTCACGACGTGCGCCACCGAAGGCGGCATCGAAGCCGTGCTTGTCGAGTGCCTGCTTGAGACCGGCGGTCTTCATGATGTCGGTGTACTTGGCGCTGCCGTGATCGAACGGGTTGATGCCCGCCGCGACGCCTTCCTGGTTGATGTGCTCAATCAATTCCATGCCGACTTCCGCGGCCATCTCGTCGCGGAACTTGATCATTTCCTGGAACTTCCAGGTGGTGTTGACGTGCATCAGCGGGAACGGCGGGACGCCCGGCGCAAAGGCCTTGCGCGCCAAGTGCAGCATGACGGCGGAATCCTTGCCGATGGAATACAGCATGACCGGATTGGCAAATTCCGCTGCCACTTCACGGATGATGTGAATGGATTCGGCCTCAAGCTGCTTGAGGTGGGTCTGACGTTCCGGTGTGATGCCGAGCTTGTCGGCCGTAGATGATGCAGTCATTACAGGTTCCTTGAGATCACTCTGCTAGTTGTCCTTATCCTCTCCGCACACGCTGACACACGAAACTCGCTGCGAAGAGAACATAGTATCTTTGACACGAGACTGACATCTTCGGGCGTCAGTCCGGTGATGCTTGCCTACCCTCTGTCTAGCGCCTGGTTCATGCCCAGGGTGCGGCCGGCTTGGCACAGACGATGAAATAGGGGTTGAGCACGCTGTCATGCTGGTTGTAGCGCAGCGCCTGACGGGTCTCGGCATTCAGCACCTGGCCACCCGCGGCTTCGACCACCGCATGCGCGGCACCGGTATCCCATTCACAGGTCGGGCCGAGGCGCGGGTAGAGATCTGCCGCCCCTTCCGCCACCAGGCACAGCTTCAGTGAGCTGCCCATGGCGACGATATCGCAGGCAGCGAAGTCGGCGACGAACGCCTTGAATTCTTCGGTCTGGTGAGAGCGACTCCCGACGATGCGCCAGCTGTCGGTGGTGCTCGGCACGTCACTGACGGCGATGGCCTGACGCTCACCCTCGCCAACCTGCTTCTCGGCGATGGCGGCCTGGCCTTTCGCCTGCTGGGCACCGACGTAGAGCGTCTCGATGGCCGGCGCGTAGACGACGCCCATGGTCGGCACGCCCTGCTCGATCAGCGCGATGTTGACGGTGAATTCGCCATTGCGCTTGATGAATTCCTTGGTGCCATCCAGGGGATCGACCAGCCAGTAACGCGTCCAGTCACTGCGCACGTCCCAGCTGATGTCCGCGTCTTCCTCGGACAGGATCGGTGTGGCGCCGAACTCGGCGTCCATGGCCTTCAGACCATCGACGATGACGGCGTGCGCTGCGCGGTCTGCCGTGGTCAGCGGGGAATCATCCGACTTCATGTCGACCGTGAAGTCACCGCTCTCGTAGATCTCCATGATGGCAGCGCCCGCCTTGCGAGCAATGGCCTCCAACGCATTCAACATGGCGCGTGTCGTGCTGTCGGTCGTGCTCACTGTCGTATCCGTCATGTGCCTTCCTGTCAGTGTGAATTCGCCAGCCAGGCTGACGATGAAAATGATAACGCTCGCCAGCGACTACCAGACGAAGCAGAACATGGTTCAGCCCGTGAATGGCCAGATCAGCGGAATCAGAGCGACCGAGGTGACGCCGACGATGAGGCTCATCGGCAAACCGACCTTCATGTAATCGGACACCTTGTAGCCCCCCGGGCCCATCACCATCAGGTTGGTCTGATAGCCCAGCGGGGTAAGGAAACTGGCCGAGGCCGCGAACATGATGGCAATCGCATAGGGCATCAATGAGACCCCCAGCTGCTCGCTGACTGCCATGGCGATCGGAAACATCAACACGGCGGCGGCGTTGTTGGTGATGATCTCGGTAAATAGCGTCGTGGTGAGATAGACGAGTGCCAGCATCAGCAGCGGCGACCCCCCGCCCAGCTGCATGAGCTGGTCCGCCACCATCTGGGCCGCACCACTGTCGGTCATCGCCTGTCCCAGCCCCAAGGCAGCGGCAATGACGACCAGCACGCTGCCATCGATGCTGGCACGCGCCTGCGAGGCCGGGAGGCAACCGGTGAAGACCATCAGAATGGCGGCCGCCACGGCCGCCTCGACCAGCTCGGCCATGCCCGCCAGGTGCGTGATGATCATCAGGCTCATGATGGCGAGTGCGATGGGCGCCTTGGTGAGGTTGGGCATGCCATTGCCATCCAGCGTACTGACCAGCAGGAATTCGCGGTTATAACGATGCAGGCGCGTGAAATCGGCAGCGGCTTCCAGCAACAGGGTGTCACCGGGACGCAGCACGATGTCACCGACCTTGCTGTTGATGCGCTCACCATCACGTGACACGGCGAGAATCACGGATTGATAGCGAGTACGAAAGCGAGCTTCACGCACGTTCATGCCGACGACGGGGGAGCTTGGAGCGATGACGGCCTCGACCATGCGGCGCTGGTGATGATCCAGGTCCAGGCCTGCGGCATCGCTCTCCAGCCCGCGGAAAACACGCACTTCATGCGCTGTATCCGCGACACCGACGAAGATGAGGCGATCACCGGACTGGAGAATGGTGTCAGGGCCGACCATGGACAGCAGCTTGCCGGAACGTTCGATCTCGGCCAGATAGCCGAATTGAAGACTGCGCAGGCCCGCCTCTTCGATGCTCTTGTCGTGCAGCGGCCCCTTGTCGGCGACTCGCATGGCCACGGAATACTCGCGACCATTGCCGAGCTGTTCGACCAGCCCCTTGCGCTGGGGCAGGAAACGCCAGCCGATCAGCACCATCCACAGGGTGCCGATGATCAGCACAGGCACGCCCAGCGCAGAGATATCAAAGATGCCGAGCCCGGGCAGATTGGCCTGGGACTGCAGCAGGCCGTCGACGACCAGATTGGTACTGGTGCCGATCAGGGTGCAGGTGCCGCCAAGAATGGCGGCATAGCTCATGGGCATCAGCAGACGCGAAGGCGAGATTTTCATGCGCGCGCACCAGCCCTGAACCAGGCCAATGAAGAGTGCGACGACGGGGGTGTTGTTCAGAAAGGCGCTGAGCAGCGAGGTGATCGGCATCAGGCGTGCCAATGCTGAAGAGGGAGAGCTGGGGCGTCCGAGCAGACGCTCGAGCATCCAGCGCAGCGCCCCGGTTTCCTGTACGCCGGCGGCGACCACGAAAAGCGCGCCGATGGTCATGATGCCCGGATTGGCGAATCCGGCCAGGAAGGTCGCCGGAGAAATGACGCCCAGCAGGATCAACGACACGGCAGCGGCCATCATCAGCCACTCCGCCGGCCAACGATTCCAGACAAGCCCTGCCAACACTCCTACCGTCACCACCAGGGTGACAAAAGCATCCATGTGCTGCGCGATTTCCATCTACTAGCGTTCCCTTGGCGTCCTGCCACTTCTTCTGGTCAAGCCCTGCGCTTCACGTTCACATGAAGCTCAAGCATTAATGAAAATGCATCGCAGAGCGTGGCACTTTAGCAGTAAAGCAATTACTGCTGAAGCGTGCAGTGAAAAAGCTGACAAACAAAATAAAGCACAGGTTAATCATTTGCCTGCTACCAATATCGCAAGCAAAGACTTGATTGAATTCGTTCGTCACTTTGCGTACTTTCCCTATTTGCGGACTCTGAGTCAACGGTCTCACACGACAGTCTCACCAGGCGTGCTGAGCATCACGAGTAAGCAGTCACTTTTCTTATCTGAAACGGACACCCTGCATGCTGAAGGCGGCAATGAACCAAGGATGGGAGCTTCTCATGCGTGCTCTGCCCTGCGCCTCTCACGCTCGGCACGGATCAGCAGATGTCACGAATGACGCGACCTCTGGGGCATCGCTCTGTTTTTCTTCAGGTATTTATCGCCAACCACTTCTTGCCTGCTTCATTCCCGAGTTGCTGCCACTGACAAGAGGGCCTACACCCCTTTCGTGTCAGAACAATGACAACTCACCTGCCTTCAAGGATTTATCTTTCGCTGCCAGGCGACGTGCCCCGACAGGTACACTGAGCGAAAAAAATGTAGGAAAAGAACAACACCCATCAGCGAGCGAGGCTGATTCTTTGCCAGAACTCGGGGCATCGAAAGGGATAAATACTGCGCCAGAATTCGCGGGCCAGAAATCATCGACAAACATCATGCGCGTCGTCGGCTGGGGACATAAACCCACGGCGAAACGTGCGCGCCAATATGCGCTTGAACATGGATTGCCCTACGTCGCGTTGGAGGATGGTTTCCTGCGCTCTCTGACCTTGGCAAGCGCCGGTTACCCAGGCATGGCGATGGTGGTCGATCACCAAGGCATCTATTACGATGCGCGCCAAACGAGCGATCTCGAGCAACTGATCAAGGAAGCGCCGACGCGCCAGACAGAGGCATTGCTGGCCCGGGCGCGCGCGGCTATCGAAAGCCTGCGCATGCATCGCTTGAGCAAATACAACCATGCACCAGAGCGCAACCTGCCAGCCCGAAAGCCTGGCATGCAGCGACTCCTCATCGTGGACCAGACCGCCGAGGATGCGTCTGTCGTGGGTGGCATGGCCAACCCAGAGACTTTCCTTGCCATGCTGAGGGAGGCCTGCGCCATCGAAGGAGCCGAGGTGTGGGTCAAGGTGCATCCGGATGTGATCGCCGGCAAGAAGCGCGGCTATCTGCTGGAGGAGGCGCGCAAGCTTGGCTGCACGCTGCTGAGTGACGACATCAACCCCTGGTGCCTGTTCGAACAAATCGATGGCGTCCATGTCGTGACCAGCCAGCTTGGGTTCGAGGCCCTGATGGCAGGCCTGCCGGTGACCTGCCACGGCATGCCGTTCTATGCCGGCTGGGGCCTGACGGATGATCGGCAGCAATGTCCGCGCCGAGGCCAGTCACGCACGCTTGAGCAGATGTTTGCTGCGGCTTATCTCGAATACAGCCGCTATGCCAACCCCTATACCCAGCAGGCCGCGACGCTCGAAGAGATCATTCAGCTGCTTGCAGACCAGAAGCGAATGGCTACCAGACTGGCAGGTCACTGGCAGGGGCTCGAGTTTTCTGGCTGGAAGCAGAAGTTCATCGGTTATTTCCTTGGCCCCTGGTCTCAGCTGCGTTTCGAGAAGAAGCCTGAACGCGCGCTGCAACGTCTTTCTCCGCAGGACACCGGCTCGCCCCCCCAGAGAATATTGAGCTGGGCTGGCCGTACGCCGCCAGAGCGCCAGGCGCAGGTCAAAGAGGCAGGTGGTGAACTCTGGATGATGGAAGATGGCTTTCTGCGCTCAGTCGGCCTGGGTGTCGACCTCACCCGCCCCCTGTCGCTGGTAGTTGACGACAAGGCCATGCATTTCGATGCCAGTCGAGCCAGCACGCTAGAAGAGTGGCTGGAGCATCATGAGCCAAGTGATGCAGAGCTGGCCCGTGCACGCCGACTGAGAGAGCGCATCATTTCGCTAGGGTTGAGCAAGTACAACTCTCAGGACGACACGTTGCCCGACTTACGAGAGCTTGCTCAGGATCGGGAGATTGTCCTTGTGGTGGGCCAGGTGGAATCGGACGCCTCCATTCGCCATGCCTGCCCCGGCATTCGTACCAACCAGGCTTTGCTTGAGGCGGCGCGCGAATTGCATCCTGAAGCTTACGTGATCTACAAGCCGCATCCTGACGTTGTATCAGGAGGCCGTGTGGGAGAAGTATCGCAAACGCCCGGCACCTATGACCTCGAGCTTTCAAAGGGCAATATCAGTGATCTGTTCACACAGATCGACCGCCTGCATACGCTGTGCTCGTTGGCCGGCTTTGAAGCCCTGATACGAGGAGTGCCCGTCACGACCCATGGCCTGCCCTTCTATGCCGGTTGGGGGTTGACCGATGACCAGATCGACTGTCCAAGACGGACGCGCACCTTGAGCGTGGATGCCCTTGTCGCTGGTGCGCTGATCGAATATCCGATCTACGTGGATCCCGATCGGGGGGACTTATGCAATGCCGAAACAGTTGTCACGATACTTGAACGCCAACGAACCATGCTCAGAAATGGCACCATGCGACTTTCATTACCCTGGAAAACCCGGCTATATCGCGGCTATCGAGCATTGTTCATCGGGAAGCACTGACTCATGGAACATGGACGTCTGACACCAATCCTCAGCCTCACGCCACCAGCCGGTGCCGGCATGCCTGTCAGCACAAGGCTTGGCCAGGCGTTGGAGCGGATCATGGGCGATGGCGCTCTTGCAAAGCTGTCTGATGATACCGTCTTGACGCCCCCGCTGAATCAGCCTTCAGCCCCTCTCATCAGCGATGGTTGGGCAGCATCGAAGGCACCCGATATCCAGCTGCGCCCCCGTGAGGGGGGACGCCGGCGCGTCTTCATGTTGCTGCAGGGGGTGTGCTCGCCCTTCTTCCTGCAGCTGGCGAAAAAGCTCAAGCAGGATGGCCATGAGGTCATCAAAGTCAACTTCAACAGCGGTGACAGCTTCTATTGGCGCCACGACAAGGCGTATGCCTATCGCGGCAAGCTCGAGGACCTAGGGGACTGGATCGCCGAACTCTGGCGCAAGCATCACGTCACGGATCAGGTGCTGTTCGGCGACCGACGCCCGGTACATCGTGATGCCGTGCTCAAGGCAGAATATCTCGGCATCCGTACCCACGTGTTCGAGGAGGGCTACTTCCGTCCTTACTGGGTGACGCTGGAGCGCGAAGGTGTCAATGGCCACTCCCTGCTGCCACGCGACCCTGACTGGTTCCGTGAGGCAGGCAAGCATCTCGAAGATGCCCCCACGCCGCAGCGTTTCCAGGCACCTTTCAGTGAACGTGCGCGCCATGACATCACCTACCACCTGGCGGGAGCGGCCAATCCATTGCTGTTCCCGCGCTATCGGCCACACAGCATTCACGCCGTGCAGGAATACGCGGGCTATGCGACACGGTTGCCCTTGATGCCCTGGTACAAGCGGCGTGATGCGAAGCGTATCGATCAGCTGATGGGCAGTGGCGCGCCCTACTACATGCTGCCGCTGCAGCTGAATACCGATGCCCAAATACGTCATCACTCGCGCTTCGCCAACATGCAGGAGGTCATTCAGCGGGTAATGAAGAGCTTCGCCCTGAATGCGCCACGCGGTGCACGCCTGGTGATCAAGAACCACCCACTCGACATGGGGCTGGTGGATTACCCGGGGCTGATTCGCTCATTGGAGCGCCGCTACGACCTGATCGGGCGTATCGTCTACCTGGAGAGCGGCAACCTGGAGAAGCTGCTGCAGCAGGCCAAGGGCATGATCACGGTCAACAGCACGACCGGCAACGTGGCGCTGCAGTATCGCTGCCCGACCTTCTGCATGGGCGACCCGATCTTCAACTTGCCGGGCCTGACCTTCCAGGGTTCGCTGCATGATTTCTGGACCCAGGGCCAGCGCCCTGACACGACGCTCTTCCGACATTTCCGCAATACGGTGATTCATACCGTGCAGCTCAATGGCGGCTTCTACTGCAAGCCGGGCATGCAACTGGCCGTGTTGGGCGCCTCCAAGATACTGTGCGCCGAACGCTCGCCGCTGGAGAATATGCTGAGCCGCTGCTGAACATGCAAAAAGACTGCTGGACCACGCAATAACGGTGAGACACGCCAATGATGGCAGCCTCTCTCACCCGACCATAACGAGAAACGCAAGGGAACTGCCGACCTTCGGTGTCGGGATTCAAGGAGACCAAAGATGACGGCCATGCCCCCCCAGCAGCCAGAGCCTACCGACGCTGAACGCGCCGCTGGCAATCACCGAGCGGATAGTCGACCTGCAGAGAGCGACGCCAGTGCGAAAGCCGCGCAGGATGCCAGCCGCCTGCGGCGCGTCCTGATCACCGGTGCCACGGGCGAGATCGGCGGCGCCCTGGCACGCGCCTACGCCGAGACGGGCACCACGCTGATTCTCACCGGCCGCAAGCAGCGCAAGCTCGATGCGATCGCCAACGACTGCCGCAAGCTGGGCGCCGAGGTGGAATGCACGGTACTCAATCTGTGTGATGAAGAGACCCTGTTCACCTGGCTGGATGAAGTCTGCGCGCGCGGCGTGCCGGACATCGCCATCGCCAACGCCGGCATGAATACCGATATCGGCCCCCAGGGCAACGGAGAGCGCTGGGAGGATTCACGCCGCCTGCTGCAGACCAACGTGATTGGCACGCTGGGCATGGCTCACCATCTGGCCATGGCGATGAAACAGCGCGGCAGTGGCCAGCTGGTACTGCTCAGCTCCCTGGCGGCCTGGCATGGCCTGGCATTGACGCCCAGCTACAGCGGCAGCAAGGCGGCGGTCAAGGCGTATGGCGAAGGCCTGCGCAGCTGGCTCAAACCCCATGGCGTGGGTGTCACCGTCGTCATGCCCGGCTATGTCACCTCGCCGATGTGTGAAGCCATGCCAGGACCCAAGCCCTTCGAGATGCCACCCGAGAAGGCCGCACGCCGCATTCTCAAGGGCGCAGCGCGTAACCGGGCGCGTATCAGCTTCCCCTTCCCGCTCAACTTCGGGTGCTGGTGGTTGAGCGTCCTGCCCGCCGGAATCTCCCAGCGCCTGCTCGGGTGGTTCAATTACACTCATTGATCGGGGCTTGCGTCTTCGTGAGCCTGAGCTGTGAGCCGGCCCGCCATGCGCAGCAGGCGATGACTCAGCGTTTTTCCATTGTCATGACAATGAGTTAGCGTAATACCCCAGTACCTGCCACTGGAGTACATCGTGCAGGATCGATGGGAAAGACCGTGGCGGGAACGCCATAGCGGCAGTTGAACACGCTGGAACGATCAGGATCTGGACACCAGAGCGCCTGAAAATACTGCGGCGAGGGGCCGACTTGTCACTCCCCTGGCCGCCATGGATCTTGATCAGGGTCGAGTACTCGACCGGACACTACACAGCCCCTGCGACGACAGAGGCTAACGAGGTCGGCATTACATGGAGTTTGTCATTGCGTTTGTGTCTTTCATGGCCGGGCCACTGCTGGTCGGCCTCGGGTTGACGCTGGGGCTTGAGCATCTGCTGCTGAAACAGATGACGACACCGCCAGCCGCATTTTGGCGTCGCCCCGTCAGCGCCCGGCTGGCACATGTCGGGTACTGGTGCGCCAGCTGGTCTCTGTGCACCATGATTACCCAGCGCCCTTGGTTCTCGCTGATCGTCGTCAATGCGCTGTGGCTGGTGGTACTACAGGTCAGCCACACCAAGTATGTGTCGCTGCGCGAACCCTTCCTCAGCCAGGACTTCGAGTACTTCACCGACGCCATCAAGCACCCGCGCCTGTACATCCCCTTCTTCGGCATCGGGCTGACCATCGCCGCGACCACGGCAGGGGCGCTGGCGATCGGTCTGGGGCTCTGGCTCGAGCCCGCGCTGGGCTTCTCCGCCGCCTACTCAGACAACGCCGCTCTATGGCTGGTGCCGCTGATCAGCGTACTGATCGGCGCGAGCGTCTTGACCTACGCCCTGGGCAACCGTCTGGCCAGCAAGGTAATGCTGGTCCCCGAGTTCGACCTGAGCGAGCTGGGCATGGTGGCCTATCTGCTGGCCTATGCGCGGCTGGCGCGTCGCCCGCTGACGCCGCTGCGCAATCCGTTGGAGGAGGCACAGCGCGAACTCGACGCCACCTTGTGCGAACTCGATGACGAGGACGCCACCAAGGCACTGCCCCATGTCGTCAGTGTGCAGAGCGAGTCCTTCTTCGATGCTCGCCGCGTCTATCCCCGGGTACGTGACAATCTGCTGCCGAACCTGGACCGCTGCCACTTCACCGCCCTGGCCCAGGGCCTGCCGTGTGGTCGTCTGGCCGTGCCGGCCTGGGGCGCCAATACCGTGCGCACCGAAACCGCCTTCTTGACGGGCCTGACCGCCGAGGAGCTCGGCGTGCACCAGTTCAACCCCTACCATCAGCTGGCGCATCGCGCCGTGCCCAACCTGGCCGCCAGCTACAAGGCAATGGGCTATCGCACGATGTGTATCCATCCCTATCCCGGCACCTTCTATCTGCGCAATCAGGTGCTGAAACAGCTCGGTTTCGATGAATTCCTCGACATCGCCCACTTCAGCGATGCCGACAAGAGTGGCCAGTACATCAGCGATGCCGCCGTGGCCGCCAAGGTCGAAGACTGCTTGCTGGAAGCCGGTGACACGCCGTTGTTCATCCAGGTGATCACCATGGAGAATCACGGCCCGCTGCATCTGGAAACCTTCGACCGCGCACGTCTGCAGGAGTGGTATGACGGAGACCTGCCGGAGAACTGTCAGGAACTGGGCATCTATCTGCGCCATCTGGTGAATGCCGATGCGATGATCGATCAGCTCACCACCACGCTGGCAAGACTGCCGCGCGGCGGGCTGCTGTGTTTCTATGGAGACCATGTGCCGATCATGCCCGAGGTCTATACGACCCTGGGCGAGCCCAATGGCGTGACCGACAGCTTCATCTGGTCCAGCGCCTTGCCGGAGTCCGACGACACCGCCCGCCAGACCATGGCGGCCGTGCGCGACAAGGACCCGGAGCTGATGGAGTGGGCCCTCGACTGCGAAGGGCCCTTCAAGACTGACGAGCAATGCCGCAAGGGCGACCCGCGCGTCATCAATATCGATACATTAGGAAGTGCGCTGCTGAAGGCGACCGCGAAACATGCTCGCCACAGTGCCGTGACTCAGAAGTTCAGGAGCTTGTCATGACCCGACGCGTTGCCATCATCGGCGCAGCCAGCCGTTTCCCCGGCACCACTCAGGCCACCCTCTGGGACGACCTCCTGGCCGGCAAGGACATGGTGACCGAAGTCGCCGACGACCGCTGGAGCAAGGAGTCCCTCTCGCACCCGGACAAGAAAGCCCCGGGCATGAGCTACAGCTTCGCCGCAGGTTCACTGGGTGACATCACGGGCTTTGACCCCGCCTTCTTCGGCATCAGCCCGCGCGAAGCCGCCAGCATGGACCCCCAACAGCGCATGCTGCTGGAGATGAGCTGGGAAGCCATCGAGCACGCCGGCATCCCGGCCGAGAAGATGCGCGGCTCACGCTGTGGCGTCTTCATGGGCATCGCCAGCCTGGATTACTCCTATCGCATGGCGGATGACCTCAGCGCCATCGGCCCGAATACCGCGACCGGCAATACCTCCAGTGTAGCTTCCAACCGCCTGTCGTATGCCTTCGATCTGCACGGCCCGAGCCTGTCGCTGGATACCGCCTGCTCTTCTTCAATGGTCGCCTTCCATCAGGCCTGCCAGTCGATCAGAAGCGGCGAGACCGACATGGCGCTGACCGGCGGCATCAGCCTGCATCTGCATCCTTACGGCTTCCTGATCTTCTCCAAGGCCACGATGCTGTCGAAGACCGGGCGCTGCCAGGTATTCGATGAAGCCGGCGACGGCTATGCGCGCTCCGAAGGCGGCGGTGTCTTCCTGCTCAAGGATCTCGATCAGGCTATCGCCGATGGCGACCGCATTCTCGCCGTGGTGGCGTCTTCCGTGGTCAATACCGACGGCTACAAGTCCGGGCTGACCGTGCCCAACCCGTCGGCGCAGACCCAGTTGATGGAGCAGGCCTGCGAGCAGGCCGGCATCAGGCCGGACGAGATCGACTATCTCGAGGCCCACGGCACCGGCACCGCAGTCGGTGACCCGCTGGAAACCCGCGCCATCGGCGCGGCCATCGGCCAGAAGCGCTCCAGCCCGCTGCCGATCGGCTCGATCAAGAGCAACATGGGTCACCTGGAAACCGCCTCTGGCGTGGCAGGCCTGGCCAAGGCACTCGGCGTGATCGCGCACCGTGAAGTGCCCGCGACGATCAAGATCGAGCGTCTGAATCCGAAGATTCGCACTGACGAGTGGAATCTGGATATCGTCACCCAGCCGCGCAAGCTCAAGGCGGACGGGCGCCTGGTCGTCGGCGTCAACTCCTTCGGCTTCGGGGGCGCCAATGCCCACGTGCTGCTGGAAAGTGCCCCCGAACAGTCTGAAGCGCAACCGAGCAGTGAAGGTGAACAGACGCCGCCGCTGCGCCTGAGCGCCCGTTCGCCACAGGCGCTCAAGCAATCCGCGCTGGAGCTTGCAGCGCACCTGCGTGAGCTGGCCGCCCACGACATGGCACCGAGCCTCTACGATCTCGCCTGGCAGCTGGCCGCCCGCCGCGAGCACCATGTGCATGGTGCCCTGCTCAGCGCAGACACCTTCACTACCCTGCTTGAGGACCTCGACATCCTCGGCAGCGAAGGGGATCTCGGTGACCATCCGCGCATCACCCTGGCAGACCGGCTGCCGGCATTGCCGAGCGCCAGCGACAATGGTGCATCGCCACGCCAGGGCGCAAAAGTCATCAGCAGCGTGCAGCAAGAGCGCGGCCCGGTGTTCGTGTATTCCGGCAATGGCTGTCAGTGGGCCGGCATGGGCCGCGCCCTGCTGGAAGAATCCGCCAGCGTGCGCGCCTGCCTAGAGCGCCTCGATGTCGCCTTCCGCGACTTCAATGGCTTCGAGCTGCTCAAGGAGCTGGACGGCAGCCTGAGCGAGAAAGGCGAGAACCGCCTGGACGCCACCGAGATCGCCCAGCCGACGCTGTTCGCGCTTCAGATCGCAGTCACCGAGTGGCTGATCGAACGCGGTATCCGCCCTGCTGCCGTCACCGGTCACAGTGTCGGCGAAGTCGCTGCCGCCTGGGCCAGTGGCGCGCTGACGCTCGAACAGGCCACCCGCGTCATCTTCCAGCGCAGCTACCACCAGGGGCGTACCCGTGGCACCGGCGCGATGATGGCCGTCGGCCTCGGCGAGTGCGAAATGCGCGAGTGGCTGGAGCAGCCGCAATGGGCGTCGCTGTCACTGGCCGGCATCAATGGCCCGCGCGGCACCACCCTGGCCGGCGAGCGTGAGCTGCTGGAAGCGCTGAGCAAGGAGCTCTCCGCCCAGGGCACCTTCGCACGGGTGCTGGGTCTGGATTACGCCTTCCACAGCCCGGCGATGGACCCGATCAAGTCAGGCCTGCTCGAATCCCTCGACGGCCTGACGCCCCGCGCCACCCATACCCCGTTCATCTCCACCGTCACCGGCAGCGTCATTGCCGGCGAGCAGCTGGATGCACGCTACTGGTGGGAGAACATCCGTCAGCCGGTCATGTTCGAGGCCGCCGTCACCTCACTGGTCAACTGGCACTCCGAGGCGGAAGAGAACGCTGTCCTCGGCCGCCATCGCCTGCTGATCGAGATCGGCGCGCACCCGATCCTGCGCAGCTACCTGAACGACATCCTCAAGGCGCGCAGTGAAGAGGCGCCCGCCGGCCAGGTGCTCGCCAGTCTCGACCGCCGCCATGCCGGAGTAGATGCCCTGGAGCACCTGCGCGGTCGCGTACTGCTCTCCGGCGCCGTCGACATCACCGGCCTGTTCCCGGTCGCCGGCCAGTTCGTCGAGCTGCCAAGCTACCCGTGGCAACGCATCCCGTGCTGGCTCCAGACCACCAGCGAAAGCCAGCGTCTGTTGGATCGTCATTACGTGCATCCGCTGCTCGGCTATCGTCTCGCCCAGCAACGCCTGACCTGGGAAGCCCAGCTCGATACCCAGAAGGTCGCGTGGCTGGCCGACCACCAGGTCGGCGAGAGCGCCGTCTTCCCGGGGGCAGGCTATCTGGAGCAGTGCCTGGCCGCCGCCCACGAATGGCTAGCCGCCAGCGCCGATGCGGACAGCCTGCCCGACGTGCTGGATCTGGAAGACTTCGAGATTCGCGCCCCGCTGCTGCTCGATGACAGCACCCTGCGCCTGACCCGCCTGTCACTGGACAGCGCCAATGGCGCAATGCGTCTGGAAAGTCGTGAGACTCGCGCAGAAGATGCCTACAAGTGGAACCTGCACGCCGTGGCGCGCGCCTTCACCGCCACCCGTGGACGCCTACTGGAGCGCACTGCACCGATCATGCCCTCTCGCGCCGCCGATTTCGGACGCGATGAGCACGTGGCCGCTGCCGCACAACTCGGCCTGCATTACGGCCCGCATTTCCGCGCCGCCGAGCAGATCTGGGTCGACGCGGGCGCCGACAATCACGCACCGGGCACTGTGCGTCCGCAGGTGTTGGCCCGTTTCTCGCTGACCGAGGAAATGGTCACCCAGGACGCAGACTTCCACCTGCACCCCGGCGTGCTCGACAGCGCCTTCCAGCTGTTCATTCCTCTGCTGGGCGTGCTCAAGGGCCAGATGGCGGCCAACAATGGCATGGCCTTCGTGCCGGTGCGCGTCGGACGCCTGCAGGTGCGTGAGCAAGTACGCGCCTCGCAGATCGTCACCGCGCGTGTCGTGCTGCGCTCGCGTGGCCCGCACTCCCTGTGTGCCGATTTCGAGCTGTTCGACGCCGAAGGCCGCGCCGTGGCAGTTGCCGAAGAGGCCCGCTTCCGCGCCGTACGCCTGGGACGTGATGGCACGGCGCATCTGGATTACCTGGATATCGAACTGACTTCCGCACCGCACCCGCTCACTCAGCCGTCCGCACCGGTATTGGATCTCGCAGGCTTGGTGAATGACGCCATGCAAGCCACAGAGGCTGCCGATGGCGATGAGGATGGTGATGCGAATGTTGGTGAGAGCGACGCGGCCGCCAGCGCACAGATGCTGATGGCCGACAGCCAATGTTTCCGCGATGAGTTGGAGCCGCTGCTCGACAGCCTGATGCTCGCCAGCGTCCAGGAGACTCTGCTGCGTCACGCCGCGCCGGGCGACCCGGAGCTTGCCCACCTGGATCACGAGGCACTGTCGCGCTGGCAGCGACGCTGTCCGCTGTTCAGCCGTGCCCTGCTCGACTGGGCCGAATCACAAGGCCTGACGGAAGCACTCGACAACGGCGACTGGCAGATCAACTCGCTGGATCTGCCCGCCGCCAATGACATCTGGCAGCTGCTGGTACGCGACTACCCGGGCCAGTTCCCGCTGACGCATGCCGCCGGTCGCCTGCACCTGCATCTGGATGAATGGCTCAATCGCGGCATGCCGTTGGACGGCGCTCAGTCAGAAGGGACTCAGCTGGACGGCACCGCTGATGAAGCGGTGGCAGATCGCGAGGCACTGCTCTCGACGGACGCCAGTGCCGCACTGGAACATCTGCGCCAGCCACTGATCCAGACGCTGCTCAAGACGGCGGTCGGCAATGCCGGCTGGCAGTGGTTGAGCGCACAGCTCGATCAACGCATCAGCAGCGCGCTTGCCACACTGCCTGCCGGCAAGCGCCTCGATGTGCTGGAACTGGGTGCCGGCGGCCCCTGGCTGGGCCAGCGTCTCGCGACACTGCGCGAGGCGGATGCACGCAACGGTCGCTACGCCGCGCTGGATTACCGCTTCGTAGCCGCCAGTGCCGGCGCCCTCAGTGAAGCCAATCGCCTGCAGGATGACTTGCCGCTGATCGACGTGATCGCGGGCGAGGCCTTCCAGGACACAGCCCCGACCCACAAGACGCAGCTCGCCATCGTGCATCTGGACTTCGAGGCACCGTCACAGGCGCGCGAGCTGCTGACAGCGCTGATCGCACGTCTGGCCCCCGGCGCGCAGCTGCTGCTGTGTGGCTGTGAACCGGCGGCCTGGGCCGGGCCGATTCTGGCCCTCGATGATGGTGAGCAGCTGCGCAGTCATCCGGGCAATGCGCAATGGCAGCGTCTCTTGACCCAGCTGGGCCTCGACATCGAGTCACCAGCGCCTGGCAGCGATAGCCTGGCCAGCCATAATCAGGGTACTGAAACATCAGGCGCCTGGTGGCTGTCCGCGACACTTGCCGCTCAGGCACCGCTTACGGCTCTTGCGAAAACCGCTGAAGACCAAACGACGGCAAGTGAATCAGTCGAGAGTGAATCAGTAGCAAGCCAAGCCGCCACGCTTTCCATCGCGTTGCTGGATTGCCCGCAGGCACCGGCGAATCAGGCACTGCTGACGCGCTTGAGCGACTCACTGACCGCGCGTGGTCATCAGGTCAGCCATCAGCGCCTGTCAGCCAACCTGCCCGCGGACGTGTCAGCATTGATCGAGCAGCTTGGCGACGTTGATCACCTGATCGCGCTGCCCAGTGCTGCGGCGACAGCTGAGCAGAATGGTGCGGATCACACCAATGCTCTCCAGTGCGCACGCCAACAACTGCTGACGCAAGTCGCCCAGGCCTTTGACAGCGCCCAGGAGCAGGACGACAGCCGCGTGGCCCCGACCCTGTGGGTGCTGACACATGACGTGGCGACGCTGTGGCAGACAAGCGACGCGCCCGCAGCGACCCCGCCAGCGGACGCGGCCAGCTGGGGCTTTGCACGCAGTCTGGCCAACGAGAGCCAGTCGCTGGCCATCCGCCTGCTGGATACGCCGACGCTTGAGCACGATGCCGCCTACACGCCGGCCTTGATGGGCGCGCTGGTGCAGGAACTCGAAGCGCCGGACCACGAACAGGAAGTGGTGCTGGATGCCACCGGCGCGCGCTTCGCGACACGCCTGCGTCAGGTGGCGGCGCCTCAGCAGGCCGCTGGTGGCGAGAGTGCCCGCTTGCAGTCGTCAGGCTCGCAGACATCAGCCTCTAAAGCCCCAGGCGCTCAGCGCCCCGCCGTCAGCCTCGGCTTCAGCCAGCCCGGCCAATTGCGCAATCTGGAATGGCAACCACGCATTCTGCCCGCCGTGGCAGCCGGCGAAGTCGAGGTGCGTGTCGAGGCGACCGGTCTCAACTTCCGCGATGTCATGTACACCCTCGGCCTGCTGTCGGATGAGGCCATCGAGCACGGCTTCTCCGGCCCGAGCCTGGGACTCGAGTTCTCCGGCATCGTCACTCAGGCCGGTGCCAATGCCGAATTCAAGGTCGGCGAGCGCGTGGTCGGCTTCGGCCCAGCCAGCTTCTCCGACCGCCTGGTGATTGCCGATACGGCGCTGGCCCATGTGCCCCACGGCGTCAGCCTGGAAGCCGCAGCGACCATCCCGACCACCTTCTTCACCGTCTACTACGCGCTCAAGCATCTGGCGCGGTTGGAAGAAGGCGAGAAGGTACTGATTCACGGCGCCGCCGGCGGCGTGGGCATCGCGGCATTGCAGATCGCCGAGTGGCTGGGCGCCGAGGTGTTCGCCACCGTCGGCTCGCCGGCCAAGCGCGACTTCCTGGCGCTGATGGGCATCGACAACGTCTATGACTCGCGCAGCCATGGCTTCGCCGAGGATATCCTGGCTGATCTTTCCGCACGCCAGCAGCGCGATCCATCCGTCGATGCCCGCGGTGTCGATGTGGTGCTCAATTCGCTGGCCGGTGAAGCCATCGCCCAGAACCTGCGCGTGCTCAAGCCGTTCGGGCGATTCTGTGAGCTGGGCAAGCGCGACTTCTACGAGAACACCCCGATGGGGCTGCGTCCGTTCCGCAATAACCTCAGCTACTTCGGCATCGATTCCGATCAGCTGATGAAGGAATGCCCGGGCCTGACCACGCGCCTGTTCCGCGAGATGATGGCGCTGTTCGAGGACGGCACCCTGGCGCCGCTGCCCTACACCACCTTCGATGCCAGCCAGGTGGTCGAGGCCTTCCGCTACATGCAGCAGGCCCGCCAGATCGGCAAGGTCGTCGTCACTCAGCGCGTCGCCGAACACGCCGCTGAGCAGACAAGTGCGGGGGCGGGTGCTGCTGCAATGCCCCATCAGCGCGACGCGCTAACGGCCAATCAAAAGACACTGACGATCGACCCGGCTGGCAGCTATCTGGTCACCGGCGGTCTGGGCGGCTTTGGCCTGCGCAGCGCCGAGTGGCTGGCTGCAATGGGCGCGCGTGAGCTGGTACTGCTCGGGCGCTCCGGTGCGGCCAGTGAAGAAGCGCAGCAAGGTGTCGCGCGTCTCGAGGCCCAAGGCGTAAACGTACATGCGCTGGCCTGTGATGTCGCCGATGACGCCGCGTTGTCAAAGGTGTTCGCACGCTTCGGCAAGTCCGCTAACAGCGATGGTATCGCCCCGCTCAAAGGCATCATTCATGCCGCCGCGGTAATCGATGATGCGCTGATTCGCCATCTCGATGCCGAGCGCATCCAGCGCGTGATGACGCCGAAGCTGGAAGGTGCTCGCCTGCTGGACCGCCTGAGTGCCGAGCATGCGCTGGACTTCTTCGTGCTCTACTCCTCGGCCACCACCCTGTTCGGCAACCCGGGACAGAGCGTCTACGTGGCGGCCAACCACTGGCTGGAGGGCCTCGCCGCCAACCGTCGTGCGCGTGGCCTGCCCGCCACCTGCGCACGCTGGGGCGCGATCGAGGATGCCGGCTTCCTGGCACGCAACGAAAAGACCCGCGAAGCACTCAAGAATCGCCTCGGCGGCGACGCGCTGATGGCAGACCACGCACTGGCCTGTCTCGGTGAGATGATCAGCGCGGATCAGCAGGCCCAGGCACTCGGCCTGCCGGGACGCTCATTGGGCGTGCTGGAACTGGACTGGGGCGCGCTTGCACGCTTCCTGCCGACCGCCGCCACGCCCCGCTTCGAGGAAATCGCCCGCCGCGCCGGTGAGGATGACAATAGCCAGGCGCAGCAGGATGATATCGCCGCGGCACTGGCGGGCCTGTCCGGTGAAGCGCTGCAGACCGCCATCGTCGAGATTCTTAAGGGCGAGCTGAGCAAGATTCTGTTGATCGACGCCAGCGCCATCGACGTCAACAAGAGCGTCTACGACATGGGCTTCGACTCGCTGATGGGGGTCGAGCTGATGACGGCGGTCGAGGCGCGCCTGGGGATCAGCATTCCGGTGATGATGATCAGTGAAGCCGCCACCCTGTGGCGACTCGCGGAGCGCCTGATGCACAAGATGGGCAATACCGACGGCGAGGAGGCCGAAAGCAGCGCTGAAGACCAGGCCATGGCGCAGCTGGTGAAGCAGCATGGCGGCGAGACGGCCACGCTGACAGAGCGGGGAGAGATGGTCAGCAAGTAGTTAAACGCTAGCTAGCTACGGCAAGGCGCCGACTTCCTGGTGCCTTGCCGTTTTTCTATAGCGGAATCGACAAGGTCATGTTCACATCCATAGGAGATGACCTTGACTCTAGAGGTAGGGGGAAAGCTTGTCTGACCTCTGAAAGCGTCGCAAGGTCGTCAGACTTATCTTCTTTCCATAGTTCGCTTCAAAGTAGAATTGCACTTTGACAAGATCATGATCATGTTCGAGCAATAACGCTGCTATTTGCCCCATATCCTTATCCGAAAATCTCGGAGGGCGCCCAGGCCTCTGCTTGTCCCTCAGAAGCCCTAGCCTCTCAACCTGCCACTTTTCCTTCCACTTAGTGATCGATTCCCGTCTAACGCCTAGCCTAATTGCCACAGTTTTATCATCATGTCCCTCGTCTATCATTAGCAATGCAGCAGCTCGTAATGCCTCTCTTCGCCCTTTCTTCTGTTGGGCAAACTCACGCAATATCGCCCGCTCATTCGTGTCTAGCATGACCGCTTCCTGTTGGTACACCGACACCTCCTCTTGCAGATATCAGCTCTAAATCAGACATCAATAGGTACATACCGATATCTTAGCCTCCACCAATCATGCTTGGTATAGCCTCACACCAAAGAACCCTTTTCGACTATAGCTTATGTTAATTGACCATGTGTTCAAAAAATCACCATCCTCGTTTACTCATCGTTAAGAATATTATCAAAAAAATAATAGCATCAAGCATTAGATCTAATTATTTAGTCTAGCCAAAAAATATGAGCGAAGGAATATCGACATCACCTCACAAAAACCAACAGACACTCAAATATACATTCAAGAAACATAAAGCTCTTATAAATACTCAATGTTACCGTTTTATACAGCATTGAAACATCAAGGACATGAACACTCTAAAAATCATAACTCCCATAAACTATTAGTAAACGATGGTGACTATCTCTCCCTAGAAATTGTGGAAGCAACAAGCATCAATCAAGCAAAAGCCCTGTAGTACTGACCCAGATCAATATTTATGATTCGTCCACAAGAGGGGATCTGAAAGAAAAAAATCAATGAAGCACTACCCATGCCAGTCAATGCGAAGGTTGCAAACCATAGTGGACTTGGGCTGCAAGATACCGTTCTTCAGCAGATAACCGAGGTCCACCTCAACGAAGCATCAGACATCTCACTGGACATCACGCCACAAGATATCGCGAGTCTTTCTCGCTCCGGTGATGATCTGGTTTTGACGCTGCAGAATGGTGAAGTAATCACCCTGGATGGCTTCTATATTGATCCGCAGGAACAAAGCCACCTGTACTTAGAAGGTGATGAGTTTGCGGGCGATATCTATCGCATTGACATGGCAAGCACTTCGCCGGGCAACGTTCCCTATGAAGCAATCCCCGTCGAAAACACTATCGAGTCCGCTGTGTTGGGAGCCCCCTTCAGTGCGGCGGGCACTACCTTAGCGGCACTGGGTGTCATCGGGGCCACCGGTTTGATGCTAGGGGGCGTGAACTCGGGCGGTGGAGATGACGAGGACTCAAACACGTCAGTCTCCCCCGAGGCTCCGATCATCAGCTCAGTCGCTGACAATGTTGAACCTAGCACCGGCGAGCTCGAATCCGGAGCCGATACCAACGACACGACTCCGACACTGACAGGCACTGCCGGCGCCGGTAGCTCTGTTGCAATCTATGACAGCGACACCCTACTTGATACCGTCGAGGCTGATGGCGAGGGTAACTGGTCTCTGGAATTGACCACCCCATTGTCCGAAGGGGAACACAGCTTGACGGCAGTGGCGACAGACCCCGCGGGCAATATAAGTGATGCTTCCGACGCATTCATTATCACTATCGACACCCTGCCCCCTGACGCTCCCGAGCTGGAAAATTCTGACGGCACCACCCTTTCCGGCACCGGCGAACCTGGCTCAGCCATCACGGTCATCAACAACGAGGGTGAAATTGTCGGTGAGACGACGGTAGATGATGATGGAAACTTCACTCTCGACCTATCGCCGGAACAAGAAGACGGAGCCGAGCTAACGGCTACTGCGACAGATGGAGCAGGTAATGAAAGTGAGTCATCTGCCCCAATAACAGTAGATGCAGCTGCTCCTGAAGCCCCGCTCATAACTGCGGTGAACGACAATGCCGAACCAGTCACAGGCGAGCTGAGTTCTGGTGATAGCACTAACGACCAGACGCCGACCCTGATGGGTACCGCTGAAGCAGGCAGCTCGGTCGCTGTCTATGACGGCGATACCCTACTCAAGACTGTTGAAGCCGATGCCGAGGGCAATTGGAGTCTGGAGCTGAGCGAGCCTTTGGCTGAGGGTGAACACAACTTATCCGCCATTGCGACCGACGCCTCAGGAAATGTCAGCGATCCATCTGATGCTTTCGTAATAACCATCGATGTCACGGCACCGGAAGCTCCGGTACTTGAAGAGACCGATGGCACGACCCTCGCCGGCACCGGTGAGCCGGGCGCCACTATCGAAATCACTGACGGCAATGGGAATCCGGTCGCCACGACCGAAGTGGGCGAGGATGGCACCTTCTCTATCG
This sequence comes from Cobetia sp. 4B, assembly GCF_018831605.1. NCBI lineage: Bacteria > Pseudomonadati > Pseudomonadota > Gammaproteobacteria > Oceanospirillales > Halomonadaceae > Cobetia > Cobetia sp. 4B. The sequence continues at coordinate 2,665,589 of NZ_CP059843.1, forward strand.
AACTCGACCCGAAGCCGGAAGACGGCACCGAACTGACCGCCACCGCGACTGACCCGGCAGGCAACGCCAGTGGTCCGTCCAACCCGGTCATCGTCGATACCGCCACTGACACCACCCCGCCGGCGGCAGGCGAGAACAGCATCGCCTTCGGCGATGGTGGCGATAGCTTCCTGAATGCTGATGAGATCGGCAACGTCACCCTGTCCGGCACCATCGAGGAGGGCCTCGACAGCGGCAACGTCCAGCTGGTGATCACCGACGGCGAAGGTGGCTCCGTCACCGTCGACACCGCCGATATCACTGTCGATGGCACCACCCTGACGGTTGCCGGCCAGGATCTCTCCGGCCTGGCCGAGGGCGAACTGACTGCAACATTGACCGTCACTGACAACAGCGATAATGCGGCTGACTTCACTGCTGACAGCATCAAGGACACCACTGCGCCGCAAGCGCCGGTACTCGAAGAGACCGATGGCACAACCCTCGCCGGTACCGGCGAGCCGGGTGCAACCGTCGACATTACCGACGGCGACGGCAATATCGTCGCTAGCATCGAAGTGGGCGATGACGGCAACTTCGCAATCACTCTCGACCCGGCGCTGGAAGACGGTACCGAACTGACCGCCACCGCGACTGATCCGGCCGGCAACACCAGTGGTCCGTCCAATCCGGTCATCGTCGATACTGCCACTGACACCACCCCGCCGGCGGCAGGCGAGAACAGCATCACCTTCGGCGATGGCGGCGATGGCTTCCTGAATGCCGACGAGATCGGCAACGTCACCCTGTCCGGCACCATCGAAGACGGCCTGGACAGCAGCAACGTCCAGCTGATCATCACTGACGGCGAAGGAGGCTCCGTCACCGTCGACACCGCCGATATCACTGTTGATGGCACCACCCTGACGGTCGCTGGCCAGGACCTGTCCGAGCTCGCCGAGGGTGAACTGACCGCCACCCTGACCGTCACTGATGACAGCAACAACGCGAATGACTTCACTGCTGACAGCGTCAAGGACACCACTGCGCTAGAAGTGCCGGTACTCGAAGAGACCGATGGCACGACCCTCGCCGGTACCGGTGAGCCGGGTGCAACCGTCGACATTACCGACGGCGACGGCAATATCGTCGCTAGCATCGAAGTGGGCGATGAAGGCAACTTCGAAATCACTCTCGACCCGGCGCTGGAAGACGGTACCCAACTGACCGCCACCGCGACCGACCCGGCAGGTAACGCCAGTGGTCCGTCCAATCCGGTCATCGTCGATACCGCCACTGACACCACCCCGCCGGCCGAAGGCGAGAACAGCATCGCCTTCAGCGATGGTGGCGATGGCTTCCTGAATGCCGACGAGATCGGCAACGTCACCCTGTCCGGCACCATCGAAGACGGCCTAGACAGCAGCAGCGTCCAGCTGGTTATCACTGACGGCGCAGGTGGCTCCGTCACCGTCGACAGCGCCGATATCACTATCGATGGCACCACCCTGACGGTTGCCGGCCAGGATCTCTCCGGCCTGGCCGAGGGCGAGCTGACTGCAACATTGACCGTCACTGACAACAGCGATAATGCGGCTGACTTCACTGCTGACAGCATCAAGGACACCACTGCGCCAGAAGCGCCGGTACTCGAAGAGACCGATGGCACGACCCTCGCCGGCACCGGTGAGCCGGGTGCGACCGTCGACATTACCGACGGCAATGGCAATCCGGTCGCCACGACCGAAGTCGAAGAGGATGGCACCTTCTCTATCGAACTCGACCCGATGCCGGAAGACGGCACCGAACTGACTGCCACCGCGACTGATCCGGCCGGCAACACCAGTGGCCCGTCCAACCCCGTCATCGTCGATACCGCCACTGACACCACCCCGCCGGCGGCAGGCGAGAACAGCATTGCCTTCGGCGATGGTGGCGACGGCTTCCTGAATGCCGACGAAATCGGCAACGTCACCCTGACCGGCACCATCGAGGAAGGCCTGGACAGCAGCAACGTCCAGCTGATCATCACTGACGGTGCCGGTGGCTTCGTCACCGTCGACACCGCCGATATCACTGTCGATGGCACCACCCTGACGGTTGCCGGCCAGGATCTCTCCGGCCTGGCCGAGGGCGAGCTGACTGCAACATTGACCGTCACTGACAACAGCGATAATGCGGCTGACTTCACTGCTGACAGCGTCAAAGACACCGTCACCGACACGCCGACCCTGAACGACACCGATGGCACGACCCTCGCCGGCACCGGTGAGCCGGGCGCCACTATCGAAATCACTGACGGCAATGGCAATCCGGTCGCCACGACCGAAGTCGAAGAGGATGGCACCTTCTCTATCGAACTCGACCCGATGCCGGAAGACGGCACCGAACTGACTGCCACCGCGACTGATCCGGCAGGCAACACCAGTGGTCCGTCCAATCCGGTCATCGTCGATACCGCCACTGACACCACCCCGCCGGCGGCAGGCGACAACAGCATTGCCTTTGGCGACGGTGATGATGGCTTCCTGAATGCTGATGAGATCGGCAACGTCACCCTGTCTGGCACCATCGAAGACGGCCTGGACAGCAGCAACGTCCAGCTGATCATCACTGACGGTGCCGGTGGCTCCGTCACCGTCGACACCGCCGAGATCACTATCGATGGCACCACCCTGACGGTTGCCGGCCAGGATCTGTCCGGTCTGGCCGAGGGCGAGCTGACTGCAACATTGACCGTCACTGACAACAGCGATAATGCGGCTGAATTCACGGCTGACAGCGTCAAAGACACCGTCACCGACACGCCGACCCTGAACGACACCGACGGCACCACCCTCTCAGGTACCGGTGAGCCGGGTGCAACCATCGAGATCACCGATGGCAATGGCAATCCGGTCGCCACGACCGAAGTCGAAGAGGATGGCACCTTCTCTATCGAACTCGACCCGATGCCGGAAGACGGCACCGAACTGACTGCCACCGCGACTGATCCGGCCGGCAACACCAGTGGTCCGTCCAACCCGGTCACCGTCGATACCGCCACTGACACCACCCCGCCGGCGGCAGGCGAGAACAGCATCGCCTTCGGCGATGGTGGCGACGGCTTCCTGAATGCTGATGAGATCGGCAACGTCACCCTGTCTGGCACCATCGAGGACGGCCTCGACAGCGGCAACGTCCAGCTGGTCATCACCGACGGTGCCGGTGGCTCCGTCACCGTCGACACCGCCGATATCACTGTCGATGGCACCACCCTGACGGTCGCTGGCCAGGACCTGTCCGAGCTGGCCGAAGGCGAGCTGACCGCGACGCTGACCGTCTCTGACAACGCCGGCAACGCTGCCCAGTTCGACGATGTCGCAACCAAGGACACCATTGCCCCGGATGCTCCCGTACTCGAGGCCACTGATGGCAGTGAACTGACAGGTACCGGGGAACCGAACACCACTGTCACCATCACTGATGGCAACGGAAATGTCATCGGCTCTGCAGACATCGATGAGGAAGGTAACTTCACTGCCCCGCTGCACCCTGCCCAGGAAGATGGCGCGGATCTAACCGCGACTGTGACAGATGATGCGGGCAATACCAGCGGGCCGGCCACGGCCACCGTGGATGCCACTGCTCCGGTCGCTGCCGACAACAGCATTGCTTTCGGCGATGGTGACGACGGCTTCCTGAATGCCGACGAAATCGGCAACGTCACTCTGTCCGGTACCATCGAGGACGGCCTAGACAGCGGCAACATCCAGCTGGTCATCACCGACGGCGCAGGTGGCTCCGTCACCGTCGACACCGCCGATATCACTGTCGATGGCACCACCCTGACGGTCGCTGGCCAAGATCTGTCCGAGCTGGCCGAAGGCGAGCTGACCGCGACGCTGACCGTCACTGACAACGCCGGCAACGCTGCCCAGTTCGACGATGTCGCGACCAAGGACACCATTGCCCCGGCTGCTCCCGTACTCGAGGCCACTGATGGCAGTGAACTGACAGGTACCGGGGAACCGAACACCACTGTCACCATCACTGATGACAACGGAAATGTCATCGGCTCTGCAGACGTCGATGAGGAAGGTAACTTCACTGCCCCGCTAAACCCTGTCCAGGAAGATGGCGCGGATCTGACCGCGACTGCGACCGATCCGGCAGGCAACACCAGTGGTCCGACCACGGCAACCGTGGATGCCACCTCACCGGGCGGCGAAGACGGCACCGATGCGCCAGTCCTCACCATCGATGAAGCCGCCGATGGCGTGACCGCTGCCGAACTGGCCGATGGCCTGCAGACCAGCGTCACCCTCACTAACGGCACAGAAGAAGGTGACACCGTCACCGTGACCCTGAACGACGGCAACGGCGGCACCATCACCGGTGAAGCCACCGTCACGGCCCAGGACATCACCGACGGCAGCATTGCGGTCGGCGTCACCGATGCCATCGCCGATGGCAGCTACACCGCCACTGCCGTGATCACTGACGCACTGGGCAACAGCTCTGCCGAGTCCAACGCGATTGACGTCAATGTCGATGCCACCTCACCGGGCGGCGAAGACGGCACCGATGCGCCAGTCCTCACCATCGATGAAGCCGCCGATGGCGTGACCGCTGCCGAACTGGCCGATGGCCTGCAGACCAGCGTCACCCTCACTAACGGCACAGAAGAAGGTGACACCGTCACCGTGACCCTCGACGACGGCAACGGCGGCACCATCACCGGTGAAGCCATTGTCACGGCCCAGGACATCACCAACGACAGCATTGCGGTCAAAGTCACCGATGCCATCGCCGATGGCAGCTATACCGCCACTGCCGTGATCACTGACGCTCTGGGCAACAGCTCTGCCGAGTCCAACGCAATTGCCGTCAATGTCGATGCCACCGCTCCCGACGCTCCTATACTAGAGCTCGTCAACGATTCGAATGTAGACGGAGATCGTGTCACCAACGAGGGTGAAGTCCTGGTATCTGGCTTGGAAGCTGGCGCTACTTGGGAATACAGCGTTAATGGCGGGACAGACTGGCAGGCAGGCACTGGAAACAGCTTTGTCCTTGGCGAAGGTGTTTACGCCACAGGCGACGTCCAGGCCCGCCAAATTGATGTCGCTGGAAACACCAGCGAGACGGGGAATCTGGAGGGCCTTACGGTCGACACCACTTCTCCGGTAACTCCTACCCTCAGTCTGACCACTGATACCAATATTGATGGCGACAACATCACAAGCATTGGAGAGGTTACAGTCGATGGCCTTGAAGAGGCCGCCACATGGGAGTACTCAATCGATGGTGGCAACACTTGGGAAACCGGTATAGGTGCAACGTTCGATCTGGATCAAGGCATCTACAACGACGATTCCATTCAAGTCCGCCAGAGTGACCTAGCGGGGAATACGAGCGATATCGTAGCTTTGAATGCCGAAATCGATGTCCTTGCCCCCACCACCACAGTCACAATCGATGCCATCAGCGACGATACCGGTACCGCTGGCGACTTCATCACCAGTGACAATGATGGTCTGACTATCACTGCCACCCTGGATGCGGCATTGGCCGAGGGCGAGACCCTGCAGTACAGCACCGACGGAGTTACTTGGGTCGACATCACCACCAGCGTCAATGGTACGAACATCAGCTATGTCGATACCGCTCTCACAGAATCTTCCACCGTACAGCTCAAAGTCCAAGATACTGCTGGTAACGATGGCGCCCGGGCAGAGCGGCCTATCGTCATTGATACTGTAGCCCCCACCACAACAGTCACCATAGATGCCATCAGTGTCGATACTGGTCTGCCTGACGACTTCATTACCAGTGACAACAACGGCCTGACACTAACGGGCACATTGGATGCTCCATTGGAAGATGGTGAAGCTTTACTCTACAGCGTCGATGGTGGTGTCACTTGGGTTGATATCACTTCCAGTGTCAGTGGCTCAGCCATCAACCATGACGATGCGACCCTTACAGAGTCTGCTACTGTGCAGCTCAAAGTGCGAGACACCGCAGGTAACGACGGTCCTGTAGCTGAAAAAGCCATTATCATTGACACCATAGCTCCCGACACTACGGTCACAATCGATAGCATTAGTCTGGACAGCGGAATACCAGACGACTTCATCACCAATGACAATGACGGGCTGACCATCACGGCCACCCTGGCTGCGCCGTTGGCCGCAGATGAGACCCTGCAGTACAGCACCGATGGCACCACTTGGATCGATGTCCCCGCAGCCAGCGTGACCGGCACTGCGGTCAGCTACGACAGCGGCCTCACCGAGTCCGCCACCGTGCAGCTCCGTGTGCAGGACGCCGCCGGCAACACTGGCCCGGAGACCTCGCAGGATGTCGTGATCGATACGACCACACCGACCACCACCGTCACCATCGACGCCATCAGTGAAGACACCGGCACCGCGGGTGACTTCATTACCAGCGACAATGACGGGCTGACCATCACGGCCACCCTGGCTGCGCCGCTGGCCGCAGATGAGACTCTGCAGTACAGCACCGATGGCACCACTTGGATTGATGTCCCCGCAGCCAGCGTAATCGGCACTGCGGTCAGCTACGACAGCGGCCTCACCGAGTCCGCCACCGTTCAGCTCCGTGTGCAGGACGCCGCCGGCAACATTGGCCCGGCGACCTCGCAGGATGTCGTTATCGATGCGACCGCGCCGTCAGCGGCGGATAACTCCATCGATTTCGTGGATGGTGGAGACGAAACGCTGAGTCTTGATGAGATCACCAGCGTTCAGCTGACAGGGGCAGTGGAAGATGGCATCGATAGCAACGATGTCGTGATTACCATCACCGATAGCGAGAGTGGCTCCATTAGCGTCGATGTGGCGGATATCACGATCACGGATGGCATCCTCAGCACCACTGGGCAAGACCTTTCCGGTCTGGCCGAAGGGGAGCTGACCGTGACCATGAATGTCACTGATGAAGCCGGCAATAGCACCGACTTCATTGACACCAGCACCAAGGACACCGTTGCAACGCTCAGCACGGGCAGCACCGCTGTTACAGAGGATGCGCTCGGCACTAGCGCCCCTGCAGCCGAACCAGCCTTGATGGCCTTCAGCTTTGCAAGCTTCGCTGCACTCCCTGCCTCTGACAATGATGCTACGGTTGACGACACTGTCTCCACGGGCCAGCTGACCTATACGAATGTGTCAGATACCGCCTCCTTTGCTCTCGAAGTACCGACTGATGCAACCCTGACTCAAGACGGTGCCGAGCTTGACTGGGTCTTGAGCGAGGATGGCAAGACGCTACAGGCAGTAAACAATGCTGGTGATATCGCTGCTACTGTCTTGCAGATCAGCATCGATGATAGGGGTAGTTACACAACAGAGCTATTCTCCGAGCTGGATCACACTCTTCAGGGAGCCGATAGCCTGAACTTCTCCGTTGGTGTGGTATTGACCGATGGCGAAGAAGTGATTGACAGCAGTATCAGCGTCAAAGTTATCGACGATACTCCGGAGCTTTCGACGTCCTTCCTGCATCACGATGTCACTGCCGCTGGCAACGCTGTAGGGGACAACTTGCTTGGTGTTGCTGGTTTTGGGGCAGATGGTGGCTATATCAGCAGTATCACTTTCGATGGAGTGACTTTCTCCATCGAACAAGATGCTTTGACCCAAGGTTTCAATGTCACCACTTCAGGCGCATCAGAGCTTCTTGATCTTTCGACGCCCGTTTCCGTCACAAATGATGGAATGACCCTGACAACTCTGTTGGGGGAAACCTTCACTATCGACTTGGTAACGGGTGCCTATACCTATGATTATGACGGTGATCTCGCCATTGTTGATGATGGCAACACGGCGCCGACACCCGCTATCAACCAGTCCGGTGGACTGCTGGGAATCATCAACCTTGATGCGCTTGGCTTGATCGATATTTCCGAGCAGCAGATCTTCACGGTGTCAGACCCCGATAACGACCTGACCTCTGTCTCTCTCGAATACACCGCAGTGCTGAGCCTTACTGGTTTTGAGTGGGCTTACAACGAAGAGCTTGCCACCGAACTGGGACTCCAAGTCACGCCGACCTTTGATCCAGGCTTCCTGGGCATTGGTGATGTTGCAGGTCTCACCATCACACCACTTGAAGGCAGCACCATGGATGCCCAAGCGGTCAATGAGCTCTTGGCAACCGTTTTCCTGCCGGACTCCGTACTGGGACTTAACTTGGTGCCGACCGTGACGCTGTCCGCCACTGATAGTGAAGGCACTGTTGATACCAGTGCCACCGACTTACTGGATCTGTCACTACTGACTGCCGGTGGTTCAGGGGCCAATGTATTGACCGGTACTGACAATGCTGACTTAACCACGCTCACAGCTCCGGCTGATACCAGCACGCGTCTGTACGGGTACGATGGCGATGACACCATCACGGGTAGCAATCAAGCCGACATTCTGCGCGGGGGAGCTGACAACGACTCGATGAATGGTGGCGCCGGCAGCGATCTGATGATCGGTGGCACCGGCAACGACACCATGACCGGTGGTGCCGGCATCGATATCTTCCGCTGGGAGGACGGTCATGAGGGGGCGGTTGGCGCTCCGGCTACAGACCTCATCACTGACTTTGACCCCAGTGGGCTCACTACTGGCTCTTCTGGGGATATCATTGACCTGCGGACTCTGCTACAGGGCGAAGGCTATGTAACGGCCGAGATCAGCAACCTGTCCCGCTACCTGAATTTTGCTGAGCAAGGGGGCGACACGGTGCTGTCCATCAGCACCACCGGCGACTTTACGGGTGAAACAACCGATAGTGATCTGGTTGACCAAATCATCACCTTCGAAGGGACGTCTCTTTTCCAAGGAGATGAAGATAGTGCGGACTTGATCGCGCGCTTGATCTCGGAAGGTAAGCTGCTGGTTGATGAAGCGACTTCTACCACGGTCCTGGAGGACATTACTCGCGAAGTTGACCTCACCTACACAGACGGTGATGGTGATTCGGTTCAAGGCAAGCTGGAATTCTCTGGTGATGCACCATCGATTACGGATACTTCCAACTCAGCTCCGACCATTGTGGGAGCAAGCCAGCAACTTCTCGGCCTGGTCGGTCTCGATGCGCTCGGTCTTGTTGACCTTTCACAGAATGCACTCTTCGTGGCTGACGCCGATGGCAATCTGCAAAGTGTCACCATTGCCTTCTCACCCTTGCTGAATGTCGACCTCAGCAGTCTGCTTGGTGCGCCGGAGCTGACGGTCAACACTGCGCTTGCAGAGGAATTCGGTCTATCGGTGGAGACCACCAGCAGTGCGGGATTGCTGGGACTTCTGGCGCCTTCGGCATCTGTCACCATTTCAGCAGCTGAAGGTGAGACGATCGACAACCTGCAGATCAATGAGCTGTTGAGCACGCTCGATTTCAATCAAAGCGATCTTCTCAGCCTGAGCCTCCTCGACTATCTGACAGTCAGCGCCACGGATGATGATGGAGCCACCACATCCCTGTCACTTAGCTCACTTCTGGATGCGAATGTCCTGGATAGTGGAGAGGGGAGCTCTGTCTTCATCGATGAGACTGGTGCTGATGTTCTTGATGCCAGCGCAGCGGGTATCAATGTCAGCCTCTACGGTCTGGAGGGGGATGACGCTCTGACAGGCGGCTCTGGCAATGATCTCCTCCGCGGAGGTGAGGGTAACGATACCTTGACCGGTGGCGCGGGCAATGACTTGCTGTTTGGCGAAGCTGGCGACAATACCTTTGATGGCGGGTTGGGTGACGACACCATCGTGACCTCCACGCTTGATTTCTCCATCGATGGTGGCCTTGGCGAAGACACGGTGCAGTTCGACGGTACCGGTGAAAGTATCGACCTGAGTAGCCTGCTGGACACGAATACTGGCACCAGCGAGATGCTTAATATCGAAGTTCTGGATATCAGCGAAAGTAGTGAAACGGGTTCGACCCTGACACTCGATACTGACGCCGTGTTAAACCTGACAGATGACAATGACACCTTGCGTATTGAAGGCGACAGCAACGATTCCGTCCAAGCGGATGGTGCGGAAATGACGGGGCAGGAAGTGATCAACGGTGCCACCTATGACACCTATGCACTAGGCTCCGCCACTCTTTACATCGATCAGGATGTGACGGTCACCACCAACAACGCCTAAGCAAGAAAAGGACAAAACAGCCACCCGATAACGGGTGGCTGTTTTGTGTGTCTGTATACAAGACGTTGAGCGTTATTCATCACGTCAGGACGACGGGATGACAGCAACAAGTCAACGGGACCAGGAGGCACGATGTCCCCATTATTCCGCTTTCTACTCTTATGTGAGTGGAAGCGACTGCGCCAACCTTCTCATCCCCCGAGGTTGACCGTTACCGCTCTGATCGGTCTGACGCTATCACTCCCGGCCACTGCCCAGACGAATCGCGATCTCGCCGCCGTGCTGAGCGATGTGCTTGCCCATGACCCTCGCATCGAGGCCGCTCGGGCCAATGTGCGTGCCGCGGGTACGGAAATCGAGATCGCCGAGGATGGCTATTGGCCGCGCCTGGAGAGCAGTGTCGGTACCGAGGACAATTTCACCGAAGGCGGCTACCGGCTCACGCTGAGCCAGATGCTGTACGACTGGGGCCAGGTGGAGGCCGAGGTCGAGCAGCGCAAGGCAGAGCGGAACGTCGAGCGTGACACCCTGGATCAGACCCGCATGGAAATCGCCCAGGAGGCGATCACCGCCTATATCGATCTGGGCGCCAATCGCGCCATGATGCGCCGCGTGCGCGATTACATCGAGAAGCTCGAAAGCCTCGAGCGTCTGGCCAATGACCGCACCTTCTCGGGCTATGGGGATCGGGTCGAGCTGGACCGGGCTGCCGTTGATCTGGCCAGTGCCCGCGAGTGGCTGGCACGTCTGCAGGGCGATGCCGACACTGCCCGTCAGGAGCTCGAGATACTCAGCGGTCGCTCCTTCAGGGATGTTGCCCTGAGCGCCCCGCCGCCGCTGCCGATCGTGGCGGATCTGGCCCGCGACCCCGCCACCACCGATGCCGCCATCACCAACGCGCCGGCCTATCGCAGTCATGTCAGTCAGCAGAATGCCGCGCGCCACGCCCTGAGCCTGAGCGAGGCCGAGCGCTGGCCGGAGTTGCGTCTGGAGGCGACCAGCTCACGCTATGAGTCGAACGACGACATGGTCAGCGACTCCAGCATCGGTCTGCGCATCGAGGCCCCGGTGTTCCAGAGTCTGACGCCGTTGCGCCAGCCCGAAGCGGACCGCGCACGCCTGACCGCCGCCCAGTTCGAGACTGCCTCCACCGCCCGCGAGCTACGCCGCCAGATAAAGCGTCTGTCAGCCAGTCAGCCCGCGGTCGAGGCGCGCATCAAGGCGCTGGATCAGCAGGCGCGCAGTGGCGAACGACTGCGCAGCAGCTATCGCGACCAGTTCATCACCGGCTCGCGCAATATCGAGGATCTGCTGACCATCGAGAGCGAGATCTTCGCCGCACGGCGCCAGATGATCGAGCTCAACACCCAGCTGCTCACCGATCAATATGACCTGGCGACCCAGCTGGGTGCCCTGCCGCTGGTCTCCTCGCCCTATCGGGCTGAAGCCGCTGCCACCCCGCCAGAGACGGCGCGCACCTCGCTGCCCCACTCTCATCACCATGCCAGCCAGGGAGTCAGCCCATGAGCGCCCCACAGACCACCGCCTCCTCGGCCACGGCGACATCGCAACCCGACCCATTGCTGGAGAGCGTTCGCCAGTTGCTGCGTCTGCAGGGCCACGGCATCGATCTCGAGCGCCTGCGACACGGCATGCCACTCACCAAGGGTGAGCTGGCGCCGCAGGATCTGGAGCAGGCCCTGTCGCGCCAGGGCATCGCCGCGCGCCTGAGTCAGGCGCCGCTCAGCGAGATTCCCGAAAGCCTGATGCCCTGTGTCGTGCTGCTGGAAGACGGCAGCAGTCGCGTGCTGCTGTCCCATGAGGCCTCGCATCGGTGGCCTGACAAGTCGAGCAGTGAATCGAGCAGCGACACCCAGGTAGACGATGACTTGGACACCACCCCCAGCGGCCCCGGCTACAAGCTGCTCGATCCCCTGTCCGGTGGCGCCTACTGGCTGACACAGGCCGAACTGGCTGCCGCCTACGCCGGCATTGCGTTGTTTGCGCATGGCGAGATCTCGCTGGAGCGCGCGGAAGGCTACAGCCAGACCCAGAAGGGGCACTGGCTGACCTCACGGCTCAAGTCGCATTGGCGCGTCTTCGCCGAGGTCGCGCTGTCCTCCTCGCTTGCCGCCCTGCTGGCCGTGGCCACGGCCCTGTTCGCGATGCAGGTCTATGACCGCGTGGTGCCGACCGGCGCCGTCGATACGCTGTGGGCGCTGGGCATCGGCGTGATGCTCGCCATCGGGCTGGAAGCGCTGTTACGCGCATTACGGGCGCAGCTGATCGAGAACTCGGGCAAGAAGATCGACCTCGAACTCAACGATCACATCTTCCGCCACGCCGTGCAGATGCGCCTGGCCGCCAAGCCGCGCTCGACCGGGGCGATGGCCAGCCAGATTCGTGACTTCGATGCCATTCGCGAGTTCTTCACCGCCTCGACCCTCGGCGCCTGTGGGGATCTACCCTTCGCGCTGCTGTTCCTGGGCCTGATCGCCCTGCTGGGTGGCCCGGTGGTCTGGGTGCCGGTGGCGGCGATCGTGTTGATGCTGATTCCCGTGCTGCTGGCGCAACCGTGGCTGTCACGCCTGTCGCGTGAAGGCATGCGCGAATCGGCGGTCAAGAATGGCGTGCTGCTCGAGACCCTCGACAACCTCGAGAACCTCAAGGCCTGTCGCGCCGAGGGCCATGCCAGCCGTCAGTGGCAGCGCCTGACCTCCGAGCAGACACACCGCGGCGTCACCTTCCGCCACGCCGTCGCCTGGCTGACCAGCTGGGGCACCGGCATGCAGCAGCTGGCCTATGTCGGCGTCATCATCGCCGGGGTCTACCTGATCATGGCCGGCGAGTTGAGTGTCGGTGCCCTGATCGCCTGTTCGATTCTCTCGTCGCGCGCCATCGGCCCGACCCTGCAGATCAGTGCGTTGCTGAGTCGCTGGCAGCACGTCAAGGTCGCCAAGGAAGGGTTGGATGCACTGATGGAGACTGACATCGAGCGTCCCAGCGATCGTCGCTTCGCGCGCCTCGCCCAGGCACGCGGGCACTACCAGGCCGAGAATCTGCACTGGCGCTACGACGAGGAGGCCCCGGAAGCCTTGGCACTGGACCGCCTGAGCATCGCACCCGGTGAGCACCTCGCCCTGCTGGGAGGCAACGGCGCCGGCAAGAGCACCCTGCTGCGTCTACTGGCCGGCTACTTCACGCCCACCAGTGGCGAGCTGACCCTCGACAACCTCGCCCTGAGTCAGATCGACCCTGCCGACCGCCAGCGCGCCATCGGCTATCTGCCGCAGGACATCAGTCTGTTCAGCGGCACGCTGCGCGACAACCTGTGCATCGACGGGCGGGATGTCAGCGACATGCGCCTGCTGGAGGTCATCGAGATGACCGGACTGGGCGACTTCGTACGCCGCCACCCGCTGGGGCTGGACATGATGCTGCATGATCGCCACAGCCTGTCCGGTGGCCAGCGTCAGAGCCTCGGCCTTGCCCGCCTGGTCCTGCAGGACCCCGCCGTCGTGCTGCTGGATGAGCCCACCGCCTCGCTGGATCAGGCCACCGAGCAACACGTCATCAAGACCTTCGGCCCCTGGCTTGCCGGCCGCACCCTCGTGCTGGCCACACACCGCAAGTCACTGCTCGGCTGGGTCGAACGCGCCCTGGTGCTGCGCCACGGCAAGCGCGTCATGGACGGCCCGCTGGATCAGATCATGGCCAGACAATCGGCCGGCAAGACACCGGCCACCTCCGCATCCCGTCAGCGCCAGGAGGCCTCATGAGCCAGCGTTTCGATCCCGAACTCATCAAACGCGAGCTGGGCGCGCCGGACCAGAAGCTGGAAAGCCACTGGTCGCGTCCGCTGCTGTGGGCCAGCTTCCTGGTCATCGCACTGTTCATCGCCTGGGCCAGCTGGGCCGAGGTCAATGAGGTGGCGCGTGGCGAAGCCAAGGTCATCCCCTCCTCGCGCCAGCAGACCATCCAGAGTCTCGAGGGCGGTATCCTCGACGAGATGATGGTCAGCGAGGGCGAGATCGTCGAGGCCGGTCAGCTGCTGGCTGCCATCGACGAGACCCGCTTCCGCTCCGCTTACATGGAGTCACTGAGTCAGGCGCAGGCGCTGCGCGCCACCATCGCCCGTCTGGAGGCCGAGGTGCTGGACAAGTCGAGCATCGAGTTCCCCGAGGAAGTGCGTGACAACGAGGCACTGACCGCCACCGAGCGTGAACTGTTCACAGCTCGGCGCAAGAAGCGTGACAGCGCCCTGAATGCGGTCAGCAAGGAAATCAGTGCCGCTCAGCGTCAGCTCGCGGTGATCCGTCCGCTGGTCAAGCGGCGCGCCGTGGGCGAGATGGAGATGCTCAGGCTGGATCGCGAGATCGCCGAGCTCAACGGTCGTCAGGCCGAGATCCGCAACACCTATCTGCAGGATGCCTACGCCGAGCTTGCCGACAAGAAGTCCGAGCTGGCCGCCCTTGAGGAAACCAGCGTGCAGCGGCGTGATCAGCTGGACCGTACCCGGCTGCTCTCGCCGGTGCGCGGGGTGGTCAACAACATCGCCATCACCACGCGCGGTGGGGTGATTCCGCCCGGCGAGGAGATCATGCAGATCACCCCGCTGGAGGACACCCTGGTGTTCGAGACGCGCATTCGCCCGCAGGATGTCGCCTTCATCGCCCCGGACATGCCGGCGACGATCCGCATCAGCGCCTACGACTATGCGGTCTACGGCACGCTGGAGGGCAAGGTGGAGCGCATCAGCTCGGACACCCTGGAGGAAGAAACGCCACGCGGTGAGGAAAGCTACTATCGCGTGCTGGTCAGCAGCGACACCGCGGCGCTTGATCACAACGGCGAGACGCTGCCGATCAAGCCGGGCATGGTCGCCACGGTCGACATCGAGACCGGCGAGCGCAGCGTGCTCTCCTACCTGCTGAGGCCCTTCACTCGCCTTGAGTTGCGCTAACCTATTGCCAGAAAAGCAGAAAATCACATAGCCGCAGAATGAGCTGCTGACTAGACTGCGATATCATGCGCCATTGGTTCACCGGACAACACGGAGCGTCCGGTGAACCACTCCAGCTGCTTTCCCCCGCCTTTACGAGACGAGATCCCCCTCATGGACGAAATGACCATCCTGTCTGTCAATGCACATCATGACCTCAAGGATCACGCCCCCTTGGCGATCATGACAAGCGCGGAGGGCTTCACGCTGCTGCTTGCCAAGACACAAGGCGCTACCTATCTCGTGATTGCCCAGCACATGGGGCGGACGGTCTCGACGGTGGAGCTCGCCTCTGCGCGTTATGCGGAATTCATCATTCAGCTGATTGATGAGCACATTCGCCGACACCCGGGGATTGAATGCGACGATCTCGATATGCATATCAGGCTCAAGGCCAAGGATCATTTACCGCGCACGCCCTTGCCCAGCGATTTTCTCGGGCCCACGGGTTAAGGAGTGCCGGCCAACTGACACGACCTCAGCTGGCCGGCCACTTTTATGCGGCCCCTAACCGCTTGAAGTGGCACGCTACCCGCGATAAGGGACATTATTGTGCGCGCATCGCCCCGTGCCGTCCCCTCTTCGACCAGCATGATCTCAGTGCATTCACGACCTCGCACGCTTGCCTGCAAGACGCCTCCTGAAAGCCTGAGAGATTCGTCCCCACATCTGCAAAGACTTGCCCTCTTGCGCGTGCACACTCATCATCGGGGAAAAGACTGCTTCTACTTCAAGGACTTCCTCTTTGGCATCTCGTCACTCCTCCGGCCCCAACCCCCGCGACATGAAACAACAGTTGTTGGACAAAGCGCGTGCCCGTCGCACCCAAGCTACCGCCGCCATGGCGGGCGAGGCTGACAATGATGTGTTTGCCCCCAGGACACCGACACTGGAGATCAGCGACGACTTCGTGCGCTTCGATCGCCAACCCGGCTATCAGCAACTCAGCATGATGCAGCAGGCCGGTGCCGCCTTTGGCGTGCCGGAACCCTTCTTCCGCGTGCATGACGGCTGTGCCGGTGCCACGACGCGTATCGAGGGGCGTGAGCTGGTCAACTTCGCCAGCTACAACTACCTCGACTACTCGCGCCATCCAGACGTGGTCAAGGCCGCGGCTGACGCTGCCGCGCACTATGGCACCTCGGTGTCGGCCTCTCGCGCGGTCTCCGGCGAGCGACCGATCCACCAGCAGCTGGAAGCCGCCGTCGCGCGCACCTACGACGTCGAGGATGCGGTGGTCTTCGTCAGTGGCCACGCCACCAATGTCTCCACGCTGGGCTATCTGCTCGGGCCGAAGGACCTGATCCTGCATGACGAGTGGATCCACAACAGCTCGCTGGTCGGCGCCCAGCTGTCCGGCGCCCGCCGCATGCCCTTCGCGCACAATGATACGGACGCGCTGGAAGCGCTGTTGCGTGCCCAGCGGGGCAAGTTCGAGCGCGTGTTGATCGTCACCGAAGGCCTCTACAGCATGGACGGCGACGTGCCGGACCTGCCGCGCCTGATCGCCCTCAAGCAGAAGTACCGCTGCTGGCTGATGGTCGACGAAGCCCACTCCTTCGGTGTGCTCGGCGAGCGCGGTCTCGGCCTGAGAGAGCATTACGACATTGAGCCGCGTGACGTCGATATCTGGATGGGCACGATGAGCAAGACGCTATCCGGCTGCGGCGGCTATATCGCCGGCTGCAAGGAACTGGTCAGCATGCTGCGCTACTTCGCGCCGGGCTTCCTCTACTCGGTGGGCATGCCGGCACAGGTCGCCGCCCCATCGCTGAAGATTCTCGAACTGCTCCAGGGCGACGATGCCAGGCAGCGCATCGCCCGCCTGCACGATGTCTCCGGCTACTTCCTCAAGCGCGCCCGCGCACTGGGGCTCGATGTCGGCGACAGCCTGGGCGTTGCCGTCGTACCGGTGATTCTGGGTAGCTCCATCGTCGCCGCCCGCCTCTCCAACCAGCTGTTCGAGGCGGGCTTCAATGTCCAGCCCATCCTGCACCCCGCCGTGCCGGAGAAGAGCGCGCGGCTGCGCTTCTTCCTCTCCTGCGAGCACACCGAAGCGCAAGTCGACGCCGTTCTCGACACGCTCATGCAGCAGCTGAGCAATATCAAGGCGGGTCTTTGACCAGACTTGTGAGCCAGAGTGACAAGTCAGCGCAGGAAGTCAGAATCGTGAGCCAAGGCTGATCGGGATTTCGCAGCCTTCGCTGCTGACGCCCCACAACGAAAAACGCGGCCCTGCTTTTCAGCGGGGCCGCGTTGTTGTCACGACAGGAATCAGTGGCGGTGCCAGGTATCAGTGACTCAAGACTGCTCTGCCATCAGCTCGCTCAGCACCTGCTCGAACACTTCCTTGGGCTGGGCACCGCTCAGTGCACTGCGGCGGTTGAAGACGAAGGTCGGCACACTGGAAATCCCCATCTGCTTCCAGTGGTTCTCATGTTGCACCACCAGCTCACGTGCCTCGGCATCATCGAGTTGCGCGAGCCCTTCCGTGGCATCCAGCCCGACCGCGGCCAGCGAGTCCGCCATCACGGCGCGGTCCGACATGTCCTTCTGCAAGGTGAAGTAGTCAGCGTAGAACTGCATCATCAGATCATGCTGCATGCCCTGTTCGGCGGCGTACTCGAGCAGGACGTGGAGCTCGAGGGTATTCACCATGCGCATGTCGTCGAAGAAATTGAAGACCAGGCCTTCCTCGGCCGCCAGAGCGGTCAGATTGCGACGTGCCTCGGCACTGGCCTTGGGCGTGGTGTCGTACTTGCGCTCGATATGGGCGCGCAGATTCTCGCCGTGTGCCGGCATGTCCGGGTTCAGCTCGAAGGGCTGCCATTCGATCTCGACCTTGTCTTCCAGGCCCAGTGACTGAATGGCGTTCTCGAGGCGCTTGTAGCCAATGATGCACCACGGGCACACCACATCAGAGACGATGTCGATCTTGAGCTTGTCTTGCATATTCATTCTCCTGAGCGGCGAGGCAGCACGCCTCACCGCTCGTCAATATTCGTGAGCGACTGCTCAAATTTGCGCGTACTGTAGACCCCGAGCGTGCTCAGGTCAAAGCCTCTGCAGAGTGTCGGATCGCCAGAGTGTCTAATCACCAGAGCGCCAAGGACTGAATCTCGAGAGCGCCATGCGCTGAACGCTGTCGCCTCTTCAGGTCTGATATTCCATGCAGACATCCCGATCAGTCATGATTGCCTTGGGCTGTATCGAAAGCGGCAGGCGGCACTATCTCAAGGCGACGTTCATGGGCGCACAGCGTGCCCCAGACGATCGCCAGCCAGTAGGCGTAGACCATCACGCCGCTGGCCTGGGAGAACATCACCCAGGTCATGCCGAAATCTAGGAAGGTCAGCGGCAGCAGTACCCCGGCGACAGCCAGTGAGCGCAATGTTAGGTCGTCACTGTCCAGGCGACGATAGAAGAGGCGCAGCGGCACCAGATAGAGGGCCAGCAACGCAAGCAGCCCCAATATCCCGCGCTTGACCCATGCATCGAGAAATTCGTTATGGGGGTGCGAATACTCCTGCACATGGCGGCTCAGCTCGCCTTGTTCGATCATCGCATCACGCGCCTCGGCGTAGCCTGTCTCGCCCCTGCCCAGCCACGGCTGCTCGGCAATCATCAACAAGGCGCCTCGCCACATCTCGAGACGCGCCCCCGCCGAGGTGCCGGCATCGCGGTCCTCCACATACTTCGTGACATCCGAGACACCGGCTTCGACACGTTGCTGGATACCGGTCGCCGGCGTCATCACCATCAAGGCGATCACCCCGGCACACATGAAGACGCCCAGCCGCAGCACACGCCGCGAGATCACCTCACCATAACTGCGATACAACACCCAGGCGGCAAACGGGAAGCCGATCCAACCGCCGCGCGTCCCCGACATCAAGGAGCCGATGATGCCGAACGCACCGCCAATCAGCAGCGCCAGTAACCAATAGCGCCGCCGAGCCCCCGCCTGCCTCATCGCCCAGCCCAAGCCTGCCAGACACATCAGCCCCATCAACATGCAGATATCGCCGAAGTTGATGGTATTGGTGAAGCCACCCGCACGATGCACACCCCACACCAGCTTCTGCCACATCGCCCAACTGCCGGTCAGCACACTGCCGAGGATCAACCCGCCCCACATGGCCCCGAGCGAGGGTGGGCATGACAACACCAGCAACAGCACCGGCACAGCCAACAACAGACGAATCGGCACGCCTGTTGTCTGCCATGCATCCCCCTGCAGCAGGATGCTCACCAGTAACAAGGCTGCGAGGCCTGCCACCACGCCAATCACCGCCAGGTCTTCCTTATAGGCAGCCCTCAACAGCGCACGCGGCTCTCGCAGCAGACAATAGCCACTGCTCAACACCAGCAAAGCCGGTCCCAGGCTATAGCCAGAAGGCATCACCAGGCTGAGCAAGCCGAACAGGAAGACACTGCAGGAAACGGCGCGCGAGATCATAGGGGGAAAATACGGAGCAACACCGGATGAATCCGAGCGCGCAGCAGAAGCGAATGACGGCATACCTTGCCTTCCTGATCCAATGATGACGATGTGAACGGTGATACGGGCAACTCAGCCGAATTCGGCAGAAAGTTATCGTGAGCTTGATGAGCGGGATAGCCTGACACAACTGCCCTCCTCCTTGGCATCAGGCGGGCAGCATGAAAGTCATCACCTGCTCCCTCTACCCCGTATCCTGTGAACCCATACGAAAACGCCGCATCACGAGGATGCGGCGTTTGAGTTTTGATCAAGAATCAGAACTCTGGATCAATCGTTGCCGAACAGATCACGGGTGTAGACCTTGTCGACCACATCAGCGAGCTCTTCCGCCATGCGATTGCTCAGAATGACATCCGTCTCCTGCTTGAACGCCTCGAGATCCCGCGTGACGCGTGAACCGAAGAAGGTGTCTTCTTCCAGCACCGGCTCGTAAACGATAACTTCAATACCCTTAGCCTTGATGCGCTTCATCACACCCTGCATGGCACTGGCGCGGAAGTTGTCAGAGCCAGACTTCATCACCAGGCGATACACCCCCACCACCTGTGGATTGCGCTTGAGCACGGAGTCCGCGATGAAGTCCTTGCGCGTGGTGTTGGCATCGACGATGGCCTGGATCATGTTGTTGGGCACTTCCTGATAATTGGCCAACAACTGCTTGGTATCCTTCGGCAGACAGTAGCCCCCATACCCGAATGACGGGTTGTGGTAGTGCTGCCCGATGCGCGGGTCCAGTCCCACACCCTCGATGATCTGCCTGGCATCCAGGCCATGCGACTCGGCGTAGGTATCCAGCTCATTGAAGTAGGCAACGCGCATCGCCAGGTAGGTATTGGCGAACAGCTTGATGGCTTCCGCCTCGGTGCTGTCAGTGAAGAGCACATCAACACCCTGCTTGATCGCGCCTTCCTTGAGCAGTCCAGCGAACACCTCGGCACGCTCTGAGCGCTCACCGACGATGATACGAGACGGATGCAGGTTGTCGTACAGCGCCTTGCCTTCGCGCAGAAACTCCGGCGAGAAGATCAGGTTCTCGGTATTGAAACGCTCACGCGCCTCTACCGTATAGCCCACCGGCACAGTCGACTTGATCACCATCACCGCGTCAGGATTGATGTCGCGCACATCCTGAATCACCGCTTCAACACTGGAAGTATTGAAGTAGTTGGTGGTGGTATCGTAATCCGTCGGCGTCGCGATGATCACGAAATCGGCATCGAGATAAGCCTCTTTCTTGTCGAGGGTAGCGCGGAAATTCAGGTCCCCGCGGGCCAGAAACTCGTCAATCTCGGTGTCTTCAATCGGTGCGACACCACGGTTCAGCCCTTCCACCTTCCCCGGCACGATATCCAGTGCGATCACTTCATGATGCTGTGCGAGCAGCATGGCGTTGGAGAGGCCGACATAGCCGGTACCTGCGATGGCGATTTTCATTGCTGAATCCTGTGAATATGATGAAGTGGCGAAGAAAGCCAACATAGTGAAAATGAACGGCCATGGTAGCAAGGCCGGATATCAGACATCTTGGCTAGTCACCAGCGCTTAACACGTCACGATACAGCGCTTCCATGTTTCGTACTCTCTGTTGAATATCATGCTCAGCCTCTACCTTGGCTCTGCCGGCGGCGCCCAAGCGGATACGTAAGCTAGCATTCTCGAGCAGCTCTACCAACGCACTGGCCAGAGACCCAGCGTTTTCCACGGGGAACAGCAGCCCATTCTCCGCATCGCGGACAAGATGTCGATTCCCGGGGATGTCCGAGACGATGACTGGCAGCCCGCAACCCATCGCTTCAAGGATCGCCAAGGGCATTCCTTCCCACCGAGAAGGCAAGACAAAGACATCGCAGAGACGAAGCAGTTCCGGCGTATCAGTCCGCCACCCCAGAAAATGGACATGTGACTCAAGGCCTGCAAGCTTGACCCTAGCTTCCAGGGACTCCTTCAAGGCACCGTCCCCCACCAGTACCAGGTCTGCTCCTGGGTCACCTGACTCCCAGAGTTGGCAGTAAGCTTCAACGAGGCACGCCGGGTTCTTCTGCTCCCATAATCGCCCTACCATCATGACCAGTTTACGATCAGCTGGAAGGCCTGCCCCCTCTCTCAAGGCATCACGATTAGCCTCAGGAGATAACGGGTGGAATTTTTGAAGGTCTATTCCATTCGCCATGATCTCGATGCGCTCATCAGACAACCCCAACTCATCTCGGCAAATTCTGGCATCATCCTCATGCAGACAGACAACCCGATGAGAGCAGCGGGCGCCTATCCATTCCATCGCATGAAAGATTTTACGTTGCAGCGTGCTTGTCGCTGCGGGGAAGGCGAATCCATGCACAGTATGAACGATACATGGCACACCTGCCCACCTTGCTGCCAATCGGCCTATCACACCGGTCTTGCTGGAGTGCGTATGAACAACATCAAATTTTTCACGTCGAAAGCACTTCCAGAGATACCAGAGGGCTTTCATATCCCGTATCGGATTGATTTCCCGCACAAGATCCGGAGCCACGATAACGGCAGCACCGCTGGCTTCAGCGCCTTCGGTCAGAGGACCTCGACTCTGACAGACCAGGACTTTCCTCGTTTGACTATCCAACCTTTCAAGCTCATCAAGTGATACACGCTGAACACCACTCAAGAGGGGTAATAGTTGCAAGTGAGTAATATGAAGTATTGGCGCAGTCATCGTGCCCCCTCAACCAACTGTTCCATCAACTTGATCACCTTGCGGTGTTGCTTGGGACGATCAAAATTGGCCTCTACACGAGCACGTCCTGCACTGCCCATGCGTTGCCTTTTATCTGGATCATCACATAGTTGAGCAATAGCATTGAGCAGCGCTTCATCATCATCCCCTTCCACCAGCAAGCCTGTCTCACCGTCAACTACGACTTCAGGGATACCACCTGCACGCGTACCAATGACAGGTCTACTCGCGGCCATGGCTTCAACAGTGACTTGGCCCATTCCTTCCTGCCTGGAAAGAAT
Source organism: Cobetia sp. 4B (assembly GCF_018831605.1). NCBI lineage: Bacteria > Pseudomonadati > Pseudomonadota > Gammaproteobacteria > Oceanospirillales > Halomonadaceae > Cobetia > Cobetia sp. 4B. The sequence continues at coordinate 2,688,222 of NZ_CP059843.1, forward strand.
CAAGAGACTGTCAATGCTCGCCATGATCTGGGGTATATCGTCCCTGAAACCAGTGTGGATGACATGAGGGTGGTCAACGTTAGGTAGACTTTCAAAGTACTCCAGAGCGCCATCTTCAGCCTCACCAACGATAAGAACTCTTGCATTGGGGCAGCGTTCAGCTAGTTCAGGCATCAAGCGCAATATACGATCCTGTGCTTTGCGTTCATTGATGGAACCCACCATCGCGAAAGCAATATGCTCAGGAAAAAGTCCAAGACTAGCTCTAGCCGACGAAATATCATCAAACCTACTTAGCAATGCTCCATTATAGTTCTTGATGATCCGCTTTCTATATAGACGTTTTTGCCAATTGGGGTACTTTACCTCTACTGCATCAGAAATCACGATATTCAACTTGACCAGAGGGAGTTGAAACCAGTCGAGGATGCCATGTGGCTTATCCAGTTTATCCCAGATGACAACTGGTATACCAAGAGATTTTGCAGCAACGCCCATTGTGAGCAAACCACGCATATCATTACAGAAAAGGATATTCGGAGATATAACCTTCAACCATTTCCGAAGTTCCAGGATATAGTTTCCAAGCTGGAAAAGCATGCCAATCTTTCTACGCCAGCCATAGCGGTATATAGCGCCTCCATAAGTAGATAAAGACTCTGGGTATGGTAAGATGGTAGAATCAAACCCTTCGGCTTTAGCTGTGTCAACAAAAGGTCCATGACTCGTAGTAGCCAAAATGGAATGATGCTTGGCATCCCGAGAGGTCCCTAGCAAGCTCAACAAGGTTTTTTGTTGCCCAAAAATGACTTGTGGATAACTCTCAACAAATATTATTTTCATATGAATTTTGCTTTCCAATGCCGGGATACAGAACTAGCACTCAATAACAAACCAGCCATCAACCAAATCGTTCTTTGCCTTAATCCATACATAGTAAGGTTATAAGCAAGCAGCAATACAAACCCCATTGCCGCTGCAATGAATAATAGTTTCATTTCAGGACTAGCAAGAGCCTTAGTAGATGTAAGGAGAGGAATTGACAAGAAAAAACATAATAAGGCTAGGCCTACAATACCTGTCTCTATAAATATACCAGCGTATGTATTGTGTATCTCCGAGATATGAAATTTGGAACCGTATAGCTTTGGACCATTTCCGATGAAAATGGCTGTATCGGCGTTATCAAGAACAACACTGGCTTGTTCTTCTCGAGTTTCATCAAGCCCTTTCCCCTCGGTCATATTCTGATACATCATGACGACAGGTCTTTGCCAAGAAGGTGTCTTGCCTAGTTGATATACACCATCAAACATGCTCATTACAGCAACAACATAGAGGACCAATCCGGCGATAAAAGTAATAATTGCCCCCCCTAGATAGCCACGTCTAAGTGCATTATTATTAAATTGAAACATGTATAAAGCAGCCATACAGAGAGCTACTAATATAATAAGTAAAAAGGCAGTACGGCTACCTGTACCAATCAATACTGTTGCCATACCAGCTATCAATAGCAATATAACATTACGTAAATTAGTAGATATAGTACGAGTCACACACCAAGCTAGTACAATAACCATCAATGGTATTAGATAAGACGCCATTTGATTTTCAAATTTAAAAGTAGATGATATACGTCCTGTGAACTCATCTATAGTCCATGATGGTGCGGTTCCAGTCATTGCCCATAAGCCAACGGTAACTACGACAGCAGAACCACATAACCAACCTATGATACATTTTTTCCATTGATCTTCGGTTTGAATCAGTAACAATACAGTAGCCATCATCAACGCACCATATGTTATATTCAAAGATTCGACCAAGCTACCTGTAAGATGGCCATAGTAGCTTACATTATTGATAGAGAATGAAATCCATTCAATCAATATAAAACCAGCTAAAAATATAAGGGCCAATACTTGGTAACCTGAAAACCTTATTCTAAGACTCATCCATTTACGGTTGAAGAGCATTGCAAACCACGTTATTACCACCACGACTTCAGTAAGCCCCACCTTTTCCCTCAAAGGTCCTAGTGATATCGTATTTAATATTCCAGATGCAAAAAAGGCGGTATAAATACCTCTTTCAGGAGCTTTGGCTATCCACTTAAACAGTATGAAAAGAACACATAATGCAAATATTATCGATATATAAAAAAACATTAAGTTGTTCCTTTACCCTCACTAAGCCCTTGACCTGCACGTACTTTTTTCTTGATCAGGTTAGGTAGTAACGGATATATCAAGCGTGCAATCGGGTATACAATATAATGCGGAGAAAGTCTAAACCAAAATACTGACTGTAGGCCGAACCTTGCCAATCTACGATTCTGCTTTTGAGTTTTGAACCGACTTTGAAAAAAACTTTCATTTCTCACATAACGACAGGCCAATATTTCTGGAAGGTTCGCGACCTTGTATTTTTTAGCAACACGTAGAAAAAATTCAAAGTCAATTAAATAAGGCTGAGTAGGATCGTAATTTATTCCTTCATCAATTAGAGATTTCCTGAAGGTAATACCACTATGAGTATAGGGAATACACTTGGCGCACTGTTTACGTATTTCAAAATCTGTCAGTGGATAAACACGATTAATATGTTCATCTCTTTGGCTATCTCGTCTTTCTTCTCCACAACCAACCCATGCATGGTCTAGATTATTATCTAAAAAATTTGTTTGAAGTTTTAATCTTTCCGGATATGCAACATCATCAGCGTCTAAGTTTGCAATATATTCACCCTTAGCTTCTTCGCAAGCCAATTTAAGGGCATGAGCACGCCCTATTCTATCAGCCAGAATAAAGCGAACATTGCTATTAACACTAGCGATGGATTTTAGTACGTCAGCCGTCCCATCATCAGATCCATCATCGACAACAAGAATCTCTATATTTCCTAAAGTCTGATTTAGGATAGATTGAATTGCACGAGAAATTAATTCTTTCTCATTGTAAACCGTAATAATTACACTCACTTTAGGACAACACATGAGAAACTCCATTATTAATTGCTCGATGGCTTTCGTGCAAAAAATTTAACTTTAATTCTTCTAACAACTGCTTGCCAAGCGTATAGTGATTTCCACCTAGATCCAAAATAACTTGGATAAATAATTGTGGGAATTAAAAAGAGTCTACCTAATAATACATGCATAGGTATTGAGCGTGACTTATATGTTTGTATCTGACTATCGAAATCATTGGATTGGTTTACTAGAGGAGGCTCAATACCTTTGGCATCAAAAACTTTTTCTATAGCTATAGGCCAGTCAGATGTTGACCAGACTGGTAATGCTTTATTGTACAAATGCTCAGCAGCTGATAACTTTATATAATAACCACAAGCTCCTAGAAATCTTTGGTAAGGCGTATACAAGCTATATATATTATCCAATACTATCCTTTTTCGAATGGCATATTGCTGATTATATATGTGAAGTATTGTAATATTACAGTAAGCAGACTCAGGCATTTCTTTTTTTGCAAACTTACTAAAATCATCCACAGGAATAGCGTCATCTTCTAAAACAATGGCTTCTTTAATGTCATTCTTAGACATCTGAAGATAAATGTTAATATGAGAAAGTGAACAGGCTATCTCTGAAGCTTTTAAAGGATCCCCTTTTCTTTTTTTATACCATTCTTCATCGATGACGTCTTTATGACTTTCTCTAAAATCGTGTTTACGTCCATCCACGGCATCAATAATTTGGTAATCAAGTTTTAATTTATCAAGTTTATTTCTTATAGAATTTCGCCTTTCGCTGGCATCGCTAAGACTAATTACGAATATAGGTATTTGATTAGATGAGCTCACGGCGCCCCTCATTTTTGTCTAATAAATTATTATATAACTCTAAATAGTTATTTACCATAATTTTCTCATCAAAACATGTATTAACACGTGTAAAGGCAGCATCAGTTCTATTTTTTACGTTGTTTTCAATATTTATCGTGTTGATTAGCTCCTTGCTTAATGCAATACTATTACATTTAGTAAAAAATATTGCAGTATCTTGTGCTATTTCTCTAAATACTGGAATATCAGAACAAACTAATGGTACTTTCATTGCCATAACCTCAGCTACAACCAAACCAAAACCTTCTTGAGTTCCATCACTAGGTATGACGCAGGTATCGGCTGTCGACATCAACTTGAGTGTATCTTCTTTTGGTAACCAACCCGTAAAATGAGTATTAGCTATTATTCCAAGTGCCTTTGCCCTATCTTGCAAATAGGCTTTATTAGTACCAGAACCAATAATATACAGTTGAGCTGTTGGATACTTCAGCAATACAGCCGGCCAAGCATCAAGAAGGTATTGCTGCCCTTTTTCAGGCACAAGCCGCCCAGGACATACAACTCGGTATTTATCATTCGATACCGATGAGTCAGGCCAAAAAGTGGATAAGTAGCTTATATCTACACCATTCTTTATAGTTATTTCTCTTCTGGGCAAATTATGTAAAGGTTTAAATGATTCACAAACTTGGTCAGATATGTACACACCGGCATCGGTCATTTTTTGTGTCAACCTAACCATTATTCTCCAATAAAAATTCATAGAAGAGTAAATTTCATGGTGGGTAGTAATAACCTTAACGTTATGCTTAGATGCAATATACTTCGCAAAAACTCCAGGATAAGCAAAGTTTGTATGTAGCACATCAATGCAACTGACTATTTTTTTGAATATTCTCGTAAATCGGATGATAGCTATTAGTAAAAATAAAATATTTTTCTTACGTGGTACTTCAATATATTTAATTTCAACACCATCAGGATATGAGCGAGTATGTGTACTTCCTTCCTCCCTTAGGATACAATAAATAACTTTATGATCATTTTCAATCAGAGACTGTGCAATTTTATCTATCAAAGACCATATTGAATGTGCGCTATCTCGATCTACAAAACAAAATCTCATCCTCAACTATCCTTTAAAGGTTAAAGAGAATTATACAGCTTATAATACTCTAAAGCACATAGGCTATCGCTGAATTCCTGACGCGCAAATTTTTTTCCTTGTAAAGCGACCTTATTTCTCAGTTTATCATCATTTATAACTAGCTCAAGAATAACAGCTAAGCCCTTAGAATCACCAACTTTAAAGTGATATCCAGTAACCCCATGTTGTATAAAGTCAAACGAAGCAGGAAAGTCGCTTGTTATCGTAAGGCTTTCCCGTGACATACTTTCTACTGCCGACATTCCAAAGCCTTCAAATTTAGAAGGAAGCACCGATATCGAAGATTCTTCAAGATACGCAAACACTTGGTCTTTCTCAAGATGTCCTTTTAGCTCTATAACTTTGCCAAGATTATGTTTTGCTATGTAATCTTGTATTATTTCTTTATCCGGACCGTCGCCGATTATTAAAACACTGACTATATTTTGACTCGCTAGGGTCAGTTGAGAAATTGCATCGATGAGTGTTAGCCAGTCTTTTTGTTTATTTTCCAGTCTACCTACACATATAATTTTAAGTGTCTGTATTTCTGAGCTTATTGATGGTTTTAATTCTTGATCTTTTGGTATATCAGCCTTACTCCATACTGGAGGAAAAATGACTCTGGTAGTAAAAAACTTCTTAAATTCTTCACGAATAAAACTCGATACAGCAATTCTCTTATCAGCCAAATAGCCCGACGCTATCCAAAGTATTCTATGCTTTACGTTCCACTGAGAAAGTGGTACGTGATATGTAATAACAAATTTTACACCTATTATTTTAAGCAACAAAGATACGGGAAAAATTGACGAGTATAAGTGTAAGTGGCATATCGTATCTTTAGTTTTTGTTTTGAGTATATAAAATATTAGAGCAATTACAGGTGATTTATTGTTACAAAAATTCTTAATACGACCAGGTAGAAAAGTACAACTTGAGCGATGTGATATCTCACCTAAAATAGCAAATTCTAGGTGGTTTATACTTTTATTAGATGCATTTACTAAGTTTGTAACATATCGCTCAGTACCTGCATTCCCCCAGCACTCTAAAATGTGTATGATTTTCATAGAATCCAAAAAGTTCTAAATTTAAATGTGGGGTCGTAAAAGGAGAGTATATTATTACCTGAACTTTCTTAGTAATAATCGATTAATACTCACAGGTAATGTCGCACATAATAGAATTAATACTGTACTTTTAAAGATTTTTCCAAGATTATGGGCACGAATGGCTGGAATAAAGGATTTACGTGCGGCTTTAAACGCAACATGCGGCGATTGACTTTCAACCGAATGCTTAAATATACTATAGTATCGAGACGTTAAGGCATCATAAAAATCTCTCAGTTCATGACGTTCTAAGCCCCTCACAGCAGTCTCTTCCGTGGACTTTAAGCTATCTATAAATTTATATTCCGAAATATTAGAGGATATACGTCCATTGTTATGGATACGATAGTAAGCTAAAACTTCTGGCATATAGTGTATATTGGCTTTATTTGTGAATAAACGTAGGTTATATTCTCCCTCTTGCCAGACTTTCATATTTTCATTCCAAAAACCCATTTTTTCAATTATTCTACGCCTATAAATTCCTAAATCTGTCTTTAATGCATGTGCACCCATGTGCCCAGCTATTGTGCCTGATCTTTCCGAGCCAATAAACTTATCAGTATCCCCAATGACATTTTCAAAAATTTGTGCACGAGCATATACATAATCAATATTAAGGTTATTTTTCAAGTAAGAAACCTGAATATCAATTTTTTTTGCATCGAGCAAATCATCTGAATCAAAAAACTGTATATACCTGCCTTTGGATTTTTTTATTCCTAAGTTACGAGCACTAGGAGCGCCTAAATTAGACTGCTGCACTATATTAACAGTAAAATCTGTATGGTCACCTATCCGATTTCTCCATTTACGGACAACACTCACAGTATTATCTGTAGATCCATCATCCACCAAGACAATTTCAATAGGTCTATAAGACTGCTCTAAAATACTATTTAAGGAGTCAATTACTAATGACTCCCTATTATAAGTTGGGATTATTACACTAACTAAATTTTTATCCAATTTTCTCACCAAATCATTTCAATAGACGATAAATACCATAACACTTACTAGGTTTTGTACGAAAAGTCATTTTGGCTAATGTGGCCCATGCATATCCAGCATAGGTGCGGTATGGCAGGACGCTACGAAATCTCGGATAGCCAATGTCAGTTGATCGAAGACATTGTCTCAGCGCCTCAATCTATGGGCAGGCCCAGGAAAAACGACAGACAGATGCTGAACGGCATCTTTTGGGCCCTATGTTCTGGCGCCAAGTGGCGCGACCTTCCCGAACGTTATGGCCCTTGGAGTACTGTCTACGCCAGGTTCCGACAATGGCGTGATGACGGTACCTTTGAGGCGGTCTTGGCGCGGCTTCAACTTCGGCTTCGTGAAGATGGCCTGATGGATCTCGAGACCTGGATGATCGACTCAACCGCCGTTCGTACAACACGGGCCTCCGCTGGTGGAGGCAAAAAGGGGGATCTGAGGAACCCTTAGACCATGCGTTGGGCCGGAGTCGTGGCGGCATCACGACCAAAATCCATTTGATCTGTGATTGCCTTCACACTGTCGGCGGGGCAAGAGTCGGATACACGGCACTTCATGCCCACTCTGGAAAAGGTTCATCTACCGGGGAGTCTTGGTCGGCCACGAAAACGTTGCCGCTACATCGTGGCAGACAAGGGCTATGACAGTGACGAGTTACGCCGTTACTGCGACCGTGTACGAATCAAGCCGATCATCGCTCAACGAAAGATGAAGCGGAAACCCCGGCCAGGTCTCCCACGGGGATTCGATAAACCCATGTACCGTCAGCGAAATATCGTGGAGCGCTCTTTCAGTTGGTTGAAAGAGTTCCGTCGTATTGCGACGCGATATGAGAAGTTGGCCCGTAGCTTTTATGCGATGGTATGCGTAGCTTGCATACGCCGCTGTCTACGAGCCAACTTTTCGTACAGAACCTAGCCATGTAGGGGGTCTGCTTTGATGATAAGTAGCACCGAAGTAGGTGCGCGACAGACCTGAGCCACACACTACCGATGTAAAGCTTACGCTCGGGCCAGCAAAATGCCGACACCTGAGTCGTCAGGCTTGCGCTCAGTAAGCTCGGTAGCCCACCTCTGAATCATTATATCGATGATTTTGCGATTAATTGTAGAAGAAGACCGTCCCAAACATTGAGCAATGGTTCGAAGGCATCAGCCTTAAGTGGGACAAACTTGGGTAGAGGCATGATCGGTAAGGTTTAGTTATTAGCATGACGCAAGTGTAATAGACTACAGAAAATCAGGAGTTGCATTATAACCTTTGGCCAAACTCATAAAAATTAATCAAATATGATTATTTTAACAACCTATAGTAAATTAATTTCGCGAATATATATGGACTTTTAAACCTCCACGTATACTTCAATGATTTAATAAAACTTAACTTTTTTTTAGACTGTTTGCAAACGTTAAAATACTTATATATAAAGCTATAACCCCTTTTCTTCAAAAAATTTTTCTCTACACTATTTTTCGAATAGCTATATGCATAGCTTGTACTATCTAAAACTGCCTCGATTCCCAAAGCATGTTTTGAGTTTTTACCCTGTGTCATAATTGAATCCTGCCTAATACGCCTAAAATAATAAGAATCGTTCAGGACTAGGAAAGTATCTGCAGATAAAATTAATTGATGAAAAATCACTTCATCCTCATGATAATAATCGCAATATTGCAGCGCATTATCGCTCCATAAATTTAACTTGGAAATATACAGACAAGGACTTGAAGAAAAGCTCTTTTGATTTAAATATTCATTTAAAAAAAATGACCTTCCGCTATAATACCCAGTAAACTCACGCTCGTAATCTGGTTTAAAGCTTGACTGACTAAGATTATTATCATTGAAGCTCTCTGCTTCAAAGAAAACTATATCTGGAAAATTATTATTTTTAATCTTTAGCGTTATTTCGCTTATAAATTCTGGTTTCACTAAATCATCTGAATCCAAAAAGTAGACATAGTTACCACTTGCATGCTTTAAACCAATATTTCTAGCTTCGCCTACGCCTCTATTATCTGTAGATATAACTTTTAAAGGAAGATGGGAATGTACTTTTAACTCATTGATTACTTGTAATGTGGAATCGGTACTACCATCATCAACAACAATAATCTCATAAGGCAGCAAGCTCTGTTTTAGTATAGATAAAAGTGTATCAGCTATATATTTTTCAACATTGTATGCTGGGATTATAACGCTAATATTATACATTAAGCGCACCTTTTGACTTTTATGATGTTAACTATAAAATATACTTTAAGAATGTTTGTGCATAGCTTTAAATTGTTCATTGGACTCTAAAAGAGATTGGTATTTCCCTTCTGCTATTACAGCACCATGCGATAACATGTAAATATTGTCACATGCCTTAACCGTTGCTAGTCGATGAGCAATAATTATTATTGTTTTACTGCCTGACAAACTTTCGATCGCATCCATTATCAATCTTTCAGTAATACCATCTAGTGCACTTGTCGCTTCATCAAATACGAGGATGTCAGCATCATTGTATAAAGCTCTTGCGATACCTATTCGTTGCCGTTGACCTCCAGATAACTGGACACCTCTCTCACCCACTTTTGTTAATAGCCCATCAGGTAAATCTAACAGCATATCATTCAATTGTGCCATCATTACCGCACTATCAATTCTATCATCATCAATTTGTTCATTTGGGATGCCAAAGGCAATATTTTCTCTAATAGAGCCGTCGGATAAAAAAATTGACTGAGGTACAAAACCAATCGTATTTTGCCAACTTCGCTTATTCTTATTATTGACAAGGGTATGATCGATATACAAGCTACCAGTATCCGGATCAATTAAACCTAAAATAATATCAATTACAGTCGACTTCCCAGAGCCCGATGAACCGATAATTCCAATAGTTTTGTTTGCCGGAATATTCATGGATAAGGCGTTTAATGCAGCAGATTTTTTTCCAGGATACGTGAAGGAAACATTATCTAAATTTATACTACTCCTTACCTTTAATGCATCATTACTTACTATCGCATTATTATCGTTAAGACCAGTGTAATCACTTGTCACTGTATCCTTACTTTCGCTTAAGTCATTACGTATGTTATTAAAAGCAGCTAGACTTCCGCGTATAGTAGATAAGCTAGTATATATTTGCTGGAATGCCGGTAACAATTTAAACCCAGCCAATGCATATACAGATAGTATAGGCAAGATAGCACCTAAATCCCCACTATGAGCAGAGAGAAGATACAGTATTAAAAATATTACGCTACCAAATGCTATTAGTTCCATAGCATACCTTGGAGACATAGCTAAGGCATTATTGGTTCCTTGCGATTTAGCAAAATTCATACTAACTTTTTCGAAGCGATCCGTGAATATGTCTTGTCTCCCTAATAACAGCACATCCTTTATACCACCTAGACCTTCACTCAGTAACTTGAAACGTAATTGTTGTGCCTTCGACACATTCTCACCATTACGTATTAACTTTTGACGGACAGTACGAAATAGTAAGGCATACGCTATCACAAATATAAAGAGCCCAGTGATTGCTACTAAAGGATTATAAACAAAAATACCAACTATCATCAAACTTACTAAAACTACCTTCGCATTCATTTTCATTAGTGAGTTGACAATATTATTGGTAACTCGCTGACACTCTTGAGAAACTTTATTTGTTAGCTGGCTACTATTTCCATTTGCGTGAAATAACCACGGCTGATGCATATAATAATTAAATATTCGGCTACTGAGTTCAGCACCTACTACTTGCCCATACATAGAGAGTTTCCAAACAGTAAACATCGATATACATGCCGCTACTGTTAGTACGACCAGCACACCGGCCCCAAGCCAGAAAAGAAAATCACGGGGCTCTGCAATACCACTCGCGCGATAAATCTGAGCGACAATACCATCTCCTTGCAATCGAGAAATATCCCCTACCAAAGCCATGAAAGGACCAATAGAGGCGACGCCGGCAATTTCTGCGAAGGCCATAAGCACTACGAGCACCTGCAAGCGCTTCAGCTTTCTTCGTTGTTCAGCCGTTAATAATGAGTACAATTCTAGGAGCTGATTGAACATATGACTCTCTATCAGAAGTAAAACTTTGCAATGCCATGTGCTAGTGTCCGCCAGGATGGCGATACTAATTTTCACACATGATTGGTGTTACGCTCGAATCAGCGACTTCCATTGCCTGTCACGACGGTACGAATAGTGCGAAGTACAATGAGTATGTCGAGCCAGAAGGAGAAGTTCTTGATGTAGTAGAAATCGTATTCCAGCTTCTGAATCATACCATCAACCTCTGCGGCGTAACCCTGCTCTACCTGGGCCCAGCCTGAAATCCCCGGACGCACTACATGCCTATAATGGAAAAACGGTACATCCTTCTCATACCAACTAGCCAATGACATGGACTCTGGCCGTGGTCCGATGAAACTCATGTCGCCTTTAAGCACGTTCACAAGCTGAGGTAGCTCGTCCAGTCGATATTTGCGAATGACTCGACCTACGCGTGTGATGCGCGGATCATTGTCACCTTCGGTGAATCCTTGACCCTTGTGATCGGTATACATGCTCCGGAATTTATAGACGCTGAAGGGTCGGCAATGAAAGCCCATGCGTGGCTGGCAGAACAGTGCCGGACCCGGGCTATCACACCGGATGGCGATAGCCGTAAGTACCATGATAGGACTTACCAATGGCAGCAAAAGCAGAGCCCCCAGGATATCCAGACCGCGTTTGACCACTTCATAACCTTCATTAGGTGAAAGCGATCCGAATTCATTAGCATACAGGTGATCCAGAAGCACACGGCCGGTTATCATCTCGTGCACCTGAGTGGCATGGTACACAGGAATGCGGTGAATGGTGCAATCGGCCAGAAAGCGTTGCCACTCTTCTGGGAGATCACCACGCAGATCCGCTACTACAGCATCGATACGCTTTACATCAACCAGCGAAGGGCTATTCAGCATGTACCAGCGGACAGAGGCATTCTTCCGCACACAGAGTGTCAAGGCCTTCCCAAAAGGCACTACCGCCATCCGCTTAGTAGTAAGCTTGGAATCAACGTAATAGAAGATACTGCCAAATACCACAGCCATAGCAAAAGAGATACCGATCTGCAATCGAGAAACAGCAATTTCCAATAGGCTATAGAAGATGACCAGCACTACATAGGACACTGTAACCGTAGGAATGACATATGCGAAGGATTTGGTGCCTGGTAACTGACACAAGCGATTGACGAAAGTCATTGACAACGTAAACGCTGCCGCGGTGCCAATGAAGGCATTCCATTGCGCTGTCGTTGAGGTCAACCAAAAATCGCTACCCCAGCGGTACATGGCAGGTAATACAACCACTAGCAAAAGACCAAAAAATATTTGTAACCGCTTACTCGCTATCAACCGTTCATAATGACGTGAGTAACGGCGCTGGTGTTCCATTGTAGTAGTATCTTCTTTCATTGCAGTTCCCTTCGAGCATCCATATGCTCCATTACCCCAAGGCGATAACGATCATTTATAGCTGTAGTTGTAATAGCCATAATTGCCGTAACTAGTGGCTGCCTTACGCTCTACAGCATTGAGGATTGCCCCTTTCACCGATACGCCACTGTTACCCAAGCGTTGCTTAGCCACACTGATCTCCTTAGGTGGATTCTTACAGAAGCGTGCCACCAATAGGCTAGTACCTACCTGCTTGCCAACAATAGCAGCATCTGTCACCGCGAGTATCGGCGGCGTATCAATGATGACAAGGTCAAACCGCTCAGAGACTTCCTGTAGCATTCGTGAGAAGGATTCTTGCATCAAAAGCTCCGCTGGGTTAGGTGGAGCAATCCCTCGGGACATGAATGAGAGCCCGTCAATATCACTAATACGAATCACGTCATCCAGCTGCTTGGTACCTGATAGCAAGTCAGATAGACCATCCGCACTTTTACCACCGAAAGCCTCGTGCATGCGCCCCTTGCGCATATCAGCATCAATCACCAATACACGCTGTGTACCCTGAGCACATACTGCAGCAAAATTAGCACTAATAAAGCTTTTGCCGACTCCGGGCGATGGGCCAGTAATCATTACACAATTATTGTGTGCCTCCAGCATTGCGAAGTGTAAGCTAGTACGAAGGCCACGCAGTGCCTCGATAGAAATATCTGTAGGGTTTCGCAATGCCAGCAAGCCATTTAGCCCATGCTCTCGATTAAGCTTACGTAGTTTGTGTTGAGTATAATAACTATTCTTTTCGGAAAGCTTCGTTTGCTCATCTGACAATGGGACTGTGGCGTATACCGGCAATTCGAGCGCTTCTAACTGATCAGGTGTCTCGATACCGCGCCGTAGCATTCCCAACACCAACACACCTACCACTGATAGCATGCCCCCCATCAGAGTTGTCAATACAATTATGAGTTTCTTGCGAGGGGCAATAGGGCCAGGCTGTGCAACAGCTTCATCCAGTATCCTCACATTGCCAACGGTACCTGCCTTGGCAATACGCATCTCCTGGATCTTGTTAAGCAATTGAACGTAAACTTCTTGGTTGACCTCTACATCACGGCGCATACGCAAGATCTGCTGTTGAGTTTCCGGCAACCCCTCCACCTGTGACTCTAGCTGCTCTTTCTCTCTACTTACTTGTGCTTTTTTCTCCATCAGCGCTTGGTACTGTGGATGACTTGGCGTGAAACGACGTCGGAGCTCCTTCTCAGAGAAATTCAGCTCATTAAGTTGCTTTTCCAGCTCGACTGAGCGTGTCAGCATCGTTTGCGTTTCCATGGAAAGGTCAACACTTTCCTGCTTCGAGCGGTAAGCATTCAGAACATCCTCCGCATTACCGAGTTCCTTGCGTATTTTTGGGGCTTGTTCTTCAAGGAAAGCAAGACTCTTTTCAGCTTCTGCAGCTTGTCGTTGAACATTCTGTAATAGATAGATTTCGCTAATGGTATCCAACGTACGACGAGCCTGATCAGCATCAGGCCCTTGCAAAGCCAATTGCAATAGACCGCTATCCTTACCTTGCAAGTTGATACTTAAGCGACCACGTAAACTGTTGATGGCTGCAAGTCGTGATGACAAACGCAAATTAAAAGTCGAACCCGGCCTTGCTTGTATATCTGCAATACGTAGTACTACACTCCCACCGGCAAAGCTTTCATTAACTCCGACCTCCCCAACGCCTAGATCCCGCTCTGCTAGTACTACTCTATATCGTTTTTCATTGAGAATGCGTACTTGTAGAGCCTGGCCATTTAATGCAGTATCCATTTGTAGCTTAGCGACACTAATGTTCTCACCAGCCCATACACTCTTGTCAGAAAAGCTAGGTTTTGTCATACCTTGGCGCGAGAGGAACTCCCCAATGATTGGAAAACGCACCGGTGAGACTGACAAGGTGAGCTGCTGCTGGTCAACGGCCTGTCCCAGTACCATACGGGATTGCAAAATTCCTAGTTCAGCCTCGATCTTGGATTCTTCGCCTGCCATGAAAGCTAGACCCTGAATAGGACCAGCATTCGCCCCACTTTCAATCTGCACGAGTGAGTCTGCGCGATAGATAGGGGTCTGAAGCGTGGCATAAACGCTCCCCATCACCCCGAAGAGGACTGTAATGGCGAGGATCCACCATTTGTGATCAACCAAAAGGCCAAATAACCGTCCGAGATCGAGGTCGTCATCTGCTGAGGCGGCCGTAGTAGGAGTCTGTTGCATGAGAGTACCGGAGCGTTAAGGTGCAAGAAGGCAAAGATAAAGTGTTGCGCGTGCTCAGTTTATAAAAGCAATAAGGTGTCTACCGATCGCTGATATCACTTGAGGTATCGACTATAGATCCAGGCAGCTCGACGCTTGGTAGCAGCAGACTTATAACACGATTCCAACGAGCGACAGGTGCCGTGGTGACATAGACTATATCCCCAGGTTCCAAGATAAATCGCTGACCTAGTGTAAATGCTGCTGCATTTTTGACATCGAGCTGATAGACCGTTGCCAGCTGCTGTTCTGACTCAGACTTGCTGCGAATGACAAAAATCCCGGAAGCTTCAGCACTAGTCTCGTTGATTCCCCCAGAACGTGAAATCGCATTCGTCAGTGTCAACCTCTCGTTCCCCAGAGCCACATTGCCAGGGCGTAGTACCTGCCCCATCACTGCGACTCCTTGGTCCTCTGCGCTAGTAATATGTATTACATCCCCATCTCGTAATAGGTGATTTTCTCGCTGATCACCTTTGCGCATGAGCGCATATAGTGAGATCTGGGTTTCTTGTCCATCACGCGTCAAAATCACACGATGCCAATTGGCACGTGATGTTGCACCGCCAACTCGACTCAAAGCATCGAGCACAGTGAGGGGTTCAGTCGTGATGGGTAACTGTCCCGGGGTGCCGACTTCACCAGAGATATAAACATGCTTGGAACGAAAGGCAGCAACTTTGACGTCCACTTGAGGGTCGGTGAGATAAGTCGAGAGGCGCCGCGTCAGCAGGTCACGAATCTCGTCCAAGGTCAGACCACTGACATTCACGCGCCCAATATAAGGATAAAAAAGAGTCCCATCATTGCGCACTAAGTTCCCAGCCTCCACTGCACCGCGCTCTTCTCCTGCAGGTGATGTCAGCTCCGGGTGGTCGTAAACAATGATATCGAGAACGTCCCCCTTCCCGACGCGATACACATACTCATCTATCGCCTCGCGAAGCTCAGCTGGCATAGGGTGACCACTATGAGAATGCATTGCTCGATAGCTTGCCACCAACCCCGGTGTAATCGGCTGGATATCAACCAACTCATCGATATCTGCCGTTTCTGCCTGATAATCCATATGGCTACCCGGTGCGAAAGCACAACCTGTGGTAGACAACATGGCAATCAACAGCGCGGTGGTCATTGCCAGGCGGGGGCGCGGCGACAGCGCACAGCCCTTGCCAAACATGGTGACCTTGATCATGTAAAACCCCCGAAAACTGCAAGATGGAATGGGCAGCCTCATGCTGCCCTGTAAGAGAAGGCGTCGTGCTCAGTCCGCGACGTAGTCAATCGAAAGTCGTCAACCGAAAATTGGCCCAGCAGCGGAGTCCCGACGTGTCAGTCAGGGTGAAGAGACAGAATGTAGAGAAAGGATGCGCTGAGTGAATCTCGAGGATAGCCAGAAAGCTATCTGATATCGGCCTGCATTGCGCAAGCCCTGTGATGTGTCTCCCCGACCCCATCGACTGTTCGTGATCGCGACTTGGTTTTAGGCACGCTACCGCCCCAAGGTGGTTGACGGCGCATCCCTGAGGCCCTGACATGAAGCTCTTCATGTCTTCAAGCTTGTGTCTTGCCTGGCCACCTGTTTCCCAGGCAGCATCAATCCTTCACTGGCGCAAGATAGCCTTGCTGCGAGTGGCAACCCGGATTCAAAGCAAGGTCAGTCCTCTTGAGGAAAACCCGACACGCTGATCTCGCGAGCAGATATTGAGCACAAAATTCAATTAGCTGATACTTAATAACCAGAAAAGCCATCTCGACATTCAAGACGCAACAAACCCTAGCAGAGCAATCGTCTTGTAGATCGCCAGTGCTATCAGATGAGGACTTGTTTTTTCAAATGCGTACAGAATTCAGGTTTCAAACCAATAAGACTTGTACAATCCTATCGGCTCGCACTGCTTGGATGGTACCAGTCACTACAAATCCAATGGCTGACACGCCATGACAGCCTGTTACCGACAATGCTGAGGAAAAAATCTATCGAGCGTTGGTAGAGACACCAGCACCGCATGCGCAAGATCCTTCCTGCGTGTCGTCAACACGGCATGACGTTCAACCGGTGCCCCATCCTAACCATGTCGCAAAAAAGAAACACAGAATTTCAATAAGGGACTCATGATACTGCATTCTGTGACTTTCGTTCCACCCTTTATTCATATTCCCCTTGCTGCTCGCCGAGCAAGCTACAGCGAAGATACAGGCCAAATTATTGATATTTATATCATTTTTTCAGATCTTAAGCACCAGAGCCTGTATAGCAGCACATCTGATCATGAACAATTGCGTAGCCAAAATGCGACATAAACCATAGCCACAACTGACCAACACACATACTGAAATCAATTGGAAACACTAAGGTTACATAAAGTACCAGTTACTCAGTTATGGGTTGATTAGACAAGCCATCAAAAATTTATCAACCAATATTGAGATGGTATTCCCAATAAAAATACCGAGTTTCACGATCCAGAATTCAAACCCGAACCCTCTATTCTGAGATTGACCGATTTTTGCCCACTGCCATTTCTAGTGATTATTGTCGAGATCCCAAGGGCGTTCTCGTCAAGCATGTCGATGCGATCATCATATTCGAAGGTTGTTTACGGTTAGATGTCAGTCGACCAACAACCTGAACTCTGTTAATTTTCACAACATTCACGTATTGAAACCTGACAGAAGAGACGATAGAACGTTGTGCATGACAAACTCTCAACACCCTCCATTGTTTCACAACAAGAACCAATCGCCCAGCAAGTCATATCATCGCCTGTGCCAACACAGAGAGCGTGAGAATTTCCTACACGGGAAGACAAGGGAACGCACATGAAACGTACTGCTACAACATTGGTCATCGCGGGACTGGCTTTATCCCCTTTGGTTGCCGGGATAGCCCGTGCCGAAAGTGAAGCACCGGCTCAGACAGGTTCGGCACCCTCGAGTACAGGATCTTCCAGCACAGGAAGCAGCAGTACTGGCGGTACGGCAGCAGGCGCTGGCGCCGCTGGTGGCATGGCCGCTGGCACCATTGCAGCTGTCGCCGCTGGCCTGGCGGCGGCGGTCGGTGTCGCTGCTACTGTCGCCTCCGGTGGTGACGGCAGCAGTGGCGGTAGCACTGGTGGTGATGGCAGTACTGATCCGGGTGACGGCGGCGACGGCGGCACTGATCCGGGTGACGGTGGCGACGGCGGCACTGATCCGGGCGATGGTGGCGACGGTGGCACTGATCCGGGCGATGGTGGCGACGGCGGCACTGATCCGGGTGACGGTGGCGACGGCGGCACTGATCCGGGCGATGGTGGCGACGGTGGCACTGATCCGGGCGATGGTGGCGACGGCGGCACTGATCCGGGCGATGGTGGCGACGGCGGCACTGATCCGGGCGATGGTGGCGACGGCGGTACTGATCCGGGCGATGGTGGCGACGGCGGTACTGATCCGGGGAACGGTGGCGACGGCGGCACTGATCCGGGTGACGGTGGCGACGGCGGCACTGATCCGGGTGACGGTGGCGACGGCGGCACTGATCCGGGTGACGGCGGCGACGGTGGCACTGATCCGGGCGATGGTGGCGACGGCGGTACTGATCCGGGTGATGGTGGCGACGGCGGCACTGATCCGGGTGACGGTGGCGACGGCGGCACTGATCCGGGTGACGGCGGCGACGGTGGCACTGATCCGGGTGATGGTGGCGATGGTGGCACTGATCCGGGTGATGGTGGCGATGGTGGCGATGGTGGCACAGATCCAGATGACGGCGACGGCACGACTGGTACCACCGGCACGACTGGGACCACCGGCACGACTGGGACCACAGGCTCTACCGGTACCACCGACCCTGATGACGGCAGTGATCCAGATGAAGGCGGCGAGCCGGGTGATGGCGACGGTACAACGGGCACCACCGGTACCACTGGCACAACGGGTACGACCGGGACCACTGGCACAACGGGTACGACCGGGACCACCGGCACTACAGGGTCTACCGGTACGACAGGCACCACCGGCACCACAGGTACCCTCTGATCACCATGAAGCCGACATCCATCACGATGGGTGGCCGCCTGGCGGCCCCTTTGCTTGTGTCCGGCGCATTGATGCTTGGGGGCTGCTCCGCACTTGAGCAGGGGCAGTTGGGGCAGACGGCCAGCGCAATACTCGGCAGCGATCAATTCGATGCCGAGCGTGCGCGCGCCCTGCCCTATGCCACGCTGCGCTTCAGCTATGACGGCAACACCGGGATGGTGGTGCTGGCGTCTCTGGAGACAGCGCCCCGCAAAGACATGGACGCAACGGACGCGATCTATCAGCAAGAACACACAGGGCTGACACCTCTGGCAGCCCTGCCCTCTTCCGCCACGCCTGTTGAATCGACGGCAAGACAGCCTTCGAGCACGACAGAGATGGCACGTTTCGAAACCGCGGATCATGCCTTCGTGCGTCTGGAAAACGGCTGGCTTAGCGGTACCGCCGGCTTCGTGACCGACCTGCTGGACATGCGACGCGATGTATCACTGACCACGCTGATGTCTGCGCTGGACAGGAGCGAATCCACGCCCAGCTACGTGATTCACTCTCGCTGGCAGCGCGCCAACGGGATAGAGGGCTATGCGCAGGGCCAGGCAAGCTGGCAATGCGCGGCCCCCTCCGTGCAGGCCTTGCCGCTGGGCGATCAGACAGTGGCCCAGTGTGAGGAAAACATCCTCTGGCAAGATGGCTCGCGTAGCGTCAATCGTTATGCGATTGCCCCCGCGACTGATGCCAATGCGGCACCAAGAATCTGGGCGGCAGATGTTCAACCCTGGCCGGGTTCTCATTATTGGAGCTGGGAGGTCGCGCGTGGCTGGTGGTAAGTGCCAAGAAATTTTCTTTCAGCGCCATGATCATGCCGCCCCGGCTGCACGAGTCGGCAGTGTGTCTTCTGTCCATCTAGGTGTCGTGTCTCTTGCCCGTCGAGGTGTCGTGAAAAGCTATCTGCATGAACGTCTGAAGATCGCCCTTGGCGTAGCGATGCTCGCATCTGCTTGGGGTGCACTCCTGCTGCCTGGCACAGCGCTGGCCAGCGAGACTCCGGCATCATCGTCAGCCCCGCCCCAAGACCAGGAGGCCAGCGCCCAGACTCTGCCCATCAGTGAGGCGCTATCGCGCCAGCTCGGCGTGCTGACAAATGCCAATGGTATCGAGTGGCCGCATGCGTTCGTGGCCACCCAGCAGACACGCGACAGGACACGTGAGCTGGGGCGCCGCCTGTACTTCGAGCTGCGTCAACTGAGCTCGCAGGCCGTCTTTGATGATCGGCTGTCGGCTGAAGGCCTCAAGCACTGGATGCGCATCATCGGCCGCACGCCGATCGAGGGGCGTCAGGTCGGGCGGATCGATCCCATCGCCCTGTGGCGTTTTCCGCGCCTGGACATCACGCTCACGACGGGTGACTGGATAGGCCAATGTCAGGCCGAGACGCGCATTCAGCTCTGGAGTGCCGTTGGCGTGCGTCAGCTGGACTGGCGCCCCGGCCTGACGCTGCACGACGCCATCGCTGGCTTGCCGGGCGCGCAGGCGGACTCGGAACACGCCAGTGTCATCACGCTGGGCGGCAGAATCATCGTCCGCGGCATCAGCGCCTGGAATGACCAGCCCTATACGCTGGCGCCGGGAGACCGTGTCGTGGTCAACATGCCGCGTATCTCGGCGGCCGCCGCTTGGGTCAATCGCAGCCTGCCCGAGTGGTTGAGTCTGCAATGGCCGGGCAAGGAGTGCCGCAGCGTGGATGCCATCACGGGAGAGCCGCAGCAGCGCGACTATCTACAGGTAGCGCGGCAATACGCTGACAGTGATGACAGTGATCACCGCGATGACAAGGACAGTGGCTCGCTCCCTCAGGGCGACACTCCATGAGCGACGTGACAATGACACAGCAGGACGCCTCGTGCTCAGGCAGGCAAAGGATGGCAGCAGACAGCATGGATCTTTCGCACTTCACTTCCATGGCGCCGGTGCGTGCCCGGCTCACTCCCTTGACGCGCGCCATACGGCAGCTGGCCATGCTCAGTGCGGGCGTGCTGCTGGCCCCGATGAGCTATGCCGGCCTGCTGGATGGCCCGCAGCCGATCGAGACACGTCTCAGTGGCTTGGGGCATGGGCAATCGGACTTCGGTGGCGTCGGCCTGATGCAGACCCCGACCGCGCGCATGCAGAAACCGGGCAGCATTCACTTCTCCTATAGCCAGGTCGAACCGTATCGACGCTATAACGTCAGCCTGCAGCCGCTCGATTGGCTGGAGGTCGGCTTCCGCTACACGGAAGTCACCAACCGCCTATATGGCGAAGCCATCGCCGGTGACCGTGACTACCTGGATAAGGGTGTCGACGCCAAGTTCCGTCTGTGGGAAGAGAGTCGCTATCTGCCCGAAGTCGCAGTCGGCCTGCGCGACATGGGCGGTACCAGCCTGTTCGGCAGTGAGTATCTGGTCGCCAGCAAGCGCTGGTATGACCTCGACTTCACGCTGGGGCTTGGCTGGGGCTATCTCGGTTCACGCGGTGATATCAGCAACCCGCTCGGCTGGGTGCGTGACAGCTACAACGACCGCCCCGGGCGTGGCGAGACCGGCGGTGATCAGGGCGGTGAGTTCTCCCTCAACAGCCTGTTCAAGGGTGATGTCGGTATCTTCGGCGGCGTGGAATGGCAGACACCGTGGGACCCGCTGGTGCTGATGGCAGAGCTGGATGGCAATGACTATCAGAGCGAGCCGCAGGACAACGATCAAGAGCAGGACAGCCCGATCAACCTGGGTGCCCGCCTGAGCGTGACCGACAACCTGACCGTCAAGGCCGGCTGGGAGCGTGGCAATACCGCGATGTTCGGCGTCAACTTCGGGGTGGATCTCGCCGGGCTCTCGCAGGCCAAACTGGATAGCCCGCCGGAGCGCCTGAATGCCGAGGCCCCCACGCGCAACCAGGTCAGCTGGCCTGAGCTCTCCCGCGAGATTCAGGCGCAATCGGGCATTCGCGTCGATAGCCTCTCACGTGAGGGAACGGCTCTGATCGTCAGTGGCGAGAGCACGCGTTTCCGCTCCACCGCTCAGGCCGAAGGGCGTGCCAACCGCGTGCTGCACAACCGGATGGATGACTATTTCGAGAGCTTCCATTACCGCCTGCGTTCTGGCGGCCTGGACACGCGCGAAGATGTCCACTCGCGCGCCGATGTCGTCAGCGCCGGACACGATGCGCGCCAGCAGCTGCGCTATACCCACAGCGTCTATGCATTGGCGGCTACCGAGCCGACCGATGGAGATGACGAAGGTGCGGCCCGCTACAGCGGTGAAAAGGTACTGCTCGAGAATCCCAATGATCGCTGGAGTGCCGGCTTCTCGCCTGGCCTCAACCAGAACATCGGCGGTCCGGATGGCTATCTGTATCAGGCCTATCTGCGCGGCTCCGCTGCCTGGCGTACCGATCGTCACGGCTGGCTCTCCGGTTCGGCACAGCTGACCCTGTTCGACAACTTCGACAAGTTCGATTACATCTCGGACTCCAAGCTGCCCAGGGTGCGCTCCTATATCGGTCGCTATATCGAAGAGACCGACGTCGGCATCGACAACCTGCAGTACACCCGCACTCACCAGTTCGGGCGCGATTGGTACGGCATGGCCTACGGCGGCATTCTGGAGATGATGTATGCCGGTGTGGGCGCGGAGGTGCTCTACCGCCCGCTCGGCTCACCACTGGCCTACGGGGTCGATGTGAACTGGGTCAAGCAGCGCGAGTTCGATCAACAGTTCGGCCTGCGCGATTACTCGACCACCACTGGCCATGCCAGCATCTACTGGGATACCGGCTATGAAGACGTACTGGCCAAGGCCAGCTTCGGCCGCTACCTGGCAGAAGATGTCGGCATGACGCTGGATGTCTCACGCGGCTTCGCCAATGGCGCACGCATGGGCGCCTGGGCCACCTTCACCGATGCCGGCGACGACTTCGGCGAGGGTAGCTTCGACAAGGGCCTCTACATCGTGCTGCCGCTGGATGCGTTCTTCATGCACTCCAGCCGCGACACTGTCGGCCTGGCCTGGAACCCGCTGACCCGAGATGGTGGCGCACGCCTCAATCGCAAGTTCAGCCTGTATGACATGACCAGCTATCGCGACATGGATGACTACTGGCGCGGCTTCGCTTCCCAGGTCTGGAAGTGAACAACGCCATGAGCTGAGCTACGTAATGAGCTGACCTAAGTCAAAGGTCGATAGCCGCACCCACAAGAAGGCCCCGATCCACAGGGTCGGGGCCTTCTTTCGCATCAGCTTCGCACAGACAACTGAGCCGCTTACCGGCTCACGTCATTTGTTCAGCGTTTGGTGAAGTTGTTGCGCACCAGGTCAACCACGTCATCCAGGCGGCCATTGAGCACCGCCTTGGCGGAGTAGAGCGCGGTGGAGGCGACCTGCCCGGCCTCCACATGCGGCGGCATCACCAGCTCCATGCGGTTGACCTTGACCTCGAGCACCCCGGGGCCATCCTGGGCCAGCAGGCTCTGCACCGCCTCATCCAGCTCGTGCTTCTCTTCGACGCGACGCCCCCACAGCCCCATGGACTGTGCCAGCAGCGAGAAGTCGGGATTCTCGAGCTCGGTGTAGGTATCCAGGATGCCCTCGACCTTCTGCTCGAGCTCGACGAAGCCCAACGTGCTGTTGTTGAAGATGACGATCTTGAGCGGGATCTTCTCCTGCTTGAGAGTCAGCAAGTCACCCATCAGCATCGCAAGACCACCATCGCCACACATGGCGATCACCTGACGCTGCGGGTAGGCCTTCTGGATGCCGATGGCCTGAGGATAGGCGTTTGCCATGGTGCCATGCATCAAACTCGGCAGCGTGCGGCGCTTGCCGTTGGCCCGAATGTGGCGCAGGCACCACACCATCGGGCTGCCGCCATCGGCGGTGAAGACGGCGTCTTCGCTGGCGTGGCGATCCAGCGCCAGTGTCAGCTCCTGCGGGTGGATGAGACGCTCGTCATCGGAGGTGACGGCGGCATCGTCACGCGCCTCGAGATACTTCTTGCGGCAGCTGTCGAGCCAGGCGCTGTCGTCACGCGGGTCGACGCGGGTCAGCAGCGCCGCGCAGGTGTCCTTGACGCTACCGACGACCCCGAGATCCACCGGATGGCGAATACCGATCTTGCCGGGGTCCAGATCGACCTGAATCACCGTCGCCTTGTCCGGATAGAACTGGGTCCAGGCGAAGCTGCAACCGAGCAGCAGCAAGGTGTCACACTCTGCGACGGCCTCGTAGCCGCCCTGCAGTCCGAACACGCCGGTCATGCCGACTTCGAGCTCATTGTTGGGCTCGATGAAGTCCTTGGCGCGCGACGTCCAGGCTATTGGCGCCTTGA
The DNA here is from genome assembly GCF_018831605.1 of Cobetia sp. 4B. Lineage (NCBI taxonomy): Bacteria > Pseudomonadati > Pseudomonadota > Gammaproteobacteria > Oceanospirillales > Halomonadaceae > Cobetia > Cobetia sp. 4B. The sequence continues at coordinate 2,712,437 of NZ_CP059843.1, forward strand.
GTCGCCGTGCCAGCGCCAGCACTTCCTCCTGCGCGTGCTGACAGCCGATACCGGCATAGATCGAGACCTTGCCCGGCGCATTCAGTGCCTCGGCGACGGCGGCCAGCTCCTGCTCGCCGGGGCGAATCACCGGCGCGAAGCGATGGGCACGCCACGGCAGCGAGCCCTTGGGCTTCTGGGTGAAGAGATCCCCCGGGACTATCAGCACCGCGACCCCGCCTTCCGCCAGCGCCTTCTGCGCCGCGATGGCCACCATGCGGCGGGCATTCTCGGGATTGGTCAGGTACTCGCAGAACACGCTGTACTGGGAATAGAGCGCCTTCTGATCCACATCCTGCGGGAAGCCGACGCCCATCTCGGCGGTATCGATCTGCGAGGCGATGAACACCACCGGTGCGCCATTGCGATGTGATTCGATCAGACCATTCAGAAAGTGCGTGCTGCCCGGCCCGCAGGTGCCGGCACAACAGGAAAGCTCGCCACTGATGAAGGACTCGCCCCCTGCCGCGAAACCGGCCACCTCCTCGTGCCGCACATGCACCCACTCCATCTCGGAGCGCCGAATGGCGTCGGTGAAGTGGTTGATGGTGTCACCCACGATGCCGTAGCAACGCTTGGCGCCGGCCTCAAGCAGTGAGTCGACGATGATCTCGGAGACGGACGCTGACGAAGATGTGGTTAGTGCCATGGATGTGCTTTCCTTTTCCGGTGAACTTTCGGGTCAGGATGAGCAATGCATTCACTCATTCGAATAAACAGTGAACAAGACCTTGGGTCCAAGCCGCGGAAAACAATGGCGAACCCCGAAACTCACGCTGGCACACGGCGTTGCGTCAAGCGTACGATGAGGCCATACATTCTGGAGGCTTGAGGAGAACACCATGCAGCAAGCAGCGGGAAGCAGTGGCTCAATCAGCCTCAATCCCGACAGCAAACGCACGTCCATGAGCGAACTGCTGGGTGTCGAGCTGCCGATCATCCAAGCCCCGATGGCCGGGGTCTCGACTCCACAGTTGGCGGCCGCTGTCTGCAATGCCGGTGGACTGGGCTCGCTGGGAGCAGGAGCCACAAATGCAGCAGGCGCACGCCGCATGATCCACGAGTTGCAGTCACTGACCGACAAGCCCTTCAACATCAATGTATTCGTGCATCAGGCACCCATTCATGACACAGAACATCAAACGGAATGGCTCAAATGGCTGGCCCCTCACTTCCAGGCCTTCGACACAGAGCCTCCTACCCAGCTCGATGCGCTCTATACCAGCTTTACCGATGATCCTGACATGTTGGCGATGTTGCTCGAGACCCGTCCGCCGATTGTCAGTTTCCACTTCGGACTCCCCTCTTCGCAGGCCATTGCTGCCTTGAAGACAGCGGGCATCTCGCTTTTCGCGACGGCGACCAGCCTTGAGGAAGCCATCGCCATTGAACGAGCTGGTCTGGACGCCATCGTGGCGCAAGGGTTTGAAGCCGGGGGACATCGCGGCATGTTCGATCCGCAAGCCGCGGATACCCAGCTGAGCACTGCCGCCCTGACCAGGCAGCTGGTAGACGCCACGCACCTGCCGATCATTGCCGCAGGAGGCATCATGAACGGTGAGGCTATTGCCGCCGCTCTCGCGAATGGCGCCGTGGCAGCCCAACTCGGAACCGCCTTCATCGCCTGCCCGGAATCCAGCGCCGATGCCGCCTATCGAGACGCACTCACCGGACCGGCAGCGCATGACACTCGCATGACCTCGATCGTCTCGGGCCGCCCCGCGCGCATTCTCGCCAATCGATTCGTCAGCCTGATGGAAGACCCATCATGCCCCACACCACCGGACTACCCTCTCACCTACGCCGCCGGCAAGGCGCTCAACGCTGCAGCCAGATCAAAAGGGGAAACCGGTTTTGGGGCGCAATGGGCGGGAAAAGGGGCCCCGCTGGTCAGGGCGATTCCAGCGGAAGAGTTGATGAAAGTACTGATTCGAGAATGGGAAGCCACTCAGGCGTGAGTAAAGCCGCGAGAGTGCCATAGCAGCCTCAGAAACCACTCTCTCGTATCATCACACTTGCCGCGTGGCGGAAGATGACTCCGGCCAGGCTCTCAGCGGGACCTTCGATAGACACCTCGCCATAGACCTGCCAAGCATCCAGAGAGGCTGCCTTATCCGGCACCAAGGTGACGCGATAGATACCATCTTCAAGGCGCAAGCCATCTGATTCATCGCGACGACGATTCTCTACTGGTAGCGGCCCTCCATAACGACTGGCCAAACCGGGGTAGGCTAAGCGCTCTGCCCCAATATTATCGATATCGCGTACCGTCAGTAATACGCTTGAGTGGTTGCCATCGTCAGGAATAAAGCGCGCATGGCTACCCACCTTCACTCGCTCCAGATCCTGCTCTTGCACGAAGGCATTGACTCGCACGCTACGTTGACTGACTAGGTCTGCCAATTTCTGACGTGAATCAAGCCATTGCCCTACATGCAATGCCTCTGGCATATCCACACGCCCCGCTATAGGGGCACGCACTAGCAGCGAGCTCGCTCGCGATTCAAGGCCACTGATCTCAGCTTGAAGCTCTGCCTGTCGATTACGCAGCACCCCCTGCTGTGCTAGATCTTCAGCAGAACCTGCCCGGCGGGCTAGGCGTGCTTCAAGCGCCTGAAGCTGCCGCTCGGCCTGGATCAAACCTATCGCGATTTCCGGTTGTTCAAATTCATATAACACTTGGCCTGCCTCGACATGGGCATCCTGAACCACACGTTGCTGCTTGAGCCTCGCAGGCTCTGGTGGATAAAGCGCGAGATGAGCATCCGCCTCCAACACGCCAGGAAGCGTGACGTGCCCCCGCCACGGAATGAATAGCAGACCAAGTATCAAGCAGCCTGCCGAGCATGTGAGGGCAGTGCGAATATTCCAGGGGATACGGCGTCTGCTCACTTCACTTACCTCACTCATGATGGGACGCAGGATGAACCAGTAAATCTCGACCACAAACAGCAGGATACCCAGCACCTTGAAAGCAAAGTGATAAACCAGCAACGCGATGCCGAGAAAGAGGAAGAATCGATAGATCCATGTGCCGATTGAATAAAGCACCAACCACTGTCGACGATGTCGTGTGAAGGCCTCTGGCGGCGCTTCGCGGAAACCAAACAGCATCTCACGCAGCCACCAGCGCGTGACGGCAAAGGCACGTGGCTGAAGATTGCGAATGCCCCAGAGATCGCTCAAGGCATGATAGCCATCAAAACGCATGAAGGGACTAAGATTTACCAGCAGTGATGTCATCCAGCTGGTAGTTGCAAGAAAAAAGGCCGCTTGCCGCAAGGGACCTTCCGGCAATAATCCCCAACAGACAGTAGCCAACACAGCGATAGACAGCTCTGTCATGACCCCGGCCATGGCGACTCTCAAGCGGTCACGATCATTCTCCAGCCGCCAAGTGTCCGTCGCATCGGTATAGAGCATGGGAAACATGACAAGAAACGCCACCCCCATGGTAGGGACTCGACATCCATAGTGCTTGGCGACCAATGCATGCCCCAACTCATGCGCAGACTTCACGACCATCAGCGCTAGTGCATACCAGAACACTCCTTCCCAAGATAGAAAGCGCAATAGAGTGCCAACGAAATCAGGCCACTGGCGAACGACAAAGTAGCCCCCAAGCAATGCTAGAAATAGCAGCAGTATTTGGGCGGGCAGGCTGACAAGTCGACGGGCCGTAGGCAATAAACTATCTAGGTGACGATCAGGCCGCACAAGCGGAATACGAAAGAACAAATAATGATGCAAGAGCCAATTGACGCCGCTAGTCTTACGGCTGGAATCAGCATCACTTAGTCGTTGCTGATCCTGCTGTGATGTGGCCACAACCAAATGATTGGCTTGCAGAAAACGTACCAAGCCTTCGATATCATCTAATTCTACATCGGCGCCTTCAGCACGGGCACGTGACACCAAGTCGCCTTGTGTCGAGCAATGTCGCCATAAGCGGATAAGCCGCAACCCGCTCAAGTGCAGATGGAAATACAAGCCACGCAGGGGATCGAACAGCGTCCACATCGGCGCTCCGTCAGTATCTGGCGCACTTCGGCTCAGGCGCAGATCTGCTCGAAGTTCCGGTAACGGCTTCGTCTCTTCCTGTGTTGTTTGATCCAAGCCGGTACCTAGCGGCACCCCACCGGTATGCATGGCCTAGACCCCCAGTGCCTGACGCAGCCCCGCCAAGGGGCGGCGGAAAAGGTAATAGGCCAGTGATACGCGATCACCACTGACGCGCGCAGTACCCCTTAACCCAATACGCAAGAAGTCGGGTGACTCATTGAGTGTCGCCGAGACATGATAGACAAGCTGGTCGCGGCCGTTGACCACCGGCTTATAACTGACCCTCTCGACCTCGCCTTCTATCGGCGACAATGGACGGGAATCGAGAAACAGCGTTACGGGAGCTCCTTGGGACAACACCAGAGCATCTTCCACTGGTAGCTCGATACTCACCTTGCGCTCGGCCGGATTTGCCAGCTGCATGATGCGCTCTCCTGTCCGTACCGGACGCCCAGCCCAATCATTGGGGTCATCGAAAATTGCTAGCCCGGCACTCTCCGCCTTGAGCACCACCTGATCCAATTGGGTCTCGGCGTAGCTGCGCTGAACTTCGCGCAGATCCCTTTCGGCACTCAGCGCCACCATGCTGGCGCGTGACTTTGCATCGCCAAAAGCTTCCTGCCGCGCCTGTTCAAAGCGCGCCTGCGCCACATTGAGAGCCTGATCCGCCACCTTGAACCTGGCTTTAGCTTCAATATCCTGCAACTTGACCAACGGTTGCCCTGGTACTACCTGCGCATTTGGCTCAACCAACACACGATCTACCACTCCGTCCATCGGGGCTGATACCACGCGCGGCGCTTTGGCGACCAACTCGGCAGGTGCCAGTGCAGAGAGGCGTACTGGTAAACACAGGATCAACAGAAGAAGGACAAGCGCCCCCCACCACAAACGTGACGAACTCAACCAATTGCGCAACTGACGCCGCTTGCGAGTTTCGAGGAAGGCATGCAAAGCATGACCCAAGACTTCTCCCAGATGCGCTGCGAGATTCATCGGCGCAGCCTGCCAACGAGCTTCACGTGCTAGTAACAACCATGCTCTAGTACCCTCTCGCATTTCCAAAGGTACCAGTAGTACCTCACCCGGGCAGACTTCTCGCCAGGTATCAAGCGTCCAATCATCCATCCCCTGAGGCTTGAGGACGCATGGCTCGATACTATCTGGCAAGTAGCGGCACATGACATGTTCGACCCATTGGACATAGAGACTGTTGCGGTCTACCGATGGCACATTGGCCAGTGCAGTGACGCGCCATCCATTGGGCCCTGCCCTCTCCACCATGGCAGCCTGCTGGTAATCGACGACCTGTCGGGACTCATTGACCGCGACATAGCGCAGTGCCTTGAGCGTCTCAGCTCGGCGTATCCGATGCTCGACATCAAATAGAGCCGACAGACGCGGGGTATCGAACTGGTTCGGCTCACTCACGTCTTTCTCACTCCGGCTGACCAATGCATAACCTTACTGCTCCTGAGCAACATCGATGGGCGGAGTGAAAACAGCGGAGGCTGTCATGCCCGGGCGCAGCGAAGGCGTGACCTCAATATCGACCCAGATGGGAATGGTATGGCTGACCGGATCCACACTCGCTCCAATTCTCGTCACCTTGGCAGGGACGTTCTCGCGGGTTTCCTCGATGGTCAACTGCGCCTGACGCCCCGGCTTGAGCCAGGAAAGCCAGTCTGCAGGCACGATCACACGTGCTTCTAGTGTCTGACCAACGATCGCCAATAACTCAGCCTGGGCCTGAACACTTTGCCCTACATTTGCTTTACGCTCGACAACACGCCCAGCGTAAGGTGCCTTGATGGCACAGCGATTCACGTTAGTACGCGCAATTTGATATTCCGCAGCATTTTCATTGACAGACAAGCGGGATAGATCCACCTCCAGCTGACCTACAGAGCGCAATTCCAGAAGCCGCTGATTATTTTCCAACTTGCGGCGAGCGCTGGCCAATCTGGCCCCCACTCGGTCACGCTCGGCTACATACTGACCACAATCCATCTTTACCAGCGTCTGCCCTTTCGTGAAGGCATCTCCCTCACGAAAAGTCATAGACTCAATACGCCCGCTCACTTCACTGCTGATAGTGGCCCTGTCAGTAGCCTCGATAACTGCGCGCTGAGGCTCCAATGTTGCTTGAGCTTCGTTCATGGCCTCGGATGCCTGCACCTTCGACATCAATAAAGTGGCACAGGACAGCATCACGAGACAGCGCAAATTCTGTGGGTAACGATGTCGTACATCGCGGATGTTCATAGGTGAAGTCACCTTTTCTGGCAGGCGAAACAAAAGGAGCGCCGCCCACGAGAGACGGCGCTCACTCAACGAGGTACTCGCTTCTGAAATCTAGATTTCTGTCAGGCCATCCCCCGGTGCGAGAATGAAGCGATCCAGCGCATAGACGCCCTTGTCATTCTCGGCCTTGACCATAATGGTCACGGGCGTCGCAGGCGCTCCCGGTACAGCCGTGAGGGTACGCGTAGCCTCAGAGAATGTCAGCCATTGCGGAAGACCCTCCCCTGCTGGGGTAGAGAAGCTATAGTGCAAAGGCCCCGCCACCGCGAAGGTATCGGCGTCAAAGCTGAAGGACGGTGCCTCTCCATTATCGCCTTGAGTCAATACCGGAGACTGCTCAGCAATGGGCTTCACCACAACACCTATCTGGCCATCATCCCAATCTTGGCGACGCTGTACTAATGCACTAGCAAGCTGTGCCGGCTCAGATTTGTCTTCCAGTTTAGGGTAAGGGTCAAGACCGATACTCTGGTAGACACGCGCATAAGCATTCTGAATCTGTGCATATGCAAGATCACGACGCAGCTCTGCGATCAAGGAGTTGAGCTGTTCTTTGATGGCTGTCAGCTCGCCAATACTGCCTGAACGTGACTGCTGAGTGACCAGGTCCGAGATGTTGCGCGATACCTGCAGGTAATTCTGGGCTGTTCCGAGGTCACGATTGGCCGCCATGTACTTAAGCTGCGCCAGATGGACCTGAGTCAAGACAGCGAGGGATGCGGCCAAACGTTCCTGACGAGTGATCTCTACGCTTGTTTCAGCTGCCTCCTTGTTGGCACTGGCTTGAAAGACATTGAGCAGGTCATAACTTACTGCAGCACCAGCACTTGTCCAGTCCTGGAACAGAAGATATTGGTTGTCATCATAGGAATAACTCGCCGAGAAACTCAGGTCCGGGAACATCTTGAGTAAAGATGCACGCACTTCATCGCGAGCGATACGCTCACGATAATGTGTTGTCAATACTTCCGGGCGCATCAGCAGCGCCGTCTGCTCCATGGTCGCCACGTCCAATTTGGCCTTGGGCGCTTTGAGCTGCGCCGTATCATATTGTGGAAGCTCGATCGGCGTAGTCGGCGGTAGCCCCATCAGACTAGCCAATTTTTCGCGCGCCCCAATCAGCTCATTACGCAAGCTATCCAAGCTGCGCTTCACATCCAGCAAGCTGCGCTCGTAGGAATAGCTATCGAGCGGATTGGAGAGGCGCTGACGAGAAATCGTGCGACTTCGCTCCAACGACTCGTTGACTCGTACCATGAGCGGTTCGACCTTGCTCAACAGACGATCAGCGGAGACGGACTTCCAATAGGCGGTACGCACTTCCTGTGCAAGGTTCTGCACCGCCTTACGCTCTTCCTCGACAGATATCAGGTATTGGTCGGCACTCTGATTGGCTCGCACGTAGGACAGGCCAAAGTCCAGAATGCTCCAAGTGAAATCGACACCATAGGTCTTGCGATTGCGCTCTTGTGACACGCTATAACTGTTGTCGTTGGCGGGCTCCCCTGGCTCACCATCCACGAACGGTACACTCTGCGTAGCTTCATACTCGCTGCGCGTCGTGTAGCCCGCACGGGCTGTGAGTGACGGCAACATGTCATAGTTCGCAGCATCCAGCTGCAGACTCCGCAGCGCCCTCTGCATCGTCTTCACATGGCGATCACGGTTATAGAGAAGCGCACGCGCCACCGCCATTTCTGGCGTCAGCAGCCCAGTCATCTTGTTTTGTGAAGCATTGAGCTCCTTTACGTCCTCCGCTGCTTTTGGCTGTATTTCTGCCATCGTCAGTGGGCTAGGGTTTACAGCACAACCACTGAGGAGCAGCAGTGCTGCCAAAGGTGATACCGCGAGTAGCTTTTGACTCATGAGTCCCTTTCCTGAAGTCAGATCGTTGGAATTCTGTTCATTGTTCACATTCATTCTCGATGCTTCATGACAGCTGAAGCATTCGGGCCAGTCGATTGGCCAAACTTTCTTCTTGGTGATTATCCCCAGCTTCCGCCAAAGCAGCTTCCGCTTGCTGGTCCAGTGACTGCCAGCGAGCATCCGCGGTATCCATTCCTTCAGGTAATGCGATATCCAAGGACAATATACGGACGGTTCCATCCCCCGAAACCGCTACGATTCGCACATCCAAAGAGTGACCCTGCCCTGCCACATCTCCCGTGATATCCCCAGTCTGCGGGTCAATTCTTACCCCGTCAGGCAAAGCCGAGCCATTGCCGAGAGAGCCCTCATAACGGGCCACTTCTGCTGCACGTGGATCATTCAAGGTAATGGTGAGCCGTGTCCCGGAAATGCTCATACGATCAATGTGCATATCGTTACCGGTATTTTCTTCGTGCACGACCTCCACCGTACCCTGAGCCCCCATACTGATCTCAAGCCGGCGATACAGCACTTGGTCTTCTCGCTCCTCGAGAACCCTGCCATTTGCATCGACAAGCACTTCGCGAGTTTTAGTATTACCGTACTCATCAATTCCGATCACGGTGATACGCGCACGCTCCATGCCCGGCGGTAGCTTCCCGGACAACTGGCCAGTGGAGCCTTCCACCGTCAAGGTCCCCGGCAGCGGAGACCCATCAGTCTGGGTTCCCTGATATCGAACCGTCATGCCTTCTGGCAAGCCGAACTGGCCAATATCAGTCAGGCCGACACCTGCTCCCGCCCGGAGGAAGTTATCCAGATTTCCGATATCACTGCCGCCTGCCTGTTCTTGACCCGCATCACTGCCAGCAGCGACTCCATCAGCGCCAAGCACTTCATTGGCATAAGGGTCCGTTACGCGATTATCAGGTACAAAGCTACTTGATATTTGAGTAGTGCCCGGTGATGCAAGCGGCTCATTCGGGACGGTCAATGTAAAGCTGTAACTGACAGCCCCACCATTCCCGTCATCAGCCGTGACAGTGATGGCATAGGGCGCATTCAATGAAGCATCAAGGGCCAGCTGACCGGTAATCTGGCCGGTTGACGGGTCTATGGCCAAGCCTTCAGGCAAGCCTGTTGCCGAGTAGGTCAGCTCATCCGAAGCATCCGTATCCGCAAAAGCCTCACCTGCCGGGATCGAGATGTCACCGCCATTCCCCACAATGCGATCCGGAATTTCCGAGACAACCACAGGAGCATCATCAGTACCGGTCACGGTGACACTCAGGGTCGCGGTATCGACACCGCCCTGACCATCGCTGACCTGATAGCTGATAGCGGTAATACGGCTTTCTCCGACCGCGAGGTCATCGAAGTCCGCGCCCGGCGCGAAGTCATAGCTACCGTCGGCATTGACGGTGAACTGACCACCGTTGTCACCGGCAGTCGGCTGACCGACATTGGCGGCATCCTCGCCGACCTGGCTGACCGCCAGGGCATCCGTGTCGTTGCCACCGTCCGCGTCGTTATCCAGCACGTTGCCGGAGGCCGGCGCCTTCTCGGCGACGGTCACGGCGTCATCCTGGGCAACCGGTGCGGTGTTGCTCGGCGTCAGCGTGAAGGTGTCGGTGACCGTGCCGCCATTGCCATCATCAGCGGTAACGGTGATCTCGAAGGGCCCATTCTGGGAGGCATCCGGCGTCAGGGTACCCGTGATGCGGCCCGTGTCCGGATCGATGGTGACACCGTCCGGCAGACCCGCGGCCGTGAAGGTCAGGTCATCGCTACCATCCACATCACTGAAGGCATCACCCGCCGGGATATCGATCGCATCGCCATCTTCGGCAGTCGCGTCAGGCGTCGGCGTGCTGACGACCGGCACGTCATTGGTACCGGTCACGGTGACACTCAGGGTCGCGGTATCGACACCGCCCTGACCATCGCTGACCTGATAGCTGATAGCGGTAATACGGCTTTCTCCGACCGCGAGGTCATCGAAGTCCGCGCCCGGCGCGAAGTCATAGCTGCCGTCGGCATTGACGGTGAACTGACCACCGTTGTCACCGGCAGTCGGCTGACCGACATTGGCGGCATCCTCGCCGACCTGGCTGACCGCCAGGGCATCCGTGTCGTTGCCACCGTCCGCGTCGTTATCCAGCACGTTGCCGGAGGCCGGCGCCTTCTCGGCGACGGTCACGGCGTCATCCTGGGCAACCGGTGCGGTGTTGCTCGGCGTCAGCGTGAAGGTGTCGGTGACCGTGCCGCCATTGCCATCATCAGCGGTAACGGTGATCTCGAAGGGCCCATTCTGGGAGGCATCCGGCGTCAGGGTACCCGTGATGCGGCCCGTGTCCGGATCGATGGTGACACCGTCCGGCAGACCCGCGGCCGTGAAGGTCAGGTCATCGCTACCATCCACATCACTGAAGGCATCACCCGCCGGGATATCGATCGCATCGCCATCTTCGGCAGTCGCGTCAGGCGTCGGCGTGCTGACGACCGGCACGTCATTGGTACCGGTCACGGTGACACTCAGGGTCGCGGTATCGACACCGCCCTGACCATCGCTGACCTGATAGCTGATAGCGGTAATACGGCTTTCTCCGACCGCGAGGTCATCGAAGTCCGCGCCCGGCGCGAAGTCATAGCTACCGTCGGCATTGACGGTGAACTGACCACCGTTGTCACCGGCAGTCGGCTGACCGACATTGGCGGCATCCTCGCCGACCTGGCTGACCGCCAGGGCATCCGTGTCGTTGCCACCGTCCGCGTCGTTATCCAGCACGTTGCCGGAGGCCGGCGCCTTCTCGGCGACGGTCACGGCGTCATCCTGGGCAACCGGTGCGGTGTTGCTCGGCGTCAGCGTGAAGGTGTCGGTGACCGTGCCGCCATTGCCATCATCAGCGGTAACGGTGATCTCGAAGGGCCCATTCTGGGAGGCATCCGGCGTCAGGGTACCCGTGATGCGGCCCGTGTCCGGATCGATGGTGACACCGTCCGGCAGACCCGCGGCGGTGAAGGTCAGGTCATCGCTGCCATCCACATCACTGAAGGCATCACCCGCCGGGATATCGATCGCATCGCCATCTTCGGCAGTCGCGTCAGGCGTCGGCGTGCTGACGACCGGCACGTCATTGGTACCGGTCACGGTGACACTCAGGGTCGCGGTATCGACACCGCCCTGACCATCGCTGACCTGATAGCTGATAGCGGTAATACGGCTTTCTCCGACCGCGAGGTCATCGAAGTCCGCGCCCGGCGCGAAGTCATAGCTGCCGTCGGCATTGACGGTGAACTGACCACCGTTGTCACCGGCAGTCGGCTGACCGACATTGGCGGCATCCTCGCCGACCTGGCTGACCGCCAGGGCATCCGTGTCGTTGCCACCGTCCGCGTCGTTATCCAGCACGTTGCCGGAGGCCGGCGCCTTCTCGGCGACGGTCACGGCGTCATCCTGGGCAACCGGTGCGGTGTTGCTCGGCGTCAGCGTGAAGGTGTCGGTGACCGTGCCGCCATTGCCATCATCAGCGGTAACGGTGATCTCGAAGGGCCCATTCTGGGAGGCATCCGGCGTCAGGGTACCCGTGATGCGGCCCGTGTCCGGATCGATGGTGACACCGTCCGGCAGACCCGCGGCCGTGAAGGTCAGGTCATCGCTACCATCCACATCACTGAAGGCATCACCCGCCGGGATATCGATCGCATCGCCATCTTCGGCAGTCGCGTCAGGCGTCGGCGTGCTGACGACCGGCACGTCATTGGTACCGGTCACGGTGACACTCAGGGTCGCGGTATCGACACCGCCCTGACCATCGCTGACCTGATAGCTGATAGCGGTAATACGGCTTTCTCCGACCGCGAGGTCATCGAAGTCCGCGCCCGGCGCGAAGTCATAGCTACCGTCGGCATTGACGGTGAACTGACCACCGTTGTCACCGGCAGTCGGCTGACCGACATTGGCGGCATCCTCGCCGACCTGGCTGACCGCCAGGGCATCCGTGTCGTTGCCACCGTCCGCGTCGTTATCCAGCACGTTGCCGGAGGCCGGCGCCTTCTCGGCGACGGTCACGGCGTCATCCTGGGCAACCGGTGCGGTGTTGCTCGGCGTCAGCGTGAAGGTGTCGGTGACCGTGCCGCCATTGCCATCATCAGCGGTAACGGTGATCTCGAAGGGCCCATTCTGGGAGGCATCCGGCGTCAGGGTACCCGTGATGCGGCCCGTGTCCGGATCGATGGTGACACCGTCCGGCAGACCCGCGGCCGTGAAGGTCAGGTCATCGCTACCATCCACATCACTGAAGGCATCACCCGCCGGGATATCGATCGCATCGCCATCTTCGGCAGTCGCGTCAGGCGTCGGCGTGCTGACGACCGGCACGTCATTGGTACCGGTCACGGTGACACTCAGGGTCGCGGTATCGACACCGCCCTGACCATCGCTGACCTGATAGCTGATAGCGGTAATACGGCTTTCTCCGACCGCGAGGTCATCGAAGTCCGCGCCCGGCGCGAAGTCATAGCTGCCGTCGGCATTGACGGTGAACTGACCACCGTTGTCACCGGCAGTCGGCTGACCGACATTGGCGGCATCCTCGCCGACCTGGCTGACCGCCAGGGCATCCGTGTCGTTGCCACCGTCCGCGTCGTTATCCAGCACGTTGCCGGAGGCCGGCGCCTTCTCGGCGACGGTCACGGCGTCATCCTGGGCAACCGGTGCGGTGTTGCTCGGCGTCAGCGTGAAGGTGTCGGTGACCGTGCCGCCATTGCCATCATCAGCGGTAACGGTGATCTCGAAGGGCCCATTCTGGGAGGCATCCGGCGTCAGGGTACCCGTGATGCGGCCCGTGTCCGGATCGATGGTGACACCGTCCGGCAGACCCGCGGCCGTGAAGGTCAGGTCATCGCTACCATCCACATCACTGAAGGCATCACCCGCCGGGATATCGATCGCATCGCCATCTTCGGCAGTCGCGTCAGGCGTCGGCGTGCTGACGACCGGCACGTCATTGGTACCGGTCACGGTGACACTCAGGGTCGCGGTATCGACACCGCCCTGACCATCGCTGACCTGATAGCTGATAGCGGTAATACGGCTTTCTCCGACCGCGAGGTCATCGAAGTCCGCGCCCGGCGCGAAGTCATAGCTACCGTCGGCATTGACGGTGAACTGACCACCGTTGTCACCGGCAGTCGGCTGACCGACATTGGCGGCATCCTCGCCGACCTGGCTGACCGCCAGGGCATCCGTGTCGTTGCCACCGTCCGCGTCGTTATCCAGCACGTTGCCGGAGGCCGGCGCCTTCTCGGCGACGGTCACGGCGTCATCCTGGGCAACCGGTGCGGTGTTGCTCGGCGTCAGCGTGAAGGTGTCGGTGACCGTGCCGCCATTGCCATCATCAGCGGTAACGGTGATCTCGAAGGGCCCATTCTGGGAGGCATCCGGCGTCAGGGTACCCGTGATGCGGCCCGTGTCCGGATCGATGGTGACACCGTCCGGCAGACCCGCGGCCGTGAAGGTCAGGTCATCGCTGCCATCCACATCACTGAAGGCATCACCCGCCGGGATATCGATCGCATCGCCATCTTCGGCAGTCGCGTCAGGCGTCGGCGTGCTGACGACCGGCACGTCATTGGTACCGGTCACGGTGACACTCAGGGTCGCGGTATCGACACCGCCCTGACCATCGCTGACCTGATAGCTGATAGCGGTAATACGGCTTTCTCCGACCGCGAGGTCATCGAAGTCCGCGCCCGGCGCGAAGTCATAGCTGCCGTCGGCATTGACGGTGAACTGACCACCGTTGTCACCGGCAGTCGGCTGACCGACATTGGCGGCATCCTCGCCGACCTGGCTGACCGCCAGGGCATCCGTGTCGTTGCCACCGTCCGCGTCGTTATCCAGCACGTTGCCGGAGGCCGGCGCCTTCTCGGCGACGGTCACGGCGTCATCCTGGGCAACCGGTGCGGTGTTGCTCGGCGTCAGCGTGAAGGTGTCGGTGACCGTGCCGCCATTGCCATCATCAGCGGTAACGGTGATCTCGAAGGGCCCATTCTGGGAGGCATCCGGCGTCAGGGTACCCGTGATGCGGCCCGTGTCCGGATCGATGGTGACACCGTCCGGCAGACCCGCGGCCGTGAAGGTCAGGTCATCGCTACCATCCACATCACTGAAGGCATCACCCGCCGGGATATCGATCGCATCGCCATCTTCGGCAGTCGCGTCAGGCGTCGGCGTGCTGACGACCGGCACGTCATTGGTACCGGTCACGGTGACACTCAGGGTCGCGGTATCGACACCGCCCTGACCATCGCTGACCTGATAGCTGATAGCGGTAATACGGCTTTCTCCGACCGCGAGGTCATCGAAGTCCGCGCCCGGCGCGAAGTCATAGCTACCGTCGGCATTGACGGTGAACTGACCACCGTTGTCACCGGCAGTCGGCTGACCGACATTGGCGGCATCCTCGCCGACCTGGCTGACCGCCAGGGCATCCGTGTCGTTGCCACCGTCCGCGTCGTTATCCAGCACGTTGCCGGAGGCCGGCGCCTTCTCGGCGACGGTCACGGCGTCATCCTGGGCAACCGGTGCGGTGTTGCTCGGCGTCAGCGTGAAGGTGTCGGTGACCGTGCCGCCATTGCCATCATCAGCGGTAACGGTGATCTCGAAGGGCCCATTCTGGGAGGCATCCGGCGTCAGGGTACCCGTGATGCGGCCCGTGTCCGGATCGATGGTGACACCGTCCGGCAGACCCGCGGCGGTGAAGGTCAGGTCATCGCTGCCATCCACATCACTGAAGGCATCACCCGCCGGGATATCGATCGCATCGCCATCTTCGGCAGTCGCGTCAGGCGTCGGCGTGCTGACGACCGGCACGTCATTGGTACCGGTCACGGTGACACTCAGGGTCGCGGTATCGACACCGCCCTGACCATCGCTGACCTGATAGCTGATAGCGGTAATACGGCTTTCTCCGACCGCGAGGTCATCGAAGTCCGCGCCCGGCGCGAAGTCATAGCTGCCGTCGGCATTGACGGTGAACTGACCACCGTTGTCACCGGCAGTCGGCTGACCGACATTGGCGGCATCCTCGCCGACCTGGCTGACCGCCAGGGCATCCGTGTCGTTGCCACCGTCCGCGTCGTTATCCAGCACGTTGCCGGAGGCCGGCGCCTTCTCGGCGACGGTCACGGCGTCATCCTGGGCAACCGGTGCGGTGTTGCTCGGCGTCAGCGTGAAGGTGTCGGTGACCGTGCCGCCATTGCCATCATCAGCGGTAACGGTGATCTCGAAGGGCCCATTCTGGGAGGCATCCGGCGTCAGGGTACCCGTGATGCGGCCCGTGTCCGGATCGATGGTGACACCGTCCGGCAGACCCGCGGCCGTGAAGGTCAGGTCATCGCTACCATCCACATCACTGAAGGCATCACCCGCCGGGATATCGATCGCATCGCCATCTTCGGCAGTCGCGTCAGGCGTCGGCGTGCTGACGACCGGCACGTCATTGGTACCGGTCACGGTGACACTCAGGGTCGCGGTATCGACACCGCCCTGACCATCGCTGACCTGATAGCTGATAGCGGTAATACGGCTTTCTCCGACCGCGAGGTCATCGAAGTCCGCGCCCGGCGCGAAGTCATAGCTACCGTCGGCATTGACGGTGAACTGACCACCGTTGTCACCGGCAGTCGGCTGACCGACATTGGCGGCATCCTCGCCGACCTGGCTGACCGCCAGGGCATCCGTGTCGTTGCCACCGTCCGCGTCGTTATCCAGCACGTTGCCGGAGGCCGGCGCCTTCTCGGCGACGGTCACGGCGTCATCCTGGGCAACCGGTGCGGTGTTGCTCGGCGTCAGCGTGAAGGTGTCGGTGACCGTGCCGCCATTGCCATCATCAGCGGTAACGGTGATCTCGAAGGGCCCATTCTGGGAGGCATCCGGCGTCAGGGTACCCGTGATGCGGCCCGTGTCCGGATCGATGGTGACACCGTCCGGCAGACCCGCGGCCGTGAAGGTCAGGTCATCGCTACCATCCACATCACTGAAGGCATCACCCGCCGGGATATCGATCGCATCGCCATCTTCGGCAGTCGCGTCAGGCGTCGGCGTGCTGACGACCGGCACGTCATTGGTACCGGTCACGGTGACACTCAGGGTCGCGGTATCGACACCGCCCTGACCATCGCTGACCTGATAGCTGATAGCGGTAATACGGCTTTCTCCGACCGCGAGGTCATCGAAGTCCGCGCCCGGCGCGAAGTCATAGCTACCGTCGGCATTGACGGTGAACTGACCACCGTTGTCACCGGCAGTCGGCTGACCGACATTGGCGGCATCCTCGCCGACCTGGCTGACCGCCAGGGCATCCGTGTCGTTGCCACCGTCCGCGTCGTTATCCAGCACGTTGCCGGAGGCCGGCGCCTTCTCGGCGACGGTCACGGCGTCATCCTGGGCAACCGGTGCGGTGTTGCTCGGCGTCAGCGTGAAGGTGTCGGTGACCGTGCCGCCATTGCCATCATCAGCGGTAACGGTGATCTCGAAGGGCCCATTCTGGGAGGCATCCGGCGTCAGGGTACCCGTGATGCGGCCCGTGTCCGGATCGATGGTGACACCGTCCGGCAGACCCGCGGCCGTGAAGGTCAGGTCATCGCTACCATCCACATCACTGAAGGCATCACCCGCCGGGATATCGATCGC
The DNA here is from genome assembly GCF_018831605.1 of Cobetia sp. 4B. Taxonomy (NCBI): domain Bacteria; kingdom Pseudomonadati; phylum Pseudomonadota; class Gammaproteobacteria; order Oceanospirillales; family Halomonadaceae; genus Cobetia; species Cobetia sp. 4B. Next base: position 2,729,409 of record NZ_CP059843.1, read on the forward strand.
ATCGCCATCTTCGGCAGTCGCGTCAGGCGTCGGCGTGCTGACGACCGGCACGTCATTGGTACCGGTCACGGTGACACTCAGGGTCGCGGTATCGACACCGCCCTGACCATCGCTGACCTGATAGCTGATAGCGGTAATACGGCTTTCTCCGACCGCGAGGTCATCGAAGTCCGCGCCCGGCGCGAAGTCATAGCTGCCGTCGGCATTGACGGTGAACTGACCACCGTTGTCACCGGCAGTCGGCTGACCGACATTGGCGGCATCCTCGCCGACCTGACTGACAGTCAGGGTATCGCTGGCATCGATATCACTGTCGTTGAGCAAGACATCGCCACTGACAGAGCTGTTCTCAGTTGTGACATTGGTATCTGCCACAGCGACCGGAACATCATTGGTACCGGACACGGTGACACTCAGGGTCGCGGTATCGACACCGCCCTGACCATCGCTGACCTGATAGCTGATAGCGGTAATACGGCTTTCTCCGACCGCGAGGTCATCGAAGTCCGCGCCCGGCGCGAAGTCATAGCTACCGTCGGCATTGACGGTGAACTGACCACCGTTGTCACCGGCAGTCGGCTGACCGACATTGGCGGCATCCTCGCCGACCTGGCTGACCGCCAGGGCATCCGTGTCGTTGCCACCGTCCGCGTCGTTATCCAGCACGTTGCCGGAGGCCGGCGCCTTCTCGGCGACGGTCACGGCGTCATCCTGGGCAACCGGTGCGGTGTTGCTCGGCGTCAGCGTGAAGGTGTCGGTGACCGTGCCGCCATTGCCATCATCAGCGGTAACGGTGATCTCGAAGGGCCCATTCTGGGAGGCATCCGGCGTCAGGGTACCCGTGATGCGGCCCGTGTCCGGATCGATGGTGACACCGTCCGGCAGACCCGCGGCCGTGAAGGTCAGGTCATCGCTACCATCCACATCACTGAAGGCATCACCCGCCGGGATATCGATCGCATCGCCATCTTCGGCAGTCGCGTCAGGCGTCGGCGTGCTGACGACCGGCACGTCATTGGTACCGGTCACGGTGACACTCAGGGTCGCGGTATCGACACCGCCCTGACCATCGCTGACCTGATAGCTGATAGCGGTAATACGGCTTTCTCCGACCGCGAGGTCATCGAAGTCCGCGCCCGGCGCGAAGTCATAGCTGCCGTCGGCATTGACGGTGAACTGACCACCGTTGTCACCGGCAGTCGGCTGACCGACATTGGCGGCATCCTCGCCGACCTGGCTGACCGCCAGGGCATCCGTGTCGTTGCCACCGTCCGCGTCGTTATCCAGCACGTTGCCGGAGGCCGGCGCCTTCTCGGCGACGGTCACGGCGTCATCCTGGGCAACCGGTGCGGTGTTGCTCGGCGTCAGCGTGAAGGTGTCGGTGACCGTGCCGCCATTGCCATCATCAGCGGTAACGGTGATCTCGAAGGGCCCATTCTGGGAGGCATCCGGCGTCAGGGTACCCGTGATGCGGCCCGTGTCCGGATCGATGGTGACACCGTCCGGCAGACCCGCGGCCGTGAAGGTCAGGTCATCGCTACCATCCACATCACTGAAGGCATCACCCGCCGGGATATCGATCGCATCGCCATCTTCGGCAGTCGCGTCAGGCGTCGGCGTGCTGACGACCGGCACGTCATTGGTACCGGTCACGGTGACACTCAGGGTCGCGGTATCGACACCGCCCTGACCATCGCTGACCTGATAGCTGATAGCGGTAATACGGCTTTCTCCGACCGCGAGGTCATCGAAGTCCGCGCCCGGCGCGAAGTCATAGCTACCGTCGGCATTGACGGTGAACTGACCACCGTTGTCACCGGCAGTCGGCTGACCGACATTGGCGGCATCCTCGCCGACCTGGCTGACCGCCAGGGCATCCGTGTCGTTGCCACCGTCCGCGTCGTTATCCAGCACGTTGCCGGAGGCCGGCGCCTTCTCGGCGACGGTCACGGCGTCATCCTGGGCAACCGGTGCGGTGTTGCTCGGCGTCAGCGTGAAGGTGTCGGTGACCGTGCCGCCATTGCCATCATCAGCGGTAACGGTGATCTCGAAGGGCCCATTCTGGGAGGCATCCGGCGTCAGGGTACCCGTGATGCGGCCCGTGTCCGGATCGATGGTGACACCGTCCGGCAGACCCGCGGCGGTGAAGGTCAGGTCATCGCTGCCATCCACATCACTGAAGGCATCACCCGCCGGGATATCGATCGCATCGCCATCTTCGGCAGTCGCGTCAGGCGTCGGCGTGCTGACGACCGGCACGTCATTGGTACCGGTCACGGTGACACTCAGGGTCGCGGTATCGACACCGCCCTGACCATCGCTGACCTGATAGCTGATAGCGGTAATACGGCTTTCTCCGACCGCGAGGTCATCGAAGTCCGCGCCCGGCGCGAAGTCATAGCTGCCGTCGGCATTGACGGTGAACTGACCACCGTTGTCACCGGCAGTCGGCTGACCGACATTGGCGGCATCCTCGCCGACCTGACTGACAGTCAGGGTATCGCTGGCATCGATATCACTGTCGTTGAGCAAGACATCGCCACTGACAGAGCTGTTCTCAGTCGTGACATTGGTATCTGCCACAGCGACCGGAACATCATTGGTGCCGGTCACGGTGACACTCAGGGTCGCGGTATCGACACCGCCCTGACCATCGCTGACCTGGTAGCTGATGGTGGTAGTACGGGTCTCATCAACCGCGAGGTCGTCGAAGTCCGCCCCCGGATTGAAGGCATACCCCCCATCCTCCCCTATCGTGAATTGGCCACCATTACTTCCCGTAACAGGCTGATCAATAGCGGTGGCACTGCCATCGACCTGGCTGACGGTCAGGGCATCCGTGTCGTTGCCCCCGTCGGTGTCATTGGCCAGAACATTGCCAATTGCCAAGACATTCTCGGCAGTTTCCCTCTGATCATCCTGCGCGACCGGCGCAGTATTGCTCGGCGTCAGCGTGAAGGTGTCGGTGACCGTGCCGCCATTGCCATCATCGGCGGTAACGGTGATCTCGAAGGGCCCATTCTGGGAGGCATCCGGCGTCAGGGTACCCGTGATGCGGCCCGTGTCCGGATCGATGGTGACACCGTCCGGCAGACCCGCGGCGGTGAAGGTCAGGTCATCGCTGCCATCCACATCACTGAAGGCATCACCCGCCGGGATATCGATCGCATCGCCATCTTCGGCAGTCGCGTCAGGCGTCGGCGTACTGACGACCGGCACGTCATTGGTACCGGTCACGGTGACACTCAGGGTCGCGGTATCCACACCGCCCTGACCATCGCTGACCTGATAGCTGATAGCGGTAATACGGATTTCTCCGACCGCGAGGTCATCGAAGTCCGCGCCTGGCGCAAAGTCATAGCTGCCGTCGGCATTGACGGTGAACTGGCCACCGTTGTCACCGGCAGTCGGCTGACCGACATTGGCGGCATCCTCGCCGACCTGGCTGACCGCCAGGGCATCCGTGTCGTTGCCACCGTCCGCATCGTTGGCCAGCACGTTGCCGGAGGCCGGGGATTTCTCGGCGACGGTCACGGCGTCATCCTGCGCGACCGGTGCGGTGTTGCTCGGCGTCAGCGTGAAGGTGTCGGTGACCGTGCCGCCATTGCCATCATCGGCGGTAACGGTGATCTCGAAGGGCCCATTCTGGGAGGCATCCGGCGTCAGGGTACCCGTGATGCGGCCCGTGTCCGGATCGATGGTGACACCGTCCGGCAGACCCGCGGCGGTGAAGGTCAGGTCATCGCTGCCATCCACATCACTGAAGGCATCACCCGCCGGGATATCGATCGCATCGCCATCTTCGGCAGTCGCGTCAGGCGTCGGCGTACTGACGACCGGCACGTCATTGGTACCGGTCACGGTGACACTCAGGGTCGCGGTATCCACACCGCCCTGACCATCGCTGACCTGATAGCTGATAGCGGTAATACGGATTTCTCCGACCGCGAGGTCATCGAAGTCCGCGCCTGGCGCAAAGTCATAGCTGCCGTCGGCATTGACGGTGAACTGGCCACCGTTGTCACCGGCAGTCGGCTGACCGACATTGGCGGCATCCTCGCCGACCTGGCTGACCGCCAGGGCATCCGTGTCGTTGCCACCGTCCGCATCGTTGGCCAGCACGTTGCCGGAGGCCGGGGATTTCTCGGCGACGGTCACGGCGTCATCCTGCGCGACCGGTGCGGTGTTGCTCGGCGTCAGCGTGAAGGTGTCGGTGACCGTGCCGCCATTGCCATCATCGGCGGTAACGGTGATCTCGAAGGGCCCATTCTGGGAGGCATCCGGCGTCAGGGTACCCGTGATGCGGCCCGTGTCCGGATCGATGGTGACACCGTCCGGCAGACCCGCGGCGGTGAAGGTCAGGTCATCGCTGCCATCCACATCACTGAAGGCATCACCCGCCGGGATATCGATCGCATCGCCATCTTCGGCAGTCGCGTCAGGCGTCGGCGTGCTGACGACCGGCACGTCATTGGTACCGGTCACGGTGACACTCAGGGTCGCGGTATCGACACCGCCCTGACCATCGCTGACCTGATAGCTGAGGGTGGTAGTACGGCTTTCTCCGACCGCGAGGTCATCGAAGTCCGCGCCTGGAATGAAGGCGTAGCTACCATCCTCAGAAACAGTGAACTCCCCGCCCTGCGTGCCAGCGATAGCCTGCCCGACACCTTCCGATTCGCCATTCACCTGGCTCACCACCAAGGCATCATTATCACCACTGGTATCATTCAGGAGCACATTACCAACGGCGAGCGCATTCTCACCTGTCGTTTTCTGATCGGGATTGGCCTCCGGAGGAATATTGGATACTTCCAGCAGAATGGTATCCGTCACAGTACCTCCATTACCGTCGTCAGCTGTGACGATAATATTGAAGGGCCCAGACTGAGAGGCATCCGATGCCAGTGTTCCCGAGATACGACCGGTCGTCTGGTTGATGCTGAGGCCAGCCGGTAAGCCCGTAGCGGTAAAGGACAGCACATCACTGGCATCTACATCGCTGAAAGCATCCCCCGCGGGGATATCAATTTCATCCGCATCATTAGCTGTTAGATCATCTGTCGGAGCACTGACAATCGGCGCGTCGTTCGTACCGTTAACGATAACGTTCAGCGTGGCGGTGTCGAAGCCCCCCTGTCCATCGCTAACCTGGTAACTGATGGTGGTAGTGCGATTTTCGTTGACCGCAAGGTCATCAAAGTCCTCCCCCGGAGCGAAGTCATAGCTACCATCCGAATTGATAGTGAATAGGCCACCGTTATCACCGGCTGTCGGCTGACCAACATTGGCGGGGTCTTCGCCTACTTGACTTACAGTCAGGTTATCAGTGTCGTTGCCACCATCGTTATCATTTACTAGTACATTACCTGATACTGGTGATTTCTCATCTACAGTCACAGTATCTGCAGCGGCCACTGGCGCGGGATTATTGACTGACAGATCAAAAGTATCCGAGACCTGATTACCCTGTGAGTCAGTGCCCACCACAGTAATGGAATATGGGCCATTTGCGGAACTATCAGCAGTGAGCTCTCCTGTGATCTCCCCGGTTTCGGCGTTTATCGAGAGCCCTTCTGGCAGGCCTGTGGCCGTATACGTCAAGTCATCATAGTTATCCAGAGCACCAAAGACCCCGGCCGCCTCCAAGGCAAATAAATCACCATCAGAAGAAAACTGGCTTTCATACGGTGTGATAACAGCAACACTGGACTGCCCAGTAGACTGATTACCATTGACGTCAATTACGGTGTATTGGAAATCTGACGTACCGGCATAATCAGCATCAGGCGTAAATATCAATTCGCCATCCGCTGACAGGGCCACACTGCCGCCTTCCACGCTGATACTATCGCCACCTGACTCAATTGCTATACCATTAATTTGCGAAATCGTCAGACTTCCACCGCCCTGTCCATCGTTGGCCAACGGATCAATGGTGACTGGGGTATTGGCTTCAGTAGAAGTAAAATCATCACGGGCTGCGGGGAGATCAACTGTTACTGGGGCAGTATAATTTATATCACCTGGGACACCTGTATCGACTTCTTCGAACAGCGCACCAATATAACGACCAGGACCAGCGACTCCAGCTCGGTATGAAAACGATGATACATTCTCGTACCCCACCGAGATCATATTATTAGTTTGATCTCGACCATTTGGAACATTATTTCCAGAACCATCCGCGGTTATAGAGCTTGTTTCAGGATCAACCGTCACACTTACGGCCGACCCCGACTCAATCTTATAATTATTTGCCTCATAGTACGTCATCGACTCTACGACGTTATCTAAATCCAAGCCTGTAGCAGTGAAGCTAATAAATCGTGAATTAGAGGTACCTGCATCAACAAAATCAATTGTATAATCTACAAATCCTTCAGGATTACTTGAGCTAATAGCACTAATAAACCCAGTTGGAAGCCCCGTTCTATTTTCATCGAGTACATCCAAAGTAACATTGTTTGCGATTGCATCAACCGTTACAATCGCATCAAGCCCATCTGCAACGTTACTGAATCGATACACAGCACCAGCTTGTCTATCGACACCTTCTTCAAGGGTCGGAGTAGCCGAGAAGTCCAGTTCTACTGTAGCTGCCAGCTTCCCCCCCCAATCAGTCGCAGCGATTGAAACAGCTTCAATATCACCCGTCTGGTTTTCCAGGTCCCAGTCCCCCCCCAGAGCCTGGCTTCCGGTGTCATCAGATGATGAAGCAATATCAGCCCCTGTGAGATTGGCGAGCTGAGTCGCTGCCTCTAAGCCCAAACCACCAGAGCTAAAGTCACAAGCATAGAGAAGGATGTCCCCTTCTTGCGTCAAGGCGCTGCCGATAGTTGCCAACTCATCGCTATATTCACCAGCCATGCTTGCCGCGTCGAGCGTTGCGGTACCGAGGCTCAGCTCACCTTCTTCCCCATGAGACAGAATGTGAACGGCTGAAATATCCTGCTGACCATCCAGGTAGCTGGCCATCTGCTTGACACCGTCAGCCTCTCCATTGAGGACTATAACCTCAGCCTCGGGATCCAACTCATCAACCAGTGACTCATAATTGGTGACATTGCTATCGACGAAGATGACAGCGCGAGAGGCTTGTGATGCTGTATCAGACTTCTCAGTGTCATCAGCAGTATCACTGGCAGAAGACTGTCGATCACTGGTGGCTTCATCCTGCTGCCGCGCCGACTGACTGGCTTGCAACGCCTTGGTGGCCGGAGACTGGGACTGAGCTGCCACAGCTTCAGCCGTCATGCTGTCTTGCTGAGAGTGATCTGCCTCACCATGACTAACGGAATAATCCTGATCCGTCGCAGTATCGGCGGCAGTGCCGACAGCGGCACCATCAAACAGGAACCGGGGTTCCAAAGAGCGAATCAATGCTGGGCGTAGTTTCTTGGGGGTCTTGTTATCACTCATCTTATCGCTCCTAACCTCGCGGTCCATGCTCGTCAAGGGGGGGGGCTGTGCGACAATCAAGCGCATCAGCATTTTGGCTTAATCTCAACCGTACGCTGAAGAAAGGCATCCAGATCAAGCCCCCCCCAAAAATCGTCATCTTGACAGTGTAAGATAATCCTCATGAATGGAAAAGGCTCAGCCAGCATAGGCACACCGAATTGAATTTCCGAATCGCCAACAGAGAAGTGCTCATACTTTAGCATGACAAACAAGGCCATACTCAGCAGTATTCACTGGCCATTTGTCGCACTCAAGGCAATGTACCAAGAGCCAAGCCACATAATAGAAACGACTCCATATACGCCAGGATCGAAATCTCAATCTTGACAGTATCATGTACAATCAGGTCTCAACCCTTCGATGAGAGACAACACTATCAGCCGATGTTGATTTTCGACTTGACACATCCTTGATTCCACACAACAGCATTTACGAGACAGCAAAGGTGGAAAGCAGCAGTAGGGAAACGAGAAACAGGCTCCATTACAACATTGGCCAGCCTGCTGTCAACATTAACTGGCCCTGCTGACTACCCCTCAATACACTTGCCTCATGCATCTTCACATCCCTCCTCTTGACCTCCATCTCGACCAGTCAAAACATTGGCTGCCTGCTGAACAGCACAAGAGCTCAAGATCTGGCCACCGCAAATTATTGAGAGACATCTGATCGGGGTCTTGCACAATTGGCTTGCAGCACACTGTATTAAATCGCGCCTCCCTCTATTCTTTCCCTGCTCCTCCTAACGCCCTCTGCCCTCACGCCCTCTGCTAGCCCGCCTGCCACCATCGAGCCAGGCTGCGCATCGGCGTTATTTCTTCTGTATTTCAAGATGTTAATGACGGCAGCTAAACTCTTTACATATAAATGAAAAAATAATGAGAAATTTCACTTTTGCGATTTTAATCGCCGCCTATTTTCATTTGTGACGCGAGAAGATTCATCGAGTGCTGTATCAGCTATAGCGCATTCACTGACGATGGATGGGGACCTAGCCGGTTCGATGAGTGGCGACGTCCCAGCCCCCGCTCCCATGACAACAATAAAATCTGCTCTCGATATTCCTGTCGGCTTGTCAGGTGTCTGACGAGATCTGGCGTGGAGCATCAGGGCCCCTTCCTGGAGGCACCCCAGTGACAGCAACACGCAACCCCGCAGCGACTGAGCGCGCTGGCAGCAACGGCGTTCCGCGCTCATCCGGTCTGCTTGGCGACTACGACAAGGGGCTGTTCTGGCCCGTCCTCAGCATCTACACCCTGATCATGATCTATGTCCTGGCGGCGCCGGAGCAGACCGGCGCGGCGCTATCCGGCATACGTGACTTCCTGATCTTCAATTTCGGCTGGAGCTTCGTGCTCGGGGTCGCCGCGACGCTGATCTTCAGCTTCTATCTGTTGCTCAGCCCCTTCGGCGGCTTCCGCCTGGGGCCGGATGATTCACGCCCGGAGTTCAGCTATGTGGCGTGGATCTCGATGATCTTCAGTTGCGGGCTGGGCATCGGTTTCGTGTTCTTCAGCGTCGCCGAGCCATTGACGCATCTCTATACCTCCTCGCATGTGAAGGACCTCAATCAAGTCGGCCAGCAGGCCGGGGTATCGACTGCGATCCGCAACACCCTGATGGACTGGGGCATGAATGGCTGGGCACTGTTTGCCGTGGCCGCCTGGGCCATCGCCTTTCCGGCCTATCGCCTCGGGCAGCCGCTGACGGTCGCCACCGGCCTCTACGGTCTTCTGGGGGAGCGCTGCAACAGCAGTCTGTGGGGCAAGCTTGCCAACGGGCTTGGTGTGATCGGCACCATCGGTGGCAATGCCACCATGATCGGGCTGGGCGTTACCTCCATCAGCTATGCCTTGAAGGTGCTGTTCGGACTCGAGTTCGGTGCCTTCGGTCAGGCCATGGTGATGCTGGTGATCATCATCGCCTACGTGGCATCGGCGGCGACCGGCATCGAGCGCGGCATCAAGTACCTCAGCCTGCTCAACATGATCATGGCCGGCGCCATTCTGCTGGTGCTGCTGGCCTTCGGTCACGCCCCGGCGCAGTACCTGCTGAACATGATCACCCAGCAGTTCGGTGACTACTTCGGCTCGGTATTCGTCAACCAGTTCTGGACCGACGCGGGCAGCTTCGAACAGCGTGAGTGGGTGGGCTGGTGGATGATCTTCTACTGGCTCTGGTACATCTCCTACATCCCCTTCTGCGGCGGTTTCATCGCACGCATTTCCCGTGGCCGCACCCTGCGCGAATTCGTGTTCGGCGTAGTGGTGGTGCCGATGCTGCTGTCGATCGTGTGGTTCAGCATCTGGGGCGGCTCGGCCGGCTATGCCGAGGTCAATCAGATCGTGCCGCTGTGGGAAAGCGTGCAGGGCAATCCGGAATCCGGCATCTACCTGTTGCTGCAGAGCATGCCCGGCGGCTGGTGGCTGTGCCTCGCGGTACTGTTCAACATCATCGTCTTTGCCGTCACCACCTCGGATTCGGCCTCGTTCTTCTCGGCCATGCAGGTCTCCAATGGCAACGAGAATCCAAAGATCCTGATGCGCCTGCTGTGGGGCGTGATCATCGGTGTCACCGGCATCGTCTTCCAGCTCGCCGGTGGCTTCAACGCCATCAAGAGCCTGGCGATTGTGGTCGGCGCGCCCTTCTTCCTCGTCAGCATCGCTTACATGTTCTCGGTCTATCGCATGCTCAAGGCGACCCATGAACAGCCCGCGACGGCCATGCAGCCGGCCCCTCAGGTAAAGCCGATGCCTGCCGAAACCGCTGAGCCGGAAGCCTCCAGCGCTGTGAAAAGGGCCACGCCAGCTAGCACGCCCAGTACCTCGCCAAGTACCACGCCCACGCCGCCCGCCCTCCCGGGGTCGGGAAGCCAACCCATCCCGGGCGCGACATGAACGGCATGACGGACTCACGTCGTCTCGAGCAGGCAAGCCAGCAGAGCGCAACGCGCACGAACCGGCACCGCCATTGATCGCCAATGACAACGATCACCAATGACAACGATCGCCAACAACAAGACGGATGGTGACCCACGATGACTGTCAAGCAGCCTTACAACCCTCACTACGACCCTCTCAAGGACAGCTCCCCGGGCGAAGGAGTGGATTATGCGCCGAGCTACTGGCGCTACCACGCAGGGCCGCCGCCCGAGGATGATGGCCCGGTCACTGACGACATGGAGGCAGACGTGGTGCTGATCGGTGCCGGCTTCACCGGCCTTGCCACGGCGATGTTCCTGGCGCGTGAGCATGGCATCAAGGCAGTGGTGCTGGAGGCCAATCAGATCGGCTGGGGCTGCACCAGCCGCAATGGCGGCCAGGGGCATCTGGCCTGGGGGCGCCTGAGCCGCAGCCAGTGGGTCAGGAAATGGGGCGTCGACATGGCGCGCCAGCTGCACACCAATAGCCTGGAGGGTTTCGAGGTCTTCAAGTCCCTGACCCAGGACCCGGAGGTGGACTGCGAGCCTCAGCCACTGGGCAATCTGCTGATCGCCCATAGCCCGCAGGCCATGCAGCATCTCGAGGCCGAATCGCGCCTGTGCAACAACATCCTCGGCTATCGGACCCGAACGCTGGACCGCGCGTCAGTGCATCGTGACTTCATGGGCGATCAGGAGAGTCACGGCGCGATGCTCGAGCCTGAAGGCATCGCCGTGCAGCCGCTCAAGCTGGCCTACAGCTACGCGCGTATCGCGCGCCGCCACGGCGCCAGAATCCACACCAGCAGCCCGGTGCAGCACTGGACGATCGAGAACGGCATCCACTATCTGCAGACGCCGGGTGGCACGGTGAAGGCGCGCGCGGTGGGCATCGCCACGGCGGGCTATACCAGCCCCAATCTTCACTCGCTGACCGCCTATCGCAACATGCCGATCATGGCCAACTCGGTGTGGACGCGTACGCTGACCGACGAGGAGATAGAGGCTTGTGGCCTACGTTCGACCATCCTGACCACGGACACACGCAAGCTGCGTTATTACTATCGACTACTACCCGAGAAACGCCTGCAGATCGGGACGCGCAGCGCCATCAGTGGCGCGGATGCGCAGAACGCCCGGCATCTAGATGTGGTGCATGAGGCCATCGCGCGCAAGTTCCCGGCGCTGGCCGGTATCGAGACACCGTGGTTCTCGCATGGCTGGATGGATATCTCCCACGACATGATGCCGCGCATCGTGCAGCCAGACCCGAAACAGCAGATCTTCTACTCCCAAGGATACAGCGGCAACGGCGTGTCGTTCTCGGCCTATGCCTCCAAGCAGCTGGCCGCGCTGATCGCCGGGCAGTCGTTGCCGGAGCTCCATCTGCCGATCTTCAACTCGCCGCTGCCCGCCCATCCGCTCAGACCGATCCGGCGCATGGGCCAACACCTGCTCTACAAGTATTTCCAGGTGCTGGACAAGGTGAGCTGAGTCACGCGCCGCGCGAGTTCCGCCACTGATCGCCCTATCACTTCCCGCCATCACTTCCCGACACGCCGCGGCGCACTCGAATTCCGTCGCGGCACCTCCCACTGACATGCCTCTTGCGGCATGCAAGCACCAGAGAGACGCACCATGAATCGTGAACAGATGACCGCCATGTTCGATGCCTTCAATCGCCACGCCATCGATGAGGTCATGGAGTACTTCGCCGACGATGTGGTCTTCGACACCGTGTCCGGCGATGAGGCGCACGGCACGCGTATCGTCGGCAAGTCCGCCGTGCGCAACGCCTTCGTGAATACCTGGACGACCATGCCCGATGTGCAGTGGGCCAAGGGCGAGTTCTTCTTCGCTGATCAGCGCGTCGTCTCCGAATGCACCTTCATGGCGACCCAGCCGGATGGCCTGCGTGTCGAGGCCGATAGCGTGGATCTCTTCACCCTCAAGAAGGGCAAGATCACCCGCAAACAGGCCTTCCGCAAGCAGCGACCGGCCTTTACGCCAGCCGCGTGATCGTCACGGGCAGCACAGACGCAAAAGGCCAGTCGCGATGACTGGCCTTTTGCGTCTCAAGCGTTATCTCAGAAGCCGCTATCTCAACCCCCTCATCAAGATCGCCAGCCCTTATCAATCTCCGCCTCGACACGACGATTTGATAACGACACAGGCTTATCTCTCGACGCCGCATGCTGATAATCTTGCTGATGAAAACCGCTGCATGCTTTTCATCCACATGAAACGCCACTCATTGACCGCCAGCACCCATTGCCAAGAGGAAACCGGATGACCACGGACACAGATTCCTCACAGGCATCAACCGGCAGCACACTCAGCAATGCAGAACAGGAAGACCGCCGTATCGGCCGGCAGCTGCGCGACCTGCGCAAGTCCCGCCAGCTGACCCTCACCCAACTGGCGGAACGCGTCGGCAAATCCGTCGGCTATCTCAGCCAGGTGGAACGCGGCGTCTCCTCGCTGCCCATCGGGGTGTTGCAGACGCTGAGTGACGCCCTCGACGTGCGCGTCAGCTGGTTCTTCCAGCCGGGCGGCAGTGATTCGGCGGCCGAGCAGGAAACCATCGTGCGCGCGGATCAGCGCCGCGCCATGAACCTCGGCGCCATCGGCGCGCGGGAAGAATTGCTCTCCCCCCGCCTGAGCGGTCAGCTCATCCTGATCATGACCCGCCTTCAGCCCGGTGGCAGCGGCGGCGAGACACCGCGTGAACGGCGCGGTGAGGAAGCGGGCTATGTGGAAAGCGGCCAGCTGGAACTGACCCTCGGCGAGCAGGTCTTTCTGCTCAATCCGGGCGACAGCTTCTCGCTGACCGGAGAAGAACCCCACTGGATTCGCAACCCCGGCGAGACCGAGACCCGCATCGTCTGGGTGATGACGGGCGTCGAGTATTGACGCAATGGGGTAACAGGCTAGTTCTGAAAAGGGAGCTGGGAGGTCGCCTCGCTAAGCCCAACGCTGTGCCCCGTTCGAATATTGCTCCCTCGCGAAAGTTCTCCACACAGCAAGCCCTCACTGAGCCAACTCGCTGATTCGACATGCTATATCGAGGAGAAGCCAAGTATCGATATGCGACCACATACAAAAAACCGGCACACGATACTGGATCGAAGCGCCGGTTTAAGAGTGCATGCAACGGTGTGAAATATCCATTCGTGCAGCTAGCCGCCCGCAAGGAACATCGAGATGCCCGGCAGATAGGTGATGGCCAGCAGCAGCGCGATCATGGCCGCGAAGTAAGGAATGATCGCCGCTGACACCTCCATGATCTTGACACCGGACACCGATGAGGCAACGAACAGGTTGACCCCTAGAGGTGGCGTACAGAAGCCGATGGCAAGATTTACGGTCATGATCACCCCGAAGTGGATCGGGTCGACGCCCGCGGCAATCGCTACCGGTAATAAAAGTGGTGTCAGGATGATGATTGCTGCAATGGTCTCCATAAACATGCCGACGATCAGTAGCAATAGGTTGATCATCAGTAGTAGTACCAAAGGGTTGGTCGAAAACCCGGTAATGGCAGCCGCAAGATCTTTCGGCACTTGGGCAATGGTCAGTAACTGGCCAAAGCCACCGGCCACCACTACCAGGATCAGGATCTGTCCGCTAGTCGAAGCACTACGCGCAAACACCTTGGGCAACTCCGACAAGCGGATATCACCGTAGACGAAGACGCCAATGATGATCGAGTAGATGACGGCTACCCCACCCGCTTCGGTAGGAGTGAATATCCCACCATAAATCCCACCCAAGATAATGACCGGGACCAGCAGCGCCCAGATCGAATCGCGCAGCGAAGTGGTCACCGCCTTGCTCGAGAAGCTGGTGCGCTCCTCCAACAACTTACGATTGTGCCTAAGCATCAGTCGTGCGGTCAGCATATAGGCAATACCAAACATGATGCCAGGGACGATCCCGGCCATGAATAGCTTGCCGATCGAGACCTCCGCGGATACGCCATAGATGATGAAGGGAATGGACGGTGGAATCATCACCCCCACCATGCCTCCGGCTGCCGTAAGAGCAGACGAGAAGCGTCGTGGATAACCGACCTTTTCCATCTCCGGCACCATGTTCGACCCAATCGCTGCCACGGTAGCCGGTGACGAGCCGGAAATGGCAGCAAAGAAGCAGCAAGCCAGCACGTTGACATAGGCCAAACCGCCTTTGACATGCCCTACCAGCGAATGGGCAAAACCGACGATGCGTCGTGACATGCCCCCCATCTGCATCAGATCGCCGGCCAGCACAAAAAGGGGGACGGCAATCAGCGGAAAGGAGTCCGCTGCTGTTACCAGCGAACGCGCTAGAAGCACCACTGGTGGCGCACCATCGACCAGCAATATCACCAGCAGCGTGGCAAGCCCCATCCCCATGGCCACCGGCATGCCAACAGCAATAAAGGCGAATAACATGCCGATCAGTGGAACAGCGATCATAGGGCACCTCCTTCAAGGCTGGTGCGAGGAAATCGCCACGCCAGCCAACAATGTTGCAGAATGCGAAACGCTGACAATAGCGCGCCGGCGGGCGCCGAGGCGTAGTAAAGCGGCATCGGTATCTGGAGCACCACCGATACCTGATACCGCACCATGGGATTAAGCATCAGCTGGATGCAGTAGAGGCTGATGGTGATCAAAAATGCAACCACGATCAGCCTAACCACCAGTGTCAAGTAACGCTGTATCGCTTCAGGCAGCTGCTCCTTCAGAAAGGCAATCTCGATATGCTTATCCTGACGAAAGACGTAGCTCACTGCTATCCAGATAAACCAGATGAAGAGCCAACCCACCAGCTCTTCCCCCCAAGACAGGGACGCGTTGAACACATAGCGCGCCAGCACATTGGCAGATACCAGTGCGACGATCAGTGCTAGCAGCACAACTGACAGATACTCTTCCAACCTTTCATTCAGCCAACGAATCATCGGCATGTCCTCGACTTTCCGGCTTCACGTAATGAGTGAGGGATCTCTTCCAGTTGGGCGCCTCTCGCGATTAGCGTGCCGGCTCTGTGCTTAATCACTGTTCAGAGGCGCGATCGATGGCAGCCATCCACCCATCAAAGACATCTGCACCGATACGCTTGCGATATTGAGCGTTAACGTCTGCAGCGATATCAACAAAGGCCTGATGCTGTTCATCGGACAGTTTGTTTATCTCAACACCAGAATTCTGGATACGCGCTAGGTGATCGGCATCCTCCTCTGCTACCAGTTCACGATCGTAGGCGATAGCCTGATCCATCGACTGCTCAATCAAGTGCTGCTGTCCTTCAGGCAGGGAGTCAAAGAAGGTCTTGGAGATGACCGGCGTATAGGCCGTAAAGATATGCGCCGTAAGGGTCAGGTACTTCTGCACCTCATAGAAGCGTTGCGTGTCGATCAACGAAAGCGGGTTTTCCTGCCCATCGATGACTCCCTGTTGTAGAGCGGAATAGACTTCACCGAAATTCATCGGTGTCGGGTTGGCCCCCAGCGCCTTGAAGGTATCGACATGGGCAGGCACCTTCATGGTGCGCAGTTTGATGCCCTCCAGATCCTGAGGAGCCTTGATCGGGCGAGCATTATTGGTCAGGTGACGCATGCCACTCTCGACCCAGCCCAACCCCTTCAGGCCGATCCGATCAAGTCGTTTCAGCATGGCATCCCCTTCTGGGCCATCGAGTACTTCCAACGCAGTGTCCTTGTCCGGATAGATATAGGCCAGTTCGATCACGCCGAAAGCGGGGTCCCAGTTGGTGAAGAACGACGACGGTGACACCGCCATTTCCAGAATGCCGGTCTGCACCCCTTCAATCATGGATCGATCCCCCCCCAGCTGGGATGACGGGAATATCTGTACGTCAATCTCGCCATTAGCCCCTTCTTCCACCAGGCGTTCGAACTCCACCATCGCTCGCGCCATATGGAAATTTTCATTGGTCCCGTGTCCCAGCTTGATGACAGTGGTGGCCTGAGCCGGCGTGGCGGCGACCAGCAGGCTGATAAGCATCCATTTCTTGATCATGGCGAACTCTCACTATTGTTATTAAGAAGTCAATCCGAAACTGGTATTCCAGATTTCGGTATGAAGATTGATTGATGCCAAAAGGATCTGTCAAGAAAGCGCCATGGCGCTATCGCTCCCCACCCGATCTACCTCTGTTTTGCATTGACTTACTTTCCCGCCAAATCGGTAGCGTCACGCTTTCTGAAAAACACAGATAAGATTCTGTTTTTAATGAATAATTATTGGATAAAAAAGAGAATAATCCATCGATACCCAATACCTTAAGATGGCGACTTTGGCACCGTAGCTACTGTACTTTACATGACCAATGTCTAATGACGTTATCAATCGATCCTCTTTGACAGCTCGACGCTAGCTTGTATATTTCACTCCATCTGGTGCCTGGTACACCAGTTGAGCAAAAGACAGCAACGAACAATTACGAGGTAGTGCCATGCCCACCAGACCTAAGGTGATCATCACTGATCACGACTTCGCCGATATCGAGTTGGAGCGCGAAATTCTCGAGAAGGCTGGAGCCCAAGTGATAGCCCTGCAAGCCAAATCGGAGCAGGACCTGTTAGAACACGCTGCCGACTGCGCTGCCATGATCAACCAATATGCCTACATCGGTGCCAGCACCATCGCCGCCATGCAGCGCTGCCAGGTCATCGCCCGTTACGGCGTCGGTACCGACATCGTTGACGTGGCGGCGGCCACCGCCAGGGGGATCCAAGTCACCAACGTGCGCAATTACTGCACCGAGGAAGTTGCTGACCACGCTATCAGTCTCTGGCTGGCCTTGGCGCGCGGGCTGTTCGCCTACGACCGGGCCACTCATCGAGGTGAATGGCGCTGGCAGAGTGCGGCTCCTCTACATCGTCTACGTGGCCAGACTGTTGGCATCGTTTCATTTGGCGCCATCGGCCAGGCCATCGCGCAGCGTGCCAAGGCCTTCGGCGCTCAGGTGATCACTCACGACCCCTACGTCGATAGCGCAACCATCGCGGCCCATCAGGTTGCAGCAGTGGACAAGGGTGCTCTGCTGGCAGAGTCAGACGTGGTCATGATGCAGGTGCCAATGACAACGGAAACTCGTCACTTCTTGAGCGAGGAGGAGTTTCGCTCAATGAAACCCAACGCATTGGTAGTCTGCACTGGCCGCGGCCCCACCATCGATAACCGCGCGCTCTACAAGGCGTTGTCAGAGGGCTGGATAGCTGGGGCGGGACTCGATGACCCCGAGGAGGAGCCAGCCAAACGTAAACACTGGTCCCCCAACGACAACCCTCTGTTCTCACTCCCCAACGTCATCGTGACCCCTCATGCCGCCTACTACTCGGAGGAATCACTGCGTGCGGCCCGCACTATCGCCGCCCAAGAAGTTGCCCGGATGCTGACCGATCAGGCACCACTCAATCCGGTCAACACGCCGGCTCGCTGAAAGACAACAACATAACGATCTGAGGAACTATCCCATGCTCAAGCAATTCAATGATTTCAAGCGTGATCCAGCACTGCTCGAAAAATTCGACAAGGCGTTGTCCTATTACTCCGCCACGGCTGTCTTCGCCGACTCCCAATATCGCACTGGGGTGATGGATAGCGGCATCAAACCCGCCTTCCGCGCCAAGGTCTGTGGCCAAGCAATTACCGTTCAGCTATCGAAGGGCGACCTGGTCGACCCCCTCAAGGCACTGGAGATGGGCCAGCCAGGCGATATCATCGTTGTCGATGCCGGTGGGGATCCCAACACTTCTGTGTGTGGTGGCCTGATGGGCGCTTTGGCACAGAATCGTGGCATTCGAGCCATGGTAGTGGACGGCGCGGGACGTGATACCGATGAACTCGAAGATATCCAATGGCCGATCTGGACACGCGCCATCACTCCGCGTGGTACCCACACCATGTTCTCCGATCGCAAGGAGGAGCTGTCGATCAACGTGCCTATCGCCTGTGGCGGCGTACCGGTCAATCCTGGTGATTTCATCGTGGCCGATGTGATGGGTGTGACCGTCATTCCGCTGGCCCGAGCAGCCGAGGTAGTCGAACTGGCATTGGAGCAGGCCGAGCGTGAGGAAGCTACCCGCGCATGGGTTCAGCAAGGCAAGACCGTCGAAGACCTGCTGGCCGAGTTCGGGAGAATCTAGGATGTCGCATCCCCTTATGATTGGCATCGACTGGGGAACCTCATCGTTTCGTGCAAGCCTCGTCGATCGTCACGGCGAGGCCCTCGATACCCGCGAGAGTCCCAATGGGATTCTCGCGGTATCCGACAGGGACTTTGCAGGTTTCCTTCGTCACAGCATCAAAAGCTGGTTGACCGACTTCCCCGGCATACCGATTCTTGCCTCGGGCATGATCACCAGCCGTAATGGCTGGATTGAGACGCCCTACCAACCTCTCCCTCTGGGGATCATTGAGCTGGCCAATGCTTTGGTCTGTGAAACCGTTCCCGACCTCGGTCAGGTGCACTTCGTCACTGGCGCAGTGCAGTCGCCCGATGGCGAGCGCCCCGATGTCATACGCGGTGAAGAAACCGAGATAGTCGGGTATCTGTCTACTCAAGGTGTCAGCGATGGCACCTTCCTACTACCCGGAACACACAACAAATGGTTGACAGTCGAGCACGGTAAGATCACCCGCTTTGTCACCTGCATGACCGGCGAACTCTATGCAATCCTTCGAGAGCACTCACTGCTTGGCCGCACCATACGCCAAGGCGAGTTCTCACCAGAAGCCTTTCAGCGTGGGTTACAGACCGCCCGCCAGCACCCCGGACAACTGCTAGCGACCCTGTTCACCACTCGCGCGCTTCACCTATTCGACCAGCTATCCCTAGAGCAAAGCGCTGACTATCTCTCCGGCCTGCTAATCGGCGAGGAATGCCTCGGCCAATTACAACAGGGGTCAGCCCCTGACAAGGTCACCATCATCGGCCGCCATGATCTTGCGGAGCGATACCGTATTGCCACCGACTTTCTGTCGCTACCCTCCACTATGGCGACGCCCGGTCTTTCACGCCACGGGCAGCTGGCCATCGCAAGAGCCGCGGAGCTGATTACATGCTGAACTGGCAACAGGCCTTCGACGCCTGCCCTCTCATCGCCATCCTGCGCGGTATCAAACCCCAGGAAGTCATACCGGTAGCCGATGCCCTGCTTGAGGCAGGCTTCCGGTTAATCGAGGTCCCACTCAATTCTCCCGACCCACTGGAAAGCATTCGTCGCCTGGCAGCCCATGTCGGGGACGATGGTCTAGTAGGAGCAGGGACAGTCACCGCGCCAGATCGCGTAGCCGATGTTGAGCAGGCAGGTGGCCGCCTGATAATTGCCCCTAACCTGGACCCCCGGATCGCAAGCGAAGCCACGGTCAGAGGGCTGATCTACGGCCCCGGCGTAGGCACTGTCAGTGAGGCTTTCACTGCCATCGAGTTCGGTGCCGACTTTCTTAAACTATTCCCTGCCGAGGCGATCTCGCCTGCAGCAGTCAAGGCCATGTGTGCTGTGCTACCCGAGACAACGCCGTTGTTGCCAGTGGGTGGCATAACGCCGGCCACCATGGCGGGTTACCTCGAGGCAGGAGCACGGGGATTCGGCCTCGGCGGCGCGCTCTATCAACCTGGCATCGCCAATACGGAGGTCGCCAGGCGAGCAAGAGCATTTATCGAAGCTCACGCCAGCTGGGCTGCGACTGCCAAGCAATAGATAGCACAACGCGCCTGCAAACCCCTTACCTCAGCTTGAGCACTTCCATGATCATCAAGCAAATCAACGTCTATACCATGACATCCGAGCTGCCACGTCCCTTCGCATTCTCCCAGCAATGGATCACCCGTCGATCTGCAACGCTGGTGGAAGTGGTAACTCAGGATGGACAAAGCGGCTGGGGCGAAGCGCTATGCTCAGGGCTGCTGGAACCGGAGCTGTCCGCTTCAGTCCTCAAGTACATAATTACGCCATTAGTGATCGGCCGTTCAGTGTTCGATAGCGAGGTCATCTGGCATGAGCTCTACAATCACACTCGAGACTACGGTCGTAAGGGAATCGTCATCGCTGCTATCAGTGCTCTCGATATCGCACTCTGGGATCTCAAGGGCAAGATCACGCAACGACCTGTCTTTGAACTACTTGGCGGCGGTTTTCGCAAACAGGTGCAAGCCTACGCTACTGGCTTCTTTCGTATCGAACTTAGTACAGACACCGCTAGTCTTGTCGAAGAAGCGCGTCGCCACCGTGACGCAGGCTTTGTCAGCATGAAGATCAAACTGGGCTTCGGGGTGGCCAATGACATCAAAGTCATGACCGATATACGTGATGCTGTGGGCGATAACGTCGAACTGATGATTGATGCCAATCACGCCTATACCGTCAGCGAGGCAGCACAGCTGGCAGATGGCCTCAAGACATACGGGTTGCGATGGTTCGAGGAGCCGGTGAACCCCGATGATAAGGAGGGCTATCGTCTGTTGAAGCAGAAGACTCTGATCCCCCTAGCCGGTGGCGAAGCAGAATTCACCCTCTTCGGATTTCGCGACCTACTGGCCGGGCGCTGTATCGATATCGCTCAGCCAGATGTGGCCATGGCCGGCGGTTTGACCGCGATGACGCATATCACCGCCTTGGCCCTCGCCAACGGTATCCAGGTGAACCCCCATGTCTGGGGGACCGCGATCGGTCAGTATGCATCGCTGCATGCCATCGCCGCGATGCCGTTGGTCAATCCCACCTTGGCAGCCAGCGGTCCGATCTTCGAGTACGACACCTCGAGCCATCCTTTCCGATCCAATCTGGTCACCGCAGCGATCACTCAGAGTGAAGGCTGGGTCAACGTCCCTACAGGTGACGGCCTCGGGTTTACCATCGATCGCGATTTTCTACGTGAACACGCCCGTCCTTACTGACACACGGATTGGAAATCAAGTTCATATGCCTGCTCGCCACTGCTGCCATAAGTCTAAAATCTGAGGTCAATCTTCCCAATGGCATAGGCATCTGGTATTCCAGTCGTTTGTGCTACTCTGTGGAAAAATTCCATGGCCCTTCTCGGGCCGACACTACAGCCTACAAGGACCGAGATGCAGGACTTTGAACGCCCTCCCTCCCTAGGAGCTCTCGTCACTGATCACGTACGTAACATGATCGTACGAGGGGAGCTTGCCTTGGGCGAAGCTATCTCCGAACGCGGTATATCGGCACTGCTGAATGTATCCAAGACGCCGGTGCGTGAAGCATTGACCCGACTCAAGCACGAAGGCCTGGTCATCATTAAGCCGCAGTCCGGTGCTCAGGTCTTCACCCTTAGCGCCCGCGAAGTCGGCAACATCTGTACCTTTCGCCGTACCTTGGAGCCAGCCGCCCTGGCATTGGCAATCGAGTTTGATCAGCCTGGCCTCTATCACGAGCTCCGACAGGTAGAAAGCCAGATGCAAGTAGCACATGGATCTGGGCGCATAACCGATTACCTGGATCTGGATTCGGACTTCCACATGGCCTTCTTCAACCATTGTGGAAACGCCTATTTAAAGAGTTCCTACGAGCAGTACGCTGGAAAGATCGCTGCCCTACGCACTCACCTGGCAACCCGGCCGGACCATACCCGCCTTTCGCTCAGAGAACACACCGAGATAGTCGACGCTGTTCAAAACAAGGACATCACCGCTCTGCGCGCGCTATTGGATGCACACATTGGCCGCACCCAAGAGACTTACGAAGTTGGCGTGGAAGACATTACCCAACTGTAAAATCAGTGCCCACAGGAAAGTCATCGAACTATCGCACTGGCTACCACCTCATGTGAGCTCTATTTCTGGAAAAGGTCTGGCCATCATCTGTGCGTAGAGTAAGACTTGAGCGTTTATCATTACTCAATCCGACCGCCATATCCCAAAGGGGATCATGTGGGCCTGGCAACTCACCAATAGCCGGTGAGCGAGCTAGCACTGCGATATGACAGTCGACTCCGCCTGCTAGGATTAGCCGATATAAACACCATCAATCAGCGCGGCATCTTGTCCCGCGTGGTGTAATAGACGCTATCGATATGCGAGAGCATCGCGCGTTCAGCAGCATCCGGGTCACCGGCACGTAGTGCCTCGACGATACGCACATGCTCTTCATAGCTGCGCTTGATCGAGCCGTGTTCGGCCATGACCTGGCGGCGAATGTTGAGCGCGTAGGTATAAAGCTCATCGGCATAGCGGATCAGGATCTCGTTGCGCGAGTATTCGGCGACGACGTGATGGAAGTTCTGGTCCGAGAGCTGGAAGTTCACCGGCGAGTCGAAGTGCTGTGACTGAGCTTCCAGCAAGGCGTCCAGCTTCTTGAGCCCCACCTCATCGATATGTCGCGCGGCGCGGCGGGCGATGGCGGATTCCACCACGATCCGGCTCTCGAAGACGCTCTCGATATCCAGGTTGTTGAGCTCATCGCCCTGCTGACGCGCGGGATGATTGCGGAAGCTGTCGATCACGGCCTCACTGGCACAGACCCGTGACTTGCTGCCGTGCGAGACATTCAAGAGGCCATAGCCCGTCAACAGCGCCAGCCCCCCGCGCACCGTCTCACGGCTCACCTCAAACAACTGCGCCAGCTCACGCTCGCTGGGCAGCTCATCTCCATCGCGCAGCAGCCCCGTCAGGATCATCTCGATGAGCTTGTCGGCGAGAATTTCCTTCTTGGTCTGATTCTTCAGCGCTTTCTCGAAGGCGAAAGGCGTCTGCTTCATGCAGCCTCCACTGGTATAGATTTCATACCAGCATAACCGACAACGGCATATCACGCATCCACAAACCGACCATGGTCGCAATTTTCGAGAAAACCTTGACCGATCAGCGTGGGCTCGGCTAATTTTTATCTCAACTGGTCCGGTAAACCAACCAGCAGACCATAAAGTGCGAATTGATTGAAGAAACCAACAACAACGCCAACTCTCACAAGGCTGGAATTCACATGTCAGCAACACGCCCTGTCATTGCCCTCACCCTTGGTGACCCCGCCGGTATCGGCCCGGAGCTGATCGCGCGCCTGGTCGCGGAACCCGAGCAATTCGCCGAGACCCACAGCGTGCTGGTCGGCGATCAGTGGCTGTGGGAGCAGGGCCAACGCCAGGCCGGTCTCTTCACCCAGCTGCCACGCGTCGCAAGCTTCGCCGAGGCCCGCGAGCATGAAGGGCTGTCATTGATGCTGGTGGAAAGCGTGGCGCAGCAGGAGGTGACGCTGGCCGAGGAAAGCGCCGCCTGTGGCGCCTCGACCCTCGCGGTGCTGTCCCGCTGCCTGGAGGCGGCCCAGAACGAGGAAGTCGACGCCATCTGCTTCGCGCCGCTCAACAAGCTGTCGATGAAGAAAGGTGGCCTCGGCCACGAGGACGAGCTGCATTTCTTCGCCGAGAAACTGGGAGTCGAGGGCTATTTCTGCGAGTTCAACACCCTGGGGACGCTGTGGACCTCGCGCATCTCCTCGCACATTCCGCTCAAGGACGCCGCCGAGTACGTCACCCAGGAGCGCATCATCGCCGCCAGCCAGCTGATTCATGACTCGCTGAAACTGGCCGGCTTCGAGCGCCCGCGCATCGCCGTGGCTGCCTTCAATCCCCACGGTGGCGAAGGTGGCACCTGTGGGCGCGAGGAAATCGACGTCATCGCGCCGGCCGTCGCGCGCTGCAATGAACAGGGCTACCCGGTCGAGGGCCCCTTCCCGGCCGACACCATATTTATCAAGGCGCGCGATGGCGAGTACGACGCCATCGTGACCATGTACCACGACCAGGGGCAGATCGCGATCAAGCTGCTGGGCTTCAAATCCGGCGTCACCGTCCAGGGCGGCCTGCCTATTCCCATCACCACGCCGGCCCACGGCACCGCCTTCGATATCGCCGGTCAGGGCAAGGCGGACGTCAACCCGACCCGCAATGCCTTCGCGATCGCCAAGCGCATGGGCACCAACCTGCGTGCACTGCGTCTCGAGACCGCTTCTGCCTGATGCGCTTGCGCCTCTCGCTCATGAACCTGAATCAACGCCATCCACAACAAGGATAATTCGATGAAGATCACCAACGTCAGAACTCGCGTCTTCGAATGGAAAGGCCACACCGTCCCCCCGACCGCCCACTTCTGCTCCAACGCCATGGACGAGCTGTGGGACAAGGGCGACTCGATGGGCACCTTCCGCTTCCACGGCTGGACAGTGGTGGAGATCGAGACCGACAACGGCCTGGTCGGGCTGGGCAATGTGGCGCTGGCGCCGCGCATCGCCAAGGCGATCATCGATCAGTACCTCACGCCGCTGATCATCGGTCAGGACCCCTTCGACTACGAATACCTGTGGCAGCGCATGTACCGCTCCACCCACGCCTGGGGCCGCAAGGGTATCGGCATGGCCGCCATCTCCGGCGTCGATATCGCCATCTGGGACATCATGGGCAAGGCGGTCGGCAAGCCGGTCTTCAAGCTGCTGGGCGGACGTACCAAGGAGAAGATTCCCTGCTACGCCTCCAAGCTCTACCGCACCGATCTCAAGGGCATGCAGGAAGAGGCCCAGTCCTATCTGGATCAAGGCTTCACCGCCATGAAGATGCGCTTCGGCTATGGTCCGCGTGATGGGGTCGAGGGCGTGCGTGCCAACCTGGATAGCGTGGCCGCCGTGCGGGAAGTCATCGGTGAGGATGTCGATCTGATGCTCGAGTGCTACATGGGCTGGAACCTGGACTACGCCAAGCGCATGTTGCCGAAGCTGGAACGCTTTCAGCCGCGCTGGCTGGAAGAGCCGGTGATCGCCGATGACATCGATGGCTACGCCGAACTCAATCAGCTGACCAGCATTCCCATCTCCGGCGGTGAGCACGAATTCACCCATTACGGCTTCCGCCAGCTGCTGGAAAAGCGCGCCGTCTCCGTCATCCAGTACGACACCAACCGGGTCGGTGGCATCACCGCCGCGCGCAAGATCAACGCCCTCGCCGAGTCCTTCAGCGTGCCGGTCATCCCGCACGCCGGCCAGATGCACAACTACCACCTGACCATGGCCTCACTGGCCTCCCCGATGAGCGAATACTTCCCGGTGCATGATGTCGAGATCGGCAACGAGCTCTTCTACTACATCTTCAAGGGTGACCCGGAGCCGGTGAACGGCTTCATCGATCTCGACGAAGAGACCCCGGGGCTGGGCCTCGAGCTGAACAGCGATTACTTCGATCAGTTCAACATCATCGAGTGAGGAAGCCATCATGAGACTCGTCCAACTTCGCACCGCCAATGGCCCGCGGGTCGCCGTGGTCGAAAGCCGCGACCAGCTGCGCCTGCTCGACTTCCCCGGTGGCACCTATGAGCTGGCCACCCGCGCCATCGAGCTGGGCATCGGGCTCAGCGCGCTGATCGAACAGCACTACTCGCACACCTTGGTCGACTACAAGCAGGCGATCGATCGCCGCGAACTGCTGCCGCCGGTCACCCACCCCGACCGCGCGCGCTGCACCGTCACCGGCACCGGCCTGACCCACCTGGGCAGTGCCGATACCCGCGACGCCATGCATGCCGCCGCCCAGGCACAGAGCGAGAATGACGCCAACGTCACCGACTCGATGCGCATGTTCCGCATGGGCCTCGAAGGCGGCAAGCCCGCCGCGGGTCAGGTCGGCACGCAGCCGGAATGGTTCTACAAGGGTGACGGCAGCATCGTGGTCGCGCCGGAAACCGCGATCAGCGTGCCGGCCTTCGCCGAGGATGCCGGCGAAGAGCCCGAGCTGGTCGGCCTGTACCTCAACGATGCCAATGGCCAGCCGCACCGTATCGGCTACGCCGTGGGCAACGAATTCTCCGACCACATCACCGAGCGCGCCAATTATCTGTGGCTGGCCCACTCCAAACTGCGCGCCTGCAGCTACGGGCCTGAGCTGCTGATCGGCGAACTGCCCCAGCACCTGGAAGGCACCAGCCGCATCACCCGCGAAGGCCAGACCCTGTGGGAGAAGCCCTTCCTGACCGGTGAGGCCAACATGGCCCACAGCCTGGCCAACCTGGAACACCACCATTTCAAGTACGCCCAGTTCCGCGCGCCCGGAGACCTGCATGTGCACTTCTTCGGCACCGCCACGCTGAGCTTCGCCGATCAGATCAAGGTGCAGGAAGGGGACCGCTTCGAGATCGAACTGCCGGCCTTCGGGCGCGCGCTGCGCAACCCGGTCGCGTTCGAGTCCCACGACAACCAAGCGGAGCAGCCATCCGCCATGGCAGTGCTGTGAACACTGCCGATCAGCACAACAAGTAGAGCAAGGATCAGGGTCTTGAGATTTCCGCCATCACACGGCCCTGATCCCGGCAGCACCAGCAGCACCAGCGTCAACACGCCGCCAACGCATCACGACAATAACGAGAAAAGGGTTTCGCCATGACAACCTCACGCCACCACACCACCGCCACCCTCCTGTCCGCCGCCCTGCTCAGTTTGGCGATGACAGGCACCGCCACTGCCGCCACCTCGCTGACCTTCGCGCATGCCCACCCGGTCACCGATTCGCAGCATCTGGCCGCCGAGCGCTTCGCCGAACGTCTCGCCGAGCGCAGCGCGGGAGAATTGACGGTCAAGATCTTCCCCAACGGCCAGTTGGGCAATGACCAGGCGATGATTTCCGGTGTCCGCAGCGGCACCATCGACCTGGAGCTCTCCGGCAATCCCTATTTCAGTGGTCTGGTCAGCGAACTCAACGTGCTGGACCTGCCCTTCCTGTTCGACACCCGCGAGCAGGCCTATCAGGTACTGGACGGCGAGGTCGGTCAGGACCTGCTGACTGCCATGCAGCCGCAACAGATCGAAGGGCTCGCCTTCTGGGAAATCGGCTTCCGCAACCTGACTAACTCGCGCCGCGCGGTAGAGACCGCCGATGACATCAGCGGCCTGACGCTGCGCACCACCCCGAACCCGGCGCATATCGCCGCCTTCCAGGCCCTCGGCGCCAACCCGACCCCGATGCCCTTCGCGGAGCTTTATACCGCGCTGGAAACCCGCACCGTGGATGGCCAGGAGAATCCGGTCAGCCTGATTCGCTCCGCCAACCTGTATTCGGTGCAGGACCATCTGTCGCTGACCGCGCATGCCTATACCGCCGCGCCCTTGATCATGAACAAGCAAAAATTCGACAGCCTCGCCCCCGAACTGCAGACGCTGATCAAGGAAGAAGCCCGCGAAGCGGCCCGCTATCAGCGCCAGCTCAATCATGACAATGAACAGGGCGACCTGGCCTTCCTCGAGGAACAGGGCATGCAGGTCGTGCGCGAACCCGATACCGCCAGCATGCGGGCCAAGGTCGCCGAGCCGGTGCGCGCCGAGTTCACCGCCAAGCACGGCAGCGAGCTGCTGGAACGCATCGACGCCGCTCTTGCCCACTGATCACGCTCGCCTGATTCGCCACTGGAAGGAAGCTCGCCATGCTCTCTGACTCACTCCAATCCCCGGTGATGCCTGCGTCTCTTGCCGAACTGGGCGAGCAACGCGAGCGCTATCTGGCCACGCAGCAGGATGATGACCTGCCGCTCATCGATGCCCACATGCATGTCTGGGACCCGACGCGCAATTACCACCCCTGGCTGTGCGATGAGCCGATGATTGCCTTCCGCTACGGCGACTATGCCGCGATTCGTCGCCCCTACCTGCCCGCCGAGCACCTCAAGGCAGCGGGAAAGGCGCATCGCGTGATGGGTTGCGTCTACATGGAAGCGGAATGGGCACGGGGCGATGCGCTCAAGGAAGTGCGCTGGGTCGAGGAGACTGCCCGCGAGACCGGCTGGCCGAATGCCATGATCGCCCAGGCCTGGCTGGATCAGGACGACATCGCCGAGCAACTCGCAACGCTGTGTGAGCCACGTGCCCCCGGAGGCAGCCTGGTCATGGGCGTTCGACACAAGCCGGCCGCGTTGGAACGTCACGATCCGAGGCTTGCCACCCACGCCATGCCCGGCTCGCTGCGCTGCCCGCGCTATCAGTACGGCGTCAGTGAAGTCGCGCGTCGTGGGCTGATCTTCGAGCTGCAGGTGCCCTGGTGGCACCTCGAGGAACTGCTGCCTCTGCTGGACCGCCACCCCGAGATGCCGGTGGTGATCAATCACGCCGGCGTGCCCGGTGATCGTCATCCCGACACCCTGCGTCAGTGGTCACGGGCCCTCGCCAAGGTCGCCGCCTGGCCACAGGTGATGATCAAGTTCTCGGGGCTTGGCATCGCGGGTCAGCCCTGGCGGCTGGAAGACAACCGTGAGGTCTTTGCCATCGTGCTGCGCCATTTCGGGGTCCACCGCGTGATGTTCGCCAGCAACTTCCCGGTCGATGGGCTGGTGACCTCACTCGATACGCTGCTGCAGGCCTTCAAGGACCTCAGCCGCTCCTTGAGTCCCGAACACCGCCTCAAGCTGTTCTGTGACAACGCCGTGCACCGCTACCGCTTGAACGCTACCGCCAGGCCGGAATGACGACGACCGCCACGACAGCGATTGCCATGAGAACAGCATCTATAACAACAACTTGCAAGGAATTCGCCATGCTTACCCGCCACGCCCTGTCCCATAAAGCTCTGTCCAACAAAGCCCTGATCAAGACAGGCCTGCTCAAGACAGTCTCCGCGCTGGGACTGATGCTGACCTTCGCGACCACTGCCCACGCCGAGATCACCGCGCGCATGGGCACCAGCCTGCCGGATGCCCACCCCCAGACGCTGGGGGCCAAGAAGTTCGCAGAGCTCGTCGAGGAAAGATCGGACGGCGAGATCACCGTCAAGGTGTTCTCCAACGGCATTCTGGGCAACGACGTCAACATGACCTCGATGCTGCAGTCCGGGACCCTGGATTTCACCGTACCGTCCACCGCGACCCTCAGCAGTCTCAATCCTGACTTCAACATCGTCAGCCTGCCCTTCCAGTTCGATGACAGTGCACATGCGGACGCGGTGCTGGATGGCGAGGCCGGCCGAGCCCTGCTCGCAAGTCTCGATGACAAGCAGCTGGTGGCACTCGAGTACTGGGAAAACGGCTTCCGTCACATGACCAACAGCCGCCGCCCCATCGAGACGCTCGAGGACATCGAAGGCCTCAAGATTCGCACCATGCAGAACGCGCTCTACATCGACCTCTTCAATGGGCTGGGTGCCAATGCCGTGCCCATGTCGGTCAATGAGCTGTTTACCGCCATGGAAACCCGCACGGTGGATGGCCAGGAAAACCCCTACACCGTGATCGACGCCAAGCGCTTCTTCGAGGTCCAGAAGTATCTCTCGCGCACCGCGCATGCCTATGACGCCCTGGTGCTGGTCGCCTCGGCAGGCTTCATGCAGTCACTCGATGAGGCGCAGCGCCAGCTGGTCCGCGAGGCCGCCCGGGAAGCCACGCTCTATCAGCGCGAACAGAGTCGCGCCCTGAACGAGGAGCTGCTGAGTGCCCTTGAGAAGAAGATGGCCGTCAACGTGGTCGCGGACAGTGAGCGCCAGCGCATGCGTGAGGCTCTGGCACCGGTGATCGAGCAGCACACCCAGGCGCTTGACGCAGACGTGGTGAAGCAGTTCCAGGCTGCCCTGACCGACGCGCGCTGAACACTTTCATCAGCGCCTGTGTCATCGGTCCCTGACATCAGTCCCAGCCACCGACACGCGGCAGCGCCCTTTTCGCTGCAACCAGAGGGGCGCAATGACAGCGCTGCCGCACCGTCATCGAGATGCCTCCTTCGGGGATGACACCATGAACAAACTGACCCAAGAGATGCCGTTATCCATGTCGATCAAACCGCCCTCTGCCACGCACGCCGAGTCCCGCAAGGCCGCTGGCGCTGCGCAGGACACGGCAGCTCCGCAGGACAAGACAACTGTGCAGGAAAAGACAGCCCCGCAGGACACGGCCGCCCCCTCGAGCATTGCCGACGGCATCACGGCGCTGTTCAAGGGACTCGAGAAGACCCTGACCCTGCTGATGGTGCTGGCGCTGGTGGCGATGATCGTACTGGTGTTCGTCAATGTGGTGCTGCGCTACGGCTTCAACAGCGGTATCTCGATCAGTGTCGAGCTGTCCCGCTTCCTGTTCGTGTGGGTCACCTTCATGGGCGCGGTCACGGCGCTGATCCGTCAGGAGCACCTGAGCGTCAATACCTTCGCCGACAAGCTGCCTGCGGCCATGCGCGCCGGGCTTGATCGGCTGGTGACCCTGGCGATGCTCGGCTGCTGTCTGATGCTGCTCAAGGGCAGCTATGCCCAGACGGTGCTCAACTGGAGCAACCTCTCTCCCATCAGCGGCATTCCGGTCGGTGTCTTCTATCTCGCCGGCCTGATGGCGGGCGTGCTGATGTCCCTGATTCTGCTCTGGCGTCTGCTGACGCCGCTGACACTGCATGCTGTCACGCCGCGCGTCGCGCCGAGCCACGCCTCTGATTCGCAAGGAGATACGCCATGACCATCGGGCTCTTCCTCGGCTCCCTGCTGGCCGCCATCGGCCTGAGCCTCCCCATCGCCTTCGCCCTGCTGGTCAGTGCCATCGTGCTGATGCTGCATCTGGATCTGTTCAACTCGCAGATCCTGGCCCAGAACCTCGTCAATGGCGCCGACAGCTACACCCTGCTGGCCATTCCCTTCTTCCTCACCGCCGGCGAAGTGATGTCGCGCGGCGGGCTTTCCCAGCGCATCGTCACGTTGGCGATGTCACTGGTGGGCCACCGCAAGGGCGGGCTCGGCTTCGTCGCCATCTTCGCCGCCATCGTCATGGCCAGCCTGTCCGGTTCCGCCGTCGCCGATACCGCGGCGCTGGCCAGCATGCTGCTGCCGATGATGCGCAAGGCCGGCTACCCGCTCGGCCGCTCCTCCGGCCTGATGGCCGCCGGTGGCATCATCGCGCCGATCATCCCGCCCTCCATTCCGCTGATCATCATCGGGGTCGCCGGTGGCATCTCTATCGGCAAGCTGTTCCTCGCCGGTATCGTGCCGGGGCTGATCATGGGCGTGACCCTGGTGGTGATGTGGCTGTTCATGACCCGCAAGGAAGATCTGGTGGTCACGAAGAAGGCTAGCGGGCGTGAACGCCTCAAGGCACTCAAGGACAGCTTCTGGGCCATCATGCTGCCGGTCATCATCATCGGCGGCATCAAGAGCGGCATCTTCACCCCGACCGAGGCCGGTGTGGTCGCGGCGGTCTACGCCATCTTCGTCGCCACCGTGGTCTACCGCGAACTCGACCTCAGCCAGCTCTACGCCGTGCTCGCCCAGGCCGCCCGCAGCACCGCCATCGTGATGTTCCTGGTCGCCGCGGCGATGGTCGCCTCCTGGCTGATCAGCATCGCCCAGCTGCCGCTGATGGTGGCCGGACTGCTGCAGCCGCTCGCCGATGACCCGCGCATCCTGATGCTCGCCATCATGGGCATCGTGCTGGTGGTCGGCATGGTGATGGACCTGACGCCGACCATTCTGGTGCTCACGCCGATCCTGATGCCCATCGTCAAGCTGGCCGGTATCGACCCGGTCTACTTCGGGATCATGTTCGTTCTCAACTGCGCCATCGGCCTGATCACCCCGCCGGTCGGCAACGTGCTCAACGTGATCACCAGCGTCGGCAACCTCAAGTTCGAGAAGGCGGTCAGTGGCGTCGCGCCCTTCGCCCTCGCCTATGTGGTGATTCTGCTGCTGTTCGTCGCCTTCCCGCAGATCATCACCGTACCGCTTTACTGGATGACCGACTGACCCCGTGACAACCACAACTACGAAGCCGCAAAGGAAGACTGAAAGAAGGCAAGACGCCAACGACACGCCAATTGCTTAGACAGTCGCAAACAAAGACAGCCGCCACAAAGACAACAAGAGAGCCATTCAATGACACCCATGATCAAGACGACCCTCGCCAGCCTGCTGTTGATCGCCCCTCTGAGTGCTGCCCATGCCCAGATGACGCTTAAGCTGGCCCACGCCGCCCCGACCACCGATACCCAGCAGCAGGCGGCCGAGCGCTTCGCCGAGCTGGTCAAGGAAGGCACGGATGGCGAGATCACCGTCAACATCTTCGGCAATGGTGTGCTCGGGGGCGACCAGCAGATGATCGCCGGCGTGCGCAGCGGCACCATCGATATCGAGATGTCCGGCAACCCCAACTTCGCGGGTCTGCAGCCGGCGCTGGGCGCTTTCGATCTGCCCTACATCTTCCCGGACCGCAAGACGGCCTATCAGGTGCTGGACGGCAAGGTCGGCGACGATGCCCTGGCTCTGCTCAAGGAAGACAACCTCAAGGGCCTGGCCTTCTGGGAGGTCGGCTTCCGCGCGATGACCAACTCCAAACACCCGATCAAGACCCCCGCCGATGTCGATGGCCTGGTGATGCGCACCAACTCCAACAAGTCGCTGATAGAGGCCTTCTCGTTGCTGGGAGCGAATCCGGTGCCGATGCCGCTGGGTGAGCTCTACACCGCGATGGAAACCGGTACGGTCGACGCGCAGGACCACCCGATCAGCATCGTCTGGTCGGCGGGCTTCTATGAGGTCCAGGACTACCTATCACTAACCAACCAGGCCTACACCTCGCTGCTGATGGTGATGAACGACGACAAGTTCGAAAGCCTGTCACCAGAATATCAGCAGGTACTGGTAAGCGCGGCGCGCGAGGCCGGCGATTATCAGCGTGAACTGAACGCGAAGAACGAGCAGAAGATTCTCGCTGAGCTGGCCGACAAGGGCATGAAGATCGAGACCGACGTCGATACCGCCGCCTTCCAGAAAGTCGTGCTGCCAACCTGGGACAGCTATATCGCCGCCAATGGCCGCGACTGGATCGATGCCATTCAGGGCGCCAGCCAGGCCAGCGCCGATGTCGATGTTGATGCCAAGGTCGAGCCGCAAGTCACGCAGAAGACCACGGCAGCCGTGACGCAGTAACGCCCATTCGTTCTATCGCCTGCTTACCTGTCACCCAGCGAGGGCATGCGCCCTGACGGCACCCTCGCTGATTGGAGAAATGTCATGTCCCGAGACGTTCTGCTGCTCAACCAGAAATGCGCACACACCCTGAGCCTGTTCGACGCCACCAGCGGCGAGGAACTCCACCACCTGCGCCTGCCGGATTACCCGCATGAGTTCGTGGTGGATTCCACCGGCCGCTACGCCTTCGTGGGTCACTACGGCATCCTCGGTGCCGACTGTATCGGCGACCAGGGCGGCTGCTCGGTATTCGTGGTCGATCTCGAGACCTTCACGCTGGTCAATACGCTCAGCACCTGGCCGTACTATCGCATCCACGGTCTGGGCATCGATGACCAGGACCGCCTCTACGCCATGAGCGAAGGCCACAACACCCTGCTGCTGTTCAACACGCCCCTGACCCAGACCACGCCGGATCTGGCCGTGTCCTCCGGTGGCTACAAGACGCACCTGTTCGCGCTCACCAAGGCCGGCGACTGGGCCTACGGCATCAATCTGCTCAGCACTACCATCACCAAGTTCAAGCCCCACGATGCCACCTTCACGCCCATCGCGATGATTCCGGGCCGCAAGCCGGAGGGCAACAGTCTGTCCGCAGATGGCCGTACCCTCTTCATCAGCAACCGCGATGACGACAGCATCGTGGCGGTGGATACCGAATCGATGACCGTGCGCGCCTCGGCGACCACTGGTCGAGATCCCAACCGCATCTACCGTGACCCCAAGGGGCGCCTGATCACCACCAATTACGGGGAAAGCTCGCTGTCATTGTTCGATGAGGCGCTGGCGCCACTGGGCACCATCCAGCTTGAGGCGATTCCCATCGCGATGAGCTTCCATCCGGATGGCGAGCAGGCCTTCGTCTCGCTCAAGGGCGATCGCATCGCGGTGCTGGATCTGGAGAGCGGCCAGGTACGCAGAAGCTTCGCGACACGCGCCGAGCCGGACGTGTCCTGCCTGCTGGTGCGTGACCACTGAGTCAATCGGCACTTGATGCTTCCAACCAGGACACGAGCCAGTCATGACGGATACCACATTCAGGCACGAGCCTTCACACAGCCAGCCGCTGATCGATGCACACCATCACTTCTGGGCACTGGATGGCCAGGTGGCGTACCCCTGGTTGGAAGAGTCACCGGTGGAGAACTTCTTTCTCGGCGATTACGCCGCGATCCGCCGACCCTTTGTGGCCGCGGACTTGAAGCGCCTGGTGCCTGAGGGCTTCCGGCTGGTGGGCAGTGTGCACTGTGAAGCTGAGGCCGCACGCTCGCAGGCACTGGAAGAGACGCGCTGGATCACCCGACAGCAGGCCACTCATGCACTACCCAGCGCGCATGTCGGCTGGGCCGCCTTCGGCACTGACGAGTGCGCCGCACAGCTGGACGCTCAATGTGAATCGCCGCTGTTTCGCGGCGTGCGCGCCAAGCCGATCACCGCTGCCACGCCGCAGACCCGCCAGTCGGTGTCGGGCACCAGCGGCAGTCTGCAGGACCCGCGCTGGTGCGAGGGACTGGCGCTGCTCAAGGAGCGTGGTCTGAGCTGGGACCTGCGCGTGCCCGCCTGGCATCTTGAAGAGGCGGCCGCGACGCTTGAGGACTTCCCCGGCTTGCGCGTCATCCTCAATCACAGCGGCCTGCCGTGGGATCGCACGCCGCAAGGCCTCGCCCAGTGGCGCGCAGGCATGCGGGCGCTTTCTGAGAACCCGAATGTCGCCGTCAAACTATCGGAATTGGGCACGCCCTGGCATGCCTGGGATGCCAGGGCCAATCGCGAGCTGCTGTGTGAAGTGCTGGATATCTTCGGTGCCCAGCGCTGCCTGTTCGCCAGTAACTTCCCGGTCTCCGGCCTCAAGGTCAGCTATGGCGACTGGCTATCGCTGGTGACCAGCGCCATTGAACAGATGACGAGCGCCGACCTGCGCCAGCACACCCTCGACAAGGTACTGCACGACAACGCCATTCACTGGTATCGGCTGGCGATTGCCACTATCGCATCGCCTACGGATGCTGCCGATGTCCCCAGCTCCACCGCTACTACACCTTCTATTACGTCCTCTACTGCAACCCATACGACACCCACGGCCTGACTCAACCTGCCTCAGGGCTTCACTTATCAAGGAGAAGACACGATGTCACTCAACGGTCATCAGCTTATCGGACAACGCAGCTTCGCCGCTCAGGGCGAGGCGATCCACGCCATCAATCCAGCCACGGGTGAGCGTCTGGAGCCCGCCTATCCGGGTGCCAACGCGAGTACGGTGGAAGAGGCCTGCCAGCTGGCCAGTCAGGCCTTCGACGCCTATCGCGCCACGTCGCCCGACGCGAGAGCCGTCTTCCTCGAGACCATCGCCGAGGAAATCGATGCACTGGGCGATACCCTGACCCAGCGCGCCATGCAGGAGACCGGCCTGCCCGAGGCACGCCTGAACGGTGAACGCGGCCGCACCTGCGGGCAGCTCAAGCTGTTTGCCAAGGTACTGCGCCGCGGTGAGTGGCAGGATGTGCGAGTCGACCCTGCGCTGCCGGAACGTGCGCCCCTGCCGCGTGCCGACCTGCGCCAACGTCAGATCCCGCTGGGCCCGGTGGCCGTCTTCGGGGCCAGCAACTTCCCGCTGGCCTTCTCGGTGGCCGGTGGCGATACCGCTTCCGCGCTGGCCGCGGGCTGCCCGGTGGTGGTCAAGGGACACTCGGCCCACCCGGGCACCTCGGAACTGGTCGGTCAGGCCGTGGCGCGCGCCGCCAAGCGTTGCGAGATGCCGGAAGGCGTCTTCTCGCTGCTGCTCGGCCCGGGCAATGAGGTCGGCCAGGCGCTGGTCAAGCATCCAGAGATCCAGGCGGTCGGCTTTACCGGCTCGCGCAGCGGCGGCACCGCTCTGCTGGCCCTCGCTCAGGCGCGCCCGCAGCCAATTCCGGTCTATGCCGAGATGAGCAGCATCAACCCGGTCATCCTGATGCCGGCCGCACTGGAAGCCCGCGGCGAAGCGCTGGGCAGCGCATTCGTCGGCTCGCTCAACATGGGCGCCGGTCAGTTCTGCACCAACCCGGGGCTGGTGCTGGCCATCAAGGGCGAAGCATTGGAGCGCTTCAAGCAAGCTGCCATTCCCGCCATCCAGGCAAGTCCGGTGCAGACCATGCTGACGCCGGGCATCCACAAGGCCTATGCCGAGGGCGTGGCGAGCCTGTCCTCACAGCCCGGCATCACCTGCCTGGCCAGTGGCGAAAGCGACTCGCCCATCGCCAGCCCCTGCCAGACCCAGCTGTTCAGCACCCGGGCGAGTGACTTCTTGGCCAATGAGGCCATGCAGGCGGAAGTCTTCGGCTCCAGCTCGTTGATCATCGAATGCGATGATCTCGCTCAGCTCAAGCAGGTCTGCAGCGCGCTGGAAGGCCAGCTGACCGCCACTCTGCACCTGGATGACGCCGATCACGATGCCGCACGTCAGCTGCTGCCGGTGTTGGAGCGTCGCGCCGGACGCATCCTCGTCAATGGCTGGCCGACAGGGGTCGAAGTCTGTGACGCCATGGTCCACGGTGGCCCCTGGCCCGCCACCTCCGATAGCCGCACCACCTCAGTCGGCACCGCCGCGATTCACCGCTTCCTGCGCCCGGTCTGCTATCAGGACCTGCCGGATGCCCTGCTGCCGCCGGAACTCAAGCACGACGCGCCCTCCGACATCAGCCGACTGGTGGATGGAGTGCGGGAGGGCTGATACCCCGCCATTGAACAAGGTGTAGTGCAGTTCACGCCTGCCAGAAGTGCCACCCCACGGGGTGGCTCTTTCACGTTCAGGACTCATGTCTAGACACTGTGCTCAA
The DNA here is from genome assembly GCF_018831605.1 of Cobetia sp. 4B. NCBI lineage: Bacteria > Pseudomonadati > Pseudomonadota > Gammaproteobacteria > Oceanospirillales > Halomonadaceae > Cobetia > Cobetia sp. 4B. Next base: position 2,766,536 of record NZ_CP059843.1, read on the forward strand.
GGCTCATGTTCAGACATTCTGCTCAGTCCTTCTGCCTAGTCACACCGCCCTCCCCAGCCTTGGCGATCAGCCAATCCCGGAACAATCGCGCGGAGGCCGAGAGCGGTCGATCGAGATCAAACACGAGATGCTCCGCGAGGCCGGTGATCGCGCGCTGATCCGTGACACGTACCAGCTCGCCCTTGGCGATGGCGTCCGCCGCCATGAAGTCCCACGCCAGCCCGATGCCGGCGCCTCGTTGAATGGCGGCGTAGGTCAGCGTCAGCTGATTGAAGGTGATGTCAGACTTGGGCGCACGGTAGCGAATACCGAAATGGGCGAACCAATGAGACCAGTCCATGCAGTTCCAGGAGGAGTCCAGCTGAATCAGCGGCCGCTGGGCCAGCTCTTCCAGCGAAAGTCCCTGCTCCTTGATTACATCCGGGCGCGCCACCGGATAGATATCTTCGTGAATCAGCGGCGTGGCACCCAGAGCTGGCCATTCGCCGTCGCCATAGAGGATCGCGAGATCATGGTCCGGCACCATGCTGGCATCCATCTCGTTGCAGGCGTGGATGTGCACGGTGATATCGGGATGCTCGGCGCTGAAGCTCAACAGGCAGGGGAACAGCCAATACTGGGAGACGGCATGTGTTGCCAGCACGCTGACGGTGTCAGGATGCTGCAGTGCGCGCAGACGCTGTCCAGCCATCTCGAGCCCTTGCAGCGCCGGGAGAATGTGCTGCTGGTAGAGCATTCCCGCATTGGAGAGCGTGACTCCGCGCGCCTTGCGCACGAACAGCGGCGTGCCAAGTGACGCTTCCAGCGCGCGAATCTGCTTGCTGATGGCGCTCTGGGTCAGGCACAGCTCATCGGCGGCGCGGGTGAAGCTTCCCAAGCGACTCACGGACTCGAAGGCCGTGAGTCCCTCCAGTGAGGGAAGATGGCGAAAACGTCCTGCCATGGGGGCTCCCTGTATTTGAAATTGTGTCTGTGTTCGTCATTGAGCTCGCGCAGATGGTTCCATGCAGCTCTTTCGCCTCACATTCCTTGATGGAATGTCTGGATGCGGAAAAGTCGCTGCTTCATCGCGAAGTAACGCATTAGAGTGGCCACTTGATCAAGACAAGGGCGACTCATCATGAAGAAAGCAATAGTCCATTCTGGCATGTCAGGCGCCCTCTGGGGAGGCGTCATCGTGTTGCCCTCACTGCTTGGCGACATCCATCCAGTGGTCATCAGCTGCGCGCGTTTCGGGCTCTACGGACTGTTTGCCGCGGCGATCGCGTTACCCCATGCTCGCCGTCTGTCTGCTCGCCTCACTGTGCGCGATACCCGCCTGCTGCTGGAGTTGGCGCTGACAGGCAATGTGGCGTATTTCATCCTGCTGACGGCGGCCGTTCAATATGCCGGCGTGGCCATCGCGGCATTGCTCAACGGGCTGGTGCCGGTGGCGGTGATGTTGATCGGGAGACGCCATATTCAGGCGAGCCGCCTGTCCGTGAGCCTGTCCCTGACGTTGATCGGGGTGGGAATCGTCTGCATGAACGTGCCTGCTCTGCTTCGCTTCCTGCAGGGGGCAGGAGAGTGGCAAGACCTGCTCGGCGTGCTGTGTGGCTCGCTCGGCGTGATGTCCTGGGCATGGTTCGCGCTGCGCAATGCCCAGCAGCTCAAGGCCGGTCGTTTTTCCGCGCGTGAATGGTCCACCCTGCAAGGCATCGCGACCGGGGTCGTGGCAGTGATGATTCTTGTGCTGGTCGCCGTCTTGCAGCCGCGGATATTGCCGCTGGAGCTCTCGTCTGAACGCTGGCTGGCCTTCGCTGCCGCAGCCCTGTTCATGTCGGTCGGTGGCTCCTGGATCGCCAATGCCCTGTGGAATTCCTCGGCCCAGCGCCTGCCGGTGTCGGTAGGCGGACAGATGATCGTCTTCGAGACCTGCTGTGCGTTGCTCTACGGATATCTGCTGGCATGGCAATGGCCGCAGATCAATGAAGTGCTGGGCATGCTGTTGATTCTCGGCGGTGTGATGTGGACGCTGCGCGCCGAGCAGCGTGTGCCCGGCCCTCGGGAGGTTGCGAAAGGCGTACCTGTTACGGGATCAGATCAGTGAAATACCCCGCCTGATGAAGCCTGGGTTGGCCGATGGTCACTCCCCGCACATTTCACTCACCTATTTCAGACACGCCAAGGCCGCCTCAAAGGGCGGCCTTGGCGTGTCTGGCGAGCAGTCTCCCTCACTGCCCTCTCAACCATTGCTCTCAGCCATAGCGCTTAACCATGGCGCTCAACCAGAGCTCTCAACCATAGAAGTGCTCGACAAGACTCATGGGAATCGCCGGCACGTAGGTGACCAGCATCAGCACCAGGAAGAGCACGAAGATCATCGGCAGATTGACCTTGGTGGTTTCCCACATGTCCGTCTTGGCGATGGAGCATGAGGTGGCCAGTACCGAGGCCACGGGTGGTGTCTGCTGACCGATGGCCAGATTGAGGGTCAGGATCAGGCCGAAGTGGATGGGGTCGATGCCGATCTGCTGGATCAGCGGCATCACGATCGGCACCACCAGGATGATAGCAGCGGCACCATGCAGGAACATGCCGAGCAGGAGCAGCAGGATGTTGAGCAACGCCAACACCGCCACCGGGTCCGTGGTGATCGCGGTGATCTCCTGGGCCAGCTGTTGCGGCAGCTGCATCTCGGTCAGGAACAGCCCCAGCACCGCGGATGTGGCGACCAGCAGCATCACGACGGAAGTCTGGATCACGCCATCGATCACCGCACGATACAGCACCTGCAGGTTCAGCTCACGATAGATCAGCCCCCCGATGACCAGTGCCGCCAGCACGGCGATGCCCGCGCCTTCGGTAGCGGTCACGAAGCCGCCGAAGATGCCGCCCAGAATGATGACCGGCAGCGTCAGGGCCCAGAAGGCCTCGCGGAACGCCTTGCCGAGTGTCGACAGCGAGAAGGCAGCCTCACGCGGCATGTCGTACTTGCGGGCGTAGTAATAGCAGAGCATCGCCAGCCCCAGGCCACCCAGAATCCCCGGGATGATGCCGGCGACGAACAGCTTGACGATGGACGTGTCCGCGATGGCCCCGTAGAGAATCATCGACAGCGACGGCGGAATGATGATGGCAAGCGACGCCGAAGACGACGTGATCGCCGCCGAGAACTGCGGCGTGTACTTGCGCTTCTTCATCTCGGGAATCAGCACCGAACCCGTCGCGGCCACATCGGCCACTGCGGAGCCGGAAATCTCGGCGAAGAACATAGATACCCCGACATTGACCATCGCCAAACCACCGCGCACGAACCCGACCATGGCCGTGACGAGGTTGATCAGTCGCATGGAGATGCCCGAGGTATTCATCAGCGCGCCGGCCAGAATGAACAGCGGAATCGCGATCAGCGGGAACTTGGTGGCGCCATTGAAGAGCGTCAGCGGCACGTTCACCAGCGCGTCCACGCCCATGAAGATCACCACTCCGACGACCCCGACGGTGCCGATGGCGACCGCAATGGGCACGTTGATCAACACCAATGCGAACAGCGCCGCGATAATGATCAGTAGCGTCATGAACGGTGCTCCTTGAGGTCTTGCTCGGCGAGACGGATAGCTTCCGCGATCTCTTCCTCTTCACTGTTGACGCCTGCACACATCTTGCGCCAGGCATGAGGCAGACTCAGCAGTTCACACAGAATGAAGAGCGCCGCACTGATCGGAATCACCGACTGGGTGACATCCAGACCGATGGTCGGCAAGGCGATTAGGGAGTCCCAGGCCAGCACGTCCAGCACCTGGTAACCGAACCAGCCCACCACGGCAAAGAATCCGATCACGATTAGCTCAGAGGTAATGAACAGCGAACTGCGCAGTGCGATGGGCGCCTTGGTGATCAGACCAGGGAAGCCCATGTGGGAACGCTTCAGAGCCGCCAGACCAGCGCCATAGAAGCTGAGCCAGGCCAGATTGATCGAGGCGACCTCGTCATACCAGGGCAAGGAGCCACCGAAGGTGCGCAAGGCCACCGCCGCCAGCACGATCACCGTCAGCGAGAGCAGCAACCCGACGGTGAATACTTCCAGGCAGCGTTCCACCACCCGATTGACTCTGTCCAGCAGCGTCACGTCAGCCGTGGCCGTCAGTCCTTCCCCACTCTCGGTGGGGAAGGTTGCCTTGGCCGCATGGGAATGCGAGCTCATGACTTACTCCTTGGCCAGTGCCATGGCTCGGTCAACCAGTGCCTGGCCACCGTCGACCTTATCGGAGAACGCCTGATAGACCGGCGCACTCGCGGTGACGAAGGCATCCCGATCCACCTCATTGACGGCCATGCCGCCCGCCTTGAGGCTCGCCAGCAGCTTGTCATCCAGTTCTGCCCCCTTGGCGAAGGCCCAGCTCTGGGTCTCGGCGGAGACATCGGCAATCGCGGCCTTCACGTCCTCGGGCATCTTGCCCCAGCCGGCCTGACTGCTGGTCAGCCAGATGGGCGAATAGACATGATTGGAGAGTGACAGGTACTTCTGGACCTCCTGGAACTTGGCGCCATCGATGTTGGACAGCGGGTTCTCCTGGCCATCGACCACCCCGGTCTGGAGTGCCACGAAGACTTCCGAGAAGGCCATCGGTGTCGGATTGGCGCCCCACGCCGTGAACATGCCGGTACGCCATTCGCTCTGCGGGGTACGCAGCTTCAGCCCGTCCAGATCTTCCGGCTCCACCACGGGATGTTCATTGTTGGTGATCTGGCGGAAGCCGTTCTCCCAGGTGGAGACCAGCTTGAGGCCCTTGGCCTTGGCATCCTCGGCCAGGTCCGTCATCACGATCTCGTCATCGATGCGCTTGAGGTGCTCGCGATCCTTGACCATGAACGGCATGTCAAACAGCGCAAAGCTTGGCGAGACAGACGACATCACCGAGGAAATCGCGGCCAGATCGACCGTGCCGAGGCGCAGCTTCTGGATCAGCTGGCGCTCATCGCCCAGCTGGCCACTGTGGTAGTACTCGACCTGATGCTCACCCCCGAGTCGAGCCTGCAGGCTATCGGCGAAATGTTGTGCAGTCTGGCCCTGCAGACTGTTGGGGCTACCACCGATGGCAAACACGATCTTCTCGGCATGCGCAGTGGTGGTACCCAAGGCGGCGGCTAACAGCGTGGCGGCAAGCATGGCTCGCTTCATTGTCGAATCCCTTTGATTGTTCTGTTATGGGGTATGGACGTATCGGGTCTGGCTTGCTGCTTGATCGCTCCGGACCTGAGTCTGTGTTGGCGAGACTGACTCACGTGCGTCACGTTCAAATTTCACCCCCCCAAGTGGACTGCAAACCATACCAGATGAAGCAAAACTTAGTCGCCCACCGCCGCATCGGTCAATCATAGCGCCGCAGAAATAGACCTTTGTCTAGCGAAACACGCAACAATCCTCCTTCCACAGCTTCATCTGGACTGGATGGCAAACCACATGCCGACATCAACCGTCTGCTGTCGTCAGCCGCCGTGTTTGGAGGTTTTTCAGGCCTGCAAAACCAAAAGCCCCGCCGATTTCCTCGGCGGGGCGTGCATGCGGACCAGAGACGTCAACGCCTCGAAATAGGGCGTAACTGAAGAACGAAGCTGAAGGACCAGGCTAGACGTCACTCAGTCACGGCGACCCCAAGCCACGGCGTCGTGAGGGTGCATACTTTCGACATGCCGCAGGTGGACATATGCCTCGCCCTCGGTGATCGCCAGCCATTGATCAACCTGCGTGCGGCGCCTTCGACGAACATCAGATTCTGACCATTGAGCGCCGCTTCTGTCACACCCCGGAGCTGATGACTATAGCCGCCGCCATCATCGGCGAAGACTCCACCACCGGCGGACTGCAGGCATCTTAGTGGCTGGGTGCCCCCACCGGCCCCACCATCGTGTGCCTGGCCACCCTGCTGTTTGCCCTGAGCAGTGCAGCGGCACGCATCTCACGCCTTATCTCACAGACCGGCAGCGAAGCGTCTCCTCAAGGGTGAGCTGGTGCATGCCCATACAGAGGCCCGATGGGTGCTGCACGATAGCTAGCGTTGTTCATCAGTCATCAGCTTGCGCAGCAGACAGGCAAGCTGATGTTGCTCATCACTGTCCAACGCACTCGCCATCCGGTGCTGATTCTCGACATGCGCTTCCAGAGTGGTGTCGATCAGATGACGCCCTGCTTCCGTCAGCGCGACGCGATTGCTGCGCCGATCCTCATCACTGGCCTGGCGCTGCAACAACCCTCGCTTCACCAGCTGATCTATCCGCGTGCTCATGGCACCGGAAGAGAGCATCAACGTCTGATACAGCTGAGTCGGGGTCAATGGCGCCTGTGAACGTCGCAGCGTCGCCAGGATGTCGAACTCGACAGTCGATAGGCCCTCCTTCTCGAATACCTGCTCCATCCTCGAGCCAAACACGCGACCTGCCCGACTGATACGCCCGAATATACCCATCGGCCGACAATCCAGATCGGGGCGAGCCTCCTCCCACTGCGCAAGAATGCGATCCACGGCATCCGTCATCATGAAACCTCCCATTTATCTTTCCAAAAAGATACTTTGATGACGGCGGTTTTGCGAGTACTCTCACCTCTATCTTTTCAGAAAGATACTTCAAGGAGAGACAAATATGCCATCTTCACACCTGAAGGTTGTCGCCATGACCGCCACGGCCCCGATCATATGGGGAAGTACTTACCTGGTGACACAGACCCTTCTCCCTGCCGACACCCCACTCACCGCAGCCACCATTCGCGCCCTGCCCGCGGGACTGCTGATTCTGCTCTGGACTCGACAGACCTTGTCGGGAGGGTGGTGGGTGAAAGCCATGGTGCTGGGCACTCTCAATATCGGACTCTTCTTTACCTGCCTGTTTGCCGCTGCCTACCGCATCCCCGGCAGCATGGCCGCCTTGCTGCTGGCAAGTCAGTCGGTGTGGGTTCTACTGCTGAGCCGCTGGTGGCTGGGGACAGGCTTCAGCATGACAGCCGCAATGCAGTGTGGACTGGGCATGGTCGGAGTGGTGCTGCTGCTCAATCCCGGCCAAGGTGGGCTGGACATGACAGGGGTCGGGATCGCGCTGATCGGTGCTGTCTCGATGGCCGCCGGCATCGTACTCAGCAAGCGCTGGCAACGTCCGCCCGACGTCAGTCAATTGAGCCTGACGGGCTGGCAATTGATCTTCGGTGGACTGTTGTTGCTGCCCCTGGCCGCCTGGTCGGAAGGCATACCGACCAATCTCGAGCTGCAACATCTGCTGGGCTATGGCTACCTGATCCTGCCGGGTGGAGTGCTCGGCTATGGCCTCTGGTTTGCCGGCATCCAGCGATTGCCCGCCTTTTCGGCATCACTGCTGGGTATCTTCAGCCCGCTGACGGCAACGGTGCTGGGTTTTGTGTGGATGGGCGAGTCATTCGGGCCCCTTCAATGGCTTGGCACTTTCTGCATCGCTTCTGCCCTGACATTCCCCCTCTGGGTATCGCTCAAGCGACGTAGCGCTCAGCCAAGCCGTGATGAGTTGACTCCATGACCCACCGGGGGAAACCGACGTGCATGGGCAGCCGGCCTTTAACGGGAAGGCCATCTCTGCAAGGAACGTAGAAACAGAACACCCCACTGATCGCGGATCAGTGGGGTGTCTAGGCGAGTGTCAGCAGATCAGAAACTCAGGTGCCGTCGCTCATTCCCAGACGGGGAACGGGTCCGGCAGGTCACGCCAGGCTTCTTTGCCCGCCAGCAGCGTGGCGTCATCGAGCAGACACTCATCCAGCGCCTGGCGGATACGGGCTTCATCCAGGTTCTGACCGATGAATACCAGCTCCTGGCGCATGTCACCAAACGGCTCCTGCCACTTTTCCCGGATCGACTCCAGATACTCGGGGTCTTCTGGCCATTCGACCTCCGGCACTGCCTTCCAGAACATGCCGCCGAACCCGTAGTGCGCGATGCCACCGGCCTGGTTCCACTGCCCCGCGAACTGCGGGCGCGTGGCCAGCCAGAAGAAGCCCTTGGAGCGCAGCAGCTTGCCACCGAACCAGTCACCGTGAAGCAGCTGGTGGAATTTCTCGGGATGGAACGGCACGCGCGCATGGTAGGAGAAGCTCGAGATGCCGTACTCCTCGGTCTCCGGCACGTGCTCGCCGCGCATCTCCTTCAGCCAGCCCGGTGCCTGCTGTGCACGATCGAAACTGAAGCGACCGGTATCCAGCACCTTGGAAAGCGGCACGGCGCCCCGCGCCATGGGCAGAATCTCGGCCTCCGGGTTGAGCGAGCGCAGCACCGCGCTCAGCTCGTCAAGCTGTGAGGCATCGAGCAGGTCCGTCTTGCTGATCAACAGCACATCACAGAATTCGATCTGATCGACCAGCAGGTCGGCGACATTGCGCTCATCGTCCTCACCGAGACTTTCCCCCACTTCCGCCAGTGCCTGCGCCTCGCGATACTGGGTGAGGAAGTTGGCGCCATCCACGACCGTGACCATCGTGTCGAGACGCGCGACACTGGAGAGACACTGGCCGTCCTCGTCCTCGAAGGTGAAGGTTTCCGCCACCGGCAGCGGCTCGGAAATGCCCGTGGATTCGATCACCAGGCAATCGAAGCGCCCTTCCTCGGCCAGTCGCCGTACCTCGATGAGCAGGTCCTCACGCAGCGTGCAGCAGATGCAACCATTGCTCATCTCGACCAGCTGCTCCTCGGCACGATTGAGCGTCACCTCGTTGTCCGCACCGGGTGCGCCACGCACCATAGCGGCATCGATGTTGACCTCGCTCATGTCATTGACGATCACCGCCACTCGATGCCCTTCGCGGTTGGCAAGGATGTGATTGAGCAGAGTCGTCTTGCCGGCACCCAGAAAACCGGACAGCACAGTGACTGGCAGAGCAGGAGGCAGTGAAGCGGGCCTGTCAGGAGAGGAAGTCGATTGCAGAGTTGTCATCAGTCTTTGCCTTGGATTCATGAGGGGGCATCACGCCGAATCAGGTGCTGCATGACGTCCATGAGGACTTGTCTCACATAGCCCTTGTCAGAGGCCTTGCATCAGCAAGCACGATTACGCGGCCGGTCGAGGAATGCGCCATCATCGACTCGACCCCAAAATGATACGTTATAACATTTCTACAAGACAATCCCTTACCCCTTTTTCCAAAAGACAAAAACGCCCCGCTGGCAGGCCAGCGGAGCGTGAAGTGGTGAAATCAGCGGTGTGTTTTAGTCCGCGAGCAACTCTCAGCTGACGATCAGACCGCCATCATCACGGCAGAGGCCATCACCGCTCCGCCCACCAGACGTGAAGCGATGGCAGGTACCCCCATCAGGCGCTGGCCGATTGCACGGCCCAGCAACGCCAGGGCCAGCGTCGCGATCACGAAGCCCGCCATGTAGCCCGCGGCGCTGCCAGCCGCCGGCATTTCCAGCGCATGGGCGAAGCCGTGGCAGGCCATGAAACCGGCGACCATCACGGCGCCAGCCAGGGTCGGCAGACGCAGCAGCAGCGCCACCAGCGCGCCAGAGGCCAGCACCGAGAGCAGGATGCCCTGCTCGGCGATCAGCGCATGCAGCGCCTGACCACCGCTGAGCAGCGCAATGCCCGCCCCCGCCAGCATGCCGACGACCATCAACAACGGCGTGGCAAGCGTCAACGCTCGCGACTGACGCGCACTCCAGATGCCGATGGCCAGCATGGCCAGCAGGTGGTCCAGCCCGGTGAAGGGATGCGACAGGCCCGCCATCAGCCCCTGGGCATCATGGCCGGGGTGGGCAGAGGCCGAGGTCGCCACCAGCAGCAGCGAGGTGGCAAGCAGTGCGGAGTGAGAACGCTTCATGTGTCATTCCTGAACAAGATGATGATGAATCCCCCGACACCCGTGGTGAGACGAATGCCGGGAGACAATGAACCCTAAGCCAGCGGCAGAAAACGCTGCGCGGTCAGGCCTGTGCCGCCAGCTTTTGCGGACGACGCTCCGGCAGCATGCCGCGATCCAGAATGAAGGCGATGATCTCTTCCAGCCCGACACCGTCATACAGATTGGCGAACACGAAGGGCCGCTCACCGCGCATCTTGCGCGAATCGCGGTCCATCACCTCGAGCGAGGCATGCACCTGCTCGGCGATGTCGATCTTGTTGATGATCAGAAGGTCTGACTTGGTGATGCCCGGCCCGCCCTTGCGCGGAATCTTGTCGCCTGCCGAGACATCGATCACATAGAGGGTGAGATCGGAAAGCTCGGGGCTGAAGGTCGCGGACAGGTTGTCGCCGCCGGATTCCACCAGCACCAGCTCCATGTCCGGGTGACGCGCCTGCAGATCATCGATGGCCGCCAGATTCATCGAGGCATCCTCGCGAATCGCGGTATGCGGACAGCCACCGGTCTCGACCCCGAGGATGCGGTCCGCGTCCAGCGCTTCATGGCGCAGCAGGAAATCGGCATCTTCGCGGGTGTAGATGTCATTGGTGACCACCCCGATGTCGTAATGATCCCGCAGGGCCAGACACAGCTGGCGCAGCAGCGCCGTCTTGCCGGAGCCCACCGGCCCACCCACTCCTACGCGTAGACAATGCTTCATGGCAGCTTCCTTTCTCGTGAGATATCAGACGTTCATGTCGGTCGGTTCAGGCGCCGCCGCCTCAAGACAGGCGGCCTTGGCTCAGCTCCTGAACAGACGGGAATATTGTGTTTCGTGCTGGGCGGAGGCGAGCGCCAGCCCCGGCAATATCGGGCCAAGCTCACCATCCAAACGCTCAAGCGCCTGAGCGACGATTTCCACCACGCGGGGGCGCAGCTGCTCGGTCAGACGTTGGGCGGCGGTGTGTCCCAACGGCATGGCCTTACAGGCCACCGCCAGCTGATTCTCGAGCCAGGCCCAGGCGAAGCCGATCAAGGTCTGACGCGGCGGCACTCCCCGCTGATGCGCCACCCAGGCAAACACCGTGACGTAGCCGGGCGCCTGGGGCATCAGCGCGACTGGCGGTTCGAGCTCGAGACTTCTGAGCAGGCGCAACAGCGCCGCCCCGAGACGCGCGTCCTCATCGCTGAGTTCGGCGGTTTCACGGGTCGCCTTGAGCCAGCCATCCCACTCGTCGAGCGCCGGTGCATCCCCCTCGGCCCACGCCTGCTGCAGACGCACCAACAGTGGCAGCTCGCAACGGCCAAGCCCGTCTTCCAGCACGCCATCGATCCACTCGCCAAGCTCCTGCTCCTGAGTGACCCAGCCAAGCTCGAAGGCACTCTCCAGCCCCTGAGACCAGGCAAAGGCGCCGATGGGCAAGGCCGGACTCACCAGCTGCAACAGCCCCAGCAGCGCCAGATCCTCCTGCGCCGGCAGGCCCGCCATAGCATCAGTGCTCATGCGTGTGCTCATGGGCGTGGCTGTGAGAATGGCCGTGGCTGTGCTCATGGGCATGGGCATGGTCGTGAGCATGTGAGTGGCCGTGGCCATGACCGTGTGAATGAGCATGCCCCTGCCCCGCCTGGGCATAGGCACCCGGCTCAGGGTCAAAAGGCGCCTCGTGATGGGTGAGGGTCGCGCCGAGGCGCTCGGCCAGTTCTTCCAGCACGTGATCCGGCGGGAAGCGCACCCAGCCGGTTGCGCTCTCTGCTTCGCCCTTTGCTTCGGCCTTTCCTTCACTACTGCCAGTGTCAGGCGTCTGCATGCCGATGGCGAGCTGCACATGGCGATTGCCCAGGTGATAGCAGAGCGCGGCCATCGGGCGCCCGGCGGCGATGTGGGCAGTCACTACCGGCTCATCTGCGGCGCGGATGCGGATCACCTCGCCCTCGCGCGAGGCCAGCCGATCGCCGTCACGCAGTACCGGGCCGCGATCCAGAAACAGGCCGACCTCGCGTCCGCCATCCGTGGTGGCACGCAGACGACCGCGGATGCGCAGCTCCAGCGGCAGGGTCAGGGTGTCGAGAGGCTCGGCGTCGGTGTGAGTGCTCGCTGGGGAGCCTGAACCACTGGCGTCTGGCAGGCGATGTATCAGTTCCATCATGGCGTCGATCTCGAATAGGGAATCAGAACAGGCACTTAAAACGGGCCTTCAGAACAGGTGGTAGCGCTGGGCCAGCGGCAGCTCGCTGGCAGGCTCACAGGTCAGCAGCTCGCCGTCGGCGAAGACTTCGTAGGTCTCGGGGTCGACCTTGAGCTCCGGGCAGGCGTCATTGAGTTTCATGTCGCACTTGCGCACCTGACGCACGTCGCGGCAGGCGGACAGCGGGCTGTCGAGCCCGAGCGCCTCCCCGACACCAGCCTTGAGCGCCGCCTGGGAGACGAATGTCAGGCGCGTGGCGCTGGCTGCCTTGCCGAAGGCACCGAACATCGGGCGGTAATGCACCGGCTGCGGCGTGGGAATCGAGGCATTCGGGTCGCCCATGGGTGCAGCGGCGATCATGCCGCCCTTGAGGATGCACGCCGGTTTGACGCCGAAGAACGCCGGTGACCACAGCACCAGGTCCGCCAGCTTGCCGACTTCAATTGAGCCGACCTCGTGGGCGATGCCGTGGGTGATGGCCGAGTTGATGGTGTACTTGGCGATATAGCGGCGCGCACGGAAGTTGTCGGTGCCGCGCTCGCTGTCCTCTGCCAGCAGCCCGCGCTGTTCGCGCATCTTGTGCGCCGTCTGCCAGGTACGGCAGATCACCTCGCCCACGCGGCCCATCGCCTGGGAATCCGAGGACATCATCGAGATGACACCCAGGTCATGCAGGATGTCCTCGGCGGCGATGGTCTCACGGCGAATGCGCGAATCGGCGAAGGCGACATCCTCGGGAATGCTCGGGTCCAGGTGGTGGCAGACCATCAGCATGTCGAGATGCTCATCCACCGTGTTGATGGTGTAGGGGCGCGTCGGGTTGGTGGAAGACGGCAGCACGTTGGGCCGCGAGCAGGCGGTGATGATGTCCGGGGCATGGCCGCCACCGGCGCCTTCGGTGTGGAAGGTGTGAATGCAGCGGTCCTTGAAGGCCGCCAGGGTGTCCTCGACGAAGCCCGACTCGTTCAGGGTGTCGGTATGGATCGCCACCTGCACGTCATAGGCATCGGCGACGGTCAGACAGTTGTCGATGGAGGCCGGCGACGTGCCCCAGTCCTCATGCAGCTTGAGCCCGATCACGCCGGCCTCGATCTGCTGCTCCAGTCCCTGTGGCAGCGAGGCATTGCCCTTACCGAGAAAGCCGATGTTCATCGGCAGGCTATCCACCGCCTGCAGCATCTTGCCGATATGCCACGGCCCCGGCGTACAGGTGGTGGCATTGGTGCCGGTGGCCGGCCCGGTGCCGCCGCCGAGCATGGTGGTGATGCCGCTCATCAGCGCCTCTTCCACCTGCTGAGGGCAGATGAAGTGGATGTGCGGGTCTACACCACCGGCGGTGAGAATCTTGCCCTCACCGGCAATGATCTCGGTGCCCGGGCCGATCACGATGTCCACATCAGGCTGGGTGTCGGGGTTGCCCGCCTTGCCGATGGCCGCGATGCGCCCGGCCTTGAGGCCGACATCCGCCTTGACGATGCCCCACCAGTCCAGAATCAGCGCATTGGTGATCACGGTATCCATCACGCTGTCATCGGCGCGCTGGCTCTGACCCATGCCATCGCGGATCACCTTGCCACCGCCGAACTTCACTTCTTCCCCGTAATGGGTGAAATCCTTCTCCACCTCGATCCACAGCGCCGTATCGCCCAGACGCACGCGGTCCCCGGTGGTCGGGCCGTACATGTCGGCATAGGCCTGTCGCGTTATCTTCATGGGTTGCCTCTTGATCCCTGAGCCACAGCTTCTAAGCCAACGCTTTTGAGCTGCAGTTGCTAATCCGCAGTTTCTGAACTGCAGTCGCCAAGTGTGCTCCGAGCCGATTGCCTGTCAGCGCCATTGCCTGACGCCTAGTCGCAAGGGGCAGCGCTCGACACTGCCGTCATCCTTGAGTTGCCCCATCACCTCGCCGCGGAAGCCATAGATATGACGACTGCCGGCGAAGGGAATCAGCGTGACGTCACGCGTCTGCCCCGGTTCGAAGCGAATCGCCGTGCCGGCGGCAATGTCCAGGCGCTGCCCGAGGGCGGCCTCGCGATCAAACACCAGCGCTGGATTGGCCTCGGCAAAGTGATAGTGCGAGCCGATCTGGATCGGTCGGTCGCCGGTATTGCCGACCGAGAGCGTGGTGCGCAGGCGGTCTTCGCAGAGAGAGATCTCGCCGTCCGCCACCAGATATTCACCGGGAATCATGATTGCTCGCCTCACACGATGGGGTTGTGAACGGTCACCAGCTTGGTGCCGTCCGGGAAGGTCGCCTCGACCTGCACCTCGGGAATCATCTCGGCGATGCCTTCCATCACGTCGTCACGGGTCAGCACCTCCGCGCCGCGCCCCATCAGCTCGGCCACGCTCAAGCCTTCGCGTGCGCCTTCCAGAATCTCGGCGCTGATCAAGGCGATGGATTCCGGGTAGTTGAGCTTGAGGCCCTTGGCCTTGCGGCGTTCCGCCAGCAGCGCTGCGGTGAACAGCAACAGCTTGTCCTTGTCTCTTGGCGTCAGTTCCATGTCGTGGCTCTTGTGGTTGTCATTCAGTGGGGCTTTCGAGATCAGGTCAGCCAGATACGTGGCACCTGTGCCTCAAGTCCCGTCATCAGGGGGCGCAGGAGCTGCCATGCCTGCTGGCACAGCGTCCAGGCCTCGTTGCGTTCATGGCCCAGATAGCGCAGCAGCAACACGCCTTCGCGGCGGGTCACCGCCCAACGCGGGGAAGCAGGTATCGCCTCACGCAGGGCCTCGATGGCCGCCGCCTCATCCTCGAGTCCGACCGCCCACAGCGTCGCCTGCACACTGCAACCGCCCTGCCCCCAGTGCCCGGTGAAGCGCGGATGCAGCGGGTCCAGCGACTGGCGCTCGATCCACACTGGCTTGCCGTCACGGGTCAGGCGAAAGCGTTGTTCGAGATGGCCGCTGACGAAGGGCAGCTCACCGACCGGGCGCCCCAGTGCCAGCACTTCCCAGCCCAGACAGCGTGCAGAGCCGGCAAGCTCGAGGGTGGTGGTCTGCTCGCCGCGCGAGCCATTGAACGCCAGCGTCTCCTGGGGCAGCCATTCCAGGGTGGCCCCGTCGGCGACCTTGAGATGGGTATGCTGGCCCCAGGCCACACCGTTGCGGTCGGCCTTGTAGAGCTTGGCCGCCGCCGGCGTGGTCAACAGCACATGCGCGCCCTCCTCCACCTCGGCCTCGATCTGCAGCGCATCGCCACTGACCAGCCCACCCGGTGGATGCAGCAGATAGACGTGGCAGCAGCCGTGGCGGCCCTCGGGATAGAACGGCCGCTGCACGCGCAGCGGGCCATGATGGCGTCTGCGCGTCAGGCGGGTGATGGCGCGCCCGCCATCACTGGTGTCGCGCGCATCAGCCTCGAAACGCAGCGCCAGCGAGGCCTGCCACTGGCGCTGGTCATCGAAGCGGTGGCCGGAGGCATTGGCCTCACTGCGCACGGCATCCATCGCGCCGTCAGCGGGAATCACGCATCGGATCGTCATACGGTCAGGTGCTGCTTGATCAGTTCATCGGACAGCGCCGCGATCTCGCCTTCGGCCACCCGGCGGCCGCGATCCATGATCACGAAGCGATCGGCGTACTTGCGCGCGAAGGGCAGCTTCTGCTCGACCAGCAGCACCGTCAGGCCGTCTTCCTTGATCAGGCGGCGGATGACCTCGCCTATCTGGGCGACGATGTTGGGCTGGATGCCCTCACCGGGCTCATCGAGAATCAACAGGCGCGGTTCGATCACCAGCGCGCGACCGATGGCGAGCTGTTGCTGCTGACCACCGGACAGGTCGCCCCCGCGGCGGTGACGCATCTCCTTGAGCACGGGAAACAGCTCATAGATGCGCTCGGGAATCTGGCGCAGACCATCGCGGCGCACGGCAAGCCCGGTGCGCAGATTCTCTTCCACCGTCATCATCGGGAAGATCTGCCGCCCCTGGGGGACGTAGCCGACCCCCAGGCGGGCGCGCTCCTCGAGCTTGCGCCGCGTCAGATCAAGCGGCTCATTGCTACTGACATCGCGACCGGAATCGCTACCACTGGCATCGCCATCGGCGCGGTACAGAAGCTTGCCGTCACGGGCGCTCTCCTCGCCCATGATGCATTTCATCAGCGTGGTCTTGCCGACGCCGTTGCGGCCCATCACGCAGGTGCATTGCCCAACGGGAATCTCCAGCGTCAGGTCCCACAGCGTATGGCTTTCCCCATAGAACTGGTTGAGCGTGTCGATGGTCAGCAGCGGCGACTCGCCGCCCGGCATCGGTGCCTTGGTGTTCAGCGCTTGCGTCATCCGTCACTCTCTCCCAGGTAGACCTCGACGACTTTCGGGTCGCTCGATACCGCATCCATGCTGCCTTCCGCCAATACCGCGCCCTGATGCAACACCGTGACCTTGCGCGCGATGGAGCGCACGAAGCCCATGTCGTGCTCGACCACCACCACCGACTGGCGTCCCGCCAAGCTGGTCAGCAGCTCCGCGGTGCGCTCCATCTCCTGCTCGGTCATGCCGGCCACCGGCTCGTCGACCAGCAGCAGCCGCGGCTTCTGCATCAGCAGCATGCCGATCTCCAGCCACTGCTTCTGGCCGTGGGACAGGATGCCCGCCTCGCGCGCATGCCACTCCTTGAGGTGAATCGTCTCGAGCACTTCCTCGATCCTGGCGCGGGTCTCACCGCTCATGCGCGCGGCCAGCGTCGGAAAGATGCGCTTGTCGGTGGCCATGGCCAGTTCGAGATTCTCGAACACGCTGAGCGCCTCGAAGACGGTGGGCTTCTGGAACTTGCGCCCGATGCCCAGGGTGGCGATCTCGGGCTCACTCATGCGCAGCAGATCGTGCCGGCTGCCGAACCACACCGAGCCACTGTCGGGGCGCGTCTTGCCGGTGATGATGTCCATCATCGTGGTCTTGCCCGCGCCATTGGGGCCGATGATGCAGCGCAGCTCGCCATCGTCGATGGTCAGGTTGAGGTCATTGATCGCCTTGAAGCCATCGAAGCTGACACTGACATCCTCCAGATAGAGGATCGGCCCGTGGGTCACGTCCACCGGCGAGATGCGCGGGGTCAGGAAGTCGAACACGCGGTCACGCGTGGCCATCTCTTTCAACAGGCTCATGCGGTGGCCTCCTCGATGGGACGGGAACCGGATGCCGATTCGGACGGCGGTTCGCTCTTCGCGTTGGACGACTGCGAGCGTCTGCCCCAGCCACGCTGGGCGAACAGGCCAGCGATGCCCTTGGGCAACAGCACGGTGACCAGCACGAACAGACCACCAAGGGCGAACAGCCAGGCGTCCGGCATGATGCCGGTGAATACCGTCTTGGCGTAGTTGACGATCAGCGCGCCCAGCACGGCGCCGTAGAGCGTCGCGCGGCCACCTAGCGCCACCCACACCACCACCTCGATGGAGAACAGCGGCGAGAACTCGCCGGGATTGATGATGCCGACCTGCGGCACGTACAGCGCACCCGCGACCCCGGCCAGCATCGCCGAGACCACGAAGATGAACAGCTGGACACGTTCGACGCGGTAACCCAGAAAGCGCGTGCGCGCCTCGGCGTCGCGACAGGCGATGCTCAGCCGCCCCAGCTTGGAGCCGACGATGCCACGACACAGCAGATAGCCGAGCCCCAGCGCCACGCCACTGGCGATGAACAGCGCGATGCGCACCGCATCCGTGCGCAGATCGAAGCCGAGAATGTCCTTGAAGTCGGTCAGGCCGTTGTTGCCACCGAAGCCCATCTCGTTGCGGAAGAACGCCAGCATCAAGGCGAAGGTCAGCGCCTGGGTGATGATCGAGAGATAGACACCGGTGACGCGGGAGCGGAAGGCGAGGAAGCCGAACACCAGCGCCAGCAGCCCCGGCGCCAGCAGCACCATCAGGAAGGCGAAGGCCGGCATGTCGAAGCCCTGCCAGAACCACGGCAGCTCCTGCCAGTTGAGAAAGACCATGAAGTCCGGCAGTTCCGGATTGCCATAGACGCCGCGGTCACCGATCTCGCGCATCAGATACATGCCCATGGCGTAACCGCCCAGCGCGAAGAAGGCGCCGTGGCCCAGGCTGAGAATGCCCAGGTAGCCCCAGACGAGATCCACCGCGACCGCCAGCAGCGCATAGCACAGGTACTTGCCCAGCAGGGTGACGGTGAAGGTGCTGACATGCAGCGGATGCCCCTCGGGCAGCAGCACATGCAGCAGCGTGATCGCGAGCACCGACAGCGTCAGCACCGCGAGGAAGGTCTGGGTGGAGCGCTCCGTGAAGGGGCGCGCCAGCCAGGAACGTGAATCAGGCATGGATCAACCCTCCGCGGCGCGGCCCTTCTGCGGGAAGAGTCCCCGCGGGCGCTTTTGAATGAACAGGATGATGAAGACCAGCACCACGATCTTGGCGAGAACCGCACCCGCCCAGGGCTCGAGGAACTGATTGAGCAGCCCCAGCGACATGCCGGCCACCAGCGTGCCCCACAGATTGCCGACCCCGCCGAACACCACGACCATGAAGGAGTCGATGATGTAGTTCTGGCCCAGGTTCGGCCCGACGTTGGTGATCTGGGAGAGCGCGACACCGGCCAGGCCGGCAACGCCGGAGCCCAGCGCGAAGGTCATGATGTCGACACGGGTTGCCTTGATGCCCATCGAGCGCGCCATGGCACGGTTCTGGGTCACCGCACGTACTTCAAGGCCGAGACGGGTGCGGCGCATGATCAGCATCAGACCGGCGAACACGAACAGCGCGAAGCCGATGATGTAGAGGCGATTGAGCGTCAGTGACAGCGCCTCGTTGATCATCAGCGAGCCACTCATCCACTCCGGCGTGACCACGATGCGATTCAAGGGCGAGATGGTGGTACGCACCAGCTGCTGCAGGATCAGGCTGATGCCGAAGGTGGCCAGCAAGGTCTCCAGCGGACGCCCCTTGAGGTGCTGGATGACGCTGCGCTCGATGATGATGCCCACCGCCGCCGCGACCAGAAAGCCCGCCGGAATCGACAGCAGCAGCGCCAGCCCCGGCTGCCCGGGCAGCAGCTGCTGCATGCCCCAGGTGGTGTAGGCGCCCAGCATGATCAGTTCGCCATGCGCCATGTTGATCACGCCCATGACACCGAAGGTGATGGCAAGCCCGATGGCGGCCAGCACCAGTACCGAGCCCAGCGAGAGGCCGAAGTAGAGCGTCTCGAGCCCGCTGTTGAGCTGAAGCTTCTGCTCGATACCGGCCAGCGCCACCTTGGCGGCCTGGGCCAGCTGCGGATCATCACTCGCCGCGGCGCCATTGATGGCAGCGATCGCGGCGGCGTTCAGGCTGCCGGACAGTGTGTCCAGCGCTGCGGGGTCGCCAGTGGCTTCCAGCTGCTGGATGGCGAGCGCTTCCTCGAGAGTGGCGCGGATAGCGTCATCGCCTTCCTGCTCGATCAGGCTCGGCAACCGCTCGGCCATGGCCTCATCGACACTGCCGCGCAGGCCGCGCGCCGCCGCGAGTCTGACCTCGGCATCCGGCGAAGACAGGTCGATCATCGAGAGCACGCCATCGATATGCCCACGCAGCGAGTTGTTGCTGCGCAGTGTCTTGAGGTCGCGGCGCGAGACCTTGCCCGCCGACTCTCCCGACAGGGCGTCGGAGACGGCCCACTCACGGCCGCGATTGTTGTCGATGATCAAGAAGCGCTCGGCGTCCTTGAGGCGAGCCAGCTTGCTGGCGGAAAAGGCTTCCAGCCAGCCACGCGCACGCGCATCGCCGCTCATGGCGATCTCATCGATCACGGCCGGCTTGACCGGGTTGCGTGCCTCGGCAAGCCGGGTCAACAGGGATTGGGCAGCGCCATCGGACAGGCGCGCAGACTGGCCAGTCGCGGACTCGGACTGGGCAGCGGCAAACAGGGGGAATGACAAAAGACAGACCAGCAGCATCCACTGCCAGCACCCGCGGTACATCGTTGCAACGGAGATAGACATCAAGAAGGCCATCCATGGTGAACGCGCAAAGGCGTCATCAGTCTCCGAGGGCATCGCGGCTTCGGAGACTGACACTCAACGAGGCGGCATGCAGGTGAGCCAGCACGCCGCCTCGCTCTCAGAACGTGCTACGCATCATTGCGCCGCAACGCTCTGTTGAGCCCCACAGGAATGGGTCACGACATTGTAGTTGCCGCATTCCATCGGCTTGCGCCAGTCACTGATCAGGTCTTTGGAACCTTCCAGATAGTCCGACCAGGCATCGCCTGCCACGGTGGATGGGGTCTGCCAGACGACGGAGAACTGACCGTTGTCCTGGATCTCGCCGATCAGCACCGGCTTGGTGATGTGATGGTTGGGCATCATGGTGGCGTAGCCGCCGGTCAGGTTGGGCACCGAGACACCGATGATGGCGTCCTTGACCGCATCGACCTCGACGCTGCCGGCCTTGCGAGCGGCTTCCATCCACATGTTGAAGCCGATGTAGTGGGCTTCCATCGGGTCGTTGGTGACCGCATCTTCCTTGCCGGTGTAATCGATCCACTCATCGATGAAGTCGTAGTTGGTGTCGCTGTCCACGCTCATGAAGTAGTTCCAGGCGGCCAGGTGGCCGACCAGCGGCGCGGTATCGATGCCCGAGAGTTCCTGTTCGCCCACCGAGAAGGCCACCACCGGGATGTCCTCGGCATTGATGCCCTGGTTGGCCAGCTCACGATAGAACGGCACGTTGGCATCGCCATTGATGGTGGACACCACGGCCGTCTTCTTGCCGGCACTGCCGAAGGACTTGATGTCCGAGACGATGGACTGCCAGTTGGAATGGCCGAAGGGGGTGTAATTGACCATCACATCCTCGTCCGCCACGCCCTTCGACTTGAGGTAGGCGGCCAGGATCTTGTTGGTGGTACGCGGATAGACATAATCCGTGCCCGCCAGCACCCAGCGCTCCACGCCCACGTCGTTCATCAGGTAATCCACTGCCGGAATCGCCTGCTGATTGGGCGCCGCTCCGGTGTAGAAGACGTTCTCCGAGGACTCCTCGCCCTCATACTGCACCGGATAGAACAGCAGACCGTTGAGCTCCTCGACCACCGGCAGCACTGACTTGCGCGAGACGGACGTCCAGTTGCCGAAGATCACGTCGACCTTGTCCTGCGCCAGCAGCTCACGCGCCTTCTCAGCGAACAGCGGCCAGTTGGAGGCCGGGTCGACCACGACAGGCTCCAGCTTGCGTCCCAGCAGCCCGCCCTGCTCGTTCTGCTTCTCGATCAGCATCAGCATGGTGTCTTTCAGTGTCGATTCACTGATCGCCATGGTGCCGGACAGTGAATGCAGGATGCCGACCTTGATCGGCCCCTCTTCTGCCTGGGCGACATTGGCCAGCGAGAAACCGACACAGGCGGATAGCATTGCGGCAGCGATTTTCTTGTTCACGACATTCCCTCGTGTCTTGTTGTACTTGTTATCCCTCCTCGTGTAGTGCAATCGATATGCCAATCAATGGCATAAGGCCGACTTGCTTAGTACATTCCACCGCCACCACTATTTTTCGGTAGAGAATTAAATATCCTGAGCGCACTAATCAGGTGCATAGAAAAATATATCTCTTCCCATGCGCACCAACCTGGTGATCTTTCGCAATTTTCTTGGTCTGTGCTCTGCCACATGGCGAGTTAAAATCCTTCTTCTAAGTGCTGTGTCGCTTACTGGTGCAGCCCTACCTAACGACACATCGAACACAGGCGATATGTCATGCCAGTCATACTTCCCTCACCTGTGTTATCTCGTTCCCCTCGAACAAGAGTGGCACCTGTTATATAGACTGCAGGATTACAGCCATCGGCCCACTGAAAATTGCCTTCCCAGCTTCACGAAGCTCGATAGCGTGGGAGTTGCCTGCAAGCGACTCCGCAGGACAAGAGGCGCCACCGAACCGGCGTCAGATACTGCCTGCTAATCGAGGTACTTCATGATCATCCCACTGCCATGTATTCCTTTATTCTTCGGTGTAAAGCGAACACCCTCAATGTGTCTTCCTTCCTTCTGCTCAGCCACATCGCAAGGAGGAAATCATGTCGCCTAAGAAGAAGGCCGTAGGCCTGCCCACCGATGTGTCGTCATGGTCCGGCATGGAAGATAGCCATGCGCTGACAGGCGATATGGAATTGTCACGCGCTGCCAGACGATTGCTGTCTGACAGCATGGCCAAGAACACGATTCTGGCATTCCGATCAGATATTCGAGGCTTCTTGAAAGCCGGCTACTCACTTCCCGCCACTGCCCAGCAAGTTGCCAATTATCTGGCCGAGTTGCATATCAAAGGCCGCAAGCCTGCCACGATTTCCCGCCATGCCAGCTCGCTGGGCACCTGGCATGTTTACATGCAGTTGCCCTCTCCCACCCTGAGCCTGGAAGTGAAGGGCGTATTGAAGGGGATTCATCGCAAGAGTGATGGACGGCAACGTCAAGCGCCCGCATTGCGACTCCATCATTTACAACAGCTGCTGAATGCGCTGGATCTCGAGTCACCGCGGGATTTACGTAATGCCAGCATGTTCTGTCTGTGTTTCTACGGAGCGTTTCGCTCCAGTGAGGTGGTCGCACTCTACAGGGAGGATATCGAGTGGCGTGATGGCGGTATCGTGATCACGTTGCGCCACAGTAAAACCAATCAAAGCGGACGGATCGAGCAAAAGACGCTTCCCCGTAATCCTGCGGGCGGTCGTTGCTGTCCGGTGAGTCTGCTGGAAGCCTGGTTGGAGCGGAGCGGTATTCAGCGAGGTGCCTTATATCGATCCATTGATCAGGGAGGCGGGCTGGGAGCCGGCAGAATGCATCCTGTCACCTTCAGCAACCTTCTCAAACAGGCGCTCATACGGGCGGGTCTAGCAGAGGAAGGCTTCACGACCCACAGCTTCCGTGCTGGCTTCATTACCGAAGCACATCTCCGCGGGAAGAGCGACCAACAGATAAAGCGCATCAGCGGACACCGGGACCAGAAAACCTTCGAACGCTACATTCGCATGGCGGATGACATGCATGACCCGGGCAACGACATCTTTTGATAGCTCGCACTCTGAAAAGCGCTGCCAAGGACGGTAGCACTTCCATGGACACCAATGAGGTGATATTTATCCTACTATAAGGATGAGGTAATTAATAAGACACCAAGGAGGGATCATGACCGATACCTACGCCCCACTACCTGAGGCTGAGTTTGTCATCTCAGGCAAGTTACGGAGTCGTTCACGACGCTCCCTTGGCTATCTCATCCACCTTCCCCCCTCGCGCAAAGGCACAACGATATCTCACAAGCGTGTTCTGCTCCGGCACCTACCCATCGTGCTTGTCAGTGCTCAGGGCCATGCTGAGTTGCTCAACAATGGGACGCTCTTGCGCCAATTAAGTGGGCTCACTCTCGAGAACTTCCATTCCCTTCAGGTTTTCGAGGTGGACCGACAAACCCTCACCTATGAGGAGCTGGAGGTGTTGCGCTACCTGTCAGAGGTACTGCCCCAGGAGCTTTTCAATACCTCACACGTGATGGACGCCCGAGCTTTCATCAAGCAGCTCAACGAAAAGCCTGGACTGGAAGAGAAACTGGCTCGCATCGTATTCGGGTTATCGAAACCCACCCTGGATATCAAGAGCCTCATGATCTTGACCCAAGGACGCTGGGCCAAGAGTACGCTGCAACGCGCTCATAGCCCGAAAGGGCAGCGTAGTCCCGACGATGAGCCCGTGGTGTCAGAGTCACCCTCTACCGCGACAAAACGGGAGAACGAGGCACAAAAGGAGGCACCCACCTCAGCGACTATCACTCCCCCAGCGTCTAAGCCGACAACGCCGCCCCGATGGCAAAAAGCGCTGAGCACACCCCCGGATACAGTGAATCCCGCCCCCTCACCGACTTGCAAGCCTCAGGTAGCCAACCAAAAGATCGGCGATCTGCTTGACGATCAGCAGGACGACACAGAGAGCTCCTCGTCATGACGCATGACACTCTCGAGAGCAAGACGTGGCTCCCCGAGACAATACTCCGCCAATGGGCAGATCAACTGGGTGACCGAGTATTGTCAGCTTCAGAGGAAAGGCACTTCTGGCCGTTTCTTCAGCGCAACCTCCCCCCCTGCAGCCAAGCGGACCTCTGGATATCCGCTCAGATTCATGCGCAGGATGAGAACGATCCTGAATTGCTTGACCTCATCAGCAAGCTCCTGAGGCTTCTCCCACTTGAGCCGGGCCCTTTACAGACAATACGTCAGAGCCATCCCTTACATAGTCACCTGACCTTTCCCGACAAATTCGGCCCCACCATGGTGCGAACAGATATCGCAACTCAGGCATCACAGATTGCACGCCACGGTACAGCCTCAACACCCTACCTCGCATTCTTGCCAAACAATGGCGAGCAGTCTCCCATTGAGCACAATCGACGATTGATTCGCCTCGCCCTGCGCGACATGGCGGGTTACCACTCAGGCCCTCTTGTCGATCCCAGTATCTATTACCAACATCTGTCGACGTTACGCATCGCATTGAGGTACATGTTGCCACGTTGGCAGCACCCGATCGTATGGAGTCATTCTGCCAGTCTCTCGTTGCTCAGTGCCTGGAAAAGCATGCCCTGGCTGGCGAACGATAAGTCGAAGCTTTATAACCGCTTGAATCGAGCCTATGAACTGCTCTCCGGTAATCCAGCCCTTGGAACTCGACGCGCGCGCTACACGAAACGAAGCCCGCAACGCTCTGTCTTTTTTCAAGACACTTTCAAGCACAACTTCTCGCCTGTTGCCTCCAGCCCTGAACTACCTGAGACACTCGATGCACCACTGCGCCCGGACGGGGACGAGGATGCCAGCCTCGAACGAGACAGCGTCTCACACCAGCAAGAAGAGGAAGCCCCCTTCTATCGCAAGGGGGACAGCCTGCTGACACCGGAAGATTGCAGGGTAATCGCTCGCAAGCGTCAACAAACCTCTATCGCGCAGAGCCTGGGAAGTCTGTCGACTTTCGCCACGACTCAGGGGCAGATCCGCACGATACTGGCATTACCTCTGCCGCCTGATGCCAAACTGCTGGTGCAGCTTGTACTCGCGACTGGTATTGCCCCAGTGCGTCTCAGCCAGATGCGTGTGACGGATGTAGCGCAGGAAGCGCTGCTCCGCACTACGCCGGTATCGCGTGGTCAACCGCTGCAGTGGGTTGCTGAAAGCAAGACACTCTACGTCCCCGTCATTCATGCACCGTCAGGCAGTCCACCACTCTCTCTACGACTACCGAACACCCTCGCGGCATCACTCAATCAATTGAGTGATGCGACAACTCAGCCTCTGATAAAGACCCTGACGCTGCTCAATCGCCAGCTGGTGCAACACATGAGGTCAGACACTGGCACCACCCCCACGGCTCAGCGCGTTGTCAGAGCCGCGCGGCATCACATTCTCGGCATGGCGAAGACGGATATCGAAGCAGAGTGGCTTAACGGGGAACTCAGTCTGAAAACGGCAGCGCCTGCCGCTTACCGCAAGATGCCCATGCGTGAGCTACAGCGGCTCATGAACGCGTCGCTTGAATGGTGGGGAATCGCAATACCAAAGAAAGCGGTTGCACTTCCCAATGAGACACAAGCCATCACGGCCTTGGGCTCGAGCGTGACACTGACGCTCCATACGGCCAGAGAGGCACTGAAGGGCTTGTATGATCTGGTGCAAGCTGGCCTTTCTGACTTCCCCAAAGTCGCCCGTACGCAAAGTCATTCGCAAGATGTCTGCTCGGCCTTGATCGAACTCAATAGCGCCCTTTGCTGCTACACACTCCTGGGCGTTCAGCTGACAGCAGGACTGCGCCCGATAGGCCCCACTACGCGAATGTCTCGGCGTGGACGTCTGCTTTGGGTCGCTGACAAGGATTCGGGGCACTACAGAGAAAGCCGGGTAATCCCGCTACCTCTCCCGGTTTGCCAGAACCTCGATACCCTAGAGGCGTGGCAGACCGCTTGGCGTCAAAACTGGCCACGAAAGGGAAAGACTTGGCTGTCATGGCCTGAAAACGAGGAGGCACTGGCCATGTGGTGGTCGAGGCGCAGGGCGAGCCTCAACCTGACAGCAAAGCCTTTCCGACAGACCTACATGCGAGACTGGATCAGCGCACGCCATCAGGCACCGCAGCTGACCACATCATCACGCAGTGCACTCGATACCCTGCTGGCACTGCCCGATAACGCCCCGCGTCATTTCGTCACCCAGACACTTGATGGCCGAATGAAAGCAAACACGCTGGATATGCTGCTGGGCCATGTCAAACGCGGCCAGCAGCGTCACGCCCCCTATGCCAGCAACCTCTGCCTACCACCCGAGATGCAACGCCTCTTGGGGGGCTTGTCCGAGGAGTTGAGGATAAGGGTACTACCTCTCAAGGATTTGCCATGAGCGGAGACTGGATATTTTCCATTGCTCGTGAAAAGGATGCTCCAGTAACCCGATTACTGACCCGCCCCGATCCTGACTTGCACCTAAAGTTCATGAAAACCCACCACATGCAGGAGCTTTGGCGGCGATGGGAGGAGCGCCGACTTGATCGAGTCAAGGGCAGGCAGCGCCAGCAAAGCCTGCACCTTCTGTATTGGCTCGAGCGTCACGCCAAGCGCCAACCAGCCAACGATGTACCAGCAGAGGCCGGGAGCATTACGCTGGCACTCGACTACACGCAAGCCGAAGGCATGGTCGAGGAACTGATGCGGTGGAGAAGTGTGCACCATCGTCGCCCGATAGGGCGTCGCGAAGCCTACGGCGTCATCGGCCACTTTCTGGAGGAGGTCAATCAAAGCCCGGGAGTCCTGGCGATGCTGCCACAGTGGCCCACGCTAGCCAGGCGCAAAAGCGTGCTGCCAATGGATGCGAAGGCACTGGCCAGCACGGCAAGGGTCTTGCCGATCATCCGCGAGCTACGTCGTTCCGGCACTGACTTTCCCCTGCTACGCGCTGCCGTAGAGCTCGGCGTGCGTGCAGGGCTGGGGCAACAAGTTATTCTGGTCACATTGGCCTGCCTCACGCGCCGTCACTTCGAGGGTGATCGAAATACCCCTAATGAGTGGGTCTGGATCCCTGCTCACTCGACCCCACCACGGATCATGTCGTCTCACCTGACGGCCTACCGTCTGCCATTGGAGTCGACACTGGCGACAGCATTCAAGACACTGAGAGCCAAGAAACCCGCCGCCGCCAAGGACAAATGGTTACTGGCCGAGAGGCCGGAAGACGAACCTCTCTCGATTACCGAGCGGATTCGCAGCGTCAAGGGTCGCATGAGACAGGAGCTGGCGTCCCTGGTCACCACACTGCCCCTGACGATCGAGGAACGCCGGACGCTAAAACTAACGACTCTGTTGAGAGCATTGCCCCATGCCGCAGTACTAGGAGGGTTGCCAGGCTATTGGGTGAGTCAGTTCAGTCGCTATCCGATTCCCTACAGTAGCGCCCAAGGGCTTTATGAGCCCCACTCGTATTTCGCTCGGCTGGAGGCCCCTCCTCCCAGCCCCGTCATGGCGGCTCATTCCATCGACCGCCAGCATGAGCCTGTGGCGAATGACGACAAGATGAGCACCGTGGATCTTTTCGCAGCCGAGGCATCAGAAACGAAGGCTCCATATCCCCCAACCGTGCTGACACAACCTCCGGGGCAGCGCTTGATTAGCGGAGCTTTCTGGTCAATTGACTGGCTTCCTTCTGCAAGACGTATCATCAAGCAATGGATCGGTGTCATTTCCTCTGATTATCTGCGCAAGACAAGCGACGAGAAGGTCAGAGGGCGCCTGGAGGCTCTGTTACTCGAGACAAGCAGGCGTCTCACCAAGCTCATGGGTATCCGCCATAGCTATCCGGCCATGGTGCTCTATTGGCTCCACGATCTGCGCGTGACTCGCATGCTTCGCGTCAGCTCATTGCACACCTACCTGTCTCGCAGCTTGCCGATGGCGATGGCGGACTACGCCTTGTCGATCGATATCCAGGAATGGGACAACGACAGTGCTCAGGAAATGTGCTGGTGTGTGCCACACGATATGGGCTGGTCTGCCAGCACGACACAGAGCTTTCTTGGCAATATGGGGCAACTCATCCGCTTCATGCACAGTATGGGAGTACTGCTGGACGTCGAGCCGCCGATATCAGGCAACAGTAAAGCTCCCAGCGCCAAACGAATTCATTTTGCCACCCTGAGACAGATGGAAAAGGTACGGGGCCATCTACTCTCCAAGCCCGATACAACGCCTGATGCCACCATGCAATGGCTCAGCATCGCCCTCGGCTTCCACGGTGGTATGCGCGCCAGCGAAGTCTGCGCCCTGACGCTACGAGACATTCGCATCGAATGTCCTCAGGGAACCTTCTCGCTCGAGCACTGGTTGGAAGATCAATGCCCGGCCACCCCCTTACCGGCGCTATCTGACACAGAGCTCTCACCTCCTGCATCGCATGAGATGGAGACCATTCGCGAGGCGTTGAGTGAGCAGCTGAGTTCATTGCCAGAGATTGAGTGCCGCGTTTATATTCGTGGCGGAAAGACCCCTGCGGCACGGCGCGTACTTCCGCTGCACCTTCTGACATTCTTCGGAGATATCCAGTTGTTGGCAGCGTGGTGGGTTTATCGGCGGCGATGCTTCCCCACGACAGCTCTCTCTGACATCGCCCTGTTCGGCCCGAGTGACAGCGGTCTGGCCTTCAACCACGCCGGTCTGATCGCCCCGGCGATCGACACCATGAGAGATGTACTGGGAAACGCTATCGACTTTCACTCGTTACGTCACGCAGCCGTCAGCTGGTGGCTGATCCGTCTTGAAGCAGCGCAGAATCGAGACATTCTCGATGACTTGCAGGAGCACGGCTCCTGGGGCTTGCAAAAAGCGCCCCTGAAACGCTTTCTTGAGGGAGTTAAGGGCTATGCCGGGGAAGATAGCCGGGAACGTGGCATGTTGCTGTATCAACTCGCCATCTGGATCGGCCACCGCACACCGGAGCAGACATTGACGCACTATGCCCATAGCCTGGAGTACCTGCATCGTCAGGCCATGCGACGCGCCAGTAAGTACACCCAGGCGATTACGCCCTGGTCAGCCCCAGTGCAATGAACTCAGGCGCCCATCAATGACTAGATAGGCACCTGGCGTGAACGCGCGCGGGTGATCTCGGAACGCTTATTCTTTGAGCGATGGTATCCGGCTGATCAATCTTACAGAGGGGGCTCTAAGCAGAGCTGCCTGTATCGCCTTCCAATGCGGCGTAGGCGACCATCTCGACCAGCATCTCTTCACGTGCAAACCCGGAGACGATGATGGCAGCCCGATTGGGATAGGGCTCACGCACATATTCTGCATAGAGGCTATTCACTGTCGCCAGGTGCTCGCGATCAGTCACATAGATCAGCACCTGAGTCAGCGAAGAGGCGTCACCACCGGCGCATTCCAGGGTATGAATCAGATTATCCAGCGTCTGGCGGGTCTGGGCAGCAATCCCGCCCTCCACGACATTGCCGGCGGCATCGATTGGAATCTGGGCAGTGAACAGGATGCCATTGCCGACACTCGCCCATGACAGGGGCGCACGAGAGGCAAACAGATCAGTCTTGACGGGATGAACCATGGGTATTCCTCGAGAATCTTTCGATGGGCGCACTCCATGACCCGCCGACGCAAGAGCGGCGAATCATGGAGTGATGGGGCGTATTGAGACGCGAAAGGTCAGTCGTTGTCGGTGGAACCGGCGCCGGCACCGCTGCGAGAGTCTTCCGTTGCCTCGACCAACAGGCGTGTCGAAAGTGCTTTCAGGCGTGACCAGAGTTCGTCATCCACCTCGATGCCTTCCTGCATGGCACGTTGGCGACAGGCGAGCAGCTTCGACTCTTCATGACAGGCCAGCAGGTCAACGTCATAGTCGGAGCGAAGGGATGGCAGCAGATCGACATGGTTGGCCATCACCAGCGTGATGCCATCATTGGGCTCATTTTCTTCTGGCACTTCACGCACGGCATAGACCCGTATCTCGGGGACCGAGCTGTTGGCTCTGAAGCCCACGACCTGCTCGATCATGGGGCAGCCGATCGCCTCGTCCACATCCTGGGCGTTGCGCCAGAAGGCGGTGACATTCATGCCACGCCCCGCCAGGCGCGCCAGATAGCCCATGATCAGCTGCCGATTGTGGCAATGCTGGATCTTGATGACGGCGAGGCCACGCGCACGTGCCTTGGCGAAGCCGAGTTCCAGCGCCAGAGATGAGCTCTTCAATACGCTGTGACCGTGGCTGTCGAGTACCGCGAGGTCGCCATCGGCATAGACGATCTCCGGCGGACGCTCATCGGTATCCTCCAGCAAGAAACGCAGTCCGCGATTGAGCGCCGCCAGCCCTTCCAGCTCATAGAGCTGCATCCAGGCCACCATGTCGGCGGCATCCCCGGCGTCACCGTCTTCAAAGCCCATCGCCTGAAAGGCCTTGCGACACAGTCCGTGAAGCTCGTTGTAGGAGACCTTCATGACATTCCTCCTACTGTCGTGGTATTGCCCTGCCGAGGGTCGGCGGTCATCTCTGGCAGCACCGTGCGCGCAATCTGCGGTGCCAGCGGGAAGCTCCAATCATCAAACGCGACAGGATCCTGCGGCTCGGCGTTGAGTTCCTCCACCAGCGGAGCCCCCTGAAAGAGCGTGATACGCACCCAACGGTCAGACTTCGGGTCGAAACGGCTGGCACCGAAGAACGACAGCTTGGTTCGCAGCAAGTGCATGGGCTTCATGTCGCGCGCCCACAGGTTGGCGCGTATCTCGCCGAAAGAGGTGCTGGCCATGCTCTGAATGCGGCGAACGATATCCTTGTGGCGCGGGCACTGGATCAGGAATTCCACCACCAAGGCACGAGGGTGATCTTCCAGGTACTGACTGATCGCCGCATGGGTATCGGCGACACGCGGGGCAATCGCCAGCTTCATTTCCTTGTCGGCACCCGCTTCCCTGTCGCGGACTCCCAGACGGGGCTCCTCCTTCTCGACCGAGCGATACCAGAACCAGTGGCGATTCTCGGCGAGTGTAAAATCGACGCGTAACGCCCAGTCGTAGTGCGTTTCGATCACTTGCTTGAGGTGAACCAGCGGCATGTCAGGGGTCAGCTCCAGGCTTTCTTCCACCGCCATCAGGTCCTCATAGCGGTCGACGATGCTCGGATACAGCTCCAGCAGCAGAGTGTTCACCAGCTCCTGAGCCTCGAGCCCATGCTGCTGGTGATTCCAGTCGATCAGCTCCTGCCAGAGCTCCGGCGACAGCGGCACGAGTTCGAGCCAGGTCATCAGCTCAGGCAACGACGCCACCGTGGCCTGGTTGCGCAGGGTCTGCTCGTGATCATCCGTGACCGTCTGGCGCAGATGAGTCTCGGCGCGCTGCAGAAGTGCCAGCAGACGTGAACGCTCCTGCTCTCCCGGTGCCTGTGCCGTCACCTCGGCAAGCGCCAGTTCTCGGCTTTCCACCCAGCGCTGTACCAACTGCGGATGATTGATCAGGAACGGCGCCATCCCGAGGCCAGTGGAGTTGCCGATGCCCAGATAGCGCTTCAATGAGGTTGCCAGAGGTGCGGCGGTCTCGGGTGCCTGGGCACGGGCCATGTGCTCTATCTGCTGGATCGAGAAGTGACGCAGCAGATAGACACCCAGCATCTGGGCAGAAAATGGCCGATGGAAATCCGCGTTGTCCTTGAGACGGTCATAATCCGCGATGCCGAACTTGCCATTGCCATAGACGGCCGTAGTCCGATACAGATAGCCGACCCGGGTCAGCCACTCAGGATCAGGTTGCTGGCCTGCACTCAGTGCCTCCAGGAAGCTTGCGAAGTTACGCAAGCTGCGATTGGCACGCGAAAGGACCAGCAGTCTCGGGTGCTGGCGCCCGGCTTCCTGCAACGGCACATTGGCCGCCATCTGCTCGAGAAGCGCATCATCCACATCCCCCTCCACTACGCCGAAGGTGACATCCCAGGCCTCGGCGATGACGCGGTCAGAGCGTGCGGAATCCTCAAGCGCCTGAGAAAATATGACGCCGTGATAACGCTTGCTGGGCGTCTGCAGGCAGTAGATCGCCACACCGTGACCGAGGGCATCCAGTTCGAAGCGGGTCGTGGTGATCTTCCATTTTTCATGTGCCATCTGGCGCACCAGACTTCTCACGAAACTCAGACGACTGGCATGCAGGCTGCCGAGGCGCTCCAGCTGCATCACATCGTCCGGTGCCCGCAGCCGCAGCCGTTGCTCGGTGGACGAGAGGCGCGCGCCCTGGTGATTGCGAGACATATCAACGCTCTCCTGCGTCTTCCGGGGCCGGCATGGCGGACCGCTGGCTGGTGATTCCCTGCGCACGTGCCATCGCGAAGGCTGATTGAGGTCCTGTCCACAATGAGGGCAGCAGCACCAGCGAAACAGGGATGGCCGTGATGACGATGAACTGCTGAAGCGCACTGATCTGACCGGCCCCCATATAGAGGAGTATCGCAGCCATCAACGCCATGCTGATGCCCCAGAAGGCACGCACCAGCGGGCTGGGGTCATCGTGTCCGGCACTGACGACGGCGATCGCGTAGCTCATCGAGTCACCGGTGGTGGCGACGAAGATGGTGGTCAGCGTCAGGATGGCAGCTGCCATTGCGGTCCCGCCGGGCAATGCCTGCGCCACGGTGAGGGTCGCGACATCGAACTGGAAGTTGTTGAGCGCTTCGGTGAGGTCGATCACGCCGGTGAACTGATAGAAGATGCCCGCCCCGCCCAGCAGGGTGAACCAGACGGCGGTGGCCAGTGGCGCCAGCACGGCAACGGTCAGGATCATCTGACGGATGGTTCTGCCCTTGGAGATGCGCGCCACGAAGATCGCCATCAGCGGGCCATAGCCGAGGAACCAGGCAAAGAAGAATACGGTCCACCACTGCATCCACCAGTCTGGAGCGCTCTGTGCCGTCATGGTCGACATGGTGAAGAACGAGCTCAGATACTCGCCAAAGCCCTGGGTGAAGGCATTGACCATGAACAGGGTCGGCCCGAAGACGAAGATTACCGCTGCCACGCCCAGCGCCAGGAAGACGTTGAAGCGCGACATGATCTGGATGCCCTTGTCGATGCCGGTCACGGCCGAGGTGACGTAGATCACCCCGAGCACTACCAGCACGCTCAGCTGCGTCGAATAGTCATTGGTCACGCCAAAGAGCTCATGCAGGCCAAAACTGACCTGGGTGGCCAGAAAACCGATGGGGCCCACCGTTCCTGCCACCACGGCGATGACGCACATGGCATCCACCACGCCGCCCAGCTTGCCCTTCATGATCTTCTCGCCGAATACGGGATACAGCAGCGTTCTCGGCTGCAGGGGCTGGCCCTTGTCGTAATGGGCATGCGCCAGCACGATGGCGGTCAGGCTGCCCAGAATGGCCCAGGCAAGAAAGCCCCAGTGCATGAAGGATTGCGCCAGTGCAGGCGCGATGGCGTTCGCAGTGCCCGGCTCGGTATCAAAGGCAGGCGGCGTCACCAAGAAGTGGTACACCGGTTCGCCGGCAGCGAAGAAGACCCCACCTCCCGCCAGCAAGGTGCACATGATGATCGACACCCACTTGAAGGTGGATAGCTCAGGCGTTCGCGTGCCACCGATACGGGCACTGGCCGCAGGCGTCGCGGTCAGCCCCAGGGCAATGAAGAAGGTGAGCAGCAACAGAATCTGGAAGTAGCTGCCCAGTGTTCTGGCGGTCCAGGCAAAGCCGGCACTGATGGCTTGCGCGACCCCTTCAAGATCAAACAGGGACAGGCCGACGAACAGCAGTATGAAGCCGATGCTGCAGGTCAGAACGACAGGGTCACCAAAGCGGTACTGACCTTGTGGTAACGCATCCGACGTGGCAGACGTCGTGGTCTTGCGAGATGAAGTCATGTGGCATTCCTCTGACGAGCTCTCGTCATTGGCAGGCATTTATTATGGTTGTTGGTTGCCGAGCGATACCCTGAGGATTCCTGGCTCGGCACAGGTGCCATGGCATAGCGTTACGGCGATCAGGCGGGCGCGGTCTCCTGACGGGTCGCGGCGCGCTCGAGGAGCGCGACCCAGTTCTTGCCCATGATGCCGGCCACTTCGTCCCCGGACATGCCGACCTTGCGCAAACCGGCAATCAGGTTGGGGAAGTCACGACTGTCTCGCAGCCAGGACAGCGGACGCGGCCAGTCAGCGTTGCTGGCACTGCCTTCACCGTAATCCATGTCCTTGGACCAGCGGCCATTGCGCATCCACTCCAGAATAGACACCGGTTGGTTCTGACACAGGTCGGTGCCGATCCCCAGGTGCTCGACGCCCATCAGGTCTGCGGTTCTGGCGATCATTTCGCAGTATTCAGTCAGGGTACAGTCGGAGCCATTGCGCAGGTGGAAGGGATACGCCGAGAACCCCAGCAGGCCATCACTCTCCGCGATGGCCTTGAGCACCTTGTCGGATTTGTTGCGCTTTGCCGGATGGAAGCTTTCCGGGTTGGCATGGGAAATGATCACGGGGCGCTCGGATATCTCGATCGCCTCGAGCGTGGAGCGCTCTGCGCTGTGCGACATGTCGATGACCATGCCGACGCGATTCATCTCACGGATCACCTGGCGTCCGAAGCGAGTGATCCCGCTGTCTTCCGACTCGTAACACCCGCAGGCCAGCAGACTCTGGTTGTTGTAGGTCAGCTGCATGATCATCAACCCGAGGTCACGCATCACCTCGACCATGTCGATATCGTCCTCGATGGGGGAGCAGTTCTGCGCCCCCAGGATGATGCCGACACGCCCGCTGGCCTGCGCAACCGCGATGTCCTGCGGCACATGCACGGGCATGATCAGATCAGGCCAGGCCTCGAAACGGCGATTCCACTCGCCAAGACGCGACAAGGTCTCTCGCGTCGTCTCGTGGTACACGAGGGTGGCGTGTACCGCGTCCAGCCCGCCTTCACGCATCTGTTCAAATATCTCGCGTGACCAGTTGGAATACTGCAGGCCATCGATCGTCAGCATTGTCTTTGACATGGGGCCTCCTCACGCCTTGATGTAGCAGGTCTTCACGATGGTGTAGAACTCGCGCGCGTATCGCCCCTGCTCACGAGGCCCGAAGCTTGAAGCCTTACGTCCGCCGAAGGGCACGTGGTAATCGGTCCCCGCAGTCGGCAGATTGACCATCACGCAGCCGGTTTCGGCACGCGCCTTGAAGCTGCTGGCCAGTTTCAGGGAGTTGGTGATGATGCCCGCCGTGAGCCCGAAGTGCGTGTCATTGAGCACATTGATGGCTTCTTCTGCGTCGCTCACCTTGATGACACAGGCGATGGGACCGAAGATCTCCTCGCGATTGATGGCCATGTCGTTGCTGGTATTTACCAGCAGCGCTGGGCTCATGAAGTAGCCGTCGGTGGCGCACTCCACACGCTCGCCGCCGCAGACCAACGTTGCCCCCTCTTGCTGGGCGCGCTGCACCCAGGACAGGTTGGACTCGAGCTGTCTGGCATCGACTGCAGGCCCCATGTGCACGCCCTCTTCCAATGCGTGGCCGACGCGTACCTGAGACAGTCGCTGAGTCAGCTTTTCCACGAATTCGTCATGGACTGATTCCATCACGATCAGCCGCGAAGATGCTGTGCATTTCTGGCCAGTGCCCGAGTAGGCACCATTGAAGGCTGCCTCGACGGCCAGCTCCATGTCGGCATCATCGGCGATGATCAGGGCGTTCTTGGAGCCCATTTCCAGCTGGCACTTGACCAGATTGGCAGCAGTGGCCGCCGCCACTCGGCGCCCCACTTCCAGAGAGCCGGTAAAGGACAGGGCATGAATGTCAGGGCTGGAGATCAGTTCATCCCCGATGCTGCTGCCCGGGCCCATCACCAGATTGAAAGTGCCTGCCGGGAGTGACTGGCGATGAATGATTTCGGTCAGCGCCCATGCGCTCGCAGGGACCAGATTGGCCGGTTTGAAGACGACCGAGTTGCCGAAGGCCAGCGCAGGCGCAATCTTCCAGACCGCTGTCGCCATCGGGAAATTCCAGGGGCTGATCACACCGACGACACCGACAGGCTCCCGACGGACCTCGACCTCAACGCCAGGACGCACCGAGTCTGCGCGCTCATCAATCTGGCGCAGCACTTCAGCGCCGTAGTAATGGAAGAACTGCCCGGAGCGATGTACCTCACCCACTCCCTCCGCCAGGGTCTTGCCCTCTTCACGCGCCAGCAACTCACCCAGCTCCGTCTTGCGGGCGATCAGCTCATCGCCGATGGCCATCAACACGGAATAACGTTGCTCGAGGCCTGACTGTGCCCATTGTGCCTGGCCACGCTTGGCCGCCTGGATGGCATCGGCGACCTGATCGACACTGGCCTGCGCATAATGGCCGATGACATCACGGGTATCGGACGGATTGAGATTGGCGATGCTGCCCTGACCTGCGACCCACTGACCATCGATGTAGAGATCGTGAACAGCGGCGTGAGTGGCGGTAGTGGTGTGGTGTGACATGTGAACCTCCTTGAACGCGGTGACAACAGACTAGGAGGCCCAGAGGGATAAAGATAATCAATAATAAATACCCTATGATAAATTTCCCTTACCACTTTGAAGAGGATCGACGCGATGGTCGCAGAGCTGAAGATCACGCCGCTGCGCTATGTCCTGGCAGTGGTGGATCACGGTGGTTTTCACGCTGCCTCTCGTTATCTGCATCGCACGCAGCCTGCCCTGTCGATGGCCATCCGCGAGCTGGAAAACCGCCTGGGAGAGGCGCTGTTCGAGAAGGGTGCCAAGGCGACTCTGACACCCTATGGCAGCTACTGCGTGCCGCGCTTTCGGGAGCTGATCAATCAGCATGATCGTCTGAGCCGGGAGCTGCAGGCGCGCGCCGCCAAGGAGGCAGGCCAACTGGACATGGCAGTGGTGCCGTCAGTGGCCAGCCGACTGATGCCGAAACTGCTCTCCGAGTTCGTCAGTCGCTATCCGGGGATAAAGGTCGGTCTCCACGATGGCAACGCCGATTTTGTCCGCGAGCAGGTCATCAGCGGTCAGGTCGACATCGGCATCACCAGCCTGTGGGGGTTGGAGGAAGAATTGCTCTTTCATCCGTTGTTTCATGACGAAGTCGGCGTGGTCTGCCGTGACGATCACCCCCTGGCCGAGCGCCAGACTCTGACATGGCAAGCACTGGAGACAGAATCCCTGATCGGCAATGGCACCTCGCGGCTATTGCAGGGCACGGCGGCCGAGTCACTGCTCGAGATGCATGCCTTGTATATCTCCAACATGATTTCGTTGACAGCCACGTTGGTCGCCGGGATGGGGGTCACGACGCTGCCCCGCCTGGCATTTCCGCAGGAATATGAGCGCCTGCGGTTCATTGAGCTAGCTGAACCGCGGGTTAGTCGCGAAGTGGGCCTGATTCGCCGCAAGGGCGCCAGCTTGTCGCCGGCGGCGCAGGCCATGGAGAGCTTCATCATTGAAAGCCTCGGCGCCGAACAATGAGTCCTTCATGGCCCGTCGCCTGCGCCTTGGCCTGCGCCTTTCGATAGTGACGCTGCCGCCCACGGGATGTCGGCCCGGGTGGCGGCCATGCGAAGATAGCGCTCCGAAACGCCCAGGGCGTTACCCCCGCCAGGTTTTGACAGGAGGCATGCGTGTATTCGATTCGTCTGTGGGCCGCACGTCACGCGCGACTGCTGGAGCTCACCTATCAGGCCGTCGAGCCGGTGATCATCAAACTGCAGCCGCTGTGGAAGTCCGTCGGTTACGCACGCGCCGAGAAGCCTGTCGCCAGGCTGGAGCAAGCCTGCAAGGGCTTGCTGTTTGACTGTCAGATGTGTGGCCAGTGCATTTTGAGTTCGACCGGCATGTCCTGCTCAATGAACTGCCCCAAGCACCTGCGCAACGGCCCCTGCGGCGGTGTCATGCAGAATGGCAACTGTGAAGTCGAACCGGACACGCGCTGTGTCTGGGTGGAAGCCTGGGAAGGCAGCCAGCGGATGAAGGACAACGACGCGATCCAGATCGTGCAGTTGCCGGTGGACCATCGCCTGCAGGGCACCTCATCCTGGCTGCGCGTGGCTCGGCAAGCCGCTGAACGCCGAGAGAGCCTGAAATGACCTCCAGACTCACTATCCCGGACAACACCCAACCGCCACCTACCGAGCGCGATAGCAACGTCGGTCACCTGGAGAGAGTGCTTCGCAGCGGTCAGTTTGCCGTCACCGCCGAGCTGGCACCGCCTGACTCGGCCGATCCACAGGAAGTGCATGCGCGCGCGCAGTTGTTTGCCGGCCATGTGGATGCCATGAACGCCACCGATGGCTCGGGTGCCAACTGCCATATGTCGAGCGTGGCGATGTGTGCCCTGCTGGCCCGCGAAGGCCATGAGACGGTGATGCAGATCTCGTGTCGTGACAGAAACCGCATCGCCATCCAGGGCGATGTACTGGGGGCTGCGGCGCTGGGCATCCGCAACCTGCTGTGTCTGACCGGGGATGGCGTGCAGGTCGGGGATCACCCCGAGGCCAAGCCGGTGTTCGATCTCGACTCCCTGTCGCTGCTGGAAATCGTCGCCGGGCTGCGTGACAAGCACGCCTACGCCAGCGGCCGGACACTGACCTCAGCGCCCCAGGTATTTCTGGGCGCAGCCGCCAACCCCTTCGCCCCGCCCTTCGCGTTTCGCCCTCATCGCCTGGCCAAGAAGATTGCCGCCGGCGCCCGGTTCATCCAGACACAGTACTGTTTCGACCTGCCGCGCTTTCAGGACTTCATGCATCGTGCCCGTGATCTGGGCCTGCTGGAGAAATGCTTCATCCTGCCCGGCGTCGGC
Organism: Cobetia sp. 4B; assembly: GCF_018831605.1. Taxonomy (NCBI): domain Bacteria; kingdom Pseudomonadati; phylum Pseudomonadota; class Gammaproteobacteria; order Oceanospirillales; family Halomonadaceae; genus Cobetia; species Cobetia sp. 4B. Next base: position 2,805,361 of record NZ_CP059843.1, read on the forward strand.
CCGCTGGCCTCGGCACGCACCGCCGAGTGGATGCGCCGCCATGTTCCTGGCGTGCATATCCCGGATGACGTACTCAAGCGCTTGAAAGGGGCCAGGGATCAGAAGGCGGAAGGCCGAGACCTCTGCATCGAGATGATCCAGCAGTTACGTGAGATAGAAGGTGTGAGCGGCGTACATATCATGGCGCATCGTCAGGAAGCCTTCGTGCCCGAAATCATCCAGCGCGCGGGCATTCCAGGGGCGCGCATGCCATGGACACCCGAACCTCGCCCAACTCCTTTTTCGTAAACCCGCTAGGCTCTGACTCATAGCGTCACACTTCAGGAAGCAACGACAGAGTGATGACCAACAACGAGAGTGATATCCGCTCGGGCACTCTTGCCGATATCACGCGGGCGTTGGCGAGGCTAGTGGCGGCGTTTGTGTTCTTCTGTCTGATGCCGGTTCAGGTTTTGGCCTACGGCCAGTACTACCTCAGGAAGCCGACAAACGATACGAGATGCTGTCAAATGAATCATCTGATACCCTGAAGAGGTATCAGATGAAGTCACGGGAGAGAGCTATGCAAGCCGCTATCAAAGAGTATCGCCCAAAACCAGCCGCTCGGAAGGACGACTTCTGGAGGGCTCTGGGTCTTCCCTCGCGTGGAGCCAAGCTGCATGAAGCGCTGAATGCTGGCATCTCGTACAAAGTCTATACCAAGCTCACTGAGGCCTCCGGGCTTGAGAGCAAGGAGTTGGCACGGTATGTGGTCATTCCTCCGGCAACCCTGAAGCGTCGTGCCGATACTGGCTACTTCAAACCTGCCGAGGGCGATCGACTTTACCGTTTCGCTGAGGTGTACAAGAGCGCGGTGGACCTGTTCGAAGGCGACAAGGCGAAGGCGAAAGAATGGTTGCTCAGCCCCGTGCGTGGGCTGGGGGGGCGTCTACCGGTCGAGATGGTGGCTACCACTGCTGGCGCCGAAGCCGTTCTAGATCTGATCGGCCGGCTTGAGCATGGCGTCTTTGCATGACTGTGGTGCGCGGTTATCGGCTCGTTAAGCGGAAGTGGCTAAAGACAGCCTTTGATGGGGAAGGGGCTCGGCTGTACGGCGGGCGCTGGAACAGCAAAGGCAAGGCCTGTGTGTACCTCGCGAGCACAGAGTCATTGGCCATGCTCGAGGTGATGGTTCACCTGGAAGACAATCAGCTGCTGAAGGAGTATGCGCTCCTGGAGGTGACATTCCGGGAGGAGGTGCTAATGCAGCTCCCGGAGGACGTTCTGCCAGCAGATTGGCGAGCTGAGCCGGCGCCACCCTCCACAGCCGAGATCGGTGACGACTGGCTTGAGGGACAGTCGAGCCTAGTTCTGGCGGTTCCGAGTGTGGTCGCGCCCCGAGAAACGAACTACCTCGTTAATCCAGAGCACCCCGCTTTTCTGGCGCTGGCCCAGGGTGCCGAAGAGGTCGATTTCACTCCAGATCGTCGCCTGTAGTGCCCGCTCCTCCGTGTCAGCGCTTCCCTTGGACAGGGAAAGCCGTGTGTTGCCCTTTCTTTCTGTCAGGAGCGCTATTGCCTCGCTCCTTCGCCCCTCTGACACTGTCTGCCTGCACAGCACTCGAGAGGGAGACGTTGCCCTTCCAACATGATGACGCTACCCCTTGCAGAGTCGAAATGCCGGGGCAGTCGCCTAGCGATTCTCGCTATACCCTGCCGTTGATGGCTGGGGAGGTTCGGGACGGGTTTCCATCCACGCGGATGCGGCACTTGATCACGTCTTGGGCCCCACCGAACACCTGATCCCTCACCCCAGCGCCAGCAACGTCTGTCGAGCCAAGGGCGACAGCATGTTGGGCCAATGGCATGGCCAGCGGCGTTGCTGTCGGGGGACCCCGAGCACCCGTCTATCGCGCTGCGTGGCGTAGAGTTTAAGGCTTGGGGCATAGTAACCTACACCCCCATCATCGCCGTCGCCGAGGCCGAATGATCGGGTTTCAAAAATGCTTGTAGGCTTAACGAGAGGGCCATGCTGCTTTGGAGCAATCATCAATACCGACACGGGCCACGTCATCTCTCATGAGATATCCGCAACCGACGCTGTAAATTCACCTTGATCCAGTCCATAAGTGCCTGTCTGGTCAAAGAATGCTCATCGGATTTACCTCGATCAAGACATATCTGTAGGATATCCAGGCCTCCTGAGCATTCCCCAGAAACACCTACGCCGGTAGTCGGTAGTCAGTAGCCGACCCGCTTTAGAGGACGGCCATTCAGCTTCTCAACCATCTTGGGTAACTCTGCATTACTAACATGGTGTAAATCCATTGATGACTGACACTAACGCTGGCCAAGGACGCCATGAAGCCACTGATTTGCTGTGGGCTCCACTCCTCACGTAGCTCACCGGCAACGGCGGCCATCATGCTTGGAAGGCGCTTTATCCACTTGGTAGCAGTGCGGTGACGATGATCACTGAGTGTCTGAGTCTGCTCGGGATCATAGTCATCAGCGGTGGCGTTGCGGCGAATCTCACGGCTGATCGTGCTGCTGTGGAGATTCAGCTCCCTGCCGATCTGGCGCTGGCTCATGCCCAAATCATAGTGGGCGTGGATCAGGTATCGTTGGGGCTGGGTCAGCTGTCGGTATTCCATACTCTGCTTCACTTTGGTCGGTGAGCCGAGAAGGGTACCGGCGCTGGCCCTCCTGCCTCTACCGTGCGGTCCAAAGTGCTGCGGTTATTCTATGAATCCAAGTCTATGAATCCAGGATTTTCACTAGGCAAAAATCAAGCCTCTCAAATTATTTCCGATTATGCGCCACACACGACAAGATAACTTACACTAATAGAATCATTGCCAGCATCCAATATTCACAGAAGGGGAATGTAAAACTTTAGTATTAATTCATAATACGTTAATGTAGGATCGCCATTTTACATGAGAGTTAACTATGTTTCGTACTGTCTTCGTAATAGCCAAATCAGGGGCATGGCTCGTCAAGAGCGATGAACGCAATCATCACACTCAGTTATTCACCACACAGAAGGCGGCAGTCTCCTACGGACGTGAAATTGCCAAGGCAATGAAGGCCGATCTTGTCATTCGCACGAATATCAATATGCTGGGTAAGCCATGATAACGGGTAGCGTTTCATTTCAGCTGTCCAACCGACTCATTTCACGAAATTCAGCAACACGCATATTTTTGACAGTCGTTAAAGACTCTCACTTTGGGACTCGGGCATAGCCACTCGGTTGAGGCGTTCCTAGCAGCTTTCCGCTGGCAAATACTCTGAAGCATTCAAGAGCGCCAAGTTTTCCACAGGATTGGCAGCCGGTCTAAGAGCTTCACTGGTTGGTGAGGAGCATCCCTTCTCTGAACGCCACCCCATGACTTCAAGCATGACCTAGCGCTTCCCCCACCAGACCTACCGGCCCGTAAGACGTATCACAATCAACCACTCTGCGAGCAGACAGATACAACACCAGAGGCCCAATCGCTTCATTGATGACTACGCCAAAAAAAATAATATCATCAGGGCTGACTGAGCCGCGCCTTTGCACAGCCTGGGACCTAACAACCTAGAACACCAAGTCGCCCCACCATGGCTTATTTTCAAGCCTTTGGCTTAGATGCTTCCAGTTCACTCCCAAGCCTCCATGCAGCGTCTTGCTTTGTCGCAGCCAATATCAAGAAAGCTATAATATTTCAACGTCAGAACTTATCGTTATCGACGATATTACTACCAGCGCTGTACTCCTTGAGCTTGCCGACTCTGAAGATAACGTTTTCCTTCAGCATGACTTCTCGCGGCCTCCACTAATAGGGTGATCCTGCGTAGAAATCAGCTTCACCAGCTTCCAAAGACACTGACTAGTCGCATCAGATGACCTTGACCTAACCCTAGGCGAGAAACGTTCTACGTTAAGCGACAGAAGAATGCACGACACTTCCTGGGTCAGGTAACCTTTCGTTGAGGGGGCAACCTTACCCATCACGTTGGAGTCTAGAAGTATTGCATCACTCCACACGCCATTACCTACCGACAAGCCTCTCACGCCTAGCAGACTGGTAAACGCAACGCTGCGTCACACCAACTCTTTACTCTCTCCTCTCAAATGCAACCAATCATGCTGTTATTCTAATATTGCAGCACAGCATTCTGACACCCCCTCGGCATCCTCTAGGCATCATCATCCCATGACAGGAGTGACGTCGAAGAGAGGCGGCATGAGTCGTCATATGGTGTGCCCCGCTCCCGAAGGAGTCAGCCAGATATCGCGTTGAGCACTCGCTGAGAAGTTAAGCGAGTCACCGATGCACCGCGCGTAAGGAGGCAATATGTCGCTTGATCCCGAAGGCCAGAAACGCCGTGAGTTCATGCGGGACTCACTGACCGTCATTCCTGCCGTCACCTTGGCCCCAAGCCTGCTATTCAGCCAGACGTCGGATGCGGCGACCCCATCTCTTCATCAGTACGCCCCCGCGTTTTTCAACGCGGAAGAATGGGAATTCATTCTCGCCGCCACCGATCGCCTGATACCTGAAGATGAACATGGTGCCGGGGCCTTGACGGCCAACGTCCCAGTCTTCATCGACAAGGAGCTGAGTGGAGACTACGGGCAAGCGAGCGACTGGTACATGCAAGGCCCCTTTCACCCGAACGCCGATCCCGTCTTTGGGTATCAGCTCCCCCACACACCTGCAGCACTCTATCGCTTGGGAATTCAGGGCGCTCGTTACCATGCCAAGCAAAAAACGGGACAGGAATTCACTGACCTTTCATCAGAGCAGCAGGAGGCGCTGTTAGCCGACCTGGAAAATGGACGAGCTGATTTTAAAGCCGCCGGGATACCCGACCTCCCCTCCGCCACCTTCTTTGCCTTTCTCTTGCAGAACACACGCGAAGGGTATCTCTCGGATCCCATGTATGGGGGAAACCGGGACATGGTGGGCTGGAAGATGCTTGGTTTCACAGGTGCTCGCGCCAGCTTCCGTGAGTGGGTCACACAGCATGATGTGCCCTATCCGCTCGGCCCAGTCAGCCTTGCCGGCAAGCGCGGCTGACCAGCACCGCTCAAAAGTCAGCCACTCCCCTCCGGACGACGGGTAACAGGAGCAACGGATGCCCCATTACAGAAATTGGCCAGTACGCCTCGCGCTCTTGGCGGCTGCCGTGAGTGCCGCAGGTGCGGCAATGGCCGTTCTCGGTGACAGCCCCACAAATAATCCGTCGCCTACCAGCACGGATATTACAGCCGATACCCAACGGATCCAGCGCGGCGCCTACCTGGCCCGAGCAGCAGATTGCATGGCGTGCCACACCCGTGAGGGTACGAGTAAAGAGTACGCAGGGGGGCGCCCCATCGAGAGCCCCTTCGGCATTATCTACGCGACCAATATCACACCAGCCCCCAAGGCAGGGATCGGAGGATATCGTGAGCAGGATTTCGCCGCCGCCCTGCGACAAGGGGTTCGTGCGGATGGCAGTTATCTGTACCCGGCAATGCCGTACCCGTCTTATGCCAGTCTGAGTGACGACGATATCAAGGCACTGTATGCCTATTTCATGAAAGGGGTGGACCCTGTCACCGAGCCCGCACCGGAGACCTCTCTCAGCTTCCCATTCAATCAGCGCTGGGCGATTCGGTTCTGGAACTGGCTGTTCGTCGATGATGTATCGAATACCTCTTCCGCCAATCATTCCAGTGATCTCTCTGGTGATCGACAGCAACAGCTGGAGCGTGGACGCTACCTGGTACAAGGCGCGGGGCATTGCGGCAGTTGTCATACCCCTCGCGGCCTGTTCATGCAGGAAAAAGCGCTCAACGACCAAGACGGCGACAACTACCTGGCTGGAACTGAGCTGAACGAGTGGCAGGTTCCTTCACTGCGTGGCGGCGACTCGACGGGATTACGCGATTGGTCGGAAGACGATGTCATCGATTATCTGGCCACTGGACGCAATCGCCACGCCGCGACTGGCGGCGAAATGACCTCTGTCATTCAGCACAGTACGTCCCACCTCACTGATGCGGACTTGTCTTCCATCGCTGCCTACCTGACGACGCTGGGTGCCACGGACAAGCAACGCGTCTCGCCCGCCCCCGTCTCGACGCCACCTTCCAACACAGCACCGGATGCCACGACACGGCAACTGACGAGCGCGACTTCCCTCGACGAGGGGGCACGTCTGTATCTGGATAACTGCAATGCTTGTCATTTCGCCAATGGTAGAGGCGCAGATAGCGTCTTCCCCCCGCTTTCCGGCAACACCCAGGTCAACGCTGACAACCCGACAGCCCTGATCAGCACCATCCTGTATGGCGCACAGTTGCCGTCAACGCCAAAACGCCCGGAACGCTTGCAAATGCCAGGCTTTGACTGGCGCTTGAGCAACGAGGAAGCCGCCAGCCTGGCAAGTTTCGTCCGACAGAGCTGGAGCAATGATGCCTCCAGGGTGACTCCTGAGCAGGTGGCTGAGGTGAGAAAGGCGCACGGGCCTGGTAAGCCGGCGCAACAAGGGCATCCAGACTTCCTGGATCATGCTCGCGAAGACGCTGCCTCCACTTCCCCGTCGAACTGAAAGGAATCACGACATGACCATCACACAACCAGACGTCGATGTCGTCATCATCGGTCTTGGCTGGACCGGCTCGATCATGGGCCTGGAAATGACGAGCGCTGGATTGAACGTGCTGGCGCTTGAGCGCGGAGCAGATCGGAGCAAAGAGGACTTCCTGTATCCCAAACCTGCGGATGAGCTCAAGTACGGCGTACGCCTCAAGATGATGCAACGCCCACGTCAGAGCACCGTCACGATACGACGCAATCGCCAGGAGCAGGCCATCCCCCAACGCCATTGGACAACCTTCCATCCCGGTGATGGGGTGGGCGGTGCAGGTTCGCACTGGACAGGCGTGCTGTATCGCGCCACACCAAACGAACTGGCACTGAAGAGCTTTGCCGATCGCACCTTTTCTCCAGGCTTTTTGCCTGAGGACATGACCATCCAGGACTATGGCGTCAGCTATGAAGAGTTGGAACCTCACTATGACTTCTTCGAAAAGGTCGCAGGCTTATCCGGCCAGGCTGGCAATATCCAGGGAGAAATGATCGAAGGAGGAAATCCCTTCGAAGGTCCGCGCAAGAATCCATTCCCACTCCCTCCCTTGCCGAGAACCCTGACGGACACCTTGTTCACCAAGGCGACCCAGGCACTGGGCTGGCATCCATATCCCTACCCCTCTGCCAATGTATCGGGCGCTTGGACCAACCCCTATGGCATGCAATTGGGTCCCTGCAACTTCTGCGGCTTTTGCAGCAACTACGGATGCCTCAACTATTCCAAGGCATCCCCACAGACCTGCACGCTTGATGCACTCAAGCAACGCGAGAACTTCGCGTATCGGACGGGCTGTGAAGTCACACGGATCGTGAAGCACGAGGAAGATGAGACGGTCAAAGGGGTCATCTATCGCGATGCTGATGGCAATGAGGTCTTTCAGCCTGCGGGCATGGTCATTCTTGCCTCATTTCCCTTATCCAATGTCCGCTTGTTGCTGTTGTCCGAGATTGGAGAACCCTATGACCCGGAAAGCAACACCGGGGTGGTGGGACGCAACTTCTCCTACCAGATCACGGGCTCCATGGATCTTTACTTCAAGGATCATCAATTCAACCCCTTCATCTCGGCTGGTGGCAGTGGACAGGTAATTGATGACTTCAGCCCCGATACCTTCGATACCGAGCAACACGGTTTCATCGGGGGCTCATACATCTACACCACCCAAGGCCCGGGAGGCGCTATCGGTGCACTGCGCACGCCTCCGGGAACACCACAGTGGGGCAGTGAATGGAAAAAGCAGGTTCGCCAGCATTATGGCCATCACATGATGATAGGCACGACCGGGACGAACATGTCCTATCGGGATGTCTACCTCGACCTGGACCCCACCTACAAGGATCCGCATGGGGATCCCTTGCTGCGCATGACTTATGACTGGAAGGAAAACGATCTACGCATGACGGAGTTCATGGCGGAGCGAATGCGTGAGATCGTCGCCCAGTTACAGCCGGACTACCACACCGAGAGTGTCAAACAGCGAGGCGATCACTTTGATCCTTCGAGCTATCAATCAACCCACATAACCGGTGGCGCCATCATGGGAACAGACCCCAAAACATCGGTCCTCAATCGATATTTACAGCACTGGGATGCGCATAACCTCTTCGTCATGGGCGCAAGTGCCTTCCCGCAGAATATGCAGCACAACCCTACGGGGACGGTCGCAGCTCTTACCTATTGGTCGGCACAGCATATTCGAGAACGCTATCTGGATAACCCGGGACCCTTGATGTCACCCAGTTGACTCCCCCTCGCCACGGCAAGGCATGCACTGAATTCAATGAGGCCTTCCAACCACGCAGTGGCATGTCGTACGAAACCACGTCGCCTGGTGCTTTCAGATCAGAATGCCCAGGCGTCGGGGAAGCCCCTCCCCTTTCATGACATCTCCGATCCACAGGCTATCTGGGTGGTGATACCCACTTGGCGAGCGCCAAAAACGCTCCGACGATAATGCTGCAACGAGGCGACGCCCCTTGCCAAACACTTCCCTCAGCGGCCCTCATGCAGCCGCCTCATTTCAGCATGACGTATCTGACGCTATCTCCGTGACAGCCTCGGGATCATCGAAATGGGCGGTGATCCAGTCAACCAAGGCCTGCTTGGCCTGGGAATGCTCGGAGGGATCAACCTCGATCAAGGTGTAACCATGATGTGTGTCATGACAAAACTCACGAAGCGCCACCAGACTCCCAGACGTTAGCGCTTCATCACACAAACCTTCCCATCCCAACGCTACGCCTTGTCCCGCAGCGGCAGCTTGCAACAGGAGGGGATAGTTGTTCATGACCAACTCTCGCTGCCCGACGCCATGCTTGACCCCCTGAGCCATGAAATACGCCGACCAATCCATCCAGGCCTGTCCCTGAGCAGCCGACAAGGTCAGCAGCGGGAGTTGGCAAAGCTGTTCAGGATGCTCAATGGGCCCGTGGCGTGCCAGAAAATCAGGGCTACAGATCGGAAAGACTCGCTCACGCAACAGCCGAGGTCGTGTGTCCTCTTCCGCACAGAACAACAATGCCACGTCGATATCCTGCATCGAGTGATCGAGCACGCCCTGGTTGGTCATGCAGTGAACCGCAATGCCCGGATTGAGCCGTCGGAACTCGGGCAGGTTAGGCATCAACCATGCACTGGCAAAGGCGAAATCGGTCAAGATATTGAGAGACGGGGGAGTCGTCAGCTGCTGAATGTCGTTGATACTTCTCTCGATGACAGCAAACCCTTCCTGCACGCTCTGGAACAGCTGCTCACCTGCTTCCGTCAAGCGGACTCCACGATGCACTCGTTTGAAGAGCGTCACCCCCAACGCATCTTCGAGCGCTCGGATCTGCTGACTGACGGCAGATTGGGTCGAGCGTAATTCCTGGGCAGCGTGCGTGAAAGCACGATGACGTGCCGCCACCTCGAACACGCGCAACAGATTGGGTGACACATGACGACCGATGTTTGCCATAAGCTCAGGTAATACCCTCTGATTAACAATGGGCCAGTTTACAGATTAATGCCGCTCATGGAGACTCGCGAATTGCATAATATCTTATGATGCTCCAGCCCTCTCAGATACCGCCGTTACGGCATGCTCCATAACCAAAAATGATGCAAAGAGCTTATGACTCGACTAGCCGCCCTTTCATGTCCTGCGCCACACCAGACGATTGCCTGCTATCGAGCTATCTCCCCCTTTACTGGGTAGCGACTTCCCCTCTTGTGCGCCTGCAGTATCGAGGCCCTGCGCAGGGTGTCAGCCGCCGCTTATCCTCCCCGCTTGAGGACAGGGCCACAGCGTCAAGAGCAGCGAATCATTCAGGGGGCACGAGGCCTGGGGCTCATGATGCTGTCACCAACCCGGCGCGCTCTCGCGCATTCACTTCGCTGATCCGACTCATTCAACCACCGGCTACTCGATTATCAGGATGTGAATCACCGTTACGTCGAGCTCACGGCTAGACCACGCGCGAAAATCGCCACTCGCAGGCAAGGCGCTATGACGAAAAACAATATGGCTGCAGGACCGTCAGGCACCACAAGTGATGAGCAGCATCCATAAGACAAGAGGCACCACAGGCTTCAAGGCATGCCACCTCGATGTCTACAGCCTGCAAGTGCACTGATACCCATGAGATCAATATGGCGAGCGGCGACCCTGTTCCCCCTTGAAGCCCTGTCCGGCTGACACGGTTTTCCAGGACATCGTCGTATCAACTCCCCTCTCCCCGTTATCGCAGGAGCTTGAGATTGAGCATGACACCAAAGGATGTAGCGCATCTTGCCACGCATGATGTGCCTCAAACGGATTCCAGCAATCACCTCAACCACGCGGTCTTTCGCTATTCACTGATCGCCATCGTACTGCTCGTGGCGTACGCCATGGGCTTCACAGAACAGGCCACCGCCTTCTTCGGGTATTGCCTCGACTGGATTGGCAATACCTTCGGCTGGTATTACATGCTGGCCGTCACACTCTATGTCATCTTCGTGGTCGGTATCGGCATGTCACGCTTCGGGCGCATACGACTCGGACCTGACCACTCGCGTCCCGAGTTCTCGACGCTATCCTGGGCGGCCATGCTGTTCGCCGCGGGCATCGGCGGCGCGATCCTCTTTTTCGTGGTATCCGAGCCACTGTCGCACTTTCTGACACCTCCGGGTGGCTCAGGGACGACGGAAGAGATGCAACGCCGGGCCATCGTGCAGACCTTCATGCACTGGGGGATTTCCGGCTGGGGAGTCTTTGTGGTGATGGGGATGGCGCTGGCCTATTTCAGCTATCGTCACCGATTGCCGCTTGCGATTCGCTCGACCCTTTTCCCGCTGCTTGGCAAGCGTATCTACGGCCCCATTGGCAATGCGGTGGACATCACGGGGGTACTCGCCACCGTCTTCGGGATCGCCACGGCACTCGGGATAGGCGTGATGCAGATGAATTACGGCCTGAACTATCTGTTCGGCGTCGATGAGGGGCTGGTCTCTCAGATTCTGATCATCATCATGGTCATCGTACTGGGCACGATGTCTGTGGTATCGGGTGTCGAAAAGGGCATCCGTCGCCTGTCAGAACTGAACCTGCTGCTGGTCGGTGGGCTGGTGCTGTTCGTGCTACTTCAGGGGCCCACGCTACATCTTCTCAATGCACTGGTGACCAATGTTGGTGACTATACCACCGCCTATCTGGGCTTGAGTTTCGAAACCTACGCCTATGCCCCCGACAAACAGTCCTGGTTCAATAGCTGGACCGTCTTCTTCTGGGGCTTCTGGATTTCCTGGGCCCCGTTCGTAGGCCTCTTCCTGGCACGTATCTCCCGCGGTCGAACCATTCGCCAGTTTGTGGCCGGCGCGCTCTTCATCCCGTTGTCTTTCGTGATGATCATGATGAGCGTCTTCGGTAACTCGGCCATTGAACTGGTGCAATCCGGTGCCGTGGAACTGGGCGAGCAAGCGCTCAATACACCGCAAACCAGCATCTACACCTTCCTCGAACAATTGCCCGGTGTCGGCTTTACTGCGAGCCTGCTGACACTGCTGAGCATCGTGTTCTTCGTGACATCAGCAGATTCCGGGGCACTGGTACTCGCCAACTTCACCTATGTGCTACGTGACGTGAACCACGATGCCCCCATTCGACTACGCATCCTGTGGTCCGTCCTCATTGGGGTCATCACCATCGCGCTTTTGATGGCCGGTGGCCTCAAGACCCTGCAAAGTGTTGCCGTGATCACGGCTCTCCCCTTCTCTATCGTCATCTTCATGGTGATGATCAGCATGTACCGCGCGCTGAGCATTGAAAGCGAGAAATCCGAAGCCCGTCAGATGGTTTCCGTTGTCAGCGGTGAAGACAGCGATTGGCGTGAACGACTGACGCGTACCCTCGATGGCTCTACACGTCATGGTGCTGCCAGCATACTCAAGCACTCTGTGCGTCCGGCATTGCAGCAGCTGGCCAGCGAGTTGCAAGCACACGGACATCAGGCGTCGGTCACGAACCGCGACAGTGAAGAGGTGGAGGGTGGGTGTCCGACCCTGCAGGTTGATTTCCCTGGCGCACCCAGTTTCCTGTATCAGGTGCGTCCATGCCGCATGCGTACCCCGAGCTTCCTACCGGCAGATGATGACTACTATCTACGACTGGATGTGCATCTCGCCGAAGGGGGCATCGGTCAGGATCTCAATGGCTTCACACGCACGCAGGTCATTCATGACGTCTTGAATGAATACCAGCGGCATCTGCAATTCCTCAGTCAGGTCGATAAAAACCTCGATCTGGCCAATATCCCGGGGGGACACATGATGACGGAGCCGATGGATGAAGCGCCTTCTCAGTCGCCCCAGGATTCGCAACCCACCACGACAACACCCTTGGCGGGCCCTGGCTGAGAGTCGTGAGCTCTTCAATCGCATGACGCAGGGGAGCGCCACCGTCCTGTCACGACACAGGCACCCGAAAGCGGGTGCCTGTGTCGTTTCCTTCACGGGAAATGGATGCCTGAGTGCATGCTATTGCGTCCCGCCAAGCTGGACTCCCCCCCTTGAGTGCCCACGTGGTCGCGGGTGCAATTCACCGATGGCGCCTCAGCAGGTCGATGGCACGCGCCAATGGGAAGCCACATCCCTGACAGAATGTCTGTGTGCCGACCTGACAGGCTCCCAGTGCAAAAGCCTCCCCTCCTTGTATGACGTCTCTCTATTGCACTCCCCCCCAGCGTTGGCGGGACATATCATCACTCAGCAGCTCCCGGAAGGAACTCGGAGAGACTGGCGGACCAAGGTAAAACCCTTGAAGTTGATCACAGGACAAACTGGTGACTTTCTCAAACTGCTCAGTCGTCTCGACCCCCTCGACGGTCACATTGAGTGATAGCGCGTGACCCATTCGGATAATGGCATCCACGACCGCCTCATGACGCTCAGAATGATCGAGGTACATCAGAAAACTACGATCAATCTTGATGCCATCGAATGGATAGCTTTGCAGATACCCCATGGAAGAGTAATCCGTTCCAAAGTTATCCATCGACAACCGAACCCCAAGGGTTTTCAGGTTGCTCATCGTCGTCAGTACTGCCTCAGAGTCCTCCCGCATGATGCTTTCGGTAAACTCAAGCTCCAACCGGTCAGGAGATAAGCCGGTCTCCTCGAGCACTCGCTGGATACGCTGCACCAGGTCATGGCGCTGGAACTCCACGGGCGACAGATTGACTGACACCCACAGCGTGTCCTTCCAGCTCATGACATTCCGGCACGCCTCGCGCAAGACCCAGTCACTGATTTCGAAGATCATGCCGTTTTCTTCCGCCAAAGGAATGAAGCAGGCAGGCCCCAATACCCCCCGGATAGGATGGTGCCAGCGCACCAGTGCTTCAGCACCGATAACCTCCTGGGTTACCGCATCGACACGAGGCTGAAACTCAAGCTGAAGTTCCTTGCGCGCGACAGCTTGGCATAGATCCATTTCCAACTGGCGCCGCTCCATGATGCGCTCAGTCATTGAGGGGTCATAGACACATGCCAGATTTCTGCCTTGCGACTTTGCCTCATAGAGCGCGATATCCGCACTTCGCAAAAGCGCATCGTGCGTCAATGCATGATACGGCGCCGCAACGATGCCAATACTCGTTCCAACATGGATGACGTTCTTCTCGACCTTGATCGGTTGGTTGATCTTGTCAATCAGGCACTGACTCAGCTGCTCTGCATCATGGGATGTCTTGCACTGTGTCGCCACAACGATGAATTCATCTCCCCCGAGCCTTGCGACCATGTCCCGATCATCGGTGCAATCGCGTATCGTTTTCGCGATTTCACAGAGCACATGATCTCCGATAGCGTGGCCGTAGGTATCATTGACCGGCTTGAAGCGATCAAGATCGAGGGCCAGCACGAATAACGGGTGATGACCGCTCACTCCAGTACTCAATTTTTCTTCAAGGAACCGGTCAAGGCGGTGACGATTGGCGAGACCGGTCAACGGATCGTGTTGACTGATATGTTCAATCTTGGCCTTGGCTTCCATTTCACGCGTAATGTCACACACGGTTCCCTGATAGCCCTTTAGCTCTCCCCCGACACGAAATTCACAGGCAAAAATCTGACAATATCTCACGCGTCCCTCGCCATCCCGCAGCTCACACTCGATAGGCTGACGCCCGGCCGCCGCTCCACGTGTGGCAATGGCCACCAAGGTCGACGCGTTGTAATGCAAAAGCTCTGACAACGGCCTTCCGATCCACTCCGAAGTCGATAACCCTGTCAGCGGCTCGAAGCGCTCAGACAGATAGACCAAGACCTGGTCTGTATCGGATTGCCAGATCCAGTCGGACGAAATTTCTGACAGATTCTTGAAACGCTGCTCGCTGACTTTCAAGGCGCCCTGCACTTCATCCACAACCTTGCTGGCATGATTGATACGCTTGCGAAGCCATATCAACAGGAACAGTACCAGCCCCCCTACCAGTACCCAGATAGGCAGTACCTTGATGAGGATATTTTGGCCATAAGCGGTTTTCTGCCATTGCACCACAATATCCCCAACCTCCTCGCTGGCGAGAATCAGGTAGGGTTCCTCGAGGTCTTCCCCTGTTCCAATGCCAGCACGCAAGCCTTTCAAGTCATAACTTTCGGCCAGTGCGGCCAGTTTTGTCGCATCCAGGATGTCAACATACAAAAGATAGGAAAGCGTCTCGAACTGTACATAAGAACTATCCGGCCGAATGACGGCAGCCGATACGACAGCGGGTACGCCATTGACTGCCGTATATTCAGACGCGACCTCATCCTCCAGTGATCCCTCTCTGGCTTTTTCCAGTAGGCGTGGCAGATCACTCTGGATCCACTCCTCTACCTTGATATCCTTCAATTCACCGTTGATGAGAGCGTAACGGGTAGCGCCTGCAGGCCCCACAATAAATACGCCATTCAATCCATAGGTGGGATATAGAGAAGCCCCAATATTATCTCGTTCATACGCCCACTCATGATCGACTTCACCATAGGTATAGTCATAGGAATCAATCCAGAAGGCATAGTCGTCCAGGGCGATGGCAATCTGTTCCAATCGGCTATTCAATGCCAATGAAACATCAGACTTGTTATGCGCCAGCTGGTCTTCGTCGACCGCCAGACTGAGGTAAATCAGGCCGCCACCCGACAAAAGAAACAGGGCGACGATAACGTACATGAGGAGTCGTGACGCAAGGCGGGTGGCGTCAGTGTAGTGAGAACCCTTCTCAACTGGGGGAGGTTCAGAATATGGCGTCATGGTCATCCGGCGAGTTAAAAGCTGTTGAAAGTCGCATATCATGCTCGATCACGGCAGACACTGACACGAAGACTGATACAGTGGTTAACGGCCGTTGTGGGGCATCCTTTAACGCGTCATGGTGACAGCCGCCTCTCCCTATCCCTATTTCAGACAGTGTCCGAGAGCAATCAGAGAACAGGCTGACTCGAGACTCTCTGGTGTAAAGGGCATGAAACAAGATCCATTCACCTTATGCGGGTCCTGGGGCGGGAAAGACGACCCACCTACCAGAACGTAGTCTCGATGATAAAGAAACTTGCCGTTTAAGACTCAACGCAAATTATCCTGAGCTACCCCGCATGCCCACTATCAGCCGCTTTAAGCAGCTGCGTTCCCCTAAAATTTAATCGATCTCATTACACCAGAAAGCGCCCCTCCATCACGGCGCCAAGAGTGTCATGCTCCGGTAGCCATCGAGGCGGGCAGAAAGGGAGGTGCGTATTCTCATATGCTGCGCCCGCTATTACTGAATCGATGACTTCAACGTGAGGTGACGGATCACAGGTGGCCCTCTGGCAAGTTGACCCTGTGGCTCACCACGTCAAGGAGTCAGTTCATCATGTGGAATCGGGAAAGCTCGCTCCCGGGGAGGAGGGCCCTGAGTCGCAAGCACTGTCTCCCTGTCGCATGCCGGGCCGGCCTAATACCGCGCCTTGCCCCCGCAACGATGCCAGCCCCTTGGCGCGCATCTCCTCCGATTGCGTCGTAGTCACCCAGAGAGACGACACGCGATTGGTCGTCGCTTTCCCGTAAACGATCGGTAGCAGGTCATGTCGTAAGCCACCGCCCTGGACCTTCGCGTAATCTCATCGGCTTGCAAAGACTGAGACCACACCTCACCCAGACAGATAAGCGCGTTATCCATCATGATGGAACACCTGACTGATGTCTCGACAACCTTCTTTTATTCCATCGACGGAGATATGTCACTGAAGACTCTTGCGGGCTTGTCAACATTCTTATTGGAATGCATTCATCTGAAAGTGGATAACAAATCGCGGCAACATGAAATGTCGCCTCCCCAACGTCTTCCGACTGCTACCCCTCTCCGCTTTCATTTCATGGCAACCAATCAATTTACTTCTCTACATAGTGCATTGAGCTTCTCCATCCTCACGATTCCATTCTGTAAACCCAATACCATTTGCACGCCGAACACCAAAAATCCTTTTATAACAACAGGTTAAAACATCACAAGCTTGCTTCCCCAACAATTTAACCTCTGTCGCTCAGAATGAAATCGTGAGGAATCCGCGTTCTGAAGATCGACTTCCCAGAATCACTCGCTGTCGTAAGGTCGAAATAACTGACAACCACTTGTCAGGACCATGATCCAATTCATGATTATCGATCCGAGGTTGACCTCCATGACAGACTCGAACGCATCGTATACCAATATCTTCCGGGATGCTGACAACCTTCCCGTTGACAACAACACGTGCCCCCAGAGTGAACGTATCAATCGAGTATTGATCCCTCTTCTGAGTGATTATGCCGAACAGAAATCTCACTTCACGATTGTGACGTGTCGAGATGCCCTATTAGCGGAAGCATCGCTCACCACCATCAACAAGAACTCTCTGTATAAATTTATCGCCAAACGTTTGAAGACCTGCATCGAACAAGGGTTCGCCATCGAGGTGGGTATCCAGGGCAAGAAACGCAAGATCTTTCAAATGCTCTGCCCTCCGACGGGACCACGTGCCGTCAATCGAACCGCCCCCCTCTCCGCCACGCCTCTCTTGCCTGAGGCGACCAAGACCGAGATGCCTTCCACCTCCTCCCCAGCCTCCGATCCTGAATTCACTGACGAGGACAAGCGCAGCTTGAAGGAGTTGGCACGTCAACAACTCATCACCCTGGAAGAGAGCGAACGCATGATCGAGTGTTTCGACTTTCTGCTGAACGAAAAGCCGAAATGGTGCCACCCGCTTCATCATTGCCGAGAGCAGGCTGCCGCGAGGGCGATCCGGGCAAAGGCGTATTACAAGGCATTCCTCACCCTCTCCGAACAACCGACGACGGAGGGCGACACATGAGACGTCGATCGCAAAACCGTCTACTGAAGGGCGGGGCAACTCCCCCCTTGCGTGGCTGGCAGGCACGATGTATCGAAACCGCACTGCAGACATTGAGTGAGGACCGCCCTCACTTCCTGTGTCAAGCCACCCCGGGGGCCGGAAAGATGCTGATGTCGGCGGTTCTGGCCGAAGAGCTGATACTCAATGGCAGCATCGATCGGGTTCTCTACTTGGGCCCGACAACGGCGGTCGTTCAGCATGCAAGAACGCAGTTTGAACAGGTGCTGGGACGCCCATTGCGAGGGAACCTCAACGACGTGGGCACCTGCGTGACCTATCAGGCGCTTCATCATCGACTCGAGGAGCTGAAGACGCTTTGTCAGCGAGACCGAGTCTTGATGGTTTGGGATGAAAGTCATCATGCCGCCAGCCAGACCAGCCTCGATGGCGAGCATACCTCGGGGATGAATCAATGGGGGAAAGCCCTGCTGTGCCTTGAGCAACACGTTCGTTTCACCCTCGCGCTTTCCGGCACGCCGTGGCGGACAGATGGCAGCTGTCTCCCGCTATTGCACTACCATGAGCACGACACATCCTCGCCCAAGGCTGCGCACCGCCCGTCTCGTCGCCTGGTTCCAGACTTCGTCTACTCGCTGCGAGACGCCATCGACGATCAAGTGTGCAGAACCCCAACGATTCATCTGCTGGATAATCGCGACATTCTGCTGCGAACCAGGACAGCAAGCACCTATCACACGACGGTACAGCGCTACCAAAGCCTCCCCGCACTGATGCGGCATCCCAAGGTGCCGTATGCGAGTCTGGTACGCCATCGCGAGCTCAGCAGGCATCTTCTGATGCTGGCCGCTAACAGCCTGGTTCGATGGCGGGAGCAAGATCCACAGGCAGGTGGACTGGTGATCGCATCCGATATTGCCCATGCCAACGCCATTGCGGGTCTGCTGGAGCAGCAGGGGTATACCACCTGCCTGGTTACCAGCCAGTCACCTGATGCCCACGAGAGGTTAGCGAGCTTTCAGCAGGCTCGGACGCAATGGATCGTCTCCGTCAATATGGTCAGCGAAGGCGTCGACTTACCGCGGCTTCGCGTGTGTTGTTATCTGAGCCATATCAAGACCGAGCAGTACTTTCGCCAGGCATTGGGCCGCATCATTCGTCGTCAGCGCCACCATGATGCACGCTGTGACTTCTATATGCTCCAAGACCCCTTGCTGGAACGCTATGCCAAGCGCGTGCTGGAAGACCTGCCGGAGCCACACTCGCGAATCCAGTACTCAAGCTTCGCCGGCAGCCCCGTCCAGCGCTCGTCTCGTGCGCTACCGGTACGCCAAGCCCCAAATTTCGACGTCACAGCAGAGGGGGATGCGTTGCTGCCTCCACACAGACGGCCACCCGGCACTCTCCCACCCTATCATTCACCTTCGCTAGCAGCAGGAAGACGCCAGCCCGAGACAGATCAGGGACTGCTCTCGGGGATCCATTTCTCTCACGACTTCATCACGCACGTGATTCTCCTCACATGACGAATCGGGCGAGAGTGTCTATCGCCCCACACCGCTTCACCCGACGTACCGGCCTTTCTCGAGAGAGGCCGGTACGTCGGGTGGATAGGCGGCCTCCCCCTTCAGGCGCCAGAAACCTGTCCAGACGCCTCCATCACGCTGCGGCTACCGCACGTCAGATGACACAGTAGGCATGCCAGCCACAGGGCGCGATACGTGAAAGGCTGTCAGGCCATCGTCGCGTCCTCTTTCCTATCCTCCTGGTCGAACACGGAACGACACACCCACCATCAGGAGGAGGCGATGTCCTTTGAGGACAGCCACCTGCTGCCGCATGAAGACACCTCTGCTCCCCTTCCCGACGTGAGGACTACTGGTCATATTCCATGGTCCGTCCCCACCTCGGCCTGACCGGATAGCGGCTCGTGAAGACCACTCGGGTAGGGCTATCCCATCGGAGATATCTGCCCAGAGAGTCAGCGCAATACGCTGGGCCTCCCGGATAAAAGCCACGATACGGCGTAATCAGTCGTCATCCCTTATATCCATACCCTAAATAACGAACGCAATAAACCCTATATAATGCGGCGCTCATCATAATAAAAAACCACAAATCATTTCCCTTTCACCATGGCACCGCGTTACGATGTCACCTCACTTATCCTCGCTCCACACCCCTCGATATGCCCTCAGAGACGGAAATTTCCGGTCAGCGCACTGCGCTCGACTCACACCTCCTGCAGCCAACATAACCTGTTGACGTAACTCATAAAATCGACAAGCTTTACTGAATGACAAGAAACGCTGACCACTAGAATGGCTTACCATATGACAACAAAGTGCGATTTCGCACCTATTGCCCTACAGCAAGTGATTGATTTAATTAAGCACATAAAATAATTGGGATTACATCAGGTCTGACCGAAGTCAGTGCCAGAAATCTCTGAAACTACACACCGAAACGAACAACTTTTCAGAGCTCACCTCCACTGCAGCGCACTGCAGGAAACAGGCAAGTCAGTTGACTGTTCCCTGCAACGGCTCGAAGTGAACATCATTGACCCCTTGTATCAATTCACCAGTACACTTCACGAGCCATTTTCTCGGGTTCTATCCACCCCATAAGAAAAATGCATACCCTCCGATAACACTCACCCCCTACTTAGGTCCCATGCCTCGCTCCCATAATGGCCACGATATACAACCGTGCTAATGGAGAGATGCCTGCATGTCCCTGACCAATGCCCTGTCCGACGCGCTGCCGCTGACCCTGAGCGAGTCGCCGCTGTCACTGAACCTGATCACAGCCGAAGGCCTGGAGCCGGTCAGCCCGCTGTGGCTGCGCGAGCGCACCCAGGACCCGGAGCAGCTCGATGAGGTGACCACCCAGCGTCTGTTCGATTCGCATGCCATCGACGTCAACCTCGAGCTGACCGCGGCGCGCCCGGTCGACGAGACGCACGTGGAATTCACCTTCAGTGACGGGCATTGCGAGGTGTATGACCTCACCATGCTGGCGCATGAACTGCAGGGCATCACGCCGTTCCCCAAGCCGGAAAGCTGGGATGCGAGCATCGATCAGCAGGCGCAGCGCGTCGACTGGGAGAAGATGGGCAACAATGAGGACTTCCAGAAGGCATTGAAGGCCTATCTGCGCTTTGGCTACATCATCGTGCAGAACGTGCCGACCGACCCGGAGCGCATTCTGGAAGTGGCCGGTCACTTCGGCTACGTGAAGGACACCAACTTCGGCAGCTACTTCGAGGTGTACTCGCGTCCGACGGGCAATGACCTGGCCTACCGCAGCGTGGCGCTCGGGCCGCACACCGACAACCCGTATCGTGATCCGGTGCCGGGCATCCAGATGCTGCATTGCCTGGTCAACGAGACCACCGGCGGCCTGTCCACGCTGGTCGACAGCCTCAATGCGCTCAAGCAGCTCAAGGCCGAGATGCCGGAAGGCTATGAACTGCTGCGCACCACGCCGGTCGGCTTCCGCTTCCTGGACGCCGGCACCGAGCTGACCACCCGTCGCTGCGTGATTCGCGAGAATTCCGATGGTGAACCCATCGGCGTCAACTACAGCCCGCGCCTCGATCATCTGCCGCACATGTCGCTGGAAAACACTCGCCGCTACCATCAGGCCCGCCAGCGTCTGGGGCAGCTGTTCCAGGACCCGGCCAACGAGATTCGCTTCCAACTCGAATCCGGAGAGCTGATGATGTTCGACAACACCCGCGTGCTGCATGGCCGTACGGCGTTCGACACCAATGAGGGGCACCGCCACCTGCAGGGCTGCTACATGGATAGCGATGGCCCGCGTGAGCGCTTCGCCACGACCCTGATGCGTCAGCGTCAGCAGCAGGCACAACAAGAAAACCGTGAGGAAATGGCGTAATGGATCAGGTTTCATTCACCCAGATGAAGGACGGCACCGCAGAAGACTATGCGTTGCTCGAGCGTCTTGAAGATCAGTTCAATGAAGGGCTGGTGGAGCGCCTCAAGCTTGCCCTGCGCAAGCTCGATGATGGCCTGAGCGGCTACAAGGTCAGCCGTCTGGAGCATTCCCTGCAGTCGGCGGCGCGCGCCGAGGCCGATGGCGCCGATGACGACCTGGTCGTCGCCACCCTGCTGCATGATCTCGGCGATGAGCTGGCGCCCTACAATCACTCGCAGCTGGCCGCCGCCATCATCCGCCCGTACGTGCGTGCCGAAGTGACCTGGATCATCCATCATCATGGACTGTTCCAGAAGTTCTACTACGGTCACTTCTACGGCGAGGACCGCAACGAGCGCGAGATCTACAAGGACCATCCCTGGTATCAGAAGTGCGTGGATTTCTGCGAGCGTTATGATCAGGCGGCCTTCGATCCCGACTACCCGACCCCGCCGCTGGAGCACTTCGAACCGGCACTGCGTCGCGTCTTCGCGCGCAAGCCCTTCGATCCGGACGTGATCGGCGAAGAGCCGGCCGGCGGTTTCGACAGCCGCGTCTGAGCGTGTGAAGGCGGGGGCGTGAAACGCGCCTGACCTGCTCCTCTCCCCCGCTTGACCATTGCCCCCACTGGCCCGCCCAGTGGGGGCAATCTGGTTTGTGGGCGTTGCGTTGAGTGCTTCACGTCAACAAGGGGTTGAACCTCGCCACTCAACCTTCATCATCATTGGCTAACGTCAGCGTCAATGAAGGCG
Source organism: Cobetia sp. 4B (assembly GCF_018831605.1). Lineage (NCBI taxonomy): Bacteria > Pseudomonadati > Pseudomonadota > Gammaproteobacteria > Oceanospirillales > Halomonadaceae > Cobetia > Cobetia sp. 4B. The sequence goes on from NZ_CP059843.1 coordinate 2,827,499, forward strand.
GTGCCGATACGGCCGTCTTTCCCTCGCGGATCATCCCCCCCTTCCCCAACCCGACAGGCAGACGCATGGAACATCTCTTCATCTACGGTCCACTGGGCCCCGGCGGCCTAAACGAACATGTCATCGCCAATATCGATGGCGAATGGAGCTCGGCCTATCTACGCGGCCGACTGGAAAACACCGATCACGGCGATGAGCACAACTTCCCGGGGCTGGTCGTCGACAACACGGGCCAGGTGATACGCGGCCACGTGTTCTCCTCGGCGCAATTGCCCGAGCATTGGGATGCCCTCGATGACTTCGAGGGCCCCATCTATCAGCGCACCGTCACCACCGTCATTCTCGATGACAATCGTGAACTCGAGGCCTATGTCTACGCCCTGCCGCAGTGAGACTCACGCGCGGCACGGATAGCGATTGCTGGCTCGTGGCAAGAGATGGATGGATCGTGGCTAGTGATGGATTGATCGTGGCAAGTGATGAATGGCGGCCCGCCGCCTTGCGCCCGGATGGAGTAACATTGCCCTTCGGGCGATGCATGGCCAGTCAGTGCCAGCGTCCTCATTCATGCATCACAAGGGAGATTCCTCATGCAGCTTGAAGGTTCCTGCCACTGCAAGGCCGTCACATTCCAGCTCGAATCGCCGCACCCCTATCCGTATCAGCGCTGCTATTGCTCGATCTGTCGCAAGACGGCGGGCAGCGGTGGCTACGCGATCAATCTGGCGGGCGATGCCAACACCCTGAAGGTGGAAGGCCGGGACAATCTCTCCATCTATCACGCGGTGACTGACGGGGTCGAAAGTCCGGCGGAGCGCCACTTCTGCAAGCGCTGCGGCAGTGCGCTGTGGCTCTACGATGCCCGCTGGCCGGAGCTGATTCACCCTCAGGCGGGGGCGATCGACACCCCGCTGCCCGTGCCGCCGGAGCATGTCCACATCATGCTCGACAGCAAGGCCAACTGGGTGGAAGTCGCGCACGAAGCGCGTGATGCTCATCACGCCGAGTATCCCGAAGAGAGCATTGCCGCCTGGCATGCGCGGATTGCCGAGCGCGACACCGACTGATATCAGCCGCGCGTCAATCAGGACCAGCGACGCCTCGATCAGGATCCGATGCGACGCTGGTCAGGATCCGTTGCGACCTCATGGCCTGATCCGCCGGGCTGAGCGTTGATGTCATTCGCTGCGTCGCGTATAAGTGCCGCCTATACAAGGCGGCACTCCTGTTCGTATCCGGTAGTTGCTGGCTGATGCCTTCTCATGCCTCATCCAGGCAATCGCCCTAGCCATCAGCCAGGCCGTACAGTACGGAAGGAGCGCCGCGACAGCGCATCACAGTGAGGACTCTCGTGCCGGCCCGAAAGACAAGCTCCCCAGCGCCGCTGGAAAGCGCAAGCCCTCTGGATGACCTGCCCTCCCTGCGCGGGTTGGTCGCCTTTGACGTGACGGTCCGTCTGGGGTCGATGACGGCCGCCGCCAGTGAGCTGGATACCACCCAACCCACCATCTCCCAGCGCATCCGCGCGCTGGAGGAGCATCTGGGCCATCCGCTGTTCGATCGCCAGGGCGGCCGGCTGATCCTCAACCACTACGGCGAGAGCTTCCATGCCGAACTGGCAGGCGGGCTGGGCAAGGTATGCAGCGCCGTCACGGAAGCACGCCGCAAGGTGCACAAGCCGACGCCGCGTATCACCATCGCCGCGGGCGCCGGTTTTGCACATGTCTGGCTGCGCCCGCGCCTGGAGCGGCTGGAACAGGACTTTCCCGACTGTCACTTCACGCTGCTGCCGATCGATCGCGATGAAGACCCGCAGATGCAGCAGGCCGACATCGCGATCCGCTTCGGCCCGCCGCTGACGGGTGATCATCGCGATACGCTGGTGGTCGCGGAGCGCGCCTTCCCGGTCTGCTCCCCGGACTACGCGCGGCGTCATGGGCTCGAGAAGGGACTGGACGCCGAGGCGCTGTCGCGCATCACCCTGCTGCATCTGGACATGCGCGATACCCGCTGGCTGGACTGGGCCACCTGGTGCCGCCATGCGGGGCTGCCGGTGCCGCGCCTCGACAAGGCCTTCCCCTACAACAACTTCCCGCTGACGCTCAATGCTGCCGTCAATCATCAGGGCGTCGCGCTGGGCTGGAGCCACGTCATCCAGGACCTGCTCGACAACGGCTCGCTGATCGCCCTGACGCCGCATATCTCGCGGGACCGCCACGGCTATCGCATGAGTGTCCGCCATCCCAACAGCGCCGTGATCCAACCGATCACCCGCTGGCTGACACGCGAATTTTCCGGCCTCGAGATTCCGGGGCCTACCTCAAGGCAGCCGTGAGTTGCCGCAAGCCCTCGCTCCGTCCGGCGCGCGCCGCCGAGACAGGCTTCTCCCCCGACGAACGACAGAGACTCCCATGCAGCATCTTTTCATCTACGGCACCCTGGGCCCGGGCGGCCCCAACGAACACGTCATGCTCAACATTGGCGGCAGCTGGACACCCGGCACCCTCAAGGGCCGCCTGGAGGCAGCTGGCTGGGGGGCTGAGATGGGCTTTCCGGGGCTGAGACTGGACGAGGCGGGCGACACCATCCGCGGTCACGTCTTCTCCTCCGACAACCTGGCCGATCACTGGCAGGCGCTGGATGATTTCGAAGGCAGCGAATACCTTCGCCAGCCGGCCACGATCACGCTGGAAGATGGCAGCACCCTGACGGCACAGGTCTATGCGCTGAGCCAGCCGTGAGCTGCTCCATGAACTGTTCCATAAGTTGATCAGTGCGCCGAGGTCTGAGCACTGATGCCTCGGCGCGCTACAGCGACGCCTCCAGATACTCCAACACCCGTCTGGCGCGCGCCGAGAGCGGCCATTCCGCTCGCGTGAGCAGCCACAGGGTATCGACCACCTCCGTGCTGCCCTCAGGCGGTGGCACCACCCGGATGGCCTGATGATCAGGGAAGGCCTCGCGGGCATGGCGCGGCACGACGCTGAAGCCCAGCCCACGGGCGACCGGCTCCAGAATCAGGCTGATCTGGTTGGTGGAGCCACTGCGCGGCAATGAGCTGATACCCGGATTGCCCGGAAAGCGCCGACTCAACAGGCGCGAGGCCATGTCCTGACCATCCGGGTGATCGATGAAGCCCAATGTCTCGAGATCCCCCCAGTCATGGATCTCGACTCCCACCGGCACCACCAGTTCGAGGGGCTCACGCGCCCACTCCGTCACGCTCAGACGCGGGTCATCAGGCTTGAGCGTGACGATCCCCAATTCGAAGCGATTCTCCAACACGGCCTCCACCACCTCGCGCGTCGGCGCGAAGCGATGGTGGACATTGAGACCCGGCGACTCCTGCTGAAGCGCCAGCAAGCGCGGATAGATCGCCAGGCCAATGCTGCCCGGCGTGATCAGCCGAATGTCGCCATGACTGTCTTCATTGCCCGCCAGCCGCTGGGTCAGGCGCTGCTCGGCGGTTTCCATCTCACGCGCGAAATCCAGCAGTGCATGGCCGGCCGGCGTCAGTTCGATCTTGCGCGGATGACGAATCAACAGCGTGCCAAGCCGGGTTTCCAGCTGGCGCACATGCTGACTGACAGCGGCCTGGGTCAGATCGAGCTGCTCCGCGGTGCGCGTGAAGTTGCCGACACTCACCAGGGTGCGAAAGGTGCGTAGCCATTGGGGTTGCAGCATTCAAGCTCCTGGAGGCTGGAAGAATCAGGGTGGCAGCATCAGCAAGTCTGCGACGGTGAACCCACATCACCATAAGCAAGTCTTATCATTATCATAACAGCTACGTAGTTTTCATTATTGCTCATGACGCCCAAGATGGCTTCCAACGTCACGCAGGCAGTGACCGAGCCATTTCCTTCACGACTCACATATCGAGGTGACTCATGAGCAACGAAAAGAACACACCGTATCCGCGCACCTTCTCCCACATCGGCCTGTCCGTTGGTGATGTGGAAGCCGCAGTCAAGTTCTACACCGAAGTGCTGGGCTGGTACGTGGTGATGGAGCCGACCACCATCACCGAAGATGACTCCGCCATCGGCGTGATGTGCAGCGATGTCTTCGGTCCGGGCTGGGGCAGCTTCCGCATCGCCCACCTGTCCACCGGCGACCGTATCGGCGTCGAGATCTTCGAATTCCCGAACCACGAGACGCCGGAAAACAACTTCGAGTACTGGAAGACCGGCATCTTCCACTTCTGCGTCCAGGACCCGGACGTCGAAGGACTGGCCGAGCGCATCGTCGCCGCCGGCGGCAAGCAGCGCATGCCGGTACGCGAGTACTTCCCGGGCGAGAAGCCGTTCCGCATGGTCTACATGGAAGACCCGTTCGGCAACATCCTCGAGGTCTATAGCCACAGCTATGAAATGACCTACGCAGCCGGTGCCTACCAGAACTGAGCACGGCCGCAGACGTCAGATACAGCAAGGCCCCGCCATGGCGGGGCCTTGCTGTATCTGACATTTGTGCTCGAGACATCCCGACAGGAATTTCGAGAGCAACACACGATGACCTTTGTCGGGCGAGCTCAGCGAAAGCCCACCCGCTCACGCCTCAGTGGATGACGGGCATGCTGCGCACACGACGGTAAAGACTCTGACTGGCGAGTTCCGGACTGAGCAAGGCAATCCGTGCCTTCTGCACTGCAAGCTCACGTTGCAACAACGACCAGGTGCCGATGAACTCGGCACACTCACCACAGTGCACCAGGTAATCATCAGAGCGCTCATGATATTGGTAATCCATGCTCAGGCAGTTACATACCGGGCAGGACAGAACGGCGTTGGCTTTCTCATCCATGATTCGATTCCCTGGAGCCACACTGATTGAATTCACGGCAATGATCACACGCGTTCAGGTAACCATTACGGGTGTGAACATCCCTCATACTCTGTAAAACCCGCTGAACTCACACTATCCATGATGTGATATCTGTACAACTCTCTCTTGTGGGCGACATTTCTCGAAACGTTAACCAGTGGTAACTCGCTGGCGTGTTCAGCACGTTGATCTCATCGCGACTCGCCAGTCACCATGACCGCGACGAACATCCCGATAGCAAATCACTTCTCCATGATTACACAGCGATACGCAAGACTACATTCGCTGACCGATGGCGAGCCGGCTTCAGACTCGCGAAACCATCAAGCGCGCACACCCTGCAGGCTCTGTCGCCAAACGGGCATGAAAAAACCCACCCTGGAGGGTGGGTTTTACGTGAATCCCTTCGGCTGTTACCGCCAACAGATCATTCCATCTTGCGCGCCGAATCATCCTGCTCGATGCGGGTCAGTAGCTTGTCAAAGACGCCAGTCGCCAACAGCACAAAGGTGACGGCCAAGCCAAGCCCCATCCAGATAGCGATATTGCTCATTGTCCCTTACCCCTGCTGTTTTCTTGGTTTTTTCAGCCCTTCTGCGACGCAATATGGCGTAAATTCAATCTTTGTACAACATTTGATCATGAAAATATCGACCGCCGTCTGGCGCTGAGACTGCCGGTGCCATTCCAGACCTCTGACCGGCGTCATCACACTGCCAACGGCCATGATTTGAGCAATCGCTCAACAACGGGTAGTCTTGCGTCATGAAGAAAGTGACGCGGGCTTGCCAGCGCTGATCCGCTGGCACTGACCCCCTGACGCTCCCCGTCGGCCTGCTACCTCGCTTCGCGTCCACTGCATGTCTGAAATATCACCCCAGGAGTCACCATGTCTGACACGACCTTTCCCGACGTACTGGTATTTGACGTCAACGAGACACTGCTCGACATCACCACTCTCTCGCCGTTGTTCGCACGCGTGTTCGGTGATGAAAGCGTGTTGCGTGAATGGTTCGCACAACTAGTGCTGTACTCGCAGACCATGACGCTCTCACAACGTTATACCCCCTTCGGGGCGCTCGGCATGGGCGCCCTGAAGATGGTCGCTGACATCCATCAGGTCAGACTCGCGGATGGCGATATCGATGAGCTCAAGTCGCGCATGGCCGAGATGCCGGCCCATCCCGATGTCGCCCCGGCGCTTGAGCGCCTCAAGCAGGCCGGCTTTCGCCTGGTGACGCTGACCAATTCCCCCGCAGGTGCCTCCCCGACGCCGCTGGAGAAGGCCGGTATCAGCGAGGCCTTCGAGCAGCACTTCAGCGTCGACAGCGTCAAGCAGTTCAAGCCGGCGCCGGCCACCTATCAGCATGTCGCCGAGCAGCTCGAGGTCGAGCTGGGCGACATGTGCATGATCGCCTGCCATGTGTGGGACACCATCGGTGCCCAGGCCGCCGGCATGCAGGGTGCCCTGCTGACGCGCCCGCACAATGCCGTGCTACCCGCCGAGAATGTGCCGACCCCGGACTTCATCGCCGCGGAGCTGATGACCCTGGCGGACCAGCTGATCGCGGCCAGAGAGGCCTGAGCGAGCTTTGGCCTCTGAGCTCTCTTTCTAGGCTCTCTTTATAAACTCTCTTTCTAGGCTCTCTTTATAAACTCTCTTTCCAAACTCTCTTTCCAAACTCAGTTTCTCAGCTCTGTCTCTGAGTGCTGCCTCGTATAAACACGCCGCCCGCCCATTCGGACGGGCGGCGTGTTTGTGCCTGCCTTTCTATTCGCTTTTTCCACTATCTCGCCATTCGATCCGCCGCCGCACACGGCATCTTGCCGCCTTGGCGGGACGCGCTCACTTGAGTGAACGAAAGGCCTTGAGCATCTCGTCACGTGTCGCCTGCAGCGCGGCCTGAATCTCCGCCCTGCGCTCGCTGATGCGCCACGAGGGGCCGACCACGGACACGGAGTAATGACCCTGGCTGGTTTCCAGGCCGATTCCGATCGCGCCAACCCCCTGCATATGCTCGTCCTCATCATGGCCAATGCCGGTGCGACGCACCTCGGCCAGTTGCGTCAGCAGTGCCGGCATCGCGAGGGTGTTGTTCGTGTAGGCCGTGAGTTCCGTGCCCAGCAGGCGCTCCACCTGCTCATCCTCGAGATGCGAGAGCAGCACCTTGCCGCTGGCTGTCGCATGCAATGACAGGAAATTGCCGGCCATCGGTGATACCCGCAGCGGCAGCGGCGACAACACCGAGTGCAGTATCAGCAGCTCGTTGCCGCTCAGACTGCAGAGCACCACCGTTTCCTCGGTGGTGCCGCTCAACGCCTCCAGAAACGACTTGGCATGCGTGGTGATATCGAGCTGGCTATGGCGCGCCAGCCGCATCAGCGCAGAGCCGAGCCGTATCCCGCCATGGCCGTGGATTTCCAGCAGGTCTTCCTGGGCCAGCGCATCGACCAGCCGCTTGACGGTCGAGCGCGGCAGATCGTTTTTGGCGGCGATCTCCCCCAGGCTCATGCCCTGCTCACTGCCTTCCAGACTCTTGAGAATCGCCGCCACCCTGGCCACGACCTGCACGCCACTACCTTCTCTTGTGGACACAGACACAACTCCTTAACAAGCTAACTACTTGCCTAACGAAACCACCAAGTGGTACAGTGTACCGCATAACGAGACACCCCCAAGGTGTCTAGCGCTTCACCTCAAAACGGGAACTCTACAGTGGCCGCTCCTCAACCCTTCAATCTACGACTCGCACTCGGTCTTGTGGGCATTCTGCTCGCATCGCTGATGTCCGGTGTGGGAGAGCGTGTCACGCAGACCGTCCTGACGGATGTGGTCGGACACTTCGGTTTCTCCCACGATGAGGGCAGCTGGCTGACCACCATCTACAGCGCGGCGGAAGTCTCGATGATGCTGCTCGCCGGCTGGCTGGCCGTCACCTTCAGCCTGCGCCGCTTCGCGATCGGTGCCTGCCTGTCACTGGCCCTGTTCTCGCTGCTGGTGCCCCTGGCCGACAGCTTCCCGCTGATGGCGGGGCTGCGCGTGGCACAGGGCCTGGCCTCCGGCAGCATCCTGCCGCTGTTGATGATGTCGGCGCTGCGCTTCCTGCCGTGGCACAGCAAGCTCTATGGCTTGTCGGCCTATGCGATGACGGCCACCTTCGGCCCTTATCTGTCGGCACCGCTGGCCGCTCTCTATGGCGACCTGGGCGACTGGAATCTGGTGTTCTGGGAAACCGCGCCGGTATGCCTTCTCGCCGCCGCGCTGGTCTCCTGGGGCCTGCCGCAGGACCCGCTCAAGCTGGAACGCTGCAAGCAGTTCGACTGGCTCGGTGCCTTGCTGGGCGTCACCGCCCTTTGCGCGCTGGTCGCCGGCATGACCCAGGGTGAGCGACTCGACTGGGGCAACTCGCCGTTGATCGTCGCCCTGCTGACCACGGGCGGGCTGGTCTTCGTGACCTTCCTGATCCATGAGTGGTTCCACCCGATGCCGCTCTACAAGCTGCAGCTGCTGGCACGCCGCAACTTTGCCTTCGGCATCATCACCCTGTGTACCTTCATGTTCCTGACCCTGGCCGCCGGCACCATTCCCGCCGCCTTCCTGGGGGAAGTGCAGGGCTATCGCCCCATGCAGCTGTTCCCGGTCATGTTGACCATGGCCCTGCCGCAGCTGCTGCTGGCACCGCTGGTGGCGACACTGATCAACCGCAAGAGCGTCGACAGCCGCTACGTGATGGCCACGGGCCTGGTGTTGATCCTGATCAGCTGCCTGCTGGGCTCGCAGCTCACCAGCGACTGGAATCGCGACAACTTCTATCTCATCGAGGTGCTCAACACCCTGGGCCAGCCGATGGTGGTGGTACCGCTGCTGATGAATGCCACCGGGGCACTCAGCCCGCTGGAAGGGCCGTTCGCCACCGCGATGGTCAACTCGCTGCGCGCCCTGTTCACGGTGGTGGCCTCCACGGTCTACGGAAGCTTCCTCGTCACGCGTGAAGCCCTGCACACCACCCGCCTGGGCGAGGCACTCGGCCTGCAGGGCAATCAGCCCGCCGGACTCATCCAGGTCGATGCGGCAAGCGATATCACCACGCGCATCTCCGAGCAGGCCTCCGTGATGAGCTATGCGGATGCCTACCTCGCCATCATCCCCTTCGTGGTGGCGCTGCTGATACTGGTCATGGTGCTGCCGATCCGCGCCTATCCGCCACAACCGGCGCCGGCACCGGCACCTCAACCAGAGCCAGCACAGCGCACTCAGTCTCAGCCCCCTCAGGCTCAGCCCTCTCAGTCTCAGCCCCCTCAAGCACAACCCTCCGGGGCATAGATACAGACAAAGCCGGCGGCTGCCCGCCAGCCAGGATTCAGCCACTTCCCCCTTCTTCGACATAGACGACGAGATACGACACCGACATGAACAAGACACGTACCACCCTACTGTTGAGCGTTCTGGCGCTCCTGCTGGTCGCGACCTACGCGGGCCTCTACTGGAAGGGCCACGATGGCCGCGAAGCCACCAACAATGCCTATGTGCGCGCCGATAGCGTGATGGTGACCACACGCGTCGCAGGCCAGATCGACAAGGTGCTGGTGGAAGACAACGAAGTGGTCAAGGAAGGCCAGATCCTGGCCACGCTGGATGACCGCGATTACCAGGCTTCCCTGCACTCCGCCCAGGCCGATCTCGCCGCCCAGCAGGCAGCGGTCGGTGACCTGGATGCCAACATCGAGCGTCAGCACGCCGTCGTGCAGCAGTCCATCGCCGAAGTGAAGTCCACCCAGGCCTCGCTGCGTTATGCGCGCAATGATGCCAAGCGTTACCGCAGCCTGCGCATGACCAACGCCGCCTCCCAGCAGGACAAGGAAAAGGCCGATGAACAGCAGGGCATCTGGGAAGCCAATCTCGTGCAGGCCCAGGCGGCTCAGCGCTCGGCGGAAAAGCAGATCGGCGTCCTTGAAGCCCAGCGCGTGGAAGCCCTGGCCGAGGTCGAACGCTCTCGTGCAGCGCTCGAGCAGGCAGAACTGAACACCGGCTATACCGTCATTCGTGCGCCGAAGGACGGCATCGTCACCCAGCGCTCACTGCGTGTCGGTGCCTACGTGCAACCGGGTGATTCGCTGCTGGCCATCGTGCCGCACAAGGAAGCCTATGTCGTCGCCAACTATCTCGAGACCCAGATGGCCGAGATGGAGCCGGGCCAACCGGTCGAGATGACGCTGGATAGCCTGCCGGGCAAGACCTTCACTGGCCATGTCGACAGCATCGCACCGGCCTCCAGCAGCGCCTTCTCGGCCGTGGCCAGCGAGAACGCCACCGGCAACTTCACCAAGATCACCCAGCGCATGCCGGTCAAGATAGTGTTCGAGCCGAACCAGCCCGACTTCGACAAGGTACGCATCGGCATGTCCGTGATTGCCCATGTCACGACCCAGCAGCCCTGAGCGACTTGGGACAGTCTTGAACGACGCTAGACAGTCCTGAGCGCCTTGCGACAGCCCTGAAACAGTCAAGAGAACCGTCCCAGAGGGCACGCCGCCCCGGGACGCCTCTGAAGAACGCCATCACGCCATCACTCGATCATCAACGGGATCAACACCATGAAAATTCGCGCCGCCGTCACCGCCACCCAAGGCCAGCCCTTCGACCTCAAGGACGTCGAACTGGCGTCCCCCAAGGGTGACGAGATTCTGGTACGTGTCGTGGCCACCGGGGTCTGCCATACCGACGCCGCCGCACGCGACCTGGGCATCGCCCCCTATCCGATCGTGCTCGGCCATGAAGGCGCCGGCGTGGTCGAGCAGATCGGTGACAATGTCCGCGACATGGAAGTGGGCGATCATGTGGTGCTGTCCTTCGCACACTGTGGTCATTGCAGCCACTGCCTGACCGGACACCCGACCGTCTGCGAGCGTGGCGGTGAGCTCAACTTCGGCGGTGTGATGGATGATGGCGGCAAGCGTCTGAGCTGTGACGGCCATGACATCGCCACCTTCTTCGGCCAGTCGTCCTTCGCCACTCACGCCGTGGTCAGCGAGCGCAATGCCGTCAAGGTCGACAGCGATGTCGATCTCGCCCTGCTGGGTCCGCTGGGTTGCGGCATTCAGACTGGCGCCGGCACCATCCTCAATCGCCTCAAGCCGGGCTTCGGTGACAGTCTCGTCGTGTTCGGCTGTGGCGCCGTGGGCCTGAGTGCCGTGATGGCGGCCAAAATCGCCGGCTGCAAGAACATCATCGCGGTCGACCTGCACGAGAGCCGTCTGGAGCTGGCCCATGAGCTGGGCGCGACCCACAGTGTCAACGGCAAGACCGAGGACCTGGTCGGCGAGATCAAGCGCATCACCGATGGCGGCAGCGAATTCTCCCTCGAGACCACCGGCGTGCCGATGCTGGTACGCAGCTCCCTGCAGGTACTGCGTCCGCTGGGCACCTCTGCCATCGTCGGCCTGACCCACGATGTGACCCTGGACGTGCACCACGACCTGATGGCGGAAGGCAAGTCGATGATCGGCGTGATCGAAGGCGACGCCGTGCCGCGCGTCTTCATCCCGCGTCTGGTCGGCTACTACAAGGAAGGCCGCTTCCCCTTCGACAAGCTGATCCAGATGTATGACTTCGATGACATCGAACAGGCCTTCGCGGATTCGAAATCAGGCCTGACCGTCAAGCCGGTGCTGCGCATCAGCTCGCTGTAATCAGCGCCTGCGCCACCTGGCCTGAACCGCAAAGCCCCCGTGCGTCACTGACGCACGGGGGCTTTCTTTGTTGGTCGCCTCATGCCACAACCTCAGCCAGTCGCCTCACGCCACGACCTCAGTCAGCGCGCTCGCCTACGACTGACACAGCTGCCAGGCGTCGTGGTCGATATCGAGCATGGCGGCGATGGCGGCCGAGGCGATGACATGCGTCTGGCCACTGACCTCGTCATGCACATTGAGGCCACCCTGCACCACCGTCACCTCGGCGCGCCCACGGGGAAGCTCGCGCGCCACCACGTCCGCATCCACGGCGTCCGGCTCCTGCACCGCGATGGTGACCTCGACGCGCATCTGGTGGTGATCGATGCCGAGTGACTGGAACATCACGATGGAGGAATGATGCAGGGCATCATGCACCGCACGGCAGGCGGCCTTGGTGTAGTCCATGCCGTAGAGGTCATTGCCGGTGCCCATCTCGAGAATGATGCGTTGCTCGCTCATGACTGACCTCCTGCCGATTGCCCGGGCGTGGAAGAAGTGGCCGCCATGTCGAATGACACGATGATGGCGACATTGGCGATCACGCTGACCCCGCTGCCATCCGGCTTGGCGACGTCCAGCCCGCCCTTGACCACGCGCACACTGGGCTGACCGTAGGGAAAGATGCCCAGCAGGGCATCACTGTCGACCTTGTCGGGCTGCTGCACGCCGATCTCGACCTCGATCAGCATCGCCTCCTTGGGGAAGCCGAAGGCGTCCGCCACGTTGAGCGAGTTGTGCCACAGGGCATCGCGGATGCCACGTGCCGCCGCCTCGGTGTAGTTCTGGCTGCGAATGGAGGTGCCCATGCCGAACTGGGTCACCATGCGTGTCTTGGCCACATTACCCCCTGATTTCCTGTCACGGAAAAGACGTACCATTCGCGCCGCCTATCAGCGCGGATGCTTGAAAAGCCCGATCACCCAACCTAACCCGCCCAGCAGCAGGGCGCCCTGCCAATCTCCCTGGAACAGCTCGATCAGCGCCAGGACGATCGCCACCAGCTGCGCACTGCGCACCGGGCTGACCGTCGCTGTGGGCTTGCGGTCATCCTGCTCTGACATGCGGCCTCCCGTCGCTGGCCCGATATCTTCATCAGGCGATGACAACGTCGCCCCATCGTTTCAGGAAAGCCTCAAGTAGAAAATAAGACTTCCGTCCCCGAGCACCAGCCCCGATCAACTCATCGGGTCGTGTCAGGCGCCTCGAGCGCCAGCTGGCCCCAGAAGTGGCCGCTGCCGCGCGACAGCGTCGGGTCATTCATCAGGTAGGCAAAGGTGGCCATGGGGTCGAGGTCGGCAAAGGTCTCAGGGTGCAACCAGCGCGCGATGGCCTCCAGCGCGACGATGGCATAGGGCCCCTGGTGGAAGCCATGCCACAGCGCCATCACCCGGCCCTGCTTGACGGCATCCAGCGACTGCCAGCCGGGCAGTGTCTGCACCATGCGCGCCAGATCGTGCTGGATATCCCCCCCCGAGATGCCGATGCCGGCACGCAGGCCATCGCCCTTGGCCCACTGGCCGCCGGTATTGAGAATCGCCTCGGGCGGGTGTGCCAGCACCCACTCCTTGCTGAGGGTGGCACCGCTGACCGGCGCCAGTTCAGCGGCCAGATTGCGCCCACCGGCCCTCGTGACCAGGTCCGCCACGCCGTTGTGCAGATTGGTACGACAGCAATCCACCTTCACGCCCGGTGCGATGTTGATCAGCACACGCGGCCGTTCGGCTATCGTCGCCAGACGTTCGTCAATCAGCGCCAGATGCGCCGCGATGGTGTCATCCACCTCGCGGGCACGCGCCTCGACACCGAGCACCTCACCCAGCAGGCGCACGCTGACCGGAGCATCCTGCAGCGGATGATGATTGAACTCGACATACAGATAGGGAGTGCCGACCTCGTCCAGCAGCGCCGCCAGCGGCGAGCCTTCGATACGTGAGCGCTGGGAGAGATCGAACAGCACCAGGTCCGGCGTCAGCGCCAGCAGGGCCTCGCCCTCGAGGCTCGGCGTCGAGGCGCGACTCAGCGCTGGCAGCGTGGCAAGTTGCGGCCAGCGCGCTTCAAGACGCTCGGTCATCGCCGGGTCAAACACCGCCAAGGGGTAGGCCCAGCCGACGATACGCTCAAGCGGCGCATCCAATAGCGTCAGCAGCGCATACAGCTGGCGCGGCTGGGCCAGGAAGATGCGCTGCGGTGAGGCCGCAAGCGTCACCTCGCGCCCGGCGAGATCCGTGACCTGACGCGGAAAGCTGGCCCGGGTCTGCACCTTGGCGACCGGCTCGGCGGCATGGGCAAGATTGCCCGGCGCGCTCGAGAAAGCGCCTGCGAAGACACTGGCGAGTGCCAGCAGGCAGGCGCCTGCCAGTCTTCTGGACTCGCTTCTGAGCTCAGTCTTGCGCACCGCCATCATCGTCTGGCTCCGACATCGCGCGTGATATGGCCGATATCGGCGTGAGCCGAGTCGGCGACGCGGTCGGTGAGCACCACCGGATGGCCCAGCGAGCAGCTCTCGATCCGTGCCTCGATACCGTAGGCCTCACGCAGATGCTCGGCAGTGATCACCTCCCGCGGGGCCCCGGTGGCCAACAGGCCGGAGGGCGCGAACAGGATGATCTGATCACAGAAACGCAGCGCCAGATTGATGTCATGCAGCGCGATCAGGCAGATGGCCTGCTGCTCCTGCACCACACCGCGCACGCCTTCGATCAAGGCCAGCTGCCAGCGCAGGTCCAGCGCACTGGTCGGCTCATCCAGCAGCAGCAGTTGCGGCTGGCGCACCAGCGCCTGGGCGAGACCGACCATCTGACGCTGGCCACCGGAGAGCGTGTCCATGCGCCGGAAGGTCAGCGAATGCAGCGACAGGCGTGCGAAGACCTGCTCGACCAGCGAATCCGTGGCCTCGCGGCTCAGTTCGGCACGCGCCGCACGACAGGCGCTGGCCACGGCTTCATAGACGACCAGACTGGTTGGCTGCGGCAGCGTCTGCGGCAGGTAGCCGACATGACGCATGCGGTTTGCCCCGTGCAGCGACGACAGCGCAAGCTCGCCGAGGTGGATGTCGCCCTTGGCCGGGCGCATGCCGGCAATCGCCTTGAGGAAGGTCGACTTGCCGACCGCATTCGGCCCGAGCACACCGACCAATGAGCCCGCCGGCAGCGGTGGCAGGTCGAGTTGATCGAAGATCATGCGCCGCTGATAGCCGGTGGTCAGCTGCGAGATCTTCAAGGATGCTTGCGAATCAAAGACGTGATGGCTCATCCCTGCCCCCTGCGCTGACCGAGCAGCAAGCCGAGGAAACAGGGGATGCCGATCAACGAGGTCACGATCCCCACCGGCAGCACCAGTCCGGGCACCAGCGACTCACTGGCCGTCGCGGCCAGGGACAGCACCAGCGCCCCCGCCAGCGCACTGCCGGGCAGATAGAAGCGATGGTCTTCCCCCAGCGCCAGACGCGCCATGTGCGGCCCGACCAGGCCGATGAAGCCGATGGTGCCGACAAAGGCCACCGCCACTGCCGCCAGCAGGCTGACGCGCAACAGCGCCGTGCGGCGCAGACGGGTGACCGGCACGCCGAAGCTGCGCGCATGGTCTTCCCCGGCACGCAGCGCTGTCAGCGCCCAGGCACGCCGCATGGCGAAGGGCAGGCAGACGACCAGCACACTGGCGATGATCGCGACTCGCTCCCACGAGGCTTCCGACAGGCTGCCCATGGTCCAGAACACCAGCTGTTGCAGCGCATCGGGACTGGCCACGAACTGCACCAGCGCATTGACGGCGTTGAGCACGAAGACCAGCGCGATGCCGAACAGCACGATGACTTCGCGACTGGCGCCATACAGCGAGGCCACGGCATCGATGGCCAGAATCGACAGCGCCGCGAACACGAAGGCCATCAGCGCGATGGTGTAGCTGGGCGGCAGTCCCGGCAAGGCGACATCCAGGATGATGACCAGCGAGGCGCCAAGCGTCGCCGCGGCGCCCACGCCCAGCGTGAAGGGGCTGGCCAGGGCGTTGTTGAGCACGGTCTGCATCTCGGCGCCCGCAAGCCCCAGAGCGGCACCGACCAGCGCCGCCATCACCGCCGTCGGCAGACGAATCTGCCAGACGATGGCTTCATTGATCGGCCCGTGCGAACCGGGATTGATGAGTTCGCCCAGCAGATCAGACAGCGCGAGATCGGCAGGGCCGGTCATGATGTCGCCAAGGATGGCCAACAGCAGTGCCAGGCCAAGCGCGGCGAGAATCACCACACGTTTCCAGGCGAAGCGCCGGTATTGCTGGGCGAGCGTAGGCGACGACTCAGGCGCTGAGGCCTGAGCGTGCGCGGGGGGAGACATCGGACTTTTTTCAATCACCAGCAAGGTCTGCCACTAGGAGGAGGAAGTGAACTTCCATGCATCAGGGCCCACCGGAGCCGCCAGGCAGCTCGGCTATCAGCATGAATCATGCGCAGATGATAATGATTGACGCCTGCAGTCACAATGCGCACGGCCGCGGCTGGCGATATACGCGACTCGGCTCACGCCCATTCAACCCAGCCATGCGGCGCCGCCAGTCCTTCCTACACCAGTGGTTCCCACACCCGCCCTGCTCACGCACGCTTCGGCAAATACCTGACTCAGAAAATGTCAGGCCCGGAAAATGACAGACTCGGTGAACAGGCCGGCAAAAACTTGGTAGCGTCATGGCGGGTTGCTATGTTCAAGACTCGCTCGCCCCTTCTCTTGCTCAGGAGTCTGACATGGCCCGCCTCACTGCAAAGTGATTTTGCTCCCGAGTTGCTGGAGCTGTACGACGGATATGTGCATGGCAACATCACTCGCCGCCAGTTTCTGGATCGCGCGGCGGCCTTTGCCGTTGCGGGCATGACGGCCACCTCGATTCTGGCAAGCTTGAGCCCCGACTACGCGCTGGCCTCCCAGGTCGAGTTCACCGACCCCGATATCGTCGCCGAATACATCACCTACCCGTCCCCCGAGGGCCACGGCGAGGTGCGCGCCTATCTGGTGAAGCCCGCCAAGGCCAGCGGCCCGCTGCCGGGCGTGGTGGTGGTGCATGAGAATCGTGGCCTCAACCCCTATATCGAGGACGTGGCGCGCCGCGTGGCCAAGGCCGGCTATATCGCGCTGGCCCCGGATGGGCTGAGCTCGGTGGGCGGCTATCCGGGCAATGACCCCAGGGGCAAGGAGCTGCAGGCACAGGTAGACCCTGAAAAGCTGATGAACGACTTCTTCGCCGCCATCGATTACCTGATGAGCGAGGACCGCACCACCGGCAAGATCGGCATCACCGGCTTCTGCTATGGCGGGGGCGTCTCCAATGCCGCCGCCGTGGCCTATCCGGAGCTTCCCTGTGCCGTGCCCTTCTATGGCCGCCAGCCGCGCGCCGAGGAAGTCGCCGCCATCAAGGCCCCGCTGTTGCTGCACTATGCGGAGCACGATGAGCGCGTCAATGCCGGCTGGCCCGCCTATGAAGCCGCGCTGAAGGAGCACGACAAGGTCTATGAGGCCTACATCTACCCGGACACCCACCACGGCTTCCACAACGACTCCACCCCGCGCTATGACGAACAGGCCGCCAAGCTCGCCTGGGACAGAACCCTTGCCTGGTTCGAGAAGTATCTGAGCTGACCTCAGACGGCACCAGGAAGACGGCCTGCCCGCCTCAAGGCAACGAAGCCAGCTATCACGCTATCCCCGTGATGGCTGGCTTCGTCATTTTCGAGTGAGACCGATACCGGTCTCTTCAGGCTCAGACCCGCTCTAAACACAGCTCAGCTGCACAGCATGCCACTGGCGACGATCTCGCTGAGCGTGCCCTTGCCGATGCCGCTGATACGGGTCAGTTGACCACTGGAACTCCATGGACGCTGACGGATGATATCGGCCGCGCGTGCCGGCCCGATATTGGGCAGGCGATCCAGCTGATCAGCGTTGGCGGTATTGAGGTCGATACAGGTCTGACTCGCCGAACTGGAGGCGTTGGATACACGACTGGCCACCTCTGTGCCCGCCGCCTGCGGCTGGCCGCCGTCCAGCGGCAGCAACGCCAGTGTCTCGCCGGTCACCGACAGATAGATCGGGGCGTGATCGGAGACATCGGCACGCGCCGCCTCATGACTGATGCCCAGATAGTCCGGGAAGCGGAACACATCGCCGCTGGCGCTGGGCCATTCGCTCGGCACATACCAGATGTTGTCGTAGAGCGAGGCATAGCGGCCATCGGTCTTGGAGAGCGTCGTCGCCCCCTCGGTGATCAGCGGGCGCAGGCCGAGGGTCCGCAGGTCTCCCCAGGCAGGCTCATCCGGCGCCATGTTGAAGTCGCCCATGATGATCGCCGGGGTGCCGGGCGAGATTTCCTTCATCAGGTCGTAGATATCCGCCAGCGCACGGATTTCCGGCGCGCGATCCGCCTTGCTGTCGCCATAGACGATATGCACGTTGGCGGCGCTGAAGGCCCGCCCGCTGTCCTTGTCGACGAAGGTGGCCAGCAGCGGCTCACGCGAGAACACATCCTCGGGATCGAGATAGACGGTAGCCCCGCCCTGATAGGCGATCGTCTTGTCGCGATACAGATAGGCGTAACGTTCGGTATAGGTGCTGCGCCCTACCGCATGGCTGACCAGGCTGTCCCACTCATCGCCGGTCAGCGCCTCAAGCTGCTGCTCGAGCTCGCTGACGACCTCCTCCTTCATCACCTCCTGCAGGCCGATCAGGTCCATATGGCTTGCCACCGCCGCGACCTGCTCGAGATGCTTGCCGTTGTTCCAGCCGGCATGCTTGAGATTCCAGCTGGCGATCACCGCATCCGCCTGACTGCTGGCCGCAGCGCCCAACAGCACGGGCACTGTCAGCGCCATCACCACGCTTCTGGCGATGCGCTCAAGCCGAGAACCGCCAGACGGCTGCCGGCCGCGCGCGGGCTTGCTGTTGTTGCTCGTACTGCTGCCGCCATTACTGTGGCTAGCGATATCCAGGTGACTGCTGCTCGAATTGCTGACGCTACTGCGCTGACCTGTCCGTATCACTGCGTGACCCTTGACTGATGACTCGTACACAAAAGACCGTAAGAGACTGTATCTTATGGACTTGTCGTCAAGGTTTATAGAACCACGATATTATTTATTATCCTTTGCGCGACTCTTGATAGATGACAGAGAGCTAGCGCGTCACGCCACCGTCAGCGCCGGACCTTGCCACTTGACCTTTCAGCGCCAGCTTTTACTCTCGAGCGCTGATGCTTCCTTTCTCCAGTCACGAGATCCCATGACCCCATCGTCATCCCTTTCTCCCGGCAGCCTGCTGAATCAGCTGCGCCAGACCACGCCGCTGGTGCACAACATCACCAATCACGTCGCGATGACGCCGGCCGCCAATACCCTGCTGGCCATCGGTGCCTCGCCACTGATGGCGCATGCGCAGCAGGAAATCCAGGAGATCTCCGCCATCAGTGCGGCGCTGTCGATCAATATCGGCACCCTGTCACCCAGCTGGATCGAGGCCATGCAGCTGGCCGCGATGTGCGCCCACCGCGATGGCAAACCCTGGGTGCTGGACCCCGTCGGCATCGGCGCCTCCAGCCTGCGCCAGTATGCGTGCCGCGCTCTGCTGGAATATCGCCCCAGCGTGATTCGTGCCAATGCCTCCGAAGTGCTGGCACTGGCCGGTGAGATGAATCAGGGTCGCGGCGTGGACAGCGGCGATGACGGTGAGGATGCGCTGGAGCGCGCCAATCGGGCCGCCGTCGCGCTGGCACGCGCGCAGAACTGCGTGGTGGCGATGACCGGCCGTGTCGATGTCGTCACCGATGGCCAGCGGCAAATCACGGTTCAGGGTGGTCATGCGCTGATGGGCCACGTCACTGCCATGGGCTGCGCGCTGAGCAGTGTGGTCGCCGCCTTCCTCGCCGCCTCCCTCGCCGGGCATGACGACACTCTGCACGCCACCGCCGCCGCGCTGGCCTGCTACGCCGAGGCAGGTGAGATGGCGGGCCAGTCGGCGCAAGGCCCGGGCAGCTTCGTGCCACGCTTCATGGATGCCCTGTATACTCTCGACGCCGATTCCACCCCGCTAGCCTCTCGTCTGGAGCTGACCGATGTCACTTGATCTATCCCTTTACCTGGTCACCGACCCCGCTCTGTGCGCAGAGCGCGGCCTGGAAGCCACCGTGATGGCCGCCGTGCGCGGCGGCGTCAGTGTCGTGCAGCTGCGCGACAAGCATGCCAGCGACGAGGAGATGATCGCCCAGGCCATCCGCCTCAAGGCGCTGCTGGACGAGTACGAGGTGCCGCTGATCATCAATGACCGCATCGAGGTCGCGCTGGCCAGTGGCGCCGATGGCCTGCACATCGGTCAGAGCGATGGCGACCCCGTCGAGGCGCGCCGCCGTCTCGGCGAGGACGCCTTGATCGGCCTGTCGGTCCAGACGCTTGAGCAGCTCAAGGCCGTCGATGTCGAGCGCATCGACTACCTCGGCCTCGGCCCGGTGCATGCCACCCCGACCAAGCCGGATCATGCCGCGCCGCTGGGCATCGAGGGGCTCACGCAGCTCGTGCGCTCAAGCCCGCTGCCGACGGTCGCCATCGGCGGCATCTCGCTGGCCAATGCCGTCGAAGTCATGACCAGTGGCACCGACGGCCTCGCCGTCGTCTCGGCGCTGTGCAGTGCCGAAGACCCCGCCGCGGCCGCCCAGCAATTCCTGGCGCAGTATCCTTTCTGATCAAAGATGAGCTGAACTGAATTGCTCGGATCGGATCCAAGCCCGTCAGTCACGACAACGCCCGCCATGGTCAGCCATGGCGGGCGTTGTCGTCTTTGCTATTTGAGCTGCTTGAGCGGATCAGCTGGTCGCCAGGTCACTCTCGGCATTCGCCACCAGCGCGAACTCCTCCTCGGCGGTCTTCGCCACCAGCCGATGACGGCTGAAGATGGCGTAGTAGGCGATGCCCACCACGAACAGCACCAGGGTGTAATTGAAGGCACGCGGATCGAAGGCATAGACCCCGGTCAGCGCGATCAGCGAGAGCACCAGCGCGATGGCGGACGTCACGATGCCGCCCGGCGTGCGATAGGGGCGTGCCAGCGCCGGCTGACGCAGGCGCAGCAGGATATGGCTGGCCGCCATCAGCGCGTAGGAGACTGTCGCCCCCACCACCGCCATGCCCAGAATCAGATCGCCCTCGCCGGTCAGCGAGACCAGGAACCCGAAGATGCCCGGCACCACCAGCGCCCAGGTCGGCGCCTTGCGCTTGCTGGTCAGCGACAGCGTCTTGGGCAGATACCCGGCCCGCGACAGCGCGAAGACCAGACGGCTGTAGCCATAGATGATCGAGAAGAACGATGCCACCAGCCCCGCCAGGGCCAGCACATTGACCAGTGTCGCCAGCCCATCGCTACCGGTGGCCTTGAGGGCATCCACCAGCGGCACGGCGCTGCTGCCGATCGCCTCGGCACCCGCAGCGCCGGCCAGCAGGAAGACGACCAGCACGGCGGTGAACATCAGAAACAGCATGGCGCCGATGATGCCGCGCGGGACATCACGGGCCGGGTTGCGTGATTCCTCCGCCGCCAGCGGCACCCCTTCCACGGCCAGAAACAGCCACATGCCGAAGGGCAGCGCCGCCCAGATGCCATACCAGCCATTGGGCATGAAGTCGCTGGCCCCCCAGGCATCGGTCGGAGCGATATCGAACAGGCGACTACTGTCGAAGTCACCGATCAGCGCGACGGCGGTGGCGATGATCGCGAACACGGCCAGGCCGCTGATCACCATCATCACCTTGAGTGCCTCGCCGACTCCCGCCAGGTGAATGCCGATGAACACCAGATAGAAGATGGCGTAGATGATCGGGCCATTGATGCCCAGCAACGATTCCACCGCGCTGCCGATGAAGATGACGATGGCCGCGGGGGCCAGCGCATATTCGATCAGCACGGCAAGGCCGGTGAGGTAGCCGCCTGCCGGCCCCATCGCCTGGCGGGCGAAGCTGTAACCGCCGCCGGCAGCCGGAATGGCCGCTGACATTTCCGCCAGCGACAGCACGAGTGCCAGATACATGATGCCCATCAAGAGCGCGGCGATCGCGAAGCCGCCCCAGCCCGCCTCGCCGATGCCGAAATTCCAGCCGGCGAAATCGCCGGAAATCACGTAGGAGACCCCGAGGCCCGCCAGCAGGACCCAGCCTGCCGTCCCTTTCTTCAATTGGCGCCTGGCCAGATAGTCCTGCTCATTCGTGTCGTGATTCGTGTCGCGAGTCATGGTGCCGCCTTGTTTCCGTCAAGCATTTGTCATTGTTGGATCGGGAGATTCCCGCTGCTGCGCTGCCGTCCCATCAGGACAGCAGAAAGTTCTGGATACCGGAGCTACCTTCCAGCGCCGTCTCGCCGCTTCTGTCCTTGAGGCCCACGCCGGTGAGGCCGAGCTTGCGTGCCTCACGCAGCAGGTAATGCAGACGCTGGGCGGCCATGGCGAAGTCGAGCCCTGCCGGGCGCACGTTGGAGATGCAGTTGCGGCTGGCATCGCTCAGGCCGACGCGCGGCTGCCAGGTCAGATAGAGCCCGAGGCTGTCCGGAGAGCTGAGGCCGGGACGCTCGCCGACCATCACCAGCACTGCACGGGCATTGAGCAGCTCACCGACTTCATCGCCGATCGCGACCCGCCCCTGCTCCACCACGCTGATCGGTGCCAATGACCAGGCATCCGGCCCGTCTTCTGCCAGCGCCTCCAGCAATGCGGCGATGAAGGGCGCGGCATTGTTCTGCACCGCCAGAGACGAGAGCCCATCGACGACCACGATCGGCAGGCTGGGCGTCAAGGGCGGACAGCTGCTGACGCGAATCCTCATCGAGACGCCGCCCGTAATCGGGGCGCTGCAGATAGGTGGTGCGATCCACGGCGCGACTGTGCAGTCGCTGGATCTGCGGAGCATTCTCGAGCGCTGTGAGCTGATTGAGGTCCTCGATCAGTCGAGGAATCTCCAGCGGCAGGTGGACGGCGTCCTGGGCGCGGGCGTGCGCCAGCTGAAATTCCAGCGAACGATTGGTCGGCAGGCTGATGCCGGCACGGCCAAGGCCGATGCGCGCATCCGTGAACTGGCCAAGCCGCTGCCAGGGGTTGGGCGTGACGATGGCACCGGGTTCGAGGCTGCGCGAGACCGCGTCAGCAGAGGGCTTGTCAGGGTTCATGCGTCACCTCCTGTCACCTGACGCAGTGAATTGGCGAAGCGGTCGGGCATCTCGCTCGGCAGTGCCTGGGTGGCGACATCGGTGAAGATCTGCATCTCCTCGAGCCAGGCGGCGAATTCGGGCGCCGGGCCCAGACCCAGCACCCGCCGTGCATAGAGAGCATCGTGGAAGGAGGTGGTCTGATAATTGAGCATGATGTCATCCGAGCCGGGGATGCCCATGATGAAGTTGCAGCCCGCCACCCCGAGCAGCGTCAGCAGGGTATCCATGTCGTTCTGATCGGCATCGGCATGATTGGTGTAGCAGATGTCGCAGCCCATCGGCAGGCCCAGAAGCTTGCCGCAGAAGTGGTCCTCGAGGCCGGCACGGATGATCTCCTTGCCATTGAACAGATACTCGGGGCCGATGAAGCCGACCACGGTATTCACCAATAGCGGCGAGTACTTGCGCGCCACCGCATAGGCGCGCGCCTCGCAGGTCTGCTGGTCCAGGCCGTGATGGGCATCGGCGGACAGCGCACTGCCCTGGCCAGTCTCGAAATACATCACGTTGTCGCCCACCGTGCCGCGCTTGAGCGACAGCGCAGCCTGCTGCGCCTCCGCCAGCACGGAAAGCTCGACACCGAAGCTCTCGTTGGTGGCCTGGGTGCCGCCGATGGACTGGAAGACAAGATCCACCGGGGCACCCTGCTCGATGCACTCGAGGGTATTGGTGACGTGGGTCAGCACGCAGGACTGGGTGGGGATCGCGTACTTCTGGATCACCTCATCCATCAGACGCATCAGCTTGATACTCTGCGCCACGTTGTCGGTGGCCGGGTTGATGCCGATCACGGCGTCGCCGTTGCCGTAGAGCAGGCCATCGAGAATGCTGGCCGCGATGCCGGTGACGTCATCGGTGGGATGGTTGGGCTGCAGGCGGGTCGAGAGATGGCCACTCTTGCCGATGGTATTGCGAAAGGCGGTGACCACCTCGCACTTCTTCGCGACCAGAATCAGGTCCTGATTGCGCATCAGCTTGCTGACCGCGGCGGCCATTTCGGGGGTGATGCCGGCGCGCACCTGCGCCAGCAGCGCGGGGGTCGCGAGGTCACTCAGCAGCCAGTTGCGGAAGTCGCCGACGGTGAGATGGGCGATCGGCAGGAACGCCACCGGATCATGCTCATCGATGATCAGGCGGGTGATGTCGTCCTGTTCGTAGGGAATCAGCACGTCTTCGAGGAAGGTCTTGAGGGGCAACTCCGCCAGACACAGCTGAGCGACGACTCGCTCCTCGGCGGTTTCCGCGATCACGCCAGCAAGACGATCTCCGGAGCGGGCGGGCGTCGCCTTGGCCATCAGCTCGGCCAGATTGGCAAAACGATGGACCTGACTGCCCAGGGTGTAACGGTACTCGCGGCTCATGGGAAATTCCTTGCCCTGACGGATGTCATTTCATATCAGTCGTTTTGCAGGAATCACGCCAATCTCCCTCCATGCCTCTTTGGTCCTGCATGCGCCTTGAAGCCGCATTGCGCAGGTCTGCGCCCGCACCACCGTGGTGCATGACCGCGTTCACGCTCGGTGCAGTGCATCGCGTACATCAGCCGCGTGCGCCCCCCAGCTCCGTGATGATCGCCTCGCGCTGCTTGAGCGAAGCCACCCCGGCATCGCCCAGCTTGCTGGCCACCTCGCTGAGCAGTCCTTCGGCGAGAAACATGAAGGCGCTCATGCTGTTGCTGTAGAAGAGGCTGTGATTGGGCACATGGAAGCTGTAGCGCGCCAGCGGCTCCAGCGGAGAGCTGGCCGAATCGGTCAGCGCGATCACCTCGACACCACGCTTGACCGCCACCTCGGCGCAGGCCACCACGCTTGGGGTATAGGGGAAGCAACTGGCCACCACCAGCACGTCACCGGCCGAGAGCTGGGCCAGTGCATCGGCCACGCCCTGACGACTGGCATCCAGCGGCGCCACGTCAGGGCGCAGCATGCCCAGCCCATAGGCCATGAACAGCGCCAGGGAATTGAACTGACGCATGCCGTGCAGGCGCACGCGCGGCGCCTCGGCCAGCAAGGTGGTCGCGGCCTCGAAGGCCGCGGCGTCCACCCTCTCCAGCATGCTGAGGATGTTGGCGCTCTCCTGACGCCCCAGCCGCGCTAGCTGGGCCATGGCGCTGCTATCGGCGTCTCGCGCCAGCAGCTGCGAGGCCTGCTGGCTGTAGAAATGCTCGCCATCCGTCACCGCCTGGCGAAAGACATCCTGAAACCTGCTGAAGCCCTCGTAGCCCAGCCGCTGGGCCAGACGCGAGAAGGTCGAGGCGTTGACGCCGGTCAGCTCCGCCAGCTGGCTGATGGAAGACACCGCCGTGCGTTGCGGGGACTCGATCAACACCGCCAGCACGCGCCGGGAACTCGCGCCGAGACGAATCTCCACCTCACGACGATCGATCGCCGCCAGCAACTGCTTCAACCCCTCCAGGGTCTCCGGCGGCGAGTCAGGGGATGCGGGCCCGGGGGCTCGGGAGGATGGGGGCATGGAATACCTCCTTGGCAAGGGACAGGACAGATGGCGGCAACGGTAGCATCTCTGGCCGGTCGAGTCCGAAGGCACAAGCGACCATATGCAATTATTTATTGCACAAACCATAAATGCATTCCATATTTGCATTCAGTGTTCACCCCCCTGCCGCCACGGAGCCCGCATGAGCCACGTACTGCATCGCAACCTGAATCAGGAGTATCCCACCGCCGTGAAGGGCGATGGCCCCTACATCGTCGATCGCGAGGGACGCCGTTATCTGGATGCCAGCGGTGGCGCAGCCGTGTCATGCCTGGGGCACAGCGACGAGGCCGTGGCGCAGGCCATCAAGGATCAGGTCAGCCAACTGGCCTACGCGCACACCTCGTTTTTCACCAGCGACCCGATGGAGCAGCTGGCCGACTTTCTCATCGAACGCGCCCCTGCTGGACTCGACGCCGTCTACTTCGTCTCCGGCGGCTCGGAAGCGGTCGAGGCGGCACTCAAGCTGGCCCGTCAGTATTTCGTCGAGATCGGCCAGCCCCAGCGCAAGCATCTGATCGCGCGGCGCCAGAGCTATCACGGCAATACGCTGGGCGCGCTGGCCACCGGCGGCAATGCCTGGCGGCGTCAGCAATTCGAGCCGCTGCTGATCAACGTCAGCCACGTCAGCCCCTGCTACGCCTATCGGGACCAGCAGCCTGACGAGACGCCCGAGGCGATGGGCATTCGTCTTGCCGCGGAACTTGAGGCGGAAATCCTGCGTCTGGGCGCCGAGAACGTGATGGCCTTCGTGGCCGAGCCGGTGGTCGGTGCCACCCTGGGCGCCGTCACCGCGGTACCAGGCTACTTCAGACGCATCCGCGAGGTCTGTGATCGCTACGGCGTGCTGCTGATTCTTGACGAGGTGATGTGCGGCATGGGGCGCACCGGCAGTCTGTTCGCCGCCGAGCAGGAAGGTGTCACGGCGGACCTGATCACCATCGCCAAGGGCCTGGGAGCCGGCTACCAGCCGATCGGCGCAACCCTGGTCAGCCAGCGCATCCGTGATGCCATCGCCAATGGCTCCGGCTTCTTCCAGCACGGCCACACCTATATCGGCCACGCCACCGCCTGTGCCGCAGCGCTGGCAGTCCAGCAGACCATCGAAGCCCGCGACCTGCTCACTCGCGTCAATGTCCTCGGCGAGGGGCTCAAGGCGCGCCTGAACGAGCGCTTCGCGCATCACGCCCATGTCGGCGACATCCGCGGTCGCGGCCTCTTCCAGGGGCTGGAGCTGGTGGCGGATCGCGATTCCCAAAAGCCCTTCGACGCCTCCCTCAAGCTGCATGCGCGACTCAAGAAGGCCGCCATGGCCGAAGGCCTGATGTGCTATCCGATGGGCGGCACCCTCGATGGTCGCCAGGGCGATCACATCCTGCTGGCACCGCCGTTCATTCTGCAGGAGTCGCATCTGGACGAGATCACCGCCAAGCTGGGGCGTGCCATCGACACCACGCTGGCCAGCCTGTGACGGCTCAGCTGAAGGCGCATTGCCTACCTAACGATCTTTGAATGGATTTGAATGGAGTGACTTTCATGGCGATCACATCGCGCCTGACCGAACTGGATGACGCCAGCATGAGCGCGGCTCAGCGCGAGGTGCTGGCCGAGATTCTCAGCGGCCCGCGCGGCAATCTGGACGGCCCCTTCCTGGCCTGGATCCACAGCCCCGAGCTTGCCAATCATGCCCAGCGCCTCGGCGCCTTCTGCCGCTACGCCACCGGCCTTGAGCTGCGCCTCAGCGAGCTGGCGATTCTCACCACGGCGGTGTGGTGGAAATCCCAGGCTGAATGGCAGATTCACGCGCCGATTGCCGAGCAGGCCGGCCTCGCGCCCGAGATCATCACGGCGCTGCGCGAGGAGCGTGAACCCGCGTTTGAACAAGACGATGAGCGGTTGGTCTATCGCATCACCCGCG
This sequence comes from Cobetia sp. 4B, assembly GCF_018831605.1. Taxonomy (NCBI): domain Bacteria; kingdom Pseudomonadati; phylum Pseudomonadota; class Gammaproteobacteria; order Oceanospirillales; family Halomonadaceae; genus Cobetia; species Cobetia sp. 4B. The sequence continues at coordinate 2,854,691 of NZ_CP059843.1, forward strand.
CCCTCTACGCCGAGCGGCGCGTCGATGATGCCCTGTACGGCGAGGCCGTCGCGATGTTCGGCGAAACCGTGGTGGTGGAGCTGGTCGGGGTGCTGGGTTATTACGCCCTGGTGGCGATGACGCTGAATGTCTTTGCCGTCCGGCGTGGTGATGACATCCCGCTGCCCTTCGAGGAGCCGAGCCGATCTTGAAACGCGTGTCTTGAAGGGCCTGGATTGCGCCACGCCCGGAACGCTTGAGTACGGCACGCCCGGTGACAGCGCGCTTGCCGAGCTGTCGCGCGCGAGGCATGCTCGAAAGGCCCTCTGCTGCGCCCCGGCCACCCCCGGGGCGTGCGTCATTGCGGCGCGAATACCTCGATGACGACGCTTCGATATCGACGCCAGGATGACAACACCTCGATAACAACAAGATGACCACAAGGTGAGCGATCAATGAGTGATAGCGAACACACGGAAGTGGCGGTGATAGGTGCGGGCGCCGTGGGTGTCGCCTGCGCCCTGTGGCTGCGGCGCAGCGGCCACGAGGTGACGATGATCGAACGTGAAGGCATCGCCAGCGGCACCTCCTTCGGCAATGCCAGTACCCTGGCGGATTACGGCTGCCTGCCCATCGCCCGTCCGGAAATCTGGCGCAGCATGCCGTCGCTGCTGCTGTCACCTGACTCGCCTTTCGTCATCGACTGGAAATGCCTGCCCAGGCTCTCGCCCTGGTTGATGCGCTTCATGGGCCAGTGCAACGCCACTCGCTTTCGCGCCAACAGCGAGATACTGGCCCAGCTGCTCAGCCATACCTACACGGACTACCAGCCGCTGCTGGACGATGCCCCCGCCGCCGCCGCGATGATTCAGCGCAAGGGCTGTCTGTATGCCTACGGCAAGGCCGAGAACCTGCAGGCCGCACAGGGCGATATCCGACTGCGCGACCAGCTCGGCATCCACCAGCAGGTGCTGACGGCGGACGAGCTGATCGCGCTGGAACCGGCCATGGAGGGCCACACCGCGGGTGGCGTGCTGTTCCCCTCCTCCTGTCACCTCGATGACCCGCAGGTGTTCATCGACACCCTGGCCACCCCGCTACGCGAAGAGGGCCGGATCGTCAGCGCCGAGGTCACCCGCCTGAGTCGACAGGCCTCCGGCATGCTGCTGGAGTACGCCGATGGCCGGCGACTCAAGGCAGACAGAGTGGTGCTGGCAGCCGGGGCCTGGTCGGCACAGCTGGCGCGCCAGATCGGAGACCGGATTCCGCTGGATACCGAGCGTGGCTATCACATCGAATTCGATCTCGAGCAATCACCGCTCAACCGCCCGACCTGCCCGGTGGAAAGCGCCTTCTACATGACGCCACTGCACAGTGCCGAGGGTGCTCGCCTGCGCGTGGCCGGCACCGTGGAGCTGAGCTCGCTTGCGGGGCCGGCCAACCCGGCCCGTTTCGACTATCTGGAAAGCCGGGTGCGCAAGGTGCTGGGCATTGACGCCCCGGTGGCCCGGCGCTGGCTGGGCTTTCGTCCCACCCTGCCCGATTCCGTGCCGGTGATCGGCCCGTCACCCAATGAGCCACGCGTGATCCATGCCTTTGGCCATCAGCATATCGGGGTGACACTGGCAGGCGTGACTGGGCGCCTGGTCAGCGAATGTTTAGCCAAAGGCTCACCAGAGTGGATCACGCCCTGCTCGCCGGCCCGATTTTGACACTCTGGGAGGATTCACGAGGCATCCGCGATGCGGGCTCGACCGGAGGTCAGGCGCTCCAGTAGCTGCTGCCACTCGCCGCACAGGGTGTCCGCATCGAAGCGCGCGGCATTGTCGCGTGCCAGCAGGGACATCTCGCTGCGGCGGGCTTCATCCGTGATCAGATCACGGATCTCGCGCGCCAGAGCCTCATCGTCCTCGACATCCACCAGCACGCCGCTGCCGCCGGCCAGGATTTCGGCAGGCCCTGTCTCACAGTCTGTCGAGACCACCGGCAAGCCGAAGGATTGCGCTTCCAGCAGGGTCATCGGCAGCCCCTCCCAGCGTGAGCTCATCACGTACAGCGCCGCGCGTTGATACTCCTTTTCCACCTGTGAGGTGCGGCCCACGAAGACGACGCTGTCACTCAGGCCCAGTGTCCAGGCCTGGGCCTTGAGGTCATTTTCGTCCTCGCCCCAGCCGACGATGCGCAGCCGCCAGTCAGGGTGGACCGACACGACCTTGTGCCAGGCGTTCAGCAGCACATCGAAGCCCTTCTGCTCCGTCAGGCGCCCGACGGCAAGCACGGTACGCGACGCTGCGTCCTCTTCACTGGGCTTGGGAAAGTGCGGCACCGGATTCCAGATCGCGCCGACCTTGTCGCGGATGCGATAGCGCGCTCGCCAGGCCTCGGCATCCCGCTCGGTGAGCACCACGATGGCGTCGGCCAGGCGCACGGCGGTCGAGCGCCCCACCGAACGCAGGCGTGAACCATGATCGGTGGCGAGATTGAAATGCTCCCAGCAGATGATCCGAGCGCGCTGGAACGGGGCCCACGGCGCACAGAAGGCGAACAGGATCGAATCCACCAGCACCACCACATCGGCCTGTTGATGACGGACCTTGGTCAGCAGCGCCGAACTGATGCCCAGCGAACGTCTTGCCCCGCCTCTGGCTTCCTTCAGATTCAGGCAACAGGTCGTGATGCTGTCCTCCAGGGAAAACGAGCTGGTCGCTGGCCCGAATAGACTCGCGATCATCACCTCATGACCCGAGCGCGCCAGTCCGCTGGCGATTTCGCATGTGACACGTTCCGTGCCTCCGTCGCTGGAAAGATTACCGACGACAAACAGAATCTTCATTGGCTCATGCGCTCCACAGGGAAATGCTCGCCGCGAGGCAGCCGACCGCAGGCGCGATATCGCCTTGCTTGATCGAAATGCTCAACTGCGGCGCAGAAAAAACCCGCCACCGACGAGGGTCGATGGCGGGAGATAGGGGGTATGACATGAAGCGGTGCGATCTAGTGCAGAACGCTAATGCAGAATGCTAGCGCAGGAACGGTTGCGCAAAACGGCTGACAGCAAGACGAGCGGCGGTCACCACGTCTTGACCGCTTCATGAAGAACAATGCCTCAGGCATTTTTTGGAAAGACGGTACGTCAGAAAGACAGCACGTTAGAAAGATAAAGCGCCAGCAGGACAGCGCGTCTGCAGGACATCGCGTCAGCAAGACAACACGGCAAGAGGGGCGTGCGCGGTAAGCGGGCACGGGGAGCTAGTACGGAAAGCGGGTTCGAAAAGTGAGTTCGAAAAGCGAGAGTGGCAAGCGGCCTGAGCGCTGAACGAACGCTGCCAGGCATCATGCGAGATGCCAGCTCAACGCGTCTTGCCCACCCCCGCCTTCTGAGAAGCACGCTTGTCCTGAATCATGGTGAGCGTACAACGCGCGCCGTGGCATGGGTGATGAAGAGGTAAATCCAATGCCGGCGCGCCAAGCTCAGTTCAATAGCTCAATAGCTCGATAGCTCAATGCTGGCACCTGAAGACAGGATCAGCGGCCAGCCATCGGGTGCGACGACTCAGCGTCCTGCTGGCTCGTCCGGCTGGCAGTGATGGCTTCAGTCGAGACGCGATGGATGATGCCGCAGTCTTCACAGTGATAGAGCGGCGCCTTGCCGGCCAGTCGCTGCCACCAATGGCGTTTTACGCGATGTACGCTGGCGCCCCCGCATTGGGCGCAGAAACGATATCCACTCATGACGACATTCTGCTCTCTGTTGATGGTGTTCACGGGCATCCTTCCCTTTGATAACGATCGATCGCGTTCCAGCGAGACGGCCTGTTCAGCGACACGCGGTGTGCCATTGCCAGAAGAAGCACTGTCCCGACCGATTGAGCTCTCCAGGCAGGCGCCTGTCACTCTCACTCGCGGGGCCATTATGCGCGTTAAATCCAGCAGCAGTTCCTGATATTTGCCCAACTGTCGAGAACGATTTTCTTCATCTTCCTGACGAAAATCCAACGGTGTCAATATGTTAGCGCCCCGCCTCAGGCGGTAGCGAGTACTGACTTACGCAACTCGATATCCAGTGTGTGCTGCAGACAGCCCAGATAGGCACGCACCACGATCTGCTGATCAAATTCACGTTCGATACGCACGCGTGCCGCCTGCCCCGCCTCCATCAATGCCGCATGCGGCATGTCCAGACAGCCCTGCATCTGCTGCTCAAGAGACTCGACATTGGCCGCTTCGCACAGCCATCCAGTGACGCCAGGCTTGACTGAGCTGCGACAGCCCGGCACATCACTGACGATCGCCGGACGCCCCATCGAGGCCGCCTCCAGTACCGTGCGCGGCATGCCTTCCCGGTACGACGGCAGCACCAGCACATTGGCCTCGGCCAGGAAGGGGCGCACATCCCGCTGTTCGCCCAGGTAATGCAATATGCCGCGCTCGCGCCAGGCAGCGATTTCCTCATCGCTGATCGCGGTGCGATTGCTGATTCCCGACGGGCCGATCAACCAGAAGCGTGCCTGCGGATAACGCTCATGCAGACGCTCGGCCGCCGTCACGTATTCCCGCACCCCCTTGTCGCCGATCAGGCGTGCGACCATCACGAAGGTCAGCGGTGGCGTCTGCGGTTGCGGCGCAAAGGCGAAGCGTTGCGGGTCGATACCGGCGCCGGGCAGCACGACAGACGGCGTGGACTTCTGCAGCCCGAGGCGCATGAACAGACGTTGGTCATCGCGGTTCTCGAAGAACACGCAACGCGCGCCACGGTTGGCGAAGCCATACAGCGCCCGTACCCGACGAAACAGCCAGCTGTCGTGTATGAAGGCGGTGCCCAACCCCGAGACGTTGTTGGTATAGGGGATCTTGAGCAGCCGACAGGCCAGCCCCGAATAGACATTGGCCTTGATGGTGAAGTTGAGAACATAGCGTGGCTTGAGTTTCAGCAATGTCCCCAGCAGCGCCAACAGGCTCTTGCCCTCACCGATCAGCGAGGTGCCCTTGCCTTCCATGCCCAGCGCACGATGCTCGACCCTGAGCTCGTCCACCAGGTACGCGCTATGCGCATCGGTGGGCGCAAGGCACACCACGCGATAGCCCGAATCACGCAGCCCTTCGATGACGCCGCGATGGAAGTTGTAGAGAAAGAACGACGAGTTGGAGACCAGCACCACCGTGGAGGGCTGTGCATCACGTGTTGGCATGGGGCATTCCTTGCGTGTCATGCGAAGAAGAACATGCGCGAGCATGAGCCCGCGCGACCGGAAGCATCCGGGAGAGAAACCTTGAATAAGGAGAGCCATCGACAAGAGAAACGATCGAGAAGCGACACCAGCGCGAAAGGAAAGACGTCGTGGCTCGGGCCGGCAACTCGGTCCAGCAATTCGGTCCAGAAACCCAGTCCAGCAACTCAGTCCAGCAACGCAGGCCGGCGTTGCTGCTGCCACAGCCGCACCAGCCCTGTGTCATGCGCCATGCACACCACATAGATGACCAGGAACGGGAAGCGATAGCGCACCGCGGTGCCGTAGTTGAAGACGACGAGTCCATAGATGGTGAAGGCGCCAATCAGATACAGCAGCCAGAAGAGCGTCTTCTCGCGCTGGACCTGCCAGCATTTGAGGGTCAGCCAGACGAGGAAGGCGACCACCAGCAGGTTCTCTCCCGACTGGATCAACTGCAGCGCATTGGCGGCTTCCCAGGGCAATGGCTTGATCAGGAAATAGAGCGCGCCCTGGATTCCCGTCACCACGAAGTCCCCGAAGCCCTGAATCACCTCCACATCCTCGATCTTGCCGCCATCCTCCAGATACATGGCCGCGCGGAAGAAGTTGATCTGGTCCACCGCCAGCGGATAGATGACCAGCACACTGGCGGCCAGCCCGACCAGCAACCAGCAGAATCGCTTGGTCGACAGGCCCTGACGGCTGACGTCGTAGAGGAGATAGATGCCGAGGAAGATCAGCATGATCAGAGCGTTCTGGAACTTGATGATCCATAACGGCAACAGGAAGATCAGTGCCCACATCGGCCGGCGTTCGATGGCCAGCAGGAAGCTGCCGAGCATGAAGCCAGTGACCAGGGTATCGCGCAGGCTCAGTGAGCTGTAGAGCACCAGGCTCGGGTAGCACAGCACGAACAGCAGTACCGCGTGGGAGATGATGCCGCGGCGAATCAGCACCATCAGCGCGCCGATATAGAGGAACTTGTTGAAGAAGCCCAGGCTGGTGATGGTTTCCGCCAGCGGCAACGGCAACAGCGCCAGAAACCCCGACGAGACCGAGACGGTCAGGGAGTGGTCCATCGCTCCCCAGTCCATGCTGCGCATGGCCAATACCTGCTCCCAGTAGCGGAACTGGTCCGGCATGTACTCGGCATCGAACAGCACATTGTTCAACAGGTACGGCACCGCACTGCTCAGACTCAGGATGATCGCGACATTGCGCGTCACCCAACCACGCAGAAAGCCCACCATCACCAGTACCAGACAGACGAGCAGGTTGGGCAGGTCGAGCAGAATGTGTTCCATGGAAAGACTTATTCTCGTGCGCCGCTGTTGGCCAGTTCGGCCTGCAGACTGGCGGATGACATGAGGGGCGCGGACGCGTCGGTATCAGCGCTGGTGGCCTGCCGACTCACCACGCCAGAGGTATCAAGCGTTGACGAGGACTGCGCGAGGCCAGCCGCAGCTCCCCCACTGCTGACCTGCCAGCGTTGGGACGAGAAGGGTGACGCGCCCTCGACCTCGGCTGCCGACAGCATCAGCGACAGGCACTGCATCAATTGATGCTCGCTCAGCGCGCCCGTCTCCTCATCAGGGGCCAACGGCAACGTCACGACGCGCGCTGCCTCGATTCCGCCCTCGTGGCGTGCCTGGCAGCCGGCTTCATCGCTTTCGACCAGCACCAGTGCCGCATGCGGATACTTGAGCGCCATCCGGCGCCTCAGGCCCCGCGCCTTGCTGCCCGCCGCCACCAGTTCACTGGCCGGTGTCACGGCATGATGCGCAATCACCGGCACGCGCCAACGATCCAGACGGCGCGCCTTGAGCGCATTGAGGTTGGCTTCCAGACCACTGGACAACAGGACACACGGACGATGACGCGCCAGATAGCGCGTCAGGGCCAGCACGCCCGTCAACTCAGTGTGCACGCCCAGCTCTACCAGCCGCACCCCATGTGCCAGACCTTCGATCAACTCCTCATGGGCCTGGGGCACGATGAGGTCCACCTCGTGACCCAGGCGCGTCAGCCCCGCCGCCAACGCCAGCATCTGGCGAGTCTCGAGGGTCATCTGCCGTGCCACGACCAAAAGCGCCATCCGATGCGTCTTCATTGCCACTCCTTCGCCAGTGTTAGCCTTGAGCCAGGCTTGATCGAGTCAATTCACGATGATCGCCATGCCATCTGCGCATGGCGGTCATCGTCAGCCCCACTTCCTTCGGTGCGTTCAGGCCAGGCGCTGATAGACACTGCGCGCCTGGCGGGCCAGCGGCGCCGGCAACCAGGTCACGACCCGGCGCGCCATGCGCTTGAACGTGCACACCAGCACCTGGCCCTTCTTCTGCGCTGACATCGAGGCCCACTCGGGGGTGATCATCTGGTGGGCGTCCACGCAATAGACAGGCCTGCCGGTCATGCGCGTGATGTTGGTGGCCTGCCCCACCTCGCTTTCGATGAACAGGCGACAGCCGGAGTCACGGTAGTAATCCGCCTTGTGACTCGAATGGCGATTCTGGCGCAGACGCTCTTCCTTGCTGGGCAGGTCAAGCATGATCAGGTGGTCATACTCGACACCGTGACGGGCCAGCCAGGCGGTCGTCTCGGGACGATATTTTTCCAGCCGGTTGGTGACCAGCGAGTGCACCCGGTAGGTCGGGATATGCAGAGGTGCCGCGTTGGTCAGGAAGTCGCGATAGCGCGGGCCGTCATCGTTCTGCTCAGGCGTCGGGTCAAGGCACAGCACGCCATCGATATCCAGGCAGCTATCGGCCAGCGCCGGGTGATGAAACAGATTCCACTGGAAGGCACGCGGGTGCTCCAGCTCGACCAGATACATGTCCACCCCCACCACCGGTGCCGGGTTGGCATAGATGACGCAGGTGGTGATGTCACAGGGGCATTCTTGCGGAATGCGCGCCAGGGAGGCCTTGAGCGAGGCCCCACTGTTGAAACTGTCGTCGACCAGCAGCACACGCTGGTTTTCCCAGGCGCTCTGCGCCGCCCCCCGGACCTTGCGTGTCATTCCCTTGCCGGGCGAGCCGTTGGCGATGAAGGTATCGAGATCCGTGCAGGCCCGATTGAGCATGGCGCTGATCATGTAGGCCGGCACCATTCCACTGCGCGGGATCCCGACGATCAGATCGAAATTCCCGGCCTGCAGGCGCGACAACTGTCTGGCGATATCCGAACTCAGGTCGGCGTAACTGCGATAATTCATGTTGCGGTCCCCTTGCGACTCACGACGGCCCAAGGCCGATATCCTTCGCGCTTTTGTGTGTTGCAGCGCTTTTTTGATGTTATTGACGACGTCCTGTCATCAAACGCTTCTCTCGCCCTCATCCCCCCGATAACCGGGGGCATTCAGGCGCTTTTACGCTTCTGCACTGCGCTGTCGGATGTCACACGACGGCGACGAGTGCCTATCAACCTGGTCATCACATCCTGACGTACGAGGCGCAGCAGCCGACTGCGGTCCATGTGCGAGAGCAGCGCGACCCCCTGGCGGAAGTTGGCCAGGCGCTGCATGGGGCTCGCGGGCGCCATCACGTACTGCTTGAAGTAGTGATAGAGCGGGATATACAGGCTGTCGGAATGCGGCATATGCCGGGTATTGGCATGAAAGACGTCGATGGCCGAGATCATGTCGCGCTGATAGCGCTGTTCGGCCTCGCTTTCCTGCTGCTGCGATGTCCAGGAACCCTTGGCATTGCGGCGATAGACACAGGCAGCATCTTCGTAATAGAGAGTCTCGCCTTGCAGTGCCATGTAGGACTGCAGGAAGAAGTCCATGATCGGGGCCCCGCGATAGGACGCCATCATCGCGTCGACGGTGGCATCGACGCGTCGGAAGCTGAAGGCCGGTGACGGAATGGAGGCACCGCGCAGCCCGATCACCGCCTCGGCAGAGATCTTCTTCACGCTATCGGCATAGCGGCAGATGAGCGAATGCTCGCCGGTGGCTTCATTGAATTCCAGCGCCGGATGGAAGCAGACCGTCGCCTCGGGATAGGCGTCGAACAAGGCGACCTGACGGGCCAGCTTGTCGGGTTTTATCCAGTAATCATCGCCCTCGCAATAGGCAATGATGTCGCCGCGCATCACCGGCATGCAGAAGGTGATCGGCCAGATATGTTGCGAGTACTGGTTCACGTCCTGCAGGATCGGCCGCACGATGTTCGGGTAACGGGCCGCATATTCCTCGATGATTTCCCGCGTGCCATCCGTCGAGACATCATCATGCACGACGATCTCGAACGGAAAACGCGTGCGCTGCATCAGAAAGCCATCCAGTGCCATGCGAATGTAGTCGCCATGATTGAAGGCGAAGCACATCACCGAGACGCGCGGGGCGCTGAGATCGCCCTCCCACTCGGCCATGATGGCGGCTTCCTCGGCGGGCGCCGGCGGCACAGGCAAGGGGCCTGACTGCGGTGTGCCATCCATGAGGGGCGTCGCGAGTGCCCGGGCATAACTCAGTTCTAACATGCAGTATTCCCCACTTTCCGTTGTGAAAGACGCTCCTGGATCCAGCCGGCGCCATACTGCCAGGCCGCGAAACGCAGCCAGCAGGACAGCAACAGATAGGCCGCCCCTGCCAGCAGGCCTGATACCACCAGCACCACCGGCGCCGGCCAGATGGCCAACAGCGCAGGCACGGCCCACCAGGTCGTGCCCGCCACCGCACTGGCCAGCAGCAGAGCCGGCAGGAAGTCGGCCAGCTGCTCGCGGATGCTGTAGTTGATCAACTCCCGCGAGAACCAGGCATTGGGGATGTAGGACACCACCGCCACCACGATCTGCCCGATCAGGATCGCCATCACGCCATGGCGCCAGGTCACCGCCAGCACCGCACAGATCAATACCTTCTTGACGATCTCGAGCCCGAGGAACAGGTCCGAGCGCCCCTTGACCTTGAGCACATTGAGATTGAGCGTGCTCAGGGGATACATGACGGCCGCGATGCACATCAGCTGCAGATAAGGCACCGCCGCCAGCCACCGCTCGGGCAATAGCGTCAGGAACAGCGGCTCGGCCAGCGCCGCCAGCAACAGCATCGCCGGGAACAGCAGATAGACCATGACCTGCAGGATCTGACGATAGGCACTCTTGAGGCGCACCGGATCCGCCTGGATGCTCGCCAGCGCCGGGAAGGTCACGTTCTGCACCGCCGTCACCAGCTGATTGATCACCAGCTCCTTGAGACGCTCAGCGAAGAAGAACAACCCCGCCACCGAAGCGGAGAACAGCTTGGCGATCAGCAGCACATAGAGATTGACGAACAGCACATCCAGCATGCGTGACAGGAACATCTTGTAGCCGAAGCGGAACATCGCCTTGAACGACACCACATCGAATTCCAGCCGCGGCCGCCAGCTGCCCCACCACCACATCAGGGCGGTAGTGACCAGCGCCGCCGTCAACATCTGCCCCACCAGTGCCCAGACCCCGAAGCCCAGCCAGCCCAGCAGCACTGCCACCCCGCCCGACACCACGCTGCCGGGAATGCCAGCCTTCATGCGCGTGCGAAAATCCAGCGCACGGTTGAGCATCGCGCCCTGAATGACCTCGAAGGAATTGATCAGCACCACGATGCCGCCGATACGCACCAGCACGATCAGGCGTGGCTCGGCATAGAAATCGGCGATCAGGGGGGCGCTTGCATACAGCAGGCCGTAGGCCAGCACCCCGAAGGCGATATTGCTGAAGAAGGCGGTGCTGGCATCACGCGGCCCGAGGGTCGGCATGCGCAGAATGGCTTGCTGAAGACCGGAATCCATCATGGCCGAGGCGATGGTCAGAAAGACCAGCACCATCGCCAGCAACCCGAAATCTTCCGGCACCAGCAGCCGCGCCAGCAGCAGCGTGACCAGACTGGCCATGCCACGCCGCAACAGCTGATCGGAGAAATTCCACAGAATGCCGATGGCGGTCTTGTTGCTCAGTGACACGAGGCGAGGCCTCCCTGAACCGGATGGGCCGAGACATCGCGCGCCAGCGGCCCCGGCACAGACGCCGTATCACCCGCAACATTGCCCGCGGCGCGCAGCAACTCCAGGTCTTCCGGCAGCAGCTGGTACTCGGCGAGTCTGTCGCGCACCTCGCCCGGTGAGCACCACATCAGCACATCGATGATCGACAGGCCGGCGACGAACTCCGCCTGACGCCTCGAGCGACGTGAATCAAGCGGTGTCTGGCAGTAGTCACTCGGCTGGCTGGCGAGGAATGACAGCGTGATGCCATTGGCCGCAAAGGGCGCCGCCTGGTAGAGCTTGCGGCCGCCGATGCTGTTGATGTAACCCTCGGCCCCGCGCATCAGTGACATCTCGATCAGACGGTCCTGGGCCTTGAGGCTGCGATCGTGCTCAAGCTCACTGGTGAGCAGAAAGCGACACTCCAGCCCCAGGTAGTCACACACCCGCTCGAAGCTGTACTTGCACAGCGCCCCGATGCGGCGGTCTTCGTGCTGGAACACCGCCTGCAGCAGCGGCATGACCTGTGCGTAATACGGCGCCTTGGCATAGGCGTGATGCAGCGTGGTCAGCAGGCTGTCCGGTGTCGGGCCGAAGAGGAGCTCGCTGATCAAGCGGTTGGGCGATGCCTTGGGCACCGACAGCGTGAAGCGATGCGCCTTGCCGCCCAGCAGCACATTGTTGCGATGGATATAGCCACGCGGAATGAAGGCGACATCGTCATAGACGAGAAACTCGTCACAGGCATGCATCAGCTGGAAATAGCCGATATGCGGGAACAGATAGGGCTGCATGATCGCGATGTTCATGATCAGGCGGCCTTGACGTGGCGATTGACGATGATGCGCACCGCCCCGAGGATCTCGCTGACCTCAAGCCCCGAGTAGAGCGGCAGGCACAGGATACGACTGGCGATATCGGTGGAATGCACGATCTGCGGGGTGATGACATCCTCGTCCTGCAATTCGGCGGCGGGCCGGCCGAGGAAGGACAGCGATTCCAGCGACGGGCAGAAGTAACGTCGTGCCAGATAGCCTTCCTGCTGCAGACGCTGCATCACCTCGAGCAGCATGCTTTCGCTTTCGAGAATGATCGGGAAGTAGGCGTAATTCAGGCTGGCGCCGGTCTGGCGGGTCTGCAGCTGGACATTGCCGCGCAGCGCCTGGGCATAGGCATGCCAGACCAGCGCCCGGCTCTCCAGGTTGCCTTCGATCTCATCCAGCACGCACAGCCCCATCGCCGCCTGGAACTCATTCATCTTGGCGTTGATGCCCAGCTCCTCGATGCACTCCGGGCCGGTGATGCCGAAGTTGATCAACTTGCGGGCGCGTTCCAGGTCTTCCTTGCGCTTGAAGATGATCGCGCCGCCTTCGATGCTGTGGAACAGCTTGGTGGCGTGGAAGCTCAGGGTGCTGGCATCGCCATGTGACAGCAGGCTGTTGCCGCGATAGGTCACGCCGAAGGCGTGGGCACCGTCATAGATGACCTTCAGGTCATGCGCCTCGCCCAGCGCATCGATGGCCTCGACATCACAGGCATTGCCGAACACGTGCACCGGCACGATGGCACGGGTGCGTGGCGTGATGGCCGACTCGATGCGTGCCGGGTCCAGACACAGGGTGTCGGGGTCGATATCCGTGAATACCGGCTGCATGCCCTCCCACTTCAGGCTGCTGGCGGTGGCGATGAAGGTGAAGGGCGTGGTGATGACCTCCGCCGATTCGTACTGGCCCGGCATCTGGGCGATGCCCAGCGCGCGATAGGCGATCTGCAGCGCCAGGGTGCCATTGCTGACCAGCAGCAGGTTCTCGACGCCCAGGTAGGTTTCCAGACGTCGAGTGAGCTCCTGCTCGAGCGGGCCGTGGTTGGTCAACCAGCGCCCCTCGAAGATGGAATCCACATAGCGGTCGAAATTCTCCCGCTCCGGGAAGTAGGGACGCGTCACCGTAATCATGATATCGACTCCTTTCGTACATCAGATGAAGGTTGGCTCTGACAGCAGACGAGTGCCGGTGCAGCGCGTTCGCTGCCGGGTTCCTCTGGCAGCGACTCGCTACACGTTTCAGAGAAGTGCCGCACACTCGCCTGCGGAGACACTCGTCTACAGACGTCTATAGATAGTGCAGGCCCGCTCAGCGCGAGCCGTTGCCGCTGATCACGATCTTGATGGTGCGGATCACCACCAGCAGATCGAGCCAGAAGGAAAAGTGCTTGATGTAGAAGAAGTCGTATTCCAGCTTGCGGATCATGCCTTCCACTTCAGCGGCGTAACCCTGCTCGACCTGCGCCCAGCCGGTGATGCCCGGGCGCACGACATGGCGGTAGTGGAAGAACGGCACGTCCTTGCGATACCAGTCGGCCAGATTCATCGACTCGGGGCGCGGGCCGATCAGGCTCATGTCGCCCTTGAGCACATTGAACAGCTGGGGCAGCTCATCGAGACGGCACTTGCGGATGAAGCGCCCGACTCGCGTGATGCGTGGATCACTGCCTTCCTGGGTGAAGCCGGCGCCCTTCATGCCGTCATACATGCTGCGGAACTTGTAGACGGTGAAGGGGCGACAGTGAAAGCCCATGCGCGGCTGGCGAAAGATCACCGGCCCGGGACTGTCGAGGCGAATCGCCAGCGCCGTCAGCAACATGACCGGCGCCAGCAGCGGCAGCATGAGCGCGGCGACGGTGAAGTCCATCCAGCGCTTGATGACCTCATAGTCTTCCCGTGGCGTCAGCGAGCCGAACTCGTTGGCGTAGAGGTGATCCAGCAGCACGCGACCGGTGATCATCTCGTGGGCATGGGTCGCGTGATAGACCGGGATGCGGTGGATGGTGCAGTCGGCCAGGAAGCTCTCCCACTCGCTGGGCAGCTCACCGCGCAGGTCCGCCACCACGCCGTCGATACGCGGCAGGCCGACCAGGTCAGGCCCGCGCAACGACAGCCACTCGACGCCCGGGCGGGTGCACAGACTCGGCGCCTTGCCGTAGGGCACCACCGCGAAGCGCATCCGGCGCAGTCGGGTGTCGATGTAGTAGTAGGCCGTGCACAGGCTCACCGCGAGCAGGAAGGACAGGCCGACCTGGTGGCGCGAATACTCCAGCCCCAGCACGCCCAGCACCATCATCAAGGTCAGATAGGAGATGACGATCGCCGGCACGACATAGAGGTAGGAGCGCGTGCCCGGCAGGCGGGACAGGCGATTGACCGCCGTCACCGACAGGGTGTAGGCCACGCCGGTGCCCAGCAGGGCATGCCACTGATCATCGCTGGTCAGCCACCAGTGGGTGTCACCCTGCATCAGCTGGTTCAACCCTGCCTGGTACAGTGCCGGCGCGATGACCACCACCAGCATCCCGAAGATCAGCTGCAATCGCTTGCTGGCCAGCAAGCGCTCGTAGTGATGCGAGTAACGCCGCTGGTGCTCCATCGACAAGGGTATACCGCTCATCGTGCTTACCTCCTCCGTGATTCAAGCGTCATGAGAGCTGCCAAGCGAGACGATGTCAGGCGTAGCTGTAGTTGTAATAACCGTAGCCATGCTTGTCGCCAGCTTGCGGTTCGATGGCATTCAGGATGGCGCCCTTGACGTGAATGCCATTGTTCTCGAGCTTCTTGCGTGCATGCTCGAGTTCGCGCACCTGGTTCATGCCAAAGCGCGCCACCATCAGACTGGCGCCGACGTGACGACCGATGATCAGCGCTTCGGTCACGGCCAGCACCGGCGGCGTGTCGATGATGATCAGGTCGTAACGCTCACCGAGTTGCTCCAGCAGCTCGGCGAAATTGGGCTGCATCAACAGCTCCGACGGGTTGGGCGGCGCGACGCCACGGCCCAGGAAATCAAGATTGTCGATGCGCGAGTGATACAGCACGCTGTCCAGCGGACTGGCACCGCTGAGCACATCCGACAGACCACCCTGCTCGGAGGTACGCTGGAAGGCGTGATGCAGGTGGCCGCGGCGCATGTCGGCATCGATCAGCAGCACGCGCTGACCGGCCTCGGCGCTCACCGCCGCCAGATTGAGGCTGACGAAACTCTTGCCGATGCCCGGGCTCGGCCCGGTGAACATCACCGACTTGCGGCGGTTGTCGAGCAGGGCGAAGTGCAGGCTGGTACGCAGGCTGCGCAGGGCCTCGATACTGATGTCCGACGGTTGGGAGGTGGCCAGCACCCCCTGATAGATCTCGCGGCCGCCCTTCTCGCCCTTGAGGCGCACGCGGCGCATCATGTTGTGCTGCTGCGGCGACAGCGGCACCGTCGCGTAGACGGGCAGGTCCAGCGCCTCGATCTGCTCGGCGGTGTCGATGCCCTTGCGCATCGCATGCCGCAGCAGCGCGGCCAGCGTGCCCAGCATCAGGCCGATCATGCAGAACACGGCCAGCATCAGGGACGTCTTCGGCGAGATGGGCACCGGCTGCAGCACCGCGGGGTCGAGGATGCGCACATTGCCGACGGTGCCGGCCTTCTTGAGGCGCACTTCCTCGCGCTTGTTGAGCAGCGCGACATAGATTTCCTGGCTGACGGTGACATTGCGGTTCAGGTTGAGCGCCTCGCGCTGGGCGGCCGGCAGTTGCTCGGCCTGCTTCTGCACGCGCGCCTTCTCCTGATTGAGCGAATCACGACGTGCCACCAGCGCCCGATAGGCCGGGTGCTCGCTGGTGTAGGCTCGGGACAGCTCGGCCAGGCGCAGCTTGATCTCGGTCAGCTGATTGTCCAGCCCGACGAGATTCTCCATCACCTGCTGACTCTCGGCGGTCAGATCGACCGAGTCGCGACGGCGGCGATAGTCGTTGAGTGCCGATTCCGCCTCATCGAGCTGGCCACGCAGCGTCGGGATCTGGTCGCCCAGAAAGCCGAGCTGATTGTCCGCCTCGGCGGACTCCCGCTCGATGTTCTGCTGCAGGAAGACATTGGTGATGGTGTCCAGGGTGTTGACGATGGCGGTCTGGTCACTGCCGGACAGGCTCAGCGTGACCACCCCGGTGTCGGTGCCATTGCGCACGGCGGTGAAGCGCGACTTGAGCGAGTTGATGGCGCTCAGGTCCGAGATGCTGGTCAGCGTGAAGCGCGCCCCCGGCTCGGCTGACAACTCGCGCACGAAGACCTTGATGCCTTCCGCCAGCGCGTTCTCGCCCACCTTGCCATCGACGATCGCCTGCCCCTCTGCATCCAGCAGGCGGTAGCGCTCATCGCCCAGGGCCTCGAGGGTCAGCGTCTGCTGTTGCCACGGACCACTCAGCTCGAGCGTGGTGACCTTGAGGGTGTCATCGCCCCAGGCGTAATCCTGCCCGCCGAGACTGGCCGGCAGGCGCAGATGGCGGTTGGAGAGCCAGTCACCGATGACCGGGTAACGCACCGGAGAGACCACGATATTGAGTCGCTCGCGGTCCACGGCCTGGCCCAATACCAGTCGTGAGGCGAGAATTTCCAGCTCATCGCTGGTGCTGCTCTCATCGCTGCCGGTTGCCTGACCGGCCAGCGGCCCCAGCAGGCTGGCGCTGCCGCCCTTGTCCTCGATCTGGATCAGGGAATCGGCCAGGTAGATGCGTTGCTGGCTACCGACGAGATAGATGCCCAGGAGGGTGAACAGCAGCGTGCTGCCGATCAGCCACCAGCGTCGATGCCAGAGCAAGGCGAGAATGGTGCTGAAATCGAGTCGGCGCGTGGTGTCCTTGCCTGGCTGTGCAGAAGAGGATGGCATGGGAGAGGTGTACTGATTCATGACGCCGCCTTGAGTAAACGATTCAGGCCCGGCAGGCAGGTGATACGGCAGGTCGCGACGCGACCTGCCATGCGGGAGTGGGACATGACCTCAATCCTCGATGTCATCGATGACCGAGACGAAGGCCCCGGTACTGGTCACGGACGGCAGCAGCTGGCTCAGCACACGGTTCCAGCGGCTGACCGGCGCGGCGGTCACGTAGACCACATCACGCGGTTGCAGCGGGAAGCGCGCGCCCAGCATCAGCGAGGTCGCATCCGAGATATCGAGAATGAAGACCGTGGCCAGCTTGTCGGACTCCGGCGAATTTTCACGCACCACGAAGACGCCTGACGGATTGGCGCGGTCCTCATCGACCCCACCGGCCCGCGACAGCGCATCGGTGAGGCTCAGACGTTCATTGCCCACCGGCATGTTGCCGGGCTTGAGTACCTGACCGAGCACGAAGACGTTCTGGTCTTCCGCCACCGGCACATTGATCACGTCGCCATCCTTGAGCAGACGGTTCTGACGCATGTCGCCCTGCTGCAGCAGCTGATAGAGACTCAGGTGCTCCTGCTGGCCGTCGCGCGTCAGCGTGATGTTGTGGGTATTGGCCAGTGCGGTGACCCCGCCGCTGGCACTGATGGCATCGATCAGGGTCAGCGGAACATCCGTGACCGGCACGAAGCCGGGCTCGGTCACGGCGCCACTCAGATAGACGCGTTTGGAGCGGAATTGCGCCACCGAGACATTGACCTGCGGCTCGGTGATGTAACGGGACAGCCCCGCGACCAGCGCGGCGCGCACCTCATCCACCGTCATGTCGCGAATGTTGATGCGCCCGACATAGGGGTAGAACAGCGTGCCATCCGGCTGGACGATGTAGGTCAGTGCCTCGACCGTCTGACGCTGCACACCGCTTTCCTGAGCCAGGTCCAGCGGCGTGCTCAGGTTGATGGCCAGGATGTCGCCGCCGCCCACGCGGTAGACGTACTGCTTGATGTCATCGACCAGCTCAGGCGGCGCGGGAGCAGTCTGGGCGGGGCGTGCGCGATAGTTGGAGATCAGCCCGGGGGTGATCGGCGTGACTTCCACCTGGTCGGTCAGCGGCGCGACCTCGGCTTCATAATCCATGTGCCCACCGGGCGCGAAGGCACACCCGCTCATCGCCAATACCACGGCGGCAAATGAGAACGCCCGGAGCGTCGTTCTGACCGGTATATCCATATCCTGTCTCTTCCCCTGTGATCCTGACCGCTACCGCCAGGCGCTGTTTCGGCACGCTACCGCCCCGAGGAACTGGCGTTCTCCCCTGCTGCCGATAGCGGCGCCCTGTTGGCGTACATGTCATCTGTCATGGAGTGGTCACGCCTGCCCTTCGATACCCCTGCGATATCACCGGACACACGTCAGGCATGTGTCCATGACACATGCCCATGACCGAACTCCGAAATGGAACGTTTATTAGTATTTTAGTAATTCACTACCAGGCATCTAACACATGAAACATATTGCATTGATCGACTTTCTCATCAATCAAGACAACATGACTCATTTGATTAACCGATACTTATAGGATTGATCGCACCAACATTACTGATTACTTCTTTCTTGCACTTTTATTGACATTTCTGTTCAAGCGACTCGTTGCTTGAACCTGTCAGGGGCCACTGTCGACGGAAGGTTTGTGCCGCCCCTTCAAGCAGGCGAGACCTGTCGATCTCGTTGGCGAGTCAGCTGGTACGGCAGCGTCAGAACGGGATGAGAATTCATGCCCGCATGCATTCCATGGAGAGGTGCGATGATTGAGGTGCAACGTTCGATCGCCCGGATGCGCCTGCGCCATCTGCCCGACCTGGCAGGTAGCGCGACCTCGAATGAGGCGACCGCCCAATGCCCCGCAAGGCAAGGGACACGGCCGCTGGCGCGTAAGGCACCGACGACTTCTTCAATCACGTCCAATATATCAAATCCATTTAATACAATGTGTTACTGACATTCTCTGCCTGAGCTGACGCACTATCCTGTACGTCTGTGGCAAGCTCGGGTCTGACTGACCACCCGGCGGCAATGACCCCGACCCCAGACTCGACCCCGGGACTTGATGCCTTCTCATGAGGCATTTCGCCGTACCCGGTGTCGCACGCTGGAGCGGTACCTCTACCCGCCTGACTGCCCATCTGCGAGGCCCGGCCTGCTCTTGTCTCGTGCTTGTATCGCGCTTGTATCGCGCTTGTGTCGCTCGACTCCTGCACATGCTGTCTGCATGCCTCGGCCATGCCCGGCGACCTCGATAGGCCATGACATGACGCACGTCGCAGCGAAGAGAACCTGGCGCTTTACCGGCGACGTCTGATTCGCCAATAAGCGACATTACTGTCCCCTCTTCAACAGGGCTGATAATAAATCAATTGACTTCAACAGCAAGGAATTGTCGGGTCGTCGAGACGATTGTACTGGCGGTGGTAACTTTAAGCTGCTTCCCCTAATCCTCATCATTGGCAGTCAGGTACCCGACAGACGACAGATTACCCTTAGCGCATCTAATGCATATTGCGAAATAAAACTACTTTAATTTAGCAACAACTCATCATCTGACTCACCTTCGCAGAATGAGAAATCCCAACTGCACTTTGCACAGGCCCCACATACGCTCCGCAGATCCCTGGATACGCCCCGCAAACGTTTAGCAGATACCGCGCAGATGCCTCGACCACGCCTGGACACGCCCCAAAGGCGAAAAGGCCAGGGGGTGTCAGCGACACCCCCTGGCCTTTCCAATAACGATCATGAGCGACACAACGTGGCCGGCTTTCCTGACCATGCCTTTCCTGAACATGCCTTTCCGTCACTTCGGTGTCCGCTGCGGACACTCAGGGCGTCACCTCCAGCCCCGAGGTGTCCTGCGCCGGTTGGTGGCGGCCATACAGTGCCAGATGCCCGCTCAGGGCAGTATCGATGTGATAACTGGCCCCGTAACGGCGGGCGTTGCGGGCGAAGGCACGCCGCAATTCAGCATCTCCCACCAGTCGCCCCAACGCCTCGGCGTAGCGCTCAGGCGTGTGCTGGTCGACCACCAGGCCGTTGCCGACCCGATGCACCACCTCGGCACAGCCGCCGACATCGGTGACCAGCACCGGCAGGCCACTGAGCGTCGCCTCCAGCAGCGAGATCGGCAGCCCTTCCCAGGCGGATGACATGATGAAGGCATCGGCGCTGGCCAGCAGCCCCGCCACATCCGAGATATTGCCCAGCAAGCTGACCTCATCATCGAGCCCGAGCGCCTCGATCTGCGCCATCAGCTGTGCCTTGTGCGGCCCCTCGCCGGCGATCCTGAGCGTGAATGCCAGGCCCTGCGCCTTGAGTCTGGCGCAGCTTTCCAGCATCAGGGGGTATTGCTTGGCATCGGTCAGACGTCCGATCGCCGCCAGCTGCACCGGGGCCTGCTGATTCGCCTCCCGCCAACCACTGGCCTTGAGACGCGCGCCGGAAACGGCGTTGTCGATCTGCACCACCGGACGCGCCGCAATCGGCGCCAGCTTGTCGGTGCAGGCGCGACAGATACCGACGTAGGCCGTCACGCGACGATCAAACAGCCGGAACATCCAGGCCGGCGCGCCCAGCTCGATGCTGTGCACCGTCATCATCACCGGTAACTGACGCGGCAATCCAAAGGCGAACATCAGTGCGTAATACAGGTGGCAGTGCACCACATCCGGCGCGAAGCGCGTCACTTCCCTGCGCAGTCTCGTCGCGCCTCGCCACGGGCGGCGGCGTGTCTCGATGCCCAGAAACGAGTAGCTGACATTGCCGGCACTCAGCTGGCTCAGAAAGCGATGCTCGTATTCGAGGTCACGGCCACATTCCGCGGCGGTTTCCAGAAAGGTGATATGCACACTGTGGCCAGCGGCCACCATCGCCAGACTCAGGTCCTTGACGTAGACCTCGGCGCCGCCAGAGGCGGGAGTCGAGATGACATGCATGATTCTCACGGCGATAGCCTCCTGCTGTCGTTCATGAAAAAAGTGAGGGCGGCTGCCCTCACTTGTCTGTCCACTGGCTGTCTTGCCTACCACCCTCATCCAGGCGGTCGTCATGCCGATCAGATCACCTTCAACAGCGCTGGGGCTTCCAGCCCCTCAAGCATCGTGCGCCAGCTGGCCTCGACGGTATTGCGCGAGAAGCGGTCCAGGCCGTAATCCACATTGGCGCGCAACCTGTCGAGCACCGCCTTATCCCCCAGCACCTCATCAAGCTGACGGGTCATGGCCTCCACATCACCCTGCGCGACCAGATAGCCATTGACGCCATGCTTGATGATCTCGCCCGGCCCGGCCGGACACGCGAAGCTGACACAGGGCACACCACAGCTCAGCGCCTCGACCAGCACCAGGCCAAAGCCCTCGAAGCGCGACGAGAGTACGAACAGGTCCGCCGCGGCGTATTCGCGCCGGATGTCCCGGCATTGGCCCGGCATCTGCAGCTGATGGGTGATCTTCAGGCGCTCGGCCTGCTCCATCAGGGCGCCACGCTCTGCACCCTCGCCGACGATGCGCAAGACCCAGCCATCACGGGTCGCCTCAGGCAACGCCGCCCAGGCCTCAAGCAGCAGATCGAAGCCCTTCTGCGGCTCGAGGCGGCCGACGGCCACCGCCACCCTGGGCGACCTGGCGTCTCGCAAGTCCGCCACCTGCTCAGCACTGCTCTCACGGCTCTGAAGCGCCTGACGCTCGGCAACGACATGCTCAAGCGGATTGAGGTTGGGCACCACGCTGAGTCGCTCGCGCGCGGCTGGATGCAGACGCTCCCAGTACTGGCGGTCTTCATGCGACAGCACCACGATGCGGTCGGCGCGATGCGCCGCCAGACGCCGCGCCGTATCACGGCGAGCAATGCCGAGATCCGAGGTGGCATTGAAGTGCTCCCAGCACAGGTAGCGCGTGCGGCGACAGAGCAGCGTCGGCAGCAGGAAGGGCAGGAAGCCGATGCTCTCGACCACCACCACCACGTCCGGGCGCTTGCGCAGCACCACCCACAGCAGACGCAGGAACAGCCACAGGCCACGCACGGCGCCCAGATGCGAGCGCTCGGGATAGAGTGATTCGTGCACGATATCGTCATGCAGCGGATAGGGACTCTCCGCCGGGCCATATTCGCTGAGGATCTCGACCTGATAATCGCCACTGGCGGCCAGCATGTTGGCGGTATCGGCGCAGGCACGTTCGGTGCCGCCAGTGCGTGACTGGGCACCGGTATAGAACAGGATATGTTTATGAGTGCTCATGAGGCGTATTGGCTCCGGCGGACAAGTTGCCGGGACAATGCCGGGCTCACTGCATAGCTCATCAACAGCGCCTGCTCCTTCAGCGAGAGCTGGCGCAGAGATGACCAGGACGCTTGTCGCACCTGATCGAGCACGACCTTGCGCACCCGCGAATCATCCGCCGTCTTGTTGATCGCCTGACGCATGATGAAGCTGACGCCGACGAACCGCAGGCCGCGGATTTCCAGCAGGGCCATGCCATGCGTCGCGGCGAAATGCTCACGATAATGCTCCGCGAAGACCCGCCAGCTGCGGTGGAACTTGTCCAGTTCCTGGTTGCTGAACGGCTTGCGCGTCAGAGAGCCGTCACTGCGCTTGTCGAAGTAATACAGCACCTCGGGCAGATACAGCACGCGCTCTGCACGTCCGAACAGATCCAGGTTATAGAGGCCATCCTGCGAGACGGGCAGATCAGGGAAGCTCAGCGAGCAGGCCAGATCGGCGCGGATCGCCTTGCCCCAGGGAGACGACACGATGGTGTCATGCATGAAGTCACGAAAGGCCCGGGCCAGCGGACGCTCCTCGGCCTGCTGGCAGAATGCCAGGCTGTCGTGATCGCCCTTGGGGCCTTGCAGGCAGTAGCGGAAGACCACCGCCTCGGGCGAGTCGAACGCCTCGATGCGGGCCTGCAGAATATCCAGCGCGCCAGGCGCGAAATGATCATCGGCGTCACAGAACAGCACATAGCGGCCGCTGACCAGGCTCAGACCATGATTGCGCGTGCCACCCGGCCCCATGTTGTGAGGATTGCGGCGCAGGACCAGCCGCCCGGGGATGTCAGGCGTCTCGCCGGGCGGCGTGGACACTGAGGATTGCTGCTCCATTTGCTGCTGCGCCTGTCGCTCAGCCCACAGGAATCCATCATCCGTCGAGCAATCATCAATGATGATGTGCTCATAGGATGCCTGGTTGTCACGCAAGCTGTTGATGCAGCGCGCAAGACCATCCCCTGAATTGTGATTTGGCGTCACGATGGAAAAGTAAGGCGACTTCCCTGTATAGCGTTCCATGCCCTGCCTTCTTTATTGTTCACTGTCATTGACCAGCACAGCCGACCAGCGCCCTCGAAGCAGAGCACACACTGCACTGAAGAGTGGGTCAGTTCTTGCGACTGACTTTTATTCGCAATTTCTTGGATTTTAGTGCTTGAGTCCCGATCATCCGACAGGAGCTGATCCTGCACTGAAGATGACAGGTGAACGGCGTCACCCTGAGGAGTGGACACTGGAGGGATGTCCGCTCGTGAGACAGGTAGTGGCAGAAAGTGGCAGAAAGTGGCAGCAAATGGCGACACTTCCTGCCCCGCCGTTGACCACAGACTAATAATCCCCCTCAGCCCAAACAAGCTGCGCTGTCGCCAAAAGCCGAAATCATGAGCGTTTATGCGCCAATCCTCCGGCAACTCATGCCAGATACTGATAATCAGTGACTACTGAAATACGCCCCTCCCACTGAGCCAATTGAGCCAGCACGACCAAAGCCGTCATGCCCGCGGCCTTATGTGACGCACATCAACGTGAGCACTTTGCGCGAGTGTCATACTGCCAGAGCGCGATGCAGGCTATGATGGCAGGCATTGGTCGGCCTCCCCGTACGCGCACGGCGCCCACTCTCAAGCGCCCTTGCCTGCCAGCGCCAGGCCTCGCGCATGTTGAAGCCAGCGCCGCCCTGCCCTTTCTGTTCTATCCCCCCTTGCCCACGGAGACTTCATGGAGCCTTGGCAACTTGTCGCCATCATGATGAGTCTGGCACTCGCCAGCTATATCCAGACCCTGACCGGTTTCGCCTTCGGATTGATCGTGATGGGTCTGCTGGCGACCCTCGATGTGCTGCCCATCGAGAGCGCCGCATTGCTGTGTACTCTGCTGGGCCTGTTCAACAACGGGATGGCCATGCGCGGGCACTGGCGAGAGATCAATCCGCGCCTGGCACGCCGCCTGCTGGTCACCAGCCTGCCAATGTTGCCGGTGGGCTATTTCCTGGCCATCTGGCTGGGCAGCGAAAGAGCCCCCCTGCTGGGCATGTTGCTGGGCATCGTCATCCTGATCGCCTGTCTCGCCCTGCTGGCTCAACCGGGCCCGCGTGCCACGACATCGCCACGCTGGCACTTTCATACCGCCGGTGTGCTGTCAGGCCTGATGGGGGGATTGTTCGCGGCCAATGGCCCGCCTCTGGTGGTCGTGCTCTATCGTCAGCCGATGACCCTGATCGCCATTCGCTGCACGCTGTTCGGTGTCTTCATCGTCACCGGCATCGTGCGCATGGGCCTCAGCATCGCGGCCCCGGGGCGTATCGGCGACACCCTGCCCCAGCTGCTGCTTGTGGGTCTGTCGGGCGCCCTCGTCGTGATGCTCTTCACCGAGCTGGCGCGTCGCTTCCCACCGCCCTTGAGTGACAATCGTCTGCGTCAGGTCGCCTATGCCATTCTGCTGGTCTCGAGCGTCAATCTGATCATCAAGGGCCTGATCTGATGACTCAGACTCCACCAGCACAGGACACAACTGATTCAGCAGACGATGAAGGCTTCATCGAGTTGTCGGAGAGCACGATTGACGCCATCAAGGCGGCGGGCAGAAAGCTCGATGAGGACGTGCAGGCGGGACGGCTTCCTGCGGGCAGCTCGCGCTGGATGATGGCACCGTCGGGGGAGCGCTTCTGCATTCGCCATTCCGGCCCAACCCTTGATGAAGAGACTGATGAAGACTCTGATGACGAGTGTGAGCCAGACGCTGACACGCATCGCCAGTCACTGATGATTCGTTGCTGGCAGCATCTGCTGGCGCGCGTGAAGCGCTGACGGGATTTCCCGAGGCCAAGCCCTCGAGAAAGCTCGCGATAAAGCCCTCCATATAGCCTGCAACAAAAAAGGGACTGCCCATGGGCAGTCCCTTTCGTTTGCTTCATGGCCTCAAGCGCGGTCGATCACTCCACCGTGACACTCTTGGCCAGGTTGCGCGGCTGATCGACGTCGGTGCCCTTGAGCACGGCGACGTGATAGGAGAGCAGCTGCAGCGGCACCGCGTAGACGATCGGTGCGAGGAAGCGACACACGCCCGGCACGGTGACGACGTGAACGCCTTCACCGGCCTTGAGGCTGACTTCCGGATCCGCGAACACGAACAGCTGACCGCCGCGGGCGCGGACTTCCTGCAGATTGGACTTCAGCTTCTCCATCAGGTCATCCATCGGCGCGACCGCCACCACCGGCATGTCTTCGTCGATCAACGCCAGCGGGCCGTGCTTGAGCTCACCTGCCGCGTAGGCTTCGGCGTGGATGTAGGAGATTTCCTTGAGCTTGAGCGCCCCTTCCATGGCGATGGGGTACTGGCTGCCACGCCCGAGGAACAGGGTGTGGTGACGATGCATGAACTTCTCCGCCAGCTGCGCGATTTCCCCATCCAGCGCCAGGGATTGCTCGATCACGTGCGGCAGGTCCTTGAGGCGCATCAGCAGCTGACGGCTCAGCAGGTCATCCGTCTGACCATCGCCCTTGGCCTGACGCAGCGCCAGGGTGGTCAGCATCAGCGCTACCAGCTGGGTGGTGAAGGCCTTGGTGGAGGCAACCCCGATTTCCGGCCCGGCATGGGTCAGCAGTGACAGGTCGGATTCACGCACCAGCGAGCTGCCCGCCACGTTGCAGATGGCAAGGCTTGCCAGATAGTGACCGGCCTGCGGGCCTTCACGGTTGAGCTTCTGGATGTCACGCAGCGCCGCCAGCGTATCGGCGGTCTCGCCGGACTGGGACAGGGTCAGGAACAGTGTCCCCGGCGCCGCGACCCGCTCGCGATAACGGAATTCCGAGGCCACCTCGACCTGAGCCGGAATGCCCGCGACCTCTTCCAGCCAGTAACGCGCCACCATGCCGGCGTGATAGCTGGTGCCACAGGCGATGATCTGTACCTGACGCACATCGGCGAACAGCTGTGTCAGGCGTGCCACATCCACGACCTGCTTGCCTTTCTCGTTGCCTTTCTCGCTGCCAGCGCTGGCGGCGAGGAAGGAATGGCGCGAGACATCGAAGGCCTCCAGACGCACGCCCTTCGGGTCCAGTCGCTCCGCCAGCGTGCGCGACAGTACACGCGGCTGCTCCATGATCTCCTTCATCATGAAGTGGCGATACTCGCCCTTGCCGGCGGCTTCGACACTGTGTTCGTAACGCACCACTTCACGCGTGACCGGCGTCAGCTCATCGCGGTCGCCGGTACGTTCCAGCACCTGGATACCCGCCGGCGTGATGGCGACCATGTCGCCTTCATCGAGATAGATGAAGCGATCGGTAACCGGCAGCAGCGCCAGTGGGTCAGAGGCGATGAAGTGCTCATCGATCCCCACGCCGACCACCAGCGGGCTGCCCTGACGGGCGCCGACCAGCAGTTCGGGGTTGCGCTGCTCCATCACCGCCAGCGCGAAGGCGCCATCGAGACGCGCGGTGACCGCATTCACGGCCTCCGGCAGTGCCAGACCGCTGCACAGTTCGCGATCGACCAGGTGCGCGACCACCTCGGTGTCGGTCTCGGAAGTGAAGACATAACCGGCGCCTTCCAGCTCGCCGCGCAGCGCTTCGTGGTTCTCGATGATGCCGTTGTGCACCACGGCGACCCGCTCACTTGAGAGATGCGGGTGCGCATTGTGCTGGGCAGGACGCCCGTGGGTCGCCCAGCGGGTGTGCGCCACGCCGATGGCGCCGGACAGCGGCGCCTCGCGCAGCTCGTCTTCCAGCGCACGCACCTTGCCCACGGCACGCGCACGACGCAGTTCACCGGCAGGGTCGATGACCGCCACGCCGGCGGAGTCATACCCGCGGTATTCGAGGCGATGCAGCCCCTCGATCAGAATCTTGCTGATATCACGCTGAGCCAGACCGGCAACGATGCCACACATGAGAAATTCCTCTACTGCGTGCCACCCTCATGGAGAGCGTGGCACGACTGAATGGATGTCTTTCAGGGAGTGCGTACGCAGATCAGGTACGCGTGCTGAATCTTTCAGCGACGTTCAATGCCTGCTTGAGCCTTGATGGCTGAGCACTGACGATTGAGCATTGACGTTTGAGCACTGACGCCCGGGCAGTGATGCCAAGCCGCAAGCTCAAGCCTGATTCAACAGCAGGGTGTCACCGCGGCCGACCGCGTAGTACATCAGGCCAGCGGCCTTCATGGCGGCGGGCTCGAACAGGTTGCGGCCATCGACCACCACGGGGAAGCCGAGCTGGGACTTCAACCACTCGCCATCCAGGGTGCGGAATTCCTTCCACTCGGTGCAGATCACCAGCGCATCGGCACCCTTGACCGCCTGCTGACGGTCCGCGACCAGTACCAGCTCATCGCGCTCGCCGTAGATGCGGCGGCATTCCTTCATCGCTTCCGGGTCATAGGCCTGCACGGTCGCGCCAGCGGCCCACAGCGCTTCCATCAGCGTGCGGCTCGGCGCATCGCGCATGTCATCGGTGTTGGGCTTGAAGGCCAGCCCCCAGACGGCGATGGTCTTGCCCTTGAGGTCGCCATCGAAGGCGCGTGACAGCTTGTCGAACAGGGTGACCTTCTGGCGCTTGTTGACGGATTCCACGGCGGTCAGCAGCTCGGCTTCATAGCCGATCTGGCTGGCAGTACGTGCCAGCGCCTGGACGTCCTTCGGGAAGCAGGAGCCACCATAGCCACAGCCCGGATAGATGAAGTGGTAGCCGATACGCGGGTCACTGCCGATGCCGCGACGCACTTCCTCGATGTCCGCGCCGAGACGCTCGGCCAGGTTGGAGATCTCGTTCATGAAGCTGATCTTGGTCGCCAGCATCGCGTTGGCGGCGTACTTGGTCAGCTCGGCGGCACGCACATCCATGAACATCAGCTTTTCATGATTGCGGTTGTAGGGGGCGTAGCATTCGCGCATGCGCTCACGCACCGCTTCGGAGTCGGTGCCGACCACGATGCGCGCGCCACGCGTGAAGTCGTCCAGCGCCGCGCCTTCCTTGAGGAATTCTGGGTTGGAGCACACATCGAAATCGACGCTTGCACCACGGTCCTTGAGCACGTCCTTGACCCGCGCCTTGACGCGGTCTGCCGTGCCCACCGGCACGGTGGACTTGTCGATGATGACCTTGTAGTCATTCATGTGCTCGCCGATGGTGGTGGCGACGGACAGCACGTACTTGAGGTCGGCGCTGCCGTCTTCATCCGGCGGCGTGCCCACGGCGATGAACTGCAGCACGCCATGCTCGACGGCTTCACGCGCGTCGGTGGTGAAGCTCAGACGACCGGCTTCCACGTTGCGCAGCAACATGCCTTCCAGGCCCGGCTCATAGATGGGAATCTCGCCCTGCTTGAGACCCTCGATCTTGGCGGCGTCCACATCCATGCACACTACGTCGTGGCCGACGTCGGCCAGGCAGGTACCCGTGACCAGACCGACATAACCGCTTCCAAAAATCGTGATCTTCATTGATGTCATCCTTGCTGGCCTTGTCGCCAGATCGTGTCGTGATACTCAAAGTGAAACGAGGCAATGACGGCAGAATCTCGTGCACATCTGACGGCTTTTCAGCGGCAATCGAGGCGGACTCCAGGGCATTTCGCCGTAAAGTCCTTGTCCCTCGCGATTCCCTTTAGTCTCTCTCAAGAGATGTCTTCGCAGGCGGAATTTCCCGCCTTCATTGGCCGAAAATGAAATGCCGACAATGTCCTGTGCAAGAGGATCCACCCCCATTGAACAGCGATATTTCGTGACAGCGGCGCGAGGTTACCCAGCCCACGGGCCAGAAGGCTCGCAGGTGATTGCAGGTAGCTCGCAGGGAAAAGACGCGCCGCTTGAGTCAGTGACGGGCAATCATCGCTGCCCGAAGTGTGGCTCTGTTATAAAGCAACTTCGTGAAAAGTCATCCTGTCGGGCGCAATATGATCCAAAACATGACCCTATATAACTTGTGACTTATCTTTCTGATCCTGCCTGTCGCAACTTCCCTGATATGCCGCTTGATCAATTGACTACCCGGGCGGCAATGGCCATCTCATGGATGGCCATGCCTTCGCGCTAGAGTCGCCATCAAATCAGAGCCATCAGCAAATGAGAGCCGTCAGCGGTGCGGCAGCCATCAGCGAAAGTAATGCTTCGCGAAGGTCGCCAGGTGGCCATGCTTCATGGCGACCGGCGCCTTGCGCAGGAAAAAGGCCAATGACAACGGCGAGAAACGACTGCCGGTGGCGCGGGCAAACATGCGCCCCTTAGTGCGCGCCTTGGCCGGCGTGCTGTAGAAATCGCTGCCGGAGGTGACCCCCGCATGGGCGACGATGCCCAGATTGGCACGCATCAGACGCGCGCCCTGACGACGCGCATCGCTCAGCACGATGAACTCCTCGCCGGAGGGTTGATCGGTGCCCAGGCCGAACTGCTCATCGAAACGTGCATGGAACTGGCAGAGATCCAGCGCCATGTCGACCGAGCGCACGCGCGCCAGTGACATCAGGCTGTGGGTCTTGAAGGACACCGGTGGCGCGGGCCGATCCGGGTCTCGCTCATGCAGCGGGAAGGCCTTGACGTGGGGGAAGCTAATCGCGGCCGCTTCGGTGCAGGTGAAGGCTTCCATCACCAGCGCGACAGCCTGGGGATGCAGCTCGATGTCGTCATCCAGCACATAGGCGTAGCGCGTGGCACAGGCGGCCAGCGCCGTGTTGCGACTCTTCGACAGACCCCGCCCGTCGATCGCCAGGTACTCGAAACGGCTATCGAAATTGGCCAGCGCGTACTCGCGGTACTGCTCGCGGCTCGCAGGGTCAGACAGCTGATGCACGATCAGGAAACGCGCCCCGGGCAGTGCATCATGACGTGGCACGCTGTAGAGACCGTCATCCAGGGTCGAGATCAGGAAGGTCAGCTCCGGCACCTGGCGACGCGCGCTGTCATCCACCTGGCGTGCCCCGACCAACACGCGCGGGCGCGAGTCGAGGGTCGGCTGCGCGCTTGCATCGGCGTGGCGGGAAGCCGCCGTGGACTCGGTGGAAGGTGTCGCGGACGCCGCGACATCCTGTTCAACGATGTTTTGCATAACCGTTCACCGCGTAATGGACAAAGTTGCGACTGGCGCTGATCACATCCATCCCCAGCACCTCACGATACAGACGCCACTGATAGGCGGCGGCCTTGAACTTGTTGGACGACACGCTGCTCTCGCGACGCGTATAGCGCGCCAGCGGTTCCGGCATGCCCTGCGCCGGGCCCAGCTGACCGATGATGATCAGCCACAGCGCCAGGTCCTGACGCTTGCGGATCGTCGGCATGTAGAAGCGCCCATAACGACCGGCATCATAGATGGCGGTCAGGCAGCCGATGGAGTTGGAGCGCAGCATGTCATCGCGCGTCAGGCGCTCGGGCGGCGCGAAGTACGAGACGTGCTCGCCCTGCTCGTCGACCATCTCGTAGCCGGTGTAGGAAAGCCCGGCACCGGTGTCCTGCATGAAGGCGATCTGGCGTTCGATCTTCTCGGGCAGCCAGGCATCGTCGGCATCCAGAAAGGCGATGTAGCGGCCCTTGGCCTCGGCGATGGCACGGTTGCGTGCCCGACCCGGGCCACCGTTGGTGTCGGTTTCCAGCACGCGGATCTCGACGCCAGCGGTGTCCAGCGCCGCGAAGTCGTCACGCAGACGACTGGCGGCACCATCCGGTGAGGCATCGTCGCTGATCAGGATCTCGCGTACCGGCTCGCTCTGGGCCAGTACCGAGTCGACGGCGGCGTGCAGGCGGCGGTCATAGCCGTAGTTGGGCATGATGACGGAGACATCAGCCATGGGCCTTCTCCTCAAGCGGCTGTCGCTGAACGCGACGCGAGTGTGTGTCTGGGCGCGTGTCTGCGGATGAGTCCTGATGCGCCTGCTCGGTAGTCGCCGCATCGCCGGGCGTCGGCGGCGCGAGACGCGAGATCAGACGCTGATATTGCGGCAGCACCGCGTGTGCGCTGTAGCGATCAAAGCTCTGCCAGGCACCGTTCGAGAGACGCAGCAGAAGCTCGTCATCGAACTCGAGGCGCGCCAGCTCGTGGGCAAGCTCGGCGATGATGGCGGCATCCTCACTGCCATCCGGTTCCGCGCTGAGCATCCCGTCGCGACCATGCTCGATCAGCGCCAGCGGGCCGGAACGCACCGGGCGCGACAGGCACGGCAGCCCCTCACGCTTGGCCTCGATCACGTTCATCGGCAGGCATTCGCGCTCCGAGGTCAGCAGCAACAGGCGTGCACGCCGCAGCTCGTGGGAGACATCCCTGAGCGCGCCGGTGAACAGCACCTGAGTGCCGGCAGGCACCGTACTGTCGTTGGCGCCCTGGAAGACGCGCAGCCCCAGCTCGTTGCACAGCGCCAGCAGACGTTCACGCTCCGGGCCGTCACCGACCACCACCAGGCGGCCGCGACGATAGCCGGAATCCGCGAAGGCACGAATCGCCAGATCGAGGCGCTTGATCGGCGCCAGACGCCCGACCATCACCACATCGACCTGATGCTCGCAGCCGCTGCGTGCCTCGTCCGCCCACTGGTCATCCAGATAATTGGGAATCACCGTCGGCGTGAGGCCGCGGCGACGCCAGCATTCGGCATCGACCTCATTGAGCACCTGCAGCACGTCGAGGTGGCGATAGGCCAGCTGCTTGACGATGCGCTTGGCACGGCGGTCGTGATGATAGGCGCTGTGCTCCTGGGCGATGATGCGCGTGCGCGGACGCGGGCGCCCCTCGCCATCGACGCCACCGGTACCGCGTGCCGCCAGCTGCGCCGCCAGATGGAAGGCGAAGTAGCCACTGACCATCACCTCGACCCGCTCCTCCAGCATCAGGCGACGCAGATGCGTCACCCAATGGCGGAAGTTCTGGCGCGTGCCGGTGGCTGGCAGTCCGAGGGTGCGATATTCGACACCCTCCAGACGCCCCCAGTAGGGCTCGCCTTCGCGCACCGAGACCAGCGTGACCCGGTGGCTGGCGCTAAGGTCCCGCGCCAGACCATGCATCACCTTCTCGACGCCACCACAAGCACTGATGTCCTGAATCAACAGAGCGACATGTGCCATATCAGGCTCCTCGCACGACAGGCTCGCTGTCGTGAGCGGCAGTCGCGCTGTTGTCGCCGGCAGGCGCATCCGCGGCCATGGTATCGGCCGCTGCGGCATCGGCCGGCGCAGAATTGACTGGCGCAGCAGTGGTGGCAGTGGCCACCGGTGCCGGGAAGGCAGCGTCATTGAGCTTCAATTCACGCTGACCCCAGACGCCGGCACGTCCCGGTGCACGGCGCAGGAAGTCACGCGTGATGTCGGCGGTGATCGCCAGCTTCTCGGCGATGACCTTCTCGGCCAGCGCCGGGAAGGCCTTGTCGGCGACCAGCTGTTCGATATCGGCCACGATGCGCGCCGGGTCGAAGTTCTCGATGTCCTGCACGCTGTCGCCGAGACCGAAGTCACGCATGATGCCCGGCGCCTTGGGACCGCAGTAGGACAGCGCGTAGACCGGCGTGCCGGACATCAGCGCGAAGATGACCGAGTGGAAGCGGGTGCCGACCAGGAACTGGGCATCGCGGTAGAGATCGACCAGCGCGTCAGGGCTCGGATCGCCCTGCACCAGCTCGACACGCGTGGCGAGGTCTTCACCGCCCGCCGTGGCCAATGCCTTCTGCAGATGATCGAACACCAGCTGGGAGATGCGCTGGTCATTCTCGATATCGGTCGGGCCCAGCACGTGCGGTACCACCAGCAGGCGCTCGATACCCAGACGCTCGCGGGATTCCAGCAGTGAGCGCGACAGCACCTCGACACGCTCGGCGAAGGCTTGCTGATCCAGGCCCCACCAGTCGCGCAGGGTGATCACGGCGTACGGCGAGGCCACGCCATTCGGCGCCTTGACCGCGGCATGCTCGTCGCTGGCGCGCGGGGCCATGGCGAAGGCCATGTCGGTGCCCAGCAGCGCGTGCGGCAGCTTCGGGTCGGCCTTCTGGGTCATGGCGTGAGTGATTTCCTCACGCGAGACCACCAGGCAATCGCTCAGGGTGCGCAGGAAGAAGCGCTCCTGGGCCGGGGTCTTGAACGGGCCGAAGGAGTGACCCAGCAGCAAGACGCGCTTGCCGGCCTTGCGGGCCAGCATCACCGGCGCCAGATAGCCGATCAGCGCCAGCCATGAGGACAGCGTCTTCTTGAAGCTGCCGTTGTGGAAGATATGACCGCCCTTGACGACCACCAGGTCCGCGGCGTCGATGATGTCGTTGCCACTCTTGCCCTGCTTGCCGAACATCATCTTGGCGCCCAGGCCAAGCAGCGAGGTCACGAAGCGCAGCTTGTCACGCATCGGCGGCATCAGCGGCTGGCCGACGGTGACGCGTTCACGGTAGCGGCGACGGATATGGCGGAACGGGCCGCGCTCGGTGGCGAACACCTGATCATCGATGGGCAGGATGTCGATGCGGTGGCCTTCGGCCTTGGCCACACCGGCGCCGGAGACATCGCTGCGGCCCTGTTCGGCATCGATCAGCTGATCGAGGAAGTCGATGGTGCCCATCAGGATGGCGGAGTCGCCCTTGTTGTCGTCATGCCATCCGTGCGTCATGCATATCTTGGCCATGCTGTTCGTCCTTCTGTCCGTAATGTCGCGATTCGAACGCGCGATGCCTGAGGGCTGTGTCTGCATGCCCGGCATCGCCGTCATGTCATCAACCGGAAGGCACAGATGCTGACCTTCCGATTCCTGCTGCGCTCGTGAAGCCCGGTCAGGCTCAGGCACTCGCCGCAGCGTTGTCTTCGTGTGCCTTGCCGCCGCGGGAGAGTGATGGCTGGAAGAGGATCGCCATCGCCAGCATCACCACTTCGGCGGCGACCGGCACACACAGGAAGAGGCTGTAGAGATCGACACCCAGAAGGCTGCCGGTGTCGCCGGACGCGTTGCCCAGCGAGTGATTGAGCGCCGCGATCGCAAGGCCCCCGCCGACCACCAGCGTGGCGCCGGTGCTCTGGCACAGCAGGCGCTTGCCGTTGAGGCGCAGCGCGGCCAGACGCGTGAAGGCGCAGGTGACGAAGGCGTGCACCAGATAGACCAGCGCGAAGGCGCGCAGCGTCAGGGTCAGGCGCGGGTAGGCGCCGCTCAGGAAGTGTTCCGCCAGCCACGGCGCGATCAGCGCCAGTCCTCCCGCCACCGGCAGCGCGAAGCCACTGGCGATGACCAGATACTCCTTGAGGCGCGCATCGCCGTGGGTCAGCTTGGGCAGGTAGTAGCGATACAGGCTGGTAGGGAAGACATAGAGCGCGAACACGATGGAGGTCACCACCGAGACACTGGCCACCTGAGCGGGCGCAAAGGCGAGCCCGGCCAGAATCACCCAGGCCTGCAGGTAGGCGAACGACATCAGGTTGTTGTAGAGAAAGCCGCGACCGCGCGCGAAATCGGCCTTGCTCGGCAGGCGACGCTGGCCCGCGCCCTCTTGGTCCGCGCCCTCATGGCCAGCCGCCGCGTCGGCCTCGGCCCGGGCGTCCGCCAGCGCATCACGCGACAGCCACATGCCCAGCGCCATCACGATGACCAGCGCGATGGCGCTGACCATCACGAAGGTCGGCACCGGTGCCAGGCCGAACAAGCCGGCGGGGGTGGTCAGGTCAGCGCTGAACTCGGCGCCGGTGACAAGCTCGACGCCCTGATGATAGAGCGCCGGGCCCGCGGCGCAGGCGACGGCGATCGCCACCGCCAGCGAGATCAGCACCGTCATCAGATTGACGCGACCCAGGCGCTCCTGACGCTGCAGGCGTGAGTTGATCATCTGCAGGCCGACCTGCTCCGCCGCGGCGCGCAGCGCACAGAAGGCGAAGATGAAGGCCGACAGACCCAGCAGCGGCGCGATGCCGACGGCGAAGCCGATCGCCAGCAAGGCATACAGCGAGATACCGACGCCCATCCAGCGGCGCAGTGCCGACGCGCTGGCACCGTCGCGGGTGACCAGCAACACCTCGTTGCCGCCCATGCGCGCCAGTACGCCCAGCAATACCGCGTAGTTGAGGGCCAGTGCGTATTCACCGAAGGCCTCCGGCGCCACGGCACGTGCCAGCAGCAGGCCCGCGGCGGAGGACAGGCCGCGCGCCATCAGATTGAACAGCGAGAAGATCAGCGCTTCGCTCATGACTGGCCTCCGTTGCCGACGACCAGGGCTTCATCGCTGAGGAAATAGAACTCGTAGTTGTTCAAGAAATCGTGGTCCTGATTGCCGGCCGCCACCTTCAGCGACATGAAGAACAGCGCCATCATCAGCACGCCGCTGATCAGACTGGGCAACAGCTTGTCGCGGAAGTGCTCGATCACGTCACAGATGACGAAGATGGCGAACGGCAGGAAATAATAGCTGGCACGTGCCACATGCTCACCGTAAGTGATGAACAGGGTGTAGAGCGCCACGCCGATGAACATCAGGTTGAAGGCCCAGGGGTCCAGTGACAGGCGGAAATGCTTCCACAGCACCAGGGTGCCCAGGCAGATCAACAGGTAGATGACGTAGAGCTTCTCGCCACCGCCGGAGAAATCCTCGAAATAATGCGCATAGAGGCCCAGCGCACTGAGTACGCTCTTGGCCAGCGGCCCGGCCACGAAGCACAGTGGCAGCAACCCCAGGTAGAGCCAGAACGGGTAGGCACGACGCAGCAGCGGATAGATCACCAGCAGGGGCAGATACAGTGCCAGGGTGTAGTGGAAGCTGGTGCCGACAAGCATCAGCACCAGCGCGGGCAGCCGCATGCCACGCTCCAGACACGCCATCGCCAGCATGAACAGCGCAATCGCCACGTGCTGCTTCACGAACCCGAAGGCCGACAGATAGATCAGCGGCAGGCAGACGAAGAACAGCAGGCACCAGGCCAGATTGCGACGGCTCATCACCAGTGCCGAGACGAAGCACGACACGTAGAGGATGGCGGTGATGATGAAGAACAGCTGCGGCTCGCCCCAGGCCCGCGCCATGCGCGCCAGGGCAGCAGGTGCGGGCTCGAGAAAGCTCAGGTCGACCTGCCAGGTGGCCATCTGGCGGTACGAGAAGTAGTCGTACCCTGCGTCGTAACGCAATGCCATGAACGCCAGACACAGCCCACCGGCAAACCAGGCACCCACCATGCGGGTGCGCTCGTTGGCGGCCAGCGGCAGGATTGCCACCAGCAGGGCCATGAAGCCGACGTAATAGCCACTGACGGTCAGCATGCTCAGCGTGCCCCGAAGCCGGTCAGCATGGTCTTGATGGTACGGCCGACGATCAGCAGGTCGAGCCACACGGAGAAGCGCTTGATGTAGTAGAAATCGTGCTCGAGCTTCTCGCGGGTCTCGTCGGCGTCAGAGGCATAGCCCTGAGTGACCTGTGCCCAGCCGGTGATGCCCGGACGCACCACGTGACGGTAGTTGTAGAACGGAATCTGTTCGGCGAATTCATTCACGAACTTGACCTGCTCCGGACGCGGGCCGATCAGGCTCATCTCGCCCTTGAGCACGTTGATGAACTGCGGCAGCTCATCGATGCGGGTCTTGCGGATCACGCGACCTATGCGGGTCACGCGCATGTCATTGGCCTGGGCGAACTGGGCGCCGGTCTTCTCGCTGTCGTGGCACATGCTGCGGAACTTGAACATGCGATACGGACGCCCACCCTGGCCGACACGTTCCTGCACGAAGAACACGCCACCCGGTGAATCGAGGCGGATCAGCACGGCGGTCACCAGGCAGATCGGCAGCACGAACGGTGCCACGGCGAGCACGGCCAGCATGTCGAACAGACGCTTGAACAGCTCATATTCACTGTTGGGGGCCAGCTGACCGAAGCTGTTCTCACGCACCTGATCGAGCTCGACACGACCGGTCAGCGACTCGCGGACTTCGCTGGCGTCATAGACCGGGATGCGATGCAGCACGCAGTTGGCCAGGAAACGCTGCCATTCTGCCGGCATGTCGGCTTCCAGATCGGCGACCACGCCGTTGTAGCGCTCTTCGCCCAGGTCCGGCGCGCGCATCAGGTTCCAGCGTGCCCCACGGGTGGTGAACAGGCTGCGATAGTCACCGAAGGGCACCACGGCCAGCTTGCGGATGCGGGTGCGCTGCTCGGCCCAGAAGCCGATGGAGCAGATCAGCATCGCCGCCAGCCACGAGCTGCCGAGCACGATGCGGCTGAAGCGCAGATCCAGCGCGATCAGCACGCTCATCGCCAGCAGATAGCTGATGGTGATGGCCGGCAGCACGTAGGCGAAGGCCTTGGCGCCGGGGTAGCGCGACATGTGACGAATCGCCTGCAATGCGAGCAGGAAGCCGCCGCTGGCGGCGATGACACTGTGCATGCGCATCTCGCTGACCCACGGGCGCAGGCCATTGATCAGCAGCAGCGGGACACCCACTGCCAGAATCAGACCGACGATGGCCTGACACAGCGAGTTGAACATCAGTCGCTCGTACATGCGGGAGTGGCGCTGACGCCCTTCCAGCCCGGAGCTTGCATGGTTCGTCGTGGTATTCATATGCCGTTACCCCCTTGGCTTGCGTTCGTGTTGTGGTTCCGTTCATCACGCTCGGAGCCGCTGGTGCCGTCGCTCGACGGCGTGCTACCCGATGCTTCACCCGTACTGCCTCGGCTCTCGCCTCGACTGCCGATCCCCACTGCCAACGAGGCACGCAGTCTCGGACATCGGGTTCGCGGGCTCTAATGCAAGTGGCCGCTAACCCTTGGCGCCACCCTGGTACTGATAATCGTGATAGCTGTAGCCGTAGCTGTAGGTCGTGGTGGCCTTGCGCTCGACCGCATTGAGAATCGCGCCATCGACGTGCACGCCACTGGAGGCGAAGCGCTCCAGTGCCGCTTCGATTTCCTTGGGCGAGTTATGCATGAAGCGCGTCACCATCACGCTGACACCGCACTGCTTGCCGACGATGGCGGCATCGGTGACGGCCAGAATCGGCGGTGTATCGACGATGACCATGTCGAAGTTGGCGCTGGCCCACGTCAGCAGGTCGCTGAAGCGTGACTGCAGCAGCAGCTCCGACGGATTGGAGGGCGAGGTACCGCGTGCCACGTAGCACAGGTTGCTCGGCGCGCCATTGGCGGCCACCCCTTCGCCAGGCGCCGCAGCGGCGGTCTCGGACATCGCCAGACTCGGATCAGTGATGCCACGCACGATGCTGTCGCGGTCGGCCTTGCCGAGCAGGAAGTCGCTCAGGCCAGGTGCGGCGTCGCTGTGCTGGACACCCGCCATGCTCTGGTGGACATGGCCACGGCGCATGTCGGCATCGATGACCAGCACCCGGTTGCCGGCCTGGGCACAGACGGCGGCCAGGTTGGCGGACACGAAGCTCTTGCCGATGCCCGGGCTCGGGCCACAGATCATCAGGCGATTGTCGGGGGCTTCCATCATCGCGAAGTGCAGGCTGGTGCGCAGACCGCGCAGGCCCTCGATGGAGAGATCCGCCGGATTGCGGATCGCCAGCAGACCCGGCGCGACATTGTCATTGGCCGCTGCGGCGACACCACGCCCGGTGAAGCGCTTGAAGCCACGCGCCAGACGACGGTTGAGGCGTGCCTGCTCTTCGGAGAGCGGCAGGGTCGCGTGGACATTGAGGCCCAGGTCGGAAAGCTCCGACGGCGTCTCGATACCGCGATGCAGCATGGAGCGCAGCAGCACGAAGACCACTCCGAGCATGCCGCCCAGCAGGGTCGCGATCACCACGATCATCGCCTTGCGCGGGCTGATCGGATGTGGCTGTGCGACGGCCTCGTCCAGAATGCGGATATTGCCGATGGTGCTGGCCTGGGCGATGTTCATTTCCTGGGTCTTGTTGAGCAGCTGCACATAGATCTGCTGATTGACCTCGACTTCACGCTCCAGACGCAGGATTTCCTGCTGGGTGTCCGGCAAGTCACCGACCTGCTTCTCCAGCTCCTTGCGGGTGCGCTGCAGGTCCGCACGCTTCTTGCGCAGCGCCACGTAGTTGGGGTGGCTGGGGTTGAACTTGCCTGACAGCTCCGCTTCTTCCAGCTGGGTCTCGTTGATCTGATTGTCGATATTGACCAGCTGCTCGAGCACCGACTTGGTCTCGAGATCCAGATTCACGCTATCGCTCTTGCCGCGATAGGCATTGAGACGGTTCTCGGCCACTTCGAGGCGCTCACGCACCGTCGGTACCTGCTTCTTGAGAAACTCGAGCGACTTCTCGGCTTCGGCGGACTGACGCTCGATGTTCTGCTGCTGGTAGGTATCGGTGATGCGCTGCAGGGTCTGCTGGGTACGCAGCGGGTCTTCGCCGACCAGCGCCAGGCCCAATACCCCGGTTTCCTTGCCCATCTCGGCCACCGCGAAGCGCGAACGCAGCGCGTTGGTCGCTTCCAGGGTCGACTGATGCATCAGCGTGAATTCAGCGCCCCTGGCCGCGTCCAGTGCGCTGACCTTGAGCGTCACCTCGCCCAGCGGGCCATCGAAGCGTGAGGCTTCGCCGACCACACCGGTGCCCAGCGCATCGCCGTCGTACTGCAATTCGTACTCACCACCCTCTCCCAGCGACACCAGCGTCAGCGGTACATCGTCCCAGGCCGCCGGCACTTCCAGGCTGGCCACGTCGATCGACTCGCCTGCCCAGACCATGCTGGAACCGGCAAGCCAGCTCGGACGCGCGAATTCGTGGGTGCGCAGGAAGGTGCCGATCAGCGGGTACTGATACGGCTTGACCACCAGATCCAGCTGCTCCTTCTTGACCGTCTCGCCCAGCACCAGGCGTGAGGTGATGATCTGGATCTCGGACTCGGACGGCGGCGCCTCGCCACGCAGCAGGCTGGAGACAT
The DNA here is from genome assembly GCF_018831605.1 of Cobetia sp. 4B. Taxonomy (NCBI): domain Bacteria; kingdom Pseudomonadati; phylum Pseudomonadota; class Gammaproteobacteria; order Oceanospirillales; family Halomonadaceae; genus Cobetia; species Cobetia sp. 4B. The sequence continues at coordinate 2,894,664 of NZ_CP059843.1, forward strand.
CACGCAGCGGATTCATGTTGCCGCCGCCCTCCTCGACCTGCACCAGCGCATCGGCCTTGTAGATCGGAGTGGCCAGCAGCGCGTAGAGCACCGCCAGCACGGTGAAGGTGCCGGTGATCAGCGCCAGCGTCAGACGGCTGTCATACAGCTGGCCCAGCATGCGGCCGAGATCAAGACTGGTGCGCGCGGGCACGCTTGACGACTCGCTGGCCGAGGCCTGACGCGTGGTGTGGGAATTGCGGTTCGACATCGTTGGGTCACTCTCCTGGTGTCCTGCCCGGCCACGGCGGTGCCGAGCAGGGACGCCTTGACGACCCCTCGCCTTACTGGCCGAGGGTATCGAGGTTGTCCTGGATTTCGGTGCTGTAGTAGATGGAACTCACCGTCGGCAGCAGCTGGGTAATCACACGGTTCCAGCGCGAGACCGGTGCGGCGGTGACATAGACGACGTCCTGCGGCTTGAGGCCGAAGTCCGCGCCCAGAATCAGCGCCGTGGAATTGCGCGCATCCAGCTGATAGACGGTGGCCAGCTTCTCGGGGTCTTCACGATCACGACGGATGACGAAGATGCCCGACGCATCGGCGGAGTTTTCCTTGATGCCGCCGGCACGCGCGATGGCATCGGTCAGCGAGATCGGGCTTCTGCCCAGCGGCAGGCTGATGGACTTGTCCACCTCGCCCATCACGAACACCTTCTGGGTACCGACGTCCGGCACGTAGAGAGTGTCGCCATCCTTGAGCAGGCGATCATTGCCCGCCTCATCGTTGGCGCCATTGCGCTCGGCCAGCAGCTCATAGAGGGAGATGGTGGTCTCTTCGCCATTGCGCTTGAGCACCACGTTGTGCCAATCGGCGTCTTCGGACAGACCGCCCGCCGCCGCGATGGCGTCCAGCAGGCTCAGCGGCACATCGCTGATCGGCTGCACGCCGGGAGACTGGACCTCGCCGGTGATCCGCACCTTCTGGCTGCGGAAGGCGGCGACCTTGACGTCGATCTGCGGCGCATTGAGGTAGGGCTGCAGCTTCTCGCCGAGATCACGGCGAATCTGGTCCAGCGTCATGCCACTGACCTTGACGCGACCGACATAGGGATAGAACAGCGTGCCATCGGCGTGCACGACGTTGCCGGCTTCCTGCGCACTGCGCTCGGAACCCGTCGGCAAGGTCAGCTCGGGATGGTCATAGACGATGATGGTCAGGATGTCGCCGGGGCCGACACGGTACTGATAGTCCGGTGCCAGACTGGCGCGCGTGCTGCTGTTGAGCTCCTGGGCCAGCGCCTTTTCAAGCTCACGACGCTGCTTGTCATCGCCATTGGACTGGCGTGATTCGGCGTCTGCGCGCGCCTGGGCCTTGATCAGGCCAAAGGTGATCGGTTCCACATCGACGATGTCGTCCACCGGCGCAGCGCTGGTGTCGTAGTCGATGTTGCCACCGGGGGCGAAGACGCACCCGGCGAGCCCGGTGAGGGCGCCGATGCTCAAGCTGGCGCCCAGAAGTCGTGCTATCAGTGCATTTTTCATCTGAAGTCCGTTGAGTCGACAGGCCCGATGACCCGGCACCCCAGTGCCATGATCATCGCGCCTTCCCCCGCCGCACATGGCCGCCGGGATGGATTCGATAACGTCTTCAGTTCCTGCTGCGTCATGCGTGTCGCCGGCCTTGCCTGGCTGTCACGCGGCTGCCGAGGGTGGGCCCTCGTGCATTTAGGTACCGGACCCTGGCGGTCTCGGTGTCTTGCGACTGGCGTTTTTCGACTGGCTGCTGCGACCTCATTCACGCTGCGCCAGTGTGACCCTCAACGCTTACAGCGATATTTCCGCCATATGAATCATGCACATGGCTTGTCATATCCCGCCGTCATCCCCAGTCAGAATGTAGGCGCATCGTTCAAGATACTCAGAACACGACCCTGAACCGCAACCGACGATGCTCAGACGGAAGGTGCATTCAATGTGCTTTCCACTTGCGGCTCTGACACCACTCTCTGCATGGCGGCCTTCATGCCACTCTTGCTGTCATTTGGGCAATATCTTCAGCGCCATTGCAGAGCAAACTTTCTGTAGTTTTTTTACCAAAATGCGGCACACCTCTTTCGACCACAGCCCACGACCCATGGAGCTGCCAGAGGATCTGCCGCTGAATCAGTAATACCAATGCCGTGGCATCGCCGTGCATTGGATCACGCCATTCGTGGCGTTTTTGGCAAGGTGACCAAACCCTGTCTGCCGTGCATTTTACCTGATACACGCCTCCCGCCAATCAGCGCCCTGTTACAAAAATCCAATAAAAACATTGGTTTGTAGCGCCGCAAGTACGCTCGATGTCGCCACTTCCACGAAAGACGCGTTGCCGATGACAGACACCCCAAACCCCATTTCGTCGGCAATGCGACACACTCAAGCGCAGGATTCCAGTCGCCACGCGGGCCCCGTCTGGCGTAGCGCCCGGTGGATCATCGACAGTCACGTCGCCAATCATCCACACCCCAATTACTCTTTTTTACATAAATAATCCTCAAGCGATCAACGCGAATAATACGCAAGGCTTCACGCTAGACAGTTCACATATTCTCGTTAACATGAGCCTCGCTTTGCCACGACTCATCGGCTTTGTGTCTGTGCGGAGAAGGACTTCCTGCATCAACCGCTCAGCGGCTGACACCTGACAGGACTGTCAGACGCAGACAGCAAGGCGCAACGATGAATTTCGGCAAGCGCATGACCAGGGAATACGGTCATGACAGGAACACCTCAGGACGAGGTCGCGCCACGGAGGATGCCAGGGATGGTGTCAGGGACGGCGCTCTTCTCCTCTATCGATATCTTCAGCAGCAGGTTGGATGATCGCCAGCATCTGCTGGCAGCCTCGACGCCGATGCCTCAGTCCTTGAGTCATCACGTCGTGGTTTGACATCCCTCCCTGGTCGGCTGACCGCCGACAATGCTCATCAAGGAGAGTTATCCATGCGCAAGACACATCTCGGAGCCATCATCGGCCTGACAGGTGCCCTGCTTCTCGCTGGCAATGCCATCGCGGAAGAAGAAGCGCCTCAGGGTGCGACCGGCACCATCGGTACGACTGGGACTACCGGCACGACTGGTACCACCGGCACGACCGGCACGACTGGGACTACCGGCACTACCGGCACCACTGGTACGACTGGTACGACTGGGACTACCGGTACCACCGGCACCACTGGCACGACTGGCACTACCGGCACTGTGCCGACAGGTAGCGCAGCCGGCACCGGCACTGCCAGCCAGAATGCCACCGGCAGCGTGACGCCGAGTGCCAGCAGCGGCAGCGTCGCTGCAGGTGCGGCCACCGGCACCGTCGGCGGCGGCACTGGCACGACCGGTACCACCGGGACAACCGGCACCACTGGTTCAACCGGGACTCGCTGATGAAGATGGCACGTGTGACGCAACGCTTCACGTTCTCAAGCCCTGCGCGGGGCACGGCGGCTACCTCGGTGGTCTCCCGTGTCCTGCGCAGCAGGTCGTTGGCGGCATTCGGTACCCTCGCGTGCCTGGTGTCGCTTTCCGGCTGTGCCCAGATCGTCTCGAGTTCGCTCAGTGACGTGATGGGCAAGGACGAGTTTGACGCCACACGTGCCAGCGAGCTGCCCTATGCCTCTCTCAAGCTGAAGCATGCCAACAACACCGCGCTGGTGGTTCTGGCGACGCTGGAAGGCAATGGGCGCATCGCGCGTTTCGAGAGTCGCGACCGCGGCATCCTCGAATTGCGCGATGGCGTCCTGTCCGCCACTTCAGGCTTTGCGCGTGATGTGGCAGACAGGCGTGAGCAAAGTACTACCGGGCGCGCTCTGGCGCGTCCGGCTTGGTTGATGGCCAGTGGCACGACCTATCAGGTCAGTGTCAGTGCGCTGTCCCCCTACCCTCGTCGGCTGGAGCGTCAGGATGCCGCCTCCACCGGCAGCCAGCGCCAGGACGACGTCGCCGTGATGCAGGTACACGAGGCCACGGCGCGACTCGAATGCGAGGCCGCCGCCCCCTATTCGCTGCCGCTGGCAGAACTGCCGCTGCAGCACTGCCGCGAGATTCTGAGCTGGGACGACGGCAGCACCACGCGCAATGACCTGTGGCGCGACGAGAATCGCGTCTGGGCGGCCGACATGACGGCCTGGCCCGATGGCCCGCGGTTCGGTTGGGAGGTCGCCAAGGCATGGTGATCCCCGTCTTCTCATCGCTGGCCCGTCTGTCATCACAGGCCCGCCTGAACAGCACCGCCCTCCTGCTGCCGCTCGGGCTGAGCACACTGCTGGCCGCGCCCCTGGCGAGCGCTGCTGACACCCCGCTGCCGTTCAGTGCCGCGAGCACGCCGCTGGCCAGTCAGGTACTGCAGGCGCAATGGGATGGCCTGGCGCCATCCAAAGCGCTGGATTGGCGTTACAGCTTCGTCAGCACGCCGCTGATTCGCCAGCAGATGGCCGCGCGGGCCAACCGCGTCAGCGCCGAGCTCGAACTGATCGCGGCGCGCTACGCCGTCGGCGCGAAGGACGAAAGCCCTCAGGCACGTTACGCCGAGGCGTTGCAGGCCTGGCAGGCCTATGTCGAGCAGGGCCGCGCGCCGGACACTGACGCCGTGGTGGCACGCCTGCCGGGTCAGCTCGACCCGCGCCGCGACATGCGCGATGGCCCGCAGGCGATCCGCATCGCCCCGGGCATGGTGGTCGGTGCCTGCCAGGCGCCGCGCAGCGTGGTGATTCTGGACGCCACCGGGGTTCACGAACGCAAGTGGACGCCCAATCTCAGTCTGGACGTCCTGATCGACGAGCGCGCCACTGCCGGCGGTATCGGGCCAGCCGTCGAGGTCAGTCTGGTGACGCCGCAGGGCCAGGTGCTGACCCGCCCGGTGGCGAGCTGGAATCGTCTAACCAGCGGCGACGCCGACCTGCCCGTTGCCCCCGGCGCCAGCGTGGTGATCAGCACGCCGGGCATCGACACCGCGCAGCAGTGGGTGAACGAGGCGCTACCGGCCTGGCTTGCCAGCCGCCTGCCGGGCCATGCCTGCCAGAGCTGGCAGCTGGACGCCGCGGAGCTACCGACCTCATGACACCCCCGCGCTAGCCGGCGAGGCTGCCCCGGCGCAGCACACTGCGCCTGACCGCGAACCCAATCCCTTATTCACGTACGTGAGCCCCTGGCTTGCGTGCATGCGAGACGCCCATGTCGAGTCCTTTTCGCCCTGCCAATCACGTTACGCACTCAAGCCCCGAGCAGCGCCCCGCCCTGGCACGCAATGGCTGGCTGGCACTCGGCATGGCGGGCGGATTGCTGGGCGCGCAGATCGCCCATGCGGCGACCGGCGAATCCCAGAGCGACTTCGGTGGCGTGGGCCTGATGCAGACGCCCACGGCGCGTTTTGCGCCCCAGGGCGAATTGAGCTTCACCTACAGCCGCACCCAGCCCTACAAGCGCTTCAGCGTCAATGCGGCGCCCTTCGACTGGATGGAGCTGGGCTTTCGCTATGTCTCGGTGGAAACTGTCAGCTATGGCGCGGCCGCCCCGGACCGCGACTACCTGGATAAATCCTTCGACACCAAGTTCCGCCTGCTGCAGGAAGGCCGCTATCAGCCCGAAGTCGCGGTGGGCCTGCGAGATCTCGGCGGTACGGGCCTGTTCAGCTCCGAGTATCTGGTCGCCAGCAAGCGCTACGGCGACCTCGACTTCAGCCTGGGCCTCGGCTGGGGCTATCTGGGCACGCGCGGCGACTTCAGCAACCCGCTGGCCGTGGTGAGAAGCAGCCTTGAGACGCGCAGCGACTCGACCAGCGATGACGGCGGCGACTTCCAGCTCGGCAGCATGTTCAGCGGCAGCCCGGCCGTCTTCGGCGGCATCGAATACCAGACGCCCTGGGACCCGCTGACCCTGATGCTGGAATACGAAGGCAACGACTACTCCGACGAGCCACTGACGGTGGAGATCGAGCAAGACTCGCCGGTCAATCTGGGCGCGACCGTCAAGGTCAATGACAGCCTGTCGCTGCATGGCGGCTGGGAGCGAGGCAACACCGCCATGCTGGGGCTGTCGCTATCGACCAATCTGGCCGGGCTCGCCCAGGCCAAGGACGACGGCACGCCGGAAGCGGTCGCCCCCAGCACCCACAGCCGTTATCGCAACGACCAGACACCCGAAGCCTTCCGCGTGCGCTCGCTCAACGCGAACGCCTCCTCGGGCACAGCGCCCTCCGCCTCCACCGCCAGCGCTGCCCAACCGGCAGGCGTGGCGGCAGAGCCGTCAGCCCATGAAGAGCCGTCAGCGAACAGAGAGCCATCAGCGAATAAGGATCAGCAAGGCCGCCTGCTGACACTCGACTCGTTCAGCGGCGCGCCCGCGGACTCCCCGCTCGAGCCGGGCGCAGCTGACGGCCCGCAGGCAGAAGATCTCCCGCGCCTTGCCGACGTCGACTGGGACGCGCTGGCCGATACCCTGCGCGCCCAGAGTGGGCTTGAGGTGTCACAGCTGCGGGTCGAGGGCGACACCCTGATCGTCGAGGCCGAGGCGACGCGCTTCCGTGATGACCTGCAGGCCGAAGGCCGCGCCAACCGCGTGCTGCATAACCGCCTGCCCGCCGAGATCACCACCTTCCGCTATCGCCTGAGCAGCAATGGTCTGGCGCTGCGTGAAGATGAGCATCCGCGCCAGCCCTTCGTGGCCGCCGCCAATGATCGTCGCTTCGGCGCCGAATACGAGCACTCCATCACCGCCCATGCCGCCTCGCCCCGTGCCATCTCGCCCAATAGCGCCGATGACGCGGCACGCCAGGCGACAGGGGATGGCGTCAAGCTGGCACGCGAGCCGTTCGGCTTCAGCTGGGGCTTCTCGCCGAGCCTCAAGCAGAACTTCGGCGGTCCCGATGGCTACCTCTATCAGCTCAACCTGCAGCTGGACGCCCTGTGGCGCACCGACCGCAATGGCTGGTTCACCGGCGTGGCGACCTATCAGCTCGCCGACAACTTCGACAGCTACGAGTACATCGCCGATTCCGAGCTGCCGCGTGTGCGCACCTACGTCGGGGAATACATCAAGGAAACCGACCTGGGCATCACCAGCCTGCAGTACAACCGCACCCACCAGTTCGGGCGCGACTGGTACGCCCAGGCCTATGGCGGCATTCTCGAGATGATGTATGCCGGGGTCGGTGCCGAGCTGCTCTATCGCCCGATGAACAGCTCGCTGGCGCTGGGGCTGGATATCAATCGCGTCCGCCAGCGCGAGTTCGACCAGCAATTCGGCCTGCGTGACTACTCGGTCACCACCGGTCATGCCACCGCCTACTGGCAGTCCGGCTGGCACGATGTGCTGGTCAAGGGCTCGGTGGGGCGCTATCTGGCCGGCGATGTCGGCGCGACGCTGGACCTTTCGCGCAGCTTCTCCAACGGAGTCAGCGTCGGCGCCTGGGCGACCCTGACCGATGCCGGCGATGACTACGGCGAGGGTAGCTTCGACAAGGGGCTCTACGTCAGCATCCCGCTGGATGCCTTCTTCACCACCTCCAGCAAGGGCAGCACCGGCTTTGCCTGGGCACCGCTGACCCGTGATGGTGGCGCACGCCTCAACCGCCGCTATCAGCTGTACGACATGACGCGCGATCGTGATCCCGAGACTTACTGGGAAGGCATCGACAAGGTCTACAAGTAATCCGTGCGTGAGTGTGTTTCACTGCCGGCTGAAGCGTGCCGATGTTGGCGCCTGACTCACTGTGGCTGACCCTGACCCGATGAATATTCCGATTACCGACGTCTCGCCGGCCACTGCCGGCGCTGCGACACCCGCCAATCACGAGATCGCCTGCAGCAACTGCCAGGCCTGCTGCTGCCGACTTGAGGTCATCCTGCTCACCGATACCGGCGTGCCGGACTACCTGATCGACGAGGATGAATGGGGCGGCGAAGTCATGCGCCGCCTCGACGATGGCTGGTGTGCCGCCGTCGACCGCGAGACGCTGATGTGCACCATCTACGACCGCCGCCCGCAGCTGTGCCGCGATTACGAGATGGGTAGCCCGGAATGCGAAGACGAGCGCCTGGAAAACGGCCTCGATCAGTAGGCCGCCTGTCAGCGCTCGTCCTGGTTGTTTCTACTGAGTGCCCTGTTTGAGAGTGCCCTGCCTGTGGTTGTCTCTACCAAGCGCCCTGCCTGGCGTGCGATCAGGCAGTGGCATCCGGCAGCGACGGGGCCGCCTCTTCAAGACTTGACTCGGGTGCCGTGCGCATGGCGCGCATATGCCCTTTCACCTCTACCTCGCGATGCCAGCTCAGCGCCTGCTCCAGACAATGTGGGGTGTGGCCGCCACGCCGGCACGCCTCCTCGAAGTAGGCGCGCAGCGCAGGGCGATAGCTCGGGTCCGAGCAGTTCTCGATCACCTGCACCGCCCGCTCGCGCGGTGCCAGGCCGCGCAGGTCCGCCAGCCCATGCTCGGTGACCAGGATATCGACATCGTGCCCGGTGTGGTCCACGTGGCTGGCGAACGGCACCACGCTCGAGATATCACCGCCCTTGGCCAGTGATTTGGTGATGAACACCGACAGCTGGGCGTTGCGCGCGAAATCGCCGGAACCGCCGATACCATTCATCATCCGCGTGCCGCAGACGTGGGTGGAATTGACGTTGCCGTAGATATCGAATTCCAGCGCCGTATTGACCGCGATCACGCCGAGGCGCCGCACGATGCCCGGATGATTGGATAGCTCCTGCGGGCGCAGGATCAGGCGATCACGATAGCGCTCGAGGTCCTTCCACAGCGTGCGGCCGCGCTCCTCGGTGACCGTGATGGAGGAGCCGGAGGCGAAATCGAGCTTGCCGGCATCCAGCAGATCGAAGGTGGAATCCTGCAGCACCTCCGAGTACATGGTCATGTGCTCGAAGGGCCCTTCCTTGAGACCACTCATCACCGCGTTGGCCATGCTGCCGATGCCCGCCTGCAGCGGTAGCAATGCCGGTGTCAGACGCCCCAGCGCGACTTCCTGCTTGAGCAGTTCGACCAGATGGCCCGCCATGCGCTGGGTGCCGTCATCCGGCGGCGTGCAGGTCGAGGGGCTGTCACTGCCGCGCGTCAGCACGATGGCGGCGATTCTGGCGGGATCCATCGGGATATACGGCGTGCCGATGCGCGAGTCCGGCGCGACCACTGGAATCGGCTGCCGGCTGGGGCGCATCTGCGGAATGTAGATGTCGTGCAGTCCTTCAAGCGCCGCCGGCGACTCGAGATTGAGCTCGATGATCACCTTGTCGGCGAGAATCGCATAGCTGGCCGAGTTGCCCACCGAAGTGGTCGGCACGATGCCGCCATCGGCGGTGATGGCGCTGGCCTCGATCACCGCGACATTCATGTCGCTCAGCTGGTGATTGCGCAACAGCTCCACCGTCTCGGACAGGTGCTGGTCCATGAACATCACTTCGCCGGCATTGATGGCGCGGCGCAGCACCGGGTCGACCTGAAACGGCATGCGTCGCGCCAGCATGTGGGCATCCGCCATCTGGCCGTCGAGGTCATTGCCCAGCGAGGCACCGGTCATCAGCGTGATGGAGAACGGCTCGCGGCGCGCCTTCTCGACCAGCGCCAGCGGCAGAGCCTTGGCCTCCCCCGCCCGCGTGAAGCCACTCATGCCCACCGTCATGCCATCGTGAATCAGTTCGGCGGCCTGGCTGGCGCTCATCTGGCGCGACTGCCAGTCAGGCCAGCGGCAGCGACGCGCGACCTCGGCGTGCTGCTCCGGGGTCAGCTCGCCGACCTCCATGCGCGCCAGCAGCGAGAAGACCTCGCTTGATGCAGCTGATGCGGCAGGCGCGGCTGAGGCCTCGGAAGCTGTGGAGGCTGGCGCATGCTCTGCGGAGACCGCCTGGGCATGAGGCGTGACACTGGAGCGAGAACCGGATGAAGACACGACGGCAGAACCTCCTGATGGGCAAGACACCACGAAATGAGCAAACAAGGCGCTGGCAAGACGCTGACCAGACCCAGCATAGCCAAGCCTGAAATAGCCAGGGCTGTAATAAACAGGTCTGTAATCACCAGGCGCTGGCTTTCAGCATCCCACGCAGTACGCCGCCCCCGCATCAGGCCTTGGTCGCAAGGCAGCGGCAGCGGCTGGAACCAGGTGGTGCACAAAGGGCGACGCCTCGCGCGGCGCAGATGGCGACGGCGAGACACGAAAAAGCCCGCTCATGAAGAGCGGGCTTTCGGGAGGCGCAGGTGATGACGCGAGGCGTTACACCATGCTGTCGAAGTCCATGTTGTCGAAGCTTTCCGGCGCATCGGCGTAGCCGTAGAGCGTGTTGCGACGCTGCAGGCGGAATTCACCCAGCAGCTGCTCGTAGCGGCGCGGCACCTCGGCATTGTCACGCGTGACGATGTAGAGGTTCTCGTAGACGGCTTCGGTCAGCGGCATCTCGCGCACCTGACGCTGCCACGGCGAGGTTTCCAGCACCGTGCGCGAGACGACAGTGAAGCCCAGACCACGCGCCACGGCGTCCAGCACCATGCCGATATCGTTGGTGAAGCCCTGCTGCGGGAAGTGGCTCATGGAGCGGAATTCGCCGGCGAAGTTCTCACGCAACAAGGCACTGGCATTGTTGACGCCATCGGCGTAATTCATGAAGCCCAGCGCCATCAGCTCGTTGAGGCTGTTGCCGGCGAAGTCGGCGGGCACCACCAGGCACAGCGGCTCCTGATGCCACAGCTCGAAATTCAGGTCCGGATGCTTGACCGGCTCGGTGACGATGCCCAGGTCGAAGCGACCCGCCAGCACGTCCTGCACGATCTCGGAATTGAAGGCGAAGCTGTAGCTGACCGTCAGCCCCGGGTGCTGCTGCTGATAGCCCAGCGTGAACGGGTAGAACATCAGCCCGACGCTTGAGGGACTGGCCACGCGACATTCGCCGCTGTCCGGGGAGTCATCATCCAGCGAGTGCATGAACTGGGTGTGCTCGGCGAACAGCTTGATGGAGTAGTCATAGCAGCGACGCCCCGCTGCGGTCAGCGAGAACTTGCGTCCCTGGCGATTGAGCAGCGAGCGGCCCAGATACTGCTCCAGCTTGCGAATATGCTGGCTGACGCCGGGCTGGGTCATCTCCAGCTTGCGCGCGGTATGGGTAAAGCTGCCGGTCTCCACCAGTGTGATGAAGGTACGAAAATACTGGGCGTTGAACATGAAGGCACTGACCACTCACGAACGGGGGACGCGACTCGGCGCATCGTGTTGCCGGCGACGACCTGCATGACGCAACTGCCATGTCTGCACAGGTGCCACCGACCCGCAAAGCACATGATTCTACCAGAGCTGGCCGCCATGCGCAGCGCTGCGCCCCGCCACTCTCGCGTGTTAGCATCATGGACAATGCCAGCTGCCACCTTGGCTGCGTCTGCCGTGTTCAACGCCACGGCGACGCGCCAGGGCCCGGCGCTTTACCCCTGTCCTGGCCAATCTTCGGACTGGCCCGAAACACGAGATGCTTTAGATGTCTGATGCTCTGGCTGCACGCGGCGAAGCCATTCACAAGGCGCTGCTCGCCATGGAAAGCGACTGTGCCGAAAATGACCTGTTCCCGCTGGGGTACATGATCCCCCAGGTGGAACTGGTGCTGGAAAACGCCGATTACGATCCCGAGGATGTGGTCGCGGAAGACTTTGACGCCACCTTTGAAGAGTGGATGCAGCACGCCTTTGCCCAGGACAGCATGAGCGTGGACGACCGCGAGCGCATTGCTGAACTCTGGGCAGAAGCCCGGAAACGCGCCCAGACCACCGTGGGCGCCTGACACAAGGAAGACAGTCATGAATTCTGTCACCAGCGAAGCGACGACCTATTCACGTGATGCCAGCTCCATGCTGGTCTCGACCATCATCTCGCCGGAAGGCAGCCTGGAAGTGCTCTCCCAGGATGAGGTCAATCGCCTGCGCGATACCTCCTCCAACGGGTTGCATGACATCCTGCGCCGCTGTGCGCTGGCCGTGCTCAACTGCGGCAGCCAGACCGATGACAGCGTCGCGGTGCTCAACGCACACAAGAATTTCGAGATCGAGGTGCTGCAGCAGGACCGCGGCATTCGCCTCAAGCTCGACAATGCGCCCGGCGATGCCTTCGTCGACGGCAAGATGATCCGCGGCATTCGCGAGCATCTCTCCAGCGTGTTGCGTGACATCGTCTATGTGGCCAACGAGATCCAGAACACCCCGCGTTTCGATCTCACGACCACCGAAGGCACCACCAATGCGGTGTTCCATATCCTGCGCAACGCCGGGGCGCTGAAGTCCTCGCGTGAGCCGAGTCTGGTCACCTGCTGGGGCGGTCACTCCATCAACCGCGAGGAATACGAGTACACCAAGGACGTGGGTTACCACCTCGGCCTGCGTGATCTCGATATCTGCACCGGGTGTGGCCCGGGCGCCATGAAGGGCCCGATGAAGGGCGCCAACGTCGCGCACGCCAAGCAGCGTCGCACGGAGGGTCGCTATCTGGGCATCTCGGAGCCGGGCATCATCGCCGCCGAATCGCCCAACCCGATCGTCAATGAACTGATCATCATGCCGGACATCGAGAAGCGCCTTGAAGCCTTCGTGCGCACCGCACATGGCATCATCGTCTTCCCGGGCGGCGTGGGCACCGCCGAAGAGATTCTCTATCTGCTCGGCATTCTGCTGCACCCGGAAAACAGCGAGCTGCCGTTCCCGGTCATCTTCACCGGCCCGGCGTCCAGCGCCGAGTACTTCAAGCAGATCGACGAGTTCATCGCCTACACCCTGGGCGAGGAAGCTCGCTCGCGCTACACCATCATCATCGACAACCCGGTCGAGGTGGCACGCACCATGCGCGGTGGCATCGAAGAGGTGGCGGAATTCCGTCGCCAGCATCAGGATGCCTTCTACTACAACTGGCGCCTGCATATCGCCCCGCACTTCCAGCAGCCCTTCGCGCCGACCCACGCCAACATGTCGGGCCTGGCGCTGCATCGCAACCAGCCGGTGCACGAACTGGCGGCCAACCTGCGTCGTGCCTTCTCGGGCATCGTCGCCGGCAACGTCAAGAAGGAAGGCATCGAGGAGATCGAGCGCGACGGCCCCTTCCGCCTGACCGCCGAAGCCGAGCTGATGGAGCGTCTCGACGCCCTGCTCACCTCCTTCGTCGCCCAGGGCCGCATGAAGCTGCCGGGCAGCGATTACGTGCCCTGCTACACCCTGTGCAAGTAAATGGCCCGGTGATGGCACGCTGAGGCATGTCGTCACCTCATCAGCCATCACAAGAGCGCCATCACAAGAACGCCCCGATCATCGCTGATCGGGGCGTTCTTGTTGGTACGTGCTGCTACCTCTGCAAGACCAGTCTAAAGGTCTATCTGGAAGATCTTGCTGACAGGGCCTCGAAGACCTCAAGGGCCTCAAGAGTCGAGGCTCAGCCTTCCTCACCACGACGGCGCTGCATCCACATGCTGATCACATGCGCCAGCAGACCCAGCGTCAGGCCATCGACCAGCACCTCAAGCGCACCTTCCTGAGGGCGGTTGAGCATCGGCGCGGCAAAGTTGAACGCCGCCATCGCCGCCAGCCCCACCACCAGCCAGACCAGCAGACGACGCATCATCGTCGGCACCTTGGCCTTGGCGGTCTCTGACAGCTGGCGATAGATATAGATGCCCAGCGCGCTGACGGCGACGGCAAAGCCGACGATCAGCATCAGACGCGTATTCTCGCCACTGATCAGGAAACGCGGAATATTGGCGACCATTACCACCGCCAGACCCGCCAGCACGGAAACGCGCTGCGGCGTCAGGTTGCGGGCACGCGGATGATCAGGATTCAGTTTCGGCATGTGAAGCAGTCTCGATGAAAGAACGGACAACAGAAGAAGCAGGCGGCGGGGCAGCCCACCGCCGCAGGATCAGGCCGTGGCCGGCAGGGTCGGAATCCAGCTCTCGACCCACGGCAGCGCCGCGTCGTCGGCCATGAAGGTTTCCATGGCGTCGATCTCCAGGCGCTCGCCGTGGCGCGTGGCGCCCAGGTCGGCCAGACGCTCATCCAGATGACGCCCCGCGCCACAGTAGGTCTCGCCGTAGGAGCTGTCGCCCAGGGCGATCAGGCCATAACGCAGCCAATCCAGCGCCGGGGACTCGGCAGACAGCGCATTGAGGAAGCCGGTCAGATTGCCCGGCACATCGCCACTGCCGGTAGTGGAGGTGACGAACAGCGCCAGATCAGGGCGCGCGTCAGTCAGGTCAGCCAGTGTCGGCTGGTCGAGCACCTCGACCGTATAGCCGGCCTGCTCGAACAACGGCTGAACCTGCTCGGCCACATCCAGTGAACCGCCATACATCGTGCCGACAAAAATCTTCAGAAGCGCCATGCATCCTTCCTTATTCGAACGATCACCCGCCAGTGGCGGGAACGTGAGTGCAGTGCGAAGAGTCGCGCAGACGCTCTCCGACATTTGGTCGCGATGGTAGCACAGCGCGCCTGCGAGACGCAGGCGGGCCTGGTGCGATGAATCGATAGCACAGCGCGCCGGCGGGACGCAGGCAGCAGGCAGCCCCGCCCTTCTGTGCGCCCCGCAAACGAAACAGCGCCACCGTGAAGAACACGATGGCGCTGCGAGGGTCTTGCCAGTGAAGCATCCTGCGTTGCGAGCCTGGATCACGATCGCTGGCGATGACACCCTGTCAGGTGCGAACTTGCGGGCTCAGAGCCTTCTGATCAGAAGCGGTACACCACTGACAGACGCACGTCACGCCCCGGACTGGTGATGGCGCCCGTCGTGATGCCGCGACGATCGTTGGGTTCCAGGAAGTAGGTGTTCTGGTCGGTATATTCCTTGTCGAACAGGTTGTAGATACCGGCCGTCAGCGTCAGGTCCTGCATGTCACGCGGCACCCAGCTGGCGTAGACATCGTGCGTGGCGTAACCGGCGCGCTCGCTCTGATCATCCGGCAGGTCGGTGAGGCGCTCGTAGGCGGTCACGGTCCAGCCGATCGTCATCTGCGGGTCAACGAAGGTGTAGCGGTTGTCCAGGCTCCAGCGATCACCGGCCTGGTTGCCCAGGCCCATGTCGTCGACCACGGTCTCGCCCTGATTGTCTTCCAGGTCCATGGTCAGGTAGCCCAGCGTCATGTCCCAGCCGCCGATGCCGTAGGTGGCACGCGCCTCGACACCCTTGCTGGTGACGATGCCTTCCATGTTGTAGATGGTGGTTTCGCTGCCGACGGTCTCATCGGTGATGTAGTTGTCGAAGTGGGTATCGAAGTAGGTGACTTCCAGGCCAGCGCGGTCACGCTGGGTGAGGAGGTCATTGCCCTTCCAGCGCGCGCCGATCTCGGTGCTGCGCGAGGTCTCGGCCTCGAGACCCGGTTCGACGGTCAGCGTCTCGCCGACACCGACGCCATCGTCGGCCAGGATGGCTTCACGGCCCTTGTTGCCGCGCACTGCCGTGGAGTAGCCGGTGAACAGCTCGACACCGCCGCCGACACGCCAGTTGAGGCTCGCGTTCGGGCTGACATCGGTGTCATCCAGCGTCTCGCCATTGGCGTATTCGGTCTTGTAGTCATCGACACGCGCGCCGAAAGACAGGTCCACCGCGCCCAGCGTCATGCGGTGCTGGGCGTAGAGCGCGAGGTTGCGGGCCTTCTCGTCGAAGCTGCCGGTGCTGGATTCGTCGTAGACGTAATCGCTACCCAGCGTCAGGCGGTTGTTCATGTCCTCGGGGCCGAAACGGAAGGTGTTGTTCAGATCGCCGCCGTAGCTCTCGACATCGGCGTTCAGCTCATCGCCGGTAGTGACGGTGGTGCGGTCCAGCTCGGTCTTGGTGTGGAAGACGTTGGTGTGCACATCCACCAGACGCGAGCCCGGCTCATAGTCATAGTTGGCGGTATAGGTGTCGCGGCTCAGCTCGGTGTCGACCTTCACGTTGTTGAACGGCTGACATTCCATATTGGGACGCGTGCAGTAGATGCCGCTGTCCTCGTTGTGCTCGGCACTGATGCGCAGGCTGTGCGCGCCCTGGTCGAGCAGGCTGAACTTGCCGAAGTAGCTGCGCTGATGGCCGCCGGTACCTTCCTCTTCATCACCGCCGCCGGTGCGGTAGTCATCGCTGTTGCGTGCGCTGGTCGAGAACAGCAGGCCCGCGTTCGGCGCGACTTCACCGTAGACGGACAGCGTGCCCTTGACGGCATCTGCCGCGGACTCGGTGCTGCCCTTGACCATGCCGCCGAAGGTCTCACCCGGCTCGAGCAGGTCCTGGGCATCCTTGGTGACGAACTTGATGCTGCCGCCCAGGGCGTTGGGACCATTGTCGGCGGCGCCCGGTCCGGCCTGGACTTCAGCGCGCTTGAGCAGTTCCGGCTCGATGTTGAAGCTGGAGCTGTGGTGGAACAGGTAGCCATTCTGGCTGGCACCATCGACGCTGATGTTGAGGTTGGTGTCTTCCAGACCGCGCACGTAGATCATCTCCGACGAGGCAGTGGTGCCGCCGACGGTGACGGACGGCGTATCACGGAAGACATCCTTGAGATCATGCGCCTGATGCAGCGCGATCTCTTCGCTATCGATGACCGCGGTCGCGTTGAGGCGACCGTCCTCGATCTGCAGCGTGTCCATCTGCAGCGTCTCTGCATGGGCAGTACTGGCACACAGCAGCGCAATGGCTGCCACCAGCGGACGCGGAGTGAAAGCAGTGGCGCGGGAAGCGCTGGCTGCCACGCACGGAGAGAGGCGATCGGTCATGAGCGGAGGGTTCCCAAGATTAATAATAATAATGATTCTCTTTGCGAACGAGATAATGCACGCGTTTGCACATTTGCGTCATCAACACTTCCTGCAACGCCGCTCTGCAACTTCTGCAATCAGGCCACGTCATTTCTCGCCTCTTGCAGCGCCGGATTGTGCCTCAACTGCCAAAAACGGCCCGATTTGCACACTTTTTCACCCATGCAGCCACCAAATTCACTTTTTTATCAACTGTCTGTCATCAGATACGGAACCATCGCCAGCCACTGACGTCTTAGCCGACGTGCCTCGACAAGTGCCTGGCCCACGCAAATTTCTCGCTTCACGGCAGAGTTTCATCCTGCGGAGATCGGATTTGCGCAATGCATGCGACTTTAGATGCAACACTACATCCAGAGTGATATAGTTAGCGTGCTCAGATTAAGGGCGCTTGCTGTCATGGCCTCGGCCCTGAGGATATCTGCAGCAGATGCAAGACCTGTCGCCGCGCGCTAAGGTGCTCGGCTGGCAGTGACGGTTGTTGATCGATGAGCGCGTCTTTGCCCGGGGGCATCCCCCTGCGGCCTGAGGGGCACGGTCATCGACAGGCAATCCGTTGTGCAGCGACTGGCGCTGCAACGGGCCCGTTTGGCCCGTACAAGGTGGGTGTTTCCCTGACGGCACACCCCGACCCTCTGAACAACCGGACCTATTCGATGAGCGATATCGACGCCTACAACACCTTCCTGATGGTCGCAGACCTCGGCAGCCTGTCCCGCGCAGCAGAACGTCTGCGCCTGCCCAAGTCCACCGTCAGCCGTCGCCTCGACGCCCTTGAGGGCCGTTTCGGCACTCGCCTGGTCGAGCGTGGTCATCGTGGCATTCGCCTGTCAGAAGCCGGCGAGACCCTTTACCGTTACGCACGCTCGATGGCCAATCTCGATGATGAAGCGCACCGCGCCATCGAAGACCGCCAGTCAGACCTCACCGGCACCATCCGTATCCACGCCACGCCGTCGCTGGGTCGTCACTTCCTGGGTCACGCACTGACCAGCTTCCTGTCGGAACACGAAGGCGTCGATATCAAGCTGAAGCTGTGGCACAACGGTCGCGAGATTCTCGAGAACCAGCCGCACCTGGTGATCGGCTTCCCGCATCTGGCCGGCAGCACCCACGTCTTCCGCCCGCTGACCCACTGGCATCAGGCGGCCTACGCGGCCTCTCACGTCGAGAACCCGGAAGAACTGCCGTGGGGCGAGCTGGAACCGCTGGTGTCCGGCACCTCCCTCTCGCGTCACCCGGAAGACCCGCGCCCGAATCACATCCAGTCAGATGACCTCGAAGTCCTCACCGACTACGTGGCCGATGGCCTGATTCGTGCCGTGCTGCCGACCGACTGGGTCAACACCCTCAGCGAGCGCAATGGCCAGTCCTTCAAGCGTCTGGAATGCAGCGAGATCCCGCCGGTCGAGATCGGCATGCTGCTGCCGCGTGGCCCGATCCCGACCCGCGTGCGCATGCTTGCCGACTGGCTCGCCCGCGAGATCGGCAAGTCAGAGCCGGAGCGCGTCACCGCCAAGGCCGCCCGCCGCACCGTCAGCGAAGCCGCTACCACTGCCGGTTGATTCAAGCTTTGCAACGCTGGCCCTCACTCTCGCGTTGAGCTGAATCAGCGCTACACGCAGCAAAAAGGCCAGCCCTCAGGGGCTGGCCTTTTTGCTGCCTATATCATGCGGTTATGAAGTTATGATCAAGTTAGCTAACGGCATGATTATCCCAAATTTGAATAGCAGCACTCTCTATATCCAAATAGGAACTAGGTAATAGTGGGGCTCTAATACCTGCAGAAGACTTATCCCAAGCTAGTACTTTGCCTTCTTTATCTTTACGTTTCATCTTGGACCCGGCACCCAAGTTCATGGAAAAAAGATCGAGAAATCGTCGCGGGCCAACGCCTATGAATGGTTCAAAAATCACTTTACCCTTAGACGATGGATCATCTGGCTTATTATTATCAAAATTTGACTTCAAAAATATAGATTCTGAGTGAAAATCTAGAGCACGACTTTTTGGATATGGCTCTACATACACCACACGCTTTATACCACTTGCAATTATGTGTTTTGCACAATTATGGCAAGGAAAAGTAGTGCAATATAATGTCGTATCCCTAGTAGAGATGCCTTCTCGTGCACACGAAGTCAGAGCATCCATTTCTGCATGTACAATGCGCCCAAATTCAGTCAAATCAGAAACTTGGCTTTTTCTCAGGATTTCCACTAACTTAACTTGCTGCTCCTCAGCAATTAACCCCTCTTCCACCAGTTTATCTCTGATGCTTTCGATTATTTCGAATTGCTCTTTTTTATTAGAATCGCAGCCTCTCTTATAATCCTTTCCATCATCATCATCGATAACCTCCCCAGTACTCAAATCAACCGTTGCCCAGTACAAACCACCACCAGCTTTAGGGACATCGTTAGCACCTGTGGCAACCACTTGATTTTCTTTAGCAACTACGGCCCCGACTTGACGCGATAAGTCACCAGATGTTGCTGAGCTATTGAAAGCCATAAACATTGCATACTCATCAAACGTCGGGTTTTTATATGGATGAGAGAAAACCAACTCTAAAAATCGCTGAAGACGGTTTTTAACTTGATCGCTATTATTACCTACACTCAAGAAAAAATCTGCCAAATGATATGTATCCCTAGTTTTCTGACCATAGCTAATACTTTCATTCTCATCTATTTTAATCAGCTCTTCAGCTTGTAAACTCTCGCACCCTTTATCTTGCGTCAAATAATTATGCCGTCTAGCTTCATCTGCATGAATACCAATCAAACAGAAGCCTGGGCCATACAACTTCCTAAGCATCTCAACTTCGTCAGGATGTTTTAAAGAATTAACAATATAGGCACGCTTTGGTTCAGACTCATCTCGTAATTCTTTTATTTTGCTAGCCACCCCAGCTGCAAGAATAGCATTATTCGAGCTCTCACCACGAAGTGAGTCACCACACTGCATATAATGTCTAATACGCTCATACTCACCTCCGCTGCCAACAAATTTCTTTAATATCGATGAAACCCTAATCTCCTTTACGTTATATCCGAATATGTTCAATCTATCTATTAGAGCCCCTATAACAAGTTTAGATTCAGTACCGACAGCGGCCACGATACCGATTACCAGCTCTCCTTCAATTACTTTTGAGGTAAGATAATCCGTTTCAACACTTGAATGCGAAGGGATTTTTAAGTGTGAAAGTGGTGGGGGTTTAGCTATACCATTACCCAAATGATCTTCATTCAAGGGATCGACGGCTTCAAGATTGGCTAATATAGACTTAGCCTGAGCCTCCAACCACTCCTTACTTTCTTGTTTACCTTGAAAGTTAATTTTGCCACTAGTTACAAACCAATTCATCAAGCCGCCATTAGCCCTGTATACTTTTTTATCGCTATATTTTTCATCCCACTCTCCACCAATTCCGTCGAAAAGTTCTTTCAAACTTTGATACGTCCCTGTGTATATCATCATTGCATCTCCTGTATAAAATATCAGCATGCCAAACAAAAAAGAAAATGATAGAAAAATGTAATAAACCTATTAAAAATATAATCTAATACACAAAAACTCATTTGTCATGTAGTTTCCTGTATGAGAAAAAACCACTAAACATCTATGAAATTCTATAAGTGAGCAGATATTTATGTGGCAACGCGACACTCTCACCCTCTCCGCCCGCAAGCGCGGTTTTCACCTCATCAGTGACGAGATGGAGCAGGCATTGGCCGAAATGCCGCCGGTCAGTGTCGGCCTGCTGCATGTGCAGCTACTGCACACCTCTGCATCGTTGACGCTCAACGAGAACGCCGACCCCGACGTGCGTCACGACATGGACGCCTTCCTGCGCCGTCTGGTGCCCGGCAACCTGCCCTACTTCCGACACACACTGGAAGGCGATGACGACATGCCCGCCCACGTACTCGCCAGCCTGTTCGGTACCCAACTCACGCTGCCTGTCGAAGCCCGTCGCGGCGTCAATCGCCTCGCCCTCGGCACCTGGCAAGGCATCTGGCTCGGCGAACACCGCGATCACGGCGGCAGCCGCAGGTTGTGTCTGACGCTGAGTGGAGAATGAAAAAAGGCCGCGAGTGATCGCGGCCTTTTGGGTCTTCAAGAGCTACTGAAACACGGGCTTATCGCGTCGAATCCTCGTCCCCTACCGTCCCGCCCATTGGGTCGATGGCTTTGCTGGAGGGGTATTTGTAGGAGGCGAAGCGCACGGCGAGTACCGAGAGGGCGAGGAAGAAGATGCCGCCGCAGAGGTAGAGCAGGCCGATATCGGGGGCCTTGTGGTGGGAGACATCGCCGATGAGGTAGCGCGTCAGCGCGGTGATGGCGATGTAGAGCAGAAAGCGGATCGGCAGGTGGTTGGTCTTGAAGTAGATACCGACCATCGCGCCGAGTTCGAGATAGATGAACAGCAGCAGGATGTCATCGACGCTGGCCGAGCCCTTGGCGAACATCTCGAAGAAGGCCGATACCGAGGCGATGGCAATCGCGCCGCCGATGGCGAACAGGCCGAGATAGTGAAAGCCTTCGACCAGGAAGTTGCCGATCGAGTTGGCTTGCTTGTGCATGCGCTCCCGATGCTTGTCTAACCTGTTCATGCCGCGTGTCCTCAGACAGAGATGATGGAAAGAGACTGCAATATCGGTGCCGCGGTCGTGATGAAGGCAAGATTGGGCCACCGGGCCCGCGCAGGCGCTGCCCTACCAGCCGAGCGTCTGCTTGACGAAGGGAATGGTCAGCTTGCGCTGGGCGGAGAGCGAGGCGTTGTCGAGTTCGCTCATCGCCGCGAACAGGCCCGGCAGGCTGCGCGGCCCGCGATGCAGGATGTAGCGGGCGACTTCGTCGGGCAGTGCAAGGCCGTGGTCACGTGCACGCAATTTGAGCGCTTCGAGGCGCTGGGCGTCATCCAGCCCCGAGAGGTGGAAGGTGACGCCCCAGGAGAGCCGTGAGGCGAGATCCGGCAGGATGACGGGCAGCAGGCGTGGTGCGCAGCTGGCGCTGACCAGCAGATGCCGCCCACCGTCACGCAGGCGGTTGTAGAGGTGGAACAGCGCCTCTTCCCAGCGCTGACGACCGATCACCACATCCAGGTCATCAATGGCGACCAGGTCCATCTCATCCAGCCCTTCGAGCATATGCGGCGGGAAGTGACCCAGCTCATTGAGCGGCAGATAGAAGGCACGCTTGCCCTGCTCGCCCGCCAGATGACAGGCCGCCTGCAACAGGTGGCTACGCCCACTCTGCTCGCCGCCCCACAGATAGACGAAGGGCTCCCCGCCGTCGGCAAGCTGCCCCTTGAGGGCCTCCGCCAGCGAGGTCGAGGTGAAGTGGTAGTTGTCGAAGGTCGCGGCGTCACGTACCCCGACGCCGAGTGCCATCTGTCCCTGAGTCATTGCCATCCGTCATGCTGATTGTTGTTGCCGTGATCTCGTCTCTCGATCACTGGGTATCCTCTGCCGCCGGCGGCACTGGCTGATCTGCTGCCACCGCGGGGCGAGAATCACGCTGTTGGTCATATAAAGTACTGTTTTTATAGCGATCATGCAGATAACGCAAGAGCACCATGATCACGGCCGCTACCGGCAGGGCCAATAGAATGCCGGTAAAGCCGAACAGCTGGCCGCCCGCCATCACCGCGAAGATGACCGCAACCGGATGCAGGCCGATCTTGTCGCCCAGCAGCAGCGGCTGCAACACCACGCCTTCCAGCAGCTGACCAAGCGCGAAGACTCCACCGACCGCCAGCAGCGCCCACCACTCTCCGAACTGGAAGAAGGCCACCGTCGCCGCGATCAGGATACCGACGATGACGCCCAGATACGGCACGATGCTGGCAAGCCCCGCCACCAGGCCGATCAACAGCGCGAACTTGAGCCCGATGATCGCCAGGCCAATGGCGTAGACGATGCCCAGACTCAGCATCACCAGCAACTGCCCGCGCAGGAAGGCGCCCAGCACCTCATCACAGTCATGCGCCAGACGCGTGGCGGTGGGCTCCATATGGCGCGGCAGCAGGCCCTGCAGCTTCTCTTTCATGCGGTCCCAGTCGAGCAGCAGATAGAAGGTGACGACAGGGATCAGCGCCAGATTGCCCAGCCAGATGGCCATCGCCAACCCGGACTTGGAGACGGTGCCCAGAAGCGCAGCGGCGAAGGTGCCGGTCTCTTTCCAGTTGCCCAGCAGCAGCGAGCGGACCTGATCGAAGTCGGCGCTGAAATCCAGCCCGGTGAACGACTGGATTTCCGGCAGCACCGTCTCGCGTATCCAGTTGAAGACCACCGGCATGAAGCTGATCAACTGCGCCAGCTGACGCCCGAGCAGCGGCACCAGCACCAGCAGTGCGATCAACAGCACCACCGAGAGCACGCTGAACACCAGCGTGACCGCCAGATGGCGCGACAGGCCCTTGTCTTCCAGCCAGTCGGCCAGCGGGTCACCCAGATAGGCGAGAATCATGCCGATGAAGAACGGCATCAGAATCGGTTCGAGCATCACCAACAGGCCGAGGAAGGCCACGCCTGCGGCCAGCAACCACCATTTACGCTGCATCTTCACTCCTTGAGACAAGCCGTGGGGCACTCGTGACGGCTGACTGCCGACGGCGCACGCATCACCCATTGTTGCCTGTCGCCGAGTCACCCACAAGACACGCGCCGCTCACGCGTCTGACATTGCCTCCCCCGGCGCCACCCAAGCTGCGACAAGGCCTGCCATGACTGGCGTGGCGGCCTTTTCACATTTTGATGCGGTTTTGTGAATCGGCACAGTGTCAGCCGCGAAGCGCAATGCTACAATGGCCGCCTTTCTTTTCCCGCGATCGATCGTGTCTCACCGCCCAGGCCGCACCGACAGGAACCTCACATGACGCAACGCCCCCAGGACTCCTCGCCCAGCAAGACTTCCTTGAGCTACAAGGATGCAGGTGTCGATATCGATGCAGGCAACGCCCTCGTCGAACGCATCAAGGGTGTCGCCAAGCGCACTCACCGCCCGGAAGTGATGGGTGGTCTGGGTGGCTTCGGCGCCCTGTGCGAACTGCCGGCAGGCTACCGCCAGCCCGTGCTGGTCACCGGCACCGATGGCGTGGGCACCAAGCTGCGCCTGGCCATGGACCTCAACCGTCACGACACCATCGGCATCGATCTTGTCGCCATGTGCGTCAATGATCTGGTGGTCGCTGGTGCCGAGCCGCTGCAGTTCCTCGATTACTACGCCACCGGCAAGCTCGACATCGACATCGCCGCTGACGTCGTCACCGGTATCGGCGAAGGCTGCCTGCAGTCCGGCTGCGCGCTGGTCGGCGGCGAAACCGCTGAAATGCCGGGCATGTACGAAGGCAGCGACTACGACCTGGCCGGCTTCTGCGTCGGTGTGGTCGAGAAGTCCGAGATCCTCGACGGCAAGAAGGTCGGCGCAGGCGACGTGATTCTGGGTCTGGCCTCCTCCGGCCCGCACTCCAACGGCTACTCGCTGATCCGCAAGATTCTCGAAGTCGCCGATGCCTCCCTGCTGGAGCAGGAAATCGACGGCCAGCCGCTGGCTGACGCCCTGATGGCGCCGACGCGCATCTACGTCAAGCCGCTGCTGTCGCTGCTCAAGGAAAGCGGCCTGTCCGTGCACGCCATGTCCCACATCACCGGTGGCGGCCTGCTCGAGAACATCCCGCGCGTGCTGCCGGAAGACTGCACCGCCGAGATCGACGTCGCCAGCTGGAAGCGTCCGGCGGTCTTCGACTGGCTGCAGCAGCAGGGCAACGTCGAAGAACACGAGATGCACCGCGTACTGAACTGCGGTGTCGGCATGGTCGTGGTCGTCGCTGAATCCGACGCCACCGCCGCGCGCGCTCACCTGGAAGCCCAGGGCGAGACCGTCTTCACCCTCGGCAGCATCCGCGCCCGCAACGGCATGGAAGAGCAGGTCCAGCTGGAGAATCTGTCCGCATGATCGAACCGAATACCAACGCCTCCAACGGTGACACTCTCGGCGGCTTCGGCAACGGTTTCGAGGCAGACGATGCGCCGGTTCGCCCGCGCGTCGTGGTACTGATTTCCGGCAGCGGCAGCAACCTGCAGGCGCTGCTGGAAGCACAGGAACACGACGAGCTGGGCGGCGACGTGGTCGCGGTCATCTCCAACAAGGCCGATGCCTACGGCCTGGTGCGTGCGCGTGACGCCGGTGTCGATGCCGTGGCGCTGCCGCATGAGGAGTATGAGTCCCGCGAGCATTATGACGCCGCGCTGATCAAGGTGATCGAGCGTCATGAACCGGACCTCATCGTGCTGGCCGGCTTCATGCGTATCCTGTCACCGCTGTTCGTGCAGTACTTCTTCGGGCGTCTGATGAACATTCACCCGTCGCTGCTGCCGGCCTGGCCGGGGCTTGATACCCATCGCAAGGTATTGGAAGCCGGCGAGAAGGAACACGGCGCCAGCGTGCACTTCGTCACCGAGGAGCTCGACGGTGGTCCGGTCGCGATCCAGGCCGTCGCCAACGTGCTGGAAGGCGATGACGAAGCCAGCCTCAAGGAGCGCGTGCACACGCGTGAGCACCTGATCTACCCGATCGCGGTGCGCTGGTTCCTCGAAGGCCGCCTGAAGCTCGACGGTGAAGTGGCCAAGCTCGACGGCCACAACCTGCCGGTGGGCGGTCTGCGCCTCTCCCACGCCGATGTGGAAGAAGAGCTCAGCGATGAGCTGCCGGAAGGCGAAGAAGACTGATCAGTGACGCTGCCTTGCTGGCAAGGCCGACTGATCTGATAGCAAGCTGATGGCGCGCTGACAGCGAGCTGAAAACAGAAGACCCCGCGACATGCAGATGTCGCGGGGTCTTCTTGTTTCTACTGATTCACTCCTCTCTCAGCGGCTTTCGCTTTCAGAAGGTGTAACTCACCCCCACCTCCCCGCGCGCCGTCACCTCATCCCAGGTCTCGATACCGGCGCCCAGATGCAGCATGGCATTGCGGCCCAGCTGCATGCGCCAGCCGCCATCGACACGCAGGTAATTGTCACTGCCGCGATCCAAATCCTCGCCGCGGTAGGCATTGGTCGGCAGGCTCGCCAGACGCACCTCGGCGCTGTCAGCGTCGTCATCCAGACGCTTGCCGTAGGCCAGCTCACCGTAGAGGCCGAAACCCTCCGCGATGGCACGGTCGACCATGAAGCCGGCCTCGACCCGGCGATCGCGCAGCGTCTGATCCGAGACGCTCAGGGCGTTGGCGGCGGAACCGGATTCGGTGTAGCCATCGATGTCGGACTCGATGTGGCGGTAGGCCACGAAGGGCGCGTTGTACCACAGCGAATCGGCGGCGGTGAGGCGATAATCGAGTCGTGCCTCGGCGCTGAAGCCATCGCCATCGGTCTCACCGGACAGGGTGCGCGATGACTGGCCCAGTGCGACATGGCGATCGAGGTCGTAATCGAAGTCGCCGTAGCTGGCCACCGCCTGAACGCCAAACCTGCCCAGCTGCTGACGCGCGAACAGGCTGAACACCTGGCCTTCCAGCTCCAGCTCACTGCCATCATCGACATCGAAGTCCGCAGTGCGCTGACTGACGGCAACGCCGCCCCAGGCCTGGCCGAGCGCGTTGTCCAGCGGCAGCATCACGCCGACACCCGCAGCGCGCTGCTCGCTGTCAAAGCCCTGCTGGCCGCTGGAAGTCTCGCCATCGCCGGTGCCACCACTGGCCGAGCCGATAGCGAACACGCGCACGCCCTCCCCGGAGCGTCTGTCCTGCGCGCCGGGGCGCAATTCATCGCCGAGGCGGCGCTGACTGGCATTGAGCGCGCCCGTGCCCAGCTGCGGCGCCAGCCCCAGCACCGAGGGCGCGGCGAGCATCGCATAGGCGTAGTCGGCCAGAATCTCCTGGCCAGCGGTGGTCGGGTGCACGCCATCATTGAACAGCAGCTTGTCGGGGTCTTCCGCGGCGCCGCCCAGCCCGTAGGGCGTGACATTGCAGCTGTCCGAGAAGCACACCTGGGTCAGCGGCACGTCGCTGGCGAAGCCGAACTCGGCCGGTGATGCCAGCACCTCCTCGAGAATGCCGACGGTATCCAGGCGGATGATGTTGACCTCGCCATCCAGCGCCGCCAGTCGCGCGCCCAGCGCATCATTGAAGACGTCTACCAGCGCGGAGGTCCCCGCTGCCTGCGCCGCGCCCGCTGACTGGCCGGCCGGAGTGCTGCCGACATCCGGCAGGTTGGAGACCATGATGGTGGTGGCACCCGCCGCTGCCAGCGCCTCCACCGCGGAGGCCAGATTGCCGGCGGAGGCGACCGCAGTGGCCGGCGAGGTGATCACGCCCTGCAGGAAGTCGTTGCCACCGCCGTTGACGTAATAGAGGGCGTCCGGGTCGGCACTGCCGCCGGTGCTGACCAGATAGCCATCCTCGACCCTGAGCACCGTTCCCGCACCGGTACTGCCCGGCGGGATGACCACCTCGGAGCCATCCTCGTCGGTCACCGAGGCCAGAATCTGCGCCGTGGTGTAGCCGCCCACCGCGTAGTTGGTGCCGTCACTGAAGCCGGCCAGCTGATAGATCACCGAGGTGGAAGGCTCGGCCGCCAGCCCCAGTTCCGTGGCCAGCAGCTGGGTCGAGACGCTGCCATAGGCCGAGTTCTCGTAATCCGGGCCGCTGCGATTGGTGAAACGCAGACTGTTGAGGCCGCCCAGGGTGGTATCGGGGAACTGGCCGGAATCGCTCAGGCTGTCGCCGAAGAGATAGAGATTGGAATAGGCCTGCGCGGGAGCCGCCAACAAGGTGGTGCTGATGGCGAGGGCGAGACTCGTGAGAGTGAAACGTCGGACCAGACCGCTGGCGCTGGCCGGCGGGAATACAGCGCGATGTGAACGCGATGGCATGGCGTGCCCCTTGCTTGTGGGAGGTATCCGTCCTGCAGCCACTCTGGAGGTGGCCTGCAGACAAGCATAGGCAATAAAACGAGTGATTGAATCACATGTTTCGTTCAACTTCCGGCTAAGACTCAGCGCCTTGTGAGCGTGTCACGTTCTCGCTACCTGCCACCGGCGTCTCTCTTGCCACCGCCGTCTCTTTCTTGCCACCGTCGGCACACATCACCACGAGCAGGCACAAGCAGGCACAAAAAAGCGCCTCCCGAAGGAGGCGCTCTTGGCTTGCCACACTCTTGTCTTGCCGCACTCTTGGCCTGCGGCGTGCGGGGCACTTGCGTGAACGCAGTACCCAGGCGTGCAGCAAGGGGTATCAGGTACGCGGCAGAGTCACGCCACGCTGGCCCTGATACTTGCCACCGCGATCCTTGTAGCTGGTCTCGCAGACTTCATCGGACTCGAGGAACAGCATCTGCGCCACACCTTCGTTGGCGTAGATACGTGCCGGCAGGTTGGTGGTGTTGGAGAACTCGAGGGTGACGTGGCCTTCCCACTCCGGCTCCAGCGGCGTCACGTTGACGATGATGCCGCAACGCGCGTAGGTGGACTTGCCCAGGCAGATGGTCAGCACGTTACGCGGAATGCGGAAGTACTCGATGGTACGGGCCAGCGCGAAGGAGTTGGGCGGAATCACGCAGGAGTCGCCCTTCACGTCCACGAAGCTCTTCTCGTCGAAGTGCTTGGGGTCCACCGTCGCCGAATGGATGTTGGTGAAGACCTTGAACTCATCCGAGCAGCGCACATCGTAGCCGTAGCTGGAGGTGCCGTAGGAAATCACACGGCGCTCATCGTGAAAGCGCACCTGATCGGGCTCAAAGGGTTCGATCATGTCGTGGCTTTCGGCCATGCGACGGATCCACTTGTCGGATTTGATGCTCATCGAGCGTACCTGACTGACTGATGGGGAGAGACGCGTGAGCGCCATGAAACGCGGGCCAGCATGATACCGGCCCGCTGTGTCGCTGGAAACCTCGGCACGCGCGGCTTGCGCCTGGCGCGTCGGGCTCAGCTGAAGCTGATGCTCGGGCCTTCGTCCGCACCGGCACTCTCCAGTGACTCGGAGACCTGACGCGCGATGGCACGGAAGCTCGCGGCCACTTCGCCGTCCGGCTCCGCGATCACGCTCGGGCGACCGCCATCGGCATTCTCGCGAATGCTCAGGGTCAGCGGCAGCTGGCCCAGCAGACGAGTCTGGTACTCATCGGCGATACGCTCACCACCGCCCGCGCCGAATACCGCTTCACTGTGGCCACACTGGCTGCAGGTGTGAGTGCTCATGTTCTCGACCACCCCCAGCACCGGCACCTTGACCTTGCGGAACATCTCGATGCCCTTCTGGGCGTCCAGCAGTGCGATGTCCTGCGGCGTGGTGACGATGACGGCACCGGAGACCGGCACCTTCTGCGACAGGGTCAGCTGGATGTCGCCAGTACCCGGCGGCATGTCGATCAGCAGCACGTCAAGCTCGCCCCAGGCGGTCTGGTTGAGCAGCTGCTGGAAGGCACCGGCGACCATCGGGCCACGCCAGACCATCGGGTCCTTCACGTCGACCAGATAGGCCATCGACATGGTCTTGATGCCATGCGCCTCGATGGGGCTGAAGACCTGCTCACCGGCCATTTCCGGACGCTGACCGGTCGGCACGCCGAACATCTGCGCCTGACTCGGGCCATAGATGTCGGCGTCCAGCAGGCCGACCTTGAGACCTTCCGCCGCCAATGCCAGCGCCAGATTGGCGGTGACGGTGGACTTGCCGACGCCACCCTTGCCGGAAGCGACCGCGACAATGTGCTTGATACCTTCCATACCTTGAAACTCCTGTGACGGCCTGCGCGGCGCGATGAATGTGGCGCGCAGGCGTCTGAACTGTCAGCGAAAAAAGCCGTGGAACACGATGGGCACAGTATGCCTGCCACCGCTACACGGGCCAAGCCGATGAAGCATGTCCATGGAAGCCATGCCTCAGGAAGCCATGGCCTTGGGCGCAAATCAGAAGCGCACGTCTCAGAAGCGCACGTCGACCGGCAGGAAGCGCCACTCGCCCGGCGCCATGCGACCGAGCAGAATCGCGCCCAGACGCAGACGACGCACCTCGATGACCTTGAGGCCCTGCTCCTCGACCGCGCCGCGGATACCCCCCACCGGCACCCGCTTCATGGCGATGCGCAGACGGGTGTCGCTCTGCCAGCTGATGCTGACCTTGGGCTTGCGGCCGCGGATGTCGGCGCACAGCGCGAAGCCGATACGCTTGAGGCCTTCGTCGTCCAGCGTTCCTTCCACTTCGACGACGTATTCCTGCTCCAGCTGGTCGAGGTCATCGCCCAGCTTGCGGATCACGCCACGGTTCTGTGACCACACCGCGAGACCGGACTCATCTTCGCCGAGCTCGGCCAGCGGCTGCTGGGACAGGAAATGCACCTTGAGCCAGTCGGCACCGCTGTTGTCGAGCGCACTGCGCGGCGCGCCGTCACGCAGGGTCAGCGGGTCCGGCAGCGGCGTGCCCGGCGGCTGATACCAGACCAGAGTCAGCGGCTCGATGGGTGCCATGCTGGCGCCTTCATCGACGGTGACCTCCTCATCGGTAACCTTGAAGAACGGCGCTTCCACGATCTCGCCCGCGACACGTACCACCCCCTTGGCGATGAGATGCTCGGCCTCACGGCGCGAGATGCCCTGCTGATGGGCCAGAAACTTGGAAAGACGGACGGGTTCGGTCATGGGGACTCTCGAGGCAGCGACGCAGGCAACAGGCAGAGCAGCAGCACGCAGAAGCGCAGATAAAAAGAAGTGGGACAGCCTGACAGGGTCATCAAGGCTAGCCCGCCATGATAACGGCATGCGCCGAGGATGGCACGGACGAGACGCGCTGAAGATGCTAGGCTGCGTGGCCAGAAATCGGCGCAGTGCGCTTCAGCAGATCATTTGATGCTCATCACCAGGTCCTTCGACGCTCTCCGCCAGCGCATCTGATCCACTACGCCTGGTCATCCGCCCCTCTGGCGCAAGCGATCTGGCTGCCTCTGGCACGCCTGATCGTGCGCTGGCAGGCACAATGCGCTGCCCGCGCCATCGCTACGCAACCGCGTGGTGACAGTTGCGGAACCCTTTGCGCAGCAAAGCGTCAGAGTTGCGTTGAAGCTCACTCTGGGCCATACAAGGTCAGGGTCAGGCAAACTGATGCGCTTGCGCGTCGACTGTCGCTACCGAGGAAGCCGGTGGCCAACGCTTCAGTCTCCGTCAGTGACTCGCCAACCGAAGGTGTGCGATCGACCCGGATTGACCCTGCGCGCCATCCCGCCTTGCTGCGCTTCCCAGGCCACGTTCACAGGTATCTTGCATGCGTTTATCTCCCACATCGCGCCGCCCACTGACTCACACTCGGCGCTACGCCATCAGCAGTGCACGCACGCTTCGTCATCTGGTACTGATCTTCGGCCTGACGCTGGCCGCGGGCTGCTCCGCGCCGCACGCCTCGGACGCGCCTGCCGCCCCGACCACCGCGGCCAAGGCAGCCGTCAAGGCCGAACGGCTGGAAAGCCTGCTGGTGCAAGGCGAGAGCGATGTGCCCGAGAGCCTGCTGCTCAGCAAGGCTGGCGCCAAGGCGATCGACCCCAACGGCCAGCGTCCGGTGGATGACCCGCTGACCTGCCTGGCGCGCGCCGCCTACTGGGAAGCCAAGGGCGAAGGCAGAAGCGGCATGCAGGGCATCGTCAATGTGGTGATCAACCGCGCCGCCGACCCGCGCTTCCCCGATAGCCTGTGCGGCGTGGTCAAGCAGGGTGGCGAAAGCGGCAGCTGCCAGTTCTCCTGGTGGTGTGATGGGCGCTCCGACCGCATTCGCGAACCCGCCGCCTACGCCGAGGCACGCGACGTGGCCCGTCAGGCGCTCAACCATCAGCTGGAAGATGTCACCGACGGCGCCCTCTACTTCCACGCCCGCTACGCCACGCCCTACTGGGCCAAGCGCTTCGTGCGCACCGCGCGCATCGGTCAGCACCTGTTCTATCGCAACTGAGCGCGAGCCGCTGCTGCTGGATGACTGCTGTTGAGAGCTAGCCGACACTGCGACCAGAAGTCGCAAACACGACGCCCCCGCTGCCATTGGCAACGGGGGCGTCTGCTTGAGAATGCCTGAATAGCGGTGTCTGGACAGGGGCGTCCAGGCAGGGACGCTTGGATAGGGGAGCGTATATAAGACGCCTGACGGATCAGGTGTCTGGCTGCGCCGCCAGCTTGGTGCGGATGAACTCGCTGTGGCTGACATGCAGCAGGCCTGCAAGACGGCGGATGCGGTGCTCCTCCTGCGGGTCCAGCTCGCCATCGGCGTAGGCCAGCTCCCAGAGCATGCCGATCAGCTCGCTGCGCTCCTCAAGGCTCATGTGCTCGTTGAGCTGCTTGACGAAACGGTAGTGGTCCGTGGCCTGCTCGGCATCCTGCTCGGCCTGGGTCAGCAGGCTGGCAAGTTCCTCATCCCCCAGCGAGAAGCGCTCGGCAAGCTGGCGCGCCAGGGCTTCACGTTCGCGCACATCGAGATGGTCATCGGCGCGTACCACCTCGAACATCAGCACGGCCATGGCGAGTTCCGGGCCGGGCTCCTCGTTGGGACGGGAGTTGCTGCCGGGCATCATCACCTGGCGGATGAGACGATTGATCTGACCGGCGACGGATAGCTGTGCTGGCATGCTGACCTCCAGAAACGGAAAATGTAGTGTCCTTGAATCCTTCATGAGGGCAGCGGCACGGGTTGCAACCTCGCAGTTGCGCACGCCAGCGTTGCCGGTGACGCGACGCGCCCTTCGCGCCGCCCGCACCTTCGCGATATAGTAGCGCCCATCCCGACGGGGCGATGCGTTCGCCCCTTATCACGAGTCATCCCGGCGAGTGGCTGCGCACTGCGCAGCAGGCGCCCTTTACCGTCAAGACGAGGCCTCATGTCAGCGCGCAAGATTCTGGTTACCAGTGCCCTGCCCTATGCCAATGGGTCGATCCACCTGGGTCACCTGCTTGAGTACATCCAGACCGACATCTGGGTACGCTTCCAGAAAAGCCGTGGCCACGAATGCCATTACGTGTGCGCCGATGACGCCCACGGCACCGCCATCATGCTGCGTGCCGAGCAGGAAGGTGTCACCGCCGAGCAGCTGATCCAGCGTGTGAGTGACGAGCACCAGGCCGACTTCGCCAAGTTCGGCGTCGGCTTTGACAACTATCACTCCACCCACTCGCCGGAGAACCGCGCCCACAGCGAGCGCATCTATCTGGCGCTGCGCGATGCCGGTCATATCGCCACACGCGATATCGAGCAGATGTTCGATCCGGTCAAGGGCCTGTTCCTCGCCGACCGCTTCATCAAGGGCACCTGCCCGAAGTGCAAGACCGAAGACCAGTACGGCGACAACTGTGAAGCCTGCGGCGCGGCCTATACGCCGGCCGAGCTGATCGATCCGGTCTCGGCCATCTCCGGCGCCACGCCGGAAATGCGCACGTCCACCCACTACTTCTTCAAGCTGCCGAACTTCGCCGAGTTCCTGCAGGAGTGGACCAAGAGCGGCCGCGTGCAGAGCCAGATTTCCAACAAGCTGCAGGAATGGTTCGAGGCGGGTCTGGCCGAGTGGGACATCTCCCGCGATGCGCCCTACTTCGGCTTCGAGATTCCCGACGCGCCGGGCAAGTACTTCTACGTGTGGCTGGACGCGCCGATCGGCTACCTCGCCAGCTTCCAGAACCTGTGCGAGAAGCAGGGCATCGACTTCGACAGCTACTGGAAGGCCGATTCCGACGCCGAGGTCTATCACTTCATCGGCAAGGACATCGTCTACTTCCACGCCCTGTTCTGGCCGGCGATGCTGGAAGGTGCCGGCATGCGCACCCCGACCGGCGTCAACTGCCACGGTTTCGTGACCGTCAATGGCGCCAAGATGTCCAAGTCGCGCGGCACCTTCATCAAGGCCGACACCTACGCGCAGTTCCTCAACCCGGAATACCTGCGCTACTACTTCGCCGCCAAGCTGACCTCCGGCGTCGATGACCTCGACCTCAACCTCGACGACTTCACCGCCCGCGTGAATTCCGACCTGGTCGGCAAGGTGGTCAACATCGCCAGCCGCTGCGCCGGTTTCGTCAAGAAGTTCGGCGACGGCAAGCTGTCCGCGACCTGCGCCGAGCCGGAGCTGGTCGAGCGCTTCATCGCCGCTGGCGAAGGCATCGCGGCGGACTTCGAAGCCCGTGAATTCGCGCGCGCCATGCGCAAGGTGATGGAGCTGGCCGATGAAGCCAACACCTACATCGCCGACAAGGCGCCGTGGGCGATGGCCAAGGAAGACGGCCGCGAGCAGGAAGTGCTCGACGTCTGCTCCGTGGGCATCAACCTGTTCCGTCAGCTGATGGTCTATCTGGCGCCGGTGATTCCGGAGCTGACCGACAAGGCACGCGACTTCCTGAACCTCGAGAGCCTCGACTGGGCCAGCCGTGAAAGCGTGCTGACCGATCATGCGATCAACAAGTTCAAGCCGCTGCTGACCCGCGTCGAGCCGGAGCGCATCGACAAGATGCTCGAAGCCTCGCGCGAAGTGCTGGTCGAGGAGCAGAAGATCAAGGACGGCACCGCCAAGGCCGAAGCCGCGGCCGCGCCGAGCCCGCTCGACGCCGACCCGATCGCCGACGAGATCGACTTTGATACCTTCATGAAGACCGACCTGCGCGTGGCGAAGATCGTCAAGGCGGAGCACGTCGAGAAGGCGGCCAAGCTGCTCAAGCTGACGCTGGATATCGGTGGCGAGACACGCACCGTGTTCTCCGGCATCAAGTCCGCCTACGCGCCGGAAGCGCTGGAAGGTCGTCTGACGGTGATGGTCGCCAACCTGGCGCCGCGCAAGATGCGCTTCGGCGTGTCAGAGGGCATGGTGCTGGCTGCCGGTGACGACGAAGGCATCTACCTGCTGGAGCCGCACACCGGCGCCAAGCCGGGCCAGCGCGTCACTTGATACAGTGATGATGCACTGATGCTGTGTTGATTCAGCCTCACTGAAGCCTCTTCAGGACAACGCCCCGCCAGAGACTCTCTGGCGGGGCGTTGTCGTTCATGCGTCACATCCGGTCGGCGGGACGGCTACTCGTAGCGGCGACCGGCATGCTCCAGCCAGCCATCCACATGGCGGCCACCGGGATCATGATGCGTCCAGTGGATCACGCCGCCCTTGTCGGTCCACTCATATTCCCCGTAGAAGCCGATGCGATCACCGACCTGAAGACTGTCGATGCGTGGCGCGAGATCGATGTTGTGCGCCACCAGAATGGTGGTGCCGCCCGCGACCCGGATCAGGAACTTCTGATGACGGCTGCCCTTGAGATCATCCCTGAGCAGACGCGTCACCTCGCCTACACCCCGCACCTGCACATCACTCTGCTGGGCACTGATGGCACGCCTGAGTCGACTCTCGTCCGCCGAGGAAGCGCCTTCCCCCTGCGTCGCCTCGGCCTGCGGCGACTGGAAGTCATTCCACAGCTGGGAGAGCGAGAAGTTGCCATTGCCCGTCAGCTGCGAGATGCCCGCCATCGCCACCACCAGGATGATGACCCATAACGGCCGACGGCCGCGTGTTCCTGTCCTGCGCATATCCCGCTCCTTGTGCCACCCCGGATGACGTGAAAGTCTCTGATCACGCCATAATCAATAAAAGTAATAAAGGAATTCTTCTTTATTACTTCAAGAACCAAGCAAAACGCGAAACAATGGTCGTCTCATGCTGGCAACACTACGCCTCGCTTGCCACGCTACAGGCTGTCGGCCAGCAGCATCTTGCGTATAATACCGCCGCGCTCGACGATCCCCTGCCGTGCAGCTTCCTGACAGCTTGCGGCAGCAACAGCCCTGATCGCCTGCGAGCGCCGGTTCATGCATGCCGCGAGCACGGAAGCGCCTTCGAAACACCCTGACCGAGCGACGCCCCTGATGAGTGAATACCTTCTTATCCTGATCAGCACCATCCTGGTCAACAATTTCGTACTGGTGCAGTTCCTCGGCCTGTGCCCCTTCATGGGTGTGTCCAACAAGCTGGAGTCCGCGATGGGCATGTCGCTGGCCACCACCTTCGTGCTCACGCTGTCGTCGATGTGCGCCTACCTGACCTATCACTTCATCCTCGCGCCGCTGGGGCTCGAGTACCTGCGCACCATCGCCTTCATCATGGTGATCGCCGTGGTGGTGCAGTTCACCGAGATGGTGGTCAAGAAGACCAGCCCGCTGCTCTATCAGGTGCTGGGCATCTTCCTGCCGCTGATCACCACCAACTGTGCGGTACTCGGCGTGGCGCTGCTGACCCTGAACCGCAATTCCAGCTTCATGGAAGCCACGCTCTACGGCTTCGGCGCGGCCGTCGGCTTCTCGCTGGTGCTGGTACTGTTCGCCGCCATGCGCGAGCGTCTGGCCGTCGCCGATGTGCCACGCCCCTTCCAGGGCCCGGCCATCGCGATGATCACCGCCAGCCTGATGTCGCTGGCCTTCCTCGGCTTCTCCGGACTGGTGCAGATCTGACATGCTCGAATTCTTCAACGACCATACGCTGATCTCCGCCATCGTCGCACTGGTGGCCATGGCCGTCGTCTTCGGCGGTCTGCTCGGCTTCGCCGCCGTGGCCTTCAAGGTCGAGGGCGACCCCATCGTCGAGCAGATCGACCAGCTGCTGCCGCAGACCCAGTGCGGTCAGTGCGGTTATCCGGGCTGCAAGCCCTACGCCCAGGCCATCGCCGAAGGCGACGAGATCAACAAGTGCCCGCCGGGCGGCGAGAGCACCATCGCCTCGCTGGCCGACCTGCTAGGCCGCGAGGCCACCCCGCTGGATGGCGACAGCGACAACACGCCCAAGGTGGCGGTGATTCGCGAGGACGAGTGCATCGGCTGCACCAAGTGCATCCAGGCCTGCCCTGTCGATGCCATTCTCGGTGCCGCCAAGCACATGCACACCGTGATCGCCGACGAATGCACCGGCTGCGACCTGTGTGTCGAGCCCTGCCCGGTCGATTGCATCGACATGGTACCGGTCGCCACTGACGTGCGCAGCTGGCACTGGCCGCAACCGGCGGGCCCGACCCGCGACAATGCCCGCTTCAGCGGCAATCTGATCGTGACCGATGCCGCCGATTCTACTGCCACATCTGCAAGGAATGTCGCCTGATGGTTCTGTCGTTACTCAAATCCATGGTGACTTCCTCACGTTCCGCTGCCACGGCGGAGGCGGAACACACGCAGAAGGGTCAGGGCGCGCCCCGCGTGTTCGACTTCCACGGCGGTATCCATCCGCCGGAGCACAAGGCGCTCTCCAACCGCGCCCCGCTGGTAGCCGCCCCGCTGCCCCGTGAGGTGGTGCTGCCGCTCAGCCAGCATATCGGCGCGCCCGCCCAACCGCTGGTGGAGATCAGCCAGCGCGTCAAGACAGGCGAGCTGATCGCGCGCGCCCAGGGCATGATCTCCGCCCCGGTGCATGCCAGCATCACCGGCGTGGTCACCGCCATCGAGCCGCGTCAGATTCCCCATGTCTCGGGCCTGGAAGACCTGTGCATCGTGATCGAACGCGACGGCGAGATCGATGAATGGGCGCGCCTGGAAGCCTGGCGCGACTGGCGTCAGCAGGAAGCCCAGGACCTGATCCAGCGCCTGCAGGACGCCGGCGTGGTCGGCCAGGGCGGTGCCGGCTTCCCCTCGGCGGTGAAGGCGCGGGTGCGTGAGCGCCACGCCATCGACACCCTGATTCTGAACGCGGCGGAGTGTGAGCCTTACATCACCGCTGATGACCTGACCATGCGCACGCACCCGGAAGCGCTGATCGAAGGGCTCGAGATTCTCGCCAGCCTGATCGGCCCCGAGTGCATCCTGATCGGCATCGAGGACAACAAGCCCGAGGCCGTCATCGCGCTGGAACAGGCGATTCGCGCCCGCCGCGCCGACAAGCGCCTGCCGCCGCTGGATTCACGCCTCGAAGTCGTGGTGGTACCGACCAAGTATCCCTCCGGTGGCGAGAAGCAGCTGATCAAGCTGCTGACTGACCGCGAAGTGCCCAGCCGTGGCCTGCCCGCCGATGTCGGCGTGGTGGTGCACAACCCGGGCACCGTGCGCGCCGTGCAGCGTGCGGTGTGCTTCGGCGAGCCGATGATCTCGCGCGTCGTCACCCTGACCGGTGAGGCGTTGCAGCACCCGCACAATGTCGAGGCGCGCCTGGGCACCTCCATTGCAGACCTGCTGCGTCTGGCGGCGCCTGCGCCGACGGGCATCGCACGCCTGGTGATGGGTGGCCCGATGATGGGCTTCACGCTCGAGAGCGACGCCCTGCCGATCATCAAGACCACCAACTGCCTACTGGCCTCCTCTCCCGAGTCACTGCCGGCACCGGCGGTCGAGCAGCCGTGCATCCGTTGCGGCATGTGCGAGCAGGCCTGTCCGGCCGAGCTGCTGCCGCAGCAGCTTTACTGGTTCTCCAAGGCACGCGAGTTCGACAAGGCCGAGCTCTACAATCTGGCGGACTGCATCGAATGCGGCGCCTGCTCCTATGTCTGCCCCAGCCAGATTCCGCTGGTGCAGTATTACCGCTTCGCCAAGGGCGAGATTCGCAGTGCCCAGCACGAGGCGCGCAAGTCCGAGCGCGCGCGTCACCGCTTCGAATTCAAGCAGGCGCGCATGGCACGCGAGGAAGCCGAGAAGGAAGCCAAGCGCCAGCAACGCGCTCAGGCGGCACAGAAGTCCGCTGCCGCCCGCGCCGATGCAAGCGCCGCCGCAGACACGACTTCGGCCTCGGCCACCACAGCGGCCGCCGCTGCCCAGCCGGCACCGGCCACCGACATCAAGGCCTTCAAGACGGCGCGCGCCGCGGCCAACATCGCTCTCAAGAAGGCCGAGAAGGCCCTCAAGGCAGCGCAGGATGGCGGTGAGAGCGCCGAGACCGATATCGCCAAGCTCGAGGCCAACGTGACCGCGGCCAAGACCAAGCTCGCCAGCGCCGAGAGCGCCCTCAAGGCCGCCAGCGAGGCAAGCGAGTCAGCTGCCCCGGCGGCTGCCGGCACTTCGACAGTCAGCACTGCGACAACCGGTGCGGCTACTCCCGCCGCCGATCTCAAGGCGCTCAAGACGGCGCGTGCCGCGGCCAATATCGCCGTCAAGAAGGCCGAGAAGGCCCTCAAGACCGCCCAGGACAGCGGAGAGGGCGACATCTCCGCCCTCGAGACCAGCGTGACGGATGCCAAGGCGCGACTGGCCAAGGCCGAAGCCGACCTCAAGGCCGCCAGCGAGGCCAGCGAGTCAGCTGCCCCTGCGGCGACCAGCACTTCATCGACAGGCGCGGCTGCCCCGGCAGACAATCTCAAGGCACTCAAGACGGCGCGTGCCGCGGCCAATATCGCGGTCAAGAAGGCCGAGAAGGCCCTCAAGACCGCCCAGGACAGCGGTGAGGGTGACATCCCTGCCCTCGAGGCCAGCGTGACGGATGCCAAGGCGCGCCTTGCCAAGGCTGAGGGCGATCTCAAGGCGGCGACCGACGCCGCTGGCGCTGCTCAAGGCGCTGATAAAGGCCCTGTGGCAAGCGCTGCGGCTGGCTCTGCTCAAACCACTGATACAGGTTCGGCTGGCTCTTCTGCCAACGCTGCTGCGCCGGCAGCTGCGGCACCCAGCGCCGATATCAAGGCACTCAAGACAGCACGCGCCGCGGCCAATATCGCGGTCAAGAAGGCCGAAAAGGCCCTGGCCCGCGCCAGCGAAAGTGGCGAAGGCGATATCGAGGACCTGCAGACCCTGCTGGCCACGGCCCAGGAGAACCTGCGCGCCGCCGAGGTACGCCTCAACAGCGCGCAAGCTGGCAGCACTGACGCGACGCCTGCCGCCAAGGGTGCGGGCGAATTGATTCCCGAGGCGCCCAAGCCCGCCGCGGGTTCTGTCGGGCGTGGCAGCATGGCCAGCAACGTGACGCTCTCGCAGGCCGAGATCGAGGCATCACGCGCCGAGAACCTCGCCAAGCGTCACAAGCAGGTCAGCATCGCGGTCAAGGCGGCCGAGGCAGCCCACCGCAAGGCAGAGGCGGCATTGAGCGAGACGGATGACGAAAACCGTCAGCGCCTGGCGACCAAGGTCGACCGCACGCGCCGCAACCTGGAACACGCCCGCGAATCATTGGCCGAGGTGCAGGCACTGGTGGACGCCCAATGAGTGACCTGAGCCCCTCAAGCGCGCCAATGGCGACTCATCCTGAAGCACGCCTCGTGTCATTGCCCATTTACCGCAAGGATCTGACCGTCTCATGAGCCTGATGCATGCAAGCTCCCCCCATGCCCACGGGCCAACCGCCACCTCGCGCGTGATGGCCTGGGTGCTGGCCGCGACGCTGCCGGGTATCGCCGTGCTGTGCTGGCACTATGGATGGGGTGTGCTGTTCAACCTCGTCTTCGCCTGTCTGGCAGGTGTCGCCCTCGAGGCGCTGCTGCTCAAGCTGCGTGGCCGTCCGGTCAGCTTTTTCCTCAAGGACAATTCGGCGCTGGTGACCTGCGTGCTGCTGGCGGTGTCGTTGCCGCCGCTGGCGCCCTGGTGGCTGGTACTGACCGGCGTGATCGCGGCCATCGTGGTCGCCAAGCAGCTCTACGGTGGTCTGGGCCAGAATCCGTTCAACCCGGCGATGGTCGCCTACGCGCTGCTGCTGATCTCCTTCCCGGTCGAGATGTCGCGCTGGTCATCCCCGGATGGCTTCGCACTCGGCTTCGCTGACAGCCTGCAGCAGTTCTTCGGCGTGATCGCCACGCCAGACGCCCTGACCGGCGCCACGCCGCTGGACGCCTTCCGCAACAAGGGCGAGCTTTCCAGCAGCGAGTTCTGGGCAGACCCGAGCCTGCTGCCTGCCGCCAACCTGCTGGCCTGGCAGCAGACGGCCATCGCCTGGGGCCTCGGCGGCCTGGTGCTGCTGGCGCGTCGCCTGATCACCTGGCATATCCCGGTAGCGATGCTGGGCAGCCTGGCGGTGATCTCCGCCATCTTCGCCTTCGTGGATGGCGAGCAGCACGCCAGCCCCCTCTTCCACCTGCTGTGCGGTGCGGCGATCTTCGGCGCCTTCTTCATCGCCACGGACCCGGTCACGGCGGCGACCTCCAACAAGGGCAAGCTCTATTACGGCGTCGGCATCGGCGTGCTGATCTACCTGATTCGTACCTTCGGCGCCTACCCTGACGCCATCGCCTTCGCGGTGCTGCTGATGAACTTCAGCGTGCCGTTCATCGATTACTACACCCAGCCACGCAGCTATGGTCACAAGAAGGCCCGTCGCGGCATCAAGCTGGAGGACAAGGCATGAGCCTGACGCCTGATCAGCCCGAACAGCAAGCCCAGGCCGCGCAGGGCCTGAAGCACACCATCGCGCGGGCCGCGCTGGGTCTGGCGGTCTTCGCCGTCGTCACCGCCGGCGTCGTCGCCGTGACCCAGATGACCACCGCCGAGACCATCGCCGACAACGAACGTGCCGCCCAGAGCGCGGCGCTGGCCGAGATCATCCCGCCGTCGCTGCACGACAATGACCTGCTCGACGCGGCCTTCGCCCTGCCGCCCTCCCAGGTGCTGGGTCTGGAGAGCGCCGATACCGGCTGGCGCGCCACCCAGAATGGCGAGACCGTCGCGGTGCTGCTGCCGGTGGTGACCGGCAAGGGTTACAGTGGCGACATCCGCCTGCTGGTCGGTATCCGTGCCGATGGCAGCGTGGCCGGTGTACGCGCCGTCAAGCACGCCGAGACCCCGGGGCTGGGCGACAAGATCGAAGCGCGCAAGTCCGACTGGATTCACGAATTCGATGACCAGACGCTCAGCTCGGTGGAGTGGAAGGTGAACAAGGATGGCGGTGATTTCGACCAGTTCACCGGTGCAACCATCACCCCGCGTGCCGTGGTGGGTGCCGTTCGTCAGGCATTGATCTACTTCATGGCGCACCGCACGGCGCTGCTGGCCGGCGACAGCGAGACGCTGACCGCGACCCGCCGCGCCGCCAGGGCCCAGCAAGACATGCAAGCTCCCACCGCTGATGGCACGCTCACGCCATCAGCGCCTTCTGAACACGGCGGAGACGAACCTCATGAGTGATATCTCGCTTGGCAAGATCAGCCGCGACGGCCTGTGGGACAACAACCCTGCGCTGGTGCAGCTGCTGGGCCTGTGTCCGCTGCTGGCCGTCACCGCCAGCGTCGTCAACGCCATCGGGCTGGGGCTTGCCACGCTGCTGGTGTTGATCGGCTCCAACGTGGCGGTGTCGCTGATCCGCAATCTGGTGCCTTCTGCAGTGCGCCTGCCGGCCTTCGTGATGATCATCGCCTCGTTCGTGACCTGTGCCGAGCTGCTGATGAAGGCCTACACCTATGAGCTCTATCAGATTCTCGGCATCTTCATTCCGCTGATCGTCACCAACTGCGCGATTCTCGGGCGTGCCGATGCCTTCGCCGCCAAGCATCCCGTGCTGCCGGCCGCCACCGATGGCCTGATGATGGGGCTGGGGTTCATGGCCGTGCTGGTGCTGCTGGGTGGCATGCGTGAGCTGTTCGGCCAGGGCACGCTGTTTGCCGGCATGGAACTGCTCGTCGGGCCGATGGCCGCCGACTGGCAGCTGACGATCTTCCCGGATTACTCCTTCCTGTTCCTGGTGCTGCCGCCGGGCGCCTTCTTCTGCATGGGGCTGATCATCGCAGGCAAGAAGACCATCGATGAGCGCCTCGAGCAGCGCCGCAAGGCGGCCAACGCCGATGCGCCCAAGGTATCGCGTCGTGTACGCGTGACCGGCACCATCTCCTGAGCCCCTCTCACACAGGCTGTCAGCCCGCTGGCTGACAGCCTGTGTCGACGACGTCTGCTCCCAAGCCCTTACCGCCGTACCCGAGATACCATGAACGCCCAGAAACGCCTCGAGATCTTCACCCGCCTGCGCAACGAGAATCCTGAGCCACGCACCGAGCTTGCCTGGTCAACGCCCTTCGAGCTTTTGATCGCGGTGCTGCTGTCGGCGCAGGCGACGGATGTGGGCGTCAACAAGGCCACGGCGAAGCTGTATCCGGTCGCCAATACGCCGGAGAGCATCCTCGCGCTGGGTGTCGAGGGCCTGAAGGAGTACATCAAGACGATCGGCCTGTTCAACACCAAGGCCGAGAACGTCATCAAGACCTGCCGCATGCTGATCGAACGGCATGGTGGTGAGGTACCGCAGACCCGCGAGGCGCTGGAAGCGCTGCCGGGCGTGGGCCGCAAGACCGCCAACGTGGTGCTCAACACCGCCTTCGGCCAGCCGACCATGGCGGTGGACACGCACATCTTCCGCGTCTCCAACCGCACGCGCATCGCCCCGGGCAAGAACGTGCTGGAAGTCGAGCACAAGCTGATGCGCCATGTGCCCAAGGAGTTTCTGGTCGACGCCCACCACTGGCTGATCCTGCATGGCCGCTACACCTGCGTGGCACGCAAGCCGCGCTGCGGCAGCTGCATCATCGAAGACCTCTGCGAATACAAGGACAAGGTCGACCTGTAACGCCTCAAGCCTCAAGGATTTGATGTCTGGGACTTTGTGAGCAACAGCTTGATGACTGGGGCTTGATCACCAGGCGCCTGGCAAAAGCTCCGTTCCTGCGTGAACTGCCTGCGTGGCCTGCAGCGTGGGCTGCATGCGTGATCGTTGATTGAGCATGACCCCCGCCTCCCCACCTATTCAACCGAGCGGCCACGTAGACTGAGAGCACAGACCGTCGCCTCAGGAACCTGCCATGACCGCACCTTCCGATGCCGGGGATCGCCCCTATCCGCGCCCAGAAGGCTCCAACGATTTCCGCCAGCCTGATGACAGCAGCCTGCACTCGCGCCTGCTGGAGATGTCGTCACGTCTCGAGGCACTGGAAGCCGAGAACCACCTGCTGCGCACA
The DNA here is from genome assembly GCF_018831605.1 of Cobetia sp. 4B. Lineage (NCBI taxonomy): Bacteria > Pseudomonadati > Pseudomonadota > Gammaproteobacteria > Oceanospirillales > Halomonadaceae > Cobetia > Cobetia sp. 4B. The sequence goes on from NZ_CP059843.1 coordinate 2,938,281, forward strand.
CTGGTCGACACCCACCCCGACATCCTGTTCATCAAGGATGCCAAGGGTCTGTTTCGCTACGCCAATCGCACCCTGACCGACTTCTATGGCACCTCGCGCGAGGACATCGTCGGACGTGATGACAGTCATTACACCGGCAATACCGAGCAGAGCCACTTCTTTCGGCGCAGCGTGGAGCAGGTGCTCAGCAGGTTCGAGCGCGAGACGGTCTTCGAGGATGCCACCGACGGCACCACCGGTGAGGTCAACCACTTCCGCTCCATCAAGCAACCCTTCCATGACATTCACGGTCAGCCGCTGGTCGCCGTTCTGGCGCACAACATCACGGCAGAAGTCCGTGAGCATGAGCGCAAGACCCGCCAGATCGACCACATCTATGACACCTCGCTGGAAGGCTTCTGGGACTGGAACATCCTGACCAGCTCCGTGACGCACAATCGCCGCTGGTCACAGATTCTGGGCATCCCGGAGAGCGAGCTCAGCAACAGCCTGGAAGAATTCGCAAGCCTGCTGCACCCCGAGGACAAGCCCGAGGCGATGATCGCCATCCAGGACTGCATGGCGGGCAAGACGGCCTACTACCACCGCCACCGCATGCTGACCCGCGGTGGCGACGTCGTCTGGGTGATCGACAAGGGCGATGTCATCGAGCGTGACAGCGAAGGCAATCCGCTACGCATGATCGGCTCGATCACCGATATCACGCGTATCGTCGAATCAGAGGCCCTGCTGCACCAGCACAGTCGCTTCGACTCGCTGACCAAGCTGGCCAACCGAGCCACGCTGATCGACAGCCTGCAGCAGGCCATCATCATCACCGACGCCCGTGACACCCACGGCGCGCTCATCTTCATCGATCTGGATCACTTCAAGAAGATCAACGACCTGCTGGGGCATACCACCGGCGACCATCTGTTGATCGAGGTGGCCCACCGCCTGAGCTCCACGGTGCGTGACAGCGACCTGGTAGCACGCTTCGGCGGGGACGAGTTCGTCATCCTGGTTCAGCCCCTGAGCCATGATCCACAGACTGCCTGTCGCGAACTGGATGAGCTGATGGAGCGCCTGCAGCAGGCGCTCAACCAGCCGTATTCGCTCTTGGGCCCACAGTCGCAGCCGCTGCAACATCACAGCTCGGCGAGCCTGGGCAGCATCATGTTCCATGATCGCCATCTGAGTGCGGAGGAGCTCATCCGGCGCGCGGATATCGCGATGTATCGCGCCAAGGAAGCCGGACGCAATCAGACCGTCCGCTTTGATCCCAGCATGCGCGTGGAGCTTGAGCGCGCCGTGCAGCTGGAAAATGACCTGCGCCGCGCCATCGAGAATGAAGAGCTCTACGTGGAACTGCAGCCGCAATTCGATCGGGGACTCAAGCTGGTCGGCGCCGAGTGCCTGTTGCGCTGGCGACACGCCAAGCTCGGCAATATCTCGCCCTATGAGTTCATACCGCTGGCCGAGAAGAGCCAGCTGATCGACAGCCTCGGCGACTGGGTGCTGGAGCAGGCCTGCAAGCTGCTGGAGGACTGGCAGAAAGGCACCGCCTTCGCCAGGATCTACCTGTCGGTCAATGTCAGCGTCAAGCAGCTGGACTCCCCTCACTACGTCGGCAATGTCGCCAAGACGCTCAGCCAACACACGCTTGACCCGCAATATCTGCAGCTGGAGCTGACCGAAAACGTCTTCGCCACCGACATGCCCGCCACGGTGGCACGCATGCACGAACTGCGCTCGCTGGGCCTGCGCCTGTCGCTGGATGATTTCGGTACCGGCTTCTCCTCCCTGACCTACATCAAGCACCTGCCCTTCGATGAGCTCAAGGTCGACCGCAGCTTCGTCAATGATCTCGAGAACGACGAGATGAACCGCCGCATGGTGAACTTCATGGTGCAGCTGGGGCGTGAGCTGGGCATGTGCGTGGTGGCGGAAGGCGTCGAGACCCCAAGGCAGCGCGAACTGCTGCTGGAGATGGGTTGTGATGCCCTGCAGGGCTATCTGATGGACAAGCCGATGGCGATCGAGGCATTCACCGCCAAGTATCAGCTCGGATGACAGCGCATCCGCGTCTTTCATGGCACACTGGGGCCTCTTTTCTGTCTGGACATCATGCGTTATGGAAGACTTCTTCAACTGGATCGGCACGCAACTGGGTGCCGCCATTCGCTTCATCGTCGAAGGCCTGGGCGGTTTCTTCGCCAACTTCGATGATGCCCTATCGGGATTCTTCAATGGCCTCACTGGTGAGCTGGGGCTCAGCACTTCGCTGTTCAGCCTGCTGGGATTGATTCTGGGACTTTACCTGCTCTTCAAGGGCATCACGTCACTGTTGAGAGGCTCCATCATCGGCGGGCTATTGATGACCTTCATCGGCCTGACCTTCCTGGGCTGGATGATTGCCTGACGCGCGATGACCCTGAAAGCGATGCCCCTGAAAGCGATGACCGTGTACGCAATGACCGTATACGCGATGGTCTTGAAGGCGATGCCCTGACGGGACTTGCGCCAGGCTCGTGACATGAAAAAGCCCCTGCCATTCGGCAGGGGCTTTTTCATGTCGGCGGCAGTCATCGCATCGCGCGATGACTGCCGTCTGTCTTCAAGGGTCAGCTCAGAGGATCAGGCCAGCGCCTTCTCCACGACTTCATACAGGTTGTTCGAGAGCTTCTCGCCACGGATACGCTCAAGCTCTGCCTTCATCAAGTCCTGACGCTTGGCATCGAAACGCTTGTAGCGCGTCAGCGGCGTGATGATGCGCGCCGCGATTTCCGGATTCAGACGATTGAGCTCGATGACCACATCCGCCAGCAGACGATAGCCTTCGCCATCGAGACGGTGGAAGTTGACGCGGTTCTGGCCGGCGAAGGCGCCGATCAAGGCACGCACCTTGTTGGGGTTGGTCAACGAGAAGGCCGGGTGCTCCATCAGGAAGCGCACGCGGTCCAGCACATCGGCCTGCGGACGCGTGACCTGGATCGAGAACCACTGGTCCATCACCAGCGGATCATGCGACCAGCGCTCGGCGAAGGACTTGAGCGCCGGGTCACCCAGATCGGTGCGTGAGGAGTGCACCAGCATCGTCAGCGCGGCACGCACGTCGGTCATGTTGTGGGCCGCCGTCAGCTGAGCCTGGGCCAGACGCACGCCCTCCTCGTCCTCGATGCTCATCAGATAGCTGAGCGCGGCATTCTTGAGGCTGCGACGCGCCATCTGCTCGAAGGTCGGCGCGTAGTCACCCTGCTGCGCATTGGCGTGATAGAGCGCCACGAAGTCGTCGCGCAGCGCGCTGGCCAGCTGCGCCTTGGCGGTCTTGCGCGCCCAGTGGATGGCATCGACGTCGACGACACTCTGCTGCTCGGCGATATAGGCCTCCGAGGGCAGCGTCAGCATCTCGGCCAGCACCGCACGATCGGAAGCCTCGCTCTGGAGCAGGAAGCGATAGGCGGCCAGCAGGCGCTCATCCAGCTGGGCCTCCTGCTCGCCACGCTGCCAGGCCGCCATCAGGTCTTCAAGCGCTGCCATGGCCAGACGCTGACCGGCATCCCAGCGGTTGAAGCCATCGCTGTCGTGCTGCATCAGGAAGGCCAGCTGCTCACGGCTGTAGTCAAAGGCCAGCTTGACCGGCGCGGAGAAGCCACGCAGCAGCGACGGCACCGGCTCGGCATCGCCGGCAAGGCCGGTGAAGACGAAGGTCTGCTCGGCTTCGGTCAGCTCCAGCACGGTTTCCGTGCCCAGCGCTTCGCCATCGAGGGTCAGCGTCAGATCGTTGCCATCGGCGCCGACCAGCCCCATGCGCACCGGAATCACCAGCGGCAGCTTCTCCGCCTGCCCCGGTGACGGCGGCGTGGACTGACGCAGCGTGAGGGAATAGGTGCCTGCCTGGGCATCGAAGGTGCCACTGGCAGCGATGTTCGGCGTTCCGGCCTGGGAGTACCAGCGCATGAACTGGCTGAAGTCGCGACCGGAGGCTTCGCTCATCGCGCTGATGAAGTCCTCGATGGTGGCGGCGCTGCCATCGTTGCGCGCGAAGTAGAGGTCACTGCCACGGCGGAAGGCTTCTTCCCCGAGCAGATTGGCGACCATGCGCACCACTTCGGAACCCTTCTCGTAGATGGTCAGGGTGTAGAAGTTGGAAATCTCGATATAGGACGCCGGGCGTACCGGGTGTGCGGTGGGGCCGGCATCTTCGGCGAACTGCGCGGTACGCAGCATGGCGACGTCTTCGATACGCTTGACCGGCGCCGAGTTCATGTCGGCGGAGAAGGTCTGATCGCGATAGACGGTGAAGCCTTCCTTCAGGGACAGCTGGAACCAGTCACGGCAGGTGACGCGGTTGCCCGACCAGTTGTGGAAGTACTCATGCGCGACCACCCCTTCGACCCGCTGGAAGGCGGCGTCGGTGGTGGTATCGGGGTTGGCCAGCACGCAGGCGCTGTTGAAGATGTTGAGGCCCTTGTTCTCCATCGCGCCCATGTTGAAGTCGTTGACCGCGACGATCATGAAGATGTCGAGATCATATTCGCGACCGTAGACTTCCTCGTCCCACTTCATGGAGGCCTTGAGGGAGTTCATGGCGTGCTGGGTCTTGTCGAGATTTTCCGGCTCGACCCAGATTTCCAGAGCGACGTCACGGCCACTCATGGTGGTGAAGCTGTCGTCATGCTTGACCAGGTCTCCCGCCACCAGCGCGAACAGATAGCACGGCTTGGGATGCGGGTCCTGCCAGGTGACGAAGTGACGACCGCCCTCGCGCTCTCCACGCTCGACGGGATTGCCGTTGGAGAGCAGGATCGGGTAGCTGTCCTTGTCGGCGATGATGGTGGTGGTGAACACCGACATCACGTCCGGACGGTCCGGGTAGTAGGTGATGCGACGGAAGCCTTCGGCCTCGCACTGGGTGCAGAACATGCCTGAGGACACGTAGAGGCCTTCCAGCGCGGTATTCGCGGCCGGATCGATCACCACCACCGTCTCGAGCTCACAGTTGGCCGGCAGGCCGGCCAGCGTCAGGTGAGTCTCGTCGAGCTTGTATTCATCACTGGCCAGCGCTCGCCCATCGACACGCACGGACTCAAGCGTCAGATGCTCGCCATTGAGCACCAGCGGCGGCGTGGCATCACTGCCCACGGCGGCATCGGGATTGGCCTCGAGGGTCAGCACGGTCGTCACACGGGTCGCGGACGGTGCCAGATCAAACGTCAGGCGGGTGTCCAGCACACGCCAGGCGGGTGCCTGATAATCGGCAAGATGAATCGCTGCAGGTTGTGACATCAAAGACTCCGCAATCAGCGCCGCGGGAGAGGACTCCTCACGGCAGGAAGACAGCGGACAGCGAGGGAGCAGACACCTCACCTGCCCGCGATGAAGCGCTCATTCGCGCGGAAGGGATTCGCCACTGACGGCAAGGTTCGCCCCCTCGCCCTTGGGCTCCGGGCGCGTGGCCAGCCAGAGTGCCAGCAGCGACAGGAAGACCAGCAGCGAGACCTTGACGGCCAGCACTGAGACGGTGAACAGGATGATCAGCATCGAGACGGCCAGCATGCTGACCGCCATGATGCGCGCGCGCAGCGGAATGGCGCGTTCGCGTTCCCAGGCCACCAGCGTCGGCCCGATCTGGGGATGTTCACGGATATAGCGCGCAAAGCGCGGTGAGCCTCGGCTGGCACAGGCCAGCGCCAGCAGCATGAAGACGGTGGTGGGCAGCAGCGGCAGAAACATGCCAGCGAAGCCGATGCCGAAGAACAACCAGGCCAGGCCAAGCCAGCAGATACGCTTCATGCGCCGAAAGATCATCATGTCGGTTCCTCACCACCTGCGGTCACACACCGTGTGCTTCCTGCTACCAGTCAAACGCCAAGTCGTTCATGGGAAAAGTACTTTCTGACTATCCGCCTGATAGCAACTGCGTGCATGGTAACGGGCTTGCCGATATCGCGAAAGGCCACGCCCCCCGCCATGGGGGCCGTGAGCCGCTGTCTGCGGCCGGATCCGATGCCGCAATCCGTCGAGCCGGGCGTGGCTTAGCGGCGGTCAGCCGGGCTGCGATCAGCCGGGCTGCGTTCAGCTACGTTGCGCCAACTGCCAGAGACGCATGATGGCCTCGCAGCGGTCAGCCAGCAGCTCCGAGGTGCGTGCCAGCGCTTGCTCAAGCGGCATGGCACTGTCACACAGCGTGAAGACGGCACTGACCCCCTCATCATGGGCGGCTTGCCAGCCCTCGGCCAGTCGCCCCGCCAACACGATGGCGGGCACCCCGGCGGCTCGCGCGGCTCGCGCCGCACCGATGGGGGTCTTGCCGCCCAGGCTCTGGCCATCCAGGCCGCCTTCCCCGGTGATCAGCAGATCACAGCCCGCCAGGCGCTCGCTCACGTTGAGGCGCTCCATCACCAGCTCGATGCCCGGGCGCAACTCGCCGTTCAACCAGGCCGCCACCGCGTAGCCCATGCCGCCTGCGGCCCCTGCACCGGCCAACTGCTGCTGGTCTGCGCCCAGTACTTCCGCGCTCAGGCGCGCGAAGTGGCCCAGCGCCGCATCCAGTTCCTCGACCACCGCGGCATCGGCGCCCTTCTGCGGGCCGAACACGGCGCTCGCGCCGCGCGGGCCACACAGGGGGTTGTCGACATCGACTGCGGCAGACACCTTGAGATCGGCCAGACGTGGGTCCAGCGCACTGACGTCCAGGCTCGCCAGGCGCGCGAGGGCCGCGCCACCTGCGGGCAGCTCATTGCCGTCAGCGTCGAGCAGACGCAGCCCGAGCGCGCGCAGCATGCCGCTGCCGCCATCGTTGGTGGCACTGCCGCCCAGCGTGACGATCAGTCGCTCGGCACCGGCGTCCAGCGCCGCCAGGATCAGCTCCCCCACGCCGTGCGTATCGGCGACCCGCGCGTCGCGCTCATCAGGGCTGACCAGATGCAGACCACTGGCTTCGGCCAGCTCGACGATGGCCGTTCGGCTACCCGGCTGCCAACCCCACTGGGCGGTGACGTCACGCCCGAGCGGATCACGCACCTGAGCGCTGCGCGCCTCGATGGGGTCTGCTTCACTGGCCGCCGCCAACAACGCCGCCAGCGTGCCCTCACCGCCATCCCCCAGCGGGCAGAGATCGATCTGTGCCTCGGGCAATACTCGGCGAACACCACGCGCCATGGCTTCGGCGGCATCACTGGCTGCCAGCGCTTCCTTGAAGCTGTCAGGAGCAATCAACAGACGCGGCGAACCAGCAGAAGCGGAGGCAGCAGAAGCGGAGGAGGCAGCAGAAGCAGAGACAGTCATGCAGACATTCCTTGTCGAAAGTGAAGGAGCGAATGGGGGCAACTCAGCACAAGATACCCCCATGATACGCTGTCATTGGTGCCATGCGGCAGCCTGAAACGCAAACTGCCACCCGTCGGTCTCCCGAGGGTGGCAGTGGCAGCACAGGCTGACAGCAGTGACTTACTTGACCAGACGCGTCTCGGTGGGCGCCAGCGTGACCTTGCCTTCGCGCTTCAGGTGACCGATGGCGCGCTTGAAGTTGGCCTTGCTGGCACCGAAGGCTTCACTGATGGCTTCCGGCTCGCTCTTGTCGCCCAGCGGCAGCACGCCCTGACTGGCTTCCAGCGCGGCCAGAATGCGGTCCGCCAGCTGCTGATGGCCAGCCGGACCCGGCGCCTGCGGCGTGAGATCGACATTGCCGTTGCCGTCATTCTTCAACACCCACAGACGCAGACGGTTGCCGATGCGCAGACGCGTGAAGATACGGTCGTGGTGCACCAGGCCCCAATGGGCGTTGTCGATGATGATCTTCATGCCCAGGTCAGTGCGCGCAGCGACCAGACCGGAGACTTCCTGGCCCGCGGTATAGGTGGCCGGGGTCTTGTCGAGCCAGCGATCCAGACGCATCGAGGCAACCATGCGGTCACTGTGCTTGTCGAGACCGACGTGCACCATGGCGAACTGGCCGGCCTTGAGCTCACGCTTGCGCTCGCCGTAGGGCAGCAGCAGGTCCTTGCCCAGGCCATTGTCGAGGAAGGTGCCGATGTCATTGACCTCGACCACCTTGAGCGCGGCGAATTCGCCGACCATGGCACGCGGATAGCGCGTGGTGGCCAGCAGGCGGTCTTCATCATCCAGGCTGACGAAGACTTCGACTTCGTCACCGATGTCGGCCCCCGCCGGAATGAAGGGCGTCGGCAGCAGGATTTCCCCGCGATCCCCACCATCGAGGAAGACGCCGAAGCCGACCCGCTTGGTGATCGTCAGGGTGTTGCGCTGGCCGATAGCGAGCGGAGCAGACATATAACCTCTCTTTGCGCGTTGTCGGGTGCCGAAGCGGCCCGCATGGCGCAGATATTACGTACGAATAGGGTGAAACGCTTTGAAAGCGACGCGTCCGTTCGTCTCGAGTGAAGCACCGGGCTGGACAAGCGTAGCGCCAGCGACGAGACATGACGCTTTCAAAGCGAATCTGTTGATCCAGAAAACAAGCGAATCAGTGACTCTCACGACACCGCAAATCAGCGAATCAAACGAAGACAGCACCGCACGCCGATAGCGAACGGTGCTGAGAATGGCGATCGCCAGGCACTTGCGCGCTGGATCAATCGCGGAAGTTGTTGAACTGCAGCGGCAGCTCGAGGCTCTCATCGCCCTTGAGCAGCGCCATGGCGCCCTGCAGGTCATCACGCTTCTTGCCGGTGACGCGGACCTTCTCGCCCTGGATCTGCGCCTGGACCTTGAGCTTGGCATCCTTGAGCGCCTTGACGATCTTCTTGGCGGTCGGCTGGTCCAGCCCCTGACGCAGCACCAACTGCTGACGGGCACGCACGCCAGCGGTGTCGGCGTCCTTCTCTTCCAGGCAACGCACGTCGATGCCGCGCGCGATCAGACGGCCCTTGAGCAGCTCGATCATCTGACGCAGCTGGAAGTCGGCGTCGGCTTCCAGATTGACGTTCTCTTCCTTCTCGAGTTCGAAGCTGGCAGTCACGCCCTTGAAGTCAAAGCGCGTCGCGAGTTCGCGATTGGCCTGATCGACGGCATTCTGAACTTCGTGCTTGTCGAGTTCGGAGACAATATCGAATGACGGCATGGGAGCGATTCCTTTGAAGCCATGAAGAATAAACAGCGCATCCTAGCCCATGGGGGCCACGCGCGCCATGCCCCTGGCTCAGGCGGCGCCGGCATTCACCGTCGAGGGCGCCCCCGGGTGCGCTTCACCGGCATCACCGGCCGCGAGTTCCTCAGCCATCGGCGCCGGCGAATCCAGCGTCAATGCCTTGCGCATCTTCCAGGCGGCGGCCCCGTCGGCATAGTAATCGCGCAGGCGACCACACTTCTCGAAGCCGTGACGCTCGTAGAGCGCGATCGCCGCGCCATTGCCGGTGTGCACCTCAAGATCGAACTGCGTACAGCCCTGCGCGATGGCCAGCTGCTCAAGCGATGTCAGCATGCGCTGGGCAAGGCCGCGGCCACGCGATTCCGGATGCAGGCAGAAGGAATAGAGTCGCGCCCGGCGTGAATTGCGCCGAAACAGCACGGTGCCGTAGCCGAGCACGCTGCGCAGCGGCGTGGCGTCATCGCGCTCGACGCTACCGGCCGGCCATAGCGCGGCCATGACATCGTCCACCGCCGCTGCGGTCGGGATGACATCGTCATCGGGCTGGATGATCACCAGGGTACGGGCATGGGCACGCAGAATCAGATGGGATAGCTGACGACGACTGAACCAGTCGCTGTCGAAACTGACTTCCTCGAGCTCTACCAGAGCGTCGAGATCGGCCCGGATGGCCGGGCGCAGAATGGGGGTCATGGTGCAGGCTCTCCCGCCTGTCAGCGCCCTGACGCCGTCCGAGGATCAGCGTGTCGCGGGGCGGTAGCAATGCGCTGCATTCTGGGCATGCAGGCGCGTCTTGTCTTGGTCTCTTTGCATGAAATTATTTCACTTTCCAGCCTATTGCGATGACGGGGATTGTTTCTCATGATGCGCGCATTCGGCACCGCTTCGGTGCCCGCCTTGCGAGGCTTCGCAATGTCCCGCCTGCGTATCGTGGTTGACCGTGTGTCTGACTGGCGCGCCTTCTATCCCAGTGATGATGTCATCAGCGCCAATGACTTTCTTTCCGAACTCTCAAGCGATGCGCCAGCCCAGCGCGCCGACGATGCGCCGCAGCCCGCCACCCACGTCATCAATCTGTGCGGCGGACTGGATTATCTGGGCATCGGCTATTACGTCTCGCTGCTGGCTCAGGCGCGCGGCCAGAAGGCGCTGCCGTCAGTGGAGACCCTCAATCAGCTGTCACGCAAGTCGCTGATCGACATGGAACTGGGCGGCATCCGCGTGCTGCTCGAGGAGCTGACACGCAAGGGCGCCCTGCCCGCCCCGCAAGGCGTGACGCATGGGGCTGGCAAGCCACCACGACTCGACCTGCTGCTGACCTTCGGCGAGAGCGCAGACCCCGCGCTTGCGCGTCTCGCACGCAAGCTGTTCGAGCGTCTGCCCTGTCCGCTGCTGGAGGTGCGTCTTGAAGGCCGTGGCAATCATTGGGTGCTCAAGCGAGTGCGCCCGCAATCCCTGAGCCACCTGGCAGCGGCGGATGAAGACCGCTTCGCCCAGGCGCTCAATCGCCATTCGCGCAAGGTGTGGCGCACGCCCAAGGCACGCCGCCATTACCGCTTCGACCTCGCCATGCTGGTCGACCCGGACGAGGCGCTGCCGCCGTCCAACCGTACCGCGCTCAAGCATTTCATCCGCGAAGGACGGCGCCTGGGCATCGATGTCAGCCTGATCACCCGGCGCGATGAAGGCCGTCTGGCCGAGTTCGATGGCCTGTTCATCCGCGAGACGACCAGTCTGGATCACCACACCTACCGCATGGCCAAGCGTGCCGAGCACGAAGGGCTGGTGGTGATCGATGACAGCCAGTCGATTCTGCGCTGCACCAACAAGGTCTTCCTGCATGAGCTTCTCAAGGCACGCGGCCTGAGTGCCCCGCAGGGTCGCCTGATCCATCGGGGCGAACTGCGCCAGCTGGGCGAGCGCGGGCAACACATGCGCTACCCGCTGGTGATGAAGGTGCCGGATGGCGCCTTCTCCCGCGGCATCGTCAAGATCGATGGCCCCGAGACACTGGTGCGCGAAGCCGAGCGGCTGTTCCATGATTCCGCCCTGCTGCTGTTGCAGGAGTGGCTGCCGACCGAGTTCGACTGGCGCATCGGCGTGCTCGACGGCAAGCTGCTGTTCGCCAGCCGTTACTACATGGCGCGCGGCCATTGGCAGATCTACGACCACAGCGGCGCGCGTACCCGCTCCGGCGGCTTCGCGACGGTCGACCCGAGCGAGGTGCCAGCGGCCGTGATCAAGGCAGCCCTGAAGGCGACCCGTCTGATCGGCGACGGCCTCTATGGCGTCGACTTGAAACAGCTGGAGGACCGCGTGGTGGTCATCGAGGTCAACGACAATCCGAATCTGGATGCCGGCGTCGAGGATGTGGTACTGGGGCGCGAGCTCTACCGGCGCGTGATGCAGGTATTTCTGGCGCGCATGCAGGCGCGCCGCCAGCCCGTGCTGGGCTGACACGCTCCGAGTCTGCATGCCTGTGGCAAGCAGCGAGAAACCAGAAACTAGAAACTAGAAACTAGAGGCACTGAAACGACAGCGCCCACCCTCCGTGACGGAGCGTGGGCGCTGTCGTGTGTGCGGTGCTGAGCTCTTGGCTATGGCTCAGCCGCGGCTCATTGCTCGCCGAGCTGGGCCTCGATCTCATAGCCGGTGAACTTGCGCAGATTGATCACGCCGCTGTCGAGAATCAGATACTGACCCTTGAGCCCTTCGAGCACGCCTTCCACCACTGGCGTCTTGTCGAAGTTGAACGAGGTGACCTTGGTCGGCGCGGTGCGCACCGGAAACTCGAAGGCCAGCGCCGTGGTGTCGAGCATCCGGATGGCGCCTTCGCCGCAATGCGCCTGCAGCGCCGCCAGACCTTCTGACATCTGGGCCAGCAAGGCATCCCGCTCGGCTTCCAGGTCCAGCTCGGCCACGTCGCCCTTGAGCATCGCACGCCAGTTGGTGCGGTCGTTCAACGCCTGCTTGAACAGCACCTCGACCAGCCCCGACTGCAGGCGATTGGACACCTCGACGATGGGCAGCGCCTGGATGGCGCCCTGATCGAACCAGCGCGTCGGCATCTGGGTCTTGCGCGTGATGCCGACCTTGAGGCCGGAGGAGTTGGCCAGATAGACGATATGCGGCTGGAAGCAGTGCTCCTCACCCCACTGCGGATCACGGCAGGTGCCTTCGGCGTAGTGGCAGGTCTCTGGCTTCATGATGCAGCCATCGCACTGCGGCAGCTTGCGAAAGCACGGATAGCAATGCCCCTGCGCGAAGCTCTTCTTGGTCTTGCGACCGCAATGGCTGCAGTGGATCTGACCGGTGAAGCTCAATCGCACCTTGTGGCCGATATAGGCATTCAACGGCTGGGTGATCTCGCCCAGGCGCAGGCCATAGTTGGCCGCCAGCGGCTCCCGCGTGACCGACGGCGCATCAAACGAGGTATCGATCGCAAGCGCCTCACCGGCGGGCACGATGGACATCTTGTGGAGGTTGCCGCTCAGCGTGATGGGCGCCGCAGCCTGAGCACTGGCTTCCTGCGCCGTGCCGGAGGCCTCATCCGCACTCAGGGCATCATCCAGCGTCAGTTGACCCACTTGATCTGCTCCGGCTCATCGCTTGCGGTGCTGTCGTCATCACGCGGCCCACAGGTGCCGTTGTCGATGAAGCCGACACGCGACTCGGCAGGCACGTTGTTGTGCGCTTCGTACTTGATGACGGCTTCCATGCACAGCTCGACCTGCTCCTGGGTCAGCACGCGGCCATCCGGCCATTTACGCAGCTGCATGGACTGCTTGAGGCTCTCGTAGATGGTCGGCGTCATCTGCTCGACCATGCCGTCAAAGGACATGTTGCTCATCACATACTCTCCTGATACGGGTCCACGACTGCCGAAGGCGGACCATCGGAGTCACTGGGGATGGCCGCCATTCTAGCATTGTCGTTTCGCGCAGTGTCATTTCCGGCAGTGCCATCCCCGGGGCCGAAGCGCCAAGGCTCAGGCTGCGCTGCGCCTGGGGAGCAGCCAGCCCAGCAGCAGACCGGTCAGCAGCCCGCCAAGATGCGCCTCGTTGGCGATGGCGCCCAGGCCGATGGCACTCGAGAGCGGCGTCATGCACAGCACCAGATAGATCAGCATGAAGATCATCAGCGAGCGCTGCATCTGATAGCCCAGCGCGGGGCGGCGGCGGGCGGCGATGAAGACATAGCCGATGACGGCGAAGTCGATCCCCGACAGCCCACCGAACAGCACGCTGCCGGTGGCGTATTGCGCCAGATTGGCCGCCACGCCGCTCAGTACCACGACCAGCGCGAAGCGCCAACCGCCATCGATGGCCTCGATCTGGCGCCCGAACACCCACAGCCACAGCAGGTTGAACACCAGGTGCAGTACCCCAAAGTGCATCAACGACGGCGACCAGAGCCGCCACCACTCCCCCGCCAGCGTCACGGACAGCGGCTCAGGCGCGATGTGCTGACTGCCGACAAGCTCGAAGGGCACGATGGCCAGCCACTCGAATACCGCCGCCTGACCCAGCGCATACTGGAACAGCACCGTGACGCAGCAGGCCAGACCGACCAGCCAGGTCAGCGGCGTCTGGCGCATCAGGGCGATGAGGGACTGAGAACTGGCGGTACCACGCGTCGCGGCGCCCACAGAGGCGTCCCGCAGCGGTTCACCGCGTGACTGGCGCTCGAGCATCGCGATGACGCGCGGCAGTTGCTCGGGGTCGGCCAGCCACAGCTCCTGGCCGCCATCGTGGCTCTCGGCATCGTCGCCAGACACAGCCTCTGTCGGGCGAGCCTGGCTCAGGGTGATCTGGTGACCGATCTTCTCGGCCCACAGGGCTTCACGCAGGGGGCGGCTGTCGAAGGATTCGGGCAGCGTCAGAACCTTGAACATGTGTGCCTCTGAAGATGACACGCGACTGAACAGACTCAGTACACGTTGATAAACAAGGAGAAGTCAGACCAGCCTGCGAAAATCTACCACAGCGCCGCAGGCGTCTGGCCTTTGTGACAGACATAAAAAAAGCCCGGTGGGGGGCACCGGACTGAGCAAGGATCATTCAAGGGAACACTTACTCAGAGTGCGCAATCGGGCTTTGGTTCACTGACATGTGATTGTAAAAAACAATCGCCATACGCCGCCAGAATCACTGACGCTATTGGGGCGTAGCCATGACCAGTGCCAATGGCCAATCCTATTGACTGGCGCCATTGGCGAATGACTGGTTCGACAGGGTGTCGCGGGACAGCTCTTCCGGCACGGGGCGTCGGGAAGGCTCACGCGGTACCGGCACCCACACGAAGTTGGCGGCATCCAGCGTGGCTTCACCACTGAAGCGATATGCCACCAAGCGTCCGAACTTGACCGCACTGTAATCCAGGCAGGCGATGTTGGGGGCCGGCAGCGCCGGCAAACCCTCGCACCAGTAGTGCCCGAGGAACAGTGGCGGCTGCTCTGGCCCGTAGTAAGGCAGATTGGCCAGCTCCTGCTCGCTCAGCCAGCGCGATTCCAGCTCACCGGGCAGGTTGTCGGGCTGGAAGACCACATCGCCGTAGGTGCGGGGCTCACGTGCCCAGAAGTGCGTGCGGAAGCTTCGGCGCGTGAAACCATCGCCGGAATGGATCTCGACCCCTTCCGGCAAGCGCAGATTCGCGCCGCGCGTCATGCGGTCCAGCACGCGATAGGCGAAGCTGTCGTGCTCGATGGACTCATGCAGGAAGTCTTCATCGATGCAGCCATCGGGGTAGCGCTCCAGGAAGGTACGCACCAGTGGCTCGTCCCAGCAGGCGTGCACCACGCGCAGCCCGCTCTGGCCGGGGGCCAGCGGCGGCAGCTCCAGACACAGCGGCATGCGCATGAACCAGCGCAGCGCCTCGTCCCACTCATCGGGATGATGCTGATATTGGTCAAGCGTCTCGCGGATGATGCGATTGTGACGTGAGGTATGCGAGCGCAGGAAATCACGATGCTCGCCGCCTGCACGCGGGCGTGCGCGCCGACAATACGCCAGAGCGTTGTATTCGTGATTGCCCATCACGATCAGCGCTTCGCCGGCATTGACCATGCTGCTGGCCAGCTGCACCGCCAGGCGGATGCGCGGACCACGATCGATGATATCGCCGAGAAAGATGACCTTGCGGGTCGGGTGGCGATAGACGCCATCGACGATGTGATAGCCGAGCGTCTCCAGCAACGTCGCCAGAGTGGCGCCGCAGCCGTGTACATCGCCGATAAGGTCATAGCCATCCTGTGGCGCCACGAATGCTTGCATGCTGTGAGCCTTGAGGTCATTCGCCGAGGCGATTGCTCCAACCGAGCTTGGTGCGACAGATCTCGAAATAGTTGTGCTCCAGCGGATGAATCAGCGTCAGACGCTCACTCTTGCGCCGGATCTTGAGCACATCCCCGGGCTTGGCCACCACCTGGGTCTGGCCATCGCAGCTGATATGCGGATAGGTCGAGTTGCTGGCACTGATATGCAGGATGATCTCGCTGGCCGCATCGATCACGATCGGACGACTGGAAAGGGTATGCGGGAACATCGGCACCAGGGTGATCGCCTCGAGACGCGGATGCACGATGGGGCCGCCACCGGACAGCGCATAGGCGGTCGAGCCGGTCGGCGTGGCGACGATCAAGCCATCCGAGCGCTGGGAGTAGACGAACTGGCCATCGATGAACAGCTCGAACTCGATCATGCGCGCCGCCTTGCCGGGGTGCAGCACCACATCATTGAGGCCATCGGCCGCCCCGATGCGCTCGCCTTCGCGGTAAACCTCGGCCTCGAGCAGGAAGCGTTGCTCGCTGAGATAGTCACCGCCCAGCACCTCGGCCACCTTCTCCTCGAGCTCATCGGGGCGAATGTCGGTCAGAAAACCGAGTCGCCCACGATTGACGCCGAGCACGGGCGTGCCGCTGCGGCACAACGCGCGCGCGGCGCCCAGCAGGCTGCCATCGCCGCCGACCACGATCACCAGATCACACTGCTCGCCCATCTGGCGGCGGCTGGCCACCTGCAGACCGTGGTCCAGCAGCAGCGTGGCAGTGCGTTCCTCGATCACCATGGCCAGGCCACGGGAATCCAGAAAGCGAATCAAGCGCTTGAGCGTATCCACCACCTGGGCACTGCCCAGTCGGCCAATCACGCCGATCGTATTGAATTGCTGCTTCATCACGCCTCCCAGGCTGTCATGCCGGCCATTATGCGGACTCACCGCGCGAGCAGCAATGCAGCCGCGCCGCGCTTTTCCCAGCGGATGTGAGGTGACCAGCTGACGCCACGCCCAGACACGTTTGAAAACCGGCCGCGAACATCCAAGGCGGGAAGCTGGACGTTACCTGACTATCCCCCGCAGTTGACGCACCGCCATCCCGACCGTCACGGGCGTTGATTCTTTCCCGAACAAAGGCCTCTATCATGCAACTTGCGATTCCTCGGCGGTGCACTTACCGTCAGCTGATCAATGGACCCCCTGCCAAAGGAGCCGGCCGCCCCATGCCAGCACAGAAGCCGTCAGTCAGTCCGCCAGATGCGGAAAGCTTTGACCACGCCAGTGCGATAGAAGCCTGTGCACGCGGAGACGAGGCCGCGTTCCGCAGCCTCTATGATCTTGAATCGGGCCGCATGCTGGCGCTCGCCATGCGCCTGTTGAACAGCCGCGACCAGGCGGAAGATGCCGTCCATGACGCCTTCATCAAGCTGTGGTCCAACGCGGGCCAGTACCGCCGCGAACTCGGCAATGGTCGCGCCTGGCTGTTTACCATCCTGCGCTATCGCGCTCTGGATCAGCTACGCGCCCAGGGGCGGACGCCACGCGGCGACAGCGATGCGCTCGACACGCTGGCCGATCTGCTCGCCAACCCGGAAACCGCGGCCGATGACAGCCAGACGGCGCACCAGTTGAGCGACTGCCTGGGTGAGCTGGAAGTGCCACGACGCGAGCCCATTCTGCTGGCCTTCTTCAAGGGACTGACACACGAACAGATCGCCGAGAAGCTGAGCGCACCGCTTGGCACCATCAAGGGACGCATCCGCGCCGGTCTCAAGCTACTGCAGGAGTGCCTGTCACGATGAATAGCCCCCTGATTCCCGAATCTCCCGAAGAACAGAACCTGCTGCTGGGTGAGCATGCCCTCGGGCTGCTGGACCCTGAGCGCGAGGCCGAAGTACGCGCCTGGATCGAGCGCGATGACAATGCCGCACGCATGGCCCTGCGCTGGCAGCAACATTGGCTGAGCGTGAGTGATCGCCTACCGCCGGAGCCCGCTTCCGACTCACTATGGAAGCGCATCGACGCCAGCCTGGTGCGCCTCAAGCAGTCCTCCGCCACCCGCGATGACGCCGCTCGACATGACGCAGATCAGGCAAGCACCTCTACCAAGGCGCCCTGGCTACTGCGCTGGCTCGGCGGTGGCCTCGGACTGGGTCTGGGGGCAGGTCTCGCCCTGGCGCTGGTCATGCAGATGGGGCCCTTCTCTCCCAGCGCGCCGCTGGAAGGCACGTCACCGGAGGTGGCGACCCAGACACCTGACGGCGACGCGCAACGTATGGTCGCTATCCTGCAGACACTGGAAGATCCGGGCACACCGACCTGGGTGGCCAATGTCACGCCCAGCGGTGGCCTGCAGCTGACACCGAAGGTCTCCATCGAGCGCCCGACGGATCGCGCCATCGAACTGTGGACCCTGACCGACCCGCAAGAAGGGCCGCGCTCACTGGGGCTGGTCGACCCGATTGCCGGCATCGAACTCAGCGCCGAGCAGATCGGCAGCATGAGCCCGGGCCAGCTGCTGGAGATGACACTGGAGCCAGAAGGCGGTTCGCCGACCGGCAAACCGACGGGCAAGATTCTCGCCATCGGTCGCCTGGTGGACCTCAATCAGCGTGATAGCTGATAGCCCTCGAGGTAGCCCTCAGGTATGACGGCTGCCGATAGTGGCGCTTTCTGACGCCGTAATCTCACAGCGAGTCTCACGGGAAAGCGCCCTATCGGTCTGCTCAAGGCCTTCTCAAAAGAGGGAGTCCGTCGTCTAGCGTCAGTCAAACGCCAGACATGAAAAAGCCCCGCAATCGCGGGGCTTTTTCATGTCTGGCAGCGTCAGCTAGCTAGCTGGCATGCCAGTGCTCAGCTTTCAGTGCGCTCGAGCCAGGATTCGACGGTTTCAGCACCGTGCTCTTCCTTCCACTCTTTCA
This sequence comes from Cobetia sp. 4B, assembly GCF_018831605.1. NCBI lineage: Bacteria > Pseudomonadati > Pseudomonadota > Gammaproteobacteria > Oceanospirillales > Halomonadaceae > Cobetia > Cobetia sp. 4B. Next base: position 2,956,566 of record NZ_CP059843.1, read on the forward strand.
GCTGCTTGTGGTTGCCACCACGCGTCTCGATGACTTCACCGGTGTGCGGGTTCTTGTAGACCTTCAGCTTGCGCTTGCGACGCACGCCACCGGTCTTGCTTTCCGGTGCAGCAGCAGCCGGCGCCTGGGACGCTTTCGGGTCCAGCAGGGTGATGACGTCACGAGTGGACTTGCCGTACTCGCCCATCAGCGCGTCCAGCTTGTCCTTGAATTCGAGTTCGTTCTTCAGACGGTCATCATTGCGCAGGCTTTCCAGCTGCTCTTGAAGTTTCTTGAGCTCTTGCTCTTTCTGCATGAAATCAGTCAACAGGGACATGAGTATCTCCAGGATGTCGGGACAGACAGTTGAGTCACGAAAACACGATGCTGAAAGAGGCTCGGCGATATTCATCTGCCGTACATGTTTAACAGCGCGTTTTCATAAAGACTTGTGCAGGACACTCGGGACAGTTAAGCGCCCACACCAGATCAAGGGCGATTATAGACCGAGTCAACTGCGAGGTGAAGTCTTAAATAACATGTTTCCAAAGTATGCAATCTTTCCGATCAATGCAATAGCCAGCAAAAAAACAGTACTCACTGCCCAGGCACTTCATTATCCCCTGTCACAACTGAAGACAGGTCTGCCAAAAGCGTCTCTGCAACAACACGAAGAAGTCTTTACCACGACCTGATATCAGGCTTGAGGGCCCGCCATCACTGGACCTCCAATATTCACGGGATATGCACAATTCATGACAACAACCCACAACGGAGTATTATGCAACCACTTTCCCGTTGGCGTGGCGGCGTCAGATTGCAGACTTTCGATGTAGAGCTGTCATTGCCTGCGCACCTCGAAAAGCATGCACCTGAACGAACAACAGAAGTCCATACTAAAGCAGGTGGCGAACTAATAGTGGTGCAAAATGCAACACTTTCTCCAGAAAGCGTCACTTCAAAAACACCGTCAACCTGATAGAATGGTCAAAGTTGACAAAGATTGAGCCGTCATCACGCCATTCCACTCTCCCGCCACTCGCAGAGACACTCCATGCCATTTTCCCAGATGCCGACCCGCGATACGGACTCACTTTCTCTCTGGCACCCTTATACCCAGATGCAGGACATGCCAGCGCCACTGGAGGTGGTCGGTGGCACGGGAGCCCGCATGACACTGGCGGGAGGTGAGACACTGCTGGATGCGACATGTTCCTGGTGGTGCATGATCCATGGCTACGGACACCCGCGCCTCGTCGCGGCCATTCAGCAGCAAGCGGCAGAACTCTGCCATGTGATGCTGGGCGGCATCCGCCATCGACCGGCCAAGGAGCTTGCCGATGCGCTGGTGCGCGTCACCCCCGAGGGCCTGAATCATGTCTTCTTCTCGGATAGCGGCTCGGTGGGCATGGAAGTCGCCATGAAGATGGCAGTGCAATATCAGCAACAGCGCAAAGACCGCGATGGCACGCGCGGACGAACGCGCATGCTGTCATTGATGAAGGCCTATCACGGCGATACGGCGGGCTGCATGGCAGTGTGTGACCCCGAGGAAGGCATGCATTCCTTGTTCGCCGATTTCCTGCCCAGACATCATTTCGCACCGGCGCCGACTGCCGGTTTCAGCGCCAGTCGTGACGAGGTAGCAGACGATATCAGCGCATTGCGCGCCTGCCTGGAAACACACCAGCATGAGATAGCGGCATTGTTGATGGAGCCTCTCTTGCAGGCGGCAGGTGGCCTCAACATGTACTCGCCCTACTATCTCGAGGCGGCGCGCGAGTTATGTGATGAGTTCGGAATCGTATTGATCTTCGATGAAGTCGCGACCGGTTTCGGTCGGACCGGCAAGATGTTTGCCTGTGAACACGCCAATGTCTCTCCTGACATCATGGTGCTCTCCAAGGGACTGACGGGGGGATATCTGGGACATGCCGCCACCCTGGCCCAGAGTCATATCTTCCATGCATTTGATGGCGAGGATGCCAATAGCGCCTTCATGCACGGCCCGACCTTCATGGGCAATCCGCTGGCCTGTCGGGTAGCACTGGAAAGTCTCGCGGTATTCGAGGAAGAGAATTATCTGGGCAAGATTGCCGAGCTCAATCAATTGTTGCGCGATACCCTGCTGAATTTCTCCCACCCCGCCATTCGCGATATACGCGTATTGGGTGCCACGGCGGTGATAGAAGTGCACGATGCCAGCAGTCTGGCAGGCGCTCAGGCCCATGCCCGTGAACTGGGTGTCTGGTTACGCCCCTTCGGTCGCTGGCTCTATACCATGCCGGCCTATATCACCTCGCCGCAGGACTTGCGCCAGATCACCCATGCGATGACCAGCTACTTCGAGACCCTGGAACACTGATGCACTGATTGCACTGATACACAACACGACTGCCCCTGGCGATGTTCATCAAAGGCGATTGCCATCAGCGACAAGCACCATCAGGGGCAGTCACTCTCGAGCGCCACCAGTCTCGAAAGCCATCACCATCAGAGGCATTCACCCCCACAGACGGGCTTCGAGTGCCTGATAATCCTCTGGCGAGAGCTGACCACCCTTGACCAGCTTCTTGAGGAAATGACGATAACGACGCGCGACCTTGCGCCGCGCCAGCCAGGCGACACTGGTCGCCAGCGGAATGAAGTCAGGATTCGAGATACCGTCGATCAGCCACAATCTGGGCGGCTGGTCGTCGCTGAACTGGACCACGATATTGCGATCATTGAGGTCAGACGGTATCAACCAGCGTTTCTCGAGATAGCGATAGAGATTGGCCAGCTCGCTCACCAGCACCTCGGCGCTCAGGCGCTCGGGGGTCTCGAGATGCACCTCGCGCAGTCGGCGTGACGTGGAGCCGTCACTGTCGAGAATCAGATCGAAGACCAGCCCGAGCCCCTCGGCGGTGGCGACACTGCCGTGGTAGGCAGGCACATAGGACCAGTCGCGCATGCCACGTCTGACCAGGCCTTCGAAATAGCGTTGCTCGCGTTCATTCTGGCGGCTGCCCTTGTCAGGGTAACGCGGGACCTTGATGCAGCGATGGGGGTCGTTCGGGTCCTGATAGACACGCCGATCATTTCCCATGCCGATGACGCGGGCATTTTCCAGCTCCAGCATGCGCACTCCTGTTGAATAACGCCTGCGACTGCAGCCGCCGGGCAGCGTGGCATTCTACAAAAAGCCGTCATGGCACGCCAACTTGTGGCATTTGGCAGCGCCCACGTTCATCGGCCATTCAGCTTGCGTCGCCCTTCTGGTAAGATAATGCGCCGTTTTTGACGGCATTCAGGAGGAAGCCGCAGGAACACTGCGACAGCAAGGCATTCGTCACGAATGTACACGTCATGCGAGGCATTGCCCCGGGATCGGGTGGCCACGCACCCACAGTTCGCCCGCTCTGTCCGCAACACTCCCAAAGCTGGCACAACCCCACATAGAGGTACTCGCATGAATGCGGTAATTCTGGCCGTCCTGGTCATGGTCGGCCTGTCGTTGGCTCGCGTCTCGGTCGTCTTCGCGCTGGTCGCCGGCGCCCTGGTCGGCGGTCTGTTCAGCGGTCTGTCACTGACCGACACGCTCGGCGCCTTCAATGACGGTGTCGGCGGCGGCGCCAAGGTCGCGCTGGCCTACGCCACTCTCGGTGCCTTCGCCGTCGCCCTGTCTCGCTCCGGTTTGCCGGACCTGCTCGCCGCACGCCTGATCGGCCTGCTCAATGGCGAAAGCACGCCGCGCCGCCAGACAGCCATCAAGTACGGCCTGCTGGGCAGCGTGACTCTGGTCGCGATTTCCTCCCAGAACCTGATTCCGGTCCACATCGCCTTCATCCCGATCCTGATTCCGCCGCTGCTAGTCGCCATGAACCGCCTGCGCCTGGATCGTCGTGCCGTGGCCTGTGCACTGACCTTCGGCCTGACCGCGCCCTACATGCTGCTGCCGGTCGGTTTCGGCTCCATCTTCCTCAACGACATCCTGCTGGCCAACATCAATGAGGCCGGTCAGTCGCTCGGTCTCGACGTGACCCGCGGCATGGTGCCGATGGCGATGGCGATTCCGGTCGGCGGCATGTTCCTCGGCCTGCTGACGGCGCTGTTCGTCTCCTACCGCAAGCCGCGTGACTACGCGACCCGCGAGATCAAGTCCAGCAACGTACCGCACCACACGCCCATGCACACGCCGTCCAAGAGCGGCCTGATCATGGCAGGTATCGCCATCATCGCCGCCCTCGGCATTCAGCTGTATTCCGGTTCGATGATTCTCGGCGGCCTGGTCGGCTTCGCCATCCTCTCGCTGGGTGGTCTGTTCAAGTGGAACGAAGCGGATGACCTCTTCACGTCCGGCATGCGCATGATGGCGCTGATCGGCTTCATCATGATCTCGGCGGCAGGTTTCGCTTCCGTGATGAAGGCCACCGGCGACATCCAGACCCTGGTTGACGCCTCCTTCCACATCATCGGTGACAACAAGCCGCTGGCCGCGCTGGTCATGCTGATGGTCGGCCTGTTCATCACCCTCGGCATCGGCTCCAGCTTCTCGACCATTCCGATCATTGCCGCCATCTACGTGCCGCTGGCGCTGCAATTCGGCTTCTCGCCACTGGCCACCGTCGCGCTGATCGGCACCGCCGCCGCGCTGGGGGATGCCGGCTCACCGGCCTCTGACTCGACCCTCGGCCCGACTGCCGGCCTGAATGTCGATCAGCAGCACGACCACATCTGGGACAGCGTGGTGCCGACCTTCATCCACTACAACATCCCGCTGATCGTGTTCGGCTGGGTGGCCGCGATGACGCTGTAATCCGCTGAGCGACAGTCTCGCGCCTAAGCGAGATGCCAGACATGACAACGCCCGACAGAGAGGACCTTCCTCACTGTCGGGCGTTGTCGTTGCTGGGCCGGCTCAGGCGCAATGAATGGGCACAACTACTGGACAGCCATCCAGTCTTTTAGCATGATGCGCGCATGCGCAAGATCCTCCACGCCGACTGCGATTGCTTCTATGCCGCCGTCGAGATGCTCCGCCATCCCGAGTGGCGCGAGGTGCCCATCGCCATCGGTGGCCGCACCGAGCAACGCGGTGTCATCGCCACCTGCAACTATCCCGCGCGTGCCTTCGGCGTACGCTCGGCGATGTCGACTGCCCGCGCGCTGCGCCTGTGCCCACAGCTGATTCTGGTGCCACCGGACTTCGAGCGCTACCGCGCCGTTTCCGCCGAGATCCAGTCACTCTTCCATGAGCTGACGCCCCTGGTGGAGCCCCTCTCGCTGGATGAAGCCTATCTGGATGTCAGCGCCGTGACTGACTTTCAGGGCAGCGCCACCTGGATGGCGCGCTGGTTGAAGGAAGAGGCGCTCAAGCGCACCGGCATCACGCTTTCCCTTGGCGTGGCCGCCAACAAGTTTCTGGCCAAGATCGCCAGTGACTGGGAAAAGCCCGACGGCCTGACGGTGATCACGCCCGAGACCAGCGACGCCTTCATCCGCCAGCTGCCCGTCGGCAAGCTGCACGGAGTCGGCCCCGCGACGCTGGCGCGTCTGACGCGCCTGGGCATCACCACCTGCGAGGACATGCGCACCACGCCGTTGACGACACTGGCCGAGCACTTCGGCAAGTTCGGCACCCGCCTGCACGAACTGGCGCACGGCATCGATGAGCGACCGGTGCGTGTCGAGCGCGAGCGCAAGTCGATCAGTGTCGAGCACACCTTCGATCACGACCTGCCTGATCTGCCGGCCTGTCTCGAGCGCCTGCCCGCCCTGCTCGAACGCCTGACCAGCCGCCATGCCCGTCATGACCAGCCGGTGCTGGCCAAGCAGTTCGTCAAGATCCGTTTCAGCAACTTCGAGAGCACCACGCTGGAAAGCCTGCTCCCCGCCTCGACCACCACGCTGCCGAGCGCCAACAGCTTCGCCCTGCTGATGGAGCAAGCCTGGCAACGCGGCCATCGCCCTGTCCGTCTGCTGGGCGTCGGCGTACGCCTCAAGGCCCGCGAGGACGCCCAGCAGCTGGGGTTGTTCTAGCTCGCGCCAGGCGCCCACCCCATCCCGCAAACAACAAAGCCGGCACCTGAAACAGGTACCGGCTTCTTCGTCACGACCTCAGGTCGGTGACAGACTCATGCGTTGAGCAAGCGAGGCTCAGGCAAAGACGATGGTCTTGTTGCCGTGGATCAGCACGCGATCCTGCAGGTGCCAGCGCAGGCCGCGCGCCAGCACTTTCTGCTCGACATCACGACCGATGCGCACCAGTTCCTCGGCGGTATGGCAGTGAGTGACGCGATGGATGTCCTGCTCGATGATCGGGCCGGCATCCAGCTCTTCGGTCACGTAATGACAGGTCGCCCCGATCAGCTTGACCCCACGCCCGAAGGCCTGGTGATACGGCTTGGCGCCCACGAAGGAAGGCAGGAAGCTGTGGTGGATGTTGATCAGGCGACCGGCATAGCGCTCACACAGACTCGGCGGAATGATCTGCATGTAGCGCGCCAGCACGATGCAATCGGCCCGGGATTCTTCCACCAGACGCTCGACTTCGGCAAAAGCCGGCGCCTTGTCATTCTTGTCGACCGGCACGTGATGGAACGGAATGCCGTGCCATTCCACCAGCGAACGCATGTCATCGTGGTTGGAGATGACGCAGGGAATCTCGCAATCCAGATCACCGGACTGCCAGCGATGCAGCAGGTCCACCAGGCAATGGGAGTCCTTGGAGACCATCAGCACGACACGCTTCTTGGCAGCGGTGTCATGCACGCGCCACTGCATGCCGAACTCTTCACCGATCGGGGCGAAGCGCTTGCCGAGCTCAGCGGCGCTCAGACCGATGGTTTCGGGGTTGATCTCATAGCGCATGAAGAAACGACCGGCACCAAGATCAGAATGCTGATTGGCTTCGGTGATCCACCCGCCCTGCTCGGCGATGAAAGTGGAAACTCGGGCAACAATTCCGACCTGATCAGGGCAGGACACCACCAGGCGATAGGCGTGAGACATCGTAAGTTCAACCATTGTGATAGCGGGAATGATGTTCAGCCGGCGAAGCGCCGGCCTGCGCGAGGAATCATGACACCGCCCGTAAGCAGCCCCTCGGCAAAGGTGGGCTATTGTAGCTGATCACGCGGCCTGAAACAGTGCTGCACCCCGATTCTGTCCATATGGTCAATACGACATTGCGATCAGCGGCCATCACGCCGGCCCACCTCAAGGCGTCACGCGGACGGCCGGGGCGCTCTCGAATCGACTCGACCGGACAACAGCGCCATTTGTGGCGCTTCGCGGGATTCCCGTATAGTTGAGCCACATTTTATAGATGGCATGACATCCATGTTGAAACCCCGCGTTCAAGTCCGTCAGAGACAACGTCCGCCGCTGCACCTGCTACCGCTGGGTGGCTGCGGCGAGATCGGCATGAATCTGACGCTGTATGGTTATCAGGATCACTGGATTGCCGTGGATTGCGGCATGATGATTCGCCAGGACCTGCCGGAGGGCCCGCTGCAGGTGCCGGATATCGAGTCCCTGGCAAGCCTGGGCATCAGCCCGCAGATGCTGGTGATCACCCATGGCCACGAAGACCACATCGGCGCAGTCGCTTGGCTGTGGCCGAAATGGCGCTGCCCGATCATCGCCACGCCCTTGGCGGCTGGCCTGCTGCGCGCCAAGTTTGCCGAGCGCGAGCTGGAAACCTCCAGCCTGCAGATCATCGAGGTGGATGAAGGTTTTGAATCCGGCCCCTTCGCGCTGCGATTGCTGCCACTGACCCACTCCATTCCGGAAAGCTGCTCGTTGTTGATCGTCACGCCGGAATATCGCGTGATGCATACCGGCGACTGGAAGCTGGACCCGGAGCCGTTGATCGGCGAGCCCACCGATCCGGAGCGCTATCAGGCACTGGCGCCGGTCGATCTGGTCGTCGGCGACTCCACCAATGCGCCGCTGGCGGGTCATTCGCGTAGTGAAGGCGAGGTAGCACGCGCACTGGAGAAGACGCTGGCCGGCTGTCGCGGACGCGTCGTCGTGACCTGCTTTGCCAGCAACCTGGCCCGCATCCTGGCACTGGGGCGCGCCGCCGCACGCAATGGTCGCCGGATCACGCTGCTGGGTCGCTCGATGGAGCGCATGGTGCGCGTCGCCCGCGGTCTCGGCTATCTGGAAGACTTCCCGCCGCTGGTCCCGGTGAAGGACCTGGGCTATCTGCCGCCGGAAGAAGTCATGGTGATCGCCACCGGCAGTCAGGGCGAGCCGCGCGCCGCGCTGTCGCGCCTGGCCAATTCCCGCCATCCGGACTTCGAGCTGGCTGCCGGCGACACCGTGATCTTCTCTTCCAAGGCGATTCCCGGCAATGAGCTGGCCATCGGCAAGCTGCACAACGCCCTGACACGCCTTGGCGTCGGCATCATGGAAGAGAAGCAGTTCCCGGACCTGCACGCCTCCGGGCACCCGGCGCAGGAAGAATTGCGCACCTTCTATGGCTGGCTGAAACCGGTACGTCTGCTGCCGGTGCATGGCGAATATCGCCACCAGCTCGCTCACACCCAGGTGGCACAGTCCCTGGGCATCGAGGCACCGCTGATTCCCGTCAATGGTGACGTGATTCGCCTCGATGCTCAGGGGCTGTCGGTGGAGAAACGCCTGACACTGCACGAACGCATCATCGAGCATGACAAGGTGCGTCCGCTGGATTCCATGGACCGCCGTGCCCGCGCGCGTCTCGGCCGGCATGGCAGCGTCTCGCTGGCGTTGCCCGTCACGCTGCAGGAGGCCGGCTGGGTTCGCATCGGCCGCTTGATGCTGGATATCAGCGGCACCTCAAGCCTGGATGAAGACAGCTTCGCCGAGTGGCTGGATGACACCCTGGCAGGCCTGGATGCCAGCAATGAACGTGAACTCAAGCAGCAACTCGATGGCCGCATCAATCGCTGGCTGCGCAACCACCTGCGCCATGAGCCGGTGCTCTTCCTGCATATCATGGCCATGAATCAGGAGTGAGTGTCGCGCCATCATTGAAGTGATGGCCGCCTTTAGCTCACCGCCCTGCACAAAGCAGCGCATGAAAAAGCCCGCTCGGGAAATACCGGGCGGGCTTTTCTGCTGCTGGGAGGCGCTCAGGGACTGGTGATGGCGAGATTGCCGACTTGCCGGCTGGCAATCTCGATCTCAAGCGCTTCAGCCACCTCCATGGCGTCAGGCCGAAGGTCTCAAACGGACTTGTTCTTCGGCGGACGGCCACGACGCTTGGGCTGATCACTGACCAGATCATCCACGGAAAGGCCAGCTTCGATCATCGCATCACGAATCTCGGCAAGCTTGCGCTCCTTGGCGATTTCTTCTTCGCGGCGCTGCTCGTCTTCTTCGGCTTTCTGCTCGATCACCTCATTGATGACCTCGGAGAGCTTGTGCAGTTGTTCCATGGACAGCTGACGCGCTGCTGCACGAGCAACATTCTTGTTACGAGCGATCTTTTCGAGAGAATCGGCTGTCATTTCGCTACCTCCACCATATGCACTGAGCTGGAATCCCTGCGAGTCATCGCATTGGATGTGATAATGCAGCAAAGTATAAGCGCTAAATATGAACTAACAAGCCTTGTCAAAAGCAAGGCAGTGTTTCCATAGGATAGACCAACAAAAACCCCGCTTGATAGCGGGGTTTTTGTCAGCGCCTGTGAGTTATCCGAGATGGCTCGATCAACATGAGCGCCACGACTGATGACGAAAAAGGACTCAGCCTCCCGTCATGTTCATGAAGCGAACGATCTGGACATCACCATCCGTCGTGAAGTGATGACGCTCGGGCTTGAGGTGCATGGCATCGATGATCGCGGCCTTGAGCGGCTCGATGTCACCCGGGTGGCGACGCATGATGTCACGCAGGTCAAGCGAGTGCTCATTGCCAAGACACAGCAACAGACGCCCCTCTACCGTGACGCGAACGCGGTTGCAGGTCGAGCAGAAGTTATGACTGTGCGGTGAGATGAATCCCACCCGTGATTCGCTGTCCGCCATGCGGAAATAACGCGCCGGCCCCAGGCTGTCTTCAAGCGTGGGAATCAGCGGATAACGCGTCTCGATGCGCGCCTGGACATCATCACTGGAGCAGAAAGTCTCATCACGACCGTGGTCCGAGACCTGGCCCAGCGGCATCTCCTCGATGAAGCTGATGTCCAACCCTTCCTCACGCGCGAATTCGACCAGCGACACCACTTCGTGATCATTGCGCCCTTTCAGCACCACTGCATTGAGCTTGATGCGGAAGCCTTCCTCGCGCGCAGCACGGATGCCGGCGATCACCTTGTTCAGGTCGCCGGTACGCGTCAGCGCCTTGAAGCGCTCCGGGTCCAGAGAATCAAGGCTGATATTCAGCCGTGACATGCCGGCGGCCTTCAACTGCGCGGCGTGCTTGGCAAGGCCCGCGCCGTTGGTGGTCATCGAGAAGTCCTTGAGCCCCTCGAGCGCGCCGATTTCATCAACCAGCTTGCCGATATCACGCCGTACCAGCGGCTCCCCTCCGGTCAGGCGAATCTTCTCGACCCCCAATTCCACGAAAGCGCGCGCCAGCAACGCGATCTCTTCAAGGCTCAACACCTCGTCGCGCGGCAGAAAGGTCATCTCTTCGCTCATGCAATAGACGCAGCGAAAATCACAGCGGTCCGTCACTGACAGGCGAACATAGCGGATGCGACGACCGAAGTCATCGACCAGGGTTTCCATCATGACTCTCCCGAAAACTTGGGTGTTGCCAGCGCTGATTGTCTCTCTTCGCCGCTGGCCTCGGCCAATGAGTCATCAGCCTTGTGTTGCTCGGCAAGGGGGGATACCGCTTCACCCTCTGCCGTCACCGCGGACTCTGGATGCCAGCGCTCGAGTGCCTCGCGATCGCTCGAGCGCTCCCGCACCCAATAATCTCCCGTGGCGGTGTGCTCCTTTTTCCAGAAAGGCGCCCGCGACTTGAGGTGGTCCATCAGGAAGTCACAGCCGGCAAAGGCAGCCTGACGATGCGCACTGGCGACCAGCACCAGCACGATATTGTCGCCGGGCTCGAGCCGTCCGACACGGTGAATGATGCGCACCCCGGTGAGCGGGAAGCGCTCGCGCGCCTCTGTGATCAAGCGTTCGAGGCTACGCTCCGTCATGCCGGGGTAGTGTTCCAGCGTCAGCGCGACGACATCCGGTCGCTGATTGAAATCACGCACCAGCCCCGTGAAGGACACCACGGCACCGATGTCGCCGCGCCCACGCGTCAAAATGTCCTGCTCGATACGCAGATCAAAATCGCTGGCCTGAATGCTGACCGAAAAGGCCTGCGAGGCTTCGTTTGCGACCTGGGTCATGTCAGCCCCCCGTCACCGGCGGGAAGAAGGCGACTTCATCACCGGCATTCAGTGGGTGGTCATCGCGCACCATGTCCTGATTGACGGCGCACAGCACGCGAGTGTCATTGAGCGCTTCAAGCTGAGGGTCACGCAGCGCCAGGGTGCGCTTCAGGCCCCCGACCGTCGCTTGGGACAGCGTCGTCAGATTCAGCGCCAGGCTGTCGAGATCCAGACGTTCCCGCAGTTCCGCCAGGAAGAGGACCCGCACGGTGGCATCACCGCGTGCCGCCGGAGCGGCCTGTCCCGCTGTCGCTTCGATGGGCTCAGCTGTCGCAGAACGGCTTGGTTCAGACGACGTCTGCTCGACAGCGGCGGCTTCGTCCGGGCGCTGCCAGTCACCACTCTTGCCACCGGTCTTGGTCTCGAGCTGGATATCGCCGATCACGATACCCTTGTCGACCGCCTTGCACATGTCATAGAGCGTCAATGCCGCCACCGAGGCCGCCGTCAGCGCCTCCATCTCGACACCGGTACGCCCATTGAGGCGGCACAGCACCTGAATTTCCACGCAGCTGTTGGCGGTGTCCAGCGTGAAGTCGACGGTCACCTTGGAGAGCATCAAGGCATGACAGAGTGGAATCAGCTCATGAGTGCGCTTGGCCGCCTGGATACCGGCAATACGCGCCGTCGCCAGCACATCCCCTTTGGGCAAGCCACCTTCGGCGAGCAGAGCGAGCGTGGCAGGCAGCATGCTGACGCGTGCGCTGGCTCGCGCCTCGCGGCGGGTTTCCTGCTTGTCCGCAACATCCACCATATGGGCTTCGCCGCGTGCGTTGAGATGAGTAAGGCTCATGAGCTGTCTCGTATCCGTATCGGGTGCGCCTGACTGGCGGCAATCTCTGAAATACCAATGCCTGAAGAAGCAGGCAGGCAAGCCCTGATGGACAGGACTGGCCAAGAAATTAGCAGACTATCTTTTCATGAATCAGCTGGCATGACCACTGCGCGGGCATCGCCTAGACGATGCCGCGGCTGCCCAGCCACTGCACCATGACCGGCTCGCCGGCGTGAAGCGTGGCGCAGCCGGCGGGAATCTCGATCAGGCATTCGGCCAGCAACATCGAGGTCAGAATACCCGAGCCCTGCCGCCCCGTGGTCATCACCACCTGACGCCCCTGGTCATCCAGCACGATCTGGCCGCGATGATAGTCGACACGCTCGGCACGTGAGCGCAGCGTCTCGCCGGCGATCAACTGCAGGCGCGGGGCTTGCCACTGTGCCAGTGTCGTCGCGGAGGCGCCCTCCTCAGCCTTCGCCAACCGCTGCTGGCCCGACAACAGGCGCAGCGCGGGCAGCACGAACTGCAGGAAGGTGACCATGGTCGCCACCGGATTGCCCGGCAAGCCGAAGAACGGCACCTGACCAGATGACGACGCGTCGGCGGCGGATGTGGCACGCAACATGCCGAACGCCAGCGGGCGCCCCGGACGCATGGCGATGCGCCACAGGGCGAGCTCACCACAGGCAGCGAGGGCGCTGCGCACATGATCGGCCTCGCCCACCGACACGCCGCCGGAGGTGATGACCATGTCGGCACGCGTCGCGGCATCACGCAGGGCAGCACTCACGCTCGCCTCGTCATCGCTCAGGATGCCGAGATCCAGCACCTCGATGCCCTGGTCGCGCAGCAGCGCCACGAGGCTGAAGCGATTGGCGTCATAGAGGCCGCCGGCCGGCAGCGTCTCGCCGGGGGCCGTGACCTCGTCACCGGTGGAGAAGATCGCCACCGTCAGTGGCCGATAGACGGCGACCTCGGCGAGCCCGAGCGACGCCAGCACGCCCACGGCGGCAGGCGTCAGCCACTGGCCAGGCGCCATCACCTGGCTGCCGCGCGCGATGTCCTCACCGGCCTGACGCACATTCTGGCCACGGCGAATGCTGGTCACGCCCTCGATCACCACCCGCTCGCCTGCTTCGCTCTCAATCAAGCCCTCGCCCTGCCCTTCGCCCTGCGCGGAGCGATACTCGAGCTGCTCCTGCATGACGACGGTGTCGGCGCCTGCGGGCAGGGCCGCGCCGGTCGTGATGCGCATGGCCTCCCCCGCGGCGAGCGCCCGCCCCGTCCAGGGATGGCCCGCCAGCGAGCTGCCGATCACGCTCAGCTCGCAGTGATCGCTCAATTCGCCGCGATCGCTCAGGGGCTCGCCGCTCGCCGCGTCTGGCAATGAAGTCTGCGCCAGCGCGATGCCGTCCATCGCTGCGTTGGTCTGCGCCGGAACATCCAGCGGCGAGATGACCGTCTCGGCGAGCACACGTCCGGGCGCCTGCGCCAGGGCGACACGCTCGCTGCGCGGCGTGCGCATCACGCCCGCCAGGCTCTCCCCCAACACGCTCAAGGCTTCATCGACGCTCAGCATGCGCTCGCCGAAACGCGGATCGAAACACGACAGACTCATGCGCCCACCTCGCCACGCGGCTTGCCGCCTTCCAGACGCCAATGCACCGGCCAGGCGGCGATCCAGGCGGCCAGCGCCTGAGGATCGTCAAGATCCAGCCGCTTGAGGTCCTGCGGCACATCATCACGAGGCGGCAGCTGCGCCGCCGGTGTCGCCAGCGCATGGATCCAGGGGTCCTCTGGGGCTCGCAGCGGCTTGCCCACGGCCTCGCGGTACAGCTCAAGCTTGGGCAGCGGCCACTGCTTGAAGCCCTCGACCAGAATCAGGTCCACCTCCAGCCCCGCAAGCTGCGCCACCAGCTGCTCCAGATCGGCCTCCGCCTGGTCCGGCGTCTCCATCATCAGCGCAAAGCGCTTGGCGGACGCCACCAGCATCGGCACGGCACCGGCCGTTCGCAGACGATGGCTGTCCTTGCCCGGCGTATCGACATCGAAGGCATGATGCGCATGCTTGATCACGGCGACACGGAGGCCGCGAGCTCTCAACTCGGGCAGCAGCTGCTCGAGCAGCGTGGTCTTGCCGGTGCCGCTCCAGGCCGCGATGCCCAGCAGCGGACACGCTGACGCCGCCAGACGTGCCTGCCAGGCGGGCGACATCCCGACTTCATGAGAAATATCACCACGCGGCGTGGGTGCGTCACTGCGGGGGGAGGAATGTTCAGCACTGACAGCGGTATCAGCACGCTGGTCAGTCGTGGAAGAAGACTCAGGCATGAAGGTTCTCTTGATGATTCCGGCGTATGGCGGCCTGTCGACGGGCCCATCGCAGCGCTCCCGCGCCCGCAAGGGAAAAGATGACGATGACAATGCGGGCTGAGCGGATGCCATGAAGGTGAACACGCACGGCGCTCATTTCAATGGGGTAACGGCTCGATATGAGCAAGGGTTCAATGGGGGCAACGACGCAGAGTGGCAAGACACCCGCCAGAACCACCAGACACGACACTTTCAAGGTGCAACGCCAAGGCCATCAATACCGGACAGGCAAAGACAATAACCCGCCAGACTCCTGAAGAGACGCTCCCGGCGATGACCACCTGCATCACAATGACACACTCTGGGCGTGCAAGCGGGAACGGATGACACGCAGAGGACGTCAGGAAAGAAGCGCGCTCAGCGCGAGCCGGCTTCCATCTCGCGGCATTCTTCAAGGGTATTGAGATTGGCGAAGTCCTGCTCGCTGCCCGCCTGCACCTTGAGCCAGACATGCTGATCGAACCAGCGGTCGATCTTGCGCTCGCCAGCGGCCAGCGCCGCCTGCAGCGAAGGCAACAGGCCACGATGCATGAGACAGATCACCGGATGGTAACGGAACTCGTCTCCCGCCACGGCCAGCAGCGCAGGCCCGGCATCAACCGCGTGACCGCCCTCGACAGTGAAGCCTTCCAGCTGATCGCCGTTGGCATGATCGATCAGCGCCACACTCAGCGTCTCGACCAGCTCATTGGGCAGGTGCGGCACATCGCAGGCCACCATCATCACCCAGGGCGTCCGCGCTGCCGCCAGCGCACTGGCCATGCCCATCAGGGGACCGTGGTAGCCCTGCTCGCTGTCTTCGACCAGCGGATGACCATAGGCGGCATATTCGGCGTGCGAGCGGTTGGCATTGATCAGCAGCTCACCCACCTGAGGGGTCAGGCGCGCCAGTACATGCGCCACCAGCGGCACCTCATTGAGCATGACCAGTCCCTTGTCGACGCCACCCATGCGCCGCGCCTGGCCACCGGCCAGCACCACCCCGGTGATATTGGCGGGCGTGAGCGAGGCCTTGAGCTGCTCGGCATCGCTCGGCAGTGGCGTGGCGTCAGAGGTGTGATTGGAGCTCGGCATGAAGGCGTATCCCGGTCGAGTGCGCAAAGGCGCAGGTAATGTCATGCAGCAGGGCTGCTGGCAGGGCATCCAGTGCAAGCGGCTGATGAACAGGGCTTTCTCAACCCTGAAGCTTGAGGCGCCTGAGCCGAAGGCTCAGCTATTGAAGGCAACTCAGCCCGCTGAGGGCTCAGTGTGCAGGCTGGCAGCGCTCAGCGTCCAGCGCGCACTCGAGCCCTGACTCAAGGCATTGTCCTGATGCGAGGACAGGATCACCGCACACCCCTGCTGGCACATCTGCTCCAGCCGCAGCGCCAATTGCTCGACGGCGGCCTGATCCAGATTGGCGGCAGGCTCATCCAGCAACAGCACCGGCGGACGCGACAACCAGGCGCGCGCCAATGCCAGTCGCGCCCGCTCGCCACCCGACAATGAGCGGGCGGGCTGACGGGCCTGATCGCTCAGCCCGCTCCAGCGCAGCATCTCCTCGGCCTGATCGCGCTGCTGGCCGGCAGAGCCGCTGTCGGGTTGCCAGCGAGCCGCCAGCACCAGATTGCCGGCCACGCTGGTGTCGAACAGATACGGCTGCTGGTGCAGGTAGCGCACCGGATGAGCGTCACGGGTCTGCCATTCAAGCTTGCCGCCAGTCGCTGGCTGCATGCCGGCCAGCACGCGCAGCAGCGTGGTCTTGCCGCTGCCGTTGTCGCCTTTGAGGTGCACCCAGCCGGACGCCGGGGTCGGCGCCCAATCCAGCGCCGCCACATGCCACAACAGGCGACCTTGCGCCTCGGTGCCCTCGCCGGATGCCTGCGCCGCAGGCGGCAAGCGATATTCGAGGCCGCGCACACGCAACAGAGGGGCAACGCTTGCGTCGGCAGCGAGTACCTGGGCAGCAGGCGGCGCGGCTTGCGCGAAGCCAGTCCCCGCCACCGGGCAGGAGGGGTCGCCCGGGGGAACAGACGAGGACGAAGAACTAGGGGGGAACATCATGACTCCATACGACGATTCAGCCTGACGCGATCAGTGCTGGTGTGCTTGTCTCAACTGGCAGGCAGGCGGCTTGCAGGCTGCGGGAGCAGAACATGACTGTTGGTGAGACCGCGGGTCACGCCTGCACCACCAGCTGACCGCGACCACGCAACAGCCCCAGCATAAGATTGAGCGCCAGCGCCAACACCAGCAATACCATGCCCAGGGCGACCCCCTGGGCATACTCGCCCTTGAGGGTTTCCAGCGCGATGGCCGTGGTGATATTGCGCGTGAAACCGGCAATGTTACCACCCACCATCATGGCGCAACCCACTTCAGCGATGATTCTACCAAACGCGGCCACCAACGCCGCCATCACGCCGAACCGGGCCTCCATCACCAGCCGCCACAGCGCCGCCCGGCGCGACGCCCCCAGCTGCAAGGCCGTCTCCCAGGCACGCTTGTCGACGCCCGCCAGCGCGGCATGCAGCATCACCACCAGAATCGGCAGGGCGAGCAGAATCTGCCCGATCACCATCGCCGGCTGGGTGAACAGAAGATGCCAGTCGCCCAGCGGGCCAGCGCGCGACAGCAGGATGAACAGCAGCAGCCCCACCACCACGGTGGGCACGGCCATCAGGGTATTGATCAGCGAAATCAGCAGCCAGCGCCCCGGGAAGGCACAGCGAACCAGCACGAAGGCGATCAACAGCGCCGGTGGCACCGCGATCAACATCGCCATCAACGAGACACGAAACGACACGCCGATGATCTCCCACAGCGCGCCATCCATGCTCAGCAGGAGGCTCATGGCCTCCTGCGTGGTTTGCCACAAGCTCACGAACGCGGCTCAGCCTGTGCGCCCTGCGCCTTCACCGGCGTGCGCTCAGAGGCGCGGTCCGCTGTCTGGCGAGCATCGAAGCCGGTCTCGCCGTGGCTGGCATGAAACAGCGCCTTGCCCTTGAGACGGTAATCATCGATTGCCTGCTGCCCTTCGCTGGAGATCAGCCATTGGGCCAGCTCACGCGCACCACGGGTATTGAGCCCGTCATGATTGGCCGGGTTGACCAGAATCACCTGATAGGGGTTGAAGAGGCGCGCATCGCCCTCGACCAGAATCTCAAGCTCGAGCTTGTCTTCCATCGCAAGCCAGGTGCCACGATCACTCAGGGTGTAGTCCTGCAGCTCACTGGCCATGCTCAGCACCTTGCCCATGCCTTGGCCGACGGCCTTGTAGCCGGAGAAGTCAGGGGTGACATCGGCACTCTGCCACAGGGCCAATTCCTTCTTGTGGGTGCCGGAGTCATCGCCGCGCGAGATGAAGCCGGCATTGGCGCCGGCGATCTTGCCCAGTGCCGCGTCCACATCCTGCATGCCGTCGATGGCCGCCGGGTCCGCCTCGGGGCCGAGCAGCACGAAGTCGTTGTACATCACGCCATGCGGCTCGACACCGTAGCCGGCATCGACGAACTTGCGCTCGGCGCCCGGGGCGTGAGTCATCACCAGATCCACATCGCCATCCTGGCCCATGCGCAACGCCTTGCCGGTACCGACCGCGATGACCTGAATGGTGACATCGTGGGCCTCTTCATACTCCGGCAGCAGGTGATCGAGCAGGCCTGAGTTGTAGGTGCTGGTCGTGGTGGCCAGACGGATGATGTCGTCGGCTGCCTGGGCCGGCAGAATGCTCAGCGCACCGAATGACAGGCCTGCGAGGGTGGCCAGCAGGCGACGAGAAGACAAGGTATGGCGTTGCGGCATGGGGGGGTGCTCCCTGAATATTTTTTCTGGCGTGACGGTCTTGATGACATCAGCGTGAATGCTGACTCTGCAAACGACATGCCGAAAGCGCTGTGGTGACGAAACGGACGATCCAATAAAGGCTTTCAAGGCTTTGCCAGACAGCGCTGATACATGGACTGGCACGCAAGACAGCCGGCGATGATACCGGAATCTTCTCCAGCAGGCAGACTTGCCGGTACCCGCCTGCTGTCGTCCCTGACGCCCCTCTCATCCCTGACGCCCCTGTCGCCCTGCTGACGTCGCTATATCGACTGGAGCGAATGGCGCTACCGGAATGGCACTGCGGGAATGGCACTGCCGGAATGGCCGAGAAAATACTGACAATAAGCCCAGGCATGACCACCACTGCCCCATGACGACCCGATTGCCGAGTCATCGCCGGGCCTTGCGTAGCGCAACGGGACAGCCTGCCAACCCTGCCCACCAGCACCGCGTGCTGACAAGGCTGCAAGGCCCTGCCTGTGGCCAGCGTAAGCAGAAAGAGGCAGCAATGTGGCATCCAGCGCTAGATTACCAGTGAGCAGCACGCCACAATGCCCGCATGATAGAGATGATCTCCCCTGCGACCATTACTGCCCTGTTGACCCGAGGAACGCCATGACTGCCCACGCCCCCTCCACACCCCGTGAGACCCGGCGTAGCGGCAGCGACCCCCTCCCCACCGCCTCGGTACTGATCGTCGATGACGAGCCCGGCATGCGCCGCTATCTGGAGAAGGCACTGTCCTCGCGCTTCGCGCTGATCGAATGTGCCGACAGTGTCGAGCAGGCCGAAGCCCTGCGCTCGCGCCTGCATTTCGACCTCATCCTGCTCGACATTCGCCTGCCGGGGCGTGATGGCCTGGATTGGGATGAGGCGCTTGCGCCCTCTTCGGTCAGCGATGTCATCTTCATGACGGCCTACGCCGATCTCGAGACCGCTGTGCGCGCGCTGCGGGCCGGAGCCTGTGATTTCATCATCAAGCCGTTTCGTCTCGAACAGTTGCAGGCTGCGCTGGACCGCTGCCTTGAGCGCCGCCAGCTGACGCGGGAAAACTTCCTGCTCCGTCGCGACAATGCCCGCCATCAGCAGGAAGAGGCCAGCCTCAAGGGCGAGAGCCCTGCCATGCAGGAGCTGGCGCATATCATCGCGCGCGTTGCTCCCGCGCCCTCTCCGGTGCTGATTCTGGGGGAATCCGGCACCGGCAAGGAGCTGGCGGCGCGTGATCTGCATCGCCTGTCCGGTCGGCGCGGCGCCTTCGTGCCGGTCAACTGCGGTGCCATCAGCCCGGAGCTGTTGGAGAGCGAGCTGTTCGGCCACCTCAAGGGGGCCTTCACCGGCGCCCACCGTGGCCGTGATGGCCTGTTCAGCTTCGCCGATGGCGGCACGCTGTTCCTGGATGAAATCGGCGAGATGCCATTGGCAATGCAGGCCAAGCTGTTGCGAGTGCTGGAGACGCGCCGCGTGCGCCCCGTCGGCGGCGAGCAGGAACAGGCGGTGGACGTGCGTATCGTGGCCGCCACTCACCGCACATTGGAGACGGAAGTGGCCGCGGGCCGCTTCCGCGAAGACCTCTACTATCGCCTCAACGTGCTGAGCCTGACACTGCCGGCCCTGCGCGAGCGCCCGGAAGACATCCCGGCGCTGGCCCAGCATTTCTCGCGCCAACTGTCGCGTGAGCTCAACCTCCCCGCCGTGCCCTGGCAGCATTCTGATCTCACTCGCCTGTGCCACTATTCCTGGCCCGGCAATGTGCGGGAACTCAAGAACGTCATCGAGCGCGCCTTGCTGCTCGGCCGCCTGCCCGGCGATACCCTGCCGGTCGACAGTCAGGCCGCACAGGCAGCAGGCCACGAGATATGGGACGACAGCGGAGACGCGACCACCTCCGCCGAGGAAGAGGCCACCAGCAGCGGCTATCCGCTCGAGTGGTCATTGGATGCGGTGGAAAAGGCCCATCTGTGCGCGGTACTGGAGCGACATGCCAACAACAAGTCAGCCGCCGCCCGCCAGCTGGGCATCTCGCGCAAGACGCTGGATCGCAAACTGACCACCTGGCGCGCCGAGCAGCAAATCAGTGAGGACAGCGGCGCTGAGAATGCCACTGAGAGTGGCACTGAGAGTGGTACTGAGAGCGGCGCTGAGAGTGATCAACCCGCCCCCACCACCTCCGCCGCTCCCTACGGAGCCGACGGCAGCGCATGATCAAGCGCCTGCGCCATTACTTCGCCGGTTCGCTGCGGCGCAGGCTGCTGCTGCTGACACTGGCGCCGCTGCTGGCGCTGATGCTGGCGCTGGTCGGCCTGACCGCCTACTGGACCACGGCCTATACCGACCGCCAGCTATACATGAACGTGCGCAGCGATCTCGATGTCGCCAGCCGCACACTGCAGAGCCAGCATCAGCGCCTGCGTGATGGCCTGGAGGCGATGCGCCGCAACCTGCGCCAGCTGCTGGCGCCCGATGAGCAGACCGCGCAGCTGTTGCCACGCCTGGTGCCGCGCCTGGATACCATGCGGGACACCCTCAATGCCGACTGGCTGCGCTGGCTGCCCACCGACCAGTTGCGCCAGACGCCCGGCGTCGCCGCGCTGATTCCGCAACTGGCGCGCGGCGAAAGTCTGGATGGCCTCGACATGCTGTCCAGCGACTCACTGGCGACGCTGGACCCTGTCCTTGCCGAGCGTGCGCGCCTTGCGCTGCGCCAGACGCCCTACGCACAACCCAGTGCCCGTCGCGAGGAAAACCGCGGCATGCTGCTGCGGGCGCTGGTGCCCATCCTCGATGGCGAGGGCAAGCTGCTGGGCGCGCTGGATGCGGGCCGCCTGCTCAATCGCGACCCGCGTCTGGTCGATGAAATCCGCGATCTGCTCTATGGCCCCGGCACCCTGCCGGAAGATGGCACCGGCACCATCACCCTGTTTCTCGATGATGTCCGCATCGCCACCAATGTCACCGATGCCAGCGGCGAGCGTGCACTGGGCACGCGCGCCTCGCTGGAGGTGAAGCGTCAGGTGATCGGCAATGGCGAGCGCTATATCAATCGTGCCTTCGTGGTTCGTGACTGGTTCGTGGCCGCCTATGCCCCGCTGGATTCTCTGGATGGCCAGCGGATCGGCATGATCTACGCAGGCTATCCGCAGGCGCCCTACGCGCGACTCTATCGCGAGACGCTGACGCATATCAGCCTGGTGCTGATCGCGGTCAGTCTGTTGGGGGTACTGCTGGTGTGGAGCAGCATCGAGCGTCTGATGCAGCCGATCCGACAGATTCGCCGTGTGGTGCATGCGGTGCGTGATACCCCCTCACAGGAAGGCTTGCGCATAGGCCCGTTGTCCTCACTGGGGCCGGCGCAGCGGCACGGTGATGAGCTGGATGAACTGGCCGAGGAATTCGACGCCATGCTGGCGCGACTGGAAGCGCACCGCCACGAGATACAGCTCGCGGCCCAGACGCTGGAAGCCCAGGTGGAGGATCGTACCCGCGATCTGAGCGCCCAGACCGCCACGCTGCGCGAACGCAGTCAGGCGCTGGAGGAGCACGTCCGCCTGCTGCGCGAAGCGCGTGCACGCCTGCTGACCCGCGAGAAACTGGCGGCACTAGGCGAGCTGACGGCGGGTATCGGCCACGAGATCAACAACCCCGCCGCGGTGATTCTGGGTCATGTCGAGTTGATCGAGGTGATACTCGGTGAACAGGCCGAGCCGGTGCGCGAGGAAATCGCCACCATCATCCATCAGGTCGAGCGCATTCGCGCGCTGGTCGACAACCTGCGTCAGTACGCACGCGATCCGCTCGCCTCAAACGACATTGGCGACGGCAACTCACTGACGCCGTCACTCGGCGCGCCTCACCTCAGCCAGATTCATCCCGATGAGGCGATCCACAGTGTCGAGGTGCTGGTCAGGCACGCGCTGGATCATCATGGCCATCAATTGCAGCATGAGCTGGCGGCGACCCGCTTGATCGAGGCCGATCGCGCGCAACTGACCCAGGTGCTGGTCAATCTGCTGATCAACGCCATCGAGATGGCGCCTGCGCCGGATACGCTGTGCATCACCAGCCGTGATCGTGATGCAGCGCTGGCCGTAATGAATGATGAGCCAAACAGCCGTCCGGATACGTCAGTCTCAGCGCCAGCGCCAGCCTCAGTGCCAACGGAACTCGCCCCCGTGGCGGGAGTCGAGATACGCGTCATCGATCACGGCGCTGGCGTGCCCGAGCACCTGAAGTCGCGCATCTTCACGCCCTTCTTCACCACGCGCGCCAATGGCTCGGGCATCGGCCTGTCGGTCTCATCCGGGTTGATCACCCAGCTGGGAGGCAGGCTATGGCTGGAAGATACCCCTGGTGGCGGCGCCACCTTCTGCCTGTGGCTGCCGTGCATCGCACGCCGGCATCATGAGGATGATCAAGGGCGCCATCTGCTCGAGACGCTCAGCGCCGGGGGCAGCAGTCGCTCGCCTTGAGCCACAAGCAACAAATGAACTCCCCTGGGCGTTACGAGGCGCACTGCCACGCACTCCCACCCGCGTGCTAGCCTGCGCGCATGCTCACTCAATCAGGCACCACTGATGTCGCACGATAGCTCCCCTACTGCCTCAGAACCTCTCACTGCCGGCAAGGCAGCGCAGCCCACTGACGACAAGAAAATGGCAGACGAGGAAATGACAGCGTCTCGCACGCTGGGCAAGCGGCTGCGCGAACTGCGCACGCGTCATGGCCTCTCTCAGCGCGAACTGGCCAAGCGTGCTCAGGTGACCAATTCGACCATCTCGCAGGTCGAGCAGGACGCGGTCAGCCCTTCCGTCAGCTCGCTGAACAAGATTCTCGAGGTATTTCCGATCTCGCTGAGCGACTTCTTCAGCGATGAGATACCCGTCGAACCACCACGCATCCTGCGTGGCAACGAGCATGAGCCGATTGCGGGCTGTGGACCGGGACTCACGTTGCGGCGCATTGATCAATCCCGACAGACATCGCCACAGCCCCAGATCGAGCTGGGCAGCCTCGCACCGGAGTGCAGCGCCTACCTGCAGGCTGCGCATGACAGCCTGGTGCTGGTCACGCACGGCGCACTGTGTATCGAGTTCCCCGCGACGGCGGCCTGCCAGGAGGCACTTCTCGAATGTGGTGATGCTGCGCGACTGCATGCCGGGGAGCGTTATCAACTGCATTGGCGCAAGCCTGAGGCGTCGCAAGCCGCAAGCCATGAACTCTCAAGCAGTGAAGTTAACCACCACGGGACCTCCGGCGCTGCCGAGGCCCCAGACTGCCAGTGGCTATGCATCGCACAGAGTCGCTAGGCAGGCATTCGCTCGAGAACTGCTCGGCCCTGCCAGCTCGGCCCTGGCCAGCTCGGTCAAGTTGGCGTAAAGCGCGTCGCTAGCCTCTTGCAGCGCGGGAGGGAGGCTGGTCCGCAGCATCAGGCGACTGCTCGCGCGCCTCATCCCAGGGGTCATTGGTGGCCGGCTCGGCCAGGAAACGCTCCACCATGGTGTGCGGACAGAAATCTGCCAACCATTCCTCGCGAATCGGATAGCCTTCCTCTGCCAACAACTCGTTCATGCGTCGCGCGAGGCCTTCGGCGGAATGCGGCGCGATGGCGTGTTCCAGCTCGCCCTTGAGGATCTCGCGTATTCCACCACGGCAATCCACCGAAACTACCGGTGTGCCGCAAGCCAGCGCCTCCATCAGCACGATACCCATGCCCTCGACACGCGAGCTGAGCACGAACAGCCTGGCGGCACGCATCCAGGCATAGGGGTTGTCACGCTGACCGGCGAAGATCACCCGCTCGGCGATGCCAAGCCTTTCAGCCTGAACTTCCAGGGCTTCCCGGCAATTGCCCGCCCCCACGATCACCAGCGGCTCCTTCGGATTGGCCAGGGCATAAGCCTCGAGCAACAGGGCGTGGTCTTTCTGCGGCACCAGACGCGCCACATTGAGAATGAAGGGTTCAGCCGGGATATCCGGCTCATCCATGGCGGCCTGCTCGCGGATCCGGGTGATCGGACAGGCATTGACGATCGTCTCGATATGCGCCGGTGCCACCCCGTGCTGGCGAGCGATGTCACGTGCCCCTTGCGCCACATCCTCGGACACCGCCACCAGATGCTTGTCTTCCAGCAGACAGCGGGCAAACATGCGCTGCTTCCACTGCGGGCCGGTGAAGTTGACACGATTTTCCAGCACGTAACGTGCACGGGAATCCTTGAATCCCCACACCTGTTCGAAGGTTCCCAGGCCACGGAAGATGATGCGGTCAACCTTGCCATGTTCCTGCTCGAATTCCTTGAGCCAAGCGGCGAATTCCTCGCCACCGGCCTTGCCGACCCACACGAAATTGGAGCGACGGATCACGGGATTGAGCACCAGACGTGACGCCAGAGTCGTCAGGGCGCCGCCGACGGAACGCTGGACGCGCTGCTGAATCGGCACGACGTGCTGCTGGACGCTGGTATCCTGCGGCTCCAGCACCTGATCACGACCGCGCCAGATGACCATATGTGTCTCGTGGTCATTCGCGGCCAGACTGTCGGCAAGATTGACCGCCACTCGCTCCATGCCGCCCATTTTCAGGCTTCTCACTACGACCAGGGTACGCAAGCATCACTCCTTCGAATGTCCGCCAGTACCGCTTTGTGTCGCGTGCAAGACATGCGAAAACGATAGCTGGCGTCTGGTAGGAAAACGAAAAATGCAACTCCCATGTGCCAGTCACTCAGCACATGGGAGTTGCATTTATCTGAACCGTCATTCGCGGGAATGTTCCCTGCGACCACTCATCAAATGGTAATCATTCTCCCTCTTTCGCCGGCGGCAGAATCAGGTTGAGCACGATGCCCAGAATGGCGGCTAGGCTCACGCCCTGCAGCGTGAACTGACCACCACCGACCTGCATGCCACCGATCCCGAACACCAGGATCAAGGAGGCGATCACCAGATTGCGCGGTGCGGTCAGTGAATCCCCCGCGCGCACCAGCGTGTTCATGCCGACCACCGCGATCGAGCCGAACAGCAGGCACATGATGCCGCCCATCACCGGCGTGGGGATCGTCTGCAGCACGGCGCCGACCTTGCCGATGAAGGCCAGCGAGATCGCGACACAGGCCGCGACCGTCATCACGCGCGGATTGAAGTTGCGAGTCAGCATGACCGCGCCGGTCACTTCGGAATAGGTGGTATTGGGCGGACCACCGAACAGTGACGCCGCCGACGTCGCCAGGCCGTCGCCGAGCAGCGTGCGATGCAGTCCCGGCTTCTTCAGGTAATCGCGCCGTGTCACCGAGCCGATCGCCACCATGTCGCCGATGTGCTCGACGGCAGGCGCGATGGCGACGGGAATCATGAACAGAATGGCGGAAAATTCGAAGGTCGGCGCAGTGAAGCTTGGCAGCGCCAGCCACTCAGCGGCATGCACCGGCGAGAGATCGATCACTCCCATCACCAGCCCCAGCACATACCCCGTCAGGATACCGCCGAGGATCGGTACCAGACGCAACATGCCACGCCCGAAGATCGACAGCACCAGCGTCACGCCAAGACTGACCAATGACAATGTCAGCGCCTGAGCATGCGAGATGTTGTCGCTGAATTCGCCGGTGGCCATCTGCACCGCCGTCGGTGCCAGTGCCAGGCCGATGACCATGATCACCGGACCGACCACGACGGCCGGCAGCAGACGATGCACGATGCCGACCCCCTTGAGGCGAATGCATTGCGCCAGCAGCACATAGACCAGGCCCGCGACGAACAAGCCGCCCATGGTGGCAGGAATGCCGAAGTTCGCGACCGAGCTCTGGATGGGCGCAATGAAGGCAAACGATGAGGCGAGGAAGACCGGCACGCTGGCCTTGGTCACGCACTGGAAGACCAGGGTGCCGACACCGGCCGTGAACAGGGCGACGTTGGGGTCAAGCCCGGTCAGCAGCGGAACCAGCACCAGCGCACCAAAGGCGACGAACAGCATCTGCGCGCCGGTGACGAGAGTCGTCAGCGAGAACCCTTCCTGTTCCGGCAAGGGGACATGGGCAGACGACGCATGGGGAGAGGAGGTATCAGAGGACGGTGATGAAGACGACATGGCAGCACTTCTTTTCACGGGCGGAGGAGTCAACCGCCTGATCCTGACTGCTCAGACAGGTCAGACAGATACAAAAACGCCCCGCGCAGATACGCAGGGCGTTGTCATCTCTGGCGGCGCTCAGCGCGTGCCGAAGATCTTGTCACCGGCATCGCCGAGACCCGGCACGATGTAACCGTTCTCGTCGAGACGGTCATCGACGGAGGCGGTGTAGATCTCGATGTCCGGGTAGGATTCCTGCACCTTGGCGATCCCCTCAGGCGCCGCGACCAGCACGATGACCTTGATCTGCTGGCAGCCCTTGGCCTTGAGCATGTCCAGCGTGGCGATCATGGAGCCGCCGGTCGCCAGCATCGGGTCAATCACGATGGCCAGACGCTCGTCGAGATCTGACACGAACTTCTCGAAATACGGTACCGGCTCCAGCGTCTCTTCATCACGGTACAGGCCCACGACGCTGATGCGTGCCGGGGGAATCAGGTCCGTCACGCCATCCAGCATGCCCAGGCCGGCGCGCAGGATCGGGACGATGGTCACTTTCTTGCCCTTGATGGTCTGGACATCCAGCTCGTTGCCGCTCCAGGCATCAATGGTGGTAGTTTCCAGCTCCAGGTCCTGGGTTGCCTCATAGGTCAACAGCTTGGCGACCTCACTGGCCAGCTCACGGAAGCTCTTGGTGCTGATGCCTGCTGCACGCATCAGGCCGAGCTTGTGCTGGACCAGTGGATGATTGATGGCATGGACGCTCATGGAAATACCTCTTGGGACAGAAGATGGTGCAAACGATACGCAGCACTACCCCCGCCGGCTCGGACGATAGCAGCGGGAAGGCTGGTAAATTGAGCGCATTCTAGCGGAAGCAGGCTTACAAGTTAAGTACCACCACCCTGTCCCCCCTTACCTTTAGCCACAAGGGCTAAGCCTCCGTGCCAGCAACACAATCCTCGCCCTGAGCAGGTATCCAGAGTTGTTTTCGTAACCGAACAGTAACTATTCATGGAGATAACCTTACAGCATTGCTTAGAAAGCACACAAACATTATCATATGTAAATATCAAAAGTACTTTACACGAGAGGAATTAATGCTACCTATATTTATATCATGCGATGAAAATTACTCCGCGCATCTTGCTACCACTATCATATCGGCAATCATCAATTGTAAAGAGCCTGAAAAGCTCAAATTTATCATTGGTGACGCTGGGCTCAAAGCAGACACAAGATCAACATTGACATCCATGATAGAAAAATATGGATCTCATGTGGCATTTGTTTATCTAGACGACAGTAAATTTAGTGGCCTAAAAATAAAGCGCTACGGCAAGTCAATTTACTTCAGATTCTACCTTGATGAATTGCTTGATGATGAAGAACTAGTTCTATGTTTGGATTGTGACACTGTTGTCGTCGGCGATTTATCAGATATATATGGGGAAACCAGTGGGGAAAGTTTCACAATTGCTGCTGTGGAAAATATCGGTAGATCTCCATATAGTCGTCTTGGTTTGAAAAAAGGTGATTACTTCAACTGTGGATTAATGCTTATCAATATGAAGCAGTGGAAAGAAGAAAAAATAGGAAAGAGAGGGCTGGAGTTTTTATTAGCTCATCCTGAATTGTGTGCACACAATGAACAATGCGCAATTAACAAAGTCGTCCAAGGGGAATGGTATCGTCTTCCATTGACTTGGAATGCTCAACGACCTGCCTATAAAATTTTAGAAAAGCGTATGAACGAACAGCATAGGGATAAAAATGAATTCTTGAAATCAATTCAGGAACCGATCATGGTTCACTATATGGGAAAAAACAGTAAACCTTGGGATGCTCATAGCTTGCATCCATTAAAAGCATTATATACTATTTATCGTCGCAAAACCCCATGGCCAGTTAAAACCCAGAAAACTGCATTACATAGAAGAATAAGATTCTATGCATCAGTACAGAAACTATTTCTCTACGAAAAGAGAAGAAGAATGAGCAAACAATTGATCGACATGCACGAAAGCGCCTAACCATGGTTGGCGCAAAAACTAACGCGCCAACCATAATAGAGCTGAACCTTTTTTGCATACTAAGTCGTATCCGCCCCTCCCTGTATTGGATACTCTTACTGGAACATCATGAAAATCTTGGCTTTCAAATCCATAACAATGACAACAAAAATAAGATCTCAAAATACTATAAAAAGCTAAAGAAGAAAGCTACTTCTTTGCCACTCCGCAAGCATAGCTGTATACTCTTGACTAAACGGCAAGCGCAGCAAATATTGCACTTATAAGAACTGCATATTGACATATACTTTATACCACAATGAGTAACTTATGAATTTGTTTTTAGCTGAATCGCCCTTACAGATTATCTCTTGCTACGAACTTGCAGCTCAGTTGTTTAAGGGGCAGAAAAATGTCCTAGTTGTAAAATACTCTGGTGAGAGTAAAAAAGAAACCCATGACTATCAGATTCGAAGAACTGTAGAGGCACTCGATTGGGACGAGGTAATTGAGATTTCTTTCAAACATCGCCTGCAACAATTATCATGGCTTAAGAAAAGAAAACATATTTCTGAAATCACTAAAAAATATCAAAACAAAGTAAACAATTTATGTATGGGAGAATTTCGTAGCGCTTGGATGCATGACATTAAAGAACGCATATCACCTCTTAATCTATATTTATCGGATGATGGAGCAGCGATCATTACCGTTAAAAAACAATACATCGACAAGGGAATTCATCACGTATCCAAAAAAAAGGAGAACATTGAGCACGATAATTATTCGCGGCCGATTATCTTCACCTCTTTTCTTAATGACTCTAAAAAAGAGAGGATTATACATAATGATTACCGAATATTGCGAAGCAAGAATGACACAAAGCAGGTAGATGATGAACTTGTACTATATTTTGGTTCAAAATATAGTGAGGGTGGTATAATGAGTTTAGAAAATGAACTCTCGCTTATAGAAAAAGTCAACTCTTATTATAGTAAAAAAAATAAAAAATTAATTTATATCCCCCATAGGGGAGATTCTGAAA
This sequence comes from Cobetia sp. 4B, assembly GCF_018831605.1. Lineage (NCBI taxonomy): Bacteria > Pseudomonadati > Pseudomonadota > Gammaproteobacteria > Oceanospirillales > Halomonadaceae > Cobetia > Cobetia sp. 4B. The sequence continues at coordinate 2,985,996 of NZ_CP059843.1, forward strand.
AAAAACTTTCGCTTATTGAAGGTACATTAGGAGTCGAAACAAATAGTCTCGGTTTACCAGCAGAGCTATATATATTGACATTAAACAAGATGCCATGGGGGATAGCTGGCGCATACACCAGCGCGCTCATAAGCCTTAAAAGCATTGCTGACTTTAATTCTATATGTTCTTTTAAAATACCCAATGAGCATTTAAATCCGAAACATGTAGATACAATAAACAATGTATATGAAGAATACTATAAATCTGGAATCGAAGTAATCGACTAACAGTCAGTTAATGCATTGTAAATAACACGCGACCACGACAAACGTGGTCGCGTGTATTAGATCAAAAGATATCTTCGCGTTTTAACTGCGATCCTTTTACAACATCCCTTTTCAATTTCTTACCTATAAGCATTTCATAGTCTTCCGCGGTAAAGTCACCACTACCTGGCCTTTTTACCCATATATCATCTTCTGAGATCATGCTACCTTCAGATATATCTCTTTCCGCGACAACTGAGGCGAAAGCAAAGTCCATGGTCACACGCTCTTCAGCAACTGGCCCTTTACTACCTCCACTTGCTTGATATATAGCTTTAGATCCTTTAACAAGATCTTCGAGAGCACCCGGATCCATCGAACACTCTATATCAGGACCAGGACGTGACATTTTGTCGGTGAAATGCCTTTCAAGTATTCTTGCACCTAGAGCTACAGCTCCAAGACATGCATAATTATCAACTGTATGATCAGATAAGCCAATGACAGCATCAGGGAAGCATTGAGCTAACTCAGTCATGGCACCTAAACGCACAAGATTATAAGGTGTTGGGTAAACATTAGTGCAATGTAATAATGAGAACGGGACTCCAGCCTCTCTCAAAATATTAACAGATTTCTCGATACTTTCGATGCTATTCATGCCAGTAGACAATATTACAGGCTTACCGAAAGAAGCTACCAGCTTGACCAGTGGGTAATTATTACACTCCCCAGAGCCTATTTTAAATGCTGGAATATTCATTTTTGCAAGCCGATAGGCTGCGGCTCTTGAAAAAGGCGTACTGATAAACTCCATACCTTTAGATTGCACATATTGCATGAGACTCAATTCATCTGCCTCATTCAATGCACACCTTGCCATAATCTCATATATCGAGACATCGGCATTTCCGGGGATGACTTCTTTCGCTTCGTCCGACATCTCATCTTCGACAACATGAGTTTGATGTTTGACAATTTGAGCTCCAGCACGGTGAGCTGCATCAACCATTTCTTTTGCAACTGTCAAATCCCCTTCGTGATTAATGCCAATTTCAGCAATAACAACGGGGTGGCAAGCATTGCCCACTTCGACGTTACCAATTTTAAAATAACTCATATAGCTCTCCTAGAATAAAGATAGTTTGCCAGTTCAAGATCAGCTTCAGTATCGATGTCTAATGATGCATCTTTAGTCATTTGATAAAGACTGAAAGGTTTAACAAAGAACGTTTTATATGCAATCAATTCGGCAATTGACACAATATATATAGCACCATTCGGTTTGACCGCTAGTGGCAACTGCTGCCTAGGTGATTCTAAGTCTTTAAAATCACGAACAGGTGAGGCATGACTGCCTTCCATAACAAAAGACTTGAAAGGATGATCATGCATTTCACATACAGAAATAACACTGTTCACAGCGTTATCATTAAACCCTTCATAAGCTTTTAAAATATGTTCCGATGTTCGGAAGGGGCTAGTCGGCTGAAGTAGTGTAACTTCACCCTGTACTATTTTCATTGAGTCCAGTGCATGCAAAACTGCATCAATACTTTTAGAGCCATCTTGTGATAAGGATGATGGTCTTTTTATAATGTCGGCACCTAATGCTTTGGCGTGTGTTAGTATCTCGTCGTTGTCGGAAGATACAACGATACTATCAAAAATATTTGATTCCAGTGCAGACTTGAAGGTGATGGCGAGCAGTGAATCACCGCCTATCTTACGTAAATTCTTTCTACGCACACCCTTTGAATTACCTCGGGCGGTGATGATTGCAATTTTTTTCATTCAAGCTCCATAAATAACTTTTGTGTCGGTGTGGCCCAAAAATTATCATCTTTCAATGCTGCAGAGAATAAAGCCAAACTATTACCATCACCAAACCAATCGTCTTTTGCAACTTCAGTTATCCGAGCAGCTTTTTCAATACCAGCTAAAATACTATCACAGCTATAGTCAACATCAATAATTGTATTACCAGAATACCTATTCTGCTGACGAGTACCAACATTCACAGTTGGAACACCATAAAATGGTGCTTCTCTTATACCCGCACTAGAGTTTCCAATGATCATTTCGGCATTCTCTAACAATACCAAAAAGTGCTCAAAATTTATCGAGGGGAATACTCTGAAATTATCATCATCCCTCAAGCGACTAATTTCATCAACGATGAAGTCTGAACCATCATCATTATTAGGATATACGACAATATAGTTTTTATTAGAAGCTTTAAGCGCGTTAAAAAAGCTCGAGGAATAGTCTTTAAATGAAGACTTCTCTGTTGTAACAGGATGAAATAGCGCTATCGAATATGTAGGAAATTCTATTTCGTACTTTCGCTTTGAGTCTTGTAAGGATGGTAGTGTCTTGCTATTCATAACATCAAGATCAGGAGATCCGATGATATATATATATTCGCTACCTTCCCCCATTTGCATTAGTCTTTTTTTTGCTCTTTCGTTGGCAACCATGTGTATATTAGATAGCTTGCTTACAGAATGTCTAATCAACTCGTCTACAGTGCCAGAAACCTCGCCACCTTCTATATGACACACTAATATATTTTGTAGTGCCCCCACAGCAGCCCCAGCCAAGGCTTCAAGTCGATCACCATGGATAATAATCAGATCGGGAGAAATTTCTTCAGTTAACCTAGAGAAAATAGATATTGTATTGCCCAAAACCGAGCTCATTGGTTCACTCGAGTTCTGATTGGGAACAAAGTAGGTATGTTGAAAACCTTCTTTCTCGATTTCACGATATGTTGATCCATATCGCTTCATCATGTGCATACCAGTACCAAAAATATGCAACTCCAAGTCATCATGTTTTTCAATAAATTGCATGATTCCTTTGAGCTTGCCAAAATCAGCCCGAGTGCCAGTCAAAATTAATATTTTTCTCATCTATACCTCTAAACGTAATCAACCAGCAATATATAGCCATTTAAAATTTATAAATAAGAACGCTACATTACGTTAACTGCCAGTCGATCGGCTTTTTCCCACGCGCTTCCAGCCAAGCGTTGGCTTGAGAGAAGTGGCGAGAGCCGAAGAAACCGCGGTGCGCTGCGAGGGGAGATGGGTGCGGCGCGTGGAGCACCAGGTGCTTCTGGGTGTCCACAGCGCGGGCCTTCTTCTGGGCATGACTGCCCCAGAGCAGGAAGACAACACCCTGACAGTGCTGATTGATCACGTCGATGGCGCGGTCGGTGAATTGCTCCCACCCCTGCTTCTGATGCGAGGCGGCCTTGCCCTGCTCGACGGTCAGCACGCTGTTGAGCAGCAAGACGCCCTGCTTCGCCCAGCTTTCAAGGAAGCCGTGATCGACGGGTTCGACGCCGACATCGGTGGCCAGTTCCTTGTAGATGTTCTTCAGCGAAGGCGGCGGGCGTACGCCGGGGCGTACCGAGAAGCACAGTCCATGCGCCTGGCCCGGGCCGTGATACGGGTCCTGCCCGAGGATCACGACCTTGACGTTGGAGAGTGGCGTCAGCCAGAAGGCACGGAACCAGTCATCGGAATGCGGATAGATGACCTTGCCGGCATCTTTCTCGGCGCGCAGAAAGTCGCGCAGGCGCTGCATGTAGTCAGCCTGAAACTCTTGGCCAAGATGCGCCTGCCAATCGGCAGGCAACACCTCGGAGCGGCCAGTCGCGGCAGTCTCCAACGGCATGTCAGCTATCGCTCTCTTGCTTCTTGAGCTGCTCGGCGATCGGCTCGACGTAGGCGATGCCCATATCCCACGGGAACTGGATCCAGCAGTTCTGCGGCACTTCGGTGATGAAGCCATCGACCAGCGGACGCCCTTCCGGCTTGGCATAGACGGTCACGAAGTGCGCCTTGGGCAGCATGTCACGCACCGCACGTGCGGTGTTGCCGGTGTCGACCAGGTCATCGACCAGCAGCCAGCCGTCACCGTCGTGGTCGACGCCCTTGACCACTTCCAGACCACCCTGCTCCATGTGGTCGTGATAGCTCTTGATGCACACGGTATCGATGTGGCGGATACCCAGCTCGCGGGCGATCAGGCCGGCCGGAATCAGGCCACCGCGGGTGATGGCGATGATGCCCTTGAAATCGCGACCGCTGAGGTCGTGACACAGCGCGCGCACATCACGGTGCAGCTGGTCCCAGGAGACGATGAAGTGGTCGTGGTAGCGTTCGGAAGACATGTGGGTCACTCGCAATGACGAAACAGAAGGAAAGCATGGTGGCTGGCGCGCCACCGCACAAGGGGAAGATCCACTCAGCCACGCCAGAGCGCGGACAAGGGCCTCAGATTCGCTGCCCGCAGCAACGACGATGGCCCTGCCAGAAGACAGGGCCATCGCGTCAAGCCGGCATTACTCGGATTCGGTGAAGCTGCACGCCGCGAAGACACTGTGGCCTTCTTCACGAATGCGCGCGGAGCCGCCGATTTCCGGCAGATCGATGATGGCTGCCGTCTCGACGACCACACCACCGGTGCGCTCGATCAGCTTGCAGGCCGCCAGCATTGTACCCCCGGTGGCGATCAGGTCATCCATCACCAGGATGCGATCGCCTTCACGGAAGGCATCGGAGTGCAGCTCGACGGTGGACTCACCGTATTCCAGCGAGTAGGTCTCGCTGATGGTCTTGAACGGCAGCTTGCCCTTCTTGCGCACCGGCACGAAGCTGCAGCCCAGCTCGTAGGCCAGCGGAGCACCGATGATGAAGCCACGCGCATCGATGGCGGCGATGGCGTCGATTTCCATCTCCTGATAGCGGTGCACGAAGGAGTCGATCAGCTTGCGGAACGCGGCGGAGTTCTGCAGCACCGGCGTGATGTCACGGAAGTTGACACCTTCCTGGGGCCAGTCCGGCACGGTGCGGATGACAGACTTGATGTAGTCGCTGTAGATGCTCATTAGAGGGCTCCGTCGAGGAACAGGTATTTGCAGGCGAACAGGATGGCGAGAATCACCAGCCCCGGGCTCAGATCACGATAACGGCCGGAGAACAGCTTGATCACGGCGTAGCTGATGAAGCCCAGCGCGATCCCGTTGGCAATCGAGTAGGTCAGCGGCATCACCAGGGTAGCGATCACCACCGGTGCCGCTTCAGTAATGTCGTTCCAGTCGATGCGTGCCAGGCCGCCCGTCATCAGGCAGGCGACATACAGCAGCGCACCGGCAGTGGCGAAGGCCGGAATCGAGGTCGCCAGCGGCGACAGGAACAGGCTGACGAGGAACAGGCCGGCAACGACGACGGCCGTCAGGCCGGTACGTCCGCCGGCGGCCACGCCGGTGGCGGATTCGATGTAGCTGGTCACGTTCGAGGTGCCCATGACAGAGCCGACCATGGTGGCGCTGGAGTCGGCCATCAAGGCCCGTCCCAGGCGCGGCAGGTGGCCACGCTCATTGGTCAGGCCAGCCTGCTGGGAGACGGCGATCAGCGTGCCCGAGGTGTCGAACAGATCGACGAACAGGAAGGCGAAGATGATCGACACCATGCCCAGATTGAAGGCGCCGGCGATATCGAGCTCCGCCAGCGTCGGCAGCATGCTCGGCGGCATCGAGGCAAAGCCGTGGAAATCGTTGTTGCCGGTCAGGGTCGCCAGCAGCGTGACGAGCAGTATGCCGATCATCACCGCACCGATCACCTTCCGATACGACAGCGCGACGATCAAAAAGAACGAGAGCAATGCATACATGGCCGCCGGCGAGGACAGATCACCCAGCGTGACCAGCGTGCCCGGGGCATCGACGACGATGCCGCTGCCCTGCAGGGCGATGATCGCCATGAACAGGCCGATGCCCGCGGCGATGCCGGTCTTCAGCGAGGCCGGAATGGCATTGATGATCCACTCGCGAATCTTGAAGGCGGACAGTAGGAAGAAGCTCACCCCGGACAGGAAGACCGCGCCCAGCGCGACCTGCCAGGGCACGCCCATCTGGCCGGCGACCGTATAGGTGAAGAAAGCCGTCAGCCCCATGCCCGGCGCCAGCGCGATCGGGTAGTTGGCGTAGAGCCCCATGACCAGACAGCCGATGGCGGCCGCCAGACAGGTCGCGACGAACACGGCACCGTGATCCATGCCGGTAGAGGCCAGCATCGAGGGAGCCACGAAGATGATATAGGCCATCGCGAGGAAGGAAGTAAATCCTGCGATGACTTCGGTACGCACATTGGTACCGTGCTCGGAGAGCTTGAAAAGACGTTCCAGCATTGAGGTAGCCCCTATCCTTGAGCAGTGCCTGTCCGGCAAGGCGCAGTGGTCGGTGATTGTCAGAATCAGCAGATCAAGACGAACTCGCTCGGACAGGTATGCCGCACAGGGCGTTGGATGAAGCTTTTCCCCTGTTCAGCCTGCCTGAACCACGATGCCCCGCCAGCGGCAGGGCATCGAAAGGCGCAACATGGTACCCAAAGGTCTGCAGCGAATCGAGCATTCCCGGCATATTTCCTGACCAGTCAGACGAGTTCTGGCGTCCTGCCAGTGAGTTGATCCGCTGCAGACCTGCAAGCCTCATGCCAGACGGGAGGCCATGACCCGCTCGACGGTCTCGACAATGGCCTGGGTCTGCGGGTCGACTTCAAGGTTGACCTGATCACCGACGGCGCGCACGCCCATCAGGGTGCGCTCGAGCGTCTCGGGAATCAGATTGACGCAGAAGCGTGTGCCCTGCACCTCACCGATCGTCAGGCTGACACCGTCAAGTCCCACATAGCCCTTGTCGAACAGAAAACGCATCAGCTCGGCCGGTGCCTGGAACCAGATACGACGATTGTCGGCGGTGGCCTCGATGGCATCGATGGTCACCATCGCCATCACGTGCCCGGACATCGAGTGCCCGCCGATCTCGTCGCCGAAGCGTGCCGCTCGCTCCACGTTCACGATGCTGCCCACCTCGAGTTCGCCCAGATTGGTCAGACGCAGCGTCTCGCGCATCAGGTCAAAGCTGGCCAGTTGACCCTCAAGCGCCGTCACGGTCAGACAGCAACCGTTATGGGCCACCGAGGCCCCCAGCTCCAGCCCCGCCTCCAGTCCCGCCGGCAACCGGACCTGATGCGTGCGAAAGTCAGTGCGTTCTTCAATGGCCACCACTTCCGCCATGCCTTGTACGATACCCGTGAACATGCGTGATCTTTCCTTGCACTGCTGCTTCTTGCTGTCGAGAAGCCGTGAATAAGGGACGGCATGCAGCAGCGAGATGACCGGCATGCCCAGCCGAAATCCTAGCATGGTGGACTAGCCGTCGACATGCTGGCGTTGTCTGCCGTGGGAGTGCGCGGCGTTGCCGCCCTCGCCACCCGTCTCCCGTCTCCCGTCTCCCGCCACAGACGAGCACGGCTGCCACCGCGAACGCAGAGCAGAAAGAGCGGGCCGCAACTCATCCCCGACTGACCGTCAAGACAGGAAAGCCGTCGCTGGCGGTTGAAACCTGCGTCACGACAAGAGTCTTGTAAGAAATGGCTTACAGAGCGTATCGCCGAATTGCCATATCGAACGCCAGTACGAATAAACGTCCAGCGCAAGACCAAAGTCGTTGACACCCCCAAGGTGACTGATAGAATGCGCCTCAAATCTGTTTGGCGCCGATTTGTACCCGGATTGCGGGCGCCCACCACGAGAGCTGGTCTCACGGGGTGCAAGTTCTGCTAAAAGGGTGTGTCCAGCGTTGATGGCCACCCGTCTTGGGTGGTCTTTTTTCTCCCCACTGGATCGCTCCCCTCTTCGCTGTCTGCCATGTGCGCAGACGCCGGCAGAACGTTCTGTCCTCTACAGACCTTCGCCCGCAATCCGGTTGGTGCCTTAACCACTCGGACCCCCATGATCACACTCAAGAACGTCTCCAAGACTTACGGCAGTGGTGACAAGGCCGTGGTCGCGCTCAAGGATGCCAGCCTCACGGTTCCTCAGGGCGCCATTACCGGTGTCATCGGCCTGTCCGGTGCCGGCAAGTCGACCCTCATTCGCTGCGTCAATCTGCTCGAACGCCCCACTGCCGGTAGCGTCGTCGTCGATGGCCAGGAATTGACCGAGCTCGACGAGTCCGCCCTGCGCAGCGCTCGTCACCAGATCGGCATGATCTTCCAGCACTTCAATCTGCTCTCCTCACGCACGGTCTTCGCCAATGTGGCATTGCCGCTGGAGCTGGCTGGCATCTCGAAAGACGAGATCAAAAAGCGCGTCGAGCCATTGCTGGAGCTGACCGGCCTGAGCGACAAGGCCGGCCAGTATCCTGCCCAGCTGTCCGGGGGTCAGAAACAACGCGTGGCCATCGCCCGCGCCCTGGCCAGCCGCCCCAAGGTGCTGTTGTGTGACGAGGCCACCTCGGCGCTCGACCCGCAGACCACCGCCTCCATCCTTGAGCTGCTCAAGGACATCAACACCAAGCTGGGCCTGACGATTCTGCTGATCACCCACGAGATGGAAGTGGTCAAGAGTATCTGTGATCAAGTCGCCCTGATCAGCGGCGGTGAACTGGTGGAAGTGGCCTCGGTAGGCGATTTCTTCACCGCACCGCAGACCCGCCTGGGCCGCGAGTTCCTCAATGATTTCCTGGAACTTGAGCCGCCGCGTGCGCTGGTCGAGCGCCTCGAAGCCACGGCCGGCCCGCACACCCACCCGGTGGTGCGCCTGGCCTTCAGCGGCGACGCCGTCTCCACTCCGCTGATCTCCCGTCTGGCACGTGAATGCCAGGTGGATGTCAGCATCCTGCAGGCCAAGGTGGAATCCATTCAGGACCGCACCCTGGGCCTGATGATCGCCGAACTGATGGGCGACAGCCGCCAGACCCAGCAAGCGCTCGATTATCTCGAATCCCACGACCTAAAAGTGGAGGTGCTCGGTCATGTCACCCGCACTGCTTGAACTCGTCCTGTCCTCCACCCTCGAGACCCTGTACATGGTCGCGGTGGCAGGCCTGATCTCCGCGGCACTCGGCATTCCCCTGGGCGTGGCACTCTATACCTCGCGCCCCGGCCAGATTCTCGCACGCCCGGCACTCAACAGCGTGCTGAGCATCATCACCAACATCGGTCGCTCGGTGCCGTTCATCATCCTGATGGTGGCGATCATCCCGCTGACGCGCCTGATCGCGGGCAGCTCCATCGGCACCAATGCCGCCATCGTGCCGCTGACCATCGCCTCGATTCCCTTCGTCGCCCGCCTGATCGAAGGCGCGCTGAATGAAGTCGGTCCGGGGCTGGTCGAAGCCGCACAGGCCATGGGCGCCACGCCGATGCAGATCATCACCAAGGTACTGCTGCCGGAAGCACGCGGCGGCATCATCAATGGCCTGACCATCACCGTGGTGACGCTGATCAGCTATTCCGCCATGGCCGGCACCGTCGGTGGCGGCGGCCTGGGGGATCTCGGCATTCGCTACGGCTACAACCGCTTCGACCCGATGGTGATGCTGGTGACCGTGGTCATCCTCGTCGTCATGGTGCAGGGCTTCCAGAGCCTGGGCGACCATCTGGTGCGCAAGTCGAACCACAAGTAAGCGCCGCTCCATGAGCAGCGACTGATATAGAAGCGGCGTTCGATCTACAAATCACACGGCTTTCGGTATCGTGACGGCTCATCACCATGAGCCGTCACTCATAACATCCCGCGGACCCCGCCGGTCACGTCGGATCACAAGGAGAACATCGATGCGCAACATGCTGACCACGCTTTCTTCCCCGCTGCGCCTTGCCGGCGCTGCCACCCTGCTCGGCGCCACCCTGCTGGCAGGCTGCGGCAACGACGCGTCCGACGAGAACACCCTCAAGATGGGCACCGTCGCAGGTCCGGAAACCGAAGTGATGAAGGTCGCGGCCGAGATCGCCAAGGAAAAGTACGACCTGAACGTCGAGATCACCGAATTCACCGACTACGTGTCTCCCAACGCCGCGCTGGCCGACGGCTCTCTGGATGCCAACGCCTACCAGCATCAGCCGTACATGGAATCCATGGTGCGTGAGCGTGGCTACAAGTTCGCCAGCGCCGGCAAGACCTTCGTGTACCCGATCGGCGCCTACTCCGAGAAGTACGCAGACATCAGCGAACTGCCGGACGGCGCGACCATCGCCCTGCCGAACGATCCGTCCAACGAAGGCCGCTCCCTGATCCTGATGCACGACCTGGGCATGATCGAGCTGACCGACAAGGGCAACCTCGAAGCGACGCCGATCGACGTCGCCAAGAACCCGCATGACTACCAGTTCAAGGAAATCGAGGCTGCCCAGCTGCCACGTATCCTGCCGGACGTCGACCTGGCCTTCATCAACAACACCTTCGCCCAGCCGGCTGGCTTGAAGCCGGAAGACGCGCTGATCCGTGAAGGCGCCGAGTCTCCGTACGTCAACCTGATCGTCGTGCGTCAGGGCGATGAAGACAGCGAGAAGGTGCAGAAGCTGGTCAAGGCCTATCAGACGCCGGAAGTCGAAGCCAAGGCGGAAGAGCTGTTCAAGGGCGCGGCGGTGCCGGGCTGGAAGTAAGCCTCACCCCATGTCGCTGACAGACGCCTGAACGCAAAGCGCCGACCACTGGTCGGCGCTTTTCATCCGGTGGATGACTCATCTCGTCACGCATCTCATCACACCCAGATGCCGACGCAGCGCGGAAAGACACACGCGCAGGACACGCTTGAAACAGGCGACCCGCGACCGCATTCTTGCGCCATCTCGCCACCTTACCTATCCCTCAGGAGCCCTCATGGCCACTCGCCCCGACTATTCACTGCTGGCCCGCCAGCTGGATGCCATCCTCGATACCCGCGACTGGCTGACCAATGCCTCCCAGACGGCTGCCTTCGTCAACATGACGGTGGAGAACCTCAACTGGGCAGGCTTCTATGTGCAACGTCAGCCGCAAATCCTGCACCTGGGGCCGTTCCAGGGTCAGCCGGCCTGCCACCCGATTCCCTTCACCAAGGGCGTGTGTGGCGCCGCCGCCACCGAGCGCACCACCCAGCGTGTCGCGGACGTACACGCCTTCCCGGGCCATATCGCCTGTGACGCCGCCTCGCGCAGCGAGCTGGTCATCCCGGTGCTCATCGAGCAGGACGGCCAGCAAGTGCTGTGGGGCGTGCTGGACCTGGACAGCCCGAGCCCCGAGCGCTTCGACGAAGAGGACCAGGCCGGCATCGAGCGCCTGGTCGAGATCTTCATCGCCTCCAGCGACTTCGACAGCGTTCCCGCCTGACAAACTGAGCGCCCGCCTGTCAGACAGCCTGAATGACAGCATCACGCTCTGCCGCCCGCCCCGCCACTCGCAGGCGGGCGGTTTGCGTTGTGGCCTGTCAGGCCTTGCACAGCCCCGTACGAGATGACAGGTTAAGAGCTCTCGCCCCCGACAGGAGCCAAACATGTCATCCCGGTCGCCATCTCATCCCTCGTCGCGCTCTACATCGCCCTCCACATCATCCTCTACTTCGCCCTCCTCCCAAGATTCGCCGCCCCCACATGCGGAGGCCTCGCTGCAAAATCACGACGATGCGCATGCCGGCCTTGAGCGAGTCATCAAGCATCTTGAGTGTATCAAGGCCTTCACGGCGCGCACCGGCAATGACCTCGGTGCCAAGCGCACCCTGCTAGAGGCCTACTTCGCTGCCGATGCCAGCATTCTCGACACCGGCGTGACACCGCGCCTCGCGATGGTGCCGGGTGGTGAGGGAGAGCGTGTCTGTGAGGTATTGCCGGCACCCGATGACACGCCAGCGCGCCCGCGTCGCCTGCTGTATGTGCATGGCGGCAGCTGGATCGCAGGCTCACCTGCCGGCCATCGCCCTCTGGCCAGCCGTCTTGGCCGAGCGGCACGCGCCGAGACCTACACCCTGGATTACCGCCTCGCGCCAGAGGCCGCCTTCCCGGCCGGCCTGCAGGACGTGCTGGCCGCGTGGCGCTGGCTGTGTGACGAATACCCGCAGGACCACCTGCTGCTGGCCGGTGACAGCGCGGGCGGCAACCTAACGCTGGCGGCCCTGAATGCGCTCAAGAGCGCAGGCGAGCGGCTGCCGGATGCGGTGATCGCCTTCTCGCCCGCCACGGACCTCAGCTGGGGCAGCGCCTCGCTGTCGCGCAAGGCCGAGGTGGACCCGATCCTCGACCCCAACCTGCTGCCCTTCGTGAGCATGGCCTATGTGCAGGACGGTACCGACATGAGCGATCCGCGCATCTCGCCGCTGGAGGGAAATCTGTTTGACCTGCCTCCGACGCTGATCCAGTGCGGCGAAGCGGAGATCCTGCTCGATGACAGCCGTCGCTACGCCACTCAGGCGCAGGACTGCGGCTCGCCCGTCACATTGAGTCTGTGGCCGGACATGCCGCATGTGTTCGTCGGCTTCGCCCCGCTGCTGAGCGCTGCCAATGCCGCCCTCAAGGAAGCACGCGAATTCCTCGACACTACGCTTGCCTGAGCGGCGCCTCTCTCGCCAGATGCCACGAGCCGGTCACGCGGCTGTCACACACCAATCCCGCGGCAGATTATCAGGATACGCACACGAAAACGCCCGACTCGATGAGCCGGGCGTTTTCTGGAATCTGGTAGGACCAGGCGGATTTGAACCGCCGACCTCCACGATGTCAACGTGGCGCTCTAACCAACTGAGCTATGGTCCTGAAGTGTGGCAGATGACACAGGAACACTTGAAACATACCGTGGAACGGCTTGGTAGGACCAGGCGGATTTGAACCGCCGACCTCCACGATGTCAACGTGGCGCTCTAACCAACTGAGCTATGGTCCTGAATCAAGTGGCGTGATGTTGCCATCAGTGCCGATGCTGGTAGGACCAGGCGGATTTGAACCGCCGACCTCCACGATGTCAACGTGGCGCTCTAACCAACTGAGCTATGGTCCTATGTCAGCATGCTGAAATGCGAAGCAGTGTGATGCGAAGTGCTTTGCCCTGTCAGCGAGGACGTATTCTACGCAACTCCCGTTTTGATGCAACCCCCTGATGATAAAAAATTTTCTCGCCATTCCGCCTTGCCATGATCAGGTAAAAAGAACGGGAACAGAGCGGACACAGAACGAGCACGGGTCGGCCGCGCGTGCGGCACGCAAGCGAGGCACGTCATCGCGGCCAGGCCTGAAAAGAACTCACCCGGTCTGGCCTGATCTGCCCTGCTCTGCCCTACGCCGCCAGCCACTCTTGCCGAATGGCACAAGGTTGGCTGGCAGCGCACGGACACGACAATGACTGACTGCGGCACCTCGACGGCTAGAGGAAGACCCGACGCAGCACAGCTGCCAACACGGCCCCCAGCAAGGGACCGGCGATCGGCACCCAGGCATACTGCCAGCCCGAACTGCCCTTGCCGGCAATCGGCAACACCCAATGCGCGATGCGCGGCGCCAGATCACGCGCCGGGTTCATCGCGTTGCCGGTCGGCCCACCCAGTGACAGGCCGATCGCCCAGACCAGCACACCGATCAGATACGGCAGCGCCTGATCGGTGATCAGCGCGCTGTTGACCATGCTGACGATGGCGAAGATGAGCAACACCGTCGCGATCGCTTCACTGATGACATTGGCCGCCTTGTTGGCCACTGCGGGATCAGTACAGAAGACCGCGCGTTTGCGCAGCGGGTCTCGGGTCACCTCCCAATGCGGGTAATAGGCCGCCCACACCAGTACCGCCCCCATGAAGCAGCCGAGCAGCTCCGCCAGCATCATCCTCGCGACCTTGAACTCGTCGGTATGCACGCCCAGCAGGTATTTCGCGATCGTCACCGCCGGATTGAGATCGCCGTAGGGCGACCCTGTCGAGGTCGAGACCAGCACCCCGACCATCACGGCAAATCCCCAGCCGGCATTGATCATCAACCAGCTGGAACCCGCTCCCTTGGTGCCCCTGAGCATCGCATTGGCGACCACGCCACCTCCCAGCAGAATCATGAAGGTGGTGCCCAGAAACTCGCCCGTCATGACGTCAGTCCACATCTTGATGACCTCCGCCACTTGCCCCCTGTCAGTCGTCTACCGCCACCTCTCGCCCACACGAACGCGCCCCATGACGATGGAGTGGTGCTATCGCCGAGTGATGGCAAGAAAAGGCGGAGACCCGAAATGACTTCGCCCCGTCGAGGGACGGGGCGAAGTCAGGCTACAGTGCCACAGGTGCAGGGGGCTGCTCCAGCGGAGTGCGGCAAGGATTTGTTACAGCAGCAGATGCCACATGGAGGCCGCGATCAAGGCACCCGCCAGGGGGCCGGCGATCGGTACCCAGGCATACCCCCAGCCGGAGGCGCCCTTGCCGTGGATCGGCAACAAGGAGTGCGCGATACGCGGGCCCAGATCACGTGCCGGATTGATGGCATAACCTGTCGCGCCACCCAGCGAGAGGCCGATGGCCCATACCAGCATGCCGACCAGATACGGCAGCAGGCCAGCGCTGATGGTGCCGGAACCGACGATGGCGCCGATACCGAAGATCAGCACCACGGTCCCGATCACTTCGCTGAGCATGTTGCCCAGACGACACTCGACTGCCGGGTCCGTGCAGAACACTGCCCGCTTGAGGCCAGCATCGCTGGTGCGCTTCCAGTGCGGCAGATAGGCCAGCCACACCATCACGGCACCGGCGAAACAACCCAGCATCTGCGCGATGACATGCCGCGCCACATCCATGAGGGTGGCATGCACCCCAAGCAGATACTTGGCCAGCGTCACCGCCGGATTGAGGTCTGCCTGGGGCGAGCCGGTCGAGACGGCCACGAACACGCCGATCATCACGGCAAAGCCCCAGCCGGTGGTGATCACGATCCAGCCGGAACCATTGCCCTTGGTGTCAGACAACACCACATTGGCGACCACGCCACCGCCGAACAGGATAAGGAACAGACAGCCGAGAAACTCGCCTGTCATGACATCGGTCCACATGCTCAGTGGCCTCCGTCGCTTTTCACTCTTTCCACCGCTTCCAGCCAGCCGGCGTAGAGGCGCTCACGCTGCTCTTCCGCCATTTCCGGCGCGAAGGTACGCTCGCAGTGCCACAGCTCGCTGATCTCATCCAGGCTTTCATACCAGCCGATATGCAGGCCAGCCAGATACGCGACACCCAGCGCCGTGGTCTCCAGCACGCGCGGACGATCCACCTTCACGCCCAGCATGTCTGACAGGAACTGCATCACCCAGTTGTTGCTGACCATGCCGCCATCCACGCGCAGATTCGCGCAGTTGATGGCCACGTCATCCAGCATGCACTCCTGCAGGTCACGCGTCTGATAGCACACCGACTGCAGGCCGGCCGCCACGATATCGGTGATGCCGGTGCCACGGGTCAGCCCCAGAATCGCGCCACGTGCCTGCGGATCCCAGTGCGGTGCCCCAAGGCCGGTGAAGGCCGGCACCATGTAGACGCCGTGGTCGGCCTTGGCCGCACGCGCCAGCGGTTCGGTCTCGGAGGCATCGGAGAACAGCTTCAGGCCATCACGCAGCCACTGCACGGTAGCGCCCGCCACGAAGATGCTGCCTTCCATGGCATAGGTCGGCTTGCCATTGAGGCGATAACCCACCGTGGTCAGCAGACGATTGCGGGACAGCTCCATCTTCTCGCCGGTGTTCATGATCATGAAGCAGCCGGTGCCGTAGGTGCTCTTGCTCATGCCGGGCGTGAAGCAGGCCTGACCGACCAGCGCCGCCTGCTGATCGCCGGCCACGCCGCGAATCGGCATCGTCGCGCCGAACAGCTGCGGGTCGGTGGTGCCGAAATCATCACTGGAATCCAGCACTTGCGGCAGCAGGCTTTCCGGGATACCGAACAGCTCCAGCAGCTCGCTGTCCCAGCACTGATCGACGATGTTGAACAGGCAAGTACGCGAGGCGTTGGTGGCATCGGTGACGTGACGCTTGCCGGCGGTCAGCTTCCAGATCAGGTAGCTGTCGACGGTACCGAAAGCCAGCTCGCCTTTCTCGGCGCGTGCGCGAACACCTTCGACATTCTCGAGAATCCAGCGCAGCTTGGTCGCGGAGAAATATGGGTCGATCAGCAGACCGGTCTTCTGCTGGATCATGTCACCATGACCGGCATCGGAAAGCTCACGACAGTACTCGTGGGTGCGGCGGTCCTGCCAGACGATGGCGTTGTAGACCGGCACGCCGGTCTCGCGGTCCCAGACGATGGTGGTCTCACGCTGGTTGGTGATCCCGATGGCGGCCACCTGCTCGGCGCCGACATTGGTGTTGATCAGCGACTGACGCACGGTGCGCTTCACCGACCCCCAGATATCATCGACGTTGTGCTCGACCCAACCGCTATCCGGGAAATGCTGCGGGAATTCTTCCTGGGCCAGACCTGTCACCGTCCCTTCACGATCGAACAGGATGGCGCGGGAGCTGGTGGTACCCTGGTCGATCGCGAGAATGCGCGTGGGTCCATCGACGCGAGAGTCTTTCTCTGGCTTGGGGCTAGACATTATGACTGTCCTTGGCTTCGAGGCTGCTTCTGAGAGTACACGTCAGCGGAGACTGCGGTACTTCACTATATTGGCTCGGGTATCATGTGAGGGCGACAGGAGAAAGCGGGTTGGCTTTGTCCTCTTCGCGCTTGGCAGGCGCAGCGAGAACACTTTCTCTTGAACCATCACAACCGAACACGAAATGTTCGTCTTCGAATATCGCTGCAAACGTTAGCGCCAAATGCGCGCTATCACAAACGTATTACCAATCAATATCATTGTACCTTGGTCTCATGTCCATTGCGCCGACATGGCCTGTTGCAGCTTCGCAACACCTTGACGCCATTCGTCAAATTGCACTGACGCCCCCCTGTTGGATTAGGATGTACCCTCACTGGACGACCCCACTCCCCAACGGCAACCGTGATGTGCGCTTCCTGACATGAAGTGAACTCACGTTCCGCAAGCCGCTGACAACAAGAGAGCAGGATGATGCAGCCAAAGCGCCATCGCGCCATTGTCGAACTGATCACGCGTCAGGGATATGCCTCCATCGAGCAGCTGGCCAGTCACTTCGAGGTCACGCCGCAGACCATTCGTCGCGACCTCAATCAGCTGTCCGAGGCCGGCGCGCTCAAGCGCGTGCACGGGGGCGCGGGGCTTGAGTCCAGTACCGTCAGCACCGCCTACAGCACCCGCAAGACATTGAACCTGGGCGCCAAGCGGCGCATGGCGGCGGCCCTGGCCAGGCAGATTCCTGACCACGCCTCGCTGTTCATCAACATTGGCACCAGCAACGAGATGGTGGCCGAGGCGCTGTGTGATCACCACGGGCTTGAGGTCATCACCAACAACCTGAACGTGGCGGCCATCCTCCAGCACAAGGAGGATTTCAATGTCATCGTGGCCGGCGGCATGGTGCGTTCCCGCGATGGCGGCATCATCGGCGAGGCAACCATCGACTTCATCAACCAGTTCAAGGTCGACTTCGGGATCATTGGCATCAGCGGCATCGATGAAGATGGCTCGCTGCTGGAATTCGACTATCAGGAAGTGCGTGTCGCCCAGGCGATCATCCACAACTCACGCCAGGTCTTCCTGATCGCGGATCACTCCAAGTTCCAGCGCAATGCGGTCGTGCGCCAGGGCAACCTGAGCCAGCTCGATGCGCTCTTCACCGACATCCAGCCCCCGGAAAGCATCCTGAACCTGATGCGTCAGCACGAAGTCGCGCTGCATGTCGCCGGTGACGAGTCGTCGGGCGAGACTGGCGACGCTTGAGCTCGATGACGCGTCACCCAACCCACTAGTCGCCTCACCAACAAGTCATCGCGCAATCAGGTCATCGCGCAATCAAGGGGCCAGGCAATACGCCGACGTGCAGCCTGGCCCGGCTCTCATCCCTTATCCCTCGCCCCTTTTCCCCCTTTTCCCCCTTTTCCCCCTTTTGCCCCCTTTGCACCGATGAACCTCGCATATCACGAAAGCTACCCAGCTGCGGACTGTGCGCTGCCCAGCGGCACCGCTTCGTCTCCGTATAACCTGTCAGGACGCTTGATCCGTCACTGCGGGCATCGTCTGCGCCGCCCGCGCGGCAACATGACAGCCAGGCGCTTCATGAAAATGTCACGCCATGATCAGAGACTGAGAAAAAACACCGGCAAGACAACAGGTTGAATATCAGGCAATCCTCGGTTGCCAGACACTCGCCCAAATGATCACTTTCGAAAATCATCAGCGCAGAAGAATCCCCTTGATGTTCGACTTTTGCTAAGCTATGTTCACTTTCGAAAACCTATTATCGCGCACCTTGCCGGTGCAGACTCATTCGCCCCACCCGGTAGCGCCGGGCACGAGCAGGAGCAGCCCATGTCCCGCGACAACGATGCACTTCTTGACCTCTTCATCATCGGCGGCGGCATCAATGGCGCCGGTATCGCCAACGATGCCAGCGGCCGCGGCCTGAGCGTGGCCCTGTGCGAGCAGAACGACCTCGCCAGCGCGACCTCCTCCGCCAGCAGCAAGCTGATCCACGGCGGCCTGCGCTATCTGGAACACTACGAATTCCGTCTGGTGCGCGAAGCACTGCAGGAGCGCGAGGTACTGCTCAAGAAGGCACCGCATATCATCTGGCCGCTGCGCTTCATCCTGCCGCACCAGCCGCATCTGCGTCCGGCGTGGATGATTCGTGCGGGCCTGTTCCTGTATGACCACATCGGCAAGCGCGAGACCCTGCCAGCCTCCAAGGGCCTCAAGTTCGGCGAGCAGAGCCCGCTGGTCAGCGAGATCAACCAAGGCTTCGAATACTCGGATTGCTGGGTCGATGATGCTCGTCTGGTCATCACCAATGCGCTGCAGGCGCGCGAGCAGGGCGCCGAGATCATGACGGGCACCCGCTGTGTCGGCGCCCGTGATGTCGAAGGCCACTGGGAGCTGACGCTTGAAGATGTCAGCAGCGGCGAGACCTTCATCCGCCGCGCACGCACTCTAGTGAATGCGGCAGGCCCGTGGGTGGAATCCTTCATCAAGGGCGCTACCGAACGCACGCCGCGCTATGGCATCCGCATGATCCAGGGCAGCCACCTGATCGTGCCGCGCATCAACACCGATGACCGCGCCTTCATCCTGCAGAACAAGGACAAGCGCATCGTCTTCGTGCTGCCCTATCAGGAAGACTTCAGCCTGATCGGCACCACCGACGTGCGCTACAAGGGCGACCCCTCCGAAGTTGCCTGCTCCAGCGATGAGACCGACTACATGCTCGAGGTGGTCAACCATCACTTCAAGCGCAAGCTGAGCCGCGATGACGTGGTCTCGACCTTCTCCGGCGTGCGCCCGTTGTGTGACGACGAGTCGGCAGACCCGTCCGCGATGACGCGTGATTACACCCTGCATCTGGATGACAGCGGCGCACCGATGCTGTCCATCTTCGGCGGCAAGATCACCACCTATCGCAAGCTGGCCGAATCGGCACTCGAAGACCTCAAGCCGCTGCTGCCGAGCATGGGCGAGCCGTGGACCCACGAGAAGGCCCTGCCCGGTGGCGATATCGAGAGCCGCGCAGCCTTCACCCGCCAGCTGCAGCGCGACTACCCGTTCCTCGGCGAAGCACGCGCCCGACGCTTCGCCTCAAGCTACGGCAGCCTGTGCCTGCACTTCCTCGACGGCAAGAAGAGCGAGGCGGAGCTGGGCGAGGACTTCGGCGCCGGCCTGAGCGCCGCCGAGATCGACTACCTGGTCGAGCACGAATGGGCGCGTGAGGTGCAGGATGTCGTCTGGCGCCGCACCAAGCTGACGCTGCGCCTGAGCGATGAGCAGAAGACGCGCATCGGCGACTACCTCAAGGAACGCCTACTGGCACGCGCCGCCTGATGAAAACCGGCTGAGCCAGCAGCAAAAAAGCCCGCCCCATCCTTGCCGGAGGGGCGGGCTTTTCGTTCAGGGACAGGCGGAATTTTAGGTCATGTATTGACGACTTACTGGATACCGCCCGCCGTCAGCTTGGCCGGATCGAGCAGACGCTCCAGCTCCTCGCGTGACAGCTCAGTCTCTTCCTCGGCCACATCCAGAATCGGACGCCCGGCCTGATAGGCCACCTTGGCCACTCGCGCCGCCTCGTTGTAACCGATCACCGGATTGAGCGCCGTGACCAGAATCGGATTCTTGGCCAGCGGTGCCTCGATGTTGTCCTGACGCACGTTGAAGGTGGCAATGGCCTTGTCCGCCAGCAGGCGGCTGACATTGGCACTCAACGTGATCGAGGACAGCAGGTTGTTGGCGATCAGCGGCAGCATGACATTGAGCTGGAAGTTGCCGCTCTGCCCGGCGATGCCGATGGTGGCGTCATTGCCCATCACCTGCGCCGCCACCTGGGCGGCCGCCTCGGGAATCACCGGATTGACCTTGCCCGGCATGATGGAGCTACCCGGCTGCAGGGCCTCAAGCTCGATCTCGCCCAGCCCTGCCAGCGGGCCGGAATTCATCCAGCGCAGGTCGTTGCTGATCTTCATCATCGCCACGGCGTAGGTACGCAGATGGCCGGAAAGCTCGACTGCCGTGTCCTGGGAGGACAGCGCCGCGAAGAAGCTCTCGGCGGGACGGAAGGCATGACCGGTCTGGTGCGAGAGGCGGTCGGCAATGCGCTCGGCGAATTCCGGATGCGCGTTGATGCCACTGCCGACGGCGGTGCCGCCCTGGGCGAGGCGCTCGAGGCGCGGCAGCACCTGCTCGATACGCTCGATGGCCTGCCCGACCTGCGCCTGCCAGGCGCCCAGCTCCTGACTCATGCGAATCGGCATCGCATCCATCAGGTGAGTGCGGCCGGTCTTGACGACATCGTCCACCTCAGAGGCCTTGCGGGAGATCACCTCATGCAGATGGCGCAGCGCCGGCAACAGGGTGTCCGAGACAGCGATGACGGCGGACAGATGAATGGCCGTCGGGATGACATCATTGCTCGATTGGCCCATGTTGACGTGGTCGTTGGCGCCGACGCTCACGTCCTTGTCACCCAGATGCTGATTGGCAAGCTGCGTCAGCACCTCGTTGACGTTCATGTTGGTCGAGGTGCCGGAACCGGTCTGGAAGACATCGACCGGGAATTGGTCGGCGTGCTCACCGTCGATGATCTGACGCGCCGCCTTGATGATCGCCTCGGCACGCACGTCATCCAGCAGCTCCAGGTCACGGTTGACCTCGGCTGCGGCCAGCTTGATACGCGCCACGGCGCGAATGAAGGCAGCAGGCAACGGCTGGCCACTGACGGGGAAGTTGTCGACCGCTCGCTGAGTCTGGGCGCCATAGAGTGCGCTGGCCGGCACTTCGAGTTCACCCATGCTGTCGCGTTCACGGCGGGTCTGGCTGCTCATGCTTGTCTCCCTGTGCTGTTGCATATGACGTCGCACCTGGCTGGCGTCACTGATGGGCGGCTGGCAATAATTGATCAATGACCTGATCGCCAGCTTCGATCCCCTGATGATCACTTGGGGACGTACAGGATACCAATCAAGCCGCTTGATGAGAGTGATTATCAATAATAATCGCCATTTTTCGATCTTTCCCTTTGATGGCGCGCGCTCTGTACGCATCTCTCGTTGCCTGTTCCTCTTACCTCCCCTCTCTTGCTCGATCTCTCTTGAGCGGGCTCTCATGACCGCCTTCCGGTCTCTGCCCTGAGCGCCATCAGTAGCATTCGCAGAGCAAGGGCGCAGCGTCACAGTGCGCCGCAAGGGCCTGAAAGCCTCTGGGACGACCTTGAGGGGTCGGTTACACTGTGCAGCGCTTCCACCATGGTCATGGCCCCCTTGGCCACGCCTCTTGAATCCTGTCGACGGAATGACCGCGAACCTGATGTCCACCTCTTCGCTGCTGAAACCCGCCGTGTGTGCGGTGCGCACCATCCCTCACTTCCTCGTGCCTGCCGGAGGGGAGATCGCATCATGAAATGGTTCTCGCACAATCCTTACTTCACCTACCTGCACCGCCAGCGCCTGCATATCCTGCGCGTGACCGTCGCCCTGACGCTGTGCTTTTCCATCATCGAACTGTTCAGCCTGCCGCACAGTTCCTGGGCGTTGGTCAGCACCGTGATGGTCATGGGCAACCTGCCCCACGTCGGCGGTGTCATCGACAAGGGCTGGCAACGTCTGGTCGGCACCCTGCTTGGTGGCCTGTGGGGCCTAATCCTGATTCTGGTCGCCGAGCCTCTGCCGGGCGTGGTGCCCTTCTGGAGCATCGTCGGCATCGCCCTGGCGCTGAATGCCACCTTCAGCAATCGCTATGGCTACAGCTCGCTGCTGTTCTGCGTCACGCTGCTGATGGTGATCGGGGATGGCAATCATGATCTCGGCATCGGGCTATGGCGCGTTTTCAATGTGGTGCTGGGCACCCTGATCAGCATCGTGGTCAGCATGGTGCTGCTGCCCCAGAAGGCGACGGATGTCTTCCGCTTCCTGCTGGCCGACAACCTCGACAAGCTGGCACGCCTCTACCACGGTCATACCAAGGCCGAGCGTGAGGGCGTCAATGAGGGTCTCGCGCTGGTGCGTGCCACCTCGGCGCAGCTGGTCAAGCAGCGCGGGCTGGTCGATGCCGTCGCTCAGGAAGGCCGTATCAATCGTGCCGACATCGAGGAAATCCTGTCCTTCGAGCGCCGCATGATCTCGACCATCGAACTGCTGCAGGAAACCCACTGGAACACCCGCGAGGGGCATGAATTCATCGAGGGGCTGGATGGCCTGCGCGATGCCCAGCATCGTCTGGCCCGCGCCCTTGGCACCCTGGCCTTTCAGGTGCGCACCGGCCAGAGCATCGAACTGACGGTGACGCCCTTCGACCTGCAACGCTATGCCGATGTCCGCAATGTCGAGAGCCGCAACGGCCGCGCACTGTTCAGCCCGGCAGGCTACCTGTGGCTCAACCGCGAGCTGGCACGCCTGACCGAAGCCCTGGGCGAGCGCCTGGCCTTGCTGGAGCGTCTGCCGAGCCAGCGCCTGCAACGCCGTCTGCCGGGCCATGGCCTGATCAGTGATGCGCGCCGCCTGTTCCTGCCCGAAGACCCGACACCGGGCGATACGGCAGCCCCCACCAGGCGCGAGAACAGCGCTGGCGAGCATCACTCTTCGGTCAGTGAAGCGCCGGCCAGCAAAGCTCCGGCCAATAATGAGACGACCAACAAAGCGCCGGCGAGTGATGACAGCATCAGTGACAACAGCAGTGATGAGCCAGACCGCCACGACAGGCACCAGCCGGACTCGGCCGGCAATGAGACTGCCAGGAAAGACACATGAACTCAGTATCCGGAGTGACTCCCGCAAGCCAGCATGACGTGCTGATCGTCGGTGGTGGCGCGGCAGGTTTGACCCTGGCCCTCAGCCTCGCCAATCGCCTGCCTCCCGGCCCGCGCACCCGCCGCGTCACGCTGTTGCGTCCGGCGCGTGAGGCCCAGGGCGCCAGCCGCTGGGCGCAGGGCGGTATCGCGGCGGTGCTGGCGCCCGAGGACGATGTGGAATCCCATGTCGCCGACACCCTGATTGCCGGCGATGGCCTGTGCAACGAACGTGCGGTGCGCTTCACCGTCGGTCACTCGCGGGAGGCCATCGAATGGTTGATCGCACTCGGCGTGCCCTTCACCCCGGCCGACGCCGACGCCAGCTACCCCTTCCACCTCACCCGTGAAGGCGGGCATGGTCGCCGCCGCATCATCCACGCCGCCGACGCCACCGGGCGGGCGCTGCTCGATACGCTCAGCGCCCACGTCGAAGCCCACCCGAACATCGAGATTCTCGAAGACCTGCTGGCCGTCGACATCGCGGTCAACGCGGGTCGCGCCAGTGGCCTGTGGGTAATGGATGGCACGGGCCAGCGCCAATGGCTGGCAGCCAATGACCTGGTACTGGCCACCGGCGGCGCCAGCGGCCTGTTCGCCCACGCCACCAGCCCGAGCGCCAGCGTCGGTGATGGCATGGCGATGGCGACCCGCGCCGGCGCCAGCCTGATGAACCTGGAGTTCCAGCAGTTTCATCCCACCTGCCTGTATGACCCCGATGGCACGCCCTTTTTGATCTCCGAGGCGGTACGGGGCGAAGGGGGACTGCTGCTGCGCCCGGATGGGCATCGCTTCATGGCCGATCATGATCCGCGCCTGGAACTTGCGCCGCGTGATGTCGTGGCACGCGCCATCCTCGCCGAGATGCGCACGCATGGCCTCGAGCATGTCTGTCTGGATATCAGCGCGCTGGGGGCCGAGGCCATCGAGCACCACTTCCCGACCATCGCCGAGCACTGCCTGGCACGCGGGATCGATATTCGTCATGCACCGATTCCCGTCGTCCCTGCCGCCCACTACAGCTGCGGCGGCATCGCCACCGGGCTGGATGGCGCCAGCGACCTGCCGGGCCTGTGGGCCATCGGCGAAGTCGCCTGCACGGGCCTGCACGGCGCCAACCGCATGGCCAGCAACTCGCTGCTCGAGTGCCTGGTGCAGGCGCGCGCCTGTGGTGAAGCGCTGGGGCAGCCGCGCCGCGCCGACGAGCCACGCCTGATGAGCACGCTCGACTCACTGATGCCGCAGCACGCCGCCCTGCTCACACAGCTTGCCGACAATGGTCAGGTCTGGCGCTGCGTGATGCATCTGAGCGCCGACGAGGCGCGCACGCGCCTGCAAGGCTTGCGCCAGCTGATGAGTCTGCAGGCGGGGATCGAGCGCAGCCAGCACGGCCTGAGGGAGGCGCTGAAGCAGATAGCGCAGTGGGTCTCGCTGGAGGCGGGGCAAACGGCGGAGACCGAGCAGCACAGGCAAGCTTCAGCGCCGCGTGCAGGGCTCGATCACCTTGCGCTCTATCAGGCCCTGACGCTGGCACCGCTGCTGCTGCTCAGCGCCCATCAGCGCCATGAGTCACGTGGCCTGCACTTCATCCGCGACTTCCCGATGCCGGCGCCGCGTGCCCGCGATAGCGTCATTCGCCTCTCGGCCTTCGCTGCCGCGACCTGAGCGGTTCAGCGTGGGCGGGAGCCCTGGGCAGCGACGCGCCGCAGGGCCTCCAATGGCGGCGGCTGACGCGGCAAGCCATGCGGCAAGGGCGGCCACAGCAACCACAGGCGCAGCTGGTGAAGGTCTTCGCTGGAGGCGCTATCCGGCCACAGCCATACCCGCTGGGTTTTCAGGTGCTGCTGTCCCGGCCCCTGCTGTTTCAAGCCCTGCGCCCCCATCCCCTGTGGCCCCACCCCCTGTGGTCCGAAGCCCTGCGGCGAGATCTCGAGCCCCAGCAGACGTGGTGAGCACCACAGGCAGCGCACATTGACGGGCTGCCAGCTGCGTGAGGCACCATCGGCCCACCACCAGCAGAGCTGCATCTCCGGGTGACGATGGCGCGCATCTGACGCAGGCGGGGTGTCACTGGCTTCGGTCTCGGCATCGCTCTCTGCTTCAGCCTCGCTCTCCGGCACTAGCGCCTGGCCACCGCTGGCAAGCGCCGCATCGGCGCAGAGGCTGCCCCCAAGGGCCAGCCAGACTCGCGCCTCGGGGTCCGTGAGGCGCCGCCGAGCCTGGCGCCACCATGACACCAGCTCTGCGGCCTGCAGCAGCCAGCCCAGCCCCATCACGCCCAGCAGCGCCATGACGCCATCCGGCAGCTGAGCGAGCCCCTCAAACGCACAATGCCCCGCCTCGAAAGGCAGGGCATTGCGTAGATATTGCCACTGACAGGTCCACCACGTACTGACAACCAACTGGCCAGTCGCCAGCTCGGCAAGCCAGACCCACAAGGCGAGACTCGCCGCCAACAGCCCGACGCGCAGGCTGGCGTGGGTCGCGAACGCCTGTCTAGAGGCCCTTGAACTGATCGCGCTCGCCATTCTCGGCATTGGCGATCACCATGTTGATCAGGCGCTGGTACTCGGCATTGCCGCACGGGTCGCGCTTCATCAGCCACACGAAGAGGTCCTGGTCCTCTTCGGCCAGCAGCTGCACATAGAGCGCCTTGTCGTCTTCGCTCAAGGCGTCGAAACGCTGCTCCAGAAACGGCAGCAGCAGCAGATCGAGCTCCCACATGCCGCGACGCGAATGCCAATGAAGCCGCTTGCGAATCACATCTTCCATTGCCTGAACCTCAGTCGTCACATCAATGCGCGCAGTATACCCGAGGGGGGCGTCAGCGGCATCCGTTGACCCGTTGCTCGGGCAGGAATTGGCAATCCGTGCCGTGATCGGCAATGATGTCCCTAGTGCGTTGTTTTCTCAGGATTTGCCCATTATGCTGAGGAGATAACAATCACAAGGATGCGTGTGCCTGTCCGGTGACAAGAGGTCGCCCGGCTGCCGCATCACGAACGCCTTTCGCGAGAAAGGTGCAGGCATGGAGAGATCCGATGACCAAGTCCGAGCTGATCGAACAGATAGCCATGCGACAGCCTGAGTTGTCGCTCAAGGATGTAGAGGCCGCGGTTCGCATCATCCTCGATGATGTGACAGACGCCCTGGCCCATGGCGGTCGCGTCGAGATTCGCGGTTTCGGCAGCTTCTCGCTGCACTACCGTGAGCCGCGACTGGGGCGCAACCCCAAGACCGGTGAGCCGGTGGACCTGGATGGCAAGTTCGTCCCCCACTTCAAACCCGGCAAGGAGCTGCGCGAGCAGGTCGATGCCAGTCGCGCCCTGGGGTATTGACGACAGCGCGACTGATGACAGTGCCAAAGACGACGGCGCGGCTGACTGACAGCGTTGCCCGCAGAGGAAGACCCGGCGTGACGGGGCCGGCTGGCTCAGTGCCGGCCGATATCTGCTCAAGCCGTCATGCCAGAGACGACAGCCACCCACCTCACGGCGTCGCCGCCAAGACTCGCGCGATGGGCAGTGATACACTCGCTCCCAGATGATTCACGACTGCATTTCATGACAAGGAAACCGTTATGCGTTGGCTAAAAGGTCTCGTTCTGGCCGTGATCCTGCTGATCGTCCTGCTGGTCGGTATTCTCTTTGCCGTTCACAACCAGCAAGCCGTGCCCCTCGACCTCATCTGGGTAGAGCTGCCTGCTGCGTCCCTTTCCATGTGGCTGCTGTTCTCGCTGGCCGTCGGCGTCGTGCTTGGCATGGTCGCGATGACCGGCATGTACCTGCGCCTGCGCACGCTGTTGACCCGTGCCCAGCGCCGCAACCAGCAGCAACGCAAGGAACTGGACCAACTGCGCATCCAGGAGATCAAGGAAGTGGCATAAATGCCTGATCTGATATTGCTGGGATTGCTGATGGCGGCCATCGCCATCGGATTCTGGCTGGGGCGGCGTGATCGTCGCCCCGATGAACAAGCACCGGCTCCTGCCACCCTGTCCCGCGACTACTTCGTCGGCCTCAATCATCTGCTCAATGAGCAGCCTGATCGTGCCATCGAAACCTTCGTTCAGGCCCTGGAAGTCAACAGCGACACCGTCGATACCCACATCGCGCTGGGCAATCTCTATCGCAGTCGCGGCGAAGTCGATCGTGCCGTCAAGATTCACCAGAACCTGCTGGCCCGCCCTGCCCTGGATAGCGAACAAGGCGAGCGTGTCCAGCTGGAACTGGCCCGCGACTTCATGCGCAGCGGTGTCTATGACCGCGCCGAGAAGCTGCTGGAAACCCTCCTCAAGCAAGCGCAGCACGACAGCCATCGGCGTGCCGGCCGCCGCCTGTTGATCGACCTCCTCGAGCGGGAACGCGAATGGGAAGCCGCACTCGAAGTCGCCCACGCCATTCTGCGCCAGGAAGGTGGCATCCGCCGCGCGGCGGCCCACTGGCATTGCGAACTGGCCGCGCTGGATATCGCCGAAGGCAGTCAGGCGATGGCCCGCAAGCGCCTCAAGCAGGCGCTCTCCACCGATGAGAAATGCGTACGCGCCAACTGGATGCTGGCCGAGATCGAATTCGATCATGCCAACTACAAGCAGTGCATCCGCCTGCTGCAGCGCATCCCGCGTCAGGACACCGGCTTCACCCCCATCATCCTTGAGCCATTGGGCAACGCCTTTCGCATGCTGGATGACGAGAGCGGCCTGGTACGCCTGCTGCATCAGGAAGTCGAGCGCGCGCCCTACACCACGACGGTCATCAGCCTTGCGCAATTGATCGAGCGCCGCGAGGGCGTCGAGGCCGCCGCCAGCTTCGCCAGCGAGCAACTGCATCGTCACCCCAGCCTGCGCGGCGTCGACTACCTGCTCGATCTCTACCTGCTGGACGCCGATGAGCGCGAGACCGAGCGTTTCAATCTGCTCAAGCGTCATACCCAGCAACTGATCCAGGCACGTCCTCGCCATCGCTGCCATCGCTGCGGCTTCGAAGCCTCGATGCTGCTCTGGCAATGTCCGAAGTGCCGCCACTGGGGCACGGTCAAGCCGATCACCGGCCTGGAAGGCGAGTAACGGCGCCAGCTGTTAGACAGATACCAGCAGACAGATACCAGCAGACAGATACCAGCAGACAGACCACAGACATCAGAACGAAAAGCCCCCTGCAGCACGCTGCAGGGGGCTTTTTCATGCCGCTTTCATGGCTTCCGGGCTGGCGCTATCGAACTGACGCCAGCGATCATATCAGCCCTGCTCGGCGGCACGCTCGCGCAGGCGCGGCGAGAGCAGCTCGCCCACGAGACAGGCTGCCAGGATGACGGCCACGAAATACGGCCAGTCGCCGAATGACAGCTCTGCGACGCCCAGGGCATCGACGAAGATCGCCAGGATGCAGACCGGACTGACATAGCGAATCATGAACAGCCACAGACGATAGCCGGCATCGCTCAGATTCAGCTCATCGCGCAGCATGCTGCTCTTGAAGACGAACCCGGCCAGCAGCGCCATGGCGATGCCACCGATCGGCATCATCCAGCGCGAGGTCAGGTAATCGAGCCAGTCGAAGAAGTGCTTGCCGGCCAGCGTCCAGTCCGCGCCGAGATTGAACGACAGCATCGCGAACATCGCCACCAGCCACAGCACGCTGCCAGCCAGCCATGAGGCCTTGATGCGGCTCATGTTGCGGTTCTCGCTCAGCCAGGCGACGGTCGCCTCGATCATCGAGATGGCAGAAGTCAGGGCGGCGATCGAGAGCATGGCGAAGAACAGCACCCCGAACAGCTGCCCGAAGGGCATCTGGTTGAAGGCCACCGGCAGACTCATGAAGATCAGCCCCGGCCCGGAGGACGGGTCCATGCCATTGGCGAAGATGATCGGGAAGATCGCCAACCCCGCCATCAGTGCCACCAGGGTATCGGCGATCGCCACCGTGAAGGTGGTGCGGGCGATGGAGGTGCCCGACGGCAGGTAGGAGCCGTAGGTGAGGATGGCACCGGAGGCCAGCGACAGGGTAAAGAAGGCATGCCCCAGCGCGGCCAGCACCCCTTCGCTGCTCAAGCGCGTGACATCGAAATCGAACAGGAAGTGGAAGCCTGCCGAGAAGTTGCCCGAGGTCAGGGCATAGCCGATCATGATCAGCAGCATGATCACCATGCCCGGCATCATCCAGCGCACGCTCTTCTCGACGCCTTCCTGCACCCCTCGCCCGACGATCAGCATCGTCACCACCGTCACCAGCGTGGCCCAGCCACCCAGCGCCCAGGGGTTGGCGTTGCCGGCCTCGAAGATGGCGCCCAGCTCCGCGACGCTGTGTCCGGACAACGCGCCACTGGCCATCTTCCACAGGTAACTGAACGACCACCCCGCCACCACGACATAGAACGACAGGATCATGAAGCCGGCCAGCATCGCGATCCAGCCGAAGACCTTCCACAACGGACTGGCCCCCGCCTCACGCGCCAGATTGGCAATCGCCTCGATGGGGCTGCCGCGCCCGCGCCGCCCGAAGGCGATCTCCGCCATCATCACGGGCACGCCCACGGCGAGAATGCAGGCCAGATACACCAGCACGAAGGCGCCACCGCCGTACTCACCGGTGATATAGGGAAACTTCCAGATATTGCCCAGCCCTACCGCGGAACCGGTAGCTGCAAGGATGAAGCCCCAGCGACTGATCCAGAGATTCTTGGGTTGCTGTCTTGCCGTCATGGAATACCTTACGAGTTATTGTTGTGAGCCAGTGGTGATCGACGCAACTCCTGGCCGTCTTGGGTGCTCACACAGACCATTTTACTGATATGAAGCAGGTTCGTCCGCGATTCCCATCGAAAATCACCACGATTCCCTCAGAATTCGTCTGCGAAAACGCCATCACCACACGACGGCAATCACTCTACATTAGATGCTTCAAATTGGTAACATTTGAAACGATGCCTGCCTCCCAGGCCTGACAAGCAACCTCGCCTGAGACGCACCGCGCCGCAAAAGGACCCGACATCAACGCATCACTGGAGTAGGCTCATTCAAGAGGCGCCGACCAGAACGCTCTGGCTAGAGCGGGCTGGGCCAGAGAGTGCTGGGCCTGAGAGTGCCTGGCCAGAAAGCGTCGGGACAAAGAGCGTCTGGCCTCACCCAGCAGCGCAGACAAGGAGTCGTCATGCATCGTCAATTCGCGGTTATCGGACTGGGCTATTTCGGCAGCACCGTCGCGCGGGAGCTCAGGCGCCATGACCATGAAGTGCTCGGCGTGGACGCCGATGAGAAGCGCCTCAATGCCGTGGCAGACCTGCTCAACCAGGCCGTGATCGCGGACCCCACCGACGAACATGCCCTGCAGGAGCTGGGGCTTGAGCAGTACGACGCCGTCTTGATCGATCTGGCCGACTCGATGGAACAGAGCCTGATCTGCGCGCTGCTGGCCAAGGAGCTCGGCGCCAGGGAGCTGTGGGTCAAGGCCACCTCGGATGCACACCACAAGCTGCTCAGTCGTCTGGGTGTCGATCACATCGTGCATCCGGAGTACGACCTGGGCGTGCGCGTGGCGGAAAGCCTCGCCTACCATGCCATGGTCGACTTCATCCATCTCGGCGATCACCAGTTCGTGGTCGAGCTGGAGGTCAGTGCACGACTGGGCGATGACTGCCAGCAGCTCAATCAGCTGCCCATCGATGACGACATCAGTGTGATCGCGCTGCGCAAGGGCAAGACACTCGATCGCCAACCCTCCGGCAGCACGCGACTGGCCGCCGGCGACCATCTGGTTCTGATCGGCGAGCTGAGCGCGCTGCGCAAGCTGGGAGCGCATCTATGAGGCAGCGCTACCGGCGCTATCTCCGCCCCCTGACCCGCAGCCCACGCGGGCCCATCATCCATCTATCGCCGCCGGAGATTCTGCTGAGCGGCTTTCTGGGCCTCGGCATGCTGGGCGCCTGCCTGCTGAAACTGCCCGGCATGCATCAGCAGGGCTTGAGCTGGCTGTCGGCGCTGTTCACCGCGACCTCTGCCGTCACGGTCACCGGCCTCTCCGTCACTCCGCTCAGCGACTTCACCCTCGCAGGCCAGACCATCGTGCTGATACTGATCCAGCTCGGTGGACTCGGCTTCATGACCATCGCCGCCCTGTCGCTGGTGATGCTGGGCCAGCGCCTGCCGATGCATCAGACCAGCCTGCTGCGCGAGGCGCTCAATCGCAGCAGCTCACGCGAGATAGGCCGCCTGCTCAAGATCATCACCGCCTTTGCGCTGACGCTCGAGCTGGCAGGTGCCTCCTTGCTGGCGTTGGACTGGGTGCCCGAGTACGGCTGGCAGGAGGGGCTCTGGCTGAGCCTCTTCCACTCGGTCTCGGCCTTCAACAATGCCGGCTTCACCCTGTGGCCGGACAGCCTGATGCGCGAGGCGGCCAACCCTCTGACCAGCGGCGTGATCGGCATCCTGTTCATGACCGGCGGCATCGGCTTTGCCGTCATCGGCGAGCTGCGCGAGCGGCGTCGCCAACATGGCTGGCGCGTATTGCTGCAGCCGTCACGCTTCTCGGTGCAGACACGCCTGGTGATCGAAGCCACCGTGGCACTCAACCTGCTGAGCCTGGTGGTGATACTGGCGCTTGAATGGCGCAACCCCGGCACGCTGGGCGCCATGGCCAGTCATGGCGAACGCCTGCTCGCCGCTGCCTTCATGGCCATCACACCGCGCACCGCCGGGTTCAGCGTCATTGATTCCGCCGAGATGACACAAGCCTCGACCCTGTGGACCATGGCGCTGATGTTCATCGGCGGCGGCAGCGGTTCGACGGCCAGCGGCATCAAGCTGACCACCTTCGTGGTGCTGCTGCTGACCACGCGCGCCTTTCTGCGCAGCGAGCCCTCCCCCACCCTGCATGGCCGCCGCATCGGCGATGACACCGTCTTCAAGTCGATCGCCGTGGCACTGGCGGCGATGCTGCTGATCTTCAGCATGCTGTTCGGCCTGACCATCACCGATCCGGACCACGCCTTTCTGTCGCTGGCCTTCGAGACCGTCTCGGCCTTCGGCACCGTCGGCCTGAGCCACGGCCTGACGCCCGAGCTCTCGCCCGGCGGGCAATTGCTGATCATCGCGACCATGCTGCTGGGCCGCACCGGACCACTCGCCCTCGGCTATCTGCTGGCGACCCGCAGCCGCCCCGGCATCAGCTATGCACGCACCGAGCTCTCGATCGGCTGATGACGCACGGCTGATGACACAACAAACGATGCCTCAGAACGACGAAAGCCCCGACGCAAGGCGTCGGGGCTTTCGTGAGCATGGTCACCCGCTCAGGGAGCGGCGGGTGCGATCAGGCAATGACCTCAGTGATCATCATCATGATCATCGTGGTCATCATGCTCTTCAAGACGCTGATGTGCGTGCGTCTCGCCGTCGTACTCATCCACTCGGGCCTTGAGCTTCTGACCTGGGCGGAATGTCACCACGCGACGCGCGGAGATCGGAATCTCCTCGCCTGTCTTGGGATTGCGCCCCGGACGCTCGCGCTTGTCACGTAGATCGAAGTTGCCGAAACCGGACAGCTTCACCTGTTCATTTTCCCGCAGACAACCGCGAATCTCGTCGAAGAATACCTCTACCATCGACTTGGCTTCGCGCTTGGACATGCCGAGTTCTGCGTGCAGATGCTCGGCAAGTTCCGCCTTGGTCAACGCTCCCATGTCCGCTCCCTCGTTCAAGTGGCGACTCATGCTCTCAGCGCCGCCCCGAAACGTGTGTGGCCATCGGTGACGATCGCATCGACTAACTGATTGATTTCCTCATCATTCAGCGTGCGCGAAGGATGCTGCCAGGTCAAGCCCAGGGCGAGCGACTTGTGACCATCGGCTACCCCCTGGCCCTGATAGACGTCAAACAGGCGCAGGTCCGTCAGCCATTCACCGGCTTGCGCGCGGATGGCGTCGAGCAGCGACTGCACGTGAACGCCCTCTTTGACCACGAAGGCTAGGTCACGACGCACTTCCGGATACTTGGAGAGCGGCGCGAAGCGCGGCAGACGGCCAGCGCAGGCAGAGGCCAGCGTGATCTCGAACACGAACACCTCGACCTTCAGGCCAAGCTCGGCGCGCGCGGCCGGGTGCAGGGCCCCCATCCAGCCCGCCTGCTCGCCATTGAAGAACAGCTGAGCGCACTGGCCCGGGTGCAGTGCCGGATGCTCGGCGGCTTCGAAGCGCCAGGCATCCAGATTGCCGCCCAGTGCCAGCAGTGCCTCGACATCGCCCTTGAGATCGAAGAAGTCGACCTTGTCACGACCGCCATTCCAGCCTTCCGGCAGACGTGCACCGGTGATCAGGCCGCCGATCATCGGCGTCTGCTCGAGGGAGTCCAGCTCGCCGCGGAACACAAGCCCGGTCTCGAACAGGCGCACGCGCGACTGCTGACGATTGAGGTTGTGGCTCAGCGCCTTGACCAGCCCCGGCAGCAGCGAGCTGCGCATCACGGCCATGTCGCTGGAAATCGGGTTGGCCAGTGCCGGTGCCACCCCTTGCGGGTCCAGCGTCTTCTGCAGCTCAGGGGCGACGAAGCTGTAGCTGATCGCTTCCTGATAGCCCCGCGCCACCAGCTGACGACGCAGGCTGGTCAGCGGCTGGGTGGTCTCATTGGCCACGGCCGGTGCCAGACGCGCATTCGGACGGCTGACCGGCAGATTGTTGTAGCCGTGGATGCGCGCCAGCTCTTCGATCAGGTCAGCCTCGATGCTGACATCGAAACGCCAGCTCGGCACCGTCACCTGCCATTGGCTATCGCCATTCGCGGCGACCTGCATGCCCAGACGCTCGAGAATCTCGACGATCTCGTCATCCGGCAGCGCCATGCCCAGCGTGCGCTCGACACTGGCGCCGCTCAGGCTGACGACGGCGGCCTTGGGCAGTGCTGAGTCGCTGGCGACCTCGATGATCGGGCCCGGCTTGCCGCCGGTGATCTCGAGCAGCAGGGCCGTCGCGCGCTCGATGGCATCACGCTGCAGCTGGGCGTCCACACCACGCTCGAAACGATGCGAGCTGTCGGTGTGCAGGCCGTAGCTGCGCGCCTTGCCAGCGACGCTCAACGGCGCGAAGAAGGCCGACTCGAAGAAGATGTCGCGCGTCTCGGCGTTCACGCCACTGCCTTCGCCGCCCATCACGCCAGCGATGGCCAGCGGGCCCTTCTCATCGGCGATGACCAGGGTGTCGTCACGCAGCGCGACTTCCTGACCGTCGAGCAGCGTCAGCGGCTCTTCAGCGGCTGCCATGCGCACCTCGATGCCACCGTTCAGGCGTGCCAGATCGAAGGCGTGCATCGGCTGGCCGAGTTCGAGCAGCACGTAGTTGGTGACGTCGACGACGGGGTCGATGCTGCGGATGCCACTGCGACGCAGACGCTCCTCGAGCCACAGCGGCGAGGTCGCGGCGACATTGACGTCACGCACGACACGCCCCAGATAGCGCGGGCACGCCTCTGGCGCGCTGACGGTAACCGGGAAGGTATCGTCGATCTGGGCGGCGACCGGCTCGATGCTCGGCGCCGTGACAGCGAGACGGTTGAGCACGCCGACTTCGCGCGCCAGACCCTTGACGCTCAGGCAGTCGCCGCGGTTCGGGGTCAGATCGACCTCGATGGCGTTGTCGTCAAGATTCAGGAAGTCACGTGCATCACGGCCCACCGGCGCATCCGCGGCCAGCACCATGATGCCGTCGGAGGCCTCGGCTTCCAGGCCCAGCTCGGAGGCACCACAGATCATGCCGCGGGATTCGACACCGCGCAGCTTGGCCTTGCGAATCTTGAAGTCGCCCGGCAGCTTGGCGCCGACCTGAGCGAAGAGCACCTTCTGGCCAGCGGCGACATTCGGCGCGCCACAGACGACCTGCACCAGCGCACCGCTGCCATCATCCACCTGGCAGACATTGAGGCGATCAGCCTCCGGGTGCGGTTGCTTGTCCTTGACCTCGGCCACGACTACACCGGTGAACTCACCGGCGACCGGTTCGATACCATCGACTTCCAGACCGGCCATGGTGACCTGATCGGCAAGCTGCTGGGTGTTCAGTTCCGGCGACACCCACTCACGCAGCCACTGTTCGGAAAATTTCATCTTGCTGTCCTGTTCCGTAAGTTCACGCCCTCAAGGCGCGATACGTGAATGAGTGCCTAGCTGAACTGGCGAAGGAAACGCAGGTCGTTCTCGAAGAACAACCGCAGGTCGTTGACGCCGTAACGCAGCATCGCCAGACGCTCCACGCCCATGCCGAAGGCGAAGCCGCGGAAGCGCTCGCTATCGATACCGGAGTGACGGAAGACTTCCGGATGCACCATGCCGCACCCCATCACCTCGAGCCAGCCGGTGTGGGAGCAGACACGACAGCCGTCACCGGCACACATCACGCACTGGATATCGACTTCAGCGGACGGTTCGGTGAACGGGAAGTAGGACGGACGGAAGCGGACTTCCAGGTCATCACGCTCGAAGAAGGCATGCAGGAATTCTTCGACGGTGCCCTTGAGGTCGGCGAAGCTGACATTCTCGTCGACCAGCAGACCCTCGACCTGATGGAACATCGGGGTATGGGTCAGATCGGAGTCGCAGCGATAGACGCGGCCCGGGCAGACGATGCGCAGCGGCGGCTCACTGGCCTTCATGCTGCGTACCTGCACCGGTGAGGTGTGAGTGCGCAGAAGACGCGTGGCATCGAAATAGAAGGTGTCATGCATCGCGCGCGCCGGGTGATGCGACGGGATGTTCAGCGCTTCGAAGTTGTGATGGTCATCTTCGATTTCCGGCCCTTCAGCGACACCGTAGCCGATGTGCGAGAAGAAGCTTTCGATACGCTCAAGCGTGCGGGTGACCGGGTGCAGGCCGCCTACCGGCTCACCACGGCCCGGCAGGGTCACATCGACGCGCTCGGCGGCAAGACGCGCATTGAGCGCCGCCGTTTCCAGCATATTGCGACGTGCATCCAACTCGCCACTCAGCAGCTGCTTGGCTTCGTTGATGGTCTCACCGGCCTTGGGACGCTCTTCGGGGGACAGCTTGCCGAGGCCCTTGAGCAGTGCGGTGATCTCGCCCTTCTTGCCGAGAAAACGTACCCGTACCTCGTCGAGGGTCTGGACGTCTTCGGCCGCCTGGATCGCGGTGCGTGCTTCGTCCACCAGGGTGGAAAGATGTTCCATCCGTTCAGCTCCGATCGCTTGAGTCACTGGCGCGGCAATGTCCGCCACCAATGGAAGTCGCGCCGACCCGAAGGTCGGCAGGGAGAGCGCTCCGCCTGCGGTGAGTCACGCAGACGATCGCGCCCTTGCCAGAGACCGGCCCACAACGCGGCCAATCCCGTTCATGTCGCTGCTGACCCACCGCCGGTTCTCTGACGGCAGGCCAAACAAAAACAGGGGAAGAGCGGCTGCTCTTCCCCTGTGACGTAACACGTCATCTCGATACCGCCTGAGTTGTCCAATGCAAGCATTCGACAGTCACGGCCCGGTTCGCCACATGAGCGGCTCGCCGGGACTGGGCGACATCTGATCCGGTCACTTACTGAGCAGCCTTGGCCTTCTCGACGATGGCAGCAAAGGCAGCTTTTTCGTGAACCGCGATATCGGCGAGGACCTTGCGGTCGATCTCGATATTGGCCTTCTTCAGACCAGCGATGAAGCGGCTGTAGGACATGCCATTGATGCGGGCCGCAGCGTTGATACGCGCGATCCACAGGGCACGGAACTGACGCTTGCGGACACGACGGTCACGGTAAGCGTACTGGCCGGCCTTGATGACAGCCTGCTTGGCTACGCGGAAGACGCGTGAACGCGCTCCGTAGTAACCCTTGGCCTGCTTCATGATCTTCTTGTGACGGCGACGTGCGACGACGCCACGCTTGACGCGGGACATAGCGTACTCCTGATATTAAGAAAGTTGGACCGAGGTAAGGACGGCTTACAGGTTCGGCAGCATGCGCTGGATCAGCGCCTTGTCTGCAGCGTGAACCTGCTTCATGCCACGCAGCTGACGCTTACGCTTGGTCGACTTCTTGGTCAGGATGTGGCTACGGAAGGACTGCTTGTGCTTGAAGCCGTTGGCAGTCTTCTTGAAGCGCTTGGCAGCGCCGCGGTTAGTCTTGATCTTCGGCATGAGTATTAACTCCGCTCGGTTTCTTGAGAAAATCCAGGGCCGACAAAAAGAGCCACGCCCGCAGGCGTGACCCTGATGTGTCCGTTTTACTGCCTATGGATCACTTCTTTTTCGGCGCGAGAATCATGATCATCTGACGGCCTTCCATTTTCGGGAAGGACTCGACGGTCACGAGCTCCGAGAGGTCGCCGGCGATCCGTTCCATCAGCTTGCGGCCGATGTCCTGGTGCGCCATTTCGCGACCACGGAAGCGCAAGGTTACCTTACCCTTGTCTCCGCCTTCGATGAAGCGAGTCAGGTTGCGTAGCTTGACCTGATAATCGCCTTCATCGGTACCAGGACGGAATTTGACTTCCTTGACCTGGATCTGTTTCTGCTTCTTCTTCTGCAGATTCTTCTGTTTCTTCTCGTCGAAAAGAAACTTGCCGTAATCCATGATCTTGCAGACGATGGGGTCGGCATTGGAAATCTGGACGAGGTCGAGCCCTGCCTCTTCGGCCTTGACAAGCGCATCTTTGGTTGACACTACGCCAACCTGCTCGCCATCTGCGTCGATGAGGCGGACTTCGTCCGCACGAATACGGTCATTGATGGGAGCCCGCTTTTCCTGGGGGCGTCCGCGCTGATTATTCCGCTTGATCGTTGCGTCTCCGTTTGGCTGAAATTCGTTACTGTCAGACCTGTTCTTCCTTCAGGCGTTCCATGAATTCTGAAACTTTCATGGTGCCGAGGTCTTCACCGGAACGGGTTCTGACAGCTACTGCATCAGCTTCCACTTCCTTGTCGCCAACGACGATGAGGTAAGGAACCTTCTGCAGAGTATGCTCACGGATTTTAAAGCCGATCTTCTCGTTCCTCAAGTCTGCTTTGACACGGATGTCATGTTTCTCGAGGCGGGAGACCAGATCCTTGGCATATTCTGCCTGGGAATCCGTGATATTCATTACGACAACCTGCTCCGGGGCGAGCCAGAATGGCATCGCGCCTGCGTGGTGCTCGATCAGGATGCCGAGGAAGCGCTCGAAGGAGCCGAGAATCGCGCGGTGCAACATGACCGGCATGCGACGCTCTCCACTTTCATCGACAAACTGGGCACTGAGACGCTCAGGCAGATTGAAGTCGAGCTGTAGAGTACCACACTGCCAGACACGATTCAGACAATCTCGCAGAGAGAATTCAATCTTTGGTCCATAGAAGGCACCCTCACCCGGCTGCAGCTCCCACGGCAGGCCAGTCGCATCCAGTGCTGCCTGCAGGCCGGCTTCGGCCTTGTCCCACGCTTCCGGCTCACCGATGAAGGATTCCGGACGGGTGGAGAGCTTCAGTTCGACGTCTTCGAAACCGAACTGACGGTAGACTTCCAGCGTCAGACGGATGAAGTCCTCGGCCTCGGACTCGACCTGATTCTCGGTACAGAAGATGTGGGCGTCATCCTGGGTGAAGCCACGCACACGCATCAGGCCATGCAGAGAGCCGGACGGCTCGTTGCGATGGCAGGAGCCGAACTCGGCCAGACGCAACGGCAGGTCACGGTAGCTCTTAAGGCCCTGATTGAAGACCTGGACGTGACACGGGCAGTTCATCGGCTTGACCGCGTACTCACGCTTCTCGGACTCGGTGGTGAACATCAG
Organism: Cobetia sp. 4B; assembly: GCF_018831605.1. Classification (NCBI taxonomy): domain Bacteria; kingdom Pseudomonadati; phylum Pseudomonadota; class Gammaproteobacteria; order Oceanospirillales; family Halomonadaceae; genus Cobetia; species Cobetia sp. 4B. Next base: position 3,025,182 of record NZ_CP059843.1, read on the forward strand.
CTCGTTGTAATGCCCCCAGTGCCCGGACTTCTTCCACAGCGAAAGATCGACCACCTGCGGCGTCTTGATCTCCTGGTAGCCATTGGCACGCTGGATACGACGCATGTACTGCTCGAGCACCTGATACATGGTCCAGCCATTCGGGTGCCAGAACACCATGCCCGGCGCTTCTTCCTGCATATGGAAGAGGTCCAGCTTCTTGGCCAGCTTGCGGTGATCGCGCTTCTCGGCTTCCTCGAGACGCTTGAGGTAGGCCTTGAGCTGCTTCTTGTCCGGCCAGGCGGTGCCATAGATGCGAGTCAGCATCGGCTTGGTGGAATCACCACGCCAGTAGGCACCGGCCAGCTTGAGCAGCTGGAAGTGCTTGAGGTGACGGGTATTCGGCACGTGCGGGCCGCGGCACATGTCGGTGTATTCTTCGTGATGGTAAAGGCGGATGGTGTCGCCTTCGCCGATGCCCTCGATGATCTCCTGCTTGTACGGCTCATCGCGCTTCTCGAAAGCGGCCATGGCCTGGTCACGCGAGACATACTCACGCACCACATCGTACTCGCTGTCGATCAGCTGCTTCATGCGCTTCTCGATGGTCTCGAGATCTTCCGGGGTGACCGAGCGGCCAAAGTCGATGTCGTAATAGAAACCGTCATCGATGACCGGGCCGATGGCCATCTTGGCCTCCGGGTAGAGCTGCTTGACGGCATGACCGATCAGATGCGCGCAGGAGTGACGAATCACGTCCAGGCCTTCCGCATCACGCGCCGTGAGAATGGCGACGTTGGCGTCTTCGGTGATCATGTCAGCGGCATCGACCTCGACGCCATTGATCTTGCCGGCCACACAGGCCTTGGCAAGACCGGGACCGATGGACTCGGCCAGCTGCATCACGGAAATCGGGGTATCGAAGGTACGCTGGCTGCCGTCAGGCAGAGTAACGATAGGCATGAAGAATTCCTTGCGTTCAGTGGTGGCCCTTACCAAGGGTCACGTGAAGCGAATTTGGCCGAACACGGGGCGTCGGCTCGAAATGGGGGCAATGACGATCACGCCCCTCACGCTACTGACCCCGGCCTACAATGCCTGGGGCGCCGCCCACTGCCCCATGATGATCGAGCGACCAGTCAGGGTGTGGACACATAACGCGGGAACATGAGCGAGGCAAGACCTTAGCAGCCCGTTCAAAAGTCGTAAAGATACGCTTGAGCCACTGAAGACCATGCACGACACGAACGCAGACGGGGCGCCCTGAGGCGCCCCGTCTGATTCAGCTTACCGCGTTCGGCTTACTTGACTTCAGCAAGCTCGACACGACGGTTTTCGGCACGGCCTGCAGCGGTATCGTTGCTGGCGACCGGCTGCTCTTCACCGTAACCCACAGTCTGGATACGGTTGGCGCCAACACCTTCGGAAGCCAGGTAGGCCTTCACGGAGTCAGCACGCTTCTGGGACAGCTGCTTGTTGTAGGAGTCAGAACCCACGGAGTCAGTGTGACCTTCGACGCGAACGCGGACGTTCTCGTTGGAGACCAGCTTGGCCGCCACACCGTTCAGCACTTTCTCAGCGTTGGCAGTCAGCTTGGCGGAGTCGAACTCGAAGTTCACGTCACGCAGGACGAGGTCAGCGACACAGCCCAGTGCATTGACCTTGGCGCCGGCCGGGGTGTTCGGGCACTGGTCCTGGTAGTCCGGCACGCCGTCACCGTCGGAATCGAGCGGGCAGCCTTTCGCGTCAACAGTGACGCCGGCCGGAGTACCCGGGCACTGGTCCTTGTAGTCAGCAACGCCGTCACCGTCGGTGTCCAGCGGGCAGCCTTTCGCATCAACAGCGACGCCTGCCGGAGTCCCCGGGCATTCGTCACGGTCGTTCGGCACGCCGTCGCCATCGTCGTCCATGGACTTCGGAGCATCGTCAGCACACAGCAGTGCGCCAGCGGTCGCGCCGCCGACAGCACCCAGAGAAGCGCCGGTGTCTTCGTCGCTGTCGCCAGAGACGCCGTAACCAATCCCGCCACCGATCAGGCCACCGGCCAGACCGCAGACGAACGGCTGGCTGTACCAGGGCTTCTCAGCAGATGAAGACTGGGAAGCAGAGCTTGCGCAGCCAGACAGGCCAACAACCAATGCAGAACCCAGAACCAGGCCAGTCGTAGATCTTTTCATGTAAGACTCCTTCTTAACACAGCGCAATATGTAACGAGGGTGTTACGTATCGACTCAGTATAAGAGCCGAACTCGTTACGATGAAAGGAATTTTATTCAAATCTTCCTTTAAGAAGAAAGCACATGCAGGTGCGTCCTTCCAGCTCTGATCGGGTCTGTTTCCCTTGAAAACGGTACCGATCCTCAGGCATACGGTGAAGGAAAACAGTGTTTTTTGCAACGTCGAAAAACTTTGACACTAACTGTATCAGAATGGCGACGCTGTAAAACCGCTGTTTTACTCTCTTCCAAGGTGCTGGCGCACCAGCCCCTCGAAAATCTCGACGCCGGGCGCCAACAGCGTATCAGGAAAATCGTAATCGGGGTGGTGAAGCCCCGGCATTTCCTCACCTGCGCCAAATGTGAACATGGCGGCATGGCAGTCACGTGCCAACACGCCAAAGTCCTCGGACCAGCGATGTGCCTGAGAAAGTTCCACGCAATCAAGCCCTTGCTGTCGCGCCACGCGGCGAATCATGTCGTTCGCCTCAGGCGAATTCCAGGTCGCATCGAAGGTGTCACACCAGTCCACATCGATGCCCAGACGGTCTTCTTCCGCCTCGCTGCGTGCCAGTGAGACCGCCGCTTCGGCCAGCGCCTTCATCATGTCATCGCTCTCGGTGCGCAGGGTGACCATCACCTCGGCGTCGCCCGGTGAGGTGCCGAACGCGACCTCGCCCAGGCGCGCATGAATCAGGGTCACCATCGCAAGTCCGGTCTCATCGGCAAATTGCAACGGCAGACGCGACAGGCCTTGCATGATGCGACACATGGCCATCGCCGGGCTGCGACCATTTTCCGGGTGGGCCGCATGTGCACAGAGCCCGGAAAGCCGCACGATCATGCCGCGTGAGGCACAGGTGAAGGCATGGTCGCGCACGCTGACTTCCCCGAGGGGGCGCCCCGGCAAGTTGTGGCACGAATAGAGATAGTCCGGCTTGAGCGCGGCAAAGGCCTTGCTGCGCACGACGGCGCGCGCGCCTTCGCCGGTTTCCTCGGCGGGCTGGAACAGCAACACCACCTCGCCCCTGGCGACCGGAGACGCCGCCAGGCGCTGCGCCACGCCCAGCATCCAGCTCATGTGGCCGTCATGGCCACACAGGTGCCCGACATGCGGGTGACAGGAGGACCAGTCGCCGCGTGGCGCCTCATCGATGGGCAGCGCATCCAGCTCACAGCGCAGCATGACGCGCGGGCCTGGCTCAGTACCGCGGAAGATGGCGGCCAGACCATGCCCACCCAGCCCGCTGACCACCTCGGCGCCGGCCTCCTGCATCCAGCCGGCGATGCAGGCCGCCGTGGCGGCTTCCTGTCCGGAGAGTTCCGGTGAGCGGTGCAGCGCGTGACGCAGCTCGGCCAGCGGCGTGCCCAGCAAGGAAAGTGTCGTGTTCATGCCTGCCTCGTGAAGACTCATCAGACGGCCTGCCCCAGATCTGCTGGCGAAGCGGGACGCTTGCGCCCCAGGTAATGCTGATGCCAGAACTCCATGTTGCTCAGCACGCGACTCGCCGCCAGCTGCAGCGGCTCCGCCAGCGCTTCCTCGACGGCGATGCGCTCCTTGTCTTCGGCAAGGCGTTCACGCGGCGACAGCTCCTTGCGCGCCGAATGGGTGTGCAGGTGTGATACCCGCCCATGCAGTACACCGAAGACCGAGAGCACGTCATCTTCGGCCAAACTGGTATCGAGAATCTCGATCAACACCTTGCAGCGCAGACCGCCTTCCACCATGTCGACCTGCCCGGCCTGCATGGCGCGTGCGATGGCTTCGAGGCTTTCCAGACAGTTGGCGCGCGCCTGGATGAGCTCTTGCTCACGACGCGCCTCACGCACCTTGACCTCGCGGCGCAGCTTGAGGGCATAGAACGCCAATCCCGCGATGATGATGATCGCGATGACGGCCAGAATGATGCTGATAGTCAGGGACATGCCTTTCTCCTGCGGTAAACAAGCCATGAGTATAGGGACTGCACACGCGACACCCAAGGCGGGGCACTGCGACCGATGACCACGCAGCCCGCCCTCGCCCACCCCTTGCGTCAACAAAAGGCCCCGCATCAGGGATACGGGGCCAGTCGCGTCATTCACTCTTGCACGCTTTTCTCTGTCGCACTCATGCTTCGTCCGGCACGCGAGCGATCAATCTGTCAGCGCAGATCTTCACCGCCCCGCCATCAAGGCCTCGAAGCTGGCCTTGAGCTTGAGATTCTGCGCCTGATGCGAGTAATTGCGTGCCAGACTGGCCAGCGCAGCGCTCAGCGCCTGCGTGTCGCTCTCGAGCAGATGGGTGCAGCGCTCGGCCCACTGCTGTGGCGTGGACTCTGCCGCCATGACCAGCTCAGGGTGGTCATCGAGCAGCTCAGCCGAGCCAACCCGCGCATTGAGCAGCACCGGCGCACCACAGGCCATCGCCTCCAGCGCGACACGCCCGAACTCCTCGATATGGGCCGGCATCACGAACAGGTCCAGCGCACCATAGAGCGTCTCGACTTCCGGGATGGTCGAGCGCCAGATCATGCGCTCGGCGATGCCCGCCTCCCTGGCCTGCTGCTGGTAAGGCGCGGCATCATCCTTGCCTACCACCAGGAAGCGATAGCGGCCCGGTGAGGCCTGCTCCATCAGCGCTGCCATCGCCACGAACCCGGCCACGTTGCGCTTGGTGAAGTTGCCGGACGACACCAGACCGACCAGCAGCTCATCCTCAGCCACGCCCAATGCCTCACGCTGGGCGGTGCGCCCTGCGCGCGCGCGCTCGACCGTGAATTGCACCGGGTCATAGCCCGGGTAGCTGATCTCGATCCGCTCAGGCGCGATACCGTAGCGCGCCATCAGGTCCTCGCCCATCATGCGCGAATTGACCGCAACCTGACGGAACTTGCCACCCTTGAGCACGTGATCATGAATCGCCGCCACTTCGTGGTCGCGAGGCAGCTCACGGCCATGGATGCACTGCGAGGCAAGGTGCACGCAATTGTGCAGATAGACGGTATCCGGGCTTTCGCAGTCACCATGGCTGATCAGCAGGTCGGGCGCATGACGGCTGGCCCAGGCCTGAACACGGCGATTGAACCAGAAACGTCGATACGCCCCCTTGAAGGGCCAGCGCCACAGGCGCACCAGCTCCGCGCCGTGGGCGCGAGCCAGTTCAGGCTTGCCGCGCTCGGCGAGAATCACCACGCGATAGCCCAGCGCGCGCAACGCATCCGCCTGCTCGAAGGCATTGCGGCTGGCACCGGTGTTCTTCTCGACCTGACGAATGGCGATCGCGGCCAGCTTGCCTGCACCAGTGCTCACGACGCCTCCTGCACACGGCGCATGGAGTCACCGCGGCCGACCGCGTAGTACATCAGGCCGGCGGCCTTCATGGCGGCAGGCTCGAACAGGTTGCGGCCATCGACCACCACCGGGAAGCCAAGCTGGGATTTAAGCCACTCGCCATCCAAGGTGCGGAATTCCTTCCACTCGGTGCACACCACCAGCGCATCGGCGCCCTTGACCGCCTGCTGACGGTCCGCGACCAGCACCAGCTCATCACGCTCGCCGTAGATGCGGCGGCATTCCTTCATCGCTTCCGGGTCATAGGCCTGCACGGTCGCACCAGCGGCCCACAGCGCTTCCATCAGCGTGCGACTCGGCGCATCGCGCATGTCATCGGTGTTGGGCTTGAAGGCCAGCCCCCAGACGGCGATGGTCTTGCCCTTGAGGTCGCCATCGAAGGCCCGCGACAGCTTGTCGAACAGGGTGACCTTCTGGCGCTTGTTGACGGATTCCACGGCGGTCAGCAACTCGGCTTCATAGCCGATCTGGCTGGCAGTACGTGCCAGCGCCTGGACGTCCTTCGGGAAGCAGGAGCCACCATAACCACAGCCCGGATAGATGAAGTGGTAACCGATACGCGGATCACTGCCGATGCCGCGACGCACTTCCTCGATGTCCGCGCCCAGGCGCTCGGCCAGATTGGAGATCTCGTTCATGAAGCTGATCTTGGTCGCCAGCATGGCGTTGGCGGCGTACTTGGTCAGCTCGGCGGCGCGCACGTCCATGAACATCAGCTTTTCATGGTTGCGGTTGTAAGGCGCGTAGCATTCGCGCATGCGCTCACGCACCTTCTCGGAATCGGTGCCGACCACGATGCGCGCGCCACGCGTGAAGTCCTCCAGCGCCGCGCCTTCCTTGAGAAATTCCGGGTTGGAGCAGACATCGAAGTCGACACGTTCGCCGCGCTCGGCAAGCACTTCGGCGACTCGCGCCGTGACACGATCCGCCGTGCCCACCGGCACGGTGGACTTGTCGATGATGACCTTGTAGTCATTCATGTGCTCGCCGATGGTGCCGGCCACCGCAAGCACGTACTTGAGATCGGCGCTGCCGTCTTCGTCCGGCGGTGTGCCCACGGCGATGAACTGCAGCACGCCATGCTCGACGGCTTCACGCGCGTCAGTGGTGAAGTTGAGACGGCCGGCCTCGACATTGCGCAGCACCATGCTCTCCAGCCCCGGCTCGAAGATGGGGATCTCGCCTTGCTTGAGGCCATCGATCTTGGCCGCATCAACGTCCATGCAGATCACGTCATGGCCGACATCGGCCAGACAGGTGCCAGTCACCAGGCCTACGTAGCCTGTTCCGAAGACAGTGATTTTCATGTCAGTCCTTGAGGGTTTCTGAAGGTAATGAAGCAGGTGACAAGGTGAACGCCGATGAATCCTCTGACGGCGTCACGCGGGAATCCGGTTGTGGGGCTTGCCCGTCGCGTTTCGCGCCCTGCCCGGACATGAACTCCGGACGCTCCAGCAGCTCGGTGGTCGCCTCGACCGCTTCCTCGAGCTCTTCGGCACCCGGCGCGAGAGGTCGGGAAAGAAAGTCCGACGGCAGGGCTTCATAGAAGTTCAATCGTCCCAGCTGGTCCAGCACCGGATGACGCTCACGCGGCTGATAGCAGACCGCCCAGGGCGACAGGCACGGCTTGTCACCGGAGAAACGGATGCCCAGCCAGTCGCTGGCCAGATAGGGCAGGTCAAAACTGGCGAAAGGCTCATCGGCGTGCGAGCGCAGGCGCGTCAGCTCGCGCGCGGGATTGGGCGCCTGCCCCGTCTGCCACAGCCACAGCGGAATGCGGTACGGCGCCTGACTGGGGCGGTCACCGCCATGCACATAGGCGTCACTGAGCGGGTCATGCTCGAGGCCGTGGTCCGATAGATAGAGCACGCCAGCGGGTCGTCCTTCGAGGCGCTGGAAGACACCCTCGATCACCTGATCCGTGAAGCGGATGCTGTCATCGTAGGCATCGGTCAGCGGCGAGCGGCTGTCCGGGGTCAGGAAATAGCGCAGTGAATCCGGGTACTGCAGGCTGGCCGGCGGGTGACTGCCGTAGAGATGCAGCACGATCAGCCGCGGCCCCTCGACCTCGCGCGCCAGCGCCTCATCCAGTGCATCCAGCAAGCCATCGTCATAGTCGGTCATGATGGTGCGAGCGACATCGGCACGCTGGGCGATGGCGGTGATCCAGGTGCGCTCGGAAGTGATATCAAGCCCCTGGCGCGACAGCCACTCGGTATGATAGCCGGCCTGATTGGCCAGCGAGATCAGATTGGCGTCCAGGTAGCGCGGCGAGAAGGTCCGCGGGTCGGTCAGGCTGGCCAGCATCGGTACCGCCAGCACGGTCTGCGGCGCCGGCGCGATGGCCTGATCGAAGACCACCAACTCGTCGCGACGCGCATCGAGATTCGGCGTCGTGGCGCGGGAATAGCCATACAGCGACAGCTGATCGCGGCGCTGGGATTCGCCGATGATCAGGACGAAGACGGCGTCATCCGACACCTCGGGGCTGCGCGAGACGCCACCGAAATCATAGTCATCCGCCATCAGCGCCTTGTAGCGCTCCTTCTCCCACCAGGCATGCGAGGTGGTGGCCAGGTTCCAGCCCGGCGAGACCGACAGCGTCGTGATGGCCAACGGCACGCTGGCCCGCCCCCACTGCCAGCTGCCGGCCAGCAGCATCAGCATCCAGAGCACGAAGGCGATTCCGCTGCGCCCGCCCAGCCGGGCGCGAGCCAGCCCCGCTCCGAAGCGATTGCCCAGTGACAGCGCCAGCAGGAAGAACCCCAGCGGAACGATCAGGGCCAGCGGAAACTTGAACAGCATCGCCATCGATTCGCTGCGGCTGGTATCCAGCGAGCTGAGCGCAAAGGCCAGCCCATAGCGGGAATCGTAATAGACGGCGCTGACCACGCTTGCGGAGAGATTGACGCCCAGCGCCGCCATCAGCCCCAGCGCCGGCCAACGCCAGCGCGGACGATGCAGCGCCGCCAGCAGACACGGCCACAGCAACAGATTGCCGAGCAGGATCAGGCCGCCCTCGAGCAGGCCGTGATAGATCAACGGCACCAGACTCGCCAGCAGGGCCAGCGTGATGGCGGAGATCACCCCGGCCCGCTTGCTCGCCTGATCGCTGCGCGCAAACAGGCGACGGACGAGGCGCTGCAGCAGGCCCTTCATGAACGTCCCCGCAACGGCATGAACGCTTCAGCCCTTACGCGAGCCAGCAGATGCACGAGCCGTCGAGCCCCGGCCACCCTCAGACGTCCAGCGCCTGGCGCCAGCGACCATCCGCTTGGCCACAGGCGATGAAGAAGGGATTCACCAGCGTATCGCGGGCGTTGTAGTCCAGACGACGCGGCTGTGCGGGCAATGACTCGGCATCGAAGACCTGGCCGCCGGCCGCTTCCAACACGGCCTGGGCCGCCGCGGTGTCCCACTCGCTGGTCGGCGCGTAGCGCGGATAGAGATCCGCATTGCCTTCCGCGATGCGACAGAACTTGAGCGAGCTGCCACAGCTGACGTTCTCCACCGGTGTCAGTCGCTCGATCAGCGCCGCCGTGCGCGCATCGAGATGCGACTTGCTGGCCACGACTCTCAATACCTCAGGCTCCGGGCTGACCGTGATCGCGACACGCCCGGTGGCGTCTTCCCGGAAGGCCCCCACACCGGCGAGCCCGCTCCAGGTCGTCTCCAGCACCGGCGCATCCACCACGCCCAGCACGCTGCGCGAACCCTGGATCAGTGCCACGTTGACGGTGTATTCACCGCTGCCGGTGACGAATTCACGCGTGCCATCCAGCGGGTCGACCAGCCAGAAGGTCTGCCAGTCACGCCGCGCCGCGATATCGGCCTTGTCGCTCTCCTCCGAGAGCACCGGAATCTGCGGCGTCAGGCGGGCCAGCCCCTCGACCAGCACATGATGCGCCGCCATATCCGCCGCCGTCACGGGGCTGTCATCCGCCTTGGCACGCGTGCCGAGCTCTCCCCCACGGGCAACGGCGAGTATCGCCTGCCCCGCTTCACGGCAAAGCTGTTCAATGGCCGTCAGCAGTTCAAGATCGAGGGTGACATCAGACTGGGTCATGGGGGTCTCGCAGAGAATTCGAAGGAGTCGACACGGGCCCTTCGGCCCGCCGTCATCATACGCAAAAGCGGCCGCGGATGCTGCCCGCGACCGCTTCGAGAGGTCTTCACACAAGCGCCGTCAACTCAAGCTCGGTCAATTCAAGCTTGGTCAACTCAAGCTCGGTAAACTCAAGCTCGGTCAATTCAAGCTCGGTCAACTTCGGCGCACTGACCCTGCAGTGTCAGGTTTAGGCACTGCGATAGCCGTTGGGGTTGCGTGACTGCCAACGCCAGCTGTCGGCCATCATGCGGTCGAGACCCAGCTCGGCCTTCCACTTCAGCTCGTTGAAGGCCTTGTCCGGCTCTGCCCAGCATTCGGCGATATCACCGGCGCGACGCGGTGCGATGCGATACGGCACCGGACGACCGCTGGCCTTCTCGAACGCCTTGACCATGTCCAGCACGCTGTAGCCGGTCCCGGTGCCCAGGTTGTAGGTATGAACGCCATCCCGCGCATCACCGGCCAGGTAATCCAGCGCCTTGAGGTGGCCATCGGCCAGGTCGACGACGTGGATGTAGTCGCGCACCCCGGTGCCATCCGGCGTCGGGTAGTCATCACCGAACACGGCCAGTTCCTCGAGGCGGCCCACGGCGACCTGGCTGATATACGGCACCAGGTTGTTGGGGATGCCGTTGGGGTCTTCACCGATGGTGCCGGACTCATGAGCGCCCACCGGATTGAAGTAGCGCAGCAGCGCGATGCGCCAGCTGTCATCCGCGACGGCCAGGTCGCGCAGCACTTCCTCGACCATCAGCTTGGAGCGGCCATAGGGGTTGGTCGCGGAAGTCGGGAAGTCTTCACGGATAGGCGTGGAGGCCGGATCGCCATACACGGTGGCGGAGGAAGAGAACACGATACGCTTGACGCCGGCACGCGCCATGGCGTCACACAGCACCAGGGTGCCGTTGACGTTGTTGTCGTAATAGGCCAGCGGCTTGGCGACGCTCTCGCCGACCGCCTTGAGCCCGGCGAAGTGGACCACGGCCTCGATATCGTGACGCTCGAACAGGCTGTCGAGCAGCGCGCCGTTGCGGATATCCCCTTCGACGAACGGCACTTCGCGTCCGGCAAGCGTCGCCACACGCGCAAGAGAGGCTTCACTGGCATTGGACAGGTTGTCCAGCACCAGCACCTGATGGCCGGCCTCCATGAGCGCCAATACCGTATGAGAGCCGATGTAGCCTGCACCACCCGTGACCAGAATCATCAATCATCTTCCTTGTGAAAGTAACGCGACAGTGGGCCACGCAGTTGTCCTGCGCTGGCCCTGTTCATGGCTGCTAACCCTACCTTCCAGCCCTTGCGCTCACAAGTCCACAGCCAACGACAGCGTCTGTCGCCAGACAGCAACCTGACCCGTGCAAGATGGCGTCACACAGGGCCTGGCCCGAGGTGTGAGCACCTCGGATCAAGCGCCGCGCTTGCGCGGCGTCAAGGTTTCACTTGCCGGAGTTTCAAAACAGGCAATGAAGGCTATTGAGCCGCGCCGCAATGCTGAGACAATGGCCGCGCCTTGCCGCCTGAGCGCCCGGCTGATCGACTCGCGAGCGACTTTCTGACAAGGCAGGCAACATGACACGCCGTGCACGTCACCCCGACCGGGGATACATGCGCGACATGTAATGAATAACACCAATACGACAACTCGCCATCACCTACCATGACCCATACCAACAACACGATGACCACCATGATGAGGAAGCCAGTCGCCGACCGGCTTCTCTGGAGTCGACATGCCTGAGCAATCTCCCGATCACGTCGCTGATCAATCCACTACGCCGCCACAAGCGCCACTCGCGGCGCGCATCGGCCTGATACTCGGACCCCTCCTGTTGCTGCTGACCTGGCTGACACCGGCGCCGGGTGACATGCCGGACAGCGCCTGGTTCTGCGTCGGCCTGGCCCTGCTGATGGCCACCTGGTGGGCCACCGAGGCCCTGCCGATTCCGGTGACCTCGCTGCTGCCCATCGTGCTGGTGCCGGCGCTTGGCATCGACGACATCAAGAGCACCACCGCCGCCTATGCCAACCCGACCATCTACCTGTTCCTCGGTGGCTTCCTGCTCGGGATCGCCATGCAGCGCTGGGACCTGCATCGCCGCGTGGCCCTGCATACGCTGAAGCTTGCCGGTCACTCGCCGCGCCGCCAGATCGCCGGCTTCATGATCGCCACCGGCTTCATCAGCATGTGGGTGTCCAACACCGCCACCAGCATCATGATGCTGCCCATCGGCATGTCAGTGGTCAGCCTGATGTCCAGTGGTCAGGATGAGCGCGACAGTAATGACCCGGAACTGAAGCGCTACGCCGCCGCCCTGCTGCTGGGCATCGCCTACTCCGCCAGCCTCGGCGGCATCGCGACCCTGATCGGCACGCCGCCCAATGCCCTGCTGGCAGGCTACCTGTCCAGCGATCAAGGCATCGAGATCGGCTTCGCCCAGTGGATGGTCGTCGGCCTACCGGTCGCCATCGCCATGTGCGCCATCACCTGGTGGTGGCTGACGCGCACGCCCTTCTCCTTCAAGTCCGAGACGGCAGACAGCGGCGAGATGATCAGCCGTGAGCTCAAGGCACTGGGCGCCATGAGCAGCGCCGAGAAACGTGTCGGCGTCGCCTTCCTGGTGGCTGCCCTGCTGTGGATGTTCCGTCCGCTGATCAACCAGATGGGCCTTGCCTGGCTGTCGGACACCGGCATCGCCATGGCCATCGGCGTGGGCCTGTTCGCCATTCCCTCCGGCACCTCACGCGGCCGCCGCCTGCTGGTGTGGGAAGACGCGCGTGACCTGCCCTGGGGCGTGTTGCTGCTGTTCGGGGGTGGTCTGGCACTGGCGGGCGTGATCAAGAGCTCGGGCCTCGCCGAGTGGATCGCCGGCCAGCTATCGATGTTCAGCGTGCTGCCGCTCATCGGCCTGGTCGCCATCGTGGTCGTGGTGATCATCTTCCTGACCGAGGTCACCTCCAATACCGCGACGGCAGCTGCCTTCCTGCCGCTGCTGGGAGCACTGGCGCTGTCACTGGACATCGATCCGCTGCTGATCACCGTGCCGGCGGCCATCGCGGCCAGCTGTGCCTTCATGATGCCGGTGGCGACTCCGCCCAACGCCATCGTGTTCGCCACCGGCCACCTCAAGATCCAGACCATGATGCGCGCCGGCTTCTTCCTGAACCTGGCCGGTACCGTGGTCGTCACCCTGCTGGCCTATGGCCTGATCGTGGCACTGTGGGTGTAGAGGCAAGTGCTGACGCGGGGCCTGGAAGAGAACGAAGGTGAAAGCGAAGGTGAGAACGAGGGCGAGAGCACAAGCGCCTGACGAGCTTCTCACCGCCCTTGAAGCCTGAGCCCTGGAAACCTGCAAGCCTCAGCCTCCCCGAAACGACAACGCCGGACTCCAATGGAGTCCGGCGTTGTCGTTCATGCCAGGCAGATTCTGCGACTTCTCATCATGACACCTGCTGTGATGTTCAGAAGAAGCCGAGGAAGCCCTTGATGATCAGCGAGTTGGCGATATCGATCAGGAACCCCCCCACCACCGGCACGATGATGAAGGCCAGACGCGACGGCCCGTGGTGCTGCGTGACCGCCTGCATGTTGGCGATCGCCGTCGGCGTGGCACCCATGCCGAAACCACAGTTACCCGCGACCAGTACCGCAGCGTCATAGTTCTTGCCCATCAGGCGGAAGGTGACCTGGGTGGTGTAGAGGAACACCAGCGCGACCTGTGCCAGCAGGATGGCCAGAATCGGCAGTGCCAGATTGGCTAGATCCCAGAGCTTGAGCGTCATCAGCGCCAGCGCGAGGAAAATGGACAGGCTGATGTTGCCCAGCACATCCACGGCGTGGGTATTGAGGTGCTTGTCGCCGAAGGCGCGCACCACGTTGCCGATGACGATACAGCTGAACAGCACCCACACGAAGGTCGGCAGCGAGAAGGCGGTGCCCGACGTGAGTGACTGCAGCTGCTGGCCACAGACGACCCCGAGCAGCAGCATGAAGAGTGTCTTCAGGGCATTGGACGTATTCAGCGGATGCTGGACTTCCGTCTCGTCATATTCGGAATCGCTGACCTGGGCGTTGATGTCCTGCCCTTCACGCTTCATGCGATTGATCAGGAAACGCGCCGTCGGCCCACCGATCAGGGAACCGAACACCAGCCCGAAGGTGGCACAGGCCATCGCGACTTCCATCGCGCCATTGATGCCATATTCGTCGGCGAAGACGTTGGCCCATGCCGCGCCGGTACCGTGGCCACCGGACATGGTGATGGAACCGCCGAGCAGACCCAGTACCGGATCAAGACCGAACAGACTGGCAACACCGACACCCAGCAGGTTCTGCAGGATGAGCAGACCGATGACCAGCGCGAGGAACAGCACCAGCTTGCTGCCGCCGGCACGAATCATGCGCACGTCTGCCGACAGGCCGACGGAGCCGAAGAACAGCAACATGAAGGGAGTCTGGAGACCGCCGAAGAACTGGAACTCGTAACCCAGGCCGCGCAGGCCGGTGACGATGATGGTAGCGATGAGGCCGCCGACCACAGGCTCGGGGATATTGAATTCGCGCAGCACGCGCACGCGCTCGACGATCAGATGGCCAACGACGAGGACAAGCGCCGCCAGCAACAGGGTGGTGATAGCATCAAGTTGAATCATGCGATACCGATGAGTAGTTGTGGGTTGTTCTAGCGGACCTCCTGAACGAGAGGTGCACTGGCGATGCCCGATCAGAGCAGGGATGGGGACGCATCCATTATCTCTTCAATCAGGGGGTTTGCCTTTGCACCGCTTGGAATTGTTGTGTTCTCGAATCCGGTCTGCCACCAGATCGTTATCATTATGCGGGTGCAGCGATGATACGCAGGGTGGGCACCGGTGCAAGCCCGGATGTTGACTGAGCCGTCAACATCAGACAAAAGTCTATAGCGGCCTGGCGAGCATGACACGTATTTTCCACGCAAGCCTGCCCGTGTCAGCCCAGCAACGGCGGGCGTGAGCGCCAGCTGGACAACTTCTGCCCTGCCGCGAAACGCAAAGACCCCCGCTCTGATGAGCGAGGGTCTCGAGAGAGGCAAAAAAGCCCCTGATCAGTCATGCATGAGGCGTGTTGTCGTCAGACAGCGACCGGGCCGGCTTCCTCGGCACGTTCCGCTTCGCTGCGTGCACTGCTTTCCAGGCCGCGATTGACCGCCGACAGCACGGCCTTGAGCGATGCGCTCACGGTATCGCCATCCTCGGCCATGCCGCAGACACGCTTGCCATCCAGGTTGAGCATCACGAAGGCCACCGCGACGGCATCGCTGCCTTCGCCGAGGGCGTGCTCACCGTAGTCCACCACGCTGACGGTGGAACCGGTGTGACGCTGCCAGGCATCCATGAAGGCGGAGATGGCACCGTTGCCTTCGCCGGCCAGCGCAATCTGCTCGCCCTTGTCATCGACCAGTGTCGCGGTGAGCTGCTCGGCCCCTTCACGATCCAGACGATAGCCCTTGAGACTCAGCGGCGCTTCACGCTTGAAGCTGGCATCGAGAATCGCGCGAATCTGGTCGCTGGACAGCTCACCACTGACCTGCTCGCTGGCCTTCTGCACGTGCGGCGCAAGCTCGAGGCTCATCCAGCGCGGCAGGCTGATGCCATGATCGCGCTCGAGCAGGAAGGCCATGCCACCCTTGCCGGACTGACTGTTGACGCGGATCACCGCCTGGAAGTCGCGGCCCAGGTCCTGCGGGTCGATGGGCAGATAGGCGACCTGCCACGGCTCGTCAGGCTGCTGCTTCTTGAGGCACTTGCGGATGGCGTCCTGGTGACTGCCGGAGAAGGCGGTGTAGACCAGCTCGCCGACCCACGGGTGACGCGGGTGAACCGGCAGATTGGTGCACTCGGTGTAGACCTGGATGATCTCGTCCGGGTTGGAGAGATCCAGCTCCGGATCGATGCCCTGGCTGTAGAGGTTCATCGCCAGGGTGATCAGGTCCATATTGCCGGTGCGCTCACCGTTGCCCAGCAGGGTGCCTTCGATGCGATCAGCGCCGGCCAGCAGGCCAAGTTCGGCGGCGGCAGCGGCGCCACCGCGGTCGTTGTGGGTGTGCAGCGAGATGATCGCGCAGTCACGACGGCTCAGGTGCTTGATGAAGTACTCGACCTGGTCGGCGAAGTGATTGGCCGGGCCCACTTCCACCGTGGCCGGCAGGTTGAGGATGCAGCGTTTTTCCGGCGTCGGCTGCCAGACATCCATCACCGCCTCACATACCTCGACGGCGTAATCCATCTCGGTAGAGGTGAAACTCTCCGGCGAGTACTGGAACACCCAGTTGGTGTCCGGGTAGCGCTCGGCGTAGTCCTTGACCAGCTGTGCACCCTCGACGGCGATGGCCTTGATGCCGTCACGGTCCATCTCGAACACCCGCTCACGCTGCACGGTGGAGGTGGAGTTGTAGACGTGAACGACGGCATCACGCGCGCCGACCAGCGATTCGAAGGTACGCGCGATCAGATGCTCACGCGCCTGCACCAGCACCTGGATGCTGACGCCTTCCGGGACCTGGTCTTCCTCGATCAACCAGCGCACGAAGTCGAAATCGAGCTGACTGGCGGAGGGGAAACCGACTTCGATCTCCTTGAGGCCGATCTTGACCAGCAGCTTCCACATCAGCTTCTTCTGCTCGACCGTCATCGGCTCGAGCAGCGCCTGATTGCCATCACGCAGGTCGACACTCGCCCATAGCGGCGCCTGGGTCACGGTACGCGACGGCCACTGGCGGTCGGTCAGTGCAACAGGGGTCACGGGGCGATATTTGGTGTGGTCGAAGGCAGCACTTGGCGTGGATGCAGCAGTCATGGTCGTGTCCTTGGCGGTCTGGGTGCGAAAAACCGGCAATCGAGGCCCGATACGGGAGATCGATGGCACCTTTCGCACTCAACAGTGTCCCAATCGGGGCGCCTGAGTAAATGTGAGATGACGAAGGCGTGAAGGCCTTGCATCCGAAAGCTTGCCGTCAGCAGGGCAAGCAAGCAAGTCGGGGGCAGCGTAACGTCACTGCCCGCCGCAAGCTCCGGGACCGGATCACGGTCACCAGCGCGAAGAGAAGGACGGTGGGATCACCACCAGAGCCCTTTCGGCAGCCTCGCTTCGATCAGAAGCCGACTGCGTTCCGCGTTCACCGGTTGCAAGAGGCGTGTCGCCAGCGCCGGTGGCTCATCCTGCTCAGGTCTGTCGTTCGTGTCGTGCGTCGTGTCATGCGACAGCCACGACCCGAACGGGCGTCTTCATCGCTGAGCAGTGATTACAGTATATGCCGCATATCAGGGCGGACGATTGCGAAAACCACATGACATCGCCATCTTAAAAGCAGATTATTTCACCATTCACATCTTCACCGCTAATGGATTGCGAAAATGAGCCAGAATATTCCTCTCCCGACACTGGACCGCTTCGACCGTCGCATTCTTGACGAGCTTCAGCACTCGGGTCGCATCAGCAATCAGGAACTCGCGGAGCGCATTGGCCTGTCACCGTCGCCTTGCCTGCGCCGTGTCCGTGCGCTGGAAGAAAGCGGCATGATCACCGGCTACCGCGCCCAGATAGATGCCCGCAAGCTGGGCCTCAGCCTGATGGCGTTGCTGCATATCTCGATGGACCGCCACACCCCGGAGCGCTTCACCAACTTCGAGGACACCATCGCCTCGCTGCCCCAGGTGATGGAATGCCTGCTGATCACCGGCCAGGAAGCCGATTACCAGCTCAAGGTGGTGGTCAAGGACATGGATGACTATCACGACCTGCTGCTCAAGCAGATCACGCGGATCGAAGGTGTGACCGGCGTGCATTCAAGCTTCGTGCTGCGCCAGGTGATCGATCACCAGCGCGTCCCGACGACCTCCTGAGCCTGACTGCCTGAATCAAGACTTCAGCAACACGAAAGCCCCGTCGGCTATCACCGGCGGGGCTTTCGTGTTGCTGAAGATACCATCGTGATCACGCGGTGATCAGGGCGTGCCGGAATGGGTGGATCACTCGGCGCCGATGATGCCGCGGCGGATCTGGTCTTCCTCGATGGATTCGAACAGCGCCTTGAAGTTGCCCTCGCCGAAACCATCGTTGCCCTTGCGCTGGATGATCTCGAAGAAGATCGGTCCGATCACCGTCTCGGTGAAGATCTGCAACAGAATCCCCTCCCCCGGCGCGCCATCGACCAGCAGATTCAATGCCTTGAGGTCCTCGACATTCTCTTCATGGTTGGGCACCCGCGCATCGACCTTCTCATAATAGGTGGCCGGCGTGGTCAGGAAGGTGACGCCATTGGCCTTGAGCGCCTTGACGGTGGCATGGATATCATCCGTCGCCATCGCCAGATGCTGGATGCCCTCGCCATGGTATTCGCGGATGAATTCCGCGATCTGGGAGTCATCATCCGCTGACTCGTTGATGGGAATGTGCATCTTGCCGCACGGTGCCGTCATCGCGCGCGAGAAGAGCCCAGTCATCTTGCCTTCGATATCGAAATAGCGGATCTCGCGGAAGTTGGCGATACGCGCATAGAAGTCTGCCCACACATCCATCTGGCCACGCCCGACATTGTGGGTCAGGTGATCCAGCGTATGCAGGCCGACACTGTTGGCATTCTCGATTGCGCCGTCGATGGCGACGAAGTCGGTATCGTAGATCGAGCGCTCACGGTGATGGTCCACGAAGTACAGCACCGAACCGCCGATGCCTTGCACCGCGGGGATGCCCACCTCGCCCGGCCCGACCGGATGCTCGACGCTGCGCGCACCGTGCGCCAGGGCGTAGCGATGCGCCTGCTCGGCATCCGCCACGCGCCAGGCCATCGCACAGGCACTCGGTCCGTGGATCGCCGCGAATTCCGCCGCCGGGCTGTTCGGCTCGGCGTTGAGCACCACATTGATGCCGTGCTGTTGGAACAGGAACACCTGCTTGGAGCGATGGCGACGGGTCTCGGTAAATCCGAGCTGGTTGAACAACTTGCGCAAGGCATCGATGCCGGCCGCATCCGGGGCCGTGAATTCGACGAACTCGAAGCCGTCCGTGCCGATGGGATTGTGCTGTTCGATACGCGCCGGTGCGTTCATGAGGGGCTCCTGAGTCAGGCTGCCGACAAGGCAGGCAAGGTAGAGAAAAGGCGGGCAACATCCTTCACGACAGGCGAACGGATCGCGATGATCACCTGTCGTGTCCCGATTCCGTTATCGGAAATCTATGCCTTGCCTGCCGCCCTGCCCATGCGCCTTGCGCCCTCATTGGTGCCGTGTCCGGCCTCTTCTCACGCCAGACATGTAACGAAACCCTGCCATGGCGCTGACGGCCATCTCGACACTGCCCCCTCGGGGCATTCCCATTGCCGCCAGCGCCTGACACTGCGTCATGCTTTCTTTACACCTATCGGCGCGTCACGCCTGCTGTTGCCTCTTTCCCATCTTGCGTTGGCCGCTAGAGCCAGGCACCGCTGCCCAGCTGCCAGGCCACCCACAGCAGAATCGTGGCGATGAAGGCCTCGATGACCTGCCAGGCACGCGGGCTGGTCAGGCGTGGCGCCAGCCAACCGGCACATGCCACCAGGCCGAAGAACCAGCCGAAGGAGGCCAGGCTCGCCCCGACGATGAAGCTTTGCGGGGACGGCTGCTGCGCGCCGATCGCGCCCAGCATCACCAGCGTATCCAGATAGACCTGCGGGTTGAGCAGCGTGACGGCCAAGGTCGCCGCCAGCACCTTGCCGAGATTGGCCTTGAGGGCATTGCTCGCCGTCAGCTGGCCGCCAGTGCGCATGCGCCCCAACGCCTTGAGTGCCTGCCAGAGCAGAAACGCCACCCCGCCCCAGCGGGCAATGCTCATCAACAGCGGCGACTGCTGCATCAGCGCCCCCAGCCCGAGCACACCGGCGATGATCAGCACGCCATCACACAGCGCGCAGAGCCCCGCCACCCACCATTGATGCTCGCGCTTGAGTCCCTGCCCCAGCACGAAGGCGTTCTGCGCCCCGATGGCGATGATCAAGCCTGCGCCTACCCCTGCCCCATTGAAGAATGACCACCACATATCGCCTGTCCTTTCGTCGTGTCGTTGCCGTGACTGACGACGCCTGCCACGGCTGTCAGTGCTGAGGCAGGCAGAGTACGCTAGGATGAATCCATCAAGGAAATTGATTCAGGGAATGGATCATAAGGAATACTGATGCTGGACTATAAACTGCTGGAGGCACTGGCGGCCGTCATCGATCAGGCGGGCTTTGAACGCGGGGCGCGAGCACTGGGGCTGACGCAGTCAGCGGTCTCGCAGCGCATCAAGTTGCTGGAGGCACGGCTGGGACAGCCGGTACTAGTGCGTACACCACGCCTGGGGCCGACGCCGCTCGGGCGGCGCCTGCTCAATCATGTCCAGCAGGTGCGCCTGCTGGAGCACGACCTGCTCGACCAGATTCCCGCCCTCGGCGAGAGCGAGCAGCGGCTGCGCATCGCCATCAATGCCGATTCGCTGGCCACCTGGTGGCCGACCGTCACCGGCAGTTTCTGTCGCGAGCGTGACCTGTTGCTGGACATGCTGGTGGAGGATCAGGAAGTGGCGCTCAGGCGCATGCGTGATGGGGAAGTCGCGGGCTGCATCTGTGCCACGCCGCGCCCGGTGCAGGGTGCGCGCTCCCACCCGCTGGGCAGCATGCGCTATCGGGCGCTGGCCAGCCCGGACTTCGTGCAGCGCCATATCGCGAAAAAAGGCCACGCCATCCCGCCCCTTCTGCCGGCCGAGACCCTGCGCAGCATGCCCGCCATCGTCTATGGCCGTGATGACCGCCTGCAGCACCGGCTATTGTCGACCATGGGCTTCGATGAGCCCTTCCCCCACCATCTCTGCCCGTCGTCGGAAGGTTTCGTGCGCCTGGCCTTGAGCGGCATGGGCTACGGCATGATTCCCGAGCAGCAGGCGGCGCATCTGCTGGCCAGTGGTGAGCTGGTGGATATCGCGCCGAACCATGCCCTCGATGTGCCGCTTTACTGGCATCACTGGCGCCACGGTGGCAGCACGCTGGACAAGCTCACCGACCATCTGCTGCGGGAATGTGCCACGGCATTGCGCCCGATGCCGGAGCAGGAGACGCCCCGCCCCGGCATGCTGTGAGAGCACGTGTCAGTCGTGCATCAGGCTCAACACAAAGCCTCAGCCGCCCTGTTGCTCACGCACCAGCTGGGCCAGGAAGCGATCACAGGCCGCCAGCTGGCTGAGCTCGATATACTCATTGGCCTGGTGCGCGACCCCGATGGAGCCTGGCCCGCAGACCACCGTCGGCCAGCCTTCGCTCTGGAACTGGCCCGCCTCGGTGGTGTACGCCACAGCCTCGCTGGCCCGCTCATCGCCCAGCAGACGCTGGCAGAGGCGAATGGCCGGATCCCGATCGCCATGCCCCAGCGACGGCACCGTTTCCACCGTGCGTTCGCTACGAATCGCCACTTCTGGCGCCCGCTCACGATAGGGGGCGACCAGACGCTCGGCGTGGGC
The DNA here is from genome assembly GCF_018831605.1 of Cobetia sp. 4B. NCBI lineage: Bacteria > Pseudomonadati > Pseudomonadota > Gammaproteobacteria > Oceanospirillales > Halomonadaceae > Cobetia > Cobetia sp. 4B. The sequence goes on from NZ_CP059843.1 coordinate 3,046,321, forward strand.
ATCGATCTCCGCCAGCATCGCCTCGACATCCTCGCCCGGCAGATGACGCAGCTCCCAGTCGAAGATGCACTCCCCGGCGGTGATGTTGACCGCCGTGCCGCCCTCGATACGCCCGACGTGCAGGCTGGCGTGGGGCACATCGAAGCGCTCGTCCAGATGGCCGCAGTCGATGCGCGCCTGCATGCGGTCCTCGATGAAGGTCACCATGCGCGCCGCCAGATGGATGGCACTCACCCCCTGATAGACCAGGCTGGAATGCGACGGCTTGCCGGTCACCGTGGTGCGCAGATCGGTAATGCCCTTGTGAGCATCGACGATCGCCATCATGGTCGGCTCGCCCACCAGCACCGCCGCCGGACGCGGCAGGCGGTCACGCAGGCGTGCGATCATGCGCGGCGCGCCCAGACAGCCGATCTCCTCGTCATAGGAGAAGGCAAGAATCACCGGCTTTTTCAGCGTGCCCGCACGTTGGGCATTCACCAGCGCCGGCACCGCCGCCATGCAGCAGGCGATGAAGCCCTTCATGTCGGCGGAACCGCGCCCATGAAGGCGACCCTCGGCCTCACGCAGCGTGAAGGGATCGCTGTCCCAGGCCTGGCCCTCCACCGGCACCACATCGGTGTGCCCGGAGAGCACCACGCCGCCCTCGACTTCCGGCCCGATCACCGCCAGCAGATTGGCCTTGTCGCCGCCATCATTGTGGATGACCTCGGCACTGACACCGACCACTTCCAGGGCGTCGCGCAGGCAATGGATCAACGCCAGATTCGACTCGCGCGACACGGTATTGAAGCTGACCAGATGCGCCAGCCAGTCGCGGCTATTGGGCCAGTCGGAAAAATCGGCATGCTGCGGCATCAGGCTGGCGGTATTGGCGATGGTGGACGCTGAAGCGGACATGGGCATTCCTGTGCAGATACATCAGAGCGGAGAGCACCACGCGCAGCGCGCTGGCCTCATATGCCCACCGGTATAGCGCAGCGCCTCTTCGACAACAAGGGCCTGGCTGCAACATCCGCCTGGCAGGCACGCTTCAAAAAAGACGACGCTGCCACGCCCCGGCAAAGGGCGTGGCAGCGTCGTCTGTGGCGACAGAACTCCGCTACGGGCGGGATTCAGGCCGTGATGGCATCAGGCGGCACGGCCGTTGCGCACCATGGCGTGGGGGTCGATGACGAATTTCTTGGCAGCGCCGCCATCGAAGTCCGCATAGCCCTGCGGCGCTTCTTCCAGACTGATGACCTGCACATTGACCGCATCGGCGATATTGACGCGCCCGAACAGGATCGCCTGCATCAGCGGGCGGTGATACTTCATCACCGGGCACTGGCCCGTGTGCAGCGAGTGGGACTTGGCCCAGCCCAGCCCGAAGCGCATCGACAGCGCCCCGACCTTGGCGGCCTCATCCTCGGCGCCCGGGTCTTCGGTGACATAGAGGCCGGGGATACCGATCTGGCCGCCGGCACGCGTCAGCGCCATCGCCGAGTTGAGCACCGTGGCCGGCTGCTCACGGCCGTGGTCACAACCACAGCCATGCGCCTCGAAGCCGACGCAATCGACGAAGCAATCCACTTCGCGCTCGCCGAGAATCACCTCGACCTTGTCTTCCATCGAGCCTTCCTGACGCAGATCGATGGTCTCGCAGCCGAAGCTCTCGGCCTGCTGCAAACGCTCGGGAATCATGTCGCCGACGATGACGCAGGCCGCCCCCAGCAGCTGGGCGGACACGGCCGCCGCCAGCCCGACCGGCCCGGCACCCGCGATATATACCGTGGAGCCCGGCCCGACACCCGCGGTCACACAACCGTGGAAGCCAGTGGGGAAGATATCGGACAGCAGCGTCAGGTCACGGATCTTCTCCATCGCCTGGTCGGCGTCCGGGAACTTGAGCAGGTTGAAGTCGGCATAGGGCACCATGACGTAATCTGTCTGACCGCCAGTCCAGCCGCCCATGTCGACATAGCCGTAGGCCGCGCCGGGACGCGCCGGATTGACGTTCAGACAGATCCCCGTCTTGCCTTCCTTGCAGTTGCGGCAGCGGCCGCAGGCAATGTTGAAGGGGACCGAGACGATGTCACCGACCTTGATGAATTCCACATCGCGCCCGGCCTCGACGACCAGGCCGGTGATCTCGTGGCCCAGTACCAGGCCCTGCGGCGCCGTGGTGCGGCCACGCACCATGTGCTGATCGCTGCCGCAGATATTGGTCGAGACGACCTTGAGAATGACCCCGTGTTCACACTTGCGATTTCCCAGCGCCAGGGTCGGATAGTCCAGTGATTCGACGCTCACCTTCCCCGCTCCCTGGTATACGACTCCGCGATTGGCATTGGCTGACATGACGTGCTCCTGGCTGGCATGGGGTTTGGCACGTGGCCGGCGACAGGCAGACAAGCTGGCTTGCGCCGCCCGTCACTTTTCCTGCCTCGGCCACCAGCCCCCGGTCGGTGGCGTCCAACCGGTAGGGCTTATGCAGACTAGGTCAGTTGTCACAGGCTGGCTGTCCAGATGAGGCATCGACATGCCTAAATGAGACAGTTCACGACCAAAGTGTCACTTCGGCTGCCCGCAAGCCCGTTCGCCAGTGCCCCCGCGCCTCTGCTGTTGGCGGCAGGCGACAGCCAGCGTCGATGCATCTCGACACTTGAAGCACGCGCCCATACCCCCCAGTACTGATGTCAGCGTCATCTTGACGACAGATATTGCGACCCGAGCCCGTTTACGACGGCTCTGGAAGACAGTTCTGAAAGACAGCTTTGAAAGACACTTCAAGGAGAGATCATGACCCTGACATCCAACGCCCTGCGCAATTCCTGCATGACCCTGGCCCTCGTCGGCTCCGCCTTCATCGCCGGTTGCGGCAACACCAGCGTGATCGAGAAGCAGGACACACGCTACGAAGTCAGCGCCGTCGATGAAGACCGCGATGATGCCATCGCGCAGGTCAAGGAGCGCGCGCTCGAGGTATGTGAAGAGCAGGACCGCGACAAGTACGATGTGCTCGATTCGCGCGTCTTCGGCCCGCACGACGCCACCGCCAAGGCCGCCGATGGCAATGACCAGCTGGAAGGCGGCACCGTCAATGAAGATACCGAAATGGCTGCCGCCACCCATGAAGGCGAAGGCTACAAGGTCGTCTGGACCGTGCGCTGCCGCTGAGGCGTTCCCCGTCAGGTAGCGTGACCTGACAGCGCGATCGAACGCGAAAGCGAAAGTCGCAACGACGGCGAAAGCGAAAGCGCAGCATCCGTCAGAAAGCCGCCCCTAGGGGCGGCTTTCTTGCGTTCCGACACCAGGCGAGGACCCAGGGAAACCGACACTGCGGCACTTGAGTTCCAAGGCCGCAACCATCGGTTGCCCCACAAATCAGTCAATTGCACCGCCCCATTAGACGACTCTTGACTATGCTGAGACGAAAGCTGTCCCAGCGCTGCCCCTGATCGCCGCGTACACCTGGTGAAGAAAGTTGTTACCAGCCACCCGGCTGGCACGCCAGTGGCGACTCGGACGCTGTACCTGCAACCTCGCTGCATGAACATCGCTGCATGAAGCTCGCGCACAGCCATGCGAGACGTTCGACAGCCCTATCGCCCGGGGACTGTCGATCACTGCCATACGCCATGACGAACCCATCAGGACTCTCTGCGCCCGCGCGCCGTCAAGGAGGCTTTTCCATGAGTATCGAACAACGCCTGGCCCCCGTTGCACTCCCCGACACCCGTCATCGACGCACCGTCGAACATCTGCTGGCAGGTTCCGGCGTCAGGCTCAACGGGCCTGATCCCTGGGACATTCGCGTTCGCCATCCGGACCTCTTCCGGCGGGTGCTGAAGCAAGGCAGCCTGGGACTGGGCGAGGCTTACATGGAAGGCTGGTGGGACTGCGAGCAGATCGACGAGATGATCTGTCGCCTGCTGCGGCATGGCCTGGGAAGTCGTGCCCACACCACCAGCGAGCGCATCGCCTATCGACTGCAGGCCGGAGTGATCAATCTGCAGAGTCGCCGCCGCGCCGGCGTGGTCGGCAAGGTGCATTATGACTTCGGCAATGACCTCTTCACGCGCATGCTGGATGACACCCTGTGCTACAGCTGCGGCTACTGGAAAGACCTGCCGGTGAGCGCGGAGAACCTGGGCAAGGCGCAACAGGCCAAGCTGGATCTGGTGTGTCGCAAGCTGGGGCTGGCGCCCGGCATGCGGCTGCTGGATATCGGCTGTGGCTGGGGGAGCCTTGCCGCCTACGCCGCGCGCCATTACGGCGTGGAGGTCGTCGGCATCACCATCTCCGCCGAGCAGGCCGCGCTGGCGCGCGAGCATTGCGCAGGACTACCGGTGGAGATCCTGCTCAAGGACTATCGCGACCCTGACTTCCGGCGGACGCTTCGTGCTGCATACCATCGGCTCCAACCAGAGTGATATCTCGGCCGACCCCTGGGTCAACCGCTATATCTTCCCCAATGGCGTGCTGCCCAGCGCCAGCCAGCTGGTACGCGCCAGCGAAGCGCATCTGGTGATGGAGGACTGGCACAACTTCGGCGCCGACTACGACCCGACATTGATGGCGTGGCGCGCCAATCTCGACCAGCACTGGCATGAGCTGGCCGATACCTATTCACCGCGCGACAAGCGCATGTTCGAGTACTATCTCGGCGCCTGCGCAGGCGCCTTCCGCGCCCGCCAGCTGCAGCTGTGGCAGGTGGTGTTCACCCATGGCACCGCAGGGCGCTACGACGCGCCACGCTGACCCGCCGCTCTCGGTGCGGCGACAGTCTCGACCGGCGACTGCCTCAAGAGGCGGGGCGAATCAGACGCGTCGCCGCGAAACGATTGAGCAGGGCGTGCATCAGGTAGATCAGCAGCATCGCGCTGCAGACCGCGACCAGCACGGAGCTGGTCCGGTAGAGCGCGCTGTAGATCAGGTCCTTGTCGGGCGACATGTACTGGCCAAACAGGATCGCCATGGTGGTCATGGCGCCCAGACCCGCACCGGAGCCCACCCGCTCCATAACATGGTGGCGCGCGAACAGCATCAAGCTCAGCCAGAGCCCCAGCGCTACCAGCCACAGCAACGAATAGTGCGTCATCAACACCAGCTGGATCGCCACCGCCACGTTGCAGCCCACCAACGTACCCGCGGCGCGCCGAATGCTGGCCTGAATGGCACCGAACCAGTTCATCGGAAAGAGAATCAGGATCGAGGCGATCTGCGCCGACAGCGAATCGCTCAGATCGAGCACCTGGAACATCACATAGACCACCATCGCCACCGCGGTGGTCAACAGCACTTCGTGACGGCGGCTGGCGCGGCGCCTTGTCCGGGAAGCAGTAATGCATCAGGGCCACGATCGAAAGCGTGGTGCCGCCACCGACGAAGTTGCACCACACCAGATCACTGATATCCGTGCTCGGGTAGCTGGCGAAATTCAGCTGCACATGCATGCCGACCACACTCAGGGCACCGAACAGGAACAATGGCCCGCGGCTCATGCAGTTGAACAGCACCAGCTGCATGCCAAGCACCAGCAGCAACATGATTGCCGGGTTGTCACCGAACAGCCCCTGCACGACGAGGGTGAAGGCGTTGTTGAGAAAGACGCTGGCCAGAAACTGCCGCGCGATGGAGGCGTTCAGTACCGGCACCAGGGCCAGCAGCAGAATCGGGTTGACCACGAAGAAGGTGCCGTAGGTCCAATCCATCCACTTGAGCAGCACGAAGCCCAGGGTGCCGCCGAAGGCGATCCGCAGGCACTGCTGGACATCGTTCTCGCTCAGGAGTGGCTCACCACCCTCGACGCGCGGTAAGGTCTCGCCACGTGTCCACAGACGGGACAGCCGGTCACGCAATGCATTCGCCAACATGCCGCCGCCTCAATAGATGTAATGCAGCAGGCTGACCGCACGCGCCTGGGCATGCGCCAGCCAGCTGGCTGGTCCGGCCACGGGGAACAGCTGTACGGTGGCGCGCGAGCCGGTCGGCAGCTGGCTGAGCGAGAGGCCATGAGCCCTCGGCATCACGAGATGGACGCGCATGCGCTGGGCATCACGCACCCAACGGTCGCTGTCCTCGGGGGCGGCCAGATAGCCATCGGCGTTGAGCTGTCCCGCCTGTACGCCTGAATCCCGCGATGAAAGCGTTGCCGCGAAGACCCGCCCCGGCTGCGCATCGAAGATGATGCTTGCCTGATCGCCGATCGCGACGCGTGACAGAGACTTCTCGCGAAAGTCGGCAATGACATCGGCACGATCGGCCACGATGGCCAGCCGCGCCTGGCCGGTGCTGGCGTAGGCACCGGCCACCAGCTGCATGTTGGACACCGTCCCGGCCTCGCGGGCGCGCACCTCGGTATAGGCCAGATCGAGACGCGCCTGCTCCAGCGCATTGCGCGCCTGACGCAGGCTCAGGTTATCGTCACCCGTCAGGCCCCGCTGCACCTTGAGCGCTGCCAGATCGGCCTTATCGGCCCTGACCGTCGCCTGCGCGCCCTGATAGCTGGCACGTGTCTGATCGTACTGCTGGCGCGAGATGCTGTGCGACTTGATCAACCGCGTGACGCGCGCCATCTCCAGCCGCTGCTCTTCCTCGCTGACACGGCTCTGCTCGAGCTGCGCCTTGGCCGCCAGAATCGAGGCATCCAGCTGTTGATTGGCCTGAATAGCGGCTTCCAGCGCCAACTCCGCCTGCTGCACGGCCAGCTGATATGGCTTTGCATCAATACGAAACAGCACATCGCCCGCCTCGACATGCTGGTTGTCGTGGACCAGCACCTCATCGATACGACCACTGACCCGCGATGCCACACTGACCACCGGGTGCATCACGCGCGCCTGGGACGTCATCGGCATCCACAGGTCCGCGATCAGGAAATACACGAAACTGAATGCGGCGATCAGCAAGGCTCCCCGCACCCAGCGCCGAAAGCGCTGATCGGATGTCACCCCTGACGACTCCGCTGATATTCAGCCTGGGAGCGCGCGATGCTGGCACTGGCATTGTCTTCGAACTGGAGCAGAGTGCGGGCGAAGGCATTGAGCGCTTCGTCATCGAAGCCGACGTACAGCTCGGCACGCACTCGCTCGATGCGCTCCGTCAACTGTGTCAGGCACTGGCGGCCTTGCTCGGTGAACCACAGGCATCGCGCCCGCTTGTCGGTCTCGTGCGGCACGCGCGCAATCAGCTGCTGAGCCTCGAGCTGGTTGAGGGTGCGTGTCAGCGACGGCATCTCGATGCCCAGCTCGCTGGCCAGCATCTGTTGGGTACAGCCCTCGCCGAGCTTTTCCAGATGGACCATGACCGTCCAGCGCGATTCTGTCATGTCCAGGCTACGCACCGCGCTGGTGATGGCGGTGCGCCAGAGACGGTGGACCCGACCGACCTGGCCACCCAGCGAGGGCTTGATCTGCTCGTGAAACGGGATTTCCTGTGTCGAATCCGTCCCCGGAGAATGTGCGTTCATGTATCATCTCTCGACATGAAGGCTCCCATGACACTTCCCCTCATCGGTACTGAGCGGAAGACCCACGAGAGCCTTGATTGGTGCGGCGTCAGGGCGGCTGTTGCCGGCGATATCAGACGCCACCTATATTAGCTTGCTAACAATATGAGAATCATACCCTTTATTAGCGAGCAAAACAATTCACCAATTCCGATATTCAAACACGCATTTAAGCGCCTCTGCGTCTCTGTCTTCTTGCCTGTCTTCTTGCCTGTCTTCTGACTTGTCTTCTTCCCCTTCTCCTCTTTCTTCTTTTGCGGCTCGTCTGCTTTGCTCTCGCCCTGTTGTCTTTTCTCTCCCGTCATCACCTGCGCCGCGGGTCATTCCTGCGCGATGCCGTGACGCTTGAGCTTGTTGGCGATGGTGGTATGCGAGACCCCCAGACGCTTGGCCAGCAATCGGCTGGACGGGTACTCGGGGTAGAGATGCGCCAGGATGCGCCGTTCGACCTCGTCATGGATATCGCCCAGACTGCCGGTCAGGTCGATGTTGTCGAGCCCCTCATCACGCGCCTCACCGGTCAGGCGCAGATGCTGCGCCTCGATCACCTCGCCATCGCACAGCGAGACGGCCTGGAACAGCACGTTCTCCAGCTGACGCACGTTGCCCGGCCAGTGATAGCCCTGCAGGCGCGCCATGGCCTCGGGCGAGATATCCCGCACGCGAGCGCCGATCTGACGCACCGCCCGCTCGAGAAAATGCCGCGCCAGCTCCTCGAGTCCATCCAGACATTCCCTGAGCGGCGGGATCTGCACACACAGTACATTGAGGCGATGGAAGAGGTCGTGGCGGAAGCGCCCTTCGCTGCACAGTGCCGGCAGGTCCTGTTGGGTGGCGCAGATCACGCGCACATCGAGGAAGGTCTCCTCATCGCTGCCGACACGCCGGAAACCGCCGTCCTGCAAAAAGCGCAGCAGCTTGACCTGCATGCGCGGACTCATCTCGCCGACCTCATCCAGGAAGATGGTGCCGCCGCTGGTCAGCTCCAGCAGGCCCAGCTTGCCCTCCGGGCGCGCGCCCTCGAAGGCGCCAGGGGCATAACCGAACAGCTCCGTCTCGGCCATCGATTCCGGCAGCCCCGCGCAATTGAGCGCCATGAAGGGTGCCTGGCCGCGGGGGCTAGCCAGGTGGCAGGCCCGCGCCAGCAGCTCCTTGCCGGTGCCGGTCTCGCCCTCGATCAAGAGCGGCGCATCCAGCGGTGCCATGCGGCGAGCCTCCTTGACCACTGCCGACAGCTGACGGCTCGCCTGGAATATCGCTTCGAAGCCGCGCACCTCGGTGCGCTGGATCTGATAGATACGCGAGCCCAGGCGGTCTGCACGATGCAGGGTGACCACGGCGCCCGCCAGCGAGGCGACATCCTCATTCTCGGTGTGCAGTGGCGCGATATCGGCGAGGAAGGTCTCCTCCCCCACCCGCAGGCGCAGGCCATTGACGCGAGCATTGTTGCGCCGGATCAGTTCCGGCAGGTCGACATCCTGGACATGACGCGTCAGCGCCAGCCCCGGCACCTCATCGATGCGCACCCCGAGCAACTTGCCCGCCGCGCGATTGGCCGCCACCACGCGCCCATCCATGTCGATGGACATCACCGGGTCTGACAGCGATGACAGCAGTGCATTGAGCTCCAGATGGCGTCGCTCGGTGGGCATCAGACTGACGCGACTGACCTTGAAGACCCCGGGAATCTCCTCGAGGGTCGGCTTCAGGGTCGAGAGCTGCATGCGCAGCATGTTGGGCACATGCAGATAGATGGAGTTGTTGGCCTCCCCGCCGACCTCACCGCGCAGCACGTTGAGGCCGTAATCGGCAAAGGGGGCCAGGATGTCGCGCAGAATCCCGATTCGATTCTGACAGGTCAGTTTGAGGCGCATGGCGTTCTCGGCATTGTCGTTGGAATTCTTGTTGGCATAGTCATCGAAATGGTGTCGCCGGCCTGGCGGTGTCGCTCGAGTGACGGGCGGCTTAGCGACGGACAGCTGAGTAACGGACAGCTGAGTGACGTTAACGTAAGCGTTATCAAAAACGTCGTAAAGCATTCCTTACAAAAGACGGCGACACAGCAGTGCACGAACGCCCGAATGGCACAGGATGCGCCCGATTACCGCTCCAGCGTCACAAATATGTGACAAGACACGCGCCAACGCAGCGTTATCTGCGGCGCAGAGCCACGCCTGACCACTGGTCAACGCCACCCGACAAGGCCTAGCGTTGTCATCGACATGCAAGGACTGGCATGTACGCCATAATGACAACACGGCAGCATGCTCGGCAGCGCCGCCATCTGGTTGGGGAGGTTGCATGAACGCACCGCAGGGTCGTCATTGGCCACAGACATCCCAAAAAGCTCAGCCCGGCTCGCAAACCAAGGCCAAGGGCACCCGCTACGTGGCCCATGAGCCGGATGCCCGGGGCAGGATCCATTACAGCGATCAGGAGAACTCTACCTGGCAGACACTGATGGCGCGCCAGATGGCGCTGGTCGAGGGGCGTGTCTGTCGCGAGTATCGGCAAGGGCTCGAGCGCCTTGCCCTGCCGGAGGACCGCATCCCCCAGCTTGGCGAGATCGATCGTGTCCTCGAGGCCGCCACCGGCTGGCGAACCGCTCGCGTGCCGGCCTTGATCCCCTTCACGCGCTTCTTCGAGCTGCTCGCCGAGCGGCGCTTCCCGGTCGCCACCTTCATCCGCTCCCCGGAAGAACTCGACTATCTGCAGGAGCCGGACATCTTCCACGAGATCTTCGGCCACTGCCCGATGCTCACCCACCCCGCCTTCGCCGAATTCACCGCCACCTACGGACGCCTCGGCCTCGCCGCCAGCAAGGAAGAGCGCGTCTATCTGGCCCGCCTCTACTGGATGACGGTGGAATTCGGCATGCTGCGCGAGACTCAACCCGATGGCAGTCATGCGCTGCGCCTCTACGGCGGTGGCATCATCTCCTCGCCGCGCGAGACCCGCTACGCCCTGGGTGAGCTTGCGGAGAGTCTCGAGCGCCCCGCGCATCTGCCCTTCGATGCCGTCGAGGCACTGCGCACCCCGTACCGCATCGACATCCTGCAGCCGCTCTACTACGTTCTGGAGTCACTGGACGATCTGCATGAACTCGCCAGTCGCGACATCATGGCGCTGGTCCACGAGGCGATGGCTCTCGGCCTCAAGACGCCGCGCTTCGCACCACGTTGATCGCACAGACATTGATCGCACCGGCGCTGATCGCACCGACGCCCTTGCCCCAAGGGGTACGCCTTTTCACCAGCCCCCTCTTTCCTCAAGCCGGAGATAGTGACATGACCGAACTCGCCAGACAGTCCTGTGAAGCCTGCAGCTTCGATGCGCCCAAGGTCAGCGATAGCGACATCGAGACGCTCAAGACCGCCATTCCCGAGTGGCAGTTGCTCAATCGCGATGGCATCATGCAACTGGAACGGTGCTTCACGTTCCGCAATTTCAAGCAGGCACTGGCATTCACCAATCGCGTAGGCGAGATTGCCGAGGAAGTCGGGCACCACCCGGCACTTCTCACCGAGTGGGGCAAGGTCACCGTGACCTGGTGGTCCCACCAGATGAAGGGTCTGCACAAGAACGATTTCATCATGGCCGCCAGAACCGACGAGGTAGCGAAATAAGATGTTCGAGCAGATTGCGCGTGTACCCGGGGATGCCATCCTCGGCCTGATCGAAGCCTTCAACAAGGACACCAACCCGCAGAAGGTCGACCTCGGCGTGGGCGTCTATCGCGATGCCAACGGCAATACGCCGGTCATGCGTGCGGTCAAGCAGGCCGAGAGCCGCCTGGTCGAGAACGAGGCCACCAAGACCTACATCGGTTCTCACGGCGACCCGCGCTTCGGCAAGGTCGTGCTACCGATGGTGCTGGGCGCCGAGTCGCCGGTGCTGGCCGCCAATCGCGCCAGCGCCACCCAGGCGCCCGGCGGTACCGGTGCCCTGCGTCTGGCCGCGGACTTCATCGCCAGCAACCTCAAGGGCCGTGATATCTGGCTGTCTACCCCGACCTGGCCGAACCACCTGGGCATCTTCGACGCCGCTGGCGTGACGCGCCACAGCTACCCCTACGTCGACGAGAACAACCGCCTCGACTTCGATGGCATGCTGGCGACGCTCAAGACCATCCCGGAAGGTGACGTGGTGCTGCTGCACGCCTGCTGCCACAACCCGACCGGTTTCGATCTGAGCCGCGAGCAGTGGGACCAGGTGCTGGAAGTCGTCCAGGCGCGCAAGCTGCTGCCGCTGATCGACTTCGCCTACCAGGGCTTCGGTGACGGTCTGGAAGAAGACGCCTACGGCGTGCGCCTGCTGGCCGAGAATGTCGATGAAGCCATCATCACCAGCTCCTGCTCCAAGAACTTCGGCATCTACTGCGAGCGCACCGGCTGCCTGATCCTGATCGCCAAGGACGAGGAGAGAATGCTCGACGTGCGCTCCCAGGCCGCGATCACCGCGCGCGAGAACTACTCCAACCCGCCGGCGCATGGCGGTGCGGTGGTCATCGATATCCTCGAGGACGACACCCTGCGTGGCGAGTGGAAAAGCGAGCTGACCGAGATGCGTGAGCGCATCAACGGCCTGCGTCGTGACTTCGTCGAGGCGCTCAAGCCGTATGGTCTGGACGAGCAGTTCGCCTTCATCGCCGAACAGCGTGGCATGTTCTCCTACACCGGCCTTTCGCCGGAACAGGTCGATCGCCTGCGTGACGAGTTCGGCATCTACATGGTGCGCTCCGGGCGTGCCAACGTGGCCGGCTTCTCCACCGAGAACCTGCCCTACGTGGCCAAGGCCATCGCGACCGTCGTCAAGAGCTGAGCCCGAACGAGCGCTGTCGTGAAAGACAAGAAAAACCCCGCCAATCGGCGGGGTTTTTTAATGGTCGGTTGTCTGACTTACTGTCTGGTCTGCTCTCTACTCTGAGGCAAGGCTTCAGCCAGGCGCCTGCGCCATCAGCCTTCCTCGTCTGCCAGCGGCAAGCGGGCAAGACTCGCCGCCACCTCCTCTTCGAGCAGGCTGACCAGCAAGGCCTGCACCGCGTGCAGCGACTCCCCTTCCTCGGCCGTCGGCAACTGCCACTTGAGCTCCAGATAGCGCTCGCTGCGCATCGAGAGCGGCAGGCCGATCAGGTCGCCTCTGGCATCCTCGAGCACCTGCTGCGCCGACAGCGCATCAATGATGGTGGCGGCACTGCCCGCGCGCGCCAGACGCCCGGCGCTGGCCGGCGTAGCGACTTCCAGCAGACTCGCCGGCGTCACGCGCTCTCGCTTGAGCAGCCCACGAATCAAGCGCCCCTGACTGCTGGTTTCCGGCAGATCCACGAAGGGGCGTTCATTGAGGCGTGCAAGGGTCAGCGGCTTGTCCAGCAGCGGCCAGCGTGAGGGCCACAGCAGCATCAAGGGCAGCTTCAGCGCGGGCGGTGCCTCGGCTTGCGCCTCGTCACTGGCCTCTTCACCTGTCCCGCTGCGGGAAGCGGCCCCTTCGGCATTGTGCGCATCATCCTCGACGTCAAACGGCAACTCCGGCGTATCCCCCAGCTCGGGCATGGCAGCCTTGGCGGTAGGCTTTGCCTCGTCGTCATCGCCTTCGATGAGTGTCGTCTCCTCGCGCGCACGCTGACGCAGGCTGGCCTTGAGCTCGCGGGCGCGTGCCGCCGCCGTCTTGGCACGCTTGCCGCCCTGGGGCTCCGGCGGCGCTTCCAGGCTCACCGCCATCGCGACCCGCCCCTCGCGGATGGCGAGATCATGCTGCGACACCTCGAGCACTTCCAGGCTTGGCAGCCACTCACTCAAGGCTTCACTGGCCGCGATGCGTGTCAGCCAACCGGCACTGAAGGCCTCCAGACCAGGCGTCACCGCCAGCACGAGACGCGGACGCTTGCCGCTGCCCGGCCCGAAGGCCAGTCGCCTGAGCTCGGATTGAGCACTGAACATCCGGGCGAGTGATGGCGTCAGGCGCTCGGCTTCCGGGGTCGGCACCAGCTTGCCACCCTCGCGCAGAAACAACGAATAGCCCAGCGTCTGCTCGAGTTGTGCCAAGCCCCGCGAGACCACCGGCACGCTGATCCCCAGTTGTGCGGCACCGCCTTTCATCGAGCCACACTCGATCACCGCCCACAGCATTTCCAGCTGACGCAGCCGTATGCCGGGTTCACGGGTGCCTGTGTCTGACTGCGCCATGGTGTTGCTCCTTGAAGGGTTCGTCCGCGATGCTCCGAGAGTCAGCGCTGGGCGCTGGCTCATTTAGCCTTACGCTAATCATGCTGGCGCCAAATGTCACGCTCAAGCTGCCTAGAGGGCGTCACGACCCCCTGAAACGACACTCCCCCCGCTGATGAATCAGCGAGGGGAGTGAGAGACAAGGCATCGATCGCGCCAGTCGTTCGTTCAGAGCGGCCACTGGTTCAGAGCGGCCGCTCGTTAAGACCGACAATCGACGAGCGATCAGGAGAGTGCCAGTACACCTTCTGCTTCAAACAGCACGCCCTTGGGCAGCTCCTTGACGCCGACGGCCGCACGCGCCGGATACGGCTGGCTGAAGTACTGCTCCATCAGCGTGTTGACCACGGCGAAGTTGCTGAGATCGGTCAGGAACAGATTGACCTTGACCAGTTGATCCAGGCTGCCACCGGAAGCTTCACACACCGCCTTGAGATTGCGGAACACCTGGTCTGCCTGGGCTTCAAAACCGCCTTCCACCACTTCCATGGTCGCCGGGTCCAGCGGGATCTGGCCGGACAGGAACACCAGATTACCCGTGCGCACCGCCTGGGAATACGGGCCGATGGCAGCCGGTGCGGACTTGGTAGAGATAATCTGCTTGGTCATGCGCAATTCCTTGTTCAATCAGTTGACGGAGAGACACTCGAAAAAAGACGACTACACGGCAGTACGCACTGCCTGGCAGACCCTGGCGCAGCCACTGACACTCTCACTGTCACAGACACTGCTCTGAGTATCAGGTCACAGACACAGACACTGCTCTGAGCATCAGGCAGCGTAGCGACCAAGACTGAGACCGTTGGGGTCGATGGTGGGCTTGCGACCATCCACCAGGTCCGCCAACAGACTCGCACTGCCGCAGCTCATGGTCCAGCCCAGGGTGCCGTGTCCGGTGTTCAACCACAGATTGTCGTACTTGGTGCCACCGATGATCGGCGTGGAATCCGGCGTCATCGGACGCAGGCCGGCCCAGAATTCCGCCCGCGCATAGTCACCGGCTTCCGGGAATACATCACGCACCACCATGTTGATGGTCGCACGGCGCTTCTCGATCAAGGAAAGATCGAACGAGGCCAGCTCGGCGGTGCCACCGACGCGGATACGGTCATCGAAGCGCGTCAGCGCGACCTTGAAGGTCTCGTCCATCACGGTGGACTGCGGTGCAGCATCGGCATTGATGATCGGCACGGTCAGGCTGTAGCCCTTGACCGGATAGATCGGCAGGTCCAGATCCAGATCACGCGCCAGGAACGGCGAGTAGCTGCCCAGACACATCACGTAGCTGTCAGCCGTCATCTCGCCACGGTCGGTGATGACCTTCTCGATGCGGCTACCGCTGCGCTGGATGCGCTGAATGGTGGTATTGAAGACGAAATTGACGCCCAGGGTGTCGCGGCAGTAATCCGCCAGCCGATTGGTGAACAGATGGCAATCGCCGGTCTGGTCATCCGGCAGGTGCAGGCCGGCGATGAACTTGCCCGGTACGCGGGTCAGAGCGGGCTCCACCGTGGCACAGGCGTCGGCGTCCAGCAGCTGGTGGCGCACGCCACAGCCCGCCAGCACCTTCATGTCGCTCTGCACGGCATCGACCTGCGCCTGGGTACGAAACAGCTGCAACAGCCCCTTCTGGCGGTCTTCGTAACGCAGTCCGGTCTCTTCGCGCAGGGCGTTGATGCAGGCGCGGCTGTACTCGGAGACACGCACCATGCGCTCCTTGTTGACGGCATAGCGGTCGGCGTTGCAGTTGGCGAACATCTTGACCATGAACTTGGCCATCTGCGGGTCCATGCGCGGCTGGATCTTGAGCGGCGCATGCTCCTGGAACATCCACTTGACGGCTTTCTGCGGAATGCCCGGCGCTGCCCACGGCGAGGAGAAGCCGAAAGAGACCTGACCGGCGTTGCCGTAGCTGGTTTCCATCGCGGGGCTGGCCTGACGGTCGACGACCGTGACCTCATGCCCCTGACGCGCCAGATAATAGGCACTGGTGACACCGACGACGCCGCTACCGAGTACAAGAATCTTCATGTTGGCCTACCCCATGACTGCAAGCCGCGCCCCACGGCAAATGACAGGCGTATTCGCGCACTCGGCAGCGAATAAAGACGATGAAGGCCAACACCGGTCGACAAGGCGACTCACAGTGGCTTGGCCTGAATGCATCCAGTATAGAGGCGCAAACCACGGTTAATATTCTGTTATGAGACCCTATATCAGAAAATAAGCAGGTAAATTTCGCATCATGGCAGTGATAAAAATCAAAAAAGCGGCCATTTTTGGAATGGCCGCTTTCGGTGCTTCTCAGCGGGACTGCTGACGGGGCTTCTGGCAAGGCCTACTGGCAGGGACTCCAGCAGGAACTTCCGGACAGAATCTTCTGAATGGCGCCTGACATCTCAAGGGAGCGCTCGTGCTGGACGCCATGAGGGTCCGGGCGATCAGGTCGTCGCGACATAGGCATGGCGACGCACTGACTTGCCGCGGTCGCCCAGGGCCTGACGATAGACGCGCCATGCCACCACACCCGCCAGCAGGTTGCCGATCGCCGAGCCGATGGCGACACCACGCAGCCCATCCAGATGTGCCCCCAGCCATACCGCCGGCATGAAGCAGATGAAGAGACGCACGAAGGACAACGCCGTGGCACGCAGCGGCCACCCCAGCGCGTTGGCAGCCGACACGACCAGCATGCAGATGCCGAGGAAGGAGTAACTGGGCAACATCCACGGCAGCAGGACCGCCAGCGCTGCCGAGACCTCGTCACTGCCCACCAGCACATAGGCCAGCGGTGTCGCCAGCACTGCGGCGATGATGCCCAGCACCAACTGCCAGATCACCACCACGCGGGCTGCCAGGTTCATCAGGCGGCGAATTTCCTGCCAACGGCCGGCGCCATAACAGCGCCCGAGCCACGGCGGCAGCGACATGGTCAGGGCCAGCACCACGATCAGCGAGAAGGTTTCCAGGCGTGAGGCGATCCCCCAGGCGGCCACCTCCGTCTGGCCCAGTCCCGCGACGATGGCGGTGACCAGCATCGCGGAGAGTGCCGGCATCATCTGGCACAGAATCGCGGGTATCGCGATTCCCGCCAGCTGACGGCGCGAGGCCTGCCATTCGGCCCACAGGCCGCGGTATTCCATCCAGTCGCGGCGCGAGAGCTTGAATGCCGTGATGGCAAGCCCGGCCCCGAAGGAGAGTACGGTCGCCCAGGCAGCCCCCGCCAGACCGAAGCCGGGCAGCGGCCCCGCGCCGAAGATCAGCAGCGGGTCCAGCACCAGGTTGAAGACACTGGTCAGCAGCATCATCTCGCCCGGCAGACGCGTATCGCCGTGGGCGCGGAACAGGCTGTAGAGCACATAGGCCATGGCCCCCAGCCAGCTGGCGATCAGCGATGGGCCCCAATAGACCTCGATCAGCGTCATTTCAGTGGCATTGGCACCCAGCAACTCGAAGGCCGGCACCCTGATGACCCACAACAGCAGCATCAGCAGTGCCATCAACACACCGGACCCCAGCAGCACCACACCGCCCAGACGCCGGGCACGCGCCTCATCCTCGGCGCCCAGGGTGCGCGAGACGATCGCGGCGATTGCGATGCCCATGCCGACCTGCACCCCGATGATCAGAAAGGTCAGCGGGAAGGTGAAGGATTGCGCGGCCAGCGGCGCGGTGCCCAGATGCGAGACGAAGGCGGCATCGACCAGGTTGAAGCCCAGCAATCCCATGATGCCGAGTGTCATCGGCAAGGTGCTGCGCCACAGGCGTGACATCAGCTCACGCGTCGTCGGCGTTTCCGACGTTGGCGGGGTCGATGTTGCAGAGGCGTCGGTGGACATAGAAGAAGACATGAACTCACTCCCAGCATGTCGAGCATGGCTGGTTGGATGAAGGTATAAGGCGTCGGAACACTTCCGTGACGCTGGAGGGATGATTCTAGGGATTTCGCCGGACCCCAGATAGGCTCAGAGGGACATGTCTTTGATGCATTGTCGGCAACAGGAAGAGCGAGAAACGCGTTGATGCGTGGTATTAGAGGAAACAGTGACCGTGATAAACTCACCTTGTCAGGGATTTCCGTCACCTGGATTCGTGATGATGACCCATGCAATGTCACCGATTATCGACTGCTACCGAAGTTGGACCGTCGCTTTATATGCACTGACTGCCTCACGGATGGCTGGCAGAGTGTTCCCCTCCCCATGGCATCACGAGAGGTCAGACCGTGGATAAAGCATCCCGTTTGTTGCTGTTTCTCGATGTGGTAGAAGCACAGAGTTTTTCCAAGGCGGCTGACCATCGTCAGGTCAACCGCTCGGTGGTCTCCAAGCAGATCAGCCGTCTGGAAGAAGAACTGCAGATTCGCCTGTTCAATCGCTCGACTCGCTCGCTGGCCCTGACGGATGCGGGGCGCGAAATCCATCAGCACGCACTGCGTCTGCGTGAAGTGCTGGAAGATACCGATGATGTGGCCGGCGCCTATCAGGATGGCCCGCGTGGCATCCTGAAGATCACCAGCCCGAGTCACTTCGGGCGCACCTATGTCGCCCAGGCCGTGCGCCTGTACATGGAGCGTTACCCGGAT
Source organism: Cobetia sp. 4B (assembly GCF_018831605.1). Lineage (NCBI taxonomy): Bacteria > Pseudomonadati > Pseudomonadota > Gammaproteobacteria > Oceanospirillales > Halomonadaceae > Cobetia > Cobetia sp. 4B. The sequence goes on from NZ_CP059843.1 coordinate 3,064,619, forward strand.
ACCCAGGTGGAAGTGCGCCTGGAAGACCACCTGACCGACCTGATCGGCGGCGGTTATGACCTGGCCATTCGCATGTCGGAGCTGGAAGACTCCAACCTGATCGCGCGTCCGCTGGCTGCTCACCGTCACCTGATCTGTGCCTCGCCGGCCTTCATCGAGCGTCATGGCATGCCCCAGACCCCCGCCGATCTGTCTGGCCTGCCGGCAGCGGTGTATTCCCGCGATGGCTTCATTCTCGATCGCCTGCGCGTCTGCACCGAGAGCGGTGTCGAGGAAAAGGTGGCGCTGGATTCGCGCCTCAAGGTCAATGATGCCGACGTGCTGATCGGTGCCATCAAGTCGGGTGCCTGCTATGGCATGGTGTCCGCGATCAACATCAAGGACGAGATCCTCAACGGCGAGCTGGTGCCGCTGTTGACCAACGTGCCGATGAAGCCACTGCCTTCGATCCACCTGGTCTACCCGCACCGCCAGTACCTGCCGCAGAAGACGCGTCGCTTCAGCGATTGCCTGCAGGAGGTCGTCGGCACGCCGCCCGTCTGGGAGCAGCGCATTCCGGGCTTCGAGAACATGTACGGCTACGGTAGCGGTTGCAGCGAATGAGACGGCGCCACGGCTCTCGAGTCTGAACGCACGCCGTCACCTCCCGCGGCCACTGCCAGACCCGAATGCTCGCCATGAAAATGCCCGCCATGCAGAGTCACTGCGTGGCGGGCGTTTTCATTTCAGGACCCTTTCATTTCAGGCCCCTTCATTTCAAGCGCCTTTCACTTCAGCGCCTTTCACTTCAGCGCCCTTCAACTAGCTCCCACCAAGAGAAACACTCAGGGACAAGGATGGATCGACGGCTTGCGCTTGAGCCACTCGACCAGCTCCGGTAGGCGCTTGGGCCGTGCATAGCGGAAGCCCTGCACCAGATGACAACCCATCTCGACCAGCAGGCGCTCCTGCTCTGCGGTCTCGACGCCCTCCGCCAGCACCTCCATGCCCAGACTGTCGGCCAGCGAGATCGCGTGGGAAACGATGGCGCGGTCGCGGGCATCATGGTCAAGGCTACCGACGAAGCGCTGATCGACCTTGAGGCGGCAAGCACGCAGGTCGCGCACGTAGAGCAGTGACGCGAAGCCGGTGCCGAAATCATCGATCGCCAGCCGCACGCCGCGTTCGATCAGGCCGGTGAGTCGCTCCACGACGCGATCGAGATCCGGCACGCGTGAGGATTCGGTGATCTCGAGCTCCAGGCGTTCCGGCGCGAAGTCATGACGCGCCAGAGCCTCCGAGACACGCTCGGGGAAGCCGGGGTCACGAAACTCCTGAGCCGAGACATTGATCGCCACCGACAATGGCTTGCCGTTGGGCGTCACCAGGTCACGCGTCGCCGAGAGGGCCGTGTCCATCACCCGCGCGCCGACGGTACCGATCAAGCCGTACTGCTCCGCCAGCGGGATGAAGCGACCCGGCCCGATGGTGCCAAGCTCGGGGTGGTCCCAGCGCACCAGCACCTCGACGCCGACTGCCTCGCCACTGGCGAGGTCGAACTGGGGCTGGAAGGCGAGATCCAGCTCTTCGAGATGCTCGCGCAGGTCACTGGTCAGGCGATAGTCGTTGAGGTGCTGCATGTGCGCGCCGGGCGAGAACACGTGCAGGGGGCCGCAGACATCGATGTCATCGTATTCCCCGTGCAACATGGCGAGTTCGGCCAGGTGCATCAGGCGATGGGCACGCCGCGCGTGCTGCGGCGCCAGGCTGATGCCGACCCGCGCCGTGACCGGCAGGGCCTTGCCATCCAGTCGCATCAGCATCACCAGCCGTTCGCACAGCTCGTTGGCACGCGCGATCAGGCTGGCCTCATCCCCGACGAAGAACAGCGCGAAGGCATTGCCCAGGGGGCGGCAGACCAGGGCGTCGCGATACTGGAGGGACATGGCTTCTGCCACCCGCTCCAGCAGCGGATCGATACGCTCGGCACCGTGCGCCGAGTTGATGATTTCCAGGTGGGTCAGCGACAGATAGATGATGCCGCCATCGATGCTGCCGTCGACGCTTTCTTCCAGCAGCAGTTCATCGATCTGGGCATTGAAGCGATCGCGCGACAGCAGGTTGATGGGCTGCAGGCGGCGCAGGGCGATCAAGACCTTGTCATCCACCCCGGCCGCCCGAGCCTCCGCCAGCCCCGAGAACGGCGCCTTGAGGCGAACTCGCCGCTCGCTGACCGGCTCGAGACGCGGCCGCTGGGTGCCGAACAGCTCCTGCCAACCGCAGGTGTTGGCCACCAGACACTCGGCATCGAAGATCGCCATGCGCCACGGCAGATTGGCCTTCTGCACTAGCAGCCACTCCCCCAGCTCGCCGGTGATGCCCATCAACCAGAAGCCGGGTTGGCCGCTGATACCACAAGGCTCCGGCTGCTTGGGCAGCGGGGATGGCAGCTCCGGCACCCTGTCTTCCTTGCGAGCGCGCGGCGACGTCCAGGCGAGCTGGCCGAAGCGGTCATGAACCCATAACGGCTCTTCGATGGACGACAGCAATTTGATCAAGATATCGAGAGGCACGCTCACTCCACCTGCAGTCATAAGGAAAATGGCTTGATGCCCCGCAAGGGCCGCCTTGTCGCCAGTGATGCTGGCCATTGGCTGGCGCAACGCGGATAACACCGCCGGGACATGACACGTCATTCACGCTTCCGGCTGTTCTCGCGCTTATCTGCTTACACCTGCTTTCATTGTCGCCGCTGGCTGCAGCAAGGCCCGGGCGCCCATGCTACTCCTCCTATGGACATCACCAGGCGCCAGACTGCTGCACTTTGTCTCTTCTGATCGCCCTTTTGAGCGCCAGACGCCTCCCGCTTCGCCTGTCACTTGACGCTGCTCCAGGCGCTATTGCGAGAGCCACTCCCGGAGCCATTCGGCAAGCCACTCAGCCGGCTCCTCAACCTGCTCCTCAACCCGTCATCCCGAAGTGCGTGCCATAAGGCGAAGCACTAGGTGGACAAGCGTGCAGCACGCAGACGACTCTCTCTACGCTTCGCTAATACTCCGAGTCTATGCCAGCCTGTGGTGCGGGTACCAAGGCTATTTTCTCGCCGACTCAACGCTTGGCTGCCATGGCCGCTGCAGAACCTGGCGACAGGCGGCGTATCCACGGCCTGCACCAGTGCACGAGTGGCATCAAGGCGTGCGGAAGAGTAGGATAGGCGCCCGTTTCGCCCGGACCGGATCCCGGGCGCCGAATCCATCGGTCAAAGAAATTCTCCGTCATGACTCTCAACGTCCAGAATTCCGCTGTACCCGCTTCTGCCTCCTCTGCAGAGCGCCCCCGCGCCGTCGTCATCTACTCCGGTGGCATGGACTCCTACACTGTCCTGCACCAGGCGCTGAAGGAAGGCTTCGAGGTACACGCCCTCTCCTTCCATTATGGCCAACGTCACTCGCGTGAGCTCGACGTCGCACGCCAGGTCTGCGAGTCGCTGGGCGTAGCCCACGAAGTCGTCGACATTCGCGCCATCCATGGCCTGATCGACAACTCCGCGCTGACCAACAGTGACCAGGCGATGCCCAAGGCCGACTACGACGAGGCCTCCATGACCTCGACCGTGGTGCCCAACCGCAACATGATCCTGCTGTCACTGGCCATCGCCAAGGCCGTCAACATCGAGGCCGAGGTCTGCTTCTATGGTGCCCACGGTGGCGATCACGTGCTCTACCCGGATTGCCGTCCGGAGTTCGTCGACAAGATGAACGCCGTCGCCGCGATCGCCAACTTCTCCCCAGTCGAGATTCGCGCGCCCTTCCTGCACGCGAGCAAGGACGAGATTCTGGCCGCCGGCATCGCCATGCAGCTCGATTACGCCCAGACCTGGACCTGCTACGAAGGCCGCGAACTGGCCTGCGGAGAATGCGGCAGCTGCCGTGAGCGTCTCGAGGCCTTTGCCGCCCATGGGCTGAGCGATCCGCTCGGTTACGAAACGACCGACTCGGCCAAGGGCGCAGGCACACTCTGATGTATACGGTAAAGGAAGCGTTCTACACCCTGCAGGGCGAAGGTGCTCGCGCAGGGCGCGCCAGCGTGTTCTGCCGCTTTGCCGGCTGCAATCTGTGGAGTGGCCGCGAGCAGGACCGCGACACCTCGGTCTGCCGCTTCTGCGACACCGATTTCGTCGGCACCAACGGCCAGAATGGCGGCAAGTTCCGCACCGCAAACGCGCTGGCGGACTTTTTGGCCAGCCTGTGGCCGGAACACACCGGCATCGCCACGCCCTATGTGGTCTTCACCGGCGGTGAGCCGCTGTTGCAGCTCGACAGCGAGCTGGTGGACGCGATGCACGCCCGCGGCTTCGAGATCGCGGTGGAGACCAACGGCACCGTCGAGCCGCCTGTCGGCATCGACTGGCTGTGCGTCAGCCCCAAGGGCGCAAGCGAGCTGGTCCTCACCGGCGGCGATGAACTCAAGCTCGTCTACCCGCAGCCGGAGGCCCTGCCGGAGCGCTTCGTCAGCCTGGACTTCGCGCACTTCTATCTGCAGCCACTGGATACCGCCGCCCTCGACGCCCTGCCCGCGCCTGCCGCGGCCCGCGAGCATTACCGCGAGGTGCTGGCGTCCGACACGCCGATGAACCAGTGCGTCAGCTACTGCATGCGCAATCCCCAGTGGCAGCTCTCGCTGCAGACTCACAAGATCAGTGGTATCGATTGATGACCGCAATGACTCCCAAGACCCTGTTCGTCAGGGCCCTCACCGCGGTGGATGCCTCGGTGTGGAGCAATACCCGCGGCCTGTACGGCATCAGCCAGCATCTGGACCTGGAGCTGGACGGCGCCGTCGGCCATGACGGCATGCTGTTCGACTTCGGCGACGTCAAGCCGTGGGCCAAGCGCATGATCGATCAGGACGCCGATCACACCCTGATCGTGCCCAGCCAGGCCGAAGGCGTGAACGTCACGGACTGCCCGGAAGGACTGTGCCTGCGCTTCACCCAGCCCTATGCCATGGAAGTGCGCGGCCCGCGTCAGGCCTTCTGCCTGCTGCCGGTGACCGAGGTCACCACCGAGGTGCTGGCCAACCACTTCGAGAAGCTGCTGACTCGCCGCCTGCCGCCGCGCGTCGAGGCGCTGCGCGTACGTCTGCGAGACGAGACCATCGACGGCGCCGCCTACACCTACAGTCATGGCCTGCGTCATCACACTGGCAACTGCCAGCGTATCGCGCATGGGCATCGCTCGCCGCTGATCATCGAGCGCAATGGTGTGCGGGACACGGTGCTGGAAGCCGAGTGGGCCGAGAAGCTCAACGACCGCTACCTGGCCGAGGAAGGCGATCTGATCGACCGCCCGGGGCGCGAGCTGGTATTCAGCTATGAAGCGCCGCAGGGCAGGTTCCGCATTCGTCTGCCGCGCAAGCAGGTCTGGCTGCTGCCGACACCGACCACCATCGAGTGGATCGCCGACTGGCTAGCGCGCCAGATCGCCCTCGACAGCGGTGACAGCATTCGCGTCGAAGCCTACGAGGGCATCAACAAGGGCGCCATCGCGCGGCATACCCCGCAGACGGCACGCGAGCCTCTCGTCCTCCCCGAGCACGAAGACACGTCCGCCACCTCATGACGCAGACCGCCGCCCTTTCTGCAGATGCTGCCACTCCCGGCTGTCGTGCCGGTTGCGGCGGCTGCTGCATCGCCCCCTCGATCTCGAGCCCGATTCCCGGCATGCCCAATGGCAAGCCGGCGGGGGTGCGTTGCGTGCAGCTGGATGACGACAACCTGTGCAAGCTGTTCGGCACGCCGCAGCGCCCGGCGGTGTGCGGCGACTTCGATTTCGATCACGAGCTGTGTGGCGATTCCCGTGAAGAGGCCCTGCGCCTGATCGGCGAGTGGGAGCGCCTGACGTGAGAGGTACTCCCTGAGGGAGGCGCCTCAGCTCACTCGCCGAAAAAGTTGAAGAGCCTGGCGGCGCCGTCGCTGCGACAGGCCAGCAAGGCCGCATTCAACTGACGGGAATCCTCAAGCGGCAACGCAGCCACCATCCGTTCCTGCTCCTGGCCCTGCCCGTCCAGCGGTGCAATCAGCTCAAGCCGCGAATCCTCGCGCCAACTGGACGGCGCAAGCTCGGCACGCCCATTGGCGCGGTTATAGCTGCGCCAACCATCCTGGGTGTGAAAGACGCCCTTGATGCGCCACTCGCGCGGCAGGCCATCCAGCCACTGGGTCAGCTGATCGAGATCGAAGACCTCGCTTGCGGCGATTCGCCAGCCCAGGCTGGCATGCTCAAGCCCCTCGGCCTGTTCGATCACCGGTGCGCCGGGCAGCGGCATCGCGCCTGAGGCGGACGTCTCATCACTGGCCTGCGCCAGACGCGCCCTATCCCGCGCAGCGCGATGGGCGGCCGGCATGCTGATCTCGGGCTGGTCTTCATGCGCTGCGCTTACCTGCCCGCCGCCCTGGCGCTGAGGCGCGCGTTCTGCTGACAGCAGCCAATCGATCAGCGCGACCTCCTGACCGGCCATGCGGGCCTGCGGCGGCTGGCTTTCGCCGTCGGCTCTGCCCAGCTCACCGATCCAGCGCTTGCGCGGCCACATCCCCGCCAGAAACTCATGCGCGGCCGCCAGCTGCTGATCACTCGCCAGATCACGCTTGCTGAGCACCACGCCGCCCGCCAGCGTCAGCTGATCCTGGAAGGTGCCGTGCTCACGCGTGCGGGTATCGTCCAGTGCACGCGGGTCCAGCAGGGTGATGACTTCCTCAAGCGCAAGCGCCGAGGCCAGCCCTTCGCTGCGCAGCACATCGATCAGCCCCGCCGGGTGCCCTAGCCCCGAAGGTTCGATGATCAGACGATCAGGACGCGTCTGATGGATCAGGCTGACCAGCCCCGCCTGCAGCACGAAGGCCAGCTGACAGCACAGACACCCGCCGGGCAGTCCCTTGACGCTGACATCCTCGCGCCCGGCAAACAGTGCCTGATCGATCCCCACCTGACCGAACTCATTGACCAGGATCGCCCAGTGTTCATCCGCCGGCTTGGCCGCGACCAATGCCTGGATGAAACTGCTCTTGCCCGTTCCCAGAAAGCCGGTGATCAGATGCACCGGAACCGGAACCGGAACCGGAACCGGAACCGGAACCGGACCCGGACTCGTCGGGGCGTCGCCGCTCCTGGCGCCGCGTGAAGCCACAGACATGCTGAAATCTCCGCAAGATGAAGGGCGTGAAAAAGGTTATAGAGTAACAAAAACCGGCCGGCGACGAAGTCTCGTCAATTGAATCCGGCCTTTTGGCGTGACGCGATCTGGCGGACGGCAAGCTGCAACAAGGGGGGAGACAAGGAGGGAGATACGCAAAACCCCTCGCCACCAGGAGTGACGAGGGGTTTGAGGCTGACACTCGGCCCTGACTGACGCGTGCGATCAGGCAGCGCGGGTCAGGATACGGCGCGCCACGTCCGGCGTGATATCGCCGTGCTCACCGATGGCGGTGAAGCCGTGACGGGTCAGGTTGTCGACCAGCTGATCGATGCTGTCGGCACTGATACCGGCTTCGCTCAACGACACCGGCGCGCCCAGACGAATGAAGAACTCACGGGTCTTGTCGATGGCGGCGCGCGCGACGCTCTCTTCATCGCCTTCAAGCGCCCAGACACGACGACCGTATTGCGCCAGCTTGGCACGCTTGGCCTCGAACAATTCTTCCCACAGCGCCGGCATCACGATGGTCAGGGTGCGACCATGATCGACACCGTGCAGTGCGGTGATCTCGTGACCGATCATGTGGGTGGCCCAGTCCTGCGGCACGCCACGCCCGATCAGGCCGTTGAGGCCCAGATTGGCGGCCCACATGATGTTGGCGCGCACGGCCAGATCATCCGGCTGGCTCAGCACCTTGGGGCCTTCCTCGATCAGCGTCATCAGCAGCCCTTCGGAGAAGCGGTCCTGCACCGGCGCATTGACCGGATAGGTCAGGTACTGCTCGCTGACGTGGATGAAGGCATCGACGACGCCATTCACGCTCTGACGCTCCGGCAGGGTCAGGGTGGTGGCCGGGTCCAGCACCGCGAAGCGCGGATAGGCCAGCTCGCTGAACATCGGCAGCTTGTCGTGCGTCTCGTAGTTGGTGACCACGGCATTGCCATTGGACTCGGAGCCGGTGGCCGGCAGTGTCAGCACCACGCCCAGCGGCAGCGCCGTCTCGGGGTGCTTGCCCTCAGCGAGAATTTCCCACGGATCACCGGCGTGACAGGCGGCGAGCGCGAGGAACTTGCTGCCATCGGCGACGCTGCCACCTCCGACCGCCAGTAGATAATCGATCTTCTCGCGCTTGATGACTTCCAGGGCTTCGAGCAGGGTGTGATAGCTCGGGTTCGGCTCGATGCCGCCGAAGCTCCACCATTGACGGCCTTCCAGTGCGACTTCGATCTGATCCATCACGCCGTTGCGCTTGATCGACCCGCCACCGTAGGTGACCAGCACGCGGGCATCCGCCGGAATCTCGTCACGCACCTTGGCGATCTGGCCGGCACCGAAGTGCACGCGGGTCGGGTTCTGATAGGTAAAGTCCTGCATGATGCTCTCCTCGCGGAGTCAGGGGCGACACGGCAACATGAGATGACAGAGCCGTTGTCAGGCGCCACCCGACACAGAGTGATATGTGGGAAAATGACAGAAAAGAGCGACGATGACGCCACCTGCCCACGAACGATGGTCTGCATTCTAGAGCAGTGACCAAGACCAAAGTAGAGCGCAGGTCGCACGTCTTTGGTTCGTGAGAGTCACCAATCCTGATGACCAGTGATATTTGATGACCAGTAATGCGTGATGAACAACGCCAGGCCACCCACGCAAAAGGCCCGCCGCAGCGAGCCTTTCGTGACTGCCTGAGCGCCGCGCATTCGCACGGCGTCAGGTGTTCGGGTCTTCAGCCCGGTTTTTCAGCAATACTGTCGCAGATCTCAGCACTCAGTTCTAAGATCAGAGACGCACCAGCATCTTGCCCTTGTTGCCACCCGAGAACAGCTTGAGGAAGGCGTCCGGCGTCTGCTCGAGCCCTTCTTCCACCGTCTCTTCGTAGTCGATATCGCCCTTGGCGACCTGCGGCCCTACCTCTTCGAGGAAGCGGCTGTAGTTCTGCCAGTGATCGAAGACGATGAAGCCTTGCATGCGCGCACGGCGGATCAGGATCATCGAGATGTTCGAGGGGCCAGGCGCCGCCTCGGTATCGTTGTAGCTGGAGATCATGCCGCAGACGGCGATGCGTGCACCGACATTCAGATTGTTCAGCGCTGCCACCAGGCAATCACCGCCGACATTCTCGTAGTAGACATCGAAGCCGTCCGGGCAGGCTTCCTTGAGCGCCTTCGTCAGCTGCTCGGCGTCCTTGCCCTTGTAGCTGACCGCCTTGACGCCCCGCGCTTCCAGCCAATCGAGCTTTTCCTGGCTGCCGGCGATGCCGACGACAGTGCCGCCCTTGGCCTTGGCCAGCTGCACGGCAAGCGAGCCGACCGCACCGGAGGCCGCGCTGACCAGCACGTTATCACCCTCTTTCATCTCGGCGATGATGTTGAGGCCGGTCCAGGCAGTCATGCCCGGCATGCCCAGCACGCCCAGGTAGGCCTGCTCCGGCACCTCGATGCTCGGCAGCGGCTCGACCTGGTCACCCGACAGCTGCGCGATGTCACGCCAGCCACCCATGTGACGCACCTTGTCGCCGCTCTTGAAGCGAGAGTCACGTGACTCGATCACTTCACCGACGGCTGCGCCCTGCAGCGGCTCATTGAGCTCGAAGGGGTCGATATAGGTCTTCACACCGCTCATGCGGCCACGCATGTAGGGATCGACGGACAGCCAGCTGTTGCGAATGCGCACCTCGCCTTCGCCGAGCTCGCTCAGTTCCTCTTCGCGCAACTGGAACAGGTCGCGTTCCGGGGTGCCTTTCGGATAGTCGGTGATCGTGTAATAGCGTGTCTGCATGCAATGCTCCTTGCGAATGATCTGGTCAAACGACATGTGATCAGAATCGTCATCAGGCCGCTGGCCCGTGGCCTCAACCCTGTTACGACTGGCCGCCGCAAGCGTTGCTCGGCGACGAAGTGCTCCCAGATTACGCGCGCTCCCGATATCACACCAATGACAGAAACTGAATCCCGGTATGCATGAGACTGATATCATGTGCGGTTGAAACTGCACGCTTTCATCCCAGTGACTGGGCCGCCTCGCTACCGGGAACCGCTTGCCATGCATCTGGCTGAACTTGCCCGCCATGATCTCAATACGCTGGTCGCGCTGCATGCGCTGCTGGAAACCCGCAGCGTGTCGCGGGCCGCTGAGCGCCTCAACCTGAGCCAGCCTGCGGTGTCCCGCACCCTGGGCCGGCTGCGCGAGGCCTTTGATGACCCCCTGTTCGTGCGCGCGCAACGCGGTCTGCGCCCCACCGCACGCGCAGAGGCCCTCAGGCAGCCCCTCGCCCGCCTGCTGCAGGAGCTGGGCGCCCTGTTGGCGCCGCCCGAGTTCTCGCCGGAAGATAGCCAACGTCGCTTTCAGCTGGCCACCACCGATTACGGCATGCACGCCTTCGTGGCGCCCCAGATCGCCCCGCTGCACGAGCAGGCGCCCGGCATCCGTCTGGATATCCAGGCCTATGGCGGCAATGTCGAACAGCAGCTGGAAGAAGGCGGGCCGGAGCTTGCGATGTGCGTGCCCACCGCCAGAGTGCCGGCCGGCGTGCATGGTCGCGAGATCGGGGATGACCAGTTCGTCTGTGTGATGCGCAAGGACCATCCTCTGGCAGCGAAGGAGACCTTGAGCCTGGAGGACTTCCTCGCCGCCAGCCACCAATTGATCAGCATGGGTGGCGATGAGCGAGGCGCGGTGGACCTCAAGCTGGCGGAACTGGGACTGAGTCGTCAGGTCGTCATGCGCCAGCCCCATTTTCTGGCCGCCTTCAGTGTCAGCTGCCACAGCGATCTGCTGCTGTGCGTGCCGGGCTGTCTGGCCATCAGCATGCTCGATCAGCTGCCGCTGGCCCTGCGTCCGCTGCCCATCACCCTCAATCGCTTCTCCTACTGGCTGGTGTGGCACGAACGCCTGCATCATGACGCCGGCCACCGCTGGCTGCGCCAGACACTCTCCACGGGCATTCAGGCCCGTCACCGCGAACTCTCCCAGCGCCTGCGTCAGCGGCTGGGCTCGTGACTTGATACATGACTCGTGACCTGACACCAAGCTCGTGACCTGACGCCGCACCCGCACGCAGCCTCGCGGCCTGAGCTTCGATACCTGAGCCTGCGAGGCTTGAGCCCATTGGCTTGAACCCAATGACCTGAACCCAAAGGCTTGAACCAAAAAAAAGACCGCCACCCCAAGGGGTGACGGTCTCATTGGCAGGGAAAGCTGCCCACGCCAGTTGCCTGGCTCATTTGCGCTCGATCAGTTGCGCTCGATCTCGGCACGCTCACGCAGAGATTCCTGCAGGCCCGTGACAGCGGCCTGAGCACGCAGACGCGTGGCCAGACGCGAGAGGAACTGGTCCATCTCGCCCGGCTCGGCCTCGCCGATCTCGGTCAGGGCGATCAGCGCGATGCCACCACTGAGCGACGCCTTGCCGTAGACCGGTTGGCCAGCCTGCGGGTGCGCCAGCGTGAAGGCCTGCTTGACCAGACTCTGCGGCAGCTGGGTGCTGGCCTGACGGCTGACGTCATCAGCCTGCTGCCAGTCGATCCCCTCGAGTGATCCGCCCTGGCGCAGCGTCTCCAGACGCTTCTCGGCCAGTGCCTCGAGTGCCTTGGCAGTCTTGTCGGCCTTGGCTTCGCGCTGAACCTGCTGCTTGACCTCATCCAGCGCCAGCGTGGTGGCCGGGCGCTGCTCGAGGACACGCAGCACCAGACGACGGCTGTCATCCAGTTCGATGACGTCACTGTTGTAGCCCTCTTCCAGCACTTCGTCACCGAAGGCTGCCGCCATCACACCCGGCTCGGACAGCAGTTCGTCATCGTTTTCCTGCGCGACCCAGTCGGTCTTCTTCAGCGGCAGGTCCAGATCCTCGGCGACGCTGGCCAGATCATCCGCCGCGAAGCTCTCATCTTTCAGCTGCTGCGCCTTCTCGTTGAAGGTATCGCGGGAAGCGGTCTGACGGGCTTGCGTCAGCAGCTCGTCGCGCATGTCCTCGAAGGGCGCGATGTCCAGACCGGTCACCTTGATCAGGTGCAGGCTGTCGCCGGTATCGACGATATCCGAGACCTGACCTTCATCCAGCGCGAAGGCCGCATCATCAAAGTCTTCACCGAAGATACCGCGGGTGATCACGCCAAGCTCACCGCCGTCCTCGGCCGTGGAGCTGTCTTCGGAGACCTCGGCCGCCACCTTGGCGAAGTCTTCGCCGTTGGCGAGTGCGTCACGTGCGCCCTCGAGCTTGGTTCGTGCCGCCGCATCATCGTCACCCTTCTCGACCATGATGTGCGCGATTTCCCGCGGCGCATCGGCACGCTTGGCCGCATATTCGGCCTTCAGCGTGTCTTCGCTGATATCGCCACCGCTGGCCAGCTCATTCTGGTCCAGCAGCACGTAGGCCAGCTTGACCTGTGCCGGGCGACGGTAGTTGTCCTGGTGGCTGTCATACCAGGCCTTGAGCTCGTCTTCGCTGACCGTCACCGGCGCATCGAGGTCCGCACTGCTCAGCGTGGCATAGCGGAAGGTGCGCGTCTGACGCTGCAGCTGGCTGAGCTTCTCTTCTTCGCCCGGCAGCACGAAGGCACTGGCGGCAAAGCCGTCGGTCAACTGCTGGCGCAGGGTGTCGCTGCTCAGCTGCTGGCGGAAGGAGGTGGGCGAATAGCCGGCGCTGGCCAGACGATTGCGGAACAGGTCGGCATCGAAGCGTCCCTTGTCGTCCTGGAAGTCCGGAATGCTCACGATCAGTTGATCGAGCTGCGCATCGGACATGTGCAGGCCGCCTTCCTCGGCGTATTGATCCAGCAGGCGGGAATCGATCATCTGGTTGATGATCTGATTGCGTGCTTCGCGCTCCTGTTCCGGCGCTACCTGGCCAGAACGGATGGCACGCTGGACTTCGGTTTCCACCGCCTGACGGCTGATGGTATCGCCATTGACCGTGGCCACGTCGTCACTGCTGGCAGTGAAGGCGCCAATGATCGACTCAACACCAAAGAAGGCAAAGGTGACGACAATGAAACCAACGATCGTCTTGGCCACCCAGCCATGCGACCGGTCTCGAATTCGTTGCAGCATGCAGGCCTCGAACTACAGGGATTGGAATGGCCACAAGGGCCGCGACTCAGTGACTGATGATTATACGCATGCCGCAGACAGATGCAGGTGACTTTGCACGACTGACTGACTCGCCAGGGTCATCAAACGCTTGCGCCCTGCCGACATGGCCGGTTCAGCCACAAAAAAAGCGCATCGCCAGGCGATGCGCTTCGATGTTCTGGTGCCGGTTCGGCAGTCATCAGACCACTCCCGAACCGGTACCGCGCCACCGGGTGCCTGCGAAGCAGGCAGACCTCAGTTGACGGCGTCTTTCAGTGCCTTGCCAGCCTTGAAGCTCGGCACCTTGGCAGCACTGATCTCGATCGGAGCGCCAGTCTGCGGGTTACGGCCAGTACGTGCAGCACGCTCCTTGACAATAAAGGTGCCGAACCCGACCAGTGCCACGGTCTCACCCTTCTTCAGGCTATCAGTGACGGTGTCGACCATCGCATCGAGTGCACGGCTAGCTGCTGCTTTCGGAATATCGGCAGATGCAGCAATGGCTTCGATCAGCTCGGATTTATTCACTCTTCACCCCTTGAATTTGCAAAAATTACCAGAAATCAGCGCGAAAATTACGGGTGCTAAACGCGATCGCGACGAAGCGGAGTTTATAGCAACGCCCTCAAACGACTGTCAAGCAACCTCACGCGCAAAACCGCACCACGCCGCCGTTTCGACAGCGGCATGGCCAAAAAAATCCCGTCAATGTGTACTGATCATTGTCTGACGACCACTGGCATCGTCTGAACGAGAATCGTCCTTCTCAGCAGTAGACTTTTCTGCTAGAGCCACCTCAAGCACTTCGTCGATCCAGCGCACCGGCCGAATATCGAGTGCATCCTTGATGGTGTCCGGCACCTCCTTGAGGTCACGGCGATTTTCCTCGGGAATCAGCACAAGCTTTATACCACCGCGTCGCGCCGCCAGCAATTTCTCCTTGAGGCCACCGATCGGCATGACTTCGCCGCGCAGGTTGACCTCACCGGTCATTGCCACGTCACAGCGCACGGGGCGTCCACAGTAAGCGGATACCATCGCGGTGACCATGGCAGCGCCCGCACTGGGGCCGTCCTTCGGCGTGGCGCCTTCCGGCACGTGAATGTGCAGGTCTTCCTTCTCGAAGCGCTCAGCCTCGATACCGAAGGCCTCGGCACGCGCACGCACCACGGTGTGGGCCGCACTCACCGATTCCTTCATGACGTCGCCCAGTGACCCGGTCTTGCTGACACGGCCCTTGCCCGGCGTGACGACAGACTCGATGGTCAGCAGCTCACCGCCGACGGAGGTCCAGGCCAGGCCAGTGACACGCCCGATCTGGTCCTCGGCATCGGCAAGGCCGAAGCTGTACTTGCGCACACCCGCGTAGCGCTCGACCTGCTCGGCCTCAAGGTGCATGGAGGACAGTGCACCCTCCTTTGCCTCGGCGACCACACGCTCACGCACTATCTTGCGGCAGACCTTGGCGAGCTGGCGCTCAAGTTCACGCACACCGGCTTCACGCGAGTAGTAACGGATCAGCTCGAGCACGGAGGCTTCGCTGAAGGTCAGCTCGCCCGGCTTCAGACCATTGGCCTTGAGCTGTTTGGGCGCCAGGTAGCGCATCGCGATGGCCAGCTTCTCGTCTTCGGTGTAACCCGGCAGACGGATGATTTCCATGCGATCGCGCAGCGGGCCCGGAATGTTCATCGAGTTGGACGTACAGATGAACAGGGTCTCGGACAGGTCGTAATCAAGCTCGAGGTAGTGATCGGCGAACTTGTCGTTCTGCTCCGGGTCCAGCACCTCAAGCAGCGCCGAGGCCGGATCACCGCGGTGGTCCATGCCCAGCTTGTCGATCTCGTCGAGCAGCACCAGCGGATTCTTCACGCCCGTCTTGGCCATGCGCTGGATGATCTTGCCCGGCAGTGCCCCGATATAGGTGCGGCGGTGACCTCGGATCTCGGACTCATCGCGCACGCCGCCCAGCGCCATACGGGTGTACTGGCGGTTGGTGGCACGTGCGATGGACTTGCCCAGCGAGGTCTTGCCGACACCCGGCGGGCCGACCAGACACAGCACCGGCCCCTTGAGCTTCTTGACGCGCTTCTGCACGGCGAGATACTCGAGGATGCGTTCCTTGACCTCATCCAGACCGTAGTGGTCCTCGTCCAGCACCTTGGCGGCGTGGTCGATGTCGTGACGCACACGCGTGCGCTTCTTCCACGGCACGTCGCACAGCCAGTCCAGATAGGTGCGCACCACGGTCGCCTCGGCGGAAGTCGGCCCCATCATCTTGAGCTTGTTGAGCTCCTGAGTGGCCTTCTCCTCTGCCTCCTTCGGCATGCCGGCGTCCTTGATGCGACGCTCGTACTGCTCGACCTCGTTGGGCACGTCATCCAGCTCACCCATTTCCTTCTGGATGGCCTTCATCTGCTCATTGAGGTAGTACTCGCGCTGCGACTTCTCCATCTGCTCCTTGACGCGGGTACGAATGCGTTTCTCGACCTGCAACAGGTCGATCTCCGCTTCGATCAGCGTCATCAGGTGCTCGATGCGGTCACGCACCTTGTCCATCTCGAGCAGCGCCTGCTTGTCATTGATACCCAGCGACAGATGCGCACTGATGGTGTCCACCAGACGGCTCGGGTCTTCAATGCCCTGCAGGCTGCCCAGCACTTCGTTGGGCACCTTCTTGGAGAGCTTCACATACTGCTCGAACTGATTGAGCAGCACGCGCACCAGGGTTTCCTGCTCTCGCTCGGACAGCGGCTGGCTGTCACGCAGCGCGACGTCGGCGATGCTGTGGCCGTCGTCGTGCAGACGAATCGCCTGGATATCGGCGCGCGAACTGCCCTCGATCAGCACCTTGACGGTGCCATCGGGGAGTTTGAGCAGCTGCATGATGTCGGCAACGGTGCCGATGGCGAACAGGTCTTCCGCCGTCGGGTCGTCCTGGCTGGCTTCACGCTGCGCCGCAAGCAGGATCTTCTTGTCGCCTTCCATGGCCACTTCGAGGGCCTGGATCGACTTTTCCCGGCCGACGAACAGCGGAATCACCATCTGGGGATAGACCACCACATCCCGCAGCGGCAGCAGCGGAAGTGTCAGGGTCTGATCTTCGTTCTGCTCCATGGCAGACGTTCCTCGGTATTCTGTGGGTGGGCCGCCTCACACGGCACTTTGATACTGAGACCATGGGGGCAAGGTCATGATTTTGCAATGATCCCGACACGCCTGGCGGTAACTCAACGCTGAATGAAGCCGTGCGTGACCCGCGAATGCATCACAGTAAGGATGGCTTGCGAGCGCAAACGCAACGGGGGGCCTTGCGGCCCCCCGTTGGTGCGACTCAGGCCCGGACGTTTCAGCCGTCCTTGCCGGCCACCTTGCCCTGACTCTCTTCGTTCTTGGAGTAGATCAGCAGCGGCTTGCTGTCGCCGGCAATCACCGACTCATCCACCACCACCTTGCTGACACTCTCCTCGGACGGGATGTCATACATGGTGTCGAGCAGCACGGACTCGAGGATCGAGCGCAGACCACGTGCGCCGGTACGACGCTCGATGGCCTTGCGAGCCACGGCACGCAGCGCATCTTCACGCAGGTCCAGCTCGACATCTTCCATCTCGAACAGGCGCGAGTACTGCTTGACCAGCGAGTTCTTCGGCTCGGTCAGAATCTGCACCAGGGCATCTTCGTCCAGCTCGGTCAGTGTCGCGATGACCGGCAGGCGGCCAACGAACTCGGGAATGAGACCGAACTTGACTAGATCACCCGGCTCGACGTCTGCCAGCACGCGGCCCACGGTCTTCTCGTCCTGCTTGCTCTTGACCTCGGCATTGAAGCCGATGCCGCCCTTCTCGGCGCGTTCGCGGATCACCTTGTCCAGCCCGGCGAAAGCACCGCCGACGATGAACAGGATGTTGCCGGTATTCACCTGCAGGAATTCCTGCTGAGGGTGCTTGCGACCGCCCTGCGGCGGCACCGAGGCAGTGGTGCCCTCGATCAGCTTGAGCAGTGCCTGCTGCACGCCTTCACCCGAGACATCACGCGTGATGGAGGGGTTGTCGGACTTGCGTGAGATCTTGTCGATCTCATCGATGTAGACAATGCCACGCTCGGCCTTCTCGACATCGTAATCGCATTTCTGCAGCAGCTTCTGGATGATGTTCTCGACGTCCTCACCGACATAGCCCGCTTCGGTCAGGGTGGTCGCATCCGCGATGGTGAACGGGACGTTCAACAGGCGCGCCAGCGTCTCGGCCAGCAGCGTCTTGCCGCTACCGGTCGGGCCGATGAGCAGGATGTTGGACTTGCCCAGTTCCACTTCATCCGCGGCCTTCTGACCGGCACGCAGACGCTTGTAGTGGTTGTACACCGCCACGGACAGCACACGCTTGGCGCGGTCCTGGCCGATCACGTAATCGTCGAGAGTGGAACGAATCTCACGCGGCGCCGGCAGGCGATCATCATCACCTTCGGCGTCGGCTTCGAGGACCTCTTCGCGAATGATGTCATTGCACAGATCGACACATTCGTCGCAGATGTAGACGGAAGGTCCCGCGATCAGCTTGCGCACTTCATTCTGGTTCTTGCCACAGAAGGAGCAGTACAGCAGTTTGCCGTTCTCGTCCTTGCCTTTGCCGTCAGCCATTCGCGTACCTCTCAATGGCGGCGACTCCCCGGGGAGCCGCCGGAAATGCATGTTTGCCGACGTCAGGTCAGCCGTTTACGCGGATCACTCCACGTCGGGACGGCGTTCCAGCACGGCATCGATCAGGCCGTACTCCACTGCCTGATTGGCCGCCATGAAGTTGTCACGGTCGGTATCATTGGCAATGGTGTCGAAGTCCTGGCCAGTGTGGTGCGCGAGAATGCGATTGAGCTTCTCACGGATGGTCAGGATTTCCTTGGTGTGAATCTCGATATCCGTGGCCTGACCCTGATAGCCGCCCAGCGGCTGGTGGATCATGACGCGGGAATTCGGCAGCGCGTAGCGCTTGCCGGCGGCACCGCCTGCCAGCAGCAAGGCACCCATGCTGGCTGCCTGGCCGATGCACACGGTGGACACGTCGGGCTTGATGAACTGCATGGTGTCGTAGATCGCCATCCCTGCAGTCACGGAGCCACCCGGCGAGTTGATGTACAGATGGATGTCCTTGTCCGGGTTTTCAGACTCGAGGAACAACAGCTGAGCCACGACCAGATTGGCCATGTAATCCTCAACCGGACCCACAAGGAAGATCACCCGTTCCTTCAGCAGGCGGGAATAGATGTCATAGGCCCGTTCGCCGCGAGCATTCTGCTCGACAACCATCGGAACCAGACCGCCAGCATTCTTGATGTCGAAGTCGTTCATGGGGGCTTCCTTCATCCGATGACATTGATATCCATTGAGCATGCCACTTTACCCCGCCCACTGACCAGAGACCCGGCCGTAGCCGGGTCCTGGTCTAGCAAGCACTAGGGGTCAACCAAGCTTCAGGCTTGCTCGCCTTCGGCTTCAGCAGCCTCTTCTTCTGCTTCTTCCTGCTGCTGTGCAGCCTGGAGGGCTTCCTGGTAGGACATGGCAACGTCCTTAACCTGAGCCTGTGCCAGCAGCTTGTCAACGGCCTTCTCTTCAAGCAGCACGGACTTGAGCTGGTTGCGAGCCTGTTCGTTGGAACCATAGTACTCGGTGACCTGAGCCGGGTCCTGGTACTGCTGAGCCATTTCTTCAACGCGAGCATTCAGCTCTTCGTCGCTGACGTCCATCTCGTTGCTGCTGACGACTTCGCTGAGCAGCAGGCCAGTCTTGACGCGCTGGACCGCCTGGTCCTGGAACAGCTCGCCCGGCAGCTGGGAGACGTCGAAGTCTTCGCCCAGACCGAACTGCTGTGCAGCCTGACGCTTCAGACCGTCGATTTCCTGGTCGGCCAGAGCCTGCGGCACGAGGATGTCGTTGGCCTTGGTCAGTTCGGCCAGCACCTGCTGCTTGACGCGATTCTCGATCGCGTTCTTCAGCTCACGCTGCATGTTCTTCTTCACTTCCACCTTGAAGCTTTCGACATCGGCAGCTTCCAGGCCGAACTGGGCGATGAACTCTTCGTTCACTTCCGGCAGTTCCTGAGCCTTGACGGCGTGGACCTTGACCTTGAAGGTCGCTTCCTGACCGGCGAGGTGCTCGGCCTGGTAGTCAGCCGGGAAGGAAACCTTGATTTCCTTGTCGTCGCCGGCAGCAGCGCCGACCAGCTGTTCTTCGAAGCCCGGGATGAAGCTGTTGGAGCCCAGCACCAGCTCGTGACCTTCTGCCTTGCCGCCTTCGAAGGCCTCTTCACCGAGGAAGCCTTCAAAGTCGATCTTGACCTGGTCGCCGTCAGCGGCAGCGCGCTCGACGTCGGTCCAGGAGGCGTTCTGCTTGCGCAGGGTCTCGATCATCTCTTCGACGTCGGCGTCGGTCACTTCAGCCTGCGGACGCTCGATTTCCGCGCCTTCGATCGGCTTCAGTTCGATTTCCGGGTAGATTTCCAGAGTCGCGACGAACTCCAGATCCTTGCCGGCTTCATCGACGGTCGCGTCGATCTTCGGCCAGCCAGCCGGGTTCAGTTCGTTTTCGGTGACGGCGGTCACGTAATGCTGGCGCATGATCTCGCCAACGATTTCGTTGCGCACGTCCTTGCCGTAACGCTGTTGCACCACTGCCATCGGCACGTGGCCCTTGCGGAAGCCGTTCAGACGAACGGTCTTGGCGGTTTCCAGAAGACGGGCGTTGACGGCCTGGTCGACTTCAGAAGCCGGCACCGTGATGGTGACCGTGCGCTCGATCGGAGAAGTCGTTGCGACAGAAGCTTGCATGAAAGTTCCTCTACCCACTGGTGGCGTTCGAATCATAAAGGCGAAGATTGTAGAAACCCCGCCACGCGCTGGCAAGCGCGGATATGACCCTTTCATATGGTGCCTTGGTCCAAGTTATTCAAGGACCCCGGCCATTTTCTGCTCCACCTACCCGCCAGACAGGCACCTGGAGCGCCCGGCAACCCGGAATCGTCATGCATGGAGCAGTGCGAAAAAACCAAAAAAAAGGAGGAGAAAGCCATTGGCCTTCTCCCCCTTTTGCGGCATGCCGCCCGCCCAAGTGGGCCAGGCAGCATCCTGATATTCATCGAGACGTGGGGTGGATGATGGGGTTCGAACCCACGACCACCGGAGTCACAATCCGGGGCTCTACCACTGAGCTACACCCACCACTTCTGGAGGTTGGACAGAAAGCCTGCCGTCTCCATCTCGTTGATACTGCTCAAGCTGACATGCAATGGGGTGGATGATGGGGTTCGAACCCACGACCACCGGAGTCACAATCCGGGGCTCTACCACTGAGCTACACCCACCACTGCATGAACATCTTCACATCGTCTGGTCGCAGTCATCAGGCTCAATGAAGAGCATTCCGACATCCACTTCGATAACGAATCGCTATCTCGATGGCACGCCCAGCAGGACTCGAACCTGCAACCTACGGCTTAGAAGGCCGTTGCTCTATCCGGTTGAGCTATAGGCGCAGAAACTAATGCTGCGAGTCAACCTCCGGACAAAGCCCTGAATACTGTTTCAGAAGACCGAAGCCTTGCGATACGTTGTATTCAAGTGGTCGGGATAGAGGGATTCGAACCCCCGACATCCTGCTCCCAAAGCAGGCGCGCTACCAGACTGCGCTATATCCCGAAACCGTCTTCAACCGACCGTCGAACCCCGTCGATGCGAGGCGTATTCTACCGAACTTTCGTCTGCGGTCAAGCCCTTACGTGAATTCTTTCCAAAAGAATCGTTTGCCCCTCGCGCTGTCATGCCAATGTCATGCCAATGTCATGCCGCGGGCTTTCATCCCTGCAGCCTCCAACATCTCTCCTTGCTGATACAAGACGCTTTACCTGTTATCGCTTCTGCCACTGACGCAGTGATGACTTGCGACGGCTGAGCGCCGCCGGTGGACTGACTATCGTCTTCACGCCTTCTGCCTCTCTGCGATCCACCCTCTCCCATCCGCCCTCTCCCATCTGCCCCACCCTTCTCCTTACCCCGCTCTCTGCTTCACCCTTTGTCTCTCCCTTTGCTTCTACCTCTGCTTGCGCCTCTACAGAGGGAGCATCAGGGCGACAACCGCATGGCATGACCCCACTCTCGCCTGCCTCCTGGAGCCGTCTTCTGCACTGCCGGGCGCCTGCGAAAGACCTGACGCTCATGACAGCTTTCGACCAAGGTCGTCATTCGGCGTTGACTGGAGGGCAAGGCATGCGAAAATTGGCCATCGTTGTCCCTCCTGCATTTATCGCCCACGAGAAGGAATGATCGCTGATGTCAGCACAACTGATAGATGGCAAGGCCATTGCCGAACGCGTACGCCAACAGGTAGGTCGTCAGGTCGATGCGCGTCGTGATGCCGGTGAACGTATTCCGGGGCTTGCCGTCGTGCTGGTCGGTGAAGACGCGGCGTCCGAGGTCTATGTCCGCAACAAGCACCTCGCCTGCGAGAAGGCTGGCATTCTCTCCACCCAGCACCGCCTGTCCGCTGACACCACTCAGCAGGAACTGGAAGCCCTGGTCGACCAGCTGAATGACGACACCAGCATCGACGGCATCCTGGTGCAGCTGCCGCTGCCGGCGCATCTCGATTCACGCCCGATTCTCGAGCGCATTCGTACCGACAAGGACGTGGACGGCTTCCACCCCTACAACCTCGGTCGTCTGGCGCAGCGCCTGCCGGTAATGCGTCCCTGCACCCCCAAGGGCATCATGACGCTGCTGTCCGAGAGCGGCCTGCAAGTGCGCGGCATGGACGCCACCATCGTGGGCGCCTCCAACATCGTCGGTCGCCCGATGTCACTGGAGCTGATGCTGGCAGGCTGCACCACCACCGTCTGTCACCGCTTCACCAAGGACCTGGAGAGCAAGGTGCGCCAGGCAGACCTCGTCGTGGTCGGCGTCGGCAAGCCAGGCTTGGTCAAGGGTGAGTGGATCAAGGAAGGCGCCATCGTCATCGATGTGGGCATCAACCGCCTCGACAACGGCTCGCTGGTCGGTGACGTGGAGTTCGCCCCGGCGGCGGAGCGCGCAGGCTGGATCACGCCGGTACCGGGCGGCGTCGGCCCGATGACCGTTGCCTCGCTGCTGGAGAACACCCTGTTCGCCGCCGAGCTGCACGATGCCCAGCTGGCCGGCAAATAAGCACGCACCCTCTCGCTGACACCTCCCCTGGCCGCGGGGCATCGCATGACAGGATGCCCCGCAGGCCCTGCTTCAGGATTTCACCATGCCCCTCAAGACACTTGGCATCATCGGCGCCATGGCCGAGGAAGTCGCCATCCTCGCCGAGCTGCTGGAAGACAGCACCACGACTCAACATGCCGGCTCCACCTTCCACGTCGGCCAGCTGCACGGCCTCAAGATCGTGCTGCTGCAGTCCGGCATCGGCAAGGTCAACGCCGCCGTGGGCGCCTGCCAGCTGATCGAGCGCTACCAGCCGGACGCCATCATCAACACCGGTTCCGCCGGGGGCTTCGCCTCTGATCTGGAGATCGGCGACGTGGTCATCTCCAGCGAAGTGCGTCACCACGACGTCGATGCCGTGGTGTTCGGCTACGAATACGGCCAGGTGCCGCAGATGCCGGCCGCCTACCCGTCAGACCCGGCACTGGTGAAGATCGCGCGTGAGTGCGTCGAAGCCCAGGGCGAGATCAAGGCGCGTGAAGGCCTGATCTGCACCGGCGATATCTTCATGGCAGACCCAGAACTGGTCGCGCTGACTCGTTCACGCTTCCCGGACATGCTGGCCGCCGAGATGGAAGCCGCCGCCATCGCCCAGACCTGCTTCGTCTATGAGATGCCGTTCGTGGTCATCCGTGCGCTGTCTGACATCGCCGGCAAGGACAACAACAGCCAGTCCTTCGAGGAATTCCTGCACGTCGCCGCACGTCAGTCCTCGCGCATGGTCGAGGCCATGGTCAAGCGCCTCGCCAGCTGATCAGCCGCTGCCTGAGAGCGACCCCGCTCGACTGGCCAAAAAAACCGCCACCCCTCTCGGGACGGCGGTTTTTTTCGCGGTGACAATGCGTCACGCCAACGGCATCAGCCTTCCAGCACCCAGGTCGTCCCCTCGCGGGAATCCTTGAGGATGATGCCCTGAGCGGCCAGCTCGTCACGAATACGGTCAGCACCCGCGAAATCCTTGGCCTTCTTGGCGGCAGCACGCGCCTCGATCTGCGCCTGGATCTCGTCTTCCGACAACGCCAATGCGGCAGTATCGCCCTTGAGGAAGACCGCCGGGTCCTGGCCGAACAGCCCCAGCAGGCCGCCCAGCGCGGTCAGCTCGAAGGCCAGCGCCGGCGCCTGCTGCGGTGCCTCCTTCTTGGCACGGTTCAGCTCACGGGCCAGCTCGAACAACACCGACAGCGCACCGGCCGTATTGAAGTCGTCATCCATGGCAGCCACGAAACGTGCCCGCCAGTCGCCTGACACCTCGCCCTGTTCGGGCGTGACGTTCTCCAGCGCATTGTAGAAGCGCTCCAGCGAACGACGCGCCTCATCCAGCGAGTTGGCCTCGTAACTGATCGCGCTGCGGTAGTGGCTGGCCACCAGCAGGTAACGCACCACTTCCGGGTTGTGCTGCTCCAGCACATCACGAATCGTGAAGAAGTTGCCCAGCGACTTGGACATCTTGTCCTGCCCGACACGCACCGCGCCGGCGTGCATCCACACATTGGCATACTGCTGGCCAGTGGCGGCTTCGGACTGGGCGATCTCGTTCTCGTGGTGCGGGAAGGTCAGGTCCGGCCCGCCGCCGTGGATATCGAAGGTGTTGCCCAGGCAGCAGGTCGACATCGCGGAGCACTCGATATGCCAGCCCGGACGACCCGCGCCCCAGGGGGATGGCCAGCTGGCCTCGCCCGGCTTGGCGGCCTTCCACAGCACGAAGTCGAGCGGGTCTTCCTTGGCCTCTTCCACTTCCACGCGCGCGCCGGACTGCATGTCATCGAGCTGACGGTTGTTGAGCTTGCCGTAGCCCTCGAAACGACGCACACGGTAGTAGACATCACCGTTGCTGGCCGCGTAGGCAAAGCCCTTGTCGATCAGCGTCTCGGTCATCGCGATGATATCGCCGATGTGCGCGGTCGCCCGTGGCTCGCGATCAGGACGCAGGATCCCCAGACGCCCCTCGTCTTCGTGCATCGCCTGGATCATGCGCTCGGTCAGCGCTTCGAAGGCTTCGCCATTCTCATCGGCTCGCTTGAGGATCTTGTCGTCGATATCGGTGATGTTGCGCACATAGGTGACGTCATAGCCACGCGCACGCAGGTAACGCGTGATGATGTCGAAGGCCACCATCACACGCGCATGGCCGATGTGACAGAGGTCATAGACCGTCACGCCACAGACGTACATGCGCACCTTGTTGCCTTCCAATGGCACGAAGGGTGCCTTGGTCCGGCTCAGGGTACTGTAGATGGACAGTGTGCTCGCGGCATCTTCGAGTGAAATCATTCAGTCATCGCCCTTGGCTACTTTGCTGACAGCACTCTGCCAGCCTTGCGAAATGGAGCGGCCCGCAGGCCGGTCATGCAGCTTCGTCATCGAAGGTACAGGATCAGCCTGCGGGCCGTGAAGCGGGTCAAAAGTCATGCCAGCAGACCTCCCGCAGGAGGCCTGGCTGCCATCAACCCTTCTTCTGGGCCTTGGCCCAACCGTCCTTCAGGCTGACGGTACGGTTGAAGACCAGCGCGCCATCGACGCAGTCATGGCGGTCGGCGACGAAGTAGCCGATACGCTCGAACTGGTAACGCGTTTCCGGCGCGGCATTGCGCAGGCTCGGCTCACCGAAGCCCTTGACGATGCTCAGCGAGTTCGGATTGAGGTGCTCAAGGAAGTCGACATCCTTGTCACGGTCCGGCTCGGCTTCCAGGAACAGGTTCTCGTACTGACGCACCTCGACCGGCACCGCGTGCTCGGCGCTGACCCAGTGGATGACACCCTTGACCTTGCGGCCTTCCGGGTTCTTGCCGAGGGTATCGAGATCGACACTGCAACGCAGCTCGACGATCTCGCCGGCCTCATCCTTGATCACTTCATCACAGCGGATGACGTAACCGTTGCGCAGACGCACTTCCTTCTCGGGCGCGAGACGGAAGAATTTCTTCGGCGCATCTTCCATGAAGTCATCGGCGTCGATCCACAGCTCACGGGTCAGCGGAATCTGGCGCGTGCCCATGTCGTCACGTGCCGGATGGCCGGGCACCTCGAAGACTTCCTCGTGACCTTCCGGCAGGTTGGTCAGCACCACCTTGAGCGGATTGAGCACGCACATGGCCCGCAGCGCGTTGTCTTCCAGGTCGGAACGGATGGCGTGGTGCAGCATGCCGATCTCGACCATGCCGCCATCCGCGCGGCTCACGCCGATCATGTCGCAGAACTTGCGAATGGAAGCGGCCGTGTAGCCACGACGACGCATGCCCGAGATGGTCGGCATGCGCGGGTCATCCCAGCCATCGACGACGCCTTCGTCCACCAGCAGCTTCAGCTTGCGCTTGGAAGTGACGGTGTAATCCAGGTTCAGACGCGCGAACTCGATCTGACGCGGCGTGACCGGTACCGGCAGGTTGGCCAGGAACCACTCATACAGCGGACGATGGTCCTCGAATTCCAGCGTACAGATGGAATGCGTCACGCCTTCCAGCGCATCGGACTGACCATGCGTGAAATCGTAGGACGGGTAGATCTTCCACTTGTCGCCGGTCTGGTGATGGCTGGCATGGCGGATACGATAGAGAATCGGATCACGCAGATTGATGTTGGGCGCCGCCATGTCGATGCGGGCACGCAGCACCTTCTCGCTCTCGCCGAATTCGCCCTTCTTCATGCGCTCGAGCAGATCGAGGTTTTCCTCGGGGCTACGCTCACGGTACGGGCTCGGGCGACCCGGCTCCTTCAGCGTGCCACGATATTCACGAATCTCGTCCGGCGACAGGTCATCGACATAGGCCTTGCCTTCACGCACCAGGTGCTGGGCCCAGGCATAGAGCTGGTCGAAATAATCGGAAGCGAAGCGCACCTTGCCGGCCCACTCGAAGCCCAACCATTCGACGTCTTCCTTGATGGCGTCGATATAGGCCTGCTCTTCCTTGGCCGGGTTGGTGTCATCGAAGCGCAGGTGACAATCGCCACCGAGCTGCTGCGCCAGACCGAAGTTCAGACAGATCGACTTGGCGTGCCCGATATGCAGGAAGCCGTTGGGCTCCGGCGGGAAACGCGTGACAACCTTATCGGCACGGCCGGCCTCGAGTTCTTCGCGGATCTGGTTAAGCACGAAGTTCGGGGCGCTCTGGGTCTCGGTACTCATGAAGTTTCGCTGCACCTCTGTGTGGTTCCTGGGCGTCGTATTGCGGATCGTCATGTGGTTGAACGAACGTGCGCAAGGACAACAAGACGGATGATCGGGGCTGCATCCACGCGCCTGCCGCCCGCTCAGGCTTTCGTGTCTGGATGCAAAGCCGCTATTATAGCGCGACGCCCGCAGGCGATGCCATGAAGCCGCGCCTGCCTGACACTTGAGCAAGACAGATGACCGGGAAGCCCGAATGATCGTTCTTCACACCAACTACGGCGATATCACCCTCGAACTCAACCACGAGAAGGCCCCGAAGACCGCGGCCAACTTCGAGCAGTACGTGCGTGAAGGCCACTACAGCAATGTCCTTTTCCACCGCGTCATTCCGGGGTTCATGGTTCAGGGCGGTGGCTTTGACACCGACTTCAACCAGAAGCCGACCAATGGCGTGATCGAGAACGAAGCCGACAACGGCCTCAAGAACGACCGCGGCACCGTGGCCATGGCTCGCACCATGGACCCGCACTCCGCCAGCGCCCAGTTCTTCATCAACGTCAATGACAACGACTTCCTGAACTTCACCAGCAAGACCAGCCAGGGCTGGGGTTACTGCGTGTTCGGCAAGGTCGTCGAAGGCATGGACGTGGTCGAGAAGATCGAAGCGGTCAAGACCACCCGTCGCGACGGCCACGCCGACGTGCCGGCAGAAGACGTGATCATCACCAGCGCTGAAATCACCGAATAAGCGATTTCGCCTGATCACGCCGCAAGGCGTGCCTGCCGCCCGGCCTTGCCTCGTGATCGCGAGTGCCAGGCTGGGCGGTTTGCGTTATGAACTCCCACGGCAGTGCGCCCTTGCGATGCCCTGCTGACCGCCCACCTTCGCGGACCCCGACCATGAACACGACTGCCACCACCCTCTTCATCTCCGACCTGCACCTGCAACCCGACACGCCCGAGATCGCCCAGGGCTTCCTCGACTATCTGGCACGCCTGGCTACCTGCCAGCCTGCCGTCGAGCGTCTGTTCCTGCTGGGTGACATCTTCGAGGTCTGGGTCGGCGATGACTATCGCAACGACTTCACCGACAGCATGAGCGCTGCGCTCAAGCGCATCGCCGAGCGCGGCACCGCGATCTTCTTCATGCACGGCAATCGCGACTTCCTGGTCGGCGAGACCTTCGCGGCCGAGGCCGGCGTGACGCTGCTGCCCGACCCGAGCGTGATCGAGCTGGATGGCGAGCGCGTGCTGCTGATGCACGGCGACAGCATGTGCACCCGCGACGAGGCGTACATGAAGTTCCGCGCCATGACCCGCGACCCTCAGTGGCAGGCACAGATTCTGGCCATGCCGCTGGAGCAGCGTCTGGCGCTGGCCCAGTCACTGCGCATGCAGTCCGGCGAGACCAACAGCGAGAAGGATGAGGCGATCATGGACGTCACGCCCGAGGAAGTGGTGCGCGAGATGCGTGAGCATGACGTGCGCACGCTGATCCATGGCCATACGCATCGCCCGGCGGTGCATGAACTCGAGATCGATGGCGAGCCGGCGCGCCGCATCGTGCTCGGCGACTGGCGTCCGACTCAGGCCTTCGACATCATCGCCCGTGGCCAGGGGCCGGAGCTGCGTGAATTTGCGCTGCCGCTGGTCGATGCGATCACCCACGGCTGATCGCTTGCACACACCAAAAAGCCCCGCTGCCGATCACGGCAGCGGGGCTTTTTTCTTACGCTCTCACAGTATCAGGCGCTTCGCTGCGCCAGACGCTTCGCTCAGGCCGGTGACGATGCCTTGCGGCGCGCACGCCCCTCGGCGATCTCCACCAGCTGATGCCAGCCCAGCACCGCGGGGGCATCGGCGCTCGGCAGCTCTTCCAGCAACATCTTCAGACGCTGACACCGCTCGGCATCATGGGCATCGACCAGACGCAGCCAGGTGGCAAGCCCCATGGCCTCATGGTGAGTGTTTTCCTGCTCGATGGAGTAGGACAGCCCCTGCTCGATCAGGGAGCGCACCTTCTCCAGCGGCAGCCCCTGAGCACTGCGCAGGCTCGCGACCAGATAGCTGACTTCTGACAGGTAGAAGGAATTGCGCTCCTGGGCGACCAGCAGCACCTTCTCCATGTATTCCTCAGCGGCAGCGTGCTCGCCCAGCGCCATCACGGCGTCCATGTACCACAGATTGGGACGCTGATGACGCTCGCGTCCGGTCAGCTCCGCGAACTCGTTCATGCTCGACTGCAGCATGGACAGGCCATCACGGTCGCCGTTCATCGCCCGCGCCCAGCCCAGCACGCCATGCGCGGCCATGTGCCACAGGTGAAGGTCCGCTGAACGCGTCACTTCCAAGGCCCGCTCGGCGCGCTGGGTCGCCAGATGGGTGTGGCCCAGCTGACGATACAGGGAGGTGGAGAACATCAGCGCCATCGCCAGCGAACCGGGCTGACCGATCTGCTCGGCCATGCGAATCGCCGCCTCGGCCTGCTGCTCGGCCTTCACGTAGTCGCAGCGCAGGCACGATGTCCAGCTCTGCAGACAGGAGGCCGCCACCTGCGGGTGGTCGCTGAACGGCAGCCATTCGAGCACCATCGGATGGTTGACCGGATCGATCTCATCCAGGTGCTCGCCCGCCACACGCACGCGGCCGGCCCAGAACTCGCAGTGGGCACGCGCATAATCGGCCAGGCGACGATAGCGATCATCGGAAAGCTCTTCCGCCAGCTCGCTGAGGCCCGAGGCCAACGCGAAGGCATCGGCGTGGGCATGACGCTCGCTGCAGCCGACCCACAGGCCCCATTTGACGATGAAGGCCTGCTCAAGGTCCGGCTCGTCGTCCTCGACCAGCGCAGGGCTGCTGAGCAGGTTGCGTGCCTGCACGAAGCTCTCGTGGGCGATGCGTGAGCCATGGCCTTCCAGCGCGAAGCCGGACTGGCCACGTACCGTCAGCAGGCTGACTTCGCGCTCTTCCTGTCCATCGACATGCTTGAGACAGGCCAGGCCGTTGTCCGCCATCTTGAGCGCGGTGCGGTTGGCGCTGATCTTGAGCGCTTCGCGCGCCGAGAGCTCGAAGTAACGCGCGGCACGGCTGAAGTTCTGCGACTTGCGCAGGTGAACGGCGAAGTAGCCGGGGTGACGACTGATCCAGGCGGGATACTTGTCCTCGATCAGCGCGACCACCTGATGGTGAATCCGGCGCCGCACATCCCGCGGACACGACAGGTAGGCCGCTTCCTGGATCAGCTGATGGGTAAACTGGTAGTCGAATTCACTGTCGCTGCTGCAGGCCTCGATGATCTCCAGGCGCTGCATGTTCTCGATGGCGCGCTTGAGGCGACCCTCCTCGAACTCACAGCTCTGGCGCACGAAGCTCAGCTTGAAGACACGCCCCAATACCGCGGCGGCGTGGGCGACATCACGCCCCTCTTCCAGCTGATCGATACGACTGGAGAGCAGACCGATCAGGCCCTTGGGCAACTCGTCGAGCTGCACCGGACGCCCTTCGCGGCGGTCCATGTCGAGACGACGGCAGATTTCCTGCAGGTAGAGCGGCACGCCATCGCAGCGCTCGATGAGCTGACTGCGCATGCGCGGACTCAGGTGCAGGCGATAGCGACGCGAGAGATGCGACAGCAGGCGCGAGACCTGCATCGGGTCGAGGCGACCCAACGCGATGTGCTGGTCCCAGTTGAGCTTGACCGCCAAGCTGTCGCGGCCGTTGTGGCTCGCGGCCAGCATGAAGCCGATATTGATCGGCAGACGCGCCTGCAGGCCAGCCAGCACCTTGAGCGACGGCTCGTCGAGCCACTGCAGGTCATCGATCATCATCACCAGCGGACGCAGGCTGGCTGACTTCTCGATCACCAGATGCAGCACGCGCACGACACGTTCGACCGTCTCGCTGGACTGGATCAGCACTTCGTCTTCGGCAGTATCTTCCGCCGTGCCGAGCACCGCATGGAAGGAGCGACGCACTTCCTCGCTGATACCCTGCAACGCCTCGGAAGACTCGAACAGCTGCTCGACGCTTTCGCGATCTATATTGCCGTCCAGACGCCAGCGAATCAGCGCCGTCACGACACTGTAGGGCTCCAGCTGCGAGAGACGCGTGGTCGGCATCCAGCACAGCCCGACATCCTGGCTCTGCTCCAGCTGACGGAAATTGACCATCAGGGCCGACTTGCCCATGCCGGAGTTGCCACTGACCAGCACGCTCTGGCGCAGGCCGATGCTGGCGCGGGCCAGCGCATCGCGCAGACGACGCAGCTCGCCCTCGCGACCGATCAAGGTCGGCAATGAGGATTCGCGGGTGGCGACACTGCTGCCCAGCACCAGCGCACGCAGACGCACGCGACCGTCAGCGGCCAACAGGCGCGAGGTCAAGCGAGGCTGCAGGTCCAGTGCCGGCGGCATGTGCTGACTGGCTTCCTGGGAGATCACCAGCTCGCTGCCTTCGGCGGCGGTCATCAACTCGAGGGAATATTGCGTGACCTGACCCAGCGGGTCGGCCAGCTGACGCTCCGGCAGATAGATGACCTGACCGGAGTGCAGGCCCGCCGACAGCGAGAAGGCCGGCGGTTTGCCTTCACCGTCCCACAGCTTGGCGATCTCATCGGGGATCGCCTTGCTGCAGTGCTCATAGAGCGCGACCAGCTCGGCGAGCTGATGCGCCGGGCCGTGGGTGCCGAAGCATGCCAGGCCCACGCCACCCGTGGCACCCGGCAGCCAGAAGCCGCCCAGGTGATGACACTGCTGCTCCAGCCAGCGCAACAGCTCGATCTGCAGCGTCAGGCAGGCACGCGCCCAGACGCGGTCACGATGACTGTCCTTGACGCTCAGGCGAATGGCCATGACCGACAGCTGACGGTGATCGATTTCCTCTTCACGCAGCGGCGCGCTGTCCAGCGACAGGGTCCGTGAGATGGCGCCCTGCGGCGTCATGGCACTCATGGTCTCGCTCTTGCCGTCGGACCAGTAGCGCGCCAGTTGCAGGAAGCCGGGGTCCGGCTGCTGGCCGGAGAGCGCCAGCTGCTGCAGGAAGGCATTGAACTGCTCATGAGCCGCGGCCGACTGGCCGCCTTCGGCCAGCTGACGCACGAGGCGCTCATGGAAGGGGCCGTAACCGGAGAAGCGGCTGACCAGCGTGCGCAGCACGTCATCGGGCAGCGGCTCATCCGTGGCCAACACCCGCTCGGCGAACTGGATGACGCGCTGACGCCACTCGCCACGCACCTTGATCATCCAGCGCTGGAAGTCCGGGCACTGGGTCAAGGAGAGCTCCTCGACCAGGTCGCCACGATACAGGGTGAGAATCTCCCCCAGGGTGGCGACGGAGGGCGGTGCCAGCAGCAGGCCATTGAGCTCGTCGAGATCAAGCTCCCAGTGCTCCGGCAGCGAGAGCGCGATGGTCTGGCGCGACACCGTCAACAGGTTGTCGGCCTCTTCGCCGAGACTCTGACGCAGACAGTGCAAGGCGTGGCGAAGGTTGGTCCGTCCGGAGGACAGCCCCTGATCCGGCCATAGCAACTCCGCCAACCCGGCACGGGAGACGGCCTGATCATGCAGCAGCAGATGCAGAAGTAGCGCCTTGACCTTGTCGTAGCTGAACTGAGTCAGCGTGTCATCACCCAACGTCAGCTGGAAATGTCCCAGCAGTGCCAGTTGAGCTTGACCAGATGTTTCCTGCGTCATGTGTCATCCATTTCAAAGTCGCGAACGAAACGCCAGCCCTGCCACGGCGCCGGTGATCCCCTGTCCTTGATCCTTGCCTTAGTCTCTCGTGCCTTGATCCATCGCGTCCCGACCCACCCTGGCCGAGGCGCGCGCTGCCCGTCGTGCGCTCGGCTGACCACTGTGGAAGCGGAAGACAGCGTCGGGGGTTTCGATCAGCTCTCGTTCCACTTCACGTAGCACCGCGAGACGGGGTTCCAGTGGTTCATTGGTGTATTGCTCTGCCAACATGAGGTAATCCTCATAGTGACGTCCTTCTGACTTAACCAAAGTGCGATAGAACTTTGCAAGCTCTGGTTCCAGATACGGGATGAGGCGCGCGAAGCGCTCACACGACCTTGCCTCTATCAAGGCGCCGATCAGCAGGATGTCCACCAGGCGTTGCGGGTCTTCGTCCCTGACCTGCTGGCGCAGGGCTTCGGCATAGCGCGAGGCCTTGATATGCCGATAGACGATGCCCCGCTTCTCCATCAGCCCGACCACCTGCTCGAAGTGCAGCAGCTCTTCGCGCGCCAGCTGTGACATCTTGGTCAACAGCAGTGGCCGGTTCACGTAGCGGTACATCAGGCTCATGGCGGTGGAGGCGGCTTTCTTCTCGCACTGCGCATGGTCGATCAGCAACAGCTCCGGATTCTCGAGCGCCGCCTCGACCCAGCTCAGGGGCGTCCTGCAGGGCAGGAAGGCCAGCAGCGACGCCGGCAGCAAGGCATCGGTATCTTCATCGCTTGGCCCCTGGGACGCTGCGATCACGCGCGCCCCAGCCTCACTCTCGCCATACTGGCCAGCATGAACATCATCATGCTGCTTGCTCTGCTCAGGCGCAATCACATTGCGCTCGGTCACGTCGGTCATTGAATTCATTGTCACGTCAGTCTTTTGTCTCGCTCGCTTGCGTCTGCTGCTGACTGACAGGAGACACCTCAACGACGGAGTTCATATCATTATCGGCACGCTTTGCCGCTTCCACCATGATTTCATCGTTTATATGGGCAAAAAGCTGTTCGGGCTCAAGTTCTCGCGCATGGGCCAGTGGTGCAATGCCATATGCCGACAGGTCCTTGATGCGGGTGCGCCCGACGCGCAGCAGCTCAACGGCGCGTGACAGCGCCGACTGATCGGCACGGAAACGGATGCGATGGCGGGTCAGCTGCTCGGCCAGCATGGCGTCATCGGCGACGCGCAGCCAGCGGGCGGCGACCTGACTGCGCAGCTCGTCCAGTGCCAGCATGCGCTCGGCGCGCTGGTCACTGTCATAGCCGAACCAGGCCAGGATCTCATGATCATGACGCTGGCAGCCGCGACAGACGCTATCGCCGACCGTAGTGGAGCAGACACCTACGCAAGGAGAAAGAATACGGCTCATGTTGCCCTCGGGGGAGGCGGAAAATGTGATTCGGGGTAACCCCCATCATACCGTGCGTACCTGAGAGCCGACAGCATCGCGCCGTCGGTGCCCAAAGGACCTCGCGTCAGCACCGCGCTGGGCGTCATCAGCGCGTCATCAGGGTTGCCGCATAGTGTTTGCTCAGCGTGATTTCCTGACAATCAGATGAAATATCAGAATGTTATGCCGCAATAGGCGACCAAAGTCTCAGCCCCCGCCACTGGGCGCTCCTTAACATTGTCGACAAAGTTGAGTAGACTCGCATTCGCCCCGTAGCGCCTGATTCGCTCGCAATAAGACGCTTGAATTACCCGCAAGAAGCCTCGAGGTGCCCCGCCCTGCGTCTTCAAGACGACTGGCCCGCGCATTTCGACACGATTACAGATGAGGGTCTCCCACGTGCTTGAAGCCTACCGTCAACAGGTTGAAGAACGCGCCCAGCAGGGCATCCCGGCAAAGCCGCTGACTGCCGAGCAGACCGCAGAGCTGGTCGAACTGCTCAAGAATCCGCAGGCCGGTGAAGAAGAGTTCATCCTCGATCTGTTCACCAATCGCATTCCCCCGGGCGTTGATGAAGCCGCTTACGTCAAGGCTGGCTTCCTGACCGCCATCGTACGTGGCGAAGCCGCTTCTCCGCTGATCGACAAGACACATGCCGTCAAGCTGCTCGGCACCATGCAGGGCGGCTACAACATCGCCACGCTGGTCGAGCTGCTGGACGACGAAAGCCTGGCCAAGGAAGCCGGCGAACAGCTCAAGCACACCCTGCTGATGTTCGACGCCTTCCACGATGTCGCTGACCGCGCCAAGGCCGGCAACGCCGTCGCCCAGGCCGTGCTGCAGTCCTGGGCCGACGCCGAATGGTTCCTGTCCAAGCCGGCGCTGGCCGAGAAGATCTCGCTGGCCGTCTTCAAGGTGCCGGGCGAGACCAACACCGATGACCTGTCTCCGGCGCCTGACGCCTGGTCACGTCCGGACATCCCGCTGCACGCCAACGCGATGCTCAAGAACCCGCGTGAAGGCATCAACCCGCAGGAAGATGGCGTCGTCGGCCCGCTGGCCCAGATCGAGGAAGTGAAGGCCAAGGGCTTCCCGGTCGCCTACGTCGGTGACGTGGTCGGCACCGGTTCCTCACGCAAGTCCGCCACCAACTCCGTGCTGTGGTTCTTCGGCGACGACATCCCGTTCGTGCCCAACAAGCGCGCCGGCGGTTTCTGCATCGGCAACAAGATCGCCCCGATCTTCTTCAACACCATGGAAGATGCCGGCGCCCTGCCCATCGAGATGGACGTCGAGAAGATGGCCATGGGCGATGTCATCGACATCTACCCGTACGAAGGCAAGGTCTGCCGTCACGACACCGACGAAGTCATCTCCACCTTCTCCCTCAAGACTCAGGTCCTGCTGGACGAAGTGCGTGCTGGCGGCCGTATCCCGCTGATCATCGGTCGCGGTCTGACCGACAAGGCGCGTACCGAGCTGGGTCTGGAGGCGTCTGACGTCTTCCGCCTGCCGGAGCAGCCGAAGGACACCGGCAAGGGCTTCACCCTCGCACAGAAGATGGTCGGCAAGGCCTGCAACCTGGAAGGCGTGCGTCCGGGCATGTACTGCGAGCCGAAGATGACCACCGTCGGCTCCCAGGACACCACTGGCCCGATGACCCGCGACGAGCTGAAGGATCTGGCATGTCTCGGTTTCCAGGCCGACCTGGTGATGCAGTCCTTCTGCCACACCGCTGCCTACCCGAAGCCGGTCGACGTCGAGACCCACCACACCCTGCCCGACTTCATCATGAACCGCGGCGGCGTTTCCCTGCGTCCGGGCGACGGCATCATCCACTCGTGGCTGAACCGCATGCTGCTGCCGGACACCGTCGGCACCGGTGGTGATTCCCACACCCGCTTCCCGATGGGCATCTCCTTCCCGGCGGGTTCTGGCCTGGTGGCCTTCGCCGCCGCCACTGGCGTGATGCCGTTGGACATGCCGGAATCCATCCTGGTGCGCTTCAAGGGCGAACGTCATCCGGGCATCACCCTGCGTGACCTGGTCCACGCCATCCCGCTGTACGCCATCAAGCAGGGCCTGCTGACCGTCGACAAGGCCAACAAGAAGAACGCCTTCTCTGGCCGCATTCTGGAAATCGAAGGTCTGGAAGATCTGACGGCCGAACAGGCATTCGAGCTGTCCGACGCCTCTGCCGAGCGTTCCGCCGCCGGTTGTACCATCACGCTGTCCGACGAGAGCGTGACCGAGTACCTGAAGTCCAACATCACCCTGCTCAAGTGGATGATCGCCAACGGTTACGGCGATGCCCGTACCATCGAGCGTCGTATCGCCGGCATGGAAGAGTGGCTGGCCAACCCGAGCCAGATGCGTGCCGACAAGGACGCCGAATACGCCGAGATCATCGAGATCGACCTCGGCGAGATCGATCAGCCGGTGCTGTGCGCGCCGAACGACCCCGACGATGCCCGTCTGCTGTCCGACGTCGCCGGTCAGAAGATCGACGAAGTCTTCATCGGCTCGTGCATGACCAACATCGGTCACTTCCGCGCCGCAGGCAAGCTGCTCGAGAAGCAGCCGGCCGGTAGCCTGAAGACCAAGCTGTGGCTGGCACCGCCGACCAAGATGGACCAGCACCAGCTGACCGAGGAAGGCTACTACGGCATCTACGGCCGTGCCGGCGCGCGCATGGAAATGCCGGGCTGCTCACTGTGCATGGGTAACCAGGCACGTGTGGCCGCCAAGTCCACCGTGGTGTCCACCTCCACGCGTAACTTCCCGAACCGTCTGGGCGACGGCGCCAACGTCTTCCTGGCGTCTGCCGAGCTTGCAGCCATCGCGGCCGTGGTCGGTCGTCTGCCGACCGTCGAGGAATATCAGGGCTACATGGGCGAATTCGATGCCATGGCGGGCGAGATCTATCGCTACCTGAACTTCCATGAGATCGAAGAGTTCCAGAACGCCGCTTCCAACGTGATTCCGGTCACCCAGGAAGCCTGAACAGGCGGGGAGTCATGCGCCACTGCATGACTCCCCTCTGACAGCAGCACTGGCGTCATGCCAACTGGCGTCATGCCAGACAACGAAACGGGCCGCCCCTCAAGGGACGGCCCGTTTTTTCATGCCTGCGACAAGCTCGGTGGGTGCAAACGCCCTGCCTCAGAACTTGTAGCCGACCGAGGCGGTGAAGGCATCCACCTGATAATCGCTGTCGAAGTCATAGCGCTCGTACTCGGCACGAATCAGGAACGGGTCCAGATTGACCTGTGCACCGGCACCATAGACCGGATCAAAGCCGTCGTTGTCCTTCAGATCGACGCTGGAATTGCCCAGATTGCCATCGACATCGGTTTCCCACTTGGCCATCCCCGCCTTGGCGAACAGCGAGAAGTACTGCCCGAGGGGCAGGATACCCACCACGTTGACACCGTAGGCCTTGGACTCGAGATCGGTATTGCTGAAGTCATTGCCCTTGAGCTGGACAGTCCCCAGGTCGGTGTAGAAGGCCTCAGTGGCGAAGTACGGATTGTACTGATAGCCCACGAAGGCCTTGTAGACGTTGTCGTCATCATCCACATCGAAGTCATCGCTGCCGGATTCGATGAAGTCACCGGCCTCATCGGAATCATCGTTCTCAAGGCTGGAGAAGCCGGTACCGGCACCGATGTAGAGCCCTTCGCTGGCATTGCCAGCCGCCTGAGCATGACCACTGAGCGCCAGAGCGAGAGCGGCGAAGGAAACGGTAGCCAACGGGGCGGCCAGAAGACGTGACTTGCTCATGTATTGCTCCTTGATCCAATGGGCGGCACAGGCAGCTGCCGGCCAGGTACTGACGGCAAGACCGCGCCTGTCATGGGTTGCAGGAGCATCGTGGTAGATATAGAACAGTGTTTCAAGAGTGGCGTTTTGACTACTTGTGACGTCGCAAGCCGGCAACATGTCCTCGTGACCTTCCCGCTCCCCCCGCTTGCGAGTGCCCGAGGCCCGCTTAGCCCTTCGCAGAGATGCAAAGCCTTGGCGTATCGGGCATTCTCGGAGTTGTGGCATTGCAGCAATCAAAGCGCTCCGTCCCTCAAGCGGCCTGCCCCGGCCGCCCAGCACAAGGAATCCGACATGACGCATCCCATCTCCACCCCCGACCTCTGCGATGAGTTCCCCGACGTGCAGGTGCTCGAGCCACTGTTCATCAACTACGGCGGCGTCGAGTCCTTCGGCGGCGAAGTCGTGACCATCAAGTGCTTCGAGGACAACTCGCTGGTCAAGGAAGCCGTCGCGGAACCCGGCGCAGGCCGCGTCCTGGTCGTCGATGCCGGCGGCTCGATGCGCTGCGCCATGCTGGGCGACATGCTCGCCGAGCAGGCCGCCAAGAGCGGCTGGGCCGGCGTGATCATGTATGGCTGCATCCGCGATGTGGATGAGATCCACGCCACCAATCTCGGCGTGCAGGCATTGGGCTGCTACCCACGCCCCAGCATCAAGCGCGGCGAAGGCCAGCGCGATATCCCGGTCACCTTCGCCGGCGTCACCATCGTGCCGGGCGACTATCTCTACGCCGACAACAATGGCGTCATCACCGCCAAGGAAGCGTTGATCCGTACCCAGCCGACTCCCTGAGTCGCCGTCTCGCGCCGCGGTGCACGCCGCAATGAAAACGCCCCCGCAACCAGGCAGGTTGCGGGGGCGTTTCGCGTTCAAAGTCGCGGACTCAGCGAGTGCTGGCAGGCTCAGCGGTCTGTGAGCCGGCCTGAGCACTGGCCTGAGAGGCCGCAGCCGCATCGTCGGCACGTGCGAAGCAGTCCACCACGGCGGCGCAGGCAGCGTCACCGGTGATGTTGAGCGCGGTGCGCGTCATGTCGAAGATACGATCCAGCGCGAACAGCAACGGCAGGCCTTCGATGGGAATACCGGCAGCCAGCAGCACAGCGACCACCAGGAACGACGGCCCCGGCACACCGGCCTGACCGATGGCACCCAGAGTCGCGGTGAACACGATGGCGGCGTAGGCGGAGAAGCCGAGGTCGACATTGAAGACCTGGGCGAAGAACATCGCCACCAGCCCGTAATAGATGGCATTGCCGCTCATGTTGATGGTCGCGCCCAGCGGCAGCACGAAGGCAGAGGTGGCGTTCTTGAGGCCCAGCTCCTTCTCGCAGACTTCCATGTTGACCGGCAGGGTCGCCATGGAGGACGCCGTGGACAGCGCGACGGCCTGCGGCTTCTTCATCGCGGACATGAAGCGACCCAGCGGCACGTCAGAGCCGAACTTGACCACCAGCGGGTAGAACACGAAGCCGTAGATGAGGATGGCGCCCATGTAGACGAGGAACAGCTTCATCACCAGCGTCAGTACATCGAAGCCGAAGGTGCCGACGGCGTCCGCCATCAGGCCGAAGACGCCGATCGGCGCGATCAGCATCACCACGTTGATCATCCACACGAAGGCTTCGATGACAGTGTTCAGGCCTTCGATCAGCGGCTTGCCACGCTCACCGGTCTTGGACAGGCCAATGCCGAGGAACAGGCAGAACACCAGAATCTGCAGGATATTGGCATCGGTAAGTGCACCGAAGATATTGGTCGGCACCATGCCCAGAATGGTGTCCATCACGCCCGGCACGCTGCCCTTGTCAGCGTAGGCATTGGAGAACATGCCCTTGGCGCTTTCCAGGTCCACTCCGCTGCCCGGCTGGAAGACATGCCCCATCACCAGCGCCAGCATCACGGCCACGGCAGAGGTCAGCATGAAGAAGGCGAAGGTGGAGATACCGATCTTGCCGGCAGAAGGGCTGTCGCCCAGATTGGCGGCTCCCGACACGATGGAGACCGCGATCAGCGGCACGACCAGCATCTTGATCAGGTGAATGAACAGCTCACCCAGTGGCGCGAACATCGAGGCGTCTTCGCCCATGTACGCCCCGACACCTGCACCCAGGATCATGGCGATGACTACCTGGACGCCGATGTTTTTCCATAAAGACTGTTTCACGTTACGACTACCTTGGATTGTGTCTGAAAGGTCGGTTGTTGCGTGCCACCGCAGTGCTGGCTACCGGTGAGGCCTGCCGTCATAGTCACCATGGATTCATTGCCACCATGGATATTGTGGTCAGCGGGGTGGCTGGGATTATAAATGACTGCCTTTTTTACATAAGGTAGAAAGATAATCATTTAGTCGCGCAAGCGAGATCATTTTGTTGCCATTTGTTACCAACTGACGTCTTTGTGCTGCTTTCTCCCCCATTGGTCTAATGCTTGAGCTGACCAATCATTCAGGTTTCAGGCACGAAACGAAAAGCGCCCACCGCACATTGAGTGCGATGGGCGCCCTGGGTGACAACGACCGTCTGCGCCTCAGCGCGTCAGGTCACCATCCTGGGAAGCCTGGGTTACACCAGCTCCTTGTCCGCCAGCATGAACCAGGTTTCCAGCACGGAATCCGGGTTGAGGGAGACGCTGTCGATGCCCTCTTCCATCAGCCACTTGGCCAGCTCCGGATGGTCCGACGGGCCCTGACCACAGATGCCGACGTACTTGCCCTGCGCCTTGCAGGCACGGATCGCCATCGACATCAGCTGCTTGACCGCCGGATTACGCTCATCGAAGAGGTGAGCGACGATGCCGGAGTCGCGATCCAGCCCCAGGGTCAGCT
Organism: Cobetia sp. 4B; assembly: GCF_018831605.1. Lineage (NCBI taxonomy): Bacteria > Pseudomonadati > Pseudomonadota > Gammaproteobacteria > Oceanospirillales > Halomonadaceae > Cobetia > Cobetia sp. 4B. The sequence goes on from NZ_CP059843.1 coordinate 3,104,959, forward strand.
GGGTCAGGTCGTTGGACCCGATAGAGAAGCCATCGAAGTGCTCGAGGAACTGATCCGCCAGCAGCGCGTTGGTCGGCAGCTCGCACATCATGATGACGCGCAGGCCGTTCTCGCCACGTACCAGACCATTCTCGCCCAGCAGCTTGATGACCTGCTCCGCCTCGCCGGTGGTGCGCACGAAGGGCACCATGATCTCGACGTTGGTCAGCCCCATCTCGTCACGCACGCGCTTGAGGGCACGGCATTCCAGATCGAAGCAGTCGCGGAAGGTGTCAGACACGTAGCGCGAGGCGCCACGGAAGCCCAGCATCGGGTTCTCTTCGCCCGGCTCGTACATCTTGCCGCCGATCAGGTTCTCGTACTCGTTGGACTTGAAGTCCGACATGCGCACGATGACCTTCTGCGGATGGAAGGCGGCCGCCAGGGTGGAGATGCCCTCGACCAGCTTGTCGACGTAGAAGTCGACCGGGCTTGCGTAGCCGGCGGTGCGCGCATCGATGGTCTGCTGCAGATCGATGGGCAGGGTGGCGTAGTCGAGCAGCGCCTTGGGGTGCACGCCGATCATGCGGTTGATGATGAACTCGAGACGCGCCAGGCCCACGCCGGCATTCGGCAGACGCGAGAAGCTGAAGGCGCGGTCCGGGTTGCCGACGTTCATCATGATCTTGAACGGAATCTCCGGCATCTCGTTGACGCTGGTGACGGTGCGATCGAAGTTGAGGATACCGTCATAGACATGACCGGTATCGCCTTCGGCGCAGGAGACCGTCACTTCGCGGCCTTCGGCGAGCACCGAGGTCGCATCGCCACAGCCGACCACGGCCGGAATGCCCAGCTCACGCGCGATGATCGCCGCGTGGCAGGTACGTCCGCCACGGTTGGTGACGATGGCGGAGGCGCGCTTCATGACTGGCTCCCAGTCCGGATCGGTCATGTCGGTGACCAGCACGTCGCCGACCTGCACCTTGTCCATCTGTTCCGGGTTGTCGATCACGCGCACCGCGCCCTGGCCGATACGCTGACCGATGGCACGCCCGGTGACCAGGGTGCGGCCCTTCTCGCGCAGCTGGAAGCGCTCGAGGTTGCCACCCTCTTCCTGGCTGACGACCGTTTCCGGACGCGCCTGGACGATGTAGAGCTTGCCGTCGTCACCATCACGCGCCCATTCGATATCCATCGGACGCTGGTAGTGCTTCTCGATGATCATGGCCTGGCGCGCCAGGGCCTCGACATCGGCATCGCTGATGCAGAAACGGTGGCGGTCCGGCACCGGCACGTCGACGGTCTCGACGGAGCGACCCGCACTGGTGTCGTCGGTGTAGACCATCTTGATCAGCTTGGAGCCCAGGTTGCGGCGCAGTACCGCCGGGCGGCCAGCGGCCAGCGTGGTCTTGTGGACGTAGAACTCGTCAGGATTGACCGCGCCCTGCACCACGGTCTCGCCCAGGCCCCAGGAGCCGGTGACGAAGACGGCGTCGCGGTAGCCGGATTCGGTGTCCAGGGTGAACATCACGCCAGAAGCGGCCGTCTCGGAACGCACCATCTTCTGTACGCCGGCAGACAGCGCGACCAGTGAGTGATCGAAGCCCTTGTGCACGCGGTAGGAAATGGCGCGGTCGTTGAACAGTGACGCGAACACCTCGTGAACCGCGCGCTTGATGTTGTCGAAGCCTTCGATGTTGAGGAAGGTTTCCTGCTGACCGGCGAAGGAGGCGTCGGGCAGGTCTTCCGCGGTAGCGGAGGAGCGCACGGCGACCTTCAGGTTCGGGTGCCTGGCCTGAAGCTCAGCATAGGCACGTTCCATCTCGGCCTCGAAGGCCGGCGGCAGCGGCGTGTCGATGATCCACTGACGAATCTCGGCACCGACGCGCGCCAGTTCGACCACGTCGTCCACATCGAGGGCATCGAGGGCGGCATTGATACGCTTGTCGAGGCCTTCGTGGGCTAGGAATTCGCGATAGGCATAGGAGGTAGTCGCAAAGCCGCCGGGCACGGTGACACCGGCATCGGCCAGATTGGAGATCATCTCACCGAGCGAGGCGTTCTTGCCGCCAACGCGATCAACATCGTTCATGCCGAGCTGATCGAAATCGACGACGTATTCGGATGTGGCTTGCTGTGACAAGGGAACCCCCTGGTACCAATGGATGGAAACGAATGACCGATGGAGGACGATGAACCGCCTTCCGTTCAGCAATGACGCCACCCTAACAAGCTCTCTCTAGTATTAGCCATTGGTCTAACCGGCTAGTCAATGGAGGAGGACTACAACCCTGAGCCTGTTTCAGACGTTCTGTCGCCATCGTCGGCGAACATGTCGACAAGCCAGGAACGGCCGCTACAGGAATGTAGTCATGAGGCGCTTTTGTAGAGAACGGGAACACGGGATTTCTCATATCGCGCCACTGGCCCTGTGCCGGATATTGCAAGCTCGACAGTGAACACCGACACTTGGGGTCTTCACGGGGCAACAGCCTGAGCGGGCTGGTGTCTTCGATTCGTTCTTCACGAGTGCCCGTCATGACCCGAACCGCCTTCTTCATTTCCGATGGCACCGGCATCACCGCCGAGACACTGGGACGCAGCCTGCTCGCCCAGTTCGAGAATACCGACATCCGCATGGTGACCAAGCCCTACATCGATTCGGCCGAAAAGGCGACGGCACTGGTCAAGGCCATCGAGAGCGCGCATGCCAATGACGGCGAGCGCCCGATCATCATCGACACCATCGTCGACCAGAACATCCGCGACATCATCTCCGAATCCTCCGGCTTCAAGGTCGACATCTTCTCGACCTTCCTCAAGCCGCTGGAAGAGGAACTGGACACCCACTCGTCCTACAGCGTCGGCAAGACCCACTCCATCGGGCAGGACGACGTCTACATGAATCGCATCGATTCCGTGCATTTCGCCCTCGACAACGATGATGGCGCGCGCACGCATCAATATGACAAGGCCGACGTCATCCTCATCGGCGTCTCACGCTGCGGCAAGACGCCGACCTCGCTGTATCTGGCGCTGCAGTTCGGTATCCGCGCGGCCAACTACCCTCTGACCGAGGATGACCTGGACGAGTCCGGCACCCTCAAGATGCCCGCCTCACTGGCGCAATATCGTCACAAGCTGTTCGGGCTGACCATCGACCCGCGCCGTCTGGCCGCCATCCGCACCGAGCGTCGCCCCAACAGCCGCTACTGCTCGATCGACCAATGTCTGCAGGAAGTCGAGCAGACCGAGGCACTCTTCCGCCGCTCCAAGGTGCCCTACATCGATACCACGCGTTTCTCGATCGAAGAGATCTCGACACGCATGATCGCCGAGACCGGCCTGGCACGCCGCTTCTCACCGCGCTGACCCCGACGCCAGATCATCACAAGTCGAACACAACAACACACGTCGACCACGACGACAGACATCGACCACAACAACAGCGCTACTCACCCAGGAAATCCTCACATGTTCAACACCAACCACTACTTCGACGGCCAGGTGGCCTCCATCGCCTTCCAGAGCGCAGACCTTCCTGCCACGGTCGGCGTGATGGCCATCGGCGAATTCGTGTTCGCCACCAGCCAACGCGAATACATGACCCTGATCAGCGGCGACATGCAGGTACTGCTGCCGGGCGCGGAAGAATGGTATCAGCTCGCCGCCGGTGAAAGCTTTATCGTCGAAGCCAACCAGAGCTTCGAGGTGCGCACCACGGTCGAATCCGCCTACCTGTGCAAGTACGAAGACGCCTAAGGCACTGGTAAGCAGCCGCCTGAGGCACTGGTAAGCAGCCGCCTGAGGCACTGGTAAACAAAGCCCAAGGCGCTGAAAGCCAGACATGAAAAAGCCGCCGTACCCTCTCGGGTCACGGCGGCTTTTTTCGTCACGACAGCAGTCTCTCGCTACCAGGCTCAGGTGCGCTGCCTGAGGACCGAGCGCAGCGCCAGATAACTGATGCCGCCCATCAACAGATAGCTTGTCGCTACCCCGGCAAAGATGCCGATCACGCCATACAGGGCACCGCCCAGCCAGGCCAGCGGCACCAGCAAGGCGAACAGACGCACCAGCGAGAGCATCATCGCGCGGCGCGGCTTGTGCAGCGCATTGAGGCTGGAATTGGCGAGAATGATCACGCCCTGTGCTCCGAGGGCGGCGGGTATCAGCCACAGATAGGTGCTGACCAGCCCCGCGACCTCCCGGCTCTCGGCGAAACGCGCCGCGATCCACTCGCTGCCCAGCCCGAGCCCCAACCAGACGACCAGCTGCCAGACGAGAATGAAGGCCAGCACGCCGTGTATGGCGCGCCATACACGCTTCTGCTGCCCGGCACCGTCGTTCTGGCTGATGAAGGGCGACAGCGTCATGGACAGCGCCAGCACCAGAATCAGCGCCAGCGACTCGATGCGTGAGCCGATGCCGTACGCCGCCACCGCCGCGTGACCATGCTGACTGACGATACGCGTGACCAGCGCGGTGGCAATCGGCGTCATCACGCTGGTCAGCGCGGCAGGCAGGCCGATCGCCCCGACCTCGCGCCATGACGTCACCAGCCGCGTCACGCTCAGGTGACGAAAATCGAGCCGTGCGCGCAGCAGTGGCAATGCCAGCAAGCCCAGCGTCATCGCCAGCCATGACAGCACCGTGGCCAGCGCCGCGCCCGCCACGCCCATGCCCTGCCAGTCACCGATGCCGAAGATCAGCAGCGGGTCGAGCAGCGCATTGAGCACCCCCGCCGCCGCCATCACCAGCGAGGGCACCAGCGTATTGCCCTCGGCGCGCAGCACGCTGCCCAGCACACGCGGCAGCAACACGAAGGGCGCGCCGAAATACCACACCTGCATGTAGTCGCGGATATGCGGCATCAGGGTGTCATCGGCCCCCAGCAGCCCGAACAGCGGCTCGATGCTGGCAAGCCCCAGCACCAGCATCACCAGCCCCAGCAGCAGCCCCAGCAGGCTGGAATCCGTGGTACGCGCCTTGACGGTCTCGAGCTCGCCTCGCCCCAGCCGCCGCCCCACCACCGCGGTGGTGCCGATGGACAGCCCGATGGCGATGCTGATCACGCCGAAGGTGACCGGGAAGGTCATGGTCACCGCCGCCAGCTCCGGCGTGCCCAGCTGGGCGATGAACCAGGCATCCACCAGGTTGAACAGCATCATGGTGACGATGCCGCCGATCACCGGCCCCGTCATGCGCGCCAGCGTCGAGGCGATCGGGTCGCGCACCAGATCACGCGTGCCACGCCGAGACGAGGCACGCTTGGGGGTGGCAGGGGTATCAGGGTCAGACATACAGGCTCCGGACAGAAAACGACCCCGACCGGCGAGGTGCCAGCGGGGTCGAACAGTGTAAAGCATCAGCGTGTCAGGTGAGGGGCAACGCTGGACCGCGCCGAGCCTCCCCGCGCTGCGTCAGTTGCCCTGCATGAAGGGCGAGACGACCTCTCCGCCGGCCTCACGCCAGGCCGCGAAGCCGCCCCCCAGATGGGCCACCGGCCCGAAGCCCATGTCCTTGAGCGACTTGGTGGCCAGCGCCGAGCGCAGCCCGCCGGCACAGAACAGCACATAGCGCCCTTCGCGCGCGAAGTCGGCACGGTGATAGGGCGAGGCCGGGTCGACCCAGAACTCCAGCATGCCGCGCGGCGCATGGATGGCGCCGGGGATGCGCCCTTCGCGCTCCAGCTCACGCACATCGCGGATGTCCACCAGCGTCAGCGGCGTGCCGCCGGCGCGGGCCTCTTCCAGCGCCTCGCGCAGCTCGCGGGGCGACAGGGTCTCGATCTCCGTCTCGGCGGCGGCCACCAGCTCACTGACCGGTCGAATCATGGGGTGCTCCTTGCAGATGATGTTGTCCTCGGGGTGCATGTCAGCGGCTGACGGCGTGACAGCTCACGTATCCGCCTCGCCGCAGCGATAGAAGCGCTGGATGCTCGAGAAATCGAGGCGTCCTGCGCCCTGGGCGGCATGCTGGACGAAAAGATTACGCGCCTGGGAGCCCATTGGCACCGCCGATTTCGAGCCCAGCGCCATCTCCCAGGCAAGACCAAGATCCTTGGTCATCAGATCGACCAGGAAACCGCCCTGATAATCATTGGAGGCCGGTGCGGCTTCCATCACGCCGGGCCAGGGATTGTAGACGTTGAGCGCCCAGTTGCCGCCGGATGACTGCTTCATCACCTCCGAGAGCACGGCCGGGTCCAGCCCGTTCTTGACCCCCAGCGCCAGCGCCTCGGCGGTGCCGCTCATCAGGATGCCCAGCAGCATGTTGTTGCAGATCTTGGCGACCTGACCGCTGCCGGCCGGGCCTGCGTGGAACAGATTCTTGCCCATCACTTCCAGCAGCGGCTCGGCACGCGCATAGCCGTCGGCCTCGCCGCCGACGATGAAGCTCAGCGTGCCGGCACGCGCGCCACCGACCCCGCCGGACACCGGGGCATCCATGAAGGTGATGCCACGCTCGGCGGCGTGGCGCGCGACCAGACGGGCGTCATCCGGTGCGATGGTCGAGGCGTCGATCACCAGTACCGAGGCGTCGAGCGCGGCCAGGAGGCCACCCGCACCGTCTTCCTTGTCACCGAGATAGAGCTTTCGTACGTGCTGACCGGCCGGCAGCATGCTGATCAACACCTCGACACCCTCGACGACCTCTCCGGGAGATGCCGCACGGGTGGCGCCCGCCTCGACCAGCTCGCTCATGGCCGACTCGACCAGATCGAAGACCCTTACCGCATGGCCAGCCTTGACCAGATTGAGCGCCATGGGCCCGCCCATGTTGCCGAGTCCGATGAAACCGATGGATGTCATGGCAATGCTTCCTTGTGAACAGATTCTTGTTGTCATTGGCGTCCGGCGGCATGGCCGCGCCTGCCGCCTGTACTGAAAAGCGCGTTCAGAGGTCCATCAGCGGATGCTCATCCTCTTCCCACAGCGGCGCGAAGAAGCCGTCGATGTATTCCTCGGAGACCTGGGCAATCGAGGCATAGGCCCACTGCGGCTGCTTGTCCTTGTCGATCAGCAGGGCGCGCACCCCTTCGGCAAGCTCGGTGCCCATGCAGCAGCGCACCGACAGGGTCAGCTCGTCGCGGAAGGCTTCCGCCAGCGAGGAGTGGCGATGGCGCCCCAGCATGCGAAATACCAGATGCGGTGAACTGGGGCAGCCGGCCAGCAGACGCTCGCGGTTGGCATTCAGCCACGCATTGCAGTCACTGCGTGCCTGGGGATCATCGATGATTCGCTGGCAGGCCTTCAGCACTTCGCGCCCGGCGACCAGCTGCTGAAGATGATCGAAGAGCGGCAGCACCTGCCCCGGCGGCGCCAGTTCACGGCGCTCGAACTCGCTCAGCACCTGGCTCAGATGACGCGACGGGTGACGGCCGAATTCACCCTCGCACAGCGCCTGCTTGAGCGCCTCGCGCTGTTCATCGGGAATCAGGCGTGTCGCAAGCCCCAGATCCAGCGCATCGCGGGCATTCAGCTGCGCACCGGTCGCGCCGAGATATTCTCCGATGCCACGCGGCAGGCGATTGAGCAGCCAGCTGGCACCGACATCCGGATACAGGCCGATGCTGACTTCCGGCATCGCCAGTCGCGAACTCTCGGTGACCACGCGCTCACAGCCGCCGGCGAACAGCCCCATGCCGCCGCCCATCACGATGCCGCCACCCCACACCAGCAGCGGCTTGGGGAAGGTATGCAGGCGGTGATCGAGACGGTATTCGGCGGTGAAGTAGCGGGTGGCGAAGAAATCATCCAGCGCCTCGAGGGGGTCTGCGCCTTCGCTGGCAGGCGCCGTGGTCATCGCCTGATAGAGCGCCACGATATCGCCACCGGCACACAGCGCACGCTCGCCGGCACCTTCCAGCCACACCATGGCGATGCTGCTGTCCAGCTCCCAGGCATCCAGCTGCGCCTCGATGCGCTCGATCATGGCCAGCGACAGCGCATTCAGCGAACGCGGCGCGTTCAGGCGCACGATTCCCAGCTGCTTGCCGTCACGGGCGCGACGCGTCTCGAACACCACGGGCGCCTCGACATCGGTCGCGGCCTTGGCGGTGACACCTTCTATCTGGCTCATGAGCGCCCTCCTCCCTTCACCTCTTCCTGACGCGAAACCCACTGCGGGGCGCGCTTCTCGAGGAAGGCGCTCACGCCTTCCTTCTGGTTGGGGTCATCGAACAGCTCGACGAACAGCTCGCGCTCCATGCGCAGGCCATCGCTCATGCCGCGATGGCGCGACGACATGATCAACGTCTTGCAGCGCGCCACCGCGCTCGGGCTCTGGTTGGCGACGCTCTCGGCGATCGCCAGCGCGCGCTCGAAGCTCTGGCCGGTCTCGACAACCTCTTCCGCCAGCCCGATGCGACCGGCGGTTTCGGCGTCTACCTGTTCACCACACAGGATCATGCGCTTGGCCCAGCCTTCGCCGACCAGCCACGGCAGGTGCTGGGTGCCGCCCGCACACGGCAACAGCCCCACCTTGGCCTCCGGCAGCGCCAGCCTGGCCTGACGTTCGACGATACGCATGTCACAGGCCAGCGCGCACTCGAGCCCGCCGCCCATCGCGTAGCCGTTGACGGCGGCGATCGTCACGCCCGGGAAGTTGGCCAGCCGCTCGAAGGCCAGCCCGAAGCGACGCGCCATGGTGGCGGCGACACCCTTGTCACCATCGGCGAAGGTCTTGAGATCGGCGCCGGCGGAGAAGAACTTGTCGCCCTCACCGGTGATCACCACCGCACTTATGCTGCCATCGCCCTCCAGCTCGTCGAGCAGCTGCTCCAGCTCGATCAAGGACGCTTCCGTCCAGGTGTTGGCCGGCGGGTTGTTGATGGTGACCCGGGCGATATGACGATCCTTCTCGAGAACGAGGCATGGCCCTTGACTGGATGACATCATGTAACTCCCTGAAAGATGGTAACCAATGACGAATTGAGGTGGAGGCGGCGTTACGCCAGCGACTCGATCATGCCCGGCGTCAGAAGTCGGCGCGCGATGATCAGACGCATGATCTCGTTGGTGCCTTCCAGAATCTGGTGCACACGGGTGTCACGCACCAGTCGCTCCAACGGGTACTCGCGGATATAACCGTAGCCGCCATGCAGCTGGAGTGCCTGATTGCAGACCTCGAAGCCCATGTCGGTGGCGAAGCGCTTGGCCATCGCACAGTGGGCGCTGGCCTCGGCGTCGCCTTCATCGAGCTTGAAGGCCGCCAGCCGCACCAGGGTGCGCGCCGCGGTCAGTTCGGTGGCCATGTCGGCCAGCTTGAACTGCAGGGCCTGGAACTGGGCCAGCTCGCGCCCGAACTGCTTGCGCTCGCCGAGATAATCCCGCGACAGCTCCAAGGCTTTCTGGGCCGCGCCCAGTGAGCAGGTGGCGATGTTGATGCGTCCGCCATCCAGCGCCTTCATCGCGAAGCGGAAGCCCTCGCCCTCCTCGCCCAGACGATTGGCCGCCGCAACCCGCACGCGATCGAAACTCACCAGCCGGGTCGGCTGGCTGTTCCAGCCCATCTTGTCTTCCTTCTTGCCGTAGCTGATGCCCTCGGCGTCAGCCGGCACCACGAAGGCCGAGATACCCGCCGCGCCGCTGTCCGGCTCGCCGGTGCGCGCCATCACCACCAGCACGTCCGTGGCGCCGGCACCGGAGATGAACATCTTGGAGCCACTCAGATAGTAGTCATCGCCCTCACGCTCGGCGCGGGTGCGCAGGCTGGCGGCATCACTGCCGCTGCCCGGCTCGGTCAGGCAGTAGGAGCCGAGCTTGTCGCCCGCCACCATCGCCGGCACCCACTGCTCGCGGCAGCTGTCCGTGGCGAAACTGGCGATCATCCAGCCCACCATGTTGTGGATGGTGATGTAGGCGGTGGTCGAGATGCAGCCGGTCGCCAGCTGCTCGAGAATGATGGAGCTGTCGAGGCGCGGCAGGCCAAGGCCGCCATGCTCCTCGGGGACGTAAAGCCCCATGAAGCCGGCCTCGCCCGCCTTGCGAAGTGTCTCGATGGGGAAGTGGGCCGTGGCGTCCCACTCGGCGGCATGCGGGGCAAGCTCGGCATCCGCGAAGGCACGCGCCCCCTCCTGGAGGGCACGCTGGTCATCGGTCAGCGAAAAGTTCATGCAGCTGCCTCCTGTTGTCCTTGTTCTGTCGGCCCGGGTCTATCGCCCGGGCCTATCAAAGCGGCTCAGCGCATCTGAGGAGCCATCAGCGCATTTGAAGAGCCCTCAGCGGTCTTGTGAAGAGAGCCCTCGGCGGTCTTGTAAAGAGAGCCCTCAGCGGTGTTGTAAAGAGAGCCCTCAGCGCATCTGGATCGAGAAGTTGGGCTGATTGCCCTCGGCCGGCGCATCGTCGAACCAGCGCGCCGTCACCGTCTTGGTCTCGGTATAGAAGCGCACCGCCTGCTTGCCATAGGCATGCAGATCGCCGAAGAAGCTGCCGCGCCAGCCGGTGAAGGAGAAGAACGGCAGCGGTACCGGAATCGGCACGTTGATGCCGACCTGACCGACCGCGATCTCGTTCTGGAAGCGCCGCGCGGCGCCGCCGGAGCGCGTGAAGATGGAGGTGCCGTTGCCGTAGGGGTTGTTGTTGATCAGCTCGATGGCCTCGGACAGGTCCGCCGCCTCCATGCAGCACAGCACCGGCCCGAAGATTTCCTCGCGATAGAGCACCATTTCCGGCGTCACCTTGGAGAACAGACACGGCCCCAGCCAGTTGCCGTCGGGATAGCCCGCCACCGAGACACCACGACCATCCAGCAGCAGCTCGGCGCCTTCCTGCTCGCCCTGCTGGATCCAGCCGGTCACGCGCTCCAGCGCCTGCGGCGAGATCAGCGGCCCGTAGCTGGCGCCCTTGTCATCCCAGGCGCCGGGGCGCACCTCGGCCAGCGCATCGCGCACCCGCTCGATCAAGACCTTCGAATCACCGACGAAGACCGCCACCGAGATCGCCATGCAACGCTGACCCGCCGCGCCGACACTGGCACCGACCAGCGCGTTGACGACCTGGTCCGCCGGGGCGTCCGGCATGATCACCATGTGATTCTTGGCCCCGGCGAAGCACTGGGCGCGCTTGAGGTTGTCAGTGGCGGTGCGATAGATGTGCTGACCCACCGGCACCGAGCCGACGAAGCTGACGGTGCGCGGAATCTCGTGGGCGAGCAGATGATTGACCTGATCGCGCCCGCCCTGCACCACGGTCAGGATGCCCTCGGGGGCACCCGCTTCCATGAACAGCTCCGCCAGCCGCAGCGTGGTCAGCGGCACCTGCTCGGACGGCTTGAGCACGAAGGCATTGCCACAGGCGATGGACAGCGGGAACATCCACAGCGGTATCATGGCGGGGAAGTTGAACGGCGTGATGCCTAAGCAGACGCCCAGCGACTGGGTCACGGAATAGCTGTCGATGCCGGTGGCGACGTTCTCCACCGTCTCGCCCATCAGCAGACTCGGAATGTTGGCGGCGTGTTCGACCACCTCGATGCCGCGCCACACATCGCCCTTGGCGTCCTCGAAGGTCTTGCCCAGCTCGTGGGAGATGATCTCGGCCAGCTCGTCATGATGCTGCTTGAGCAGATGCTGATAGCTGAGCATCAGGCGGGCACGGGTCGGCACCGGCGTGTTGCGCCAGCGCTGGAAGGCCTGTTCGGCGTGGTCCAGCGCTTCATCCAGCTCACTCAGCGGTGACAGGGGCGCGCGGGCGATCTCGCCGTTGGTGGCCGGGTTGGTGACGCTCAGGTGCTGATCGGCGCGACTTTCGACAAAGTGACCATTGATCAGCTGAGGCAGCACCAGCGGCGCGCTGTCACCGGCGACCACGGCGCGCAGGCGTGACAGCAGCTCCAGTGAACCGGTAGTAGAGGGCGTGAGAGACGTCGAAGACATGGCGTGGCATTCCTGTGGCTGTTGTTATTGGGAGGAAGACAGTGTGTCAACAGAGCCGAAGTCGTCAGGCGAGCCGCCTTGCAGAGCTGAAGACGTTGTGCAGAACCAGGCCGTCCTGCAGAAAACGGCAAGCCGAGACTGTGATCTGATTCAACCTAGCATCTGCTTGGTTGGCTGCAAATACTATTACCCTTTACGTTAACGTAAACAATGCTAGTCTGTAGAAAATTCACGGCCAGACGCCGCTGGCACCCACTGCGCCAAGGAGCATTCCCCGCTCCTTGGCGCGCACAGCATCCGGAGCGGCAGCGCCCATGACAGATACGATGATGACCCCAAGTCCTGACCCCAAATCCCGGGCAACGCCTGATGGCGCGACACACGATACCGGCGTGGAGTCCCTGCTGAGCACCACCAGCACCAGCGACGCCATCCGTCCGACCCAGCGCACCTGGAGCATCGGCGAGCTGGCACGCCATTTCGACGTGACCACGCGCACCATCCGCTTCTACGAGCAGGAAGGTCTGCTGCACCCGGAGCGACGCGGTCAGACGCGCGTCTATCGCGACAAGGACCGCGTGCGTCTCAAGCTGACCCTGCGCGGCAAGCGACTGGGCTTCTCGCTGGCCGAGATTCGTGAAGTGGTCGACCTCTACGACGCCGCCGACGGCGGTGGCGAGAAGCAGCTCACCCGCCTGCTTGGCATCCTGAGCGAAAAGCGTGAGGGCCTTGAGCGACAGCTGCGCGATCTCACCGCCATGCAACGCGAGCTGGATGACGTCGAGACACGTGCCCGCGAAGCCCTCGCCCGCCTGGCCGGCGACAGCGAGGGCTGATTGGAGTCAACAACACCAGAACCCACTCGCGCCAGCAGCAGCTATATAACTGCCGGCTACACAAGTGACAGCGACTAGACTGACTGTAGATAACTGTCTGTCGAAAACTGACCAGCGCCTCACGAGTGCGGGCGACAGCAGACTGCCGGAGAGCAGCGCGTCGCCCGCTGACCTCACGACAAGACGACAGCACGACCAGACGACAAAAACGAAAAGAACGAAAAGAACAACAACACTGCGTCACCGCCTCCCTGAGGCGGCTCCCCCTGACAAGCCTTGCCTCACCAATAACAACCAAGGACACAGGAAAGCACCATGTCACAGGACGCCATCGCCACACGCCAGCCTGCCAGCGAAATGGCACACGCAAGCCAGTCAGCCAGCTATCTCAGCGCTACCTCCGACACACCACTGATGGGAGAAACCATCGGGGATTGCCTCGATCGCATCTGCGCGCGCTGGCCCGAGCGCGACGCCCTGATCAGTCGCCATCAGGGACTGCGCTACACCTGGGCCGAACTGCACACAGAGGTCGAGCGCGTGGCGCGCGGCCTGCTGGCGATGGGCATCGAGCGCGGCGACCGCGTCGGCATCTGGGCGCCCAATCGCGCCGAATGGACGCTGATCCAGTACGCCACCGCCAAGATCGGTGTGGTGCTGGTCAACCTCAACCCGAGTTACCGCGGCCATGAACTGGCCTACGCCCTCAAGCAATCCGGCGCGGCGACGCTGATCTTCCAGTCCCGCTTCAAGGCGTCCGACTATGTGGCGATCCTCGAGGAGCTGTTCCCTGAGGCCAGGGAGGCTCGCGGCCGTGATGGCATTCACAATGGCGCGCTGCCGGACCTCAGGCGCCTGATCTGCTTCGAGGCCGAGGATGCCCTGCCCGGCATGCTCAACTGGCAGGATGTGCTCAGCGGTGCCGATAGCGTCCCCGTCGAGACACTCGGCGAGCTGCAGGCCAGTCTGACCTTCGATGACCCGATCAATATCCAGTACACCTCCGGCACCACCGGCGCCCCCAAGGGCGCGACCCTCTCGCACCACAACATCCTCAACAACGGCTTCTTCGTCGCCGAGCGCATGAATCTCAGCGAGCACGACAAGCTGGTGATGCCGGTGCCGCTCTACCACTGCTTCGGCATGGTGATGGGCAATCTGGGCTGTCTGACCCACGGCGCCGCCATCGTCTATCCGGAAGCGGGCTTCGATCCGCTGGCCACCCTGCAGGCGGTCAGCGAGGAAGGCGCCACCGCGATGTTCGGCGTGCCGACGATGTTCATCGCCGAACTCGAACACCCGCGCTTCGCCGAATTCGACCTCACCAGCCTGCGCACCGGCACCATGGCCGGCTCCATCTGCCCCATCGAGGTGATGCGCCAGGTCATCGAGCGCATGCACATGCGCGAGGTCACCATCGCCTACGGCATGACCGAGACCAGCCCGGTCAGCCTGCAGACCACGCGTGAGGCGCCGCTGGACAAGCGTGTCTCCACCGTCGGCACCCTGCATCCGCATCTGGAGATCAAGATCATCGACCCTGACAGCGGGCGCGTGGTGCCAGTCGGCGAGAAAGGCGAGCTGTGCACGCGGGGTTACAGCGTGATGCTGGGCTACTGGAACAACCCGGAGGCCACCGCCAAGGCCATCGATGCCGGCCGCTGGATGCATACCGGCGACCTCGCTACGCTGGATGAAGACGGCTACGTGACGATCGTGGGACGTATCAAGGACATGATCATCCGCGGGGGCGAGAACATCTATCCGCGCGAGATCGAGGACTTCCTCTACACCCACCCGGCGGTGTCGGACGTGCAGGTGATCGGCGTGCCCGATGAGCGGTATGGCGAGGAAGTGATGGCATGGGTCAAGCTCAAGGAAGGCGAGCAGCTCGATGAACCGGCGCTCAAGGCGTTCTGCCAGGGACGTATCGCTCACTTCAAGGTGCCGCGCTACATCAAGTTCGTGGAGGAATTCCCGATGACCGTGACCGGCAAGATCCAGAAGTTCAAGATGCGCGAGGCCGCGACGCAAGAACTGGGACTGGCCAGGTGAGCACCTCACGTGAGGAGGAGGATGACGCCCCCGCCACACGCCACCTGAGCAGCGCTCGTCAGCAGGTCGCCCACTATGCGGCGAGCCACCATCATGCGGCCCTCGACGAGGCGCTCGAGACGCTGATCGATGCCCACCCGAGCGGCGAACTGCCGATCATGGCACTGGCCGGGCTGGACCAACTGCATCTGGGTGGCGTGACGGGCACCCGCGAGCTGCTGGCCCTCGCCAGACTGGAACCCCAGTCGCGGGGGCTGGCGATGCTCGAACTCGGCGCAGGGCTTGGCGGGCTGGCACGGCATATTGCCAGCCAGTCGCGTAACACCGGCGCGGACCACCACATCACCACGCTGGATCTCTCGAGCAGCCTCTGCGAGCTGGCGATCGCCCTCAACCGGGCCACCGGACTGCGCGAGTCGATTCGCGTACTGGAGGGCGATGCCTGCTACCCCGAGCTGCATCCGGCACTCTCGGGCCGCCGCTTTGATCGCCTCTTCAGCCAGCACCTGCTGGTGCATCTGAGCGACAAGGTCAGCACGCTCACCCAGTGGCATGACTGTCTCGAGCAGGATGGCTATCTCCTGCTGCACGAGCCGGTGCTCAGCGTGCAGGCGCAGGCGTTTGGCGAGCGCCCTGCCCTGCCACTGCCCTGGGCACTGTCACCGCGTGGCGACCAGCTGGCCAGCTGCGAGGAGTTGCATGAGGCGATGGCCAGCAGTGGCTTCGAGGTCGATGCCCATGTCGAGCTGACCGATCAGGTGCTGAGCTGGCAAGCGCGGCGCATGCGCGAGAGCACCAGCGAGCAGCCCGGTGCCTACCGCGAGGACGCACCTGCGCCCTCGCCGGCCATGCTGGCCGCCCGCGGCCTGACGCCGGAACTGGTATTCGGCCCGGCCTTTTCCCAGATGCAACGCAACCTGATGCTGGCCCTGGAAGCCGGCTGGCTGGAGGTTCACCTGTGGCGCCTGCGCAAGCGTCCTGCCAGGCAGTGAAGGGCGCGATGAATCAGCAGAACTCACCGCAGGGATGCGGCGAGGAAAAAATTAGGAAACAGCGCTCGCAAATGACTGGCATCCGCCTGCCTCAACCGTTATTCTTGCCAGTACAGTCCCGTTCGGGGGATAAGCCGTTCGTTACCCGTCAGCATGTGAGGGTAATGTGCCCGACATGATGACCGCATTGCTTCGTGTTTCATCGATACCCACGAGTCAGTGCAACGTTTCCCGATGCTCGCGCAACGTTTCTCCGGGAATCTGTTCATCAAGGGTGTGATCTGATCAATCACTCCCAACAGCATCAAAGATTCCCTCACGGGAAAACCGAAAGGGCCTCCACTTGGAGGCCCTTTTTTTGTCTGCGCGCTTCGGTCTAATCACTCTGGCCTGCAGGCGTCGAGCTGAAAGCTCCGCTGCGGCGCATCACGACTGCCAACCGGCCAGCACCTCGAGGTGATCACGACGCGCCTGACCCGGCGTCACGGCCGCCAGTCGCACCCGGGTACCCGGCACACATTGCCCGAGCTGTGCGCAGGCCAGTGGCGTCAGCGCGCCAAGGCGCGGGTAGCCGCCGATGGTCTGGCGATCATTGAGCAATATGATGGGCTGGCCATCGGCCGGCACCTGCACGGCGCCCAGCGGGATGCCTTCGGACACCATGCCCGCTCCTTCACGCTCGAGACGCGGGCCGGTCAGGCGCACGCCCATGCGATCGGCGCGACCATCCACCGCCCATTCGCTGTTGAAGGCGCGATAGAGGCTGTCGCCACTGAACTCGGCGATCTGCGCTCCCACGACCAGCGGCAACTCGAGCGCCTCGCCTTCCCTGGGGGTCAGCAACTGCTGCCATGCCTGTGCCGACACCGGCAGCTCGCGCAGCGACAGCTCATTGCTGGCAGCCGTCAGTACATCACCGCTGGTCAGGGCTCGCCCTTCGCCATCCAGCCCGCCGAGGCCGTCGCGCACCGTGCTGGCGGCACTGCCCAGCACCGGGGCGACATCCAGGCCACCGGGGAAGGCCAGATAGGCACGCAGCCCGGCGACGGGACGCTCGAACTTGAGCTGCTGTCCGCTGGCCACCTCGAAGGCCTGACCCGGCGCGAGGGCCTCGCCATCGAGGGTCGCGGCCAGGTCCGAGCCGCACAGCGCCAGGGTGCCGGCCTGTTCGACCTTGAGCAGCAAGCCGCCGCCCATGGTGATCTCGAGGCCCGGCGCGTCATGGGCGTTGCCCAGCAGCCAGTTGGCCCAGCCCAGCGACACCCAGTCCGCCGCCCCGCCCTGGGTCACGCCCAGGTGACGCACGCCCAGACGGCCAGCGTCCTGCACCAGTGCCAGTGCACCACTGCGTTCGACGCGCAGCGTCGTCTTCGTCTTCACGTCGCTCATGCGCGTTCCTCCAGCGGGGTGACATCGCCGCCCAGGCGAACGAATTCCTCTCGGCTCACGGAGACAAAGCGCACGCGATCACCGGGCATGAAACGGCTGGACGGTTCGCCGGCCTCATTGCGCCCGAACAGCGTGATGGGCGTACGGCCCAGAATGTTCCAGCCGCCGGGTGAGCGAGACGGGTAGATGGCGGCCTGACGGTCGGCGATGCCGACGCTGCCGGGGGCGATCTTCTGGCGCGGCGTCTTGAGGCGCGGCGTGGTCAGCGCCTCTTCCAGCACGCCCATGAAGGCGAAACCGGGCGCGAAGCCGAGGGCGAACACGCAGTAGTCATGCGCCCCGTGACGCTCGATCAGCGCCTCGACGCTGATGCCCAGCCGCGCGGCGATCGGCGCCAGCTCCGGCCCGACACTGTCGTCATACCAGACGGGCACTTCATGCAGCTGGCCCTGCTGGCCACTGCCCGGCGCGAGATCCGCCAGCGCGGCCTGGATGCGGGCACGCGCCTCGCCTTCTTCCAGCGCGGCCACATCGTAGTGCAGCAGCAGCGTGGTGTAGGACGGCACCAGATCGACCAGCGCCGCGCCGAAGGCCTCACGCAGCGCACTGTCGGCGGCCAGCACCCAGGCCATGTTGGATTCCTCGATGCGATCGAACAGCCGGATGATCAGCGAGTCCATGCCGACGGTCTCGAGACGCAGTTGCGGTGACGTGCCACGGCCGTGGCTGTCAGCCCCCGCCATCAGGCACCCGCCAACGTATCGAAGGCTTCACGGATGGCGCGCACCGCGGCCACGGACTCGGCGTTGTCACCGTGCACGCACAGCGTATCGGCGGACAGCACCAGGTCACCGCCGCTGCTGTCGGTCAGCGCTTCACCACGCGCCAGCGTCACGGACTGGGCGATGATCACCTCGCTGTCGTGATGCACGGCGCCCGGCTCACGGCGCGACACCAGGTGGCCGCGTGAGTCGTAGGCACGGTCGGCAAAGGCCTCGAACCACAGCGTGATGCCCATCTCGTCGGCCAGCGCCTGCATCGGCGCGGGGTTGGCGGTCGCCATCACCATCAACGGCAGGCTGGCGTCATAGCGCACCACGGCCTGCATGACGGCGCGCAGCAGCGTCGGGTCGGCGGCCATGTCGTTGTAGAGCGCACCATGCGGCTTCACGTACTGGACGCGAGTGCCCTCGGCGCGACAGATGCCATCGAGCGCGCCGATCTGGTAGAGCAGCATGTCCTCGACCTCGGCAGGCGAACACGCCATCGAGCGACGGCCGAAGCCTTGCAGGTCCGGGTAGGCCGGGTGCGCACCGATGCGCACGTCATGCTTGACCGCCAGACGCACGGTGCGGCGCATGATGCTGGGGTCGGAGGCGTGGAAACCACAGGCGATATTGGCGCAGTCGACGAAGGGCATGACCTCTTCATCCAGACCGATCTTCCAGTTGCCGAAGCTTTCGCCCATATCGCAGTTGAGCAAGGGGAGGGAGGGAGCAGAGCGGGACATAGCGGAACCTCACAGGTCAGATCTTGTGTGTTGTTATGCCTCCACTCTATGTAAGGGGCCGCCTTGGTATCCAATCGTATTTTATGATTCGTCATATCGGTGAAATCTTTCATCATCTTGCGCCATGAAAGCACCGGCCGTGTATCGCTTGCCCGACAGGGCGCGTCATGCTTCTGTCTTGGGCGAGCCGAGCGGTGATTTCAGGGCCTGTCATCCCGCCCACCGCTTGTCTGAAGCCATTCTTTGCTCAGCCGAATCCCCAACAACAACAGGAGTTTCACCATGGCCGTCAGCGACCCGTTCCACCTCGCCATCCAGGTCCGCGATATCGCCGAGGCACGCCGCTTCTATGGCGAGTTTCTGGGCTGCCCCGAGGGCCGCTCGTCCGACAGCTGGGTCGATTTCGACCTCTATGGCCACCAATTCGTCTGTCACCTGAATCCGGTACTGGCCGACCCGGCAAGCGCTGTCGCTCAGCACCGCAATCCGGTCGATGGCCATGGCGTGCCGGTGCCGCACTTCGGCGTGGTACTGGAGATGGACGCCTGGCAAGCGCTGGCGGACCGCCTCATCGCCGAGGGCGTCACCTTCGAGATCGAGCCCCATATCCGCTTCAAGGGCGAACCTGGTGAACAGGCGACGATGTTCTTCCTCGACCCCACCGGCAATGCGCTGGAATTCAAGGCCTTCAAGGACCGCGAAAGCCAGCTGTTTCGCAAATGACGTAAGCGACCCGCGCAAGCGGGAGAGCCCACGCCCGGCCTGACGCGGGCCATGCTCCGTGATGAAAGCTGACGCCCCGCGCTGCATGCGGCAAGATGGGCGGTCTTCACGATTCATCACGGGGCATCTGCCATGTTCGACTTCAAGGAACTCGAGGCCTTCGTCTGGGTGGTCCGGCTTGGCTCGTTCCGCAAGGGCGCGACCAAGCTTCACCTGACCCAGCCCTCCATCTCGGACCGCATCAACCGCCTGGAAGCCACCGTCGGCGAATCCCTGCTGGAACGCGCCACCCGCCCCATCCAGCCCACCCTGCGCGGGCGAGAGTTCTTCGCCCACGCCGAGCGCCTGCTCAGTGGCCGCGACGAAGCCATGCGTCTGTTTCAGGAAGAAGGCGCCTTCTCAGGCACCCTGCGTCTGGGCGTGATCGAGACCATCGCCAACAGCTGGTTCCCCGCCTTCATGCGCCAGCTGGCCGAACGCTATCCCAAGCTGACGCTGGAAATGACCGTCGACATCTCGCCCTCCCTGCATCAGCGTCTGGCCGACAACGATCTCGACATGCTGTTCGCGATGGACAGCGCCGCCATGGGGCCCTACGCCACCCAGACCCCGCTGTGCACCTTCGAGATGGGCATGTTCGCCTCGCCGACCCTCGCCGGGCAGCTGGCCGAGGATGGCGAGCGCTTCGCCTCCACGCCATTCATCTCCTTCAGCAAGCAGGCGCGCCCCTATACCGAGCTGGTCAGCTATCTGTCGGAACAGGGAATCACCCAGCCCAAGGTGCACTGCACCAGCACCCTGATGACCATCCTGCGCATGAGCAGCGAAGGGCTCGGCATCGGCGTACTGCCGGTCGCCACGGTGGAGGATGTCATCAGCCACGGCGAACTGGTGCGCCTGCCACTGCAGACCCCATTGCCGCCAATGGTCTATGAAGCCATCTGGCGCAATGCCAACTATCCCGATTTCTGCGCCAGCGTGGCACGCCTCGGCCGCCAGTGTGCCGAGACTTACTCGCAGCAACACGCGCATTCCGATCCCTGATCAGGCCGCCTGTCATGCGCTGAGTCAGGGTTGATCGCGCCCTGCCTCGCATCAGATCAGCGTCAGACCAAGGTCTAACAATATCGTCAAAGGCTTTCATGCGACGACACTGTGAAAGATTTCATCGATACTACGCATCAGAATTAACGATTGGACGGGATGGCCCGTCGCTTGAAGAATGAAATTGTCTGCCGACAACATTCAATAATAATGAGGAACAAGACATGCGTAAGCCCAACGATTCCCTCACTCGCAAGACCCCGACAGTCAAGTCCTTCGCCTGGCTGGCGACAGTGGGTGCCCTGGCCTTCAGTGGCCCGGCACTCGCGGCACAGTGGAACCTCGCCACTCCGTATGGCGATGCCAGCTTCCACACCAAGAACACCAAGCAGTTCGCCGAGGACGTCACCGAGGCTACCGATGGCGAGCTGACCGTGACCGTGCACAGCGGCGGTTCCCTGATCTCCCACGGCGAGATCAAGCCTTCCGTGCGTCGCGGCACCGTCCAGGCCGGTGAGATCTTCCTGTCGATTCTCTCCAACGAATCGCCGGTCTACGAGCTGGACACCCTGCCGGGCGTCGCCTCCAGCTACGAAGAAGCCTTCGCCCTCTGGCAGGCCTCCAAGCCGGACATCACCGAGCTGTTCGCCAAGGAAGGTCTGATGCCGCTGTACGCGGTCGCCTGGCCGGCCCAGGGCATCTACACCGACTTCGACCTCACCGACGTCTCCCAGCTCAAGGGCCTGCGTATCCGCGCACCCAACATCAACACCCAGCGCTTCGTCGAGAACGTCGGCGGCAAGCCCACCGAGACCGAAGAAGCCGACATCCCCACCGCCTTCAGCACCGGCCGTGTCGACGCGATGATCACCTCCAGCTCCACCGGCAAGTCCATGTCGGCCTGGGATTACATCAAGCACTACAACGACGCCAAGCTGTGGCTGCCGAAGAACATCGTCTTCGTCAACAAGCGTGCCTTCGACCGTCTCGACGAGAGCACCCAGCAAGCCGTGCTCGATGCCGCCAAGGCCGCCGAAACCCGCGGCTGGGAAGCCAGCAAGGCCGATGCCGACGAGAGCGCCAAGGTGCTGACCGAGAATGGCTTCACCATCAGCGAGCCTGACGCCAAGCTGGCCGAAGACCTCAAGGCCGCCGGTGACAAGCTGTTCCAGGACTGGAAGTCGCGTGCCGGTGAAGAAGGCCAGCAGCTGCTCGAGCGCTACCGCGCAGACCTGGACGCCTGAGATCCGCTCGCAAGCCCGACTGCCCGGCGCTGAATGCTGGTCACGTCGCTGAGCGCATCGACCGTGCACTGCCTGAGCAACGTCTGAGCATTGCCTGAGCGCTGCAGATGTCCTGACTGACCCCAGCTGCAGCGTTGCTATCCCGCCACGCGATATGCCACTCGAGACTCCGACACCTGCCGTCCGCCGGCAGGTGACCCACGGCAAGCCTGTGCGCAGCATCGCGTGGCCACCCTCACCTTCCCTGTGAGCGCCCGTCATGACCTATTTCTTCGACAGACTCTATCGCCTCGGTGCGTGGGGTGCGGCGGCCTGCATGCTGCTGATCTGCACCCTCGTCAGCCTGCAAGTCTTCCTGCGCCTGATCGACGCCATCATGGTGATGTTCGGCGCCGAGCGTCTCGGCTTCGAGATCTCCGGCGTGTCGGAAATGGCTGCCTTCCTGCTGGTCGGCGCCACCTTCCTGAGCCTCGCCTACACCTTCACGCATCACGCCCATATCCGCGTGACGCTGGTCATCAACCGCCTGCCGGCCGCCGTGCGCGTATGGATCGAAAGCCTCGCGCTGCTGATCGCACTCGGCCTGAGCGTGTTGATCACCCATGAACTGGTACTGCTGGTCGGCGAGAGCCTCGAGTACCACGACATCTCCTCCGGCCTGCTGGCGCTGCCGCTGTGGATTCCGCAGAGCGTGCTGGTCGCCGGTACCGGCCTGCTGTGCCTGGCGATTCTCGAGACCCTGATCGCCACGCTGCGCACCGCCTTCACCGCGCCCTCAAGCTACGTGGCGCCCGAGCCCGAAGACGGAGCCGAATGACATGCTGACACTCATCCTCGTCACTCTGCTGGCCCTCGCCTTGCTGCTCGGCAGCGGCGTGTGGGTCGCCTTCTCGCTGATCGGCACCGGCTGGATCGTGCTGACCTTCTTCTCCACCTTCGAGACCGGCCCGATCCTGGCCTCCGATTTCTGGGGCGCCAGCTACGGCTGGGACCTGACCGCCCTGCCGATGTTCGTGTGGATGGGCGAGATCCTGTTCCGCTCCGGACTGGCCGACAACATGTTCCGCGCGCTGGCACCGTGGCTCAATCGCCTGCCGGGCCGTCTGCTGCACTCCAACATCATCGGCAGCGGTCTGTTCGCCGCCGTGTGCGGCTCCTCCGCCGCCACCTGTGCCACCGTCGGCAAGATGACGCTGCCGGAACTTGAGCGCCGCGGCTACGACAGCAACCTGGCCATCGGCACCCTCGCCAGTGCCTCGACCCTCGGCCTGCTGATTCCGCCGTCGATCATGATGATCGTCTACGGCGTGGTCACCGAGCAGTCCATCTCGCGTCTGTTCATCGCCGGTGTCCTGCCGGGCATGCTGCTGCTGGCCCTGTTCATGGGCTACCTGGCGATCTGGTCGAAGGTCGTCGGTGAGCCGCAGGGCCGCGCCGGCCATGACGAGCCGCACATGGGCTTCATGGCCAAGCTGCGCAACAGCGCCCAGCTGATTCCGCTGCTGGCACTGATCGGCGGCATCCTCGGCAGCATCTACGGTGGCCTGGCGTCACCCACCGAAGCGGCCGCGGTCGGCGTGGTACTGTCGCTGATCATCGCGCGCCTCAACGGCCACATGACCGCCGCCACCTTCAAGGAATCGCTGTTCGCGGCGCTGCGCACCTCGTGCATGATCGCCTTCATCATCGCCGGTGCCTCCTTCCTGTCCTCCGCGATGAGCTTCACCCAGATTCCGATGCAGCTGGCCGAAGGCATCGCCACCCTGGGTCTGTCGCCGACCATGCTGCTGGTGGTGCTGACGCTGTTCCTGCTGATTCTGGGCTGCTTCCTCGACGGCATCTCGCTGATCCTGCTGGTGACCTCCATCATCATGCCGGTCATCGAAGCCGCCGGTTTCGACCTGATCTGGTTCGGTATCTACCTGATCATCGTGGTCGAGATGTCGCAGATCACCCCGCCGGTCGGCTTCAACCTGTTCGTGATCCAGAGCCTGACCGGCAAGGACATCATCACCATCACCAAGGCGACACTGCCGTTCTTCCTGCTGATGATCTTCTCCATCGTGCTGATGCACGTCTTCCCGGAGATCGTGCTTTATCTTCCGCAGGCCATGAACAACTGATCATCTGACCCCGATGCCATGGATGCCAGCTGGTAGCGCTTCCAGACTCAGGAACCGCAGCTGTCGGCACCTCTATCGGTCGACCCTTGCCTCAAGGGCGCCGAGCGTCACGGCAGACATACGGTGACGTGCTTGCAGACCTCCCCTCGGGGAGGTCTTTTTTATGCCACCTGCTCGGCGCTCGCCGCTCGCAGAGCACTGCGACTGAAAGCATCGCGACTGACAGCACCGTCCTCGCACACACAGCCCAGCCCAGCCCCACACAGCTCAGATCGGCACACGAACACGCACACGGAAACGAACACAAAAAAGCCGCCCCTTCCTTGCCGTGAGGCAGTAAGGGGCGGCTTCTTCGTCAACCGACAGGCGAGGCTAGATCAGGACAGATGATCCGCCGGTGCGCTGACCGGGGTGTCGATCATCGCGTGACCTTTGCCACCACCGCCACCGCCGTGACCACCATGGCCGTGGCCATGACCGAACAGACCACAGCCACTCAGGGCCAGAGTCGCCGCGACCAGTGCAATCGGAAACAGATTTTTAATACGCATGAATCTCTCCTTCAAAGGGGGTAGAGGCTGCTGCAAGGCCGGGCCGTACAAGATTGCCCGGCGCTGTCTGCAAGCCCTGTCAGCAAGCCCTTACTTTCCCCTTCACATTACTCTGATCGACGACCAACGTTAAACCTTCGCAGCAGCCTTCCTTTTTTACCGCACGCCTTGTACAAGAGTTGCGACATGATTGTCGTGTAATGTACTACGCCGTTTTTTCCGGCTCAGCGAGCCTTCAGGCCCCGCATATGCGCCGGTATCACCAGGCGCTCGAACAGCTCGAACAGCAGCTCGGCACAGATGGCCAGCAATGCCGCGGGAATCGCCCCGTAAAGCACCAGATCATAGTCATTGAGCGAAAGCCCGGTGACGATCGGCTCGCCCAGCCCCCCGGCGCCGATGAAGGCTGCCAGCGTCGCGGTGCCGATATTGATGATGGCGGCGGTCTTGATACCGGTGAGCAGATTGGGCGTCGCCAGCGGCAGGATGACGTGACGCAGCTGCTCACGACGCGTCAGGCCCATGCCACGTGCCACCTTGACCAGCAGCGGGTCCACCGTCAGCAGCGCGGTGATCGCCGCGCGGATGATCGGCAGCAAGGAATAGACGAACAGCGCGATCACCGCCGGTACCACCCCGATACCGAACAGCGGAATCATCAGTGCCAGCAGCGCGATGGAGGGAATGGTCTGCAGCAGGCCGGTGACATAGAGCACCACCCGCGAGACCTTCGGATTGCGATAGACAAGCAAGGACAGCGGCAGACCGACCAGACACGCCAGCAGCAGCGCCGAGAGCGTCAACTGCAGGTGCTCGATCAGATTGGTGCCCAGCTTGTCCCACTTGGCACCGCTGACTTCACGCTGCTCGGTGGTGATGCCCTGTTCCTGAATGAAGCGACTGGCGACCTGGGCGAAGCTCTGCTCATCGGTGGAGACGCGGGCGTTGAGCGCCTGCATGCTGTCTTCATCGAGGCTGCCCGCCAGCTGGTTGAGCGCCGCGACGGCATCTTCCGGCAAGGCGGCGTTCACGAAGGGCACCGCCAGATATTCGGGGAAGTAGCCCTTGTCATCGTCGAGCAGCACGAAGTCGAAGCGCTTGATGTCACCCTCGGTGGAATAGGCATCGGTGGCGTCGATCTTGCTCTCGCGCAGCGCCTGATAGGCGATGCCGTGCTCGATGCCACGCGGCACCTGGGAAAGCCCGTATTCCGCGGCCAGTCCCGGCCAGCCATCCGGACGCTTGATGAACTCATGCGACATCGCGACGGACAGATCCGGGTGATCGGCCATATCGCCGATGGTACTGATGCCCAGCGACTCGGCCTGATCGCGGCGCATGCTGACGGCGTAGGTATTGTTGAAGCCCAGCGGCTCGAGCACGCGCAGGCCCTGCTCGCGACTCAGCTCATCGAGCTTCTCGAGCGCAGGCACGTCATCCAGCTTGAGAATGGCGTGGGCCAGGGTGCCGGTGTATTCGGGATAGACATCCAGCTCGCCTTCCGCCAGCCCCTGATAGGTGATGATGGTCTGCCCCAGCCCCAGACGGCGCTCGACTGTAAAGCCGGCATCCTCCAGCACCTGCGCGAATATCTCGCCCAGCAGATGCCCTTCGCGGTCCGCCTTGGAGCCGACCACGATCGGCTTGTCCTCGGGCCATGCCACGGCTTGCTCTTCCGCGCTGGCAAGCGGACTGGACACCAGTGCCCCAAGACTGGCAAGCGCCAGGCCGGCGACCATCAGCGCACCAGACAGCCCGCAGCGCGAGCGTTGCAGGACGGGAGTCGTCATCAGCGTCTTCATGCGCGTGCCTCCAGCAGTCGGGCCACGCGCTCATCCGCTGGCGCCGTGGTGATGGTGTCGGGGCTGGCGGCCTGCAGCACCACACCGGGCGCCATCACCACCATGTGATCGGACAGGCTCAGCGCCTCGTTCATGTCGTGGGTGACCATCACCACGCTGCGCGGTTCCTCCTGCTGCATGCGCTGGAACTGGGCATGCACCTCGATGCGCGTGATCGGGTCGACGGCCGAGAAGGCCTCATCGAGCAGCAGCAACGGTGGTTCCAGCATCATGGCGCGACACAGCCCGACGCGCTGGGCCTGACCGCCGGAAATCTCGTGGGGATAGCGCGTCAGCAGCGCCATGTCGAGATCCATCATCTGGAACAGACGCGCGATGCGTGCCTTGACGCGCTCGGCGCTCCAGCCTTCGCGGTCAGCAAGAATGGCGACGTTGTCGCGCACGCTGAGATGGGGAAAGAGGCCGATCTGCTGGACGGCATAGCCGATGCGGCGACGCATGGCTGGCAGGTTGGCGTAATCGACGGCGGCGCCGAATACCTTCACCTCGCCTTCATCCGGACGGATCAGGCCGTTGATCAGCTGCAGCAGGGTCGATTTGCCACAGCCACTGGCACCGACCAGGGCGGTGATACGGTCACGCGGCAGTTCAAGATCAATGCCTTCAAACAGGCGCTGACCGGCAAAGCCCTTGTGCAGGCCGCTGAAGCGGACTGCCGGGGCGGTGTCATCACTCATCGAGTAGGTCCTTCTAGGCAGGTGAGCATGAGTCTGGAATGGTGGAAAGCGCTGGCGAGTCAGCGCACTTGCACACTAAAGAGTGCCGGTGACACCAGACAGGGGACGGGAATGCTCCCCACTGACGCCCTCACGACTTCCTCAATCAACAGTGACTACAGCGTCTCAGCTTATCAAGTCACCTCGGCGATGCCGGAGCAATTTCGTTTCCTGAGCTGACTTTCTCGACTTGAGCTTCTCTACCTGACTTTCTCGACCTGAGCCTCTCTGACTGAGCCTCTCTGACTGACTTTCTCTCCCTGACGTTATGTAACTGAGCTTCTCGACCTGGCACTCCCCTCTCGAGTCTCACTGCTGACCTTCTGCCGCAAGCCCTGCGACCTTGGTCAAAGCGCCGCATAATGACCTTTACGTTAACGTCAACTTTGACCTAGAGTAATTTCCATCACACGCCAAGGCGGCCCATGGCGGGCGGACTTGATAAGCCCTTCGTGATAGACCCTTCGCGACAGACTGTTCGTGATAGACCCTTCGTGACAGACCGTTCGCCATCAGGTCATCACAGCCCCTGGCGGGCCTTGCTCATCGCGCTTCACCGAACTACAGGATGCCAGATCATGCACAGCCTCTATTCACCGCTGGATTTCGGACTCGACGAGACACACACCCTGCTGCGTGAGCAGGTCAACGCCTTTGCCCGCGACGAGATCGCCCCGCGCGCCGCCGAGATCGATGCCAGCAATGCCTTCCCCGATGACCTGTGGCAGAAATTCGGCGACATGGGGCTGCTCGGCATCACCGTGCCGGACGAGGACGGCGGCAGCGGCATGGGCTATCTGGCGCACTGCATCGCGATGGAAGAGATCTCGCGCGCCAGCGCCTCGGTGGCGCTCTCCTACGGCGCGCATTCCAACCTGTGCGTGAACCAGATCAAGCTAAACGGCACCGCCGAACAGAAGGCACGCTACCTGCCGAAACTGATGAGCGGCGAGCATGTCGGCGCGCTGGCGATGTCCGAACCCGGCGCCGGCTCTGACGTGGTCTCGATGCAGCTCAAGGCCGAACTGCGTGGCGATCACTACGTGCTCAACGGCAACAAGATGTGGATCACCAACGGCCCGGATGCCCACACCCTGGTGGTGTACGCGAAGACCGACCCGGACGCCGGCTCCAAGGGCATCACCGCCTTCATCATCGAGCGTGACTTCCCCGGCTTCTCCACCGCCCAGAAGCTCGACAAGCTCGGCATGCGCGGCTCCAACACCTGCGAGCTGGTCTTCCAGGATTGCCAGGTGCCGGTGGAGAACGTGCTGGGTGAGGTCAATCGTGGCGTCAAGGTGCTGATGCGTGGGCTCGATTTCGAGCGCACCGTGCTGGCCGCCGGCCCTATCGGCATCATGCAGGCCTGCATGGATATCGTGGTGCCCTACCTGCATGAGCGTCGTCAGTTCGGCCAGGCCATCGGTGAATTCCAGCTGGTGCAGGGCAAGGTCGCCGACATGTACACCACCCTCAATGCCTGTCGCGCCTATCTATATGCGGTCGCCAACGCCTGTGATCGCGGCCAGACCTCACGCAAGGACGCCGCGGGCGTGATTCTCTACTGCGCCGAGAAGGCCACCCAGATGGCGCTGGATGCCATCCAGCTGCTCGGCGGCAACGGCTACATCAACGAGTACGCCACCGGGCGCCTGCTGCGAGACGCCAAGCTTTACGAGATCGGCGCCGGCACCAGCGAGATCCGCCGCATGCTGATCGGGCGTGAACTGTTCAACGAGAGCGCCTGACACCTCTCGTCATCCCCTACTCTTTTTCGTATCCCTTCGCCGCTGGAGCTTGCTTGATGGCCATACTGACCTCCCTGATCAATCCGCGCAGTGACCAGTTCCGCGCCAATGAAGCGGCGATGCAGGCCGAGGTCGATCGCCTGCACCAGCTGCTGGAGACCGTCGCGGCCGGTGGCGGCGACAAGGCGCGTGAACGTCACGAGTCGCGCGGCAAGCTGTTCGTGCGCGAACGCATCGACCACCTGATCGATGAAGGCTCGCCCTTCCTCGAACTCTCTGCGCTGGCGGCCCACGACGTCTACGACAGCCCTGTCCCCGGCGCGGGCCTGGTCACCGGCATCGGCCGCATCAGCGGCGTGGAATGCGTCATCGTCGCCAACGACGCCACCGTCAAGGGCGGCACCTACTTCCCGATGACGGCCAAGAAGCATCTGCGCGCCCAGGAAATCGCCCGCAAGCATCGCCTGCCCTGTCTCTACCTGGTCGATTCCGGCGGCGCGCACCTGCCCCACCAGGACGAGGTCTTCCCGGACCGCGACCACTTCGGCCGCATCTTCTACAACCAGGCCACGCTGTCTGCCGAGGGTATCCCGCAGATCGCCGTGGTGATGGGCTCATGTACCGCAGGCGGCGCCTACGTGCCGGCGATGGCGGACGAATCCATCATCGTGCGCGAGCAAGGCACCATCTTCCTGGCGGGGCCGCCGCTGGTGAAGGCCGCCACCGGTGAGGACATCAGCGCCGAGGCGCTGGGCGGTGCCGAGGTGCACTGCAAGATCAGCGGCGTGGCCGACCATCTGGCCGACAACGACGCCCATGCTCTGCAGCTGGCTCGCCGCGCCGTGTCGCGCCTCAACTGGCAGCGCAAGGGCCAGCTCGCGCTGCGCGAATCGCGTCCGCCACGCCTGGACCCGCAGGAGCTCTACGGCATCGTCGGCACCGATCTCAAGAAACCCTATGACGTGCGCGAGGTGATCGGCCGCCTGGTGGATGACTCGGACTTCGACGAGTTCAAGCGCGAATACGGCGAGACGCTGGTCACCGGCTTCGCGCATCTGCATGGCCATCCAGTCGGCATCCTCGCCAACAATGGCGTGCTGTTCTCGGAAAGCGCCCTCAAGGGCGCGCACTTCATCGAGCTGTGCACCCAGCGCCGGATTCCACTGATCTTTCTGCAGAACATCACCGGCTTCATGGTCGGCTCGCGCTACGAGCACGAAGGCATCGCCAAGCACGGCGCCAAGCTGGTGGCGGCGGTGGCCTGCGCCAGGGTACCCAAGTTCACGGTACTGATCGGTGGCAGTTTCGGCGCGGGCAACTACGGCATGTGCGGGCGCGCCTATGACCCCAACCTGCTGTTCATGTGGCCCAACTCGCGCATCTCGGTGATGGGCGGCGAGCAGGCCGCCAACGTGCTGGCACAGGTCAAGCGCGACCAGCATGCCCGCGAGGGGCGCGAGTGGCCTGCCGAGGAAGAAGAGGCCTTCAAGGCGCCGGTACGCGATCAGTACGAGCGTCAGGGCCATCCGACCTATGCCAGTGCGCGCCTGTGGGATGACGGCGTGATCGACCCGCTGCAGACCCGCGACATCCTGGGGCTGTCACTGGCCGCGGCCATGAATGCCGAGATCGAGGACAGTCGCTTCGGTGTGCTACGCATGTAACCCGTCAAGCGCCACAACAATGCTTGTGGCCTGCACTGAATAGCGATAGTCATCTTCAAGCTAACCAAATGGAAGAAAGCACGATGACAGAGCTTCGCCAATCGAGTCGACTCGAGATAGATCAACACGGCGTCGCCCGCCTCACTCTGCTGCGCCCCGAGGTGCACAACGCCTTCGATGATCTGCTGATTGCAGAGCTGAATCAGCATCTGGAGAGCCTGCACATCAGGGCGAGCCGCGATGAAGTGCGTGTGGTGGTGCTGGCCTCCGAGGGCAAGAGCTTCTCGGCCGGCGCCGATCTCAAGTGGATGCAGCGCATGGTCGAGTATTCGCTGGAGGATAACCTCGCCGACTCACGCGAGCTTGCGCGACTGATGCAGCTGCTCGATGAGCTGCCCTGTCCCAGCGTGTGTCGTGTCCAGGGCGCCACCTTCGGCGGTGCCGTCGGTCTGGCGGCCTGCTGCGACATCGTGATTGCCGCCGAGCGGGCGCGCTTCTGTCTTTCCGAAGTGCGCATCGGGCTGGCACCGGCTGCTATCAGTCCCTACGTGCAGCGCGCCATCGGCTCACGCCAGATGCGCCGTTATGCCCTCAGCGCCGAGGTGATCGACAGTGCCACCGCGCAGCGCATCGGCCTGGTCCATGAGACCTGCCCCGATGAGCTGCTGGAGGCGCGCATCACGGAGATGGTGCAGACCCTGCTGGCCACCTCGCCTGCCGCCAGTCGCGCCACCAAGGCCCTGCTCAGCGAGGTGGCTCAGGCACCTGCCAGCGCCGCGACCCGTGAACGCTGCTGCGAGGTGATCAGCCAGCTGCGCGTCAGCAAACAGGGCCAGGCCGGACTGGCCGCCTTCTTCGCCGGCACGCCGGCGCCCTGGGTGCCGACCGAGAACCAAACAACCGAGACGTCGAAATCCTCGTGAACACCAGAGGCCTGAAGCCGCTGGCGGCGTGTCGACGCTCTCGGCACTGGCCATCACTCTCGGCCATCCACCTCGGCCATGCCTGCCGGATTTTTTCTTACGAGCTTTTCTCTTCCTGATTTCCCTTGCCACCTTCGCCACAGGACGCTTGCCATGAACGCCAACCGCGAGACAGACCAGACCCTCCCCGCCGGTTGCGGCGAGATCCGCAAGCTGCTGGTCGCCAACCGGGGTGAGATCGCCGTACGCGTGATGCGCACCGCTCGCGCCATGGGCATCCAGACAGTGGCGGTCTACTCCGATGCCGACGCCGATGCCCTGCATGTGCGCGAGGCCGACGAGGCCGTGCGTCTCGGCCCCGCCAGCGCCCGCGAAAGCTATCTGGACATCGACAAGGTGATCGCTGCAGCACGCAAAAGCGGTGCCGATGCCGTGCATCCCGGCTATGGCTTCCTGTCCGAGAACGCCGCCTTCGTCAGCGCGCTGGCCGAGGCCGGCATCATCTTCGTCGGCCCGCCCCAGAGCGCGATCGCCGACATGGGCGACAAGTCCGCCGCCAAGATGCGCATGCAGGCGGCCAATGTGCCGCTGGTGCCCGGCTACCACGGCGAGGACCAGCAGGATGAGCTGCTGCAGGCCGAAGCGGACCGCATGGGCTATCCGGTGCTGATCAAGGCCTGCGCCGGCGGTGGCGGCAAGGGCATGCGCGTGGTCGAGAGCGCACAGGAATTTGCGGCGGCGCTGGCCAGCTGTCGCCGTGAATCCCGCGCCGCCTTCGGTGACGAGCGCATGCTGATCGAGAAATACCTGACCCAGCCGCGCCATGTCGAAGTCCAGGTGTTCTGCGACAGCTACGGCAGCGGTGTCTATCTGTTCGAACGCGATTGCAGTGTCCAGCGTCGCCACCAGAAGGTGCTGGAAGAGGCGCCCGCGCCAGGGCTGACGCCGTCGCTACGCCGTGAGATGGGCGAGGCCGCCGTGCGGGCAGCGCGCGAGATCGGCTATGTCGGTGCCGGCACCATCGAGTTTCTGCTCGACGCGCCGCAGCCGGGCAGCGAAAGCCACGGCGCTTTCTACTTCATGGAGATGAACACCCGCCTGCAGGTCGAGCATCCGGTGACCGAGATGATCACCGGCGAAGACCTCGTCGAATGGCAACTGCGCATCGCGCGGGGTGAACGCCTGCCGCGCCAGCAGGATGAGCTGACGTTGACCGGCCACAGCTTCGAGGCGCGCCTCTACGCCGAAGACCCGGACAACGACTTCCTGCCCGCCACCGGTGTGCTGGAACGCTTCCGGCTGGATCTGGCAGGGGCCGGGCTGGCCGCCCGGCAGGTACGCCTGGACAGCGGCGTCGCCGAGGGCGATGAAGTCTCGATGCATTACGACCCGATGCTGGCCAAGCTGATCAGCTACGGGCCGACTCGCGAACAGGCCCTCGAGACACTGCTGCGCGCACTGGCAGCGCTGGAAGTGCGCGGCGTCACCACCAACCGCGCCTTCCTGTCCCGTCTGGCGGGCCATGCTGACTTCCGCGCCGCCGAGCTGGATACCCGTTTCATCGAACGCCACCACGACAGCCTGTTCCCCAGCGCGACACTGGACCACGACAGCCTGGCGGCCAGTGCCCTGCTGGCGCTCTCGCGCCTGAATGAGCAAGCCAGCCACGCATCACCATCGAGCCGCACATCACATTCGCGCCAGCCCTGCGCCAGCCCGTGGGAGCGCCGCGATGGCTGGCGCAATGGCCTGCCACACCAGGTGCGCCTGGCGCTGTGTCTGCCCGCTGACGCCGATGCCGATGAGCGCAGCGACAAGGTGGCGCATATCATCGCGCGCCGCCCCGTAACGCATGCCTCCCTGGCGAATACGCATACGGCGGGTACGTCGTCCGGGAGCGATTCGCGCGGCGACTGGCAGATTGAAGTGACCACTCACTACGACGATGAAAGACAGACTACGAAGCATCTCGGCCGACTCACTCGCCTTGAAGGCAACGCCATCGCCGTGACGCTGGATGGCTATCGTCGTCGCTTCCAGGCCAGTCACGCGCCGGCCCGCGGCGGTGAAGTGCTGGTGCTGTCGTCAGCGCAGCACAGCCAGTCCGGCAGCACTCCACAGGGAGAATCACGCCTGCTGTGGCGGCGCGCCGACGCCGTGGACCACGCGCGCCACGAGACCCAGGCGACCCTGAATGCGCCGATGAATGGCACCGTGGTCGCGCAGCTGGTCGCGCCGGGCAGCCATGTCCCGCAGGGCACGCCCCTGATGGTGATGGAGGCGATGAAGATGGAGCACACCCTCAATGCCCCCGCCGATGGCGAGGTCGCCCAGTTCCACTTCTCGGCCGGTGACAGCGTGGTCCAGGGCGATGTGCTGCTCGAGTTCACGGCCGCGCAGGCCGAGGCGGGCAAGGACGAGACGGACAAGGAGTAAGTCAGCATGCACTTTCCCCGCAAGGTACGCATCGTCGAGGTCGGCGCGCGCGACGGACTGCAGAACGAGTCGGTGCCCGTCGCGACTGCCACCAAGCTTGAGTTGATCCGGCGCCTGAGCGACAGCGGCCTTGCGCATGTCGAGGCCGCCAGCTTCGTCTCGCCCAGGTGGGTGCCGCAGATGGCCGATCACCGCGAGATCATGCTGGCGCTACGTGACGGCCACGCCAATTCAACAACTGCCAAGTCAGCAACCACTTACTCCGCCCTCACGCCCAACATGAAGGGGCTTGAGGCGGCGCTTGAGTGTGGTGTGCGCGAAGTGGCCGTATTCGGCTCGGCCAGCGAGTCCTTCTCGCAGCGCAACATCAACTGCTCGATCGCCGAGTCGCTTGAGCGCTTTGCGCCGGTGATGGAACACGCCCTCAAGGCTGGTGTGCGTGTGCGCGGCTATGTGTCCTGCGTGCTCGGCTGCCCCTATGAAGGCGAGATAGCCCCCGCCGAGGTGGCCGCCGTCGCTCGCGAGCTCAAGGCCATGGGCTGCTACGAAGTCTCGCTGGGCGACACCATCGGCGTCGGCACGCCGCTCAAGGCCAAGCACATGCTGGAGCAGGTCAGTCGCGAGGTGCCGATCACGCAGCTCGCCGCCCACTTCCACGATACCTACGGCCAGGCGCTCGCCAACCTCTACGCCGTGCTGGAAGAAGGCATCACGGTGATCGACAGCTCGGTGGCGGGCCTGGGCGGCTGCCCCTACGCCAAGGGCGCCTCGGGCAATGTCGCCAGTGAAGACGTGCTCTATCTGCTTGAGGGCATGGGCATCGAGACGGGGGTGGATCTGGCAGCGCTGGCCCGCACCGGTGACTGGATCAGCCGTGAGCTTGGCCGGCCGAATGGCTCACGCGTCGGTCAGGCGCTGATGGCGAGTTGTTGAGGGTAAGTGGCTCAAGGCCAGTAGTTTGAGACGCTGCCAAGCGAGGCCGCAGTGGCGCGCGCTGATTGCGACCAAGGGCCGCACTGGATGGTCGCTGTCATGGAATCGGTGTAGGCTTGCCGCCGTTCGCGCACCGCTTGAGCCCGATGCGCGCCTTCCAACACCATGTCTCGGCCTGAATCTTCGCCCGACTTCTTAGCGGGTGAAGCGCGAGACAGCTTTCAGGACACCGTGATGAGCGCCCTCCCGAACTGCCCGGCCTGCAATTCCGAATTCACCTACGATGACGGCATGCAGTACGTCTGCCCTGAATGTGCCCATGAGTGGTCCAAGGAAGCTGCCGTCGAGGAAGCCGGCCCGGTATTCCGCGATGCCAACGGCAACGAGCTGGTCGATGGCGATACCGTCACCGTCATCAAGGACCTGAAGATCAAGGGCACCTCCTCCGTCGTCAAGGTCGGCACCAAGGTCAAGAACATCCGCCTGGTGGATGGCGATCACGACATCGACTGCAAGATCGATGGCGTCGGCCCGATGAAGCTCAAGTCGATCTTCGTCAAGAAAGCCTGATCGATCCGCTCGCCTGACACGACGATGCCCCGCCTGCGCTATGTGCGCGACGGGGCATCGTCGTTTGCGGACTGTCGTTTGCGGACTGTCGTTTCCAGCCCGCCATTTCCGGCTTGCCGAGGCGCCTTGCTCGGCCCGCTCTGGCCAGCCCTGGCCCGCTCCAGTCCGCTCCAGTCCTCTCAAGCCCGCTCCAGCCCACCACCCCAGCAAGTGCTCACTCACTCCTCAGGCGACGTCTTGTCGAGCGGCGTGACCTTGGACAGGCGTATGCGGCGCTGACCCCCGACCTCGAATTCAAAGCGGCCACTCACCTGGACCTCGCGCCCGATATAGGCACCGATGCGCTCCGGTGGCAGCAGTTCCAGGCGCTGCTGTCCTTCGCCTTCCAGCCAGTAGCGGTTGGGCACGTCTTCGCTGCGCACCCTGCCCTGTACGGCCACCTGCTCGCCCTGCCAGGCCTCGGAGTGTTCCAGCAGCGTCGCCACGCTGGTAGGGCGCGGGCCATTGACGCCATCGCATCCCGTTGTGGCCATCAGCATCACCGCCACGGCCACCATCGCCAGCCAGTGTTGCATCCCCTTGTTCATCTTCATTCCTCGCGCGACTGATACTTCATCGGGGGCTACCCGCTCGCTCATTCACTCGCTTGCGGCTTGAGGGGACTCGGGCAACGACCCGGCAGTCGAGTTCCTCGCCCCTCGCGTCGAATGGCGATATCTCGTGGTCACCCAGACGCACCTGACGCCTGACGTGGACTCATGCACAGTCTGACAGCTGCCACGCGAGGCGATAACTCCCTTACCAATAGAATCAGCCATCAGGATCAGCCCTCAACGCAGGCCGTGAGGCGCCGCGCCACCCGCCAGCCCCATCACGACTCTGAGGCCTGTCATGCTGAGGCATGGTCGCCGCACGGTGTCTGCGGGTACCGCCCTTGTCTCGCGCGCCAGCCGCACCTATATCATTGCCCGCAGGGGCACACCGCGCCATCGACGAAGCATGTGTGAAGCGCTTCGTCATATCGCCCTGCCGGCACCTCATCAGGAGAATGACATGAAGACAGCCAAGGTGGCCTATATCACCGGCGGTGCTCAAGGCATCGGCCGCGGCATCAGCGACTACCTGCTCGCCCACGGCTGGCGCGTGGCCGTGGCGGATATCGATGCCGAGGCAGGCCAGCAATATCGAGAGATGAAGAAGCGACAGGCGAGCGGGCTCACAGAGGAGCCTGCAGCGCCGTCGAGGGAGCTTGCACAACGCTCGGGAGCGCCGCTTGGTGAGCAGCCCGCAGAAGACATCGGTGAGCGCCTGCGTGTGTTCACGCTGGATGTGCGTGACGAGAAATCCGTGGCCGCCAGCATCGCGGCTACCTGGGAAGCCTTCGGGCGGCTGGACGCGGTGATCAACAATGCCGCGATCGCTGATCCCTTCCAGGGCAAGCTTGAGGAGCTGGCACTCGAGCGCTGGCATCAGGTACTGGATACCAGCCTGACCAGCAGCTTCCTGACCGCCAAGCATGCGGCGCGTCATCTGCGCGAGACCGGCGGCAGCATCGTCAATCTGGCCTCCAGCCGCGCCCTGCAGTCCGAGCCGCACAGCGAAGCCTACGCCGCCAGCAAGGGCGGCATCGTCGCCCTCACCCACGCCATGGCGATGAGCCTGGGGCCGGAGATTCGCGTCAATGCCATCAGCCCGGGCTGGATCGACGTCAGCGCCCTGCAGAAAAGCGGCGAGGCCGAATCGCTGAGTGACGAAGACCACGCCCAGCATCCCGTCGGGCGCGTCGGCCATGTCGATGACATCGCCGCGCTGGTGGCCTTCCTGATCTCGGACAAGGCCGGCTTCATCACCGGCCAGAATCATGTCGTCGATGGCGGCATGACGCGCAAGATGGTCTATTCGGACTGAGACGACAACGCCTGACGCGATTGCACGTCAGGCGTTGTCAGTTCTTGAGCTGCGTCCGGGTTTCCCTGAACGCTCAACTGCGGACTTGTCTTGAGCGGGCCGTGGTCACACCGCGTGCGGTGCCAGCCACTGCTTGAGCTGACCGGCCTGCATCACGCCTGATTCGCGCGCCAGCTCCTTGCCCTGCTTCATCACCAGCAGCGTCGGAATGCTGCGGATGCCGAAACGACCAGCCAGCGCCTGCTGGGCTTCGGTGTCGATCTTGGCGAAACGCACACGGGTGCCCATCTGCGCGGCGACTTCATTGAAGATCGGCCCCATCATCTTGCACGGGCCACACCAGCTGGCCCAGAAGTCGATGACCACCGGCATTTCACTGCGCACCACCAGAGCCTCGAAGTTGTCGCTGGTCAGTTCCAGCGGCTCCTTGGGCAGCACGGCGGCGCTGCACTTGCCGCAGCTGGGGTTGTCATCCAGACGCGCGGTGGCCACACGATTGAGAGCGAGACATTGCGGACAGGCCAGCACGAGGGATTCAGACATGATCGGACTCCAGAGAAATGGGGATGCGGCGCGCCACGTGACGGACAACCGTCAGACGCGTACCGATAAGCGCAGATCATACGACTCGTGGGCCAGGAAGCAATTGAGCCACCTTATCGCCCTGATTGGCTGGCTGTATGAGCCCGCCTGATCTGAACACTCGCCTGACCTGAACGAACTTAACGCCCCCCTGCCCTCAAGCGCGAAGGGCCCCGCCAGTCACGGCGAGGCCCTTCGCGCTTGAGCACACCCAAGAGTCGCTCAGATGCTGGCCAGCCCGAACTTGATGCACAGCGTCACCAGCACCAGCAGGAAGAGGGTTTCCACCACCATCAGGATCACCGGCTTCCAGCCCACCACCGCCAGCTTCTGGAACGACGTCTTGACGCCCAGCGCGGCAATCGCCGCCACCAGACACCAGCGCGACAGGTCGGTGAAGCCTTCCACGGCGACGCTTGGCACCCAGCCGAGGCTGTTGATCAACACCAGTGCCACGAAGGCGATCAGGAAGGTGGGGAACATCGGCACCTTGCCGCCCTCATCGCCATTGGCCTGGCGCGCACTGCGGAACAGCAGCATGAAGACCATCACCGCCGGCACCAGCATCGCCACGCGCAGCAGCTTGACGAAGGTCGAGACGTCCCCGGTGTGCTCGGAAATGATGTAGCCCGCGCCCACCACCTGAGCCACGTCATGGATGGTGCCGCCGAGGAAGATGCCGGCCTCGGCATCATCCAGCCCCAGCAGCCTGACGATCAGCGGATAGGTGATCATCGCCACGGTCGAGAGGGTCGTCACCCCGACCACGGTCATGATGGTGTGGCGCTCGCTGGTGGCGTTGCGCGGCATCACCGCCGACAGCGCCAGTGCCGCCGAGGCACCGCAGATGGCCACCGAGCCACCGGTCAATAGCCCCATGTCGCGGTCCAGCCCCATCACGCGGGCCAGCAGCGCGCCGAACAGGATGGTCGCCACCACCCCGAGTACCACCGTGATCACCGGGCCGAGGCCGAGACTCGCGACCTGCTCCAGCGTGATGCGCACGCCCAGCAGAGCCACGCCGAGGCGCAGTACCGTCTTGGAGGCGAACTCGATGCCCGCCTTGCACGGCCCCTCCTCGGAGAGAAAGTGCAGCGACATGCCGAACAGCAGCGCATAGAGCAGCGTCGGGCCGCCGTAGTGATCAGCGATGAAGGTGGTCGCCAGCGCGATGATGATGCAGATCAACAGGCCCGGCATGATGGTGCGCACGCGCCCTTCCAGGGTCCGCCACAGGCTGGTGGGCGGGGTGGGTGTGTCGTGCAGTGATGAACTGTTGTCAGTGGCCACGCGGATTCCTCTTGAAGACCAGCAAGCGGTGACGGGCAAGCAGCCCCGCCGCGATGTGTCGTTCAGGCACGAAGGCCTGCTAGCTGGCCTGGGCCATGTTCACCTGGGCGGCCTTGATCATGTCGGCGGCCTTCTCGGCGATCATGATGGTCGGCGCATTGGTATTGCCGGACACGATCACCGGCATGATCGAGGCATCCACCACGCGCAAGCCGTGCAGGCCATGGACACGCAGCTCGTCATCCACCACCGCCAGCGCATCGTGGCCCATCTTGCAGGTGCCCGCCGGGTGATAGATGGTCTGGCTGAACTGACGCGCGGCTTCCAGCAACTCCTCATCGCTCTGGTAGTGCGCGCCCGGCACGTACTCCTCGCTGATCACCGAGGCCAGCGGCGCTGCCTGGGCGATGCGCCGCGCCACCTTGATGGCATCGACCACCACGCGGCGGTCTTCCTCGGCGCTCAGATAGTTGGGCTGGATGGAAGGATAGATGCTGGCGTCGGCGCTGGTGATGCGCACCTGGCCGCGACTGTGCGGGCGCAGCTGACACACCGAGGACGTGAACGCCGAGAACGGATGCACGCCATCGGCGGGCTTGTCGGCACTCAACGGCTGCATGTGGAACTGGATATCGGGGCGTGTCAGCCCCTCGCGCGACTGGGTAAAGGCGCACACCTGACTGGCCGCCAGCGTCAGCGGGCCGGTACGCGTGAAGAGGTACTGGGTGCCGACCGCCAGCTTCTTGAGCGGATGACGCACCTCGTCATTGAGGGTGCGGCACTGGGTCTTGAACACCAGCCGTACCTGCAGGTGGTCCTGCAGGTTTTCCCCGACCCCCGGCAGCGCGTGCAGGCATTCGACGCCGACACTGGCCAGATGCTCGGGCTCACCGATACCGGAGCACTGCAGAATCTGCGGGCTGCCGATGGCGCCGCTGGACAGCAGCACCTCGCGCTCGGCGCGTGCCGTGTGGATCGTGCCCTTCACCTCGTACTCGACTCCCACCGCACGCTTGCCTTCCAGCAACACGCGGCGACAGTGCGCATGCTTGACCAGCGTCAGATTGCTGCGCGTGAGCGCCGGGCGCAGGAAAGCCCTGGCGGTGCTGCAGCGCAGGCCCTTGTAGGTGGTCTGCTGGAAATAGCCGACCCCTTCCTGGCGCTCGCCATTGACGTCCTGGTTGAGCGGAATCCCCGCCTCCACCGCCGCCTCGATGAAGCGCTCGGCGATCTCGCGCTTGAGGCGCAGGTCAGAGACATGCAGCGGCCCATCGGTGCCGTGCCATTGGTTGGCGCCGCGCGCCTGACACTCCGACTTGCGGAAGTACGGCAGCACTGACGCGTAGTCCCAGCCCTGATTGCCCGCGGCCGCCCAGTCGTCGTAGTCCTCGTGCTGGCCACGGATATATAGCAGCCCATTGAGCGAGCTGGAACCGCCCAGCACCTTGCCCCGCGGCCACTGCAGCCGACGACCATTGATGCCCTTGTCAGGGTCGGTGAGATAGCACCAGTCGGTGGCCGGGTTATGCATCGTCTTGAAATAACCGACCGGCACATGAATCCACGGATTCCAGTCCGAGCCGCCGGCTTCCAGCAGCAAGACCTTGATGGAAGGGTCTTCGGTTAGACGATTGGCTAGCACGCAACCGGCTGAACCCGCTCCGATCACGATGTAGTCATAGGCGGCTGATGCGTCGGCATTGGCGTAACGTGTTGTTTTCATTATTTTATATACCATATCGAGACATATTGTCTCATAATCATGGTATCAAAATTGGTATTCGTCAAATACGAAACGTATTGTCTCAATATCTTTGCCAAAGCTGAAAAAGTGCCCTACATTGAGATTTGAAACGCCGGTAACGGTACTTTTCGTCTCGTTATACGACCAACTATGTAAGACGAACTAGCGAGAACGACACAGACCGCCATCAATGGCAGTCACCAGAGAGGCCAGAAGCAGGGCTCATGAGCTCTGGAGACGTGCTGAGGAGAGACTGAAAAGGGCTTTAGGAGACTCTGAAGAGAATTTGAAGAGACTTTGAAGAGACTTTGGAGTGGCTTTGAAGAAATAGCGGATATGTCTGACAAGCGGCCCAGCACGCTCTGAACAGACACTCTCTAAAAAGACACGCTCTGAACAGGCACTGCGAAAACGCCTGACAAATAAAGACGGGCATATAAGGACAGCAAATAAGGACGGATAAACAATCACTTGGCTAAAGAAGTGATCAACGAACGGCTTGCCAGACAAGCAGCGGAAGCAAGCCCCGCACCGCAAGACCCATAACAACGCCAACACAGGGCGAGTGATACGACATCACTTCCCGGCCGCCAGGCCTGCATCCCACCACAAAAGCAAACACAATACCGGGAGCACTACCATGCCATCGCCACTCAGCAAGCTGTCACGCCGTGACTTCCTCGACATCTCGGGTCGCTTCGGTCTGACCTCGACCCTGCTGGCCGCCACCGGCCTCGGCGCAGGTCTCACCGCGTCCACGCTGGCGCGCGCCGCCGACCAGGAGCAGCAGAAACGCTACAAGACAGCGCCCAAGTTCCAGCTGCGTTTCGGTGCCTCGGGCTTCAATGAGCGCAATCTCGATATCCAGAAATCCGGCCAGCTGTTCTTCGCGCGTGACCTGGAAGAGCGCACCAACGGCGCGATTCGCGTCGAGTTCATGGGCAGCAACGAGGTCTGCAACCAGCTGGACTGCGTCGGCAAGACCCAGCAGGGCATCGTCGATATCTACTCGGCCTCCACCCAGAATTCCTCGGGCAGCGCGCCGTATCTGAACGTGCTCGATTTCGCCTACATGTTCCCCACCGTCGCCTCGATGTTCCACTTCTTCTATCACAAGAAGAGTGAGCAGCTGCTGCGCGAACCGCTGCGCCAGCGCCACAACCTGCAGTTCCTGTTCACCCACTGTGACCTGCGCGGCATCATGCTCGGCCTCAAGTGGCAGGACAAACCGCTAGTCACCAGCATCGATGATCTCAAGGGCACCAAGAACCGCGTCACCGGCACCCAGATGGGCCGCATCGCGATGGAGCAGCTGGGCCTGAACCCGGTGCCGGTCGCCTGGGAAGAGACCCTCGATGGCCTGCGTCAGGGCCTGCTGGATGGCGCCGAGACCTGGATGAGCGCCGTGGCCTACGCCGGCATGGCACCGGTGGTGTCCCAGGCGGTCGATCTGCGCTTCTTCGCCGGCACCGAACACACAGGCATGAGCCTGCCCAAGTTCGACAGCCTCGGTTCCGAGCTGCAGGACCAGGTGATGGAGTCCGCCTACTGCGCGCAGATCTTCACCCAGGGCATGAACGAGGCCGGGCGCTTCGAGATCGTCGGTGCCACCGAGCACCCCGCCGCCGGCACCGTCTTCGCCGAGAACAACGTGCGCGTGGCGCCGCTGTCGGACGCCGAACGCTCACGCGCCGAACAGATGTGCTCGCCGGAATTCAATCCCGAGCCGTGGGAGCAGTGGCGCGAACGCCTCAACAAGTGGTCCGGTGGTCTCGATATCTATCAGGAAATCCATGATGTCGCGCGCGAGATTCCGCGTGATGTCGCCGCCGTCAACGTCAAGCCGCAGCGCTGGTGGAGGGGGTAATGGGCGATACCACCATCTTCAGCCAACCGACCAAGCAACCTGCCCTCAAGAAGGCCGCGCCCTGGGCGCGTCCCTTCCTGTGGCTGGACGCCCATCTGGAACAGGTCGTCATACTGATCGCCTATTCCGGCATGGCCGGCATCATCTTCGTCGAAGTCATCCGGCGCTTCTTCTTCGGCCTGCAGGCCCCCTGGAGCACCAGCATTCCCGTGCTGCTGTTCCTGTGGCTGACCTGGTTCGGCGCCTCGCTCAACGTCAAGAAGCGCACCCACCTGAGCCTCAACGAGATACGCATGAAGCTGCCGCGCGGTGGCCAGTTCGCCTGCCTGATCCTCGATGCCGTGCTGTGGATCGGCTTCGGGCTGATGGTGATCTACTTCACCACCACCCAGGTGACACTGGCCTATGACAACTACGCCATCGTGCCGGGCACCGACAACGTCATGCAGTGGTGGTTCTACCTCGCCACGCCGCTGGCGTGGGTGATGATCATCTATCGCGTACTGCAGAACCTCTACGCCGACTGGGCGCGCTATCGCCGCGGCGATTCCTTCAACCTGCAACCGTCCATCATGGACTGAGGAGGTCAGCATGACAGACGGTATCTGGATCTCCCTGATCACGGCGGGCGTGACCGCCTTCTTCCTGCTCGGCGTGCCCATCTTCCTCGTCATCGGCCTGTGGGTGGTCGGCACCAGTCTGGTGATCGACTTCACGCTGGCCAATGTCGGCGTCACCCTCTTCCAGGGGCTGAGCTTCTTCGGCCTGCTGGCGTTGCCGCTGTTCATCCTCACGGGGGACCTGATCAACGCGGCGGGCATCGCCAAGCGACTCTCCGACTTCGCCTACTCGACGCTGAGCTGGATGCGCGGCGGGATGGGCATGTCGACCCTCGGCGCCTGCGGGCTGTTCGCGGCGATTTCCGGCTCCAACGCCGGTACCACCGCCACCATCGGTTCGATCATGCAGCCCGAGATGGTCAAGAACGGCTATGACGAACGCTTCGCCGCCGCCACGGCGGCCTCCGGCGGCACCGTGGGCATCATCATTCCGCCCAGCATCATCTTCATCGTCTACGGCTTCATGATGAACCTGTCGATCAGTGACCTGTTCATCGCCGGCATGGTGCCGGGCGCCCTGATGGTGGTCGCGATGATGGGTGCCTGCTATCTGGTGGCGCGCAAGAATGGCTGGGGTCAGCTGCAGCCCTTCAAGGCCGGTGTCAGCGCCAGGCTGGCGCGCAAGGCCTATCTGGGCTTCGCGACCATCGGCGTGGTGGTCTACGGCATCTACTCGGGCAAGTTCTCGCCGACCGAAGCCGCCGCCATCACCGTGGGCTTCACCATGATCGCGGGGCTGTTGATCACCCGCGAGATCAGCCTCAGGAAGCTGCCGACCATCATGCTGCGCTCGGGTCAGATCGCCGGCATGCTGGCACCGCTGATCGCCATCTCGGTGGTCATGCAGCAGCTGCTGTCGGTGCTGGGTGCCGGACAGGCGCTGAGCGAGATGCTCAGTGGCATCGACAACTACTACCTGACGCTGGGCACCTGCATGCTGATCATCCTGCTGGCGGGCATGATTCTGGAAAGCCTGCCGGTGACGATCATCCTGGCGCCGATTCTCGCGCCCATCGCCCAGCAGGCCGGGGTCGATCCGATTCACTTCTCGGTCATCTTCCTGGTCGGTGCCGCCATCGGCTTCGTCACGCCACCCTTCGGGCTCAACCTGTACGTGGCCAGCAGCATCACCGGCATTTCCTACGTCAGACTGGTCAAGTACGTGATCCCCTACTTCATCGCGCTGATCGCCTGCTGGCTCGCCATCTGCCTGGTGCCTTCCCTTTCCCTGTTCCTGGTAAACCTGTAACACTAGCCTCATCGACAGCCCCGCGAGGGGCT
The DNA here is from genome assembly GCF_018831605.1 of Cobetia sp. 4B. Classification (NCBI taxonomy): domain Bacteria; kingdom Pseudomonadati; phylum Pseudomonadota; class Gammaproteobacteria; order Oceanospirillales; family Halomonadaceae; genus Cobetia; species Cobetia sp. 4B. The sequence continues at coordinate 3,149,430 of NZ_CP059843.1, forward strand.
GTCTTCGTCTCATCAGGGCAGCCTTCGCCAAGGGGTCCGCTGCCGTGATGAATCGATGCACTGACGCCTTGCCACCCTGCCCCTGTCGGCCCCGGTCACCCAGAGTGACATGCGCCCGACAGCAGGATGAGGACACTAGATGAGCAAAGACACGCCCACCAATTCGACGCTCTTTCGCGCACTCGGCCTGCTGGAAGAAATCGTCACCACCCAGCACGCCGTCAGCGCCGCCGACCTCGAGAAGCGCTTCGACATCCCCAAGCCGACCGTCCATCGCCTGCTCAAGCAGCTGGAAGAACAGCAGCTGATCAGCCGTGATCTGGATGGCCGTCACCTGCTGCCCGGCCCGCGCTTTCGGCGCATGTCGCTGGGCGCTCTGGCCAATGAGGGCCTCAAGGTGCCGCGCCGTGTCCTGCTGGAACGGCTGGCGAAGGAAGTCGGCGAGACCTGCAACCTGACGCTGCTCGATGGCCACGAAGTGATGTATTACGACCGCGTGGAAACCAACTGGCCGGTGCGCATCCAGCTGGCGCCCGGTTCTCGCCTGCCGCTGCACTGCACCGCGAGCGGCAAGCTGTTTCTGGCGCTGATGCCGCTGCATCGCCGCCGCGCCCTGCTCGCCCATCTGGCGCTGGAGGCACACACGCCCTGCACCCTGACCTCGCGTGCCACGCTGGAAGAGGCGCTCGACACCGTGGCGCGCAACCAGCTGAGTACCGATGATGAGGAGTTCATCCAGGGCATGGTCGCCATCGCGGTGCCGGTCTTCGATGAGGTCGGCCAGATCCAGGCGACATTGGCGATCCACGCGCCGCGCCTGCGCCACTCCATCGACTCCCTCTTGGAGTGGGCGCCGCTGATGCGCCAGATCGCCACTGAGCTGGAAGGCACGCTCTGAGCCGCGCGCCTTGTGCGCACATGACGCATGAGGTGATCCCGCCCAGCCCCGGGTGACACCTGAGCCACGCGGAAGATGGGCCATGATCCAAAAAGCTCGCCCCCGCAGACAGTGAGTGCCTGCGGGGGCGAGCTTTTTTCATGTGCCAACTTGCTGAGTACCGCTATCCCTCAAGCGTCACTCTCCACCGGCTCAGGGCGTCGGTACCACCACCACCGGAATGCTGGCGCGCTTGATCACCCCCTTGGTGACCTTGCCCGCATAGGAGGCCACGAAGCCGCGCTTGTTGGTGGCCATGATGATCATGTCGCAGTCATGGCGCGTGGCGTAGCGGATGATCTCCGAGGCCGGATAGCCCTCTACCACATTCAGTCCGGCGATCACCGGGCGCGGGTCGCCGTTGTCATGGGTGCTCCAGAAGTCCTCCAGCATCTTTTCCAGGCTCTCCTTCGCCTGATCGAGCCGCTGCTGCATCAGACCCTCCAGCGTCGGCTTGTGGCGGATGTTGACCTTGAGTGTGTTCATCACGTCATCCGACAGTGACTTGACGGTATGCAGCACATGCAGCTCGGCGCCCGTCGCACCCGCCAACCACACCGAGCGCGCCAGTACCCGCTCACAGTCTCCGCGCAGGCCTACACAACACAGAATTCGTTTGACTGCCGGCATCGTCCTTCTCCTCGTTCATTGCAGGGCTAGCGTTCAGATGGCGCTTCAGTACCCCATCACCCTGGGTAGCCACAGCGAGATTTCAGGCACATAGGCGATCAGGAAGATGGCCGCCACCGAGCCCGCCGCGAACGGCAATGCCTTCAGGGAAATCTCCTCGATGGAGGCCCCGCCTATCCCCGAGGCCACGAAGAGGTTCTCCCCCAATGGCGGCGTCTGGAAGCCGATGGCCAGCGCACAGACCACCACGATGCCGACGTGCACCGGGTCCATGCCCAGCATGTACATGATCGGCAGCAGCACCGGGGTGAGAATCATGATCGCGGCCAGTGTCTCCATGAACATGCCGACGAACAGCAGGAAGAAGATGATCATCGCCCAGATCAGGTAGAGGTTGTCGGTCATCGCCAGCATGCCCTCGGCGATATGGGCCGGCACGCGCTGCTCGACCAGCAACCGCCCGAAGACCGTCGCCGTGAACAGGATCAGCAGCACGCGACCGGTGATCCAGGTGGTGGTTTCCAGAGTGCGCAGCGTCGGCTTCCACTTGAGTTCCTTGTGCAGGAAGATGCCGACGATCAGGGTGTAGACGATGGCGACGATGGCGGATTCGGTCGGCGTGAAGAGGCCGCTGTAGATGCCGCCCAGGATGATGAAGGGCGCCAGCATCGACCAGACGCCCTTCTTCAAGGTGGCGCGAATATGTGGCCACGACCAGCTGTTGGTCAGCCCGCGATAGCCGCGTTTCTTCGAGATCACGTAGTTGATCATCAACAGGAAGCCGGCGATCACCACGCCGGGCATGACGCCGGCGATGAACAGTTTCGGGATCGACAGTGTCTGGAAGTCACCGTGCATGGCCACCGCTTCGGGCGGCGGCTGCAGGCCCATGCCGGAAATCCCGAAGATCACCATCGGGATCGACGGCGGAATCACCACCCCCAGCCCGCCGGAAGAGGCCGTGATCGCCGAGGCATAGCCACGGTCATAGCCGCGCTTGGCCATCGCCGGAATCATCAGCATGCCGACCGCCGCCGTGGTGGCCGGTCCCGAGCCGGAAATCGCACCGAAGAACATGCAGGCAAATACCGTGGCGGCGGCGAGTCCCCCAGTCACCGGCCCGGCGAAGGCCTCGGCGATATCGACCAGCCGTCGTGAGATGCCGGCGGCTTCCATCAGCGCCCCGGCCAGAATGAAGGCCGGTAGGGCCATCAGCGGGAAGGAACCCACCGAGGTAAAGGCGATCTGCACGAACGCCATCGGGTTTTCATCGATGCTCAGATAGGTCGCCAGCGCCGCGACACCCAGCGAGACGGTGATCGGTGCGCCCAGTACCAGCAGCAGGAAGAAGACGCCAAACAGGATGTAGATGATGGTGGAATCGATCATGACTTGCCGCCCTCCTGTCTGTCACTGGGCTGTGGATCAATGGCCTGGCCGTCACCGCCCTGCTTCAATTCCTCCATTGCCTGGGAATCCGGGTCCACGATGTCTTCCTTGCGCACGAACTTGAGATAATTGGTCTGGATGATGCGCACCGTCATGGCGGTAAAGGCCAGCGGCAGAATCAGATAGAAGTACTTCATCGGCACACCCAGCGTCTGTGACTTCCAGAACAGATTCATCTTGTTGAATACGAAGTCGTAGCTGTAATAGATGAACACCGCATTGAAGGCGATCCAGATGATATCGGTCAGAACACCGCAGAGGGTTTCCACCCAACGCGGCAGGAATCGAAACTGGAAGGTCACGCGGTTATGCGCCGACATGCGTGTGGCGTAGACGGCGCCCAGATAGGCAAACCACACGAAGGCATAGGTCGCCAACTCGTCTCCCCAGGGAATCGAGTAGCTGAAAAGGTTACGCAGCATGATCTGCGTGAAGAGAATGATGACGAACACCACCAGCAGGAACTGGCAGAGATAGTTCTCGATATTATCCAGAAACTTCAACAATACCCGCATGGATACACATCCCCCGACATCGCCAGCGATGACCACTTGACGCCACGTCTCCCCTGCCAGCGATCACATGTCGACGACATGCTATTGGCATGCTCATGACAGGTGCCGGCAGGCAGGGGAATCCGGGCGGGCCTGGAGCCTCAGCAGCTCAGCGAATCATCAGGGCGCGGTGGACGGATCACGTCCGAGGGTCTCGAGCACCTCGACCAGCTTGTCGCGGCCGCCGATGCTGTCATAGAAGTCCGGCCAGATGCTGGAGGCCTTGGCGATCCATTCCTGCTCGTCATTGGCGGGCTGGGTGATGGTCATGCCGTGCTCTTCCACCAGTGATTTCTTGATGGAATCCTCGGTGGCCAGCAGATAGTCGTAGCTGTGCGACGTCGCCTCTTCACCGGCCGCCAGCACCAGTTGCTGGTTCTCTTCGCTGAGGCTCTGGAAGGTGCCTTCGCCCATGATCAGCGGTTCCATCGAGAACACGTAACAGCTGTCGGTGACGTGGTTCTGCACCTCATAGAACTTCATGGCATCGATGGTGATGTAGGGATTGTCCTGGCCATCGACGACGCCCTGTTGCAGGGCGGTGAAGGTCTCGGACCACGCCAGCGGGTTGGGGTTGACGCCCCAGGACTGGTAGGAGGAGATCATGATCTCGTTCTTGGGCACGCGGATGACCATGCCTTCCAGGTCTGCCGGCGAGGCGACCGCCTGCTTGGAATTGGTCAGACGACGACAGCCGGAATAGGCCCAGCCCAGAATGCGGATACCGGAATCGCGCAAGGTGTTCTCGCGCAGCTCATCGCCGATCTTGCCTTGCGTCAGCGCCTTGGCATCGTCCGGGCCGTGGATGACATACGGCAGGGTCAGCACGCCGACGGTCGGCGAGAATGGCGTCAGGTTGTTGATTGCCACCACGGACAGGTCAACGAGCCCCATGCTGGCGTTGTTGACGGTATCCTGCTCGCTGCCCAGCTGGCCGTTGGGGAACAGGTCCACCTTGATGTCGCCGCCGGATTTCTCTTCCACCAGGCTTGCGAAGGTCTTGCCCAGTTCATACTGGGTGCCGCCGGCGGCATCGCCGAGGGCCATCTTCCAGGTCGCGGCATTGGCGCCAGCGGCCATGCCCAGACTCGCGGCAGTCACCGCGATGGCCAGCGTGGACTTGAAGGCGCTGGCGCGAGATACACTGGTGCGAGATACGCCAGTGCGAGTCAGCAAGCGGAGGTCTGAAAGGGTCTGTGTCGAGTCGATCATCTTGTCTGTCCCGTCGTTATTGTTGTTGCGGGCTCCTGACGGCTGCGCGTGATAGCGAGCGGGGTACTGCACCTCATATCGTCAATGACCTGGCGTCTGCACCACTATCCTGCAGCGCCTCATATCATTCACGATTGCCATCACCTGCTCATCTACAGCCCCAGGAAAGGGAGTGTGAAGTCGCGTCGTGCTTGAACTGTGCTTTCGTGTACCTGCCAGATCACTTTCTCCCCGTGCGCCATTCCTCGATAGAACCAGTCCGTCGGCATCGATGGGGCCAGTCCCGGCTGGCTATTGCTCTCCCGACGGGGGTCTGCCTCAATGAAGCCATACCGGTGGCTGCCACCTCAGGGCAGGCAGGGTCCCGCGCGCCACTCACTGATGGCGCGCCGCGGGGCAATCAGGTACAGAAAATGCATATAAAACGGGCACTTCCGCTGGAAAGTCCTCGTGGCGACACGCTCGCGAAAACAATAGAGAACACGCATGAGCCATCCGCTGTTTCACCTCGATTCCTCGCGCAAGGAAAGCCTGCAATTCCAGATTCGCGAGCAGATTTCCCAGGCGATTCTCGAAGGCCATCTGCCACGTGATGTCGCGCTGCCCTCCAGTCGCAAGCTGGCCCGCGAGCTGAATGTCGCGCGCAATACCGTGATGCTGGCCTATGAGCAGTTGCTGGAAGACGGCTTTCTGATCGCCCGCGAGCGCAGCGGTTACTTCATCAATCCCGAGATTCTCAAGGGTCGCGCCGACACGCCGGTGCGCCTCAATGATATCGAGGCCGACAGCCTCGACTGGGATGAGCGGCTGGCCTTCAAGCCCTCTGTGCAGCGCGCCATCGAGAAGCCCGGCGACTGGCACCAGTACGACTACCCCTTCCTCTATGGCCAGCTGGACCCGGAATTCTTCCCCACCCAGCACTGGCGCGAATGCAGCCGCGACTCGATGAGCGTGCCGTCGATTCGCAGCTGGTCGGTGGACCACCTCAACAATGACGACCCGCTGCTGATCGAGCAGATCCACCAGCGGTTGCTGCCCCGTCGCGGCGTCTGGGCAAGCCCGGAGGAAATCCTGATCACCGTGGGCACCCAGCAGGCGCTGTGGATCAGCTGCATGCTGCTGCTCAAGCAGGGTCAGCGCTTCGCGATGGAGAACCCCGGCTACGTCGACATGTACAACATCGCCAGCACCTTCACCGATGACATCCAGCTGCTGCCCATCGACGACAAGGGCATGCAGCCGCTGGAATCGCTCAAGGACTGCCGCCTGGTGTATGTCACGCCCAGCCATCAGTCGCCGACGACCATCACCCTGCCGCTGGAGCGCCGCCGCCAGCTGCTGGACATGGCCGAGACCGGCAACTTCCTGGTCATCGAGGACGACTACGAGAGCGAGAGCAACTACGCCGACAACCCGACACCCGCGCTCAAGAGCCTCGACCGCCATAAGCGCGTCATCTATGTCGGCAGCCTCTCCAAGACCCTCGCTCCCGGTCTGCGCCTGGGCTACATGGTGGCGCACCCGACCCTGATTCGAGAGGCCCGCGCCCTGCGCCGCCTGATGCTGCGCCATCCGCCGACCAACAATCAGCGTGCGGTGGGGCTGTTCATCGCGCGTGGCTATCACGACAGCCTGATCAATCAGATGCACCAGGTGATGCAGCGGCGCTTCCTGCTGATGCGTGACGCCATCCAGCGCCATCTGCCGATGATGAGCACGCCAGCTACCTACGGCGGCTCCTGCTTCTGGATGCACGGCCCGAAGAATCTGAATGCCCACCGCCTGGCCGCCCTCGCCCGCGAGCAGAGCATCCTGATCGAGGTCGGTGACCTGCACTTCTTCTGCGATCGCGACAGCCACCGCCACTACTTCCGCCTCGGCTTCTCGGCGATTCCGGAATCACGCATCGAAGCCGGCATCCTCAAGCTGGCCGCGCTGGTGCCGCTGGCGATGGACGAGGCGCCGTCAGTTGCGGGCGCAGAGACAGAAGCACCGGAGCCGGACGCAACGAAGACAGACGCAACGAAGACGGACGCACCGGAAACACAAGCACAGCCGTTACCCCCTCAGCCCGCCCTGCCCACTCCCCACAGCCCATCACGCCGGCAGCGCGCCAGCTAGCCTGCCCCTTGCGAGGAGATGAAAGACGAGGATATGAAAGGCGAGGCGAGCCGCCATATCGGCCATGGCTGAGGCAAACCCTGCCCTCTCCAAATCAACGATAACTCGCAATGATTATCTTCTGGATAACAAAGATGCTCCCGCACCGATCATGAAGCGCGATCAATGCGGGAGCATCCGGGTCATCGTGGCATCAGTGCCGAGTCACACCTACTGCGCTTCATCCTTCATCGCGTACCAGCGATACAGGCAACGCTGGCCGGTGCGACGGAACGGTGCGAACAGCGGGGATTCGACCTTGTTGAGCACATTGGGATACGGCAGGCGTGACTGGAAGATCGGCAGCACCAGATCCGCCGCGTCCCTGGCGATCCACTGAGCGAGGCGCTTGCCCGCCTGGGCGGAATACATCACGCCGTTGCCGCCATAGCCCATGGCGTAATAGATGCTCTGCTTGGGGTCCGGCTGATGGATGCGCGGCATCATGTCGTGGCTGACATCCACCCAGCCCCACCAGGAGTAATCGACCTCGATGCCGCTCAGCGCGGGGAACTTGCGGTGCATGTCGGCGATCAGCAGCTGCTCGTATTGCGCCTTGGGCGCATCACGCCCCGAGACAGCACTGCGACTACCGATCTGCAGGCGGTTGTCCGGCAGCAGGCGATAGTAGTGGCGCAGCACGCGGGTGTCGGTGAGCACCTGATGGGTATGGAAGCGGGTCGCCTCGATTTCCTGCGCCGTCAGCGGGCGCGTCACCAGCGAGTTGGAGAGCACCGGCATCAGGCGCTTGTCGAGCTCCGGATGCAGCTTGCCGGAGGTGTAGCCGCCGGTGGCCATGCCCACCGAGCGCGCCTTGACCACGCCACCCGGCGTCGTCAGATAGTGCACGCCATCGCGGGTCTCCCAGCTCTCCACCGGGCTTGCCGGGTGCACCTTGACGCCCAGGCGGCGCGCCTTGCGCAGATAGCCGAAGGCCAACTTGCCCGGGTGCACGCCGATGCCTTCCGGCTCGTGCATCGCGCCGCAGGCCTCTTCATCACCGACCCACTCATTGCGCACCGTGGCGCCATCGATGATGCGGGCATCGTAATTGAAGGTCTCGCGCAACAGGCGTGCTTCCTTCTCCAGCCCCGGCATCATGCGCTCGCGGTGGGCGATATACAGATGGCCGCCCGGCTGCGGATCGCAGTCGATGTCCTTGATCAGCTCCTTGAAATTCTCCATGCCCTCGACGCACTCGCGGTGCAGGCCGTGGGCGGCCTCGAGGCCGTAACGCTCGATCCACTGCGAACGCTTGAGGCGGCCGGTGGCGCACTGCGCCTGACCGCCATTGCGGGTCGAACAGCCCCAGCTGACCCGATTGGCCTCCAGCACGGTGGCCTTGATGCCGTACTTCTCGGCCAGCACGATGGCGGCGGTCAGCCCCGTGAAGCCGGAGCCGACGATCACCACGTCGGCGTCGATATCGCCCATCACCGGGCCATCGTCTGCCGGCGGCTCACCGGCGGTGGCGACCCAGTAGGTCGGCGCGTAGTCACGCCCTTCGCCGGGGGTGGCACTCACCAGTGGGTCGTAGGCCGGGTCATACGGCCGCGAGGCCTGAGTGGCCGGGCGCTGCTCTGACTCGTTGCCCATGTCCGACGGCCGGGCGCCGTGCTGCACGATAGTTTCCATCTCGAACACCTCCTCTCACCCACGGGGCGCACGCCATGACCTGACGCCATGACGTGCTGCCCCGGGGCAAAGACAGCTTCAGAAACCTCTTCCCTGATCGGTGCGCCGCTGGCGCTCAGACGTTGACGGGCGGACGGTTCTTGCGGAAGGCGTTCTTGATCGCGATCTTGCCGTCACGCAGCGTGAAGGCGTCGATCATGCGCGCTTCGCTGCGCGCGCCATCGGCGGTGGTACCGGTGTAGGTGCTGATGACGAAGCCACGCTCGCCATCGGCGAAGATTTCCGCGTCGATCCACTGGGCATCCGGCGCGTTCTGCCAGGCGGCGGAGAGGCCTGCACGCACGGCGTCCTGACCGGCGAAGGTCTTGCCTTCGAGTTCCGGCCCGGCGATGGCGAGGAATTCACAGTCATCGGTCATCATCGACAGGCAGTCGTCGATGTCGTGACGGTTGAGGGCATCGCAGAAGGCGGTCAGCAGTTCGATGGTGGCTTGGTGAGTCATGGGTCGGGCTCCGCAGTCTTGTTGTTGGGCTTGTTGTTGAGCTTTTGGCTGAGCTTGTTGTTGAGCTGATAAGCGGCAGCAAGCGCTGCGCCATGACCCGAGACTACGCCGACACTCGCACCGCCCTTTAGCACCAGTTGGCTGCCACCGATTGGGCCAGTTGGCACCAGCGGGGCTGCCCTGGTGCCAACTGGTCCCATTGCGCCGCGCTGATGCGGTACCAAGGCCGTCCAATCGCCACCCTAGCGCCGCCCTGGGGAGAGTCAGCCTGCGAGGGCCGTGGGCGCTGCCACGCCAGGTGGCGTGAAGGCCTCCGCTGACATGAAGCTCTCGCGCCCGAGCAGGATGTCACTTAGCAGGCGCGTGGCGGCGGGCGCCAGCACCAGGCCATTGCGGTAGTGACCGGCATTCACGTAGAGGCCATCAAGCCCCGGCACCGCGCCGATGAAGGGCGTGCCATCCGGCGTACCCGGACGCAGGCCGGCCCAGTGATGCTCCGGCGCCAGCTCACCCAGCGCCGGCAGAATGCTCGCGGCGCTGGAATGCAAAGACTCGCGCGCCTGCGCGGTGGTGGACTTGTCGAAATCCTGATGCTCCAGGGTCGAGCCGATCAGAATCCGCCCATCGGCGCGCGGAATCACGTAGCGGCCATCGCACAACACCACCCGCGACAATAGCGGCTCATCCACACTGCAAAGCCCCGCCGCCACCGGATTGAACACCATCATCTGGCCCTTCACCGGGCGCACCGGCAGCAGTACGCCGGCGGCGGCCAGCAGCCTGCCACTCCAGGCGCCGCCACACACCACGACGTTATCTGCGCTGACGGTCTCATCAACAAGCCGGACGCCTGTGACACGTGATGGCGTGGCAAGCACCAGCTGGGTGACCTCGCACTCTTCACGCACCCGGATACGCGGGTGGGCCAGCAGACGCGCACGCAGCGCCTGACCAAGACGCGGATTGCGGATGCTGCCGAGTGTCGGCATCCACAGCGCCTGCTGATGGCCACTGGCCAGATGCGGCTCGCGCGCGTAGAGCGCCTCACGCTCGATCACCTCCAGCGGCTTGTGCTGGGTGCGCGCCCAGTCCAGCGCCAGTGCCTCATCCTCGACCCGCAGATAGATCAGGCCCTTCTGGCGGTATTCCGGGTCGATGCCGGTGGCGTCCTTGAGCGCCTCGGCGAGCCTGGGGTATTCGCCTTCTGACCACCGTGACAGTGATGAGATGGCGCTCGAATAGCGCCACGGATACAGCGGCGAGACGATACCGCCACCGGCCCACGATGCCTCGCGTCCGCACTGGCCGCGCTCCAGCAGCGTGACCGTCTGGCCCGCCTCGGCCAGCTGCCACGCCATCATCATGCCCATCACGCCGCCACCAATGATCAGGGTATCGCTCATCTGCCTTGCTCCTGCGGGGAATGAATAATCACAAATCTCATATTTCGATACGATTTGCATTATTTTTAGAAACAAAGCTATATTCACAGCATTGCCGCCGCCCGGTTTGCCTGTCTCCCCGCGACAGGTCCACCGGGCAGCCACCAACAAGAATGACGAGGGAGACACCCCGTGAGCGACGCCACCTTGACGCCTTCCAGCAGTGATACAAGCCCTGTCAGCGATGCAGGCCCCGCCGCCTCTGCCGAGCAGCCGCTGCCCGCCGGCCAGTTGCAGCCCACTGAGCTGCGCGGCGTGCGCGAGTTGTTCGGCATCGACAGTGACCTCAAGGTGCCGGTATTTGTGGAGCGCGACGCCCACGTGCCGGAAATCGATCACGCCTATCGCTTCAATCCCGATGTCACCCTCGCCATCCTCGCCGGCTTCACCAACAACCGCCGCGTGATGGTTCAGGGCCTGCACGGCACCGGCAAATCGACCCATATCGAGCAGATCGCCGCGCGTCTCAACTGGCCGTGCCTGCGCGTCAATCTCGACGGCCATGTCAGCCGGCTGGATCTGGTCGGCAAGGACGCCATCGTGATTCGCGACGGCGTGCAGGTCACCGAGTTCCAGGAAGGCATCGTGCCCTGGTCGCTGACCCGCCCCATCGCGCTGATCTTCGATGAGTACGATGCCGGCCGTCCGGACGTGATGTTCGTCATCCAGCGCATTCTGGAGCGCGACGGCCACTTCACGCTGCTCGATCAGAACCGCGTGATTCGCCCACATCCGCAGTTCCGGCTGTTCGCCACCGCCAATACCGTCGGGCTTGGCAATCAGGATGGGCTCTATCACGGCACCCAGCTGCTCAACCATGCGCAGATCGACCGCTGGAACATCGTCGCCAAGCTGGATTACCTGCCGCGTGAAGAAGAGGTGAAGATCGTGCTGGCGCGTGTGCCCGCCAAGGACAACGAGCGTGGCCGCGCCCTGATTCGCGCGATGGTCGCGGTGGCCGACCTCACCCGCAAGGGCTTCGCCAATGGCGACCTGTCGAGCCTGATGTCGCCGCGTACCGTGATCACCTGGGCGGAGAACTGCGAGATCTTCCGCAACCCGGCGCTGGCCTTCCGTCTCTCCTATCTCAACAAGTGCGATGAGCATGAGCGCCCGCTGGTCGCCGAGTTCTATCAGCGTTGTTTCGCCAAGGAACTGGAGGAATCCGCGGCGCTGATGGAGAGCGACCTGATGGATGAACAGGACAGCGACAAGGGAGCCCGGGCATGAGTGCGGCCCAGCAGGTACGCCGTCGTCAGCAGTATCTCGAGGAGCTTTCGGCTGCGAGTCTCGGGGCACTCAGCGGTCAGGCCGGCTGGGCCTATCGGGGGCGGCGCCTGAGTCGGCATGCTCAGGCACTGCCATTGCGCACGCCGCATCTGCGCCTTGAGGAAGATGACTGCACGCTCGACAACTATCGCGCGGTCAGCGATGCCATCGCGCTGCGCCTGATCCACACCGACGAGGCGCTGCATCTGGCGGCGCGTCCGGCGCTGCCGGAAACCCGCCTGATCTATGACCTGCTGGAGCAGCTGCGCGTCGAGGCGCTGGTCGACCCTGACATGCCCGGCGTGAAGGAGAATCTGGCGCGGCGCTTCACCGACTGGTGCCTGGCCTTCTATCACGCGGGCCTGACCGAGACGAGCAGCGGCATCCTCATCTACAGCGTCATCCAGTCGTGCTGGTCGCGCCTGATGGCCTGTGCGGTGATCCACGAGACGGAGGATTACATCGAGACGACGCGCGCCTCCTTCTATCAGGCGCTGGGCGCTGACATGGCGGGGCTGAGACGCACGCGTTTCGATCAGGCGGCCTATCAGCAGCATGCGCTGAACATCAGCCTGTGGCTGGAGCAGGAACTGGCCGAATCACTGGAGGAGCAGGACGGCGAGGAGGATGACGAGTCAGAGGCCAGCCAGCGCTTCGCACTGTTTCTGGAAAACGAGGATGAGGAAGCGAGTCTGCTCGAGGAGCAGGCGGCATCGCAGCTGCCGAGCCATCGACGTGGCGCGCCGGAGGAATTGCTGCCCTATCAGGTGTTCACCACGGCCTATGACCGCGAGCTGGAACCGGCCAGGCGCATGCGCGCGGCCCTGCTCGACGAGTATCGGCAGGCGCTGGATACGCGTCTGGCGGAGCAGAAGATCAACGTGCGGCGCCTGGCACGTCAGCTGGCGCGCCATTTCAGCTCGCCGCAGCGTGAGGGATGGCACTTCGGGGAGGAGGAAGGAATCATCGATGGGCGGCGGCTGAGTCAGGTGATTTCCTCGCCGGCCGAGCGGCGGGTCTTCCAGCGCGAGCGCTGGGTGCCCGAGGCCAGTGCGCAGGTCAGTTTCCTGATCGACTGCTCCGGTTCGATGAAGGTGCATGGCGAGGCGGTGGCGATGCTGATCGAGATACTCACCCGCGCGCTCGACATGGCCGGTGTGCCCACCGAGGTGCTAGGCTTCACCACTGGCGCCTGGAATGGCGGCCGCGCCCTGAAGGACTGGCGACGCGCCGGCAAGCCCGCGCGTCCGGGCCGCCTGAATGAAGTGCAGTATCTGATCTTCAAGCCCGCCTCACTGGCGTGGCGACGTGCGCGCCGCAACTTCGGCGCCCTGCTCAAGGCCGATCTCTACCGCGAAGGCGTGGATGGCGAAGCCGTGCAATGGGCCTGCTCACGGCTCGCGGACAACACTCCTGCCGACGAAGGCTCGCGCCGTCTGCTGGTCGTCATCTCCGATGGCAGCCCCTGTGACAGCGCCACCAACATGGCCAATGACGAGCACTACCTCGACAGCCACCTCAAGCAGGTCGTCGCGCAACAGACCCGCTCCGGCCGCCAGGCCATTCTCGGCCTCGGCGTCGGGCTGGACCTCAGTGCCTACTACCCCAACCAGTTGATCATCGATCTCGAACGCACCCTCGACAACGCCCTCGCCGATGAAATCGTCTATCACATGGCGCTGGCGTGTCGACATCAGGGGATGTGATCAAAGATTAAAGTGCGCTATGTGAGAGCACAGAGTGCTTAAAAAAACATACCAGTATTAATTTTTTATATATCCATAGAAAACAAGTTATGATGCCACCTCAAGAGGTATATCCTTAAGAGAAAAATTTCCTTCCAAAATAATCTGCTAGAAAAATTGGAAAAGCACTCAACACAGCAACCTCATCATTAGGTAAGAATTTAGATATTTGAGAATTAGCTATGGCTAACGAATCTGCCGTGTACTCCAGAGGATATTGACCATTTATAAAATCATCAACAGTACAATCATTGCATGTCATAAAATTGGCTTTCTTGACATTACATTCTATGAGCCTTAGCCAAAGAGATCTTCTAATTTTCCTATGATCTTGATACACCCTATCTCCCCTCGCAACAGTCAACCCCTTATATTTCTTACCATTGCAGTCTGACAAACTAACAGTTCTGGTGAGATATTCCTCATGATTATCTATGTCTCTCAAAGCCTCTACCATGGGATAGCTAATAAATAGCTTACCATTACCAGTTTCATCATTAAACTTCTCAAGCATATCTAACAACTTATCACTAGAGTAATGATCATCACGAGGCTCCATATCAAAAAATAGATATATTTGACTAATTTGGTCACGTCTCAAAGAAGCCAATTCGTCTTGTTGCTGTATAACTGGGTTAAGCTCTCTAATTATCTCAAATGGGTCTAAATCTTCATCTTCCGACAGCACCCTAAACAACTCATAAATATCATTGCAATAGCTAACCAACACATGACCATCACTATTGTCAAAAAAAGCGCTCCTTAGACTATTAAAATAATCTTTTTCACGAATTTCTCCTTCAAAAACAAATAGTGTACGTTCCATTAGCTAGACATACCTTTATATATTTTTTCTAAGTTATGAGCTTTTCTTAACTCTTTATTAGTCATTTCGGTTATAGACTTAATCCCTTCGTCCAGTACAAAATAACAATCAGGACGAAGCAAGTCATTGCTCATAACACCGGTATTATGTGTAGTCATAATAGTCTGACATTTAGATTCAGCAACCTTCTCAACAATACTGGATGCTAATGCATGATGGTAAAAGGCGTCGAATTCATCAATGAATGCAAAAGTAACTTCTTCGTTTTTAAGCCTCAGCCACCAAAAATAGAAAACACCTAATGATAATGTTCCTGTAGAAGCCGCAACACCAAATTCTAGTTGATTTTTCCCAAAATCAAAATAGATACCTTTTTCACCGCTTGATGTAGCATCAACTATCAGCTTACAGGAAACACCAGCCTTATTTAGAAAACTTTCAAAATCTTGCACTGAGCCTGAATCAATAATACTTTGAGAAAGGCGTTTAACACCAATATTTTTACCTACAGACTCGCCAGTACGAACTTCACTCAATGAGCGGAAAAACACCATACCCTCTACAAACTTGAGGAATTTCTCGAAGCGATGCTTTGTTACAGTATCATCCAACAATGCATTATTGTTCACATATTTCAATAAAGAAATATTGGAATCACCTACATCAGTTTTTAATGATTCTGCCCCAGCTAACTCAATATTTGCCAAGGTCGACTGCCGCCGATCAATTTTTAGAACAACCTTATCATCAATAACCAGCTCTTCATATACTAGCTGTGTCAATGATTTCTTTCCATAACGATATACAACATTTACATTGTCAATTAAAAACTCAAAAACGAATTCAGCCAACTCGACGCCGTGCCCACCATGAAGATAATTATAATCAAGAGTATTTGGATAACTAGAAGAATCCACTAAATGAAGTACTGGATCAACCATAGCAAGTCCAAGATTAGATTTACCTACACCATTTCGACCATAGATCATACCATGTTCAACTATACCATTATGTATGGCCTTATCGTTGAACTCATATTGTTGGCTAGTTAAATCTAACTTTAACCACTCAGAAAAATTTCGAAAGTTTTTTACAGCAAATTTATGCAGCATTTCATTTTTCTCCCATTAATATGCCATGAGCATAGCAGCCTTTCATCTTGCCGTAAAAAAAATACGGCAAGATGAAAGAGCGGCGATCGGGATCAAGAAATGCGCTGCTGCGCCTGAACGACAGTCACCGCAATGACATTGAGGATGTCGGCGGTGGAGCAGCCGCGCGAGAGGTCGTTGGCGGGTTTGGCGAGGCCCTGGAGCAGCGGGCCGATGGCTTCTGCGCCGCCGATGCGTTCGGCGAGCTTGTAGCCGATATTGCCGGCTTCCAGATTGGGGAACACCAGCACGTTGGAGGTGCCTTTGACGCGGGAGGTGGGCAGCTTGCGCTCGGCGATTTCCGCCACGATGGCGGCATCGAGCTGCACGTCTTCATCGATGGCGATATCCGGACGTTGCTCGCGCACCCGATGCGCGGCCTGTACCACCTTGTCCACCGAGGCGTGATGCGCGCTGCCATTGGTGGAGAATGACAGCATCGCCACCCGCGGGTCTTCCCCGAGCAGAGCCTGGGCGCTGTCGGCGGCGGCCAGCGCGATCTGCGACAGCTCCTCGGCGTCGGGGTCGATCACCAGCCCGCAGTCCGAGAAGATCATCCCGCCCTTCAGATTGTGGAACGGCTTGCACAGCATCATCAGAAAGAAGCTGGAGACCAGCTTGCTGCCCGGCGCCAGCCCCAGCAGTTGAATGGCGGTGCGCACCACATCGGCAGTGGTCAGCACGGCACCGGCCACCGAGCCATCCGCCAGCCCTTCGCGCACCAGCATGTTGGCGAACGTCAGCGGATCACGAATCTTCTCGGCGGCCTGCTCCGCCGTCATGCCCTTGGCCGCGCGATGCGCGTGCAGCGCCTCGGCAAGCCTGGCGGTGTGCTCGGAGGTGACGGGGTCGATCAGCTCGAGCCGTGCCAGCGCCTGATCCTCAAGCCCGGCTTCTCTGGCGGTGGCGGCGATGACGATGGGGTCACCGACCACCATCACCTGCGCCAGGCCCTGCTCCGCCGCGCTCACCGCCGCCTGCACCACCCGCATGTCCTGCCCTTCGCAGAGCACGATACGGCGCGGGTCTGCCTTGGCCCGCGCCAGAATGTTGTTGAGTGCCTTCATGTCTGTCTCCTCGCTGCCCTTGCAGGCAGCCGACACATCCAAAAAGCCCCGGACATCTGAAATGGCCGGGGCAAGGGAGAGTTCCAGTCCTGCTTGCGCGTCGCGCTACACCCGCTTCATTGCGCTGCCATCCATGACCTGCACAGCGCGATCAGCGATGGGCGTTACACGTAATCCTGATACTTCTCGAGCAGACGCACCGGCTTCTTGAGGGCGTCGCGGCGGAACGGGTCGCCCAGTTCGCGAGTACACATCACCTCGATGACGCAGGTCTTGCCTTCGTTCATCTGCATGTCGATGGCCTTCTTGAGGGCCGGGCCCACGTCTTCCAGACGGTCGACGGTGATGCCTTCGGCCCCCATGGAGCGCGCGATCTCGGCGAAGCTCTCGTTGTCCAGCTCACCGGCGACGAAGCGACGGTTGTAGAACTCGACCTGGTTCTTCTTCTCGGCGCCCCACTGACGGTTGTGGAAGACGACGGCCGTGACCGGAATGTCGTGACGCACGGCGGTCATGATTTCCATCAGGCTCATGCCCCAGGCACCGTCACCGGCGTAGGCGATGGCCGGACGTTCCGGCGCGGCAGTCTTGGCACCCATGATGGTCGGCAGCGCGTAGCCGCAGTTGCCGAAGCTCATCGGGGCGAAGAAGCTGCGCGGACGATCGAAGCGCAGGTAGCTGTGGGCCACGGAATTGATGTTGCCGATGTCGGTGGAGACCATGACATCTTCCGGCATGGCCTTTTCCAGCTCGCGCAGTACCTGACGCGGGTGCAGGTATTCGCCGCCGGAGAACGGCTTCTCGTCCTTGGCTTCTTCGATGGCGTCGAGGCTGAAGGCGTCCTTCTCGTGGGTCCAGGCATCCAGCTCGGCTTCCCAGGCGGCCTTCTCTTCACGAATCTGGGTCAGACGTGAATCCTTGGAGGCATCGCATTCCAGATTGCGACCGGACAGACGCTCGGTCAGGGCGATGGCCGCTTCACGCGCATCGCCGCAGATGCCGACGGAGATCTTCTTCACCAGGCCCAGCATCTTGTGGTCGGCGTCGATCTGGATGATCTTCGCGTCCTTCGGCCAGTAGTCCATGCCGTGCTGCGGCAGGGTACCGAACGGCCCGAGGCGCGTGCCCAGCGCGATGACGACATCGGCCTGGGAGATCAGCTTCATGCCCGCCTTGGAGCCCTGATAACCGAGCGGACCACACCACAGCGGGTGGCTGGCCGGGAAGGAATCGTTGTGCTGGTAGCTGTTGACCACCGGCGCGCCGAGACGCTCTGCCAGTGCCTTGCACTCCGCGACGCCATCGGCCATCACCACACCGCCACCGGAAACGATGACCGGGAACTTGGCGCTGGCCAGCAGCTCGGCTGCCTCATCCAGACTCTTGCTGCCGCCCGGGCCACGGTCGACACGTGCCGGCAGCGGAATCTCGCATTCGATCTCGCCGTAGAAGTAGTCACGCGGAATGTTGAGCTGGGTCGGGCCCATCTCGGACATGGCGCGGTCGAAGCAGCGACCGGTGTATTCCGCCATGCGCGACGGGTGGGTCACGTGACCCTGGTACTTGGTGAATTCCTGGAACATCGGCAGCTGCTTGCATTCCTGGAAGCCGCCCAGGCCGATGCCGGTGGTGCCGGCTTCCGGCGTGACGATGACCACCGGGCTGTGCGCCCAGTAAGCGGCCGCGATGCCGGTGACGCAGTTGGAGATGCCCGGACCGTTCTGGCCGATGACCATGCCGTGACGGCCGGAGACGCGTGCATAGCCGTCGGCCATGTGGGCAGCGCCCTGCTCATGCACCACCGGAATGAGGCGAATGCCGGCCGGGGCGAAGATGTCCATCGCATCCATGAAGGCGGAGCCCATGATGCCGAACATGTCGGTGACGCCATTGGCGACCATGGTTTCCACGAAGGCCTCGGAAGGGGTCATCTTCTGCTTGCCCTGCACGACCTTGCGATTGTCTGCGCTGTCTTGAGTGCTCATGGCGTCTCCAACTCTAAATTTTATGTTTATTGATACATTTAGTTCCGATTACCGAAACATGTGACCAAAATTAGCCCTCGCCGCGCGGTCCGTCAAGCCCGATTTCGGAAAATGATCAAAAACACTCCTTTTTTAGAAACTTCTTTCGATGAATGGAGTACTGTTAAAGTAGGCACAGCAACGCAAGGCACTGACGGGCCGAGCGTTTCGGCGCCACACTGCCCCGCGCACGGATTGAAGGAGGGAATAGCCCATGAACAGTGCCACCCAGCCCCAGGCGAGCCTGCCACGTGACCGCAAGGACGCCGACAGGGACACCGGCAAGGAAGGCAGCAAGATAGAAGGCGATACGCCCGCCCAGCGTCTGCTGGCGCTGCTGGAAGTGATCGCCGCCAAGGACCAGTTCTTCACCCTGCAGGGACTGGTGGAAGAGACCGGCCTGCCCAAGCCGACGCTGCACCGCATGCTGCAGCAGCTGGAAGGCAGCGGCATGCTGCAGCGCGAGGCGGACAACCGCCATTACAGCAAGGGCAGCCGCCTGCGCCGTCTGGCGGAGAACCTGCTGCTCAACGACACCGTGCAGGGTGCCCGCCACGGCGTGCTCAACCGGCTGATGGAAGAGGTCGGCGAGAGCTGCAACATCACGGCGCTATCCGGCAGCGAAGTGCTGTATCTGGACCGCGTCGAGACCCAGGCCCCGCTTCGCTTCTATCTGCACCCCGGCTCCCGGGTGCCGGTGCATTGCTCCGCCAGCGGCAAGCTGTTTCTGGCCCAGATGCCGCCCGCCCAGCGCCGCCGCCTGCTGACCGGCACACCACTGAACGCGATGACGCGCAATACCCTGACCGACATCGAGTCCGTCGAGGCCGAGATCGAGCAGGTCCGCCAGCAGGGCTTCGCGCTGGATGATGAAGAATTCCTGCCCGGTCTGGTGTGCATCGCGGTGCTGGCGCCCAATCCCGATGGGCCCTCCAACATCGGCGTGGCGATCCAGGCGCCGGTGATGCGCCAGTCGCGCGAGGACATGCTCAAGCATCTGCCGGCACTCGAGCGCGCCGCCCGCGATATCGCCGCCATCCAGCGCGGCGCGATTCCCTCCACCTGAGGCCAGCGGGCCGGGCTGGAGCTGGAGCTGGGACTAAGACAGGAGAGCGACACACACAAGGTCGTGCTTCCCGTGACGCGCGTGAGGGGCTAGCCTAGCGGACTGCCTTTCACACGCCACGTCGAGAACACCATGTCCGCCAGCGATGCCTTGCGTCTTGTCCTGCTATCCACCCTGTGGGGCATGTCTTTCATCTTCATGCGCGTGGCCGCGCCGGAATTCGGCCCGACCACGCTGATACTGCTGCGCATGGGCATCGGTGCGCTGGTACTCGCCCCGCTGCTGCTGGGCGCGGGACGCCTCAGGATGCTGTGGGAGCACAAGGGCCCGCTTGCGGTGCTGGGGCTGACCAGTCAGGCGCTGCCCTTCTGCCTGCTGGCGCTGGCCACCACCCAGCTGGAGGCCGGCTTCACCTCGCTGATCAATGCCACCACGCCGCTGTTCACCGCCTTGCTGGGCATGGCGCTGTTCGCCACGCCGATCCAGAAGCAGCAGTATCTCGGCCTGGCCATAGCCTTCAGCGGTGTCTATGTGCTGTCGAGTGATCGTCTCGACTTCCAGCTCGGCGGCGACGGCTGGTTCATTCTCGCCGCACTCGGCGCGACCTTCTGCTACGGCTTCGCCTCCAACTTCTCGCGCCAGCGCCTGAATCACCTGCCGGCGCCGGTGCTGGCCGCGGGCAGCTCGCTGATGTCGTCCCTGCTGTTGCTGATCCCGGGCCTGTGGATGTGGCCGACGGCCAGCGTCAGCCTGGAAGCCTGGGGCAGCGCGATCGCACTGGCGGTACTCAGCACCAGCCTCGCCTTCCTGATCTTCTTCCGCCTGCTGGCCAGTGCCGGCGCCACCGCGACCACCTCGGTGACCTTCCTGGTACCGGTCAGCGCGCTGCTGTGGGGCAACATGCTGCTCGATGAGGTGATCGATGCGCGCATCCTCACCGGCATGGGCATCACCCTGCTGGGCACCGCCATCGCCACCCGTCTGATTCGCCTGCCGACACGTCACAAAGTCGCCTGACCGCTTGCCGCGTGATGCAAAAAGGCCCGCCCTTGAACACGAGGTTCATGGGCGGGCCTTTTGCTTTATGGGGCTTTGGTTTTAGAGCTTTTTGGGGCTGGAGAGCTCAGACACCAGTCATTCGGGTCAACCAGCTCAGCCGGTCAATCACATCAACCCGCCGCTTCCTCGGCGGCATCGGCCAGCGCTTCGAAGACACGCGCCACGGCTTCCGCGCCCGGGTCGCTGTTGCCGACCAGATGGGCGGAAGGCACGTAGGCGGAGCGTCCGGCCCGCGCCTTGGCCATCTCGGCGGTGGCATCCGCGCCCTGACGGGCGGCGCGCGCCATCGCGGCCCAGTCGACCCGCCCGGTACGTATCTCCTGCTGGCTCTGGGCTGCCGAGGTTTTCTGATCAGGCTGCTTCTCACCCTGCTGATCAGACTGCACCGACGCTTTCTTTTCAGACTGCACCGATTCCTGCAGTGCCTCCAACGCCGGCAACAGCGCATCCAGCAGGCTGCGGTCGCCGCGTGAGGCGCCGCCGTAATGCTGCATGCGGGCGACGCCGTGACTCAGGGCGTCGTGCCAGCGCTGGCCCAGCGGTGCCTGGCCATGCGCGTCCGACTGCTCCTTCCAGCGGGTGGCGGCGGCGGTGAACAGCGTCGAGAGCAACACACCACTGGAGCCGCCCATGCCGTGGGCCAGCTGCTTGCCGATGGTGGTCATCAGCTCGCCGGAATCACCACACGCCAGCTCGCAGTCTTCCAGCGCCTCGATCACCGCGCGCGCACCGCTGGCGAAGGTGCTGCCGGTATCGCCGTCACCGCTGATGGCATCGAGGCGGTCAAGGTCCGCCTCGCTGGCGAGCAGGATTTCCAGTGCCGCGCGCAAGCGTTGCTCGACCTGCGGATCGCCCGGCAGGCCGGCACGCGATTTCACGCCGCGGGCGGCACGCTCCTGGCAGTCGGCCTTGGCCTGGGCACGTCTCGCATCCGAGGCCTCATCACTGGCGGTTCTGACGGCGTCCTGACTCGGCGTGAAGTGCGTCAGTGGCGTCACCGGCTGCACGCCCGGCCAGGCCACCGGCGCGCAGCTGGCGCTGAGCGCCTCTTCCAGCAGGCTATCCAGCGGCAGCAGCGTCAGCGAGAAACCGTGCATGTCCAGCGAGGTCATCAGCGGTTGCGGGCCGACCACGGCATGGATGCCCAGCGCCTGCAGCGACGGATGGGTCAGCGCCTCTTCCAGCAGCAGGCTGCGCTCCAGCGCCGAGCAACCGCCCAGATCATTGATCAGCAGCAGATGGCCGCTGGCCGGCAGGTCGCCGCCGACATCCTTGCGCGAATGACCCTGCACCAGCGCCGTGACCACGGTGTCCATGACCGCATGCACGCCGTGGGTGTCCGAGTCGCTGCCAAGCTCGAGCGCCATGGCGCCCGGCTCGCCGTGAATGCCCAGCCCCAGTTCCGGTGCGCGTTGCTCACGCGGCTTGCCGGGATGGCGGCCGACATTGAAGGCCACGCCCAGGGTCGAACAGCTGTCGGCGACACGCCGTGCGACGGCGGTGATTTCCTTGAGGCCCGCCCCACGTGCCGCCAGCGCACCGGTGACCTTGTGCACCAGCAGCGTGCCGGCCAGCCCGCGTGGCTGCGGGTTGTCGGGCAGCGCCACGTCGTCGGCGACGATGACCATCTCGACCTTGAAGCCTTCCTGGCGCGCCCGCTCGGCCGCCAGCCCGAAGTTGAGGCGATCGCCGGTGTAGTTCTTGACGATCAGCAAGGCCCCGGCCTCACCGGTCACTTCGCGGATCGCCGCCAGCACGGCGTCCACCGTCGGCGAGGCGAACAGCTCACCACACACGGCGGCCGTCAGCATGCCCGCGCCGACGAAACTTGCGTGCGCGGGTTCATGCCCCGAGCCGCCACCGGATATCAGCGCGACCTGATCACGCGCCCAGTCATCGCGTACCACCAAGCGCATGCCACTGGCGGGGTCTGACAGCCGCACGCCACTGCCATCCGGGTGGCGCAGTCGTGCGCAGCCTTCCAGCGCCTCGCCGACGACCTGGCGTGGCTGATTGATGAACTGTCGGCCAGACTCGCTGCTACTCATCCTTCTCTCCTTGAGGACACTCGCCCTGCTGATAAAGGCGGCACTTGAAGCCGCCGTTCATGCCTGTCTCGTGCCACGACGCTTCCATGACGCTCGGGGGCCTCGACTCATCCTGCCTTGCCGTTCCCCCCAGCGTCGTTCGCGACTTTGCCGGATGCAATAGTCATATCAGAAAATGATGGCATTCGCGCTGCAGCGTTGCGCCACGCCCGTCAGTCGAGCGGCCTGAAAGACAAAAGCCCCCCGACGCCTGCGCGTGCGGGGGGCTTGGAATGTCGGGAGCCAGCGGGAAGCGGGCTCGTTTGTCATGCGAGTCACCTTTCCTCCTTGGCCCTGGCATCGGCAGACTCGGAATCAGCAGACACGCTATCGCCACGCTCGGTATCGGCAGGCTTGGTACCGGCAGACTCAGTGCCGGCAGACTCAGCACTGGCAGACTCAGTACCGGCAGAAGCTGCCTGCTGCCTCGGCGGCGACTGGGAGGCTGGCGTGGGCCTTGATGTCGGCGCGGGCTGTGGGTGCAACCAGGAAGGCAGGCGACTGGCGGGGGCTTCCAGATTCGAGGCCTGGAAATCGCCGGCCTGATATTCGCAGGAAGAGTACTCCACCGGCGCGTGCACCCTGAAGCCGTGCTTGCCGTGGTGCTTGACCCGGTACATTGCCTGATCGGCCCGTTCCAGCGCCAGCCCGAAGCGATTGTCGGCATCGCGCCCGAAGCAGATGCCGATGCTCAGGCCGATGCGGCCGAGGCCACCGCTGATCTCGAGGGGATGCGCGAAGCGCTCCAGCCAGCGACGGGCGATATGTTCGACACGCGGCAGTGACATGCGGGGCAGCTGAAAGAGGAATTCATCGCCGCCGAAACGCGCCGAGAGATGATGATGGATGCCCAGTCGATGCAGCTCATCGTTCAGACCATGCGCGACCAGCACCAGCACTTCGTCGCCGGCACGATGGCCGAACTGGTCATTGACCTGCTTGAAGCCGTCGAGGTCGATGAAGATCAAGGCACTGTCATCGGCCAGCGGTCGCTGATGCCAGCTGTTGATGGCCTGGCGATTGGCAAGGCCCGTCAGGGCATCGGTGCTGGCCAGCGCATTGAGGCGCGATTCGTAGTCCTTCTCATGACTGATGTCGGTATGCGTGCCCAGCAGACGCAGGGCATTGCCGTGCTCATCGCGTTCGACCACCCGCCCGCGGTCGGCGACCCAGGTGATGCTGCCGTCGCGGGCCAGCATGCGATGCACGACCTGATAGACCTCGGTGCGCCCCTCAAGGTGATCATTGAGATTGGCGAGCACTTCGTCGCGGTCTTCCGGGTGCAGGTGCTCACGCCAGACATCGAAATGGGCGTTCAGCTCGCCGGGCTGATAGCCCAGCATGCGCCCCCAGCGATAGTTGAAGATGGTGAGCTTGCCGCTGGGCACCTCGAGCTGCCAGAGGCGCAGGCCGGTACCGTCGAGCGTCGTCGACAGTTTCTCTTCCAGCCCCGCTAGTCGGCGTTCAAGGCGAGCCTTGTCGCGTTCCATCTGCTGGAGTGCTTGTTCCAGTGATTGTTCACGCAGACTCTTGCGTGCCATGCCAGGCCCCCGGTCGACTCCTTGTCCTGCATCCTGTTTATCCATCGACACCACGGCGGACTCCCCACTCGCTTGCCGATGCATCGCTCACGGTCTAGTGCTCTGTCTTGTTGTTATGCCATGCCGCTCTGTCTTTACGTTCTGTCTTGACGCTCTGGCTTGCGGTGCTTTTCCGCCTGTCGTGCCTGGCGTCCTTGGCGCTTCGCTGCCCCGCCTGGTGACTGGGCGGTTGTCACCCGACTGCAATCAATAAGCACTAACTGTAGCTTAGATACCTAAAACAGAACCTATCGATATAACGTCCAGATGTGACAGCCCGAATGCCGAAAGAATCCCGACGAAAGTCTAGATCACATCAATAGCGCAAAAATG
This sequence comes from Cobetia sp. 4B, assembly GCF_018831605.1. Classification (NCBI taxonomy): domain Bacteria; kingdom Pseudomonadati; phylum Pseudomonadota; class Gammaproteobacteria; order Oceanospirillales; family Halomonadaceae; genus Cobetia; species Cobetia sp. 4B. Next base: position 3,174,158 of record NZ_CP059843.1, read on the forward strand.
CGCAAGCCATATGATATTTGCGCATCGCGCCCGGGCATCAGCGCATCAGCACCTCAGAGCGCAAAAGCATCAGCGCGTCAGAGCGCCAGCTCGCCACCCTTGGCCACGGCACGCTGAAAGGCTTCGCGCTGACGGATTCGGGCCAGCCATTCCTGGATATTCGGGTGATTCTTGAGCCCCTGGCGCGCATCGAGCGCCTGGATCGGGAAGCTCATCTGGATATCGGCACCGGTCAGCGAGTCGCCGGCAAGCCACTGGCGATGCTCGAGACAGGTATCCATGTAGGCGAGATGCGCCTTGATCTCCGGACTGATGAAGCTGTCGTTCACCCCCTTGGCCAGCTTGCGCGCGATCGGGCGCACCAGCCACGGCACCGGCTGCTTGTCGAGGCGCGAGAACACCAGCCTGAGCATCAGCGGCAGCATCGCGGAGCCTTCGGCGAAGTGCAGCCAGAAGCGGTAGTCACGCTCGGCCTGGCTGCCGGCGGGCGGGCGCAGATGGGCAGTGCTGCCGCTGCCCTGGCCGGCGTACAGATCGATCAGGTATTCGATGATCGCACCGGACTCGGCGACCACCACCGGCTCGGCATTCTCTCCCGCCAGCGTGGTGTCGGTGATGATCGGCGCCTTGCCCAGCGGGTGAATCTCCTTCAGCGCCTTGGGCGCACGCATGCTGTTGCTGTCGCGGGCATAGGTCTGCAGACGGTATTCAAGATTCAACTCTTCCAGCAGCCACAGGATGCGCTGCGAGCGCGAGTTTTCCAGATGGTGAACCGTGATCATGGGCGTGCTCCTGAAGGTGGGGGGCAAGTGCGCAGCGGTCAGCTCCGGGGCGATCAGCGCTCGAAGATGCTGTCACCCAGGTCATCGATGGTGCGCTTCGCCTTGAGCAGGGTCAGCTCCACGGCGCCCTCTTCGCCCGGCACGGTGTCGGAGCGCTCGAAGCGGTGCTCCAGCATCTCGCCGCCTTCCACCGGCTTGCGGATCACGCCCGACACCCGGTATTGACCATCGTGCTTCTGCGGCATCGCCACGATCAGATAGCCCTTGTATTCGGTGGCTTCCGGTTCCTTGACCGGCGCAGGCTCGCCTGCGGCAAACAGTTTCTTCAGCATACCCAGCATGAGACATCTTCCTTGGCCGGCCGCCATGACGGACGCCGGCTATCTACGTGCAGAAATGACAATGAAAAGGGGCTTCTGTCAGCATCGCATGCACCCACGGGGGAGAAAAGCGCTCAGCAACGCCCCTGAGCGCCATGCGTGCCTTGGATGAGCAGCACCTCATCAGACGAAAGCGCGCCCGGCTCTGGTAGCCGACAGCGCGACTGACTCTGGCCGCCTAAACCGCGATACGACAGCCGGATAACGTGGCACCGACAACCGGATAGCACGACGCCGACCCCTATGGCAGCGAATGGCTGCAGCAGGGGCCGGCGTCATGGTGTTCCGAGATCAGGCTATCGGATCAGAGATTACTCGATGCCACGCCCCTTGCTGGCCGCGATACGCAGGCGCAGGGAGTTCAGCTTGATGAAGCCGGCAGCATCTTTCTGGTCGTAGGCGCCCGCATCGTCTTCGAAGGTCGCGATGGACGCATCGAACAGCGAGTCTTCGGACTGACGACCGACGACGATCACGTTGCCCTTGTAGAGCTTGAGACGCACAACGCCGTTGACGACCTTCTGGGACTCATCGATGGCCGCCTGCAGCATGCGACGCTCCGGGCTCCACCAGTAGCCGTTGTACACCAGCTCAGCGTACTTGGGCATCATCTCGTCCTTCAGGTGGGCCGCTTCGCGGTCCAGAGTGATGGATTCGATGGCACGGTGAGCACGCATCATGATGGTGCCGCCCGGTGTTTCGTAGCAGCCACGCGACTTCATGCCGACGTAACGGTTCTCGACGATGTCGAGACGGCCGATGCCGTTGGCGCCGCCGACCTTGTTCAGGTACTCGAGCACTTCGTGAGCGGCCATTTCCTTGCCGTCGATGGCAGTGATGTCGCCCTTGGTGTAGGTCAGATCGATGTAGGTCGCGTCATTCGGCGCCTGCTCCGGGCTGACGCTCCAGCGCCACATCTCTTCTTCGCACTCGGTCCACGGGTCTTCCAGCACGCCACCTTCATAGGAGATGTGCAGAAGGTTCGCGTCCATGGAGTACGGAGACTTCTTCTTGTTCTTGGCGTAGTCGACTTCGATACCGTGCTGCTCGCAGTATTCCATCAACTTCTCGCGGGAGTTCAGGTCCCACTCACGCCACGGCGCGATGACCTGGATGCCCGGCTTCAGCGCGTAGGCGCCCAGCTCGAAACGCACCTGGTCGTTGCCCTTGCCGGTCGCACCGTGAGAGATGGCGTCGGCGCCGGTCTCGTTGGCGATCTCGACCAGACGACGCGCGATCAGCGGACGTGCGATGGAGGTGCCCAGCAGGTACTCGCCTTCATAGATGGCGTTGGCACGGAACATCGGGAAGACGTAATCGCGGACGAAGGTCTCGCGCAGGTCTTCGATGTAGATCTCCTTCACGCCGAGGGCTTCTGCCTTGGCACGCGCCGGCTCGACTTCCTCGCCCTGACCGAGGTCAGCTGTGAAAGTCACGACTTCACAGTTGTAGGTTTCCTGCAGCCACTTGACGATGACTGAAGTGTCCAGGCCGCCGGAGTAGGCGAGAACGACCTTTTGCACGTCGGACATGCTTGACTCCTGAGTTGATGCTTGTAGTTCCCGCGTACCACTGATGAACGCCGTGGCCGCAGGTGGGGTTGGATCGCCCGGTCCAGACGAGCGAAGGCCGCGCAAGCGCAGCCGCTCATCTACCCGAATCACGATGTGACGCCGATTATAGCGAGGCTGGCACCTCACCGATACTGCCAGGAGGGCCAGAGACACCCCGGCACGCGGCCAGCGCCGCGACGCGCCCTTTTCGCCCTGCTACAATTGGCCACCTTGAGCGTCGGCAATACGCACGACGCAGCACGAGATGCTATGACGGGATTGGAGATCTTGATGACCCAGGCGAGCGAGCGCACGCAGATGGCACAGCGCTTCCGTGGCTTTCTGCCAGTGGTGGTCGACCTCGAGACGGGTGGTTTCAATGCCGCCGGTGATGCACTGCTCGAGATCGCTGCCGTCACGCTGACCATGGACGACGATGGCAACATGGTGCCGGATGCGACCTATGCCTTCCACGTGGCCCCCTTCGAGGGCGCCAACATCGAACAGTCGGCACTGGATTTCACCGGTATCGATCTCGACAACCCGGTGCGCAAGCAGGTCGCGGTGGCCGAGAATCAGGCGCTGGGCGAGATCTTCAGCCCGGTGCGCAAGGCCATCAAGGCGCACGGCTGCACGCGTGCGGTGCTGGTCGGCCACAATGCGGCCTTCGATCAGGGCTTCCTGAACGCGGCGGTCGAGCGTTGCGGTATCAAGCGCAATCCGTTCCACCCGTTCTCGTGCTTCGATACCGCTTCGCTTGCGGGTCTGGTCTATGGCCAGACGGTACTGGCCCGCGCCTGCCGCGCCGCCGGCATCGAGTTCGACAACGCCTCCGCCCACTCGGCGCGTTATGACACCGAACGCACCGCGGAGCTGTTCTGCGCGATGGTCAACCGCTTCAAGGACCTGGGCGGCTGGGACCTGGCGATGAAGGAACAGGGCATGAATGATGAGGTGCCGGCCTCGCTCGACGCGCCCGCGCCCTGACTGGCGGAGCTTCTGACAGTTTCTCCGGCTGACAGACTCTCCGAGAGTCAGACATGAAAACGCCCCCGCAGCCTGGCTGCGGGGGCGTTTTTTCTGCTCGGCACTGCTCGGGTCAGAGCGAGCCTGATCAGAGCGACTCCTATCAGAAGACGCGGATCAGAAGATGCCGATCACTCGGCAGACGCTTCCTGAGCGGCCTGCTTGATCAGCGGCTCCAGTTCGCCGCTCTGGTACATCTCGACCACGATGTCGCAACCGCCGACCAGCTCGCCGTTGACCCACAGCTGCGGGAAGGTCGGCCAGTTGGCGTATTTCGGCAGCTCGGCGCGGATGTCCGGGTTGTCGAGAATGTTGACGAAGGCGAAACGCTCGCCGCAGGACATGACGGCCTGCACGGTCTGCGCAGAGAAACCACACTGCGGCAGCTGCGGGGTGCCCTTCATGTACAGGAGGATCGGGTTCTCGCCAATCTGCTTTTCGATCGATTCGATGGTAGTGCTCATGTGCAATCCTCGGACGGTGGGCGCAAGGCCCGTGAGTGTCATTCCCTCATTCTACTGGGGGTAAGCCATGAATTCAGCCCCCGATAGTGCCCGAGTTGTGGATTGCTGTCTGCAGCAGCGCGCATCGGCCCTGCCGCGCGCGTCATGGCCGCCCTGATAACGGCGCGAGCGTTGCACGCTCGAGCCGAGCTGGCTAGGATGGCTCTTTTGACAGGCAGCGCCATCCGGGCGCCGTGATCGTCGGCGACTTCCTTCCCTCCGACGCATGGCGCCCTTTTCGATGGTGCTGCCCGAGACCCTGACAGGAGCCCGCTCGATGGCCACCCGGCACTTTCTGACCCTGCTTGACCTTTCTCCGGAAGAACTCGACTACCTCATCCAGCGCGCCATCACCATCAAGGATGGGCTGAAGAAGGAAGGTCCGGTCTATACGCCGTTCGCCAACCGCACCCTGGCGATGATCTTCGAGAAGTCCTCCACGCGTACTCGCGTGTCCTTCGAGACGGCCATGGCGCAATTCGGTGGCCATGCGCTGTTCCTGTCGCCGCGCGACACCCAGCTGGGCCGTGGCGAGCCGATCGGCGACACCGCCCGCGTGCTCTCCGAGATGGTCGATGGCGTGATGATCCGCACCTTCGCCCACTCCGACATCGAAGCCTTCGCCGACGCCTCCAGCGTGCCGGTCATCAATGCGCTGACCGACGACTATCATCCGTGCCAGCTGCTGGCCGACGTGATGACCTGGACCGAATGCCGTGGCTCCGTGAAGGGCAAGACAGCGGTCTGGATCGGCGATGGCAACAACATGTGCCACTCCTGGATCAACGCCGCGCGTCAGTTCGACTTCAATCTGCGCATCTGCTGTCCCGAAGGCTATGAGCCGGACAGCGAGATCGTCGCGGCGGCTGGCCAGCGCGTCAGCATCCATCGTGACCCGCAGCAAGCCGTGCAGGGCGCGGACCTGGTGACCACCGATGTCTGGGCCTCCATGGGCCAGGAAGAAGAGCAGCTCAAGCGTGAAGCCGACTTCGCCGGTTTCCAGGTCGATGAAGCCATGCTCGACAAGGCCGCCGACGATGTCATCTTCCTGCACTGCCTGCCGGCACACCGCGGCGAAGAGATCAGCATGGGTCTGCTGGATGACCCGCGCGCCGTCGTCTGGCAGGAAGCGGGCAATCGCCTGCACGCCCAGAAGGCACTGCTCGAGTTCCTGATGCTGGGTCGCCAGGACTGAGCTTCAAGGCTGAGCCGCCGACCAGCAAGCCGAAGGGCTGCCCTGCCGCCGCCTGCATCCACGCAGGCGGCGCTCGCGTATGCTCAAACGAGACAGACACTCCCCTGCTCCGCTGCCTTCATCGCCATCCGGACTGACCTGCCATCATGCAACCGCTCCTTCAGATCGATTCGCTGGAATGTCGCTACGACACCACCGTCGTGACCCGTGACATCAATTTCTCCCTCAACAAGGGTGACATTGCCTGCCTGCTCGGCCCCTCCGGCTGCGGCAAGACCACGCTGCTGCGCGCGATTGCCGGCTTCGAACCGGTGGCGATGGGCGAGATTCGTCTCGAAGGCGAGGTGCTGTCCAGCGCGACTCATCTGACCGCGCCGGAGCAGCGCCATGTCGGCATGGTCTTTCAGGATTACGCACTGTTCCCCCACCTGAGCGTGGCGGACAACGTGGCCTTCGGCGTACGCCGCATGACGCGTGAAGCGCGCAATGACAAGGTGTCGGAGCTGCTGACGCTGGTCGGCCTCGCCCATCTCGGCGAGCGCTTCCCGCATGAGCTGTCCGGTGGCCAGCAGCAGCGCGTGGCCCTGGCCCGCGCGCTGGCGCCGGAGCCGCGCATTCTGCTGCTCGATGAGCCGTTCTCGAATCTGGACGTGGAGCTGCGTCGTCAGCTGAGTCAGGAGGTGCGGCGGATTCTCAAGCACCTCGGCATCAGCGCGGTGCTGGTCACGCATGATCAGAATGAGGCCTTCGCGATGGCCGACCAGATCGGCGTGATCCACGGCGGTCATCTGCAGCAGTGGGACACGCCGTTCAATCTGTATCACGAACCCGCCACGCGCTTCGTCGCCAACTTCATCGGCCAGGGCTATTTCATCCCCGGCACGCTGAAGGACAACGAATGCGTGAGCACGGAGCTGGGCGTGATTCGCGGCAACCGTGCCTATCCGTATGCACCCGGTACGCCGGTGGATGTACTGCTGCGCCCGGATGACCTGGTGCTGGCCGAAGGGGATTCGGAAGCCACCGACCTCAAGGCGCGCGTGCTCAGCGCGACCTTCGCCGGCACCAGCACCCTCTACCGGCTGGCGCTGCCTTCCGGACGGGAAGTCGAGGCGGCCTTCAACAGCCATCACGACTATCAGCCCGGCGAGCAGGTCATGCTGCGTATCCAGGCCGATCACCTGATCCTCTTCGAGCGTGTCGAGGAGAGTGAAGCGGTGCTCTAGCGCCTACGCGCAGGATGATCGCCAGCCATGAAAAAACGGCCTCCTTTCGGATGGCCGTTTTTTCTTGCCCCGCTGGTGGCGTGTCGCTATTTGAACTGACTCCATTGCTTGGGCGACTGCCCGTACAGACGCTTGAATTCGCGACTGAATTGCGAGGAGCTCACATAGCCCACGGCCATGGCCGCCTCGCTGACGGTCTTGCCATTGGCGATCTGCATGGCGGCGGTATTGAGGCGCATGGACTTCACGAACTGGATCGGCGACATCGTGGTCGCCTGCTTGAACTTGCGGTGGAAGACGGCGCGACTCATGCCGACCCGCCCGGCCATGTCTTCAATGCTGACCGGCTCATCCAGTCGGCTGGAGAGGTAATCGATTGTCCGCGCGATCTCGTTGCCCACACCGAAGGCACGTCGCGCTGACTCCCCCGCCTCGCCCTTCAGGACGGCGTAGTAAAGCTCCCGCAGCCGCCCTTCTCCCAATATCGCCGCATCGGCGGGGCTCTGCGCCACCTGCAGCAGTCGCAACAAGGCATCGCTGAAGGCGGCGTCCCAATGCGCCAGGGCAAGCCCCGGCGGCAACGGGCCGCTGCCCGGCTTGCGCACGAGGCCCGCGGCGCTTTCCATCTCGATGGCAAGCTCCGTCATTACCCGTGTATCCAACGAGAGGTAGACACCCAGCAGCGGGGTCTCTGGCGAGGCCGTGGGGGCGCCCGCCTCGACCGGCATCGAGATGGGACAGCACAGATACTGGCGGCTGTCGTAGACATGCCGCTCGCCGTCCAGTATCGCCTCCTTGGCACCGCTGACGATCACCACCACGGCGGGTTCATAGATGGCCGGCGCGCAACGCACGGGCTCCGTCATGCGAAAGAGCTGCACGCCCTTCACTGCGGTCTCTCGGATGCCTTCCTCGTGGGCGAGGCTCGCCACGAGTCGTGTGATCTCTGGTCTGCTCATGTCGCCAATCTAGCGCCATGCCTGCCTCTCATCAACAACTTGAGACGATCAGGCAACGAATATAGGTAATTTCAGCCAATCACGAACCCGGGTGAGATTTCTCGCATATCTCCCTCAGTATTGGCAGACCCGGGCACCGGCGGCTATATATGTGAAGCAGACAGGGTCGAGCTGCAGAAAGGAGCGAGCTGACAGGGCTGAGCTGACAGTGCCGAGCTGAAAGCCGGGCACAAAAAAAGCGGCCACCCTGAAGGATGACCGCTTTTTCAATAATTCTGGTGGAGCCTAGCGGGATCGAACCGCTGACCTCAACACTGCCAGTGTTGCGCTCTCCCAGCTGAGCTAAGGCCCCGAATCAGACTGTCATTTCGCATGTCACTTGCAGGCAAGAGGCACATGAAATCTGGACAGGCTTGTCGTGAATCATGGTGGAGCCTAGCGGGATCGAACCGCTGACCTCAACACTGCCAGTGTTGCGCTCTCCCAGCTGAGCTAAGGCCCCGTCTTCACGATGGAGCGCATGTTACAGAGCGACGAATACGTCGTCAACCTCTTATTTTTGCTGCGCTTTGTGGAGCGCGCGAAGTCTGCGGATCGCATAGCGGAGCACGGTTTCCCGCAGGGGCTCGCTCACGGACCCACGGCCGACAACAAGGAGCAGGAATCACGCTAGCACTATATCAGTAGTGGTTATCCTGAACGCGACGCACTGGATAACAGGGCATCGACAAGCCCTTGTCCAATGGGTACATTGGATCCCGCATTCACTTCACTGCTTATTGACATCTTTACTGGAGCCGCCTTGATCAAGGTTCTTGTCGCTGACGACCACCACCTGGTGCGTACCAGCATCGTCCGTACCATTGAGCTAGAGGATGGGCTCAAGGTGATTGCAGAAGCCTCGGATGGCGAAACCGCGATCAAACTCTGCCGTGAGCACAGCCCGGATATCGTGCTCATGGACATTCGCATGCCCGGCGTCGATGGCCTGGAAGCCACACAGAAGATCGTGCGCAGCCTTCCCGACGTCAGAGTCATCGTGCTGACCGCCTATCTGGAAGAGTCCTTCGCCAAACGCCTGCTGGAAGCGGGAGCCTTCGGCTTCATCTCCAAGGGCACGCCCTTTGACGAGATGATTCGCGCCATCCATCAGGTGGCCGCTGGCGAGCGCTATCTGTCCCCGGAAATCGCCCAGCGCCTGGTGTTCTCGGGCATGGACACCCAGCGCAGCAATCCCTTCGACCAGCTGTCAAGCCGAGAACTGCAGGTGGCGACGATGATCGTCAATTGCCATCGCGTCAGCGAGATCTCGGACCGCCTGCACCTGAGCCCGAAGACGGTCAACACCTACCGTTACCGCATCTTCGACAAGCTTGGCGTGACCAGCGACGTGGAGATGACGCATCTGGCCATGCGTCACCAATTGCTGGATGACTACGTGCTGGACCGTCCTGACGAGGCCTGAGAAAGCCCGTCAAAGACTGCAGGCCTGCGCTGCTCGTGACACTCCCGAGCAGCGCCGACAACGCCTCATACAACAACGCCACCTTCCCCGGGTGGCGTTGTTGTATGAGGCGTTTCTGTCTGGGACGTTCATGCATGAGACGTTTCTGTCTGAGACGTTCTTGAATGGCACGCCCTCACCGGCGCCGGTCATGACAGCAGGCATTGCAGCATGGCCCTGTTGCCCCCATGCCTGCGAGCAATCGCCCTTGTTTGATAGACTCGAGGCATCTCTGGACGAGGAACCTCATGGCCAAGCAGCACACTGATCCCACGATGACGGACACCACTTCTCAGTCGCCCGAGAATGAGGAGCCGGCAGACACCGCCAGCCAGCCTGATGCCCAGCAAGCCTCCTCAGCGAGTGCGCAGGCTGACAGCCGCGCACGCAATGACGCCGCGCGTGTCTCCAGCCGCCTGATCACCAGCGACGCGAGCAGTGATCTGCTGCAGGGCAGCGAGGCGACCGGCTTCGACGCCCGCCATTTCCTCAAGCATGTCAGCGACGCGCCCGGCATCTATCGCATGCTGGATAGCGCCGGTGACGTGCTGTACGTGGGCAAGGCCAAGCGCCTCAAGGCGCGCCTCTCCAGCTATTTTCGCAACACCGGCCTGAATGCCAAGACCCAGGCGCTGGTCGGGCGCATCGCCGATGTGCAGGTCACCATCACGCGCAGCGAGACCGAGGCCCTGCTGCTGGAGCAGACCCTGATCAAGGAGCTGCGCCCGCCCTACAACATCCTGCTGCGCGACGACAAATCCTACCCTTACGTCTTCATCAGCCAGCATCACGACTATCCGGCGCTGGAGTTCAAGCGCGTGCGCCACAAGCGCAACGATGGACGCTACTTCGGCCCCTACCCGAGCAGCGTCGCGGTGCGCGAATCACTGACCCTGATGCAGAAGATCTTCCGCCTGCGCAATTGCGAGGATTCGGTGTTCGCCCACCGCGAGCGCCCGTGCCTGCAATATCAGATCAACCGCTGCACCGCGCCGTGTGTCGACTACATCAGCAAGCAGGATTATCGCCGCGACATGGAACATGCGGTGATGTGCCTGAACGGCCAGAGCGACAAGGTCACCGACGAGCTCAGCCAGGCGATGGAAGACGCGGCCATGCGGCTGGAATTCGAGGAGGCGGCTCGCCTGCGTGATCAGGTCGCCCAGCTGCGCCGCATGCAGGAGAAGCAATACGTCGACACCGGCACCGGCAACGCCGACATCCTGGCGCTGGCCGAGCGCCCCGGCGGGCTGTGCATCAGCGTGGTCTCGGTCCGTCAGGGTCGCATGCTCGGCGCACGCCACTTCTCGCCCGGCAATGGTCTGGACCTGACCAGCAGCGAACTGCTGACCAGCTTCGTCAGCCAGTACTATCTCGGCCAGGACAGGGAGATGCCCGATGAGGTGCTGACCTCGCTGGCCCTCGATGACGCCAACCTGCTGGAAGGCGCCTTGAGCGAGAAGGCCGAGCGGCGGGTACGGGTCGCGCATCAGGTGCGTGGCCATCGCGCACAATGGCTCACCCTGGCGCAGACCAACGCCGAGCAACATCTGGCCACCCAGCTGGCCAGCCGCCAGCAGCTGTCCAGTCGCTTCCTGTCACTGCGCGATGCACTGGGGCTCGATGAGGTACCCAAGCGGCTGGAATGCTTCGATATCTCTCACAGCCATGGTGAAGCCACCGTGGCCAGCTGCGTGGTGTTTGATCATGAGGGGCCGATCAAGTCAGATTACCGCCGCTTCAACATCGAAGGCGTGACGGCCGGCGATGACTACGCCGCCATGCAGCAGGCGCTGACGCGGCGCTTCAAGCGCCTGCAGGAAGGCGAAGGCAAGCGCCCGGACATCCTGCTGGTCGATGGCGGCAAGGGGCAGCTCAACATGGCGCGCGGGGTGTTCGAGTCACTCGGCGTGACCGATATCATCCTGCTCGGGGTGGCCAAGGGCACCACGCGCAAGGCAGGGCTCGAGACGCTGTTCATCGAGACGGTGCATGACACCCTGGACCTCGACAGCCACTCGCCGGCGCTGCACTTGATCCAGCATGTGCGCGATGAATCGCACCGCTTCGCCATCGCCGGTCACCGTGCCAAGCGTGACAAGGCGCGGCGCACCTCAAGCCTGGAGGGCATCGCGGGGGTCGGCCCCAAGCGGCGCCGCGAGCTGCTCAAGTTCTTCGGCGGCTTGCAGGGGGTGAAACAGGCCTCCAAGCCGGAACTGGCGCGCGTGCCCGGCATCAGCGAATCGCTCGCCGAGCTGATCCATCAGGCGCTGCATGGCTGATGGATCAGACGCTGCATGGCTGATCCACCAGACGCTGCATGGCTGCCCCCGTGCACGACATGGCTGCCTCTGGCACCATCGACTCAACGCTCAAGGAAGAGTGACAGAGCGTTGGCTTGAATAACCTGCCGTTTGGCATGGCTGAATGCGCCGCCGGCAGGCTAGAATAGACGACTTGTGCGGCGCCAATCGATCGGCTTTCTTCAGGGTCTCGACTCGCCCTCGATTGCGCCCAGCCACCTACGCTTCATGCAAGGACTCGTGCCGTCACGATGAGCATCCCCAATATCCTGACTCTGATCCGCATCCTGTTCATTCCGCTGCTGGTGGTATGTTTCTATCTGCCTTATGCATGGAGCCTGCCGCTGACGGCGCTGCTCTTCGCACTGGCCGCCATCACCGACTGGTTCGATGGCTATCTGGCCCGCCTGTGGAATCAGACCACGCCCTTCGGCGCCTTCCTGGACCCCGTCGCCGACAAGCTGATGGTCGCGGTGGCACTGGGCCTGCTGATCGAACGCTACGACAGCCTGTGGATGACCATCCCGAGCCTGGTCATCATCGGTCGCGAGATCGTCATCTCGGCGCTGCGTGAGTGGATGGCCGAGATCGGCAAGCGCGGCAGCGTCGCGGTGTCCTGGGTCGGCAAGCTGAAGACGGCCGCCCAGATGCTGGCACTGTTCATGCTGCTGTTCTTCGCTCCGGGCAGTGTCGGGGGGGATGCCGGCCTGGCCCTGCTGTATATCTCGGCAGCGCTGACGCTGTGGTCAATGATCAGCTACCTGCGTGCCGCCTGGCCGGAACTGGTGCGCTCGGTCTGACACCCCGTTCAGCCACGAGATGCTGCGAATGCCTCAACGCCCACCGCCCCTATGGCCGGTGGGCGTTTTCGTTTCCAGTGACCTGACTCGCGAGACAATTTTTCATTAACTGTTTGACAGCATGGGAATTATCCGTATAATTCGACCTCGAGTTCAGCGGGAATAGCTCAGTGGTAGAGCACAACCTTGCCAAGGTTGGGGTCGCGAGTTCGAATCTCGTTTCCCGCTCCAGTAACACAGGTAGCGCAACATCCACCTAATTTACTGACTCATGTATCTGCAGCAGCATCAGTGGATACTCCTCGGATCAGACATCAGTTTCGACTGACATCTTGATCATTGAGGCTGGATGGCAGAGTGGTCATGCAGCGGACTGCAACTCCGTGTACGCCGGTTCGATTCCGACTCCAGCCTCCATTTCAGATACCGAAACATCCCCTGTTTCCTTCTGGAATGGATATGACACCCACCCCTTCGGGTCGTCACACTCTCCTTGCTTGTTTCGCTTTACATTGCCGCAACCCTGATGCTTTTTCGCTTGGCTATCGTCTGATCTACGCCTTGCCAAGTCACTGCCTTGCCACATCATTTCTCTGTTTTCATCTGTTCAGTGATTCTGACAGTCACCCTGACCCCATAAATGACTTCCCCTGTGCGCCTTCGCGCTCGGTACTGACTATCTGTTTCCCCGCCCGTCTCCACCGCGCGCCATTTCGCATCGCTTGCCATGATCATGCCGGGTGAAAAGCGCTCTGCTTTCCCTCCTCAATGTCACCGCTCACGATGACCACAGACCGTCGCAATTTCATTGCATAACAGTCAGTTAAATCACGCATTCAGTAGAGTGTCATCGCCATTAAAGTTGACCTTGATCTAAAATATGATAAGTTATGCGCCAGTCTGCGCGGCCATGGTGGAATCGGTAGACACCGGAGACTTAAAATCTCCTGCCTTCGGGCGTGCCGGTTCGAGTCCGGCTGGCCGTACCAGATCAAGCAAGCACCATACTGAATTCAAGAGCGCCGCTCCTCTCACGAGGGGCGGCGCTTTTTCATGGCTGATATTTTTCATGGCTGGCACTTTTCGTTTCTGAACACTGCTCCGCTCGTCATGCCTCGCGCGGCCAGACGTCGAGAGAGGTAGCCGTTGCTGGCAGCTCATTGAAAGGAACAGTACCGACAATCGCCTGGCCAGACGCCAGCAAGCTGCTTACATGCGACTACACTGAAGAGGTAGCGACGCCAGCGCTGGCTTCCAGCACGGCTCGCCCAGCCAACATGCATCAGTGCAGGAGCCAAACATGCTGACACTGCTCAAGAGTCCCGCCGATCACGTTGTCGCCCTGCATCTCGCAGGACATATCGATCAGGCCTCGCTCGCCCCCATCATCAAGGAATGCGACGAACGCCTGGCCCGCCATGAGCGAATCTCGTTGCTGGTGGAAATCGAGCGCTTTGGCCTGATCACACCCGCCGCCCTGCTCAATGACATCGGCTATGCCCTGCGCCACCTGGGAGACTTCGAGCGCGAAGCCATCATCAGCAAGGCCGACTGGCTGCGCCATGTCACCGAGTTCAGCAAGCATCTGGTGCGTTCCATCGAGGTGCGTCACTTCTCGCCCGATGAGCGCGAGGCTGCCTATGCCTGGGTCGCCGAGCCACCGCGTGGCGGTTCTGGCATCGGTGCTGGCGCCGACAAAGCCCCCGCCGGCCGTGATGCCCAGACCCCGGCGGCGAAACGCCATCAGGCCTGAAGCCCCCGCCATCGAGTGAGCCTCCAAAGCGCCCTGCCACCGCCTCATGGCAGGGTGCGCGTCAGCACCAATCCCGCCAACAGCAGCGCCCCCATCGCCATCGCCCAGAGCGTCATCGCGCGCTCCACTTGCGGGCGCTCAGCACAGCGCAGCAGCTGGAAGACCGTGATCAAGGGCAGCATGTAGCGCGTCTCGATCAGCTCCCGCGCGCAGATCATCAAGGCGAGCATCACCAGCAACAGGCCACCATGCCCGAGCCGCAGCGGCGCCCTCAGCCACCAGAGCGCCATGCTGGTGGTCAGCAACATGGTGACCCACAGCCCCACCGGGTGCTCATTGAGCCATAACAGCCAGGTATTGCGGATCGTCCAGCGCTGGAAATTGTAGTCATGCGTCACCTCAAAGCTCATCACCAGCATGACCCACACACCCGCCAACGCCCCCAGCAGCAGAATGCCCCGCCATGGCCAGGTACCCCGGGTGCACAGACGCCACAGCAGATGCCACTGACGCGGCAAGTCGGCCAACCACAACGGCAGAAACACCACGCCGATCACGCCCAGGTAATAGCCGAGATTGCCGGTGTGCCAACCGGCCTGATGACGCGTGGTATCGCCCATGGCAATGCCGTCGTTCCAGACGACAAATCCGATGAAGGCGGCCACCGGAATCACGGCCACCCACCACCAGCGCACGATCAGCCCCCACCAGACGGAAAGCTGGCACAGCGGCGAGCGCAGCGGTGGCGCCATGCCGACAGCCTGCGACCGTACCCCTGTCTGCGCATGGGTCATGAACAGCAACAGACCGCCCCACAACCCGAGCAGCACGATACTGTCCTGCCGCAAGCCGAGGCCGACCAGGATCAACACCAGCAACAGCAGACGCCGCTCACGCACCAGCGCGACGATCTGCAGCGCGACCAGCACGATGATCCACAGGTCGGTATACACCAGCGCCAGATAGGGGAAGATGATCGGCAGCCATAGCCACTGCCAGCTCTGACGATTCGCCTGTTGCTGGGCATCGCTCTCATCGAGCATGGGGTCCAGGCGCCGATAGACGCTCGGCAGCGCCCGCCAGACCATGCACGCCATGACACTGAAGCCGAGCAGCGACAGGCCCCGCACCCAGTTCACCGAGGGCATCTCAGGCCAGCGTCCGGCCAAGGTGTCAGCCGCGAGAGGAAGATTGAGCCACTCCCCCAACGTCTGGAGTGCCATCAGCGCCACCGCCATGGTGGCGTGATATAGCGTCAGGGTGGTCAGCTTGGGATGCTGACTCCAGTCACCGTCGAGAAACTGGCGAATCTGCGCGAAATGCACGCCCTCATCGACGAAAGGGATCGGCAGGCAAAGACTCACCAGCCACAGGGAAACGCTCAGGCACGCCCCCAGTGCGAGCAACACAAGCCCAACCTTCAAGGGCCAGCGATGTCTGGCGCGCGCGTATCCCATGCGCTGATCAAGTGACGACATATCCTTGTCTCCTTGTCAGACCTCCCCGAGAAAGCCGTTCACGGCCCTCTCCAAAGGGAAATCCCGTGTCACCAGTATCGGCAGGCCGGCGCGGATTTTTCCAGTCTGGCCATGCACTTTGCCCCTCCAAGGCTCGCGGCAGTACAATGCGCTCAGTCTGCTTCGCTGATACGCCTGTAAAAGGCGTGCCGAAGACCTGCCTGTTCATGCTTCGCGACTGCGAAGCGTACCGATCAAAGCGACAAGTCGAGGGATCGCTGAGCCCATGCGTGCCAGTCAACTGCTGATTTCCACTCTCAAGGAAACCCCGTCCGACGCCGAAGTCGTCAGCCACCAGCTGATGCTGCGGGCCGGTTTCATCCGTCGCCTGACCTCCGGCCTCTACACCTGGATGCCACTGGGCCTGCGCACACTGCGCAAGGTCGAGCGCATCGTGCGTGAAGAGATGGACCGCTCCGGCGCCCAGGAACTGCTGATGCCGGCCGTGCAGCCAGCCGAGCTGTGGCAGGAGTCCGGTCGCTGGGAGCAGTACGGCCCCGAGCTGCTGCGCGTCGTTGACCGTCACCAGCGCGACTACTGTGTCGGCCCGACCCACGAGGAAGTCATCACCGACCTCGCGCGTCGTGAGCTGAACAGCTACAAGCAGCTGCCGGCCAACTTCTACCAGGTCCAGACCAAGTTCCGCGACGAGATTCGTCCGCGCTTCGGTGTGATGCGCTCGCGCGAGTTCGTGATGAAGGATGGTTACTCCTTCCACCTGGGCGAAGAATCCCTGAAAGAGACCTATCAGGTGATGTACGACACCTACGTACGCATCTTCACGCGCCTGGGTCTCGACTTCCGCCCCGTCATCGCCGACAACGGCTCCATCGGTGGCACCGGCTCCCACGAATTCCACGTGCTGGCCGCCTCCGGTGAAGACGCCATCGCCTTCTCCACCGGCTCCGATTTCGCCGCCAACATCGAGAAGTGTGAAGCACTGCCGGCACCGCTGGGCGAGACGCCTGAGCGCGCGGCACCGACCCAGGAGATGCAGCTGGTCGACACGCCGAACGCCAAGACCATCGCCGCGCTGGTCGAGCAGCACGGTCTGGACATCAAGAAGACCGTCAAGACGCTGATCGTCAAGGCGGCCGAAGGCGTCGAAGGTGGTCTGATCGCGCTGATGGTGCGCGGCGACCACGAGCTGAACGAGATCAAGGCCGAGCACCTGCCGCAGGTCGCCGAGCCGCTGACCATGGCCAGCGACGAGGAAGTGCGCGCCGCCGTCGGTGCCGGTTTCGGCTCCCTCGGCCCGGTCGGCCTCGAGATGCCGATCATCATCGATCGCAGCGTCGCGCTGATGAGCGATTTCGGTGCCGGTGCCAACATCGAAGGCAAGCACCACTTCGGCCTCAACTGGGAGCGCGATCTGCCGCTGCCGGAAATCGCCGATATCCGCAACGTCGTCGCCGGTGATCCGTCACCGGACGGCCAGGGCGTGATCGACATCGCACGCGGTATCGAGGTGGGTCACATCTTCCAGCTCGGCACCAAGTACTCCGAAGCCATGAACGCCACCGTGCTCGACGAGAACGGCAAGGCGCAGCCGCTGTCCATGGGCTGCTACGGCATCGGCGTGACCCGCGTGGTCGCCGCTGCCATCGAGCAGGGCAACGACAAGGGCGGCATCGTGCTGCCGGAAGCCATCGCGCCCTTCCAGGTCGCCATCGTGCCGATGAACGCCCACAAGTCCGTGCGTGTCAGCGAGACCGCCGAGCGCGTCTATCAGGAGCTGACCGCGGCCGGTTACGACGTGCTGCTGGATGATCGTGATCTGCGCCCGGGCAACAAGTTCGCCGACGGCGAGCTGCTGGGCATTCCGCATCGCCTGGTGATCGGTGACCGCGGTCTCGACAATGGCGAGTACGAGTACAAGGGTCGCACCGATGGCGAAGCGACCATGATCTCCGTCGACAGCCTGCTGGACTTCCTGGCCGAGCGCAGCGCGAGCTGAACTCGAGCAGCCTGAGCCACTGGCTCACGGCTGACGCTATCGCAGTACCCAAGACAGCCCGCTCCTCTTCTCGAGGGGCGGGCTGTCTCGTTATCTGCCTTCCTTGAACATCCCATTACCGTCAACGCCGCGGTAACGGCATAATGGCGCCATGACTGATACGCAGGGACTGCGCATGACCATCTCATCGATTTCCCCTTCAGCGCCGCCCGTAAAAGGCGCTGCAGGCGACACCCCACATCGCCGCCTGCGCCCGTGGCTGGCCGCTGTCCTGCTGACGCTGAGCGCCGCGTCTACCGGACTGACAAGCCCCCCGGTG
The DNA here is from genome assembly GCF_018831605.1 of Cobetia sp. 4B. Taxonomy (NCBI): domain Bacteria; kingdom Pseudomonadati; phylum Pseudomonadota; class Gammaproteobacteria; order Oceanospirillales; family Halomonadaceae; genus Cobetia; species Cobetia sp. 4B. Next base: position 3,191,935 of record NZ_CP059843.1, read on the forward strand.
CAGGCCGCCGCCGCGATCCCCGAACATGGGCTGTCGCCGGGGCTGCGTGACAGCCTGCGCGAGGCCTTGGCCGAGCCCGAGGCCTTCGAGGACCCCATCGATGCCCTGCACTGGGTATTGAGCATGCAGCAGCGCCTGGAGCGCTACATGCCGGACCGTGCCGCGCGCATCGACCTGCTGCGCAAGGTGCGCCGCGAAGCGACGCGCACAGGCCTGGCACCGGAGCTGATCCTGTCCGTCATCCAGGTCGAGAGCGCCTTCAAACCCACTGCTGTCTCCCACGCCGGTGCTCGCGGCCTGATGCAGGTCATGCCGTTCTGGAAGCGTGAGATCGGCGAGCCCGACGACAATCTGCTCGATCAGGACACCAGCCTGCGCTACGGCGCCACCATCCTTGCCCACTACCTCAAACGCGAGAAAGGCGACATCACCGATGCGCTGGCGCGCTACAACGGCAGCCTCGGCAAGACCTGGTACCCGGAGCGGGTGATGCGCGCCTGGACCACCCGCTGGTGGTATCAGGCGCCGGCGCCCTTCGTCGCCGAACGCACGCCCGAAGGCCTTGCCGACACCGCCGACGAAGGCACGTCACCACGCGCCGAGACCAGCAGCACTGAGCCAGGCCAGTCCGGGCCACGACATGGCCTCGAGCAAAGTGGTGGTGTTGAGCTGGATGAAGGTATCGAGCAACATACTGGCGCTACGCAAGGCCAGCACGCGCTCGTCGCCGAGGACACCTTCGACGGCCCTGCCAACCGCTCGCTGGCCGCCGGTGGCAGTCCCTGACATGCCCGACAGCGCCTGACAGACCCGACAGCAGGTGATGACAGCAGCTGTTGACGAGAAAAGCAGCAGACACGAAAAAGCCTCGCCCGGAACACCGGGCGAGGCTTTCTGCTTACCGCTTGCGATCAATCCTGCTGATCGTCAGACCAGGGTCGGGCCTGCCGCGATGATCGCCTCATCCACGCCGGCGAACTTCTTGAAGTTCTCGACGAACTTGGCTGACAGGTCACGCGCCTTGCTGTCGTAGGCAGCGCGGTCTTCCCAGGTCTCACGCGGGTCGAGCAGACTGGAATCGACGCCCGGCACGCGCACCGGCACATCCAGGTTGAGCACGTCGATGTGACGCGTCTCGATGTCCGCCAGCGCACCGTTCTGGATCGCGCTGATGATGCCGCGCGTGGTCGGGATGGAGAAGCGTGAGCCGCCCTCACCGTAGGAGCCACCGGTCCAGCCGGTGTTGACCAAGTAGACGCGTGAGCCGAAGGCATCGATGCGCTTGATCAGCAGGTCGGCGTATTCACGTGCCGGACGCGGGAAGAACGGCGCGCCGAAGCAGGTGGAGAAGGTGGCTTCGAGACCGGCGGTGGAGCCCATCTCGGTGGAGCCGACCTTGGCGGTGTAGCCGGACAGGAAGTGGTAGGCAGCGGCCTGCTTACTGAGCACGGACACCGGCGGCAGCACGCCGGACATGTCGCAGGTCAGGAAGACGATGGCATTCGGCTCACCGGCACGGTTTTCCGGCACGCGCTTCTCGATGTGCTCCAGCGGGTAGGCGGCACGCGAGTTCTGGCTCAGACGGTCATCGCCGTAATCCGCGCCACGACGGTCATCCAGCACCACGTTTTCTAGCACGGCACCGAACTTGATCGCGTTCCAGATCACCGGCTCGTTCTTCTGGGACAGGTCGATGCACTTGGCGTAGCAGCCGCCCTCGATGTTGAAGACGGTGCCTTCGCCCCAGCCATGCTCGTCATCACCGATCAGGTAACGCGCCGGGTCAGCGGACAGGGTGGTCTTGCCGGTGCCGGACAGGCCGAAGAACAGCGTGGTCTCGCCATCGTCACCGACGTTGGCGGAGCAGTGCATCGGCAGCACGTCCTTTTCCGGCAGCAGGAAGTTCTGCACCGAGAACATGGCCTTCTTCATCTCACCGGCGTAACGCATGCCCGCCAGCAGGACGCGACGACGCGCGAAGTTGATCAGCACGACGCCGTCGGAGTTGGTGCCATCACGCTGTGGCTCGCAGGTGAAGTGCGGCGCGTTGAGGATGGTCCACTCGCTCTTGTCCTTGGCATTGAAGCTGTCCGGACGCACGAACATGGTACGCGCGAACAGGTTGTGCCAGGCCGTCTCGGTGGTCACGCGGATCGGCAGGTAGTGCTCGAGGTCAGCGCCGACATGCAGCTCGGAGACGAAGCTGGCGCGCTCGCCGAGGTAGTCCTCGACGCGCTCCCACAGGGCGTCGAAACGCTCCGGGCTGAACGGGCGATTGACGCTGCCCCAGTCGATGGCGTCCGAGGTGGACGGCTCGTCGACGATGAAGCGGTCGTTCGGGGAGCGTCCGCTACGGGCTCCTGTCTCTACGACCAGCGCGCCGTTGTCGGCCAGACGTCCTTCGCCGCGAGCCACTGCCAGCTCGATCAGCTCTGCGCTGCTGAGATTGGTGTGAGTGGTCACCGCACTGTCTTGATGCTTGCTCATTCGCGTCTCCGCGGCTCAGGGCCGCCCTCTCTCTTGATGGCTGAAGCCAGATGCCCGAGGTACATGCCACAGGCTTATTTTGTGATCGATCGTTGCTGCCCGATCGCGCATGACGGCATGCCATGACACCGTCGATACCACCAGCACAGGGCATCCGGCCCTGTGCTGGCAAGGCATTATGGCAAAAAGGGTGTCAGGCGGAAACGCCCATTGTTGCAACACTTTGGCGCAGGCGCCGTCGCCTGACGGACGACGATATGTCAGACAATCATCATCCCCGTGGCCAGCCGCCGGCGCGTCGGGAAATGCTCAATGCACGACGGGGCTTTCGGCGTCAGGATCTTCGATGATCGCTTCCACTTCCGCGGCACTGAAGGAATAGCGGGTATGGCAGAAGTGACACTGGGTGGCCAGCTCGCCCTGCTCGGCGACGATCTGACGCAGCTCGTCGGCGGCGATGCTGTGCAGAGCAGCGCCCAGACGCTCTCGTGAACAGGTGCAGCCGAAACGCAGCGCCTTGGGCTCATAGATGCGCACGGTTTCTTCGTGATAGAGACGATGCAGCACATCCTGCTGCTCCAGCGTCAGCAGCTCCTCGGCCTTGAGGGTCTCGGCCAGATGCACGACGCGCTCCCAGGCATCCGGGTCCTTGTTGGCGTCATCGTTGGGCAGCTGCTGCAGCATCACGCCGCCGGTGCGCTTGCCATCGGCCATCAGCCACAGGCGGGTCGGCAGCTGCTCTGACTGGCTGAAGTAGCTCTCCAGGCAGCCGGCGAGGCTGTCCTGATCGATGGCCACGATGCCCTGATAGCGTTTGCCTTCACGCGGGTCGAGGGTGATCACGATCTGACCCTGGCCGACCAGCTCCTGCAGGCTGGACTCTTCCGTCGGCAACACCGCCTCATCGCTGAGACGTGCGATGGCGCGCAGCTCGCCGCCGGGGTTCGACTCGGCCATCAGCTGGCGCACGATACCGGTACCGCGCACTTCCAGCGTCATGGTGCCATCGAGCTTGATGGTCTCGGTCAGCAGCGCCACGGCCGCCAGCATCTCGCCCAGCTGGCGCGAGATGGCCTGCGGGTAGGAGTGACGATCGAGCACCTCGGTGTAGGCCTTGTCGAGTGTGACGATCTCGCCACGCACGTTGGTGGCATCGAACAGGAAGCGCTGGATCTGATCGAAGCTCGGCGCGGCCGCATCGTCAGTGGAATGGGAATCTTGCATGTCGTGTTCGCTCATTGAGGGACCTCAAGGCAGGCGTGAAGAGAGAGCGCACAAGCGCTCCCATATCAGGCCGCCAACAACGATGTGCTGACACACATCGGTATGGAAATTGTGCCGGTCGGTGCCAAGGCACCCGGCGGTGACTCGCGCTGGCTCAGCTATCGGCATCCTGGCGCTGGAAGCGATGGATGTTGCGACGCTGTTTCTTGTCAGGACGGCCGGGAGGCGGCGTCATGCCCTGATTGCCGAGGCGACGCGTCTCGGCATCACGCTCACGGCGCTCGCGGGACTCCTGCGTCTCCTGATAGAGCTTCTGGGCCTCGGGCGCGCCACGGCGCTGGTCGCTGAGGGCCAGCACCTCGACGACGAGGCGATCCCAGCCCTGCGGCACCTCGATCACGGCGCCGACCTCGACGGTCTTGGAGGTTTTCACCTTGCCGCCGTTGTACTGGATCTTGCCGCCTTCGATGGCCTTCTTGGCCATGCCACGCGTCTTGAAGAAGCGCGCCGCCCACAACCACTTGTCGATACGTACCTGATCGCTCATGACGCCTCCTTGCCCTCCCCGTCGCTCGAGACTCCGGCATTGGCCACCTCGGGGCCCGCGCCCTCGGTCAGCACTGCAAAGCCGTCCAGGCCGTGCACACGCTCGAAATCACGCGCAGGGCGCTTCGAATCCGGCTGACGCACGCCCAGCAGATGGGCAATGCCATAGGTGTGGGCACTTTCCAGCACCTGGGGATTGTCATCGATGAACAGGGTACGCGCCGGATCGAAGGGCTCAATCTCGTTGAGCTTGTGCCAGAAGGCCTGCTCTTCCTTGGCGTGGCCCAGATCCGCGGACGACACCACGGCGTCGAAGTAGTCGCCCATGCCGGTCAGCGCGAACTTGAGATCGATGCCATGGCGGTCGGCGTTGGTCGCCAGCACCACGCGTTGCGGCTGATCGCGCAGCCAGGCGAGGAAGTCCTCGGCCTCATGGCGATAGCCGATCAGATGCTGTACTTCACGCTTCAGGGCGACGACGTCGAGCTTGAGCTCACGGCTCCAGTAATCGAGGCTGTACCAGTTGAGCGTGCCGGACTCGCTGATGATGCGCGCCTTGAGATCGGCCTGCAGCGCCTCATCGAGGCGGTGCAGCTCGCAATAGCGCCTGGGCAGGTGTTCGAGCCAGAAGTGGCTGTCGAAGTGAAGGTCAAGCAGGGTGCCGTCCATGTCCAACAGCACGGTGTCGATAGTGTTCCAGTCAAGCATCGGATTCTGTCAGCCAGAGGGAAATTTGGCCTCATAGTGTAAAGCATGGCCCACGGGCGCGCATGTGCAACGAGGGGTGATGGCGGCTTGTGATTGCCCCGCTCGCGGCGGCCTGCCACGATGAGCGACAGTGTTCTCTCTTCTCATACTGCCTCGCGAGGACTTGCGATGGATGATGCGCCAGATACCGTTCACCCGACCATGAGTCATTCAGACGCCAGCCACACGCTGACGCCGCCGCGGATCGACTCACGCCGCGAGGTCGCACGCTCGCGCCTGTTCGCCGTCGAAGCGCTGGAATTGACCTTCTCCAATGGCGCCACCCGCAGCTTCGAGCGCCTCAAGAGCGGCGGTCACGGCGCGGTGATGATCGTCGCCATGCCCGACCCCGACCACGTGCTGCTGATCCGCGAATATGCCGCTGGCCCTGAGCAATATGTGCTGACGCTGCCCAAGGGACTGATCGACCCGGGCGAGGACCCGGTGACCGCCGCCAATCGCGAATTGATGGAAGAATGCGGTTATGGCGCGCACAACATCGAGCCACTGGCCGAACTGAGCCTGGCGCCCAACTACATGGATCACCGCATGAACGTGATGCTGGCGCGCGACCTGTTCGAAAAGCGCCTGCCGGGCGATGAGCCGGAACCGCTGATCGTCGAGCGCCACCGCCTCGATGAGCTGCCGGCGCTGCTGGCGCGTGAGGACTTCCACGAGGCACGCGCGATCGCGGCGCTGTTCATGGCCCGCGAACGCCTGCTGGCCGGGGAAGATACCTACAGCCCTCGCTGGTGGTAGGGGCTTGGTGGCAGGGGCCAGCCCCCTCTTTCCTGCCCCTCAAACCCTGCCTTGCGTGCTCCCATACGACGACAAGCCCCCGCCAATGGCGGGGGCTTGTCGTTTCACTCGCGATGCGCTCAAGCGGGTCGTGCTGGCGACTCGTTCAGGCACCGCAAGATCCATTGCGGGTCTGGCCTGAGACCAGACCGTCAAGACACGATCATTCGGTCTTCATGCTGCCATCAGCGGTGTTGGACGAACCGGATTCCGGGCTGACGCCCATATGGTCTTCGCCCTTGTCCATGACCTTGCCGTGCTTGGCGGACTCGGACTGGGCCGTGCCACCTTCCACCATCATGGAATCCTTCTTGGTGTTGGCAGAACCACTCTCGGTGTTGCGCTCGGTATCATCATGCACCTTGCCATCTTCATGACCCGCAGCAGTACCGCCCTCTACCTTGGTGGAGTGGGCGCCAGTGTTGGCGGAACCGGTGTTGCTGGATTCGTGGTGCTCGGCAAAGGCAGCAGTGGTCGGCAGTGCCAGGGCAGTCGCGAAAAGTGCAGCAGTCAGCTTCTTCATGATCCATCCTCCAGTAGCGGTCTGTTGCAAGAGACGAGCAGATGATTCGCTCGGCCGTTGCCGGTAAGCCTTCAAGAACCCCGAGACTGGATGTCTCGAGTTCCAGGCTCCACAAGACGCTCCTATCTATCTCAACGACGTCTTGTGGTACTGCGTCAAATCTTTGCGGCGCATGTCTCAAACACCCTCTAGCGCGTCGGCTGCTTGTCGGAGCATTCTTCAAAAAACGTCACCAGAGTTGTACCCGAACCTGCTGGTGTCATTCTTGACGAAAGCGCCAATCTGCCGAGGCGTGTTGCGTCACATGCGCCCTGATGCCTAAAGATATGGAACTACAGGGCCGGACTTTCAAGCAGAGAAGGGAAAGAAAAATATCTTTCTTCCAGATTTCCTATACAAGAGTGAGATATCGGCTCGCGTTTAATTAGCGCCTATATGGGCTGCTGGCCGCTCATCAGGCGGCTTGTCGCGCGTCGGTTGCCTGACGCCATGCGTCAAGCGGCGCAAGATGGCTTGCAGTATTTTACTCAACGAAACATTTTGTAACTCTATGATTCCACGACATCGCCCATCTCTGCGGTCATCGGCAGTGGTCGTCACACCTCCCTCTGCAAGCACCGCCATCACCTGAATGACAGGAGACTCACATGCCAGACGTGCTGATCGGGGGACTCGCAGGACAGGGACCCAAGGGCCACATCACGCTAGCCGGGGCACTGGCCAATCGACACGGCCTGGTCGCTGGTGCGACAGGTACCGGCAAGACCGTCACGTTGCAGGTGCTGGCAGAAGAGTTTTCGCGCATGGGAGTGCCGGTGTTCACCGCCGACGTCAAGGGTGACCTCTCCGGCATCGCCGCGGCGGGTGCCCCGCATCCGCGCGTCGATGAACGTCTCGCCAGCCTCGGCATCAATGACTGGCAGCCTCAGGCCGCGCCCGTCAGACTGTGGGATCTGTTCGGCAAGAGCGGGCATGCGGTGCGCGCCAGCGTGGCTTCCATGGGGCCTGAGCTGATGTCGACCCTGCTGGAATTGAATGACACCCAGAGTGGCCTGATGCACCTGGCCTTCGATCATGCCGAGCGTGAAGGGCTGGAGCTGATCGATCTCAAGGACCTGATCAGCCTGCTCAAGCATATCGAGCGTGAACGCGAGGGCTTCGAGGAGCGCTATGGCAGTGTCAGCCCCCAGAGCCTCGGTGCCATGCTGCGCCGGGTGCATGTGCTGGCCACCCAGGGCGGCGAGCGCTTCTTCGCCGAACCGGCGCTCGACATCAATGACATGCTGGCGACCACGGGCGAGGGAGACCAGACACGCGGCTTCATCAATCTGCTCGATGGGCGTGAGTTGATGCAGAGTCCACGCCTCTATACCACCTTCCTGCTGTGGTTCCTATCGACGCTCTTTCGCACCCTCCCCGAACGCGGCGATGCCGATCGCCCGGTGCTGGTGTTCTTCTTCGACGAGGCCCACCTGCTGTTCGACGCCGCTCCCAAGGCATTGCTTGAGCGCCTCGAGCAGACGGTGCGCCTGATTCGCTCCAAGGGGGTCGGCGTCTACTTCGTGACCCAATCGCCCGCTGACATCCCCGATGACGTGCTCGGCCAGCTGGGCAACCGGATCCAGCATGCCCTGCGCGCCTTCACTCCGCGCGACCAGAAGGCCGTCAAGACCGCTGCCGAGACCTTCCGCCCCAACCCGGCCCTCGATACGGCTCAGGTGATCACGGAGCTGGGCGTGGGCGAGGCACTGGTCTCGGTGCTCGACAGCAAGGGCACGCCCACCCAGGTGGAGCGCACCTTGATCGCGCCGCCACGTGGGCGGATCGGCCCGTTGAGTGACAGCGAGCGCACAGCGCTGCTGGCAAGCTCATCACTGGCCGGTCGCTACGATGAGGTGATAGACCGTGAATCGGCTCACGAGCGTCTCGAGGCGCAACTGACGAGCTCGGCGACGGCCCAGGTTCGGCCGAAGGAGACACCAGCGGCAACGCCTGACACCACGCCGCCTGACACAGAACGGGATGGACGCGCTCAAGCCGCTGCCAGCCGCGACTCCGAGCAAACAAGCCCGGTGGCCGAAAGCGCCCCGCGCACAGGCGGCAGACAGCGTCAGGGCGTCATGGAGACCCTGCTCAAGTCCGTGATGCGCGCCGTGGGGTCGCAGCTGGGACGGACACTGATTCGCAGTCTGCTGCGCTCCTTCACTCGCCGCTGAGGCTCGCTCCCTTCAGTCTGATACCACGCCAACAGCCTGACGCCACGCCAACAGCCTGACGCCTCGCCAACAGCCTGAAGCGCTCCTTGGCAAGGAAAGGCTTTTCCCGGCAAGCAAGCTCTCGAGACTGAGAGACTCATCCTTCACGAAAAGCAGGACATCACCCATGGTCATTTGACCATGGGTGATGTCCTGCTTTCGCTATCCAAGGCTGCTGACATCATATCGTCGCGCAAACTTCATTCGCTCTCGGCAAGGAGACGCCATACTGATGATTGCTGCTTACCGGCAGCACACCATGACACACACGCGCTTGCCACTACTCTCGGGGAGACTGGACGATGTGCATGAGCAATGAAGCATTGGAATTGTGGCTGAACGACAACTGGTTCTCGATCGAACTGGCGTTGGAAGCCATCGATATGGAAGCGACAGCGGAACCTCAGCTGGCAGAAGCCGCCTGAGCCAACAACGATACGCATGACAACAGCGGGATCCTGCCTGCCCCACCGGTGACACCAGGTGTGAAACGGCACAGGACACGAATGACAGGACAAGCGGCACACAGACTCTGCCACGCATGACGACGCAGCATGGTGGGCAGAGAAAGAACTTGTCGGGGAGGCCGTCGATCAGCCATCGACCGGCCTCCCCGTTTCTTTTGTACCACCACCAGAGTCACGGCCTGGCGCGTCTCCAATCCAATTGCACCTCGAAAGGCCCCGCCAGTCTTACGTATATGAACAGTTGATTTCCTGCCCCGGCAAAACGCCCGTTCATCGCTCCCAGCCGCCATACTCTTTTTTTGGTCATTCCCTCTCCCCGCAACATGCAAGATAAGGATGTCACATGCTGCCGCCCCCTCCCGCGCGACCACCCTCCTCAGGGCACTCGAGTCCAGTTGATACCTCAGAGCTCTCGCCACAAGCCGCCGCCGCGACTGTCTTCCTCAATGAGAATCTCGGGCCTGCCCAGCTGCAAGCGTTGTTTGCCCTGACACTCGCGCCTGCGGAAACCTTCAGCGAACAGCTCAGAGAGTATCTGGTGACCGCCTGCCGCCTACTGGGGATGACCACCGGCATCCTCGGCCATGCAGAGGCCAATCGCTATGAAATCATGGCGGCCGTCAATCCGCCGCCCGGGAAGATCGAGGGCGCGATCGCACCGTTGAACGAGACCTTCTGCAATGAAGTCGTTGAGCAGGCAGGCTGCATCGCCTACGCCAATATCACGACCACGCCAGCACTCGAGGCTCATCCGGCCCTCAAGTCGATGCCCTTCCAGAGCTATATCGCCGCCCCGGTATGGACCGAAGGCCGTCTGACCGGCACCGTCTGCTTCGGCGACAATTCACCGCGCGCGGCAGATTTCAGCGCCAGCGATCGTGCACTGGTCGAGACACTGGCCAGCCTGCTGGGAGGCTTGATCGATCGCGAGAATGCGCGCAAGCGGCTGACCAGTGAACTGGGCAACCTGCGCCTCGCCTACCAGGAGATGGAGCTGCTGTTCTCGCGCTGCCAGCTCCCGATGGCGATCATGGACTTCCATGGCCATTGGACACGTCTCAATCCCGCGCTGGCCCAACTGCTGGGGACGGAGAGGAGTGAACTGCAGCGTGGCGCGCTGGAGGATGTCTCCCACCCTGCTGACATGCAGGCCTGTCAGGAGGCGCTTCTGGCCATGCAGGCCGGCGAGATCACCCACTTCGAGCAGCCGCATCGCTATCTGGGCAGACAGGGGCAGATCATCGAAGTCATGCTGCATCTGGATGTGATCGACAGCCACTCCGGCGTCATTCTCAGCCAGCACCAGGACCTCAGCGAGCGACGCTCCCACGAGGAGAGCCTGGCCCGCATGCGGCACAAGCTGGCCAGCATGGCGCCCCCGGGCCCGGCCGTGCCGTCGGTGCTGGACAAGCTGTTGCCCACGGAGATCTTCGCGCAACAGCTGGATGGTGAGATCGCGCGCAGTGCACGCCACGGGCAGCCACTGTCGATCCTGCTGCTCAACGTGGATGCCTTTACCGACTTCAATCGCCAGTACGGCCGCGCCGCAGGAGACCGCGCACTGCAACAGGTCTCCACCATTCTGCGCAACGCGACACGCAAGAGCGACCTGCTCAGTCAGCGCGACGATGGCTCGCTGATCGCGGTACTGGGCCAGACGGATTCCAGCGGCGCCATCATCCTCGCCGAGCGCGTCCGCCATGCCACGGCAGAACTGCATGGTCTCGATGGGCCGGTCACCTGCAGCATCGGGCTGACCTGCTATCACCCGGCGCCCGATACGCTCACGCTGGTCAACCGGCTCGAGCTTTGCGAGCGCGCACAGCACGCACTCAAGAAGGCCAAACGCCAGGGGCGCAATCGCGTGCGCTTCCTGGAGCTTGAGCCGGTCATCCCGACGGACACCTTCTCAAGCCCCCAGTCACCGACCGGCTCCCCCTCGCCCGACCTGCCCTGAGTGGCGCCTCCCGCGTGTGCGACCTGCCGCGGATGCCCTTCAGACACATCCCCATCAACGACAACGGCCACCCCAAGGGGTGGCCGTTGTCGTTTGACTCACTCAGCACTCACTCAGTACTCACAAAGGAGACATACAGGAGTCACACAGGCTTGCGCGGTGTCTCAGCGCAGAGGCCTGCTCAGAGACCTGCTCAGAGACCGGGTCAGATATCTGAAGCCAATTCTCAGTCCAGCTTGCTCAGGTCGCGCACGGCGCCCTTGTCGGCAGAGGTCGCCAGCAAGGCATAGGCCTTGAGCGCGGCCGAGACGCGACGGTTGCGCTGGATGCTCGGCTTCCAGGCATCCTTGCCGCGGGCATCCATCGCTTCACGGCGCTCATGCAGCTCGCTGTCGCTCAGCTTGACGTTGATGGTGCGATTCGGGATGTCGATCAGGATGGTGTCGCCATGCTCGACCAGACCGATGGCGCCGCCCGCCGCCGCTTCCGGAGACGCGTGACCGATGGACAGGCCCGAGGTACCGCCGGAGAAACGACCGTCGGTGAGCAGCGCACACGCCTTGCCCAGCCCCTTGGACTTGAGATAGGACGTCGGGTAGAGCATTTCCTGCATGCCCGGACCGCCCTTCGGCCCTTCGTAGCGGATGATCACGACGTCGCCTTCCTTGACCTTGTCAGCCAGGATGTCTTCCACCGCTTGATCCTGGGACTCACAGACGTAGGCACGGCCTTCGAAGACCAGGATGGAGTCATCGACGCCAGCGGTCTTCACCACGCAACCATCCAGTGCGATGTTGCCGTACAGCACGGCCAGGCCGCCCTGGGTCGAGAAGCAATGGTCGTAATCGCGGATACAGCCCTGGGCGCGATCACCATCCAGGCTCGGCCAGCGCGCGCTCTGCGAGAAGGCGGTCTGGGTCGGGATACCGCCCGGGCCGGCGCGATAGAACTCGACGACTTCATCAGTGGGCGAACGCATGATATCCCACTCTTCCAGCGCCGCAGACAGCGAGTCGCCATAGACGGTCGGCACTGAGGTATCCAGCACACCGGCACGATCCAGCTCGCCCAGGATCCCCATGATGCCGCCGGCACGATGGACATCCTCGATGTGATATTTCTGGGTATTCGGCGCCACCTTGCACATCTGCGGCACGCTGTGGGACAGCTTGTCGATGTCGGACATGGTGAAGTCGACACCGGCTTCCTGAGCGGCGGCCAGCAGGTGCAGGATGGTGTTGGTCGAGCCACCCATGGCGATATCCAGCGTCATCGCGTTGGCGAAGGCGGCGCGGGAGCCGATGGCACGCGGCAACAGATGCTCTTCGTTGCCTTCGTAGTAACGGCGCGCCAGCTCGACGATGCGATGCCCGGCGTTCTCGAACAGGCGACGACGATCGGAGTGCGTAGCCAGCACGGTGCCGTTGCCCGGCAATGCCAGACCCAGCGCTTCCATCAGGCAGTTCATGGAGTTGGCCGTGAACATGCCCGAGCAGCTGCCACAGGTCGGGCAGGCGCTGCGCTCGATCTCGGCGACCGTCTCGTCGTCGACGCTGTCATCGGCGGCGATGACCATGGCATCGACCAGATCGAGGCCGTGATCCAGCAGCTTGGTCTTGCCGGCTTCCATCGGACCGCCGGAGACGAAGATGACCGGGATGTTGAGGCGCATGGCGGCCATCAGCATCCCCGGGGTGATCTTGTCACAGTTGGAGATGCACACCAGCGCATCCGCACAGTGGGCATTCACCATGTATTCGACGCTGTCGGCGATCAGGTCACGCGACGGCAGCGAATACAGCATGCCGTCGTGGCCCATGGCGATGCCATCATCGACCGCGATGGTGTTGAATTCCTTGGCGACGCCGCCGGCCTTCTCGATCTCGCGCGCGACCAGCTGACCCATGTCCTTGAGGTGGACGTGGCCCGGCACGAACTGGGTGAAGGAGTTGGCAACGGCGATGATCGGCTTCTGGAAGTCGCCATCTTTCATGCCGGTGGCGCGCCACAGGGCGCGAGCGCCGGCCATGTTACGACCTGCGGTGGTCGTACGGGAGCGATACTCTGGCATGGTAAACCTCATTCAATGCGTGGCCGCTCTCCTGTGCGAAGAGGGACTGATTCATGGAATTGCGCCTGGCAAGATCAGGAAACTGACGCCACCCTTCTGCGCAATCCGCTGCAGAATCACTCCGCACGGGAGCGGCTTCTGTTTTGGTCAGGCGGCGTCCCGCTCGGGGTACGCACACCTGGTGTCCAGAGGAGACGCGTGCCTCATGGGTCAACGCTATCTGCCTAGGGTCAATTCTGTCATGTACCGCCCCCGCTTGCCTACCAGATAGCGCCGCCCACGCCATCAGCAGCCCCGAAAGATGCCGACAAGCGCCGAAAGCGTTGAATGAAGCGGCCTCTAGCGTGGGCCTGCGGCGGGAGGCGCTGATTACACTGAAGGACGACACATCAGGCAATGCCAGACACCCCAAAAGGAACAGGAGTCACCCATGGCCGGAAAATTCGTCATCACTCGGGGCAAGGACAGCAAGTTCTACTTTGCGCTGAAGGCAGGCAACGGCGAGAAGATCCTGCAGAGTCAGGGCTATGCCGACAAGCGCGGCTGCCTGAACGGCGTGGAGTCCGTGCGCAAGAATGCCGTCGAGGAAAAACGCTTCACCCGGGAAGTCGCCAAGGACGGACGTTTCTATTTCACCTTGCTGGCCGCCAACAGCCAGCAGATCGGTCGCAGTCAGATGTACAAGTCGGAATCCGGGCGCGACAACGGCATCGCCAGCGTCGGTCGCAATGCCGCTGAGGCGGCCGTCCTCGAGCAACTCGACACCGCCTGAGCATTAGCTAGCCAGCCCAGTCCCTTTCACGATCACCCTCCCGATCGCTCTTCCAATCGCTCTCCCAGACTCTCCCGGAATCGACAGACCCAAGCACAGGAAGAAAAAGTACAGCAAGAAGAAAGCACAGGCAGCAGAAAGCACAGAAACGACAGAGGCCCCGCCAATAGGCGGGGCCTCTGTCGTCTTGCGGCTGACTTCGGCGCTGGTTGAGCTCAACATCTGGCGCTCAGCATCTGGCGCTCAGGACCTGGCAATCAGCGCTTGTCACTCACGCCTCGCCGCTGATCACACACCACTCAATGACGCTGGGCGCTGTCACTGTCGAAGACCACACGCGAGACATCCGCGTAGCGCGCCGCGAAGTGCACGATCATGCCTTCCTTCAGGTATTCCGGCAGCTCATCGTAATCGCGCTGGTTGGCCTGCGGCAGGATCAGCTCGTAGATATCACTGCGCCGCGCCGCGATCACCTTCTCGCGGATGCCGCCCACCGGCAGCACCTGACCGGTCAAGGTCAGCTCACCGGTCATCGCCAGCCCCTTGCGCGGCGCCTGATGCTTGGCCAACGACATCAGCGCCGTGGTCATGGTCACGCCGGCGCTGGGGCCGTCCTTGGGCGTCGCGCCTTCAGGCACGTGCAGGTGAATGAAGGACTCGTTGAAGAAGTCCGCCTCGGCATCGTAGGCCTCGAGATTGGCCAAGGTGTAGGAGTAGGCGATGTTGGCCGACTCCTGCATCACGTCGCCCAGCTTGCCGGTCAACTTCAAACCACGTGTCAGACCATGCACCCGGGTGGCTTCGATGGGCAGGGTCGCACCGCCCATGCTGGTCCAGGCAAGCCCGGTCACCACGCCTTCGCCGGCCAGGACCTTCTCGCGACGGAAGATCGGCGCACCGAGGAATTCCTCGAGGTTCTTGACCGAGACCTTCACGGTCGGCAGCTCCTCTTCCAGCAACTTCACCGCCGCCTTGCGCACGATGCGGTGCAGCTGTTTCTCCAGCTGGCGCACGCCGGCCTCACGGGCATAGCCCTCGATGACCTGACGCAGCGCGGCGTCACTCAGGTTGATGCGCTTCTTGGGGATATTGTCGCGGGTCAGCAGCTTCGGCCACAGGTGGTGCTTGGCGATCGCCATCTTCTCCTCGGCGATGTAGCCGGAGAGGCGAATCTGCTCCATGCGGTCCAGCAGCGGGCCGGGGATGCTGTCCAGCGTATTGGCGGTACACACGAACAGCACCTTGGAGAGATCGAGGCGCACATCGAGGTAGTGATCGAGGAAGTCGACGTTCTGCTCCGGGTCCAGCACCTCGAGCAGCGCCGAGGCCGGGTCGCCCTGGAAGGACTGCCCCAGCTTGTCGATCTCATCGAGCATGATCACCGGATTCTCGACCTTGACCTCCTTGAGCGCCTGCACCAGCTTGCCGGGCATGGCGCCCACGTAGGTGCGGCGATGACCCTTGATCTCGGACTCATCGCGCATACCGCCGATCGAGAAGCGATAGAACTCGCGTCCCAGCGCCTGGGCGATGGAGCGCCCGATGGAGGTCTTGCCCACGCCGGGCGGGCCGACCAGCAGCAGGATCGAGCCGCCGACATCGCCCTTGAAGGTGCCCTCGGCCAGAAACTCGACGATACGTGACTTCACATCATCCAGCCCATCGTGATCGCGATTGAGCACGGTACGCGCATGGGCCAGATTGAGCTGATCGGTGGAGGTGATGCCCCACGGCAGCGAGGTCAGCCAGTCAAGATAGTTGCGTGTGGTGCCGTATTCCGGCGAGCCGGTCTCCAGCACCGACAGCTTGTCGAGCTCATCATCGATGCGCGACTGAACCCGCTCCGGCACCTTGAGCTCGTCGAGACGGCCGCGGAAGGTATCGACGTCATTCTCGCGATCATCCTTGGAGATGCCCAGTTCACGCTGGATGACCTTGAGCTGTTCGCGCAGGAAGAATTCGCGCTGATGCTTTTCCATCTGCGCGTTGACCTGCTGGGAGATCTCGGTCTGCAGCTGTGCGACCTCGATTTCCTTGCGCAGCAGGGGCAGCACCTTCTGCATGCGCTCCATCACCGGCAGCGACTCCAGCACCTCCTGCAGCTCAGCGCCCTTGGCCGAGGTGATGGCGGCGGCGAAGTCGGTCAGCGGGCCTGGCTCATGCGGGCTGAAGCGGTTGAGGTACTGCTTGAGCTCCTCGCCGTACAGCGGGTTGATCGGCAGCAATTCCTTGATGCCGTTGATCATCGCCATCGCGTAGGCGCGCGCCTCATCGCTCTCGGCATCGACCGGCTCGCGCGGATAGGTGACCTCGACCAGATAGGGAGGCTTGCGCGACAGCCAGCGCGTGATGCGGAAGCGGCGCAGCCCCTGGGCGATGAACTGCACCTGGTCATCGCCGTCTTCGGGCTTGTGGACGCGCACGGCGGAGCCGATCTCGGGGAAGTGCTCGACCCCCAGCTCATCCACTTCGACATCGCCGACGAAGGCCAGGCCGACAGCATGATGCGGCGTATTGCCGACCAGCTGCATGGTCTCGGCCCAACGCTGCTTGTTGATCACCAGCGGCTGAACCTGGGCCGGGAAGAACGGGCGATTGTGAATCGGCAGCAGGTAGATGCGCTCCGGCAGCTGGTCACCACTCGGCACCAGCCCACCCGAGGCGGAAGAAGAAGGCTCTTGTGACTGGCTGTCATCCTCGAAGCCGGCAAGAATATCGTCGTTATCGGAAATCTCTTCGTGACGTGGCATGCAACCCTCATGAAACCAGGCCTCGGTTGAGGCGATCATCTCCACCAATGCGGCCAGTTAGCCACTTTATCAAGGCAGGCTTGCCGCACCGGGGGCGCAACACTGCGTGTTCAGGGTGGCACCTGATGCGCCCCCTGGAAACGACAATGCCCGCCATGAGGCGGGCATTGTCGTTTCCAGCATACTGCGTGGCGCTGGCGTCACTGAGCTTTCGTGACACCAGCGCCGCGCATCTCCCTCAGTAGATCGGGGTGCCGTTGATCTTCACACTGTCACCATCGATCTCGACCACGAGATTGCGGTCGGCGGCCTGCGGAGAGACACCCGCCATCATGGCCATCATCGGCGGTACGTTGCGGAACTCGAAGCGCCCGCTCAGACGATTCAGGAAGGCCTGCTGACCCGGTACGGTCTGCAGCTCCTGGATGGTCAGATCAGTGATGTCGGCACCATCGAGAATCATCTGGCCATCGCCCTGCATGTCGACACCGAAGGCATCGCTCTTGGCATTCAGCGATTCCAGCGTCATGCGCGGAGAGGTGCTCAGCATGGTGAACAGCGGCGCTTCGACCTTCTCGAGGATGGCGACCTGCTGCTCTTCGCTCAGCTCCTCGAACGGCTTGCCCGCTTCTTCCAGCAAGCCCTGCAGCTGGGTGATGAAGTCATAGACAGCCGCGCCCTGCAGACGGTCGATCGAGATGGACACATCGCCGCTGGCCATCTGCTGATCACCCGCGCTGACATCCTGCACCGACAGCTTCATCAGATAGCGCAGCTCGGTCGGGTCCAGACGCGTTTCGCCGCTGTAACGGATATCGCTGGCGACCACTGGCGGCTGACCGGTGCCGTTGTCGATGGTCAGGGTGTCCAGCACGATCTTGTCGTCCTGGCGGAAGTCATTGTCCGCCCCACGATAGATGCCGTTTAGGCTCAGGGTGCCGACGCTGACCTTCTCGGCGCCATTGGTGATATCGAACGGCGTGATCTCGCCATCCACGGTGATTTCCGGCGTGTCACCGCCATCGTGGGAGGCCAGCAGCTCGCCGCCCTGGAAGTCGATGCGCGTGCCGCTCTCCGGGTCCTGCCAGTCAAAGGCCGGCAAGGTCAGGGTGGTGTCGCTGGCGCCGCTGAAGTTGTCGACGCTGCCATCGAAGGCGATCGCCTTGCCATCGCCGAGCACTTCGGCGAAGACGTCGCGTGACGGCGTACCGTACAGCACCTTGACGTTGCCCTGCATGGTGGTCGATAGCAGGCCGTGGCCGGCTTCATAGGGCAATACGATGCGCATGGGACCTTCACCGTCCCCGGTGGCGAGTTCCATCTCTACCCGGCCCGTGGAGCCGAACCAGCCGCTGTCGACATCCTCACGGGTCGCCTTGATGTCGGAGCTCCTGTCGAGCTCTGCCACCATGCGGGCCATCTCATCTTCAAAGCGCTGGCTTGAGTAAGCCACGCCGCCGACATAGCCGGCTGCCCCGATGACGACCACTGCCGTCGCGGTTACCAGTCCCTTGCCCATCGCATTAACCCTTGTCCGTTATTGGAGCATCACACCGTCTGCGCGGTGCCTCTTGTCGCATCTGCTTCCATCAGTGAAACACGTGCGTGAGCCTCGCCACCAAGGCAGCGAAGCGTCAGTGCAACCACAGCCACAGATGCATCGTCGACCAGGCATAGATACCGGCGAAGACGTCATCCAGCATGATGCCGAAGCCACCGGCAACCCGGCGGTCGGCCCAGCGAATCGGCCATGGCTTGAGAATATCGAAGACCCGGAAGACCACGAAGCCCCATAGCGCTGCCTGCCAAGAGAATGGCACGGCGGCCATCGTGATCCAATAGCCGACGAATTCGTCCCAGACGATCCCGGAGTGATCATGCACGCCGAGATCGCGCGAGGTGCGATCACAGATCCAGATCCCGACCAGCGACGCGACCAGCACGATGGCCAGATACGGCCACAGCGTGAGGTTGGTCATCAGCCAGTAGAACGGGATTGCCGCGAGAGTACCGAAGGTGCCCGGTGCAAAGGGCGCGGTACCACTGCCCAGCCCGAAGGCCAGGAAGTGCACGGGGCGCCGCCAGACACTGGCGGGTGCGCGATTCATGATGCCACCCCGTTCGCGTTGCGTGGCGATGCATCACCGCCGGAGCCGTCTACCCCAGAGGCCTGCGAGGCAGAGAAATGTTGCCAGCTCTGGCCCGTCGCTGCCTGCTCAACGCCGTTGTCCATCAGCATCACGCGCGGCGCATCGCTGCCCGCCGCCTGCATGCGACCGATGACATTCAAGGACAGGTTGAGCGAGCGCAGGGCAAGCCTGGCCGCCTCGAGGTTCTCTTCGGGCAGCGTGAGCAACAGCTCGTAATCGTCGCCGCCATTGAGGACCGCCTCGCGGGCGCCCTGCTCGCCCAGCGCCGTGACCAGCTCCGGCGCCAGCGGCAGTTCGCCAAGCTCCAGCGCCGCCGACAGCTGACTGGCGCGACAGATGTGTGCCAGGTCGCCCATCACGCCATCGGAGACATCCAGACCCGCACTGGCCAGCTCACGCAGCGCCAGCCCCGCATCGACCCGTGGTTCTGGTCGCAGGTAGGCCGCCAGGCAAGGATTCAGCACATCGCGTACGCCATCCTGCCAGGCCTTGAGGCCAGCATGCGCCAGCCCCGGCAGGCCGGTGACCGCGATGAGATCCCCCTCGCGGGCACCATCACGCCGCAGAATCGGGCGGGTCACGCTGTCGGCCTGCTGGGCAGGCTCGAGCACGCACGGCAGCTCGCCATGCACGGTGATCGTGATGGAGAGCGGGCCGCGCGTGACGTCGCCGCCTACCAGCGCGATGCCGTAGCGATCCGCCAGCGCGTGGAAACCGGCTGCAAAACCATGCAGCCAGTCTTCATCCACGTCCGGCAACGTCAGGGCCAGCAACGCCCAGCGCGGGGTCGCGCCCATCGCCGCCAGATCAGACAGATTGACGGCCAGGGCGCGATGGCCAATGGACGCCGCAGGCGCATCCGGCGGGAAGTGCACCCCCGCCACCGAGGTATCGACACTGACCGCCATCTGCATGCCATCACTGGCGGCAAGAAGTGCACAGTCGTCACCCGGCCCCAGCAACACGCCCGGTGCCCCGGACAGATCGTGCTGGAAGTAGCGGGCAATCAGCTCGAATTCACCTGGCATGTCAGCGCAGGCGGGCCTGGGTCACCTCGGCACTGCGCAGCTTGACTGCCAGCTTGTCGAGGATCCCGTTGACGTACTTGTGCCCGTCGGTGGCACCGAAGGTCTTGGCCAGCTCGACCCCTTCGTTGATCGCCACGCGATACGGCACTTCCATGCGCTTGGACAGCTCGTAGGCGCCCAGACGCAGGATGGCCAGCTCGATCTCGTCGAGATCCTGCAGGCGACGGTCGAGCAGCGGGCTGATGCTGGCATCCAGTTCTTTCTGGAAGCGCGGCACGTTGTGCAGCAGCTCGTGGAACAGGGCCTGGTCGGCGATGCGCATCACCTCGACCCAGTTCTCGTGCAGCTCGACGTCATCGTCGACCTTTTGACCACGGAACTCGGCTTCGATGGTGGTCATGTTCTTGCCGGTCATCTGCCACTGGTAGATGCCCTGCACGGCCAGCTCGCGAGCGGCGCGACGCGCCTGCTGCTGCTTGGACGGCTCGCGCTCGGTACGTTCCTTGCGTTCGCTCACGCGTCACCTCCCATGGCCTTGAGCAGGGAGACCATTTCCATCGCCGCCATGGCCGCTTCGGTACCCTTGTTGCCAGCCTTGGTGCCGGCACGCTCGATGGCCTGCTCGATGGAATTCACCGTCAGCACGCCATTGGCGACCGGGGTGTCGAATTCGAGCTGCAGACGCGACAGCGCGGAGTTGCATTCACCGGCGACGTATTCGAAGTGCGGCGTACCACCGCGGATCACCGCGCCCAGCGTGATGACGGCGTGCGGCTTGACCTTGGCCAGCACGGCCTTGACGGCCAGCGGAATTTCCCAGGCACCCGGCACGTGGATCAGGTCGATGTTTTCCTCATCGACGCCGTGGCGTACGAGAGAATCGACCGCGCCTTCCACCAGGCTGTCGACGACATGGTGGTTGAAACGCCCGACGACGATGACGTAACGGCCATCGACATTGGTGAAAGTGCCTTCGAGTTGAGCAATCGGTTGCATGGTCAGTCCACAATGCTAGCGCCCCGGAGAACCGGGGCGGGGATATCAATCATACCGGGGAAGGCCGCCAGAAGTGCGCGACCTCCCCCGCCATTTGGGGTGCCGAAGCGCTTACGCGCCTGCGGCGTCTGCGCCTGTCTCGCCTGCCGTGTCATCACTGCCGACCAGTTCGACCACTTCGAGGCCAAACCCGGACAGGGCAGAGAATTTCCACGGCGAGCTGAGCAGACGCATCCGGCCGACACCGAGATCCCGAAGGATCTGGGCACCGGTACCGGTGGTCAGATAATTGCCCGCACCATCGGATTCGTTGGTGCGCGGCGTACGACGTCGTCCGAGGAAGACATCGAGACGATCCTTGTAATCCATCGCGTCGCTGCCGGTGTCCAGCAGTACCAGCACGCCGGCATCGGCGGCGGCGACTTCGGCGAGCGCATCATTGAGCGCCCAGCTGCTGCTGCCCGGCTGACGCAGGGTCAGCAGGTCGCGCATCGGGTCCTGCACGTGCACGCGCACGGTGGTCAGAGACTCGGCGTCCGGCGTGCCCTTGACCAGCGCCAGGTGGTGACGGCCCTGGATACGATCGCTGAAGCAGTGCAGCGTCAGCTCGCCGAAGGCGGTCTCGACCTGCTCGCTGTCCAGCACTTCCACGGTCTGCTCATTGTGGATGCGATATTCGATCAGGTCCGCAATGGTGCCGACCTTGAGGTCATGCTCGGCGGCGAAGCGCTCGAGCTCTTCACGACGCGCCATGCTGCCGTCGTCGTTCATGACCTCACAGATCACGCCGGTCGCGCCAAAGCCCGCCATGGACGCCAGGTCACAGGCCGCCTCGGTATGGCCGGCACGACGCAGCACGCCACCCGGTTCCGCCATCAGCGGGAAGATGTGCCCCGGCTGGACGATGTCCTGCGGGCGCGCATTGCGCGCGGCGGCAGCCTGCACGGTACGGGCGCGGTCAGCCGCCGAGATGCCGGTGGTGACGCCTTCGGTGGCCTCGATGGAGAGCGTGAACTTGGTGCCGAAGCCGGAACCGTTGGCCTGAACCATCAGTGGCAGCTGGAGCTGTTCGCAATGCTCACGCGACATCGGCATGCAGATCAAGCCACGCGCGTGGCGTGCCATGAAGTTGATGTGCTCGGCTGTCACGGCTTCCGCGGCGATGATGATGTCGCCTTCATTCTCACGATCCTCGTCATCCATGAGGATGACCATCTTGCCTTGCCGGATATCCTCGACGAGTGCTGCGATGCCTGATAGCGCCATGCTTGCTCCACTTTACGGGCTGCGCCGGCCCATGCCGGACCCACGCGTATTATCAAAAAGTCGGGCGTCAGGGTACCCCGCCACCCCGTTTTGCGCCAGCACCCAGCGACGCCGCTGTCGCCAGACGGCGGCAAGTGCTTGCGTGACAAGAAGAAATCAGTCGCCGCTCTCCTGCGGGTCTGGCGATGCTACTGGCACTGCGGTGATGCGCCAATCACGCCCCACCGCCCGGATATCGCGAATCTCGACCCGGCGCTGCTGCGCCATGTGATCCAGCCCCGGCAGCGCCAGCAGCGGGCGAGCCTCGCCGCCCAGCAACGTCGGGGCCATGAAGAGCTGCATCTCATCGACCAGCCCCGCCTGGATCATGGCCCCGGCCAGCACCGCACCGGTTTCCAGCAGCACTTCGTTGGCCTGCTCGTGCTCGGCCAGATAGCGCAGCAGGGCCTCGAGGTCCACGCGCCCATCTTCGCCTGCCGGCAGCGCCAACACCTCGGCACCGGCCGCCTCCAACAAGGTACGTCGCTCAGCCAGCGCCGCTGTCTCATCCGCGACACATACCAGCAGCGTACGACCGGATTGCGCCAGAATGCGCGCCGCCAGCGGCAAACGCAGATGGCTGTCCACCACCACGCGCAACGGCTGACGCGCCACCAGCGCCTCGAGCCCCAGCGGATGGTCTTCGAGCCCGAGCTGGTCGGCGCGCACGTTGAGACGCGAATCATCGAAGATGACCGACTCGATGCCGCTCATCACCACGCTGGAGCGGGCGCGCAGGCGCTGCACGGCACTGCGCGCTTCGGGGCCGGTGATCCACTGGGATTCGCCGGAAGCCATCGCCGTGCGACCGTCCAGACTCATGGCCTGCTTGAGGCGCACGAAGGGCCGACCGCGCTCCATGCGTGACAGGAAGCCGGGATTGAGCGCACGCGCCTCCTGCTCCATCACCCCGACCGTCACCGCGATGCCCGCGCCCTGCAGCAGCGCGATGCCGCGCCCGGCGACCTGCGGATTCGGATCACGCATCGCGATCACCACCCGCGAGACGCCCGCCGCGATCAGCGCCAGCGAGCAAGGGCCGGTACGCCCGGTGTGGGAGCAGGGCTCCAACGTCACATAGGCCACGCAGCCCAGCGCGCGCTCGCCTGCCTCTGCCAGCGCATTGACCTCGGCATGCCCTTCCCCGGCACGCACGTGAAAGCCGCTCGCGATCACCTCGTCGGTCTCGGCCTCTACCAGCACACAGCCGACACGCGGATTGGGCTGCGTCGTGTAGCTGCCCAGTCGCGCCAGGCGCAGGGCGTGGGCCATGTGGCGCGCATCACGCGCCGAGGGAGCACTGCGTTCGTGAGAGTGGCTGTCACGGGGAGCATGAGAAGCATGAGGAGAAAGAGACATGCGATACCTTGGCGTGAAACGAGAGAAGGTCAGGCGTAGCCCGGGCGGTGGTCAATACCCCGAGGCCTGAGCCACGCAGCGTGACGCGACAGGACCAGCAGGCGCAGGCCTCGAGGTCATCTGCAAGGATGACCGTGTCGAGACATCAGGGCCGCGCGTCTTCCTCGCCCGGCAGGAAGCTGGGCTCCTGGGCGAGACGATCGATCTCGGCGCGGAACTCATCAAGATCCTGGAAGCGACGATAGACCGAAGCGAAGCGGATATAGGCGACCTGATCCAGCCGCTTGAGCTGCTGCATGACCTCATCACCGATGCGCCGCGCCTCGATCTCACGTTCGCCGGTGGCGCGCAGACGCTGACGAATGCGCTCCACCGCGGCCTCGATCAGCTCGGAGGAAACCGGGCGCTTTTCCAGCGCGCGCAGCATGCCGGCACGCAGCTTGTGCTCATCGAAGCTCTCACGCGAACCGTCGCCCTTGACCACGCGCGGCATGACCAGCTCCGCCGTTTCGTAGGTCGTGAAACGCTCACCGCAGGCCGCGCACTGGCGACGCCGCCGCACCTGGTCACCCTCGACCACCAGTCGGGAATCCGTGACCTTGGTTTCATGAGTTCCACAGAAGGGACAGTGCATGTTGGAGAGCCTGCTTGGGTGCGAGGTGGCTGCGGCCCCGCGCGAAGCACAGCGAGGAAGTGGCGCAGCGCAGCCGAATGACAGCGAATGGCAGGTATTGTAACCGTTAAGGCCCCGCCACGGGAGCCTATGTCAGCCCCGACCTATCTGAACTAGCCTTGGGGATCGACCACAGGGCGACAGGAGTTTCCTGCACTGTCGCCCCGGGGGGCGGACACCGCAGCGAAAGCGTCAATCAACCTGCCCGGCAGGCTTGAAATCCCCGCCCGATAACCGAAAGATGACATCAGGGTGCAGCGCCTCACAAGGACGCTTGCCCAAGCCGTGAAATCCTTTCACGACTGGCGGCGGATGATCTCTGCCGCGAGATTGATCACGATGACGCAAGGAGCTGCGACATGGGAATCATTGCATGGATCATATTCGGTCTTATTGCCGGCATCATCGCCAAGGTGATCGTGCCCGGCAAGGACCCGGGTGGCATCATCGTCACCAGCATCATCGGCATCCTGGGTGCCGTGGTCGGTGGCTGGGTCGGCACCCTGATGGGCTTCGGTGAAGTGACGGGATTCAATCTGGCCAGCTTTGTCATCGCCGTGCTCGGCGCCGTCATTCTGCTGATTCTGTATCGCGTGCTGCGCAAGTAAAGCATGTCATGAAGCGCAGTGGCGTCAGCTGGCCGCAGGCCACATGACGCCAGACAGGACGGCCAGCCGGCACATGCAGGCTGGCCGTCCTGTCTTGCAGGCTTGACGAATCTGGCCCGAGGCGTGCATGACTCATGAGTAAAGGCGCCAGGCCGTCACCCACGGGCGCCGCTCAGCGATGCGCCATTCAGGGATTTCACCAAACGACGGCCAGCCGACTTCATCTGATATGTGATTTCCAGTCTTGCCACCGGCCCCTGCAGGGTTGCACCGGCGGGCTTCCCGAAGATCACCCGCGACACGCTCTGCCCATTGCGGCTCACGAGGCAGAGTCTGACCGCTTTTGCTGCCACGAGGATTGCCCATGTCCGATACGTCATCTCCCGATCACTCGACATCCACTGCCTCCGATCCTGCGCCGAGCGAGGGCAGCGCCAGGCCACGCGCCATAGTCTCTCTCGCCAAACGTCTCTCGCAAGCTGATTTCCAGGCGCACGCCACACGCCTGCTCGCCGAGATCTACCCACAGCGTCATGAAGAAGTCCTCAGACGCCTGGAGACGGTGCTGGATTTCCATCGCACGCGCCTCACCCCCCGCGTACCGGAAGGCGAGCCGCTCTGGAGCGAGCGCGACCAGTGGCTGATCACCTACGGCGACAGCCTGCAGCAGGAAGGCGAGGCGCCACTGGCGACCCTGCACGACTTCCTCGCCAGCCGACTGGACGACAGCCTGTCCGGTGTCCACGTGCTGCCCTTCTTCCCATGGAGCAGCGATGATGGCTTCAGCGTCATCCACTATCGCGAGGTCAATCCGGTCCTCGGCGACTGGCAGGACATCCGGCGCCTGAGCGAGCAGCGCGACCTGATGGCAGACCTGGTCATCAATCACTGCTCGCGCGAGTCACTGTGGTTCGCCGATTATCTGGCCGGCGTGCAGCCCGGCCGCGACTACTTCATCGAGATGGACCCCGACACCGATGTCTCCGAGGTCGTGCGCCCGCGCCCGTCTGCCCTGCTCACGCCGGTGCATACCCGTCGTGGCCTGCGCCATCTTTGGGCAACCTTCTCGGATGACCAGATCGACCTGAACTTCGCCAATCCCGATGTGCTGCTCGAATTCATCGGCATCCTGCTTTACTACCTCGAGCAGGGCGCGGGCATCATCCGCCTCGATGCGGTGGCCTTCCTGTGGAAGCGCCAGGGTACCTCCTGCATCCACCTGCCGGAGACACACGCCGTGGTGCGCCTGCTGCGCGCCATCGTCGACCATCTGGCGCCGGGCAGCCTGTTGATCACCGAAACCAACGTGCCCCACGCCGAGAACATGTCCTACTTCGGGCTCGATCGTCTGTCACAGCACGACCTCACCGCCATCGAGGGCAGTGCCCAGGCCGATGAAGCGCACCTGATCTATCAGTTCACGTTGCCGCCGCTGACGCTGCACACCCTGACCTCCGGCGATGCCAGCGCCCTGACCCAGTGGGCCACCAGCCTGCCGTCATTGCCTTCCGGCTGCAGCTACTTCAACTTCACCGCCAGCCACGATGGTATCGGCGTTCGTGCCCTTGAGGGCCTGCTGCCCGACCACGAGCGCGACACCCTGGTGCGGCTGGTGCATGACTTCGGTGGCTACGTCAGCATGCGCGCCAACCCCGGGCGCGCCGACACCCCCTATGAGCTCAACATCAGCTACTTCGATGCGCTCAAGGGCACGCGGCGCGGCCAGGACCCGTGGCAGATCGAGCGCTTCATCGCCAGTCAGACCCTGATGCTGAGCCTGCAGGGCATCCCGGGGCTGTACATCCACTCGCTGACCGCGACCCCCAACCACCAGGAAGGCGTCGAGCGCGATGGCCATCTGCGCGCCATCAACCGCCGCAAGTGGCAGCGCGATGAACTGGAAGCGCTGCTGGCAAGCCCCAACACCGCGACCCATGAGGTCTTCCACGCCCTCAAGCGCCGCATGGCACTGCGCCGCAACGAACCCTGCTTCCACCCGGATGCCGACCAGAATGTCTTCGATGTCGGCCCGGATTTCTTCGTCTTCGAGCGCGTCACCCATGAAGGGCGCCGCCTGCTGTTCGCCCTCAATGTCACCGATCAGCCGCGCGTGCTGCCGCTGCCGGAAAGCTGGCAAGGCGTCGCGCTGACCGACCACCTGTGCCATGACAAGGCCTACGACCCCACCATGGCTCGCCGTCCCTATCAGGCGGCCTGGCTGATGGAGCAAACCGTGCGCCCGCCGGCCATCGAGGTTGTCTGACGCCCTCTTTTTCTCCTCCTGCCAACGACAACGGGGCTGCCACTGGCAGCCCCGTTGTCGTTGGTCTTGCTGTTTCCCGCCGCGAGCCTTACTGGTTGTCCAGCTCCACCGCTTCGTGCATGCGCTCGAGCAGGTCCGGCACGGCTGACTGCACCCGGTTCCAGCTCGGGATGAAGGGCTTGTCACGCGGATTGTCGAGGAAGGCGCTGCCGGCATCCATGATGTTGGCGGCGAACAGCTCCACCGCCGCTTCCTCGCTGTGGCGGTCCACCGTCAGGCCATTCATGACGGCATCGTTGTAGTAGGTCTCGATCAGGTCCAGCGCGATGCGGTAGTAGGTGGCCTTGATGGTGCGGAAGGTCTCACCGTGCATCTCGACGCCCAGCGTGGCCAGCTTGCGATACATGGCCTTGGCGATGTCCAGACTCATGCGATTCAAGCCGCCCAGCGCATCTTCCTCGGACAGTGGCTGGTGCTTGTGATCGTAGGCATCGGCGATGTCCACCTGACACAGGCGCTTGGTGGAATAGTTGCGATGGACCTCGGACAGCACGCCGATCTCCAGCCCCCAGTCACTGGGAATGCGGATGTCCGCCAGCACGTCGGTGCGCATCGAGAATTCGCCGGACAGCGGATAGCGATAGCTGTCGAGATAATCCAGGTACGGCAGCGGGCCATAGACCTTCTTGAGCGCACGGATCAGCGGCGTGACCATCAGGCGCGCCACGCGGCCGTTCAGCTTGCCCTGCGCGATGCGCGAGTAGTAGCCCTTGCAGAACTCGTAGTTGAACTGCGGATGGGCCACCGGGTAGATCAGGCGCGCCAGCAGGCCGCGGTCATAGGTGACGATATCGCAGTCATGCAGTGCCACCGCCTCGGCGATGCCCGAGGCCTGCACGTAGCCTGAGCAGTACCAGACATTGCGCCCCTTGCCGGCCTCCATCGGCGCCAGACCATGCTCGGTCAGCTCCTCATCCAGTGCCCGCAGGCGCGGGCCGTCGTTCCACAGGATGCGGTGATGCTGCGGCAGATGTGAGAAGAACTCCTTGGCATGCTCGAACTGGTCACGGTCGGCGCGGTCCAGCCCGATCACGATCTCGCTGAGGTACGGCACCTGGGCCAGCTCCTCGACGATGTGCTTGAGCGCCGGGCCTTCCAGCTCGGAATACAGCGACGGCAGAATCAGGCTCATCGGTCGCTTGCGGGAGAAGCGCATCAGGTCCGCTTCGAGATCTTCCACCGGACGATCGGTCAGGTTATGGAAGTTGGTGATGATGCCATTCTGGTAAAAATCGCTCATGTCAGCTCCTTGTCATGCCGAAGACACGCATCAGGCAGGCGTCAGGCGCCCAGACCTCTGGATGTCCATTCTTCCGGCTGGCCATTGGCCAGCCAGTGACGCAATCCCTCGACCCATCCCTGCGGTCCGGGGAGATTGGCGCGAAAACAGCGGCGTTCATCCGCCAGTTGCGGATAGTCGGCAAGCTCCCGATCACGCTGTGAGGTATCACCGACGCCGGGGATCAGCACAGCGTTGTCGACGGCGGCCAGCAGCGGCAGGTCATTGGCGCCATCGCCGAAGCCCAGCGTCCAGGGGCGCACCCGCTCGCAGAGCCGGTAGCGGGCGATCAGATAGCGCGCTGCCACGCCCTTGTCGCTGTCCCCGGTCACATGGTGGAAGCGCCCACCACGTGTCAGCTTGAGGCCATGACTGGCCAGACGCGCACGAAAGTCCTCGAGACGCTCCGGCGCGTCGCGCCACACCAGCGGTTCACTGGCATCACGCTGTCCCGCCAGGGCCGCGTCGCCCTCCCCCAGCCCCGTCAGCTCGCTGATTCTCGCCACCGACATCGAGACGAAGCCCTCGAAGGCGAATTCCCCGGTCAGCTCCTCCAGCACCGCGAGAATCCTGTCGCGGGGCATCGCCACCGCGATACGACACAGGCCGTGTGCATCCGGGGCGCTGGCCTCTTCCAGCGGGTAGGCGCTCAGCCAATCGGCCGGCAACGCCACCACGCCGCCGTTCTCGGCGATCCACGGCTGGCCCGCCAAGCCCAGCGAGTCCATCAGCGGCGCCAGTTCGGCCGCCGTCTTGGAGGTGTTGGGGACGATCCAGGCACCGCGCGCGCGCAGGCGGGTCAGCCAGCTGCGCGCCGGGCCCGGCGAGTAATCGTGGTGATCCAGCAGCGAGCCATCCAGATCGGTCAGCAACAACAGCGGTGCTTGAGTCTCTGACATGTGAACTCTCCTCGTGAAGTGCTGCAGCGTGTCGGGGGTCACCTCGACAGGATCTCGTGGCACCGGACAGGCATTGCAAGAGCATTGCAGGGAATGTGCCAAGATGGTGCAGCTGCCATGACAGCCTGCCCCCTCTCACCGTGACCGTGTTTGTGCGTCCGCCTATTTGCACCATAAAAGAGCACAAAGCTTGCCTTGCATGATGCGACGCCACATGGCGGCGCAAATCTGTCATCACCAACGACGACGCCCTCGCATCTGCGAGGGCGTCGAGTCTTGGGCAAGCGGGCAACGTCTGTAGAGCCTAGACCAGCCACAGCGACAGTTGCGGCCACAGCAGCAACATCGCCAGCACGCACAGCTGGATGGCGATGAACGGCAGCAGCGAGACGAAGATATCCTTGAGGCTGATGCCTTCCGGTGCCACGCCTTTCAGATAGAAGGCGGCAGGCCCGAAGGGTGGCGACAGGAAGGACACCTGCATGTTGACCGCGAACAGCACACCGAACCATACCGGGTCGTAGCCGAGCTGAACGATGATCGGCACGAAGATCGGCAGGGTCAGCATCGCGATGCCGATCCAGTCGAGGAACAGCCCCAGCAACAGCAGGATCGCCATCATCACCATGATGATCGCCAGCGGCGGGATATCCAGGCCGAGAATCATGCTCGACACGAAGCGGTTGCCGCCCATCAGGTTGTAGACCCCGACCAGCGCCGCCGCGCCGATACCGATCCAGATGATCATGCCGCAGGTGTTCATGGTCTGGGACAGCGCACGCTGCATCAGGGTGATGGAGAACTCGCCGCGCAGCATCACCGCCACCAGGACGCCGAAGCTGCCCATCGCCGCGGCTTCGGTCACCGAGGCCACGCCACCGTAGATGGAGCCCAGCACCAGCCCCGCGATGACCGCCGGCACGCCGATGGCCTTGAGCAGCTCACGCTTGCTCTGGAAGCTGGCACGGCGCTCCTCCTCGGGCATCACCGGCCCCAGCGAAGGGTTGCGCAGACAGCGGATCAGCACGTAGATGATGTAGCTTGCCATCAGCACGATGGCCGGGGTGATCGCCGCGGTGAACAGGTCCGCGATCGACTGGTTGGCGATCAGGCCATAGATGATCAGCACGATGGAGGGCGGCATCATGGTGCCCAGCGAGCCACCGGCACACACCACACCGATGGCGATGTGCTTGTCATAGCCGAGCCTGAGCATCTGCGGCAGCGCCAGAATCCCCAGCAGCACGATCTCGCCGCCGATGATGCCGGACATCGCGGCGAGGAAGAACGCCACCACGATGGTCTGGATCGCCACGCCGCCGGGCAGTCGCCCTGCCATCACGCGCATGGCATTGAACAGATCCTTGGCGATCCCCGAGCGATCGAGCAGCGAAGCCATCAACACGAACATCGGCACCGCCACCAGCGAATACTCGGTGACGAAGCCATAGACACGACTGGTGACCAGCGGCAGCGCCATCGGGCCGAACCAGCCGAAGGTGTAGGCCAGCGCGACCAGGCCGGTGACGAAGGCCAGCGGCAGGCCGGTGACCAGCAGCGCGAAGATGCCGCCGACCAGCAGCATCGTAGCCGTTGCGATATCCATCAGCGCGACTCCTTGTGGTCAACTGCGGCGTCGGATGCGCCACTTCCTTCACTGCCGCCCTCGGGTGGACGGGGCGAGAAGAAGGTCTGGTAGAGATGCCACAGCGCCTGCAGGGTCATCACCGCCAGCGCGAACAGGATCACGCCCTTGGTCAGCGCCGGAAACGGCGGATTCCATGAGGTGCCGGATCGCTCCAGCTGCCACTCGCCCAGCGGACTGTGCGAGGCACGCCAGAACATCACCCAGCCCGCATAGCTCATCGCCAGACAGAAGACGAACGTCATCACGTCATTGAAGCAGTCCAGCACGTAGCGAAAGCGCGTGCCGACCAGGTCGTAGAGCACACGCACGCGAATATGGCGATTGTTGGCCAGGGCCGCCGGGCCGCCCAGCGCGAAGCTGGTCGCGACCAGGAAGATCACCGTCTCGTGCACCCAGGAGGTCGGCGAATCGAGGCCGTAGCGCATCACCACTTCGAATACGCTGATCGCCATCGCCAGCAATACCAGCCACGCCGCGGCGCGCGTGCCCTTGCCCACCAGGCGGTCCAGCGGCGTCCGCGTGCCCAGATTCGGGTCGTGGTCATCCGACGCCTCGGGTAGCCCCGGCGACGCCACATCATGTTCTGCCATATCGAATTCCTTGCTGACTCGCTGCCTCAAGGAGAATCGGCGCGCCCAGTGAGCACGCCGACCTTGATCTCCTGCGTCGTTATCGTTCTGCGATCGTGTCGCCAAAAGCGTGGTTAGCTGATGCCTCTTGCCACACGGCGACTGGCGCCCATCCCGCGCGCCAGCGGGCTCACATCAGGTTGCGGTCGGTCAGGAAGCTGACCACGGACTCGTAGACCTTGCCGGTCAGCTCATTCTTCTCGGCCCACACCTTCCACTCCTGCTGCGCGATGCGACGGAACTTGGCGCGCTCTTCCGGTGCCATGTCGATCACCTCGATATCCGGATTGGCACGCGCCGCGCTCACCGCCTTGATGTCACGCGCCTTGAGGGTGAAGACCATGTCGTAGGCCATCGCGTCGGTAGCGGTCTCCATGATCGCCTTGAGATCCGCCGGCAGGCCGTCCCAGATGCCCTTGTTCATCGATACCGCCACCATCGGCAAGGAGTGGAAGCCCGGGTAGGACGGGTACTTGGCGAAACTGTGCAGGCCCTGGTCATCATTGGTGGCGAAGACGGTGTAATCCGCCGCGTCGATCACGCCCTTCTCCAGACCGGTGTAGACCTCGGAGCCCGGCAGGTTGACGGGCGCCGCGCCGGCCTTCTGGAAGATGTTGTAGACCATGCCTTCCGGGGCACGCACCTTGAGGCCCTTGAGGTCATCGACGGTGCGTACCGGCTTCTTGGAGACGAAGGACTCAAGCCCGGTGGCGCCCGCGCCGATCAGGTGCACGCCGTAGGGCTCGACCAGCTCGTTGTAGAGCTCCTCACCGCCGCCGTGCTGCATGTACTCGAGATATTCCAGCGGGTCACCCCAGGCGCCCACCAGGTTGCCCAGCATGCCGAAGGCCGGATTCTGGCCCGAGAAGTAGGAAGGATCGGTCAGATGGCCCTGCAGGATGCCGGCGCTGACGGCGTCCAGCGTCTGGTTGGCCTGCACCACGGCATTGACCGGCAGGATCTCGATGGCGATGCGGCCATCCGACATGGTCTTGATGCTGTCGGCCCAGGCCTTCTTGACCTCGAACTGCGGCTCCCCGGCCGTCTCGGAGGTCTGGAAGGTCCATTCGTACTCGGCGGCCCAGCTCGGTGTGGCGATCAGCGTGGCGGCCACGGCGGTGGACAGGGCCAGCGCCTTGAGCGTGACACGGGCGGGAGCGGCAGTGGTGAGCGGCGAGGTAGTGGTGAGCGACGAGATAGTGGAACGCGGCATGGTGAAACTCCTGGCTTGTTGTTATGACGTTCTATGGTCAGTGGAAGACGTGCAGACACTTTCCGGCGTGGCGAAACGCCGCAAGGTGCCGTTCACTCGCTTGATAGCGGTGCAGACAGACTGGGCAGCTGGCCGAAGCGGCGCAGCAGCTCCAGCGGTTCCTGGGCGCGCCCGGCGGGATGGCTGCCTTCAGAGGCCGCAGGCATGGCAAGCCCGAGGTCCTGGCCGGTGCGGTCCAGCACATGCAGGGTCGCGGCGTGGGCGGCATCGGGCTGGCGCAGACGAATCGCCTCCATCACCGCGCGATGGCGGCCGAGGCTGTCACCCAGCTCCGAGGCATTGTGATTGGAAGTCGCCACCAGCAGGCTGATCGACGGCTTGAGCACATGGCCAAGCTGCGCCCAGATGACGTTGTGGGTCGCGGCGAAGATGGCGTCGTGGAAGGCGATATCGGCGCGGTCAAACTCCTCCATGGCGCTGCCGCCATGCACCGCCGCGGCCATGCCGTCGTAGGCCTGCTCGATGGCGGACAGGTCCTGGGCGGTGGCCTCGGTGGCCGCCAGGGCGGCGACGAAGGGTTCGATGGAGATACGGAAGGCGTAGATGTCCCGTGCCAGCTGCGGATGCGGCATCGCGTAGCGCGTCATCCAGCCGGTCACGCGCGGATCGAGCAGATGCCACTCGCTGAGCGGATTGACGCGGGTGCCCTGGCCGGTGGTACGGGTGAGAATCCCGGCATTGACCAGGCTCTGGATCGCGGTGCGCACGGTGGCGCGGCTCTGGGCGTGCTGATCGCACAGGTCCAGCTCACGAGGAATCAGGCTGCCCGGCGGGTAGCGATTCTCGAAGATGGCCTGCGCCAGCCATTCGGCGACATCGACACGCGCGGTCGAGGTGTCTCCAGCTGAGGCAGACGTTCCAGAAGAGGCATTGGTGCGCGGGCTGCCGCCAGCGGCACTCGTGGGAGGCGTGGTCATGATCGAACGTTCCTTGATGGCGTGGCGCGTCATTTGTTGCTCGCGCACATCCTTCATGGGATGCATCGCGGCGCGCTCTTGTCCGTCAAGGAATAGCCCATGTCAGACATGCCAACAAGACACCCTAGACCAAGGGTGAGACCCGACTTTGGTCACACCTTTACGCAACTCCCTGTTGCGAAAGGGCTATTCAGGTACTGGCAATTTCCCCGTGTGCTGGCGTCAGGCCGTGAATCGCACGCGGCCGATCGACACCGTACGCTCGGCACCGCTGTCCGCGACCACCGTTCTCAGCGCTGCCTCGCCTGCCGCGCCGAAACTGGCCGACAGCTCGATCTGGCTGACGCCCTGGGCGACCAGCTCACTGACAAGCCGCTCGGCGGCCCTCAGCGTCCCCAGCGTGGCGACGGAAATGCGGACCTCGCCGCTGCCCTGACTGCTCAGTGAGGTATTGCCGCTGTTCTCGACCAGGATCAGAAAGGCATGGTGCTGCATGACGGCCATGAGAGCCTCCTTGCACGAAGATGAGCAGAGTGTGTCCGGCATCGAGAATAGCGTAGCGCGTCCGCTCCCAGGCACAGGCTGATCTTTCTGAGCGCTGGTTGACCACTCTCCCACCCCGCTGTGCATCACGCCACTCGGCCTCGTCTGGCCGTGGTGCGGGCACAAAAAAACGCCTGCCGCTTGCGCGACAGGCGTTTCTTGTCTGGTGCATGACAGCGTTACGCACTGTCAGCACTGCTACGGTGAGGGCCAGCCGGGCTGGCACCTCGTCACGCCTCAGGCGTAGACCGGCAGACGTGCACAGACGGCGGAGACCTTGGCCTGCACCTCGGCTTCGGCAGCGGCGGAATCGCCAGCGACCATCGCATCGAGGATATCGCAGATCCAGCCGGCCAGTTCCAGACACTCCTGCTCCTGGAAGCCACGCGTGGTGACGGCCGGGGTACCGATACGCAGACCGGAGGTGACGAACGGCGATTGCGGGTCACCCGGTACGGCGTTCTTGTTGACGGTGATGTGGGCACGGCCCAGCGCAGCGTCAGCGTCCTTGCCGGTCAGACCCTGCTTGACCAGAGACAGCAGGAACAGGTGGTCTTCGGTGCCGCCGGAGACGACTTCGAAGCCGCGCTCCAGGAACACGGACGCCATCGCCTTGGCGTTCTTGACCACTTGCTTCTGGTAAGTGGTGAAGGCCGGGTCCATCGCTTCCTTGAAGCACACTGCCTTGGCCGCGATGACGTGCATCAGCGGGCCGCCCTGGCCGCCCGGGAAGACAGCGGAGTTCAGCTTCTTCTCGATGTCGGCATTGCCTTCGGCGGACAGGATCAGGCCGCCACGCGGACCGCGCAGGGTCTTGTGCGTGGTGGTGGTGACGACGTGGGCATGGGGCAGCGGGCTCGGGTAGACGCCAGCGGCGACCAGACCGGCCACGTGGGCCATGTCGACCAGCAGGTAGGCACCCACTTCGTCGGCGATCTTGCGGAACTCGGCCCAGTCGATGATCTGGGAGTAGGCGGAGAAGCCGGCGATGATCATCTTCGGCTTGTGCTCACGCGCCAGACGCGCGACTTCGGCGTAGTCGATCAGGCCGTTCTCGCCCAGACCGTACTGCACGGCGTTGTAGTGCTTGCCGGAGAAGTTCGGACGTGCACCGTGAGTCAGGTGGCCACCCGCGTCCAGGCTCATGCCCAGAATGGTGTCGCCCGGCGAGACCAGCGCCTGGAAGACGGCACTGTTGGCCTGGGAACCGGCGTGCGGCTGAACGTTGGCGTAGGTAGCACCGAACAGTTCGCAGGCACGATCGATGGCCAGCTGCTCGACCTTGTCGACGAACTCGCAACCGCCGTAGTAACGCTTGCCCGGGTAGCCTTCCGCGTACTTGTTGGTCAGCTGGGAGCCTTGCGCCTGGATGACGCGGGGGCTGGCGTAGTTCTCGGAGGCGATCAGCTCGATGTGAGCTTCCTGGCGAACGACTTCGTCGTCCATGGCGCTCAGGAGCGCATCATCAAAACCGGCAATCTGCATGTCACGGGTGAACATCGGGTGTCCTCGCCTGAAGGGTGATGACGACAGCGAATTCCGGCGCGGCCGGCTCGCCATCTGGGGGTAAGATCAGGACCAGCATGATACCTCAGCCAGCGGTCCGATTCACATGAATCAGCATCATTGTTAACGCAAGACGGCCCCATGACCGAGACAACGATCATGAGGCCGCAGGTTGAGATCGTAAGGTGCCATCATCCGGCGCTGCGATGACGAGGCCTGATGGCGCTCACTGCAGGGCGCGCAGCCCCGCCATCGGCGGCTGACGCCTTACTTCTCGTGACAGCCAGAAGCCCAGCCCGCCGATCAACACGCCGCCCGCCAGCGGCAGCAGCACCCACAGCCACGGATGCAGCACCACCGGCAGTCCCAGCCAGCCGGAATAGAGTCCGACCGCCGCGCCTTCGGCGAGCATCGCCGCCAGCAGCCCACTGAGCAGGCCGAGCAGCACGAACTCAGCGGCCTGCAGGCGTGCCAGCAGCCCCTGACCGGCGCCGAACACCTTGTACAGCGCGCCTTCGTGCTCACGTGCCGGACGACTGGCTACCAGCGCCGCGTAGAGCACGCTGGCGCCCGCCAGCAGCACCAGCCCCAGAATCAGCTCCACCGCGCGCGACACCTGGGCGATCAGCTCCTGCACGCGGGTCAGGATGGCGTCGATATTGATCAACGATACGCTGGGGTAGTCGCGCACCAGCGGCGCCAGCTTGCGCTCGTCTTCGAGATGAAACGCCGTCATGTAGCTGTGGGCGAAGCTCTCGAGCGCACCGGGCGGGAAGATGACGTAGAAGTTGGGCAGGAAGCTGTCCCAGTCGACATGGCGCAGATTGACCACCTGCGCCTTGACGGTCTCGCTGCCGATGGTGAACGACAGGCTGTCACCGATGACCAGCCCCATGCGCTCGGCAAGCTCCTCCTCCATCGACACCGGCACGCCCTGCGTGGCGGCGAGGCGACTGCGCGTCTCGCTGTCTGCATCGGCGAAGTCACTGATCGGCGCCCACTCGCCCGCCGACAGGCGGTTGTGGTCCGGCAGGTCACGATGCCAGGTCAGGTTAAGCTCACGCTGCGGGACGCCCTGCTGCTCGCCATCCCCCTCGTCACTACGCCCTTCCTGCATGCCGCCTGCCGCCGGCTGATCCGACTGGGCTGCCTGCAGACGCTGCTGGGTGCGTCCCAGCAGGGACTCACCCTTGAGCGCCGTGATACGTCCACGCACCATCGGGTAGAGCTCGCTCTGGCTGTCGCCGGCCTGCTCATCCACCATCGCGGTCAGCTGCTCGCCGAAGGCCTGCTGCTCTCCGGGCTGGATATTGATCGCGAAGTGATTGGGCGCATTGGTCGGAATCTGCGCCTGCCAGCGGGTGATGAGATCACCGCGTACCAGCGCGATCAACGCCATCGCCGCGAAGGTCACGGCAAAGGCGACCAGCTGACCGAGGCTGGCACCGCGCCGCCTGGCCAGCATGCCGCCGGCGAGGCGAATCGGCCGGCTCCAGCCGCCCTGACCGCGCATGCGCGCCACCACCTTGAGCATCAGCGACAGCAGCAGCTGCCCCGCCACCATCAGCAGCCCCAGCGCGATGATGCCACCGACCAGCAGGCCGGCCGCCAGCATGAGATCGCCCGAGTAGAGCCACATCAGGGCGCCGAACACCAGACTGGCGATCGCCACCACCACCCACGCCGAGGCAGGCAGCGGGGCCAGCTCACGCCGCAGCACCTTGAGCGCACTGACCTGACGCAGACGCAGCAGCATCGGGCCGGCAAAGCCGACCAGCACCGCCAGCGCCGTCAGAATCCCCAACGCCAGCGGCAGCGGCCCCGGTGCGGGCAGCTCCAGCGGCAGGAAGCGCTCCAGCAGCGCCACCAGCCCCATCTGCCCCAACAGGCCCAGCACTGCACCCCCGGTACTCGCCAACAGGGCCAACCAGCCAAGCTGGGCCGCGAACAACCGTGACAGTTGACGCTGAGAGGCACCGAAGCAGCGCCACAGCGCGGCGCTATCCAGATGACGCTCCACATAGCGGCGCGTCGACATCGCCACCGCGACCCCGGCCAGCAGCACCGCCACCAGCCCGGCCAGACTCAGGTACTTGTCGGCACGCTCCAGTGAGCGCCCCAGGCGCGGGCGGTCTTCGCGCACGTCCTTGAGCCGCACCTCGGCGTTGTCGGCACTCGCCAGCAGCGGCGCGATGGCATCACGTGCCTGCTGCACCGCCGCCGGATCGCCCGCCGCCAGCAGGCGATATTCCATCCGCGAGCCGGGCTGGATCAGACCGGTGGCGTCGAGATCCTGTATGTTGAACATCAGGCGCGGACTGAACTCGGAAAAGCCGCCCTGCTGATCAGGCTCACGCGTGATCAGGCCACTGATGGTCAGCTGCTTGCGCCCGACCGTCAGGGTATCGCCGACCTCGGCCGACAGCGCCATGGCCAGACGTGGCACGATCCAGGCCTCGCCCGGTGGCGGAATCTCCGCGCGTGAACTGGCGCCTGGCGCCTGAGCATCCTCGCCCGAGGCATCCGACTCCAGTTCCACCCGCCCGGCGAGCGGATAGCCCGGTGACACCGCCTTGAGACTCGAGAGCACGAAGCTGTCGCCGTGCGAGGCCATCGAGACCATGCCCAGCTGCGGCGACATCTCAAGCCCCGCCGCGCGGAAGGCCTCGGCGAAGCGCGGGTCGAGCGGGTTGCTGGACTCCAGCACCAGGTCCCCGCCGAGCAGCTGGCTCGCCTGGCGATTGAGGCCACGGTCGAGACGATCCAGGAAGAAGCCGATCATGGTGGTCGCGGCGACCGCCAGCATCAACGCCAGAAAGAGCGCACGCACATCACTGGCGCGCAGGTCACGCAGCAGGCCACGCAGCGCCAGCGGCAGGCGCGCCCCACGCGGGCGCTGCGCGTTGGCGGAAGATGTCGCCGCGCGGTCAGACACCCGGGACTCAGACATCGTCGCCTCCTTGTGGCGTCGCCACGGCCGGCGCACTCGCCTCATCCTTCCACTCCACCAGCTTGCCGGCCTCGAGATTCAGGCAGCGATCACAGCGCCTGGCCAGCGTCAGATCATGGGTGACCAGAATCAGCGTGGTGCCCCGCTCGCGGTTGAGGGTGAACAGCAGCTCCGCGATGCGCTCGCCGGTGGCGGTATCCAGATTGCCGGTCGGCTCATCGGCGAACACCAGCCCCGGCCCCGCGACGAAGGCGCGCGCGATGGCCACGCGCTGCTGCTCGCCGCCGGACAGGTGACGCGGCAGGTGATCGAGTCGCTCTCCCAGTCCGACCCGCGCCAGCCAGTCACGTGCCTGCGCCTCGATATCGCCCTGCGGGGCCAGCTCCAGCGGCATCAGCACGTTCTCCAGCGCCGTCAGCGTCGGCAGCAGCTGGAAGTTCTGGAACACGAAGCCGACCTGTCCCGCGCGCAGCGCCGCACGGCCATCCTCATCAAGCCCTGCAAGCGAGCTTCCGAACAGGCGAATATCGCCCTCGCTCGGGCTGTCCAGCCCCGCCAGCAGGCCCAGCAGCGTCGACTTGCCGGAACCGCTGGCCCCAATGATGGCGACGCTCTCACCGGCCTGCACGGCAAGCTCCAGGTCTTCGAGGATGGTCAGGCGCCCTTCGCCACTGGTCACCCGCTGCGCCAGCCCGCTCACTTCCAGCACCGGCGCAGGCGTTGCGCTGGCCTGCGCGTCTGACGAGGTTTGATCCGACGCAGGGGTCACGTCGTTAATGGAGGCGTTATGTGACATCGTGTCTGCTCGCTTATGGTAGAGAACGGGGTGGGCACGAACTCCAGACCCCGAAACGGGTATGAATAGTGTGCAGATGATGGAGATGATGAATGCAGAAATGGCTAGTGAATCGCCGTGACACCCAGTGCCTGGCGAGCGGTGGCAAAGCCCCCGGCACGCAGGGACTCAAGCGGCTGCGCAATGCCCTCGCCAGTACGGCACTGAGCCTCGTGGCCGTGCTGACGCCTCAGGTGGCGCTGGCCGATGCGCCGGCCCCGTGGCTGGTGGTCGGTGACTCCATCTCGGCCGGTTACGGCATCGACAGCAGCCAGGGCTGGGTCACGCTGCTCGACGAGCGCCTCGAGGACAGCCTGGGCAGCGATGCGCCGGAGGTCATCAATGCCAGCATCAGCGGCGACACGACTGAAGGCGGCCTCAACCGTCTGCCGGCCCTGCTCGCGCGACACGACCCTTCACTGGTGATGATCGAACTGGGCGGCAACGACGGCCTGCGTGGCCTGCCCCCCGCCCGCATGCAGGCCAATCTGGCCAGCATGATCGAGGCCGTGGAGGACGCCGATGCCCAGCCCGTGCTGCTCGGCATCGAGATTCCGCCCA
The DNA here is from genome assembly GCF_018831605.1 of Cobetia sp. 4B. Classification (NCBI taxonomy): domain Bacteria; kingdom Pseudomonadati; phylum Pseudomonadota; class Gammaproteobacteria; order Oceanospirillales; family Halomonadaceae; genus Cobetia; species Cobetia sp. 4B. The sequence goes on from NZ_CP059843.1 coordinate 3,232,014, forward strand.
ATTACGGCCCGGCCTACACCGATGCCTTCCGGCAGGTCTACCGGGACCTGGCCGACGAATATTCCGTGCCGCTGGTACCCTTCATCCTCGAGGGCATCGCCACGGCCCCGGCCAGCGAGAAGCTGATGCAGCAGGACCGCATTCACCCCACCGCCAAGGCGCAACCGCAGCTGCTCGACACCATCTGGCCGACACTCGCGCCGCTGGCGCAACACACGGCATCAGCGGAGTGATCAATATCAGGCGCGGCGCATATCACGACAGCTTGCATGCGCCTACCTTGCCGCGAGATGACAATCCGCGCCTGCCTGATCAGTGCCTGTCAGGCAGGCCATCTGGGCCATGAGGCCTTGCAGCGCTGACGTCATCAGCCCGGGTCGTCGGTCGTCGGGGCCAGGCCCCATCCTCACAGGGAGTACTGCCATGAGTAAATCCAACAACAGGAAGGCGGATGCCGGCAAGGCGCATTCGAAGGCCAGGGATGCCAAGGGCAAGGACGCCAAGGGCAAGGCCAGCAAGAAGCACGCCACTGGCGATGCCCCGCGCATGACGCTGGGGCCGGTTTCCAGTGACGCCTACCCCTACGACGAGCGCCTCAAGCGCAAGGTCTATGAGGCCGAGAAGCGCGCGCTGCAGATCGAGCTGCTCAAGGTGCAGCATTGGCTGCGCGACAGTGGCGGACGCCTGGCCATCGTGTTCGAGGGGCGTGACGCCGCCGGCAAGGGCGGCACCATCAAGCGCTTCATGGAGTATCTCAATCCGCGTTTCGCGCGCATCGTCGCTCTCGACAAGCCCAACGAGACGGAAAAGGGTCAGTGGTATTTCCAGCGCTATGTCTCGCGCTTTCCCACCAGTGGCGAAATCGTGCTGTTCGATCGCAGCTGGTACAACCGCGCGGGGGTCGAGGCGGTGATGGGCTTCGCCACCCCGGAGGAAGTCGAACGCTTTCTGGTGCAGGTGCCCCAGCAGGAGCGCCTGTGGGTCGAGGATGGCCTGCACCTGGTCAAGCTGTACTTCTCGGTGTCCCGCGAGGAGCAATCGATCCGCTTCGCCAAGCGCGCCGCCGACCCGCTGACCCACTGGAAGCTGTCACCGATGGACGCCGTGGCGCAGAAGAAATGGGATGAGTACACCGATGCCGCCGAGGCGATGTTCGCGCGCACGCACAGCGATCATGCGCCCTGGACGCTGATCCGCTCCGACGACAAGCGCCGGGCCCGTATCGGCGCGCTGCGCCATGTGCTCAGTCAGCTCGACTACCCCGGCAAGGACAAGAAGATGATCGGCACCCCGGACCCGCTGATCGTGGTGGATGCCGATCGCCTCATCCTGCCCGACGACTGACGATCGAGTCGCGGGCTGTGCGCCGACGGCGCGGCTCGCTCAGGTCGATTGTGACAGCTCCGCCGGTGCCTTCTGCAGCTGCTGCAGGCCGAGTCCGGCCAGAATCAGCACCAGCCCCGCCAGCGTCGAGGTCAATATCGGCTCGCCGACGATGAAGTGCAGCAGCGTCAATGAGATGGGCGGCGACAGGAAGATCAGGTTGGAGACCTTGGCGGTGCGCGACACCTTGTGCACCGCCAGCTGCCAGAGCACGAAGGCGATACCCATCTCGCACAGGCCGACATAGATGCCCGCCGTCAGCGCCTGGGGGTTGGCGCTGGCGCCGATGAAGTTGCCAAAGCCCGGCCCGAAGGCCACCAGCAGCGTCAGCACCGGCAAGGCGATGCTGAAATTCTGCCACTGGGCGACCAGCGGCGCGCGCGGGTCACGTGCATTCAGCAACCAGTAGAGCGCCCACAGCAGGGTCGAGCCCAGCGCCAGCCCGACGCCCAGCGGGTCGGCGAAGGCGACATTGAATATCTCGCCACGCGTGGCGATGGTCCACACACCGGCGTAGGCGATCAGCCCCGCCGCGACATCGATGCGCGTCAGACGCTGCGCGAGGATCGGCACGGCGAGAAAGGCCATCGCCAGCGCCCAGGTGTAATTGAGCGCCATCGCCTCCTGGCCCGGCAGCCGCGCGTAGGCGCCGAACAGCACCAGATAGTAGCCGACCGGATTCATCAGTCCGGCCCAGAGTGCCGTACGCCAGCCGCCCCGCCAGCCGGTGGTGAGCGCTTCGCGCAGCTTGCCCTGACGCCACATCAGCACGCCGATCAACAGCCACGACACCAGTGCCGCCAGCCATACCAGCTCCAGCGGCGACATCTGCTCAAGCGCCAGCTTGAAGGCGGTCGCCACCGTCGACCACAGGGCCACGGCGCCCAGACCGTAGAGCATGGCTTCCCTATCCTGACTCATGGCATCCTTCCTCGCATTTCGGGTATCGCCTTCCTGGCGATGAGTGTCATGGCGATGGCAGCGACAATGCCCACGGCCTGACATTCGAGCATCGCGTGCCCTGCCCGCTGCTGCAAGCCGCGCCACCAAAAAGGAATTTCGTGAATGACTGATGCCACCGATCCGCAAGCCGCGCCGACACCTGTGCCCCCTGCGGGAGATGCCCCGACCACGGCACTGGTCAGCGCCTATCGCCTGGATGGCAAGGGCGGCGCCAGCCTGCTCGATGACGACAGCCTGCGCGAGCAATGGCAGGACCCCGAAGCGCTGATCTGGATGCACCTCGATTACACCCGCGGCGACGTCAATGATTACCTGGACGACCTTGCCCAGCTGGATGAGCCGAGCATCGAGGCCCTGACCGAGCTGGACACCCGCCCGCGCGTGGCGCGCTTCGGCGGCGGCATGGTCACCACGCTGCGCGGCATCAACCTCAATCCCGGCGCCGCGCCGGAGGACCTGCTGTCACTGCGCCTGTGGATGAGCCCGACGCGCCTGATCACCCTGCGCCGCCGGCCGTTCCAGTCGATCACTCAGGTGCGAGAGCAACTGGAAGCCGGCCAGGGCGCGGAAAACATCTCCTGGCTGCTGGCGATGCTCAGCGATGCGCTGGTCGATCGCGTGGCGGAGCTCAGCCATCGCCTCGATGAGCAGCTCGCCATCATCGAGGAAGACCAGCTCAATGATGTCGAGATCGACCCCGATGACATTACCCGCCTGCGGCGCCCCCTGATCACCCTGCGACGCTTCATGGGGCCGCAGCGCGACTGTCTGGCACAACTCTCCCAGGGGCCGTTGTGGATCGATGAACAGGCGCGTCTGGACCTGCGCGAGATCGCCAACCAGCTGTCGCGCTACGTGGAGGATTTCCAGGCCATGCAGGAGCGCGCGCTGATCATCCATGAACAGCGCATGAGCGAGCACAACGAGCAGCTCAACCAGCGCATGTATCTGCTGTCGGTCATCACCGCCGTCTTCCTGCCGCTGGGCTTTCTCACCGGCCTGCTGGGGGTCAACGTCGGCGGCATACCGGGCAGCGACAGCCAGTGGGGCTTCGCTGCCTTCGTCGGCATCACGCTGGGCGTGGTGGCGATGCAGATGTGGCTGCTCAAGCGCAAGAAGTGGTGGTGAACGAACCCATGGCGTAGCGGAGCTGCTTGCAAGCGCTGCTTACGAGCCCTGCTCACGACTGGCGCGGTCGATATGGCCCAGATCGCGCTCAGGATCGAGCACATCACGCACGCGCTGCTTGAGGTCACGACTGTCGGGGAAGCCGCCGTCGCGCTTGCGCTCCCACAGTACCAGCCACTCAGAATCTGGAGTGGCCTGGCACAGCACCTCGAAATGGCCGCCGTGACTCGGCGCCAAGGCCACCTCACCGAGGTCTTCTCCGAAGGTGGACAGCAGTTCCTGTGCATACCAGGCCGCTCGCAACAGCCAGTTGCAGCCGGTGCAGTAGTGAATCCGGACTTTCAGCGTGGATGCCTGATCCATGGTGGTGCCTACTCCAATCAATGATGTAATGATCACTTCACTGCACTGTCGCACAATGGTCAACACCAAAAACCTACACACAAACTGTACATAAACTATACTCGGCGCAGTCATTCCTTCAGTGACGTCGCACTGCGATCGATCCTTCTTCAACCGGCGGCACGGGCGTGATCTGCATCACGACTTCCCGTATATGACGCCGATAGCGGAGCCCTGGCCACATGTCACCCCTGTCTTCCTCTACCGAGGCCTCCTCACCGTCAGACGCTCAAGACCGCGAGACTGAGCGGGAGTCTGCAGACAAAGCCCACGAGAGGCCGTCGGGCAGCGGTCAGAGTCGCTTCTTCGAGCGCATGACCGGCGATGAAGATTCGCGCATGTGCAAGGACATCTCCGAGGATGCCTGCCACCAGCAACCCGGCAATTTCTGGCGTCACCTGCTGGCCTCGCTGGGCACCAAGCTGGCCGACGAGATGGCCAGTGCGCGGCTGGTGCTGCCGTGGCTATTGGGGTTGATCGGGGCGCCGGTGTGGATGGTGGGGCTGCTGGTGCCGATTCGCGAGGCGGGCGCCCTGCTGCCTCAGCTGCTGGTGGCAGGCTTCATTCGTCCACTGCCGCAACGCAAGTGGGTGTGGGTCGCCGGGGCCTCCATCCAGGCACTGATGGCACTGGGGCTGGTGATGATCAGCCTGCTTGCCGAGGGCAACTTCGCCACGCGTCACGGACTCGATGGCACCCTCGCGGGCAGCCTGGTACTGATCCTGTTGATCCTGCTGTCGCTCGGGCGCGGGGTGGCCTCCATCGCCACCAAGGATGTGCTGGGCAAGACCATCGCCAAGAAGCGCCGTGGGCGCCTGATGGGCTGGAGTGGCAGTGTGGCGGGGGCGATGACCCTGCTGGCCGGCGTCGCCTTGATGCTGCTGGGCGAGCAGCCCGGTCAGCAGGTGCTGGCGATACTGATGGCCATCGCGGCGCTGGGCTGGACACTCAATGCCCTGTGCGCCGCCATGATCCACGAGGACAGCGGTGCCACCAGCGGCGGCGCCAATGCCTGGGAAACGGTGCGCGACGGGGTCATCCAGCTCAAGCATGACGCCGCCTTCCGCAACTTCAATCTGGCACGCGCCCTGCTGCTCTCAAGCGCGCTGGCACTGCCGTATATCGCCTTGCTCGGCCAGCAGCAGAGCGGTGAAAGCCTGGGCGGACTGGGCGTGCTGGTGGTGGTATCAGGACTGGCCGGCATGCTGGCCAGCCCCATCTGGGGCAGGCTGGCCGACACCTCCAGTCGCCGCGTGATGCGCAACGCAGGGGCCGGCGCTGCCGTCTGCTGCGCCCTGGCCGGCAGCATGGCCTGGTGGCCACAGGCGCTGGCCGACAACATCTGGAGCTACGCGCTGGTCTACGGGCTGCTGGTGATCGCCCACGCCGGTATCCGCCTGGGACGCAAGACCTACGTGGTCGATCTCGCCACCTCTGACAACCGCGCCCTCTACGTCGCACTCTCCAACACCCTGACCGGCGTGCTGATGCTGGTACTGGGGTTGTTGATCGGCGGGCTCGCCCAGTGGCTGGGCAGTGAATGGTTGCTGATGATCCTGGCGGTCGTCGCGGCCTGTGCCGCGCTCTGCGCACAGCGCCTGCCGGAGGTGGAGGACGACTGAACATCCGGGGCGGGCGTGACGGCTCCCCTTTTACCCCTGTACCCCTCTCTCCCCCTTATCTATCTGATCGACTCTCACGCTGACAGGGCCTGACAACGATGTCGGGCCCTGTCACATTAGCGGCTGCGATTGCATAAGCCGCGTCTCCCCGCCATAGTGAAACCGATCATGGTGCTGGAATGTCCGGGCACACGGACAGGCACCCTATACCCGTACTCTCGGGCTCGGTCTTCAGGGCCGGGTTCTTAAGCCGCAAGGATCAGAGTCAGATGAAAAGACCCCACATGATCAGCCCCGAGCTGCTCGAGAGAGTCGTGAATGCCTCGGACGATGGCATCGTGGTGGCGGAACAGGAAGGCGATGAGAACATCCTGATCTACGTGAATCAGGGCTTCGAGCGCCTCACCGGTTACAGCGCCGACGAGATTCTCTACCGCGATTGCCGCTTCCTGCAAAATGATGACCGCGATCAGCCGCAGCTGGACAACATTCGTGCCGCGCTGCGCGACAAGCGCCCGTGCCGCGAGATACTGCGCAACTATCGCAAGGATGGCAGCCTGTTCTGGAATGAACTTTCCATGACACCGGTCTTCGATGAGCATGACAACCTGCAGTATTTCGTTGGCGTCCAGAAGGATGTCACCGGCCTGATGACCGCCAAGGAAGAGCTGGAACGCCTGCGCGCGGAGCACCCCAGCGAGTCCAACTGAGCGCCGGACGCTCAAGGCCGCTGAGTGAAGAACGGTCACTGAAGAGCAGTCACTGAAGATCAGGTGCCGCATGGCACCATCAACGCCCACCCCACCGGTGGGCGTTGTCGTTGTGGGCCTCTCGCCTTTGGCAATTGGCGAAAGCTCTGACAGGCTGAGCGAAAGGCTTGTCATCCTCGTCAACGGGCGGTATATAGCCAGAGAGCCTTCGGCGCATCGCCGCTGGCGGTGCCCGGTATCACAGGCCAGTCCAGGCGCTGGATATCGGGTAGGTCGTTCCAAGATCGTGAGGTCCGCCCATGGCCCGTGAACAATTCCTCGATGATATCGATGCCACGGCACTCGCCGAAGACAGCCCCACCGATGTGGACTTCGAGCTGTCGTCCTCCAGCGCACCTGCCAAGCCACAACGCAATGACTCCCGCCAACGTCTTGAAGCCCTGCTCGAGGAGCGCGCCCTGGCTCGCTCCATCCGCGAAGGCTGGGACGATGAAGCCGACGACGATGATCTGATCGACGCCAGCGACTGGGGCGAAGAGGAGTAAGCTCGCCACCAGCGGCGTGCAGGGGAAGGGATACCAGGGAACGGACAGGCCATGGAAGGGGTCGACGTCAGGACAGGGAATGTCATGCAGTGAGTCGCCGCGCTCGCCTGGCACAGGCTGCCCGGCTGGCCAAGCGTGACGCCGGGCACTATCATCTGCGCGTCATTCCATTCTCCAACCAAATTGGGATTCCATGGCGCAATACGTCTATACCATGAACCGGGTGGGCAAGGTCGTTCCCCCGAAGCGCGAGATTCTCAAGGACATCTCGCTGTCCTTCTTCCCGGGTGCCAAGATCGGTGTGCTCGGTCTCAACGGCTCGGGCAAGTCCTCGCTGCTGCGCATCATGGCCGGCGTCGATCAGGACTACAACGGCGAAGCACGTCCCATGCCGGGTCTGAATGTCGGCTACCTTCCCCAGGAGCCGGAACTGGATGATTCCAAGAACGTGCGCGAGTGCGTGGAAGAATCCCTGGCCCACATCAAGAACGCCCAGACCGAACTTGATGAAGTCTATGCCGCCTACGCCGAGCCGGACGCCGATTTCGACGCCCTCGCCGCGCGTCAGGCCAAGCTGGAAGACCTGATCCAGGCCTCTGACGCCCACAACCTCGAGCGCAAGCTGGAAGTGGCCGCCGAAGCACTGCGCCTGCCGCCGTGGGATGCCAATGTCGGCGTGCTGTCCGGTGGTGAGCGCCGCCGTGTCGCACTGTGCCGCCTGCTGCTCTCGAGCCCGGACATGCTGCTGCTGGACGAGCCGACCAACCACCTGGACGCCGAATCCGTCGCCTGGCTGGAACGCTTCCTGCACGACTACTCCGGTACCGTGGTCGCCATCACCCACGACCGCTACTTCCTCGACAACGTCGCCGGCTGGATTCTCGAGCTGGACCGTGGCCAGGGCATTCCCTTCGAAGGCAACTATTCCTCGTGGCTCGAGCAGAAGGACGCTCGCCTGCAGCAGGAAGCCAAGCAGGAAGCCTCGCGCAACAAGGCCATCCAGCAGGAGCTCGAGTGGGTTCGTCAGAATCCCAAGGGCCGTCAGGCCAAGAGCAAGGCGCGTCTCAACCGCTTCGAGGAAATGCAGTCCGGTGATTTCCAGAAGCGCAACGAGACCAACGAGATCTACATTCCGCCGGGACCGCGCCTGGGCGACAAGGTCATCGAGCTGCACAACGTCACCAAGCGTTTCGACGACAAGCTGCTGTTCGATGATCTGTCCTTCACCATCCCCCAGGGTGCCATCGTGGGTATCGTCGGCGGCAACGGTGCGGGCAAGTCCACGCTGTTCAAGCTGGTGACCGGCAAGGACACTCCGGACAGCGGCGAAGTCGTGCTGGGCGAGACCGTCAAGGTCGCCTACGTCGAGCAGCTGCGTGATGGCCTGGAAGACAATCAGACCGTCTGGGAAGCCGTCTCCGGCGGTCAGGACATGCTCAACATCAATGGCCATGAAGTCTCGTCGCGCGCCTATGTCGGCCGCTTCAACTTCAAGGGCACTGACCAGCAGAAGCGTCTGTCTGATCTGTCCGGTGGTGAGCGTGGCCGTCTGCAGCTGGCCCAGACCCTGAAGCAGGCTGCCAACGTGCTGCTGCTGGATGAGCCGTCCAACGACCTGGACATCGAGACCCTGCGTGCACTGGAAGAGGCCCTGCTGGCCTTCCCGGGCTGCGCGATGGTCATCTCGCACGACCGCTGGTTCCTGGATCGCATCGCGACCCACATCCTCGCCTACGAGGGTGACTCCAACGTGGTGTTCTTCGAAGGCAGCTATACCGAGTACGAAGCGGACTATCACGCGCGTGTCGGCAACGATGCTCCCAAGCGCATGAAGTACAAGCGTATCGACGCCTGATGAGCCTGCAAGGTCAGCCACGCTGATCGACGCAAGCCGCTAGACGCCCTCACCGGTCATCCGGTGGGGGCGTCTTGCCATCGGGCCCTGCTGTTCGTTCCAGTCTGTCTGCCCTGCTCGGTTCTGCCCGCTCTGCCCGCGTTGCTCTGCCCTGTTCTGCTTCTTTTCTCCCCTCCTCACCCCCTGAACCCTCCTGCCAGCACGTCATGCTGACTTGCAGTGCTCGGCGCGAGCCGTCATAACAGGAGCTTGCCAATCCATCCGTTCGGGAACCGTCTATGAATCGCTGGCTACAGCAACCCCTCATGTGGCTGCGAACCTGGACCACCAGCATCGCCTATCTCCCCAGCATGCTGGCCATGGTCTATACCCTGCTGGGACTGATCTCGGTGATGCCCTCCGGGCTGCCGGACCCTTCCTCGCTGACGAATAGCGACTTTTTCGAAGCACTGACCTTCAAGGAACATGACACCCCGCGCACCTTGCTGGCGGCGCTGGTCGGCGGCCTGATCTCGCTGATGGTCTTCAGTTTCACCATGGTGATGAGCGTGCTCACCCAGGCCGGCGCGCAGTTCTCCCACAAGCTGCTGCTGGGCCTGGTGACCGAACGTCATCACCAGCTGGTGCTCGGTCACTACCTGGGCAGTCTGCTGTTCCTGCTGGTCAATCTGATGGTGCCCAATACGGGCGACTCCCCGACCCTGTGGCGCTCGCTGGCGGTCTATCTGGGCGTGCTGATGATGGTCAATTGCCTGGGGATGTTCGTCTACTTCATCCATCAGGTCTCGCAGTCGGTGCAGATCAATGCCGTCGCGCGGCGACTCTCCGGCCGCACCCGCCTCTCGCTGGAGCGCCTGCGTCAGCGCAATCGTGACGATGGCTTCTGCGAGCGCGAGGTCAACCGAGACGACGACCAGTGCCAGCTGCTGCGGGCACGCCGGCGCGGCTACATCCAGCAGGTCGACTTCTCGGCGCTGCGCCAGCTGGCCATCAAGCATGACATGGTGGTGCATCTGGATTTCGCGCTGGGCGCCTTCATCGTCAGCGGCATGCCCTTGATGCGCATCGAGTGGCCCAACGGCCTGCCAGAGAGCGCGACGGCGGGGGAAGAACTCGATGAAGAGCAGCAGGCCGAGTTGATCAAGAACCTGCGTGCCGCGCTTGGCTATCTGGATGGGGAGTCCGTCGAGGACCTGCACGAGCACGGCTTGACCCAGCTGATGGAAGTCGCCATCAAGGCGCTGTCGCCCGGCATCAATGACCCCGGCACGGCACGGCTGTGCATGCACCAGCTGACGGAGCTGCTCAGCGAGCGCATGTCAGTGCCGCTGTGCAATTGTTGCGTGGATGATCACAAGGCCGTTCGCGTCAGCTGGCAGATGGAGTCCTTCGCAAGCCTCCTCTACCGCTCCATCACGCCGATTCTGCATTATGGCCGTGATGACCTCTCGATCTGTCTGGCCCTGCTGGAGCTGTTGAAGACCCTGTCGCTGATGGGCGCGCAATACGGCCATCTGGTGCTGCTGCAACAGCATGCCGACAAGGTGGTGGAGGCGATTCTCGCCCAGGCCGAATTCGAGGTGGATCGTCGTTTCATCGAACACGGCCTGCAGGCCGGTCACCATCGTCTGAACCTGCCCAGCCCTCAGTGGTAAAAAAGGCCAGCGCCTGAACGAGCAACGCCCGCGACGGTCGATCACCGTCGCGGGCGTTGCTGTCTCTGAGCCGTACTATTTCTGAGCCGTACTATCCGATCACATGACGGCTTGCGGCCTGTTGCCGTCAGCCTGACCAGCGACAGGAAATCAAAGCCTCACGGCTTGCGGCGGCTCTTGAAGAAGGACACCAGGAACAGCACCAGGAAGATCACGAACAGGACCTTGGCGATGGTCGCTGCGGTGCCGGCGATGCCGCCGAAGCCCAGTACGGCGGCAATGACAGCGACGATCAGAAAGATGATGGCGTAGTTGAGCATGTCAATTCCTTATGTCATGTGAGAATTGTCGCGGCGGAGTCAGCCCCTGATGGATGACGCCTCAGGCGCACTCCAGAGTGCTGAAAGCGGCGATCAGGAGGCGTGTCAGCCACCTGACTCGTTATTGCCAAGATGGTAATAAACTAAAGCTTTGTCAACATGATGTCGCACTTCAGTAAAAGAATTTGCCTCAGCCCTTCTGATGGGTTGAAAGCCTGCTCCGTCATCCGCACGTCTTGTCATAGGCACACGATAGGCGGCACTCGGTTGACCGCACGCATGCAGCTCGGGCAGGTGATGTTGCTTGTCGGGTGCCGCTTTACACAGCAAAGGCCCCGTTCGGCGAGATGCCGAACGGGGGCCTTTGCTGTGTGCATCACTCGCGTCATCCCCCTGACAGCGGCGAATGATCGATGCCAGGGGTATCGGTCGCTACAGCGCGGCGATCAAGGCCTCAGCGTAGGCGACGAGATCGGGCTCGCTCATCACCTCGACGCGGTTCAATCCACTGTCGAGACTCGCCGGCTGACCGTGGCGAACCAGCAAGGTACGTGGATAGCCCGCACCACCGATGCGCTCACTCAGCTGTGCATGAGCATCGCTGAGATAGACCCCACGGGTCTGCTGCACGCACAGGGTCACCAGTGGCAGACCGCCACGGGCAAGCGCCGCCTCGAAGGCAGGCAATGCCGGACGCTGACGCTCGGTGCAATCCGGGCACCATTCCGCGACCTGATTGAGCACGAAGGTATCGCCAGCGGCCAACCGCGCTTCCACCTCGGCCAGAGTGACGTGAGAAGAGATGTCGTTGCTCATGGTTCACCTCAGTACAGGGACGGATCGGTTTTCTCGGGACGTGTCTTGAAGCGACGGTGCAGCCACAGATACTGCTCGGGATGCTTGCGGATCGCCCCTTCGATGAAGGCGTTGATGCGCGTGGCATCGGCGACGTCATCGCCACTCGGGAAGTTGTCCAGCGCCGGCAGATACTCCAGCGTATAGGTACGATTGTCCGGATTGCGGTGGAACATCAAGGGCATCACCGGCGCGCCCGTCATGCGGGCGATCTTGGCCGTCAGCTTGATGGAGGCGGCATCGATGCCGAAGAACGGCGCGAACACGCTGACCTCGCGGCCGAAGTCCTGATCCGGTGAATACCACACGCCATGGCCGCTCTTGATGCGACGCACCACGCCCCGCAGGTCGTGACGATCGATGGCGATCCCGAAGATGCGATTGCGCGCACGGGTCATGAAGCGCTCGAACAGCGGGTTGTCGTGGGGGCGATAGACGACATCGGCCGGGAAGAACAGCGAGTGCAGTGCGCCGCCCAGATCCAGGGTCGAGAAGTGGATGCCCACGATGAGCGCCCCCTTGCCCTGGGCCATGGCGCGCTCCATGTGCTCCTGCCCCTTGAAGGTCACGCGATCACGCATGTGCTCCGGATCACGACACCAGCCGGTGGCCGTCTCGAAGATACCGATGCCGTTGGCGTGGAAGGTCTTGCGCACCTGACGCGCGCGCTCCGCCTCGCTCCACTCGGGAAAGCACAGCTTGAGATTGGTGTCGGTGATATGACGACGACGCTTGCCGAAGCGCCATGCCAGCTCACCAAGGCCACGCCCCAGCCACAACTTGGCGCACCAGGGCAGATAGGCCGAAGCCTTCATGGCACCGATGCCCAGCCAGGTCAGCCAGTAGCGGGGGTGTGTAAAACTCTCGGGATAGCTCTTCTTGGCCATGACTCTCTCGTTCGACGGGCAACGGCGGCCATTGTAGACCGCGCGAGCCTTGCCGTCAGGTCAGGCGTGCGTATCCAGCGGCTGAGCGCTGGTCAACTGCGCGACACCCTTGTCGTCCGCCACACTGCCAACGCCGCCATGATAGTGTCTGGGCACGCGCGGCAGCAGCCCCGTCAGCAGTGTATAGCTGATGGTGTCGCAGCTGGCGGCGACGCGATTGACCTCAAGCCCCTCGCCCCACAGCACCACACGTGAACCGACACCCGCCTCGGGCAGGTCCGTGATATCCACCGTCAGCATGTCCATCGACACCTTGCCGGCCAGCACCGTTTGCTGATCATCCACCAGCACTGGCGTACCATCCACGGCGTGGCGATCATAGCCATCACCATAGCCGCAGGCGACGACACCGATACGCGTCGGACGCGTGGCCACGAAGCGCCCCGAGTACCCTACCGGCTCGCCGATGGCGATCTCACGCACGGCGATGATGGCCGAAGACAGCGTCATCACCGGCTTCAGGCGCCGACTGGAATCATTGGCGCCTTCCAGCGGGTCTGCTCCGTAGAGCATGATTCCCGGGCGGTTCCAGGCCGCATGCGTCTCTGGCCAGGCAAGCGTCGCCGGAGAGTTGGCCAGACACAGCGGCAGCTCTGCCTCGGCCGCCAGGGCCGTCACCGCCGCCATCTGCTGCTGGAAGTAGTCCGGCGTCAGGCTGTCAGCACTCGCGAAGTGCGTCATCAGGTGCAGATCATGCGCCTTGCCACTCGCCTCGAGGCGCGCCTTGGCGTCCAGCACCTGCTCGGCCGTGAAACCGAGGCGATGCATCCCCGAGTCAAACTTGATCCAGCAGGACAGCGGCTGCGCAAGCTCACTCTGTTCGAGGGCCGCCAACTGCCATTCGCTGTGGATGGCGCACCAGAAGTCATGCTCGGCCGCCAAGGCGTACTCCGCGGCCTCGAACACCCCCTCAAGCAACACGACCGGATGAGAGATGCCGCCCGCCCGCAGCGCCAGCGCCTCCTCTATCGTGGCCACCGCAAAGGCAGGGGCGAGATCCGCCAGTGCCTGCGCGCACGCCACCGCACCATGCCCGTAGGCGTCCGCCTTGATCACGGCCAGGGCGCGCGAATGCGGTGCCAGCTCGCAGGCCAGCTGATAGTTGTGACGCAGTGCATCGAGATCAATATCAGCGCGCAGTGGGCGGGACATGAGGGGACTCCAGGGTGATCGGTGAAAATGACAGACAGCAGAGCAAGCCCCTCAATTATTTTCCATCATCGCCGTCAGGTCACGCTGAAAAACACCAAACTTTCCCCAAATCACCGATAAAAACCACTGCCTGTTAAAACACATGCAGGATTTTCGTCCAATACCATCACGAAACTGCCCGCCTCGAGGCCGCGCTGCCCTTGCGCGCTGCTTTTTGGCGCCTTGCTGTCTGACCATCACTTGCCTGGTGAACACTTGCCTGGTGAACATATGCCTGACGATCAGTGACCTGACCAACTGATGCCCTCAAACGCATGCCCCAAAACGCATGCACCCCCGCAGGCAGGGCCTGTGGGGGCGCATGCAGCACGTGGCGATAGCCAGCGCAGGACGATCAGGGCGTCGCGTTTTCCAGCTCGTCGGAGCTCTCATCATTCAGCACCAGGGACACCTGACGATCTGCCTTGAGGCTCTCGTTGAGGTCACGCACGCTGTTGATATCGATGATACCTGCCGCCTGACGCAGGTTGAGCAGGTCGAGCACATAGGTGTAACGCGAAGAGGCGTAGTCCGCCAGCGCCTGATACAGGGCCTGCTCGGCGTCCAGCACGTCGACGATGTTACGGGTGCCGACTTCATAACCGGAGCGAGTCGCTTCCAGTGCGCTGCGGCTGGAGACGATCGCCTGCTTGCGCGCCTTGACGGTCAGGACGTCGCTGCGCACCTGGCTGTAGAGCGAGCGCACGCTCTGGGTGGTGGAGCGCTGCTGATCGAGCAGGTCGTACTGGCTCTGCTCGAGCAGATGGGTGCTCTGACGTACCTGGGCGGAGGTGCGGCCACCGGTATAGATCGGCAGGGAGGCCTGGATACCGATCTGGTTGTATTCCTGATACCCCCCGGCAGTATCGATGTCGGTTTCATCGTAGGAGTAGGTCGCGAAGGCGCCGACTTCCGGCAGGTGGCCTGCGCGGGAGGTCTTCACATCGCCTCTGGCGACATCGACACCCTTCTGGGCAGCACCGATCAGCGGGTTGTTGGACAATGCCATCTCGACCCACTTGCCGCGGCTGGCCGGCACCGGCGCTTCGATCGCCAGATCTTCTTCCAGACCATCGATGGAATCGTACTGCTGGCCCGTCAGCTGCTGCAGGGCCTCGAAGCTGACCTGAAGATCAGCTTCGGCCGCGATGCGCTGGGCACGCGCGTCATCGAAGGATGCCTTGGCTTCCTGCACATCCGTGATCGCGATCAGACCGACCTCGAACTGCTGATTGGCCTGGTCCAGCTGGCGGGAGAAGGCCTTTTCCTGAGCAATGCGCGCATCGAGCACATCACGATTGTTCAGGATGGTGAAATAGGCAGACGCCACGTCATAGAGCAGCTGCTGCTGATCGGAATCCAGCAGCAGTTTCTGCTGACGGGTGGTGTCCTTGCTGGTCGCGAGCTCATACCAGTCGGCGGCATCGAACAGCTGCTGGTTGACGTTGACCACGATATTGCTGTCAGTGTAATCACCTTCGGTGCCGCTCTGGGAATTGCCGGTGACATCGGTACGCGACACGGTCCCCGTGGCAGTGATCTGGGGCAGCAGGTCAGCAAGCTCGATACGCTCATTGTCCTCGACACTCTGATAGAGCGAGCGAGAGGAGGACAGGCTGGCGTTGTGGGTCAATGCATCACGCGTGATGTCGAGCAGATTGGCAGCCTGAGCCTGGGTCGCAAAACCCATCGCCAGCACCAGTGGCAGTATGCGAATGTTGGCCATGTATGCGTTGTTCCTGATCAGTGACAGTCGTGACCTGCATGGCGCCTCGAAAGCACCAGGACAAGGTAAAAGGTAGCTCACACATCGGCTGGACTACTGCCTCAGCCCTGCTCAAGCGGGTCGTGGAAAAAGTGGCCTTAGTCTAATCGTCGCTCTTTTGGGCGTCCAGTTAGTTGGCTAACTTTGTTGCACGATACAGCGTTTCCAAATTGACAACAGTGCCATGGGGCACCCTGCACTCGAGCGCAGTGCGTCAGAATGCCCCCACTCTGCCAGAATAATGATGACACAATATGAAAACGGCCCGCTCGAATCACGAGCGGGCCGTTTTCACTGGCAACCTGCATCAGGGTATCGACAGCCATGACGACTGTGCCCGCGCATCATTCAAAGATGGATTCGAGCGTCAGCCCCTGCTTCTCGAGCATGCGCCGCAGCTTCTTGAGCGCCTCGACCTGAATCTGACGCACCCGCTCACGCGTCAGGCCGATCTCCTCGCCCACTTCCTCCAGCGTCGCAGCTTCATGACCGCGCAGCCCGAAGCGGCGCACCACCACTTCCATCTGCTTCTCGGTCAGTTCCGCCAGCCACTCATCGACATGCGCCTTGACGTCGACATCCACCAGGCTGGACTCCGGGCTGGTGTCATTCTCGTCGGCGATGGTCTCGATCAACGGCTTGTCGCTCTCGCCGCCCATCGGGTAGTCGACGGATGACACGCGCTCATTGAGCCCCAGCATCTTCTTGACGGTATCGACCGGCTTGTCGAGGAAGTCGGCGATCTCCTCCGCGGTGGCCTCGTGATCCAGTTTCTGGGTCAGCTGGCGCGCGGCACGCAGGTAGATGTTGAGTTCCTTGACGACGTGAATCGGCAGACGAATGGTGCGCGTCTGATTCATCAGTGCCCGCTCGATGGTCTGGCGAATCCACCAGGTGGCGTAGGTCGAGAAACGGAAGCCGCGCTCGGGGTCGAATTTCTCCACCGCGCGGATCAGCCCCAGATTGCCCTCCTCGATCAGGTCGAGCAGCGACAGACCACGATTCAGATAACGCCGCGCGATCTTGACCACCAGACGCAGGTTGGACTCGATCATGCGCTGGCGACCGGCGGGGTCGCCCGCCTGTGCCAGACGCCCGAAGTAGACTTCCTCCTCGGGCTTGAGCAACGGGGAAAAACCAATCTCGTTGAGGTAGATCTGGGTCGCATCCAGGCTTTGGTAGTGCTTGCGCTCTTCACGATTCAAGGCGCGTTCGAATGCCGCCTCTTCCGCTTCTGCCTCAAGCGTATCGTCGTCCTCCTCGACATCCTCAAGGGACAACTCAACCTCAGCCTGATCGATATCCTTTTCCAGCATGCTCATGTCGATACCCCGTTGTCTCTGGTCTGGTGCCAGGAACTTGTTGTTGTGGCAGCGGTGGGAATCAGCGTTTAGGCAGGAATTTCAGTGGGTCCTTGGGCTGCCCATCCTCGCGAATCTCGAAGTGCAGCTGCGCACGTTCAGCGTCAGTGGCTCCCAGAGTGGCGATGACCTGTCCGGCGTCGATCACATCGTTCTCTGATACACGCAGAGTGTCGTTGTGGGCGTAGGCGCTCAGATAGCGGTCGTTGTGCTTGAGAATGATGAGGTTACCGTAACCACGTACTCCGCTTCCGGCGTAGACCACGATTCCCGGCCCTGCTGCCTTGACAGGTTGCCCCTTTTGACCAGCGATATCAATGCCGCCGGTGACACTCTCGGACTCGCCGAACTTGCCGATGATCTCGCCTTGCGTAGGCCACTGCCAGTCAACGTTTTTTACCGGAACATAGGTCTTCTTGGCCGGTGCAGCCTTGGCGGTTTCGCCAGCGACGTTGGTGCCCTTTTCAACCTTGGCAGCCTCATTTTTCACGCTAGCGGCCGCTTTCTCACGCTCTGCTGCGGCAGCAGCGGCGGCTTGCTCGGCCTTTTCCTTGGCGGCCTTGCGCGCCTCGGCCTGGGCGGCGGCCGCACTGGCAGCTGCCTCGCTGGCCGTCTGACTGGCTGTCTGTGTAGCAGAGCTACTGGCCTGCGCAGCACTGCTGCTGGCCTGCTCTGCGCTGTCATTAGTGGCGTTGCGCGCCGTCTCGGCGAGTGCCTCTTCACTGCCCTCCTGGTAGACAGGCCCCAGTCCGGCAGCCGCCGCGGCGCCGGTGGCGGCCGATGACACGCCACCCGAGCCGGTCGTCAGCGACTGGGCCTGGCTGGTGCGCTGTTGCTGCTGAGCCATGGCGGATTCATCCGGTGCCAGCCAGTCAGGCAGTTCGCTGCCGCCGGCGATCGAGCTGTCGCTGCCCCCGCCCATCGGCGTGGCAACGACGCCACCGCTCGAGGCGACGCTCGTGCCGGAGGTTCCCGCCGCACTGGCCGGCAGCTGGGTGTTGGGGTCCAGTCGCAGCGTCTGGCCCGGCTGCAGGGTGTAGGGCGGATTCAAGCCGTTCATGCGCGCCACATCCCGAAAATCCTGGCCACTCTGCCAGGAGATGCCATACAGGGTGTCACCGCGCTGAACGGTATAGGTGTCGGAGGTGATACGCGCATTGCCGGCGTTGAGGTCCTGCACCTGCGGGCGAGTGGTCGCCGTGCTGCAGGCTGTCAGCGCACCCAGCGCCAGACCTGCCAACGTCAGTTTGATTCCCTTGTCCATCCTGTCACGCATGTTCCTGCTCCTTGCGGGAATTGCTGGAGTCGTCATCCGGGCCGGAGCGCTCTCCGGCAAACCAGACAAGCAATACGCCGGCCAGCATCAGGGCGAGTGCCGCCCACAGCTGGGCAGGCTCACCGGTCACACTGGTATAGGTATCCGGCATCATGAAGTGGTAATCCAGCGGAACCTGTTCACCCTTGGGTCCCAGACGATAATCGGTGATGGTGCGCCACGGCCACAATACCGGCAGCGAGCCGAGAATGAAGCCCGTCAGCAGCATCAGTGTCGCGGTGTGATGATGACGAAACAACCACGACAACAAACGCGAGAAGGTGAACAGCCCGATGGCGCAGCCGCTGCCGAACAGCATGATCAGCTGCAGATCGAAGCTCTTGATGCCAGTCATCACCGTGCCGTAGAGGCCCATGGTCAGCAACAGGAAGCTGCCGGAAACGCCCGGCAGCAGCATGGCACTGATGGCGATGGCACCGCCGACCACCAGCACCCAGGAGGCATCGGTGGCGGCAGGCAACAGGCTGGGCAACTTGCTGGCCAGCACCAGCCCCAGCGCCAACCACACCAGATAGCCCATCCGGAAGGTGGTGATACGCCGCGCGACCACCACCCCGGAGCACACCACCAGGCCGAAGAAGAAGGCGTTGAGCAGCAGCGGCTGCGCCTCCATCAACCAGGTCACCAGATGCGCCACGCTGATCAGGCTGGCGAAGATGCCAGCGACCAGCGGCAGCAGAAAGGCCAGATTCAAATGCTGCCACAGCGCCTTGAAGCCCTGCTCACGCCATACGCCGATGGCGGAGGGGCCGAAGCGCTTGATGGACTCGATCAATTCTTCATAGATGCCGGTCACGAAGGCAATCGTGCCGCCTGATACCCCGGGCACGGCATCCGCCGCCCCCATGCCAGCGCCCTTGAAGAACACGCTCAAAGCTCGTTTCACCTGATCACTCCCTCGAGCAACGGCACGAAGCGCACGGCCTCGAACCGCTGAATATCCTGAGTGTCGCCGACGTGGCGCACTCGTGTCAGCCACTGACGATCACTGTCGTCCTCGGCCAATGGCACGATCATCACCCCCTGCGGGGCCAACTGTTTCAACAACGCCTGCGGCAGATGCGGTGCGCAGGCGGTCACCACGATCAGATCAAATGCCGAGTCATCGTCCTGCCAGCCATGCCCACCATCGGCATGGCGCAACTCGACATTGTCGAGCCCGAACCAGCCAAGGCGTTGAACGGCCCTGGCATGGAGCACGGCGATGCGCTCGAGCGAAGACACCCGAGCGAACAGACGCGCCAGCAGCAATGTCTGATAGCCCGAACCGGTGCCGACCTCCAGCACCCGACACTCCTCGCGCGGGCGCGGCGCTTGCGCCAGGGCAAGCTCCGTCATGCGGGCGTGCATGTAAGGCTGGGACAGGGTCTGCCCCTGCCCCAGCGGCAGCGCAGTATCTTCATAGGCACGGTGCGCCAGCGCCTCATCGAGAAACAGATGACGCGGCTCACTGGCCATCAGCTCCAGCACCCGCTCATCGCGAATGCCGGCATCCTCCAGGCGCGCCACCATGCGGTCTCGCGTGCGCTGGGACGTCATGCCGATACCGCTCAGCTGCGCCGTGTCCGGTCGCCTGAGATGCAAGGGCCCGGCGATTCCCGCTGCGCTGTCTGACTGCGCAAGCGGGAAAGCGTTCTGATACACGTCCTTCATGGTCTTGATTCACATCCTTCGAACGAGGACTTCACAGCGAAATCTTGAGCCTTGGCTGGCGCTACGTCGCTCAGGTCAGCGCCTCGAGCCACTGCGCCACATCGTGACGCGCCCCGTGGGAGGTGAGATCCGTCATCAACGGCGTGATCGACACATAGCCGGCCGCGATGGCGGCGAAGTCGGTGTCATCGCCATCATCGATGCCATCGCCGGCCAGCGCGATCCAGTAGCGGGTACGGCCACGCGGGTCCTTGACCTCGATCGGGGCGCCCGCCGGGCCACGGTGGCCCTGACGCGTGACGCGAAAGCCGCGAATCTCGCTCCACGGCACATCCGGCACATTGACGTTGAGCAATGAGCGCGGCGGCAATGCCAGGGTCTCGGCCGCGCCGACGAGGCTCGCCGCCACGCGTCCGGCGGTCTCGAAGTGGGTCTTGCCGCACAGTGACATCGCGATCGCCGACATGCCCAGCGAGCGCCCTTCCATCGCCGCCGCCACGGTGCCGGAATACAGCACGTCATCGCCCAGGTTGGCACCATGGTTGATGCCGGAAATCACGATGTCAGGCTTCTCGTCCCAGACCCCATTGACGCCCAGATAGACACAATCCGCGGGTGTGCCGTCGACGCTGTAGAAGCCGTTCTCCATCGCGGACAGCAACAACGGCCGACTCAGCGTCAGCGAGTTGCTGGCCCCTGAGCGATCACGGTCCGGCGCGACCACACGAATGCGTGCCTGTCCGGCCAGCGCGTCATGCAGCGCCTTGAGCCCCGGAGCGTGCACGCCATCATCATTGGAAAGCAGAATCCTGCGCATCATCTCACTCCTTTGCGAATCATCGGATAGTCGTCATGTCGCCTGGCGGCACTACAGCAGCGGGTGGGCGATCAGCTCACGCAACAGGCCCGTCGCGAAGCTGCCGCGCGGCAGATCGAAGTGCAGCCAGACACTGGCCTCGCTGCCTTCGGTTTTTGTCTGCTCTGGCGTGATATCCCACTCCAGACGCGGTTTGCCGGGCATCAGGCGCAGCGGACGACGCTCCGCCTTGACGCCTGCCTTCTCGAGCCCCTCGCACAGCTGCGGCCAACGCGTGGCCAGGACCTGCTCGAGCTGGGCGACCTGAGCATGAGCCTCCGCACGCCCGGTGCCCCACAGCGGGCCAGTGGGATGAATATCGCCACTCGCCAGGCGCTGCGCCAGCGTCTCGGCCGACTCGCTGCCATCGGTGACGAAGCGCGAGCCCGTCCCGTTGAGCGCAAACACCTCACCGCTCAACGCCGTCGCCCAGCAATGCGCCTTGAGACGCGCGGCCAGCACCTCGTTGAACAGGAAGCTGCGCGCGGTCGACAGCAGCATGCCGCTGCGGTCATCGCGCTTGCGCCAGCCACGCACCAGCACGGCACGTGCCCGGCCGAGATTATGTCCTTGATGACCGAAGCGCTGCGGCCCGAAATAGTTGGGCACACCATCACGTATCAGCGTCTGCCAGCGCGCCTCGAACTCGGGATGCGCGACGGCCTCACCGCTGACACGCAGCGCGAAGCGGTTGCCGCGATGCACGCCACGTTTGAGCTTGCGCGGATGACGCACGCTGGCCAGCACGCGGACGCCCTTCTCGGCCAGCGCATCGCTGAGATCCTGCGGCGCTTCACGCCCCGGCAACCACACGGAGACCCACTGCTGGGTGATCGCCTGCTTGTCCTTGAGACCGGCCACGCCGATATCACGTGGCGCGACCTCGCACAGGCTGGCCAGTTCACGGCACAGGTCATCGGTGGTCAGGCCGCGCTTCTCGACCCACAGCCACTGATGCTCGCCGTGGCCTTCGGGCACGAAGTCCATCAGCTCGGTGACCCGGAAGTCCTCCGGCGTGTGACGGAAATCGCCTGCTCCCAGCGGGCCGCCATGTGCATGCGGCCAGCGCTGCATCAATTCGGCTTCCTTGACCCACGCCTCGCTGCCCGCGGCGTCCAGTGCCGCCAGCGCCTCGGCAAACAGCGCATCCGCCTCGGGCGACTCAGACATGTCATTCACTTCAGACATGCTCGGCTCCGACCGCGGTCGGCAGCGCGCCCAGCAGCACCACGGCCTCGGCGGCGATGCCTTCCTTGCGACCGGTGAAGCCGAGCCGCTCGGTGGTGGTGGCCTTGACGTTGACGACCGCCAGCGGCACGCGCAGGTCTTCGGCGATCACTTCCCGCATCGCCTGGATGTGCGGCGCCATCTTCGGCGCCTGCGCCATCACGGTGAGATCGACATTGCCGACCCCGAAACCGGCAGCATTGACCAGCCCGATCACGTGGCGCAGCAGGCCACGGCTATCGGCGCCGGACCACTCGCTGTCGGTGTCCGGGAAATGCTTGCCGATATCGCCCATGCCACAGGCACCGAGCAGCGCATCGCACAGCGCATGCAGCAGCACGTCACCGTCGGAGTGCGCCACGAAGCCATGCTCGTAGGCGATCTTCACGCCACCGATCATCAGGTGATCGCCATCGCCGAAGCGATGCACATCGAAGCCGTGGCCGATGCGCAGGGCCATCGGCACATGGCCAGCCGGCTGAGGAGAGGCCGCGGATTGCGCAGAGGAAGTGGCAGCAGCGGGTGTTGCAGATTGCTCAGTCATGTCAGGCAGACGTCCGGGGGCTATCGGGAAGCGCCTCGCGCGCGGCCAGCAACAGACGCGCCATGGCGAGGTCTTCCGGATGGGTGATCTTGAGATTGTCGCGGGCGGCGGCGACCAGCACGGGGGCACGGCCACAGGCCTCCAGTGCCGAGGCCTCATCCGTGATGAGCGCGGGGTTCTCCCCCAGCGCTTCACGCAGCGCCCGTCGCAACAGGCCCAGCGGGAAGGCCTGCGGCGTGAAGGCATGCCACAGGCCGACGCGGGATTCGGTGTGCGCGATGCTCGGCGCACGCTCTTCATCGCCATCGCCACCGCCATGCGGGCGGGAGTCGCCGGCCGGCGCGGCGCGTTTCATGGTGTCACTGGCGGGGGCCGCGAGGATGGCGCCATCGGCACTGCGGCGAGCGGTCGCGACCAGCGCATGGATATCGGCTTCGCGAACGCAGGGACGCGCGACATCGTGCACCAGCACGAGGTCATCGTCATGGGCGTGGCGGCTCAGGCAATCCAGGCCCGCCAGCACGCTGTCGGCACGCTCGCTGCCGCCATCGGCGCGCAGCCAGTCCTGCCACGGCACCATCGACGGCGAGAAATAGCCATCATCGGCGCCCAGCACCAGACAGAGTCCTGCCTCGGGCAGCGCGCGCTTGAGTGTCGCCAGCGTCGCCTCCAGCACGCAGCCCCCGGGCGACAGCTCCAGATACTGCTTGGGGCGGTCGGCCTGCATGCGACTGCCCACGCCGGCGGCCGGCACCAGATACCACAGACGGGGCTCGCGCGAGGCGTCTGTCGGCATCATGGCGTGATCACCTTGGGCAGCCCGCCTTCCAGGCCCTTGCCCTCCAGCGCACCGTCCGCCACTTCATCAGGTGATGGCGCCTTGCGTTCCGGCACCGCGACATTGGGCACCCACAGGAACTGCTCGTCCTTGCGCACCATGCCGAGATCATTGCGTGCACGCTCCTCGATGGCCGCCAGGCCATTCTTGAGGTCGACCACTTCCGCACCGAGCCGCTGATTGCGGTTGTCCAGCACCGCATCTTCCTTGGAAAGCTGCTGCACGCGTGCGCGAATATCGAATAATTCGGTGATGCCATTTTCGCCCCACCACAGCCGATACTGGAGCAGTGCCAGCAGCAGCAGCAGTGAGATATTGATCCATTTGAGCATGGCGATGTCCTTGGCCGTTGCAGCGCGCATTATGCCATCATCCGGGAGCGTGACGCAGGCACTGCCAGCATCCGTTGCCACGCTTGACGCACCCCTGTCGATCAGGGCCTCCTGATGACAGCGCCCTCTCACCCTTCTGCCAGGAGTCATCCGATGTACAAGCTTGCGTTCTTCGTCCCGGAGAATGACGCCGAACACGTCAAGGAAGCCGTCTTCGCCACCGGTGCAGGGCGCATCGGCGACTACGAGGCCTGCTGCTTCGAGACACGCGGCACCGGCCAGTTTCGGCCACTGGCCAGCGCCAATCCGCATATCGGGGCCTGCGGCACGCTGGAGCGCGTCGCCGAACTGAAGATAGAGCTGGTATGTGACGATTCGCTAATCGCCGCTGCCGTGGCGGCGCTGCGCGAGGCCCATCCCTATGAAGAAGTCGCCTTCGATTGCTGGCGACTGGAAACGTTCTGACCCCGCGCGCGCCGAAGAACGAGGCACACGAGGTCAGCAATGGCCAGACGATCTAGCTCGCGGGCAGGAAGGTGGTGTTGAAGAAGTGCTCGCGGGTTTCCAGGTCGATCTGCTCGAGATGCAGCGGGAAATGCTCGTCACCCTCGCCGTGGCGGCGGTCCTCGAAGTAGCGGCGCAGCGTCACTTCCATGGTCGGGAAGGCCAGTGACTGCCAGGGGACCTCCTCCTCGGCGAACAGCGCCACCTCGAGGCTCTCGACGCCGGCCGAGTAGTCACTGATCAGCTCGGCCCGAAACAGCATGTAGACCTGATTGATGTGCGGCAGGTCGATCAACGTATAAAGCCCCTGCAGCTTGACCTCAGCGCCGGCTTCTTCCCGCGTCTCGCGGGCAGCGGCATCGCTGGTGGTCTCGGCGTTCTCCATGAAGCCGGCCGGCAGGGTCCAATACCCCAGCCGTGGCTCGATGGCACGCCGACAGAGCAACACCTTGCCGTCCCGCACCGGCAGGGTGCCCGCGATGATGCGCGGATTCTGATAATGGATGGTGCCGCAGCTATCACACAGGTAGCGCAGACGATCATCGCCCTGCGGCACTGCCAGACGCACCGTTTCACCACAGTGACTGCAATAATTCATTCGCTCTCCCATGAAATCTCAAGGCGCCCTTCAGTGACATCCCGTCTCCGCTTCCTCGTTGCGCGGTGGGGCCAGCGGCATGGCAGTCGCCTTGACCGCCAGGACCCTCGCGCCACATGATGAATGCCTACGAGGAAACGACATGCTAGAAGCCCTGCGCCAACGCCTGCAAGCACATCAACCCCTTGCGACTGACCACCAGCTACCACGCGCCGCCGTCCTGATCGCGCTGATCGATCGGCCCGAACCGACGCTGCTGCTGACGCGGCGTGCCAGCCATCTCAGCCAGCACCCCGGCCAGGTGGCCTTCCCCGGCGGCAAGGCCGAACCCGATGATAGCAATCTGTTGGCCACCGCGCTGCGCGAAGCCGAGGAAGAGGTCGCGCTGCCGCCCAGCGCCGTGGAGGTCTTCGGCCAGCTGAGCGACGTGATTTCCCTGCACGGCATGCGCGTCACGCCCTTTGTCGGACGCATTCCCGCCGACCTGCCGCTGCGCGCAGACCCCGGCGAGATCGAGCAGATCTTCGAGATGCCGCTGAGCATGTTGCTCAAGGACGAGCGCGAGCATACCGATGTGATCACCGTCGGTGACGAGACCTGGTACGTGCCCAGCTATCGCGTGGCCGACCAGGTGCTGTGGGGGCTGTCCTCGATGATGCTGGTCGAACTGATGGCCATCGGCTTCGGCCATGCCGTGAGCTTAAAGGCAGCGCCACCGCCTGGTGCCCCGCTGCGCCATCTGCCGCCGCGCCCCGTGCCGCCTCGGCCCTGAAGCTCAAGATCCTGAACTCCTGAGTTACTGAGCTCCTGCACCAGACAAGGTGCGTTCCCGCCGAGCGGCTCGCCATGGCCCGGATGGCAGCGTCCTGATGGCATCGCCCCGTTGCCATTGCCCCGACGATATTGCACCGACAATGGCACTGGACTATAACTCCTCGCCCACGATGCCATGCCACTTCCCGTTCGGAGCGCCTGATGCCCGCTGCACCTGCACCCGCCCCACTGCTGGACCCTGTCGCACTCAACCTGCTGATCGATGAACTGGTCGAGCATGGCTACAGCGTGCGCCCCGACTTCCTGCCGCGCCAGGTCATCGGTCAGCTCAATGACGAATTGACCGAGCTTGAGACGCGGCAGCAATTGACGGCGGCGGGTATCGGGCGCGGACGCGAGCATGATCTGCGCCCGGACATCCGCGGCGACGCGATTCGCTGGCTGGACCGCAATTCGCGTGCCCAGCGCGCCTATCTGGAAGCGATGAACGTGCTCAAGGATGAGCTCAACCGTGCCCTCTATCTGGGGCTGTTCGAGTATGAGGCCCACTTTGCCCACTATCCGGTCGGCAGCTTCTACAAGAAGCATCTCGACAGCTTTCGCGGCCGCGGCAATCGCCTGATCTCCAGCGTGCTCTATCTCAATGAGGACTGGCCGCACGATGGCGGCGGCGAGATCGTGCTCTACGACCCCGAGGATGACAGCCGCGAAATCGCGCGCGTTACCCCCGAGGCCGGCACCTTCGTGTGCTTTCTCTCCGAGCAGATCCCCCATGAGGTGCTGCCGACGCATCAGGCGCGCGCCAGTGTCACCGGCTGGTTCCGGCGCAACAGCTCACAGGGCAATCTGGTCGATCCCGCACGCTGATTCCCGGGCGGGAAGGCCCGGCCAGACAGGTCTGGACAGCGCCGCACCAGCGGCCCTCAGTCGCGCGCCAGCGGCGTGTCATCGCGTGGCGGCACTTGGCGCTGCGCGTCGTGCAATGCTTGCTCGTCATTCAAGGCCTGCTCGTCGTGCAGCGCCTGTTCCTCCTTGACCTCGATCTCCTCGAGGCTGTCCAGCGAGGCATCCGTGATCAGCTCCGGCATGTCGGCGACCAGCTCACGCGTGACCTCGACCAGCGGGTCATCGGCCTCGGCGTCACGCAGGTGCTCCTCGGCGGCCTCGACCAGTTCAGGCCCGACCGCAAGCTCGGTGCCCAGCGGTGTCTGCGGGGCATGGGTCTCGAAGGGTGCCAACGGCTGCGGCGCCGGACGCATCACACGTCGCCAGACGAAGAAGAGCAGCATGCCGCCACCCATCACCGCCAGACTCAGCGCCATGCCGGGCATCGCGCCCATCTCGGCCATCGGCAGCGATACCGCCGGCGGTGACAGGGTCGACCCCACCGCGTTGATCAACAACAGGCCCTGGCTCATGCGCACCAGGGCACCGGCGGGCGCACGGTCGGCGGCATGGCTGACCGCCACCGGATAGAGGGTGAAGGCGACGCCGCCGAGCAGGAACAGCACCGTCAGCTGGGCGATACCCTCGCGCGCCGGCCCCATCAGCAAGGCAGCGAAGCCGACGATGGCGATCGACAGGATGATCAGCACCTGCTGGCGATCGTGGCTGTCAGACCAGCGGCCGATGGGGTACTGCAGCAGCATGCCGCCGAGAATCACCAGCGCCATGCGCTGACCGATCTCCGCGGTGCTCAGGGTGCCGCCATCGCCCAGTGCCAGAGGCAGCAGGCTATAGATGACCGCCACCACCAGTCCCGAGGCCAGACAGCCGAACACGCCCGTCGGCGTGATGCGAATCAGGCGCCACGGGCTCAGGGGTTCGGACTGTTCGATCAGCGGCGAGACGCGCGGCAGCAGCACCAGCGGCAATACCGAGGCCGCCGCCAGCATCGCCACCAGCATGAAGGCCGCTTCGAGACTCAGCATGGCGGTCACGCCCAGCAGCAGCTGACCGAGCACCCCAGCGCCATAGAGCACGATCATGTAAAGCGCCAGCAGACGCCCACGCACGGCGGGGTCGGCGGCGCTCAGCAGCCAGCTTTCGATGACCAGATACACCCCGACCAGCGACCAGCCGATCATCATGCGCAGCAGGAACCACACCACCGGGTGGTCGCCCAGCCCCATGGCCAGAGCCGCGACCGCCACCAGCGAGGCGAAGCCGGCATAGGCGCGGATATGGCCGATGCGCAGTAGCAGGCGGTCGTTGACCAGCGCGCCGAGCCCGAGGCCCAGATAGTAGGCCGAGCTGATCAGGCCGATCGCCTCGCTCGAGACGCCGGCGGCAGACAGCCGCAACGGGACCAGCGAGGTCAGCATGGCGTTACCGATCCCCAGCAAGGCAAGGCCGAGCAGGGGCGCAAGGGACATCAACAGCAGATGACGGGGCATGACCAGATCCTCGGCCGGCCGCCAGTCAGCGATCAGCCAATGCCGCAAGGTGCGGATATCGTCGGGAGGGGGAATTTGCCCTGCGAGAATACGTCAAGGCGCGGGCAATATAGTGACAGTCCACGCCAAATCCAAGCCTTTTTGCGTCATTTGGCGACAATATCGTCTTGCGTGTCGCTGCGCCTTGCCCCGCGCCCTATCCATGCCCTGTCCCACGCCCTTGTCAGGCGGGTTGGGGCACGCGGAAGATGACGCTGTCGTTGGCGACCTGCTCAAGCTCGAGTCCGTACGTGCGCGCAAGCCAGGCAAAGGTCGCCGGGCTGAACAGGCACACATGCGTCGGATCACGCAGGTAGTGCCAGCGCCTGAGCGCCTCCGGGTCATCCGAGGCGGGCTGCGTCATCACCCCCAGCAGGCCGCCGGGCTTGAGGCAGCGCAACCACTGGCGGAAGACCTCGCCCGGCGCGTAGAGATGCTCGATCACCTCGGTGCTGACGATGAAGTCATGCTGGCGGGTGAGCGCTGCCGGGTTCGGATGATAATAGAGGTCGTGCAGCGCCATCGGATGGCCCGCCTCCTCGAACATCTGCGCCAGGGCAGGCCCCGGCCCACAGCCGAAATCGAGCCCGCTGGCACCGGCCGCGAGCCGCTCGCACATCGGCGTGAAGAGCTTGGCCAGGAAGCTTCGATAGCGCGGGTCTGCCGGGTCATTCTCGTGCTGGTCGTAGATGTCCTGCTCTGCCCTGGCATCCAGGCGCTGGGACGGCGCCAGATACAGCAGATGACATTCCGGGCAGCGCAGGTAATCGCGCTCGTCGGCGGGCGGGCGCTGACCGGTGTCGGGGCATGGCCTGCGCCGCTGTACCAGGTGCAGTACATGCTGGCTCTGGGACGCCTCACACAGCGGGCAGACAGTATCTGAAGGCGGATAGGGAACGGGGGAATCAGGGGCTGACATCAGGGCTCCGCGGCAAGGGACACTGGCGATGAGGGTCGACGTCACCACACGGCTGGCGGTGACAACTCGGCGCCACGCGCGACACCGCGGCGGCACGGGCAATTCCGCAGCAGGTGAACGTATCGAAGGTGGCGACTGTCTGAGTGCTGAATGATACCCCGCGCCAGTGTCTTGCGCCTGCCACGATGGAGCCTGCAGGCACCGCCCCCCTCTGGCACAATGAGCATCATTCGAGTGCGGCACCGCGACACATGACGATGTCACGGCGCCTGCCTTCGCGTCAGACAGGCGCGATCTTTCACGCCAGACCACCGGAACTTCACGTGTGACGATGGACAAGACTCTCAAGCGGTTCGAACAGGCCATGGAACAGCGCCTGACTCCTCTCAAGGCCAACTCCGTGGCCTGTCTGTGGCAACGACTGTCCGGGCTCAGCACCCGCCAGCTCTGGTGGCTGGCGCGCCCGTTGGCGCGTGTGGTGCAGCTGTGCAATCCCCGCGAGCGCCGGGTCACGCGCCAGAATCTTGGCCAGGCCTTCCCGCAGCTCGACAGCCAGGCGCGCGCGCGTCTGGCAAGCGACAGCCTCGCGCATTCCACCGCCACCATGCTGGAACTTGGCAAGGTGTGGCTGGGCGATGAAGACGCCGTGCGCGATTCGATTCTCGAGGTCCACGGCCGCAACCTGCTCGACGAGGCGCGCGCCGAGGGGCGCGGCGTCATCGTGCTGGCGCCACACTTCGGCAACTGGGAAGTGCTCAATTTCTGGCTCTCCAGCCACTTCCCGTTCACCGCCATGTACGAGCCGCCCAAGTTCGAGCGCCTCGATCCGATCATCCGCAATGGTCGTGAGCGCATGGGCGCGAGCCTGGTGCCCACCAACTCGCGTGGCGTCGCTGCCTTGCTCAAGGCACTCAAGCGCGCCGAAGCGATCGGCATACTGCCGGATCAGGAGCCGGGCCGTGGCAGCGGCGTCTTCGCCGACTTCTATGGCCGCCCCGCCTATACCGCTACCCTGCTGCCCAAGCTGGTGGCGAGAACCGATGCGCGCGTCGTCACCGGTGTCGCCCAGCGGCTGGAAGATGGCCATGGCTTCGCCATCCACTTCCTCGCTGCGGATGAGGGTGTCTATTGCGAAGAGGAAGTCGCCTCGGCACGCGGGGTGAATGCCTCGGTGGAAGCGGCGATCGCCTTGGCGCCGGCCCAGTATCAGTGGGAATACAAGCGCTGGCGCAAGAGCCCGCAGGAAATGGAGCAACAACCGGGCTGGCAGAAAGCCCGCTTCTATGCGCGCACCTACTCCTTCTTCTCGCTCAAGGGCTGGCGCCGCTACTTCAAGCATCGCCGCAAGGCCAGCAAGCGCGGCTGAGGGCAGCACTGGCGGATCAGGCCATCAGCTCCCAGACTGAATGCGCATGGCTCAATGACAGGAGGCAAGGATGCCGATCGAGACTCACGCCGCTCACCTCACAAGCGCACCGCCCCGTCGCCCCTCACTATCCCGGGCGGTATCGACACGCCTGCCGGCAAGTCTGGTGACAGGCTTGGCGACAAGGTTGGCAACAAGTGTGGCGACACGCCTGGTCACAGGCGCCGCGGCGGCCTGTCTCGCATTGTCTCTGCCAGCCCAGGCAGAGACAGATGCCGCTTCCTCACTGTCGCTGGTGAGCGCTCAGCAAGTGCCCAGCGATGCCCCTGCGCTCAAGCTGCCTGAGGGCGCCGCGCTCGAGCGGCTGGCCTCGCTCGACAGTCCACGCATGCTGCATCTCACTGATGCTGGCGAGCTGCTGATCGGCTCGCGGGCCGAGCGTGTCTATCGCGCTCAGCTGACGCCGGACGGCAACCTCTCTGCCGTGAAGACGCTGGTCGAACTGTCGGGCTACCCTCACTCGCTGGTGGTGCGCGGCGACAAGCTCTACGTCGCGACCACTGCGGCCTTGCTGGTCGCCGACTATTCACCCGGCGAATCTCTCACCCGCGATGACTTTCGTGAGCTGATCGCGCTGCCCGGCGGCGGCGGCCATAACTCGCGCACCTTGAGTCTCGGGCCGGATGGTGGCCTCTATCTGGCGCTGGGCATCCAGGGCAATTGCTCGAATCAATACCTTGCCGGCAGCGAGCAGGGCTACTCCTTCAGTGAACGCCGCGGCGGCGTGCTGCGCCTTGAGGAATCCGGCGATGCGCCGCACTGGCAGCCCTGGGCCAGCGGACTGCGCAACCCGGTAGGCCTCGCCTGGCAGCTGGGCATGGAAGATGAGCCGCGTCTGCTGGCCACCAACAACGGGCCCGACCACTGGGGCTATGAGCAACCTCGCGAGCTGGTGGTTGCTGCCCGCGAAGGCAGCTTCCATGGCATGCCCTGGTATCAGTGGGTCGATGGCCGCTGGCAGGCGGATGACTGCATCACGAGCGATTCACCGCGTGAGCGTGACGAGATTGCAGCGCCGCTGGCCGAGATCCCCGCTCGCAGTGCACCGATGGGAATCGCGGTGGTACCACCAGAGCACCCATTGTCTTCTGACATTGATGTCGTGGTGGCAGTCCACGGCAGCTGGGGCACGGCGCCCTCCGGCAACGCCGCGGGTGCCCCGGCCAGCCGCCGTGAGCCTCGCCTGCTGGGCCTCAAGCTGGCGACGCCAGACACTGAAGCACGCCTGGTGCCAGTGCTGACCGGTCTGCAGGACAGCAGCAGCGGTCAGCGCTGGATTCGCCCGCTCGATGTCCTGTTCGGCCCTGATGGCAGCCTGTACTTCACCTCGGATAGCGGCGCGGCTGGCCTCTATCGCCTCACCTTCGATTGATGGCCTGACCTCCAGCAGAACGGGCTTTTGAGAAGCGAGGCCCTGGCCCTTGGTCACGTGCGCTCTCCAAGCCCTCTGTCCGGGCCCTCTCCCCAAGCCCTCTTCTCCAAGCACTCTCTTCAGGCTCTCTTTCCAGGAGCTGCCTGGCAGAGGGCCTGTGAATAGGGCCTATGGACAGTGCCTATAAATAGGGCCAATGAGTGCGCGCTTGCCTGCTGCAGACTCAGAAAACCTGCCTTGCATGCCCCGCCTTCGAATTACAGAAATGTAGTCCTGTGCCCTCGCATGCACCCAATGGCCAGCTAGGCATTGTGTGGCCATGGAGCGACACTGGGTCAACGCCAAGCGTTTAATGAACGATGACGCGTTGAGAGAGCGTCTCTCGCCCGTGCATCCAGCCTACGAACTCCTGCGTATGATCCAACGAATACGCCATCGTCGGAGCCTGCCGCCATGAACCAGCCGCCACCCCCAGCATCACGGACGCCCGCCAGCCGGGACTCCCTGTCGAGCACATGCACGGACCTGACGCGCGCTCCCTGGCTGAGCATCGTGATGCCGGTGCATGACGAGGCAGCCGGCATCGTGCAAACCCTGATTGCCCTGAGTCGCCTGCGCGCGGGCGGGGACTGTGAAGTGATCGTGGTGGATGGTGGCTCGACGGATGGCACCCCCTCACTGGCCCGACCGCTGTGTGATGTCGTGCTGAACAGTGAGCCGGGCCGGGCACGCCAGATGAATGCCGGAGCCGCACGTGCACGCGGAGAATGGCTGCTGTTTCTGCATGCCGATACCGACTTGCCCGACAATGCGCTGGCATTGCTGAAAGAGGCCGTCACGACACATCGCCGCAGCGACTGGGGCCGCTTCGATGTCAGCATCAAGGGCGAGTCGCCGTGGTTACCGATGATCGCCGCCATGATGAATCTGCGCTCGCGGCTGACCAGCATCAGCACGGGCGACCAGACCCAGTTCGTGCAGCGCTCGACCTTCGAGGCCATCGGCGGCTTTGCCGACATGCCACTGATGGAAGATGTCTGGCTGAGTGCCCAGCTCAAGCATCTGACCCCGCCAATGAACCTGACTGCGCGCGTTACCACCAGCGGTCGGCGCTGGGAGACCCACGGCGTCTGGCGCACCATCGTCAAGATGTGGGGGCTGCGGCTGGCGGCCTGGTGTGGCGTCTCCCCTGCACGTCTGGCACGCCTCTACGGCTATCGCGCCGCGGCGCAGGCCTGTGAGCAGCGCGGCATGCCCCATGCGTGATACGGCGTTGCCTACCTTGCCCACAGCTGATGCCGCGTCAGGGATGCGCCCGACTCTCATCATCTTCGGTCGCCTGCCCATCGCCGGCCACTGCAAGACACGCCTGATCCCCGCACTCGGCCCCGAGGGCGCAGCTCGACTCTATGCGCGGATGCTGAGCCATATCGTTGACCACGCCTGCGCCGCTCGCCTCGGCAAGGTCGTGGTGATGCTGACGCCCTCTGCCGAGTCGACGAGTCAGGCACCTGAACAGGCGGCTCTAAGAGCAGCGCTGGAAGCCCGGCTGCGAAGCGTTGTCGATGCCTCTGCCGACCTCACCTTCGAGGCACAGCCACAGGGGGAGCTCGGTGAGCGAATGTCCCGGGCCATGGCCCGACACCTGCCCGAGGGGCCGGTGTTGCTGATGGGCTCCGACCTGCCGGCGCTGGACAGCCAGCGGCTGCGCGAGGCAGCCCACAGACTGCGCACTCACGACGCGGTGCTGCAGCCCACCGACGATGGCGGCTATGGCTTGATCGGCCTCAAGGCGCCCTGCCCGCAAGCCTTTCTGCTGCCCCGCTGGAGTCATGCCCATGTCTGCCGGGACACTCTGGAGCTGCTGGCCCGGGCCGGGAGAACGGCCGCTTGCCTGCCGACCAGCTGGGATGTCGATGAGCCGCGTGACCTTGCGCGACTGTCGCGCCACCTGCCGGCACTCATGGCCGACCTTGCCGCTTGAGGCTGTCCATGAACCCGCTCATGGCTTTCTACAAACCCGCTTGAGGCTCTTCACACGTTCGGCATGCCTCCCAAAGTCGTATGCATTTTTGCTCACACTGCCCTTCTTCTGCGCCGCAGGGCTGTTACACTCGCTGCATCGTGACTCATATGTCACAGCTTGACGGGGTGCCGGTAAGACCGGCTGAGATGTCATGCGCAAGCGATGTCCTTGCGTGAATGACGATCCCGCCGAACCTGATCCGGCTAGTACCGGCGTAGGGATCAAGCGCGAAGCGATGCCACTCGATATCGTCACCACTTTCTCAAGGTGACTGTCGGCACCTCCCCTGCTTTTCCCCTGCTCCTGTTCCGGTACTGGCCACGCTTGCGCCAGAGACCTGTCGCCCCATCACGGGTCGTCAGCACGCTCACCGAGGGATGCGTCATGCCTAGTTTCAACGACCTGACCAGTGCCTGCGCCGAGGAATGGCGTGACTATCTCGAGCACGACTTCGTTCGCCAGCTGGGCGAAGGTCGTCTGCCGGAGGAGTCCTTCCGCCATTACCTGCAGCAGGACTACCTGTTCCTGATCCACTTCGCGCGCGCCTGGGCGCTGGCCGCCTACAAGAGCCGCACCCTCGCGGAGCTGCGTCAGGCCACCGCCAGTCTGGACACCATCCTCAATACCGAGCTCGATCTACATATCGGCTACTGCAGCGAGTGGGGCATCAGCGAGGATGACCTGAGCGAGCTGCCGGAATCCCGCGCCACCCTGGCCTATACCCGTTACGTGCTCGATTGCGGCCAGCGCGGCGACCTGCTCGATCTGCACGTGGCGCTCGCGCCCTGCCTGATCGGCTACGGCGAGATCGCCGAGTGGCTGCTCGATCAGGACACCACCGAGATCGAGAACAACCCGTACGCGGACTGGATCGCGATGTACTCAAGCGATGACTTCAAGGAAGCCGTCGAAGCCGAACGTGAATGGCTGGATGCGCGACTCTCGGAGGTCTCGGAGCGCCGACTGGGTGAACTGGTCGATGTCTTCCGGGACGCCACGCGACTCGAGATCGACTTCTGGCAGATGGGCCTCGATCGCGCTTGAGGCATCACAGACTGACGTCCCGGCGCTCGCCATGAGCCGCTCGGGATGACGCCATCCCCATGGATGGCACGACTGACAGGCCAACAGAGCCTGGATGCGAGAACGCTCCCCGGGGCAAGCCTGACGCTTCGGGCAACACCCTCTCGCATTGAAATCTGAACACGCTTGACGGGGTGCCGGTGGAACCGGCTGAGATCCTGCATGCATGCTTCGCCGCCCTGACGCGCGAGCTTGCCAGCAAGGGGTCCCGTGGAACCTGAACCGGTTAGGACCGGCGTAGGAATCAAGCTGATGGCCAGCCGCTGCGCGCGGCCGCCTCGCTCCCGGGCCACCTGCTGGCAAGGAGTCGGCGACGACCATCCTCTCCCTGCGCACGGTCTTCCCATGATGACGTCAGCCGTGACGTCGCCCTTTGAGGAGACCTGCATGAGCACTGCCCCGACGACACAAGACCCGCAAGCCACCAACGCCGCCGAGTCACCGCTCGCCTCGCAGCCTGAGGCTGCCCCCAAGGCACGCGCGCGTGCCGGTCGCAAGGATGGCAGCCGCCATCTCGCCAGCGAAGCACAGGTCGACGCTGCCGCCATCGCGCCGCTGAGCGGCTCGCGCAAGATCTATATCGAAGGCTCCCGCCCGGACATCCGCGTGCCCATGCGCGAGATCGGCTGCTCGCCGACCCAGACCTCCAGCGGTCTGGAAGAGAACCCGCCGATCGTCGTCTACGATACCTCCGGCCCCTACACCGATCCGGCGGTCGAGATCGACATCCGCCGGGGTCTGGCGCCGCTGCGCGAGCAGTGGATCGAGGAGCGCGGTGATACCGAACAGCTCAATCAGCTGAGCAGTGAATATGGCCGCGTGCGCCAGGCCGACCTGCGCCTGTCGTCCCTGCGCTTCGAGCTGGACCACCGCCCGCGTCGTGCCCTGCCGGGCAAGAATGTCACCCAGCTGCACTATGCGCGCCAGGGCATCATCACGCCGGAGATGGAATACATCGCGATTCGCGAGAATCAGCGTCGTATCGCGCTGCGTGAGGAATATCAGGGCAGCGAATCCGTCGAGAGCATTCTGGGCCATCAGCACCCGGGCCACAGCTTCGGCGCCAACCTGCCCGACGAGATCACCGCCGAATTCGTGCGTGAGGAAGTCGCACGCGGCCGCGCCATCATTCCCGCCAACATCAATCACCCGGAAAGCGAGCCGATGATCATCGGCCGCAACTTCCTGGTGAAGGTCAACGGCAACCTGGGCAACTCGGCGGTCACCTCCTCCATCGAGGAAGAGGTCGACAAGATGACCTGGGCGATCCGCTGGGGTTCCGACACCGTGATGGATCTCTCGACCGGCGCCAACATCCACGAGACCCGTGAATGGATTCTGCGCAACTCTCCCGTGCCCATCGGCACGGTGCCGATCTATCAGGCGCTGGAGAAGGTCGATGGCGTGGCCGAGAACCTCGATTGGGAGATCTTCCGCGACACGCTGATCGAGCAGGCCGAGCAAGGCGTCGACTATTTCACCATCCACGCCGGCGTCCTGCTGCGCTATGTGCCGCTGACCGCCAGCCGCGTGACCGGCATCGTCTCGCGCGGCGGCTCGATCATGGCCAAGTGGTGTCTGGCGCATCACGAGGAAAGCTTCCTATATCGTCACTTCGAGGACATCTGCGAGATCTGCAAGGCCTACGACATCAGCCTGTCACTGGGCGATGGCCTGCGCCCGGGCTCGGTGGCCGATGCCAATGACGCCGCCCAGTTCGGTGAGCTCGAGACGCTCGGCGAGCTGACCAAAATCGCCTGGCAGCACGATGTCCAGGTCATGATCGAAGGCCCGGGTCACGTGCCGATGCACCTGATCAAGGAGAACATGGACAAGCAGCTCAGCGAGTGTGACGAGGCGCCCTTCTACACCCTTGGCCCGCTGACCACCGACATCGCCCCGGGCTACGATCACATCACCTCCGGCATCGGTGCCGCGATGATCGGCTGGTTCGGCTGCGCCATGCTCTGCTACGTGACCCCCAAGGAGCACCTGGGCCTGCCCAACAAGGACGACGTCAAGACCGGCATCATCACCTACAAGATCGCCGCGCATGCCGCCGATCTGGCCAAGGGCCACCCGGGCGCGCAACGCCGTGACAATGCGCTCTCCAAGGCGCGCTTCGAGTTCCGCTGGGAAGACCAGTTCAATCTGGGCCTGGACCCGGACACCGCGCGCAGCTTCCACGACGAGACGCTGCCCAAGGACTCGGCCAAGGTCGCCCACTTCTGCTCCATGTGCGGGCCGAAGTTCTGCTCGATGAAGATCACCCAGGAAGTGCGCGATTACGCCA
Source organism: Cobetia sp. 4B (assembly GCF_018831605.1). Classification (NCBI taxonomy): domain Bacteria; kingdom Pseudomonadati; phylum Pseudomonadota; class Gammaproteobacteria; order Oceanospirillales; family Halomonadaceae; genus Cobetia; species Cobetia sp. 4B. Next base: position 3,268,932 of record NZ_CP059843.1, read on the forward strand.
ATGAGCATGGTCTGACCGGCGATGCCGACAGCGTGATGGCCGGCATGCAGGAGCAGGCCGACAAGTTCAAGCGTGAAGGCAGCCAGCTCTATCAGGAGGTCTAGGCAATCGCCTGACGCACAGGAAGGCTGACTTTCTAAGCCACAAAAAACGCCCCGACCAGTGATGGTCGGGGCGTTTTCGTCACATCCTGCCAAACGCTCATGACACCTCATGAGCGTGACAGAAGGCTCACGTGCGGCTGGTGACTTCCAGCAGGTGATAACCGAACTGGGTCTTCACCGGGCCCTGAACCGTGTTGATCGGGGCGCTGAACACGACTTCGTCGAATTCCTTGACCATCATGCCCGGGCCGAAGGCGCCCAGGTCGCCGCCACTGCGGCCGGACGGGCAGGAGGAGTGCTCGCGAGCGGCATCAGCGAAATCGCGGCCGTTCTCGATTTCGGTCTTGAGAGCTGCACACTGTTCTTCGCTGGAAACGAGAATATGACGCGCTGTGGCCTGTGCCATGTCTATCACCTGTCACTGATCGAATAAATGCCGTCGGCAATCACCGGCGGCGTGGCAGGTCATTGTGGCCCAAGGCAGCGCTCGCCGCTAGCGTCCTGCACAGACCCGGCGCTGATACTGGATGGCATCGAGATCATTGCTGCCGAGCAGTGCCGCCGTGGCAGCGTTGCATTCCGCCTCGGCCAAGTCATCGGCAGCGGAGGTTTCCGCCCACTGGATGTTGCCGACACTGGGCCGGTAACTGACCGCGGCATTGCATGCCATGCGCCGCGTACTGTGGTAACGCTGCGAAGGCAGAGTCGGAGGGTTGCTGGTCATTTCCCGGCACGTCGAGGCAAACATCTCGCTGGCTGCCTGACTGCAACGGGTATGGGCCATGGCATTCTGGCGCGTGTTGGCACACACCGAGTCATTGAGAACACGCCAATGCAGGGTATCGAAATCGATCATCTGCCCTTGATAGCGGGTCTCGACATGCTCGCGCTGAAGCCCTGCTGTCGTCGTCAGATGCGAGGCGACACCCTCACCGAATTGCCCACTCAAGCCCGAGACCGCATCCATTAACGCTGCCAATGCCGCACTGACAGAATTCATCACACACTCCTTGTGTTGATGCCTCCCGGCATACGCCGCCGGGGAGCCTTGCTCGATCATCCATGACCGTCACTTGCGGTGACATGACCTGATAGCGCCGCCTCATGTCGAGACTGATAACGCCGACTGACAGCGCCGGCGCACTCCCTGCGACATTACCCGTACACCGGCATCATTGCCTTAACGCTCAAGGGGATGATGCCAACGCTTCCCTCTCCAGCAACGAGTAATCAGATTCAGTACCCCAGACACGCGAACGCCCACCCGGAAGACCGGATGGGCGTTGGGGACGCTCGCCTGAGAGCGTCGGCAGCAGTCGCTTACTTGGCGACTTTCTGCATGGCCTCGGAGGCGGACTTGGCGTTGCTTTCTGCCAGTTCCTGCCCTTTCTTGGCGTATTCCTGGTTCAGCTCGACCACTTTCTGGGTGTCGTTCTGCAGCTTCTCGCCCAGAGTCTTGACGGTTTCCTGCTGCTCCTTGACGAAGTTCTTCAGACCTTCGCTGTCCTTGATCTCGAGCATGGAACGCGCCTGGGTCAGGGAAGCATCAGCATAGGACTTGGTCAGTTCCATCTGTGCGCCGATCAGCTTCTCGCTGTAATCGATGCTCAGGGCGCTGAACGCACGCAGCGGAGACAGGAACATATCGTCGAACTGCTGAGCGGACTTCTCGAAGTTGGCATTGAACATGTAGGCACCCTCCAGGGTATTGGCATCACGCTGAAATGAACCGGAGCGTTGCTCCGTTCGGTTATCAGGACTGAACCGGGCTGGTGCACCGTAGTGACCGAGCCATCATTATCAAGCCGTCACTATCAAGCCGTCGCGGTCAGATAGTGCTATCGACCAGGTTCCATCCTCGCTGCAACGCAGCATAAGACAGTCTTTGTTGCACTGCAACATCAAAAACATCGCAACGACTGATCTGTACGCCCTGATTGATGCAGTTGCCTGATTACACTGGAGAAAAACAATCAGAAGTCGAAAAGAAAATTGACGCCCTGGGCTCCCGACACGCCCTTCACCACGCCCTGGAACGCCAGACTGGGCCAAAGTGCTGGAACAGAAGCCTGAAGCTGAAAGGCTGAGCTTGAGGAGAGCGCCATGCTGCTGCGTCACTGGCATGAGGCGTCGCGACAGCGTTTGCAGAGCAGACGCCCGCCCAGCGCACGTGCCTGATCTGCCTGGCGACAGAAGTCGACACTCTGGGTGGAAAGCCATCGCCGACAGCCCTGACAGCGCGGCAAGCCTTCCTCATCCTGCGACTGGACGGAAGACGCGCCCTGCTGATTGTCGGCCGCAGCCCCCTGCTGCTCGCCTGCCGCCTGCGGGCTCGTGGGGTCTTCTCGGCCATCCTGATCCAGGGCCTGGTGCCCGGGCTGCCAATGCGCGGCCTGAAGCCCTCGGCCCCCAAAACCGCACTGCCGTTTCAGGGCAGCCGTAGATGTCACGCCACGCTGGACCGCCAGCGTCGTGTCATCCGACGCCCCTTCCATGTCATCGGACTCTGCCGCCATGGCAGCGCTTTCGCCTGAGGCCCGCGCCAGTTCTTCAGGCGATAGCGGCGGTTGCCATAGATAGGCCAGCGGGGATACCTGAGTGGCAGCGTCGCCCTCCGTCGCGCGCGTGCCAGCAGCCAGACCCAGCTCCGCCACCCAATCCGTATTGGGGGCCACATGCTGGGTCGCGATGGCGCGCCCCAGCTGGCGCAGGCGGCGCTGATCGAGGCGGTGGGTAAAACTGCGCAGCCGTGTCACGTAAGCGGTCTTGCCGCTCACCTGCAGGCACTGACGCTTGAGGCGCGCGAAGGACAGCAGCGCACGACTGTCGACGATGTCTTCCGGCGGCCGACTGACCTGAGCCGCATCGGCCACCACGATGCGATAGCGCAATTGCGGCTGCAGGGTCATCCCAAGGCGCACAGGCAACAACGAGGAGGCCTCCAGCCATTGCACGATAGCGCGGCTACGCTCAGGGATCGTCTGCAAGGGGCACGGCGTCACGGCATGTGCCATGACGCCATCTTCGCCTGAGGGTGTCTCGCCACCCTCAGAGACTCGTCCGCTATGGGCCAACAGCTCACCGAAGGGGGTGATCGAGAGCGTCAGATCAAAACAGGAGGCATCCAGCACCCAGACCTGCATGAGGCTGTTGATCAGCAGGTGATCGATCTCGATCACTCCCTCTGCCTGCGCCAGGCGCACATCATGCAGCACCACCCAATCATCCCGCGTCCCCAACAAGGCATCCAGCTGGCTTGCCAGTGCACGGCGACGCACCTGACGGGCACGTATCGCACGCAGGGCCTCCAGCACCTTGTGGCGCTCGGGCGCGGCAAGCGCAGCATCCTGCGCCAGCACCTCGAGCACCAGCAGGTCGTATTCCCGTGAATCGCAGTCCTTGATCAGCATGGGCGCCTCTGGATTAGAGCATTCATATATAACTCAGTGTAGTGCCCTATTCGCAATCTTTCTTGCCTCTGACTCCGCGGGAGAATCCGCCAGCGGATAGCGTATTGCAGTGACGAAGTCTGAGGGTCATCGCTCCTGCGCTGTCTGGGCCGCGGGCTCCCGGTAAGGCAGCATTGCCGTCACCTGCTGACGCGCCTTGCTGATCCAGCGCGCCTCCTCCTCGACTGCCTCTGCCACCGCCTCCTGAAGCCCGGGATGCATCAGCCAATGCAGCGACCCGGTGGCATACGCCGCGAAACCGCGGCTGATCTTGTGCTCACCCTGGGTGCCGGGATCGAAGCGCTTGAGCCCTCGCTGCAGGCAGAATTCAAGCCCCTGGTAATAGCAGACCTCGAAATGCAGGCAATCGGCGTGGACTTCGCTGCCCCACCAACGACCATACAGGCAATCACTGCCGATCAGACACAAGGCTGCCGCCACCGGCGCGCCCTGCTCATCACGCGCCTGCACCAGCAGCAATCGCTCGGGCATGTTGCGCCTGAGCTGCTGGAAGAAATCGAGCGGCAGATAAGGGCGCTGGCCGCGCTCGAGATAGGTCATGCAGTAACAGCGGTAGAAGGCCTCGATGTCATCAGGGCCAATCTGCGCTCCCTCGAGCCTGGCCAGCGTGAAGCCTTGCTCGGCGACCTTGCGCCGCTCGCGACGGATCTCCTTGCGCCGTTTGGAGCGCAGACTCTCAAGCCAGGTGGCAAAGTCCGGCTCACCGCGTGACTGCCAGTGATATTGCATCCCGGGACGCGAAATCAGCTCCGGAATCGCCGCCTGCCAGTCCTGCCGCTCCTGTGCCGAGACAAACAGCAGATGAAACCCGCTGTGCTCATAACGACGCAGCGCGCTACCCGGCTCAGCCGCGGGCGCGATGCCGGCCTTGAGATGCGGCCACAACCACTCAAGCAAGGCACGCCGGGCTGCGGGCGACGTCAACTGCGACGAGGTGACAAGGCGTGGGCCATCGCTGGGAGTGAACGGCACGGCAGTCAACTGCTTGGGATAATAGCGCCCACCGGCCTGCTCCAGGGCCTCCGCCCACTGCTGGTCGAAGACATATTCGCCACGCGAGTGCAGCTTGAGATAGCGCAGCAGCCCCGCCAGCAAGCGGCCGTCGGCGTCTCGCACTACCAGATGGGCAGGATGCCAACCACTGGCGGCGCTGGCCGCACCGCAGCTTTCCAGCGCGCTCAGATAGGCATGTTGCAGGAAGGGATAGTCATCGCCTGCCAGCGCATTCCATTCACTGGCGGTGAGGGCGTCGAGGGAATCCAGCACCTCCAGGCGCCAGCCCTGCTTCTCTGCGGCATCCGCGACGCTCACAGCCTGCTGCTGGCCTGTTACCGACCCTGTCGCCGCCTGAGCCGCCGACCCTGTCGCAGCCTCATCCTCTGCCTGCCATTGCCCTGTCACCGTACTCTCCTCATAGTCTTGCCATGCCCACCGCTGGTGCAGACATGCCGCACATCCCAGGACATGCTAGTGTGTCGTCATGATGCAGGACAACGAGACCCACATGACAGAGACTCCCACGCCGCCGGACGACACGTCCACGAGCGGCTCACAGCCCCAGGGGCGCGCTCAAGAGTCCTCGCAAGGACCCTCTCAAGGGCCTTATGCGCCGACCCCGCCCGCGCAGGACACCCATGCCAGCACGAATCTCATGGCAGTGGCCGCCTTTGCCCTGAGCGTGCTCGGCTGCCTGCTCGCGCCTGCGGCACTCGGCGGCGTCGTGTGTGGCCACATTGCGCGCAGCCAGATCCGCCGCAGTGGCGAAGCCGGTGACAGCTGGGCCCTGGCCGGACTGATTCTCGGCTACCTGCTGATCGCCCTGTCGCTGGCCGGCCTGCTGATGTTCGGCGGCATGATGTTGACCATGTTCGGCATCATGGCCTTCAGCACCTGACCAGCGCCTGGGCACTCCGGCTTGAACGTGCAGCGCGCCTGCACGGATAATGCGTCGACATTGCTTCCCCGTGCCAGCGGGGCATGCCTGCCTCTCGCAGCGCCTGCCCTGCCAGCGATTCCGGTTCCCCCGAGCCGCCTTGATACTGAGCGAGCCTCGATGTTGTACTCGATTCTCGATAATGATTTCTACAAGTTCACCATGCAGAACGCCGTGGTGAAACTGTTTCCGTATGCGCGCGCTCGCTATGCCTTCATCAACCGTGGCGAGCATTCGTTCCCGCCGGGGTTCGGCGAGGCCTTGCGCATCGCGGTAGACAACATGGCCGAACTGGCATTGAGCGTGGAAGAGAAATCCTTCCTCGAGCTTCACTGCCCCTTCCTGGACCCGACCTACCGCGACTTCCTGGCGGGCTTCCGCTTCGATCCCTCCGAAATCACCATCACCCAGACCGGTGATGAGCTGGAAGTGCATATCGAAGGCTACTGGTATCGCACCATCCTGTGGGAAGTCCCGCTGATGGCGATGATCAGCGAGCTCTGGTATCAGCTGGGCGGAGATCAACGCGACAGCGATCAGGCCCTGCGCGACAGCACCCTGGCCAAGATCGAGCACTACAAGCGTCTCGGCATCCGCGTGGCGGAATTCGGCACTCGTCGTCGGCACTCCTACGATGTGCACGACAAGGTGGTCGCGGGACTCAAGGACCACGGCCGCGGCTGTTTCATCGGCACCAGCAACGTGCACATGGCGCAGCGCCACGGCATCAAGCCGATCGGCACGCACGCCCATGAGTGGTTCATGTTTCATGCCGCGCGCTTCGGCTTCAAGATGGCCAACATTCTGGCGCTGGAGAACTGGGTCAAGGTCTATCGCGGCGACCTGGGGATCGCCCTGTCTGACACCTTCACCAGCCAGGCCTTCTTCAAGAGCTTCGACAAGAAGTTCGCCAAGCTGTTTGACGGCGTGCGCCACGACAGTGGTGACCCCATCGACTTCGCCGAGACCACCATCCGTCACTATGAGTCGCTGGGCATCGACCCCAAGACCAAGACCATCGTGTTCTCCGATGGTCTGGACACCGACAAGGTCGATCGCATCGTGCGCTACTGCGCCGGGCGTATCGGCATGTCATTCGGCATCGGCACCAACTTCACCAATGATGTCGGCCCGCAGCCGATGAACATGGTGATCAAGATGACCGAAGCCCGCCCCGAGGGTCAGGAATGGGTGCCGGTGATCAAGCTGTCGGACGTCTCGAGCAAACACACCGGCGACCCCGACATGATTCGTCTGGCGCACCAGGTGCTGTCGCTCAAGGAGCTGGATTGAAGCGCACACAGCGATCGCTGAACGCCTTGCCATGGCCTCCTGCCAGAGACCTTGAAACAGGCTCATGAAATAGCTGCTAGAAAAAGCCCCATGAAAAAGCCCGCCCGGAAACTTCCCGGGCGGGCTTTTTCATGTCGATCACCTTCAGCACCGGTGCCGACGGACCAGGTCTCGACGTCTCAGGTCTTGCAGCTCAGATCTTGACGACTCAGGTCTTGACGGACTTCTTCGGTGTCTTGAAGACCTCATTGAACAGGTTGAGCATGACCTGCCAGGAAGCCGAATCCGCGGCCGCGTCATAGCCCAGCGGCAGATCGTACTTGGCCGCCTTGGCATCCGATTCCGGATTGGTGAAGGCATGCTTGGCGCCCGGATACTGGATCAGCGTGGTGCGCGTCTCGAGTGACTGGAAGGTCGCGACCAGCTTGTCGAGATCCTCCTGCGGCACCAGCGTATCGGCCGCGCCATTCTGGATCACGACCCGGCCGGCAAACGGCTCGGGCTCCGTCACGGCAATCGACGGGCTGCCATGGAAGCTGACGACCGCCTTGAGCGGTGCTCCGGTCAGCGCCATGTTGAGCACCACGGCACCGCCGAAGCAGTAGCCGATCGCCGCCATGCGCTCGCCATCGACTTCCGGGCGTGAGCGCAGCACCGCCAGCGCCGAATTGAAGCTGGATTCGGCCTTCGGCCAGTCACTCATCACCGCAGAGGAGAAGGCACCGGCCTCCTTGGGGTGCTCGGCCGTGCGCCCACCGCCATACATGTCGACGGCCATGACCACGTAGCCAAGTCCCGCCAATTGTTCGGCGCGCTTGCGGGCGTAGCTGTTCAAGCCCCACCACTCATGTACCAGCAGGATACCGGGGCGGCGCCCCTGCGCCTTGGCATCGCGTGCGATCAGGCCTACGTGCTCCTCACCATTGGCCCGATAGGTCACCGTCTCCGTCACCACCTGCGGCCCCTCGAGACGATTGACCAGCGGTGCATCCTCGGCGGCCATGGCCTGTCCGGCGGAAAATACCGACTGTGCAAACAACAGGGTGCCAGCGCACCAGCCACGTAACATTCGCATCGCCTACTCCTTGTATGACGTGATCCACTTGCATGACGCGATCCACAACCCGAGACACCGGCTGCAGGTGTGCCCGATTGATCACCGGTATTGGCTCAATTGTCCTCGCTCAAGGACTGCGATGCCAGCACCACCCGATCGCGACCGCTGCGCTTGGCACTGTAGAGCGCCATATCGGCACGGTGCAGGTAGCCATCCCGGGTCTCCCCCGGCAGCGGTGTCGCCACTCCCATGCTGATGGTGCAGCGCAGGGTCAGCGACTTGAAGCGCACCTCCAGCGCCGCGATCTGCTGTCGCAGGCGCTCGGCCATGCCGACACCGGTGGCGGTACCGGCATCGGTGAGCAGGACGGCAAACTCCTCGCCGCCAAGACGCGCAAAGCAGTCATCGCGCCGCAGCTGGGCACGACACGCCTCGCCAAGACTGATCAGCACCTGATCGCCCGCCGCATGGCCGTGAGTGTCATTGACGCGCTTGAAGTGGTCGATATCAAACAGGATCAACGCCATCTGCTCCCGCGATGACGAGCTCAGCAGGGTGTCGAGCGTGTCGAGGAAGCTGGCCCGGGTCATGGCGCCGGTCATGGCGTCCGTCATCGCTTCATGCTCGCGACGCTGTTCGACCAGCTTGCGCTCATGAATGTTGCGCGACACCGACAGCACGCGCTGATAACGCCCGGTGACGGGGTCCATCGAGGGCGTCGAGATCGACTCGAACCACAGCGTATGCCCGGCCTTGTGTTGAATCCTGAAGTCGACTCGAAACACCTCGCCGAGACAGGCGGCACGATGCACCTCCTGCGCGATGCGCAGCATGTCATCGGGATGGATCAGCTGCTTGATCTCCTGGCCGATGATCTCCTGCGGGCGATAACCGCAGAGCTTTTCCACCGAGGGGCTGATGTACTGACAGATGCCGTGGGAGTCCTCGATGCTGACCAGATCGCTGACGGAGTTGAGGATGAAGCGATAGCGCTCTTCGCTCTGGCGCAGTTCATCCTCGATACGGTATCGGGCGGTGGCATCATCACAATAGCCATTCCAGATCACGCCGCCCTCGGGGGAGTCGATCACCTGCGGCAAGCCGACACACGCCAGCCTGCGCTCCTGACCATCCGGATGCTGATAGCGTATCTCCGCCTCCCAGGGCGATTGCTGCCGGGCACTGGTCTGCAGTGACATGAGCAGCTGCTCACGCTCGCGACCCGCAATGCGTGCCAGCAGCAGCATGGGGTCGTCGATGACGGCCTGCGGGTCGAGCCCCAGTACTTGCGAGGCGACCGGCGAGAGGTAGGTATAACGCAGCTCACCCTCCTGGCTCAGGCGACACTGGAAGACGACGCCACGCATCTGCTGGACAAGGTTGTCCAATTGGCGCCGATGCGCCTCGCGTTGGGTGACGTCACTGAGCTTGCCGAGCACGGCGGTGACCTCTCCCTCAGGGGAGTAACTCAGCTGCATGTCATCCTGGAGATAGCGCTTGCGCCCATCCACATGCACGAAGGCGTAACACAGGCTCAGACGGCTATGGCGCTCCCGCACGGCCTCATCAAAGCGCTGCTGACAGATGGTCAGCTCATCCGGCGCCAATCGGGCCTGCCAGAGACCCGGGCTTGCCATCAGCAGGTCATGTGAAAGCCCGGTGAGCGCCTCGCTGCCTGCCGACAGATACTCCAATTCCTCTGGCGGCCATTCACCAGCGGTCGCGTAGTGCGCGCCGGGTGTCTCATCCACCCGCCGCGCCAGACGCTGCTGTTGATCGATCACATGCTCGAGGCGTTGATGTACCTGGGTGATGTCGCGCGCCATCACGGCCACCTGACGCCCCTCGTCGGCGAGCGAGCGCCCCAGACTGACCATCTGTACGGACAATCTGGATTCCCCCCGCGGCAGCGACAGGCTGATATCGCATTGCCAGGGCTCGGCTCTCTCCAGGCTACGCAGGACATGAGGGAGGTAGAGGTGCTCAAGCGTGAGGCGGGAATGCGCACAGGCCGCATCGTGATAGAGGTGCCAGGCCGGGTTGGCATGACTGATCACCAGGCTTTCATCCTTGAGCAGCAGGATCGCCATCGGGTCACGGCTGCGCACCATCATCAGACGATAGGCACGCGCCAGCTGCTGCTCCTGTTCATTGGCCTTGTCACGCTGCGTGATATCCGTCACTCGTCCACACAGCGGATGCCCCACACCGGAACTCCACAGACATTCCTCGAGCAACAACAGCTGCCCGCTGCGGTCGCGCATGCGATACGTCGTGCGCTCTACCCGCCCCAGCGAGGCGCGAAAGTCACTCAACCGCTGCCGGTCGGCGGTGATCACCAGCGAAAGCCAGAGCTCCGGCTGCTTGAGAAAATCCCGCACCGTATATCCCAGCAGGCGTTCCGCCGCTGCATTCATGGCAATCAGGCGCTGACCATCAGCACTGAGCGTGAACAACACATCTGCCACGACAGCATAATGATGCTGCAGCAAACGACTATCCGCGAATGATTCAGGCAACGTGAAACCCCTTCTCTGTCATGCGGTTTGCTCAAGAATGCCCTATCCATGGCGCTGGCAGCCAGCAGTACCCCCAACGCTTGGTTGCGCGAAGATCCGGGCAGATGACGGCATATGAACGATTGCGACCTTTGCCTTTGCGTCTGACTATCTCCCTTATCGGCAGCGGACGCGCAATGTTGTGGGCGAATATCACGCAAGCGGCGCCGAAGGGAAAACCTCATGGATGCAAAAAGCCCGAAGCATAAGCTTCGGGCTTTTTTGAGAGCTCACCTTGAACAGAGCTGGCCTTGATCAGAGCTGGCCTGGAAAGATCTAGCCTTGAGCGGAACGCGGCATGGCATCGTCGATGAGCGCGGAGGACGGGGCGTCAGGTGCGCCGCTGCGGCCGTCGTTGCTCTCGCCAGCCGGCTGGGCACTAGTGCGCGGGGCATTGCGCTTGTGACGCCGCGCCTGCCTGCTGTCCTTGTCCTGCTGGACGGAAGGCGCCTTGACCGGCAGGCGCGCCCGCAGGTGCTCGAGCAACGCGCGAAAATCATCCGGCTCCATGCCGATGCGCTCCGCTGCGGCACTTTCCTGCCATAGCACATAGATCGCCGGCTGCTCACGCCCCAGGTCCATACCCACGACCTTGCCCTCGCGCTGGGTACGCGGGTCGCGCAAGGTAGCACCGATCAATTCATGAGCTTCGCGGATGGCATCGTGCATCTGAGACAGCCTGCTGTGGAAGTCGAGATAACTGCCGGAAAGTGTGCGGCAGTGTGGCAATACCTTCCCTGAATTGCGCACAACAATGGATCACTCGCAGGCCATATGGCCGCCTGCATGATTTGACGTTGTCATGACCTGGCTCACCGATAGACGCAAGGCCAACAGATGCGAAGTGTAACACACCGCCACAGTTTCGCTAATTTCACTCGACCGTGAATTACGATGACGACATGTTGACCACCTTTCTCGACGTATCAGTGCACGTTTCACACCACCTGACCCAACTCTGTCGCGATCGTGCTCAGAAAAGTTGCCATAAGGTCACGCCATTGACGCAAGACAACGACACTTTGCGCCCTGGAGCACCTCCCGCACTTTCGTGGTGCGCAAAAAAAACCTCTCCCATTGGGAGAGGTTCAAAAATGGATGACGCGATGTCATTCCGAGCAGCATCGAAGCCGGTCTTGGCGCCAACCCTGACCGACCACCGATTCAAAGGGGACGAATGGCATTGCCTTGTCCGTGGAGCCTGAGCGCGACGCGAGAATCCTCGGGCCACTCGTCCTCACCTGTTGGGAGCCTGCCCTCCTGTCTTGCCGACAGACTGACAGACTCCCGAATTCTTGCTGTCCCGCGCGGCCTTGTCGGTTGATCAATGAGGGATCAAAGGCCGCGCGGGACTCACCAAGTGCTTACTTGGCGGCTTGCATTGCCAGCGCAGTGTCGAGCATACGGTTGGAGAAGCCCCACTCGTTGTCGTACCACGCCATGACCTTGACCAGGCGATCTTCGCTGACGCGAGTGTGATTGCTGTCGAAGGTAGAAGAGTGTGCATCGTGATTGAAATCGATGGACACCAGCGGCAGCTCGTTGACAGCCAGCACGCTGGAGCCTTCGGCAGCCTTGGCCACGATGGCGTTGATCTCTTCGATGGAGGTATCACGTGACGCGGTGAAGGTCAGATCGACCAGCGACACGTTGATGACCGGCACGCGGATCGCCAGACCATCCAGCTTGCCGTTCAGTTCCGGCAGCACCAGACCCACCGCCGCGGCAGCACCGGTCTTGGTCGGGATCATGGAATGGGTCGCGCTGCGGGCACGGTACGGGTCGGAGTGGTAGACATCCGACAGGTTCTGATCGTTGGTGTAGGCGTGAATGGTCGTCATCAGACCGTTCTCGATGCCGACTTCATCATTCAGCGCCTTGGCGACCGGCGCCAGGCAGTTGGTGGTGCAGGACGCGTTGGAGACGACCTGGTGCTCGGCCTTCAGCACATCTTCATTGACGCCGAATACGACGGTCGCATCGGCATCGCCGCTCGGCGCGGAGATCAGCACACGCTTGGCGCCGGCTTCGATGTGCTTGGCAGCGGCAGCACGCTTGGTGAACAGACCGGTGCATTCCATCACCAGGTCGATGTCCAGGCTGGACCACGGCAGCTGGGCCGGGTCACGCTCGGCCAGAATGCGGATCTTGTCGTCACCGACGAACAGGTTCTCTTCGTCGTGCGAGACGGTCTCGGCGAAACGGCCGTGGACGGTATCGCGGCTCAGCAGGTGAGCGTTGAGCTTCGGATCACCCAGATCATTGATGGCGACGACCTGGATACGATCGTTGTACTGACCTTCATACAGCGCACGCAGCACGTTGCGACCGATGCGACCAAAACCATTGATGGCGACGCGTAATGTCATGACTCAACTCCTGTGGCGTATGGCGGGTGCAGGACCAGACCTGATCCAGGAACGAAAGCCTGCAATGCGTTCCGTGAAATTATCCTACACGCTTTTCCCATAATTTGGCCGAAAGTCGTCCAGTCTTCAAGCAGTTTTTTTGTTAAATTTACCGAATATTCCGAACAAAACCGTTTCTCGAGCGCCATGACGCGCTACTGTAGGCTACCCCGGTAACCGAACGACGCGACACGAGTGAGGCCAGAGGCTTTACACCGCCATCACCACTGGATAGCGTCGCCGGATAGCAGCACGCCCACACAGCGGGAAACGCTTTCTTTCGCCAGCCTCGGCGCCCTGCGCCGCCTGATACATGAGGTAAGAGCATGTCAGTCAACCAGACCGTAGAGCACGTGACCCAGCGCATCATCGACCGCTCCCGCGAACGCCGCGCCGCCTATGAGCAGTTGATGGAAAGCCAGCAGCGCCGCGGTGTACACCGCTCCGAGCTCTCCTGTGGCAACCTGGCGCACGGCTTTGCCGCCTGTGGCGAGACCGACAAGAATCGTCTCAAGCTGATGAACTCGGCCAACCTGGGCATTATTTCGTCATATAACGACATGTTGTCCGCCCACCAGCCGTTCGAGGACTATCCGCGCATCATCAAGGAAGCCGTCCAGGCAATGGGCTCCACCGCCCAGTTCGCCGGCGGCGTGCCCGCGATGTGCGATGGCGTGACCCAGGGTCAGCCCGGCATGGAGCTGTCGCTGTTCTCGCGCGACCTGATCGCCATGGCCGCCGCTGTCGGCCTGTCGCACAACATGTTCGATGGCGCCCTGTTCCTCGGCGTGTGCGACAAGATCGTCCCGGGCCTGTTCATCGCCGCCGCACGCTTCGGCCACCTGCCGACGCTGTTCGTGCCGGCCGGCCCGATGCCCTCCGGCCTGCCCAACAACGAGAAGGCGCGTGTCCGTCAGCTGTTCGCCGAAGGCAAGGTCGGCCGCGATGCGCTGCTGGAAGCCGAGTCCGCGTCCTACCACAGCCCGGGCACCTGCACCTTCTATGGCACCGCCAACTCCAACCAGCTGATGGTCGAGCTGATGGGCCTGCACCTGCCGGGCGCGTCCTTCGTCAATCCGGGTACCCCGCTGCGCGAAGCCCTGACGCGTCACGCCGCCGAGCAGACCATCCGCAACAGTGAAGTCGGCGGCGACTACCGTCCCTTCTATCGCCAGATCGATGCCCGCGCCATCGTCAATGCCATGGTCGGCCTGCTGGCTTCCGGCGGCTCCACCAACCACACCCTGCACCTGGTCGCGATGGCCGGCGCTGCGGGCGTGACCATCACCTGGGATGACTTCACCGAGCTTTCCGCGGTGGTGCCGAGCCTGACGCGCATCTACCCGAACGGCCAGGCCGACATCAATCACTTCCAGGCGGCCGGCGGCATGAGCTTCCTGATCCGTGAACTGCTCAAGGCGGGTCTGCTCCACGACATCCCCACCCAGGACGGTGGCACCCTGGCCGGCTATGTCCGCGAGCCCTTCCTCGAGAACGGCAAGCTGGTCTGGAAGGACGGCCCCACCGACAGCCTCGACGAAGATGTGCTGCGCCCGGTGGCCAACCCGTTCGCCCCGACAGGCGGCCTGACCGTACTGGACGGCAACCTCGGTCGCGGCGTGATCAAGGTCTCCGCCGTCAAGGAAGAGCATCGTCTCGTCGAAGCGCCGGTGAAGCTGTTCAGCGACCAGGATGAGATGAAGGCCGCCTTCGAAGCCGGTGAGTTGGAGCAGGACATGGTCGCCGTGGTGCGCTACCAGGGCCCGCGTGCCAACGGCATGCCGGAACTGCACAAGCTGACGCCCTACCTCGGCATCCTGCAGGACCGCGGCTTCAAGGTCGCACTGGTGACGGATGGCCGCATGTCTGGCGCCTCGGGCAAGGTCCCGGCCGCCATTCACATGACGCCGGAAGCGCTCGACGGCGGCCCGCTGGCACGCCTGCGCGAAGGTGACGTAGTCCGCCTGGACGCCAATGCCGGCACCCTCACGGCGCTGGTCGATGAAGCCGAATGGGCCGAGCGCGAGGCCGAGACCATCACTCGCGACAGCTATCATCACGGCCTGGGCCGCGAGCTGTTCTCCGGCATGCGCTCACTGGTCGGCGGTGCCGAGGAAGGCGCTTCCAGCTTTGCAGGCTACGGCGACCTGCCGGGCAGTGGCCACGACCTGATGTGATGGGCGCACCCTGTCACTCTCCTGAGGCACTGACGCAAAGGAAGGATGCCGGACGATGACCCGCGACACCTCCCATCGCCTTGCTCTGGTAGGCGATATCGGTGGCACCAATGCCCGGCTGGCACTTGTCCAGCCGGGCAGCCACACCCTGCAGCACATCCAGACGCTCGCCTGCGCCGAGCATGCCGGACTCGAGGAGGCCATCCAGGCCTACTATCGAATGCTGGGCCTGTCAGAGGCCGAGCAACCCGTCGAGGCCTGCCTGGCCTTCGCCTGCCCCGTGCATGATGAACGCGTCAGCATGACCAACAATCACTGGACGTTTCTCAAGCGCGAGGTGCGCGAATCATTGAGGCTTGAGCGCTTCAAGTGCCTCAATGATTTCACCGCCATGGCGCTGGGCGTGCCACACATCGAGGCCAGCGAACGCCTGGCCATCGGTGAGGAGCTCACCGAAGGTAGTGGTGACGCGGCCTCGCCACGCCTGGTGATCGGCCCCGGCACCGGCCTGGGTGTCGCGGGTCTGGTGCGCGGCACGCACAACTGGATTCCTCTCGCGACCGAAGGGGGGCATGCAAGCTTCGCCCCCACCGACGAGATCGAGGATGGCCTGCTTGGCATCTTCCGCCGTCACCATGGTCGCGTCTCGGTGGAGCGCCTGCTGTGTGGCCAGGGCATGCTCGAGATCTATCAGGCCCTGGGCGAGCTGCGTCAGCAGGAATCACCGCTGGCAAGCGCCGCTGACGTCAGCCAGGCAGCACATGAGCACCTGGATCACGATGAACCGCAGAATGCTCTCGCCTTTGATGCCGTGATGCGCTTCATGAAGATTCTTGGCGCGGTCGCCGGCGATGCAGCACTCACGCTGGGGGCGCGTGGCGGGGTCTATCTGTGTGGTGGCGTGCTGCCGCGCAACCTGGATCTGCTGATGCGCAGCGATTTCCGTCACGCCTTCACCGACAAGAATCGTCTGAGCCGTTACAATGCCGCGATACCCACCTGGGTGGTGACCGCGCCGTGGACCGGCCTGCTGGGCGCCGCCGAGGCTCTGCACAATGAAGAGGTGGCATGATGCACCGCCACCTCCTGAACCATCGAGGTAGCTCGAGATGATCCCCGAAAGTCTGCGCGCACTGATCGCCGACACCGCTGGCCAACGCACTGTCGAATGGCAGGGCCGCTCGCTGTTGATCCTCAACCAGGAGTGGGGCGAGCTGGTGGTCTGCCACCAGGGGGCTCAGGTGCTGCACTATCAGCCGACGGGCGATTCTCCCTGGCTGTGGGTGACGGAAACGCCCGCCGCCCTGCCGGGCAGCATTCGCGGCGGCATTCCGCTGTGCTGGCCCTGGTTCGCGGATGAATTCCCCGAGGGCGAAAGCGAACTGCACGGCCCCGCTCGCAAGGCCGACTGGCGCATCGATGCGGTGGACGAGGAAGAGGAAGGCGTCGAGATCCATGCCTCACCGGTCTCAGCGCTGCATGCCGCCCTCTCTCCGCGCGTGGTGATCTTTGCCAGCCGCCGCTTCCTCAAGGTCGAGCTGATCACGGAAAACCGTGGCGAGGCCCCGATCAAGATGACCGGCGCACTGCATACCTACTTCGCAGTGCCAAATGCCTTCGAGTGTCGCGTCACCGGCCTGGCCGGCGCCAGCTACCTGGACAAGCGCCAGGACTTCTCGCGCTTCGACCAACAGGGCGAACTGGGCGTGCGCGGCCCGCTGGACCGCATCTACCAGACCAGCCAGGTTCAGGTGCTCGAGGACGGCAAGCGTCAGCTGCGCATCGCCAAGCAGGGCTCTGACTCCACGGTGGTTTGGCATCCCGGTGACGCGCCGCCGGCCGACACCAGCGTCGAGAATGCGCGCAGCTTCCTGTGTGTCGAGACCGCCTGCACGCGCCTCGACCCGGTCTGGCTGCCGCCGGGCGCTCAGCATCTGCTGGCTCAGCACATCTCACCGCTGAGCGGTGATGAGGCAAGCGGCGAATGAATGACAGCCGGCCACGCGGCTCACGGCGTGGCCGGCACCTTGCGCACCTTGTCGACCAACCGAGAGCACCAAGCGCCTGAATCGTGTCATCGACACGACTCCCGGCTGACAGTGACTCTCGTCTCGCCTGCAAGCGTGCGTCGGGCCGCCACAGAATGCGACCCGCCCCGATGAACTTCAACAACCCATACGATGGACACTTCCATGCTGCAATTGACCCGTAGTGTTTCCTGGCAGGCGCTGACCCGGCTGGGCGAGGTGACCCGCAACGACCGCATCCGCGATTACTTCGCGGCGGATCCCAAGCGCTTCGAGAAGATGAGCCTGCGCGTCGGCGGCCTGTTTCTCGACTACTCCAAGCACCACATCTCCGATGAGGTGATGGAGGCGCTGGTCGAGCTGGCTGAGCACTCTGCACTCGTTCAACGTCGCGCGCAGATGTTCTCCGGCGACATCATCAACGTCACCGAGAATCGCCCGGTGCTGCACACCGCACTGCGCAGCCAGACCAACACGCCGGTCATCGTCGATGGCAAGGACGTGATGCCGGAAATCCACAAGACGCGCGAGCAGATCCGCGCCTTCTCGGAAGCCGTGCGCAGCGGTGAGTGGAAAGGCTTCGACGGCCAGCGGATTCGCGACGTGGTCAACATCGGCATCGGCGGCTCCGATCTGGGCCCCAACATGGCCTGCCGTGCGCTGCTCAAGCATCGCCACCCGGAAATCAACTTCCACTTCGTCTCCAACGTCGATGGCAACCACATCCAGAAGGTGCTCAAGCGCCTGGATCCGGCCACCACGCTGTTCATCGTCTCCACCAAGACCTTCTCCACCCAGGAAACCCTGCTCAACGCCAAGACGGCGCGCCGCTGGTTCCTGGAGCACGCCGGTCAGGATGCCGACGTCGGTGCCCACTTCGTCGCGGCTTCCACCAACCGCAAGGCGGCCAAGGAATTCGGCATTCGCGAAGAGAACGTCTTCGAATTCTGGGCCTGGGTTGGCGGTCGCTACTCCATGTGGTCTTCCATCGGCCTGCCCATCGCCCTGTCCATCGGCTATCAAGGTTTCATGGAGCTGCTGGAAGGCGCCCACGAGATGGACCAGCACTTCATCAATGCGCCGATGGCCGAGAACATGCCGGTCCTGATGGCGCTGATCGGCATCTGGTACATCAACTTCATGGGCGCCGAGACCCAGGCCATCGTGCCTTACGACCAGGCCCTGCATCAGCTGCCCGCCTTCCTGCAACAGCTGGACATGGAATCCAACGGCAAGTCAGTCGACATCTTCGGCCGTCCGGTGGACTACAAGACCGGCCCGATCGTGTGGGGCGAGACCGGCTCCAACGGCCAGCATGCCTTCTTCCAGCTGCTGCACCAGGGCACGCGCTACGTACCCATCGACTTCATCGCCTCGCTGAAGCCGGAGCCGGGCACCGAAGAGCACCACTTCGCGCTGATCACCAACATGCTGGCGCAGGCCAACGCCTTCATGGAAGGCAGCCAGGATGGCAGCAACCTCGATCCGCACTACAATTGCCCGGGCAACCGCCCGTCGAGCACCCTGCTGCTGGATGAGATGACCCCGCGCAATCTCGGCGCACTGATCGCCCTCTACGAGCACAAGGTCTTCGTGCAAGGCGTGATCTGGAACATCAACTCCTTCGACCAGTGGGGCGTGCAGCTCGGCAAGCGCATCGCCGGGGAAATCAGCGCGCGTATCGATACCGACGTGAAGGCCTTCGATCCGTCCACCCAGGGCCTGCTGGCGCTGGTCCGCGAGCACTTCCCTGCCGGTGGCGCCACCCAGACGGATGACAGCAACGACAAGCCGGGCAAGAAAGCCAAAGGCTCCACGACGACCACTCGCAAGGAAACCTCCTCCTGATGACTCCGGTAATCGCGTTCGGCGAAGCGCTCGTCGACATGCTCTCCAACAAGCTCGGCGGCCAGGCCGTCGAGCAGGAAACCTTCACGCCCTACGCGGGCGGCGCACCGGCCAACGTCGCGGTTGCCTGTGCCCGCCTCGGCCTGCCGAGCCACTTCGTCGGCATGCTGGGTCAGGACAGCTTCGGTGACTTCCTGCACGACGAACTGAGTGCTCATGGCGTGCAGATGGATCACGTCAAGCGCACCAGCCATGCGCGCACCGCGCTCGCCTTCGTGTCTCGCGATGAAGAGGGTGAACGCCGCTTCGACTTCTATCGTCCGCCGGCCGCTGACCTGCTGTTCCGTCCGGAGCACGCCGGACCTGAGCTGTTCGCGACTCCCGCCATCTTCCACCTGTGCAGCAACAGCCTGACTGACGCCGGCATCGCGGACACCAGCTTCGTGCTCGCATCACGCGCGCGTGCTGCAGGCTCTCTGGTCAGCGTGGATGCCAATCTGCGTCACAACCTGTGGCCGAACCAGCAGGTCGATGTGACCCTGGTCACGCGCCTGCTGGACAACGCCGACATCCTCAAGCTGTCCCAGGAAGAGGTCGAGGCCCTGACCGGCAGTCAGCCGCAGACCGACTGGCTCGAAGCGCGCCTGAAGGCCGGTGTGCGCCTGATCGTGCTCACCGATGGCCCGGGCGTGATCCGTGCCCTGGTGCGCAAGCAGAGCGGCGACATCGAGACCGTCAGCATCACGCCGCCCACCGTCAAGGCGGTCGATACCACCGCCGGTGGTGATGCCTTCATCGGAGGCTTCCTGTCAGCCCTCAGCGAAGCCGGCATCAATGCCGACAACCTGAGCGACTGGTGCGAAGACGAGAGCCATCTCAACGCCGCACTGGAGCGTGCAGCGGCCTGCGGCGCCTTCGCCGTGACTCGCCCGGGAGCCTATGCCGCACTGCCCAAGCGTGAAGACCTCGACGCTATGAAATGATGGCCGGATAATTGCGCTGACCGGTTATCGGCCAGCGCCATCATTTCCCTGAGAGGCGCATGATAAAAGCCCCTTTGATCATCAGACCAAAGGGGCTTTTTTCGTGACCATGACGCTCATGCTTGCGCATTGGCTACCCTCCCTTCATCGGACAGGGAGTCAGTCATCACGGAAGTGACAGACGTAAAAAAGCCGGCCCCGAGGGACCGGCTTTCGTTAGCTTGCTAGACGATTGAAGACGTCTTAGAAGCCGTAGTAGATGCCGACTGCAGCGCCGTCACCATCATCGCCAGAACGGTCGTACTGGGCGTATTCAATGTAGGTGTACATCGCGGAAGAGATGTTGTAAGTCACACCCAGGTTGAATTCGTTGAAGCTGTCGTCGCCGCCATTGTCGGCAGCCAGAGAGGAACCATCTTCAGCGTCGACATACTGGTAACCACCGTAGACGTCACCCATGCCGTAGCCGTAACGCGCACCGACACCATAGTAATCGACATCAGCATTGTCAGCGTCGGCAGCGAAGCGCTCGGCCTTCAGGGCAACGCGCAGGGCATCGACAGTGTACTGAGCGGTCAAACCATACTGCTCGCCGATATCACCCTGTGCATTGCCAGTATTTGTAGTCGTGGAAACACCACCTACAGTATTTGTGACAGTGCTGGAAACACCATCGAACTGACCCAAGTCGTCATACACGGCAGCGATGGAGAAACCACCGACGGTGTACTTACCACCGGCGTAGAAGGACGCCTGGTTGGAATCGGTGACGTTCTCGTCTTCGCCGTCGCCTTCAAAGTTGGAACCGACTGCGAACTGCATGCCGCCCATGATCGGAGACATGTACTGCAGCTTGTTGCCTTCCTTGACGGAGCTGGTGCCAGAAACGTCACCAGTGATATTGCTGCTGGAGTCAGTCAGGTCGAAGTATTCGTTGTTGGAGATCGGATCCTGGATCCAGTCATCCATCAGCTGATCCCAGGAACCGATGCGCGCGTCACCGAAGGAGCCCTTGGCACCGACATAAGTTTGGTCGCCGTCGTTCAGGCCATTGCCGCCACCCTTGGATTCGTCAGCGTCAAATTCCCACTCGGCCTTGAAGTAACCGACGATGTCGTCAGTGATCTTGTGCTCGCCCTTGGCGCCGAAGGTAGAGCCGTTGTCACCCAGGTCGCTTTCAGCGTCGCCGCCGAGCTGGTCGACATAAGAGTATGCCAGCTGAACGTTACCGTAGATGTCCAGCTTGGTACCGTCCTGGTTGTAGACAGTAGCAGCGGAAGCAGAAGTAGCAGCCAGGGCAGCAGCGCCGGCGATGGCAGTAGCCAGAAGTGTCTTTTTCATCGCGATAGTTCCTTAACTAGCGTTAACTGTTCGATCGTGTCTGCCGGTGGCAGTGACCAAGGTTCCGGGCGCTTGATGACGCCTCTAAAACTCTGTGGCCTAGTTATTATCCAATGCTCGCAGGGAAACCATATACCGGGCTTTCAGGATGTGCAACAGAAAAAAACACTGTTTTCGATCACCACTCCTGAACCTATCCATCGGTCGGTTGTCTGGCGTGAGCATACTCTAGGGCTCAAGAATGAAGGATTCATGACAACCATGCGTCTTGACGCGGATTCCTGCATCACCGAGCGCATCGCTGAGCGTTAATCTCGGATTCATTGTGGAAAAACCTCGTTTGCGACAAAAGTCGCAGAACAAATACCCGTCAACTGCTGTGCTTGTCTGATGCCAAGTTGTGGTTTCCTCTCAGCTTTATCTTCATGAAAGGCACCGTCCCTGTGCCAATGATTCATTCATGAGTCTGCTATCAATATCGATCATCAAGCTGGGTCATAAAACCCAGTCAACAAGCCCAGTCGCCCTCCCTGTCATCAAGCTCCGTCACAAACTCTGTCATCAATCAATCTTTCCATTGCACCTTGTCAGCAGGCAGTGATCCTCAACTGCTCAACCAGTTGGGCAGGAACAGCGAGATAGCCGGCACATAGGTGATCAACACCAGGAACAGCAGCAACAGCGACAGCCACGGCAATGCTGCCCGAATGACCCAGGTCATCGGCTTGCCGGTGATCCCCGCCGTCACGAAGAGATTCAGCCCCACGGGGGGTGTCAGCATGCCGATCTCCATGTTGACCACCATGATGATGCCGAGATGGATCGGGTCGATCCCCAGCTGCGTCGCGATGGGGAACAGGATCGGCGCCATGATCAGCAGGATGGCCGAGGGCTCCATGAAGTTGCCCGCCGCCAGCAGCAGCAGATTCATCACGATCAGGAAGCCCCACGCCGGCAGTCCCCAGCCGATGATGGTTTCGGCGATGGTGTGTGGAATGCGCTCCGTGGTCAGTACATGCGCGAACAGCATCGCGTTGGCGATGATGAACAGCAGCATCATCGAGACGCGCGCGCCATCCAGTACCACCTTCTTGACCTCCTGATCGGTGAAGGACCCCAGAAGCCCGGCAGGTACCTGCCATAGCGCGCGCAACCCCGCACTCCCCCAGGCTTCGTTGCCCTTGCGCCACGGCACGTTCTTCAACGGCCCCATGTCGCGATAGCCCACCACGGCGATGAACCAGGCATACACCGTGGCCACGGCCGCGGCTTCGGTGGGGCTGGCCACGCCGCCATAGATCGACCCCAGCACGATGAAGATCAACATCAGACCGCCCATGGCGATCAGGCCGGAGCGCGCAAGCACCCGTACGCCGGGGAAAGGCTGTGCTGGCAACTTCTTGATCCGCGCCGCGATATAGATGGCGACCATCAGGATACCGCCCATCAAAAGCCCCGGAATCAGGCCGGCCATGAACATCTTGGCCGCCGAGACTTCCGTGGCGGCGGAATACACCAGCATCACGATGGACGGCGGGATCAGGATGCCCAGTGTCCCGGCATTGGTGATCACGCCCGCCGCGAAGGACTCGGTATAGCCCTGGCGCACCATGCCCGCGATCACGATGGAGCCGATCGCCGCCACCGTGGCCGGAGAGGAGCCGGACACGGCGGCAAACAGCATGCATGCCAATACGGAGGCCATCGCCAGCCCACCGCGCACGTGGCCGATGGCATCGGTGGCGAAGGTAATCAGGCGACGTGCCACGCCACCGGTCGAGAGAAAGGTGCTGGAGAGAATGAAGAACGGGATCGCCAGCAGGGTGTAGTGATGCGACAGGGCTTCGAACAGCTTGATCGCCACCGACCCCAGTGAGTCACTGGAAAACAGCAGGATCGTGGTGACGCTCGAGAAGCCCAGCGCAAAGGCGATCGGCATGCCGAGAAAGATGCCGCCGAACAACAGCGCAAACAGAGTGGCTATGGTCATCGTGGTGTTCCCTGATCACTGTCACGGCCAGCATCGCCGTTGTCTTGGCCATCCGGCTCATCCGACTGCACCAGATGCATGCTGTCCTCGCCTTCGTCATGAAAGCCGAAGCCACTGGCATCGCCACGAATCACCTTCCAGCCCAGTACTGCAAAGCGCAGCATCAGCAGCAACATGGCAATGGGCAGAATGGTGAGGGCGTACCACTTGGGAATCGCGATGTCCTCAAGCTCGATGCCGATCATCTTCATCAGCGAGAGATATTCATAGCTGCCGACCAGCAGCATCACGCAGTACGCCATGCAGATCGCCAGCGCCAGCAAGGTCGCCACGCGCTGCCAGAGCATCGGCAGCATCTTGACCACGACATCCACGCCGATGTGCGCGCCCTGCTTGACGCCCCAGGACACGCCGACCAGCACGAACCAGCCCGCCAGATACAGCGTGGCTTCCTGTGACCAGCTGATGCCGGTATTGAAGACGAAGCGCAACACCACCTCGACGAAGACCAGCAGCACCATCGCTACCAGCAGCAGCGAGAACAGCGTCTCTTCCGCCTTGTGAAGCCATCGTAGTGCCATGGCAAAAATCCTCATGTCGCTCAAGGACACTTGCCCCATGCGAGATCGCCGATGTCCTGGCGCTCAAGATGGGGCAAGTGATGGATGGCCTGATGGCTTACTGGTTGGCAGCTTCCGCGGCGTCGACGATGTCCTGACCGATGTCGTCGGCAAACTCGCCCCATACCGGCTTCATGGCGTCGACCCACTGCTGACGCTGGGCATCGTCGAGCGTGATGATCTCGCTCTGGCCTGAATCGAGGATGGCCTGCTTGGCCTCCATGTTCTTGGCTTCGGAGAGCTGGTTGCCGTAGACGATGGCCTCATCGAGCGCCGACTTGACCTCACCACGCACATCATCCGGCAGGCCATTCCAGAAGCGCGCCGAGGACACCACCATGTAATCCAGCACGCCGTGGTTGGATTCGGTGATGTACGGCTGCACCTCGAAGAACTTCTGGGAGTAGATATTGGAGTAGGTATTCTCCTGGCCGTCGATGGCCTTGGTCTGCAGCAGGATGAAGACCTCGGAGAACGGCTTCTTCAGCGAGACGGCGTCCACCGCGTCAAACTGGGCCTCGAGCACATCGGAGGTCATGATGCGGAATTTCTTGCCGTCGGCATCCTCCGGTGTCTTGAGCGGCGATGACGCGGACAGCTGCTTCATGCCGTTATGCAGATAACCGAGCCCCACCAGCCCCTTGGATTCCAGCGACGTCAGCAATGACTGGCCCGTCTCGCTGCTCTGGAAGCGCTCGACAGCGCCCATGTCCTTGAACAGGAAGGGCAGATCGAAGACCTGCAGCTGATCGGTATATTTCTGGAACTTGGACAGTGACGGTGCCGCCAGCTGCACATCGCCCAGCAGCATGGCTTCCAGTACCTTGTCGTCCCCGTACAGCTGCGAACTGGGGTAGAGCTCGACTTCCACCTTGTCGCCCAGACGCTCCTCTACCAGTTGCTGGAATTTCTTGCCCATCTGGCCCTTGGGGGTATTTTCCGCCACCACATGGGAGAACTTGATGGTGATCGGGTCGGCCATGGCCGTCGCTGAGGCAAACAGGATGGCAGCACTCAGGGCGGTCAGGGCTGGCTTGATAAGGCGCATGGCGAATCCTCTTGAATTGCGGATATTGTTGGTCTTGTAGGGCATTCGATATCCCGTCTGCGCGGCTCCGGCACGAAGCCGCGCAGAGGTGCGGCGCGAGCAGGGATAGCCGAGACACTGCGAGCATTGCGCCACAGCCGCCAGATAGACGAGACAATCCAGACAATTCAATGAGTTGAAGACACACAGTTCGCACATAACTCGCGCACAAGTGAGCCGAATTCCGCGGGCCGCTGGCGATCTGTGAGGAGTTGTGCGGATTTCCGCCCACCAACGACAAGGCCCCTGTGCGGGAATCCGCACAGGGGCCTTGTCTGTTACCACCGATCATTGTCGACCGAGCGTCTTCACCAGCTGTCACATCACCTGCCAACACACTCTCAGGAACGGTTCTCAGGGACTGTGTTCAAGGACTGTGTTCAGGGACGGTGCTTGGTCATCAGCTCGCTGAGCTTGTGGCTGATACGCTGATCGGTCGCCTGCTCTTCCCGCGCCTTCTGCTGGCGCGTCAGCTCATCGAGCTGTTGACGGGCATGGCGTGCTTCATCTTCCGTCACGGCACCCACCGACTGACCCGAGAGGTCCACGCGCTGCGTGCCCGCCCGTACCGCCTTCAGATACCGCGGCAGATGGACATAACCCGCCAGCGCGCGCCGCACCAGTTTGTCATCCCAGGGCTCGTTGTCCAGCAGCTCGATATGGATGCCGATCTTCAGCGGCCGAGTGTGGCCCTTGAAGAAGGTATCCGGATAGCGCTTGTACCACTGCTTGAGCAGCGCATGGGGAGAAGGCGCCGTCTCAGGCTGAGAAGCCTGCTGCGCCTCGCCCTGCTCGACCTCGTTCTGCTGCTGCGCTTCCTGCTCCTGCGGTACCTGAGCTCGCGACATCTGGGCTTGCAGCGCTTGATCTTGCGACACCTGAGCCTCGGACGAATCAGCAGCCGTCGCTGACTGCGCGGCAGCTGCCGGCTGGCTCACGTTCAGGCGCTCTGAGGCCAGGCGTTCTGCCTGCGCCTCCTGCTGCGCTGCCAGACCCGACTCCGCATTCGGGGAGGATTGCGGCGCAGAAGTCTGCTCAGCCAGTTCGCGCAATTGCGCATCTCGCGCCAGCAACGCCTCATTCACCGCGCTTAACTGCGCCTGCTGCTCCTGCAGTGTCTGGCGCGCCGCCGCGAGTTGCTCAGCGAGCTGCTCACGCTCATGACGCTCTGCGACCAGTGCACGCTCGGCTTCTGCCAGCGCACGCTGATGCGCATCGGCATCTGCCGTGGCTGCAGACGCTGTCTGCTGCTCCAGCGCATCGCGCAGGCGGGCATTTTCCGACTCCAGGGCCGCACGGGCCTGGCGCTCTGTGTCACGCTGCTGTCGCTGTGTGTCGGCTTCATGTTCAAGCGCAGAATACAGCGCTTCGAGGCGATCCATCGTCAAGGCCTGAGCCTCCCTTGCACGCTATGGGCAGTTCCGTTTGGCACCAGTCTGTGTCAGTACCTGCTGACTGTAAAGGTCACGCCGACCAGCCAGTGGCTCAGACGTCGCGGCGCTCGAAGCGCACGAAGTCATAGGCCGGCAGGCCCTCACCACTCTCCCCCGGGACGCGCTGCGCTTCCTGCCAGCTCGCATCCAGCGCCGGGAAATGGGCATCGCCCTCGATCTCGACCGCAACCTCGGTGAGGTAGAGGCGCGTCGCCACCGGCAGTGCCTGGGCGTAGATCTGACCGCCACCGATCACCATGATCTCATCCACGCCGTCGATCATCGCGTGGTGGTCCGCCATGCTCAGCGCGGCGGCCAGGTCACTGCAGACCCGCACACCATCGTGGCTGAACTCGCTGTCACGCGTGACCACGATGTTGAGGCGGTTGGGCAACGGCCTGCCGATGGAGGCGAAGGTCTTGCGTCCCATGATCACCGGCTTGCCCTGGGTGACATGCTTGAAGAACTTCAGGTCTTCCGGCAGATACCACGGCAACTGGTTGTCGACGCCGATCACGCGGTTGACCGACATGGCGGCAATCATCGCGACGGGCACGACGGTATCAGCCGCCGCCGTCAGCGGAGAGAATTCATTATCGCTCATACAGCCACCTGCGCCTTGATATGCGGATGGGATTCATAGCCTTCGATGGCAATGTCATCGAAGGTGAAGTCGAACAGATCCGTGACTTCCGGATTCAACACCAGCTGCGGCAGCGCCAGCGGCTCACGCGTCAACTGCTCACGCGCCTGCTCGAGATGATTGCTGTAAAGGTGGGCATCGCCGAGGGTGTGGATGAACTCGCCCGGCTTGAGGCCACACACCTGCGCGACCATCTGGGTCAGCAGCGCATAGCTTGCGATGTTGAACGGCACGCCGAGGAAGATGTCCGCGCTGCGCTGATAGAGCTGGCAGGACAGGCGACCATCGGCGACGTAGAACTGGAACAGCGCATGACAAGGCGGCAGCGCCATCTCGTCCACCAGCGCCGGGTTCCAGGCCGAGACCATCAGGCGGCGCGAATCCGGGTTGGTCTTGATCTGCTCGATCAGCTGGCTGATCTGGTCGACGGAACCGCCTTGCGGGTTCGGCCAGCTGCGCCACTGGTAACCGTATACCGGCCCGAGGTCGCCATTCTCATCGGCCCACTCGTCCCAGATACGCACGCCGTTTTCCTTCAGGTAGGCGATGTTGGTATCGCCCTTCAGGAACCACAGCAGCTCGTGGATGATCGAGCGCAGGTGCAGCTTCTTGGTCGTGACCAGCGGAAAGCCTTCGGCCAGATCAAAGCGCATCTGGTGGCCGAAGACACTCAGGGTGCCGGTGCCGGTGCGATCGCCCTTTTGTGTGCCGTTTTCCAGCACATGGCGCATCAGATCTAGATAGGGTTGCATGGTGGCGAGTCCGTACGGCGTGTCAGAGGCTGGCGCGGCGAGCGGAGCCGTGGATCGCCCTGCGCCAGCCTCTTCATGAATTCGAATCGTTCACTTGACGATATTTGACGCTGCCAGATACGCAAGAACGCGGCCCGATGGCCGCGTTCTTGCGTATCTGGCAGGGGGCCAGTTTACACCGAATGCCCCCTGTATTCACGCCTGCATTGCCCCTCAGGAGGCGCGATGCACCGGCGGCTTCGCCACTTCCTGACCGCGCGACCAGGCCATCAACAGCAGCCCGAACAGCACCATCGGCAGCGACAGCAACTGGCCCATGGTCAGCCAGTCGAAGGCGATGAAGCCGAGCTGGGAGTCCGGCTGACGGAAGAATTCGGTGATGAACCGGAAGCAGCCGTAGCAGAGCAGGAACAGGCCGGAGATCAAGCCTTTCTGGCGCGGTTCACGCGAGACGAACCACAGGATGGTGAACAGCGCGACGCCCTCCAGTGCAAACTGATAGAGCTGCGAGGGATGACGCGGCTCCGGCCCGTAGAGCGGGTAGACCATGCCCCAGGAGACATCGGTGATGCGCCCCGGCAGCTCCTGATTGATGAAGTTGCCCAGCCGCCCTGCGCCGAGGCCGATCGGCACCATCGGCGCGATGAAATCGGTCAGCTGGAAGAAGGCCAGCTGATGGCGACGCGCGAACATCAGCATCGCGATCAACACGCCCAGCAGGCCGCCATGGAAGCTCATGCCGCCATCCCAGACCTTGAAGATCCACACCGGGTCCGCCAGCAGCTTGTCGAAGCCATAGAAGAGCGCATACCCCAGGCGGCCACCCAGCACCACACCCAGGGCGCCGAAGAAGATCAGGTCGCCTACCGCGTCCTGACTCAGGCCGACACGTGTGCGACGTGCTCGCGCCAGCCCCCAGGCCGCCGCGAAACCGATCACGTACATCAACCCGTACCAATGAATCTTGAAGGGCCCCAGCGCCAGCGCCACGGGGTCGATCTCAGGATATTGCAACATGTGAAAACCTTGAATGAGGAAGTCGGGCTCTACCAACGTACTGGGCGATGCAGTCATCGCCTCTCAGGCGGGCAGAGCATAACAGTCAAAGCATGAACACGACCTGCCTGAGGCAGCGTATTCCCGCTCACGCCAGCAGAAACCGCAGTCCGACGATGACCAGAATCAGCGCGAACAGGCGCTTGAGCAGCAGAGCCGGCAAGGCATGCGCCAGCCGCGCCCCGAGGCGCGCAAACGGCACGGACACCAACACGATGCCCAGCCACGCCACCCAATGGACATAGCCGATGGCGTGCTCCGGCAGATTGGGGGCATGCCAGCCGACCACGATGTTGGTCAGTGCGGCGGTCAGCGCGATGGGAAAGCCTGCCGCGGCGGCGGTCCCCACCGCTTCGGTCATGCGCGCCTGCCAGCTGGAAAGCATCGGCACCATCACCGTGCCGCCACCGATGCCGAACAACGAGGAAATCACGCCGACGGTACTGCCGCCCACGAACTGGCCGACCCGTCCGGGCGCCTGGGCCATCTGGCCCACCTTGAGATCCAGCCCGAGCTTGGCCGCCACCAGCAGCACGAAGACGCCGAACGCCAGCTTGAGCGTCTCGCCGCTCAACTCACTGGCCAGCACCACGCCCAGCCCGGTGCCGACCACCAGCCCCGGCAACAGGCGCTTGAGCCAATCGAGGCGCACCGCACCGCGCTCATGATGTGCCCGCGCCGACGACAGCGAGGTCACCACGATGGTTGCCAGCGAGGTGCCGATCGCCAGGTGCATCAATACCTCCGGCGCGACACCTTGCAGCACGAAGGCCGCGGCCAGCACCGGCACGATGACAAGCCCTCCGCCGATCCCGAACAACCCCGCAATCATGCCGGCGACTGCGCCCAACAAGGGATACCACCACCACATACCCGACTCCTTTCATGCTGCATTGTGGTGACTGTCCGCCGAGAATGGCCCGGGCCTCTCAGCGCCATGACCGTCAGCCGTCTGTTGATAGCGGACCCTCGCCGCTGCCGGACGCGCGTGGCGTCAGCGTCACGTCAGGCAGCCACATGCTGACCTTGTCGATCAGCGCCTGAGGGCGGTAGGGCTTGCCCAGATAATCATCCAGCCCGGCGGCGAAGAAGCGCTCGCGATCGGCTTCACTGGCATTGGCGGTCAGCGCGATGATGACACTGCGCCGCTCACTGCCGGCGGCGGCTTCCTGCTCGCGCCAGCGCTGGCTGACACTGACGCCATCCATGCCGGGCATGAAGATATCCATGAACACCAGCGCGTAGAAATGCTGGCCACGAGCGGCCAGTGCCTCTTCGCCGCTGCTGGCGGTATCGACCAACAACCCCTGACGCCCGAGCACCGTGCGTGCCAGCATCGCATTCACCGGCCCGTCATCCACCACCAGAATGCGGGTTTCGGTCGGCTTGCCCGGCCATGTCATCGGCAGCAGGATTTCCAG
Source organism: Cobetia sp. 4B (assembly GCF_018831605.1). Classification (NCBI taxonomy): domain Bacteria; kingdom Pseudomonadati; phylum Pseudomonadota; class Gammaproteobacteria; order Oceanospirillales; family Halomonadaceae; genus Cobetia; species Cobetia sp. 4B. The sequence goes on from NZ_CP059843.1 coordinate 3,299,133, forward strand.
CGCCTGCTCGTCGTCCAGGTTGACCTGTCGATAGCTGCCGCCCAGCTCGTCGATCAAGCGCCGCGCCATGACAAGACTCGAGGGCGATTGATGACCGATATCGAGCCCGATATGCCCACGCAGCTCGAGTCGCAGACAGCAACAGCCAGCGCCCTCGTCCTCTGAGCCCTCTGCAGAGAACGCTGCATCGCGACAGGCCGGCAGCTCACAGGCTTGCTGCAGCTCAAGCAGCAGAGATTGATGACTGGCGCTTTCGTGGCGCATGCAGCCTTCCGCCAGATGCTCGAACAGCTGCGCAAGGCGGCGCACATCACCGCGCAATGCCTCCGGCATCGGCCCCAGCTGCCACTCGAAGGGGCAACCGACATCATGATGGCGCTGCTGCATGTCCTCGAGCAGCGCCCCCAGCGTCTCGGACGGCGAGAAGTCATTCTCTTCCAGCGGCGTCCGGACCACTTCCTCGCGCTCGGTCAGGGCATCCAGCAGTTGCGCCACGCTGTCGAGACGGCCCTGCAGCAGGCTGAGCTCGGCATCCTCGATATGACGCTCACGCCTGAGCTGACCAAGCTTGCGCACCAGGCCTTGCAGCGGCGGCGTCAGCTCAGCGTGCAGCATGTCCAGATAATCACTCTTCAGACGCGCCTCTTCGCGGGCACGGTCACGCGCGACCAGCAACTGCTGGCTGGCCTGATCGTGCTCTGACTCATCGATCATCACGCCGAGCACCTGCGCCGGGTCATTGTTGAAGCGACACAGCTCCAGGCGCATGCGCCGCATGCGGCCCTCGGCGTCATGCACCCGGAGTTCACGACTGCTGGGCACGCTGGGGTTGGGCTCCAGCATCAGCAAGCTGCCCACCGACCGCCCCAGCGCCTCATGCAATACCAGCCCGAACAGCTTCTCGAAGGCCGGGTTGGCCATCGCCAACAGTCCATGGCGCATCACGAAGGCCGGCAGCGGCAAGGCATCCAGCTCATGGCCGCGACCACGACGCAGCAAGGCCACGGCCCCACGATGGCGCCGCAGGATGTCATCCGCCGGATAGGCCTGCCGCCCCACCGGCGGGTACTCCTCCATCACCTCACCGTTCTCGATACGCTCGCTCTGGCGCGCCAACCACTCCAAGGGCTGCCCCAGGCGCTGGTCCATGCGCCTGAGCCGCCATTGCAAGATGAGCATGACGACGGCAAACACCAGCAGCAGCGCGCCACCACTGCCCAGCAATAGGGTCAGCAGCGGCACCTGGCCGGGCAACTCGAGTCGCGTGCTGGACACCAGGCGCCAACCAGTGACCGGCAAGCTGTCCCACACCACCACCTGAGTCCCGTACGGGTCGTCCAGCGTGGCGCCACGCAGGCTGGTATCCATCGCGCGGGCGATATCCGCGGGCAGCTTCTGGGAATGGCCGTCGCCGACATTGCTGCTGGCCGCCCAGACGTTCAGGTGGTCATCGACCAGCCAGAAGGCGTCCGAGGGGGCATGCCCCGGCAGCAGCAGGCGCGCCTCCATCTGCGGCAGCGCGAGATCCAGTCCGACACGCGCCTTCTGGCCATTGCTGAGTGAGACCTCCGCCAGCGCCGTGATCTGCGGCAGACCGGCAGGCCCCGGATGCGGCGGCAGCCAGACCACGCGCGCCGCACCATTGTCGGTGTTCTCGGCAAGCTGACGCACGGTGTCCGGCAGCACCCCGGTATAGGGCATGAAATCGCTGCCCGGCGCGAAGGCATCCAGCACGTTGAACCAGGGATAGAGCATGACCATGCTGTTATCGAGACTCACGAACAGGCGTGAGATCAGGGGGTCCGACGAGTAGAGGTCCGACAGCAGCCACTGCATATGCATCAGTCGCCGCCCGGCGTCGCGATCCTCATCGCTCAACGGTCCTGCGAATTCGCCGTAGAGTGCGGCTCCCCCACGCGATACCGGTCTGAACAGCTGGCCCTGCTCGGTGAGCGAGAACTGGTCCAGGCCAGCGTCATAGGCGCTGCTCCCGTTGGCGCCGAAGTCGAGATGGCGCCGTGCATAGCGCGCCAGAATCTGCAGGCGACGCTGTTGGGTTTCCAGACGCTCGCTGACCAGCGCCGTGGCCAGCGCATGCTCCTGCCTGAGCTCCCCCAGCGCGCTATCGACGGCGGCATGCTGCGTGCTGTCCCAAACCACGGCGGCCCCGACCAGAAAGCTCAACGCCACCGCCAGCTCCGCCAGCAGCAGCGGGCCAGCCGTCAGCCGAATCATGCGCGCCCAGACCTTCTCCAGGCCACTGGCGGAATTCTGGGCATTCGAAGCCATCGCCGCCGAAGGCGGTGACTCGACAGAGGAAGCACGGCGCGAGAACATGATCTGAAAGCATCCTGTAGGTGAGGCGTCGGCAAGCCCGACCGCTGACCAGCGCAAGCTGTCGAGACAAAGCAGCAGCATACGCAAGCCGCCGTCAGGCGTCATGCAGTGCCAGCGTGACAGAGGCGCTATTTTCTCCCGACCCCCTGATGGAGTGGCGACATGTGCCTGATGGCATTTGACTGGCAACCGGACTCGCCGCAGGGCGAATGCCTGCTACTGATCGGCAACCGGGATGAGTTTCACGCACGCGCCACCGCCGGGCTCTGCGTGTGGCCGGATGGTGTCCTGTGCGGCGGACGCGACCTGGTGGCCGGCGGCGGCTGGCTGGTCATGCACCCCGCCGGCAGCCTCGCCACGCTGACCAATGTGCGCCAGCTGGACCACCCTGCCCCGACGGCCAGCATCAGCCGTGGCCAGCTGGTCGCGGCCGCGGCGCGTCAGGCGCTGGGCCGATGCTCGCGCTGGCGCCTTGAAGACTGGTTGCGCGCACTGGTCGCGGGTGAGAGCGTGCCCGCAGCACTGGAGGGAGCGGACGCACAGAAGCTGTCTGCGCTGACGCTTGAGGCCGTGGACTGGTGCAACCTGCTGGTCTGCGATGGCAAGGCGTTGTGGCGCCTGCATCATGGCCCGCAAGGGGCCGAGGTGAGCCGCCTCGGCGCGGGCATCCATAGCCTGAGCAATGGCCATCCCGAGACCGGCTGGCCCAAGCAACGACGCCTGAGTGGCCGCCTGGCAGCCCTCCTCGACCCGTCAGCCCGTGCTGGTCAGACAACCGCACGGCCATTGAGCGACGACGCGCTGCTCGACCTGCTCAAGGATGACTGGCGGCCCGCGCCGACTCAGCTACCGGCCACCGGACTCTCGCCCGAACGCGAAGCCCTGCTGTCCAGCCCGTTCATCGTCAGCGCCGAATATGGCACGCGGGCCTCGACCCTGGTGCGCTGGCAACGCCACCCGACAAGGGATACGGCTGATCCGTCTGGTGTGGTGCAGACCCTGACCCTGCTGGAGCGCCGTTTCAGCCCTGAGGGCCATACCATCGCCAGCCGCAGGGCCATGACCCGCTTGCTCGCCACGGGGAGCGACGAGGAAGGAGATATCGGCAGCTGGCGACTCAGCTAGTCGTCTCGCCGGCCTTGTGTGCCACAGGCGCGTTGTCGCGCGGCGGCAGCAGATGGGCCAGATCCCAGGCCTGCAGGCGGTGGAGCAACAGGTCATGAACCTCATCGGCGGTGGGCTGACACAGCACCTCGTCCACCAGCCCCTGCGCCGCACTCAGTGACACCCGCCGAATGGCCGCACGCACGCGCGGCAGGCTCGGGGCATTCATAGACAGGCTGTCAAAGCCCATGCCCAGCAGCAGCAAGGCCCCGGCGGGGTCGCCCGCCAGCTCACCGCAGACGCTCACCGGCATCTTGAGCGCACGCGACTCTTCCGCCAGACGCGCCAGGGCGCGCAACACCGCCGGATGGCAGGCATCGTAGAGACTCGCCACGCGCGGGTTGTTGCGGTCCACCGCCAGCAGATACTGGGTGAGATCATTGGAGCCCACCGAGAAGAAGTCGACTCGGGTGGCGAGCGCTTCCAGCTGGTAGAGCGCCGCCGGCACCTCGATCATCACGCCGACACTCGGTCGCGAGACGTTGATGCCCTCTTCGGCCAGCTCGACCAGCGCCCGATTGACCAGCGCCAGCGCCGCATCGACTTCCTCGATTCCCGAGATCATCGGCAGCATGATGCGCAGATTGTCCAGCCCTTCCGCGGCACGCAGCATGGCCCGCAGCTGCACCATCAGCACCTCGGGGTGATCGAGCGTCACCCGGATGCCCCGCCAGCCCAGGAAAGGATTGGCCTCGTTGATCGGGAAATAGGGCAGGTCCTTGTCGCCGCCGATATCCAGCGTGCGCATGGTGACCGGCAGCGGCGCAAAGCCCAGCAGCTGTTCACGATACAGACGCGCCTGCTCCTGCTCGCTGGGGAAGCGGTCACTCATCATGAACGGCACTTCGGTGCGGTAGAGCCCGACCCCGCCGACCCGCGACTTGAGCGACGCGACGGAATCCAGCGCCAGGCCGGTATTCACCATCAGCGGCAGAACATGACCATCCGGGGTCACGCTTGGCAGATCCTGCTCCTGTTCCAGCAGCGCACTCAACGCCTGCTCCTCCTCGATCAACCGTGAATAGTAGGCGCCAAGCTCAAGCTCGGGACGCACTACCAGTCGACCACGGTGACCATCGAGAATGACCGGTGCACCGCCCAGTCGCGACAACGGAAGATCCACCATGCCCAGCACGGTGGGAATCCCCATCGCACGCGCCAGGATGGCGACATGCGAGGTACTCGAGCCACTGACCGCGACCAGCCCCTTGAGGCGTTCACGCGGGACTTCCCCCAGCGTGGCGGGACTGATCTCGTGACCGATGAGGATGGTGTTTTCCGGGTATTCGATCGGACCGCTGTCACCCTCTTCCTGCAAGTGTGACAACACGCGGCGCCCAAGATCCCGTATGTCGGCGGCTCTTTCGCGCAGATAGTCATCATCGACACGCTCGAGATACTGCACATGGCGGCGCACGATATCCGCCAGCGCCGCCGGCGCCCACTGTCCTTCACGGATGCGCTTCTCGACTTCCTGGCCCAGCGCTGCGTCACCCAGCATCTGCTGATAGACCTCGAACAGCGCATGTTCCTGGGTGGAGATACGACTGGCGAGACGCTCCGCCGCGACGCGAATCTCTTCGCGCACGGCGTTGATCGCCTCCTTGAGGCGTGCGATCTCGAATTCGATATCGGTGGGGATCAGGTCGGGGACGGCGTCCAGGTCGGCAGGCGGAGACAGCACGAAGGCCTTGCCGATGGCGATACCGGGCGAGCCGGCCACGCCGGAGAAGGTCGCCTGGCCGCTGGTGCCGGCCAGCTTGCCCAGCGCCCCGGTGGCCAGGGCGTGAGCCAGCACTCCCGCCAGCTGCGCGCCGAGGGTGACAAGGAAGGCTTCCTCCCCTTCATCGAAACGGCGCTTCTCGTGCTGCTGGATGACCAGTACCCCGAGCACGCGACGCTGATGGATGATGGGGACACCGAGGAAGCTGGAGAAACGTTCCTCTCCGGTCTCCTCGAAATAACGGAATTGGGGGTGTGCGGGCGCATCCTCGAGGTTGAGCGGCTCTTCTCTGAGCGCCACCATCCCGACCAGGCCCTCGCCACGTGCCAGACTGACCTGCCCCACCGACGACGAGCGCAGACCGATGGTGTCCTTTAGCACGAAGCGATCGCTTTCCGGTGCCAGCAGATAGACGGAGCAGACGTCCGTCTTCATGGCCTTGCGTATGCGCAACACCATGGTCGCCAGTGCCGCGTCCAGAGAACGTGCGCCATTGACCTCCTGAACGATACGACGTAGCACCTCAAGCATGGAGTACCTCAAGCATGGTGTATCTCGCGCATCGAAGACGTCGAGAAGGTGATTGCTCAGCCAAGGCGGCGTGACCCACGCTCAGCCACCCGCGCCCATCAACGCCATCAGCCGGACGAATGACGCCCGTGACCCTCGGAGCTGGCGTCACCGGCTCCGGAATCAGCGGCACCGGCACCATCGAGCCCCTTGGCCGCCGCGTTGGCAGTACCGACCGGTGAGCCACTGGCGCCAGGCGTCCCGCAGGCGCCCCGCGCCTCATGCAGCGATGGCCCCTCGGCGAGCGCCTTGAGCCGCTCGGTGTCCACCAGACGCTGCAGACGCGGCGCCAACTCACGCAGGGCGCGCCGATAGACCTCACGCTTGAAGGCCACGACCTGCCCCAGCGGATACCAGTAGCTTACCCAACGCCAGCCATCGAATTCAGGGTTGGGCGTGGTATCCACACTTACGCGGTTGTCCTGACAGCGAATCTGCAACAGGAACCACTTCTGCTTCTGACCGATGCAGATCGGTCGGGAGTGCGTTCTTACCATGCGTCTGGGTAACCGGTAGCGCAGCCATCCACGGGTGCAGGCCAGTATCTCGACGTCCTCAGCTTTCAGGCCGATCTCTTCTTCGAGTTCACGAAACAGCGCCTGTTGCGGTGTCTCGTTTGGCTTGATGCCCCCTTGCGGAAACTGCCACGCATTCTGTCCTACCCGGCGCGCCCAGAGCAGCTGGCCCTCACAGTTGGCAATGATGATGCCAACGTTGGGGCGAAAGCCGTCAGCGTCGATCACGGATGTCACCTTTGATTCGTTAATTGAAACCATTCTTCCACAAAGGCTGAAAGCGCTTCAATACGCGGTTTGGCGGTGTGAAAGCCCGAGCACCTCTGCAATAATCGCTGCCTTCACGCTATTGCAGTGCAACACGGCCGTGCGAGACTGCTCGTCGGCCACCGTACACCCGCGCAAACACTGGGCCGGCACCCTATCGTGCTCTGTTGTCCGTGTCTGTCGCCCAGCCGAGTGTGGCTGGGCAGAGCAAGGAGTTTTCCGTGAGTCTGGCCATCTTTGATCTCGACAATACCCTGATCGCCGGGGACAGTGATCACGCCTGGGGCGAATTTCTGGTCGAACAGGGCGCTGTCGACGCCAACGTCTACCGTGAAGCCAACGAGCGCTACTACCAGCTCTACCAGAGTGGCGAGCTGGACATTCACGAATACCTGGCCTTCTCACTCAAGCCGTTGTCCGAGAACAGTCCGGAGCAGCTGGCGGCCTGGCACCAGCAGTTCATGGCCGCCAAGATCGAGCCCATCATCCTGCCGCGGGCGGAAGAGCTGCTGGCACGTCACCGGGCACGCGGCGACACCCTGCTGATCATCACCGCCACCAATCGCTTCATCACTGCTCCCATCGCGGACCGCCTGGGCGTCGATGAGCTGATCGCCATCGAGCCCGAGATCGTCAACGGCCGCTACACCGGACGCGTCAGCGGCGTCCCAAGCTTCCAGGCCGGCAAGGTGACTCGCCTCGAGGCCTGGCTGGCCGAACGTGACCACACCCTGGATGGCAGCACCTTCTACAGCGACTCCATCAATGACCTGCCGCTGCTGGAGCGTGTCGATACTGCCATCGCAGTGGACCCGGATGAGCAACTGCGCGCCGCCGCTGACGCGCGCGATTGGCGGATCATTTCGCTTCGCGACTGATAAAAGACTGATTTACATGGATTTTATCGATCCATAAGGTCGAGCAGCCTCAGCCATAAGGTTTTCATGTGGCTACAAGCATTCACCATAAAGTCGACCTTATTTGCTGAATCATTTCGCACAAGATGTGTCTATAATGTGTGTCCATCGAACCGTCGAGCCTGGTGCGGCAACTTTTGCCCCGTCACGGCAGGACGGCCTCCGGAATCCCGGTCGGGTCCGGGGGATGTCCCTCACCAACCTTGAGCGTGAGCAGCCATGTCCTCAACGACATACGATGTCCTGATTGTGGGTGGCGGCGTGTCCGGCACCGCCCTTCTCTATGAACTCGCCCGCTACACCGACCTCAAGTCGGTCGGCCTGGTGGAAAAGTACGACCACGTCGCGATCGTCAACTCGCACGGTCGCAACAACTCCCAGACCATTCACTGCGGCGACATCGAGACCAACTACACGGTCGAGAAGGCGCGTGTGACCAAGCGCACCGCGGGCATGGTGGTCAACTTCGCCACCAAGCTCAGCGAGAGTGAGCGCGATCACATCGTCTACAAGTATCCGAAGATGGTGCTGGCGGTCGGTGCCAAGGAATGCCAGTTCCTGCGCAAGCGTTTCGACACCTTCAAGCAGCTGTTCCCCAACCTGAAGCTGCTCGAGCGTGATGACATCGCCGAACTGGAGCCGAAGGTGGTGGAAGGTCGTCGTCCTGACGAGGAAATCGTCGCGTTAGGTTCCACCGACGAATATACCGCCGTCAACTACACCACCCTGTCGGAAGCCTTCGTCAGCGAAGGCGAGAAGGCAGCGGCCGAGAAAGGCATGAACTTCGACGTTCGCCTCTCGACCGCCGTGGAAGACATCCGCAAGGAAGGTGACGTCTACAAGGTCAAGACCGACAAGGGCGAGCTCAGCGCACGCTATGTCGTGGTCAGCGCCGGCGGTCACTCGCTGCTGTTCGCCCACAAGATGGGTTACGGCCTGGACAAGTCCTGCCTGCCGATGGCCGGCTCCTTCTACTTCACCCCGAAGGTGCTCAACGGCAAGGTCTACACCATCCAGAACGAGAACCTGCCGTTCGCTGCCGTCCACGGTGATCCGGACGTACTGGTGGAAGGCAAGACTCGCTTCGGCCCGACCGCCCTGATGCTGCCGCTGCTGGAGCGCTACAACGGCAAGACCTTCTGGGAGTTCCTGAAGGTACTGCGCATGGACCGCAACGTCGTCAAGGCCCTGTGGGACCTGATGAAGGTGCGCGACATCCGCAACTACATCTTCAAGAACTTCATGTTCGAGGTACCGGTGCTGCGTGAGCGCCTGTTCCACGGCGACATCAAGAAGATCGTCCCGAGCCTGGACGTCAAGGACGTCAGCTTCGCCAAGGGCTTCGGTGGCGTTCGTCCGCAGTTGATCGACAAGAGCAAGCAGAAGCTCGTGATGGGCGAAGCCAAGATCAATCCGGGCACCGGCATCGTCTTCAACATGACGCCGTCACCGGGTGGCACCAGCTGTCTGGGCAACGCCGAGAAGGACATGTATCTCGCCCAGGAATTCCTTGGCTTCAACATCGACAAGGAAACCTTCGAGCGTGATCTGCTGACCGGCGAGATCGAACTGACCGAGATCGAGCGTCCGGAAGCCTCCTCACTGATGTAAGCCTCTTTCGAGACACGCATCGGGATGAGCATCAAAAAGCCCCGCCAGCGAATGCTGGCGGGGCTTTTTGATGGGCGCCTGTTGATGGGTGCCTGGCGGGAGGCGGCCTCAGGACACCGACTGGCCCGACGGGGCCGACTGGGCCGACTGGGCCATGGGCTCGTGCACCGCATGCAGACGCTGGATCAGCTGATCCTCCAGCGCGAAACGCTCGGTCAGCCCCTGCTGCAGGCGGGCCAGCCATTCCGGCAGTCGTGCGCGATAGTGCTGGCAGCGGGTAGGACTGGAGAAATCCTCATCGAAGGACAGCACCAGCTCGGTGGAGGGCTCCAGACGCTGCATCAGCTGCTCGCAGACCGCCAGCGCCGCGGTGTCCTCGAAGACACGGCCTTCTTCCTTGAGCTGAGGATAGACCTCGAAATGCCCCGCCGAGATGTAGTCCATCAAAAGCTCGATGAAGCGATTGACGCGTGTCATCTCGAGCTGCTCGAGGTCATTGACGCAGGCCTCGTGCAGATCCATGAAGCAGACCAGCATCTCGCGTCGCTGGTCCAGCCAGCGATCAACCAACTGATGAACGCCACGAAAGCGTTCCGCCGCAGTGGTGCATTCCTCCAGCATGGGCGCCTCCTCTGGCATGACCCGAACGATAGGGGCTGACATCCGGTGCTCGCCCCGCTGCCAACCCACTATCCTCCATGCCGTGCACGCTGCCAACCCCCCACCATGGTGGCAGGGCATATTGCCTCAACGGCGGAAGCTGCTCCACAGCATCGCCAGCGGTACCAGCGCCAGCCCACAGAAGCCGATCAACGACCACTGCGGGATCGAGAGACCCAGCCATTGTGCGCTGATCTGGGCGCACTCACCGGAGGCGTTGAGCACCTGGGTGATCACGTCCCAAACCGGCAGCACTTCCAGCATGTAGTTGAGGCCCGGGCCACAGGCCGGCACCTGATCCGGCGGCAGTGACTGCAGCCAGATATGGCGACCCGCCAGCACGACCGCGCCAATGCTGCCGGCCAGTGCGCCCAGCGCGTAGATACGCGTGCCGATGCGTCCGGGGCCATGCAAGGCTCCCAGCAGGAAGAAGACGCCGGCCACGGCCACCGCCACGCGCTGGAAGATGCACAGCGAACACGGCGCCAGATCGAAGGCGAACTGCAGCACGAAGGCCACGCCCAGCAAAAAGGCGCACCCCAGCGCTCCCAACAGACACCATTGACGCCCGCTCCAGCTCGCCAGGCGGGCAAGCCCGCCCTTGCGCGCTACCGGCTGCTGCCCCGATTGTTTGTCCGCTTGTGTCATTTGCCGTCCTTGCCGGTGGAACTCCAGTGGAGTCATGGGTGAGAAATGACGCAGCCGCAAGACCATCAAGACCCTGCGACTGCATTGAGGCTTGCACCGCGTCGTGCCCCGCAGCCGCGCTCAGTCTGGCTGCACAGGCCACATACATCATCGGCGCCTCAAGCCTGAGGCGCCGATGATGAAGCGATAGCCGAATCCGTCACTATCAGCGACTGATGCCTATCATGCCGTGTCGCGATGACCTGAACATGAATTGGCGTTGCGTCACGAGATCACGCCGGTTGCGTACCATGGGCGGACGCGAAGTACTCGGCCATGAAGGTGTCGAAATCCTGATGATCACCCTTCTCGATATCGCCCTGCTGCTGCTGCGAGGTCTCGACCAGCTGATCGAGCAGATAGCCGCGCGCACGCTCCGTCGGCTCTGACTTGAACTGCTCGGCCTGACCCTTGGCCAGTGCCAGCACTTCGTCGACGAAGTTGCTGCCGTTGTCGAGCATGCTGGTCAGCAGACGGCCCGACGGTGTGGTCTGGGCATCGTCGAAGCGCGGCGCGAGCGCCGCCAGCGCATCACGGTGCGCGCTGCCCGTCTTGTCACCACTGTCGAGCAGGCCCGCGACTTCCCCCAGCTCATCCATGATGTTGGCCGCCAGATCGCGCAGGCGACGCTCTTCACCATTGACACTCAGGGTCAGTTCCGGATCACGCCCGGCCTCGACCACGCGACGCTTGCTGTTGTCGAGCGTGGCGCATTCCTCGTCGTCGATCCACGGGCTCTCGGTCAGCAGACACCAGATCAGGAAGGTATCGAGGAAGCGGATCTGCGTCTCGTCGATCCCGACCGGCAGGAAGGGGTTGAGGTCCAGACAACGCACTTCGATGTACTCGACACCACGCCCTTCCAGTGCCTGGCTGGGCGTCTCGTTCTGCCGGGTGACACGCTTGGGACGGATGTCGGAGTAGTACTCGTTCTCGATCTGCAGGATGTTGCTGGAGAGCTGCGACCAGCTGCCATCGGCCTGCTTGACGCCCAGCTTCTCGTAGTCCTTCCACGGCGTGACGATGGCGTGACGCAGGGTGCCGACGAAGTTGTCCAGCGAGTTGAAACAGATCTTGAGCTGCGCCTGCACCTTGTTCTGATAGCCCAGGTCCGACATGCGCAGGCTGGTGGCGTAGGCCGAGACCAGGCTGCGGTCCGCCTGACGCTTGAGGCGATCATCATTGCCGCCGTCAAGGAAGCTCTCATCGATGCCCGGCGAGGCGCCGAACAGATAGAGCAGGATCCAGCTGTGACGACGGAAGTTGCGGATCAGCTCGAAATAGCGACGCGAGCGGAAGTCGCGCGCATCTTCCGCCTCTGCCCCTTCCAGCCCCTGCAGCAGGCTCCAGAAGTCATCCGGCAGCGAGAAGTTGTAATGGATACCGGCAATCGACTGCATGATGCGTCCGTAGCGGACGTCCAGCCCCTTGCGATAGATATGCTTCATGGTGCCGCTGTTGGAGGTGCCGTAATCGGCGATCGGCACGCTGTCGTTGCCGTGCAGACGCGACGGCATGCTGGCCGGCCAGATCAGCTCATCGCCCAGGTTGCGATAGCTGAAACGATGCAGGTCAGCCAGAAACTCCAGTGACTCCTTGGGACGAGTGAACACCGGGGTGATGTACTCGAGCAGAGACTCGGAATAGTCCGTGGTGATGTACGGGTGGGTCAGCTTCGACCCCAGAGAACGCGGATGCGGCGTCTGGCTGATGTCACCGCCAGCGGTAACCCGCAGGCCTTCCTTCTCGATACCACGGCGCAGGCGCCCGAAGAGACCCTGACGGGCCTGGGGCGTGAGTCGCGCAATGGCGAACGCGAGTTGCTCGGACAAGGTATGAACCCTTTCGCATGGGGAGAAGCCCAGCCTCTCCGGTCGAATTGGATGACCATGGCCCGCGTGCTGCACCGGATGCCATGCAAGACGCGAACGGCAGCTACCGTTCGCGTCAGGTCAGTATGCCCACATTATGGGCGCGTAAAAAATGCTTTCAAGGCTTATGATTTCGACTTGCGCGCATTGAGCAGTGCTGCTGCCATCGCATTGTTGGCCGGTGCCGCGCCGCCGCTCGCGCCAGAATTGCTGCCGCGACCACCGCGCTCCTGACGGCCACCGCCGCCTTGCGAGCGCCCACCGCGACCGCCCTCTGCGCCGCGTCGCGCCTCGCCTGCCGCACCTTTCTCGGCGGGAGTATCGCTCATGCGCATGCTCAGCGCGATGCGCGCGCGCGGGATGTCGACTTCCATCACCTTGACGCTGACGATGTCGCCCGCCTTGACCACCTCGCGCGGGTCGGCAACATACTTTTGCGACAGGGCAGAGATGTGTACCAGGCCGTCCTGATGCACGCCGATGTCCACGAAGGCTCCGAAATGAGTCACGTTGGTGACGACGCCCTCAAGCTTCATGCCCGGCTCGAGGTCCTTGAGGGTCTCGACGCCTTCCTTGAATTCGGCGAAGCGGAATTCGGGGCGCGGGTCGCGTCCCGGCTTGTCCAGCTCGCGCAGGATGTCGGTCACCGTCGGCAGGCCGAAGTGCTCATCGGTGAATTCCGTCGGCTTCACGGTGCGCAGGAAGGCGCTGTCACCCAGCAGACTCGGCAGATCACGCCCGTGCGCCCTGGCGATACGCTCGACCAGCGGATAGGCCTCCGGGTGGACGGCACTGGCATCCAGCGGATTCTTGCCGGAGGCGATGCGCAAAAAGCCGGCACACTGCTCGAAGGTGCGCGGACCCAGGCGGCTGACCTTGAGCAATTCCTGGCGCGAGGCGAAACGGCCATTGGCATCCCGGTGCGCGACGATATTCTCGGCAAGCGTGGTGTTGAGACCCGCGACACGTGACAGCAGCGCGCTTGAGGCCATGTTGAGGTCGACGCCGACACCGTTGACGCAATCCTCGACGACGGCTTCCAGACTGCGCCCCAGCTGCACCTGACTGACATCGTGCTGATACTGGCCGACGCCGATGGACTTGGGCTCGATCTTGACCAGCTCGCCCAGCGGGTCCTGCAGACGGCGGGCGATGGAGACCGCGCCCCGGATGGTCACGTCCAGGTCCGGGAATTCGCGCGCCGCATATTCCGAAGCCGAGTAGATGGACGCCCCGGCCTCGTTGACCATCACCTTCTGCAGGCGACGGCCGGACAGGCGCGTCAGCACGTCGGCGGCCAGCTTGTCGGTCTCGCGCGAGGCGGTGCCGTTGCCGATGGCGATCAGCTCGACGTCATGCCGCTCGACCAGCTTGACCAGCTCGGCCACCGAGGCGTCCCAGCGATTGTGTGGCGCATGCGGATAGATGGTGGCCTGATCGACATACTTGCCGGTGGCATCCACCACCGCGACCTTGACGCCGGTACGCAGGCCCGGGTCCAGTCCCAGCGTGGCCTTGGGGCCCGCCGGCGCCGCCAGCAGCAAGTCCTTCAGGTTGTCGGCGAAGACCTGGATGGCCTCCTGCTCGGCGCGCTCGCGCAGGCGGCCGATCAGCTCGCTTTCCAGATGGGTATAGAGCTTGACGCGCCAGGTCCAGCGCACCACTTCCTTCAACCAGCGGTCCGCGGCGCGCCCCTGATCCTCGATGGAGAAATGCGCCGCGATGGCGCCTTCCATCGGGTGACGCGGCAGGTCATCTTCGCCTTCGAGCTTGAGCGCGAGGCTCAGCACGCCTTCGTTGCGGCCACGCAGCATGGCCAGCGCACGGTGCGAGGGCGCCTTGTGCAGCGGCTCGTCATGCTCGAAGTAATCGGAGAACTTGGCGCCCTCCTGCTCCTTGCCCTTCATGACGCGCGCGCTGAGGATGCCGTCGTCCCACAGACGTTGACGCAGGCGACCGACCAGCGCGGCGTCCTCCGCGAAGCGCTCCATCAGAATCTGCTTGGCGCCATCCAGCGCCGCCTTGGTATCGGCCACGTCCTTGTCGGCAGAGACGAAGCCGGCCGCCTGAGCCTCCGGCTCCAGCGTCGGGTCCGCGAGCAGCGCAACGGCCAGAGGCTCAAGCCCCGCTTCACGCGCGATCTGGGCCTTGGTACGGCGCTTCTTGCGATACGGCAGGTAGAGATCTTCCAGACGCTGCTTGCTGTCGGCGGCCAGCACATCCCGCTCAAGCGTGGCGCTCAGCTTGTTCTGCTCGGCGATCGACTCGAGCACGACCTGACGCCGCTCCTCCAGCTCACGCAGATAGCGCAGGCGCTCTTCGAGCTGACGCATCTGGGTATCATCGAGCCCGCCGGTGGCTTCCTTGCGGTAGCGCGAGATGAACGGTACGGTCGCGCCGCCATCCAGCAGCTCGACGGTGGCGGTGATCTGTTCTTCGCGCACCCCAAGCTCACCGGCCAGCGCCTGTTGGATGCGGCGAGTGGTGGCAGCGGGCGACAGCGTCGGTGCAGGACGGGAGGTGGTAGCGTCAGTTGCAGTAGCGTCCATGAAACGTCAGTCCCTTACAGCAGAATTCATGCGGCAATATACAGACGGCCCGGTCGTGGAATCGACCGGGCCGTCTGTATCACGATGTCGTCACGTTACCACAAAGCGGCAAGATTGCTTTAGCCGCTCACTGCGCCAGCCGAGATGCCCCCCAAGCGCCTCACGCGGGCACGAAGCGCAGCGCGACACCGTTGTTGCACCAGCGCAGGCCGGTGGGTTCGGGGCCATCCTCGAAGACATGCCCCTGATGCCCGCCGCAGCGCGCGCAGTGATATTCGGTACGCGGCCAGATGAGCCCGTAGTCGGTCTTGGTCAGAAGGCGTCCTTCGATATGATCGAAGAAGCTGGGCCAGCCGGTGCCGGACTCGAACTTGGTGGCAGAAGAGAACAGCGCCAGATCACAACCGGCACAGCGATACTCGCCGTCGCGATGCTCCTTGTTGAGCTCGCTGGAGCCCGCACGCTCGGTGCCCTCCTCGCGCAGCACGCGATACTGCTCCGGGCTCAGGCGGGCACGCCATTCGTCTTCCTCGAGGGTCAGCGGCGTGATGTCCGCGCCACGCTCGAGCTCAAGCTCCGGACGCGCGGCAGACAGCCTGGGCAGCGCCAGCATCGCTCCCGCCCCCAGCACCAGCCCCATGAATTGGCGACGTTGCATGACGTGTCTCCTTGTAGCATTGAACGGCAATACTGACTTCTACGCGCAGCGGCCTGTGCTGGATGCATCGCCTCAAGAGAAAGCCCCCACGATGCTGCCATCGCGGGGGCTTCAGTGTCATCGGCTGACGTCAGTCATCGGGTCAGATACGCAGACCACCATCACATTCGATCACCCGCCCGGTGAAGTAGTCATTGTCGAAGATGAAAGCCACGCTGCTGGCGATATCTTCCGGGCGGCCCAGGTCGCGCATCGGGATGCCACTCTTGATCTTGTCGAGCATCTCCGGCTTCATGCCGGCGGTCATCTCGGTGGCGATGAAGCCCGGCGCCACGGCACCGACGCGAATCCTGTAGCGTGCCAGCTCCTTGGCCCAGGTCACGCTCAGCGCCGCGACACCGGACTTGGCGGCGGTGTAGTTGCTCTGCCCCATGTTGCCGGCGCGCGAGATGCTGGAGATATTGACGATCACTCCCGGCTGGCCGGCTTCGATCATCTGGCTGGCCGCTTCACGGGTGCACAGGAAGACACCGGTCAGATTGACATCGATGACCTGCTGCCAGCTGGACAGCGACATGGTCTTCTCCACCACGCCATCACGCGCCTTGATCAGCAGCCCATCGCGGGTGATGCCGGCATTGTTGACCAGACCGCTCACCGGCCCCAATGCGCCCTTGATGGCCGAGAAGGCCGCCGTGACGGAATCCTCTTCCGCGACATTGGTCACGAAACCCTGCGCCTTGATGCCTGCAGCCTCCAGACTCGCGACGGCGTCATCCAGGCCGTCCTGTTCGATGTCCAGCAGCGCCAGCACCGCTCCCTTCTCGCCCAGATGGCGCGCCATGGCCAACCCCAGCCCACGAGCGCCGCCCGTAATCGCGATGACCTTGTCGTCAAGCTTCATGTCCCGTCTCCCAGGTTGTCTGCCGGCAGTGAGGAACGTCTGCCGGATGCGAGGCCCGCATGCCGTACGAGCGTCACGATCTATGTGTCGAGTGTCCCGCACCGCGTCCTTCAGTGTTGAGCGTCATCGTGACAGAGAATGCCTCGCGATGACGCCCGCTGCCAGCTCGCGGTGAATTCTCATGATGCAGTGCAACAGATCACGGCGTGTCCTGCCTCAACGCAGGCGAGATCCGCCAACGCAACGCACTGACGGCGTCAACGCACGCCGTCAACAGCGGGCGCGAAAGCAGGGAATGCTGATGAGTGAGCCTCGGCCCGGCCCCTGCGGACGCCTGGGCTCTGCCTGTCCACTCTCTCTGGCCGGCTCTCTCTATCCAACTCTCCCTGTCCAGCCCCTCTATTGTGCACTGCAACATGCAACATCGTTCAGCATGGCACCGCTACTCCTACAGCGCCAGCCATCCACGCCGCCGACCATCAGCGGCTCATCAGCAGCTCATCAGCAGATCATGGCCCGTTCATGAGCCCGATTCGACTGTTCCCCATCCGGCGGCTGGTTTACCCTTGACGCATTGGCGCAACCTGCCATTTACCTGCTTCGGGAGAGACGATGCCCATACTGTTAGTGATTACCCTGTTCGGGTTATTGGATTTCGTGGTGCTGTTCAGCCTCGGCAGCCAGATCGGCCTGCTGCCGACCCTGGCGCTGGTGCTGATCACCGGCGCCGTCGGCCTGCATCTGATTCGCCGCGAAGGTCGCGCGACACTGATGCGCGCCCAGGAACGCCTGCAACGTGGCGAGATGCCTTCCGGCGAGCTGATGGAAGGCGCAGCACTCATCTTCGGTGGCGCCCTGTTGATGGCGCCGGGCTTTCTGTCTGACGCCTTCGGCCTGCTGTGCCTGCTCCCCGCCTCACGGGGACTGTTGACGCGCGGCCTGAGTGGCAATGGCGCGATCGCGCGCTTCTTCAAGGGCCGCTTCTCGGCTGCGGGAACCTCGCGCAGCACCCGCACGGGTGACTGGCAAGCCGACGCCCGTGCTGACAGCGCATCACGCAACAGTGGCGATCAGCAGCACGCAAGCGATAACCACGCAGGACAGCAAGGCAGCAGCCAGCAGACCGGCGAGCCGCTGGAAGGCGATTACATCAGCCGTGACGAGCCGCGCCTCTAGCGCCTTCTCACGCACAAGCACCACGCGCAATCGTCTGCTTGAGAATCATGCTTGAAAGTCATGCTTGAGAGGCATGCTCAAGAGCGATGGGCCCGGCACTGGAACACCAGTCCCGGGCCTTTTTCATTCGCGATATCTCGCCTCACAGGCCCCATCACGCTGCCCTGTCCAGCCTTGGCCTGCCCCCCCCCTTCCCTACCCGCCCACCTGTCACTGGCAGAGTTCGCGCTCTGTGAGCTGCCCGACCTAACCCTTGCGCCTTGCAACAAGACTCACCCTGGCCGCTGACCATCCTCTGGCGTCTTGTACCAATGGACACCGTCTGGAGGCTGCCAGCTATATGCCAACGGTGAACGGCTCGGATACACTCAAGCCGTTGATTCATCTAGCGGAACCTTGCGGAAGACAGGCTGCAGCCAGAGTGCGTAGCTTTCATACGACGCACAAGATGCGCCGATTTGAAATTTTTTTATGATCGCCTACTTGAAAGCTGTCCCCCCGCCACCATAAAAGCGGTGCAATGGATAACGGCCACGCCCCCAGCGGCGGGGCCCAACACTCGGTAGGCAACCCCATTGAACGCCAGACTCACCGACAAAGAACGGGAGCTGGCGGGATTTACCATCAGGAGAACGTGAGCAATGAACATTCGTCCCTTGCACGATCGCGTCGTGGTTCGTCGCGTGGAAGAAGAACAGAAAACTGCAGGTGGCATCGTTCTGCCCGGCAGCGCCCAGGAAAAGCCGACCCGTGGCGAGATTCTCGCTGCCGGTAACGGTCGCATCCTCGAAAACGGTGAAGTTCGCCCGCTGGACGTGAAAGTCGGCGATACCGTGATCTTCAAGGATGGCTACGGCGTCGAGAAGCAGAAAATCGACGGCGAAGAGGTGCTGATCATGAGCGAGAGCGACATCCTCGCCGTGGTGGAAGGCTGAGTTTCAGCTTTTTCGGGTTCCAACGCTTCGACTTACTGATTAAAGGTAGAGATAAACATGGCTGCAAAAGACGTTCGTTTCTCCGATGATGCACGCAAGCGCATGGCGCGTGGTGTCAATGTCCTGGCCGACGCGGTCAAGACTACCCTCGGTCCGAAAGGCCGTAACGTGGTACTGGAAAAATCCTTCGGCGCTCCGACCGTCACCAAGGACGGCGTTTCCGTCGCCAAGGAAATCGAGCTGAAGGATCGCTTCGAGAACATGGGCGCCCAGATGGTCAAGGAAGTCGCTTCCAAGACTTCTGACGTGGCTGGCGACGGCACCACCACCGCCACCGTGCTGGCTCAGTCCATCGTCAACGAAGGCCTGAAAGGCGTGACCGCGGGCATGAACCCGATGGACCTGAAGCGCGGCATCGACAAGGCCGTCATCGAAGCCGTCAAGGCCGTGCGTGAGCTGTCCGTGCCGTGCACCGACACCAAGGCCATCGCCCAGGTCGGCACCATCTCCGCCAATGGCGACTCTCGCATCGGCGAGATCATCGCGGAAGCGATGGAGAAGGTCGGCAAGGAAGGCGTCATTACCGTCGATGAAGGTCGCGGCTTCGAAGACGAGCTGGAAGTGGTCGAAGGCATGCAGTTCGATCGCGGTTACCTGTCTCCGTACTTCGTCACCAACCAGGACACCATGGCGGTCGAGCTCGAAGACCCGTACATCCTGCTGGTCGACAAGAAGATCTCCAACATCCGCGAACTGCTGCCGGTGCTGGAAGGCGTTGCCAAGTCCGGCAAGCCGCTGGCGATCATCGCCGAAGACATCGAAGGCGAAGCGCTGGCGACTCTGGTCGTCAACACCATGCGCGGTATCGTCAAGGTCGCTGCCGTCAAGGCACCGGGCTTCGGTGACCGTCGCAAGGCCATGCTGCAGGACATCGCTGTCCTGACCGGTGGCACCGTGATTTCCGAAGAAGTCGGCCTCAACCTCGAACAGGCCAACCTGGACCACCTGGGCACCGCCAAGCGCGTGACCATGTCCAAGGAAAACACCACCATCATCGATGGCGCCGGCAACGAAGGCGATATCGAAGCACGCGTTGCCCAGATCCGCGCTCAGATCGAGGAAACCTCCTCTGATTACGACCGCGAGAAGCTGCAGGAACGTGTCGCCAAGCTGGCCGGCGGCGTTGCCGTCATCCGCGTCGGTGCTGCCACCGAAGTCGAGATGAAAGAGAAGAAGGCTCGCGTCGAAGACGCCCTGCACTCCACTCGTGCAGCCGTCGAAGAAGGCGTCGTGCCTGGCGGTGGTACTGCCCTGGTTCGCGTGCTGGGTCAGCTGGTCGACCTGAAAGGCGACAACGAAGATCAGACTCACGGTATCGCCATCGCACTGCGTGCCATGGAAGCGCCGCTGCGTCAGATCGTCACCAACGCCGGTGAAGAAGCCTCTGTCGTGCTCAACAACGTCAAGGCTGGCGAAGGCAACTACGGTTACAACGCCTCTACCGGCGTCTACGGCGACATGTTCGAGATGGGCGTGCTGGACCCGGCCAAGGTGACCCGTTCTGCACTGCAGTCCGCGGCCTCCATCGGCGGTCTGATGATCACCACCGAATGCATGATCGCTGAAGATCCGGAAGACAAGGCCGCTGCCGGCGGCGGCGACATGGGTGGAATGGGCGGCATGGGTGGCATGGGCGGCATGATGTAAGCCAGCCTCACCCCACGACTCACCCGTCGTGACCCGAACCGCTCCTGCGCAAGCAGGGGCGGTTTTTTCATGCCTGACATTCAAGGCGCTGCAGCTCTCATACGGTAAGCGCCGCGGCTCTCGGCACCTGACGCCTCCCGCTCACCACGCTACACTAGGCGCCACTTTTTGCCGCGACCCGAGACATGGCGCCTGGTGATGACAGTGCATCAAGGCTGACGATGTATTGAGGCTGAAATGCCTACGGTCACGACCGATGACGCCAACCGCTCAGGCCGCGCGCCTCGCTTGCCCAGGACCTTCTCATGACTGATACCCCCGCCGCTTCCCCGACCACTAGCGCCCTCGACAATGTGCGTGTCGTACTGGTGCAGACCTTCCATCCCGGCAACATCGGCGCCACCGCTCGCGCCATTCTGACCATGGGCATCAAGGACTTGGTGCTGGTCAATCCGCGCTGCTTCCCCGATGAGGAAGCGACGCGCATGGCCAGCGGTGCCGCGGAGCTGCTGGAAAATGCGCACGTGGTCGAGCGCCTGGAAGACGCCGTCAATGACTGCCAGCTGGTCATCGGGGCCAGCGCTCGCCTGCGCAGCGTCCCGCTGCCCCACTTCGATGAGCCACGCGAGATGGCGGCGCACGCCATGGATATCGCGCGCGATGGCAAGGTGGCGCTGGTATTCGGCCGCGAGCGCTTCGGGCTGACCAACGAGGAAATCGCCTGCTGCACGCATCAGGTGTCGATCCCCACCAACCCGGACTACGGCATCCTCAACGTCTCACAGGCCGTCCAGGTGCTGGCGCACGAGTGCCGCAGTGCATGGCGCCTGACGCTAGACAAGCCTCAGGAGGCGCCTGTCGCGCGCCGTGAGGATGATCAGCTGCCGACCCGCGAACAGCTCGGCTACTTTCATGAGCATCTCGGTCGCGCCCTGCAGGGCTCCGGCTTCCTCAACCAGCCCCACTCCCAGACCGAAGAGCGGCTGCGTGCCCTGTTCGCGCGTGCCGAGCCGACACGCCGCGAACTCTCCATCCTGCGTGGCATGCTGTCCAATCTTGAGCGCCAGACGGCAGCGGCGAACGCTGGCGCAGACAGCGAGCAGAGCGATCACGAGGCGTCCTGAGTCGCGCACGGCCGCCCCGTCATCTACTGAGGCTCGGACTGTTGCTACTTGGCTCTCGCCACTTCGCAACAGCCTGTCAGCGCAACGTCATCCTTCTGACATGGATCAAGGTGCACTGTAGACCTTCCGCTATGCTTGATAGGCAAGACGTCAGGCACCGCAGAACCCGTCACACAGCCTAGGTATAGAAATACGGGTATAAAAATACCGGTATAGAGATACGGCACAGACCCATGCAGTAGCTGCAGCCCAGCAAGGAAGTCACGCGCGAAGGCTGCAGTGTCAGGCAAAGGCTCCTTTGCGACCTTGAGACCTGCCACGCAGGTCGAGAACTGCCGCAAGAGCAGGCAGAGACGCCGCCACGCCAACACACGAAGGGCCATGACAGGCCAGCGTGGCGACGCACCTCGAGACACCCACAAGAAGAGCCGACCCTGATCCCATCCACGACCATGGACTCACGGAGCGCCTTTACATGACTCAGACAGCCGCACGACAGACTCAGACACCGGACGCGGAACAGCTGGCCAGCGACATCCACCAGCTGGAAGCTCGCCTGCTCAAGACCGACCCGACGCAAGAACCGACGCTCTACCGCAGCCTGTACTGCACGATCTCGCTACGTCAGATGCAACTGTTGGCCAAGGTCAGTCAGCCCGCGGCCTCGCAGGCGCACTGAACGACGCCAGATGAGGTGGTGCGCAGGTGGCGACTGGTAATGACCAGCAACGACCAACAATGACCAGCAGCCACCCGTAACGACCAGGCATGAAAAAACCGCCACCCCGAAGGGTGGCGGTTTTTTTCGTTCCCGCATATGACATGCGTCTCATGCAGGATACCGATTCGGAGACGCCGAGGTGACAACCAGAGGCATGTCACCTCAGCGTGGATCCGGACACCCCACCTCACGAGGAGGCGGAGTGTCTCGGGATCACTCCTGACCCAGCTGCTGCTTGATCAGATCACCGATGGTAGTCGGGCCGTTGCTCTCGACTTCCTGGGTACGCGGCTTGGCAGCATCGCGACGCGGTGCTTCAACCTGGTCCTTGGACTTGACGGACAGGTTGATCAGGCGGCTCTTGCGATCCACACCGACGATCTTGGCTTCGACAGCATCGCCGACGCTCAGGACGTTGCGTGCGTCTTCGACACGGTCAGCGCTGATTTCAGACGCCTTCAGGATAGCGATGACGTCAGTCGCCAGCTCTACCTGAACTTCCTTGGCATCGATGTCGACAACACGACCGGACACGATAGCGCCCTTGTCGTTGACGGCCAGGTACTCGGAGACCGGATCGCTCTCGAGCTGCTTGACGCCCAGAGAGATGCGCTCACGTTCCGGATCGATGGACAGGATGACCGCTTCAGCTTCTTCGCCCTTCTTGTAACGACGCACGGCTTCTTCGCCAGCTTCGTTCCAGGAAATGTCGGAGAGGTGAACCAGGCCGTCGATGCCGCCTTCCAGACCGATGAAGATACCGAAGTCAGTGATTGACTTGATGGTACCGGAGACACGGTCGCCCTTGTTGTGCTTGCCGCTGAAGTCTTCCCACGGGTTGGTGGTGCACTGCTTGATACCCAGGGAGATACGACGACGCTCTTCGTCGATGTCCAGAATCATCACTTCCACGTCATCGCCGACATTGACGACCTTGGACGGGTGGATGTTCTTGTTGGTCCAATCCATTTCGGACACGTGGACCAGACCTTCGACGCCCTCTTCCAGCTCGGCGAAGCAGCCGTAGTCGGTGAGGTTGGTGACGCGTGCGTTGATCTTGGCGCCTTCCGGGTAGCGAGCCTTGATGTTGACCCACGGATCTTCGCCCAGCTGCTTGAGACCCAGAGACACACGGTTGCGCTCGCGGTCGAACTTCAGCACCTTGACATTGATCTCGTCGCCGACAGCAACGATCTCGGACGGATGCTTGATGCGCTTCCATGCCATGTCGGTGATGTGCAGCAGGCCGTCAACGCCGCCGAGGTCGACGAAGGCGCCGTAGTCGGTCAGGTTCTTGACGATACCCTGAATCTGCTGACCTTCCTGCAGAGTGGCCAGGAGGGCTTCACGCTCAGCGCTGTTCTCGGCTTCGAGGACGGCACGACGGGACACGACAACGTTGTTGCGCTTGGCGTCGAGCTTGATGACCTTGAAGTCCAGTTCCTTGTTCTCGAGGTGGGCGGTGTCGCGCACAGGGCGGACATCGACCAGAGAACCCGGCAGGAAGGCACGGATGGTGTTGATGTCGACGGTAAAGCCACCTTTGACCTTGCCGTTGATCACGCCCTTGACGATCTCGTCTTTCTCGAAGGCGGCTTCCAGCTCTTTCCACGCTTCGGCACGCTTGGCCTTCTCGCGGGACAGGCGGGTCTCACCGAAGCCATCTTCCACGGCTTCCAGTGCAACCATGACTTCGTCGCCGATGCTGATGGACAGCTGGCCACTTTCGTCACGGAACTGTTCAGACGGAATCTGACCTTCAGACTTCAGACCGGCATTGACAGTGATCCAGTCGCCATCGATATCCACGATGGTAGCGGACACGATTGCGCCCGGCTCCATGTTGATGTCCTGGAGTGACTGTTCAAATAAATCAGCAAAGCTCTCGCTCATGGTATTCCTACATGATCAACGTTTGGGGCGGCTTGCACCGCAGTCTCCGTACCACCAGCAAGCACGGGCCATATCTACATATCCCCGGGGGCGTTGACGCTGGTTCGAGATACACCGGCTTTCCGCTTGCCGCCGATGCACCCCATGACACCTTGCCGGGGGGTTGATGACACCTCGGTGTCATCTGGGTTCTGCATCATCACTCGCGAAGCGAGCGAAACCCGCTGCTGCCCGACCCGGAGGCCGTATTGCAACAGCAGGCGATCAATCCGTTGTTCTGACGACTTACAGGCTGAGACTTGAGTCTCAGCGCGCTGCTACCAGGCCGTATTCGACCAGCAGCTGCTGTATGCGTTCGATCACCTGGTCGATGTCGAGATCCGTCGTATCGAGGATCACGCCGTCGTCTGCAGGCTTGAGCGGGGCAACTGCCCGGCCCATGTCACGCGCATCGCGCGCCTGTATTTCTGTCAAAAGGCTCGAAATATTAGCATCGACACCCGCTTCCTGCAACTGGGCATGACGACGACGCGCACGTTCCTCGGCGCTCGCCGTCAGGAAGATCTTGAGCGGCGCACCGGTGAAGACCACCGTGCCCATGTCGCGACCATCGGCCACCAGGCCCGGCGCACGCGCAAAGGCACGCTGGCGCGCCAGCAGTGCAGTCCGCACGCGCGGCTGGGCCGCGATGATGGAGGCATTGTTGCCGACCGACTCGAGACGGATGTCACGGGTGACGTCCTCGCCTTCCAGAATCACGCTGGTGGCGTCGCCTTCGGCATCGAACTGCACATCGAGGTGCTCGGCGATGGTCGCCACGGCATCCTCGTCTTCCAGCGCCACGCCATGACGCTCGGCGGCCAGTGCCGTCAGGCGATACAGCGCACCGGAATCCAGCAGATGCCAGCCCAGGCTCGCCGCGACCAGACGACTGATGGTGCCCTTGCCGGCCCCGCCGGGGCCATCAAGGGTCAGTACCGGCGCGTCACAGATCTGGCTGTGATGAGGTGTCGCTTCCCCGCTCATGAAGCCTCCTGTCCCGGTGCCACGGCACCGAGATTCTCGACCTGCATGCCGACTTCAGCGGCCAGCGCCACGAAGTTCGGGAAGGAGGTCGCGACATTGGCGCAGTCGTCGATCAGGATCTCGCCCTGGGCGCGCAGCGCCGCGACACTGAAGGCCATCGCGATGCGGTGATCGCCGTGGCTGTCGACCAGACCGCCACCGTAGGCGCCACCACGGATATCGATGCCGTCCGCGACCACTTCGTGCTCGACGCCGATCTGCGCCAGACCATCCGCCATCACCTGGATGCGGTCGGATTCCTTGACGCGCAGTTCCTCGGCGCCACGCAGACGGGTCATGCCCTCGGCGTTGGCGGCGGCGATGAACAGTGCCGGGAATTCGTCGATGGCCAGCGGCACCTGGTCTTCCGGGATGTCGATGCCCTTGAGCGGCGCATAACGGATGTGCAGGTCTGCCACCGGCTCGCCGCCGACTTCGCGCTCATTGGAGACGCTCAGGTCGGCACCCATGGCCTTGAGGATGTTGATCACGCCGATGCGCGTCGGGTTGATGCCGACGTGCTCCAGCACCAGGTCGGAGCCCGGCGTGATGGCCGCGGCGACCAGGAAGAAGGTCGCGGAGGAGATGTCGGCCGGCACGTCGATCGGGCAGGCTTCGAGGCTGCCACCACCGTTCAGCCACGCCTCGGCGCCCTGACGCTCGACCTTGTAGCCGAAGCCATTGAGCATGCGTTCGGTGTGGTCACGCGTCGGCGCCGGCTCGATGGCACGCGTCTCGCCTTCGGCGTAGAGACCGGCCAGCAGCAGGCACGACTTGACCTGAGCGGACGCCATCGGCATCTCGTAACGGATGCCCTTGAGCGGCTGACCACCGTGGATACGCAGCGGCGGACGGCCGTTGTCTGCGGTATCGATCACCGCGCCCATCTCGCGCAGCGGATTGGCGACGCGGTCCATCGGACGCTTGGTCAGCGAGGCATCACCAGTCAGCTCGGTGTCGAAGGCCTGACCGGCCAGCAGACCGGCGAACAGGCGCATCGCGGTGCCGGAGTTGCCGACATACAGCGGGCCCGGCGGCTGCTTCAGGCCGTTGAGACCCACACCGTGAATGGTGACACGCCCCTGATGCGGGCCTTCGATGACCACACCCATGTCGCGGAAGGCCTGCAGCGTGGCCAGGCTGTCTTCCCCTTCCAGGAAGCCTTCGACTTCGGTCACGCCGGTCGCCAATGCGCCCAGCATGATGGAGCGATGCGACATGGACTTGTCGCCCGGCACACGAATGCGCCCCTGAACCTGCCCACCCGGCAGTGCACGGTACCGCACGTTCTGCTGTTCCATGGTCTGATAACTCGTCTGTTTCAAGAGGGTATTGAAGTAGTGTCGGGCGTGGCTTGCGCGGGTGAATATCCCCAGCATCGCCTCACCATCGCCCGCGGTCACGGCAGCGCGCACCCGCGCTACCCCGGCCTCGAATTCATCCAACGCCTCCAGCACCGCATCGCGGTTGGCCAGATAGACGTCGCGCCACATCACCGGGTCACTGCCCGCGATGCGCGTAAAATCACGGAAACCGCCCGCCGCGTAGCGGAAGATCTCCAACCGCTCATCCTGGCGCGCCAGGCTGTCGACCAGCGAGAACGCCAGCAGGTGCGGCAGGTGGCTGGTGCGCGCCAGCACTTCGTCGTGGCGCGCCACGCTCATGCTCAGAAGCTGAGCGCCACATACCGACCACATGGCCGCCACGCGTGCCACGGCCTCGGCATCGCTGTCCGGCTCCGGCGTCAGGATCACCTTGTGATCGCGATAGAGCTCGGGATTGGACGCCGCGACGCCGCTCTTCTCGGACCCGGCGATCGGGTGACCGAGCACCAGATTCGGCGGCATGCGACCGAAGACGCTGAGCGCCGCATCGCGGATCGCGCCCTTGGTGCTGCCGACATCGGTGATGACGGCGTCATCATCCAGCAACGGCGCCAGGTCGGCCATCACGCTCTGCATCGCCATCACCGGCACGCACAGCACGATCAGCGAGGCACCCGGCACCAGCGCCGCCAGTTGCGTGCTGCCACCGTCGATCAGCCCCATGCGCTGACCGAGGCAGATCTCGTTGGAGTCACGATCACAGGCGAGAATCTCGCCACGATGGCCCGCCGCGCGCAATGCCGCGGCCAGCGAGCCACCGATCAAGCCCAGCCCGACCAGCAGGATACGCCGCTCACCGGCCAGGCGCTCCGCTGACGGCAGCGAGGACAGCAGGTCTGACGGCGCAGCATGGCGCGTGTGGTCAACCTCGCTCACAGCACACCGACCGGGTAGGACCCGAGTACCTTGACGTCCGCTGCGCACTGACGCAGCTCTTCCAGCGTCGCCGTGATGAGCGGGTCATCGCGGTGGCCACGGAAGTCGATGAAGAAGACGTAGTTCCAGGCACCGGAGCGTGACGGGCGCGTCTCGACGCGGGTCAGGTCGATCTGGTGGCGGTGGAACGGCGCCAGCAGGTCGTGCAGTGCCCCCGGCTGGTTGCGCATCGCCACCACGATGGAGGTCTTGTCATCGCCGGACGCCGGCACCGAGCTGTCACCGATGATCAGGAAGCGCGTGGAGTTGTCGGGGCTGTCCTCGATCTTCTCCTCGACCTTCTCCAGCTCATAGAGTTTGGCCGCCATGTCACCGGCAATCGCCGCGCTGTGCCACTCGGTGCGCACCTGACGCGCGGCCTCGGCATTCGAGGACACCGCGATGCGCTCGGCGTGCGGGAAGTGGGCATCCAGCCACTTGCGGCACTGGGCCAGCGACTGGGCGTGGGAATAGATGCGCGAGATCTTCTCGCGACGCGTATTCGGGCCCACCAGCAGGTGGTGGTGAATGCGCAGCACCACTTCGCCGGAGATCTTGAGCTGCGAGCCCATGAACGAATCCAGCGTGTGGTTGATGACGCCCTCGGTGGAGTTCTCCACCGGCACCACACCGTACTGCACCGCACCCGCTTCCACCTCGCGAAACACCTCGTCGATGGCGGCCATCGGCTTGGTCACGGCGCTGTCACCGAAGTGCTTGAGCGCGGCCTGCTGGGTGAAGGTGCCTTCCGGGCCGAGATAGGCCAGGCGGATCGGCTGTTCCAGCGCCAGACAGGCGGACATGATCTCGCGGAACAGACGCGCCATCTCCTCGCCTTTCAGCGGGCCGGGGTTGTTGGCCATGATGCGGCGCAACACCTGGGCTTCGCGCTCCGGGCGGTAGAACTGCACCTGGCCGTCCTCGCCCACGTCACCGGCCGCCAGCTTGACCTCGGCGACCTGCTGCGCGCAGCCCGCACGCTCGCTGATCAGGTTCAGCAGCTCGTTGTCGATGGCGTCGATGCGCTGACGCAGGTCGTCCAGTGTCACCGCCTTGCCCGCCGCCTGCGGCGCAGGGCTTTCCTTGGAATCCGACATCTCACCTCCCCCCTTAGCCGTGACGGCGCGCGAAGTCGCCCATGAAGTCCACCAGCGCAGTGACGGCAGCTTCCGGCACGGCGTTGTAGAGGCTGGCACGCATGCCACCGACGCTGCGGTGACCGGCCAGATTCAAGAGACCCGCCGCTTCGGACTCGGCGAGGAAGGTCTTGTCGAGACGGTCATCGGCCAGCACGAACGGCACGTTCATGCGTGAGCGGTTCTCGGTGACGATCGGGTTGGAATAGAAGTCGCTGCCATCGATGGCCGCGTAGAGTGCCTGGGCCTTGCGATCATTGATCGCGTTCATGGCGGCGAGGCCACCGACCTCGTCCTTGAGCCACTCGAACACCAGCCCGGAGAGATACCAGGCGTAGGTCGGCGGCGTGTTGAACATGGAATTGGCCTCGGCGGCCGTCTTCCAGTTCAGCATGGTTGGGCAGTCCTTGCGGGCACGATCGAGCAGGTCTTCGCGCACGATGACCAGCGTCAGACCCGCCGGACCGATGTTCTTCTGGGCGCCGGCATAGATGACGCCGAAACGGCTGACATCCAGCGGGCCAGACAGGATGGAAGACGACATGTCACACACCAGCGGCACGCCA
Organism: Cobetia sp. 4B; assembly: GCF_018831605.1. Classification (NCBI taxonomy): domain Bacteria; kingdom Pseudomonadati; phylum Pseudomonadota; class Gammaproteobacteria; order Oceanospirillales; family Halomonadaceae; genus Cobetia; species Cobetia sp. 4B. The sequence continues at coordinate 3,328,189 of NZ_CP059843.1, forward strand.
TCCGCTGCCACCTCGGGGATATAGTCGAACTCGAGGCCGCCGATGGTCTCGTTGGCGGTGTAGTGCAGATAGCCCACATCACCGGAGAGCTGGATCGCGTTCTGGCGCGGCACGGCGATCAGGCCATTGCTCTCGCTGGAGGCCGCCACGTGGCTGCCCACCGCCAGATGCTCGGCTTCCTTGATCGCCTTCTTGCCCCAGATACCGGTATACAGATAGTTGGCACTGCCACCCGCACCCAGCAGGTTCAGCGGCACACCCGCAAACTGGGTCGAGGCGCCACCCTGCATGAACAACACGCGATAGTTGGACGGAATCTCGAGCAGTTCGCGCAGGTCCGCCTCGGCCTTCTCGGCGATGGCCACGAATTCGTCGGAGCGATGACTCATCTCCATGACGGACAGTCCGCGGCCCTGATAATCCAGCATCTCGGCGCGGGCGCGCTCCAGGACAGCGGTCGGCAGTGCAGCAGGACCGGCGCAGAAGTTGAACTTGCGTGTCATGTCGTCTTATTTCCCGAAAGTGAAGCGACCGCCCCGAAGGCGGTCGCAATCCAGCGTCTTATTCCGCGCCTGTCGGCGGGGTATCCGTCGACTCGGCGTCATCTCCCGCCTGCACCTGTTCGTCGGTGCTCAGCGCCTCTTCGTCCAGCTCATCCTGCACCACGACGACCTCTTCCGGCTCGTCGACACGCACCGTCGTCACCAGACGCTCCTCTTCCGCGGTGCGGATCAAGGTCACGCCCTGGGTGTTGCGCGAGGTGGTGGACACCTCGGCGACGCGGGTACGTACCAGGGTGCCGCGGTCGGTGATCAGCATCAGTTCGTCGTTGTCGCTGACCTGCACCGCGCTGACCAGGTCGCCGTTGCGCTCGCTGGTCTGCATCGCGATCACGCCCTGGCCACCACGGCCACGCAGCGGGAACTCTTCCAGGCGCGTGCGCTTGCCGAAGCCATTGGCGGACGCGGTCAGGATGTAGCACTGCGGCACCTCACCGCTGGCGACGCTGTCTTCCGTCGCGCTATCGGTGGTTGCCACATCAGCGCTCTCGACGCCTTCCGCCGTCGCGTCCGCGGCGTCATCGACCTCGATCTCGTTGTCATCGATCGCGGTGGTGCGCGGAATGATCAGGCTGATGACCTGTGCATCGTCGAGCAGACGCATGCCGCGCACACCACGGGCGGTACGGCCCATCACGCGCACGTTCTGCTCTTCGAAGCGGATCGCCTTGCCGTTGGAGGACACCAGCATGACGTGGTCGGAACCGGACGTGATGTCGGCACCGATCAGGCGGTCACCTTCCTCGATGTCCAGCGCGATCAGACCGACACTGCGCGGACGCGAGAACTGGCTCAGCGCGGTGCGCTTGACCGTGCCGTTGGCGGTGGCGAAGAAGATGTAGCTGTCGGCGGCGTAATCGCGCACCGGCAGGATGGTGGTGACCCACTCGCCGTCGTCCAGCGGAATCAGGTTGACCAGCGGCTTGCCGCGCGAGCCACGTGATGCCTGCGGCATCTCGTAGACCTTGAGCCAGTACACCTTGCCCTTGTTGGAGAACAGCAGCACGGTGTCGTGGGTCGAGGCGACCAGCAGGTGCTCGATGACATCCTCGTCCTTCATCGAGGTGGCGGACTTGCCGCGGCCACCACGCTTCTGGGCCTGGTAGTCAGACAGCGGCTGGGTCTTGGCATAACCACTGCGCGAGACCGTCACCACCATGTCTTCCTCGTTGATGAGGTCTTCGATGGTCAGGTCACGACGGCTGGTCATGATCTCGGTGCGGCGTTCATCGGCGTACTGGGCGCGCACTTCGCGCAGCTCTTCGCGGATGACTTCCATCAGGCGGTCGGCAGAGGACAGGATCTCCATCAGCTCGGCGATGCGCTCGAGGATGGAGGAGTACTCGGCCAGCAGCTTCTCGGTCTCGAGACCGGTCAGGCGATGCAGGCGCAGCTCGAGGATGGCCTGAGCCTGGGCCGGCGACAGACGGTAGTGCCTGGCGTCTTCAGACAGTCCCAGACCTTCCGGCAGATCTTCCGGACGGCAGGAAGTGGCACCGGCGCGCTCGAGCATCTCGACCACCTGACCCGGCTGCCATTCACGATCGATCAGCTTTTCCTTGGCTTCCGCCGCGCTCGGCGAGCCCTTGATCAGCTCGATCACCTCATCGATGTTCGAGATCGCCACCGCCAGACCTTCAAGAATGTGGCCACGTTCACGCGCCTTCTTGAGTTCGAACAGGGTACGACGGGTGACGACTTCACGACGGTGACGCACGAAGGATTCCAGAATCTGCTTGAGATTCAGGATCTTCGGCTGACCTTCGTGCAGCGCGACCATGTTGATGCCGAACACGGTCTCGAGCTGGGTCTGGGAGAAGAGGTTGTTGACGACCACTTCACCGGACTCGCCACGCTTGGTCTCGATGACCACGCGCAGACCGTCCTTGTCGGACTCGTCACGCAGCTCGGCGATACCCTCGATCTTCTTGTCCTTGACCAGTTCGGCGATCTTCTCGATCAGACGCGCCTTGTTCACCTGGTAGGGAAGCTCGGTGATGATGATGTGATCACGGCCGTTCTTGTCGTTGTGCTCGATGGTATGCACGGCACGCACGTAGATACGACCACGACCGGTGCGGTAGGCATCGAGGATGCCGGCACGGCCGTTGATGATACCGGCGGTCGGGAAGTCCGGCCCCGGAATGAATTCCATCAGCTCATCGATGGTCAGATCGCCATTGTCGATCAGCGCCAGACAGCCGTCGATGACCTCGCCCATGTTGTGGGGCGGGATGTTGGTGGCCATGCCCACGGCGATACCGGAAGAGCCATTGACCAGCAGGTTCGGGGTCTTGGTCGGCAACACGGCAGGAATGCGCTCGGTGCCGTCATAGTTGTCGACCCAATCGACGGTGTCCTTCTCGAGGTCAGCCAGCAGCTCGTGCGCCAGGCGCGCCATGCGCACCTCGGTGTAACGCATCGCCGCGGCGCTGTCGCCATCGATGGAACCGAAGTTGCCCTGACCATCCACCAGCACATAACGCATAGAGAAGTGCTGGGCCATGCGGACGATGGTGTCGTAGACCGCACTGTCACCGTGCGGGTGGTATTTACCGATCACATCGCCGACGACACGGGCAGATTTCTTGTAGGCCTTGTTCCAGTCATTGTTCAGCTCGTGCATCGCGAACAGTACGCGACGGTGAACCGGTTTGAGGCCATCGCGAACATCCGGCAAGGCACGCCCGATGATGACGCTCATCGCGTAATCGAGATACGACTGCTTGAGCTCGTCCTCGATGTTGACTGGCAGTATCTCTCTGGCGATCTCACCCATGATTCGTCAAATCCTTGAACTCAACTGTTGGCGCCACTGCAGCAACGACGCATGCTCCGTCGGTACTGCAGCGCGGCAGTGGCGTGAAGCAGACACGGGGTGCCAGCTCCGCGGCACCGAAGTGGCGGCATTATATCACTTGCGAGCGCGCCTAGCAGCTCACACGACGCCGCAAGGACACCTCAGTACGGTAGTACGGCCGTCAATGTGCGCGGCCTGCTGGCTCATGCCTCGCCGCTGACGGCGATCAGGCCGTTTCTTCACTGACCAACGCGCCCAGCAGCGCGCCGATCTCGCCGTCCAGCGGCATGGCGCGACCGGTGTCGGTATTCATCAGCACGAAGGTGAAATCCGCCCTGGAGACCAGCGCCCCGGAACGCGGATGCACCTCGCCCATGCGCCGCTCGCCCAGGTGGATCTCCTGGCGCATGATCATCTTGCGGCGCCCGAGCTCGGCCAGCCGCGTGGTGATGACCAGCTCATCATGCACGGTAGCGGGATAGTGCCAATCCAGGTTGAGGTTGACCGCCACCATCGCGATGCCTTCTCGCTTGAGCGCGGCCAGATCGAGATGCGCGAGCATGAACTCCCAGCGCCCTTCCTCATAGAACTCCAGATAGCGGGCATTGTTGACGTGCCCATAGCCATCCAGATGGTAGCCACGCACCGTCAGAGTCGTGCGACTGACGACGCCTGCGTGATTGCCGACGTCTGTGAGAGTGCCGACGTCTGTGCGAGTGCCGACATCTGTGTAAGTGCCGTCCGCTGCCTGCGGTGGATTGCTGTCGTGTTGCATCCCTGCCTCCCGTCCGTGAAACGATCGCGCCGTATGGCCATCGTCAGCTGATCTTATGCCGGTGACGGACAGAAAAACAAACGCTTGGCTGAATGATGGCACCGGCCCTGCTCGCCATCCCTACAAGGCGGCTACTCGCCGGGCGGACCCTGCGGTGGCCTCTCGCCGCCCTCCTCGTCGAGGAAGTGCCCCTTCTCGCCCATGAAGCAGCCGAAGATCTGGTTAACCCCCGGCGCGGAGGCGTGATAGTGATAGCCACGCACCGGGTCCGTCTCGCCGCCACACTCATCCAGGTCAGCGGGAACATTGCCGTCCTTGTCCTCTCTGGCATAGATGGCATAGCCATCCAGCGCATAGCCGATCATCGGCGAATGACCATCTTCCTGAATGCCGATCTCGGAGCAGCCAGTGGCGGTGTGATAGTGATAGCCCTCATGCGGATTGGCATGCGCGCCACAATCATCGAGCACCCCCAGGGTGTGAGAGCTCAGGATCAGCTCCAGCGGCGCCGGCGGGCCGAACAGCACGCCATTGAGCGCCACGCCGGTGTTGGAGCGGCCGGCAAGCGAGGTCGGCTCGGCGGCCGGCACCGGTACCTTGGGAATCACGACAGTCTTCTCGATGCCACCGCCCAGCTCATCCAGCGGACACTCGAGACAGAAGTTGTCGAAGCCTTCGATGGGGTTCGGGTTCCCCGCCACCTCGCAGCCACGCGCGCCATCGATCACGGTGATCTCGCCCGTGTTGACGTCGTACATCTGCCACGCCTTGTCCTTGTAGAGAGTGGCCAGATTCTTGATGAACTCGCCGTCCACTTGATACAGGGTGCCCTCACCATCCATCCAGGTACCACCTTCCTCCTCACCGGAATGGATATTGGGCGGGCAGAAAGGCCCCTCCGGCGAGGTTTGCGGGTCCGCAGGCGCACCGGCCACGCGGAACTGATAGCAGGTCGTCTGCGTGCCGCCGCTCAGGGTGCAGTCGACGGTCTCGACCTCACCGACGATCGCGCCCTCTGCAAACATCTCAGGATCCAGCCCGAGCGCCGCCGGCCCGGATTCGCCGTCAGCGGCTGCCTCTTTCGTGACCGTTGCACTGGTCTCGGCCGCGCTGGCCGTCTTGTCGTGGGCGTCATGCTCCCCACTGCAGCCGAACAGCAGCAGGGTCAGCGCCGCCAGCGTCAGTGGTCGTGTCCGTTTCAGCGCGCTCGCGCCCGAAGCTCTGCTCTTCACAAAAGCCTCCACAACCGTCTCCTCAGCAGTCCCCACAGCAGTCTCCACAACAACGTCGTCGATCACTCTGCCGCCCTCCGCGTCTCAAGTCTGATGGTCTATGCCTATAGGTCGATGCCTGCTGTTCGATATCTACTGGTCGATGCCTGCTGATCGATATCTGTCGGTCGATACCGCAAACCGCCAGACCGCGCACCGCCAGGTCGACTCAAGACTAGCGCCACAGCGTGCACACAGTATGTCTTTGTGCTCGCGCGAGATGGTCGGCAACCGCAGTGTGACGCAGGGTCACGTCCACGGCGGATGACCCGCCGCATGAGTTTCGCCATAATATGCGCCATTCAGACGGGCAGCCCCCGTTCACCGGACTCAAGGACTGGTCGCATGTGGTTCAAGAACCTGCAACTGTATCGCCTACACGATAGCGCACCGCTGGAAGAGGGTCGTCTCGCCGACGCCCTGCCGGAGCATGTCTTCCGCCCGGTCACCGGCGTCGAAGCCAAGCGCATCGGCTGGGTCGCACCTGGCGGTCGCAACAGCGACCTGCTGGTGCACGAGATTCAGGGCCATTTCCTGATCAGCGCCCTGCGCCAGGAGCGCGTACTGCCCTCCGCCGTGGTCAAGGAAGAACTCGAGGAGCGCGTGGCCGAGCGCGAGACCGCCGAAGGCCGCCCGCTGCGTCGCCGCGAGAAGCTGACCCTCAAGGAGCAGATCTACGAGGAGCTGCTGCCGCGCGCCTTCACGCGCTCCTCGCGCACCGACCTGTGGTGGGACAGCCGGCGCGGCCTGATCGCCGTCAACGCCTCGAATGCCAAGCGCGCCGAGGAAGTGCTGGACCTGCTGCGCCAGACACTGGGCACGCTCAAGGTCACGCCGCTGGCCGTCGCGCAGCCGCCTTCCCAGGTGATGACCACCTGGCTCAAGGATGTCAGCTCACGCCCGGAAGACCTGATCGTCGGTGACCAGGTCGAACTCAAGGCGCCGGGCGGCGAAGATGGCGTGCTGCGTGCGCGCCAGTTCGATCTCGACGGCGAGGAAATCCAGACGGCGCTGAATCTGGGCCGCGTGGTCAGCAAGCTGGCGCTGGAAGTCGATGGCCGCGTCGCGCTGGTGCTCGGTGAGGACATGGCGCTCAAGAGCCTCAAGTTCGCCGATGCCGTGGTCGATGAAGCCAACGCCCAGGATGACGGCGAAGACCCCATCCTGCGTCTGGAGACCGACTTCGCGCTGATGGCCCAGGTGCTGTCCGGCGTGATCGAGCAGATGACCGCCTGGCTGGGTGGTGAAGCCCAGCCCGCCAGCTGAGCCTTGGGCCCGCTGCCGACCTTCTCTTTTTTCAGAATGACAAACCCGGATGACGTGCGTCGATGACTGACACTGCAACACCCAAGCCTGCCACGACCAGCGAACAGGACCCGTTCGCCGATATTCGCCCCTACCACGACGACGAGGTAGCGGAGGTGCTGGTACGCCTGGAGCAGGACCGCGAGCTGCTCGACACTCTGACTCGCTTCCGCCTGCCGGGCCTGACCCAGCGTTTCCCGTGGCTGGCACGCCAGATCGCGCGCCTGGCCATCAAGCGCGAGATGATTGGCGTCAAGGACGTTGCCAGTTTCCAGAGCCGCATCGCCGTCTACATGGCGCGCATGATCCACACCACCACCACCAGCTTCGAGACGGTGGGGCTGGAGCGCCTGTCGCCGGACACGCCGTATCTGTTCCTGTCCAACCATCGCGACATCTCGCTGGACCCGGCCTTCGTCAACTACGCCCTCTATCGTCACGGGCGTGACACGGTGCGCATCGCCATCGGTGACAACCTGCTGCAGAAGCCCTTCGTCACCGACCTGATGCGCCTCAACAAGAGCTTCATCGTGCCGCGCTCCGCCAAGGGCAAGCGCGCGATGCTGGCCGCCTACCAGTCGCTGTCGGGCTATATCCGCCACTCGCTGACCCACGACCAGCACTCCATCTGGCTGGCCCAGCGTGAAGGGCGCGCCAAGGACGGCCGAGACGGCACCGAGAGCGCCATCATCAAGATGCTGACCATGGCGGCGCGCACCGCCGACAAGACGCGTCCGTTCAGCGAGGCGGTCAGCGAGCTCAACATCGTGCCGGTGTCGATCAGCTACGAGTTCGACCCCTGTGACCTGCAGAAGGCACGCGAGCTGGCGGCCGTCGCCAATGAAGGCCGTTACGAGAAGGTGCAGTACGAGGACATCAAGTCCATCGCGGCGGGTATCAGCGGCCACAAGGGGCGCGTCAAGCTGGTGTTCGGCGAGCCGCTCAAGGGCGACTTCGAGACCCCGGAAGACGTGGTGAAGGAAGTCGACCGTCAGGTGCTGGCCTACTACACCCTCTACCCGAGCCATCAGCTGGCACTCGAGAAGCTGGCCGCCAGCCGCCCGCAGCTGCGTGAGGAGCCGCGCCTGGCCTCGGCGCTGGATGTCTCGGCCATCAGCGGTGCCGAGCGCGCCACCTTCGAGAACCGCCTCGCAGAGGTGCCCGCGGAGCTCAAGGACTGGTGGCTGGTGCAATATGCCAACCCGATCCTCAATCGCGAAGGGCTCTCCATCGATCTCGACGAGAAGCTCGATGCCGCCGAGGCGACGGACGGCGAGAAGGTCGCTCAGTAAGCCAGCACTGCGGAGCAAGACACTTGAGTCTTGTACCTGCCACGAAAAAGCCACCGTCAATCGACGGTGGCTTTTTCGTGGGTCGCTACTTGCGCCAGAAGCCGGGCGAGAACAGCACCAGCACGGTCAATATCTCGAGACGCCCCATCAGCATGCCGATGCACAGCAACCACTTGGCGCTGTCCGGCAGGCTCGAGAAGTTGCCCGCCGGGCCGATGATCTCGCCCAGTCCCGGGCCGACATTGGTGACGGCCGTGGCGGCGCCGGTCACCGCGGTGATCAGGTCCAGCCCGATGAACGACAGCGCCAGCGCCAGGCCACCGATGGTGATGAAGAAGAAGAACGAGAAGGCGATCACGGCGCGCACCACCTCATCGGGCAGCGCGCGACCGTTGTAGCGCTGCGAGAAGACGCCATTGGCATGGATCAACGAGCGCAGATGGTTGCCGAGCATGATCAGCCCGATCTGCAGGCGGAAGATCTTCATGCCGCCGCTGGTCGAGCCGCTGCAGCCGCCGACGAAGGTCAGATAGAAGAAGGCCACCACCGCAAAGGGCCCCCAGGCACTGTAGTCATCGCTGGCGTAGCCGGTGGTGGTCACCACCGAGATGACATTGAAGGTCACCTGGGTCAGCGCCGTGAAGATGGCCTCGCCATTGACGACGCGATACAGCGTCAGCAAGGCGATCACCCATCCCAGCAGACGCAGGAAGCCGCGTACCTGGGCATCACGCCACAGGACGCCGGCCTGATCCTGCCAGGCGCGGATGAACAGCACGAAGGGCAGCGCCCCCAGCAACATGAACGCCGACGCCATCCACAGCAGATGGGGCCGATCGGAATAGATACCCATCGAGCTGTCGTAATTGGAGAAGCCGCCGGTGGCCAGCGACGTCATGCCATGCACCAGCGCATCCAGCCAGTGCATGCCACCGAGCCAGTAACAGACGATGGCCAGCAACGTCAGCCCGACATAGACCAGCCCGATGGCCTTGGCCACGCCACCGGCACGCGGCAGCACCTTGTCGGACCAGTCCGAGGATTCGGTCTGGAACAGGCGCATGCCGCCGACCTTCAGAAACGGCAGGATCGCGATCGCCATCACGATGATGCCGATGCCGCCGACCCACTGCATCAGGCCGCGCCACAGCTTGAGACCATCCGAGAGCCCTTCGATGTCAGACAGCACGGTGGAGCCGGTGGTGGTGATCGCCGACACCGACTCGAACACGGCATCGGTCACGCCCAGGTGGGTGGCACCGAAGATCAAGGGCAGGCTCGAGTAGGCCGACACCAGCACCCAGCTCAGCGTCGTCAGCACGAACATCGCACGCGGCTTGAGCTGCAGCTCCACCTTGCGCGATACCGTCAGCATGATGGCCGCCGAGCCGAGCGTGATGCCCAGCGAGATAAGGAAGGCGCTGGCATCCGCATCCGCTTCACCGAGCAACACCAGCAAGGGCGCCAGCATCATCAAGGCCACCACGCACAGCAGCAGGCCGAGTACCCGGACGACCGGCAACCACTCCGAGAGCGAAAGAAGGCGCATCAGCGCCTGCGAGTGCGCTCGGGTCGCCTGCCCTGCGTGAGCCCGTCTACGCAGCAGGTCCCGCGAGCCACCCTTCATGCCACCGACCTGTTGATGACAGTCATCATTGTGCGTCCTCAGCGTTTTACCCCATGACGCCCCGGGCGCCAGTCTCAGTGCGACGATACCCTACACCCTCTTCTGCCGCTGTCCAGCGCCGCCACAGCGGTGACCCGCCGCAGGACATCACACCCCGACACCTCACGTAAGGCGCCTTGTGCCGCCCTGCAAGCTGCTATCCTGCCAACGACACGCGTAGCCACGCCGCCTGCTCAGTGCCAACACGCCTGAGTCCGGTTGGGCTGCCCAACCCCTGTGCGGTACACTGAGGCCCCAATATGGCAACGATGCGTTCACGGACAAGAACCTCATGCGTCTGACTGATTGGCGAGCCTGGCAGGCGAGTGCGACCCGCACCGCCCACGACAGCCGCGTAGATATCACCCCCACCCCGCGTGCCGAGCAAGTTCCGGCCATGCAGCGTCGTCGACTCAGCCCGGTCGGCCAGGCCTGCTGCAAGCTGCTGTTCGCGCTCGACCCTGACGCCGACCTGCCCATCATCCATGCCTCGCGTCATGGCGATACCGGCAAGATTCTCGCCCTGCTGGATGCCGCCACCCAGTCCGACGAGGCCCTGTCACCGGCACGCTTCTCGCTCTCGGTGCACAACGCCGTGCTGGGCATGTACTCGATCACCGGCAAGTCCCATCAGCCGCTGGAAGCCCTCGCCGCCTGCGGCAACGAATTCGAGGCGCTGATGAGCGAGGCGCTCGGCTATCTGAGCGAGCGCGAGGATGTCATCGTGCTGTTCTCCGATATCGCCGCGCCGGAGGCTTTCCTGCACCACGGTGACTACCCGGCGTGCGCCAGCGCCGTCGCCCTGCGCCTGAGCCGCCGCAGTGAAGATGACAGCGCATGGACACTGAGCGCCACGCCTGGCGAGTCAATGACGGACAGCGCCCCGACGCCGCTTGAGGTCATTGCCTGGCTTGAGCAGGCCGGGGCTGAGACGCTCGCCTGTCGTCGCCATCAATGGCAGCTGAGCCGCGCTCACGCCGCCTCACCGACGCCGCCAGCAGACTGATGCCACGCATGCTGTCGTCTCCCCTCGGGCGCCTGTGGCGTGGCATCGCCACGGCCATCAGCTTCCTGACCTTCGGGCTGGGCGGCTTGCTGGTGGGGGGAATGTGGCCCCTGCTGACACTGGTGGTACGCTGCCCCGACAAGCGACAGAAGCTCGCGCGCAGCATCATCCATCACGGCATGCGCGGCTTCGTGGGCCTGATGCGCGGCCTGGGCGTGCTCGACTATCGCCTGCACGACTGCGAGCGCCTGCAACGTCCCGGCCTGCTGGTGCTGGCCAATCACCCGACGCTGATCGACGTGGTCTTCCTGCTCGCGCTGATTCCCCACGCCGACTGCGTGGTCAAGGGGCGGCTGGCACGCAACCCCTTCACCCGCGGTCCCATCCGCGCCGCGGGCTACATCACCAATGAAGAGCCGCAGGGCGTGCTCGAGGCCGCCGGCGTGAGCCTGGCGCGCGGCAATGCCTTGATCCTGTTTCCGGAGGGCACGCGCAGCGTGCCCGGGCGCGCACTGAAATTCCGCCGCGGCGCCGCCAACATCGCGCTGCGCACGCCAAGCGAGATCACCCCCGTGCTGATCGACTGCCAGCCCAGCACCCTGACCAAGGGCGAGCCCTGGTATCACATCCCGACCCGGCGGGTGATGCTCAATATCAAGGTACTACCGGACATGACGGCGCATGTCGCACCGCCACCGGCGACAGAGGATGAGGTGCCGCTGTCACGCGATGCCCGCCAGTTGACGCGCCGCCTGGCCAGCGACTTTGCCGCTGAGCTGGCCGACTTTCAGCAACGGATTCGCGAGTCATGACAACGCGCTGCGCCGTACTGCCCTGATCTTGATGTTGATCAGATAGCGAGAAAAACGGATTAAGATATTCGGCCTTCCCGCCGTTAATAAAGCCTGCTGCCATTCATACCGGCCATTATCGGTACGCCGACACGAGGAATATTCATGAGCGATAGCGCCAAGCTGGAACTGGAACTCAAGCAACTGATCATCGACACCCTGGAGCTTGAGGACATCACGCCGGACGACATCGTCGCCGATGAGCCGCTGTTCGTGGACGGCCTGGGGCTGGATTCGATTGACGCCCTGGAACTCGGTCTCGCGCTGCAGAAGCAGTACGGCATCACGCTGGACGCCGAAGCCGAGGACACCCGCGCGCATTTCGCCAGCCTCAATGCCCTGCGTGAACTCGTGGAGGCCCGCCGTGAGCGCTGAGCAACAGACCGCGTCCCGCGCAGAGATCTATGCCCATGTGCGCAGCACCCTGATCGAGCTGTTCGAGATCGATGCCGCTGACATCCACCCCGAGGCGCTGCTCTATGAAGACCTCGACATCGACAGCATCGATGCGGTGGACCTGGTGGTCGAACTCAAGAAGTTCACCGGCCGCCGCATCGAAGCCAATGATTTCAAGAGCGTACGCAGCCTCGATGATGTCGTGACTGCCGTCGAGCAGTTGATGCAGCGCCAGGCATGACGTCATTGTCCTCTGGTCGAGGGCGACGCCCGTCACTGCCGAGGCTGCTGCTTGGCGGGCTGGGCGTGGTGGCCGCCGTGTGCTGGCCGCTGCTGGTCTATGCCCTGCTCTCGCGGCTGACGGCAGACCCGGCGGGCGACGCGATCAGCGGACATGTCTCGCCCTGGGTGTGGGCACTGATCGCGCTGGGCGCCTTGCTGATCCAGCGTTTGCCCTTGCCGTTGATCCTGCGCCTGACGCTGGCCGCGCTGCTGATCGCCATCAGCCTGCTCAGCGAGGCGGAACTGGGGCTGCGCGCCTATCCGGTGCTGGTCAATCTGGCCATGCTCAGCGTGTTCGCCACCAGTCTGTGGCGCGGCATGCCGGTCATCGAGCGCCTCGCACGTCTGCAGGAGCCTGATCTGCCCGCCGCCGGCGTGCGTTATACCCGCAAGGTCACCCGTGTGTGGTGCGGCTTCTTCGTCTTCAATGCCAGTGTCGCCGCGGCCACGGCGCTGTATGCCGACCTCGCGACCTGGACGCTTTACAACGGCCTGGTGAGCTACGTGCTGATGGGGCTGCTGTTCTGCGGCGAATGGCTGGTACGCCGTCGCCTGCGCCGCGCCGATGGCTGAGCTCGGCTATCGATAGCTGAGTCCATGCATGGATACGCCCGGCGTGGATTCGCCCGGCGTGGATACGCCCCCAGATGAATTCGACTTTCTGAAGAGTTGCCTGCCTCACATGTCTGATGCCCGCCAGCCTGCCAGCCGCGCCACCGCACGCTCCACTGAGCAAGACGCCGCCCAGCGCGCCGCCTCCCTCATCCATCAGGGCTGGCGCCAGCTCGCCCGACTCGCACCCGCGGCGCCGGCCTGCTGGCTGGCCAGTCCCGGTCAGCCGCTGCGCCCGCTGAGTCGTGCCGAGCTGATGGCACGCGTCGATGCCTGGCATCAGTGGCTGGACAACCTGCCCGCAGCGCATGCTGGCCGCCGGCCCGGTGCGCGCTGGGTGATGTTCCAGCCCACGGCGCTTGGCGCCTGCGTTCAGCTGCTGGCGCTGTGGGAGCGCGGCATGCTCGTCGTGCTGCCCGGCGATGACCGCCCGGAAACCCTGGCCCGCCTGGCCGAGAACTGTGATGGCAAGCTGCCCGAGACCAGCGCCGCTGGCTGGCCGCCGGAGCAACCCGGCACTCTCAGCTCTATCGGCTCTACCGGCGCTGCCAGCTCTGTTGCCGCACCGAACACACCGTTCGAGATCACGCCAGACGGCGGGCGTCTCGCGCTGGAGCTCTGCACCTCCGGCTCCACCGGCGAGCCGCTGCGCATCGCCAAGCGCTTCGATCAGCTCGAGGCCGAACTGGCCGTGCATCGCACGCTGTGGCCGCTGGCGACGGACGCTTCAGGCACTGACTCAGCGTCTGAGCCAAGCACAGGCACCGTCAGCCTCAGCCAGGTCAGTCACCAGCACATCTACGGCCTGCTGGTGTCGCTGCTGCGCCCGCTCAGCGAAGGGGTGCCGTTTCTCAGCGAAGCCTGCCACTACCCCGAGCAGCTGGCCGCCGCCATCGCGCAGCTGTCCGGCCTCGGGCATCGCTGCCAGCTGGTCAGCTCGCCGGCCCAGCTGGCGCGCCTGCCACAGACCAGTGACGAGAGCCGCGTGGCGGGCCAGGCTCAGTATCAGGCTCAGGTGTTGCGGGTCTTCTCTTCAGGTGCCCCGCTGCCGGCCGAGGCCGCCCGCCACGCAGAGAACTGCCTGCAGGCGCCGGTGATCGAGATCTATGGCAGCACCGAAACGGGCGGCATCGCGCATCGCCGCCAGCACGAGACGTCCGACTGGACACCGCTGCCGGAGGTCGAGCTCCGCTTCTCGCCCGCCTTCGCGGTGCGCTCGCCGTTTCTGGAGCAGCCGGACCAGTGGTGGCAGCAGGCCGACAACGCCGCGCCAGTGGCGGCTGAAACGTCGTCGCAAGGCGAGCAGCAGGCGGCGCCACGCTTCCAGCTGCTGGGGCGCAGTGATCGGCTGGTCAAGCTGGCCGGCAAGCGGGTCTCGTTGAGCGCGGTGGAGCGCTGCCTGAGCGCGCAAGAAGAGGTGCTGGAGGTACGCTGCCTGCCGATGCCCACCCGCGATCACCGCCTGGGCGCAGTGGTGGTGATGGAGGAGAGCGCGCTGCCGCAGGACCACGCCAGCCGCCGTGATCTGATTGCCCGTCTGCGCCGTGCGCTGATGCCGGGTTTCGAGCGCATCGCCCTGCCGCGCTACTGGCGCTTCGTCACGCGCCTGCCGCTGAATGCCCAGGGCAAGTTCACGGCGGACTCCGTCGCGCGGCTGTTTGCCGATCTCGACGATCATCGTCTGCCACGCTGGCTGGGTGAAACCTCCAGCGGCCCGCAGCAGCTGACGCTGGAAGCCGAGGTGCCCGACAGCCTGTGCTACCTCGAGGGTCATTTCGCCGCCCAGCCACTGGTGCCCGGCGTGGTGATGCTCAAGTGGGCTCGCGATCTCGGCCGCCGCCTGCGCCTGGCGGGTGTCGGCGTGCAGGAAAGCCGTTTTCAGCGTCTGGAGCGCATCAAGTTCTCCAACCTGTTGCTGCCGGGCATGCGCTTCACGCTGGCCGCGACACTGGTCGCCGACAGCCACGGCCTGCGCGTCGACTTCCGCCTGGAATCCCGCGCGGGCCTGCACGCCAGCGGCCGCTTGCGCTACGGTGCTGAAACCGATGACACACCTCTCAGTTCGCCACTTAGTTCGCCACTTAGTTCACCCCAGACGACACCCACACCGGAGGCGTCATGAGCCAGCCCCAGGCGCCGATGACCGGCCACACATCCTCTCCCCCCGTCAGCGAGTCGCCACTGCGCGCCTGCGTGGTGATTCCGGTCTACGATCACCCCGCCACCATCGCCGGCGTGTGCGCGGGTCTGGCGCCGCTCGGGCTGCCCATCGTGCTGGTGGATGATGGCTGCAGCGCGCCCTGCGCCGCGGTGCTGGATCAACTGGCGGCCGAGGGCCATCACCTGGTGCGTCGCGAGCAGAATGGCGGCAAGGGTGCTGCCGTGCGCAGTGGGCTGCAGGCTGCCGAGCAGCTCGGCTTCACCCATGCCCTGCAGGTAGACGCCGATGGGCAGCACGATGTCAGCGATCTGCCCGCCTTCCTCAACGGCATGCAGGAAACCCCCGACTGCCTGCAGATCGGCTATCCCGAATACGACGCCAGCGTGCCGCGCATCCGCTTCTATGGCCGCTACGCCTCGCACATCTGGGTGTGGATCAACACCCTGTCGCTGGCCATCCGCGACACCATGTGCGGCGTGCGCCTCTACCCGCTGGCCGCCACCAACCGGCTACTGGCGCGTCATGACTGTGGCGATCGCATGTCCTTCGACACCGAGGTGCTGGTGCGCTGGTACTGGGCCGATGGCGAGGTCGCCAACCTGCCGGTGCATGTCAGCTATCCCACTGGGGGCGTCAGCCACTTCCGCCCCGGTCACGACAACCTGTTGATCAGCGCCATGCACACGCGGCTGTTCCTCGGCATGCTGCTGCGCTCACCGAAACTGGCCTGGCGCACGCTGTCGGGACGCAATGGCAGGAGATCATCCACTCATGTCAGTCGCCCCTCGCAGCCTGACGACGCGAAGGGGAAACACGAATGACCCATTGGGCACGCCTGTCGGAAACCGGCTCCACCACTGGCATGCGCCTGATGGTGACGATTCGTCGTCGCCTCGGTGCCTGGCCGTTTCGCATCGCGCTGTTTCCGGTGCTGGTGTGGTACTTCCTGCTGCGCGGGGTGGCGCGGCGCGCCTCCTTCGACTTCCTCAAGCGCCTCGAGCCAGAGCTTGGCGGCGTGCGCCTGTGGGCGAGAAGCTTTGCCCACTTCATGCAGTTCGGTGAGGCGATCATGGACAAGGTCTCGGCCTGGAGCGGCGAGATCCCGCTGTCCTCGCTGACCGGCACCGGCCCGGAAGACCTGCGCGACGCCGCGCTGCGCGGTGAGGGCGGCATCATCCTCGTCGCCCATCACGGCAATCTGGATGTGATCAATGCCATCGGCGAGCGCCACGACATCGACCTGTGCGCGCTGGTGCACACGCGCCACGCCGAAAAGTTCAATCAGCTGCTGGAGCAGGCCACCGGGCGCAAGCCGCCGCAGATGATCGAGGTCAGCGAGATCACCCCAGCCACCGCCATGGCACTGGGCGATCGCGTCAATCGCGGCGGCTTCGTGGTCATCGCCGCCGACCGCGTGCCGATTCCGCCCACCGCCGACGATGCCAAGTCAGACCCCCCTCCGGCAGAAGGCAGCAGACCCGCGTCGCCGGCCAGTGCCGCGGCCTCACCGCGCGTGCTGCACTGTGACTTCATCGATCAGCCCGCGCCCTTCCCGCAGGGGCCCTTCATGCTGGCCGCGCTGCTGCGCTGTCACGTCTATACCCTGAGCTGCATTCGCGAACAGGGCGGCGCCCATCCGCGTTTCCGGGTCGATTTCGCGCCCTTCGATGACAGCCGCGCCGTCAAGCGCAGCGGCCGCGAGGCGTGGATCCAGCAGGCAATGCAACGCCATGCCAGCCACTTGGAAGCGCGCGTGAAGCGCCATCCGCTGCAGTGGTTCAACTTCTTCGACTTCTGGCATCAGGCGCCTGACAGCACGTCGAATCCAGACAGCGCGTCGGCTCCGAAACAGGACGCCTGAGCCGCGCCGGGCCTGCGACAACGCTGCTTCGCGCCCGGCTCTGCGGCCTTCACCTTGTTCGGTCTTCACGTTCAGCGCATTTTCACGCTTCTCTCTTCGCCAGGTACCTCGTCATGTCACAGCCCGCCACCTCTTCCTCCGCCCTGATTCTCGACGGCAGTGATATCACCCTCGAGCAGTTGATCGATGTCGCCGAAGGCCGCCGTGAGGTGCGCCTGACTTCGGATGCCGCCTTCCGCGACCGTATCGAGGCCGGTCCGGCCCTGCTGGAACGCCTGCTGGAAGAAGAAGGCGTGGTCTACGGCGTCACCACCGGTTACGGCGATTCCGTGACGCGTGCCGTGCAGGGGGCAGAGGACCTCGAAGCCCTGCCGCGCCACCTCTATACCTTCCACGGCTGTGGCATGGGCGCGGACCTGGATGTGGTCAGCAGCCGCGCGGTGGTGATGGTGCGCCTCGTCTCGCTGTGCCGCGGTGTCTCCGGGGTCAGCATGGCGCTGCTGGAGCGCCTCGTATGGCTGCTCAATCACGACATCCTGCCGCGCATTCCCGAGGAAGGCTCGGTGGGCGCCAGCGGCGATCTCACCCCGCTGTCCTATGTGGCCGCCGTGCTGTGTGGCGAGCGTGAGGTCTGGGTGCGCCCCGGCGCAGGCCAGCCCCACGCGCTGCGCCCGACGGCGGAAGTCTTCGCGGCACACGGCCTGACACCCTATGTGCTGCGCCCCAAGGAAGGCCTGGCGCTGATGAACGGCACCGCCGTGATGACGGCCCTCGCCGCGCTGGCCTACGGCCGCACCACCTACCTCAGCCGCCTGAGCGCGCGCATCACCGCGCTCAGCGTGCAGGCGCTGGAAGGCAACCCCTACCACTTCGATGCCGATCTGTTCGCCGCCAAGCCGCATCCCGGCCAGGCCCGCGTGGCCCAGTGGCTGCGCGATGATCTGGCCCACCCGGCGGCGCCGGAAGTCGACGCCACGCCAATCAACTCGCCGCGCCTGCAGGACCGCTACTCGACGCGCTGCGCGCCCCACGTCATCGGCGTGGTCGAGGACAGCCTCAGCTGGTGGCGCAGTTTTCTCGAGACCGAGCTCAACAGCGCCAACGACAATCCGCTGATCGATGTCGAGGCCGGCAAGATTCTCCACGGCGGCCACTTCTACGGCGGCCATGTGGCAATGGTGATGGACAGCCTCAAGACGGCGGTCGCCAACCTGGCCGACCTGCTCGACCGCCAGCTGGCACTGCTGGTCGACAGCCGCTACAACCGTGGCCTGCCCAGCAACCTCAGCGGTGCCACGCTCGAGCGCGCGCCGCTCAATCATGGCTACAAGGCGGTGCAGATCGGCGCCTCGGCCTGGACGGCGGAAGCCCTCAAGCTGACCATGCCCGCCAGCGTCTTCTCGCGCTCCACCGAGTGCCACAATCAGGACAAGGTCAGCATGGGCACCATCGCCGCGCGGGATGCGCTGCGCGTGCTGACACTGGTGGAACAGGTCGCCGCCGCCGCCCTGCACGCCGCCGTGCAGGGTGGCGTGCAGCGCGCCGACATCACGGGTCAAGCCGCCACGCCGCCCAGACTGGCCGCCTTCACCCGTGAACTGCGTGAAGACATCGCGCCACTCGAGGAAGATCGCGCTCTGGAAGCCGACCTGCGCCTGCTGTGCGCGCGCATCCGTGAGCGCCATTGGGCCCTGAGCGCCGGCGAGGCCCACGCATGAGCGAGAAACAAGTCATGAATCAGCCCACAGACACCCCGATGCCGACCGCCACGGTAGAGATGGAAGTGCCCTTCCACGACGTCGACATGATGGAAGTCGCCTGGCACGGCCATTACGTGCGCTATCTCGAGATCGCCCGCTGCAAGCTGCTCGACATGCTCGACTACAACTACCCGCAGATGCGCGATTCCGGCTACGCCTGGCCGGTGATCGACCTGCGCCTGCGCTATGCCGGCCCGGCGCGCTTCGGCCAGCACATCGCCATCACCGCACGGCTGCGCGAGTGGGAAAACCGCCTCAAGCTCGACTACGTGATCCGCGATGTCGAGAGCGGCAAGCGCCTGACCCGTGGCTACAGCGTGCAGGTCGCGGTCGGGTTGGAAGATGGCGAGATGCTGCTGGCCTCGCCCGCCGCACTCAGCGAGCGGCTGGCCGCCTGGCAGGCCGAACAAGCGCTGACACACACCAGTGATTCGCCTGCCTCCCCTTCAGAAACACGAGGAACGCCGTGATGACTTCGCGCCTTGCCATTGCCGCCACTGCCCTGCTGCTGACTGCCGGTGCCCCCTGGGCCAGCGCATCCGAGACCAGTGCCTCAGAGACCAGCGACTCAGACGCCAGATTCGACGCTCGTGCCCTGACGCAACAGCTGGCGCGCACCGCCCCAGTCTGCGGTGACTTCCAGCAGACACGCTGGCTCGAGGATGTCGGCGCAGAGCTCGAGAGCCGGGGTCACTTCCGTCTGATCGGTGACCCGAACGCACCCGAAGGCCTGGTGTGGGAAACCACCTCACCGATTGAAGACCGTCTCGAGATGCGCCCCGATGCCAGCGAAGGCCCGAATGGCGAGCCGCTGCCGGCCGACCAGCAGGCGATGGCGGAGCTGCTGATCAGCTTCTTCCACGGCGACTGGCAGGCGCTGGAGGAGCACTTCTCCCTGACGTTGACGGGCACGCCGGATGACTGGCAGGCCAGCCTGACGCCCAATGATGCCCGTCTGGCCGAGGCCGTCGAGCGTCTCGAGATCGACGGTGGCAGCTGGCTGGAACACGTGAATCTCGACAGCGGCGACGGTGACCGCCTTGAGCTGACGCTCACCGCCGGCGGTCACTGCGAGCGATGACATCTCCCAGCCGTGAGCCTCGCAAGGGCCTGGATCGCGCCGTCTGGCGCTGGCTATGGGCCGCCGCCCTGCTGCTGTGCGCCTTGCTTCTGGCGGCGAAGATCGCCCCGCAGAGCCCATGGCGTGGGGCGATCGACACCCGCATCACCGCCATGCTGCCGGAGCAGGAGCGCAGCCCGCTGGCAGCGCGCGCCGAATCGCTGGATGACACCGCCAACCGGCTGGTGATCCTGGTCGGCAGTCGCGATGCCAGCGCCGCCGCACGCAAGCAGCGTGACGCTGCCGCCCAGGCTCTGCGTCAGGCGCTCGCGCCCATCGCGAGGCTGGATGACGGCAAGAGCCTCGAAAGCCTGCGCCTGCCGGCAGAGGTCCAGCCGGCCCTGATCGCCCCGTCGCTTGGCGACCTGAGTGACGATGACTGGCAGGCGCGCGCCCTCAGACAGCTGTTCCAGCCCGGCGGCCAGCGCGACCTTATCCGTGATCCCTTCGGCCTCGCTGGCGCCTGGCAGAGCTGGCTGACGCCCGCCAACCTGTCGCTGTCCGGCGGCCAGCTGTTGCTGCGCGCGCCGGCTTCCGCTGGCTCAGTCAGTAACGAACAGGACAGTGACGAGCAGAACAGCGAAGAAGGCGGTAGCGGCTATCGCCTGATCAGCGCCACCCTGACGGGCAGCGCCTACGCGATGAGTGACCAGCAGGCGCTGGCACAGGCCGTGAATGGTGTGAAGGCCGACTATCCCGACATTCGGCTGCTGCGCTCCGGACTGGTCTTCCATGCCAGCAACGGCGCGCAACAGGCCAAGCAGGAGATGTCGACCATCGGGCTCGGCTCGCTGATCGGCGTGCTGCTGTTGCTATGGGCGGTGTTCCGCACCCCGCGTCGGCTGCCATTGCTGCTGGTGCCGGTGGCCACGGGTGTGCTGTTCGCGCTGCCGCTGACCTGGTGGGCCTTCGGCAGCCTGCATGTGCTGACGCTGGCCTTCGGCGCCAGCCTGATCGGCATCTCCATCGATTACGTGCTGCATCTGGAGTGCATGCGCCGTCTGGCGACGACGAATGGCCGTGGCGGGCTCGCCGCGCTGTGGCCGGGCCTGACGCTGGGGCTGTGTTCCAGCCTCGCCGCCTATCTGGCCATCACCCTGACGCCGATGCCCGGCCTACGCCAGATGGGCATGTTCGCGGCGCTCGGCTTGATCGGTGCCTGGCTGAGCGTGCGCCTGTGGCTGCCGCAACTGCCACTGCCGGCGCAGGCCACCCGCGAGGACTCCCCCGCCGCCCGCGCCGCAGGACGTCTGGCGCGTGCCATCCCCGGCAAGCGCAGCTGGCAGGCACTGGGCCTGCTGCTGGTGGCCGCGCTGGCAAGCCTCTACGGACTGCGCAGCGATGACCGCCTCACGCAGCTCAATCCCTCGCCTGCGTCTCTGATCAACGAGCAACGCGAGGTCCAGCGCCTGCTCGCCGAACCGGACGGCCTGCACTACCTGATCGTGCAGGCCGAGACTGACGCCGCCCTGCTCACGCGCCTGCATGCGCTGGAAGACACCTTCCAGCAGCTGAATGCACGCCAGCAGCTGGGCCACTGGGCGAGCCTCGCTCAGCAACTGCCGACACTTGAACAGCAGCAGGCCAACCTCGGCGCCATGCGTGAGCGCACCCGCACCCTGCTGCCCCAGGTGCTGAGCACCGCAGGCCTGCCGCCCGAGCTGGTCACACGTGCCGAGCAGGCCATCGCAGACGCCCGCCCGCTGCGCCCGGCGGACTGGGTCGCGCTGCCCGCCGGTGAGATGGGCCAGCGACTGTGGCTCGACTCACGCAGCGCCGCCATCGGCATCGTACGCTTCGGGGATGTCACGGCTGAGGGCAGCGCAGCGCTTGCGCGCCTCGCCGCGGATGACGACAGCCTCGAGTATGTCGATCAGGTCGCCAGGCTCTCGACGACGCTGGGCAGGATTCGCAGCGAGATGGCCTGGCTGGTCGGCGGCGCGGTGGTCTTGATCAGCCTGCTGCTGGCGCTGCGCTATCGCCGCAACACCTGGCGAGCCCTGCTGCCGCCGCTGGGCGGACTGGTGCTGACGCTGGCGGCCCTGACGCTGGCAGGCGTCGGCCTCAACCTGTTCCACCTGCTGGGCCTGTTGCTGGTCCTCGGGATTGGCCTGGATGCGGGCATTTTTTGTGCCGAGCATCCCACGTGCCGCTCTTTATCAGCTACAGCGTCAGATGCAGCACAGACCAGCGCCAGCCGTGCATCGCAGGCCAGCCTGCTGGCGATTTCACTGTCGTGCGCCTCCAGCCTGCTAGCCTTTGGATTGTTGAGTTTCAGTCAGACACCGGCGCTGGCGGCACTGGGACTGGCCTGCCTGCTGGGGCTGAGCGCCACCTGGTGTCTGGTGCCCTTCGCGCGCAGTTGAGGCGGGTCTGAAGCGAAAGACAAGCAAGCCGCAGGGAACGCAGCGCAGCATGAACACATAACGATAACGATATCGACAACGACAGGGGACGATGCCATGGAATCGGCAGATCGCAGCAACAACCCACCACGCAAGGAAGTCATCATCATCGGCGCCGGACCCGCCGGCGCCGCGGCGGCGGCGTGGCTGGCACGCGCGGGCCATGCGGTGCGCGTACTGGAGCGCAGCCACTTCCCGCGCTTCTCCATCGGCGAGAGCCTGCTGCCGCGTTGCATGCAGCATCTGGAGGCCTGCGGCTTGATGGAGGCCGCCGCCGCCGGTGGCTATCAGCGCAAGACCGGCGCGGCCTTCACCCGCCGCGGCGAGCATCGCGTGATCGACTTCCGCGACAAGTTCAGCGACGGCCCCGGCACCACCTGGCAGGTGGAGCGCGCCGACTTTGATCAGCGTTTGATCGAGGGCGCGCGGGCGGCGGGCGCCGAGGTCGAATTCGGCGTCACGGTCACGGGCTTCACTCCCGCTCGCGCCGCGCAGAGCGACGTCACCAGCCATGCGCAGGGGCCACGCCTCACGCTGGAAGATGGCCGCGAGCTTGAGGCCGCCTTCGTGCTGGATGCCAGCGGCTATGGCCGCGTGCTGGCGCGCCTCGAATCGCTTGAGCGCGACCCGCGCCTGGAGCCGCGCATGGCGCTGTTCGGCCATGTCCACGATGGCATCGCCGACCTCGCGCCGCCCGCCGAGGGCTATCGCCGCGACAATATCCTGATCGCCTCGCATCCGACGCATCCCGACGTCTGGTACTGGCTGATTCCCTTCGCCAATGGCCGCGCCTCGCTGGGTGTGGTCGGCCCGCGCGAGCTGATCGAGCCTGGCGCCGGGGACGATGCACAGACACGCCTGTGGCAGTGGGTGATGGAAGAACCACGCCTGGCGGAGCTGCTGCGTGATGCCACGCCCGCCAACGCCGTGCAGTCGCTGGGCGGTTACAGCGCCGATGTCAGTCGCCTGCATGGCCCGGGCTATGCGCTGCTCGGCAATGCCGGAGAATTTCTGGACCCGGTGTTCTCCTCCGGCGTGACCATCGCCCTGGAATCGGCGCTGCGTGCCGCGCCACTGGTCGCACGTGAGCTTACCGCGACCCGCGATGAGCAGCGCCCCGACTGGGCCAGCGAATACGAGCAGCCGCTGCGCCGTGGCATCGAGGTCTTCCGCGAATTCGTCACCGCCTGGTACGACAGCCGCCTGACCGACATCATCTATCATCCCGAGCCGCATGCGCGGATTCGCCAGATGATCAGCGCGGTGCTCGCCGGTTACGCCTGGGACACGGCCAACCCCTTCGTCAGCGCCAGTCGCCGCCGCCTGACGGCCCTTGCCAGACTGACCGCGCCCGAGCAGGCAATCGCACCAGACGCGGTGCCGGAAAGCGACTCGCTCGCTGGCCTCAGCGCCTTCGGCCGCGCAGCAAGCGTCGGCGAGAACAGGTAAAGTAGCGTCATGAAAAACATGTCTTTCGCCTCTCACGTTGTTTCCACCGGGCTGCGCTCAGCAGGGCTGCGCTCTACTGGGCTGCTCTCAGTCGGGCTGCGCAGCCGCCTCGGGCTGGCCAGCCTCGCCGTGGCCGCCACGCTGCTGTTGAGCGGCTGCAGCCTGCTCGCCCCGCAGCCGCTGGAGGCTGCCAGCCCGATGCCGACGCTTGCGAGTCTCGAGCAGACCAGCACCCAACGTCTGATTCTGCGTGTGGCGCGTATAGAGAGTGATGACAGCGCAAAACGGACTGTCGCTGTGGACGCCGATGCCGAGGCTGGCGAGGGTACGCAGGAGCAGAATCTGCCACCTCTCATCGGCGTCCTGCGTCAATCGCCCGAGGCCATGCGGCTGGTCATGCTCAGCGTGCAGGGCCAACGCCTGCTGACGCTGGTGCAAGACGCCGATGGCAGCCGTTTCGAGAAGGCGCGCCCCGAAGTGCTCGAGAAGCTGCCCTTCAGCGCCGACTGGCTGGCGCGGCGTATCGCCTGGGTGCACTGGCCGCAGGCCGCGATCGATGACGCCTTTGCGAACACAGGCTGGCAGCTGGTACAACGCGGCGACTGGCAACAAAGTCGCCAGCCCGCGCAGCGCATCATCACGCAAGATGGTGTAACCATCGCCGAGCTGACCCGCGATGCCAGCGGCCGCGTGACCCTGCGCGACCCGGCAGCCGACATGCAGCTGACGCTGGAACCGCTGGCAGCGCCCAGCACACAGAACGCCCCTGACGACTCACCGGAAGCTCCCGCGCATGACTGAATCTGTTGCAACCGTGGCCACCGCTACCACGAAGGGCCGCGACACTGGCAACGCCTGCCGCCTGTCTCGCCCCGGCATCGTCTGCCCGCTGGGTGCAGACCACGGCCTGATCAGCAGTGCGCTGTTCAGCGCCAGCCGTGGCCTGCGCGTCAGTGATGACTTCAGCCCCGGCACGCCGCTGTCACTGGGGCGCGTCACCGCGCGGCTGGTGGATGACAGCGACTGGCCGGCCCCGCTGCGCTCACGCAACAACCGCCTGCTGGCCACCGCGCTGGAACAGCTGGCACCGGAGCTTGAAGCCCTCAAGCGTCAAGGCATCGCGCCGGAGCGCATCGGCGTGGTGCTCGGCACCAGCACCTCCGGCATCGGCGAGACGGAAGCCGCGATGGACGCCCAGCGCGCCGCCGTCGCCCAGGGCACGCCGAGCGCCGACAGCTGGCCGCAGAGCTTTGAATACCGTCGTCAGGAACTGGGCGCACCCGCCGAGTGTGTCGCCTGGCTGAGCGGCGCGCGCGGGCCGATCTACACCCTCTCCACCGCCTGCACCTCCAGCGCCAAGGCCCTGGCCAGTGCGCGACGTCTGCTGGCCTCCGGCCAGTGCGATGCGGTGATCGCCGGTGGCGCCGACAGCCTGTGCCACATGACGGTGAAAGGCTTCATGAGCCTGGAGGCCGTCAGCCGCAAGCAGAGCCAGCCGCTGGGAGCCGAGCGTGATGGCATCAATCTGGGCGAGGCCGCGGTGTTGTTCGTGGTCACGCCGGAGCGCGGCGGTGTACAGCTGACCGGCGTCGGTGAATCCAGCGATGCCCACCACATTTCCGCGCCCTGCCCCGATGGCAGCGGCGCCGAGGCCGCCATGCGCGGCGCGCTCGCCAGTGCCGGACGCGCCCCCGGCGAGATCGACTACATCAACCTGCACGGCACCGCCACGCCGCTGAATGATGCGATGGAAAGCCTCGCCATCAGTCGCCTGTTCGGTACGGATGCCGATGCTGACGAGCCCCGTCTGCCCGCCGTCAGCTCGACCAAGGCTCTCACCGGCCATACGCTGGGCGCCTGCGGGGCACTGGAAGCCGCCTTCTGCTGGCTGGCGCTGGAACATGGCCGCCTGCCGCTGCATGCCACGCCGCGTGAGGCGCTGGACCCGGCGCTGCCTGCGCTCAATATCGTCTATCGTGACCGCCCCGAGACCCCGCCGCTGCGGGTGATGAGCAATGCCTTCGCCTTCGGCGGCAACAATATCTCGCTGGTGCTGGAGCGCCACACCACCGACCCGGAGTCCTCTGCATGCTGACCCCGAGCACCGACTCAGTTTCCCCTGCTAGCGCTGAGGTGCAGCCCCGTGAGGCGCGCTATCCCGCCATGCCCTGCGCCATCGGCCCCTATATGCCCCATGATGCCGGCATGTGCCTGCTGGATAGCGTGCTGCGCTGTGATGAGCATTCGCTGAGCGCCGATATCACCCCGACGCCAGACAACCTGTTCGCCGAGCAGGATGACGACGGCCAGGCCGTGATTCCCGCCTGGGTCGGGCTTGAGTGGATGGCGCAGGCCATCGCCGCCTGGTCGGGCCTGCAGGCCGCGCGCAGCGGCCAGCCGCCACGGGTCGGCTTTCTGCTCGGGAGTCGCCGCTATGAGAGCGAAGTCACCGCCTTTTCCTGCGACTGTCGCTGGCAGATTCATGTTCAGCTCGACTATCGTGCCGACAACGGTCTGGGCGCCTTCGAGGCCACCATCAGCGACGAGCACGGCGCCACTGTCGCGCGTGCCGGCGTCAATGTCTTCGAGCCGGCGCCCGAGGCACTGCCCTCCGCGGCGTCTACGCAAGAGACCGCACAAGAATCCTCACCCGGACAGCAGGATGCTGCCGGTGCCTCATCGCAAGGTAATGTCTGATGTCTGTCACATCCCCCGCTACTGAAACTGCCACCGCCGCCCCTGAAGCACGCGAGTGGATTCTGGTCACCGGCTCCAGCCGTGGTATCGGCCGCGCCATCGCGCTGCGTCTGGCCCGCGAAGGCTACAACCTGGTGCTGCATTGTCGCTCGCGCCGTGACGCCGCCGAGGAAGTCGCGCGTGAGATCAGCGCCCTGGGCGGCGAATCGCGCATCCTGAGCTTCGATGTCGCCGACCGTGAGGCCGCACGCAGCGCGCTGGAAGCCGATATCGAGGCCCACGGCTGCTACTACGGGGTGGTCTGCAATGCCGGCATCCATGCCGACAACGCCTTCCCGGCGCTCACCGATGAAGACTGGGACAGCGTGATCCGCACCAACCTCGATGGCTTCTACAACGTCATCAAGCCGCTTTCCATGCCGCTGGTGCGCCGCCGCAAGCCGGGGCGCATCATCGTGATGTCCTCGGTGTCGGGCATGATGGGCAATCGGGGTCAGGTCAACTATTCCGCCGCCAAGGCGGGGCTGATCGGCGCGGTCAAGGCACTGGCGGTGGAGCTGGCCAAGCGCCGCATCACCGTCAATGCCGTCGCACCGGGCGTCATCGCCACCGAGATGACCGAAGGCGTCGAGATGGAAGAGGCGCTGAAGATGATTCCCATGCGTCGCGCGGGGGAAGCCGAGGAAGTCGCCGCCACCGTGGCATTCCTGTGCTCGAAGGACGCCGGCTACATCACCCGCCAGACCATCGCGGTGAACGGGGGGATGTTCTGATGACGGCTTCCTCTCACGCACTGCGCGGCAGACGTGTCGTGGTCACCGGCATGCATGGCTTCTCGCCCATCGGCAATGACTGGCCGACCCTGCGCGCCAACCTGGCCGCCGGGCGCACCGGCATCCGCTATATCGAGGACTGGGACAAGTACGACGGCCTCAACACCCGCCTCGGCGCGCCGGTCAACGATTTCGAACTGCCCAGTCACTACAACCGCCGCGCGCTGCGCAGCATGGGCCGTGTGGCGCAGCTGGCGACCCGCTCCAGCGAACTGGCGCTGGAAGCGGCCGGCCTGAGTGACAGCCCGCTCAAGGAGAGCGGCCAGATAGGCATTGCCTACGGCGCCTCGGCCGGTGAGCCGGACGCGGTGGCCGACTTCGGTAACATGCTGATCAACCACTCCACCGACGGGCTCAGCGCCAATTCCTATATCCGCATGATGGCGCACACCGCGCCGGTCAATATCGGCGTCTTCCTCGGCATCAAGGGGCGGATCCACACCACCTCCAGCGCCTGCACCTCCGGCAGCCAGGGCATCGGTTACGCCTATGAGGCGATCCGCTTCGGCCGCCAGACCGCGATGGTCGCCGGTGGCTGCGAGGAGCTGTCCGCCGCCGACGCCGCCGTGTTCGACACCCTGTTCGCCACCAGCACCTGCAATGAGCGCCCGGACCTGTCACCGCGGCCCTTCGATGCCGAACGTGATGGCCTGGTGATCGGCGAAGGCGCCGGCACGCTGATTCTGGAAGAGCTGGAGCACGCCCTGGCGCGCGGCGCGACCATCCACGCCGAGATTCTCGGCTTCGGCACCAACTCCGATGGCCGTCACGTCACCCAGCCGGACGCCAACATGATGGAAGCCGCAATGCGCATGGCGCTGGAGGATGCCGGTGTCGAGGCCAGTGAGATCGGCTATGTCAGCGCCCATGGCACCGCCACCGAGCGCGGCGATATCGCCGAGAGCCACGCCACCCATGCGGTGTTCGGTGATAGCACGCCGATCAGCGCCTTCAAGAGCTTCACCGGTCATACCCTGGGGGCCTGTGGCGCGCTGGAAGCCTGGATCGCCATCGAGATGATGCGCGATGGCTGGTTCCACGGCACCGCCAATCTCACCAGTCTCGACCCGCGCTGTGCGGCGCTGGACTACCTGCGTGATGGTGGCCGCGAGATCGAGACAGATACGGTGATGAGCAACAACTTCGCCTTCGGTGGCATCAATACCTCGCTGATACTGCGTCGCTGGCAGGGCGAGTGAGTCATTGGCAATCTGATCCGGCGCCAGTCACCACGCTTCGCGCTGACGCCTTTGCAGGGTGTCGCCAACGTACGACTTTGCAGCGGGCCGGATCTGGCGCAAGATACGCGCCCGCTGCATGGTCTATGGTGTGATTGGCTCACGCCCCTGGCTGGCTGACGGCGATATTCACTGGCGTCGCGCCAGTCAATCACCCTGTTAGGAGAGGTCTCAGATGGCGTCACGTTCTGCTCAGTCGCTCGCATCCTCGAAACGTTCCGCGGCACCTGCCACGCGCGCCCGCTCGGGTCGCGCCTCGCGTGTGCTGACACTGGTGTCTGCACTGCTGCTCGGCTCTGCGGGGCTTGTAGCCTCCGCGCCGGCGGTGGCACGGGACACGCAGCACTTCCTGCCGATCATGCCGGTGATGGCCAGCACCGCGGCCAGTCAGCGTCTGGGCAAGGACGTGGCCTTCTTCTTCGGTGACAAGCAGCCCTACGAGCGGATCGAGAAGCGCGGCTGGGCACGGGTGAACCCGAAGACCAACGCGACCAACAAGAGCGATGCGGAAGCCTGTCGCTGGGTGTTCCTGTCGGCGCTGCGCGAGCTGCAGGAAAAGGCGCGCGAATATGGGGCCAATGCGGTCATCAACATTCGCAGCGACTATGACAAGGTGCCCTACTCCAGCAGCGAGAAGTACGAGTGCCATGCGGGCAATATCGTCGCGGGCGTCGCGTTGCGTGGGGATCTGGTGATCCTGCATCCGAAGAACTGATTCGCCATCATGACGGCCAGGCAAGGCAAGGATGTGAGCGGGACAGGCGAGCCGGTTGAGGATAACTCGGCAATCGAGCCTGCGACGCGCCCGACCGATCACCCCGCCTACCGCTGCGTGGTGCTGGGGCATGCTGCAGCGGATGGCTCCGCTTCGCTGAGCGCTGGTTCGCTTAGCACTGGCTTGCTTAACAACGAGCCGCCAAGCACCGAGCCGCTGATCTCGCATGATCCCCACGCCCTCGCCGCCTTCTTGGCATCTGCGACTGGCGGCGCTGCCCGCGCCTTGCCGAATCACTGCTCTGAATCCTCCTCTCGGCCAGCCCGCCTGTGGCTGGCCGAGGCCTGTGTGCTGCCAGCGTTTTATGCTGATCTGGCTGATTCCTCTGCCAGCTCCTCGGCTGTTGCTTCCCGCCGTCGCTCGCTGCGCGCACGCCAGCCGGATGTGGATAACGCGGACACCCCCGTGTCATCTGCCAAGGCCCGCCGTCGCCAGCAACGTGAAGCCGAGTCACACCTCGCCCGCCTTCTACTTGGCCAACTCGCCGCGGCCCAAGGCATTATGCTGCCACTGGCCGATTGGTCGCCGCGTGGCCAGGCTCCCCATCACCCTGCGCTACCAGCAGGCTTTTACGTCTCCATCGCCCACCGCCACGGCCATGTACTCGTCGGCCTCGCCACCCTCCCACTCGGGCTGGACCTCGAATACCACAACCCCCGCCACGCGCACGACCTCGACGCCCGCATCGCCATGCTGCCCCTGGACGCACGCGAACGCCTCGCTGAGGCATCACACCTCAGCGAGACAGAACGACTGGACGGGTTTTATCGGGAATGGGTGAGGTATGAAGGATTTATAAAAGCTAGTCAATTTATGTGCATACTAGGTAGAACTTGCAAATCAGCCCAACATATAAAGAGGTTATTTTTGTAATGTCTTAAAAATAAAATGCGCTACTGCAATAATGCCGAACCCGAGGATTACAAACAATAATGCAAGCCTAAACGAAGCATTAAGTTGTGGTGAGAAAAATATATATGACAGCAAAACCAGCAATAACCCAACAATAGCCAAGACATTATCTAAAGTGGTTATCCTCTGTCTAACAATACCGCCAAAATAAACAACAAAATACCACAATATAATGTAACCTATGCCTAGCATAAACAACTTAACTGCAACATCGAACTTCTCATCGCCGAAAATTAAGAATACAACAATTCCGCCCAGGCTATAACTAATAATGACTGATATTGATGCTGCCCCTATACCTACGCCAAGATCTAGAGCTGACTCTAAACCAGTCTTTATGAGGGATATAAAACGAGTTTCACGCGACATCAAACGATCTATCATCAAGAGTACAATAACACTAAAAGTACACATATACAGGAAGATATTAAGCGCAACACCTTCCTCTATAAATTTCAATAAATAGCTGGAATCTCGATTATACACCTCAACCAGGGAAGAAAGTAAGCCTATAAACAATCCGAAAATAAAAAATATTGTTACAGGATTAACTAACTCACTGTACCTTGAAAGCACACTTTCATCTTTGTATTTCATGAATCACCATTAAAGTTAGAACTGGAATTTCACGCTACCAAAAAATCAAACACTATCAAGACCTATAGCAAAAAATAACCTTATCAATCTAAAAACACCACACTTAATCATTACTCCAAAAACAGTGTATTACATCAATAAACCTATACATTCTTTCAACAATATTAATACCTAACTATTAGTTGCCAATAGTAGATGACAAAACACATCACCACCATGTGATGCAAACTGGCTTAGTTTTCCCCATTATCCTGCTCGGGCTGGACCTCGAATACCGCAACCCCCGCCACGCCCACGACCTCGACGCCCGCATCGCCATGCTGCCCCTGGACGCACGCGAACGCCTCGCGGAAGCATCACACCTCAACGAGACAGAACGATTGGATGAGTTTTATCGGGGATGGGTGCGGTATGAGCCAGTAATTAAAATTCATTTAAAATATCAAGAAAATAGTAACATCCCAACTCCTGAATATCTTCACTATAACTTGTGAATCTTTTTCGTATATTCCCACAAATCTCCATACAAGCTTCCTCCTATATCTTTAGGCCTAATACCCAAAAAATAGTAAGCACTATTAAATTCACGAAGACTGATTTTTGTACTGACTTTATCATTTTCATTTCGCGCAAAATCAAACAATTTATTAGTTAATGCGTATACCTCTGCAGTGCCAAGGAAATTTGAAAAAAGCATTGCTTCTGACTGCACGCCGCCTCTACGCATTGTCTTCTTAATATCCTCAAGTCTCGAGCTGTGGACCTGCAGCTTACCCAGTAGAGAATATATATAATCTCCCACTTCAGGGGTGGCATATCTAATACAATCTTTAAATATTGGCTGATATTTTTGAGGAGTTGATATTTCACTTTCAAAATCTCGTTCACCCCAAGCCGACAAATACAGCTCAGCGCATTTTTCATAATAATCGAGTAGCTCACTTAGAGCTTCACTTAGATATGCTTTAGTAGCCTCAAACTCTCTTTTCCTTTGTTTTTCTTCACGATATTTGGTAGACAAATATATAATATAACTTGAAGAAAAAGCTAAAACACCGACATTAAGACCTTGCCATCGATCCCAAACACTTTGTACATAGACCCAATCCCCTACTAAAAATGGGTAAATCACCATCGAAGAAAGATAAATACCAAAAATCATTACAAAAAAGCAAGCGACCAAGTTATTAAATACTTTAGTTGACCCACTCAAAGATATCAAAAAAGCATTATTAACTTTCTTTCTCGAAAAAACCATAGTAACTCCAACTTACAAATACTATTCATAATACAAAAACCCGCCAGAGAAAACTCTGGCGGGCTTAGAAAAATCATACTGCGAGTTACTTAACGGCGGCTACCACGGTAATTTCACACAGCAGTTCCGGGCTGGCCATGGCGGCTTGTACACAGGCGCGGGCGGGGGCGTGACCTTGTGGCACCCAGGTGTCCCAGATGTCGTTGAAGGTCTTGAAGTCGTCCATTGTCTTGAGATAGACGGTGGCGGAGAGCAGGTGCTCACGGTCGGTGCCGACTTCTTCCAGCAGCGCATCGACACGCGCGAGCATGCTGTTGGCCTGGTCCGTGATATTCCCGAAGCGATGGTCCGGACCGGCGACCTGGCCACACAGGTAGATGGTGTTGTTGTGGATCACGGCGCGGCTCATGCGCGGCTTGGTGTCATGGCGTTGGATGTTCATCGAGAGTGTCCTTGTGCTGTTCTTCTTGGGTAGTGGAAAAGTGCCCCCAGCGGTGCTGATACAGAAAAGACCGCTGGCGATACAGGGTGAGGTCAGTCCTTCAGCGTTCCAGATTCGCGCGAGCGGCGCAACGCGACCTGCGGAGAATATTACCCTGCATCAGAAGAACCTGTGGTTTCAGTTATGGGGGCTCTTGTGGTGGCTCTTGTGGTGACAGCTGTTGTTTCACGCGTGCTGCCGGTGATGCAGGAAAACGGGCGTGAACTCAAGACTGCCGGTATACGAAGACACCCGCCAGACAGCAAGACGCCGCGCCCGAGAGATGACGGAAGCGCGGCGTCACGGCAATGATGAAGCGGCTCGCTCATCAGCCAATGCTCATAGAGCCGCCTGAGCGACTCTGACACGGCTCAGCGCAGGATCAGCAGCGGCACCGTGGCGTTGCGAATCATCTCGGTGGTGGTGCTGCCGACCAGCAGCTGACGGATGCGCGAGTGGCCGTAGGCACCCATCACCAGCATGTCGATGGCGTGCTCCTTGGCATATTCGCGCAGACAGGCTTCCACCTCCCCTGCTCTGAAGCTGGCCTGCACGCTGAAACCTGCCGCGGTGAGGGTGTCGCGCGCGGCGTCCAGCGGGGCCTGATGTTCCACCGACTCCGCGCCGACCATCACCAGATGCAGCTCCGCGCCTTGCAGTAGCGGGCTTGCCGCCAACACCTCGACGGCGCGCTTGATGGTGGTACTGCAATCGAAGGCGATCAGCACCCGCGTCGGCTGATTGAACTCGCCCGGCACCACCAGCACCGGACGATGCAGGCTGCGAATCACGCGCTCCAGATTGCTGCCCAGATGCTCGCTGGCCTGCTCCGCCCCTTCGCCGCGCTTGCCGATCACCAGCAGGCGAATCTCGTCTTCCAGCTCCGCGAGGGTCTCGACCAGCTCGCCATTGCGCTGGCGTGGACGCGGCTCCGCGATACCCGCCTGCACGGCGCGCTCGTAGGCGGCCTCCAGCATCAGGCGGCCCTGCTCCTGGGCGATACGCCCGCGTTGCTCATCCAGGGTGGCGAGCTCTTCCAGCAGATGCTCGCGCGCACCGAGCCCGATGCTGCCGGAGAGATCACTGCTGGTCTCGCCCGCCCCTTCCTGGCGGTCGATCACATGCAGGAAGCTCAGCGGCGCCGAGAGACGCTTGCTGGCCCATACGGCGGCATCACACACGGAGACGGCAAAGGCGGAGCCGTCAATGCAGGCGGTGACCTTGTCATGGCCTGTCAGGGCACTGGCAGAGGATTGGCTCATGGCGTGCTTCCTTATGCTGACGATCAAGGTGGCGCTTCAGGCGCCTGTTTCGAGATTACCACTTTCCGACCCCACCAACGCAAACGGCGGGCAGCCCGTGAAGGACTGCCCGCCGTCTTTACGCATCAATCACGCTGCTGGCGCCCCCGCCCTCGATCAGGCGGGGGGAGCCAACGGGATCAATGACCCATCAGCTTCTCGACCGCATCCGGCTTGTCATGCACCGCGAAGCGATCCACCAGCGTGGCGCTGGCTTCGTTGAGGCCACGTACCTCGACCTCGGTCCCCTCGCGGCGGAACTTGACCACCACGGTGTCCAGCGCGCCGATGGCGGTGATGTCCCAGAAGTGTGCACGGCTGACGTCGATGACGACACGCTCGACGGTCTCCTTGAGGTCAAAACCGGCCTGGAACTGCTCGCTGGAGGCGAAGAACACCTGACCGACCACGCGGTATTCGCGGGTACGGCCATCGGCATTCATGTCGCTGCCGATGTGCAGCACCTGACCGATCTTGTTGGCGAAGAACAGCGCCGAGAGCAGCACGCCGACCAGCACGCCGATCGCCAGGTTGTGGGTCGCGACCACGACGGCCACGGTGCCCAGCATGACGATGTTGGTGGACATCGGGTGGGTCTTGAGATCACGGATCGACTGCCAGGAGAAGGTGCCGATGGAGACCATGATCATCACCGCGACCAGAGCGGCCATCGGAATCTGCGAGACCCACGGCCCGAGGAACACGACCAGGATCAGCAGCACGACACCCGCCACCATGGTGGAGAGACGCGTACGACCGCCGGACTTCACGTTGATCATCGTCTGGCCGATCATCGCGCAACCCGCCATGCCGCCGAGGAAGCCGGTGACGACGTTGGCCGCGCCCTGGCCCTTGCACTCACGGTTCTTGTCGGACGGCGTATCGGTCAGATCATCGACCAGGGTGGCCGTCATCAGGGATTCCAGCAGACCCACGACCGCCAGCGGCAGCGAGTACGGCAGGATGATCCACAGGGTTTCCAGATTGAAGGGGATGTCCGGAATCAGGAACACCGGCAGGCTGTCCGGCAGCTCGCCCATGTCGCCGACGGTGCGGATATCCAGACCGACGACCATCGAGAAGATGGTCAGCACGATGATGCAGACCAGCGGCGACGGCAGCAGCTTGCCGACCTTCGGCACCAGCGGCAGCAGGTAGATGATGCCGAGACCGGCCGCCGTCATGGCGTAGACGTGCCAGGTGACGTTGGTCAGCTCCGGCAGCTGGGCCATGAAGATCAGGATCGCCAGCGCATTCACGAAGCCGGTGACCACCGAGCGCGACACGAAGCGCATCAGCGAGCCGAGCTTGAAGTAGCCGAAGATGATCTGGATCACGCCGGTCAGCACGGTGGCGGCCAGCAGGTATTCCAGGCCGTGGTCCTTGACCAGGTCGACCATCAGCAGTGCCATGGCACCGGTGGCGGCGGAGATCATGCCCGGACGGCCACCGGCAATGGCGGTCACCACGGCGATGGAGAAGGAGGCATACAGGCCGACCTTGGGGTCGACACCGGCAATGATGGAGAAGGCGATGGCTTCGGGGATCAGGGCCAACGCCACCACCAGGCCGGACAGGATGTCGGGCCGGAGGTTGGAGAGCCACTGCTGTTTGAGGCTGCTTGTCATCGAGTCGTCCGCAACAGGTTGGGGAAGGTGGTGTGCGTGCTGAATCCTGGCGCTGTCGAGTCAGTCTGGCGTCCGGTTGTTGCAATCTTCATCACTGCCGTCAGGGGCAGTGCCGCTCGCGCCTGGCTCGCGTCGTGAAGTCGCCGTCGTTTCCGGTCGCCCCGTGCCTTTCTTCGCGCCATGAGCTATTCGCTCCGGTCGCCGTGAGGCGTCCAGAGGGCTGTCATTTGACAGTGAATAAACTCGGGGATGGGCGGGATTGTATCAGCTGCCGCCCGCAGACGCATCCGCAGAAGGCGTACGCGTGGCCTGCAGGTGACGCAGGCGGCGGTCGATCAGACTCTTGATCAGCATCGCGCCCAGCACCATGGCGCCGCCCGCCCAGCCGCGCAGGGTCAGCGACTCGTCCAGCACCCACCACACCCACAGGATGCCGAACACGCTTTCCAGCAGCATCAGCAGCGCCACCTCGGCGGACGGCAGATACAGCGGACCACGCTGGATCAGCGTGAAGCCCAGCGGCGAGAGCACCAGACACAGCAGCACCAGCCAGCCGGCGCGCTGGGCGAAATCAGCGCTGTGCGAGGGCCATAACTGGGTGAGCACGCTCTCGAGGCCCTCTGCTGCACCCTCGCCTACCCCTACCCCAGAGACTGCCAACCATGTGCAGGCCAGCAGGCCGCACAGCGCGGTCATAAGTCCCGACAGTGTCAGCATCGGGCTCATGTCGAGGCCCGGGCGCGTGCGACACAGCGTGAAGTTGCCCGCCAGTGACAGGCTGCAGCCCAGCGCGAGCAGATTGCCGGTCAGCGAACCGCTGCCCGCCTCGTCCATCACCAGCAGCGTGATGCCCGCCAGCGAGACCAGAATCGCGCCCCACACATGGCGCGGCTGGCGCTCGCCCAGCCATAGCCGCGACATCAGCGCCGCGAACAGCGGACTGGCAGCGAGGATGATCAGCACGTTGCCGGCGCGGGTGTATTGATTGGCGAGCACGAAGCCCAGCGTGGAGCCGGTGAACAGCAGCGCGACCCACAGCCCGGTGCGCCCGCAGCCACGCATGCGCGCCAGCGCACTGGCGAAGCGCTGGGCAGGCCCGCCGCGCTGGGTGAGCAGCAGAATCAGCGCGAAGCCGATGGCCGTAAGCAGGCCGCGCCAGAACACCAGCGGGCCATCGGCGACATCGGCGAGACGCAGCAACAGCGCATCCGGCGAGATCAGCAGCACGCCCAGCGCCGTCAGCGCGACGCCGCGCGCCTGCAGGGCTCTGGTATCCGGACTGTGATCACGGGAAAGATGGGAGTCAGTCGACGGCTTCATGCACGCTCAGTCCGATTCGATGGACAGGTGCGACTGACGCCAGTCGACCACCGGCCAGCCACGCGCTTCGGCGAACTGGCGCAGCGGCGCATCCGGCTGGGTGGCGTGGGGATGATCGACCCGCTCGAGCAGCGGCAGGTCGTTGTGGGAATCGGAGTAACCCCACAGTGCCTGCGGCGCACGCTTGAGCTGGCTGGCGTCTTCCAGCCAGGCATCCAGCGCCGCCAGCTTGCCTTCGCGGAAGGTGACGATGCCGGTGGTCTCGCCGGTGAAGCGGCCCTGATCATCGAAGGCAGGATGGGTGGCCAGCGCGCCATCGGCGGTCAGGCGACTGGCGATGGGGCCGACCAGATGATGCATGGAGGCGGAGATGATCAGGGTGCGATGGCCCGCCTCGCCGTGTTCGGCCAGCCGTGCGATGCCGCCTTCCAGCAGACGCGGCATCACCATTTCTTCCACGAAATCATCGACTTCACGACGTACCTCATCGCGGTGCCGTCCGATGAGCGGGCTGAGCAGATGGCCGGTGTGCTCGTGGATGTCCAGGGTGCCGGCGTGATACTCGCTCTGGTGGCGCTCGCCGATGGCCATGAAGGCCTCGACATCCTCGATCCAGCCACAGGCGGCCATCCAGCGCATCCACATGCCGGTGCAGTCGCCATCGAGCAGGGTATCGTCGAGATCGAACACCGCCAGCGGGGAATCCAACTGGCAGAAATGGCGTAGATACCCCTCACCCGGTGGGGATAGCGGTGGCAGCAGCGTCACGGCATCGCAGTCGGCACAGAGATCCGCCAGCGGCGAGCGGCGGACCTCTACCCCGGGGGCAGCATTGAGGGCGCGCGGCGCAGCAGAGGGTGAGGGCATGGTTCGAGTCACGACAGGCTCCGAGTGGACGAGGGAGTCAACGGCTTCCTGCCGTTACTGCGTGACCCTCGCATGCGGCGCCGCGCTGGGCAAGTCCGTCGCGCATTCATGACCCGCTGTCGCTGCGTGCGGCGCTAGCGCTGGGCGAGTCGAGCGAGCGCCAGGCTGGCAATCGCGGTGTCCTGCACGCCGGTACCGGTAAGGTCTGCCACCGTGATGAGGGTATCAGTGGCGGTATCGGTCTGTTCTCCGCTGTTCTGGTCACCCTCACGCAGACGACGCCCATCGGCCAGCAGCTTGCCCAGCTCGTACACCTCGCACGCCTTGGCCTGGTCTTCATCCAGCCCCTTCAGCTCGCCATTGATTTCCGACTGGGCGCGGCTGTCACACACGAAGTAGTCGCAGTCGGTCAGCACGTCGGCCTCCAGCTCACGCTTCTCTGGGCTGTCGGAGCCCATCGCGGTGACATGCACGCCTTCCGGCAGCATCGAGTATTCCAGCAGCGGCGTGTGGGACGGCGTGGCAGTGATGATGATATCGGCGTTCTGACACACCGCATGCAGGCTGTCATGGCTGCGCACGGTGAGGCCCAGACGCTGCTCGGTGTCGCGCGCGAAGCGCTCGCCGCGCTCCTTGTCACGCGCCCAGACATCGACACTCTCGATGTCACGCACCAGCCGCAGCGCTTCCAGCTGCAGGCTCGCCTGCTCACCCGCGCCGATCAGCGCGACGCGCTTGCTGTCGGGGCGTGACAGGGCCTCTGCCGCCACGGCACCGGCCAGTGCGGTGCGAATGGCGGTGAGATAGCCGCCGTCATCCAGCAGGGCCTTGGCCAGCCCCGTCTCGGCGGAGAACACCACCATCAGGCCATTGAGGCTTGGCAGGCCGCGGGCGGGATTGTTGAAGAAGCCGGGGCTGATCTTGATCGCGAAGTGCTTGAGCCCCTGGATGTGGGCGGTCTTGACGTCCACCTCGCCATTGGCCTCCTCGATGGCCATCGACAGGATCGGCGGCTGCACCACCTTGCCTTGGCCCAGCGCGATGAAGGCATCGCGAATGGTGCCCAGTGCCGTGGCGTCCAGCCCCACGACCTGCTCGATCTGTTCACGGGAATACGTCTGCATGCTTTGTTGAGTCGGTTCCGTCATGCGCCCTCCTCCTGGTGTGCCGTCATCTGTCTCACGCTGTGAGCCATGGGCGAATAAATCACTGCTGAGCGTCCGCCAGCAGCGCTCTGGCCTGATCGAAGGTTTCCAGACTGACCCCATTGCCGCTGATGATCAGCGCGACACGCTGGCCGCGGATCGACTCGGCCAGCGCCGGGTCGGTCTCGCCCAGTCGCGAGGCCTCAAGCGCGGCAAGCCCGACCACGGCGGCGCCCTCGACCAGCAGCTTCTCCTCTTCCAGCAGCATCAGCATGGCGCGAGCGATGGCGCGCTCGCTGACCTGATGGTGTTCATCCATCACGCGGCGCACCAGCGGCAGCGTGGTGTGATTGCCAAGCCCGATGCCGCCGCCCAGCGAATCGGCGAGACTGGCGACCTCTTCCACCTCCACCGGTGTGCCCGCCTGCAGGCTATGCCACATCGCGGCGCCTTCGGTGAGGCTGATGCCATGCACACGGGTCTCGGGGCGAATCGCCTTGAGCGCTGCCCCGATGCCGCCGAGCAGGCCGCCGCCGGACAGTCCGATCAGTACCTGATCGAGCTGCGGGCAATCCTCCATCAACTCAAGCCCGATGGTGCCCTGACCAGCCGCGATCAGCGGGTCATCGAAGGGCGGCACCGCCAGCATGCCCTCCTCCTCGACCAGCCGATTGACCTCGTGGAAGGCCTCGTCCTGGCTGCGCCCGACCCGGCGCACCTCGACACTGCCACCA
Source organism: Cobetia sp. 4B (assembly GCF_018831605.1). Classification (NCBI taxonomy): domain Bacteria; kingdom Pseudomonadati; phylum Pseudomonadota; class Gammaproteobacteria; order Oceanospirillales; family Halomonadaceae; genus Cobetia; species Cobetia sp. 4B. The sequence goes on from NZ_CP059843.1 coordinate 3,367,547, forward strand.
GTGGCACCGCCCAGCTCACCCAGCGCCTCGATGGCACGCACCTTGTTGGCGGGCACCTGCTCGGAGAGACAGATGACCGCCCTGAGGCCACGGCGCATCGCGGCGTAGGCCAGCGCGCGACCATGATTGCCGGTGGAGGCGGTGGTCACGCCGCGCTGGAGGCGTTCGAAGGCCTCCCCAGAGGCCTGTTCCGCCACGGCGGCCAGCAGATTGCTGGCCCCGCGCAGCTTGAAGGCGCCAGTGGGCTGACGTGTCTCCAGCTTGAGCAGAATCTCGGCATCGAAGCGCCGTGACAGCGCCGGTGAAGGCACCAGTGCCGTGCGTTCGACACCCGTGGCCGTCGATGAATGAAACAGCCGCTGGCGCGCGGCATGGATATCGGCCAGCGCCAGCGGCGTTTCCCGTGTGCTCTTGAGCGGGGGTAAGGTCAATGCCATGGATTACTTGTCACCAGAAGCGGGATCACCGGAAGAGAGATCGCCATTGTCGACAAGCTCCTGATGCACCTTGTCCACGGCGCGACGCGCGCGGGCGACGATGTCATCGATTTCCTCAGGCGTGACCACCAGCGGCGGCGCGAAGCCGAGAATGTCGCCCTGCGGCATGGCGCGAGCGACCAGGCCTTCCTCGAGGGCTGCCGCGGAGATGCGCGGGCCGACCTTGAGCGCTGAGTCGAACGCCTTGCGCTGTGACGGCTGCGGCGAGAACTCCAGCGCCGCCAGCAGGCCGATGCCACGCACATTGCCGACGATGGGGTGATCGGCGAAGGCGTCCTGCATGGCGTTCTGCAGATAGGCGCCGGTATCGCGGGCGTTGTCGACCAGGCGCTCGCGACGGATGATCTCCAGGTTGGCGACACCGGCGGCGGCGCCCAGCGCATGGCCGGAGTAGGTCCAGCCGTGGCCGATGGGGCCGAATTCGCCGGTGCCCTGCTCCAGCACCTTCCACACGCGGTCACCGACGATGACCCCGGACAGCGGCTGATAGGCGCTGGTCAGGCCCTTGGCGATGGTGACCAGGTCCGGCTTGATGCCGAAGTGCTGGTAGCCGAACTGGCTGCCGATGCGCCCGAAGCCACACACCACCTCATCGCAGATCAACAGGATGTCGTGGCGCTTGAGCACGGCCTGGATGGCCTCCCAGTAGCCCTCCGGCGGCGGCACGATGCCACCGGTGCCCAGCACCGGCTCGCCGATGAAGGCGCCGACGGTCTCCGGCCCTTCGGCCTGGATCATCGCCTCGAGCTTCTCGGCGCACCAGGTGGAGAATTCACGCTCGCTCATCTCGGCGCACTCGGCGGGACGGCGATAGTAGTCCGGCGCCTCGGTGTGCAGGATGCCGGGAATCGGCAGATCGAAGTGATCATGGAAGGCCGCCAGCCCGGTCAGCGAGCCTGAGGCGATGCCGGAGCCGTGATAGCCGCGCCAGCGCGAGATGACCTTCTTCTTCTCCGGCTTGCCGATCACGTTGTGGTAATAGCGCACCAGCTTGAGCTGGGTCTCGTTGGCATCACTGCCGGACATGCCGTAGTAGACCCTGGACATGTCGGGGCCGGCCAGTTCGAGAATCTTCTCGGACAGCGCGATCTGCGGCTCGTTCGAGTGGCCGACATAGGTGTGGTAGTAGCTGAGCTTGAGGGCCTGCTCGTGGATGGCATCGGCGACTTCCGTACGTCCGTAACCGATGTTGACGCAGTAGAGGCCGGCGAAGCCGTCGATCAGCTCACGCCCGTCACGCTCGCGGATGCGGATGCCTTCGCCGCCGGTGATCACGCGGCCCGGCGCATCGCCCTGGGCGTAATCGCGCAGGTGGGTCGAGGCATGGAAGGTGACCTTGCGGTCACGACGAATCAGCTCATCGGTCGAGGTCGCGTCGTCGAAGCTGGCGGCCTGGCTCAGGGTGTTATCGGTGCTCATGTGACTCTCCGAATGCTCAACTAGGGGGCGATCGACCGGCGGTGCTCAATGACCACCGGTCGCCATGATCGACATGTGACAGTGAAGGATGTCCGTCTCAACTTCCGGAGGCGCTTTCCAGTCCACCCAGACAGTAGTACTTGATATCGAGATATTCCTCGAGCCCCTGACGCCCACCTTCGCGGCCCAGACCAGATTGCTTGACGCCGCCGAAGGGAATCGGCGCGCCGGTCATCTTGACGGAATTGACCGAGACCATGCCGAAGCGCAGGCCACGCATCAGTTGCCAGATGCGGCGCACATCGTGGGTATAGACGTAGGCGGCGAGGCCGTATTCGGTGTCGTTGGCCATCGCGATCACCTCTTCCTCATCGTGCCAGGCGGTGATGCCGGCCACCGGCGAGAAGGTTTCCTCGCGCCAGACGCGCATGTCCGGCGTGATGTCGGCCAGCAGCACCGGCATGAAGAAGTTGGGGCCCGGCGCCATGCTCTGGTCGCCGTGGATCAGCCGCGCGCCGCGCTCGACGGCGTCATCGACGATGGTCTGCGCCTTGGCGACGGCGTCGCGGTGGATCAGCGGACCAAGGTCGATCCCTTTCACCTGACCATTGCCGACCTTGAGCTGCTTCATGATGCGCGCGAAGTGGCTCAGGAAGTCCTCGTAGAGGCTGTCGTGGACCAGGATACGGTCGGCCGCGAGGCAGTCCTGACCGGAGGTCTGGAACTTGGCATCGACGGCGGCGCGCGCAGCCTCTTCGGGGTCCATGTCCGGCCCGACGATGAAGGGCGCATTGCCGCCCAACTCCAGCGAGACACGCTTGACGCTATCGGCGCACTGCTTCAGCAGCAGACGCCCGACCCGGGTGGAGCCGGTGAATGACAGCCCGGCGACGCGCGGGTCATCACACAGCTGCCTGGAGACCTCGGAGGCCTCGCCGGTGATGACGCTGAAGACACCGGCGGGAATGCCGGCACGCTCGGCCAGCTCCGCCAGCGCCAGCGCCGAGAACGGCGTCTCGCCGGCCGGCTTGACCAGCACCGTGCAGCCTGCCGCCAGCGCGGCCGCGGCCTTGCGGGTGATCATCGCCAGCGGGAAGTTCCACGGCGTGATCAGCGCCGCGACACCGATAGGCTCACGCACGGTGCCCAGCGCGGCATTCGGAATATGGCTGGGGATGGTCTCGCCGAAGGCACGATTGCCCTCCTCGGCGAACCAGTGAACGAAGCTGGCGCCGTATTCCACTTCGCCACGCCCATCTTCCAGCGACTTGCCCTGCTCACGCGTCATCAGCATGGCCAGGTCTTCCTTGTGGGCGCGGATGAGGTCGTACCAGGCATCCAGCAGCTCGCCGCGCTGGTCGACGCGCAGCTTGCGCCATTCACGCTGGGCCGCATCGGCGGTGGCGATGGCGGCGTCGATCTGCGCCTCCTCGAGCCACGGCACCTGGCCGAGACGCTCGCCGGTGGCGGGGTCGAAGACCGCCTCCTCGCGCCCGCCTTCGCCATGCACCCAGCAGCCATTCACGTAGGCGAGCTGGCGAAACAGGCGCGGGTCTTCCAGGGCAATGCCTTGGCTGGCGAACTGGGTGGGCTCGGACGTCGCTCCGTCCTGGGAAGTTGCCCACTGTCGTGCAAGAGATTGAGCACTCATCGCTTGTCTCCCGGGCCGCACGGCCGTCATCTGAGAAGGCGGAACACCGCCAAAGACAACGCCCACCGAAACGCGGCGGGCGTCATGTGATGACCTCAGTGTGGGGGAGATGAGACGTGGAGACTTTCGGAATACCCGCCAACGACTTGGCGTTCTTTCTGTTGTGGCGGGCAAAGTGCGGATTCTTTCTGTGTGGCGAGTTCCTGACTAGACCGTTATGGATCAGAGCGTCACTGATCGGACCGACGTGGCTCAGGCGGTCACGACATCACTCTCGGTCAGCTCGGCGTAGAGTTCCGGGTAGGCTTCCTGGAGGCGCTCAAGCTCGGTGCGCGCATGTGGGATGGCATCGGTCAGCTGCTGCCATTCCTCGTCACTGAGGTTGTCGCGCATCAGCGGGAACAGCTCCTGGCGCTCGGCACGCAGGTAGTCACGGTGTGCCTCCACATACTCGCGCAGGTCGGCATTGAACTGATCCATCGGGATGATCTGGTCCATCAGGATGCTGTCGAGATTGTCGGACAGCTTGTCCAGACGCTCGTGCAGGGTGCGATATTGCTGGATGAGGCGCTGACAGAGTGGCGCGGCGTCTTCGGAGCGTTCGCACAGCATCTGGGTGCATTGACGCTCCAGCGGAATGATGAAGCCCTGCATGTAATCGAGAATGTAATCCACCACCTCACGCATCATGCGAAAGTCGGGACGCTCACCACTGACGAGCGTCTTGTGGCGGTGCGAAAGCACGTGCAGCAGACGGGCCATGTTGGCGTGGTCCTGGCGCAGCTGAGTCACATTGGGCATGACTTCCTCCTCCTTACGGAACAGGTGGCCGATGCTGGCAGACAGCGCTGCCGCCTCGGGCATTGCTACCGAATGTAGCAATGTCGTCACCTAGAAGTGTAGGACACATCCCCCGAGCGCCAGTTAGACGTTGGGTGGGATTGCCTAAATGAGCGTGTCATGCTGTCAGGAAAACATGACAGTCTGGTGCAATGCCACGCGCGGCTTGAGGCCGCTGACTGTCCGTGCCGCCCCTGCTGATTTGTACAGGCCTGCAGGATCGGCCATGATGAGCGCAATACTGCCCCACGCCTGCCGGAGCCAGACTCGCCGATGGATCTTTTTGCCGATACCGCCTCGAATTCCCATGCGCCACTGGCCTTCCGCATGCGTCCCCGCACCCTGGATGACTACATCGGACAGACAGCGTTGGTCGGGCCTGACATGCCGCTGCGCCAGATGGTGGCCTCCGGCGTGGTGCGCTCGATGATCCTGTGGGGGCCGCCGGGGGTCGGCAAGACGACGCTGGCCGAGATTCTCGCCAATGGCTGTGATGCCCATCTGGAGCAGCTCTCGGCGGTGATGGCCGGCGTCAAGGACATCCGCGAGGTGGTGGAGCGCGCCAGACACTTCCAGGCCAGCGATCGCCAGACGGTGATGTTTCTCGATGAGATCCACCGCCTCAACAAGAGCCAGCAGGACGCCCTGTTGCCGCATGTGGAATCCGGCCTGCTGACGCTGATCGGCGCGACCACCGAGAACCCGTCCTTCGAGGTCAACTCGGCCCTGCTATCGCGGGCGCGGGTCTATGTGCTCAAGGCCCTGGAAACCGAAGACCTGATCGAGGTGCTGACGCGCGCCCTGCAGGATGAGGTCAACGGCCTCGGCAAGCGTCATATCGAAGCCAGCCGCGAGACGCTGACCCGCATCGCGCGCTCGGCCTCCGGCGATGCACGCCGTGCCCTCGGCCTGCTGGAGACCGCCTGTGACTTCGTGCGTCGTGAGCCCGACGCCCAAGGGGGAACGCGCGAGATACTCGAGGATAGCTCGCTGGAGGCCGTGCTGGGCCATCAGGCCTCCAGCTTCGACAAACAGGGCGATGACTATTACGACCTGCTGTCGGCGATCCACAAGTCGATACGCTCCTCGCGGCCCGACGCGGCACTGTTGTACATGGCGCGCTTCATGGATGGCGGCGGCGACCCGCTGGATGTCGTGCGGCGTCTGACGGCGATTGCCTCCGAGGATGTCGGCAACGCCGACCCACGCGCCCTGCCGCTGACCATCGCCGCCTGGGACGCCTATCTGCGCCTCGGTGACTACGAGGGCCAGCGCGCCATCGCCCATGCGGCGATTCACCTGGCCATCGCGCCCAAGAGCAATGCCATCGAGGTGGCCTGGAAGGAAGCCAAGACCTTCGTGCGCCAACAGCCCCACTTCGGTGTGCCGGTCTACCTGCGCAATGCCCCGACCACGCTGATGAAGGAGCTGGGCATGGGCGAAGGCTATCGCTATGCCCACAACGAGCCCAATGGCTATCCGGCCGGCCGCTCCCACGATGCCTGGCCAGAAGAGCTGCCGACCCAGCAGTTCTATCGCCCGACCCAGCATGGTGGCGAGAAACGCTTCGCCGAGATAGAGCGCTGGCGCCGCGAGCAGGACGCCGCCGCAGACCGTGGCGAGACGCCCGGACAGAGCTGATCAGCGGCGAATCCTGCGCGCACATGGCTGCCAAGTCGCGACTGGCACAGACAAGAACGCCCGGACCAGATGGTCCGGGCGTTCTTGTTTATTCAAGCGTATTCAGGATTTGCGCTGCACCTTGGGCGTGATCACTGCTCGCGAATGACGTCGGCGCCTTGCGGGATCTGGAACACGAAACGGCTATCCTGCAGCGACGGGTTGTACTGCACGTTGCTGAAGTCGATCGCCGTGCGCTGGCCGGTGGAATCCGCCATCTGCAGCATGTCGAGCTGCTCGCTGTCGAAGGTCAGCTTGAGGCTTTCAAACAGCGTATCGGCCTGTTTTGGCGTCAGCGTGAAGGTCTCACGTGCGCCCTGCTGCTGACGCTTGACCGCATAGTTGGCGGTCAGCTCGCTGGCACGACCGGACAGCAACAGCGCCGGCGTGTGGGTGACGCGCTCATCCAGCGGCTGCACGGTGACCTGCTCGAGGTCCGGATCATGCAGATAGACTTCCTTGCCATCCGACACCACTTCCTGACGGTACGGCGCATCGACGCTCCAGCGGAACTTGCCCGGGCGCGACAGCCACATCTTGCCCTTGGCTTCCTGCAGACGCTGACCGGAGGCATCGAGGATCTGCTGATCGAAGTCGGCAGCATAGGTCTTGAGCGGCTCCAGCAGGCGCGCCAGACGATCGCCTGCCGACTCCTCGGCGTGCGCTGGCAGAGCGGCCATGCCCAGCATCAGCGCGGCGCCCAGCCCCTTGGCCAGACGAGAGGTCAACGAAGAAGCGAAAGAACGGGACAATGTCTTCATGAAACTCCTTGCGATGAGGAAGACCAGTGGCAAGCCTCGGCAACGGGCACCGATGCCCTGCACCTGACCATCATCATTTCAGCGATTCGGGATGATCACTGCCAACAGCCTGCTGGCAGTGATCTGTTATCTGACGTCTTTGACACGAAGGGGAGCAAAAAGCTCCCCTTCGTGTGTTTCAGCGATCAGGCCTGCGGCGGCTAGCCGCTGTGGTTGGGCGCGATCACTTCCCGCGAGCCATTGGTGCCCATCGCGGAGACGACGCCCGCCATCTCCATCGCCTCGACCAGACGCGCGGCGCGGTTGTACCCGATCTTGAAGCGACGCTGCACGGCAGAGATGGAGGCACGACGCGACTCGACCACATAGGCCACGGCCTCATCGTAAAGCGCATCCTGCTCGGCATCGCTGTCCTCACCTTCGGCCTCGAGACCGGCCAAGGCATCCGCCTGCACGCCACCGGTGAGGATCTCCTCGATGTACTCCGGCGAGCCGCGACGCTTCCAGTCATCGACCACACGGTGAACCTCGTCATCATCGACGAAGGCACCGTGAACGCGCGTCGGCATGCCGGCACCGGCCGGCAGGTAGAGCATGTCACCGTGACCCAGCAGGTCCTCGGCGCCGCCCTGATCGAGGATGGTGCGCGAGTCGATCTTGGAGGAGACCTGGAAGGCCATGCGCGTCGGGATGTTGGCCTTGATCAGGCCGGTCACCACGTCCACCGACGGACGCTGGGTGGCCAGAATCAGGTGAATCCCCGCGGCGCGCGCCTTCTGGGCCAGACGTGCGATCAGCTCCTCGACCTTCTTGCCGACGATCATGAACATGTCGGCGAACTCGTCGATCACCACCACGATGTAGGGCAGCTTGGCGAGCACCGGCGGATGCTGGTGCATCTCCCAGGGCTGCGGCTCCCACAGCGGGTCGGCGATCTGGGCACCATGTGCCTCGGCTTCATCGATCTTGGCATTGAAGCCGGCCAGGTTGCGCACGCCCATGGCGGCCATCAGCTTGTAGCGACGCTCCATCTCGGCGACACACCAGCGCAGGGCATTGGCGGCCTCCTTCATATCGGTCACCACCGGCGCCAGCAGATGCGGAATGCCGTCATAGACCGACAGCTCCAGCATCTTGGGGTCGACCATGATCATGCGCACTTCATCCGGCGTGGCCTTGAGCAGCATCGAGATCAGCATCGAGTTGATGCCGACTGACTTGCCCGAACCGGTAGTACCGGCGACCAGCAGGTGCGGCATCTTGCCGAGGTTGGCCACGACAGGTGCGCCACCGATGTCCTGACCCAGTGCCAGCGTGACCGGAGATTCCGCCAGCTGGTAGGCATCGGAATCGAACACTTCACGCAGGCGAATCATGGCGCGGTTGGGGTTGGGAATCTCGATGCCGACCGTCGGACGGCCCGGAATCACCTCGACCACACGCACGCTCTTGACCAGCAGCGAACGCGCCAGGTCCGTCGACAGGTTGGAGATCTTGGACGCCTTGACGCCCGGTGCCGGCTGAATCTCGAAGCGTGTGATGACCGGCCCCGGCCAGACATCCGCCACCTCGGCCTTGACGCCATACTCGCGCAGACGCACCACCAGCAGCTCGGCCATCTGGTCGAGTTCTTCTTCGCTGTAGTTGGGCTTCTGGGCATCCGGCGGCGTCAGCAGGCTCAGCTGCGGCAGGTCCCCTTCCGGTTCATCCTCGTGATCGGCGCCTTCATGGCGCTGACTCTGCATGTGCTCCACGGTCCACAGCGTCGGGCCGGAGGGATCACTGGCAGCCGCCTGTGCATCCTCCGCCGTCGCCAGACGACCGCCGCCCGGCACCATGCCGGGCTCATCGCCGTCATAGGCCCAGGACGGGCGCTCGGCCGGTGCGGGTGTCGCTTCCGGCGTGGCTGTCGGCGCCTCGAAAGGCGGCACATGCTCGGCCTGAGGCGCCACGGAATCGGGCTCCGCTGGCGCGACCGGCTCGGCCGGTTGATGAGGCGCTGCTGGCTGACGCGGCTCAGGGGCATGCTGCTGCGGCGTGGCAGACGGGCTGCTCGGCGCCGCAGGCGCGTCTGCCTGTGTCGGCGCGTTACCCGCCGGCTGCTCGAAGGCATCATCCCAGGAGACGACCGCCTTGCGAGCGGGAGCCTCGGATGAGGCCGCCGCGACACCGGCCGCCATCACACCCGCACCGGCTGCCAGCCCTGCGGCCGTGGCGAATTGACCACCACTGCCGGGCAGGGGCGCATCATCGTCGTCCCTGGGCTCCGGCGGTTGATTGCGGCTATCCGGCGCGGCATCGCTGCGCTCGCGCGCAAGTTGCGCGTCGCGCTCACGCTGCGCCTCTTTCTCAATCTGCGCCTGCTTTTCAAGCTGCGCTTGTCGCTCTGCCGCTTGCTGCTCGGCTGCACGCTGTGCTTTCTGTTCTGCTTCGCGCTGTGCTTTCTGTTCTGCTTCGCGCTGCGCCTCCTGCTCTGCCAAGCGCTGCGCCTCCTGTTCAGCCAAGCGCTGCGCTTCCTGCTCGCGAGCCAGCTCTTGAGCCTGAACCTGAGCTTGTGCCTGTGCCTTGTGAGCTTCGGCCTCGCTCTGCGCCTGAGCGCCTTGCGCCGTCTCGTGACGAGCAGTCTCATGACGAGACGTGTCATGACGAGACGTGTCATGACGAGCGGCCGGCGCAAAGGCAGAGGCGGCGTCCCAGGCAGCAGGGGCGGCCGTGCTGTCGGAGGCTGATGCCGTGTCTTCGGCGGCAGGGCCTGGCGTCGCCGCCTTGGGAGCCTGCGTCGTGACTGAGGCGTCAGCATGACGCTGGCGCTCGGCCTCAATGGCAGCAGCTTGCGGCAGACGGGAACGCGTGACATCGGCATGCGCGACACGCGGCGCGGAGGCAGCCTCTGCCGCCACGGCGGTCTTCAGGGCCGCGGCCAGATCAACCCCTTCGATGCTGACATTGGCGCTCTGCACCGTCATGCGCTCGGTGTAGGCAGCGCCCGGCACCTTGGCGGAAGGCGTGGTTTCAGCGGTCTGCCACGGGATATCGGTGCTGCGGTCATCCGCGAAGTCATCGCGAGCGCTGATGGCCTCATCGGTGACGCCATCCAGAGATGGCTCGACACGGCGCTGACCGCGCGGCTCGGCGGCGATGCCTTCTGCCTCCTGCCGGCGACCAAGCAGAATCTCGTCGCTGTCCTCGTCCCACTCCTCCTCGCGGGCACGGCGGCCCGGCAGCAGACGCTGCCACCAGCTCAGTTTGGGGGCCGGGTCGCGATCCGAGTCATCCTCTTCGCCGTCCTCATGCGTCAGCGACTCTTCGGCGTAGGCTGCCTCGTCATCGTAGGCGTCCTGATCGTCGCGGCGGCTGTTGAAGCGCTCGGCGAACCAGCCGGACACCCGCATGCAGCCATTGCCCAGCTCATCCATGACCGTCAGCCACGACATGCCGGTAAACAGCGTGAAGCCGCACAGGAAGCTGGCCATCGCGACCAGTACCGTGCCACCCATGCCGATCAATGGCGTCAGTGCCCCGGCGATGCCCTTGCCGAGAATGCCGCCCGCGCCGTTGGTCAGCTGGCTGTCGGGGCTGTAGAACTGGATATCGCCGATGACGCAGGTCGCCATGATCAGCAGGAACAGGCCGCCAGCGCGCACCGCGATGGTCGTCGGATCCCACACCAGCTCTGTACTGGGCTGACGCATCAGACGCCAGGCACCGAAGCCCAGCATCGCCGGCCACCACAGGGCACTACCGCCGAACAGCGAATACAGCACGTCTGACAGCCAGGCGCCGATGCTGCCCATCCAGTTGCTGGGCGTCAGCTCAGGGCCGCTGTAGGACCAGCCGGGGTCCGTCGGCGCATAGCTGAACAGCGCCAGCAGCATGAAGACGCAGAGGCTGAGCATGAGAATGACCACGCCTTCACGGCTGACGCCCTGCAGGGTGGTGGTCAGGCGTGATGGTGGTCGCGCTGCCTTCTCCGCACGCTGCTCGGCGCGGATGGCCTGGCGTTCGGCGCGTTCGGCCTGACGCTCGGCGCGGCGCTGGGCTGCAGGGCTCTCTTCCTGCACGCGCGGCTTGTTTCTGGCCTTGGCAGCAGGCTGGCCGCTGGCATCCTTCCTCGCGGGCTTGCCGGAGACGCGCGGCGTCTTGCGTGCCGGGCTGGACTCAGTGGCCGAAGCACCGCGCAGACGCGCGAAGAAGCCCGGCGAGTCCGCTTTCTGACGGGCACGCTTCCTGGGTGTTGCTGCCGCACGGCGGCTACGGGTTTCAGGCTTGGCCTGTTCCCGACTTGTCTTTCTGGCACTCTTGGCAGTCAAGTCGCCATCCCCCTTGCACCTTGTGGGCGATTTTCCATGTACCTTCAGCCGGTTATCATAACCATTCGATGGCAGTGACGTCATAATTGCCGATTCACGTCTGCTCATGACGCCAAGGCGCCAGGAGCCCATTGCTCCGTGCATGTTCCCGAACCGACAAGAGGCTGCCCATGCTTCCCTGGCTTCCCCCTGCCCCTGTCCGCTTTCCGCATGCTTCCACCGCCCTGAGCGAGCCCGACGGCCTGCTGTGTGCAGGGGGCGAACTCAGTCCCGAGTGGCTGCTGGCGGCCTACCCCCGCGGCATATTTCCCTGGTTCAGTCCGGGTGACCCCATCCTGTGGTGGTCACCGGACCCACGCATGGTGCTCAAGCCAGAGGAAGTCCGTGTACGCCGCAGTCTGGCCAAGCGCCTGCGCAATGCAGGCCTGAGCTACAGTATCGACCGCGACTTTACCGGTGTGATCAATGCCTGTGCCAGCATTCCTCGCGATGGCCAGGCAGGCACGTGGATATTGCCAGAAATGCAGCAGGCCTACATCGCCCTGCATGCCATGGGACATGCCCACAGCGTTGAAGTCTGGCAGGGCGATTCTCTGGTGGGCGGCCTGTATGGCGTCGCCTGTGGACGCATCTTCTTCGGCGAGTCGATGTTCTCGCGCGTGCCCGATGCCTCGAAACTGGCGCTGGTGATCCTGTGCCAGGAATTGAAGGCACGGGATTTTCCGTTGATCGACTGTCAGATGCATACTCCGCACCTGGCAAGTCTTGGCGCCCGCAGCATCGCCCGCAGCGATTTCATCAGCTATCTTGACCAGTATGCCACTGGCCAAGGGCATGAGGGCAAGTGGTCACTGACATCCTGGCCCACACAGCACGCCCGGGAATGATGGCCACGGCAATTCCAAGAGGGAGATGATGCAACGGTGAGCAGCAATACCCCCAAGCAACCGCAACGCGATCTGCGCTTCTTTCTGACGGTACCGCACGCCTGCAGCTATCTGGAAGGCCGCCAGGCGACCACGCTGTTTCTCGATCCGCAGGAAGCGCCCAATTCCGGTGTCTATGACGCCCTTGCCCTGCTCGGCTTTCGTCGCAGCGGCTCTCATCTCTATCGTCCGCATTGCGGTGATTGCCGTGCCTGCATTTCCGTACGCGTGCCGATCGCCGACTTCACGCCCAACCGCACCCAGAAGCGTCTGGTGCGGCGCAATGCCGACCTGGTCATCGAAGAGGGGCCGGCACTCTTCGACCCCGAGCATTATCGCCTGTACGCCCACTACATCCGCAGCCGTCATGCGGATGGCGACATGTTCCCGCCCAGTCATGAGCAGTATCGCACCTTCCTCACCTCCCGCGATGACTATGCCCGCTTGGTAAGCTTTCGCCTCGACGGTCGTCTGGTGGCCGTCGCCGCCATGGACCGCATGAGTCATGGCCTGTCCGCCATCTATACCTTCTACGATCCGGATGAGTCACTGAATCAGCGCTCGCTGGGGACCTACGCGGTGCTGTGGCAGATTGAGCAGGCACGCCGCGAAGGCCTGACCCACCTCTATCTGGGCTACTGGATCCGCGATTGCCGCAAGATGAACTACAAGCAGCATTTCCAGCCGCTCGAGTATCTGGACGGCAGCCACTGGCGGCGACGCATACCGGCCAACCATACCGACAGCCATCTGCCACTGAGCCTGGTCAAGCAAGGCGCGTCAGTGACATCCGGCGAGTGACGCGCCGAGCTCATTGCATGAGCTCATTGCATGGGCTTATTCCATGGGCTTATTCCATGGGCTCATTCCATAGGCTCTTTCGACGCGCTCTCCAGGCGCCCTCTCGACGCAAGCGCTCTGACAACGCTAAGGTGACGCAACGCTCAGCTGGCTGGGCTCACCAGACAGCGCCGAGTGCCGACCAACCGCCTGCCGAGAGTTGCCCCGGCGCAAGATGCCGATTTTTATCTTCCTCCTGAGCTGCCCACAGGCGCTCAAGGAGCGTACAATCGCGCTTCGACTTTGCCTTGCCGCCGCCCTTACGGCACAATATCGCGTATCGAAGTCCCGAATCGGGCACTTTTTGTGCTGAGGCGGCTCGGAACTACCAGCAGTATTCCCTGTAATAAGTGAGGATCAGCCTATATGGCGCGTGAAGATCATATTGAAATGGAAGGCGTCATCGTCGACACCCTTCCGAACACCACTTTCCGTGTTGAACTGGAAAACGGCCACATCGTGACCGCTCACATCTCCGGCAAGATGCGCAAGAACTACATCCGCATCCTGACTGGCGACAAGGTCAAGGTTGAGCTGACTCCGTACGACCTGTCCAAGGGCCGTATCGTCTACCGTTCGCGCTAAGCACGGTCAGACTGCCCTGCCGGTTGCCATGCCATCGATCACTCTGCACGTCCTGGGCCTGCATGCGATCATCATGACACCGGCTGGCTGAACCGGTCGTTCCCGGCACCTCAGGCACCAGCGTCACCTCCGCCTGAACCCTCCGCCCGGACCCGGAACGCATCGAGGTTGCAAGACTTGCCCTTCGCGGCGAGACACCCGCCACCTCGATGGCGTATGCCTGAGTATTCCGATGATGCCGCCTTGCCCCATGAATGCGTCTTGAGCCCGAACGCCAATCTGGCCTTCGCTCCCATTCAATGATGACAGGCGGCTCATCCCCGCTGGGCATCTTCTCCCCCAGTACGCATTCGCTTCCCCCGATAGCATTCGCCTCCTCCAGTACTCATCCAACTCCCCCGCCCTTCCCTCGAGGATGGCGAGCCCCTTGGCGTGCGCGCGTGTCCAGCTTGAGCAATCGACGTCATGCTCGCTACGTGCGGACAGCTTGCTGACTGATGGGCATAAAAAAACGGCCAGTGCTTGAGCACTGACCGTTCATGTCGCCCCTTCAGGGCAGCAAGCTTAGCGTCAGATCACGCCATTTCCGCTTCCGTTTCCAGGTGCAGCTCGCCGTTGTCGACCGTGACATGCACGATGCCGCCCGACTCGGACAGGTCGCCGAACAGGATCATCTCTGCAAGCGGCTTCTTGAGCTTCTCCTGAATCACGCGTGCCATCGGGCGAGCACCCATCGCCGGGTCATACCCGAGGGTCGCCAGCAAGTCACGCGCCTCGTCAGCGACATCCAGCTGCACGCGCTTCTCATCCAGCTGCGCCTGCAGTTCGACCAGGAACTTGTCGACCACATTGCGTACCACGGCGAGATCCAGCGCGCCGAACTGGATGATGCCATCCAGACGGTTGCGGAATTCCGGCGAGAACGTCTTGCGGATGACTTCCATGGCGTCGGTGGAGTGATCCTGGTGCTTGAAGCCGATGGAGCGACGCGCCACCTGCTCGGCACCCGCATTGGAGGTCATCACCAGAATGACGTTGCGGAAGTCCGCTTCGCGACCGTTGTTGTCGGTCAGGCGGCCGTGGTCCATCACCTGCAGCAGCAGATTGAAGACTTCCGGGTGTGCCTTCTCGATCTCATCCAGCAACAGCACGCAGTGCGGCTGCTTGGTGATGGCTTCGGTCAACAGACCGCCCTGGTCGTAACCGACGTAGCCCGGCGGTGCCCCGATGAGGCGCGAGACGGTGTGGCGCTCCATGTACTCGGACATGTCGAAACGCACCAGCTCGATGCCCATCAACGCCGCCAGCTGACGGGCGACCTCGGTCTTGCCGACGCCTGTCGGGCCAGCGAACAGGAAGCTGCCCACCGGCTTGTCCGGCGCCTTGAGGCCAGCACGCGACAGTTTGATCGCCGCGGACAGCCCGGTGATGGCGTCGTCCTGCCCGAACACCAGCATCTTGAGATCGCGCTCGAGATTGGACAGCAGCTTCTTGTCGGAACTGGAGACCGTCTTCGGCGGAATGCGGGCGATGGAGGCGACAATCGCCTCGACCTGCTCGGTATCGATGGTGTCGACGCGGATGCTCTCCGGCAGCAGGCGCTGGTGGGCACCGGCCTCGTCGATCACGTCGATGGCCTTGTCCGGCAGCTGACGGTCGTTGATGTAACGGTCCGCCAGACGCACTGCCGTTTCCAGCGAGGCATCGGTGTACTTGATGGCATGGTGCTCCTCGAAGCGACCACGCAGCCCCTTGAGGATGCGGATGGTGTCATCCACCGACGGCTCCATGACATCGACCTTCTGGAAGCGACGCGCCAGGGCGCGGTCCTTCTCGAAGATGCCACGGAATTCCTGGAAGGTGGTGGAACCGATGCAACGCAGCTCGCCGGAAGACAGCAGCGGCTTGAGCAGGTTGGAGGCATCCATCACGCCACCGGACGCGGCACCCGCACCGATGACGGTGTGGATCTCGTCGATGAACAGGATCGAGTTCGGTTCCTTGCGCAGCTCCGCCAGCAGCGACTTGAGACGCTTCTCGAAGTCACCGCGGTACTTGGTGCCGGCCAGCAGCGCCCCGAGATCCAGCGAGTAGACCACGGCTTCCTTGATGACGTCCGGCACGTCCTCCTCGACGATGCGCTTGGCGAGACCTTCCGCGATGGCGGTCTTGCCGACACCGGCCTCACCGACCAGCAGCGGGTTGTTCTTGCGGCGACGCACCAGAATCTGCACCACGCGCTCGAGCTCGCCATCGCGACCGATCAGCGGGTCGATCTTGCCCAGACGCGCCTGCTCGTTGAGGTTGGTGGCGTAGTTGGTCAGCGGGTTGTTGCCGCCTTCGCTGCTCGCCTCTTCGCTCTCTTCATTCTCGACCGACGCCTGGGGCGTCTGGGTGTGACCCGCGACCTTGGAGATGCCATGCGCGATGTAATTGACCGCATCCACACGCGCGACATTCTGCTGCTTGAGGAAGTAGACGGCCTGACTTTCCTGCTCGGAGAAGATGGCCACCAGCACGTTGGCGCCGGTCACTTCACTCTTGCCGGAAGATTGCACGTGGAAGACGGCACGCTGCAGGACGCGCTGGAAGCCCAGCGTCGGCTGCGTCTCGCGGTCTTCCTGCTCTTCCGGAATCAGCGGGGTGGTGGAATTGATGAAGTCCTGAAGGTCGACTCGCAGCTTGTCCAGATTGGCACCACAGGCGCGCAGGACATCGGCAGCGGAGGCATTGTCCAGCAGTGCCAGCAGGAGGTGTTCCACGGTCATGAATTCGTGGCGTTTGGAACGTGCCACGGTGAAGGCCGTGTTCAGGGTCAGTTCAAGTTCTTTGCTCAACATGGCAAGTCCCCTCTAGGCCGCGTCTTGGACGGATCACTCCGCCCGGTCGATGTCGCACAGCAGCGGATGCTGGCACTCTCGAGCATATTGATTGACTTGGTGGCATTTCGTTTCCGCGATGTCGCGACTGAAGATGCCACAGGTTCCTTTTCCCTGATGATGGACAGCGAGCATGATCTGTACTGCCTGCTCCTGATCCTTGTTGAAAAAGGTGGTCAGCACCTCCACGACGAAGTCCATCGGTGTGAAGTCATCATTGTGCAGAACGACCTTGTACATGGGCGGTGGAGCCAGTTCAGGCTCAGCGGTCTCGAATGCCAGATCACCTTCGTGGTCTTCCTGGTATCCGGGTTCCTGAGCCGACGGGGCCTGATTGCTGATCGACAGTGTCTCCAGAAAGGGAGGGCTGCCGCGCGATGTCTCTGTCTTGAACATAAGGGGCTGATCCGGTGAACACAAGCCGTGACAAAGCAGATTGCCTCAACGCGCCGCGGAGAAGGTCAAGCGCTGCCACGTCGTCTCAATGTGGGTGTGATAAGGAAAAGATGGGGGCTTGTCGATCTGGTTGCAAGCTTTAGTCGCGCACGCCTGAGCGTACACGTTCATGCCTGCATCGCGACGCTCTGACATGAATGCGGACATTTGCATGCATTTTCGCTCACATACGCGACAGACACCTCTCGACAGGCGTCGCCAGCTTGCGACCCATTCAAGCGTCTCGCCGCTCAATGAAACCCGGAATGCTACCGCACAGACCCCCCGCGCAGAACGCTCCACGCAGAATGCCCAGGAGTGGCAATCGTTGGCAGCCGTCTGGGCGCGCAACCGAGAAGCTTCCATCTCAAACGCAAGAAGGCCCCCGGACATGTCCGGGGGCCTTCTGCTGAAACCTGTCACGCAACCTGATGCCTGGGCATCAGATCAACGCTGGGTCTCAGGCATCCATGTTGTCAGCAACAGCCTGACCGAACTCGGAGCACTTCAGCAGCTTTGCATCGTCCATCAGGCGATGGAAGTCATAGGTGACTTCGCCCTTGGCGATGGCCTTCTCGACGCCTTTCAGCACGAGATCAGCCGCTTCGACCCAACCCATGTGACGCAGCATCATCTCGGCAGAGAGGATGACGGAGCCCGGGTTGACCTTGTCCTGGCCAGCGTACTTCGGTGCAGTACCGTGAGTCGCTTCGAACATGGCGACGGTGTCGGACAGGTTGGCACCCGGCGCGATACCGATACCACCCACTTCCGCCGCCAGAGCGTCGGACAGGTAGTCACCGTTCAGGTTCAGGGTGGCGATGACGTCATATTCCGCCGGACGCAGCAGGATCTGCTGGAGCATGGCGTCAGCGATGACGTCCTTGACCACGATGTCCTTGCCGTTGTTCGGGTTCTTGAAGGTCATCCACGGGCCGCCATCCAGCAGCTCGCCGCCGAACTCGTCCTTGACGATTTCGTAGCCCCAGTCCTTGAAGGCACCTTCGGTGAACTTCATGATGTTGCCCTTGTGCACCAGGGTCAGCGACTCACGGTCGTTGTCGATGGTGTACTGGACAGCCTGACGGACCAGGCGCTTGGTACCTTCTTCGGAGACCGGCTTGACGCCGATACCGCAGTTCTCCGGGAAGCGGATGTTGGTGACACCCATCTCTTCACGCAGGAACTTGATGACCTTGTCGGCTTCCGGCGTTCCCGCTTTCCATTCGACACCGGCATAGATGTCTTCGGAGTTTTCGCGGAAAATGACCATGTCGACGTCAGCCGGCTTCTTGACCGGGCTCGGCACACCAGTGAACCAGCGCACCGGGCGCAGGCAGGTGTACAGATCCAGCTTCTGACGCAGAGCGACGTTCAGGGAGCGAATACCACCGCCCACCGGAGTGGTCAGCGGACCCTTGATGGAAACGATGTAATCCTTGACAGCCTCGAGAGTCTCTTCCGGCAGCCAGGTGTCAGCATCATAAACGTGAGTGGCTTTTTCACCGGCGTAGACTTCCATCCAGTGAATCTTGCGCTCGCCGCCATAGGCCTTGTCGACAGCAGCGTCGATGGCAATCTTCATGGCCGGAGTCACGTCCACACCGATACCATCGCCTTCGATGAACGGGATGATCGGATTATTCGGAACGTTGAGGGTATTGTCGGAATTTGCGGTGATCTTGGCACCGCCTTCCGGGACGACAATCTTCTGGAACCCCATTGATAACTCCCCTGTCATGGATTCAGTGGAGGCGCGAGTATAGCACCCGTGCCGCTTCTCACAGTAGGCTTATACGGCAGCCGCGACAAAAGTCTAAACCATGTCTCTCATATATCTGCTTCACAAGCCTTACCGCGTCCTGACCCAGTTCACCGACCGCGATCAGGGCCGCCAGACACTCGCTGACTTCATCGACGTGCCGGATGTCTATGCCGCCGGGCGCCTCGACTATGACTCCGAGGGACTGCTGCTGCTCACCAGTGATGGCGCGCTCTCCCACCAGATCGCGCACCCGAAGAAGAAGCAGCCCAAGACCTACTGGGTGCAGGTGGAAGGAGCCCCTGACGAGCAGGCCATCGCCGCGCTGCGTGCCGGGGTCGAGCTCAAGGATGGCATGACGCGCCCAGCCAAAGTGCGGCGCATCGAGCCCCCCGAGTTGCCAGACAGGCAACCCCCTGTGCGCTTCCGTGCGAGCATTCCGACCCACTGGCTGGAGATCATCATCAGCGAAGGTCGCAATCGCCAGGTGCGCCGCATGACCGCCCATGTCGGCCTGCCGACCCTGCGCTTGATCCGCGCGGCCATCGGGCCATGGAAGCTCGATGGCCTTGCCCCCGGTGAATGGCGCAGCGAGGAAGTCGAGATGCCAGCAGTACCTCGTCGCGAGTCCCGCTCGCCGCGCCACAAGGGCGCGACGGGCAAGCGCCGCACCGGCAACGCTGGCCCACGGGGCAGTGGCGATAGAGGCAACAGCGCGGGCAAGAGCGGCAAGGGCTCAGGTCGGGGTTCCCGTCGGAGTTCTGGCCAGACTGAAGGCAAGGGTTCAGGCAAGCCCCCCGGCTCCCGCGGCGCCTCTCCTCGTCCCTCATCCCCCAAGAAAGGAAGGAAATCCTGATGGCTGCTCGCTGGACCCCGAATGTCACCGTCGCCTGTGTCGTCGAACGCGCCGGGCGCTACCTGATCGTCGAGGAAGACAAGGGCGGGCCCTGCACGGTGTTCAACCAGCCGGCCGGCCATCTCGAACCGCATGAGCGCATCATCGACGGCGTACAACGCGAAGTCCGCGAGGAAACCGCCTGGCGCATCCTGCTGACCGGCTATCTCGGCCTCTATGTGCATGTGGCCGAGGACGGCACCCACTTCCACTCCCACAGTTTCGAGGCCGCCGCCCTTGAGCACCTGTGCACGCCGCTGGACCCTGACATCGTCAGAACGCACTGGCTGTCGCTTGAGGAGATCGAGCAGCTCGAGGATATGGGCCGCCTGCGCAGCCCGCTGGTGACCCGGCGTATTCGCGACAGCCAGCGTGGCAAGCGTTTCCCGCTGGATGTGCTGCACGATTGAGCGATTGCCCGCGCCGGAAGTCCGCCGTCGGGCGTGCTGTCGAGCGGCGCTTGCGGCCCAGTGCGGCAGACGGCGCAGGCGGGGTGAATCCCACCCCCGCATTCAGGTATAATCCCGCCCATTCAAGCGGCGCCAGAATGACGGGTCTGCCGCCTCCCCTGTTTGTGACAACCCGCGGCCATGCGGGTGACGAGAGAACTGATGACCGCTGAAACCGGTACCGGAACCAAGGTCATCGTCGGCATGTCCGGCGGTGTCGACTCCTCCGTCTCTGCCCTGTTGTTGATGGAGCAGGGCTACCACGTCGAAGGCCTGTTCATGAAGAACTGGGACGAAGACGACGGTAGCGAATACTGCACCGCCCTCGAAGACCTGGCCGATGCCCAGGCCGTGTGCGACAAGCTCGGCATCAAGCTGCACACCGCCAACTTCGCCGCGGAGTACTGGGACAACGTCTTCGAGCACTTCCTGGCCGAGTACAAGGCCGGTCGCACGCCGAATCCCGACATCCTGTGCAACCGCGAGATCAAGTTCAAGGTCTTCCTCGAGTATGCCGAGATGCTGGGCGCCGAGCTGATCGCCACCGGTCACTACGTGCGTGGCGGCGTGCGTGACGGTCTTCCGCGCCTGCTCAAGGGCCTGGACACCAACAAGGACCAGAGCTACTTCCTGCATGCCGTGCCGCAGGCGGCCATCGCACGCACCCTGTTCCCGGTCGGCGAGCTCGAGAAGCACGAAGTGCGCGCCATCGCCGAGAAGCATGAGCTGATCACCGCGCGCAAGAAGGATTCCACCGGTATCTGCTTCATCGGCGAGCGGCGTTTCGCCGACTTCCTCAAGCAGTACCTGCCCGCTCAGCCCGGCAAGATCGAGACCCCCGATGGCGATGTCATCGGCGAGCACATGGGCCTGATGTACTACACCCTCGGCCAGCGCCAGGGGCTGGGAATCGGTGGCCTCAAGCGCTATCCGGATGCGCCCTGGTTCGTGTGTGCCAAGGACCTGGAGCGCAACGTGCTCGTCGCCGTGCAGGGCAAGCATCACGACCTGCTCTACACTCAGGCGTTGAGCACCGAATCCGTCGACTGGGTCGCGGGCGAGCCGCCGCAGACCGATGCCAATGGCGAGCTGCGCATTCGCTGCAAGAACCGCTATCGCCAGGAAGATCAGGCCGCGACCTTGATCGTCAATGACGGCCAGCGTGTCGAGGTGCGTTTCGATGAACCGCAACGCGCCGTCACGCCCGGCCAGTCCGCCGTCTTCTATCTCGGCGACATCTGTCTGGGCGGCGGCGTGATCGATGCCGCCTGGAAACTTCCGGCGGCGGACGCCAGCGCTTCCACCGCCCCGCTCTCTGGCCCCGAGGAGTCCGCCGCGCAATGACCAGCGTGCCGATCCGTCCCGTCACTGATACCACTACCCGCCAGGCACTTTCGCTGGCGGGCGTCTTCCAGGCAGCCGCGCTGGTCGATGAGCTGGCCCGCCACGGCCAGTGCGATGAGCGCGCCTGGGAAACCCTGGTCAATGCCACGCTGGATACCAATCCGGAAAGCTTCGAAGCCATCTACGGCGGGCACCATAACCGCCTGCGGCTCGGCATCGACACCGTCAGTGCGGTGATGGAACGTCGCCAGGTCTCGCCCGTGGTGATGCGTTACGGCTTCTCGCTGGTGATGCTGATGAGCAAGCTCAAGAAGGACCCGGACATGCTGGACAAGCTGGGCGCGGGCCTGACACGCATCCAGGGCCAGGCCGAGCACTTCGGGCCGACCCACGAGAACGTGATCGCAAGCCTGGGCGAGCTTTACCAGCAGACCCTCTCCACCTTCCGCTACCGGATCGTGGTGCAGGGCGACCCCGGCCTGCTGCAGCAGCGCATGATGCCGGAACGCATCCGCTGCGCCCTGCTGGCAGGCGTGCGCTTCGCCCTGCTGTGGGACCAGCAAGGTGGCCGTCGCTGGAAGCTGGTCTTCCAGCGCAGCGCGCTCAAGAAGTCATTGCAGCAGCTGGGCTGAGCCGAGCTCGCCTACGCGCTCGCGCCAGCGCGTCACCTGATGCCACCTGATTCACACCCGAATTCGCTTCAACAACGCTGGAGCCCATCAACCGGGCTCCGAGACACTTGAACCGGCAGCGCGATATGTCCTGCCACCATCGGAAGATTCTCATCATGCAGCTGTCCGCCCTCACCGCCCTGTCTCCCGTCGATGGCCGCTATGGCGCCAAGACCGAGGCCCTGCGCGAGCACTTCAGTGAATTCGGCCTGATCCGTGCCCGCGTCATCGTCGAGGTGCGCTGGTTGCAACGCCTGGCCGCCCACGCCGAGATCGCTGAAGTGCCGGCCTTCTCCGCGGATGCCAACGCCGTGCTGGATAGCATCGTCAGTGAATTCAGTGTCGAGGATGCCCAGCGCATCAAGGACATCGAACGCACCACCAACCACGACGTGAAGGCGGTCGAGTACTTCCTGAAGGAAAAGGTCGAGGGCAACGCCGAACTCAACGCCGTCACCGAGTTCATCCACTTCGCCTGCACCAGTGAAGACATCAACAACCTGTCTCACGCCCTGATGCTGCGTGGCGGCCTGGACAACGTGCTGCTGCCGCAGATGCGTGAAGTGACCGAAGCGATCGTCGCGCTGGCCCACCTGCACGCCGAACAGCCGATGCTGTCGCGCACCCACGGCCAGACGGCCAGCCCGACCACCCTCGGCAAGGAAATGGCCAACGTCGCCGCGCGTCTGCGTCGTCAGCTGGCGCAGATCGAACGCATCGAGATGCTCGGCAAGATCAACGGTGCCGTGGGCAACTACAACGCCCACCTGACCACCTATCCGGCCATCGACTGGGCGGCCAACGCCGAAACCTTCGTCGAGAGCCTCGGGCTGACCTTCAACCCGTACACCACCCAGATCGAGCCGCACGACTACATCGCCGAGCTGTTCGATGCCATCTGCCGCTTCAACACCATCCTGATCGACTTCGATCGTGACGTCTGGGGCTACATCTCGCTGGGTTACTTCAAGCAGCGTACCGTGGCCGGCGAGATCGGCTCTTCCACCATGCCGCACAAGGTCAACCCGATCGACTTCGAGAACTCCGAAGGCAACCTGGGCATCGCCAACGCCGTGCTGGGCCATCTGGCACAGAAGCTGCCGATCTCCCGCTGGCAGCGTGACCTGACCGACTCCACCGTGCTGCGCAACCTGGGCACCGGCCTGGCGCAGGGGCTGATCGCCTATCAGGCGACCCTGAAAGGCATCAGCAAGCTGGAAGCCAACCCGGAGCGCCTGAACGCCGACCTGGACAACAGCTGGGAAGTGCTGGCCGAGCCGATCCAGACCGTCATGCGTCGTTACGGCATCGAGAAGCCCTACGAGAAGCTCAAGGAGCTGACCCGTGGCAAGCGTATCGACCAGGCCGGTTTCGCCGCCTTCATCGAGACGCTGGAACTGCCGGAAGACGTCAAGACCGAGCTGAAGGCACTGAGCCCGGCCAGCTACATCGGCAACGCCATTGCACAGGCCAAGGCGCTCTAAGCGGCGCAGGTCACTGCAAGTCTCAAGACGCCGGGGCCTCTGCTCCGGCGTCATGCATTGCGCATTACGCAGCACGCTGAACGACAAAACACTGGATTCACGACCACTGACGCTCTCCGTCAGTGGGCACGACATGCCACGCTCTCAAGGCTCGGCATGGAACGCATCGCCGTCTGCCATCCGGCAACACGGCTTCAACGACGTCATCGCGAGACCGCCGCCCCCTGACAGGCTGCCGTTCGCGTTCGAGAGGTTCTGCATGAGCACATCCCCCGCCCCCCGCGACACCGACACGCCACTGGCACTGTTGGGCGGCCTGAGCATCCGTGAATTCCTGCGCGATTACTGGCAGCAGAAGCCGCTGCTGATCCGCGGGGCCTTCGCAGACTTCGAGACGCCGCTGGAAGCCGATGAACTGGCCGGTCTGGCCTGTGAAGATGGCATCGAAGCCCGTCTGGTCGAGGAAAACGGCCCGGACAAGGCCTGGCAGGTCAGCCACGGCCCCTTCGATGAAGCGACCTTCGCGCGTCTCGACGCCAAGGACGACAGCCAGTGGAGCCTGCTGGTGCAGGCGGTGGATCATTACGTCCCCGACGTCGCCGCGCTGTTCGAGCCCTTCACCTTCCTGCCGCGCTGGCGTCTCGATGACATCATGATCAGCTACGCGCCGACCGGCGGCAGCGTCGGCCCGCACCTGGACAACTACGATGTCTTCCTGCTGCAGGCCCAGGGCCAGCGTCATTGGCAGCTGGGCGGCATGCACGGTGACGACGCCGAGATCATCGATGGCATCGACCTGCGCATCCTCAAGCACTTCGAGGTCACTCCGGGCGAGGACTGGGTGCTGGAACCCGGCGACATGCTCTACGTGCCGCCGCGCCTGGCGCACCACGGTGTCAGCCAGTCCGATGACTGCATGACCATCTCCGTCGGCTTCCGTGCGCCTTCCGCCGATGAAGTCGTCACCTCCTACGCCGACTATCTGGGTGCCAGCCTGCCGGAATCGCTGCGCTACCGTGACCAGGGCATGGCACCGGTCGCCAATGCCGGCGAGCTGGACGACGCCTCGCTCGAGCGCGTGCGTGAATTGCTGCTCAGCACGCTGGACAACCCGACCCAGCTGGCGCAGTGGTTCGGTCGCTACATGACCCAGCCCAAGTATCTGGAGCAGCTCGCCGCCCGCGAACCGGCCCTCAAGACGCATGAGCTGGTCGAGTATCTGGAAGACGAAGGCGTACTGGTGCGCTCCCTAGGCTCACGCTTCGCCTTCCGTCACGGCGAGAATGGCACCAGCACGCTGTTCGTCGATGGCGATGGCATCCTGGCCCCTCAGCCGCTGGCGGAAGCGCTGGCCTCCGATCAGCGCCTTACCGCGGTGTTGCTCGACTACACCACGGCAGACCTTGATCGCAGTGCCGTGGTCAGCCTGCTGACGGCGCTGATCAACCGCGGCAGCCTGATACTGGAATGTGACCTTCAGGACGAAGAGGACGATGAAGAATGAGTGACGCCATGATCAGTCTGGAACGGGGCGACTGGCAGACGTTGGGCAACGAGGCCAGCGAGATCCGCCGCGTCGTGTTCATCGAAGAACAGCAGGTGCCACAGGAGGAGGAGTGGGACGGGCGCGATGACGCCTGCGAACACTTCCTCGTGCATCTGGATGGCCGCACCGTCGGCACGGCCCGTCTGTTGCCGGACGGCCATGTCGGCCGCGTCGCCATCCTCTCCGAAGCGCGCGGACTGGGGCTTGGCCAACGCCTGATGGAAGCGGTCATCCATGCTGCGCGCCAGGCTGGTCATGCTGAAGTGCTACTGGATGCCCAGACCCATGCGCTGGAATTCTATCAACGCCTCGGCTTCACGGCTTACGGCGACGAGTTTCTCGATGCCGGCATACCGCACCGCAGCATGCGCTTGATTCTGAACTGAATTTTAGCGTCCGCCTTACAAAACCGGCCCCATTTGGGGCCGGTTTTTTTGTGCCTTGAAGTTTCTTGTAGTCTGGCTACAACCTGCTCCTTGACCAAGTCATCATTCCCCAAGGCCCATGGATACTGGCATCATGACGTCATTGAGAAATATTAAAACGACCGTTTGCCAGCAGAAATTTCACAACGTTGAAACTGAAATAAAACGATCGTTTTAATGCGACCAAGGAATGAAAGACAGCACTCAATTTCGGAGCGATGCTAGAGATCAGGTCATTTACGCTGCACTGCGACATGACACGCTGCCCGATCCGGCACCGCCTTCAGGAGATTCGCCCATGCTCACCTCAGACTCACGAACGCAGACCACCCTGATGGGCGGTAGAGGTGACCAGGTACTCGGGCAGCCTGAGGATGCCGCTCTGGCCGAGCAATGGCACAACGCCGAGATCCGCACGCGGATTCTCAAGCTGGCACGTCCCCTCAAGGACCTGCTACCACCGCAGACAGCGGAGTCGGTGGCGGCACAGGCGCAGACGATCTGCCATCTGAGTCGCGACCAGCGCTGGCAACTTCCCGGCGAGCAGTGGCAACTGCGCTCACAGGGCAGCGGCTGGCAGCTGAAGTGCAATGCGCAGCCGGCAACAGCTACCGAGACGCAGGACGCGCCTGACCAGCTGGCGCTTGCCGGCCTCACCGATGACGTGACGGGGATGCAGCTGGGCAACCGCCCGCTCCCCCGGGCCCTCTGGACACTGGCCGCCGCGCGGCATCGCGGCGAACGTCATTCGGTGCTGGCCATTGCCCAGATCAGCAGCGTGCGCGAAGCGCTGTGCTGGGGAGAGCTGATCTCACGGCTGCGCGCGCCGGACGGCAGGCCACCGCGCATCGCCCTCACCCTCAGCCACTGCACGTTACCCACGCTGGAAGCCAGCCTGTACTTCCTGATGCCCTGGTTGGACAGCATCACGCTGACAGCGGCACCCGGCCTGGAAACTGCCTGCCTTGGCGTGATCAAGGCTCGCTTCAGACTTGCTGAGCCAGCGGAGCTCGACAACGCCACCGACGACGCCTTCTGTCGCACGGCGTGACTCCACTGGTAACGCCTGAAAGATCAATAACAACAACAAACTGTCATGCAGCAACTCAAGACGCAGAGCACCGACACTCCCATTTCACGCGTCGCTCTCGCGTCGACCGCCAGACGAAAGACAAGTGAACAGACACAAGACACAGACAACACGCCAGGGGCTGAGCCCCGACGACGAAGCCATCAGGAGATGCCACCATGAGTCACACACGTGCCGATCAGATTGCCGCGCTCGAAAAGGACTGGGCCGAGAATCCGCGCTGGAAAGGGGTCACTCGCCCCTATTCCGCCGAGGATGTGGTGCGCCTGCGCGGTTCCGTTCCGGAAGCCAATACCCTGGCGACCCGCGGTGCCGAGAAGCTCTGGAAACTGGTCAATGGTGATGCCAGGAAGGGCTACGTCAACTGTCTGGGCGCCCTGACCGGTGGCCAGGCCATGCAACAGGTGAAGGCCGGTATCGAGGCCATCTACCTGTCCGGTTGGCAGGTCGCTGCCGACAACAACACCAGTGAAGCCATGTACCCGGATCAGTCGCTCTATCCGGTGGATTCCGTGCCGACCGTGGTCAAGCGCATCAACAACACCTTCCGCCGCGCCGACCAGATCCAGTGGCAGAAAGGGGCCAATCCGGGCGATGCCGGCTTCGTCGATTACTTCGCGCCTATCGTGGCGGATGCCGAGGCCGGTTTCGGTGGCGTGCTCAACGGCTACGAGCTGATGACCGCCATGATCCGTGCGGGCGCCTCCGGCGTGCACTTCGAGGACCAGCTGGCCTCGGTCAAGAAGTGTGGCCACATGGGCGGCAAGGTACTGGTGCCGACCCAGGATGCGGTGCAGAAGCTGGTGGCCGCTCGCCTGGCTGCCGACGTGGCGGGTGTCCCGACCCTGGTCATCGCGCGTACCGATGCCAACGCCGCTGACCTGATCACCTCGGATGTCGACGACTACGACAAGCCGTTCCTGACCGGTGAGCGCTCCGACGAAGGCTTCTATCGCGTCAAGGCCGGTCTGGATCAAGCCATTGCCCGCGGCCTGGCCTACGCGCCCTACTCCGACCTGATCTGGTGTGAAACCGCCAAGCCGGACCTCGAGGAGGCGCGCCGCTTCGCCGAAGCGATCAAGAAGGAATACCCGGACCAGCTGCTGGCCTACAACTGCTCGCCTTCCTTCAACTGGAAGAAGAACCTCGACGACGCCACCATCGCCAAGTTCCAGCAGGAACTGTCGGACATGGGCTACAAGTACCAGTTCATCACCCTGGCCGGTATCCACAACATGTGGTTCAACATGTTCGATCTTGCCTACGACTATGCGCAGGGTGAAGGCATGAAGCACTACGTCGAGAAGGTGCAGGAAGCCGAATTCGCCGCAGCCGAGAAGGGCTACACCTTCGTGGCGCACCAGCAGGAAGTCGGCACCGGTTACTTCGATGACATGACCAACGTCATTCAGGGCGGCAACTCCTCCGTCACCGCACTGACGGGCTCCACGGAAGAAGACCAGTTCTAGACCGCTGATATCGCGGTATGGCACCTCGCAATGACAGGATTGCGCGAGGTGCCACCCGCAGATTGACCGAAGCCCGCTCACGCGGGCTTTTTCGTGCCTTGGCGCCATGAATGCCCGCTGCGAATGTCCACCATCAGCAACGAACGCCCCTGCGCTGACATTCACGCGGCATGGCTCATGCATAAGTGCTCATACAGAAGTGCTCACGCGGAAATGCTTGCGTGGCAGCACTCATGCACCGGTACTCACGTGGTCGGAACTCACGTGGTCGGTACTCACGTGGTAGCACTCACGCGACAGGGAAGTGCAGAAGTTGCGTCACCTCAGCGTTTCAGGTCGGGAACCCGTCATGGTCGACGTGGTCTATAATGTTAAGAAACAGTGTTCTCGCACGCCCGTCGTGACAAGAACCTGCTGGCGGCCCAAGGAAGTGATCGCCTACCTGAGCCTTGCTCTCTCAGCACTCAGCATTCTCCATCACAACCTCAAGCTGCACCGCATCATGCGAGGAGACACACCATGACACTCTCACTGACTCACAAACGATCGACTGGCGCACGCCGCTGGCTGCCCGTGATCGCACTCGGCGTGCTGACGCTTGGCGGCTGCGCGAACAGCGACATCTATTCCGGCAACGTCTACACCGGCGATCAGGCCAAGCGCGCACAGTCCGTCAGCTACGGCACCATCACCTCGCTGCGCCCGGTGCAGATCCAGGCACAGGATGAAGGCAGCGGCGTGCTCGGTGGCCTGGGTGGCGCGGTCGTCGGCGGCCTGCTCGGCAGCCAGATCGGCGGCGGCTCCGGTCGTGCGATCGCCACCGCCGCGGGTGCCATCGGCGGCAGCGTGGCCGGCAAGTCGATCGCTGACAATGTCGACCAGATCGACGCCTACGAGATTGAAGTCCGCCGCGATGCCGGAGACAGCCTCATCGTCGTCCAGAAAGCCGACACCGCCTTCTCGGTTGGCCAACGTGTCCGCCTGGTCGGCTATGGCGCCAACCTGAGCGTCGCGCCTTACTGAGTCTCTCGACGGCTGGCACTCCCTTGCCGGGGCGCCAGCCGCTTTGTTTCTGCGCCCTTCAGCGGCGCCTGTCGCAGCCCTGCGCGGGAAACGCCGCCGCGCTCTCCCCCATCTCGCCTGGCTCACGCATCCCCGCCTCTCTCGCCTCTCTCGCACCTCTCTCGCTCCTCTCGCGCTCCTGCATCTCCCACACGCCCCACCGCCTCGCTTCGCATCCCCTCCCTCGATCTCACACAGGCACGGCTCGCCGCAGTGGGGATAGGCAGATTGCCTATTGATTAACAGGCTATGAAATCGGGATTTTTTGTGCAAAGTTATACGCCTGCAGCCTAACTTGACTCTGTACACAACTACCCGTCCCAGGAGTTGCGATGCGTCCCGTCACTGCCCGTCCGCCAGGTTCTCGCCCAGGCACCCGCAAGCTGTCTTGTGTCACGTCATCTTCAAGAAACGCTCCCCGCGCTTATCCCAGTCCAGTCAGTGAGAACCCTGGCGGTACCGCCGCCTTGAGCCACGCCCCGCAGATGGCGCCGGCCTTCTCGACCCGGCGCCTGGGTATGGCATTGATCATGCTGGGTGCGGTGGCATTGGCACCCATGGTGGAGGCAGCCGACGACGAGGGTGGCGTGCTGTCATTGAAGGTCGAGAACGACATTCTCACCTCCGGCGATGATGGCCATTACACCAACGGCTTTGCGCTGAGCTACACCTTCAAGACACCAGAGCAGCACTGGTCACGCTCATTCGCGGACTGGGTGCCGGGCTTCAGCGCGGCGCGACTGGACGCCACGGCCTACCGCTTCGGGCAGCAGATCTATACCCCCAATGACATCAAGCGAGAGCAACCGGATCAGGATGACCGCCCCTACGCGGGCTACCTGTTCGGTGGCGTCTCGCTGTTCGCCGGTGAAGAGGGAGATGACTGGAGACGGGTGGATACCTTCAATCTGGATCTCGGCATCGTCGGCCCGGCCTCGGGCGCCAAGGATGCTCAGAAGGCGGTACACAAGCTGACCGGCAGTGATGAGCCGGAGGGTTGGGATCACCAGCTGCACAACGAGCCGGTGATCAGCACCGGCTGGCAGACGCAGCTATGGCTGCCGGCCAGGGCCGCAGGGCTGGAAGTGGAGTACGGCCCCTCGGCTTCCGTGGCGCTGGGCAATCTCTATACCTATGCGGGCGTCGGTGGCGGGGTACGCATCGGCCAGGGGCTGACCCGCAGCTACGGGATACCGACAGTGGCGCCGGCCCAGGGCGGCCGTCAGTACTTCCATCCCGACGGCGACTTCGCCTGGTACCTGTTCGCCAATATCGAGGGCCGCGCGATGGCCTACAACATGCTGCTGGATGGCAATGGCTTCGAGGACAGCGCCTCGGTGGACCGTCGTCCGCTGGTCGGCGACCTGCAGCTGGGCTTCGCACTCAGCTGGCAACGCTGGCAGCTGGCGTTCGTCAACGTGTGGCGCACCCACGAATTCGAGACGCAGCAGGAGAGCGATCAATTCGGCTCGTTGACGCTCTCGACCTGGCTATGACTCGGCGCTGAGCTGCAGGCGGCACTGACAAGACGCGGTGGATGAGCAGAGCCTGATGAGCAGGGTCTGATGAGCAGGGTCTGATGAGAAAAGTCTGATGAGCAGAAACAGAAAGGCCGGGCAGATAGCCCGGCCTTTCTGTCTGCGGGAAACGTCATGCTTCCCGGAAGGTTGCTGCTGGTTGAATCAGTGCATCTTGACCTTGCTCATGCCCCAGCAGATCAGCTTGCCGCCGATCAGAACGATCAGCGCCAGCACGATCAATGCCATCAGCATGGAGACGGGATTGACGATGAAGGTCGCACCCAGGATACCCAGGGCCACGCCCCAGACGTAGCGGTCACCGCTATCGATGCTCAGAGCCTCCGGCAGGACACGCTTGACGGTGGCACCCAGCGAGCCTTCCCAGCGGTTCAAGCACAGCATGAAGATCGCAGCGAAGCTCACCAGCCAGATCAATGTCACGGTCATCGAAATTCTCTCCTGAAAAATAGGGTCGCATGGCGCCTGAGTTGTCATTTCCCGTCAGGCGACGGGACAGAGTGTGCAGAGCGAGGCCACCTCGGGCCGCGCGTCAGAATCCGCAATATCCGAGTAGGCAGAGTAACCAGACCCTGTGGCCCTCGCAAGCCATCGCCCCAACCTTGTCTGGCCGCCAGCAGCAAGGCCGCCGTGCGCTGACAGGGCAACCCCGCCAGACACCTGATAATCCAACCGTTTTGCCCCTTTGTTCACCGATGGCGTCGGGGGTGAGAAAAAACCCTGCCTCAGGGTTGAAATGCACGCCTGCGAGCGTCACCTATACTTTCAAGACAAGGTAACGTGCGCTGGATTGCCTCTCTGGCAATGTCATCAGCGGGCCAGGAGCCACGTGATACGCGGCTTTTTTCCAGTTTCCCCCCTGACAGTCACCTCAGGGGCACGTTACCATTGACGTTCATATACCTATCGAAAGGCTCTCATCATGCAAATCGCCCAGAATGCCGTCGTATCCTTCCACTACACCCTGACCAACAACGAAGGGGAAGTGCTGGATAGCTCCGAAGGTCGCGAGCCGCTGGCCTACATCCACGGCGCTGGCAACATCGTCCCGGGCCTCGAGAAGGAACTCGACGGCAAGACTTCCGGCGACGAGCTGAAAGTTGCCGTCTCTCCGGAAGAAGGTTACGGCGAAGTCCAGGAAGCCCTGGTCCAGGAAGTGCCGCGTGAAGCCTTCCAGGGTGTCGAAGACATCGAAGCTGGCATGCAGTTCCAGGCGCAGACCCAGGGCGGCCCGCTGATGGTCACCGTCACCAAGGTCGAAGGCGACACTGTCACTGTCGATGGCAACCACCCGCTGGCCGGCGAAACCCTGAACTTCGACGTGCAGATCACCAACGTGCGTGAAGCTTCTGCCGAAGAGCTGGAACAC
The DNA here is from genome assembly GCF_018831605.1 of Cobetia sp. 4B. Lineage (NCBI taxonomy): Bacteria > Pseudomonadati > Pseudomonadota > Gammaproteobacteria > Oceanospirillales > Halomonadaceae > Cobetia > Cobetia sp. 4B. Next base: position 3,399,474 of record NZ_CP059843.1, read on the forward strand.
GGCCACGTTCACGGCGAAGGCGGCGTGGAGCACTAAGCTCCGCCTCTTCCCTCATCTGAGGCATCGCCCCGGATGAGCGCCTCCCACTCTGTGGGAGGCCGGAACCGAAAGCCCCGCGACTGAGTCATCAGTCGCGGGGCTTTTTCGTGTCTGGCTTCGTGTCGGCCTGGCTGGCTTGGCGCGCTAGTCAGACTGGCTCAGCCCTCTCTTCACAGCCCTGATCACTCATGATTCCGGATCAGGCACCGCAGCTGGGCGGCGTGGCATCGCTGGAAAGGCTCAGGCCACGAAACAGCGCCGTGGCATCACCGCCGGCATTGTCACCGTCAGCCATCAGCGCCAGTCCGGCAATCTCACTCGGCGTGCTGCCAAACAGTGACGCGTAATCAGCACGCAGATCACGCACCTCCGCCACCCACTGCCCCACCTTCTCATCGCCGGATTCGACCGCCAGCAGCACGGCACGATCCGTGAAGGCATTGTCCCAGTGACTGCCTTTGGCTTCGTTGCTGGACCAGACGTAATTGATGGCCTCGACCTGCCACGGCAGGATACCGGTCTTGTTGACCACGTAGAGACGCGCCGGATAGTCATCGCCGCCCTTGGTCTTCTCGTTCACGCCCAGGTAGATGCCATCCACCTGCCAGCACCATTTCAGATAGGGCGTCTCTTCCAGCGAGATATCCTGCTCCAGATAGCGCGCGGACGCCTGGCCCTGGGCACGTGCTTCAAGCGCAGGCCTGCCGTCGCGCTCCACCACGCGATAGGCCGTCTGGCCTTCGAAGGTCTTCTCGCCCCAGGCAAGAATCTGCGCAGGCGAGAAGGACTTGTCAGCCGCGTGGGCCACCGAGGGCATTAGCGCCGCCAGCAGGCCGCTGGAGGCGACTGCCGCGAACAGGGGCAGGAATGACGGCAACTGACGGGAAGCAATCTTCATTGGCAGGACTCCGAGGCGCCTGAGCAAGGCGAGTAAGAAAGGTAACGAGCCGTATCATCAGCAAGGCCAGGTTCGCAGCGCATCATTCTTGATCGATGCTGTGATGCTCATTCTGATCCTGGGCTCGCAAGGTGACATACCCTCCCCATACGCGCGTCAGCGTGGTCAGGATGCATGCCACAGCGAATATCCACGCCAACAATGCGAAATGCTGTGGCATCAGGCAGGCCAGCACGAAGAAGGCGATGGTCTCGGTGCCCTCGGTCAGGCCATCCAGATAATAGAAGGCCTTGCGCGTGAAATTGGGTCGCTCCAGCTGATGCTTGGCCGCCATGATGGCAAAGGCCAGAAAGCTCGAGCCCGTGCCGACGAAGGCGAACAGCAATGCCACCGCCGCCATCGCATTGGCACCAGGGTCTGCCAGGGCGAAGCCCACCACCACGGCGGCGTAGAACAGGAAATCGAGACAGATATCCAGGAAACCACCGGCATCGGAGCTCAGGCCAGCGTGCCGCGCCAGCGCGCCATCCAGCCCGTCCACCACTCGATTGATCAGGATCGCGACCAGCGCGAGCCCGAAATGCCCATAAGCCAGCAACGGCAACGCCAGCATGCCGATGGCGAAGCCCGCGAGGGTCAGCTGATCCGGATGCAGACCGCGCGCCGCCGCACTTTTCGCAAGACGTTTCAGAGGCGGCTGTACCCAGCGTGAGGTCCACTTGTCCAGCATGTTGCATCTACTCCCATGAAGTCGTTGAGGTCATCGTCATTTCAGCACCTGACAGGCGCTCAGCCGCGCGTCGGCGAGACCGAGCGCCCGGCAGGTACCGCACGCGCCAGCAGGTAGACCAGCAGAGGCAGACAGGCCTGCAGGCAGGCGGCCACCGCGGTCAGGCGCGGGTCGGCTCCCGTCGCCAGCGCCAGGGTTTCGGTGGTCAGGGTCGGGACACGCCCGGCGCCCAGCACCACCGTCGGCACGTACTGCGCGATACTGACCGCGAAGGCCACTGCCCAGCTGATGGCCAGCGGCCTGAGCATCAGGCGCAGGCGGATACCGATCAGCACCTCGAGCCGTGAACGCCCCAGCAGGCGTGCCGCCTGCTCGAGTCGGGTATCGAAGCGTGCCCAGGGACCGGCCAGCGTCAGCCAGGCGTAAGGCAGGGCGAACAGCAGATGGCCGATCACCACTCCCGCCCAACCGGGGCTGGCCCCCAGGCTCAACCAGCCGACCTGAAAACCGAACAGGAAGCTGGCCTGCGGCAGCAGCAATGGCAGATAGAGGCAGACCACGAAGCCGCGCAGACGGCCACTTTCCCGCTCACGCTCGAACACCGCGACGCTGAGAATGACGGCCAGCGTCGCCACCAGCAGTGCCAGCCACAGGCTGTTGCTGAAGGCATCCCCCAGGCCAGCGAGGGCCTGTTGCCAACTCTCCCAGCCCCAGTGAGACGGCAACAGCGCAGGGAAGAACCAGCTTCTGGCCACCGATTGCACGCCGATCACCACGAAGGCGAGCAGTGAGATCAGCGTGACCACGCCCAGTACTCCGCGCGCGACACGCCCGAATATGGCTTCGCTCGCCAGCGCCAGGCGGCTTGCGCGCGCCGGGTGATGGCTCAGTACCCAGCCGCGATGCCAGGTCAGCAGAGCACGTCCCAGCGCCGCGCCCAGCGCCATCATCCCGATCACCAGCAGGGCCAGCATCAGGGCGCCGACACTCGCCGGCAGGCGCGCCGTCGGGTCACTGTCACGCCACAGCTCGATCAGGCGCACCGCCAGCGTCGGCGTACGCGTCGGCCCCAGCACCTGCGCCACATCCACCACCGCCAGCGAGTAGGCCAGCACCGCGCCGATGGGCAAGGCGATGGCGCGCATCACCTGTGGCATCAGAATGCGCCAGCGCAGCTGAGGGATGCTGTAGCCGAGTGCCTGGCCTGCCTGAAGCTGCGCCGTGACCGGCAGGCGTGACAGCGCCGTCTGCGCCATCAGCATCAAGAATGGCGCCTCCTTGAGCGCCAGACCGACCGCCAGCGAGATGCCATGGGCATCCGGCAGCGGATACTGCGGCGGTACCAGCACCTCGAAGGGCGCCAGCAGCAGGCGCATCAGCACGCCACTCGGGGCGGCCAGCCACAGCAACCCCAGCGCCAGCGCCAGATGCGGCATCGCCAGTATCGGGGCCAGCAGGCGCTCCATGCGCTCGCCGAAACGAGTCCCGGCGGCCGCCGAGACCCACCCCATGGTCAGCAGCACCGCCAGCAGCGTACCGCCGAGGCCACTGACCAGCGTCAGTCGAAAGCCCTCCGCCAGCCCGGGCAAGGCCCACCAGCGTTGCCAGGCAACCGCCGAGACCTCCTCGAAGCCCAGCGTCGGCCACAGCCCGAAAGCCGGCGCGACCAGCCCGGCCAGCCCCAGCGCCGTAGGGCCGAGCAGCAACAGCAAGACGCCCCAGCGCAGCACGCGGGCGGGTGTCAGCGGCGCATGACCAGTGGCGGGGGCGACACGCCAGCGATCAACGACCCATTGCGTCAGTTGCGATAGCGTCGCGCCCACTCGGCCTCCAACGCGTCGGTCCAGCTCGGGTGTGGCTCGCTGAGCGGTGTGCCCAACGCTTCGGGCGACATGCTGCCGGGCAGCTGCGGCAAGGCCTCGAAGGCGGCGCGTTCTTGCGGCGGCAGGCGGGCGACATCCAGCACCGTGTCATCGCCCCAGCGTGAGGGATCGGCCTTGGCAGCCTGGGCCTCGGCGGACATCAACTGATTGATCCACACCAATGCTGCGGCCTTGTGCGGTGCACTGGCCGGAATCGCCAGATAGTGCACATTGCCGAGAGTGCCGCCGTCATGGATATACGGCTCGATGGTCGGTGGCAGCCGCCCTTCCTGACGGGCATTGGCCACTTCCTGGGGCACGAAGGTCAGCGCGATCCACACGCTGCGCTGGGCGAGCAACTTCATCTGCTCTTCGGCACCGGCTGGCTGACGCTCGCCCTGCGCCCACATCAAAGGATGCAGCGCATCGAGATAGTCCCACAGCGGTGCGGTCACCTCAGCGAACTGAGCATCACTCCCCACGGGAGATGCCAGCACCTCGCGCTGCTCGACGGGCATCAGCTCCAGCAACGCCTGCTTGAGGAAGGTGGTGCCGTGGAAGCTGGGCGGCTGTGGATAGGTCACGCGCCCGGGATGCTCTCTGGCCACCTCCAGCAACGCCTGCATCGAGCGCGGCGGCGATTCCAGCAGCGCGGTGTCGTACATGAAGATCAGCTGCGCACGCCCCCAGGGCGCCTCCAGACCATCGGTGGCGAGTCCGAAATCGCGCGCACCGATCTCCTCGAGCAGATAGTCACTGTTGGGCAGACGCTCGACGAAGGGCCCCCACACCAGCTCGGCCTGCTTGAGCGCACGGAAGTTCTCGCCGTTGATCCAGATCACATCGATGCTGCCGTCGCGGCGCCCGGCCGCCTTCTCGGCCAGCAGGGTCGAGACGCTCTCGGCGGTATCGGCGATCTTGACGTGGCGCACCTCGATACCATGCCGCGCCGCCGTCTCGGCCTGGGCGCGCAGATAGGCGTTGGTCGCCTCACTGCCGCCCCAGGCATGAAAGTCGATACGTTGACCGCGTGCACGTTCGGCGATCACCTGCCACTCGAGCGAGGCGAGCTCAGGGGCCGGGCGCCCGGCCTGCGCGTCGGCGGCATACGCCAGAGAAGCGGCCCAGGGACTGGCAGTGACGCCGGCCAGCAAGACCAGCGAGTCGCCCATCAGCGCCAGGGCACGACGGCGACCCGCCAGATGATTCGTCTTCATGAAGGGCTTCTCCTGATGGAAAAATGCCGCGACCCTGCACCTGCAGGCCCGCGGCATGAATCAGCAATTACTGTTTTTCGACAGCCACGGTCCGCTCGGCAGTGTTTGCCTTGAGGGTCTTGGTCGGCTCGAAGCGGCCGTTGCGGCGCCAGGTGAAGTAACGGTCCAGCACCTTGAGCACGCCTTCCGGCTTGTGGGCATTCTTCCACATGCCCGCCGCGGCCTTGTTGGCCTCGGACAGTGTCGGATACGGATGGATGGTGGACAGGATCTTGTTAAGACCGATGCCATGCTTCATCGCCATGGTGAATTCGGCCAGCCACTCCCCTGCCGAGGCACCGACCAGCGTCACGCCGAGGATGCGATCACGCCCCTTCTCGGTGAGCACCTTGACGAAGCCTTCGGTGGCCCGCTCGGCCAGCGCGCGATCGCTCTCGCCCATCGCGTAATGGGTGACTTCGTACTCGTAACCCTGGGCCTTGGCTTCGGTCTCGTTGAGGCCGACACGTGCCACTTCCGGCTCGGTGTAGGTGACCATCGGCATGATACGGTAGTCGACCTTGAAGGTCTTCAGGCCACCGAACAGCGCGTTGACCGCCGCGTGCCACGCCTGGTGACCGGCGGCATGGGTGAACTGGTACGGACCAGCCACATCGCCACACGCCCAGATATTCGGCTGCAGGGTCTGCAGCGACTCGGAGACATCGATGGTGCCGCGCTCGGAGACCGCGATGCCCAGCTCTTCCAGACCGAAGCCTTCGACGTTGGCTTCGCGGCCGATGGCCACCAGCAGCTCGTCAAATTCGATCCAGCTCTCTTCGCCCTCCGGTGATTCGACCACGATGTTGCGCATCGGCTCGCCGTCCTTGCCGGTCAGCACCTCAATGCGAGTCGCCTTGGAGTTCACTCGCAGATCGACACCTTCACCCGAGAGCTGTTCATGCATCAGCGCGCTGACTTCTTCGTCTTCACGAGGCATCACACGGGGTGCACCCTCGATGATGGAGACCTGGCTGCCGAGACGCGCGAAGCTCTGACCCAGCTCCATGCCGATGGGGCCGGAACCCAGCACCACCAGACGCTTGGGCTGTTCCTTGAGGTCCCACAGGTTCTCTGAGGTCAGCGGCGTGATCAATTCCATACCCGGGATAGCTGGCACACGCGGACGGGCACCGGTAGCGATCACCACGTTGCGCGTGGTCAGCACGCGGCCATCGACTTCCACTTCCCAGGGCGTCTTGAGCATGGCACTGCCGGTATGCACTTCCACGCCGAGGCCTTCATAACGTTCGATGCTGTCATGCGGCTCGACGCTTTCGACCACGTCATGCACATGGCCCATCACCTTGGCGAAATCAATTTCCGGCTCGTTGGCGGTGATCCCGAAGCGTGCGGACTGACGGATCTCATGGGCCGCACGTCCGGCACGAATCAACGCCTTGGAGGGCACGCAGCCGGTATTGAGGCAGTCGCCGCCCATCTTGTGCCGCTCGATCAGCGCGACACGCGCATTGACGGCGGAGGCGATATAGCTGGTGACAAGGCCGGCGGAACCGGCACCGATGACGACCATGTCGTAGTCGAAGGTCTTCGGCTTGGTGAAGCCCGCCTGCTGCTTGCGCTTGCGCAGCACGCCGACGATCTTCTTGGCGATCAGCGGGAAGAGGCCCAGCGCGATGAAGGAGGCGATCAGTCCCGGCGACAGGATGCCGGACAGGGATTCCAGCTGGCCCAGCTCACGCCCGGCGTTCACGTAGATGGCGGTGCCCGCCAGCATGCCCAACTGGCTTGCCACGTAGAAGGTGACCACACGCATGCGGGTCAGGCCCATCACCAGATTGACGATGAAGAACGGGAAGACCGGCACCAGGCGCAGCGTGAACAGATAGAAGCCACCTTCGCGCTCGACACCGCGGTTGAGAGATTCCAGCTGACGGCGGAAGCGCTTCTCGATGCTCTCGCGCAGCAGAGTGCGGGAAATCAGGAAGGCCAGCGTGGCACCGATGGTGCTGGCGAAGGAGATCAGCAGCAGCCCCCAGCCGAAGCCGAACAGCGCGCCACCCAGCAGCGTCAGCAGTGCTGCACCGGGCAGCGAGAGTGCCGCCATCGCCACGTAGACGACGAAGAAGGTGCCCGCGACCTTGTAGGGTGATTCCGCGAACAACGCCTGGAATTCGGACTGGCTGGCCTTGAGGCTCTGCAGAGTGAAGTAATCCTGTGCCCCGCTGGCAAAGAAGACCACGATGGCAGCGACGATGGCGCCCAGAAGCAGTAACTTGCGTTTATTCACTGGCGATTTCCTTTTCGATTCCTGCCGTCATGGGCATGTCATTGGGATGTACCGTGTCCTTACGAGGCATGTCGCTGACTGGATGCACTGATTCGCGTAGCGGAGTGAATGGCAGTGGCTTGATCACGACAACGGTAACGTTTCATTCTGCATGTTCGCATCCATCCCACGTTTATGCGCGTAGAAACCTGATACAGGCAGTGAGGACTCAACAGCGCCAGTCACCTCACGGCTCACCGAGACATGGAGATTTCCGTGTACTCATCTCGAAGGAATGACGCCTTTCCCGGAGACACCATGACCCGATACACGCGAATCCCCTTCCCTGCGCTCAGACGTCTCACGCCACTGGCAAGCCTCCTCGGCGGCCTGCTGCTTGCCGGCCACGCCCATGCCTTCGACCCGCAGACCGCGCCCAAGGGCGTCGCCGAGGGGGTCGCTCAGGGCCAGGAAGTCGCCATCTTCGCCGGTGGTTGCTTCTGGTGCATGGAAGGCCCCTTCGACAAGCTTGAGGGTGTGATCTCGACCACCTCCGGCTATACCGCCGGCGAACAGGACAACCCGACCTACAAGCAGGTCTCCGCGGGCGGCACCGGGCACACCGAAGCGGTCAAGGTGGTCTACGAGCCGGATAAGGTCAGCTACGACACCCTGCTGGATGTCTTCTGGCACAACATCGACCCGGTCGCGGTAGACCGCCAGTTCTGTGATGCCGGCACCCAGTACCGCAGCGGCATCTATCCCCTCGATGAGGCCCAGCGTGACGCCGCCGAAGCCAGTCGCGATGCGCTGAAGGACAGGTTCCCCGAAGGCATCGCCACCGAGATCGAGGCGGCAGGGCCCTGGTATGCGGCCGAGGACTACCATCAGGACTTCTACAAGAAGAACCCGGTGCGCTATCGCTTCTACCGCGCCGGCTGTGGCCGCGATGATCGTCTGGAGGAGATCTGGGGTGACGACGCGCCCGCACACTGATTCCGCCCTCCAGGCCCTCTGAACGACAACGGCTCGCCATCTGGCGAGCCGTTGTCGTTTGCATGCTCTGATTTGCGTGCTCTGCTCTCTATTCTGCGGCCTGACCTGCTCTCTGATCTTCCATCAGCCCTGCTCTCAGGCTCAATACTGCGTGGTGGCCCGGCGCCAGCACAGGATCGCCAGCGAGAAGGTCACCGCCAGCACCAGTACGCTGGCCGCCACCACCCCGGGCCAGCCGGCAGCCTGCCAGAAGGGTTCCAGCCAGAAGCCGCCGAGACTCGCGCCCAGATAGTAGGCGGTCAGATACAGCGCACTGGCACTGGCCCGCGCGCCTTCGGCATTGCGTCCGACCCAGGCCGAAGCTGTAGCATGCGCGAGGAAGAAGCCGAAGGCATTCAGGCTCAGGCCGATCAACATGCCGATCAGCGAGTGACTCAGCGTCAGCAGCGTGCCGAGCATCACGATGCCGGTGCCCAGCATCATGGTCAGCGCCTGACCGCGTCGCTGAGCGATCGCCAGCGCGGCCTCACCGTTCTCAGCCGCACCTCCCGGTACCAGACGCCGTGCCAGCCGGCCAGACTGGGAGGCGCCGAAGGTGCCCGCCAGATAGGTCAGGAACAACAGCCCCAGCCATTGACTGCTGAGCGACCAGGGCGCCTCGCTCAGCCGGAAGGTCATGTAGCTGTAGAGGTTGACGAAGATGAAGAAATTCAGCCCGCCGAGCAGGAACACCGGCCACAGACGAGGGTTGCGCAGATGGCGACCCAGACCTGCCAGCATGCTGCTCAGCTTGAGCGGCTGGGCGACGAAGCGTCTCTGGCGCGGCAGCAGCTGCCATAACGCCCCCAGCACCAGCAGGCTGACGCCGCCGATGGCGGCGAAGCTGGCCTGCCAGCCCCAGTGCTCCGCGATCACGCCCCCCGCGACCCGCCCCGAGATGCCGCCCAGCGAATTGGCACTGATGTAGAGCCCCACCGCCACCATCAAGGCGGGTTGCTCCATTTCATCACTCATGTACGCCACTGCCACCGCCGGCAGGCCGCCGAGCAGAAAGCCCTGCAGCGCGCGCACCGCCAGCAGCGACCAGAAGCCCTCGGCGAACAGTGCCAGCCCTGAACAGGCCACCCCGCCGGCCAGGGTCCACAGCAGGATACGCCGCCGCCCCAGCGCATCGGACAGCGGGCCGAACACCAGCAGTGCCATAGCCAACGTCAGGGTGCTCACCGACAGGGACAGACTCGCCTGTAGCGAGCTCAGGCCCAGATCCGTCGCCAGCAGCGGCAGCAGCGGTTGCACCAGATAGAGGTTGATGAAGACCACGAAGGAGCCCAGACACAGCGCCTGAGTCATGCGCCGCCAGTCACGCCCGCGCGCCTTGAGCGGCTCGGGCAGCTCTGCCTGTGTGGCGGAGATCGAACTGGCGGAATCGGGGGAAGAAGACGCGGAAAGCGATGAAGCCATCAGGTACCTGCACTCAATCAAGCATGGGGATGGCGCCAGTCTGCGCCGCGCGCCCGCATCAGTAAAATAGCTCGACATGATGCTGGCCATCAGCAAAGCTGATGACAACGGCGACACAGGGATGTCGCAAACTGCGCTGAGAAGGAAGCTGCGCAGATAAAGGACTCCGCGCTGAAAAGAACCTCGCGATCAACAGGACTCCGCGATGAAACTGCCCTTCGATCTGCGTGCACTGGAGATATTCGTCAGTGTCGTCGAGCAACAGAGCTTCACCACAGCCGCTCAGACCCTCAGCCTGGCCCAGTCAGCGGTCAGCCAGTCGATCGCCGGGCTCGAAAGCCGACTGGGTACGCAACTGCTGGTCAGGGGCTCACGCGGTCTGCGCCTGACACCGGCCGGCGATACGCTGCTCGAGCATGCCCGGCCCCTGCTGCAACAGGCACAGCGCGCGGCACTGGCGATGGCGGAGCTCGAGGGGCTGGTCAAGGGCGAGGTGCGCATCGGCGTCTCCTCGATGCTCGGCTCCTACTACTTCCCGCCGCTGTTGATGGCATTCAAGGCGCGCTATCCCGACATCAAGCTCAGCGTGATCGAGGGCGGCACCCTGAGCCTGCGCCGGATGATCGACAATGCCGAGCTGGACCTGGGCGTCATCGTCGAGGATCAGCTCGGCACCGACACCCACGGCCTGATTCGACGCCACTTCCTGAGCGAGGAAATGGTGGTCTGCCTGGCGAACGATCATCCGCTGGCCGCCCGCACGCAGATCAGCGTCGAGGAGTTCTTCGCCGAGGAGCTGGTGGTCTTCAAGCGCGGCTACTTCCATCGCGACTTCATCGAGCGCCTGGCCAGCCAGCATGGTCTCGCGCCGAGCATCGCCTTCGAATCGAACCTGATCGCCCTCAACAAGGCGATCGTCGCGCGCGGCTTCGGGATCACCACCTTCCTCAAGCGTGTGGTCGAGGACGACCGTGAAGAGAACAACCTGACCGCCGTCTCCTTCGATGAGCCCGCCTGGCTTGAGCTGTCACTCGCCTGGCGCCGCGAGCGCGGCCTGTCACGCGCCGAGCAGGCGCTGGTCGATTTCGTCATTGAACACTCGGCGGCCGGGAGGCCCACCCCGGACGCCTTGAGCGCTGATGATCAGGCCGACAGCACTGCGCTGAAGCCCCCTTCCTGAACAGTGGCTGACATTTTCCCGGGCTCACAAACGACAACACCCGGCCAGGGCCGGGTGTTGTCGGGGGAGGTACTTGTCTCTTCAAGGGCTTGTCTATTCAAGGGCTTGTCTGTGTCAGCGCTTGTCTGTTTCAGTGCGACGCGTGATCGGCTCACTGGCTGCGCATGGCCAGCTTCATCTGCATGGCCTCGTAGGGCATCGGGCGACGCGACTGCCAGTAGTGCTGGGACCAGTAGACGTTGTCGAGCCGCGACAGCTTCACGCCACGCGAGGTGGAGGCATGCAGGAAGTAGCCGTTGCCGACGTAGACACCCACGTGGTTGTAGCGACGCGAGGGACGGAAGAAGACCAGATCACCCGGCTTGAGCTGCGACTTGTCGATGCGCTTGCCACGCTTCACCTGGTCGGTAGTGGTACGCGGCAGATCGATGCCGAAGCCATCACTGAAGACATGCTGCATCAGGGCGGAGCAATCGATGCCGCGGGTGTTGGTTCCCCCCAGACGATAGGGCGTCCCGGCCCAGCGGTCATGCTCTTCCAGCAGGACATCGCGGATGCTCGGCCCTGACATGGCGAAGTCCTGCGACTCGGCGGCCGGCTGGGACGCGGACTGGCGATAGCGCTTGAGCTTCGGCAGTTCCGGCAGGTCCACATCGTAGTAGGCCACATCATTGGACGGTGTTGAGTGACTGGCACAGCCTGCCACACCCAGTGGCAGGATCAGAAAACAGCATAATAACGCGTGGCGCATCCAGCATTCCTCGTCGTGGGCCCGGCGCTGGAAGGGTGAAGGTGAGCAGCGCTTGCGGACGGCGATAACCATTGATGCATGACGATGATCGTTGATCGATCAGGGATAACACGGCGACTATCTGACAAGGTGGGCCGGATCAGGCAGCACACCTTGCAACACGATGACGACAGTCAGATGACAAACTCGAGTCGTTCGCAGGATAGTAGTTCATGTTTCCGCAAACCGTATGCCATTGCCGCACAAGTTAGACCAAAGCATCAGAGAAAGTGCCCTCTGCCGCTCGCCCAACCTGATTTGAATCCCGCTCAGTGCAACGTGCGGGCGTCTCCGCTCAGCACATCCAGATGCAACGCCGGCCAATGCCCCGGGCGCGCGCCCGGGAAATCGAGACTTGACCAGGCACCGGCCAGCGGTGGCGCCGCCGTCAACCACTGGATGAGCGCATCGCGGAAGCCGCGCAGGAAGCTGTCACGCTGGTCGGTGTCGCCCATGAAGAAGGCATAGCCGGCGAACAGCCCACGGGCATATTCCTTCCAGCTGCCGTAGTGGTCACGCGCCATCGCATAGGCGCTGTCCAGATAGGCGGTGAAGGTCACATCGTCCAGCCAGCCCAGCTGTCGCCCGGCAATCGCGAGATCCACCATCTGGGCGATGTCCCACGCCGCCATGTCCAGCTCGTTGCAACGCGCCTCGTTGTCCCTGACGCGACGCAGACGGTCCAGATGCACCTGCTCATCATCGCCGCGTTCGGCGCTTTCCAGCACGTCGATCTCATTGTCGAGGCGGGCGCGATTGAGGGTGTAGGGGCCGTAATTGATCTGGTATTCGTCCCGATCACCGGCATCGCGCAGGAAGTCGAGGAAGCCCTTGAGTGCCTCGGCATTGGCGAGGCCGTAATGGCCTTCGAGCCAGCCGCTGAGTTCCTCGACGCCCCGCCCGTACTCGACCATCGGCTCGCCCCAGCACGGCGTATTGAGCGGACCGCTCAGCGCCAGCGCCGTGAAGCGATCCAGACTCGGGCGCAACCCCGGCTCCTGCCAGTCGCTGGCGCGCCAGTCGAGCCAATGGAACAGGCTGCCGGGGTCATCGAGATGCCAGCGGATCTCGTTGACCAGCGGATGATCCTCGAGTTCCGGCACCGCGGATTCCCACACCGCCCAGGCTTCCAGCAGACGCATGGCGTCCGGATAGTAGCGGCACAGGGCACTGCGCAGACGCTCGGCACACTGGGCCAGCTCATCGGCCGGGAAATCACCGCTGTCCTGCACCATCAACAGATAGAAGGCGTACTTCTCGGCCATCACCACACTGGCGGGATAGCGATGACAGACGGCCAGCCGCTGACGGCGTTCCAGCTCGACGGCATCGGCACGCCCGAAGGGCGTCTGGGGGTCGGGCAAGGCACCACGCGCGGCATCGGCGGCCAGCTGGTTGAGATGATGCGCCTGCGCCGGCAGCCAGAAGCGCGCCATGCCCTGCACGCCATCGCGGGTGTCCAGCGCCAGCGTCTCGTTGAGATATTGGCGTGCCTCTTCGCGGCGCGCCATATCGACCTCGGCGACAAGCCCCTGACGATAGAGCAGGTCCGGCTCGCGGATACTGGCGATGGCCAGCACCCAATGGCGGCTGTCATTGCGCCAGGCGCGAATCGCCGTGCGGCAGCGCTCACGCTGGGCAGCAGGCAGCAGCGCATGCAGCTCGCAACGCAGCGGCGTCAGCGGTGACGCCATCAGCGGACGCCAGTCACTCTCGGTGTCGCGGGTCAGATCGACACCTTCAAACAGGCTGCGACCGCGCTGATAGGCGCGAGCCACGCCCTGCCAGTCGGCATAGCGACGCACCAGCAGGTCGATGCCGTGGGCGGCGAAGTCCTCGCCCTCCTCACGACTCAGCCAGCCGGCACATAGCCCGGCGAAGGCGAGATCGACCAGGCGCAGCCAGTCCCAGGCGGCGAATTCCAGCGGCTCGCCACGATCGAGATACTGCAGCAGCAGCTCGCCGTAGGCCGTCGGTGACGGGGGCTTTTCCAGCCCGCCATCGGCGACGTCGATGCTGGAGGAGGCATGCGCGGGGGCGCCCTTGCGCCCTTCCGACTTGCGTTCGGCCTCTTCCTGAGCCGCATCCGCTTCCAGCTCATCCAGCCACTTGGCACGCTCGCTGTCGCTGGCCGTCATCAGGCGTGCGCTGTCGATGTCCCAGCCATAGCGATGCCCCTGCGAGGCCAGCCACAGCAGCAGTCGAATCAGCTCATCACGCCCGATGATCGCCCAGGTCTCGGCCAGCCAGCGCGTGACGTCCGGCCAGTGCGCCGCGGCGTCAAAACCGCTGGCACCGTCCTCGTGCGGGCCGCTGTCATCGGTGGTCAATGTCTGACCGCCGAGCCACGGCGAGAAGATGGCGCGCGCCATCCAGACCCGGTCGCGCTCGCCCTGAGGCCAGAGCTCAGTAACCGCCACCGGAGGCTGTGCCTCCAGCGCCTCCTGCAGACGCGGCCAGGTGACGCCGGCGTCTTCGTGCTCCAACTGAGACAGCGCGAGGCTGGCCTCGAAGAAGCCATCATCGCCTCGCGTCCAGCCCGCATCGCTGCGTGAATGGGCCAGGGCCTTGAGCCAGTCATCCAGCGAGGTGAAACGCCCGCCGATCGCCGTGAGCAGGCGTATCAACCAGGCTCGCGTGCGCGCCTCTGACAGCCAGCCGGCGGTACGTGCCAGCGCCAGCAATTCCAACGCCTCCAGCTGGTGCAGCGGGTCCGGGGTGTCATTGGGGAAGGCCTCCAGCAGACGCCATCCCAACTCGCCCGCATCCGGGACTTCCTGGGCCTTCAGACGCGCGCACGCCTGGGCCGGTGTCCACACCGTTTCCGGCGCTGCACTGAAACCCCAACCGCACAACACCAGCTGTTGCCCCCACCAGGCACTCAGGGGTTCGACCAAGGCACACCTCACGACTCGATAGGATTCGACTGACGAAACACTTGCGACCGGGCAACTCGCAACCGGCGGCGCATAGTGTAACGGAAAGGGGCTTGCGGCGATGCCCCTCACGCAGGATAGCGAGCACGAACCACACCATGACGCCCGATGACAAAGGCACTGTCATCGGGCGTCATGGTGTGGGTGGCCGCGACTGCGCAGACCAAGATTACCGCATTATCATCACATCAGGATGTCTTCATGGACTTGTTGCCGGTCGGGATGCGGAAGAAGGCGCAGTACGCCACCGGCAGCACCACCAGCGTCAGCAGGGTCGCCACGCCCAGCCCGAACACGATCACCACCGCCATGCTCGAGAAGAAGGCATCCGGGAACAGCGGAATCATGCCCAGCATGGTAGTGATGGCCGCCATCGACACCGGTCGCACACGGCTGACGGCCGCCTGCACCACCGCCTGGAAGCGATCCTCCTGCTCATCGAGCTGCACGTTGATCTCCTCCACCAGCACGATGGCGTTCTTGAGCACCATGCCGATCAGACTCAAGGTGCCGAGCAGCGCCATGAAGGTAAAGGGCGCGCCGAACACGATCAGGCCACTGACGATACCGATCAGCGTCAGCGGCACGATCGACCAGATGGCCAGCGCCTGACGCAGGTTGGAGAACAGCAGCACCGTGATCACGAACATGCCCAGCAGCCCCATCGGCAGTGAGGAGAACAGCGCCTCCTGAGCCTCGGATGAGGTTTCGTACTCGCCGCCCCACTCCAGGTGGTAGCCCTCGGGCAGCTCGATGGCCTCGATCTTGGGACGGATACGCCCCAGCACGCTGGCGGCCGTTTCACCGGACAGCGGCATCGGCTCGGCGTAGACCGCCAGCATGCGCTGACGATCGCGACGCTTGATCAGCGGGTCGCGCAGCTCTGTCTCGAGCGGCCCCATCACCGAGCCCGCCGGTACGTAGGTCTCCTGCTCATCGCTCCAGACGTTGAGGCTCGCCAGGGTGTCGAGGTCGAAGCGCTGACGCTCTTCACCGCGCAGCAGGATCGGGATCAGCTCGGAGCCTTCGCGATAGACACCGACGCTCTCGCCGTCGCTGTTGATCAGCAGCGCCTGATGCAACGAGTCACGCGTCACGCCGACACGCCGCGCCTGATCATCCAGGAATTCGGGCTCGATGCGATTGACGCGATTGCGCCATGACAGACGGATGCTGTCGGCCAGCGGCTCCTCCTCGAAGACGCTACGCACCTTGCCCGCCAGCTGACGCAGCACTGCGGGGTCTTCGCCGTAGAGGCGCGCCTCGAGACTCGCCTTGGCCGAGGGGCCGACCTGCAACGCCTGCACCTTGTACTCGACTTCAGGATACTCGGCGCGCACCAGGCGTATCACCTCCTCCATGCGCGCTTCGCGACTGGCCCGGTCCTGAGTCTCGACGATCAGCTGCCCGAAGCTTGCGTAGCTGTCTTCCGGCGAGTAGGTCAGCGTGAAGCGCTGGGCGCCCCCGCCGGTGACGCTGGTGACATGATTGACCTTGTCCATCTTGAGCACCTGCTGCTCAAGGTCGGCGATGCGCGCTTCCGTCGCCAGCACATCGGTGCCTTCCGGCATCCAGACATCGACGAAGAACAGCGGTGTCGAGGCATCCGGGAAGAAGGCATTCTTGACCTGCCCGAAGCTCATCACGGCCGCCACCAACAACGCCACCGCGCCCCCCAGGGTCAGCCAGCGCAGGCGAATCGCCCAGCTCAGCAGGCTGCGGAAGCCACGGAAGATGACGCCACGATAGGGGTCTTCCTCCTGATTCTCATCCGTGTCACTGCCTGCCGTCTCCCGCGCTTCGCGGAAGAACATGTCGAAGAAGAACGGTGTCAGCGTCAGGGCGGTGATCCAGCTCAACAGCAACGAGTAGCACAGCACCCAGAACAATGACCCGACGAACTCGCCGGTGGCATCCGGCGACAGACCGATGGGTGCGAAGGCGGTGATCGCGATCACCGTGGCCCCCAGCAGCGGCATGCGGTTCTGGTTGACGACCTCGAAGGCGGCCTGACGCTTGGTCTTGCCGCGCTTGAGGCCGATCAACATGCCCTCGGTGACCACGATGGCGTTGTCCACCAGCATGCCCAGCGCGATGATCAAGGCCCCCAGCGAGATCTTCTGCAGCTCGATGCCATGAATCGACATCATCACGAAGGTGCCGAGAATGGTGATCAACAGCACCAGCCCCATCAGCACGCCGCTCTTGACGCCCATGAACACCAGCAGCACCAGAATCACGATGCCGACGGCCTCGGCCAGGTTGATCAAGAAGCCGGACACCGCCTCATCCACCACCTGCGGCTGGTGATAGACCGTGGTCAGCTCCATGCCCAGCGGCATGCGCGACTCAAGCTCGCCAAGACGCTTGTCGACCAGCGCACCGACCTCGACCACATTGACGCCAGAGGCGAACGAGATGCCCAGCGACAGCGCCGTCTCACCATCGGTGTGGTAGAGGCGCGACGGCGATTCGGTGTACTCGCGGCTGACCGAGGCGATATCGCCGAGACGAATCAGGCCACCATTGCCGGGACGACCGACCACCAGGCGCTCCAGGTCCTGCACGCTCTGGAACTCGCCGCTTGGCTGAAGTTCCAGCGACAGGCCGTTCTGACGGATCCGCCCGGCGTCGCCGACCACGTTCTGGGCATTGAGCAGGTTGGCGAGCTGATCCGGCGAGATGTTCAACGCCTGCATGCGATCACGATCCAGCGCGACGATGACCTGCTCGCTGCGCGCGCCGACGATGGAGACCTTCTTGACCCCCTCCACCAGCGTCAGCTCGCGCTGCAGGAAGTCGGCCTGGTCCTCGAGATCATGCGCCGAATAGCCCTTGCCGCTCAGGTTGTAGAGCAGCCCGAACACATCGCCGAAGTCGTCATTGACGATCGAGGAGCCACTGCCGGGCGGCAGGCTCGACTGGGCGTCATTGATCTTGCGGCGCAGCAGGTCCCAGTACTGCTGCATCTCGCCTTCGCGCACGCTGCTCTCGAGCTCCAGCGTGATCTGGGAAAGACCTGAGCTGTTGACCGAGCTGACGCGCTTGAGATTGGGAATCTGCTGGATCGCCTTCTCCAGCGGCAGCGTGACTTCCTCTTCCACCTGCTTGGGTGTCGCGCCCGGATACTGGGTAATCACCACCGCGTTGCGAATGGTGAACTCGGGAAATTCCAGCTGGCCGAGGCCGAAGAAGGAGGTCACGCCACCCACCGACAGCAGCAGCACGACCATCCAGCTGATGACCTTGTGTCTCAGGAAATAATCGACCATGGATCAGAGCCCCGCTTCCTTGACCCAGGGACGCACAGGCTCCCCGGCTTCCATGCGACTGGCGCCCGCCGTGACCAGACGGTCACCGGCACTCAGTTCTCCCGTGATCACCAGCCCTTCGCCGGTGGCCTGCAGTACCGTGACCGGCACGGCCTCGACGGTACCCTGGGCGCCAGCTTCCTGCTGCTTGCCCTCGCTCTTGCCCTCGCTCTTACCCTCATTCTTGCCGTCGTCTGAGCCGGTGTCCGTGGTGGCGTCATTGTTGATCGATGCGCTCGCCTGGGCATCACCGCCCTTGGGCACATAGCGCCACACCACAGCCTGGTTCGGGCTTTCCTCCTGAGTGACCACCGCCTCGATCGGCACGCGCCACTGGCCCTGGGTCGCCGCCGTCAGCTGCTGCATGTCCAGTTCCACGGTGGCGCTCATGCCTGACAGCACGGTGATGTCCTGCGGCTCCGGCAGCGTCAGGGTGACTTCATAGCTCAGCGAGCCCTCACTGGCGCTGGTGTCGTGCTCCTTGTAGCGGGCCGGATAGCGCGACTCGCCACTGCCGAAGCGCACCCAGGCCAGGGCGGCATCCTCAAGGCGTCCGGCCTCGGCACGCTCACGATCGATGGCGCGCACCTGACGCTCCGGCATGTTGAAGATCACGTCGATCTGCCCCGGCTGCTGCAGCACGGCGATGGTTTCCTGGGCGGCGACCACCTGATAGTTGTCCACCGGCACGCGCGCGATCACCCCGTCATAGGGCGCCTTGAGATAGGTGTAGCTGAGCTGGTCCTGCGCCTGGGAATACTGGGCCTGCGCTGACTGGAATTCGGCCTGCGCCTCATCGAAGCGTGCCCGACTGATGGCGCCCTTCTCCACCGAGTACTTCATGCGCTTGTAGGTCGCCTGCGCCAGATTGAAGCTGGAGCGGGCATTGTTGAGCTCGCTTCTGGCATCACGATCATCCAGGCGCGCGATCAGCTCGCCCTTCTCGACCTCCTGGCCGGCCTGGACCTTGAGTTCGCGCAGCTCACCGCCGATACGGAACGACAGGTTGGAGCGCTCCGAGGCCTCGACCACGCCGGGGTAGCGCTGGATGACACCGCCGCCTTCATCCGACAGCGACAGCAACTTGACCGGATGCACCTTCTGCTTCTCCAGCGGCGCCTCTTCCTCGCTGCAGGCCGCAAGCCCGAGAGCCAGCACGAGTCCGGCGAACAGCTGAAGGACGCGGCCTCCCCGCCAGGCGAAAGGAGTACGCAGGTGTGGCTTGGCACCAGGTCGAAGTTTCATCAGCGGGCCCTTGAGTCGTTGGAATAAAATGGCACAAGCGAAAATCTGTCATCTGTCCGGCGTGCGCGCTTCGGGGCTAGTCGCCCTCACTGGCGAAGCGCGATCGCGTCCCAGGCCATCTCGAAGGCCTGGTCGAAGCTGGCATCACTGATGGCCGGCAACTGGCAACTGGAGCCCTGCAGCAGGCTGTAGATCGAGCGGAACATGAACACCTCGATGAGGGCGAGATCGATCTGCTTGAGGATGCCGGACTGCTGGCCCTGTGCGAAGGCGTCCAGCAAGGGCGCGGCGCGCTCCTGATTGGCCACCCTCAGGGCGTCCTGCATATGGGAAGAGTGCAGAAACTGATCGTGAAAGAGGAACAACGCAGGCTGACGGCGCCCTAGCGCCACCAGGGCATTCCACACCCGACACAGTGCCGACTTCAGCTGCTGGGCGGCCGGCGACAGCGTTGACGGCTCGGCCTCGAACGCCTCTGCCGGCTCGGCCTGGAAGGCCCCGATGGCGACCGCGATGATGCGCCGGCTGACCTCGCGAAAGGTCGCCTCAAGCAGGTCATCCTTGTCGCGGTAGTAGAGATAGAGCGTGCCGGGCGACATGCCGGCAGCACGCGCGATGCGTGCCACGGAGGTCACGGCAAAACCATGCTCGGCCACCTCATGCAGCGTGGCTTCCAGCAACGCCTGCTGCTTGTGTTCATCACGATGGCGCATGGCCCGTCTGCCTCTGGTCTGTTCTGATCTGGTCTTGAGCGATTCTTCACAAAATAAATGAACGTTCATTTATTTACAACCAGACATTGCGCGGCCGAGCGCATGCACGCGCCTTGGCCATGCAAATCAGCTCATGCAAATTACCTTATCTAGCAGATCAAGCCGTGACTGAGGGTCAGAGGCGTCAAATACAAGGCCACTGAATGCCCGACTCGAACTGCCAGACACGAAATGCCAGACACGAAATGCCAGACACGAAATGCCAGACACGAAATGCCAGAAACGAAATGCCAGAAACGAAAAAGCGCAGCTCATTGAGCTGCGCTTTCTAAAGGCATCCACCTGAAATCTGACACGCGCCCGCGGCGCGCCTCAGCTCTCGGGATCGATGATCGCGATGATGTGGTCTTCCAGGTCCTGCTGGCGCACCGATACCTCGGAGACGGCAAAGCGTGACACCGAGACCCCGGCGCGCTTGACGCTCTTGGCATCCCCGGTCAACAGCGGGTGCCATTCAGGCAGCTCACGGCCTTCATTCAGGCGACGATAGCCGCAGGTTTCCGGCAACCAGCGCAGCTTGCCCACCGTCTCGACATCCAGTGGGATGCAGCCCGGCACGCGCGTGGCGCGATTGGGGTAATCGCGGCAGCTGACCTTGCGCACATCCAGCAGGCGACAGGCGACATCGAGTACCGCGATATCGCCACTGTCTTCATCCTCGAACTTGAGCAGGCAGCATTGGCCACAGCCATCGCACAGCGCCTCCCACTCGGCGGTATTCAGCTCCGAGAGTGCGTGGCGCTCCCAGAAACGCTCACGCTTTCCGCCGTCAGGCTGCGGAACATCGCTCATCTTGCTCTCCTCGCCCTGCCGGGCAGCAGGGTCGTTTCATCAGTACGGTCTTGTCTGCCGGACAGGGCGTCAGTAATGCGTTTCCGGCGGCGTCACGCCAATCTCCTTGAGGAGATTTTCCTT
Organism: Cobetia sp. 4B; assembly: GCF_018831605.1. Lineage (NCBI taxonomy): Bacteria > Pseudomonadati > Pseudomonadota > Gammaproteobacteria > Oceanospirillales > Halomonadaceae > Cobetia > Cobetia sp. 4B. The sequence goes on from NZ_CP059843.1 coordinate 3,420,096, forward strand.
GGCCGGCGGCATCTGCAGATAGAAGCCCTGCTCGCGAATCTTCTCGAGCACCGTGGTGCTGGCAACGCGCGCCAGCGGCTTGTCGGCACGAATCAGCAGTGTCATCAAAGGGGTCGGCGTGCCGAAGATGCCCAGCAGGGATTCCGGCACATCCTTGAGTCCACGCGCCTTCTCGACGTAGAGATACATCTCGTCCTTCTTGGCGCTCTTGTAGATCTCGCAGATCATCTTGTCGTCTGTCATCGGGCTACCCATCATCTTGCAGCGCTTGTGCGCATCAGCGAGCTCTCGCGTCACGGGCATGACCCGAGAGCTCACTACCGGTTTCTGGCCTGTTTCTGACCTGTGTTGCTGGCAGGCCAGGCTGCGCGAGCCTCGCGCATGCCCCTTGCAGTCTGGCCCACGAAAGCGGCGAGCGTCAGCTCTCGAGCGCCTTGGCCAGGCGCGCGGCCAGCAGCTCACCGCGCCAGCCCTGCGGCAAGGGCAGCGGCTCGCCCTCGTAATCGGCGATCACCAGCGCTTCCATGTCACGGCGCTTGCCCAGAATCTCAGGCTTGAGCTGCTGCGCCTCGGCCACCGCATTGACCTCACGCTTGAGGCGCTTCATGCAGTTCTTCCACTCCGGCGCCAACGGCGACGGCGGCACGCGCGGCAGCTGACTGTCATCGATCATCGCCACGTCCTTGAGCAGCGTCAGCACGGTGTCCCCGTGGCGCTTGATCTGCGGCGGATGCATGCCATCGACCTTGGCCAGCTCGAAGCGATTGGTCGGCAGTCGCTCGCAGATACCGAACAGCTGCGCATCGGCCAGCAGGCGTGAACGCGGCACGTCGCGCAGACGAATCTGCTCCTCGCGCCAGTCACACAGCACCTGCCAGGCGGCCAGGCCACGCGGCGAGAGTTTCCACAGGCTGCGATGACGCTTCCAGTACTCCGGGTCCGGCGTGGCACCGCCGCTGCTGCCCGGGTCCCGGCAATCCTCTTCAAGCCACGCCATGCGGTCCAACTCGAGCAATGCATCACGCTGCTCGGACCACACCTGCGGCAGGAACAGCACGTCCAGCGCGGCGTAATCGCACTGCGCCTGACTCAAGGGGCGCTTGAGCCAGTTGGAACGCGTCTCTTCCTTAGGCACGGTGACGCCCACCACGCGCTCGACCAGACGCTGATAGCCCATCGAGGCTTCGCCGCCGGTCAGGCCTTCGGCGATCTGGGTATCGATCAGCGGCGTCGGCGCCACGCCCGCCCAGCGCAGGAAGACTTCCATGTCCTCGCCACAGGCGTGCAGCAGCTTGAGCGGACCCTCTGCCCCCAGCAGACGCTTGAGCGCCTCGCTGGCCGGTACCACCGTGGGGTCGATCAGGAAGATGCGCGGCGTCTTGCCATCCGCACCGGGCAGCTCGCCGTCACGGGCGGCCATCAGCTGCACCAGTGCCGGAATCGGGAAGAAGGTCGACTCGCGGATGAATTCGGTGTCCAACGCCAGCCAATCGGCGCCTTCCAGTTCTGCACAGGCAGCGGCCAGCGCCTCGGGGGTCTCGACCCAGACGGCCTCGAAATCGAGTTCTGACAGCAGTGCGGTGGCGGGTTGATCACTCATCAGCAAGGAAATCTCGTGGTGACAGGCTTGCCCGGGCAAGCGGAAATTGAAGGTGACGGGCACTCGCCAGACACCGGGCGGTAAACGACCGCGGGCGTGGTGGTTCCTGACCACCACGCCCGCAGACGTGCTGCTGTAGTTGCTTTGCTACCGAAGCTGCTTTGCTACCGAAGCTGCCTTGAAGCCGAAGCTGCCCTGATGCCGGTGCCGAACAGCGTCGGCACCGGCATCGCATCAGATCTCGCCGAGAGTGAACGGCAGACGGCCGCTGAAGGCACGACTGAGCGTGCCGCCATCGACGTATTCAAGCTCGCCGCCCATCGGCACGCCATAGGCCAGACGCGTCAGCTTGAGCGGCTGCCCACCGTGCTGCACATCGCGAAGCTGCTCGGCGATGTAATGTGCGGTGGCTTCGCCCTCGACCGTCGGGTTGGTGGCCAGCACCAGCTCCTCGATCTGGCTCTCGCGGACGCGGGTTTCCAGCGCATCCAACCCGATATCCTCGGGCCCGATGCCATCCAGCGGCGACAGATGGCCGTGCAGCACGAAGTAGCGCCCCACGTAGCCACCCGCGCCCTCGATGGCGAGCTGGTCGGCGGGCGATTCCACCACGCACAGCACGCGATCATCACGCCGCGGACTCAGGCACAGCTGACAGACCTCTTCCTCGGTCAGCGTGCGGCAGCGCGCGCAATAGCCGACGCGCTCCAGCGCCTCGCCCAGCACGCCGACCAGACGGTCGGCGCCCATGCGATCACGCTCCAGCAGATGCAGCGCCATGCGCTGTGCCGTCCGCGGGCCAACGCCCGGCAGCACGCGCAAGGCATCCAGCAACTGATCTACCAGCGGCGAAAATCCCATCAGAACGGCATCTTGAAGCCGGCCGGAAGGTTCATGCCAGCAGTCGCCTCTTCCATCTGCTTCTTGGAATTGACTTCGACCTTGCGCACCGCGTCATTGACGGCGGCCGCCAGCAGATCTTCCAGCAGCTCCTTGTCTTCTTCCATCAGGCTCGGATCGATCTCGACGCGCGCGACGTCATGACGACCGTTCATGGTGACCTTGACCATGCCCGCGCCGGATTCGCCCTGGACTTCCGCCTTGGCGGCTTCTTCCTGGACCTTCTGCATGCGCTCCTGCATTTCCTGCGCCTGCTTCATGATGTTACCCATACCGCCTTTTCCACCGAACATGGCTCACCTCATCAATAACGTGTTGAACATGACCTAACGATAAATGCTGTCTGGCGGACGTGCCATGTCGTGGCACCTCCGGCCTGTGGTGTGCGTGCCTTGACGGCACACGCACCGCGAATCCGGGAAAGCGTCAGCGATGCCCGGCACCGCCGACGCTCGGTCGAAACTGCCCAGAGCGTCAGAAATCGTCCGGCTCGAAGGAGTTGACGCTTTCCTCGATCAGACGTGCGCCCAGCTGTTGCTCCATGGACTGGATATGCGGGTCAGCACGCAAGGCTTCAACCGCGCGCACATGACGTTCACCCAGCAGACGAATGCGACGACTGTGCGGCGTTTCCAGACCTTCCGGCAGCGGCGCGACGCTGATCTCCAGCACACGCTCCACGCCCTGGCCCGCCAGCGCCTTGCGAATGCGATCCTGATGGACTTCGGCCATCATCGCCGACTGGGCGGGGTCCAGCCTCAACTTGAGGTGGGTGCCGTCATCGTGCTCGACCAGGCAATGCGCGCCGATATTGCGCGTGATGCCGCCCAGCCCCAGTGAAGGGAACAGCTCCAGCCACGCGGCGTGATTCAAGCGACCATCGGTACTCGGGGCGCTCGGCGCCGGCGTGGGAGCAGCCGCGGGTGCCGGCTCCGGTATCGGTTGCGCTGCCACGACCGGCTCGTTTGCGACCGGCTCAGACACGGCCGGCTCTGGCGCCGGCGATGCAGCGGGTTCGGGCTGTGCTGGCGCTGCTGGTACAGCTTCAGCGGGCTGCGGCGCTGCTGGTACAGGTTCAGCGGGCTCTAGCGTTGCTGGTAATGCTTCAGCGGGCTGAGGAGCCGATGACTCAGCAGCCTCTGGCTGTGCCGGCGCGGAACCGAAGGCGGCACTCAGGCGTGACATCGCCGAGCTTGGCGCAGCGGGCGCCTGTGCGGGAGCTGCCGTCTGTTCTGGCGCTGGCGCCGACACTGGCGCGGCCGCAGGCTGGGGCGCGTCTTGCGCTACGTCGCGAAAGCCGGCATCCCGGGCGTCCTGCGGAACGTCCTCCGTCGCCCACGGGGGCGGCTCGTCGGCCATCGGCGGCTGTGCTTCGGTCGCTGGCGCGGCCACTGGTGCGGCAGGCTGAGGCGCGGGCGCCATCGGGGGCACCGGCGCTTGCTGAGGCTGGGCCGGGGCTTGCTGGACAGGAGCCTGCTGAGCCGGAGCTGCTTGAACAGGAGCCTGCTGAACAGGCGCTTGCTGGACAGGCGCCGAGGCTTGAGCGCCAGGCGCGTTCGCACCCTCCGCCTGGCCGGTCATCGGCAGCGGCGTCTGCGCTGGGCGCGGCACGCCCTGCGGGCGGAAGGCCAGCATGCGCAGCAGCGTCATTTCCAGTGCGGTACGCGCATCCGGGGCGTTGGCCATGTCGCCACGCCCCTGAAGGGCGATCTGGTAATAGAGCTGCACGTCTTCACCGGTGAAACGGCTGGCCAGCGCCAGCAACGCATCACGGTCGCCATGCCCGTTGTCCAGTGCGCTCGGCACCATCTGGGCGATCGCCAGACGGTGGAAGACGGACGCCATGTCATCCAGCACCCCGCCGTAGTCCGGCCCCTGCTCGGCCAGGGTCGCGACCTCCGCCAGCAGACTCGCGGCGTCCAGCGAGGCCAGACACTCCAGCAGCGCCAGCACATGGCGGTGATCCAGCGTGCCGAGCATGGCGGCGACATCTTCGCGCCGCACCTGGCCATGGCCGAAGGCGATCGCCTGATCGGTCAGACTCATGGCGTCACGCATCGAACCATCGGCGGCCTTGCCGAGCAGCCACAGCGCGTCTTCCTCGAAGCTGACTTCCTCGCGGGCGAGAATGTCAGACAGGTGCTCGACCACGCGCACCGGCGGCATGTTCTTGAGCGTGAACTGCAGGCAGCGCGACAGGATGGTGACCGGCAGCTTCTGCGGATCAGTGGTCGCGAGCAGGAACTTCACATGGGGCGGCGGCTCTTCCAGGGTCTTGAGCAGCGCATTGAAACTGTGGGTCGACAGCATGTGCACCTCATCGATGAGGTACACCTTGTAGCGGCCCTGGGTCGGCGCGTACTGGACGTTGTCCAGCAGCTCACGCGTGTCCTCGACCTTGGTCCGCGAGGCGGCGTCGACTTCGATCAGGTCGACGAAGCGGCCCTCATCGATCTCGCGACAGGTGCCACACACGCCACACGGCCTGGAGCTGACGCCCTCTTCACAGTTCAGGCACTTGGCCAGAATGCGCGCCAGCGTCGTCTTGCCGACACCGCGGGTCCCGGTGAACAGATAGGCATGGTGCAGGCGCCCCTGATCGAGGGCATTGACCAGCGCACGGCTGACATGCTCCTGACCGATCAGTTCGTGAAAATTGCGCGGGCGCCACTTGCGCGCCAATACCTGATAGCTCATTGAGCGGGGCATTCCTTGGGCGATCTGAAACATGAGCTGAAACCTGCACGACCCGGCTGGGCTTTACCCCCGACGGTCGACAGACGGAGACCGATGACGTGGCCTCGCTGAGAATGCGCTCATTCTAGCGACTTGCCGTGTGGCTTCAAAGCGCGATGCCACTTGCGCAGCAGGATTGAGGGCACGAGGCCGGATGACAGGCGTGGTGCGCCCCCGAATTGCGGGCACGACGAAACGCCAAGCGGGGCTCGGGACAGGCAGGAGATGACCGGTTCAGACAGCGAGGGTGTGGCGAAAGGCTTCAGGCAGCGTGAAGCGAAGGTCTTGCGAGGGCTTGCAGGGGCTTGAGATAGAGCGTTGCGAAGCAGGCGGGATAATGCGGACATTTCACGAGCAGCCACTTTCAGGGCCCTGAAATGGAGGCGGCCCCATCAGCCACATCCCGGCACACGCGTCAGCCACTACCGTTGCTCCCTTCCGGGCCTGGCGGGGTTTGCAGCCTAGCATTGCGGGAGGACCGACAGGGCCACCACAAATATGATCATTCGGTGAACTACCGAGCCAATCGCTTGAACTTCAAGCACTTGGCGTGATCAAGGCGCACACTATAACAGCGCATCGCCGCCCTCACAAGGGGAGATCACGCCGTAGGCTATTGCGTCGTCTCACGCGCTCGGCGATGGCGGAAATGACGCGCCATCACCGGCAGCAACAGCATCAGGACAATCAGACGCAGAAGGTGGTGAAAGGCGACGAAGATCGGGTCGAGATCGAGCGCCACCGCCAATAGCGCCATCTCGCCGATACCGCCGGGTGCCAGGGCTAGGAAGGCCACGTCACGCGGCACGCCCATCAGCTGATGGATCAGCTCGGCAAAGCAGCCCAGCACCGACAGCGAGATCAGGGTCGCCACGCCCGACTGGCCCATCACCCCGACCAGCACCCGCGGCGTAAGGCCCTTGAAGCGCGCCCCGATGGCGCAGCCCAGCACCAGCTGCATGACATCAGTGCCCCATACCGGTGGCGAGAAACGCACCACGTCGCCAAGCGACAGCACCAGTGCCAGCAACAGCGGCGCCAGCAGCGAGGCATTGGGAATGCGCAGTCGCCTGGCCAGGGGCAGCAGAATCGGCAGCACCGCGATCAGCCACAGGCCGCTTACCGCCACATCGCTGCCGATGCCGGGCGTGCCCGCCGCGCCTTCCAGCACCCAATAGAGCGGCGGCAGAATCATGATCACCAGCAGCACCCGCAACGATTGCGCCACCGCGATGCGCTGCGGGTCGCCACCGATGCGCTCGCCGATCACCACCATCGCCGTCAGCGCGCCGGGCACCGAGGAGAACCACGCACTGGTGGCGTCAAAACCACAGCGGCGATACCAGGCGGCGCAGGCCAGCGTCGAGGCCCACACCCCCGCCAGCAACAACAATGCCGACAACCACCAGCTGGAGAGGTGCGAGACCAGCTCCGGCGAGACGCGCGCGCCCAGCGTCAGACCCAGCACCCCCAGAAACAGATTGCGCATCCGGTCCGGCACACCAAGCTTCAGCCCGGCCATCGCGCCCAGCAGATTGGCGACCAGCGGCCCCAGCATCCACGCCAGCGGCATGCCGGTGAGCTGGAACAGCCAACCGCCTACCACGCCCAGCGCCAGCGAGGTCAGCAGCGGCCTGAGCGACGTGACAGCCGTGAGCCAATGGGCTGGCGAGAGACGAGAGGCGCGCGCCTTGAGGCGCTGCAGTAGCGGAACGGATGGCATGCTGGCTTCCTTGTCAGCGACACGAAACAGGCCACCAATGATACGCTGGCGCAAGCGCCATTGGCTGCCTGTTTGAGGCAATATTGCGCCTTCAAGCGGCCATTTCAGGTCGCAGACCGGCCCTGTGCCTGATTCTCATCACTCTTGTCGCGTACCTGACGCGCCCTTGCGGAGCCCGGATGACTTCTCCCGACTCACTCCCCTCAGCACCTGACGATTCAGCGCCTGACGCATCAGCGGCTGACGCTTCAGCGCATGGCCCAGCCACCGCACCGCCTCCGGCCCTGCTGCTGGTCGAGGACGACGCCCTGCTGTCCAGCACACTGTGCAGCGTCTTTTCCGCCGAGGGCCTTGCGGTCACCCACCTGGCCGACGGCGCCGCGGCGCTTGCTCGCCTGGCGACCAGCCACGATCACGGCTTCGCGCTGATCGTGCTCGACCTCAACCTGCCCGGCGCTTCCGGGCTCGAGATTCTCGCCGCGCTGCGCCAGCACGACCGCCAGACACCGGTGCTGATTCTCACCGCGCGCGGCGCCATCGAAGATCGCGTGCGCGGGCTGGACCTGGGCGCCGATGACTATCTTGCCAAGCCCTTCGTGCTCGATGAGCTGGAAGCCCGCGTGCGCGCCCTGCTGCGCCGCCATGCCACTCTTCAGGCCAGTCAGCAGGCCACTCTTCAGGCCAGTCAGCAGCCGGCGCCCTCGCCTGGCATCGCCCCACGCCTGACCCTCGGCAGCCTGGCCTTCGAGCCACTCAATGCACGCTTTCTGCTCGCCGATGCCCCGCTGGCGCTGCCGCCCCGTGAACAGCGCCTGCTGGGTTGCCTGATCCAGCATGCCGGCGAGCCGGTGGACAAGGCGCGTCTGACCCGTGAGGCCTTCGGCGAGGAGGAAGCCGTGGGCGACAATGCCATCGAGGTCTATGTGCATCGCCTGCGCAAGCGCCTGGAAGGCAGCGACGTCAATCTGCGCACCATCCGGGGCCTTGGCTATCTACTGGAACAGACCACGGACGGCAGCGCTTGAATTCCGCACCCTCACCACGCCCACAGACAGAGGCGAAACGCAGCATCAGCCTCTATCGGCGCCTGCTGAGCTGGCTGCTGCTGCCTCTGCTGGCGCTGGGCACACTATTGCTGGTGCAGGCCTTCTTGTCGGCGCGTGAGGCAGCGGACCGCGCCTATGACCGGCTGCTCGAAGCCTCGCTGGTCACCATCGCGGAGCAGGTCAAATGGCAGGATGGCCAGTTGTGGCTCGACCTGCCGCCCGCCGCCCTGGAGATGCTGGCCACCGACGCCCAGGAGCGCGTCTTCTACAGCCTGGTGGACGCCGATGGCGAGCAGGTCACCGGCAATACCCACCTGCCGGATGCCAATCGCGCCGCCAATGGTCGCCTGGCCCCGCAGGAATCACTCGGACGCAGCGGCGAACTGTCGTTTCGCGATATCGCCTGGCAAGGACAGGCACTGCGGCTGGGCAGCCTCGATACCCGCTTGGGCGGCTGGGGTGATGACCCACGCCACGGCCAGCGCTACAGCATTCGCGTCGCCCATACCCGCGAGGGGCGAGACACCCTGACGCGTGAGCTGTTCAGTGGCTCGCTGGTGCGTCTGGCGGGCATGGCCACGCTGGCACTGCTGGTGGTGCTGATCGGCGTACGGCTGGCGCTATCGCCGCTGACCCGACTGCGCCGCGCCATTCGCGAACGTGACTCGCGCAGTCTGGCGCCACTCAACCTGCCCCTGCCGCGCGAGCTCGAGGAACTCAAGCACACCATCAATGACCTGCTGGCGCGCATGCGCCGCGTGCGCGCCAATCAGGAGCGCTTCATCGGTGATGCTTCGCACCAGCTGCGCACCCCGCTGGCGGGACTCTCCGCCCACGCCGAGCTGGCGCTGCGCCAGCAGGACCCCAGCGCCTGGCATGCCGCGCTGGGCCAGATGCAGGCCACCGCCAGCCATACCGCCCACCTGGCCAATCAGCTGCTGTCGCTGACACGCCTCAACAACCCGGAAGTGCAGCCGCCGCGCGTGCCGCTGGAGCTGTCGGCGCTGGCGCGCGCCACCGTCAGCCGCCTGTTCCTGCGCTGTGATCGCGCCGGGGTGGACCTCGGCCTCGAGATCGCCCCGGATATCGATGGTGCCGCCTGGACGCTGGGCGTCGAATGGCAGCTCGAGGAGGCACTGGCCAACCTGATCGACAATGCCTGCAAGCACGGCGCGCGCACCGTCACACTCACCCTGAGCCGGATGGCGGCACCGAGCGATGCCACGTTCACGCAACCGGACAGCGCCGCACTGGCGGGCCGCTGGCGGCTGAGTGTCGAGGATGACGGCCCGGGCATCGACGCCGAGCGACGCCTGCTGGTACTGCGCCCCTTCCACCGCAACACCCAGCCCGACAGTCATGATCAGGCGCCGGCGCAGCAGCCCGATGAGCTCAAGCATCACGAAGGCGCCGGACTGGGGCTGGCGATCGTCGATGGCATCGCGCGACACCACGATGCGCGCCTGACGCTCAGCGACGCGACAGCACGCAGCGTGACGCAGGCTGCTGATCCTGCATCCCGCACAGGCGATGCAACCCGCGCAGCCGACACAAACGGCATAGCCGAGACAGGCGCGTCCTGCGGGCTATGCGTCAGTCTGCATCTGGCGCCCTGTGCAGCGCCTGAGGTGAGTGTGGATGGGGAGGATGAATCAGCACAGGCCGGCAAGCCTGCGAAGACAGGAGGCACAGCATGCTAGCGAGACGACCGCGAACCGGGCAGCAGCGCCCTGACCATCACGGTCATGACAATCACCGCCCGGGCAGACAGCGATCTGGACGGCTGACGGCCTGCCTCGTGCTGGCCGTGCTTCTGAGCCCCGTCAGTCAGGCGGCGACCCGGGCGGCGACCCAGGCAGCGTTTGACCCGCTGCTCGAAGAGCATCAATCGCTGTGGTTGCAGGGTGGCCAGCCAGTCACGCCGCCCGCGCCTGACAGCGACGCCAGCCACGCGGCCGACCTGACGATTCACGCCGCCCTGGACCTGCCCGAGATTCGCCCGCTGCTGCTGCGTTACAGCCGCCAGCATCCTGAGCGAGTGCTGCACTACGTCAATCGCTCCGCCTTGGGGCTTGAAGCACAGTACCTGCAGGCGCCGCTGACACCGCAGGCGGATCTGATGATCTCCTCCGCCATGGGGCTGCAGTACCGACTCGCCAATCAGGGTCACGCCCTGGCACTCGAGGCCCCCAACCTGACCGCCTGGCCGGCCAACTCACGCTGGCGCAATGAGCTGTATGCGATGAGCTTCGAGCCGATCGTGATGGTGGCACGACGCGATGCGCTCAAGCGCCTGGCGGACCTCGACGGCCTGCGCAATCCCCGCGATGTGCTGCGCAGTCATCGCGACTTCTGGCACCTGCTCGAGACGCGCCGCGAGCAGCTGCGCGGCCGCATCATCAGCTACGACCCGCGCCGCAGCGGCTCCGGCTTTACCTATGCCGTGTCAGACGCCCGTCAATCGCCGCGCTACTGGACGCTGGTGCGCGCCATGGGTCAGGCCGATGCCAGGCTGGTCAGCACCACCGGCGCCATGCTCGAGGCGCTGGCCAGCGGCGAGGTGGACATCGCCTACAACCTGGTCGGCCCCTACGCGGTGACCTTTGCCCGCGCCCACCCGGAGCTGGTGGTGATCGTGCCGGAAGACTACGTGCTGATTCAGCGCCGGCTGGCCTTCGTCCCCCAGCAGGCGCCTCACCCCGAGGCCGGTGAGGCCTTTCTCGACTGGTGGCTGAGTCTGGAAGGCCAGCAGGCGGTGGCCAGCAACAGCCAGCTGGGCGCACTGCACCCCGAGGTGCGTGGCGAGGGCAGCGCTCAGCATATGCGCGAGCAACTGGGCGATGCGCTGCGCCCGATCGAGATCGGCCCTGGCCTGTTGGCGACACTCGACCGCCTCAAGCAGGCCAGTTTCCTGAGCCGCTGGGTACTGGAATTCGAGGCCCCTGCTCCCTTTGCCGGTGAGGCGAGCCAGGGTCAGGGTCAGGGTCAGATTCAGGGCCAGACCCCGTCAGCCACGCAGCCAGAATTGAACCAATGATGCGTGGCGTCAGGCCTGACTAGCACATTCCCTCTTTCACAGCTCGATCTGTACAAGTCGCCTTTGCAGGGCGCCCTGGACACAGGACCGGGCCCATCACGCACAAGGCGCCCCGCGGGGCGCCTTGTGCGTGATGCCATGCGGCATTCAATGAGATGAGCGAGAGGGTTCAGCGTCAGCGACCGCCGGCATCTCCGCCACCGTCACCGCCATCGGCGTCCGGTGCGGCCTCGCGCAGCCCGGCGTCCTCACGGCCTGCCAGACCCTCGGCGGGCTTGCGCCGCGCGATCAGTGCACCACCTTCCCGGTGCTCGCTGCTCTGATACTCCGTGCTTTCCGCCTCGCTGCTTTCCGGTGATCCGCTGGCGGGGCGCAATGGCTCCGCCGAGGCGCTGCGCTGCTCGACGAGGCGCTCTGTGCCATCGTCGCGATGCAGCCAGACATCCATCTGCTGGAAGGCGACCTTGAGGCCATGCTCACGGAAGCGTGCGTCCACCCAGCGGTTGATCTCATCGGTGGCGTAGAGGCGATCGGTCAGGTCATTGACGTAGATGCGCAGCTCGAAACCGAAGTTGTCCTGGTTGTAGGTCAGGCAGAACACCAGCGGCTCCGGGTCCTTGAGCACCCGCCTGTTTTCCTGGGCAGCCTGCATCAGCAGACGATGCGCCAGATCCAGATCACTGCCATGGGCGACACCGAAATTGAGCACCACTCGCGTGACGTTGTCCGACAGCGACCAGTTGATCAGCTGATCGGTGACGAACACCTTGTTGGGGATGATGATCTCCTTGCGATCGAAGTCCGTCACCGTGGTGGCGCGGATCCGGATGCGATTGACCGTGCCATGCAGGTTGCCGATGGTGATGGTGTCGCCGATGCGCACCGGGCGCTCGAACAGGATGATCAGGCCCGAGATGAAGTTGGCGAAGATCTCCTGCAGGCCAAAGCCCAACCCGACACTCAACGCCGCCACCAGCCACTGCAGCTTGTCCCAGCTGACGCCCATGCTGCCCAATGTCATCACGAAACCGGTGGCCATGATCACGTAGGAAAGCAGCGAGGTGATCGCGTAGCTGGAGCCCTGCTTGAGCTCGAGCCGCGACAGGATCGAGACCTCCAGCAGGCCCGGCAGGTTGCGCGCCATCATCACCGCCACGGCGAGGGTGATCATGCCCGCGATCAGGTCCGCCAGCGAGATGGGCGTCGCCGAATCGCCCTCGACGGAAGCGGCGATTTCCCACACCACCACACTGTCGAGATAGCTGAGCACATTGAGCAGATCGGCCCACACCACATAGAAGATCGACAGGAAGCTGATGACCAGGATCAGCTTCGAGAGACGCAGTGACTGGGAGTTGACCTGCTCCATGTCCAGCGGCGGCTCTTCCACCACCTCGACACCGCCTTCGGCGCCCTCCTGCACCTGGGCGCGGCGACGCGCCACGGCGCGACGATAGGCCAGACGCCGCGCAGCGACTGCCAGCCCGCGCACCACGGTGGCTTCCACCAGAATCCAGGCCCCGAACAGGAAGATGGTAGTGATGAAGCGGCCACACAGACGCAGCGCGGTGTACTCGTAGCCGAGGCAGATCAGCACGCCCAGCGCCACCGGTACCAGCGCCATCGCAAGGCCAAGAATCAGTCGGAACAGCTTGAGACCGAAGAAGGGGACATGCGCTAGGATCAGCCGCGACAGACAGAAGCTCATCGCCATCAGGCCCACGAACAGAATGGCCAGCCCCAGTGGACGCTCGAGCAGATTGAGGTCCGCCTCGCTGATGATGTTGGTGGTCAGCACCACCGGCAGCAGCGCGAAGCCCAGCCACCAGATATGACGGCGCAACTCTGCCACGTAGTTGGCCGGCCATTGGAAGTGACGCTCGGCGACGCCGTCCTTGACCAGCAGACGGCGGAAGATGGCGAAGATGCCCCACGCCAGCGACAGCTTCAACAGCGCCTGGCCCAGCGCCCACAGCATGATGCCCTCGCCCAGCGACAGCACGCCGCCGATCAGCGCCAGCGCCAGCGCGCCGGGAATGGCCAGCAGGACGTTGAGCAGAATGGCACGCGGCGTATGCAGCTGGGTGTCCTGCTTCAGGCGCCCTATCTGGGCGTGGAGGTCCGCCAGGCGCGCACGGATGCGCGAACGCTTCCAGGTGATGAAGATCAGCAGCAGCAAGCCCGGCAGCGCCACCCACAGGTCACTGAGCTGAAAGCCCTTGGACAACCCCGCGATCACGCCACGCCAGACGTTGGGCCTGAGCTCCTCGGCGAGCATTTCCGGGGTACGCGACAGCCAGTCGAGATCCAGCGGCTTGCCGTTGGCGACCCAGAACAGCTGCTCCTCGATGGTCTGGCGCAGACGCCCTGACACTTCCAGCAGCTGCTGCTGGTTGAGCTGCAGGTCGATGGCGCGTGCCAGCAGGCTGTCGTATTCCTTGTCGAGCTTGTCGACCAGCTCCTTGCGCGCCTCCAGCTGACCGATCAACGCCTGACGCAGCTCGGCACTGATCTGGCTGACATCGGCATTGCCGCCGGGGCGTTCCAGCGCCGCGGCCTCGCCCAGCACGTAGGAATTGAGGTAGCCCGGAATATCGGCGAGCTGCTCGCGCACCTTGTTGAGTTCGAACTGCTTGAGGCGCAGGTCGGCGATCTCTTCCTTCAAGTCCTTGCGCACATCGACCTGCGGCAGGCGACTCTGCTGCTCACGCAGGATACGCGCCAGCAGGACGCTGCCCTTGATGGCCTCGATCTGCTCGCTCATGGTGCGCTCGACCTGGGTGACGCGATCAAGCTGGGTGCGCACCTCCAGCCCATCGCGAATCACGGCGTTGACGCGATCGGTGATCGCCAGCAGCTGGCTGCTGAGCTCGCGGTTGCGGTTGAGCACCTGCTGGAAGATGGGATTGTCGGCCAGCGCGGCATTCTCACCACTGGTGGCATCGGCGATGGTCTGCTCGGACTGGTTGCGGCGCTTGTCGTTGACCAGCGTCTGGACCTGCTCCAGGTCCTGCTCCAGATTGGCGATCTGGCGGCTGTAGAGGGTCTTGCGCACCTGGGCCAGCTCACGCAGCAGGGAGCTTGAATTGAGCTCTGAATGGCTCAGCTCGCCACGCGTCTCGGCCAATGCCAGACGCGCCTCGATCAGATCACGCCCGGTGCCGGACAGGTCGGCATCGCCACTGCCACCCAGCTGGGTCTGCAGGCGCTGCACCTGCTGCTGCGCATCGGCCAGGGTCGAGCGCGAACGCTCCGGCAGGCTCTGGGCATTGATCAGGCGCCGGTTGGTATCGGCCAGCTTGTCCTGCAGGTTCTGCAGCGAGTCGAGAATCGAGGTCATGCGCTTGTCCAGCGCCTCGACCGACTCGTCTTCCAGCGATGCGATGCTGGGCGGGGTGTAGTCCTGAGGCAGACGCGCCAGCTCGGCCTGCGCCTTCGCCAACTCCGCCGGTGCCTCCTTGACCTCACTCTTGAGGGAATTCAGGCTGCTGGTGGCCTCGGCGAGGTCGTCGAGCACCGTCAGGGTATCCTTGAGGTCCGCGACGCGCTGACGGGTGTCGGCATCCGGCTTCTCGACGCTCTGCAGGTCTTCAAGCTGAGTCTGGACATCAGCACGCTTCGGGGCGTCCGCACTGGCCGTGGCCGGCACCCAGGCCAGCAGCACCATCAGCAGCAAGGCGCCTGCCAACATCATCAGTCTCAAGGACTTGTTACCTGTCACAGCTGTCTCCTCAATGGTCACCACCGCGCTTCTTCATCGGCTCTGCTGCCCCGCCAGGCCGCCGCCAGCCATGCAGGATGGCATCGTGTCAGGCCGCAAGCGCAGGCAAGGGCCGCATTGTCGACTGGCGCTGCATCCCACGCAATCCTTGTCGGCAAACGCCCGCCAGCGGCCGCCCAGCAAAGGATGAAGTGGAGAATGAACTAGAGAATGCAGCAAAGAGTGACGGGGCGAAAAAGCGGTGCTTGCAGGCCAGCGTGAGCGACATGCATCGTCGCATCGAGGCGACGCACCTGTCGGAATCTTCGTGCTGGAACCGGACACTGCGCCACCAGTAGAATGGCAGACATGTCATGAACATTGCTCCATAATGCGCTGCTCCCCCGCCGCGGTGTAACCGACAGGATATTTCCATGCCCCTCCGCCTTGCCTCCATCGGATTCCGGTCCGTCCCTGCACGCCTCACGGGAGTGCTGGCCACAGTACTGCTGGGTGCCGCCGCACCGGCAGCGGCCGACGTGCCCTACACCATGGATGCCGAAGGACGCGTGGTACTGGCCAACGGCAAGCGCTTCGCTCCCGAAGCACTGGGCATGACTGCCGCCCAGGCCCGCGCGGGTGCCATGAGCCAGGCTGACTGGCGCGAGCTGGCGGCCTCTGCACCGGGCACGGCGGACAGCGTCGAGAGTGACCCGCGTACCGAGCAGGTCTTCCTCTCCAATCGCGAAGACGCGGATGACGACCGCTACTCGGCGGAAGCGGCCGAGACCGAGCAGGCACAAGGCCAGAGCGTCGATGTGCCCCTCGATGAAAGCCTGGCCCAGCAGCGTGCCAAGGAGCGTGTCGTTCTTGAGGACGATGCCGAGAAGAATCCGCTGGCCATCACCGCCTACAAGCGCAATTACCTGCTGCCCTGGGCCTACAACACCAACCCGGATGCCAATGGCTTTGCCGAAGTCACCCAGGAAGGCGAGGTGGACAAGACCGAGGTGAAATACCAGCTCAGCCTCAAGGTCGAGCTGATGGATGACATCTTCGGTGACAATGGCGACGTGTTCTTCGCTTATACCCAGCGCAGCTGGTGGCAGGCCTACAATTCCGATGCGTCGGCGCCGTTCCGCGAGACCAATTACGAGCCGGAAGCCTTCCTGCAGTTCGACAATCGTTATGAGCTGTTCGGCTGGACCAATACCCGCAACCGCATCGGTTTCGCGCATCAGTCCAACGGCCGTTCCGACCCGCTGTCGCGCAGCTGGAACCGTGTCTACGCCGACATGATGTTCCAGAACGGCGACTGGGCCATCGCGGTCACGCCGCACTGGCGCGTGCCGGAGGAGTCCGACGAGGACGACAATCCGGATCTCTACAACTACATCGGCTACGGCGACATCACGGTCGGCTATACCTCCGATCAGCACGAAGTCACCTGGATGGTGCGTGGCAACCCCTCCAAGGGTAACTACGGCAACCAGCTCGACTACTCCTTCCCGCTGTTCGGCAAGGTACGTGGCTACGTGCAGTACTACCACGGCTACGGTGAGAGCCTGATCGACTACGACCACAGCGTGAATCGCTTTGGCCTGGGCTTCTCGATCAATACCTTCTTCGCCGGCTCGCCAGAAACCTGATCAAAGAGCGCTGATGCAAGAGCTCTGATCAAAAAGTTCTGATAAAAGAACTCGCACGACCCTCCCGCAACGGGCAGCCCAGGCTGCCCGTCTTGCCATCTGCCCTCCGTATGCACCGCTCTCATGTGGACCGCCCATGTGGACCGCCCATGTAGACCTAGTGGCACATCCATGATCCAGATCATGCATCCCGCAAGTGACATGGCGATATCGTGCTCTGTGCGTGTCTTGCCCTTGTGTTTGTCGCATTCGACCCCCACGACTTGTGCATGACCACGCAAGACGCGTCATGACGACGTGCTGACGATGCTTGCAGAGAGTCTCGTGCAAGTGGATTCAGGTCATGCCCTGCCGCCTGCGGCGCCCCAGGGAAGAGAGAGTTCGAGAGTCAAGCGCAGACAACACCGCGCTCACCATTCGCGAAATCTGATTCGACATACGGGAAGGAGTTACACCATGGCTATGCAAAAGATCGGCGATCACACCACTTCCGCGACCGGTGCCAACACCGACCAGCTGAAGGAAGATCTGCGCCATCTGTCCCAGACCGTCGAGGAACTGCTGCACGCCTCGGCTGAAGATTCCCGCGAGAGCATGAAGGAAGCCCGCGCCCGCGCCCAGACTCGCCTGGAAGCCACCCGCGCCCGCCTCAGCGCCCAGGGCGATCGCCTCGCCGCCGGCGCGCGCGAATCCGTGGACTGCGCTGATCGCTACGTGCATGACAACCCGTGGACCAGTGTCGGTATCGGTGCGGCCGCCGGTGTCGTCGTCGGCATGCTGCTTGGCCGTCGCTGATGCAGGAGCAAGGGCCGGTTGAACGCGTACTTGGCGCCATCCGACGTCTGACTGCGAGCCTGGTCGAGAGTGGCGAGACGCGCTTGCGTCTCGCCGTGCTGGAGCTCGAGGAAGAGCGCGAACGGCTGTTCGTGATGCTGCTGCTGTCGGGTATCGCCCTGATGCTGATCTGCTTCGGCATCGGCTTGGCGATCCTGCTGGTGGTCGTGGCCTTCTGGGATACCCACCGCCTGCTGGCCATCGCCCTGAGCGGCGGTATCTTGCTGGCATTGGGGGGATTGATCGCCTGGCGCGTCAAGGTGATCGCTTCCCAGCGCAGCCTGCTGCGTTCCACGCTCAGCAACCTGAGCCGTGACAGCGACAGCCTCAAGGATGTGCGTGCCGACGCACTGGAACGCCAGCGCCAACGCGAAAACCTTTGATGCCCCGCCTGCCAGTGCCTGCCAAGGAGGCGAGATGAGTTCTTCCAGACAGTCCCTCGCGCGACGCGAGCCGGCGCTGCCTCCCGTGCAGGGGAACGGACGCCGGTCAGCACATCCGCGTGACGCTCGGCGTGCGGAACTCGAAGCACGCATCAGTCAGCAGCGCCTCGATGTCAGCCATGCGATGCGCGAACTCAAGGAGGCCACTGCCCCCATCGACCGCGGCTGGGCCAAGGTCCAGCAATACCGCGGCCCGTTGGTGCTGGTGGGCGGCCTGATCGCGGCGCGGGGCGGGTTCAGGCCAAAGAAGGGCCTGAGCCTGCTCAAGCGCGGGCTGATGAGCTGGGTGATGATTCGCCGTCTGAGAATATTGTTCGACAAATGATCACGGCATTACAGCGAAAGCCCCGCCACCTGAGAGTCAGGTGGCGGGGCTTTTTTTCGTCGCTGCAACGTGCAGTCTGTTTACCCTGCCGCGATCAGGCGCTGCGGCTGTCACGCTTGAGCAGATACACGCCCAGATAGAGCACCGCGAAGATCAGCCCCAGCACGGCGGCGGCGCCGAAGACGTTGCTGCCGTCACCGGGCAGGAATTCCAGGAAGGACGTCAGGAACTGTCCCAGGAAGATCGCCATCGTCAGGTAGGAGAGATTGCGACCGCGCACCGAGGTGTGGCTGCGCTCCACCGTCATGTGGTTGAGCAAGGGGATCGAGAAGCCGAAGCCCATGCCGGACAACACGGCACCGACGCTCATCAGCGTCATGTTCTCGGCCTGCTGGAAGAGGAACAGGCTGCCGGCATAGAGCAGGAAGGCCAGCACCAGTGTCGGCATCTCACCCAGGGCACGCGACACCTTCGGCATCAGCATCGCCGCGACCACCGCGACCAGCGAAATGCCCGCCAGGAAGATACCGGTGGCCGCTTCATCCAGCCCCAGCAGATTCAAGCGCATCGGCAGCATGACGATGGCGGAGAAGAACAGCGTCAACGAGATGGCCGCGGCCAGGTAGACGCTGGTCAGCGAGGAGGACAAGGCCTCACCGCCGGCATTTCCGCTCTCCTCGGTGGGCGCTTCAGGCGACTGCTTCGGCACCATCATCCACAGCATGGCCAGCAGTACCCAGGCCAGCAGATAGAGGGCGAAGGGCCACTGCCAGGCGATACCTGCCAGCACACCACTGACGAACAGGAAGATCACCCCGCCAAGCTCGATGGACATGCCCTGCTGGGCGATCATCGCCAGACGCGCATGGCCGTGATACCACTCGGAGATCAGCGTGGTGCCGCCCGCCATCACCACGGCGGTCACGCCGCCGAGCAGAATGCGATCGGCGAACACGACGACGGTGCCTTCCAGCAGTGCGCCGCCCGCGCCCAGCACGCCATACAGGAACAGCCCACCCACCAGCGAGCGATAGGCACCGACACGATCGATCATGCGCCCGGCGATGGGCGCGAACAGCACGGCGCCCAGCGATGGCAGGGTAATCAGCCAGCTGGCATGGCTCTCCACCTCAAGCGCCGAGGCGATGCTCAGAAGCCCCGGTGCGACCACGGTTCCCACCATGATGGTCAGACAGGCGATGGCCAGCAGCGTGAAACGGCCGCCGGCAGAAAGCGGTTGTGAGGGTCCGCGCGTATCCTGCGCGGCCACTCCACTCGTTGATGTCGTCATATTGGCTCCACTCGAATTCAGAACCCTCCTGTCAGCCGCTACGCGCCCCGCCTGCTCGCTTGCTTGCGTGCTTGCGAGGCAAAGCCAGCGGCAAGCAGCAAGAGACAGGAGACAAGGCGAAACGGCAGAGACTGACGAAGGGAGGTTTGGCAGGCCTTCAGACTAGCGAGTGCAGGCTTATAATAGAAATGACAATACTTGATATGACTTATACTGACTGAACATCAATCAGCCACGAGGGCCGGCATGGAACTCCGCACACTGAAAACCTTCGTCTCGGTGGCGACGCATAGAAGCTTCTCGGCCGCCGCCCGCGAGCTGCATACCGTGCAACCCGCCATCAGCCGCCAGATCGCCGATCTCGAAGCCGAGCTGGGCGTCAGCCTGCTATGGCGCAATACGCGAGAAGTGAAGGTGACGGCACCGGGGGAGGCATTGCTGGAAGAAGCGCAGCGCATGCTGGCGCTGGAGGCTCAGGCACGCAAACGCGTGGCGATGGCTGCCAGCGGCCAAACCGGCACACTGCGCATCGGCTACATGAGCTCGGCCTGCGCAAGCTTCGTGCCCGGACTGATGCGCGACTTCGCCAGCGACCATCCCGAGGTCAGCCTGTCATTGCATGAGATGAGCGCCCAGCAGCAGCTGGATGCCTTCGCGCGTGACGAGATCGACATCGGGCTGTCGCGCCCGCTTCCCGGCGAGCAGCGTGACAGCCTGACCGCCCTGGCGGTCTACGAGGATAGGCTGATGGCGGTGGTGCCCGAGGGGCATCGTCTGGCGCACCGCAAGCGACTGGCCCTCAGCGAGCTTGCGCAGGAAGATTTCGTGCTGTTTCAGCGCGGGCAGGCGACGGGGCTGTTCGATCAGATCATCAGTGCCTGCGGCGATGCCGGCTTCTCGCCGCGCATCCAGCGCCAACCGGCCTTGATGCAGACACTGCTCAGTGAGGTGGCGGCGGGACTGGGAGTCGCCATCGCGCCCGGCTGCATTCGCCGCCTGCAACGTGATGGCTGCCAGTTCATTCCCCTGCGCCCGGCACTCGGCGCGGTACCGCTGGAGCTTCACTACCCGACCACACCGGTCCGCCCGGTGATCGTGGCCTTCGTCGCGCTGATCGAGCAGCGCCTGCCCGCCATCCGCCAGCAGATGGCGTGAGACGCAGCCAGTGGCGAGAAGGTGCTGGTCAGCAGTTCAGACCGCAGGCCACCGCCGAGGACCACGCCCACTGGAAGTTGTAGCCGCCCAGTTCGCCGGTGACATCCAGCACCTCGCCGATGAAGGCCAGCTGCGGCAGATCGCGCACGCTGAAGTCCTTCTGCGAGATGGCATCGGTGACCACGCCACCCATGGTGACCTCGGCGGTGCGCCAGCCTTCGGTGCCCGCCGGCTTGAGCTGCCAGTGATTGAGCGCCTTGGCCAGCTGCTCGAGACGCGCGTTGGAAAGCTCGGCGAGACTGCGCTCGCTGATGCGACCGGCGTCGGCGTCCTGCCACTCGACCAGCGACTGGGCGAGGCGCTTGGGCAGGCGCTCGCCAAGCCAGGGGCCGATCTGGCGCTTGGGATGCTGCTCACGCAGGGCCAGCAGCTCGGCGTAGGCATCCACGCCCGGCAGCAGATCGATGTCCAGCGGCTGACCGGGTGTCCACCAGCTGGAAGCCTGCAGCATCGCCGGACCGGAAAGCCCGCGATGGGTGATCAGCATCGGTTCACGATAATGGCCCTTGCCGGCGGTGACGCTGACGTCACAGGCAAGCCCCGACAGCGGCGACAGACGCTCCTTCCACTGCGAGGTCAGCGTGAACGGCACCAGCGCGGCGTAGGTATCGGTGACCTCGAGCCCGAACTGGCGCGCGATGTCGTAGCCGAAGCCGGTCGCGCCGAGCGTCGGAATCGACATGCCGCCGGTGGCCACCACCACGCGCCCCGCCGTGTGCGTGCCATTGCTGGTCTCGACCCGCATGCCCTCTCCCGCGCGCTCCAGCGAGGTGATGCGCGTACTCAGGCGAATCTCCGCTCCGGCCCATTCACACTCCGTCAGCAGAATCGCCAGCAGGTCCTTGGCGGAATCGGCGCAGAACAGCTGTCCCGGCTTCTTCTCGACGTGCTCCAGCCCATGACGCTCCACCAGTTCCAGGAAATGGTGCGGCGTATAGCGCTTGAGCGCCGAGATGCAGAAGTGCGGATTGCGTGAGAAGAAGTTGGCTGGGCCGGCATCCAGATTGGTGAAGTTGCAGCGCCCACCGCCGGACATCAGGATCTTCTTGCCGGCCTTGTTGGCGTGGTCCAGCACCAGCACGCGCTTGCCCTGATAGCCTGCCGTGGCGGCACACATCAGGCCTGCCGCGCCTGCGCCGATGATGATGACGTCATATGTGGCCATGCGGGACACTCCGTGAAGCGAAGAAAGGAAAGGAAATCGGCTGTGCAGACACACGCGGGCCGGCATTCTACCAGAAGCCTGCCGTAGCCAGCGGCCGGAGATGGGAAACAAGACACCCCCACCGCCAGAGACGATGAGGGTGTCTTGTCAGACCGGACAGACTAGCCAGTCATGGCGCGTCTCAGACGATGACGCCCTGGCTGCGCAGGTAGTCGTCGTAGGTGCCGGAGAAGTCGACCACGCCATCGGCCTTCAGCTCGATGATGCGGGTGGCCAGCGAGCCGACGAATTCGCGGTCGTGGCTGACGAAGATCAGGGTGCCCGGGTAGTTTTCCAGCGCGAGGTTGAGTGCCTCGATGGATTCCATGTCCAGGTGGTTGGTCGGCTCATCCATCACCAGCACGTTGGGCTGCTTGAGGATCAGCTTGCCGAACAGCATGCGGCCCTGCTCGCCACCGGAGATGACCTTGACCGACTTCTGGATGTCGTCATTGGAGAACAGCATGCGACCCAGGGTGCCACGCACGACCTGCTCACCGCCGCCGGTCCACTGTGCCATCCAGTCATAGAGGCTCATGTCGTTGGCGAAGTCATGGGCGTGGTCCTGCGCGTAGTAGCCGACGTCCGCGGCATCGGTCCACTTCACTTCACCGGCGTCCGGGTGCATCTCGCCGACCAGGGTGCGCAGCAGCGTGGTCTTGCCGATGCCGTTCGGGCCGATGATGGCGACACGCTCACCGGCAGCGACCGTGAAGCTGAAGTTCTCGAACAGGGTGTTGCCGTCGAAGCCCTTGGAGAGCTTGTCGATCATCACCGCGTTGTTGTGGACCTTCTTGGTCTGCTCGAAGCGGATGAACGGGCTGACGCGTGAGGACGGCTTGATCTCGTTGAGCTGGATCTTGTCGATCTGCTTGGCACGCGAGGTCGCCTGCTTGGCCTTGGAGGCGTTGGCGGAGAAGCGGCTGACGAAGGACTGCAGCTCGGCGATCTGCGCCTTCTTCTTGGCGTTGTCGGCCTGCAGCTGTTCGCGCGCCTGGGTGGCGGCGGTCATGTACTCGTCGTAGTTGCCCGGGAACAGACGCAGCTCACCGTAGTCCAGGTCCGCCATGTGGGTGCAGACACTGTTCAGGAAGTGACGGTCGTGCGAGATGATGATCATGGTGCTGGAACGCGCGGTCAACACACCTTCCAACCAGCGGATGGTGTTGATGTCCAAGTGGTTGGTCGGCTCATCGAGCAGCAGGACGTCAGGATCGGAGAACAGCGCCTGCGCCAGCAGCACGCGCAGTTTCCAGCCCGGCGCGACTTCACTCATCGGCCCCAGGTGCTGTTCGATGGGGATGTCGAGGCCCATCAGCAGCTCACCGGCACGCGCTTCGGCGGTATAGCCATCCAGCTCGGCGAATTCGACCTCGAGGTCGGCAACCTTCATGCCGTCTTCCTCGCTCATCTCCGGCAGCGAGTAGATGCGGTCACGCTCGGCCTTGACCACGGCCAGACGCTCGTGGCCCATGATGACGGTGTCGAGCACCGTGTATTCCTCATAGGCGAACTGGTCCTGACGCAGCTTGCCCAGACGGATGTTGGGCTCGAGCATGACGTGACCACCGGACGGCTCCAGATCGCCACCGAGAATCTTCATCATGGTCGACTTGCCGCAGCCGTTGGCGCCGATCAGGCCGTAGCGATTGCCACGCCCGAACTTGGCGGAGACGTCTTCAAACAGCGGCTTGGCACCGAACTGCATGGTGAGATTGGCGGTAGAGATCACGAGGGAATATCCGTTTGAAATGAAAAAGGTGGGCGGTGACGAAGTGTCACGCTGGCGCCGGGAAATACGGGGAGCCGCAAAGGCCTGGCAGGCATCAGCCGCGGAAGAAGACTTCCAGCAGGTGATAGCCGAACTTGCTCTTCAGCGGCCCCTGCAGGGTATTGAGCGGCCCCTTGAAGATGGCGCGATCAATGCCGCCGACCATCTGGCCGGGGCGCACTTCGCCCAGGTCACCGCCCTGCTTGCCGGAGGGGCAGGTGGAGTGCTTCTTGGCCAGTTTCTCGAACGGCTGGCCGCGCTCCAGTGACTGCTTGAGACGCTGCGCCTCGGCCTCGGTCTTCACCAGAATGTGGCGTGCCATGGCAATACGAGCCATCTCATGTCCTCTTGCAGGCGGAATCGGTCTTGCCTCACGCCATCTCGTGCCCCGGGCATCCCGGAGGCGGGCCCGACGTCACCCGAGCACGCCACTGACGACATGACAGTCGTCATGACGCGAGATCAGGCGTTCGGGGAAGGTTCGACAGGCGATGGGGTGAGTCTGAAGGCGGGCATGATAACAGCTCAGGATGACAGACGCTGTATGCGTGTGTATCCATCATCCGGTCGGCAGACAGGCAGACAAGGCAGGGAGCGCCGAGAGCGCGGGGTGCGCGGGGTGCGCGGGGTGCGGTGCGAGAGACGATGCGGCTGACGATGCAATAAACCATGCAACAGCAGACAGCCTGCATGACTGACGCCACAAACGCCGCTGCCAGCCTGGGCGCGAGTGACGTGCTGACTTTCACACTCACTCACGCTCAGGCTGGCAGTGACATGCATCGGGTGCCGGGACGGATGACGGTGACAGCAGGCGAGGCGCCTTGCGCTCAGTGCTCGCCTTGTATCTCACCCTGTCACCGTTGCCGTCCCGCGCCCGTGTCGCGGATTGCTCCGTCGTGCTGCGTCACACTCTCAGAGCAGACTCCCCGGGGCGTCATCCTGCACGCCCTGAAGGGTCACATCCTCACTCATCGGCACCTCCTCATCGTTGGAGACCGGGGCGATATCGCCCTCGTCGACCAGGCTCATCAGCGCGGTATTGCTTGGCGCGCTGGCCGGGGCGACTTCGGGGTCACGCGTGATCTGGAACGATGCCAGATCCTGCGAGCCGCCATTGAAGGTGATGCGTAGCACCTGCACCCCCTCCTCCAGGTCCAGCGTCAGCGAGGGGCCATCGACGTAGACGCCCCAGGCGCCGGAATTGGGCAGCGTGCCACTGTCCTCATCGTAGAACTCGCCATCCTTCTCCACCGAGGCGGTAATGCTGCGCCCATTGTCAGGCGCGGAGGTGACGAACGACAGCGTGTGCGAGCCCGCCTCTTCGACATCGATGGTGTACTCAAGCCACTCACCATCCTCCACCCAGCCTATCGCCTCGCCCTCACCGACGGTGTCTACCGGGGTGTCGCGATACCCCGAGCCAAGCTGGGCACTGGAGAGCTCATTGTAAGCCTCGCCCTGCTCGCCTTCGTCGAAGTCGACCGCCTGGAGGGTGAGCCCCTCATCGGCATCCACCTGCCAGGGAACGCCGCCGGCATTGAAGGCCTGCTGGCCATCCCGGGACAGCGTGAAGCCCTGCAGGTCCATGGCGCCGCCGTTGAAGGTCAGCCGCAGCACCTGCTCGCCGGCCTCCAGGGTCACCTGGGCAGTGTCGGTTTCCACATAGTTGGTCCAGCCACCGGTCGGTTCGACCTCCACCGGCGTGACGCTGGCATAGGGAGTATCGCCCTCCTTGGCAAAGGTCGCGGTCACGGTGCGTTGCGCGCCACCGGTGGAGCCCCGCGCTGCCAGGAAGGCAATGTCATAGGTGCCGGCCTGCTCGACATCGAGGGTGTATTCCACCCATTCGCCATCCTGGATCCAGCCGATGGCAGTGCCGCCGTTGGCCAGGTCCACCCCTTCGCCACGCACGTTGCTGCCTTGCTGCACCTCGCTGGAATCGTTGTAGGCGACATCCTGGCCACCCTCATCGTAATTCACCGCTTCCAGGCTGAACTCGCTGCCCACCTGCCAGGGCTGGCCATCGTCGGTGAACGCCTGCTGACCGTCATCCACCGGTGCCACCAGCGACAGGTCCAGAGATGCCAGATCCAGCTGTCCGCCATTGAAGGTCAGCCTGAGCACCTGCTCGCCTTCCTCCAGCTCGAAGGTCAAGGGCCCCACATCGGTGAAGTTGGTGAAGGCGTTGGTGTCCGGCACCGCCACCGCCTGGGCGTCGGTATAGAAGCTGCCGTCCTGCTCGAAGGCGGCGGTGATCGACTTGCCGTCGGAGACCGCCGAGGCGGAGAAATTCAGCGCATAGCTACCGGCCGTCTCCACATTCAGGGTGTACTCCAGCCACTCGCCGTCGGCGACATAGCCGATGGCCAGAGTGCCGTTGGAGATATCCACCGCCTCATCGGAGCGGAAGCCATCGCCCTGGTGGGACAGCGTGGTGTCGTTGTAGGCCACGCCCTGGCCTCCGTTGTCGAACAGGCGTGCCTCCAGGCTCAGGCCATCGGCCCCGACCGCCCAGGCCGTCTGATCGTCATTGAAGGCGCTCTGTCCGACCGGGTCAGGCGTGTCGAGGAAGTTCGGCACGCCGTCGTTGTCATCGTCGTCGTACAGATCCACACGCCCGTTGCCATCGGCATCTTCCGCGCCGGTGGGGTCGTAGGTGGTGACGTTCTCGACCAGGAAGATGTTGTCGTTGTAGTCGTAGTTCACCCCCGCGTAGTCCTGGATGACGATGTAGGTGTCCGGAATCACGTTGCCGTCGGCATCCTTGGCCACATAGACGCGAATCAGGTGGCCATCATTTTCATCCCAATTCAGGTTGTTGCCGGGATTGCCGATGGCATCGATGGTGTCCTCGTAGAGGTTGGCATCCGGGTCGGACCAGGAGATATAGCCCTGGCGGTCGGATATCTCGGCGTAGAAGCCGAAGGGATCATCGCGATCCAGACTCACCACTGCCTGCTGGTCGCCGCTATCGAGCGCCCGCGGGAACAGCGTCTGGCCGTCCTGCTCGTCATGCACGATGACCTCTTCGAGCTCCCGACTGTCGACGTCATGCACGAACAGCCGCGCGATGTCGCCCTGGCCATGATAGGCGGCGATCTGGGTGATCTTGATCGGTTCATCACCATCGGCACGCTGGAAGTACGGGGACAGGATCTCGTCTCCGTTGGCCTCCACCAGGCCGCCCTGGTTCATCTGGTCCTGCACCACGTTGGTGGAGTAGCCGAAGGCGTTGACGATCTCCTGCACCGTCGGCTCCTGACCGCTCTCGGACTGGTTCTGGGCCAGGCCCGCAAGCTGGATGACCTTCTCGCTCTCATCGGAATCGCTTGAGGAGATGATCAGGCTCGCCTCGTAGAGGCTGCCATCGTTGGGGTCATCAGCGATGAAGCGCACCGTGACATCCGCCGTCTCACCCGGTGCCAGCGTCAGCGCACTGAACGGCTGGGTCAACTCGAACAGTGTCGTGTCACTGACGACGACATCATCGATGGTCAGGTCCTCGAAGCCGTCATTGCGCAGGGTGAGAGTGGCCTCGTCATGCACCACCTGGTTGTTGACCGGATTCTCGATGCGCGACATCACCAGACGATCATTGGACGGCAGCACATCATTGTTGATCACCGTGAGGTCACCGCCAGAGACAGGCGTCACCCCCTCGATGAGGAACATGTTGTCGTTGTAGTCATAGTTGATGCCGGTGTAATCCATGATGCCCACATAGGTATCGGGGATCACGTTGCCCTCTGCATCCAGCGCCCGGAACATGCGCACGGTGTAGCCGCGCTCGATGCCATCGGCATCTGCCGGCGGTGTGCCGCCGCCTGACGGGTTGAGTGACGGGTCAGTGGACAGATTGGCCACTTCAATCCCGAACACGCCACTCCCGGCCCACTCGGCGGGGATGTCATCGAGACCGAAGGTCGCGCTGGCGAATTCGCCATTGCTCAGTACCGGCAGGATCGTCTGGTTATTGTCTCCCGCATGATTGGAGAAGATGACATCCTCGCCCTTGTCACCGGGGTTGTGGATGCCCAGAGTCGCCCCGCCGCCACCGTGATAGGCCGCCAGCTGGGTGATCGTGGCCTCGCTGACGCCCTCCGCCAGCGTCCAGTAGCGCGACAGCACCTCGTCATCATTGATCGGGCGATACAGATCGAAGTCGTTGAGCACCGAGTTCTGGCCGCCACCCTCGGTCGGCAAGCCATCGATGCGGTTACCGAGGCCGAAGACTTCCCACACCTCATTGACGTTGGGCTCCCAGCCACCCTCGTCGCGCGCCTGCCAGAAGCCCGCCATATGGATCTCGGCCACCGGCGAATCCTGGTCGTTGGTCACCAGCCGGATCCGCCCTTCGAAGACTCCGTCACCGGCGTCGGTGGTGGGCGCTTCGTAGCTTGCACTGTCAAACAGCACCGTCACCTCGAGCGACTCCCCGGCGGCCAGCGTCAGGCCGTCGAAGGCAGCGGGGTCCTGCAGCACGAAGGGTCCTTCGATATCGGCTTCGAGAATTTCCAGCAACTCCGTCCCGGTGTTGGAAATCGTCACCGTGGCACTTTCCTTGAAGTCGCGGTCGGCGTTCGAGGCGCTGTTGTTCTCCAGATAGCTGAAATGCAGGCGATCGGAGTAATAGGCGGCATCGCCGCTTTGCACCGCGATGTCGGCATTGTCGTTGCCGACCACCGGCGTCACGTCCAGATAGTCGAGATCATCGGCACCATCGGCGGCGGACACTGCACGCAGGTTGTACTCCACGCCGGCCTCGAGCTCGACATAGGTGCCTTCTTCCCCGGCATCGCCCTCTCCCGGATAGGCCAGCGTTTCCAGCGTCTGCCCGTTGAGCGTCAGGGCCAGGCCCTGGCCATCATCGGCGCCCGCATTCGCGGCCAGGTCGAGACGATAGAGCCCGCTGCTGTCCACGGTGAAGTAGAAGTCGGCGGTCAGCTCGTTGAGGGTGCGCGCGCTGTCGCCACTCTCCAGCTCGATGCGCGACCCGTCCGAGACATCGGCATAGACGGGGACGAAGGTGTCAGACGGCGCATCCGGCACTCTCAGCAGATCGATGTTCGGCCCCACGGCTCCCGGCGCAGTCAGGGTGATGGTGTTGCTGCCCTGCTGCAGCGCGACCAGGGCATTCTGGAAGAACCAGTCGCTTTCATCGCCGTTGCTCTGGCCCTCGAAGTTCACCTGCCCCAGATCAACGCCATTGATGCTCAGACCCAGCGGCCGGTCGGCCTTGGTCGCCGCCAGCGCATAGCGGAAGGCGATGTCGTAACTGCCGGTCTCGGCAACATCGATCGTCCAGGTAATGGTCTGATCACCGCTGCCATCGAAGTCGACGAAGCCATCGCCGGAGGCATTGCGATCCTCCTCGCTGGCCAGCACCACCACCGCCCCATCGAGCGCGGCTCCTTCGGCCTCGTACTCATCGAAGCCCGGAGTCGTGTCCGGCGCTTCCTGCAGGATCTCCAGCTGGTCGATATTGGGGCCGGTGTCAGCGGTGGCCTGCAGGCGCACCGTGTTCTGGCCGCTGACCAGCGTCGCCGCCACGTCCTCGGTCAGCCACTCGGCCCAGGCTGCATCACCGCTCAGGCCCTCGGGCGGGCTGAAGTCATACACCCCGACGCTCACGTTGTTGACGAACACTTCCAGCGGGCGATCGGTACTGCCGCCATTGGCATAGCGCAGGCGCAGCACCGAGTCACCGGCCTGCTCGGGGTCCAGCGTGAAGCTGAAGGTGATGAAGTCATCATTGGTGTTGCCGAAATCGGCATAACCACCGGGCACGCCATCATCATCCACGTCATTGCCGTCCACCCCGAAGGCGCCGGGGCGCAGGCCGTTGGGCAGGTCAGGCTGGTTGGTCTCAGGATTGTCGATGTCGCGGATCTGGATCTCCGCCCCGGTGGCGATCGTCACGGCAGTGCCGTCCTCAGGCGTCCTGTCCTCGGCCTGGATGGCCAGCAGCGAGACCAGGTCATCGCCGGGATCAACCGGATCGACGGGATCCACCGGGTCCACTACCCCACCCGGTGCCGGGTCGAGACGAATGATCTGACTCTGGCCATTGCCGCGATTCAGGGTCAGCAGGTAGAGCTGGCCGGTGGCCGGGTTCTCGATGATGTCCAGCGGGTCGACGTAGCTGATGACGTTGCCCTCGGGATCACGCAGCACGTCATCGCCGATCACGTTGCCATTGGCATCCAGGGTGATGGAGCGGACATCGTCACCACCGGAATACTCGGTGAACAGCACGTTGCCCTGCAGATTGCCGCCGAAGACATCACTGGTGTATTCCACCGCGCCATTGGGCGAGCGATTCTCGCCCAGCGAGTAGACCCCGGCGATATCGTAGGTGCCCTCGGGGTCGGTACCTGTCGGGTACTTGTCGACCTGGTTGGGGTCGGTGCCAGAGGTGGGATTGCCGCCATTGAGAATGTACTCGTCACGCAGCGGATTGGGGTGTCCGTAGTAGCCCCCTTCTTCGACGCGGAACAGGTAGTCATCCTGCTTCTCGACACTGGTGTAGCGCTCGTCCTCGGGCGTGGAGGGATCATCCGGCACGTTACCGCCAGCCGCCGAGCCATTGGTCGGCACGTACAGGAAGCCATTGGAATGCCATACCAGGTCGTAGGCATTGCGCGCCCCGGTGGCAAAGATCGTCAGCACCGCATCGCTGGCGTAGGGGTCGTAGTAGGACTCGAGCACGTTGCCGGACTCATCCTGCACCGTGGCGACGCCGCGCTCATCGAAGACCAGGAACTCGCCGTCGCCCATGGGGATGGGGTCATCCTTGGGGTGGCCGTCGGGATCATCGAAGCGCTGGTTCAGGCCATCGTCGGGCAGTGGTTCGGTGGAGACGTCAAAGGGCCCATTGGACACATCGCGGGTCGGGTCGATCTCCAGTATCGCCGCGTTCAACAGGCGCTCGGGACGATTGCCCCAGGCACTGTCGGGCTCACCCATGGCAGAGTTGGAGCCCTGGATCAGATACAGCAGATGACTCGGGACATCGGGATTGGTCTCGGCGTCGTAATCCGGATTCGCGCGGAACTCCAGGCTATTGGTCACATGGTCGCCATTGGAGCGCGGCAGACCGGTGATATAGGCCTCGGCGGTCCCCGAGAAATCGGGGCCATCGTCCAGGGTGATCTTGGTCACCCGGCCGCTGAAGTCCGGCACGCCGTTGTCACGTCCTGATAGCGGAATCGGATAGTTGTCGGTGATCCACAGCACGTTGGGATCGGTCGGGTCCACCACCAGGCCGATGATGCCGCGTTGCTGGTCTTCCCCCGGCTGATCGAAGTAGTCATCGGGCAGGGCAAGTTCCTGGCGATTGGACAGCGAGCCGTCGACGGGATCGACGTCATAACGCAGCAGCTCGCCGCTGATGGTGGCGACGTACATGAAGGCGCCGTCGGAGCTCATCTCCAGCGAGGTGAAGCCATAGGCGTCGTCAGAGGCACCGTCGAGCTCCACCACGTCGTTGAAGGCCACGTCGCGGGCGACCACTTCGGGCTCCTCGCCGGTGACGAAGGTGTTGGTGTACTTCTGGAATTCGCGCGTCGGCGCGTCGGTATCGTCGTTGGGGCCACGGTCCTGGAAACCATCGATCACCAGGGTATAGCTGGTGAAGGGCTTGAGCGTCTGGCTCGGCGATATGGTCAGCGAGTCGAAGCCGCCGGTGGTGTTGGCATTGAAGGTGACTTCCTCGCCGCTGAGCGTCTCGAACAGCCGGATGGAGCCATCCCCCAGGCTTTCCAGCAGGGCCCCGCCGCGCCCATCCACCACCGAGATGCCGACGAAGATGTCGGATGTCGGATCGACTCCGGTGGGGATGCCGCCATCCTCCGGATCAAGGTCCACCTCCAGCTCGTTCTCGCCGACCCCGGCGATGGCACGGGCATCGGTGAAGAAGGCGTAGTCCTCGGCCGCGATGCGATCATCTTCCGGCGTCAGGTCCGGTAGCGCCTGGATCTCGAGGTACTGGATCTCGGTGTTCTCGCTGTCGAGTCCCAGGGAGTCCAGCGTCAGACGCCCGTCGCTGACCTGAACGATGCGGGTGACCAGGTCCGAGCGGAAGCCCTCGGTATCATCTGACGGGTTGCCGTCCGCCGGGAAATCCTCGGGGCGGAACGGGGTGAAGGGGTCATTGAACAGCTCGCCCTCTGCATTGAGCACATTGTGGCTGTCGTAGGGCCCGCTGGTGTCGCCGATGGAGATGGTGACCTCGTAGTAGCCATTCTCCAGCTCGATCTCCCAGCCGGCGCGCACATAGTTGGCGCTGGGCTGGTCAAAGTGGGCGTAGGTGCCCTGGCGCGGATCGAGACCCGCGATGTCATCGGTGCGGTCATTGACCGCCACGCTGGTCAGCGCGCTGATGTCCAGCGGCTCGGTGCCGGGCTCGGCGTCGTAGATCGACGCCTCGGTGACCCAGCCGTACTGGTAGGTCTGGCCGTCCACGGTCACCGACTGGGTGCCGAATGCCTTGCCGTTGTCGGCGATGTAGCCATCCGGCACCGCGGTGCCTTCGGGCTGGAAGTTGATCTTGACCGAGAAGCGCTCGCCCGGCTCCACCGGACGATCCGGTTCCACCCCGTCACGACTCACCGTCAGGCTGTCGATGTTGGGGCCGGCGTTGCCCAGGTTGGCAAGGCGAATGGTGTTGTCGCCGGCTGCGAGCTCCACCTCGAGGGTGGTGGTGGTCCAGTTCTCCCAGCCAGCCGCGTTGGTGCCGGTAGAGGCAAAGGCCAGACTGCCCTGGCTCTGGCCGTCGACCAGAATATCCATGGGGCGATCGGCGCCGTTGGTGCCGGCATTGGTGTAGCGCACCTCCAGGGTGTAGGTGCCCGCCTCGTCCACGCTCACCTGGAACTCGGCGGCGTCACCAGCGTCGGCTCCCATGTCCAGATAGCCGGTGCCGGTAAAGTCATCCCACAGACCGTCGGCCCCGGCTGCGGTGTTGGTTTCCGGATTGTCGGCATCGCGCACCTGGGTATCGCCGTCGACATCGACGATGGTCAGCGCCTCGCCTTCGATGGCGAAGTTGAACGCCGGGGTGCCGACGTCGGCCTCATTGAAGTCGAATACCACCTGGTCGATGTTGGGCCCGCCGGTGGCACCGGCCGGCATGGTCAGGGTGAAGGTATTGGCACCCTCGGCAAGTTCCACCTCGACCTCCAGCGTCTGCCACTGATCCCAGGGGTCCGTCCCGGTGGCGTTGGCGAAGCCGAGCTGGCCCTGATCAGTGCCGTTGACGGTCAGATCCAGCGGCCGCGGGGCGTTTCCACCGTTGGCATAGCGCACGGTGGCGGTGTAGCTGCCGGCCTCCAGCGCGTTGACGTTGAAGGTGATCTGGTCGCCGGGATTGGAGCCGAAGTCCACATAGGCATCTCCCACCGCATCGGGGCGATGGTTGCCGAAGTCATCGGGATTGTCGGCATCGACCACCCGCGTCTCCTCGCCTATCGCGCTACCGCCCACATCGACGATATCGGCGTCTTCCGCCTGCAGGGTGATCGGCGCCACCACCACGCCTGCGTCCTCGAAGCTGACCACCTCGCTGGCGCTGGCTTCGTTGCCGGCGGCGTCGGTGACAAACAGCGAGACGACAAGATCGCCACTCTGATCATCAAGCAGGCCACTCAGGTCCAGGGTGATGTTGCCATCGACATCCGGCGTCACCTCACTGCGGGTCGTGCCGCCATCGAAGGACACGGCGACGCTGGTCACGTCGTCATCGATGCCGGAGACGTTGAAGACGGCCGCCGCCAGCTGGCTGGCATCGAGCGTCTCGTCAGCGGCGACAATGGCGAGATCGCCATCCTCATCGGCACTGACATCCTCCGGGATCGGGCCGCTGCCCGCCGCGGTCACTTCGATGCGGTCAATGTTGGGGCCGGTGTTGGCACCCGCCGGTATCGCCAGCGCGATGGTATTGCTGCCCGCCGCCAGGGTGACGGTGAGCGTCTCGAACTCCCAGTGGTCGAAGCCTTCCTCGCTACCGGCACCATCCGGGTCGGTACTGGCCATGGCCAACGCCAGCGGATCACCGCCGTTGATCACCAGATCCAGCGGACGATCGCTGTTGGTGGCGTAACGCACACTGATGTCGTACTGACCGGCCTGAGCCACGTCGATCTGCCAGCTGACGTTGTCTCCCGGGGTATCCCCGAAGTCCAGATAGCCGCTGCCGGTGAAGCCCGGACGCAGGCCGGTGGGCTGATTCGGCTCGGGGTTGTCCGGATCACGGACCTGAGTGTCGGTGTTGTTGGCATCGGTATCGAAGCTCTCGACCACCCCGTCCTCGGCCTGCAGGCTCAGGGGCGAGAAAGGTGCCTCGTCGACGTCATTGACGGTGACCGAGAGCTGCTCGGTGGTGGAGAGATCACCGTCTGTGACGCTGACTTCGACTTCATAGACGCCGTCCTCGTCATCATCGACCGCCAGCTCGAAATCGCGAGCGCTGGTGAAGCTCAGCACGCCGGTGCTCGGATCGATACTGAACAGCGGAGAATCGACGCCGCCGGTGATGGCGAATACCGGGGCGTTGAGGCCAAGGGCCACGCCATCCTCATCGACGAGGGGGATCGCGCCTATCTCGGTCAGGTTCTCGTCCACCGCAAACTCGGTCTGGGTGATGGCGATGCTCTCGTTGAGATCGGCCACGGTGATCAGAGCGTCCTGTGACACGCTGTCCTCGCCATCGGACACCGTCACGGTCAGCTCGTAGACGCCGTCTTCGTCGCTGTCGGCGGCAAGCTCCGCGTCCGGCGGAGTGATGAAGGCGATGCCCTGGCTCACCTCGTCATAGCGGAACAGCGCCGCATCGGCACCGGACAGCGTCACGGTCAGGTCGTCACCGTCCGGGTCATCCAGTATCAGGCTGGCCACGGCAGTGCCGTTCTCGTCGACACTCAGGCTCTCTTCCAGCCCTTCAAGGGTCGGCGCGCCGTTGACCGGCTCATCAATGCGCTCGAAGACCAGCGAATCGATCCGCATCAATTCGCCATCGGCCCCCATCAGTTCGAGACTCGCCAGATCACCGGCGGTCACCTCGAAGGGTGTCTCGAAGACGATTTCCTTGCGGTTGCCGCTCTGGCCTGCGTTGCCGCGCGCGCCACTGCCGACGAAGGTGCCGAAGTCGTCATTCAACACCACGTCAGCACTCAGGCTGTCGGTTGTCGTGTTGCGCGCTTCGAGCACGGTGTCGCCGATGGTCAGGCTCAAGGTGCCTTCACCGTCGGTTTCATCGAACACGTATAGGCGTGCGACGTACCAGCCGGGCTCCACGCCGCCCGCCGAAAGGTCGGTGCCAATCGTGGCCGGCGCATTGCTGGTCAGGCGAATCAGCTGTTCATTGGACGCGGATGCGCTGCCGGTGACGATCAGATTGCTGGCGTCGAGATCCGTGAAGTCTTCCGCCTCGATCGTGATGCTATCGCCGACCTGGGTGCCTTCGATGATGAAGCTGAGCGTCTGGGTCGCTGACAGACCGCCCGGGTCGGTGGCCCGCACGATGACATCGAAGGTGCCGCCCTGGCTGGGCGTGCCCTGGATGATGCCATCGACCACCTCGAGCCCGGCCGGCAGGTCCTCGGCCGTCAATATCAGGCTATCGCCATCGGCATCGGAGAACAGCGCTGCGAAGTCCGACAGCGGAATCTGGAGGAAGTCCTCGCCCACTTCTCCGAAGTACGGTTCGAGGGCGACGGGCTCGGCCACCGGCGCGTCGTTGACGTTCTCGAGCGTCAGGGCAAAGTCGGTGTCGGTGCTGGTGATGCCATCATCGGCGGTCACCGTCACGGTGTAACTGCCCGGCGCCAGTCCGGCGAGGCTTCCGGACAGCACATTGTCGCTGACACTCAGCCCCGGAGCGCTGACGGGCTGACCATCGCCATCGGTGACCAGGAAGCTGTAGGTGAGGTCGTCGCCATCGTCATCGACGAAGGGCAGGTCGACTTCGAGATTCGCGCCTTCATCGAGACTCAGGTCGGCGATGCCGCCGCCCACCACGCGCGGTGCGCTGTTGGTGTCGCCGGTGTCGGCTTCCGACAGGCTGACGGCGCTGAAGCTCGTGCTGCCCTTGGCGCCCGCATCGTCGTCATTGACGAAGACGAGAGACTCGAGGGTGGTACCCGCATGCGCCGACAGGTCGATGATGAAGCGCAAGGTGCCATCACCGTTGTCGACCCCCTGGCCTCGCAGATCGACGAAGCCGCCCTGGGTCTGGGTTCCACCCAGCTGGTAGACGCTGTTGCCGCCATTGAAGGGGTTGGAGTCCGCATCGAAGCCGATGGCGACGATCTCGGGCACCGGCGAGCCGGAAATGGCCACGTCCACCGTCAGGAGGGTGGCATCGGTGATCGTGTAGTCACTGGGCAATGCCGCCCGTTTCCAGACGTTATCGTTCAGCGTCAGTGTGCCGCCGTCATCTTCCACCACCGCCCCCGTGCCGTCGGACGGGTTGTCCTGGGTGGCGCTGTAGGCGCTGAGAGTCGCGTCATCGAAGCTGACGTCGAGGCTCTCGGCACCAGCGGCGGCCAGCGTTACCGTATCCGTGGCACTCGCCTCGTTGCCCGCAGCATCCGTCACGATCAAGGTCACGGTGATATCGCCCGGGGCCTGCGCCGAGAGATCGACCGTCAGGGTATCTCCATCGCTGACGACAGACTGGCGGGTCGCACCGCCATCGAAGCTGACGTCGAGGGTCGAACCAGCATCGATCCCCACGACACTGAACACCACACTGGCACTGTCGGCCGATTCGATGGCCTCTTCCGGGCCCGCAAGGGCCAGGTCACCCCCCTCATCGGCGGTGGTATCCAGCGTCAGTGCCACGCTCTGTTCGGCACGGTTGCCCCAGGCATCCATGGCGATCAGCGTGGCCGACAGGTCTCCATCGGCGAAGCCCGACAGGTCCAGCGTGAAGCTGCCTTCCGGCGTCGGCACCACCTCCTGGACCGTGACGCCCTCATCGAAGGTCACGCCGACGAAGGTGATGTCGGCATCAAGCCCGGTGACGCTGAAGCCGGCTTCGCCGACGGTCGCGCCATTGAGCAGGGGCTCCACCGCGGCAAAGGCCAGCGGAGAGGCATCGTCATCCGCCACGACGTCCCCTACCGGCCCCGTGCCCGCGGTAGTGACCTCCAGGCGATCGACATTGGGACCATTGTTGCGCCCTTGCGGAATCGCCAGGGTGATGGTGTTGTCGCCGGCTTCCAGTCGCGTCGTCAGAGTCTGGTACTCCCAGACATCGAAGCCTTCAGGGTCGACGTTGGTGGCGTTGGGGTCCGTCGCGACAAAGGCAAGCGCGGTGGGCTCGCCTGCGTTGATCGACAGATCAAGCGGACGCGCACCATTGCTGGCATAGCGGAAATTGAGGTCGTAGTCACCCGCCTCGGCCACATTGACGGTGAAGGTCAGGCTATCTCCCGGCGCGCTGCCGAAATCCACATAACCGGTGCCGGAAAAGTCCGGGCGCAGTCCGACAAAGCCACCGGCCTCGGGATTGGCGGCGTCGCGCACCAAGGTGGCGGCCCCGTTGTCGACGCCCAACGCGGCATCCTCGGCTTGCACCACCACTGGCGCAATCACCGGATCGACAGGATCTACCTCGTCGGCTTCCAGTAGCGCCACCTCGATCTTGTCGATATTCGGGCCATTGGTCGCGCCGCCCAGACGCAGCGTATTGCTGCCAGCGGCAAGCGTGATTTCCAGCGTCTCGGTGGTCCAGCCTTCCCACGCGGAAGACCCGCCATTGCCTGGCTGGTTGTCCGCGGGCACATCATCGACATCATCGGGGTAGTAGCCCGGCGCCTCTACCGCTGCGAACTGGAAGGTGCCGACCTGACTTTGCGTGTCGTCATCGACCAAAAAGAGATCAATGGGACGTGCAGAGCTGCTGGCATAGGTCACGGTGACGCTGTAAGTGCCGGCGGTGGCCACCTCGAGGGTAAATTCTCCGTAGGCTTCGGCATTGCCCGATGCCCAATCGAGATAGCTGGCCCCTTCGGCCCCGACCCGGAAGGTTTCCCCGCCATCGGTGAAGCTGGCGATGTTGTCGACCGTCACCACGCGATTGGTGCCAGCATCGGCGACATCAGAGGTCGGGCCGATGTCGAGATCCTCGCCCTGGATGACGTAGACGTCCGGGTCCGGCGCACGCACTTCCAGATAGTCGACGTTGGGGCCACTGGCACCGTTGGAGGTGAACGACACCGTGTTCTCACCTGCCTGCAGCT
Organism: Cobetia sp. 4B; assembly: GCF_018831605.1. Taxonomy (NCBI): domain Bacteria; kingdom Pseudomonadati; phylum Pseudomonadota; class Gammaproteobacteria; order Oceanospirillales; family Halomonadaceae; genus Cobetia; species Cobetia sp. 4B. Next base: position 3,457,816 of record NZ_CP059843.1, read on the forward strand.
GAACGCGAATGGTACGCTCACCGAAGGTGCTGAAATCCGAAGTGTCATTCGTCAGGCTGGTGCTCGGCAGGTCGAACATTCGATCCTGAAGCTCGCCGTTGACGTCCAGACGCAGCGGGCGATTACGCTCGGAGCCATCCCCATCGCGGCTCAGCGCATACCCCAGGGCGAGTTCATACTCGCCGGCCTCGGGAACGCTGAAGCTGAAGGTCAGCGTCTCGCCGGTCGCGGCGGCGAAGTCCACATAGGCACTGCCTGAGGCATTCTCGGTATTGAGGGGGCTCTGCGCTCCCGACACCACCTCGATACCGGCGCCACTCAGGGAGGCAAGATTGCCATCACCATCTGAGTCCGTGAGGTCTTCCGCCTCGATGCGCAGGGTAGCAAAGCTTTCCGGCGCGATGAGCGCCGCCGTTGCCAGAGGCGCTGGCTCGGCCAGAAGCGCAGGCTCAGCGCCTGCGGCAGGTTCGTCGTCACTGGCCAGCAGCGCCTGGGCAAGCGGGTCTTCCTGAGCGATGGGCTCGCCGATGACATCATCGCTCTGGAGGGTCAGGGCCTCGCCGGGGTCAGCCGGAGGCGCATCTTGCGGGTCAGCTTGTGGCGTGCCGCCCAGCTCACTCACCTCCTCGACGACGACGACATCGGGGGCTTCGATCTCAAAGCCGAACTGCTCACCAGACCCGGGCAGTACCTCGCCCGCATCATCCAACGCCTCGATCATCATCTTGAGCTTGCCGGACATGGGGGCAGGCAGATGATCAAAGACAAAGGGGCGCTCGAAGCGCTCAAATACCGACAATCGATCCTGGGCATCTTCCAGGGTCATTCGCACTGCCTTGATCGAATCTCCCCACGCAGAGGGAAACGGCGTGACACTGATATCGTGACTCTGGAAAGCCCTTTCTTCCAGACGGTCGCCGTTGCGGAGACGTCCCTTGCCGGCGTCAAGACGGCTGGATACGAATGACATGGAATACATTTTCCTTACCCCCTGAATATTATTATCGTGGCGAAACCGCTACGCCATCTTGAAACCTCATGACACGACTCCCCCACACCGGAACTGAAGTTCCAGTGTTTTCTCCACTCCAACGCTATCCCGATACTTTCGAAGATGACCGGCCAAATCCCCTTCAACCCGTCAAAAACGAGTCTAGACGCGGCCTATGGCAAGACAAGAGGTTTTTGACACCTTCCCTGCAATGGCAATATGCAAAGGAACAGAAAGTTAAAATAAGCCCAATAAAAACAATACCATAATTATTTAAAACAATAAAAAAGCACCCCTTTAAGCCCTTGCCATGTGTCAGATGAGGAGAAAAACAATACCGAGCACCAAAAGGGTTAATCCACCAGGAAACCAGAAACCCCATACTTTTATGAAGACGAGAATCAGGTGGATTTATAGATTCGGAGGTGAGCAAAATGAACAGCAAAAACCAACAATATAAAACCCTGAAATGTTTTTGATGATCATCAAAATATTCACTTGCTAGCCAACCCTTCAGACGCAATATTTCAATAGGCTATCTGAAAAATAAAACATAAAAATCTAATAAATAGATAACCAATATGACTTGCTGAGCAATGCGATTCATTCCATCGCCAAGTAGCACATCATGAAAAGATCCAGGCTCAGGGCAGCCGTCAACGACGGTGACCTGGATAAAAAGAACAACAATGACGCTAGGGAACGAGATCATGGCCACCCCACAGGAAGGCAATGACCTGCAAAAGGTCCTGGACCATTGCCGACGAAGCTTCGTCTACGTCGGTCTCTTCAGTCTTTTCATCAACCTGCTGATGCTGGTGCCTCCGCTCTACATGCTGCAGGTCTATGATCGCGTCATCACGACACGCAGCCAGGAAACGCTGCTGATGCTGACTCTGGTGGTCGTGTTTCTGTTCATGGTGATGGGCGCGCTGGAACTGGTGCGTTCCAGAATCCTTGTCCGGGTCGGCAATCGTCTGGATGTGCTGCTCAGCCCTCGGCTCTACGGCGCCATGTTCAAGCGCTCGTTGACCACCCCGGGCAAGCCCTCCGCGCAACCGCTGAATGACCTCACTACCCTGCGCCAATTTCTGTCCGGCAATGGGCTGTTCGCGTTTTTCGATGCTCCCTGGGTGCCGGTATATATCGGCGTGCTGGCGCTGTTTCACCCGTGGTTTGGCCTGTTTGCCCTGGGCGCAGGTCTCGTGCTGGCCGTGATCGCCTTGATCAATGAGAAGACGACCAGACAGCTGCTGGCCGATGCCAACGGACAGCACGTCCTGTCCCAGGACCTCGCCAACAGCAATCTGCGCAACGCCGAAGTGCTGCATGCCATGGGCATGCTGCCCGGCATTCAGGGGCGCTGGGCGGCCCGCCATCGTGAGTATCTGGCGTTGCAGTCCAAAGCCAGCGACCGCGCGGGCCTCTTGACCAACACTTCCAAGATACTGCGCCTGATGTTCCAGTCGTTGATTCTCGGGCTGGGCGCCTATCTGGTGCTGGCCGGTGACCTGACTCCGGGCATGATGATTGCCGGCTCGATTCTGATGGGACGTGCTCTGGCACCAATCGATCAGATGATCAATGGCTGGAAAGGCTTCAGCGGTGCCAGAACCGCACGCGCCCGTCTGGAGGAGTTGCTTGAGGCGGTGCCAGCCGAGGCGCCTTCCATGCCGCTGCCGATCCCCAAGGGCCGGCTGAAGCTCGAGGCGGTCAACGCCGCACCGCCGGGCGAGCGCCTGCCGACCCTCAAGGACATCAACCTGACACTCGCCAAGGGCGAGCACATTGCCGTGGTGGGCCCCAGCGCCTCAGGCAAGTCGTCCCTCGCGCGAGTGGTGCTGGGACTATGGCCGGTGCAGCTGGGTTGCGTGCGACTCGATGGCGCGGACATCTCCCAGTGGAAGAGGACCGCGCTTGGGCCACACCTTGGCTATCTGCCCCAGGACATCGAGTTGTTCGACGGCTCCATTGCCGAGAACATCGCTCGCTTCCAGGAGGTCGATGCGCAACTCGTGGTGCAAGCCGCGCAGAGTGCCGGGGTGCACGAGATGATCCTGCGACTCCCCCAGGGCTATGACACCTGGCTGTCGCATGACGGTGCCGCCCTCTCCGCGGGTCAGCGCCAGCGAATCGGCCTGGCCCGAGCCCTCTACGGCAAACCGGTGCTGGTGGTACTCGATGAACCTGACGCCAATCTGGATGCCAGCGGTGAACAGGCGCTGGCCGAGTGCCTGATGCGCCTGCGTCGCGAAGGCACCACGGCATTGATCATCACTCACCGTCAGCGTCTGCTGCAGCAGGTCGATCGCATCCTCGTGCTCAATGATGGTCAGGTGGTGTCACTGGCCGCGCCGACGCGTGAGCCTCCCGTGGCACGGGCCGTGGCAGGCAACGGCCAGCAGGCCCGATCGACAGGCGTCCAGCGCGTCACCAAGCTCAAACCCAGTGCCAGAGGCCGCCATGAGGGCGGCGAGGAGAGCGCCTCATGACCCACTCCACATCCGGCAATACCAGTGCCGAGAGTGACGTTCCGCTGCGCGATCACGGCTATCGACGCTTCGGTCTGGCCGTGCTGCTGGTCGCGGTGGGCGGATTCGGCAGCTGGTCGGTGATGGCGAACCTGGCCATTTCCGTCGTCGCACCTGGCTCCGTATCGGTGGAAAGCTTCACCAAGACGGTTCAGCACCTGGAGGGGGGGATCGTCGAATCGATCGAGGTCGAGGATGGCGATCATGTCGAGGCCGGCGATGTGCTGATCGTTTTCGACGATACCCAGGCACGCTCACAGCAGAAGATCGTCGAAGCCGAATATCTGATCTCCAGGGCCAGTGAGATTCGTCTGCTGGCGGAGTACAGCAATGCCGACAGCCTGGTCTTCCCGGATTCGCTGGTCAGTTCGACCAATCCGCGGGTGCAGGAAGTCCTCGAAGTCCAGCAGCGTCTGTTCGAGGTCCGTCGCCAATCCTTGAACGGTGCCATGGCGGCGCTGGATGAGCAGATCGTGCAGATGAACGAGCAGATTTCAGGCCTCGAGAATACCCAGGCCATCACGCGGCGACGCATCAACTCACTCAATGATGACGTTGCCAACCATCGCAAGCTGTTTCGCAATGGATTGATCAACAATCAGCGTCTGCGGGAGATGGAGCGCGAGAGCCTCGAATACCAGAGTGACAACGCGGGCCAGTTTGCCGAGGTCGCGCGCCTGCGCTCGCAGATCAGCGAGAACGAGCTGCAGAAACAGATTCGCCTGCAGGAATTCCAGCAGCAGATCGGCGAGTCCCTGCGTCAGGTGCAGGCCGAAGTCACCGACGCGGAAGAGCGGCTGGTCGCGCTCAATGACAATCTGAGGCGCACCAAGGTCATCGCCCCGGTTGCCGGCACCGTGGTCGGGCTCAAGGTTCATACGCTGGGGGCGGTGATACGCAGCGGCGACCCCCTGCTCGATATCGTGCCCGCCGGCGATGGCTTCATCGTCGAGGCAAGGGTCCCGGACCACGATATCGACCACCTCTACCTTGGCCAGCCGGCGGAAATCCGCTTCAGCGCGTTCAACCAGCGCCTGTCCAACATCATCGATGGTGAGGTGACCCACCTGAGCGCCAACAGCTTCGAGGATGAAGCGACCCGAGCGCGCTACTACAAGGCACGAATTCGTGTCACCGAAGCCGGCAAAGGCGACATGACGGACAGCATGCGTCTGCTGTCCGGCATGCCGGCGGAAGTGATGATCCGTACTGGCGAGCGCAGCTTTGCCAGCTACATCGGCAAGCCCATGGCGGACATGCTGGCGCGCGCGATGAGAGCGGAATAGATGAGAGCGGAATATAAGGAAGGCTGGCGGCTGAGACGCCGCTGAATGAGAGGCGAGCGACAGACCATCCCTCAGAAACGCGAAAAGCCCGCATCGTGAGATGCGGGCTTTTCTGAATCTGGTGGAGGGGGAGGGATTCGAACCCTCGAAGCCTTTCGACTTACACACTTTCCAGGCGTGCTCCTTCGACCACTCGGACACCCCTCCAGATCAGTGCTCTCATTGGTCACCCGACTGCGTCGTGTTTCCCTTGAGAACGCGGCGTATATTATCGATAACCTTCGAGTGGCGCAAGCCTTTTTTCCAAAAACTTTCAGATAGATAGCGTCAGCGCTCTCACTCTGCTCACTGACCCTGCGCCCTCAACCCGCGCACTGGGCCGAGGCCGCACTCATCGTCACGGCCCCAGCACCACGTAATCGCCGCGGGCCTCGAAACACAGCCGCGGAGCGGACTGCCCTTCGACCTGACACCACAGCTGCTGGGTCAACGACAGTCGTGCTCGCCGCCCTGCCGCCAAGCGCTCGCCCACCTCGTCCAGCGCCGCCATGTCATCCGGCGCGCAGATGATGTGATAGTCGCCACTGACCGGGGCCAGAAACTGCTGACTGGCCTGTGACACCACGATATCGCGCTGGATACCGCGAGCACGCAGCCAGAGCGTCAGCCAGCTCCAGCCACACAGGGTCGCCTCGAGACTCATGGCGCCACCAAAGGCAGTGCCCTTGTCATTGAGATTGGGCGGCAGATGCAGATGCCAGCTCAGCTGACCCGTCGCACGCTCGGGCTCTGACCACTGCATCTCGACAAGCCCCAGATGAGCAGCCAGCGGGATCGCCTGCGTCAGCCAGCCACGAAACCGTGACAGGTCGTCGCTGACCGGCGCCGCGAGACTGCCCGGCTGCCCCTGCGCATCACGCGGCAGAGGCAACGGAGGCCAGGCCTCACCACTCAAGCGCGACGGCTCATTTCGCGTCTCACTCACTCAGCGTCTCTCTCATCAAGGGCTTCGCTCAGCGCCTCTCTCATTCAGGGCCTCGCTCAGCGCTCCTCACCAAGGGCCTCGCTCATGCAGCGTTTCACTGCCAGCGTTCGACGAAGTCGGCACTGTTGCGGTTCGGCAATGGCTTGAGGCGCCCGCCCGGGGTGCCGAGATAGAGGAAGCCGACCAGCTCATCCTGCTCGCCCATGCCCAGCCCTGCGTGCACGATGGGGTCAAAGGCGTAGCCGCCGGTGCGCCACATGCCACCAAGCCCCTGGGCCTGAGCGGCATACAGCATGGCGTGGGCGGCACAGCCGGCACTGACCACCTGCTCGACACGCGGCACCTTGGGGTGGTCCGGCGTGACCCTGGCGATCACCGCGATCACCATCGGCGCACGCAGCGGCTTCTTGCTGGCGGCGGCCTGGGCGGCCTCGTCACCGGCCGGCGACTTGTTGCGCTCCGCCTCGGCGAACAGCTCGCCAAGGCGCTCAAGCCCGCCACCCGTGAATTCGATGAAGCGCCAGGGCGTCAGCTCGGCGTGGTCCGGCGCGCGCAGGGCGGCCTGGTAGATGGCCTCCATCTGCTCAGCGCTCGGGGCCGGCGCCATCAACTTGCCCATGGAATTGCGTTCATGCAGTAACGTCAGCGCGTCCATCGTCTCTCCTGTCACAGACTTAAGATAAGAATGATTCTCACACTAGCATGTCGCCGGTACGCCGTCTCATCACTCGCTGCTATCTACCTGATTGCCAAGGCGCTATCTGATTGCCAAGGCGCTATCTGGTTGGCGAGGTGACAGAGACGACTACTGCCGGGAGAGACGCAGCGGCAGACTGGCGCGGGCCTCGGCCTCGAGATCCGCCGTGGCTCGCCACGGGCTGATATCCAGGCCACCACGCCGCACATAGCGCGCCATCACCAGCAGAGACTCGGGCTTCACGCGCGCCATCAGGTCGACGAACAGGTGCTCGACGCAGTGCTCATGGAAATCCTGGTGCTGGCGATAGCTGATCAGATAGGCCAGCAGGCGCTCGCGGTCGATACGCGGGCCGCGATAACGGATCCACACACTGCCCCAGTCCGGCTGACCGGTGACCGGGCAGTTGGACTTGAGCAGGTGGCTGTGCAGGTCTTCGCTGACGATGTCGGCGGCATCGGCGCTGAGCAGCTCCGGCGACGGCGTGTAGTGCTCGACGCTGATCGGCAAGTCATCGAGGCACTCCCCCGGCAGACGCCCGACGTCCAGCTCGCTATCGTCCAGTTCCAGCAGGCACACTTCGACCGGCGCCCCGGCCGCGGCGGCGAGGTCACGCTCCAGCGTTGCCTGCACCGCTGCCTGATCGGGGAAACGGCTCTGATTGAGACTGTTGAGATAGAGCTTCCAGGACTTGGATTCGATCAGGTTCGGCGAGGCTGCCGGCAGGCGAAAACGTGCCACGCGCACCCACGGCTTGCCGGCCTCATCCAGCCAGGAGACTTCAAAGGCGTGCCACTCATCCTCACCGACGAACGGCAGCGCCGCGTCATCGATGCCGATGGGGCCACGGTTGGCTGCCCGCGCGATGGGGAACAGCAGGCTGGCATCGTAGTGCTCGGGATAGGCGGACTCTCGCCCGAGTGGGGCATCCTTGAGAGTCTCGGGGCGCGCCTCGTCGGGCACGTTGACGGCAGTGGGGTGAGCCATGACAGCACTCCAGTGAAATAGGCCAATAAAGCATCGATATCAGGGGCGCAGACAGCAGAACGCCGGCAGAAGCCGGCGTTGCATGCACTGGCGCGATAGCGCGCATCTTACCATCATCGTCTGGGCGACATCTTCAGCTGCGGATGCCCTTGCCACGCTCCAGCAGCCACAGCGCGAAGGCGAACAGGCCGATGATGAAGGCCACGATGGCGGCCATCGCCGGGCCGACGCTGATGTCCGAGACGCCCAGAATGCCGTAGCGGAAGGTGTTGACCATATAGAGGATCGGGTTGGCCAGCGACACCGTCTGCCAGAATTCCGGCAGCATGTGGATGGAATAGAAGACGCCCCCCAGGTAGGTCAGCGGCGTGAGCACGAAGGTCGGAATGATCGAGATGTCATCGAACTTGCGCGCGAACAGCGCATTGATGAAGCCACCAATGGAGAACAGCAGCGCCGTCAGCACCACGACCATGATGGTCAGGAAGGGGTGATGGATATCGAGGTCCGTGAACAGGAAGGCCACGGCGGTCACGATGATGCCGACTCCCAGCCCGCGCACGGCGCCACCGATGATGTAGCCGAGCAGGATGATCCACGAGGGCAGCGGCGAGACCATCAGCTCCTCGATGCTGCGCTGGAACTTGTTGGAGAAGAATGACGAGGCCACGTTGGAATACGAGTTGGTGATCACCGACATCATGATCAGCCCCGGCACGATGTAATCCATGTAGCTGATGCCATCCATGGTGCCGATGCGCGAGCCGATGAGATTGCCGAAGATGACGAAATAGAGCGTCATGGTGATGGAAGGCGGCAACAGCGTCTGCGGCCAGATACGCGTGAAACGACGGACTTCCTTGACGACGATGGTGACCAGAGCCACCCATAGCTGACGGGGGTTCACTGCGTGATCTCCTTGGCAACATTGGAGGCGATACCGCTTTCGGCGTTGGAACGCTCGACCAGGTCGACGAACAGCTCCTCGAGACGATTGGCACGATTCCGCATCGACACCACGGTGATGCCAGCGCGATCCAGCGCTGCGAAGGCGGTATTGATCGACTGGCCCTTGCGCACGGCGAGCGCCAGCTGCTGAGGGTCACTCAAGGAGACCTCGAACCCGGCAATCACCGGCGCCTTGGTCAGCGGCTCACGAATGTCGAGCAGGAAGGTTTCCGCATCCAGCTCCTTGAGCAGCTCACGCATGCTGGTGTTATGCACGATCTCGCCATGGTTGATGATGGCGATATTGCGGCACAGGCTCTCGGCCTCTTCCAGGTAATGCGTGGTGAGGATGATGGTGGTGCCCTCCTCCCGATTGATGCGGCGCATGAACTCCCACATCGAGCGGCGCAATTCGATATCCACACCGGCCGTCGGCTCATCAAGAATCAACAGACGCGGCTTGTGAATCAGCGCACGAGCAATCATCAGACGGCGCTTCATGCCACCGGACAGCATGCGTGAGGGGGTGTCGCGCTTGTCCCACAGCCCGAGGTCCCTGAGCAGACGCTCGGCACGCGGGCGCGCTTCCTTCATCGGCATGCCGTAATAACCCGCCTGGGTCATCACGATGTCCTGCACCTTCTCGAACTGATTGAAGTTGAACTCCTGCGGCACGACGCCGAGGTGATACTTGGCCTTCGAGAAGTCCTTGTCGATATCGATTCCGTAGATCTCGACCTTGCCTGCGGTCTTCTGCACCAGCGAACTCACGACGCCAAGGGTCGTGGACTTGCCGGCCCCATTGGGGCCCAGCAGCGCGAAGAAATCGCCCTCGGGGACGTCAAGATCAATCCCCTTGAGGGCCTCAAAACCGTTGCCGTAGACCTTGGTCAGGCCACGGATAGACAAGGCAGGTCGTGACATCGGACACCTGTAATCGATTGACGCTGTCAGCCAGCACAGCAGAAAAGACGCATCTGAGAACAATTGCGCAACAGTGATGGCACCGTTTCGCAGCCCGCGAACATGAAAATCAGACGCAAGATATTGGATGCGCATGGTAACGCATTCGGCGCTGCCACATCAGACACACGGCAGAAAGGCATTAGTGCGCCACGGGAAACAAGCAGAGGGAGAAAATCACGCGGGGACAGCACCAGCGAGCGGCGCAGAACAGGGTGGAGAGGAATTTCAGGCACAAAAAAATCGCCAGTGACGTAACACGATGATCGTGTCTGTCAGGCGATGGCGTACTGCTATGTCATGCTTCAGCTTGCAACGTCACATTCGACTGGAGCGGAAAACGAGATTCGATCGGACTGGCGTTCCAGATCGCGACCTATCATTGCGCTTTTCGACTGGAGCGGGAAACGAGATTCGAACTCGCGACCCCAACCTTGGCAAGGTTGTGCTCTACCACTGAGCTATTCCCGCCTGTCGAAACACAAAAACTGCGGCGTAAAACAGAATGGCGTCCCATAGGGGGTTCGAACCCCTGTTACCGCCGTGAAAGGGCGGTGTCCTGGACCACTAGACGAATGGGACGTACTGGAGCGGGAAACGAGATTCGATCGGACTGGCGAACCAGCTCGCGACCTTGTCACATTGCCTTTTCCTCTGGAGCGAGAGATGAGATTCGACCGGGCTGACGTTCAGCTCGCGACCTTGTCGCATCACTTGTTCCGAATGGAGCGGGAAACGAGATTCGAACTCGCGACCCCAACCTTGGCAAGGTTGTGCTCTACCACTGAGCTATTCCCGCACCGGGTATCATGAACCTGTGCTCACGACATCTGTCTTACTGCTGGCTTGCCACACCATCATGCTCTGCATGGCGTCCCATAGGGGGTTCGAACCCCTGTTACCGCCGTGAAAGGGCGGTGTCCTGGACCACTAGACGAATGGGACGTACTGGAGCGAGAGATGAGATTCGACCGGGCTGACGTTCAGCTCGCGACCTTGTCACACCACTTGTTCCTAATGGAGCGGGAAACGAGATTCGAACTCGCGACCCCAACCTTGGCAAGGTTGTGCTCTACCACTGAGCTATTCCCGCAACACAAGCAGATCATGCGACCACACAAGACCGAAGATGGCGTCCCATAGGGGGTTCGAACCCCTGTTACCGCCGTGAAAGGGCGGTGTCCTGGACCACTAGACGAATGGGACACACGTTAGAACAAGACATGCCTGATCTAAATGGAGCGGGAAACGAGATTCGAACTCGCGACCCCAACCTTGGCAAGGTTGTGCTCTACCACTGAGCTATTCCCGCACTCCGGTCTCTACGCTGCAAGTAAGTGGCGTCCCATAGGGGGTTCGAACCCCTGTTACCGCCGTGAAAGGGCGGTGTCCTAGACCACTAGACGAATGGGACGTAACGTTCTTGCCTCGTCGAGGTGGCGCGTATATTACAAAGACCCTCCCCCTTCGTCAACCCCCTGCTTCAACAGGATTTTTCCGGCGTTGGCCAAGTGCATCCACCACATGCTTGTGGTCACGCCCTGACGCCCGCATTCTTGGGGTATGTGCCGGGTTTCGCGTGAAGACCGGCAGCCACTCTTTTCGAATTGCCGCGCAGGAGAACTTGCTTGCAGGTTCGCGCGAGCACGCATTCGAGAAACGCATAGATAGAGAGAAGAGATCATGAGCGAACAAGACCCGCAGACTCAGGACAAGTTGATTCGCAGTGAAGAGGAGTGGCGCAAGCGACTGACGCCGGAACAATACCGGGTGACGCGCGAGGCAGGGACCGAGCGCCCCTTCACCGGCGATCACGAAGTCAGCCCGACGCCGGGTACCTATCACTGCATCGCCTGTGACGCCAAGCTGTTCGACAACGACACCAAGTTCGATTCCGGCTGTGGCTGGCCGAGCTTCGACCGCCCCTATGCCGATGCCGCCGTCGAGGAGCACTTCGATACCAGTCATGGCATGCGTCGCGTGGAAGTGCGCTGTCGCCGCTGCGAATCCCATCTGGGGCACGTCTTTCCGGATGGCCCGACTGACACCGGTCAGCGCTACTGCATCAACTCCGTCGCGCTGCGCTTCAAGCCGATACGCGCCTGACGCCCGGGAAATGGAAAGTCGATAGAGCGCTGGGCAGTGATGACCGGATAGCGCGCCTCCATGGCCAGGCCGCCTCTGATAGAATGCGTCGCCATACGCGTCCCCTCCTCTCCCGCATGCCATGTAGCGCCATCCCTGATGGATGAGCGCCTTTCCTGGCATGCGGGAAGAAGGAGACAGGACAGAGGTGACAGAACAACCGTCATACCCTTGACGGCAGGAGAGAAGCGACATGCTGGGCTGGTATCCGGGACATATGCACAAGGCACGCCGTCAGATAAAGGACGCGCTGCCCGAGATCGACGTGGTCATCGAAGTCCTCGATGCCCGCCTCCCCTACTCCAGCACCAATCCGGTGCTGTCCGAACTGACCCGCCACAAGCCGGTACTCAAGCTGCTGTCTCGCGCCGATCTGGCGGACCCGGCACGCACGCGCGAATGGGTCGAGTATTTCGATGCCCTGCCCAACACCCGTGCACTGGCGATCACCACGCTTGAGGCGCGTGACCTCAAGCAGATTCCGCGGCTGTGCCGCGAGATGGCCGGTCATATCCGCGTCGATCGTGATGCGCGCGTGATGGTGATGGGCATCCCCAACGTCGGCAAGTCGACGCTGATCAATGGCCTGGCGGGTCGCAAGATCGCCAAGACCGGCAACGAGCCCGCCGTCACCAAGCGCCAGCAGAAGATTCGCATCGACGGTGGCATTGCCCTGATCGATACCCCCGGGGTGATGTGGCCGAAGATCGAGGACCAGGCCAGCGCCTATCGCCTGGCCGGCAGCGGCGCGATCCGCGACACCGCCATCGATTACACCGATGTGGCGGTGATCGTCGCGGCAGAGCTGGCCAAGCGCTACCCCACGGAGCTGACCGCACGCTACAAGCTGAAGTCACTGCCGGCCTACAGCGCCAACCCTGACGCCGAGCGAGTCGAGAGTGATGGCCCGCGCAAGGTCGATCTGATGGCGCTGTCCGGCTTCAATGGGGTCGCGATTCTGGAAGAGATCGCCAGCAAGCGCGGTGGCCTGCGTGCCGGTGGCATCATCGACCTGCACCGCGGTGCCGAGGTGTTGCTGCATGAGCTGCGCGACGGCAAACTCGGGCGCCTGACACTGGAAACACCCGCCGACATTCCTGCCGAGCCGGTGCCGGAAGCCAGTGGCGAGACAGAAGATGGAGCCGAAACGCGTGAGCAAGAGAGCGAATAACGCTACCAGAACAAGGCGCTAACGCGACCCTCGCCTGGCTCCCGCCCGCGGGAGACGCTTGAACGCCAGTTGAAAATCCCGCCAGAAAACCTCTGGCGGGATTTTTTTCTGCCTGAATGTCTCAAGCCACAAATTTAACCACGCTATTGGCCCTAGGCCGTGGCGCGGCAGGCCAGCGGCGCGATATGCTGGACGCTCGCCCCTACACCTTACGTGACGGAGATCTACGGAAAGCATCATGGATACCGAGCAAAGAAAGCCCCGCGAAATTCGCAAGTCACACAAGCTGGACAACGTCTGCTATGACATTCGCGGGCCGGTTCTCGAACACGCCAAGCGTCTCGAGGACGAGGGCCATCGCATTCTCAAGCTCAATATCGGCAACCCGGCGCCCTTCGGCTTCGAGGCACCGGAAGAGATTCTGCAGGACGTGATGCGCAACCTGCCGACAGCGCAGGGCTATTGTGATTCCAAGGGGCTTTACTCTGCGCGCAAGGCGATCATGCAGGAGTGCCAGCGCAAGGATATCCAGGGTGTCGGGATCGAGGACATCTACGTCGGCAACGGCGTCTCGGAGCTGATCGTGCTGGCCATGCAGGCATTGCTCGATGATGGCGACGAGCTGCTGGTGCCGGCGCCGGATTACCCGCTATGGACTGCTGCCGCCAACCTGGCCGGTGGTCGCGCCGTGCACTATCTGTGTGACGAAGCGCAGGACTGGGCGCCCTCCATCGAGGACATCCGCGCCAAGGTGACCAGCCACACCAAGGGCATCGTGCTGATCAATCCGAACAACCCGACCGGCGCGGTCTATCCGCCCGCGGTGGTGAAGGACATCCTGCAGGTCGCGCGCGAATTCGGCCTGGTGGTGTTCTCTGACGAGATCTACGACAAGATCCTCTACGACGGCACCGAGCACGTCTCCACCGGCGCGCTGGCCGATGACCTGCTGGTCGTGACCATGAACGGCCTGTCCAAGAGTTACCGCTGCGCCGGCTTCCGCTCCGGCTGGATGATTCTCTCCGGCGACAAGCGCCCGGCGGCCGACTTCATCTCCGGCCTCGACATGCTGGCCAGCATGCGCCTGTGCGCCAATGTGCCGGCGCAGCACGCCATCCAGACGGCGCTCGGCGGCTATCAGTCGATCAATGATCTGGTACTGCCGGGCGGACGCCTGCTGGCCCAGCGTGACGCGGCCTGGAAGAAGCTCAACGAGATTCCCGGCGTCAGCTGCGTGAAGCCCAAGGGCGCGCTCTACATGTTCCCGCGGCTCGACCCCGAGATGTATCCCTTCGAGGACGACCAGCAGATGGTGCTGGAGCTGTTGCTGGAAGAGAAGATGCTGCTGGTGCAGGGCACCGCCTTCAACTGGCCGAATCCGGACCACCTGCGCATCGTCACCCTGCCCTACGCCGACCAGCTGGAAGAAGCCATCGAACGCCTCGGCCGCTTCCTTGCGCGACGTCGCAAGGCCTGACGTCGGCCCAGCCCCCGGATCAAGGGGCTACGCAGGTCGCCTCCAGTGGTGATACCTTGCTGTCCTTGCAGACCGTCCTTGCAGACTGTCGACGCAAATTCTGCCCGCGCCACCGCCAGTGATTCATCTCACTGTCAGTATCGCGGGCAGATAATTGCGCCCTACCGATATATTGGCATTGGAGACCTGACCCCATGATGCGGATAGCCCTTTTCCTGATCACCAACCTGGCGGTGGTGCTGCTGGCCAGTGTCACGCTGCGCCTGCTGGGCTTCGATGGCTACATGGAAGCCAACGGCATCAACTACACGGCGCTGCTGATCTTCTGCTTCATCATCGGCATGGCCGGTTCCGTGATCTCGCTGTTCCTGTCCAAGACGATGGCCAAGTCCTCGACCGGCACCGTGATCATCGAACAGCCGCAGAACGACACCGAGCGCTGGCTGCTGGACACCGTCGGTGAACTGGCGCGCGACGCTGGCATCAAGATGCCGGAAGTCGGCATCTTCCCGGCGCAACAATCCAATGCCTTCGCCACCGGCTGGAACCGCAATGATGCGCTGGTCGCCGTCTCGGCCGGCCTGCTCAATCGCATGCGTCCCGAGGAAGTGCGCGCCGTGCTGGCGCACGAGATCGGCCACGTCGCCAACGGCGACATGGTGACGCTGACGCTGATCCAGGGCGTGGTGAACACCTTCGTGATGTTCTTCGCGCGTATCGCCGCACACGCCATCGACGCCTTCCTCAAGCGCGATGACGAGAACGGCGGCCTGGGCTTCTTCGGCTACATGGCGGTCGTGTTCGTGCTGGAAATGGTGCTGGGCCTGGTGGCCTCGATGATCGTCGCCTGGTTCTCGCGCTGGCGCGAATACCGTGCCGATGCCGCAGGCGCAGGCCTGGCGGGCAGCGGCTCGATGATCAACGCCCTGGCTCGCCTCAAGCAGGAACATGAGCTGCCGGACCAGATGCCCGACACCATGACCGCCTTCGCCATCACCACCGGCAAGAGCCGCAAGCTGATGGAGCAACTGTTCGCCAGCCACCCGCCGCTGGATGACCGTATCGCCGCGCTCAAGGCCGCTGCCTACAAGTAAGCTCCGCCAATCCTGCACGGCCTGATTGGCCCCTGCAGACAGCAAAAAGCCCGCCACGTGATCCACGTGGCGGGCTTTTCTGTCAGTGGGCGCCGCTCGACATGCCGCCCCTCACGCCAACGTTTCCCACCCCGACAGCCCCAGCAGATTCACGGCAGCGTCGAGGCCGATCTGTTGCATCTCGCCCACGTTCAGCGAGTCACCCCGCAGGGCGCCCTCGATCCACAGGCCATCGACCAGCCCGTTGAGCGCGATGGTCAGATGCTGCAGCCGGGCCTCGTCTTCCTGACGCCCTTCCGCCACCAGAACGTCCTCCACCAGATGACGGAACAGCTCGGTCGTTTCGCGATAGGCCTCGCGGCGAATCTCCGCCATGCGAGGGTCGCCATAGGTGAGCGGCAGAAAGTTGGCCCACAGCAACAACGTCTGCGGCGTCACGATCGGCGGTGACAGATTGGCCTCAAGAAAGGCCTTCAACCTCGCATGAGGTGCCAGCTCTCGCCCTTCTATCGTGTCGGAGGCATCGGACAGCAGGCGCTCCAGAAAGCGGCGATAGGCCGCGTAGAGCATGTTGTCCTTGCCTTCGAAATAGAAGCGGATCAACCCATTCGAGACACCGGCATATTCGGCGACACGACGCACTGTCGTGCGCGAGATTCCCTCGCTGGCAATGCAGGTCAGGGTCGCTTCGATCAGGTCATCCTCTCGGGCATTGTTGTCTCGACGACTGGCCATGGAACGTGAATTACCCCTCGCGCAGAATCGGATTGGTCAGGCAGGTGGGGCCACCTTCGCACGCCATGCACAGGGCGTCACCTTCAAAAGTGCGCACACGCACGCCGGCGGCTTCCATCACGGCACGCGTGCCGGGGAAGCCATCGATCATCACGCAATCGTTCGGCGCCAACGGCATGACATTGAGGCTCAGGCCCAGCGACTGATGGAACTCCTCTTCCGGGGCAATCACGAAGCGGATACCGCGCGCTTTCATCAAGGTCCAGAGTGCAGCAGGGATCAACTTGGGATGTACCAGGTAGGTGTCATCCGCCAGCGGCGAGATAACCGACATCAGATGCAGGCAGGCTGCCTCGCCCTCCCAGACGGGCAGGTCGAAGCCTAGCACCTCGATCCCGTGCGGATTGAGCAGCGCGTTGAGCTGACGCACACCCTCCCGATTGGAGCGGAAGCCCATGCCGACGACAAGGGTGTTCTCATCCAGCCACAGGGTGTCGCCACCCTCGATGGCCGCCTCACCTTCCAGGCGACCGATGACCGGAATGCCGGCCTGCTCATAGACCTGACCATGCCGGTTCGGTTCGTCCTTGCGCAGCGGCTTGCCCATCTGGAACAGCACGGCGCCGGCACGCGTCACCACCGAGGCATCGCGGGTGAACATGGCATCCGACAGCCCGTCATTGGTGTCCTCGAGCCAGACGATCTCGGCACCGCTCTCCTCCACCATCTCGACCAGGGCCTGGTACTGACTGATGGCTTTCTCGGCATTGAAGTAGTGGTTGTAATGCCAGACCGCCGGATCGGCATTGCGCAGGCTGTCGCCAGGACGACGCATCAGGACACGCGTCATTCGAGCGGCCATTGAGTGGCAACCGAACCGGGAGGAGGCGGGGGTATTCGACATGGAGGAAACCTCATTTGATGGTCTGTCAGTCGCAATTGACTCGAATGTTATACAGATGCATAATTTTTATACAGATGCATAGTTTTATACAGACACATGACTTTATGCAACTGCATAGTCAGTACCCGAGTGCATAACAACAAGACCAATCAGAGGACTCGCGCGTGCCTCACTCTCCTGCCACCCCGATGTCCGATACGAATGACGATGCCGTCATCGACATTCGCGGACTCTGGAAATCCTTTGCTGGACGCGAAGTCCTCAAGGGCATCGACCTCACCGCCCAGCGTGGTGACGTGATCTCACTGATCGGCAGCAGCGGCTCGGGCAAGTCCACCCTGCTGCGCTGCATCAACCTGCTCGAGACACCCAGCGACGGGTCCTTGCGCCTGCTAGGCGAGGACGTGGCGCTGCGGCGGCGCGGCCAGCGACTCGAACCCGTCAATCGCCGACAGCTGCGTCTGCTGCGAGCTCGCCTGGCGATGGTCTTCCAGAACTTCAATCTCTGGCCTCACATGAGCCTCGAAGCGAACCTCATGGAAGCGCCGATGCAGGTGCTCGGTCAGTCCCGCGCAGAAGCTCGGGAGCATGCTCACCAGCTGCTGGAGCGCGTCGGGCTGTACTCCCACCGCCAGGCCAACCCGAGAACGCTTTCCGGCGGCCAGCAGCAACGTGGCGCCATCGCCAGAGCCCTGGCCATGTCGCCGGAGGTGCTGCTCTTCGATGAACCGACCTCGGCACTGGACCCCGAACTTGTCGGCGAGGTACTCGAGGTGATGCGCGACCTGGCTGCCGAAGGACGCACCATGGTCATCGTCACCCATGAGATGAAGTTCGCCGCTGATGTCGCGAACAAGGTCATCTTCCTCGACCAGGGCAACATCGAGGCCCAGGGCACCCCCGACCAGATCTTCCGCTCCCCCTCTTCCGAGCGCCTCAAGCAGTTCATCGGCTCGGTTACCTGAACCAGGAGAAGACCAACAATGAAAACCCTGTCCGCTATCGCATCTCTCGGGGCCATCGCCCTGACCCTGAGCACCGTAGCCCAGGCCGACGTCGTACGTGTCGGCTTCGCCAGCGAGCCCTACCCGCCGTTCGCCACCCTGCAGTCGGATGGCAGCGTGACCGGCTGGGAAGTCGATATCGCCAATGCCGTCTGTGCCGCGGCAGAGCTTGAGTGCGAGATTGTCACCTCCTCCTGGGATGGCCTGATTCCGGCACTGACCACGCGCAAGATCGATGCGATCGCCGCTTCACTCTCCATCACCGAGCAGCGCCGCAAGGTCATCGACTTCTCGGACAAGTACTACCAGACCAGCGCTGCCGTCATGGGTGCCAAGGGCGACGAGATCACGCCGACGCCAGAAGGGCTGGCCGGCAAGACACTGGGTGTGCAGTCGGCCTCCATTCATCAGACCTATGCCAAGCGCCACTTCCCCGACACTCGAGTGCGTGAATACCAGACCCAGGATGAGGCCAATCAGGACCTGTTCGCCGGACGCATCGATGCCACCCTGGCCGACATCCTCGTGCTGGATGACTATCTCGCGAGCGACGATGGCGAACTGTGCTGTGACATGAAGGGCAATGTCGCGCACGACGAGAGCATCCTGGGGTCCGGCGTTGGATTCGGCGTGCGCAAGGGCGACAACGAGCTGCTGGAGCGCCTGAATGCCGGTATCGCCGAGATTCGTGCCAGCGGGCGTTATGAAGAGATCAGCAAGCAGTACTTCGACTTCGACATCTACGGAGATTGAAGCCGCCCTCGTCTCGACTTCGCCATACCGCATGAGGAAATTGCATGGCTGACTATCGCAACATGAGCATCGGCGAGCTGCTGTCGCTGACGCCGCCGGGCTGGGGAGGCGCTCTGCTGGATGGTCTGGTGCTATCGCTGCAGGTGGCGGCGAGCGGCTATCTGATTGGCCTGGTGATCGGCATGGCGGGCGCTGCGGGCAAGATCTCGGGTGGCCCCGTCACCCGCGATCTGCTCACCGGCTATACGACGGTGATACGCGCGGTTCCCGAGCTGGTACTGATCCTGCTGGTGTATTTCGCAGCGCCCGATGCCCTGAACCATCTGGCGAGCGCCGTCGGCCTCGGCCCCCTCGAGATCAGCCCCTTCGTCGCCGGGGTGGCCGTCATCGCTCTGGTGCAGGGCGCCTATGCCACCGAAGTCATCCGCGGCGCCATCAATGCCATCCCCAAGGGAATGCATGAGGCCGCACTGGCGCATGGCATGGCGCCCTTCACCATCCTGCGCCGCATCACGCTGCCATTGTTGCTGCCAGGCACCCTGCCGGGCCTCTCCAATCTATGGCTGATCGCGACCAAGGACACGGCACTGCTGGCGGTCGTGGGCTTCACGGAACTGACACTGGCCTCGCGTCAGGCGGCCGGTTCCACCCGCCATTACCTGCTGTTTCTCGGCGCCGCGGGGGTGCTCTACCTGATCGTATCGCTTGCCTCCAACCTGCTGTTCAAGACACTGGAACGTCGCATGGACAAGGGGGCCCACCATGGCTGAGCCCAGACTTCCGCCCCATCGCCTCATCCTGATCGCGATTGTCGTCGCTATCCTGGTGGCGATCGGCACCCAGATGCACTGGGAGTGGGTCGCCCAGTACCGCGGCGAGATCGGCAAAGGCATACTGCTGACGCTTATACTGCTGGTCTCTACCAGTGTGGCGGGCTTCCTGCTGGCCATTCCGCTGGGGCTGGCGCAGGCACGTGGGCCGCGTCCGCTGGCGTGGCTGGCGCGAGGGTTCTGCAATCTGATTCGCGGTACCCCGTTGCTGCTGCAGCTGTGGATTCTCTACTACGGACTGGGGTCTCTGTTTCCGTATATCCCCGGCTTGCGTGGCAGCTGGTTGTGGCCGGTGCTGGCAGATCCGTGGATCTACGCCTTCTGTGCCTTGACCCTGTCGTTCGCGGGCTATGAAGGCGAGATCATGCGCGGCGCCTTTGCCGGCGTACCGCGCGGCGAACTTGAAGCGGCTCGCTCGCTGGGCATGTCTCCCTTCAGCATTCTCCGACGCATCTGGCTGCCCAGAGCCGTACAACGGGTATTGCCCACGCTGAATGGCGAGCTGATCATCCAGCTCAAGGCGACGCCACTGGTCGCGACCATTTCCGCCATCGATACCTATGCCGTCTTCGGGCGTATCCGCCAGGAAACCTATATCGTCTACGAGCCGCTGCTGCTGATGGCCTTGATCTATCTCGTCATCGCGGGACTGATCACCCTCGGCTTTCGCACACTCGAGAAACGCCACGCTTCATGAGGCCTGACATGCAACGTACCCTCGATATCCTCACTCGCCTCATCGCCTTCGATACCACGTCTGACCGCTCCAATCTGGCGTTGATCCACTTCGTGCGTGACCTGCTGGCCGAGCACGGTATCCAGGCGACCGTGCTGCCGAATGCCGAAGGCGACAAGGCCTCACTGCTGGCGACGATAGGGCCGCCTGTCGCCGGGGGCGTGGTGCTTTCCGGTCACACCGACACCGTGCCCGTCACGGGGCAGACCTGGTCGCAGGACCCGTACCAGGCCACGCTCAAGGAGGGGCGCCTGTACGGTCGCGGCTCGGTGGACATGAAGGGCTTCATCGCTCTGTGTCTGGCGATGGTGCCGCAGTTTCTCGCATCGCCTCTCAAGCGGCCGATCCATCTCGCCTTCTCCTATGACGAAGAGAGCACCTGCATGGGCTGCCTGCCGCTGATCGACCACATGCGCGAGACACTGCCCGAGGTCGCCGCCGTCATCATCGGCGAGCCGACGCAAGGCCGAGTGGTGTCAGCGCACAAGGGCGTGCACTCCTGGCGCACGGAGGTGACAGGCGTCCCGGCCCATTCGAGCCGGCCAGACCTTGGCGTCTCGGCCACCTTCTACGCCGCGCGCATCATCTCGGAACTCGAGCGCACGGCAACCGAGCTGCGCACCAATGCCACCCGGGGAGAGCTGTTCGAGCCGCCCTATTCCACCCTGCACGTCAGCGCCATGCAGGGCGGCAATGCCCCCAATATCATTGCCAAGGACGCTCGTCTGCATTGGGAGCTGCGCAATCTGCCCAGTGATCCGCCTGACGCGGTGCGTGCACGCTTCGATGACTTCACCGCACAACTGGCGCGCGAGATGCAGCAGCATTCAGCCGACTGCCGCATCCAGACACTGGAGGACTATGCCTCGGTGCCGGCTCTCACCCCGGAACCCGACGGCAAGGCAGAGGCGCTGGCCTTCGCCCTGACGGGACAGAGTGAGCGCTGTGGCGTCGGCTTCTGCTCGGAAGCGGGCTGGTTCCAGGATCGCGGCTTCTCCACCGTCGTGTGTGGGCCCGGCTCCATCGCACAGGCCCACAAGGCAGACGAATACATCGAGATGGCGGAACTTGAGCGATACCGTGACTTCCTCGCGCGCCTCATGCAGCACCAGTGCGCGGATTGAGCGCTGAGCAGAACGAATTTGCCGCGCCTTTAAGGCGCAAAAAAAGCCCGCCACGTGATCCACGTGGCGGGCTTTTCCTCTTTATATCTCGGGACTGAGTCAGCGTGACTCCGAGGTCTCGTGGGGCGTATCCAGCACCAGCGATTCGGCCAGCGGCGTCGGCTCCACGCCTTCAGCTCCCTCGCCCTCTTCAAGGCGCTCCAGCTTGAAGCCGACCATGGCGTAGGCCACCGCCAGCGCCAGATTGATCAGGTTGAACAGCGCAAAGGGCAGGTAGCTCAAGGTCGCGACGCCGAGGGTGGCGGCCATGTAGGCGCCACAGCTGTTCCAGGGAATCAGCGGCGAGGTGATGGTGCCGGAGTCTTCCAGCGCGCGTGACAGGTTGACCGGCGCCAGGCGGCGACGACGGAACTCGGCGCGATACATGCGCCCCGGCAGGATGACCGAGATGTACTGGTCCCCGGTCACCACGTTGGAGGCCAGGCAGGTGCCCAGCGTGGTGATGACCAGCGAACCGGCGTTGCGTGTCGCGCCCAGAAGGCTCTGCACCAGACGCTCCAGCAGGCCGAGACGCTCGATCACGCCGCCGAAGGTCATCGCCGACAGGATCAGCCACACGGTGTTGAGCATGCTGCTCATGCCGCCCTTGGAGAGCAGCGAGTCGATCACCTCATCACCGCTGTGGGAGACATAGCCATCGAACATCGACATCCACACCCCCTTGAGCAGCGCCATGGCGGTGGACATGTCCGTGACGCTTGCCAGCCCCACCACCGCCTGCGGCTGGAAGATGACCGCGAAGACGGCGCCCAACGCCGCGCCGATGAAGATGGCCGGGAAGGCGGGCATCTGACGCACGGCCATCACCAGCAGCACCAGGAGCGGAATCAGCAGGTGCAGGCCGATATTGAACTGCTCGCCCAGCTGGGCACGCAGATTGGCGACCTGTTCCGGCGTCTGCAGGCTGGAGACGGAGTCATGGCCGAGCCACAGAAAGCCTGCCAGCGCGAGCAGGATGCTGGGCACGGTCGTCCACAGCATGTGACGAATATGCGCGAACAGCGTGGTGCCGGCCGCTGCCGGCGCCAGGTTGGTGGTATCGGACAGCGGCGAGAGCTTGTCACCGAAGTAGGCCCCGGAAATCACCGCGCCGGCGGTGATGGCCTCGGACAGCCCCAGGCCATCGGCGATACCGATCAGGCCGATGCCGATGGTACCGGCGACCGTCCACGAGCTGCCCACCGACAGCGCCACCAGCGCACACAGCAGGCAGGCGGAGGCATAGAAGTACTGTGGCGCGATCACGTCCAGACCATAGTAGATCATCGCCGGCACGGTGCCGCCGAGAATCCAGGTACCGATCATCGCGCCGACCGCGAGCAGGATCAGGATCGCGCCCAGCGAGATCTGGATGCCCTTGTTGATCCCCTCTTCGATATCGCTCCAGCGATAGCCGTTCTTGAGACCGATCAGGCCCGCGATCATCGCGCCGGACAGCAGCGCGACCTGATTGGGCCCCCAGGAGGCATCGGCACCGAACAGCACCACCGCCAGCACCAGCATGGCGATGACCAGCACGATGGGAATCAGGGCATCCAGCAGAGAAGGCGGACGATAGCCGCTGTCCTCAGCAGAGTTATCAGGGTGTTGTTGCATTCAAGACACCATCTTCAAGAAATGAGGACGCCGACACGCCGCGTGATGACGGGCATGGCAGAAGACACGGAGAATGGGGAGCAACGCCGCAGCGTCAGGCGGGGCATGCCGTCAAGGCCACCCCCTGCGCGTGTCGCCAGACGATCTGGGGCGCATTATATCGACCAAGGTCGAAGACCGAAACGGTCAGGGTTTCAGGCATGCGGCAAGGTCGTCGTCCATCAGGCGACCTCCACAACGCGAACGCCCCCGCCAGCAGAGCTGACAGGGGCGTTCCAGGGCGGCTTGCGAGTCACACCGTGATCATTTGCTGACCAGCTTGACGCGGGAGAAGCCGAAGCCCTCGAGCACCTCACGCAGTTCGCGGGCATTCTTCTTGAGCTCGACGCGCAGCGTGGAGAACTCGCGACGCAGCGGATATTCCCGTCGATAACGCACGAAGCCCTCGGCATTGCCGAACCGACGCTGATAGCGACGCAGGCCCAGCGCATCGCGACGCACGTCATAGCAGGCGCGTACGCAGAGCCCCAGCGCCTCTTCCGGCGGCGCCCAGCCCGTCAGCACCAGCTTGCGCAGCCACGGGTCCGGCTTGAGCTGACCCAGCTTGCGGCGCGCCGGCAGCCCGAAGTGACGACAGGCCTGCTGATAGATGATCTCGGTGCCCTGCATCTTGCCATCCAGGCTATGCCCGGCGATGTGTGGCGTGGCGATGTCCACCAGCGCGGCCAGCTCGGCATCGATATCCGGCTCGTTTTCCCACACATCCAGCACGGTCAGCAGATCAGCCTGCTCCTTGAGGCGCTGCTTGAGCGCCGCGGTATCGACACAGCCTCCGCGGCCGGCACTCAGCAGCACGCTGCCGGGCTTCATGGCGCGGATACGCTCGGCATTGATCAGGTGATGGGTCGGATGCTCGCCACCGGTGACCATCGGGGTGTGCACACAGATGACATCACACTCAGCGACCAGCTCATCGAGGTCCACGAAGCGGGACTTCTCGGGGCGCTCATCGCTCTGGCCCTCAAGCGCGGCGCGCGGCGGGTCACAGACCAGCACCTCGGCACCCAGCGACTCGAGACGCTTGACCAGCCGTGACCCGACCTGACCGGCCCCGACCACGCCGAAGCGGCGGTCCAGCTGCAGATCCAGCCCTTCCTGCTCGGCCAGATGCCACAGCGACGACAGCACGTAATCCACCACCGAGTCGGCATTGCAGCCCGGCGCGTTGGTGAAGTGGATATCGTTGGCCGCGAGCCATTCGAGGTCGGCATGGTCGGTGCCGATGATCGGCGAGCCGACGAAGCGCACCCGCGTTCCTTCCAACAGCGCCTGATCCACGCGCAAGGTAGAGCGACAGATCAGCATGTCGACGTCCTTGAGGACGGCATTGGTGATCTCGCGAGTCGGCATGCAGGTCACCTCTCCCAGTTCGGAGAAGAATTCCTCAGCCAGAGGGACGTTATCGTCCACGATGATGTGCATCTGTTGCCTTTCCTTGCTGTGGCAATGAGTGTCGCTGCGGGTTCACGGGCCAGCATGAGCGCCTGAGTGACTTCACACCTTGCCGCAAGGCACGTGAAGATTACAATGGTATGCTTGCTTGCCCGCCGCCGTGCCATCTTAGGCGCACGCAACGGGCGTCACAAGCTCATGATTGAGTCCAGCCACCATCGTTTCGCCTCGGGAGTCACGCGTGATCATCCGCTGGGAAAGCCACCACGATTACGTTCTGGTCCATGTGCATCAGGACATGTTCGGCGACTGGATCGTCAGCCGCTCATGGGGCCAGATCGGCACCCAGTTCGGCGGATTGAAGCACGATCTCGCCGAAAGCCACGAGCAGGCCATGACCTGGGTCAGCGACCTCGCCCACATCCAGGCCTCACGCGGCTACACCAAGGTGCTGGAGGCCACGGCCGATAGCCCGGAAGCCGAAGACGCCATGCGCCAGATGTCGCTGCTGGAGAGCTAGTGCGCAGCACGGTGCCGGACACGAAAAGACCGCCGCTACCCTGAGGTAGCGGCGGTCTTTTTGCACCAGCTTATAGCGACACGTCTGCGCCGCTCAGCGCAGAAAGCGACGTCCGTTGCGTAGGGCGGGGCCCTGCGGCTCAGTGGCTGAGTCGTGCTCGGCCGGGGTCGTCATTTCGACACCCTGCTCGAGGCGCTGCTCGACGCCCTGTGCGCGCAACCACTCCGGCAACACCTCTTCGCCATCGGCCAGCGAATACTCCGCACCCGAGGCGCTCGCCAGTACAGGAATGCGCGTCGCGTAACGCTCGCTCAACTGCGTTTCGAAGGCGATCTCGACCCGAGTGAGCGTGACATCCGCCCCCAGCGCCTGCAGCGTGGTTTCCAGCCGAGCGCACAGATGACAGCCCGCCGTGGTGTAGAGCCACAGCGGGACGCTGGCCATCGCTCAGCCCTTCACATCGCTGGCGCGACGGATGCGGAAGACGTGGTGGATATCCGGACGACGCTTGAAGTCCGGGTCCAGCAGCTTGCGCGACAGGTCTTCCACCACATGGTGCTGGCTGACGCTGTCATCCATCACGAAGCGACGATGGTTGTTGGAGAAGATCAGCGTGCCGCCCGGCGCCAGACTGGCCATCGCCAGGTCGATCAGGCGCGCGTGATCACGCTGGATATCCAGGGTGCCTTCCATCTTCTTGGAGTTGGAGAAGGTCGGCGGATCGAGGAAGATCAGGTCGAACTCCTCGCGGGAGCGCTCCAGCCACTTCAGGCAGTCGGCACGCACCAGCTGATGGCGTTTCTCGCTGATGCCGTTGAGCTTGAAGTTCTCGCGCCCCCAGTCCAGATAGGTATTGGACATGTCGACGCTGACGCTCTCGCTGGCACCGCCCAGCACCGCATGCACGGTCGCCGTCGCGGTATAGCAGAACAGATTGAGCACCCGCTTGCCGTCTGCTTCCTTGCCCAGCAGCTTGCGCACCGGACGGTGATCCAGGAACAGGCCAGTATCCAGGTAGTCCTTGAGATTCACCCACAGCCTGGCATCGCCTTCCTGCACCTCGATACGCTGACCGGAGCTGTCCTGACGCGTGTACTGCGCCTTGCCCGCCTGACGCGTGCGTTGCTTGATATGGATATCGTTGGGCGAGCAACCCAGCACCTGCGGAATCGCCGCCAGTGCATCCATCAGGCGGCGCTGCGCCTGACTGGCATCCACGGACTTGGGCGGCGTGTATTCCTGCACGTGCACATGACGGCCATAGATATCGATGGCCAGCGCGTACTCCGGCATGTCGGCATCGTAGAGGCGATAACAGGTGGTACCGCTCTGCTTGAGCCAGCGCGCCAGTGACTTCTGGTTCTTCTTGAGGCGATTGGCGAACATCTGGCCGCCCTCGCTCAGCGCGGGCTGACTGCGGGCATCTTCGGCCACGCTGTCCTCGTCGACCGCACGCTCACGCGCCGCCACATCGATCATCAACAGCTTGCAGTCGAGCTGGCCGTTGCGGAAGGCGTACTGACGATGCGCACGCAGGCCAAGACGGTGGCCGAGGTCCGGGTTGCCGGTGAACATGCCCAGCGTCCAGCCGCCGAAGTGACGCTTCATGCGCTCACCGAGGCTTGCGTAGAGCGGCACCAGTGCCGGCAGCTCGCCCAGACGCTCACCGTAGGGCGGGTTGGTCATCACCAGGCCAGTGGTGGCGCCCTCGGGACAGGTCAGTTCGGCGACGGAGGCGCCTTCCAGCTCGATCAGCGCCGGAATGCCGGCACGCATGGCGTTGGAGCGCGCGGCAGATATCGCCTGCGGGCTGTGGTCACGCCCGAACAGACGCGCGGTGACCTTGCGGCGCCCGGCAATGGCCCGCTGCTCCATCTCTTCCCACAGGCCCTTCCAGATGCGCTCGTCATGGCGCCCCCAGTGTCGGCAGGCGAAGTCCTGGTTCAGCGACTGCGGCGCGATATCCGCCGCCATCAAGGCCGCTTCGATCAGCAACGTGCCGGAGCCGCACATCGGGTCGACCAGGCTCTCGCCACGCGCCGCACGCGCCGGCCAGTCGGCCCGCATCAGCAGGGCCGCCGCCAGGTTTTCCTTCAGCGGCGCATGCGCGAGATCAGGACGGTAGCCACGCTGGTGCAGACTGCGCCCCACGAGGTCGATGCCCAGGGTGATGTAGCCATTGTGCAGATGCGCGTAGATGCGCAGATCTGCATTCTTGCCATCGACGGTCGGCTTGTTGCGGCCTTCCTCGAACATCGCCTCGACGATGCCGTCCTTGACGGTCTGGGCACCGAAGAAGGTGTGGCGAATGTCTTTCCATGTTCCGTGGAAATCGACGGCGATGGACGCACGATCCGGCAATTCCATCGCCCAATCGACACCCGCACTCGCCTTGCGCAGTTGCTCGCCGGTGTCGACGCCACCCACGCGAGTGAGCAGACGAATGATGCGGTTGGCCAGTCGCGACCACAGGATGGTGCGGTAGGCGGTTTCCTGGCTACCGTTGAAGTGTACGCCAGCGACGGTCGTGCCAGTCACCTCGGCACCCAGAGCCGTCAGCTCATCGGCCAGCAGCGTTTCGATGCCACGCGGGCAGGTCGCAAACCAGGTAGAGAGCGAGTTGCTGGGCGCGCGGGGTGTAGTCGCAGAGGTCGTATCAGTCATGAATCTCTCACCGGCAGGTGCCGGACTTATTCCTGTGAGTTGGCTTCTGGCACTAGCGATATTCCTATACGGCTGTCGACAAGCCAGAGGCAGTGTTCTAAAAACTATAGGTGTAGCTGCAATTCGGAAAGGTGACACGCCATGCGAAATCGAGGATCAAGGGACACGAGCCTCATTCGGGCAGCCTACCTGTGCCGCTCAGGAGATCGGACTTCCGGCACGGCAAGGCAGTCGCTTTTTCACCATCACGCTCGAGCATATACAGGCAAGACCTTCCATCATCTCACACTCGTGACCTTTTCCGACAAGAATGGCCAACGACGCGAGGTGATGATGCACGAGGCCGGCAGTGCCCGACAGGGCATCGGCCAACTCTCTCACTCGGCATGTCCAAGGGCAGGACAACCGCGGCCAGACAAGGTCTCGCCGGGTACGTCTCGCCATCACTGACACACAGTGCCGATGGGTTCTCACTTAGAGGTCATCCATGAAGAGACAGAAACGTGATCGCTTTCAGCGTGCCTATGTTCACGGCTACAAGGCTGGTGTCACCGGCCGTTCCCGTGATGATTGTCCCAGTATCGATGTCAATCTACGTGAATTCTGGATGAGCGGCTGGCGTGAAGGCCGCGGGGACCAATGGTCGGGAATGACCGGCGTCTCCGGCATCCACAAGAACCCCATGGTGCTCAGCTGAGCACCGCATGACGCCAAGGTTCATCATCCGCGACCAGGAGGTCATCCCATTTCAGGAAAGCGGCACGTCACGGAATGACACTGGCAATACGGCGCCTGGCGCCTTTCACCCCGCCGACGCAGCCTGATGCGCTGCCCAAGCGGATTCTCCGGCATCACGCCACCGGCTTCTGACATGTTACAGGGTCGGCTGGCACGTACAGAGAGGACTCGAGGTGTTCACGGTGAGTCGGTTTAGCGACATCACCCGGAAAATCCCACGGAAGTCGCCCAGCGACACGTCAAATCACCAGGGAGGTAACGCCTTATTTCTATCTTGATGACGCGCGGCACTGACAGGCAAGAGACGCAGTAGGCAATGGGGCCGACTCGCTTCACTTCCTGAAAGGCCGAGATGTTGGCGCTCGTGTCGTTTCAATCGTGGTATGGCTCCAGAAGAGGAGGCGCAGCAGGCGACGGCCTGCGAGGACGACGGTC
The DNA here is from genome assembly GCF_018831605.1 of Cobetia sp. 4B. Classification (NCBI taxonomy): domain Bacteria; kingdom Pseudomonadati; phylum Pseudomonadota; class Gammaproteobacteria; order Oceanospirillales; family Halomonadaceae; genus Cobetia; species Cobetia sp. 4B. Next base: position 3,486,642 of record NZ_CP059843.1, read on the forward strand.
CAGCGCGGAGCACGACACGGGCAAACGTTCACCTTGACTGCATCAGCAGGTTCTTTTCAGGCCTGCTTCAACCATCCACGCACCCGATGAGCTCAAGGGGCCAACCCCCAACCGCCGTTTCTGACGGCAAAAGCGCTTCGCATCGTGCACGCTGGCTGGACATGGCAGCCAACACGACAACGGCAGATCACGCACCACTTCCCTGCCATTGTCATATCATCATTCACGCCGGTACCGAGGCCGCCTTCTGATGTCAGGAGGCGGCTTTTCTGTGTCTGCCCTTCCCCACTCGGCCCTCTCTTGAAGCGCCGTGAGTGGGAGATACCAGCATCACGCTGCGACGGAGCCCAGGCCGGATCACACCTTGATCAGGGTATCGGCCTTCTCCAGTGCGCGCGCGCACTCGCCGACCAATGCCGGGCCACGGTAGATCAGCCCGGAGTACAGCTGCACCAGATCCGCCCCCGCGGCGATCTTCTCACGCGCACTCTCGCCATCGGTGATACCGCCCACACCGATGATCGGCATGTTCGGCAGCGCTTCACGCAGGCCACGAATCACCCGCGTCGACGATTCACGCACCGGGGCCCCGGAAAGTCCGCCCGCCTCCTGCGCATGCGGACTACCCGCGACCGCCGTGCGCTCGATGGTGGTGTTGGTGGCGATGACGCCATCGATGCCGTTGTCCGCCAACGCCCGCGCCACGAACAGGATTTCCTCGCTGTCCATGTCGGGCGCGATCTTGATCACCAGCGGCACCTTCCTGCCGCGCTCGGCATCGAGCTGATCGCAACGCTGTCGAAGCCCGGCCAGCAGTTGGCTGAGATGATCACCGAACTGAAGATTGCGCAGCCCCGGGGTATTGGGCGACGAGATATTGGCGGTGATGTAGTCGGCGTGAGCATGCACGGCATCGAGGCAGACCAGATAGTCGTTCAGCGCATCATCCACCGCCGTGCTCAGGTTCTTGCCGATGTTGATCCCCAACACGACACCAAAGGCAGCACGCGCCTGACTGGCCTTGACCTTCGCGACCAGATGCTCGACCCCGGCATTGTTGAAGCCCATGCGGTTGATGATCGCCTGATGCTCCGGCAGCCGGAACAGTCGCGGCTTGGGATTGCCGTCCTGCCCTTTCGGCGTCACCGTACCGACCTCCACGAAGCCGAAGCCCAGAGCGGCGAGCGCATCGAGGTGATCGGCATTCTTGTCGAGACCTGCCGCCAGGCCAACGCGATTGGGGAATTCGAGCCCCATCAGCGAGACCGGATCACGCGGCGCTTCACCGCCCAGACCGCGCGCCATGCCGAGGCGATGTGCCATGTCCAGCGCACTCAGCGTCACACCATGAGCTGTTTCCGGGTCGAGCTTGAAGAGAAGCGAGCGAGCAAACGAGTACATGATGATCTCCAGACAGCGGGCGGCAGGGTCGTGACGACAGCATAGCTGGGCGCGAAGTATACCCGAAGCCCGCGGGGACAGACACTGCGCGCCGGCACGCTCGCGCTGCTGACGATAAAATCGCTCACGCCAAGGCCGACACCATTGCTCATGCTCAGGGCAACAAAAAAGGGCGACCCGCTGGGCCGCCCTTGTGTCACACCCGACTATGTCGGAGTCATGCCCTGCAGATCATTTCACATCGAGCTGCTGCACGCGCACGGTGTAGTTGTTGACACCCTGCATGGAGGAGCCGAACTTCTGACCGCTGACCCAGACGGTGTAACGCCCCGGTTCCAGCACGGTCTTGAGGTGGAAGTCGCCCTGGAAGCCTTCGCCCTTGTCGCTGGCGACAGTGTTGCCACTCTCGTCCAGCAGGCGCATCTGCAGCTTGTAGGTGCCTTCGTTGCCCGGGAAGGTTTCGCTGTCGATGGTCACGGTGCCGCGGTCCGCGACGTCGAAGGTCATGACCTCGCCCTTCTCGAGAATGCGCACATCGGTGACGATCTCGTCGAAACGACGATCCGGCTCCGCTTCGGCCTCGGTTTCCGTCACGGCTGCACTGCCCGTGGCAGCAGCGGTCGTGGCAGCAGCGGCAGACGTCTCGGCTGCAGCAGTCGCGGCTGCCGAAGTCGTAGCGGCGGCAGCGCCTGTGGCGGAAGCGCCTTCAGCTGCCGCATTGCCTGTCTCGGCAGCCTTCTTCTCGCGGGCAGCCTGTTCGGCGGCGGCAACGGTGGCCGGCTTGATGGTCGCAACTTCATCGTTGGCATCGACGAAGGCGGTACGACGGCCATCGCCATCGGTGTCGAGGAAGACCAGGCCGTTGCCGGTCTCGATGCCGCTTTCCTCGGCAGACAGCTTCTCGCCACTCTCGCTCAGGCCTGCGACATTGATTTCATAGGTGTTGCCGCCCGACTTGCCAGCCCCCAGCTTGTCGGCGCGCACACGCAGCTTGTAGACGCCCGGTTCAAGCTCGGTATTCATGTTCAAGCCATCGGAGGCCCTGTCACCTTCTGCAGTGGCCACGACCTCACCCTGCTCACTCTCGAGCGTGGCCTTCATGGTGTAGGGGTCGGTCACATCGAAACTGGCGACGCCATCGATTTCGTAACGTCCGGCTTCCTTGATGGTGAACTGGTGCACGCTGGTGCCGCCGAACAGGAAGTTCTGGCTGTGGGCATCACTGCGCGGCTTGAGGAACTTGGAGATGTCCAGCTTGCCTGCCGCTTCTTCTGCACGCTGCTGAGCGGGGCTGCCATCGGCCAGCACGGCCTGGGAGGCCAGAGTGGACAGGCCGAGCGCGAGGGCGCAGGCGAGGGGTAATGCACGATGTGACATGGTGTCTCTGCCTTGTTGTACTGATGCTTTGAAAACAGAAGCCTCCAGCGAGCGCCGCAGCGACTCCGAGACTTGAAATGAGGGTCTGAAAATCAAGGACTGAAAACAGGGTCTGCAGAAAAGGATGCAACCATCAGGGCCTGTATCAGTCTCTGCACTGGTCGCCATTCAGCATACCAGACAGCTGACGACAGTTACCTTACCGCAGGCTTCAGCTATCACTTTTTTATTCATTCCCGACATGAAAAAGCCCTCACCAATGGTGAGGGCTTCTATCAGCGAGTCATCAGCTACTCGCCACTTGCGTCAGCCTCTTGCTGCCTCCGAGGCCGAAAGCATCAGGCTTCGCGCTTGGACTCGGCCAGATCGACCAGCTCGCGCAGGGCGACCGCGAACAGCGGGAAGCTCAGCTGAGCACCGCCCTTCATCTCGCCAAGCAGTGAGCACCAGCGGCTGACCAGGCTCTCGTGACTGGCCATCCAGCTGTCGACACGCTCATCGATCTCGCGCGGTGCATTGTCCTGCTTGAGCACGCTGACGGTCAGTGCCAGCTGCTGACGATCGAGATCATCGCGGAAGCTTTCACGTGCCTGCGCCTGCCAGCTGTCCTGCACCTCAAGGCCGTTGATCTTGTCACCGACCCACGGCAGCTCCAGACGATGGCCGATGCCGTAGAAGGCTTCTGCCACGCGATTGATCTTCTCGCCGGTCGCCTTGGCCGCCTCGATGATGCCAAGCCCTGCATAGAGGCTTGAGGTCGCGGCGATGGTGCTGGCCAGGGCCTCCGGCACGCCTGCCTCGACATAGCTGTCGCGACGCGCTTCCCAGTTCTCGCGGGCTTCGCCCTTGAGACGCTCACCGATGCTCTCGGAGAGCTGAGCCAGACGCGGGGCGAAGTGGCTGATGCATTCCTTGACGCCCATGGAGCTGCGCTGACGCAGGAACCAGCGAGTGGCACGACGCATCAGACGCATCAGATCGCCCATCATGCGGTACTGCAGTTCTGCCGGTACCTGGTGATCGAGGGCCTCGATCTGGGTCCACAGCGCTTCCAGATTGAAGCTGTCACGCGCCACGATGTAGGCACGCGCGATTTCCGCCTTGTCGGCACCGGTGGTGTCTTCCAGGCGACGCACGAAGGCGATGCCCATGTGGTCGACCAGGTCATTGGCGATCTGGGTCGCGGCGATTTCACGCTTCAGACGGTGCTGGTACATCTCTTGGGGGAAGCGCTCCATCAGCACGCGCGGGAAGGCGCGCTCGAGGTGCTGCTGCACGTAGCTATCGTCCGGCACGTCAGAGGCGATCAAGCTGGTCTTGAGGTCACTCTTGGCGTAGGAGACCAGCACGGACAGTTCCGGCAGGGTCAGGGCTTCACCGGCGTTGGAACGCTCGATCAGCGCCTCATCGGACGGCAGGAACTCGAGTTCACGGTCCAGGGTGCCGGCCGCTTCCAGCTCATTGATGAAGCGACGGAAGACGCCCATGCCTTCCTTGGACTGCTGCTCGGAGAGCGACAGCGCCTGGGTCTGGCGATAGTTGTCCTTGATCACCAGCTCGCCGACTTCGTCGGTCATCTCGGCCAGCTGCTGGTTGCGCTGCTTGTCGGTCAGATCACCGCGGGCGACGATGTCGTCCAGCAGGATCTTGATGTTGACCTCGTGATCCGAGCAGTTCACGCCACCGGCATTGTCGATGAAGTCGGTGTTGACGCGCACGCCCTGCTGGGCCGCGGCTTCCATGCGACCACGCTGGGTCAGACCCAGATTGCCGCCTTCGCCCACCACCTTGCAGCGCAGCTCACGGCCGTCGATACGCAGGCCATCGTTGGCCTTGTCGCCGACATCGGCGTGGGACTCGCTGGACGCCTTGACGTAGGTTCCGATACCGCCGTTCCAGATCAGGTCGACCTGCGCCTTGAGCATCGCGTTGATCAGCTCGTTGGGCGCCAGATGGTCGGCACTGATGTCGAAGACTTCCTTCATCTGCGGGCTGATGGCGATGGTCTTGGCATCACGCGAGAACAGACCGCCGCCTTCGCTGATCAGGCTCTTGTCGTAGTCGTCCCAGCTGGAACGCGGCAGACGGAACAGACGCTCGCGCTCGGCGAAGCTCTTCGCGGTGTCCGGGTTCGGATCGACGAAGATGTTGCGGTGGTTGAAGGCACCGACCAGGCGGATCTTCTCGGACAGCAGCATGCCGTTGCCGAAGACGTCACCGGCCATGTCACCGATACCGACCACGCTGAACTCGTCTTCCTGGATGTTGATGCCCATCTCGCGGAAGTGACGCTGCACGCTGACCCAGGCGCCCTTGGCGGTGATGCCCATGCCCTTGTGGTCGTAACCGTTGGCGCCACCGGAGGCGAAGGCATCGCCCAGCCAGAAGCCGTACTCGTTGGAGATGGCATTGGCGATGTCGGAGAAGGTCGCGGTGCCCTTGTCGGCCGCGACGACCATGTAGGGGTCGTCTTCGTCGTAACGCACGACGGCCGTCGGGGCCACCACGTCACCACCGGACAGGTTGTCGGTGATGTCGAGCAGTGCGCGGATGAAGATCTGGTAGCAGGCGATACCTTCCTTCTGGATCACGTCGCGATCAGTGGTTTCCGGCATGCGCTTGCAGACGAAACCGCCCTTGGCGCCGACCGGCACGATGACCGCGTTCTTGACCTGCTGTGCCTTGACCAGTCCCAGCACCTCGGTGCGGAAATCTTCATGACGGTCAGACCAGCGCAGACCACCACGTGCGACCTTGCCGCCACGCAGGTGAACACCTTCGACGCGCGGCGAGTAGACGAAGATCTCGAACATCGGGCGCGGCTTCGGCACGTCAGGAATGCTGCGCGTGTCGAGCTTGAAGCTGATGTAGTCCTTGGCCTGGCCATCTTCCGCCGGCTGGAAGAAGTTGGTACGCAGCGTCGCCATCATCAGGTCGACGTAGCGACGCAGCAGGCGGTCGTCGTTCAGGCTGGAGACCTGGTCGAGCAGGCCATTGATGCGCTCGCGGCAGGCGTTGACGTCATCTTCGCCACCCTGACCCTGCGGGTCGAAGCGCAGGTTGAACAGCTGCACCAGCTCGCGGGTGATGTCCGGATGGCTGCCCAGCGCATTGGCGATGTAGGCCTGGGAGAGACCGAAGCGGATCTGCTTGAGGTAACGCGCGTAGGCACGCAGCATCGCCACTTCCCGCCAGTCCAGGCCAGAGCCGATGATCAGGCGGTTGAAGGCATCGGATTCGGCTTCGCCGGACCAGATCTTCTTGAAGGCTTCGATGAAGCTCTCGCGCACTTCGGAGAGTTCGACCGCGCCCTTGCCGTGATGCTCGAGGTCGAAATCGTGCACCCAGCAGGAGGAATCGGTGCGGGTGATCTCGTAGGGACGCTCACCGATGACACGCAGACCGAGGTTTTCCAGCACCGGCAGCACGTCGGAAAGCGGGATCGGCTGATGCTTGTGGAACAGCTTCAGGTTGACGCCGGAGTTGTCGTCCTCGACCAGACGATAGGTGCTCAGGCCGACGGCCTGGCCTTCGTCCAGCGCACGCAGGTGGCCCACGTCATAGACGGCGGTGCGCGGCGAGAAGTCGTCACGATAGCTGCCCGGGAAGGCATCACGGTAGCGAGTCATCAGCTCGTTGGCCTGCTCTTCACCGAAGCCTTCGACCATGGCGGCGTGCAGCTCGTCACGCCAGCTGCGGGCCAGCTGAGCGATCTTGTTCTCCAGCGCGCGCATGTCGTACTGGCCGGGTTCATCGCCCTTGAAGCGCAGGATGAACTGGATACGCGTCAGCACGGACTCGGACAGATACGGCGTGAAGTCACCGAAGGTGGCATTCAGCTCTTCACACAGCAGATTCTGGATGCGCACACGCAGGTCGGTGGAATAGACGTCGCGCGGCACGAACACCAGTACCGAGAAGAACTTGCCGAAGCGGTCTTCACGCACGATCAGACGCACGCGGCGACGCTCACGGATGTTGAGGATGCTGGTGGCGGTACGGGCCAGCTCGTCCGTGGAGATCTGGAAGAGGTCATCGCGCGGATAGACTTCCAGAATCTGCAGCAGGTGCTTGCCGTTGTGGCCCTTCGGGTTGACGCCGGCGGCTTCCATGACGTCCTGCACCTTGCGACGCAGAATCGGCACGTTGCGCGGGCTCTGGTTGTACACCGTGGAGGTGTAGAGCCCAAGGAAGCGGCGCTCGCCGATCACGCGGCCTTCTTCATCGAAGCGTTCGACGGTGATGTAGTCCGGGTAGGCCGGACGGTGTACGCGGGCGTGGAAGGCGCTCTTGGCGAAGGACAGCAGCTCCGGGATCAGCACGTACTGATCGCTGTTGACGCTCTGCTGGTGACGGGACTGCTCGTGATAGCGCTCGAGGTCCAGCTTGAGCACGCCAAGCTCGGAGCCTTCGACCTTGTTCAGCACGCGGGTGCCGTCTTCCTGCTCGTCGACGGTGTACTCGTCATAGCCCAGGAAGGTGAAGTGGTCGTTGCCCATCCACTGCATGAAGTCGCAGGCTTCCTGATGGTCAGCCTCGGAGACGGTCGGCGGACGGTTGTCACGCAGCTCCTGCAGCGCCTGGGCGCCCTGGCTGCGCATGGCGTCGAAGTCAGCGACGGCAACACGCACTTCGGCCAGCACTTCACGCAGGCTGGTCTCGAGGTCTTCCAGTGTCTCGGCGTCGTTGTGACGATCGACCTCGATGTAGATCAGCGACTCGCGGTGCTGCGGGGCGTTCTCGGCACGCGGTGCGGTCACGCGCTCCAGCTGACCGGCATCATCACGTGCAACGGCCAGCACGGCGTTGTGGATGGCGTGAACGGTGATGCCACGACGGTTGAGCTCGATCCGCACGGAATCGACCAGGAACGGCATGTCCGGGTGCAGCACTTCGATGATGGTGTGCGTCGACTGCCAGCCATGCTTCTCGAAGTCCGGGTTGTAGGCACGCACCTTGGGAGCCTCGAGGCTCTGCAGGAAGTGCCATACGGCCAGGGTGGAACCGTAGAGGTCATCCAGCTTGCGCTCGGCCATGTCCTCGAAGGAGGCCGTTGCGTGATAGTCGCGCGCAAACGCCGCGATCACGTCCACCTTGTCCTTGGGAAGTCGCTTGTCCAGCTGCTCTTCGAGCTGCGCAAGAAATTCCTGCTTGCCGTCCGTCGCCACGTGTAGCATCAATCACCTCGACTGACCTGATGGATGTATCAGGGAAAATAGTCATAGAGAGTCTGCGCCGGCCAGAAAGGCGTTGCAGCACAGACTCATGCAGTGCATCACAGACTAGCGCAGTCTGCGCCTCTGCCCCATGCCTGTTCCATATTGGTCATGCAGCATTACATCTGTGCATCGGGTATTGACTTGGCGGTCCGCGCATGAAACGAAAGTCTAATTCGAGTGACTGTCATGTGCGCAAAAAAAGCCCCGTCGTCCCCTACCTGACAGGTAGATGACGACGGGGCTCTGGTTTTTCAAACGATTGGCGCGATGCCTCGCTCATGCGGGCGTGACATCGGCTATCGGTGTGAAGATGCGCTTATCTGCGAACCAGATAGACACCGCATTCGAGGTGGTCGGTATACGGGAACTGATCGAACAGCGCGAAGCGTTCGATACGGTGCGTGCGGCACAGTACCTCAAGGTTGTCGATCAGCGTCTGCGGGTTGCAGGAGATATAGACGATGCGCTCGTAGCGCGCGGTCTGCTCGCAGCTGTCGGCATCGAGGCCGGCACGCGGCGGATCGACCAGCACGGTGCGGAAGTCGTGGTTGTCGAGGTCCATCTCCGCGACACGACGGCCCGCCTTCTCGCCCGCCAGCGCCAGCGAGAAGTCCTCGGCCGACATGCGCGCCACCTGGGCATTGTCGATGCTATTGGCCGCCAGGTTGACCTGCGCCGAGGCCACGGAAGTGCGCGAGATCTCGGTGGCCAGCACGCGGCGGAAGTTCTCGGCCAGCGCGATGGTGAAGTTGCCGTTGCCGCAGTAGAGCTCGACCAGATCGCCCTGCTCACGGCCTTCCGCCTGCGCCTTGTCAGGATGGGTCACGTCACGTGCCCAGCTGAGCATCGAGCGGCAGATCTCGGCATTGGGCTGGGTGAAGCTGTTCTCGACCTGCTGATAGACGTACTCGCGGCCATCGACCTCGAGACGCTCGAAGACGTGGTCGCGCGTCAGCACGATATGCTGCTTGCGCGAACGCCCGATGATCATGATGTCGAGCTCTTCTTCCAGCGCACGTGCCTCGGCTTCCCAGTCTTCGCCGAGCTTGCGATGGTAGATCAGCGTGACCAGTGCCTCGCCGCTCAGGGTGGTGAGGAACTCGCACTGGAACAGACGCTCGCGCAGCACCGGGCTTGCCTTGAGGCGCTCACGCAGCAGCGGCATCAATTCATTGATGCGCTGGCTGGCGACAGGGAAGTCGTCCATGCGCACGACCGTCTTCTTCTTGTTGCCCTCGTCGTCGAACTCGACCTCGAACATCGCGTAATAGAGGTCATCATCCTCGTGCCAGATACGGAACTCGCAACGCATGCGGTAATGGCTGGGCGGCGAGGGAAATACCTCCAGTTCCGGCGCATCGAAGACAGCGAAACGTGCGCGGGTCTGCTCGGCCTTCTCGGCGAGCTGCTGTTCATACTGACTGGGATCGACGACGGCGATGGCCACACTGACTCCTGCCTGCGGGCATACCGCAGCACTGAAACGATGAGCAAAGGGACGCGGGGACGTCATGGTGAACCATGCCGATCACGTCCATTCAAAGGTTGGGCGCGCTAGCCTACCATCGGCAGCGCGAAGCTCAAGCGCCAAATGGCGGGTCAAGGCGGGAGCAGGCAGGTGCAAGAGGGCCGTGAGAGTCAACGCCCCTGCCCCTCAGTCGTCGAACGACAGCGCCTGCGGCGCGGCGAAACCCTGACTGGCCAGCGCCGTGGCCAGCCCCGGCTGCCGGGCATCCGTCGCCAGCGCCAGGTGCTCACGCGGTACTGGTTGAACCGCTTGAGCGGCTTGCTGTTCAGCCTCTTGAGCGACTTGCTGAGCAGCCTGAGCGAGTTGCTGATCAGCCGCTTGCGCCGCAGCACCAAGCGCCAGCACCTCCGCCACGCGTCGGGCGATTGCCGCGCCGGAATCCACCAGCGCCACCCGAGACTCGCCCAGCACCTGCGAGATGTCGGCGCCGAGCAGCGGGAAATGCGTGCAGCCGAGAATCACCACTTCCAGCGCCTCGACCGCCGCCAGATCAGCCAGACTGGCCGCCACCACCTCGGGGCGCGCCGGCTCACCGCGCAGACGCCGCTCGGCCTCCGCGACCAGCGGGTCGGCCGCGACGCGAATCACGCGACAGTCGGCGGCGAAATCACGGATCAGCTGCTCGGTGTAGGCGCGACGCACCGTGGCGGACGTCGCCAGCAACGCGAAGACCGGCGGCTCGCACTTCTCACGACGTGCTGCGCTCTGGCGCGCACGTGCCAACGCCGCCGCCGGCTTGATGGCGGGCACGGTGCCGATCACCGGAATCGACAGCGCTTCGCGCAGCGCCGTCAGCGCCAGAGTGCTGGCGGTATTGCAGGCGACCACCAACGCCCGTGCCCCGCTTGCCTCGACGGCCGCCACGCACACCTGAACGATGCGCGGTATCAACCAGTCATCCGGCTTGGTGCCATAGGGTAGCGCGGCGTTGTCACAGACATAGGCCAGCGACAGCTGCGGCCACTGACGGCGGATCTCGGCGGCGACGGACAGCCCGCCGACACCGGAATCGAAGACCAGCACCGGGTCAGAAGAACGGGAATCAGAGGCAGGCATGTCGCCTGGGCGGGCAGGACTCATCGGCAGATACCGCTGGCGACAATCATCATGGAGACGGGCGACTCGAACAGACGGGACAAGGGCGCGGAGTCTATCACGGCCGCAGACCCGGCTTCACAGCCTCGAGCGGTGACGGATCGCGCTGCCCAGCATCATTCACGGCCGCGGTGTCGCGAACGGCTGTCGATGACGTGGCGAGCACGTCGGGCATCATCGTATGGCCAATCCGGGCGAAGTGCTCACACAGCACCTCGATCAATGCCCGCAGGCGTGCCGGCTGCATATCGCGCTCGGCATAGACCAGATGGATATCCACCGGCGCGCACCAGTAGTCGACAAGCAGCGGCACCAGGCGGCCAGTGGCGACGTCATTGGCCACCAGGAAATCCGGCTTGCAGGTAATGCCGATGCCCTGGGCAGCGGCCTCGACCAGCCCGCGCCCGCTGTCGCAGCTGAAGGTCGGCGAGAGGCGGATCTTGCGTGGCCGCCCGTCGACCATGAAGCTCCACACCGGCCCTTCGCGCTGCTGGGTGTAATTCAGGCAGCGGTGATGGGCGAGGTCTTCCGGCACCTCGGGCGTGCCATTCTCGGCCAGGTAACCCGGGCTGGCATAGACTCCGACCTGGGTACCCGCCAGCCGGCGCGCGATCAGACTGGAATCAGACAGCGCACCGGCGCGAATCACCAGATCATAATCCTCGGCCATGAGATCGACATGGCGATCCTCCAGGCGCAGGTCGAGCTCGACATAGGGGTAGGTCTGGCGAAAATGCGCCAGAGCCGGCATCAGACACTGGATGCTGAAATCCATCGGCGCCGACATCTTCAAGCGCCCCCGAACCTCGCCCTGACGCTCGCCCAGACTGTCTTCCAGCGCCTGAAGGTCATTGAGCACACGACAGGCCCCCGCCAGGTAATGCTCGCCCTCGGCGGTCAGCTGCAGACTGCGTGTGGTGCGCATCAGCAGGCGAACGCCCAGCTCGGCTTCCAGGCGCGAGATCTGCTTGCTGACCATGCCGTTGGATAGCCCCAGCTGACGAGCACCGCCCGCAAAACTGCTCTCCTCTACCACGGCGCGAAACACCTGCATGGCAGTGAGTCTATCCATCGTGCGATCCCCTTTGCGATCAAGGAAAATGAGCCAGGAAAGTGAGTCAAGAAAGTGAGCCTGAAAAGCGGGACGGCAAGATGACGACAAGTCCGCGCCCGGCGCGCCTATTTTACCTGCTTGGTGACGATGTAGGTGAAATAGCGATCGATGCCCAGCTCTGACACCAGCCAGTGATCGACCAGACGCTGATAGGCATCGATGCTGGCGGTCTCCAGCCGCAACAGATAGTCCACCCCGCCGCCGACGGCGACGCACTCGATCACCTCATCCGCCTCTCGCATGGCACGCTCGAAGCGCTGGAAGCTGCCGGCATCATGATGCTTGAGGTGGATCTCGACCCACACCGGCGTGCGCGGGGCAGCCCCCGGAGCAGCGCCACCCTGCTGATCACTCAGGCGCTGATGATTGATGATGGCGGCATAGCCCTCGATGATGCCTGCCTGCTCGAGGCGCTTGACGCGCTCCCAGCACGGGCTGACCGACAGGTTGATCTCCTCGGCCAGCCGCGACTTGGTGATGCGGCCATCGCGCTCGAGTATCGCCAGAATCTTGAGATCGAAGGCATCCAGCTTCGGCGCTGGCTGCGAGCGGGAGGGACTCGCGCTCATGAGGCCTCTCGCGCCAGGTCGTCCACGACTTCCGCGATCACCGCCAGGGTGTCGCCCAGACTCACCTGAGCCGGGAAGCGCCGCGCCACCAGCAAGCCATCACGGGCGGCGCGATATTCCACCGCCGCCTGACCAGCGCGCCCCAGCGGATAGACCCGCGCCACGCACTGCCCCGCCGTGACCGGCTCGCCGAGTGCCACGCACAGCTCCAGAAGCCCTTCATGCTCACTCTGCACGTAACAGCTGGCATCCGGCATGTCGATCAGCAGCGGCGCGTCCGCCTGACTGCCACGCTGGCGCTCGATGTCCTGCTCCAGATCCGCGCGACTGCGCTCGCGCAGCACACCACTGAAGGCGAGGAAGTTGTCGACGCCACGGTCGGCGATCGCCTGACGCTCCGGCGTGGTGGAACCGCCGCCGCCCAGCTCCGTGGTAACGAAGACCTTGCCCTGGCGCTCCACCGCGGTGTCGTAGAGTGCCTCGGCGTCCAGCTCGAACATCATCATCGCCGAGGGCGCCCCGAAGGCCAGCGCCCCGGCCAGGCTCTCGGCTTCCTGCAGACGACACTGCTCGACGCCCAGCGATTCCTCGAGATAGTCGAGACGGTGCGCGGCCGCGAACGGCAGGATATCCAGGGTGCGGCCGCCGGAATGCAGGTCCAGCGCATAGTCGCACTGCGGCACCAGTACCCTGGTGAAGTAGTCGGCGATCTGCTCGGTCGGGCCGCCGGTGGGGCTGCCGGGGAAGCTGCGATTGAGGTTGCCGCCATCGAGAGGCGAACAACGCCGCCCGGCCTTGGCCGCCAGCGCATTCATGGTCGGCACGATGATGACACGGCCCTTGACGTCCTCGGCAGTCAGACGCGCCGCCAGCTTGTAGAGCGCGGTGATGCCTTCGTACTCGTCGCCATGATTGCCGCCGGTCAGCAATACCGTCGGTCCCTCACCATTGGCGATCACGCTGATCGGGGTCATCACCGCGCCCCACGCCGACTCGTCAGTCGAGATCGGCAGCTTGAAGAAACCGTGCTGAACGCCATCGGCGAACAGATCGATGGTCAGACTGACGGGGGACTCTCGCATGACACCACTCCTTGTTATGGCGGGCTGCTGACACTTGTCGGCAGGCTATTTGACGAACAGCTGGCGCGGCACATCACACAGCGGCTCGGCACCGTTTTCCGTGATCAGGATCGACTCGGTGATCTCGAGCCCCCAGTCGTCCATCCACATGCCGGGCATGAAGTGGAAGGTCATGCCCGGTTCCAGCACGGTCTCGTCACTGGGGCGCAGACTCATGGTGCGCTCGCCCCAGTCCGGCGGATAGCTGATGCCGATGGGATAGCCGCAGCGTGCGCCGCCACGGTCGAAGCCGTACTTGTCCATCGCCGCGCCCAGCGCCAGCGCGATGTCACAGCAGCGATTGCCGGGTTTGGCGATGGCCAGACCACTCTCGATGCCTTCCAGCAGGGCGGACTCACCACGCACGAAATCGCGCGGCGGGCGGCCGAGAAACACGGTACGCGACAGCGGCGCGTGATAGCGCTTGTAGCAGCCGGCCAGCTCGAAGAAGGTGCCCTCGCCCTGACGAAATGGCGTGTCATCCCAGGTCAGGTGCGGCGCGGCGGCATCACTGCCGGTGGGCAGCAGCGGCACGATGGCCGGATAGTCGCCACCGAGAATCTCGCCCTCGGGGCCGATCACGCCCTCGACGCCGACCCGGTAGATCTCCGCGACCAGCGCACTCTTGGGCAGGCCCGGCTCGATCATCTCCAGAATGCGTGAATGCATGCGCTCGACGATGCGCCCGGCCACGCGCATGTAGGCGATTTCCTGCTCGGACTTGATCGCCCGACACCAGTTGACCAGCGAGTTGGCATCCACCAGCCGTGCGTGGGGCAGCTCCTTGACCAGCGACAGGTGCGCCCGCGCCGAATAGTAATAGTTGTCGAGCTCGACCCCGACGACCCCATCGTGCCAGCCACGCTGCGGCAGGATGGACTGGGCGAGAAACTCCATCGGATGCATGTCCGGATTCTGCACGTAGTAATCCGGATACCACAGGATGTTGTCCTCACCCATCCAGCAGGTACGCAGTGCGCCATTGCCGTCCTGACGGCGCCCATACCAGACCGGCTCGCCGGAAAGCCCCAGCAGCACGCATTGGTGCACATAGAAGGACCAGCCGTCGTAGCCGGTCAGCCACGCCATGTTGGAGGGGTCGGAAATCACCATCACATCGATACCGGCGCGCGCCATGGCCTCACGCACCCGCTGGATGCGCGCGCGATACTCGCCGATGGTGAAGGCCTGACGGCCAGCGGACAGCGCGCGTGGCGTCCAGTCACTCTCGGTGGCCGGTGCCTCACTGCTGGGCAAGGTGGCTAGGCCAGCGAAGGCTGGCTGGGGCGCACCAGTATGGGGCGGGAATTGACTCATGCAGCGCTCCTTTTCGATCAGGCCTTGAGGCAAGCAGCACGTTGGGGCGGAGCCAGTGGCCATACGCAGGGCCAGGCGGCGGGTGACCGACCTGTCAGCCGCTCCGGGCTGACAATGCCTGCCTGCGCCGCGAGCGAACGATGCGCCCTGCGGGTCGGCAGGGTCGGCGTACATGCGTACATCCGAATTCCCCTCTGGATTCGAGTCTGTCACTCTGCCAACAACGGGTCAAAGGACGACTCTGGCACTGTCGCCCTTCGCTTGAGCCCTTGCAAGGCCTGCGCCATTGCCGCCCGCGAGCAGGCCATGCCCGCAAGACAATGGCGCAAGGCAATGGCGCATGGTGAGGCGACAACTCCAGGCCCTTTGAATAGAGCCTACGAACAGAGCCTACGAACAGAGCCTACGAACAGAGCCTACGAACAGGCCGGGACAGTGCAGCAATCCCGACCCGCCACCCAGCGCCCCTGAAGAGGAGAACAGCATGCGAATACTGGTACATCATGAACGCGCCGAACGTTGGTGCGATGCTCTGCGTCAGCGCTTGTGCGATGCCGCCGGCGCCAAGGGGTCGCGGCAAGGCGAATCGTCGGAACCATCGTCGGAACCGTCATCAAAACAAGCGCCGCTGGAAATCGTTGCCGATGACGGCGAGATGCTGGGCGATGTGCTGGTGGTGTGGACGCCGCCTGCGGCGCTGTTCGAGCGCCACCGTGATCATGACGTCAAGGCGATCCTCAATCTGGGCGCGGGCGTCGACAGCCTGCTCGCCAACCCGGCACTGCCTGACGATGTGCCGGTGCTCAAGCTGAGCGATGCCGGCATGGCCAGCCACATGCTGGATTACGTGCGCTACGGCCTGCTGCATTTTCGGCGTGACTTCGACCGCTACGCCAGACAGCAGGCGGACACCCAGTGGGCCCCGCACCGCGTGGTGCGCCCCCATCAGTACCCGGTGGCGGTACTCGGGCTCGGCGCCATCGGCAGCCAGATCGCCGAATCACTGGCGGCAGACGGCTATCCGGTACATGGCTTCAGCCGCAGCGCCCACACGTTGCAGGGCGTGACCTGCCACCATGAGACCGGCGCAGGCGGCCGCTCGCTCAAGCAAGTGCTGGGTGACGAGTCGCTCGGCCTCAAGGCGGTGATCAACCTGTTGCCCAATACCCCGGCGACGAGAGACGTGTTGAACGCCGAGGTCTTCCAGGCCCTGCCCGACGACGCCGTGCTGATCAATCCGGGGCGTGGCAGCAGCGTGGTCGAGGAGGATCTGGTCGCGGCGCTCGAGGAAGGCAAGCTCAGGGGCGCCCTGCTCGATGTCTTCCAGCACGAGCCACTGGCCGAGGACAGCCCGCTGTGGCAGCAGCCGCGCGTGATCATCACGCCGCATGCCGCCGCGCCGACCCCGGTGGCCGAGGCCGCCGATCAGCTGGCCGACAACATTCGTCGCATTCAGCGGGGTGAGGTGCTGACCGGCATCAGCCGCGAGCACGGTTATTGAGCGCGCTGACGCGCGGGGCTCAACCGGCGATCAGACGTCACCGCCTGACAGCCATCACAGCGGCAGCGCGGTGGTCGTCTTGATGCGCTCCATCGCGAAGCGGGCCGACACGTCGCTCAGCTCGTCGATGGTATTGACCAGCCGCTTGTAGACGCGGTCGTAGGCATTCATGTCCTCGACCTGCACCTTGAGGAGATAGTCGTAGTCACCGGCCATGCGATAGAACTCGGTGACTTCCTCGATCTCCTCGATGATGGCCACGAAACGCTCGAACCAGGCCCGCGAGTGATCGCGGGTCTTGAGCTGCACGAAGGCCGTCAGCCCCATGCCGATCAGCTCGGCATTCAGCAACGCCACCCGTGCGGTGATCACGCCACACTCTTCCAGGCGCTTGAGGCGCTTCCAGCAGGGAGACGTGGTCAGATGCACGGCTTCCGCCAGCGCCGCCAACGACAGGCTGGCATCGCGCTGCAGCAGCCGCAGCAGGGCGCGGTCCGTGGCATCGAGCACTATTTTCTCCATTACCCTCACCTCGCAATGAATTCTTGCCATGAAACATGGCTCACACCATGACAACTGGCAAGTTTTGCTTGGCGGCTGGTCGTACCATGAAAGCTCCTTCCTGCGACCGGAAATGCCGCCATGCCGACCACTGCCTCGCCCTCGACTGCGCCTTTCATTGCGGCCGCCGACGCCAGCACGCCCGCAGCCACGACCACAGAACAGCACGCCCCGCCCACGACTCAGCGCGAGTCATGGCGCCAACGCAGCCTCATGAAGCTTGCGGCCTTGAAGGCCGCCACCCCGGCAACCCCGCTGCTGGAACTCAGCCTGCGCGGGCTGGGCGAGGCGCGCATCCTGATCAAGGACGAGCGGGCGCATGCCAGCGGCTCACTCAAGCATCGCCTGGCGATGTCGCTGTTCGAACAGGCCCTGCAAAAGGATTGGCTGACGCCCGGCGGCCCGGTGATCGAAGCCTCCTCAGGCTCCACCGCGGTCTCTGAAGCGTGGCTGGCACGCAGGCTGGGGCTGGAATTCATTGCCGTGGTGCCCAGGGGCACCGCCTTTTACAAGCAGCAAGCGATTCGTAGCGAGGGCGGGCGCGTGGTGGAAATCGAGGACTCCGCTCGGCTCTGTCAGCATGCGCAGGCGCTTGCCGATGACAGCGGTGGTCACTTCATCAATCAATTCCGCCATGCCGCTACTGCCGGCGACTGGCGCAGCGACGGGGCCGGCGACTGGGCAAGCGACGGGGCAAGCGATACGAGCCTGCCCGGGGAGTGCCTGGCACAGATCGCCGCGCGTGAGCTGCCTGAGCTGCAGGCGGTGTTTCTCGGCGCCGGCACCGGCGGCAGCGCCGCCAGCTTCGCGCGTCATCTGCGCCACAAGCGCCATCTGCATCAGGGGAGCCATCCGCATCACGAGAGCCATCGCGCCCGCGTGATCGGCGTGGACCCCGAGCACTCCGTCTATCACGCCTGCTGGCAGCACCATCGTGCCCACGGCACCCGCACGACCACCCTGCCCGCCCCGCAGGCGACCAACCCCATCGAAGGCATCGGGCGGCCCTGCGTGCTGGAGGCATTTGACCCCGCGCATTTCGATGACTACCGACGCATTGCGGATGCACGCAGTCAGGCGGCCGCGCTGTGGCTGGCCGAGCATGCCGGGCTTGAGGTCGGCCCCTCCACCGGCACCGCCTTCGCGGGGCTGCTCGAGAGTCTGGCGCTCAGGCGCGCTCGCGGTGAGTCGCTGGCCGGCAGCTGGTTGCTGCTGGCCTGTGATCACGCCGAGCGTTATGCCACCACGCTGGGCGACCCCGCATGGCGAGCCGCACAGCAATCGCGACTCGCCCCGCAGCGGGCCTGGATCGAAGCGTTTGCCGACTGAAACGACGCCTGTTTTACGCCCCTGCCTGAAACGACGACACCCCGCCGAGTGGCAGGGTGTCGTAAGGCAGATCCGATGTGATGGCGACGCTAGCGGGGGTGCATCACACCAGCAGCGCCTGGAACTGACGCAGCCATTCCGGATGCGCCGGCCAGGCCGGTGCGGTCACCAGCTTGCCGGAGGTCACGGCGTCGGTCACTTCCAGCGACACGAACTCACCGCCCGCCAGCTTCACCTCAGGCGCACAGGCCGGATAGGCGCTGACGCGATGGCCTTCCAGCGACATGGCGGCGGCCAGCAGCTGCGGACCATGACAGACGGCGGCGATGGGCTTGTCGGCCTCGACGAAGTGACGCACCATCGCCAGCACACGCTCATCCAGACGCAGATACTCGGGGGCGCGACCACCGGGGATCAGCAGCGCGTCGTAACTCTCGACGGCGATCTCGGCGAAGCTGGCGTTGAGCGCGAAGTTGTGGCCCGGCTTCTCGGTGTAGGTCTGGTCACCCTCGAAGTCATGGATGGCGGTCTTGACGATATCGCCTTCCGTCTTGTCCGGGCAGACGACATCCACGCGATGCCCCATCGCCTGCAGCGCCTGGAACGGCACCATCAGCTCATAATCTTCTACAAAATCCCCGGCAATGATGACAATGCTGGCCATGATGATCTCCTGATTGGACCCAACGTCTAGGTAGGCGCCGCGCGCGGCGGAAGGACAAGGCAGTTACAGAGTACCTATCCATTGCACATGAGCAAGCGCTGAAATATCGTCGTGGCCGCCTGACGGACGTTGGCTTGATTGTGGATCGCCTCAACATCATTACATCATCACGTGCAGTCGCCCTGCCCCGTCGCTGCCTGACCGCTCGACACCCCCATTCACAGGCCACGGCTCCAGTGCCGGTCTCGGGAGTCACCATGACCCTGCCATCTTCCGCCTTGTCTCACTTCTCTCAAGCCCCCGCGCGGCGCGGCGCTTGCACCGCCACACGCGCCGATCAGCCCTCGGCATGGCAGCGCCTGTGCCGCGCAGGCCTGGGGACGCTCCTGCTGTTGGCAGGCAGTGCCCAGGCGGCCAGCGATGAGGCCGCTGTCAGCCCTGACGCGCCCCTGGCGCCAGTCGCCAGCATCGCGCCGGTGCCCTTCACCGCCCACTACACCCTGGTGCTGGATGGCTGGCCGGACGTGCCCATCACCCAGCGCGTCAGCCAGAGTGGCGAGCTGTACATCGCCAGCATGGAGGCCTCCATCAAGGTCGCCAGCGGCTATGAGCAGGGCCGCTTCACGCTCGCGGAGGGTCGCCTGCTGCCCGAGGGCTATCGCTCCGGCTATCGGCTGGCCGGCATCGGCAAGGACTACAACCGGGAAGCACCGGAGGCAGGCGACACCCGCCTGCTTGACCGTCAGAGCCTGCTGGTACTGCTGAGCCAGCAGGTCGACAGCCAATGGAGCGAGCAGGCCTGTCTGGCCGCGACGCCCTGCTCACTGGATTATCTCGACCACAAGGGCCGCCAGCGCACCCTGATGTACGAGATCCAGGGCCAGGAAACACGCCAGGCGGCACAGCGCACCTTCCGCACCCTGCGTATCGAGGCGTGGCGCAAGCATCGCGAGCACAAGCACTACCGTATCTGGCTGGCGCCGCGCTGGCCGGGCCTGATGGTCGGCCTCGATTACCTCGACTACGAAGACGTCATGGACAAGGACGGCAACCGCAACGGCGAGGTGCCGCCGCGCTCGGCCCATCTGACCCTGAACCAGCTGAGCAGCGCCCGCCAGTGAGGAAAGCTCCCGCCTCTAGCGCGGCTGATCATAAGCCCCGCTGATACGCCATCAGCAAGTCTCTCGCGCAATGGTGATGGCGGGGTTATCCAGACTCCACGCCAACCGATATAGTAAGGCCCTTCGGCGGTATTCACCGCCAATCAATCACTTGCGCCGCCCCTGCTGTCCGGGTGGCAACGCCAAGGAAGGGTCATGCTGTCGGGTCTCATCTTCATTCTGCTGCCGCTGATACTCGGCTATCTGGTACGTCTTACCGATCCTGGCCGCCTGGCGGTGGTCAATCGGCTGGTCAATGCCTCCATCTATCTCATCCTGTTCCTGATGGGCATGGGGCTGGCGGCGCTGGAGCAGTTGAGTGTCGGCATGGCCGCCATGAGCGGTCAGGCGTTGACGCTGTTCGCCATCATCACGCCGCTGAATCTGCTGGCGCTGTGGTGGCTGTCGCGCCGCAGCCCGCTGCGCGCCAATCCCGCCCAGGCAGTGGATGGCGCACCGATGACCCGCTGGCAGGCGCTGTCCGGCTCGCTGACTCTTGCCGCCGTGGTCGCGCTCGGCGTCGGCGCCGGCGTGCTGCTCAAGACCTTCGGCACCCAGCTTGATACCGATACCCTCGCCGAATGGGCGCTCTATGTGCTGCTGGCGTTGATCGGCTGCCAGCTCAGAAGCTCCGGCATGAGCCTGCGCCAGATCCTGCTCAATCGACACGGCCTGATCATCGCGCTGACGGTGATGGCCAGTTCGCTGCTCGGTGGCCTGCTGGCGGCCCCCTTGCTGGCGCTGGAGTGGAATCAGGGCATGGCGATCTCGGCCGGCTTCGGCTGGTACTCCCTGTCGGGGATCCTGATCGGTGATCAGCTCGGGCCGATTCTCGGCGGCGCCGCCTTCTTCAATGATCTGGCGCGCGAGCTGCTGGCCTTCGTGCTGATCCCCCTGACCATCCAGCGCTACACGCCGCTGGCCATCGGCATCGGCGGGGCCACCTCGATGGACTTCACGCTACCGGTGATCCAGCAGACCGGCGGCGTGGCCTGCGTCCCGGTCGCCGTCGTCTCGGGCTTCCTGCTGTCACTGGCAGCGCCGCCGATGATCCTGTTCCTGCTCTCCCTGAGTCACGTCTGATCCGCCGGGCAAGGCTTGCTCCCGGGCTGCCTTAACAGGGACACTCTTGTCCTCCTTCGCAGCCGCTTGAATGTCCATGCCCTCTCAGCCACACAAAGCTTCCCGCCTCAAGCGCGTCACCCTGGCCGATATCGCCGCCCGACTGGGCGTCACCAAGGTCACGGTGTCGCGCGCGCTCAATCAGCCCGAGAAGGTGTCCGCCGCGATGCGCGAGCGGGTAACCGAATGCGCCCGCGAGCTGGGTTACATGCCCAACCGCCAGGCCGGCAGCCTCGCCAGCGGTCACTCGCGGCTGATCGCGCTGCTGATTCCTTCGCTCTCCAACGCCGTGTTCTCGGAGCTGCATCGTGGCCTGGAAGCCCCACTGGCCGCCGCGGGCTATCAACTGCTGATCGGCCATACCGGCTATTCGATGCAGGAAGAGGAGCGCCTGATCGAGACCTGGCTCTCCTTCGGCATCGATGGGCTGGTTCTGTGCGGCAGTCGCCATAGCCCTCGTACCCGCGAGATGATCGCGCGCTCGGGCTGTGCGGTGGTGGAGTGCATGGAGAAGCGCGAGACGCCGCTCGACATGGCGGTAGGACTGGACCAGCACGCCGCTGGCCGTGCGATGACCGAGGCCATGATCGACCTGGGGCATCGCCATATCGGCTTTCTCGGCGCGCGCATGGACCGCCGCGTCGAACAGCGCCTGGGTGGCTGGCGCGCGGCGATGGAGGCCGCCGGCCTGTCGCAGCAGGCGCTGTTGACCACCGATGCCCCCTCCAGCGTGCGCATGGGCGGCGAGCTGCTCGACGAGATGCTGACCCGCTGGCCCGAGACCCAGGCCGTGTTCTGCTGCAATGACGACCTGGCGGCCGGCGGGCTGTTCGAGTGTCAGCGCCGCGGCCTGTCGGTGCCCGACCAGCTGGCACTGGCCGGCTTCAACGGCCTGGAGATGACCCGCGGCACCTGGCCGCCGCTGGCCAGCGTGGTCACGCCACGCCGCGAGATCGGCGAGCGCGCCGCCGCCCTGCTGCTGGCGCGCTTGAGCGGTGATCTCGACGCCACGCCCCACGGCCTGTGGGAAGATCTGGGCTTCAGCCTGCAGACAGGCGGTAGTCTGGCACCGTGATACTTTGTCCACGTAATACGTGGCGGCAGTCTGGCACCGTGAGACGTCCGGCGACTGACTAGCGCTCCGGCGCGTCGACGATCTGCTGACAGACACTCTCGACCAGCGCCTGCGGTGTGGCGCTGATGTCGAGGGTGTGGATGCGCCCTTCATCGTCGCCGGGCACCTCGAGCGTCGCCAGCTGGTTGTCGAGCATGTCAGCGCCCTTGAAGAAATGATCGGTTCGCGCCTCGAGGCGCTCCAGCAGCAGCTCGCGCGTGCCTTCGAGGAACACGAAGCCCAGCGCGGGGTCCCCGCCACGCAGTTGATCCCGATAGCGGCGTTTCAAGGACGAGCAGGCCAGTACCAGACTGCGCCCGTCGCGACGCGCCGCCTCGATCAGCTCGGCCAGACGGGCCAGCCAGCCGTGGCGATCGTCGTCATCCAGCGGGATGCCGCGCGCCATCTTGGCCACGTTGGCCTCACCGTGATAATCGTCGCCATCGATGAACTGCGCGCCAAGGCACGCCGCCAGCTGCTGCCCGACGTGTGACTTGCCACAGCCCGACACCCCCATGACCACCAGACGCACGCCACCGTGCGCGGCCAGAGCCTCTGACCTGGTCGGCATCGACGCGACCGCTGATGCTCCTTCTGCCTGCTGCTGCATGAAAACCCTCTCCCCCTGAATGAAAACGATGGCCCACCAGCGTACCCGATGTTGCCGATCAATCCCCTGTCCGGCGCCTCGGGACGGCAGTCGCGCACTGAGCGACTGCCCGTTGGCGGACAGTCAGCTGCCAGACGCGACAGACTTTTGTCCCTCATGCACCTTTCGGATCATTGCGTAAGCGTTAATGTTACCGGTAACTTTCATCCTGCACGACCCACGACGCCTCACACAATACGCCTTTGGGCAATGGCCGATGATCACGCCGTTGCCAGCCGCAAGAGTTCGCCATCATGTCCCCAGATAGCACCCTCGTCCTTGCCGCCCTCGGCGGCATTCTGCTGCTGCTTTACCTCGTCATGCGCCTGCGCCTGCATGCCTTCGTTGCCCTGCTGGTGGTGAGTCTGGGGGTCGGACTGGCCACCGGCATGCAGCCCGACGCCATCATCGACTCCGTCACCAACGGCATGGGCAACACCCTGGGCTTCGTTGCTACCGTGGTCGGTCTCGGCGCGATGTTCGGCAAGATGCTGGAAGTGTCCGGCGGTGTCGATCGCATGGCCAACACCCTGCTGGGGCGCTTCGGCACCTCACGCTCGCAATGGGCGCTGGCGCTGACCGGCTTTCTGGTCGCGATTCCGGTGTTCCTGGATGTCGCCTTCATCATCCTGGTGCCGCTGGTCTATGCGCTGGCACGCCGCAGCGGCCGCTCGCTGCTCTATTACGGCATCCCGCTGCTCGCCGGTCTGGCCGTGACGCATTCCTTCATCCCGCCGACCCCGGGGCCGATCGCGGTCGCCAAGCTGATCGGTGCCGATCTCGGCTACGTCATCCTGTTCGGCGCGCTGTGCGGTCTGCCGGCGATGATCGTCGCGGGGCCGATCTTCGGCCGCTTCATCGCGGCGCGCATCGACGCCAGGATCCCGGATTACATGGAAAATACCGGCAGCGTGATGAGCGATGAAGAGGTCAATCAGCGCGCCCCGGGCTTCGGTCTGATCCTGTCCATCGTGCTGCTGCCGCTGGCGCTGATCGTGCTCAACACCGTCTCGGGCTTCCTGTTCGGTGACGACAGCCCGCTGGTCGGCTGGCTGGGCTTCCTCGGCCACCCGTTCGTGGCGCTGAGTCTGGCCACCCTGATGGCCTTCACCCTGCTGGGCACACGCCGTGGCATGACGCGCGAACAGGTGATGGAAGTCGCCACCAAGGCACTCGAACCCGCCGGCATCATCATCCTGGTCACCGGCGCGGGCGGCGTCTTCAAGCAGATGCTGATCGATTCCGGGGTCGGTGACGTGCTCGGCAACCTGATGGCCGACAGCAACCTGCCGCCTATCCTGCTTGCCTTCCTGATCGCCACCGCCGTGCGTGTCATCCAGGGCTCGGCCACCGTGGCGATGATCACCGCCGCCGGCCTGATGGCCCCGGTGATCGATACGCTGGCGCTGTCCGGCCCGGTACTGGGGCTGGTGGTGATCGCCATCGCCAGTGGCGCCACCGTGCTCAGTCACGTCAATGACTCCGGCTTCTGGCTGGTCAGCCGCTACTTCGGCCTCACCGAGAAGGAAACACTGAAGAGCTGGACGGTGATGGAGACCCTGATCGGCGTGATCGGCGTCTGCATGGCGCTGCTGATCGGCCTGTTCATCTAGTTTATCCCGTTCATCCAGTTCAACTATTTCAACTATTTCAACTACTGAAATCTGGCCTGCCCGCGCGGTTCAGCCCGGCTGACAGGAGGGTTCATCCCGTCAGCAGGCGCCGCCCGCCAGGCGCACTCGTGAAAAGCTGCCACTTCGTGTGGCAGCTTTTTTTGTGGGGCGCCAATCATGCAATGGCAGATTGCGTCTGTTGCACGCTATTTCCCATTTTGGCATTGCGCCTGAATGGCATCATGCGATCATCCACCCATTCGTCTGCCTTTCATGGCCATGATCCACCGCCCGCTCTGACCGACGCCAAAGCGACTGGCCAGAAGACGGCTGCGCATCAGGCCAGTCACTTTTCGTTCGGAGTCCGCATGGACCATAGCCCTGAGACGCCAGCGTCGTCTTCCGCGTCGCCCGCCCCTGCCGGCCGCCCCGCACCCTCCTCGCGGCGCCTGATCTGGATGCGCCTGCTGGCGCTGATCATTCTCGCGCTGGCGATCGCGCTGGCCGCCTGGTGGATGAATCACCGCCCCGGTGCGCCGAAGCGTGCCCCCAGCGAGGCGCCTGCGCCCACGGTCGAGGTGGTCACGGTCAACCATGCCGCCAACGCCCCGACGCTTGAGGGCTTCGGCCGCGTGATCGCCGATCGTCAGACCACGGTCTCCACGCGCGTCAGCGGTCAGCTGGCGCCCTTCCCCGAAGGCATCGAGGCCGGCCGCGAGGTTCGCGAGAATCAGCTGCTGGCCAGTCTCGATCAACTGGATTATCAGCTGGCACTGCGTCAGGCCGAGGCGGATCTTGCCACGGCAGAAGCCAGCCTCGCCTCTGAAAAGGGCGAGCAGATCCGCGCCGCCTCGGAATACAAGACCTTCGGTCGCAACCTGCCGGCGGCCCAGAAAGCACTGGTCCTGCGCGAACCTCAGCTCAAGTCGGCCCAGGCCGCCGTGGAAAGCGCCCGCGCCAGCCGCGATCAGGCCAAGCTCAATCTGGCACGCACCGAAATTCGCGCCCCCTACGACGGCCTGATCAGCGAGCGTCTGGTCGGCGAAGGCAGTGATCTCAACGCCTTCACCGACCTGTTGACGCTGGTGGCCACCGACCGCTTCTGGGTGCGCCTCAATCTGCCGCAGGCCGACATGGAATGGCTCTCGACCCACGCCCGTGATGGCCAGGGCACGCCGGTACTGCTCTCGAGCAAGGCCTGGCCGGATGGCCAGCATCGCCGTGGCGAAGTGTGGAGCGTGCTGCCGTCGCTGGAAGACAACGGCCTGCTGACTCAGGTGATGGTGGCGGTGGAAGACCCGCTGGCGCTCAATGTCTCCGAGGAGGCGCGCGCCAGCACCCCGGCACTGCGCATCGGCGATGTGGTCGAGGCGACCCTGACACCCCAGCGCACCGCCTCTCTGATCGAATTGCCGATCAGTGCGCTGCGCAGCGGCCAGCAGGTCTGGGTGCTGACGGAGGACGGTCATCTCGAGAAGCGCTCGGTAGGCGTGCGCCATCTCGGCAATGACACCCTGCTGGTCGCCGACGGCCTGGTGGACGGCGAGCGCGTCATCACCAGCTCCCTGAGCAGCGTCGAAGCCGGCATGGCACTGCGCGCGCGTGGCGATGCGCCGACGCCGACCGCCCAAGCGAACGATGCCAAAGCGGCTGACGACAAGACGATGGCTGGCGACACGAGCGCCGCGACAGTTGAGAAGGACACGGCGACTGTCGACAAGAGCGCCACGGTTGCCGATCAAAACACCGCCGCTGCCGACAAGAACGCCACGACCACCGGAAGTGACTCATGACGGCACAGTCGCGCCTCAAGGGCCCCATCCGCTGGATGCACGATCACGGCGTCGCCGCCAACCTGCTGATGCTGTGTCTGATTCTCGGCGGCCTGCTGATGTCCAGTCAGATCAAGAAGGAGGTCTTCCCCTCCTTCGAGCTCGAGATCATCAACGTCAGCGTCAGCTATTCCGGTGCCACGCCGGATGAGGTCTCCGAGAGCCTGTTGCAGGCGATGGAGTCCGCGGTACAGGACGTGGAGGGCATCGAGGAGATCACCGCCACCGCCGAGGAAGGCCTCGGCTCGCTGTCCATCGAGCTGCAGGACGGCGTCGAGACCATGCGCGCCTATCAGGACATCCAGCAGGCCATCGACAGCATCACCACCCTGCCCGATGAATCAGACCCGCCCGTCTACTCGCTGGCGGGCCGCTCGCGCAGCGTGATGGAGCTCAAGCTGCATGGCCAGACCGATGACCAGACCCTGCGCAATGTCGCCGAGCGTCTGCGCCTGAGCCTGCTGGACAGCGACGACATCACCAAGGTGGAGCTGACCGGCATCCGTGACCGCGAGGTGCATGTCGCGCTGGAAGAAGGCGCGCTGCGTCGCTATGGCCTCTCGCATCAGGATATCGCCGGCCTGATCGGCAATCAGGCGCTCAACCTGGCCGGGGGCAGCCTCGACACCCAGCAGGGCGAATACCTGGTGCGCTATGAGGCGCGGCGCGACGGCGCCGCCGAGTTCGCGCAACTGCCGGTGATCTCCAGCCAGGAAGGCAATGTCGTGCGCCTGGGCGATATCGCCACCGTCACCGACGGCTTCGCTGACAGCGACAAGGAAGTGCTCTACGACGGCGAACCGGCGATTGGTCTCGACATCTACCAGGTCGGCTCCCAGACGCCCAACGAGCTGTCCGCCGCGACCATGGCGATGCTGCCGCAATTGACCGCCAGCCTGCCGCGCGGACTGACGCTGAGCGTCGAGGACGATGATTCGCTGGTCTATCAGGACCGCCTGGAACTGCTGCTCAAGAATGCCTGGATGGGGCTGGTGCTGGTACTGGTGCTGCTGGGGCTGTTCCTCGAGGCGCGTCTCGCCTTCTGGGTCACGCTGGGCATCCCCACCGCCTTCCTCGGCGCGATGCTGTTCCTGCCGCTGGTCGGCGTGTCCATCAACATGATCTCGATGTTCGCCTTCATCATCGCGCTGGGCATCGTGGTCGATGACGCCATCATCGTCGGCGAGAACATCCACTCGCACCGCGAGCGCGGCGCCAGCATGCGCGAAGCCGCCATTCTCGGCGCGCGCGAGATCGCGGTGCCGCTGGCATTCTCGATCCTGTCCAACATCGTGGCCTTCATTCCGCTGCTGTTCCTGCCCGGCTTCCTCGGGCTGGTATTCGGCATCATCCCGCTGGTGGTGATCAGCATCTTCGCGCTGAGCTGGATCGAGGCGATCTTCATCCTGCCCGCGCACCTGGGCCATACCAGCGAGAAGCCGATCCGCTGGCTGGCACCGCTGGACCGCGTGCGCCATGGCGTCCAGCACGGGCTCGAGCGCTTTACGCGTCGCCGCTTCCAGCCCTTCCTCGAAGGGTGCCTGAACTATCGTGGCCTGACCGCCATCTGCGGCCTGGCGCTGCTGGTGCTGGCAATGGCCTGGATGGCCAGCGGCCGCCTCGGCTTCTCGCTGATGCCGCGTGTCGAGTCCAACCGTGCCGGTGTCACCGCCAACCTGCCGGTGGGCAGCCCGATCAGCCAGGACCGCGAAGTGCGCACCCTGCTGCTGGACGCGCTGGAGCGGGTCCGCGAGCGCGACGACGCCCCCGCGATCTACTCCACCAGCGCCGAGATCGAAGGCAACTCGCTGAGCATCATCGCCAACCTGGACACCACGGTGGAGGACAACTGGTCGCCCTCGCAGCTGATCACGGCCTGGCGTGAGGAAGCCGGCACCATCGCCAATACCGAGTCGCTGCTGTTCGAATCCGACATCGGCGGACCGGGCCGCGGCGCGGGCCTCACCATCCGCCTCTCCTCGTCTGACAGCGGTGCGCTGATGGCTGCCGCCGAGTCGCTGGCGACGTCGCTTGAGGATTACAGCTCGCTGTCGGACATCGACAGCGGCCTGGATGACGGCAAGCGCGAGCTCTATCTGCAGCTCAATGCCTACGGTCGCTCGCTGGGGCTGGATGGCGCCACCCTGGCCAACCAGCTGCGTGGGCCGCTGTCCGGCGCGACCGCCCTCAAGCAACAGCAGGGCCGCAACGAGGTCGAGGTCAAGGTGCTGCTGCCCGAAGACCAGCGCGCAAGCCTCGCCCAGCTGGAGAACTTCGGCGTGCAGACCGGCAACGGCGTCAGCGTGCCTCTGGGGCTGGTGGCCGATATCGAGCAGGGACGCGCCGCGTCCAGCATCCTGCGCATCGACGGCCGCCGCGTGATCGAGGTCACCGCCAACGTCACCCCGTCCGACGCGGTCAGCCAGGTGATCACCAGTCTGGAAAGCGATGTCTATCCCCAGCTGAAGAGCCAGTATCCGAGCCTGAGCATCGGCTATGGCGGGCGTCAGGAAGAAACCGCCGACAACCTGGGGTCACTGCAGGTGTCGTTGCTGCTGACGCTGGCGGCACTCTATCTGCTGCTGGCGTTGCCGTTCAGAAGCTACCTGCAGCCGCTGCTGGTGATGACGGCGATCCCCTTCGGCCTGATCGGCGCGGTCATCGGCCATCAGCTGATGGGCTATGGCCTGTCGGTGATCAGTCTGATGGGCATGCTGGCGCTGTCGGGCATCGTCATCAACGACGCCCTGGTGCTGATCGACTACGCCAACCGCCAGCGTCTGGCCGGTGCCACCGCGCGTGAGGCGATCATCATGGCGGCCACGCGGCGTCTGCGTCCCATCCTGCTGACGACGCTGACCACCTTCTTCGGCCTGGCGCCGATGATCTTCGAGACCTCGCGTCAGGCACGCTTCATGATCCCGATGGCGGTCTCCATCGGCTTCGGCATCCTGTTCGCGACGGTGATCCTGCTGATCCTGGTGCCCTCGCTCTACCTGTTGCTGGAAGATCTGCAGCACAATCTGCGCCGCCTGCTGGGGCTGCCGCCCCGCACCCCGCGTCATGAGGAGCAGCCATCATGATGCCCGCCGTCACCGCCTGGCGCTCACGGCTGTCCGTGCGGCTGTTCGTGATCCTGCTGCTGACCAATGTCGTGATCGGCGGCAGCATCTACATGTTCATCTCCCACAGCATGGACAGAGGGTTCGCGGAGTATCTGGAGCAGACCCAGCAGGAGCGCATCGAGCTGATCTCGTCCGATCTGGTCAGCGCCTACGCCGCGGAAGGCAACTGGGACTGGATGAAGAGCCGGCGCAACTGGGGGCGCATCGTGCATTCCCAGGCGCCGCCGGACAGGTTCGAGATGCCGCCGGGCGCCAACATGAATCGCCCCCAAGACTACATGCTGCGCGATACCCGCGGCCAGCGCCTCAATGGGCCGCCGCGCCCCATCCCCGGCATGCGGTTCAAGGACCTGATACTGGACGGCGAGAAGATCGGCGAGCTGGGCTACCTGCCGGTGAGTGAATTCCTGCGCCGCGGCAAGGACCAGTATCTGGAGCGTCAATCGCGCAATCTGGCGACCATCATCCTGTCCTCCACCTTCGCCTCGCTGCTGGCAGCGGCCGGGATCGCCTGGTGGCTGGGCCATCGGGTGCGTGACCTCGCCAGTGGCGCCAGCCGTCTGTCGAGCGGCGACTATGCCACCCGCCTGCCGGTGCGCGGGCGGGATGAGCTGTCGCGGCTGGCCGGCGACTTCAATGCGCTGGCACAGACGCTGGAGACCAACCGCGATTCGCGCCAGCGCTGGGTGAGTGATATCTCCCATGAGCTGCGCACGCCGCTGGCGGTGCTCAAGGGCGAGATCGAGGCCATGCAGGACGGCATCCGCCCGATGAGCCAGGACAGCCTCGGCTCGCTGGAGCAGGAAGTGGATGCCCTCAACCGCCTGGTGTCGGATCTGCGCCTGCTGGCCCAGAGTGATGCCGGCACCCTGGAAGCCTGGCGCGAGCCACTGGAGCTGGATGCCCAGCTCAGCGATAGCCTGGACGACCTGCGCGGCTGGTTGGAAGACAGCGGCATCCAGCTGGAGACCGACATCCAGCTGCCACTGCGCGTGCAGGGCGACATGCAGCGCCTGCATCAGCTATGGAGCAACCTGGCCAGCAACACCCGCGCCTACACCGACTCGCCCGGCAAGTTGAGGGTCAGCCTGCTGCGCGAGGCCGCCGCACCCGGGGATGGCGCCGGCCACCCAGGCTGGGCGGTCGTGCGTTGGGAAGACTCGAGCCCCGGCGTGCCAGAGGCCGAGCTTGCCCACCTCACCGAGCGCCTGTACCGGGTCGAGAACTCGCGCAATCGCTCCAGCGGGGGTTCAGGGCTGGGCCTGTCGATCGCCAGCGCGCTGGTCAGTGCGCATGATGGCCAGCTGGTGCCGGGCCAGTCATCGCTGGGCGGACTGCGATGGGACATTCGCCTGCCGCTGTTGTCTACTTGAAACAGTCATTTTCATCTGCAAGGACTCTTGACCATGAGCGACGTTCACGCCGACACCTCTGACGCCCGGGCCGAGACCCAGAAACCGCTGATTCTGGTGGTGGAAGACGAGCCCAAGATCGCCAGCCTGCTGTGCGATTATCTGGACGGCAGCGGGTATCGCACCCGGCATGTCGACGACGGCAATGCCGTCATCGCGGCGGTCAATGACGAGACACCCGCCCTGGTATTGCTGGATCTAATGCTGCCGGGCACCGACGGCCTGACCCTGTGCCGCCAGCTGCGGGCCGAGGACAACCTGTTGCCCATCGTGATGCTGACCGCGCGGGTCGAGGAAGTGGACCGCCTGCTGGGGCTGGAGCTGGGCGCCGATGACTACATCTGCAAACCCTTCAGCCCGCGTGAGGTGGTGGCGCGCATCAAGGCCGTGCTGCGTCGCAGCCAGGCGCTGGATCAGACCCTCTCGCAGACCTCCGACAAGGGCCAGCTGGTGCTCAATGAGGAAGGTTGGCAGGCACTGGCCGATGGCAGTGACCTGGGCCTGACCGCGGTCGAGTTC
Organism: Cobetia sp. 4B; assembly: GCF_018831605.1. Lineage (NCBI taxonomy): Bacteria > Pseudomonadati > Pseudomonadota > Gammaproteobacteria > Oceanospirillales > Halomonadaceae > Cobetia > Cobetia sp. 4B. The sequence continues at coordinate 3,517,984 of NZ_CP059843.1, forward strand.
CAGCTGCTCAAGGTGATGATGCAGTCGCCGGGGCGCATCTTCTCCCGCGACCAGCTGATGGACCACATGTACCGCGACCACCGCATCGTCTCCGAGCGCACGGTGGATTCCCACGTCAAGAAGCTGCGCCGCAAGATCGCCAATGTCTGGCCGGAGCGCGACGTGATTCGCTCCATCTATGGCGTCGGCTACAAGTTCGAGCCTGACGTGCTGGACTGATATCTCGCCTTGCTCAGGCGTCGAAACCTTTCAGAAACATGACAACCGCCGTCTGTGACCACAGACGGCGGTTGCGTTTTTGTTGCACCCACGGTGCGAACTTGCTGTCCAACTGCGACGGATACTGTCATCACTGCCTAAGCGAGAGCCATTTACTGCTGCTCAAGCGCGGGTCTACGCCACAAGTGAGGTATTCGTCATGTCCCACAGTCCTGCCAGTCGTGCTCTTTCCCGCACTCGCCTGATCGGTGCCGGCGTACTGAGCGTCATGCTGATGGCATCACCGCTGAGCGTGACCAGTGCCAGCGCCGCCGATGTCTCGCTGAACGTGCTGCTGGATGGCATCAGCCTGAACGTCAGCCAGCGTGCCACCCTCGACAAGCAATATCGCCACTATCGCCAGCAACGTCAGGCCGCAGAGAGCCATCACGACGCCAAGGCGCTTGCCAAGGCGCGCAAGGCCTACCTGGCCGATGTCGATCGCGTCCTGAATCGCCATCAGACCCAGCGCTTCCACCAGCAGTTCGACCGCCACTATCCGGCGAATGCCCAGGCGAACGCCAAGGCGGCGAAGAAGCGCCACCACGGCGGCTGATGGCAACCGCGCCTGAGCGCCCCGGGTTGAAACCTGGCGTCATCACCTTGATCAAGGACTCAGTCCCTACAGGATTCAGGCCACAAGATCACGCTGCAGAAAAGACACAGCAAGCCGTTGCATGTTCCGCCCAGGCGCGTTGCACGCAACCCCATGAAACGCTGCACAATGCCGGCACATTCACTGCTGATAATGCTCTTATCGCTTGATTCCGGCCCTTTATCTAGACACTCGGAGTACGCCATGAATCGCATTTCTCGCAAGCTCATCGTTTCCGGTCTGCTGACCGCCCTGGCACTGCCGATGACCGCCATGGCCTCAAGCAACGACAAGCACCATGACGGCGCCGACCGCAAGGAAGGCCTCGACAAGATTCTCGCCAGCTGGCATCTCAGCGATGAACAGCAGCAACAGCTCGACGCACTCAAGCAACAGCAGATGGAAAGCCGCAAGCAGCTCAAGGAGCAGAAGTTCGACTCCCGCGAAGCGCGCCGCGACGCCATCCAGGCACAGCGTGAAGAACACAAGGCCGCCCTGGCAGAGATTCTCGACGAGAATCAGGTCAAGGTGCTCGAAGCCTACTGGGCTGCCGGCAAGCCGATGCACGGCAAGCACATGGGCAAGCATGACGGCAAACGTCACGGCGAAGGCAAGCATGCCGACGAGCGTGATGGAGAACGCGGCGGCAAGCACATGGCCGGCGAGCGTGGCGGCAAGCACATGGCCGACAACGGCAAGCAACGCATGCAGCTGATGGGCGCCCTGTTCGACAGCTGGGACCTGGATGACGACCAGCGCAGCGCGCTCAAGGACTCCTTCAAATCCATGCGTGACGACATGGAGTCACTCAAGAAGACCGACTTTGACTCGCGTGAAGCGCGCAAGGCTGCCTTCGAGGAACTGCGCAAGACCCAGCACGATCGTCTGGCCAAGGTGCTGGATGACGATCAGATCAAGGTGCTGGACCTGATGCACCAGCGTGACAAGCGCGGCCCGAAGATGGCCGACCGTCAGCAGCAGGAAGGCATGAAGGCGCTGCTGGCCAGCTGGAACCTGAGCGATGACCAGATGCAGGCGCTCAAGGAAGTCCGCAAGGAAATGCGTAACGAGATGCATGACAGCATGAAAGAGATGCACGACGACATGCGCGATGCCATGCAGGACGCCGACACCAAGCAGGAGCGTGTCGCCGCTCGCCAGGAAATGCGCAAGGAAATGAAGGAGCAGCGCCTGGAGCTGCGTGAGGAAGGCCGCGAGAAACTCGCCGATGTGCTGTCCGCCGAGCAGCTCGATGCGCTGGAAGCCTTCATGGCCAATGGCATGCGCCATCACGCTGGCAAGCATCATGGTGGCATGAAGGGTGACATGAAGGGCGGCGACATGAAGCGCGGCCCGATGCATGACGCCGACCAGTCTGAAGATGCCTGAGTCAGGCCATCACCTTGGCAGCTGAAAGCCGGCTGATCGACGGCCCGGCGAGGTAAGAATCGGGCGACCCGCGCCCCGAACACAGCCATTCAACTGCCCTGCTGACGTCACTTTCGCCGCCCCGGCCACGATTCTGTGGTCGGGGCGGCGTCGTTGTGTCCTTTTACCGACAGCGATTTTCCCAGGCACGACACCGCGCCTGCGAGGCTCTGCCATCGGGCCTCGCGGCGACGTGATCGCGACACGAGGATAAGCGAAAGCGACAGTTGCACTGCCTTTTTCCCCAAAGGGGGGTTATATTTTTATTGAACAATCAATTAAAATAATTCTGCAAGGCTTTGAGCATTACACGGCGTGATGATGTGAGTCGCGTTTTCCTGACTGCTGAGCTCCCCTCCGCTGCCGATCTCGACCGGCGGCAGCAAGACGGGATGCCTGCAACCGTCACAGGAAAGCGGACCCGGCAGATGCCGACGAGACTGACGCCTGCCATCCCGGCAACTTCAAGGGAGCAAGCGATGGCGACCGCCACGGACTCGCGAGCAGACACCGGAGTGACCCGCCCTTCGCGAGAAGGTCGGGTGACGTCCAGGGACGCCGAGTAGACGTTCGAAGTGATGAGAGCAGCGCGATGAAGGCCAGGCGTTTCCCAGCGCTCGACCCGCCATCGTTCTTCTGCGGCCAATCTGGCCTGCAGGAAAGGGGCCGCACCACAGCACCACGGTGCGCGCCCGGCGTCTCTCATGAATTGCCCATCGGCATTTCTTGCTTGCTGCCCAGCGATGCCCCTGCAATCGCGTCGCCACGGCAGTCGACACTGCCGCTGCTGCAAGTTCCGCCCCGCGCGTGAGCTGAGCACGGCCCGTGCCGTTCGTGTCCGTCTTTTCCTGCACGCCACCCGCAATTTCTGCGGCTGACGGGCAGCTAAGCACCACGCACGAGTGAAACTTCCCCTGATAAGGAGTTGCTCATGCAGAAACCTGCTTCCGCCGAGAACGCCACGCCGTCCTCGAGTCGTATCAACCCGACGGTCTTCTACGGATCGATCATCGGTATCCTCGCCTTCCTGGCCTTCGCGATGCTGTTCACCGAACAGGCCGACGCCTGGATCGGCAGCGCCCTGGGCTGGACCATCGACACCTTCGGCTGGTTCTACATGCTGGCCATCGTCGCCTATCTGGTCTTCGGGGTGCTGATCGCCTGCTCGCGTTTCGGGCGCATTCGCCTCGGGCCGGACGATTCACGCCCGGAATTCTCGCTGCTGTCCTGGTCGGCGATGCTGTTCGCGGCCGGCATCGGCATCGACATCCTGTTCTACTGCATCGCCGAACCGCTGTCCCACTACGTGGCGCCGGTGACCGGTGACCCGCAGACCCAGGCGGCAATCCGCAACGCCATGGTGGAAACCTTCTTCCACTGGGGCCTCTCCGGCTGGGGCATCTACGTGCTCGCCGGCATGTCGCTGGCCTACTTCAGCTACCGCCACCGCCTGCCGCTGGCGATCCGCTCGGCCTTCTACCCGCTGCTCGGCAACCGCATCAATGGCCCGATCGGCAACGCCGTGGACATCTTCGCGATCATCTCCACCGTGTTCGGCATCGCCACCTCGCTGGGCATCGGCGTCATCCAGCTGAATTACGGCCTCAAGTTCATGCTCGGCGTGCCCGAGAACCTCGCCGTCCAGGCCGCGCTGATCATCGGCGTGATGGTACTGGCGACCATTTCCGTGATCACCGGTGTCGAGAAAGGCATCCGCATGCTGTCCGAGTTCAACATGCTGCTGGCCACCGCGCTGCTGATCTTCGTGCTCGCCGTCAGCGACACCTCGCAGCTGCTCAACGCCCTGGTGCTCAACGTCGGTGACTACATCACCCAGTTCACCGCCAAGAGCTTCGATACCTACGCCTACACCCCGGGTACCGATGAGTGGATGAGCGGCTGGACGCTATTCTTCTGGGGCTGGTGGATCGCCTGGACCCCGTTCGTCGGCCTGTTCCTGGCGCGTATCTCGCGTGGTCGTACCATCCGTCAGTTCGTGTTCGGCGCGCTGCTGATTCCGCTGAGCTTCATGATGGTGTGGATGAGCGTGTTCGGTAATTCCGCCATCGACATGGTCGCCAATCAGGACGTCGCGGCACTGGCCACCGAAGCCCTGAACGCACCGCAAAACACCATCTACACCTTCCTGGAGCAGCTGCCCTACTCCACCATCACCACCGCCGTGGTGGCGATTTTGGGTATCGTGTTCTTCGTGACCTCCGCCGACTCCGGCGCCCTGGTACTGGCCAACTTCACCTCCATCCTCAAGGACGTGAACCACGATGCGCCGATCTGGCTGCGCATCTTCTGGTCCGCCATCATCGGCCTGCTGACGCTGGCACTGTTGATGGTCGGGGGACTGAGCGCACTGCAGAGCGCCGTGGTGATCACCGCCGTGCCCTTCTCCATCGTGCTGATCTTCATGATGATCGGCATGTACAAGGCGCTGATGATCGAGGACCGCAAGGAGAACGTGCGTCAGGACAACAGCTGCGTCTACGAAGGCGTCGACTGGCATGAGCGTCTGGACCACGTGCTCGACTTCGCCCAGAGCGGCAGTTCCGAGGCGACTCTCAAGCGCTCCATCCGTCCGGCCCTCAACCAGCTGGCCGAGGAGCTCAATCGTCGCGGTCAGGTCTCGAGCGTCACCGAAGAGACGCTGGAAGATGAGCCGCTGCCGCGCGTGACGCTGGAAGTCGAGTTCGAGGACGCCTCCAACTTCGTCTACCAGGTGCGTGCGGTGCGCCAGCAGACGCCGAGCTTCATCGACGCCAATGATGACTTCTACCTGCGTCTGGAAGTGCACCTCTCCGAAGGTGGCAGCGGTCAGGAGCTCAACGGCCTGTCGCGTGCCCAGGTGCTCGACGAAGTCGTCACCGCCTACCAGCAGCATCTGGCCTTCGTGCGCCACGATACGGTCAACGAAGCCCCGGCGATGCCGGGCGTGATCGGCAAGTCAGAACTGGACTGATCAAAGTTGGACTGATCAGAACTGAACTGACCGAAGCTGGACTGAGCCGTCGCTGAGCGCCTGCGCTCGGCCTGCAATGCAAAAGCCCCCGCCGGGAGACCGGCGGGGGCTTTTTGCGTCTTGCCTTGTGCGTTTGCGGCTTGCGTCCTTGCCTGCGGCTCAGGTCGCGGCAGCGGTCTCGACCTGCTGTGCGCCCTTCTTGATCAGCGCATAGCCAATGCCCGTCACCAGGGTGCCGGCGACGATAGCGCCCAGGTACATCAGCGGCACGTTGATGGCATTGGGAATCAGCAGCACGAACAGCCCGCCGTGCGGCGCCAGCAGCTTGGCGCCTATCAGCATCGACAGTGCACCGGTGACGGCACCGCCGACCATGCAGGCCGGAATCACGCGCAGCGGGTCCTTGGCGGCGAAAGGAATCGCACCCTCGGAGATGAAGCACAGGCCGAGAATGAAGCTGGCCTTGCCCGCCTCACGCTCCGGCTCGGCGAACTTGCTACGCGCGATGAAGCTGGCCAGCCCCATGCCCAGCGCCGGCACCATGCCAGCGGCCATGATGGCCGCCATCGGCGCATAGGTCTCGCTGGCCAGCAGGCCGACACCGAAGGCATAGGCGGCCTTGTTGACCGGGCCACCGAGGTCGAAGCACATCATCGCGCCGAGCAGAATGCCCAGCAGCACGGCATTGGCCGAGCCCATCGATTCGAGGAATTCGGTCAGCGTCGCCATCAGCCCCGCCACCGGCGTGCCGACCACGTAGATCATCACCAGACCGGTGACCATGCTCGCCACCAGCGGGATAATCAGGATCGGCTTGAGCGATTCGATCGACTGCGGCAGCTTGACGAAACGGCTCAGCCCCAGCGCGCTGTAGCCCGCCAGGAAGCCGGCGATGATGCCGCCGAGGAAGCCGGCGTCCAGAGTGGCGGCCAGCCAGCCGCCGATCATGCCCGGCGTGATGCCCGGGCGGTCGGCGATGGAGTAGGCGATATAGCCCGCCAGCACCGGAATCATCAGCTTGAAGGCCGAACCGCCGCCGATCTGCATCAGCGCCGCCGCCAGAGTGCCTTCTTCCTCGAAGGCCTTGATGCCGAACACGAAGGACAGCGCGATCATCAGGCCGCCCGCCACCACCATCGGCAGCATGAAGGACACGCCGGTCAGCAGGTGCTTGTAGGGACCGCGCTTCTCGCCCTTCTGCTGGCTGCCCTGACCGCCCGCGGCGGTGGCGGATTCCACCTCGGCGCCTTCCAGTGCCTGCTCGATGGTATCGCGCGGCTTCTTGAGCGCGGTGCCGGTGGAGGTCCGCCAGACCCGCTTGCCAGCGAAGCGCGTCGGGTCGACCTCGATATCACAGGCCAGGATCACCACCTCGGCCGCGGCGATCTCCTGCTCGGTCAGCGCATCCTGCGCGCCCACCGAGCCCTGGGTCTCGACCCGCGTCGGGTAGCCCAGCGCTCGCCCTGCCTCGCTCAGGGCCTCGGCGGCCATGAAGGTATGCGCCACGCCGGTCGGGCAGGCGGTGACCGCGACGATGGACGGCTTGTGCGCCACGTCTCCACCGGCTGCGCTTGCTGCGCCGCTGGCCGTCGTGCTGACAGTCGCAGCCACGTCGGCGATGTCCTTGGCTTCCAGCACGCGGGCGCGGGCCTCGGCATTGGCCAGGAAGGCAGCGGGGTCCGGCAGCGCCTCTTCGATGGGCGCGACATGCACGCGCTTGCCGACGAAACGGTCGAGACCGGCGCTGGCCATCGGCGACGCCGCGACGATCACCAGTTCGGCGGCGGCGAGCTGGGCATCGCTCAACACGAGTTCACGCTCGAATTGCGAGCGCATGTCGATAAGGGGCTCCCAGTCGCGACGACGGGCGGCCTGCTCCAGGCGGCGCGCCGCCAGGAAGCTGGTCGCCATGCCACTCGGGCAGGCGGTAACGATGATGACATTCATGGGCGTGGCTCTCCGGCTGTCGCGACCTCGGCACTGGCCAATGTCTCGATGCTGGTGTGTTGTTGGAGGGTTTCAAGCTCCGGGGCGGCGGGATTGCCCGGCCCCGGGTGAGTCACGGCCTCGGCGGAAAGCGCCGTGGCATGACGCAGAATTTGTTCACGCATGGCAGCCGTGGGTGTCGGATGGCAGAGCACCCCATGCAGCATGGCGGCCAGCAGGGTATCACCGGCACATACGGTACTGACCACTCGCATGCGCGGCGGGCGTGCCCGCAGTGTCTCGGCGCCGGGGCTTGCCCACAGCACGCCTTCCGGACCGGCAGAGATCAGCGCCTGCTCGATGCCGTGCTCGACCAGACTCGCCAGCGCGCGCTGACGGGCGGCGTCGCTCTCCAGCGGCTCACCCGCCCATAGCGCCAGTTCCTGCTCATTGGGCTTCACGCCGCTGGGCGGCACCGCCAGACCGGCTTCGAGTGCCGTGCCGCTGGTGTCCAGCCAGCAGGCAATGCGGCGGGCACGCACCCGCTGCACCAGGCTTGCCAGCTGCTCGCTGCTGACGCCCGGCGGCAGGCTGCCGGCGATGACGACGGCACAGCGCTCCGGGCTGCCCTCGGCCTGCTGACGATCGATCCACTCATCGATGCGCGCCTCAAGCCGCGTGAAGGCAGCCTCATCGACCTGCATGCCCGCACCGTTGATATCGGTGACACGGCCACTGGCCTCCCCGAGCTTGACGTTGATGCGGGTCGCGCCCGCGACGCGTTCGAAGGCATCACTCAGCCCCCACTCGGCGAAGGCGGCCTCGAAGTCGGCCTGGTTGTCGGCGCCCAGAAAGCCGCTCAGCGTCACCGGATGGCCCAGTGTCGCCAGCACACGGGCGACGTTGATGCCCTTGCCCGCCGCCTCGAGATGGTGGCTGCGCGCCCGGTTGACCTTGCCCGGCACCAGGCTGTCGAGGCCGATGGTCATGTCCAGCGCCGGGTTGAGCGTCACGCACAAAACCGGGCAGTCGGCGGCCTGACGCGTCGTGTTGTCACTCATCACACTGACTCCCGCGGGCTATATCCATTACTGTCCGGATTACTGGCCGCACTACTGTCCGGATTACTGGCCGCATTACTGTCCGCATCACCGTCCGCATGACTGTCCGCAGCGCCTGAGGTGACCTCGGCAACCGAAGGCTCGCCTTGCTCGAGCAGCGCTTCCAGAGCACTGCGCACGTCTTCCGAGGTCGGCTGGGCCAACGCGACCCGCGCCTGCTCACGCGCCGTGGCCAGGTCCAGCTCGCGCACCCGCGCCTTGACCAGCGGAATCTGGCGGCTGGACACCGACAGCTCATCCACGCCCAGCCCGACCAGCACGCCGACGGCCTGGTCATCACTGGCCAGCTCACCGCAGACGCCGACCCAGGCACCGTGGGCGTGGGCGGCACTGACGGTCATCTCGATCAGGCGCAACACCGCCGGATGCAGGCCATCGGCCTGCGCCGAGAGCGTCGCATGGCCACGATCGATCGCCAGGGTGTACTGGGTCAGGTCATTGGTGCCCACCGAGAAGAAGTCGACTTCCGGCGCGATGCTGGCAGCAGTCAGCGCCGCCGAGGGGATCTCGATCATCACGCCGACCTGCACGTCGCGCACCGGCGGCTGGCCATGTTCGGCCGCGTAGGCGGCGTCCAGCTCACCACGCACGCGATCGACGATGGCACGCGCGCCGCGCAGTTCGGCCAGGTCCTTGACCATCGGGAACATCAGGCGAATCGGCCGCGCACCGGCGGCCGTCAGCAGCGCCCGCACCTGGGTCTCGAGCACTTCCGGGCGCGTCAGGGCGAGGCGAATGCCGCGCAGGCCGAGGAAGGGGTTGTCCTCACGCGGCAGCGGCCAGTACGGCAGCGGCTTGTCGCCGCCGACGTCCAGCGTGCGTGCCACCAGCGGCCGCCCCTCGAGCGCATCCAGCGCCTCGCCGTACTGGGCGGTCTGGGTGGCAAGATCCGGCGCCTGCGGGTGCGCCATGAACACGAATTCGGTACGCAGCAGGCCGACGCCCTCGGCACCGCGCTCGACGGCGTCGCCGGCATGGGCGGTGTTGCCCAGATTGGCGACCACCTCGACATGATGGCCATCCAGGGTCGTGGCGGGTGCCATGCGCGACTCCCAGGCGGCGGCCTGACGCTGCTCATGGCCGGCGATCGCCTCTTCGGCACGCGCACGGCGACTGGCCGAGGGCATCACGCTGACGCGTCCCCGTTCACCATCGACGATCAGCTCGCTGCCATCGGCGATCGCCAGCACGCTCGGGCCAGCCCCGACCACCGCCGGAATGCCCAGCGAGCGCGCCAGAATCGCGCTGTGCGAGGTCGCCCCACCCAGCGCCGTGACCAGGCCACGCACGCGAGTGGTATCCAGACGTGCCACATCCGACGGGCCGATGTCCTCGGTCACCAGCACATGCGGTGTCTCGGGGGCGCTGGGCAGCGGCGTATCGGTCAGCACGCCGAGCACCCGCCGCCCGACATCGCGCAGGTCGGCGGCGCGTTCGGCCAGCAGGCGATCGGCGAGGTTCTCCTGGGCGCTGGCGGCGCTGTCGATGGCCGACCACCACGCCGCTTCGGCGCTGTGGCCTTCATCGAGGCTTTCGCGCGCCGCGGCGAACAGCTCCGGATCGCCGAGCATCTCCTCATGCATCGAGAGAATCTCGGCCATCTCGGCGCCTTCGGCGCGATTGACCAGCGCCAGCAACTGCTCGCGCGCGGTCTGGATACTGGCCACCAGGCGCTCAGCCTCACGATCGGCGCCGGCATCGCTGCGTGTCTCGTAGACGAAGCGCGGCAGGCGCATCACCCAGCACGGCGCGATGGCCATGCCCGGCGAGGCGGCCACCGCAGGCACCACGCTGTCGGCGGCGGGAGCAGCCTGCTGGGTGTCGCGGGAGGCTTGCTGCTCGCTGGCCTCCAGCGGCGTGGCGGCGTCGGCGCGCCAATCGGCCAGCGGCTCCACCGCCTCGCCGAGACCGGCCTGCACCGCGCTCACCATCATGCTCAGTGCCGCCTGATTGGCCGCCGAGTCATCTCCGGAGGCGCTGAAAATCAACGTCTGGCCGCGGCGTGCGCCCAGCCCCAATACCTTGGTCAGACTGGCGGCACTGACCACACCGCTGTCATCGCCTTCCAGTCGCAACGCCGGAATGACGCCATGCTGCTCGCCGGCTTCGCGCGCCGCCTGTACCAGCTGCTTGGCCGGACGCGCATGCAGGCCGTGGGCGTTGAGCAACACTACCTGGGCCAGCTGCGCCGTGGCGGACTCCCCCGACAGCCGCGCCAGCAGGGCGCTGGCCGACAGCCCCGGCAGGCTTTCGCCCGCGCCCTCTTCCAACAGCGTCAGCAGGCGCTCCAGCAACGGCTGATGCTGGCCCTGCTGAGCATCGACTGCCAGGCAGGCCAGCGCAGTGATGCGTCCGTGGCGCGTTTCCAGTGCCTTCTCCGGCGTGACGATGGCCAGCGCCGAGCGGGTGACATCCTGCTGCGACTGCGCCAGCCACACGCCCTGCCCCAGCGCCACCGGTTGGGCGGCGAGCATGGCCGAGATGAAGCCATCACTGACACAGCCGGCCTGACGCAGGCGCGCGGCCCCCGCCAGCACCAGCTCGTCACGATCACGCGCGGGGAAGCCGCACAGCAGCGTCTCGGCATCCAGGCGCGGCGGCACCACCTCGCGGCCCAGCTCGCTCAGCACTTCCTCGGCGGTGGTCGCCGAGGCCAGGCGCTCACTGACGCCATCGCGATCGAGCACACGCGTCAGCGCGCGCAGGATGTCGAGATGCTCATCGGACTGTGCCGCGATGGTCACCAGCAGGAAGACGCGATTGCCGTCGTGCCACTCCACGCCCTGCGGAAACTGCAGGACACGCACCCCGGTGGCCAATACGGCCTCGCGGCTGTCCGGCGTGCCGTGGGGAATCGCGATCCCCTGCCCCAGGTAGGTGGAAGACTGGGCTTCGCGCGCCAGCAGGCCCTCACGGTAGTCGGGCGTGGCGCGCCCACCGGCGACCAGGGCATCGGCGGCCTGTTGCAAGGCATCGCGCCAGTCACTGGCATGGGCGGCGAGAAGGATGTCCTCGCGATCAAGACTGAGCATGGCTGGCTCCTTGAGGCTCCCTTCTGGTGAGGAGCCTGGATGTTGGCGGTGCGCTGCAAGCGTGTATTTCAGCTGCCGCGACACGTCACTTGGCGAGTTCCGACAGGGTAGCGGCGTCATGGCTTGATGACGAGCATGCTGAATCGTGTCACCTCAATAGAGCTCATGCTGGCCGTTTTCTTGCGCCCGATCAAGCGAACACAAACCGAAAACGTGCTTCTGGTGACTAGACATTGGGCGTAGAGCCGCCTGTGGCGCGGGCTCGAGAGGCGTCTAGCGGAGCGTGCCCGGCGCAGAGAGGATTTGCACCCGAGCCAACAAGTGCGCATCATTCCTCGCACATGGAGCACGCAGATCCCGTTCCCCCTTTCCAGCAAGGACAGTGGCATGACCCTGGCAGAAATCGCGCGTCTTGCAGGCGTTTCACGCACCACCGCCAGTTATGTGGTCAATGGGCAGGCACAGGCACGACGTATCAGCCCCCAGACGGTCGAGCGCGTCATGGCGGTGGTACAACGTCATCACTATCGGATCGATGCCCAGGCAGCCGCGCTGAGGCGTGGTGAAAGCCGCACGCTGGGCTTCATGCTGCCGGACCTGGAGAACGCCAGTTATGCCCGCCTGGCCAAGTTGCTGGAGCGCGGGGCGCGTGAGCGCGACTATCAGCTGTTCATCGTCTGCTCCGACGATGAGCCGGAAACCGAGCGCGAGCTGGCACGCATGCTCAAGGCGCGGCGGGTCGATGCGCTGATCACCGCCAGCTGCCTGTCCCCCGATGACCCCTTCTACCGCGAACTGGCGCTGGATGGCTTCCCGGTCATCGGTGTCGATCGCGCGCTGGATACGCGCCACTTCGCCAGCGTGGTCAGCAACAATGAAGATGCCGCCCGCCAGCTGACCGAAGCCGTGCTGGAACACGCGCCGCAGCGACTGCTGTGGCTGGATGCCTTGCCGGAGATCGATATCACGCAGGCGCGCGCCAGCGGCATGCAGGCGGCGCTGACGCACTATCAGCAGCGCACCGGCAGCAGCGAGCTTGAGGCCACCACCCTGCATGCCGCGCGTTACGAGCGCGAGGCCGGCGCGGCGGCGTTGACCGAGCATCTCCGCCATTCACCGCTGCCGGACGCCATCGTCACCGCTTCCTACACCCTGATGGATGGCGTGCTCGATGTGCTGTTCGCCGAGGGGCCGCCGGCCAATCCGCCCAAGGCGATGGCCAGCTTCGGCGACGACCGCCTGCTCGACTTCCTGCCGCTGCCGATCCATTCACTGCCCCAGCGTCACCAGCAGATCGCCGATGCGACGCTGACGCTGGCGCTGCAGGGCATTCAGGGCCAGACCACGCCCGGCGTGACGCTGGTGGAACGCGAACTGCGCCGCCGCCAGCACTGAGGTGATGTCTGAGGTGATGTGCCTGTCCGAAGGCGGCTTTGCTGAAGCCAAACTGTGCTGGCGCCAGGCTGTGCTAGCGCCAGGCTTGACCGGCATCGTGGGCGATGCGGTGATCACGAATCTCGGCCAGCAGCGCCGCCACCGCGGCCTCGATGCGGGTGCGCGGCGTGTCGGATGCCAGCAGCAGCTCCAGCTGCAGGGCGGCATCACGCAGCAGGTCATGATCCAGGGTGGCGGCGCTGCCCTTGAGCAGATGGGCTTCATGCTGCAGCTGCTTCAGGTCCATATGATCCACCGCCCGCGACAGGCGCTGGGACTGCTGTTCTAGCTGCTCCTCGAAGGCCGCCTCGAGGGCCGCGATGCTGTCGGCATCCAGCTCATCCCGCAGCGCAGGCGTCGCGGCCTGTGCAAGCTCCGCCGCTGAGCCGCCAGATGTCCACGCCTCCCCTGTGTTCATGCGCGTGTGCCCCCCATCTGCCCCTTCCCGTTCGCTCTCGTCCTCGCCCGCATACTCACGCCGCTCAACGCGATCAGCCGCCGACGGCTCACTGACCTTGTCTGCTTCAGCTTCAGTCTCAGCTTCAGCCTCGCCCTCAGTGGCACGCGCCTGGGCCTCATGGATCATGCGACGCCGCGCAGCGGGGGAATCGAGTGATGCCACCAATGACGCCGCACGCGCGAGTGCCTCACCGGTTACCGGCGGTGCCTCGAAGTGGGGCGGTCGCTCGGTGGTAGGGGAATAGCTGATCGGGTCGAAGGGCTGGGTGCTGGCGAGGGCATTGACGCGCCATTCGCCGAGGTCCTGGCTGCCCGACTGCCAGCGCGCCAGCATGCTGGCGAGCTGCTGACGCCGGATCGGCTTGGACAGGAAGTCGTTCATGCCCGCCGAGAGGCAGCGCGCACGCTCCCCCGCCGCCACATTGGCCGTCATCGCGACGATAAGGCTCGGCGCACGCCTGTCACTGTGCTCCATGGCGCGCCAACGCCGCGCCACCGCAAAGCCATCCAGTCCCGGCATGCGCAGGTCGAGCAGCACCAGCACCGTATCGCGCTGGCGCGCATACCACGCCAGCGCCGCCTCGCCACTGTCGACCGTCGTCACCGTGTAGCCCAGGCCACTGAGCATGGAGTGGGCCACTTCGCGATTGATGTGATTGTCGTCGACCACCAGGACATGCTCGCCACGGCTGAGCGGCAGGGGCGCGGAGGTGAAGGCCGGTCGCTTGAGCGCCGCGGCGCGTGGCAGCGGCAGCTCGAACCAGAAGCAGGCGCCCTTGCCCGGGCGTTGCTTGAGGCCCAGTCGCCCGCCCATCAACTCGACCAGCCGCCGCGAGATCGAAAGCCCGAGTCCGGTACCGCCGAAGCGGCGCGCGGTGGAGGCATCGCCCTGGGTAAAGGGCTCGAACAGCTGGGCGGCCTGTTCTTCACTGACTCCGATGCCGGTGTCATCGACCTCGAAGCGCACGCGCCCAGCCGGCAATGCCTCGACCAGCAGACAGACACGCCCCTGCTCGGTGAACTTGAAGGCATTGGAGAGCAGATTAAGCAACACCTGACGCAGACGCACCGAATCGCCCATGACCTGCTCGGGCAGCTGGGCGGAGCGGCGGTCATCGAAGACGATGCGCGTGCTGTCCATCTGCGGCAGCAGCAGGTCGATCACGCCATCGATGGCCGTGTGCAGTTCGAAGGGGCGTCGTTCGACGCTGAGCTTGCCGGCCTCGATCTTGGAGAAGTCGAGGACATCATCCACCAGCCCCATCAGCACTTCGCCGCTATCGCGCAGACTGCTGGCATAGCGATGCGCACTGCTCTGCAGCGGTTCGGCCAGCAACAGCTCACTCATGCCGATCACACCATTGAGCGGGGTGCGAATCTCGTGGCTCATGGTGGCCAGAAACTCGGACTTGGCGCGACTGGCCTGTTCGGCCCGCGCCGCCTCGTGCTTGAGAGCCGACGACATCGCCAGCATCTGCAGGCGGGCCTGTTCACGCCCGCGGGCCTGCAGCCAGACCTGACGGCAGACCATCAAGGTGGCCAGCAGCATCAGCGCCAGCAGCAGCAACATCAGCTGCACCAGGCTGTCGCGGCTCTGACGCTCGTGGGCCAGCTCCTCGGCCAGGCGTGCGCGTACCCGCAACAACAGCGTCTGGGTGGTATCGCCCAGTGCATCACTCAGCTTCTGGAACTCCGCCGCCTCGCGACCCTCGGGCCCCAGCACCTGGGAGCTCTGTGCAGCGTCATCTACTGAAGCGTCGTCAGCCTGGGCGCCCTGCACCGGGCCCGTGCCCTCGAACACCGGGCCATGCCGCCACTTTTCCAGCCGCAGATCGAGATACTCGATCTGGCTCATCAACTCATCGGCCAGCAGCGGCACGGCCGGCAGGGTCATCAGGTGGCGCTGGAAATCCCCCCGCCGGAAGATATAGGTGCGGCTGTAGAGCAGCTCGTAATTCTGCAGCACCTCATTCCAGATGCTGGCACGATCGGCTGGCCCGCCGACGCGATAGCGCGCTATCGAGGAGGAAAGGCTGACCGCCTCGCGATCCAGCTTGTAGATCGACCAGACGGCGTCGTCGCGGGTGCGGTCTTCCAGACTGACCTGGTTGTGCAGGATGGTGCCGCCGATGCCGATGGAGGCCAGCAGACACAGGATGCTGATCGCCATGCCCAGCCACAGCGGCCAGCGTGCGGGGGAATTGCCGCTTCCGCCCACACCCGACGCGGCAATGCCCTGATCAGCAAGGGACTGATCAGCAGCGGTGCCTGAAAGCGGGGATCTTTCATCCGGCGACTGATTCACTGCATGACTCCATGTCATCTTGCGCCTGAGGGGTCAGGCGCCAGCCCTCGCTCACTCCAGCGTCAGCCCGGTGACCTGCCAGACACTGCGAAAGCGTACCTGCTCATTGAGCAATTCCGGATGAGCATCGAAGGGATACAGCACGAACAAGGGCCCGAGGTCACGCACCGGCATGCGCTCGCCGTCGCGTCGCGTCGCCAGCAGGACATCGAAGTCCTCGATGTCGCTGAGGGGAATCTCGGCCACGAAGTCATTCAAGGCCCGCACCTTGAGCCCCCTGGCATCTTCAGACACACGCGCCACCAGCTCGCGCAGTAGCGGGCCGGAGAAGCTGACACGTCCCTGGGTCCAGGGGGTGTGGGTGGCCACCACGCGCGACGGCATGGCTTCGAGCATCGCCAGATCAAAACGCGCCCGCGGTGCCTGCAGGGAACCGGCATTGCCACAGCTGACAGCGCCCTCGACCGTCAACACCACCGGCCCGCTGGGTGCGGGCAGGCAGTCATTGGCCGCCAGCACGTGGCGCTCGCCTGTCGCCAGCGGCGCCTCGGCGGCCAGGGCCGCAGGGCTGAAGAGGCTCGCTGACAGGCTTGTTGCCAAGGTCGCGGCCAGGCTCGCTGTCACACTTGCGGCCAGGGCGATCTTGCGCCAGATGGAGCTGCGCGAGCCGTGCCCGCGATTGACTGGCCTGGACAGCGGACTCACGAGGCGCTTCGCCGATGGATCATTCATGCCGGTTTCCCATGCTATTGTGCGAACGCCATGTGCATTCAAGGGCCCAACTTTACGCTAGCTCGCGCATGCTTTGCGAGCCTGCGAACCTCGCGCCACGACGAGTTGTCACACTCAACGCACGGAGCCACTCATACGCGCAAGCCCACGCCTGCGCCCATGGCTGGCGTTCGTCGCCTGTTCCGCTGTTGCTTGTTAAGCGTCAGCTGATAATAGTCAGCTGACCGCTATCCGTCTCCACCTGCCATCGAGCCTGCTTCATGTCTGCCACTTCGTCCGCTTCGCTGCCTGCCAACGGCTCTCCCACACCGACTGCTGCCCTGCCCCGCGTGCTGGCAGGCCCGATATTGCGACGTGTCACCGCCGAGAGCGTGATGCTGTGGCTGGTGACCTCTCGCCCACAGCAGGCGCGGGTGTGGCTGCTGCCGGGGCAGGACGCGACGCCTCCCACGCGAGGTGAGGATGGCCTGCCGACAGCACCGAGCTGTCGGCTGACGGAGCATCTGGCGATGCCGCTGGGGGAGCACGCCTGGCTGCTGTTGATCGAAGCGCATCCCGACACGCCCTTGCCCGCCGACTGCGCCATCGCCTACGAGCTGGGCCTGGCGGAGCCGTCAGCGACAACGGCAACGGCAACGGCAACGGCAACGGAAGCGTCAGCGACAGACACGCCCGAATGGCAGGGCATCGCCGACTGGGCGCCACAGATCTGCTACCCCGGTGAAAGCCTGCCGCGCTTTCGACTGCCGTCACGCCTGACGCGTGTCGCGCATGGCAGCTGCCGCAAGCCGCATCACGGCTTGAGTGACGACGAGCAGCAGGCGCAGCAGAGTGCAGAAGACGCTGCGTCGACCGATCGCCTTGAGACGCCGCCGCCCAAGGGCCCGGGTGGCGACGGACTGGTGGCGCTGGATCGCTGGTTGAGCGAGCGTCGTCACAGCGTCGCCGAGTGGCCGGAGGTGATGCTGTTCACCGGCGATCAGATCTACGCCGACGATGTCGCGGGGCCGATGCTGGGCGCGATCGATCAACTGATCGCGGGGCTGGGGTTGCCGGAGGAGACGCTGATGGAGGCCGAGGTCTCCGACACTCGCGAGCTGCGCCAGCACCCCTCGCACCTCTACCATCGCCCACAGCTGCTGCCGGACATGCCGGCCAATGAAGGTGTGGCCGCCAGCTTCTTCGGTGCCAAGCGCAAGCCCATCTTCACCTCCACCGGTGCCGACAACCATCTGATCGGCCTGTCGGAAGTCATCGCCATGTACCTGCTGGTGTGGTCTGACGTGCCGTGGGAGGCGCTGGGCATCACGCTGGAAGATCCCTCGGCGCTCGAGGGCCATGACGACGCCACCCGCGAGCGCCATGCCACCGAGGCCCGCCATCTGCGGCGCTTCTGTGGCGGACTCGGTCAGGTTCGTCGCCTGCTGGCCAATGTGCCCAGCCTGATGATCTTCGATGACCACGATGTCACCGATGACTGGAACCTCAGCGCCGCCTGGGAAGAAGCCGCCTATGGCCACCCCTTCTCGCGCCGCATCATCGGCAATGCGCTGACCGGCTATCTGCTGTGTCAGGCCGCCGGCAACGGGCCGGAGCCACTGGCAGAGCTGCTGGAGGAGACCCGGGCGCTGTTCACTCATGCCCTGACTGGCACTGACAAGGCCGCAGACGGCCATTTCGATGTCGAGCGTCAGGAGGCGTTGATCGCTCACCTGCATCGCTGCGAGAGCTGGGATTATCAGCTCGACACCACGCCGCCGCTGATCGTGGCCGATACGCGCACCCGCCGCTGGCGCAGCGAGCGCAAGCTCTCGCATCCCTCGGGGCTGATGGACTGGGAGGCGCTGAGCGAGCTCCAGCAACGCCTGGTCGGCCATCCGGCCGTGGTGCTGGTGTCCCCGGCGCCGATGTTCGGCGTCAAGCTGATCGAGAGCATCCAGAAGCTGTTCACGCTGGCGGGCAAGCCGTTGATGGTCGATGCCGAGAACTGGATGGCGCATCGCGGCGCGGCCAGCGTGATGCTCAACATCTTCCGCCACTCGCGCACGCCGCAGAACTTCGTGATCCTGTCCGGCGATGTGCACTACTCCTTCGCCTACGACGTGCGCCTCAAGCATCGCCGTTCGAGCCCGAGCATCTGGCAGATCACCAGCAGCGGCATCCGCAATCGCTTCCCGGTCAGCCTGCTGGATGTGCTCGACCGTCTCAATCGCTGGCTGTACGCCCCGCGCTCACCGCTCAATCTGCTGACACGCCGGCGCAACATGCGCGTCACGCCGCGCCGTCACGACGCGGCCAGTCAGGGCGAACGCCTGCTGAACGCCTGCGGCATCGGGCTGGTCGACCTGGACAGCGATGGCCGCCCCACCGCCATCCGCCAGCTGACCACTGACGGGCAGGAGGTGCACTTTGTGCCCCGTCGCTGATGCCCACTGCCCGCCGCTGGCGCTGATTCACCATCCCGGCTATCGGATAGCGCTGCCCGAGAAGCATCCCTTCCCGATGGACAAGTTCAGCGTGCTCAAGCGTCTGCTCGACCGCCAGCTGGCCGACTGCGCCTCGGCCGTCGACTGGGTGACGCCCCAGCCCGCCGAGGAGGACGACCTGCTCAGCGTGCATACCCGCCGCTATGTGCATGATTTTCTCACTGGCACCCTGAGCGCGCAGGCTCAGCGGCGCAGCGGTTTCGTGTGGAGCGAGGCACTGCGCGAGCGCAGCGTGCTGGCCGTGGGCGGCACCCTGACCACCGTACGCGAAGCGCTCAAGCGCGGGCTGGCCTGCAATACCGCGGGCGGCACCCATCACGCCCACCCGGAGGCCGCCAGCGGCTATTGCCTGCTCAACGACATCGGCGTGGCGGCGCATCAGGCGCTGGAGGACGGCGTGAAGCGCGTGCTGATCGTCGATCTCGATGTGCATCAAGGCGATGGCACGGCGTTGATCTTCGCCGACGAGCCGCGGGTCTTCACGCTGTCACTGCATGCCGAGAGCAACTTCCCGGCGCGCAAGCAGCAAAGTGACCTGGATGTACCCTTGCCCAGGGGCATGGGCGATGCGGACTATCTGGCGGTACTGGAGCGTACACTTGAGGAGGTGCTGGCGCGGGTACGCCCGCAGCTGGTGATCTTCGATGCCGGTGTCGACCCGCATGCCGCGGACAGGCTCGGCCATCTCGAGTTGAGCGACAGCGGCCTCTACCACCGCGAGCGACATGTCATCCAGCGCTGTCGCGCGGCGGGCGCCGCCGTGGCCTGCGTGATCGGCGGCGGCTATGACCGCGATATCGAGGCGCTGGCATGGCGTCACAGCCAGCTGCACCGTGCGGCGCTGGATGTCTGGCGCGAGGCGCATGGCCAACCTGCCCTGTTCGGGCCGCCGGGCTGAGCTTGCATACCGTCGTGCCTACCGTATTGCCAAGCGCCTCGCCTACTGTCTTGCCAAGCGCCCCTCAACGAAAACGCCCGCCATCGAGGATGGCGGGCGTTTGGGTTCAGGCCTGTAGGCAAGATGCCAGCGACATCACTTGAAGGCGGTGACTTCCACCTCGTCGCCGACACGCAAGGTAGGCTTGCGCGAGGGATCGAGCGCGACGAGATTGTAGCCGAAGTGCACCTGGCCATCCGCGAAGCGGCGCACCTGGGCCAGCGTCTTGAGCGGCTCGCCGTCGCCACGCTTATCGCCCGTCGCCGGGTCGACATTGACCATCGCACAGCGGGTGCAGGAGGACACCAGCGTGAAGCGTGCCTCACCGATGCGCACTTCCTGCCAGCCATCCTCGGCCCATGCCTCGGCGCCGCTGATCACCAGATTGGGCCGAAACTGATCCATGCCATGGTCCGCACTCGGGGTCTGGGCGTTGAGCGCCGCCAACGAAGCCTGATTGGCCAGCAACAGCGGGAAGCCATCGGCGGCGCTGACGCGCTGCGCGATGATCTCGCGATAGCGCTCCGAGCGCTCGCCCAACCAGCTGAGCCTGACCGGCATGCCGACCTGCTCACTCAGCCAGGCATCAGCCTCAAAGCTCACGCTCAAGGCAGTGAACCGATCGGCCCACACCTGGATGTCGAGACGCTCGGCCTGGTCATCGGTGGCAAAGCTGACGCTGCCGCATTCGGGGCGGTCCAGATGCCACAGTCGCCACTGGCCGCTGGCGTCTTCGCGCAAGGCCAGTCGCTGCAGCTGGGGATGCGTGCGCGCGGTGACGAACTTGCCGCGCGCCGCGACCACCACGAAGCGGCGGTCCTGGGTGAGGCCTTCCTCGCCGAGCGTCGCTGTCTCAAGCGCCTCAGCGGCGCCGGACTTGAGGGGATAGCGCCACAGGTGGGTCAACTGCATGAGAGGTTTCCTTGCCAGAGTCCATCAATTCGAGAAGTCAGCGAACGGTGCGTACGAGCGGTATCAGCTCGCAGGCGAGGCAGAGCCTGCGTCATTTGGCGCCTTGGCCTGTGCGGTATCTGTCTGTGTCGCATTCGGCTGGGCCGCACTCGGCTGGGCCGCATTCACCACAGGGATGTCGTCATCCATGGCGTCCAGGCTGATCACGTCGGGGCCCGAGAGCGCCACGCTGGAAATCAGCGCCTTGACGCCCAGCCCGACCTTGAGGCCCAGCTCCTGACACACCAGACGATCGACTCGCGCCCTCACCCGCTGGCCGGCGATGCCCAGCACCAGCTCGGCGCTGGCATGGCCGCGCTCGCTCTCGATCTCGTGGATCACGGCCGGCAAGGCATTGCGCAGGCTGGTATGGGTCGGCGTCTCCAGCGCGATGCTGATGTCACGTGCCCGCAGCCGCAGTCGCACACGACGCCCCACCGGCATCGCCAGCCGCGCCAGCTTGAGGCTCAGCCCGGCGCCCAGCCCCAGACGCGTCAGCTGCCAGTCATCATCGTGCGACAGCACCTCGGCGGTCAGCAGCGAGCCCGCTT
Source organism: Cobetia sp. 4B (assembly GCF_018831605.1). Lineage (NCBI taxonomy): Bacteria > Pseudomonadati > Pseudomonadota > Gammaproteobacteria > Oceanospirillales > Halomonadaceae > Cobetia > Cobetia sp. 4B. The sequence goes on from NZ_CP059843.1 coordinate 3,539,170, forward strand.
CGAAGCGGCCGGTCTGCGGTGCCAGGTCCAGCCGTGACAGCATGTCACCGATCTCGCCGCTGGCGGTGATGCGGCCGTTGTCCACCAGCGCCAGACGGTCGGCGACCGCGAACAGCTCGCGGGTGTCATGACTGACGAACAGGATCGGGATCTCGATCTCGCGCGCCAGCCGCGCAATGTAGTGCAGCAGCTCCTGCTTGCGCGCGCCGTCGAGGCCGGTCAGCGGCTCATCCAGCAACAGCATGCGCGGGCGTGACAGCAGGGCGCGGCCGATCGCGACACGTCGCGCCTCGCCACCGGACAGCTGGCCGGGCATGCGCGACAGCAGGTCCTCGATGCCCAGCAGCGTGACCATCTCATGCAGGCGTGACTGATTCTGTTGGCGCTGGGCAGGCGTCAGGGCGCGCGGCATGCCGTAGCGGAGGTTGCCGCGCACGCTGTAGTGCGGAAACAGGCGCGGCTCCTGGAAGACGACCCCGAGCCTGCGACGATGCGCCGGCACGAAGATATCGTTCTCGCCGCCCGTCAGGCACTCGCCGTCCAGGCGCAGATGGCCATGGTCGGGACGTTCGAGACCTGCGATCAGGCGCAGGATGGTGGTCTTGCCGCTGCCGGAGCGCCCGAAGAGCGCCGTGACGCCGCGCGCCGGCACCTTGAGCGTGGCATCCAGCGTGAAGGCGCCCTGCTGACGATGGAGGTGGAAATCAAGCATCACGCCCCTCCATGCGCAGTCGCGCGCGACGTGCCAGCCATTCGGAGGCCAGCAGCGACAGCATCGCGATGACGACGGCGATGGCGCACAGCCTGGCCGCGGCGCCTTCCTGGCCCGGGGTCTGGATCAGGGTATAGAGCGCCAACGGCAGCGTGCGGGTCTCACCGGGAATATTGGCGGCGAAGGTGATGGTGGCACCGAACTCCGACAGTGCGCGCGCGAAGGCCAGCATGCCGCCGGTGAGAATGCCCGGCAGCGCCAGCGGCATGGTCACCGTGAACAGCACGCGCAGCGGGTTGGCGCCCAGGGTGCGGGCCGCTGCCTCCAGCCCCGGATCGATGGCCTCCAGTGACAGGCGCATCGCGCGCACCATCAGCGGAAAGGCCATCACCGCCGCCGCCAGCGCCGCGCCCTGCCAGGTGAAGGGCAGCACGATATCGACCTTGGCCAGCCACTGGCCGATGGCACCATTGCGCCCGAAGGTGACCAGCAACAGATAACCGACCACCACGGGCGGCAACACCAGCGGCAGATGCAGCAGACCATCGACCAGCGCCTTGCCACGAAACTCACGTCGCGCCAGCCACCAGGCCGCCGCAAAACCGGGAATCAGGCTCAGGCCGACCGCGACGCAAGCCACCTTGAGGCTCAGGCTCAGGGCTTCCCATTCCAGCGCACTCAGCATGGATCTTCCTCAGACGAAGACAGGTTCTCGCACATGACGTGACGCGAAGCGCCGGCGGACAGCCCTGCCCGCCTTGATCACGCCGATGTGACAGCAGGCTCCCAGTGTAGCGGCCTCATCTTGTCGATGACATGCCAGCGTATGACGCAAGGCACCTCGACGCTGATCCAGCGGCTAGTCGGCCTCTGGCTGCGCAGCAGGAGCCTGATGGGCGAGCGTGCTGAAGCCGAAGCGATGGAAGATGGCGCCGGCCTCGTTGCTGGACAGCCAGGCCGCGAAGGCCTCAGCCTGTGTCGACGGCGCATCACCGCCACGACTGATCAAGGCGGCAGGATAGTGGATGGGGTCATGGCTGCTGTCCGGCAGCAGGCCGATCTGATGCACCCGATGGCTGATGGCGGCGTCGGTGGCATAGACGATCCCCAGCGGGGCCTCGCCATGCTCGACCAGTGCCAGCGCGGCGCGCACGTCCTCGGCGCTGGCCAGGCGCGAGCGCAGCGTCTGCCATTGCCCCAGCGCTTCCAGCGACTGACGCGCATAGATGCCCGCGGGCACGTGGTCGGGGTCGCCGACGGCCAGGCGAGTGTTGCTGCCAGTGGCGGCGAGGCGCTCGGCTACATCAGTGACATCCTCGGCATTGCTGACACTGGCGTCCAGCTGGCTGGGGCCGGGCGCGACCAGCGCGAGACGGTTGCCCAGCAGGTCGTGACGGCCGGTGACAACGATGCCGGCCTGCTGCTCCAGCCAGTCCATCCAGCGCTCATTGGCCGACAGATACAGCTGCGCCGGAGCCCCATTGGCCAGCTGACGCGCCAGGGTCGAGGACGAGGCGTAGACCGGCATGATGTCCACGTCGGCGAGACGCTCGTAGCGCGCCTCGATGGCATCCAGCGCATCATGCAGCGAGGCGGCGGCCATGACACGAATCTGGGGGCGCTCGTCTGCCTGAGCGGGCGCGGCCAGCAGTGCCAGCATCAACGGGGCCGCCAGGCTGGCGCCTCTCAACAGCGCTGATGAAGAAGATAGCGCTGATGAAGAAGATAGCGCTGATGAAGGCGTTGGCGCTGATGACGCAAGCCGTAGCGGAGAGGCAAGCAAGGCGGCCCGGGCGCGCAAGCGGGTAGCGAATGACATCTACAGGGTCCTTGAACAGTGAGACGCAGCGACGAGGCCTGCTGCGCATTGATCTCGCCATGATGCCGCGCTCGCTCGCCATGTGCATCTCATGTGGGCGCAATTGCCGCGCGGGGCGCGGAAACCGCCAACCCTGATTGTCGAACGCCAGCGGCATGAGGCTCACTTGAGGCACGCTGGCTGCCTATCAGCGCCCGTCTGCCATCAGCCACGGGCAGGACAGCGGAAGCCGCCGGCTGGCGGATATTTCGCCGCATCCGGCTACAGGCAAACGCGAATCACTCACATGTATGCCATTCGCTCGACCAGATCGGCTACAATGCTGGCCAAAATGGCAGGGAGACGCTGGCCCACACCCCAGCAACGACGCGATTCCTGCTTTCATGCTTTCTTTCACGCTATTTGCCGCTTCAACGGCAGACAACAGCGGCGGGTGCCACCAAGTCATGCCTCCAGTACTTGACGAATTTCAGGGCCTCAGTGCCTTCGATGCCATCATGCGCTACGGCAATCTGGGCGCAGGAGCCGAGCATCTCGGTATCTCCAAGTCCACGCTCAGCCGCCGGATCAGCCATCTCGAACACCAGCTCAGCCAGCCACTGCTGCATCGTCAGGCCAACCGCCTGATTCCCACCGAGGCCGGCACGCTGTTCTATCAGTATTGCCAGCAGATGCTGTCGCTGGGCGAGCGCTCGCAGATCGCGCTGGATGAACTGCGCGAGGAGATCAGCGGTGATATCACCGTCAGCGCGCACCCGCACTTCCTGCGTGGCTGGTTCAATCATGTGCTGACCGACTTCATCGAAGAGTATCCGGGCATTCGCCTGACCCTGACCGCCAACCACCTGCCGCCGTCACGTGATGACGACCAGGTAATGCTGTGGCTATGGGAAGGTCCGGTCAAGGACACCGGGCTGCGCGAGGAGATACTGGGCCATCAGCAGCAGCACCTCTACGCGCATCCCGAGTATCTGGCGCGGCACGGTCATCCTCGCCATCCCAGCGAGCTGACCTCCCATGACTGGGTCAACCTGATCGACCGCCATCATCCCAATCTGGTGCTCAACCACCCCGAGGAAGGCGAGTATCGCCTGAGCCTGCCGCCATCACGCTTCACGGTCGACAACGTGGTGGTGCATGCCGACCATATCGCGCACGGCGCTGGTATCGGCCTGCTGCCGGACTACCATGTGCGTACCCGGGCGACGGCGCACCCGGGACAGTTCGAGGCCTGCCTGCCCGAGTGGAAGGGGCCGTCGATTCCGGTCAGCCTGCACTATCCCTTCGGCCATCCGCCGCGCAAGCTCGGCGCGCTGCTCGACCATATCCGCCGTCGTGTGCCGACGGACTGGACCCGCTGACCAGTCGGCCTGACAGCGCTTCGGGCCGTTCAGCAGTTGCTTCAAACTTCTCAGCTTCACGACTTCTCAGTTCCACAATTTCATGACTTCACAGCGGCACTGACCGTTCGTCAGGATTACTGGCCGAACAGATGACGGCGCGCTTCCTCATCCATCGCCACATTGGCGGCCGGATTGATGTCATCGATACGCGCCATCGCCCGCTTGACGCCATCACGCGCGGCGATGCGGGCACGATAGGCGGCGACCGCCGGGAAGCGCGTCAGATCGATCTCCTGCTTCTCGGCCTTCAGCCACGGCCAGATGGCCATGTCGGCGATGCTCAACTCATCCCCCGCCACGAAGTCACGCTCCGCAAGCTGGCGCTCCAGCACGCCATACAGGCGCTCGCCTTCCTTGTGATAGCGCTCGATGGCGTACTCCACCGGCTCTGGCGCGTAGTGCTTGAAGTGATGCACCTGACCCAGCATCGGCCCCAGGCCACCCATCTGCCAGTGCAACCACTGCAGCACATCATTACGCGCGCGCGTCTCGCGCGGCAGGAACTTGCCGCACTTGTCGGCCAGATACTCCAGAATCGCACCGGACTCGAACACCGAGATCGGCTCACCGCCATCACCGGGCGCATGATCGACGATCGCCGGCATGCGATTGTTGGGCGAGATGGCCAGAAACTCCGGCGCGAACTGCTCCCCCTTGCTGATATTCACCGGAATGAGGCGATACTCGAGACCGGCTTCCTCCAGAAAGATCGTGATCTTGTGGCCGTTGGGCGTGGTCCAGTAGTACAGATCAATCATCTGTGGGCTCCTGTGCAAGGACATAGCAAAATGGCTCGAACGCCCATGAGCGTTCGAGCCATCGAGGAGATCATGCTCATCGCCAGGCCCCTCGTGCAGCCTTTCACCAGGGGCATTGCGAGCATGTTCTTTACTGCAGCCGTTACTGCGGGCGTTACTGCGGACGTTACTGAAGGTGTTATGACTGCGGAATCTCGCTGGCACGCGGCGCCTTGCGCGCCATGCCGTCGTGCAGGTCCATCATGCGCTCACGCCACTGCACCAGCGGGTCGCTCGCGTCTTCCGTCTCGCCGAAGGGCGAGGTATCGGAGACGATGTGTGCCCAGATGAAGAAGCCGAAGACCAGGTAATCCGCCGCCGCCGGGGCATCGCCATCCATGAAGGGCTGATTGGCGAGCAGGCCACGCAGCGGCTTGAAGGCGCTGTCCAGGATGCCGCGTGCGGCCTCGACGTTGTTGAATTCCTCGAAGGGCATGCCGAAGCGGGCTTCGCGGCTGGTGCGGAAGTACTCGCGGTCATCCGGGTGGATGGCCGCCAGCAGATCCAGCGCCACCAGGCGGAAGAAGCCGACCGCCATGACCTGCTCGGTATACACCTTGACGAAGTTCAGGCGTGCCTCGGCATGTGCATCGCCGATCAGCAGGCCATCGCCGCTGTCCGGGTAATGCGCGTCCAGATGCTTGAAGATGTCATAGCTGTCCATCGCCACGCCGTGAGCATCCTTGAGCACCGGCACCGTGGTGGAATCGCAGAAGTCGATCGGGCTCTTGTCGGTGAACAGCATCGGCACGAGTTCGGCCGCAAGGCCCTTGTGGGCGAGTGCCAGACGCGCACGCCAGCAGAATGGCGAGAAACGCAGGCGGTCATCACGGCCACGCAATTCATGGAGTACTGGGGTCATGCGGGTCTCCTTGGGTGTCATTGAGGTCTGGTGTCACTAAGGCCTGGTGTCATTGAGGCTTGATATGAACGGCATGACTTCGCTGCGCGCGCCCTGCCCTTGGCATTGTTTTGGACGTTGTGCCGCGCAAATGCAAGCAAAATGAGCATTCGTTCAACATCGCACTGAGCGCCACTCAAGGCGCGAAGGCTCGCTCACCCTTGCAGTGACGCGAGGTTGGACCCATTGATGAGGGTTGCGTGACCAGGGCCGGACATTGACCAAAGGATATTGATGACACCCGGCCTCGACAGCGCGAATAATAGGGCCTATCACTTTCGCGCCAGCCACTTCCTGCCCTGATCCCCCTCTTTCATTTTCCAAGGAGTCTCGATGTCCGTCGAAGACCTGCACCTGAACCTGCGCAACCTGCAGGAATCAGACTACCCCCAGCTCAAGCGCCTGATGGACGGCATCTACGACGACATCGGTGGCGCCTGGCCTGAGCACACCATCAACCGCCTGATCGCCGAATTCCCCGATGGCCAGATCGTGATCGAGGATGGCGAGAGGCTGGTCGGTGTCGCCCTGACGGCGCTGGTGGATTACGACGCCTTCTCCAACCCGCACAAGTACGACGACCTGATCGGCCAGCGCGAGATCATCCTCAACAAGGAGGATGGCGATGCGCTTTACGGTCTGGATGTGCTGATCGACGTCGACTACCGCGGCTATCGCCTCGGTCGCCGCCTGTACGAGGCGCGCAAGGACCTGTGCCGCTCGATGAATCTGCGCTCGATTCTGGCCGGCGGGCGCATTCCCCAGTACCACGAATACGCCGCCGAGCTCTCGCCCTCCGAGTACATCGACAAGGTGGAGCGTCGCGAGATCCATGACCCCATCCTGTCGTTCCAGCTGGCCAACGGCTTCCTGGTCAAGCGCCTGCTGCGCCAGTACCTGCCGGAAGACGAGGATTCCCAGGGCTACGCCACGCTGCTGGAGTGGAGCAACATCCTGTTCGAGCCCGCCGAGCGCGTGCTGGAAAGCCGCAAGACGATGATTCGCGTCGGCGCCGTGCAGTGGCAGATGCGCAAGTTCGACAGTGTCGAATCCGTGCTGCAACAGGTCGAGTACTACGTCGACGCCCTGTCGGATTACCAGAGTGACTTCGCCGTCTTCCCGGAGCTGTTCAACACGCCGTTGATCGGCCTTTTGGAAGACCAGAGCGACCCGGTGCGCTGCATCCGCTACCTCGCCGGCTTCACCGAGCGCTTCAAGCAGGAAATCTCGCGCATGGCGGTGGCCTACAACATCAACATCGTGGCCGGCTCCATGGTCGAGATCGGTGACGACAACGAGCTCTACAACGTCACCTACCTGTGTCACCGCGATGGCGAGATCGACCGTCAGGCCAAGCTGCACATCACGCCGCAGGAGCGCCGCGACTGGATCATCAAGGGCGGTGACGAGCTGGCCGTGTTCGAGACCGACGCCGGACGCATCGGCATGCTGATCTGCTACGACGTGGAGTTCCCGGAACTGTCGCGCCTGCTGGCCGATCAGGACATGGATATCCTGATGGTGCCGTTCTGGACCGACACCAAGAACAGCTACCTGCGCGTGCGCAACTGCGCTCAGGCGCGTGCCATCGAGAACGAATGCTACGTGGTGGTCTGCGGCAGCGTCGGCAACCTGCCGTCCATCGAAAGCCTCGACATCCAGTACGCCCAGTCAGCGGTGTTCTCGCCGTCGGACTTCTCCTTCCCGCATGACGCGGTGATGGCCGAGACCACGCCGAACACCGAGATGATCATGTTCTCGGATCTCGATCTGGAGCGTCTCAAGGTGGTGCGCAGCGAAGGCTCGGTGACCAACCTGAAGGACCGCCGCAAGGACCTCTTCGAGCTGCGTCTGCGTGACTGGTCGTGGAAGTCCGGCAGCCGTCAGGACTGAGCCGATGACGCACTGGTGGCAACGGCTGTGGCAGCGCTCCGCTCGCCACGGCCGTGACAGCTCAGCCCCCGACGCCGGCACTGTCTCGACCGCCTCCCCCACTGGCGAGACAGCGCAGGATGAGGCGTGGCAGGCAGTTTGCGAGCGCCTGCCGATCCTCGAGGGGCTCGACGCCGAGGCACTGGCGCGTCTTGAACGGCGCGCCCGCCATCAGCTGAGCGACTGGAAGCTGACCAGCGCCGAGCCGCTCGCACAGGTCGAGGCGCTGGCACTGGCCGCCCAGGCGATGCTGCTGCTCAACGGCTGGGCGCATGCCGAACGCTGGCAGGACGCCGGCGCTCGCGTGCACGAGATCATGCTGCCGCTGCAGGCCATCCGCCGTGAGGTGGAAGAGATGGATGACGCCGGTGTGGTGCATGTCTTCGAGGACACCCGCGCCGGCGAGACCTGGTATCAGGGGCCGGTGGTGGTCACCCAACAGGACCTAGCCGCCAGCGGTGACTGGAGCGGCTTCAACGTGGTGATCCATGAATTCGCCCACAAGCTCGACATGGCCAACGCCACCGATGCCGATGGCTTTCCGCCCCTGCCGCGCCATATCAGCGCGGCGGAGTGGCACGCCACCTTCACTGCCGTGTGGGATGACCTGAGCGCGCGCCTGTCACGCGGTGAGCCGACGCCCATCGATGACTACGCCGCCAGCCACCCCGCCGAATGCTTCGCCGTCTGCTGCGAGTATTTCTTCAGCGCACCGGATGAGCTCAATGCGGCCTATCCGGCGCTGTATGCCCTGCTGGAGCGCTTCTTCCAGCAGTCGCCATTGGCACGTTGCCCGCCGCCTTCCGACTGACCACGCCTGGCAGATCTGACCACACGCCTGGCAGATATGACCATCCCCTTGGCAGACAAGCCGCCAGCAAGGCGAGGAAATCGCGATAGAGAAGAGATAGCGGTCGCTCACCGCGCTGGGCACCACCTCAAGCTAACGGTATATTAATCGAAAGCGCATCAGCAGGCCCGGAACATCGATCAGCAGGGGACGCAAAAGCAACCTCTGCATCGCTCACTGTGGCTCCGCCAACAGATAATCCCAGACACGCTGCGCGGTGGGCCGCATCGGGCGTTGATTGGAGCGCACCAGCCAGAAGTTCTGCTCGGCGGGGATCGTCAGCGCGAAGACCTGCTCCAGCCCGCCATTGCCGGACGCCAGCCATTGCCGGAAATGGCCTTCATGCACCAGCGCCACCCCCATGCCGAGACGCGCCATTTCCAGCGTCATCACCTGGGTGTCACAGCTGATGGTGGAGGTCGTCTTCTCCAGCCCCAGTTGATCTGCCGCCACCAGCCAGCGCCGCCAGCCCACCGCGAAGCCTGCAGCATGCAGCAGCGTCATGCCGGCCAGGTCCGCCGCCGTGGTCAGCTGCGCGCTCAGCGCCGGACTCGCCACGACGGCCATTCTCTCCTGCCCTGCCCCGACCTGGATCGCCTCCACCTGTGGCCAGTCGCCCTGGCCGTAGCGCAGCTCGATATCCACCTGCTCGCCATCGAAGTCGCTCTGCCAGAAGGCACTGACCAGACGCAGCGCGATCTCGGGCTGGTCACGGTGGAAGTTCGCCAGCCGCGGCAACAGCCAGGCCTGCTGGCTCATCGGGGTCGCCCGCAGGCTGACAGGTGCGGCGCGCGAGGGACCGAAGACTTCCAGCGTGCCTTCCTGCAGGCGCTGGAAGCCATCCTGCAGCGCTGGCAACCAGGCCTGACCGGCCGGCGTCAGATTGAGGCTACGGGCGTGACGCACGAACAATGGCTGGCCAAGGCGGTCCTCCAGCTGGCGAATCCGCTGGCTAATGGCCGACTGGGTGACGCTCAGCTCCTCGGCGGCACGCGTGAAGCTCATCAGGCGCGCAGCGGCTTCGAAGGCCTGCAACCAGGCCAGCGGCGGCAGGGGGCGCGGCAAGGCATTCGGCGTCGTGGGGGAAGGTTCGTGCATGGCTATCTCGCGTCAGAGCATGAAGGTCAATCGCACACATTAGCTCAGCTAAGTCATGGCCGTCATATTTCGCGTTGGCCAGCCGTGATGACGAGGGGGACAATGGTCTCATTCTCGGGTCACGGCTCAGCGACACGGCTCGGCCATACGACCCAGCTACGCGGCTCAGCCATACGACCCAGCACGCGACACGCGACGGCTCACCTGCTACTGCACACACGACATAGGACGGCGCCCATGGAGACTCTCATCGCATCTGCCCCTGACACCCAAGACACTGAAGCGCCACAGGCACGCCATCAGTGGGACATGAAGGAATACCTGCCCCATCACGAGGGCGCGCCGCTGGTGAAGGCAGACCACGACGAGACCCTGGCGTCACTGGCATGGGCCAGCGGTGAGCAGACCCAACTGCCGCTGATCTGGCTGCGCGACCACTGCGCCTGCGATCTCTGCCGTCATCCGCAGACCTTCGAGCGAACCTTCATGCTGATGGACGATGCGGCCCTGACGGTGCATCAGATGCGTGTCGAGCAAGGCAATCTCGTCGTCGTCTGGCAGGACGGCCACACCAGCCGCTTCGATGCCGGCTGGTTGCTGCAACGTCGCCCGAGTGATGCACCGCCAGCCACGCCGGTCCCCGCAAGCCAGGCCTGGCAGCAGGGCCATGAACCTCATGTCACCGCCTTTGCCGACTACATGGCCGGTGGACAGGCGCGCCTGGGCTGGCTGGAAGCGCTGTGCCGCGACGGCTTCGCGATTCTGGATGCCGGCCCGACGGCAGGCGGCGAGATCGACCAGGTGGCCGCGACCATCGGCCCGATCCGCGCGACCAACTTCGGCGGCCGCTTCGAGGTCTTCTCCAAGCAGGCGCCCAACAACGCCGCCTACACGCCGATCGCACTGGAACTGCACACCGACCTGCCCAACTGGCGTCAGCCGCCGGACATCCAGATGCTCTACTGCCTGGCCAATGAGGCCGAAGGCGGTGACTCCATCTTCGGAGACGGCATGGCGGTCGCCGAAGCCCTGCGCGAGCGGGACCCGCAGGCCTTCAGGCTGCTGGCCGAGACCCCGGTGGACTTCCGCTTTGCCGACGAGACCACCGACCTGGTGGTGCGCGAGCCGGTGATCCATCTGGATGCCAACGACAAGGTCATCGAGGTGCGCTTCAACAACTGGATCCGCGACAGCCTGCGCCTGCCGCTGGAACAGATGCAGGCCTGGTACAGCGCCTATCGCCAGTACTGGAGCATCCTGCGGGAACCAGCCTTCCGCCTGCATCTCAAGCTGGAAGCCGGCCAGATGGTGGCCTTCGACAACCGCCGCGTGATGCACGGCCGCAAGTCCTTCGACCCGACGACCGGTCGCCGCCACCTGCAGGGCTGCTATGTGGATTACGACATGGTGGAATCCGCGCTGCGCGTCACGGCGCGCCAGCTGGCCGGTGCCAATCTCACTCAGTCGTGAGCACGAAAGCCCTCATGCCGCGGAGTACTTGAAATAGCGTTGAACCGCACGCAAAGGTTGCTGCGGTTCCTCCAGGGCATACCACGCAAGGCAGTGGCATCCTGAGAGTCTGGCAACTCAGGTATCGCCCCATGAATCCCATGACACTCTGCTTTGCGGATGACACCCTGGAACGACGCTATCGGCGTCGACAGATCGAGACCTCACACAAGCTCAGCCGGATCACCATCCCGCTGAGCTGTCTGCTGTTCGCGTCCTATGGGCTGATCGAGATCAGTCTGCTGGATCACTACGAGCCCTATCTGCTGCTGCGTACCAGCGTTCTGATCGGCGTGCTGGGCCTGTTTCTGCTGTCACGTCTCCCGCGTTTCCGACATCACGTCAACGGCATCCTGTGCCTGGCCTCGCTGGTGGCAGCGCTGGGGACGCTGGCGATGTTCCATGTGGGGGACAGTCACGCCGGAGAGCACCTGGTGGAGAGCCACGCCGCCGGACAGCATGAAGACGAGCATGGTGACTTCCCGGTCTACTTCGTCACCCTGATCACCGTGGTCTTCTGGACCTACACCCTGCTGGGGCTGCAGTTCGTCTATGCCATGGCCTGCGGACTGCTGATATGGATGGGCTGCACCGCCAGCTGCGCGCTGATGCATCAAGGCTCCGATGTCCTGGTGGAAGCCAACGAGGCTTTCTTCATGATGGCCGTCAATATGCTGGCGGGCATGAGCGCCTACTCGCGCGAGCGCCAGAGCCGACAACTCTTCCTGCATGAATGCCATATCACCGGTGAGCGGGACGATCTGCGCGACCATGCGATGTGCGACTCGCTCACCGGGCTGCTCAACCGGCGCGCCCTGCTGACACGCCTCGACCAGATACTCGACATCCAGACCCCCGGCACGGTGCAGGCCGCGTTGTTCATCGACCTCGATGGCTTCAAGCCGGTCAATGACCGCCATGGTCATGCCATCGGCGATGAAGTGCTGCGCATCACCGGCGAGCGCCTGGGCAACACCCTGCGCGGCAACGATATCGTCGGTCGCCTGGGCGGCGATGAATTTCTGGTGCTGATCAGCCGTGAGGGCAACGGCCGCAAGGGCCCGGAGCAGCTGGCGGAACGTCTGATCGACGCCATCAGCCGTCCCATCACGCTGGAAGTCGATGGCGAGCCGCTGATCATCGCCGTCAGCGCCAGCATCGGCATCAGCCTGTTCCCCTTCTCGGGCGCCACGCCGGAAACGGTCATCGCGCGCGCCGACAGCGCCATGTACGAGGCCAAGCAACGCGGTCGGGGCGTCGTCGTCACCGGCAATCCGCTCCGCCTGGTACTGTGACGACCGACGACCGACGTCTTGAGCATGTCGCCGCGTCACCCTCCCTCTTGAGACAGCGGCAGACGCCCCAATGAGACAAGGATGCCGTTTCGTCCTTTTTCTCATGACCCGCATCACACCAGGACGCCCCATGATTCATCAACGGGGCGTCCTGCCGTATGGAGCCTGCCAATGACACGCCTGCCGAACCTTGCCTTCTCTCTAATCGGTCTCGGTCTCCTCGGCGGCTGCGCCGGAGTCCCGTCCGGCACCCAGCCCGTCGAGGACTTCGAGCTCGAACGTTACTACGGTGAATGGCACGAGATCGCCCGCCTGCCCAACAGCTTCGAGGAGGGCCTGAGCTGCGTCAGCGCCGATTACTCGCCCCGCGAGGACGGCGGCGTGCGCGTCATCAATCGCGGCTACAACGCCGAGCAAGGGCAATGGAGCCAGGCCGAAGGTCGCGCCTACTTCACTCAGGGCAGCGAGACGGCGGCCCTCAAGGTCAGCTTCTTCGGCCCCTTCTATGGCGGCTACAACGTGCTGGCGCTGGATGACGACTATCAGTGGTCGCTGGTGGCCGGCGCCGATCGCGACTACCTGTGGATACTGGCGCGTGAGCCGCAGCTGGATGACGCCACCTACCAGGCGCTGGTCGAGCAGGCCGCCGAGCTCGGCTTCGCGACCGACGCGCTGATCAAGGTCGAACAGGGCAACGCCTGCCCCTCTCCTGATGACACTGAACGCTGACACCGAACGCTGACACCGATAGCTGACACCGAACCCGGTCCCAGGACCCAAGGCCTGACACCAAGGTCTAAGCCGGCGCGTGACGTTTATATGGTGCGGACAGCCGCTTTCATCCAACCGACCTCGCATCTTGTCACGCGCGCGTGGCTCGCCAATGGTGAGCTGACAATCTTCCGGGGTAGCGCCTCGCCGAGTGCGCTGCCCTGATGCCAATCGTTTGATGCTGTCGCCCAGTGCCAGTGACGCCTCGCTGCACTGGGCAACTCAGTTCAGAGGGAGCCCGTGCCATGGATATCCAGCAGTTCTTCAGCGCCCTGTGGGATGACTACGTCGCCATGACGCCCCAGGCCCAAAAGATCCAGGATGCCTTCATCGCTGACGGCGAGACCATCGTCAACGACCACGTCGCCTTCCGCACCTTCGATCGCGGGCCGATCACCCTGAGCGCGCTGGAACCTCACCTGCTGGCGCTGGGCTATACCCGCTTCGCGCCCTATGATTTCCGCGAGAAGAAACTGCGCGCCTTCGGCTATCTGCCGCCGTCACCCGACATGCCGCGCGTCTTCCTCTCCGAGCTGAAATGCCATGAGCTGTCCGAGCGCGCCCAGGCGATCATCGATGGGCTGGTCAGCCAGATCTCGCCGGATGCCGCCACCCAGCCCTCCGTGCTGTGGTCTGGCCGCCTGTGGAAAGCGCCCAGCTTCGAGCAGTATCAGCGCCTGATGGAAGAGAGCGAGTATGCGGCCTGGCTGTCGATCATCGGCCTGCGCGCCAACCACTTCACCATCAGCGTCAACGCGCTCAGCCATCACGACACCCTCGACAAGGTGCTGACGCGCGTCGAGTCGCTGGGCCTTGGCATCAACCCGGCCGGAGGGCGCATCAAGGGCTCGCCCGAAGTGCTGCTGGAGCAGGCCTCCACCCTCGCCGACCGCCAGACCTTCACCTTCGCCGGTGGCGAGGAGCATGAGATCTCCACCTGCTACTACGAATTCGCGCGCCGCTACCCCGATGCCGATGGCGAGCTGTATCAGGGCTTCGTGGCGGCCAGCGCCGACAAGATCTTCGAATCCACCAATGTTCGCCAGGAGCCGACTGCCTCGTGATTGCCGACTGGCTAGACCTGACACTCGAAGGCCACGCCAGCGCCCGTGGCATGGGCCGTATTCCCGGCGGTCGCTATGAGATCGTCGCGCCCGGCGTGCTGGAGATCACCCCCGACGTCACGGGGCCCAAGGCGCGCCCGTGCGTGATCTCCGCCGGCATCCACGGCAACGAGACCGCCCCCATCGAGCTGCTCGGTGAACTGATCGCGGGCCTGGAGAGCGGCCATCTGATCGTCGGGGCGCCGCTGTTGCTGATTCTGGGCAACCTGCCCGCCATCCGTACTGGCAAGCGTTTCATCACCACCAATCTCAATCGGCTGTTCAAGCGCGCCGAGGCAAGCGTCACGGGCAACGACTGTCCATCCGATGATGAGCCGGCACGCGCACGTCAGCTGATGGCGGCCGTGGACACCTTCTATGCCCGTTTCCCGCTGGCCGAGGGCACGCGCCGTCTGCACTACGACATGCACACCGCCATCCGCGACAGCCTCTATCCGCGCTTCGCGGTGGTGCCCTTCAGTGATGGCGACGCCATCAGCGCATCGCAGTGGCCGATATTGAGCGCCGCCGGCATTCAGGCCGTGCTGCACCAGCATCAGCACAGCTGGACTTTCTCGCACTATTCGCGCCACTACCATGATGCCGACGCCTTCACGCTGGAACTGGGCCAGGTACGCCCCTTCGGCGCCAACGACATGGCGGCACTCGCACCGATGAAAGCCCTGCTCGCGGCGCTGGCGACCGGCACGGCACCCGCCGAAGCAGACCCCGAGGCCATCGACTACTTCACGGTGGAAGTGGAACTGATGCGTCAGTCAGCCGACTTCACGCTGTGCTTCAGCGAGGATGTCGCCAACTTCACCGCCTTCGCCCCCGGCAGCGTGGTGGCCGAAGACGCCGCAGCTGGCCCCTGCATCATCGGCGATACGCCACTGCGGGTGGTCTTCCCCAACGCGAAGGTGGAGATAGGCGCCCGCGCCGCCCTGCTGCTGGCCGAGAGCTCGACACCGACAGACTGAGTCACCAGACACTGAACAAACCGGCACTGAGCCACAAGCGCCGGCGTTCTGCCCGCCCATCCCCCTCAGGGCGCAGCAAGATGCCGGCGCGATTGCACTGACGAAAGCCTTACTACAACGACAACAGGCGACCTTGAACATGAAGACTCCTCCCCCACGGCCGGACGGCACCCGCATGCGTCCCTGCAGGCTCCACCAAAGTCGTAACATTCCTCCACGCCAGATAGCGGTGAACCCTGCGTCGAGCTGGTAGAATCGGCCCCCTTTCCCGTCCACGACATGCAAGCACAGGCATTTTTCGCCTGTTGTAGACGGTCACTGGCAGCGAGAACGACGATCAATCGGACTGATCGTGAGGAACTGGCCATGCCCCTGACGGCATTCTCCGCCACTCCTCCCGTGCCACGCCTTGCCGCCTCATCACATCTGCGTCGTGCAAGTCTGCGAGCGGCAGTGAAAGGCAGTGCCAGGCAGCCGTGCCATGTCGGCAACGAACCTGTATCCCGAGCCCGACCGCCCCGCGGCGGACTCGTGGCGTGTCATTGCCCCCAGGGCTGGCAACGTCCGGATTGGAGTAACTGCATGACCATGAGATCTTCCGTGGCCGAGAGCCCGAGCAGCGACGCGCTGCCTCTCGAGGTCCGCAACATCACCAAGTCCTTCGGCACCAACCAGGTGCTCAAGGGCTTGTCACTGCAAGCACGCAAGGGCGATGTCATCACCCTGATCGGCGCGTCCGGTTCCGGCAAGAGCACCTTTCTGCGCTGCATGAACCTGCTGGAGCAGCCGGACGGTGGCGACATCTTCGTGCATGGCGAGCAGATCGGCTTCAAGGAAAGCCGTCGTGGCCGTGAACCGATGGACTGGCGTCAGGTCGAGCGCATGCGCGCGCGCCTGTCGATGGTGTTCCAGGGCTTCAACCTGTGGTCGCACATGACGCTGCTGGAAAATGTCATCGAGGCGCCGATCCATGTGCTCGGCAAGCCGAAGAAGGAAGCCATCGCCCACGCACGCAGTCTGCTGGACCGCGTCGGCCTGCTCGAGCGCGCCGACTACTATCCGGCGCAGATGTCCGGTGGCCAGCAGCAGCGCGGCGCCATCGCACGCGCACTGGCGATGGAGCCGGAGGTGATGCTGTTCGACGAGCCGACCTCGGCCCTCGACCCGGAACTGGTCGGTGACGTGCTCAAGGTCATGCGTGACCTGGCCGAGGAAGGCCGCACCATGGTGGTGGTGACCCACGAGATGAGCTTCGCGCGTGATGTCTCGAGCCAGGTGGTCTACCTGCATCAGGGACTGGTCGAGGAAGCCGGCAAGCCGGAAGACGTGCTGGGCAACCCCCAGTCGGAGCGCCTCAAGCAGTTCCTGGCGCCCAAGTACTGACAAAGTGCCCTGATCAGCAGCCCTGATCAACAGTACTGATGAATGGCCCTTGGCCCATCGCTGAGCCGACCGCTCGGCCTGTGGCACATCCCGGCACGGTGATCCCGTGACCGGCACATGATTCAGCACCACGAGCGCCATGCCAACGGCAAGCCTCGAGGTGTTCAAGACTTCAGGAATGACAAGTAATGAAACAGTTCGCGACACGTGCCCTGCTGGGTCTCACCCTCGGTCTCTCCAGCTTCGCCATCACTACCAGCGCCGCTCAGGCGGCCGATGTGCCGGACCCGCTGCGCCTGGGCATCGACGTGCCCTATGCGCCCTTCGGCTACAAGCTGCCCAGCGGTGAGCTGACCGGTTTCGAGATCGAACTGGGCAACGCCATCTGCGCCCAGCTCGCCACCCATTGCGAATGGACCGAGCAGGACTTCGACGGCATCATCCCGGGCCTGATGGCGCGCAAGTACGACGTCATCATGTCGGCACTGACCATCAATCCGGAGCGTGAGCGTCAGGTGCTGTTCTCCGAGCCCTACTTCACGCCGCCGTCCGGCTGGTTCGTCAAGGCGGACAGCCCGCTGGCGGGCGCGGATACCCTCGATGCCGAGGCGCTCGCGGGCAAGGTGATCGGGGTGCAGCGCGGCAACCTGCAGGATCACTACGTCACCGACCTCTACGGCCGCACGGCAGAAGTGCGCCGCTACACCAAGCTCGATGATCTGGTGCTGGACATGGACAGCGGCCGCGTCGATGTCGCCTTCCTGGACCTGCCGGTCGGTCAGGACACCCTGGTCAACGCCAACGACGGCAACTTCGTCAACACCGGCAGCGCCATCAGCGAGCCGAAGAAGTACTTCGGCGACGGCTTCGGCATCGCCATGAAGAAGCGCGACCGCGACCTCAAGAAAGCCATCGATGGTGCCCTGGAAGCGCTCAAGGCCGATGGCACGCTCAAGCGTCTCAACGACAAGTACTTCGCCAGCGCCGCCACTGCGTCCGACAACCACCAGTAAGCCGCTGAACGGGTTATTCGGCGCTTCACGGGAGATTTCCCATGATTGACCTACAAGGCTACGGGCCCAGCCTGCTGGAAGGTGCCTGGGTCACGGTGCAGCTGGCCGTGCTGGCCCAGCTGCTGGCCATCGCGCTGGGGCTATTGACGGCGACGGCCAAGATGTCGCGCTCCACGCCTCTGCGCTGGCTCGCGACGCTCTACACCACCATCATCCGCGGCGTTCCCGACATCGTGCTGATGCTGCTGCTGTTCTTCGGCGGCCAGATCGGCATCAACATGGTCACCGACTGGCTGTACGACAGCTACGACATCGACGTCTTCGTCAATGTCGATGAGTTCACTGCCGGCGTCGTCACCATCGGCTTCATCTTCGGTGCCTACATGGGTGAGACCTTCCGTGGCGCCTTCATGGCGGTGGATGCCGGGCAGATCGAGGCCGGGCGCGCCTATGGCATGAACGACTGGAAGGTCTTCAAGCGCATTCGCTTCCCGCTGATGATGCGCCACGCCCTGCCGGGGCTGGGCAACAACTGGATGGTACTGCTCAAGACCACCGCCCTGGTGTCGGTGATCGGGCTGGTCGACATGGTGCGTGTCGCCAGTGAGGCCGCCAAGGCGACCCACGAGCCCTTCACCTTCCTGTTGCCGGTCGCGGCGGGCTATCTGCTGATCGCCACCGTGTCCGAATGGGGGCTGGCACGTCTCAAGAAGCGCTATAACGCCGGATTCGGGGAGGCCAGCGCATGGAACAACTGAATGATGCAGGCTCCTCAGGCGTCATCGCCCAGCTGGGCCAGATGCTCGAGGATGCGCTGAGCGACAACTACATCTTCACCGCGACCACCCTGTGGCACTACTGGGAAGGGCTGGTCACCACCGTGCAGCTGGTATGTCTGGCGCTGCTCATCGGCCTGATACTGGCCGTACCGCTGGCGATCCTGCGCGGCTCGCGTCGTCGCTGGGTGAAGATGCCGGTCTATCTCTACACCTACGTCTTCCGGGGCACGCCGCTGCTGATCCAGCTCTATCTGATCTACTACGGCGTGGTGTTCTTCGACGGCTTCGACATCTCGCTGGGCGTGACCAGCGTGCATGTGCCCAGCATTCAGGAGACCTGGCTGTGGGATTACTTCCGTGATCCCTTCGTGCCGGCGCTGCTGGCCTTCGTGCTCAATACCGCGGCCTACACCACCGAGATCTTCCACGGTGCCATCCAGTCGACTCCCAAGGGCGAGATGGAAGCCGCCCGCGCTTACGGCATGTCACGCGCCAGGATGATGCGTCGCATCATTCTGCCCAGTGCCTTCCGCCGGGCGCTGCCGGCCTACGGCAATGAAGTCATCTTCATGCTGCATGCCAGTGCCATCTGCAGCGTGGTGACGCTTCTGGACCTCACCGGCGCCGCGCGTGACATCTACGCACGCTTCTACGCGCCCTTCGAGGCCTTCCTGTTCGTCGCCGCCATCTACCTGTGTCTGACCTTCACCATCATTGCCATATTCCGGCAACTGGAGAAACGCCTGCTGGCGCACTTGAAACCGTTAAGCTGAACGTCAAAAGCGCCCTTTGTAGGGCGCTTTTTTTATATCCTGATATAACGGCAGGAATTCATCTCGTTTAACGACCGTTTGAATTTGTCCATTGACCCTCTTCACCACAGCCTCGGTCTGGGCTAGTGTGGAGCCACTGGCATGACACGCCCCCTTATGTCCGCGGCTCAGACGGCTGGTGTTCAGGAGGGAGTGTCTGATGCCACTGATCAGCCAGTATGACCAACAACAATGATGGATGGGACTGACATGAAGAAGCTTCTGGGAATCTCCCTGCTGGGTGCAGCATTGATGGCCGGTGGCGCTCAGGCGGCCGAATCGCTGCGCATCGGCGTCGACGTGCCCTACGAGCCGATGGAATACAAGACGCCCGATGGTGAGCTGACCGGTTTCGACATCGAACTGGGCAATGCCATCTGCGCGAAGATCAACCGCGACTGCGAGTGGGTCATCCAGGCGTGGGACGGCATCATTCCCGGCCTGATGGCGCGCAAGTACGACGCCATCATGTCCTCGATGACCATCAATGAGGAGCGCCGCGAGAAGGTGCTGTTCTCCGACACCTACATCACCCCGCCGTCCGCCTGGTTCGCCCCGTCCGACAGCGAGCTGAGCGCCACCTCCCAGCAAGCCCTGGCCGGCAAGGCCATCGGCGTGCAGCGCGGCACCCTGCAGGACAACTACGTCACCGATCTCTACGGCAAGAATGCCGAGGTCAAGCGCTACACCACCGCCGATGACCTGGTACTGGACATGGAAGCGGGTCGTCTCGACATCGCCTTCCTCGACTTCCCGGTCGGCAAGTCCACCCTGATCGACGGCGGCAACGGCAACTACAAGGCCGTGGGTGAAGTGGTCACCGAGCCCAAGAAGTACTTCGGCGACGGCTTCGGTATCGCCATGCGCAAGCGTGACAAGGACCTGGCCGAGCAGATCAACGGCGCCCTGGCCGAGCTGAAGGCCGATGGCACCTACGACACCATCCACACCAAGTACTTCGGCGAGAAGCAGTAAGGTCGCGTCAAGCGGCATGCCAGCCATGCCGTGATACCTGTGCCGAGATGCCTGCACAGTGAGTTGAGCGGCAGCAGACGCAAGTGACATGTACGACAACAAGCCCCGCTGGCATTCGCCGCGGGGCTTTTGCGTTGACCCTTGCTCAAGCGCAGCAGTCAGCCAGCGCGCCATCTGCACAATTGGTGCATATTCAGAATCAAAGCGGTGTGCTCCAAGGGGCTTATCCGTCGCAGGCCGGCTCTCTAGGATGCCGAGCCAACTATCCTGAAACGGAAAATTCCCATGTCGAGACTGAACTTACGTCCGGCGCGCCTTTCTCGTATCGCTTCTTCCCTGCTACTGACCCTTGGCGGCCTTCTGGCGCTCAGTGCCTGCAGCGAGGGCAACAGTGAAGAAAACGGCAACGCGCAACAGACTCCCCCGACGATGGAAGTCGTCGCCGCCCAGTCGCAGCCGGTCGCGGCTTGGCACACCTACACTACACGTCTGGAATCTCCCCAGCGCGTGCAACTGCGCCCACGCGTGAGCGGCGAAGTCGAAGAAGTGCTGTTCACCGAAGGCAGTCAGGTAAGCGCCGGCACGCCGCTGGTGCGTCTTGATCAACGCCCCTTCAAGGCCGAGGTTCAGCGTCTGGAAGCGGATGTCGCACGCATCAAGGCTGAGCTGGCCAATGCCCGCAGCGAGTCCGGTCGCGCCGCCAGTCTGGTCAAGCGCCACCTGATATCGCGCGAGGAAGCCGATTCGCGCAGCACTACCGCCACCGGCTTGAATGCACAGCTCAAGGGCGCCATCGCCCAGCTCGAGCGTGCCCGTCTGGATCTGGACTACGCCACCATCCGCGCCCCGATCGACGGCCGCCTGTCCAATGCGCGCATCACGCGTGGCAACACCGTGCAGGCTGGCCAGAGCGTGCTGACCACGCTGGTCGAGACCCGCCAGCTGGACGCCTATATCGACATCAGCGAGCTGACCTGGAACCAGGACTTCGCGCATGTCAGCGCCGATGACCACCTGCCGGTCGAACTGCAGCTGGCCGGACAGGAAGACTTCCCCTTCCACGGTGAGCTCGACTTCATCGACAACAGTGTCGACATCGATACCGGCACCTTGCGGATCGGCACCACCTTCAATGCCGATGATCCCGCTCTGCGTCCGGGTGCCTTCGCGCGCCTGCGTATCGCCTCACCCGAAATCCGTGATGCCGTGCTGATTCCGGAACGCGCCATCGGCACCGATCTGGACCGTCAGTTCGTGCTGGTGGTCGCCAAGGACAACACCCTCGCCTACCGCGGCATCACCACCGGCCCGCGCTTCGGCCCGCTGCGTGCCGTCACCGATGGCCTGGCCGCCGGTGACCGCGTGCTGGCCGCGGGGCCTGCCAAGGCAGGTCCGGGCATGCCGATCAGCCCCAAGCTGGTCGAGATGCCCGATGACGGTGCCCTCAAGGCACTCGCCGCACGTATCTCGCGCCTGCAGCAGCAGACCGCCCAGCCGCTGGATCAGGACAACGACCAGGACGCCGCGACACTGGCCGAGGCTGACCGTCAGGCAGCCGGAGGCCGTTCGTGAATATCTCCAGCTTCTTCATCAAGCGCCCGGTCTTCGCCGCGGTGCTGTCGATCCTGATCGTCATCTCCGGGATGCTGTCGCTGTTCCAGCTGCCCATCTCCGAGTATCCGGAAGTCGTGCCGCCCACCGTGGTGGTGCGCGCCAACTACCCGGGGGCCAACCCCGAAGTCATCGGTGCCACCGTCGCCACGCCGCTGGAGCAGGAAATCACCGGCGTCGAAAGCATGCTGTACATGGACTCCCAGGCGACCTCCGACGGCAACCTGACCCTGACGGTGACCTTCGCGCTGGGCACTGACCTGGACAAGGCCCAGGTGCAGGTGCAGAACCGTGTGGCCCGCGCCACGCCGCGCCTGCCGCAGGAGGTGCAGCAACTCGGCATCACCACCGAGAAGGCCTCGCCCAACCTGACGATGGTGGTCCACCTGACCTCTCCGGATGGCCGCTATGACCAGCTGTGGCTGTCCAACTACGCGCGCCTGAACCTGAAGGACAATCTCGCCCGCCTCGAGGGGGTCGGCGACGTGCAGCTGTTCGGTGCCGGCGAGTACTCGATGCGCGTGTGGCTCGACCCGGACGCCGTGGCGGCGCGGGGCCTGTCTGCCGGTGACATCATCAGTGCCCTGCGGGCCCAGAATCAGCAGGTCGCCGCCGGTTCCGTCGGTGCCCAGCCCTCGCCTGACGACAACCAGTTCCAGCGCCTGCTCAATGTGCGGGGCCGCCTGGAGAGCGCCGAGGAATTCGAGAACATCGTCATCCGTGTCGATGAAGATGGCCGTCTGACACGCCTGAAGGATGTGGCACGTGTCGAACTGGGCGCCGACAGCTATTCGCTGCGCGCGCAGCTGGATGGCAAGGACGCCGTGGCGATGCCGATCTTCCAGCGCCCCGGCTCGAATGCCATCGCGCTGTCGGATTCCGTGCGCGAGAGCATGAGCGAGATGTCCGAGGCCTTCCCGGATGGCGTCAGCTACGACATCGTCTACGACCCGACGGTCTTCGTGCGCGGCTCCATCGAGGCGGTCATCGACACCCTGTTCGAGGCCATCCTGCTGGTCGTGATCGTGGTGATCCTGTTCCTGCAGACCTGGCGGGCCTCGATCATTCCGCTGATCGCGGTGCCGGTCTCGCTGATCGGAACGTTTGCGGTCATGCAGCTGATGGGCGTGTCGATCAATACGCTGTCGCTGTTCGGGCTGGTGCTCGCCATCGGTATCGTCGTCGATGACGCCATCGTGGTGGTGGAGAATGTCGAGCGCAACATCGAGCTGGGCCACTCGCCCATCGAGGCCACCCAGATCGCCATGCGTGAGGTGACCGGCCCGATCATCGCCATCGCGCTGGTGCTGACGGCGGTATTCGTGCCGACGGCCTTCATCAGCGGATTGAGCGGTCAGTTCTACAAGCAGTTCGCGCTGACCATCACCATCTCGACGCTGATCTCGGCCTTCAACTCGCTGACGCTGTCACCGGCGCTGTCGGCCTTGCTGCTCAAGCCCCACGGTGCCAAGCCTGACTGGCTGACCCGTGTCATCGATGGCCTGTTCGGGCGCTGGCTGTTCGCGCCGTTCAACCGCGCCTTCAGTGCGATGGCCAACGGCTATACCGGCCTGATCAAGAAGCTGCTGCGCTTCGGTGTCATCGTCGGCCTGCTGTATGTCGTACTGCTCGGCGCCACCGGCAAGCTGTTCGACAGCGTGCCCGGCGGCTTCATCCCGGGGCAGGACAAGCAGTACCTGGTCGCGATGGCCCAGCTGCCGGACGCCGCCAGCCTCGACCGCACCTCCGAGGTCATCGACGAGATGCAGGCACTGGCGCTGGACACACCGGGCGTGGCGCACACCGTGGCCTTCCCGGGGCTCTCCGTGAACGGCTTCGTCAATGCCTCCAACTCCGGCATCGTGTTCGCGACCCTGGCGGACTTCGATGAGCGTCAGTCGCCCGAGCTTTCCGGTCAGGCGATCGCCGCTCAGCTGAACCAGAAATTCGCGGGGATCGACGAGGCCTTCGTTGCCGTCTTCCCGCCGCCACCGATTCTGGGCCTGGGCACTACGGGGGGCTTCAAGTTGCAGCTGCAGGACCGTGGCAACAAGGGCTTCGATGAGCTGTTCTCCGCCGTGCAGACCATCACCGCCAAGGGCAACGCTGACCCGCGTCTGAGCAGTGTCTACTCCAGCTTCCGCATCCAGGTGCCGCAGTACGACATCGATCTGGATCGCGAGCAGGCGATGATCATGGGCGTGCCGGTGGAACGTGCCTTCGAGACCCTGCAGGTGTACATGGGCTCGCTGTACGTCAATGACTTCAACCGCTTCGGGCGTACCTATCAGGTGCGTGCCCAGGCTGAGCAGTCGGCGCGTCTCGACCCGGATGACATCCGCAACCTCAAGGTGCGCAGCGACAACGGCCGCATGATTCCGCTGGGCAGCTTCGTCAAGGTGACACCGACCACCGGCCCGGACCGTGTGATGCACTACAACACCTTCGTCAGCGCCGATATCAACGGCTCGCCGGCGCCGGGCGTCTCCAGTGATCAGGCCAAGGCCGCCATCGAGGAAGTGCTGGCCGGCAACCTGCCACAGGGCATCGGCTACGAGTGGACGGAGGTGACCTACCAGCAGGTACTGGCCGGCAACACCATGATCTACATCTTTCCGCTGGTGGTATTGCTGGTGTTCCTGGTGCTGGCCGCCCAGTACGAGAGCTGGTCGCTGCCGCTGGCGATCATCCTGATCGTGCCGATGACACTGCTGTCGGCGCTGGCTGGTGTCTGGCTGACGGGAGGCGACAACAACATCTTCACGCGCATCGGCTTGATCGTGCTGGTGGCGCTGGCGTGCAAGAACGCGATCCTGCTGGTCGAGTTCGCTCGTGAGCAGCAGCATGCTGGCCAGAGTCGTCTGGACGCCGTGCTGACGGCCTGTCGCCTGCGTCTGCGTCCCATCCTGATGACGTCGGTGGCCTTCACCGCGGGCGTGGTGCCGCTGGTACTGGCCACCGGTGCCGGCAGCGAGATGCGTCAGGCGATGGGCGTGGCGGTGTTCTCCGGCATGATCGGCGTCACCGTGTTCGGCCTGCTGCTGACACCGCTGTTCTATGTCGGTATCCGCCGCCTGGTCGAGAAACGTGAATCGCATCAGGACACTGACACGCCGGACAGCAATGGCGAGTCAGGCCGCCGCATTCATTGATACGACCATTGATACGGCCACTGAGCCATCCACTGATACGACCACTCTCCCGAGAGATCGAGAACAGCCAAACGCCACGGGGCGTCGCGGCTTCAGCAACCGCTGAAGCATTGACTCCCCGTTGGCAACACTGCCATTCCGTTCGTGGCATGTTTACTGCTCACGACTCTCGGCATAATGCCCATCAATATTTACCCACTCGGGAGCAGGTGCCATGTACGCCGATACCTTCAATGATCTGGCCCTCGAGGCCGAACTCGAAAACTTCGCGCACCGCTGGTTCTCCATGCTCAACCGCATGGCGCCTGCTATCGAACTGGCGGAACTGCTGGGCGAGGAGGCTTCCATCCAGCTGCTGGATGAAACCCTGACCGGCAGCGAGTACCTGGCCAACTGGGAGCAGCGTCGCAGCGAGCTGCTGGTCAATGGCCATGCACTCGGTTGGGTGCGTGCGCAGCGCAACAGCCTCGACAGCGCCACCCTGCGCATGGGCGGTGAGCACCGCGCCGCCATGTGCGATGGCAGCGTGTTGCACACGCATTTCGACGCCGAGTGGGTGCTCGACCTGAGCTGGGGCGAGCCGCGCATCCAGAGCATCAAGCTGCTGGATATGCGCACGCTCTAACGCGATACGCCGACAGCAAAAGGCCCCGTCACTTCAAGGTGACGGGGCCTTTTGCTGTCTGGAGGGGCCTGTTTCCAGCGCACGTGACTTCTTGCAGTTTCAGTTTCAGTTTCAGTTTCTGTCTCAGCCTCTGAGCTTCAGCATCGCTGGCGTGTCGATGTCGTGATGGATACCGGCATCACCGACTGCTACCTGACGCAGCGCCTCGCGATGTCGCGCGATCACCTCGCGCGCGCCCTCGCCGCCTTCAAGCGTCGCAAGCTCTGCCCACAGCGCCCGCCCGAACAGCACCGGATGCCCGGGGCCGCCCTCGCCTTCAAGCCTCGGTCGCACGATATGCACGCCATCGGCCTGGGCCTGGGCCTGCAGGGCATGAAAGGTCTGTGCCGTGATCTGCGCCATGTCCGCCAGCCACACTGCCGCCACCTGCACATGCGCCAATCCAGCATCATCTTCCAGCTGACGGAAGGCATCGCCGAGACTGGCACCGAGCCCATTGCCCGCCTGCGGCGCACGCCAGATTCGCCCAGCATGCTCACGTGCGAACGCCTCTCCCAGCAATGCGGCGGGGTCATCGTCCTCACGCAGCAGCAGACGCCAGTCCACCTCACAGGACATGACCCGCGACAGCGTCGCCAACAGCAGTGTCTGGCCATTTCCCAGACGCGCCTGACGCTTGTCACTGCCGAAGCGGCGACTCTGCCCTGCGGCCATGACCAAGATGATCGACTCATTCATGGGCGGCCTCACTGACTGTCTCCTGAGTGGCTTCACAGGCTCTCGCGAGCGCGGCCACGCCGGATGCGCACGATATCGGCCATCACCGCCAGCGCGATCTCGGCCGGTGTCTTGCTGCCCAGCTTCAGCCCGATCGGCATCACGATGCGCGCAATCTCCTCCTCGCTGAGACCACCGCTGCGTGCCAGCCGCTCGGCGCGCGCCGTTGAGGTACGATGCGAGCCCATCACGCCGATATAGAACGCGGGCTGGCGTACCGCCTCGATCATCGCCAGATCATCGATACGCGGGTCGTGGGTCAGCGCGACCACGGCGGTGGCGGCATGACAGCCGCCGGCGGCGATGAAGCGTGACGGCAGCTCGCGGCGCAGGCTGACGCCCTCGAGCGGCGCCTTGCGGGAATCCCAGTCGGCCAGCACTTCCTCGCGCGGCTCGCAGATGATCACCTCGAAGCCGAGGCTGACGGCGAAGGCCGCGCAGGCTTCCGCCACCGGCGAGAGCCCCGCCAGCAGCAGACGCGCCACCGGCCCGACCCGCAGCTGATAGCCGCACGCCTGGCCCGCGTGGCCATCGAGCGGCTCGACCCGCTCCCCCAGCCCGCTGTCGTGCTGAAGCGTACGCGCGCCATCTCCCTCCAGCATCACGTGCCGCAGACGCGGCGTCTGGCCCTCGAGTGCCGCGCGCAGCGCCTCGAGATGCGCGATGTCCGCGTCACAGGCCGTGAAGCGCTCGACCAGTACATCCAGAATGCCGCCACACGGCAAGGCGATTCCCGCGCCCTGATGGCCGCCCTCGCCATAGCGGATCACCTGGGCGGGCGCGGTGAACTCCCCGTCAGCCAGGCGCGCCAGAAAGTCTTCCTCGACACAGCCGCCGGACAGCGAACCACGATGCTGCCCATCGACACGCGCCACCAGCCAGGTACCCGGCTCACGCGGTGAGGAGCCGAAGGTGGCCAGCACCGTGCACAGCCAGATCGGGCGCGCGGATGGCTCGCCATCTGCGGGTGCCAGCCAGTCGATCGCCTGATGGATCACTTCAAGATCAAGGTGTTGCATCAATAATCTCTCATATCAGAAGCCTGCGCGCGGTCTGAAGACACGAAACCCGCCACCCGGGCATGCCGGAGTGGCGGGTATCAGGGTCAATCACCGGTGAGGATCAGGCCTCGCTGAGCGCGGCCTTGAGCGCCGCCGGACGCATCGGCAGGCCACGCAGGCGCACGCCGACCGCATGCTGAATGGCGTTGGCGATCGCCGGTGCGACCACCGTGGTGCCCGGCTCGCCGAGACCGACCGGCATCTCGATGCTGTCGACGAATTCGAGATCCATCTGCGGCACCTGATGCATGCGCAGCGGCTGGTAGGCGCCAAGATTCTGCGCCACCGGGCCGCCCTCGCGGTATTCGGTGCCTTCGTGCATCGCCATCGAGACGCCCCACAGGAGCGAGCCTTCCAGCTGCGCCATGGCGCCATCCGGATGCGCCAGGGTACCGGCATCCACCACACTGGTCAGCTTCTCGAGCTTGACCTCGCCGGTGGCGCGATCGACCTTGACCCGTGCCACGCAGGCCACCCAGGTCGGCATGCTGCGTTCCTGGCCGAAGCTCAGCGCCACGCCCATGCCGGTGTCTGCCGGCAGGCTGTCGCGCTCGCTCCAGCCGGACTTCTCCATCACGCGCTTGAGCACGTTGCGCAGACGCTCGGCGCCGCCGGTGCTGACCGGCGCCTTGCCGGCGTTGCGGCCTTCGGCGTCCAGCAGCGCGAGACGGAATTTGGCCGGGTCCTGCTCGGCCGCCAGTGCCAGCTCATCGATATGCTGTTCGACCGCCCACAGCGTCCAGCCCGGTGCGACGGAGCGCAGGTAGCCGGGCACGAAGGCCTCGTGGGCGACCTTGTTCTGCTGCGCCCAGACACGCTGGGTGCCGACGTTGTACCAGTGGTCCGCGCCGCTGATGGAGAAGGAATCCAGCTTGCCGCCACCTTCGATGGCTTCCGCCATGAAAGCCGGCATCAGGGCTGCCGTCGGCCAGCCGGCGGCGGCGGCGTGCTCGGAGGCCACGACACGCCCCTCGGCATCGAGACCGGAGCGCAGGCGCTGCACCGAGGGCGAGCGCACGCAATCGAAGCGGCTGTCATCGGGGCGCGTGAAGATCATCTTCACCGGACGCCCCACGGCCTTGGAGGCCAGCGCTGCCGGCACGGCGTAGTCACCGTGCAGACGACGCCCGAAACCACCGCCCAGATACAGCTGGTGATGGGTGACCTTGCCTTCCTCGAGCTCCAGCGCCTTGGTGACCAGTGAGGTCAGCAGGGACTGCTGCTGGTTGCCGCAGTGGATGTGCCAGTGGCCATCCTCTTCATAGGCCAGCGCATTGGCCGGCTCCAGCGTGAAGTGCAGCACGCTTGAGGTGGTGAAGGTGGATTCCACCGTGGTGGCGGCAGTCTCGAGCAGCGGTGCAGGGTCGCCCTGATCCACCAGCATCGAGCCATTGTCGCGGCT
Source organism: Cobetia sp. 4B (assembly GCF_018831605.1). Taxonomy (NCBI): domain Bacteria; kingdom Pseudomonadati; phylum Pseudomonadota; class Gammaproteobacteria; order Oceanospirillales; family Halomonadaceae; genus Cobetia; species Cobetia sp. 4B. Next base: position 3,567,930 of record NZ_CP059843.1, read on the forward strand.
CGGCGAGCTGACCAGACGCTGGCCCTCGGCCTGGATCGCCGTCTCGTCGACCTGATAGCTGTCGCCCTTGCTCCACTCGACCTTGAGCAGGTCGGTGGCGCGCATGGCCGCCGAGAAGTTGTCGGCGATGACCGCAAGCCAGCCCTGGCAGATGCCGGACGGGTCCTTGAGTTCGATGGTCTGGCGATAACCGATGACCTTGCGGGCCTCGCTGTCATCGACGGCGGTGACCTTGCAGCCGAAGCGGCTCGGCGGCATCACCGGACGCGCATGCAATGTCTTGCCGACACGAGCCTCGATCTCTGCCGGCAGGGTGTAGTCGATGCCGTAGACGGCCTGACCGTTGGTCTTGGGCGGCACGTCCAGCGCGTTGCCCCTGGTGCCCAGCACGCGACGCTCGGAGGCCGGCTTGAGCTCGATGGCCGCAAGCTCCTCCTCGGAGAAGCTGCGCTCCATCCCCGCCGCGACGATCTCGCCATAGCTCAGCGACTGATCGCCACTGATGACGCGACCCTTGCGCGCCTTGCAGCTCTCAACCGCCACGCCCATCTGCTGAGCGCCCGCCTCGATCAGCGCGATACGCCCCGCCGCGCCGGCCTGTGACAGCGGCTGGTAGCTCTGGTGAACCGACCAGCTGCCGCCGGTGATCATGTAGCCCCACTTGGGGGCGCTGTCGACGTAATCGACCTTGACGCTGTCCCAGTCAGCCTCAAGCTCCTCGACCACCAGACGCGCGAGGCTGGTGGCGACGTGCTGGCCCATCTCGGACTTGGTGATATGCACGGTGACGGTGCCATCAGTGGCGATGGCGTACCACATGGTCGGCTCGAAGGCCCCGGCGGACAGCGTCTCGCTGGCCGAGCCCTTGCCGTCTGACCCGGCGGCCAGCGCCGCGCCGGACACGCCGAAGGCCAGCATGGTGGAACCCGCCACACTGCCGATCAGGAAGCCACGCCGCGTGATACCGCCGCGGCTCGAGGAAGTCTTGTGCGCGGCAGCAAGCTCGCGCTGATGCGCGGCCAGCTTGTCATCAAACCTTGCCATGAGACGTCTCCTCGACAGCAGAATGGGATACGGTGCCTGCCGTGGCACGCGGATCGAAGGTACCGACGCCGGCAGTCGCGGCCGTGGCGTCGGTCTGCTGACCGCTCACCTGGCTGGTGGCACGCTCATTGGCGATGGTGGCGGCACGCTTCACTGCGCGATGGATGCGCACGTAGGCCATGCAGCGACACAGGTTGCCGGCCATGGCGGCGGTGACCTGCTCATCGGTGGGATTGGGCGTGTTCTTGAGGAAGTCGGCGGCCTGCATGATCTGGCCGGACTGGCAGTAACCGCACTGCGGCACCTGCTCCTCGACCCAGGCCTGCTGCAGCGGGTGGTCATCATTCTCGGCCAGCCCCTCGATGGTGACGATGTCACCACCTTCGGCGGCCAGAACCGGCAGGACACAGGTACGCGCCGCTGTGCCGTTCAGGTGCACGGTACAGGCGCCGCACTGGGCGATGCCGCAACCGAACTTGGTGCCGGTCAGACCCAGGTGCTCACGCAACACCCATAACAGCGGGGTTTGCGGATCGACCTCGAGACTGACGGCCTTGCCGTTCAGAGTGAAGTTGGCCAAGGGGCTTCTCCTCAGGAGCATGAAGCAGGGGGACAGGATTGGGATACAGAGCTGGGGTACAGAGCGGCGCGACGGCACGACTCGACATGGCGTCAGTAGACTGACGCTGCGTGTGTCCGGTGTCAGGGGGCGAACGGCACGTTGCATGTCGGGCAGGCTGCGCGATTGGCATACCCCGAATGGCGAAATTCTACAGGTCACGACTCAACACCATGGTGCCAAACGGGAAACAGTGTAGTGTCGCAAGACCGGGGCATGTCACCAGACCGGGATATGGCACCCGCCATGGTAAACAGCGCATGTGACATGCATGACAGTATAGCGTTTCGCGGGGTGCGATCGGCAGTGGATTCCACGCAAGCCGGGCACGAGTCGTCACCGATGCCTGCCGGCGCTTGTTAGCTGACAGTCCCTGCCGACGCCTGATGGCTGCTGCCGGGTCCTGACGGGTCGTGAAAAAAGCGCCCTGCGCTGGCCAGGCCTCAACGCCAGTGGCGAATGAAGGCCAGCATCCATTGCGTCACCACGGCGCTGTCTGGCGCGACACTCAGGGAGGCTTCGCCCTCGCGCACGCGATGTTCGCCGATCTGTTCGCGACGCAACCTCATCAGGTCACGTGAATAGGCGGGGCTGAACTCGGGATGCCCCTGCACGCCGAGGCAGCTGCCCACCTCGATCAGATAGAAGGCGCAGAAGGCGCTGTCCGCCAGCACCCGGGCATCGGCAGGCAGGACACTGACCTGATCCTGATGGCTGACGATGAGATCCAGCCCCATTTGCGGCGGTTGCATCCAGGGGCGTTGCGCACAGACACGATTGAACGACAGGCCGACACCCCAGCCGCGTGCATGTTTCTCCACCTCGCCCCCCAAGGCCCTGGCGATCACCTGATGGCCGAAGCAGACACCGACCAGCGGCAGCTTTGCCGCATGCACGCGCCGGACGAACTCACACAGTGTCGTGATCCAGGCGAGCCCATCATTGACGCCATGCCTTGACCCGCTGATCAGCCAGCCATCGCAGGCATCCAGCTGCTCGGGAAACTCGCCATCCAGGCAGCGCCAGACGCTGAGCCGGATATCCGGGTCGCTGCTAGTGAGCAGGGCCTGGAACATGGCGGGATAGTTGCCGTGCCGCTCGATGAGGGCCGGATTGACGTCATCGCATTGCAGCAGACCGATATGCATCACTACCTCCTGAGATGGGGGGATCGACGACGTCCGCGCCACGACCGCGGCACGACCGTACGTGACAAGCAACGACTGCACTGTCGCTTCTGCTACCGTCGTTGACGTATTCGGGATGCGCCCATCCATGAGAATAAAGTGGAATATAGAGACCAAGGTCTCAAGGTGATCTTCCGCCCACAGGCAGTGGAGTCCGCAGCACAATGGTAACGACAGGGGTGGGCCAGACATGCAACTGAACTGGAAGGCAGCGATCGCGTTGGCAGCGCTGATTCTCGCCATCAATACCGGCGCGCGGCAGGCCATGGGCTTCATGCTGCCACCGATGGCCAGCGAACTCACCTGGGGCATGGGGAGTCTGTCATTCGCGCTCGCCATCCAGAATCTGGTCTTCGGACTGGCCGCGCCCATCGCCAGCAAGCTGTCGGACCGCTTCGGCACGCTCAGCGTCTTCCTCGTCGGTAGCCTGTGCTATGCGGTCGGCATGGGCGTCACCGCCCTCTGGCCGACCCCGACGGTGTGGATGCTGGGCGCCGGCGTGCTGGCTGGCATCGGCATCGGCGCGACCACCTTCCCGCTGGTGCTGGCTGCCGTCACGCGCGTGGTTCCCCTCCAGCATCGTGGCATCGGGCTGGGCATCGCCTCGGCCGGCGGCTCCTTCGGGCAGCTGATCTACTCGGTCGCGACCCCGATGCTGGTACTGATCGACTGGAAGATCGCCATGCTGGCTCTCGGCGCCAGCTGTCTGCTGCTGATTCCCATGGCTCTGCCCTTGCTGCGTCGCCCGCCGGCCGGCAGTGAGGCACCAGCGGAGGAGGATATCCCGAGCCAGGGCCCGCTGCTGCAGGACCGGCGCTTTCTGGCGCTCGCCGGCGGCTTCTTCGTCTGCGGCGTGCACGTCGCCTTCATCGCCACCCACCTGCCCAATTTCGTGGTCGCCTGCGGCCTGCCCCTGAACGTGGCCGGCAACACGCTGGCGATCATCGGCGCGCTCAATATCGCCGGCACCATCCTGTTCGGTGCCTGGGGCGGCCGCCGTCACCCGCCGCAGCTGTTGATGCTGATCTATCTGTGCCGCGCCGCGCTGGTGATGGCGATGGTGGTCATCCCGCCCAGCAGCATGCTGCTCTACGCCTTCGGCGCGATCATGGGCATTCTGTGGCTGTCGACGGTGCCACTGACCAGTCAGGCCGTCGCGCTCTACTTCGGCCAGAAGCGTCAGGCCTTCGTGTTCGGCATGGTGCTGGCCGCCCATCAGGTCGGTGCCTTCCTGGGGGCCTGGGGCGGTGGTGTGGTCTATCAACTGACCGGCAGCTACGACCTGCTGTGGATCTCCAGCGGCATCTTCGGTCTGCTGGCCGCCATCGTGCATTGGCCGGTGCGCCGCGAGCCCACGCGCGTGATCCAGCCACAACTGGCCTGAGTGACGCCACGGCATCCGCCTCTCAGACCTCACATCTCAGATCACACATCTCGAATCACCAATCCACAACGACACAGCCCCCACCGGCGAGACCGATGGGGGCTGTGTCGTTCATGGCTTCAGCGAGGGCGATCAGCGCTGGAAGGCGTAGACATTGCCGACCTTCAGCAGCCGCGTCAGCTCATCCAGTGCTGCCAGGGTTTCCTCGGCCAGCTGCGGATCGGCAAGGTCTGCCGGTGTCAGGCTGTCACGGTAGTGACGCTTGACCCAGTCACCCAGCTCCGCGTGCAGCGTATCGCTCATCATCACGCGCCCGGACAGCGCGGCGCGCTCGGCGTCGCTGAGCACCACGCGCAGACGCAGACAAGCCGGGCCGCCGCCATTGCGCATGCTCTGCTTCACGTCCTTGACCAGCACTTCGCCGATCGGGTTGGGGCCGGCCAGAATCGCATTCTGCAGTGCGTTCCATACCGCCTCGTTCTCCTGACACTCGCCCGGCACCACCAGCGTCATGCTGCCATCGTCGCTGGAGAGCAGCTGCGAGTTGAACAGATAGGAGGAGACGGCATCCTCGAGGCTGACGGCTTCCAGCGGCACGCGGATCGGGATCAGCGGCGTGGACAGCTTGGCGCGAATCTCGTCAAGCACCGCCTCTTCATCGCGGAAGGCCAGCTCGTGATAGAACAGCACCGGGCCATTGCCCACCGCGATCACGTCGTTGTGGAAGACGCCGGCATCGATGGCGTCCGGGTGCTGCTGGGCGAACACCACCTGCTCTTCGCTCAGGCCATGCTGACGCGCGACGGCCTGACTGGCTTCCAGCGTCTGGCGCGCCGGATAGCGACGCGGTTCGACACCATCACCGCCGAAGGCCTGACGGCCATAGACGTAGAGATGCACGCCCGGCCCGCCGTGGCCATCGCACAGCCGCGTATGGTTGGCGGCGCCCTCATCGGAGAAGGCCGGCGTCGCGGGCAGCGCGGGGTGATGCGCGAAGTGGCCATCGTCGGCGAAGATGGCGCCCAGGATGCGCCCGGTGGTCGCGGGCTCCAGGTAACGATGGAAGCTGGATTGCAGGTTGGCCGGCGTGAAATGCACGCGGCCATCACCGCTGTCGCGCGACGGCGTGACGGTAGCGGCGTTGGCCGTCCACATGCTGGAGGCGGAACACACCGCGCGCAGAAGCTGCGGTGCCTGCTCGCTGGCCGCCTTCAACACCTGGGCGTTGCTGCCGGTGAAGCCGAGATCGCGCAGCGCGCCAAGGTCCGGGCGCTGCTGCGGTAGCAGAATCCCCTGTGCATAACCCAGATCCGCCAGCGACTTCATCTTGTCGAGGCCCTGCAGCGCGGCTTCGCGCGGGTTGGAGGCCAGGCCGCCGTGGCGCATCGAGGCCACGTTGCCATGCGCCAGACCGGCGTAGTTGTGGGTCGGGCCGACCAGGCCATCGAAATTGATCTCTTGATACAGGGTGTCGGACATGAAGGTCTCCTGCCACGACGCCTTGCCAGCTCAGCAAACAGGCACGGCGGGCGTCGTGGTCAACAATGGGTAAGCGGCAACGGTGCCCGAACGGACGGCCTTACAGACGGATACCGGCCGGCAGGTTCGCGGGCAGCGCCAGCTCCTCGGCTTCCATCGAGGCGACCGGATAGCTGACATAGTCGGCGGCGTAATAGGCGCTGGGGCGATGGTTGCCGCTGTCACCGATGCCACCGAAGGGCGCGTCGCCGGAGGCGCCGGTGGTCTGGCGGTTCCAGTTGACGATGCCTGCGCGAATGCGCAGCAGGAAGTCGTCCCAGTCAGCGCGATCGCCCCCGATCAGCCCGGCCGAGAGGCCGTAGCGGGTGTCATTGGCCAGCGCGATGGCGTCGTCCCAATCGGTGTAGCGGTGGATCTTGAGCAGCGGGCCGAAGAATTCCTCGTCCTCGAGCGCAAGGCCGGTGACATCGATCAGCGCCGGGCTGAGCAGACTGGTGCCCTCTTCCACCTGCTGCATGCGCACGATGACGTTGCCGCCCAGCGCTTCGAGATCGTCCTGCGCCTTGAGCAGCCCCTCGGCCGCGGCGACACTTGCCAGGCCGCCATAGAAGGGGGCGTCCTGCGCGAACTGCCCCGCCACCCGCAGCTCGCGCAGTGCCGTGGCCAGTGTCTCGATCAGACGATCACCGACCTCACCCTGCGGCACGATCAGGCGCCGCGCACAGGTACAGCGCTGACCGCCCGAGGCGAAGGCCGACTGGATGATCGCCAGCACCGCGGCGGTTTCATCCTGCACATCGCGCACCACCAGCGGGTTGTTGCCGCCCAGTTCCAGCGCCAGCAGCTTGCCGACCTGACCGGCGAACTGGCGGTGCAGCAGCTTGCCGACCTTGGCACTGCCGGTGAACAGCAGCCCATCGATGCCCTCGGACTGGGACAGGGCCTGGCCGACTTCCGCCGCGCCATGCACCAGATTGATCACGCCGGCCGGCAGGCCCGCGGCCTCCCAGCACTGCAGGGTGAGATCGGCGGTGGCCGGGGTCAGCTCGGAGGGCTTGAACACGCAGGCATTGCCCGCCAGCAGCGCCGGCACCATGTGGCCGTTGGGCAGATGGCCCGGGAAATTGTAGGGGCCGAAGACCGCCATCACGCCGTGCGGGCGGTGGCGCAGGACTGCCTGGGTGCCCGCGACATCCTTGGCGCGCTCGCCGGTACGCTCGTGATAGGCCTTCACCGAGATCGCGATCTTGCCGATCATCGCGCCGACCTCGGTGCGCGCTTCCCACAGCGGCTTGCCGGTTTCGCTGGCGATGCTGATCGCCAGCGCTTCGCGGTGCTGCTCCAGCTGATCGCGGAAGCGCTCCACCACCGCCAGACGCGCCTCGAAGCCCAGGCGCGCCCAGGCCGGGAAGGCCTGACGCGCTGCCGCGACGGCCTGCTCGACCTGCTCGGCAGTGGCAGCGGCGCCTTGCCACAGACGTGCGTGGGAGACGGGGTCGGTCTTGGTGAAGGATGCGGCCTCGCCCGCTTGCCACGCGCCGTCGATGAAGAGCTGTTGACGCACGTTGAGTGTGGCGGGAGTCGAATTCGGAGTGGTCATGGCATGCCTCATCGAAAGGGCGCGCCGCGCGAGCGACGCTGAACAAGGAGTAACGGGGCAGTTGGCGATCTGCCCCGCTGATGGCAAAAGGACGCAAGGCGGTATGCGCCTCGAGATGGCGCGAAGAAGCGGATGCCCGTGGCGGACGCTTCAGCCGGCCAGCACGCGCAGCGTGTCGCCGCCGGTGACGCCGAGGCGTTCGGCCTCATCACGGTGCAGACGCACATGGCAGGCGCCGGAGTCGTCCCGGGTGACGTCGTGGCTGATCCAGCTGGCACGGAAGTCGGCCATGCCGGTGGTGGCAGCCATCACAGCGGGACGCTCGCAGGCCAGGGCATCAGACGCGATGACCTCGACACTCGCCAGCTGGCTGTCACGCACGGCACGCACATCATCGATATAGGCCTCGACCGTCGGGCCGCCATCGAAGATGTCGACGTAGCCTTCCCAGCGCAGCCCTTCCTTCTTGAGCATCGCCACCGCCGGTCGGGTGTGCTCATGCACCTGCCCGATGGCGGCCCGCGCGGGCTCGGAGAGAAACGGCGTATAGATCGGGAACTTGGGCATCAGCTCGCCGATGAAGCTCTTCTGGCCCATGCCGGTGAGGCGGTCGGCCTCATTGAAATCCATCGGGAAGAAGTGGCTGCCCAGACACTCCCAGAACGGGCTGCGCCCTTCGGGCGTGAAGACACCGCGCATCTCGGCCAGCACCTTGTCGGGGAAGGCCGCGCGGAACTGGGCCATGAACAGCCAGCGCACCTTGGAGAGCAGCGCGCCGTTGCGGTTCTTGCGCCAGCCCTCACGCAGGAACAGCGAGCAGACCTCGGCATCGCCGGTGTGGTCGGAGCACAGCGTCAGCGTATCCAGGGTGCGATGCAGATCGAGCTGCACCGAGGAATGCGCCAGCGAACCGAGACGATAGTGATAGAACGGCGCATCGGTGCCCACGCAGGCCTCGATGGCACAGCAGCCCGCGATGCTGCCATCGCGATCATCCTCGAGCACGAAGAAGTACAGGCGATCATCGCTGGGTTCGCGGCCCTCGAAGGCGGCCAGGGTGCGCTCTATCTTGGCGCTGAGAAACTCATGATTGTCCGGCAGCGAGGTGAAGCCGACACCGGTTTCCCGCGCCAGTACCTTGAGGCCTTCGATATCGTGTCGAGCGATAGGACGAATGCGCATTACAACTCTCCCTCATCCATCGTCGGCAATGGCATCGGCACGGCAAGCACCGCACGCCCCTCTTCCACACCCAGCACTTCGGCCTGCTGCGGCGTCAGCATCAGCTGGCCGGTCGGCGTCAGGGCATAGCGCGCCAGCACGCAGCGGAAATCGCCGAGACGCTGGTTGGCCACCATCGCCGGCACCGCATCCGGCAGGCTTTCCTGCGGGCGGATACGCACCGGATGCCAACCGCACTGCTTGAAGGTATGCAGACGCTCGCACTCCGCCAGCAGCAAGGGGCCGGCATCGAAGATGTCGACATGACGCGAGCGCGAGAAGCCCTCGGCGAGCATTTCCTGCATGGCGTACTCATGGCGCGGATTCTCACGCCCGATGGCGGCACGCGCCTGGGGGGTGAGCAGCGGCAGATAGAGCGGGAACGGCGGCATGACCTCGGCGATGAAGCTCTTGGAACGCACCCCCGCCATCTGATTGATTTCATTGAAATCACGATCAAAGAAGTGCTGACCGACACTGTCCCAGAACGGACTGACCTGACGCTCATCGCGCGTTTCCAGATACCCCGGGAAGGCCACCGCCAGTTCGGTGGCGAAGCGTTCCGGGTACTGGGCGATGAACATCAGGCGTGCGCGGCGCAGCAGGCTGTCCGCATCCGTCTCGCGGTAGCGGGCATCCAGCGACAGCGCGCACAGCAGCGTGGCATCCGACACCTCATGCGACAGCGACAGCGTCTGCACTTCGTGGCGCACGTTGAGCTGCTGCGAGGCGTGGATCAGCGTCTCCTGACGATAGGTGTAGTAGGCCTCCCGCGCACCAGCCTCGGCGCGCAGCGAGGCGGTACCGACCACTTCGCCGGTGTCGAGATCTTCCAGCACGAAGCAGTAGATCTCATCGCCCGGGAAGTCGATCTCGGTTCGCAGACTGCGCTGGGAGCGCAGAATGCGCTCCTCGAGGCGGTCGCGATGTGCCGGCAGATTGGTCAGGCGAGGCGTGGCCGTGGCCGCGAGCCGCTCGAGGGCGAGCAGATCGCGGCTTTCGGCAGGCCGCACCACCAGCATCGGGGCACTGCTCATGGCGCTGCTCATGCAGATGCAGAGGCGGCGACGAAGTTCGCCACGGCGCGGTCGAGCTTGTCGAGACCGCTCTGGATCTCCTCTTCGCTGATCACCAGCGACGGCGCCAGACGCAGCACGTCAGGACCGGCGATCAGCACCATCAGGCCTTCTTCCATCGCCAGGTTGAGAATGTCCTTGGCACGCCCCGCGTAGTCCGGCGCCATCTGGGCACCGATCAACAGGCCCATGCCACGCACTTCCTTGAAGACACCGTGACGCTTGGCGATGCCTTCCAGGCCGTTGCGCAGCAGCTGGTGGCGGTGCGCGACACCGTCGAGGGTTTCCGGGGTGTCGATGGTCTCGAGCGCCGCCAGACCCACGGCACACGCCAGCGGGTTGCCGCCGTAGGTGGAACCGTGAGTGCCGATGGCCATGGCCGGTGCGATGCGATCGGTGGTCAGCATGGCGCCCAGCGGGAAGCCGCCACCGATGCCCTTGGCGGTGGTCAGGATGTCCGGCACCACACCGAAGTGCTGGTAGGCGTACAGGTGGCCGGTACGCCCGGCACCGCTCTGGACTTCATCGAAGATCAGCAGCGCATCGTGCTGGTCACACAGCTCACGCAGTCCTTCGAGGAATGCCTGCTCGCCGGGGATGATACCGCCCTCGCCCTGCAGCGGCTCGACGATGATCGCGCAGGTGTCATCGCCCATCAGCTCGCGCACGGAGTCGAGATTGTTGAATTCGGCGTGCTGGATACCGCCCGGAATCGGCCCGAAGCCCTGGGAATACTTGGGCTGGCCGCCGACGCTGACGGTGAAGAAGGTGCGGCCATGGAAGGACTGACGGAAGGAGATGATCTTGTCCTTCTTCTCGCCATGGGTGTCGTGGGCGAAACGACGCGCCAGCTTGAGCGCGGCCTCGTTGGCCTCACCACCGGAGGAGCAGAAGTAGACCTTGTCGGCGAAGGTGCGCTCGGTCAGCGCCTTGGCCAGCGCCAGTGCCGGCTCGTTGGTGTAGACATTGGACAGGTGCCAGACCTTGTCGGCCTGATCCTTGAGCGCCTTGACCAGCGCCGGGTGGCAGTGGCCCAGCGAGGTAACGGCGATGCCACCGGCGAAGTCGATGTACTCGCGACCTTCCTGATCCCACAGACGGCTACCCTCGCCGCGTACCGGAATGGCAGCCTGGGGTGCGTAGTTGGGCACCATGGCATGGTCGAAATCGGCACGGGTCAGCTGGGTCATCGTCTCTTCCTCATCGCGGGGTCTTGGCGTGGCCGGCCGATGATCGGCAAGCCACGGGTCATGACACTCGAGTATAGGGAGGCGAGATGACAAAGACTTTCAGCGAAAGGACGACGACTTATGTCAGGAGGCGACTTTTGTCATCCAGGGCAGGTGTCAGGCCTGCAACATGAGACGTTCGTCGCGGGGGCTGCGCCCGAAATGGTTGCGAAACGCCGTGGAGAAGTGAGCGGCGCTGGAAAAGCCGGTGGCCAGCGCGATCTCGCCGATCGGCTGATCGCTCTCGCGCAGTAGCTGGCGCGAGCGCGCCAGACGCAGGTCAAGATAGTAGCGGCTGGGCACCGCCTGCAGATGCTTCTTGAACAGCCGCTCCAGCTGACGCCGCGAGATGCCGAGGTGCTCGCCGATCTCGTGGGTAGAGAGCGGCTCCTCGATATTGGCCTCCATCAGCGTCACGGCCTCCACCAGCGGCTGGGGCGCATGGGCGAAACGGTTCTTGAGCGGCACGTGCTGCGGCTCGTCCGCCAGCCGGATGCGCTCGCAGACGAAGTGCTCGGAGACCTTCTCGGCCAGCGCGCGACCATGCTGCTGGGCGATCAGCGTCATCATCATGTCCATCGCCGCGGTGCCACCGCCGCAGGTGACACGATCACGATCCAGCTCATAAAGCTGATGGGAGACGTTGACCTGCGGGAAGTCGCGGCGGAAAGATTCGGCGCGCTGCCAGTGAATCGTCGCACGATAGCCATCGAGCAACCCGGCGCGGGCCAGCTCACGGGTGCCGGTGGAGATGCCGCCCAGCATCACACCACGCTCGGCCAGACGCTTGAGCCAGGCCAGCAGCGCGGGATTCGAGGCCACCTCCTGCAGGCTCGCCTCGCCCGCCGGCTGAGCACCGCACACGAACAGGGCGTCCAGATGGCGCGAATCACTGGCGACCAGACTGTCCGGCGAGAGACTCAAGCCCGCCGCGGACGCCACGCCACGCCCGTCAAGCGCGAAGGTGACGGCCCGATAGAGTGTCTGCCCCGCGAGCTGGTTGGCCACCTGCAGTGGCTCCAGCGCACAGGCCTGGGACAACAACGAGAAGCCGGGCAGCAGCACGAAGCCTATCTGGCGTTGCTGGGCCTGGGGGGAAACCAGTGAATCCACGGGCATGAGTGTGAGTCGAGGTCCGTCGCGTGAGGGTGGCGCCATATTGTGCCATGCCTCTGGCACTTGTGCCTGGCCCTCACTGGCACGACGCTCGAGATGAGGCCACCACACACGACGACGCCACCCCGAAGGATGGCGTCATCAGTGCTCAACGTGCAGTGCACAGCGGGCAGGTCTCAGTGGGCAGCGAGCTGCCAAGACCTCTGCGCTTATGCCGAGGCGCGCTTATATTGAGGCGCTCTTACATCTGAACGACATCGAATTCGACATCGGTGGCGACATCGGCATCGTAGTCGACGTCGTCACGGGTGAAGCCGAACAGCTTCAAGAATTCCTGCTTGTAGCTGGCGTAATCAGTGATGTCGAACAGGTTGTCGCTGGTGACCTGCGGCCACAGTTCCTGACAGGCCTGCTGGACGTCGTCCTTCAGCTCCCAGTCGTCGAGACGCAGACGGCCGGACTCGTCGGTGGCGATCTCGCCTTCGCCGTAGAAGCGCTCGGCGTAGAAGCGGTTGAGCTGCTCGATGGTGCCTTCGTGCAGGCCCTTCTCCTTCATGATCTTGTAGACCATGGAGATGTAGAGCGGCATGACCGGGATCGCGGCGCTGGCCTGGGTGACCACGGACTTGAGCACAGCCACGTGGGCACGACCGCCCTTGGCGGACAGCTTGTCGTGGATGCTGCCGGCGGCGCGGTCCAGATCTTCCTTGGCGCGACCCAGCGCACCGTGCCAGTAGATCGGCCAGGTGATCTCGGTGCCGATGTAGCTGAAGGCGACGGAGCGGGCGCCCTCAGCCAGCACGCCGGCGTCGTCCAGCGCCTGCATCCACAGCTCCCAATCCTGACCACCCATCACGGTGACGGTATCTTCGATTTCCTGCTCGGTGGCCGGCTCGACCTCCGCTTCGATGATGGCGTCCTTGTTGGTGTCGATGGCAGTCGCGCGGTAGGTCTCGCCGATCGGCTTGAGCACGGAGCGCTTCACTTCACCGCTGTCCGGCAGCTTGCGCACCGGAGAGGCCAGCGAGTAGACGACGAGGTCGACTTCGCCCATGTTGGCCTTGATAAGCTCGATGGCCTTGGCGCGTGTCTCATGCGAGAAGGCATCGCCGTTGATGGCCTGGCTGTAGAGACCTTCCTGCTTGGCGAACTTGTCGAAGGCGGCAGAGTTGTACCAGCCTGCGGTGCCGGCCTTCTTCTCGGTGCCCGGCTTCTCGAAGAACACGCCCAGGGTATCGGCACCATAACCGAAGGCTGCCGTGATGCGTGCCGCGAGGCCATAGCCACTGGAAGAACCGATCACCAGCACCTTCTTCGGACCACCGTCACGCTTGTCACCGACTGTCTTGCGGGTGATGGCGATCTGCTCGGCGACATTCTGCTCGCAGCCCTTGGGATGTGTGGTGGTGCAGATGAAGCCACGAACCTTGGGTTTGATGATCACGTAAAGAACCTCGTTTGCTGTTGGCCCGGCGTGTACCCGCCGATGCGATACTCGCTTCACCCTGACAGCAGGCAATGGCCGACCTTGGGTGGTGAAGCGTATCGTGAAATAGGGCGTTCGAATCCCGTAAAGCAGGCTCAGTGCCAGCTCATGGGCGCTATTCTAGCGGCTGTCGGCGACGCTGTCCGCCCTGCCGTCATGATCCGCCATCTGCCTGCATATCACTGGAGCCGGCCGCGGCGACTGCCGTATCATGTAGGCCTTTTCACGTACTGCCATTCCACTGCCGTCCTGCATTCGCCGCTGGTTGCCAGCCGCACTGTCCGACAGGCTCTGCCCAGGATGTTTTCATGAACGATCAGAACGCTCACCTCGCCCCCGATGTGGCCGCACTGCTCGAGCGCCGACAGGACATCTGGCTGGCGCTGTCTCCACTGTGGCTGGAGCGCGACCCACGTGAAGCCGAGTATCAGCACATGGCAGAAGTCGTCGAAGCCCAGGGGCTTAGCTTCCAGGAACTGGAAAAGCTCTATCGGCTGGAGATGGCGCCGGTACTGGTGCGAGAACAGGTCAGCATGACGCCCAACTTCAAGGGCTTCGATGACAGCCAGCTGCTGTCACGCCTGCTGCAGCATACGCATCGTCTGACACGTGGCCGGCGCATGTTCTGGCTGCTGTTTTCGGGGCTGGCCACGATGCCGAGTCGTCATCGCTACGGCAATCTGCTCGAGATCCTGCACCTGCGCGGCAATACGCCCCGCTAGCGCCCCGCCTGCAACCTGCATGGGGAAGCCTGGCGAGGGCTCTGGCCTGCAACGCCTGAATGGCAAGACACCCCGCGACCGGAAGGTCACGGGGTGTCTTGTCGTGCTGTAGTGCTTAGCAGTGCTTGGCAGAGCTCAACCGCCATTCCTCGAGGGGCTGGCGCCGCCAGGCTCATGGCCGTTTGTGACGCGGCACTCTCAGCACCCCTTGTGCGCGGCGCTTCTGCCAATCAGACAGACTTGAAAGGCCTCGGCTGTCGCTGATGCGCTTGCCCCCTTCCAGACGTTTGCTCATCCACAGCGCACTGCCATTGAAACTGTAGATAGGCAGCAGGTCCGTGCGCTCACTGGCCGGCAGGATGGAACTGTTCAGGTTGTCCAGTACATCAGGATTGCGCGTATTGGCGCCCTGATAGGTCACGACCATGTGGAACTGGTTGAGGCTGAGCGCCTTGACGTAGTGCAGACGCAGGCGGTCTTCCGGTACGCCAAGCTCGCGCAGAGTCAGGTACTTGGCCATGGCGAAGTCATCGCAATCACCGGCCCCTGCCCCCAGAAACTCCTGCGGCGTCGCCCAGTAATCGGTCGCTCCCCAGACGCTGAGGTCATCGGTGAAGTTGAGACGATTGAAGAAATCGTTCACTTCGCTCAACTGGCGCCTGACCGGCGCGTCCTCCAGGCGCTGCAACAGTTGCTGCCATTGCTGCACACGATTCCAGCCACCGGTCCCGTAGATCTGGATGAACTGGCGGGAATCCACCGCCTGTGCCAGACCCGCACCGAGCGACAACGCCAGCAGCACCCCGACCGCAAGACCCTCCCACCAGCGGCGATGATTCATGTCGAGGCACCCTGAATGTCACTTAGCGAGGCATATCTTCTGCTGGATTGGCGAGCCTTGCCATGACATCGACTGCCGGTGACACGAAGCCCTGATAGCCATCTGCGCCCAGCGACATGGCCCGCTCCTGATCCGCCTCGGACTCGACGCGGGTCACGATGACCTGCGACTCGACCTGATGCGCGGTCATGCACAGACTCTGCAACAGCTCGGTGTCGACATCTTCGCGCTTGAAGAACGCCTGGTCGATCTTGACGTAATCAGGCCGCAGTGCCGACAGATAGCTGAGCTCCTTCAGCTCTCGGGCGAAGCGGTCGATGCCGCCCCGCGCCCCCAGACGACGAGCATGTCGGAACAGCATCTTGATACGCTCCTGATGCCTGAGGGCGATGCTTTCGGACACCTCGATATCCAGACGCTTGCACAGGCGCGGATGCGCCGCCAACCAATTGAGCAGACCAATATAACGGGCTTCATCGTCGAAGGTTTCTTCGGTCAGGTTGAGCGCCAGCCTGGGCACTTCAATCCGGTCGATATAGGACGCCAGCCACTCCAGAGCGCGCAGATCGAACTGCGCCCCCATGCGGAAATGGCGAATCACGGGCAGGAAATCACCCGCACGATGCAGTTCATCACCATCGCGCAGACGGGCAAACAGCTCGCGATGGAGCTCACCACCATCGTTGAGCAACACCGGCTGGGCAACGAAGTCGAGTCCCTTGGGGGAATCCAGGGCCTTTTCGATGATCTCGCGCCACTCGCCTCGCGGACGCGCACGCCCACCCGCAGGGGCCAGTTCCACGCCCGACCCTTGCTCGATGGCCTGACGAAGCGTGGCATCTGCAACGGCATACATCTGGGTGCGCTGCATGCCCGGCTCACGCCGAACGGCGCCAAGAGCACAGTTCTCCGGCGGAGTATCCACCAGCGGATTGGCATCCAGCAGATTGTCGATGTCCTCCGCCAATAGCGTGAGAAACTCCTGAAGCCGAGTCTCGTCGGTTTCAGGCAGCAACAGGCCGAAATCACTATTGGCCAGACGCGCGGCAATGATCGCCTCACCCGCCAGTTCGCGATCTTCCAGCTTGCGCGCGATGGCTTTCACCAGGGCGTCACGCCCCTTGTAGCCCTGCTCGCGATACACCACCTCGATATGCGACACGCGCAGCAGCGCAAAGCTGCCCCCCATTGGCTCACTCAGCCACTCATCGACCGCTCGATTCAAATAGCCGCGGTTGCCAAGCCCCGATACCGAGTCTTCTTCCGCCTGGCGCTGCAGACGCGCCAACTGCGCGGCCTGAGCCTCGAACTGGGTCTGCAGGCGCTGTCCCAGACGATTGACCGCCGAGGTGATGCCCTTGAGCTCCGCCACGCTGGTCTCTTCCAGCGGCGCATCGAAGCGCTGCGTCTCCATCTCATTGAGGCGAGACGAGAGACGCTCCAGCGGGCGCAGCAGACGACGCATGACCAATGAGGCAATCAGCAGCGTGATCAGGCCGCCGAGCAACAGCCACAGCGCCAGACGCTTGGCCAGCTGCCAGAGCTGGTCATAGCCCTGGGCAGATTCGCCGGTCAGGCTGATCGTGCCCAGAGACGCCCAACCACCCGGCAGCTCGCGGCTTGCCGATTCCACCGGCATGGGGATCAGGTCGCGAAACCACTGCGGGGCCAGACTCTCGCGCACGACATTGAAAGCGATGGGTGTCGCGATGGCCACGCTCTCCAGCCTGGCATCGCGCACATGACCACCATCCACCGTGGCACGTATCAGGGCTTCGGCACTGGCGGCATCGCCAAGTTCTACATGTGGCACCAGCGCGAGACTCAGGCTCTGG
The DNA here is from genome assembly GCF_018831605.1 of Cobetia sp. 4B. Classification (NCBI taxonomy): domain Bacteria; kingdom Pseudomonadati; phylum Pseudomonadota; class Gammaproteobacteria; order Oceanospirillales; family Halomonadaceae; genus Cobetia; species Cobetia sp. 4B. The sequence goes on from NZ_CP059843.1 coordinate 3,584,769, forward strand.
GCGAGATTCGAGAGTTCGACGCGTTGTCGTTCGGCCAATGCATCACGGGTGTTGTTGACCTGGATGAAAAAGATACCGAGGGAGAACCCCAACAATACCAGCAACATCAAGGTAAACAGGCGGCGCGAAAGACTCATCTGATTTCCTCATCAACCATCAGCATGGCAACGGCGCATCCAGGGTGCGGGAGCGCCGTGGGTGGCTTAGCCCTGTTGTTGGACGGGGACGGCAACACTCATGGAATCCAGCAGAGCGCCGGTCGCCGACAGCAGGCGATAGTTGGCGGTTTCCAGATCAAAACGGGCGCGAATCAGGTTCTGTTGAGAGGTGAACAGCTCACTCTCGCTATCCAGAAGGTCCAGCAATGTGCGGCGCCCGATATCGAATTGCTTGCGATAACTCTCGCGGGTATCGGTCGCGGCACGCACATAACTTTCCAGGTAATCGATCTGGCGCTTGAGGTTTTCGCGGGCATTCCATGCCAGACGAATCTCGTCACGCACATCGCGCATCACGCGATCATTGTCGTGCTCGACCGCTTCGAGTGCTGCCTGACGACCGCGGATCTCGGATTGATCACGGCCGCCACGATACAGGTTGTAGCGCATGACCAGTTCGACGCTCCAGTCGTCTGACTTGCTCTTGTCCTGATCATAATCATTGTCCAGCGTGCGATTGCCCTCGAGACTGAACTCGGGGTAGTTATCGCCCTTCTCGGCATTCACTTCATGGCGTGCAGCATCAATGGAGACCCGCGCTGCCGCCAACAGCGGGTTGCGCTGATTGGCCTGCACGTAGGCGCTCTCGACATCCTCGCTGAGCAGGCTGGTGTCGATGCCCGGCATGCTGAGGTCCGACGGCATCTCGCCCACCAGACGCAGATAGGCAGAGCGGGAATCCTCGAGATTGTTGATCGATGACAGCACGCTGGCTTCGGCATTGGCCAGACGTCCATCCACCTGACGCACGTCACTGCGCGCACCAAGGCCGGATTCCGCACGCCGCCCGATATCATTCGAGATACGACGGTGAGCCTCGAGATTGGCTTGTGCATACTTGAGAATCAGCTCATCACGCATGACCTGCAGATAGGCACCGGCCGTATCCAGCGCGATGTCATTGGCCTCGGCCGCAACCTGCAGGCGCTGGTAGTCAGCCTCTGTCTCGGCCTGGCGAATGCGCTCGATTGTCGTGTTGCCGTCCCAGAGCAGCTGACGGATGGTCAGATCAAGGCGCGTGTAATCGTGCCAGTCGTCATCGTCATTGACGCCGTCATCTTCCGAGTCGAACTTGCCATAGCCCAGACGACCGGTCAGATCCACCGTCGGGCGATACGCCCCGCGCTGGGTTTCCGCTTCTTCGAGTCGCTGGATGTGACGTGAAACCTGAACGCGCGTGCGCGGGTTTTCCATTACCGCTCGGGATACGGCCTCTTCAAGAGTCGCAGCCGAAGCCTGAACGCCAAACCCCATCCCTGCGGCGATGCTCAACGCCAAGAGTGTCTTTTTCATTATGAGTTACCCTCGAATCCATCAAATCCTTGATCAACGTTCACGCAAGGCACCTTGCCTGGCGCGCAGAATCGGCTTCATCAGATATTGCAGTACGGTCTGATTGCCAGTGATCACATCGACACTGGCCTGCATGCCCGGGATGATCGTGAGCGGATCCGAGTCACTGCCAAGGTGGTTCTGCTCCGTCAGCACCTTGATCTCGTAGAAACTGTTGCCTTCTTCATCCTGCACAGTATCCGCACTGATCTGATCGACCTTGCCTTCCAATCCACCGTAGATGGTGAAATCGTAGGCAGATAACTTGACGACGGCCGGCTGTCCGATTCTCAGGAAGCCGATGTCCTTGGGAGCGACTCGCGCCTGAACCAGCAGCTGATCCTCGATGGGAACAATCTCCATCAGGTCTTCCCCGGGCTCGATGACGCCGCCTATGGTATTGATATTCAGCGTCTTGATGGCGCCCTGAACCGGAGAGGTCACCAAAGTACGATCGAGTCGGTCCTGAAGACTGGTGCGCCCCTCACGCAAGCGACCCAGATCCGCCTGGGTCTTGGCGAGCTCTTCCGCGGCACGTGAGCGGAATTCCTGCGCGACGCCGACCCGATTCGAGATGGCCTCATCCAGCTCCGATTGCTTGCCCGGCACGGCCAGACGCGCCGACTCAAGATCACCCCGCAGGTCGTTGACCTCACGCTGGATCTTGAGAAGGTCCACCTGAGAGACCACGCCTTCACGCACCAGCGGGGCCGTCATGCCGAGCTCGCGACGTGACAGTTGATAGCTGCGCTCGAGACTGTTGATGCGCGATCTCAACTCACGCAACTCCTGCTCCTTCTGCAGAATCTGTTCACGCGCGCCATTGAGGCCACTGTTGAGCTGATTCAGATGCGTGCGATATGCCGTCATCGCACGCGACACCAGAGCGGGACTGCGTGCCTTGAATTCTTCGTCGAAGGGCAACTCGATATTCTTCACGCTCACCTGATCCTTCCAGGCATCCGCGGAGGCGTTGACCTCGATGGAATCAAGCTCGGTGTCGTACTGCATGATGGTGGCCTGCAGGCCATCGAGGGTCGAGACACGCTCGCGCAGATCGGAACCTGCACTGGTGTCGTCGATGCGCAGCAGTGGCTCCCCCGCCGAGACGACCTGACCTTCCTTGATATAGATCTCGCGCACGATACCGCCTTCCAGGTTCTGGACGACCTGCAGGTGCGTCGAGGGCACGACCTTGCCGGACCCGCGCGTGACGACCTCCAGACTCGCCTGGCTGGCCCAGATGATGAAGATGACCACGAATGCGAGCACCATCCAGATCAGGATGCGCGACTTCCAGGGAGTCGCCAGCAACACGGCCGAGCTGACATCGTCGAGATGGTGAAGGTCACGCTGCTCAATCGGTGCCTTAGCCACGATTCACCTCCTGCTTGCGCCCGGCGACACGGCCTTCATTCAGGGCGCTCAGCACCTGCTGCTTGGGACCATCGGCGACGATGCGCCCTCCTTCCATGACGATGACGCGGTCTACCACGTCGAGCATGCTGCTCTTGTGGGTGACCAGCAGCAGCGTCTGGCTGCGTGGCAGGGACTTGAGCATTCTGCGCAGGCGCAGCTCGGCGCGGTTATCCATGTGCGACCCGGGCTCATCGAGCAGCAAGAGCGGAGGACGCATCAAGAGTGCGCGTGCCAGCAAGACCGTCTGACGCTGACCGCTGGAGAGCATGCGCCCACCCTCACCCACCTGACGGTCCAGTCCTTCAGGGTGATGACGAGTGAATTCGGTCACACCGGAGGCATCAGCCGCGAGGTCGATCTGTACGTCACTGGCGTGTGGTTGGCCGAGGGTGATGTTGTCGCGAATGGAGCCGAAGAACAGTGAACTGTCCTGGCCCGCATGACCGATATGCCGACGTACGTCGGCGGGATGCAGCTGATTGAGATCCAGTCCATCGATTCGAACGCTGCCCGCCGTGGCGCGATACAGGCCAGAGACAAGACGTTGCAAGGTACTCTTGCCAGCACCGATACGCCCGATGATCGCGATCCTCTCACCTGGGTTTATTTTCAATGAGATATCCGACACGGCAGGCGGCGTATTCGGCGCATAGGCAAAGCCGACGCGATCGAATTCAATGCGCATCTGCAGGTGCTCGCGGTGAACGTAACGACGATCTTCCGACTCTTCCGGCAATGCCATGATCTGCTCAAGCGCACTCATGGCACTGCGCGTCTGGCCGATGCGCGTGATCAGCAACGCCAACTGCCCCAGCGGCTGCAACGCACGCCCGGACAGCATGACCGCGGCGATCAAGCCACCGACAGACAGGCGTGCATCCGCGATCAGATAGACCCCGAACACGACCAGCGCCACCGTAGTGGCCTGTGTCAGCGACATGCTCAACGAGCTGACAGAGGTCGTCAGGTTGCGGCTTTTCACCCCCCAATGCGCGATCTGCCCGACGGCGCGTTCATACCGGCGCTGGGTTTCGCCCTGAGCATTGGCCAGCTTGAGGCTCTCGAGGCCGGAGACCGCTTCGACGAGGCGCGCATTGCGCTCCGTCGCCAGGCGCGACCCCTGCTCGATGCTGCTGCGCAGCGGTTTCTGGATCGCCAGACTGTAGACAAGCAGGATCACGAGCGCGGCGAATGGCACCAGAACCAATGGCCCAGCCACGATCCAGATCACCAGCAAGAACAGCAGGGCAAACGGCAGATCGACCAGGGTGGTCAGGGTCGCGGAGGTAAAGAACTCGCGAATCGAATCGAACTCCTGCAGGTGCTTCACATAGCCACCGACGGAGCCGGGGCGCGCTTCCATCCGCAGGTTCATGGTCTTGGAGAAGAGCTTCGAGGTCAGCAACACCTCGGACTTCTTGCCGGCCGTGTCCATGAAGTAGGCACGTGTCTGGCGCATCACGAAGTCGAACACCATGATGATCGCCATACCCGTCGCCAGGACCCACAGCGTGTTGAAGGCCAGATTGGGCACGACCTTGTCATAGGCGTTCATCACGAACAGTGGCGATGCCACGGCAAACAGGTTGATCAATATCGACGCCAGAATCACGTCACGATAGATCGGCCGCGACAGCTTCAGCGTTGACCAGAACCAATGGCCATCACCCTGCTTGAGCGTTTCCGGTGCGCGTTCATCAAAGCGGTGCTCCTGCTTGAGATAGACGACACGCCCATCATGACGCTCAGCCAGAGACTCGATGTCGACCAGCTCATCACCATCGGCCTCAGGCTGATGAATCCTGGCCTTGCCTGCGTCGTTGTCGACCTCCAGCAAGACGACAGCACGCTCTTCCTTGAGTATGAGAATGCACGGCATCAGCATGTCGCTGATGGCCGTGATCTGCTGGTTGACCAGTTTGGCACTCAGATTGGCACGTGCCGCGGCACGACTGACAAGCGCCAGGGGAAGACGGCCTTCCTCCATGGGAAGGCCATCGACCAGCACTGCTGCAGATCTGGGATTGCCGTGGTATCGCGCCATGAAGACCAGCGCATTGAGAAGGGGGTCGCCCTCCCTCTCGCCAACAGGCTCCGGTCTTAATGGCGTGGGTTGATCGCTCAACCTGTCCTCCTTAGTAGGGCACTTCGCAGATGTCTCTACGGCAAAGTCTAATACAGCAAGGGGAGACAGCCTAAGCCATCTCCCCTATCACATCGATTCAGCCGTCAACGTTCGTCTTGAGACTGTTGCTGTCGAGCAGAGATTGAATGATCTGCGTATCCGTGTCGCCACCTGATGTCAGGTCGACATCCTGCAGATTGATCTCTTGCGTGATATTGCTGCCGTCGGATCCGTCGACACTGATCTCGATATTGGTGCCACCTTCTCCGTCTGACTCGAAGTGCAGGAAGCTCGAGAGCGTATCGGCATCATCGTTGGACTGAAGCAGATCGGACAGATCGATGACATCGCCATCCGCGACACTGAAGTCGGTGATGGTATCCGTCGCCATGCCGCCTTCGCTGTTGATGTCATGACCGCTCAGCCACTGGAAGGTGTCGGCACCATCGCCGCCGGTCAGGATGTCATTGCCGGCACCTCCGACCAGAAGATCATCGCCGTCACCACCAGAGAGGATATCGTTGCCGGTGCCGCCTCTCAGCGTATCGTTGCCACTGCCGCCTTCCAGACGATCACTGCCCTCGCCACCGCTCAGGGTGTCATTGCCGCCTTGGCCAATCAGATAGTCCGCATAGAACGGGCCATCGCCATCGCCCGTCAGGGTCTCGTTGCCAGAGGTCCCGATCAGGACCGACAGCTTGTCGACGTCGATGCTGACACTTGAGGCGTTGGTATCCCCGTCATTGTCGACCGTCACGTAATCGAAGCTGTCTGTGGAGCGCTCAGTAACATTGCTAGGCGGCGTGTAGGCGAAGTCACCGCTCCCCAGATTGAACAGCATGCTGCCACCCAGGTCCGTAGAGATGGTCAACTCCAGGCTGCCCGCATCGTAGCTGCTATTGTCCGTGCCCACTGCAGACACGGTGTTGGTGGCCGGGTCATAACTGTAGGTCGTGCCATCCACGGTGACCGATTGCAGATAACCGCCATCCGCCCCCAACAGACTGCCATCCACGGAGCTGCCCGAGACAAGCTGACCACTGACCGGTGATTGGACAGTAGCGGCGAGGGTATCGTCGAGATCCTCAAAGCTGGTAACGACAGTGCTATCGAGGTCTTCATCCGCTGAACCGTCATAGGCAACCGGATCAAGGTTGGACTCTGTGACGTTGCTACCCAGGCCGATAGCGTAGGACTTGATGCCATTATCGACCAGGAAGTCAGTCCAGATATCCTCTTCATCGTTCGAGATACCGGCATCTGCTCTGTAAATGGTATTCCCCACAAGCACATTCAGCGCTTCATCATCACCATCGCCAAAGTTTGGCTCACCATCAGAGAAGAAATAGGAAATGCTTTGCGCATCCTCCAATGCTCCATCTTCAGAATAATTCTCGATAGCAGCTGCAAGAGCGGAATCATAATTGGTATAACCACCGGCCTGCAGGTTATCCAGAATGCTCTCAGCCTCTCCTACGGTCACCCAAGCATTCTGAGCCGTACCGATGGATGAGAATGTCACCAGATTGATACGTACGTCACCAAAGTCATCGTAGGCCTCAATCAGAGACTTGATGGAATCAATAGCACTCTGCAGGCGAGTTTCACCATCGATTCCATCAGTTGCATTCATGGAACCTGACACATCAAGAATGATAGTGAGATTGGTATCCACCAGGGTCGACGAGAAGCTCTGCGCTTCCTGCTGCTCTGGGGCATCATCCTCGATGCCGATGGTCAGCGTGCCGATGGAGCTGGCGCCTTCGCTATCCGTTGCGAGCACACCGAAGTCCAGAGACAGGACATCTTCACCATCACCCGAGTGATCGACCGCCTGACTCAGAGTGAAGGTATAGGCGCCACTGTCATCGATGGTCACCGTCGCGACTTCATTGCCATCAGCATCGGTTGCCACCATTGACTGGGTGCCGCTGCCGGACCAAGACACCGCACTACCACCGGAGGTGATGGCCGTGGCAGGAGCCGTCAATACCAGCGACACGCTGTCACTGTCGACATCCGTGACGGAAACCGTACCGGTGACAGTGGTGGCATCGGTGGTATCCGTGAAGCCATCAGCCGCATCGCTATCGGCGATACCGCCTTCGAGCCCTTCTTCGCTGACGCGGCCTTCAGTCGCAGTCACCACCGGGGCATCATTCGTCCCCTGAATGGTAATGGTGACATCCTGGGTAGCTGTCGCTCCCGCCGTATCCGTGACAATGACGGTGTAGGTCAGGACCAGCGACTCACCTGCAGGCAGGTAGTCGAAGCTTTCCCCGGCAGCGCTGCTGTCGAAGGACCAGTTGAGCGTACCTTCAGTGCTCTCGTCATCGATGATGGCCCCGGTATCCACACCCAGCAGCGCAAGCAGGTCATCGTTGTCCAACGTGCCGGTATCGCCATCACTGGAGACGCCGGTAACGCTCGGCGTCACGCTATTGCTGAGATCCACGTCATCCACCGACAGAGTCCCGCTGGCACTCAGCGGTGAACCCGTCTCCGTCAGGCTGGCGGCGGCACTGTCGCCACTGCTGACACTTATCTCCGGCGCATCGTTGCTACCTTTGATGGTGATGGTCAGCGTGGTAGTGGCGGTATCACCGTCAGCATCCGTGATCACATAGGTATAGACATCCGTGACCGACTCACCGGCCGCCAGGTACTGCAGGTCGTCGCGTGCTGACTGATAGCTGTAGGATCCATCCGCCGCCAGGGTCAGCTCGCCGTGCTCACCCGTGATCACGGCCGCCGCGCCATCGCTCACCGGGGCAGTCTCCGCTCCGGCGATGACGGCAGTCACGGTGACCGCATCGGCACCCAGAGTATCGGCAGTCGCCGATGTGCCATCCACGACATTGCCGACAACGGCAGCATTGCGATTCTCGCCAATGCTTCGCGTATCAGCGTTGGCTACCGGCGCCGTATCCAGCACCGTGACATCGAGACTGTCACTGGTGCTCTGGCCTGCCAGATCCGTTACCACGACGGTGAAACCATCGACGACGCTGTCATCGCCATCTGTGTGATCAGCCGCTGTGCCATCTTCCACATAGGTGTAGGTGACCTCACCGCTGTCGGCGTCGTAGCCAGTCACGGTCAGCGTGCCTTCACCATCTGGATTGGAGATCACTACCGGTGTGTTGCTGGCATCCGTGATATCCACGCCAGCGATCGTCACTGCCGCGATACCTGCTGCAGCTGACACGGTAAAGGTATTGGTGAGCGTGCTTCCGGTCGCTTCGGTGACGGACTGGTCTTCCAGTGAACGGATGACCGGCAGCGCATCATCAGCCCCCTTGATGACGATATCCACTGTCGTGCTGGAGCCATCGCTGAGCTGCACGATGTACTGCTCATTGATCGTGTCGGCAGATGTCAGCCCCTGCACAGCGGCAGTGTCGTTATCCAGCGTATAGGTCCAGTTGCCGTCGGAATCGACGGCGAAGGTACCGTAGAGACTGCTGTCGTCAGTGGCCGGCGTGAACGTCGGCGCGTCACTATCGACATCGGTCGCGGTCAGCGTCCCTGAAGCTTCCGTCACACCATCTTCGGCAACAGCGCCATCATCGGCACTGATGACGACAGGGTCATCAATCGCTGCGACGTCCTCGAAGCTGAGAATGGCTTCATCGAACTCGGTGCCATCCGTGATCACATAAGTGGTGTCGGGTACCGGACCGTTGTAATTCTCACCGGGCGTGAAGGTGAAGGTACCGTCAGCATTGATCAGAAGTGTGCCGACTTCGCCAAGATCCGCTGTCTTGCCCGGGTCGTACATAACCCCGTCAACAGTGAAGCTGACGACGCTCAACTCATCACCATCGGCGTCGACGTCGTTGTTCAGGACGTTGCCGCTGACCGGAGTATCTTCCTCGACCACTATCGGACCGTCGTCATAGGCCACCGGCTTGTCATTCAAGCCCTGGACATTGATGGTGATGTCGGCGGTATCCGAGTCGCCATCCGCATCCAGGATGGTGTACTCGAATACTTCCTTGACGAGGTCACCGGCACCCAGTGCCTGAGCGCGCGCATCATCAAGGTCATAACTGAAGGTGCCATCGGTATTGATGGTCAAGCTGCCGTAGCTGCCATCGACCGTAACGCTACCCTCATTGTCTGCCAGTGAAATGCCATCGAGATGCGTGATGGTCACGCCATCAGCGCCTAGCTCATCCTGTCCGCCGCCGACAACACTGGAAATGACATTGGTGTTGATCACCGGCTCACCATCCGGAGACGTATCATCTTCGCGAATGGTATAGGTGTCGTCATTGGCGACAGGCGCGGTATCCAGAATCTTGACGTCAAGGCTGTCGCTGGTGCTCTGCCCGGCCAGGTCAGTGACGACCACGGCGTAGTTGTCGAACACGCTATCGTCGCCACCCGAGTGATCCGCAACCGTGCCATCCTCCACATAGGTGTAGGACACGGTGCCGGCATCGTAGCCCGTGATGGTCAGCGTGCCTTCGTCATCAGTCGCACCCGGAATCACGATGGGGTTATCCACTGACGCCGAAGTGATGTCCATACCATTGATGGTGACGCTGGCGATGCCGGCATCCGCTGCCACCTCGAAGGTGTCAGTGACCGTCTCACCCGTGCCCTCAGTCACTTCCTTGTCAGCCAGCGTGATGACCGGCGCTGCGTCGGCCGAGCCCGTGATATTGATGGTCAGCGTGGTGCTGGAATAGTCGCCATCGCTGTCTTCCAGCACATAGGTGAAGACGTCTTCCGCCGATTCACCCTCTGCCAGAGTCTGCGTCTTGGTGGTATCCAGAACGTAGGTATAGCTGCCGTCGCTGTTGAGCGTCAGCGTGCCGTAGTCACCCGTGACCGTGGCACTGCCGCCGTCAGCAATTCCGGTATCGTTCAGTTTGCAGACCATGAACGGCGCATCTGCACCCAGGATGTCCTCATTGTCACTGGCACCATCAATCACGTTGCCCGTGAGCTCGTCCGTCGCATCTTCATCAATATCGCGCTCATCCGGCTTGGCCGTCGGCGCGGTATCCAGAATCTTGACGTCAAGACTGTCGCTGGTGCTCTGCCCGGCCAGATCAGTGACGACCACGGCGTAGTTGTCGAACACGCTATCGTCGCCATCCGAGTGATCCGCAGCCGTGCCATCCTCCACATAGGTGTAGGACACGGTACCGGAATCGTAGCCCGTGATGGTCAGCGTGCCTTCGTCATCAGTCGCGCCCGGAATCACGATGGGGTTATCCACCGACGCCGAAGTGATATCCGTGCCATTGATGGTGACGCTGGCGATGCCGGCATCCGCTGCCACCTCGAAGGTGTCAGTGACCGTCTCACCCGTGGCCTCGGTCACTTCCTTGTCAGCCAGCGTGATGACCGGCACTGCGTCGTCCACGCCGGTGATCAGGATGTCGACCGTGGTGGTCGAGCCATCGCTGAGCGTGACGGTGTAGGTCTCGGTGACGGTCTCGCCGGCAGCCAGCGCCTGGGTCTCGGCGGCGTCATTGTCGAGGGCGTAGGTCCAGCTGCCGTCGGCGGCGACCGTGAAGCTGCCGTAGACACTGCTGTCATCGGTGGCGGCGTCGAAGGTCGGCGCGGTGCCGTCCACGTCGGTGGCGGTCAGCGTGCCGCTGGTGACCAGGGTGGTGTCTTCGGTGACTTCGCCGCTGTCATCGGAGATCTCGGCACCGTCGTCCACGCCGGTGATCAGGATGTCGACCGTGGTGGTCGAGCCATCGCTGAGCGTGACGGTGTAGGTCTCGGTGACGGTCTCGCCGGCGGCTAGCGCCTGGGTCTCGGCGGCGTCGTTGTCGAGGGTGTAGGTCCAGCTGCCGTCGGCGGCGACCGTGAAGCTGCCGTAGACACTGCTGTCATCGGTGGCGGCGTCGAAGGTCGGCGCGGTGCCGTCCACGTCGGTGGCGGTCAGCGTGCCGCTGGTGACCAGGGTGGTGTCTTCGGTGACTTCGCCGCTGTCCGCGGAGATCTCGGCACCGTCGTCCACGCCGGTGATCAGGATGTCGACCGTGGTGGTCGAGCCATCGCTCAGCGCGACGGTGTATTGCTCGGTGACCGTCTGGCCCTCGGCCAGCGCCTGGGTTTCCGTCGCATCGTTGTCGAGCGTGTAGGTCCACTCGCCAGCCTCGTTGACGCTGAAGCTGCCGTAGACACTGCTGCCATCGGTGGCCGCGACAAAGGCCAGGTCGGCGTTGTCGGCATCCGTCGCGGTCAGCGTGCCGCTGACCTCCTGGGTGGTGTCTTCTTCCACGGCGCCGGCATCGGTGGAGATGACCGGCGCGTCGTCGCTGCCGGTGATGGTGATGAGGACGTTCTGGGTGTCAGTCGCGCCAGCGGTGTCCGTGACCGTCACTGCATAGGTCAGCGTCAGCACCTCACCCGCCGCCAGATAGTCGAAGCCCTCCCCGACCGTGCTGCTGTCGAAGGTCCAGGTGAGATTGCCGTCAGTGCCGGTGCCCTCGATGATGGCCGCGGCATCCACGCCCAGCATGCCGAGCAGGTCATCATTGTCCAGCGTGCCGGTATCCCCATCACTGGAGACACTGGTGACGCTCGGCGTGACGCTGTCGGTGAGGTCCACGTCCGACACGGACAGCGTGCCCGTGGCCGACAGCGGCGCATTCGCTTCTGCCAGACTGGCCGCGGCACTGTCGTCCGCGTCCACACGGATCAGCGGGCCATCGTTGTCACCGGTGATGGTGATGTCGACCGTGGTGGTCGAGCCATCGCTCAGCGCGACGGTGTATTGCTCGGTGACCGTCTGGCCCTCGGCCAGCGCCTGGGTCGCCTCAGCCTCGTTGGCCAGTTCGTAGGTCCAGTTGCCCGCATCATCGACCGTGAAGGTGCCGTAGTCGCTGCCATCGGTGGCCGCGACAAAGGCCAGGTCGGCGTTGTCGGCATCCGTCGCGGTCAGCGTGCCGCTGACCTCCTGGGTGGTGTCTTCTTCCACGGCGCCGGCATCGGTGGAGATGACCGGCGCGTCGTCGCTGCCGGTGATGGTGATGAGGACGTTCTGGGTGTCAGTCGCGCCAGCGGTGTCCGTGACCGTCACTGCATAGGTCAGCGTCAGCACCTCACCCGCCGCCAGATAGTCGAAGCCCTCCCCGACCGTGCTGCTGTCGAAGGTCCAGGTGAGATTGCCGTCAGTGCCGGTGCCCTCGATGATGGCCGCGGCATCCACGCCCAGCATGCCGAGCAGGTCATCATTGTCCAGCGTGCCGGTATCCCCGTCACTGGAGACACTGGTGACGCTCGGCGTGACGCTGTCGGTGAGGTCCACGTCCGACACGGACAGCGTGCCCGTGGCCGACAGCGGCGCATTCGCTTCTGCCAGACTGGCCGCGGCACTGTCGTCCGCGTCCACACGGATCAGCGGGCCATCGTTGTCACCGGTGATGGTGATGTCGACCGTGGTGGTCGAGCCATCGCTCAGCGCGACGGTGTATTGCTCGGTGACCGTCTGGCCCTCGGCCAGCGCCTGGGTCGCCTCAGCCTCGTTGGCCAGTTCGTAGGTCCAGTTGCCCGCATCATCGACCGTGAAGGTGCCGTAGTCGCTGCCATCGGTGGCCGCGACAAAGGCCAGGTCGGCGTTGTCGGCATCCGTCGCGGTCAGCGTGCCGCTGACCTCCTGGGTGGTGTCTTCTTCCACGGCGCCGGCATCGGTGGAGATGACCGGCGCGTCGTCGTTGCCGGTGATGGTGATGACAACGTTCTGGGTGTCAGTCGCGCCAGCGGTGTCCGTGACCGTCACTGCATAGGTCAGCGTCAGCACCTCACCCGCCGCCAGATAGTCGAAGTCTTCCCCGACCGTGCTGCTGTCGAAGGTCCAGGTGAGATTGCCGTCGGTGTCGGTGCCCTCGATGATGGCCGCGGCATCCACGCCCAGCATGCCGAGCAGGTCATCATTGTCCAGCGTGCCGGTATCCCCGTCACTGGAGACACTGGTGACGCTCGGCGTGACGCTGTCGGTGAGGTCCACGTCCGACACGGACAGCGTGCCCGTGGCCGACAGCGGCGCATTCGCTTCTGCCAGACTGGCCGCGGCACTGTCGTCCGCGTCCACACGGATCAGCGGGCCATCGTTGTCACCGGTGATGGTGATGTCGACCGTGGTGGTCGAGCCATCGCTCAGCGCGACGGTGTATTGCTCGGTGACCGTCTGGCCCTCGGCCAGCGCCTGGGTCGCCTCAGCCTCGTTGGCCAGTTCGTAGGTCCAGTTGCCCGCATCATCGACCGTGAAGGTGCCGTAGTCGCTGCCATCGGTGGCCGCGACAAAGGCCAGGTCGGCGTTGTCGGCATCCGTCGCGGTCAGCGTGCCGCTGACCTCCTGGGTGGTGTCTTCTTCCACGGCGCCGGCATCGGTGGAGATGACCGGCGCGTCGTCGCTGCCGGTGATGGTGATGACAACGTTCTGGGTGTCAGTCGCGCCAGCGGTGTCCGTGACCGTCACTGCATAGGTCAGCGTCAGCGTCTCATCCGCCGCCAGATAGTCGAAGTCCTCCCCGACCGTGCTGCTATCGAAGGTCCAGGTGAGATTGCCATCGGTGTCGGTGCCCTCGATGATGGCCGTGGCATCCACGCCCAGCATGCCGAGCAGGTCATCATTGTCCAGCGTGCCGGTATCCCCATCACTGGAGACACTGGTGACGCTCGGCGTGACGCTGTCGGTGAGGTCCACGTCCGACACGGACAGCGTGCCCGTGGCCGACAGCGGCGCATTCGCTTCTGCCAGACTGGCCGCGGCACTGTCGTCCGCGTCCACACGGATCAGCGGGCCATCGTTGTCACCGGTGATGGTGATGTCGACCGTGGTGGTCGAGCCATCGCTCAGCGCGACGGTGTATTGCTCGGTGACCGTCTGGCCCTCGGCCAGCGCCTGGGTCGCCTCAGCCTCGTTGGCCAGTTCGTAGGTCCAGTTGCCCGCATCATCGACCGTGAAGGTGCCGTAGTCGCTGCCATCGGTGGCCGCGACAAAGGCCAGGTCGGCGTTGTCGGCATCCGTCGCGGTCAGCGTGCCGCTGACCTCCTGGGTGGTGTCTTCTTCCACGGCGCCGGCATCGGTGGAGATGACCGGCGCGTCGTCGTTGCCGGTGATGGTGATGACAACGTTCTGGGTGTCAGTCGCCCCGGCGGTGTCCGTGACCGTCACTGCATAGGTCAGCGTCAGCGTCTCATCCGCCGCCAGATAGTCGAAGTCCTCCCCGACCGTGCTGCTATCGAAGGTCCAGGTGAGATTGCCATCGGTGTCGGTGCCCTCGATGATGGCCGCGGCATCCACGCCCAGCATGCCGAGCAGGTCATCATTGTCCAGCGTGCCGGTATCCCCGTCACTGGAGACACTGGTGACGCTCGGCGTGACGCTGTCGGTGAGGTCCACGTCCGACACGGACAGCGTGCCCGTGGCCGACAGCGGCGCATTCGCTTCTGCCAGACTGGCCGCGGCACTGTCGTCCGCGTCCACACGGATCAGCGGGCCATCGTTGTCACCGGTGATGGTGATGTCGACCGTGGTGGTCGAGCCATCGCTCAGCGCGACGGTGTATTGCTCGGTGACCGTCTGGCCCTCGGCCAGCGCCTGGGTTTCCGTCGCATCGTTGTCGAGCGTGTAGGTCCACTCGCCAGCCTCGTTGACGCTGAAGCTGCCGTAGACACTGCTGTCATCGGTGGCGGCGACGAAGGCCAGGTCGGCGTTGTCGGCATCCGTCGCGGTCAGCGTGCCGCTGACCTCCTGGGTGGTGTCTTCTTCCACGGCGCCGGCATCGGTGGAGATGACCGGCGCGTCGTCGCTGCCGGTGATGGTGATGACAACGTTCTGGGTGTCAGTCGCGCCAGCGGTGTCCGTGACCGTCACTGCATAGGTCAGCGTCAGCGTCTCATCCGCCGCCAGATAGTCGAAGTCCTCCCCGACCGTGCTGCTATCGAAGGTCCAGGTGAGATTGCCATCGGTGTCGGTGCCCTCGATGATGGCCGCGGCATCCACGCCCAGCATGCCGAGCAGGTCATCATTGTCCAGCGTGCCGGTATCCCCGTCACTGGAGACACTGGTGACGCTCGGCGTGACGCTGTCGGTGAGGTCCACGTCCGACACGGACAGCGTGCCCGTGGCCGACAGCGGCGCATTCGCTTCTGCCAGACTGGCCGCGGCACTGTCGTCCGCGTCCACACGGATCAGCGGGCCATCGTTGTCACCGGTGATGGTGATGTCGACCGTGGTGGTCGAGCCATCGCTCAGCGCGACGGTGTATTGCTCGGTGACCGTCTGGCCCTCGGCCAGCGCCTGGGTTTCCGTCGCATCGTTGTCGAGCGTGTAGGTCCACTCGCCAGCCTCGTTGACGCTGAAGCTGCCGTAGACACTGCTGTCATCGGTGGCGGCGACGAAGGCCAGGTCGGCGTTGTCGGCATCCGTCGCGGTCAGCGTGCCGCTGACCTCCTGGGTGGTGTCTTCTTCCACGGCGCCGGCATCGGTGGAGATGACCGGCGCGTCGTCGTTGCCGGTGATGGTGATGACAACGTTCTGGGTGTCAGTCGCCCCGGCGGTGTCCGTGACCGTCACTGCATAGGTCAGCGTCAGCACCTCACCCGCCGCCAGATAGTCGAAGTCTTCCCCGACCGTGCTGCTGTCGAAGGTCCAGGTGAGATTGCCGTCGGTGTCGGTGCCCTCGATGATGGCCGCGGCATCCACGCCCAGCATGCCGAGCAGGTCATCATTGTCCAGCGTGCCGGTATCCCCGTCACTGGAGACACTGGTGACGCTCGGCGTGACGCTGTCGGTGAGGTCCACGTCCGACACGGACAGCGTGCCCGTGGCCGACAGCGGCGCATTCGCTTCTGCCAGACTGGCCGCGGCACTGTCGTCCGCGTCCACACGGATCAGCGGGCCATCGTTGTCACCGGTGATGGTGATGTCGACCGTGGTGGTCGAGCCATCGCTCAGCGCGACGGTGTATTGCTCGGTGACCGTCTGGCCCTCGGCCAGCGCCTGGGTCGCCTCAGCCTCGTTGGCCAGTTCGTAGGTCCAGTTGCCCGCATCATCGACCGTGAAGGTGCCGTAGTCGCTGCCATCGGTGGCCGCGACAAAGGCCAGGTCGGCGTTGTCGGCATCCGTCGCGGTCAGCGTGCCGCTGACCTCCTGGGTGGTGTCTTCTTCCACGGCGCCGGCATCGGTGGAGATGACCGGCGCGTCGTCGCTGCCGGTGATGGTGATGACAACGTTCTGGGTGTCAGTCGCGCCAGCGGTGTCCGTGACCGTCACTGCATAGGTCAGCGTCAGCGTCTCATCCGCCGCCAGATAGTCGAAGTCCTCCCCGACCGTGCTGCTATCGAAGGTCCAGGTGAGATTGCCATCGGTGTCGGTGCCCTCGATGATGGCCGTGGCATCCACGCCCAGCATGCCGAGCAGGTCATCATTGTCCAGCGTGCCGGTATCCCCATCACTGGAGACACTGGTGACGCTCGGCGTGACGCTGTCGGTGAGGTCCACGTCCGACACGGACAGCGTGCCCGTGGCCGACAGCGGCGCATTCGCTTCTGCCAGACTGGCCGCGGCACTGTCGTCCGCGTCCACACGGATCAGCGGGCCATCGTTGTCACCGGTGATGGTGATGTCGACCGTGGTGGTCGAGCCATCGCTCAGCGCGACGGTGTATTGCTCGGTGACCGTCTGGCCCTCGGCCAGCGCCTGGGTCGCCTCAGCCTCGTTGGCCAGTTCGTAGGTCCAGTTGCCCGCATCATCGACCGTGAAGGTGCCGTAGTCGCTGCCATCGGTGGCCGCGACAAAGGCCAGGTCGGCGTTGTCGGCATCCGTCGCGGTCAGCGTGCCGCTGACCTCCTGGGTGGTGTCTTCTTCCACGGCGCCGGCATCGGTGGAGATGACCGGCGCGTCGTCGTTGCCGGTGATGGTGATGACAACGTTCTGGGTGTCAGTCGCCCCGGCGGTGTCCGTGACCGTCACTGCATAGGTCAGCGTCAGCGTCTCATCCGCCGCCAGATAGTCGAAGTCCTCCCCGACCGTGCTGCTATCGAAGGTCCAGGTGAGATTGCCATCGGTGTCGGTGCCCTCGATGATGGCCGCGGCATCCACGCCCAGCATGCCGAGCAGGTCATCATTGTCCAGCGTGCCGGTATCCCCGTCACTGGAGACACTGGTGACGCTCGGCGTGACGCTGTCGGTGAGGTCCACGTCCGACACGGACAGCGTGCCCGTGGCCGACAGCGGCGCATTCGCTTCTGCCAGACTGGCCGCGGCACTGTCGTCCGCGTCCACACGGATCAGCGGGCCATCGTTGTCACCGGTGATGGTGATGTCGACCGTGGTGGTCGAGCCATCGCTCAGCGCGACGGTGTATTGCTCGGTGACCGTCTGGCCCTCGGCCAGCGCCTGGGTTTCCGTCGCATCGTTGTCGAGCGTGTAGGTCCACTCGCCAGCCTCGTTGACGCTGAAGCTGCCGTAGACACTGCTGTCATCGGTGGCGGCGACGAAGGCCAGGTCGGCGTTGTCGGCATCCGTCGCGGTCAGCGTGCCGCTGACCTCCTGGGTGGTGTCTTCTTCCACGGCGCCGGCATCGGTGGAGATGACCGGCGCGTCGTCGCTGCCGGTGATGGTGATGACAACGTTCTGGGTGTCAGTCGCGCCAGCGGTGTCCGTGACCGTCACTGCATAGGTCAGCGTCAGCGTCTCATCCGCCGCCAGATAGTCGAAGTCCTCCCCGACCGTGCTGCTATCGAAGGTCCAGGTGAGATTGCCATCGGTGTCGGTGCCCTCGATGATGGCCGCGGCATCCACGCCCAGCATGCCGAGCAGGTCATCATTGTCCAGCGTGCCGGTATCCCCGTCACTGGAGACACTGGTGACGCTCGGCGTGACGCTGTCGGTGAGGTCCACGTCCGACACGGACAGCGTGCCCGTGGCCGACAGCGGCGCATTCGCTTCTGCCAGACTGGCCGCGGCACTGTCGTCCGCGTCCACACGGATCAGCGGGCCATCGTTGTCACCGGTGATGGTGATGTCGACCGTGGTGGTCGAGCCATCGCTCAGCGCGACGGTGTATTGCTCGGTGACCGTCTGGCCCTCGGCCAGCGCCTGGGTTTCCGTCGCATCGTTGTCGAGCGTGTAGGTCCACTCGCCAGCCTCGTTGACGCTGAAGCTGCCGTAGACACTGCTGTCATCGGTGGCGGCGACGAAGGCCAGGTCGGCGTTGTCGGCATCCGTCGCGGTCAGCGTGCCGCTGACCTCCTGGGTGGTGTCTTCTTCCACGGCGCCGGCATCGGTGGAGATGACCGGCGCGTCGTCGCTGCCGGTGATGGTGATGACAACGTTCTGGGTGTCAGTCGCGCCAGCGGTGTCCGTGACCGTCACTGCATAGGTCAGCGTCAGCGTCTCATCCGCCGCCAGATAGTCGAAGTCCTCCCCGACCGTGCTGCTATCGAAGGTCCAGGTGAGATTGCCATCGGTGTCGGTGCCCTCGATGATGGCCGTGGCATCCACGCCCAGCATGCCGAGCAGGTCATCATTGTCCAGCGTGCCGGTATCCCCATCACTGGAGACACTGGTGACGCTCGGCGTGACGCTGTCGGTGAGGTCCACGTCCGACACGGACAGCGTGCCCGTGGCCGACAGCGGCGCATTCGCTTCTGCCAGACTGGCCGCGGCACTGTCGTCCGCGTCCACACGGATCAGCGGGCCATCGTTGTCACCGGTGATGGTGATGTCGACCGTGGTGGTCGAGCCATCGCTCAGCGCGACGGTGTATTGCTCGGTGACCGTCTGGCCCTCGGCCAGCGCCTGGGTCGCCTCAGCCTCGTTGGCCAGTTCGTAGGTCCAGTTGCCCGCATCATCGACCGTGAAGGTGCCGTAGTCGCTGCCATCGGTGGCCGCGACAAAGGCCAGGTCGGCGTTGTCGGCATCCGTCGCGGTCAGCGTGCCGCTGACCTCCTGGGTGGTGTCTTCTTCCACGGCGCCGGCATCGGTGGAGATGACCGGCGCGTCGTCGTTGCCGGTGATGGTGATGACAACGTTCTGGGTGTCAGTCGCCCCGGCGGTGTCCGTGACCGTCACTGCATAGGTCAGCGTCAGCACCTCACCCGCCGCCAGATAGTCGAAGTCTTCCCCGACCGTGCTGCTGTCGAAGGTCCAGGTGAGATTGCCGTCGGTGTCGGTGCCCTCGATGATGGCCGCGGCATCCACGCCCAGCATGCCGAGCAGGTCATCATTGTCCAGCGTGCCGGTATCCCCGTCACTGGAGACACTGGTGACGCTCGGCGTGACGCTGTCGGTGAGGTCCACGTCCGACACGGACAGCGTGCCCGTGGCCGACAGCGGCGCATTCGCTTCTGCCAGACTGGCCGCGGCACTGTCGTCCGCGTCCACACGGATCAGCGGGCCATCGTTGTCACCGGTGATGGTGATGTCGACCGTGGTGGTCGAGCCATCGCTCAGCGCGACGGTGTATTGCTCGGTGACCGTCTGGCCCTCGGCCAGCGCCTGGGTTTCCGTCGCATCGTTGTCGAGCGTGTAGGTCCACTCGCCAGCCTCGTTGACGCTGAAGCTGCCGTAGACACTGCTGCCATCGGTGGCCGCGACAAAGGCCAGGTCGGCGTTGTCGGCATCCGTCGCGGTCAGCGTGCCGCTGACCTCCTGGGTGGTGTCTTCTTCCACGGCGCCGGCATCGGTGGAGATGACCGGCGCGTCGTCGCTGCCGGTGATGGTGATGAGGACGTTCTGGGTGTCAGTCGCGCCAGCGGTGTCCGTGACCGTCACTGCATAGGTCAGCGTCAGCACCTCACCCGCCGCCAGATAGTCGAAGCCCTCCCCGACCGTGCTGCTGTCGAAGGTCCAGGTGAGATTGCCGTCAGTGCCGGTGCCCTCGATGATGGCCGCGGCATCCACGCCCAGCATGCCGAGCAGGTCATCATTGTCCAGCGTGCCGGTATCCCCGTCACTGGAGACACTGGTGACGCTCGGCGTGACGCTGTCGGTGAGGTCCACGTCCGACACGGACAGCGTGCCCGTGGCCGACAGCGGCGCATTCGCTTCTGCCAGACTGGCCGCGGCACTGTCGTCCGCGTCCACACGGATCAGCGGGCCATCGTTGTCACCGGTGATGGTGATGTCGACCGTGGTGGTCGAGCCATCGCTCAGCGCGACGGTGTATTGCTCGGTGACCGTCTGGCCCTCGGCCAGCGCCTGGGTCGCCTCAGCCTCGTTGGCCAGTTCGTAGGTCCAGTTGCCCGCATCATCGACCGTGAAGGTGCCGTAGTCGCTGCCATCGGTGGCCGCGACAAAGGCCAGGTCGGCGTTGTCGGCATCCGTCGCGGTCAGCGTGCCGCTGACCTCCTGGGTGGTGTCTTCTTCCACGGCGCCGGCATCGGTGGAGATGACCGGCGCGTCGTCGCTGCCGGTGATGGTGATGAGGACGTTCTGGGTGTCAGTCGCGCCAGCGGTGTCCGTGACCGTCACTGCATAGGTCAGCGTCAGCACCTCACCCGCCGCCAGATAGTCGAAGCCCTCCCCGACCGTGCTGCTGTCGAAGGTCCAGGTGAGATTGCCGTCAGTGCCGGTGCCCTCGATGATGGCCGCGGCATCCACGCCCAGCATGCCGAGCAGGTCATCATTGTCCAGCGTGCCGGTATCCCCGTCACTGGAGACACTGGTGACGCTCGGCGTGACGCTGTCGGTGAGGTCCACGTCCGACACGGACAGCGTGCCCGTGGCCGACAGCGGCGCATTCGCTTCTGCCAGACTGGCCGCGGCACTGTCGTCCGCGTCCACACGGATCAGCGGGCCATCGTTGTCACCGGTGATGGTGATGTCGACCGTGGTGGTCGAGCCATCGCTCAGCGCGACGGTGTATTGCTCGGTGACCGTCTGGCCCTCGGCCAGCGCCTGGGTCGCCTCAGCCTCGTTGGCAAGTTCGTAGATCCAGTTGCCCGCATCATCGACCGTGAAGGTGCCGTAGTCGCTGCCATCGGTGGCCGCGACAAAGGCCAGGTCGGCGTTGTCGGCATCCGTCGCGGTCAGCGTGCCGCTGACCTCCTGGGTGGTGTCTTCTTCCACGGCGCCGGCATCGGTGGAGATGACCGGCGCGTCGTCGTTGCCGGTGATGGTGATGACAACGTTCTGGGTGTCAGTCGCGCCAGCGGTGTCCGTGACCGTCACTGCATAGGTCAGCGTCAGCACCTCACCCGCCGCCAGATAGTCGAAGTCTTCCCCGACCGTGCTGCTGTCGAAGGTCCAGGTGAGATTGCCGTCGGTGTCGGTGCCCTCGATGATGGCCGCGGCATCCACGCCCAGCATGCCGAGCAGGTCATCATTGTCCAGCGTGCCGGTATCCCCGTCACTGGAGACACTGGTGACGCTCGGCGTGACGCTGTCGGTGAGGTCCACGTCCGACACGGACAGCGTGCCCGTGGCCGACAGCGGCGCATTCGCTTCTGCCAGACTGGCCGCGGCACTGTCGTCCGCGTCCACACGGATCAGCGGGCCATCGTTGTCACCGGTGATGGTGATGTCGACCGTGGTGGTCGAGCCATCGCTCAGCGCGACGGTGTATTGCTCGGTGACCGTCTGGCCCTCGGCCAGCGCCTGGGTCGCCTCAGCCTCGTTGGCCAGTTCGTAGGTCCAGTTGCCCGCATCATCGACCGTGAAGGTGCCGTAGTCGCTGCCATCGGTGGCCGCGACAAAGGCCAGGTCGGCGTTGTCGGCATCCGTCGCGGTCAGCGTGCCGCTGACCTCCTGGGTGGTGTCTTCTTCCACGGCGCCGGCATCGGTGGAGATGACCGGCGCGTCGTCGCTGCCGGTGATGGTGATGACAACGTTCTGGGTGTCAGTCGCGCCAGCGGTGTCCGTGACCGTCACTGCATAGGTCAGCGTCAGCGTCTCATCCGCCGCCAGATAGTCGAAGTCCTCCCCGACCGTGCTGCTATCGAAGGTCCAGGTGAGATTGCCATCGGTGTCGGTGCCCTCGATGATGGCCGTGGCATCCACGCCCAGCATGCCGAGCAGGTCATCATTGTCCAGCGTGCCGGTATCCCCATCACTGGAGACACTGGTGACGCTCGGCGTGACGCTGTCGGTGAGGTCCACGTCCGACACGGACAGCGTGCCCGTGGCCGACAGCGGCGCATTCGCTTCTGCCAGACTGGCCGCGGCACTGTCGTCCGCGTCCACACGGATCAGCGGGCCATCGTTGTCACCGGTGATGGTGATGTCGACCGTGGTGGTCGAGCCATCGCTCAGCGCGACGGTGTATTGCTCGGTGACCGTCTGGCCCTCGGCCAGCGCCTGGGTCGCCTCAGCCTCGTTGGCCAGTTCGTAGGTCCAGTTGCCCGCATCATCGACCGTGAAGGTGCCGTAGTCGCTGCCATCGGTGGCCGCGACAAAGGCCAGGTCGGCGTTGTCGGCATCCGTCGCGGTCAGCGTGCCGCTGACCTCCTGGGTGGTGTCTTCTTCCACGGCGCCGGCATCGGTGGAGATGACCGGCGCGTCGTCGTTGCCGGTGATGGTGATGACAACGTTCTGGGTGTCAGTCGCCCCGGCGGTGTCCGTGACCGTCACTGCATAGGTCAGCGTCAGCGTCTCATCCGCCGCCAGATAGTCGAAGTCCTCCCCGACCGTGCTGCTATCGAAGGTCCAGGTGAGATTGCCATCGGTGTCGGTGCCCTCGATGATGGCCGCGGCATCCACGCCCAGCATGCCGAGCAGGTCATCATTGTCCAGCGTGCCGGTATCCCCGTCACTGGAGACACTGGTGACGCTCGGCGTGACGCTGTCGGTGAGGTCCACGTCCGACACGGACAGCGTGCCCGTGGCCGACAGCGGCGCATTCGCTTCTGCCAGACTGGCCGCGGCACTGTCGTCCGCGTCCACACGGATCAGCGGGCCATCGTTGTCACCGGTGATGGTGATGTCGACCGTGGTGGTCGAGCCATCGCTCAGCGCGACGGTGTATTGCTCGGTGACCGTCTGGCCCTCGGCCAGCGCCTGGGTCGCCTCAGCCTCGTTGGCCAGTTCGTAGGTCCAGTTGCCCGCATCATCGACCGTGAAGGTGCCGTAGTCGCTGCCATCGGTGGCCGCGACAAAGGCCAGGTCGGCGTTGTCGGCATCCGTCGCGGTCAGCGTGCCGCTGACCTCCTGGGTGGTGTCTTCTTCCACGGCGCCGGCATCGGTGGAGATGACCGGCGCGTCGTCGTTGCCGGTGATGGTGATGACAACGTTCTGGGTGTCAGTCGCGCCAGCGGTGTCCGTGACCGTCACTGCATAGGTCAGCGTCAGCACCTCACCCGCCGCCAGATAGTCGAAGTCTTCCCCGACCGTGCTGCTGTCGAAGGTCCAGGTGAGATTGCCGTCGGTGTCGGTGCCCTCGATGATGGCCGCGGCATCCACGCCCAGCATGCCGAGCAGGTCATCATTGTCCAGCGTGCCGGTATCCCCGTCACTGGAGACACTGGTGACGCTCGGCGTGACGCTGTCGGTGAGGTCCACGTCCGACACGGACAGCGTGCCCGTGGCCGACAGCGGCGCATTCGCTTCTGCCAGACTGGCCGCGGCACTGTCGTCCGCGTCCACACGGATCAGCGGGCCATCGTTGTCACCGGTGATGGTGATGTCGACCGTGGTGGTCGAGCCATCGCTCAGCGCGACGGTGTATTGCTCGGTGACCGTCTGGCCCTCGGCCAGCGCCTGGGTCGCCTCAGCCTCGTTGGCAAGTTCGTAGATCCAGTTGCCCGCATCATCGACCGTGAAGGTGCCGTAGTCGCTGCCATCGGTGGCCGCGACAAAGGCCAGGTCGGCGTTGTCGGCATCCGTCGCGGTCAGCGTGCCGCTGACCTCCTGGGTGGTGTCTTCTTCCACGGCGCCGGCATCGGTGGAGATGACCGGCGCGTCGTCGTTGCCGGTGATGGTGATGACAACGTTCTGGGTGTCAGTCGCGCCAGCGGTGTCCGTGACCGTCACTGCATAGGTCAGCGTCAGCACCTCACCCGCCGCCAGATAGTCGAAGTCTTCCCCGACCGTGCTGCTGTCGAAGGTCCAGGTGAGATTGCCGTCGGTGTCGGTGCCCTCGATGATGGCCGCGGCATCCACGCCCAGCATGCCGAGCAGGTCATCATTGTCCAGCGTGCCGGTATCCCCGTCACTGGAGACACTGGTGACGCTCGGCGTGACGCTGTCGGTGAGGTCCACGTCCGACACGGACAGCGTGCCCGTGGCCGACAGCGGCGCATTCGCTTCTGCCAGACTGGCCGCGGCACTGTCGTCCGCGTCCACACGGATCAGCGGGCCATCGTTGTCACCGGTGATGGTGATGTCGACCGTGGTGGTCGAGCCATCGCTCAGCGCGACGGTGTATTGCTCGGTGACCGTCTGGCCCTCGGCCAGCGCCTGGGTCGCCTCAGCCTCGTTGGCAAGTTCGTAGATCCAGTTGCCCGCATCATCGACCGTGAAGGTGCCGTAGTCGCTGCCATCGGTGGCCGCGACAAAGGCCAGGTCGGCGTTGTCGTCATCCGTCGCAGTCAGCGTGCCGCTGGCTTCCGGGGTGGTGTCTTCGGTGACTTCCCCGCTGTCATCGGAGATCACGGCGCCGTCGTCCACGCCGGTGATCAGGATGTCGACCGTGGTGGTCGAGCCATCGCTCAGCTCGACGGTGTAGGTCTCGGTGACGGTCTCGCCGGCAGCCAGGGCCTGGGTCTCGGCAGCGTCGTTGTCGAGGGTGTAGGTCCAGCTGCCGTCGGCGGCGACCGTGAAGCTGCCGTAGACACTGCTGTCATCGGTGTCCGCCTCGAAGGTCGGCGCGGTGCCGTCCACGTCGGTGGCGGTCAGCGTGCCGCTGGTGACCAGGGTGCCGTCTTCGGTGACTTCGCCGCTGTCCGCGGAGATCTCGGCACCGTCGTCCACGCCAGTGATCAGGATATCGACCGTGGTGGTCGAGCCATCGCTGAGCTCGACCACGAACGACTGGCTGACAGTGTCACCTTCATTCAACCCCTGAACGACGTCGGCTTCGTTATTGAGGGTGTAGGTCCACTCCCCTGCCTCGTTGACGCTAAAAGTGCCGTAATCATCGCTTTGGGTGCCAGCGACAACATTAGTACTTTCGACATCGACAAGCGCGCCGGATGCTTCGGTAACGCCATCCTCCGTTACCTCTCCAGAATCGCCGCCAATCAGGGCGCCTACATCATTGCTGGTCGCGGTGTTGCCGGCCGGATCGGTGACCGAGGCCTCGACGCTGTACTCGCCTTCGCTCAGCGGCGTTTCAGCGTCGACCGTATAGGTGCCGTTCTCGACGGTGGCGGTGACGGTCTGTTCGTTGCCGTCGCTGTCAGTGATGACCAGGGTGACGGTGCTGCCATCGTCGGCATCGGTGGTACCGACGATGGTCGGCGTGGTGTCGGAGGTCAGTGCCGGAGCATCGACAGTCAGCGCCGGCGCGCTTGCGTCGATCTCGCCCACGTCATTGCTGGTCGCGGTGTTGCCGGTCGGATCGGTGACCGAGGCCTCGACACTGTATTCGCCTTCGCTCAGCGGTGTTTCGGCGTCGACCGTGTAGGTGCCGTTCTCGACGGTGGCGGTGACGGTCTGCTCGTTGCCGCCGCTGTCGGTGATGACCAGGGTGACGGTGCTGCCGTCTTCGGCATCGGTGGTACCGACGATGGTCGGCGTGGTGTCGGAGGTCAGTGCGGGAGCATCGACGGTGAGTGCCGGCGCACTTGCGTCGATCTCGCCCACGTCATTGCTGGTCGCGGTGTTGCCGGCCGGGTCGGTGACCGAGGCTTCGACGCTGTACTCGCCTTCGCTCAGCGGTGTCTCGGCATCGACGCTGTAGGTGCCGTTCCCCACAGTCGCGGTGACGGTCTGCTCGTTGCCGTCGCTGTCAATAATGACCAGCGTGACGGTGCTGCCGTCTTCGGCATCGGTAGTGCCGACGATGGTCGGCGTGGTGTCGGAGGTCAGCGCCGGAGCATCGACAGTCAGCGCCGGCGCGCTTGCGTCGATCTCGCCTACATCATTGCTGGTCGCGGTGTTGCCGGCCGGATCGGTGACCGAGGCTTCGACGCTGTATTCGCCTTCGCTCAGCGGCGTCTCGGCGTCAACCGTGTAGGTGCCGTTCTCGACAGTCGCGGTGACGGTCTGCTCGTTGCCGTCGCTGTCGGTGATGACCAGGGTGACGGTGCTGCCATCGTCGGCATCGGTGGTACCGACGATGGTCGGCGTGGTGTCAGAGGTCAGCGCCGGAGCATCGACGGTCAGCGCCGGCGCACTTGCGTCGATCTCGCCTACATCATTGCTGGTCGCGGTGTTGCCGGCCGGATCGGTGACCGAGGCTTCGACGCTGTATTCGCCTTCGCTCAGCGGCGTCTCGGCATCGACGCTGTAGGTGCCGTTCCCCACAGTCGCGGTGACGGTCTGCTCGTTGCCGTCGCTGTCAATAATGACCAGCGTGACGGTGCTGCCGTCTTCGGCATCGGTAGTGCCGACGATGGTCGGCGTGGTGTCGGAGGTCAGCGCCGGAGCATCGACAGTCAGCGCCGGCGCGCTTGCGTCGATCTCGCCTACATCATTGCTGGTCGCGGTGTTGCCGGCCGGATCGGTGACCGAGGCTTCGACGCTGTATTCGCCTTCGCTCAGCGGCGTCTCGGCGTCAACCGTGTAGGTGCCGTTCTCGACGGTGGCGGTGACGGTCTGCTCGTTGCCGTCGCTGTCGGTGATGACCAGGGTGACGGTGCTGCCATCGTCGGCATCGGTGGTACCGACGATGGTCGGCGTGGTGTCGGAGGTCAGCGCCGGAGCATCGACGGTCAGCGCCGGCGCACTGGCGTCGATCTCGCCCACGTCATTGCTGGTCGCGGTGTTGCCGGCCGGATCGATGACCGAGGCTTCGACGCTGTACTCGCCTTCGCTCAGCGGTGTCTCGGCGTCAACCGTGTAGGTGCCGTTCTCGACGGTGGCAGTGACGGTCTGTTCGTTGCCGTCGCTGTCAGTGATGACCAGGGTGACGGTGCTGTCGTCTTCGGCGTCGGTGGTGCCGACGATGGTCGGCGTGGTGTCGGAGGTCAGCGCGGGGGCATCGACGGTGAGCGCCGGCGCGCTTGCGTCGATCTCGCCCACATCATTGCTGGTCGCGGTGTTGCCGGCCGGATCGGTGACCGAGGCCTCGACGCTGTACTCGCCTTCGCTCAGCGGGGTCTCGGCGTCGACGCTGTAGGTGCCATTCTCGACGGTGGCGGTGACGGTCTGCTCGTTGCCGTCGCTGTCGGTGATGACCAGGGTGACGGTGCTGCCATCGTCGGCGTCGGTGGTGCCGACGATGGTCGGCGTGGTGTCGGAGGTCAGCGCGGGGGCATCGACGGTCAGCGCCGGCGCGCTTGCGTCGATCTCGCCCACGTCATTGCTGGTCGCGGTGTTGCCGGCCGGATCGGTGACCGAGGCCTCGACGCTGTACTCGCCTTCGCTCAGCGGCGTTTCAGCGTCGACCGTATAGGTGCCGTTCTCGACGGTGGCGGTGACGGTCTGCTCGTTGCCGTCGCTGTCGGTGATGACCAGCGTGACGGTGCTGCCGTCTTCGGCATCGGTGGTGCCGACGATGGTCGGCGTGGTGTCGGAGGTCAGTGCGGGAGCATCGACGGTGAGTGCCGGCGCACTTGCGTCGATCTCGCCCACGTCATTGCTGGTCGCGGTGTTGCCGGCCGGGTCGGTGACCGAGGCTTCGACGCTGTACTCGCCTTCGCTCAGCGGTGTCTCGGAATCGACGCTGTAGGTGCCGTTCTCGACGGTGGCGGTGACGGTCTGCTCGTTGCCGTCGCTGTCGGTGATGACCAGCGTGACGGTGCTGCCGTCTTCGGCATCGGTGGTGCCGACGATGGTCGGCGTGGTGTCGGAGGTCAGTGCCGGTGCATCGACCGACAAGGACAGCACGACCTCTGTGGGCAGTGTCGGATCAAGATCCAGCCCCAGGCCATCTTCGTCCTCATCATTGAATTCCGGGTCGGTAAAGCCGCCCTCATATTCATAGGAGGTCCGTTCGACACGCCCTTCACGCCCCACCCCAGAGGCATCCAGGAAACCACTACGACTGCTGCCCGGCGCACCGCCACTCTCACCGGCTGCGGGAGCTTCCTGAATCGCGGTCGGGTCTTCGCCACGAGCGATCGCTTCGCGCAACGCTTCCACTGCCGGGTCAACAGGCGCTTCCCCACGCGACTCGGCCAGCAACACCTCAACGCCGATCGGCGCCCCCTGCGGCACCACAAGCTGGGTGCCGTCTTCCAGCACCACGATCGCGCCCTGCGGTGCGACCAGAGTGGCTGTTGGTTCAAGCGTCATTCCATTGACGACACGCTGCGCCTCGCTGGAGGAGGAAACAACAAGTACTGTGCCTTCTGTGCGGATGACCTGGACCATGGGGACATACTCCTACTGGGGAAAGGTGCTGCATCATGCTGCGAAGGGGGAGCGATGGCATGATAGACAAGAACGGATAGTTACATTTTGATACACAACAACACTTACCGCAACCTAGCAATTTTCAGTAGCGCTATCGCGCTGCAAGGATGAGATATCTAATGCGGAAAAACCTCTTTAAATCAATAAGTAACACTCATAAAAGTCATCATTGTGATTTAGCGAATCTTGCGAGACTGCACAGACCACTGGCGCCGAACACTACGCAAGGATGATGCTTCACCATGAGAACTCGCTAATACCGTAGCATCGTTGTATAGCCATTGTTCAATCAAATCTGCCAAATGTAACAATACTCTTACATTCTGCGGCTGCTGTTGGGCAATACGGCGCAAGTGGCTGCCGGGAGCCTCGCCCACGTGGGGGCCATGGCCCGTACGCTCCAGCCGCTTCACCAATCTGCGGTAGGCTCGCACACCTGCGTGCGCTGACACCTCACGACCCGACCACAACACCAGTGCCACGCCTGCCAGCACCACACTGGCCAGCAACCCGAGCACACCCCAGACAAGCCACTCCCAGCGGAAGTCACCAAACAGTCGCTTCCAGAGATTTCGCTGCTCGTCGAGACGGAACCCCACCACGCTGCGTTGCCAGCGGTATTCGAAACGCTCCCACTGCCGTCTTAGATCACTGAGCAATGAATTATTCAGCGTGAAGGCGCGCAAGCCAGCATCGGCCATGAAGCCCGGCTGCCCCTGCAGGCTCAGCGCCCCCTGCGAGATTCGCTCGGGAGCCACCGCCGCGGTGGGATCAAATCGATGCCAGCGGCCGGCATAGAACACCTCGACCCAGGCGTGGGCGTCATACTGACGGATGCTCAATTCCTGCGGCCCACCGATGCCATCGCCTTGTGCCTCGCCGCCCAGATAACCCGCGACCATACGCGCCGGCAGTCCGGCAGCGCGCGCCAGAAAAACGCTGGTAGAGGCGTAATGGGTGCAATAGCCCTGCAAGCTGTCGAACAGGAAATCATCGACACGGCTGAGCCCCTCGAGGCGCGGTGGCGTCAGGGTGTAGTGGAAAGGCTGGCGATTGAAATACTGGAAAAGGCGCTGCAGGAAGACCTGAGGATCTCCCCCCGACTCTCGCATCAGATCGCGAGCGAACTCACGGGCACGCGGGTTGCCATCATCGGGCAACAGCTGATCAAGGCGCTGCATCCATTGCGGAGCCGTTGTCGGTGGCGCGCCGGAGGAAGACATCTCCAGCAGCTCGCGGGTATTGAGTGACGCCAGCCCCTCAAGGGTGCCGTCAATCAGGTAACGGGCCTCGCGGCTGGTCGTCAGTGGCGCGCCGAGACTCGGCCGCCAGGGGCGCGGGTCCGGCTCCAGCAGCAGCTCATAGCGATGACGGGCGACTTCCCCCTCCATGCGCGTCCCGCGCTGAACGTAGCGCTCGGCCGGCCCACCCAGCGCCTCCTGAAGACGCTCCGGCGTGGCACGCGACCAGCGCACGCCATCAAACAGGCTCAGGGTATACACACGCCAGTAGCGCTGGGAGGTCGCCGGCAGTCCGTTGTCGAAACGCGCCCGAAACGCCAAGGCATCACTGCGACCCAGGGCGGCGATATCGCCGGGAGAGACACTGTCGGTAAGCCCCGTGGTGGCCTCGTTGAGCTGCGGCACGTTCCACAGCGGCGGCAGGCGGGGAAAGAGCACGAACAAGCCCAGCATCAGCGGCAGGGACAGCCCCATCAGCCAGGCCGTCTCCCGCATGGCCTCACGACGTTCGCGTGCACCGGCGATCAACACCAGCCCGCCGACCAGCCACGCCGCGGCCATGACCGAAGCCGCCGCCATCAAGGGCCCCTGGTCATGCAGGAAGGCCGCCGCCAGCACCACGAAACCCAGCCCGCAGACCACGCGACCATCGCGCAGGCTGTCCGTCTCCAGCAGCTTGAGCAGATAGATGCCGACCAGCAGGCCGATCATCGCCTCCAGGCGCAGCATCTGGCCGTATTCGAGAAACAGGCCCGCCGCGACCATTGCCACCGCCGCCAGTCGCAACAGGATGCCAGCGCGCGGAACTCGCGCCCGGAGCTGCTGAAAGCGCCACAACGCCGCCAGCAAGGCCGGCAGGGCAAGCCACACCGGCATCCACAGCACATGCAACGCCAGCACAAGACACTGGCCGATGAACAGATGGCGCAGCTCCAGCCAGCCCAATGCCTGATCAGGCGTCAGCGGTTTGCGCTGCCACCAGCGTCGTCTGGCGCTGGAGGAGGTAGAGAACGCGCTTCTGACGAGATCGCCCTTTGAGGAGCGGCCCAGGGAGGCGCGTCCCGGGGAAGCGTTGGCTGTCCACAGACTCATGCGCCGCCCTCCTGACTCAAGGGACGACTCGCGCCGGCTCGCTCGGCGGCCTCACTAGCCGCCAGCTGGGCGGACCATGGCAACCTGTGCTCGCCGCCGAACAGCGTCAGCGCCTCAAGCACTCGACGACGATGCGCCCCGCCACTGGCGATGGCCAATGTCTGGCCCGGCAGCCGCAGACCATAGGTCGCCTGGGCGCCTTCCGCCGCCAGCACGCGTGCCGTGAGCTCCGAGAGCCGCTGCTCCATGTCGCCACGACAGGCCTCGTAATCCAGCCACAGCGAAGGACGCGCTGGCGTCTCGAAGCGCTTGGTGACCAGCTCGCCGCTGCGCCCCCAGTGCTTCCAGGCGATATGCGCTGGCGCATCACCCGGTACATAGCGGCGCAGACCGGCGAAATCGCCCTGCTCTATCTGCTCGAGCGTACGACGACTGCCCTGCGGGGTGGAGGGAAGCTCTGGCTGTGGATAGACGAGGACCGGCGTGTCGATCGCGACCCAGGCCCACAGGCGCACCAGTCCCAGTGGCCATCGCGACTCCAGCGTCAGCGTCGGCAATGAGAACTGGCCACGCTGAAAGGCCGCCAGCTCCAGCGGCGCACTGCCTTCGCCGTCATGGATCTCGAGTCGCTGGCGCGCCTCTCCCAGTCGCACATCGATGGCATGTGAGCGAGCCCGACCGGTGAGACGCACCATGACGCGCAACGTATTGCCTGCAAACGCCTCACCATCGGCGATCAGCTGCACTCGCACGCCCGCCAGATTGCGCCAGCTGCGAAAGATGCTGACCACTGCCACGGCGAACAGCCAGAAGGACAGGCCATGCGCCAGCGAGTTCTCGTAATTGATCCCCAACAGCAGCAGCAGGATCACCAGCACCGCCCAGAACAGCCCAAAGGACGTCGGCAAGATCATCAAGCGCGCATGATGAAGCGCCTCGCCTCCGCCAATCGACATCTTGCGCAGCATGCGGGCTTTCACGCGCGTCCATGCGCCGGGTTTCGACACCTGGGTCATGCAGGCACCACCGCCACCTGCCCGAGCAGATGGCGCGCCACGGCTTCACCTTCGGCAACACTGCCTTCGCTGAGGCGGTGCCCCACGACGGGCGCCCAGACCGCTTGCACATCCTCCGGCAGCACATAGTCACGTCCTGCCAGCAGTGCCCAGCCACGCGCAGCACTGGCCAGCGCCAGCACCCCGCGCGTCGAGAGACCATAGGCCACTTCCGGCGAGCTGCGCGTCGCCGCCACCAGCGCCTGCAGATAATCCAGCAGCGGGTCCGACAGGCGCACACGTTCCACGGCGGCCTGCCACTCCTTGAGCACCGAGACGGGCAACAAGGGTCGCAGCGCCTCGATATGCTGTCGTCCGGCATTGCCCTTGAGAATCTCGCGCTCGGCTGCGGGTTCCGGGTAGCCCAATGACAACCGCATCAGGAAGCGGTCCAGCTGGGACTCCGGCAGCGGGAAGGTGCCGGATTGCTGGAGCGGATTCTGGGTCGCGATCACGAAGAACGGTTCTGGCAGGCGACGGGTCTCGCCCTCCACCGTCACCTGACGCTCTTCCATCGCCTCCAGCAACGCGCTCTGCGTCTTGGGCGTGGCACGGTTGATCTCGTCCGCCAGCACCAGCGAGTGGAACACCGGGCCGGAATGGAAGCGGAAGTTGCCCTCACGCGGGTCGAATACCGACACGCCGAGAATGTCAGCGGGCAATAGATCGCTGGTGAACTGCACCCGCTGCATGTCGGCTCCGATCAGACGCGCCAGCCCCTGGGCGAGCGTCGTCTTGCCCAGCCCCGGCAAGTCCTCGATCAGGACATGACCACGACACAGCAGACAACAGAGCGCCAGACGGATCTGGCGCGGCTTGCCCGCCAGCACGGTCGACAATGCGGCTTCCACCTCTTCCAGCTGCTGTGGCGATACCTTGGCATTCATGCAAAGACTCCAGAACAAAGTGGGGAGGAGGAGATGCGGCCATCACGATGGGCAGCACACGCCAGATGACTCAGGGCCAACGGCGTTGCTGCCCAGGCCCGACAAGGAAAAGCGAAGATCATCGGCTCAGGCTCTCACTCAGAAAGCCTTCACGAATCAAGCGCTCAAGGGCCATACGGCTATCAGGCGTTGAAGGATGCAACGCAAGCGCATCGGCAGGCGTGACCCAGAAGGCGTCCGCCACTTCTTCAGCCTGCAGCGTCAGCGGGCCATCGTAATGCACCAGATATGCACTGCCGAAGACATGGTTGGTCGCGTCGGTGTAGCAGAAATCGAAACAATGCTTGAGCGGCGCACCGCGCACGCCAATCTCTTCCTCCAGCTCGCGACGAGCAGCCACCTGCACGGCCTCACCGGCCCCGACAACCCCCCCACTGGCGAGGTCGAAATAGCCGGGGAACACTTCCTTGCTCAGGGTACGCTTCTGGATGCACAGCTCACCGCGGCCATTGAGCACGAAGGCATAGGTGGCACGGTGCCAATAGCGGTAGCGTCGCATCAAGCGACGTGGAGCCGTGCCACAAGGGCGATTCTGCGCATCGACCAGCTGAATGATTTCGTCCTGGATCACCGTTCCCTGTTCCTTGCCTGTCCTTGAATCACTTCGATAGCCACCTGCGACGACCAACACCGCCGGATGGCATCGACCAATGCATCCCACGGTAGCAGAATGCGACGAAGCTGCCTTCAACTGCGGCCCGGACACCTGCCTTCACACCCGGGCAACAGGTGACGCTCGCATTCGTGCAAACCACCTAAAACAGAACTCTCTACACTAGCCTCTACGCTAGAGGCCATCGACGTCAGAAAACACCACACTGGCATCATGGACCGACCCCAGGGTCATTCTCTTTACACGCCGACACAGGAGATGCGCACGGCATGAGGCAACCTCATCAGGGACATGGCGCGCCGCGACGCGCCGGGCGGATATCGGCTGGCATGACCGCCCTTCGCACCATCGCCACCACCGTCAGCAGATGGCTGGCGACGCTAGCCCTGCTCTCCCTTGCCACGGTTCACGCCTCGGCGCAGGAAACCCCATCCGCCATCCCCCATGTCGAGCAAGCCTTCGCGCTGCCGACGCCGCCGGGTGCCACGACCGGGGCCGCCTACCTGACACTCTCGATCGCAAAGGGCGATGCCGTGCTGACAGGCGCCAGCACACCGATGGCCGCCACGGTCGAATTGCACAGCATGCAAGTCACGCAAGAGCGCATGCAGATGCACAGAATCGAGCAACTGGCGATTTCCTCTGACGCGCCGCTGACGATGGCTCCCGGCGGCGGCCCCCATCTGATGCTGATCGGGCTGACGCAGCCACTCATTGCGGGCGACAGGCTGCCACTGACACTGCATTTTCTCGCGAGACCTGACACGAGCCTTGAGGTCTCGATCAAGGACTACGCCGAGATGATGTCGCTCAGTGAGTAACGCCAACGGTACATACGCCTCTATCGACAAACACCTCTATCGACAAACGCCTCAACCCGCGAAACGCGCATGCAAAACGGCCCTGACACAAGGTGCCAGGGCCGTTTTCTCAAGAAGCGCCAGATCCTCACCGGGCTGACAGGCTGTCTCAAAGCCCCCAGACCACCCGCAACGCCAGCCCCAGCAACACCACGCCCGTCAGACGGTTGATCCACATCGCGCGCGCCTGCAACCAGGGCAGCACCCGCGAGTGCGACAGCACCAGTGCCACCAGCACATACCAGAGCCCGTCGATGCCCATGGCCGTCACGACGACCAGCCACTTGCCCATCTCGCTCATCTCCGGCGTGATCAACTGACTGAGCAGCGCCACGAAGAACAGGATCAACTTGGGGTTGGCCAGCGCCACCATGAAACCATCGCGTATCGCCATGGAGCGAGACGTCGTGACGGCCTGCGCCTCCAGCGCTCCACCGCGACCCGCCCGCAGTGCCTTGAACCCCAACCAGGCCAGATAGACTGCGCCCAGCAGCATGATCGCCTGGAAGACGCCCGGGTAATGAACAATCAAGGCGCCAAGCCCCCAGGCAGTCAGCGCGGCATACAACCCGACTCCCAGCGCATGACTGATACCGGCGGCGACCCCCGCACTCCTGCCGCCGCCCAGGGTATGGCGCAGCACCATCGCCAGACTCGGTCCGGGCGACATCGCCCCCATCGCGCATAGCGCAACCAGTGACAACCACAGATTCAGCGGCATCCAATGCATGAAGGTCATTCCATGTTCCAGTCAATTGGTGAAAGCGACACAGCGCCGGCCTCGGACAAACACCTCTGGGGGGGTATCACCTGACAGTAGCCCGGCGCTCGCGATGGGGCCCGCCCTCCCCATCCTGCGTTGCTCAAGAGATGAGAGCATCGGGCACATACGACTCCCACCAAGTCTTCAGGCAGACGCAGTCGAGTGTATCAAGCGCCATGCTGATGCGGCAGCAGGCCATATGGACGACCTGGACATGCCCCTCACAACGGGTGTCACACGGGCTGGACAGTCAGCCCTCGAAGGCGGCCGTCGTGCATGGATTTATATGAGAACATAATAAAGTACAGAAATTTACACATTTGAAAACTTGTGCAACAAATTAGACGTTGTACAAGTTTATGATAACCAGTAACGTCTCTACCGCTGCTCAGGAAGAGCGGCAGGTTCAGCGTAGTGATAGGCCAAGTGCACAGGAAGTGCAGCCAGGGACAGGCCCTGTCAAAGGATGACGCGCAGGCTTGGGGACTTCGCTCCTTAGCCAGGAAGATTCGTAAGCCTGAGCGGGTAGGTTTACGAATCTTCATGACTGGCAAGCCTGCGAGCTCAGGGAAAGAGAGCACTACGCTGAATGACACCGAATTCAGTCAGTTTCTGAAAGGTGTACAAGATTCTTGCGGGTCAGTAACGCCCGATCGCTGCTCAGGAAGAGCGGCAGGTTCAGCGTAGTGACGGGCCAAGTGCACAGGAAGTGCAGCCAGGGACAGGCCCTGTCAGAGGATGACGCGCAAGCATGGGAAGCTTCACTCCCCGGCCAGCAAGATCCATGAGTCTGAGCGATTGATTCATGGGCCTTGATGACTGGCAGGTTTGCGAACTCAAGGAAAGAGACCACTACGCTGCACCTCACCAGATTCAGTCAATTGCTGAGAAGGAGAGGAGACATGGAAGGGAAAGCTCAAGCCGCACTGTGTTGTCCGGCATGCTCCGGCCTGAAGATGGAGTATCAGTACCACACCCCATCGGCCGACCACCTGGTGCACTGCCAGGATTGCCATGAATACGTCGGCATGTGGTTTACCCTGCGCCAGGAACTCGCGATCCAGAACACCCGCATCGCACTCCTCGACCCCTCCCTCGCCAGCAACAGCATCTATCGACGCGTGAAGAGCGTTCCACAACAGGCGTGAGCCGCCGACTGGATGCACGAGACACAGGAAAGCCCCGACATTCGTTCGGGGCTTTCCTGTGTCTGGGCCCCTGCCGTCACGTACAGAGCACAGACAAGCAGCTGCCATCGCCAGCGCCATGACAGGCGAAGCGTGAAGGAATAAGCAAGGACTGGTATTCGGGGCAGAGACAGAGAGCGAGCGAAGAACCACAAGGGAGATGAATCGGCGGGAGCCAGAAACGCAAAAAGCCGCTCGAAAGCGACTTTTTCAATTCTGGTGCCGGTGGTCGGACTCGAACCGACACGCCTATTAAGCGGCGGATTTTGAATCCGCTGCGTCTACCAATTCCGCCACACCGGCAACGGAGCGAAATTATACGGGACATTGCGCCAAGGTCAACGAGTTTTGGCGTCAGATCAGACACATGGAGCGCTTCCTCACACCCCACGCCGCAGTGGGCTGAGGCGTGTCGCCCGCAAACGGGTCTTCGCGTGGACGATGGTATTGGGTATCATGAGCGACCTTTTTCGTCTGCTCGGACAGCCAAGGCCTCGAGAGTGTCGCACCTGACTACCCCACCCGCAGAAAGGGAGTCATGCGCTCGCGACGAGTGCGCCAGTGTCTCAGGGCGGCATCTCCCCATTGTGCATGTACGCATGCCACGGAGCGCACCACGCGCCTCGTGCTATCAGAGTGTCAGGTTGGCCATGTCACGTATCGATTCCGGTGATGCCTCGGGCGTTGCCACACCTAACGACGCGCGCCCGATGCAGCGCAGCGATTACGATTTCAGCCTGCCGGATGAGCTGATTGCCCGCTACCCGTCAGAGCAGCGCAGCGATTGCCGTCTGCTGCATCTGGATGGCAAGAGCGGCGAGATCGTGCACCGTCACTTCCCGGATCTGCTCGAGCAGCTGGAACCCGGCGATGTCGTGGTGTTCAACGACACCCGCGTGATCCCAGCGCGCCTGCATGGTCAGAAAGCCTCCGGCGGCAAGATCGAGATGCTGCTGGAGCGTCCGCTGGACGCCCATCGTGGCCTGGCGCACATCCGCTCCAGCAAGTCGCCCAAGCCGGGTACCGAGCTGATCTTTGAAGGTGGCATCACGGCCGTGGTCGAAGGCCGTCAGGAGGCGCTGTTCGAGCTGCGCTTCCACGGCGAGACGCCGATGATCGAGCTGCTCAACCAGCACGGCCACATGCCGCTGCCGCCTTATATCACTCGGGATGACGAGCTGTCGGATCGCGAGCGCTATCAGACGGTCTATGCCAAGCGCGATGGCGCCGTGGCCGCCCCGACGGCGGGCCTGCACTTCGATGAGCCGATCATGGCCGCCATGGCCGAGAAAGGCATCGAGACCGCCTTCGTCACCCTGCATGTGGGTGCCGGCACCTTCCAGCCGGTACGCGTCGACAGCATTCTCGAGCACCACATGCACAGCGAGTGGATCGAGGTCGGTCAGGAAGCCTGCGACAAGATCGCCCGTGCCCGCGCTGCCGGCCGCCGTGTGGTCGCCGTCGGCACCACCAGCGTGCGCTGCCTCGAGAGCGCCGCCAAGGCCCACGCTGGTGAGCTGGCCCCCTACTCCGGCGACACCGACATCTTCATCTACCCGGGCTACGAGTGGCAGGTGGTGGATCTGTTGATCACCAACTTCCATCTGCCGGAATCGACCCTGCTGATGCTGGTCTCGGCCTTCGCCGGCTACGAGCACACCATGGCGGCCTATCAGGCGGCGGTGGAAGAGCGCTACCAGTTCTTCAGCTATGGCGATGCCATGCTGCTGGAACGCGCCTGAATCCCCTCTTCTGACATGGCCCCGGCATTCGCCGAGGGCCGTGTCATGCGCAGTTAACGCGCCCCGCGCTATGCTGCGGCATAGTGGCATCGACACACCAGCTGCGGCCTGTTTCGCCGCCAAGCAAAGAGAGCACCATGCGTAAAGAATGCTTCATGAGCTTTGAAAAGCTCGCGACCGATGGCCGTGCACGTCGTGGCCGCATGACCTTCCCGCGCGGCACCGTGGAAACCCCGGCCTTCATGCCGGTGGGCACCTACGGCACCGTCAAGGGCATGACGCCGGAGTCCATCAAGGAGATCGGCGCCGAGATCATCCTCGGCAACACCTTCCACCTGTGGCTGCGCCCGGGTACGGAAGTCATCGAAGCGCATGGCGATCTGCATGACTTCGCGCAGTGGGACAAGCCGATCCTGACCGATTCCGGCGGCTTCCAGGTCTTCTCGCTGGGCAAGACGCGCAAGATCACCGAACAGGGCGTTCACTTCCGCTCACCGGTCGATGGCTCCAAGGTCTTCATGGGCCCGGAAGAATCGATGGCGGTGCAGCGCTCGCTGGGCTCCGACATCGTGATGATCTTCGATGAGTGCACGCCGTACCCGGCCACCCATGATGAAGCGCGCAAGTCCATGGAGATGTCCCTGCGCTGGGCGCAGCGCTCCTACGACGCGCATGGCGACTCGCCGTCGGCGCTGTTCGGTATCATCCAGGGCGGCATGTATCCGGACCTGCGCGAGAAGTCCCTCGAGGGCCTCAAGAAGATCGATTTCGACGGCTACGCCATCGGCGGCCTGTCCGTGGGCGAGCCCAAGGACGAGATGATCAAGGTTCTCGACTACCTCCCCGAGTGGATGCCGGAAGACAAGCCGCGCTATCTGATGGGCGTCGGCAAGCCGGAAGACCTGGTCGAGGGCGTGCGGCGCGGCGTCGACATGTTCGATTGCGTGATGCCGACCCGCAACGCGCGCAACGGCCACCTGTTCACGCCGACGGGCACCGTCAAGATCCGCAACGCCGTCCACAAGCGTGACACCTCACCGCTGGACCCGGACTGCGATTGCTACACCTGCACCAATTTCTCGCGCGGCTACCTGCATCACCTTGATCGCTGTGGAGAAATGCTCGGCTCGATGCTCAACACCATCCACAATCTGCGCTACTACCAGACCGTGATGGCTGGTTTGCGCGGTGCAATTGAAGCGGGTACATTGCAGGACTTCGTGGAACAGTTCTATGCCGCGCGCGGCCTGCCGGTGCCGCCGCTGGCCGACTGATCGAGGCGAATGACGACCGGGGGCCAAATCCTCCGGTCGTCTTGATATTCGACTCGAGCCAGACGTGAAGAAGAGCCTGAATCACGCTCATTGCATAACAACAGTTCACTCGTAACCTCTGGAGATACACATGCTGGAATTCCTGATTCCTGCCGCACACGCGGAAGCCGAAGCGGCTGTCGCCGGCGGCGGCGCCATCGGCCAGATCGTCATGCTGGTCGGCTTCGTGGTCATTTTCTATTTCCTGCTCTGGCGTCCGCAGTCCAAGCGCGCCAAGGAACACAAGAACCTGATCGGCAATCTGGCCAAGGGTGACGAAGTCGTCATCGGTGGTGGCCTGGTTGGCCGCATCACCAAGGTCAGCGAGCAGTTCATCACCATGGAGCTGAACGAAGGCAACGAAGTCAACGTGCAGAAGTCTGCCGTGGCTGCAGTCCTGCCGAAGGGCACCATCAAGTCCATCTGATCCCTCCTGCTGCCGGCCCCTGTGCCGGCAGCATGCTTTTCTCTCCCGCTCCACCAAGGACAGGGCTGCCATGCTCAACCGCTATCCGCTTTGGAAGTACCTGGTGATCTGCCTGGTACTTGCCGTCGGCGTGATCTACGCATTGCCGAACCTCTACCCCGAAGACCCGGCTGTGCAGATCAGTGCCGCCAGCGGCGCCGAGGCCATCGACCAGCAAGACCTCGATCGCGCCACCAGTGCCCTCGAAAACGCCGGCATCACGCCCAAATCCGGGGAACTCAACGGTTCCACCGGCCTGATTCGCCTTACCAGCAACGACCAGCAGCTGCGCGCCAAGGAACTGATCAGCGAGACGCTCGGCGATGACGCCATCGTCGCGCTGAACCTGGCCGACGCCACGCCGTCGTGGCTGGCCAGCCTCGGTGCCTCACCGATGAAGCTGGGCCTTGACCTGCGCGGCGGTGTCCACTTCCAGCTGGAAGTGGACATGGACGCCGCGGTCAAGCAGCGCCTGGAAGTCAACGCCAGCGCCATCAAGGAAACCCTGCGCGAGGAGCGTATCCGCTACCGCGGCAGCGAAGTCGACGACGGCACCCTGAGCCTGACGTTCTCCGATGAGGAAGACCGTTCGAAGGCGCGCTCACTGATCTCGCGCGACTTCCAGAACTTCGAATACGACGAGCGCGATGTCGAGCGTGGGGCCGTACTGGACCTCACCCTGACCGCCGCCGCCGTCAAGGAGATTCAGGATTACGCGGTCAACCAGAACCTGACCACGATCCGCAATCGCGTCAACGAGCTGGGCGTGTCCGAGCCGCTGGTTCAGCGCCAGGGCCCGAACCGCATCGTGGTCGAGCTGCCGGGCGTGCAGGACACGGCCGCCGCCAAGCGCGTACTGGGTGC
Source organism: Cobetia sp. 4B (assembly GCF_018831605.1). Taxonomy (NCBI): domain Bacteria; kingdom Pseudomonadati; phylum Pseudomonadota; class Gammaproteobacteria; order Oceanospirillales; family Halomonadaceae; genus Cobetia; species Cobetia sp. 4B. The sequence continues at coordinate 3,625,443 of NZ_CP059843.1, forward strand.
CACCGCCAACCTCGAATTCCGTCTGGAAGCGGCCAGCGACACGCCGGCCAGCGAGATGGAGAGCTTCGCGTTCCGCAACCAGCCGAGCCGCACCGCAAACATCATGAAGGACGTGATCATCAGCGGTGACAGCGTCTCCAGCGCCAGCACCAGCTTCGATGAAAGCGGCCGTCCGCAGGTCAACATCAACCTGGACGGTACCGGTGGCTCGATCATGAACCGCGTCACGCGTGCCGCGATCGGCCGCAACATGGCGGTGCTGTTCATCGAGCACAAGACCCGCACGCGCACCGTGATGGAAGACGGCGAGAAGGTCGAGAAGCGCATCCCGTACACCGAGAAGGGGCTGATCAGTCTGGCCACGATCCAGAGTGCACTGGGCAACAGCTTCCGCATCACCGGCCTCGACTCGCCGACGGAAGCCAAGGAGCTGTCACTGCTGCTGCGTTCCGGCTCACTGGCCGCGCCGATCTACTTCGTGCAGGAACGCACCATCGGCCCGAGCCTCGGTGCCGAGAACATCTCGCGCGGCATCCTGTCCGTCGAGCTGGGCCTGCTGCTGGTCGTGCTGTTCATGCTGGCGCGCTACAAGGCCTTCGGTGTCGTCGCCAACGTGGCCCTGACCGCCAACCTGGCGATCCTGATTGCCGCGATGTCGATGCTGGGCGCCACCCTGACCCTGCCGGGTATCGCCGGTATCGTGCTGACGCTGGGCATGGCGGTGGATGCCAACGTGCTGATCTTCGAGCGTATCCGCGAGGAAATGCGCTCCAAGATGCCGCTGCACCAAGCCGTGCACACCGGCTTCGAGCGCGCCTTCACCTCCATCGTCGATGCCAACATCACCACCCTGCTGGTCGCGGTGATCCTGTTCTCCATCGGCAGTGGCCCGGTCAAGGGCTTCGCGGTGACGCTGTCCATCGGCATCCTGACGTCGATGTTCACGGCGATCATGGTCTCGCGCGGCATCATCAATCTTGCCATTGGCGGCAAGACACTCAAGAAACTCTGGATCTGAGGGGCCATCGTGATGCGACAGTTTGACTTCATGAGCAAGCGGCGCGCGGCCTTCATCGTCTCCATCGTGCTGACGATCGTGGCCATTGGCGCCCTTGTGATTCATGGCCTGAACCTGGGCCTCGACTTTACCGGCGGCACCCTGGTGGAAGTGAAATACCAGGCGGCACCGGCACTGGACAGCGTGCGCCAGACACTCGAAGCCGCCGGCTACAAGGATGTCTCGGTCCAGACCTTCGGTGCCAGCAACGAGATTCTGGTGCGTCTGCAGCAGAGCTTCGAAGCCGGCATCGGCAATGACATCGTGGCGCACCTGCAGGCCACCGGTGACAGCGTCAACCTGATCCGCGCCGAGTTCGTCGGTGCTCAGGTCGGTGATCAGCTGCGTGACCAGTCCGGTCTCGGCATGCTGCTCGCCCTGGCCGTGGTAATGGTCTATGTGGCCTTCCGCTTCCAGTACAAGTTCGCCCTCGGCGCACTCATCTCGCTGGGTCACGACGTCATCATCCTGCTGGGCATCTTCGCCTTGTTCGGACTCGACTTCGACCTGACGGTACTGGCCGCGGTGCTGGCCGTGATCGGCTACTCATTGAACGACACCATCATCGTCTACGACCGCATTCGCGAGAACATCCGCAAATCGCGTACCGATGACATGCCGTCGATCTTCAATGACGCCATCAACGCGACGCTGTCACGCACGCTGTCCACCTCCGGCACCACCTTGCTGGTGTTGCTGGCGCTGTTCTTCCTCGGCGGTGACATGATCCACAACTTCGCCATCGCACTGATCATCGGTGTGGTCGCGGGGACCTTCTCATCCATCTACGTGGCAGCGGCGCTGCTGCTGGTGGTCGGCCTGAAGCGTGTGGATCTGATCCCCCCGCCCAAGGAGCAGTTCGAGGACGGCGCGCCGTAAGCGCCTCCGCTCGTTAAGCCCGGCACGGATCGCCAGGCACAAAAAAAACCCCACCTCATGCGAGGTGGGGTTTTTTTCGTTCTCCAGACTGCCCCAGAGGGCTGTCAGGTCACGTCGTCTTGCAGGGCCTTACAGGTGCGGCTGCATGGTCTGCGCCAGCGCCTTGTACAGACGTGCGCCAGCGGCCATCAGGGTGCCTTCAGCAACCACGACCGGAGTGCCGTCGGCACTGCCTGCCAGCGCGCCACATTCCTTCAGGAACAGGCTGACGATCTCGCTGTCACCGGCATCCAGACCCAGCACATAGACGGCATCGACGCGGCCGGAGGCCAGCTCGAGCACGTCCAGCAGCGCACAGCCGCTGGTGCGCAGCATCTCGACCTGCGGGCCGACCTGCTGAACGATGGAGAGGTAGGTCGGCAGGTGACGCGGACGCTGCCAGCTTTCCGGCAGGCCCATCGCCAGACGCGCACCTTCGATGGAGGTGGCGTTGGTCACGCGGATACGGTGACCGGAGTGCTGGGCGCCACGACCGCGGCTGACGATGTACTCTTCGTCAGTGAACGGTGCGATGACCACGGCGTGCTCGGCACGGCCCTTGAACAGGCAGACCACGGACAGCGCGAAGCCGGAGGCCGCGGATGCCAGGTTGGAATAACCGTGCACCGGCTCGATGCGCCAGTGGTAGTCAGAGCCCTGACCTTCACCATCGCGATGGTCGGTATAACGGCCGGAGAGACCGTGTTGCGGATAACCGCGCTCCAGCTGACGCACGATGTGCGCTTCGGCGCGACGTGCAGTGTCTGCAATGAAGGTGTCGAGATCGTTGTCGCCACGGGCGACTTCGATACGTTCACGAGCACGGACGAACTGCTCTGCGGCACCGCGTGCAGCACGCAGCGCAAATTGGACCATCGGATGCATGATCAAGGCCTTGACGAGTCGGGAGCTGTTAAAGAACGGGTGCCACGGCGCGTGAGACTTCAACGCGGCGCAACACGGATCGAGCGAAACTGGGTGCAATCAGATCAGGCGCTCATGTAGCCCGTACAGGAATCCTGATACGGCGCGGGGCGCGCTGCATAGTGCAATGTATGCAGGCTGCCAGCCGCCACAGCACGCGGCGCCAGCGAGGGCGAACACATGTTGCGACATGACGGGACGGCGTAGTCTATCAGAGCTCGGCTCGAGCTGCCATTGCCTGCGGCCACCCTCTGCCTGCGCGTCGCCTGCTTGCGCCCTGCCCACGTGCGCCTCCCTCGCGCCGCTCTTGGCCTCAACACCGGCGGGAAACTGCTCCCTGACGCGGCTTCATGCTAGGATATCGGGTCCTGACGCGCGATTTATCGCTGAGTCTGCGTATGCGGATCACGCACTGCGCCAGCCGCGTCGGCCGACCCGCCCTTCAATTGCTATCCTGGAAGTCCTCATGCTTGAACGTCTGCGCATTGTCCTGATTGGCACCAGCCATCCCGGCAACATTGGTGGTGCAGCCCGCGCCATGCTCAATATGGGCCTGGCCGATCTCGCACTGGTCGCGCCGCGATGTCAGGTGCAATGCCAGGAATCCGCCTCACGCGCCTCGGGTGCCGATGCACTCGTCGCCAGCGCCTCGGTGCACGAGACGCTGGAAGAGGCCGTGGCGGATTGCAGCCTGGTGGTCGGCTGCAGCGCACGTTCGCGCAACCTGCCGTGGCCGATGATCACGCCGCGCGCCTTCGGTGCCACCCTGGCCGATGAAGCCCGCCTGCCGGATGCCCGCGTGGCCATCGTCTTCGGCCGCGAGGATTCCGGGCTCTCCAATGAAGAGCTGCAGCGCTGCCACCGCCACGTGCACATCCCGACCAATCCGGATTTCAGCTCGCTGAATCTGGCCGCGGCGGTGCAGGTGCTGGCCTATGAGTGCCGCCAGGCGTGGCTGGCCGACCAGGAAGCCGCCGGCGAGACGCCGCGTGCCGAGGATGACCAGCCGTTCGGTATCGACTGGGACAGCCCGCTGGCCAGCCATGCCGACCTCGAGCGCCTGTTCGAGCATCTCGAGAAGACATTGATCAGCGTCGACTTCCTCGATCCGGAACAGCCGCGCCAGCTGATGGCACGCCTGCGTCGCCTCTATCTGCGCGCGCGTCCGGACAGCATGGAAATCAACATTCTGCGCGGCATTCTTTCCGCGGTGGACAAGCAGGTTCGCCTGGCACAAGCCGACACGGCCAACCGCACTTCCTGAGGACACGCCATGTTCACTCGACTGCGTGAAGACATCGATAGCGTGTTTGCCCGTGATCCGGCGGCACGCAACTTCTTTGAAGTCCTGACCAACTATCCGGGCCTGCATGCGCTGGTGGCCCATCGCATCAATCACTGGCTATGGCGTCACAACGCCAAATGGCTGGCGCGCACCGGCTCGACCCTGATGCGCTGGCTGACCGGCATCGAGATCCACCCGGGTGCCACCATCGGTCGGCGCTTCTTCATCGACCACGGCATGGGCGTCGTGATCGGCGAGACCGCCCTGATCGGCGATGACGTGACCCTCTATCACGGCGTCACTCTCGGCGGCACCACCTGGAACGCCGGCAAGCGCCACCCGACCCTCGGCGACGGTGTCATCGTCGGTGCCGGCGCCAAGATTCTCGGCCCGTTCACCGTTGGTGCCGGCGCCAAGGTCGGCTCCAATGCCGTGGTCACGCGTGAAGTGCCTGCCGGCGCCACCGTCGTCGGCATTCCCGGCAAGATCGTCAAGCGTGCCGAGCCGGATGTGGCGGAGGAGCCATCAGTCGACCCGGAAAGCCGCGAGGCCATGAAGGAGAAGTTCGGCTTCGATGCCTACGGCATGGGCCAGGACATGCCCGATCCGGTCGCGCGTTCCATGCACGCGATGCTCGATCACATGCATGCCGTGGACAAGCGCATCGAACAGATGTGCGGCACGCTGCGCAAGCTGGATGCCAGCTATCGCGCCGGGCGCCTGCCCGAGCTCGATGATGCCGACTTCGCCCAGCTGATCGATGAACTGGGGCCCTGCGGTGGCGAGACGACCGTCGCTGACGTGGCCGCAGCCCAGGGCAGCACCTCACCCAAGGCCCGGGCAGCCTCCAGTTCCGAGCAGACCTCGCCCCAGCAGGCACCGACTGAGCAGCCGCCGACCGAGCAGGCAAGCGATACGCAGGAGCCCGCCGAACGTCAGCATGGCTAAAGTTGACCAATTCAGTCGGGATTGACCCCGCCAGACCACCCCACCATAATGGGGCGCATTGATACGCCGTCTCGCCAGAGGCGGCGACTACGCCCGGCCTCGTCCTCAACGTCGCAGGCTCCATCTGCTCACGGACTCTGTCATGCGCCTGACCACCAAGGGACGCTACGCCGTCACCGCGATGCTCGATCTGGCCCTGCATGCCAGTTGCGGCCCGACCTGTCTGGCCGATATTTCCGTACGCCAGGGCATCTCGCTGTCGTATCTGGAGCAACTGTTTGCACGTCTGCGGCGTGCAGGTCTGGTCAAGAGCGTGCGTGGCCCCGGTGGCGGTTATCTGCTGGATACCGAACTCGAGACCACCTCGGTGGCGTGCATCATCGACGCCGTCAACGAGTCAGTCGATGCCACACGCTGTCAGGGAATGTCGGACTGTCAGGCCGGTGACACCTGCCTGACGCACCATCTGTGGTGTGATCTGTCCGACGAGATCCACGGCTTTCTCGACGGCATCAGCCTGGCCGACCTGGTCGCGCGCGAAGAGATTCGCCAGATAGCCAGTCGTCAGCGCAAGGCGTGCGAGCCGACACCGATCACCGTCATGCAAGGCAGCTGAGCGGCGTTTGCCAGCCAGGCTGAGCACGGCCAGCCGAGGCGATGCTCGCCGCGCCCCATCGCCTTCGAGATCGCCTTCATCACGTTCACCGTCATCACTGTCTGTCGTGTCTTCAGGAAGTCACCATGTCCCAGCCGATCTACCTTGACTATGCCGCCACCACGCCCGTCGACCCACGCGTCGCCGAGCTGATGATGCGTCACCTGACGCAGGACGGCACCTTCGCCAACCCGGCCTCGCGCAGTCATATGCCGGGCTGGCTGGCCGAGCAGGCCGTCGAGGGCGCGCGTCGTCAGGTCGCCGAGCTGATCGGTGCCGACCCGCGTGAGATCGTCTGGACCAGCGGTGCCACCGAAGCCGACAACCTGGCGCTGACCGGCTACATGCGTGCCAATGCCGCGCGTGGCCGCCATCTGATCACCTCGACCATCGAGCACAAGGCGATTCTGGATACCGCCAGTGCGCTGGAAGCGGAAGGCTTCGAGGTGACGCGCATTGCGCCGCAGCCTGACGGGCGCATCAGCCCGGACAGCCTGCGCGGTGCCCTGCGCAGCGACACCATCCTGGTATCGCTGATGGCGGTGAACAACGAGCTGGGCAGCCTGAATGACCTGGATGCGCTGGGCGACATCGCCCACTCGCATGGCGCGGCCTTCCATGTCGATGCCGCCCAGGCCCCCGGCAAGGTGCAGATCGATGTCAGCCGTCAGCCCATCGACATGCTGTCACTGTCCGCCCACAAGGCCTACGGCCCCAAGGGCATCGGCGCGCTGTACGTGCGTCGCCAGCCGCAGATCAAGGTCGATGCCCTGATCCACGGCGGTGGCCATGAGCGCGGCATGCGTTCCGGCACCTTGCCGACCCATCAGATCGTCGGCATGGGCGAGGCCTACCGCCTGAGCGCCGACCAGTTCGACGCCGATCACCAGCACCTCGTCGCGCTGCGTGATCAGTTCGTCGCCGGGCTTGCCGGCCTTGAAGGCGTGCACTTCAATACCGATATAGAGGTCAGCGCGCCCAACATCGTCAATCTCGCCTTCGAGGGCGTGGATGGCGAGGCGATGCTGATGGCGCTGCGCGGCATCGCGATTTCCACCGGCTCGGCCTGCAATTCCGCCAGTGTCGAACCGTCGTTCGTCCTCACCGGCATCGGGGTGCCCCGTCCGCTGGCGCTGGCATCACTGCGCTTCAGCTTCGGTCGTTTCACCACCGCTGCCGACATCGAATCCGCGCTCGGCGAACTCAGGCATGCCCTGACGTCGCTGCGCGCCTGACCCGGGAGACTGCTCATGGCACATCTGTCGATTTCCTCCTCCGCCGCCGACCAGATCCGCGTCGTGCTGGCCGAGCGCGGCCACGGCCTTGGCCTGCGTGTCTCGGTCAAGCCCAGCGGCTGCTCCGGCTACAGCTACGTGCTCGACTTCGCTGACGAGGTCAACGAGGAAGACGCCGTCTTCGTCGATCACGGCGCCACCGTCTATGTCGACACCGAAGCCCTCACCGTGCTCGACGGTTCCGAAGTGGACTACGTCAAGGACGGCCTGAACCGCTACTTCCGCTTCAACAACCCCAACGTCAAGGACGAGTGTGGTTGTGGCGAGAGCTTCAGCGTCTAGGCCAGGCTTCAGCGTCTGAGACTGGCTTCAGCGTGTAGACCAGGCTCAACGTCCAAGCCGACCCTCAGCGCCTCGCCAGCCCATGCCGACGAGGCGCTTGCCATCTGTGCGTCATGCGACTCAGGCATGATGGATGCAGCCGGTGGCACTTGCCGCTATAATGCCGCCCACTTTTGTCGCGCGCATGCCGACAGAGCCCGTTTTCCGCCGTTCGGCATCTGCCGTGCGGCTCTTCAAAGCTTGTCTCAGGAGATTCACCATGACTCAGCGTACTCTGTCCATCATCAAGCCGGATGCCGTTGCCAAGAACGTGATCGGCGAAATCTACTCCCGCTTCGAGAAGGCCGGTCTGCAGATCGTCGCTTCCAAGATGGTTCACCTGTCCAAGGAACAGGCCGAAGGCTTCTACGCTGAGCACAGCGAACGTGGCTTCTTCGGTGAGCTGGTCGGCTTCATGACTTCCGGCCCGGTCATGATCCAGGTGCTGGAAGGCGAAGACGCCATCACCAAGAACCGCGACCTGATGGGCGCTACCAACCCGAAGGAAGCAGAAGCCGGCACCATCCGTGCAGACTTCGCCACTTCCATCGACGCCAACGCCGTTCACGGTTCTGACGCGCCGGAATCTGCTGCTCGCGAAATCGCCTACTTCTTCGGCGACAACGAAATCTGCCCGCGCGGTTGATTTCGCCTTGTACGACTGAGAAGCCCGGCCCTTCGGGGCACGCGTCTCCCAGCCGTGCATGACACGACGGCCCTGCCTGCGAGGCGGGGCCGTCGTGGTATCGGACGTGCTGAAGCGTCGCGCGACAGCATGCACCCCCTGAAGCAGATTCGACGCTTGAGCAGGTCCGATACGCTTTTCTGAAAGCCGCTGCAGCGCCCTCTCCCCACGCCATGTGACGCCCACGCGCACTGCGCTGATGACGAGAGCCTCTTGAGGTCTGCGAACCATCGCCACCTCCGCTGACAGCGTCGCCCTGCAGACGTCTATCCTTTGTATGACGCCTGCCCATCCCTGACACGACCGGCCCATACCATGACTGATACCACTGCAACTGCCACCGATGCCGCGGCCCCTGCCGCCGTCAAGCTCACCAACCTGCTGGGCCTGCCGCGCCCGGCGATGGAAGCCTTCTTCGAGAGCATCGGCGAGAAGAAATTCCGCGCCACCCAGGTGATGAAATGGATTCACCAGGAAGGCGTCGACAGCTTCGACGAGATGACCAACCTCGCCAAGCCGCTGCGCGAACGCCTCAAGCAGGTCGCCGAGATCCGTGCGCCGGGCATCGTCTATGAAGGCGAGTCCAAGGACGGCACCCGCAAGTGGGTGCTGGAAGTCAGCGATGGCAGCTATGTCGAGACCGTGCTGATCCCGTCCGAGAACGGCAACCGTCGCACCCTGTGCGTGTCTTCCCAGGTCGGTTGCTCGCTGGACTGCAGCTTCTGCTCCACCGGCAAGCAGGGCTTCGAGCGTGACCTGACCGCCGCCGAGATCATCGGCCAGGTGTGGGTCGCCACCCGTGGCGCCGAAGACCGCAAGGACACCCGCAAGCGTCCGGTCACCAACGTGGTGATGATGGGCATGGGCGAGCCGCTGATGAACTACGACAACGTCGTGCCGGCGATGAAGCTGATGCTGGACGACAACGCCTATGGCCTGTCCAAGCGTCGCGTCACCCTCTCCACCTCCGGTGTGGTGCCCAAGCTGGACCAGCTCGGCGACGAGATGGACGTCAGCCTGGCGATCTCGCTGCACGCGGCCAACGATGAACTGCGCAACGTGCTGGTGCCGATCAACCGCAAGTGGAACATCCGCGCGCTGCTCGACTCCTGCCATCGCTACCTGGCCAAGTGTGACGACGCACGTATCGTCACCATCGAGTACACCCTGATCAAGGACGTCAACGACCAGATCCAGCACGCCGAGGAACTGGCCGCGCTGCTCGACGAGCTGCCGTGCAAGATCAACCTGATCCCGTTCAACCCGTTCCCGCATTCCGGTTACGAGAAGCCGTCACGCAACCAGGTGATGCGCTTCCAGCAGCGTCTCTATGAGCTGGGCTACACCGCACCGGTGCGCGCGACCCGTGGCGATGACATCGACGCCGCCTGTGGCCAGCTGGTCGGTCAGGTCAAGGACCGCACCCGTCGCGCCGAGCGTTACATCAACGCCATCCAGCTCGACGCCGACTGAGCGGCTGCCAGCCCTGACCTGACGCTATCGCCATAGCCATGCGCCGCCCTGCCACCTTGACTTGTGGCAGGTGCGGCGCTTTGATGGGGGCGCTTTTGTTGCCTGCCGCGACCCTCGCCCGCAGGCACATCATGAGCCTTCATTCACGCGAGGATTGCATGCCGAGTCGTCTGCCCCGTCATCGCACCAATGAGCATGACCCTGTCGCCTATGACTCTGTCGCCCATGGCACTGTCGCACAGGGCCCCTGCCAGCATGATTCCCACACCCGCACCGCTGCTCGCGGCATCACTCGCCGCACCAGAGCCCTGCTGCTGTGCCTCGGGTTTGCCGGCCTGACCCTCGCAGGCTGCGCGACACGCGTGGAAACCAACGACCCCTACGCCCCGCCGGATGACAACAAGGCCTCGAACGCCTACGTGGAACTCGGAGAGGCCTATCTGGGTCGTAATCAGCTGCAACGTGCCGACAGCGCCTTCCAGAAGGCACTCAAGCTGCAGAGCAGCAATGCCGAGGCCAAGGCCGGGCTGGCGATGATCTATCAGCGCCAGGGTGAGAACGTGCTCGCCGATGACTATTTCAATCAGGCCATTTCCAGCGACCCGTCCTTTACCCGTGCGCGCAACAACTACGCGGCCTTTCTCTACTCTCGCGGTGAATACATCGAGGCCTGCCGGCAGCTCGAGATCGCGGCAGAAGACCTGACCTACGATAATCGTGGCCAGCTCTATACCAATCTGGGCCGCTGTCAGTTGCAGCTGGGCAAGACCAGCGAGGCCGCGAAGAGTTTCGAGCGTGCCGTCAAGATCAACCCGCGTGAGTCAGAGGCCTGGTTGGCGGTGGCACGCATGTCGCATGACGCCGGCGACAATGACGCCGCCCAGTCGGCGCTGAGCCGCTACTTCCGTCTGGCAGGCACCGATAGCGACAGTCTCGCCCTGGCCGTCGATGTGGCCACGGCTCGCGGCGACAGCCGTCTGGCAGATCTCTACAGCCGTCAGCTGGAGCAGGTCATGACACGGGAATCCGGTCGCGCGGTGATTCGCACTCCCTGAGCGAGGCGCAACGACGCCGCTGATGGCGCCACCTCATGAGCGGGGTCGCTGCAAGCAGGACCGAGAAGACCGAAATGCCGGTGAAAATCTCGGCGCGGGCTTGGTATAGTGCCGACGCGGACGAACGTGTGTTCGTGCGCATCGATTGGCATGGGGGTCATCGCTTTTCACGCTGCTCACTCGCATGATGATCAACGAGTCGTGCAGCACCCGGCCAATCGCGCGACAGCATCAGTCAGCATGCTCCAGCATCAGTGTCAGGAGCAGTTTCCCGCAGTACCGGAAGAGCGCCCGGATGTGCGCTCGGTAGACAGTTTTTCCTTACAAGGATGCGCCATGAGCGAACATCAACCCGCCCCTGATCAGCACGCCAGTGATGCACTGCCTGGCACGCGCCTCAAGCTGGAGCGCGAGCATCAGGGGTTGTCGCGTGATGAGGTGGCGACACAGCTCAACCTGCGCCCCAGCCTGGTCGATGACCTGGAACGCGACCACTACGACCAGATTCCCATCGCCGCGTACCGTCGCGGCTATCTGCGTGCCTATGCCCGCCTGCTGGGCATGGACGAGAAGGCCATCGTCGGGCAGTACAATGCCCAGTTCGGCACCACCGAAGCCGAGCGCTACACTCCCAGTTCCACGCCGTCGGTGCGCCCGCCGGGCAAGATGGGCAAGTACCTGTTCCGCCTCGTCAGCCTGCTGGTCATCGCCGGTCTGATCGGTCTCAGCTATGTGTGGTGGCAGAGTGGCGACTATGGCCGCACCTCGCCGGCGGAAACCTCCGCCCTCGAAGGTGGCAGCGATGCGGACAACGCCGCACCGGTCGTGAACGCCGATGGCTCCATCGAGCTTTCGCTCTCACAGTCCTCTGCCAGTGAAGCGGCACCGTCCTCCACTGCTACCGCCACCGGTGATGCATCTGCCGTCGAGACAGCAGCATCTTCCGAGGCGACAGCGCAGAGTGCTGACGCGCTCGATACAGGTGCAACCGCGGCCGCGCCGGGCGCTGCAGAGGCTGGCACGTCAGCGTCTGGCGCTGCCACGGATAGCGCCGCTGACGTGAGTGCTGTCGCCGATGCCAGTGCCGACACCACACAAGAGAGCGCAGCAGAGGATGCTGCGCCGGCGGCAGACCCGCGCAAGCTCGAATTGACGTTCAACATCAATTCCTGGACCGACATTCGTGATGCCGATGGCAAGCGCCTGCTGCGCGGCAACAACGAGGCCGGCACCAGCACGACGCTGGAAGGCAAGCCGCCCTTCACGCTGACCATCGGCAATGCCTCTGGCGTCGAATTGCGTTACATGAATGAAGCGGTCGACCTCACGCGCGTCACGCGCGGCAGTGTCGCCAAACTCACACTCGGTGAATGATCCGGAATCCCATGCATAGTCACTCCCCCATCAAGCGCCGCGTCTCGCGCAAGATTCATGTCGGCAATGTGGCCGTCGGCGGCGATGCACCGATTTCCGTGCAGAGCATGACCAACACCGACACCAACGATGTCGCCGCCACCGTCGCGCAGATCAAGCGCCTCGAGGATGCCGGTGCCGATATCGTGCGTGTCAGCGTGCCGGACATGGATGCCGCCGAAGCCTTCGGTCGCATCAAGCAGCAGAGCAACATCCCGCTGGTGGCCGATATCCACTTCGATTACAAGATCGCCCTGCGTGTGGCGGAACTTGGCGTCGACTGCCTGCGCATCAACCCGGGCAACATCGGTCGTGAAGACCGCGTGCGCGCCGTGGTCAGCGCCGCCCGCGACAACGGCATCCCGATCCGCATCGGCGTCAACGCAGGCTCGCTGGAAAAGGACCTGCAGAAGAAATACGGCGAACCGACGCCGGCGGCGCTGGTCGAATCTGCCATGCGTCACATCGACCATCTGGATCGCCTCGATTTCCAGGACTTCAAGGTCAGCGTCAAGGCCAGCGACGTGTTCATGGCCGTCGCCGCCTATCGTGACCTGGCAGCGCGCATCGAACAGCCGCTGCACCTGGGCATCACCGAAGCGGGCGGCCTGCGCTCGGGCACCGTCAAGTCTTCCATCGGCCTGGGCATGCTGCTGATGGACGGCATCGGTGACACCATCCGCGTGTCGCTGGCAGCGGACCCGGTCGAGGAGATCAAGGTCGGCTTCGACATGCTCAAGAGCCTCAAGCTGCGCGCCAAGGGCATCAACTTCATTGCCTGTCCCAGCTGCTCGCGTCAGAATTTCGACGTCATCAAGACCATGAACGAGCTGGAGACACGTCTTGAAGACGTGATGACGCCGCTGAACGTCTCGGTCATCGGCTGTGTCGTCAATGGCCCCGGCGAAGCCAAGGAGACCGATGTCGGTCTGACCGGCGGCAGCCCCGCCAACCTGGTCTACCTGGACGGCAAGCCGGCCAGCAAGTTGACCAATGACACCCTGGTTGACGATCTTGAGCGACTCATCCGTGACAAGGTCGCGGAAAAAGAGGCCCGTGAGGCCGACACTATCATCCGCCAGAGCTGAGCTTGTCTCGGCTGGCTTGCGCGTCATGATTGACGCGCCTTCGTCTCCCCACCCGCCTGCATGACGTCATGCGAGCGCCGTGGGGAGACGCGCAAGGATTCAGGAGAGAACGTTGAGTACCAAGATCCAGGCCATTCGTGGCATGAACGACCTGCTGCCGGACCAGTCACCGGTATGGCAATACTTCGAGCACCAGGTGGAAGCGCTGATGGGCCAGTACGGCTATCGCGAGATCCGCACCCCCATCGTCGAGCAGACCGCGCTGTTCAAGCGCTCCATCGGCGAAGTCACCGACATCGTCGAGAAGGAGATGTACACCTTCGACGACCGTAACGGCGACAGCCTGACCCTGCGTCCGGAAGGCACCGCCAGCTGCGTGCGCATGGCGATGGAGAATGGCCTGGTCCACAACCAGATCCAGCGTCTGTGGTACACCGGCCCGATGTTCCGCCACGAGCGCCCGCAGAAGGGCCGTTATCGTCAGTTCCATCAGGTGGGCGTCGAAGCCTACGGCATGGAAGGCCCGGACATCGATGCCGAGATGATCCTGATCTCAGCACGTCTGTGGCGCCAGCTGGGCCTGCTGGAACACGTCACGCTCGAGCTCAACTCGCTGGGTAGCCTCGAGGCGCGTGCTGCCTATCGTGACCTGCTGGTCGAATACTTCGAACAGCACCTGGATGTCCTCGACGAAGACTCCAAACGTCGTCTGCACAGCAACCCGCTGCGCATCCTCGACACCAAGAACCCGGACATGGCCGCCGTCGTCGACGCCGCACCGCGTCTGGGGGACCACCTGGATGAAGAATCCCGCGTGCACTTCGAGGGCCTCAAGGCACGTCTCGACGCCGCCGGCATCGAGTACGTCATCAACCCGCGCCTGGTGCGTGGCCTCGATTACTACTCGCGCAGTGTGTTCGAATGGACCACCACCGCGCTGGGCAGCCAGGGCACCGTGTGTGCCGGCGGCCGCTACGACAGCCTGTTCGAACAGCTGGGCGGCAAGCCGGTGCCGGCGGTCGGCTTCGCGATGGGCGTCGAGCGCCTCATCCTGTTGCTCGAGACGCTGGAACTGGTACCGCAGGACGTCCGCGAGACCGTCGATGTCTACCTGATGTCGATGGGCGAGCAGGCCGAAGGCGAAGCCATGCGTCTGGCCGAAGAGCTGCGCACCGCCCTGCCCAATCTGCGTCTGGTGCTGCATTGCGGTGGCGGCAGCTTCAAGAGCCAGATGAAGAAGGCCGACAAGAGCGGTGCTCGCATCGCGCTGATTCTCGGTGAGAATGAAGTCATCGAAGGCACGGTGGCGCTCAAGTTCCTGCGCGAGGAACGCGACCAGGAAACGCTGAACCAGCGTGCGCTGGGCGAACGTCTCGACAGCGTCTTCGGCGCCTGAGACGGCCAATGAATATCGGGCGGAGAGCCAGCTCTCCGCCTCACGAATGCAAGTGCCGGCATGCCGGCCAGGTCAAGGAGACCGCCCGTGGCGGAAGAGCTCAGAAGCGAAGAAGAACAGCTTGAAGCCATCAAGCGTTGGTGGAGCGAGAACGGCAAGTCACTGATTGCCGGTGTCGTACTGGCCGGCGCCGGTGTCTTTGCCTTCAAGGCCTGGCAGAACTATGAAGCCAGCCAGTCCGAAGCGGCCTCCGTGCGTTACCAGCAACTGATCAGCCTCGTCAGCCAGCCCAAGCTGGAAGACGCCGGCGTCAAGCAGGCGCGTACGCTGATCGGCGAACTGGAAAGTGAGCACGGCGACAGCCTCTACACCCAGATGGCGCACCTGCTGGATGCCAGCATGTCGGTCAAGGCCAACGATCTCGACGCAGCCGCCACGGCGCTGCAGAGCGTGATCGACAACAGCGATGACAGCTACCTGCAGGGGCTGGCCAGCCTGCGTCTGGCACGCATCAATGTCGAGCGCGGCGACAACGACGCGGCACTCGCCCTGCTCAAGAGCCCGCCGGCGCCGCTGGCAGCGCAGGCGGCTGCGGTGCGTGGCGATGCCCTGGCCGCACAGGACAAGCGTGATGAGGCCATCGCCGCCTATCAGCAGGCCAGCACCCTGTCGCAGGAAAGTGGTCAGCCGGTCTACGGTCTCGACCTGAAACTCGCCGATCTGGCTGCGGAGTCTTCTTCATGAGCGTCACTCGTCGTCTGAGCGTACCGGCCTCGCTGCTGGCCATGAGTCTGCTGGCCGGCTGTGCCAGCAGTGCCCAACCGGAATATGCGCCCAAGGAACTGGTCGATTTCGATCGCCAGGTCGCGCTGGATTCCGTCTGGAGCGAATCGGTGGGCAATGGCCTTGGCCGTGCCCACTATCCGCTGTCACCGATCTTCGCCAACGACAAGCTGTTCGTCGGTGCCGAAGGCGGTGAGCTGGAAGCCCTCGCTGCCGACAGTGGCGACGACATCTGGCAGACACGGTTGCCGGCTGGCATCACCAGCGCACTGAATGCCGATGCCTCTCGCCTGTACGTCGGTACGCGCGATGGCAAGGTCAGCGCCGTCAGCCAGGAAGATGGCAGCATCGAATGGAGCACGCGTGTCTCCAGTGAAGTGCTGGCCGCGCCGCAGTACAACGACGAGCTGGTCGTGGTGCAGAGCGTCGATGGCACCGTGACCGCGCTTGATCGCTTCACTGGCGAAGAGCAGTGGGCCTACTCGGCCACGATTCCGGCCCTGACGCTGCGTGGCACCGGCGCGCCGCGCGTCATCCAGCCGGTCACCTTCGCGGGCTTCGCCAACGGCAAGCTGGTCACGCTCGACAACCGCTCAGGTCAGGAACTGTGGGACCTGCGCGTTGCCGTGCCGGCCGGGCGTACCGAGGTGGACCAGCTGGTCGATCTCGATGGCCAGCCGGTGCTGACCCAGGATGGTCGCCTGTTCGTCACCAGCTACAACGGTCGCCTGATCGCGCTGGACGCCCGCAACGGCGAGCCGCTCTGGGACAAGCCGTCCTCCAGCTATCTGACGCCCATCGTGGTCGGCGACTACCTGTTCAGCATCGACAATGCCAGCCATGTGCTGGCGATGGATGCCAACACGGGCAACGTGCTGTGGAAGTCCGAAGACCTGGAAGGCCGCTGGCTGACCTCTCCGGCCTTCGTCGATGGCAAGCTGGTGGTCGGTGACTACGAAGGCTATGTGCACCTGATCGACGCCCAGAGCGGCGAGATGGCCGGCCGCTATGACGTGGGGGGCGATGGCATCAGCATCACCCCGCTGACCGAAGGCAAGCGCATCTACGTCTACACCAACGATGGCGAGCTGACGGCGCTGGATCTCGAAGCGCCGTAAGCCACTGATCGAGCGCGCACGTCAGCCTGCCCTGCAATCTGACATGCGCCTCGTTCAGCCCTCGTCAAGACAACGGCAGCCATCTGGCTGCCGTTGTCGTAATGCGCCATTGGTAGCAACTCCCTGTCAATGCTAGAATGCTGCCCCCGCTGATCAGGCCTGCCGCACGACGCAGCCATTGATTCAGCCACGAGATCTTTCCGCCGACAGTGCTACCCCCCTGTCGGCGGACCATACTGGATGCATGCGACGCCTGCGTCGTCATCCAGTGCCCCAAGTCCGATATCATCGCTATCGCCCTGCCTGCACAAGGTGCTTTCCAGCCATCATGGTTCGAAGCAGACCGTACGGGGCCGGCATCGATGCTATCCCTGCGAATGCTGTGAGATTCCATGAACCCCGTGATCGCCCTGGTCGGCCGCCCGAATGTCGGCAAGTCGACGCTATTCAATCGCCTCACCAAGACCCGTGATGCTCTGGTCGCCGATTTCCCCGGCCTGACCCGTGACCGCAAGTACGGCACCGGCAAGGTCGGCGGCAAGCCCTACACCGTCATCGACACCGGCGGCATCAGCGGTGACGAGGAAGGCATCGACCTGATGATGGCCGGCCAGTCACTGGCCGCCATCGACGAAGCCGACATCGTGCTGTTCATGGTCGATGCGCGCGCCGGTCTGAACATGGCGGATGAGGCCATCGCCAACCACCTGCGCGTCAACCAGAAGAAGACCTGGCTGGTGGTCAACAAGACCGACGGCATGGACGAGGAGATCGGCAAGTCCGACTTCTGGACCCTGGGTCTGGGTGACCCGCGCGCCATCGCCGCCGAGCACGGCCGCAACGTCACCACGCTGCTGGAAGAGGTGCTCTCGCCCTACCCCGAAGTCGAGGAAGGCGAAGACGAGGACCTGCACCCGGAGCTGGATGATCGCGGCGTGCGCATCGGCATCATCGGTCGCCCGAACGTCGGCAAGTCGACGCTGGTCAATCGCCTGCTGGGCGAGGAGCGCGTGGTCGTCTATGACCAGGCCGGCACCACCACCGATGCCGTGGAGATCCCCTTCGAGCGTCGTGGCAAGCCTTACCTGCTGGTCGATACCGCCGGGATCCGTCGTCGCAAGAACGTGCGCGAAGTGGTGGAGAAGTTCTCCATCATCAAGACGCTGGAAGCGATCAAGAAGTGCAACGTCGCCGTGATGGTGCTCGATGCCCGCCAGGGACTGGTCGAGCAGGACCTGCACCTGCTGGACTTCGTGCTGACCAGCGGCCGCGCCCTGGTGCTGGTGGTCAACAAGTGGGATGGCCTGGAAAGCGAAGCCAAGGAGAAGATGCGCTCCGAGATCAAGCGTCGTCTGGGCTTTGCCGACTACGCCGACCTGCACTTCATCTCCGCGCTGCACGGCACTGCGGTGGGTGACCTCTACCCGTCCATCGACCGCGCCTTCGAAAGCGCCGTGGCCCGCTGGTCGACCAAGCGTCTGACCACTCTGCTGCAGGACGCCACCCAGGCGCACCAGCCGCCGATGGTCAATGGCCGTCGCATCAAGCTGCGCATGGCTCACCAGGGTGGCGCCAATCCGCCGCTGATCGTAGTGCACGGCAACCAGACCAACCGTCTGCCGGAAGCCTACAAGCGCTACCTGACCAACACCTTCCGCAAGGTGCTCAAGGTCAAGGGCACGCCGATGCGCTTCGAGTTCCGCTCCGGCGACAACCCCTTCGATGGCGCTCAGGGGGCTGACGACCGCGAACGCGCGAAAGAGCGTTCACTGGCGCGCACCAAGGAAGCTCGCAAGGAACGCAAGCAGCGCCGTTGATGGCGTGAGCTGTGCCCGTGCGTGATGGCAGGCCAGCGGATCTGATCCGCCAGCCTGCCCCATGAAAAAGCCGCCCCTGCAGATGACTGCAGGGGCGGCTTTTTCATGGGGCGAGCACTGACGCTTCAAGCACCTCAAGCGCCGCAATCATCTCAAGGGCGTCAAGCACCGGGCTCACGCCTCCAGCGTCTTCTGCCCCGCCCATAGATTGGCGAACTGCCAGGCGGCACGCCCGCTGCGCACCCCGCGCTGGGTGGCGTAGCGCAGCGCCTCGCCACGCGCGGCCTCATCGAAGCTGCCCGCGCCGAGACGCCATTCCACCCAGTGCTGACAGGTCTCCAGATAGGCGTCCTGATTGAAGGGATGGAAGGCCAGCCACAGGCCGAAGCGGTCCGACAGCGAGATCTTCTCTTCCACTGCATCGCCATGATGCAGCTCGCCATCGACGATGTGGGTGGCCTGGTTGTCGCTCATCTGCTCCGGCAGCAGATGACGACGGTTGGAGGTGGCGTACAGCAGGACGTTCTCCGGCGGCCCGGTCAGGGTGCCATCCAGCACGCTCTTGAGCGCCTTGTAGGCGTCATCGCTGCCCTCGAAGGACAGGTCATCGCAATAGACGATGAAGCGATGCGGCTGCTGGGCCAGCTCGGCGACCAGCGCCGGCAGTGCCGGCAGGTCGTGACGATCGATCTGGATCAGACGCAGCCCCTCGCGGCCCAGGGTATTGAGCAGTGCGCGGACCAGCGATGACTTGCCGGTGCCACGGGCGCCCCACAGCAGCGCGTGGTTGGCCGGCTTGCCCGCAAGGAAGGCGCGGGTATTGGCCAGCAGCTCACGCTTCTGGCGTGCGATGCCGAGCAGGTCCTCGAGTGTCAGGGCGTCACGCGGCGCGATCGGCGTCAGGCGCCCTCCCAGGGGGTGGCGGGTCCACAAGGCGGCGACATCGCGTGTCCAGTCCACTTCGACAGCCGTCGGCGGTAGCATCGGCTCGAGTCGGTCCAGCAGATGCGAGAGGCGGCGTTCAAACTCTGGCGACATGGTGATTCCCTGTCAGATACATGGGGTCCGGGCCGTGGCAGGCCCATCAGATCAAACCCAGTATCTCATGCCCAGCGGGGCCGCCTGGCCTGACGATGCTGTGATCTCAGCAACGTATCATTTCGCTGACTGCACCACTGCGCCTATCCGGTTATGCTGTCTGCACGTTTATTGCACGTTCAGCATCGCCCTGCCGTGCACTCGAAGGTTGTCACGTCATCTAGCCAGGAGGCCCCAATGCCAGGATTGCTCGATCTCTCATCTCCCCGCGCCCTGCGTCGTCTGCTCCCGCTGGCGGCGCTTGCGGCGTCCGTCACCCTGAGTGCCTGCGCCAGCTCTCCGCTGGGCCGCAGCCAGCTGACCCTCTACTCGGACCAGGAACTGGAGAAGATGGGGGAAGCCAGCTTCAGCAAGTACCAGCAGGAGCTGCCGGTGGTGGAAGGTCGTCAGGATGCCTACGTCAGCTGCGTGGCGGATGCGGTGACCGCCAAGGTGCCCGCCAGCTATGGCATCAGCGGCTGGCAGGTCAAGGTCTTCGAGGATGAGTCCGCCAATGCCTTCGCGCTGCCGGGCGGCTACATCGGCGTCAACACCGGGTTGCTTGAGGTCGCCGAGAATCAGGACCAGCTGGCCACGGTCATCGGCCACGAGATCGCCCACGTGCTGGCGCGCCACGCCAACGAACGTGTCTCGACCCAATCACTGACCTCCGCCGGGCTGTCACTGACCCAGGCACTGGCCGGCCTCGAAGGTACCGGTGGCGATCAGCTCATGGGCCTGCTGGGCATGGGCGCGGAATATGGCGTGCTCAAGCCGTTCTCGCGCTCCCACGAGTCCGAGGCCGACCTGCTGGGACTGGACCTGATGGCCGAAGCCGGCTTCGACCCGCGCGCCAGCATCAAGCTGTGGGCCAACATGAACGCTGCCGGTGGCGCGCAACCTCCGGTGTGGATGTCGACGCACCCGAGTGACGAACAGCGCATGGCGGCTCTCAACGAGCGCCTCGAGACCGCTCTGCCGACCTATCAGCAGGCCCGCGCCGCCGGCGAGAAGCCCAACTGCGATCGACTGCGCTGACCCCGCCAGTCTGGGGTGGCGTCATCATCCTCAGGTAACACACGCTCGCGCGGCCCCGGAGGCAACCCGGGGCTGCGCGAGCGTGTGGCGACCTCTATCCAGCTACCCGCCTCTTCCTTGTTTACTCCCCCCTCCCCGCCTCTTCCTGGTTGGCTCACCCTGGAGGCCTCTCCCTGGCCGGCTCACACTACCCGCCCTCTTATCCATCGACCTGACAGTTCGAATGTAAAAAGAAGCCGTCAAATGTGTCGATATCCGCGAATCATGTAACTGCATTGCTAATCTGGGATCACCTGCTCGCCTGCGCACTGCTCATGCAGACACTTCATGCACAGCGGCGCGAGCGTATTCCCGACACTCGCTTGAGGATGCCTTACATGACTCGACACGCACTCATCATCGACGACGATCCGGATTTTCGTGAACTCATCAGCGGGCTGCTTTCCGCCCATGGTTTCGACTGCACGCAGAGCGAAGGGCTACAGGACATCGCCTGCAACCCCGCCTGTCTGGAGACGGACCTCATCCTGGTGGACTACGAACTGGGCGACTTCACCGGCGATGATGTGCTCGGCTATCTGCGCGAGCGCAATGTCGAGGCGGGCATCATCCTGATGAGCGCCTGTCACAACGACGACATGCAAGCGATGGTCGCCAGGGGCAAGCGCAGCGGCCTGGAGATGCTGGGCCAGCTCGGCAAGCCCTTCGACATCATGCACCTGGCCTCGCTGCTGGCAGAGCTGGACAAGCAACGCAATCCGCTGTCACTCGATGAACTGGATGATGCTCTGACCGAGCGCCAGCTGCACCTCGTCTACCAGCCCAAGATCGACCTCGCCAGTGGCCGGCTCAGCGGCGCGGAGGCTCTCGTGCGCTGGCAGCATCCTCTACGCGGCATGGTCATGCCCAACCAGTTCATCGCCCTGGCGGAACGCAGCAACCGTATCGAGGCACTCACCTGGCAGGTCATCGAGCATGGTTTCCGCCAGCAGGGCCAATGGCAGTCCCAGGGCCTTCACCTTGACCTCGCGCTCAATCTGTCGCCCCAGCTGCTGCGCACCCGCGACATGCTGAAGACGCTGGATGCGCTGGCCAGTCAGCATCATGTCGATCCGCACTCCATCACGCTGGAACTCACGGAGAGCTGCGGGATCGACTGCCTCACCTACGCTCGTCACCTGCTCAATGCCATTCGCGACCGCGGCTATCGCCTGGCGCTGGATGACTTCGGCACCGGTTTCTCCTCGATGATGCAGCTCTACAACCTGCCGTTCGACGAGTTGAAGATCGACCAATGCTTCGTCGGGCGCAGCGACAGTCACCCGGAAGCGCGCGCCATCACGCGTACCATCGTCGAGCTGGGCCAGCGTCTGAATCTCGCCGTGGTCGGCGAAGGCATCGAGACCGCGGAACAGCGCGATTACCTCTGCGATACCCGCTGCAATATCGGTCAGGGCTATCTGTTCGCGCGCCCCATGCCCGTCAGCGACTTCAATGCCTGGAGCCGCTGCCCGCCCAGCGCCGTCAATGCACTCAGCCAGCGCCACGTCTCCGCTGTCCATTGAGGAGACTGGCGTCCCCCCGCAGCGCAGCACAGACAGCAGGAATGCCGCAACTCCCCCACGACACAGACGCCACCCATGTCACCATGGGTGGCGTCTGTGTCGTGAAAGCCAGGATGAATCGTGAAGGCCAGGATGAAGAGAGCGAGAGAAGGCGGGGATGGGAGAACCAGAGGGACGCTAGTGAATGCTGTCAGCTGTCTATCACGCCATCACGTCCCAATACCGTCAGGTGAACAGATAGCCCTCTGCGAGAAGGCTATCCCGCGTCGGCACACTCAAGGAGCGCAATGTGGCGACATGCTGGTGTACCTCAGGAAGGTCCTCGCTGATCACGGCCTCCTCCAGCGCCTTGGCGCCACTGGCTATGCCGCTGCATCCCAGCGAGGCTGACGCCCCCTTCAGAGAATGCGCCTCACGCTTGAGCTCGGTGAGATCCATCTGCTTCAGCAAGGTCACCATCACGTCGAGGCGTCCTTCGAGTCGCGTCAGGTAATTGCTCAGCAGTCGTGAATAGGCCTCGCCACTCAGGGTCGTGAGCAGCTCCTGACAGGTCGCGTGTTGCAGCAAGGAAGGCGCGGCATTGGGCAAAGCACGTGCGGCTGAGTCGTCAGTTGCCACATCGAACGCCAGAGCAGCATCGATCTGCGCGTCCTGATCATCAGCCGCTGTCGGGCTGACGCCATCATCGCCTGGTGCCTGCAGGGCGGCAGACGGCTCGCCAGCCGAGTCCTCTGGCTTGTCTGGCTCGAGCGCCTTCTGCTGTGAATCAGGCTCATGCGAATCAGAGGCCTGGACCAGATACTGTTGCAGCACCCGATGCAGATCATCACGCGTGAACGGCTTGTGCAGCACCCCCTGCATGCCAGCCTCGATGCAGCGGCGGGCATCCTCCTGCATCACGTTGGCGGTCATCGCGATGATCGGCAGACGAGCGCTGGCGGGTTGCTCGGACTCGTGCTGACGCCAGCGACGTGTCGTCTCGACGCCATCCAGTACCGGCATCTGCATGTCCATGAACACCAGATCGACATCGTTGCCAGCCTGCGCCAGCCATTCGAGTGCCTGTTCACCGTCTTCCACCACCGTGACCTGCTGCCCCAGATACTCGAGCATGGCCCGCGCCAGTGACTGATTGACCTCGTTGTCTTCCACCACCAGCACGCTTGCATGGGGCAAGGGCGTGTCTCCCACCGCCTGCTGCGGGCAAGCCTCGGCGGCGGTCAATACCGGCAGCGGCACGCGGCACCAGAAGCGACTGCCGAGCCCGAGATGGCTCTCGACGCCAATCTCGCCGCCCATCGCCTCCACCAGTCGCTTGCAGATGGCAAGCCCGAGCCCGGTGCCTTCATGACGACGCGCAATCGAGGTATCCACCTGGGTGAAGGGAGCAAACAACTGGCTCACCTGGTCGGCGGCGATCCCGCAACCGCTGTCGTGAACCTCGAAATGAAGCGTCTCGCCGTCTTCCAGTGATGCCCTCAGCCGGATGGTACCCTGGGGACAGAACTTGAAGGCGTTGTTGAGCAGGTTGGTCAGTACCTGACGCAGGCGATTGACGTCACCCTTGACCCAGACAGGCAGGTCATCGGCACGCTCTTCGAGGAAGATGCGCGAGCATCCCTTGCCGGCACTGCCTGTCTGGCGATGGTAATGCGCGGCCAGGGAATCGAGGAATTCGGGCAACGAGAAGCAGCGCTGATCCAGCTCCAGCTTGCCGGCTTCGATCTTGGAATAATCCAGCACATCATTGATGACGGCCTGCAGGCTCTCGGCACTCTGGCGCAGCATCGTCAGGTATTGCTGGCCACGCCGGGTCGAGACTTCCTCGCCGATGAGGTCCGACACGCCGACCATGCCATTGAGCGGGGTGCGTATCTCATGGCTCATGATCGCCATGAATTCCGACTTGGCTCGACTGGCCGCCTGCGCCAGCTGCACCATGCCATCCAGCTCCTGGGTGCGCTCCTCCAGCTTGCGGGTCTTGTAGGCCCGTCCGCGACTCTCGACGATCAGCGCGACCACCAGCACGATGCCGCTCAACGTCATCAGCAGCACCAGCGACAGCGCGAGGGCATACAGGTTGAGGAGCTCCGAGCGCTCCTTGGTGCGCTGGATAGCGGCCTCGGCATTGATGTTGAGCAGCAGCTCGCCGGTCTGCTCCTGAAGCGAGGCAAGCCGGCTGAGTATCTGCACATAGAGGGACGCATCACGCTCCTGACGACTTGCCAGGTCCATGATGGCGCTGTCCAGCACCTCGATTCTGGGCAGCATGGCCATCAGCTGGGCATGCAGGTCAGGCATCCCCGCCAGCATGCTGCCCAGTTGGCCGCTCTGCAGCAGCTGCACCCGGCTATAGAGGATGTCGAGCCGCAACAGCAGCTCGCTGTCATCCATCAAGGCGGGCGGCGTCGGGGTCTTCTGCTCCTCGGCCACCACCATGCGCAGCTCGCGCACTTCCCTGTCGAACTGATAGACCGCCCAGATGAGATTCTCACGCAGCTTGTGCTCGAGTGCCTGCTGACGCTGATAGACCAGAACGCCAGTCACCAATGCCGAGACGAAGAACAACGTCGCGGCAATGGCGATGGCGGTTCTGAAATGCAGAGAACGGAGTGGATTCATGCACGAGCATCCTGGCAGCGCTCATGAAACGGAGCAGGAGAGGCGGGTTCAGCGTTCGATGTCGATTCGCTTCACCTGCCAGACAGAGCGGGTCATGATTTCCTCGTTGAGGAGATCCGGCTGCTCACTGAAGGGGTAGATGATGAAGATGGGACCATTGTCGCGCACACGCAGTCGCTTGCCATCGACTTCCATGGCCAGTATCACCGGATGATCGAAATAGTCCTGCACCGGCGCGGTGGCGGCGTAGTCGTTGAGCGCCACGATACGCATGGTGCCATCCTCGACGCCCACCGCCTCCATCAGCGCCGAACCGAGCGGACCGCTGAAGCTCACTTCGCCGTCATGCCAGGGGGTGGTGGTCACGGTTTCCCGTTGCGTCAGCGCCATGAGCATGGCGCGATCGAAATGTGCCTCGCCTCCGGCGTTGGCATGGGTGACATCCCCGGTGACGCGCAGCACCACCGGCCCCTGCGGAGCCTCCAGGGCCATGGCGAAGGGGCAAAACGACAGCGTCAGCAACAGAAGCCAGTGGCGCATGCGGGGTAACGCCGTGGTGAGACATCGCAGGAGAATGAGAAGCGGCATGGGAAGACTCCAGGGGTCATGGACAACCATGGATGACGGCCGGAGGTTCACCGTCTCGTTTCATCCTCGCCATTCACGGGCCAGCAGCGGCACCGCGCCATGAAGCAGCGAGAGGGGATGAACACGAGTATATGTCGCCATCGTCCTGCCAAACGTGAACCATTGTGACGCGGTCTCACGCAAGAGACGCGTAGACTGCTTGCGATACCCACGCGGGGAGGCAGCGACATGCAAATCGGCATTCTGGAAGATGATCATGATCAACGGGATTACCTGACCCTGTGTCTCGAGGCCCAGGGACATGAGCTGGCAGGCTTCGAGCGCGCCAGCCAGTTGTTGCGCGCACTGCGCGAGCGCAGCTTCGACCTGCTGATCATCGACTGGCAACTGCCGGATGCCTGCGGCATGGAGCTGACGCGCACACTGCGCAGCGAGCACGGCTGGCGAGGGCTGATCCTGTTCATCACCGCAAGCCAGGGGGAGGAGGATGTCGTGCATGCGCTTCAGCACGGCGCCGATGACTTCCTGGCCAAGCCGATCCGCCCTGCCGAGCTCACGGCCCGTGTGGAAGCGCTGGGCAGGCGTTTCGTCACCTCCGACACCAATTACCTGCAGCCCAAGGTGGCCATCAGCGATCAATATCGGATCGAGCCGGATGAACACACCATCTGGTGCGGCGAGGAGCCTGTCGCCCTGACCCAGCGCGAATATCAGCTGGCTTCCCTGCTGCTGCGTCACGTCGGAGAGCTTTACTCACGCGCCTACCTGCTGGAGATGATCTGGGGAGTCAACGGGGACATCTCGACCCGGACGGTCGACACCCACGTCAGCCGCCTGCGGCGCAAGCTGGGACTGAACGGCAGCCGTGGGCTCAGACTGAAAAGCGTCTATCAGTACGGATATCGGCTCGAATCCTGTGCCACGGCCCCCGTCAAGAGCAGCTGAGCGCCAACAGCGAAGGCGTGAGCACGCTGGATCATGGCCAACCAAAAAGGAGCGGGCGACTCTGTCGAGTCCCCCGCTCCTTTTTCATCGTCTGTCGTCTGACTGGTCGGCTAGCGGGTCATCTGGCTGCCCGTCTGGCGGCCATCTGAATCGACGTACATGCCCGGCAAGCGCACGCGAATCACCCCTCCGCCAGCATCCTGCGCAACATGTCCGCCACGGGCCCCGTCTCCGGGCGCTTGTGACGCCACAGGAAGTAGGACTCGGCCGCCTGCTCCACCAGCATGCCGAGACCATCCTCGACCCGCGCGCCGCGCTCGCTGGCCCAGCGCATGAAGACGGTCGGCTCGGCGGCATACATCATGTCGTAGGCGAGCGCCTGCGGAGAGAACAGCGAATCCGGCAACGGCGGCAGCTCACCGCCCAGCGATGCACTGGTGCCATTGATGACCAGATCGAACTGACCCTCGATGGCCGCATAGCTGCCACCGGACAGCAGGCAGCCTTGCCCCGCCAGGTCGGCGAAGTCCTCGGCCAGCGCGCTGGCCTTGGCGGCGGTGCGATTGGCGATCACCAATGCCGCCGGCTGCTTGGCCAGCAGAGGCTCCAGCACACCACGCACGGCGCCTCCCGCGCCGAGAATCAGGATGCGCGCGCCCGTGAGCGGCGCCTCGAGACGCTCGAGGTCACGGGTCAGGCCGACACCATCGGTGGTATCGCCATACAGCTGACCGGTCTTGCCGAGCATCAGCGTATTGACGGCACCGGCGCGACGGGCACGCGGGCTCAGCACATCGACCAGCCGGAAGGCCTGCTCCTTGAAGGGCATGGTGACATTCGCCCCCTGGCCGCCTTCGGCGACGAACTCGGCCCAACCGGCCGCGAAGTCATCGACCGGCGCCAGTCGTGCCTCGTAGCTCAGCGAGTCCTTGAGCTGCTCAGCGAAGGAGCGATGAATCAACGGGGATTTCGAGTGGGCAATCGGGTTGCCGAATACAGCGTAACGGGACATCAGGACTCCGGGACAATCACAGAAAAGCGTCAGGTCAATGCGGCGATCAGGCCTCTTCGCCCAGCCAGTCGCGGGCATGCAGGAAGTCACGATACAGCACGGCTTCGGCACTGCCTTCCTCGGGCTCGTAGCCGTATTCCCAGTGCACCACCGGCGGCATCGACATCAGGATCGACTCGGTACGTCCGCCGCTCTGCAGGCCAAACAGCGTGCCGCGGTCCCAGACCAGATTGAACTCCACGTAGCGCCCGCGACGATAGAGCTGGAAGTTGCGTTCACGCTCGCCATAGGCCGTGTCGCGGCGGCGCTCGACGATGGGCAGATAGGCTTCAAGGAAGCTGTCGCCGACGGATTGCTGGAAAGCGAAGCAGCGCTCGAAGCCCCACTCGTTGAGATCATCGAAGAACAGGCCACCCACGCCCCGCGTCTCGTCGCGGTGCTTGAGGTAGAAGTACTCGTCACACCAGGCCTTGTAGCGCGGATAGACATCACTGCCGAAGGCGATGCAGGCGTCGTAGGCCGTCTGGTGCCAGTGACGCGCGTCTTCTTCATGCGGGTAGAACGGCGTCAGATCGTAGCCGCCCCCGAACCACCATACCGGTGCTTCGCCCTCCTTCTCGGCGATGAAGAAGCGCACATTGCCATGGCTGGTCGGCACGTGCGGGTTGTGCGGATGCAGCACCCAGCTGACCCCGACGGCGTGGAAGCTGCGACCGGCCAGCTCCGGACGTACCGCCGTCGCGGAAGCCGGCAATTCATGCCCGAAGACATGCGAGAAGTTGACGCCACCCTTCTCGAACACGCCGCCGTTCTCGATGACCCGTGAGCGACCACCGCCACCCTCGGCACGTTCCCAGCTGTCTTCACGGAAACTTGCCTGGCCATCGCAGGCTTGCAGCGCCTCGCACAGGCGGTCTTGCAGATCGAGCAGGTAGACCTTGACGTCTTCGAGATTGGCGTGGGCCACGATGCCTCCGGTAGAACGGGAATGAATGATGACGGGGCGACACCCGTCGTTGGCCGCTGCTGGCGGTGAACTGCCAGCTTACCGCGACACGCTGCGCTCGGCAGGTCGGAAAATGCCCCTCTTGGGCGCCTGGATGACGCGGCACTGATCTGGATCAACCCGAGGGGCGATCCTGCTGCTCAGGCGCGCAGTACCTTGCCGGTCGCGAGATCACGAATGGTGCTGGGACGCGGATTGCCGCCGAGCGGCCCTTCGAGGATCACGTCATTGACCAGCGCGTCGCCGAAGGCGTCACGCACCTCGTCTGCGGTCATGGCAGGCGATTCGCCGGCACGGTTGGCCGAGGTCGACACCAGCGGTCCGCCGAAGGCGGCGCACAATGCCTGGACCAGCGGATGATCGGTCACGCGCACGGCCAGGCTGACGTGTTCACCGCGCAGCAAGGGGTGCGCACGGCCATTGTCAGGCACCAGCCAGGTATAGGGTCCCGGCCAGCTGGCCAGCAGCTGCTCACGCTGCTCGACGGTGACTCCCGCCAACCAGGGTTCCAGCTGGGCGATATCACCGGCGATCAGGATCAAGCCCTTGGCGGCGTCGCGAGACTTGAGCTTGATCAGCCGTGCCAGGGCCTCACCATCGTCGGGATCACACCCCAGCCCCCAGACGGCCTCGGTGGGATAGGCAACGATACCCCCATTGCGAAGACAGGCAGCGGCGCCGTCGAGGGCACGCTGATCCAGCGAAACATCACTGACATTCATGATCTGCTCGAACTCCTAGCTGCGGCAACACAATGGCGGCGATTCTAGCACGCTCACCGGCGCGAGACCGACGCTGCACATCGACGCAACACGGCGTCGCGTCGGGGTGGCATAGGCGCACAGCCCGGTTCACGGCATGATGAACGGGGCCATCGCCCTCAGGGTATTGCGAAACTGACGCAAAGGCTTGTTTCAAAAGACTATCGAGGTCATTTGAACGCTTTGCTGGACAGTCTCCAGCGCCGGGCCTGATGGCATTTCACCCCCACTTTTCCTCCCCCTTTTCTTCAGACAAGGATGTGATCCATGCGTCGCGCTTTCTCACTGACCACCTCAGCCGCTCTACTGCTGGCATTGGCAGGCTGTGCCAGCTCTGGCCCCCAGACGCCGACCGCGCCGGCGCCACGCCCTGCCCCGCTGCAGGATGCCGCGGCGCAGGCGCCCTTGAGCGACCAGGCGATGCTGGCGACCTTATGGATACAGCGCAGCGCGGAGTTTCATGCCCTGTCACTGCAAGCCTTCAACGTGGCCCACGACCGCCTGAATCTGGCGCTGGCGCGTCGCCACGCGCAGGACAAGCCGCTGGCGGTGGTCGTCGATGTCGATGACACCGTGCTCGACACCACCAGCTACGGCGGCTGGGCACTGCGTGAAGGCCGTACCTACGACAGCCAGAGCTGGGCTGACTGGGTGGATGATGCCGTCTCCACGGCTTCACCGGGCGCCGTGGAGTTCCTCAACTACGCACACGCCAGCGGCGTCGATGTCTACTACATCACCAACCGCAAGGCAGCCGGCAAGCAGGCCACCATCGCCAATCTCGCCGCGCTGGGCTTCCCGCAGGCCAATGCCGAGCACGTGATGCCGCGCACCGACAGCTCCGACAAGACCGCGCGCCGCGCGCGGGTCACACAGGAGCATGACATCGCGCTGCTGATGGGCGATAACCTCGGCGATTTCGATCAGGCCTTCCAGCAGTCCACTACCCGCGCACGCAATGCCGAGGTCGCCCGCCAGGCGGATCAGTTCGGCCGTCGCTTCGTGCTGTTGCCCAACCCGACCTACGGCGAATGGGAAGGCGTACTCTACGATGGCAACTGGAGTGCCAGTGAGCGCGAGAAGCGCGCCATGCGTGATGCGGCGCTCAATGCCTGGCAGCCCGAGAGCGGCAAGGTCAGCCTCGGCAAATGAGTTCAGGTTGCCGGCCTCTCGGATCATCACTGCCAGGCCGGCGACCTCAGATCATCACTGCCAGGTCGGCAACATTTGCTCAAAGCGTCAGAGTCGTTTCCAGCCGCCGGGAGCCTGCATGACTCGCCCCTCGAGCTCCAGTTCCAGCAACTGCATGCTCAGCTCGCTGACCGAGGTGCCGCTCAGCTCGACCAGCTTGTCCAGCGCCAGCGGCACGGCCCCCAGAAAGCACAACGGTGCCGCCTCCTGACTGTCAGGCGGCGTGGCAGCGCGTGACGCTGGCGGCGCCAGGGACGGCAAGGGCAGTGATGTCGTGGGTGTCGCGAAGGTGGCGGAGGTCGTGGCTTGCCGAGCCGGAGTGGCAGAGCGAGAGGCCGCAGGGACGGCAGCGGACTGCCTGGATGACGCCACCCGGGGCTGCGTTGATGGCTGCTCGGTCGAGTGAGCCGGCAGCAGGTGCTCGAGCTCCGCCAGCATGTCATCGACATCGCGTACCAGCGTCGCCCCCTGACGGATCAACTCCAGACAACCGCTGGCGGTGATGTCATCGATGCGTCCCGGCAGCGCGAACACCTCGCGATTCTGCTCCATCGCCAACCGGGCACTGACCAGCGAGCCACTGCGCAGCGTGGCTTCGACCACCAGCACGCCAAGTGACAGACCGGTGATCAGCCGATTGCGGCGCGGAAAGTGGCGCGCATGCGCGCCGGTGCCAGGCGGATGCTCCGAGAGCAGCAGACCGCCGCCCTCCAGCAGTCGTTGGCGAAGATGATGATGCTGAGCGGGATAGACAACATCGACCCCACAGCCGAGCACCGCCAGCGTCGAGGGGTTGGCCGCATAGTCGTGCGCGCCGAGACGCGCTGACGCCGCCAGGGCCCCCTGATGCGCCGCGGCATCGACCCCCAGCGCCAGCCCACTGGCGACACTCCAGCCACGTGAGACCAGCTCAGCCGCGAAGTCATGTGCATGCCGCAGGCCTGCCTGACTTGCCTTGCGTGCGCCGACGATGGCCAGCATGGGCAACTCAAGCAGCGACTGCCGCCCCAGCGCCCAGAGCGTCAACGGCGGGTCCGGCAGGGTATCGAGCATGGCTGGCCACTCGGGGTCCGCGGGGGTGAGCAGATGATAGCCCTGTGCCGGCGCATGCCAGGCAAGGTCTGCCATCACCTGCTCATGGAGTGGCGAGGATTCGGGACGCTCGCACCACAGGCGCAGCGGTGCCGCGAGGCGTGGCGGCAATACCGCCAGCCAGCCCTGCGGCCAGTCGGCCCGCTCACGCAGCTTGGCCGCGGTATGCGTGCCAAAGCCCGGCAGGCGCGCCAGAAAGACGAAATCCGCCCGCGAGGGGCCGCGTTGTTCGACATCGATCGACACGCCACACCTCCCGAGCGGATTATTGACTCACCCTGGTTGTTCACTTCAGCACGACGAGTCGTTTCACCACGCCGATGCTTGCGGATGACAGGGGCTTTCGATCAGCCGTGGGGCTCCAGCAGCTTGTCACCGACGCTCAATGGGCGGCCGGCCTGCATCACCAGCGCGTAGCTGACCTTGTCGTAGATACGAAATACCATCACCAGGCCACCTTCCTCACCGGGCAGGGTGATCGGCTCGCCGGTGACGGGGTCGGTGATCGTCTCGCCGCGGCGCTCGATACCGAAGACGTACCCCGGCTGGATGCCTTCACGACTGCCGCGATTGAGCGCCACGATGTCATTGCGACCGATGTTGCGCAGCCCATCGGGGGCCGCGAGGATGACGCCGCCCACATCTTCTTCGGGCGGCTGCGGCTGGAAGCTGGTGGTGATCGCACCACCGTCCGCCGGCAGCAGCAGATCACCATTGAGAATCTCGCGATTGGCCGACAGCACGCGCAGCACGCCGATATCGCCTTCGCGGCGCTCAAGCTTGATGTCGCCGATGCTGATCATCTCCAGCCCCAGAAACTCCTGGGTATCCGGGTCCAGATAGCGCTGGCCCTTGCGGTAGACGCTGTAGGTGTCATTGGCGGACCAGTTGCCACGGGCGTAGATGGTATCGCCGGCACCGCTGATCAGACGGGTGTCATCCCCGGCCACGATATAGGGCGCATCGGTGAGCAGCGCCGGGTCAATCACGCGATGCTCTTTCAAGAAGGCCGAGATCTTCTCCAGCGGAATCGGCGGCACCGCCTCGCGCTTGGGAATCTTGCGGATCTGGGGAGACAGCTTCACGACACCGCCCTGGCCGCGCTCCAGGCGCAGACGTGGCTCGCCATTCTCGTAGTAGAGCGAGATGCGATCGCCCGGATAGATCAGGTGCGGATTCTTGATCTGCGGATTGGCGCGCCAGACTTCCGGCCACAGCCAGGGTTCACGCAGAAAGCGCCCGGAGATGTCCCAGAGCGTATCGCCACGCACCACCACATAGGTGGAAGGTACGTCATCACGCACGGTTGCTGCCTGTGCCAGCGACATCCCTGCGCTTGCCCCCAGCGTCGCCATGCCGAGGAGTGCCGTAAAGACGGCATTGCCGACCAGTCGTTTCATGCCCATTCCTGCGTCCCTTGCGTTATTGCCACCCATCGCTCGGTGGTGATGGTCTTGTTCTGAACTCCGCACCGCGCAGACCCGCTCTGCCCCGCGCCTGGTGGCTGCTGACCCCTGTCCATCGCCATGTCAGATCAATCCTGACTATTGCCGCGATAGTAGCAGCATTGACGGCATTCGGTTCCGTTCCTCGCTTGCGCACACTACAATATCAGGCAAATCCTTTCTGACAGCACAACGGTAATTACACCAGCCATGGCCAAACGCGAAATCCTTGAATTCCCTGATGAGCGTCTGCGCAACGTTGCCGCCCCGATCGACACGATCGACGCCGAGCTGCAGACCCTGATCGACGACATGATCGAGACCATGTATGACGCCCGCGGCATCGGCCTCGCCGCGTCACAGGTCGACGAGCATCGCCGTCTCATCGTCATCGACGTCAGCGAAGATCAGTCCCAGCCGCTGGTGCTGATCAACCCGGAATACACCCCGATCGGTGATGAACAGCAACCGATGCAGGAAGGCTGCCTGTCGATTCCTGAATATTATGCCGAAGTCCCGCGCTATCTGAAGGTACGACTCAAGGCTCAGGACCGCAACGGCGATGCCTACGAACTGGAAGCCGATGGCCTGCTGGCACATTGCATCCAGCACGAGCACGACCACCTGCAAGGCAAGCTGTTCGTCGACTACCTTTCCCCGCTCAAGCGTGATCGGGTAATGAAGAAGATGCAGAAGCGTCACAAGCTGCAAGAAGCCTGATCCCTCACGCTCGGCCGCACGGCCGATATTGAGCGCATGGCGGCACCGCACGAAGGCCGAGGGCATCCCCTCGGCCTTCGTGCGGTTACTGGTCCATCAGCCGAGCCTGTCGCGCTGGCCGTCCTGCCGCAACCGTCAGCACCTTGAGCACGGCCGCCTCCGTGCTCCTACATGAGTCATAGCACATGTCGAAAGCCCTGCGCATCGCCTTTGCCGGCACCCCCGATTTCGCCGCCGAGTGTCTGTCCGCCCTGCTGGGCAGTCGCCACGAGATCATCAGTGTCCACACCCAGCCTGATCGCCCCTCCGGGCGTGGTCGCAAGCTGACCCCGGGCCCCGTCAAGCAGCTGGCACTCCAGCACGATATCCCCGTCCATCAGCCGCTCAACTTCAAGGACGAGGCCGATCGTCAGATTCTGCGCGACCTCGAGGCCGACATCATGGTGGTGGTGGCCTACGGGCTGATCCTGCCGCAGGCGGTGCTCGACATCCCGCGTCTGGGCTGCCTGAACATCCACGCCTCTCTGCTGCCGCGCTGGCGCGGTGCCGCGCCGATCCAGCGTGCCATCGAAGCCGGTGACAGCGAATCCGGCGTCACCATCATGCAGATGGATGCCGGCCTGGATACCGGTGACATGCTGCTGATCCGTCGCACCCCGATCACCGCCAGCACCACCGGTGGCGAGCTGCACGATGCGCTGGCTGCCCAGGGTGGCGAGGCCATCGTCACGGCCCTCGACGCCATCGCCGCCGGCGACCTGCCCGCGACCCGCCAGCCGGAAGACGGCGTGACCTACGCCGCCAAGCTCTCCAAGGCCGAGGCCGAACTCGACTTCACCCGCCCTGCCGCCGAGCTGGACGTGCGCATCCGCGCCTTCAATCCGTGGCCGGTGGCCTGGACACGCCTTGAAGGCGATCCGCTGCGCCTGTGGATGTCCCGCACCGGCGAGCAACGCCTCACCGACAGCGTGACGCCCGGCACCCTGCTGGCGCCCGGCAAGGATTGCCTGCGCATCGCCTGCGGCGATGGCCATGAGGTGCTCGAGATCACTCGCGCCCAGTTGCCCGGCGCCAAGCCGCTGTCCGTCAAGGACCTGCTCAATTCCCGTGCTGCGCGCTTCCCCGAGGGCCTCGTCCTCGGCGCAGACCACGCCCCTGATACCGATTCCCAGACCGAGACTTCCGCATGAGCCAGTCAGACACCCCGTCCTCCAAGGGCAACGGCAAGAAGCGCAACTCCCTGCCGCCGGCCCGCAGCAAGGGCGGCGCTCACAAGCATGGCGGCGCCCGTCGCAAGCCCGACAATGCACCGGCCTCGCCGGGCGCTGCGGTGCGTGTCGCGGCCGCGCGGACGCTGGCCCCGGTGCTGGCCGCGCGCACCTCGCTGAACCTGGACAGCCTGCCATCCGGCGTCGCCGGGCGTGACCAGGGCCTCTACAAGGCACTGTGCTTCGGCGTCTGCCGTCAGCTGCCGCGTCTGGATGCCTTGGCGGGCAAGCTTTTGAAGTCGTCCTTCAAGTCGCAGGATCAGGACATCCACGCCCTGCTGCTGCTCGGCCTCTACCAGCTGCTGTACATGCGCATCGCCCCGCACGCCGCCGTCGGTGAGACCGCTGGCGCCGCCCGTGGCCTGGGCAAGGGCTGGGCCACCGGTGTGCTCAACGCCTGTCTGCGTCGTTTCCAGCGTGAGCAGGAAGCGCTGGAAGCCGAGGTCGACAAGGACCCCGCCGTCGCCCTGTCCCACCCCCAGTGGCTGCTGGATACCTTCCAGCGCAACTGGCCGGACGACTGGCAGGCCATCGCCGAGGCCAACAACGCCCAGGCGCCGATGACGCTGCGCGTCAATGTCGCCGCCATCAGCCGCGACGACTACCTCGCCCAGCTGGCGGAAGCCGAGATCGAAGGCGTGGCCTGCCCATTCGCCGAGCACGGCATCACCCTGACCAGCGCCTGCGACGTCAGCGCCCTGCCGGGCTTCGAGGAAGGCCTGGTCAGTGTGCAGGATGAAGCGGCACAGCTGGCCGGTCAGCTGCTGGCACCGGCCGTGACGGCCATCAACGCCGAGGGTGAAGGCGTGCGCCTGCTGGATGCCTGCACCGCGCCGGGCGGCAAGCTGGCGGACATGCTGGAGCGCTTCCCGGGGCTGGACGCCACTGCCATCGACATCGACGGCGAGCGCCTCGAGCGCGTGGAAGAGACGCTGGAGCGTCTCGAGCTGGGTGCCGGTGTCGTGTGTGCCGATGCCAGTGAACGCGACTGGTGGGACGGCGAAGCCTTCGACGTCATCCTGCTCGACGCGCCCTGCTCCGGCAGTGGCGTCATCCGCCGTCACCCGGACATCAAGCTGCTGCGTCGCCCGAACGACATCGGCGATCTGGCACGCCTGCAGGGCAAGCTGCTGGCCAATCTGTGGGGCATGCTCAAGCCCGGCGGCACCCTGGTCTACGGCACCTGCTCCATCATCACCCAGGAAAACGCCCGCGTGATGGACCGCTTCCTGGCCGCGACGCCGGACGCAAAGGCCGAGACCATCAAGGCCGACTGGGGCCGTGTCTCCGGTGCTGGCCGCCAGATGCTGCCGCAGGTCAATGGTCACGACGGCTTCTACCTGGCCCACATCACCAAGGCCAGCGCCTGATCACAGCCAGGTGAGCCGTGTCGGCGCGACGTCCGTGATGACATGAGACGCCACGCCTGACATTCCCGGACAGCCGCGCCCCGACTCTCGGGGCGCGGCTGTCTTCCGTCCTGGCACTGGTTTATCCTGTGCCGACTGAGCAACAGCGGACGAGCCGGACATGAAAATCATCATTCTGGGCGCAGGTCAGGTCGGCGGAACGCTCGCCGAACACCTGGCCCATGAAGAAAATGACATCACGGTGGTGGATACCGACAGCGAACGGCTGCGCGAGCTTCACAACCGACTCGACATCCGCACGGTCACGGGGCCGGCGAGCTATCCGCAGATCCTGCGGCAGGCGGGTGGCGAGGATGCCGACATGCTGATCGCGGTGACCAACTCTGACGAGGTCAACATGATCGCCTGTCAGATCGCCCATAGCCTGTTCCACACGCCGACCAAGATCGCGCGCGTGCGCTCGACCGCCTATCTGACCCGCAAGGGCCTGTTCTCGCATGACGCCATCCCGGTCGACGTGCTGATCAGCCCCGAGCAGGTGGTGACGGACCACATCCGCCGCCTGATCGAATACCCCGGCGCCCTGCAGGTGCTCGACTTCGCCAATGGCGTCGCCCAGCTCGTCGCGGTCAAGGCCTATTACGGCGGGCCGCTGGTCGGTCAGGAGCTCGGTTTCCTGCGTCGCCACATGCCCAACGTGGATACCCGCGTCGCCGCCATCTATCGTCGCAACCGTCCGATCATCCCGCGCGGTGACACCGTGATCGAAGCCGATGATGAGGTGTTCTTCATCGCGGCACGCAAGGACATCCGCACCGTGATGGGCGAGCTGCGACGCGTCGATCGCAACTTCCGCCGGGTGGTGATCGCCGGTGGCGGCCATATCGGTGAGCGTCTGGCCGAGACGCTGGAACACAGTCATCAGGTCAAGATCATCGAGCACTCGCTGGCGCGTTGCACAGACCTCTCCGAGCGCCTCGATCGCACCGTGGTCCTGCACGGCAGCGCCACCTCCAAGCGTCTGCTGCTGGAGGAGAACATCGAGGATTGCGACATCTTCTGCGCGCTGACCAACGACGACGAGGTCAACATCATGTCGTCGATGCTGGCCAAGCGACTCGGTGCCAAGAAGGTACTGACGCTGATCAACAACGCGGCCTACGTGGACCTGGTGCAGGGCGGCGAGATCGACATCGCCATCTCGCCCCAGCAGGCGACCATCGGCGGCCTGCTGACCCACGTGCGCAAGGGTGACATCGTCAATGTCCACTCGCTGCGCCGTGGCGCGGCAGAGGCCATCGAAGCCATCGCCCACGGCGACGAGCGCTCCTCCAAGGTGGTAGGCCGACGCATCGAGGATATCAACCTGCCGGAGGGCACCACCATCGGTGCCGTGGTACGCGGCAAGGAAGTGCTGGTGGCGCATCATGACCTGGTGGTGGAGTCCAACGACCACGTCATCCTGTTCGTGGTCGACAAGCGTCGCATCCGCGAGGTGGAGCGTCTGTTCCAGGTCGGGTTGACCTTCTTCTGATGCCGGCCTCCATGACTTCCGCCCCGCGCCCGCCCCGAACGTCACTCGGTGGCCTCGCCACGCTGCGCCTCTCTCAGGGAGGCGCCGCATGAGTCTACGCGTGATCTCTCGCATCCTCGGTATCCTGCTGATGCTGTTCAGCCTGACGCTGGTGCCGCCGATGCTGATCTCGAGGGTCTTCGAGGACGACACCCTGAGCGCCTTCGCCGTGGCGATGGGCATCACCCTGCTGACCGGTTTCGCGCTCTTCTACCCCAATCGGCACGCCCGCAAGGAGCTGCGCAACCGCGATGGCTTCCTGATCACGGTGCTGTTCTGGACCGTGCTGGGAGCCTTCGGTTCGCTGCCCTTCCTGCTCGCCGAAGACCCGAACCTGACCATCATCGATGCCATGTTCGAGTCGTTCTCGGGGCTCACCACCACCGGCGCCACGGTGATGACGGGGCTCGACCTGCTGCCCCACTCCATCCTCTACTATCGCCAGCAGCTGCAATGGCTGGGCGGCATGGGGATCGTGGTGCTGGCGGTGGCGATCCTGCCGACACTCGGCATCGGCGGCATGCAGCTCTACCGCACCGAGATTCCCGGCCCGCTGAAGGACTCCAAGCTGACGCCGCGCATCACCGAGACGGCCAAGGCGCTGTGGTACATCTACGCCGCGCTGACACTGGTGTGCTTCGCCAGTTACTGGGCGGCCGGCATGAGCTGGTTCGATGCCCTGGGCCACAGCTTCTCGACCGTCGCGGTCGGTGGCTTCTCGACCCACGACGCCAGCATCGGCTACTTCGATTCCGCCAGCATCGAGATGATCTGCGTGTTCTTCATGGTGGTGTCCTCGATCAGCTTCGGCCTGCACTTCGCCGCCTGGCGCGAGGGGCGCATCAGTCATTATCTGCGCGACCCGGAGACACGTTTCTTCCTGATCCTGCTGCTGATCCTGACCTGCGTCACCATCGCCGGCCTGCTGCTCACCGGCAGCTACGATGACAGCAAGGCACTGCGCCACGGCCTGTTCGAGGCCGTCTCGGTGGCCACCACCACCGGCTTCGGCGTCGCCGATTTCACCGGCTGGCCGGGCGTCTTGCCGATGATGCTGTTCATCGCCGCCTTCATCGGTGCCTGCTCCGGGTCCGCCGGTGGCGGCATGAAGGTCATCCGCATCCTGCTGATCCTCAAGCAGGGCGTGCGCGAGATCCATCGTCTGATCCACCCCAATGCCATCCTGTCGGTCAAGGTCGGCAAGATGCGCATCTCCGAGGGTGTCGCTGAAGCGGTGTGGGGGTTCTTCTCCGTCTACCTGATGCTGTTCGTGCTGATGATGCTGGGCATGCTGGCCACCGGGCTTGACCAGGTGACGGCGTGGTCAGCGGTCGGCTCGGCGCTCAACAATCTGGGGCCGGGCCTGGGTGAGGTCGCGACCCACTACGGCGATATCCCGGGGGCCGCCAAGGGCATCCTGATCCTCGCCATGCTGCTGGGGCGCCTGGAGATCTTCACCATCCTGGTGCTGTTCACGCCGGCCTTCTGGCGGCGCTGACAACCGCTCTGACAGCCGCCAGCGTGCCGAGAGCATCACCTTGAACGCAAACGCCCCCGCCGGAGGTCTCCGACGGGGGCGTTTTTGTTGCAGCGCTTCGACTATGACTCGCCGGTAGTGGCGTCACGGCGCGCCAGCAGGCGGCGCATCGGCGCGGTCGGCTCCAGCACGTAATGGATGCGACTGGCACGATAGCAGTCGTTGAAGGCGTCGAAGTAGTCATCCAGCACGCTGGCCGCGTTCTCCTCCCCCGCCTGACGCAGCAGCTCCGCCGCCACTTCCGCCGTGCACAGGTGCGCCTCGGAGGCAGGCTTGCGCAGGTGATAGCGGGTCAGACGCTGAGTGTGCAGCGGCAATACCGGCAGGCCGTCCAGATAAGGGCTCTTGCGGAAGATGCGCCGCGCCTGACGCCAGGTGCCATCGAGCAGGATGAACACCGGAATGCGCGCCTCGCCACTGGCGGTATGCGTCGCCACATCGGCGCCGACGCCGGCGATGGCATTCACGTCGACCACGCGATCGGCGTAGTCGGGCTGGTCATCCGGGAAGATGATGAAGGGCTGATAGCGCTCATCTTCCAGCAGCGCCAGCAGACGCGGGTCCGGCTCGACGCGATACCAGCTGAAGACCTCGGTGCCCGCCAGCACATCCGAGATCAGGCGCCCGGTATTGGTCGGCTTGTAATGCTCCAGCGGGTGGGTGATCAGCCAGAACTTGATCCGTGACTCGGCGGTGACCTGATAGGGACACAGGCAATTGAGCCTGGGCAGGCGGCACGCCTCACAGCGAATCACCTGACTGCCACGCGCCTTGAACTCGCGGCGCGGATGCCGTCCGTGCCACGCCTCCGGCTCGCCACTGGGCAGCGTGGTGATGCCACTGCCTTCGCCTGGTGCGACGGCATCGATTGCCACAGCGTCGCCATCGACGCTGGAGGCGACAGCGGAAGCAGATTGAGGCGCACAGGCGGCGATATCGTCGCCATCAGCCGGCGGGGGGCGGGAATCACACATGATGAGCAGTCAGAACCAAAGAAAAAGGGACGCGCATTCTAGCATGCGCGCCCCTTTCTCCCATTCTTCCGTCCCGACTCAGGTTGCCGATTCGCGGGATCAGACCTCGTAGCGGTGCTTGCTGCCGGTCACGAACTTGGGCGGACGACGCTTCCAGTAGCCTGCCAGCAGCGACCCCGAGACGTTGTGCCAGATGGAGAAGATCGCCCCCGGCAGGGCCGCCGTGGCGGAGAAGAACTGACTGGCCAGTGACGCCGCCAGGCCGGAATTCTGCATGCCGACCTCGATGGCGATGGTGCGCGAAGTGCGTTCATCCAGCCCGAACAGACGCGACAGGCCATAACCCGCGCTCAGGCCGATGGCATTGTGTGCCACGACTGCCAGCGCGACCAGCGGGCCCAGCGTGGCGAGGCGTCCGACGTTGAGCGAGACCACGATGGCGATGATCAGAACGATGGCCAGCATGGCCAGACTCGCCAATGCCGACTCCCACTCGCGGATCAGATCACGCGCGAAGTGGTGCACGACCACGCCGAGCACGATGGGGGCGACCACCAGCTTGGCGATGCTCAGCAGCATGCCGCTGACCGGCACGTTGATATCGGTGCCCAGCAGCCACCAGGTCAGCAGCGGCGTCATCACGATGGAGAGCAGCGTCGAGGCCATGGTCATCGAGACCGATAGCGCCACGTGTCCGCCGGCCAGCCAGGTCATCACGTTGGAGGAGGTTCCCCCTGCCGTGGCACCGACCAGCACCATGCCCACCGTCAGCGCCGGATCCAGCCCCAGCAGACGCGCGATCAGGAAGGCGGCCAGCGGCATCACGCTATATTGCAGCAGCAACCCAAGCGCGATCGGGCCGGGGCGACGTGCCACGCGTATGAAGTCGTCACGCGACAGGGTCAGGCCCATGGCGAACATGATCAGCGCCAGCAGAGGCTGAATGGTGTCCTTGAGCGCCACGAACGGCGTCGGAGCCACCACGGCGATGCCGGCAAAGACCAGCGCCCACAAGGGGAAGAAACGATTCAGCGTCTCGAACATGCTTTTCACTTTTCGGTCGCCCGGGGCATCGATTTCCCGGAAATTGCTGGCCCGCCTCCCATGGCAGGCCTGAAGGCGCGCATCATAACGTATCAGGCAGCCCCAGGTGGCCCTGATACAACCAATGGCGCACAAGGCGCGGTACCGCCTGACCGGCACTTTCGGCCAGCGGCAGCACGCCGGGCTCGGCCAGTTCATCGGCATTCGGGTCGACCAGCACGATGGGGGCATCCAGCGGCGCTGCTGCATAGAGGTTGGACGCCGGCATGACCTTGAGCGAGGTGCCGACGATCAACAGCAGGTCCGCCTCGGCGGCGATCTCCTCGGCGACCGCATAGAGCGGCACCGCCTCACCGAACCACACCACGTCCGGGCGCAGCTGACTGCCCTTGTCACACAGGTCACCGAGGCGAATGCCGCCACGCGGCAAGGGGTAGCGCAGGCCGTGGTCGACGCTGGAGCGCGCCTTGAGAATCTCGCCATGCAGATGCACGACCTCGCGCGAGCCTGCTCGCTCGTGGAGGTCGTCGATGTTCTGGGTGATGACCGAGACGCGAAAGCCGTGCTGCTCCAGCTCAGCCAACGCCTTGTGGGCCGCGTTGGGCCTGGCGCGGCGAACCTGGGTGCGGCGGTCATCGTAGAAGCGCAGCACCTGCTGGGGGTCGCGCCGGAAGGCCTGCGGCGTCGCGATGTCTTCCAGACGATGCTCTTCCCACAGTCCATCCTCGGCGCGGAAGGTGCGCAGGCCGCTCTCAGCACTGATGCCGGCGCCACTCAACACGACCAGATGGCGTCCGTGACGTGCACCGGGGTCCTTGAAGCCTTCACTCATCTAGCACTCTCTCTGGCGTTGGACAGGATCGAACAGCGGGCATGGCGATCACACTCAGTCATCGATGAAATCCTGACTGCGATCGACACCGAAGCGCCGCTTGTTGCGATAGGGATAGACATCGATCACGCGCCCTTGCGCGATGGCGTCCTGCAGGCCACGCCACCAGCTGGCCTGGAAGATCTCGGGATGCAGCTCATAGAACAGCTTGCGCAGCTGAATATCGGCAAACAGGAAGGGGCCGAACTCCTCGGGGAAGATGTCGTTGGGCCCCACCGAATACCAGGGCTCGCTGGCCAGTTCCTGCTCAGGGTAACGTGCCTCGGGAATCTCACGGAAGTTGCACTCGGTCAGGTAGCTGATCTCGTCGTAGTCATAGAAGACCACCCGCCCGTGGCGCGTGACGCCGAAGTTCTTGAGCAACATGTCGCCGGGGAAGATATCAGCGGCAGCCAACTGCTTGATCGCATTGCCATAATCATTGAGCACCGCGCGGGTTTCCTCGGCGTCACACTCCTCGAGATACAGGTTGAGCGGCGTCATCATGCGCTCGGTATAGCAGTGACGGATCAGCACCTTGTTGCCGCGCAGGCTGATCGAGGAGCTGCACACCTCCAGCAGCTCTTCGAGGCAGGCCGGGTCGAAGTGGTCCTTGCCGACGGTGAAGTTCGAGAATTCCTGCGTATCGGCCAGTCGCCCGACCCGATCATGGCGTTTGACCAGACGGTACTTCTCGCGCACCTGATCACGACTCATGTCCTTGCCGGGGGCGAAGCGGTCCTTGATCAGCTTGAACACCAGCCGGTAACTGGGCAGCACGAAGACCGCCATCACCATGCCGCGCACGCCTGGCGCGATGATGAACTGATCGGAGCGACTCGCCACATGCTGGTTGAGGCCGCGGAACAGCTCGGTCTTGCCATGCTTGTAGAAGCCGATGGCAGCGTACAGCTCGCCGATGGGCTTCTCGGGCATCAGGGTCTGCAGGAACCCGACCACCTCGCTGGGCACTTCGATCTCGACCTGAAAATAGGCCCGCGTGAAAGAGAAGATGATCGAGACCTCTTCCGGCTCGATGATCACGGTATCCAGATAGACGCCATCGCGCTCGGTATGCAGCACCGGCAACACCAGCGGCAGGGTCTGGCCGCCGCCCTCGATGCGCCCGACCAGATAGGCCCCCTTGTTGCGATAGAAGACGCTGCGCAGCATCTCGAAGGCGGCGTCCGGCGCATCGCGCACCGCCTCAGGCAGCGTCGCGAGCAACATCTCGGCGCCCAGCGTCACATCGCGCCCCTGGTGCTCGAAGGCGATCCCCAGCGGCGCCTCGTTGAGCACGGATTCGAGTGCCCCGGCCCAGTCACCCTCGACCGGCACCCGATGACTGATGCTCAAGCCGGAATGGCGTGCCGGCCCCTGGCGGGATGGCGAGACGAACATCCAGTCATCGCGGATGTGACGATGGGAAAACACGCTGCAGAAGATGGAGTTGTAGAAGGTCTCGGCCAGCTTGTAGTCGAGGCGTTGATCGATCAGCGCCATGTACTGCCGCTTGGCCTCGCCCCACAGGGTGCACTCGCACAGGCGGTCGGGCTCGAAGGCGCGCTCCAGCCGCTCCATGGTGGCGGCGACCTTCTCGTCGTAGAGGTTGATACGCGCGGCGGAGGCCTGCTGGGCCTCACGCCAGTCGGCCTCGATGAAGCGTCGCCGCGCATCACTGGAGATCTGCTTGAAGCGTGATCGATATTCATCGAAGCCATGCAACACGGTCGCCGCCAGTCGCTGGCCCTGCTGGCCATTGCCGCGCTCGTCACTGTCCACATCATTGCCCATCGCCGCCTCCCTGCCCTTCAATCACCTGACATGACCAAAGCATGCGGACTGTCGCGCCAGCAAGCGAGACGACAATGGTCGCGGGCCTTCAACCCTGGCTCACGCTAGGTGCGCCAACCATCAAAGCCGAGAGTGAGGGAGACCGCCTGAAACGCAGAACGCCACCCCGCAAGCGAGGTGGCGTTCATGATGTCTGACGACGGCCAGGTACGTGTGGCTTACAGCTCATGCCCCAGCGAGGCCGCCGAGTCGGCCAGCGGCTTGACGCGGCGCTCGGCCTCGAACAGGTCATCGGCCATGCCGGCCTGCTCGGAACTCATGTCCAGCGCATCGATGCGCGAGGCCTGGAAGCGGTCACGCTGCTCATCCAGGCCGGCGAAATCGAACAGGTCGCGGTCCGCCAGGTGTGACGGCGCCACCGAGGTGACGGCATGAAACATGGTTTCCAGCCGCCCCGGATGCTTCTTCTCCCAGTCCTGCAGCATCTCCTTGACCACCTGACGCTGCAGATTCTCCTGCGAGCCGCACAGGTTGCAGGGAATGATCGGAAACTCGCGGGCGTTGGAATAGGCCTCGATATCGGACTCACGGCAATAGGCCAGCGGACGAATCACGATATGGCGCTGGTCATCGGAGAGCAGCTTGGGCGGCATCGTCTTGAGCTTGCCACCGAAGAACATGTTCAGGAACAGCGTCTCGAGGATGTCATCGCGGTGGTGGCCGA
This sequence comes from Cobetia sp. 4B, assembly GCF_018831605.1. Lineage (NCBI taxonomy): Bacteria > Pseudomonadati > Pseudomonadota > Gammaproteobacteria > Oceanospirillales > Halomonadaceae > Cobetia > Cobetia sp. 4B. The sequence goes on from NZ_CP059843.1 coordinate 3,669,891, forward strand.
GGGCGATCTTGGTCGCGCCGATCTCGGCGGCGAAGCCATACAGCGAGCCGCGACGCAGGCGCGAGCACAGCCCGCAGGTCGTCTTGCCCTCCGGCACCTTCTCCTTGACGATGGAATAGGTGTCGCGCTCGAGGATGTGGTACTCGACGCCCACCGACTCGAGCCATGCCGGCAGCACATGTTCCGGGAAGCCGGGCTGCTTCTGATCGAGATTCACTGCCACCAGCGTGAACTGCACCGGCGCATTGCGCTGCAGGTTCATCAGGATATCCAGCATGGTGTAGGAATCCTTGCCCCCGGACAGGCACACCATCACCTTGTCACCATCACGGATCATGCCGTAATCGGTGATGGCGGTACCGACATTGCGCCGCAGGCGCTTCTGCAACTTGTTCAGTTCGCGCTTGGCAGTGGCCGCATCAGTGGGGCTGGACGAAAGCTCGCTATCGGGTGTGAACATGGGGCATCAGGCTGGCAGTTTGGAAGGGCGCACAGTCTAGCATTGGCCAGTAGACGGTCACAGAGGCAGCGCGCTTCAGGCGGGGGTGCCTGCCCCTATCGGGCCAGGTGGCGTGACGCCGACGCAAGATACGCCAACGCCCGCAGTCAGCGGGCGTTGGCGTGTGGCATGCACCGTGGGGAACAGCGGCGCTTGCAGGACGTCCGTGCAAGCTAAAAAAGGCGCAGGCTAGAAAAGGCGCAGGCTAGAACAGGCGCAGCACTTCCAGATAGCGGATCACCACCCCGCCCAGCATCACGAGGATACCGAAGCGTTGCAGTCTGAATTCAAGCGCAGTGAGCGCAAGCTTGCGAGACCAGAACATCAGCACACCGCGCATGTCCTGAGTCCGGCGAATATAGAGGCCGTAGGCAAACAGCACGATGGCCAGGCCAAGAATCAACAGCGTATTGGTCGCGATCAGCATGTCGCACCTCGTGGGCAAGTACCCCTGAGTCATAAGGAAGGCAATCGCGGGCGGATGCCTTATCTGAAGCCGGGCCCCGAGCAGATGCCCGGGGCCCGACAGTCATCACCTGGCGCAGTGATGACGATCCTGAAGAGAAAGATGCCGTCCTCAGGCCTGACAGAGGCTGGCTGACAGCAGGTCCGTATCACGCGTGGCCTTTGCTCGCTGTCGCCGCTTCATTATGGTTATCAAAGCTGCTCGGTCTTGCATCCTGCATGGCTTGGCCGTCCTGCTGGCCGGTAGTGCACTGGCGTGTAATCAGAGTCGACCTCTCACCGCAGTGGGCGTGTCGTATGGCAGCCAGTGTGGACAAAGGCAGTGAGCCGGGCCATTGGACATTCCGGCAACAGACCTTGGAATAATAGCCTTGAGGATGATGTCGGCGGATGAGACGTCTGATACCGGGCCTGACACTCATCCATCCCCTGCCCAGCCCCTGCCCAGCCCCTGCCCAGCCCCTGCCATAAGCCTCGCTCAGGCCTGACTGGCCAGCGAGGGCGACAGCGGTGCCTGCATCAAGCGCTGCGCCATCAGCGCACTGGTCACGGCGTCCCCCAGCGCGCTGTGGCGACCGATCACCGGCACGCCCAGGGCATCTGCCATCGCCTCGAAGCGCAGGTCCGGGGCGGCGTCCGGCTGCTCATGCTTGCAGCGCCGGACGTAATCGCGCGCCAGATCATGACGCTGGTTGGGCAGATCAAAGCCGAAGCGTGGCCGCAGGTGACGGTTGATCACCGCGACATCGAAGTCGATGCACCAGCCCACCAGCGGACGATTGCCGATGAACTCCAGCAGCTGTCGCAGCGCATCGCCCAGCGCTTCTCCGCCATGCAGATCGATACCGCGCAGACGATGGATGCGGATCGAGTCGCCCTGCAGCCCTTGCGGGCATTGCAGATAGAGCGACAGCGCGCTGGAGGTATGGATATGGCGCGCATCGAAACGCACCGCCGCCAGCGAGACCAGCTCGGCGTGGCCGACATCGAGACTGGTGGTCTCGCAGTCCAGCGCCACACGCTCCCCGCCCCGCTCGGCGGCATGCCAGGGACGAAAGAGCTCGGCAAACTCGCCCTGCGCATGACGACGACGATCACTGGCGCGTCTCAGTTGTTCGAACATGCCACCTCCCCTCGGCCCTGAGGCCGGTTCAGTATTCCAGGTGATAACGATGTGACAGGCGCTGCTTGAAGTCCTTGACCCGACTCAGGGCATCGCGCAAAAGATCACGCTCCAACGAGGACAGCGACTGGGTGATGATCAGGTTGCGACTCCCCGCCTCACGCGCCGCCGTGGTCTTGTCCTGGCCATCCCTTCGCGAGTCGCCAGCCCCGCCAGCCCCCGCGCTGTGTTCATCCTCTTCCAGATGGCGCAGCTGCTGGCGCAGACGCAACTCGGCAAACAGCGACAGTGCCTCGGCAAGGTCGGCGCTGTCGCTGGCCTCGATACGCCCATCACTGACCAGCGCCTCAAGCCGCGCGAAGGTGCCGGTGGCCATCACTCCGCGTTCCAGCGCCATGGTGCGAACGCCATGCACGATGGGGAAGATGCCGCCCTTCTTGATATCGATGCCGTGTCGCGGCGAGCGCAAGGAGCCGAACAGCGTCAGCGGGGTCGAGAAATGCAGCGCCGGGCGCGCGAAATGCGACAGCAGCAGCTCATCGCGCGTGGCGTGACGCACCAGGTGGCCGCGCAAGCTGTCGACCAGCGCTTCATTGCCGCCGCTGGCGCGCGCATCGAAGACGATGGCCAGATTCATCAGCGCCTCGCCATCGCGCCCGGCGCACCAGCGTGCGATCTTGCCGCGCCAGCGCGACTCGGTGGCGACCCACTCCGGATTGGAGACCATGATGTTGCCCGGGCATGGTGGATAGCCGAGACCCGCCAGGGCGTCACTGAAGCGCTGCAGGGTGTCCTCGTTTTCGGGCCACTGGTGGCCATCGGCGATGATCAGCCCATTGTCCTGATCGGTCTTGAGGATCTGTTCGCCGCGCCCTTCGCTGCCCATCAGCATCAGGCAACTCGAGGCTCGGTGTTCCTCCGCCACCAGCATGGCGAAGGTGCGCTCGATCAGGCGCCCGTTGAGCGCACTCAACAGCGCCATCGCATGGCGCATGTGGACTCCCTGCATCGCCAGCGCCCTGACCATTTCCGGCAGACGCGCACTGGCCTGCTCAAGCGCCGCCATGTCAGAGGCGCGCTCGATCTCGAGACTCACCAGCTGACTGCGATTGGAGAAGAACCCCAGCACGTCGGTCAGCTCGATGACCCCGACGACCGCCGCGTCCGGCGTCAGGCGCTCCTTGACCACGACCCGCGCGACCCGGTGGCGGGTCATCTGCACCAGCGCCTGGAACAGATATTCCTCCGCCGTGACCGCCACCAGCGCAAAGCTGCCCAGCGAGGCGAGCGGATGATTGGCAGCCAAGCCCTGGATCACCAGCGCATTGAGCAGGTCCGTGCGTGTCACCACACCCTGACGCCCCTCGACAGAGATGATCAGACTGTCCGCCCCCGCCGTCTGCATGGCCTTGACGCCCTGCTCGATACTGGCGCTGGCCGCCAGCTTGAGCGGCGGACGCATGCAGTCCATCACCCGCGCCAGCATGAAGCCCGCCTGGTCGCGACTCGCGCCCTGACGGGTGTCACGCTGCGCCGCCAGCAGCCGCGCCTTGTCACTCAGGCTGTGCTGGAAGTACTCACCGAAGGCAGGACACTCGTCGCACAGCGAGAAGAACAGCTCTGCGGTCAGCTGGTAGCACAGCGTCTCCTGCTCGCAGACGAAGCGGGTGCGGCAATGGCCATTGAGCAGCGTCAGCGCCCCGAACAGGTCCCCCGCGGTGTAATGACCGATGCGCAGACTGACCCAGGCATCCAGTCCCTCGCGCTGCGCCTTGTCGAGCGTGGCGGCGTCCGGCAGTGCCGAATCGGCGGCCAGTTCCGCCACCTCGCCCTTGTGAATGATGTAGACCGCCTCACCGACGGCCCCCGGCACCAGCGGCTGCGCCAGCGCCTCGAAATAGTGAAGGTCCACCCCTTCGGCCAGCCGTTGCCGAAGACGCTCATCCAGCAGACTGAACGGCGGCTCCTCGAACGCGATATCCACCAGTGACGCTTGCATGACAGCGACTCCCCTCTGCGCGTGCACCGCTGATCGATGCACGAGCCCTCAAACCACGAGGCCCCGCCTGCAGGTGCAAGACGGGGCTTCGGGAAACGGGGGCCTGTTCGCACCGATGCTGCGTGCTGCGCGAACAGGCCCTGCTGCCTGAATCAGTGATCCACTGCTGTTCCGGCCCCGCGCGGAACACGAATGTCCTCGACGATATGCTGGATGTGCTCGGGCGGCGGCGGGGTCATCTTGCAGACGATGACCGCGACGACGAAGTTGAGCACCATGCCCAGCGAGCCGATCCCCTCCGGCGACACACCCAGCAACCAGTTCTCGGCGCTGTTGAGTTCCGGCGAAATGAACTTGAAGTAGACGATGTAGCTGAAGGTGAAGACCAGGCCGACCAGCATGCCCGCGATGGCACCTTCCTTGTTCATGCGCTTGGAGAAGATCCCCAGCAGGATGACCGGGAAGAAGCTTGATGCCGCAAGCCCGAAGGCAAAGGCCACCACCTGCGCCACGAAGCCTGGCGGATTGATGCCGAAGTAACCGGCGATCACGATGGCCACGGCCGCCGCCATGCGTGCCGCCATCAGCTCCTGCTTCTCGCTGATGTCTGGCTTGAAGGTCTTCTTGAGCAGGTCATGCGAGATGGCCGACGAGATGACCAGCAACAGACCGGCCGCCGTCGAGAGCGCTGCCGCCACCCCACCCGCCGCCACCAATGCGATGACCCATGCCGGCAGGTTGCCGATCTCCGGGTTGGCCAGCACGATGATGTCGCGGTCGATGTAGACCTCGCTCTCGTTGTCGGTGGGCGTGTTGCTCACCAGGCGCTGACCGTACTCACCGCGGGCTGCCTGGCTGTCGGCGCTGCCTTCGTAGCTCGGCTTGCCCGCGAAGGGATCACCGCCACGCATCTGGATGATGCCGTCGCCATTCTTGTCGACCCAGCCGATCAGCCCGGTGTTCTCCCAGTTGTAGAACCAGCCCGGCAGCTCCTCATAGGCCGTCTCGTTGACGGTCTCGACCAGATTCACCCGCGCGAAGGCACCCACGGCCGGCGCAGTGGTGTAGAGCAGTGCGATGAAGAACAGCGCCCAACCGGCGGAGATACGTGCATCCTTGACCGTCGGCACCGTGAAGAAGCGCACGATGACGTGGGGCAGGCCCGCGGTACCGCACATCAGCGCGGCGGTGATGAAGAAGACATCGATGGTGGACTTGGAACCCTCGGTGTACTCGCGGAAGCCGAGATCGGTCACCACCTGATCGAGCTTGTGCAGCAGATAGACGCCGGTGTCATTGCCCTGGGCATCGACCAGGGTGCCGCCGAAACCGGTCTGCGGCAGCACGTGGCCCGTCATCATGATCGACAGGAACACCGCCGGCACTAGGAAGGCGAAGATCAGCACGCAGTACTGGGCCACCTGGGTATAGGTGATGCCCTTCATGCCGCCGAGTACCGCATAGAAGAAGACGATCGCCATGCCGATCACCACGCCGACGTTCACGTCCACCTCAAGGAAGCGCGCGAAGACGATGCCGGTACCGCGCATCTGGCCGGCGACATAGGTGAAGGAAATGAAGATGACGCAGACCACCGCCACGGTGCGCGCGACGCTGGAGTAGTAACGGTCACCGACGAAGTCCGGCACCGTGAACTTGCCGAACTTGCGCAGGTACGGTGCCAGCAGCATGGCCAGCAGGACGTAGCCGCCGGTCCAGCCCATCAGGTAGACGGAGGCGTCATAGCCGACATAGGCGATGATGCCCGCCATCGAGATGAACGAGGCCGCCGACATCCAATCAGCGGCGGTCGCTGCCCCGTTGGCAATGGGGTGAACGCCACCCCCGGCGACATAGAATTCCTTGGTGGAACCGGCTCGCGACCACACCGCGATCCCGATATAGAGCGCAAATGACGCGCCCACGAACAGATAGGTCAGCAGTTGAACATCCATTGGCAGTGTCCTTGGCGATGTCGATCATATTGTTCTTATTCACACAACGGCGCGTCACGACGAGCGGCCTGTGCCCGGCGTGTCACTGACTCATTGCTCGTGAACATCGAAGCGCTCATCGAGCTTGTTCATCGAACGGGCATACAGAATGATCAGCGCGAGGAAGAAGTAGATCGCTCCCTGTTGCGCAAACCAGAAGCCCAGCTTGAAACCGAAGAACTGGATGTTGTTCAGCACGTCCACCAGCAATATCCCGCATCCATAGGACACCACGAACCAGACCACGAGATAGCCCATGATCAGTTTGATATTGGCGGACCAATACGCCTTGGCATTCGCTTCCTTCATGATGGTGTTCTCGCATTGTTATTGTGATTGGCGAAGTGGAGTGATTGGCGATCCAGAGATCGATGATCACCCATCAGCGGATGATCCTTTCTCGGCGGTTGATGGGTATTTCCTGCGCCTTTCAAGGCATGACAGGAAACTTGGCGACTCGAATCTGACAGTAGACAAGGCCCTGCAACGCTGCAGGCTGACTTTAGTCGAGAATGTCAGCCACCCCTGATGGAGCAAAGTTGAGAACGATGCAATTCCTTTTAAATCAACAAGTTGATTCATATCCTAAAGATGCAATCCCTTGGTCTATTGGCCAAATGGGCGAAGAATGATCGGCGAAAGCTTCGGCGTATTGCGCGCATGACATTGGCCGATGCCGGAAAAAAGGCCCGTTGTGCAGACGCCATTTCCGGCTTCTTGACGCCAATCATCGAGGCGTCTGCGTGGCAATGGATGACACAGCCTCTTCCCCACGACTCTCAAGACGCCGAGTCTGTCATGCACAGTGCTTGGGACTCGTGGCGGGGCTGCGTAGAATGGCGCTTCCAGAGAGGAGAGCGACATGTTCCAGGGTTGGTGGCTGATCGCAGTGGCACTCGCATATATCGCGGTGCTGTTCACGATTGCATGGCGGGGGGATCGCAACGCCAAGAAACACGGGTCGCCGAATCAGCGCCCAGCGGTCTACAGTCTGGGGCTTGCGGTCTACTGCACCAGCTGGACCTTCTACGGTAGCGTCGGGCAGGCCGCGACCAGCGGCTGGAGTTATCTGAGCATCTTCATCGGGCCGATTCTGGCCTGTCTGCTGTTCTGGCCGATCCTGCTCAAGATGATTCGGGTCGCCAAGCGCCAGAATATCACCTCGATTGCCGACTTCATCGCCTCGCGCTACGGCAAGACACAGTCGCTGGCGGTGTTCGCCTCGCTGGTGGCCCTGGTCGGCACCCTGCCCTACATCGCCCTGCAGCTGAAGGCCGTCTCGAGTGCCTATCAGGTACTCACCGACACCAGCGATGTCACGCGAACCGCCTGGCTGGGCGATACCGCCTTCTATGTCGCGGCGATCATGGCGCTGTTCGCCATCCTGTTCGGCACCCGCCACACCGACGCCACCGAGCACCATGTCGGTCTGTTGCAGGCGATCGCCTTCGAATCGCTGGTCAAGCTGGTCGCCTTCCTGACCCTGGGCGTCTATGTCACCTGGGGCATGTTCAATGGCCTGGGCGATCTGTTCACCAAGGCCGATACCTATCTGGAGCTGCAACAGCAGCTGGAGACCCAGACCTTCGGCACCGGCTTCTGGGCCCAGACGCTGCTGGCGATGCTGGCGATCTTCTGCCTGCCGCGTCAGTTCCACGTCGCGGTGGTCGAGAACACCCACCACGATGACGCCCGGCGTGCGCGCTGGATGTTCCCGATCTACCTGGTCGCCATCTCCTTCTTCGTGCTGCCGATCGCCGCCGCCGGCCTGACCATGTTCCCCGATGGTTCCGTGTCACCGGACAGCTTCGTGCTGGCACTGCCGATGGCGGCGGACCAGACCTGGCTGACCCTGCTGACCTTCATCGGCGGCTTCTCCGCCGCCACCGGCATGGTGATCGTCGCCGCCGTCGCGGTCTCGATCATGATCTCCAACGAGATCGTGATTCCGTTGCTGTTCCGCCTGCGCTGGTTCGATACCGAGGCGCGCGACTACAGCCATATCGTGCTGCTGGCGCGTCGTCTGACCATCGTGATGATCCTGGCGCTGGCCTACGGCTTCTATCTGCTGATCGCCGAATACAGCACCCTCTCGGCCATCGGCCTGCTGTCGTTTGCCGCCGTCGCCCAGTTCGCGCCCTCGCTGATGGGTGGCCTCTACTGGAAGCGCGGCAACCGCCTCGGCGTCATCGTCGGCCTGAATGTCGGCTTCGCGGTCTGGGCCTGGACCCTGCTCGTGCCGGCACTGGCACAGGCGGGCCTGATGCCGACCGAGATCGTCAATCATGGCCCGCTGGGCATCGACTGGCTGTCGCCGCATGGCCTGTTCGGCTTCCGCTTCAATGACCCGCTGACCCACGGCGTGATGCTGTCGCTCGGCCTGAACCTGTTCTGCTACATCTTCGTCTCGCAGATGACGCCGCAGCGCGTGGTCGAGCGCATCCAGGCCTCGCTGTTCGTCGACAGTGTCGAGACCCGCCAGACCAGCGTCTCGCGCCCCTGGACCGGCTCCACCTCCGTCTCGGACCTGCGCGTCCTGTGCGAACGCTTCCTCAGCCACGAGCAGGTCGAGCGCGCCTTCGAGGACTACGCGCGCCGCAGTGGCCAGCCGCTGGAGCTGCATGCACGCGCCTCCATCGACCTGATCCAGTTCACCGAACGCTTCCTGGCCTCGGTACTCGGCGCCTCCTCGGCACGCATCGTCGTCAACTCGGCGCTGCAGGGTCGCGGCATCGGCATCTCGGATGTCATCTCCATCGTCGATGAAGCCTCGCAGGTGCTCGAATTCAACCGCGCCCTGCTGCAGGCGACCATCGAGAACATCCACCAGGGCATCAGCGTGGTCGACCAGCACATGCGCCTGGTGGTGTGGAACCAGCGCTACCTGGACATGTTCCGCTTCCCTGACAACCTGATCCGGGTCGGCGCGCCCATCGATCGCATCTTCCGCTACAACGCCCACAACGGCGAATACGGCCCGGGCGACCCCGAAGAGCACGTCGACCAGCTGCTGGATGCCATCCGCAACGGCGAGCCGCACCGCTACGTGCGCTATCGCCAGGATGACAGCGTGATGGAGATCCAGGGCAACCCGATGCCCGGTGGCGGCTTCGTCTACACCTATCAGGACATCACCCAGCAGAAGCGCACCGAAGAAGCGTTGATCCGCTCGGAAAACAACATCCGCATCTACACCGACAACGTGCCGGCGCTGATCGCCTACTTCGACAAGGAGTGTCGCTACCTCTTCACCAACCGTGCCTATGAAGCGGTGATGGGCATCGACCGTACCGCCGTGATCGGCGAGCCCGCCGAAGAGGCGATGCCGGAAGACATCTATCGCCAACGCGCGCCTTGGATGACGCGCGCGCTGTCCGGTGAGCGCGTCTCCTTCGAGATCTCGCTGGAAGCCCCGGAAGGCGGCGTGCGCTACATGCTGGTCACCTATACGCCGCACTTCAGCACCAAGGGCAACATCCTCGGCTTCTTCGCGCTCTATCAGGACATCACCGAGCGACGCCTGGCGGAGATCGCCCTCAAGGAGACCAACGAGAACCTGGAGGAGCGCGTGCGCGTGCGTACCCAGGAGCTGTCACAGGTCAACGAGGCCCTGCGCACCGAGAACCGCGTGCGCGCCGAGGCCGAGCAGGCACTGCGTCAGGCCAAGCAGCTGGCCGAGGATGCCAACGCCTCCAAGACACGCTTCCTGGCCGCGGCCAGCCACGACCTGCTGCAGCCACTGAATGCGGCGCGTCTGTTCACCTCCGCCCTCGCCCAGCAGGTCGAAGGCGAGATGAAGACCACCACCAATCACATCGACAACTCGCTGCAGGCCGCCGAGGAGCTGCTCAGCACCCTGCTCGACATCTCCAAGCTGGATGCCGGGGCACTGGCGCCACGCCGCAGCGTGTTCCGCCTCTCCGACATCCTCAAGCCGCTCAAGGCCGAGTTCGAGGTGATGGCGGAAGATCGCGGGCTGGACCTGAAAGTGGTGATGACGCAGCTGGCAGTGGATTCCGATGGCCAGATGCTCAGACGCATCGTGCAGAACTTCCTCTCCAACGCGGTGCGCTATACCCGCCAGGGACATGTGCTGCTGGGCTGCCGCCGTCTGGGCGATCGCATTCGCATCGAGGTCTGGGACACCGGCCCCGGCATTCCCGAGTCGAAGCTGACCGAGATCTTCCAGGAATTCCGGCGTCTCGATCAGACCGAGCGTCACAAGGAAAGCGAGAAGGGTCTCGGCCTGGGACTGTCGATCGCCGAACGCATGAGCCGAGTGCTCGACCACCCGATCACGGTGCGCAGCTGGGTCGGCATCGGCACCGTCTTCGCCGTCAGCGTGCCGATCAGCAAGGAGCTGCCAGCGGCCGAGCTGCCGGATGCCGTGCCGGCTCGCAAGCGCGCCGGCAACAAGCTGACCGGCACTCGCGTCCTGTGCATCGACAACGAGAGCCTGATTCTCGAGGGCATGAAGGCGATGCTGTCCGGCTGGGGTTGCGAGGTGTTCACGGCGACCTCGATCGGCGGCGCCAAGTCGGTGATCCGCAACCTGGATGGTGACCCGGATGCCATCCTCGCCGACTACCACCTCGACAACGAGGTGACTGGCCTGATGGCGCTGGATGCACTGGATGAGCGTCTGGCGGGCTCGGTGCCGGGCATCGTGATCACCGCCGACCGCACCGATGAGGTCGCCGAGGAAGTGCGCCGTGCGGGCTATCACCTGCTGCTCAAGCCGGTGCGCCCCGCCGCGCTGCGTGCGCTGCTGACGCGCACCCTGCAGGCCAACCGCGCCGAGAAGCACACCAGTGGCGCGAGTGATGCCCCCGACGCCGCGACGGATGACCCAGCCCCCTGATCAGGCGGGCTGACCTGTCGCTCTTTCGTCCTTTAGCTCTTCACCCTCTAGCTCTTTAGCCCTCTAGCTCTTTCATCCATGACGCAAAAAGCCCGCCCTGTCAGCGACAGGGCGGGCTTTTTGTGGCTTGAGGGCAAGACTCTCGAAGAGAGCCTCAGCTCAAGCGCTGACGCAGGATCAGGAGCGGACTTTCGGCGGCTCGACTTCCAGACGCTGGGCCGCGATGACGGCCTGGGTACGCGAATGCACGCCCAGCTTGCGCAGAATGGCGGTCACGTGGGCCTTGATGGTGGCCTCGGACACATTCAGCTCATAGGCGATCTGCTTGTTGAGCAGACCTTCCGTCAGCATGTTGAGCACGCGGAACTGCTGCGGCGTCAGTGACGCGATCGCCTCGGCGAAGCGCGATTCATCTTCGGAAGACTCGCCCATGGCCTCGGCGATGTCCGTCGGCAGCCAGACCTCACCTTCGAGGATCTCGCCGATGGCTTCGGCGATGACGTCGAGGCTGGCGGACTTGGGAATGAAGCCGGAGGCCCCATAATCGATGGCGCGACGCACCACGTAGGGCTCCTCGCTACCGGACACGACCGCCACCGGGATGTCCGGTGTCTGGCCACGCAACTGGATCAGACCGGAGAAGCCGTGGGCTCCCGGCATGTGCAGGTCCAACAGGATCAGGTCGGCATCGGGATGGCGGGCAACGACTTCGTTGGTCGCTTCCATGCTGTCAGCCTCGACGATCTCCGCCTGAGAGGCAACTTGTCTAAGCGCCTGGGTCAGTGCGGCACGAAAGAGCGGGTGATCGTCTGCAACGATGAACTTCTGGGCAAAGGCCATTGAGTCTCCTCCAAAACCCCGATGGTGATCATCACCGACCTTCCTGGCCGGTCAACAATCGCCGTTATTTTCTGGCATGTTACCCCATAAAACGTGCGTTTAACAAAGCAGCCCACCATCGGAAGATGTACTGATGTTTCGCTCGGGGAACACGAGTATCGCACGGATTGATGCCCGGCGAGCGAACAATCCGTGCGCTGATTCTGACAGCATCCTGGGGATGGTGAGTCAGACAACCCTACCCGCAACGCGACTGGCATGCCAGCCGATCAATGCGACACCGGCAATCAGCACGAAGCCGATCAGACTGGCGATATCCGGCACCTCCCCCCAGATGGCCCAGCCCGCCAGTGCCGAAAACACGATGGTGAGATAGGAATAGATCGACACTTCCCCCGCCGGTGCGAGGCGATAGGCGGTGGTCATCAGAATCTGACCGCCGGCCGCAAAGATGCCGATGCCCAGCAAGGACAGCGCCTGGGGGCCGCTTGGCATCACCGGATTCATCAACATCGGCACCAATGTCACCACACTAGAGACCAGCGAGAAATGCAGCACGATGGTCGCCGAGGCCTCGCGCCCTCTCATCGCACGGATGAGCGTATAGGCCGCCCCCGCCAGCATTGCCGAACCCAACCCGACCATGGCGGGCAACAATGCTTCCACTCCGCCCTCGGCAAATGCCAGTTGCGGCTTGATGACCAGCGCCGCACCAGAGAAGGCGACCAGCATGCCGACCAGCCGCCAGCCACCAAGGCGCTCGGCCAGGAAAAGACCGGCGAACAGGCTGACGAAGAACGGCGATAGCTTATTCAGAATAGTCGCATCTGCCAGCAGAAGATGATCGATGGCGTAGAAGAAGCTCATCACGCCGCCGAGTCCGATCAGTGACCGCGCCATCAGCATCGGCTGGTGATGCCAATGGCCCAGCAGACGCGCGCCCGCCATGCGCACCATCACCACCGCCACGCCGAGACTGACCAGGTTGCGCACGAAGACCTTCTCGAACAACGGCAGGTCGCCGCTCAGCTTGACCATCGCTCCCATCAGCGCGAACGAGATCGCCGACAGGCACATCAGGATGACGGCGCGAGGACGATTCTCGCCCTCATTGGACGACGCGGCGGCGGGAGAACTGGCGGGAGAACTGGCTGGCTGAGAGGCGGGGCAGGATGCATCCGACTTGCCTGCTGACATGGGGGCGGCCTTGATCATGAATTGATTGGGGAAATGCGCAGCGAGGCGCGAACGGACTCCGCGGGCACATGCGCCGGCGCATCATTATCAAGCCAGCGCCTCCTCGATGGCCAACCTTTCACGTCTCGCACAGTGCAAAAGCGCGGGCCAGGAATACGAACAGACAGATGTCCCCGGACAGACGCCTATCGACAGCCGCGGATAGACCGCTCGAATAAACAGCTCGAATGGACAGGCGCACAAAAAAGCGCGGGAGCCAGGCTCCCGCGCTTCGCTGTCGCTGCGTGTCTTGTCAGGCCTCGATGACCGTCACTCGACGCGTTCAGCGGTTGGCGCGCTGCTCGATCAGGTCATCCACCACTGACGGGTCCGCCAGGGTCGAGGTATCGCCGAGGCCGTCGGTCTCGTTGGCGGCGATCTTCCTGAGGATGCGGCGCATGATCTTGCCGGAACGCGTCTTGGGCAGCCCCGGCGCCCACTGGATGACGTCCGGCGAGGCGATCGGACCGATATCCTTGCGCACCCACTGGGTCAGCGTCTTCTTGAGCTCATCACTGGCTTCGATACCGTCGTTGAGCGTCACGTAGATGTAGATGCCCTGGCCCTTGATGTCATGGGGATAGCCGACCACGGCGGCCTCGGCAACCGCCTCATGCGCGACCAGCGAGGACTCGATCTCGGCGGTGCCCATGCGGTGGCCAGAGACGTTGAGCACATCATCGACGCGCCCGGTGATCCAGTAGTAGCCATCCTCGTCGCGACGACAGCCGTCACCGGTGAAGTACATGCCCGCATAGGTGGAGAAGTAGGTCTGCACGTAGCGTTCGTGATTGCCCCAGATCGAACGTGCCTGCCCCGGCCAGCTGTCGAGAATCACCAGGTTGCCTTCGGTCGCGCCCTCGAGGATGTTGCCCTCGTTGTCGACCAGCGCCGGCTGCACACCGAAGAACGGCAGCGTGGCGGAGCCCGGCTTGAGGTCGGTCGCGCCCGGCAGCGGCGCGATCATGATGCCGCCGGTTTCGGTCTGCCACCAGGTGTCCACCAGCGGGCAATTGCCATTGCCGATCACGCGGTGGAACCACTCCCAGGCCTCGGGGTTGATCGGCTCGCCCACCGAGCCGAGCAGCCGCAGGCTCGTGCGCGAGCTTGAGTCCATCACGCTGTCACCGTGTGCCATCAGTGCACGCACGGCGGTCGGGGCGGTATAGAGAATGTTGACCTGGTGCTTGTCGACGATCTCGCCGATACGCCCGTGGGTCGGATAGCTGGGCACACCCTCGAACATCAGCGTGGTCGCGCCATTGGCCAGCGGGCCGTAGACGATGTAGCTGTGGCCCGTCACCCAGCCGACATCCGCCGTGCACCAGTAGATATCGCCATCGTGATAATCGAACACGTAGCGATGGGTCATCGCGGCATAGAGCAGATAACCGCCCGTGGTGTGCTTCAGGCCCTTGGGCGTGCCGGTGGAACCGGAGGTGTAGAGGATGAACAGCGGGTCTTCGGCGCCCATCGCCTCGGCCGGGCAGTCACTGGACTGACGGTCCACCAGCTCATGGAACCAGGCATCGCGGCTGCCCCAGTTCACCTCACCGCCGGTACGCCGCACCACCAGCACGTGGTCGACACAGTCGGTGCCATCACGCTCCAGCGCCTCATCGACGTTCTCCTTGAGCGGCACGCGCTTGCCACCCCGCAGTGACTCATCGGCGGTGATCACGATGCGCGAGCTGGAATCGACGATACGCCCCGCCAGCGCGTCCGGCGAGAAGCCACCGAACACCACCGAGTGCACGGCACCGATGCGCGTACAGGCCAGCATCGCCATCGCGGCTTCGGGAATCATCGGCATGTACAGCGTGACCACATCGCCCCGCTTGACGCCCAGTTCCTTGAGGCCATTGGCAAACTGGCTGACACGCGCGTGCAGCTCGCGATAGGTGATCGACTGGGACTCGTTCGGGTCGTCCCCTTCCCAGATGATGGCGACCTGATCGCCACGCTCGGCGAGGTGGCGATCGAGGCAGTTGTGCGCCACGTTGAGCTTGCCGTCCTCGAACCAGCGCACATCGACATCACCGGGGCCGAAGTTGGTATTGCGGATCACCGAGGGCGCATCAAACCAGTCCAATGACTGGGCCTGCTCGGCCCAGAATGTCTCTGGCGCCTCGACGGACTGCTGATACATGGCCTGATAGCGCTCGCGGTCTGCCCAGGCGTGGGCGGCGACATCGGGAGTGACCGGATGAACCTTGGCATGTTCGCTCATGTGGCGTGACCTCTGACGGATTGGCTGGCGACTCGCTGTCCCACGCGGCATGCGTGAAGCGCAGGCGAGCCGAGGCAAGTCCATTTCAGCTTAAACCCAAGCATGGGGGGGCCACACACTAGACCTTGGTAGATAAATTTTTACTAATTATTTCAACTATTTATCAACAAATTACACCAAGGTCACAGCGACGTTCGGAGGACAGAAACCGCCTGAAAAGACACCTTCTGGCGCGACTCGCACTTTGCAATGACGCGCCAGCGAGCGAAATGCGCCTCAACGCGCAGTCGACGCATTGCGCGCCGGGTCATTCAAGGGCCCGCTCAATTCCTGGCCACAGCGCCGACAGCGATAGCGGTGACCGCGCAGGGCATTGGCGTGGCGTCGCGAGCTGAAATAGTGCGCGGTATCGCAGCCACAACCATAGGCCCAGGGCGTCGGGCTGGCAGTCGAGACATCCATGCGATGCGTCACCTCCGGCGGGATACCGTAGAGGTTGGTCATCACCTGCTGCCACTCGGGGCCATGCGGTTTGACGCGCGTCTTGCCGGCGCGCTCGACCACCTCCATCACCACCCAGTGCGCGACCTCGTGGGGGACGGTCTGGCTGAGGAAGTGATGGCGATTCTCGCTGAGCAGTTGCCAATTGAAGCGCAGCCGCTGGCGCGCCGAATCCGCCGTGCCCGCCGTGCGCCCCTTGAGACGGCAGGAGACCGACGGCATGCGCAGTTCGGGGAACAGGACACGCGCGCGCGCCAGACATGCCAGCACCTGCGCCTCCAGCGTCGCGTGCAGGGCAGGCGCCGTCAGCGCCTCGAGCTCCGCGGCATCGGCCAGCGGCAGTGGCGCCGCGGGGGTCTCCCCCAGGCAGGCCAGAGCATGATCGGGCGCAAAGCGGTGACGACTGACGACACGACGAGTGGATGATGACATGACACGATGACCAGACAGCAGAGCGAAAGAACGGATGAGCTGATGACGAGCGAGCGTACCACTCCTCGAGGCGTGAAATGATACACTAGCGCCATTCACGCCTGCCCGGTTCCCCTTGGTTCACCCAGGTAGCCAGGCGGCACTGTTCGACTTCTCCCCTTATCGCACGTGAGACTCCCCCATGGCCGAGCCTGTCCAGACCCAGCCGCTGCTGGATGATGAATCCCTCGACATCCTCGACGAATTCCTCGAGTCCGACATCGTCGGCCCGGAAGCTCTCGATATCATCAGTGCGCATGGCTTCATGCTGGCACTGGCCATCGCACCGCGCGAAGTGCCCTCCAGCCTGTGGCTGCCGGAACTCTTCCAGGGGCAGCCAAGCTACGAAAGCCCGCAGCAGGAAGCAGAAGTCGTCTCCCTGTTCGAGCAGATGCGCGCCAACGCCATCGATGCCCTCGAGCACGGCGTGCTGCCGGAACTGCTGTTCGAGCTGGAACTGGGCGGTGCCGACCCGGTCGAGACACCGATCGGCGACTGGTGCGCCGGCTTCATGGAAGGCGTGTTCATGGACGAGGAGGCCTGGTTCGGCACCCAGGAAGAGGCGGCCGCCGAACTGCTGCTGCCGTTCATGGCCATCTCCGGCGTCTTCGACGATGAAGACCCGGAGATCGGCGAGCTGATCGCCGACCCGATCGGTGCCCAGCGCTTCGTCAACCAGCTGCCGGAACTGCTGCTGGATCTCTACCTGCTCTACCGTGTCCCGCCGGAGAGCCCCAAGCCGTCACCGCGTCGCAAGGGTTCCGCCGCACCGGGCGCAGCCGGCATTCCGCGCAGCAAGCACGCCGGCAACAAGGGCGCTGGCAAGGGTGGCAACAAGAACGGTGGCAAGGGCGGCGGCAAGAAGCGCTGAGCTTGCCATGGCGCTCTTAACGCCGTGCAGCCTTGAAAACGACAACGCCGGGCGACCTCATGGGTCGTCCGGCGTTTTGGTTCCACGCAGCCGTGTCTGTTCAGGCAATGCCAGTTGAAGCAATGTCTGAGAGCTGCGAGCCGCTCAGCGCAGCCGCGTCACCAGGCTATCCAGGGTGCCATAGCCCCACTCGCGACAGCGCTGCATCAGCGGCCGACGCTGCCAGGCGGCCTGGGTGATCTCGACGCTGTGGGCGAAGTGATGCTCGAACAGCGTGGCGACGTCGGCGGCGAAGCGATGGTCCTGCACCTCCTGATTGGCCTCCAGATTCCACTGCAGGCTCCAATGATCGAAGTTGCACGACCCCAACGTCACCCAGTCATCCGCCAGCGAGAACTTGGCATGCAGAAAGCGGGGCTGGAATTCATGGATACGCACGCCCGCCTTGAGCAGCCCGGCATAGAAGCGCTGCCCCGCCGAACGCACGCCCGGGTGATCATGATGCTGGCCGGCGATCAGCAATCGGACATCGACACCCCGGCGCGCCGCGCGCTTGAGACGCCGCCGCATGCTGAAGGTCGGCACGAAGTATGGCGTGCAGATCCACAGCCGCTTGCGTGAGCTACTGGCCTGATGCTGCAGGGAATGACGAATGGCCTGATAGCGGAAACCATGCCCCCAGACCACCCGCCCACGCATGCTCAGATAGCCCTCGACCCGGCACGCCCGCACATTGATGCTGCGCACCGCCAGCCGACTGCCATGGCCACGACTGGCCGCGGAGTCCCACACGCGTGCGAACAGGCGCACCCAGTCACTGATGCACGGCCCCTCGATGCGTATCGCGACTTCCGACCAGGCCTCGGCGAAGACATCCACCGCACCGAAGCCGCCGGTAAAGCCCACCTCCCCATCGACCACCAAAAGCTTGCGATGGTCACGCGTCAGATTGCGCCCCAGCCGCCACCAGGAAAGCGGGTTGTAGATCCTGAGCTGGATATCGGCCTCGATCATGCGCTGGCGGTCAGCTTCCTCGAGGCCCAGCGAGCCGAAGCCGTCCAGCAGCACCAGCACCGTCACGCCGCGGCGACGCGCGCCACACAGCGCATCGATCAGGACGCGACTGAGGTGGCCGCTCTCGGCCAGATACAGCTCGAGCAGGATGGAATGGCGCGCGGATTCCACCGCCTCCAGCATGCTGGGCAGAAAACGCGCGCCTTCCGGCAGCAAGGTGAATCGATTGCCTGATCGCCACATTCCCAGCATGCCTTGCCTCCCGTCATTTCCCTGCACGGCACGATACAGATGGCGATGCCCATGACGGTTCACCGCCAGATGCTGCCACTGTGCGCTTCGTCACTACGCACTCAGTCACCAAGTACTCTGTCGCTACGTACTCAGTCACCAAGTACTCTGCACGGCGTCTGCGGGCAGAATGCGTATAATGTTCAATATCATGCTCGCGCTGAGCGCTACCAGCCAGACCATGAAAACGTCGCAATCAACCCTCATTCATCGTCCCGATGCTTTATTCGTGAACGCCGACAGATTGTCGTTTCCGGTAGTCCGTCCTTGTCCACACCTGCGAGAGCCTCACCATGTCGCCAGTCACCTTAGTCTTGCGCCCATTGCGCAATGTCAGTCGCCGTCTGCTGGACAAGTGGGTGGAGCTGCGCGCGGTGGAGCCCGACATCAATGCGTTGGACCACAGCGCCTTGAACCTCGACCCGACGCTGCCGGTGGTCTACGTCTTCCCCTACCAGGCATTGTCCGACGAGCTGGTGGTCGAGCAGCTGTGCGAGGCACGTGGCCTGCCCTCTCCGACCCTGCCTCTGAGCATAGGCGACCTGCGCCTGAGCCACTCCCGTCTCCGTCTGTTGCGGCGCTCGCGCAGCGACAGGAGCCTGCTGTCACGCCGACTGGCCAAGTTGATCGCCGCACTGGAAGACGCCCCGAGTGATGTCGAGGTGCAGCTGGTGCCGGTCAGCGTGTTCTGGGGGCGTGCCCCGGGCAAGGAGTTCGGCTTCTGGAAGTTCATCTCCGCCGATAGCTGGCGGGTGACGGGCGTGCTGCGCCGCGCCATCGCGATTCTGGCGCATGGGCGCTCGGTGGATGTGCATTTCGGTCAGCCGCTCAGGCTGCATGAAGCGCTCAGGGAAGGCCCGCAGGACTCGGCGCTGGCGCATCGCCGCATCTCGCGCCTGCTGCGCGTGCACTTCCGGCGCGTGCGTACCCGCCTGCTGGGGCCAGACCTCTCCCACCGCCACACCATGATTCGCAACCTGCAGAAGGCGCCCGCCGTGCAGGACGTGATCAGCGAGCTGGCACGCGAGCAGAATCAGCCGCCGGCACGCCTGGAGAAGCGCGCCCTGCAGTATGGTCGCGAGATCGCCTCCAACATGGGCTATCCGGTGCAGCGCTTTCTGGCGCATGCCCTCAAGCGGCTGTGGCACAAGCTCTACGACGGCGTCGAGGTGCGTGGAATGTCGCAGGTCAAGGCCATCGCCGGCGACTGCGAGCTGATCTACGTGCCCTGTCATCGCAGCCATATCGACTACCTGCTGCTGTCCTACGTGCTGTTCCACGAGGGCCTGATGACGCCCCACGTCGCCGCAGGCAAGAATCTCGACATGCCGATCATCGGCCCGATCCTGCGCCGTGGCGGCGCCTTCTTCCTGCGCAGAAGCTTCCGCGGCAATCGCCTGTATGCCACCGTCTTCGACGAGTACGTGCACCAGCTGATCACCCGTGGCCACCCGCTGGAGTACTTCATCGAGGGGGGCCGTTCACGCACCGGCCGCATGCTGCCCCCGCGCCCAGGCATGCTGGCGATGACCCTGCGCTCCTTCCTGCGTGATACCCGCCGCGAGGTGGCCTTCGTACCGGTCTACATCGGCTACGAGAAGGTCTTCGAGAGCCTGAGCTATCAGCGCGAACTGTCAGGGGCCAGCAAGAAGAAGGAATCACCGCTGGACCTCATACGTGTGCTCGGCCAGCTCAAGCAGCCCTTCGGCAAGGTCTACCTGAACATCGGCGAGCCGCTCAAGCTGGGCGAATGGCTGGATGAGACCGCGCCGGACTGGAAGGCCAGCCGTCATCAGCGTCGCCCAGAATGGCTGACCCAGGCGGTGCCACAACTGGGGCATGAAATCGCCACGCGCATCAATGCCGCCGCCGCGCTCAATCCGGTCTCGCTGACGGCGCTGGTGCTGCTGTCCACCGCCCACCACGCCATCGAGGCCAGCCTGCTGCAACGCCAGCTGGCGATGCTGGTGCGTCTCGCCGACAAGCTGCCGGGCCGCCATGACCACAGTCTGCCCGAGGGCACGCCGGATGAGTGGGTCGCACACTGCGCCCATCTGGGGCTGGTCACCCTGCGCCCACAGAGTCTTGGCGAGCTGGTGATCGCCACCCCGGAACAGGCCAGTCTGCTGACCTGGTATCGCAACAACGTGCTGCACCTGCTGGCGCTGCCGGCGCTGATCGCCTTCGCCTTCCGCAATACGGCCCAGTACACCCTCGAGGCACTGGAAGACCAGATCAGTCCCGCCTGGCCGTTGCTGGTGCGCGAGCTGTTCGTCCCCGAGGCCCCTGAGCTGAAGGCGGATATCGCCGCCACGCTGGCTCTGATGAGCGAGGAAGGCCTGCTGGAGCATCAAGCCGCGACTGGCGACACTCCGGAGCGCTGGTCACGTCCGGTGGCCAGTCAGGAGCCTTCCGAGCAGCTGCGCCTGCTGGCTCAGCCGGTACAACCGACGCTGGAACGCGGCTACCTGTTGATCGCCGCCCTGTTGCAGCACGGCAGTGGCACGCTGGACCGCGAGTCCCTCGAAAGCCATTCCGGCGCCCTGGCCGAGCGCCTGACCCTGCTGTCGGGCCTCAATGCACCGGAGTTCTTCGACAAGCGTCTGTTCAGCGGCCTGCTCGATACGCTGCTGGAGCTGGAGTTCATCTGGCTGGAGAGCGGTCAGCTATGCTTCGGTGAAGCGCTGGAAGACCTGCAGGTGCACGGCCGCGACCTGTTCGATCCCGCCCTGCGCCACCGCCTGCAGCATGTGCGCCTGCGCGACAGCGAGAACGAGAACGAGAAAGAGAAAGAGAGCGACGCCCCGACTGAAGGCATGGACGAGGAGCAGCATCCTGCCCTCAGCGACAGCGAGCGAGCTGACGAACCCGTGTCAGCAGACCACAAGGCGTCCGACACCTCTTCTCAGCGCGAATGAGATGATGGGCCGAGGCCCCTGGAGCAAAAAAAGCCCCCGCTCGCGATCTGATCGCGAGCGGGGGCTTTTGCGTTTGGCGGAGGCTTTTACATCGCTGACGCCATCGTCAGGCGTCAGCGCTATCAGCGCAGCGCCTGCTTCACATAGACGTCGTAGCGGCTGGTCTTCTCCTCGACCACATGACTCGGCGCGAGCCCGCCGATCGGTTCGGCCTTGCGGGGGCGCTTGACCACCACGCGATGCGTCGCGACCTCCAGCGCCGCCTCGAGCAGCGCCGGGGCATCCGCATCATCGCCGGCCAGAGCGCGGAAGACACGCATCTCCTTCTTGACCAGGGCCGACTTGTCACGGTGCGGGTACATCGGGTCGAGATGCACCACCTGAGGCGGCTGGTCCCACTGCGTCACCAGCTCCCCGAGCTCCCGCGTGGCATCACCGTGCAGCGCCTGCATGCGCAGCGCGATCTCACGAATCTCGTCATCCGCGCAGCCCTGTGCCCGGGTCAGGCCATCGACCAGGATCGCCGCCGTGGCCGCCACGCGTTCGATCATCAATACCGGTGCCCCGAGACTCGCCAGCACGAAGGCATCACGCCCGAGCCCTGCGGTGGCATCGACGATGCTCGGCAGTGCGCCTCGGTTCAGACCACAGGCGCGTGCGATCAGCTGGTTGCGCCCCCCGCCGAAACGACGGCGATGATCGGCACGACCGGCGACGAAATCGACGCACAGCGGCTTGCCGTATTCGCGCTCGTCTCCGGCGATCACCAGGCGCGGTGCGCCCTGCTCGTCCAGCGCCACCTCGAGCTTGAGCGCCGGCATCTCGTCATCTTCCCGCAGCGCGATGCCGAAATGTGCCGCCAGCATGGCGAGTTCCGGGCGCGCCTGCAGCCGTGAACGGGCAATGGCGATCACGGGAGCGGCATCGGCCGCTGCATCATGGGCAGCAAGGGAGTCTTCGGGTGGCAGCATGGATGGGCTCTATGAGAAACGGTGAAGAGAAACGGTGAACGCAGGAAAAGGGAAACTCGCATGGCATGCGATCAGGCTGACAAACGCTGACGGCGCCGCAAGAGCGACGCCGTCAGGAGACAAGCTTACGTCATCGCGCGCATGGCTTACAGCAGCAACAGCATGCCGAACAGCATCATGCCCAGCAGCAGGCGGTAGATGACGAAGGGCAGCATGCCGATGCTGTCGATGGCCTTGAGGAACAGCTTGATGCACACCAGCGCGGAGACGAAGGACAGCACCACGCCGAGGGCGACATCGAACAGCTGCGCCTCACTGCCGGTCTCGATCAGCTCCAGGCCCTTGAGCAGGCCGGCCGCGACGATCAGCGGAATCGACAGCAGGAAGGAGAAACGTGCGGCGCTCTGACGCTCGAAGCCCAGCAGCAGCGCGGCGGTGATGGTGATGCCCGAACGCGAGGTGCCGGGAATCAGGGCCAGCGCCTGGAACAGGCCGATGATCAGCGCACCCTTGAGCGTCAGCGTCGCCAGGTCACGCGTGCGTGCGCCCTTGACGTCCGCCCACCACAGCAGCAGACCGAAGACGATGGTGGTGGTACCGATCACCGCGATCGAGCGCCCGGCCGTTTCCACCACATCGCCCAGCAGGCCGCCGAAGATCACGGCCGGCAGCGTCGCCAGCAACACCGCCCAGCCCAGACGGCTGTCTTCGGTCTGGCGCGCCGCCAGCGTGCCGCTGCCGCTGAACTGACCAAACCAGCCAGCGAGAATATTGGCGACATCCTTGCGGAAGGCCATCACCACGGCCAGCAAGGTACCGACGTGTACCGCGACATCAAACGCCAGCCCCTGGTCCGGCCAGCCGAACACCTGGGAGGGCAGAATCAGGTGGGCGGAGGAGGAAATCGGCAGAAATTCCGTCAGACCTTGAATGACGGCCAACGCCACCACATGCATGAGTTCCATGAAACATCCTTTTAAGAGAGACGGGCCTCAGTGGCCCACACGGACGACAGACATCGTCTGTGGCACTGCACGTGCCGTAGTGACAGAACAACGCTTTGCGTCAAGCCGCGCCGCGAGTGTCGGGCGAGACATGATGATGCGCGAACCTTATGTCAGCCTTGGCTGAACCCACGATGACGCAACGAGATGGCAATCCCTGGTGCCATCAGCGCCATGCCACCTCATTGCGCAGATAGACCGGCTGGGCCTCGACCGCCGACACGGCTTCACCGCGGGCATACGCCTGGGCGGCCAGCATCACCATGGCCTCGGCATCCGGTTGCGGCTCGGGAAGTTGCAGTGCCAGGCTGGCACGCACGCTCTGGGGCAGCTCGTCGTGCATCACCAGTCCCGAGCCGACCGCCAGCCAGTCATGCTCACGCAGCGCCGCAGGCAACTCCAGCAGGCCCGGAGCGCAGACCTGCTCGGGTAGCACCTGCTCGACCTCGATCTCGCCGTCAGCGCGCGTCACGACGCGATAGGCGCCGGTGTAGAGCTCGCCCATGCGTGCATCCAGCATCGGCAGCACGAAACGCGCGTGATGCAGGCGGTGGGCCTGCAGTGACAGGGCCGCCAGCGTCGAGACGCCGATCACCGGCACATCGAGACCGAAGGCGAGGCCCTGGATGGTGCCAGCGGCGATGCGCAACCCGGTGAACGAGCCCGGTCCGTGGCCGTAGGCCAGGGCGTCGAGGTCGTTGAGGGTCAGATCGGCAGCGGCCAGCAGCGCCTCGATCATCGGCATCATGCGCTGGGTGTGCTGACGGGGAGCCTCACAGCGCTCGGCAGTAACAACGCCGTCTTGCCACAGGGCAACGGAACAGGCGGAAGAGGATGCATCGATGGCCAGAAGCGTGGTCATGGGCGGTTCGTCGTCAGAAAAATGTGACGCGATTCTACCCGTCCCCCGCGGGCAGCAAAAGACGCAGGCTGTCCACGGCTGGTGTCGGCCGCGGGCGTCACTCCTGCTGCAACCCCCGAGCCCACGCCGGCAAGCGGCCTGCCGCAACGCCTGATTCCTGATTCGCGCCAGTATGCGAAGAACAAAAAAACGCCCGCAGACAATGTCTACGGGCGTTCTTCGTCAGGCGACCGGCTTCACCAGCGCGATCAGATCTGTTCCAGCTGAGCCACCTGAGGCGTGCCAGGCAATCAGTGCTCCAGCGCGCTGACCAGCTGAGCACGAATGTCGTCGACGGAGCCGACGCCTTCGATGCGGTGGTAGGCCGGTGCCTGGGCATCGCCAGTGGCAGACCAGCTGGAGTAGTACTCGACCAACGGTTCCGTCTGCTCGTGATAGACGGACAGGCGGTTGCGCACGGTGGCTTCGCGGTCGTCTTCACGCTGGATCAGGGCTTCGCCAGTGACGTCGTCCTTGCCTTCTTCGCGCGGCGGGTTGTACTCGATGTGGTAGACACGACCGGAATCCGGGTGCACACGACGACCGGACAGACGCTTGACGATCTCTTCGTCAGCGACGGCGATCTCGACCACGTGGTCCAGCTTCACGCCGGCTTCCTTCATGGCGTCAGCCTGCGGAATGGTGCGCGGGAAGCCGTCGAACAGGAAGCCGTTCTCGCAATCGGCCTGGCTGATGCGCTCCTTGACCAGGGCGATGATGATCTCGTCGGACACCAGTCCGCCGGTATTCATGATCTCCTTGACCTTGAGTCCCAGCTCGCTGCCGGCCTTGACCGCGGCGCGCAGCATATCTCCGGTAGAGATCTGCGGGATGTTGAAACGCTCGCAGATGAACTGGGCCTGGGTGCCCTTGCCGGCGCCGGGGGCGCCCAACAGGATCAAACGCATCGGTACTGCTCCTTGAGTGTGCAAATGAAAAGCATCAAACGGGTGTAAAGGGTCATCTGGCGCTGGTGCACCTTGCCCTCGGCGGCAGATAGCCATCCAAGGCGCTCTGGTCGTCGACACGATCGAGGTGAAGCGGCGAAACTCGCGGCGTCGAGACGCTCGACTACCTCATGAGGGCCGAACGCAGCGAGCGTATCGATGACCAGGATGAATATGGGCAGCGGACCAATATGTGCTGCGCAAAACGACGGCGCGCACGGATGATCTCATTATGTCATCGCCATGCAATGTAGAGCTGACGATACCGTTCACACGACGCCGGCACAAGCACACCAAAGGCGCGTATGCCGCCCTTTGGCACTGTTTTGGCGCGCAGGAGGGCCTGTCGCCCTCCTCGCCGGTTGCCGACCTGCCATACACGGCTGTCATGATACGAAACGCCCCCTGCGGCACGCGGTCGCAGAGGGCGTCTTTCCACTCACGCCGGGCCACCTTGCTCAGTCGCCGTGGCGTGATCAGGCTGAGTCATGTCAGCCGTTGCTGTGCCAATGTCTCACTCGGTGACGTCTTCCGCCTGGCTACTGCGACGCAGACGCACTGCCTTGGCGCGCTTGCTGCGCAGACGGATGTTGAGCATTTCCACCGCCAGCGAGAAGGCCATCGCCACGTAGATGTAGCCCTTGGGCACGTGGACACCGAAGCCTTCGACCATCAGCATCATGCCGACCATGATCAGGAAGGACAGCGCCAGCATCTTGATGGTCGGGTGACGATCGACGAAATCGCCGATGGGCTTGGCGGCCACCATCATGATGCCCACCGAGATGACAATGGCGATGACCATCACCATCAGGTGATCGACCATGCCCACCGCCGTGATCACCGAATCCAGCGAGAAGACGATATCGATCAAGGCGATCTGGACCATGATTGCCATGAAGCTGGCGCTGCCTTTCTTCGCGCCCTCTTCGGCGGGGTCTTCGCCTTCCAGGTTGGCGTGGATCTCGTGGGTGCTCTTGCCGAGCAGGAACAGGCCCCCGAAGACCAGAATCAGATCACGTCCCGAGAAGCTGAAGTCGGCCACGCTGAACAGGGGCGCGGTCAGCGACATCAGCCACGACAGCGACATCAGCAGCACGATGCGCATGCCCATCGCCAGGCCCAGGCCGATCATGCGCCCGCGCTGACGCTGGGACTCGGGTAGCCGCGCGACCAGAATCGACAGGAAGATGATGTTGTCGATGCCCAGCACGATCTCAAGCGCGGTCAGGGTCGCCAGGGCCACCCATGCCGAAGGGTCCATCAACCATTCCATTGTCTTGCTCCTTGTGTGTTGCGAGAACCGGCCTTCCCGGGTCGTGCCAGCACGATGCGACAGATCGCGGCAGGTTGGCGTGAAGCATCGCATGTTGTGCAGGGCAGCAACAGCGGTCGCCGCCCTGCCACGCCAACGGACATGCACAAAAAAACGGCCTCCCGAAGGAGGCCGTTCTGTCAGCCAGGCCTGTCAGCCAGACCTGTCAGCGACGGATGCCGAAACCTTCCAGGAAGGTCACGGCACCCGCGCTTCATGCCACAGGCATCATCAGAGCAGCATGCGACGCACGTCGGTCAGCACCTGAGCCAGATACGCCGTGAAGCGTGCTGCATCCGCCCCGTTCACCGCACGGTGATCGTAGGACAGTGACAGCGGCATCATCAGACGCGGCTGGAAGGCAGCGCCGTCCCACACCGGCTTCATCTGCGCCTTGGAGACGCCCAGGATGGCGACTTCCGGCGTGTTGACGATCGGTGTGAAGGCAGTACCGCCAATGGAGCCAAGGCTCGAGATGGTGAAGCAACCACCGGTCATCTCTTCGCGCTTGAGCTTCTTGGTCTGCGCCTTCTTGGCCAGTTCCACGGACTCCTTGGCCAGGTCCAGCAGGCTCTTCTGATCCGCATTGCGGATCACCGGCACCATCAGGCCGTCCGGCGTATCCACCGCGATACCGATGTGCACGTACTTCTTGTGCACCAGGGTCTCGCCGTCGGCCTTGAGGCTGACGTTGAACTGCGGATACTTGGCCAGCGCGTGAGCCGCCGCCTTGATCATGAACGGCAGCGGCGTGAGCTTGGCACCTGCCGCTTCCGCCTCGGCCTTCATGGACTTGCGGAAGGCCTCGAGCTCGGTGATATCGGCTTCATCGAACTGGGTCACGTGCGGGACGTTGAGCCAGCTGCGATGCAGGTTGGTGGCACCGGCCTTCATCAGGCGGCCCATCTTCTTCTCTTCGATCTCACCGAACTGGCTGAAGTCCTGATCCGGCACCTGCGGGATACCGGCACCGCCGGTGGCCTGCGCGGCAGGGGCTGCCGGTGCGGACTTGGCCTTCTGCATCATCTGCTTGACGTAGGCCTGGACATCTTCCTTCACCACACGGCCCTTCGGACCGCTGCCGGAGACGTCCGCCAGGTCGACACCGAACTCACGTGCCAGCAGGCGAACCGCAGGCCCTGCGTGGACCTTGGCACCCTTGCTCGGCTTGTGAGCGGCCATCTGGGCTTCCGGACTCGGCGCACCGGCCGGTGTCGGAGACGGCTTCTGCTCGCTCTTCTCCGCCTTGGGAGCAGCCGGCGCTTCGGACTTGGCAGCCTTCGGCGCAGGCGCGGCACCCGCGACCTCGATGTAACCGATCAGGTCATCCTCGGAGACGGTGTCACCTTCCTTGACGGAAAGCTCCACCACCTTGCCCTTGTAGGGGCTCGGGATGTCCATGGTCGCCTTGTCGGACTCGAGCGTGATCAGCGCGTCTTCCTCGTTGACCTCGTCACCGACGGCCACGGCCATCTCGATGATCGGTACGCTGTCGCTGCCGGAGAGATCCGGGACACGCAATTCCTTGCGCTCCGGCTCACCGGAGGCCGGCGCTTCTTCAGCAGCCGGTGCCTCGGAAGACGTGTCTTCAGAGGTGGACTCGGAGGAAGAAGCCTGCTCGGCCGGCGCGGAATCAGACGCGCTGTCACCGCCTTCACCGGCGATTTCCATCTGACCGATGACATCACCGGAAGAGACGCTGTCGCCTTCCTTGACGGTCAGCTTGACGATCTTGCCCTTGTGCGGGCTCGGGACGTCCATGCTGGCCTTGTCGGATTCCAGCGTGATCAGCGCATCTTCGGCGTCGACTTCATCGCCTTCGGAGACGGCCATCTCGATGATCGGCACGGCTTCGGAGTCGCCCAGGTCCGGCACGACGATGTCGACGGTCTGGGTGCCACCGGAAGCGGCCTTCGGTGCAGAAGCGGACTCTTTCGGCGCTTGCTGCTCAGAGGCTTCCTGCTTGGGAGCCTCTTCCTTCGGCGCTTCCTGCTCGTCAGAAGCGTCAGAGGAGGTGTCACCACCGCCTTCGGCTTCCAGCTCCAGGATATCGTCGCCTTCGGAGACTGTGTCGCCTTCCTTGACGAGAATCTTCACCACCTTGCCGCCCTTCGGTGCCGGCACATCCATGCTGGCCTTGTCGGACTCAAGAGTGATCATGGTGTCTTCGGCGGAGATGACATCTCCCACCGCCACCGCTATCTCGATGATCTCGACATCGGAACTACCGCCAATGTCGGGAACCTTGATGATTTCGCTGCTCAAGATCGTGCTCCTTCCAAAACGTGCACGGGGAGCGACACCCGAATCACCTGCGCATCATCATGATGTCGAGGAGGGAGTGCCGCTCGCCTGTTCCGCGATCTCCGCTCAGACGTTCAGCGGATTCGGCTTGTTGGGGTCGATGCCGTAGGTCTTGATCGCTTCCGCGACCACCTTGCGGTCGATCTCACCACGATCCGCCAGCGCCTTCAGGGCCTGGACGGTGACGAAGTTGCGGTCGACTTCGAAGAAGTGACGCAGCTTCTCGCGGGTATCGGAACGACCGAAACCGTCGGTACCGAGCACGTGATAGTCAGCCGGCACCCAGGCACGAACCTGGTCAGCAAACAGCTTCATGTAGTCAGTGGCAGCCACGACCGGGCCGTCACGTCCTTCCAGACACTGAGTAATGTGCGGCTTGGCCGGGGTCTCTTCCGGCTTGAGGAAGGCCTGACGATCCAGTTCCAGCGCTTCGCGACGCAGCTCGTTGAAGCTGGTGACGCTCCAGATGTCGGCGTCGACACCGTAGTCCTGCTTGAGCATCTCGGCGGCTGCCTCGACTTCACGCAGGATGGTGCCGGAACCCAGCAGCTGAACGCGTGCCTTGCCGTCCTTGCCGCCTTCCTTGAGCAGGTACATCCCCTTGATGATGTCCTCTGCGGGCACCGTCTCGAGTGCTGGCTGCTCGTAGTTCTCGTTCATCACCGCCAGGTAGTAGAAGACCGGCTCGTGCTGCTCGAACATGCGCTTCATGCCGTCCTGCACGATGACCGCCACTTCGTGAGCGTAGGTCGGGTCGTAGGTGCGGCAGTTCGGGATGGTCGAGGCCAGGATATGGCTGTGGCCATCCTGGTGCTGCAGACCTTCACCGTTCAGGGTGGTACGACCGGCAGTGCCGCCGACCAGGAAGCCACGTGCCTGGAGGTCGCCTGCGGCCCACGCCAGGTCACCGATGCGCTGGAAGCCGAACATCGAGTAGTAGACGTAGAACGGCATCAGCGGCAGGTTGTGGTTGGCGTAGGACGTTGCCGCCGCCACCCACGCAGACATGGCGCCTGCTTCGGAGATACCTTCCTCGAGGACCTGACCTTTCTGGTCCTCGCGGTAATACATGATCTGACCCTTGTCGACCGGCTCGTACTTCTGGCCTGCCGCGGTGTAGATACCCAGCTGACGGAACATGCCTTCCATGCCGAAGGTACGCGCTTCGTCAGGAATGATCGGCACGACACGCTCGCCGAGGGTCTTGTGCTTGACCAGACCGTTGAGCACGCGCACGAAGGCCATGGTGGTGGACACTTCGCGGCCGTTGGAGCCCTTGAGCTGGGACGCGAAGATCTTGTCGTCCAGCGGCGGGATTTCCAGCGTTTCGTACTCGGTGCGACGCTGCGGCAGGTAGCCGTTCAGACGTTCGCGCATGAGGTGCATGTACTTCATTTCCGGGCTGTCGTCCGCCGGCTTGTAGTACGGCACTTCCTCGAGCTGCTCGTCGGTCAGCGGAATACCGAAGCGATCGCGGAATGTCTTCAGCGCTTCGTGTTCCATGGTCTTGACCTGGTGGGCTTCGTTGGCCGCTTCGCCATCGCCCATGCCCATGCCGTAACCCTTGACGGTGTGCGCCAGGATGACGGTCGGACGACCGTTGGCGTTGTTGACCGCCTCGTGATACGCCGCGTAGACCTTGTACGGGTCGTGGCCACCACGGTTCAGACGCCAGATATCGTCGTCTGACATGTCCTTGACCAGATCGGCCGTCTCCGGGTACTTGCCGAAGAAGTGCTCACGCGTGTACGCGCCGCCATTGGCCTTGTAGTTCTGGTAGTCGCCGTCGACCGCTTCGTCCATGCGCTTCTGCAGGATGCCTTTCTTGTCCTGTTCGAAGAGCGGATCCCAGAAGCGACCCCAGGTGACCTTGAGCACGTTCCAGTCGGCACCACGGAAGACGCCTTCCAGCTCGTCCATGATGCGGCCGTTGCCGCGCACCGGACCGTCAAGACGCTGCAGGTTGCAGTTGATGACGAAGATCAGGTTGTCGAGATTCTCGCGACCCGCCAGCGAGATGGCACCCAGGGATTCCGGCTCGTCACACTCGCCGTCACCCATGAAGCACCACACCTTGCGGTCGTACATGGACTTCAACTCACGCGAGTTGAGGTACTTCATGACGTGCGCCTGGTAGATCGCCTGGATCGGGCCCAGACCCATGGAGACAGTCGGGAACTGCCAGTAATCCGGCATCAGCCACGGGTGCGGATAGGAAGACAGGCCGTTGCCGTCGACTTCCTGACGGAAGCTGTCCATCTGCTCCTGGCTGAGACGACCTTCCAGGAAGGAACGGGCGTAGATGCCCGGCGCCACGTGACCCTGGATGTAAAGCAGATCGCCTTCGAAATCTCCTTCCGGTGCACGGAAGAAGTGGTTGAAGCCTACGTCGTAAAGCGTCGCACTGGACATGAAGCTCGAGA
Organism: Cobetia sp. 4B; assembly: GCF_018831605.1. Taxonomy (NCBI): domain Bacteria; kingdom Pseudomonadati; phylum Pseudomonadota; class Gammaproteobacteria; order Oceanospirillales; family Halomonadaceae; genus Cobetia; species Cobetia sp. 4B. Next base: position 3,701,069 of record NZ_CP059843.1, read on the forward strand.
TGTGACCGCCCAGGCCCTTGTGGGCACGGTTGTTGCGGATCACCTGAGCGATGGCGTTGTAACGGATAAGCGAACGGATACGACGCTCCATGAACAGGTCGCCCGGCATGCGCGCTTCGCGGTGCACGGGGATACTGTTGCGATGGGGCGTGGTCACCGAGAAGGGCACCTGATGGCCATCACGACGCAGGCGGTCGGCCAGGCGTGACATCAGGTACTGGGCACGATCCTCACCCTCACGATCCAGAACCGATTCCAGGGAGTCCAACCATTCCGTGGTTTCGATCGGATCGAGATCTTCTCTTGCCTCCAGACTCATAGACGTCTCTCCGAGTGAAGAAATTTTTTGTCAAACGTTTCGACGAACAGCGATATCGAAACCAGTGGCGCTCTTCAGTGTGGGCACGACCTTCTGAGTGGGTCGCATCTCCGATAGACCTGTCGTGACCGGGTCTTGCCGGCCGTCAATCTCGACGCGCATCCTGCGCCAAAGCAGGGCACAAGATGCAGTCATTTGGCGTGAAAGATACCGCAAACACCCCCGCGTGCCAATTCAGGGCGGCAAGACTCACCGGGCTGGTGCAATGCTTGGCTGCCCCGCGGCAGCACTGGCCTCATGCGCCTTGCGGTCGGGACTCATACGCCAGACTGAGCCGCCCTCGATAGCCGTGATGTAGTAAAACTACCAACGCGCCCCGCCACTGGGCGTTTCCTGCCTGGAGACGCCACACAATGCTGCAATGCACCATCGCGAGGCGCCTGCGACCTTAGTCCTGAATGTCGTCCAGCAGGCGATCGAAGTAAGCCCAATCGAAGGCCGGGCCAGGATCCGTCTTGCGCAACGGCGCAATCCGCGCATGCGAGGTGATGCGCTCGCGCGTCAGCGCGGGATAGCTCGCCATCAGGCCGGCCACGGTGCGTGCCAGGGTGCGATATTGGACATCGCGATAGGGATGCACCTCATCGCCCTCGAGTTCGATGCCGATGGTGAAGTCATTGAGCTCGACACGTTCACGCTGACCGTCATGCCAGCGCGAGCGACCGGCGTGCCAGGCACGACGATCGAAGGGTACGAACTGCACCAGGCGACCGTCGCGCTGGATCAGCACATGCGCCGAGACGCGCAGCTGATGGATATCGGCAAAGTAGGGATGGGCGCCGGGGTCGAGCTGGTTGGTGAACAGCTGCTCGATGGCCGGGCCGCCGAAGCGTCCGGGCGGCAGGCTGATGGAATGCAGCACCAGCGCCGAGACTTCTCCCTCGGGACGAGCATTATGATTGGGAGACGGCACCTGACGGGCGCTCTCCAGCCAGTGCTCAGGGGTGACCGCCAGACGCGTCAGGTGGCCCGACCGCGGGGAAGAGGACATGGGGGGCATCGAAGACTCCAGACGGGAAGGTCGTCGCACGCGGGGACTGACCGCTCGCGTGGCTTTTCCTATAATGGCGCACATTATGGCATGCTCGGCAGCCACGGGTCTGTGCCACTGCCCCGGCACACGCACAGACCCCGGCTCCGGCAGCACTCTTCGTACAAGGATCAGACGCGCATGAACTTCCACGACGCCCTCGCCGAGGATATCCGTACCAGCGCCGCCCGCCTGCTCGCCGAGGATGTCGGCGGTGGCGATATCACCGCCGAATTGATTCCGGAGCGCCAGTGGGCCAAGGCGCGCGTGATCAGCCGCGAACCGGCCATCCTGTGCGGTGTGCCCTGGGTCGATGAGCTGTTTCGTCGCCTCGATCCGCGCGTCAGCCTCAAGTGGCTGGCCAGCGACGGTGATCGCCTCGAGGCCGACGCGCCCTTCCTGGAGCTGGAAGGCCCGGCACGCTCGCTGCTGACCGGCGAGCGCGCGGCGCTCAACCTGCTGCAGACGCTCTCCGGCACCGCGACCCGCGCCAGCCACTATGCCTCGCTGGTCGAGGGCAGTGGCGTGCGCCTGCTCGATACCCGCAAGACCCTGCCGGGCATGCGTGTCGCCCAGAAGTACGCCGTCAGCTGCGGCGGTGGCCACAATCATCGCATCGGCCTCTATGACGCCTTCCTGATCAAGGAAAACCATATCGCCGCCTGTGGCAGCATCGCGGCGGCGGTACGTGAGGCGCGCGACATCGCCTCCGACGTCACCTGCGAAGTGGAAGTCGAGAATTTCGAGGAGCTGGCCCAGGCGCTGGATGCCGGTGCCGACGTCATCATGCTCGACAACTTCGACAACGATCAGCTCATCGAGGCCGTGGCGCGCAACAAGGCGCATGCCAAGCCGGCCGTGCTGGAAGCCTCCGGCAACGTCAGCGAGGCGACCCTGCCGGGTATCGCCGCCACCGGCGTGGATTGCATCTCGATCGGCGCGCTGACCAAGGACGTGACCTCCATCGACCTGTCGATGCGCATCTACACTGTCGAGACCCGCTAGCCAACGACAGGTGAATGCCTTCCTGCTGGCCAGCTCCTGTCCTGCAGAGGTCGCCGCTGACGCCGGCCCATCTGTCACGACACATTGCCATGCCGCCAGGGAGGCGCCCCATGTCCCCGCCATCTCCTCATCAGCATCCGCCTGAAGCCCCCAGGGCATCAGGCGGATGCTGGCAGACGCGCCGCTGGAGTCTCTACGCGCCGATCTATGACCGTGTGGCCGCTCGCATCCTGCGCTCCGCGCGGCGCGATGCCATCGCGACCCTCGATATCCAGGCGGGCACCCGCGTGCTGCTGCTCGGCGGTGGCACCGGGCTCGACCTGCCCTTCCTGCCCCGCGACATCGAACTCGAGGTGATCGACGCCTCCCCCGCCATGCTGCGCCGCTGTCGCGAGCGCGCCGAGACGCTGGGCTTCGATGCCAACGTCAAGCCGGGCGACGCCATGGCGCTCGACTTCCCCGATGGCTATTTCGATGTCGTCATCGCCCACCTGATCATCGCCGTGGTGCCCGAGCCCCAGCGCGCCTTCGATGAAGCGCTGCGCGTTCTGGCCAGCGATGGCGAGCTGTCGTTGCTCGACAAGGGCCTGCGCGGCAATCGCCCGGCTGGACGGCTGCGTCGTCTGCTCAATCCACTGGCCCGGCTGGTGGCGACCAACCTCAATGTGCCGCTGGACAACCTGCTGGAGGGCCATGCGGTGCAGCGACTCGAGGACCGCGACCTCGGCCCCGGCGGGGCGTTGCGCCACATGCATCTGCGCAAGATCTGATCTGCACTGCCGCTCCCCCTTGCATTGCGCGTTCGGCATCGCCACGCAATGAGCACACCCGGATGACGAAAGCGACACGGCTCGAGGCACCTGCCTGGGCTCTCGTCGCCGTCGCTCCCTGCAAGGAGGTTTGCATGCAGATTGATCTACGCGGCCGCAGCGCCATCATCAGTGGTTCCACTGCCGGTATCGGCTTCGCCATCGCCACAGGGCTTGCCCGCGCAGGCGCCAGCGTCACCTTGACCGGCCGCACCCAGGCGCGTGTCGATGAGGCCGTCACCAGCCTCAGAGACAAGGCGCCCGGCAGCGAGGTACAGGGCGTGGCCGCGGACCTGGGCACACGCGAAGGCTGCGACACGCTGATTCACGCCGTGCCGGACACTGACATCCTGATCAACAATGTCGGCATCTTCGCCCCGCAGGACTTCTTCGACACCGACGACGACACCTGGGAGCAGTTCTTCCAGGTCAACGTGATGTCGGCGGTACGCCTGTCCCGCCATTATGCGCGCGGCATGAAGGAGCGCGACTGGGGCCGCATCCAGTTCCTGTCCAGCGAATCGGCGCTCAACATCCCCAGCGAGATGGTCCACTACGGCATGACCAAGTCGGCGGTTCAGTCCGTCTCGCGCGGGCTCGCCAAGGTGCTGTCCGGCTCCCGGGTGACCGTCAACGCCATCCTGCCGGGGCCGACCCGCTCCGAGGGCGTGCTCGAGATGCTCAAGCAGAATGCCGAGGAGCAAGGCAGGTCACTGGAAGAGGTCGAGGCCGACTTCGTCAAGCAGGCCCGTCCGACCTCCATTCTGCAGCGCCTGGCAAGCCCCGAGGAAGTCGCCAACATGAGCGTCTACGCTGCCTCCGAGCAGGCCAGCGCCACCACCGGCGCCGCACTGCGCGTGGAAGGCGGCATCGTCGATACCATGGCGTGATCGATCTGATCACGCGGCATGACTGACACCATGCCAGACACAAGAAGCCCCCACCGGGCGACCGGTGGGGGCTTCTTCATGTTCAGCATCACAGTGCTGTGCGCTTCACTCGTCCAGGCGCTTCACTCGTCGAGACGTTTCTCGAAGCGCTCGCGCTTGAGACAGACGCCATCGCGCTTGACGTGCTCAAGCCCCAGACTGTGCCAGCCACGGCGGGCCAGGCCCGGTGACAGCGTCAGGCTGGCTTCCAGGCTCATCACGCGCACCTTGCGCTCACGCAGGTCGCGCTCGGCCGCCGCCAGCAACTGGCTGCCGATGCCCTGCCCCATCAGACTCGGATAGACGTAAAGCATCTCGATACGCGCCAGCGGCCATTCGGGGGCGTACTCGCAGAAGCCGATGCAGCGACCATCACGCTCCGCGACCAGCACCTCGAAGCGATGCTGACGCGCGGCCCAGCGTTCGGCGTCGCGCGGGACACGGGCGGCCCACTGCTGGCGCTGCGCCAGATCATAATGACCGGCAGCGCCCTGCATGACGGCCTGGTAGAACACCTCGGCCTGATCCGCGGCATGCTGCGGCTGCGCCGCCACGATATGAACACGATCCCTGGCCACTTCACGGCTATCGGTCTGGCTGTGCAATCGTTCGTCCTCCTTGTGTCCTCGAACGAGGACGATGTATTCATGGAAAATCTGACAGGCTCACGGCTGTCACCTGTCACTGAAGCGCCCTGTTCAGCCGCTGAAGGAAATCTCATCGAAGCGGCTGGCCCGGGGGTGATCTCCCGTGACCATGTCCGGCTCCCGCACCAGCTGCCAGGTATGGAAGCCGGCGGCAGCGGCGGCGTCCAGCTCGGCGACGACATCCGACAGGAACAGGATCTCCGCGCCCGGAATGCCCAGCTGACCGGCGATGCGGCGATAGCTCTCGGCTTCCTGCTTGGGGCCCGTGGTGGTGTCGAAGTAGCCGGCAAACAGCGGAGTCAGATCGCCGACATCGGAATGCCCGAACAGCAGCTTCTGGGCCTGGATGGAGCCTGAAGAGTAGACATACAAGGACAGTCCGCGTTCCTTCCAGTCACGCAATCCCTTCACGGCATCGGGATAGACATGGCCGGTGAAGTCGCCGTCCGCGTAGCCCTGTGCCCAGACCATGCCCTGCAGCGCCTTGAGCGGCGTGGCCTTGCGGTCGGCATCGATCCAGCCTTCCAGAATGGCGATCACGGCCTCGAGATCGGCCGCGGGCGCCTCGGCCAGCTCGCGGGTGGCGGCCAGCTGCTCGGCGACGTCCTCACGCTCGGCGTTGGCGCGCACGAAATCGCCCAGATTGGCGCGCGCATAGGGGAACAGCACCTGATGCACGAAGCGAATCGAGCCGGTCGTGCCCTCGATGTCGGTGACGATGGCGCGAATCATGCGGACTCCTGGGAATGCGGGGCTGCGGTCTGGGTAAAGTGCTCGGCCAGCGCTTCATGACGCGGGAAGCGGGCGGCGATGTCATTGTCGGTGAAGTTGGCGATCCAGCCTTCCGGATTGGTGAACAGGCGGATGGCGGTGAAGTCCGGCGTCGGCCCCATGTCGAACCAGTGCGGCGTGCCGGCCGGCACGGCGATCAGGTCATCCTTCTCGCAACCGACCGCCAGCACGCGCTCGCCCAGGTGCAGATAGAAGATGCCGCTGCCGCGCACGAAGAAGCGCACCTCATGCTCCGCGTGGCGGTGCTCATCGAGAAACTTGCCGCGCAGGGCGTCGCGGTCAGGGTGATCCGGCGTCAGGCCGATCACGTCGGCAGTGACGAAGCCGTTCTCGGACTTGAGACGCGCGACATCGTCGGCGTAGGCCGCCAGCACCTGTGCCTGATCGGTGGGATCACTCATCTCGCAGCCCGCCGTCCAGCGCTCGAAGCGAATGCCTTCGGCCTCGAGTTCGCTGGCGATCTGCGCGCCATCATTGGTGATCAACTGCGGACGCGAGGCGTCCTGCTCGGCGTAGATGGCCAGAAAGCTCATCGCTGTCTCCTCAGTTCCAGTTCACAACCCATCAGGAAATCGAGCGCTTCGACATGGCGGCGACAGGCCGTCATGCTGCTGGCCCAGGTATAGAGGCCATGGCCGCGAATCAGGTAGCCGTGCAGACCGGCATCGGCGGCCAGGCGGGCGCGCACGTCCAGCGCCAGCGCATCGATATCCTGAGTATTGTCGAAGACGGCCAGACGTACCGCCGTCTCATGACTCTTGACGCCTTCCAGCGCCTTGTTGAGCTCGAAACCCTCCAGGCTCAGGGTGTCGCCCTCATGGCACAGCGACAGCACGGTGGCGGCCCTGGAGTGGGTATGCAGGATCGCCTGCGCGTGGGGCAGGTCTTCGTAGAGCTGACCATGCAGGCGCGCCTCGTCAGAGGCCTTGCGGGAAGTGCCCTGCAGCCTGACGGCAAAATCGCTGACCAGAATGTCGCCACTGGTCAGGCGGCCCTTGTGGCAACCCGAGGCGGTGACCGCCATCAGGCGATCGCTGAGACGACAGGAGAAGTTGCCACCGGTGGCCGGTACCTGCCCGGCAGCGTCCAGCGCCTGACCGGCCTCGATCAACTGTTGGCTCGCCAGTGCAAGGCGGTCGAGGTCCAGTGTCGACGGCAGGCCGTCGGCAGCGGCAATGGCGATAGGGTCTGACATGATCAAAGTTGCCCTCAAGAGTCGCGCGGGGCATTCACGCCCCGTCGCCAGCATCACGATTCAGCGCCACGCGGCGCTGCTCTCGCGGCAGACTACACAAGCCGACCCAGTGAGACCAGTCATGCCGTGCGACGACGAGCATGGCATCATGGCGGCCTGGAATGTCACACGACATTCTGCCCCATCATCACTTCAGCCTCTGCCACGGTCTTGCCATGTCCTCTTCCGATCAGCCCGCCAGCCCCCACCCGACCGCCGACACGGCCGAGCGCCCGATGAACGATGCCGCACTGGCCAGGCGACTGCCGCTGCTGCCCCCTCATCTGCGTGAGCAGGCCGCGACGCTGGGGCAACAGGCCATGCAGCCGGTGGGCATCATCGAAAGCTGCTACCCGGACAAGTTCGGCATTCCCCGCCAGCCGGGGCTGGCGCGCCACGCCACCGCCATCCTGCACCTGCTGCCACCTTTCGATGACCCGGACTGCGTGCGCGACATTGAGGGCTTCAGCCATCTGTGGATCCACTTCCTGTTCCACGCCAGCCCCACACGCTGGACGCCCTTGATCCGCCCGCCGCGCCTGGGGGGCAATGCGCGCACCGGCGTCTTCGCCTCACGCAGCACCCACCGCCCCAACCGACTGGGGCAGTCGGTGGTCGAACTGGCAGGCGTCGAGACGGCGGCCAATACCGCGCCGGATGGCAAGCAGTCGGGCAAGCGCAACGGCGTGCGCCTGCTGCTGCGCAGCCATGACCTGCTCGATGGCACGCCAGTGATGGACATCAAGCCGTATCTGCCGTGGGTCGATGCCGTGCCCGAGGCGCGTGCCGGCTATGCGCCTGCGCCACCGCCGCGTCACGCCGTCGACTTCAGCGCACAGGCCGAGCAGACACTGGCGACCCGGGCCGACAGCGCCACGCTGCGCGCCCTGATCGAGGAAGTGCTCGCCCAGGACCCGCGCCCCGCCTATCACGCCGCCAGGTCCGCTGATGGCAAGCGCCAGTATGGCGTACGGCTGGTGGACGTGGATGTGCGCTTCACGGCCCGCACGCAACCCGATGGCTCCTTGACGATGGAAGTCGCGGCCATCGTGGCCGTCTGATCAAGCCCCTGCGCGAGCCAGAGCAACGCCTTGCCCAGTGGGGGTCCACGCCGTGCATGAAGCGGATCGAAGGATTGCGCGCGCCAGATCAAGACAATGCCAGATTGGATTGGCAAACCGTCACGAGACCTGACCATACTGGGCGTGCGTTCCTTCATCTCCACTCGCTTCACCGGGAGTCCGCCGCATGAGTATCCGTCTGCTTGCCTTTGCCGCCAGTACCCGCAAGGCCTCCGTCAATCGACGCCTGATCGAGCGCCTGTCGCACCACGCCCGGCAGGAAGGTGCCGAGGTCAGTCTGCTCGACCTCAACGACTTCCCGATGCCGCTCTACGATGGCGACAGCGAAGAGGCCAATGGCCGTCCCGCCAGCGCCGACCGCCTGCAGGAGATGCTGGCCAGCCATCAGGGGCTGTTGCTGGCGACACCGGAATACAACGGCTTCTTCAGTCCGCTGCTCAAGAACACCTTCGACTGGCTGTCACGCCCGGCGGCGGATGGCCAGAGCGGCATGGACGCCCTGCGCGGCATGCCGGTCGGCATCGTCTCGGCCTCACCCGGTGCCATGGGCGGCATGCGGGCGCTGCCCTTCGTGCGCCTGTACCTGAACAACCTCGGCATGTTGGTCGCGCCCCAACAGATCGCGGTCTCGCGTGCCGCCAGCGCCTTCCACGAGGATGGCAGCCTGGATGACGAAGGCCAGGACCACGCTCTCGCGGCTGTCGCCCGCCAGGTGATCGACCTGGCCAGCCTGCGCGCCTCCTGAAGCGCCACGCCTCTTTCCTCACAGCTACGTTCCCGGCCAGACACTTGGCGCCTGCCAAACAGGAACGGCCCCCTGCCATTGGCAGGGGGCCGTTCCTTGATGCGCTGTCTGTGACGTCAGAGCCTCAGGGCCCCAGTGCGTCACCCAAGCTCAGGCTCAGGCCGAGAAATCGATACCGATACGGCGACCGACTTCCTCGTAGGCTTCGATCACGCCGCCCAGGCCCTGACGGAAGCGGTCCTTGTCGAGCTTCTCGCGCGTCTCGGCATCCCACAGACGGCAGCCATCCGGCGAGAATTCGTCACCCAGCACGACTTCGCCCTTGAAGACGCCGAACTCGAGCTTGTAGTCGACCAGCAGGATGCCGCCGTCGAGGAACAGCTGCTTGAGGATGTCGTTGACCTGGAAGGTCAGTTCCTTGGCGCGCGCCAGGTGCTTGGGCTCTGCCCAGCCGAAGGTCTCGACCAGTGACTCGTTGATCATCGGGTCGCCCTTCTCGTCGTTCTTGAGGAACAGCTCGAAGGTCGGCGGATTGAGCTCGATGCCTTCCTCGACACCCAGACGACGCACCAGTGAACCGGCGGAGATGTTACGCACCACGCACTCCACCGCCATCATGTCGAGACGCTTGACCAGACATTCGTTGTCGCTGACCAGACGCTCGAAGTGGGTCGGGATACCGGCCGCCTTGAGTTTCTCCATGATGAAGGCATTGAACTTGTTGTTGACCATGCCCTTGCGATCCAGCTGCTCGATACGCTTGCCGTCGAAGGCGCTGGTATCGTCGCGGAATTCCAGCAGCAGAAGATCCGGGTCGTCAGTGACGAAGACGGATTTGGCCTTGCCAGCGTAGAGCTCTTCACGCTTTTCCATGAGATTCCCCCTGATGACGCTAGACGCGTCGAGTGTTGAGGCGGTCGACGATGAATCGATCACGCTTGAGTCTGTCACGCCCAGTCGAGAAGGACTGTGGCGTTGGTGTAAGGCGTGATTCGAGAGCTGTCCATCTGGTCAGCTCATCCAGAATCACAAACGCCCGATCGCGAAGCGACCGGGCGTCATGAATATCAGGCGATGGCCTGCCAGCCAAAGCCGCTGTCCTGCGCGGCGATGATCAGGCGACTATCGTCATCCGCAAGCCAGGGGGCCAGTGCCTCCCGGGCCAATGACGGATGGTTGTTGCTCTCCGACAGGTGCGAGGCCACCAGCCGCTGCAGGCGCGCCAGCCCCAGATAGGGCAAGGCGGCGCACGCCTGGGCATTGGCCAGGTGGCCGAGCCGCCCCCCGACCCGCCGCTTGAGGCTTGGCGGATACGGCCCGCTGGCCAGCATCTGCGGATCGTGGTTGAACTCCATCACCAGTGCGTCGCAATCGGCAAAGCACTGCAGCACATGCTCACTGACGTGACCGAGATCGGTCAGCACGCCGAGACGACGCGTGGCCGTCTCTCCGCGCCGGTTGAAGACGAACTGCACCGGCTCGCGCGCATCGTGGGGCACCGTGACCGGCAGAATCTCGAGATCCTTGATCGCGAACTCCTGCTGCGGCGTGATCAGATGGCGACTCGGCAGCGCGCCGAGCTTCTTGGCACGCCCGGCAAGCCAGGTGCCGGTGGTCAGATGCACCGGCACAGCATGGCGACGCGCCAGCGGCCCCACGCCGCTCAGGTGATCACCATGTTCATGCGTGACCAGCACGGCGTCCAGCTGCGAGGGGTGCACGCCGAGGCGCGCCAGGCGGGCCTCGGTCTCCTTGAGGGTGAAGCCGCAATCGACCAGCACCAGTGCCTCGCGAGTGCGGATCAGCGTGCCGTTGCCCTTGCTGCCGCTGCCCAGCGAAGCCATCGCCATCACGCCCTGGGCGTCGTCACCCGGCCCACGGGCGGCCGTCAGGCCAGCCGCCAGCGCCCCACTGCCTGCCACCGGGAGGGGGATCTGAAACGACGCAGCCGCCTCACCCGACGAGTCGTCAGATGAGGCGGCGCAAGGCGTGTCGAGCCACATGCTCAGCGCAGTGTCGACGCCACGGCGTCGAGCAGCTCACGCGCCAGTGCCGGCGTGGTCTCTTCACCATCGGCACGGGTCGCCGTGACCAGGGTGTGGTCATTCTCGGCGCGCAGCTTGAGTACCATCGGTACCGGATCACCATCGCCACCGATACCCAACCAGCCGCCATCACGCTCTTCACGCGGGATGTAATCGACCATGAACTCGCCACGCGAGCGGTCCTGATCGGTCAGCGTCTGGTAGTCGGTATTGAAGTTCTTCTGCAGCTGATAGAGCAGCTCGGCCCAGCTGCGCTCGGTGTCCAGCGCCAGGTCGACCTGCCAGGTGCCATCGCGGCCTTCCAGGCGCACGCGGTCATCACGACTGAGCGACTGGGCCGCCAGCGAGACACCACTATCGGCGGAAGACGCGGCCAGATAGCCGCTCAGCGCGTTCAGGCAGCTGCCGGCGACATCGCCGCCCTGCTGACAACGCACTTCGGAGGCATCGGCACGCAGCCCCTGGCTGACGCTGATGATGCCCTGGGCCGTGGTGATCTCGCCCTTGCCGGCATCGATGCTCTGCACATCAAGGCCCTGGTCGCGCACGAAGGACTGCAGACGTGTCCATACCGCCGCCGGCGCGGCGTTCACGGCCAGCCAGCGGGCATCGCCACTCTGACGCATGGCGACGAACTCACGCCCGCCCTGCTCGCTGGTCGCCAGTGGCTGGGGACGCGGTGCCTCGAAGTCGTCGCTGGCCAGGAAGTCACTGCTGGCCTGCGGCACCGGCATGGAATCCTGGTAATCACCACGATTGATCGTGTCCGGCAGCTCCAGCGGCGGCGCGATGCTGGCATCGGCATACTCGCTGTCGCGATCGTAGTAGTAGCCATCACTGGAACAACCTGCGACCGCGAGCGCCGTCAGCAGGGCCAGTGGCACGAAACGCTGACTCATCAGTTGAGCACCTCGGCCAGTTGCAGTGCTTCCTCGACCGTGGAGTGATACTGCTCGGACAGCCAGGTCAGCGGCAGACGCACGCCGGATTCCGGCGACAGGCCCATGCGATGCATGGCGAACTTGACCGGGATCGGGTTGGACTCGACGCCCATCGCGGAGTGCAGCGGCATCAGGCGCGTGTTGATCTGGTGAGCGCGCTCGGCATCGCCGGCCACGGCGGCTTCACACATCTCGTGCATCAGGCGCGGCGCGACGTTGGCCGTCACGGAGATATCGCCGTGGCCGCCCATCAGGATGAAGTCACAGGCCGTGGGGTCATCGCCGGAGTAGAGCGCGAAGTCAGTGCCCTTGAGGCGGTCGATCAGTTCCTGACCACGCTCCAGGTTGCCGGTGGCATCCTTGAGGCCGACGATGTTGTCGAGCTCGGCGAGACGGAAGACCGTCTCGTTGTAGATATCGGAGCAGGTACGACCCGGCACGTTGTAGAGAATGACCGGGATACCGGCCTGCTCGGCGACGGCCTTGAAGTGCTGGTAGAGCCCTTCCTGGGTCGGCTTGTTGTAGTACGGCGCCACGGAGAGGCAGTAATCCGCACCGACTTCCTTGGCGTAGCGAGCCAGCTCGACCGCTTCGGAGGTGGCGTTGGCGCCCGTGCCGGCGATGACCGGAATCTTGCCGGCGACCGTCTCGACCACACAGCGGATGACATCGAAGTGCTCCGCGAAGGACATGGTGGTCGGCTCGCCGGTGGTGCCGGCGGCGACGATGGCATCGGTGCCATTTTCGAGGTGGAAGGCGACCAGCTGGCGCAGGGCGTCCCAGTCGATCTCGCCGGTGGCCTTCATCGGGGTCGCCAGTGCGACAATGCTACCTGTGATCATCCCTCGAATTCTCCTCTGGTGCCTGATGCGCCAGGCGTGTCCCTGCGCTGTTGAAACAACGGAGCTCGGGGACAGACATCTGACATAAATTGGTTGACGCAGGACTCTGATTGCGTGGGCACGCCGACACGCGAGTCGCGTCAAGGGTGATGATGTTACAAAGACCATCGAAGCCTGTACAGACGCCATCTGCACCGGTTGTGCAAAGCGGTGGATTCCCTCGCCTTTCCACGGGGCAGATGCACGGTGGATGGGCGCGATGGCGTTGGTCGCCAAGACGGTGAAACACAAGAGTTCTGCCCTGTCTTTGACAAGTCAGGACGCCCTGCGTGTAATGCAGGACACACCGCAGAAGCGGGCAAGCGCGATGCCCATCACTGCCGGTTTTTTTCATCATTCAGCACTGTCAGCCGCCACATGGCCGTCAGTCATCGCCAGGAGAGCACGATGAGCGTCAGCCTCGGTCAGCCAATTCCCGACTTTACCGCCCAGGCCACCAGTGACACCGAAGTCACTCCGGCCAGCCTCAAGGGCAAGCAAGCCGTCATCTATTTCTACCCGAAGGACCACACGCCGGGCTGCACCACCGAAGGCGGTGACTTCCGCGACAACCTTGAGGAATTCGAAGCGGCCAACACCGTGATTCTCGGCGTTTCCCGCGACAGCCTGCGCACCCACGAGAACTTCCGCGCGAAACAGGGCTATCCGTTCGAGCTGATCAGCGATCCGGACGAGACCCTGTGCAAGATCTTTGACGTCATTCACATGAAGAAATTCATGGGCAAGGAAAGTCTCGGCGTGGTGCGCTCCACCTTCCTGATCGACGCCGACGGCAATCTGGCGCGCGAATGGCGTGGCGTGAAGGTCAAGGGCCATGTCGAGGAAGTGCTGGAAGCCGCCCGCGAGCTCAACGCTGACCGCTAGTCTCGAATGGCAGCGGCTCGAGTGGCAGCAGCACGTGTGACAGCAGCTCGTGGAGAAACAGCTGAGCAGAGAGCGCCTGTGCGCCAGCCGCCTCAGCCATGAAAAAAGCCCCGCCGATTGGCGGGGCTTTTTCGATCAGGCGCTCTTGTCCACGACCCGATTCTCCTCGGCGCGCGCCCGGCGCGGCCAGGCGTAGAGCAGCGACTTCATCAGGGTCGCCAGCGGGATGGCGAAGAACACCCCCCAGAAGCCCCAGATGCCGCCGAAGAACAGCACCGCGAGGATGATCGCCACCGGATGCAGATTGACCGCCTCCGAGAACAGCAGCGGCACCAGCACGTTGCCATCCAGCGCCTGGATGATGCCGTAGGCGATCATCACGTACATGAAGGTATCGCCCAGCCCGTAATGGAAACCGGCGACGGCGGCGACCGGCAAGGTCGCCCCTGCCGCGCCGATGTAGGGAATCAGCACCGAGAAGCCGACCACGATCGCCAGCAGCGCCGAATACGGCAGCCCGAAGGCGACGAAGGTGACGTAGCTGACGCCGCCGACGATGACAATCTCGATCACCTTGCCGCGCACGAAGTTGGCGATCTGGTCATCCATCTCGTTCCAGACCCGGCTCATCAGCAGACGCTTGCGCGGCAGCAGCGCCAGCGTGAAGTCCACCAGCCGCTCGCGGTCCTTGAGCATGAAGAACACCAGGATCGGCACCAGCACCAGATAGATCACCACGCCCATCAGGTTGCCCAGCGACGCCAGCGACAGCGATACCGCGCGCTGCCCGAACTGGGTCAGCTCTCGCCCGGCGGCGCCGACCCACTGCTGGACCTGCTCCGGGGTGATCAGGCCGGGGAAGCGCTCCTGAAGCTCGCCCAGCCAGCGCTGCCCGGAGGCGAACATGCCGGGAATCTCCTGGATCAGATTGGCCAGCTGATGCCAGACCAGCGGCAGCAGGATCAGCGCACTGGCCAGCATGATGCCCATGAACACCAGCGTCATCAGGCTGACCGCCGCCAGGCGCGGCAGGCCACGGCGCTCCATCCAGCTCACGCCACTCTGCAGCAGGAAGGCGACGATCAGGGCGGTGAAGAATGGCGCCAGCATGCTGCCGAGCAGAATGACGGCGGCGAACACCAGCACCAGCACCAGAAACAGCACCACCGCTTCTTCGTCGGAGAAATAGCGCTCGATCCAGCCACGCAACAACGTCTTCATGGTCATGACGGATCTTCCTCGCACAGCGCCTTGATCACGAAGCGATAATCGCCCTCTGGCGTCTCTTCACGCGAGACCAGCGCGTGATCGCTCAGCGCCAGATAGGCAGGGATGTCGCCCCAGGCGCCGGCGTCGCTGGCGAGGACCTCGAGTTGCTCGCCGGCACTCATGCCAGCCAGTTTGAGCTTGGTGCGCAGCAGCGGCAACGGACAGTGCAGGCCGCGCGCATCCAGCGTCTGCAGGTGGGTATCGGCCGTGGAGTCAGCCATCGGATTCGCAGTCTCAGCGCCAGGTCGTTCGAATGCCATCTGCCCTTCCGTTCTCGTTATGATGTTCTGCCGCACGCCATGGAGGGTGCAGCTTGAAAACGCCCCGATTTAAGGGCACCTTGCCTGACAAAGCAACTTTCCGCCCTGCGCGGCTGCGTCTTGCCCGGACTCACGCAGGGCCGTCAACGCCAGTGCGGCGCCCGGCAATCCGGCGAGCCGACCGCACCTTGCGCCATATCGAAGAGGATTGCCTGCATGTCGTTGCTGCCCCCCTTGAGCGGACGCGTCCGCATCGGACGCCGCGGGCTTGCCACCCTGTCGAGCGCCCTGCTCGGCCTGTTGCTGATGGGCGCGCCGGTCGCCAGTGCGCCGGCCGCATCCCATAACGACTATGGACTGCCTGACCTGGGGAGTGCGAGTGGCGGCATCTCCAGCAACGATGAATATCGTATCGGTCGCGCCTGGCTGCGTCAGTTCCGCGCCCATGTGCGTGAATGGGATGATCCCATCACTCTGGACTGGATCGGTAGCATCGTGCGTCAACTGGCGCCGTGGAGCGAGCTGGATGACCGCAATTTCATCATCACGCTGGTCGCCAGCAGCCAGCTGAATGCCTTCGCCGTGCCCGGCGGCGTGGTCGGCGTCAATACGGGCCTGTTCGCCTTCGCGCCGGACCGCGACGCCTTCGCCTCGGTACTCGCCCACGAACTGGGCCACCTCTCCCAGCATCACTTCGCGCGCAACATGGAACGCCAGGCCGAGACACGCCTGCCGACACTGGCCGGCTTCCTCGCCGGCATGGTGATCGCGGCAGGAGGAGGCGGTTCAGCGGGCATCGCGACCATGGCCGGCACCCAGGCCGCTGCCATTTCCGATCAGCTGGCCTATTCGCGCCGCTTCGAGCAGGAGGCCGACCGCGTCGGCATCGATGCGCTGTCACGCGCCGGCTTCGACCCCGAGGCCATGCCGCGCATGTTCCGCGCCATGCAACGCATGGCCAGCCTGCAGGGCGGCAATGCACCGGAATTTCTGCTCACGCACCCGGTGACCGAGGCGCGCATCGGCGACACCCAGGCGCGTGCCGACGCCATGCAGAAGGTGACTCCCGACCCGCTCGCGCAGCTCGCCTACGCGATGATCCGTGCCCGCGCCCTGCTGGCGCTCAACCTGCGCCAGCCCGAACAGGGGCTGACGACACTGCGCGAAGACAACCCCGACCCCGACGCGATTGCCTACTACCAGGCGCTGGCCGCGGCGGAGCACAACCAGGTCGACAAGGCACTGGCCGCGCTGGATCGCCTGCACGACAGGCACCCTGACCTGACCCTGATCAGCGCCAGTGCGGTCGAGGTCGCGCGGGATGCCCGGCGTTATGACGAGGCGACCCGCCGCGCCAGACGCCTGCTGCGCCTGCAACCCGACTACTTGCCGACCCGGCTGGCCATGGCGGAAGTCGCGCTGCAACAGGACCCCGCCGCCGCGCGCCAGCAGCTGGAGGACATGCGCCGCGATCATCCCGATGACCCCAAGGTCTGGAGTCTGGCCTCCGAAGCCAGTGGGCGCAGCGGCCACACCGCCGAGGCCTTCCTGTATCGCGCCGAATTCGACCAGCTGGAGGGCCGCATGGACAAGGCCTTCGCGCAGCTCAAGCTGGCCGACGAGGCCGCGCGCAAGAACGGCGACTTCAGCATGGCCAACCGTATCAGTTCACGCCGGGAGGACTTCAAGCGCTACCGCAACGCCATCGAGGAGTTCTGAGGCAGCCCCCGCTCGCTTCACCAGGCAAACAAAAACCGCCGCCCCGGGAAATCGGGAGCGGCGGTTCTGGTTCATGCAGACATCAATTGGTGGCGATCAGCGTCAGCGCTCAGCCGCGATTGAATTCCAGCATCCGCGTCAACGGCTTCAGGGCGCGCTCACGCAGGCCATCATCGACGAAGACTTCCTCGGCATTGGCTTCCGCCGGATCGCGACGCAGCACAGCGGCCAGATTCTCCAGGCCGTTCATCGCCATCCACGGGCAGTGCGCACAGCTCTTGCAGGTCGCGCCATTGCCGGCGGTCGGCGCCTCGTACAGCTGCTTGTGCGGCGCAGCCTGCTGCATCTTGAAGAAGATGCCACGATCGGTCGCGACGATCAGCTGCTGATTGTCGAGCTCGACGGCAGCCTTGATCAGCTGCGAGGTGGAACCGACCACATCGGCCAGCTCGACCACCGACTGCGGTGATTCCGGGTGCACCAGCACCGCGGCGTCCGGGTAGACCTTGAGCAGGTCACTGATGCCCTGGGCGCGGAACTCGTCGTGGACGATACAGGCGCCGTCCCACAGCAGCATGTCGGCACCGGTCTGCTTCTGCACGTAGGCGCCCAGATGCTTGTCCGGCGCCCAGATCAGCTTCTCGCCCCGGGCGTGCAGGTGCTCGATGACATCGACGGCGATCGAGGAGGTCACCACCCAGTCGGCGCGCGCCTTCACGGCCGCCGAGGTATTGGCGTACACCACCACGGTGCGGTCGGGATGGGCATCACAGAAGGCCGCGAACTCGTCTTCCGGGCAGCCGAGGTCCAGCGAGCAGGTCGCCTCCAGCGTCGGCATCAGCACGCGCTTCTCCGGCGACAGGATCTTGGAGGTCTCGCCCATGAAGCGCACGCCGGCGACGATCAGTGTCGAGGCATCATGGCGGGCCCCGAAACGTGCCATCTCGAGCGAGTCGGCCACGCAGCCGCCGGTTTCCTCGGCCAGCTGCTGGATGGCGTCGTCACAGTAGTAATGCGCGACCAGTGCGGCATCACGCTCGATGAGCAGCTGCTTGATCTCGTCGATCAGCGCGGCATCCTCGGCGGCGGGGCGTGTCGGGCAGTAAGCGCGGGCCAGATGCTCGCGCACCTGCTCACGGACGGCATTGTGGGCCTCACGACCCGGCATGGCATTAGTCAGGCTGTTCATGTGTCTCTCACCTAGCCCACAGGGGCTCCCCCTGTGCTGAGTGGGTCAGGACTCGGCCCGGACACGAACGGCCCGTGGCGGCCCTGCCAGCGCTGCAGCTGGGCTCCCCAGACTGCGGCGTGTGCCTTGGGCGTCTATCGCCCGCAGCGTCGTCCGCACTGGGCGGACAAGAGCCTTGGCTCGCCCACAAGGATACGCCTGGCGCGATCGCGGCTCCAGTCGACTTGGGGGCAACGGACTCTTTCCTTTCGCGTAACAAAAATTGCCCCGCGCCAATGAAGGCACGGGGCAAGATCTGGTGGGTCGTGAGGGATTCGAACCTTCGACCAATTGGTTAAAAGCCAACTGCTCTACCACTGAGCTAACGACCCAAAACTGGGTGGCGGATGGTGGGTCGTGAGGGATTCGAACCTTCGACCAATTGGTTAAAAGCCAACTGCTCTACCACTGAGCTAACGACCCGCCGCCGGGTGCTTTGCAAGAGACCATTCCAGAGAATGGTGGGTCGTGAGGGATTCGAACCTTCGACCAATTGGTTAAAAGCCAACTGCTCTACCACTGAGCTAACGACCCTTGCGAAGCGGGACGTAAGATACCGCCGATCCCGTTTCGACGCAAGCCTTTTGCAAAAAAACTTCAAGTAAATGACCAGCTTGTCCGCTGGCACCTCGCGAAACGCCCGCGCCAGCGCCTGTGACAAAGACACGCAAGCCCGCGATGGGCGCGGGCTTGCGTGTTACCACTTAGGTCGCACGAGCTTGTGACATGTCCACGAGCTTATGCCATGTCAGTGAATGACGGCGCATCGCCGCCCTCACCGACTGCGCCATCAGCGCGGCTTGCGTGTACGCTGCGGCGGCTTCTTCATGGCGCGCACCGGACGACGCTTCTGCTTGTCGCGGCTCCAGCGGTTCTGCTCGTCCGGCGTCAGGGCCGGCGCCTTGCGATGCTCGAGACCTGCCAGCGTGGACAGTTCATCGATCTCGCTCTGCTCCATCTCCACCCACTCACCGGCGCGAGCGCGCTTGTCGAGGAAGATGTTGCCGTAGCGCACGCGCTTCAGACGGCTGACGGTCAGGCCCTGGGAGTCCCACAGACGGCGAACCTCACGGTTGCGGCCTTCCATGATCACGACGTGGAACCAGCTGTTGATACCTTCGCCACCGAATTCCTGCACATCGGTGAAACGCGCCGGGCCATCTTCGAGCATCACGCCATTGACCATGTTGACGACGTGCTCGCGCTTGACCTCACCCATGACACGCACGGCGTACTCACGCTCGATCTGGGTCGACGGGTGCATCAGACGGTTGGCCAGCTCACCATCGGTGGTGAACAGCAACAGACCGCTGGTGTTGATGTCGAGACGACCGATCGCGATCCAGCGCTCGCCCTTCAGGCGCGGCAGACGCTCGAAGACGGTGCGGCGGCCTTCCGGGTCCTTGCGCGTGCACAGCTCGCCTTCCGGCTTGTTGTACATGATGACGCGACGCGCCGTCTCTTCGGCGCCCTTCAGGCTCTGCGGGCGGTCATCGAGGCTGACCTGGTCACGCGGGCCGACGCGATCACCCAGTTGGGCGACCTTGCCGTTGACCTTGACGCGACCGGCGCTGATGGCGACTTCCATCTCACGGCGGGAGCCGAGACCGGAGCGCGCCAGCACCTTCTGCAGTTTCTCGTCCTCGACCAGCTTGTCGCCCTTGGCCTGCGGCGGCAGCGGACGCAGTTCCGGCGCGTCGGCGGCGGCCGGCTTCTTGCCGACATTGGCCTTGCTGCCGCGCGTGGACTTGCCGGTATCACGGGTCGGGCGAGCCTGCTCGCCACGCTTGTCGGCAGAATCTGCCGCGCGCTTGTCCGCGACATTCTTGTCCGCGACGTTCTTGTCCGCGAAGGCCTTGCCGGTCACGGCCTTGCCACCGGCGTGCTTGCCGCCAGCCTGCTTGTTGCCTGCCTGGCTGCTGCCGGGGCGAGAGGTCTTGCGCTTATCAGAGTCTGTCTTGCTCATGACATGAACCATTTCATCTATAGGAGTTTCGCCTACGCAGGGTCGTCATCATCGACGGTCCCGGCAGCGGAGGAGTCGTGCGGCTGCGCATCGGCAGCGTCGTCATCCTCGTCTGCACCGCGCAAACGTTGGCTGAGGCGCGCTTCGAGTGTGGCGAAGTCGAACCCCGAGCCGGTGGACGCCATCCCGGCGTGGTCATTTTCCGCCTGTGAAGCGGAGGGTGCTGCTGTGCTCGGTGTGTCAGCCGAGGCGCCGGAGGTATCGAGTGCGCGCATCTTCAGCGCCTCTTCCAGCTGCTCGGCGGTGACGTCCGGCGGCTGCCAGTCGTCGGGCACCGGGGTGCCGGTGTCGGTCTCAAGACCTGTCTCAAGACCTGATTCAAGCCCTGTCTCAGCGCCTGGTTCAGTCTTTTCCCCAGTCTTTCCCCCAGTCTCTGCGTCAGGTGCTGACTCAGGCGCTGTCTCATGCTCTGGATCAGCCCCCGCATCAACGCTGTCTGCCGGTGCCTCCTCCGTCTCGCCGTCCGGGTCATCCGGCAGCGGCAAGGTCTGAGAGGGCGGCACATCATACAGGTCTGCCTCGAGCTGTTCGAGTCCTTCGAAGCCTTTCAGTTCATGCACCGGCGGCAGCTCTTCCAGCGTCTTGAGACCGAAGTCATCGAGGAACTGACGCGTAGTGGCGAATACCGCCGGACGCCCCGGCACATCACGGTGACCGACCACTCTCACCCAGCCGCGCTCGACCAGGGTGCGCATGATCGAGGAACTGACCGTCACGCCACGCACCTGCTCGATATCGCCACGGGTCACCGGTTGACGATAGGCCACCAGCGCCAGGGTCTCCAGCAAGGCGCGTGAATAACGTTGCGGGCGCTCTTCCCACAGCCGCGATACCCAGGGGGAATACTGCTGGCGAACGCGCAGCCGCCAGCCACTGGCGGTCTCGATCAGCTCCAGCGCGCTCTTGTCGGCCGGGTGACGCGCTTCCAGCTTGCCCAACGCCTCGCGCAGCGCAGGCCGGGTCGGGCTTGAATATTCATCGAACAGACCAGCCAGGCGCTCTAGCGTCAGCGGCTCGCCGGCGGCCAGCAGGGCCGCTTCGATGATCTGGTCCAGCGGGACATCGCGCAAACTCATGACGCCGCGTTCTCCTGCTCGTCGGATGGGGGTAAGGAAGGTGACGTCTGCGCATCATCGGACGCTGCGTCATCGTACGCTGCGTCATCGAACGCCCCCTGATCGGCCGCCACCTCGTCTTCGTCGGCGAATTCCAGCGCCAGCCAGTCCTCGTCATCCTCGGGGTCCGGTTCCGGCGTGCGGGCGCGCACGTGAATCGGTGACAGCGGCGCATTCTGGACGATCTCGATCATCGACTCCTTGGCCAGCTCCAGAATCGCCATGAAGCTGACCACCACCCCGGCACGCCCTTCCTCGAGCGTGAACAGCTTCTCGAAGGGCGTGAAGTGCTCATGGGTCAACAGATTCATGATCGCCAGCATGCGCTCGCGGGTCGACATCACCTCACGCGAGATGGTGTGCGCCTGGACGAGGTCCGCCTGACGCAGGAGACCGGACAACGCGCCGAGCAATTCCGACAGGTCGACATCAGGGTGCACCACCCGCGTCTCGAGCTCGGGCAGGTCTGCCGTGGCCACGAACCAGTCGCGGCCCTGACGCGGCATCTCATCCAGCCCTTCGGCGGCCAGCTTGGTCTGCTCGTATTCCTGCAGGCGGCGAATCAGCTCGGCGCGCGGGTCCTCTTCCTCGTCGTCATCACTCGCCTTGGGCTGACGCGGCAGCAGGCTGCGCGATTTTATCTCCGCCAGCATCGCGGCCATCAACAGGTATTCTCCGGCCAGGTCGATCTGCATGGCGTGCATCAGCTCGACATACTCGATGTACTGATGGGTGATGGCCGCGACATTGATGGCGAGGATATCGAGATTCTGGCGACGTATGAGGTAGAGCAGCAGATCCAGCGGCCCCTCGAAGGTCTCGAGAAAGACACGCAGCGCCTCTGGCGGGATGTACAGATCCTGCGGCATCTCGGTGAGCGCGGTGTCGTTGACGCGCGCCAGCACCGTCGACGCCGCCGTCGGGGGCGTGACGAGAGGTGCGGGCTGATGCCCATCGGTGAGGGCAAAACTGGCGCCATCGAGCAGGTCGCTCATGACATCTCCTGCAGGAGGCGGGTGAAGGTGGGTCTGGGGGAGGGGCATTCTAGCGGCTCGCGCCCCATCCCCCAAGTCTTTACGCCGCCGGTGATACGCCGGGGCCGCGCTCGGCGCCGCCCGCGTCTAGCGATAGGTCAGGCCGATCACGCGCCGCAGCTCATCCAGGGTGTCACGCACGGTGTCACGGGCCCGCTCGGCGCCTTCTGTCATCATGGTGCGCACCTTGCCATGCTCCCCTTCCAGCGCCTCGGCACGCTCACGAATCGGCGTCAGCGCCGCGTCGACAT
Organism: Cobetia sp. 4B; assembly: GCF_018831605.1. Classification (NCBI taxonomy): domain Bacteria; kingdom Pseudomonadati; phylum Pseudomonadota; class Gammaproteobacteria; order Oceanospirillales; family Halomonadaceae; genus Cobetia; species Cobetia sp. 4B. The sequence goes on from NZ_CP059843.1 coordinate 3,723,375, forward strand.
GCTCGATCAGACAGCCCTTGCAGTCCAGGCAGCCGATGCTGGCATCACGGCAGCCCTCCTCCGCCCACTGGCGGTCCGAGGCGGGCGTGAAGCTTTCATGCAACGTCCACAGCGGGCAGCGCTGCGGGTCGCCGGGGTCCTTGCGGCGCACGCGCGCAGGGTCGGTGGGCATCTCGCGCACGCAGGCCGCGATATCGTCGCGCCCGCTGCGCAGGAAGATGGCGTCTTCCCGTGCGGCCTTGTGTGTCTTGAGCTCCATGCCCAGCAGCGGCTCGACCTCGCCCTGCCAGTGTTCCGGCTCGCCGAGGATGCGCCGCCCGCCACCTTCCAGATAGCCGAGCAGGCGCTCCTGCTGGTTGCGGTTGAGCTTGCTGGTCTCGGCCAGCAGGCCGCGCGCACGCTCGAAGGCCTCGAGATCGCCCTCTTCCTGATAGTCGCTCAACCATTCGCGATACAGGCGACCACTCTTCTTACCCAGGCGCGCGATGGCGCGTTCAGCCTGCTCCTCGAAGCCGGCATCGCGGCCATAGCGATGATTGAAGCGCCGGGCGACCTCACGGGTGAACTCGATATGCGCACGCTGCTCGGGGCCGGCGGGCACCACCTGCCCCCGCAGCGCCAGAATGTCGGCCGCCTGCATCAGGGGCGCACCGAGCATGGCCAGACTGGCACCCTGCTGCTCACCGAGCCCGGCGACCATCTCGCGGTAGCTGGGCAGACGCTCCAGCCAGGCCTTGGGCGTGACGCTGGCCAGGATCATGTGCACGTCGGTCAGCTCCGGCACCCACGACTGGATGAACAGGGTAGCGACCTTGGGGTTGACCCCACAGGCGAGACAGTCGATCACCATCGCCCAGCTGTATTGCTCGATCTCGTGAGGCGCGTGACCGCTGACCGCCAGCGCGTTCCAGTCGGCGACCAGAAAATAGGCATCGTGATGGTATTGCAGCTCGGTCCAGCGCCGGATCACTGATTGATAGTGTCCGAGTTGCAGGTGTCCGGTGGGGCGTAAGCCGGACACCAGCCTGGCCGAGGTATCGGTGGCACTCACCTTGTGAGTTCTCCCTGAGGCGTATGAAGCCGCCAGTCTAGCAACCCGAGGCCCCGATCAGCATCCCCGCGACGTCGTGTCCCTGACAACATGCGCCACGCGACCGGATCACGCAGCGGCCAGCGCACCTGTCAGCCGGCGGCGATGCCGGTGCGATAGTGCCCGGCGTAGTCGAACAGCTTGTCGCGGATCTGCCAGTAACGCCCGCTCTTGCGCCCGATGACGAAGTCCGGCGCCTTGAGGCGCTCCTCGCCCGCCAGCACCTCGGCGATGTCCTTCGGCGCCCAGTCACTGCCCGGCGCGCGCAGATGACGCGCGAGGAAGCTCAAGCGGAAGGCGTGGCGCTGGGCGGAGGTCTCGAGCGCGAACCACTCGGACAGATCGGTGCCATCCTCGTCGTAATAGGTCACCTTCAAGCGTGGCAGGCCGCGCCCGTTGCGCGCCTCCTCCAGCTGCCAGCCGCTGACGCGCAGCACCCGTGCATCACGCAGCTTGAGCGCATCGCGCAGCTTGTCATCCGGGTCGACCAGCCGTGCCTGACAGGCATGACAATGGCGGGCGGCGATGTCATTGGCCTCGCCACACTGCGGACAGGCCTTGGCGCGATAGCGAAAGTCGCACTGCACCAGCGGCCTGCCCTCGCCCTCCGGGGACTCGACCAGTCCCTGACAGCGACGCCCGAAGTGCTCGACCACCAGCTCGCCATCCTTGCGTCCCCAGAACAGGTTGGCATTGCCGCATACCGGGCACTCGACCTGCACGATCTCGGTGTCGCCGGCCGGTTTCGGCGTCGCCACCTCCGGCGCGTAGAGATCCCAGGGATTGCCGGCGTAGTCGAGAATCAGACAGTCCGTCTTGCCGGGGCTCAGACGCAGGCCGCGCCCGACGATCTGCTGATAGAGACTGACGGATTCCGTAGGCCGCAGGATGGCGATCAGGTCGACATGCGGCGCATCGAAGCCGGTGGTGAGCACCGCGACATTGACCAGATACTTGAGCTGCTGGGCCTTGAAGGCATTGATCAGCCGCTCGCGTTCCTCGCCGGGCGTCTCGCCGGTGATCAGCGCCGCCTCGCCGTCAGGCAGGAGCGCGGTGACTTCCTCGGCATGCTCGACGGTGGAACAGAACACCATCACGCCGTGCCGCTCGCGTGCCTGGGCGACGATATCCAGCACGATGCCCGGCGTCGCGCGCGAGCCCTGCACCACCTCGTTGAGCTCCGCCTCCTGGAAGCTGCCGCCGATGCCGGGTGCCAGCTGCGAGAAGTCATAGCGCGCCACCGCGACATCGACACGCCGCGGCTCACTCAGAAAACCCTGCCGCACCATCAGGCGCAGCGGCTGCTCGAAGACGCAATCACGGAAGAAGCAGTCGTCATCCCCGCGCACCATGCCGTGATAGTGACGGTGGAAGATGAAGCCCTGACCGAGGCGATACGGCGTCGCCGTCAGCCCCAGCACCTTGAGGCGCGGATTGTGCTCGCGCAGATGATTGATGACCTTGCGATAGCTGGCGTCCTTCTCCAGCGAGACCCGGTGACACTCATCGATCACCAGCAGCGTGAAGGGCGCCGCCTGTGCATCAGTCGTCGGCTCAGCCGGCGTGAAGGCATCAAGATTGCGCACCACTGACTGCACCGAGCCGAACACCACCTGACGCGAGGCCTGCTTGCGCTTGAGGCCGGCACTGAAGATGTCGGCGTCCTTGCCATAGGATTCATACTTGGCGTGGTTCTGCTCGACCAGCTCGCGCACATGCGCCAGCACCAGCACACGGCCACGCGCGATACGCGCAAGCTCCGCGATCACCAGTGACTTGCCGCTGCCGGTGGGCAGCACGATCACCGCCGCCTCATCACTGCGGCGAAAGTGCTCGACGGTACGCCGCACGGCCTCCTGCTGATACGGACGCAGCTCAAACATGCAGCGCCGTCCAGCAAGACACATGAGTGGGAGCGCTGCCGGCAGGCAGGCCCAGGGACGTGAGGGCTGACAGGAACATTGACATCAAGAGGCCGCCGAATCGCAGGAAGGGACAATGCCCCCATTATCCGCATCAGCGACTGCAGCGGCAAAGTGGGTGTGGATAACCTGAGCCCGTCAGTCTTGGCCCGTCAGGATCAGAAGCGCGGCGCGCGTCCCTCGAGCTTGGCCTTGATGCACTCGGTCTGCTCCGCGCGCCCCAGCAGCGAGGACTGCAGTTCTGCCTCAAGCGCCAGTGCCTCGGCCTCTGGCGCAGCGAGGGCCTCGTCATAGAGACGCGTGATGGCGCGGATGGCGCTGGGAGAGCGCCCGGCAATCTGGCGCGCCAGGGCCAATGCCTCCTCCTGCGGGCTGGAGATGATGCGCGTGACCAGGCCGGCACTCTGCGCCTCGTTGGCCTCGACCTTGCGCCCGCTCCACGTCAACTCGTGCAGCCAGTCCGGTCGCACGCCACGCGCAGTGACGCTGATGCCCATGTCCGGAATGATGCCCCAGTCGATCTCGAGCACCGCCAGACGCGCATCAGGATCACACAGGCGGATGTCCGCCCCCAGCGCGATCTGCAGGCCGCCACCGAAGACATTGCCATGCAAGGCGGCGATGACCGGCACCCCGACATCTCGCCAGCCCAGCGCCAGCTGCTGCACGGTATTGCGCTGCGGCGCACAGCCATTGGCCCCCGCGACCAGCAACTGCGGCACGCGGGCGGCGTCGCCCATGATGGCGGCGATATCCAGCCCCGCACAGAAACTGGGCCCCTCGCCGGACAGCACGATGGCGCGCAGGCCTGATTCCCGGGCGCGGGCATGCAACTCCTGCTGTACCGCCAGCAGGGCATCGATCATCTTCCAGTCGATGCCGTTGTGCTTGTCAGGGCGATTGAGACGCACGTCGGCGACATGCTCACTGATCGAGAGGGTCACATAACGTTCAGGCGTGAGGTGGGTAGCGTCAGACATGGCGGTCTCCCTGCGACGGATAACGAGCAAGCACGCGCTCGAACGATTTCACGACAGTGCCGAGCGATGGCACTCATCCAGTGATAAACCCAAAAGGCGCAGGCAACCACACTGCGTTCGTCGAGCTGCCCACGGGCATGACTCGCTACGTCTCAGTGTGACTGCCTGCGCCCGGTTGTTGAACGGTCGTTTGGTCGCAGAGGTGACGATTGTCTACTCGCGCTTGGCCCCCGACACTTCTGACAGCGATCGCGGCTGGAAGCTCTCGGCCTGGGCCATCGCCCAGACACGACGATAGAAGGGATAGTCATCCCCTTGCGCCAGCAGTGCGCCCTTGGTCAGGAAGGGATGCAGGTGCGAGAACAGCTTGACCTCATTCTCGGAGACACGATGCACCAGGTGGTCCGGGGTGATCTGCCAGGGCGTGTGCAGGCCCGCCGCCGACAGGATCTCGGCCAGCGCATGCAGGGTGTTGTGATGGAAGTGACGCACCTGATCAGCCTTGTCTTCCACGACCAGCGATTTCTGGCGCAGATCATCCTGGGTGGCGATCCCCGTCGGGCACTTGTTGGTGTGACAGCTCAGTGACTGGATGCAGCCCAGCGCGAACATGTAACCGCGTGCGGCATTGACCCAGTCCGCGCCCAACGCCATCACGCAGGCGATATCGAAGGCACTGATGATCTTGCCGCTGACCCCGATGCGCACCTCATCACGCAGCCCTGCGCCCACCAGCGAGTTGTGTACGAACTGCAGCCCTTCGCGCAGCGGGGTGCCGAGGTGGTCGGTGAATTCGGTCGGTGCGGCGCCGGTACCGCCCTCACTGCCATCGACGACGATGAAATCGGGCACGATCCCGGTCTCGAGCATCGCCTTGACGATGGCCATGAACTCCCACGGCTGACCGAGGCACAGCTTGAAGCCCACCGGCTTGCCACCTGACAGCTCGCGCAGGCGCTGGATGAAGCTCAACAGCTCAAGGGGTGTGGAGAACTCACCGTGGTTGGAGGGCGAGATGCAGTCCTTGCCCATCGGAATCCCGCGCGTCTCGGCGATCTCCTCGCTGATCTTGCTGGCCGGCAAGACGCCCCCGTGGCCGGGTTTGGCACCCTGGCTGAGCTTGATCTCGATCATCTTGACCTGCTCGCTGGCTGCCTGACGGGCGAACTTCTCGCCATCGAAGCGCCCTTCCTCGTCGCGGCAGCCGAAGTAGCCACTGCCCAGCTCCCAGATCAGATCGCCCCCGAATTCGCGGTGATAGGGGCTGATGCTGCCTTCGCCGGTGTCATGGGCGAAGTTGCCCAGCCTGGCGCCCTTGTTCAGGGCGCGGATGGCATTGGCACTCAAGGAGCCGAAGCTCATCGCCGAGATATTGAACAGCGAGGCATTGTAGGGATGCGAGCACTGGGAGTTGCCGACGTTGAGGCGAAAGCCCTTGGGGTCCGGCACGCTCGAGGTCTGCATGGAGTGGCCGATGAACTCATAGCTGTCGGAATAGACATCGAGCAAGGTACCGAACGGCTGGGAGGAATTGTGCTGACGGCCACGCGCATAGACCAGTTCGCGCTGCTTGTGGGAAAACGGCAGCTGATCGGTGTCCGACTCGAACAGGTACTGACGCATTTCCGGACGCAGCGCCTTGAACAGGTAGCGCATGTTGCCGATCACCGGATAGTTGCGACGCACGGCGTAATCCGGCTGCTGCATGTCGTAGATGCCGACGGCGACCAGAAAGGCCATCAGCAGCGTCAGCGGCCATATCCAGGGCGTCAGCTCCGACAGCCCCAGGCAGACCAGCAAGCCGAGGACACAGAGCCCGAAGACGGAGTAGCGAGGTAACAGCGACCATTTCAGTTTCATCAAAGCTTCCTTTGCCAGCGAACAGCAATGTCAGGGCTGTCGTTGTGGGAGGGTCTGGGGTTGCGGCCAGGGGTTGTGATCAAGAGTTGCGACCACGGGCTGCGTCCAGTGCGGCGGCCACGGAACACGCCATGCCTGTCAGGCAGGCATCATCGATAGCGATGGCGATGGCGATGGCGATGGCGACATCACGATGACGCCAGCCTGCCGCATGCCGGGCCGACTGTCCTGCCCAACGGTGGAACCCGCTGTTGAGCCAGTCGCACCACGATGCTCTCGGCATGCCTGTAAACAAGAAGACGCCTTCGTGGCGTGAACCACGAAGGCGTCTCCCGTTACTGCATTTCGCCACTGGTGGCGTGCGCCAGCCTCATCGACCGAGGAGGCCGAGTCGCTGGCGCGTCACGTCGCTCAGTCAACCCAGCGACGGGCATTGCGGAACATGCGCAACCAGGCGCCATCCTGCTGCCAGTCGTCCGGACGCCAGGAGTTGGTGACGGCACGCGCCACGCGCTCCGGGTGCGGCATCATGATGGTCACGCGACCATCATCGGTGGTCAGGCCGGTGATGCCGGACGGCGAGCCGTTCGGGTTGGCCGGATAACGCGTGGTGGTCTGGCCGTAGTTGTCGACGTAACGCAGCGCGACCTGGCCGCTGCTCTGCATCTTGCGCAGGTGAGCGCTGTCGCGGAACTCGGCACGCCCTTCGCCATGCGCGATGGCGATCGGCAGGCGCGAGCCTTCCATGCCATCGAGGAACAGCGAGGCGCTCTTCTCGACTTCGACCATCGCGACACGGGCCTCGAACTGCTCGGACTCGTTGCGCACGAAGCGCGGCCAGGCCTCGGCACCCGGAATCAGCTCCTTGAGCTGGGAGAGCATCTGGCAACCGTTGCAGACGCCCAGCGCGAAGCTGTCATCACGGTTGAAGAAGCGCTCGAACTGTTCACGCGCACGCGCATTGAACAGCACCGACTTGGCCCAGCCACCGCCGGCGCCCAGCACGTCACCGTAGGAGAAGCCGCCACAGGCGACCAGGCCCCGCATGGTGTCCAGATCGACACGCCCTTCGAGGATGTCGCTCATGTGGACATCGACGGCCTCGAAACCGGCACGGTCGAAGCTTGCCGCCATCTCGAGCTGACCATTGACGCCCTGCTCGCGCAGGATCGCCATGCGCGGACGTGCACCGGTGTTCAGGTACGGCGCCGCGATATCCTCATTGACGTCGAAGGTGGCCTGAGCGGTCAGGCCCGGGTCACGCACGTCGTTGATAGACTCGAATTCGCTCTTGGCGCAATCGGCGTTGTCACGCGCGGCCTGCATGCGATAGCTGGTCTCGGCCCACAGACGCTCGGCGCTGGCGCGGGTGGTGGAGAGCAGGTTCTGGCCCAGCAGCGTGATGTTGATCTGCTCATCGGCACGCGGCGTGGCGATCACGCCACTGTGCTCGAGGCCCACGGCCTTGAGCTCGGCGAGGATGGACTCGGTATGCTCGCGACGCACCTGCACCACGGCACCCAGTTCTTCGGCGAACAGCGCGCCGGTGGCCTGACCCGGCTCGGCGGCGGTCCAGTCTAGAGAGATGTCGAGACCGACACGTCCCGCGAAGGACATTTCCATCAAGGTGGTCAACAGACCACCGTCGCTGCGGTCGTGATAGGCCAGCAGCTTGCCTTCGACGTTGAAGCGCTGGATGGCCTCGAAGAAGTGCTTGAGGTCTTCGGGCTTGGCAAGATCCGGCGCTTCGTTGCCGACCTGACCATAGACCTGCGCCAGCGCGGAGCCACCGAGGCGGTGAGCACCATGGCCGAGATCGATCAGGATCAGGTCCGTTTCCACGGCCTCGCCATTCAGCGTGCGACGCAGCTGCGGCGTGAGGGTACGCATGGCATCGGTGACCGGCGCGAAGCCTGTCATCACCAGCGACAGCGGCGCGGTGATCGACTTGTCTTCGCCGTTCTCGTCCTGCCAGGCGGTGCGCATGGACATGGAGTCCTTGCCGACCGGAATGGTCAGGTCCAGCGCCGGGCACAGTTCCATGCCGACGGCGTGGACGGCCTCGTAGAGCGCCTGATTCTCGCCGGTGTGATCGGCAGCGCTCATCCAGTTGGCGGACAGCTTGATGTCAGACAGCTTGGCGATCGGCGCGGCGGCCAGGTTGGTGATCACCTCGGCCACGGCCAGACGCGCGGACGCCGCCGGCGAGATCAGCGCGACCGGCGTACGCTCGCCCATCGCCATCGCTTCACCGACATGGCTGTCGAGGGAGCTGGTGGTGACGGCGCAATCAGCCACCGGTACCTGCCACGGACCGACCATCTGGTCGCGCGCGACCATGCCGGTGATCGAGCGGTCGCCGATGGTGATCAGGAATTTCTTGGAGGCGACGGTGGGCAGCTGCAGCACACGGGTCATCGCTTCGCGCGGGTCGAGGTTGTCGAGACCCAGCGCCGGCAGTTCCAGCGTCTGGCGCTCGAAGCTGCGTGACATCTTGGGCGGCTTGCCGAACAGCACATCCATCGGCAGATCGACCGGACGCGTATCGAAGTGGCCATCCTTGACGACCAGTTCGTGCTCCTCGAGGGCTTCACCGACCACGGCGTACAGGCAACGCTCACGCTCGCACAGGGCTTCGAAGGTGGCCAGATTCTCCGGTGCCACCGCCAGCACGTAGCGCTCCTGGGATTCGTTGCACCAGATTTCCAGCGGGCTCATGCCGGATTCAGCGCTCGGCACGGCGCGCAGGTCGAACAGGCCGCCGCGACCGCCATCCTTGACCAGCTCCGGCAGTGCGTTGGACAGACCGCCCGCGCCGACGTCGTGGATGAAGCAGATCGGATTCTTGTCATCCAGCGCCCAGCAGCGATCGATGACTTCCTGCACGCGACGCTCCATCTCGGCGTTGTCACGCTGCACGGAGGCGAAGTCGAGGTCTTCGCTGGAGCTGCCGGAGGCCATGGAAGAGGCAGCACCGCCGCCCAGACCGATCAGCATCGCCGGGCCGCCCATCACGATCAGCTTGGCGCCGACCGGAATATCGCCCTTCTCGACGTGCTGGCTGCGGATGTTGCCGTAACCGCCGGCGAGCATGATCGGCTTGTGATAGCCACGACGCTCGATGCCGCCGGCACCGAAGGCATCCTGCTCGTAGGTACGGAAGTAGCCGTTGAGGTTGGGACGACCGAATTCGTTGTTGAACGCAGCGCCACCGATCGGGCCTTCGAGCATGATGTCGTAGGCGGTCTTGATGCGCTCCGGCTTGCCGTAGTCGTGCTCCCACGGCTGTTCGAAGCCCGGAATACGCAGGTTGGAGACGCTGAAGCCGGTCAGACCCGCTTTCGGCTTGGAGCCGACACCGGTCGCGCCTTCATCACGAATCTCGCCACCGGCACCGGTCGCGGCGCCCGGATAAGGGGCGATGGCGGTCGGGTGGTTGTGGGTCTCGACCTTCATCAGGATGTTGATCGGTTCCTGATGATAGGTATAGATGTGGCCTTCGCCTGTCGGGAAGTAACGCCCGGCAGTCGGACCTTCCATCACGGCGGCGTTGTCACTGTAGGCGGACAGCACGCCATCCGGATGATGCTGGTAGGTGTTCTTGATCATCTTGAACAGCGAGTGCGACTGCGCCTCGCCGTCGATGGTCCAGTCCGCATTGAAGATCTTGTGGCGGCAATGCTCGGAGTTCGCCTGAGCGAACATCATCAGTTCGATGTCGGCAGGATTGCGGCCCAGAGTCTTGAAGGACTCGACCAGATAATCGATCTCGTCATCGGCCAGTGCCAGACCCAGGCTACCGTTGGCCTTGGCCAGGGCTTCGCGGCCACCGCCGAGGATGTCGACATGGGCAAGCTTGGCAGGTGCCTGATGCTGGAACAGACGTGCCGCGTCCTGAGTACGGGTCAATACCGTCTCGGTCATGCGGTCGTGCAGTCGGGAGGACAGCGTGGCGAAGAGCTCTTCGCTCAGGGGCGCGTCCAGCTTGATGCGGTAAGCGATGCCACGCTCGAGGCGGCGGACTTGCGGCAGGCCGCAGTTGGCGGCGATATCCGTGGCCTTGGAAGACCAGGGAGACAGCGTGCCGAGACGGGGGATGACGAGGAAGAGATGTCCTGCCGGAGTGCTCTCGTCACGACTGGGGCCGTAGTCCAGCAGGCGCTCCAGTGTTGTCCGATCGGAACTGCTCAGTTCACCATCGACCTCGGCCAGATGAAGGTACTCGGCATGAAGAGATTCCACCTCCGGCACCAGCTCGCGTAAGGCAGCCAGTAGACGGGTGTGACGGAAGGCGGAAAGGGCAGGCGCGCCTCGCAGTTCGAGCATGGTCAGGGAAAGCCTCTGAAGCAGCGTGAACGGACAACCGCCAAACGGCGGCAGCAAGCGCATATCATACGTGAAAGGCGAGCCTTAACGAAGCCCGCAGGCGACATGCGTTGGATGACAGTGTGTTGAGCTGCCGGTATGGTGGAAGCCCTGCCGTGAATGATGCTGACGCATGCTCAAGACTTCGCCCTCTTCTCTCATTCCGCCCGTGCGACAGCTGCTGCGCCACGCGCGGCGTTTCCTCGTCGCGGCGCTGGCCCTCGCCTTGCTGATACTGCCCGAGCGCACCCTCATCGAGATGCCCACGCGGCTGGACGATGTCCGCGCGCGCGACTTCATTCAGGTCGCCACGCGCAATACCCCCACGACCTTCTATCGTGGCCGTCAGGGGCCTACCGGTTTCGAATACGAGCTGGCACGGGACTTCGCCGATTATCTTGGCGTGAGTCTGTCGATGGATTCCGAGCACAATATCGAGAGCCTGACCCAGAGCGTGCTCAATGATCAGGCCGATCTTGCGGCCGCGACCCTGCCGCTGGATCTCTCCGAACAGGACCTGCGCTTCTCGCGCCCCATCCTCGAATTGCAGGCGATGGTGGTCTATCGACGTGGCATGCATCCACCCAAGGAATTGAAGGACCTGGTCGGCAAGCGCATCGGCGTCATCAAGGGCGCCGGCACCAGCCTGGTACTGCGCGAAGTCCAGCAGGACATCCCCGAGCTCAGCTGGAAGGAAACCGGCGAGCTTGAGGTGGCGGACCTGCTGCAACGCATCGAGGAAGACAAGCTGGATGCGGCGGTCGTCTATGCCCATCAATTCAAGCTCAATCGCCTGTTCTTCCCAAATGTGGAGAACGGCTTCGACGTGGGCGATCCGCTGACGCTGGCCTGGGCCTTCCCCGCGCATGGCGACATCTCATTGCTGACCGCCGCCAATGATTTTCTCGAGACACGCCGCCAGGATGGCACCCTCGATCAATTGGTCGAGCGCTATTTCGGCCATGATGACTATCTCGAGTATGTCGGCGCACGCACCTTCATCCGCCAGGCACGCGACCGCCTGCCGCGCTATATCGATACCTTCAAGGAAGCCGCACGCGAAACCGGTATCGACTGGAAACTGCTGGCCGCCACGGGCTATCAGGAATCGCACTGGCAGCCCAAGGCCACCTCTCCCACGGGGGTGCGCGGCCTGATGATGCTGACCAATGTGACGGCGCGCGAAATGAAGATCGCCAACCGTTTGGACCCCGTTCAGAGCATCGATGGTGGCTCACGCTATCTTGTGAGTATAAAGGGACGCTTGCCGGACGAGATCAAGGAACCGGATCGTACCTGGATGACGCTGGCAGCCTACAATGTCGGCCTGGGTCACCTGTTTGACGCCAGACGGATCGTGAAGATGAAGGGCGGCGACCCGAATCGCTGGAAGGATGTCCGCGAAGCCCTGCCCTTGCTTCAGAATCGTGAGTGGTACCAGAAAGTCCGTTATGGTTATGCACGCGGCGGAGAACCTGTCATCTATGTCCGCAATATCCGTCGTTATTATGAAATACTGAATTATGTTTACCGTAGCCAGCAGCAGTTCTATCAGCTGGATGAGCGTCCGATTACCGACGACGAAGGCGACAGCAATCCCTTCGATACAGTGCCTCCGATTCTCTGAGGATGGAGTTCGGACCGTCAGCACTCCGGTGCCTCAAGTGCACGCATCTTCACCACGCATCAAGAGCCTCTAAGGACAGGGAATGACACGCAGACTCGTCTTGATGTCGCTAAGCCTGATCGCGTTCGGCATCGCCTTGCTGGGGCTCTGGCCGTCTGCCGGCAATGAAGCCAATGCGCTGCTGCTGATGATGTTGACCCTGCAAGCCGCCGGCCAGGCTGCCTGGCATTGGCGCAATACCTCCCTCAGTCAGCTGTTCCTCAGCGCCTCATTGATCCTCAATATCCTACTGATCTGTACCTTCCTGCTACCGGAAAGCTGGGTGGGGGTGGACCACTGGGGAGACCTGCTGATCAATCTGCCGGGCGATTGGCACATCGCCAATATCCGCCCGCCTATCCTGATCCTGTTCGCCTGTTTCGGCCTCACGACCTGCGCCCTGTTGCGCATGCGACTGGGATTCGGCTCTGCCATCCAGCTGACGCAAGTCACGCTGCTGTTGCTGTTTGCCATGATGTCCGACGCCAGTCTTTCCGTCGCCAGCATGGTGCTGGCAGGCCCGGAACGCATCACGCTGACCAGCTTCGTCAGTCTGCTGTTGATCGCTCAATGGATCGATCTACAGCCGGCATTCATGCAGATGTGGCGCCGCAATCTCATACCGCTGATCATTTCCTCCTCGATCACCCTGGTCTGTCTGCTCGCCTGGCAGCAGCAGAGCCAGGACGAGAACAATCGCATCAACCAGTCGACCTACGTACTGGGCGACAAGATCGCCACGGAGCTGTCTCGCGAGATCAACGACCAGCTCAATGCGATGCGACGTTTCGCCGGTTTCTGGAGCTTGATGGGGCAGACACCGTCACGCGGAGAGTGGCAACGCCTGGCACGCAGCTATTACAAGGATTTCGATTACTTCCAGAACATCGCCTTCATCGACCCGGACAGCGTGATAACGCGCGTCTTCCCGGACAAGGGCCGCAATCATGATGTGCTGGGCGTACGCCTGCTGGATGCTCAGCCGGACACGCCGCTGCGCAACCCGCTGGAACTCGGCATCGAGGGCCATACCGGCATCATCGACCTGATTCAGGGCGGCAAGGGCATGGTGTCCTACCTGCCGGTGCGCGATCCTCGTGATGGCACCATCCTGGGGGCGATCGCCATGGTGGTGGACCTGGCCCCTCTGCTCGACAGGGCCATGGACACGGCACGCAATGAGGCATTTGCGGTCACCCTGTCAGAGCGCGGCAACATCTATATCCATGTTGGCCCGGAAAGCCGTCTGGCGCCCTGGGGCCATCGCATCCCCATCGAGCTGCCCGCCACCGACCTGACACTGGGTCTGCAGCCGACACAGCAGTTCCTGGCGGCCACTCGTGGCCGTCTGCCGGAAGTGACGTTGCTGACCGGCATGCTGCTGGCCTACCTGCTCTTCCTCGTGATCTACATGTATCGCCGCGTCTCGCAGGAGCACGGCATCGTCAAGAATGCCAATGATGCACTTCGCGAAGAGATGGTACGGCGGGAGCGACTGCAGAACGAGATCCAGTGGCTGGCGCGTCACGACGAGCTGACCCAGCTGCCCAATCGTCGCTATTTCCTCGAGCAGGTGCAGAGCTTCAGTGGCAAGATGCCTCTGACGGTCATGATTCTGGATATCGACTTCTTCAAGACGATCAACGACAAACTGGGACACTTGGAGGGAGATCGCTACCTGCAGAAGATTGCCGCCGTCTCACGGGCGCCTGTGGAGTCTGCCGGCGGCATACTGGCGCGCTTCGGTGGCGAGGAGTTCGTGGTGTGCATTCCGGAATGCCCGCGCGCGGTAGGCCGCACTCTGGCGGAAGAGCTGCGGCGTGCCGTGCAGGCCGCAGGATTGCCGCAGCCCGCCACGGACAGCGTCGTCACGGTATCCGTGGGCATGGCATGCGTGGCGCGCGCTCCGCTGCGGCTGGATGCGCTCCTTCAGGCAGCGGATGAGGCGCTGTATCGCGCCAAGTCCAGTGGTCGTAATCAGGTCCAGGTCGCCGCTTGACGGTCCATGCTGAAGCCAACACGATGGCAATGCGGAGAGATCTGGGCGGAAGGTTCAGCGCAGGAGGATCTGAGCTGAAGATTCAGCGCGAAAGGTTCAGCGCGGAAGCTCACCGCGCCGCTCAGCGAAGAAGGACTTGAGCAAGCGCTTGGCCTGTGCGGCCAACAGCCCCCCTTCCACCTCGACGTGATGGTTATGCCAGGGCTGTGCAAACAGATTGGCACGCGATTCCACCATACCGGTCTTCGGCTCTGCTACCGCGTAGACGACCCGCTTCACCCGCGCGTGGATCAAGGCGCCACTGCACATCATGCAGGGTTCCAGCGTCACATACAGCGTGCAATCGTCGAGACGATAGTTGCCGAGTCGGGCCGCCGCCGCGCGCAAGGCCTGCACCTCGGCATGTGCCGTCGGGTCCGGGGTGCTGACCGGCGCATTGTAGCCAGTGCCGATGATGTCGCCCTGAGGATTGACCACCACCGCGCCGACAGGCACCTCGCCAGCCTCGAATGCCAGCCGCGCCTGGTCCAGCGCCCGGTGCATATAGTAATGATCCCCACGTGGCCCACTCCGGGCCTGCGGCGCTATCGCCAACTCGTCACTCACCGTTGTTCTCCGGTATCCTGAGGCCATTGTTTCGCTCACCATGATAACGGCTTGGCGCTCGCGCTTCCTCCTGCATTGCCACCGCGCGCGGTCTGGCACTGCTCCGAGCGCCTGCCCCTCAGCACAAGGATAGATCCATGACCCAAACAGCCACTGCGCCTCTTGAGGCACTGGTCACCCTGCTGGGTCTTGAGACCCTGGAAGAGAGCCTGTTCAGAGGGCACAGTCAGGACCTCGGCTTCCCTCAGCTGTTTGGCGGCCAGGTACTCGGACAAGCGCTGTCCGCAGCGACACGCACGGTACCGGTCGAACGCCAGGTTCACTCTCTGCATGGCTACTTCCTGCGCCCGGGCGATGCCCACAAGCCTGTCATCTATCAGGTTGATGGCGTGCGTGATGGCGGCAGCTTCACGACCCGACGCATCAGTGCCATCCAGAATGGCAAGACCATCTTCTTCTGCAGCGCCTCCTTCCATGGCAAGGAGGCAGGCTTCGAGCATCAGCTCGCCATGCCCGATATCGAATCCCCAGAGCAGTTGATCGAACAGGGGGCACGCATCGAGCGCTACGAAGGCCATCCCATCGAGTTCCTGCGCCTGAAGGCGCCTAGCCCGGCGAGTGATGATGACGCCTGCCCACCGCCACGCCAGCGGCTATGGTTCCGACTGGCAGGCGAGCTGCCGGAAGATGATGCCCTACATCGCTACCTGCTGACATACAGCTCCGACTTCAATCTGCTGGCGACAGGCCTCGGCGGACATGGCGTGCGGTTCGGTTCGCTCGAACTGCAAATGGCGAGCCTAGATCACTCGCTATGGTTCCACCGCGATGTACGCGTCAATGATTGGCTGCTCTACGAGATGGATAGCCCATGGGCAGGAGGCGCACGCAGCTTCGCTCGCGGCAGTCTCTACAACCGGCACGGCGAACTGGTGGCATCCAGCGCCCAGGAAGGCCTGACACGCCTGCGCAAACGTCCCTGAACGAATCGCCCTGTGCGAATTGTCCTGAGCGAATCGTCCTGAACAACAATGCCCCTCCTGAGACATTCTCAGGAGGGGCATTGTCATTTTTGGCTGCGTCTATCTACAACCTACAGCACTGAGAATAGCGCACTGCGACTCACTATTATCACGTCATTACGGGAGTCACTTCAGTGCTGTCCTGACGCGCGTGCAGTTTTCATCCCGATAGCGCTGCTTGTAGTCATTGCGCTGGGACTGCCAACTTCGCATCTGGCTCGACGACCCGCCGCCGCGACGCCTATCGGTATAATATTCGATCTTGTCCTTGATGAACTGACAGCGCTCTATCTTCCTCTCTCGCTCCCCGGCAGATGCCATTTCTGATGACATCAGCCCCATCAAAAGGGTCATCATCCCTGCCACTAGAAGTCTTGATAACGAATATGAAAAGCCCCTCGACATGTCGCCTCCTTGCGCCTGTTCATGGATAGCTTCAATGAGTGATATTCAATGACAGCGCAGACACCGAGCAGGTGCTGCAGCAGCAAAGATATCTCCCGATAAAGATATCTCTCAACAGCGTGGAATGCCTGTCGATCAAGTACACACAATAGAGCGTCAGAACGCTTTCCCAGTGATACTGATCCATAAACAAAGATGCCTCTATCACAGAAGTGATAGAGGCATCTTTGTATCATATAGCTCATGTAGCTATGTCTTGTGCTATGCGCATTTACCCCAGCACGGCAGTTCTTTTGCGCCAACGCTTCCTGAGCACCACTTTTCCTGCGCACAAAGAGAACCGCCCCTGCAGCAAGGCTACAGGGGCGGTTCAGTATAAGTGCCTGACGAGCTTTTCATGACTGTCGTGGGGCGGCCATCCGCGACTCTTGCAGGGAGAAACCCTACCTGGCGGGTCTATCACACCAATGCTCTAGCAGCTTTCATCAGCAATTCTCGGCACACTTTGCTTGCACACAACTTTTCTATTGCGCCAATTTTCCTGCGTACAAAGAGAACCGCCCCTGCAGCAAGGCTGCAGGGGCGGTTCGGTATAAGTGCCTGACGATGACCTACTCTCACATGGAGAAACTCCACACTACCATCGGCGCTAAGCGGTTTCACTTCCGAGTTCGGCATGGGATCGGGTGGTTCACGCTCGCTATGGTCGTCAGGCGAAACGGTGGCATCTTGCGATGCCTGAGTCTCGAGGCTTTTGGCCTCGCGACTCGCAATATGAATCATGCTGACCGATATGTCTCGATCCTGTCGCAATCCCGGCGTTTGCCGAAGCAAACCCCTTGGGTGTTATATGGTCAAGCCTCACGGGCAATTAGTACTGGTTAGCTCAACACATTGCTGTGCTTCCACACCCAGCCTATCAACCTTGTAGTCTTCAAGGGCCCTTCAGGAGGCGCAAGGCCTCAGGGAAGTCTCATCTTGAAGGGGGCTTCCCGCTTAGATGCTTTCAGCGGTTATCCCGTCCGAACGTAGCTACCGGGCAATGCCATTGGCATGACAACCCGAACACCAGAGGTTCGTCCACTCCGGTCCTCTCGTACTAGGAGCAGCTCTTCTCAAACTTCCGACGCCCACGGCAGATAGGGACCGAACTGTCTCACGACGTTCTAAACCCAGCTCGCGTACCACTTTAAATGGCGAACAGCCATACCCTTGGGACCGACTTCAGCCCCAGGATGTGATGAGCCGACATCGAGGTGCCAAACACCGCCGTCGATGTGAACTCTTGGGCGGTATCAGCCTGTTATCCCCGGAGTACCTTTTATCCGTTGAGCGATGGCCCTTCCATACAGAACCACCGGATCACTAGAACCTACTTTCGTACCTGCTCGACGTGTCTGTCTCGCAGTCAAGCACCCTTATGCTCTTGCACTCAATGCACGATTTCCAACCGTGCTGAGGGTACCTTCGTGCTCCTCCGTTACTCTTTAGGAGGAGACCGCCCCAGTCAAACTACCCACCATACACTGTCCTCGATCCGGATAACGGACCTGAGTTAGAACGCCAATGATGTCAGGCTGGTATTTCAAGGTTGGCTCCACCGCATCTGGCGACGTGGTTTCAAAGCCTCCCAGCTATCCTACACAGACAACATCAGCATCCAGTGTAAAGCTATAGTAAAGGTTCACGGGGTCTTTCCGTCTAGCCGCGGGTACACAGCATCTTCACTGCGATTTCAATTTCACTGAGTCTCGGGTGGAGACAGCGTGGCCATCATTACGCCATTCGTGCAGGTCGGAACTTACCCGACAAGGAATTTCGCTACCTTAGGACCGTTATAGTTACGGCCGCCGTTTACCGGGGCTTCGATCAAGAGCTTCGCGTGAGCTAACCCCATCAATTAACCTTCCGGCACCGGGCAGGCGTCACACCCTATACGTCCGCTTGCGCGTTTGCAGAGTGCTGTGTTTTTAATAAACAGTTGCAGCCACCTGGTATCTTCGACCGGTAAGAGCTTACGGAGCAAGTCCTTCACTCGAACCGGTGCACCTTCTCCCGAAGTTACGGTGCCATTTTGCCTAGTTCCTTCACCCGAGTTCTCTCAAGCGCCTTGGTATTCTCTACCTGACCACCTGTGTCGGTTTGGGGTACGGTCGCATGTGATCTGAAGCTTAGAGGCTTTTCCTGGAAGCGTGGCATCGATGACTTCCTGACCGTGGTCAGTTCGTCTCGCATCTCGACCTCAGAGGAACCGGATTTGCCTGATTCCTCGGCCTACATGCTTTCACCAGGACAACCAACGCCTGGCTCACCTAGCCTTCTTCGTCCCCCCATCGCAACCACATCCGGTACGGGAATATTAACCCGTTTCCCATCGACTACGCGTTTCCGCCTCGCCTTAGGGGCCGACTCACTCTGCTCCGATTAACGTAGAACAGAAAACCTTGGTCTTCCGGCGGGGGAGTTTTTCACTCCCCTTATCGTTACTCATGTCAGCATTCGCACTCGTGATACCTCCAGCAGACTTCTCAATCCACCTTCATTGGCTTACACGACGCTCCTCTACCGCTCATCCATAAGGATGAACCCGTAGCTTCGGTACCTGATTTAGCCCCGTTATATCTTCCGCGCAGGCCGACTCGACTAGTGAGCTATTACGCTTTCTTTAAAGGATGGCTGCTTCTAAGCCAACCTCCTAGCTGTCTGAGCCTTCCCACATCGTTTCCCACTTAATCAGGATTTTGGGACCTTAGCTGACGGTCTGGGTTGTTTCCCTTTTCACAACGGACGTTAGCACCCGCTGTGTGTCTCCCACGCTGCACTCACTGGTATTCGGAGTTTGCCTCGGGTTGGTAAGTCGGGATGACCCCCTAGCCGAAACAGTGCTCTACCCCCAGCGGTGATACGTGAGGCGCTACCTAAATAGCTTTCGAGGAGAACCAGCTATCTCCGGGCTTGATTAGCCTTTCACTCCGATCCACAGCTCATCCCAGCATTTTTCAACATACTTGGGTTCGGGCCTCCAATTGATGTTACTCAATCTTCACCCTGGCCATGGATAGATCGCCCGGTTTCGGGTCTATACCCTGCGACTGGTCGCCCAGTTAAGACTCGGTTTCCCTACGCCTCCCCTATACGGTTAAGCTCGCCACAGAATATAAGTCGCTGACCCATTATACAAAAGGTACGCGGTCACACCACGAAGGTGCTCCCACTGCTTGTACGCATACGGTTTCAGGATCTATTTCACTCCCCTCGCCGGGGTTCTTTTCGCCTTTCCCTCACGGTACTGGTTCACTATCGGTCAGCCAGGAGTATTTAGCCTTGGAGGATGGTCCCCCCATGTTCAGTCAAGGTTTCTCGTGCCCCGACCTACTCGATTTCACGTGACTCAGACTTCGACTACGGGACTATCACCCTGTATCGTCAAGCTTCCCAGCTTGTTCGTCTGTCAGTTGTCACGCTTAAGGGCTGGTCCCCGTTCGCTCGCCGCTACTTGGGGAATCTCGGTTGATTTCTTTTCCTCCGGGTACTTAGATGTTTCAGTTCCCCGGGTTTGCCTCTATAGGTTATGTATTGGCCTATAGATACTCACCTGATGGTGAGTGGGTTTCCCCATTCGGAAATCGTTGGGTCGCAGGGTATTTGCCACCTCGCCAACGCTTATCGCAGGCTATCACGTCCTTCATCGCCTCTGGCTGCCAAGGCATCCACCGTATGCGCTTAATCGCTTGACCATATAACCCCAAGGGGTCTGTCAAGGATTACGAATCTGTCGGACCTCTCCGACATATCGTTTTGATAGACATGCGCTTGGCGCACATATCTATCGTCAGCATGATTCACATTGTTAAAGAGCGGCTGTTCAGAGAACAGTGAGAAGCGCGCTTTGTTGAGCACGCTTGCCACTGCCGGCTAAGCCAGCAATAAGATCAGGTAATTCGTTGTGAGCACTTGCCGCGAGCAGTAGACAGTGTCGATAAGGAGGTGATCCAGCCCCAGGTTCCCCTAGGGCTACCTTGTTACGACTTCACCCCAGTCATGAACCACACCGTGGTGATCGCCCTCCCGAAGGTTAGGCTAACCACTTCTGGTGCAGTCCACTCCCATGGTGTGACGGGCGGTGTGTACAAGGCCCGGGAACGTATTCACCGTGGCATTCTGATCCACGATTACTAGCGATTCCGACTTCATGGAGTCGAGTTGCAGACTCCAATCCGGACTGAGGCAAGCTTTATGGGATTGGCTCCACTTCGCAGTATTGCAACCCTTTGTACTTGCCATTGTAGCACGTGTGTAGCCCTACCCGTAAGGGCCATGATGACTTGACGTCGTCCCCACCTTCCTCCGGTTTGTCACCGGCAGTCTCCTTAGAGTTCCCGACATTACTCGCTGGCAAATAAGGATAGGGGTTGCGCTCGTTACGGGACTTAACCCAACATTTCACAACACGAGCTGACGACAGCCATGCAGCACCTGTCTCAGAGTTCCCGAAGGCACCAATCCATCTCTGGAAAGTCCTCTGGATGTCAAGGGTAGGTAAGGTTCTTCGCGTTGCATCGAATTAAACCACATGCTCCACCGCTTGTGCGGGCCCCCGTCAATTCATTTGAGTTTTAACCTTGCGGCCGTACTCCCCAGGCGGTCAACTTATTGCGTTAGCTGCGCCACTAAGTCCTCAAGGGACCCAACGGCTAGTTGACATCGTTTACGGCGTGGACTACCAGGGTATCTAATCCTGTTTGCTACCCACGCTTTCGCACCTCAGTGTCAGTGTCAGTCCAGAAGGCCGCCTTCGCCACTGGTATTCCTCCCGATCTCTACGCATTTCACCGCTACACCGGGAATTCTACCTTCCTCTCCTGCACTCTAGCCAAGCAGTTCCAGATGCCGTTCCCAGGTTGAGCCCGGGGCTTTCACACCTGGCTGACTTAGCCACCTACGCGCGCTTTACGCCCAGTAATTCCGATTAACGCTTGCACCCTCCGTATTACCGCGGCTGCTGGCACGGAGTTAGCCGGTGCTTCTTCTGCGAGTGATGTCTTTCCTCGGGAGTATTAGTCCCAAGGCGTTCTTCCTCGCTGAAAGTGCTTTACAACCCGAAGGCCTTCTTCACACACGCGGCATGGCTGGATCAGGCTTTCGCCCATTGTCCAATATTCCCCACTGCTGCCTCCCGTAGGAGTCTGGGCCGTGTCTCAGTCCCAGTGTGGCTGATCATCCTCTCAGACCAGCTACGGATCGTCGCCTTGGTGAGCCATTACCTCACCAACAAGCTAATCCGACATGGGCTCATCCGATAGCGCAAGGTCCGAAGATCCCCTGCTTTCTCCCGTAGGACGTATGCGGTATTAGCCTGAGTTTCCCCAGGTTGTCCCCCACTATCGGGCAGATTCCCATGCATTACTCACCCGTCCGCCGCTCGACGCCTCCTAGCAAGCTAGGATCGTTTCCGCTCGACTTGCATGTGTTAAGCCTGCCGCCAGCGTTCAATCTGAGCCATGATCAAACTCTTCAGTTGAAAGCTTGATAGTCTGTTAAGCAGACCAAACTTGGTTCAGAGTCAAACTTCTCGTGAGAGGCTTGCTCCGATATTTGGTGACCTTGTCACCACTCATCGGCAAGCGCTCACACGAATTACCTGATCAAATTTTTAAAGAGCGTCGCTGTTAAGCGAGGAGGCATATTCTACTTGGAACGCTTGAGAAGTCAAGCACTTGATGATGAGTCAGTCGACTGCCTCTAAGCATCATCAAGCGGTGAGGAGCGTTGCTCGATCACCTGTTCCGTAAGGAGTGCGGCGTATTCTAGCGAATCGCCCGGGATTGTCAATCGATGATGTCGAAGCGGACTTCAAAAACATCAACCAAAACAATCACCTGCAAACCTCATTCACCGCTGGCAACGCCATGCGTCCCCGGCAGCGGATGCGTACTTTACGCACGAACCGGCGTGAGGGCAAGGGCTTTTTGGCAGCAATGCCCAAAAGAGTGCAAAGCGGGCTTCTCAACATGCTTCCCTGCAAGACATGTGAGCCGCTGCATGCGCGACGGCATCGGCCAATGCACTCTCTCGCCCCGCCGCCATCTGACAGACACTGCCCACGATGATCAGGCAGGGTGTCGGCAATGGATGCTCGGCCAGACGACTCACCATATTGCTGAGCGAACCGTGAATAGCCTGCTGCTCGGGAAGGCTGGCATTGGCGACCAGCATCATCGGCCAGTCCGCCGGCAGCCCATGACGCTGCAACTCATCACAGATCACCTCGAGACGATTGAGCCCCATATAGAAGAGAAGTGTTTCATCGCGACGCGCCAGCTGCTGCCATTCAGGCTGCTCGCTCTTGCTGCAGAGCTGAGCGGTCACGAAACGCAGACGCTGTGCATGCGCCCTGTCCGTCAATGGCATTCCCAGGGCAGCGGCCGCACCGGAAGCCGCGGTGATGCCAGGCACGATATGACGCGTGATGGCGGCATCATCGAGGGCCGCGAGCTCTTCCCCCATGCGGCCGAAGACACCGGGGTCACCGCCCTTGAGGCGCACGACCCGCATGCCCTCCCCTGCCAGGCGCACCATCAGCGCGCCGATCTCATCCTGCGGCACACTATGATTGCCGCAGGCCTTACCGACGTAATAGCGCTCACAGTGAACCGGTAGCTGAGCGAGAATCTCATCGCCGACCAGTCGGTCATATACCACCGCATCCGCGGCATTCAGCATTCGCCATGCCTTGAGCGTCATCAGGTCCGGATCCCCCGGCCCCGCGCCCACCAGCGCGACCTGGCCCGGAAGAAACGCCTCCCAGGCGGGAGAAATCCCGTTGGCATCGCTGCGCGCTGGCGCATGCCGATTCTCGCCACGCCACTCGCGTCGCGACATCAGGCCGTCAGTCAGCCGCGCCATGAGAATCCCGAGAGACTCTGCACTGCTGGATACCGACATCAGGTCACGCCATTTCCAACGAATCAGTCCGCTCATCGGATCGCTCCTCTTCCACAAGACGTTTGAGTTCAGGCAGGCAGGAACCGCAGCGAGTGCCGCAGGCCAGTCGCGCGCCCAAGGCTTCCACGGAACCGTCACCGGACTGGATGGCCTGACGAATGGTCAGCTCACCTACCTGATGACAGGCGCAGACCATCGCCCCGACATCCGCCTGCCCGGAGAGACGGCCGGCCAGCAGGCTGCGCCGCTCATGCGCGGAGAGCTGCTCTGATGCAAAGCACTCGCCCAGCCAGGCGATATTGGGTTGGCGATCGAGGTGTGCGTCACCCGGCATCACCTTCAGCCACCAGACAAGGCGCCCATCACGAAAGCCCGCTGCGCTGATGCCACCCTGGGCGACGTCCTGTGCCCAGAGCCCCGCCGGGACACCCAGATGGCTTTCGCACCAATGCTGCCAATCCGGCTGGCCCTGACCTGCCAGCTGGTAGCGCACCAATGCCGATTGCGGAATACGCGCCCAGTAGCGCCCGTCGAGCAGGGCCACGGCATCTGCCAGATCCTCACGCCCGGCCAGGATGGAGGGGGCAATCAACAGAGTGGCCTGCCACTCGCATGGCAATGGCGCGACCTCGACCGCGCCATGCTTGGATTCCGGCTGACCGGAGAAGGGATCGACGAGACCCGCCAGCAGCGCACCGGCCCGAGCGTGACTCGCGAAGTGGTCGCTCCAGTGCATCGGAATGAATACCTCCCCGCGACGCTGACCACTGCTGATGCGGACGCGAGCCCGATAATCTCCACGCAGCCCGCCCTGCTCATCACGCCCCTTGAGCTGCGCGAGACCGCCATCCTGCAAATCACGAGCCGCCGCATCCTGCGGATGGAGCTCCACGAAAGGCTCGGCACGATGATTCATCAGGCGAGCACTGCGCGCGGTGCGCGTCATGGTGTGCCACTGGTCACGGATACGCCCGGTATTGAGGCGCAGCGGCGCCGCATCGCTCAGCGCCTGTTGCGGCAATTGCGGTACCACGGTCACCAGGCGTGCGCGCCCATTGGGAGTGTTGAAGGTGGCATCCTCGAACAGGCGCGGCGTGCCGATCAGCTCGCCCTTGTCCCCACGGCGCACCGGCCACTGGATCGGCTTGAGCGCGTCGTAGCCCGCGCGATCCAGCTCCGCCAACGGCGCGATGTTGAACAGCCGCTTGACCGAGGAAGTCGCCGATGGTTTACGACCGGCCTTGAGACGCGGCGCAGAATTGCGAAACCCCGAGAGGCGGGCGTGCTCACGAAAGATCGCGTGGGGCCCCGAGTAGTCGAAAGCCTCCTGATAGCCCATGCGCTTGCCGACCTCCGCCAGCTGCCACCAGTCATGACGCGCCTCACCCGGCGGAGCGAGCAGGCCACGCTGACGCGAGATGCAGCGCTCGGAGTTGGTGACGGTGCCATCCTTCTCGCTCCAGCTGCTGGCCGGCAGCACCACATCGGCGTAAGCGAGGGTGTCGCTGTCGGCCATGCACTCGGAGACGATCACCAGCGGGCAGGCCGCCAGCGCCGCACGCACTCGTGCGCTATCCGGCAGGCTCACCGCCGGGTTGGTCGCCATGATCCACAGCGCCTTGATCTCGCCACGCCCCAGCGCCGCGAACAGCTCGACGGCCTTGTGACCAGGCCCCTCAGGCAGATTCGGCGCCTTCCAGAACTCGCTGACCAGCGCCCGCGCGCCCGGCGTGTCGTAATCCATATGTGCCGCCAGCTGGTTCGCCAGCCCACCGACTTCGCGACCGCCCATCGCATTGGGCTGGCCGGTGATGGAGAACGGCCCCGCCCCCGGCAGCCCGATCTTGCCGCCTGCCAGATGGCAATTGATGATCGCATTGCCCTTGTCGGTGCCACTGGTCGATTGATTCACGCCCTGGGAGAACAGCGTGACCACGTGCAGCTGGGTGGCGAACCAGTAATAGAAGGTCTCGAGACGCTCCACATCGATATCGCAATCCCGCGCAATTGCGGAAAGCGAGCAGTCGTCGCGCTTCGCCTGCTTGAGCGCCGCATCGAAACCCTGGGTGTGGGCCTCCAGGTAGAGGCGATCGGTGCGTCCGCGCTCGGCCATATAGGCCAGCAAGCCATTGAAGAGGCGTGCATCGCTACCGGGGCGAATGCCCAGATACAGGTCCGCGATCTCGCAGCTGTCGGTCAGGCGCGGGTCGATCACCACGATACGCAGCAAGGGATTGTCGATACGCGCCTGCTTGAGGCGCTGGAACAGCACCGGGTGATTCCAGGCCAGATTGCTGCCGACCAGCACCACCAGCTCGGCACGCTCGAGATCCTCATAGCTGCAAGGCACGGCGTCTGCCCCGAAGGCACGCTTGTGCGCCACGACCGCCGAGGCCATGCACAGCCGCGAATTGGTATCCAGGTGCGGCGTACCGATGAAGCCCTTGAACAGCTTGTTGGCGAGGTAATAGTCCTCGGTCAACAGCTGCCCCGACAGATAGGCGGCGATGCTGTCACCACCATGGGTGCTGCGCAGCTCACCGAAGCGAGCGGCGATCAGCTCCAGCGCCGTATCCCAGCTCACCTCTCGCAGCACGCCTGCGGCGTCGCGTATCTGAGGCTGCGTCAGGCGGCCGCTGGGTGACAGTGTCTCGGCAAGCGCAGACCCCTTGACGCACAGACGCCCGTAATTGGCCGGATGGTCGTTGTCGCCGCTGACGGCGGTGATGCTGCGCTTGAGCTCACCGCCCTCCTGCACCTGGGTTTCCAGCTCAAGCGATACGCCACACCCGACACCGCAATACGGGCAGGTCGTCGAGGTGCTGCAGGTGGAAGACTCACTTGTGCTCTGGGGCTTGCTGGCCTGCATCGACATCACTCCCTGGTGCAGTAAGCATGAAAAAAGGCGCCTGATGACCCGCCACGTAATGTGCGGTCATCAGGCGCCTTTGCCTGTCGTTGTCAGTCCTGGTCTGCCCTGCAGACTGACAAGGAAAACTGACGGTGGATACGGTCTCGTCATGCCGATGGGTGCGCAATCTCGTCTTCGAGACGTCGACATGGCGTGCATGATTGAAGAGCCGCCGTTGGCCGGTTCGCGAGTCTCGCAACAGTGAAGCTTGCCGAGTCGCGAACCCTCAATCAGGTATCACACCAATGACCTGACAGACGCACTTAACAGACCAACCCTGACCAATCATCAGAAATAACAACAACTTGGCTGTCATAAGCTACCGATGCAGGAGGCGAACAGCGCGAGACGGCCAGCGCCAGGCACCGCTGACGCACCAGCCATGTGCATCAGCGCATGCGACTGCACCAATCCCTGCCTTGATGCCTCCCGCAACCGCGACCGGCTCGACCATGCCAAGACCTCGCCTCGAGCCTCTGCAACTGCAAGTGAATGAAAAATAGCGACTTTCTCTGAAGCGGCACCGAATTCGCCTGAGTATCGGCAGGTTGGGTCAATGACGACCCCGAATCGCAGGTCTCGCAGTACATCACTCCGATGAGTGACATGCAGCAGCCAACGGTCCGCCAGACCTGCCGCAGTTGCGGGTGACAGCGACATCGTCACCTGACGCTGCAACTCGCTATCCAATGCTTAGCCCTCATCTTCCAGGCAAAGGCGCCTGCTTGACGTCGTGATCATCACGGCGGCAAGCAGGCGCTTTTTTTATGCGTCCAGAACGTCAGCGCAAGGAGGCAGAATGCATCCGTCATCTACCACCCGCGAGCCTACGCCAGCACTGGTCATCATCGGCCACGGCATGGCGGCACAGAAGCTGCTGGAACAGCTGGTCTCGCTGAGCCCTGATCAGCAGCTGCCCTGGCCGGTCACGGTGATCGGCGAGGAGCCCCACCTCCCCTACAACCGCATTCAGCTCTCGCCGCTATTGGCCGGTGAGACACAAACCGACGGCCTGATCAGCCAGCAGGCCGACTGGTTCTCGCGGCACGGCATCACACGGATCAGCGCCGACCCCGTCAGCCAGATCGATCGCGCCGCCCGCTGTGTCGAGACCGCCAGCGGTGGCCGCATCCCCTATCAGCGGCTGGTGATCGCGACCGGCTCACGTCCGGCGCTGCCCCTGCCTCTGCCCGCTCACCTGCCAGAGGCGTCGTCCGCCAATGACTGGCCGCCGGGACTGATGGGCTTTCGCGATCTGAAGGATGTCGAGCAGATGCAGGCCGCCTGCCTTGCCGGACGGCAGGCGGGCGCCGGCGCACTGGTCATCGGCGGCGGGCTGCTCGGGCTCGAGGCCGCCGAGGGCCTGCGCAAGGGTGGCCTTCAGGTGACGCTACTGCAGCGCAGCGAGCGCCTGATGAACCGTCAGCTGGATCAGATCGCGGCCGGACTGCTGGAGCAGGAGCTTCGCGAGCGTGGCCTCGACATCATCACCGGCGCGCGCCTTGAAGAGTGGCTCGAGTCCCCGGCGGGCCGCATCAGCGGCGTGCGCCTCACGGATGGCCGCGAACTGCGCGCCGGACTGACCATCGCCGCCACCGGCATTCGTCCCGAAATCGAGCTTGCGCGTGCTGCGGGGCTGGCCTGTCAGCGCGCCATCCAGGTCGATGGCCATCTGCTCACGAGCGATCCGCACATTCACGCGCTGGGCGAATGCTGTGAGGTGGATGGCGAGACCTTCGGCCTGATCGAGCCCATCTGGGCGCAGATCGAAGTGCTCGCCCGCCAGCTTCTCGTGCAACCGACTCCGCCCTATCGCAATGCGCCACTGGCGACGCGTCTCAAGGTCAGCGGCATCGACCTTTACAGCTGCGGCGAGCTTGCCCCCCAGCCGAATGACGAGGTGCTGGTCTATCAGGACCACGCCCTGGGCGACTACCGCCGACTGCTGCTGCGCGAGGAGCGCCTGGTCGGCGTGGTGCTCTACGGCGACGTCAGTGCCGGCAACGCTCTGTTCGAAGCGCTCAAGGCCGGCACGCCACTGGCCCGGATTCGCGAAGACCTCCTGCTGATGCCGGCAGAAGCCCTCGCACGTCTGACCCAGGACGGCCCGCCGACGGCGCCCGATGACCCCAGTGGGAAGCCGGGCATTCAAGACATGACAGACCAGCATCGTGATCGCGACACCACAGACAAGAACGACAACACCCCTGACACCTTCGAGGAGGCCGCATGAAACACCTGATCATCATCGGCAATGGCATGGTTGGCCATCACTGCGTCGAGCAGCTGATCGCACTGGGTGCCACCGCGCACTACCAGATTCATGTCTTCGGCGAAGAACGCCACATCGCCTACGACCGCGTGCATCTCTCGGAGTATTTCACCGGGCGTGATGCCGAATCTCTCGCGCTCGGCACCGCCGACGACTACCGCAAGGCGGGCGTCACCCTGCACCTCGACGAGTGTGTCACCGCCATCGACCGCGATGGCGGCCATGTCATCACCTCGCGCGGGCGCTACCCCTACGACAGCCTGGTGCTGGCGACCGGCTCGACCCCCTTCGTGCCGCCCATCCAGGGCCTCGGTGAGCCGGGAAGCGAGGCTGCCGCCAGCAATCGTCTGGTCTACCGCACCCTGGAAGATCTTGATCAGATTCGCGCTGCCGCCGATGGCAAGACACACGGCGTGGTGGTCGGCGGTGGCCTGCTGGGGCTGGAAGCCGCCAACGCCCTCAAGTCACTCGGCCTGGAAGCGCATGTCGTCGAATTCGCGCCACGCCTGATGCCGGTGCAGCTGGATGAGGATGGCGGCCTTGCGCTCAAGCAACACATCACTGCGCTGGGCGTGGGGGTGCACCTCAATCGCGCCACCACCGACATCGTGCCCGGCGAGCACCATCAGTGGCGGATGAACTTCTCCGATGGCGAGTATCTGGAGACCGACCTGATCGTGTTCTCCGCCGGCATCCGTCCTCAGGACGCGCTGGCACGCAGCGCCAGCCTCGAGATCGGCGAGCGCGGCGGCATCATCATCGATGACGAATGCCGCACCTCGGACCCGGAAATCTTCGCCATCGGCGAGTGCGCTCTGTGGCAATCGCGCATCTTCGGGCTGGTCGCGCCGGGCTATCAGATGGCCCGCGGCGTGGCGTCCCTGCTGGCCGCCAGCGCTGGCGATGCGGCAAACGCCTCTCAGGAGAGCTTCCGCTTCCAGGGCGCCGACATGTCCACCAAGCTCAAGCTGCTGGGCGTGGATGTCGGCTCCATCGGTGACGCCCACGGCAAGACCGAGGGCGCGATCAGCTATCGCTACTGTGACGAGGCCGACGGCGTCTATCGCCGCCTGATCGTCTCGCAGGACCGCAAGCAGGTGCTGGGCGCGGTGCTGATCGGCGACAACTCACGCTACGACACCCTGCTGCAGTACGTCACCAATGGCATCGCGGCGCCCAAGGACCCGGCGGCACTCATCCTGCCGGATGCCAGTGGCGAAGCCATCACGCTGGGCGCGGATGCCCTGCCCGACAGCGCCACGCTGTGCTCCTGCCACAACGTCTCCAAGGGCGATGTCTGCAGCGCCATCGATGCCGGCAACAGTGATCTGGGCGCCATCAAGGCCTGCACCAAGGCCAGCACCGGTTGCGGAGGCTGTGCGGCGCTGCTCAAGAAGGTAGTGGATGCCGAGCTGGAAAGTCGCGGCGTCGAGGTCGACCGCTCACTGTGCGAGCACTTCGCGCACACGCGTCAGGAGCTCTACTCGCTGGTGCGCGTCGAAGGCATCGAGACCTTCGCCGAGCTGATGGCCAGCCACGGCCGCCATCCGGATGCCCTGGGCTGCGAGATCTGCAAGCCGGCGGTGGGCTCGATTCTGGCCTCGTGCTGGAACGCGCCGATCACCGAGTCCTCGCACATTCCGCTGCAGGACACCAATGACACCTTCATGGCCAATATGCAGAAGAACGGCACCTATTCCGTGGTGCCGCGCATCCCCGGCGGCGAAATCACGCCGGACAAGCTGATCGCCATCGGTGAGATCGGCAAGCGCTACAACCTCTATACCAAGATCACCGGCGGCCAGCGCATCGACCTCTTCGGTGCCCAGCTGCATGAACTGCCGGACATCTGGAGCGAGCTGATAGCCGCCGGCTTCGAGACCGGCCACGCCTACGGCAAGTCCACCCGCACGGTGAAATCCTGCATCGGCAGCACCTGGTGTCGCTATGGCGTGCAGGACAGCATGGCGATGGCGCTGACGCTGGAAGACCGCTACAAGGGCCTGCGTTCACCGCACAAGCTCAAGTTCGCCGTCTCCGGCTGTACCCGCGAATGCGCCGAGGCCCAGAGCAAGGATGTCGGCGTGATCGCCACCGAGAACGGCTGGAACCTCTACGTCTGCGGCAACGGCGGCATGCGCCCGCGTCATGCCGAGCTGTTCGCGACCGACCTGGATGACGAGAGTCTGATCCGCACCATCGACCGCTTCCTGATGTTCTACATCCGCACCGCCGACCGCCTGCAGCGCACCTCCGTCTGGCGCGAGGGCCTCGAAGGCGGCCTCGACTATCTGAAAGAGGTGATTCTCGAGGACAGCCTGGGGCTCGGCGAGACGCTCGAAGAGCAGATGCAGCAGGTGGTGGACCGCTACGAATGCGAATGGGCCAATGCGCTCAAGAGCCCCGAGAAACTCAAGCGCTTCCGCAGCTACGTGAATGACCAGCGCCCGGACCCTGACGTGGTCAATATCGTCGAGCGTGACCAGATTCGCCCCGCCAGCCGCGATGAACTGGCCAGTGGCAACCTGATCATCAGCGACGGTGGTGCCCGCGAAGCAGTGGCAGAACATCAGCCTCAGTCAACGACCCACCTGGCCACGGAGGTACGCTCATGACATCGCCTGCACTCGCCACGACATCTACCGATCCGCTCTCCAGCCCGTCCTCTGCAACACAGGACACCACTGCCGCGGCACAGACGCCGCTACGCTGGGTGACACTCTGCCAGCGCGAGGACCTGGTGCCGGGCTCCGGCGTGGCCGCCTGGCTTGAGGCGGACGGCCAGGCCCGCCAGATCGCCCTGTTCACGCTGCCGGCCACAGCCGATAGCGACGACCTCACGCTGTTCGCCATCGACCATCATGATCCGGTGTCAGGCGCCAACGTGATTGCCCGCGGCCTGCTGGGCGATCACGCCGGAGAGCCACTGGTGATCTCGCCACTCTACAAGCAGCGCTATCGACTCAGTGATGGCCAATGTCTGGACGACGACACACTCGCATTGACGGTGTGGCCTGTGCGTCTAGCAGGCGGCGAGGTACAGATACAGTGCCAGCGGACAGACGATGCCTGCTAGCCACACCCGCTATCCACACCCGCAAGCCACATAAGTTCTTGATGACGTACGTATATGCTCGAAAAACGGCACATATTTGGTGCATAACCATGCTGCAACGCACCATGAATCGCCCAGCAGCGCGCACGCTTCGACTCATCTGACCGCCACCTGGCAGCCCGCAAACAGGCATCAATACCTCAAGCCATTGTTTTTATTGATGATACTGAAAAACTGGCATCGGGCATGCAATCTATACAACGAGATGGCAAATGGCGGCTATCTCGCATGGCGTGCTCATTGCTGAGTCGAGGATCCGGGACCGGCGTATCCCCCTCGATATACAATGGCATTTAAGTCCACCCTATTTGGGGTGGACTTTTTTTATGCCTGCAGACAGCGACAAGTCATTGATGTCTTTGCTTCAGAGCACGATGGGCCACTCACACTGTCTTGCTTCCCCCCTCTCGCTTCTCGCTTCTCGCTTCTCGCTTCTCGCCACTCATTTTTCTTCCCGCTGCTGACGACGCGCGATCCAGCGCTGACATTCCCCGATGATGCCGCTGCGGAAGCTGAGCACGCAGACCACGAAGATGGCGCCCAGAATCACGCTGACCCAATCGCCCAGCGCGGATTGCGCCAACTGGTGCTGCAGCCCGATGACCAGCCCGGAGCCCACCAGTGGCCCGAGCAGCGTGCCGACGCCGCCCAGCAACGTCATCAGGATCACCTCCCCCGACATGTGCCAGCTGGCATCACCCAGCGAGGCGAGCTGGAACACCAGCGTCTTGGTCGCTCCCGCCAGGCCTGCCAGCCCCGCCGACAGCACGAAGGCCACCAGCTTGTAGGCATCGGTGTGATAGCCCAGCGAGATGGCGCGCGGTTCATTCTCGCGGATGGCCTTCAGCACCTGACCGAAGGGGGAATGCACCACGCGCCGGATCAGGGCAAAGGCCGCCACGAAGATCGCGAACACGAAGTAATAGAGGGTGTGGTTGTTCGCCAGATCGAACACGCCGAACAGCTCACCGCGCGGCACGCCATGCAGGCCATCTTCCCCGTGGGTGAACGGCGCCTGGATGAAGAAGAAGAACATCATCTGGGCCAGGGCCAGCGTGATCATCGCGAAGTAGATGCCCTGCCGCCGGATGGCCAGCGCCCCGAACAGCGTCCCCAGCACTACCGCGCCGAGCGTACCGGCCACGATGCCCAGCGCCGGACTCAGGCCCGGATATTCCGCGAGCAAGAAGCCGGTGATATAGGCGCCCGTGGCCAGGAAGGCGGCGTGCCCGAAGGACAGCAGCCCCACGAAGCCGAGCAGCAGATTGAAGGCGCTGGCGAACAGCGCAAAGCACAGAATCTTCATCAGAAAGACGGGATAGGCGACCCAGGGTGCCAGCAACCCGAGCAGGAACAGCACGAGATACAGCACGCCCAGCGGGGTGATTCTGCGCGGCGCGCTGCCTGCACGCGCGGCCTGGTGATCCTGTTGCAGTACGGCCATGTCAGGCCTCCTTTCCGAACAGCCCGGCAGGGCGAAGCATCAACACCATCACCATCACGACGAAGATCACGGTATTGGCGGCCTCGGGATAGAACACCTTGGTCAGCCCCTCGATCAGCCCCATCGCGAGCCCGGTGAGGATGGCGCCGAGAATCGAGCCCATCCCGCCGATGACCACCACCGCGAACACCACGATCAGCAGGCTCGAGCCCATGGTCGGCGAGACGGGATACAAGGGCGCGGCCAGCACGCCGGCGAAGGCGGCAAGCGCCACACCGAGTCCGTAGATCAGCGACACCATCAAGGGCACATTGATGCCGAAGGCCTGCACCAGCTCCGGGTTCTCGGTTCCCGCGCGCAGATAGGCACCGAGGCGCGTGCGCTCGATCAGGAACCAGACTCCGAAGCAGACCACCAACGCCGCCACCAGCACCCAGGCGCGGTAGGTGGGCAGGAACATGAAGCTCAGCTTGAAGCCGCCACTCAGCGCCTCGGGGATCGGATAGCTCGACCCCGAGACACCGAATAGATTCACCAGCGTGCCCTCGAAGATCAGCGCCAGCCCGAAGGTCAGCAACAGGCCATAGAGGTGATCAAGGTGCTGGATGCGCCGCAGCAGCAGACGCTCGACCACGATGCCCAGGGCACCCACCACCAGCGGCACCACGATCAGCGCCGTCCAGTAGTTGAGCCCCAGATATTGCGCTCCCAGCAGCGCCGCAAAGGCGCCCAGCATGTACTGGGCACCATGCGCGAAGTTGATGATGCGCAACAGACCGAAGATCACCGCCAGCCCAAGGCTCAGCAATGCATAGAAGGCACCGTTGATCAGCCCCAGCATCAGCTGACCGAACAGCACCATCAGGGGTATTCCAAAAATCATGGTCATCCGCACATTCCTTTTCAGCACCCATTCGCGTCAGCCGCTCGGCGCTGCCGATCATCCGACCGGCAGCGCCATGTCATACGCCTCAGCGACTCGACTGACGTTCGGCTTCAGCCCTTGACCAGCTCGCACTGGCTGTCCGCCAGCGGTCGGTAGGCTTCAGCGCCGGGAATGGTGCGGATCACGTCATAGACATCCCACTCGCCTTGGGATTCGGAGGGCGCCTTGACCTTGACCAGATACATGTCATGCACCATGCGCCCATCGGCACGGATGGTGCCGTTGTTGGCGAACATGTCGTTGACCGGCGTCTCGCCCATTCTGGCGCGCACGGTGGCGGTGTCATCGCTGCCGGTGGCCGCGACCGCATTCAGGTAATGCAGGGTGCTGGAGTAGATGCCGGCCTGCACCATGGTCGGCATGCGTTCATTGCGCTCGTGATAGCGCTGGGACCAGGCACGTGTCTCGTCATTGAGGTCCCAGTACCAGCCGGTGGTGAGCTGCAGCCCCTGCGCGACCTCAAGCCCCAGGGCATGCACGTCATTGAGGAAGATCAATAGCCCCGCCAGCGACTGCCCGGCCTGCACCACGCCGAACTGACTCGCCGTGGTCAACGCATTGACGGTGTCCGACCCGGCATTGGCCAGCCCGACGATCTTGGCCCCGGAACCCTGCGCCTGCAGGATGTAGGAGGAGAAATCACTGGTCGGGAATGGATGACGTACCTTGCCGACGATGGTGCCGCCGTTCTCGTTCACCACCTTTTCCACATCGCCTTCCAGGGCATGACCGAAGGCGTAGTCCGCGGTCAAAAGGAACCAGCTGTCGCCGCCTTCATCGACGATCGCCTTGGCCGTGCCGTGCGCCAGCGGATAGGTGTCATACACCCAGTGGACATGATTGGGCGTGCAATGCTCATTGGTGATGCTGGAAGCCGCCGAGCCGGAAACGATACCCAGCGTGTCCTGTTCGGCGAGAATCCGCGTCACCGCGATGCTCACCGATGAGGCCACCAGCCCGGCGACCATGTCGACATTCTGCTGATCGATCCAGCCGCGCACCGTATTGGCACCGACATCGGCGCTGTTGCGGTCATCGGCACTCAATACCTCGATCGGCATGCCGTTGACGCTGCCGCCGAAGTCCTCGACGGCCATCTTGAGCGCATCGAGACCGCCCGGGCCGGCCAGGTCACGATAGGTGCCCGACATGTCGGCCAGATAGCCGATCTTGATCACGCCGTCGCTGATGTCGGCCTGCGCGATTCCCGCCGACAGCAGGGACCCCATCATGAGCGCGGACAGCGGCAACAGGCGCCGGCGTGTGGCCGCCGTGATGCGGCGTGACAACGGTGACGCGACAGGGGTGGCGTTGGATGAAACGGTGGCGTTGGATGAAGCGGTGGCGTGCATGACATCTCCAGACCGGATTACCCGGCAATATTGTGATTGTTGTGGCGAGACGTACGGACTTCAGATTGGCGAGTGCAAGGCCGTGCATGGCGGCCAGCCCTGTGCAGCTCAGCCCGAGCGGGAGCTCAGACCCCCAGTACCTTGTGCAGATATTCGTGGCGGGCCGGTAACTCGGCCGCACTGATCTCTTCCAGAATGGTGCCGTGCTCCATCAGGTAATGACGGTCGGCCAGCGGTGCGGCAAAGCGGAAGTTCTGCTCCACCAGCACGATGGTCATGCCGCGCGCCTTCAGCATCATCAGCACTTCGGCCAGCTTCTGGTTGATGACCGGCGCCAGCCCCTCGGTGATCTCATCCAACAGCAGCAGGTCCGCCCCGGTGCGCAGGATGCGCGCCAGCGCCAGCATCTGCTGCTCGCCACCGGAGAGGCGCGTGCCCTGACTGGTGCGTCGCTCATGCAGATTGGGGAACAGCGCATAGAGCTCATCCAGCGACATGCCCTGGCCCTGGCCCTGGCTCCGGCCCTGGTCATGTCCTGTGCTCTTGACCAGCGGTGGCAGCAGCAGATTCTCCTCGACGCTCAGGCTGGCGAAGATGCCACGCTCCTCGGGGCAGAAGCCGACACCGAGATGAGCGATGCGATGCGGCGCCAGCCCCATGCTGTCCTGCCCCTTGATGAGGATGTCGCCGCTACGCCGGCCGACCATGTTCATGATCGCGCGCAGCGTGCTGCTGCGTCCGGCCCCGTTGCGACCCAGCAAGGTCACCAGCTCGCCGCGCCGCACCGTCATGTTGACGCCATGCAGCACATGGGACTCGCCGTACCAGGCGTTCAGCTCGCGCAGGCAGAGCTGCTCTTCCCCCAGCGGCGAGTCGGCCGCCGAGGCTTGCCTGTCCGTCGCCTGCTCCATAACCACCGTCATGAAACCTCCTTGTGCTCATCCGCCGTGGACTCGGGCGCTTCACTGCCCAGATACGCTTCACGAACCTCGGGATTGGCCGATACGCTGGCGTAGTCGCCCTCCGCCAGCACCCGCCCGCGCGCCAGCACGCTGATGCGATCGCACAGGCGGCTGACCACGCTCAGGTTGTGCTCGACCATCAGCACCGTACGGCCCCGCGCCGCGACACGGATCAGCTCGACCACACGGTCCACATCCTCGGCGCCCATGCCCTGGGTCGGCTCATCCAGCAGCATCAGCGTGGGCTCAAGCGCCAGCGTGGTCGCCAGCTCCAGCGCGCGCTTGCGGCCATAGGGCAGACTGGCGGTCACACGGTGAGCGTCATCGCGCAGCCCTACCTGCTCCAGCAGATGCAATGCCTGCTCGTTCAGGCTGTCGAGGCTGCGTTCCGGCTTCCAGAAATGAAACGAGGTGCCCTGGGGGCGTTGCAGGGCGACCCGCACGTTCTCGAGCACCGTCATCTGGGAAAACACTGCCGATATCTGGAAGGAACGCACCAACCCCAGGCGCGCGATCTCATGCGACTTCATGCGAGTGATGGATTTGCCGCGATAGAGAATCTCGCCGCGGGTGGCCGGTAGAAAGCGCGTCAACAGATTGAAGACTGTCGTCTTGCCGGCGCCATTGGGGCCGATCAGGGCATGGATATGCCCTTCCTGCACCTGGAGATTGACGTCGTCGACGGCCGTGAAACCCCGAAAATCCTTGCTCAAGCCACGCGTCTCGAGAATCGGGGCCGTCGCTGATGCGCCCCCGCTGGCACGCGGCCCCTGAATGGGCGGTGATGGCATGTCAGTACTCCGTCCTGACCGGCAAGCCGGTGGTCTGTGTCTTCCAAGAGACATGAGGGCTGTTCGTCAGCGCGGATGCCCGCAACATCGCGGCTCGTCATCGATACGCAGCATCAACAGGCGCCAACGACAGGCCCTCGATACGCTCCATCGTTGCGATCAGCGCAACTGACGTTAACGTAAACTAGAACAGCGAGAGGCGCGCTGCCAGCGGCAAGCGCGCTCACTCGACCAATAGCCGATATATCAGCGACTTCTTTACAACGCAGCCCTCCCGAGACATCTCAAGGCTGGCAGATTCCCCCGCCAAACCGAGCCGAACAGTCGAGATGAGCGCAATTCCCGCCATAAAAAAGACGCCTGTCCGTCGCGGAATACCGCGCCGAAGAGGCGTCAACGAGGGTTGCCGAGATCATGACCTCTGGCCGGAGATCATGTACCTGACAAGAGACAACGGGTTTGGCCGGAGGCGGCAGGCCTCCGGCGGAAAGTCATGGCAGTTCGACTCAGGCTCACATCACACAGGTTCACATCGCGCCGGTTCAAGTCACGCAGACTCAATTCAGTCAGACTCAATCCAGTCCAGGTCACGGAACCTGCCAGTGGCTAGCGGTCGTATCAGCATTCGATGGCGTTGACCGCGAGACCGCCCTTGGAGGTCTCCTTGTACTTGTCCTGCATGTCGCGGCCGGTGTCACGCATGGTGCGGATCGCCTTGTCCAGCGAGACGAAGTGATCGCCATCGCCACACATCGCCATCTGGGCGGCATTGATCGCCTTGACCGAGGCAATCGCATTGCGCTCGATGCAGGGAATCTGCACCAGGCCGCCGATCGGGTCACAGGTCAGTCCCAGATTGTGCTCGAGACCGATTTCCGCCGCGTTCTCGACCTGCTCCGGCGTCGCGCCCATCAGCTCGGCAAGCCCGGCAGCCGCCATGGCGCAGGCGGAGCCCACCTCGCCCTGACAGCCGACTTCCGCGCCGGAGATGGAGGCGTTCTTCTTGCACAGGATGCCCACCGAGGCTGCCGTGAGCAGGAAGTCGACCACGTCCTCCTCGCGAGCATCTTCCTGGAATTTCATGTAATAGCTGAGCACCGCTGGGATGATGCCGGCCGCGCCATTGGTCGGCGCCGTCACCATGCGACCGCCGGCCGCGTTCTCTTCATTGACCGCCAGCGCGAACAGGTTGACCCAGTCCATCGCCGAGAAGGTCGAGGTGATGATCGACTTGCTGGATTCCACATCCAGCAGACGTGCATGCAGACGCTTGGCACGGCGCTTGACGTTGAGCCCGCCGGGCAGCACGCCTTCGTGCGTCAGGCCGTTGTCGATGCACTCGTTCATCACTTCCCAGATGCGCCATAGCCCACGCCGTACCTGGGTCTCACTGCGCAGCGCACATTCGTTGGCCATCATCAGCTCGCTGATGCGCATCTTGTGCATGCGACACAGCGCCAGCAGCTCATTGGCGGTGTTGAATTCATACGGCAGACGCAGGCTTTCGTCTTCCAGCAGCGGGTCACGCGCGGCCTCGACTTCGTCGACCACGAAACCGCCACCCACCGAGTAATAGACATTGCGATACAGCTCATCGCGGTGGCCGTAGGCGATCAGACGCATGGCATTGGGGTGATACGGCAGCGGCGCATCGTGCCACTGCATGTCACGCACCCACACGAAGGGCACCGCGATGCGGTTGTCGAGCAGCAGTGTCTGAGACTCCAGCAGCTCTTCGATGCAGGGGTCGATGATCGCAGGGTCGATCGTTTCCGGCAGCTCGCCCATCAGGCCGAGGATGGTCGCCTTGTCGGTACCGTGGCCCACGCCGGTGGCAGACAGCGAACCATGCAACTGCACCTCGATGCGCGCCACGCGCTCCAGCTGGTCACGCGAGCGCAGGGTCTCGACGAACTGCGCGGCAGCACGCATCGGGCCGACGGTGTGCGAGCTGGAGGGGCCGACACCGACCTTGAAGAGATCAAATACACTGATGGACATGACAACACCTCATCTCGGAAACTCGCCGCGCCTGAGCGCCTGCCAGTGGATGAGGCAATGATGATGGATGGGGGCGGGACGCGACAAACCATAAAAATTGGTCGTGGGTTTAGCCTGACTAAACTCTATGCATCAAAAACGGCGTAAACTATGCTCTTCGCGCCACCTTGTGCCCTGATGCCTTTAGCTATCACCGCCATCTGCGTCTGGCCATCGCGGCTTCTCCCTCACTATCTGCCTCCAGCGCTTGCATGAGACCCGCCCATGACGTCTTCCCTCGACAACACGCCTGGTACTGGCCCCGTCGTGCCGCCGACGGCGACCGGCACGCCCGCCACCACACCGAGCCTGCGCCACCTGAATGGTCAGACCCATGCCTGGCTGCAGGTCTTCGCCTGCGCCGCGCGTCATGGCTCCTTCACGCGCGCGGCAGAAGAACTGCACGTCACCACCGGCGCGGTGAGTCAGCAGATCAAGCAGCTGGAGGAGCGGCTGGGCTTCAAGCTGTTTCTGCGTCGTTCACGCGGACTCGAGCTGACAGGGGAAGGCGCGCGACTGGCGCGCGTGGTGGAGCAGTCCTATAGCGCGGTGGGACTGGAGGTCAAACGGCTGCGCAGCGGCTTGATGAGCGGTGTGCTCAGGTTGCGTTCGGTGCCGTCATTTCTCTCCAAATGGCTGGCGCCCCGACTGCCGCGCCTGCAGGCACGCTTTCCGGATATCGAGCTGCACGTGCGCGCCGAGGACAGTGACTCACCGCTGCGCGAGGGTGACTTCGAGCTGGCGGTCGACCTCAACGACGGCCACTACCCGGGCATGCAGGTCACCGATCTGATGGAAGAGGAGATCTTCCCCGTCTGCCATCCCGGCCTGATGCGCGGCCGCCCGCCACTGCGCAGCGCAGAGGACCTCGCCTGGTATCCGCTGCTGCACGACATCACCGCCTGGCGCGGCAGCCACGATCACGCCGAGTGGGAATTCTATCTGGCCAGCATCGGCGCGCCCGAGATCAACGTTCAGCGTGGCTATACCTTCAACCGCAACCACCTGTCGATGGAGGCTGCCATCGCCGGCATGGGAGT
Source organism: Cobetia sp. 4B (assembly GCF_018831605.1). Classification (NCBI taxonomy): domain Bacteria; kingdom Pseudomonadati; phylum Pseudomonadota; class Gammaproteobacteria; order Oceanospirillales; family Halomonadaceae; genus Cobetia; species Cobetia sp. 4B. The sequence goes on from NZ_CP059843.1 coordinate 3,763,108, forward strand.
CGCGATGGCAAGGCGCACGCTGATCACCGACGAGCTGTCGCGCGGCACGCTGATCGCGCCCTTCGCGCAACGGGTACTGACCGGCAAGCGCTACGTCATCGTCCATCCCCACGGCACCCTGGATGATGGCCGCATCCAGGCCGTGCATGACTGGATCGTCGAGGAAGCCGAGCGGGATCGGTTACGTCAGAGCTGACGAACATTTCCGCTCGGCGCAACATCGATGCTGAAATGGAATCTCACAGTTTTCTTACCAGAATATTAACTGAGCACCTTTGCATCGTTATAATGAGCAGGCAAACAACACCCTCACCCTGACAGGCAGTCCATGGACTGTCCGGAGAGTCCCTTGTCTCGCCTGACTTCGCATACCCAGCACCATAACGCTGTCCCGCTCCCCATCAGCGCCGAACAGCCGCTGTATGGGCGCAAGCCCACTTCGCTCTTCATGCAAGCCTGCCTGCGCCTGGCCATCTATGCGCCGCTGGTGGCCGCGATGATGTCGCTGGTCATGCATGATGCCCACCACTTCGGTGATGTCGGCTTCAGCGAAGCCAGCTGGACAGAACACATGCAGAGCACTCTGCTGGCCTTGAGCGCAGCCACCATGTGGCTGGTGCATTCACGCCTGCCGGACCTGCGCACCATCAGCCTGCTGCTGTTCGGCCTGTTCGCGGCGTCCCTGATCCGTGAACAGGACGCCCTGCTCGACGGCATGATCGGCGATGGCAGCTGGCAGTTCCTGGTCAGCGTGGTCGCGATCCCGGTCATCATCGGCGTATGGCGCAACCGCAGCCGCTTCATTGCCGAGTTCGAGCACTTCGGACGCAGCTTCGCGTTCGGCCTGTTCGGCGCCGGCTTCCTGGCGACCTACGTCTTCTCACGCCTCTACGGTCGTTCGGAATTCTGGGAAACCCTGATGGGGGACTCCTACCTGCGTTCGGTCAAGAATGCCGCCGAGGAAGTCACCGAACTGTTCGGCTACACCCTGATGGCCATCGCCGTGATCGAGATCGTGCTGCTGGCGATCCGCATGGGCCGCCAGCGCCGCGCCCTGCTGCGTGAGCTCAACGCCAACGACTGAGCCCGGCAGCAAAACCCTCTTGCCGAGCTGCGCGCATGACCTGTCGCACGACCGTCACTTCGCCCTGCCCCATGAAACAACGCGAAGTGACGTGACATGACATGAAGCACAGCACGAAGCGCAAGAGACAGACAGACCCGTGACTCTCCCAGAAGCCGCTGCTCACCAGAGCCGCGGCTTTTTTTCGTTTCTACTCTCAACAGGCTTCGCGAGACAGTCTCTGCTCGACAGTCTTCTCTCAACAGTCTCTGCTCGACACGCTGCGCTAGACAACCGTCTCTCGATAGCCATTGCGCGAGGCACTGACGGAAAACGGCTGGACATCAAATGAGAATGATTATATTTTACTAAGCAGTGGATACAATTCAACTATCGCCACTGCCACAGGAAAGCACCGACAGGATCTTGACCGTGTCATGCCCTCATTCTCAAGGAGCCTCACATGCGCTGGTTCAGTAGCTACCGCTTGCACGGTCATAGTCTTGCCCCCAGTCTCCCGCAGCACAGCCTCATCATCAGCATGCGCTGGCCCAGTCGCTGGCGATTGACGCCCGGCGCCACCGTCGTGGTGGAACATCCCAGGCTCGGCCAGCTGGTCAAGCGCCTGCATCGCATCGACGACAACGGCCGCCTGTGGCTACGTGGCGAGCACCCCGACGGCTTGAGCAGCGAGCAGATGGGGCCGGTCTCCCGTCAGTGCATCAAGGGCCGTGTCGTCTTCAGCGTGGCGGCAACGCCTTCGTCTCACCAGTTGCGCCACGGCGCCTGATAACCCCCAGGGCACATCACGCAGCTCTGGAACGACACAGCTCGAAGGTGGCAAGGTCCGTAAAGACAAACCTGAAGGCGACACATCCCGTAGAGAAAGACCCGTAACGTAAAGCCCACAAACGACAACGCCCGCCCCCATTCGCATGGGGGCGGGCGTTGTCTTGTCAGCGGGGCCAGCAGTCGAGGTGTGGCCCCGAGCGCTTCAGATCACTCTTCCATGAAGGAACGCAGTGACTCGGAACGTGACGGGTGACGCAGCTTGCGCAGCGCTTTCGCTTCGATCTGACGGATACGCTCACGGGTGACATCGAACTGCTTGCCGACTTCCTCGAGGGTATGGTCGGTGTTCATGTCGATACCGAAGCGCATGCGCAGCACCTTGGCTTCACGTGCGGTCAGGCCGGACAGGATACCGCGGGTCGCTTCGATCAGACCTTCGCCGGTGGCGGAGTCGATCGGCGAGACCATGGTGCCGTCCTCGATGAAGTCACCCAGGTGCGAATCATCATCGTCACCGATCGGCGTCTCCATGGAGATGGGCTCCTTGGCGATCTTGAGCACGCGACGCACCTTGTCTTCCGGCATCTCGAGACGCTCGCCCAACTCTTCCGGCGTCGGCTCGCGACCCATTTCCTGCAGCATCTGACGCGAGACACGGTTCAGCTTGTTGATGGTCTCGATCATGTGCACCGGAATACGGATGGTGCGCGCCTGGTCCGCGATGGAGCGAGTGATCGCCTGACGGATCCACCAGGTGGCGTAGGTCGAGAACTTGTAACCACGACGGTACTCGAACTTGTCCACGGCCTTCATCAGACCGATGTTACCTTCCTGGATGAGATCCAGGAACTGCAGACCACGGTTGGTGTACTTCTTGGCGATGGAGATGACCAGACGCAGGTTGGCCTCGACCATTTCCTTCTTGGCACGACGCGCCTTGGCTTCACCGATCGACAGGCGACGGTTCACTTCCTTGAGCTCGCTGACCGGCAGCTGGACCATGTCCTGCTCGAAGGCGATCTTGCGCTGGGCACGGAGCACGTCGGCACGGAACGGCTCGAGCTTGTCGGCGTACTTCTTGCTGCCACCGATGAAGCTGTCGAACCAGTCCATGTCGGACTCGTGGCCCGGGAAGGCCTTGATGAAGCTCTTGCGAGGCACCTTGCCGCGCTTGACGAAGATCTGCAGGATGACCTTTTCCTGCTCGCGCACCTGCTCGACGGACACGCGAACCTGACCGACCAGACGCTCGAAGTGCTTGGGCACCAGCTTGATCGGCGAGAACAGCTCGGCAAGACGGTCCTGTTCGGCTTTCGCCTCGGCAGAGCCGGAACCGTACTTCTCGATGGCGGCCTTGGTCGCCTCGTTCTGCTCACGGATCTGCTCGAAGCGGACGCGGGCCAGCTCGGGGTCCGGGCCACCTTCAGAGGCGGAATCGTCGTCTTCGTCTTCGTCGCCTTCGGACTCTTCGCCCTCGGGAATCTCTTCGACTTCCTCGACTTCGACTTCAGCGACACCCGGCACGCCTTCGTCAGGGTCGATGAAACCGGAGAAGAGATCGGACAGACGTCCGCCGTCTTCGCCCAGAGTGCCGTCGTAGGCTTCCAGGATGGAGTCGACTGCCCCCGGCAAGAATGCCAGCGACGACATCACCTCACGCGTGCCCTCCTCGATCCGCTTGGCGATCTTGATTTCGCCTTCGCGGGTCAGGAGTTCCACGGTGCCCATCTCACGCATGTACATGCGGACGGGGTCGGTGGTGCGTCCCACATCGCTTTCCACCGCGGCGAGGGCGGCAACGGCCTCTTCGGCGGCAGACTCGTCAGTGGAGGAATCAGACATCATCAAGGTATCGGCATCGGGCGCTTCTTCCGCGACCTTGATGCCCATATCGTTGATCATGCTGATGATGTCTTCCACCTGTTCGGGATCAGCGATATCCTCGGGCAGGTGATCGTTGACCTCGGCATAGGTCAGGTAACCCTGTTCCTTGCCGCGCGCGATCAACTCCTTGAGACGCGACTGCTGCTGCGCATTACCAGCCATAGAACCCCTATCTCGACGAAGAAGAATGAAGCACCTGGACGCGACGCGGCTCAGCGAGTGAGCATGGCGCCGGTATAGGGACGAAGAGAGCATCAAGCGCACCAGTATAGCGTGCCATCAGGAGATGCTGCCAGCGGCGTATTTGCCGGACCATCCAGGTGTGTTAGCGTTATCGGTTACGTTGCGGCAGTCCGCATCGGGAGCTACCTCATTAAATAGTGGGCATGAGTGCGTCTTTCAAGGCCATGGGGCGTATTTTCCTGCGCCATCGCCTCAGCTCTCACGGCATTTCCACCATTGTCGGCCTTCCTGGCACCGAGACTGCGTCAGCGCCGTGTTGCCAGCTCCATCAGCAGGGCCATCAGCCGCTGCTTCTCTTCTGCCGACAACTTCTCGCCACGCTTTTCCTTGGCCAGCAAGGCCTGATATTCCGCTTCCGGCGTGGTGCGCGCCTGCTGATGCTGGCAATGCTCCACCAGCCCCTTCAGCTCTTCGCTGCGCACGTCACGCGGAATCAGCAATTCCCGGGCTGCCAGCTGCTCAAGCCTCGGTCCCTGTGCGGTGCCGAGGAAGTGCGCCAACAGCACCTGTGGCGAACGATACTGCCCCGCCTTCAAGAGACGCACCACATCGTTCAACAGCTGCGCATCCTCGCTGTCGGCCGGCTCGCCCGCGCCTTCGATCCACTCATTGGAGTCAGGCAGCTCGGCGACCAGCTGCGGCTCGTGCACCAGAAGATGCAACAGGCGCGTCAGCATGCTGACCGAGGTGCGCTTCTGAGACCTGGCCGGCGTCGCGCGCGAAGCTTGAGCGCCCTGCCCCGCAGGCAACTCGCCATGCGACTGCCAGTCATCCGGCTGCCAGCCATCGGGCTGCCAGCCATCGGGCTCGCTGTCGCCGAAACCGGCATCTGCCATCGCCTCCAGCGACGACCACTCGTCCTGCGCGTCACTCAGCGTCGCACCGTCCTGAGGACTGGCAGCGGACGTTGAGCGCGGTGCCGAGTGTGTCGCGCCGGACTGACGTTGTTGCGGTTGCGAACGCTGCTGTTGCTGAGGGTGCTGACGTAGCTGCTGGTGCTGACGCAGCCGTGCCTGCTGGGCTTCACGCGCCGCGGCGCGTTCCACCAGCATGGCATCCAGCCGCTCACGCTCCAGACCACTGCGCCGCTCCAGCTCCTTGAGCAGCAGCGAGCGCAGCACCCCTTCGGGCACGCGCGAGATCCACTCCAGCGCCTGGGTCACGAACCGCTCGAGCTGCTCCATGCGCTTGAGGTCGCGTCCTTCCGCGGCCTGCTCGAACAGGAACTCGGAGAGCCCGGAGGCGCAGGTGACACGCTTCTCGAATGCCTCCTGACCCTCGCTGCGCACCAGGGAATCCGGGTCCTCGCCTTCCGGCAGGAACAGGAAGCGCGCCTGACGCCCATCGATCATGACCTCGAGCACGGTCTCCAGCGCGCGGCGCGCCGCCTGCCGACCGGCCTTGTCGCCGTCGAAGCAGAACACCACCTCATCGACCAGGCGATAGAGGCGCTTGAGGTGCTCCTCACTGGTCGCGGTACCCAGGGTCGCGCAGGCATTGCGAATGCCGTACTGCGCCAATGCCACCACGTCCATGTAGCCTTCGACGATCAGCATGCGTTCCAGCTTGCGATTCGCCTCACGGGCTTCAAACAGACCGTAGAGCTCGCGTCCCTTGTGGAAGACGGGAGTCTCGGGAGAATTCAGGTATTTGGGCTTGGCGTCGCCCATCACGCGACCGCCGAAGGCGATGGTGCGGCCTTTCCAGTCACGGATCGGGAACATCACGCGATCGCGGAAGCGGTCATAGCGGCGACCGCTTTCCTCATGATGGATCAGCAGACCGTATTCGATCTGCACATCCTCGCTGACACCCAGCTTGCTCAGGTGATGCTTGAGGTGCTCCCAGCCTTCCGGCGCGAAGCCGATGCCGAAATCACGCATGACCTCACGCGACAGACCACGGCCTTCCAGATACTCACGCGCCGGCTGCGCGGCCGGTTCCGTCAAGCGCTGACGATAGAAGTCCGCGGCCGCCTCGAGCAGATTGACGCCCTCTTCGCGGGCCTGCTCGCGACGCTGGCGCTCACGGCGCTCGTGCGGACTCTGGTTGCCGCCTTCGCGCGGCACTTCAAGCGCCAGCCGCGAGGCCAGCTGCTCCACGGCCTCGGGGAACGGCAGGCGATCGAACTCCATCAGGAACTTGAGGGCACTGCCGCTCGCCCCGCACCCGAAGCAGTGATAGAACTGCTTGTCCGGGATGACGTTGAACGAGGGAGAGTTTTCCTGATGGAACGGGCAGAGGCCGACATAGCTCTTGCCGGCCTTCTTCAGCTGGACGCGCTCACCCACCACCTCGACCACGTCGGTGCGGGCCAGCAGATCGTCAATGAAGCCTTGGGGGATGAGACCAGCCATGATTCGCCAGAAGTCGTGGAAAAACGGACTGACCGCAAGATAGTGTCGGCTCAGCAAAGTGAGCGGCTACCTTCGGGTCAGGCCATTCCTCGAGTTAGCGACATGCGCCAGGCAACGGCACACGGCTCGAGAACAAACGGACCACTAGAGACAAAAACAAGCGGCCACCGTGAGGCAGCCGCTTGGTGTCCTTCCAGAGAGCAGAATATCACTCCCCAAAAGTACGGATCAGTAGAGACGCTCGAAACGCTTGCGCTCACGCTGAACCTTCTTGGCGTGGCGCTTTACAGCGGCCGCCTGCTGACGCTTGCGAACAGCTGTCGGCTTCTCGTAGTGCTCACGACGACGCACTTCGGAAAGAACACCGGCTTTTTCGCAGGAGCGCTTGAAACGGCGCAGGGCGACGTCGAACGGCTCGTTGTCACGTACTTTAACTGAAGGCATTAAACACTCACCTACCTTGAGATCATGAGTTCGGTTTGAACGCACATCCGGTGCAGCCACTCCTCAGGAGCCACCAGCCAGCGACGGTAAACCGCCACCTGCAGGTCGATCCAGCATCAATCAGTCGCCTGCGACACCACCGGTGAGGGTAGCCGTCGCTGGCTGGAATCATGATTCGGGGAGCTTTTGCGGGGTGGTCGGATGCACGACCCAGTCTTGCAGAGTGCCATATTCTAGACACCCGCCCCCGGCTTTGCAAACGCGGAAACCGGAAATCCTCTCTGCCTCAACGCCAGCTGGCGCGACACCCGTGCTCACAGCCAGTAGAATGTCGCGCATTCACGGCACACACGCCTCTCGGGCTCGCTCAGGCAGCCTCGCTGGTCGTGCCGCCCTCTACTTCTGATATTTCCTGAGAGTCAGCCATGCGTGTGCTCGGCATCGAGACTTCCTGCGACGAGACCGGCGTCGCCATCTACGACACGGACCAGGGCCTGCTTGCAGATGCCCTCTACAGCCAGATCGCCATGCACGCCGAGTTCGGCGGCGTGGTGCCGGAACTGGCGTCGCGTGATCACACTCGCAAGCTGCTGCCGCTGATCCAGCAGGTGATGGATGAGGCGCAGCTGAAGGCCGCTGACATCGATGCCATCACCTATACCGCAGGCCCGGGCCTGGTCGGCGCGCTGATGGTCGGCGCGTCCACCGCGCATGGGCTCGCCAAGGCATGGGGAGTGCCGGTGCTCGGCGTCCACCACATGGAAGGCCACCTGCTGGCGCCGATGCTGGAAGACGACGCGCCCGAATTCCCCTTCGTGGCGCTGCTGGTCTCCGGCGGGCACACCCAGCTGGTCGCGGTGCGCGGACTGGGCGAATACGAGCTGCTCGGCGAGTCCGTGGATGACGCCGCCGGCGAAGCCTTCGACAAGGCCGCCAAGATGCTGGAACTGCCCTACCCCGGTGGCCCGCAGGTCGCGAAGCTGGCCGAACAGGGCGACCCCAAACGCTATCGCTTCCCGCGCCCGATGACAGACCGCCCGGGCCTAGACTTCAGCTTCTCCGGCCTCAAGACCCACACCATGGTCACGCTCAAGAAGGCCAAGGCCGCGGATGATCTGGATGAGCAGCACTGCGCCGATATCGCACGCGCCTTCGAGGAAGCCGTGGTCGACACCCTGGTCATCAAGTGTCGTCGCGCGCTGGACCAGACCGGCCTCAAGCGTCTGGTCGTCGCCGGTGGCGTGAGCGCCAACACCCGCCTGCGTGAGCGCCTGAGCCATGAGCTGACCAAGCGCAACGCTCGCGCCTACTACCCGCGTGGCCGCTTCTGCACCGACAACGGCGCGATGATCGCCTACGTGGGCGCGCAGCGCCTGAATGCCGGTGAGCAGGACACCGGCCCGATGAAGGCCGTGCCGCGCTGGCCGCTGGACAGCCTGGCGGCCCCGAGCACAGCGCAGGACTGAGGCTCAGTCCTGCCAGACGCCAGCGCCCTGCCAGACGACAACGCCCTGCCGATGAGAATCGGCAGGGCGTTGTCATTGAGGGGCCAGTCATGCTCACCGCCGGACACTGACACCGGCGACGTGGCGCCTGATGGTGTCAGACCGAGACATCAGAGAGCAGTGTCAGACCGTGGCATCGGCGCGCGAGATCATCCGGCAGCGCCAGCTGAAGTCCACCGGCCATAGCGGCTGCTGTTCGGCGCGCCCGGCGGCCACGAACGCCTTCCAAAGCGAAGCGTAATCCTCGCCGGTGACGGGGTGGCGCTCTTCGCCGAACGACTCGGCCAGCGGCAGCAGCACGAAGGCATTGCGATCGACCTCATCGCGCGGCAGCATCACGCCATCGACCTCCCCGGTCAGGGTACCGACGGTCAGCAGGTCCAGATCCAGGGTACGCGGGCTGAATTTGGCGCTGTTCTTGAGGCGACCATTGGCCAGCTCGAGCTGCTTGCACCAGGCCTGCAACTCGCCGACGCTCCAGTCGCTCTCGAAACCCGCGACCAGATTGAGGAAGTTGCGCCCGTCGACGAAGCCCACCGGCTCGCTCTCGTAGACGGAGGACAGCGTCAGGTTGCCGAAGGTCGCCTCCAGCGCATCCAGGCAGACCCGTACATGATGCTCGCGCTCGATATTGCTACCGATGGAGATCAGTACCAGACTCATGCCGGCGCATCCGAGGTGGTCTCGAGGCTGCCGCGCACGATGCGCACGCCAACGGCGGCGGCTTCCGGCACGGCGCCCGGCTTGCGCACCGTCATGGTCAGCCAGGGAATGCCGAATTCTTCACGCAGCAGCGCTGCCAGGCGCTCGGCGAAGGTTTCCACCAGCTCGAAGCGGCTTTCTTCGGCGAAGGTCTGGATGCGCGCGCTGATGGCGGCGTAGTCCAGGGTGTGCGTCAGGTCATCGTCGGCAGCTGCGGCACGAATATCCGTGGCCATTTCCAGATCCATCACCAGACGCTGGCGAATGGTACGCTCCCAGTCATAGACACCAATCACGGTTTCCACGGCCAGAGCCTCGATCAGCACACGATCCACGGCGTTACCTCTATGCTTGTCGAATGAACGAATAAAAACGACGCCCAAGGCCCCGCCATCATGCGACTGATTCTACTGCACCCGGCCCCTGCTTGGCCAAGCTGCCTGCCCCTCTCTCCCTGCCTGTGTGCGACACCTCGGACACGCAGCGAGTCGACATCATGCTGACGGGCCTGATCGAGTGGGCCGCGCAACTGGCCAGCTGGCAACAGTTGAGCCTGCTGATGGCCGTGGCCTATGCCAGCGGTTCGGTGCTGGGCGCGGTGTGGATCTGTCAGCGACTGGGGCTGCCCGACCCACGCCTGGCGGGCTCCTTCAATCCGGGCTTCTCCAATGTGCTGCGGCTGCATGGCGCGCTGCCCGCCGCCCTGGTGCTGGTCTTCGATGCCGCCAAGGGCATGCCGGCACTCTGGCTGGGGCTGGCGCTCTCGCTGCCGCCCTGGGCACTGGGATTGATCGGGCTGGCCGTGCTGATCGGCCACAGCCTGCCGCTGTGGCACCGTGGCCATCGCGGTGGCAAGGCCGTGGCCGCTGCCTTTGGCGTGCTGCTGATGCTGGCGCCTGGCGTCGCCTTGAGCTGCGCCGCGCTGTGGGTCGGGCTGGCCTGGCGATTGCGTACGGCGGCCATCGCCTCGCTGGTGGCCGGACTGGCGGCGCCCCTGTTCAGCCTGTGGCTGGCGCCGCAGATGAGCGGCGTGATTCTGGTCTTCGCCAGTCTGATCGTGATTCGTCATGCACTGAATCTGCGCCGCCTGAGCGATGGCAGCGAGCCACGTCTGTAAGCATGCTCTGCTCACACGCTGCGCTCCGCTCATGAAAAACACGCTCTGCCCATAAACAGCACGCTCTCCCTCACAAAACCCTTCCTGCGGCCAAGACGCAAAAGCCCCGGCGCAGGGCCGGGGCTTTCGGGGTCATTTGCCCAGGTCAGGTGATCAGTGACTGTGTCCGCAGCCGCAATGAGGCGCGTGCACTTCCGGCATGGCCTGCCATTCGCTCAGCGCCTGCTCGATGGCCTGCTGACGCTGCTCACTGAGCGCACGCCCGATCTCCGCCCCTTTCAGGCCCTGTTCGACCAGAGACTGCGGCGACACCGCCGTCGCGGCTTGCCAGACGGCATTGCCCAACCGTGCCAACCCCTTGTCCTCGACGGCCAGCAGGGCCACCAGCACCGACTGGCGCTCGCTACGCCGCCAGGCATCGACACCATCCAGCCAGGCCTTGAGATCGGCTGCGCTCACGCCACCTTCACGCCGCGAGGCCTCGTTCAATTCCCGGCACAGACGCGCCTGCTGGGCGGTGTCACGCACGGCGCTGGGCAGGCGCAAGTCCTGCGCCAGGGCATCGATCTCGTCGCGTGACAGGTGCTCCACCAGGCGCGCCATGCGCCAGCAGACCATCTCCGCCTCATCGACCAGCTGACGCGGCAGGCGGTCCAGCCGCGCCAGTGCCGCTGTGAGCTGTTCGGCATCGCGGGTCAGTGGCGGCATCAGCACCGTCAGCGCTCCCAACTCATCGAGCAGCTGGAAATAGGCTTCGGGACTGGCCTCGCCCAGCGCCTTCTCGGTCTCCTTCCAGACCCGCTCGGCCACCAGATGCGAGACCTCGCCGCTCTCGACCATGGCGACCATCATCTGCCGTGTCTCCTCCGCGACCGTGAAGCCGAGCCCCTGATAGCGCGCCAGAAAGCGTGCCACGCGCAATACGCGCAGCGGGTCTTCGCTGAAAGCGCTCGAGACATGACGCAACACACGCGCCTCGAGATCCGCCAGGCCACCGTAGGGGTCGATCACCTCGCCCTGCCCCGGCGTGCTATCGAGCGGCTCGGCCATGGCATTGATGGTCAGGTCGCGACGAATGAGGTCCTCTTCCAGCGTCACATCGGGGCTGGCATGCACGCTGAAGCCGACATACCCGTGGCCGGACTTGCGCTCGGTACGCGCCAGCGCGTACTCCTCCTGGGTCTGCGGATGCAGGAAGACCGGGAAGTCCCGCCCGACCGGTCGGAAGCCACGCGCCTGCATGTCTTCCACCGTCGCGCCCACCACCACGAAGTCACACTCGTGCCACGGCCAATCCAGGCGCGCATCACGCACCGCGCCGCCCACGCGATAGACCTCAAGCCCGCTCAACAGGCGGTCACGCGAATCGGTCAGTGAAGAAGGCGTCGTCTGAGTCATGCGAATGTCCTTGCCCTGCGGCACGAGATACAAAGCTGAATGAGGAAAGCGAGGAAGTAAGGCCAGTGATGGCAGTCACGTGCAGGCGGCGTCAGCTACCGCTCTCGACGTCATCGCCATGCGTCAGTTGGTACTGGGTAAAGCCACCATCGAGGGAATAGACCTTCTCGAAGCCCTGCCCCGCCAGCCAGGCGGCGGCCTGCTGACTGGAATGGCCGTGATAGCAGACCACCACCAGCGGCTTGTCGCGCGGGGTGTCTTCCAGGATGGCACCGGCACTGGCGTTGTCCAGATGACGGCTACCCGGGATACGCCCTTGCGTGAAGCTGAGCGGATCGCGGATATCGAGTACCACGAGCGACGGGTCGCGTTGGCGCCAGTCACTGAGGGTTGCGAGATCAAGATGTTCGAAACTCATGCGGACTCCGCTTGTTGAGTAAGGGAAAGGCATTCGCCAGCGACGGCAGACCTGCTGTCACTGACGACGGGAGGGCGCTCAGCGCGAGGTCAGCGCCGGCTCGAAGACGCGCTCTTCCGTCTCGAGATTGAGCGCCGTCAGGCCACCGCCCCACACGCAGCCGGTGTCCAGCGCCTCGACATCCTGACGCGCCGCCGGTGTCTCGCCTTCCAGAGCAGCCCAGTGACCGAACAGCAGGCGCGGTGAGTCATCCCAGGCCCCTTCGGGACGCGGGTACTGGAACCAGGGACGGCTCCCCTCCGGCGCGCTATCCAGCCCTTCCTTGGCCGCGAAATCCAGTCGGCCATCACTGTACAGAAAGCGCATGCGCGTGAAGACATTGACGATGCAGCGCAGGCGCGGCGTGCCTTCGAGATCCTCCTGCCAGCGGTCCGGCGTATTGCCGTACATCTCGCCGAGAAAGCCTCGATAGTCGTCGCCCGCCAGCACGGCGTGCGCTTCACGGGCATATCCGGCCGCCTGGTCCAGCGTCCAGCTCGGCAACACGCCGGCATGGCTCATCACCGTGCGGCGATTGCCGACCAGCGCATCCACCATCAGCGGCTGACGACGCAGCCAGTCCAGCAGCTCCTCACGGTCCGGCGCCTCGAGAATCGGCGTCAGCGTATCGGAGCGCTTGTGGCGGCTGAAACCTTCGGCCACCGCCAGCAGGTGGAGGTCATGGTTGCCCAGCACCACCCGCGCATCATCGCCCAGCGACTTGACCAGACGCAGGCACTCCAGCGAGCCCGGCCCGCGATTGACCAGGTCTCCCGCCAGCCACAGCACATCGCGCCCCGGCGTGAAATCGAGGCGCTGCAACAGAAGTTCGAACTCTTGATGGCAGCCCTGCAAATCGCCAATCGCCCACTGCGTCATGCCCACTCCCTGACCGCCGTGGCGGCCTGACTTGCTGTCTTGAATACGAAACGCTGCGTCACGCGGCCACCCTAGTGAACCTGATGCGGACCGGCGAGACGGAACGGTGCGATGGCGACCTCGAAGGTGCGCGCATGGGTCGCGTCACAGAAGGTATAGGCCCCCTGCATCACGCCGACCGGCATGTCGAGCACGGCGCGCGAGGTATAGCGAAAGCTCTCGCCGGGCGCGATCAGCGGCTGCTTGCCGACCACGCCCTTGCCACGCACTTCCTGCTCATCGCCGCTGCCCTGGGTGATCTTCCAGTAGCGCGCCAGCAGCTGCACGGTCTCATCCGTCCCGTTGTGCACGGTGATGGTGTAGCGGAACACGTGTCGGTTCTCGCTCGGACGACTCTCGTCGGCGCAGTACTCGGGTACGGCGTCGATACGGATGTCCGCCACGCTACTCATGCGTCGTGGTCGCTGGCGTTGCGGGCGTCGCCCTTGGCATCGCTCTCGGCATCGAGACGTTCGCCACTGTCGCTATCGCGATGACTATCACTGGCACTGTCGGCTGCCGGCGCACCGTGACCGACATTGCTGCGCGGACGCTTCTTCGGAGCCTTGTCGGCCTTGTCCACCGTCATGCCCTGCTCACTGAGGTGGTTGCTGATCATCACCAGTTCAGCGACGGTCAGCGTCTGCGGACGACGCGAGGGATCGATGCCCAGCGCGGTCAGCTGGTCGGCATCGATGCGGCCCTTGAAGTTGTTGCGCAGCGTCTTGCGGCGCTGGGAGAAGGCTTCGCGCACGATGACGGCGAGCAGCTTCTCGTCCTTGGCCGGATGCGGCAGTTCACGGTGCGGCACCAGACGCACGATGGCGGAATCCACCTTCGGCGCCGGGAAGAAGGCGCTCGGCGGCACCAGGAACAGATTTTCCACTGCGCAGTAATACTGGGTCATCACCGACAGGCGGCCCCAGTCGGTGCCACCCGGCTCCGCGGCCAGACGCTCGACGACTTCCTTCTGCAGCATGAAGTGCATGTCGGAGATCGCGCCGCGTGCTTCCAGCAGGTGGAAGATCAGCGGGGTGGAGATGTTGTACGGCAGGTTGCCGACCACGCGCAGTGCCGGGCCATCACCGACCAGCTCCGGGAAATCGAAGCGCAGGGCATCGCCTTCGTGGATGACGAAGTCCGGGTAGTTGAAGAACTGCACGCGCAGACCCGGGATGAGGTCACGGTCCAGCTCGATGACTTCCAGCTTGCCTGCCGCTTCCAGCAGCGGGCCGGTCAAGGCACCCTGCCCCGGGCCGATCTCGACCAGGCGCTCGCCTTCCGCGGGACGAATGGCATTCACGATGCGAGAGATGACGCCAAGGTCCTGCAGAAAGTTCTGACCGAAACGCTTGCGAGCGCGATGCGCGGGGAAATGTTGGGACATGGGACTGACCTTCCTCCTGGGAATCCGTCGGGATTCCCGACAACAAGACGCCGCCATGGCCTGCAGGGACACAGGCAGACCGGGGCGGCGAGACCATCCTCGATGGTCGAATGACTGGGGTAGCGAGACGCCACGCTGTGGCGCACGCCTGACGTGCCGCCATGCGGTCACGCCCGAGTGATGCGGGGATTATCTCAGGCTCGCGCGGCGGCTGCCATCTCGATGGCGACACGCACGGCCTGCAACAGGCTGCCGACATCGGCACGTCCGCTGCCGGCAAGGTCCAGCGCCGTGCCGTGATCCACGGAGGTACGCACGATCGGCAGGCCCAGCGTGATGTTGGCGGCTTCACCGAAGCCGGCATACTTGAGCACCGGCAGGCCCTGGTCGTGGTACATCGCCAGTACCGCATCCACGCCCTCCAGATGCCGCGGCGTGAACAGGGTATCAGCCGGCAGCGGGCCATCCAGCTGCATGCCGGTCGCGCGCAGGGCGTCGAGCGTCGGGGAGATCACCTCGATCTCCTCATGCCCCAGGTGCCCGCCCTCGCCGGCATGCGGGTTGAGCCCGCATACCGCGATGCGCGGTGCGGCACAGCCGAAGTAGCGCGTCAGGTCCTTGGCGAGGATCTTCATCACCCGCGTCAGGCCCTCGGGCGTGATGGCATCGGCCACCTCGCGCAGCGGCAGGTGCGTGGTGGCCAGCGCCACCCGCAGCCCGGGGCACGCCAGCATCATGACCACTTCCTCGACCCCGCAGACATCGCGCAGGTATTCGGTGTGGCCGGTGAAGCCCGCATGCCCGGCCTCGATCACGGCGGCCTTGGACAACGGCGCCGTCACCATCGCACTGGCATGACCGGCCTGGCAGGCGGCGATGGCGACATCCAGCATCGCCAGCACATGATCGCCATTGCGCGCATCAATCACGCCCGGCTCGCTGGGCACTGCCAGCGGCACCGGCCACACGGCCAGCTCACCATTGCGGGTCGGCGGCAGCGGGTCACCCGGCGCCAGCTCATGCACCACCAGCGGCAGTCCCAGCAGGCGGGCACGACTGACCAGCAAGGCGGGGTCTGCCACCGCGACCAGCTGCGCGGGGAACGCTTCCGCCTGACCGGCGAGCATGACCAGCAGTTCCGGGCCGATGCCCGCCGGCTCACCGGCGGTCAGGGCGATGATGGCGGGCGCAGTCTCTTCGCGACGATTCATGACGGTGTCTCGCTGCTCCACACGGACTTACTGCTCATCGAGACGGTTGTCGACGTAGGCCTCGGCACGCACCTGCTGCTGCCAGGCTTCGAGCTCATCATTGAGCTTGCGCTGGAACAGGGTCTTGCGCACCTTGTCACGCTGGCTGGAGTTGGTCACATCCTGCTGGCGACGCTCCTCGACTTCGATGATGTGGTAGCCGAAGCGGCTCTTGACCGGCTGGCTGATCTCGCCCACGTCCAGGCCATTCATGGCCGTCTCGAAGGAGGAGACCGTCTGGCCCGGGCTGACCCAACCCAGCTCGCCACCCTTGAGGGAGCTGCCCTTGTCGTCGCTGAACTCCTGAGCCAGCGCGGCGAAGTCCTCGCCCCCCAGCAGACGGCGGCGAATGGACTCGGCACGCTCAAGCGCCTGTTGATCGCTGAGGTTCGGGTTGGGCTGAATCAGGATGTGGCGTGCGCGCGTCTGGGAAATCAACGCCTTGCCCGCGCCACGCTTCTCGATCAGCTTGACGAGGTGATAGCCACTGGCACTGCGCAGCGGCTCGGAGACCTGACCGGCCTGCATGTTCGGGATGACATCGGCGAACACCGTCGGCAGCTCACCGCCGGAGCGCCAGCCGAGATCGCCGCCGCTCAGTGCCTGACTGCCGGCGGATTCGGCGGCAGCCAGCTGAGCGAAATCGGTGCCCTGCTCGATCTGCTGACGCAGGCTGTCGGCCTTGGCGCGCGCGGCCTTGACCTGGTCCGGCGTCGGCTCCTGGGGCAGTGCCACCAGCAGGTGCGCCAGATGGTACTGGACGTCGCTGCCGACATTCTGCTGATTGAGATAACGGTCTATCTCACGATCGGAGATCCGCACCCGGCTGGCGACGCTGCGCTGCTGGATCTGCTGCACCAGCAGCTCACGACGCACCTGATCGCGCACCTGGGCCAGTGACATGCCGTCCTGCTCGAGCTTGTCCGCGAAGGCTTCCAGGCTCATGCCGTTGTCCTTGGCGATGCCGCGCAGGGTGGCGTTGAGCTGAGTATCGTCGATGCTGAGGTTGGCCTGTTCCGCCAGCTGCAGCTGAATCTGCTCGTTGACCATACGATCAAGAACCTGACGCTCCAGCACGTCGCGCGGCGGCAGGTTGATGCCACGGCTCTGCAACTGCTGACTCGCCTGGGTGACGCGCTGCTCCATGTCGCTTTGCATGATGGCGTCCTTGTTGACCACGGCAACCACGCGGTCGAGCAACTCGGCGGCACCGGCCGGCAGACTCGCCAGCACAAATGCCAGCCCCAGCGGGGCAATCAGGGTCTTGCGCATCACATGTTCTCTCGGCGTAAAAATGTTGATGGCGCCGCCCTGCGGCGGCGCCTTGGCGTCATTCACGGCCTGGCGCGGCGACTCAGAAGCCCGCGTTGCGATAGCCCGGCACGGCCTGTTCCAGGTAGCTGTCAGCACTCTGGCCGACGCCTCCCAAGCCCTTGAATTCAAAGGTCAGGAAGATGCCATTCTTCTCTTCGTCATCCGAGATGGTGTTGGCGGTGTCGTTGTCATCCTGCCATTCACGCCAGGTGACCTGCACGCCGTAGCAGCAATCGTTGTACTGCACGCCCAACACCTTCTCCAGTGAACGGGAATTGGTGCTGTCATACATGTAGCGGCCCAGCAGCGACCAGCTCTCGCTCATCGGCGTCGCGAAGGAGAAATCCCACTCGTTGCGGGTATAGCCCAGCACGTCATCCGCGTCCTCATCGTCGTAAGGCACGAAGCCTTCGATCTCACGATTGAAGCCAAAGTTCAGTACCGTGCCTTGTTCCGCACGATAACGCAGCGAGGTCTGGGCACTTTCGGTCACGCCACGATCGAAATCCTGGAACACGGCCTGGGAGGCGGTCCACTGGTCGTTGAGCACCACATCGGCCTGGAAGACCACCGGCGAGCGGTCACGCGTCGCACGATAGTAATCGGAGTAGCTGTCGAAGTCGGAGCGTGAGGTCTTGTCCGGATCACCGTCCATGTCGATGTTGCGGCCCGACAGGTAGCTCGACTGGCCGACGCCCAGCTTGAGACGTTCACGGCCGCTTTCATCGCTGATGAAGCGTGACGACACGCCGTAGGAGACCTTGTTGGTATCGCCGACGCGGTCACCCCCGCTGAAGCGGTACGGAGACCACAGCTGATTCCAGCTGAAGGCATCTTCCGAGGTGTCGAAGTCGGGCAGATCGGACTGGTCGACCTCCGGCACGTAGGCGTAATAGAGGCGCGGTTCCAGCGTCTGGGTATAGCCGTCACCGAACCATTCGGTCTCGCGATCGAAGATCAGGCCGCTGTCCAGCGACAGTACCGGGATGGTGGCGGACGGACTGGTGCTGCGGTCCGTCTCGCGGTCACCGTAATCCAGGCTGTACGACAGGCTGACCAGCTGCGCGCGCGGCTCGATGAAGCTCCAGCTCTGATCGCTGCGCCAGCCCAGCGCCGGCGCCAGACGCAGGCGCGAACCATTGGCGGCCTGGTCTTCGTCGATGTCGGTATCCGTCTCATCGACATCACGCCAGAAGTAGGTCGCGTTGGAATTCCACTCTTCGTAGAAGCCGTTGGACTGACTCCAGCGGCCATCCGCGGTCAGGCTCGGCAGACGGTAGAACGGCTTGTCATCGTTATCCAGCGGGTAGTCCATGCGCTGGTAGCCCTGCGCCTTGAACTGCAGGTCCCAGACATCGCCGTGGTAATCGAGCTGTGCCAGACGCTCGAGGCTATCGGTTTCCGTTTCCCCGAAGTTGCGCCCGAAGTCGTCGAAATAATTGCCATCGGAGGCGGCGCCGTACTTCAACTGGTAGTCGGTACGGGCATCATAGCGGCCAGCATGCTGGTAGTTGATGTACCAGCGGTCCTCGCCGATCAGGTCTTCCTCGTCATCGTCGGGGTCGCTGCCGCCATCGTCATCGGCGAGCCAGGCGCCCTCGATGCTGCCTTCATCGCCACGCGGCAATAGATAGCGGAATTCGCCTTCCAGCATCTCGCCACGCTCGGAGATGTAACGCGGCGTGAGGGTAGCGTCGTAATTGGGGGCCAGGTTCAGGTAGATCGGCTGGGCGTAATCGAAGCCGCTGGAGCTGGTGTAGCTGAACTGCGGCCACAGCAGGCCCGTGTGGCGACGGTCATCGACCGGGAAGCGCACGTAGGGCCAGTAGAAGACCGGCACGCCGCCCATTTCCATGCGCGCATGCTTGGCCGTTCCCCAGCCGGAGTCCTGATCGATGGTGATGTCGCTGCCGACCAGACGCCACAGGCTGTTGCCCGGCTCACAGGAGGTGAAGCTGGCATCCTTCAGGCGGTAGCGACCATCCTCGAGACGCGCCAGCTGCACCGCGTCGCCACGCACGTGCTGCTCGTGAAAGACGTAGTGGCCGTTGTCGACGCTGGCCGCATCGCTGTTGAGCGAGACCCGCGCGTCGTCGCCACGCAGCAGGACCCCGGGCTGGCGATAGGTGACAGGCCCCTTGGCGGTGGCGGTGTCACGTGCCTCGTTGACGCTGACCTCGGGCGATTCCAGCTGGGAATCGCCGCGGCGCAGCACCACCTCCCCCATCAGGGTGGCGACGCCATCGTTGCCGTAGTTGGCCTTGTCGGCCGAGGTCGTGACCTGCTCCGGCGTGTCGCCCGCCTCGATACGGTAGGCCGGCGTGACATAGCGCCCGGAGCACAGCTTGCCCTGCGGCACCTCATCATAGGGCTGCCAGTCGAGCTGACTGGCTGACAGGGGCTCGGGCGGAGCGGCCTGTGCCATCAGAGGGGCGCCGGCGGCCAGAGGCGCCAGGGTCCACAACAGACGGAAAACCAGTGGCTTGAGCTGCCAGACCGGGCGGTCATCGCCCAATCGGGCTATCGGTGCCTGCCGGGAATGAGCAGACAGAGAGGGAGTCGCGAAGCGACGCTGACGTCGCCCGGGAGCGGTCGTCGGCTTGCCCGGATGGGATGAATGGCTGCGCTGGGCCATGGCTGCTCTGTGTCCTTGGCTGGGGGAATCGGTATTATACAGGCCCAGCAACCGGCCTTCCTGCTTGCCGGTTCCGCCTGCCTTCTCGTCACCACACGACAGCATGCGGGGCCGCGGCACAGGCGTCAACTGACAGCCGGCCCCGCACACGCCGACAGGAGCCCAAGCCCCATGACATCCGACGCCCGCCGCCAGGCGCTGCACGCCTGGGCCGCCGCCCGCCACGACCTCACGCCAGAGGCCGTGCGCATGAGCGCCGTGGCTGACGACGCCAGCTTCCGCCGCTATTTCCGCCTGCACCTCGAGGAACTCGACCCGGCCACGCCGGCGCGCATCCTGATGGACGCCCCGCCCGAGAAGGAAGACAGCCACGGCTTCGTCGCCATCGCCCGCCAATGGCGCGACGCCGGCCTGCCGCTGCCCGAGGTCTTCGCCTTCGACGAGTCACTCGGCTTTCTGGAGCTGGAAGACCTCGGCGACACCCCGCTGATGACCGCCCTGACCAGCACCGAGCACGCCGACCACTACTATGGCGAAGCCATCGGGCTGCTCGAGCAGCTGCATCAGCTGCCGCCCGGCAACCTGCCGGCCTATGACGACGCCCGCCTGTCCGCAGAAATGGAGCTGTTTCCGGAGTGGTGTCTCGGCCAGCTGCTCGACATGCCGCATGACCGCCGCTACGCCGCCTGGGGCAAGCTGACTGACCAACTGCTCGCGGCCGCCAGCGCGCAACCGGTGGTGACCGTGCACCGCGACTTCCATGCCCAGAACCTGTTCCTGCATCAGTCGGCATCCCAGCATCAGTCCCGGCTGTGGATCATCGACTTCCAGGACGCCGTCAGCGGCCCCGAGAACTACGATCTGATCTCGCTGCTGCGCGACCGTCACTGGCGCTGGCCGGAACCCGCCATGGCGCGCTGGATCGAGCAGGCGCGTCTGGCCGCCTTGCCACGCTACGCCGCGGCCGGACTGCCGGCACCGAGCCCGCTGGAATACCGCCAGAGCGTCGAGCGCATGGGCGTGCAGCGCAATCTCAAGATTCTCGGCATCTTCGCGCGTCTGACGCTGCGGGACGCCAAGCCCCGTTACCTGACGCTGATGCCGCGTTTCCTCGGCCACCTGCGCGAAGGCCTGGCCTTCTGCCCGGAACTGATCTCCTTCACCCACTGGCTGGATGAGGTGCTGACGCCGGCGCTGTCGCTGCGCCTGGCCGAGGAATGCGAGGCGCGCGATCTGCGTCTCGCCAATGGCGAGCGCCCCGAAATCAACCTCGATGATTACGATGAGCTGGCAGCCCTCGCCGATCGCGCTGCCCGCCTGCAGCGCAATGCGGCCGCCGCTGACACCGCGAAGAGCGCTGCGGCAAGTGGGGAAAGCAAGGAAAACGCAGCAAATGCCGACAACGAGTCAGGGAGCCACTGATGCGCGCGATGATTCTGGCGGCCGGTTTCGGCACGCGCATGCGCCCGCTGACCGACCACACTCCCAAGCCGTTGCTGGAAGTCGCCGGGCTGCCGTTGCTGGAGCACCATCTGCTGCGCCTGGAAGCGATCGATGTGGACAAGGTCGTCATCAATGTCGGCCACCTGGCCGACAGGATTCTGAGCCACTTCGCCGCGAAGCCGAATGCCCAGGGCCAGCTCGAGGCTTGCTGGCAGGGCCGCAAGCGCTCCCTGACGCTGATCTTCTCGCGCGAGGAGACGCCGCTGGAAACCGGCGGCGGCATCGCTCGCGCCCTGTCACTCTCCGATGCGCTGGCGCAGGACGCAGGCGATGACACGCCCTTCCTGCTGATCAATGGCGATGTCTGGTGTGACGTCGACCTCACGCTGCTGACCATCCAGGCGCTGGCGAGCCATTCACTGGCCCCGCTTGCCGATCAACCCCAGGCGCTGGCGGGGCTGGTGCTGGTGGATAACCCGCCACATCATCCCCGGGGGGACTTCCTACTCACCCCGACGGGGATAGTGAAGGATGAAGCCGGCGCCGAGAGTGACGAACAGGACGAGAAGAACGAGAAAGATGAGCAGGAAGAGCAGGCCGGCAGCCGGCTGACCTTCTCCGGCGTGTCGTGGCTGTCACCACGCCTGATCCGCCGCGCCATCGCCGAGACGCCGGCCTACCAGGGCCCTGACAGCGTCTTCAAGCTGGCGCCGCTGCTGCGTGAGGCCATGCAGCATGGCGAGGTGCGCGGCCTGCATCATCGCGGCGCCTGGATCGATGTCGGCACCCCACAGCGTCTGGCCGAGCTGGATGAGTTGCTGAGCCACGCCAGGGCCTGAGCCAGCGCGATATAAGCTCAGCGCTGGACGTTCCTCCGGGCACGCCGATGACAATGCTACCCTGTGCGCCATCGTGCTCACCGCGCCCTTATTCCTGTAGCTCCTGGCCTTTATAGCCACTAGCTCCGGGCCGGTGGCGCATCAACGACTTATCAGAAGGAGAAGTTCCGACATGGCAATGAACGCCAGCATCAAATGGACCGATGGTCGCCAGTTCCTCGCCGAATCCGGCAGCGGCCACAGCGTGGTCATGGACGGCAATCCGGACAACGGCGGTCGCAACACTGGTCCGCGTCCGATGGAAATGCTGTTGATGGGGCTGGGCGGCTGCACCAGCTTCGATGTCATCCAGATTCTGGAAAAGGCCCGCCAGCAGGTCACCGACTGTCACGCCGAACTGAGCGCCGAGCGCGCCGATAGCGTGCCGAGCGTGTTCACGAAGATTCACGTCAAGTTCGTGGTCACCGGTCGCAACCTCAAGGAATCCCAGGTCAAGCGTGCCGTCGAGCTGTCCGCCGAGAAGTACTGCAGCGCCTCCCTGATGCTGAGCGCCGGGGGTGTCGAGATCACTCACTCCTACGAAGTCATCGACATCGCGGCATGATCACGCCTCGCCCTCCCGCCGCTCAAGGCCCCGCCGACGGCGGGAGGGAGCGCACCACTGACGACGTCTCGCCAGGATCGGCGGGAATTGTCGCTGGCGTGTCAGCCCTGCCTGTGCATAATACGCCCCTCAAACCGGTCGTCTCACCGGTCGTCTCGTGGCAAAGATGGTACGCAATGCTCCCGGTGAGTCATGCTGCCAGCGCTCGGGACGGGCCTTTCGAGATGTCCTCTTCGGCCCGATGCCTGCCTCTGCCCCATTGCAATGGCGCATCGGATGTCATACCACCCTCCCATTTCAAGGAGGCCTGGACGTGAGCGATCAACTCCGCCTTCACGGGTTCAACAACCTCACCAGTTCGTTGAGCTTCAATATCTACGACATCTGCTACGCGCAGACCGAAGAGCAGCGCACGGCGTATATCGATTATATCGATGAGCTCTACAATGCCGAGCGTCTTACCCAGATCCTCAAGGATGTCACCAACATCATCGGTGCCCACGTGCTGAACATCGCACGCCAGGATTATGAGCCGCATGGTGCCAGCGTGACCATCCTGATCGCCGAGCACGAGCTGGAAGAGCAGGACGTGTCCCAGACCGCGCCGGGCCCGGGCCCGCTGCCGGAAACGGTCGTCGGCCATCTGGACAAGTCTCACGTCACGGTGCACACCTATCCCGAGTCCCACCCGGACAACGGCATCAGCACCTTCCGTCTCGATATCGATGTCTCGACCTGTGGCATGATCAGCCCGCTGAAGGCGCTGAACTATCTGATCCACAGTTTCGATTCCGATATCGTGACCATGGACTACCGCGTACGTGGCTTCACGCGCGACGTGGATGGCAAGAAGCTGTTCATCGATCACGACATCACCTCCATCCAGGATTACCTGGCGGAAGACACCAAGCGTGCCTACCAGATGGTCGATGTGAACGTGTATCAAGAGAACATGTTCCACACCAAGATGCTGCTCAAGGACTTCGAGCTGGACAACTACCTCTTCGGCACCTCGCGTCGCGAGCTGACCTTCGAGGAAGCCACCAACATCGAAGGCCGTCTGCGTCGTGAAATGCTCGAGATCTTCTACTCGCGCAACTTCGACTGATCATCCCCCGCGTCATGCACGGCAGTCGCAGCGCCTGTGCCTGCTTGCCTGAGGCCTGATGACAGTCCGAAAAAAGCCCCTGACACCTCACGGTGTCAGGGGCTTTTTGTTGCCTGCCTGCCGGCTCAACGATCGCCGGCGGGGTCCTCCCTGTCTGGCGGAGCGGCATCCCCAAGACGCTGTTCCATCTCCTCATTCACCTGGCGATGCAGCGCCTCGCGGTGGCGCTCGCGCTCAGCCAGTGACTCGCCCCGCTCCTGCGCGACCTGATCCAGCCGCTCACGCAGCTCGCGCACCTCCGTCGTCAGCTCGCTGATCTGATGATAGAGCGCCCGCGTCATGTCGCGCTGGGCACGCGCCGCCCGGGCCTCCTGCTCGCTGTCATCCTCGATGAAGATCGAGCTGATATAGGCGGCGAAACTCCCGAACAGCCCCACGCCCCCGACCATCAGCAGCACCGCCACCACGCGACCGAGCGTCGTGATGGGATAGTAGTCGCCATAGCCGACGGTGGTCACCGTCACCACTGCCCACCACAGCGCCTCCTCGGCGGTATTGATGGGGCTGTCGGGATTGGGTGTCTCCACCATCAGCATGGTCAGGGCACCGAACACCACCAGCAGCACCGTGGCGGTGGCCGCCGAGGCGAAGACCCCCTCGGCCCGGTTGCGGAACAGCAGCTTCCAGATCATTTCCATCGACTTGATGGCGCGCAGCACCCGCAGCACCTGCACCACACGAAACAGCCTCGCGCCCTGGAAGAGTCCCGCCGGAATACAGGCCAGCAGGTCGATCCAGCCCCACTTCATGTACTCACGCTTGCTCTTGGCACTGGCGAAGCGCTTGCAGAAATCGATGAAGAAGAACAGACAGACCACATAGTCCATGTATTCCAGCAACCGCTGGACCTGCGGTGACAACACAAAGACAAGGTCCACCACCATGGCGCCGATCACATAGATCGACAGCACCAGGATGAACAGCTGAAAGGGCGTGACGCGTTCCTGCATCCGAAGACTCTCCGTGAGTGGGGCTCTGGAAAGCCTACCCCATCCTCGTCGCCCTGACAGTGTGAAGCCACCGCTGGCGTGCGCCCGAGCACTCATCTGTCCGATGGTTCATGGATTTCTGGGCTCAGGCGCCCGCGCTCATCAAGCCTTGTTGCGCGACTCCTCGTCACTCGGGGGCTGGAAGGTGGACTGCTTGCTGATGTCCTCCCCACTGATGCGATTCAAAAGCTTGCGCAACTTGTGACGCTGCCTGCGTGATGACAGGCGATTGGAATCCCAGCGCTCCGGTACCAGCGCACATTCTCCATTGGCATCGTGCAGGCGGAAGGCACGCTCGACGCCGATCGGATGGTCCTCACTGCCGTAGATGCCGATGATGCGCAGTGTCAGGCGCTGGAATTTCAGCTGCTCATTGCTGGGCCAGTGACCGTCGAGCGAGATGCCATTGCGGCGCGCCATGCGCTCGATGACTTCAGAGAAAGTCCCGATATGCAGGAAGTCGCCCGAGCCCAGCGGCCCCTGACGCGTGGTATCGGAGATACGCCATTCACTGCTGCTGGAAGCCTCCTGCGCGAGCTGTTCACTGTCACCGTCCTGCGCATCCTTGCGCTGCTCGTCACCTTCCTGATAGCTGCGTTCGAACTCGGTGACATCCATCAGCAGGCTGCCATGACTGGTATCCAGACGGGCGATGATGTGCTCGATGAAGATCGATTCGGCACTCATGTTGCTGACGATGCACAGACTGTCGATACCCTTGGACTTGCCGCGATTGATCAGCACTCGCGGGCGACGCTGGCGACGGAAGTTGTGATACAGCAGCTGCGCGTAGACCAGCCAGATAAAGAACGAGCCGATACTGGCTATCGCCGAGATGGTTTTCGAGTGATTCGCAATCCACTCCATCATGCTGACCTCCCCTGTCAACGTTGTCTGGTGCACCCTTTCTGGGGACAGCGACAGGGGATTGCGAGCATTGATTTGGCGTTAAACCTCCTCGTGACTGACCTGAACCTCGCCCAGCAGTGCCTGCCAGAGGATGATGACCCGCTCACGGTGGGCGGCAATCATCGGGTGCTGCTCCAGCCGCATCAGGCTGCCGTGCTTCTCCAGCGCCAGCCGATGGCTGACATCGCGGTAGGCCAGATAGGCCTCGCGCAGCTCACCGGCCTGCTCGCCCGGCAGCCGCCCGCAGGACTCGAGGGTTTCCAGCAGCCGCATGTTGTCGCTCCACTCGAGCAGAGCAGGCACCTGATGACTCAGCGCCAGCACGCAGTACTGGGCGAGAAACTCGATGTCGACGATGCCGCCGGCGTCCTGCTTGAGATGGAACTGGCCGGCCTCGCGGTCCTTGGCGCTGCTGCCCAGGTGATCACGCATCTTGTGGCGCATGGCGATCACCTCCTGACGCAGCGCCTTCTCGTCCCGCTGCTGACCGAGCACCTCACGGCGCACCTCCTCGAAGGCCAGCGCCAGCGCCGGGTCTCCCGCCACGGCCCGCGCGCGCACCAGCGCCTGATGCTCCCAGGTCCAGGCTTGCGTGAGCTGATAGTCCCGGAAGGCCGCCAGACTCGAGACCAGCAGCCCCGAATTGCCCGACGGGCGCAGGCGCATGTCGACCTCGTAGAGCGCACCGGCCGGCGTCACCGCCGTCAGCAGGTGGATGATGCGCTGCCCCAGACGCGTGAAGAACAGCGGGTTGTCCAGCGGCCGCGGGCCGTCCGTCTGGCCCTTGCTGGCCGCATCATGCAGGAAGACGAGATCCAGGTCCGAGCCATAGCCCAGCTCGATGCCACCCAGCTTGCCGTAGCCGACGATCACGAAGCTGCCACTCAGGCTGTCGCCGGTGATCGGCTGGCCATCGCGCCCGATGGGGAAGCCATGCTTGCGGGTCAGGGTCTTCCACGCCATCGCCAGCACCTGTTCCAGCACCACCTCGGCGATGAAGGTCAGATAGTCACTGACCTTCATCAACGGGCGGGCACCGGCGATATCGGAGGCCGCCACGTGCAGCACCTGGGCATGGCGGAACACCCGCAAGGCCTCGAGCAACGCCTCTTCATCATCTTCGGGAATGCGCGACAGCGCGGTGCGCAGCTCATCGGCGAGGCGCGTCTTGTCGGCGGGTGAGTACAGGTTATGCGGGTGCAGCAACTCATCGAGCAGCACCGGATAGCGCGCCAGCTGCTCGGCGATCCACGGGCTGGCCGCACACAGGCGCATCAACTGCGCCAGCGCATCCGGATTCTCGCGCAGCAGCGCCAGATAGGCCGTCCGGCGTAGCACCGCCTCGATCAGCGGCAAGACGCGCTCCAGCACTCGGCTGGCATCGTGCTCGCCGGGCTTCTCGGGGTCGCCCGCCGCCGAGCCCAGCGCCTGCAGCAATGGCGGCATCAGCGCATCGAGACGATCAAAGCCGATGCGCTGCATGCCCTGCACCGCACGTGACCGCCGCAGGCTGTCGAGACGCCGGAAGCTCTCGGCTGCACTCTCGAAGCCGCTCTCGGCGAGCAGTGCCTCGCCCTCATCCGCCGTCAGCTCGCCACGCCACAGTGCTCGCCACTCATCCAGCGCCTGCTGGCCTTCACCCTGCTCGGCCTCGTCGTCTTCCGGCGCGGCGATCACGTTGTCGAAATGATGGCGGATGCGCGTGCGCACCTCTTCCAGACGCGCGGTGAGCGCCTCCCAGTCGGGCAGTTTCATGGCCAGCGCGAGACGCTCGCGGCCCAGCGGGTCCAGCGGCAGTGTCTGGGTCTGGCGGTCGGCCTGCGCCTGCAGGGCGTGTTCGAGATCGCGCAGGAAGACGTAGTCCGGCACCAGCTCATCCACGACCGCCTGCGGCAGCAAGCCCAGGGCTGGCAGGCGCGCAAAGGCCTGCTTGAGCGAGGTGACCTGCAATTCCGACTCACGTCCGCCCCGAATCAGCTGGAAGGCCTGGGCGACGAACTCCACCTCGCGAATGCCGCCGGAGCCGAGCTTGATGTTGTCGGACAGCCCGCGCCGCTTGACCTCGCGATTGATCATCGCCTTCATCTCGCGCAGCGACTCGATGGCGCCGAAATCCAGATACTTGCGATAGACGAAGGGCCGCAGGTGCGCGATCAGGCGCTCGCCGGCAGCGACGCTGCCCGCCACCGGGCGCGCCTTGAGCATCGCGTAACGCTCCCACTCGCGGCCCTGATCCTGATAGTAGCTGGCCAGCATCGAGAAACTGCCGACCAGTGGCCCGCCGTCCCCCAGCGGACGCAGCCGCATGTCGACGCGAAACACGAAGCCATCGGCGGTCATCGCGTCCAGCGCGGCAATCAGCTTCTGGCCGAGACGCGTGAAATATTCCTGATGATCCAATGACTTGCGACCGCCCGATGTCTCGCCCTTGTCGGGGAAGGCGAAGATCAGGTCGATATCGGAGGAGAGGTTGAGCTCGCCGGCGCCCAGCTTGCCCATGCCGAGCACCACCAGCCGCTGCGGCTCGCCGAAGCGGTCCGGCGCGGGGCGGCCGTAACGCGGCTCAAGCGAGGCTTCCAACCAGCCAAGCGCGCCCTCGAGAGTGACTTCGGCGAGGTGCGAGACTGCCGCCGCGGTCTGCCACATGTCGGCGCCGTTGAGGTCGCGCCACACGATGCCCAGCATGCGCAGCTGGCGGAAGCGCCGCAGCACCTGCTGCATCGCCTTCTCATCATCGGCGCTGGCGAGACCGGCGGCGAGGCGCTCAGTGAGCTGCGCGACCGGCAAGGCGCGCTCCAGCTCGCCGCTCTCGAGCAGCTCGGACAGCAGTTCAGGGCGGCGGCACAACGTCTCCAGCGCGAAGTCGGACAGCGTGATAAGACGCCCAAGCTGGCTGCGCTGACGCTCATCGAGGGCCAGAAAGCTCGCCAGCGGTGAGCTGTCATCGCCACGCATCTCGCTGAGGTTCTCAGCCTGGGTCAGGCTCTCTTCGAGGCGCTCCTGAGCGGCGTGCAGGGCGCTCTCGAGCGTGGCACGGCTGTCAGCCGACTGCTCGGCGAGCAGCGATGACGGCGCAAGGAAATCAGCGGGCAACAGTGGGCGGGACTGCGCGGGGGATGGCTGGGGCATGGTCGTCTCCTTCGATCCAGCCCTCAGCATAACGGAGGCCGCAGGCACATGACACGGCCTGCCCGCCGACCCCTTTCATTGATGTGGTCGGGGCTTGGGCGCTCAGCCGAACAGCTTGTCGTAGAGCAAGGTACCCCAGGTCAGGCCAGCGAAGATCAGGCTGATCATCACCGCCGCCGAGCCCATGTCCTTGGCGCGCCCGGACAGTTCATGGAATTCCGGGCCGATGCGGTCAATCGCGGATTCCACCGCCGAGTTGAGCAGTTCGACCATCAGCACGATCAGCGTGGAGCCGACCAGCAGCAGCCACTCGACATGCGAGTCGCCGATCCACCAGGCAAACGGCAGCAGCAAGGCGCACAGCACGATCTCCTGGCGGAAGGCCTCTTCGTTGCTCCAGGCGGCCTTGAGGCCCTTGAGCGAGTAACGCGCGGAATGCTTGAGGTGGGTCAAGCCGGTATGCCGTGATTTCATCTTCGGGTCTCGTACAGAAGCAGCACGGAGGCTGCAAAGGCCGATCTTTCAATCGGACGACGTCTGCCAGCAACACGCCTCGGGAGAGCTCGCAGCACACCGGCCAGCGACAGCGCAGCGCTGCCTGCGCGATTTTCACGACCAAAGGCTACCCGAGACCTCATCGACGGGCGTGCTCTAATACCGCCAGGCGCTCGATGACGGCGGCGATGATAGCAAAGCACGCGCTGAAGCGGCATTGCCGATCCCGTCCTCCAACAACAACAAATCAACGCCGGGAACTGCCCATGCCTTCGCTATCACACGACACACGCCAGACGCTCAGCCGCGGACTGGCGCGCAACTTCCTCGGCCAGTCGCCACGCTGGTACAAGCAGCTGATGTGCCTGTTTCTGATCACCAATCCGCTGTTGCTGTGGTTCAGCGGTCCGCAAGGTGGCGTGATCGTCGGCTGGCTGCTGCTGGGGGAATTCATCTTCACGCTGGCGATGGCACTCAAGTGCTATCCCCTCCAGCCGGGCGGTCTGCTGGCGCTGGAGGCCGTCGTCATCGGCATGGCCTCGCCGGAGGCCATCATGCAGGAGGTGGAGCGCAACCTGCCGGTGATCCTGCTGCTGATGTTCATGGTGGCCGGCATCTACTTCATGAAGCCGCTGCTGCTGTATGCCTTCACCAAGATCATCCTCGGCGTGCGCTCCAAGACCTGGCTGTCGCTGATGTTCTGTCTCTCCAGCGCCCTGCTGTCCGCCTTTCTCGATGCCTTGACGGTGACGGCGGTGATCATCGGCATCGCGGTGGGCTTCTACTCCGTCTATCACAAGGTGGCCTCGGGCAAGCATTTCGATACCCAGCATGACCATGCCAACGATGTCAGCGTCGAGGCCGTGCACAGTGAAGACCTCGAGGATTTCCGCGGCTTTCTGCGCTCGCTGCTGATGCATGGCGCGGTGGGGACCGCGCTGGGAGGCGTCAGCACCATGATCGGCGAGCCGCAGAATCTGGTGATCGCCAAGGCCGCCGAATGGGACTTCATCGACTTCTTCCTCGCCATGGCGCCGGTCACCGTGCCGACCTTCTTCGCCGGCCTCGCCCTGTGCGTGCTGCTTGAGCGTGGCCGCTGGTTCGGCTACGGCCAACGCCTGCCCGCCAGCGTACGACGCATTCTCGAGGATTATGATCATCATCAGGATTCACGGCGCACGCCGCGGGAGCGCGCCGCGCTGATCGTGCAGGCCGTGGTGGCCGTGCTGCTGGTCCTGGCGCTGGCACTGCACATGGCAGAGGTCGGGCTGATCGGGCTGGCGGTGATCATCCTGCTGACCGCCGGCAACGGCATCACTGATGAGCATCAGATCGGCCGCGCCTTCCAGGAATCGCTGCCCTTCACCTCGCTGCTGGTGGTGTTCTTCACCATCGTCGCGGTCATCCACGAGCAGCATCTGTTCCAGCCGTTCATCCAGTGGGTACTCAGTCTGCCCATCGAGGAACAGGCCGGCGCGCTGTTTCTGGCCAACGGGCTGCTCTCGGCCATCTCGGACAATGTCTTCGTGGCCACGGTGTACATCACCCAGGTCAAGAACGAGTTCGTGGCCGGCAATATCAGCCGCGAGCACTTCCATGCGCTGGCGGTCGCGGTGAACACCGGCACCAACCTGCCCAGCGTTGCGACTCCCAATGGCCAGGCGGCGTTCCTCTTTCTGCTCACCTCTGCCATCGCGCCACTGGTCAGGCTCTCCTACGGGCGCATGGTGTGGATGGCGCTGCCCTACACGGTGCTGATGACGCTGGTCGGGCTGGCCACCGTGCGCAGCTTCATCTAGCCAGCGCCTCCTGTTCCTGGGGCCAGCCGCACATCCGGCTGGCCCCGGTTGCGTCAGTCTCATCCCAATGTCGATATCGCGAGACTTCCCCACAGCGTCGCTTGCAGGCACTGTGAAATGACGCGTCTCGATCAGACGCCGTGACACCTTCAAGCAGGAAGACCGCCAACACCAACGCCATCCACAAGGAGACAGCCATGTCCCGCGCACTGATGCTGCACGAAGAGA
This sequence comes from Cobetia sp. 4B, assembly GCF_018831605.1. Taxonomy (NCBI): domain Bacteria; kingdom Pseudomonadati; phylum Pseudomonadota; class Gammaproteobacteria; order Oceanospirillales; family Halomonadaceae; genus Cobetia; species Cobetia sp. 4B. The sequence continues at coordinate 3,794,177 of NZ_CP059843.1, forward strand.
CACCTCGCGCCCGAGTCGTCGACCTCTCCGATGATCAGCTACCTGACCTGCCTGTCACGGTGGTCATCGAGCGTTCCGGACTCAACTACAAGGACGCGCTGGCCATCACCGGCCGTGGCAAGATCGTTCGCGAGCTGCCCTTCGTGCCGGGCATCGATTTCGCGGGACGCGTCGAGGCCTCCGACTCGCCTGACTATCAGCCGGGCGATGAGGTCCTCCTGACCGGCTGGGGCGTGGGTGAGCGCCATTGGGGCGGCCTGGCCGAGCGCATGCGCGCCAAGCCCGAGTGGCTGGTCAAGCGTCCTGCCAATCTGAGCGCCGAGCAGGCCATGGCCTTCGGCACCGCCGGCCTGACCGCCATGCTGTGCGTGATGCGTCTCGAGGAAGCCGGCCTGACGCCCGAGCAGGGCCCGGTGATCGTCACCGGCGCCACCGGTGGGGTCGGCAGCTGGGCCGTGCAGATGCTGGCCGGGCAAGGCTTCGAGGTTCACGCGGTCAGCGGCAAGGCCGAACAGCGCGAATGGCTCGAGTCACTGGGCGCGAGCGAAGTCCATCTGCGCAGTGATTTCGAGGACAAGGGCCGTCCGCTGGAAAAGAGCCGCTGGGCAGGCGCCGTGGATACCGCCGGTGGCCAGGTGCTGGCCAATCTGCTGGCGCAGATGAATTACGATGGCAAGGTGGCGGCCGTGGGCCTCGCGGCGGGCGCCGACCTGCCCACCAGCGTGATGCCGTTCATCCTGCGCGGTGTCTCGTTGCTGGGCGTCGATAGCGTCATGATCAATGCCGAGCGCCGCCAACAGGTCTGGCAGCGTCTGGCCGACCTGCCGGACGAGATGCACACCCAGATGCAGCTCGAGACGGTTGGCCTGGAAGGCCTCGCCGAACGCGCCGAGGCGATGATCGACGGACGCGTCAGCGGTCGTGTGCTGCTCGACCCGACGCGCTGAAGACACTCGACGCACGACCCGCGACGGAAAATTTGCCCTCGCAGCGCCAAAAACGCTTCAAGTCCTTGATTGTTGCGGTGCAATAGCGATTTTGGCGTTAGCCAACGCCGTCACACAACGCTATGCTCTTGTTATCTCGTTGCGCCCTGTCGAGCGTCCCGAGTGCCCTCCCCTCAGCCATGCCGGGCGTGTGGAGGACCACCCCGCCTTCGGGCGGGGTTTTTTGTGTCTGTCACTCAGGCCATGAACACGAAAGCCCCGCCGATTGGCGGGGCTTTCGTGTCATGCGCTCGCGATCAGGAGCTCAGTTACGCTCGATCATCGCGGTCAGGTCCTCGGCGACCGGATCCAGCACCTGCGGCCAGGACAGATAAGGCACCGCCGCCCGGCCGTTGACCATCACCGCGAAGGCGCCCCAGCGGCCACTTTGCGTGCGGAAGTATCCCGAGATGGCGCGCACCGGCACCGGGTTGTTGAGCGTGCCCGTCTTGACCATCACGTGATTGCGGAAGGTCTCGCTGCCACGGCGGATGAAGCGCATCGGGCCATTGACCGGTGCCTGCAGGCCCGCCACGAAGGTGGGGAACAGCGCCGGGCGGTGATACATGCTGTCGAGCAACGCCACCAGCCCACTGACGCTGGTGCGGTTCTGTGAGGTCAGGCCGCTGCCGGAATACATCGTCAGCGGGCCGTGCCCGGGAATCGCGCTGGCGAAGGTCTCGAGCTTGGCGCCGCCCTGGCGCAAGGTGGCCTGACTGCCGCCGACCAGCGCCAGCGTCAGCTGGTCCGCCATGAAGTTGTTGGAGTAGTTGAGCATGCGTGTCAGCAACTCCTGCATCGGCTTGCCTTCGACGCTACCGAGCTGCGCGGCGCTGGAGGGCGGCGCCGTCGAGGTGATGTCCACCCCGCCGGTCACCGTGATCCCGGCGCGCGCCAGGATGTCACGCATCAGCTCACCGGTGTACAGCGCAGGATTGGAGACGGCGCGGTAGATGCTGCGCGGCTGGCTGTCGGCGGCGATGGTGCCGGTGACGACCAGCGTATCGCGACCGTTGCTGGTGGTGCGCCGGGCATTGATGGCGCTCTTGCCCCCCGCGCCGACCGTGGTGACCTGGTTGTCGAAGATCTCGGTGGGCTGTGTGGTGTCGCAGCTGGCCAGTCGCGCCGGCGCCTGACTGCCCGCACCCGGCATCACCTTCACGCACCAGCTGGCATAGTTGCTGGCCGCGGACGACAGCAGCGCATCATAGGCATTGCTGGAACGCCGCGAGGCATTGCAGCGATCGGTACTGATGCAGGGCACCGGCCCGAAACGCCACTGACTGATCAACAGGCGCCCTTCGACGCGGCGGATGCCCCGAAAGCGCAGCTCCTCGGTCAGACGCCACAGCTCTTCACTGGTCAGCGCCGGGTCGCCGCTGCCCTCGAGCACCAGGTCACCGGTCAAGACGCCGCCGCTGATCGTGCCCGTGCTGCGCAGACGCGTGGAGAAACGGTACTGCGGGCCGAAACGGTCCAGCGCCGCACCGGCGATATAGAGCTTGGACAGCGAAGCCGGCGTCAGTTGCTGGTCGGGATTGACCGAAGCCAGCGTCTCGCCGGTATCGAGCATGCGCGCCTGGGCACTGACGATGAAGCCCTTGTCAGTCAGTCGCGTCAGGTTGTCAAAGCCCGCCGCCTGCGCCGGGCCCGCCACGACAAGCGTCGCTCCGGCCGCCATGGCCAGTCGGCGCAGCGAGCGCGTGAAACGCAGCGACTTGCCCGCTGCTACGGGGCGCGCCGCCTTCAGCAAGGGCAACAGGGGAGACAGTCGGGAGGGTCGCGCAGAGGTCGGTGCAGTGCGAAATAGGGGCATGAGGCATCCAGTGACGTCGTCGGTGAGCATCCATGTCACAGCCGGGAGGCGCCGTGATGCCCCTAGCTTAATGAGGACTGGCGCTGGAAAACAGATGCAGGACGGCGACACCGCCCACGATCATCGCCAGCCCCAGGATGGCCGGCAGGTCCGGCATCTCGCGATAGACCACCGCGCCGAACACGGTGACCAGCACGATGCCGAGCCCGGACCACACCGCATAGGTCACGCCCAGCGGCAGATCACGCAGTACCAGCGTCAGGAAATAGAAGGCGATGCCGTAGCCCACCACCACGATCACGCTGGGGCCGAGTCGCGAAAAGGACTCGGAAGCCTTGAGCGCGCTGGTCGCGATGACCTCCGCCAATATGGCCACTGCCAGGAAGACATAACTCATCGAATCACCTCGTATTGTGGGGGGCCAGCTGCTGCTCACGCGCGGCCTTGCGCGCCAGCAGACGACTCATCACGGCATCGAACAGCGGATTGAAGATCATGGCCCAGACCAGGAAGAAGGCAACGAAGCCCAGATCCAGCAGCAATGCCTGCCACAGCCCCAGGTCGAGCCAGGCGGCCACGATGAAGACGGTCACCAATACCAGGCCGAGCTCGAAGCCGAGTGCCTGAGCGATGCGCTGGGTCGCGCTGCGCTGGCGGGTCGGCACCCAGCGATCGAACATCCAGTTCCAGACCGTACTCCAGATCACCGCCAGTGTGGACATCACCACCGCCAGGCTGCCCATGCTCGCCAGGTCATGCCCCGTGACCAGTGCCGACAGCGGCGCCACGATCAGGATACCGCCCAATTCCAGCAATCCTGCCTGGGCCAGACGTTCTTTCTTGGAACGCATGTCATACCTCCTCTCGATCACCGCGTGTGATGCCGGATGGGCTGAACGACGCGGATGGAGGAGGCATTCTAGAGAGATACAAGATGGTTTAAAGTTGGTATCCATCTATTATTCAGATGGATCAAGGCGCGAGGCGAGGCAATGAACTGGACACTGGAGCAACTGCAGACGCTGCGCTGCGTGGCGGAGACGGGCTCGTTCTCGGCGGCGGCGCGGCGTCTGGGTCGCGCGCAATCCGCGGTCAGCACCGCCATCGCCAATCTGGAACTGGACCTGGGCTGCGAGCTGTTCGATCGCCGTCCTCGCACGCCGGTGCTGACGCCCGCGGGCGAGGCCATGCTGCATGAAGCCAACAGCGTGCTGATGCAGTGCCAGCGCTTGGAGGCACGCGCCCGCACCCTCAGCCAGGGGCTGGAAGCCAGCCTGACGCTGGCGATCGATGAGGCGCTGGTGGAGATGCCGCCGGTGATGGCAGTGCTGGAAAAGATGGCGGTGCAATACCCGACGCTGACGCTGAATCTGCTCAATGGCGCGCAGGATGAGGTGGCCCGCTGGGTGGAGCAGCACCAGGCCAACCTCGGCATCCTGTTCTATCAGCCGCTGGGTGTCATGGCGCTGGAGCGCGAGGCGCTGGGGCGACTGGAGCAGGTGCTGATCGTGGCACGCGATCACCCGCTGGCGCAGCTCGAGAGCCCGACCCACAGTGATCTGGCCGATCACCGCCAGCTGATGATCGGCCAACGCCAGCAACTGGAACCCGGCCACGAGGGGCCACGCTCACAGCGCTTCTGGCAGCTCAACAGCTTCTATGCGATGGCTGAGCTTACGACGCGCGGACTGGGCTGGGCGCAGGTTCCGCGCCATATCGCCCACTACCCGCCCTTTCAGCAGCGCCTGAAGATTCTGGACTTGAGCGCGCTGGGCGCCACCGCCGACATCGATATCGAACTGATCTCGCGCCGCGACAGCCCTCGCGGCCCCGCGGCCAGCTGGCTGCGCCAGTCACTGCGCGACACCTTCCACAACAGCCACGCCGCTATCGCCAACCAGAACCTGCCACCGGCGTGATTCGCGTCAGACCTGCAGCGGGTAGCGCTCGGGCGTGTGTTCAAGCAGGCATTCGAGTCGCCACAGCGCCTGGCCAGACTCGTGATACTTGCGCTCGAAGTGCGTCAGATAATCGCCCTGCGGCTCGAAGGCGTGCGCCGTCACCTCGACACCGGTGGCATGCCCGATGGCCTGGGCGAATTCCCGGGCGTAGATCTCCCAGTTGGTGCGCAGCTCAAGCTGACCGCCCAGCGCCATGATGATCGGAAACACCGGGTGGCCCTGCCAGCGCATCTTGAGATGGCGCGCCTTGGGATAAGGATTGGGGTACAGCAGGGTGTGATGCGCAGGTGCCCAGCCCGCGGCAAGCGCCAGGCGCCAGAAGTCGACGAGGTCCGCGCGCACCAGCAAGGCGTTGTCCGGCAGCTCGCCATGCTTGCGACTGAGGCGGTCTTCGCTGCGATCCACACCGATGACGGCATGGTCCGGATGCGCCAGTGCCAGCTGACGGGTCGATCGCCCGACGCCGCAGCCACTGTCCAGCCACAGGGGCTTCGCCTGAGCCGACAACCACTGTTGCGCTTGCAGGAACGCTTCGCGGGTATGCTCCGCCACGGGCTTGCGCAGCGGATGCGCCATCGCACGGCGCACGCGACGCTCGATATCCTCGTGGGGGCCGGTCTGGGGAGAATCGATCTGGCGGGAGTTGGCGTACATCAGCAGTTCCGATAGCAACGGGCAGGAAAATCACGCGCGGAGTCTAGCAGATGCGCCTGCATCGGGCTGCGCCATATGGCGTACAGCCCATCCGGGGCCGGCGGCGCAGGAAGGCCTGGGCACAAAAAAAGGCGCCTGCCTCGCGGCACGCGCCTACACCAACTCAAACAGCCACGACAGAATGGCAGCTTGTGATTCTAAAATCAAACAAACGTTTAATCACGATCATCCCGTGCCATGGCGAGTACAAAAACAGGCCGCCGAGACTCGCACTGAGCGCAGAGATATCGCACAGTGTTCGCAGCAAGCGCTCGCTGGCGCGCCCGCGTAGAGGCGGGGGTGCATGACGCCTGTATTGAGGGGGTGTTATCATCCGCCCATCATTTGGACGAATATCCGCAGAGGTATCGCCCAGACCAACGACTCACAGTATTTTTACGAGGAAAGCGGCTTGTCACACTTACCGGTGATCGTCGGCATGGGCGGCGTCAATGCCGCCGGCAGAACTTCGGGCCATCAGGCGTTCCGACGCACGGTGCTCGACTCCCTGCCGGAGACAGACCGTCAAGAGACCCTGCTGGGTCTCGCGTCGCTCATGAACCTCGCCCGCTGCGATGATCAGGGCCAGTGGTTCGATGCCGAAGGCCAGCCCGCCGAGGCTCAGGCGCTTGCGGAGCGTCTGGCAGACCAGGTGCTGTCCCACACCCTGATTCGTCGCATTGAAGACGAGCGCTTCAACGCGATCGGCATTCCTGCCAATCGCCAGTCAAAGCTGACGCTGGGCCAGGACTTGACCTTCACGCTGCGCAGCCGCCAGCTGCCGGAACAGCCGCCCGCTGAGTGGCAGATCCGCGAGCTGGACAACCGTCATGTCGAAGTCACGGTACCGGCCGGCGAATTCGATGTCCTGCTGCCCGATCATCGTCAGGCGCTGGTGCGCGCCGCGGGTCAACTGCCCAGCGGCTTCGCGCCGGAGCAGCTCTACCGCAGCGTGCATCACCCGCGCGGCCTGTCGATGACCATCTTCGGCGCCAGCGACTGCCTCGGCGACAGCGGCCTGGACTGGGATGCGCTGCGCGATAGCCTCGATCCGGACGATATTGCCGTCTACGCCGGCAATTCCATCGGCCAGATGGATGCCGAAGGCTGGGGCGGACTGATGAAGTCCTTCGTGGCCGGCGAGCGCGCCACCTCCAAGCAGATGCCGCTGGGCTATGCCCAGATGCCCGCCGACTTCCTCAATGCCTATGTGCTGGGCAATGTCGGCGGCGCTGGTGCCGCGATGGGCGCCTGCGCAAGCTTCCTCTACAACCTGAAGCTGGGCCTGAACGACATCCGCAGCGGCCGTCGCCGTGTGGTGATGGTCGGCACCGCCGATGCGCCGATCACGCCGGAAGTCATCGAGGGCTTCCGCAGCATGGGCGCCCTGGCCGATGACGAGAGCCTCAAGGCCCTCGACGCGCTGGAAGTGCTCACCGACAGCGATTACCAGAAGGCCTGTCGCCCGTTCGCGCGCAACTGTGGCTTCACCATCGCGGAAGCGACCCAGTTCGTGATCCTGATGGCGGATGATCTGGCGCTGGACACCGGCGCTCGCATCATCGGCAGCGTGCCGGACGTGTTCGTCAATGCTGACGGCTGGAAGCGCTCCATCTCGGCACCCGGCGTCGGCAACTACATCACGCTGAGCAAGGCGGTGGCGCTGGCGCGCGATATCGTCGGCGATGAAGGCGTGCGCCAGCGCAGCTTCGTGCACGCCCATGCCACCTCCACGCCGAAGAACCGCACCACCGAATCCCACGTGCTCAATGAAGTGGCTCGCGCCAACGACATCCAGGCCTGGCCCGTGGTGGCGGTAAAATCCTTCGTCGGCCACAGCCAGGGCAGTGCCGCGGGCGATCAGGCGGTATCGGCGCTCGGCAGCATGGCGACCGGCATCCTGCCGGGTATCCCGACGCTGGATGCCATCGCCGATGACGTGCATCACAGCCACCTCGACATCCGCCGCGAGGCGCGCGAGTTCACCGCGGACGTCGCCTTCATCAATGCCAAGGGCTTCGGTGGCAACAACGCCAGTGGCGTGGTGCTATCGGCAGACGTCACGCTGAAGTTGCTGGCGGCGCGACATGGCGAGGCGGCACTGGCCGCCTGGCGTGAGCGCAGCGGTCTCTGCGAGCAGCGTCGCGCCGACTATCTGGACAAGGCACAGCGCGGCGAATTCACGCCGACCTATCGCTTCGGTGAAGGCGTGCTCGAAGGTCCGGAGCTGGAGATCACGGATCGCGAGATCCGCATCCCCGGCTATGCGAAGCCCGTCTCGCTCAAGGTCGACAACCCCTTCGGTTCGCTGTAAGCCAGGCTCGCTGCAAGACCGGCTGGCTACCCCTCCCGGGTTGCGCACTCGCTGACGAATCCCCTCGCGCGACTGGCAAGCCGCGCGAGGGGTTCTACACTCGGCGTACCGGGGGAGCCGACGGCGCGACAGCCACTGCGCCCCGGCCTTCTGCGGCTCCTCATCCTTCGTCGTCCACTGCAGCCGGTCACCAGGCTGACCCGCTGCCGACAGAGCTCGAGTTCGTCATGCCCAAGAACATTGCCGTCTATCCCGGCACCTTCGACCCGATCACCAATGGCCATACCGACCTGATCGAGCGCGGCGCCCGCCTGTTCGACAAGGTGGTGGTCGCGGTGGCTTACAGCCCCAGCAAACGCCCCGCACTGCCGCTGGAGATGCGCATCGATCTGGCACGCCGGATTCTGGCGCATCTCGACAATGTCGAGGTCATCGGTTTCAGCTGCCTGCTGACAGAGCTGCTTGAGCAGCAGAATGCGCGTATCATTCTGCGCGGCCTGCGTGCGGTCTCCGACTTCGAGTACGAGCTGCAGCTGGCCAACATGAACCGGGCCCAGGCACCGCACGTCGATAGCCTGTTCCTGACCCCGGAATTACAGAACTCCTACATTTCATCGACCATCGTGCGCGAGATATCGCGTCATGGCGGTGACGTGTCGCGTCTGGTGCATCCGCTGGTGGCCGAGACCCTCGCCCGGCATTTCTCCGCTACCGACGACGACACCGCCACAAGCTGAGGACAGCATCATGGCCCTGATCATCACTGATGAGTGCATCAACTGCGACGTCTGCGAGCCGGAATGTCCCAATGGGGCCATCTCGCCGGGGGAAGAGATCTACGTCATCGACCCGGACCTGTGCACCGAATGCGTCGGACACTTCGATGAGCCGCAATGTCAGCAGGTCTGCCCTGTCGACTGCATCCCGCTCGACCCGGCCAACAAGGAAAGCCAGGAAGAGCTGATGGACAAGTACCACATCATCACGGCCGCACTCGGCAACTGATTGCCGCCTGCTCCGGCAGCCGTCATGACGATGACATGGCCTGTACTGCGCCACATCCGTCGTGACGGCTGCTGCTTGCTTCTTGCCTGACACCTCCTGCCTTCTCCGCAAGCCCTCTCTATAAGCTCTTTCCTCAAGCCCTTTCCTCAGGCTCGGCCCTGACTGACGCTTCAGCGCCTGACTAGCCAACGCGGCGCCTCTTGCTGCAAGACACCAACGGGTAACGTAACCGACTGGCGCTAACACCGACTGGCGACACACTTCGTTCGCGATCAAGACCTCCCGCTCTACCCGCCAGTGTCTGCTCCTGCCGTCCTCCCTGCTGGCCCCGCTGCTGACATGGCCATACAGCATCGTGGCTCCCAGCCTGCTCTCGGCCCCTGCCTGAACGGCTACGCAATTAATACCAAACGCTACGCCAGGTTATTTTCTGTTAGGATAATGTAAACAATCTATTCTATCCTGTAGTTATCCAGTCACCGGTCATCCCCTTTCACGCGCACGGATTGCCCATGTCCTCTCGCTCTCTCTCTACCGTTCTCAAGCGCCCCTTCCTGGGGACACGCACACAGCTGCCCAATGCCGGCACGGCGATGCTGCTTGTCATGCTGGCGATCATGGTGGTCTTGATCGTGGTGCCGCGTCCGCAGCTGTTCAGCTCGGTCGGACATTACCTCGTCCCGCATTCACTGCTGGAAATGGGCGCGATACTGGTCGCACTGATGTCTGCCGTCTCCATCTTCCAGGGGCACCGTCGGACGCTGCCGACCAGCTTTCTGGTCATGGGATGCGCCTTCATGCTCTCCGCCTTCTTCGACATGGTGCATATCTTCAGCTACGACGGCATGCCCGACTTCGTCAGCGAAGCCTCCGTCAGCAAGGCCATCCACTTCTGGCTGGCAGGGCGGACCGCCTTCATCATCGCGCTGCTGGCCCCCTGCCTGCTGACAGCCCGCCCCGTGCCGCGTCGCTATCTGCCCGTGGCCTTTGGCTTGACGCTCGCCATCGGGCTGGCGGTGAGCTGGGCAGGCCTCTTTCATCTCGACTTCCTGCCAGAGTCCTTCATCGTCGGCAGCGGCCTGACCGCCTGGAAGATCGGCTACGAGTGGGCCCTGGCGCTGAGCGCTGTGCTGGCCGCGGTACTTCTGCTCGGCGCGCGCCGACTGCCTGAAGGCACCAATGCCGGCTGGCTGGCGGTCGCGGCGCTGGCCACGGGAATTTCCGAACTGTGCTTCACCCTTTATGCCACTGCCTTCGATGTCTTCAATCTGCTCGGCCATCTGTACAAGGTGGTGGCCTACGCGATGATCTATCACGCCATCTATTCATCGCGCATGGTCTACCCCTATCAGCAGCTGCAGAAGATGAGTGACGCCCTGGGCGAGGCCGAACAACGCTGGCAGTTCGCGCTGGAAGGCTCAGGCGCCGGCGTCTGGGACTGGAAGCAGGATACCGATCACGTCTTCTACTCTCCGCAGTGGAAGGCGACGCTCGGCTTCCAGGAACACGAGATCGGCAGCAGCTTCGATGAGTGGAAGTCACGCATCCACCCGGATGACATGCCGCGCACCCTCGACGACCTGAAACAGCACTTTGAAGGCCACAGCACAGAATATCGCAACGAGCACCGCATGCTGACGCGCAACGGTGAATGGAAGTGGATCCTCGATCAGGGACGCGTGGTGGAGCGTGCCGAGGATGGCCGGCCCCTGCGCATGATCGGTACTCACAGCGATATCGACTGGATCAAGGAGCAGCAGCAACGCCTGATCAGCAGCCGTGCCCGTCTGCGCTCCATCTATCACTCCGCCCCGGTGGGCATCATCGTCGCCGACCGGGATGGCACCATCGCGGATGCCAACTCGGCCATGCATGCCCTATTGGGCAAGAGTGATGCCGAGCTTTTCCAGCAATCGCTGTGGGGGCTGTTCTCACTGGACGAGATCAGTCGCATGAAGCGTGCCTGGGGCCAGCTGCAGCGCGAAGGCGGCAGCTTCCAGGACGAATACCACATGCAGACCGACACGGGGCAGATGTTCTGGGCGGAAGTCACCCTCACGCCGCTCGAGGGCGAGGAGCGCACCCTGGTATTGATCAACAATATCGAGGACCGCCGTCGCGCCATCGAGTTGCTCGAGGAGAACGCGACCCTGTACCAGGAAGTCTTCAGCACCGGCAACGCAATCAAGCTGCTGATCGACCCGGAGCTTGCCGAGATCATCGATGCCAACCCGGTCGCCGCCGACTTCTATGGCTACAGCATCGGCGAGATGTGCGGCATGCCACTGGGCCGTATCAACGTGCTGGCCAGCCAGTCGCTCTCCAAGCGCATCCGTGCGGTCGTCAACCGTACCGACAACCACTTCGAGGCCAGCCATCAGCTTGCCAACGGTGAATTGCGTGATGTCGAGATCTTTACCGGCCCGGTGGACCTGAACGGCCGCACCCTGCTGTTCTCTATCGTTCACGACATCACCGACCGCAAGCGTGCCCAGCGCGACCTGCAGGCCGCCAACCTCAAGCTGTCGCGACTCTCCGAGAGCCGCAGCCAGATCCATCACCTCGCGGAATGCCTGCTGACCTGCTCTCAGCTCGATGAGATCATCACCCAGCTCAATGTTCGTCTGCCCAGCCTGTTCGCCGGCTGCGAAGGCAACGTGACCCTGCATGACCCGAATGACATCAATCAGACGATGCATATCAACTGGGGGACACCACCCACCGATGCTCGTCACCTCAAGCAGACGCTGACGGTCGGGGATGGCCAGGTGGGGGAATTCGTGCTGCTGATCCCGCCGGAAGAGGACAGCCTGGAACGCCTGCAGCCCCTGGCGGAAGATGTCAGCCACCTGGTGATGCTGGCACTGGCCGACCTGCAGCTGAAGCGGGGTCTGGCACATGAGGCGCGCAAGGACACGCTGACGCGCCTCTTCAATCGTCGTCACCTCGATGAGGTGCTGCCCCAGAAACTGGCCGAGGCCAGCATCGGCAACCCGTTGTCCCTGGTGGTGCTGGATCTCGACCACTTCAAGCAGGTCAACGATACCTACGGCCACGAGATGGGCGATCAGGTCCTCACGCGCCTGGCCAACCTGATACGTGAGTCGCTGCGCAGCTCCGATGAAGCCTGTCGCTACGGTGGCGAGGAGTTCGTGATCCTGATTCCCGGTGCCAGCGCAGCGGTGTCACGCGCACGCGTCGAGGCCATTCTCGAAGCCTTCCACGAAGAAGTCTTCGAGCATGAGACCCTGGGGCCGCTGACCGGCTTGAGCTTCTCCGCCGGAGTCGCCAACGCGCCGCATGACAGCCAGGCCACCGACGCGCTGTTCAACATGGCCGACAATGCGCTCTATGAGGCGAAACGCGCCGGACGCAAACGCGTGCTGTGCTTCAACTCACTGCCGCCTGCAGCCGATAGCCACGCCAGGCAACCCGCGCACTGACCCCCTCTCTCACCACCCTTCAGACACGACAACGCCGACCCTCGAGGGTCGGCGTTGTCGTGTCTGAATCATCGAGCTATGGCTCGTCTCACATTTGCCATATTCCTTCAGGTCTTACATTTCATCAGCACGTCGGCTCAACTCACACCCGAGGCAGCGACGGAATGTCGCTTCCGCGGGCGTCTTGACCAACGTCTCTGCTGTAGCATCCAGATTCCCTCCGAGAGCCGCGAAGGGGGCAGACACCAGGAAGACTGCCGTGCCAGCGACTGTCGTCAACAACAACAGGGGGCGCCCTATCAATGCATCTGCCACCATGGCGCCGGCTCCCGGTCCTGACTGCTCCGGTTCACCAGGCAGGTCCAGCGCCTGAGCGGGCATGGCCATGGCAAGAGCCATCGCCCCACCCACCATGAGCCCCAACCATCCTTCTCGTCTTGTTTTCATTCCCCTCACTCCCTGTAGGCTGCATGGATGCGCTCGCGTCCCTATCGGTATGACGGCCTGTTGGCGCACTGCTCCACCCAAGTGTATCAGGTGAACTCATTCCAGCTGGAGATAGTGCATGCCAAGTGATCAACGTAGAGGGTGCGTCGCATCAAGGATACTGTGTCGAGAAACCTCATAATACAATATGACGATATATTAAATCTGTGGTGATATTATATAACTCGTACGGAACCATCATAATCAACAACACACGCAAGGATATTGATCATGTTTGCAAGGATGCTGTTTACTGGCGCTATTCTCTTCTCTGCGGCACAGGCGCATGCCGCCAGCGACACCGCTCCTTCTGATAAATTCTATCTGGGCGGGGGAGCCGGACAGGCTGTCTATCACAGTGACACTCTCGATGATATCGATGACTTCGAGGGCACCAATGTTGACGAAAAGGATGCCGCTTATACCCTATTCGGCGGTTATCGATTCAACCCGAACTTCAGCATGGAAGTGGCTTACGTCAACCTGGGAGAGGCAACGGGCAAGATCAGCGGTGTTGGTCAGGTCGCGTCTTTTGAGGTCGATGGTGTGTCGGCTGCACTGCTGGGTCGCTTGCCGATAGATGGCGGCTTGAGCGTGATCGGACGCATCGGCGTCATCAAATGGGACTCTGAAGCCAAAGTATTCAACGAAAAGGAAAAGGATAACGGCACTGACCCTCTTTTCGGTGGCGGCCTTGAGTACAGCAATCAATCCCTTTTCGCCCGTGCTGAATACACACGCTATATGCTCGATGTGGATAGCGGCAGCTCCGATGAAGATGTCGACATCGATCTGTGGAGCCTGAGCGCTGGCATGTATTTCTAAAGAGCGACTCTAGTTTCTTTTACTAAACGTCAAGAATCATCGCCTGTATTGATGCCCTGCAGAGTTTCTGCGGGGCATCAATACATCCGGGGCTCCTACATGGCATTGACGACTTCCTGCGCAAGGGTAGGCTTGTAGCTCTTGAATGGAGCGCCAATGACCGATTCCCCACGCCAAACCGACATCTCCTCGCCTCTCCCTCCTAGCGCCGATCGCCATATGTGGCGCCTGGCCTGGCCCATCATCCTTTCCAACATTTCCGTGCCGTTGCTGGGGCTGGTGGATACCGCCGTGGTCGGGCATCTCGAGGATGCGGTGTATCTGGGCGCGGTCACGCTGGGTGCGGTCCTCTTCAGCTTTCTGTACTGGGGCTTCGGATTTCTGCGCATGGGCACGACCGGCATGACGGCACAGGCCCATGGCCGTGAAGACCACGATGGCCTGCGCACCTTGCTGGGCCAGGGCATCGGGCTGGCGCTGGCCATCGGACTGGTGTTGATCATCGCCGGCTCGCCGCTGATCACCCTGGGGCTATCACTGATGGAGGCCAGCGAGACCACGCGTGCCCTGGCCCATGACTACGCCAGCATCCGCCTGTGGTCGGCACCGGCGGTGCTGATCAACTACGTGATTCTGGGCTGGTTCCTGGGGCTTGGTAATTCGCGCGTCACGCTCGGCATCCTCGTGCTGACCAATGGCGTCAACATCCTGCTCGATCTGGCCTTCGTGCCCGGGCTGGGCATGACCAGCGATGGCGTGGCGCTGGCCAGCGTGATCGCCGACTACTGTGCGCTGGCCACGGGCCTGTGGCTGGTCGCCCGCCAGCTCAGACGCATGCCGGGGCACAGTGACCGCGCAGCGCTGCTGTCTCTCCCCGCCTGGGGCGCGCTGATCCGCGTCAATCAGCATCTGTTCGTGCGCACCCTGTGCCTGCTGGGAGCGACGGCCTATTTCACCTCGCAGGGTGCCAGCTTCGGGGATGATGTTCTGGCGGCCAATGCGGTGCTGCTGCAGTTCGTGATGATGACGTCCTATGCACTGGATGGCTTCGCCCAGGCGGCGGAGTCAGAAGTCGGGCGAGCCGTCGGCCAGAACGACTGGCAACGCTTCGCGCGCAGCGTGGGAGCGGCAACCCGCTTCTCCTTGATCACCGCGACAGCGGCCAGCGGCCTGCTCTGGCTCTGCGGGCCGGCGTTGATCCACCTGCTGACCGACATTCCCGAAGTCCGTGCCCTGGCCACCCTCTATCTGCCCTGGATGGTCGCCATGCCCCTGGTCGCGGTGTGGAGCTACCTGCTGGACGGCATCTTCATCGGTGCCACGGCGACGCGTGAAATGCGCAATACGCTGGTGGTATCCCTGCTGGCCTTCATCGGCCTGTGGCCGCTGCTCGAAGGCTTCGGCAATCATGGACTGTGGCTGGCCTTCCTGCTGTTCACCAGCGTGCGCTCTGCCGTGCTCGGCGGCTACTACCTGCATCATCGCCGCCATCATTGGCGCTGATGCCATGCCCGTTGAAGCTTCCAGCAGGTTGATGCAGCGCTGAAAGGCTTGCCGCTGGCATTGGCGCGCCACTCGACCATCGCGCGATATTCTCCTGATAGCGAATGGACTAATGTGAGCGTGCCAACCCGTTTCCCATACTGATAAAAAGCCAACAGGGACTCTCACATGCTGCAATCGCTATCACGGCCAGCCGTCAAGCTGGTTGAGCGCTATCTGCCTGACCCCTATATCTTCGTCTTGTTGCTGACCGTCGTTGCAGCGGCAGCCGCCATGCTCATCGAACAGCGCTCCCCCACCGAGGTGATGCGCTATTGGGGCGATGGCTTCTGGAATCTGCTGACCTTCTCGATGCAGATGCTGCTGGTGTTGATCTCGGGCTTCATGCTCGCCAACACCCCGCCGGTGAAGAAAGGCCTGGCCAGAATCGCCTCGCTGGCCAGAACGCCCGGCAGCGCCATCATGCTGGTCACCTTCGTGTCGCTGATCGCCAGCTGGATCAACTGGGGCTTCGGGCTGGTCATCGGGGCACTGTTCGCCAAGCAGCTGGCCAAAATGATCAAGGTCGATTACCGCCTGCTGATCGCCAGTGCCTACTCCGGTTTCGTGATCTGGCATGCGGGCATCTCGGGCTCGATTCCGTTGACCATCGCCACCGCGGGCCACTTCACCGAGGACAGCATCGGCATCGTGCCCACTTCGGACACCATCTTCGCCTTCTTCAATATTGCCATCGTCGCGGCGCTCTTGATCATCATGCCGCTGGTCAATCGCGCCATGATGCCCTTCGAGAAGGAAAGCGTGTACGTGGACCCGGCCCTGCTCGAGGAGAAGCACACCGAGATCAGCGACCAGCCTCGTCCCGCCGAGCGTCTCGAGAACTCGCCGATTCTCGCCTGGGTCGTCGGGCTGTTCGGCCTCGCCTGGCTGGTGGATCACTTCGTGATTCGTGGCGGCGGACTGAACCTGAACGTGATCAACTTCAGCTTCCTGTTCCTGGCCATCGTGCTGCATGGCACGCCGCGCAAGCTGCTGGACAGCCTGAATGAAGCCATCAAGGGTGGCGCAGGCATCGTCATCCAGTTCCCCTTCTACGCCGGCATCATGGCGATCATGGTGCAGTCGGGACTGGCCGCCACGCTGTCCGAAGGCTTCGTGTCGATTGCCACCGCCGACAGCCTGCCGTTCTGGTCCTTCATCAGTGCCGGTATCGTCAATCTGTTCGTGCCCTCCGGTGGCGGTCAGTGGGCCGTGCAGGCACCGGTCATGATTCCCGCCGCCCAGGCATTGGGTGCCGACCTGCCACGCGTCGCCATGGCCGTCGCCTGGGGCGATGCCTGGACCAACATGCTGCAGCCCTTCTGGGCATTGCCGGTGCTCGCCATCGCCGGCCTCAAGGCCAAGGACATCATGGGCTTCTGCCTGGTGCAGCTGCTGGTGACAGGCATCATCATCTCGCTGGGTCTGACGCTGCTCTGATACCTGGCTGACGGCGGCGTCAGCAAGCCTTTTCAGCCAGCGATTCAGATAGCCTTACCGATAACCCCGCAAGCTCCTTGCCCCCACAGGCGACTGTGGGGGCAAGGTCGTTTATAGATAGCTGATATGCCGCTCACGGGGTGCCAAGACGTCACGAATCCCGCAGACTAGCCATTATCCCTCTCTGCGCGGCATGCCAGAGCCATTGCTTCACCTGAGAGCCCCTGACAGCTCCCACTCACCTGACAGGCCCGTGCCTGAAGGACGCCCCAATGAGCGAGAACCAGCCAGAACAGACCGCCCTCAACGAAGCTCTGCCCGGCCAGCATCAGTTGATCATGACCGAGCTGATGACCCCCGACATGGCCAACTTCAGTGGCAAGGTGCACGGTGGCGCCATCCTCAAGAAGCTGGATGAAGTCGCCTACGCCTGTGCCAGTCGCTACAGCGGCAGCTACGTCGTCACCCTCTCGGTCGACCAGGTGCGCTTCAAGCAGCCGATCCACGTCGGCGAGCTGGTGACCTTCCTGGCCTCGGTCAATCATGTCGGCCGCTCCTCGATGGAGATCGGCATCAAGGTGGTCGCCGAATCCATCCAGGGACGCCTGATTCGCCATACCAACAGCTGCTATCTGACCATGGTCGCGGTCGATTCCAACGGCCAGCCGGTGCCGGTGCCGCCGCTCAATCTGGAAACCCAGGAACAGAAGCTGCGCTTTCACAAGGCCGCCATCCGCAAGAAGCTGCGCAAGCAGGCCGAGGAAGAAGAGAAGCGCCAGGAATCCATCGAGTTCTGAGCGACTCCCGGCAAGCGCTGCGAGCGCAATCCTGACAGTCAGCACAAGATACGGAGTGCACAGCCCCGAGCGGATGGCGATACTGATCGTGAACCTTGCACAGCGAGATGAACGATGACATCAGTGTCCGGCGAAAAGACAGCGGCAGGCATGACGGCACCACCTGCCGCTGGCGACGCTCAAGGGTGCGATGAGGCCATCTGGCAGCGTCTGCTGGCGCGCCAGCCGATCGCCGGGGAGGCGCTGCGCTACGGCGTGATCACCACTGGTATCTTCTGTCGCATCGGCTGCCCATCCCCGGCGCCACGCCGGGACAACCTGCGCCTGTTTGCCGACGCCCACGCGGCGCGAGCCGCAGGCATGCGCGCCTGTCGGCGCTGTCATCCTGAGCAGTCCGACAAGCCTGATCGCCCTCAGGCCGTCGAGCAGACTCGCCATCCCGTCAGGGCCACGCCTGGAGCACCGACGATGCCGGAATTGAACGCCCCACTTTCACGCGCCTCCACTGCCGCCCGCGCGACATCTGTAGATGCTGCCCCAGCCCCCGTCTCGCCCTGGCCGCTGGCGGTGTGTCGGCAGCTCGAGCGGGCCGTCGCCGCAGGCGAGCCCACCCCGACACTCGCAAGCCTGGCGGCGGAGCACGGGATAAGCGCCTCGCATCTTCAGCGCCGCTTCACGACACTGCTGGGCCTGTCTCCTTCCGAGTACTCGGCGGGTCTGCGTCAGATGCAGTTCCATGCGCTGCTGGAGGAAGGCCATGGCGTGACCGAGGCGATCATCGCCGCCGGCTATCGCTCCAGCAGTCGCGCCTATGCGCGCAGGGACGGCATCACGCCCAGCGCCCGCCGCTCCGGCGGCCAGGGAGAAGACCTGCTGGCATTGCATTGGCCGTGTCGCTTCGGGATACCGGAGCAGTCCTGCTGGCTGAGCGCAGGACTCAGCGCGCGTGGCGTGGTCGTCATTCAGCTCAGCGACAGTCGTGAGGCGGGCCAGCAGGCACTGGAAGCACGCCTGCCCAGGGCCAACTGGCAGCAGATGGAGACAGAGACAGATGGTCAGGACGGCAACGCTCACGCGGCCAGTCGCCTGCTGCATGCCTCACTGGGGGCACGGTTACTCGCCCTGTGCGAGCAACCAGAAACCAGTCATGCACTGCTGCTCGAACTGCCGCTGGATGTGCGTGGCACTGCCTTTCAATTGAGCGTCTGGCAGCAGCTCAACGCCACCGTGAGCGGCGATACCCTGACCTACCGCCAGCTGGCCGAGGCGCTCGAGCGGCCGACCGCCAGCCGCGCCGTCGCCAATGCCTGTGGTGCCAACCCGCTGGCTCTGCTGACGCCTTGCCATCGTGTGGTACGCGGCGATGGCGGGCTCGGCGGCTATCGCTGGGGCGTGCCGCTCAAGCAGGCCCGATTGGCGCAGGAGTCCGGCACCCGCCGGGAGTGAGCGCGGCGAAGCGCTAGAGCGTCATGGGGCGCAGCGCAGGCGGCGCCTGCAGCTGCTCGCGCACGATTTCCAGCGCGTGGGTCAGCGCCTCACGGCTCTCGGCAGCGCTCAGGCACAACCGGATGGCCTGCGGTGGCGGCTCATTGCCGACACAGAAGGGCTCGGCGCTGGTGACGTGCACCCCCCGCTCGGCCAATGATGCGACCATCGCCTGACTGCGCTGCCCTTCGGGCAACTCGAGCCACAGATCGAACGAGGACGGCCGCGCCGCCGGCGACCACTCCGCCAGCAGCGTGCGGGCCAGTCGCTGGCGCGCGCGCATCTCCTCCATCTGCCACTCCACCAGCTGTGTCGCGTTGCCGCTGGTCAGCCAGGCGCAGACCGTCTCCATCAACAGCGGCGCCACCATCCAGCTGTGGCTGCGCAGCACTGCGCCGATGCGGGTCAGTACCTCCACCGGCGCCCGCAATACGCCCAGGCGCAGGCCGCCGGCCAGCAACTTGGAGGTACTGAAGACATACAGGGTGCGCTCCGGCGCCATCTGATAGAGACGGGTGCCGCACTCCTCGTCGGGCAGATATTGCACCCCATCTTCCAGAATCCAGAAGTCATGCTGGCGTGCGAGCGCAACCAGGGCCTCGCGCCGTGCATGAGACAACTGCGCCGCGCCCGGATTGTTCTGCTCGGCCATCACATAGACCATTCTGGGCGCCTGCTGGCGACACAGCCGCGCCAGCGCCTCGACATCCATGCCGTCATCATCCAGCGGCACCCGCAACAGCTTGAGGCCACGTTCAGCGCTGGCGACGATCAGCCCGGGATAGGTCAGTGCGCCGGTGACCACGGCATCTCCGGGCGCCAGCAGCGCCGACAACGCCAGCGTGATGCCATTCTGGCCACCCTGGGTCAGCATCAGCTCCTCGGGGTCAACCGGCATGCCGAGCTCGCCCATCCAGCTCGCCAGCAACTGACGGTGGCTGCCGTCGCCGAATTCATTCTGATACTCGACACTGCGCAGCAAGGCCTCGGGTGACTGGCTGATCGCGGCCAGCGCCGCCGCCATACCCTGCTGCCGCGCGGGGTGAGGCGGTGGCAGGCTCATGGTGAGATCGATCATGCCGGATGCCGGCAGCACGCCCCCCTGTTCTGGCGCCAATCCGTAGGCCTTGCTGGCACGCAGGGCATGCCCGAAGCTGCTGAAGGACCCATGCGCGCTCCGGGTGGCGCCATTGATGTAGGTGCCGCTCCCGACACGCGCCGACACCAGGCCACTCCGCTCGGCCTCGGCGTAGCCTCGCGTCACCGTGCCGATGGTCACGCCCAGCGCATCCGCCAGCCGCCGTTGAGGCGGCAGTCGCTCGCCCTCCTTGAGTTGGCCCGAGGCGATATCGAGGCGGATGGCCTCCGCCAGCGCACGGTAACGCGGCATGGCGGGGTCCAGGGTCGGAATCCACATTGTCATGGTGACAAAAAACCTGTTGACGGTAATTGTCATCAGATTATGCTCAAAACATGCCGCCAACAAGCCACAAAACACGGGAATGTGCCGGCATCCGCAAATTGAACCCATACAATCAGCCACGCCACCTCGACAACGCCCACCACGCTGAAGGACACCCATGGAATCCCTCGCCTTTCTGGCCCCCGCCACGCTTTTCATGCTGTCGATGACCCTGACACCCGGCCCCAACAACGTGATGTTGACGGCCTCGGGGGCCAACTATGGTTACTGGCGCACCCTACCGCATATCTTCGGCATCCTGATCGGCTGCCTGGTGCTGTTCATCGCCATCGCGCTGGGGCTGGGGCTGGTCTTCGAGCGTTATCCCATCGTGCAGACGCTGCTGAAGGTGCTGGGCAGTGCCTACCTGCTCTACCTGGCCTGGAAGATCGCCACCGCCCCGCCACCTGACTTCGCCAGCCAGCAGGATGCGCGTCCGATGACCTTCCTCGCGGCGTGCCTGTTCCAGTTCGCCAACCCCAAGGCCTGGGTGATGGGCATGGCGCTGATGGCAAGCTTTCTGCCCGAGGAAGGCCCGGCACTGCTCAACGCCGTATTGCTGGCAGGCTTCGCGGAACTGGTGGCGCTGCCGTGCATTTCGCTGTGGGCGGGCTTCGGGACCGCCATCGGGAGCCTGTTGAATACCGAACGCGCCTGGAAGATCTTCAACCGCGTGATGGGCGTACTGACCGCTTCCTGCGTGGTGATGATCCTCGGCTGACCCTCAGCCTGCGTCTGGAGTACGCGAATGACACCGGAGCGTCGAACACTGTTCGAATAATCACTGTTCATGCAGGCGAGGTTGGTTAGACTGTCGAGACGCCAATTCCACGCTCGCACAGGACGCTCCCTGCATGCTGACACTCTACGGTGATCGCCGCTCCGGCAACTGCTACAAGGTCGAGCTGCTGCTGCACCTGCTCGAACGCCATCATCACTACATCGAGGTCGATATTCTGGCCGGCGACACCCGCACGCCGGAATTCCTGACCCGCAACGTCAATGGCAAGATTCCGCTGCTGGAGCTGCATCGCGGCGAGACACTGTCAGAGTCGAACGCCATCCTGAATTACCTCGCCGATGGCAGCGACTATCTGCCGAGCGACCCCTTCCTGCGCGCCAAGGTGCTGCAGTGGCAGTTCTTCGAGCAGTACAGCCATGAGCCGTACATCGCCACCGCCCGCTTCATCAATCGCTACCTCGGTCTCCCCGATGAGCGCCGCGCCGAGTACGCCGCCAAGCAGGATGGCGGCAAGCGCGCCCTGCGCGTGATGGAGCACCATCTCGCCGAGCGTGACTGGCTGGTCGGGGACCGATTCACGATCGCCGACATTTCCCTTTATGCTTATACGCATGTTGCCGATGAAGGCGGCTTCGCGCTGGATGACTATCCCGCCATTCAGGCGTGGCTGGCACGTGTCGCGGCGCAGCCGGGGCATTTCGATATCCCGCGGGACTGATAGGATATGGCATCCCCGACGACCGCCGTTTGCCAGGACACACGATGCCAACCTTGACCTATCGCCCGATGACACCGGAAGACCACCCTGCCTTCATCGCCATGATGGAGGCGACCCCGGGAGTGGTCATCCGCGATGCTGACCGCCATGCCCCTGTCGCCCGCTATCTGGCGCGCAATCCCGGCATGAGCCACCTGGCCTTTCTCGATGAGCGCCTGGTCGGCTGCGCCATGGCGGGCCATGATGGCAAGCGCGGCTATCTTCAGCATGTGATGACGGCGCCGGACATGCGTGGCCAGGGCATCGCCAGCACGCTGGTCGATCGCTGTCTGGCAGCCTTGGCCTGCGAAGGCATCGACAAGGTGCATCTGGATACCCTGCACGACAACCATGACGCTCATCGCTTCTGGGAGCGCCTTGGCTGGTCCAACCGCAATGCCGAGATCGTGCGCTTCTCGCGCATTCTGGTGGACAACCCCAACGCCTGAGACAGCCGCCTTCTATCCCGACGACCGCTGAGCAAGCCCGACGACCGCTGAGCAAGGAGCTCTACCGTGCAATTTCTCGAAAATGACGACCTCGGCAAGCTGATACTGCGCCTGATGCTGGGCCTGCTGTTGCTGTTTCATGGCCTCTCGAAATTGCTCGGTGATGGCGGCACGCTGAGCTGGATCGCCGGCGAGCTCGAGAATCTGGGTATCCCGGGCGTGGTGGCCTATGGCGTCTACATTGGCGAGATCATCGCGCCCATCATGCTGGTGCTCGGCGTGCACTCGCGCATCGCCGGACTGATCGTGGTCGCCAACATGCTGTTCGCCTTTGCCGTGGCACACATGGGCCAGCTGTTGAGCCTGTCGCCCTCCGGCGGCTGGGCGCTGGAGCTGCAAGGCTTCTTCCTCGCCAGCGCCCTGGCCATCGTCTTTCTCGGCAGCGGCCGCTTCGCGGTACAGGAGGACTGATGGCCGACGTCGTCACCGCCAGCACCTATTGCGAGAATGCTCCCCAGCACCCGATTCATGGCCCTTATCATGACCATGAATACGGCTTTCCGGTCAGCGATGACCGGGTGCTGTTCGAACGCTTCGTACTCGAGATCAATCAGGCCGGCCTCTCCTGGCTGACGGTGCTCAAGAAGCGCGCGGCCTTCCGCGAGGCCTTCGAGGATTACGATATCGCGCGCATCGCCGCCTACGGGGACGAGGACCGCGCGCGCCTGCTCAGCAATGCCGGCATCATTCGCAACCGGCTCAAGATCAATGCCGTGATCCACAACGCAGGCGTGGTGATGCAGTTCAAGGACTCCCACGGCAGCTTCAGTGCCTGGCTGGATGCCCACCATCCACAACCGCTGTCAGCCTGGGTCAAGCTGTTCAAGAAGACCTTCCGCTTCACCGGCCCCGAGATCGTCAACGAGCTGCTGATGAGCTGCGGCTATCTGCCCGGCTGTCATCGTGATGACTGTCCGGTGCAGGCACGCGTGCTGGATGCCGGCCCGCGCTGGGCCGAGCCGGGCGCCCTGGCGGCGATCCGCGCAGATGACTGACGCCTGCTCCCACGCCTCCCGCTCTCTTCTTCCTCACAGGTAGCCCACGCATGGACTCCCTTACCCAGATCTGCCTCGGGGCCGTCGTTGGCGCCGCCGTCATGACGCCGGCCATTCGCCGCCTGCCCAGCCCGAAGCGCGGCGCGGCCATCCGCTATGCACTGCTCGGCGGTGCGGCACTCGGCACCCTGCCCGACCTCGACGTGATGATCGACTACGGCGACGCGGTCGCCAATTACACCCATCACCGCGGCTTCAGCCATTCCCTACCGGTGCTGGCGCTTTTGGGCCTCGTGCTCGGCCGGCTGCTGGCACGCCTGCCACGTCTGGCGAGTCTCGGCCGTGGGCGGCTGATCGCCTACTGCGTGCTGTGCCTGGTCACCCACCCGCTGCTGGACAGCTTCACCACCTACGGCACCCAGCTGCTGTGGCCGTGGCCCAGCCGTCCCATCAGTCTGGCCAGCGTCTTCATCATCGACCCTCTCTACACCTTGCCGCTGCTGATCACTGGCCTGTGGGTGGCAATTCGTGGTCGCGCCGGGCACCTGTTGACCGCGGGCCTCATGCTCTCGAGCCTCTATCTGGGTTGGGGACTGGCCGCCAAGAGCTGGGTCGAACATCGCGTGGCGCCGCTGCTGGCCAGCCAGGGCTTCGCCGACGCCCCGCGCATGGTGCAGCCGACCCCCTTCAACAGCCTGCTGTGGCGTGTCAGCGCAACCACGCCGCAGGCGGATCACGAATGGATGGTCAGCGTGTTCGACTCCGACGCGCAGCTGGCATCTCTCGCACGCCGTGATTTTCCGCGCCAGCCGACGCTGGATGCCGAGGTCGCGAAGCTGGAGGACGGCCAGCGTCTGCGCTGGTTCGCGGCGCCCTATCTGCGCGCGAGCCGCGAGCGGACCCCAGAGGGCGAGACGCTGCTGGCAGTGACCGATACACGCCTGGGCTCACCCGGCTATCACCCCTTCCGCTTTGCCCTCGCACGCCAGAGCGCCGCGGGGGAATGGCAGGGGCTCGAGGACAGCCAGCGCCTGCCCAGCCGGCCTGTCGATCGCGCCGCCCTGCTAAGCCTCTGGCAGGCCGTCCACGACCCGCAGACGCGCATGCAGCCGAATCAGCGCACCGTCTCTGCCATGCCCTCAAATCCCTCGGCCGAGACAAGATAAAGCGCCGCTAATGAAGGCCCGAGATACGACAACGCCCGCCATGGTCGCCATGGCGGGCGTTGTCGTATCAGTGCGGCAAAGACGATCAGCCGAGGTACTTGATCATCACCCCCGCGGCAACCGCCGAGCCGATCACACCGGCCACGTTCGGCCCCATGGCATGCATCAGCAGGAAGTTGTGCGGGTTGTACTCGAGCCCGACCTTGTTGGAGACACGTGCCGCCATCGGCACCGCCGAGACACCGGCCGACCCGATCAGCGGATTGATCGGTGTCTTGGAGACCTTGTTCATCAGCTTGGCCATCAGTACCCCGCAGGCCGTGCCGATACCGAAGGCGACCACGCCGAGGGCCAGAATGCCCAGCGTCTCCACCGCCAGGAACTTGTCGGCCTGCAGCTTGGAGCCCACCGACAGTCCCAGGAAGATGGTGGTGATGTTGATCAGTGCGTTCTGGGCGGTATCCGACAGACGCTCCACCACACCACACTCGCGCATCAGGTTACCGAAGCAGAACATGCCCAGCAGCGGTGCGGCGTCCGGCAGCAGCATCGCCACCATGATCAACAGCACCAGCGGGAACAGGATCTTCTCGGTCTTGGACACCGGCCGCAGCTGGGTCATGACCAGGCTACGCTCCTTGGCGGTGGTCAGCGCGCGCATGATCGGCGGCTGGATCATCGGTACCAGTGCCATGTAGGAGTAGGACGCCACGGCGATCGCGCCCAGCAGCTCCGGCGCCAGCAGACTGGCGACATAGATGGAGGTCGGGCCGTCTGCACCACCGATGATGCCGATGGCCGCCGACTGCTGCAGGCTGAAGTCCATCAGGCCCATCGAGGTCAACGCCACCGCGCCCAGCAGGGTCGCGAAGATGCCGAACTGCGCCGCCGCACCGAGGAACAGGGTCTTGGGATTGGCCAGCAGCGGGCCGAAGTCCGTCATCGCGCCCACGCCCATGAAGATCACCAGCGGCGCGATGCCGGAGGCGATCGCCACGCTGTAGAAGCTGTAGAGCATGCCGTTGGAGAAGCCGCCATCCAGCGCCATGTTGCTGGCCTGCTGCTTGAGCGCGGCGGGAATCTCGCCATGCAGCGCCTGCTCCACCGCGTGGCGCGCCTCATCCAGCGGCAGGCTGGCGATGTTGACGTTGAGCAGATTGGCCATCGAAGCCAGCAGCTCCGGCTTGCCGAGATGGGCCGCCTGCTCGGCGGCAGACAACGCCAGCCCGGCTTCCGGGATGTTGGCCAGAATGCCGCCGAAACCGATCGGCACCAGCAGCAGGGGTTCGAAGTTCTTGCGGATCGCCAGATAAAGCAGGCCAAGGCCGATGACGATCATCGCCAGCTGGCCGAAGCTCATGTTGTAGAGCCCCGAGCCGTGCCAGAGGTTGAGTATCTTGTCCATGTCGTGTCGCCTTGCAGAGGAGCATCACCGACCGGCCCGCCGTGCATGACGACGGGCCGGACACACCGGCTCAGAGGGTGATCAGAACGTCGCCGACACTGACACTGTCGCCTTCCTTGACCTTCACCGCGGAGACGGTACCGGCCTGGTGGGCACGGATCTCGGTCTCCATCTTCATCGCCTCGAGGATGATGACCACATCGCCTTCGGCCACGCTGTCACCGACACTGACATTGACCTTGAAGATGTTGCCCGCCAGTGGCGCACTCACCGGCTCACCGGAGGCGGCCTGTGCGGCAGGTGCCGCTGCGGCGGCCGGAGCAGGCGCCGCTGGCTCGCTGGCCTGCACCTGGGTGATGTCTCCGCCTTCGGCGACCTCGACCACATACTGCTTGCCGTTGACGTTCAGGGTGTAGGTCTGCGGACCGCTCGACGCGGTTTGAGCACTGGTGGCCGGCGCTGCGGCGACGGGCGCACTTGCAGCCTTGGACGCCTTGTCATCGACAGCCTGCGGCGCGGGCTCGAAGGCATCCGGGTTGCCACGGTTGCGCAGGAACTTGAGGCCGATCTGCGGGAACAACGCGTAGGTCAGCACGTCATCGGTCTCGCGCTCGCCGCCTTCCAGGGTGATGCCCCCTTCGCTGGCCTTGCCCTTGAGCTCCTCACGCAGACGCTCCATCTCCGGCGTCAGATTGTCGGCCGGGCGGCAGGTGATCGGCTCGCCGCCTTCCAGCACGCGGGACTGAAGCTCGCTGTCGAAGGGCGCCGGCGCCGCGCCATATTCACCCTTGAGCAGCGCCTGCACTTCCTTGGAGATCGACTTGTAGCGCTCGCCCATCATCACGTTCATCACCGACTGGGTGCCGACGATCTGTGAGGTCGGGGTCACCAGCGGGATATAGCCCAGGTCCTTGCGCACCCGCGGAATCTCGGCGAGCACGTCATCCAGCTTGTCACCGGCGCCCTGCTCCTTGAGCTGGCTTTCCATGTTGGTGAGCATGCCACCCGGCACCTGCGCGACCAGGATACGCGAGTCGATACCGCGCAGGCTGCCTTCGAAGGCCGCGTATTTCTTGCGTACTTCGCGGAAATAGCCGGCGATATCCTCGAGCTTCTCGAGATCGAGCCCGGTATCGCGCTCGGTCCCCGCCAGCATCGCGACCACGGATTCCGTCGGGCTATGGCCGTAGGTCATCGACATGGAAGAGATGGAGGTGTCGACGTTGTCGATGCCCGCCTCGATGGCCTTGAGGGCCGTGGCGGTGGAAAGCCCGGTGGTGGCGTGGCACTGCATGTGGATCGGGATCGACAGGCTCGCCTTGAGGCGCGAGACCAGTTCAAAGGCGGTGTACGGCGTCAGCAGGCCTGCCATGTCCTTGATCGCCAGTGACTGGGCACCCATGGACTCGATCTTCTGCGCCAGCTCGACCCACATCTCCAGGGTGTGCACGGGGCTCACGGTGTAGGAGATGGTGCCCTGGGCATGCTTGCCCTGATCCAGTACCGCCTTGAGTGGACGTTCGAGGTTGCGCGGATCATTCATGGCATCGAAGACACGGAAGACATCGACACCGCTGGTCGCGGCACGCTTGACGAAGGTATCCACCACATCATCGGCGTAATGACGATAGCCGAGCAGGTTCTGGGCACGCAGCAGCATCTGCTGCTGGGTCTTGGGCATCGCTTCCTTCAAGGCACGAATGCGTGCCCAGGGGTCTTCACCCAGATAGCGAATGCAGGCGTCGAAGGTCGCGCCGCCCCAGCTCTCCAGCGACCAGAAGCCGATGTCGTCCAGCTTGGCGGCGATCGGCAGCATGTCATCGAGGCGCATGCGCGTGGCCAGCAATGACTGATGCGCGTCGCGCAGTACCACATCCGTGATGCCCAGCGGTTGCTTGTCCATGAGTGATCCCTTGTTCTTTATATTGTGGATATCGAGTTCTGCGCGCGCTGCAGGCAGCCTGTTGCGTCAGCCTGCAACACAGAATATTGCACTCGGGGGGAGGTCTACCCACCGTACTGCTCGTGATAGAATCGCCGCCTGCTACTCTTGGCAGTGGTCAGACGCTCGGCAGAGCCCAGACGCTATCGGCGAAGCCGCGAAAGCGTCAGTGCTTGTGCTGGTCCTGCCGGAAGCGGTGAATCGCCGCGGCCATGACGGCCGTCAGTTCGCTGTCATCCTCTGCCGCAGGTGCCGGGGCAGCCGGCGCCCGCGCAGCACCTGGCGCAGCGGGCACTGGTGCAGGCGCGAAGCGATCCACCAGCCTGGCCATCGCCATCATGGCGACCACCAGCAGACTTAGAAACACGAACACGAACCCCATCCCGAACACCATCAGGTTCAAGCCTTCACCGAGCAGATCATTCTCTTGCATGCCAGTGTCCTCGAGTCTTTCTCGTTATCGAGCCGCACTACGGCGCAGCGCCTGCGCTGAACGCCAATGTCTTCGGTCACGCCGGACACGGCACGACGGATAGGCTCCGCCGCCGATAGCCTCTGTCGGTATGCCCATGCAGCTGCATTCAATGCTTGTTGGTCGCTCTAAAGTGCCTGATTCCACGGCAATTGCAATGACACCATCGTTGACCCCACAGGCCCTCGCGCGGGCCGGCCGCATCGGCATCGCGCCGATGGAAGGCGTGATAGATGACATCACGCGCGAATGTCTCACTGGCCTTGGCGGCTACGACTGGTGCGTGACGGAATTCGTGCGCGTGACCCACGTCAAGTTACCGCCGCGCGTCTTCAAGCGCATCTGTCCGGAGCTGCTCGACGCCTCCCCGACACAGACGGCACGAACACGACACGAGACCCCGGTCGCCCTGCAGCTGCTGGGGGCCGACCCCGAGGCACTGGGCATCAATGCCCGCGTCGCCGCGCGTCTGGGTGCGCCAAGCGTCGATATCAATTTCGGCTGCCCGGCCAAGACCGTCAACCGACATGATGGCGGGGCTGCGCTGCTGCGCTCGCCGGAACGCGTCTTCCGCGCGGTCGAAGGGGTGCGCAAGGCACTCGAGGGGACGGGCGTACCGGTCACCGCCAAGATTCGTCTCGGCTTCAACGATCGGCGCCTGGCGCTGGCCTGCGCTCAGGCGGCCGAGGCAGGCGGCGCGACTCAGCTGGTGGTACATGGGCGTACCAAACAGGAAGGCTATCGCCCGCCGGCGCACTGGGAATGGATCGGCAAGATCACCTCCGAGCTCTCCATTCCGGTGGTCGCCAATGGCGATATCTGGGATATGCACTGCTACTGGCGGGCGCGCTCCCTGTCCGGCTGTCGCGATGTCATGCTGGGGCGTGCCGCCCTGTCTGACCCCTTCCTGGCGGCGCGCATCAAGCATTGGCAGGCGACCGGCGAGCTGCTGCCCGAGACGGACTGGACACAGCGTGCGCAGGTGCTGCTCTCCCATGCTGAGCGCTGCGCCCACCTCCCCGACAAGGTGATGGTGCCGCTGCTCAAGCAGTGGATGAACATGATGCGCCAGAGCGGCAACGCGGAAGCCGAAAGCCGTTTCCAGGCCATCAAGCGCCACAAGGGGCGTGCCGAGTTCTTCACCGGCCTGGTGGCCGGCACTGCGCTGGAGCTGGCGCCGAGTCTTCTCACCTCAGTGACTCGCATGCCGGAACCGGCTCAGGCACCAGAATCGCCTCAGACATCGGAATCGCCCCAGGCATCGGAAACGGAAGCCGCGACCACCCCGGCCTGAGCCTGCACCTGAACCGGAGCCGGAACCGAAACCGAAACCGGAACATCAGCACCGGCCAACACCCGATCCGTTCGCGGCCTCGATCAGTGAACCAAAAAAAGGGCGCCCCTCGCGAAAAGGGCGCCCTGGCGATCGTCCGCCCGAAGGCGTGACATCACAGTCAAGGAAAGCGGTAGAACACTCAGATCGTCAGCAATGCGGGGATCGGGGCCGTGCAGGCAGCGGTCACTCGGCGCTGACCTTGCCTCATAGACTTGCCTCAGAGCCTTGTTTCAGAACCTTGCCTCAAAGCCTGGCTTCTTTCATTGCCTGACTTTTCTTCAGACGAAGAAAAACCCGCTTCAGTGAAGCGGGTTTTTCAATTGGCGCGCCCTGGAGGATTCGAACCTCCGACCGCCTGATTCGTAGTCAGGTACTCTATCCAGCTGAGCTAAGGGCGCATAAACCTTGAAATCTGTGGCCTGAGCATTTCAAATGTCCTCAGGACTTTAACGTGCGAGTACTGCGTCTTTCCAACTTCATGTCTTGCGTTACAGTGGCGCGCCCTGGAGGATTCGAACCTCCGACCGCCTGATTCGTAGTCAGGTACTCTATCCAGCTGAGCTAAGGGCGCATCTTACTGCATTTGTACCTAATGGCGGAGAGAGAGGGATTCGAACCCTCGATAGGGCTATAAACCCTATACTCCCTTAGCAGGGGAGCGCCTTCAGCCACTCGGCCACCTCTCCTCATCAGGTACGGCGCATATCTTACTCATTTGATTGGGCTTTGTCCAGCCCCTGTGTCGATTTTTTGGCTTCGATGCTGAACATCTCATCACCACTCGACAACAGGCTCGAGGCTGCGCGCCCCCAAGCAATCTCCCCGCATGAACCAGAACATGACGATGGCTAGCCTGTCGTCGCGTCTCGTTCGAGGGAGCGGGCATATTACCGAACCAGAATCGGCTTGTCTCCCCCTTTTTGAGAAAAAAGCCAAATTTTTCCCTTACGGAACACAGACTTGAACAAGCCGCCCTCTCATCACCCCGCATGAGCCGCTGCTCATGGAGGTAAGTACGCCGTTGTTCATGAGCTAGGCGGGCCACCCTCGCCTGCGCCAGGCCCACACACGCGAACGCCAGCCATGGGGACAATGGCTGGCGTTCATCGGGTCGTGCAGGGTCGTGCGACGTGCAGGCGCAGCATGCCGTCAGGCGATGGCATCGCCATTGTCTTCTTTCTCACGCTGGATGCGCTGATAGATCTCTTCTCGATGGACGGCAACGTCCTTGGGCGCGTTCACACCGATACGCACCTGATTACCTTTCACTCCGAGAACGGTGACAGTGATGTCGTCTCCGATCATCAGAGTTTCACCCACTCTACGGGTCAGGATGAGCATGACTGATCTCCTTGTCAGAAATTCAAAACAGCTGGGACTTCAACGGGATGTGGAGGCGGCGATCGACCGGGACAAGTCGACCACCCTGATGCATGAAGCTCGAATTATGCGCTATGCATGCTCCGACGGCCAATGCCATACCTTCATCACACCCGATAGACACGTTGAATGAAAGCGCCCGATGCACAGACTGACATTCAGAAGAATGACAGAAAATACATCGGGCGCTATCGACTTCACGTGCCGCACGTCTGCCAGACCAACCTCCCCGGCCTGGGCACCGACGCTTCACGACTTGGGCAAGTCATTGATTGTCGGTGTCTTTACGACTTCCTTGCTGCACGCTCCGTGGTGAGACTCAGGCAGTCTCGTCGCTGATCGCTTCTGCATCCAGCCCGAAAGCGGTATGCAGGGAGCGAACCGCCAGCTCCATGAATTTCTCGTCGATCAGGACGGAAATCTTGATCTCTGAAGTGGAGACCATGCGGATATTGATGCCTTCTTCCGCCAGTACGCGGAACATCTTGGAGGCGACACCCGCGTGAGAACGCATGCCGACACCGACCAGCGAGACCTTGGCGATGTTGTCATCACCGCGCATCTCGCCACCACCGACGGACGGAATCACCGTCTCGGTCAGGATGCGCTGGGTCGCCTTGAAGTCGGTCTTGGCGACGGTGAAGGAGAAGTCAGTGGTATTGCCGTCCGGAGAGACGTTCTGGACGATCATGTCGATTTCGATGTTGGAATCGGCGATCGGGCCCAGAATCTTGGAAGCGACACCCGGGATATCCGGCGTGTTGAGCAGAGTCAGCTTGGCTTCGTTGACATTGAAGGCGATGCCGGAGATCAGCGGTTCTTCCATGTTGTCTTCTTCCTCAGCGACGATCAGGGTACCCGGGCCATCCTCGAAGGAAGACAGCACACGCAGGGGAACATTGTACTTGCCGGCGAATTCCACCGAACGGATCTGCAGGATCTTGGAGCCCAGGCTCGCCATTTCCAGCATTTCCTCGACGGTCACCGTTTCCAGACGACGTGCCTTGGAGCACACGCGCGGGTCAGTGGTATAGACACCATCGACATCGGTATAGATCTGGCACTCATCCGCCTTCAGTGCGGCAGCTAGGGCGACACCGGTGGTGTCAGAGCCACCACGACCCAGCGTCGTGATGTTGCCCTCTTCATCGACACCCTGGAAGCCTGCCACCACGACCACCTTGCCATCGTCGAGGTCTTCACGCAGGTCATCGGTATCGATGTGCTGGATACGCGCCTTGGTGTGCGCGCTATCGGTGCGGATTCCCACCTGCGCCCCTGTGTAGGAGGTCGCGTCGACGCCGATCTTCTGCAGCGCCATGGCCAGCAGGGAAATGGTGACCTGCTCGCCAGTGGAGACCAGCATGTCCATCTCGCGCGGTGTCGGGTCATCATTGATCTCGCTGGCGAGACCGATCAGTCGGTTGGTCTCGCCACTCATGGCAGAGACGACCACGACAATCTGATGGCCTTCATCGCGGAATCGCTTGACCTTCTCGGCGACGGCCTTGATCCGCTCCACCGAGCCGACCGAAGTGCCTCCGAACTTCTGAACGTATAGCGCCATGTGCGTTTCCGTTATCCGTGTCCGTTTGCGTTGTCCCCACATGAAGCTCATGTGAGCCCAAAAAGAGGCCGGGTCTCCCCAAGAGGAGCCCGGCCTTCATCTTGTACTGTCAGCCCAGCTGGGCGTCTACCCATGATGGCACACCGGCCAGTGCGCCCGGAAGCGAGGCGGCGTCACTGCCACCGGCCTGGGCCATGTCAGCACGACCGCCACCCTTGCCACCGACCTGCTCGGCCACGTGGCGCACCAGGTCACCCGCCTTGACGCGCGAGGTCAGGTCGTCGGTGACACCGGCGATCAGGCTGACCTTGTCACCGTCCGCGACGCCGAGCACCAGGATGCCGGAGCCGAGCTTGGACTTGAGATCATCCATCAGGCCGCGCAGCTCCTTGCCGGAGACGCCTTCGACCTGCTTGGCCAGCACCTTGATGCCCTGGACATTCGCGATGTCGCTGAGCATGTCGCTGGCCGAAGCGGACGCCAGCTTGGCCTTGAGGCGTTCAAGCTCCTTCTCGAGGCCGCGATTGCGCTCTAACAGGCTGCCGACGCGCTCTTCGACCTGCTCCGGCTTGGCCTTGAGGCGCTCACCGAGGCGAGCCAGAGTCGCTTCCTGCGCGAGCAGGAAGTCACGCGCGGCGCGACCGGTGATGGCCTCGATACGACGCACGCCGGACGCGATGCCGGTCTCGGCGAGAATGTGCATCTGGCCGATGTCGCCGCTGCGCTTGACGTGAGTCCCGCCGCACAGCTCGATGGAGAAGGCATCCTGACCGATGGTCAGCACGCGGACTTCCTCACCATACTTGGCATCGAAGAGTGCCGCTGCGCCGCGCGCCTTGGCCTCATCGAGACTCATGAACTCGATGGTGGTCTCGGCGTTGGCCAGGATCTGCGCGTTGACGATGCGCTCGACCTCGGACAGCTGCTCGGCCGTCATCGCCTCAAAGTGGCTGAAGTCGAAGCGCAGACGCTCGGCCGTGACCAGCGAGCCCTTCTGCTGAACGTGCTCGCCCAGCACCAGACGCAGCGCTTCGTGCAGCAGGTGCGTGGCGGAGTGGTTGCGCACGGAAGCCGCGCGCAGCTCGGCATCGACCTGCGGACGCACCTTGTCACCGACCTTGAGAGCGCCTTCGATCAGCACACCGTGGTGCAGGTGATGGCCGGTCTGCTTCTGGGTATCGCTGACCTGGAAGCGGCCGCCATCCAGATGCAGATAACCGGTGTCACCGGCCTGGCCACCTGACTCGCCGTAGAACGGGGTGGTATCGAGTACCACGATGCCCTTGGTGTCCACCTCGAGCTGCTCGACGGCATTGCCTTCGGCGTCGAACAGCGAGGTGACGGTGGCTTCCCCTTCCAGCTGGTCGTAACCGGTGAAGACGGTCTCGCCTTCCAGCACCAGGTTGGCGGAGTAGTCGCCGCCGAAGTTGCTGGCGGCACGGGCGCGATCACGCTGTGCTTCCAGGGCCGCCTGGAAACCTGTCTCATCGAGGATCAGCTCGCGCTCGCGGCAGATGTCGGCGGTCAGGTCATAGGGGAAGCCGTAGGTGTCGTAGAGCTTGAAGATGGTCTCGCCGTCGAGGGTATTGCCCTCGAGACCAGCGATGGCTTCTTCCAGAAGCTTCATGCCATGTTCCAGCGTACGCGCGAACTGCTCCTCTTCCTTGAGCAGCACACGTTCGATCTGCTCGCGTGCGGCGCGCAGTTCCGGATAGGCATCGCCCATCTCGCTGTCCAGAGCCGCGACCAGCTTGTAGAAGAAGCTGCCACGCGCCCCCAGCTTGTGACCGTGACGCACGGCGCGACGGATGATGCGGCGCAGCACGTAGCCACGGCCTTCGTTGGACGGCAGCACGCCATCGGCGATCAGGAAGGCACACGAGCGGATGTGGTCAGCCACCACGCGCAGTGACGGCGTGGCGATGTTGTCGTGACCGATGATCTCGGCAGCGGCGGCCAGCAGATTCTGGAACAGGTCGATTTCGTAGTTGGAGTGCACGCCCTGCATCACGGCCGCGACACGCTCCAGGCCCATGCCGGTATCGATGGACGGCTTGGGCAGCGGGTGCAGCGTGCCCTCGGCATCACGGTCGAACTGCATGAAGACAAGGTTCCAGATCTCGATGTAGCGATCGCCATCCTCGTCCGGGCTGCCCGGCGGGCCACCGGCGACGTCTTCGCCGTGGTCATAGAAGATTTCGGAGGACGGGCCGCACGGGCCGGTGTCGCCCATCTGCCAGAAGTTGTCCTCGTCGAGACGCGAGAAGCGGTTCTGATCGATGCCGACCTCGTTGAACCAGATGTCACGGGCTTCGTCATCGCTGACGTGCACGGTGACCCACAGCTTCTCCTTCGGCAGGCCGAGTTCTTCGGTCAGAAACTTCCAGGCGAACTGGATGGCTTCGCGCTTGAAGTAGTCGCCGAAGCTGAAGTTGCCCAGCATCTCGAAGAAGGTGTGGTGACGGGCGGTATAGCCGACGTTGTCCAGGTCATTGTGCTTGCCACCGGCGCGCACGCAGCGCTGCGCGGAGGTTGCACGGCTGTAGCCACGCGGATCACGGCCCAGGAAGACATCCTTGAAGGGCACCATGCCGGCGTTGGTGAACAGCAGAGTCGGGTCGTTGTTCGGCACCAGGGAGCTGGTGGGAACGATGGTATGGCCCTGCTTCTCGAAATAGGTCAGGAAGGCGTTTCTGATTTCTGCGCTTTTCATAGAGGTTCCGTAGCGATGTGCGTAAAGACGCTCCGGGGGTCTTCTGCATGACTTCCGCATGGTTTCTGCATATTCATCCATGTGGGTATGCATGGAGGTGCAATGAAAAGCATGAAAGAAGGCGCCTGCCCCGTGCCGTCGCAAGACGACCTAGTATAACGCCTGTTCGCGCAAGCTAAAGGGGGGGAAATGTCTTGAAGCGCCGGTTTGCGCGTCATGAGAGCCAAACAGTCGCCCGCCAGCTAGCCTTCTTCGCCCTCATCACTCCAGGCGGACTCCATGGCATAGCGCAGCTGCTCATAGTCGAAGCCGCGCTGGAGCAGAAAGCGCTCGCGCCGCGCGCGCTCCTTGTGCCCCTCGCCGGGGCCGGAAAAGCGCCTGGCCAGCGTCTCGCGCGCCAGTTCGAAGAAATCCACCGCCTCGACATGACCGAAGGCATCCGGCGTCGGGTCACTGGCGGCACGCATCACGGCATTGAGCGTCTCGCTATCGATACCACGCTGGCGCAGCTCCTGCTGGATACGCCTCGGCCCCTGCCCGCGCAGCACTCGCGTCCGCAGGAAGCTGGCGGCAAAGCGCTCATCGGATTGCAGGCCCTCCTCGACCATGCGCTCCAGCACCTCCTCGATCAGCAGCTCGACCTCATCGCGACTCAAGGCCGCCTGTGCACCCTCCTCGCCCGCGGCTTGCCGCTCTGCCAACTCGTCATTGCTGACCGCCCGCAGGTAGTCACGCTCCTTGAGATAGTCGTGCAGCTCGCGGCGGCTATGCTCGCGGCGCGCCAGGCGCGCGATGGCATCATTGCGCGCACGCCGTTGCGGCGTCATCGCGCCTGAGTCGAGCGGTTGATACTCAGGCCCACCCATTTCAGCGCTGTCATCGTGCATGGTCATGCTCCCCGGGGTTGAGCAGAAGGACATCGATGGACGTGAACGCAAGGCGCCCGCCTCCGAGTCATCGGGGCGGGCGCCTTGGGATCATCTCACCGGGTCGAAAACGACACGGTGCGATGACGCCAGCCTGGCGGCTGGCGCTCTTGCTCTTTCTTCTGGACGAACCTCAATCGAGATCGATATCCAGGTCGTCTTCACTCTCGGCGGCCGCGGTCTCTTTCGGCTCTTCCTTGGCTTCCGGCGCTGCCAGCAACTGGGCACGGATCTGGGTTTCAATCTCCTCCATGATGGCGGGATTGTCTTCCAGGTACTGGGCGGAATTGGCCTTGCCCTGACCGATCTTGCTGCCCTGATAGCTGTACCAGGCGCCTGACTTGCCGACCAGACCACACTGCACGCCCAGGTCGATCACCTCACCGGCGTGATAGATGCCCTTGCCGTAGAGAATCTGGAACTCGGCCTGACGGAACGGCGGCGCGACCTTGTTCTTGACGACCTTGACGCGGGTCTCGTTACCGGTGACTTCATCACCGGACTTCACGGAACCGGTACGACGGATATCCAGACGCACACTGGAGTAGAACTTCAGTGCGTTACCGCCAGTCGTGGTTTCGGGGCTACCGAACATCACGCCGATCTTCATGCGGATCTGGTTGATGAACACCACCATGCAGTTGGCGTTCTTGATGTGACCGGTCACCTTGCGCAGTGCCTGGGACATCAGACGCGCCTGCAGGCCGACGTGGGAGTCGCCCATCTCGCCTTCGATCTCGGCACGCGGCGTCAGTGCCGCCACGGAGTCGACGATGATGACGTCAACACCGCCGGAGCGTACCAGCATGTCGACGATCTCGAGCGCCTGCTCACCGGTGTCCGGCTGGGAGACCAGCATCTCGTCCAGATTGACGCCCAGCTTCTCGGCGTAGGACGGATCCAGTGCGTGCTCGGCATCGATGAAGGCACAGACCTTGCCCTGCTTCTGCGCCTGGGCGATGACCGAGAGGGTCAGTGTCGTCTTGCCCGAGGATTCCGGGCCATAGATCTCGACCACGCGCCCGAAGGGCAGGCCGCCGATGCCGAGTGCGATATCCAGCCCCAGAGAACCGGTGGAAACCGACGGGATGGCCACACGCGGGGCATCGCCCATGCGCATGACGGCGCCCTTGCCGAACTGGCGCTCGATCTGGGACAGCGCCGCGTTCAGCGCCTTGGTACGATTGTCGTCCTTTGCCATGTGGCCTCCTGTCGAACGGCGGAGCCACACGGGCTGCCACCTGGAATAGAGAATTCTGTCACTGAGAGCTGAGCAGACACCGTCAGACTAGCGGCTGAGGTGTCGTGGCAAAACCCTGTATACATGGACAGTATAATGCCGCAAGTTGCGTCACTCTGCCAGTCCGGTGATGCGCTTTTTCAGGCAGCACCCTCAACGCGGGGCTTGCATCGGGCTCACGCGTGTTCGGTGCCGATCTGCAAGGCCTCCACGCGTTCGATCAAGCCCTGCAATGCCTCCCGCACCGCGGCGTCGCGCACGGCCTGCCGGTCGCCGGGAAAGTGACAGCAGCGTGCCTGCTGGCGGGCCTCACTCCCCCACGCCAGCCATACGGTGCCGACGGGCTTCTCGTCACTTCCCCCGCCGGGGCCGGCCACACCGCTGATCGCCACCCCCAGCTCAGCGCCGCTTTCGCGACAGGCGCCCCGCACCATCTCGCACACGACTGCCTCGGAGACGGCACCGAACTCTTCAAGCGATGCCTCACTGACCCCCAACAGGCGCTGCTTGGTGGCATTGGAATAGGTCACGTAGCCCGCATCGAAATAGCTGGAGCTGCCGGCAATCGCCGTGATCGCCGCGCTCACCCCGCCTCCGGTGCACGACTCGGCGGTGGTGACGCGCACCCCGCGCGCGACCGCCAGCGCCTGCAACTGCTCAGCCAGGGCATTCGCGCACGCAGCCTCAGGGGTCGTACCAGTCAATTGGCTCACGAACTTTCTCCTTGTGGAGGTCATCGGGTGAAAAGGGCAGCGAGCATGAGACATCACAGGCATTGGAGCCGGCCGCGCCAGTCCGTAGAATATCGCGCATCCCGCATGCCGTGCTCTCGCATGTGTGCTTTTTCCCATTGCAGTGCAGTCAAGGAAGTCCATGGCCATGGCCAAGAACAGCGCGCCCCAGATGACGCCGATGATGACGCAGTACATGAAGATCAAACGCGAGCACCCCGGCGTGCTGCTGTTCTATCGCATGGGCGACTTCTATGAACTGTTTCATGAGGACGCCAAGCGCGCAGCACAACTTCTCGATATCACGTTGACGGCGCGCGGCAGCTCCGGCGGCTCACCGATTCCCATGGCAGGGGTGCCCTATCACAGCGCCGAAGGCTATCTGGCACGCCTGGTCAAGATGGGCGAATCGGTGGCCATCTGCGAGCAGATCGGTGACCCGGCGACCAGCAAGGGGCCTGTCGAGCGCAAGGTCGTGCGTATCGTCACCCCGGGGACACTGCATGATGAGGCGCTGCTGGATGCCAGCCGCGACAACCTGCTGGTGGCGCTGCACCGTGATGGCGAGACCTGGGGCCTGGCCGCTCTCGAGCTCTCCTCCGGTCGCTTCAGCGTGCTCGAGGTCAATGGTGATGATGAGCTGCTGGCCGAGATCCAACGTCTGTCGCCTGCCGAAGTCATGGTCGGCGAAAGCCGTACCCTCCCCGCCAGCCTGTCCTCGCGTCCGGGCCTGACCCGTCAGAGCGATTGGCACTTCGATCACGAGACAGCCTTGCGCCTGCTGTGCGATCAGTTCGGCGTCCAGGACCTCAACGGCTTCGGCTGCAGCCACCTGACGCGCGCCGTCACGGCAGCCGGCGCCTTGCTCGACTACGCTCGCGACACCCAGCGCACCGGCCTGCCCCACGTGACCGCGCTGGCCGTCGAGAGCCGCGATGACTCGGTGGTGATCGATGCCGCCAGCCGTCGCAACCTCGAGATCGATACCAACCTGGGCGGCACCAGCGACAACACGCTGGCCAGCGTGCTGGATGTCACCGCGACCGCGATGGGCTCACGCCTGCTCAAGCGCTGGCTCAACCGCCCGCTGCGCGATCAGCTCCAGATCGGCCAGCGCCAGGCGGCAGTGCAACGTCTGCTGGATGGCGACTATCCCTTCGAACTGCAAGGTCTGCTCAAGCGCATCGGCGATGTGGAGCGTATCCTCGCCCGTGTCGCGCTGCGCAGCGCTCGCCCCCGTGACATGGCACGCCTGCGCGATGGCCTCAACACCCTGCCCGAGCTGCGCGCCGTGCTCGCCAGCGTCGAGAAAGGCAGCGCCATCGATGACCTGCGCGATGCCATCCGCCTGTTCCCGGCACTTTCCGCGATGCTCAGCGAGGCGCTGGTCGAGAATCCGCCGGTGGTGCTGCGCGATGGTGGCGTGATCGCCGATGGCTACGACGATGAGCTGGACGAGTATCGCGGCCTGTCCGAGAACGCCGGCCAGTATCTGGTCGCACTAGAGACCCGCGAGCGCGAGCGCACCGGCCTGAGCAACCTCAAGGTCGGCTACAACCGCGTGCACGGCTACTTCATCGAGCTGCCGCGCTCGCAATCGGCCGAGGCCCCGCCGGAATACATCCGTCGCCAGACCCTCAAGAATGCCGAGCGTTTCATCATCCCCGAGCTCAAGGAATTCGAGGACAAGGCGCTGTCCGCCAAGTCCAAGTCACTGGCGCGCGAGAAGCTGTTGTATGAGCACCTGCTGGATGATCTGAATACCGAACTGGATGGCCTGCAGCAGACGGCCCGCGCGCTGGCGTCACTGGATGTGCTGACCGCCTTTGCCGATCGCGCCGCCGCGCTCGATTTCGTGCGCCCCGAACTCAGCGAGACCCCGGGCATCGATATCGAAGGCGGACGCCACCCGGTGGTCGAACATGTCAGCGATCATCCCTTCGTTCCCAACGATGTGCGCTTCGATGATGCGCGGCGCATGCTGGTGATCACCGGCCCCAACATGGGCGGTAAATCCACCTACATGCGCCAGACGGCACTGATCGCTCTACTCGCACATACCGGCAGCTTCGTGCCGGCATCGCGCGCCTGCATCGGCCCGCTGGACCGCATCTTCACGCGCATCGGCTCATCGGATGACCTGGCCGGCGGACGCTCGACCTTCATGGTCGAGATGACCGAGACCGCCAGCATCCTGCACAACGCCACTGACGAGAGCCTGGTGTTGATGGATGAAATCGGCCGCGGCACCTCGACCTTCGATGGTCTGTCACTGGCATGGGCCAGCGCCGAGCATCTGGCGCGCACGCGTGCCTTCACCCTGTTCGCGACCCATTACTTCGAGATGACGGCGCTGCCCGAGCATGCCGATGCCGTCGCCAACGTGCACCTGACGGCCGCTGAGCACGGCGATGGCATCGTCTTCATGCACCGCGTCGAGGAAGGCCCTGCCAGCCAGAGCTATGGCCTGCAGGTGGCCCAGCTGGCCGGGGTGCCGCAGAGCGTCATCCTGCGGGCACGCGAGAAGCTGACCAGCCTGGAGCAGCAGGAAGTCGATCGTCCGCAGGTGGCACGCGAGGATGCGCTGGGCCAGCCGGTACCGCAGCAGAATGACCTGTTCGCGGCACCGCCGCATCCGGTCGTCGAGGCCCTCAATGGTCTTGACCCGGATGATCTGAGCCCCAAGCGAGCGCTGGAGCTGATCTACGAATGGCACCGTCAGCGCTGAGCGCCGTCACACCGAGCCAGCGTTGGCGCGCCTGGCCCGAGAATGAGTGGCAAGGCCCGAGAATGAGCGGCAAGGCTCGACAGCAACCTTCGGGCATAGCACCATTCCAAAACGATCCGCCCCTGCTGATTGCGGGGGCGGCAGAGCGCCACTAGAATAACGCCTTATAACATCTGCGCCGCTTATAACCTGAAGGCCATGATGTCGCCGAGACGACACATGGTGGGCGCCTGG
Source organism: Cobetia sp. 4B (assembly GCF_018831605.1). Lineage (NCBI taxonomy): Bacteria > Pseudomonadati > Pseudomonadota > Gammaproteobacteria > Oceanospirillales > Halomonadaceae > Cobetia > Cobetia sp. 4B. Next base: position 3,835,275 of record NZ_CP059843.1, read on the forward strand.
ACCACGACCTACGAGAGAGACGCCAATCCGCGTCAGGAGACCTGCATGGCATTCATCGTCACCGAGAACTGCATTCGCTGCAAATACACCGACTGCGTGGAAGTCTGCCCGGTGGATTGCTTCTACGAAGGCCCGAACTTCCTGGTGATCAACCCGGATGAGTGCATTGACTGCGCGCTGTGTGAGCCGGAATGCCCCGCCGAAGCCATCTTCTCCGAAGATGAAGTACCGGAGAACCAGAAGGAATTCATCGAGCTGAATGCCGATCTGGCCGAAGTCTGGCCGAACATCAGCGAGAAGAAGGACGCCATGGAAGACGCCGAGAAGTGGGATGGTGTCGATGGCAAGCTTGAGTATCTGGAGCAGTAAGCCCCTCAAGCAAACCGCATCTCACGTGGCAAGTGGCTTGCCCGCCCTGACCGGGCAAGCCCGGCTCTCACGACAGAAACGGCAGCGATTCCCTCGGGAGCCGCTGCCGTTTCTGTCTCTGATACCGAAAGTCGGTGCCTGAAGTCGGTGACTCAAGCTCATGCCAGGAGCTCAGCCCCCTGACATCCGGGCATAAAAAAGGGCGGCCCCGTAAGGTCGCCCGCTCCAAGCGTGTCCCTGTCGATCCATCCTGGATCGCACTCCTGAGTGCTGTCCCTGCCCTTCACGACATCCTGTCATTCGGGGCGCACCGTCACGCGTGGCGGGCATTGCAGCACTGCTCGCGCAGCTGTCCCACCGCAATGCCCGTTAGTGCAGATATTTGCCTGTCCTGCTGTCCTGCCCATGCATTGCCCGGCGTCCTGCCTGTACCGCTCCCTCCTGTGCAGCTGACAGCCTCACGACATTCCTTGTCCGACCATCCTTGTCGTGGCTTCCTGCCACTTGATGCTGCCGCTGTCTGCCCCATCATTCCTGACGCGGATGATGTCCCGTCATCCGTCACTTCCTGTGAAGGGCAAGCTTCCTGACTGCATATCGGAGCCTGGGGCTCTTCGACACTCCGTGTCGTTATCGTGCTTCCTGCCTGTGTGGCGCTTCCCATCGCCAACGGATCATCCTGATCCTGACACACTCCGGTGTCATGCCCGCTATCCTTGCTTCCCTGGCATCTCTCGCCTGACTCCTTCAAGCGAAGATATGCAGCTCTCTGCTACCGACGTCCATGTCAGGTCCTTTTCCGCCGAGCGTCCTGCTCAGCGGGGCGAAACGTCCTGTCTCGCCATCAAGTCTTTTCTGATCATCCCGTTGGCATCCTGCCGAGACTGCGGTGTCCCGCCGCACCCTCACGTCCATGCAGCCATTCTGGGCAGCATTCGCCGGCGAGGCAACTAGCCAAACCGCTTAACCCGCTATACCTGAACAGGCCGTCAAAGAAAATATATTCAATAAAATCAAATAGATACCGAAGAACATACGTTTATATCCGCAGGCAACTCGCAGCCAGTGTCTCGATTGTCCTGCGGGATTTGTAAGAGATGGCTTACACGAAATCAGTGCCTGAAAGCGGCCTGTTTCCTGCCTCCCCCTCAAACGCACTCAATCATCGCCTGCAATGCACAACGGGGCCGTGCCAGAAGGCACGACCCCGTTGCAAGTTACCTCTGCGATGCTGGGCGCTGAGCCCCTCACATCACAGGCGATTACTGACCCTTGATCTCTTTCAGGCCGTTGTAAGCCACGTCACCCAGCTGCTGCTCGATCACCAGCAGACGGTTGTACTTGGCGACACGGTCAGAGCGGCACAGAGAGCCGGTCTTGATCTGGCCAGCACAGGTACCGACGGCGAGGTCGGCGATGGTGGTATCTTCGGTCTCGCCACTGCGGTGGGAGATGACCGCGGTGAAGCCGGCAGCCTGCGCCATCTTGATCGCATCCAGGGTCTCGGACAGCGAGCCGATCTGGTTGAACTTGATCAGGATGGAGTTGCCGATGCCTTCATCGATACCACGGCTCAGGATGCGCGTGTTGGTGACGAACAAATCGTCGCCGACCAGCTGCACCTTGTCGCCCAGCTCGTCGGTCAGCATCTTCCAGCCTTCCCAGTCGGACTCATCCATGCCGTCTTCGATGGAGACGATCGGATATTCCGCGGCCAGGCCGGCCAGATAGTCGACGAAACCACGTGCGTCGAAGCTCTTGCCTTCGCCGGACAGGTTGTACTGACCGTCCTTGTAGAACTCGGAAGACGCGCAATCCAGCGCCAGGGTCACATCGGTGCCCAGGGTGTAGCCTGCATCGCTGACGGCCTGCTTGATGACGGCCAGTGCTTCGGAGTTGGACGCCAGGTTCGGTGCAAAGCCACCTTCATCGCCCACGGAGGTGCTCAGCTCGCGACCCTGCAGCACCTTCTTCAGCGCGTGGAAGATCTCGGCGCCGGTGCGCAGTGCTTCACGGAAGGTCGGCGCGCCGACCGGCTGGACCATGAACTCCTGGATGTCGACATTGTTGTCGGCATGCTCACCGCCGTTGATGATGTTCATCATCGGCACCGGCATGGAGTACTGGCCCGGCTGGCCGTAGAGCTCAGCGATATGAGCGTAGAGCTCGATGCCCTTGGCCTGGGCTGCCGCCTTGGCAGCCGCCAGAGAGACGGCAAGAATCGCGTTGGCACCCAGCGATTCCTTGTTCTCGGTACCGTCAAGCGCCAGCATGGCATCGTCCAGCGCGCGCTGGTCGAGTGCATCCATGCCCACGAGGCGCTCGCGGATCGCGCCATTGACGGCTTCGACTGCCTTCAGCACGCCCTTGCCCAGATAACGGCTCTTGTCGCCATCACGCAATTCCAGCGCTTCACGCGAACCGGTGGAGGCACCGGAAGGAGCGCAGGCACTGGCGCGTTGGCCACCTTCCAGCACGACCTCGGCCTGTACGGTCGGGTTACCACGGGAATCGAGCACCTCAAGGGCGCGGATTTCGACGATATTGGCCATCTTGTGTCGTCCTCTACACGGGGGATTGAAACACCACGACGGGCATCTTGCCCATAGTGCAAAAAGGCCGCTCACACAGGGGTGAACGGCCAGTAGTCCTGCTCAACGAATGTCCAGCGGCGCGAAGCCCTTGACCAGCGCATCCAGCGATTGCAGCTGGCGCAGGAAGGGTTCGAGCTGGTCCAGCGGCAAGGCGCAGGGGCCGTCACACTTGGCGTTGTCCGGGTCCGGATGAGCCTCGAGGAACAGACCCGCCAGTCCCAATGCGACACCGGAGCGTGCCAGATCGAAGACCTGCTCACGACGCCCGCCAGCGGAATCGGCTCGCCCGCCCGGGCGCTGCAGCGAGTGGGTGACATCGAACAATACCGGCAGGCCGCTATCCTTCATCTCGGCCATGCCGAGCATGTCGACCACCAGGTTGTTGTAACCGAAGCTGGAGCCACGCTCGCACAGCAGAATCCGGTCATTGCCCGCTTCACCGCACTTGGCGACGATATGGCGCATCTCGTGCGGCGCGAGGAACTGCGGCTTCTTGACGTTGATGACGGCGCCGGTGCGCGCCATGGCCACGACCAGGTCCGTCTGCCGCGCCAGGAAGGCCGGCAGCTGGATGACATCGGCCACTTCCGCCACGGCTGCCGCCTGATGTGGCTCATGCACGTCCGTGATGATCGGCACACCGAAGCGCGACTTGATCTCGGCCAGAATCTCGAGCCCCTTCTCCACCCCGGGACCACGGTAGGAGTGCATGGAGCTGCGATTGGCCTTGTCGAAGCTGGCCTTGAAGACGTAAGGCATGCCCAGGCGTGTCGTCACTTCGACATACTGCTCGGCGACTTCCAGCGCCAGCTCCCGCGATTCGAGCACGTTCATGCCACCGAAAAGCGTCATCGGACGATCGTTGGCGACTTGCAGACCCGCAAATTCGATTACGCGTTGTTCGTTGCTCATCTCTGCACCGTCCATCAAATCGTTGTCCATCGGCAGTCTGCCTGAGGATGCTCTGGCGAACATCAAGACATGCAACCACCGCGGAGAAGACCTACGGGCGCCACCCGAGGTGGCGCCCGCTCAACACCCTATCACTCGCCGCGAGTACGCGCCGCCTTGTGATTGAGCGCGGCATTCACGAAGCCGGTGAACAGCGGATGGCCATCACGCGGCGTGGAGGTGAATTCCGGGTGGAACTGACATGCCACGAACCACGGGTGATCCGGCAGCTCGACCATCTCGACCAGCGAGTTGTCGACGCTGCGACCGGAGAAGATCAGGCCAGCTTCTTCCAGGGCCGGCACGAACTGGTCGTTGACCTCATAGCGGTGACGGTGACGCTCGACGATCTCGTCGCTGCCATAGGCCTGATGCGCCTTGGAGCCGTTGAGCAGGCTGCAGGCCTGGCCGCCGAGACGCATGGTGCCGCCCAGATCAGACGCCGCGTCGCGGGTCTCGATCTTGCCTTCCGGCGTCAGCCACTCGGTGATCAGACCGACCACCGGGTGCTGGGTGTCATGGGTGAACTCGGTAGAGTTGGCATCGCTCCAGCCCGCCACGTTACGCGCGAACTCGATGACGGCAACCTGCATGCCCAGGCAGATGCCCAGATACGGCACCTTGTTCTCACGCGCGAAGCGCGCAGTGGCGATCTTGCCTTCCACGCCACGCTCGCCGAAGCCGCCCGGCACCAGCACCGCGTCCTTGCCGATCAGACGGTCGGTGCCGTTGCGCTCGATCTCCTCGGAGTCGATGAAGTCGACGTTGACCTTCACACGCCCCTGGATACCGGCGTGGATCAGCGCCTCGTTCAGCGACTTGTAGGCGTCGAGCAGCTCCATGTACTTGCCGACCATCGCGATGTTGATGGTCTTGAGCGGGTTGAGCTTGGCGTCGAGCACCGCGACCCACTCGGACATGTCGGCCTCTTTGGCCTCCAGGCGGAACTTGTCGCAGACGATCTCATCGAGGCCGGCTTCGTGGAGCATCAACGGAATGCGATAGATGGTGTCGGCATCCTGCAGGGAGACGACGGCACGCTCTTCGACGTTGGTGAACAGCGAGATCTTGCGACGCTCGCTTTCCTCGATCTCGACTTCGCTGCGGCAGATCAGGATATCCGGCTGGATACCGATGGAGCGCAGCTCCTTGACGCTGTGCTGGGTCGGCTTGGTCTTGGTCTCGCCAGCCGTCTTGATGTACGGCACCAGCGTCAGGTGCATGAAGAGTGCACGCTCGCCACCCAGCTGCGCACGCAGCTGACGGATGGACTCCAGGAACGGCAGCGACTCGATGTCACCCACGGTACCGCCGATCTCGACCAGTGCGACGTCATAGCCTTCACCGCCGGCGATCACGCGACGCTTGATCTCGTCGGTGATGTGCGGGATGACCTGCACCGTTCCGCCGAGGTAGTCACCGCGGCGCTCCTTGCGCAGCACGTGCTCGTAGACGCGACCGGTAGTGAAGTTGTTGCCCTGGGTCATGCGCGAGCGGATGAAACGCTCGTAGTGACCGAGGTCGAGGTCGGTTTCCGCGCCATCTTCGGTGACAAAGACTTCGCCGTGCTGGAACGGGCTCATGGTGCCCGGATCGACGTTGATGTACGGATCCAGCTTGAGGATGGTGACCTTGAGGCCACGGGCCTCGAGAATAGCCGCCAGCGAAGCGGATGCGATGCCCTTGCCAAGCGAGGACACAACGCCGCCCGTCACGAAGATAAATCGTGTCATGGAAACCTGCCGAAAACGTGAGCTGTAGGAGAGATCCGGGGGAACGGATCAGGATGGGTCGCCAGTCTAGCGGAAAGGCTGCTCCGGCTCAATTTGAATGCCACCACCTGCCCATCTCGCGTCGCCATCCGATGCACCCGCCATAACGCATCAGACCCGCCGTGGCGGGCCTGATGCGTGACGTCACATGACCTTTACACTTCCAGGAAATCAAGAATCCCTTCAGCGGCACGGCGACCTTCATCGATGGCGGTCACCACCAGATCGGAGCCGCGCACCATGTCACCGCCAGCGAACACCTTGGCGTTGGTGGTCTGGAAGGCATGACGCTCGGCGCTGGTCGCGATGCGGCCACGCTCATCGACGGCGATGTCGAAGTCGGCGAACCACGGCGCAGGGCTTGCCTGGAAGCCGAAGGCCACGACCACGGCATCCGCCGGCAGAATCTCTTCAGAGCCCGGCACCACTTCCGGACGCTGACGGCCATTGGCATCCGGCTCACCCAGACGGGTGCGCACGACCTTGACGCCTTCGACCTTGCCATCGCCGACCACTGCCACCGGCTGACGGTTGAAGAGGAAATCGACGCCCTCTTCGCGAGCATTGGTCACCTCACGGCGTGAGCCCGGCATGTTGGCCTCGTCACGACGGTAGGCACAGGTCACGCTTTCCGCGCCCTGGCGGATGGAGGTGCGGTTGCAGTCCATCGCGGTATCACCACCGCCGAGCACCACGACCTTCTTGCCTTCCATGGAGACGTAATCCGCCGGGTCCTTCTCGAAGCCCAGGCAGTGATTGACGTTGGCGATCAGAAAGTCGAGCGCCTTGTGCACGCCCGGCAGATCCTCGCCCGGGAAGCCGCCACTCATGGCGTTGTAGGTACCCATACCGAGGAAGACGGCATCGTATTCCTCGAGCAGCGCATCGAAGGTCACATCACGCCCGACCTCGACGTTGAGACGGAACTCCATGCCCATCTCTTCGAAGATCTCGCGGCGACGCGTCATCACGCCCTTCTCGAGCTTGAACTCCGGGATACCGAAGGTCAGCAGACCGCCGATTTCCGGATGGCGATCATAGATCACCGGACGCACGCCATTGCGCACCAGGATATCGGCGGCACCGAGACCCGCCGGGCCTGCACCGATGATGGCGACGCGCTTGTCGGTCCAGCTGACCTTGGACATGTCGGGGCGCCAGCCCATCGCGAAGGCGGTGTCGGTGATGTACTTCTCCACCGAGCCGATGGTGACGGCACCGAAGCCGTCATTCAGGGTGCAGTCGCCCTCGCAGAGACGGTCCTGCGGGCAGACGCGACCACAGACTTCCGGCAGCGAGTTGGTCTGGTGCGAAAGCTCGGCGGCCTCGAGGATATTGCCCTCGGAGACCAGCTTCAGCCAGTTGGGAATGTAGTTGTGTACCGGGCACTTCCACTCACAGTAGGGGTTGCCACAGCCCAGGCAGCGATGTGCCTGGCTGGCGGCTTCTACCGGCTTGAACTCGGCATAGATCTCGTTGAACTCACGTGCGCGCACGCGAGCATCTTTCTTCTGCGGGTCCTGACGACCCACATCGATGAACTGGAAGTCGTTGGCGAGCTGATTGGCCATGATGAATCCTCCTTCAAAATCCGGGCACCGTCGCGGTGCGGGCCCTCACCCGAGGCATGCTGGAGTGAGGGATGCGATCACTCCGGCTGACGCCGTGACTGGTCCAGCAAGCCGTTGAGGCTTGCCGCCTTCGGCTTGACCAACCAGAAGTGACGCACGAAGTCAGGGAAATCACGCAGGATGTCGCGCCCGCGCTCGGAGCCGGTCTCGGCCACATATTCCTCGATGACTTCGCGCAGATGGCGACGGTAGGCCTCCATGGCTTCGGTATTGATGCGGTGGATTTCCACCAGCTCGTGGTTGTACTTGTCGACGAAGTCGCGATTCTCGTCCAGCACGTAGGCGAAGCCGCCGGTCATGCCCGCACCGAAGTTGACGCCTGTCTCGCCCAGCACGCACACCAGACCGCCGGTCATGTACTCACAGCAGTGGTCACCCGCGCCTTCGATCACGGCGTGCGCACCGGAGTTGCGCACCCCGAAGCGCTCGCCGGCGGTGCCCGCGGCATACAGTCTGCCACCGGTCGCGCCGTACAGGCAGGTGTTGCCGATGATGGCGGTCTTGTGGCTCTCGAAGCGCGAACCACGCGGCGGCACGATGGTCAGCTTGCCGCCGTTCATGCCCTTGCCGACATAGTCGTTGGCGTCGCCTTCCAGATGCATCTCGAGTCCGTGCGCGTTCCAGACACCGAAGCTCTGGCCTGCCACACCGGTCAGGCTGACCTTGAGCGGCGAGCCTGCCAGCCCAGCCTCGCCATAGCGCTTGGCGATTTCACCCGAGACACGCGCACCCACCGAGCGATCGCAGTTGGTGACATGGAAGCTGAACTCGCCACCGCTGCGGCTGTCGATCGCCGACTCCATCGCGGCCAGCATCTCGAGGTTCTTGGCACCGGGGTCATGCGGCTCGTTACGGCTGACCTGGCAGAACTGCGGCGCGTCCTTGGGCACGAAGTCATTGCCCAGCAACGGCGTGAGGTCGAGACGACGCTGCGCGTTGGTCTCGCCTTCCAGCACTTCGAGCAGATCGGTACGACCGATCAGGTCGGTGATCTGACGCACGCCCAGCAGTGCCATCAGCTCGCGTACTTCCTCGGCGATGAAGCGGAAGTAGTGCTTGACCATCTCGACGGTGCCGCGGAAATGCTCGTCACGCAGCGCCTGGTGCTGGGTCGCGACACCGGTGGCACAGTTGTTCAGGTGGCAGATGCGCAGGTACTTGCAGCCCAGCGCGACCATCGGCGCGGTACCGAAGCCGAAGCTCTCGGCACCCAGGATCGCGGCCTTGACCACGTCCAGGCCGGTCTTGAGGCCACCATCCGTCTGCAGACGGATCTTGTGCCGCAGCTGGTTGATGCGCAGCGCCTGATGCACCTCGGGCAGCCCCAGTTCCCACGGGGAACCGGCGTGCTTGATCGAGGTGATCGGGCTGGCCGCAGTGCCACCGTCATAGCCGGAGACGGTAATCAGGTCGGCATACGCCTTGGCGACACCGGTGGCGATGGTGCCGATCCCCGGCTCGGAGACCAGCTTGACCGAGACCTGCGCCGACGGATTGACCTGCTTGAGATCGAAGATCAGCTGCGCCAGATCCTCGATGGAATAGATATCGTGGTGCGGCGGCGGCGAGATCAATGTCACCCCCGGCACGGCGTAGCGCAGACGTGCGATCAGGTCGTTGACCTTGCCGCCCGGCAGCTGACCGCCCTCACCGGGCTTGGCGCCCTGGGCGACCTTGATCTGCAGTACCTCGGCATTGACCAGGTACGCCGGTGTGACACCGAAGCGACCGGAGGCGATCTGCTTGATCTTGGAGGAGCGCACGGTGCCGTAACGCGCCGGGTCTTCACCACCCTCACCGGAGTTGGAGCGCCCACCGGCCTCGTTCATGGCCTGGGCCAGCGCTTCATGTGCCTCGGGAGACAGTGCGCCAAGCGACATGCCGGCGCTGTCGAAGCGCGGCAGCAGTGACTCGACGGACTCGACTTCCTCGATCGGCAGCGGCTCGGCGACCGGCTTGAGGGTCAGCAGGTCACGAATGGTCGCCACCGGGCGCTCGTTGACCAGGCGCGCGAATTCCTTCCACTTGCCGTAGTCACCCTGCTGCACGGCCTGCTGCAGCTTCACCACCACATCCGGGTTGTAGGCGTGGTATTCACCGCCATGCACGTACTTGACCAGCCCGCCCTGCTTGATGCGCTTGCGCGGCAGCCAGGCTTCACGGGCCAGCAGCTCCTGCTGCATCTGCAGCTCTGCGAAACCGGCGCCTTCGATGCGCGAAGCCATGCCGGTGAAGCACATGTCCATGACTTCACTGTTGAGACCGACCGCCTCGAACAGCTGCGAGCCACGGTAGGAGCCGATGTGCGAGATGCCCATCTTGGACAGGATCTTGTAGAGGCCCTTCTGCATGCCCTTGCGATAGTTCTCGCGGGCATCAGCCGGGTTGCCGGACAGCTCGCCGGTGCGATGCATGTCAGCCATCACCTGATAGGCAAGGTACGGGTAGACCGCCGTGGCGCCCACCCCGAACAGCACTGCCATCTGGTGCGCGTCACGCGCATAGCCGGTCTCGATCACCAGGTTGACGCGCGGGCGCAGGGCCAGTGCACCGAGGTGATGATGGATGGCGCCGGTCGCCAGAGCGGCGTGGATCGGCAGCTGCCCCTTCTTCAAGCCACAGTCGCTGAGTACCAGGATCACCTTGCCATTGCGCGCCGCTTCCTCGGCCTGCTGACAGAGGCCCTTGAGCGCCTGCTTGAGGGAGTCCTGCGCCGGATCGTAGTGCAGCTTGAGCGTCTGCGAGGTGAAGGCCGGATCTTCGTGATTGACCAGCGCATTGAACTTGCGCGGTGACAGCACCGGCGTGGTCAGGATCAGGCGATGCGCGTGTTCCGGCGTCGCGTCGAAGATGTTGAGCTCGGCGCCACAGCAGGTCTCCAGCGACATCACGATCGCTTCGCGCAGCGGATCGATCGGCGGGTTGGTGACCTGGGCGAACTTCTGGCGGAAGTAGTCGGTCAGCACGCGGTTCTGGCGCGACAGCACGGCCATCGGCGTGTCATCGCCCATCGAGCCGACCGCCTCCTGACCGCTCTCGGCCAGCGGGCGCAGCAGCTGATCGCGCTCCTCGAAGCTGACCTGGAACATCTTCTGGTAGACGTCCAGCTGATCGGCATCCATCGGCTGGAAGCGCGCCAGCTCGGTCAGTGCAGACTCGAGATAGTTGGCGTTCTCACGCAGCCAGCGCTTGTAGGGATGCGCGCCCTTGAGGCGCTCACTGACCTGATCGGTGTGCAGCACTTCACCGGTCTCGGTATCGACGCCCAGCACCTGCCCCGGCCCGACGCGCCCCTTGGCGACGACATCTTCCGGCTTGTAATCGTAGGTGCCGATCTCGGAGGCCAGGGTGATGAAACCATTGCGCGTGATGACCCAACGTGCCGGACGCAGGCCGTTGCGGTCCAGCATGCACACGGCGTGGCGACCGTCGGTGAGCACGATGCCCGCCGGGCCGTCCCAGGCCTCCATGTGCATGGAGTTGTATTCGTAGAAGGCACGCAGATCGGAGTCCATCTGCTCGACGTTCTGCCATGCCGGCGGCACCATCATGCGGATGGCGCGATAGATATCCATGCCACCGGTCAGCAGGACTTCCAGCATGTTGTCCATGCTGGAGGAATCGGAGCCGACAGTGTTGACGATCTCGTCCAGCTCGGCGATCTCGGGCAGCTGCTCGGAGACGAAGTTTTCCTTGCGCGCGTTGGCCCAGCCGCGGTTGGCCTCGATGGTGTTGATCTCGCCATTGTGGGCGAGGAAGCGGAACGGCTGGGCCAGCGGCCAGCGCGGCGCGGTGTTGGTCGAGAAGCGCTGGTGGAAGACACAGATCGCGGTCTCGAGGCGCGGGTCGCCCAGGTCCTTGTAGAAGCGCGGAAGATCTTCCGGCATCACCAGACCCTTGAAGGAGATGACCTTGCCGGAGAGCGAGCAGACGTAGAAGTCCTCTTCACTCTTCAGCGCCTGCTCGGCATAACGGCGCGCCATGAACAGATCGACATTGAAGGCGATGTCGGTGCGCTCGTCGGCGGCACCGACGAAGACCTGACGGATGCGCGGCAGGCAGTCGCGGGCCATCGGGCCGCACACGCTGTCATCTACCGGCATGTCGCGCCAGCCTAGCACCTCGAGATTGCGCGCGCTCAGCGCCGACTCGAAGGCGTCACGCGCGGACTGTTCACGCGCATCATCATCAGGCAGGAAAAGCGTGCCGACGGCATAACGGGCGCCCAGTTCCAGCCCGAGGGTTTCTCGAGCGATCTGGCGCATGAAGCCGTCCGGCATCTTGAGCAGCAGGCCACAGCCATCGCCGGTCTTGCCATCAGCGGCAATCCCGCCACGGTGGGTCATGCAGGTCAGGGATTCAATGGCGGTCTGCAGCAGTTCGTGGCTCGCCTGCCCTTCCATATGGGCGATCAGACCGAAGCCGCAGTTGTCGCGGAACTCTCCCGGATGGTGGAGACCTTTGTTCATGGGGCGTGCCTCACGGAGAAATCATGTGTCCAGATGCTTTTTTTCAAGCATTTTCCCGGTTATAGTTATCGGTTATCTTTATTTTTATACCTGCCGATAGTGGCGCCATCAGTGTCGCTACACGACGCCAGATTTCCCTCGAGCATATCCCCCAGCTTCCCGCCTGCGCAATTCTCCACAGGTCGCCCATCGACCAAAAAAACCTGACAAAACCGAAGGTTAGAAGAACCTCCAACCAAAAAACCCTGTAGGCTCAAGCGCTTAGCGGGTAGACATGCCTCATGAATTTCGCCTTGCAACTTTAGTATTGGTTAAATAAAAAACAGCGTTTTTATACGATTTACCCCATACCGATTACGCATACGGCATACCAATTCAGGAATCACGCTCCACCAATGACTCCGTCACGGCACGCTGTCACCCGCCAAAAGAAAAGCCGCCAAAAGAAAAGCCGCCAAAAGAAAAGCCGCCACCCAGAGGGTGACGGCTTGCGTGATCGTGCAGCGCCCATGAACCAGCCGATGGCTGGCCGGGATGTCAGCGAGAGCTGCGCGGCCAGTGCTCCAGCATGTCGGCCAGCACACCGGCTGGCGCCTCTTCGGTAATCACCGCTCGGCCGATACGCTCAAGCAGGATCAGGCGCAGACGGCCATCGACATTCTTCTTGTCCAGCTGCATGTGCTTGAGGAAGTCCTCGACGCCCATGCCTTCCGGAGCCGCCAGCGGCAGGCCCGCCTTGGCAATGATGTGCGAGACACGCTCCACATCCGCACTCGACAGCCAGCCCATGCGCGCCGAAAGCTCGGCCGCCATCAGCATGCCGGTGCCGACGGCTTCGCCGTGCAGCCAGACGCCATAGCCCTGGTCCGTCTCGATGGCATGCCCGAAGGTGTGACCCAGATTGAGCAGCGCACGCACGCCCTGCTCGGTCTCATCCTGCGCCACGACATCCGCCTTGATGGCACAGCTGCGGCGAATGGCTTCACCGAGCAGGGTCTCGTCCAGCGCCATCAAGGCCGTCATGTTGTCTTCCAGCCAGCTCAGGAAGCTTTCATCCCACAGCAGACCATACTTGATGACCTCGGCCATGCCCGCTGACAGCTCACGCTGCGGCAATGTCTTGAGGCTTGCGGTATCGATCAGCACCAGACGCGGCTGCCAGAAGGCGCCCAGCATGTTCTTGCCACGCGGATGGTTGACGCCGGTCTTGCCGCCCACCGAGGAATCCACCTGCGACAGCAGCGTGGTCGGCACCTGGATGAAGGCCGCGCCCCGCTGATAGCAGGCCGCCGCGAAGCCGGTCATGTCACCGATCACACCGCCACCGAGGGCGATCAAGGTACAGCGGCGATTGAAGCCGGCCTCGAGCAGGGCATCCCAGATCAGACCGATGCTGGCCATGTGCTTGGTCTGCTCACCGTCGTCGAGAATGACCTCGCGGATATCGAGTCCCTCGCCCAACGAGGCCTTCAGTGCGTCCAGATACAGCGGTGCCACCACGGTGTTGGTGACGATCATCACCTGACGCCCCGCAAGGTGCTCACGAATCAGATCACCACGTGCGGTCAGGCCCGGCCCGATATGAATGGGGTAACTACGCTCGCCGAGCGCGACATCAAGACGATGAGCAGGTGCCAGGGACATCAGAATTCTCCTTGGGCGAAACAGATGACAGCGACTGACGCCCGCAAGGGCCGCCAGCCGCTGATGAGACTAGCCAGGGGCGTGCAACGGGTCCGCCAGCGCCTTGATGCGGCGACGGATCTCGTTGGTGACCGCCCGAGGACTGCGCCGATCGGTACGCACGATGATATCGGCCGTCTCGCGGTAGAGCGGGTCACGCAACTCGAACAGGCGCTTGAGCACCCGCCCGGGGTCATCCTGCTGCAACAGCGGACGATTGCGATCACGGCCGGCTCGCTTGAGCTGCTGTTCGACAGGCGCGTAGAGATACACGACAGTGCCGCGTTCGCGCAGTACGCGCCGATTGGCCTCCGCCATGATGGCGCCACCACCGGTGGCCATCACGACTTCCTTGAGCGAGGTCAGCTCATCGATGACAGCCTGCTCACGTTCACGAAAGCCGGACTCGCCCTCGACGTCGAAAATCCACGGAATGCTGGCTCCGCAGCGGTCTTCAATCACATGGTCGCTATCGCAAAATTCACGATGCAAGTCGGCCGCCAGCAGGCGGCCGATAGTGCTCTTGCCGGCCCCCATGGGGCCGACAAGGAATACGTTGGGAATCACATGCATCAGCGCACCGCCAGGCCGTCCTCGATGATCTTCGGGGTAATGAATACCAGCAATTCTACCTTCTCGTTGGACTCTTCGGTATAGCGGAACAGATTCCCGATCACCGGCAGGTCCCCGAGGAAGGGCGTCTTGAAGACGCTGCGAATCTGCTCGGAGGTCAGAATGCCACCCAGCACCACGGTTTCGCCATCATTGACCAGCACCTGCGTCTCGATTTCATTGGTATCGATGGCCGGTTCGCCATTGAAGCTGTCATCGGAGACATCGTCATTGTTGATCAACAGATCCATGATGATGCGGTTGTCAGGCGTGATCTGCGGCGTCACTTCCAATGCCAGCACCGCTTCCTTGAACTCGATGTTGGTCGCACCGCTGGAGGTCGCCTCCTCGTAGGGAATTTCCTGACCCTGCTTGATGACGGCCTTCTTCTGGTTGGCGGTGATGATCTTGGGCTGGGAGATGGTCTGGCTCTTGCCTTCGCTTTCCAGCGCCGAGAGCTCCAGGTCCAGCAGGATATCGCCGGACAGGTAACCGAAGCTGAAGGTGCTGCCCGGATCACTGTCATCGCCGAGATTGACACTCAGGCCGCCATCACTGGTCGTACCGGTCGATGCGCCTTCCAGACCGAACTTGCCGTTGCTGCTGTTGGAAAGCCCCCAATTGACACCGATCTCGCTGGACACGCTGCTACGCGCGATGACGATGCGCGCCTCGATCTGCACCTGACGCACCGGGATATCGAGATATTCCAGCGTGCCGCGAATGGACTCGAGCGTATCGCGAGTGTCCTGGATCAGCATGGTGTTGGTGCGCTCATCGACCATCACGCGGCCCCGCTCGGACAGCAGACCGATACCGCCTTCACCGCGCAGCAACGCCGCCAGGTCCGCCGCCTTGGCATAACGCACCTGGATGTATTCGGTGGTCATCGGCGCCAGCTCCTTGACCTGCTGGTTCGCCTCGAGCTCCTTGCGCTCCAGTGCCGCCAACTCTTCCGCCGGCGCGACCATCAGCACGTTGCCCATGCGACGACTGGCCAGACCGTTGGACTTGAGCACCAGATCCAGCGCCTGATCCCAGGGCACTTCCTTCAGGTTCAGGGTCACGTTGCCGGTGACGTTGTCACTGGCGACCAGATTGAGCCCCGTGAAGTCAGCGATGATCTGCAGCACGGAGCGCACTTCGATGTTCTGGAAGTTGAGCGAGATCTTCTTGCCGGTGTAGGGGAACTTGTCCTTGATGCGCTCCGCCTGCTCTTCACGCGTCAGCGGCTTGACCTCGAGCACCAGCTCGTTGCCTGCCTGAGTGGCCAGCTGGGTGTAGTAGCCACTGGCATCCACCACCATGCGCACGCCATCACGGGTACGCTGCGGATCGATACGCGTCACCGGCGTGGCGAAATCGCCGACATCCAGCACCTGATTCATCTCCGGCGGCAGCTTCACGCCCTTGATGTCGACGTAGATCTTGCGCCCGCGCTCGGTAACGCGTGACTCGACGTTGGAGCGGTTGAAGTTGATCACGACGCGACCTTCACCGTCCGTGCCACGACGGAAATCGATGCCACTGACGGCCGGCTCGCTAGCCACTTCCAGGGCACGGTTGTCAGGCGGCACGTTGGCGGCGTTCGCCTGGGAGGCAGCCGCAGGCTGAGCGCCCGGCGCACCGCCCTGCTCGCCGATGATGACGTAGAGGCTGTTGCCCTCGGTGCGCGTGACATACGGCTTGGACTGGTTGAGCTTCATGACCAGACGCGTGCGCGAGCCGGCCTCCAGCGCCACCAGTTCGTCCACGCCGCTGAGCCCCAGGTCGAAGCGACGCTTGTCGAGCTGACTGCTGGTATCCAGGAGGTCGATGGTGATGCGCGGCGGCGTCTCGATACGGTAGCCCTTGACCTCCGGCACTCCGCCGACGAAGTCGAGCTTGAGCTCCATACGGTCACCCCCGAGGGCGGTGAAGTTGAGGTCCTGCAGCGACGACGCAGCCATCGCCACATTCGCCATCAGGCTACCGACTGCCGCCAGCCCCAGCAGACTCATTCGTTGCAATCGCGTCATGTTCCCTAGTCCCCTGTCTCGCCGTGGCTCCGTTCAACCGTCGGGCTGATCGCGCCTTATTCTTATCGAAGCGTTATGGTGTCGGTCGCCAACTCTTGCGGGTCGACCGTTCGTCTTCCGTGACAATATGGCTACTGCCAACGCCAGTGATCTCAACCACCTTGCGACACGGGCTCTTTCAGCGCCATGGCGCGAGACCGCTCTATCCAACCGCCCTGACCATTGGGCACGATTTCCACCATATCGATCTGCGTATCACCGATACGGGTGATCCTGCCGAAGTTGCTGCCCATGTGGTTGCCGACCCGCACACGCTGCACTTCCTGCTCAGGCGTCAGAATCAACGCCGAACGCGCGCCATCGACATCCAGCGTCCCGACCATGCTGAGCTGCTCCATCGGCCAGGCTTCCAGTGGTTCACGAGGGCGATCGAGGTCCGGTCGCACACCGTTGTCGACGGCCGTCAGCTCCTCTTCGGGCTCCGGCAGGCGTGACTGGAAAGGACTGCGCGCATCCGCCATGTCATAGGTGACGGGATGATACTCGGGTTGCGGCGGCAACTCCTGCACCTTGCCGGAAGGACGCCCCCTCAAGGACTCGAGCTCCCCTTCCAGCGCGCCCAGCTGCGGATCTCCACAACCCGCCAGCAGAGTGACCAGCAACGCACTTCCCATCACGGTGTTTCGACGTATCATCAGGCTCATTGCTTGCCTCCTGACGTTGCCGGGGTCTGGCGATAATTGTAGGTCTTGGCCAGCAGCGAAAGCTCGAGATCATCGCTGTTGGCGACCGGCGTCAGCACGAAATCATGCAGCGTCACGATGCGTGAAAGCCCCGCGACACCGGAAATGAAGGCGGCGATACGATGATAGTCGCCGCGCACCTTGATATCGAAAGGTTGTTCGACGTAGAAGTTGCGATTCTCCGCCGGCTTCAGACGAATGTACTCGACCGCCAGCTGGTTGTTGATCGCCGTCTCGCTGATGTCATCCAGCAGCGCCGGGACTTCCGCGTCGGTGGGCAGCATTTCCAGCAGCTGCCCCATGCGGGACTCCAGCTCCACCATCTGCTCGCGCATGGCCGGCAGGTTGGCGGCCTTGAATGCCTTGCTCTCGAACTGCTGGAGCAGCTGACTTTCCTGGGCACGCAGATGCTCGAGGTCTTCCGCCTTGGGCGCGGCAAGAAACCAATGGGACGCCCAGAACAGGGCGCCCAGCACGATGAGCGCGAGCACGGCCTGCAGCGTGACCGGCCAGATGCCGGCTTCCTTCAGGTCAAGATCACGAAAATCCGTCGACTTGAGGCGGCGGATTTCAGCATCGATGAAACTCATCGCCGACCTCCTTTCTTGTCATTTTCCGCATCGGCAGCGCTCAGCGCCGACCCCGTCGGGCGCTCCGGAATCATGATATTGAAGCTGCGCTGATCGTCGTCATTGCTCTGCACGTCGGAGAGCGTCGGGGTGCCGAAGGAATCCGACAGGGCAATGGCGCGCATCAGGCCCGAGACCTGACGCGTGCTTTCCGCCGTGCCATTCGCCTTGAGCTGGCGCCCGCTGCGACTGATGCTCTGATACCAGGCGCCGTCCACCAGAGACGTCACCAGCTGATTGAAGACCCGTACCGTTTCCGGACGCGAGAACTGCAGACTGCGGATCAGCTCTATCTGGTCGAGCATCTGGGTGCGGCGCGCCTCGATGTCCTCGACTTCCTTGATGTCACGATTGAGGCGGGCCATTTCCTTCTCGATGAAGGCATGCCGCTGCTGCTGCGCCTCGAGCTGGCTCTGGTAATACTCGCTCATGCCATAGCCGCCACCGATACCGATGACAGCCGCCAGCGCCAGTATGCCCATGAAGCGCTTGCTGCGCTTCTCACGCCGGTCTTCACGCCAGGAAAGCAGATTGATCTCGATGGTCATGAGCGCTTCCTCATCGCAAGACCGCAGGCCGTGAGCATCGCCGGGGCATCGCCCGCCAGCGCCTGGATGTCGACGCGCGGATTGACGCTCATGTGAGTGAAGGGGTTGGCCATGATCACTTCAAGCCCGGTGTGTTCCGCCAGGCCTTCACGCAGCCCGACGATGGCGGCCGTACCGCCCCCGAGTAGGATACGCTGCACCTCGCGGCGCTTGCCGGCGGTGTAATAGAGCTGCAGTGAGCGTGCGATCTGCTGGATGAGCGTCTCGCGGAACGGACCCAGCACTTCGCTGTCATAGGTATCCGGCAGACCGCCACGCTTCTTGGCCAGGCCCGCCTCATCATTGGAGAGATCGAAGCGATTCATGATCTCGTCCGTCAGCTGACGCCCCCCGAAGACGGCGTCGCGACTGTAGACGATGCGGCCATTCTGGATGACGTGGAAGGCGGTCATCGTCGCGCCGATATCGACGACGGCAACGCACTCTTCGTTGTCGTAGGTCGGCGGCAACTGATGACGCAGCTCGCCGAAGGCGCGCTCGAGGGAGAAGGTCTCGACATCGACGGCAGCCGGCTCGAGGCCGGCCTGGGACAGTGCCGAGGTCAGCTGATCGACGTCCAGGCTGCGACACGCCACCAGCAGCAGGTCCTGCTGATCGGGATTGCGCGGATTGACGCCCAGATGCTGGAAGTCGAACGCGACATCGTTCAGCGGAAAGGGGAAGTGCTTCTCGGACTCGAGCGCGATGCGCTGCTCGATCTCGTCATCGGCGAGATTGGCCGGGAAGCTCAGTGTCTTGGTGATGGCAGCGCTCGCGGGAACCGCGACCACGGCACGTTTCGAGCGCGGCTGTGCCTGCTCGACCGCGCGCTTGATGGCCAGCACGACTTCGTCCATGTCCCGTATACGTCGCTCGACGACTGCGCCTTCCTTGAGTGGACGCACCGCATAGCTATCGATCTGGTATCGATTTCCTTGCCTGGACAGCTCCAGGAGCTTCACCGTGGCCGACGTGATATCGACCCCGATGAGTCCCTTGCCGGCGGATTTGAGTCCCAGCAATTGGCGTTCCCCTGCTCTGATGACGATCTTGCCAGACTGGCTGGCCGCCGGTTCCCTGACGACGTTGCCGCGACACCCTCTATCATTCCAGGATGTTACATTATGTTTCCCAGAATAACACAACAGACGCGCAAGTCAGGGTTCAACGCTGGCCGCATCTGAACCCGCTACTTATAATGCCCCAGCAATGGAATTGCCAATCCCCGCGCAGCCACTCGCTTTTCTTACCCACGGACCCTGTCTTGCCCATGAAGCTATTGAGACGACTATTTTCGCCAGTGTTCTGGCTGCTGCTATCACTATGTGCCGCGGGACTTCTGGCCATCGTTGGCGCTTCGCTGTACTTCTCGCCGGGCCTACCCGACGTCCATCAGCTTCAGGATACCAAGCTGCAGACGCCGCTGCGCATCTATACCCGCGATGGCAAGCTGATCGGCGAATACGGTGACCAGCGCCGCATCCCGGTCACCTACGACGAGATCCCCGAGACCTTCGTCGACGCTCTCCTCGCCGCCGAGGACAGCAACTTCTTCTCCCACCCGGGTATCGACCCCAAGGGGCTGGCGCGCGCGGCCTTGCAGCTGGCCTCCAGCGGCAGCATCCAGTCCGGTGGCAGCACCATCACCATGCAGGTGGCGCGCAACTATCTGCTGACGCTGGACCAGACCTTCACGCGCAAGATTCGCGAGATTCTGCTGTCGCTGCAGATGGAAGAGATCCTCTCCAAGCAGGAGATCATGGAGCTCTACGTCAACAAGATCTTCCTGGGCCATCGCGCCTACGGGATCGCCGCCGCTGCGCGCACCTACTACGACAAGTCCCTGGATGAACTGACCCTGGCCGAGCAGGCCATGCTGGCCGGCCTACCCAAGGCGCCGTCGAGCTTCAACCCGCTGACCAACCCGCAGCGCGCACTGATCCGTCGCAACTGGATCCTGCTGCGCATGAAGGAGCTGGGTTACATCGAGCCGCAGGCCTATGACGAAGCCGTCAAGGCACCGATCACCGCGGCACGCCACTATTCCAGACCGGAAGTGCAGGCACCCTACGTCGCGGAAATGGCGCGCAGCTTCGCCGTCGACCGTTTCGGCGACAAGGCCTACACCGACAACGTCCGCATCACCACGACGCTGGACAGCTCGCTGCAGCCAATGGCACGTGATGCGCTGATCAAGGGACTGATTGCCTACGACACCCGCCACGGTTGGCGCGGGGTCGAGGAATCCGACATCGCCGCCTCCCTGGCGGAAGCTCAGGACCAGACCGATCAGGCCGGCCTCGAGGAAGAACTCTCCAAGTCACCGGAAGTGCTGGAAACCGCCAAGCAGGCGGCCCAGAAGAGCGAGAAGCGCATCGCCGGCATCGACCGTGATGTCTCGAACTGGCTGAAAGTGCTCGATCGCACCCCGGATTACGGCCCGCTGAAGGCCGCCATCGTGGTGGAAAGCACCGGCAAGCAGATGAAGGCACTGCTGGCCGACGCCACGGTCGTGACCCTCGACTGGGACGGCCTGAAGTGGGCACGCGAGTACAAGAGCGCCAAATGGCGTGGTGGCGTGCCGGGTTCGGCCGCCGAGATCGCCAAGGCCGGTGATCTGGTACGCGTGATCAAGCAGGACGACGGCTACCGTCTGGGCCAGCTGCCGGACGCGCAATCCGCCATCGTCTCGCTGGACCCGGAAAGTGGCGCCATCCTCGCCCTGCAAGGTGGCTTCAGCTATTCCGCCAGCAAGTTCAACCGCGCCATCCAGGCACGCCGTCAGGCAGGCTCGATCTTCAAGCCGTTCGTCTATCTGTCCGGGCTCGAACAGGCCGGCATGTCACCGGCGACCATCATCAACAACGCCCCTGTCGTGCTTCAGGACGGCGGCAAGGTGTGGCGTCCGGAGAATGCCGGCGGCAAGTTCACCGGCCCGACCCGCATCCGCGTTGGCCTGTATCGCTCGCTGAACCTGGTCTCCGTGCGCCTGCTGCAGACGGTCGGCCTCGACAAGACTCTCGACTTCCTGGTCAAGCTGGGCTTCCAGCGTGACGAGCTGCCCAATGGCCTGTCACTGGCCCTGGGCAGCGCCTCGCTGACCCCGCTGGAGATGGCACGCGGCTATGCCGTGCTCTCCAATGGCGGCTTCCGTGTCGAGCCCTGGTACATCGATACCATCACGCGTGGCGATGACGAGACCGACTATGAAGCGCATCCGCCGGTTGCCTGCGCCAACTGTGCGCCGGGCATGGTCACCGTCAATCGTGACGGTCGCCAGTACCCGCTGGCCGAGCGTGTCGCCTCCCCCGAAGCCATGTATCTGATCCGTGACATGATGCAGGATGTCATCAAGCGCGGTACTGGCCGTGGCGCCCTGGCGCTGGGTCGTGATGACCTGGCCGGCAAGACCGGCACCACCAACGACCAGCGTGATGCCTGGTTCTCCGGCTTCAACAGCAAGCTGGTGGCCACGGTCTGGGTCGGCAAGGACTCCAACGACACCCTGGCCGAGTATGGCGCCCAGGCCGCTCTGCCCATCTGGGTCGACTACATGCGCGGCGCCCTCAAGGGCATGCCGTCCTCCACCATGGAGCGTCCGGACAACATCGTGACGGCGACTATCGACCCGGACTCTGGCAAACGCCTGCGCAGCGGTCAGTCCGGCGGCATCAGTGAGCTGTTCCGCAAGGATAATCTGCCGCCCTACCAGGAACGCACCATCCGCAAGGAGCTGGAGCAGGAAAGCGGTTCGGAAGGTACCGGAACTTTCGAGGCCATCTTCTGATCTGATCTCCAGACCTCGCCTGCCAGCTTCATCGGCAGGGGGAGAGCCCAAGGAAGAGCGGCCGCTGGTCGCTCTTCTGCCATCTGAGCATTCGCAAGGCTCCCCCGTATCGCGATCCACTGGTAGCGTCCGGATGACGCACCAGGCCGCCTCGCTCAGCAAGCGTCATCTCGCAAGCCATATTCCCGATGATGATGTCATGCCTCAAACATGCCGGAGTTCGCATGCTTCACCCATTGCCCACACTGCGCAGGACCGCGTTTCTGTGCCTGGCCCTGCTTCCCCTCGACACGGCTGTCGCAGACGACCTCTTCTATGCACCGCCACCCGCCAGCGAGGACTCTGAGCCCTTCAGCGGCCAGGCCGAGCTGGGCTTCACCAAGCTGTCGGGCAACTCGAACAGCGAGACCCTGCTGGGCAAGACCAGCCTGTCCTGGCACCTGAAGCCCTGGACCCACACCTTCCGTGTAGAGGCCAAGCATGTCTCCAGCAGTGGCGAGACCACGACCGACAAGTATTTGGTCGGCCAGCGCGAGCGCTATGACCTCAGCGATGACCACTACGCCTTCGGGCTGCTGCGCTGGGAGAAGGAGCGCTTCTCCGGCTACAACCACCAGGTCACCTCCATCGTCGGCGAGGGCATCACGATACTGGATGGCCCCGAGCACAACCTCTCCCTCGAGGCCGGGCCGGGCTATCGCTTCGATGACATCACGGCGGGGGATCACGAGAACTACCTGCTGGGCTATGGCGCGATGGATTACCGCTGGCAGCTGTCCGACACCTCCAAGTTCGAGCAGCAGTTCTCGGCGGAGGCCACGCGCGAGAACGTGATCAGTCGCAGCTATACCGCGCTGACGGTCGCCATCAATGCAAGCCTCGCTCTCAAGCTCTCGCATGAGATCGAGAACAACACCAACCCGCCCGACGAGTCGGATGCCAAGACCGACACCACCACGGCGGCCTCCATCCTCTACAGCTTCTGAGCACAGGCCTGACGCCTGCCTGCCCAGGTGCCAGTCGCTGGTGGCTCATGGCTCGCGGTTCATGGCTCAAGGCTCAAGGCTGAAAGCAGCCACCAACAAAAAGCCCTCGCCGGAATCTCCGACGAGGGCTTTTTCATGTCTTGCGTCGCTTCAGCGACGCCGCCAACCGGCCATTCGACCGCTGACGCTTAACCGTAGACCTGATCCGTGCTGGTCAGCGGGTAGTGCGCCGGGTACGGCTTGCGTGCGACACCGGAATCGATGGCCGCCTGAGCCACGGCTGCCGGCAGACGCTCGAGCAGACGCGAGTCCATCGGCGTCGGGATGATGTAACCCGGACCGAATTCGAGGCTGTCGATCTCGTAGGCATCCAGCACATCTTGGCTGACCGGCTCACGCGCCAGGTCTTTCAGGGCGTGAACGGCGGCCAGCTTCATCTCTTCATTGATGCGCGTCGCACGCACATCCAGCGCGCCACGGAAGATGAACGGGAAGCCCAGCACGTTGTTGACCTGGTTCGGGTAGTCGGAGCGACCTGTCGCCATGATGACGTCCGGGCGTGCTTCGCGAGCGGTATCCGGATGAATCTCCGGATCCGGGTTGGAGCAGGCGAAGACGATCGGATTGGCGGACATCTTCTTGAGCTGCTCGGCCTTGAGCAGATTCGGGCCGGACAGACCGACGAAGACGTCGGCGCCATCGATGGCGTCGTCCAGCGTGCGCAGCTCGGTCTCGGTGGCGAACATCGCCTTGTACTGGTTCAGGTCGTCACGGCCACTGTGGATCACGCCCTTGCGGTCGAGCATGAAGATGTTCTCGACCTTGGCACCACTGGCCACCAGCAGCTTCATGCAGGCGATGGCGGCAGCGCCGGCGCCCAGGCAGACGATACGCGCGTCTTCCAGCTTCTTGCCGGCGATATCCAGGGCGTTGAGCATGCCGGCCGCGGTGACGATGGCGGTACCGTGCTGGTCGTCATGGAAGACCGGGATGTTGCACTGTTCGATCAGTGCCTGTTCGACTTCGAAGCACTCCGGTGCCTTGATGTCTTCCAGGTTGATGCCACCGTAGGTGGTGTGGATGCGACGCACGGTATCGATGAAGGCCTGCGGGCTTTCCGCATCCACTTCGACATCGACGGAGTTGATGCCAGCGAAGCGCTTGAACAGCACGCCCTTGCCTTCCATGACCGGCTTGGAAGCCAGCGGCCCCAGGTTGCCCAGGCCAAGGATGGCAGTCCCGTCAGAGATGACCGCGACCAGATTGCCCTTGCCGGTGTACAGGTAGGCATTTTCCGGGTCGGCGGCGATTTCGCGGCACGGTTCGGCAACGCCCGGGCTGTAGGCCAGCGCCAGGTGCTTGGCGGTCTCGGTCGGCTTGGTCAGCTCGATGGAGAGCTTCCCGGGAATCGGTTCGGCGTGATATTGCAGTGCTGCTTTCTTCATGGCATCAGACATGCGTGTCATCCGGTATTTTGGCGGGGGGTTGGCTGCTCCAGAATATAGAAAAAGACACCTCTGAACAACCGACGCAACTTGCTGTTATGCATGACTTTAAAACGTTCGTTTAAATAATATTTTAGCCATTCGTCTAACGTTATGGATGCCCTGCCCAGCCATAAACCTTTCCTTATCGCTGACCGGCTTTCACGCCGATTTCGGCCCGAGATGACGCCACGATTCGCGCAAGATCCTCGATTTTCGGCCGTTCGCTGACGCAACCCGCCATTCCGGCGCACTTGATGCAGAGGCAGAGCAGAAAAAGTGCCAAATCGGAAACAATCTTTCCTTTCAGCAAGCGCAGCGCAGGGGTGAGATCTTCGCAAGGGCATTACGGCAAGGACATCCCGGACCGGCTGGCGTGGTCGCGGCTCTTTTCAGAGTGGCCTGAATGACAGGCACAAAAAAACCCGCTCGTGAGCGGGTTTTTCGTCCATGACGCTGCAAGATGCGCAGCGCCATGAAAGCGACAAGCAGCTGAAGGTATCAGCGCTTGATGGCAGCACCGAAACGCTTGTTGAAGCGCTCGACGCGACCACCGGTGGTAGCCTGCTTCTGCTTGCCGGTGTAGAACGGGTGGCACTCGGAGCACACGTCAAGCGCGAAAGTCTGCTTGGAAGTGGTACCGATTTCGTGCTGCGCGCCGCAGGAGCAAGTTGCGGTCTGGCGCTGGTAGTCCGGATGGATACCCTGTTTCATGATGTGTAACCTCAGGTCGCTGTGCACCGCCACCTGATCACTTGCCAGGCACCGTACACGGGTTTTGGATTGAACCGGTCATTCCGCCGTTTCCGACGGAAGGCCGCGCATTTTACCAGTCATCTGCCGCAAGACCAAACTTTGTGCCGTTTATTGCGGGCAACACTCTGTAGACTGCGTGCCACGGCATATCCCCATTTTCCTGAACGCCTCATATCACCTCATATCCGGATACCTTGCGTGCCTGACACTACCGACAAGACTGCGACTCACCTGCCGGGACGTGTGCTGGGCATCGCGATTCCCGGCCCGCTGCGCGATCTGTTCGACTACCTGCCATCCCGCCAACCGCCCCGCCACGGCTGGCAGGTGGGCCTGCGCGTGCGCGTCGAATTCGGGCGTCGCCAGCTGGTCGGGGTGATCGCCGAGCTGCGCAGCGACTCAAGTTTCCCCATCGACAAGCTAAAGCCTGTCAGCGAAGTCATCGATGACGAACCGCTGCCGGCCGACTGGTTGTGGATATGTCAGTTTACCGCGCGCTATTACCAGCACTCACTCGGCGACACCTTCGCCCAGGCGATGCCCTCGCTGCTGCGTCAGGGGCGCGCCCTGGAGGCGCGTACCCGTGAGCGCTGGACGCTGACCGACAAGGGCCGCGCCACCGAGCCGGCAAGCCTGGGGCGAGCCACCCGCCAGATCGCGTTGCTGGAGCTGCTCGCTCAGCATCGTCATGGCCTGGTGCACAGCGCCATCACTGCCCAGGGCTTCACCCGCCAGCAGCTAGAGACCCTGCGCGGCCGCGGCTATATCGAGTCACGTGAGGAGCCGGTGACCGGCGCCACGCCGGAGCAGGCCAACAAGGGCGTGCTCGCCGAACCCGGCCTGGCCCTCAATGATGAGCAGGGTCGCGCCCTCTCGCGTCTGCATGAAGGCCTGAGCCGCTTCTCGCCCACGCTGCTGGAGGGCGTGACCGGTTCCGGCAAGACCGAGGTCTACCTGCAATTGATCGAGGCGGTACTGGACCGCGGCGGCCAGGCACTGGTGCTGGTGCCCGAGATCGGCCTGACCCCCCAGACGCTGGAGCGCTTCCGCAGACGCTTCCGCGTGCCGCAGGTGATGCTGCACTCCGGCGTCAGCGATGGTGAACGCCTCGATGGCTTCGAAGCCGCCCGCAGCGGCCGTGCGCGCATCGTGATCGGCACCCGCTCCGCCATCTTCACGCCGATGGCCAGACTCGGCGTGATCATCGTCGACGAGGAGCACGACGGCTCCTTCAAGCAACAGGACGGCCTGCGCTATCACGCCCGCGATCTGGCGCTGGTGCGCGGCAAGCAGGAAGGCATACCCGTGGTGCTCGGCAGCGCCACGCCGTCTCTGGAAAGCCTGCGCCATGCTCGCGAGGGGCGCTTCACGCATCTGCACCTGCATCAGCGCGCCGGACGCAGCCAGCCGGCCCGACTGCACCCCGTCGACCTGCGAGGCCGCATGACGCTGGGCGGTCTCTCGACCCAGAGTCTGGAGGCGATCGAGAAGCGCCTCGCCCAGGGCGATCAGGTGCTGGTATTCATCAATCGACGCGGCTTCGCGCCGACCCTGACCTGCCATGCCTGCGGCTGGATCGCCGAATGCGACAACTGCGATGCGCGCATGACCCTGCATCGCCATCCGCCCCAGCTGACCTGCCACCACTGCGAGCGCACCCGCCCCCTGCCGGATGCCTGTCCGGCCTGTGGCAGCGGGGATGTTCGCCCGCAGGGCGCGGGCACCGAGCGCACCGAAGAGCTGCTCGGCGAGAAATTCCCCGACGTGCCGGTGCTGCGCATCGACCGCGACAGCACCCAGCGCAAGGACGCCATGAGCGAGGCGCTGGCGGTGATCCGGCGCGGCGAGCCCTGCCTGCTGGTCGGCACCCAGATGCTGGCCAAGGGCCACCACTTTCCCCACGTCACCCTGGTGGTGGTGGTCAACGCCGACAGCGGCCTCTATGCCGCCGACTTCCGGGCGCTTGAGCAGTCCGCGCAGCTGCTGGTGCAGGTCGCGGGGCGTGCCGGACGCGCCGAGCGCCCCGGTGAAGTATTGATCCAGACCCGCCACCCGGAAGACCCCAACCTGCTGACGCTGATTCAGGCTGGCTACCCGCAGCTGGCGGGGGAATTGCTCGAGGAGCGCCGCATCGCCCAGCTGCCGCCGTTCAGCCATCTGGCGCTGCTGCGCGCCGAGGCCACTGACCAGCAGCAGGTCGAGCAGTGGCTGTTGAAGGTCGGTGGCGCCCTGCGCCAGCACCTCGAGGCTGCCAATCTCAAGGTGGATTGCCTCGGCCCGGTGCCCGCACCGATGGAGCGTCGCCAGAATCGCTATCACGCCCAATTGCTGTTGCGCTGTGCGAAACGCGGCCCATTGCATGAAGCGGCGGCCTGGCTGGTGACGCTCTGCGAGCAGGACCGCGACGCGCGCCGCCTGCGCTGGTCGCTGGATGTCGATCCCATCGGCATGGCCTGAGTGATACGCAAGCGGTGTGACAGCCCTTCACGCCACTTGCGATGAACTGACCACTATCCCTGCAGGGCGCGGAATGCGGCGCGATTGATCACGACGGTTTATGCAAGCCGCAGGATCGGTGATAATGCCCGCCATCGTGCAGCGACATCCGCACTCCCCCATTGCCCGCAGGCCTGATGCCTGCAACCGCCTGCTGTATGGCACGCGGTGCGACCCGAGCCGTGAAGAGACCGATATTCCATGAAAGAGACGATCATCGAACTGCTGGGCCAGGCCCTGGAAACCCTCAAGGCCGACGGCACCCTGCCCGCCGACGCCAGCCCGCAGATCAAGGTCGACCCGACCAAGGACAAGAGCCACGGCGACTACGCCAGCAATCTGGCGATGATGACGTCCAAGGCCGCCGGCATGAAGCCGCGCGATCTGGCCGAGAAGCTGATCGCGGCGCTGCCGGCCTCCGATGCCGTCTCCAAGGTCGAGATCGCCGGCCCCGGCTTCCTGAACTTCTTCGCTGATACCGGTGCGGTAGCCGATATCGTGCGTCGCGTCTTCAGCGAAAGCGACAGCTTCGGTCACAGCGACGTGGGTGCTGGTGAGAAGGTGCAGGTCGAGTTCGTCTCCGCCAACCCGACCGGCCCGCTGCATGTCGGTCACGGCCGCGGTGCCGCGGTCGGCGACGTGCTGTGCCGCCTGCTGGCCGCCACCGGCCACGACGTCACCCGCGAGTTCTACTACAACGACGCCGGCGCCCAGATCAACAATCTGGCGCTCTCCGCCCAGGCGCGCGCCAAGGGCCTGGGCCCGGACGATGCCAGCTGGCCGGCCGATGGCTATCGCGGTGACTACATCAGCGAACTGGCCGCCTCCTACATGGCCGGCGACACCGTCGAAGCCGATGGCAAGCAGGTGACCGGCGCCGCGGACCCCGATGACCTGGAGGCCATCCGCGTATTCGCCGTCGCCTACCTGCGCAATGAGCAGGATCTCGATCTCAAGGCCTTCGGCGTCGAATTCGATGTCTACTTCCTCGAGTCCTCGCTCTACAGCGACGGCAAGGTCGAGGAGACCGTCAAGCGCCTGGTCGACAACGGCTACACCTATGAAGACGATGGCGCCCTGTGGCTGCGCACCACCGACTTCGGTGATGACAAGGACCGCGTGATGCGCAAGCGTGACGGCGGTTACACCTACTTCCTGCCCGACGTCGCCTACCACCTCGACAAGTGGCAGCGTGGCTTCACCCAGGTCATCAACGAGCAGGGTGCCGATCACCACTCCACCGTGACCCGCGTGCGTGCCGGTCTGCAGGCTCTGCAGGCGGACATTCCCAAGGGCTGGCCGGACTACGTGCTGCACCAGATGGTCACCGTGATGCGCTCCGGCGAGGAAGTGAAGCTCTCCAAGCGTGCTGGCAGCTACGTGACCCTGCGCGACCTGATCGAGGAAGTCGGCCGCGACGCGACCCGCTACTTCCTGGCCGCACGTCGCGCCGACTCCCAGCTGACCTTCGACATCGACCTGGCGCGCTCCCAGTCCAATGACAACCCGGTCTACTACATCCAGTACGCTCACGCCCGCGTGCACAGCGTGCTGCGCAAGGCCAGCCGCGAAGAGAAGCCCTTCGACGAAGCCCTGGCCATGGCGCAGCTCACCCTGCTGACCAGCGACCAGGAAAAGGCCGTGATGAATCGCATGGCGCAGTTCCCGGACGTCGTCGCCCACGCCGCCAAGGTGCGCGAGCCGCAGCAGGTCGCCCAGTACCTGCAGGACCTCTCCTCCGACTTCCATACCTGCTACAACGCGGTGAAGGTGATGGTCGAGGACGACGCGACCCGCAATGCGCGCATGGCGCTGGGTCTGGCGACCGCTCAGGTCATCCGCAACGGCCTGGCCCTGCTGGGTGTCAGCGCTCCCGAGGAGATGTAAGCCATGGCTGCTCGCCGCCCCGCCAACAAGAAGCCCGCCTCCCGCCAGGGGGCGAGCCCCCGTCGGCAACCCGCTGCCAGCCAGAGTCGTGGTCTGCCCGGCTGGCTGTGGGGCATCATCGGTCTGATCGCCGGCTTCGCTCTCGCGCAGTACTTCGAGAAACAGGCCCCGCGTCTGCCGGTCGCGGCCATCGTGCCCAAGGCCAACACGCAGCAGAACGGACAGCAGAACGGGCAGCAGGCCGCCAAGCAGGGCAACCAGCAGCAGAAGGAAGCCCCCGAAGAGTCCGCCGGCAACATGCCGACCTTCGAGTTCTACACCCTGCTGCCGGAAACCGAGGTGATCGCACCCAAGGTGGATGAGTACAAGTCCACGCCGCGCCCGGGCAGCGCCGAGAGCACCAAGAAGTCCGAGGCCTCGCTGACCAACTACATGTTGCAGGCCGCGTCCTTCCGCGAGATGAGCGATGCCAAGAAGCTGGCCGGCAAGCTCAAGGACCTTGGCCTGCTGGCCAAGGTCAGTGACGTCAATGCCTCTGGCGGTACCGTCTGGCACCGGGTGCAGGTCGGTCCCTACAAGGACACCCGCGAGCTCAATCGCGCCCAGGACCTGATGAACACCCAGGGCATCGAGCCCCTGTTGATCAAGCTGCAGTAAGCCAGGCGTGAGCCTTGCGACAGACGGGCCCGCTCATTTATTGAGCGGGCCCGTTGCATGAGGGCGCAGACCAGGGCCGATCGCAGTCAACGCTGAGTCGCCGATGACTTGAAACCCGTATCGGCGCCCCCATCTACAGCATTCCGGTGAGATATCAGGCCCGCGCGCCGCCCGCCAGGCGGTGCAGGATCGCGGCAAGCAGTGGCAAGCGCCAGGCTGACGATCACCACCCGTTTTACGCGACGAGGCCACGGCCTCGTCTGCCCAGAAATGCCATGCCCGGCCCCGTTCACCTTATTCCAATCGCCGGCATGCTCTCTCAGGAGTTATCCATGACCACGATCGTCTCCGTGCGTCGCAACGGCCAGGTCGCCCTGGCTGGTGACGGCCAGGTATCCCTTGGCAACACTGTCATGAAAGGCAACGCCGCCAAGGTGCGTCGTCTGTATCGCAATCAGGTACTGGCCGGTTTCGCCGGTGGTACCGCCGATGCCTTCACGCTGTTCGAACGCTTCGAAGCGCAGCTCGAGAAGTATCAGGGCCAGTTGGTGAAGTCCGCCGTGGAGCTTGCCAAGGAGTGGCGCTCAGACCGCGCCCTGCGCAAGCTTGAGGCCATGCTGGTGGTCGCCGACAAGCACGCCTCCTTGATCATCACCGGCAACGGTGACGTGGTCGAGCCCGAGCACGGCGTGCTGGCCATCGGCTCCGGCGGCAACTACGCCGAGGCCGCTGCCCGCGCCCTGATCGAGAATACCGAGCTTTCCGCCCGCGAGATCACCGAGAAGTCCATCTCCATCGCGGCCGATATCTGCGTCTTCACCAACCACAATGCCATCATCGAGGAGCTATCCTGAGATGTCCCAGATGACCCCGAAGGAAATCGTCAACGCCCTCGATCAGCACATCGTCGGCCAGCCTGAAGCCAAGCGCGCCGTGGCGGTTGCCATGCGCAACCGCTGGCGCCGCATGCAGCTCGATGACGATCTGCGCCCGGAAGTCACGCCGAAGAACATCCTGATGATCGGCCCGACCGGTGTCGGCAAGACCGAGATCGCCCGTCGTCTGGCCAAGCTGGCCGGCGCGCCCTTCCTCAAGATCGAGGCGACCAAGTTCACCGAGGTCGGCTATGTCGGCCGTGACGTGGAATCCATCATCCGCGACCTGGTCGAGGTCGCGATGAAGCTGGTGCGCGAAGACGCCATGAAGGAAGTGCGCGACAAGGCCGAAGATGCCGCCGAAGAACGCATCCTCGACGCCCTGCTGCCGCGTGTGCGTGGCGAAGAATACGACGCTGCCGCCAACAACAGCAGCACGCGCCAGATGTTCCGCAAGAAGCTGCGCGAAGGCCAGCTGGATGACAAGGAAATCGACATCGAACTGAGCCCGGCCAGCCAAAGTCTCGATTTCGCCACCCCGCCGGGGATGGAAGAGATGACCAGTCAGCTGCAGTCCATGTTCTCCAACATGGGCAAGCAGCAGAAAGAGAGCCGTCGCATCACCGTCAAGGAAGCGCTCAAGCTGGTTCACGAGGAAGAAGCGGCCAGAATGGTCAGCGATGAAGACCTCAAGAGCCGTGCCATCGAGGCCGTCGAACAGAACGGCATCGTCTTCCTCGACGAGATCGACAAAGTCGCCAAGCGTGGCGAATCCGGCAGTGGCGGCGATGTGTCCCGTGAAGGCGTGCAGCGCGATCTGCTGCCGCTGATCGAAGGCTCCACCGTGTCCACCAAGCACGGCATGGTCAAGACCGACCACATCCTGTTCATCGCCTCCGGTGCCTTCCACCTCTCCAAGCCGTCGGACATGATTCCGGAGCTGCAGGGCCGTCTACCGATCCGTGTCGAGCTCAACGCCCTGACGCCGGAAGACTTCAAGCGCATCCTGACCGAGCCGTCCGCCGCCCTGATCCGTCAGTACAAGGCATTGCTGGCGACCGAAGGTGTCGAGCTGAGCTTCGCGGATGACGCCATCGAGCGCATCGCGCAGATTGCCTATCAGGTCAACGAAGGCACCGAGAACATCGGCGCCCGTCGTCTGCACACCGTGATGGAGCGTCTGCTGGAGGAGATCTCCTACGAGGGTGGCGATCAGCCCGGCGAACTCAAGGTCGATGCCGCCTACGTCGATGCCCGTCTGGGTGATCTGGCGCGTGATGAAGACCTGTCGCGCTACATCCTCTGACGACACGCTCACGCGCCTGACAGCCCCTCATGGAAGCCAGTCCCGTTCCTGAGGGGACTTCTGACGCCCGATCCGGCTTGGCCCGGATCGGGCGTCAGTGCATCATGCGCACAAGACACATCGACCGGCCAAGCGCCGCGCTCGACGCCTATCTGCCTTCGCCATGCCGCCCTGCGCCCCACGCCGCCGCGCGGCATGCAAGCCCGAGGATGCCCCGATGAGCCACGACACTCCCAAGGACGCCGCCGCGTCCCACGACGCTGACACCAGCGGCCAGCAGCGCGACTACCGCCTCAACGAGCGCCATGCCCGCGATGGTGAAGAGGCCCCGGTACCGACGCGCGTGCACTACCACAAGTCAGAGCGTGAACTGGAACTGGGCTACGCCGATGGCCAGAGCTTCCGCCTGAGCACCGAATTCCTGCGCGTGATGTCGCCGTCGGCGGAAGTGCGTGGCCACGGTGTCGGCCAGGAAACCCTGCAGGTCGGCATGCGCTACGTCGGGCTGACCAACATCACCCAGAGCGGCCGCTACGCGCTGAAGCTGCACTTCGATGATGGCCATGACAGCGGCCTGTATACCTGGGAATACCTGTGGGAACTGGCCAATCGCCGCGACGCCATGTGGGCCTACTACCTGCGTCAGCTGGAAGAGGCCGGCGCCTCGCGCGAACCACTGGGCATTCCGCTCAACCAGCTGTAAGCCACTGATGCCACTGGGCGCGGCAAGATGTCCGAGTCGACGTCTTGCCAAAAGACAGCCCGCTGGCCAGCGGTTACAATCGAGCCACTGCGAAAGCTCACCATATTGTGCTGACGTCGCCACGGCGGCGTCACAACAGGGGAAGTCATGGACAAGCGTACGACTCACTTCGGTTATCAGGAAGTTGCCGTGGACGAGAAGGCAGGCCGCGTCGCGGATGTCTTCCACAGTGTCGCCGCCAAGTACGACGTGATGAATGACCTGATGTCGTTCGGCATCCACCGTCTGTGGAAGCGCATCACCCTGGAGCGTGCCGGCGCCCGTCCCGGCCAGTCGGTGCTGGACATCGCCGGCGGCACCGGTGACCTGACGCTGAAGTTCTCGCGTCTGGTCGGCCCGAAAGGCCGCGTGGTGCTCGCCGACATCAATGCCTCGATGCTCAACGTCGGCCGCGACAAGCTGCTCGACCGTGGCGTCGGCGGCAACGTCGAATACGTGCAGGCCAATGCCGAGGCCCTGCCCTTCCCGGACAACACCTTCGACATCATCACCATCGCCTTCGGGCTGCGCAACGTCACCGACCAGGCCAAGGCCCTGCGCTCCATGCAGCGCATCCTCAAGCCGGGTGGCCGTCTGCTGGTGCTGGAATTCTCCAAGCCGGTCAATCCGCTGCTCTCCACCGCCTATGACCAGTACAGCTTCCGGCTGCTGCCCAAGATGGGCGAGATGGTCGCCGGCGACGCCGACTCCTACCGCTACCTGGCCGAGTCCATCCGCATGCACCCCGACCAGAAGACGTTGGCCGGCATGATGGAAGAGGCCGGTCTCGAGCGCGTCGAGTACACCAACCTGACGGGCGGCATCGTCGCGTTGCACCGCGGTATCAAGCTCTGAGGCTGTCATGGCATTGCTGACCCCCCTGCTGTTGGCGACCGCTGAGCGGACGCTGAATCAGCTGCTTGCTCGCGACCCGGCCTCGACGTCGCGCCTGAATGCGCTGGCAGGCCGACGCCTGCTGGTGCGTGTCGAACGCCCCGCCTTCGACCTGCTGGTGCACTTCGACCTGCAGGGCCTGCACCTGTTGCGCCTGCCCCAGGCCAACGAGAGCGATGGCGATGTGGTGGTGGAGCTCGACATGGAGACCGCCGCCGCCCTGCTGTCCGGTGAATCCATCGAGCGCCTGATGTTCGAGGGCCGCCTCGCCGTGCGTGGCCGTATCCATCTGCTGGAGAGCGCCCGAGACCTGGTGATGGACCTCGACCTGGACTGGGAAGGTGCACTCAGTGAGTGGTTCGGCGAAGCCCCCGGCCATAGCCTGGCCAGCGGCCTGCGCAGCCTCGGGCGTTTCGGTCTGATCAGTCGCCGCGAGCTGGAGCTGGACCTGCGCGAGTACCTCACCGAGGAGGCGCGCTGGCTGCCCGGTCAGGCACAGATGCGCGTCGCCCGCGACGAGCTGACCGAGCTGACCCAGTGCCTGGATCGCACCGAAGCACGGCTGGCGCGGCTGCGTCGTCATCTCGAGGCCGCCACCTCTCATCAACCTGCCGAGCGGGAGTGCCAGCCGTCGTGAGACTCTATCGCCTGCTGAGCATCCTGTGGGTCATCGCCCGCTACCGCCTCGACGACCTGGTGCCGCCGGGGCGCGTGCCGGCCCTGCTGCGCCCGCTGCTCAAGCTGTCGCCGCTGCGTCTGTTCCCCATCGGCAGACGCACGCGCGGCGAGCGTCTGCGTCTGGCGCTCGAGGCCCTCGGCCCGATCTTCATCAAGTTCGGCCAGATGCTCTCGACGCGCCGCGACCTGCTGCCGCCGGACATCGCCGACGAACTCAAGCGCCTGCAGGATCAGGTGCCGCCGTTCGAGAACCAGGTCGCGCGGGAGCTGGTCGAGCAGGAACTCGAGATGTCGGTCGAGGAAGCCTTCGCCGAATTCGAGGCCCAGCCTCTGGCCTCCGCCTCCATCGCCCAGGTACATGCCGCACGCCTGCACGATGGCTCGGACGTGGTGGTCAAGGTCATCCGACCACGCATCGAGGAAGTGATGCGCAAGGACATCGGTCTGCTCTACATGTTCGCGCGGCTGTTGATGAAGGTCTCGCCGGAAGCCCGACGCCTGCGC
The DNA here is from genome assembly GCF_018831605.1 of Cobetia sp. 4B. Lineage (NCBI taxonomy): Bacteria > Pseudomonadati > Pseudomonadota > Gammaproteobacteria > Oceanospirillales > Halomonadaceae > Cobetia > Cobetia sp. 4B. The sequence goes on from NZ_CP059843.1 coordinate 3,870,385, forward strand.
CCGGTCGAGGTCGTCGCCGACTACGAGGCGACGCTGTTCGACGAGCTCGACATGCACAAGGAGGCTGCCAACACCTCCCAGCTCAAGCGCAACTTCCTCGACTCGCCGCTGCTCTACGTCCCGGCCATCCACTGGCCACTGACGCGCCGCCGCGTAATGGTGCAGGAGCGCATCCGCGGCATCCCGGTCGCCGATATCGAGGAGCTGACCGCGCAGGGCACCGACCTCAGGAAGCTGGCCGAACGCGGCGTGGAGATCTTCTTCACCCAGGTATTCCGCGACAACTTCTTCCACGCCGACATGCACCCCGGCAACATCTTCGTCTCGCGCGAGAACCCGCACGACCCGCAGTTCATCGCCATCGACTGCGGCATCGTCGGCAGCCTGACCCGCGAAGACCAGGACTATCTGGCCCGCAACCTGCTGGCCTTCTTCCGCCAGGATTACTACGAGGTCGCGGCGCTGCACATCGAGTCCGGCTGGGTCGGCGAAGGCACGCGCGCCAACGAATTCGCCGCCGCCATCCGCGCCGTCTGCGAGCCGATTCTCGAGAAGCCGCTCAAGGACATCAGTTTCGGTCAGGTCCTGCTGGGGCTGTTCCAGACCGCGCGCCGCTTCAACATGGAAGTCCAGCCGCAGCTGGTGTTGCTGCAGAAGACCCTGCTCAACATCGAGGGCCTCGGCCGCCAGCTGTATCCGGACCTCGACCTGTGGGCCACCGCTCGCCCCTATCTGGAGCGCTGGATGAAGGAGCGCGCCGGTCCCAAGGCGTTCTGGGCCGAGATGGTCAAGCAGGCACCGGAGCTGTCGCATCAGCTGCCACAGCTGCCGGCGATGGCCTTCCAGGCCATGGAGCGCATCGAGGACGAGCATCGCGCCCGTCAACGCCAGACAGAAGCCATCACCACGCTGCGCGACCGGGTCAATCACGCCTCCAGCACCAGCTGGCGGCTGCGCGCGGGCCTGCTGCTGGTGGCCGGCGCGTTCGGTTGGCAGCCCCTGATGGCCTGGGCGGAGACCCAGCCCGTGGCGGTACTGGTGGGCGCAGGACTGGGAATCGTGTTATTGCTGTGGCGCTAGCCGCAGGCAGACATGATGGCCTGACTGGCCCGGCGCGCAACGACACTTGCCGCCCCATGGGACGCAGTGCAATATGAATGACATATAACACTTGCATCCTGAGTCGCCTGCCCACGCCGTGCCGTTTGCCGTGCAAGGTGTGCCGTCAGCGCAGAACTCGATGACTTAACGCAAGACCCAAGCTTTCAGGAATGATGATTCATGAGTGATATTCTCAACCGTCTGTCAGTGGTACTGGCAGAACGGCGCGACGCTGACCCGACCTCCTCCTATGTCGCGAGCCTGCATCACAAGGGCCTCAACAAGGTACTGGAGAAGATTGGCGAAGAGGCGACCGAAACCGTACTGGCCGCCAAGGATTTCGCTCACGACGACGTGGACTCGCAGCGTGCCGTGATCGGTGAGACCGCTGACCTGTGGTTCCATTCACTGGTCATGCTGTCGCACCTGGGGCTGGATCATCAGGAAGTGCTGGATGAGCTGGCACGCCGCTTCGGTGTTTCCGGCCATGATGAAAAGGCCGCTCGCGGCCAGTGAAGGACCCGTATTCTTCCGGCGCAAGTCGGCTTTCCGGCAGCGGTGCCAGCACCCTGCAAGTCTCAAGGCCCAATGACCCGGTGTCAGCGGCCCAAATGGAGAATTTCCCATGTTAGGTGGCATCAGTATCTGGCAGCTTCTCATCGTGCTCGGCATCATCATCCTGATCTTCGGGACCAAGAAGCTGCGCAACGTCGGCTCTGATCTCGGCGGTGCCGTGAAGGGCTTCAAGGGCGCGATGAAGGAAGAAGAGAAGAAGAGCGACGAGCCGACTGCCCAGCAGAAGGTCGCGCATGAGGAAAAGCGTGGCGACACCATCGATGTCGAGGCCGAGAGCCGCGATACCGCTGACAAGCGCTCGTAACCCGCATGTTCGATATCGGCTTTTTTGAACTGGCATTGATCGCGCTGCTGGCGCTGATCGTGCTCGGCCCGGAGCGTCTGCCCCGGGCCGCCCGCACTGCGGGTCTGTGGCTGGGACGCATCAAGCGCAGTGTCTCGGGCATTCAGCAGGAAATCAGTGCCCAGCTGGAAGCCGAGGAACTGCGTCAGACGCTCAACGAGCAGAAGAAGCAGCTCGATGAGACGCTCGCTCATGCGCGCAACGAGGCACGCGATGTCGAGCGCGGCATCACCGAGTCCAGCACGCCCCGCGATGCAGGCGCCTCCGGCGCTGAGACCAGCCCCCGCCCTGCCGAGAATGGTGCGCCGGCCAGCGAGCCGAGCACTGCTTCCGACACCCGTGAATCACGAGAGCCACGTTCCTGATGAGTGATCCACATGCCTCACCGTCAGGTGGTCAGGGCGACGCCGCACATGCGCCGCTCATCGAGCACCTGATCGAGCTACGCTCGCGCTTGCTGCGCGCCACCCTGGTGGTGCTGGTGGTATTCGCCGCGCTGTACGGCTTCTCCAACCAGATCTACCTGTATGTCGCCGAACCGCTGATGGCATTGCTGCCACCGGGTTCGCAGATGATCGCCACCGAAGTGGCCTCGCCCTTCCTGGCGCCCTTCAAGCTGACATTGGTGGTGGCGCTGTTCCTGGCGATTCCCGCCGTGCTCTATCAGGCCTGGGCGTTCATCGCGCCGGGCCTCTATGAGAACGAGAAGGCGTTGGCCCTGCCGCTGCTGGCCTCCAGCATCCTGCTGTTCTATGCCGGGGCGGCCTTCGCCTACTACGTGGTGTTCCCGCTGTTGTTCCAGTTCTTCACCACCACGGGCCCCGAGAACGTGGCGATCATGACGGACATCAATCAGTACCTGAATTTTGTCCTCAAGCTGTTCTTCGCCTTCGGGGTGGCCTTCGAGATTCCCATCGCCACCTTCCTGCTGATCTGGACCGGCGCGACCACGGTGGAGGCACTGAGCAAGAAACGCCCCTATATCGTGATCGCCTGCTTCGTGGTCGGCATGCTGCTGACACCGCCGGACGTGATCTCGCAGTCACTGCTGGCGATTCCGATGTGGCTGCTGTTCGAGGTCGGCATTCTGGCCTCGCGCCTCTTCAAGCGCCGGCGTGCGGCCTCAGACGATGAGGCATCGCAGGAAGCGCCCTGAACGTGGCTGCCAGCAGTCGGGCATCAGAATCAGAGCATCAAAACAGAAAGCCCCGCCGGGTCACCGGCGGGGCTTTCTGTTACTGGGGGCTTTGTGTTGCCAATGAACTTGCTCAGACCAAGCGCGCTCTTTCACGACAAACGCACCGGCGTGTCGAGATCAGTCCTGCTCGGCGGCACGCGCCTTGTCGTCCTCGATCCAGCTATCGATGCGCTCGACCAGCTTGAAGATGCCCTGGGCCGCTTCGCTGATGCGCTCCGCCAGCAGGTAGGCCGGAGTGGTGACGACACGGTTGGCGGCGTCGACGACGATGTCCGTCACCTCACAGCTCTTGTGCAGGCCGCCCTGGGCACTGATCGCCCCGGAGACGCTGGCGTCGTTGCCGATGGTGACCGAGATGCCCTCCCCCAGCAGCTTGGGCACCATCACCGGCGCGATGCACATCACGCCGATCGGCTTGCCGGCCGCGTGGAAAGGCTGCACCGCGTCCTGCAGGCCCGCGACGAGCTCGAGGTCCTCACCCTTGACGGCAAAGTCACACAGATTCTTGGCGGCGCCGAAGCCGCCGGGCAGGATCAGCGCATCGAAGTCGTCCGCTGACAACTCTTCCAGCGGGCGCACCTTGCCACGTGCCAGACGCGCGGACTCGACCAGCACGTTGCGGGTCTCCTCCATCTCGTCGCCAGTGCCGTGATTGATCACGTGGTGCTGCGCGACATCCGGTGCAAAGCACTCATAGGCAATGCCCAGCTGATCGAGACGCAGCAGCGTCAGGGTAGTTTCATAGATCTCGGAGCCATCAAAGACACCGCAACCGGAAAGGATCAGGGCTACCTGCTTGGTCATGGGTTACTCCATTGACGATGAGCTGTGCGCGGCGATTGCCGGACAGGTCAGAAAAGACTAATACAAGCGCGTGACTGATTCGAATGCCGAGCCTCATTTCATGCCCGGCGTCATGCCAGGCGCGAGACGCTTCAGCGGCACCGAAGCTGCGCGACCGCCACGCGGCAGACAGTGACAGGCGTGCAGGCGAGGCATGTCACTGCGCATCCTCTCAAGACTATGGGCGGCCCTGGCACAACTCAAGTGCTGCTCCTCGTCCACTCGTATGCCATCAAGGCTCTGGTGCCGGAGGCTTGCCGCGGTGTCCGGACTCGTCTTGCAGCCCCACACACCCGCCCCATACGGGGCGTGCATGAGGCGCGACACCGCGACACATCTCCTGCACCTGTGGCCACAAGTCAACGCTGATATACTGGATTGACCCTGCCACAGGGACGACGGCTCCCGTCACGGGCCACCCACTTGCAGGCTGCAAGCCAGCCCTCTCGTCGCCCGACAGACGCCTTGTCGTCATGTTCAGCCCCTGCTGGCACCTCACGTGACCGGCCTTGCCCCATGACCGCTGGCATCACTGTAATATTAATGAAATATTATAGACCTAGACTGCCTGCGACCATCACGGGAGCGGACCACCCGACCCGGAGAGCATTTCTTGAGCCAACGTACCCCGCGCCAGTTTCCTGCGACTCGTATGCGCCGTATGCGCAAGGACGACTTCTCTCGCCGCCTGATGCGTGAAAATCAGCTGACGGCCGATGATCTGATCCTGCCGGTCTTCGTTCTCGAAGGCTCCCAGCGTCGTGAAGCCGTGCCCAGCATGCCGGGCGTCGAGCGCCTCTCCATCGACCTCATGGTCGAAGAATGCCGCGCCGTCCACGCTCTGGGCGTGCCGGCCATCGCGCTCTTCCCGGTAGTCGATGCCGAGGCCAAGACGCTGTATGCCGAAGAATCCTACAATGCCAACGGCCTGGTGCAGCGTTGCGTGCGCGCCTTGAAGGAAGCGCTGCCGGAGCTGGGCGTCATCACGGATGTCGCGCTCGACCCCTACACCGTTCACGGTCAGGACGGCATCCTCGACGAAGACGGCTACGTGCTCAACGACCGCACCGTCGAGACCTTGATCAAGCAGGCGCTGTCACACGCGGAAGCCGGTGCCGATGTCATCGCGCCCTCCGACATGATGGACGGCCGCATCGGCTCCATCCGCGCCATGCTGGAACAGGAAGGCCTGATCAACACGCGCATCATGGCCTACTCGGCCAAGTACGCCTCCAACTACTACGGCCCGTTCCGTGACGCGGTCGGTTCGAGCGGCAATCTGGGCAAGGCCGACAAGCAGACCTACCAGATGGACCCCGCCAACAGCGATGAAGCGCTGCACGAAGTGGCCATGGATATCACCGAAGGTGCGGACATGGTGATGGTCAAGCCGGGCATGCCCTATCTTGATGTGGTAACGCGTGTGAAGCGCGAGCTGGAAGTGCCGACCTTCGCCTATCAGGTCAGCGGTGAGTACGCCATGCACATGGCGGCTTTCCAAAACGGTTGGCTGGATGCCGACAAGGTCATTCTCGAGTCGCTGATGTGCTTCAAGCGTGCGGGTGCCGACGGCATCCTCACCTATTTTGCTCGCCAGGCGGCCGAATTGCTGGCGCAGAAAAACCGCCTTTGACAACCCCGGCCATTGCGGATGCGGCTGACCGGGATCATGGAGTTGATGATGGAACAGACGCCCAAGCAAGACACCGACAACAACACGGCGACCCTGCCGGAAGTCGCTGACAGTCGCGACAAGGATGCTGCCCCCAAGGCAGCATCCACCCCACGGGAAGGCGAGATCGAGCTGGCGGCGGATGAGCCGCCGGCTCAGGAACCGCTGCCCCTGCGCGTCAACCGGACGCGTACCGGTATCCATGCCAAGGCCACCCCCTCCCCCGAGGCTGATCTCGCTGATCCGGCGCTGTACTTCAATCGCGAGCTGTCCAACCTGCAGTTCAACATCCGCGTACTCGAGCAGGCCAAGGATACCTCGCATCCGCTGCTCAACCGCTTGATGTTCCTGCTGATCTTCACGTCCAACATGGACGAGTTCTTCGAGATTCGCGTGGCGGGTCTCAAGCATCAGATCGCCTTCGATCGCACCGACCCCGGCTGTGACGGCATGCTGCCGAGCAAGGTGCTCGATGAGGTGTCCCGCATCACGCATGAGCAGGTCGAACGCCAGTACCGCATGCTCAACGAGGACCTGATCCCCGCGCTGGAAGAGCAGCACATCCGCTTCCGTCGCCGCAATCAGTGGAACGATGCCCAGAAGGCCTGGGTGCGCGATTACTTCGAGGAAGAGATCCAGCCGGTCATCAGCCCGATCGGTCTCGACCCGTCGCACCCATTCCCGCGCCTGGTCAACAAGAGCCTCAACTTCATCGTCGAGCTGGAAGGCAAGGATGCCTTCGGTCGTGAAGGTGGCCTGGCCATCCTGCCGGCCCCGCGCTCGCTGCCGCGTCTGATCCGCATCCCGGATGGCCTCGTCGAGCCGGGGTATACCGAATACGTCTTCCTGTCCTCGATGATCCACGCTCACGCCCAGGAGCTGTTCCCGGGCATGAAGATCAAGGGCTGCTATCAGTTCCGCCTGACCCGCAACGCCGACCTCTCGGTAGATGCCGAGGATGTCTCCGACCTGGCCTCCGCGCTGCGCGGCGAGCTGCTGGCACGCCGCTACGGCGACGGGGTGCGTCTCGAGGTGGCCGACAACTGCCCGGAAGCGCTCTACACCTTCCTGCTCAAGCAGTTCGATCTGGAAACGCGTGACCTCTATCAGGTCAAGGGCCCGGTCAACCTCAACCGCCTGATGGAAGTCATCGGCGACGTCGGCCGCGAGGACCTGCTCTACGCCCCGTTCACCCCGGGCATTCCCAAGGCGCTCAAGGGCGACAACAGCCTGTTCGATGCGATCCGTCGCGAGGACATCCTGCTGCATCACCCCTTCCAGTCCTTCTCCCCGGTCGAGAACCTGCTCGCCGAGGCGGCGCGTGACCCGAACGTGCTGGCCATCAAGCAGACCCTCTATCGCACCGGCGCCGACTCCAACATCGTCTCCTCGCTGGTGGAAGCCGCACGTCAGGGCAAGGAGATCACCGTGGTGATCGAGCTGCGGGCGCGCTTCGACGAGGCCGACAACCTGCAGCTGGCCTCACGCCTGCAGGAAGCCGGCGCCATCGTCATCTACGGCGTGATGGCCTACAAGACCCACGCCAAGATGTTGCATATCGTGCGACGTGAACACGGCGAGCTGCGTCACTACGCGCACCTGGGCACCGGTAACTACCATGCCAAGACGGCACGCCTGTATACCGATTACAGCCTGCTGACCGCCAACGAGACGCTATGCGAGGACGTCCACAAGGTCTTCCAGCAGCTGACCGGCATGGGCAAGCAGCGCAATATCGAGAAGCTGCTGCACGCGCCCTTCACGCTGCATGAGCGCATGGTGGAGATGATCGACCGTGAAGCGCGCAACGCCGAGAAAGGCAAGCGCGCCCACATCATCATCAAATGCAATTCACTGACCGAGCCCAAGCTGATTCGCGCCCTCTACCGCGCCTCGCGTGCTGGCGTGCAGTGTGACCTGATCATCCGCGGCGTCTGCTGTCTGCGCCCGGGCGTGCCGGGGATTTCCGACAACATCCGCGTACGCTCGGTGATCGGTCGCTTCCTCGAACACACGCGCACCTTCCACTTCCACAATGCCGGTCAGCCGGAAACCTGGTGCTCCAGCGCGGATTACATGGAGCGCAACATGTTCCACCGCGTCGAGACCTGCTTCCCGCTGCTCGACAAGAAGCTGGCCCAGCGTATCCGCAAGGACCTGGACACCTATCTGGTCGACAACTGCCAGAGCTGGCGTCTGGAAAGCGATGGCCACTACACCCAGCTGGATGCCGGCGACGCGGAACCGATCAGCGTGCAGGAAACCCTGCTGTTCGCCTACGCCGCCAAGGCCTGATCGCGCTCGACGAGGTCAGGACAGAACAAAGCTCATGAACTCTCGGCCCTCACGCTTGCGTGGGGGCCGTTGTCGTTGGCCCTCCCCACCCGCTTGATCGACCAAGCGCCCTCAAGCGAAGCGGGGCCAGGTTCAGGCGCATGAAAAAGCCCCCGTATCCTCGATACGGGGGCTTCGCGTTCACACCTGACGCGCGGCTTTCATCAGACGCCGATCTGGCCGCCATCTTCGCGCTGGATGACCACGGTCGCGGCGCGGGCACGCACACTGCCGTCGGTCTCGGCGGTGGCATCATCGCTCTGCGGCCAGTTGGCCGGGTGCTGGATGTTGATGAACATCGCGGTCTTGTCCGGGGCGGTGAAGATCCCGGTGACTTCACAACCGTTCGGGCCCACCGCGAAGCGCTTGAGCTGCGCCTGGTTGTCGGCACCGATCACGGCCGCATCTCCCTCGGCCTGCTCGAGACCTGCCGGCACGACCGCCAGCAGCTGGTCATTGGTGACCTCGGTGATACCTTCGTAGCCGTTGTCGGTCTGGATCCACAGGATGCTGTCCTGACCTTCGCGGCCGTCGAAGTAGAGGCCATCGGGACTGGCGAACTCGTTCATCTCGGTCAGGCCGGACAGGTTGTCGGCATCGCTGGCCGCTGCGCCGAACACGAAGATCTCCCAATCGAAGGCCTTGTGATCGCCCGCTTCACGCCAGCGGATGATCTGACCCGCCTCGTTGTTGCCACGCGGATTGGCCGCGTTGGTCGGCGCCGTCTTGTAACCGACACCCGGCTCCTCGATGGCGGTGCCATCGTTGGTGAAGGCGGCGTCAGTGCCTTCCTCGGTGCGCTTGGAGTTGTTGGTCAGCGTCATGTAGACCTCACCGGACACCGGGTCCACCGCACCCCACTCCGGGCGGTCCATCGGGGTCGCGCCCATCAGGTCAGCCGCATCGGTGGTGTGGATGATGATGCCAGCCAGATCATCGGCCGCCAGCCCCAGTGCCTCGGCCAGGGTGCGGCCATCCTTGGTCACGGCGTCCGGGGTCAGCTTGAGCCACATGCCGGTGCCATCGGCGGAGAACTGGGCGACATACAGCGTGCCCTTGTCCAGGTACTTGTCGCCGATCGCCAGGCGGTCCTTGAAGTCACCGGCGCCACGGGCATCAGCGGCGTCCCACTTGGCGTCCGACACGAACTTGTAGATGTACTCGTTGCGCGAATCGTGACCGGAGTAGAAGACCACCGGCTCACCCTCGACCAGCTTGCCCGGCCAGCAACCTTCGTGACGGAAGCGGCCAAGCGCGGTGCGCTTGATGGCCTGCTCGCCGGTGTAGGGGTCGATCTCGACGATATAGCCGAAGGTCCGCGGTTCGTTGCGGTAATCCTTGTCGGCGCTGTCTGCCGTCGGCGTGTTGTCGAAACGCGCGAACTCGCCATCGACTTCACTGGCATCCCCGGCGGCGGTTTCCCAGCCATAGCGGCCACGCTCGGTCTCGATGCCGATGCGGTTGTCATCGAGCTGACGATCGCTGCGCTTGACGAAGTAACCCGGCCAGTTCTCTTCGCAGGTCAGGTAGGTGCCCCACGGGGTGTAGCCGTTGGCGCAGTTGTTGTTGGTACCACGGGTGCGCATGCCATCCGGCGAGAAGGCCGTCTTGACGTAATCGCTGCCCGCTACCGGGCCGCTCAGCTTCATTTCGCTGGCGCTGGTGTAGCGGCGGTTGTAGCGCGAATCGCCTACCACTTCCCACTTGCCGTTGCTGGCCTTCTTGACCTCGACGATGGTCACGCCGTGGGCATTGATCTCGGTGCGCACTTCATCGGCCGGACGCTTGCCGGAATCCGCATTGGTCGCGCCACCCTTGGGTGCCCACAGAGCATCCTGATCGATGTATTCGTTGTTCATGACCAGCAGGAAGTTGCTGGAGGCCGTGTCGTCACTCAAGGCGAAGTTGTGCATGCCATCGTGATGCATGCCGACTGTGTTGAGCTGGATCTCCGGCGTCATCGCCAAATCCTTGCTCCACTTGGGTGCCTTGGCATTGAGCGGCGTGCCCCACGGCGCCAGCACCTGTGCGGTATACCCCTTGGGAACCACGACTGCATCCGTGCGTGAACCCTTGATCGATTCGAAGGCCAGTGCCAGAGCCGTCTTCTCGCCCGCAGCATTGCTGGCGGCGTTGGCCGTGGTGCTCAGCCCCGCAAGACCGAAACCACCCAGCATGCTGGCAGCCGCCATGCCCAGGCCACCCTGCAGGACACGACGACGCGAGATGTGTCGTTCGATGACGGATGAGAACGTCTCGTTGCTGCTGGGATTAAGCAGGCGATGGTCTTCGATTTCCTTGCTCATGTCGCTTCCCCGTAGTCAGGTTTCGGGTTGTTCTGTTCAGGCATGCCCCTTGAGGGCATGCCGAAGGCAACAAGAGTGATACGCGAGCCCGATGACAATTCCGTGACGAACGGGCAACAAAGGCAAGAGACGACAGCGCCCAACGGCCTTTCGACCGTTGGGCGCTGGGGACTTCAGGACAAGCCGACAAATTCAGCAAACATCAGGCAAGCGCGACGTCATCCTCCCATCGAGGCGCGAGTCTGGCGTTTGATCTCAGGCCTCGCGCAAGCGCTCGGCGGCCAGGCTCAGCAGGTGCTCGGTGGTTTCCCAGCCAAGGCATGCATCGGTGACTGACACGCCATGACGCAGCTGGGAGAGCTTCTCCGCTGCCGGCAAGGTCTGCTTGCCTTCATTGAGGTGGCTCTCGAGCATCACGCCGATCAAGGCATCATCCCCCGCCAGGCGCTGAGAGAGCACATCCAGCATCACTTCGCTCTGGCGGCGGTGGTCCTTGCGGGAATTGGCGTGGCTGCAATCGACCATCAGGCGCGGCGTCAGGCCAGCGCCTTCCAGCTCACGTCGGCAGGCGGCCACCGAGGCGGCGTCATAGTTGGGCTGGCCATGGCCGCCGCGCAGCACCACATGGGTATGCGGGTTGCCCGCGGTCTCGATCAGCGCCGGACGCCCGCTGTCATCCATGCCGAAGTGGCGATGCCCATGCGCCGCCGCCCCGATGGCCTGCACGGCGACCTCGACGCCTCCGTCAGTGCCGTTCTTGAAGCCCACCGCACAGCCGAGGCCGGAGGCCATCTCGCGATGGATCTGCGACTCGGTGGTGCGGGCGCCGATGGCGGCCCAGCCGAGCAGGTCTTCCAGGTAGGCGGCGGTCAGCGGCTGCAGCAGCTCCGTCGCCACCGGCAGGCCCAGCTGGTTGATCTCGCGCATCAGCTCGCGTGCCTGACGCAGGCCGGTAGCCATGTCATCGCTGCCATCCAGATGCGGATCATAGGCCAGCCCCTTCCAACCCACCGTGGTGCGCGGCTTCTCGACATAGACACGCATCACCAGCTTGAGGCGATCACGCACCTGCGGCTCGATCACCGCCAGGCGCTGGGCGTACTCACGCGCGGCCTTGAGGTCATGGATGGAGCACGGCCCCACCACCACCAGCAGACGATCATCGTCGCCGGCGAGAATGGCATTGATCTCATCGCGATGCTGGCGAATCTGGCCGGCCAGGGCGGCGTCCACCGGCAGCTGCTCGCGCAATTCGCTGGCGCTGGGCAGGGCTTCACGACTGATGCGTCCGGGTGTGGTCGGTGTCTGGGCGGCATCAGAGCGGGTCACGGTGGCGTTCTCGGCAGTCAAGGGGTCAACAGTGGCGTCGGCAGTGTGCGGGTTGGCGGTCAACACGCGTTCAAGGCTGGCGTTCATGGTCTTCTCTCCTGTGATGAAGCCTTGGCTCCATCACGCAATATTCATTCTGACAGACAGGGACTTCGCGAATCGTCACCCCGGTGTTGCTCGCCCTGCCCCGCGGTGACAGCGGAAAGAGGCAGGACGCCGCTAAATCGCCAGCGCCAATAACCATGCACGACCCGAGCGGAGGCAAGAGAAAAGCGGGTAGTCAGGATAGTGGTGCGCATGGTCATTCCTCTCGTCATTCATGCTGCAATCATTGTCGGCACGTTAGGGTGACATGCCTCTCGTCATGGATTTCGCAAGGCCCGAAACGCAAGAACCCCCGGCCGTGGCTGCGACCGGGGGTTCTTCAAGGTGGTGGCAGCCCGTACGAGACAGGCGCGCCGTAACCTCAGGCGCGCCCCTGTGTAAACCAATACCAATAGCCGGCCGCACACGCCGCCGTCACGACCTGGCCCGAAGGGCAGGCAGCGACAGTGAACGGGCGGTGGCTGGTGGTCTGATTCATGGGTCGGGCCGGTATCCAGTAGTGACGATGAAAATGGTGATAGGCCTATCCTTGCACTCCAGATCGTCCTGCGCAAGCGTGAACCGGCAACAAACCGTTGCCCGCACGCATAAAGAAGGGCTATCAGCCTGAAGTGGCATCAGTATAATCTTTGGTTGTCGAGCAACATGATCGGCAACACGCATTCGTCCAGCGGTGCCTGACACCGCGCCCACAGCTTGGAATGCATGCATGCAGGATTCCCGAAATGATGCACTGATTGAGTATCTGTCGGGATGCGCCCGGCAGGATGCCAAGGCACTGGATCAGCTCTATCGAGCGACCAGTGCGCATCTATACGCTCAGTTGCTGCGTATCTTGAGACATGAGGCATCCGCGCAGGATTGTCTTCAGCAGGTCTACATCCGGGTATGGGCCGCCGCCGCCCAGTATGACGCCGGCCGCGCCCGCCCGATGACCTGGCTCGGCACCATGACCCGCAACATCGCCATCGACTGGATACGTCGACAGCGACCCAGCGAGCATGACAGCGATGAATTGATCGCCGCCATGCCGGGGCGGAGTGATATCGAGGCAGATGTCGACCTGGCCCAGCACAGTGGTGAACTCCACCAGTGCCTGGCCGAGCTGAATGACGATCAACGCCGCGCCCTGGAACTGGCCTACTTCGAAGGCCTCACCCACCAGGATCTGGCCAATCAACTGGACCAGCCCTTGGGCACCGTCAAGAGCTGGGTCCGTCGTGGACTCGAGAGGTTGAAGACATGCATGAGTCATTTGATCTGAGCGACCCGGAACTGCGCGAAGCCGCAGCGGGCGAATATGCGCTCGGCACATTGACACGCGACGAGCGCGCGGCATTCGAGTCACTGCTGGCCGTCAGCCACGACCTGCAACGTGATGTGGAGCGCTGGCGCGAGCATCTCAACGTGTTCAATGAACAGCTTCCCCCCGTCACGCCACCGGCCCATGTCTGGCAAGGCATCGCCGAGGCGACGGGCACCGCCCGTCAGCCCTGGTGGCGTCGCCTGGGCCTGTGGCAGGGCATGACCGCCACGGCGTTCAGTCTGGCGCTGGCAGTCACCCTGACCTTCAGCCTGGGGCACAACGCGGGCATGGAGAGCGACTACGTGTTCGTGGTCAACAACTCTGACAGCAGCCCCGGCTGGATCGTCAACGCCTCCCATTCGGGCGAGATGATGGTGCAGGCCGTCAGGCCCGAAGCACCGGCCCCCGGCAAGGTCTGCGAGCTGTGGCTGATGGCCAAGGATGGCAAGGAGCCGATGTCACTGGGCATCCTGCCGCACTCCGGCACCATGAAGGTCGAGGTGCCCAAGGAGTATTTGGCCGCCTTCCCCGACAGCGATCTGGTGATCACGCTGGAAAGCCCGCAGGGCGCCCCCTCCGGTAACCAGATGGGCCCGACCCTCAAGAAGGGTCAGCTGACGCCGGTCGAAGGCCGCCACATCCTGTAAGCGCTTCGCTGGTGCAGAATGTCGCAGCAATGGTCGCAACAACGGTCGCAGCAACGGTCGCAGCAACGAAAAAAAGCCCCCGCTTTTCAGCGGGGGCTTTTTTTCGTGCGGTGCTCAGGTCTCGAATGTCACGCCTCGGAAGTCGAAAGCGATGGCCGAAAGACCACTGACAGAAGCTATCAGCGCAGGTGGCGGCCACCATCCACCGGCAGGGTCGTGCCCGTGACATAGGGACTATCCAGCAGGTAGCGCAGCGCCTGCCAGATGACGCCTGGCCCGGGCACCTGCTGCATCAACGACTTGGCGCACGCACGCTCGGCATAGTCATCATCATCGCCCGGGCGCAGCATGATCAGCGCCGGCGCGATGGTGTTGACCTGTATGCGTGGCGCGAACATCGACGCGAACGACAAGGTCAGGTTCTCGAGTCCCGCCTTGCTGGCCGCGTAGGCCGCATGCTTGCGCGAACCCTTCTGGACCACGAAGTCACTCATGTGGACGATGTCCGCCTGCGTCTCGACTCCGGCTTCCAGCAGATCGCGCAGCGCCAGATTGATCAGGTACGGCGCCTGCATGTGGACACGGAACAGGTGCTCGAACAGCTCGCCCTGCCCCTCGCCGTCGCCATCCGGCGCCCAGTCGCCGGCATTGTGCACGATGGCCCGCAATGTCGGAGTCAGCTCACGAATCGCCGCGATGAAGGCCTGGATGCCTGCCTCGCTGGAGAAATCCGCCTGCACGGTGCGAATGCCCAGCGCGCGCAGGGCATCGAGCTCTTCCCGCTCGCGTCGATAACTGATGATGACCGGATGACCATCATCGATCAGTCGCTCGGCACAATAGCGCCCCAGACGCTGGGCGCCACCGGTGATCAGTATCGGGGACTGGCTCATTCACTCGACTCCTTCAGACAATGTCAGGCAGCTTCAGGCAATGTCAGGCTGCTTCAGGCGGAGACCAGCGCCGGGTCCAGCAGCGGCTCGCGTGGCGCATAGCTGAACACATCGGAGCTCAGCGCGCTGGCCTCGACACCCAATGGCGTCAGCGCATCGACACAGGCATAGACCATGCCCGGCGAGCCGGACAGATAGACGCGCTTGCCCGCCATGCTGCCCGCGTGCTTGCGCAGCGCCTCATCGATACGCCCCAGATGGCCATTGAAAGCGGCCTCGACACCGGCCGCTTCCAGCGCGCGATGGTGGGCATCACCGACTTCCGGCGCTTCTTCCAGCACCGGGAAATAACGGAAATTGGGCTGACTGGCGGCCCAGTTGAGCGCCGCGCTCTCCAGATACAGATCACGCCGCTCACGCGCCGCCCACCACAGCTCGATGGGCTGGGTCAGGCCACGTGCAAACGCCGCCTGCAGCATGGCGTGCATCTGCGAGAAGCCGGTGCCGGCACAGATCAGCACGATGGGGCTGGGGTCGTCGAGGTCCAGCACGCACTCGCCACTGGGCAGACGCAGCTCAAGTTGATTGGCCGCGACCAGCAGGCTGCGCAGACGCGCGGAATTGCTGCGTTCCGGCCAATGCTGGATATGCAGCTCGAGCACGCCATCATCACTGGCGGCATTGGCGATGGAGAACGGTACCCAGGTGGTGTCATCGAGCTTCATCTCGAGATACTGGCCCGGCGCGTGCGCCAGGGCCTCGGGACGTGCGGCGAAGCGCACACGAAACACGTCCGGGGTCAGATCTTCCACACTCTCGACATGACAGGTCAGGGTCCGCGCCGTCATCGTATCCTCTTGTTATCTGATGCCTGCCGTCAGCGCGCCGCGCAACGACAGGGTAAATGCATGGGTGTTGATGATCAGTCGCGGAATCAGTCCAGAATGCCCAGACTGTCCCAGCGTTCATCGACACGGGATGTGATCTCTTCGCTCATCACGATGGGCTCGCCCCACTCGCGGTCCGTCTCGCCGGGCCACTTGTTGGTCGCGTCCATGCCCATCTTGGAGCCAAGACCCGCCGTTGGCGAGGCGAAGTCCAGATAATCGATCGGCGTATTGTCGACCAGAACGGTATCACGGCTCGGGTCCATGCGCGTGGTGATGGCCCAGATGACATCTTCCCACTTGCGGGCATCGACATCATCATCCAGCACGATCACGAACTTGGTGTACATGAACTGACGCAGGAAGCTCCAGACCCCCATCATCACGCGCTTGGCGTGGCCGGGGTACTGCTTCTTCATCGTCACCACCGCCATGCGGTAGGAGCAGCCTTCCGGCGGCAGATAGAAGTCGACGATCTCCGGGAACTGCTTGCGCAGAATCGGCACGAAGACTTCATTGAGCGCCAGGCCGAGAATCGCCGGCTCATCCGGCGGACGCCCGGTATAGGTGGAGTGATAGATCGGGTCGCGCCGATGGGTGATGCGCTCGATGGTGAAGACGGGGAAAGTCTCCACCTCGTTGTAATAGCCGGTGTGATCGCCGTAGGGGCCTTCCGGCGCCACATCATCCGGATACAGATAGCCTTCCAGGATGATCTCGGCGCTGGCCGGGACTTCGAGATCCGACAGGCCGCATTTGACCAGCTCGGTGCGCGAGCCGCGCAGCAGACCGGCAAAGGCATACTCGGAGAGTGAATCCGGTACCGGCGTGACAGCGCCGAGGATGGTGGCCGGATCAGCACCCAGGGCCACCGCGACCGGGAAGGGCTCGCCCGGGTGGGCTTTCTGCCACTCGCGGAAGTCCAGTGCGCCGCCACGGTGTGCCAGCCAGCGCATGATCAGGCGATTCTTGCCGAGCTTCTGCTGACGATAGATGCCGAGGTTCTGGCGCTCCTTGTGCGGACCACGGGTGATCACCAGCGGCCAGGTCACCAGCGGCGCGGCATCCCCGGGCCAGCAGTGCTGGATCGGAATCATGTCGAGATCGACATCCTCCCCTTCCAGCACGATCTCCTGACAGGGCGCACGCTTGACCTTCTTCGGCCCCATGCTCATCACCTGCTTGAAGATCGGCAGCTTGTCCCAGGCATCCCGGAAGCCCTTGGGCGGCTCCGGCTCCTTGAGGAAGGCCAGCAGCTCGCCGACTTCGCGCAAGGCCTCAACGGACTCCTGGCCCATGCCCAGCGCCACGCGCCGCGGCGTACCGAACAGATTGCCCAGCACCGGCATGCTGTGGCCCTTGACGTTCTCGAACAGCAACGCCGGACCACCCGCCTTCAGGGTGCGATCGCAGATCTCGGTCATCTCCAGATAGGGGTCCACCTCGGCACGAATGCGCTTGAGTTCGCCCTTCTCTTCCAGCGCCGCGATGAAATCGCGTAAGTCTCGATACTGCATGGGAGTTTCCGCTCGGCTTGATCAAGTCCCGAGCATACCATTGCCAGCCGGCACTCGGCAGGTCAGCAACGCAAGACGCCCACTTCCCGGGCGGGAAGTGGGCGTCCTGGCAAGCACCTGTCGAGAGCATGGCCAGCCAACCGGCTGGGCCAAGTGTCGATCAGCGGCGCTTCATGGCCTCGAAGAACTCGAGATTGGTCTTGGTATCTTTCAGGCGATCGATCAGGAACTCGGTGGCTGCCACATCTTCCATCGGGTTGAGCAGCTTGCGCAGGATCCACATGCGCTGCATTTCATCCTCGGACGCGATCAGGTCTTCACGACGCGTGCCGGAGCGACGGATGTTGAGGGCCGGGAAGACGCGACGCTCGGCCAGCTTGCGGTCGAGGTGAGCTTCCATGTTACCGGTGCCCTTGAATTCCTCGA
Source organism: Cobetia sp. 4B (assembly GCF_018831605.1). Classification (NCBI taxonomy): domain Bacteria; kingdom Pseudomonadati; phylum Pseudomonadota; class Gammaproteobacteria; order Oceanospirillales; family Halomonadaceae; genus Cobetia; species Cobetia sp. 4B. The sequence continues at coordinate 3,887,868 of NZ_CP059843.1, forward strand.
AGATGACTTCGTCCATCTTGGAACCGGTATCGACCAGCGCCGTGGCGAGGATGGTCAGGCTGCCGCCTTCTTCGATGTTACGCGCGGCACCGAAGAAGCGCTTCGGCTTCTCGAGCGCGTGAGCGTCGACACCACCGGTCAGCACCTTGCCGGAAGACGGCACCACGGTGTTGTAGGCACGCGCCAGACGGGTCACGGAATCGAGCAGGATGACGACATCCTTCTTGTGCTCGACCAGACGCTTGGCCTTCTCGATCACCATCTCGGCGACCTGGACGTGCCGGGCCGGCGGCTCATCGAAGGTGGAGGCCACGACTTCGCCACGCACGGTGCGCGACATCTCGGTAACTTCCTCGGGACGCTCATCGATCAGCAGCACGATGAGGTGACATTCGGGGTTGTTGCGCGTGATGGAGGCGGCGATGTTCTGCAGCATCATCGTCTTGCCCGCCTTGGGCGGCGAGACGATCAGGCCACGCTGGCCCTTGCCGATCGGTGCGGTCAGATCAAGGATGCGCGAGGTGATGTCTTCGGTGGAACCGTTGCCGATTTCCATCAGCAGGCGCGACTGCGGGAACAGCGGCGTCAGGTTCTCGAACAGGATCTTGTGCTTGGCATTCTCGGGGCGGTCAAAGTTGATCTGATTGACCTTGAGCAGCGCGAAGTAACGCTCCCCTTCCTTCGGCGGACGAATCTTGCCGGAGATGGTGTCGCCCTTGCGCAGATTGAAGCGACGGATCTGGGACGGTGAAACGTAGATGTCATCAGGGCCCGCGAGGTAGGAAGAGTCTGCACTGCGAAGGAAGCCGAAGCCGTCCTGCAGGATTTCCAGAACGCCGTCGCCGTAGATGTCCTCACCGCTTTTCGCGTGCTTCTTGAGGATGGCGAAGATGATGTCCTGCTTGCGCGAACGTGCCAGATTATCGATGCCCATCGTCTGGGCAAGTTCCAGCAGTTCGGGGACAGTATTTTGCTTGAGTTGGGTAAGATTCATCGGCTTTGTTTGAACGTGGCTCAGGTCAGCAGGGCTGATAGATAAGAAGGGAATCGAGAAGACGGGCAGAAGGCAAGGACCGGCACTGCAAAGGTGCAGACAGAACTCGACAGCATTCCCGGAGGCAAGCGCCTGAGCTGGATGAAGACAGGTGCCAAAAGTTCAGGAAAGATCACTCACCACGGCCGAACAACGAATTCAGCAACGGAGTGTCGAGCTACGGATGTCCAGCGACGACGGACCGGTCGAAGGGACACGGAGCGTCATGCTTCCTGACAGAAAAGTCTTCTCGATATGGAATCTAGCGGTATGAATCGCCTGGTGGCTGGCCGGCGTGTCGCGGGCAGCATTACCAGAGGGCTGGCTGACAACTGGGGGACCGTGGGACGGTCGACATGACGCAATCAGAGAGCGTGTAATCAGGCGAACGCCTCGATGGTAGTCAAGCCGGCCCCTGAACGCAAGCCCCGGCGGCCTAGTGGCGCACCCGGCGCTGCCTGAAGCGCTCACCACCGGCCAGCCAGTGCTGCGATAGCCGCCGCTGACATGACGCTTTCACTGGCGTCTCAAGGCACCCGACGGCGGCAAGGCCCGATTCACAGATTGGCATCCAGAAAGGCTGCCAGCTGCGCGCGCGGCATGGCGCCCACCTTGCTGGCTTCGACATTGCCGCCCACAAACAGCATCAATGTCGGCACACCGCGCACGCCGAAGCGGGCGGCAAGCTCGGGAGCTTCATCGACATCGACCTTGACGATCTTGAGCTGCCCTTCGTATTCCTCGGCCAGGGATTCCAGCGTCGGTGCCACGCTCTTGCACGGCCCGCACCAGGAAGCCCAGAAATCCACCAGCACCGGATGCTCGCTCTCCAGCACCACGGATTCGAAGTCCCTTTCTGCAATCGGTACCACACGTTCGCTCATCGCGACGTTATCTCCCAGACCCGGTTGGTCTTGCTGATTGTGCTGCGTGATGGCTTGCGACTCATTGAGCGTGATGATGACCCGCGACTTCGTCGTTCTGTCATATCACGCCGCTAGAATAGCATGCCCCATGCGCTGAATGTGCCGCCAGCCCCTCGTGGTGATGGCGCCGTGTGTGCCACCGGTTTGACACCTCTGGCCAGTCGCCGCAATCTTGCGAGAGTCGCCGCCGCGACCTGCTGCCAGCGTCATCTTCCCGCAGCAGGCTCGCGCCCGGTGACCGCCCACGCTCACGACAACTTCATTGCGCCATGGTCGCTACGCAAGGAAGCCGTCGCAGGAGTTGGCGTGAAGGAGGCAGTGCATGATGCCTGCCATGAATGACCCGCCGTAAAGGACTCCGCCCTTGAGTGAATCAGCACCCTCCCAGCACCCGCAACCCGCCGCCTCTGATGAAGGCAGCGCCGGCAATGAGGCCCCGCTGCTGAAGCTGGCCGCCATCGATCTGGGTTCCAACAGCTTCCACCTGTTGTTGGCCAACCACCAGGCGGGGCAATTGCAGGTCGTGGCCAAGCAGGGTGAGAAGGTCCAGCTGGCGGCAGGGCTGGACGAAGACGGCATGCTCAGCGAAGAAGCCATGGAGCGCGCCCTCAACTGCCTCGCCCAGTTCGCGCCCTTCATCGATGGCATCGAGGCCGACCATCTGCGGGTCGTGGGCACCAACGCCCTGCGCGCCGCGCATAACAGTGAAGAACTGATCGAGCGTGCCGAGGCTCTGCTGGGGCATCCCATCGAGATCATCGCCGGGCGCGAAGAAGCCCGCCTGATCTATCTGGGCGCGGCGCATGCACTGGCCGATGTGCACGGCAAGCGCCTGATCGTCGATATCGGCGGCGGTTCCACCGAGTTCATCATCGGTGAGCAATTCGAGCCCCAGCTGCTGGAAAGCCTGCACATGGGCTGCGTCGCCTATACCAAGGCCTTCTTCCAGGACGGCGAGATCAGCGAGAAGCGCATGCGCCGCGCCGAGCTGGCCGCACGCTCGGAACTGGCCAGCATCCAGCGCACCTATCGCGAGATGGGCTGGGATGACCCGGTCGGCTCCTCGGGCACCATCAAGGCCGCCGCCAACGTGCTGGAAGCGCACGGCTGGGCCCCGCATGGCGTGGTCACACGTGAAGGGCTTCACAAGCTGCGCGCGGCGCTATTGGAGTTCAAGCGTCTCGACAAGGTCAGCCTGCCGGGCCTGAAGAGCGATCGCGCCACCGTCTTCCCGGCGGGCATCGCCATCCTGTGCGGCGTCTTCGAGGCACTGGGACTGGAGCAGATGCGCTACTCCGACGGCGCGCTGCGTGAAGGCGTGCTGTTCGATCTGATCGGGCGCAACACGCCGGAGGATTCACGTCTGTCGGCCATCGAGTCGCTGCAGCGTCGTTACGGCATCGATACCCGCCACGCCAGCAATGTGCGCGACACCGCCCTGCAGCTGTTCGATCAGGTCGCCGGCGACTGGGCGTTGGGGGCGACGTCACGTCAGCTGCTGAGTTGGGCCGCTGACCTCCACGAAGTCGGCCAGGCGATTTCCCACAGCCAGTTCCATCGCCATGGCGCCTACCTGCTCGAGCATTCCGACCTGCTCGGCTTCTCGCGTCCGGAACAGCGCGCGCTGGCCTTCCTGGTCCGCGCCCACCGTCGCAAGTTTCCCAAGAACGAACTGGCGGCGCTGCCGGAGCCGCAGCAACCGCGTCTGGCGCGTCTGGCACGCTTGCTGCGCATGGCGGTGATGCTTAACCATTCACGCTCGGAAGCACCGGTGCTCGGCATGCACCTCAGCGCCGAAGGCGACGACCTGACGCTCAATCTGACCGAGGAATATCGCGATCACAGCCTGATCAACGATGACCTCAGCCAGGAAAGCGAGCTGCAGAAAGCCGCCGGCATGACGCTGACACTGGCCGATGCCTGAGCGAGCACTGCGCAAGACATCGGCGAGACCGCCCGCTGGCCTCACTGCTATGTGAGTGCGGCCAGTAGCCACCAGCCCCGCGAGGGATGCCACAGCCCCGCGACAGTCCCGTCGTGCATGCGTGCCACACGCAACTGGTCACGCTGCCACGGCGGGATGTCGGCCTCCTGCAGCAAACGCTTGATATCGCGCCGCCCCCGCCCTGCCACTCGCAGTACATCTCCCGGCTGACGCGATGTGAAGGCAACATGCTGCTCATCCCTTCCCAGCGCCCGCCATGCCTTGCGCGCCTCAGCATCCCACTCAGAGGGTGGCGTCTCTCCGGGTTGGCGACCACTTCTCGCGTAGCCGGTATCGCCTTGTCGATGACACACACCCTGCTCAATAACGGTATCTGACACCTGCCACCACAGCTGGCCGCGCCACGCGCGCACGCTGACGGTGTATTCGGCGTTGGCCCAGCACACCTTGGCCACCGAGTCGGGCGGCGTGGCGATCAACTGCTGCAGGCTCATCAAGCGCCCCCGCGGCGGCACCGGCCAGCCACGCGACTGGCATAGATGGCGCAGGACCAACCGCTGACGTGACTCACTCAAGCCTGCCAGCTCCGCCAGTGACAGCTGCGTCTCTTGCGCCCGCCCCTGATCCAGGCCCTGAATAAGTCTCTGATTCAGACCCTGCCCCTGCTCCTGTCCTTGTCTCTGAGCCAGGCGCTCCGCGCCTGACACCTGAACCTTCGCCAACAGCTCGGCCGCCAGCTCATCAAGCAAGGACTGCTCTTCCTGCAACTGCTGCGCCGAACGCGCCAGGCTGGCCACGGCCTGCGGCCAGCGCGCCTGCAGCAGCGGCACGACACTGTGGCGCAGGTAGTTGCGATCAAACTGCTGATCGACATTGCTGGGGTCTTCGCACCAGTCGCGCCCGGCCAGCAAGCCCTGCTGGCTCGCCAATGTCTGGATTTCATGGCGCGGGATGCCCAACAGCGGCCGGAGTAGTCGTGCCCGCCCATGGGCGGGCTGGCCTCGCCCGGGGAACGCCTCGCCCACGGCCAGCGCCCGCTCAGGCGGCATGGCCGCCAGCCCGCGCCCGCCACTGCCACGCAGCGCGTTGAGCAACAGCGTCTCGGCCTGATCATCCTGATGCTGCGCCAGCCACAGGCTATCCCCCGCCGCCAGACAGGCGCTCAGTGCCGCCAGCCGCCCTTCGCGCGCTGCCGCCTCCAGTCCTCGCGACTTGAGTGCTGTCTCCGCCAGCGCCAGATGACGCACGCTAAGCGGTAGACCGAGGCGCGAGGCCAGCCTGCGCGCCAGCTGCTCGAAATCATCGTTGGCCGCCTGCAGGCCGTGATGCACATGCACCAGCCGCAGTCGACGTGGGCAGTCCTTGACCGCGCGTGCCGCCAGCCGCGCCAGCATCACCGAATCCAGCCCGCCCGAGAGCGCGATCCACACCGTGCGCCTGGCATCGCTTGCCTCGAGCGCCTCGCGCACGGCAACGAGTGCGCGCGACTCCGCCATCTCGCTCAGCGGTTGAGCACGCAGGCACAGCGAATCCAGTGAGGGGGACAGAGACATGTCGGGCTCCTGTCGCGAAGCGGATGAAGGAAGTGGAGGAGAAAAGGAAGTGGAGGAGAAAACGCCGGCCCTGAACGCAAGAACGCCCCCGGAAGAATCCGGAGGCGTCCTGGTCACGCGGGCATGAGCCGATCGCGCATCACGCGAGAGGCACCGGGATCATGCCGGGGCGCCGTAGCTCATCAGGCGCTGGTAACGACGCTTCAGCAGGGCATCGGTATCCAGGGCGCCAAGACGCTCCAGACCTTCGCCCAGCGCGGCCTTGATGCTGTCGGCAGCGGACTGCGGGTTGCGGTGCGCGCCACCCAGCGGCTCCTTGATCAGGTTGTCGACGAAGCCCAGCTCCTTGAGGCGCGAGGCAGTGATGCCCATCGCATCAGCGGCATCGGCGGCACGCTCGGCGCTCTTCCACAGGATGGAGGCGCAACCTTCCGGCGAGATCACCGAGTAGGTGGAGTACTGCAGCATGTTCAGCTCGTCACACACGCCGATGGCCAGTGCGCCGCCGGAACCACCCTCACCGATGACGGTGGAGATGATCGGCGTCTTGAGGCGAGACATCACCGCCAGGTTGTAGGCGATGGCCTCGGACTGACCGCGCTCCTCGGCACCGATGCCCGGATAGGCTCCCGGAGTGTCGATGAAGGTCAGGATCGGCATCTTGAAACGCTCGGCCATTTCCATCAGACGGCAGGCCTTGCGGTAGCCTTCCGGACGCGGCATGCCGAAGTTGCGACGCACCTTTTCCTTCACGTCGCGGCCTTTCTGGTGACCGATCACCATCACCGGCTTGTCGTCGAGACGCGCGATACCGCCGACCAGCGCCTCGTCGTCCGCGTAGTGACGGTCGCCGTGCAGCTCATCGAAGTCCGTGAACAGATTCTCGAGGTAATCGAGGGTATACGGGCGCTGCGGGTGACGTGCCAGCTGAGATACCTGCCAGGCGCCGAGGTCCTTGAAGATGGACTCGGTGAGCTTGGTGCTCTTTTCCTGCAGGCGAGCGATCTCGTCAGACAGGTTGACCTGGGAGTCGTTACCGACCAGACGGAGTTCCTCGATCTTGGCCTGCAGCTCGGCGATCGGCTGTTCAAAGTCCAGATAATTGGGATTCATAAGGCGTTTCGTTCGTCGTCTCGGGCAGCCAGGAAAGCGAGTCGGCCGGGTCACTCCCCCTGAGCACACGCTCAGGCGATCTGTGGCTCGCGGCGGTCACAGTCGGCATGGAATTGGGTACGGAAAAGATGGACAGGCATTATCGCACCCTGTTCGACAGGTGCAAACCTTGCCCGCCTGTTAGGCGTGGATTAACTCTGCGCCCACGCCGCTCATCTCGGTGCTGCGCCTGCCCCACCGCTTGGCGAGACAGGCACCATCCTGCGGGCCAGCACCTCAGTCACGGTACTTGAGGCGCACACCGCGCTGGCCTTCCACCTCACCCAGCTGGATCAACAACTCATCACTGGGCGCAACGCGCCATTGCTCGCCCAGCTCCAGCCAGGCCTCCGCCGCGGCGTTGCGATAACGCAGGCGCATCGGCAGGCCTTCGCTGGCCAGATGCGGCGTCAGCAAGGTGGTCAGCTGCTGGGTGAAGCGACCGCCGATATCCTCGGCGGCGATACTCATCTCGACCGCCTCACCGAAGCGCGCCCGCGCATCGATGATCGGCGTGACGTCCTTGCCGCGCAGACGCAGGCCACCGGAGTAGTCATCCTGGCTGACCTCGCCCTCGACGATCACCACGCTGTCAGGCACCAGCTTGTTGCGCACCTGATCGTAGAGCTCACCGAACATCGAGGCCTCGATGCGCCCGGTGCGGTCATCCAGGGTCACGAAGGCCATGGTGTCGCCCCGCTTGGACTTCATGGTGCGCATGGCGATCACCAGCCCGGCGATGCGCTGCGGCTCACGCGACGGCTTGAGGTCACTGATGCGTGCATTGATGAAGCGCTTGAGCTCACCCTCGTATTCATCGATGGGGTGGCCGGTCAGATAGAGCCCCAGCGTGTCCTTCTCGCCGGTGAGGCGCTCCTTGTCGGTCCACTCGCGCGCCTTGCGATAGCCGGCGTAGACATCGGTTTCCGGCTCGCTGAAGGCATCGCCGAACATGTCGGTAATGCCGACATCGTTGTTGGCGTGATTCTGGGAGGCGGCCTTGAGCGCATCCTCCACCGCCAGCATCAGCACCGCACGCGACGGGCCGATGTTGTCCAGCGCGCCGGAGCGGATCAGCGCTTCCAGGGTGCGCTTGTTGATCTTCTTGGCGTCGATGCGCTTGCAGAAATCGAAGATGTCGCTGAACGGGCCACCCTCGGCGCGCGCGCTGACGATGGCATCGATCGGGCCCTCGCCGACGCCACGGATGGCGCCCAGGCCGTAGACGACGCGCCCTTCCAGGTCGACGGTGAACTTGTAGCCGCCGATGTTCACATCTGGCGGCGTGACCGTGAGGCCGATATGGCGGCACTCCTCGATCAGCGGCACCACCTTCTCGATGGTCTGCATCTCGGTCGAGATCACCGCGGCCATGAACGGCCCCGGATAGTGCGCCTTCAGCCAGCCGGTCTGGTAGGAGACGAGGCCATAGGCCGCCGAGTGCGACTTGTTGAAGCCGTAACCGGCGAATTTCTCCACCAGGTCGAAGATGTTGCCGGCGAGGTCCTTGTCGATGCCCTTGCCCGCACACCCTTCCATGAAGCCGGCGCGCTGCTTGGCCATCTCTTCCGGCTTCTTCTTGCCCATCGCGCGGCGCAGCATGTCGGCCTGACCCAGCGTATAGCCGGCCAGCACCTGCGCGATCTGCATGACCTGCTCCTGGTACAGGATGATGCCGTAGGTCGGCTCCAGTACCGGCTTGAGCAGCTCATGCTGGTAATCCGGGTGTGGATAAGACACTTCGGAACGGCCGTGCTTGCGGTTGATGAAGTCATCCACCATGCCGGACTGCAGCGGACCGGGACGGAACAGGGCCACCAGGGCGATCATGTCTTCCAGGCAGTCGGGCTTGAGCTTCTTGATCAGCTCCTTCATGCCGCGGGATTCCAGCTGGAAGACGGCCGTCGTCTCCGCCTTCTGCAGCATGTCGAAGGTCTTGGCGTCATCCAGCGGGATGTCATCGATATCTAGCGGCGCCAGCCCTTCCCGCTCACGGATCTTGTCGACCATCTCGGTCGCCCAGTCGATGATGGTCAGGGTGCGCAGACCCAGGAAGTCGAACTTGACCAGCCCGGCCTCCTCGACGTCGTTCTTGTCGAACTGGACCACCAGACCGCTGCCGTCTTCATCACACAGCAGCGGCGCGAAGTCGGTCAGCTTGGTCGGCGCGATCACCACGCCGCCGGCGTGCTTGCCGGTGCCGCGCGTGGTGCCCTCGAGCTTGAGCGCCATCTCCCAGATTTCCTGGGCTTCCTCGTCGTTGTCGATGAAATCCTTGAGCTGCGGCTCCTGCTCGATGGCCTTCTCGAGCGTGATGCCGACCTCGAAGGGAATCAGCTTGGAGAGCTTGTCACCCAGCGAGTAAGGCTTGCCCTGGGCACGCGCCACGTCACGCACCACGGCCTTGGCGGCCATGGTGCCGAAGGTGACGATCTGCGAGACCGCGTTGCGCCCATAGCGCTCGGCCACGTAATCGATCACGCGGTCACGCTTCTCCATGCAGAAATCGACGTCAAAGTCGGGCATGGAGACACGTTCCGGGTTCAGGAAGCGCTCGAACAGCAGGTCATATTCCAGCGGGTCCAGATCGGTGATCTTCTGGGCGTAGGCCACCAGCGAGCCGGCACCGGAACCACGCCCCGGGCCGACCGGCACGCCGTTGTCCTTGCCCCACTGGATGAAGTCCATGACGATCAGGAAGTAACCGGGGAAGCCCATCTGCAGGATGATGTCGAGCTCGAAGTCCAGCCGCGTGCGGTAGCGCTGCTCGATCTCGGCCCAGGCCTCGCTGTCGCGCGGATGCCTGGCGTGCGGATACAGCTTGTCGAGGCGCTCCGTCAGGCCATCATGCGAGACCTTGCGGAAGAACTGGTCCATCGTCATGCCTTCCGGCACCGGGAACTCGGGCAGGAAGTAGGTGCCCAGCTGCACGGTCACCGAGCAGCGCGCCGCGATCAGCACGCTGTTCTCGAGCGCTTCGGGAATGTCGGAGAACAGCTCGCTCATCTCCTCGGCGCTCTTCAGGTACTGCTCATCGCTGTAGCGGGTCTCGCGCCGCGGGTCATCCAGCGCCTTGCCTTCGCCGATGGAGACGCGCGTCTCGTGGGCCCAGTAGTCCTCGCGCTTGAGGAAGCGCACATCATTGGTGGCGACCACCGGCGTATCGGTGGCCTCGGCCAGCGCCACCGACAGGTGCAGGCACTCTTCCTCGTACTGACGCTGAGTGCGGGTCAGCTCCAGATAGAAGCGATCCCCGAACACCGCCTTCCACTCACCGAGCAGTGCCCGGGCGCTGTCTTCGTGGTCCGACAGCAGATGACGGCCGATCTCGCCTTCACGACCACCGGACAGCACGATCAGGCCCTCGGCCTGCTCGAAGATCCACTGTTTCTCGAGGTAGGCGCGGTCCTGCTTCTGGCCATCGGTCCAGCCGCGCGAGATCAGCTCGGTGAGGTTGCGATAGCCGGTGTCGTTCATCGCCAGCAGCGTGAGGCGATACGGGCGCGTGGCATCCTGGGGATTGATCAGCCACATGTCGGCACCGATGATCGGCTTGATGCCGGCAGCGCGCGCATTGGAATAGAACTTGACCAGCCCGAACAGGTTGGCCTCGTCAGTCACCGCGACAGCCGGCTGGCCCGCCGCGGCGGTCGCCTTGATCAGCGGCTTGACGCCGGGCAGACCATCGACGAGGGAGAACTCGGTGTGAACGCGCAGGTGAACAAAGGGCGTGGTCATGGAATCGGCTCGTGAAGTCGGCGTGACGGTGAAGGATTCGGTTGCGGCGGGTGCTGTCGTCGCTGCGGGTGCCGGCGGCGGCTGCGAGGCTGAAGGCTCGGGCTCGGGCTTCAAGGATAGCCTGTCAGCGCCATCGTCTGAAGGCATGGCATCTGAAGGCGCAGCATCCGCCCGGGCAGGCTCGACTGACGGGGATGCCGTGGTCTCACTGGCATCAGTCAGACCACGGCTGGCGGCTTTTTTGCCGTGGGCTGCTGGCTCGCCTCGCTCGGCTCTGGCGTCGCTGCCTGCGGGGCCGGAAGCGCGATCAGCGCGTCTGGCGGCACGGCCTGTGGCACGTGCCCCGACATGAACAGCCGCTTGACCGGTCCGAAGCTCTTGCGATGAAGGGTGAGGATGCCATGTTCCTCGATGGCGGCCTGATGCTCGCGGGTCGGGTAGCCCTTGTGGCGCGCGAAGCCATAGGCGGGGAAGTGTGAATCCAGCGCCGCCATCTGGGCGTCGCGATGCACCTTGGCCAGAATCGAGGCCGCGCCGATGGCAGCGTGGCGCAGGTCGCCCTTCACCACCGCCATGCCGGGAATCTCGTGTCCCGGCAGGCGGTTGCCATCCACCAGCAGGTATTCCGGGCGCACGCCCAGTGCATCGATGGCGCGACGCATGGCCAGGTGCGTGGCCTGATAGATGTTCAGCTCATCGATCTCGTCGCTGGTGGCCTCGGCGATCGCCCACGCCCAGGCACGGGCCCGAATCTGCTCGTAGAGGGCCAGACGCTTCTTCTCGCTGAGCTTCTTGGAGTCCGTGATGCCCTCGATGGGGTCATTCGGGTCCAGAATCACCGCTGCCGCCACCACCGGGCCGACCAGCGGCCCACGCCCGACCTCGTCGATACCGGCCAGCAACTGCCCCTGATAGGGAATCACCAGCGGCGGAAAATCATCGGCGGGTTTACGCTTGCGCGCAGAAGGCGTAGTGGCGTGGCTGTCGGCAGAGTCGGTCATGATATCTCGAGGCGTAAGACAACAGGCAGAGCGCCAATGCGATCTGCCTGTCGAGGTGATTCAATCAAGGGTAGCGCAATGTCTGGCGGCGACACGCGGGATCAGCGTCCGGCCAGTTCACCGATGGCGATGGCGGCCGCGGCGCTGGCATCACAGGTCAGTTCACGATGCATGGCGGTGAAGCGCTCACGCAGTTCTCGTTGGCGGGCGACGTCACCGGCGGCACGCGACAGCAATGGCGCAAGGCTTTCCTCGATGGACTCCGGCGTGGCGGCGTCCTGGATCAGCTCCGGCACCAGCGTCTCGCGGGCGATCAGATTGGGCAGGGAAATCCACTCGGTCTTGACCATATGCCGCGCGATGCGATGTGTCATCGGCGCCATGCGATAGGCCACCACCATCGGGCGATGACAGAGCAGACATTCGAGCGCCGCCGTGCCGGAAGCCAGCAGTACGGCATCGGCAGCGGTCATCGCTTCACGCGATTGGCCATCCACCAGATGGATGCGGCTGCGATCCAGGCCTTCACGCTCCGCCATCAGGGACTCGAGCTCGGTGCGCCGCAGCGGCGTGGCCGCCGGGATCACCACCTCAAGGCCGGGATAACGCTGACAGAGACGCTCGATGGCGGCCAGGAAGGTCTCGCCGAGAAAGCGGATCTCGTTGGCGCGGGAGCCCGGCAATACCGCCAGCAGCTGCACTTCCGGGTCGATCCCCAACTGCCCACGGGCAGCAGCGCGATCATCCTCGAGCGGCAACTCATCGGCCAGCGGATGGCCGACGAAGGTCACCGGCACCTGATGCTCACGATAGAAGGCGGCCTCGAAGGGCAGGAAGGTCAGCATGCGATCGACGGCACGGCGAATGGTCTTCACGCGCCCCTGACGCCAGGCCCACACGGAGGGACTGACGTAGTGCGCGGTGGTGATGCCGCGTTTGCGCAGGCGCAGCTCGAGCCCCAGATTGAAGTCCGGGGCATCGATACCGATCATCACGTCGGGCTGCCACTCAAGGGCATCGCGCAACAGATGGCGACGCACCTTGATCAGCGCCGGCAGATGCTTGAGCACCTCGACCAGCCCCATCACCGACAGGGTTTCCAGCGGATAGAGGCTGTCGAAGCCCTCGGCCTGCATGCGCGGGCCGCCGATGCCACGGAACTCGACATCGGGATAGCGCGCCTTGAGCGCGCGCATCAGGCTGGCACCGAGGATGTCACCGGAGAGCTCCCCGGCTACCAGGTAGATGCGCATGCTCAGCGAGTCAGGCCGCGAGTGGACGCCTTGAGCGAGGCGATGAAGACATCGCGCTCGGCCAGCGGCGGCTCGGCTTCCAGCTGCTCGAGGGCCTGGGCCAGCGTCAGACCCTGACGGAAGACCGTCTTGTAGGCCGTGTTCAGCGCGGAGATGGTCTCGCGACTGAAGCCACGACGCTTGAGGCCGACGCTGTTGAGACCATGCGCTTCCGCCGGATGGCCATTGACCATCACGAAGGCCGCGATGTCCTTGGTGATGATGGAGCCACCACCCGCCATGGCATGTTCGCCGATATGGCAGAACTGATGCACCGCCGACAGGCCACCCAGGATGACGTGGTTGCCGAGATGGACATGACCACCCAGCGTCGCCTGATTGGCCATGATGCAGTCGTCACCGATGATGCAGTCATGGCCGACATGCGAGTAGGCCATGAACAGGTTGCGACTGCCGATACGCGTGAGGCTGGCATCCTGGACGGTGCCGCGATGCAGGGTCACGCCCTCGCGGATGACGTTGTCATCCCCGATTTCCAGGCGCGTCGGCTCACCGGCGTACTTCTTGTCCTGACAGTCCTCGCCCACTGACGCGAACTGGAAGATACGGTTGCGCTCACCGATGACGGTGGTGCCCTTGATGACGACATGCGGCCCCACCACCGTGCCAGCGCCGATCTCGACATCAGCCCCGATCACGCAGAACGGGCCGACCTCGACATCATCGGCCAGGCGGGCGCCGGGATCGACAATGGCAGTAGGATGTATCAAGCGACCTTCCTCTCGGCACAGATGATTTCGGCCTCGCAGACCAGATCGCCGTCGACCTTGGCCTGACAGGCGAATTTCCAGATGCCACGCTTCTCGCGCAGCACGCGGGCGCTGATCTCGAGCTGGTCACCCGGCATCACCGGGCGCTTGAAGCGCACATTGTCGCTTCCGACGAGATAATAGATGTAGCCATCGGCGGGACGTTTGTCGACGGTCTTGAAGCCGAGAATACCCGCCGCCTGAGCCATGGCTTCCACGATCAGAACGCCCGGCATGATCGGGTGCTCCGGGAAGTGACCATTGAAGAACGGCTCATTGATGCTGACGTTCTTGCGCGCGACGATGAACTCGCCAAGGGTCAGGTCCATGACACGATCGATCAGCAGGAAAGGATAGCGGTGCGGGAGATACTCACGGATCTCGTTGACGTCCATAACCATTGGCTTGCAACCTCTGAAATAACGAAATGCCTGCCGCTCGCGGGCAGGCATGTAATGACGGTCCGGACCGCCGTTCGGGCAATGGCGCGCATTATAGCGTCCTTGCGCGTGGCTGGCAGCCGCTCATTGCCCGACAGTGCGCCAAGCAGGTGCGAGACTCTGCTCTGGACAGGTACTACCCGGGCTTGCAGTACTACTTGTCCTTCAAACTCTTCTCGACCTGATTCAAGCGTCGCGCCAACTGATCCAACTGCTTGAAACGTACAGCATTTCTGCGCCACAGGCCGTTGTCCATCGCGCCAGTACCGGAGGAATAGACGCCCGGCTTGGTGATGGAGTTGGTCACCAGACTCATGCCGGTCACCTGCACGCCATCGGCGATCTCCAGGTGGCCCGCCAGACCCACACCGCCGCCCATCAGACAGTAGCGACCGACCTTGGTGGAGCCGGCGATGCCGACACAGCCCGCCAGCGCCGAGTGGTCACCGATCTGCACGTTGTGCGCGATCTGGACCTGGGAGTCGATCTTGACGTCATTGCCGATGATGGTGTCGCCGAGCGCGCCACGATCGATGCTGGTGCAGCTGCCGACTTCGACATCATCGCCGATCAGCACGCCGCCGAGCTGGGCGATCTTGTGCCAGCCCTTGCCATCGTGGGCAAAGCCGAAGCCATCGGCGCCGATCACGCAGCTGCTGTGGAGTACCGCACGCGCCCCGATCACCACGCCATGATAGAGCGTGACATTGGGGTGCAGCAGACAGCCCTCGCCCAGCACGCTGTCAGCCCCGATCACGCAACCGGCGTGAATGCGCGTGTTGTCGCCGATGCTGACACCCGGACCGATCACGACCTGCGGGCCGACCTCGACACTGGCCCCCAGGGTTGCGGTCTCGTCGATGACGGCACTGGCATGCACGCTCGCCTGAGGCTCGACCGCCAGCGGATCGAACAGACGCGACAGCTCAGCGTAGGCCAGATACGGATTGTCCAGCACGAGGGCATTGCCCTTGCACTCTTCAAGATGGCTTTCATGCAGCAGCACGGCAGTCGCGGCGGTTTCCCCGAGATACTTGAGGTAGGCGCGATTGGCGAGGAAGGCGATATCGCCGGGCTCAGCATCGACCAGCGTCGACAGGCCGGTGACCCGGACAGCCGGGTCACCGACGAGACGAGCGCCCAGCCGCTGAGCCAGATCCTCGAGAGTGTAAGAGAATTGTCGCTTTTTCATTCTGTCTCTGGGCGCTGAGCGCCTCTGGCTCGCATTCGCGTTGGCATGCTCGGATGCAACACATCCCGCACGCTTGCGCGCGCGGGATGCACTCAGTTGAGCGAGTTGAACACCTGAGTCACTTCATTGGTCAGGTCCATACCGTCCTTGCTGTAGACCGTCGCATTGCGGTCGACCAGCAGCTCGATGCCATGCTTGTCGACGACCTGCTGGATGGCCTTGTCGAGCTTCGGCTTGGACTGCTTGAGGAAGGTCTGCTCCGCCTGTTGCTGCTGCTGCTGGACCTGGCCACGCAGCTGCTGGAACTGGCCGCCCTTCTGGCGCAGCTGCTGCTGCACGGACTGACGCTCGGAGTCGGACATCACGGCGCCGTCCTTCTGCAGCTTGGCCTGCAGGGATTCCAGTTCCTTGGCGAGTGCCTTGGCCTGGTCCTGCTTGCCGGCCAGCTGATTCTTGAGCTGGTTCATGGAAATCTTGGCCGAGTCGGAACTCAACAGCGCCTGGCGCCAGTCGAGGACCGCGACTTCGGTGGCCTGTGCCAGCATCGGAGTCGCCATGGCGGCAAGGCCACCAGCCAGACACAGGGCGCGGGTCAATTTACGCATCACACAAACTCCTTGTAGGCCTGTTGTTCAGTCACTGATGACTCAGCGACCGACGGTGCGAGGACCGGCGACGGAACAGGGACAGCGTCGCCGGTGGTCGTGACGAAGGCCGCACCGGCTCAAGCGGGTGCGGCCTCGTACGGCCTTAGAAGGTCTGGCCCAGCGAGAACTGGAAGATCTCGGTGTCATCGTCGTCATCGTCACCGATCGGCTGGGCGACACTGAAGGTCAGCGGGCCTACCGGCGTGATCCACGACAGGCCGATACCGGCACTGTAATTCAGCTCACCCAGGTCGACACCGCTCTCACAGCTGCTGGTGTCACTGGAGCTCACGTCGTAGCACGACGTCAGATAGGTGTTACCGGCATCGACGAAGAACGACGGCTGCACCGAGCGCTTGTCCTTGATGAAGGGCATCGGGAAGATCAGGTCCACCCCACCTTCGATCAGGATGTTGCCGCCGATGGTATCGTCGTCACCATCGTTCTGTTCGGTGGTGGACTGCCCCAGGGTATTGGAGCTGTAGCCACGCACGCTGCCCAGACCGCCGGCATAGAAGTTCTTGAAGAACGGATAGGTATCGCCGGAGAACGAGTTGGCATAGCCCAGCTCGGTACGGAACTTGAGTGACCAGTCCTGACTCAGCTCGAAGTACTTGGATCCCTTGTAGCGGAGCTTGTAGTAATCCGCATCGGAGCCCGGCACCGCCACTTCCAGCGACAGCAGCTGAGAGCTGCCCGCCGTGGGCAGAATGCCACGGTTGAGGTTGTTGCGAGACCAGCTGGCCGTCAGCTTGTAGAGGTTGAAGTCTTCGCCTTCATCCTCGATGAACTGGGTGACCTCCGCCGGACTGTCGTCGAAGTCCTTGACGCGCACGAACTCGTAACCGCCGCCGAAGTTCAGACGTGACAGCTCATTGATCGGGTAACCGAAGTTGATCCCGCCACCGAAGCTGTCGGTCGCGTAGCTGGCGACGTCGTCATCATCGTCGTAGTCCACCTTGCGGTAGAACATGTTGTAGCCGCGCGAGATGCCATCCAGCGTCCAGTACGGGTCGGTATAGCCGAAGCTGACGTTGGTGTAGTCATCCGACTTCTGGGCGTTGATGTTGACTTCGTTACCGGTGCCCAGGAAGTTCTTCTGCGACAGGCCCACCCCGTAGATGACACCGTCACCCTGGGAGAAACCGACCGACGCCGAGATCGAGCCTGACGGCTGCTCCTCGACGTTGTAGTTGACGTCCAGCTGGTCCGGCTCGCCGGCGACAGGACGCGTGTCGACATCGACCTGCTTGAAGAAGCCGAGGCGCTCAAGCTTCTGCTTGGACTGCTTGATCTTGTCGGTGGAGGCCGGTGCACCTTCCAGCTGGGTCATCTCACGACGCAGCACTTCGTCTGCGGTGGTGGTGTTGCCCTTGAAGTTGATGCGACGCACGTAGGCACGCTTGCCAGGGTCGACCGCGAAGGTCAGATCGACGGTATCGCTCTCTTCGTTGACCTCCGGCACCGCGTTGACCTTGGCGAAGGCGAAGCCGTCGGCACCCAGTGCCTGGCGCAGCGCCTCGCTGGAAGCGGTCACATCTCGCTGGGAATAGAGGGCATCCGGGGCGAGCTTGACCAGATCGCGGGCACGCTCTTCCTTCATCTTCAGGTCACCGGCAAAGCCGATATTGCCAATCTTGTACGGCTTGCCTTCATCGACGTTGATGGTGACGAAGATCTCGGACTTGTCCGGCGAGATGGACACCTGGGTCGAGCGCACCTGGAAGTTGACGTAACCGCGATCGAGATACCAGGACTTGAGGGTCTCGATATCGCCGGTCAGCTTCTCACGCGAGTATTCATCATCGGAGAACCAGCCGAAGAACCAGCTCGGCTTGTCTTCCAGCTCCAGCTGTTCGCGCAGGGTCTCGTCATCGAAGGCATCGTTGCCGACGATGTTGATCTGATGAATCTTGGCGATCGCGCCTTCCTTGACGTCGATGTTGACCTGTACGCGGTTGCGCTCGAGTTCCTCGACGGAGGTCTCGATACGCGCGCTGTAGCGGCCCTGAGCCTGGTAGACACGCTCGAGCTCACGCTGCATCTCTTCCAGCGTGGAGCGCTGCAGAACCTGACCCTCGGCCAGCCCTGCTTCCTTGAGGCCCTTGCGCAGGTCTTCGTCGGGAATCTGCGAGTTGCCGTCAATCTCGATCTTGGAGATCGTCGGACGCTCGACCACATCGATGATCAGGACATCGCCATCACGCTTGAGGCGGATGTCGTCGAACAGGCCCGTGTCGAACAGCTGACGCGCAGCCGAGGACAGGTCCTCTTCTTCCACATTCTGATCCGCGGAGACGGGGAAGGCGTTGAAGACGGTGCCCGCAGACACGCGCTGGAGGCCCTCTACCCGGATGTCCGAAATTTTAAAAGATGCGGCCAAGGCGCCCTGACTGGCCCCGAGCAGCGCAGCTGCCAATCCAATGGTCTTGAGTTTCATGCAGTCGCTTCGCTTCTCTGGATTCCGCCCGCTTGGGTGAACAGGCACCTTATACACAACCCCCTGCAACTGACAAGACAGCTACGAGTGAGGATCGGCAATCGGGGCCGAAGTCGTGTGGGCATGATGACGGGAGTTGATCGCATTGACCAGCCCGTGCAATGAATTGACCCCCATGGGCATCGACAGTTCAGATTCGGTTCATCCTGCGGGAGCCATCACGTGCTGATGGCTCCCCGAATCCGTCACCAAAGACGCATGAGATCGAAGTAGATGGCCATCAGCATGAGGGAACCGACCAGCGCCATGCCGATCTTCAGCCCCGCATTCTGGACCTCTTGCGAAAGTGGTTTGCCGCGCACGGCTTCCACCAGATAGAACAGCAGGTGACCGCCATCCAGCACCGGAATCGGCAGCAGGTTGAGGACACCCAGGCTGATGGAGAGGTAGGCCATGAAGCCGAGGAAGGCCTCGAGGCCGGAGCGCGCCGTGTCACCGGCGATACGCGCGATGGTGATCGGGCCAGACAGATTGGACGGTGCGATCAGACCGACCAGCATCTTGCGGATCGAATCCAGCGTCAGCACCGTCATCTCGCCGGTCTTGCCGACGGCCTGGCCGACTGCCGCCAGCGGCCCGAAGCTGAGCTCGCGCTGATACTGCTCGGGCCAGCTGACGTTCTCGACGCCGGCACCGACCTGCCCCACCACACGCCCGTCATCGAGCGAATTGCTGGCAGGTGTCAGTGACAGTGTCTCTTCCTTGCCATCACGTGCCACCAGTACCGACAGCGTCTCACCCGGCGCACCGCGCACGTGCTCGACGAAATCGATCCAGTCGACCACCAGGGAGCCATCGATGCTGACGATGCGGTCACCGGCCTGCAGGCCTGCCGCCTGAGCGGCGCCGCCGTCCAGCACACGTCCCAGCACCGCCGGCAACTGAGGACGCCAGGCCGTGATGCCCAGCGTCACCAGCGGACGCGGCGGATCCTGATCGACCAGGAAGCGTGTCACGTCGAGGGACTGCTCGCGCGTGGCGCTGGCAACTTCGGCACGTGTGGTGAGCGTCAGGCTGTCATCGCCGATTGCACTGATCAAGCGCAGGTTGACCTCATCCCACGAGGGAGTGGCCTGACCATTGATGGCGACGATCTCGGTCTTCGGCGCAAGGCCGGCGCGGCCAGCCGGCGAGTCCGGTGCCACGGCACCGACCATCGGCACCACCGTGGTGGTACCAGCGACGAACAGCGCCCAGTAGGCGACGATGGCCAGCAGGAAGTTGGCCAGCGGGCCCGCCGAGACGACGGCGATACGCTTCCACACCGACTTGGTATTGAAGGCCAGATGACGCTCGGCCGGATCGACCGGCCCCTCGCGCTCATCCAGCATCTTGACGTAGCCACCCAGCGGGATGGCGGCGATCCCATACTCGGTGCCGTGGCGATCGGTCCACGACCAGAAGGGTTTGCCGAAGCCGATGGAGAAGCGCAGCACCTTGATGCCGCAACGACGCGCGACCCAGAAATGACCGTACTCATGGATGGTGATCAACACCCCCAACACGACGATCACGGCAAGAATATTCTGGATCACACCCATCACGCGCTCCTGGAGATTGGTGCCCGAGATGGGCAGCCTGCCTTGCCACGCTCACGAAGAAAGTGACAAGACAGTGCAAGATAGGATTTCAGGGCCCGGCGAGGGCCAACTCGGCGGCAGCCAGCTCACGCGCCGCCGCGTCTTCGGCGAGAATCACCCCGAGGCCATCCACCGCCAGTGGCGGACGCGCCTGCATGACGGCCTGCACCACTGCCGGGATTCGATCGAAGGCCAGGCGACCCTCGAGGAAGGCGGCCACTGCCACCTCATTGGCGGCATTCATCACCGCAGGCCAGGTGCCGCCTGCCGCGATGGCCTCGCGCGCCAGCCGCAGACACGGGAAGCGCGTCTCGTCGGCGGCACGGAAATCGAGACGCGCGACCTGAAACAGGTCCAGCGGCTCGACGCCGGCATCGATACGCTCCGGCCATGCCAGCGCATAGGCGATCGGCGTACGCATGTCCGGATTGCCCATCTGGGCAAGCACCGAGCCATCGCTGTAGGCCGCCATCGAGTGAATCACGCTCTGGGGATGCACGACCACCTGAATGTCGTCCGGCCCGCAGGCGAACAGCCAGCAGGCTTCGATCAGCTCCAGCCCCTTGTTCATCAGGGTGGCGCTATCGACGGAAATCTTGCGTCCCATCGACCAGTTGGGATGCGCGCAGGCTTCGTCCGGCGTCACCGTGGCCAGCCGCTCGGCAGGCCATTCGGCATCATCGCGGAACGGGCCGCCGGAGGCGGTCAGCAACAGCTTCTCGACACCGATCGGCGCCAGGCCATCACGATGCTGGGCCGGCAGGCACTGGAAGATGGCGTTGTGCTCGGAATCGATCGGCAGCAGGGTCGCCCCGTGCTGCTTCACCGCATCCATGAACAGCTGCCCGGCACACACCAGCGCTTCCTTGTTGGCCAGCAGCACGCGCTTGCCGGCCCGCACAGCCGCCAGTGTCGGCAACAGGCCAGCCGCACCGACGATGGCGGCCATCACGCTATCGACTTCAGGCGCCTCGCTGATGTCGACCAGCGCCTGCTCGCCATGGCGCACCTCGATGGGCGTGCCCTGATAGCTCTCGACGCCCTTGAGCGCCTCACTGAGCCACGCAGCCGCCTCGCGCGAGGCGATCACCACCACCTGCGGGCGATGCGTCAGGCACAGCTCCAGCAGCGCCTCGTGACGCGTGGCAGCGCTGAGCGCATGCGCCCGATAGCGCTCGGGATGGCGCGCGATCACATCCAGGGTGCTGGACCCGATGGAGCCGGTCGCACCAAGGATGGTGATGCGCTGCAACGCAGGCGCCTCATGAGGAGTCTCGTGGCTCACGTTCACGTTCACATTCGTGCTCACGCACCACCTCCCAGCACCCACGGCAACAGCAGGGCAAACAGCGGCACCGCTGCGGTCAGGCTGTCGATGCGATCCATCACGCCACCATGACCGGGCAGCAGATGGCTTGAGTCCTTCATCTGACGCTGACGCTTGAACATGCTCTCGAGCAGGTCACCCAGCACCGAGACGGCGGTCACGCCCAGCGTGACCAGCAGCAGCGGCAGCCAGTCGGCCAGCCCCGCCAGCGCATAGCCGGTCGCCAGCAGGCCGGTGGCCACCAGACCACCGTAGACGCCCTCCCAGGACTTGCCCGGGCTGACGCGCGGCGCCAGCTTGCGCTTGCCGAAGCGCTTGCCGGAGAAGTAGGCACCGATATCCGCCGCCCACACCATCAGCAGCACATACAGCAGCCACTCGCCGCCACTGGCCTTGAGCTGCACGAAGCCGAACCAGGTCGGCAGCAGTGCCAGCACGCCGACGCCCAGCCGCACGCCCGTCGCCTGCCATTCCTGACTGGCGGCCGGATAGCGCATTACCCAGCGCAGATTGACCAGCCATGCCAGTGCCGCCAGATACAGCGGCCAACGCGCAAGAGCGCCATCGAACTGCCAGACCAGCAGCATCAGCACGCTGAGCACCAGCGGGAACAGCAGACGCGCCATACCGGCACGCACGCCAGACAGGTTGGACCACTCCCAGGCGGCCAGCGCGACGACAGCCCCTGTGAAGGTGGCAAAGGCAGCACCGTCGAGGCCGAACAGCCCCCACAGCGCCAGCGGCGCGAGAATGAGTGCGGTGATGATTCGTTGTCTGAGCACTAGAGCCCCTCGGCGTCGAGTTGTTCGCTGGTCATGCCATAACGACGCTGACGCAGGGCGTAGGCGCTGAGCGCTTCATCGAAGGCCGCCGCATCGAAATCAGGCCACAGTACGGGCGAGAAATAGAACTCGGCATAGGCCAGCTGCCAGATCAGGAAATTGGAGATGCGCTGCTCACCGCTGGTGCGGATACACAGATCCACCTCCGGCAGTTCACTCAGGCACACTTCCGCCCCGAGACGTGACTCGTCGATATCCGCAGCCTTGAGTTCGCCGCGCTCGACCTGCTCCGCCAGACGTCGGGCGGCCTCGGCGATATCCCAACGGCCGCCATAGTTGGCGCAGATCACCACGTGCATGCCGCGATTGCCGCGCGTCATGTCTTCGGCGCTCTGGATATGCTTTTGAATCGAATTGGAAAAACGACTGCGCTCGCCGATGACCGAGAGTCGGATATCGTGGCGATGAAGCTTCTTGACCTCGCGCTTGAGCGCCAGCAGAAACAGCTCCATCAGCGCACTGACTTCATTGGCCGGGCGCTTCCAGTTCTCACTGGAGAAGGCGAACAGGGTCAGCACTTCCACGCCCTGCTCGGCAGCGCGACGGATGGTACTGCGGACGGTTTCGGCACCGGCGCGATGGCCGCGTATGCCAGCCCAGCCGCGGGACTTCGCCCAGCGGTTGTTGCCGTCCATGATGATCGCCACATGGCGTGGCGTGGAGGGGGAATTCGGTGACGTCATGGGGTCTCGCTACGAGCACCGGATGCCGCCGGCAAACGCCGGCGGCAGACCCGATCAGACCTGCATCAGGTCGGTTTCCTTGTGCTCCAGAGCACTGTCGACTTCCGACACATACTTGTCGGTCAGCTTCTGGATCTCGTCTTCTCCGCGACGTGCATCGTCTTCGGAGATGTCCTTGTCCTTGAGCAGGCTCTTGATGTCGCCATTGGCGTCACGACGCACATTGCGGAGCGCCACGCGGGCGTTTTCCGCTTCTGCACGCGCCTGCTTGGTGTAACCGCGACGCGTCTCTTCCGTCAGCATCGGCATCGGGACGCGAATCACGTCACCGGCGGTGGACGGGTTGAGACCCAGGTCAGAAGTCATGATGGCCTTCTCGACCTTCGGCACCATGGGCTTTTCCCACGGCACGACAGTCAGGGTGCGCGCATCTTCGGTGGTGATGTTGGCCACCTGATTCAGCGGTACCTGGCTACCATAGTAATCGACCGTCACGGCATCCAGGATGCTGGGATGCGCACGACCCGTACGGATCTTGCCGAAGGCGGCACCGAGGGACTCGATGGTCTTCTTCATGCGTGATTCGGCGTCTTTCTTGATGTCGTTGATCACAGTCTTACCCTCTATCAATCAGCGTGCCTTCCTTGCCACCCACCACCAGGTTGAGCAGCGCGCCTGCCTTGTTCATGTTGAACACCCGCACCGGCATGTCATGGTCACGTACCAGGCAGATGGCGGTCAAATCCATCACGCCAAGCTTCTGGTCCAGCGCATCATCGTAGCTGAGGCTGTCGTACTTCACGGCATCCGGGAACTTGACCGGGTCCTTGTCGTAGACACCATCCACCTTGGTTGCCTTGATGACGGCATCCGCGTCGATCTCGATACCGCGCAGACAGGCAGCGGAATCGGTAGTGAAGAACGGGTTGCCGGTACCGGCGGAGAAGATGACCACATCGCCAGACGTCAGATAACGGATGGCGGTACGGCGATCATAATGTTCTACCACGCCACTCATCGGGATGGCAGACATCACGCGTGAACGGATGTTGGAGCGTTCCAGCGCATCACGCAGCGCCAGACCATTCATCACGGTCGCCAGCATGCCCATATGGTCACCAGTCACACGCTCCATGCCGACTTCCTGCAGGGCTGCGCCACGGAACAGGTTGCCGCCACCGATGACGATGCCGACCTGGACGCCGATGCCCACCAGCTGACCGATTTCCAGCGCCATGCGATCCAGCACCTTGGGGTCGATGCCGAAATCGCCATCGCCCATCAGGGCCTCACCGGAAAGCTTGAGCAGTATGCGCTTGTACTTGGCATTGCGTTCAGCGGAAATGGTGGCCATGCGAATCTCTCCTGATACTGACATACGGGGAACGGGGCGGCCCGAAGGCGGGGGCCAGATACACGATGGCGTGCGACTATGCGCACGCCATCATGAGAAGCGAAAACAGTCAGCCCTTACGCGCGGCTGGCCTGCTCACGGACTTCAGCTGCGAAGTCGACTTCTTCCTTCTCGATACCTTCACCGACTTCCATGCGTACGAAGGATACCACTTCACCACCGGCTGCCTTGACGAACTCGGCGACGGTCTGGTTCGGATCCTTGACGAACGGCTGTTCGGTCAGGCTGTTCTCAGCCAGGTACTTCTTCAGACGACCCTGGGACATCTTCTCGGCGATTTCCGCCGGCTTGCCAGCCATGTCCGGCTGAGCAAGGATGATGGCCTTTTCAGCGTCCATCTGTTCCTGCGGCATGTCGGACGGACGTGCACAGACCGGGTTGACGGCTGCGACGTGCATGGAGACGTCCTTGGCTGCTTCACCAGTACCGCCGTTCAGCAGGGTCAGCGCAGCGATGCGGCCGCCGTGGACGTAGCCACCGACGACGCCGCCAGCCGGCGCTTCGACCA
Source organism: Cobetia sp. 4B (assembly GCF_018831605.1). Lineage (NCBI taxonomy): Bacteria > Pseudomonadati > Pseudomonadota > Gammaproteobacteria > Oceanospirillales > Halomonadaceae > Cobetia > Cobetia sp. 4B. The sequence continues at coordinate 3,912,411 of NZ_CP059843.1, forward strand.
GCTCGGCACGACGAACGGAGATGTTCTCACCGATCTTCTGAACCAGCTGACCACGGGTGTCTTCCAGCTCGCCTTCCATCAGGGAAGCGATGTCGGTGATCTTGGTAGCGAACACACGATCGGCGATCAGCTGGGTGAAGGCCTTGAAATTGTCATCACGAGCGACGAAGTCGGTCTCGGAGTTGATTTCGACCATCACGCCGTAGCTGGCGTCGTCGGCGACCTTGATGACGATGGCGCCTTCAGCGGCCACGCGGCCAGCTTTCTTGGCGGCCTTCAGGCCGGAGTTCTTGCGCAGGTTCTCGATCGCCAGCTCGATGTCGCCACCGGCTTCGGTAAGAGCCTTCTTGCATTCCATCATGCCGAGCGCAGTACGCTCACGCAGTTCCTTGACCATAGATGCGCTGATAGCTGCCATGGGATGAAACCTCTGTCGTGTCGACGTCTTTGAATACGGGAATTCGGTCACGACCGCTGAACGGTCGCAAATAAGGGGGCCGTGGCCCCCTCATTGCCTGACCTGACTGCCACCTGGCTAGGCCATGCCGCACTTAGTGTAGCGCAGCGTTTGTGACAGTCAGATCAAGCCGCCAGGATCACTCTGCTGCGTCTTCTTCAGAAGCAGTTTCGACGAACTCACCGGCCAGCTCTTCTTCCTTGTTCTTGCCACAGGCGCCTGCAATTGCCTGGACATAGATCTGGATGGCGCGGATGGAGTCATCGTTACCCGGGATGACGTAGTCCACGCCGTCCGGGTTGGAGTTGGTATCGACGACGCCGATGACCGGGATGCCCAGCTTGTTGGCTTCGTTGATCGCGATGCGCTCGTGGTCAACGTCGATCACGAACATTGCGTCCGGCAGGCCGCCCATGTCCTTGATACCGCCGATGGAGCGCTCGAGCTTGTCCTGCTCACGAGTGGCCATCAGGACTTCTTTCTTGGTCAGCTTCGCGAAGGTACCGTCTTCATGCATCTGCTCGATTTCACGCAGGCGCTTGATGGACTGACGGATGGTCTTGAAGTTGGTCAGCATGCCGCCCAACCAGCGATGGTTGACGTACGGCTGGCCAGCCTTGCGAGCTTCTTCCTTGATGATCTTGCCGGCAGCGCGCTTGGTGCCCACGAACATGATCTTGTTGCCATTGGCAGCCATCTTCTCGACCACTGACACGGCTTCGTTCAGCGCCGGCAGGGTGTGCTCGAGGTTGATGATGTGGATCTTGTTGCGAGCGCCGAAGATGAACTTGGACATCTTCGGGTTCCAGTACTTGGTCTGGTGACCGAAGTGTGCGCCTGCCTTGAGCAGATCGCGCATGTTGACTTGCGCCATGTGAATATCTCCTGGATATCGGGTTGGGCCTCCACGTCCCCCATGGATCCGACCGCTTGCGCGGCACCCGGGACCATGTGACGGAACGTGTGTGGATTGGGGTTATGTACGTCAGTCCTTCAATCTCGCCTCGGCCAGGCGCCCGGAGGTGGCCGATCGAGGAGAATTTGCAGGAAAGCGCGCGGCTTTATACCATAGCTCGACCACGATATGAAGTCGCCACTGCCCGACGCGGCATGCGATGCGTCGCGCCATTCCCCCGTCACGCGCGGCCTGGCGGCGTTTCATCCCTCTTATCTCCTGCCTCGAGTCCTCATGAACATTCCCATCAAGACAGCTGAAGAAATCGACAAGATGCGCGTCGCCGGCCGTCTGGCGGCTGAAGTGCTGGAGCTGCTCGACGAGCATGTCCGTCCCGGCGTCACCACGGGCGAGCTCAACCGCATCGCGCACCACCACATCACCGAAGTTCAGGGCTGCATTCCGGCGCCGCTCAACTACCACGGCTTCCCGAAATCGATCTGCACCTCGATCAATCACGTGGTCTGTCACGGCATCCCCGATGACAACAAGAAGCTCAAGAAAGGCGACATCCTCAACATCGACATCACCGTGATCAAGGACGGCTATCACGGCGACACCTCGAAGATGTACATCGTCGGCGAGCCGAGCATCCAGGCCGAGCGTCTGTGCCGCGTCACCCAGGAATGCCTCTATAAAGGCATCGAGCTGGTACGTCCGGGCGTACGCCTGTCAGAAATCGGTCGCGCGATCCAGAAGCATGCCGAAGCGGCAGGCTACAGTGTCGTGCGTGACTTCTGCGGCCACGGCATCGGCGCCGGCTTCCATGAAGACCCGCAGGTGCTGCACTATGACGGCTACGAAGCCCGTGCCGACGCCGAGCTTCTGGAAGGCATGTGCCTGACCATCGAACCGATGGTCAATGTCGGTGGCTACAAGGTGAAGGTCCTCAAGGACGACTGGACAGCCGTCACCAAGGACAAGAGCCTCTCGGCCCAGTGGGAGCACACCCTGCTGGTCACCGCCACCGGCGTCGAGGTACTGACACGTCGCACGGAAGAGGACCTCTCCTTCCTCGAGGGTTGATCAAGATGCTCCTGCACCACTATCACTTCGTCGAGCGTGAAGCGCTCTACGATGCCGTCACCTTCGACGGCGAGCTGGCCACGACGAAGACACCCATCCCACTGTTCAAGCGGGCTCTGGCACAGGTACAGGAGCGTCTCGAGGCTCGCTTCAAGGCGGGCGCCGACATCCGCGACCTCATCCATGGTCGTGCCCGCGCCATCGACCGCCTGCTGGCCATCGCCTGGCAGCGCCAGACCTGGCCGGATGACGGTATCGCCCTGCTCGCCGTGGGCGGCTACGGCCGCGGCGAGCTGCACCCGCATTCCGACATCGACCTGCTGCTGTTGCTGGAGCAGGACGACGACACGCCCTATCGTGAGGCACTGTCCGACTTCATCACCTTCCTGTGGGACATCGGTCTCGAGATCGGCCAGTCCGTGCGCTCGCTGAGTGACTGCGAGCGTGAGGCACGCGCCGATGTCACCGTGATCACCAACCTGCTGGAATCCCGTGTCATCGCCGGCCCTCAGCGGCTGCGCGAGGCCATGCGCGAACGTCTGGCCACCGACCGTCTGTGGCCGGCCGAAGCCTTCTTCGAGGCCAAGTGGCAGGAGCAGATCGCTCGCCACCACAAGTTCGCCAACACCGAATATCACCTCGAACCCAACATCAAGTCGTCGCCCGGCGGCCTGCGCGACATCCAGATGATCGGCTGGGTCGCCAAGCGCCACTTCGGAGTCGAGCGCTACGACAACCTGGTCGCGCTGGGCTTCATGAATGATGCCGAGCTGCGCATTCTCAGCCAGGGCCAGGCCTTCCTGTGGCAGGTGCGCTTCGCGCTGCACATGCTGGCCGGGCGCGCCGAGGACCGGCTGCTGTTCGACCACCAGCGCACCATCGCCGAGCTGTTCGGCTTCCGCGACACGCCCGAGCATCTGGCGGTCGAGCAGTTCATGAAGCGCTACTACCGCCACGTCACCGCCCTGGCGGGCCTAAACGACATGCTGCTGCAGCACTTCGACGAGGCCATCCTGCGCCATGACGAGCCGGTCAACATCGTGCCGCTCAATCCGCGCTTCGAGATCCGCAGCGGCTACATCAGCCTGCGCGAGGAAGGCGTGTTCCGCCGCCGCCCCGCCGCGCTACTGGAGCTGTTCCTGCTGATGGCGCAGCACCCGGAGATCGAGGGCGTGCGCGCCGACACCATCCGCGCGTTGCGTGATCATCGCCACCAGATCGACGACGCCTTCCGCGACGACGTGCGCCACCAGAGCCTGTTCATGGAGCTGATGCGCTGTGGCGGCAACGTGCCCCGCGTGCTCAAGCGCATGGCGCGCTACGGCATCCTCGGCAAGTACCTGCCGGCCTTCGGGCGCGCCGTGGGGCTGATGCAGCACGACCTCTTCCACGTCTACACCGTCGATGCGCACACCCTGCGCCTGCTCAAGGTCGCCCAGGAATTCCGCGCCCCCGATGCCGAGGAGGAATTCCCGGTCGCCGCGACCCTGATCCGCGAGCTGCCCAAGCTGGAGCTGCTGTGGATCGCCGGGCTCTATCACGACATCGGCAAGGGCCGTGGCGGCGACCACTCCGAGATCGGTGCCGAGGAAGTCGAGGACTTCGCGCGCCGTCATGACCTCAGCCCGCGTGACACCCGCACCCTGAGCTGGCTGGTGCGCCACCATCTGCTGATGTCGATGACCGCCCAGAAGCAGGACATCGCCGACCCCGAGATCATCACGCGTTTCGCCGAGATCGTCGGCGACGAGACGCACCTCGATTATCTCTACGTGCTGACGGTGGCCGACATCAACGCCACCAACCCGTCGCTGTGGAACGGCTGGCGTGCGGCATTGCTGCGCCAGCTGCACATGGAGACGCGCCGGGCGCTGCGCCGTGGCCTCGAACATCCGCCGGAGCGCCACGAGTGGATCACCGAGACCCGTGAGGAAGCGCTGTCCCTGCTGGCCGGCATGGGCACCACCCGCACTGACGCCGAGGCGCTGTGGGCCAGCCTCGGCGACGACTACTTCGTGCGCTACGCGCCCAGCGAGGTGGCCTGGCACACCCAGGGCATCCTCGCGCGCCAGGCAGCCCCGCAGCTCGACGAGCATGGCGAGCCGCTACCGCTGGTACTGACCAGCGCGCCCACCGAGGAGATGACCGAAGGCGGCACCAAGGTCTTCATCCATACTCGCTCGGTGGACAACCTGTTCGCAGCCACCGCCGCGGCACTGGAGCAGCTGGGGCTCTCGATCCACGATGCGCGCATCGCCACCTCGAGCCACAACTGGACGCTCAACACCTTCATCCTGCTCGACGATGACGGCGAGCCGATCCGCGACGCCGCACGCCTGGCCGATATCCGCACCCATCTGGTCGAAGAGCTGGATGACCCGGATGACTACTCGGTGATCGTCAATCGTCATACGCCGCGCCAGCTCAAGCACTTCCGCATCGCGCCACGCATCACGCTGAGTCAGGACTACACCAATGGGCGCAGCGTACTGGAAGTGATCGCCTCGGACCGCCCGGGCCTGCTGGCACGCATCGGCCGCGTGTTCATGGAGCACGAGATCGCCATCGATGCCGCCAAGATCGCCACCCTCGGCGAGCGCGTCGAGGATATCTTCTTCATCACCGACCGCGCCGGCGAACCCATCACCGACCCCGAGCGCCAGACACGCCTGCGTGACGCCCTCACCGAAGTCCTCGAGGTCGGCGAGCGCGGCTGAGACGCGTGACGGCACGTGACGGCACGTGACGGCACGTGACGAGAGTACAGAGGGAAAGCGCCGGCCGGCACCCCGCGATTGAGGGGACCGGCCGGCTTCCCTATAATCGCGAGTCGACCTGCATGGCAGTCCGGTGACTCGCGGACGCCTTCCTCCCTGCTCGGCCGGCAGCCTGGCTGCCACGGCCATCACCCATGGAACGTGCATGAACCCGGATCTCGACCAGCTCAAGCCCTACCCGTTTGAAACCCTGGCCAAGCTGCGCGAGGGCGTCGTGCCCAATCCCGCCCTGGACCCGATTGCACTGACCATCGGCGAGCCGCGTCATGCGCCACCCGAGTTCGTGCTCGACACCCTGCGCGAGCACATCATGGGCGTGGCCAAGTACCCCGCCACCGGCGGTCTGGGAGAATTGCGCCAGGCAATCGCCGACTGGCTCGCGAAGCGCTTCTCGCTCAACGCCACGCCGGATATCGACCAGCAGGTCCTGCCGGTCACCGGCACCCGCGAGGCACTGTTCGCCTTCATCCAGGCCTCGCTGGACAGCACGCGCCCGGCGCGCGTACTGGTGCCGAACCCCTTCTATCAGATCTACGAAGGCGCGACGCTGCTGGCGGGCGGTGAGGTCACCTACCTGGCCTGCCCCGCCGAGAATGGCTTCCGCCCCGACTACGCAGCGGTGCCGGCCGAGGTGTGGCGTGACACCCAGATCGTCTTCGTCTGCTCGCCGGGCAATCCCACCGGCGCCGTGACACCGCTGGAGGACTTCCAGCAGCTGATTCGCCTCGCCGACGAGTACGATTTCCTGATCGCCTCCGATGAGTGCTACTCGGAGCTCTATCTCGATGAGTCCATGCCGCCGCCGGGTCTGCTGCAGGCCTGTGCCGCCATGGGCCGCGATGACTACGCGCGCTGCGTGGTCTTCCACTCGCTGTCCAAGCGCTCCAACCTGCCGGGCCTGCGCTCCGGCTTCGTGGCCGGCGATGGCGAGGTGATCCGTCGCTTCCGTCACTACCGCACCTATCACGGCTGCGCGATGCCGCTGCATCACCAGCACGCCTCCATCGCTGCCTGGAATGATGAAGCCCACGTGCTGGCCAATCGCGATGCCTACCGCGAGAAGTTTGCCGCCGTGACCGAAATCCTTGCGCCGGTGATGGACTTCCCGACTCCGGAAGCCAGCTTCTACCTGTATCCCGCCGTGCCGGGCGGTGACGACGCCGCCTTCACCCGCGAGCTGCTGCGTGAAGAGGCGGTCGGCGTGCTGCCGGCAAGCTACATGGCGCGCGAGGTGGACGGCGTGAACCCGGGCGCCGGACGCATTCGTCTGGCGCTGGTCGCCGAACTGGAACAGACCGTCGAAGCCGCCCAGCGCCTGCGTCGCTTCGTCGAACGCCTGCGCTGAGCGCCAGGCTCACACGGGCTGACAGCAGCCCAACACTGGATGACAGCCCCGCCCGGCGGGGTGGATTGGCTCAAGGAGACCGCCATGCACGTGCTCTACGGCATCAAGACCTGTGATACCTGCCGCAAGGCACGCCGCGCCCTCGACGACCGGGGCGTGCCCTATCGCTGGCATGACCTGCGCGAGGATGGCCTCTCCGCCAGCTTGCTGGAATCCTGGCTGGAGCAGACCGCCTGGAGCAGCCTGCTCAACAAGCGCAGCACCAGCTGGCGCAACCTGAGCGATGAACAACGTGACAGCCTCGATGCCAATTCGGCACGCGCATTGATGCTGGAGCACCCGACCCTGATCAAGCGTCCCATTCTCGAGCGTCATCCCGCCGACAATGAGATGGATCTGGTGATCGGCTATGACAAGGCGGTCTACGAACCGCAGGACTGAGTTACCCCTTACACCACTGGACACCCCGGAGATTGACACGATGTTGAGCCTTGCCCTCGGAATCGGCACCCAGAACACCACCGGCGACTGGCTGGAAGTCTACTATCCTGCCCCGCTGTTCAAGCCGACCGCTGCCGTTGCTGACGCCGCTCGCAAGGCACTGGACGCACCGGCTGGCACCACCGCCACCAGCTTCCTGCCGGAACACTGCGCCGCCTTGGCCAGCGCCCTGCGCGATGCCGGTGACAGCGCCCAGGCCGAACTGGCCGAGAGCCTGGCCGCCAGCCAGCGCCCGCTGGTCGCGATGTTCATCGAGGAAGACGCCGCCCCGCAGAGCGTGCCGGAGGTCTACCTCAAGCTGCACCTGCTGTCTCACCGCATGGTGCGTCCGCACGGCATCGACCTGACCGGCATGTTCGGTCTGCTCAAGAATGTCGCCTGGACCAGCGAAGGCGCCATCGACATCGAAGAGCTGCCGGCGCGTCGCCTCAAGGCCCGTCTGGAAGGTCGCACCCTGTCCGTGGACTGCGTCGACAAGTTCCCGAAGATGACCGACTACGTGGTGCCGACCGGCATTCGTATCGCCGATACCGCACGCGTGCGTCTGGGTGCCTATCTGGGCGAAGGCACCACCGTGATGCACGAAGGCTTCTGCAACTTCAATGCCGGTACCGAAGGCCCGGGCATGATCGAAGGCCGCATCTCCGCGGGCGTCTTCGTCGGCAAGGGCTCTGATCTGGGCGGCGGTTGCTCCACCATGGGCACCCTGTCCGGTGGCGGCAACATCGTCATCAAGGTCGGCGAAGGCTGCCTGATCGGCGCCAATGCCGGTATCGGCATCCCGCTGGGCGATCGCTGCACCGTGGAAGCTGGCCTCTACATCACCGCCGGCACCAAGGTCATGGTCTTCGACAACGAAGGCCAGGAAGTCGAGACGGTCGCGGCCCGTGAGCTGGCGAGCCAGGACGACCTGCTGCTGCGTCGCAACTCCGTCACCGGCCGTGTCGAGTGCCGCACCAACAAGAGCGCCATCGCGCTCAACGATGCCCTGCACGCCCACAACTGAGGCGCGTGACGATGGCCTGTCAGGGGCTGCACCTCTGGCAGGCCATCGTGGCATTTCCCGGCTCGGGCAGCAGTGTCCGGGCCGGCGTGAAGACACTTCGTCTCTCCCCCCGAATTTCGCGCTGTCGCTCCTCGCGATGACGCCTGCAGCGATGGCCCATGATGACTGATTCAAACGCACCGCTTCCGCCACGCCCCGCCGATCTGTCTCCGACGCTGGAGCTGGCCTTCGATCTCATCTCACGCCCCTCGGTCACGCCGGACGACCTGGACTGCCAGACCCTGATGATCGAACGCCTCGAGGCGCTGGGCTTCACCATCACGCGGCTACCCTTCGGCGATGTCGACAACTTCTGGGCGGTGCGCGGCCATCATGGTCCGGTGCTGGCCTTCGCCGGTCACACCGATGTCGTGCCGACGGGCCCGGAAGCCAACTGGCAGTATCCGCCGTTCTCGCCGTGCATCGATGATGCCGGCTTCCTGTGTGGCCGCGGCGCCGCCGACATGAAGGGTTCGCTGGCCGCGATGCTGACCGCCACCGAGCGCTTCGTGACCGCCAACCCGGACCACGAAGGCCGCATCGCCTTCCTGATCACCTCCGACGAGGAAGGCCCGGCGGTTCACGGCACCCGTGCGGTGGTCGAATATCTGCGCGAGCATCACGAGCGCCTCGATTACTGCATCGTCGGCGAGCCGTCCTCCACCGACTACGCCGGTGACGTGATCAAGAATGGCCGTCGCGGCTCGCTGGGTGCGGTCATGCACGTCAAGGGTGTTCAAGGCCATGTGGCCTATCCGCACCTGGCGCGCAACCCGATCCACGAAGCCGCCCCGGCGCTGGCCGCCCTGGCCGCCGAGCATTGGGACAACGGCAACGACTTCTTCCCGGCGACCAGCTTCCAGATCTCCAATATCCGTGGCGGTACCGGCGCGACCAACGTCATCCCCGGCGAGCTGGAAGTGGTCTTCAACTTCCGTTACTCCACCGAGCTGACCGCCGATGACCTCAAGCGTCGCACCTATGAGATCCTCGAGAAGCACGGTCTGGACGTCGAGATCGAGTGGAACCTGAGTGGCGAGCCCTTCCTGACGCCGGAAGGCGCACTGGTCGATGCCGCCGTACACGGCGTGGAACGCGCGCTGGGGCGCAAGCCGGTGCTGTCCACCTCCGGCGGCACCTCCGATGGTCGCTTCATCGCCAAGCTCGGCACTCAGGTCGTCGAGCTGGGGCCGGTCAACGCGACCATCCACAAGATCGATGAACGCGTCATGGCCAGCGATCTGGACCGACTCTCCAGCGCCTACGAGCACATCCTGGAATACCTGTTTGTCCCCGCGACCCAAGAGACCACGGCATGAGCGACACCCCGCACAATGACGCCGATGAGCAGTACCCGGACATCGAGATCTATCTCAAGCCCTTGAGCCTGGAGGCGCTGGGCGCCTGGCTGGGCGAGCAGTTCGGTCAGGTCGTCGTCTTCCAGCCGGCCGGCAAGCTGCAGCACCGTACGCGCCTCACGCGCGATGGTGCCGAGATCGCGGTGCTGGTGGTCGAGAAGGTCGCCGATGGCTTCGCCAGCCTGTGGTTCGACAGCGCCAGCACCCCCTGGGCGCGCGATGTCGACTGCGCACGCGCCGCCGCCAGGGCCCTGCAGGTCGAGACGCGCTGCTCGCTGGGCAGCTGGCAGCCCGGTGATGAGCCGGACCGCTTCTTCCGTGTCATGGCCGATGGCAGCGAAGAGGCCTTCACCTGGCCGGACAAGGGCTGAGTGACCCGTCTCTTCTGGTGACAGTCCATGAAACGACAACGCCCCGCAGGCTAGCCTGCGGGGCGTTGTCGTCTTTCACTGAGCGAGTCAGCGATCAGGTGATGACTGTCACGTCATCCGCCTGCAGGCCACGCTCATTGCTGATGACGTGGTAACGCACTTTCTGACCTTCGGCCAGGGTACGGTGGCCCTTGCCACGAATGGCACGGAAGTGAACGAAGACATCTTCACCACTTTCACGGGTCACGAAACCGTAGCCCTTGTTGACGTTGAACCACTTGACCTCGCCGATCTCACGATCGTCGTCCTCGACTTCAGCCAGTACTGCAGAGCGCGGAGACAGCACCGGAATGGCAAGCGTCGCGATCAACAGCAGGATGAACACGGCCGCGACGGCAGCCGCGTACGCCAGCTCGAAGCCCTCGACGCTAAGCGCCTGGCTCAGGGTGTCGGCCAGCTGGCCGCCGGTCAGGGTGATGAAGACAGCAATCAGCAACGGTGCCGGCAGTGCCAGCAGCAGGCTGATGATGAAACAACGGAAGAACGTCTTGGAACTCATCAAGATAAACTCTCTAGGTAATGGGTGGAGGTGTAACGCGAGGGCAGAAATGAGTGCTTCGGATGATCCCTATCAGAATGTTCTGCCCTTGATCGCAATGGACAGCGCCTGACCGCACGACAGGGTTACAGCAGCTATCGTCAGTCGGGAAACTGCCTGAATGCAGCGCCTCACGGCGGTGCCCGTCACCGTCACTGATACACGCGAAGATGCCTGCGCATCGCTCTGGCGACGTCGTGGCTCGTGATGCAGGTAACTCCACATCAGTCGATGGAACCGGCCCTGTCAATGACGCGCGAAGCGCAGGCAATCGAAGGCCGTCAATGGGTGCGATATACGAAAAATAAGTCAATCGCACTGTCAACAGTCTATCACGCCTCTTCCTGATGCGTCTGAGGCAACTCAGTGACAATCCTTCAACACTTTGCGGTAATTCGACAACGATCCAGGCAACGGCCGCAGCGATGATTCGGCGTGCCATCGCTCATAAATCCTGGCATGAGACATGGCATGAGTCTCGTCACCCATCGGCGGCCGCCTCACCCTCCTCCCCCACTGCCCACGCGGACCATTCCCTCACCCTCTGGAGCCCAGATGCATGACAACCTCGACTGATCCCAGCCTGGAAGCCCGACTGGAAGCCCGACTGGAAGCACTGGAATCGCGACTCGCGCATCAGGATGACTGGCTCGAGACCCTCGATCGCACCGTCATCGCCCAACAGCGTCAGATAGAGACACTCGAGCGCCTCACCGCGCTGATGGCCAACCAGCTACGCACCCTGCGCGAGCAGCAAGGCGACGCAGACTCGGCAGCACCTTTCGGTGCGCAGCCACACGACGAGCTGCCGCCCCATTACTGAGCTGTCAGCAGCACTCAGCTCTCCCGGCGCAGACCTGGCAGGGACTTGAACGCAAACCGGCCCCGCAGCGAGGCTGCGGGGCCGGTCGGGCAGTGCTGAATCAGACTTTCTCGAATCAGACACTGTTGCAACAGACAGGGCGATCTCAGGCGATGAGGCCGTCCAGATAACGCTCGGCATCCAGCGCCGCCATGCAGCCGGTACCGGCAGAGGTGATCGCCTGACGGTAGACGTGGTCCATCACATCGCCACAGGCATAGACGCCGGGGATGCTGGTCTGGGTGGCATTGCCTTCCAGACCGGACTGGACCTTGAGATAGCCGCCCTGCATGTCGAGCTGGCCTTCGAACAGGCTGGTATTCGGACGGTGGCCGATGGCGATGAACACGCCCATCGAGCTCAATTCCTTGGTGGCACCGCTCTCGACATGACGCAGACGCACGCCGGTGACACCGGAGTTGTCGCCCAGCACTTCGTCGAGGGTGTGGTGCCATTCGACCGCCATGTTGCCGTTCTCGACCTTGTCGAACAGCTTGTCCTGCAGGATCTTCTCGGCACGCAGGCTGTCACGGCGATGCACCAGCGTGACCTTGGAGGCGATGTTAGACAGGTACAGCGCTTCCTCGACAGCGGTGTTGCCGCCACCGACCACCACGACTTCCTGATTGCGATAGAAGAAGCCGTCGCAGGTCGCACAGGCCGAGACGCCCTGGCCCATGAACTGCTGCTCACTCGGCAGGCCCAGATACTGCGCGCTGGCGCCGGTGGCGATGATCAGGGCATCACAGCTGTAGCTGCCGTTGTCACCCTTGAGCAGGAACGGACGCTCGCCGAGGGTCACTTCGTTGATGTGATCGAACAGGACTTCGGTCTCGAAGCGCTCGGCGTGACGACGCATGCGCTCCATCAGCTCCGGTCCCTGCACGCCAGCATCGTCGCCGGGCCAGTTGTCGACGTCGGTGGTAGTGGTCAGCTGACCACCCATCTGCATGCCGGTGATCAGGAGCGGCTTGAGATTGGCACGTGCAGCGTAGACGGCAGCGGTGTAACCCGCCGGGCCGGAACCGAGAATGATCAGACGTTCGTGACGGACATTGCTCATGGATGACCTCAGTGACAGATGAAGGCGGAGGATTTCACCAGCAGCAATGGCGGCTGCTGGCGATCAATGTACTGAACGATACCGACAACGCTGCAGACGGCGCATGCGATCGACATGGTTCAGGACACGGCGTGATGATCCGGGCCCGCTGGCGCCCGTGCAGGCTTCCCGCTGGAAGCACTTGTACTCGCTGGCTCGCCGGGCTGGTGAGGCGAACAAGGACTGCGCAGAGTAGCGCAGACGCCGCCAGCTTTCAGCACCGGACTCAGACCGGCATCGCAGAAGCTTATGCTCAAGCACGCCCCCGCAGGATGGCATTGCCCAGATGCGCGGAAGCCGCCGCCAAGGGCGACGGCTTCCGGTTCGCCTACCTCTCGAGACACTCATTACCGAAGGTTCGAAAGGCAGTCGCGGGATCAGTCAGCGCGGACGCGTGAGCTGATCTCGTCCAGGCAGCGACTTACAGGCTGCTGGAGTGGCCTGCCAGGTACTTGGCAACACCTTCAGCGGTGTCCTTCATACCTTCCTGACCTTCTTCCCAGCCTGCCGGGCAGACTTCGCCGTTGGTCTGGTGGAACTGCAGGGCCTTGACCATGCGGACCATCTCGTCGACGTTACGGCCCAGCGGCAGGTTGTTGACGACCTGGTGCTGAACGACACCGTCTTCGTCGATCAGGAAGGAAGCGCGCAGAGCGACGCCAGCTTCCGGATGCTCGATGCCGTATGCCTGGGTGACTTCGTGCTTGACGTCAGCCACGATCGGGAAGCCGACTTCACCGATGCCGCCAGCGTCCGGAGAGGTCTTGCGCCATGCGTGGTGAGTGAACTGGGAATCGATGGACACACCGATGACTTCGACGCCGAGTTCCTTGAACTTCGCCAGACGGTTGTCGTGGGCGATGATTTCAGACGGGCAAACGAAGGTGAAGTCCAGCGGCCAGAAGAACAGCACGCGCAGCTTGCCGTTGGAATCAGACAGCTTGTAGTTGTCGACGATGGTACCGTCGCCCAGCACTGCTGCGGCTTCGAAATCCGGGGCCTGACGTCCGACCAATACGCTCATGGTGATCTCCTGAGGAATAATGATGATAAAGGCAGCGGACCGCCTTTGTGATGAATCGCCACACAGACTAATCGCCACGTGTGGCAGATGCCAAATGTTTGCTGCAATCACCACCATAGAGATTGCCTATGGCAGCGCGATGACGCCAACAGCGGGTGTCGGGATCATAAGTGACCTTGACTGCAGAATACAGCATCTGCCGCGCCCTGCCCCTGCAAGCCTGTCACTTTGCGTCACTGATGCCTGCCGGCGCCGGTGCCAGCGTGCCGTGCAGGTGAGATGCCGTCACAGCACGTCGTCATCCTGGCCGATATCCAGCCCTTCGAGCTCACCGCTGACCAGGTCGACCTGCTGGCGCACCTGGATCGGCTGACAGCAACGCTCGCAGTCGATGATGTTGGTCAGGCTGCCCTCGTCCAGATCCAGGAACACCGTGAAGGGCGTGTCGCAGTAGGGGCAGTTGATTTCCGCCTCATGCAGCGCCTCATTGACCGCTCCCGCCTGCTTGTCTTCCAGCAACTCATGGCCCGGCCATACATCGGACTGCCCCGAGGAATGCTCCGCCAGCCACTGCTCGACCGCCGCATCCAGAACCTCATCATCTTCCGGCAGCTCGCCGGACTCGCTCGGCCTGCGCCCTTGTTCGTTCATGACAGCCTCCGTTGTGCCTGATGGTGAACGCGACGGACGTTGCGGGTGGCACCGCCAGGGGGGCCACCGTCTTGGATGTCACCGTTTCGGATACCCCTGTCCCGGATACTTTAGGGGCCGCATTCACGCCGCGCGAGAGTCGTGGCGGCAATCTCTATGGCAGCGAACGCGACGCAGGGTTCCTTGCTTCACACTATCCTCGATGATGGTGTGCGCTTGAATTCCTGTCACATGATGACCATAGCCTTATGTAGGTAACCATCCGCGACCCGGCAGTCGCTCTCGCGACGCGTCGCATCCGGCCGAGGCACCTGACGCGCCTGTTGAACGACACTTCAGCAGTCTGGCCGGTGAAGACAACGACAAGGAGGAGAATCATGGGTTCCCAGCGCTCTCAGTCACTGGATTCGCTTGACACCCTCTCCGAGCTGGAAGTCGGAGACAAGCGCTATCACTACTACTCGCTCAAGAAGGCGGCCGACACGCTTGGCGACCTGACGCGACTGCCCTTCACGCTCAAGGTGCTGCTGGAGAATCAGCTGCGCTTCGAGGACGGTGAAACCGCGACCAAGGAAGACATCAAGGCGCTGGCCGACTGGCAGAAGACCGCCTCCAGCACCCACGAGATCGGCTATCGTCCGGCGCGCGTGCTGATGCAGGATTTCACCGGCGTGCCCGGTGTGGTCGATCTGGCCTCCATGCGTGACGCCGTCAAGAAGCTCGGCGCCGACCCCGAGAAGGTCAACCCGCTGACTCCGGTGGACCTGGTCATCGACCACTCGGTGATGGTGGACCACTACGGCGATCCGAGCGCCTTCAAGGACAACGTGCGCATCGAGATGGAGCGTAACCGCGAACGTTACGAATTCCTGCGCTGGGGCCAGCAGGCCTTCGACAACTTCTCCGTCGTCCCGCCGGGCACCGGCATCTGCCACCAGGTGAACCTGGAATATCTCGGCCGCGCCGTCTTCACCCGCGAGGAAGATGGCAAGACCTTCGCCTACCCCGACACCCTGGTCGGCACCGACTCCCACACCACCATGATCAACGGCCTCGGCGTGCTGGGCTGGGGTGTCGGCGGCATCGAGGCGGAAGCTGCGATGCTCGGCCAGCCGGTCTCGATGCTGATTCCGGAAGTGGTCGGCTTCAAGCTGACCGGCAAGCTCAACGAAGGCATCACCGCGACTGACCTGGTGCTGACCGTCACCCAGATGCTGAGAAGCCGTGGCGTGGTCGGCAAGTTCGTCGAGTTCTACGGTGATGGCTTGGATGACCTGCCGCTGGCCGACCGCGCGACCATCGCCAACATGGCGCCGGAGTATGGCGCTACCTGCGGCTTCTTCCCGCTGGATGACGAGACGCTCAACTACATGCGTCTGTCCGGTCGCTCCGATGAGCAGGTCGCGCTGGTCGAGGCCTACGCCAAGGAGCAGGGTCTGTGGCGCGAGCCGGGCCACGAGCCGGTCTTCTCCGATACGCTCGAGCTGGACATGACCGAGGTCGTCGCCTCCCTCGCCGGCCCCAAGCGCCCGCAGGACCGCGTCGCCCTCACCGACATCAAGCAGACCTTCGAGAAGATACTCGGCGATCAGCTGGGCGAAGTGCCGGACATCGAGGACGGCAAGTGGCTGTCCGAGGGTGGCCAGACCGCCGTCGATGTCGAGCAGAGCTACGACAAGCAGAGCGAGGTGAAGAACGGCGATTACAGCGAGCTGAATGGCGAGACCTTCCGCCTCGATCACGGTGATGTCGTCATCGCCGCCATCACCTCCTGCACCAACACCTCCAACCCCAGCGTGATGCTGGCGGCTGGCCTGGTGGCGCGCAAGGCACGCGAGAAAGGCCTGAGCAGCAAGCCGTGGGTCAAGACCTCACTGGCGCCGGGCTCCAAGGTCGTCACCGACTACCTGGCAACTGCCGGCGTGCAGGATGACCTCAACGAGCTGGGCTTCAACCTGGTCGGCTATGGCTGCACCACCTGTATCGGCAACTCCGGCCCGCTGCCGGAACCGGTCGAGGACGCCATCAACACGCGTGACCTGACGGTCGCCTCGGTGCTGTCGGGCAACCGCAACTTCGAGGGTCGCGTGCATCCCAACGTGCGTACCAACTGGCTGGCGTCGCCGCCCCTGGTGGTCGCCTATGCCCTCGCCGGCACCGTGCGGGTCGATCTTTCCAAGGAGCCGCTGGGCAAGGACACCGACGGCAATGACGTCTTCCTCAAGGACATCTGGCCGAGTCAGGCCGAGATCGCCGAGGCCGTCGAGCAGGTGCGTACCGAGATGTATCGCAAG
The DNA here is from genome assembly GCF_018831605.1 of Cobetia sp. 4B. Taxonomy (NCBI): domain Bacteria; kingdom Pseudomonadati; phylum Pseudomonadota; class Gammaproteobacteria; order Oceanospirillales; family Halomonadaceae; genus Cobetia; species Cobetia sp. 4B. The sequence goes on from NZ_CP059843.1 coordinate 3,928,777, forward strand.
GAGTACGCCGAGGTCTTCGACGGTGACGAGACCTGGCAGGCCATCGACGTGCCGCAAGCCGAAGTGTATGAGTGGAAGGACTCCACCTACATCCAGCATCCGCCGTTCTTCGAAGGCATGCAGCGTGAGCCGGAAGCCGTTCAGGATGTCGAGAATGCCCGCGTGCTGGCGATGCTCGGCGACTCGGTGACCACCGACCACATCTCTCCGGCCGGTGCCATCAAGCCGGACAGCCCGGCGGGTCGCTACCTCAAGAAGAACGGGGTCGAGGTCAAGGACTTCAACTCCTACGGCTCGCGTCGCGGCAACCACGAAGTGATGATGCGCGGCACCTTCGCCAACGTGCGTATCCGCAACGAGATGCTCGATGGCGTCGAGGGCGGCGAGACCCGCCACGTGCCGTCCGGCGAGCAGATGGCCATCTACGATGCCGCCATGAAGTATGCCGAGGAAGGCACGCCGCTGGTGGTGGTCGCCGGCAAGGAGTACGGCACTGGCTCCTCGCGTGACTGGGCCGCCAAGGGCACCCTGCTGCTGGGCGTACGCGCGGTGATCGCCGAGTCCTACGAGCGTATCCACCGCTCCAATCTGATCGGCATGGGCGTGGTGCCGCTGCAGTTCCCACAAGGCGAGAGCCGCCAGTCGCTGGGGCTGACCGGTGATGAGGAAATCAGCATCAGCGGCCTGAATGACCTGACGGCCGGCGGCAAGGTCCAGGTCACCTTCAAGAGCGACAAGGGTGAGCAGAAGATCGAGGCGCTGTGCCGCATCGATACCGACAACGAGCTGGAGTACTACCGTCACGGCGGCATCCTCCACTACGTGCTGCGCGGCATGCTGTAACCCGCCAGCCGCTCACCGCAGCGCTGACTGCAACACAAAAGCCCCCGCAGGCATGGCCTGCGGGGGCTTCTTCATTTACGCACTCTGCTTCATGCGCTCACTGACGGGTCAGACGCAGGCGCGATCAGAACGCCTTGCGACGGTAGGCGCGGTAACGCGGCTGCCAGAAGTTCTTCTCGATATTGGCCTGGATGATCTCGTCGCTGGAGGTCAGTGCCACACCATCGGTCTGGGCCTGACGCGCCACGTCGAAGGCGATCTGACGGCTGATGTCCTGGATATCGCCCAGTGACGGCAGCAGCGCGCCCTCGCCCTTCAGGACGATGGGGGCGTTGTTGGCCAGCGCGTTGGCGGCGGCCATCAGCATGTTGTCGGTGATGCGTGAGGCGTTGGACGCCAGCACGCCCAGACCGATGCCCGGGAAGATGTAGGCGTTGTTGCACTGGGCGATCGCGTGGGTATGGCCGTTGTGCTCGACCGGCGCGAACGGGCTGCCGGTGGCGACCAGCGCCTTGCCGTCGGTCCACTCGATGACTTCCGCCGGTGTCGCCTCGACGCGTGAGGTCGGGTTGGACAGCGGCATCACCAGCGGGCTCTCGCAGCCGGCCTGCACGGCACGGATCACGTCTTCGCTGAACAGGCCACGTTGGCCGGACACACCGATCAGCACGCTCGGCTTGGCAGCCTTGACCACATCCAGCAGGCCGCGGTCACCGAAGTCGGCCACGCTGTCGATATCGTGGGCCAGACGGCTCTGGAAGTCGTAGAGGCCTTCCATGTCGCTGGTCAGCAGACCGAAGCGATCGACCATGAAGACGCGCTTGCGGGCCTCGGCCTCTTCCATGCCTTCCTTGACCATCGCCACCACGATCATCTCGGCGATACCGCAGCCGGCGCTACCGGCACCCAGGAAGGTGACGCGCTGGTCGGAGAGCTTCTCGCCCTTGGCCTTGCAGGCCGCCATCAGGGTCGCGACCACCACGGAGGCGGTGCCCTGGATGTCGTCATTGAAGCAGCAGACTTCATCGCGGTAACGCTCGAGCAGCGGCATGGCGTTGGCCTGCGCGAAGTCCTCGAACTGGATCATGGCCTTCGGCCAGCGACGCTTCACGGCAGTGATGAACTCGGCCACGAAGGCGTTGTAGTCATCACCGGTGACGCGCTCGTGACGCCAGCCCATGTAGCGCGGGTCGTCGAGCAGCTTCTGGTTGTTGGTGCCCAGGTCCAGCGAGATCGGCAGGGTGTAGGCCGGGCTGATGCCGCCACAGGCGGTGTACAGCGACAGCTTGCCGATGGGGATGCCCATGCCGCCGATGCCCTGATCGCCCAGCCCGAGGATACGCTCGCCATCGGTGACGACGATGACCTTGACGTTGTCCTTGGTCGCGGAGCGCAGGATGTCATCCATGTGCTCGCGGTCCGGGTAGGAGATGAACAGCCCGCGGTGGTTGCGGTAGATGTTGGAGAACTCCTCGCACGCCTGACCGACGGTCGGGGTGTAGATGATCGGCATCATCTCCTCGAGGTGTTCCTCGATCACGCGGAAGAACAGGGTCTCGTTGTCGTCCTGCACCGAGCGCAACAGGATGTGCTTGTCGAGGTCGGTGGCGCACTGCTGATACTGGCTGTAGACGCGCGCGACCTGCTCTTCGATGCTCTCGACATTCTGCGGCAGCAAGCCCATCAGATTGAAGCTGACACGCTCCTCGAGGCTGAAGGCGCTGCCCTTGTTGAGTAGCGGCATCTCGAGCAGGCTCGGGCCGGCGTAAGGAACGTACAGGGCGCGCTTGGAAGTATCCGTCATGGCGAGACTCTTGAATCAGTGGGGACGACCTCACGCTCGGCAAGCTTCTCGGCATGCCGGCAGACAAGCGCAGCATGCCCGCTGAAGTACCGCAGAAGACCTGCTGGCAACCGGGCGTCCGAGGGACCTTTCGACGTGCAGTTTCCACGTGCGAACAAGGCATGATGATAGCACGCGCAGTGCTATCTCCGGCAGCCTGTGCAAGGTCGGCGTGCGTTGCGCAGACAAGGGTACTGCATGACGAGAAACGCCCCGCTCATCCCCCTGACGGGGAAGGAGCGAGGCGTTCGCGGTCACGTGCGGGGAACGGCTCAGGCCAGATCGGCACGCGATGCCGGCTTGCGCGGCGCAAGGGCGAAGAAGGGACGCAGCTTCACGCCCAGCATGTTGCCGGCGAAGGCCATCACCAGCCACAGCCAGCCATGCAGGCTGCCGGAGGAGATGCCGCCGAAGTAGGCGCCGATGTTGCAGCCGAAGGCCAGCCGCGCGCCGTAGCCCAGCAGCAGGCCACCCAGCACGGCAGCCACCAGCGAGCGCAGCGGAATGTTCCACTTCGGCGCGAACTTGCCGGCCAGCAGCGCTGCCGCCAGCGCCCCGACCACGATGCCGATGTTCATCACCGTGGTGATGTCCGTGTAGAGCGGTGCCGCCAGTGCCTTGGCATTGCCCGCCGCCTGCCAGTAACCCCAGTCACTGACATCGAAGCCCAGCGTGGTGTAGACCTTGGTGCCCCACAGCGCGAAGGCCGAGGTGATGCCCCACGGACGCCCGGCCAGCGCCAGGGTGGCGAAGTTGAGCAGCGCCAGCGCCACCGCGCCCGCCAGCAGCGGCCAGGGGCCGCGCAGGAAACGTGACAGGCCGCGCGGCTGGCTGTCGGTCACGGCGGCCTTCTCGAGCTCACCGTGACGACGCTTCTCCAGCTTGCGCGTCACCAGCACGATGATGGCGAACAGCACTAGGCTGACGATGATGCCGCCCAGCGCGCCGAAGCTGTCCACCAGCGAGACGGCAGGCAGCGACGGCAGGCTCTGCCACCAGCTGAAGTGCGCGGTGCCGATCACCGAGCCGACGCAGAAGAAGATCAGGGTGATCACCATGCGCGCATTGCCGCCGCCGACGGTGAACAGCGTGCCCGAGGCGCAACCGCCGCCCAGCTGCATGCCGAGGCCGAACAGGAAGGCGCCGACCACGACGGAGGTGCCCAGCGGCGAGACGAAGCCGGAGACGTCCTGCCCCCACAGGCTGCCCGCTGCCAATACCGGGAAGAACAGCACCACGGCAATCGCCAGCATCAGCATCTGGGCACGCAGGCCACGGCCACGACGCTCGGTGATGAACACTCGCCAGGCGGAGGTGAAGCCGAAGGCCGCGTGATAGAGCACCACGCCCAGCGCGCCGCCGATCAGCAACAGCAGGCCCTGACGCCAGCCGGCGACCAGGCTTAGCAGCACCGAGGCAATGACCAGCAGACCACCCGCCCAGACGGCGCGAGGGTTGATGGTGCTAGATGGCTGGGCAGGCTCACTGGCCTTGCCCGGCATCGCGTGTTGACTCATGTCGTACCCCCTTGTGTATTCAGCATGCTTGAAGCATTGATGCGGCAAGCCTAACGCGTCGCTTTATAGCTGTGAATGAATTTCCAGCACGCTTTTCATTCCCCGCGGGTATATGCCTGACATCACGCCCCGGGCACCATCAGCATGACAGCCCCGAAGACGCCACCCTCTGAAACGATGGCGCCAACAACAGAAACCCCCGCCATCCGGGAAGATGACGGGGGCCGATCGAGCAGCGTGGACGGGCGACCTAGAGGAAGTTGCCCAGGCCGACGGCGCGACGCAGGCGCTCCATCATCGGTGCGGCCTCTTCGCGGGCCCGCTCGGCGCCACGCTTGAGGATCGCCTCGACATGCGCCGGGTCTTCCATCAGCTCGACGTAACGCTCGCGCGGCGCCTTGAGGTGGTCATTCAGGTATTCGAACAGCTGGTTCTTGGCGTCGCCCCAGCCGATACCGGCCGCGTACTGCTCACGCATGGCGGCGACTTCCGCCTCGGTGGCGAAGGCCGAATAGATCTGGAACAGCGAACAGGTATCCGGGTCCTTCGGCTCGCCCGGCTCCAGCGAGTTGGTCTTGATCTTGCGCACGCTCTTGAGCAGCTGCTTCTCGGTGCCGAACAGCGGGATGGTGTTGTTGTAGCTCTTGGACATCTTGCGCCCGTCGAGACCCAGCAGCAGCTGGGATTTCTCGTCGGTCACCGCTTCGGGCATGGTGAAGTAGTTGCCCTTGAAGAGGTGGTTGAAGCGCCCGGCCATGTCGCGCGCCATCTCGATATGCTGAATCTGGTCACGCCCCACCGGCACCTTGTGCGCATTGAACATCAGGATGTCCGCCGCCATCAGCACCGGATAGCTGAACAGGCCCATGCTGATGCCGCGATCGAGATCCTCGATACCGCTCTCTTCGTTCTCGGCCACGGCGCCCTTGTAGGCATGCGCACGGTTCATCAAGCCCTTGGCGCACACGCAGTTGAGCAGCCACATCAGCTCCGGGATTTCCGGCACGTCCGACTGGCGATAGTAGATGGCGTTGTCGGTGTCCAGACCCAGAGCCAGCCAGGTGGCGGCGATCTCACGACGCGACTCCTGCACGCGCTTCGGGTCCTGACACTTGATCAGGGCGTGGAAGTCGGCGAGGAAGTAGAAGGACTGGACCGTCGGGTCCTGACTGGCTTCGATGGCAGGCTTGATGGCGCCGACATAGTTGCCGAGATGAGGGGTGCCGGTGGTCGTGATGCCGGTAAGAACGCGGGTCTTGGTCATGGATGCACTTCTTGGGCGTCTGGGTCGGGAGGTCGTGCCGCGGGGCTGCACTCGCTCACAATGGATCACGACAGGTCGCGGCAGCGCCGCTCGAAGTCCTCGAACGCAGCCACCATGACCTGTCGCTATATGCCCCACATCTTACCCTGAGGCGTGCAGCCTTCGTAAGGGCCGGCGCGCCCGGCTCACTCCTTCGCCAGTGCCTCGGCGAGCGCGGTGACCGGCATGTCGAAGGCCTCGCCGACTTCCGGCAGGATCAATTGCCCCGCGTGCACATTGAGGCCCGCGGCAAAGTGGCTGTCTCGGCTCAGCACCTCGCGATAGCCGCCATTGGCGAGGCGCACGATATACGGCAGCGTCGCGCTGGTCAGCGCCTGGGTCGAGGTGCGTGCCACCGCGCCGGGCATGTTGGCCACGCAGTAATGCACGATGCCATCCACCACGTAGGTCGGCTCGGCGTGAGTCGTCGCCTGACTGGTCTCGAAGCAACCGCCCTGATCGATGGCGACATCCACCAGCACGGCGCCCGGCGTCATCTTGCGCAGATGCTCGCGGCGAATCAGCTTGGGAGCCGCCGCGCCGGGCACCAGCACGGCACCGATGATCAATGCCGATTGCCGCACCGCTTCCTCCAGCGCCTCGGAGGTCGAATAGACGGTACGAATCTGGCCCTGATAGCGATGATCCAGCGTCTCGAGGCGCGCCAGTGAAGTATCGAGAATCACCACCTCGGCGCCGAGCCCCAGCGCCATGCGTGCCGCGTTCTCCCCCACCACGCCACCACCGATCACCGTGACCCGCGCCGGCGGCACGCCGGGCACGCCGGGCAACAGCACGCCCATGCCGCCCTGCGCCTTCTCCAGCGCGTGCGCGCCGGCCTGGATCGCCATGCGCCCGGCGACGCGACTCATGGGCGCCAGCAGCGGCAACCCCCCGTCGGCATCCGTGATGGTCTCGTAGGCGATGGCCGTCACGCCGCTCTCCAGCAGGCTCTCGGTCAGCTCACGAGCGGCCGCCAGATGCAGATAGGTGAACAGGGTCTGGCCGTGGGTGAGCCGCGCGACCTCGGCCGGCTGCGGCTCCTTGACCTTGAGAATCAGCTCGGCGTCGCGAAAGACCCGCTCGACGTCCGACTCGAGACGCGCGCCCACGCCCTGATATTCGGCATCGGGGTAGCCACTGCCCTCCCCGGCGCCAGACTCGACGATCACCTCATGGCCCTGGGCGATCAGCTCGCGCACACCGGCAGGCGTGAGGGCGACGCGATACTCGTGGTTCTTGATTTCCTTCGGCACGGCAATCTGCATGGTGAACTCCTTGCACTGCTGGCGGAATGCACTGACGTCATCACGACGCCTGCTACAAGCACAGCAGACTCGTCAGCGTCTCGCCAATCAGATACCAGCAAGATTCACCAAAACACGCCAATGATGCAGTGGAATGCGAGGAATCATCGCTGACTGGCAGTTTCCTCACTCACCAGCGCCGCCGAATAGCATTCACGATAGGCGCCGGGCATGCGCCGGGCCCGTCCACTCGAGAGCTCGATGCAGACAAAGCGCGTGCGCGCCTCCAGCAGCGTCTGGCCATCCGAGCACCGGCGCAGCTGGAAGCGACGCGTCAGACTCAGGCGACCATCGCAATCCACCAGCCAGGTCGCCAGCATCAGTGAATCGCCAAGTCGCGCACTGGCCAGATAGTCGATCTCGTGACGGTGCACCGCCATGCCGCGGTCCTGCTCACGGTAGTGCGCCAGGCCAAGCCCCAACGCTTCGGAGTGTGCCCAGCTGATGTCCTCCAGCCAGCGCACATACTCGGCATTGTTGACGTGACCATAACCATCCAGCGCCTTCTTCTTCACGCTGATCGGCAACAGGAACGGCCGTGGCAACGCCCAACCGGGGGAGTCTTGCGTCAACGGCGGCGCGGCGCTCGCCTTCGGGGTGCCTTTGCTCATGCCACGAACTCCGGGTCCTCATCACGCGGACGCGCCTGTGGTGCGGGCTGCTGCGGCGCGCTTGCCCCACACGCCCAGCACTCGCTGAAGCTGCCCTCGAGACGTTCGCCACAGGCACACTGCCAGTCCGGCAAGGGCGGCGCGGCCTCGATGCTCGCCAGCAGGCGGCGGGCATGTGCAAGGTCATGCTCTGCCACCCACAGCTGGGGCTCGCAGTCGAGCACGGGCAACTCGCCCGCGGCCGAGCCGAGCAGGCGATTGCGCAGCTCACAGGGGATGCCCTCGCTTTCCAGCAGGTTGCGCCAGTGATCGAGCAGCACGAGATTGTGATGAGATGTCAGTCGTCTATACATGCCGTCAGACTATCAGAGTCCATGAGCCATGGACGATTAGCCAAAAGCGAGCTGAAGTCGATAGGCAAGCCACAGACGACTCACAAGCCACAGACGACTCACAAGCCACAGACGACAACGCCGCCCCGAAGGGCGGCGTTGTCGTCGATGCCGAATGGCACAGCCATCAGTCCTGATAGCCGTCAGGCGTCATCAGTCGCGATAGACGCGCACACCGAGGGCCTTGAGGTAGGACGTCTCGGGGATGGACGGGTGCACCGGGTGGTCACTGGCCTGATGACCCTGGAAGATGACCTGACCATGGCGGTCCTGGTGACGCACGGCGCCACGCACCACATCCATCAGGCGCTCCGGCGCCAGATGCATGGAGCAGGAGCCGGACATCAGCAGACCGTCACGACCCAGCAGACGCATGGCTTCACGGTTGAGGCGTGCATAGGCGCGCTCGCCGTTGGTGATGTCCTTGCGCTTGCGGATGAAGGCGGGCGGATCCGCGATGATGACGTCGAACTGCTCGCCTTCCGCACGCAGGGCCGAGAGGGCCTCGAAGACATCCGATTCCGCGATGGAGACGCGATCCTCGACACCATTGAGCACGGCATTGCCCGAGACACGCTCGAGTGCCGCGCCGGAAGCATCGACACACAGCACTTCGCTGGCGCCATGCGCCGCCGCCTGCACGCCCCAGCCACCGACGTAGCTGAACAGATCCAGCACGCGCTTGCCTTCGACCTGACGGTTCAACCAGGCACGGTTGGCGCGGTGATCGTAGAACCAGCCGGTCTTCTGGCCGTCGAGTACCGGCGCCGTGAACTGGACCCCGTTCTCTTCCAGCAGCACGCTTTCCGGCAACTCGCCGTAGACGACTTCGACGTTGCGCTCGAGCTGTTCCTGGCGGCGACCGCTGGAATCGTTCTTGAACACGATGGCTGTCGGCTTGACGACCTTGAGCAGCGCATCGACGATCACTTCCGCCAGACGCTCCATGCCGAAGGTGTTGAGCTGACAGACCAGCACGTCGCCGAAGCGATCGACGATCAGGCCCGGCAGCAGGTCGCCTTCGCCGTGGACCAGACGATAGAACGGCTTGTCATAGAGGCTCTCGCGCAGCGACAGCGCCTGGTTGAAGCGGTGCACCAGCAGCGAGCGATCCAGACGCTGTTCCGGGTTGCGCGACACGATGCGCGCGCAGATCAGCGAGTTCGGGTTGACGTAGGCAACACCCATCGCACGACCATTGCTGGCCTCGATGATGGCCTGGGCGCCCGGCTCGAAGTTCTTGAGCGGCGTCGCGACGGTATCGACTTCATTGGAGTACAGCCACAGATGGCCGGCCTTGAGGCGGCGATCAGCATTCTTCTTCAGGCGCAGACGTTCAGTCACGGGAAATATCCAGAAAGCAGAGGAAGGGACAGGACGACGACAGGACGCGCCCGAACGGGCCTATTCTAGTCGTCATGGCGGCCCCGGTCACGGAGCCCCCGGTCAAGCAGTGGTCTGATGCGGCTCGCCGCTAGCGCTGACAATAAGGGCAGAAGCAGCTGGCGCGCTGGCCCAGCACCAGACTCATGATCTCGTGGCCGCATTCGCGGCATGGCTCGCCACCCCGCCCGTAGACGTTGAGGCTTTGCGCGAAGTAGCCCGGCTTGCCATCTCCGCCGACGAAGTCACGCAGCGTGGTGCCCCCCTGGGCGATCGCCGCGGCCAGCACGCTGCTGGCGGCGTTGGCGAGGCGCTCGCACTCCTCGCGCGTCACTTCACCGGCAGGACGGCGCGGGTCGACACCCGCCATGAACAGCGCCTCGCTGGCGTAGATATTGCCCACGCCCACCACATTGGCGTTGTCCATCAGAAACGGCTTGATCGCCACGCGGCGCTTGCGGGAGCGCGCAAAGAGGTGCTCGCCATTGAAGGCATCGGACAACGGCTCCGGCCCGAGTCGCGCCAGGCGCGTATCGGCATGCGGGTCACCGCGCACGAAGTCGACGAAGCCGAAGCGACGTGGATCGTGATAGCGCAGTATATGGCCGTTGCCGAGCACGACATCGACATGATCATGCGTGCGTGGCGGCGTGCCGATGGGCACCAGTCTGAGGCTACCGGACATGCCCAGGTGCCAGAGCAGATGGCCATCGGCAATCGGCAACAGCAGGTACTTGGCGCGACGCGCAAGCGTGCCGAAACGCTGACCCACCAGCCATTCGGCGAGTTCGCCGGGCACAGGGGTCCGCAGACGCGGCTGACGCACGATCACCTCGGTGACCTCCTGGCCCTCGACCAGCGGCGCGATACCGCGACGGGTCGTCTCGACTTCCGGTAATTCGGGCATGTTCTCTCCTCGACTGACCGCCAGACGCACAACAGGGTGACGACAGAAGCCGCCACCCTGTTGCAGGATGCCCAGAACAGCGACATCCAGATACTCGAAAACCCGGTCAGGACCGGGTTTTCGAGGGTTCCGACAGCACGCTGGCGGGAGACAAGATCACTTGATCTTGGCTTCCTTGTACATCACGTGCTTGCGAACGACCGGATCGTACTTCTTGAATTCAAGCTTGTCCGGAGTGTTACGCTTGTTCTTGTCGGTGGTGTAGAAGTGGCCAGTACCGGCACTTGACACCAACTTGATCTTGTCACGCATTTTCAGTTTCCTTCCACAGTCGCATTCACCGAACGATTGAGAGCACTGCCCTCGGCTCGGTTGCCATTGCTACAGGGGCTGTCTTCTAGTGTTTAGAAGCGCTCGCCACGTGCAGTGAGGTCCTTGAGGACTTCGTCGATACCCTTCTTGTCGATGATGCGCATGCCCTTGGTAGAGACGCGCAGCTTGACGAAGCGCTGCTGGGATTCAACCCAGAAACGGTGGGTGTGCAGGTTCGGCAGGAACCGGCGACGAGTCTTGCGCTGGGAGTGAGAAACATTGTTACCAGTCACCGGGCGCTTGCCGGTAACCTGACATACTTTGGACATTGGAGCCTCCAACCGCTGCGTTGGCTAAGTTGTTCAAAACCTGTCGGGCAAACCGGAAGTGGCAGGCGCCGCCTCATGCCCTGATTTCAAAGTGTTTACGTCCGTTCCGGAAGACAAGCTTTCGGGTGCTGGAACGTGCAGGCGCAGCATTTTACCCGAAGAGGAACGTGAAAGCACGTCCTATACGGATTTTTTTCGCCAGCACGCCCATGCCCGACGTGTCACATCGGTACAGACGCTTCTCAGCCAAACGCTTCACTCAGCCAATGTCGGCCAGAGTGGTCGCGAATTCTGTGGTGGGTGATACGGGAGGCGCAACATTACCACAACCAGTGCCCTGGTTTGCAATCCCTGCGCATTTCTCACGCCAGCGGCGACCGCATCTGGCGGGGGCTGTACCGTCATCGAGCACTCAGCGGCTCAGCCTCCTCGACGCCCCAACTAGAGCCAGCCACGCTCGGCAAACGAGACCACCTCGCCGTCTCCGACCACGAAGTGATCCAGCACGCGAATATCGAAAAGCCCCAGCGCCTCTTCCAGGCGCTGCGTGATGCGTCGGTCGGCCTCGCTGGGCTCCGCGACGCCGGAGGGATGGTTGTGGGCCAGAATCAGGGCGCCGGCATTGAGCGCCAGCGCCCGCTTGACCACCTCGCGCGGGTAGACGGCGGCGGCATCCAGCGTGCCGGTGAAGAGTGTCTCGAAGCGGATGACGCGATGCTGGCTGTCGAGAAACAGCGCGGCGAACACCTCATGCGGCAGGTCGCGCAGATGCGAGGACAGATAGCGCCGCACCAGCAGGGGCGACGTCAGGGCGGCCCCGCGCATCAGCAGGCTCTCCAGATGGCGACGCGACAGCTCAAGCGAGGCCTGCAGCTGCACATACTTGGCGTCACCCAGTCCGCGCGCGGCGCAGAAGTCCTGCTGGGTCGCCTCCAGCAATGGCCTGAGACCGCCGAAGGTGTTCAGCAGGTCGCGCGCCAGATCCACCGCCGAGCGTCCTTTTATGCCTACGCGCAGAAAGATGGCCAGCAGCTCGGCATCTGACAAGGCCCCTGCCCCTGACGACAACAGCTTCTCGCGCGGACGCTCCCCGACCGGCCACTCTCGAATCCCCATGCACTCTTCTCCCATCGCCTGTCGCCCCGAATGGCTGACAGTCCAAAGCATGAGAAGCGTGGTCAGATGCCGCCTCTTTCGCCATTGTGAGCATCAACGCTTGTCGCCCCGAGGGCCTGCGTCTGGCCCCTGCATGCCACCTGATGACAGCTCCCGCCCCATGAAGCGAGCGCTCGCAGGGACCATGGCGACACTCGGCGTCGCGGGCCAGCGGCGCTACGCAAGGTTGCATCACGGTGATATGGTAGAGGGCAAACGCGCGAGCGTAGCAATCGACGCATCAGGGACGCAGGACACACCATGCATTCACTCGCCGGACGGCGCATTCTGCTGGGCATCAGTGGCGGCATCGCGGCCTACAAGGCCGCTCTGATCACTCGCCTGTTGAAAAAGGCGGGCTGTGAAGTGCGCATCGCCATGACCGAAGGGGCTCAAGCCTTCATTACACCGCTGACCTTGCAGGCGTTGTCGGGCAATCCGGTGCACACCTCCCTGCTGGACCCCGAGGCCGAGGCCGGCATGGGGCATATCGAGCTGGCACGCTGGGCGGAGGTCATCCTGATCGCGCCTGCCACTGCCGATCTGATGGCCCGCCTGGTGCATGGGCATGCCGATGATCTGCTCACTACCCTGTGCCTGGCCAACAGCGCGCGCTGGGTGATGGCCCCGGCGATGAATCAGGCCATGTGGGCGCACCCCGCCACCCAGCGCAATGCCCGCCAGCTCACTACTGATGGCTGGACGCTGCTCGGCCCGGCCAGCGGCGAACAGGCCTGTGGCGACGTGGGCGCGGGCCGCATGCTGGAGCCGGAGGAGATCGTCGCGGCACTGAGCGACCTCATGAGCCAGAGCGACCTCATGAGCCAGAGTGACCCCAGCCTCCAGAGCAATGAGATGTCATTGCCGGCCACAGGCCTGACGGTGACCATCACCGCCGGCCCGACCCGCGAGCCACTGGACCCGGTGCGCTATCTGAGCAATCACAGCTCCGGCAAGATGGGCTATGCGCTGGCCGCCGAGGCCGCGGCGCTGGGTGCCAGCGTACGCCTGATCAGTGGCCCGGTGGCGCTGGCGACGCCGACTGGCGTCGAGCGTATCGATGTTGAATCCGCGCTGGATATGCAGGCCGCCGCCGAGGCAGCCGCCAGCGAGAGCGACCTCTTCATCGGCTGCGCGGCAGTCGCCGACTTCCGCCCGGCCACGGTCGCCGACCACAAGCTCAAGAAGCAGTCGGGCGAGGAGCAGATGCAGGTCACGCTGATCCGCAATCCGGATATCATCGCCGGCATCGCCGCCCAGACGCAGGCACGCCGCGCCGCCGGTCAGCGGGCACCACTGGTGATCGGCTTCGCCGCCGAGACCCGCGATGTGCTCCGCTATGCGCGTGACAAGCTTGCGCGTAAACAGCTCGACATGATCGTCGCCAATGATGTGAGCACGCCGGGCCTTGGCTTCGGCAGCGACAGCAATGCCGCCACCCTGCTGTGGCAGCCGCTCGATCAGAACACGAACACGCAACACGAACAGGCCATCGCGGCCTGTCCCAAGACGGAACTGGCGCGCGCGATTCTGAAGCGCGCCCTGGCACTCCATCAGCACAGGGTCAGCCTCGACCCTGCCATCCAGACCGTTACACCGACTGTCACCGACGATCAGGAAGCACCTTAGATGACCCGCCCCCGGCTCGAACTCAAGATTCTCGACGAGCGCGTTCGCGATTACCCGCTGCCGCATCACGCCACTCCCGGCAGCGCCGGCATGGACCTGCGCGCACTGCTCGACGCGCCGCTGACCCTGGCGCCGGGCGCCTGTGAGCTGGTGCGCACCGGGTTGGCGATCCATATCGCCGACCCCGCACTGGCCGGCATGATCCTGCCGCGCTCCGGTCTGGGGCACAAACACGGCATCGTGCTGGGCAATCTGGTCGGCCTGATCGACTCCGACTACCAGGGCGAACTGATGATCTCGGTCTGGAACCGCGGCAACAGCGAGTTCGTGCTGGAACCCGGCGAGCGTCTGGCACAGTACGTGCTAGTGCCAGTGGTACAGGCGGAGCTGGTGGAAGTCTCTGAATTCGAGGCCAGCCAGCGCGGTGAAGGCGGCTTCGGCCACTCCGGTCGCCACTGATTGACCCGTCATGCCAGAGGGCAGCCGAGCGGCAGGCTCGCGCCGGCTGCCGGGCTTCCGGTCACAAGGAAGCCATGCAGATTTCCACACTGATCGTCATGCAGCGATAGCGTTCGAGACGCATGACGCCTCAAGCGACTTCACGATTGATTCAACCGACAGGGATGCACCATGAGTCAGGTACCCGCTTCAATTTTCCGCGCCTACGATATCCGTGGCATCGTGGATGAGACCCTCACCGAAGACGGCGTGCGCGCCATCGGCCAATCCATCGGCAGCGAAGCCGCGGCACGCGGTGAATCCACCGTCGTGGTCGCGCGTGACGGCCGTCTCTCCGGCCCGCGCCTGTCCAAGGCGCTGATCGCGGGCCTGCGCGATGCCGGCCGTGATGTCGTCGACATCGGCATGGTGCCGACACCGGTGCTCTACTACGCCACCAATATCCTGGAAGGCACCCGCTCCGGCGTGATGCTGACCGGCAGCCACAACCCGGCCAACTACAACGGTCTGAAGATCGTGCTGGCCGGCGAGACCCTGTCCGGTGACACCATCACCGACCTCTATCGTCGCCTGCAGGAAGGCGATCTGGCGCAAGGCGAAGGCAGCCTGCGTGAAGAGGACGTGCGTGAGCGCTATCTGGAGCAGATCACCGGTGATGTGGTCGTCAAGCGTCCGCTCAAGGCCGTGGTCGATTGCGGCAACGGCGTGGCCGGCGAGCTGGGCCCGGAGCTGATCCGTCGCCTGGGCGTCGACACCGTGCCGCTGTTCGACGAGATCGACGGCAACTTCCCGAACCACCACCCGGATCCAGGCAAGCCGGAAAACCTGCAGGACCTGATCAAGACCATGCAGGAAACCGGCGCGGACATCGGTCTGGCCTTCGATGGTGACGGCGACCGCCTCGGCGTCGTGACGCCCAAGGGCGAGATCCTCTACCCGGACCGCCTGATGATGGCGCTGTCGGAAGACCTGATCGAACGCGTGCCGGGCGCGCGCATCATCTTCGACGTCAAGTGCACCGGCAATCTGGCGACCGTGATCGAGAAAGCCGGCGGCACGCCGGAAATGTGGCGCACCGGCCACTCGCTGATCAAGGCACGCATGAAGGAAACCGGCGCGGCACTGGCCGGCGAGATGAGCGGCCACATCTTCTTCAAGGAGCGCTGGTTCGGCTTCGATGACGGCATCTACGGCGCTGCGCGCCTGCTGGAAATCCTCGCCAAGCAGGATGTCGATGCCGACACCTTCTTCGCCCGCTTCCCGCAGGACCTCGGCACCCCCGAGATCAATGTGGAAGTGACCGACGAGAACAAGTTCGCTATCGTCGAGCGACTGGCCAGTGAAGGCGACTTCGGCAGCGACGGCGTCAAGACCACGCTGGACGGCATTCGTGTCGACTACGCCGATGGCTGGGGCCTGTGCCGTGCCTCCAACACCACGCCGATGCTGGTGCTGCGCTTCGAAGGCAAGTCGGAAGCCGCACTGGAGCGTATCAAGGACAGCTTCCGCGCCGCGCTGAAGCAGGCCGAGCCGAGCATCCAGGCACCGTTCTGATCCCGCACTCGCTCGCCATCGACAGGATGGCATGAGCCGCAACGGGGGCGGCGGTCTGCCGCTTGATCGCCGCCCTCGCCTTGCCAGGCACTGCAGCTGCTCATCCGGGCGCATCAGGTGCCTGAAGCAACCGATTTGCATGACAGCGCGCACCGCGCGCGCTGAAAGACCGTTTCGAGTGACAGTGTCCGGACTCCTTTTCCGGACCATTTTCTGTGGAGTGATACGCTGATGAGCCACGCCAACCGCGACCCGCATCAGGTGGTCGAGGTCCTGTCCGAAGCCCTGCCCTATATCCAGCAGTTCTCGGGCAAGACCGTGGTGGTCAAGTACGGCGGCAACGCCATGACCGAAGAAGCCTTGATCGACTCCTTCGCTCGCGACATGGTGTTGATGAAGGAAGTCGGCATCAATCCGGTGGTCGTGCATGGCGGCGGCCCGCAGATCGGCGCGCTGCTCGAGAAGCTGAACATCGAATCGCGCTTCGTCGATGGCATGCGCGTCACGGATTCCGAGACCATGGACGTGGTCGAGATGGTGCTGGGCGGCCTGGTCAACAAGGGCATCGTCAACCTGATCAACCAGAGTGGCGGCAAGGCCATCGGCCTGACCGGCAAGGACAGCGGCCAGATTCGCGCCCGCCAGCTCAAGGTCAGCGGCCAGACGCCGGGCATGAATGCCTCTGAAATCATCGACATTGGTCATGTCGGTGAAGTCGAGCATGTCTCCACGGACCTGATCGAACTGCTGACACGCAACGATTTCATTCCCGTCATCGCCCCCATCGGGGTCGATGCCGAGGGTCGCAGCTACAATATCAATGCTGACCTGGTCGCCGGCAAGGTCGCCGAGGCACTGGGCGCGGAGAAATTGATGCTGCTGACCAACGTGGCTGGCCTGATGAACGCACAAGGCGAAGTCATGACCGGCCTGACCACCGAGGCGGTGGATAGCCTGATCGAGGATGGCACCATCTACGGTGGCATGCTGCCCAAGATCAGCTGTGCACTGGACGCCGTGAAGCAAGGCGTGCGCAGTGCTCACATCATCGATGGCCGCGTGCCACATGCGACCCTGCTGGAAATCTTCACCAATGCCGGGGTCGGCACGTTGATCAGCAACGCGGAAGCGGACACTGACAAGGCGTAAGGTGACAAGCCGGGGCTCGGCCCCGGTGTTTCGCGCGAGGCAAGCGACATGCCTCAGGACACGGACCCGCCCGTAGCACACTGCTGCAGGCCGCGATAAACGACAAGATTCCATGACGCAGGCGAATCCAAAACAATCACGTCGCGAACAGATCCTCCAGGCACTCGCTCTGATGCTGGAAGAGGACAGCGGCAAACGCATCACGACTGCAGCACTGGCACGACAGGTCGGTGTCTCGGAGGCGGCGCTCTATCGTCACTTCCCCAGCAAGGCACGCATGTTCGAAGGACTGATCGAATTCATCGAGAGCACGCTGTTCGAGCGTATCGCGCTGATCATTCAGGACAACGACACTGCGCATGCCAGGGTGCATCACATCCTGAGCCTGCTGCTGGGCTTTGCCGAGAAGAACCCGGGGCTATGTCGCCTCCTCAATGGTGATGCTCTCACCGGCGAGACGGCACGCCTGCGCACGCGCATGGCGCAGCTGTTCGAGCGTCTCGAGACGCAGATCAAGCAGGTGCTGCGCGAAGCCGAGCCTCGCGAAGGACTGCGACCGGCCATCACCGTCACGGCAGCGGCCAACCTGCTGCTGGCGTGCGCGGAAGGTCGTATCGGCCAGTACGTGCGCAGCGACTATCGCAAGCGCCCGACCGAGCACTGGGAAGACCAGTGGCAGCTGCTGAGCCGCGACCTGCTGCTGAGCAGTCAGGAGCGCATTGCCGTCTGAGGGTCTTGCCTCGCGCGCGTGAGCCGCACCAAAAAGAACGCCCCGCCTGCAGTCATTGCAGGCGGGGCGTTTTTTGTGGGTCAGGCCTTCTCATGTCACCACCGGGTGGGGTGGGGTGGGGTGGGGTGGAGTCGGACTGCACGGACGGCGCCTCAGGCGTTGACGCTGAAGCGCTCCAGTATGGCCTCGGCAGACATAGGCCGCGCCAGCAGGTAGCCCTGATAGGTGTCGCAGCCCAGTCGCTTGAGCTCCTCGAACTGCACGTCCGTCTCGACTCCCTCGGCGACGATCTCATGGCCCAGCGAGTGCCCCAGGCTGATCACGGCACCGACCAGCTGGATGGCCTGCTGATTGGGACAGCGGATACCGCCGTCAGAGCCGGCGACCGCATCCATCTTCATCACGAAGCTGCGGTCGACCTTGAGCACATCCAGCGGCAGGGATGACAGATAGGACAGCGACGAATAGCCCTGCCCGAAGTCATCCAGCGCCACACGCACGCCCAGCTCGCGCAGCGCGCCGAGCACGGCAAGCCCCCCTTCCATGTCCTGGATCAGCAGCGTCTCGGTCACCTCGACTTCCAGCCGCGTCGGCGACAGCTTCTGGCTTTCCAGCACGCCGAAGACTTCGTTCTCGTAGCCCGAGGTCAGCTGGCGCGCCGACAGATTGACCGCCATGCGCGGCATGTGAAGGCCGACGTCCTGCCAGCGCACCATCTGGGCACAGGCTTCCTCGAGCACGAACCGTCCGAGGCGGAAGATCAAGCCGGTCTCTTCGGCCAGCGGAATGAACTGGGCCGGCGAGATCATGCCCAGCTCCGGATGCTGCCAGCGCAGCAATGCCTCGACACCCTGCAGCTCACCATGACTATCCAGCTGCGGCTGGTAATGCAGATAGAGCTGCTCGCTGCCGATGGCCTGACGCAGGTCCTGCTCCAGCGTCATGCGCGACGCGACATGCTTGTCCAGCGACGACTCCCAGCGCAGCGCATGATCGCCGCGCGACTTGGCGTGATAGAGCGCCACATCGGCATTCAGCATCAGCGCCTGGGCATCGCCATTGGTCTCGGACAGCACATAGCCTGCCGTCAGACTGATGATCAGCGGGCGACCCAGAATCGTGAAGGGACGCTCGACCTTCTGCTGGATCTCCTCCACTACCTGCGCCGGATCATCGTTGCCATGCGGCAGATAGAGGCCGAACTCATCGGCCCCCAGACGCGCTACCAGACCGCCCGGCGGCAGCAGACGACGCAGACGCTCGCCGACCGCGACCAGCAGCTGGTCACCGGCTTCATGGCCCAGGCCATCGTTGACGGTCGAGAAACGGTCGATATCGGCGTAGATCATCAAGCCACCCGCCGCGACGCGCTCGTCGGCCGCCGCCATGAAGGCCTTGCGGTTATAGAGCCCCGTCAGGGCGTCATGACGCGCCAGGAAATCGAGCTGACGCTCGGATTCCTTGTGCGCACTGATGTCGAGCAGCAGGCCTTCCCAGTAGCGCACGCCATCTTCGCCCTCGATCATCACGCTGCGGTCCAACACCCAGCGCTCATGGTCGGCGATGATGCGGAAGACCTGCTCATGGCGCATCTGCGCGCACATCGCCCAGTGGCGGGCGGCGCTGACGGACTGGCGGTCTTCCTGATGGATCAGCTCGGTCAGGGTGATGCCGGCGCCGACCAGTGATTCGGCCGAGCGGCCGAACAGCTCGGCCGAGCCGTTGCTGATGAAGGTCAGCACTCCAGTGTTGACCTCGATGCGATACACCACGCCCGGCAGGTTATCCATCAGCGTCACCAGGGTGCGAGAGCGCGCCGTCATCGACTCGAGTGCGCCCTCCAGCTCATCGTGGCGCTCAGCGCGCTTGCGCTCGGCACGCGCCACCACGACCACCAGCACGACCAGAAAGATGCCGCCGAGCAGCATGCCGAACCAGATACGATTCCACCACAGCCACCACAGGCTGGAGAGTGGCTGACTCACGACGCTGAACAGCTTGAGCGGTGCGATATAGCTGCCCGCCGCCATGCGCGGCCGGCCGTCGAAGCCCGGCACATGATAGCGACGCACACCACGCTCGGAGATGTACTTGCCCATGTTGGCCATCGAGGACAGCGGCAGCTTGCCGGTCACGCCCAGCGCATGCTCCTGAGGGCTCGAGAACAGCAGCAGACCGTTGGTGGAGAACAGGCGCAGGCGCTGCCCATCATCGGAATTCGGGTTGGCCAGCAGGCTGCGTGCCTCGGAGAAGTCCAGGCAGCCGATCAGCAGCCAGGACATGCCTTCGATATCCATGTGACGGTAGAACGGCAAGCCCGGCTGACCGGATGCCAGCGGCAGTGCGGAGCCGAACAGCAGGCTGCTGCGCCCGGGCAGCGCCTGGGCTTCCGGCTGGGTCAGCTGCCAGCTGCAACTGCGCCCCACGCCGATCTGACGCAGGCTGCTGCCGCGGTAATCGGCAAACGGCACCACCATCAGCGAGACCAGAGAGGGATGACGGCCCAGCGCGCTATCCAGCGAGCCACGCCACAGCTCCTTGCCTTCGCTGCTCAACACGCGCTCCAGCACCATCATCTCGCGCGAGACATTGGCGATCAGCTGCTCGGTGGAGATATGCAGCTGGGTATCCAGCAGCTCCAGGCGACGCATTTCCTGTTCACGCACATCAAACCATTGGCTGGCCAGAAACAGGCCACCCAATACCACCATCAAGGCTGCATTGAGCCCAAAGATTCGCCACAGCGAATGTGTGCCATTGACGTGCGAGGAGGTCGGGTCCACGGGGTCACCAGTAGAAATGTTTCATGTCTTAGTGTGACAGAATGAAACATTGTGTTGCAGTGTTCAACCAATAACGACGGATTCCTCGGGATCCACTCTCCCTCAACGAAAATGCCCCGCCGGGTTTCCCGGCGGGGCATTTTCACGTGACAGCGAGCCTGAAAATCGCGGGCTCATGTCATGGGGTCATCATGCTCAGGCAGCGAAGCCTTCGCTCATGTCACCCATCGATTCACGCAGCTTCTTCATCGCGTTCTTCTCGAGCTGACGGATACGCTCGGCAGAGACGCCATAGATGTCGGCAAGCTCGTGCAGAGTCGACTTGTTGTCACTCAGCCAGCGCTGCTGGAGGATGTCGCGTGAGCGCTCATCCAGTGCCGCCAGCGCCTTGAGCAGACGACCGTGGGAGTCGTCTTCCAAGTCCTGCTGTTCCACCTGGGCAGCCGGATCGAGGCTGTGATCTTCCAGATAGTTGGCCGGCGCCTGATAGGCAGAGCTCTCGTCATCGCTGGGGCCGGCGTCGAAGCCTGCATCGTGGGCGGAGAGACGGCTTTCCATCTCACGCACCACGGCAGGTTTGACGTCCAGATCGCCCGCGATGGCATCCACTTCATCGTTGTTCAACCAGGCAAGACGCTTCTTGGCGCCACGCAGGTTGAAGAACAGCTTGCGCTGAGCCTTGGTGGTCGCGACCTTCACGATGCGCCAGTTACGCAGCACGAACTCGTGAATCTCGGCCTTGATCCAATGCACGGCAAAGGAGACGAGGCGTACGCCCTGATGCGGGTCGAAACGCTTGACCGCCTTCATCAGGCCGACATTACCTTCCTGGATCAGGTCCGCCTGCTGCAAGCCATAGCCGCTGTAGCTGCGCGCGATATGCACGACGAAGCGCAGGTGTGACATGACGAGTCGACGGGCCGACTCCAGATGATTCTCTTCATGCAACCGCAGGGCCAGCTCATGCTCTTCTTCGGCAGTAAGCACAGCGATACGGTTCACCGACTGAATATAGCCGTTTAGATCTTGACCCGGTGACAGGTGGCCAAGTGGCTGAAGACTGGTGCTCATAGTGCAGATGTCTCCATGGTTGCCTAACACGCATGCAAGTAGTGAGACTGTGAAGGGTGGGACAGGTTCCCGTCAATAGCTGTACATGGCGTGTACAATTGTCATGACGAGTAGCACTTCGTAACGCTGTCGGGTGTGTGGTGCGTTTAACCACCCACCAGCCCCCTTCACTGACGCCCGACAGGAATGTTGTCGGAACGTAACTTTTGACCTTCCTGGGCAGAAACACTGGCTGAAAACCGCGAAAAATAATCGGAATCAGCGCGGAGAAATACTCGCCAGATGACGTCCGACCGCGATCCAGGCCCCTATCCAGCCCAATATTGTACTCGAAAACAGCAGCGTGGCACCCCCTGCAACGCCCAGCGCGGGCAACACATAGTTGCCGCCATAGCTTTGTACAAGGGCCGTCACGGGTGCCGCTAGCCAGTTGCCGCCAAGCGCCAGGATTCCGCAGGCCAGCAGCCCTCCTCCCAGACCGTACCAGGCGCCGCTGTAGAGGAAGGGACGCCGTACGAAGGCGTGGGTCGCCCCGATCAGCGTCACGACCTCGATCTCTTGGCGGCGACTCTCCACGGACAGGCGGATGGTATTGCCCACCACCAGCAACACGCCCAGCCCGAAGAGTAACGCGAGTCCCAGTGTCACTTTCTGACCCAGCTCACCCAATTGGCGCAGACGCTCGAGCCAGGCCAGATCCAGACGTGCGCTGGCGACACCCGGCTCGCCCTCGAGGCGCGTGGCCAGGGCGCGGACGGACTCCGGCGTGGTGTCCAGCGGCGTGATGACGATGCTGGCCGGCAGGGGGTTGTCATCCAGCAGACTCAGCGAGCGCTTGAGGTCCAGCGCCTGGGCGAATTCCTGCATGCCCTCGGCGGCGGTGATCAGGCGCACTCCCCCGACACCGGCGGCATCGCGCAGCGAGTCCGACAGCGTCAGCGCCTGGCTCTCGTCGACCGAGGTCTCGAGATAGAGGGTGAGCTGAGCGCTGTCATTGAGTTCATTGTCGAGCAGGCGTGCGCTGTCCAGTGCCAGCCACAGCGCCGCCGGCAACGTCAGTGCGATGGCGATGGCCAGCATGGTCAGCAGGCTGGCGATGGGCGCGACCAGCAGGCGGCGTGCGCTGTCGCGCGCCATGGCAGCGTGATGACGCAGCCAGCTGCGATAGCGGCTCTCGACCGAGACACGACTGGAGCGCGCGCCCTTGCGCGCCGCACGCTCGGCGGCCTCCGGTGATTCAGGTGCCTGCACGGCAGCCTTGCGGGTACGCGTCTCGGCGCGGGGCTGGCCACGCTCGCGTGAAGTAGAGGGAGACTCGTTGCGGGAACGCGGGGGACTCATCGGGCATCCTTGTCGGCGATCAGACGACCATCGGACAGCTCCAGCGTGCGATGGTGCAGGCGGGCGATCAGCGCCAGGTCGTGACTGGCAATCATCACCGTGGTACCGATGCGATTGAAGTCCTCGAACAGGCGCATGATATCGGCGGACAGTGCCGGGTCCAGATTGCCGGTCGGCTCATCGGCCAGCAGCAGCGCGGGCTTGTTGACCACGGCGCGCGCGATGCCGACCCGCTGCTGCTCACCACCGGACAGCTCGATCGGCAGCGCCTTCTCACGATGCAAAAGGCCGACCTTGTCGAGCGCCGCCCGCACCCGCCGTGCCTGTTCACGCGGCGGAACCCCCTGGATCATCAGCGGCAGGGCCACGTTGTGGAAGATGTTGCGGTCGGTCAGCAGCTGGTGGTCCTGGAAGACCACGCCGATCTGGCGGCGGTAATACGGCACCTGGGAGGTATGCAGCCGCCCGATATCGTGCCCCGCCACCAGAATGCGCCCACGCGAGGGGCGCTCGAGGAGCATGATCAGCTTGAGCAACGAGCTCTTGCCGGCACCGGAATGGCCTGTCAGAAAGACCATCTCGCCACGCTCGACCCTGAAGTCGAGCCCGGCCAGTGCATCGAAGCGCCCTCCATAGCGCTTGCCGACATGCTCGAAGGCAATCATGCCTCGCGTGACTCGGCGTTGGCCTCTTCGCTTGCCTCATCGCCAGCACGTGCAAACAGGGCACTGACGAAGTCATCAGCCGCGAAGGGACGCAGGTCATCGACACTTTCCCCGACACCGATATAGCGGATCGGCAGATTGAGCTGCTTGGCCAGCGCGAAGATGATGCCGCCCTTGGCGGTCCCATCCAGCTTGGTCAGCGTCAGGCCCGTGATGTTGACCGCTTCATGGAAGGTGGAGGCCTGTGACAGCGCGTTCTGGCCGGTACCGGCATCCAGCACCAGCATCACCTCGTGGGGCGCGGACACATCCAGCTTGGCCATCACGCGCTGCACCTTCTTGAGCTCTTCCATCAGGTGGCTCTTGTTGTGCAGGCGGCCCGCGGTATCGGCGATCAGGATATCGACGTTACGCGCCTTGGCAGCTTCCAGGGCGTCATAGATGACCGAGGCACTGTCGGCGCCGGTATGCTGAGCGATGACCGGCACCTTGTTGCGCTCGCCCCACACCTTGAGCTGCTCCACCGCCGCGGCGCGGAAGGTATCGCCCGCCGCCAGCATCACGCTGCGGCCCTGGCTCTGATAGCGCTTGGCCAGCTTGCCGATGGTGGTGGTCTTGCCGACGCCGTTGACGCCGATCATCAGGATCACGAAGGGACCGCTGCCCTTGGCCGGCAGCTCCAGGTCCTTGGCGACCGGTGCCAGCATCACGCGCAGCTCTTCCTGCAGCGCTTCGTAGAGCGCCTGCGGCTCCTTCAATTCCTTGCGCGAGATGCGCGCGGTCAGGTTGTCGATGATCTCGGTGGTCGCCTCGATGCCCACGTCTGCCATCAGCAGCTGGGTCTCGAGGTCTTCCATCAGCTCATCATCGATCTGCTTCTTGCCGAGGAACAGGCTGGCGACGCCCTCGGTAAGATTGGCGCGTGTCTTGCCAAGACCGGCCTTGATGCGCGCGAAGAAGCCACGACGCGGCTTTTCGCGTCCGTCGCGGGCCGTGTCACGCGCAGCGTCATCCTCGACCACGGCGTCTGCGCCAGCGGCGGCAGCCTCGGCGGCACGTGCTTCTTCTTCCTGGCGAGCCTGTTCCAGCGCGGCCTGCTCTTCGGCCTCGATGGCGGCCAGTTGCGCGGCGGCCTGACGCTCTTCTTCCTCGCGAGCCGCGATACGCGCCTCTTCGGCACGCGCTTCACTGGCGGCTTCTTCCGCACGGGCCTGAGCGGCCTGTTCGGCAGCGATGCGCTCGGCCTCTGCCTGGGCGGCCTGCTCGGCAGCCAGACGTTCCGCCTCTTCACGGGCGGCCTTTTCGGCGGCGACGCGTTCTGCAGCGGCCTGCTCCTGGGCGATGCGCTCGGCTTCGTCTCGGGCGGCCTGCTCCTGAGCGGCCTGCTCCTGCGCTGCGCGTTCCTGCGCGATGCGCTCGGCTTCGGCCTTGGCGGCCTGATCGGCAGCCGCCTGCTCAGAGGCGCGGCGCTCGGCTTCAGCTTCGGCCTTCTGCTCTTCGAGCTTCTGAGCCTCGGCCTGCTGCTCTTCGGCCTTCTGAGCCTCGACCAGAGCCGCCTCTTCACCGGCAAGGCGCTCTGCCTCTACCTTCTCGGCCTCGAGACGCTTCGCCTCGAGCCGCGCTGCCTGCTCGGCATCGGCTTGCTCGTGGGGCGTGGCGTCTTGTGTCTGTTCAAGAGCCTGTTGCTCGAGGGCCTGCTGCTCGGAGGCTTTCTGCTCCTGAGCCTTGTGTTTCTTGCGCTTGAAAAAACCGAACATGGCGAGACAGTCCTGAACTCGTGAAAGTGGCGTCATCCTACCATCCCTTCGGGGCTGAAGGTACGCACCGCGCGGCATCCGGCGTCGCACATGCTAGACTCGCGGCATGAAAAAACGCGCATCCTCCCAAGGCCCCGCACGGGGCAAATCCAACGCGCCCTCGCGCGCTGACAAACAGCACGGCAAGCAGAGCGGCAAGCGTGGCCAGGCCGCCGGTGGGCCAGGCCGCCTGCGCATCATCGGCGGGCGCTTCAAGCGCCGCCTGCTCAACGTGATCGACGCACCGGGTCTGCGCCCGACGCCCGACCGCGTGCGTGAGACGCTCTACAACTGGCTGGGCTTTCATGTCGGCGGCGCCCGCGTGCTTGACCTCTATGCCGGCAGCGGCGCGCTGGGCCTCGAGGCGCTGTCGCGTGAGGCGGCGCATGTCACCTTCGTGGAGCGCGACAGCCGCGTCGCGCGTGCGCTCGAGGCCAATCTCGCGACCCTCTCCAACGGCGACAGCCTGCCAACGCAGGTGGTGACCGGCGATGTCCTGCACTGGCTCGAGACGGCCACTCCCGCTGCAGGCGGCATGGATCTGGTGCTGCTCGATCCGCCCTTCCGGCTCGAGCTGGCCGCCGCGAGCTGCGCGCTGCTCGAAGCGCATGGCTGGCTGAGCGATGACGCCATGATCTATCTGGAAGTGGAATCCGGCCTCGACCCCGTGGTGCCCGCCAACTGGCAGCTGCACCGGGAAAGCCGTGCCGGCGACAGTCATGGCCGCCTGTATCGGCGCCATCCGCCCGCCTGAGCTACCTTCCCACTTGTGTCGACTCAGGCGGCGTCGTAGTCTGCCTGCAGGCGGGTATCGCTGCGCCATCCGGCAAGGATTCCCGACATGGCCGATATTCATCGCACCAGCATTTACCGCATACCTTTACCGCCCTCAACGAACCCCCTCGGGCCACGACCGTGACTCGACAAGGAGATAGCATGAGCACCGAACTCTTTACCCAACTTGAGCAGAAAGTCGGCCAGGCCATCGACAGCATCGAGATGCTGAAGATGGAAGTCGAAGAGCTGAAGGAAGAGAACCAGCGCCTGACCGAAGCCAAGACAGGTCAGGGCGAAGAGCTGGAGCAGCTGCGCCAGACCAACGCTCAACTGCAGGAAGAGCGTGACCAGTGGGCACAGCGTCTGGAAGCACTGGTCGCACGCTTCAGCGAGACCGAGAGCGAAACCCAGAGCGCCTGATGCTCCCGCGCGCCCTGCGCGCTGGGCCGCGTGAACATGCACTCTTGAACAATGGCTCTTGAACAGGAGCGCTTGAACAAGAGTTCATGAACAGGGCCTCATGAAAACGCCGCCGACAGGAGACTGTCGGCGGCGTTTTCGTATCGGCACCAGCGCAAGGGAGATAGCCGGAGCCCAAGACAGAAGGGCCAGGATCACACCAGCGGCAGCGACATGAGCCAGGCATCTTCACGCCCGCCGTCCGCCAGCGGATAGTAGCCCTTGCGCACTCCATCCCGGGTGAAGCCGGCCTTCGCATAGAGGGCTGCGGCGGCGGCATTGCTGGCGCGCACCTCCAGCAGCAGGCGCTCAAGCCCCGAGTCACGTTGCCAGTCACGCGCCTGCGCGATGGCGGCGGCCAAAAGGCGTGCTCCTACACCCTGCCCGCGCTGCGCGGCGTGTACGGTGATCGCCTCGATCTCGGCCTCGAAGGGCCCGCGCGCCAACACCACGAAGCCGATCAGCTCTGCAGTCGACGTCTCACCGTCCAACGATTCACAATCCGACGACTCACAGGCCTGCCACCAGGCGCCCAGCACGCAGCGCGCGTCATCGTTGAGCACATCAATCAGCTGTGACTGGCTCAGGCCGTGCGCCTGGCTGGCCTCGATGGCCTCAAGCGTCGTCAGGGTCGCTTGATCGTCGCCCAGCTCACGCAGCTCGAGGCGCCGGGCAGCTGACTCGCTCATGAGGCGTCCGTCTGCGGCGATGCCGACTGCCACTCGCGTCCCCAGCGGATCAACAGCGGCCACAGTTTGCGCTTGGCCTCACTGGAGCGCGCCAGCGCCGACAGCGCCGGCCCCTGCCAGACCGGCAGGTTCAGCAGGCTGGAGGTCGCCTCGCCGCGCCCGGAGGTGGAGATGCCAAGCACCTCGCGCAGCGTCTCGCTGGCCTCATCGCTGCCGAAGATCAACAGCCGCTCCGGCTGCCAACCACGACGCGCCGGGCCACTCAGGAAGGCATGCAACCCTTCGCGAGCTTCCTCGAGTGGCGCACTGGCCTTGAGGTTGGGCAACAGCGGCCAGCGGAAGTGGCTGAAGGTGAGCCCTGATGCCGCCTCGATGCCGGCGGCGCGCCACAACGCCTTGAGCAAGGCTTCCCCTTCCAGATGCGGTGCCTCGTCACCGGGCAGCATGATCAACCAGCGCCCTTCCAGCGCCGCCAGCTGAACGCTGAAGCGCAGTGGCGGCTTGTCTGCCGCTGGCGGCGTCACTGCCTCATCTGCTGCCGGCGCCTCGGCCGAGACCTGCGTCGGCGGCGTCCCCCACGAGGCGGTGCTGCTGGTCTCGGCAGCGCCGGGCACCGGCGAGGCAGCCGCAAAGGGGGCTTCGACCGCCGCCGGCGCCATGCCCAGCAAGGCGCGCGCACTCGAGGCCGGAGAAGGTCCTGCCGGACGTGGCGTCGGGCTGCCGGCCATGCCACCAGCCTGAGCGGAGGAGCCATGGCTGGCATCCGCCGTCTGGTGGGCAGCAGACGGACGCGGCGCCTCATCGATCAGCGCGTGCAGGCGCGCCTGGGGCGCGACCGCCTCCGCCGCTTGCGGCTCGGGCCAGTCACACGCCTGGGTGGGCAAGGCATTGGGCAGCTGATAGCGACCGACCCAGGCGGTCAGTCCCATCGCGTCCAGATATTGCAGGCGTTGCGGTTCAGGGGTCATGGTCAGTGCTTGCCGCCGCCCAGACAGTTGGGGGAATCCGGAATCTCGCCGCCGCGTGCAGCCCACTCCTGCGCGGTGTACAGGTGCAGTGCCAGTGCATGCACCGGGCCATCCAGCTCTTCGCTGAGCAAGGCATACAGCTGCTGGTGACGCTTGACCCGCGACAGGCCGCTGAAGCGATCGCTGACCAGCGTGACCTTGAAGTGGGTCTCGGAGTTGGCCGGCACGCTATGCATATGGCTCTCGTTGACGACTTCGACCATCAACGGGTCAAGCGTCGCGAGCTTGGTGTCTATCTGGGTCTGGATGCTCATGCGCAATCTCCTTGAAGGGGGAAGCCGCACGACGGACATGCGGAAAATTGAGGGTGACGATGCGATCGCCACAACGCAAATGGCCTCGGGCATTTTGCCCGAGGCCATTGTAGCGTCTGTCGCCATCACTGACAGTCATTGCGGACGGCGCTTGCTGGCGGCTCTTGCGGAAAGTACGGCGACGGCGGTCATCACGCGTCTGACAATCGGCCAATCGGCGCGATCACACCGGAGATTCAGTCCAGATCGGCCAGCAGCTCGTCATCGACTTCGCTGACTTCCAGCGGTGCCTCGTCGTCCAGGTCGACCGCCAGATAGCTGTGCTCGACGGTCAGGAAGCGCTCGAAGAGTGCCTTGTCCATCGGCTCCGGCCAATGGCGGGTGTCTTCTTCCCAGGCGCGCAGCTCGCTTTCCAGCACGTCCAGCCAGCGCTCGGAGACGAAGCCGTCCAGCGCCTCACGCGTGTCCATCTCGGGAATCAGGTAGACGGTGCTCTCCTGATTGACATCCTCCAGCGCCAGATCCTCGCCTCCCTCGCCTTCGGATTCCAGCGAGTTGATCCAGTCGACAAACGCCTGGGTCGGCTTGACGCTCAGGGCGGAACGGTTAAGCAGCTTCATTCTGCACTCTCCAGGACATTCAGGGACAATTCCGAGACAGGACACACCGTGGATGGCAGCGCCGCTCATAAAGCAGGCACGCGATGCGGGTGAGCCTCGAGGCGTCCAGCGCGTCACCCTG
Source organism: Cobetia sp. 4B (assembly GCF_018831605.1). Taxonomy (NCBI): domain Bacteria; kingdom Pseudomonadati; phylum Pseudomonadota; class Gammaproteobacteria; order Oceanospirillales; family Halomonadaceae; genus Cobetia; species Cobetia sp. 4B. Next base: position 3,957,804 of record NZ_CP059843.1, read on the forward strand.
GCAGTGCCAGGGCGCCAGCAGACTGGACGCCGACCATTATGGCCGCTCGCGGGCAACAAAGCCAAGCGCCACCTTGCCTCATCGGCACCGATCATGCCCCGCGAGGCACTCGTCGTCAGTCATTCGTGTGAGGCAGAGACCACAACGCCCCCGATCAGGGATCGGAGGCGTTGTGGGTGCCCTCAGCGTGGCCCGTCACGATGGCGCATCATGAGGGGCTGGCGGCTGGCGGCTCAGCCCTGCTGCGGACGCATGGCCGGGAACAGCAGCACGTCGCGGATGGAGGCGCTGTCGGTCAGCAGCATCACCAGACGATCGATGCCGATGCCTTCACCGGCGGTCGGCGGCATGCCGTATTCCAGCGCGCGCACGTAGTCGGCGTCGTAGAACATGGCTTCGTCATCACCGGCGTCCTTCTCGGCCACCTGGGCCTGGAAGCGTTCGGCCTGGTCTTCGGCGTCGTTGAGCTCCGAGAAGCCATTGGCGATCTCGCGGCCACCGACGAAGAACTCGAAGCGATCGGTCACGTGCGGGTTGGCATCGTTGCGACGCGCCAGCGGGCTGACTTCGGCCGGATATTCGGTGATGAAGGTCGGCTGGTCGAGACGGTGCTCGGCGACTTCCTCGAAGATCTCGGTCTCGAGCTTGCCCAGACCCCAGATCGGCTTGACCTGGATACCGAGACGCTCGGCCGTGGCGCGCGCGGCGTCGTAATCGGCCAGGTCGGCTTCGGTGATGCCATCGCCGTACTTGATGATCGACTCACGCATGGTCATCTGGATGAACGGCTGGCTCAGGTCGTACTCGCTGCCCTGACAGGTGATCTGCGTGGTGCCGAGCACTTCCTGAGCCGCGGTGCGGATCATGTCTTCGGTGAGCGCGATCAGGTCACGGTAGTCCGCGTAGGCCCAGTAGAACTCGAGCATGGTGAACTCGGGGTTGTGACGCGTCGACAGCCCTTCGTTGCGGAAGTTGCGGTTGATCTCGAACACGCGCTCGAAGCCACCCACCACCAGACGCTTGAGGTACAGCTCCGGCGCGATGCGCAGGTACATTTCCATGTCCAGCGCATTGTGGTGCGTGATGAACGGACGTGCGGTCGCGCCACCCGGAATCTGCTGCAGCATCGGCGTCTCGACTTCCATGAAGCCGCGCTCGCTGAGGAAGCGACGGATGGAGGCGACGATGCCGGCACGCAGCGCGAAGGTGCGGCGTGACTGCTCGTTCATGATCAGGTCGACATAACGCTGGCGATAGCGCATTTCCTGATCGGACAGACCGTGGAACTTGTCCGGCAGCGGACGCAGGTTCTTGGTCATCAGCTGGGCGCTTTCGATCATGACGTACAGATCACCCTTGCCGGATTTGTGCACCGGACCACTGGCACCGACGATGTCACCGATATCCCAGCTCTTGATGTCCTCGAGCAGCGCTTCCGGCAGACCCTTCTTGTCGACGTAGAGCTGAATCTGGCCGGAGACTTCCTGCAGCACGATGAAGGGGCCACGTTTGCGCATGATACGCCCGGCGACGGCGGCCTTGCGGTCCAGCGTCTCCAGCTCGGCCTTGTCCTTCTCGCCCAGCTCTTCCATCAGGTCAGCGGCGAGGCTGTCGCGACGGAAATCATTCGGAAAGGCACTCTTGCCTTCGGCGGCGGCCTGCTCGCGGCGGGCGTTCAGCTTGGCGCGACGTTCGGCGATCAGGCGGTTCTCTTCCTGAGCCTGTTCGGCGGCCTGCTGCTCATCAATGGCGGGGGTCTGCTCTGTCGACATGGAGGGGCCTGTCTCGTGTCAAAGGGTCATGGCCTGGGCCACGACAGATCATGATCAGCCTGACGATTGTGACCATCAGGGCTGACCGCGATACGGGGATTCGTGGCCTCCGCCGGCGAGACCGGCGGAGGCGAATAGGCGCTGGGCCGCGAGGGTACTCGCGCTCAGAGCCCCATCTTGAGGCTGGCGACGATGAAGTCATCGAGGTCGCCGTCGAGCACCTTGTCACAATTGCTCGACTGGACGCTGGTCCGCAGGTCCTTGATGCGCTGGTCATCGAGGACATAGGAGCGGATCTGGCTGCCCCAGCCGATATCGGACTTGGAGTCCTCGAGTTCCTGCTTGGCGGCGTTGCGCTTCTGCATCTCGGCTTCGTAGATACGCGCCTTCAGCATCTTCATGGCGCGGTCACGGTTGGAGTGCTGGCTACGCTCGGTCTGGCAGGCCGCCACGATGCCTGTCGGCACGTGGGTGATACGTACCGCGGAGTCGGTGGTGTTGACGTGCTGACCACCGGCACCGGAGGAGCGATAGGTATCGGTGCGCAGGTCGGCCGGATTGATGTCGATCTCGATGTTGTCATCGATTTCCGGCGACACGAACACGGATGCGAACGAGGTGTGACGACGGCCGCCGGAGTCGAAGGGACTCTTGCGGACCAGACGGTGCACGCCAAGCTCGGTGCGCAGCCAACCGAAGGCGTAATCACCCTCGACGTGGATGGTCGCGGACTTGATGCCGGCGACTTCACCGGCGCTCGCCTCGACGATCTCGGTCTTGAAACCGTGATGCTCGGCCCAGCGCAGGTACATGCGCAGCAACATGTTGCCCCAATCCTGCGCTTCGGTACCGCCGGAGCCTGCCTGGATGTCGAGGTAGGCGTTGTTGGCGTCCATCTCACCCGAGAACATGCGGCGGAACTCGAGCTTCTCGAGACTGGCCTTGAGCTGGTCCAGCTCGCGGACGACTTCGTCCACGGTGCCTTCATCCTCTTCCTCGACCGCCATTTCCAGCAGGTCGGAGCAGTCGGACAGACCGTTGCTCATGTCGTCGAGGGTCTTGACGACCAGCTCCAGCGACGCACGTTCCTTGCCGAGCTTCTGCGCGTAGTCCGGGTCATTCCAGACATCCGGATTCTCGAGCTCGCGAGTGACTTCCTCTAGCCGATCCTGCTTTTCGGCATAGTCAAAGGTACCCCCTCAGGACTTCTGCCCTTTCGGACAGGTCCTTGATGAGGTTGGTGATCGGATTGATCTCTTGCATGGTCGTCCTGTCTTGAGGCGATGATGCGTGAATGGGTGCGCGGCGATCCTGTCGCAAGCGACGGGCTCCGCCACATGCCACCCGAGGGTGCATGTGCAGATCGACAGCGCGCAAAGCCCGATATTGTAGCCATTTCCCGGCGTGGCGACCATGCCCGGCCCATCATCCGTGGCCAGCTGGCAAGCGACGGCTCTCGGCTGCCAGGCATGCCGCCCATCAGCGGGCAGGCGGCGAATACGACCAAAGTGATTCAAAGGTCCGTCAGCCCCGAATGGCCCGATTTTCCACGCCTTGCATGACATTTATCGAATGCATGCATAAGCCATCCATTTTTTAACATGGACAGCGGGCAGGAAAAGATTCGATGGTAGAAGGCGACACTCGTATTACCCCTAACAACAATAGCGAGCCTCCCTATCATGGCACGACTGCACTCCCCCTCTCACACCCCGGTGCTCCTCGGACGCTTCGCGCTCAAACGCCTGGCAGGTTCTCTGCTGCTGGCCGGGGGCATCATTGCCTCCCAGGGCATCATGGCCGACACGCTCAAGCTGGCGATCATGGGCGAACCGGCCTCGCTGGACCCGCAGCAGATCTCCGGCACCTGGGAAAATGACGTGGTGGGCGACCTCTTCGAGGGGCTGGTCACCGAAGCCGCCGATGGCGAGCGCATCCCCGGCGCGGCCGAGTCGTGGCAGATTTCCGACGATGGCAAGACCTACACCTTCACGCTGCGCGAGAACGGCAAGTGGTCAGACGGTGAGCCGGTGACTGCCGAGGACTTCGTGTACGCGCTCAAGCGCATCATGACGCCGGAAAATGCCTCGGATTACGCCTACATCCTGTATCCGATCAAGAATGCCAAGGCCATCAACAGCGGCGAGGCCGAGCCGGACACCCTCGGCGTGCGTGCCGTGGATGATCACACCCTCGAGATCACCCTCGAGCGCCCGACGCCCTACTTCCTGGATCAGCTGTCGCACTACACCGCCTACCCGCTGCCGAAACATGTGGTGGAGAAGTACGGCAAGGACTGGACCGACCCCGGCAAGATGGTCTCCAACGGTGCCTTCGAGCTGAGCGAGTGGCAGCCGCAGACCCGCATCGTCGCGCTCAAGAATCCTGAGTTCCACGATGCCAGGGAGGTCGCGCTGGATGAGGTGATCTACTACCCCATCGAGGAGCGCAACAGCGCCCTGAAGCGCTTCCGCGCCGGCGAGATCGACATCGCGCGCGAATTCCCGACCCAGCAATACGGCTGGCTGAAGGAAAACCTGCCGGACGCCACCCACGTCGCGCCCTACCTGGGCATCTACTACTACGTGCTCAACTCGCGCGATGGCCATGCCACGGCAGACCCGCGCGTGCGTGAGGCGCTCAACCTCTCCATCCGCCGCAACATCATCACCGACAAGATTCTCGGCACCGGCGAAGTGCCGGCCTACAGCTTCGTGCCTACCGGCGTGAACCATTACGACATCCAGGAGATGGCCTTCAAGGACATGTCGATGGATGAGCGCATGCAGAAGGCCAGGTCCCTGATGGAAGACGCCGGCTATGGCCCGGACAATCCGCTGGAGCTGACCCTGCGCTACAACACCAGCGAAGACCACAAGAAGGTGGCCATCGCCGCCGCCGCGATGTGGAAGCCGCTGGGCGTGAAGGTCAATCTGTTGAATGCCGAAGTCGCGGTGCACTACGAGGACATGCGCCAGGGCAAGTTCGATGTCGGCCGCGCCGGCTGGATCGGCGACTACAACGACGCCCAGAACTTCCTCAACCTGCTGGAAAGCGGCGTGCCCAACAACTACGGCGCCTATTCCAACAGTGCGCTGGATGACGACATGCACAAGGCTGCCAATACGCTCGACATGGAGGATCGCGAGGCGCTGATGCAGGACGCCGAGCGCAAGGCGCTGGATGACTACGCCGTGCTGCCGATCTACTACTACGTGTCGCGCAATCTGGTGAACCCCAAGCTAAGCGGCTGGAAGAACAACATCGAGGATACCCACCGCTCGCGCTGGGTCTCGTTCTCCGAGTGAGGCGCGCCCTGTGAGCCTCTGAGCTGGCTCGCCGCTCTCTAGATCGTCATGGGTCCACGCTCGTGTCCGGCAGGGCAGGAGCGTGGCATCTGCCAAGGATGGCACCAGAAGATGACGTCGCGCCCCACGGGCGTGACAAGGAGTTCATGCATGTCCCCCACCTCACCGATGCAATGCGCGGCAAGCCTCAGCGCAGGCCTGCTGCTGTCCGTTCTTTCCCTCTCCCTTGGCGCTTCCGGCAGCGCCATGGCCGCAGAATCTACAAGCCGCGGCGAGCAGATCCTGCGTATCGCCAATGGCGCCGAGCCCGGCTCGCTGGACCCGCAACAGACCAACGGCACCTGGGAGACACGCATCACGCGTGATCTGTTCGAGCCGCTGATCGCCTACTCCGCCGACGGCAAGCTGATTCCCGGGCTGGCAGAGCGCTGGGAGTCGTCCGCCGATGGGCTGAGCTGGACCTTTCATCTGCGCGAGGGGCTCGAATGGTCAGACGGCACGCCGCTGACCGCCCAGGATGCGGTCTTCGCGCTGCGCCGCCTGCTGACACCCGCCACCGCGGCCCACAACGCCACGCTCTACTACCCGATCGTCAATGCCCGCGCGGTGAATACCGGTGAGCTGCCCGCGGAGAAGCTTGGCGTTGCCGCACCGGATGCGCAGACGCTCACCATCACTCTCAGCCACCCTTCGGCGACGCTGGAGCAGACACTGGCGATGAGCGAAGCCGCCCCGCTGCCACGCCATGTGATCGCGGCCAAGGGCGCTGACTGGACGCGGCCGGCCAACATGGCCACCTCAGGCGCCTTCGTGCTCAAGACGTGGTCGCCCCAGGCCGAGATTCGCCTGACGCCCAATCCGCGCTATCACGCGGCGGACACGGTCGCGCTCGATGAGGTGGTCTACCTGCCCATCGAGGAGAGTCATGCCGCGCTCAATCGCTTCCGCGCCGGCGAAGTCGAGATCGCCTACGGTGTGCCCGCCAGCCATTACACCTGGATCCAGGACAATCTGGCCGCTGCCCTGCAGACCTACCCGATCCTCGGCGAGTACTTCTATGTCTTCAATCTGCGCGAGGGCTCGCCGGTGGCCGACCAGCGCATTCGTCGCGCGCTGAATCTGGCCACGCGCCGCGAGGTGATCACCGAGCGCATTCTCGGCATGGGCCAGATTCCCTCCTGGCACTTCGTGCCGAAGGCATTGGGTGAGCATCAGGGCGCGCGCTTCGACTTCGCTGACTGGTCGATGGACAGGCGCATGGCGAAGGCGCGTGAGCTGATGGCCGACGCGGGCTACGGCCCGGATACCCCGCTTGAGCTGACCCTGCGCTACAACACCCTGGAAGACCACAAGAAGATCGCCGTGGCCCTGGGCGCGATGTGGAAACCGCTGGGCGTGAAGGTGACGCTGACCAACACCGAGGCCGCGGTGCATTACCGCGATCTGGCGCTGGGCGATTTCGAGGTCGGCCGTTACGGCATGATCGCGACCATCGCCGATGCCTACGACTTCCTGAACGCCTTCAGCAGCGACAACACCTCCAACGCGCCCGGGCTCAGCTCGCCGACCTACGATGCGCTGATCGAGGCGGCGGCGCGTGAAGGAGACGTCGGCACCCGCCAGCGCCAGCTCCACGATGCCGAGCAGTATCTGCTCGACAACGATGTGGTGCTGCCGCTCTACGACTATGTCACCTCCAGCCTGGTCGACCCCGCCATCAGCGGCTGGGCGCCCAATGCGCTGGACGTGCACCCGAGTCGCTATCTGCAGCTCGATACCTCGCACTGACAGACGACAGTCACCAATAACAACGACACACCCGGGCAGCGGCCCGGACGGAGCACTGGATGCTGAGCTACACCCTCAAACGGTTACTGCAGGCGATTCCCACCCTGCTGATCGTGATCACCCTGTCGTTCTTCCTGATGCGGGTCGCCCCGGGCGGCCCCTTCGATGGCGAGCGCCGTCTGCCCCCGGAAATCGAGCAGAACCTGCGCGCGGCCTATCACCTGGATGAGCCATTGCCGATGCAGTATCTGCGCTATCTGGGCGATCTGGTGCAGGGCGATCTCGGCCCGTCCTTCAAGTACAAGGACTTCGATGTCAGCGAGCTGATCAGCCAGGGCTTTCCGGCCAGTCTGGAGCTGGGCATGTGGGCGATTCTGGCCGCGCTGCTGATCGGGGTGCCGCTGGGGGTGATCGCGGCCATCCGGCGCAACTCGACGGCGGATTACGTGGTGATGAGTACTGCGCTGGCGGGGATCGCGGTGCCCAATTTCGTGATCGCCCCGCTGCTGGCGCTGGTGTTCGGCGTGCTGCTCGGCTGGTTGCCGGCCGGCGGCTGGAACGGTGGCGCCTGGCAGAACCTGCTGCTGCCGGTGGTGGCGCTCTCCATCCAGCAGATCGCCTACATCGCCCGCATGATGCGCGCCAGCATGATCGAGGTGCTCGGCAGTCACTACATCCGCACCGCCCGCGCCAAGGGGCTGAGCGAATGGAAGGTGATTCTGCGCCATGCATTGCGACCGGCGATGCTGCCGGTGGTCTCGTACCTCGGCCCGGCCATCGCCGGCATCATCACCGGCTCGGTGGTGATCGAGCAGATCTTCGGCATTCCCGGCATCGGCCGTTACTTCGTGCAGGGTGCGCTCAACCGTGACTACACCCTGGTGATGGGCACGGTGGTCTTCTATGGCGCCTTGATCCTGCTGCTCAACCTGATCGTCGATCTGCTCTACAGCATGCTCGACCCGCAGATCCGCTACGACGACTGACCCGAGGCCCTGACATGTCACAGACAACTCCCGCTCCCCACGGCACCGGCGGTGCCAGTGCCTTCGACGGCCAGCCCCCTGCCGCGCCGGCAGGCGACAGCCTGACCCGCGACGCCTGGCGTCGTCTCAAGCAGAACCGCGCCGCCATGTGCAGCCTGGTGGTGATGGCCATCATCGTGCTGGCCTGCCTGATCGGCCCATGGCTGACGCCCTTCGAACTCGACGAGGTCGACTGGAACGCCATCGGCACCGGCCCGGACCTGGCCACCGGCCACGTCTTCGGCACCGACGTCAACGGCCGCGACCTGCTGACCCGCACCCTGCATGGCGGCCAGATCTCGCTGTCGGTGGCGCTGGTCGCCACCTTCGTCAGCCTGGTGATCGGCGTGCTCTACGGCGCCGTCTCCGGCTACTTCGGCGGACGCACCGACAACCTGATGATGCGCTTCGTCGACATCATGTATTCGCTACCGTTCATGTTCCTGGTGATCCTGCTGATGGTGGTGTTCGGTCGCAACATCTTCCTGATCTACGCTGCCATCGGTGCGGTGGAGTGGCTGGACATGTCGCGCATCGTGCGCGGCCAGGTGCTGGCACTCAAGAAGCGTGAATTCGTGGAGGCGGCGCATGCGCTGGGGGTGCGCGACCTGCAGGTGGTCACCCGCCACCTGATCCCCAATGCGCTGGGCCCGGTGATCGTCTACGTCACGCTGACGGTGCCCAAGGTCATCCTGCTGGAAAGCTTCCTGTCGTTCCTCGGCCTCGGCGTGCAGGAACCGCTGACCTCGTGGGGCGTGTTGATCTCCGAAGGCAAGGACATGATGGAGACCGCCCCCTGGATGCTGCTGGTGCCCTCGGCCTTCCTCGCCGCGACCCTGTTCTGCCTCAACTTCCTCGGCGATGGGCTGCGTGATGCCCTCGACCCCAAGACTCGCTGAACCGGAGCGCTGATCATGACTTCTTCACCCTCTACCTCCGGCACCTCCTCCAGCCTGCCGCCAGCACGCAACGCCGCCGACCAGGCCCGCGCCGACACCCTGACTCGCCTGGGACTGGCGGCCGAGGCGCCTGGCACGCCGCCGCTGATGGAGATCGATGACCTCAAGGTCGACTTCCAGCTGCCGGACGGCGCGGTACCCGCCGTCAAGGGCGTCAGCTTCACCCTCAACAAGGGCGAGACGCTGGCGCTGGTCGGCGAGTCCGGCTCCGGCAAGTCGGTCACGTCCACCGCCATCCTGCGCCTGCTGCCGGAACTCGCCGAGATCAAGGGCGCCATCCGCCTGCGCGGCGAAGACCTGCTGAGTTCCTCGACGCGGCGCATGCGCGAGCTGCGCGGCAATCGCATCGCCACCGTCTTCCAGGAGCCGATGACCTCGCTCAATCCGCTGCACCGCATCGGGCGCCAGATCATCGAGGTACTGGCACTGCATCGTGACCTCAAGGGCCGCGCGGCTCGCCACAAGGCGCTGGAACTGCTCGAGCAGGTCGGCATTCCGGAGCCGGCGCGACGTATCGACAGCTATCCCCATGAGCTGTCCGGTGGCCAGCGCCAGCGCGTGATGATCGCCATCGCGCTGGCCTGCGAGCCGGACCTGCTGATCGCCGATGAGCCGACCACCGCGCTGGATGTCACGGTGCAGGCGCAGATCCTGCGGCTGCTCAAGTCGCTGCAACAGCGCTACGGCATGGCGATCCTGTTCATCACCCACGACCTGAGCATCGTGCGCCACTTCGCGGACCGCGTCTGCGTGATGCGTCACGGCGAGCTGCTGGAAACCGGCGCCACCCACGACGTCTTCGAGAGCCCGCAGCACGCCTACACCCGCATGCTGATCGATGCCGAACCGGCCGGCGAGAAGGCACCGGTGGCCGCGGATGCGCCGGTGCTGCTGTCGGCGCGCGATGTGCGTGTCAGCTTCACCATCAAGCGTCCACTGTTCGGGCCCAAGGTCGCCTTCGAAGCAGTGCGCGGCATCGATCTCGAGGTGCGACGCGGCCAGACCATCGGCATCGTCGGCGAGTCCGGCTCCGGCAAGTCGACGCTGGGGCGCGCCCTGCTGCGCCTGCTCAAGAGCCAGGGCCAGATCAGCTTCGATGGCGTCGATATCATGCCGCTGGACAAGTCAGGCATGCGCCCCTTGCGCTCGCGCATGCAGGTCGTCTTCCAGGACCCCTTCGGCTCCCTGTCGCCGCGTCTGACTGTGGGCGAGATCATCAGCGAAGGCCTGCGCGTGCATCACCCCGAGCTCAATCGCGCCCAGCGCGATGCGCGGGTCTGCGACGCCCTGAGCGAGGTCAGCCTCGACCCCGGCATGCGCAATCGCTATCCGCATGAGTTCTCCGGCGGTCAGCGCCAGCGCATCGCCATCGCGCGCGCCCTGGTGCTCAAGCCGGAATTCCTGCTGCTGGACGAGCCGACCTCGGCGCTGGACCGCTCGGTACAGGTCACGGTGATCGACCTGCTGCGCGACCTGCAGGCGCGCCATGGCCTGACCTATCTGTTCATCAGCCATGACCTGGCGGTCGTACGTGCGCTGTCAGACCACCTCATCGTGATGAAGGAAGGCGAGGTGGTGGAAAGCGGCAGTACCCATGCCATCTTCGAGGCACCCCGTGAGCGTTATACGCGTGAATTGATGCAGGCCGCGTTCGCCCCGGACCTGGGCCAGACGCACCACTGACCCCCTGAAAAGACGACATGCCTGATGGGCGCTGCGGCGCCCATCAAGACCCCGCTTTGCCTGAGAAAAGGCGCAGGGCCTCATCACTGCCTGCCTGAAGGGTGGCGAGGAGCGCCCGGCCTCGCCCCGGGCAAGGGCAGCCGAGTCGCTCACACGAATCGACATTGGCTGCCAACCGGGTGCTTGCACCCGACCGAGGCCGGAGCAGGATGCTCCGGCATTACCCACACCGATGGAAAGACATGCACAGGATGACGATGCAACCTACAACAACAGCCAGCATCCCCCTTCACACTCACTCACGACTGCGTCACGCGATTGGCGCAGCCCTGCTCGGTACGGGACTGCTGAGCATGAGCCCCATGGCCCAGGCCATCGAGGTCTACAAGACGGATACCGACCGCGTCGAGTTCAGTGGCCGCCTGGCGGCGTTTGCCGTGATCCAGGATGGCGCACACGACGAGATCTACAACGGCGGCTCGCGGGTGCGCCTGATCCACGAGCATCAGTTCGAGCAGGGCTGGAGCTCCATCATCCGCGCCGAATGGGGCTTCGATCCCTGGTTCAAGGACGGCACCGATGCTCACTACAAGCGCATGCTCTATGCCGGAGCGGCCCACGAGAAATGGGGCAGCTTCACGGTCGGCAAGCAGTATGGCCCCTGGTACGACATGGTGGCCGTCAACACCGACTGGTTCTGGATCAATGGTGGCGAGGCGTCCGGCACCTTCGAAGGCCGCAGCGGTGACGGCGGCCTGCATGGCACGGGGCGGCCGGACAACTCGCTCTACTGGAAGAAGAGCTTCGACGACGTCACTGTCGGCCTGCTCTACCAGCTCGGCCATGATGGCCAGCACAGCAACGAGACCTCACTCTTCGAGGATGGCGTCTTCACCACCGAGACCGAGTATTCGGGGTATGAGCGTGACTACAGCTATGAAGCCGCGCTCAACTGGCACCCGAACGAGGACTTCACGGTGGGCGGCGTCTTCCACCATACGGAGCTGAGCGACTACGAGAGCGGCAACAGCGAGAACGGCGACATCGATGCCTGGCTGCTCGGCGGTCACTGGTCACCGGGCAACTGGTACATCGCCCTCGTCGGCGGGGAATATCGCAACCACATCGCCGGCAGCACCCTGGACTCCTCGGAAGATTTCGTCGACAAGGCGCGCGGCGCGGAATTCGTGGTCAACTACAAGTTCAAGGAGGTCATCTGGGGCGATGACAGTGTCGAGCTCTACGGTGGCTTGAATCACCTGGAGGACGCCGACAGCGAAGCACGCTACGCCTATCAGATTCTGGGCGCGGCCTGGCGGGTCAAGGACCTGACGCTGGCCACCGAATATCGCTTCGACAACAGCCGCCAGTCAGACGGCAGCGAGTACAGGGCCGACCGCGACCAGCTGATGTTCCTGGCGCGTTATGACTTCTGATCGTCATGTCATACGCTGGTGACGGTTCGCCAATGTTCGCGCTGAGGCGATAGTTCCGCCCTTGCCTGATGACCCCGGCAGGGACGACAAAAAACGCCCGGTCATATGACCGGGCGTTTCTGTATCGGCTGTATCGGTTGTCCCGAGACCAGCTCAGCGTTTCAGCCGCTTAGGTACTCAGAAGCGATAGGTCGCGCCGAGACCGAAGCCATGCGCTTCATTCTCGTAATCGGCTTCATAGGTGCCACGGTTGGGCTCGCTCAGGCTGACGGTAGCCGTCTCTTCCCACAGGTAGGTGTAGGCCATGTCGATGGTCAGCTCCGGCATCGGCGTCCAGCCGGCCCCCAGCGAGAAGATGGTGCGATCCCCGGACGGGATACGCGCGCTGCGATGCTCATCCACTGTCGGGCTGTCATCGAAGGCCATGCCGGTGCGCAGCACCCACTGCGGATTGAGCTGATAGCTCAGACCCACCGCGTACTGCCAGCTGTCCTCGTAGCCCTGCTCCTCGACGATGTCGCTCATGTTGTCGACTTCCACCGCGATCTCGTCGAAGCGGCTCCAGTGCACCCAGGTCACGCCCGCCATCAGCGTCCAGCGATCATCCAGCTTGTGCGTCACGGAGAAGTCGATGCTTTCCGGCAGGGTCACGTCCAGCGACGCATCCTGCTCGGTATTCGCGAAGCCCGTGCCAGTGAAGACATTGTTGTACTTGGCCTCGCCTTCCAGGCTGTAATCCACCTTGGAGCGATAGGACAGACCGAGTCGGGTACTTTCCACCGGCTGGAAGATGACCCCGACGTTGTAGCCCCAGGCGGCATCGTCGCCCTTGATCTTGACCTTGCCATCGCCTGTGCCAGCATCGAGAGTATTCGACGTCAGCTCACCCTTGACGCTGTTGTAGGTCACACCGGCGCCGATGGCCCACTTGTCATTGATGCGATAGGAGATGGTCGGCTGGGCGGTGACCACCTCGACTTCACTGTAATTGGCGAAATAGCGGCCGCGGAAATCAGAACCATAATCGGTGATCACGCCAAAGGGCGCGTAGACCCCGAAGCCCAGTGCTACCCGGTCGTTCATCGGCTGCACGTAATAGAAGGAAGGCACTGCCGCCCCCGGCACCATGTCGCCGTCATCACTCCCTGATACCGGGCGGCCGAGTGCATCATTCGCGCTGGCGACATCAATATCGGTATTGACGTCCAGATAGGTCACACCACCGGTGATCTGGGCACGATCCAGGAAGGACATGCCGGCCGGGTTGCCGAACACGGTGGAGGCATCATTGGCATTCGAGGCACGCCCGGCGAAGGAGGTGCCCTGAGTACTGACACTCTGCTCGTTCAGCTGGAAGGCCCCCGCGTGAACGCCACCGGCATAAGCCGTGGCTACCGTTGCCAGAGCGACCCCGAGGGTGAGTTTGTTCATCTTGTTTTTCATTATGGATGGCGTCCCATTGCAGGTGGCTGGAGAGCCGCATGTTGTTGTTATCATTCGTTGATGCATAGCTCTGTCACCTACGTTTTGGGCGAGTCGTGCGTTCAAGTCAAGGGCGAACGTTTGTTTGAATAGGGAGATTTCTAGTATTCAGGGAACTTTCATTCATGTCTGCACTGTCACGTGCTGCTAAGCCCATGACCTGACGACGATTTAGTGCCTTGTCGCCAGCGTTTAAAACACGACAGCCCCCTCTGCTCCCCCCTCTAGCCTATTGGTCGAACATCAGCTTTTTCGTATGTATCGGCTCGCTTGACCTATGTGCAACACATAAGTCTTACACTGATGATCAGTCACGGAACATTGGCTGCCGACAGACCTTCAGGGCAGCCGAATGCTCTCTCCGCCACTCTTGATCACCAGGAGATGATGCAATGAAAGTCGCTGAACTGGCCCGCGCGGGGGGCGTCACCGCCGAAACCGTTCGCCATTACACGCGCCAGGGGCTGATCACGGCCCGACGTGATCCTGCCAACAACTACCAGCGCTTCGATGAGCAGGCGCTGGTACGCCTCAAATTCATCAGTCAGGCACGCCAGCTGGGCTTCAGCCTTGCCGACATCAAACAGATTCTCGAGCAGGCGGACCAGCACGACTCGCCGTGCCCGCTGGTGCGTGACCTGCTGCGACAGCACCTGCCGAGAGTGCGCGAGCGCATTCGTGAGCTGGAAGCCCTCGCAGAGCGCATGGAGCATGCGCTGGATTGCTGGCAGGACCTGCCGGATGGCGTGCCGGACGGCAACAGCGTGTGCTGCCTGATCGAAGGCTTTCCGCAGGACGTGCCCGACACCGCTTCCACTTCCAAACGCCGCGACGGGGGGCAATCATGATGACCACATCACTTCCCGAGACACGCCTTCTGCAGGCGCCAGGCATCCATTGTCAGGGCTGTGTCAGCAGGATTCGTCGTGCCCTGCAGGCGCAGGACCCGCAGGCCGAGTTGCTCGGCGCGCCTGACCCAGAGCTGTTGCTGATGCACAGCCAGCTGTCATCCACGGCACTGCAGGAAGTCGCGGACGACTGCGGCTACCCCCTCAAGGAGGAAGCCCTGCCGGAACGCGCCCATCACGATCTGTCGGTGTACGGCATGCACTGCCAGAAGTGCGTCGCCAGATTGCGCGAGGCCATCCAGCACTGGGATGACACCGCGCAAGTCAGTGGCACGCCGAAAGAAGACACTCTCGACGTGGACACCTGTCTGCCACGCGGGCTGCTCGAGAGAATCATCCTCGAGACGGACTATTCGCTTGAGGCCCCCGCCGAGGAGGCTGAAGCTCAAGTCGCGCCGGCTGCTGATACGCCGGTCGTTGCGAGCAAGTCAGGCGCTGCGAACGCGTCAGGTACTGCAAACAAGGCAGCGACTGCGAGCCAGCCAGCCGATAGCGCAAGCGCCGAGTTCTCACTGTCCGGCGTCACCTGCGCCAGCTGCGTGGCGACGATCCAGAAGGCACTGGATGGCCTGGATGGAGTGGAGCAGGCGCAGGTCAACTTCGCCTCGCGCACCGCCCAGGTCACGAGCCGCCTCACTCCCGACGAGATCGTCTCGGCCATCGAAGGTGTCGGCTACGGGGCGAGCCTGGTGGAAGACGCGCAGGCCGGTGAGCAGCAACAGCAAGAAGACGCCGATCAGGAATATCGCTCTCGTGTCCGCGACAGCGTGCTGTCACTGGGCATCGGTATCCCCCTGATGATCAGCATGTTCTTCCATCATCCCGGCTTCGAGGGGCTCGAGCGCGGGGTGTGGCTGGTGATCGGTGTCGCCGTGCTGGGCGTGCTCGCCACGGCAGGACGCAGCTTCTTCACCAGCGCCTGGAAGGCCTTCACGCACCATCAGGCCAACATGGATACGCTGGTGGCGCTCGGTACCGGGGCGGCATGGCTTTACTCCATTGGCGTGCTGCTGTTCCCCGACAGCGTGCCCCCAGCGGCACGCGGGCTCTACTTTGAAGCCTCGACCATGATCATCGGCTTGATCAGCCTCGGGCAGGCGCTGGAAGTCCGCGCCCGGGGCCGCACTCAGCAGGCGCTGCGCGCGCTGCTGGATCTGCAGACTCGCACGGCCCGCGTGATCCGCGACGGGGAAGAGCGCGAGATCGATATCAACGAGGTCCGCAGCGGGGACCAGGTGCGCATTCGCCCCGGTGAGCGCATCCCGGTGGATGGCCGGGTCATCGAGGGCCAGAGCCATATCGATGAATCGATGCTCAGCGGTGAGCCACTGCCCGTGTCACGCGGTATCGGCGACGAGGTAGCCGCCGGTACGCTCAATACGCGTGGCAGCCTGGTCTTCGAGGTCGAGCGCGTCGGTAGCGAGACGCGCCTGGGACGCATCATCAGCCAGGTGCGTCAGGCGCAGAATTCGCGCCCGCCGATCGGCCGGCTGGCTGACACCATCTCCGGCGTGTTCGTGCCCAGCGTGATGATCATTGCCATCATCGCGGCGCTGGCGTGGTTCAACTTCGGGCCTGCGCCGACCGGCGTGCATATGCTGGTGGTCGCGACGGCGGTACTCGTCATCGCCTGCCCGTGTGCGCTGGGCCTGGCGACGCCGATCTCGACCATGATCGGGGTCGGCAAGGCGGCGGAACATGGCGTGCTGGTACGCAGCGGTGAGGCACTGCAGACCGCCAGTCGCTTGACCGCGCTGGTGGTCGACAAGACCGGCACCCTGACGCGCGGCAAGCCGGAAGTCACCGAGGTCTCTCTGGTGGAAGGTGAACAGGAAGGCGCCGTGCTGGATGCAGCATATGCACTGGAGCGGGGCTCAGAGCACCCGCTGGCCGCGGCACTGCTGGCACATATCGAAGCCAGACGCCCCGATGCCTCACGCAGCAAGGCCTTCCATGACTACCAGACCATCAGCGGACGCGGCATTCAGGCTCAGGATGATACAGGGCGCACCTGGCGCATGGGCAACGCTGCCATGCAGGAAGAGGCCGGCATCAGCCTGGCTCCTCTCAGCGAGCAGATCACGTCTCTGGAAGACAATGCGCGCACCTTGATCCTGATGGCTCGCGACGATGAATTGCTCGCCGTCTTCGGCCTGGCCGACCCGCTGCGTGACGATAGCCGCGATGCCATCGCTCGCCTGCATGCCATCGGCCTCAAGGTGATCATGCTGACCGGTGACAACCCTCACACGGCAGCGGCCGTGGCGCGCGAGACCGGTATCGATGATTACCGTGCCGGCGTCTCACCGGATGACAAGCACGACGAGATCGCGCGGCTGCAGCAGGAAGGTCATGTGGTGGGAATGGTCGGCGATGGCATCAATGATGCGCCGGCTCTGGCGCTGGCCGATGTCGGCTTCGCGATGGGCGAAGGTACCGACGTCGCCATCGAGACCGCCGGTATCACGTTGATGCAGCCGTCGCTGGGCGGGGTCGCGGATGCGATCGCTATCAGCCAGGCCACCCTGCGCAACATCAAGCAGAACCTGGTGGGAGCCTTCGGCTACAACCTGATCGGCATCCCGATTGCCGCAGGCATCCTCTACCCCTTCACGGGCATGTTGCTGTCACCGGTCATCGCGGGGCTGGCCATGTCCTTGTCCTCGGTCACCGTCGTGACCAATGCCAATCGTCTGCGCCGCTATACGCCCCCGAGCGCAGCTGGATCCGCAACGAGTAACCCCGAGAATACCGCCACCACCTCACAAGGAGCGTCAGCATGATCTGCATGGCCATCAATCTGCTAGGGTTCGGCCTGATCGCCGCCATTGTCTGGTGGTTCTGGCTCGCCAAGTCATGAAACACACTCCAGGGCTTGCTCTATAGGCGCTGAAATAGAGCAAGATAATCGCACAAGACAATCGCACAAGATGATCACCTCCAAGCCCTGTCACACGCTGTGTGGCAGGGCTTTTTCGTGACTGTTTCCTGATCAAAAGCGCACCAGACGGCTCTCGCAAGACTCGTACAGAGAGCGCTCATGACATGCCGTCCTGCGGCTCCGAGACCTGGGCCACCCGGCAAGCCCACTGGAGGGAAAGCAGCTGTCGCGAGTTCGTGTGGATAGCTCCTGCACTGCCGAATCTTGAGTTTTCCACAGCTGCTTTGCTCTTCTTTACCCCGCGTGCCCCTTCTTTATCCCGCTTGATCAAGGTGCCGAGAATGCAAAAACGCCCCTGCCACATCAGTGACAGGGGCGTTTCCTTTGGTCTTCTTTCTGCACAGCGTCTCTGCTGACGTCTCTATGCGTGCCTTGCCACACATGTCACACATGGCTTCTCCCACGCATGACGTGCGCACATAACTTTTCCTGGCCACAAAGAGAACCGCTCCTGTAGCAAGGCTACAGGGGCGGTTCAGTATAAGTGCCTGACGAGCTTTTCATGACTGTCGTGGGGCGGCCATCCGCGACTCTTGCAGGGAGAAACCCTACCTGGCGGGTCTATCACACCAATGATCTAGCAGCTTTCATCGGCAATTCTCGGCACACTTTGCTTGCACACAACTTTTCTATTGCGCCAATTTTCCTGCGCACAAAGAGAACCGCCCCTGCAGCAAAGCTGCAGGGGCGGTTCAGTATAAGTGCCTGACGATGACCTACTCTCACATGGAGAAACTCCACACTACCATCGGCGCTAAGCGGTTTCACTTCCGAGTTCGGCATGGGATCGGGTGGTTCACGCTCGCTATGGTCGTCAGGCGAAACGGTGGCATCTTGCGATGCCTGAGTCTCGAGGCTTTTGGCCTCGCGACTCGCAATATGAATCATGCTGACCGATATGTCTCGATCCTGTCGCAATCCCGGCGTTTGCCGAAGCAAACCCCTTGGGTGTTATATGGTCAAGCCTCACGGGCAATTAGTACTGGTTAGCTCAACACATTGCTGTGCTTCCACACCCAGCCTATCAACCTTGTAGTCTTCAAGGGCCCTTCAGGAGGCGCAAGGCCTCAGGGAAGTCTCATCTTGAAGGGGGCTTCCCGCTTAGATGCTTTCAGCGGTTATCCCGTCCGAACGTAGCTACCGGGCAATGCCATTGGCATGACAACCCGAACACCAGAGGTTCGTCCACTCCGGTCCTCTCGTACTAGGAGCAGCTCTTCTCAAACTTCCGACGCCCACGGCAGATAGGGACCGAACTGTCTCACGACGTTCTAAACCCAGCTCGCGTACCACTTTAAATGGCGAACAGCCATACCCTTGGGACCGACTTCAGCCCCAGGATGTGATGAGCCGACATCGAGGTGCCAAACACCGCCGTCGATGTGAACTCTTGGGCGGTATCAGCCTGTTATCCCCGGAGTACCTTTTATCCGTTGAGCGATGGCCCTTCCATACAGAACCACCGGATCACTAGAACCTACTTTCGTACCTGCTCGACGTGTCTGTCTCGCAGTCAAGCACCCTTATGCTCTTGCACTCAATGCACGATTTCCAACCGTGCTGAGGGTACCTTCGTGCTCCTCCGTTACTCTTTAGGAGGAGACCGCCCCAGTCAAACTACCCACCATACACTGTCCTCGATCCGGATAACGGACCTGAGTTAGAACGCCAATGATGTCAGGCTGGTATTTCAAGGTTGGCTCCACCGCATCTGGCGACGTGGTTTCAAAGCCTCCCAGCTATCCTACACAGACAACATCAGCATCCAGTGTAAAGCTATAGTAAAGGTTCACGGGGTCTTTCCGTCTAGCCGCGGGTACACAGCATCTTCACTGCGATTTCAATTTCACTGAGTCTCGGGTGGAGACAGCGTGGCCATCATTACGCCATTCGTGCAGGTCGGAACTTACCCGACAAGGAATTTCGCTACCTTAGGACCGTTATAGTTACGGCCGCCGTTTACCGGGGCTTCGATCAAGAGCTTCGCGTGAGCTAACCCCATCAATTAACCTTCCGGCACCGGGCAGGCGTCACACCCTATACGTCCGCTTGCGCGTTTGCAGAGTGCTGTGTTTTTAATAAACAGTTGCAGCCACCTGGTATCTTCGACCGGTAAGAGCTTACGGAGCAAGTCCTTCACTCGAACCGGTGCACCTTCTCCCGAAGTTACGGTGCCATTTTGCCTAGTTCCTTCACCCGAGTTCTCTCAAGCGCCTTGGTATTCTCTACCTGACCACCTGTGTCGGTTTGGGGTACGGTCGCATGTGATCTGAAGCTTAGAGGCTTTTCCTGGAAGCGTGGCATCGATGACTTCCTGACCGTGGTCAGTTCGTCTCGCATCTCGACCTCAGAGGAACCGGATTTGCCTGATTCCTCGGCCTACATGCTTTCACCAGGACAACCAACGCCTGGCTCACCTAGCCTTCTTCGTCCCCCCATCGCAACCACATCCGGTACGGGAATATTAACCCGTTTCCCATCGACTACGCGTTTCCGCCTCGCCTTAGGGGCCGACTCACTCTGCTCCGATTAACGTAGAACAGAAAACCTTGGTCTTCCGGCGGGGGAGTTTTTCACTCCCCTTATCGTTACTCATGTCAGCATTCGCACTCGTGATACCTCCAGCAGACTTCTCAATCCACCTTCATTGGCTTACACGACGCTCCTCTACCGCTCATCCATAAGGATGAACCCGTAGCTTCGGTACCTGATTTAGCCCCGTTATATCTTCCGCGCAGGCCGACTCGACTAGTGAGCTATTACGCTTTCTTTAAAGGATGGCTGCTTCTAAGCCAACCTCCTAGCTGTCTGAGCCTTCCCACATCGTTTCCCACTTAATCAGGATTTTGGGACCTTAGCTGACGGTCTGGGTTGTTTCCCTTTTCACAACGGACGTTAGCACCCGCTGTGTGTCTCCCACGCTGCACTCACTGGTATTCGGAGTTTGCCTCGGGTTGGTAAGTCGGGATGACCCCCTAGCCGAAACAGTGCTCTACCCCCAGCGGTGATACGTGAGGCGCTACCTAAATAGCTTTCGAGGAGAACCAGCTATCTCCGGGCTTGATTAGCCTTTCACTCCGATCCACAGCTCATCCCAGCATTTTTCAACATACTTGGGTTCGGGCCTCCAATTGATGTTACTCAATCTTCACCCTGGCCATGGATAGATCGCCCGGTTTCGGGTCTATACCCTGCGACTGGTCGCCCAGTTAAGACTCGGTTTCCCTACGCCTCCCCTATACGGTTAAGCTCGCCACAGAATATAAGTCGCTGACCCATTATACAAAAGGTACGCGGTCACACCACGAAGGTGCTCCCACTGCTTGTACGCATACGGTTTCAGGATCTATTTCACTCCCCTCGCCGGGGTTCTTTTCGCCTTTCCCTCACGGTACTGGTTCACTATCGGTCAGCCAGGAGTATTTAGCCTTGGAGGATGGTCCCCCCATGTTCAGTCAAGGTTTCTCGTGCCCCGACCTACTCGATTTCACGTGACTCAGACTTCGACTACGGGACTATCACCCTGTATCGTCAAGCTTCCCAGCTTGTTCGTCTGTCAGTTGTCACGCTTAAGGGCTGGTCCCCGTTCGCTCGCCGCTACTTGGGGAATCTCGGTTGATTTCTTTTCCTCCGGGTACTTAGATGTTTCAGTTCCCCGGGTTTGCCTCTATAGGTTATGTATTGGCCTATAGATACTCACCTGATGGTGAGTGGGTTTCCCCATTCGGAAATCGTTGGGTCGCAGGGTATTTGCCACCTCGCCAACGCTTATCGCAGGCTATCACGTCCTTCATCGCCTCTGGCTGCCAAGGCATCCACCGTATGCGCTTAATCGCTTGACCATATAACCCCAAGGGGTCTGTCAAGGATTACGAATCTGTCGGACCTCTCCGACATATCGTTTTGATAGACATGCGCTTGGCGCACACATCTATCGTCAGCATGATTCACATTGTTAAAGAGCGGCTGTTCAGAGAACAGTGAGAAGTCACACAACCTTCACGAGGAAGGCGATATGCTTGTCACTGTGGACTGTGCAGCGTTATCAGGCAGTAGAAGCTGAACCGGACTTTCATGGTGGAGCCAAGCGGGATCGAACCGCTGACCTCCTGCGTGCAAGGCAGGCGCTCTCCCAGCTGAGCTATGGCCCCAAAGTCGGCAAAACCGTGTCGACAAAAGCATGAAGCTTTTGGTGGGTCTGGGCAGATTTGAACTGCCGACCTCACCCTTATCAGGGGTGCGCTCTAACCAACTGAGCTACAGACCCGACACTACTACTCGATAAACTAACTTGATCAGGTAATTCGTTGTGAGCACTTGCCGCGAGCGATAGACAGTGTCGATAAGGAGGTGATCCAGCCCCAGGTTCCCCTAGGGCTACCTTGTTACGACTTCACCCCAGTCATGAACCACACCGTGGTGATCGCCCTCCCGAAGGTTAGGCTAACCACTTCTGGTGCAGTCCACTCCCATGGTGTGACGGGCGGTGTGTACAAGGCCCGGGAACGTATTCACCGTGGCATTCTGATCCACGATTACTAGCGATTCCGACTTCATGGAGTCGAGTTGCAGACTCCAATCCGGACTGAGGCAAGCTTTATGGGATTGGCTCCACTTCGCAGTATTGCAACCCTTTGTACTTGCCATTGTAGCACGTGTGTAGCCCTACCCGTAAGGGCCATGATGACTTGACGTCGTCCCCACCTTCCTCCGGTTTGTCACCGGCAGTCTCCTTAGAGTTCCCGACATTACTCGCTGGCAAATAAGGATAGGGGTTGCGCTCGTTACGGGACTTAACCCAACATTTCACAACACGAGCTGACGACAGCCATGCAGCACCTGTCTCAGAGTTCCCGAAGGCACCAATCCATCTCTGGAAAGTCCTCTGGATGTCAAGGGTAGGTAAGGTTCTTCGCGTTGCATCGAATTAAACCACATGCTCCACCGCTTGTGCGGGCCCCCGTCAATTCATTTGAGTTTTAACCTTGCGGCCGTACTCCCCAGGCGGTCAACTTATTGCGTTAGCTGCGCCACTAAGTCCTCAAGGGACCCAACGGCTAGTTGACATCGTTTACGGCGTGGACTACCAGGGTATCTAATCCTGTTTGCTACCCACGCTTTCGCACCTCAGTGTCAGTGTCAGTCCAGAAGGCCGCCTTCGCCACTGGTATTCCTCCCGATCTCTACGCATTTCACCGCTACACCGGGAATTCTACCTTCCTCTCCTGCACTCTAGCCAAGCAGTTCCAGATGCCGTTCCCAGGTTGAGCCCGGGGCTTTCACACCTGGCTGACTTAGCCACCTACGCGCGCTTTACGCCCAGTAATTCCGATTAACGCTTGCACCCTCCGTATTACCGCGGCTGCTGGCACGGAGTTAGCCGGTGCTTCTTCTGCGAGTGATGTCTTTCCTCGGGAGTATTAGTCCCAAGGCGTTCTTCCTCGCTGAAAGTGCTTTACAACCCGAAGGCCTTCTTCACACACGCGGCATGGCTGGATCAGGCTTTCGCCCATTGTCCAATATTCCCCACTGCTGCCTCCCGTAGGAGTCTGGGCCGTGTCTCAGTCCCAGTGTGGCTGATCATCCTCTCAGACCAGCTACGGATCGTCGCCTTGGTGAGCCATTACCTCACCAACAAGCTAATCCGACATGGGCTCATCCGATAGCGCAAGGTCCGAAGATCCCCTGCTTTCTCCCGTAGGACGTATGCGGTATTAGCCTGAGTTTCCCCAGGTTGTCCCCCACTATCGGGCAGATTCCCATGCATTACTCACCCGTCCGCCGCTCGACGCCTCCTAGCAAGCTAGGATCGTTTCCGCTCGACTTGCATGTGTTAAGCCTGCCGCCAGCGTTCAATCTGAGCCATGATCAAACTCTTCAGTTGAAAGCTTGATAGTCTGTTAAGCAGACCAAACTTGGTTCAGAGTCAAACTTCTCGTGAGAGGCTTGCTCCGATATTTGGTGACCTTGTCACCACTCATCGGCAAGCGCTCACACGAATTACCTGATCAAATTTTTAAAGAGCGTCGCTGTTAAGCGAGGAGGCATATTCTACTTGGAACGCTTGAGAAGTCAAGCACTTGATGATGAGTCAGTCGACTGCCTCTAAGCATCATCAAGCGGTGAGGAGCGTTGCTCGATCACCTGTTCCGTAAGGAGTGCGGCGTATTCTAGCGAATCGCCCGGGATTGTCAACCGATGAATTCGAAGCGAACTTCAAAAACGTCAAGCAAAACAATCACCTGCAAACCTCTTTCACCGCTGGCAACGCCATGCGTCCCCGGCAGCGGATGCGTACTTTACGCAGGAATCGGTTTGATGGCAAGAGCTTTTTGGCCAGATATCGCTGTCAATTCAAACAAGCTCATGCAGGCACTGCGTGCTCCAACATCAACTGCAGTGACTCCCTCCCCCGCCAGCGATTGCGCGACAACTTGTAAGCACACTTCAGAGAGGTCCCCACGCCGAATGCCGGCGATTCCCCCGGTGACAGCGCACGGAACCAGATCGCCTTGAGGCGCGTACGCCCGAGCGAGAGTTCCAATGACAGGTGCGTGCCATCGGCGCCTACCGGCCTGAGGCTCTCGACCAGGAAGCTGCCCTCGAAGAGAGGCGCCTCGAACTCACGTCCGAAGGGCGCCAGACGCTCGAGCTCATCCAGCGTCTCCAGACTCAACTGCCCTTCCACCAGCTCACCATCACTGAGAATCAAGGGATTGAGCGCCCTCTCCCCCAACTGCTCCGCGGCTGCCTGTTGCAGGGCACGAGTGAAGGTGTCCTTTTCCGTCAGCGGCAAGCCCACCCCGGCGGCGCCGCGATGCCCACCGAAGCGCGGCAGGCACTGCGGCGCGAGATCATGAGCACGCTGCAGCGCATCCCGCAGGTGCAATCCTTCGATGGAGCGCCCGGAGCCTGTCAACATGCCGGGCACCGCGGCTGGTGTCAGCACGACGGTCGGTCGCCCGAACTGCTGCACGAGACGCGAAGCGACAATGCCCTGCACCCCGGGATGACCATCCTCCAGGTGGACCACGATCACCTGATGCCCTTGCCGCAAGGAGGTGAGCGCCAGGGCACGCGCCGACTCGACCATCTCGGCTTCGATCGCCTTGCGGGACTGGTTGTCCTGATCGAGCACTTCCAGTGCACGCTGCGCTGCGTCATCTTCCCGCGCCAACATGAAATGCAGCGCGGCGTACGGGTCATCCAGACGCGAGCGGGCATTGATACGCGGCCCCATCTGGAAGGCCAGCGTCTCGGCATTGAAGGGCACGCTATCCGCCCCGAGCCGCTCTGCCATCGCGCGCCAGCAGGGTTCCTGCATGCGGTTGATCAGCGTGAGGCCCAGATTGACCACCGCGCGATTGATCGCACTCCCCCCCAGTGACACACAGTCCGCCACCGTCCCCAGCGCCACATACGACAACCACGGCGACAGCTTGGGGGCATCGCTCGGCAACCTGCCCTGTTCGATCAGGACGTTACGGGTCAATGACATGGTCAGCCAGGCGACCATGCAGCCGGCAATGGTCGCATCAGGATAGGCGCAGTCATCTCGTGTCGGATTGACCGTCGCGTAGGCGGAAGCCGGCGGCCCTTCCTGAGACAACGCATGGTGATCCGTCACCACGACCTCTATCCCCGCCTCCTTGAGCAACGCCAGACGCGCCTCATCACTGGAGCCGCAGTCCGCGGTCACGATCAGAGACGGGCGCGGCGACAGCGTCATGATGCGCTCGACCAGCGGCAGACTGATGCCATAACCATCATGGATGCGATGGCCGATCAGACTGTGCACGCGGTCGTAGGGCACATCGAACAGCTCGGTCAGCGTGCGCAGCATCACCACATGCGAGGTGATGCCATCCACGTCATAGTCGGTGAGGATGCCGATATGCTCCCCCTCGGCGACGGCGCGCGCGATGCGCTCTGCCGCGCGCCGGCCATCGGCCAGCCGTTCGGGATGCTCGATATGCCGGAGCGCCGGCGTGACCAGCGCCTCCAGGGGCGCCTTGCAGCTCTCCAGCGTCAGACGCCCTGCCAGCACACGCGCCTGCAATTCGCTGAGCCCGGTCGCGATGCCCTGCTGATAGAGACGCTCGTCACGCGCGCGCGGCTGAATGACCCGCGCAATGCTGGCCGCAAGCGTGCGCTCGTCCGGACGACTCATGGAATCTTGCGAGAATGGGGGCGACACGGGGGAAGTGACAGACATGAAGAGCTCCTGACAAACGACATGGCCGTCATCTCGGCAGCGGGCTGCAGACATGACGGCCATGAAAAGATGACTGCCGATTACCCCGAACGGGCCAACCGGCAGTTGTTGCAATCACCCGCGGCGATTCTCGCGCACGAAGTCCTGCACTGCCGCCAACTCCGCCGGCAGTACGCTGTAACGCTCCTCGCGCTCCAGCAGGTCATGCAGATGCGGCGGCAGATCGACGCCAGCAAAGCCGGCACGCGCCACGGCTTCGGCAAACTTGGCCGGATGCGCCGTCGCCAGCGTGATCATCGGCGTCGCGCTATCGGTGCGGCAGACCTCAGCCGCACGATAGCCGGTTGCCGTATGCGGATCGAGAATCTCACCGGTGCGATGGTGCGCCTCACGGATGACCTCGAGGATCGTCTCGTCATCGACACTGTGGCTGGAGAACAGCTCACGCAGCTTCGCCAGCGGGGCATCCGCCAGTGCTGCCGGTTCCCGCGAGAAGTGCTCGAGCAGCTCACGGATCGCCTGACCATCGCGGCCATAGGCTTCGAACAGCAGACGTTCGAAGTTGGAGGACACCACGATATCCATCGACGGTGCCAGCGTCGCCTTCAGCTCCTGACGTGAGAAGTCATTGGAGGAGATGGTGCGATGCAGGATGTCGTTGGCGTTGGTGGCGATCACCAGCTGGCGCACCGGCAGCCCCATACGCGAGGCCAGATAGCCGGCAAAGATGTTGCCGAAGTTGGCCGACGGCACCGTGAAGCTGACCTGACGCGCCGGAGCGCCCAGCGCCACACCGGCGGCCACGTAGTAGACGGTCTGGGCCATGATGCGCGCCCAGTTGATCGAGTTGACCGCGACCAGACGCGTGCCGTTCAGGAAGTCCTGATCGGCGAAGCTGGCCTTCACCATCGCCTGGGCATCGTCGAAGTTGCCTTCGATGGCGATGTTGAAGACGTTGGGCGCCAGCACGGAGGTCATCTGGCGACGCTGCACTTCGGAGACACGGTTGTGCGGATGCAGAATGAAGATATCCACATGATCGCAGGCACGGCAGCCCTCGATGGCGGCAGAACCGGTATCACCGGAGGTCGCGCCCATGATCACCGCACGCTCGCCGCGCTTGGCAAGGAAGTGATCCAGCAGGCGACCCAGCAGCTGCAGCGCGACATCCTTGAAGGCCAGCGTCGGGCCGTGGAACAGCTCCAGCAGGTAATGGTTGCTGTCGAGCTGATTGAGCGGCACGACGGCATCGTGACTGAAGGTCGCGTAGGTCTCGCGCACGATGTCACGGAAGGTCGCGTCATCGATGGCGCCATCGACGAAGGGCTTCATGACACGGAAGGCGATTTCCGCGTAGGACTCACCGGCCATCGCCGTCAGCTCTTCGGCGCTGAACTGCGGCAGGGTTTCCGGCACGTACAGGCCGCCATCGCTGGCAAGCCCCGTGAGAACCACATCTTCAAAACCGAGCGCCGGCGCCTGGCCGCGCGTGGAGATATAACGCATGTCGTGTCTTCCCGTGGCTCTTGCCACCGTTATGATTCTTGCTCTTCCGGCCTGCGCCGGCTGCCCAGCGGGGCGGTGCCATCACCGTCGATAGCCCCGCCCCGTTTGCCCGCGATCAGGCGTTGTCGTCGAGATCCTCGACACGAATGCGCACCACGGAACCGGCGACATCCACCAGCGCTTCCAGCTGGCGAATCGCTTCGTTCATGTGCAGTTCGCGCGCACGGTGCGTGAGCAGAATGATCGGCACCAGCTCCCCTTCGGTGGCTTCCTTCTGGATGATCGCCTCGATGGAGATGCCCTGCTCGGAGAGAATCGACGCGACACGCGCCAACACGCCCGGGCGGTCCACTGCGTGCAGACGCAGATAGCAGGCCGTCTCGATCTCTTCCATCGGCAGGATCGGCAGGGTGTCGCCGTGCTGATTGATCTCGGCGAAGGCCAGATACGGCACGCGGTAGCGGTGGTCGGTGGCGATATCGCGCGCCACGTCGAGCAGGTCCGCGACCACGGCAGAGGCCGTCGGCTCGGCACCGGCGCCGGCACCGTAGTAAAGGGTCGGGCCGACAGCGTCGCCCATCACCTCGATGGCATTCTTGACGCCATGCACATTGGCCAGCAGACGCCCCTTGGGAATCAGCGTCGGATGCACGCGCAGCTCGAGGCCCTTGGCCGTGGCGCGGGTGATGCCCAGATGCTTGATGATGTAGCCCAGGTTATCGGCCTGCTCGATGTCCTCGGCCGTGATGCGCGAGATGCCTTCGGTGTAGGCCTTGTCGAACTGCAGCGGCACGCCGAAGGCGATCGAGGCCAGGATGGTCAGCTTGTGCGCGGCATCGATGCCTTCGACATCAAAGGTCGGATCGGCTTCGGCATAGCCCAGCGCCTGCGCCTCGGCCAGCACGTCCTCGAAGCTGCGACCTTCATCACGCATCGCGCTGAGGATGAAGTTGCCGGTGCCGTTGATGATGCCGGCCAGCCACTGGATGCGGTTGGCACCCAGGCCTTCACGCAGCGACTTGATGACGGGAATGCCACCGGCCACTGCGGCTTCGAAGGCCACCATCACGCCCTTCTCGGCGGCGGCACGGAAGATCTCGTTGCCGTGGACGGCGATCAGCGCCTTGTTGGCGGTCACGACATGCTTGCCGTTGGCGATGGCTTCCATCACCAGCTGATAGGCGACATCGTAGCCACCGATCAGCTCGACCAGCACGTCGATCTCGGGATTGCGCGCGACCTCGAAGATGTCATGCGTGCGGCTGACGCCGGTGATATCGCAGTCAGGATTGTCGCGTCGTGCGCCGACCTGTTCGACGATGATCGGGCGTCCAGCACGACGCGCAATCTCATCGGCATTGCGAATCAGCACGTTATAAGTGCCGCCGCCTACGGTCCCTAGACCACAGATTCCTACTTTCACCGGTTTCAACGTCGCTTTCCTCTCTTGTTACGGTATCCAGCCTTGAGGGCCGCGCCACTGTCAGCGACGGCCTTGCCGATCTCACGTCGGTCTATTATCCAGACATCCTGCACGTACGTCTGTCGTGACCACGGTAGCAAGGCAGGACGCCCTGTCAACGCGCAGTCTTGTCGCCTGTGATTCAGTCATCGATGCCCAGCATGCTGGCAAGACGCTCCACCGGCAGGTAGCCAGGCACCATCTGGCCATCCGGCATCACGATGGCCGGGGTGCCCTGCACTCCCATGCGCGTGCCCAGCTGATACTGGCTTTGCACCGGTGCATCGCAGCTGGCCGCCTGCTTGGGCACTTCGCCTTCATTCTTGATCTGGTTCATCGCCTCGGTGGGATTGTCCGCACACCACACCTGCGCCAGCTCACGCGCCCCCTGCGAGCGCATGCCACCGCGCGGGAAGGCCAGATAGCGCACTTCGATGCCACGTGCATTGAGTTCCGGCACTTCCTGGTGCAGCTTGCGGCAATACGGGCAGGTGGTATCGGTGAAGACACTGATCACCGCCTTGACCTCACCCGTCGGGCGGAAGATGACCATATCATCTTCACTGACCTCGGCCAGCAGCTCGAGGCGCTCGCCATTGGCCTTCTGCTCGCTGAGATTGACCAGCCCCTTGTCGCCATCGTTGCGGTACATCTCACCCACGATCAGATGCTTGCCGTCGATATCGGTAAAGAAGCTCTCGCCACTGGTCAGGCGCACCTCATAGAGGCCGTCGATGGGGCTTGAGGCCAGTGATTCGACCGGCAGCGGCTGGCCATTGACGACGAGCTTGTCGCGCAGATCATCCAGCGCATCAGCCTGGGCCAATGGCGCCACAAGCGTCAGCATGGCGCCGGCGCTCAGGAGGCGGATCGCACGGGACAGGGCCTGCGGACGACGGAAAGACTTGCTCATCAAACACTCCTTGGCGTCCGCGCGCAGAGGGAAGGACACTCAGCCACGCGGATGATGTTCGGCATGCAGACGCTCCAGACGCGCCTGGGCCACATGGGTATAGATCTGGGTCGTGGAAAGATCACGATGCCCCAGCAACAACTGCACGACACGCAGGTTGGCACCGTGATTGAGCAGGTGCGTGGCGAAGGCATGGCGCAGCGTATGCGGTGACAGAGGCTTGCTGATGGCCGCAGTCACGGCGTGACGCCGGATGCGATGCCAGAAGGTCTGTCGCGTCATGGCCTTGTCGTGTCGGCCGGGAAACAGTGCCGGACGCGTCTGGTCGGCCATCATCGCAGGTCGGCCAACGGACAGCCAGCGTGACAACCAGTCACAGGCCTCCTCGCCCAGCGGCACCAGCCGCTCACGATCGCCCTTGCCGGTGACACGCACGACGCCCTGGCGCAGATTGAGCGCATCGACACTCAGGTTGACCAGCTCGCTGATACGCAACCCCGCGCCATAGAGCACTTCGAGCATGGTGCGGTCGCGCAGCCCGATGGGCGTGTCGAGATCCGGCGCCTCCAGCAGGCGCTCGACCTCCTCCTCATCCAGCGTGCCCGGCAGGCTGGGAATCACGCGCGGCAGGCGCACCTCATGCAGCGGGTCCGCCTCGATCATGCCTTCGGCCAGCGCCCAGCGATAGAAGCGCCGCAGCGCCGACAGCAGACGTGCCGTGGAGCGCAGCGCATGCGACTCACGCCGCGAGTCACAGAAGTCCTGCACCTGCTGCGGTGCCACGCTCAGCAACGGCACCGCGTCAGCACCCGTCTCCGCCTGATCGGCCAACCAGCGCCGCCAGGCCGTGAGATCACTGCGATAGGCGCCGAGCGTATTGTCACTGGCACCCCGCTCTAGCCACAACGTATCGAGAAAGGCCTCGACCAACGCATCGTCGTCCATCATTCCCGCTTCCCCGTCCTCAATGACGTGCCATCCGCGCTCGCCGTGGCCGTCATGTACCGCGGCACCGGGCCTGCGTGAGCCTCGATTCTACCGTGATGCCCTGACGATGAAATGAACCCGCTGCAAGTCACACCGGATTTCCCTGGTGCACAAACACGAAGACCCCGCCATGCGATGCATGGCGGGGTCTTCATATGGCGGAGGAGCAAGTGGCAATTCGCTCCCCCGCAGTACTGCCGAGTTCTGCAGTCAGGGAATGCGGAGCGCTTAGCCCAGCTTTTCCTTGATGCGTGCAGACTTGCCGCTACGCTCACGGAGGTAGTACAGCTTGGCCTGACGGACGTCACCACGACGCTTGACGTCGATAGCGGCAACCTGCGGGCTGTAAGTCTGGAAGGTACGCTCGACGCCCACACCGTGGGAGATCTTGCGGACGGTGAAGGCGGAGTTCAGACCGCGGTTACGCTTGCCGATCACCACGCCTTCGAAGGCCTGCAGACGCTCGCGAGTACCTTCGACAACCTTGACCTGGACGACGATGGTGTCGCCCGGTGCAAAGGCCGGGATTTCCTTGGCCATCTGCTCGTTTTCGATCGCCTGGATCAGTTTATTCTTGCTGCTCATCGCTAGCTCCAAATTCGTTAGCATCAATCCTGGGATTGATGTTCGTCATGACCCCGGCACCGCAAACGGCCTTGAACACGGGGATCGACCTTGTGTGTGACGCGCCACGGAACTCCCGCAAGATGACTCCGGGCCGTGCCGCACCTCCGCCACGGTGGCGGCCTTCTCCTGACAGCGAACCTTCGGTTCGCAGCGGTCAGGCCTTGCCTTTCCGGGCGTGCTGCGCGATGAACTCGTCGAGCAGCTTGCGCTCCTCACGAGTCAACGTGCGACTCTCCAGCAAATCCGGACGCCTGAGCCAGGTACGTCCCAGAGACTGCTGCAACCGCCAGCGCTTGATCAGGGCATGATTGCCACTGAGCAGAACATCCGGCACCCGCTTGCCGTCGATGACTTCAGGGCGGGTATAGTGCGGACAATCGAGCAGGCCATCGGTGAAGGAATCCTCCTCCGCGCTGGCTTCATGCCCGAGTACGCCCGGCACCAGGCGTGCCACCGTATCGATCAGGACCATGGCCGGCAGTTCCCCGCCAGACAGGACGTAATCGCCGATCGACCACTCCTCGTCGATCTCCTCTTCCACCACGCGCTCATCAATGCCTTCATAGCGTCCAGCCACCACGATCAGACGCTCTTGCGTCGCCAGTTCGCGGGCACCGGCCTGATCCAGCTTGCGGCCTTGCGGGGAGAGATAGATCACACGAGCGTTGTCACCGCCAGCGGCGCGGGCGTCACGAATGGCGCCACGCAGGGTCTCGACCTTCATCAACATGCCGGGACCACCGCCGTAGGGACGATCATCGACCGTACGGTGCCTGTCGGTGGCGTAGTCGCGAGGATTCCAGAAATCGACCTCGAGCAGGCCCTTGTCGACCGCTCGGCCGGTCACGCCACTGGCGGTAATCGCCGTGAACATTTCCGGAAACAGGCTCACTACACCAATCCACACAGGCGTCAGCTCTCTGTGCTTAACATCAGAATTCGGGATCCCAGTCGACGCTCATGCGCCCAGTGGTGAGATCCACATCGCGAACCACCTGATCGGGAAGGTACGGCACGAGCCGTTCCTTCTCATCGATGCTGTCGTCGTTCGGCTTTATCACCAGAACGTCGTTGGCACCGGTTTCCATCAGGGTGCTCACTTTCCCGAGGCGCTGGCCATCCAGCGTTACCACCTCGAGACCTTCCAGTTGATGCCAGTAGTACTCACCGACTTCCAGCTGCGGCAGGTGCTGCTTGGGCAGGAGAATCTCCGCCCCGGCCAGCTCCTGTGCTGCTTCGCGACTGTCGATACCTTCGAGCTGTGCCACCAGGCCCTTGCCATGGCGACGTGCCTGAGCGAGGCGGGCGGGAATCTGCTTCCCGTCCAGCTTCAGCATCCAGCCAGCGTAATCGAAGATGCCGTCAATCGGGCTGGTGTAGGAATACACCTTGAGCCAGCCTTTGACGCCATAGGGGCTGGTAAGCTTCCCCATCACCACGACATCATCGTCATGCGATGACGCTGCGGTCGGCTGCGGGTTGTTCGGTTGAGTAGGCATCCTGGAATCAAGCCTGCTGCTTGCCAGCTTCCTTGATCAGCTGAGCGACACGGTCAGAGACCTGTGCGCCCTGCTGCTGCCAGTGAGCGACGCGCTCGAGATCGACGCGCAGACGCTCTTCCTGGCCGCGAGCGACCGGGTTGAAGAAGCCGACGCGCTCGATGAAGCGGCCATCACGGGCTGTGCGGGAATCAGCCACAGCGAGGTGGTAGAAGGGACGCTTCTTGGCGCCACCACGTGCCAGACGAATGGTAACCATTGCGTAATCTGTCCTTCGTGTTGAAGTGAAAATCGTGCCACAGAACTCGTCTTCGCATGGAGGGTCCACACGAAGAGGCGACATTCTACGGAAATTGGCAAGCCTTGGAAACCTTTTTCCAAGGCCATACACACGCTCCGTGGCACGGGACGTGCCACGGAGCGCAATTCCTGGTGTCAGCGCCCATGTCTCATCAGCGCTGCATCGGGCATCGGGTCAACAATCAGCGACGCGGGAAGCGTCCGCCGCCCATGCCGCCGGGGCCACCCATACCACCCATGCCACCCATACCGCCGGGGCCGCCAGGACCACCGCCACCGCCCATCATGCCGGACATGCCACGCATCATCTTCTGCATGCCACCTTTCTTGCCGGCCTTCTTCATCATCTTTGCCATCTGCTTGTGCTGCTTGAGCAGACGATTGAGGTCCGGCACCTGGGTACCGGAGCCCATGCAGATGCGGCGCTTGCGCGACCCATTGATGAGGTCGGGGTTGCGGCGTTCCTTGGGCGTCATGGAGTTGATCATCGCCTCCAGCTTGCCCAGCTCCTTCTCGCTGGCCTGGCTCTGGGCGACTTCCGCCAGCTGACCCATGCCCGGCAGCTTGGACATCAGGCTGCCCATGCCACCCATGTTCTTGAGCTGCTGGAGCTGGTCACGGAAGTCCTCGAGATCGAAGCCTTCGCCTTTCTTGACCTTGCTGGCCAGCTGCTCGGCCTTGCTCTTGTCGACGGTGCGCTCGGCTTCCTCGATCAGCGACAGCATGTCGCCCATGCCGAGGATGCGCGAGGCGATCCGGTCCGGGTGGAAGGGTTCGAGGGCGTCGACCTTCTCCCCCATGCCCATGAACTTGATCGGCTTGCCGGTGATGTGACGCACGGACAGGGCCGCACCGCCACGCGCATCACCGTCGGCCTTGGTCAGCACGACACCGGTCAGCGGCAAGGCTTCATGGAAGGCCTTGGCGGTGTTGGCGGCATCCTGACCGGTCATCGCATCGACGACGAACAGCGTCTCGTCAGGATTGACGCTGCGGTGCAGGGCGGCGATCTCGTCCATCATGTCGGCATCGACATGCAGGCGACCGGCGGTATCGACCAGCACCACGTCGTGGAACTGGATACGCGCGTGCTTCATCGCCGCTTCGGCGATGGCCACCGGCTGCTGGGAGGAGTCGGAGGGGAAGAAATCGACCCCGACTTCCTTGGCCAGCGTTTCCAGCTGGTCGATGGCGGCCGGACGATAGACGTCGGCCGAGACCACCAGCACCTTCTTCTTCTCGCGCTCGCGCAGGTAGCGTGCCAGCTTGGCGACGGTGGTCGTCTTGCCCGCACCCTGCAGGCCTGCCATCAGGATGACGGCCGGACTGCCCTTGAGCGTCAGACCTTCATTGGCTTCGCCCATGATCGCTTCCAGCTCCTGCTGGACGATCTTGACGAACTGCTGGCCCGGCGACAGGCTCTTGGACACTTCCTGACCGACGGCACGTTCGCGCACTCGCTCGATGAAGGCCTTGACCACCGGCAGCGCGACATCGGCTTCAAGCAACGCCTTGCGCACTTCGCGCAGGGTGTCCTTGATGTTGTCTTCCGTCAGCTTGGCCTGGCCGGTAATCGACTTCAGCGTATGCGACAGGCGATCACTCAAACTTTGAAACATGGGCCTCTCCGGCTAGGGACGTCTGGGGTCCGCGCTGCGGGGACGAGGGCGTAAGCCACCTCGTGACCGGCGCACGGCATGACGCCCCAGCGCGTGAATGGTTATCCTGTCGCGCATTATACGCACAGGGCGGCCGTGTCTCCATGCATGCAAGACTTGCAAGTCGCCATCCTGGCGATGACATGCATGAAGGAAGCAGCGCCGACAATCGTCATGCAATGCGGAGTCTGTCGCCGCGCAGGCCTCATCGCCCGCGAGAGCACGCGACAGGACACCGCGAGTGGATGCAATCCCGGCGGCGCATTCGGTATAGTCTCTGCAGATAGACAGTGCCTCATGCGAGGCCTGATCTCCCGCTACCCTCCGGCACCTGGACAACAGCACATGCAGGCTCTGCCTTTTGCCTTTCTGGCCATCATCTTCTATCTCGGCGCCGGCCTCTGGCAGGGCCTTACCCTGACACGCCGCGTCCCGGCACGCACGCGTCTGGTGCGCAGTCTGGCGCTGATCGCCGTCGCCTGCCATGCCGTCATCGTCTGGGTCACGCTCAACCACGGTGGCGCACTGCACCTCGGACTGTTCGAGAGCGCTTCGCTGGTCAGCTGGGCCATCTGCCTGCTGCTGGTGACCGCCAGCCTGTTCAAGCCGGTGATCGCCGGGGGCGCGGCGCTGTTCCCGGTCGCCGCCGCCTGCGTGCTCGGCGTGATGAACCTGCCGAGCGCCACCACCGAGAACCCGCTCTCCCCCGGTCTGGTCGCCCACATCTTCACCTCGGTGGCGGCGCTGGCCTTCTTCAGCATCGCCGCCATGCAGGCCGGACTGCTGTCGCTGCAACAGCACGCGCTCAAGAAGCGCCATACCCGCGGCATCGTCCAGGTGCTGCCGGCACTGACCAGCATGGAGCGTGCGCTGTTCGAGCTGATCTGGGCCGGCATGATCCTGCTCAGCGTGTCGATCATCAGCGGCACCATCTATCTGGACAACATGTTCGCCCAGCATCTGGCTCACAAGACGGTGCTCAGCCTCGGCGCCTGGATCATCTTCGCCGTGCTGCTGTTCGGGCATCACGTGCTGGGCTGGCGCGGCCAGCGTGCCGCCCGCTGGACACTGGGCGGCTGCCTGGTACTGGCGCTGGCCTTCTTCGGCACCAAGTTCGTGCTGCAAGTGATATTTTCCCACTAAGCCCTGCCACCCCGACAGAGATCGCTCGCTGCGCCTGATGCATTGCAGCGAGCGTGTCAGTATCATGCGCCTAAATCCGCCACCGAGGACCCTTCACTCTTGAGCGACGACACCCCGTTGGGGCTGCTGTTCGGCCTACTGGTCATCCTGATCATCCTGTCTGCCTTCTTCTCGAGCTCCGAGACCGGCATGATGTCGATCAACCGCTACCGTCTCAGTCACCGTGCCAAGGGCGGTGAGCGCGGCGCCAAGCGTGTTACCCGCCTGCTTTCCCGTCCGGACCGCCTGATCGGCGTCATCCTGATCGGCAACAACTTCGTCAACAACCTGGCCGCCTCGCTGGCGACCATCATCGCGATCCATTACTTCGGTGATGTCTCGGGCCCGGCCGTCTCGACCGCCGTGCTGACCATCGTGGTGCTGATCTTTGCCGAAGTGACGCCCAAGACCATGGCCGCCGTGAACCCGGAGCGCATCGCCTATCCGGCCTCGCTGGTGCTGGAACCCCTGCTCAAGCTGCTCTACCCGCTGGTCTGGCTGGTCAACGGCATCTCCAATGGCCTGCTGCGCCTGTTCGGCGTGCGCGATGTCAGCGGCGGCGCCGACAGCCTGACCCGTGACGAGCTGCGCACCGTGGTCCACGAAGCCGGCAGCATGATCCCGCGTCGCCACCAGGGCATGCTGCTGTCGATTCTCGATCTCGAGAACGTCACCGTCGATGACATCATGGTGCCGCGTCAGGAGATCTTCGGCATCGACCTGGACGATGACCTCGACATCATCCTCAGCCATATCCGCGCCAGTCAGCACACGCGGGTGCCGGTCTACAAGGGCGACATCAACAACATCATCGGCATCCTGCACCTGCGCAACGCGGCGCGCTTCCTGTCACTGGACGAGGTCACCAAGGCCTCCATCATCCAGGAAGCCCGCGAGCCCTACTTCATCCCGGAATCCACGCCGCTGCATACCCAGCTGCTCAACTTCCAGAAGCAGAAGCGCCGCATCGGCATCGTGGTCGACGAGTATGGCGATGTGCAGGGGCTGGCGACGCTGGAGGACATCCTCGAGGAGATCGTCGGCGAGTTCACCACCGATGTCGCCGGTACGCATCAGGAGATCCACCCGCAGGACAACGGCAGCTACGTGATCGAAGGCACCGCCAACATCCGCGAGATCAACAAGGCCATCGGCTGGCAGCTGCCGACTGACGGTCCCAAGACGCTCAACGGCCTGATTCTGGAACATCTGGAATCCTTCCCGGATGCCCCGGCCAGTCTCGCCATCGGCACCACGCGCATCGAGATCCAGCAGGTGAAGGACAACCAGATCACCTCGGCACGCTGCTGGCAGGCGGCTCGCACCACGCGCAGCTGACGCGCCACCCGCATTGCCACGCAGCACGGCACTCTCGACGACAGGCCCGCCAATTGGCGGGCCTGTCGCGTCTGGGGCACGCCAACTCACCCAGGTGCTCATTTGCAGGTGCTCATTTGCAGGTGCTCAGACACAGCGGCTCAGGTGCAAGAACCAGCTGCAATACGGTGTTGCAGACCACGACACGCAAGCGGCCCGAACCCACGCTATGCTGTGCGCGTTCGCGCTGCCCGCCAGCGCCAGACGTCACGGACCTGCGCCAGAGCAGGCTGACTCACCGCTCCCCCTGCAATGCCCCACAACCTTCGAATGGCCCTCATGACTTCAGCTTCCGCCCCAACGGCGACCCCCGCCCTGCATCGACAACCTCACTTCACCGTGCTGCTGGCCCTGATGGTGGCGCTCGCCCCGCTATCGATGGATGCCTTTCTGCCCGCCA
Organism: Cobetia sp. 4B; assembly: GCF_018831605.1. Taxonomy (NCBI): domain Bacteria; kingdom Pseudomonadati; phylum Pseudomonadota; class Gammaproteobacteria; order Oceanospirillales; family Halomonadaceae; genus Cobetia; species Cobetia sp. 4B. The sequence goes on from NZ_CP059843.1 coordinate 3,995,232, forward strand.
TCCCCGCCATGGCCGCGGAATTCGGTGTCGATCACTCCCGCCTCGGCCTGACCATCACCTTCTTCCTGGCCGGCTACGCCTTCGGTCAGCTGAGTGGTGGCCCGCTGTCGGACAGCCTGGGCCGTCGCCCGATCGCGCTGGGCGGCATCGTGCTGTTCTTGATCGCGAGTCTCGGCTGCGCCATGACGCATAGTCTGGAATGGCTGATGGTCTTCCGTGTCCTGCAGGGAATCGCGACCGGCATGACCGGCGGCGTCTCTCGCACCGTGGTGCGCGATGTCGCGACCGGCAAGGACGCCGCGCGCCTGATGACCAACGTCATGATGGTGCTGATGGCAGCACCGCTGGTCGCCCCCAGCCTCGGCGCTCTCATCCTGGCACTGAGCACCTGGCAGATGGTCTTCATCGGCCTGGCCGTCTATGGCGTGATCGCCGGAGTCGCCATTCGCCAGTGGCTGCCGGAGACCCTGCCTGCCAGCGAGCGTTCACCGCTCAGCCTGCGCGGCGCATTGGCCAGCTATCGCACGGTACTGACCACGCGCGGCGTCCCCGGGCACCTGATGCTGCTGCTGTGCGGCCCCGGCATCATGTTCACCTTCCTGACCAACGCGAGCTATCTCTATCAGGGCGTGCTGGGGCTGAACTCCGGTGAGTTCGCGCTGGCCTTCGGCGCCAATGTCGGCGCGATGCTGATCGGCAACCGTCTCAACCACTTCGGCCTCAAGCATCTGCGCACGCGCAAGCTGGTTCAGGTGGCACTGTGCATGCAGGGGATCGGCATCACCTGGCTGATCTCGCTGGTCATCACCGACAACGTCCAGGTCGCCACCCTGATTCCGGGCATCCTGTTCGTGCTGGGCGCCGGCGGCATGATCACGCCCAACGTGATGGCTGACTACCAGTCGCTGTTCACACGTGGCCATGGTGCCGCCAATGCCATCTCCGGCACGGTGCTGTATCTCGGCGGTGGCCTCTATGGCGCCCTGGCCAGCCTGTGGCTGAGCGGCGATGACATGCTGGCGGTGCCACTGGTCATGCTAGGCGCCTGGGCCATCGGCGGCTTCGGCTTCTGGGTCACGCGCCACACTGCTCCCTCCGAGCAGTCCAGCGACTGACGCGACGCCGCGCTCGACGCCAGTGGCCATTTGCTGGTCGCCAGAACGTGAAATGCCGCCCCTGCCTGACGATCGTGTCGGCATGGGCGGCATTTTCATGCAGCGCTGAAAAAAAATAGCGGCTAGCGGGAGCGCGCCAGCCGTGTCGCCTTGCGATGCAGATCACGCACCGCCTCTTCGAGCTCCACCGCCTTGGTGCCGACAGGGTCGAAGGTACGCCCGACGCACAGCTCTACCCGCCCGCGCAGCCGCCGCGGAAACTTGGCGAAGGCAGGCCCGCCGCCGTGGGAGAACCAGGAGCCCCACAGGCCACCCAGCGCCATCGGAATCACCGGCACCGGGTCACGCGCCAGAATCAACTCCAGCCCGCGCCGGAAGCGACCGACCTCACCGTCACGCGTCAGCTTGCCCTCGGGGAAGATCATCACCACCTCTCCCTCGCGCAGCGCCTTGCCGACTTCCTCCAGCGAGCGGCGCACCCCAGCCGGGTCCTTGCGCGAGGAGTCCACCGGAATCGCCCCGGCGATGCGGAAGAACCACTTCAGCCACGGCGAGTGGTAGATCTCGGCATCCATCAGGAAACGCAGCGGGCGTGGACTGGCCCCGCCCAGAATCAGCGCATCCATGAAGCTGACGTGATTGCACACCACCAGCGCCGCCCCTTCCGCCGGTATCCGCCAGCGCCCCTTGAGGTGCAGGCGATACATCAGATGGATGAGGATGAAGATATTGAGGCGCAGGAAGGGTCGCGGGTCACGCAGCATGCAGACCACCGCGATCAGCCCGCTGATCAGGGACAGCAGCAGCAGGAAGTCCGGGATATCGCGCCCCATCACGCCCAGCACCAGAATGCCGGCACCGGCCGACAGCACCATCAGCAGGGCATTGAGCACGTTGTTGGCCGCGATCATGCGCGCGCGGTGATCTTCAGGACTGCGGATCTGCAGCAGGGTGTAAAGCGGCACGATATAGAGGCCGCCGCCGAAGCCGATGACACCGAGATCCAGCCACATGCGCCAGAAACCGGCGATGCCCAGCAGCTCGATCAAGGGCGTGGCCATCTGTGCCTCGGCCAGTGCCGGGCGCAGGGCAAGATCCAGCCCGCCAGCGAAGATGATCAACGCGCCGAAGGGCACCAGTCCCGTCTCGAGACGCCCGCGCGAGACACGCTCACAGGCCAGCGACCCCAGCCCGATACCGATGGCAAAGGCCGCCAGCAAGGCAGAGGTCGCCCCTTCAGCCCCATGCACGATATCGCGCGCATAGGCCGGCAACTGCGTCAGATAGCTGGCGCCGAGGAACCAGAAGGCACTGATGCCCAGCAGCGCCCAGCGAAGCCGGCGATTGCTCAGCCCTTCACGCATCACCGCGATGCTGCCGGAGAGCGGACGCCACGGCACGGGGCCGGGCGAAGCGGAGGGTGCCGGCGGAATCTTGCCGGCCGCCATCACGCCTAGAAGAGACAGCGAGACCAGCGATGCGGACAGCGCCCAGCGTGCCAGCTCGCCGCCCAGTGCCATCAAGGCCGCGGCGGCAAGGGTACCGATCAGGATGGCGAGGAAGGTGCCCAGCTCGACCCAGGCATTGCCGCTGACCAGCTCATCCGGCTTGAGGTGCTGGGGCAGGATGGCGTACTTGACCGGCCCGAAGAGCGCCGACTGGGTGCCCATCATGAACAGCAGCGCCAGCAGCAACTCCCAGGCCTCGAAGATCAAGGCGCCGGCCGCCACGCTCATGGTGGCCAGCTCCAGCCACTTGAGCCGCACGATCAGGCGCTGCTTGTCGAGGCGATCAGCCAACAGGCCGCCCCAGGCGGAGAACAGCAGAAAAGGCAGGATGAACAGACCGGCCGCCAGGTTGTTGACGATGCCGGTGTCCCAGCCCCGCTGCTCGATGACCACGAAGGTCATCAGCAGCAGCAAGGCGTTCTTGAACAGATTGTCATTGAAGGCCCCGAGGGCCTGGGTCCAGAAGAAGGGCGCAAAACGGGGTCGCCGGAGCAGTTCTCGACTCATTTGCCAGCTTCCGTGGCATCCCCCGCACACGCAGCCTCGCTGCGTACCTTGAGCCCCGCCAACATGGTGTCCAGCAACTGATCGAGCAGCTCCGTCACTTCCAGTGGCTGCCCCTGCCACAGTCCCAGACGCTCGTTCATGCCCAGCTGCACCAGACCGTGCACGCTACCCCACAGCGTGCGCGCCATGCGCTTGGCCTCGACGGACTCGACGCGTGGGGCGTACTCGACCAAGGCCCCCTCCACACGCTCGAACAGCCCTTCGATCATCGCGTTCTGTCGCTGGTCCAGCTCACCTTCCTGGGCGAGCGGGAAGTCGAACAGCAGCTGCCAGCGGTAAGGATCGCGCTGGGCGAAGCCCCAGTAGGCGCGCGCCAAGGCCTTGAGGCGCTCCGAAGGACTCGGCGTCTCCTGTCCGGCTATCGCATCGCGCAGCCTGTCCAGCGTCGCCAGATTGACGTGCTGGAGCAGGTTGCCGAAGCTGCCATAGAGCTTGAGCAGGGTGCTGGGCGCACAACCGACTTCGCGAGCCAGGTTGCGCAGAGACAGGGCGTGAACGGGCTGCTCTTTGAGCCATTCATCGCAGGTCTCCATTACCCGCGCATGCAGCGCTTCCGGTGCATGCTGACGTGGACGGGCCATCGAATTCCTCTGATGCTTGAGATGCGTTACCGCGTAGCGAATCTGACGCGGTGTGTGTTCGGACAGCACGGGTGGGCAAAGGGTTGCGACGCCTAGCGGGCATCTCTTGGAGCACCCCGTATCGGTCATTGAATCGAACAGTGTTTCCGTCCAGCATATCGAGACTGAGCACAAACGCAAGCACCACCAAGGTGTGGCATGCTGGCATCCGTGGCGTGCAGCGCGATCCACACCCCATCTCAGGCAGCAGCTGCCGCTGCATGTTCCCTTCGCCTCATCGCCTCAAAGGATTCTCGTGGCTGGTCGTCTGTATATCCCCCCCTACCCCGCTGACCTGCCCCCCGACGAACTGTTCGGGTCGCTGGCGACTCCCGCGCTCGAACGCCAGTTGCGCAGCGAACTGCTGGTCAGCGCCAATCGCGCCCCGCGCATGCCCGCCTCGATGCTGCGTCTGGAAGGCCCCCGCCTGCGCCTGGTGCCGGCACTCTGGGGCCTGACTCCCAGCTGGCTGGAGATCATGGACCACGCCCCGCACGTGGCGCGGGCAGAGTCGCTGGAAACGCGACGCATGTTCCGCGAGTCGTTCATCAGCCAGCGGGCACTGATCCCCGTCGGCGGTGTCTATGTGTGGAAGGAACAACCGCGCATGAAGCAGCCGTTTCTGGTCACGCACCCGACCCGTGCCCCGCTGTTGCTGGCCGCCCTGTGGACGCGCCACTTCAGCGCCCCCCTGATGGAGGGGCTGCCCCCCGAGGGTCGCGACAGCTTCGCGTTGATCAGTGTCGAGTGTGCCGGGGTCACGTCACGCCTGACCGATCGCATGCCCGCCGTGATAGCGCCGCATCAGGTACGCGACTGGCTGAATGCCGAGACGCCGCTGGAGACGGTACGCAGCATGCTGACGCCGAACGCCAACCTGGCCGCCTTCCCGGTCGCACGCCTCGTCAACGACCCCGAGCATCAGGAGTGGAGCGTCGCGCACCCCACCGGCCCGATGCTGACCTGAATCCGCCTGCGCCGACGGCACGTATCGAGGATGGCGGCACTGCATCGCTCTACCGCCTCGCGCGCATGTTCGCCCAATGAGAACCATCACCGAGTCAGCGCCACCTGCCCGAGCAGCGGTGGCATGAATCAGGAGAGAAGATGTCACTGCCTTCAGGATTTCGCCCTCTTGCACTGAGCACGGCCATTGCCGCCATCGTCATGAGTGGCCTGGCGCCGGCCATCAGCCATGCCGATACCCGCCCGGCTTCCGCGCCCGCGTCGTCCCTCGCGCCGGCCGCCAACTCCGCCTCAAGCACGGCGCCCGCCAGAGCCGAGCAGGCCAGTCCCGTTATCAAGAGCGAGAACGACCAGCGACTCTATCGCAGCCTGACCCTCGACAACGGCCTCAGGGTCCTGCTGGTCAGTGATGCCAAGGCCGACAAGGCCGCCGCCGCCGTCGATGTCGAAGTCGGCAGCGCCCAGGACCCCGACGATGTCCCGGGGCTGGCACACTTCCTGGAGCACATGCTGTTCCTCGGCACCGATCGTTATCCGAAGCCGGATGCCTACCAGGACTTCATCACCAAGCATGGCGGCCAGCACAACGCCTTCACCGCCAGCCAGGACACCAACTACTTCTTCGACATCGACCCGGATGCCTTCGATGAGGCACTGCCGCGCTTTGCACGCTTCTTCGTCGCCCCGCAGTTCAATGCCGACTACGTGGATCGCGAGCGCCATGCGGTCAATTCCGAGTATCAGGCACGCCTGCAGGACGATGGCCGGCGCATCTACGAGGCTGTCGAGGCGGCCCTCAACCCGCAACACCCCTTCAACCGCTTCAGTGTCGGCAGCCTCGAGACCCTCAAGGACACCGCGGCCGGCAGCCTACGCCAGCGACTGGTCGACTTCTATCAGGCCCACTACGGCGCCAACGTGATGCGCCTGTCTCTGGTCGGGCCGCAGTCGCTGGAAACGCTCGAACAGCTGGCCCGTGACAACTTCAGTGATGTGCCCGACCGCGGGCTGTCGCGCCCCGAGATCACCACGCCCCTGGCCAGCGGTGACGAGCTGCCGGCACGCCTTGAGGTCAAGGCGCTCAAGCAGGAGCGCAAGCTGTCGTTCATGTTCCCCATCGACGACCCGATTGCCCACTACCGCTCACAGCCGGTCAGCTACCTGGCCAACCTGATCGGTCATGAGGGCGAAGGCAGTCTGCTGGCGGTGCTAAAGGACAAGGGCTGGGCAGATGGCCTCTCGGCCGGCGGTGGCCTCAGTGATGGCGAGCATGCCCTGCTCAGCGTCGACATCAGCCTGACCCCGGAAGGCGCGCAGCATCAGGCGGAGATCCGTGCCGCGCTGTTCGACTATCTGGCGCTGATCCGCGCTGAGGGCATCAACGACTGGCGCTATACCGAACAGGCACAGCTGGGCGAGCAGAGCTTCCGCTTCCAGCAGCGCAGTTCGCCGGTCAATCTGGCCAGCAATCTGGCGATGATGATGACGCGCTATCCGATCGAGGACGTGCTGGCGGCGCCCTACCTGATGCAGGACTTCGATCCGGACCTGATCAAGGACACCCTCGCTCGGCTTACACCCGACAACCTGCTGGAGGTCTACTCCGGCCCGCAGGTGGAGGGGGATCAGCAGGGCGAGTGGTTCAAGGCGCCCTACACCCTGACGCGCCTGACGGCGGATGCCGCTGCTCAGACCGCCGGCGACGACACCCTGGCCAGCCAGCTGGCGCTGCCCAGGCCCAACCCCTATCTGGCCAAGGACTTCCGCGTACTCGACCTGGCCGACGCCAAGCCGAGCCAGTTGATCGATGAGCCCGGTGCCGAGCTCTGGTATCAGGGCGATGCAAGCTTCGGCGTGCCGAAGGCCGAATGGCGCTTCGGTCTGCTCAATCCCGACGTCAGTCGCTCGGTGGATGATCAGGCCATGAGTCAGGTGCTGGCGGCGTGGCTGAATGACAGCCTCAACGCGCGTCTGTATCCGGCACGTCTGGCGGGTCAGGATGCGCTGGTCTATGCCCATGGGCGTGGCATCACCCTGCAGTTCAGTGGCTGGCGCGATGGTCAGCAGCCGGAAATGCGCGAAGTGCTCGACCAACTGGTGAATGGCGAGATGGCCCCCGCCACCCTGGAGCGCATCACTCAACGCCTGCGTCGCAGCCTGCAGAATCGCGTTCAGGCACCGCTCTACACGCGCCTGGGTCGCAGCCTCAGCGAAACGCTGGTCGGCCTGCCGAGCACCGCCGCGCAACAACTGGCGGCCCTGGACAAGATCGACGCCCAGTCACTGGACAGCTTCCGCAAACGCTTCCTTGCCAAGCTGCACGTGCAGGCGATGGTGACCGGCAACCTGACCGCCGACCAGGCCCGCGAGACCGGCCAGCTGGTGATCAACGGGCTTGCGCCGCGCATCACGCGCGAGGCGGTACCAGACCTGGAAGTGCGTCAGGTCACCCAGCACACGTTACTGCGCCCGGACAGCACACGCGGCGATGCCGGCGCCCTGCGCTACCTGCAGGGCAAGGACCGCACGCTGCAGTCCCAGGCACGCATCGCGGTGCTGGGTCAGCTGCTCGAAGCGCCCTTCTACAGCCAGCTGCGCACCGAGGAGCAACTCGGCTATATCGTCTCCGCACGCTATTCGCCCATGCTCGATGCGCCGGGGCTGAGCCTGCTGGTGCAGTCGCCGTCCAAGGACAGCAAGACGCTGTTTTCGCGCATGGATGCCTTCCTCACCCGCTTCGACAGCCGCGTGCAGTCACTGGATGAGGCCGCGCTTGCCAGCTACCGTGACGCCGTCGTCGACAGCCTGACCCAGAAGCCCCGCAAGCTGTCCGAGCTGGCAGCGCGCAACTGGAGCGAGCTGAGCTTCGGCTGGACAGGCTTTGACCGCCGCCAGCAACTGGTCGCGGCCGTCGAACAGGTCAGCGCGCAGGATATCCGCGCCATCTGGCAGCAGCTGAATGACTCCAGCGCGCTGGAACTGGCCTTCGACCCCGGCACGCCCAGCGACTTCGACCAGCGCCTTACCGAACTGGACCTGCCGCCGCTGCCCGAGGCGCCGCGCGCCGAGACAGGCGCGACCCTGGCGGCACCCTCAGCCGAGGCCAGCGGCAATGCTCAGCATTGAGCCTCGCCGGCCCGCCAGCGGCTTGGCGGGCAAACAAGGCGCCGGCCCTCACCGGACGGGCGCCTGAAACGACAAGACCCCGACGAGGTGCAGTTCAATAACCGCGTCGGGGTCTTGTTCATTCATGCCTTGCCGGCAAGTACTGCAGGCCGGCTAGCCCGTCATCAGCCGAAGGCCTGCGGCGGCATGATGCCTTCCACGTACATCGCCAGTTCTTCGAGAATCTGCACGCGGTCCGGGTCCTGTTCGCTCTGGGCCAGACGCTGGATCTCGCTGACGAAGCCCTTCACGGTCAGGCTCGCGACCTGCTCATCGTTCATGCGCTCCCAGCGCCACTGCTCCCAGCGTTCGCGCTCGGCGGAATTGAGCGTGTAGCCGTAGCTGCGCGCACGATAGCGGAACAGCATCTCCTCGAGCCGTCCATCCTGGAAGGCGAACGGCGTATCGTCGAGCGCCTCGGGATGGGTGGCGCGTACCCGCTCCATCTCCTTGCGGTCCGCGGGCGAGAAGAAGCCACCGGAATAGAGCATCAAGTCCGGATCAGCCGGGCCGGCCGGCGGCGCCTCGGCGAACACCTGCGCCACCTTCACGCCGACACCGGCGTTGTCCTTCAGCCACTTCCAGTGCACGCGACACTGGGCGGGGTCGATCTTGAAGCGCGCGGCAATCTCGCCGTACTCGCCCTCATGCGGCCCTGACACATCCTTGAGCGCATTGGCCGGCAGCAGCACCGGGCTCTTGTTGAGGTGGATGACCTTGAGCGGAATCCGCTCCTCACCTTCCGCGAGGTCATCGGCACTGGCGAAGACACGGGCACGAATCTCTTCCGGTGACAGCTCCATCAACGGTGCCGGGTCTACCGAGAGGTCATAGACGATCACGCCATTGGCATTCGAAGGATGCTCCGCCAGCGGCACCACCAGCGCGCCACAGGCCCGCGAGGCCGGATAGCGACGCGAGATGTGCAGCATCGGCTTGCGTGCGCCGATATCCAGCAGGCTGGCGACATGGCGCTTGTTGCGCAGCTTGAGCAGGTAATCGAACAGGCGCGCATTGCGCGACTTGAGCAGGCGTGCCAGCGCGATGGTGGCGCGCACATCCACCAGCGCATCGTGCGCGCCGGCGTGCTCGATGCCATTGGCCGCCGTCAGATGCTCCAGACGGAAGCTGGGCGCACCATCTTCACGCTTGGGCCATTCGATGCCTTCCGGGCGCAGGGCATGGAAGGCGCGCACGACATCGATCAGGTCCCAGCGTGAATTGCCGTTCTGCCACTCACGTCCGTAGGGATCGAGGAAGTTGCGGTAGAACAGATGACGGCTGACTTCATCATCGAAGCGCAGGCTGTTGTAGCCCAGCGTGCAGGTCCCCGGCACGCTCATCTCGTCATTGATGCGCCCGGCGAACTCGGCCTCGGGGATGCCGCGACGTTCGGCCTGCTGCGGGGTGATGCCGGTGATCAGACACGCCATCGGCTGGGGCAGGAAGTCATCGGCCGGCTTGCAATAGAGGGTCAGCGGCTCGCCGATCTCATTGAAGTCAGCATCGGTACGGATGGCCGCGAACTGCGAAGGACGATCACGGCGCGGGTCGGCGCCGAAGGTCTCGTAGTCGTGCCACAGGAAGGTGGGCTCTGCCACAGGATGTCTCCACGCGGGCGGTCGAAAAATGAACGTGCCAGAGCACCGTCTCCAGCAAGGCTGGCACGGTGCTCTGGCAGGCAATGGGCATGGGCTGGGTCGGGACGTCGCAGGCGGTGCCCGCTCGGCAACGCCTCAGGTAGCAAGCACCCGACGCCCCGCGAACTCAGGCCTCGCCGGGGCGCGGCAGAGTGACGTTGAGCTCCAGCACCGAGCAGTCGTCTTCGCGGTCCAGCGAGATGTTGATGGCATCCTGGTCGACCTGCACATACTTGCGAATCACCTCGAGCAGCTCACGCTCCAGCATCGGCATGTAATCCGGCTGGTCACGCTGGCTGCGCTGGTGCGCGACGATGATCTGCAGCCGCTCCTTGGCGACATTGGCGGTCTTCTTGCGCTCTCGCTTCAGAAAATCCAGTAATTTCACTTGCGCCCCCCTCCAAACATTCTGGCCAGCAGACCGCGCTTCTCGACTTCATGGAAACGCAGCTGCACTTCCTCGCCCAACAGGCGGGACACGCAATCCACGTACGCCTGGCCGGCATCGCTCTTCTGGTCATGCGTGACCGGCACACCCTGGTTGGACGCGCGCAGCACGGCGTCGGATTCCGGAATCAGGCCGATCAGCGGGATCGACAGGATTTCCTGGATATCGGTCAGGTTGAGCATGTCACCGCCGGTGACGCGCGCCGGATGGTAACGGGTGATCAGCAGGTGTTCACGCACCGGGGTGTCGCCATTCTCGGCGCGACGCGTCTTGGAAGACAGCAGGCCGATGATGCGGTCGGAGTCACGTACCGAGCTGACTTCCGGGTTGGTCACCACCACGGCCTCGTCAGCGAAGTACATCGCCAGCTGGGCACCGCGCTCGATACCGGCCGGCGAGTCACAGATGACGTAGTCGAACTCCTCGCGCAGCGCGTCAAGCACCTTCTCGACGCCTTCCAGCGTCAGCGCGTCCTTGTCACGGGTCTGGGAGGCCGGAAGGATGTGCAGGTTGTCGATGCGCTTGTCGCGGATCAGGGCCTGCTTGAGATTGGCTTCGCCCTGGATGACGTTGACCAGGTCATAGACCACACGGCGTTCGCAGCCCATGATCAGGTCCAGGTTACGCAGGCCCACATCGAAATCGATCACTACGGTCTTGTTGCCGCGCAAAGCCAGTCCGGTGGCAATGGCGGCGGCGCTGGTCGTCTTGCCGACTCCGCCCTTGCCTGACGTCACTACGATAATCTTGGCCAAAGGTATCTTCCTTGCTGAGAGTCCCTCGCCGAGCGAGGATCACCTGTAAATATTGGATATCGTTCAGAACACAGTGCTGGGGTCAGCCGAGTCGTGCGATACAGAGTTGGTCGTGTTCAAGCACGACTTCGACATTGGCACCCAGCAGGCGATTGTCGATGTCATCGAGCCGCTTGTAGGTTCCGGCCACCGAGAGCAGCTCGGCGTGCAGTTCCTTGCAGTAGATGCTGGCGTTGCGATCGCCATGGATACCCGCCAGCGCGCGGCCACGCAGAGCGCCATAGATGTGCACACTGCCGGCGGCCAGGATCTCGGCACCGGCATTCACCGCGCCGATGATGACCAGATCGCCCTCCGGTGCGCTGACCTGCTGGCCCGAGCGCACGGTGCCGCGATACACCTTGCTGGCGTGGGCTGGCTCCGCTTTCTCGGCCGCGCTGTCCGCGACCGTCCCGGCAGGCTCGGCGACCGATTCAGCGGCCACCGGCGGCACGGACTCGAGGGAACGCCCGCGATTCTCCTGCGGCGGGAACCACCCCAGCCCCAACGCCCAGGCGGACTGACGCACCGGGTCTCCACCGCCACGCACCGCGACCGGCAGCAGCTTGTGCCCTCGGCAGACGGCACAGATGCGCTCCAGCGCCAGATGCGGCTCGTCGAGCTTCTCGACGCTCAGCACCACCGGCGTATGTTGAAAGAAGGCCGGCGACTGGCTGAGCTTGCTGGCCAGCTGAGCACGGATCTGCTCCGGATCACCGCTGACCAGCTCCATGACCGTCATCGGCAGCATGCCGCCCTTGAAGGTGAAGGCCTGAGGGGCCCTGTCCGTACTGAGACTCATGACCTGACTCCGGTTGCGTAAGGAGTGTCGAAGCCCTCCGACACTCTTGATGATGCACGTGCTGTTCACGGCATCCTCAAGGCGACCCTCGATTGGAAAGGCCACCTGAATAACATAGCTCGCCGTCGCACACGGCACAGCGACTGCTTGATAGGCGCCGAGCATGAATGACAGACACTGAATGGCATAGCGGTAACGTACAAAACTATGTGAGCGAACACAGTGCTGCAACTGATGATACGGCCAGCAGCAGGCACTGTCAGGTGTCGCGAGCCTACGACGTGGCTCCCTTGCCGACCTGTCACCCGCCGCCGGTCGCCCTGCACGCCGCCGCGCGCGTGCAATAAGGCACATCGATCGACATGCGATACCACACAACGGGGGGCTGTGACTGGTAAGATAGCGGGGTGACGAAATTCATGCGCCGTCACTCCGTCCACTCCGTCGTGCCCACCCGATTGCACCCGCCGAGTGTGCGGCCAATTGTTGCGCCCCTCTATTTTTTGCCTGGATAACCGCTCTCTCATGACCGGACTGCTCTCCCGCCTCACTGGCCGCCTGTTCACTCCTCGCTGGCAACACGCCAACCCTGCCATTCGCTCCGCTGCCACTGACCAGCTTGATCCGGAGATTCCAGACCAGCGCAAGATCCTGGAGACCCTGATTCTCGAAGATGACGCCCTGGAAGTGCGCCATGCCGCCCTGACGCGCATGCAATCTCCCGAGCGTCTGCTGCCGCTGCTCGACCGCGCCGATGGCCTGGTACGCGAGCGCCTGATCGAACTGTTGAGCGGCGGCCAGGATGCGCCCTCACTGTTGAGCCGTGAACAGCTGGTCGAGCGCCTGGACGATAGCGAACTGCTGTCCGCCGTGGCGTCCCGCGGCGACAACCAGCAACTGCGTCTGACCGCACTGAGCCGTCTGGAAGATGAAGAGGCGCTGATCCATCAGGCCTGCCACAACACCATCGCTGCCGTGCGCCATGCCGCTGCCGCCCGCATCACCAGCCAGGCCGGCCTCGAGCGTCTGGTGCGCGATGCCAAGCGGGACCGTCACGTGCAGCGTCAGGCACGCGACACCCTCGCCCAGCGCCGCGCCGATGCTCAGCAGGCCGATGCGCTGGCCGCCAGCCGCGATAACCTGCTGCGCCAGATGGAGAAGCTGCCGCGTCAGGCGTGGGAAGACAGCGTGCCCTCGCGTTACCGCTCGCTGCTGCGCGAGTGGGAGCGTCTGCCGGCCGCGGACTACGAGATTCAACAGCGCTTCGAAGAGGCCCGCCAGCAGGCGCACAAGGTCATCAGCGATCATGAGGCCCGCGAGGAAGCCATTCGCGCCCATGAGCGCCTGAGCGCCAACCTCAACACGCACCTGGAAGAGATTCTCAGCGCCGTGGATCAGGCGCGGGAAGACCTCTACAGCCGCGACTGCGTCAATGACCACGACTTCGCCAGCCTGCAGGCCCAGCGCCGTCTGCAGGGAGAGCGCTGGAGCGAGTTGACCGACCAGTTCTCGGCCCCGGCCGAACTGCTCGAACGTCAGCAGCGCCTGCAACAGCAGCTGCAGGACGCCCTCGATGCCTGGCATCGCCATCAGCTGTGCCAGGGCGAGCTGGATGCCGCGCTGGTCGACAATGACATCGACCAGCTGCGTCGTCTGGAAAGCGAAGTGGCCTGGCCTGCGGGTCTGCCGCAGACCGCCAGCCTGAGTGCGGTGCGTCAGGCGATCAGCGCGGCGCAGCCGGAAGAGCCGACAGAGGCAACGCAAGAGCAGGACGCGCTCGATGGCAGTCCTGCACAAGACGCCGAGTCAGCTGACGCCCCCCGCGCGGCCGACGGCAAGGCGAGCCTGGATCTGGACGCACTGGATGCCGAACTGGCACGCCTGGAAGCGGATCTCGATGCCGGCAAGCTCAAGCCGGCCAGCCGCCTGCATCGCTCACTGCGCGATCGTACCGAAGGCCAGCTCGACAATGCCCGCCAGACCCGCCTGCGCCAGCTGGGCGCGCGGGTCGCGGAACTCCGTGACTGGCAGAACTTCGTCGCGGCGCCCAAGCGCGAGCAGCTGCTCGAGGCCATCACCACCCTGAGCGAGCGCGATGACATCAGCGATGAGCAGCGCGACCGCCAGCACCAGCAGCTGATTCAGCAATGGCGCGAGCTGGGGGATGCGGCCGCCAGCCGCGATGCCAGCCAGGCGTTCCGCACCGCCTCTGACGCCATCAAGCTGCGCCTGCGGGATTACCGCGAATCGCGCAAGCAGCTGCGTGAACACAATCTGGCCATGCGCGAAGCGCTCTGCGAGCAGCTCGAATCGCTCAACGGCCACGCCATGGACGATGCCGACCCCGACTCCCTGCGCCAGATCCGTGATCGCGCCCGTGAGGAATGGCGTCGCCACACGCCGGTGCCCGCGGGCCCCGGTCGCCAGCTGTCGCATCGCTTCGGTGAGGCACTGACGGCACTGCAGGGGCTGATCGACAGCCGCGCGGGCCAGATCGCCGCCGCCAAGCAGGCACTGGTCGATGCCGTCGAGGCGCTGGCCAATGAGGACTCGCCGGCACGTGCCCGCGCCGAACAGGCCAAGGCCCTGCAGAGTCGCTGGCGCGAGATGGGCCGCGCGCCCAAGGGCGAAGAGCAACGCCTGTGGGCCGCCTTCCGCGCGGCGTGCGACCGCATCTTCGCCGCGCGCGATCAGGACCGCGAAGACCGCGACAGCCGCGAGCAGGCACGCCTGGATCAGTGGCAGGCGCTGATCGAACGTCTCGACAGCTGGGAGCCGGAGACACTGGAAGACGCCGCTCTGCTCGATGATGCCCTGAAGGAAGCCGACACCCTCGGCCCGCTGCCGCGCGGCAAGCGGGGCGACGGCATGCGTCGTCGCTGGACCGGCATTCTCAAGCGTCGCGAGCAGCGTCTGGATGAACTGCACGCCCTGCAACTGCGTGAGGAATGGCAGCAATGGCGTGACCTGCTCGAACAGCACGCCGTGGCGGATGCCAGCGCGCGCAACGGCGACGTGCAGGATGTCGAGCTGCCGAACACCTCGGCCTTCGACGACAACAGCCGTCAGGCCAATGCGGCGCGCAACCAGATGCGTCAGGCCCTGCCGAGCAACTGCAGCGCCGCCAACGAGCGCCTGGCCGAGCTGCGTGTTCACCTTGCCATTCTGTTCGAGGCCCCGCTGGGCAGCGAAGATGAATCACGCCGCCTGACCGTGCAGGTCGCGCGCATCAACCAGCAGCTGGGCGAGCGCATGGAGCGTGAAGAAGAGCTGGATGAGGTGCTGGATGCGCTGCTCGCCAACGGTCCGCTGGATTGGGACGCCTGGCAGACCGAACTGCCGCGCTTCGATGCGCTGTTCAATCACTGAGCCTGTGCTCTTGAGCTGGTGACGACGCGCTCGCAAGATTGAAATCATGGCAACGAAAAGCCCCCGTCTCGAGAGAGACGGGGGCTTTTTCATTCTCTTGCCAGGCGGGGCCGGGTGCCAACCCTGCTCTGGCTAGCGCTAGCGCAGAGCATCAGCCCATGAACTGGCCGCCATTGATATCCAGGTTGGCACCGGTGATGAAGCCGGATTTCTCGTCGGCCAGGAAGGCGACCGCACGTGCGATCTCGTCCGGCTGACCATAACGCTTGACCGGGATGGTCTCGCGGATCGATTCACGGATCTCTTCGGGGATCTTCATGATCATGTCGGTGGCGATGTAGCCCGGCGACAGGGTGTTGACGGTAATGCCCTTGGTCGCGGTTTCCTGCGCCAGCGCCATGGTCAGACCATGCATGCCCGCCTTGGCGGCCGAGTAGTTGACCTGCCCGAACTGGCCCTTGCGGCCATTGATGGAGGAGATGTTCACGATGCGGCCGTACTTGTGCTCCAGCATGTCATTGATGACGGCACGGCAGGTGTTGAAGACGCTGTCGAGGTTGCAGTTGATGACTTCGCGCCACTGCTCATAGCTCATCTTGCGCATGGAGGTATCACGCGTGATGCCGGCGCAGTTGACCAGAACCGCGATCGGACCGAAGCGATCGCGGATTTCGTTGACGCCTGCCTGACAGGCTTCGAAGTTGTCCAGCTCGATGCCGGACAGTGCGATGTTCTCGAACCCGGCAGCGCGCTGTTCCGACAGCCACCCCTCTGCCTTTTCCTTGTTCCTGTAACCCGCAATTACCTGATACCCCTGGTTCGCCAGCTCGCGGCAGATAGCGGAACCAATGCCACCGGTACCACCGGTAACCCATGCGACGGGTGCTGTTTGTGTCATCTTATTGTGTCTCCCTAATCCTGGAACGTCCTGTGTCCTTGGCTTGGGCACAGCTTGGCGAATCTGCGGACACCCCCGCCCTGAGAAAACGAGAATGCCTGCAACGACAACAATGACCCGCGTCTCTAACAGCCTGATGACAATCGTGCACTCTGTGACGCCTGCCATCCGCCTGCGCGAGGCGCGTCACCCTCAGTATGGACAGGATGCAGCGGGAATGTATGTAGCAGATCTCTCACACAAGATGCCGATAATCGCTCAAGAGGCGCAGACGGGTTGGTGACGACTCACCGGACACGAGAAGTTTGCGTCAATTACGGGATAACGGTTGACGCAGCACTGTATATCCTTATACTACGCCCCACGTTGATGCGGGGTGGAGCAGTCTGGTAGCTCGTCGGGCTCATAACCCGAAGGTCATCGGTTCAAATCCGGTCCCCGCTACCACTGACAAGTCGTTGCCTATCAAGGTAATTGCCGGTCAGACACCAACGTGATGTTGCGGGATGGAGCAGTCTGGTAGCTCGTCGGGCTCATAACCCGAAGGTCATCGGTTCAAATCCGGTTCCCGCTACCAACCTCTGATGCGTCAGAGTTGGAGCAAAGGCAGTACCCAGTGTTGCGGGGTGGAGCAGTCTGGTAGCTCGTCGGGCTCATAACCCGAAGGTCATCGGTTCAAATCCGGTCCCCGCTACCAAGAATTCGAAAGGCCTGATGCCATGCATCAGGCCTTTTTCGTATGCGTGAAATTGCTGTGCGATGATGGCGAGGAAGCCGGTTCACGAGCCTGGCTACCCCTATCCACACTGGGCCTCTTCACACTTGGCCCTTCACACTCATCACGTCAGTCCCAAGGGAGTGCCTGCATGCGCCACTGGCTGGTCAAGACCGAACCCGATGCCTTCTCGCTGGATGACCTGCGCCGCGAATCACCGGCGCTCTGGGATGGCGTGCGCAATTATCAGGCGCGCAACTTCCTGCGCGAGATGCAGCTCGGTGATGTCGTGCTCATCCAGCACTCCAGCTGCAAGGTGCCTGCGGTGGTCGGACTGGCCGTCGTCAGCGAACTCGCCCTGCCCGACCCGACGGCCAGTGATCCTGAGCACAAGGGCTTCGACCCACGTCAGGTGGCGGACATCGATGCCGACAAGCCTCCGCGCTGGGTCGCCCCGCGTCTGAGCTACCTTCGCTCGCTGCGCACCACCCTGCCCATCGCGCGCCTGAAGACCCGGCCCGAGCTGGCGGACAGCCACCTGGTGCGCCGCGCACGCCTGTCCGTGATGCCGCTCAGCGAGAGCGAAGCCGCCTGCATCGCCAGCCTGGCCGGCGACACCCTGCTGCCGTGAACCGACGTGCCCGAGGCGATCGCGCGAGGAAGTGTCCGGCAGCGCCTTGAACTCCACTGCGACGGGCCGCATCATCAGGCCAACCGGCTCGCCCGCGAGCCTTGAATCGCAGACAGAATTTCGGGGCATGCACCATGATCATCGATCCCAATACCGGCCAGCCACTGACCGGCAATGACACCACCGCCGCCCAGCCACAAGGGGTGGTCGGCGGCGGTGCCGCCAGTGCACCGCGCCAGGCAGAAGACGCCAACACCTACATCATCGATGTGGACATGAGCAATCTTCAGCAGGTGCTGGAAGCCTCACAGCAAGTGCCGGTACTGCTGGATTGCTGGTCGCCGCAGAGCGAGCACTGCCTCGTCCTGACGCCGATCCTCGAGAAGCTGGCACGTGAATATGCGGGCGGCTTCATCCTGGCCAAGCTGAACGCCGAGGAACAGCAGGACATCGCCGCTCAGCTGGGCGTGCGCTCGGTGCCGGACGTCAAGCTGGTCATCCAGGGCGGTCTGGCAGGCAACTTCACCGGCGCACGTCCGGAGGCCGAGATTCGCCAGTTCCTCGAGCAGCACAAGGTCCAGCCGGCGGCAGGAGCAGGTCCCAGCCTCGCGGAGCAGGCGGCCACTGCACTGGAAAGCGGCGACCTCGTCACCGCCAAGGCGCTGTATCAACAGCTGGCGCAGGAATCCCCCGAGACGCCGGAATATCGCATCCACCTCGCCTCGGTGCTGGTCGCCGAGGGCAATGGTGAAGAGGCCCGCCAGCTGCTGGACTCCCTCAAGCCGGAAGACCGTGACGGCGCCCAGGCGCGTGGCGTACGTGCGCGCATCGACTTCATCGCCGAGGCACCGTCTCCCGAAGAGGTGCAGGCGATGATCGAGCGGGACGACAGCGAAGCCCGCTACCAGCGCGCCATGCGTGATCTGGCGGATGGCCACTACGAGCTGGCGCTGGATGCCCTGATCAGCCTGGTGAAGACCGATCGCCAGTACGGCGATGATCTGGCACGCAAGACGCTGCTGCGTGTCTTCGACGCCCTCGGCGCGACCCATGAGCTGACCGTGCGCTTCCGTCGCCAACTGTTCGCTCTGATGTACTGATCGTGCTGATGTACTGATCGTGCTGATGTACTGATCGTGCTGATGTACTGATCGTACTGGCGTGCTGATGTACTGATCGTGCTGATGTACTGATCGTACTGGCGTGCTGATCGTACTAGTGTGCTGATCGTACTGGTGTGCTGACCGTACTGATGAGCTGACCGTACTGATGAGCTGATCACGCCACGCAGACGACAAGGCCCCGCCTCCGGTAAAGGAAGCGGGGCCTTGTCATTGAGGGCCTGCCGTCGCGCCGACTCAAGGGCTAACGACGGCTCCAGCCCTTGAGAAGCGAGGGGCGGGCACGCGATTCGCGCACGCTGGGCGGAAAGTCCACCTCTAGTTCCTGGCCCGCAGACTTCACGGCGTCTGGCGCAGACGGGGTGGCAGATGACGCCGCGGGAGCACGGCAGCGGGAAGATGGCGGCGATGAACGCGCCAGCCGCAGGCTCCCGCCCTGACAACACCATTCACGACAGGCCGTCACGCCTGCATCCCTGCTTGCTGGCCGCCCCTGTCGCGGCGTCTCTGCCACCTCATGTCTCATCGTCGCATCTCCTGATGACAAGCCCCTCCCGATGAGCGGCCTGGCTTCAGAGTTGACGATAATGATTCTCAATTCAAGTTTGCGATGAGCGATAGCTGCCAACGAAACGCCGCAGGCTGACCCAGATCAACTCCGGTGCTGTCGACTCCCCTTCTCGGCCGCTTCGCTCGCCCCCGCGACCCCTTCGCCAACCTCAGCCTTTCTGCAGGCGCTCATCCATCTGCTGCAGCGCCTTCTCCAGCTGCACGCGCGTGGTGCCGTAGTTCAAGCGCACGAAGCCCGGCCAGCCGAAGTCTGCGCCATCCGACAGCGCGACATCGCATTCCTCGAGCAGGGTCTGCTGCGGAGACTCCCCGAGCCCTGCCTTGCGCATATCCAGCCAGGCCAGATAGGTGGCCTGCGGGCGCGACATGCTGACGCCGTCCCAGCGTGCCACATGGCTTTCCAGCAGATCGAGGTTGTCACGCAGCACGCTCAGCAACTCCTGACGCCACGGCTCACCCTCGCGCCACGCCGCTTCGGTCGCGGCCATGCCCAGCACATTGGTATCGGGCATCAAGCCATTGGCGGCGCCGGTGAAGCGTGCACGCAGCTTGGGATCGGTGATCACCGCGCAGGCGAATGTCAGCCCGGCGGTGTTGAAGGTCTTGGAGGGCGCCCACAGGGTCACGCAGCGCGCCGCCAGTCGCTCGCTCAGGCTGGCCAGCGGAATATGGCGGGCCGTCGGGTCCACCACCAGATCAGCATGCAGCTCATCGGAGACCACCAGCAGATCGTGACGCTCGACCAGCTCCGCCAGCGCCTCGAGCTCTTCCTCGCGCCAGACGCGGCCGGTAGGATTGTGCGGGTGGCACCATAGCAGCAGCTCGGTCTCGGGCGTGATGGCCGCTTCCAGCGCCTCCAGGTCCAGACGCCAGGGGCCGCCTTGCGTCTCGGGCTCTGCCAGCGGCGCCATCTGCGCCAGTCGCCCGGTCTTCTGGGCCACCTTGAGGAAGGGCGGGTAGATCGGGGTCGTCGTGACCACACCCGCGCCGGGAGAGGTCAATGCCAGACTGGCCAGGTGCAAGGCCGGCACCACGCCCGGCAGCCAGACGATGGCGTCACGCGGCACCTCCCAGCCATAATGCTCGCGACTCCAGTCACACAGGCTATCATCGAGGCCCTCCGACGGCTTGGCATAGCCGTAGACCGGGTGCGCCACTCGCTCGGCCAGCGCTCGCGTCACGGCGGGCGGGGCGCTGAAGTCCATGTCGGCGATCCAGAGGGGCATGACGTCCGAGGCGTAGCGATCCCACTTCTGGGAAGGATACTGGCGTCGATCGAGCGGGGTGATGAAATCGAATGGCAAGATGGAGTCTCCCTGTGGCGGGCAAATTTGGCAGGCAACGCGAGCAGTGCTCTCGACTCACGCCGCCCTCGGGCGGCGAGAAGAATACCTGTGGACCAACTACAGCATAAGGCTTTGTGCATGTCTGAAGACACCTTTTACCCACAGGCCCAGCGCGGGCTGCCTGGTCTGTTGCGTGCCTGGCTGACCCATGGCCGCGGCGACAGTGAGCGCCTCGCCGTGCTGCTGGCCGATACCGCGCGCGTCGCAAGTCTTGGCCAGCCCGCCAGCAATCCCGATGGCGAGACGCTGGAGCAGTGGGCCGCCGAGGGCGGTGCGCCGCTGTGGGCACCCAAGGCAGCGCTGTTCCTGTTGATGCAGATGCCGGCACGCCCGGTGCCGCAGAGCCCGGATGATGCCTGCGCCTGGGCCTATTGCTGGTTACGCATGCGCGAACACGACAGTCCCACGGCCGCCCTGATGGCGCTGCCGGAACACCTGCGTCAGCCGCTGGCCTGGCCCATCGAAGCCGCCTGGCAAGACCTGACGCACCAGCGGCTGATCTAGCCGCGTCGATTTTGAACACTCGCAGCGCTGTTGGTGAGCAGCGCTGCGTTTCTCTGCTCTGCTCTCCTTCCTCACCGCCCTCCCCTGCTTTCCCTCCCCTGCTTACCCTCTCTTGCCTGCTCTATTTCCTTGTCCGCTCCCGCCCGTCCCTGTCCGCTGCGCTCTATCTCTGCCCGCACTCTCCTTGCGGCTCCTTTTCCTTGCGGCTCCCTCTCCTTGCGGCTCTTACTCCTTGCCCCTGCGAAACTCCCTGGTCACATCCTCTTCACTCCCGCTCCCCCCTGCCACTGATGGCGATTCTGATGGTGACCCTGCTGACGCCCTAAAGGACAGCTCGCCCCGCTCTCGGCATTGTTGACAGCCATGGGTAGCAGTTTTCTCAGCGAATATCGTCACCACCGGCTAATGGCGTAGCGGAAACCTGAGCCTCGTCAACGCGTAACTGACGCCATTTCGTTTAATCATCGTTTTGTGAAGCGTTACACCCGAAGGGATTTCTTGTGTGAGCGAGGAGTAAAGTTCTTTCAACCGCAACGAAACGGTAATTCAACAAGAATCCGCTGGCGCGACACGACGACCAGCAAGCTTCAGGAGAAGCTCCATGACCACCTCCCTGATTGTCGGACTGGATGGAACCCCGGGCGGCGACAGTGCCATTGCCTATGCCAAGCGCGTCGCCTCTCTGGTGGGCGCGGAAACCAGGATCATTCTCTGCTACGTGGTCGAATGGTCGCCCTACAGCTTCAACACGCCGGAGGAGAACGCCCAGCGTGCCAGCCGCCGTGAGAACGAGATCAAGCTGGCCCGCGAGCGTGTGCTGGCACCTGCCATCAGCGAGCTGGAAAAGGAGGGCTATCAGGTCGAGGGGCGTGTCCGCCACGGCGATGCCGCCGAGATCCTCAGCCTGCTGGCGCGTGAAGTGAATGCCGAGCAGATCATCGTCGGCCGCAAGGGGGAAAGCGTGCGCTCACGCATCTTCGGCAGCGTGACCGCCCACCTGATTCAAGAGGCCTCGGTGCCCGTCACCATCGTTCCCTGAGACAGGCGCCTCCCACACCCGCCGCCTGCAGAGATTCGCACCAGACAATAACGACAATTCGCTTTTCGAGGTTACCTCTCATGAGTCGATTCCGCTCCCTGGCCCCCTGGGCTGCCGCGATGGCAGCCCTCATGGCCGCAAGCTCTGCCCGTGCCGA
Source organism: Cobetia sp. 4B (assembly GCF_018831605.1). NCBI lineage: Bacteria > Pseudomonadati > Pseudomonadota > Gammaproteobacteria > Oceanospirillales > Halomonadaceae > Cobetia > Cobetia sp. 4B. The sequence goes on from NZ_CP059843.1 coordinate 4,017,207, forward strand.
AGGCATGGACCAGGCCATCAGTGACATCGTCGGACCGATCGTCAACCCGATCGTCTCGACCATCTTCTATTCCGTGCCGGTGGCCGGCACCCAGTTCCCGCTGATCGTCGGCTGGCTGATCATCGCGGCCGTCATCTTCACGCTCTATTTCGGCTTCGTGCAGTTCCGCCTGTTCGGCCATGCCATCCGTCTGGTCAAGGGCGACTACACCGACCCGAAGGATGAAGGCGAGGTATCCCACTTCCAGGCACTGGCCACGGCGCTGTCCGGCACGGTTGGCCTTGGCAACATCGCCGGCGTCGCGGTCGCCGTATCGCTGGGCGGCCCGGGCGCGACCTTCTGGATGATTCTGGCCGGTCTGCTCGGCATGGCCTCCAAGTTCTGTGAATGTACGCTTGGCGTTAAGTACCGCAACGTCAATGCGGATGGCTCCATCTCCGGCGGCCCGATGTACTACCTGTCCAAGGGCTTCGCGGAAAACGGCAAGGCGGGTCTGGGCAAGATTCTGGCGATCTTCTTTGCCATCTGTGCCATCGGCGGCTCCATCGGCGGCGGCAACATGTTCCAGGCCAACCAGTCCTATCAGCAGGCCGTCAACGTCACCGGCGGTGATGCCAGCTTCCTGGTCGGCTACGGCTGGCTGTTCGGTCTCGTGATGGCCGCCATCGTCGGCATGGTCATCATCGGCGGCATCAAGTCCATCGCACGTGTCACCGAGAAGCTGGTGCCGATGATGGCTGTCATCTACGTGATCGCGGCACTCATCATCCTCGGCTTCAACTTCAGTGCGATTCCGGCCGCCTTCGGCGCCATCATCGAAGGTGCCTTCGCACCGGTCGCGGTCGGCGGCGGTATCGTCGGCGTGCTGATCCAGGGCTTCAAGCGTGCTGCCTTCTCCAATGAAGCCGGTATCGGCTCCGCGGCCATCGCCCACTCTGCCGTCAAGACTTCCCAGCCGGCGACCGAAGGGATCGTCGCCCTGCTCGAACCGTTCATCGATACCGTCGTCATCTGCACCATGACAGCGCTGGTCATCGTCATCACCGGTGCCTATCAGGTTGAAGGCCTCGGCGGCGTCCAGCTGACCTCCTACGCCTTCGAGACCGCCTTCCCGTGGTTCCCGTATGTGCTGGCCCTGGCGGTGCTGATGTTCGCCTTCTCCACCATGCTGTCCTGGTCCTACTACGGCTTGAAGGCCTGGACCTACCTGTTCGGTGAGAGCAAGGGCTCCGAGATCGTCTACAAGTTGATCTTCCTCGCCTTCGTGGTCATCGGTTCCTCCATGAGCCTCGGTCCGGTCATCGACTTCTCCGACGCCATGATCTTCGCCATGTCCATCGCCAACATCATCGGCCTCTACTACCTGATGCCGGTCGTGAAGCGTGAGCTGGCCCAGTACATGGCCAAGCTGAAGTCCGGCGAGATCGCACCGGTCGACAAGGAGGCCAAGCGCCAGAACGCGTGATCTCCATCACGCCCAGGCGGGCCTGACACAGCTGTCAGCCGCCGCATGACCCAAGGCCCCTGCCCATCGGCAGGGGCTTTTTCGTTGTCGATCATGCAATTCCGTGCATTGGACGGCTGAAACCACCCAAGTCGGATTGCCGCAACGCAGCGCAATGGGTAGGGTGTGGCGCTCACTGGCCACACTGGCCGGAACCCGTATCAACGAGGACGTCTCATGCTCGCTTCCATGCATGCCATGGTGCTGCGCAACCCCGGCCCGGATGCCGACTTCGTGGCGACCGAATGCCCGCTGCCCACTCCCGGCCCCGGCCAGGTGCGCATTCGCGTCGCTGCCTCCAGCGTCAATCCACTGGATCTCAAGCTGGCCAGCGGCCAGGTGCCTCTCCTGCCGCCAGCACCCTGCGTGCTGCACGGCGACGTGGCCGGTGTGATCGATGCCGTCGGCGATGACGTGCTGGCCTTCTCGCCCGGCGACGAGGTGCTCGGCTTTGCCGGCGGTGTCGCCGCTCATCCGGGCGCGCTGGCGGATTACATGCTCGCCGATGAGCGCCTGATCACCCGCAAGCCGCGCCGCCTGAGCTTCATGGAAGCCGCCGCGTTGCCGGCAGTGTTCATCACCGCCTGGCAGGCACTGGTGGAGCGTGGCCGGCTGGAAGCGGGACAACGCGTGCTGATCCACGGCGGCGCCGGTGGCGTCGGCCATGTGGCATTGCAGATCGCCCGTTGCATCGGCGCGGAAGTCGCCACCACGGTGTCCAGCGATGACAAGGCCCGGGCGGCACGTGACTGCGGCGCGGACCACGTCATTCGCTACCGCGAGGAAGCCGTGGCCGATTACGTGGCCCGGCTGACGGGTGGCGAGGGCTTCGATCTGGTCTTCGATTGCGTCGGCGGCGACAACCTGGCCGCCAGCTTCGCCGCCAGCAAGCTGGGCGGACGCATCGTGACCATCAATGCGCGCACCACGGTGGATCTCTCACCGCTGCACGCCGGCAGCCGCAGTCTGGAAGTGCTGTCGATCCTGCTGCCGCTGACCGCGGGCATCGGGCATGAGCAGCAGCGCCAGGCGCTGGGCAAGCTGGTGGAACTGGTCGAGGAAGGCGAGTTCAAGGTGCGCCTCGATGAGCGCCAGTTCGACTTCAGCGAGGTCGCCGAGGCCCATCGTCATCAGGCCTCCGGCAAGGCAGTGGGCAAGATCTCGCTGGTGCGTCGTCAGTTCTGGGACGCCGCCCAATGAGCGCAGCGCTTCAGGGTGAGCTGGGCCTGCAACTGCTCAAGCTGCTGATCTCGGTGGCGGTGGTGATCGGGCTGTCATTGATCGCGGAGCGCCTCTCGACGCGCATGGCCGGGCTGCTGTCCGGCTACCCGCTCGGCACGGCCATCACGCTGGGCTTCATCGGCGTGGAGATCTCCCCCGAGTTCGCCGGCCAGAGCGCCGTCTACACTCTGGCCGGCTTCTCCTCGACGCTGGCGCTGGGGGTCGGCTACTGGCTATGCGGGCGCGCACAAGGGCTGCGCGGCGTCATCAACGGCACCCTGGGCGGCCTGCTGGGTTGGCTGCTCGCCAGTCTGGTGCTGGCGCAGTTCGAGTTCACGCGCGTCAGCGGCGTGATCGTGACGCTGATCGCCATCGTGCTGTGCATGCGCCTCTATCGCGGCGTACCGGAGAGCACGGCGCGCAAGTCGCCCTTCTCCTGGGTCTCGCTGCTGGCGCGCGCCGGACTGGCCGCCGGCATCGTGTTCGGCATCACCGCGCTGGCCCATCTGCTGCCGCCCTCGTGGGCAGGCCTGGTGGCGGCCTTCCCGGTCACCATGTACCCGCTGCTGGTGATTCTGCATCTCACCCAGGGGCCAGTGGCCGTCGCGACCGTCATCAAGCACTACCCGGCCGGCCTTGGCTCGCTATTGTGCTATGCGCTGGTGGTCTCGCTCAGCTACCCCGGCATGGGGGTCGGCCTGGGCACCCTGCTCGGTTTCATCGTGGCGACGGCGTGGCTGGGCGTGTTCACGCCGTTGCAACGTCGACTAGCCTCACGACGTACAGCCAGCGCCTGAGCTTCCTGATAGGCTGAAATGCCGCATGGATGCCCAGGAGCGATGACATGTACTTCAAGACGCTGGAACCGGCCTTCTACGACACCGATGCCCTCGGGCACGTCAACAACACGCGCCTGCCGGCCTGGTTCGAGTGGGCGCGCAATGACCTGTTCCGCGTCTTCGTGCCGGACCTCGACCCGCGCAAGTGGCCGCTGATCATGGCGCGCATCGAGGTCGACTTCCTCGCCGAGCTGCAATATGGCCAGCCGGTGGAGATTCGCACCTGGCTGTCGCGTCTCGGCGGCAGCTCCTTCACCGTGACCCAGGAAGCGTGGCAAAGCGGCGTCTGCGGCGCGCGTGGCCACTGCGTGCTGGTGCAGTTCGATCATCATGCCAAGCAGTCGCTGCCCATCGAGGGCGAGCTGCGCGCGACCCTGGTCAGCCATGTGCACGAGCACACCGACAGCGCCGAACTGGATGTCCCGGCCCTGCGCGAGGCCGCCCGGGCACTCGGGACGCACAGCGCCACCTCCGAGGGGAGCGTGCCGGCATGACACCCGCGCTCAAGCTGCTCAAGGGCAAGCCGCACCGCACACTCGAATATGCCCACGACCCGCGGGCTCCCGCCTACGGGGAAGAGGCCGCCCGCACGCTGGGGCTTGATCCCGCCCAGGTCTTCAAGACCCTCGTCTGCCAGCTGGAAGGCGGCAATGCACGTCAGCCGCTGGTGGTCGCCGTGGTGCCGGTCAGCGGTACGCTCGACCTCAAAGCACTGGCACGCGCCTGCGGGGCACGCAAGGCGGCGCTGGCCGCGCATGAGGCCGCCGAACGTGCCACCGGCTATGTGGTCGGCGGCATCAGTCCGCTGGGTCAGAAGAAGCGCCTGCCACTGTGGGTCGATGACAGCGCCGCGACACAGGCGGAAATCTTCATCAGCGGCGGCCGCCGTGGACTGGAGATAGCGCTCGCCCCCGCGTTACTGTGTGAGCTGGGCAATGGCCAGTTCGCCCCGCTGGCCCGTGACGACTGATGACCACGGGCCAGGCATTCCAGCACAGGCACTTCATGGCAGCCCCTGCATGATGGACTCTCCATGACGGCTCTCCATGACGAGCACCCGCCATAGCACCGCGTCAGCGAGGAGGCCCGATGGGCATTCGCTACAGCAAGTGGATCTACCCGGACATGACCGAGCTGCATGCGCAGGTCGAGGCGGCGCTGGAGCACTGGTTCAGTGAGCGCTTCGCCGACTACCCGCACATCAGCTTGCCGGGCCTTGACCCCTACGATTATGATGGCTGGTTCAATCGTCTGGCCCCGGAGCTGATGGCGCGCGGCAGTGACTACTGCGAGCGTGAGTGGCATGGCTATGTGCCGAGCCCCCAGCAGCTCAACCAGGCTTTCTTCCGGGCCGTATCCCGGTCCAACAAGTGTGTGCTGGAGCCTGACCGCAAGCATGGTGATCCTGACCAATCATAGTCCCGACGCGCGGGAGCTCGAGATCATCGAGCGCCAGCTCGGGCGCAAGCCGCGCGGCATCCAGGCCGTGGCCGCCACCGATGGCGAGGGCACTCCGCTGGTGCTGCGCATGCATTCGCTGGTGGACGGCAAGCCCTTCCCGACCCTCTACTGGCTGTGCGATGAACGCCTCAAGATCTCGCTGTCACGCATCGAGGCCGAAGGCGTCATCAAGGGGCTGGAAGAACGCCTCAAGACCGACGAGGAACTGCTGGCGCGCTACCGTGCCAGCCATGAGGCCTATGTCGCCGAACGCTGGAGCTTCATGAGCGAGGCCGAGCGCAACGCCATCGAGTCCCAGGGCTTCGCCGACCTGATGCGTGAACGTGGCGTCGGCGGCATCCGTGACTGGAATCAGGTGCGCTGCCTGCACACCCAGTACGCCCAGCATCTCGCCTACGCTGAGGGCAACGCCATCGGTCACTGGGTCGATGCCCATTACGACGTGCTGTCCGAGCTGCCCTGAGCTCTGGCGACGATCGACCCGACGCCTTCTGCTTGAAGGCAGAAGACGAAGAAGCCCGCCAATTGGCGGGCTTCTTGCGTCGGGACGAGCGTCAGGCCTACAGCGAGTGCGCGAAGACCAGCGCGATGCACAGCGGGCAGATCAGGCGCACGTACCACGGCCAGATCTTCCAGAACAGGCTGGACTCGATGTCCGGCGCCCCGCTCTGGATCTCCTTGAGCAGCGCATGGCGCGACATCGCCCAGCCGACCAGCAGGCACATCACCAGCGCGACCAGCGGCTGGCTGTACTGGGTGGTCAACATGATCACCAGGCCGAACAGTGCCCCGAAGTTGGCGGCGATGGTCAGGCTGATGGCCATGATGGCGGCGCCGACGGCCAGGGTGGCGGCACGCCGACCCAGCCAGCCACGCTCGACCACGAAGGATACCGGCACTTCCAGCATCGAGATGGAAGAGGTGATGCCCGCCACGCTCATCAGCGCGAAGAACGCCACCATCAAGACGTCACCTGCGCCGCCCATCTGGCCGAACAGCGCCGGCAGCGTGTCGAACAGCAGGGTGTCCGAGCTCTTGAGCAGGCCATCGGCATCGAAGATCTCGACGCCCAGATGACGCGCGGCATACATGGCCGGAATCACCAGCAGGCCGGCGAGGAAGGCGATGCCGACATCGATCAGCGTCACCAGCACGCCCAGACGCGGCAGATTCTGCTCCGGCCCCAGATAGGAGCCGTAGATCAGCATCGCGCCCACGCCGAGAGACAGCGAGAAGAACGCCTGGCCCATCGCGCTCAGCATCAGGTCGGCATCGAAGATGCGGCCCCACTGCGGCGTCAGATAGACACTCAGGCCTTCATCGGCGCCCGGCAGGGTCAGCACGTAGCCGATCAGCCCGACCAGCAGCATCAGCAACAGCGGCATCAGACGCGTGGACCACTTCTCGATCCCGCCGCGCACACCACCGACCACGATCGCCATCGTCAACGCGAGGAAGACCGCCGTCAGCGAGACATTGCGCGTGAAGTCGAAGGTGGTCAGCCAGCTGGCGGCGGAGCTCATGCCCAGCGCCTCGCTGACCGGCGCGGCGGTATAGCCCAGCAGCCAGCCCGCGACGATGGCATAGAAGGCCAGAATCAGACTGGCGGTCAGCATGCCCGCCCAGCCCGCCAACGCGCCGAAACGCTTGGTGATGCCTCGACCGAGACTCATGCTGGTGACGATGTTGGCCTGACCATGGCGGCCGATGACCAGCTCGGCCATCAAGGCCGGCCATGCCAGCAGGAAGGCCAGCACCAGATACATCACCACGAAGGCCCCGCCTCCGTTGTTGGCCGTCTGGGACGGAAAGCCCCAGACGTTGCCAAGTCCTACTGCCGAACCAGCGGCGGCCATCAAGAAGCCCAGCCGACTGGCAAAGCGTCCGCGCACCTGCGCCATCTGCCTCTCCTGCCTTGTTGTTCCGCGTCCGTCGAAGACGACGTCGCGATGAGTTGGGGCGCATCCCGATGCAAGCTCACGGGGCGCCAGCGCCCGCCAGCCGTCGCCTGCGGGGGCGGCAAGGGTAGCAGAGCAGGCCCGCGAATGCAGGCGACAACGCCGAAAGTCAGCACGCGCCCGCGTTGGCCACGGGGCAATGCCGAGTTCCTCACCGGCGTCATAGCGTCGCCGCACAACTCGCGTAGGATAGGCAGGACATGACATCAAGGCACGGCAGCCAGCAGTGAGCGCCGCCGAGAAACATTCAGGAGAGCAACATGCATCGCATCTGTGTCTATCTGGGCTCCCGCGAGGGCGTCTCCCCACAGCACCGCCAACTGGCCGAAGCCCTGGGCACGGCCATCGCCGAGCGCGGCTGGGGACTGGTCTACGGAGGCGCGCGCGCCGGGCTGATGGGGGCGTTGGCAGATGCCGCGCTGGCAGCGGGCGGTGAGGTGATCGGCGTGATCCCCCAGGCACTGGTACGCAACGAGAAGGCGCATACCGGTCTGACGCGCTTGATCGAGGTGGCGGACATGCACGAGCGCAAGGCGCAGATGGCCGCGCTGGCGGATGCCTTCGTGACCCTGCCCGGCGGGATTGGCACCCTGGAGGAATTGTTCGAGACCTGGACCTGGCAGTATCTGCGCTTTCACGCCAAGCCGATCGCCGTCCTCGACAGTGACGGCTTCTTCGCGCCCCTGCTCGAGTTCCTGGACCGCACCGTCGAGGCGGGCTTCCTCGATGCGGACACTCGCGCGCGTCTGATCAGCGAGCGCGAGATCGCGCCCCTGCTGAAGCGTCTGGCGCCCGAGACCTGAGACCTGAGACCTGACAGGCTGGCGCGTCACTCCCCATCAAGCGCATGATGCCGGCGCCATGGGGAGTGGCTCTGCGAGCGGCCGTCTCAGCTCAGCGTGCTCTTTCAGCAGTGCGCCTCAGCTCAGCACCGTCTCGCTAACAACCTCAACGGCGTCGTCCGAGGCGGCCTGCTGCTGAACGGGTTTTCCGATATAGCGCGCCCGCTTGCTGGCGGTGACCTGCTCGACATCGACCATCACCAGGCCGTCGATGCAGTAACCGAAATCGGCGTCGACACTGAAATCGAGGAAGCGGGTGCCACCGGGCTCGGTGACCTCGGCGTACTGCTTGTAGAGCGTCGGCACCGTCACGCCCATCGCATCCAGCTGGGCACGCAGGCGGCGGAAATCGCCATCGGCGTCCTGACCATCAAACAGGCGCTCCGCTTCATGGGCGGCGCTGCCCGGCACGCTCTGGGCGACCGGTGCCCGCGCGCGCGCCAGCCCCTCATCATCCCCGTAATAGTGACGGTAGTAGCTGACGATCAGTGCCCTGGCGGCCTCCGGATAGCTGTTGGAGAGCGTGACCGGGCCGAACAGCCAGCGAATCTCGGGATGACAGCGCAGATAGGCGCCCAGCCCCTGCCACAGGTAATCGAGGCTGCGCCGCCCCCAGTAACGCGGCTGCACGAAGCTGCGCCCCAGCTCCAGGCCGCCCTGCATGCGCTCGAACATCTCGGGCGTGAAGCGGAACAGGGTCGGGCTGTAGAGCCCCTTCTCGCCATGTGCCGCCATGATCTTGCGTACCTCACCGATGCGATAGGCACCGGCGATCTCGAGATCGGCGTCATCCCACAACACCAGATGCCGGTAGTGGGCGTCATAGCGATCGATATCGCGCCGCTCACCGGTGCCCTCGCCGACCCGCCGGAAACTGATCTCGCGCAGACGACCGATCTCGCGCATCACGCTGGAGCCGGGGAAGGCATCGAACAGATAGATCTTCTTGCCGTCGCGGGTCTCGCCCAGCAGTTCACAGGGCGTCAGTTCCTCACGCAGCGCCTGGCGCTCCTCGGGATGGCCGATGGCCTTCTCGGTCACGAACAGGCCACGCTTGCCGCGCCCGATGCGATACAGGTGCTTGCGCAGCAGGCGCGTCTTGGCGTTGGTATTGAGGGCATCACTGTCGAGGCGCTCCAGCGGAATCAGCTCGCCGATGCGCAGCTTGAGCTGACGCTCGCGCTGGCGAAACATCTCATGGGCCAGCAGGGGCGTGCCGAAGCTGCGGTTGATCGACGACAGCGCATAGAAGAGCGTCGAGTTGCGCCCGCTGACGTGGATAGGCAGCACCGGCGCATTGGTCTTGCGCGCGAAATGCAGGAAACCCGACAGCCACTTGCCATCGCGTGGCCCGGTCGGGCCTGCACGCGAGACCTCGCCGGCCGGGAAGATGATCACGGCCTCTTCATTCATCAGCGCATCGCAGATCTGACCACTGCTCTTGCGATAGCCACGGCGACTGAGGTTGTCCAGCGGCAGCAGCAAGGGTGCCAGCGGCTCGACCTTCATCAGGATGTCGTTGGCGACGATCTTGACGTCGCGGCGCACTTCGCCGACCAGCTTGAGCAGCGCGAGGCCATCCAGTGACCCCAGCGGATGGTTGGCGACGATGACGACACGCCCGTAGGCCGGAATGTTCTCGCGCTCCCGCGAGGACACCGAGTAGCCGAAGGAGAAGTGATCGAGCACGCGGTCAATGAAGTCGAAACCGCGCTGGTCCGAGTTCTCGCCGAGGAAGGCATTGATCTCGCCCTCATGCACCAGGCGCCGCAGCATGGCCAGAGCTGGCCGCCGGATCAGCGGGTGACGTTTGGCAAAGGCAGGATACTTGGCAGCGATGACGCGGGCAGTATCGATCATGCTCTCTCCTTGGCCGCACGGAGTGCGGAACGCGATGTCTGGATCATGGGGCTTGATATCACGTCAGGTTCGCGCCACTTCATGACAGATGCGTCACAGTCCCCGTACAGTGAGATGACAGTCGCCCACGTGATCCGCGGCCGATGCGCCCCGGCACGGAGATCATCCGCGTACGAACAGGCAGCGCGACTGCCACGCCAAGGAGAGAGCGAATGTTTGCGATAGCCGTCGAGAATGAATCACTGGTCTGGCAGGAAACCGAGGCCCCGCACGGGATCGCCTCGGACGAGGTGCGTATCGAGGTGGCCTGGGCCGGCGTCAACCGCGCCGACCTGATGCAGCGTGCCGGCCAATATCCGCCACCCGAAGGTGCCAGTCAGATCCTGGGACTGGAGGTCAGTGGCACCATTCGTGAAGTTGGCCGCCACGTCGAGCGCTTCAAGGTCGGTGATCCGGTCTGTGCGCTGCTGTCCGGTGGCGGCTATGCCGAGGAGGTGGTCGTCAACGCCCTGCAGGTGCTGCCGGTGCCGGAGGGCTATAGCCTGCGAGACGCCGCCGCCCTGCCGGAGATGTTCGCCACCGCCTGGCTGAACCTGTTCATCGAGGGCAATCTCAAGCACAAGGAGCGCGTGCTGCTGCACGCCGGTGCCAGCGGCATCGGTACCACCGCCATCCAGCTGTGCGGGCTGTTCGGGCATCCGTGCTTCGTGACCGTCGGTAGCCAGGAGAAGCTGGAGACCTGCCTGCGCCTCGGCGCGGATGCCGGCTGGAATCGCCACGATGGCAGCTTCGTGGAGGCCGTGAACGACTGGGGCGGCGCCGACATGATTCTCGACCCGGTGGGCGGCGGCTATCTGGCCGACAATCAGCAGGTGCTGAAGCAGGATGGTCGCATGGTATTGATCGGCCTGATGGGCGGGCGCATGGATGAGCTGGATCTGGGTCGCATGCTGATGAAGCGCCAGCGCCTGATCGGCTCGACCCTGCGTTCGCGCTCCCCCGATGGCAAGGGCATGGTGCTGGATGCGCTCTACGTGCATGTGTGGCCACGCCTGGCGCGGGGTGAGCTGCGCCCGCATATCGACAAGAGCTGGCCGATCCAGGAAGCCGATGCCGCGCATGCCTATGTGCAGGACAACGCCAGCACCGGCAAGGTGTTGCTGGCGGTGACGGGCGCCTGAGCCTCATCATGACGCTGAAGACATCAACAGCATGAAAAAAGCGACAGCATGAAAAAGCGGCAGCCCAGTGGGCTGCCGCTTTTTTGGCTTTATTGGCGCTATCTCGTGCTCACTGCTCCGCCTGACAACACCCGGCCTGACAGCAGTGTCGCTCATGCCGCCAGGCGTAGACCCCGAGGCATCCGGCGGAGGCTTATTCGCTTCGCCCGATCGACTGGGCTTTCTGCCAGGTGAGTTGCAGCAGACGGGCGTCGTCTCCGGCGCGATGGCGCTGGATGCCACCCTCGGCGATCACCGCTTCCTTGAGCTCCGCCCAGCAATTCAGCTGCTCCTCATCGAGCAGCCGTCTGAGCGCCTCGAGACGAAAGCGCGGCAGCATGCCGGCATGATAGAACAGCAGCGAGAGCCAGGTATTGTCGTAGCCCCAGCTGTCGCTATAGGCGATTCCCGCCTCACCCAGCTCATCATTGACCCACTGCGCCACCTCACGCACTGGCCGCCCTTCGCGTGCCAGCCGCGCCCGTGAGATGCCGTGCAACAGCTCGGCCTTGGGGTCCCAATGCACCCACTCATCAAGAGGCTGTATCAGGAAGGCGCAACTGCTGCCGTCGGCACGCGCCAGCCCGATCTCGATCGGATAGCTACCACGGCCAAAGCCGGAGGCTTCAATATCGAGCAGAATAGGCAGCGTCACACGAATCTCCCAAGGTATCTCAGGCAGACAGGGCCCGGGCGAGAAGAGGTTGAATGTCCTCAGGTTACGGGAATTGCCCCCTGCTTGGCGAGTCCTGAGCGCGACGCTGTCAACGCAGGCATCAGGTCGATCTGCTCCATCACGCTGGCATCACGTTCAAGAGACGCGCGCGGTAGGGCCAGAGACGACAACGCCCTCACGAAGAGGGCGTTGTCAGTGGCAGCGAGGGCAGTACAGCAGCTGGTACATCAGGTCAGTGCAGGTCTGCGTCACCACCCGTGCGGGCGTGGGCTTCCCACTGCTCGGCCTTGTGCGGACAGACCGCCAGACCGAGGGAGCCTTCACGATAGGCACGCGCCAGGCGCTGGGCCGCGAGAGCATGGCGGCACTCGGCGGCACGTGCGTACCAGGTCACGGCCTTGGCCGGATCGCTCTGATACTGGGCACAGCCATACTCATAGATACGCGCCGCCTGATACTGGGCATGCACGTCGCCGGCCTGCGCGGCCTTGATGACGAAACGCGCGCCCTTGGCCTTTTCCTGAGCGGAGTTGCCGCGCTGGAACAGCATGTGCCCGTACAATGACAACGCACCGGTGTGACCGGCATTGGCGCAGTGATTGAACAGACGCATGGTCAGACGATGCTTCTGCTGAGAGCCGGACAGCCAGGAGGCGTGGAACAGACGCTCCGCCAGGCGGTATTTCAGTCCAGTCATCAGGGTTGGGGCCTGCGGCATGACGAGTAACCTTGATACAGAATAAGAGGGGTGACGCCGTGTCCTGGCCCGATCCTGAGCCCGCGACGCTATTCTCCTTGCCAACACTGTCAGTTTGCCCTTGCGGGCGGCCTAGAAAGACTGCTCCCCTGACAGCGGGGCGCCAAGCATACTCGCGCAATCGGGGGGACTCAAGCCCGCCTTGTGGGTTTTTGTTACGCTGCTAATATGTGCGCCATCCTTGGGGTAAAGTACGCGCGCGAACCGCGCGCCACGCGCGTGCTGGAAGCACTCGTCCTGCCCGCTACATTGACACCTACCCGATAGGGGAATCCTGCATGCAACGTAGAGCTCTTGGCCGTACTGGCATCGACGTCAGTCTGCTATGCCTTGGCACCATGACCTTCGGCGAGCAGAACAGCGAAGCCGATGCCCACCAACAGCTGGACCGTGCGCTAGACGCTGGCATCGACTTCATCGATACCGCCGAGATGTACCCGGTGCCCCCGAATGGCGAGACCCAGGGCCGCACCGAGGAATACATCGGCAGCTGGCTGGCGACACGCGGCAATCGTGATCAGGTCAAGATCGCCACCAAGGTCACCGGCCCGGGCATGGATTACCTGCGCGGTGGTTCACGCCTGACGCGTGAGCAGATCATCGCCGCCTGTGACGACAACCTGCGTCGCCTGGGCACCGATTACATCGACCTCTATCAGCTGCATTGGCCGGACCGCAAGACCAACTTCTTCGGCAAGCTGGGCTACCAGCCGACCGAAGAGGAAGACATGACGCCGCTGGAAGAAAGCCTGTCGGCACTCGGCGAGCTGATCACCGCCGGCAAGATTCGCGCCGTGGGTCTGTCCAATGAGACGCCGTGGGGCGTGATGCAGTGCCTGAACCTGGCCGAGCGCCTGAACCTGCCGCGCGTGGCCAGCGTCCAGAACCCGTACAACCTGGTCAACCGCAGCTTCGAAGTGGGCCTGGCCGAGTTCGCGCACCGCGAAGATGTCGGCCTGCTGGCCTACTCGCCGCTGGCCTTCGGCACCCTGTCCGGCAAGTATCTGGACGGCGCCCGTCCGGAAGGCGCTCGCCTGACGCTGTTCGAGCGCTTCCAGCGCTACAACGCCGAGCCGGCTCAGCACGTCATCGCCTGCTACGTGGACATCGCCCGCCGTCACGGCCTGAATCCGGCCCAGATGGCCCTCGCCTTCGTCAACACTCGCCCGTTCCTGACCAGCAACATCATCGGTGCCACGACGATGACCCAGCTGGAAAGCAACATCAAAAGCCTCGAGGTGGAGCTGAGCGAGGAAGTGCTGGCCGAGATCGAGATGATCCACAACACCGCGCCCAACCCGTGCCCCTGAATCGCCTCTGACCCGTAACGGATACACAACCCCGACAGGCCGGTCATCATGACCGGCCTGCTCGTGACCAAGGACCCCTCATGAATCCCGCTGAATTGAGCATGATCCTCATGGCTGTCGCCGCCGGTGCCATGATGCCGATTCAAGCTGGCGTCAATTCCACGCTGGCCCTGCAGACCCACAGTTCGCTCATGGCTGCCATGGTCAGCTTCGTGGTCGGCTCGATCGCGCTGGTCGTCATCGTGCTGGCCATGCGCCTGCCCATGCCGGGCGTCGGCGCCCTGAAAGCGGCCCCCTGGTGGAGCTGGACCGGCGGTCTGCTGGGCGCCTTCTTCGTCGCGGCCAGCGTGATACTGGTGCCCAAGCTGGGCGCTGCCACCATGATGGCGACCTTTCTGGCGGGGCAGCTGACGGCCTCGGTAGTGCTGGATCACTTCGGCTGGGCGACCTTCCCGCAGCATGATCTTTCGCTGGGGCGCGTGGCAGGCGTGTTGCTGCTGTTCGCGGGGGTCTTCCTGATCCGCCGCTATTGATGCCTCTGGCGTCACGCAGTGCAATCTATGGCCCCGATAGTCCTGGCGGACTCGGGGCCATCTTGTCTGCCTGATATACTGAGACCTTTCCCTGCCAGGAGGTCTACATGCTGAGTGTGATTTCGCCCGCCAAATCGCTGGATTTCGACAGCGCCCCCGTGACCTCCCGTCATAGCCAACCCGATTTTCTCGAGCAGGCTCAACCGCTGATCGACATCCTGCGCGAGCAGTCGCCGCAGGACATCGCAAGCCTGATGAAGCTCTCCGACAAGCTGGCCGGCCTCAATGCCGCTCGCTTCCAGGAATGGCAGCCGCCCTTCACGCCGGATAACGCCAAACAGGCGGTGCTGGCTTTCCAGGGGGATGTCTATCAGGGCATGGCGGCGGATTCGTTCAGCGAGGAAGATTTTGAACGCGCACAACACAAGCTGCGCATTCTCTCCGGCCTCTATGGGCTGCTGCGCCCGCTGGATCTTATCCAGCCGTACCGTCTCGAGATGGGCACGCGTCTGAGCAACCCGGCCGGCAAGGACCTCTACGCCTACTGGCGCAAGACGCTGACTCCGGCACTGGAGCAGGCGGTGGAAGACAGCGGCACGCCGATACTGGTCAACCTGGCCTCCAATGAATACTTCAAGGCCATTGATGCCAAGGGGTTCCGCCACCGCATCGTGACGCCGGTGTTCAAGGACGAGAAGAATGGCCAGTCCAAGATCATCAGCTTCTACGCCAAGCGTGCACGCGGCCTGATGAGCGCCTGGATGCTCAAGCACGACATCGAGACAGCCGAAGACCTCAAGGACTTCGACGTGGCCGGTTATCGCTTCTCCAATGCCGCCTCTGAGGGCGATACGCTGGTCTTCACGCGCAGTGAGGCCGACGCGGCACGCGCCTGATACGTGACCGACGGGTCACTTCACACCTCATTCGCCCAGCCCCGGGAAAGTCAGGTGTTCTGCGGCGCGCGGTTTGAGGTAACGGCGATGAATATCGCCGAACAGGACGTGATCTGCACACCCAAGCCATTCATACGCCACCATCTCGGCACTGACGATACTGGCGCCCGCGGCCTCGCAGCGGGCCACTCCCAGTGCCGCCTCCCGCGGGCGGCGGCTGGCGACCCCATCGGCGACCAGCGCCACTCGATAGCCTGCGCCACACAGGGACAGCACGGTCTGCATCACACAGACGTGCGCCTCGGCACCACATATCACCAACTGGTCACAGCCACTCTGCTCCAATGCCTTGCGAAAGTCCTGCGCATCCAGCGCACTGAAACTGCGCTTGGTGAAGCAGCGGGTGCGCTCGCTCAGTAGATGCGTCATCGGAGCACTTGCGCCCAACTTGTCGGGACAGTGCTCGGTCAGCCAGACGGGAATTTCCAGCGCCTGGGCAATTCCGCCCAGCCAGATGGCACTGTTGATGGCCTCGGTTCCGCCACTCAGAACCGGCATGAGGCGAGCCTGGAAATCGATCAGCAACAACAAGGATCGCCTCGCCATCAGGTGTTGAGACTTTTCGTCGTCCATTGGTCCTCCCACGACGATTCTAAGGCTAGAATGGAGCTTCCACTTACACGCTAGCGCATCCAAGGAGATCCCACATGCGCCATCTGTTCATCATGCTGATGGTCGGCTTGCTCGGCTTCGGTCTGAGCGTCGAACACGCAGAGGCCAAGCGCCTCGGCGGCGGCAAGAGTTTCGGTAGCTACTCACGATCCGCTGACAGCGGAAAATCCTCCAGCTCACTGTTTGGCAGCAACAAGGCCACCAACAGCAGCAACGCAGCGAAGTCCAAACCCTCCAGCGGCCTGTCCAAGTTTGCCGGACCTCTGGCAGGCCTGTTGGCAGGCGGCCTGCTGGCATCGCTGTTCTTCGGCGGCGCCTTCGATGGTCTGCGCATGACAGACTTCCTGATCATCGCGGTGATCGCCTTCATCGCCTTCAAGTTCCTCAGCGCGCGCAAGAAGGCCGCCATGGCGAGCGGCGGGCCAGCAGGTAGTGGTGGTGGTTCCTCTACACGCCACGATGACCAGCCGCGCAATGTGCAGGCGCGTGAAGCGCATCAGCCGCAAGGCGAGTCGCTTGCGCCGGCCGGTGGTATCGGGGCAGGCCTGACAGGCGGTGCCCCGACCAGCGAACCGGCCTGGTTCGACAAGGAGCAGTTCCTCGGCGGCGCCAAGGAACACTTCATGACGCTGCAGCGCGCCTGGGACAACAACGACCTGCCGCGCATTCAGGAGTACGTCACGCCAGAGCTCTACAATCTGTTGCGTGAAGAGCGCGCTCAGCAACCGGCCAACAACCGTACCGAGATCGTGCGTCTGTTTGCTGAACTGGGCAGCGTGCAGGAGATTGGCAAGCAGGCGGAAGCGACGGTCCTGTTCCACGGCGTGCTGGATGAAAATGGCGAGCAGAACGAGTTCAACGAGACCTGGCACCTGGTCCGTGAGCTGCGTGATGGCGCCGACTGGCACATCCAGGGCATCGAGCAGAACAGCTAAACCGTTCCTTGCTCACTGACGTGACCTTCACTCCGTGAGGGCCACATCAGACGCCAAAGCGGCCGGATGATCACTCATCCGGCCGCTTTTTTGTGTCTCGCTGCAGAGGGTCACCAGAGGCTTCGAAACAGTTCGCCGAAGGCCACAAAGGCACCGTCAGAATGACAGGCATAAAAAAACCGGCCACTGGGGAAGTGACCGGCGGATAGGCTGCTCGACTGCAAGGCAGGAGCGCCAGATCGCAAAAAGTCTGCTGATGGGATAGCACAGACAAGTTTCTAAGCAAGGGAACGTCGAAACTCACATACTCAGAGTCGCCGATTGAGCTTTAGTTCAGCCTGACCGTAAAAAACATGAGCAACCCTGAGGTGCAGAACCCGCGACGCCTGATCAGCCCCCACCATCAGCCGGCTGTACCCAAGGTTTCAGCAAGGCTTGCCTACCCCAGGAAACACCTCATGCTCGCCAAGCTCTTGTGGATAATTCAGGTGCCGCTCCCAGATTCCGCTTGTCCACAGGCGGATCTCTGCGTACCTCCCTTCCTCAGCAGGGCGCCTTGCACCCCCTATGCACTGCCACAGACAGCACCGCCCCTGCAGCAAAGCGACAGGGGCGGTGCGGGACAAGTGCCTGACGAGCTTTTCATGACTGTCGTGGGGCGGCCCTCCGCGACTCTTGCAGGGAGAAACTGTTCTAGCCGCATTCTTTCCTGAGCACCACTTTTCCTGCGCACAAAGAGAACCGCCCCTGCAGCAAGGCTACAGGGGCGGTTCGGTATAAGTGCCTGACGATGACCTACTCTCACATGGAGAAACTCCACACTACCATCGGCGCTAAGCGGTTTCACTTCCGAGTTCGGCATGGGATCGGGTGGTTCACGCTCGCTATGGTCGTCAGGCGAAACGGTGGCATCTTGCGATGCCTGAGTCTCGAGGCTTTTGGCCTCGCGACTCGCAATATGAATCATGCTGACCGATATGTCTCGATCCTGTCGCAATCCCGGCGTTTGCCGAAGCAAACCCCTTGGGTGTTATATGGTCAAGCCTCACGGGCAATTAGTACTGGTTAGCTCAACACATTGCTGTGCTTCCACACCCAGCCTATCAACCTTGTAGTCTTCAAGGGCCCTTCAGGAGGCGCAAGGCCTCAGGGAAGTCTCATCTTGAAGGGGGCTTCCCGCTTAGATGCTTTCAGCGGTTATCCCGTCCGAACGTAGCTACCGGGCAATGCCATTGGCATGACAACCCGAACACCAGAGGTTCGTCCACTCCGGTCCTCTCGTACTAGGAGCAGCTCTTCTCAAACTTCCGACGCCCACGGCAGATAGGGACCGAACTGTCTCACGACGTTCTAAACCCAGCTCGCGTACCACTTTAAATGGCGAACAGCCATACCCTTGGGACCGACTTCAGCCCCAGGATGTGATGAGCCGACATCGAGGTGCCAAACACCGCCGTCGATGTGAACTCTTGGGCGGTATCAGCCTGTTATCCCCGGAGTACCTTTTATCCGTTGAGCGATGGCCCTTCCATACAGAACCACCGGATCACTAGAACCTACTTTCGTACCTGCTCGACGTGTCTGTCTCGCAGTCAAGCACCCTTATGCTCTTGCACTCAATGCACGATTTCCAACCGTGCTGAGGGTACCTTCGTGCTCCTCCGTTACTCTTTAGGAGGAGACCGCCCCAGTCAAACTACCCACCATACACTGTCCTCGATCCGGATAACGGACCTGAGTTAGAACGCCAATGATGTCAGGCTGGTATTTCAAGGTTGGCTCCACCGCATCTGGCGACGTGGTTTCAAAGCCTCCCAGCTATCCTACACAGACAACATCAGCATCCAGTGTAAAGCTATAGTAAAGGTTCACGGGGTCTTTCCGTCTAGCCGCGGGTACACAGCATCTTCACTGCGATTTCAATTTCACTGAGTCTCGGGTGGAGACAGCGTGGCCATCATTACGCCATTCGTGCAGGTCGGAACTTACCCGACAAGGAATTTCGCTACCTTAGGACCGTTATAGTTACGGCCGCCGTTTACCGGGGCTTCGATCAAGAGCTTCGCGTGAGCTAACCCCATCAATTAACCTTCCGGCACCGGGCAGGCGTCACACCCTATACGTCCGCTTGCGCGTTTGCAGAGTGCTGTGTTTTTAATAAACAGTTGCAGCCACCTGGTATCTTCGACCGGTAAGAGCTTACGGAGCAAGTCCTTCACTCGAACCGGTGCACCTTCTCCCGAAGTTACGGTGCCATTTTGCCTAGTTCCTTCACCCGAGTTCTCTCAAGCGCCTTGGTATTCTCTACCTGACCACCTGTGTCGGTTTGGGGTACGGTCGCATGTGATCTGAAGCTTAGAGGCTTTTCCTGGAAGCGTGGCATCGATGACTTCCTGACCGTGGTCAGTTCGTCTCGCATCTCGACCTCAGAGGAACCGGATTTGCCTGATTCCTCGGCCTACATGCTTTCACCAGGACAACCAACGCCTGGCTCACCTAGCCTTCTTCGTCCCCCCATCGCAACCACATCCGGTACGGGAATATTAACCCGTTTCCCATCGACTACGCGTTTCCGCCTCGCCTTAGGGGCCGACTCACTCTGCTCCGATTAACGTAGAACAGAAAACCTTGGTCTTCCGGCGGGGGAGTTTTTCACTCCCCTTATCGTTACTCATGTCAGCATTCGCACTCGTGATACCTCCAGCAGACTTCTCAATCCACCTTCATTGGCTTACACGACGCTCCTCTACCGCTCATCCATAAGGATGAACCCGTAGCTTCGGTACCTGATTTAGCCCCGTTATATCTTCCGCGCAGGCCGACTCGACTAGTGAGCTATTACGCTTTCTTTAAAGGATGGCTGCTTCTAAGCCAACCTCCTAGCTGTCTGAGCCTTCCCACATCGTTTCCCACTTAATCAGGATTTTGGGACCTTAGCTGACGGTCTGGGTTGTTTCCCTTTTCACAACGGACGTTAGCACCCGCTGTGTGTCTCCCACGCTGCACTCACTGGTATTCGGAGTTTGCCTCGGGTTGGTAAGTCGGGATGACCCCCTAGCCGAAACAGTGCTCTACCCCCAGCGGTGATACGTGAGGCGCTACCTAAATAGCTTTCGAGGAGAACCAGCTATCTCCGGGCTTGATTAGCCTTTCACTCCGATCCACAGCTCATCCCAGCATTTTTCAACATACTTGGGTTCGGGCCTCCAATTGATGTTACTCAATCTTCACCCTGGCCATGGATAGATCGCCCGGTTTCGGGTCTATACCCTGCGACTGGTCGCCCAGTTAAGACTCGGTTTCCCTACGCCTCCCCTATACGGTTAAGCTCGCCACAGAATATAAGTCGCTGACCCATTATACAAAAGGTACGCGGTCACACCACGAAGGTGCTCCCACTGCTTGTACGCATACGGTTTCAGGATCTATTTCACTCCCCTCGCCGGGGTTCTTTTCGCCTTTCCCTCACGGTACTGGTTCACTATCGGTCAGCCAGGAGTATTTAGCCTTGGAGGATGGTCCCCCCATGTTCAGTCAAGGTTTCTCGTGCCCCGACCTACTCGATTTCACGTGACTCAGACTTCGACTACGGGACTATCACCCTGTATCGTCAAGCTTCCCAGCTTGTTCGTCTGTCAGTTGTCACGCTTAAGGGCTGGTCCCCGTTCGCTCGCCGCTACTTGGGGAATCTCGGTTGATTTCTTTTCCTCCGGGTACTTAGATGTTTCAGTTCCCCGGGTTTGCCTCTATAGGTTATGTATTGGCCTATAGATACTCACCTGATGGTGAGTGGGTTTCCCCATTCGGAAATCGTTGGGTCGCAGGGTATTTGCCACCTCGCCAACGCTTATCGCAGGCTATCACGTCCTTCATCGCCTCTGGCTGCCAAGGCATCCACCGTATGCGCTTAATCGCTTGACCATATAACCCCAAGGGGTCTGTCAAGGATTACGAATCTGTCGGACCTCTCCGACATATCGTTTTGATAGACATGCGCTTGGCGCACATATCTATCGTCAGCATGATTCACATTGTTAAAGAGCGGCTGTTCAGAGAACAGTGAGAAGCGCGCTTTGTTGAGCACGCTTGCCACTGCCGGCTAAGCCAGCAATAAGATCAGGTAATTCGTTGTGAGCACTTGCCGCGAGCAGTAGACAGTGTCGATAAGGAGGTGATCCAGCCCCAGGTTCCCCTAGGGCTACCTTGTTACGACTTCACCCCAGTCATGAACCACACCGTGGTGATCGCCCTCCCGAAGGTTAGGCTAACCACTTCTGGTGCAGTCCACTCCCATGGTGTGACGGGCGGTGTGTACAAGGCCCGGGAACGTATTCACCGTGGCATTCTGATCCACGATTACTAGCGATTCCGACTTCATGGAGTCGAGTTGCAGACTCCAATCCGGACTGAGGCAAGCTTTATGGGATTGGCTCCACTTCGCAGTATTGCAACCCTTTGTACTTGCCATTGTAGCACGTGTGTAGCCCTACCCGTAAGGGCCATGATGACTTGACGTCGTCCCCACCTTCCTCCGGTTTGTCACCGGCAGTCTCCTTAGAGTTCCCGACATTACTCGCTGGCAAATAAGGATAGGGGTTGCGCTCGTTACGGGACTTAACCCAACATTTCACAACACGAGCTGACGACAGCCATGCAGCACCTGTCTCAGAGTTCCCGAAGGCACCAATCCATCTCTGGAAAGTCCTCTGGATGTCAAGGGTAGGTAAGGTTCTTCGCGTTGCATCGAATTAAACCACATGCTCCACCGCTTGTGCGGGCCCCCGTCAATTCATTTGAGTTTTAACCTTGCGGCCGTACTCCCCAGGCGGTCAACTTATTGCGTTAGCTGCGCCACTAAGTCCTCAAGGGACCCAACGGCTAGTTGACATCGTTTACGGCGTGGACTACCAGGGTATCTAATCCTGTTTGCTACCCACGCTTTCGCACCTCAGTGTCAGTGTCAGTCCAGAAGGCCGCCTTCGCCACTGGTATTCCTCCCGATCTCTACGCATTTCACCGCTACACCGGGAATTCTACCTTCCTCTCCTGCACTCTAGCCAAGCAGTTCCAGATGCCGTTCCCAGGTTGAGCCCGGGGCTTTCACACCTGGCTGACTTAGCCACCTACGCGCGCTTTACGCCCAGTAATTCCGATTAACGCTTGCACCCTCCGTATTACCGCGGCTGCTGGCACGGAGTTAGCCGGTGCTTCTTCTGCGAGTGATGTCTTTCCTCGGGAGTATTAGTCCCAAGGCGTTCTTCCTCGCTGAAAGTGCTTTACAACCCGAAGGCCTTCTTCACACACGCGGCATGGCTGGATCAGGCTTTCGCCCATTGTCCAATATTCCCCACTGCTGCCTCCCGTAGGAGTCTGGGCCGTGTCTCAGTCCCAGTGTGGCTGATCATCCTCTCAGACCAGCTACGGATCGTCGCCTTGGTGAGCCATTACCTCACCAACAAGCTAATCCGACATGGGCTCATCCGATAGCGCAAGGTCCGAAGATCCCCTGCTTTCTCCCGTAGGACGTATGCGGTATTAGCCTGAGTTTCCCCAGGTTGTCCCCCACTATCGGGCAGATTCCCATGCATTACTCACCCGTCCGCCGCTCGACGCCTCCTAGCAAGCTAGGATCGTTTCCGCTCGACTTGCATGTGTTAAGCCTGCCGCCAGCGTTCAATCTGAGCCATGATCAAACTCTTCAGTTGAAAGCTTGATAGTCTGTTAAGCAGACCAAACTTGGTTCAGAGTCAAACTTCTCGTGAGAGGCTTGCTCCGATATTTGGTGACCTTGTCACCACTCATCGGCAAGCGCTCACACGAATTACCTGATCAAATTTTTAAAGAGCGTCGCTGTTAAGCGAGGAGGCATATTCTACTTGGAACGCTTGAGAAGTCAAGCACTTGATGATGAGTCAGTCGACTGCCTCTAAGCATCATCAAGCGGTGAGGAGCGTTGCTCGATCACCTGTTCCGTAAGGAGTGCGACGTATTCTAGCGAATCGCCCGGGATTGTCAATCGATGAATTCGAAGCGGGCTTCAAAAACATCAAGCAAAACAATCACCTGCAAACTTCTTTCACCGCTGGTAACGCCATGCGTCCCCGGCAGCGGATGCGTACTTTACGCACGAACCGCCGTGAGGGCAAGGGCTTTTTCAAGAGATTGTCATTCTCGGGACATACGGGTGACATCTCTGCTCTGCCTTTCTCTCCCCTCCTCATACTGCTTCTCTTTTCTTCTTGTCCTCGTCGCGCCGTTGCTTGCTGACATCTTCTCCCGGCCAGAAACGCATTCGGCCCCGCCAGGAATGGCGGGGCCGAATATCGATCATCACATTGCTGACAGCTGACGCTTACTTGTTACCGCGCAGCTTGCGCCCCAGCGCCATGATCGGGCCACTGGCGACATAGCAACCGAACAGGCCCAGCAGCATCACGGACGGCTCCAGCGAGATGACCACGAAGGCCAGCACGATAGCGAGCAGCGCCACGAAGGGTACCGGCCCCTTGAGGTCGATTTCCTTGAAGCTGTAGTAGCGAATGTTCGACACCATCAGGATACCGGCAGCCGCGACCACGAAGACCATCAGCGACTTGAAGGCGAAGGTCTCGGCGTCGAAGTTGTGCATGGTCCATACGCAGCCGGCCACGAGTGCCGCCGCTGCCGGACTCGGCAGACCGATGAACCACTTCTTGTCGGTGGAGCCGATCTGGACGTTGAAGCGCGCCAGACGCAGCGCAGCGCCTGCCACGTAGACGAAGGCGGCGATCCAGCCGATCTTGCCGACATCCTGCAGAATCCAGCTGAAGGTGACCAGCGCCGGCGCCACGCCGAAGGACAGCATGTCCGCGAGGCTGTCGTACTCGGCGCCGAAGGCGCTCTGGGTGTTGGTCAGGCGCGCCACACGACCGTCCAGGCCGTCGAGCACCATCGAGACGAAGATGGCGATGGAGGCGTTGGCAAACTCCCCGTTCAGCGCACACACCACAGCGAAGAAGCCGGAGAACAGCGCGGAGGTGGTGAACAGGTTGGGCAGCAGATAGATGCCACGCCGACGAACGGGCTTGCCGTCCTCGATGGCTTCTTCCACGACTTCGCTGTCGTCGGTGAACTCCTCCACTACCTTGTCCAGCACTGAACTGCTGCGGCGTGTCTGTGCTTCGGGGGCTTCTTCTGCGCCGGGATGTCGATTTTCGTCAGTCATGGGATTCCTTGCATCATGCCTCGTCGTGGCAGGGTAACCACATTCTACACCTGCCAGTGAGCGCGAATAGTGGTGACACCCTAGCGGCCTCACCGTCGACTGTCACTTCCCTCTCCCATTCGATAGCGCTTATAGAGCAACAACGCAAGCGGGGCGCCCTCCTGATGGAGAGCGCCCCGCTCATTTCACGCCGGACCCAATAGCCAGGATCAGTTGCGTGACTTGTCGACCAGCTGGTTGGCAGTGATCCACGGCATCATGCCGCGCAGCTTCTCACCAGTCTGCTCGATCGGATGCTCGGCGTTCTGGCGACGACGGGCCGTCATGGACGGGTAGTTGGTGTTGCCTTCCTGGATGAACATCTTGGCATATTCACCGCTCTGGATGCGCTTGAGTGCATTGCGCATGGCGACACGGGACTGCTCGTTGATGACTTCGGTGCCGGTCACGTACTCGCCATACTCCGCATTGTTGGAGATGGAGTAGTTCATGTTGGCGATGCCGCCTTCGTACATCAGGTCGACGATCAGCTTGAGCTCGTGCAGACACTCGAAGTAGGCCATCTCCGGTGCGTAGCCCGCTTCGGTCAGGGTCTCGAAGCCCATCTTGACCAGCTCGACCGCGCCACCACACAGGACAGCCTGCTCACCGAACAGATCGGTTTCGGTCTCGTCCTTGAAGGTGGTCTCGATGATGCCGGTACGACCGCCGCCGACGCCTGCCGCGTAGGACAGTGCGATGTCCTTGGCCTGGCCAGTCGCATCCTGGTGGATGGCGATCAGGTCCGGGATACCGCCGCCCTTCACGAACTCGGAACGCACGGTGTGACCCGGTGCCTTCGGCGCGATCATGATGACGTCGAGGTCAGCACGCGGCACGACCTGGTTGTAGTGGACGTTGAAGCCGTGAGCGAAGGCCAGGGTCGCGCCCTGCTTCAGGTTCGGTTCCACCTGGTTCTCGTAGATGGCCTTCTGGTTCTCGTCCGGCGCCAGGATCATGACCAGGTCGGCAGCCTTGACCGCTTCCTCGACTTCGGCAACCTTCAGGCCAGCCGCTTCGGCCTTGGCCCAGCTGGAGGAAGAGCGACGCAGGGCTACGGTGACGTCGACGCCGGATTCCTTCAGGTTGTTCGCGTGGGCGTGGCCCTGGGAACCGTAACCGAGGATGACCACTTTCTTGCCCTGGATGAGGGAGAGGTCACAATCCTTGTCGTAATAGAGTTTCATCGTCATTGCTCCTGGCGGCTCACCCCGTCAGCGGGATGGCGTGAGATCTTGAAAGAGTGTCTGTTGTTCTTGCGACCCTTCCCGCGAGGGAAAGGCGTATGACAGTGTCCAGCGCCGACGGCCATCTGTCTCGGCCGCTCTGCGTCCTGGGGAGGTCGTGCGCCTTGGATCAAGGTCTGCCGTCCTCCTCCTGCGCGGCGATGAGTCCACCTTACCTGCACCTCGACATTGCGTAAAATGCTATATTTGCACCATCATATGCCATATTGCGCAACACAAGGCATTTCCGCCTTCAGCACTCACCGACAGCGGACTCCGGCATGGACAATCGTCAACTCAAGCAATTCCTGACCCTCGCCGAAACGCTGCATTTCGGGCGCGCCAGCACAGCCTGCCACCTGAGCGCCTCTGCCCTGTCACGCGCCATCCGGGCCATGGAGGAAGAGCTGGGCGTCAGCCTGTTCGAACGCGACAACCGCAGCGTCGCGCTGACACCGGCGGGTGAACGCTTCCGTCGTCATGCTCGCGAACTCCTGAGTCAATGGGATGACATTCGCCAGTCACTGCTGGAAGACAGCGATGAGCTGCGCGGCGAGCTCTCCCTGTATTGCTCGGTGACCGCCAGCTACAGCTTTCTCTACGAGATTCTGGCCACCTTCCGTGCCCGCCATCCGCATGTGGAGCTCAAGCTGCATACCGGCGACCCCGCCGTGGCATTGGAGCGTGTCCTGATGGGGCACGAGGACCTGGCGATCGCCGCGCGCCCCGACGTGCTGCCTTCCCGTCTCGCCTTCACCGACTTCGCCGAGTCGCCACTGCGCTTCATTGCCCCGCGTCGTGATGGCCCCGGCCAGCAACTGGAAGGCATCGGCGAGGCGGACGATTCGGCGGCGGGCGACGACCACATCGACTGGACGCGCGTGCCGATGATCCTGTCGGAGACCGGCCTGGCGCGCGAGCGCTTCGATGCCTGGTGCCACACACGCGGCATCAAGCCGCGCCTGTATGCCCAGGTCGCCGGCAACGAGGCCATCGTCAGCATGGTCGGACTGGGCTTCGGGATCGGCGTGGTGCCGCAGATCGTGCTCGACAATTCGCCGCTGGCCGACCAGGTGCGCATCCTTGATGTCGATCCGCCGCTGACCCCCTACAAGGTCGGCCTGTGCGTACAGGAAAAACGCCTGCGACATCCGCTGGTGCGCGCGTTGTGGGAGCAACTGCCCGGCTCGCCGCAGCGCCCCGCTGACTGATACCTGATAGCGAGCCAACGAAAACGGCGCCCCGAGGGGCGCCGTTCTTGTCTTGCGATTCCACCACCACCGTCTTACAGGCTCAATACCTTCTCACCGCGGGCAATGCCGGAGACACCGGTACGTGCCACTTCCAGCACGCCTACCGGCTGCATCGCCGCCAGGAAGGCATCCAGCTTGCCACCGTCGCCGGTGATCTGGATGGTGTAGAGGCTCGGCGTGATGTCGACGATCTGGGCACGGAAGATGTCCGCCGTGCGCTTGATCTCGTCACGCTGGGCGCCCAACGCCTTGACCTTGACCAGCATCAGCTCGCGCTCGATGTGGCTGCCCTCGGTGAGATCCACCAGCTTGACCACATCCACCAGCTTGTTGAGGTGTTTGGTGATCTGCTCGATGACGCGATCTTCACCGACCGTGGTGACGGTCAGACGAGAAAGGGTCGCGTCTTCGGTCGGGGCCACGTTGAGGGTCTCGATGTTGAAGTTGCGCTGTGAAAACAGGCCGACGACCCGTGACAGCGCGCCCGGTTCGTTTTCCATCAGAATGGAGATGATATGGCGCATCAGGTCCGCTCCGTCTTCGTAAGCAGCATGTCACGCATGGAGCCGAGAGGCACCTGCATCGGGTAGACGTGTTCACGCGGGTCGACATAGATGTCGAGGAACACCAGCTCGTCCTTGTTGCGGAAGGCTTCTTCCAGCGCAGGCTCGAGCTCCTCCACCGTGTGCACCTTGATGGCACGGAAGCCATAGGCACCCGCCAGCTGCACGAAGTCAGGCAGCGACTCCATATAGGAATGCGAGTGACGGGACTTGTAGTTCAGGTCCTGCCACTGACGCACCATGCCCAGCGACTGGTTGTTGAGGTTGATGATCTTGACCCCGATCCCGTACTGCTTACAGGTCGAGAACTCCTGCATCATCATCTGGAAGCTGCCCTCACCGGTGAACAGCACCACATCGTCTTCCGGGTAGGACATCTTGATGCCCATGGCCGCCGGGAAGCCGAAGCCCATGGTGCCCAGACCACCGGAGGTGATCCAGCGGTTGGGGCGCTGGAACTTGTAGTACTGGGCGGCGAACATCTGGTGCTGACCGACATCGGTGGCGACGAAAGCTTCACCACGCGTCGCGCGGTGCACGGCTTCCACCACCTGCTGCGGCTTGAGCGGCTCACCCGGGGCGGACGGCTCATACAGCTTGCCTTCACGCTCGGCACGCCAGCCATCGATCTGGGACCACCAGGCCTCCAGTGCATCAGGATTGGCCAGCTCGCGACCCTGCACGAGACTGATCATCTCGTTGATCACGGCATCGGCCGGACCGACGATAGGCACATCGGCGCGCACGGTCTTGGAGACCGAGCTCGGATCGATGTCGACGTGGATGATCTTGGCCGTCGGGCAGAACTTCGAGGTGTTGTTGGTCACGCGGTCATCGAAGCGCGCACCGATGCAGATGATCAGATCGGTGTGGTGCATGGCATTGTTCGACTCGTAGGAGCCGTGCATGCCGGGCCAGCCCAGACACTGCCGATCGCCCTGCGGGTAGGCACCGATGCCCATCAGCGAGGTGGTGATCGGGAAGTTGAGGCGGCGCACCAGGTCAGTCAGCGCTTCGCTGGCACGCCCGGACACCACACCACCGCCGGTGAAGAACAGCGGGCGACGTGCCTTGAGCATCAGCTCGACGGCTTTCTTGATCTGGCCACTGTGGCCACGGGTGACCGGGCTATAGGAGCGCATGCGTACCTTCTTGGGGTAGCTGTACTCATAGCGTTCGGTCGGGGCGGTCATGTCCTTCGGGATATCGATGACGACCGGCCCCGGGCGACCACTGGAGGCCAGATAGAAGGCCTTCTTGATCACCTCGGGAATCTCGCTCGGGTGCTTGATCGAGAAGCTGTGCTTCACGATCGGGCGAGTCACACCGACGATGTCGGTTTCCTGGAAGGCGTCTTCACCGATCAGGTGGCTGGCGACCTGACCACACAGCACGACCATGGGGATCGAGTCCATGTAGGCCGTGGCGATGCCGGTGACAGCGTTGGTCGCGCCCGGGCCTGAGGTGACCAGCACCACACCCGGCTTGCCGGAGGCGCGCGCGTAACCATCGGCGGCGTGGGTCGCGGCCTGCTCGTGACGGACCAGAATGTGCTGGACCTTGTCCTGGCGGAACAGGGCGTCATAGATATGCAGCGCCGCTCCACCGGGATAGCCGTAAATATAATCCACGCCCTCGTCATGCAGGGCGCGGGCGATCATGTCAGCGCCGGAAAGCAATTCCACTTGGTTATTCTCCCCTGGAGGTCTCGAGTGCGTCCGGCGGCAATGCGCAAGCCGGATCGAGTGCGACCTGAATGTCGCTACCGCAGAAATTGCGGCACCTGATGCCAAACCCTGGCGTCTGCGGCCCGGTTAGGGCCTGCACTCTTGTCGCATCGGTTGGATGCGGTCGGGGCTGATGGCCGGTCGGTACGGTTGGCGTACCCGGACCGGCGTATCCTTTGACAGGCGGACAGCGACTCAGCGTCTGTCCTTCACGCGGCGCTTCGAGGGTCGCCCGAATGGCCGCGCCCGCAATCAGGAATGGTCAAGAGTCCAACAGCCGCAAGGGGCTGTCAACTCAACCTTACGCCAGTGTGCGCCGCCTGCGCCAAATGCCACACCTATAACAACGAATCCGGCCATAAGCGTGCGTAAAACCTCACCAATAGCGATAAATTCGCAATTTTCTGCTTCGTGAATTTCAGCCTGCCTCACGCCGGGTTGTCTTTTTGCGCCCAGGCGGCAGACACGAAAACGCCCCACCGCAAGCGGAAGGGCGTGCTTCCGTCACGGTGGGGCGTCACTCACGGGCGTGCGAATCAGCGCGTGAAGGTCAACTCCCCGCCCTCTTCGCCGACATGGATGACGTCACCGGGCACGAAGTCACCGCCCAGCAGGGCCTGGGCCAGCGGGTTCTCGATGCGGCTCTGGATGGCGCGCTTGAGCGGGCGAGCGCCATAGACCGGATCGAAGCCGGCCTTGGCCAGCAACGCCATCGCCGGGTCGGTGATCTCGAAGCCGAGATCACGCTCGGCCAGACGCGCCTTGAGACGCTCAAGCTGGATGCCCGCGATGGAGGCGATCTGCGCCTGTCCCAGCGCGTGGAACACGACCACTTCATCGATGCGGTTGATCAGCTCCGGGCGGAAGTGATTGCCGACGACTTCCATCACCGCCGTCTTCATGTCGTCGTACTGGAAGGCCGCCTTGCGCTCGGCACGCTCGTCGACACTTTCCGTGCTGCCCTCGTCTTCCGCCAGCTCGCCATTGAGGCCGCTCATGCGCTGGATCATTTCCGAGCCCAGATTGGAGGTCATCACGATCACGGTGTTGCGGAAGTCGACGGTACGTCCCTGACCGTCGGTCAGGCGGCCATCTTCCAGCACCTGCAGCAGGATGTTGAAGACATCCGGATGCGCCTTCTCGACCTCGTCGAGCAGCAGCACGGAGTACGGCTTGCGGCGCACGGCCTCGGTCAGATAGCCGCCCTCTTCATAGCCGACATAACCGGGAGGCGCGCCGATCAAGCGAGCCACGGAGTGCTTCTCCATGAACTCGGACATGTCGATGCGCACCATCGCCTCTTCGGTGTCGAACAGGAAGTTGGCCAGTGACTTGCAGAGCTCCGTCTTGCCGACACCGGTCGGACCGAGGAACAGGAAGGAGCCGTTGGGACGATTCGGATCGGACAGCCCAGCGCGTGAGCGACGCACCGCATTGGACACCGCGATCACCGCCTCGTCCTGGCCGATCACCTTCTCGTGCAGCGCCTCTTCCATGCGCAGCAACTTGTCACGCTCGCCTTCGAGCATCTTGGCGACCGGAATGCCGGTCCAGCGCGAGACGACCTCGGCAATCTCCTCCTCGGTGACATTGGAGCGCAGCAGCACGTGGGCGGAGGTATCCGCCTCGCCTTCGCCGGCTTCGCTGATCTGCTTCTCGAGCCCCGGAATCACGCCGTATTGCAGTTCCGACATGCGGCTGAGGTCGCCGGCGCGGCGTGCCTGCTCCAGATCGATACGCGCCTGCTCCAGCTCGGCCTTGAACTGGGCCGCGCCCTGAATGCTGGACTTCTCGGCCTTCCAGACCTCATCGAGGTCGGCGTATTCCCGCTCCAGCTCCGAGATCTGGTCCTCAAGCGCCCCGAGACGCTTGAGCGCCGCCTCGTCGGTTTCCTTCTTGAGCGCTTCACGCTCCATCTTGAGCTGGATCAGTCGGCGGTCGAGACGGTCCATCTCCTCCGGCTTGGAATCCAGTTCCATGCGGATGCGTGACGCGGCCTCATCGATCAGGTCGATCGCCTTGTCCGGCAGCTGGCGGTCCGTGATGTAGCGCGAGGACAGCCGCGCGGCGGCAATGATGGCGCTGTCGGTGATGTCGACCCCGTGGTGCACCTCGTAGCGCTCCTTCAGGCCACGCAGGATGGCGATGGTGTCTTCCTCGCTGGGCTGGTCGACCTGCACCTTCTGGAAGCGGCGCTCCAGCGCGGCGTCCTTCTCGATGTACTGGCGATACTCGTCAAGCGTGGTGGCACCGACACAGTGCAGCTCGCCACGCGCCAGCGCCGGCTTGAGCATGTTGCCGGCATCCATCGCGCCTTCGGCCTTGCCCGCGCCGACCATGGTGTGCAGCTCGTCGATGAACAGGATGACCTGGCCTTCTTCCTGCGCCAGCTCCTTCAGCACCGACTTGAGGCGCTCCTCGAATTCGCCACGGAACTTGGCCCCCGCCAGCAGCGAGCCCATGTCGAGAGACAGCACGCGCTTGTTCTTGAGGCCTTCCGGCACCTCGCCATTGACGATACGGCTGGCCAACCCCTCGACGATGGCGGTCTTGCCGACGCCGGGCTCACCGATCAGCACCGGGTTGTTCTTGGTGCGACGCTGCAGCACCTGGATCGTGCGGCGAATTTCCTCGTCACGCCCGATCACCGGGTCGAGCTTGCCATCACGCGCACGCTCGGTCAGATCCAGGGTGTACTTGTTGAGCGCCTCACGATTGTTCTCGGCATCGGCATCGCCCACGGCTTCGCCACCGCGCAGCGCATCGATGGCGGACGTCAGGGCGGGCTTCTTGATGCCCGAGGAGGTGAACAGCTTGCCGAGATCACCACCCAGCTCCAGCGCGGCCAGCAGCGCGAGCTCGGAGGCGATGTATTGATCGCCGCGCTTCTGCGCTTCACGATCGGCCAGATTCAGAAGCTTGCCGAGGGCCTGCGAGGGCGCGACATTGCCGTCGAACTGGGACACGGTCGGCAGGTCATCCAGCTGGCGCTTGAGGCCGCTCATCAGACTGGTGGCATCGCCGCCCGCCTTGTTGACCAGTGCCTTGAGACCGCCATCGCGGTCTTCCAGCAGTGCCAGCAGCAGATGCTGCGGGTGAATTTCATTGTGACCTCGCCCGACGGCGAGCGACTGGGCATCCGCCAGAGCGTTCTGCAGCTTGCTGGTGAGTTTGTCGATGCGCATGGTGCCTTCTCCTGAGAGTCATGGCGGTACTCCTTTTCTCAGGAGCTTCGCCTGTAACATTTCGTATCTGACTCTCAAGATGGGGGCTGGTGCACGGCTTTCAAGGCAGGATTCGCCGCGCTGCAGCATGTTGTGGCATTTGCCTGATCCAGGTCAGATTCCGGCTACCCCCGCCGGCCATCATCATTGCCAGACACAGAAGCGCCCCGCCAACCTGAGACATCAGGTTGGCGGGGCGTTTGTGGGTACTGCATGTCGAGCTGGCGGAATGCGCTGATCCAAGTCCCGATCAGAGATCCCTGATCAGCGCCTCAGCGCAGCCAGATCACCGTGGCGAGGCGTCCGGTCACGCCATCATCACGCCGGTGGGAATAGAAGCGGGATTCAGAAGCAGTACAGAAGTGGCCGCCACTGACATGACCGACCCCGGCACGCTCGAGACGCAGGCGTGCCAGCTTGTAGAGATCACCCATGTAGTGACCGAGCCGGTAGGGGCTGGCCTCGAAGGCGTCATCGGCCTCAGGCAAGTCCGCGATGAAGGCGTCACGCACCTCGGGGCCGACCTCGAACTGCGCATTGGAGATCGCCGGGCCCAGCCAGGCCATCAGCTCGCCGGGGTCATCACCGAGACGCTCGATGGTGGCTTCCAGCACGCCTTCGACCAGCCCGCGCCAACCCGCATGCGCCACGCCGACGCGCGTGCCCTGCCGATCACAGAACAGCACCGGCAGGCAGTCCGCCGTCATCACCACACAGGCCTGCCCGGTCCCTGTACTGATACAGGCATCCGCCCGTGGCGGGGCATCCGGCCGGTCCTCGCCATGGCAGACATCGAAGGCATCCACCACCTGAGTGCCGTGCACCTGATCCAGCCACGCCAGCGGACGCCCATCATCGACCTCCGCCGCGAGCAGCTCGCGCACCTGCGCCACCATCGCCGGGTCATCGCCGACATGCAGCGCCGGATTGAAGCCGGCATACGGCCCCTGGCTGGGGCCGCTCTCACGCGTGGTCACGAAGGCCTGCACCGGACTCGGCGCGGGCCAGTCCGGCAGTATCAGGGTCGGGCGTAGACTCTCGTCGTGCATAACCTCTCCTTGTGCGGCGTGTCGCGCGAGCCTGCCGCCTCAGCGAGCGATGTCTTCCTTGAGATAGTCGATCAACACCAGCATGTCGCCCGGCATCTCGGCGCGGAATTCGACTTCCTTGCCCGTGATCGGGTGGATGAAGGCGAGACGACGGGCATGCAGTGCCTGACGCGGGAACTGACGCAGCAGCTCCTTGAGCGGGTCACTGGCCCCCGGCGGCAGCTTCAGACGCCCGCCGTAGACCGGGTCTCCGACCAGCGGATAGCGCTGGTGCGCCATGTGCACGCGAATCTGGTGGGTACGCCCGGTTTCCAGCTTGCAGCGGATATGGGTGTGCCCCCGGAAGCGCTCCACCACGCGGAAGTGGGTGATCGCCGGCTTGCCACTGTGAGTGACGGCCTGACGCTTGCGGTCCTTGGGGTGACGCCCGATGGGCGCATCCACGGTGGCACCGGAGGTCAGCACGCCCGTGACGACGGCATCGTACTCGCGCGACACGGTACGGGCCTGCAGCTGCTCGACCAGGTCCGCCTGGGCGGTCAATGACTTGGCCACCACCATCAGTCCGCTGGTGTCCTTGTCGAGACGGTGCACGATGCCGGCACGCGGCATCATGGAATTGCCCGGACAATGATGCAGGATGGCGTTGAGCAGCGTGCCATCGTGGTTACCCGCGCCCGGGTGCACGACCATGCCGTGCTCCTTGTTGATGACCAGCACGTCGTCGTCTTCATAGACGATCTCGAGCTCGATATCTTCCGGCTCGTGGCTGACTTCTTCTTCAAGCTCGGCGGTCAGGGCCAGACGTTCACCGCCATAGACCTTCTCGCGGGGTTTGACGGCGGCACCGTCGAGGGTCAGCGCACCGGTCTTGATCCAGTGCTTGAGACGCTCGCGGGAATAGTCGGAGAAGATCTCGGCGCAGGCCTGATCAAGGCGCATGCCAATCATCGCCTCCGGGATCCGCTCTTCGCGGTTGATGGTGTCTGCCATATTGCTCTCTGAGGCCGTTTCGCACGAAAGGGCCTTTGCTTTATAGTGAGTGCGGATCGGCGGATTCTAGCATGCCCGCCATGGATTGCCCGAGATGAGGAAACCGATGCGCGCCCTTCCCTTGACTGCCCTCGCCCTGGCCAGCACCTTGCTGGCTGGCTGTGCGTCCAACGAGCCGGCACCGGATCTTCAGGAGCAGGACCTGTATCGTCAGGCCCAGGTTTCCCTGGATACCAGCCGCTTCAACTCCGCTGTGCAACAACTTGAAGCCCTGGATACTCGCTTCCCGTTCGGCAGCTACGCCGAACAGTCGCAGCTGGAGCTGATCTACGCCTATTACCAGGTCGACAACTGGGAGGCGGCACGCGCCGCGGCCAGCCGTTTCATTCGCCTGCACCCCGATCACCCGCAGGTCGATTATGCCTACTACATGCGTGGACTGGCAGCGTACAGCGCGGGTCGTTTCAGCCTGGAATCCCTCGATCTGATCGATATTTCCAAGCGTGACCTGGGCGCGACACGCGATGCCTACGTCGACTTCGGTGAGCTGGTACGTCGCTTCCCCAACAGCACCTACGCGGCAGATTCCCGTCAGCGCATCATCTATCTGCGCAACGTACTGGCGCGCGGCGAGCTGCAGACAGCCGATTTCTACCTGCGCAAGCAGGCCTATCTGGCTGCCGTGAAGCGGGGTGAGTGGGTCATTGAGCACTACCCTAACACTCCTGCCACCCGCGATGCGCTGGCCGTGATGGTCGAGGGCTATCTGGGCCTCGGTCTGCGTGACCGTGCCAGCGAGACGCTCAAGGTGCTGATCCAGAATGATCCGGACAACGAACGTCTGGATGGCCGTACCTTCGAGCCGCGTTACGTGAAGGCTGACGACCTGACGGTCTGACGACCGGCAGGCGTCACCATCGAAAAGCCCGTGATCATCGATCACGGGCTTTTTCGTGCTGCCAGCATGGCCAGAATCGTCGGATTCAGGCGTTTTCAGCGTCTTGCGCAAAGAATCCGCAATCCGTCATTCGCCGGCCACCCAGCCATTGACGATCGGGTAGCGACGATCCCGCCCGAAGCCGCGCGGCGTGACGCGCACGCCTACCGGTGCCTGACGACGCTTGTACTCGGTACGGTCGACCAGACGCACCACGCGATAGACATCCTCTTCCTCGAAGCCTGAGCGGATGATCGCCTCGGCGCTCATGTCACCCTCGATGTAGTGGGTGAGAATCGCATCCA
This sequence comes from Cobetia sp. 4B, assembly GCF_018831605.1. Taxonomy (NCBI): domain Bacteria; kingdom Pseudomonadati; phylum Pseudomonadota; class Gammaproteobacteria; order Oceanospirillales; family Halomonadaceae; genus Cobetia; species Cobetia sp. 4B. The sequence goes on from NZ_CP059843.1 coordinate 4,052,411, forward strand.
GGGTGTCGTAGTCCGGCAGCGAATCGCTGTCGAGCTGGTCTTCGGCGAGCTCGGCGGACGGCGGGCGCGTGATGACGCGCTCCGGAATCGCCGGGCCCATGGTGTTGCGCCAGTTGGCGAGACGGAACACCCAGCTCTTGTAGACATCCTTGAGCGCGTTGTAGCCGCCGACCATGTCGCCGTAGAGCGTGGCGTAACCCACCGCCATCTCGCTCTTGTTGCCGGTGGTCAGCACCATCAGGCCCTTCTTGTTGGAGATGGCCATCAGCAGCACGCCACGGCACCGCGACTGCAGGTTCTCCTCGGTGGTATCGCGCTCGCTGCCGGCGAAGCTCTCCGCCAGGGTCTCGGTGAAGGCCTCGACCATCGGCGCGATGGGCATCACCTCGTAATTCACGCCCAGCAGCCTGGCTTGCTCGGCGGCGTCTTCCTTGGAGATGTCCGCGGTGTAGTGATACGGCATCATCACGGCGTGTACTCGCTCCGCGCCCAGCGCATCGACGGCGATGGCCAGCGACAGGCCGGAATCGATGCCCCCGGAAAGCCCCAGCACCACCCCCTTGAAGCCGCTCTTGTTGACGTAGTCACGCAGCCCGGTGACCAGCGCACAGTAGAGTGACTCCTCCGGCGACAGCAGCTCGGCGATCTCGCCACTCTGCGGCACCCAGTTGCCACCCTCTGCCTTGAGGAACTGCACCGGCATCAGGCCGACATCCCACCACGGCGCCTGCACGCAGGTCTTGCCGTCGGCATCGATGGCGGCAGAGCCCCCGTCGAAGACCAGCTCATCCTGACCGCCGATCTGATTGACGTAGACCAGCGGGCAATTGACCTCGGCTGCCCGCTCGGCGAACAGCTGATTGCGCTCGGCCGGCTTCTCCAGGTGATAGGGCGAGGCGTTGAGGCTGACGAGAATCTCGGCACCGGCATCGCGCGCCTGACGGATCGGCGCGCCGTCCCACAGGTCTTCGCAGATGACGATGCCCAGGCGAGCACCACGGCACTCGACCACACACGGCTCGCTGCCCGGCGTGAAATAGCGCTGCTCATCGAAGACCTGATAGTTGGGCAAGGCCTGCTTGGCATACTCGGCGATCCACTCACCATCCTTGAGCACGCCGGCCAGGTTGTAACGCTTGCCGTCACGCATGCCGGGGTAGCCGACGATGACCATCACGCCGGGCGCGACCTTCTTCGCCATCTGGGCGCGCGCCTCCTCGAGGCGGGATTCCATGGACTCGCGCAGCAGCAGGTCTTCCGGCGGGTAGCCGGTCAGACACAACTCGGGCAGCACTACGACATCGGCCTTGTGCTCAAGACTCGCTTCACGCACCGATTCGATGGCACGCGCAGTGTTGCCGGGAATATCACCGACCAGCGGGTCGAGCTGGGCCATCACCAGAGTCAGATCTTGCATGCGGTAAGGATCTCTCGATTGGCGGTTCGATAAGGGGCCAGTACACTGTGGCCAGACATCTGGCTCAGATCACTGAGCCGTGCACCGGCCCACCTGTCATCATGTTGGCCGCCATTGTCCCGCAAGGTCGCGCCGCTGGCAAAAGCCACGCGCGCCGCCTCATCTGGGAGTCATATAGGAATGAGCCTGTTGATCATCCGTCTGCTGGTTTTCGTCGCCCTGTTCTGGGCCGGCCTGCGCCTTTACCGCATGTATCGCCAATGGAAGCTGAGCCAGGACGACTACGGCAACGACAGCCCCGCCGAACGCGAGGCGCAGAACATGGTGCGCTGCGCCTACTGCGACCTGCATCTGCCGGAAAATGACGCCATCCGCCATGAGGCGCTGCACTTCTGCTGCCAAAAACACCAGCAGCACTTCCTCGACGAAGGACCGCGCAAATGATTCGCCACCGAGGCGAAGCGCTCGATGGCGAAAGACAACACGAAAATACTCAGGCCCAGCGGGTCTCACCGGCATCTGACGACGCATCCAGCGTAGCGATCTCGGCCAGCAGGGTCTCGGGCTGGTAAGGCGCGGGGTCGATGATCGGCGTGCGCCCGAGCAGTTGATCCGCCAGCAGGCGGGTCGAGGCCGGCGCCAGTACCAGCCCATTGCGGTAATGGCCGGCATTGACGTGCAGGTGGCGGCGTTCAGGCACGGCACCGATGAAGGGCGTACCGGTCGGCGAACCGGGGCGCAGTCCCGCCCAGTGGTGCTCGACCTCACACTCCGCCAGCGCGGGAATGATCTCGCAGGCGCTCTTGATCAGTGACTCGCGCGCCTCGGCGGTGGTCGCCTTGTCGAAGCCGACCTCCTCCAGCGTCGAGCCGGCCACGATGCGGCCATCGCCCCGCGGTATCACGTAGCGTCCATTCTTGAGCACCACGCGCTCCACCAGCCCCTTGGGGGCCTTGAACAACACCATCTGGCCGCGTACCGGCCGTACCGGCAGCGCAAGCCCCGCCTCACTCAGAATCTCTCGACTCCAGGCACCACCGCAGACCACGACCTGCCCGGCAGACAGCACTGAATTGGCGGTCTGCACGCCAATGGCGGTGTCGTCCTGCAGCAGAATGCCCTGCACCGCGACATTCTCCAGCAGGCGCACGCGCGGGTGAGCGTCGAGCGCGGCGCGCAGTGACTTGCCCAGACGCGGATTGCGGATGCTGCCCAGCGTCGGCATCCACAATGCCGACTCGCAACCGGGCGCGACCGCCGGAGCCTTGTCATAGACGAAGTCGGCGTCCACGCGCGTCAGCGGCTTGGCATATTCCCGAGACCAGGCCAGTGCCTGCTCGGCATCCTCGACATTCAGGTACAGCAGGCCCTGCTGGCGATATTCGGGGTCGATGCCGGTGGTCTCGATCAGGCGCTCGGCCAGCGTGGGGTAGAAGCCTTCCGACCAGGCAGACAGGCGCGAGATCGGCGCGCTATAACGCCACGGATACAACGGCGAGACGATACCGCCGCCCGCCCATGACGCCTCACGCCCACACTGGCCTCGCTCGACCAGCGTGACCTCGGCACCGCCATCCGCCAGCTCCAGCGCGGTCAGCATGCCGATCACGCCACCGCCTACCACCACAAAGTCATTCACGCCTGTTCGCTCCTGCCATCAGCCCGGGAAAGGGATCAAGAATACGCCGCCCGCAAGGCGGTGCAAGCGAGCCGCGTGCAATCCAGCATTGCGCAGAGCCTCCAGCATTGAGCAGAGCCTCCAGCATTGAACAGAGTCCCCAGCATCGTGCAGAGCCGAGCGCTTCACGGCTACCAGCAATCGCCATCGCCGGTCGTATCGCGGACACCGGTATTGGTGAGGGTCAGCGCGGGGCAGTCGGCATCGGCGCTCTGAGGCGCCACCGCGGTCGCGATGAGAGTGAAGCGGGTGGTCGTGGCACCATCCTCCAGGCTCAGGGCGTAATAGCCTTCCGGCGACTCGGTGGCACGCCCCAGTCCTTCCTCATCACAATCACTGTCGCCGGCGATGCTGGTCGCGTAGCCGCCGCAACGCGCCATGTAGCGCTCCTGGGCCTGGGCCAATGACATCAGTGCCGCCTGCCCATCGGCACGACGCGAGCGGATCACCTGGTCCTGATAGCTCGGGTAGGCGATCGCCGCGAGAATACCGACGATGACGATCACGATCATGATCTCCGTCAGCGTGAAGCCTGAGGCGTACCGGCGCCGAGAGAGGCGCGAACGGGAAGAGAGAAGACTGGCCATGAAGTGCTTCCTTGAAGAACGTGAATGAGGGGCTTGAGTGAAAGACTTGGCCGAAAGACTTCAGTGAAAGACTCAGCCAAAAGGCACCGAGCAAGCCTGCCTGAAGGAAGTAAACCCTGATGAAAGGCAAGGCGCCGCCACCCCGGGGAAGGCGTGGCGGCGCAGCGTGTCATCCTTGCCTCATGTCCGAGGCGGGCTCAGCGCAGCTGATACCAGGAGACACGGCCGGTGTCCGTCGAGCTGGACACGTTGAGATCATAGGACGAGACACCGCCCTCCTCGCTGCCCAGCGAACTGGTGCCCACGTAGACCGTATCACCGACACTGACACTGGACGTCGGTGTACCGCTCAACTTGACGCTGACGATGACATTGCCGACGGCGACGGTGTCATCAACGAGGGTACCGACCAGGTCATCAGCGCTGAAGGCCTCATCCTGATTGAAATCGAAGATGGTCACGTAGCTGCCTTCGCTATCGTCATAGGTCGGCAGACCTGTCTCGGTGTCCAGCGCGACCAGCCAGCCACCGCCGGTACTTTCACAGAAGTTGGTTCCGGTACTGGACGTGCTGGTGGAGAAGACCACCAGATTGGAGAGCAGATTGGCCGGCTCGACCAGCTCTTCCTGCTCGGAGGCGTCCAGATCCAGATACCAGCCGAAGCGATCCGTGTCTTGATCCTCGAGCTGGCTGGGATAGTAGGCAAAACTGTCGCCGCCAAGGGTCCGGCCTGTCAGCTCGCCGTTGGTGTAGCTGCCGCTGACGAAGCTGCGTGCCTCAAGGTCATTGCGTGTCAGACTGGTATGACTGCCGCCGGTATCCAGCACGGTGTAGAGGCTCTGCGTGACCCAGGCTTCATCTTCAGCGTCGGCGTACATGTCCTGGCCGGTCCCGAAGGACACCAGCAGATTGGGCGAGGTCATGGTGTGCGTCTCGCCGGAGTAGCGACTGAGTGTCGGCTTGACGGTGATCGGCTGCAGAGCGTCCGTCTGGCACTCCCCGCCGGTCAGGCTGGTAGCACAGGCCGTGAACAGGCGCGTGACATTCCACTTGCTGCTGTCGTCGTCACTGAGGTCAAACTTCCACAGTCGCCCCTGCAGGTCTCCGCCATAGGCGAAATCGACGGTGCCATTGCTGTCGAGGTCCGCGACCTGCAGGTTTGCCAATCCGCCGGTCACTCCGCTGGGGGACAGCTTGGCGATCACGCCGCCGGCATTGACTCCATCAAGCTCCAGCGCGAACAACGTCGGCGCGGCGTTCTCATCGGCCGTTTCCAGCCCGTTGCCGACCAGCACCGCGCTGTCGCCGTTGTTGAGGGTGACGATATGCGCGCTGCCGTAGACATGCCCCATGTCATCATCGTCGCTGGCACCGAATTCCCAGCGCACCACATCATCTTCATCGAAGTCTTCGCCTGCCACGGCCTTGGTGACATTGAGCGCGAACAGGCCGCGCCCACCGCCGGCGAGACCGGATACCAGCCACTCCTCACCATTCAGGCTGGCCAGACGCAGTTCACCGTCGACGTAGTAGCGATGCTGATAGCCCGGGTCCGTCAGATACCCCAGCCCTGCATCGTCCTCTTCGCTGTAGAGCAGTTCCGGAATATAGGCGAACTGTTCGTTACCGGTCTTGAGGTCGAAGGCATGCAGCATGCCGTCGTTGGCCCCGACGAAGACACTGCCCTCTGTCGTCGAGTCGTCACGTGTCACGACGACAGGCGACGAGCCGATGATGTCGCCCAGCTGGACGCCAGTGCGATTGCGCAGACCATCGCCTTCGTACTCATCGCTGCCTCGCAACCATTCGATCGCCGCCTCCACATGGTCATCGGTGGAGTTGCCACCGACCTCCATGCGCGCGAGATCATTGCGCTGGCTGGAGCTCAGACGGCCCGCGTTGTCGGTCGTGAACTCGACTCCGTTGCCGCCGGACATGGTGAAGACCGTACGCGACTCAACACCATCCTTCTCTTCCAATGCCTCACTCAACTGGGTGGCAGCACTCCAGACCTGGTCGTCATCCTCGACGTCCTTGCCCTCCTGTACCGACGAGGCCACCACATCCCCCGTCCAGGTCGAGGCGGAATAGCGGCTCTCGATCAGTCGGCTATCCGTCTCGACACTGGCCGTGGTCAGGTTGGTGGAGAGGCCGCTGACACTGTTGCCGACCGCGACGATCTCGGAGGCGATCGCCGCCAGGGCCGAGACGAGGTCCGTCGGGCTGGAGGCATTGAAGTAGGAGCCACCGCCATCGATGGCCGCCTGCTCCAGGTCATCGATAGTGCTGGAGCTGCTCTCGATGACGCGATCCTTGTCATCCCAGTCGTTACTGGTCGACTCGACCCCGAACGCCACCGTATAGGTCGTCATCACCTGCTTTTCGTAGGTCCCGCTTCCAAGCTTCGGCAAGAGATCATTATGAGCATAATAATAAGCGACATCCGCCAGCGTGGCATCACCGCCATAACTGTAGTTATAACTTTCCCGCCAGGTTCGTCCGTCACCATTGGCATCGCCGATCTTGCTTTCAATATTATTGGAGGCGGAAGAGTTTTCGGAGTTCCAGAAACCATCGGTGATCAAAACAGTGAAGTTCTGCTGACACATACCGCCTTCATCTTCGGAAAGAATCGGCGTGGAACCCAGGCTGGAGTAATTGTCACTGTAATATTCACCAGCGCGATAGAGTGCCTCACGCAAGGGCGTCGACACATAGGTGTTGCTTGAGCTGATTTCCGTTTTGACGATGGCATCCTTGATCTCATCAAGATGATCGTTGCCACTGTCACTTGTTGTGACGACTGATACCAGATTGCCCAGTACATTGGTGACATATTCTATGATCGAATCCAGAATATCATCGACCTTTACCTTGGTTGCCGTCTCTGAGCCGGGGTTGATGGTGATGAACCCAGTGCGGTACTCAATATCGGAAAGCAGCTCGAGACCGGCAGCCTTGCCGACATTCAAGCGACTGCGATAATAAGTGAACCAGTTGGCATAGTTGACCTGCTCATCCGGACTGAGATCCGAAACCTGCACTTCGCTGCTGTCACTGCAATTGCTGCCAGTGTAATAACGAAACTCGAGATCCGGGTCCGTCAGGTCAACCAGATTGTCTTCATCATCGCCTTCATTGAAATCAATCCACGCCGCTGCCGGGTCCATGTCATCATAACGTTCATCCCCATTTCCAGACTTCCAGGGCTGATAGATCTGATCCGGGTCATAGGCTTGGCTATTGGAGTCAGCACAGAAGTATTTGTTGGAAAGATCTTGCGGCTTGAAGACATATTCACAGGACCACTTCCATCCATTACTATATTTTTTCTCGACCTTCTCACATACCTGTCGCTTCTTATAAAGCATGTTGTAGCCCTGATAGGAGCTACCACCATCAAAGGTGTCTTCCCAGGTCATCGAGCCCGAGTCATCCAGCACCAGCAGAACATTGGGCGTAACGCCGACACTCTGGGTGGTGGGCAACTGAAGTAGCGTGTCGCTGTCTGCCAGCACGGGCAAGGAGACCAGCAGTCCACCTGACAGCAAGACCGGCAGGTGAATACGACGCAAGCCGCTGCGGCGGGGTGAATGCTTCGATTTCATCGATAGATTCCCTTCAATCGGCCATCATGATTTCGCTTTGCACCACTGCCAGTGCACGCTTCTTGCTATCAGGGTCACCTGCGCTCTCAAGACTCCAACCGGCGGCCGTGATGCGGAAGGCATTCAACAACTGACTGCTGCTCAGGTTATCGTCATTCAGAACGCCTTCCGTCGTCTCTCCGAGATACTCGATGACATAGTTGCCGTTGTCAGCCGCATCACCACTCAAGACACCTTCCCCCTCCCAGGCGTCTGCCTGCAGAGGATCGAAGTCCAGGTCCTCCCCCGCCGTGACGTCATAGAAGCCGTCCCCACCGAAATCATCCAGGGTCAGCTCCCCCTCGAGCAGACGACTCTCAGCCTGTTGCTGAAGGCTCTCGGCCTCCGCGTAGGCGTTGTCGTAGAACTGGGTATTCATCAACATGCGGGTCTGCAACTGGGTATCTTCATTGCCTGTCACCGCCATCACGCCCACCACGATCAGCATGATCAGCACGACCAGCAATGCCATGCCTTGCTGGCGTGGCGACCTGGAAGAACTTGCCTGGTTCATAGACCGATATTCCTCGGGCTCAGGGTGATATCGAAGGTGCGTTGCAACTCACCGTCCCCCTCTCCCTCGACGTTGATCGTCGGCGGCGTCTTGAGGGTCAGGCTGATGTGGATCCGTCTGACACTGCTCCAGTCGTTCGCGGCTTCCACTTCCGCCACGCTGCGCTCCACGGCAAAGCGACTCGCGCTACCGCTGCCGGAGGCCGTATCGAAGGTCAGGTCCAGCGCTTCGACGTATCGCGCCACTTCTTCGCCACAGCCTGCTGCCGGGTCGCCATCGACATCCTCGCCGTTCAGGCAGAGCCGAACGGGGGAGTCGTCATCGGCCTGTGACAGCAACAAGTACCAACGCTGCAGCGGATAGACATATGCCTGGGTCTGTATGGTGCCGCCATAGCCGTGCTCGACGGCGCTCGACAGATCGAGCGAGTTGTTGCCATCGCCCGAGAGGCGTGCGATGTCGCCGCTCTCACAGTCGCTGATCAGCACGACGCTATCCGTCTCCAACGTGCCGGAGGTGTAGTCCTCCAGGGTCAGCGAGGTATCGCCCTGGGCGACGCTCGCCCCGAGCTGCCAACCGCGCTGCGTTCCCAGCGCCGGTACCTGCAAGGCCAGACGGTCGTAGGTGATCCCCGCCACCGTGTCGGACTCGGCCATCAGAGGAGAATCGGACAGCGCATGGCTCCCGGTGCCATCACTGACACTGCTCACCGACGCACAGCCGGAAAAGCCGGCATTGCGCACCAATGGCTGCAGGCGGCGTGTGACGTGGCGTGCAGACTCCTGCAGGTAAGACACGGCAGACGTGGTGTTGAGGGTCGAGCGCGAGGCCAGAAAGTATTCCAGCGCCATGGCGGAAATGAACAGTCCCAGCACCAGCGCCAGCATCAATTCGACCAGGCCGACGCCCTGCTGGGCACGCCGTGAGGGAATCGAGCGCGGCGCCCGAGGCGAGCGCGACGCGAAGGCTCGCAGCGAGAGGGAGGCTTTCGACGACATCAGGGCACCACTCGTATCTGTAGGGTCTCGCTCAACGCCTGAGCATCGGCGTCCATGCTGTCTTCGTTCTGCCCGAGCTGCGCGGCACCGCTCCAGCCGAGAGTCAGGGTCAGAAGGTCACTGCCGCTGCTGGCGATGGACCCGACCGGCGCGTTCAGACTGCTGTCCTCAAGCCTGTCCGCCCACACCGCCACATCACGGGCCGCAAGCTCGGCAACACTGCAGGGGCAACCGCCCGGATTCCCTGCCCCGGCAGTGGAAAGCCCATCGTAGTCATCCACGCCATCGGGATTGGCCTGAATGCGCTCTGCCATGCTGACCAGGAGAATACGGGCTTCGGTACGCGCGTAACTCTCGTTGTTGGCCTGCAGACTTTCCATCTGCATGAGCCCGAACCCCAGCAATGTCAGCCCCATCAACAGCAGAGCGATCAACGCCTCCAGCAGGCTGGTACCTTGCTGGCTACCGCTTGCACGGGACACGCCAAGCTCAGCAACTCTGGTCATCGCTGCCATAAGTCTCCGTCAATACTCGTCCGATGGGAGTCAATTCAAGCTGGCGATGGCCCTGCCCGCCCGACTGATCGCAGATCAACAACCAGGTGGAATCAGAGGTCGCGCCCTGATCATCGAAAGTCACGCCGGCAACACCCGCCTGCACGGTGATGGCGGCATCAAACACGCGCAACAGGTCATCGCCCAGCGACGCCCGTGCCTCGGCCTGACTGCCCTGCACCACCGCCCAGCCATTGCTCCAGCTGGTGGAATTCATGCAGGCGTCACCCTGCGCATTCAGGGGGCAGAGCGTGATGTCGTTGCCGCTGGCCACCGCCTCGCTACGCGCATAGTTGATGGAAGACACGAGCGTCTCGGCCGTGCCGGTGACGGCGTTGCGCGCGACCACCCCCTGCCAGGCGGGGACGGCAATCGTGATCGTGATCACGAGAATGGCCAGCGTGATCATCAGCTCAATCAACGTGAAGCCTTGCTGGCGGCCCTGCTGACATCCATGCCGAAGTGCAGGAAAAAGCTGCATCGTCTTACCCCTGAAAGCCACGCAGGCCAAAGCACCCTGCAGGGCGTGAAATTGGGCAATTTAACGTCTATGAACCACAGATGGAATCATTATGTTACACAAGATTACCCATCATTCCGAAAACTCCCCATAATCACCGTTATTCCATATTTCTCGACTGAACCTCATCCACCAGACAAAAAAAGCCCCGATCATCGTAGATCGAGGCTTCAGGCGCTTGCCATGCAATGTCGGCTGTCAGTGACTACCAACAATCACTGCTATCGGTGTCTTCCGAGTCCTCAAGGACTGCCGCTCCCTTAACTCCCAGCTCCGTGAGCGTAAAGGTGGCGCAGTCCTCATCATTGGCCTGACTGCCGGTAGCAGTGGCAGTCAGGGTATAGCTGTCTGCATCCCCTGCGACGGCCAGGTTGTAGAAGCCTTCCTCGCTGACGGCATCTGCCTGTCCCAGCCCGATACCACCGCCACCGCCTCCAAGCGCATCTCCACAGCTGGTCGCCGCTGTCACGCTGGCCGTCGCGTATTCACCGCAGGTTGCCATGATGCGCTCCTGGGTCTGGGCAAGCGCCAGCAAGGCGGTGGTGGCGTCGGTGCGACGTGAACGCTCCACCTGATCCTGATAGCTGGGATAGGCGATCGCCGCCAGAATGCCGATGATGGCCACGGCAATCATGAGCTCCAGCAGACCGAAGCCGCCTTGTGCCCGAGCCCCCCCTGTTCGCCTGATCATCAGCGCCCCCGACGCAGCAGCGTGATGTCGATGACCTGCTTCGGCTCACCACGTGGGTCGAAGCGCACCTCGACCTCCTGCCCCGGCGTGAGGTGGAAGGCCTTCAGCTCGCGCCCATTGCGATTGAGTATCCGGCTATCCGGCTGAAGCACGAACCCCATGTCGTCGACGAGCAGCTGATCTCCCTCTCGCTCGTCGATGACGCCGGTGACGCTCTGCTCCATGACCAGCGGAATCGGGGCATCTTCCGCCAGGGCCTGGGAGCCCCAGCTCGTGAAGAGCAGGCCCGCCGCCAGCATCAGTCCACTACCAGTCAGCTTGAGTCGTGATGTCTTCATGGTCTCTCTCCTAGCGCAGCTGATACCAGGCACTACGGCCTTCCAGCCCATCGATCCCGAAGTCCATGGCCATTTCGACCACCTGATTGGTGCCACCCTGACCGACATACTGGGTATCACCCAGGAATTTCGGTGAGGTGGGCTCGCCTTCTGTCTTGATCGAGAGTACGACCTGATTGTTGACGTTGTCGCTCGCGTTGACCTCGCCATCAGCGTTGTAATCAAAGACCTGCTGCACATTGTTGTAACTGCGTACCGGCTGCAGGCCGTTGCGCAAGCTGAGCGCATTCAGCCAACCACTGGCACCGCCAGTACAGGGGCCATTGGAGCCCGGGATGGTGGTATTGAAGACAATCAGATCACCACGGACAGCCGGGATGGTCACCAGACGCTCACCGGAGTCCGGTAGCTCCAGGTACCAGCCGTACTGCATACCATTGTTGTTCTGATTGGAATAATCGACGCCTACCCCCGTGACCGTTCGCGCGTCACTCACGCCACTGATATTGGAGAAGCTCTGCTTTTCCAGCTGGCCATGATGACGGCGAGTCGAGGACCCGGTATGCAGCACGCTGTAGAAGGATTGCGTCGAGGTATCGACCGCATCCTGCAGCGTCAGCAATTGCCCGGTGCCCCAGTACACATTCAGGTACGGCGTATCGACGGTGCTGTTGAAGACACCGCTGCGTGCCACGGCTACCCGCGATGTGATGGGCTGACGGGAAGCAGCTGGGCAGATCGATGACGTGCTGTTCAAGGCAACGGCACATGACTGGAACAGACGCGACATTTCGCTGCTGCCGATGTTGCTCAGCGAGAACTCGCGCATGTCGAACACCCAGACATTGCCATGCAGGTCGCCGGCATAGACCCAGTCGGTGATGCCATCGGCATCGACGTCGGCCAGCTCAGGGCTCGACATGCCATTGCAGTCACTGCTGCCAGAGGTGCACGACCCACCGGCATTGCTGCCCTGTTGAGAATCCAGCAGCGCATAGTTGTCGGGATCTTCCAGGTCCACGATGAACAACTTGGCACGTCCATCGCTGTCGGCGTTGTAGCCATTGCCGAAGATGGCATACCACTTGCCGTCATCCAGACGCGCTACCTGAATATCGCTGAAGGTAAAGCCGAGGTCCTCGTGCGTGAATTCCCACTGCACGATCTCGGCCGGCGAGGTGCCGTCGGATTCACCCAATGACTCGAAGCCTTCCGGATCGGTGATATCCAGCATGTAGACCGCCTTGCCGCCAGCGCCCAGCCCACCCAGCAGGACCGAGTGCCAACCGGGCGCATCCTCATCCCCCAACTGGACATGCACGTCACGCGCGACCGGAGTGGCATCGACATAGTACTGATGCACATAGTTCTGATCAGCGAGCTGGCGAATACCGCGCCCGCTCTCGATGCTGAAGGCGGCATACGGCATGTAGGCGAACTTCTCTTCACCGGTCTCCATGTCGATGGCGTGCAGCATGCCGTCGTTGGCACCGATGTAGATCATGTTCTGGCGGTCCTCATACAGCGTCTTGAAGGAGCGGTACGAAGACACTTCCATGTCATTGCGATAGCTGGCCGAAGGCGGCCCGACGATCGCCGGCGAGGCATGCACGATATCCCCGAGATAGTTGTCGTCACGCTCGCGGAACAAGGTGCCTTCGTAGGCATCGTCACCCTTGAGGTAGCCGATCAGATTCTCGAGATCCGACGTTCTGACGCCAAGATCAGCGCCATCCAGCTTCAGGAAGGTACCGGTAGTATCCAGGACGCGTCCCGTCAGCTGAGTCACGCCACTGGTGACGCCTCCGACCACTGAGCCGACTCCGCCAAGAATGCCATCATCATCATCATCATCATCATCGTCGTCGTCGTCGTCGTCGTCGTCATCATCCCGGACGGTTCTCCGCAGCGTTGCCAACAGCGTTTCTGACAGCAGGGTCTCATCGAGGAAGCCCACGAGGTCCAGTACCTGTTCGGCCTCCAGTGATCCGGCCTCCTCGATATTGAAGAAGAACGCCTTCTCATCCACTTCGGAGATCCCCGGGTTGTAGGTGATCACCTTGCGGCTGGAGCTACGGCTATCATCGTCACGCAACCACTCCGCGACGGACCAGTCCGAGGTGGCGCTCAAGGCGCCATTGGTGCCGATCTTGCGTGCAACGACATCGCCCGACCAATCGGCGGGGTCATAGATGGTCTGAATCACATAAGCGCCGCTGGTCTGCCCACCACTGCTGATGTCCAGGCTACCGGTGCTGGCCGCGCGCCCTGCGATGGACTGCGCGATATTGTTCAGCGCATCAATCAATGCCTGCGGATTGGCGGCGCTGAGATATTCACCACGTCCGTTCCAGGCCGCATGACGCAGATCATCGATGGTGGTATTGGCATTGGCGGAAGGCTGCGGCCAGGTGAAGGCAGACTCGAGATCAGCAGGGTTCTCGGACAGCGAGCCATCCACACCGAAAGCGACGGTGTAGGTCACCATGTGCTGAGCGGAGTTTTCGTCCACTCCCGGTATGGTAGGCACGCTGTCGATCAAGTCAGTCCGCAGGTCCTCGCGATAATATTTCATCGCGACATCGCCAAGCGTATTGGAATAGCTGTCACGGTGACTGGCACTGATGAAGTCGCCGCTGCCACCGTCGACGTTGCCGACACTGGGGCTGGAGCCATTCCAGTAGCCATCGGTCATCATGATGGAATAGTTCTGCTGGCACATGCCGCCCTCATCCGCACTCAGGATGGGAGCCGAGCGACCAGTGCTGGAGTAATACTCACCGGCATTCTTGAGCGCGGTACGCAGAGGGGTGCCACCGGAGGGATAGGCGGTAAACAGCTCCTCCAGCAGGTCTTCACGCTCATCGACATCCGTCATGTCCGCAACGTTGCGATTGTTGCGGCCCTGGATGGTGCGCAGCCCCACCCGGGACTCGTTGGCGTTGATCACACCGGCCATGGCGGATTTGGCAACCAGCATACGGTCGCGATAGTAGGTAAACCAGTTGGCGAAGTTGACTTGCTGAGCCGCGGACAGGTCTTCCACTTCAACGACATGATCTTCGTCTAGATACAAGCGCCCCGAATTGTTGCTATAGACGCCGCATTCACCATAGTCATAGTCCCCGTCGCCATTGTCGTCCCAGCGAACGTAGTAGACATCATCCTTCATCCTGGCCGAGCTGGTGGGCTCGTAAGGATCCTCACGGACATTCGACAGGCTCATGTTTTGATAGGCGATTCCCAGTCGGTCTGCCCCCGCCCACGGGGTGTAGGTCAGCGCTGGGTTGTAGGCCATGACATTGAAGCCCATGCAGGCCCCGACCGCCCCGCCAAGGTCCGAAGAGTAAACGATACGATCATCGGCATCGTGGTTGTTCTCTATCCCGGTCCTGCTATTGGAATACACCCCGGTGTAACCCATCAGCGAGGAAGCCGGCTGATACCCCCAGTGTTCCACTCCCTTGTTGAGAGTGTCCTCCCAGGCCATGCTGCCCGAATCATCCAGAATGAACAGGATATTGGGCTGGACCCCGGTCGCTTCCGTGACTGGAGCGCGGGCGATTTCCCCGGGGGCCGCCAGACAGGGCAAGGCGACAAGGCACAGGGCACCACTCAGCAGATAACGCATATTCATGCTCCTCTTAGAAGTAAGGGCCCAGTTCCATCTCGCTTTGCACCACTGTCCAGGAAGCACCATTGCCGCCCCCCGTGCCCATCGCGTTGATACGGAAGGCATCCAGGCGCGTGCCCACCGCATTCACTTCGTTGCTGGCATTCAGCGGCGGCTCGCCGACCTTGCCCAGATACTCGATCACATAGGCCCCGATGACCGCACCGGTATCACTGTCCAGCGTCTGGATACCGCTGGCTTGCCAATCCGCTTCCGAGAGCGGGTTGATCGGCGGTGCATCCTCGGGCAGTGCCAGCATCAGGCCGGCCGAGTCATCGAAGCTGTCCAGGCTCCAGGTGCCATCCTCCAGGCTTTCCTGCAGCGCACGCTCACCGATGCTCAGGCTGGTTTCCGCGTTGTAATAGGACTGCTCGAAGTTGCGGCTGTTGACGGCCATGCGTGTCTGCAGCTGACTGTCCTCGACCCCGGTCACGGCCAGCAGGCCGATCACGACCAGCATGATCAATACGATCAGCAAGGCGATGCCTTGCTGACGTGCTGGCCCCCGGGTGTCCGCGCAGACTCTGGACGTTGAAGACGATGTATTCATCAGCTGCCCCTCAGTTGCAGATTGCGCGGTGTGAACGTGAGATTGAAGGTTCGCGTCAAACGCCCATCGTTATCCCCGCCCGGCACCACTCCCGGCAGGCTCTCGAGCGTGAGTGCGATCTCGATACGGCGCACCTCATCCCAACGGCCTTCGCTGCGCACCGTGGCGGCCGGCACCTTGACGCGATCGACACTGCCATTGCCGGTGGTATCCAGGCTGAAACTGACATCGAAGCCCTGTACGCCGGAGGCCAGTTCTTCGCGTGCGAAAGCGGCATCGATACGGTCGATATACAGTGAACGCACCGAAGAATCGTTGGCCTGGTCATCCAGCCGCAGCTCCCAGGCCTGCACCGGGTAGAGATAGGCATTCGAGGACTGAGAGCTGCCATAGGAACGTGACAGGGTGTCATTGGTTTCCACATTGCCCTGGGTGGTGCCCGACACCCTGAAGACATCGGTGCTGCTGCAATCACTGACCAGCGCATACTCGTTGGTCACGAAGGCATCTTCGCTACCGTTGCGCACGGACAGTGGGCCGCCCAGCGACGTCATGCTGCTGGTCAGCGTGGTTTCATCGCCGTCCTTGCTGGCAGCGACGAACGTCAGATTGAAATAGCTGAGGCCCCGCTGGGTACGCTGCTGCCCCCCGAAAGGCGCCGTGAGGTCATGGGACGCATCCACCGAGCTGGCATTGGTGATATCGCGGCTATTGGCACAGCCTGCGTAGCCCACATTGCGCATCAGCGGCTGGAGCCGGAAGGACACGTAGCGGGCCGATTCCTGCAGATAGGAAAGCGCCTCCTGGGTGCTCACGGTGCTGCGTGAGGTCGAGAACATCTGCACGGCCATCGCCGTGATCAACAGCCCCAGCACCAGGCTGATCATCAGCTCGACAAGCCCCACGCCCGCCTGGCGTTTCAAGCCATGCGGACGGGCGGTGTCGGGGGCGAAGCGTCGGCGGACCGATGCAGGGGAACAGCGATTCATGGCTCTACCTCGAAACGATAGGTCTGCTGGTCAACTCCCCCGCTGATGGGGTCACTCCACTGCACCTGGACACTGACATCGTGAACGCCGATACCGGCGCCGCCAACAACACGCTCGTCGACTTCCACGCTACCGACGCCGCTGGTCAGCGTGGAGCCGATGATGGCGTCACGCCAATCAATGATGTCCTGGTCCGCCAGCTCTGCGGGCACGCAGTCCGAGCTGCATCCATCCGCCGGCGCATTGGTGGTATCGGCATCATCATATTGATCGATGGCCTCAAGGTTGGCGCGGATACGCTCAGCCATGTCCAGCGACAGCAGTTGTGCCACGGTATTGCTGTAGCTGACGCGCTGATGTTGAAGCGTCTGAACTTGCAACAACCCCAGCCCCAGCAGGGAAACCCCCAGCAGCATGACCGCGACCAGCGCCTCGATCAGGCCGACGCCGCGCTGTGAATGCCGAGCGGAACAGCGCCGCTGCAGGCGAGACAGCAATGTCTTTCTCAGCGCTCTCGGCTGCAGGGCTTGCTTGAGGGATGTGATCATCAACGATGCTGTCATGAGCAGTCCCCTCCTGATTCAAGGCGCACACGGCCTGAAGGCGCCACTACCACAGAGGTAGCATCGGATGCCGCACAGAACACCAGCGTACTGTTGCCACTAGTCAGCGTGCCGCGATCGTTGTAGGTGATCCTGGAGGCGCCGCCCGACTGGGCAACCGCATTGCTGTCCTGATGGATCCACAGGCGGTCGTCGAGGGTGAAGTTGGAAGCATTCCCGACATAGACGACCCAGCCATTCGCCCAGTCATCGTCGCAGGTCGTGGGATTGGGGGTGGCAACGCTCGGCGCATAGGGACAGACACTCACATCCACACCGCGCGTGGTGGCGGTGCTGCGCGCCATGCCGAGCGCATGGGTCAGGGCACGCACATCGGACTCCACCTGAGAGCGCTGCACCAGGCCTTGCCAGGCCGGCACCGCCCAGGTCGCGATGATGGCAATGATCGCCACTGTCACGACCAGCTCGATCAGGGTGAAACCACGGGATTGGCGCATGAGAGATACTTCTCCTTGCCGCTGAGGGTCGACCGGCCGTGCCGGACTCGAGTCTGTCTTCTGGGGGCCCATCATCACCAGCACCGGCCTCCTCCTTCGGCACCGGTATTCATGTCCTGGTCCATCCACAGCACGCCGCAGTCATCATTGAGTTGTGCCCCTTGAGGCGTCGCCTGCAGGACGAAGGCCGAGGCAGACAGACTGCGATACGTGATCAGGTAGCGAAGATTGCCACCGCCGTCCTCTATACGGCTGACGCCATCCGTCGGCTGGTCATCATCCCCCACGGGCGCTTCGGAGAAATTCTGGTAGTAGAAGCCATGCAACTGTCTGGCCTGCTGCCCCAGTGCCTGTTGGGCATGCGAGCGCCAGCTGCGCTCCACATAACCGAGATAGGAGGGAATGGCGACCGCCGCCAGAATGCCGATGATCGCGACCACCATCATCATCTCGATCAGAGTGAAGCCCTTGGCCCGACGCCTGCCAGCTGCCCCGCGCCCCGGTCTCGGCTTGCGGCGTGCACCTGCACTGCTGACACCGGTGACCGAGAACAGTCGTGGCATGGGGAATTCTCCAGAGTACGAACCATACCTCTATTATGTATCATTTTGGTAACTGCGCATTACATTTTTTTTCAATACGCACCAGATTGATCAACGATCGTGCTCAAGAATGCCGTTGCTTATACAAGAAACTGCTGAATTGGATGGCAAAATGCGAATGGCGCACACAAAAAAGCCGCGACAGGGTCGCGGCTTCTTCACTGGCAGAAACTTACAAGGCGTTACAGCTCGCGGATCTGATCCGAGGCGATCAAGCGCTCCTTGAGCTCCTTGGGCATGGAGAAGACGATGTTTTCCTCCTGGCCCTCGAGCTCCTCGGGCGCCGAGGCTCCCAGCGCCATCAGACGGTCGATCACGCCCTGCACCAGCACTTCGGGGGCACTGGCCCCGGCGGTGATGCCGATGCTGCCGATACCCTCGAGCCAGCTGGCCTCGATCTGCTGCGCATCGTCGATCAACCAGGCGGGGGTCTGCATGCGCTCGGCCAGTTCGCGCAGGCGATTGGAGTTGGAGCTGTTGGGGCTGCCGACCACCAGCACCACATCGCAGGCTTCCGCCAGCATGCGCACGGCGTCCTGGCGATTCTGGGTCGCGTAGCAGATGTCATCCTTGCGCGGGCCCTGAATCGCCGGGAAGCGTTCGCGCAGCGCGTCGATCACCCGCGCCGTATCATCCATCGAGAGCGTGGTCTGGGTGACGAAGGCCAGCTGCTCCGGGTCCTTGACCTCCAGGCGCGCCACATCGGGCTCGTCTTCCACCAGATGGATGGTGCCACCCTTGGAAGTGTCATAGCGGCCCATGGTGCCCTCGACCTCCGGGTGGCCCTCATGACCGATCAGCACGCAATCCTGGCCCTTGCGCGCATAGCGCAGGACTTCCATGTGCACCTTGGTCACCAGCGGACAGGTGGCATCGAAGACCTTGAGGTTGCGACGCTCGGCCTCTTCCTGCACGGCACGCGAGACACCGTGCGCCGAGAAGATGACGATGACGTCATCCGGCACTTCGTGCAGTTCCTCGACGAAGATGGCGCCGCGCTCCTTGAGGGAGTCGACCACGAAACGGTTGTGCACCACCTCGTGACGCACGTAGATCGGCGGCCCGAACACGTCGAGCGCCCCGTTGACGATATCGATGGCGCGATCCACTCCGGCGCAGAAACCGCGCGGGTTGGCCAGCTTGATCTGCATGACAGGCTCCGCTTGATGGCGAGGTGCGCTCACGGGGAGCGCACCTCTGGAAAGAAGACTCAGTGCGTGGTCGCGGGGGCGACTGACAGTACCTCGACCTCGAAGGTCAGGGTACGCCCGGCCAGCGGGTGATTGAAGTCGACCTTGACGTCACGCTCATCGATCTCGCGGATGATGCCCGGCAGCTCCGAACCCGACGGCTCGGCGAAGGACATCACCATGCCGACCTCGATCTCTTCATCGAAGCTCTTGCGCGCCACGGTCTGGACGTTCTGCGGATTGTGCTGACCGAAGGCATGCTCCGGCGTGATCGTGAAGCTGCCGGTCTCGCCCGCCGCCATGCCCATGATCGAACGCTCGAAGCCCGGCGGCAGATTGCCGTCACCCACCTGGAAGGTGGCCGGTGTCTTGTCGAAGGTGGAGTCCACCTCGGTGCCGTCTTCCAGACGCAGACGGAAATGGAGGCTGACCTCCATGTTATCGGCGATACGATGCTCGCTCATGCTGACCTCGCTTGTGGCGCTCATTCGGAGCGGCCACGGAAAGATTCAAGAATCAGTGCCACGGCTCCCAGGCTGATGGCGACGTCCGCCACGTTGAAAGCCGGGAAGAAGGCATTGCCCCAGTGGAAGGACAGGAAGTCCACCACGTAGCCATGCACGACACGATCATAGAGATTGCCAAGCGCGCCCCCCAGCACCAGCGCGATGCCCAGCGCGGTGAAGGCCTCGTGACGCTTGAGGCGCGCAAGCCAGATGCTCAGGCCGATGGCTGCCACCACCGCAATGCCCGCAAACAACCAGCGCTGCCAGCCATCATGGCCGGCCAGAAAACTGAACGCCGCGCCGGTGTTGTGGAGCAGCGTCAGATTGAAGATCGGCAGCACTTCGTTGGCCTGACCATAGACCAGCGAACTGCTGGCCAGCCACTTGGTGGCCAGGTCCAGCACCACGATCACCAGCGACAGCCACAGCCAGCGCAGCGGCGAGCGCATCGGCTCACTGCCGGCTGAAGGGGTATCCGTCGCGGGGCCTTGTGAAGAAGACGTCATGTTACCTTCCTGTCGTGAAATGAGTCTGCGACCGGCAAGACACGAACGCCGGGCCAGAGCCCGGCGTTCGATATCAGCGCTCAGCGGAGGCTGAACGATGCCGCGGTCGCATCAGCGATCAAGCGAAGTGACGCGTCTCGCCTTCGCCATCCGGCAGGTTGGTCACGCAGCGGCTGCACAGCGTCGGATGTTCCGGCAGGGTGCCGACTTCCGGACGGTGGTGCCAGCAACGCTCGCACTTGGCATTCTCGCTGACCTTGACCGCCACCTTGAGGCCGGACACTTCGGTCTCTTCTGCCTCACCGGCCGCCTCGAGAGGCGCCAGGGTCACGCCGCTGGTCAGCATCACGAAGCGCAGCTCGTCGCCGAGACTTGCCAGCAGCGTGTTGAGCTCGTCATTGACGTAGAGGGTGACTTCCGCCGCCAGGCCATTCTTGACCAGACCGGCGTTGCGCGCGCCTTCCAGCGTCTTGTTGACCGCCTGCTTGACGTGCAGAACCTGCTCCCAGAACTCACGTCCCATGGCCGCATCATCCGCCAGAGTGGTCAGGCCGGTGTAGGCCGTCTCGAGGAAGATGGTGTCCTTGCGCGGGCCCGGGATGTTGGCGTAGATCTCTTCACCGGTGAAGGAGAGGATCGGCGCCATCCAGCGTGCCAGCGCCTCGATCACGTGATACAGCGCCGTCTGACAGCTACGACGCGCACGCGAGTTCGGCTGCGTGGTGTACTGACGGTCCTTGATGACATCCAGATAGAAGCCGCCCAGCTCACGCGAGCAGAAGGTCAGCACCTGCTGGTAGATGTCGAGGAAGCGGTATTCCTCGTAGGCCAGCTCGACACGTGCCTGCAGCTGGGCGGCACGATCGACCACCCACTGGTCCAGCGCCAGCATGTCGTCAAAGGCCAGCGCATCACGCTCGGGCTCGAAGCCGTTCAGATTGGACAGCAGGAAGCGCGAGGTGTTGCGGATGCGACGATAGGCATCGGCGGTACGCTTGAGGATCTCGTCCGAGACGGCCATCTCGCCGGAGTAATCATTGGAGGACACCCACAGGCGCAGGATGTCGGCGCCCAGCTTGTCCATCACCTGTTGCGGCGCGACCACGTTGCCGACGGACTTGGACATCTTGCGACCCTGGGCATCCACGGTGAAACCGTGAGTCAGCAGCGCCTTGTAGGGCGCGTGGCCGTCGATGGCACAGCCGGTCAGCAGTGACGAGTGGAACCAGCCACGGTGCTGGTCGGAGCCTTCCAGGTACAGGTCGGCACGCGGGCCTTGCTCGTGACCATGCGGGTGCGAGCCACGCAGCACATGCCAGTGGGTCGTCCCGGAGTCGAACCACACGTCCAGCGTGTCGGTGACCTTCTCGTAGTTCTCGGCCTCATCGCCCAGCAGCTCCTGGCTGTCGAGTGACCACCAGGCATCGATACCGTGCTCGGCGACGCGATCGGCGACCGCTTCCATCAGCGCCACGCTGTCGGGGTGCAGTTCCCCCGTCGCGCGATGCAGGAACAGCGGAATCGGCACGCCCCAGTTGCGCTGACGCGAGATGCACCAATCCGGACGGTTGGCGATCATGCTCTTCAGACGCGCCTGACCCCAGGCCGGGATGAAGGCGGTGTCCTCGATGGCGGACAGCGCCTTGTCACGCAGGGTCACGCCGTCGGTGCCGGCAATGTCCATGCCGACGAACCACTGGGCCGTCGCGCGGTAGATGACCGGGGTCTTGTGGCGCCAGCAGTGCATGTAGCTGTGGCTGATCTTCTCGTGCGCCATCAGCGCACCGAGCTCTTCCAGACGCGCGACGATGTTCGGGTTGGCCTTCCAGATGAACTGGCCACCGAATTCCGGCAGGTCCGGCACGTAGACGCCGTTGCCCTGCACCGGGCTTTCGATCTCGTCGAAGCTCATACCGTAACGACGGCAGGTATGGAAGTCATCCTCGCCGTAGGCCGGCGCGGAGTGGACGATACCGGTACCGGCGCCGGTCTCGACGTAGTCGGCCAGATAGACCGGCGACAGACGATCGTAGATCGGGTGACGGAAGTTGATCAGCTCCAGCGCCGCGCCGTTGACGGTCGCCAGCGTCTCGCCGCTCAGTCCGAAGCGCGCCAGGCTGTCCTCGACCAGTTCCTCGGCCAGCACCAGCAGGCGCTCGCCGGTGTCGACCAGCGAGTAGACGAAGTCCGGGTGCACGTTGAGTGCCTGGTTGGCCGGAATGGTCCACGGAGTGGTGGTCCAGATCACGATCGCCGCCGGCTTGCTCAGTGACTCGAGGCCGAAGGCCTTGGCCAGCGCCGCGCTATCGTCTGCCGCGAAGGCGACGTCGATGGCATCAGAGGTCTTGTCGGCGTACTCGACTTCCGCTTCCGCCAGCGCAGAGCCGCAGTCGAAGCACCAGTTGACCGGCTTCAGGCCCTTGAAGACATAACCGCCCTTGACCATCTCGGCCAGCGCACGGATCTCGCCGGCTTCATTGGCGAAGTCCATGGAGCGATACGGGTTGCCCCAGTCACCGACGATACCGAGACGGATGAACTCGTGCTTCTGGCCTTCCACCTGCACGCCGGCGTATTCACGGCAGAGATGACGCGCCTTCTCGGACTCGAGGTGCTTGCCGTGGGTCGTCTCGACCTTGTGCTCGATGGGCAGACCATGACAGTCCCAACCCGGCACGTAAGGCGCGTCGAAGCCCGCCATCGTCTTGGACTTGACGATGATGTCCTTGAGAATCTTGTTGACGGCATGACCGATGTGAATATTGCCGTTGGCATAGGGAGGGCCGTCGTGGAGCACGAAGCTCGGACGGCCCTTGCCTGCTTCACGCAGACGCGCGTAGAGGTCAATCTCGTTCCAGCGTGCCAGTTGGTCCGGCTCACGCTTGGGGAGATTGCCGCGCATCGGGAAGTCGGTATCGGGCAGATTCAAAGTGTGCTTGTAGTCGCTCATAGCCTTTCGGGTCAGCCGTCGTGGGGGCGGGAAGCCTGGGCTTCCCGAGCTGTGGAATCAGACACCTCAGCAGTGCCGTGTAAGGGTGCCGTCGGCGCATCCGTCATCAGTGCGCTCAGCGGACGGCTGGCCAGCGGCAGGTCAGCCATCGAGGTCATGCAATCGAGCAACGCCTGCTCATCACCCGCAGGCGTCTCGCCCGCGGCCAGCGCGAAGAAGCGCTTCGCCAGGGCGATGTCGGCGTAGATGGCGGCCTTGAGGGCTTCCAGGCCATCGAAGCGCTGTTCACCGCGCAGGAAGGCGCAGAAGCTGACGCGCATCGGCTGGCCGTAGAGGTCTTCCGCGAAGTCCAGCAGATGGACCTCGAGCACCGGTCGCGGCGTACCGACCGTCGGGCGCCAGCCGATGTTGGCCACCGCCGGACAGTCGCGGCCGTCGGCAAGGTGCGCCATTACCGCGTAGACGCCGGAGACCGCCAGCGGCGCATTCGGCAGCGGCAGGTTGGCGGTCGGCACGCCCAGCGTGCGACCCAGCTGGCGGTCCGCGACCACGCGTCCCTGCCAGTGATGGGCACGCCCCAGCAGCCGGGCGGCCAGCGCCATGTCGCCTGCGGCCAGCACCTCACGCACGCGGGTGCTGGAAACACGCTCACCGGCGATCTCGAAGGTGCGGGTATGCTCCACCGCAAAGCCTTCGGCGGCGCCGATGCGCTCCAGCAGCGCGAAGTCTCCGGCGCGATCGCAGCCGAAGCGGAAGTCGTCACCGACCACCAGATGACGCACGCCGAGGCCATCGATGAGCACCTGCTCGATGAACTCGCGTGCCGACAGCGAGCGCAGCGTCTCATTGAAGGGCAGACACAGTACGCGCTCGGCGCCATGGCTACCCAGCAGACGCACCTTGTCCGCCAGACGCGTCAGCCGCGGCGGCGCCTTGTCACCCGCGAAGAACTCACGCGGCTGCGGCTCGAACACCACCACCGTGGCGGGCAGGCCATAGGCCGCCGCGCGCTCGCGAAGTTGCTCCAGAATCGCCTGGTGGCCGAGATGCACGCCATCGAAATTGCCGATGGTGGCCACGCAGCCGCGACTGCCATCCTGCTTGCGCAGGCGGGCGAGATTGTGGAGTCCTCTGATCAAGTCCATGCGTGCATCACACAAGCCGCCGAAAGTGGTCGATTATAGCGAAGGGGCACGGCGCTGACAGCCACCGTTGCCCCGCCAGGGAGAAAACAGCTGGAACCGGGGGCACCAACCTGCGTGGCACCCGGGCAGCAGACTCAGCTCTGCATGCGGAAATGGCGCGGGCGGACACCACACAGCCCCAACCACACCGCATAGGCCAGTACACCGCCGACGACCAGCGCTCCCATCATCGCACAGCGCTCCCACAGGCCCCAACCAAGCCAGGTGGTCCAGTCCGGTGACAACCACATCAGGCCGCCACCCATCAGGGCACAACCGCCGATCAGGGTCAGCGAATAGCGTCCCCAGCCGGGCTGGAAGCGCAGCACGCCGTCACGATACAGGCCGCGTGCCAGCAGGCCCGCATTGAGGAAGGCCGACAGCGCCGTGGCCAGCGCGAGCCCGGCGTGCGCCAGCGGCACGATCAGCGCCAGGTTGAAGGCCATGTTGGCGACCATCGCGATGATACCGATCTTGACCGGCGTTTTCGTGTCCTGACGTGCATAGAAGCCCGGCGCCAGCACCTTGATCAACATGAAGGCCAGCAGACCGAAGCTGTAGGCACGCAGACTCTGGGCCGACATCACCACATCGTTGTCGGTCATCGCGCCGTAGTGGAACAGCGTGATCAGCAGGGGTTCGGCCAGCACGCCGAGCGCCAGCGCCGCCGGCACACCGATCAACAGCACCGAGCGCAGCGCCCAGTCGAGCATCTTCTGGAAGTGCTCCAGTGATTGCTCGGCGTGGCGCTTGGAGAGCGCCGGCAGAATCACCGTCCCGATGGCGATGCCGATGATGCCCAGCGGCAACTCGACCAGACGGTCGGAGTAATAGAGCCACGACACGCTGCCGGTGACCAGAAACGAGGCCAGCACGGTATCCAGCAGCAGATTGATCTGCGAGACCGAGACACCGAACAGCGCCGGGGTCATCAACTTGAGGATGCGGCGCACGCCTTCATGGGCGAAATTCGGCCATGGCTTGGGCATCAGGCCAAGCCGCAGCAGGAACGGCACCTGGAACAGCAACTGCACGCCACCTGCGATCAGCACCCCCCAGGCCAGCGCCATGGCGGGTGTTTCGAAGCGCGGGGCCAGCAACAGTGCCGCACCGATCAGGCTCAGGTTGAGCAGCACCGGCGTGATGGCCGGCACCGCAAAGCGATTCCAGGTATTGAGCACGCTGCCTGCGAAGGCGGTCAGCGAGATCAGCAGCAGATACGGGAAGGTCAGGCGCAGCATGTCGCCGGTCAGCGCCAGCTTGCCGGCATCGTCACCGAACCCGGGCGCGAAGACCCACACCAGCCAGGGTGCGCACAGCATCGCAAGCGCGGTGATCAACGCGAGTATGACACCAAGACTGCCACTGACGGCGTCCAGCAACTCGCGGACCTCTTCCCGCGTCCGGCGAGTCGCATACTCCGACAGCACCGGAATGAAGGCCTGGTTGAAGGCACCCTCGGCAAACAGGCGGCGCATGAAGTTGGGGATCTTGAAGGCGACGAAGAAGGCGTCCGCCCCGCTGCCGGCGCCCAGCAGGGATGCGATGGTCACATCGCGCGCCAGGCCCAGCACGCGCGACAGCATCGTCATCACGCTGACGATCAACCCGGAGCGCAACAGACCACCCCGCACCGGCAGGCTATCGCCCGAGCGGGTCTCGCCCTGGGCACTCGCCTGTGAAGCGGACTGCGCGGCGGCCTCGGCCTTGCCGTCTTCTCCCCTGACTTCCTTTTCGCCTGCGGGCGACTCATCCTGCGGCTTGCTCACCCTGACACCCCTCTCGCTTCCCTGACCTGACACCGATGTCATCCACTCGACAGACAGACACAAAAAAACCGGCCGAAGCCGGTTTTTTCACACTCACACGTCTTAGACAGCCAGTGCCTTGACGCGAGTGTTCAGACGGCTCTTCAGACGAGCGGCCTTCTTCTTGGACAGAATGTCCTTGTCGGCGTAACGGTCGAGGACCTTCTGCGCGACATTGAAAGCGGCCATGGAAGCAGCGTGATCGCCAGTCTTGACGGTCTTCAGCACGTTCTTGATGCTGGTACGCACGGCGGAACGCTGTGCGGAGTTGTGCTGACGACGAACTTCAGCCTGACGAGCGCGCTTACGTGCTTGCTTGGAATTTGCCACTTTGATGCTCCTTATGAGTCCACCCGTAGGCGCGTACTCATGAACTTGAATTTGGAAGACGTTGTCGCACCGCGACAGCGAGTCCGATCATCTCTCGCCTTTCGACACTGAAGTGAAGACTTTCGAGAAATCAGCGACTTGACGTGGAAGCCCCGCCAAACCTTCGCCATCGGGGCGGACCAGCACCCGACAGGACGGCAGAGTCTAGCATGACCCGAGCGCATATCGCCAGTCTGAGCTTGCCTACGCAGGAGTCGGGCACAGAGCCAGGAAGCAGGCCTCATGGGTGCTACAGCACGATGAGGTTGTCGCGGTGGATCAGTTCCGGCGCCTCGATATAGCCCAGCGTCGCCTCGATCTGATGACTGGGCAGGCCGAGAATCCGTCCGGCATCTTCGGCGCTGTAATTCACCAGCCCCTTGGCGATGCGCTGGCCGGATTCATCGACGCACTGCACCAGATCACCGCGCTTGAAGGCGCCCTCGATCTTCCTGACGCCCACCGGCAACAGGCTGGAGCCACGCGTGGTCAACACATTGACGGCGCCGGCATCCAGCGTCAGGGTGCCGCGCACCTGCAGCTGCCCCGCGATCCAGCGCTTGCGCGCCGCGATCGGTGCATGCTCCGGCAAGAGGAGCGTGCCGAAGCGCTCACCGGAAGCCAGCCGGGTGATCACCTCGGGCTGACGACCAGAGGCGATCACGGTCAATGCGCCACTGCGCGCCGCCAGACGCGCCGCGCGCACCTTGGTCGCCATGCCGCCACGCCCGAGCACGCCACCGCCGCCGGCCACCTTGACCAGTATCGGGTCATCGGCCTGGGCTTCCTCGATCAGGCTGGCCGCCGGGTCATGACGCGGGTCGGCATCATAGAGGCCTTCCTGATCGGTGAGCAGCAACAACGCATCAGCCTCGAGCAGGTTGGCGACCAGCGCACCGAGGGTGTCGTTGTCGCCGAAGCGGATCTCGTCGGTGACCACGGTGTCGTTCTCGTTGATCACCGGCACCACCCGCAGGTCGACCAGGGTGCGCAGCGCCGAGCGTGCATTCAGGTAGCGCTTGCGGTTGGAGAGGTCATCGTGGGTCAGCAGAATCTGCGCCGTGGTCAGGCCATGACGATGGAAATGCTCTTCATAGCACTGGGTCAGGCCGTTCTGACCGACCGCCGCTGCCGCCTGCAGCTCATGCACGCCGCTGGGGCGAGCCGACCAGCCCAGCCGCGACATGCCGACCGCGATCGCCCCGGAGGACACCACGATCACCTCGACACCCCGCGCGTGCAGCGCCGCGATCTGATCGACCCAACGGCCGATACCGGCATCATCCAGCCCGCGGCCGTCATCGGTCAGCAGCGCACTGCCGATCTTGACCACCACGCGTCGTGCATTGGCCAAGGCCTCGCGCCCCGATTGACTGCCCAGTTCCGCCACTTCCGCCACCTTCTGCTCCGACACCGCGCTCTCTCCTGTCATGTAATCCCTCGCCCGGCAGGCTCTGCCTCCCTGCTTGCCATTGTCTGCTCCCGCCCGCCCGCTGTCATCACTCCTCGCCGGCCCCGACAACGAAAACGCCCCGCCGCGAAACCATGAGGTTCGGGGCGGGGCGTGAATCGCGAAGCGGGTCGCTCGTCACTCGGTGGCTGCCGCGCAGGACAGCCACCGGACGAACTGATACCTCAGGGCGCGTATTCGACTTCGACGTCGTAATCGTCGTCATTGAAGTCGTCATCGTCCTCTTCTTCGTCATCCTTCTTGCGCTTGCGACGTGTCAGGCGCTCTTCAGCGCGCTCCAGCGACTCGTTCTCCATGCGCGCCAGCAAGGCGGCATGCGCCTCGGCAGCTTCCGGATCTTCCGCCAGCTGCAGGCGTTGCTCGCCCAACCAGCGGTGAGCGGCCTGCACCAGCTCCTGAGTGCCGATACCGCTGGCCGCGGAGACGACGAACAGCTCGCCTTCCCAGCCCAGGCGCTCGACGAGGTCCTTGACCATCGCGTCGCGATCGTCCTCGGGCAGCAGGTCGATCTTGTTGATCACCAGCCAGCGCGGCAGCTCCGTCAGTGCTGCGGAGAAGTTCTTGAGCTCCTTGAGGATCGCCTCGACCGCATAGGCCGGGTCGCTCTCGTCAAAGGGCGCAATATCTACCACGTGCAGCAACAGGCGCGTACGCGTCAGGTGCTTGAGGAAGCGCAGACCCAGGCCAGCGCCGTCAGCAGCGCCTTCGATCAGACCGGGGATATCGGCCATCACGAAGTGCTGGTGGCTACCGATCTTCACGACACCGAGGTTCGGCACCAGGGTGGTGAACGGGTAGTTGGCGACCTTGGGCTTGGCGGCGGAGACGGCGCGGATCAGCGTCGACTTGCCGGCATTCGGCATGCCGAGCAGACCGACATCTGCCATCACCTTCATCTCGAAGCGCAGGTTGCGACGCTCGCCCCAGGTCCCCTTGGAGGTCTGGCGCGGCGCGCGGTTGGTCGAGGACTTGAAGTGGATGTTACCCAGACCACGACGTCCGCCCTGCGCGACCAGCAACAGCTGACCGATTTCCGTCACGTCACCGATGATCTCGAGGGTTTCCTCGTCGATCACGGTGGTGCCGACCGGCACCTTGACGATCAGATCCTCGCCCGCCTTGCCTGCCATCTGGCGGCCTTGACCGGCATCGCCGCTCTCCGCCTGATAGTAGCGCTGGAACTTGAAGTCGATCAGGGTATTGAGGGAGTCATCCCCGATCAGGTACACACTGCCGCCGTGCCCGCCGTCGCCCCCATCGGGACCACCGCGCGGCACGTATTTTTCACGGCGAAAACTCAGGCAACCATTGCCGCCACGTCCGGCCTCTACAATGATCGACGCTTCATCAAGGAACTGCATGCTGCTCTCTCCTGACGACGACCCGGGCCGTCATGCGACAAAAAAGCCCCGCCTGAGCGGGGCTTCCTTGCAGACTGCCATGCGACACCGGGGCATCGAGCAGTCTGCGTAAGCTGTCAGACGTTTCAGGCAGAAACGATGCTGACGAACTTGCGGTTCTTCGGACCCTTGGTCTCGAACTTCACGTGGCCGTCGGCCAGAGCGAAGAGAGTGTGGTCCTTGCCGATGCCGACGCCAGTACCAGCGTGGAAACGGGTGCCGCGCTGACGCACGATGATGTTGCCGGCGATAGCCGCTTGGCCACCGAACAGCTTCACACCAAGGCGCTTGGATTCAGAATCGCGACCGTTGCGGGTAGAGCCCGCCGCCTTCTTATGTGCCATTGGATAATTCTCCTATGGTGGGTAGCGCTGCAATTAAGCAGAGATACCAGTGATCTTGACTTCGGTGAACCACTGACGGTGGCCCGCACGACGCATGGAGTGCTTCCGGCGACGGAACTTGATGATGGTGACCTTGTCGCCACGGCCGTGAGACACGACCTCGGCAGAAACCTTGGCACCTTCAACCAGCGGAGCGCCGACCTTGATGTCGTCGCCTTCAGCGACCATCAGGACTTCGTCAAACTGGATAGCTTCGCCAGTCGCGACTTCAAGCTTCTCGAGCTTCAGGGTCTGGCCTTCCTGAACGCGGTACTGCTTGCCACCGCTCTTGATAACTGCGTACATGATTCTCTCCATCGGACTCATCAAGGGTGTGCTCTTGGGTGGCCTGCTGCGAGTGGCGCCCCTTCTGGAGCCATCTGACAGGGAGCGGGATGAGTCACGGCCGCGTATTATAGCGCCACGTGCCGCGACCGACAAGCAATGTCAAGGTTTACGCGACCAATCGGCCGCCAGCCAGCGTCCTTGCGCGGGTGCACGCCTTGACGGCCATAGGGGTGCCCCATAGCATTACCGCCAAACGGCACGCCACGGCGGCCTCACCTCTCGCTACGGGCACGACGATCTCATGCAAGCCGACGCATCGACCCTTCACGCGGCAGTGGCAGATGACTTCGCCGCCGTCGACCGCACCATCCTCGCGCAGCTCGAGTCGCGCGTGCCGCTGGTCCAGACCATCGGTCAGTACATCATCCAGAGTGGTGGCAAACGCCTGCGCCCGGTGCTGGTGCTGCTGGCAGCCCGCGCGCTGGGCTATCAAGGCGAGAAACACGTTCATCTGGCCGCGCTGATCGAATTCATGCACACCTCGACCCTGCTGCACGATGATGTCGTGGATGAATCCAGCCTGCGGCGTGGCCGCTCCACCGCCAATGACACCTGGGGCAATGCGCCTTCGGTGCTGGTCGGTGACTTCCTCTATTCACGCTCCTTCCAGATGATGGTAGAAGTCGGCTCGATGGACGTGATGGCGATTCTCTCCGCCGCCACCTGCACCATCGCCGAGGGCGAGGTCCTGCAGCTGACCAATATCGGCAACGCCGACATTGATGAAGCCGCCTACTTCGAGACCATCCACGGCAAGACCGCCATGCTGTTCGAGGCGGCCGCACATGCCGGCGCGATTCTGGCCAGGGAAACCGACGACACCGTCACCCCGGCACAGGTCAGCGCGCTGCAGAACTATGGCCGCTACCTGGGCCTCGCCTTCCAGCTGATCGATGATCTGCTCGACTATCAGGGCGATGCCGAGACCATGGGCAAGAACGTCGGTGATGACCTGGCCGAAGGCAAGCCGACCCTGCCGTTGATTCGCGCCATGCAGGTCGGCAGCCCGGCGCAGGCCAGTCTGGTGCGCGGCGCCATCGAGAAAGGTGGGCTGGAGCAGCTCGACGAGGTACTGGAAGTGGTGCGCCTCACGGGCGGCCTCGACTATACCCGCAGCCGCGCCCAGGAGATGGCCGACAACGCCCTGAGCGAGCTCAAGGCACTGCCGGAGAGCGAATTCCGCGACAGTCTCGAGCGCATCGCGCTGTTGAGCGTCGGCCGCCAGGCCTGATACCCGCATGGTGATGGCCTGCCTGGCAGGTCATCAGTCAGTTGGTCCGTCAGTCAGTTGGTCCGTCAGTCCATCAAGACAGCAGAAAAGCGCCGCCAACGTGGCAAGAAGCGCCAGCAGGATGAGATGAAGAGAGGCGCGCTTCTCGACAGCGGAATTGCCCCTTGAGACTCAGATAAAACTTTTTGACCTCAAGGGCTTGCAAAGCAAAGCTGCCTGCGTATAATTCACCTCCGTCGAGACAAGCTCACGACGCATCGGAGTATAGCTCAGCTTGGTAGAGCGCTGCCTTCGGGAGGCAGAGGTCGTAGGTTCGAATCCTGCTACTCCGACCAGATATATGAAAAAGCCGCTGATCACTGATCAGCGGCTTTTTTGATGCTGGAAGGTTTTTCCTGCCTCACAAGCTTCCTTCTGCTTGCTCGCATCTGCGACGCACTTCCCAACGCGCTACATCCCTCAGGATGCCCCATGCACACACTGCGTCTTGCCTTGCTGTCCCTGCTGCTGACCTCACTGCTCTCCGCCTGTGCCAGCCCGCGCGCCCAATGGGAAAAGCCCGGCGCCAACAGCACACAAGCCCACAATACCTATGCGGGCTGCCAGTACGAGCTTGGCCTGACCGACAAGTCCGCCAACGAGAAGCAGACACTGCTGAGATACTGCATGGAGCGCGACGGCTACCGCCTGCAGAGTTACTGATTCATGGCGCGCACTGAACCATGTCGAGCGGCGAGTCAGTCGGACATCCAGCTGTCACTCGCCTTGCGGGCCCGCTCGCGACCAGCACGTTCACGGTCGCGGCGGGCCTTTTGCTTGAGGTAGTAACTGCGCAGGGCAAGGCCGAGACCGAAGGCCAGCATCAGGGCGAACACCAGCCCCTGCCAAGGGCGGGCGGCATCGCCAAGCCAGGTCTCCAGCGCGACGATGGCGATCAGGCCGCTGGCCTGACTGGCAACGGCGATCGCACGGCTACGGTCATAATGATGTGACAGCATGGGGATATCCTTGCAGCGTCCTCGGCGGCAGAGCATTGATCAGCGCGCGAGGCGTGGATGTCGAAGTCCGTCGATTATCGCATACTCGAGCCTCGCGACTGCAGCGCCTGCCGAGCGTTTGCCAAGCGCTTGCCACATACAGTGGCCGACAGGTATTGCTGCCCTGAACGCTCCCCCGGACACCGCCAGAGGATAACCGCATGGACGCCATCGCCCTGGGCCCTGCCCTGATTTCCGTCGAACGCCTCTATGCCTTCGTGGCAGCCCTGGTGATGCTGATCGAGTTCTCGCTGCTGATTCGTCTGCTGGCACGCATGCACGCCAGGGGCACGACCGCGCCCGCTCACGATTCTCCCCCGCTGAGCCCCTCGCGCTGGTTCAATCGCATGCTGGTCAGCTGGGTGATCGGTGCGCGCCTCACTCATGTCGCGCTGCACTGGGCAAGTTATCAGCAGGCACCGCTGGATATCCTCAAGCTGTGGCAACCGGGCTACCACCTGCTCGGCGGCATGCTGGCCGCGACCCTGGCCAGCCTGTGGCTGCTGCGCCGGCATGGCGCGATTCGCCAGGTCATCGCGCTGGGCAGTCTGACCCTGGGGCTGACCGCCTTCCTCGGCCTCAAGCAACTCGACCCGCTGGGCAATGACTCCGCCATCGAGGCGATGCCTGCCGTCACCCTCAATCATCTGGATCGCCGCCCCGTCGCGCTGAATGACATCCAGGACGAACGCGTGATCGTCAATCTGTGGGCCACCTGGTGCCCGCCCTGCCGGCGCGAGATGCCACTGCTGGCAGAGGCTGATCAGAGACCCGGCGTCACCGTGGTACTCGCCAATCAGGGCGAGCAGGCACTGGCGGTGACCCGCTTTCTGCAAAGCGAACAGCTGACGCTCGAGTACGCGCTGCTCGACCCTGCCATGCAGCTGATGGCGCTGGCCGAGGCGCAGGGACTGCCCGCGACCCTCGTCTTCGATGGCGACGGACAGCTGATCGAGCGTCATATCGGCGAGCTGAGCCGCGCCCAGCTGGACGCCCTGCTACCGGCGTCACAGCCATAGTGCGACACGCCGCTGGCCTCGCTCGGTGCGACAAAGACGCTCGCCACAAGAAAAGGCGCTTAAGCCACGGCGTCTGATCCGGTAAGATACCGCGCCCCTGTATTCCCGATTCCCGTCTTTGTCCTACCCCGAGGCTTCATGAGCGACTTCATTCCCGGTCAGCGCTGGATCAGTGACGGCGAGGCTGATCTCGGCCTTGGCACCATCCTCAATGTCGACTTCCGCACCGTCACCGTGCTCTTTGCCGCCAGCGAAGAAACCCGCACCTACAGTCTGCGCGAAGCGCCCCTTACCCGGGTGGCCTTCGGCAATGGCGACCGCATCCAGTCCGACGATGGCGAATGGCTGATCGTCGATGACTTCAAGGAAGTGCGCGGCCAGATCGTCTACATCTGTGAGCGCAGCGGCGAACATGCCGGCGAGCTCATCGAGCTTCCCGAAGCCCGCCTGAACGACAAGATGCAGTTCAATCAGGCGCGTGACCGCCTGCTGACCGGCCAGGTCGACCGCAATGACTGGTTCGACCTGCGCTACCGCACCCTGCGCCACTTCCATCGTGTCGAGCAGAGCCCGGCGCTGGGCCTGTCCGGCCCCAAGGTCGATCTGGTGCCACACCAGCTGTACATCGCCGATGAAGTCTCGCGCCGTCACGCGCCGCGCGTACTGCTGGCCGATGAAGTCGGCCTCGGCAAGACCATCGAAGCCGGCCTGATCCTGCATCGCCTGCTGCTCAGCGGCCGCGCCAGCCGAGCGCTGATCCTGGTACCGGCGAGCCTGACCCACCAGTGGCTGGTCGAGATGCTGCGCCGCTTCGCGCTGGATGTCTCGCTGCTCGACGAAGAGCAGTGCAAGGCCTACGGCACACGCAACCCCTTCGAAGGCAACCAGATCATCCTGGCCAGCCAGGACTGGCTGTTCGCCAACCCGTCGCGTCAGGTCCAGGCTGCCGCCTGCGATTGGGACATGCTGATCGTCGATGAGGCCCACCACCTCGACTGGAGCGAAGACAAGGTCGGTCCGGGCTACGCCTGTGTCGAATCCCTCGCTCGCCAGACCGCCGGTGTGCTGCTGCTGACCGCCACGCCGGAGCAGATGGGGCTCGAGAGCCACTTCGCGCGCCTGCGTCTGCTCGACCCGGAGCGCTATCACGACATCGAGCGCTTCAAGGCCGAGGAACAGGGCTATGTGGCCGTCGCCAGCGCCATCGACGCCCTGGAAGCGCTGCCCGCCGATCAGTCCGGTCTCGACAGCCTCGCCAGCGTGCTGGATGACAGCGACAGCCGCGCCCTGCTCGACACCCTGATGGACAGCGATGCCGACGATGCCCAGCGCGACAGCGCGCGTCGCCAGCTGCGCGACCAGCTGCTCGATCGCCACGGCACCGGCCGCGTGATGTTCCGCAACTCACGCACCCATGTCGCCGGCTTCCCCGAGCGTCGCCTGCACGTCCACGAGCTGGAACTGCCCTCCTCCTACCGTCGCGTGGTGCGCAAGCTGGAGCGTGACGAGGACTATCTCGATGACCTGCTGATCGAGACCGGCATGAACCACCCCGAGGTGGTGCTGTTCCTCGACGAGATGTATCGCGCCCTGCCCGATGATCGCATGAACGCGGAACCCTGGTGGCAGATCGACCCGCGCGTCATGTGGCTGCTGGAAACCCTGACCGACCTCGGCAACGAGAAGGCGCTGGTGATCTGTCATACCGCCGATACCGCGCGTGAGCTGTCCGAAGGCCTGCGCGTGCTGGGCGGCGTGCATGCACCGGTCTTCCATGAGGGCATGAGCCTGGTCGAGCGCGACCGTGCCGCCGCGGCCTTCGCCTCCGAAGAGGAAGGCGTGCAGCTGCTGGTGTGCTCGGAAATCGGCTCGGAAGGTCGCAACTTCCAGTTCTGTCACCACCTGGTGATGTTCGACCTGCCGGTACACCCGGACCAGCTCGAACAGCGCATCGGGCGCCTGGACCGCATCGGTCAGCAATTCCCGATCGAGATCCACGTGCCGGTCTTCGAAGGCTCGCCGGGCGCCCAGCTGCTGCGCTGGTACCGTGACGGCATGGACGCCTTCAGCGCGCCGCACGGCATCGGCAGCGAGCTCTACGCCCAGTTCGGCGACGAGCTGGAAGAAGCCCTGCTCGACAGCGAAGAGATCGACAGCATCATCGAGCAGACCCGCGAGCGCTTCGACGCCCTACAGGAAGAACGTCAGTCCGGCCGCAACCGCCTGCTGGAACTCAATGCCTGCCGTCACGAGCGCGCCGAGGAAGTCATCGCCGCCATCGAGACGCTGGACAACGACAAGGCGCTGCCCGGCTATCTGGAGCGCGCCTTCGACATCTTCGGCATCGAGAGCCGGGACCTCGGCGACGGCATCACCTATCTGGCACCGGGCCCGCACATGCTCGACGGCCTGCCGGGGCTGGTGAAGGGCGAGGAAGGCTTCAGCGTCACCAGCGACCGCACCACCGCGCTGTCACGCGAAGACGTGCAGCATCTGTCGTGGGAGCATCCGCTGGTACGCGAGATGCTGGTCCGCATCCTGGACGGCTCGATGGGCAACACCGCGCTGGCGCTGCTCAAGCACCCGGCGATTCCCGGTGGCCGCCTGATGACGGAAGTGGTGTTCCGCACCCAGTCCACCGCGCCGCGCGGCCTGCGTCTGGGCCGCTTCCTGCCGCCGACCGCCATCCGTGTGCTGCTGGATGAAACCGGCAGCAACCTGTCCGACAAGGTGTCCTTCGGCGGATTGGCCAAGAATCTCAAGCCGGTCAAGAAGGCGGTCGCGCGTGACCTGATCAAGCAGAGCCACGCCACGCTGCGCAAGCTGATGAGCGATGCCGAGCAGGAAGCCGAGCGCGAACTGCCGACCATCGTCGAGCAGGCCCAGCAGCAGATGCGCGAGCAGCTCAGTGCCGAACTGGCGCGCCTGGAAGCCCTGGCCAGCCACAACCCGGCCGTGCGCGAGGAAGAGCTCGAAGCGCTGCGGCAGGAGCGTGCCGCGCTGGATGGCGCCATCGAGACCACCCGTCTGCGTCTGGACAGTGTGCGCGTCATCGTCACCGTGGATGCCCACGAGCGTTGAGCTGACCGCAGGCGTCAGTGATGCACCTGAAACGCCCCACCTGCCATCGGCAGGTGGGGCGTTTTGCCGTGTGCGCCAGCGACAATGGCCCGCTGGACTTGCCAGATCGACCAGCGGCCGCGACGATGCCATCGCTTGCGTGCCACGATTCGCGGCCCATCACGTACGCTTTATCACTTCCGCTTCACCCCTATCGTTTCATCCTATCGTTTCATTACTACAGAGCACCCTCATGGCGAGATCATATCCAGAGAGCGACGAGGCAGCGTCAGGGCAGAGCTGGCAGGGAGAGCGCCTGGCCGAGGAAGGCGAGCGTGTCGCGAAGGTGGGGCTGTCGCTGCTGGCCGCGGGCGATGACTGGTGGGCCATCGACAAGCCGGCCGAGCTGCCCTCGGTACCGGGGCGTGATCCCTCGCGCTTCGACAGTGTCCATTCGCGCCTGTGCCAGCTGAGCGACGATACCCGTGCCGTGCACCGCCTGGATGTGGCGACCTCCGGGGTGCTGCTGGTGGCGCGCAACGTCGAGGGCCAGCGACGGCTGTCGCGGCTCTTCCAGTCGCGCACCATCGAGAAACGCTATCTGGCCGTGGTGGCAGGTCATCTCACGCCCGGCGTGGGCAGCATCGCCCTGCCGCTGCGCTGTGACTGGCCACGCCGCCCGCGTCAGATCGTCGACTTCACGCATGGCAAGTCGGCACTGACGCATTATCGGGTCGAGCAGCAACTGACGCTCGAGGGCCAGCGCCCGGATGGTACGCCTCAGACCCTCGCCGCCAGCCGTGTAGCGCTGACGCCGCATACCGGGCGCTCACACCAGCTACGCCTGCATATGCTGGCGCTCGGCCATCCGATCATCGGCGATGGCTTCTATGCGCGCGGAGCGGCACTCAATGCCAGCCCGCGCCTGTTGCTGCATGCGGCGCGCCTGGTGATTCCGCCAGCCAGCGACAGCGATGCGCCGCCACTGGTGCTGGAAGCGCCGCTGCCCTTCTAGCGGCGCCTTGCTGCCAAGGCTCACTTGCGTGACAGGATATCGGCGAAGGCCACGTCGAGGGTCGGGTAGTCGAAGGTGAAGCCGGCAGCCAGCAGACGCGCCGGCACCATGCGGGCGCCTTCCAGCAGCAGGGTGCTCATCTCCCCCAACCCCAGTTCAAGCGCCTTGGCCGGCAGCGGCAGGATCGCCGGACGCCCCAGACCGCGAGCCAGAGCGTGGGTGAAGCCCATGTTGGTGACCGGGTGCGGCGCGCTGGCATTGAAGGCACCGCTGAGACTGTCATCCGCCAGCAGACGCTCGATGATGCGAATCATGTCGTGGCGGTGGATCCACGGCATGTAATGGCGCCCATCCCCCAACCGCCCCCCGAGCCCGAGCTTGAAGGGCGTCAGCAGCTTGGCCAGTGTGCCGCCATCGGCCTCCATCACCAGGCCAGTGCGGATGATGGCCAGCCGTACGCCGTATTCGGTGACGGGCATGGCGGCCGCTTCCCAGTCGCGACACAGGCGATGATTGAAATCGTCGTGGGGCGTCGCCTGCTCGTCGATCTCGACATCGTCCGGCTCGCCCGCCTTGGGCTGTGCGCCGTAATAGCCCATCGCCG
The DNA here is from genome assembly GCF_018831605.1 of Cobetia sp. 4B. NCBI lineage: Bacteria > Pseudomonadati > Pseudomonadota > Gammaproteobacteria > Oceanospirillales > Halomonadaceae > Cobetia > Cobetia sp. 4B. Next base: position 4,090,310 of record NZ_CP059843.1, read on the forward strand.
AACCGGACACCATCACCTGCGGCGGATGGCCTTCGGCGGCCAGCTGCTGGCACAGCATCACCAGATGCTCGGTGGTCTCCAGCCGCGAACGGCGCAGCTCACGCTTGTGATCCTCGCTCCAGCGCCGCCCGGCTATCGACTCCCCCGCCAGATTGACGATGCCCTCAGGCTGCCAATCCTTGAAGGCCAGTGACGAATCCGCCGCGACCACCGTCAGCCCCAGGTCGGCAAACTGGCGCTCAGCACGCTCCGGGCGGCGCGATACGACCGCCAGCGAGTGGCCCGCCGCGGCCAGTGACTGACACAGCGCCTGGCCGACGAACCCCGTTGCACCTGTTATCAATATTCGCATGTTGCCCTCCTCGGCGATGAAGCATCGAGTGTGCCGACTTACGCCATAAATCTATACTTATATTGTACAATTATGCGCAAGAAGTTAACTTTAGCGTATCTGCTGTCGGGTCATATGACGACCCGTCCCCCCCTGAACACCGCCCGCGCAGGAGTCGCCTCCAGATGCCAGTATCGTCCATCGCCATCATCGGTGCCGGTATCGCCGGATTGTCAGCCGCTACCCGACTGGCCGCACAGGGCCATGCGGTGACGATTTTCGAGAAGGCACGCGGCCCCGGCGGACGCCTGGCCAGTCGCCGCACGAGCGAAGGCCCCATCGACATCGGCGCGCAATACTTCACGGCGCGTGATCCACGCTTCCAGTCCGCGCTCGAGCAATGGCGGGCCGCAGACGTCGTCGCAACTTGGGGTGAGAGGCTGTTGAGCCTCGGCAAGTCGGCATCTGACGAGAGCCAATGGCAGCGGCTGCGCGATGATTCCACCCGCTACGTGGCCAGTCCGCGCATGAGCGCCCTGAGCCGCCACCTCAGTGAACAGCTGCCGGCCCACGCCAGTCTGCACAGCGAAACGCGCATCACGCGCCTGATCGCGGGCGAAGGCACATCATCAGGCAAGCGCTGGCGGCTCGAGGACAGTCACGGAGATCACCACGGCCCCTTCGATCACGTGGTGATCAGCGCACCGGCGCCGCAGGCACGCGCCCTGCTGAGCACGGCCGGTACCGACGCCCAGGGGGCGGCGCTCTGCGAGGACTCGCTGGCCCCGGCCCTGAGTGAGGCGCTGGCGCAGGTGGAGATGGCGCCGACCTGGACACTGATGGCCACTCTGGAGACGCCGCTACCCGCGCTGGGGGGCGACGCCGACTGGCAAGGGTTGCTGGTCAGTCGCGGTGATGATGGTCCGCTGCGCTGCGTGATGCGCCAGCATTCGCGTCCCGGCCGCCAGACACCGTCACATGCCAAGGAGACCCTGAGCAAAGAGACCCTGAGCCTGCTGGCGACCGCCGGCTGGAGCCGAGCGAATCTGGAGAAGTCGCCACAGGAGGTCGCGACCTTGCTGTGGCAGGCCTTCGAGGCACTGCCGGAGCTCCGCGAGCTGGCGCCGGGCTGGAGCCAGGGCAAGGTCACCCTTGCGGCGCATCGCTGGCGCTACGCTCACCCGACCCAGACACTGCCGCAGACCTCAGCGGCAACCGGCCAGAAGGGCTATGACCAGAAGGACTATGTCCACAATGTCTATGACCAGAAGGGCTATGGCCAAGGGTCATCCGGGCTATGGCTGGCCGGAGACGCCCTGCGTGGCCCGCGCGTCGAGGACGCCTGGCTGTCAGGACACGAGGTAGCCGAACAGCTGCTCAACACCCTCGCCGACAGCTGATACGCTGCCTCGACCCCTCATCGCCCACAGGATAGCTGCATGACTACGTCCACTGATCACGACAACGCCTTGATTCTATTGGCCCATGGGTCACGTGACCCGCGCTGGCGCGAGCCCTTCGAGGCACTGGAAGCCACACTGGCTTCCCGCCTCAAGCGCCCGACGCGTCTGGCCTATATGGAACTGTGCGATCCGCTGCTGACCGACACCATCGATGCCCTGGCGGCAGACGGTGCCGCACGTATCGACATCCTGCCGCTGTTCTTCGCGGCCGGCCGTCATCTGCGCGAGGACGTGCCCGCCATGCTGGAAGACTCGCAGCGCCAGCACCCCGACTGCCCCATCAGTCTGCTTGACCCGGTGGGTGCACATCCGGCCTTTGTCGAGGCCTTGATCCAGATTGTGGAGCAACAGGACAACGCCTAGACGGCCGATTTCATGACGGGACCTTCGGCGTCAAAGGCGCTGTGATGCACCTTCAAAACATGCGCACCGGGGATGCGACGCAGCTTGCCTCTTGTCAGGCTCTGGCGGCTGCGCCATCCTGATGCCCACATGTACAGCTAGTGCACAAGATGCATTGCCGGTATCCCACAGCGCCCCAAGTGACGACACTTCAACTTTACCCTGTGTGTCGTCCTCACCTGTGCTTCACCCGGGATGCCTCGTCACCGCCAGAGGTAACACCATTCATGACTGACAAGGCCACGGAAACTGCCAGTTCGCCGCTGTTTCCGATCCGCGAAGTCTCTCGCCTGACCGGCGTCAATTCGGTCACGCTGAGAGCCTGGGAACGCCGCTACGGACTGATCGAGCCCCGCCGGACGCCCAAGGGGCATCGCCTGTATGCCCGCGAGGACATCGAGCGGATCGAACACATCCTGCAGTGGCTCAACCGCGGAGTACCTGTCAGCCAGGTACGCGAGCTGCTCGACCAGCCGCAGCCGGAAAGCACGCCGATGCCGGACGAAGGCAGCTGGAGTGGCCAGCAGCAGCTGGCGCTGGCCGCCATCGACGCCCAGGACGAGGCGCGCCTGGCCGAGCTGTACAACCAGAGCCTGGCGCTGTACCCGGTCAGCAGCGTGGTCGAGCGCCTGTGGCGTCCGCTGCTCGAACAGCTCGAGGAGCGCGGTACCGCCACCTTCGGCACCCGCCTGGCCCAGTGCTTCTTCGAGAGCTTCCTGCGCTCGCGCATCGGTGCCCGGCTGGTGTTTGCCAATCAGGAGCGTCACGCCCCGCATATCACGCTGACTCGCCTGCCGGAAGAACCGGGCCTGAGCTGGCTGCTGCTGTTCGCGCTGGTCGCCAGCGACGCCGGCTATCACGTCAGCCTGCTGGATGGCCCACTGCCGCTGGCGGAGTTGCCGCTGGCCGCAGAGCGCCTGCAGGCACAGGCCGTGGTGCTGGTCGGCACCCAGGCCGAGCGCTCGGATGTCATGCGCCGTCAGTTGCCGCGGGTCGCAGAACAATTGAGCGTGCCGCTGGCCATCGCTGGCCCGGCCGCCCAGATTCGCCAGCAGGAGCTGGTAGACGGGCCCATTGAAGGCCTGGGGGCCGACCCGATTCAGGCGGTCGCTCGCCTGAGGTCCTTGATGGCACGTTGATCGCAGGCTCCTGCTCGGCATTGGTTTCACCGATCGCCAAGGAGCCCCGATGTCATCTGACTCACCATCCGCCTCTTCCCCCGCCTCCGCGCCAGCGGGGGCTCCCCTGCAGCTGGTCTGGCTGCGCAGTGACCTGCGCGTACACGACAACACTGCTCTCTCGCAGGCCGCCGCACGCGGCCCGGCCGTGGCCGTCGTCGCCCCCTGCCTGGCGCAGTGGGTCGAGCACGGCCACGGTGCCAACAAGCTCGACTTCCTGCGCCGCGGCCTGCATGTCCTGCAACAGGCACTCGCCGGCTATCACATCCCGCTCAAGGTGCTCGACTGCGACACCTTCGCCGAGGTGCCCGAGGCGCTGGCCGCGCTGTGCAACGAGCTGGGTGCCCAGGCCCTGCACTTCAACGACGAATATGCCGTCAATGAGCGTGAACGCGACAGGCGCGTGCGTGAGCGCCTTGCCGAGAGCGACGTCCGCCTGCATCGCTACACCGACATGCTGGCCTTCACGCCCGGCGAGCTGCTGACCGGCAAGGGCGATTACTACGGCGTCTTCACGCCCTTCTCCAAGCGCTGGCACAAGGAAGTCGATACCCGTCGTCTGGCGCTGAATGAGGCACCTGAAGTGCAAGCCACGCCCCGTGACGCCCAGGGGCGCGAGATCCAGGGCGACGCCATCCCGCCACTGCCCGAGACGCTCAAGGGCAAGCCGGCGACAGCGCTGGACGCCGAGCTATGGCCGGCCGGCGAAGAGGCCGCGCAGGAGCGCCTGGAGCGCTTCCTGACCTTCCGAGCGCGCCGCTACCACGAGCAGCGCGATATCCCCGCCACCCGTGGTACCAGCGAGCTATCGCCCTATCTGGCGCTGGGCATGATCTCAGCCCGCCAATGCTACGCCGCCGTACTGGCAGAGAACGGCAGCCTCGCCGATGGCGATGTCGGCCTGACCAGCTGGGTCAACGAGCTGATCTGGCGTGAGTTCTATCAGCACATCCTGGTCGGTTTCCCGCGCGTCAATCGCCACCGTCCCTTCCAGCGCCACACCGAAGCCCTGCAGTGGCGCGACGATGAGACAGGCTTCGCCGCCTGGTGCGAGGGCCGTACCGGCTACCCCATCGTCGATGCCGCCATGCGTCAGCTGGTGCAGACCGGCTGGATGCACAATCGCCTGCGCATGGTGACGGCGATGTTCCTCACCAAGCATCTGCTGATCGACTGGCGGCGTGGCGAGGCCTTCTTCATGACCCATCTCGTCGATGGTGAGCTGGGCGCCAACAATGGTGGCTGGCAATGGGCGGCTTCCACCGGCACCGATGCCGCGCCCTATTTCCGCATCTTCAATCCAACCACCCAGGGCCAGCGCTTCGACAAGGGCGGCGAGTTCATCGCGAGCATGGTGCCGGAACTGGCCGAGCTGCCCGCCAAGCGGCGCCACCAGCCCAGTGCGGATGACTGCCAACAGACGGGCTATCCACGACCGATCGTCGATCACAAGGCCGCCCGCCAGCGGGCGCTGGATACCTTCAAGGCGCTGTCAAAAAGCGAATGACCCCTCAAGCGGCCTGCTGACCTTCAGCAGGCCGCTCTTGTATCCCCCCTTCAGGAGCATTGCCATGCAATCGCTACCCGACGAGATAAGCCCGGCCCTGACTCGGGTATGTCGTCTTTACGAAAAGCTGGACAAAACCTCTACAGAACTGCTCAAATCAGTCTACAGTGACGATATCGTCTTCCGCGACCCCCTGCATGAAGTCCGCGGTCTGACGGCACTCAACGCCTATTTCTCAGGGTTGTACATGAATGTCGCCGCCATCGACTTCGTCTTTCATCACCCGCTGGGGCCGGTGCCTGCGCAAGCCGCCGGCCCTGCGGATGAAGGCAATGAACAGGGACTTGCCTGGCTAAGCTGGACGATGACCTATCGCCATACCCGTCTGAACGGGGGCAAGGACATCAGCGTGCAGGGCGCCTCACGCCTCGAGTTCCGAGACGGGAAGGTCATCCAGCACCGTGATTTCTTCGATGCCGGTGAGCTGCTCTACGAGCAGGTGCCTGTACTGCGCAACGTGATCGGCCTGCTGAAACGTCGCATGGACTGAGCAGCAGAGGGTTGAACCCTGGCGACATCCATACGGACACGCCCGGCGTTCTCTGAGTCAGTGCCATCCAGATTCGCCAGGCCAGGCAAGGCGCAGACACACAGACACACAGACACACAGACACGCAGAGACAGACAGGCAAGCCAGACACATACATGCCAAGGAGGGGAAATGGCCAGTCATGGTTCGAGCACCACATCGACGACCGCAAAGGCTCGCAAACGCATCTGGCTGACCGGCGCCAGCTCCGGCATCGGCGAAGGGCTGGCGCGCCGGCTGCTGGCGGATGGCCACCGGGTCGCCCTGAGCGCGCGCTCCGCCGACAAGCTGGAAGCCATCGCAGCCGATGCCGAGCAAGGCCCCGGGGAAGCGCTGGTCGTGACGCTCGACCTCACCGACCGTGAGGCCATCCGCGCGGCGGCCAGCCAGATAGAGGCCCGCTTTGGTGGACTCGACCTTGCACTGCTCAACGCTGGCACCTGCGAATATCTGGATGCACGGGAATTCGAGGCAGACCTGGTCCATCGCGTGTTCGCGACCAACTTCCAGGCCGCCGTGGATGTGATCGAAAGCGCCTTGCCGCTGCTGCGCATGGCAGCGGCAGACGGCGGTGAGCGACCGCAGCTGGCAGCGGTCTCCAGTGCCTCGGCCTACCTGCCGCTGCCACGCGCGGAGGCGTATGGCGCCTCCAAGGCCGCGGTGAGCTACTTCCTGGAGTCGCTGCGACTGGACCTCGACAACCAGGGCATCGATGTCAGCGTGATTCACCCCGGCTTCGTCAAGACACCGCTGACCGAGCGCAATGACTTCCCGATGCCGATGCAGGTCACTGTCGATCAGGCGGTCGAGGCGATCGTGGCGGGGCTCGCGCGTCATCGGCTCGACATCCATTTCCCGCGACGCTTCACGCTGCTGGTCAAGTTGCTGGGCATCCTGCCCGCCCCCTTGCAACGCAGCATCGGTCTACGCATGACCCGCGACTGACGATTCATTGCCGGTGAGGCAAACAGGCCTGCCAGTGCACCTTCCCGCAGCCCAGCTGCTGACGACATGGTTCGACTCGTTTTCCTTCTGGAGTGGCATGAATACAACAACGACACACGCGACAGCACCTCTGGACCGCCAGCGCATCGCCGTCATCGGCAGCGGCGTCAGCGGCATGTCAGCGGCCTACTACCTGAGTCGCAAGCATGAAGTACATGTCTTCGAGTCAGCCGAACGCCTGGGCGGCCACACCGCCACCATGGATGTGCAGTGCGCCGATGGCAGCGACTGGGCCATCGACACCGGCTTCATCGTCTTCAATGACCGCACCTACCCGCATTTCCAGCGCCTGCTGGAACGTCTCGACGTGGCCTATCAGCCCACAGAGATGAGCTTCTCGGTGCACACCACCGCCGAGGACTTCGAGTACAACGGCCATACCCTGCTGTCGCTGTTCGCCCAGAAGCGCAATCTGCTGCGTCCGCGCTTCTATCGCCTGCTGCGCGACATCCTGCGCTTCAACAAGCAGGCTGCCGCCGATCTGGACGACGGCAAGCTCGCCGAGGGCGCGACCCTGGGCAGCTACCTGGATGCCAATGGCTACTCGCAGGTATTCCGTGAGCATTACCTGCTGCCGATGGGCGCGGCGATCTGGTCCGCCAGCATCGCGGACATCGCGCAGTTCCCGCTGCTGTTCTTCGTGCGCTTCTTCCGCCATCACGGCCTGCTGTCGGTCAATGACCGCCCACAGTGGTTCACGCTGGTCGGTGGCTCGCGCGCCTATATCGCACCGCTGACCGAGGGCTATGCCGAGCGCATTCACCTCAACAGCAAGATCACCCGGGTCCTGCGCGACGCCGACGGCGTGACGCTTGAGCATGCCAATGGCCGCCGTGAACGCTTCGACCAGGTGGTGATGGCGTGTCATGCACCGCAGGCACTGGCGCTGCTCGGCGATGCCAGCGAGCAGGAGCGCGAAGTGCTCGGGGCGATCACGACCCAGCGCAATGACGTGGTGATGCATACCGACACCTCACTGCTGCCCAGGCGCAAGGCGGCCTGGGCGAGCTGGAACTATCGCCTCGACGGGCGCGAGGACGCCCAGCGGGCCAGCGTCACCTACGACATGAACATCCTGCAATGCCTTGATGAGCGCGAGCACCCGCCCCGCGAGACCTTCTGCATCACGCTCAATGACAGCGACGCGATTGATCCCGCTCGGGTGCTGGGGCGTTATGCCTATGACCACCCACGCTTCACGCTGGCTGCCGAAGCCGCCAAGGCCCGCTTCGAGGAGATTTCCGGTGTTCAGGCAACCCCGAACGGCAAGGTCGGCCACACCCATTTCTGTGGCGCCTGGTGGCGCAACGGCTTTCACGAGGATGGCGTATGGAGTGCGCTGCGGGTCGCCGAGGCACTGGGCGCTCGCGAGGCAGACGATTGAAGGTGCCCGCCAGCCGCATCGGCTATGGCACGCTGCGCCACCGTCGTCACGCGCCGCGCCTGCATGCCTTTCGCTATCGCGTCGCCATGGCGTGGCTGGCACTGGATGAGCTGCCGACGCTGATGGCCGGCACGCGCCTGGTGAGCGCCAGTCACGCCGCGCCACTGGCCTTTCGCGACAGTGACCATCTGCCGGCCGCAGTCCACGACATTGCCGATGGCCCACTCGAGGAGCGGGTGCGCACCGCCTGCCAGCGCGAGCTCGCCCGTGGTGGCGATCACGCGCCGCTGCCGCAGGGGCGCATCTTTCTGCTGACCCAGCTGCGCCACTTCGGGATCGGCTTCAACCCGATCCGCCTCTATTACCTCTATCACGCCTCAGGCCAGCTGGGCGCCGTGCTCGGCGAGGTAACCAATATCCCCTGGGGGGAGCGTGTGCTGTATGCCGCCCGGACTGACCCGCAGCGACGCATGCAGGCGGCGCAGTTCGACAAGCGCATGCATGTCTCGCCCTTCATGCCGATGGGCATGCGCTATCACTGGCGCTTCAACGACCCCAGCGCAGATGAGCTGTTGCTGCACATGGAAAATCACCCCCTCACCGGGGACACGGCGCGGAAAGCGCAGCACTCGCTGTTCGATGCCAGCCTGAGCCTGCATCTGGAACCGGCTACCCCGCGCGCCTTTCATCGCCTGCTGCTGCGTTTCCCCTGGATGACGCTCAAGACGGTCGCAGGCATTCATTTCGAGGCGCTGCGTCTGGCGCTCAAGCGCGTGCCGATCTTCGACCATCCGCGCTCGCCGTCTTCATCATGAGGAACTCATCATGAGCCAATTCGAACCCGCTCCCCCCACACTGGCCACGACCCGGGCACCGGCGGACCGCCTGACGCGGCTGCTGCGGCCACGCCTGCTGCGCATGCTCGACAAGCTCGAGGGTGGCAGCCTGACGGTGCTGGAAGGCCGTGAGCGCCACATGCTGGGCAAGGGCGGCGCGCGCAACGTCACGCTGCGTATCCATGACTCACGCGCGTGGCGGCGCATGGCGCTGGGTGGCACCGTCGCGGCGGCGGAGGCCTACATGGATGGCCAGTGGGAGACGGATGATCTGGTCGGGCTGGTGCGCCTGTTCGCCTACAACCTCGAGCAGGTCAATGACTCGGTGGACAGCGGGACGTCGCGCCTGTCCAAGTGGGCGCTGAGCGTCGCCTACGCGCTGGCGCGCAATACGCTGGCGGGTTCGAAGCGCAACATCTCGGCGCATTACGATCTCGGCAATGATCTCTTCGAGCTGTTTCTCGATCGCGAGCACCGCATGTATTCCGCGGCAGTGTTCCCCTATCCCGCGGCCAGCCTGGAAGCGGCCTCGACCCACAAGCTGGAGAAGCTGTTCAACCTGCTGGAACTGGGGCCGCAGCATCACCTGCTGGAAATCGGCACCGGCTGGGGCGGGCTGGCGATCCATGCCGCAAGAACACGCGGCTGCCGCGTGACCACCACGACCATTTCCGATGAGCAGCACGCCTATACCAGGGCGCGTATCGCCGCGGAAGGGCTGGAGGATCGCATCACGCTGCTCAAGGAAGACTACCGGGCACTGGAAGGCCGCTTCGATCGCATCGTCTCGGTGGAGATGATCGAGGCGGTCGGCCATCAGTATCTGCCGACCTACCTGAAGACCCTCGAGCGCCTGCTCGAGCCGGAAGGCCTGATCGCGCTGCAGGCCATCACGATTCGCGATCAGCGCTTCGTGGCCGCCAGCCGCGAGATGGACTTCATCAAGCGCTACATCTTCCCCGGCGGCTTCCTGCCGTCCCATGCGGCGATTCTCAGCGCCATGCAGCAGGACACCCAGCTGAACCTGTTGCAGCTCGAGGATATCGGCCTGCACTACGCCGCCACGCTCAAGGCCTGGGGGCAGCGCTTCGAGGCGCGTCTCGGGGAGGTCTATGCGCAAGGCTACGACGAGCGCTTCGTGCGCATGTGGCGTTACTACCTGGCGTACTGCGAGGGGGGCTTCCGCGAGCGCACCATCGGCACCTGTCAGCTGCTGCTGGGGGGGCCGGGGGCGCGTCCGGTACAGGCGGGGCTCCAGGATTGGGACGCCTGAACTTGCTGTCCGAGCGCCCTGGAGCACTGCTCAATGCCGGGCTCTTTCAGCTCGGCTGGTTCTGCTGCGTACTGGGCGGCTCGACGGTCGCCCTGCTGGCCACGCCGCTGATATTGGCCGTGCATCTGTGGCTGATCGTGCCAACGAGTGAGCGCCTGCGCGAACTGCGCTGGCTGGCCGCCTTCGTGGCGCTGGGCATGGTGGTGGATGGCAGTCTGTCACTGGCCGGCGGCTACACCATCACCTCGGACACGCCTGACTGGGCGCACTGGCTGCCCCTGCCTGTCTGGATGTGGTGTCTGTGGCCGCTGTTCGCCAGCACGATCCATCATGCGCTGCGCTGGTTGTGGCAGCGGCCCTGGCTTGCGGCGGCTGGCGGTGCCATCAGTGCGCCGCTGTCCTATTACGGCGGGGCGCAGCTCGCCAGTGTGACCCTCGCCGACTGGCTGCTACCGGCGCAGGCGCTGATCTGGGGCGGCCTGTGCCTGGGTATCGCACGCCTTCATGGCCATGCCGAGCGCGCCTGAGCGCCTCAGGCAGCTTTGATGGCCAGATTGCCGGCCTCGTAGCCATTGAGCCGCTCGATGACCTCCCCCGCGGGCGCCGGCCGCGAGAAGTAGAACCCCTGGATCCAGCCGCAGCCATTCGATACCAGATATTCACGCTGTTCGGCGGTTTCGACGCCTTCCGCGATCATCTCCATGCCCAGGCCCTTGGCCATCGCCAACACCGCCATCGTGATGGCAGCATCCGCACGCTCGCCGGGCAGGCTGCGGATGAAGGCGCGGTCCAGCTTGAGCTTGTCCACCGGCAGGTCCTTCAGATAGGCGAGTGATGAATAGCCGGTACCGAAATCGTCCACCGCGATCAGATGGCCGCGAGCGCGCAGGTCGGCCAGGCGTCGTGAGATGTCGCCGGCACGCTCATCCAGCAATACCGATTCCGTCAGCTCCAGCCCGATGGAGCTGGCGGGCACGTCATACTCCATCAACAGGCCCGCCAGCGAGGCCTCAAAGCCACCCTGGATCAGCTGCAAGGCCGAGACATTGACCCAGATGCACAGGCGGTGACCGGCACGCCGCCAGCTGGCCTGCTGCTGTACTGCCTCGCGCAGCACCCAGTTGCCCAGGCGCAGCATCAGGCCGTGGCGCTCGGCCAGCGGCACGAATTCGGCCGGTGAGATGGCCCCCCGCAGCGGGTGCTTCCAGCGCAACAGCGCCTCGACACTCGCAACCTTGCCGGTGCTGGCGTCGTGCTGACATTGATAGTGCAGCTGCAATTGCCCCTGGCTCTCGATGGCGACCCGCAGGTCATTCGCCAGCCCCAGCTGCAGGTCACCACCCGCATCCAGTGCGGGCTGAAAGCGCATGTCGGTATTGCGGCCATGTCGCTTGGCGGCATACAGGGCGCTTTCCAGACGCTGCATCAGCACATCGGCGTCAGCGCCATCCTCCGGCGCGCGGCAGCTGCCGATCGACAGCGCAAGGTGCAGCGCCTGATCGCCGATCTCGAAGGGCTTGGTCAGCACCTGACGCAGCTCATCCACCCAGGCGGTATGCTCGCCCCCCGCCGTGGAGCGCAGAATGACGAATTCGTCGCCGCCGATGCGCCCGACCACGCCGCCACGCGCCAGCGCCGTCAGACGCTGGGAGAACTGCTGCAGCAGACGATCGCCCCCTTCCGCGCCCAGGGCATCATTGATGCTCTTGAGCGCATCGATATCGATCAGTGCCAGGTCCATCGCCTCCCCGGCGCGCAGGCCGTTGAGGCGACTGACCAGCAGGTCGCCCAGCCGACGGCGATTGGGCAGGCCCGTCAGGGCATCTTCCAGCCCCAGGCGCTGCAGGTCCTGCTCGCGCGCCTTGTGGCGGGTGATATCGGTAAAGAGAGCGACATGGAAGACGTCGCCGCCCTGCTCGATACGGCGTGCCCGCAGCCACTCGGGGTATTCATCCCCCTGCTTGCGCCGATTCCAGACCTCGCCCTCCCAGTGGCCATTGACCTCGAGCGCCTGGCGATAACGGGCGTGAAATTCCTCGTCATGGCGCCCGGAAGACAGCAGGGAAGGGTTGCGACCAATGATCTCTTCCGGTGCGTAACCGGTGATATGACTGAAGGCGGCGTTTACGGCCAGCACCCGATTGTGGCGATCACTGATCACCAGACCATCACTGCTCAGGTGCACGGCGGCTTCCAGCAGCTGGCGATGCAGCAGCTGGCGACGACGCTGGCGCGCGATGTCCAGCCCCGCCAGAACGGCGGGCAGCAACGCGGCAAGACGCAGCTCGAGCCCCGGCAACCAGGGCAGCGCTGTCAAGGCAACGAGCGCCCCGATGATCAGGGGCCGATTGAAGTGGGCTTGCGGCCACATAAGCAGCTCTCGGTGGAAGGGGTCATCGGGGATGATCCTGCATTTGCAGGCAGCGGGCCACTCTCGGCACGACTCCAGCGGATTGCGACCGATGCCGGCAAAGGGGATCCCGCGCGAATCACACACTAGCTCCTATCGACCACTTTCCCCCCAGCTGTAGGACTTATTTGCACCCGCCCTTGCTGCCCTTTAGTCTGGCCCCCACGTGCATTCAGGGGTGCCAGCCATTAGACTAGCCCCATTCAGGCGCTCAGGTGCCTCGTACGGCATTACCATCCCGCTACTCGGAATGACTCAGTGACCAAGCAACACTCCTTTACTCGCGACGAGCTGCTGGCCTGTGGCCAGGGCGAACTCTTCGGCCCGGGCAATGCGCAACTGCCTGCTCCCAACATGCTGATGCTGGATCGCATCACTCACATCAGTGAGGAAGGCGGTAGCCACGGCAAGGGTCAGCTGATTGCTGAGCTGGATATCTCTCCGGACCTGTGGTTCTTCGACTGCCACTTCCCGGGTGATCCGGTGATGCCGGGCTGCCTGGGCCTCGATGCCATGTGGCAGCTGGTGGGCTTCCACCTCGGCTGGCTGGGCAATCCGGGCCGTGGCCGCGCGCTGGGCTGCGGCGAGGTCAAGTTCTCTGGCCAGGTGCTGCCGACCGCCAAGAAAGTGACCTACACCATCAACATCAAGCGAGTCATCACTCGCAAGCTGATCCTCGGCATCGCCGATGGTACAGTGACAGTTGACGGTCGCGACATCTATCAGGCCAACGACCTGCGCGTCGGTCTGTTCACCTCCACTGCGAACTTCTGAACGGGAGGCTCCCATGCGTAGAGTGGTAGTCACCGGGCTGGGCATTGTTTCCTGCCTGGGCAATGATCGCCAGCAGGTCCTGGAATCGCTCCGCGAAGGACGTTCTGGTATCCGCCGCAAAGAGGAATACGCCGAGCTGGGCTTCCGTAGCCACGTGGCCGGCGTTGTCGACATCAATCTCGAAGACCACATCGATCGCAAGCAATTGCGCTTCATGGGGGATGCTGCGGCCTATGCCTACATCTCCATGGCGCAGGCGATTGCCGATTCCGGTCTCACCGAAGAACAGGTTTCCCACGAGCGTACCGGCCTGATCGCCGGTTCCGGTGGCGCTTCCTCCGCGAACCAGGTCGAGGCCGCAGACGTGATGCGCGCCAAGGGCCTGCGTCGCGTCGGTCCCTACCGCGTCACTCGCACCATGGGCTCGACCGTCTCTGCCTGTCTGGCCACGCCGTTCAAGATCAAGGGTATCAACTACTCGATCTCCTCGGCCTGTGCCACGTCTGCCCACTGCATCGGTAGCGCCGTGGAACAGATCCAGCTGAACAAGCAGGACATCGTGTTTGCCGGTGGTGGTGAAGAAGAGCACTGGACCCTGTCCTGCCTGTTCGACGCCATGGGCGCCCTGTCAACCAGCTACAACGACACGCCGGAAACCGCGTCGCGTCCGTACGACAAGACCCGTGATGGCTTCGTCATCGCTGGCGGCGGCGGCATGCTGGTGCTCGAGGAGCTGGAACACGCCAAGGCACGCGGCGCGAAGATCTACGCCGAAGTGACCGGCTATGGCGCGACCTCCGATGGCCACGACATGGTGGCACCGTCCGGCGAAGGTGCAGCACGCTGCATGCGTCAGGCGATGGCGACCGTGAATGGCGATATCGACTACATCAACACCCACGGCACCTCGACGCCGGTGGGCGATGTGGCCGAGCTCAAGGCCATCCAGGAAGTCTTCGGCGCCGCCAGCCCGGCAATGAGCTCGACCAAGTCGCTGACGGGTCACTCGCTGGGCGCCACTGGCGTGCAGGAAGCCATCTACTCCATGCTGATGATGGAGAACGACTTCATTGCCGCGTCTGCCAACGTCAGCGAGCTGGATGACCGCGCCGAAGGCCTCGACATCGTCACGACCCGTCGTGATGGCGTCAAGATCGACCGTGTGCTGTCCAACAGCTTCGGCTTCGGTGGCACCAACGCCTGCCTGATTCTGGAACGTTTCCAGGACTGATTCAGCACGCGTTCAGCAGATACGCGTTCAGCAGATACGCGTTCAGCAGACATGCAGTCTGCAGGTATGCGCTGGTGTGAGACACGAAAAGGCCGCCCTTCGGGGCGGCCTTTTTGGTGGCTGTCCGGTACTCGCTGGCGGGCACCGGATGCATCAGATGAGCAAAAGAGAAAGCGTCAGACAGTCAGGCGCCGACGCTATCGGCCGCCGCTTCCTCTTCCAGCGGCGGACGCTGGACGCTGGAGATTTCCTGCAGCTTGGTCTCGACCCAGGCCTCGACATCGGCGATCACCGCATCCGGCTTGCGCCCCGTCGTCTCGATGGCCGGGCCATAGGCGACATGGATGGTGCCCGGGCGCTTGATCCAGCTGTCGTTGGGCCAGATCTCACCGGCATTGTGCGCCACCGGTACCACCGGCACGCCGGCACGGCAGGCAATCGCGGCACCGGACTTGTTGAACTTCTTGCGCGTCCCCGGCGCGATGCGCGTGCCTTCCGGGAAGATCAGCACGGTAAAACCGTCCTTGAGGCGCTGAGTGCCCACTGACAGCACCTGTTTGAGCGCCTTGGACGGCTGGGTGCGATCCAGCGGAATCGGCTCCAGCAGTTTCAGCCCCCAGCCGAAGACCGGAATCTTCAGCAGCTCCTGCTTGAGTACGGTGCATAGTGGACGCTTGGCCACCTGCAGATAGATGGTTTCCCACTCGCTCTGGTGGTTGGCCAGCAGCACGCAGGCTCCCTCAGGCAAGGCGTCACGCCCGCTCACCTGCACCTTCACGCCGCAGGTCAGACGGAACCACCACAGCACGATATGGTTGTAGCTATGCAGGACACGGTAGCGCGCCTGTAGCGGAAGGCAGGCCGCCAGCGGCACCAGCACCACGGCGCTGAGCAGCAACGCCATGAAATAACCTACATAAAACAGCACGCTACGCAGCGCATTCACAGGCACAGTCTCCACAGGTCAGATCGAATCGGGGCGAGATGAGCCGGAGGCGCGCTGCGCGATCCAGTCATCCATCAGGCGGGATAGTTCGAGGCGCCACGGCTTCTGATGCACACCGAAGGTGTCCAGCACGCGACGGCAGTTGAGCACACGCCGCAGCGGCGTACCGGCGTTGAGCGTCAGTGCCTTGAGCGGGCCCGCGGCCACCGTCTCGCCCAGCCCCTCGAGACGGGTGATCAACTGGGTACGCACGACACTGACGAAGGCGTAGGTGCTGATGGGCTCGGTGCCGGCCAGATGGTAGGCCCCCCAGGCATCCGCACCGCAGCGCTGCTGCTGGAGCATGCCGATCAGCGCCATCGCCACGGCATCGACACTGGTCGGGCACAGGATGACGTCCTCGGCGGCACGCACCTCTTCACCCGCCAGCAGACGCTCGATCAGCGTCGGCAACCAGGCATCGCGCCCTTCCGGACCGAACAGCGGGCCCAGACGCACGATCAGGTGATTGGGCAGCTCGGCACGGATGCGGTCACCGGTCGCGATGACGCGGCGCAGCGCCGTATCGATCGGCGAGGGCACCTCGTCCTCGTCGAGCAAGCCTTCGCCGCCCTGCTCGAACATCTGATCTGCCACGCACCACACCAGCGGTGTGCCGGTCTCGATACAGGCGGCCAGCACTTGCTCCACCGCCTCGGCATGCGCCATCACCTCGGCAGGTGCGGAATCGGCCGGGCGTGCGAACGGCGGCACGATGACGACATCCGCCTGGCTGGCGCGGATGTCATCGGCGCCAATACGGTCAGACTCGACGGCGTTGAGCTCAAGATCGGCGCGCGTACCGGCCGCACGAATCAGACCCAGGCCAAGACAATGCCCGGCATCTAGCAGCAAGAGTTTCACAGGCAGGCTCCAGCAAACAGGCGCATCGCCGCAAGAGGCGACGATGCAAAGGTGTCATTCTATCAACCTTGCAGACTGGCTGCAGGCCCGTTGTTGCGTGGAGTAATGGAGATCAAAGGGGCGCCGATCGGGTGAGGGCGACCGATGCCGTAGCCTTGCACGAAGTCGACACCGATCAGCTCGAGGGCGGGGATCAGCTCAAGACGCTCGACATATTCCGCCACCGTGATGATGCCCATCTGGGCACAGATGCCACAGATGGCGGAGACGATGGCGGCGTCGAGGCTATCGCGAGTCAGGTTGCGCACGAAGGCGCCGTCGATCTTGAGCTGGTTGACCGGCAGCTCCTTGAGGTAGGCAAAGGACGACATGCCGCTGCCGAAGTCGTCCAGGGCGAAGCTGCAGCCGAGCCGGCGCATGCTGTAGATGAACTCGCGCGCCTGGGCCAGATTGCTGATGGCCGCCGTCTCGGTGATCTCGAAGCACAGCCGCTGGGGCATGACGGAGCTTTGCGTGACCAGCGCCGCCAGCTGATCGCGCATGCGCAGGTCACCCATGCTCTGGCCGGAGAGGTTGATCGCCAGCACGGCATCCGATTCGATGCGGCCATCATCGGACTCCAGCACCTGCAGCGCCTGGGTGACGACCCAGATATCAATCTCGGGCATCAGGCCGAATCGCTCCGCCGTCGCCATGAAGTGCGCCGGGGCCAGGTGCTCGCCCGAGTCGTTGACGTAGCGCAGCAGCACCTCATAGTAGGGCTTGCTGGTGGCATCACTCAGCGAGCGGATCGGCTGGATGTACAGCGTGAAGCGATCATTCTCCAGCGCCTCGTGCAGCAGCGGCAGCCATTGCACCTCGCGCTGGGCGCGCTCGAACCCCGCATCTCCATCATGGTAGGCATGCACCTGATTGCGCCCGCTCTGCTTGGCCATGTAGCAGGCCCCATCCGCCTGACGCAGGACCTCGGAGGCCTGGACACCACTTTCGACCGGCGCGACCCCGATACTGACGCCCAACTGGAATGGCCGCCCCTCATCGTAGTAGCGATAGGCACTGACGGCCGCGCACAGCGCTTCGGCACGCTCGATGGCCTGCTCGCGAGAACAGCGATAGAGCAGCACGGCGAACTCATCGCCCCCCAGGCGCGCCAGCACATCCGTTTCCCGCACCTGCGCTCGCATCAGCGCGGAGAGCTCGCGCAATACGGTGTCTCCAGCCGCGTGACCGCAGGTGTCGTTGACCACCTTGAAGAAGTCGAGATCCAGGTACAGCAGCTGGTGAAAGCCGCCATCGGCCAGCGCCGCGGTGAGAGAGTCATCGAAGGCGGTGCGATTGTGCAGGCCGGTCAGGCTGTCGTGATGCGCCTGGAAGTTGAGGCGCCGAATCATGGCCTGGCGATAGCTGATGTCGCGGAAGACCAGTACGGCCCCCTCGACATCCCCACTGCGACGCCGCACGGGCGAGGCCTTGAGCTCCACGGCACATTCACTGCCATCACGTGCCACCAGCAGCGTCTGGCTGGACATGTGCACCACTTCACCACGCTGCAAGACCCCTTCCAGCTGGCTGGCAACCGACTGCAACGTACCTTCATGACGCAGCTGCAAGATGCGCGCCCAGGGACGACCGCGGGCCAACGACGGGTCCCAGCCACACAGTTCGGCAGCGATGGGATTGATGTGCTGGATATGGCCCTCGCGATCGAGGCTGATCACTCCTTCATCGATGGAATCCAGCATGACCGCCACCTGATCGCGCTCATGACGCAGCTCCCGGGTCCGATACTCCAGCAGGCCATCCAGACGCGAGCGGTAATGACGGCTGCGACGCATGCGCTGCTCGGCACTGATGGCCAGGAGTGCCAGCCCCAGCACGGCCAGGGTCGCGATCGCGATGGCCAGGGCCAGCCACAGATTCTGCCCGGAGTTCATGCCCACCCCGGCGGGAGAGATGATGGGCGTGGTCAGCGGCATCATCTCCATCGCCGCCATGCCGATGTAATGCATGCCGGCGATGGCAAGACCCATCGCACCGGCCGCCAGGGCCTGATAGATACGATTGGGGCGGCGCTGGCGCAAGAAGAAGCCTCCCAGCCACAGGGCCGCCGTCGCGGCCACCACCGCCACCACGATAGACACCGCGAACAGCAGCGGGTCATAGCGGTATGGCATGTGCATCTGCATCGCCGCCATGCCGGTGTAGTGCATCGTGGCGATGCCGCCGCCCATGATGGTCCCGCTGGTCATCAACAGCATCGGCGTCAGGCGTGGCAACGTATTCACCCAGAGTGCCAGCCCCGAGGCCAGCATCGCGATCAGCACCGACAACGCCGTCAGGCCGGGCGCATAGGTGACCGAAGCCGGGCTTTCATACGCCAGCATGCCGATGAAATGCATGGCCCAGACACCCAGCCCCATCGCCACGGCTCCGCCCACCAGCCAGCCGAGGCTGGTGGCGCGCGAAGGGGCCAGCGCGACCTGACGAATCAGCTGCAGCGCTGCATGTGAAGCCAGCACTGCGACCACGATTGACAGGGCGACCAGTGGATAGGAATAACTGCCATGCATGAATAACCTCAATCATCAGGGGCATGCCACAGTCGGCAAGATAGGGGCGGAAATCCGACAACGGCGTCATGTCGCCAGCACCCCCTCTGGAGTACCACGACAGGCTTCTCAGGCCATGGATTGCCACCCGACAACACTGGCAGTCCAACGGCGAGATACCAAGAGAATACGGCCATGAAGCGTTTTTTGCACAACGCTCGTTTGCAACGCATGTATGAGCCGCAATGGACTGGCGCTCAACCTCCCTTACGCGCGGCACTAGCCACTGGATGTCGCGCTCGGAATCATTTCTCATGATCGGCGATAATTCATGCAAAACAGTCGCTTACATAAAAAAATATCGCGAACATCTCATGGGTGATTCAAAAAAAAGCCCTCGCTGAACGAGGGCCTTTTCATCGTTATCGCTTGCGCGTTCTATCGGCGCACAGGCGAAAAACTTTATTCAGAACGGGATTTCATCATCGAAATCATCGAAGCTGCCCGCGGGCGGCGCACCGAAATTGTTGTTCTGGGAGTTGTTCTGCTGGGCAGGCTGCTGGCCACCGAAGTTGTTGCCCTGCTGAGGTGCCGGCTGCTGACCACCGAACTGACCGCCTTGCTGAGGGGCCGGCTGCTGACCACCGAACTGGCCACCTTGCTGCGGGGCCGGCTGCTGACCACCGAACTGGCCACCCTGCTGGGGGGCTGCGGCCGGTTGCTGGCCGCCCTGCTGAGGCGCCTGCTGCGGGCGACCACCAGCGAAGTTGCCGCCGCCACCTTCACCACGCGTATCCAGCATCTGCATGTCGTTGGCCACGATTTCTGTGCTGTAACGGTCATTGCCGTTCTGATCCTGCCACTTGCGCGTCTGCAGGCGGCCTTCGATATACAGGCGTGAGCCTTTCTTGACGTATTGCTGGGCCACTTCAGCCAGCTTGTTGAACATCACCACACGGTGCCATTCGGTACGTTCCTGACGCTGACCGCTCTGGCGATCATTCCAGGTGTCCGTCGTCGCGAGGTTCAGGTTGCACACCGCACTACCGGACGGGGTGAAGCGAACTTCCGGGTCTTGACCGAGATTACCGATCAGAATGACCTTGTTTACGCCACGAGCCATGAAGATTACTCCTGCAAATAGACCGGCGCGCCATGGGCACCGGAGAAGGTATCGAGTGCACCGGCAATGTGTTGCCGATGTCAGGGTTCAGCTGGCAGGCACTTCCGCGCCTGCCGGAGTTTCGTCATCACGCTGGCGAGTGAAGCGGGCCAGCGCCTTGTCATCCAGTGTATCGCGTGTGACCTTGAGATAAGCGACCCGTTCCTCACGCACCACGAGCGCCTCTTCCACGCCGGCGATCGCCAGCAGGCGTGTCTGCAGCTCGACGGCCGACAATTGCGCGGCCTCGGGTGACAGGCCGATCACTTCACTGCCCAGATGTCGCGGCGGTTGCATGCCCCACACCACGGCCAGCCACAGAATGGCGACCAGTCCCATGGCGAAGAACACGCCGCTCAGACCGAAATGCCCGGTCAACCAGCCGCCCCCGACACCGCCCACGAAGGCGCCCAGGAACTGACTGGTGGAATAGACCCCCATCGCCGTGCCCTTGGCACCGGCCGGGGCCAGCTTTGAGATCATCGAAGGCAAGGTCGCCTCAAGCAGATTGAAGGCGACGAAGAACAGCCACAGCAGGCCGAGGAACATCGCCAGCCCGGCATGCTCGATGCCATCGACTCCCAGCAGCAGCAAGCTTGTCGCGATGGTCGCGACGGCCCCCAGGAAGACGGGCTTCATGCGCCGATACTTCTCGGCCACGATGACCAGCGGCAGCATGGCGACAAAGGCCAGCCCCATCAATGGCAGATAGATCCAGCCGTGATGCGCCGGGGCGATGCCGAAATTGACCAGCTGCTGGGGAATGGCCACGAAGCAGGCGGTCAGGATCATGTGCAGCGCAAAGATCGACACATCCATGCGCAACAATGCGGAATTCGAGAGGATACCCTTGAGCTGGCGCCTATCAAGCCCCACATCCTGATGTTGACGCCTGGGCGCAGCTGGCACCAGCTTCCAGAGCACGAACAGGCTCGCGACGGCCATCACGGCGGTCAACCAGAAGACCCCCGACAGGCCGAAGGCATCTGCGGCCAGTGGCCCTGCGACCATCGCCAGTGCAAAGGCGACCCCGATCGACATGCCGATGGAGGCCATCGCCATGGTGCGAACCTCCTCCCGGGTCTGATCGGCCAGCAGTGCCATGATCGCTCCCGCCACGGCGCCGCTGCCCTGCAGACAGCGCCCGAGGATGATCATCTCGATGCTGTCGGCCGTCGCCGCGACCAGCGAGCCCAGAATGAACAACCCGAGCCCGAAGCCGATCACGGCCTTGCGCCCCAGTCGGTCTGACAGCCAGCCGAACGGAATCTGCAGCAATGCCTGGGTCAGCCCGTAGCCACCCAGCGCCACACCGACCAGTGT
This sequence comes from Cobetia sp. 4B, assembly GCF_018831605.1. Taxonomy (NCBI): domain Bacteria; kingdom Pseudomonadati; phylum Pseudomonadota; class Gammaproteobacteria; order Oceanospirillales; family Halomonadaceae; genus Cobetia; species Cobetia sp. 4B. The sequence goes on from NZ_CP059843.1 coordinate 4,111,576, forward strand.
CGGCGTCGCACCGGCGAGGTCACGGGTATAGAGCGCCAGCACCGGCAACACCATGAACAGCCCCAGCATGCGAGTCGCATAGAGGCTGGCAAGGCCGACGATGGCGCGGCGTTCCGGCGCGAGCAGTCGAGAGGTTTTCATGGGCGGCGGCGGGCTCCGGAGCATGACAGTCAAGAAGAGGGAGGCCGACCACGTGGGTCGCCGAGATGTGACGTCCAACGGTGGTCGCCCACCAATGGACTGCATATTCTAAGGCCCGCTTGGCGGCTTTGAAAGCATGCAGCCTTTGCCGGGTGTTTCACCCGCGCCTTATAATCGTTGCTTTTATCGACGCAGCCCGAGGTGGCAATGGACAGGATTCAGGTGAGGGGTGCGCGCACCCACAACCTCAAGAACATCGATGTCGAACTGCCGCGTGACAAGCTGATCGTGGTGACCGGACTTTCCGGTTCCGGCAAGTCATCACTTGCCTTTGACACTCTCTATGCCGAGGGACAGCGGCGCTACGTCGAATCACTGTCCACCTACGCACGTCAGTTCCTGTCGATGATGGAAAAGCCGGACATCGACCATATCGAAGGTCTGTCACCGGCGATTTCCATCGAACAGAAATCGACCTCGCACAACCCGCGCTCCACCGTCGGCACCATTACCGAGATCTACGATTACCTGCGCCTGCTGTATGCACGCGCCGGTACGCCGCGCTGTCCGGACCACGCGATCGACCTGGAAGCCCAGACCATCTCGCAGATGGTCGATCAGGCGCTCGCCCTGCCGGAAGGCAGCAAGCTGATGCTGCTGGCTCCCGTGGTCAGTGGCCGCAAGGGTGAGCACCTCCAGCTGCTGTCAGAGCTGCGCGCCCAGGGCTTCGTGCGGGCCCGCATCGACGGCGTGATCGTCGAGCTGGATGATCTCAAGCCGCTGGAGAAGAACAAGAAGCATGACATCGACGTCGTCGTCGATCGTTTCAAGGTGCGCGAAGACCTCAAGCAGCGTCTGGCCGAATCCTTCGAGACCGCGCTGAACCTGGCCGACGGCAGCGCACGCCTGCACTTCATGGATGGCGAACAGGAAGACCTCGTCTTCTCCTCGCGCTTCGCCTGCCCGGTGTGTGGCTATGCGCTGGCCGAGCTGGAACCGCGCCTGTTCTCCTTCAACAACCCGGCGGGCGCCTGCCCGACCTGTGACGGCCTCGGCGTGAAGCAGTATTTCGATCCCGAGAAGCTGATCAGCCACCCTGAGCTGTCACTGGCCGAAGGCGTCATCAAGGGCTGGGACCGTCGCAGCGTCTACTACTTCAGCCAGCTGCAGGCCGTTGCCGAGCATTACGGCTTCGCGCTGGAAGCGGCCTGGGAGTCGCTCAGCGATGAAGCGCGTGACGCCGTGCTCAATGGCAGTGGCCGCGAGGACATCGCCTTCAGCTACGTGAATGACCGTGGCCGCAAGGTGACCCGCGAGCACCCCTTCGAGGGCGTACTGCCCAACATGGAGCGCCGTTACCGCGAGACCGAATCCAACATGGTGCGCGAGGACCTCGCCCGCTATCTGGCAGTCCAGCCGTGCCCGAGCTGCGACGGCTCGCGCCTGCGTCGTGAAGCGCGCAACGTCTATGTCGATGACCGCACGCTCTCCGAGGTCGTGCGTCAGCCGATCGGTGAAGCGTGGGAAGAGTTCGGCAAGCTGAGTCTGCCGGGACGCAAGGGCGAGATCGCCGCCAAGATCGTGCATGAGATCCAGGCGCGCCTCGAATTTCTCGTCAATGTCGGCCTCGACTATCTGACCCTGGAGCGCAGCGCCGACACCCTGTCCGGCGGTGAGGCGCAGCGTATCCGTCTCGCCAGCCAGATCGGTGCCGGACTGGTCGGGGTGATGTACATCCTCGATGAGCCGTCCATCGGCCTGCATCAGCGCGACAATGATCGTCTGCTCAAGACGCTGATCCATCTGCGCGACCTGGGCAACACCGTGATCGTGGTCGAGCATGATGAGGACGCGATTCGCGCCGCCGACCACGTGCTGGATATCGGCCCGGGCGCCGGCGTGCATGGTGGCGAGATCGTCGCCCAGGGCACGCCGGAGCAGATCGAGGCGACGCCTGGCTCATTGACCGGGCAATACCTGAGCGGCGAGCGCGAGATCGCCGTGCCGCCCTACCGCCTTCCGGCCAACCCTGACAAGGTGCTGCGCCTGACCGGTGCCACCGGCAACAACCTGCAGGATGTGACGCTGACGCTGCCGACAGGCCTGCTGACGTGCATCACCGGGGTCTCGGGCTCGGGCAAGTCGACGCTGATCAATGCCACCCTGATGCCACTGGCGGCGCGTGAGCTCAATCGGGCCACCACCCTCACGCCCGCGCCCTACGGCACCATCGAAGGGCTGGACCTGTTCGACAAGATGGTGGATATCGACCAGAGCCCCATCGGACGGACGCCGCGCTCCAATCCGGCGACCTATACCGGCATCTTCACGCCGATTCGCGAGCTGTTCTCAGGCACCCAGGAAGCACGCGCCCGCGGCTACAAGCCGGGCCGCTTCAGCTTCAACGTCAAGGGCGGCCGCTGCGAGGCCTGTCAGGGCGACGGCCTGATCAAGGTCGAGATGCACTTCCTGCCCGACATGTACGTGCCCTGCGATGTCTGCAAGGGCAAGCGCTACAACCGCGAGACGCTTGAAGTGCAGTACAAGGGCAAGAACATCCACGAAGTGCTGGAGATGACCATCGAGGAGGCGCTGGAGTTCTTCTCGCCGGTTCCGGCCATCGCCCGCCGTCTGCAGACGCTGATGGATGTCGGCCTCTCCTACGTCCGCCTCGGCCAGAGTGCGACCACGCTGTCCGGCGGTGAAGCCCAGCGCGTCAAGCTGGCGCGCGAGCTGGCCAAGCGCGATACCGGCAAGACGCTCTATATTCTCGATGAGCCGACCACCGGTCTGCACTTCGAGGATATTCGCCAGCTACTGGTCGTGTTGCACCGCCTGCGCGATCACGGCAACACCGTGGTCGTGATCGAGCACAACCTGGATGTGATCAAGACCGCCGACTGGCTGATCGACCTCGGCCCGGAGGGCGGCTCAGGCGGCGGCCAGATCATCGCCGAAGGCACGCCGGAGCAACTGGCCACGCAGGAGATCTCGCACACCGGTCGCTTCCTGGCCCCGCTGCTGGAGCGCCAGAAAGCCATCAGTGCCACCGCGAGCAGCAAGAAGAAGGCCGAGACCAGCAGCTAGGCGCCGGCTCACGCCCCTTCAGCTCCTCTGATTCACCTCGCCCCAGCACACTCTCAGCACACCCCGGGGCGAGGTGAATCTCCGGCAAATGACACGCCCGTGTCACCCGGCCAACTGCCAGGCATAAAAAAAGGCCAACCCGTGAGGGTTGGCCTTTTCTTGTGGACGAAGCAAGCCGAAGCTTACTCTTCGCCCGCTGCCTCGGAGGCAACCGGACGATCGACCAGCTCGACGAATGCCATCGGGGCATTGTCACCGGCGCGATAGCCGCACTTCAGGATGCGCAGGTAACCGCCCGGACGGGAGGTGTAGCGCGGGCCGAGCTCATTGAAGAGCTTGCCGACCGCTTCCTTGGAGCGCGTGCGAGAGAACGCCAAACGGCGGTTCGCAACGGTGTCCTGCTTGGCCAGGGTGATCAGCGGCTCGATATGACGACGCAGTTCCTTGGCTTTCGGCAGGGTAGTCTTGATGACTTCGTGCTCTACCAGAGAGATGCACATGTTCTTGAACATGGCTTCACGGTGAGAGCTGGTACGGTTCAGGTGACGACCACTCTTACGATGACGCATGGTTGTGATTCCTTACCAGTCTGGGGCTTGAGCCGACCGGGCTTCCTTAAGCGGAAGCCTTGTCGTCCTTCAGGCTTGCGGGCGGCCAGTTTTCCAACCGCATGCCGAGGGACAGACCACGCGCGGACAGCACGTCCTTGATTTCATTCAAGGACTTCTTGCCGAGATTCGGGGTCTTCAGCAGCTCAACTTCGGTGCGCTGAATGAGATCACCGATGTAATAGATATTCTCGGCCTTGAGACAGTTCGCACTGCGAACAGTCAGCTCAAGATCGTCTACGGGACGGAGAAGGATCGGATCGATTTGATCTTCCTCTTCTTCGACTTCCTGTTCCTTGTCTGCTTCCAGATCAACGAAGGCGGCCAGCTGCTCCTGCAGGATAGTTGCGGAGCGGCGGATCGCTTCTTCCGGATCCAGTGTGCCGTCGGTTTCCAGGTCGATCACCAGCTTGTCGAGGTTGGTGCGCTGTTCAACACGCGCAGCCTCGACGGCATAGGAGACCCGACGAACCGGGGTAAAGGTCGCATCCAGCTGGAGGCGGCCAATGGCACGTGATTCGTCATCAGCAGAGATGCGAGCATCTGCCGCTTCGTAGCCGCGGCCACGAGCGATCTTGAGCTGCATCTTCAGCTCGCCACCATCATTGAGGTGAGCGATGACGTGATCCGGATTCACGATTTCGAGATCGTGGTCGCCAGCGATGTCGCCAGCAGTCACGATACCCGGGCCCTTCTTGTTCAGCGCCAGCACAGCTTCGTCGCGACCATGCATCTTGATGGCCACGTCCTTGAGGTTCAGCAGGATTTCGATTACATCCTCCTGCACCCCTTCAATGGCGCTGTACTCGTGCAGAACGCCTTCGATCTCAGCTTCCACGACGGCACAGCCGGGCATGGAAGAAAGCAGGATGCGACGCAGAGCATTCCCCAGGGTGTGGCCGAAACCACGCTCGAAGGGTTCGAGGACGATTCGCGCGTGATGGGCGCTGACTTCCTCGACCTTGATATCGCGAGGACGGAGAAACTCTGTCACTGAGCGCTGCATAAGAACACCTTTAAGGCTGCCAAACGGATAATCTGGGTACTCCAGCCGGGCCGACGAATCGGCCCGGCGTTACATTACTTGGAGTACAGCTCGACGATCAGGTTTTCGTTGATATCGGCAGACAGGTCGCCACGCTCGGGGACAGCCTTGAAAGTGCCTTCCATCTTCTTGGAGTCGACGTCGACCCAGGAGACATCACCGCGGTTGGCAGCGAGTGCCAGAGACTGCTGGATGCGAGCCTGGTTCTTGGCCTTCTCACGAACGGTGACCACATCGCCAGCCTTCACTTTGAAGGAAGCAACGTTGACGGTACGGCCGTTCACGGCGATCGCCTTGTGGCTGACCAGCTGACGTGCCTCGGAACGCGTGGAGCCGAAGCCCATGCGGTAGACGACGTTGTCGAGACGAGTCTCGAGGAGCTGGAGCAGAACCTCACCGGTCGCACCCTTGAGGCGAGCGGCTTCTTTGTAGTAGTTGCGGAATTGCTTTTCCAGCACGCCGTACATGCGACGCACCTTCTGCTTTTCACGCAGCTGCAGGCCGTAGTCTGAAAGACGCTGACGGCGCTGGCCATGAACACCCGGGGGTTGTTCGGATTTGCACTTCTTCTCGAACGGAGTCACGCCACTCTTCAGGAAGAGGTCGGTGCCTTCACGACGAGACAGTTTGCACTTCGGTCCAATATAACGAGCCATGAGTCTGTCTCCTTAAACGCGGCGTTTCTTCGGCGGACGGCACCCATTATGCGGGATGGGGGTCACGTCGGTGATGCTTTGCACGCGGAAGCCTGCGGCATTGAGAGCACGCACGGCGGACTCACGACCCGGACCCGGGCCCTTGACCAGCACGTCGACGTTCTTCACACCATATTCGGCTGCAGCGGTCGCTGCACGTTCACTTGCGACTTGCGCAGCGAACGGGGTGCTCTTGCGAGAACCACGAAAACCCGAACCACCGGCAGTTGCCCAGGAAAGAGCATTGCCCTGGCGGTCTGTGATCGTCACGATAGTGTTGTTAAAAGAGGCGTGGATATGCGCGATGGCATCCACTACCTGCTTTTTAACCTTCTTGCGCTTACTCGGGTTAGCCATTAGATGTTTCCTGTCTAAACGCCAGTTCGTTTACTTGCGAATCGGTTTACGCGGACCTTTGCGTGTACGTGCGTTGGTCTTGGTGCGCTGACCGCGCAACGGAAGACCACGACGATGGCGCAGGCCACGATAGCAACCGAGGTCCATGAGACGCTTAATGTTCAGCGTGATCTCACGACGCAGGTCGCCTTCGACGGTGTACTTACCCACCTCGGCACGAACCAGGTCCAGTTGTTCAACAGACAGATCAGCGATCTTGACGCTCGGTTCTAAACCGAGAGCGGCGCAGATCTGCTGTGCACGCGTACGGCCAATCCCGAAGATATAAGTCAGCGAGATCGCCGCGTGCTTGTTGTCCGGGATATTGACGCCAGCAATACGGGCCATCAGTTTTCTCCGAAAGGTTAGCGGCGGATTTTACATCCACAAAGGGCGCAATAGCATACCCCTTGATCCCATTGGGAACAAGGGGGTATGCCAGCACCCGAGCTTGTATTCAGCTAAGCGGGTCGAGGGAATTAACCCTGACGCTGCTTGTGGCGGGGCTCAGTGCAGATGACCCGCACTGCGCCACGACGCCGAATGATCTTGCAGTTACGGCAAATTTTCTTGACGGAAGCTCGAACTTTCATCGTTCTCTCCAGTTTGCTAACAGGGGCTGCGCAATCAGCGCATCATGCCACCGCTGCCATAGCCTTTGAGGTTGGCCTTCTTCATCACCGACGCATACTGATTTGACATCAGATGCGACTGCACCTGGGCCATGAAGTCCATGACCACCACGACCACGATGAGCAGAGAGGTGCCGCCGAAATAGAACGGAACCTGCCATGCAACAACGAGGAATTGAGGCATCAGGGAGACTAGGGTGATGTAGAGGGCGCCGAACAGCGTCAGGCGAGTCATCACCTTATCGATGTAACGGGCGGTCTGTTCGCCTGGGCGAATACCCGGCAGAAACGCTCCTGACTTCTTGAGGTTGTCAGCAACATCCTTCGGATTGAAGACCAGCGCCGTGTAGAAGAAGCAGAAGAATACTACAGCGGCAGCGAAAAGCAAGATATACAGTGGCTGACCCGGCCCGAGAGCCTGAGATGCCGTCTGCAACCATTGCATGCTTTCACTCTGGCCAAACCATTGACCCATCGACGCAGGGAACAGCAGGATGCTTGACGCGAAGATCGGCGGGATGACCCCGGCCATGTTGACCTTCATCGGCAAGTAGCTGCTCTGACCTGCATACATCTTGTTGCCAACCTGACGGCGCGGATAGTTCACCGTGATGCGGCGTTGGCCGCGTTCGATGAACACCACGAAGGCAACGGTAATGACTGCGAGCAGCGTCAGCGCCAGCAGCGGAAGCACATTCCAGGCACCATCATTGCGCGCCAGTTCGAAAGACTGGCCGATGGCACTCGGCAGCCCGGCGACAATACCAGCAAAGATGATCAGTGAGATCCCGTTGCCGATACCCTTCTCGGTGATCTGCTCTCCCAGCCACATCAGGAACACCGCACCAGCCACGAACGTACTCACGGCGGTGAAGTAGAAGCTGAAGTCAGCGGAATAGGCGACACCGTTTCCGACCAGTCCGACTGCCATGCCGATCGATTGGACCAGGGCCAGTACTACCGTGCCGTAGCGCGTGTACTGGCTGATCTTGCGACGGCCGGCCTCGCCTTCCTTTTTCAACTGCTCAAGCTGAGGCGAGACCACCGTCAGGAGCTGCATGATGATCGACGCGGATATGTAGGGCATGATGCCCAGCGCGAAGATACTCATTCGCTCCAGTGCACCACCGGAGAACATGTTGAACATGCTCAGGATGGTGCCCTGGTTTTCCCTGAACAAGGCAGCAAGCTGGTCAGGATTGATACCGGGAACGGGGATGTGTGCACCGATTCGGTACACCACGATGGCGATGAACACGAAGCGCAAACGCGCCCAGAGTTCGCTCAACCCACTTCCCTGCATCGCCGGTACGTTTCCTGACTTAGCCATTTAGTCCTCTACCTTGCCACCGGCAGCTTCGATCGCAGCACGGGCACCCTTGGTGACCTTAATGCCGCGAACCGTGACTGCCTTGTCCAGTTCGCCGGAGAGCATGACCTTCGCGAACTTCGTGGAATCACGAAGCACGTTGGCCTTCTTCAGCGTTTCGAGGTCGACGATCTCGCCGTCTACCAGTGCCAGTTCGCTCAGGCGCACTTCTTCGGAAATCAGAGACTTCGCGGAAGTGAAACCAAACTTCGGCAGGCGACGCTGCATAGGCATCTGACCGCCTTCGAAGCCCGGCTTGACGCTGCCACCGGAACGGGACTTCTGGCCCTTGTGGCCACGACCGCCGGTCTTACCAAGACCGGAGCCGATACCACGACCGACACGCTTTGCAGCGTGCTTGGAGCCCGGGGCCGGACTCAGGGTATTCAATTTCATGGATTACTCTCCCTCAACACGGACAAGGTAGTGAACCTTGTTGATCATGCCGCGTACCGCGGGGGTGTCTTCCAGCTCGACAGTGTGACCGATGCGGCGCAGGCCAAGACCTTTCATAGTGGCCTTGTGCTTTTCGAGGACGCCGATGGTGCTGCGGATCTGGGTTACCGTGATCTTAGCTGCCATGGTGCCTTACCCCGCAATCTTGTCGACAGACAGGCCACGCTTGGCGGCGATGTCTTCCGGAGATTTCATGGCAGCGAGACCGTTGATGGTCGCGCGCACCACGTTGACCGGATTGGTGGAACCGTAGCACTTGGCCAGGACGTCATGGACGCCTGCCAGTTCGAGCACGGAACGCATCGCACCGCCGGCAATGATGCCGGTACCTTCGGACGCTGGCTGCATGTAGATCTTGGATGCGCCGTGACGAGCCTTCACCGGGTACTGCAGGGTGTGGCCCTTCAGGTCAACCTTGATCATGTTGCGACGAGCTTGGTCCATTGCCTTCTGGATCGCGACCGGCACTTCACGCGCCTTGCCACGGCCGAAGCCAACACGACCATTGCCGTCACCAACGACAGTCAGAGCGGTGAAACCGAAGATACGGCCGCCCTTGACTACCTTGGCGACGCGGTTGATCTGCACGAGCTTCTCTTGCAGGTCACCGCCCTTCTGTTCGATATTCGCCATCGTAAAACCCTTTAGAATTCCAGGCCGCCTTCACGTGCGGCATCGGCCAGGGCCTTCACGCGACCGTGGTACTTGTACCCGGAGCGATCGAAAGCCACTTGCTTGATACCCGCTTCCTTCGCGCGCTCGGCAATCAGAGCACCCACCTTGGCGGCGGAGTCCGAGTTACCGGTAGAACCTTCGCGCAGGCTCTTGTCGAGCGTGGATGCGGTGGCCAGGACCTGGCCGCCATCCGGCGAGATGATCTGCGCGTAGATGTGACGCGGGGTGCGGTTCACGCACAGGCGAAACACGCCCAGCTCGCGGATTTTCGCACGAGCGCGGCGGGCACGACGGAGACGAGATTCTTTCTTCGCGTTCATAACCCTGCCTTACTTCTTCTTGGCTTCTTTACGACGGACGACTTCGTCGCTGTACCGAATACCTTTGCCCTTGTAGGGCTCCGGCGGACGGAATGCGCGAATCTCTGCGGCGACCTGACCCAAAGCCTGCTTGTCAGCAGACGTGAGGACGATCTGAGTGTTCTTCGGCGTTTCAGCCGTAACACTTGCCGGCAGTTCATAGTCGACCGGGTGTGAGAAGCCCAGTGTCAGGTTGATTGTCTGGCCTTTGGCCTGGGCACGATAACCCACACCATTGATTTCCAGAGACTTGGTGAAGCCTTCGGAAACACCAGACACCATGTTGTTGACCAGAGCACGAGTGGTACCAACCATTGCCCAGTTCTTGGCGGTCTCGGACGGAGCGAAGGTCATTTGACCTTCTTCCATAGAGATGACCACGTCCTGGTGGACGGTCAGTTCCAGCTGGCCTTTGCTGCCCTTCACGGTCAGCTTGTCGCCGTCGAGCTTTGCCTCGACGCCGTTCGGCAATTTAACCGGATACTTGGCTACGCGGGACATTCCAAACTCCTAGAATACGGTGCAGAGGACTTCGCCGCCGACACCAGCTTGACGGGCCGCACGATCGGTCATCACGCCCCGGGAGGTGGAAACGATCGCAATACCCAGGCCATCTGCGACTTTCGGAAGCTCACCCTTGCCTTTGTACTGGCGCAGGGACGGCTTGGAAATACGCTTGATGCTCTCGATAACCGACTTGCCTTCGAAGTACTTGAGGGTCACGGTCAGTTCCGGCTTGGCGCCTTCTGCGACGGCAAACTCGGAAATATAACCCTCTTCCTTCAATACGCGGGCCACTTCAACCTTGAGCTTGGAAGACGGCATGGTAACCGTCTCCTTGGTGGCCATCTGCGCATTGCGGATACGAGTGAACATATCCGCCAGAGTGTCTTGCATGCTCATTTACGTTGCGCTCCTGAATTCTTGCAGTGGTGTTACCAGCTGGACTTGGTCAGACCAGGCACGTCACCACGCATAGCGGCTTCACGCAGCTTGTTGCGGCTCAGGCCGAACTTGTTGTAGTAGCCGTGCGGACGGCCAGTGATGCGGCAGCGGTTACGCTGACGGACCGGGCTGGCATCACGCGGCAGCTGCTGCAGCTTCAGCTGTGCGTCGAAGCGCTCTTCTTCAGAAGCGTTGACGTCGTTGATGATGGTCTTCAGTGCGTCGCGTTTGGCGGCGTACTTAGCGACCAGCTTGGTGCGCTTGAGCTCGCGCTCAACCATGCTTTTCTTTGCCATGATCCACCCTTATTTCTTGAACGGGAAGTTCAGCGCGCCCAGCAACGCACGACCTTCATCATCGGTGTTGGCGCTAGTGGTGATGGTGATGTCCAGGCCACGAATCCGGTCGATCTTATCATACTCGATCTCCGGGAAGATGATCTGCTCACGCACACCCATGGAGTAGTTTCCACGGCCATCGAAGGACTTCGGGTTCAGACCACGGAAGTCACGAACGCGCGGGATAGCCACGTTCACGAGACGGTCCAGGAAGTCCCACATACGATCGCTGCGCAGGGTCACCTTAACACCGATCGGCCATCCTTCGCGGACTTTGAAGCCAGCGATGGACTTGCGTGCCTTGGTGACGATGGGCTTCTGACCAGAAAGCATCTGGAGATCGGCAAACGCGTTGTCGATCAGCTTCTTGTCAGCGGTGGCTTCACCGATACCCATGTTCAGGGTCACCTTGGTGATGCGGGGAACCTGCATCACATTGGCGTAGCCGAACTGCTCTTTAAGCTGGGCGGCCACTTCGTTCTGATAACGTTCTTTCAAGTTCGCCATGTTGTACCCGACTCGCGTTAGGCGTCGATCAGCTTCTGAGTCGACTTAAAGATGCGTACCTTAGTACCGTCTTCCTGTACCTGGATTCCGACACGATCCGCCTTGCCGGTCTCCTGGTTGAAGATGGCCACGTTGGACGCGTGAATCGGAGCCTCGCGCTCGACGATACCCCCCTGGGTGCCCAGCATCGGGTTGGGCTTGGTGTGACGCTTGATCATATTCACACCGGACACGAGCAGACGCTCACCTTTCAGCACCTTGCTGATGGTACCGCGCTTGCCCTTGTCCTTCCCGGCGATGACGATGACTTCATCGTCACGTTTGATCTTTTGCATATCCGCTTCCGCTCCTTACAGCACTTCGGGCGCCAGGGAAATGATCTTCATGAACTTCTCACTGCGAAGTTCACGGGTAACCGGGCCGAAGATACGGGTACCGATCGGCTGTTCGTTGGTGTTGTTCAACAGAACGGCCGCATTACCGTCGAAGCGGATCACGGAACCGTCATTACGACGGACACCGGCTTTGGTACGAACGACCACTGCCTTCATGACCTGGCCTTTCTTGACCTTGCCACGCGGGATAGCTTCTTTGACGGTGACCTTGATGATGTCTCCAACACGAGCGTAACGGCGGTGTGAACCACCCAGCACCTTGATGCATTGCACCCGGCGCGCGCCACTGTTGTCGGCGACATCCAGCATTGTCTGAGTCTGAATCATCGGTTTTCTCCAAACCTAATCTGACTGCCTGGTGGGAACTGGCCTAGGGATCAACCCTTGGCCTGTTCAACCACCTCGACCAGGGTCCAGGCTTTCTTCTTGGACAGCGGACGAGTCTCGGCGATAGAGACGGTGTCACCGATCCGAGCCTGATTCGCCTCATCATGGGCGTGCAGCTTGGTGGAGCGTCTCAGGTACTTGCCATAGATCGGGTGACGCTCACGGCGCTCGACCATGACAACGATGGATTTTTCCATCTTGTCACTCACCACCTTGCCAGTGAGTGTGCGTGCTTTAGTTTCTTCGGCCATTTTACTCACCTGACTTCTGGTTGAGCACAGTCTTAACCTGAGCAATTTGGCGACGAGTCTGCTTGAGCAGGTGAACCTGGCTCAGCTGGCCTGTTGCCTTCTGCATGCGCAGATTGAATTGCTCACGCAGCAGTTCGAACAACTGCTCCTGGAGCGCCTCGACTGACTTTTCACGGAGTTCTTGGGCTTTCATCACATCACCGTCCGCTTAACAAAGGTGGTGGAGATCGGCATCTTCATAGCGGCCAGGCTAAATGCTTCACGGGCCAGCTCTTCGGATACACCTTCGATCTCGTAGAGGACCTTGCCGGGCTGGATCTGAGCGACCCAGTACTCGACAGAACCCTTACCTTTACCCATACGAACTTCCAACGGCTTGTTGGAGATCGGCTTGTCTGGGAAGACACGGATCCAGATCTTACCGCCACGCTTGACGTGACGAGTGATGGCACGACGGCCAGCTTCGATCTGACGAGCGGTGATACGACCACGGCCGGTGGCTTTCAGGCCAAACTCACCAAAGCTTACCTTGCTTCCGCGATGCGCCAGGCCACGGTTGCGACCTTTCTGCATCTTGCGGAATTTCATACGCTTGGGCTGTAACATCGATTACCCCCTTACTTGCCTTTCTTCTTGGGTGCGGACGCGGGCTGCTTCGCCTTGGCTCGCACCTCTTCGATGCCACCGAGGATCTCGCCTTTGAAGATCCAGACCTTGACACCAATGATGCCGTAGGTGGTGTGAGCTTCGAAGGTGGAGTAATCAATGTCAGCACGCAGGGTGTGAAGCGGAACGCGGCCTTCGCGGTACCATTCGGTACGGGCGATTTCGGCACCGCCGAGACGACCAGAGAGCTGAATCTTGATGCCCTTGGCGCCCAGACGCATTGCGTTCTGCACAGCACGCTTCATCGCACGACGGAACATGACACGACGCTCGAGCTGACCTGCCACATTGGCAGCAACCAGCTTGGCATCGAGTTCCGGCTTGCGAATCTCCTCGATGTTGATGTGGACGGGAACGCCCATCATCTCGGAAACTTCACGACGAAGGCGGTCGACATCTTCACCTTTCTTACCGATCACGATACCCGGACGGGCGGTGTGAATGGTAATACGGGCGTTGTTTGCCGGACGCTCGATGCTGATGCGGCTCACGGAAGCGCTTTTCAGACGCTCTTCCAGGAATCCACGCACCTGCAGATCGTTGTTCAGTTTGTCGGCATAGGTAGCGCCTTCGGCGTACCAGACAGAGGTATGATCCTTGACAATACCCAGTCGGAAACCTGTCGGATTAACTTTCTGACCCATTGGTCGTCTCCTACTTCTCGGCTACCTTGACGGTGATATGACAAGTGCGCTTCAAGATACGATCCGCACGGCCTTTGGCACGTGGCTGGATGCGCTTGAGCGTCATGCCCTCGTCGACACAGATAGTCGAGACGCGAAGCTCGTCAATGTCCATGCCGTTGTTTTCTTCCGCATTCGCGATCGCGGACTGCAGAACCTTGCGAACAATCTTCGCGGCCTTCTTCGGTGAGAAAGCGAGCAGATTCAGCGCCTCGGCGACCGGCTTACCGCGCACCTGGTCAGCCACCAAACGGGCCTTCTGGGCGGATAAACGAGCGCCGCGCAGCTTAGCAGCTACTTCCATCTCTTAAATCCTCTCTGGCTTACCGTTTGGCTTTTTTATCTGCAGCGTGCCCGCGGTATGTGCGGGTGGCAGCAAACTCGCCGAGCTTGTGACCGACCATTTCCTCAGAAACGAGAACCGGGACATGCTGGCGACCGTTATGGACGGCAATGGTGAGCCCGACCATGTTCGGCAGGATCATGGAACGACGCGACCAGGTCTTGATCGGTTTGCGGTCGTTCTTTTCCACTGCTGTCTCAACCTTCTTCAGCAGATGAAGGTCAATAAAAGGACCTTTCTTCAGTGAACGTGGCACAGCCGTTACCCCTCAATATCTGTTACTTGGCCTTGCGGCGACGGACGATAAGCTTATCGGTGCGCTTGTTCTTGCGAGTCTTGTGACCCTTGGTCGGGACGCCCCACGGGCTGACCGGGTGACGGCCACCAGAGGTACGACCTTCACCACCACCATGCGGGTGATCGACCGGGTTCATCGCGACACCGCGAACAGTCGGGCGCACGCCTCTCCAACGCTTAGCACCGGCCTTGCCCAGTTGACGGAGGCTGTGCTCGGAGTTGCCCACTTCGCCGAGAGTTGCACGGCATTCGGACAGCACCTTACGCATCTCGCCAGAGCGCAGACGCAGCGTGGTGTAGTTACCGTCACGTGCCACGACCTGGGCACTGGCACCTGCACTACGAGCGATCTGGGCGCCCTTGCCTGGCTTCAGCTCTACACAGTGAACGGTGGAACCCACCGGGACATTGCGCAGCGGCAGAGCGTTGCCTTTCTTGATCGGTGCGTTAACACCAGACTCGAGACGATCGCCAGCAGAGACACCTTTCGGTGCAATGATGTAGCGACGTTCGCCGTCAAGGTACTTCACCAGCGCGATGTTCGCGCTACGGTTCGGATCGTACTCCAGACGCTCAACGATGGCCGGAATGCCATCCTTGTTGCGCTTGAAATCGACCAGACGGTAATGGTGACGATGACCACCGCCGATGTGGCGAGTAGTGATGCGACCATTATTGTTACGACCACCGGACTTTGACTGCTTTTCAAGCAGCGGAGCGTACGCGCGACCTTTGAAAAGTTCGTCATTGACGACCTTTACCAGGTGGCGGCGACCGGCGGAGGTAGGTTTTGTCTTAACAATTGCCATGTTCCGTACTCCTGCCTTACTCGGCGCCAGAGAAGTCTTCGATGGTCTCGCCGGCGGCCAGAGTTACATAGGCCTTGCGATAACCAGCGCGACGACCAACACCGCGAGCGGTGCGCTTGGTCTTGCCTTTCATGTTCAGAACCTGAACACGATCGACTTTCTTACCAAACAGCGCTTCGACGGCTTTCTTGATTTCGGGCTTTGTCGCGTCGCTGGCAACCTTGAACACGTACTGGTTGTTCTCGGCAGCGACCGCGGCCTTCTCGGTCATGTGAGGACCAAGCAGGACCTTGAATACGCGTTCCTGATTCATCCCAGGTTCTCCTCGAACTTGCGCAGGGCAGCGACAGTCATCAGCACCTTGTCGTAACCGACGAGGCTGACCGGGTCAGCGCCAGCGACATTGACGACGTCAACATACGGGATGTTGCGCGCGGCCAGGTACAGGTTGACGTCCTGCTCTTCAGTGACGATCAGCGCTTTCTCAAGGCCCAGTTCCTGGAGCTTGGCGATCAGCAGCTTGGTCTTCGGAGCTTCGACGCTGATAGCGTCGACCGCGACCAGGCGATCCTGACGGACCAGCTCGGACAGGATGGAACGCATGGCAGCGCGATACATCTTGCGGTTGACCTTGTGCGAGTGGTCCTGAGGACGCGCTGCAAAGGTCACACCGCCAGAACGCCACAGCGGGGAACGGATGGTACCGGCACGTGCACGACCAGTACCTTTCTGACGCCACGGCTTCTTGCCACCGCCGGACACGTCAGAACGGGTCTTCTGAGCCACGGTACCTTGACGTGCACCAGCCAGATAGGCGGTGACGACCTGGTGAACCAGAGCCTCGTTGAAGTCCTTACCAAAGGTGGCATCGGAGACGTCTACTGCGCCGCCTGCACCTGCAAGATTAAGATTCATCGGTTAATTCCCCTCAGCGAGCTTTCACAGCGGAACGCACGATCACTTCGCCGCCCGGAGCACCTGGAACGGCACCCTTGACCAGCAGAAGATTGCGTTCAGCGTCGACGCGGACCACTTCCAGGCTCTGGACGGTGGAACGGACGTTGCCCATCTGGCCAGCCATCTTCTTACCTTTGAAGACGCGGCCCGGGGTCTGACAGTTACCGATGGAACCCGGCGCGCGGTGCGACAGTGAGTTACCGTGGGTAGCGTCTTGGGTGCGGAAGTTCCAGCGCTTAACTGCGCCCTGGAAACCTTTACCCTTGGAGGTGCCGGTCACGTCAATCTTTTGACCAGCTTCAAAGAGGGATACGGTGAGTTCGCCGCCCACTGCAGGAGCTTCGTCGCCTTCGTTCAGGCGAAATTCCATCAGGGTACGGCCAGCCTCAACACCCGCCTTGGCATACTGACCAGCAGTTGCCTTGGTGAGGTGCTTGGCTTTACGAGAGCCAGTTGTCACCTGAATAGCATTGTAGCCGTCAGTCTCGAGAGACTTGATGGTCACGATGCGGTTCGGCTCAACTTCAATCACGGTAACCGGCACAGAGGCGCCAGCTTCGGTGAAGACACGGGTCATCCCGGCCTTCTTACCGACTAAACCGATAGACATGTTCAGTCTCCTTTAGTGTACGGGGCTGTCACCCGCTATGGCTGCCCTTTCCAGAGCATTCCACTAGCACATTGTATGACGCCATCCCGGCGTGGCGGCTGCTGCTCTATCAGTGAGAGCGCTGGGCCGCAGTGACTAGTGAGGTATCAGTCAACCTTGATCTGGACGTCCACACCGGCAGCCAGGTCAAGCTTCATCAGCGCGTCGACAGTCTTCTCTGTCGGCTCGACAATGTCGAGAACGCGCTTGTGGGTACGAATCTCATACTGGTCACGCGCGTCCTTGTTGACGTGCGGAGAGACCAGGATGGTGTAACGCTCGCGACGGGTCGGCAGCGGGATCGGGCCACGAACCTGAGCACCGGTACGCTTTGCAGTTTCAACGATCTCTGCAGAGGACTGGTCGATCAGACGGTGGTCGAATGCTTTCAACCGGATGCGAATCTTCTGGTTTTGCATTGCCCAAAACTCCAATGGATGTCGACGGCGTAGGCCGTCACCCACGCATTCAAAGGATGCGCATTATAGGCAGACTGACATCAGGTGTCAAACATGCGAGAAAAGGGGGCCCATCAGGGCCCCCTTCTGTGTCAGGTAAGGAGAACCTTACTCGACGATTTTGGCCACGACGCCAGCGCCGACGGTACGACCGCCTTCACGGATAGCGAAACGCAGACCATCTTCCATGGCGATCGGAGCGATCAGAGACACGACCATCTGGACGTTGTCGCCCGGCATGACCATCTCGACGCCTTCCGGCAGCTCACAGGTACCAGTGATGTCAGTGGTACGGAAGTAGAACTGCGGACGATAGCCTTTGAAGAACGGAGTGTGACGACCGCCTTCTTCCTTGGACAGGACGTAGACTTCGGCTTCGAACTTGGTGTGCGGCTTGATGGAGCCCGGCTTGGCCAGAACCTGGCCACGCTCGACGTCATCACGCTTGGTGCCGCGCAGCAGGGCGCCGACGTTTTCGCCAGCACGACCTTCGTCCAGCAGCTTGCGGAACATCTCGACACCGGTAACGGTAGTCTTGGTGGTGTCACGCACGCCGATGATCTCGATCTCTTCGCCAGTCTTGACCAGACCACGCTCGATACGGCCAGTGACGACGGTACCGCGGCCAGAGATGGAGAAGACGTCTTCGATCGGCATCAGGAACGGCTGGTCGATAGCACGCTCCGGCTCCGGGATGTACGCATCCAGGGCCTTGATCAGGTTGGCAACGGCGGTAGTACCCATGCCGTTGTCGTCCTTGCCTTCCAGAGCCATCAGGGCAGAGCCGATGATGATCGGAGTGTCGTCGCCCGGGAAGTCGTACTCGCTCAGGAGCTCACGAACTTCCATCTCGACCAGCTCGAGCAGTTCTTCGTCATCGACCATGTCAGCCTTGTTCAGGAAGACAACGATGAACGGAACGCCGACCTGACGGGACAGCAGGATGTGCTCGCGAGTCTGCGGCATGGGGCCGTCAGCAGCGGAACAGACCAGGATAGCGCCGTCCATCTGGGCAGCACCGGTGATCATGTTCTTGACGTAGTCGGCGTGACCCGGGCAGTCGACGTGCGCGTAGTGACGCACTTCGGACTGATATTCCACGTGAGCGGTGGAGATGGTGATACCACGCTCACGCTCTTCCGGGGCATTATCGATGGAGTCAAACGCACGCGCGTCACCACCGAAGACTTCTGCAGAGACGCGAGTCAGAGCCGCAGTCAGAGTGGTCTTGCCGTGATCGACGTGACCAATGGTGCCGACGTTGACGTGCGGCTTCGAACGCTCAAATTTTTCCTTAGCCACTGCTATAACCTCTTTCGTTAGCTAATCGGTTACTTCTGATTGATGACGGCTTCGACGATGCTGTTCGGTGCTTCGTCGTATTTCGCAAACTCCATGGAGTAGCTTGCGCGGCCCTGGGTCTGTGAGCGCAGGTCGGTCGCATAACCGAACATCTCACCCAGCGGCACCAGTGCATTGATGATCTTGCCAGTGGAAGAATCATCCATGCCCTGAACGAGGCCACGACGACGGTTCAGGTCGCCCATGACGTCACCCATGAAATCTTCAGGCGTGACGACTTCGACTTTCATGAGCGGCTCAAGCAGCACTGCACCCGCTTTCGGGGCACCGGCCTTGATCGCCATGGAAGAGGCGACCTTGAACGCAGTCTCGTTGGAGTCGACGTCGTGGTAGGAACCATCGAACAGCGTGACCTTGACGTCGATCATCGGATAACCGGCGATGACACCATTCTTGAGCTGCTCAGCGGCGCCCTTCTCGACGGCCGGCACGTATTCCTTCGGAACCGCACCACCGACGATCTCGGACTCGAACTTGAAGGTCATTTCTTCGTCGTCGCCCTTGTCCTCTGCAGTGAGAGGCTCAATGCGAAGCCAGACGTGACCGAACTGACCACGACCGCCGGACTGACGAACGAACTTGCCTTCCTGCTCGACCTTGGTACGGATGGTCTCACGGTAAGCCACCTGCGGCTTGCCGATGTTCGCCTCGACATTGAACTCGCGACGCATGCGGTCGACGAGGATGTCCAGGTGAAGCTCACCCATACCGGAGATGATGGTCTGACCGGACTCTTCGTCGGTCTCGACGCGGAAGGACGGATCTTCCTGGGCCAGCTTGCCCAGCGCAACACCCATCTTTTCCTGGTCGGCCTTGGACTTCGGCTCGACAGCGACGGAGATGACCGGCTCAGGGAATTCCATGCGCTCAAGCACGATCTTGTGATCCGGGTCACACAGGGTGTCACCGGTGGTCACGTCTTTCAGACCGATACATGCGGCGATATCGCCAGCATAGACTTCCTTGATCTCCTCACGAGAGTTGGAGTGCATCTGGACGATACGACCGACACGCTCCTTCTTGCTCTTGACGGAGTTGAAGACGCCATCACCAGACTTCAGCACGCCCGAGTAGACGCGGATGAAGGTCAGGGTACCAACGAACGGATCGGTCGCGATCTTGAACGCCAGCGCCGCGAACGGAGCCTTGTCGTCAGCTTCGCGGGTCTCGATGGTACCGTCCTTGTCGTCAAGCTCACCTTCGATGGCCTTGACTTCAAGCGGAGACGGCATGTATTCGATGACCGCATCCAGAACCGCCTGGACACCCTTGTTCTTGAAGGCAGAACCACAGGTCACGAGGCAGATTTCGTTGGCCAGGGTACGCTGACGCAGCGCAGCCTTGACTTCTTCCTCGGACAGCTCGCCTTCTTCAAGGTACTTGTCCATCAGCTCTTCGGACGCTTCAGCAGCAGACTCGAGCATGTGTTCACGCCATTCGGCAGCTGTGTCTTGCAGCTCGGCCGGAATGTCGATCAGCTCGTAGTTCATGCCGTGATTGTCTTCGTCCCAGACAATGGCCTTCATCTTGATCAGGTCGATGACGCCCTTGAACTCGTCTTCCGCACCCCAGTTGATCTGAATCGGGACGGCGTTCGCGCCCAGGCGCTTGCGCACCTGCTCGACGACCATGAAGAAGTCCGCGCCAGCGCGGTCCATCTTGTTGACGAAGATCATGCGCGGAACTTCGTAACGGTTGGCCTGACGCCAGACAGTCTCTGTCTGCGGCTGGACACCGGAAGAACCACACAGCACCACGACCGCGCCATCGAGAACACGCAGTGAACGCTCGACTTCAACAGTGAAGTCAACGTGCCCCGGAGTATCGATGATGTTGATACGGTGCTCGTCGAACTGCTTGCTCATGCCCTGCCAGAAGCAGGTGGTCGCCGCAGAGGTGATCGTGATGCCACGTTCCTGTTCCTGCTCCATCCAGTCCATGGTGGCAGCACCATCGTGGACTTCGCCGACCTTGTGAGACAGGCCGGTATAGAACAGGACGCGCTCGGTAGTGGTAGTCTTACCGGCGTCGACGTGGGCACAGATACCGATGTTGCGGTAACGCTTAAGTGGAGTCTTGCGTGCCACGGTGAGTATCCCCGTTGTTTAGAAGCGGTAGTGGGAGAAGGCCTTGTTGGCTTCTGCCATGCGGTGCACGTCTTCACGCTTCTTCACAGCAGAACCCTTGCCTTCAGCGGCATCCAGGATCTCGCCAGAGAGGCGCTGCACCATGGTCTTTTCGCCGCGCTTGCG
This sequence comes from Cobetia sp. 4B, assembly GCF_018831605.1. Lineage (NCBI taxonomy): Bacteria > Pseudomonadati > Pseudomonadota > Gammaproteobacteria > Oceanospirillales > Halomonadaceae > Cobetia > Cobetia sp. 4B. The sequence continues at coordinate 4,132,338 of NZ_CP059843.1, forward strand.
CGCAGCGTCCACCAGCCAACGCATGGCCAGTGCCTGACGACGGGAAGGACGAACTTCAACCGGCACCTGGTAGGTTGCACCACCAACACGACGGGACTTCACTTCGACCATCGGCTGGATGGCTTCCAGCGCCTTGTCGAAGAGGTCCAGCGGCTCGTCATTGGAGCGTTCGGCAACACGATCGAGAGCACCGTAAACGATGCGCTCAGCTGCAGACTTCTTGCCGCTGATCATCAGGTGGTTCATGAACTTGGCCAGGCGCTCGCTTCCGAACTTCGGATCCGGCAGGATTTCGCGCTTAGCTGCTACACGTCTTCTAGGCATGATAAGCCCTCAGTAGAAGGGTCCTTCAGGTAAACCCGGGACGCCTCGCGTTGGACGCGACGCCCGACCTTACTCTTATCAGACCGATATTAAACTTTGAATTACGCCTTCGGACGCTTGGCGCCGTACTTGGAACGGCCCTGCTTACGGTTCTGCACGCCAGAGGTATCCAGTGCACCACGAACGGTGTGGTAACGGACACCCGGCAAATCCTTCACACGACCGCCACGGATCAGAACAACAGAGTGTTCCTGAAGGTTGTGACCTTCACCGCCGATGTATGAAGTGACTTCGAAGCCGTTGGTCAGGCGAACACGGCAAACCTTACGGAGTGCGGAGTTCGGCTTCTTCGGGGTAGTAGTGTATACACGGGTACACACGCCACGCTTCTGCGGACATGCCTGCAGCGCAGGGACGTCGCTCTTGGACGCCTGACGCTTGCGCGGCTTGCGCACGAGCTGGTTAACGGTTGCCATTTGCTTGCTCCAATGGGTTGTACTGCCTTCCAACAACAGGGCAGGATGCACCTGCCCTACTGTTAAAGGCTGCATATTCTAGGGCTTGGGCCACAAGGGCGTCAACCCCGCCGTCAGAGACGGCGGGGCGCAAGACCTCAGAGGTCGTCGTCGTCCGCGTCGAGAGCAGTGAGCTGAGCGCCCAATTCCTGCTCGACGTCCTGTGCCGACGGGGCCGGTGCGAGCGGCAGGCCATCGCGACGGCGGCGACGCTCGTCGTGATAGGCCAGGCCAGTACCCGCCGGAATCAGGCGACCGACCACGACATTCTCCTTCAGACCACGGAGATAATCGCGCTTGCCGGTGACAGATGCCTCGGTCAGAACTCGCGTGGTTTCCTGGAAGGACGCCGCGGAGATGAACGATTCAGTTGCCAGGCTCGCCTTGGTGATACCGAGCAGGATGCGATCGAACTTGGCCGGGAACTTGCCGTCGGCCTCGAGACGCATGTTTTCTTCGACGACGCGGGCGTATTCCACCTGGTCGCCTGTGATGAAGGTGGAATCGCCAGAATCGGTGATCTCGACCTTGCGCAGCATCTGACGCACGATGACTTCGATGTGCTTGTCGTTGATGCCGACACCCTGGAGGCGATAGACCTCCTGGACTTCGGTGGTGATGTACTTGGTCATTTCCGCGACGCCGAGCAGACGCAGGATATCGTGCGGGTTGCTCGGGCCATCGGAGATGACTTCACCCTTCTCGACCGTTTCACCTTCGAAGACGCTGATCTGGCGCCATTTCGGGATCAACAGCTCGAACGGATCACCTTCCACCGGCGTGATGGTCAGACGACGCTTGCCTTTGGTTTCCTTGCCGAAGGTCACGGTACCGGAGATCTCGGCCAGGATGGCCGGCTCTTTCGGACGACGTGCTTCGAACAGGTCGGCAACGCGCGGCAGACCACCGGTGATGTCCTTGTTACCGGACGCTTCCATCGGGATACGTGCGATGACGTCACCCACACCGACGGCTGCGCCATTCTCGGCGGACACCACGGCATTGCCCGGCAGCAGGTACTGGACCGGCGTGTTGGAGCCCGGCAGTGTCACGTGCTTGCCGCTACCGTCTACCAGCATGATCATCGGACGCTTGTCACGTGCCGCGGACGGACGTGAAGCGCTTTCGATGACCTCGATGGAGGACAGGCCGGTCATTTCGTCAGTGGTACGGTTGATGGTCTGACCATCTTCCATGTCCGTGAACTGCACCTGACCCGCGACTTCCGCGACGATCGGGTGAGTGTGCGGATCCCACTTGGCGACGGACTGACCAGAGGCCACCGGATCGCCGTCACGTACGGACAGCTCAGCACCGTACGGGAGCTTGTAGAATTCGCGCTCACGGCCGTGGTCATCCGCCACTGCCAGTGCGCTGGAACGCGAGACGACAATCAGCTTGCCATCGGCACGTTCGACCGACTTGATGTTGTGCAGACGCACGCTGCCGCCATGCTTGACCTGGACACTGTCCACGGCGGAGGCACGCGAAGCGGCACCACCGATGTGGAAGGTACGCATGGTCAGCTGGGTACCCGGCTCACCGATGGACTGTGCCGCGATGACACCGATGGCTTCACCGACGTTGACCTGATGGCCACGCGCCAGGTCACGACCGTAACAGGCCGAGCAGACACCGTGCACGGTTTCACAACCGATGGTGGTACGCACGATGATCTCATCGACGCCCATGGTATCGAGCTGTGCACACCAGGCTTCGTCGAGCAGCGTGCCGCGTGCGATCAGGACCTCATCAGAGACCGGATCGATCACGTCCTGCGCCACGACACGACCCAGCACACGCTGGGACAGCGGGACGATGATGTCGCCGCCTTCGATGACCGGGTGCAGAATCAGACCTTCCTGAGTGCCGCAATCCGCTTCGGTGATGACCAGATCCTGGGCAACATCGACCAGACGACGGGTCAGGTAACCGGAGTTGGCGGTCTTCAGTGCCGTATCCGCCAGACCCTTACGGGCACCGTGCGTGGAGATGAAGTACTGGAGTACGTTCAGACCTTCACGGAAGTTGGCGGTGATCGGCGTCTCGATGATCGAGCCATCCGGCTTGGCCATCAGGCCACGCATACCAGCCAGCTGACGAATCTGTGCGGCGGAACCACGCGCACCGGAGTCGGCCATGATGAAGACGCTGTTGAAGGAGTCCTGCTCCATCGGCTTGCCGTCTTCGTCATTGACCACTTCGCCTTTCCAGTTGACGACGGTCTCTTTCGAGATACCTGCCATCATCTCCTTGGCGACACGGTCGTTGGCACGCGCCCAGATATCGATGACCTTGTTGTACTTCTCGCCCGCGGTCACGAGACCGGAGGAGAACTGGTCTTCGATCTCTTTCACTTCGTCTTCGGCCGCGTCGATGATGACCTTCTTCGCGTCTGGGATGACGAAGTCGTTGACGCCGATGGAGGCGCCGGACCACGTCGCGAGACGGAAGCCGGTGTACATCAGCTGGTCAGCGAAGATGACGGTGTCCTTCAGACCGACACGACGGTACGCCTCGTTGATCAGACCGGAGATGGCTTTCTTCTTCATCACCTGGTTGATCAGCTCGAACGGCATGCCCTTCGGCAGAATGCGGAACAGCAGTGCGCGACCGATGGTGGTGTCGTGCAGGGACGTCTTCTCGTACAGCTCGCCGGACTCTTCGTCCTTGAGCGTCTCGGTCAGACGGACCTTGACCATCGCGTGCAGGTGAGCGCTGTGCGTACCGAAGGCACGCTCGACTTCACCCAGGTTCGCGAAGGCCATGCCCTCACCCTTGGCACCGATCTTCTCGCGGGTCATGTAGTACAGACCCAGCACGACGTCCTGGGACGGCACGATGATCGGCTCGCCGTTGGCCGGCGACAGCACGTTGTTGGTCGACATCATCAACGCACGCGCTTCCAGCTGGGCTTCCAGCGTCAGCGGTACGTGGACAGCCATCTGGTCACCATCAAAGTCGGCGTTGTACGCAGCGCAGACCAGCGGGTGCAGTTGGATGGCCTTGCCTTCGATCAGCAGCGGCTCGAACGCCTGGATACCCAGACGGTGCAGAGTCGGCGCACGGTTCAGCAGCACCGGGTGCTCGCGGATGACGTCGGCGAGGAAATCCCAGACTTCCGGGGCTTCGCGCTCGACCATCTTCTTGGCGGCCTTGATGGTGCTGGCGTGACCGGAGGCCTGCAGCTTGGCGTAGATGAACGGCTTGAACAGTTCAAGCGCCATCTTCTTCGGCAGACCACACTGGTGCAGACGCAAGGTCGGGCCGACGGTGATGACGGAACGACCGGAGTAGTCGACACGCTTGCCCAGCAGGTTCTGACGGAAACGACCCTGCTTGCCCTTGATCATGTCGGCCAGCGACTTCAGCGGACGCTTGTTGGAACCGGTGATGGCGCGACCGCGACGACCGTTGTCGAGCAGTGCATCCACGGATTCCTGCAGCATGCGCTTCTCGTTGCGCACGATGATGTCCGGCGCATTGAGGTCGAGCAGACGCTTGAGGCGGTTGTTGCGGTTGATCACACGACGATACAGATCGTTCAGATCCGAGGTCGCGAAGCGGCCGCCGTCCAGCGGTACCAGCGGACGCAGGTCCGGCGGCAGCACTGGCAGCACTTCCATGATCATCCAGCCCGGCTTGTTGCCGGAATAGTAGAAGGCTTCCAGCAGCTTGAGGCGCTTGGACAGCTTCTTGATCTTGGTCTCGGAGTTGGTCTGCGGAATCTCTTCACGCAGGCGCTCGACCTCTTCTTCCAGCTCGATGTCCTCGAGCAGCGCCTTGATGGCCTCGGCACCCATGCGGGCGTCGAAATCATCACCGAATTCTTCCAGCGCTTCGAAGTACTGCTCATCGTTGAGCAGATGCCCCTTCTCGAGGGTCGTCATGCCCGGATCGATGACCACGAAGCTTTCGAAGTACAGCACGCGCTCGATATCACGCAGAGTCATGTCGAGCAGCATGCCGATACGAGACGGCAGAGACTTCAGGAACCAGATATGCGCGACCGGGCTCGCCAGTTCGATGTGAGCCATACGCTCACGACGCACTGCCGCCTTGGTCACTTCAACGCCACACTTCTCACAGATGATGCCGCGATGCTTCATCCGCTTGTACTTGCCACACAGGCACTCGTAGTCCTTCACCGGGCCAAAGATCTTGGCACAGAAAAGACCATCACGTTCCGGCTTGAATGTCCGGTAGTTGATGGTTTCAGGCTTCTTCACTTCACCAAAAGACCACGAGCGAATCATGTCCGGAGACGCCAGGGTAATCTTGATGGCGTCGAATTCTTCGGACTGCGCCTGCGATTTGAGAACTTTCACCAAATCTTTCATGGGTCGCTCCGTTGCGGAGTTGTCATGGGCAAAGCCTGGCTGCTGACACCAGGCTTTGCGGACCGTCAATACTTGTGGCTTTTCGGCGTCAGCCTTCCAGCTCCATGTCGATACCCAGCGAGCGGATTTCCTTCACCAGCACGTTGAAGGATTCGGGCATGCCCGCCTGCATGGTGTGATCGCCATCTACGATGCTCTTGTACATCTTGGTACGGCCTTCCACGTCATCGGACTTGACCGTGAGCATCTCCTGGAGGGTGTAGGCAGCGCCGTACGCCTCGAGGGCCCAGACCTCCATCTCACCGAAGCGCTGACCACCAAACTGCGCCTTACCACCCAGCGGCTGCTGCGTGACGAGGGAGTAGGAGCCGGTCGAACGCGCATGCATCTTGTCATCCACCAGGTGGTTGAGCTTGAGCATGTACATGTAACCGACGGTCACCTTGCGATCGAACTTCTCGCCGGTGCGGCCATCGTAGAGGTCCATCTGTCCGGAATCAGGGATACCGGCCAGCGTGAGCAACTGCTTGATCTCGTGTTCCTTGGCGCCATCGAAGACCGGCGTTGCCATCGGCACGCCCTTCTTCAGGTTGTGCGCCATGGTGATGATTTCATCATCGCTGAGCACGGAAAGGTCTTCCTGGCGACCGCCGACGGTGTTGTACACCTTGTCGAGGAATTCGCGGATCTGCTTGACCTGCTCGGCACGCTCTTCGCGCAGCATGTGCTCGATCTTCACGCCCAGACCACGCGCGGCCATGCCGAGGTGGGTCTCGAGGATCTGACCGACGTTCATGCGCGACGGTACACCCAGCGGGTTCAGCACGACGTCAACCGACTCGCCATTGCCATCGAACGGCATGTCTTCGACCGGCATGATCGCGGAGATGACACCCTTGTTACCGTGACGACCGGCCATCTTGTCACCCGGCTGGATACGACGCTTCACGGCGACGTACACCTTGACGATCTTGAGCACGCCCGGTGCCAGATCATCACCCTGGGTGAGCTTGCGCTTCTTGTCTTCGAAGCGCTCGTCCATCTCGCGACGACGGATCTCGAGCTGCTCATCGGCCTGAGCCAGCAGTTCGTTGAGAGACTCGTCCTGCAGACGCAGCTTGAACCACTCCTGGCGCGGCAGTGCTTCCAGGTAGTCATCGGTCAGCACGTCGCCCTTCTTGAGCTTCGGACCACCGTTGACGGCCTGGCCGACCAGGTTGCGCTGCATACGCTCGAAGGTCGCCTCTTCCGCGATGCGGTAGGTTTCCTGCAGATCCTTGCGGACCTCGGCCAGCTGCATCTGCTCGATGGAGAGCGCACGCTGATCCTTCTCGACGCCGTCACGGGTGAAGACCTGAACGTCGATGACGGTAGCCTTCATGCCGGTCGGGGCACGCAGAGAGGTGTCCTTAACGTCGGACGCCTTCTCGCCGAAGATGGCACGCAACAGCTTCTCTTCCGGCGTCAGCTGGGTCTCGCCCTTCGGCGTGACCTTGCCGACCAGGATGTCGCCCGGATTCAGCTCGGCACCGATGTAGACGACACCGGACTCATCCAGCTTGGAGAGTGCGGATTCGCCGACATTCGGGATATCGGAAGTGATTTCTTCCGGCCCGAGCTTGGTGTCACGCGCGACACAGGTCAGTTCCTGGATGTGGATGGTGGTGAAGCGATCTTCCTGCACCACACGCTCCGAGAACAGGATGGAATCCTCGAAGTTGAAGCCGTTCCAGGGCATGAACGCCAGACGCATGTTCTGACCCAGGGCCAGATCACCCATGTCGACGGACGGGCCGTCGGCCAGGATGTCGCCGATGGCGACTTCGTCGCCAGGACGCACGATCGGGCGCTGGTTCTGACAGGTATTCTGATTCGAGCGCACGTACTTGGTCAGGTTGTAGATATCAACGCCGGCTTCACCGCCGATGATCTCTTCTTCCCGCACACGTACGACGATACGCTTGGCATCGACGGAATCGATGACACCGCCACGACGTGCCACGGCGCAGACGCCGGAGTCACGCGCCACGAAGCGCTCCATGCCGGTACCGACCAGCGGCTTGTCAGCCTTCAGAGTCGGAACGGCCTGACGCTGCATGTTCGCACCCATCAAGGCGCGGTTGGCATCATCGTGCTCGAGGAACGGGATCAGTGCGGCAGCGACAGAGACGACCTGACGCGGAGACACGTCCATCATGGTGACCTTTTCCGGCGCCATGAAGGTGGTCTCGCCACGGTGACGAACCTGAACCAGGTCGTCGACCAGACGGCCGTTCTCGTCGACGGTCGCGGAGGCCTGGGCGATGATGAAATCGCCTTCCTCGATCGCGGACAGATCGACGACATCGTCGGTGACCTGACAATCCACGACCTTGCGGTACGGCGTCTCGAGGAAGCCATAGCTGTTGGTCTTGGAGTAGGTCGCCAGCGAGTTGATCAGACCGATGTTCGGGCCTTCCGGCGTTTCGATCGGGCACAGACGGCCGTAGTGCGTGGCGTGAACGTCACGAACTTCGAAGCCGGCGCGCTCACGGGTCAGACCACCCGGGCCAAGCGCGGAGACACGGCGCTTGTGCGTCACTTCGGACAGCGGGTTGTTCTGATCCATGAACTGGGAGAGCTGGCTGGAACCGAAGAATTCCTTCACCGCCGCCGCAACCGGCTTGGCGTTGATGAGATCCTGCGGCATCAGGCCTTCGCTCTCGGCCATGGACAGACGCTCCTTGACCGCACGCTCGACGCGGACCAGGCCGACACGGAACTGGTTTTCCGCCATTTCGCCCACAGAGCGAATACGACGGTTGCCCAGGTGGTCGATGTCATCGACATCGCCATTGCCGTTACGGATGCTGATCAGTTCCTTCATGACGGTCAGGATATCGTCCTGATCGAGCACGCCGCTGCCGGTATCGCTTTCGCGACGCAGGCGACGGTTGAACTTCATGCGGCCCACGCCCGACAGGTCGTAGCGGTCTTCGCTGAAGAACAGGTTCTGGAACAGTGACTCTGCTGCATCCTTGGTGGGCGGCTCGCCCGGACGCATCATGCGGTAGATCTCGACCAATGCCTCGAGCTGGTTACGCGTGGTATCCAGTTTCAGGGTATCGGACACGAACGGACCGCAATCCAGGTCGTTGGTGTAGATGACTTCGAACTGGGTGATCTTGGCCTGAGCCATCTTCTCCAGCAGTTCCGGAGTGATCTCGCTGTTGCTTTCGCAGACCAGCTCACCAGTGGCCGGATCGATCTGATCCTTGGCCAGCACCTTGCCGTACAGGTAGTCCATCGGCACTTCGAGACGCTCGAGGCCGGAGGCTTCCATCTGACGGACGTGCTTCTGTGTAATACGACGACCTTCCTCCACGATCACGCTACCGTCGGCATCCTTGATGTCGAAGGCGGCGGTTTCGCCACGCAGACGTGCCGGCACCAGCTCAACGGAGAAGCCGCTGCGCTCGATGTGGTACATCGTGGTGTCGAAGAACGTACCGAGAATCTCTTCGCTGGTCATGCCCATGGCACGCAGCAGAACGGAAGCCGGCAGCTTGCGACGACGGTCGATACGGACGTAGACGTTGTCCTTCGGATCAAACTCGAAGTCCAACCAGGAACCGCGGTAAGGAATCACACGTGCGGAGTACAGCAGCTTGCCGGACGAGTGGCTCTTGCCCTTGTCGTGGTCGAAGAACACACCCGGTGAGCGGTGCAGCTGTGACACGATGACACGTTCGGTACCATTGATGACGAAGGTACCGTTCTCTGTCATCAGGGGGATTTCCCCCATGTAGACTTCCTGCTCCTTGATGTCCTTGATCGCCTTGTTCGACGATTCCTTGTCATAGATCATCAGGCGCACTTTCACGCGCAGCGGTGCAGAGTAAGTGACTCCGCGCAGCTGACATTCCTTGACGTCGAACGCCGGCGTACCGAAGCGGTAGCTGACATACTCGAGCGCTGCGTTGCCAGAGAAACTGGCAATCGGGAACACGGACTTGAAGGCAGCGTGAAGGCCGACTTCCAGGCGCTGTTCTGGCGCCCTGTCCTGCTGGAGAAAGTCGTGGTAGGAATCAAGCTGGATGGCCAGCAGGTAAGGCACATCCATCACTTGGGGCAGTTTGCCAAAATCCTTGCGGATGCGTTTTTTCTCAGTGTATGAGTAAGCCATCTGTATTCCCCAGCTTGTTCACCTTGGGTGACCGATGCGTGGTCGGCTCATCCCTGATGGCGCGGCGATGTCCATCAGGCGCGGACGGCAAGCCTCCCTTGCGGGCTGGCTCGCCGTCATAATTCGTCTTGCAACAGAAAAAGGCTGGTGGCGGAGTCCGCCACCAGCCAGGAAGCTTACGCAGCGTGCGTAGCCTGGAACACGAGTTACTTGAGTTCCACGGACGCGCCAGCTTCTTCCAGCTTCTTCTTCGCTTCTTCAGCGTCTTCCTTGCTCACGCCTTCTTTCAGGGTGGCCGGAGCGCCGTCGACAGCTGCCTTGGCTTCTTTCAGACCCAGGCCAGTCAGTTCACGAACAGCCTTGATGACGTTGACTTTCTTGTCACCAGCAGCAGTCAGAACGATGTCGAACTCGGTCTGTTCTTCAGCGGCTTCACCAGCAGCGGCCGGGCCAGCGACGACGGCGGCAGCGGCGGAAACGCCGAACTTCTCTTCCATTGCTTCGATCAGCTCAGCCACTTCCATGACGGTCATGTCAGCGACGGCGTTGATGATGTCTTCTTTGGTCAGTGCCATTTTAGCAATCCTAAACTTTGCGGAGCAAAGATGCTCAGTCAAACGGAAATCGATTCAGGCTGCACGAGACAGCCAGGAGGTCAAAGCGCTGCTTACGCGGCGGCTTCGGCTTCCTTCTGATCGCGCAGTGCTGCGATAGTACGGACCAGCTTGCCTGCAGAAGCTTCCTTCATGACAGACAGCAGCTTGGACAGTGCTTCATCGCGGGTCGGCAGAGATGCCAGACGGTCGATATTCGCCGCCGGGATGAACTCGCCTTCGTAGGCCAATGCCTTGACTTCGAACGCCTCGACCTTCTTGGCAAATTCCTTGAACAGACGAGCGCCAGCGCCCGGGTGTTCCATGGAGAATGCAAGCAGAGTCGGGCCGACGAAGGACTCGTTCAGCACCTCATAAGAGGTACCGGACAGCGCACGACGAGCCAGAGTGTTGCGAACAACACGCAGCTGGACGCCCGCTTCGCGGCACTGTTTGCGCAATTCGGTCATTGCACCAACAGTCACACCACGAGAGTCGGCAGCGACTACGGAGAGAGCACCCTTGGCGGTTTCGCTGACCTCAGCAACAATTGCCTTCTTGTCTTCGAGACCTAAAGCCACGGTGTTGACTCCATTTCGTGCCGGGGAACGAATTCCCCAGTGGTTTACCATCTCTCTCACCTGTACTGCGCGGGAGAGTCTTGGAGGATGGTTGCCACCAGCGAGGCTGGGACACCATCTGCGCAGGCTACGCGCAATGCAAGCATCGCGACGCGATTAAGCCGGTCCTGCCACCGAGGTGACAAGGCCAGCGCCTGCGGTCTTTGACGGCGCCCCGCGGCTGAGCACGGGGACCGCAAAGTGAAACATTCTGAGACTGCCTTACGCGTACTTGGCGTGATCGACAGTCAGACCCGGGCCCATGGTGCTGGACAGGGTGATCTTCTTCAGGTAGACACCCTTGGAAGTGCTCGGCTTCAGCTTCTTGACTTCGGCCACCAGGGCGTCGATGTTACCCTGAATGGAGTCAGCACTGAAGTCGATCTTGCCGATACCGGCGTGAATGATGCCGTTCTTGTCAGTACGGAAACGCACCTGACCAGCCTTGGCATTCTTCACGGCAGTCGCGACGTCAGGCGTCACGGTACCGACTTTCGGGTTCGGCATCAGGCCGCGCGGACCGAGGATCTGGCCCAGCTGACCGACAACGCGCATGGCATCCGGAGAAGCGATGACGACGTCGAAGTCCATCACGCCTTTCTTGACCTGTTCTGCCAGGTCGTCCATGCCGATCACGTCTGCACCGGCTTCCTTCGCTGCTTCAGCGTTGGCGCCCTGGGTGAAGACAGCGACGCGCACTTCGTTACCGGTGCCATTCGGCATCACGGTAGCGCCGCGAACGACCTGATCGGATTTACGCGGATCAACACCCAGGTTCAGAGAGACTTCGATGGTCTCCTTGAACTTGACGGTGGACAGCTCGGACAGCAGAGCAACAGCTTCTTCGACGCTGTAGACCTTGCCGGATTCAACTTTCGCGTTGATCGCCTGGGCGCGCTTTGAAATCTTGGCCATGATCAAAGACCCTCCACGTTCAGGCCCATGCTACGGGCAGTACCGGCGATGGTGCGAACAGCAGCGTCCAGATTGGAAGCTGTCAGGTCCGGTTCCTTGGTGGTCGCGATCTCTTCGAGCTGAGCGCGAGTCACGGTACCGACCTTCTTCTTGTTCGGCTCGCCAGAACCGGACTTCAGACCAGCCGCTTTCAGCAGCAGGACGGCCGCAGGCGGCGTCTTGGTGACGAAAGTGAAGCTACGGTCGGAGTAGACAGTGATGACCACGGGAGTCGGGAGACCCGGCTCGACGTTCTGGGTAGCGGCGTTGAACGCTTTACAGAACTCCATGATGTTGACACCGTGCTGACCGAGGGCAGGACCCACGGGCGGGCTCGGGTTAGCTTTACCGGCTGCAACCTGCAGCTTGATGTAAGCCTGTACTTTCTTGGCCATGATAGGACTCCAGTATGGGTGGTAGCGCCTTGCGGCTCCCCGTAAAACCGGGCCGCCTCAGGCGACCCGTCGTGTTGCCGTGATGCTCGTATTCAAACAGGTGAGATAATGATCCTGAGATCAGTCCTTCTCGACCTGGGAGAACTCGAGCTCCACCGGCGTAGCACGCCCGAAGATCAGTACGCTGACCTGCAGACGGCTCTTTTCGTAATTCACTTCTTCGACTACGCCATTGAAGTCCGCGAACGGACCATCAGTGACACGCACCGTTTCACCCGGCTCGAAGAGAGTCTTCGGACGCGGCTTGTCGGTGCCATCCTGAACGCGACGCAGCATGGCGTCGGCTTCTTTCTGGGTAATCGCTGCCGGCTTCTCCGGGGTTCCGCCAATGAAACCCATGACGCGCGGGGTTTCATTCACCAGGTGCCAGGACTGATCATTCATGTCCATCTCGACCAGCACGTAGCCCGGGTAGAACTTGCGCTCGCTCTTGCGGCGCTTGCCGTCACGCATTTCGACGATTTCTTCGACCGGCACGAGAATCTCACCGAAGTGATCTTCCATGGCGTAAAGCTTCACACGCTCGTTGAGCGAACGCATGACCTGCTTTTCGAAACCGGAATAGGCGTGTATGACATACCAACGCTTGGACATGGAAACTCCGTTAACTGACGATGCCGGACATCAGCCAGCCGAGGGTGGTATCGATGAGCCATAGCAACAGGCCCACGATAAGCACGGCACCCAGCACGATGGCAGTTGTCTGGACAGTTTCCTGTCGGGTCGGCCAAACGACGCGCTGGATCTCGCGGCGCGCACTACTTGCCAGCTCGACAACATCACGGCCTTTGTTGGTCGTGATCGCCAGAGCAGCCGCTGCAACACCAAGCACGACGACGCCAAGCACGCGATAAAGCAGCGCTTGGTCAGCAAAATAGGCGTTGCCAGCAACAGCCAGCACAAGAAGAATGACAACGACCGACCACTTGAACCCGTCGTGGCGCGCTTCCTGCACCTCGGCGTTCTGTTTCATCAAAGAGACTCCTCAAGGGTGCAGCGATCGCTAGAATCGAGAATCGGTAAGAAGTCGAATACCATCCTGGGGAAGGATGGCAGGCCAGGAGGGAATCGAACCCCCAACCTGCGGTTTTGGAGACCGCTGCTCTGCCAATTGAGCTACTGGCCTGTAACACTTGCGTGTTCCAGAGACTAAAAACAAGGCTGAATGAACAGCGGGCGCCATCATAGCTGAGACAACCCAAACTGACAAGCCTTATCTTTGACCGCGACCTGGGAGGTCGTCGGAAACGAAAAAGACGAGCCAAACTGCGACTCGCCTTTCCGTTGTATGGAGCTCGTGGGCGGATTTGAACCGCCGACCTCACCCTTACCAAGGGTGTGCTCTACCCCTGAGCTACACGAGCAAAACCTTTGCGCAATCTCGACTGGCGAGATGAACTGGAGCGGGCAGCGGGAATCGAACCCGCGTCATCAGCTTGGAAGGCTGAGGTTCTACCATTAAACTATGCCCGCTTTCCAACTCTTGCTGCCCTGATGCACGCGGCATCATAAGCGAATCTGGTGGTGGGGGAAGGATTCGAACCTTCGAAGCTTTCGCGGCAGATTTACAGTCTGCTCCCTTTGGCCACTCGGGAACCCCACCATCTGTGACGACGAATCTTACGTCGCTTGGGATACACTGTCAAGTGCTTGATTTCATTCTACTTCAAGCGCTTGAGGGAATGTATCGCCTCAGAACGGGACGTAGTATGTCAAAGCATCTGGGTGAGCGCAAGCCCTGAGCGAAGTTTTTCTAGATCAGGCACTCGCGGCTGGTCGGGCGCACCTGACAGGCGCCCTGCCCGCTCGGCAGCGGTCAATGGATACAGCGCCTCCAGGCCGGCATACACCATGTCTGGCCACAGCGCATGCGGCACCCGCAGACCGCGCGCCACCACCCGCGCGTCACCGCCGGTCAGCAGTAGCGGCAAGGCTACCCCTTCACGATCGCAGACCTCGGCATAGAGACGATTGACCGCGCTGACGGCCGCCATGTAGATGCCGTGATTGACGGCCTCTACCGTATTGCGACCCGGCGCGAGCAACGTATCCACCTCGGTATCCGGGTCGATGGCCACATTGCGCGTGCCCAGCTTGAGGCTTTCCTTCATCAGACGCAGCCCCGGGAGAATATACCCCCCCAGATGCTTGCCACCCGGCAGCACGAAATCCACCGTGATCGCGCTACCGCAATCGACGCTGCAACAGCCCCCGGTGAGATGATGGCCGGCGAGTGCGCCCAACCAGCGATCGACGCCCAGCCGTTGCGGCTCTTCATAGCCGCAGGTGACGCCCAGCGCCTCCCGCGTCGAGTGCGCGACATGCACGACGCCGACCTGCTTGCGCAGCAACTCCACCGTCTCATCCAGCACCTGCCTGCGCGCCACGCTGGAGATACGCACGGCCGTGACGACATCCAGGTCAGGAATGTCCGCGCCCGGCCGCCACTCCTCTCGCGTCCAGACGGCGCCGCGCGAGCGGATCTCGCTGGAAACGGTGTCCTTGAGGCGCCATTTTGACAAGGTGTTGCCGATATCAAGATCCAGAATCATGAGACGGCGCGCAGACTGATCTCGCCACCGGCGAGAGTGATGGTTTCGCCATTCATGCGCACCTCGAGATTTCCATTGATATCGACACCTTCTGCCACGGCCTCTTCTCGTCTGTCTCCGCGCAGAATCACCACATCACGTCCCTTGAAGGCATTGCGCTCATTCCAGCGCGCCTGCCATCCGGCAAAGCCCTGCGACTCGAACTCGGGCAACAGTGCCAGCAATGACTCCATCAGACGCGCGGCATAGCGATTGCGTGAAGCACCGGGAATGATGTCACGTACCGCAGCCACCGGCTGGGTGATCGCCTCGCGCCGGGAGGCCGGCAACTCGATGTTCATGCCGATACCGATGACGACATCACAGGGACCGGACACATCACCTGTGACCTCGACCAGGATGCCGGCGATCTTGGGTTGATCCTTCTGTATCTGCAGCAGGACATCGTTGGGCCACTTGAGGCGCGCGGGCAGGCCATCGGCCTCCAGCACCTCCGCCACCGCCACGCCGATCGCCAGACTCAGGCCCTCAAGCGATGCGGCGCCTGATTCGAAGCGCCAGCCAAGCGAGAAGACCAGGCTGCGCCCCCAGGGGGTCTCCCACTCACGCCCACGACGGCCACGCCCAGCCGACTGCACCTCAGCCAGACAGACCTCGGCATGGCCGGCTCCCTGACGAAAGCGCTCGCGGATGAAGGTATTGGTCGAGTCCACCGACTCCTCGACGAACAGGCGCGTCAGGTGTTTGCGAGTCTCGCGCGGCAGCGCCTCGATGATCAGTTGACCATCGAGCAACTCGATGGGGTTGGCCAGTCGATAGCCAAGCCCCTTGATGGCTTCCAGCGGAATGTCGAGCGCCTCAAGTTTCTTGAGCTGCTTCCAGACCGCCGTACGCGACACCCCGAGCTCTTCGCCCAGGGCCTCTCCGGAGTGGTAGCCACCATCTCCAAGCAGACGAATGAGATCACGGATGGTCATGCGGAGGCCTGTCCCTGTGCAAAAGCGCACATTCTATCGGATTCATGGGCTTGCGAGCCAAGAACAACGACCAAAGATAACGCTCTTTTCGTCAATTCCGCTCCCCGGCACGCATTCCCGCCCCCGCCAGGCGATTGAACAAGGCGGAAAGCAGCATCAGGACACTGCCCAGTCCCAGCCATGAACCTACTCGCCACAGCCCCTCAAGGGTGGCGGTATCCCATACCCCCACCTTGATCACGGTGAGGATCAGAATGCCCTGTCCGATGCGCTGCCAGTGCTGCTGCCCCACCTTGGCGCCACTCACGACCAGCGCCGCCGCGACGACCAGCATCAGCACACTGTAGGCATATAGCTCCGCCTGCTCGATGCCCTGCCATAGCCCCAGCTCAGCGCCATGCCAGCAATGCCGCAAGTTGAGCGCCAACCACAATCCGGCTGACAGCAGGCCGAGCACTTCGCTCAGCCCGCGTATTCGCGAGCGTGTCGCGGCACTTCCCGCATCCGATGCGCGTCTGGATGTCATGCGCCAGAGCATTGCGGCGCCGAGTGCAGGCAGGCCGTAGGCCGGCAGAAGCCAATTGACCAGCGGCCAGCTCCCGACATCCCCCGGGTGCCAGAGCGGATTGAAGATGCCCAGCACGCCGACACTCCAGAGAATCACGGCTGCTCCGCCGACCACCAGTGCCAGCACGCGATAGAGCTGCGCCCCTGCCCGGGCCTCAGCACCGTCGCCACGAGCACGCCAGGCATAGCTTGCCGCCACCCCGGCCAGCGCCAATACCTGCAGGGAAAGCTCCGCCAGGGTGAGGCTGCCCTCGAAGGGCTTCCCTCCGGTCAACACATAACGGATTTCCATCACCACCGTCGCGACGGCAAGCTGGACAACGGCACCTTCCAGCCAGCGCTGTGTCCGCGGGCGGTGGCGCATGCCGAGACTGGTCATGGCAACACAGGCCAATACCGGCAGCAGTATCTGCAGTGGCCAGTGCGCGATATCGGCATAGTCGTCATGCGCCATGCCATACATCAAGCGAGCCACGACACCCCACGCCAGCAAGCGTGACAGCTCAGCAAACACAGAGCGCGCCGCGGTATGCCCCTCGCGATACCAGCGCCATTCACAAGCGGTCAAACCCAACAGCTGCAGCGCCAGCGCCAGGGTCAGCGATGGCCCCTCCAGCACTGCCACCAAAGCGAGGAATATCCCGGCCTGCGCCGGCAGCCACAGTCCTGCGGCAAGCTGAGCGCCTTCACGCGCCTGGTAGCGCATGGCACCTGCCCAGCACACCAGCCCCCAGATCAATGGCGGCAGCCCTGTGTTGACCAGTCCTGTGTTGATCAGCCTCCCTGCATCGCTCGCCCATGGCATGACGTCCTGCCAGAGGGCCAGGGCCCACGCCAGCAGCGGCACCATGGTCGCCAATGCCCACCAGCAGGCTGCAAGCGGCCTCTCTGCTCCTTCACCCGCTTCATGACGCGGTCGCCAACGCGCCAGCGACAACAAGCCGACACTCAGTATCAGCGGGCTGATCATCGCGCTGCTCGACAGCGGTGCCGTCAGGGCAAGCCCCCACACCAGCAACCAGAGTCCGTTGCCAGCAACCACCATCGACCACAGCACCGCATGGCGGCGACTAGACCAGGCAATCACCAGCATCGGCACGAGGCTAGCCAGACACTCCCGATGCCACAGGGACACACCGGAGCCAGCCATATCGGAAGGCGCCACCAAGGAGTCAAAGGAGACGCCATGCACGAGGCTGCCCAGCCAGGGCAGCCAGAGTCCCAGCACGACGCTCACTGAGACAAGGCCCCCGGCGAGCCAGTGCCGACGCAACTCAAGAGATGCACGCCAGGGCAACCAGGTCGCAAGTGAGGCCTGCGCCTGTCGCTCATCCTTTTCTACGGTGCCCGTGGATGACTCCCACGCCTCCTCCCACAGATACCCCAACGCCAGCACGGCCAGCCAGACACCACCCACCCAGGGCAACAACCCCACCAGCAATGTCGTGCCAGAGGAGATACCGAAGGGCATCAACAGCAACCACCAGGTGAGCGCTCCCACCAGACCGCCCCAATACAGCCAGCTCACCGCGACCTGGCGGTACAGCACACGACACGCTGCCGCGATCACACCCGCATACCCCAGCAACAGCAAGGTCGAGGCTTCCTGCCACTGCTGGTGAATGGGCAGCGCCAAGGGCAGAGCATATCCGCCCAACATGCCCAATGCTGCCAGCCACGGCCCATGATGCCGCGCACGCTCCAGCATCCACAGGCTCAAGGCTGCCAGCAGTGCGAAAGTGACCGGCATGGACACCAGCGAAAGCAGAAAGTGACCAGCCAGCAGGCTCGCTGCGAGCACCAGACTGCCGGCACCGCTGACGGCGCCGGTCAGACTCGATGACTGGGACGTACGCAGTCTCAGCCACTCGGCCAATACCGTCATGCTCAGGCCGAACCCGAGACCCAGCGCCAGCCGTACCCCCGGCCCCAGCAAGCCCTGCTCAAGGGAGTACCCGACGAGCAGGATGCCTGCCATCACCAGAGACAAGGCACCCACAAGAATCATCCAGTGTTCCTGAAGGACCGTCAGCAGACGTGACATGCCTCTCGGCAGCACCTCTGATGCCTTGCTTGCAGGGTCTGCGCCCCGGCCCTTCTCGCCTGAACGACTGGAGGCAGCGCCATGCAACAAGCGCTGAAGTAGCCGGTAGGACAGAGAGTGGCCGCCACTGGATGATGCAGTGGCCCGCGAGTCACTGATCGGTGGTGTTGCATCGGCTGCTGCCAGTCCCTCCCGGGGCGGCACTTCGGCAGGCGATTTGTCCACACCCCCTTCTTGCAAGGGGGTGTGCATAACCGGAGCGTCATGAGCAGTAAGCTCGCGAGCAAGCCTGGCCTCCATATCGCGCAGTCGCTGCTCCAGCGCCTTGATGCGCAGCATGCTGAGCCACCCCATCAAGGAACCACCCAGTACCAGCAACGCCATCATGACGCCCACCAACATCAGCTCATCCATCGCCCAGCCCGTCATCGAAGAGTCGTGTTCAGAGACTACGGCATTTTGCCTGGCACCTCATGCTGTCAGTCTCTCAGCACCGTATTTGCACATTGGACGCAAAAAGCCCGACTCCTGGGGGAGCCGGGCTTTCTTTTCCACGCACAAAGAGAACCGCCCCTGCAGCAAGGCTGCAGGGGCGGTTCGGTATAAGTGCCTGACGATGACCTACTCTCACATGGAGAAACTCCACACTACCATCGGCGCTAAGCGGTTTCACTTCCGAGTTCGGCATGGGATCGGGTGGTTCACGCTCGCTATGGTCGTCAGGCGAAACGGTGGCATCTTGCGATGCCTGAGTCTCGAGGCTTTTGGCCTCGCGACTCGCAATATGAATCATGCTGACCGATATGTCTCGATCCTGTCGCAATCCCGGCGTTTGCCGAAGCAAACCCCTTGGGTGTTATATGGTCAAGCCTCACGGGCAATTAGTACTGGTTAGCTCAACACATTGCTGTGCTTCCACACCCAGCCTATCAACCTTGTAGTCTTCAAGGGCCCTTCAGGAGGCGCAAGGCCTCAGGGAAGTCTCATCTTGAAGGGGGCTTCCCGCTTAGATGCTTTCAGCGGTTATCCCGTCCGAACGTAGCTACCGGGCAATGCCATTGGCATGACAACCCGAACACCAGAGGTTCGTCCACTCCGGTCCTCTCGTACTAGGAGCAGCTCTTCTCAAACTTCCGACGCCCACGGCAGATAGGGACCGAACTGTCTCACGACGTTCTAAACCCAGCTCGCGTACCACTTTAAATGGCGAACAGCCATACCCTTGGGACCGACTTCAGCCCCAGGATGTGATGAGCCGACATCGAGGTGCCAAACACCGCCGTCGATGTGAACTCTTGGGCGGTATCAGCCTGTTATCCCCGGAGTACCTTTTATCCGTTGAGCGATGGCCCTTCCATACAGAACCACCGGATCACTAGAACCTACTTTCGTACCTGCTCGACGTGTCTGTCTCGCAGTCAAGCACCCTTATGCTCTTGCACTCAATGCACGATTTCCAACCGTGCTGAGGGTACCTTCGTGCTCCTCCGTTACTCTTTAGGAGGAGACCGCCCCAGTCAAACTACCCACCATACACTGTCCTCGATCCGGATAACGGACCTGAGTTAGAACGCCAATGATGTCAGGCTGGTATTTCAAGGTTGGCTCCACCGCATCTGGCGACGTGGTTTCAAAGCCTCCCAGCTATCCTACACAGACAACATCAGCATCCAGTGTAAAGCTATAGTAAAGGTTCACGGGGTCTTTCCGTCTAGCCGCGGGTACACAGCATCTTCACTGCGATTTCAATTTCACTGAGTCTCGGGTGGAGACAGCGTGGCCATCATTACGCCATTCGTGCAGGTCGGAACTTACCCGACAAGGAATTTCGCTACCTTAGGACCGTTATAGTTACGGCCGCCGTTTACCGGGGCTTCGATCAAGAGCTTCGCGTGAGCTAACCCCATCAATTAACCTTCCGGCACCGGGCAGGCGTCACACCCTATACGTCCGCTTGCGCGTTTGCAGAGTGCTGTGTTTTTAATAAACAGTTGCAGCCACCTGGTATCTTCGACCGGTAAGAGCTTACGGAGCAAGTCCTTCACTCGAACCGGTGCACCTTCTCCCGAAGTTACGGTGCCATTTTGCCTAGTTCCTTCACCCGAGTTCTCTCAAGCGCCTTGGTATTCTCTACCTGACCACCTGTGTCGGTTTGGGGTACGGTCGCATGTGATCTGAAGCTTAGAGGCTTTTCCTGGAAGCGTGGCATCGATGACTTCCTGACCGTGGTCAGTTCGTCTCGCATCTCGACCTCAGAGGAACCGGATTTGCCTGATTCCTCGGCCTACATGCTTTCACCAGGACAACCAACGCCTGGCTCACCTAGCCTTCTTCGTCCCCCCATCGCAACCACATCCGGTACGGGAATATTAACCCGTTTCCCATCGACTACGCGTTTCCGCCTCGCCTTAGGGGCCGACTCACTCTGCTCCGATTAACGTAGAACAGAAAACCTTGGTCTTCCGGCGGGGGAGTTTTTCACTCCCCTTATCGTTACTCATGTCAGCATTCGCACTCGTGATACCTCCAGCAGACTTCTCAATCCACCTTCATTGGCTTACACGACGCTCCTCTACCGCTCATCCATAAGGATGAACCCGTAGCTTCGGTACCTGATTTAGCCCCGTTATATCTTCCGCGCAGGCCGACTCGACTAGTGAGCTATTACGCTTTCTTTAAAGGATGGCTGCTTCTAAGCCAACCTCCTAGCTGTCTGAGCCTTCCCACATCGTTTCCCACTTAATCAGGATTTTGGGACCTTAGCTGACGGTCTGGGTTGTTTCCCTTTTCACAACGGACGTTAGCACCCGCTGTGTGTCTCCCACGCTGCACTCACTGGTATTCGGAGTTTGCCTCGGGTTGGTAAGTCGGGATGACCCCCTAGCCGAAACAGTGCTCTACCCCCAGCGGTGATACGTGAGGCGCTACCTAAATAGCTTTCGAGGAGAACCAGCTATCTCCGGGCTTGATTAGCCTTTCACTCCGATCCACAGCTCATCCCAGCATTTTTCAACATACTTGGGTTCGGGCCTCCAATTGATGTTACTCAATCTTCACCCTGGCCATGGATAGATCGCCCGGTTTCGGGTCTATACCCTGCGACTGGTCGCCCAGTTAAGACTCGGTTTCCCTACGCCTCCCCTATACGGTTAAGCTCGCCACAGAATATAAGTCGCTGACCCATTATACAAAAGGTACGCGGTCACACCACGAAGGTGCTCCCACTGCTTGTACGCATACGGTTTCAGGATCTATTTCACTCCCCTCGCCGGGGTTCTTTTCGCCTTTCCCTCACGGTACTGGTTCACTATCGGTCAGCCAGGAGTATTTAGCCTTGGAGGATGGTCCCCCCATGTTCAGTCAAGGTTTCTCGTGCCCCGACCTACTCGATTTCACGTGACTCAGACTTCGACTACGGGACTATCACCCTGTATCGTCAAGCTTCCCAGCTTGTTCGTCTGTCAGTTGTCACGCTTAAGGGCTGGTCCCCGTTCGCTCGCCGCTACTTGGGGAATCTCGGTTGATTTCTTTTCCTCCGGGTACTTAGATGTTTCAGTTCCCCGGGTTTGCCTCTATAGGTTATGTATTGGCCTATAGATACTCACCTGATGGTGAGTGGGTTTCCCCATTCGGAAATCGTTGGGTCGCAGGGTATTTGCCACCTCGCCAACGCTTATCGCAGGCTATCACGTCCTTCATCGCCTCTGGCTGCCAAGGCATCCACCGTATGCGCTTAATCGCTTGACCATATAACCCCAAGGGGTCTGTCAAGGATTACGAATCTGTCGGACCTCTCCGACATATCGTTTTGATAGACATGCGCTTGGCGCACATATCTATCGTCAGCATGATTCACATTGTTAAAGAGCGGCTGTTCAGAGAACAGTGAGAAGCGCGCTTTGTTGAGCACGCTTGCCACTGCCGGCTAAGCCAGCAATAAGATCAGGTAATTCGTTGTGAGCACTTGCCGCGAGCAGTAGACAGTGTCGATAAGGAGGTGATCCAGCCCCAGGTTCCCCTAGGGCTACCTTGTTACGACTTCACCCCAGTCATGAACCACACCGTGGTGATCGCCCTCCCGAAGGTTAGGCTAACCACTTCTGGTGCAGTCCACTCCCATGGTGTGACGGGCGGTGTGTACAAGGCCCGGGAACGTATTCACCGTGGCATTCTGATCCACGATTACTAGCGATTCCGACTTCATGGAGTCGAGTTGCAGACTCCAATCCGGACTGAGGCAAGCTTTATGGGATTGGCTCCACTTCGCAGTATTGCAACCCTTTGTACTTGCCATTGTAGCACGTGTGTAGCCCTACCCGTAAGGGCCATGATGACTTGACGTCGTCCCCACCTTCCTCCGGTTTGTCACCGGCAGTCTCCTTAGAGTTCCCGACATTACTCGCTGGCAAATAAGGATAGGGGTTGCGCTCGTTACGGGACTTAACCCAACATTTCACAACACGAGCTGACGACAGCCATGCAGCACCTGTCTCAGAGTTCCCGAAGGCACCAATCCATCTCTGGAAAGTCCTCTGGATGTCAAGGGTAGGTAAGGTTCTTCGCGTTGCATCGAATTAAACCACATGCTCCACCGCTTGTGCGGGCCCCCGTCAATTCATTTGAGTTTTAACCTTGCGGCCGTACTCCCCAGGCGGTCAACTTATTGCGTTAGCTGCGCCACTAAGTCCTCAAGGGACCCAACGGCTAGTTGACATCGTTTACGGCGTGGACTACCAGGGTATCTAATCCTGTTTGCTACCCACGCTTTCGCACCTCAGTGTCAGTGTCAGTCCAGAAGGCCGCCTTCGCCACTGGTATTCCTCCCGATCTCTACGCATTTCACCGCTACACCGGGAATTCTACCTTCCTCTCCTGCACTCTAGCCAAGCAGTTCCAGATGCCGTTCCCAGGTTGAGCCCGGGGCTTTCACACCTGGCTGACTTAGCCACCTACGCGCGCTTTACGCCCAGTAATTCCGATTAACGCTTGCACCCTCCGTATTACCGCGGCTGCTGGCACGGAGTTAGCCGGTGCTTCTTCTGCGAGTGATGTCTTTCCTCGGGAGTATTAGTCCCAAGGCGTTCTTCCTCGCTGAAAGTGCTTTACAACCCGAAGGCCTTCTTCACACACGCGGCATGGCTGGATCAGGCTTTCGCCCATTGTCCAATATTCCCCACTGCTGCCTCCCGTAGGAGTCTGGGCCGTGTCTCAGTCCCAGTGTGGCTGATCATCCTCTCAGACCAGCTACGGATCGTCGCCTTGGTGAGCCATTACCTCACCAACAAGCTAATCCGACATGGGCTCATCCGATAGCGCAAGGTCCGAAGATCCCCTGCTTTCTCCCGTAGGACGTATGCGGTATTAGCCTGAGTTTCCCCAGGTTGTCCCCCACTATCGGGCAGATTCCCATGCATTACTCACCCGTCCGCCGCTCGACGCCTCCTAGCAAGCTAGGATCGTTTCCGCTCGACTTGCATGTGTTAAGCCTGCCGCCAGCGTTCAATCTGAGCCATGATCAAACTCTTCAGTTGAAAGCTTGATAGTCTGTTAAGCAGACCAAACTTGGTTCAGAGTCAAACTTCTCGTGAGAGGCTTGCTCCGATATTTGGTGACCTTGTCACCACTCATCGGCAAGCGCTCACACGAATTACCTGATCAAATTTTTAAAGAGCGTCGCTGTTAAGCGAGGAGGCATATTCTACTTGGAACGCTTGAGAAGTCAAGCACTTGATGATGAGTCAGTCGACTGCCTCTAAGCATCATCAAGCGGTGAGGAGCGTTGCTCGATCACCTGTTCCGTAAGGAGTGCGACGTATTCTAGCGAATCGCCCGGGATTGTCAATCGATGAATTCGAAGCGGGCTTCAAAAACATCAAGCAAAACAATCACCTGCAAACCTCTTTCACCGCTGGTAACGCCATGCGTCCCCGGCAGCGGATGCGTACTTTACGCACGAACCGCCGTGAGGGCAAGGGCTTTTTGAAGATCAGGCCAGATTTCGCCTTCACACCCCTGATTCTGGCACCTGGAGCACTCCAGCCAGGCGATCCCTGGCAACAAGGCTCGTTTTTAGCACCCTTTTCTCCACCTGGCGGCGCACGCAAAAAACCCAGTCTTGCGCACAAAAATATCCTGAGTGACACCACTCCCGGCCCAGACATGATGGAAATCAGCATCCCTCTGATGAACTCCGACGCCGACAGACCCATGCGAGGTGCCTCAAGCCGCACAAAAAACGCCCCCACAACAAAAGCTGCAGGGGCGTTTCTTGGCAAAACCAGGCATAAAGAAAAAGCGCACATCATTTTTCGTCAATGACAGAACCATCACAGCACGATGATGAGCCAAAGACTTTCTTCTTGCACAGCCAGGGAAAGCTTATCTCTCGCCCACAGCTATTTCACATCCAGGACTTCCTGCGCAAATTGTTCCTGAGCACAACTTTTTCTCACCACAAAGAGAACCGCCCCTGCAGCATGGCTGCAGGGGCGGTTCAGTATAAGTGCCTGACGATGACCTACTCTCACATGGAGAAACTCCACACTACCATCGGCGCTAAGCGGTTTCACTTCCGAGTTCGGCATGGGATCGGGTGGTTCACGCTCGCTATGGTCGTCAGGCGAAACGGTGGCATCTTGCGATGCCTGAGTCTCGAGGCTTTTGGCCTCGCGACTCGCAATATGAATCATGCTGACCGATATGTCTCGATCCTGTCGCAATCCCGGCGTTTGCCGAAGCAAACCCCTTGGGTGTTATATGGTCAAGCCTCACGGGCAATTAGTACTGGTTAGCTCAACACATTGCTGTGCTTCCACACCCAGCCTATCAACCTTGTAGTCTTCAAGGGCCCTTCAGGAGGCGCAAGGCCTCAGGGAAGTCTCATCTTGAAGGGGGCTTCCCGCTTAGATGCTTTCAGCGGTTATCCCGTCCGAACGTAGCTACCGGGCAATGCCATTGGCATGACAACCCGAACACCAGAGGTTCGTCCACTCCGGTCCTCTCGTACTAGGAGCAGCTCTTCTCAAACTTCCGACGCCCACGGCAGATAGGGACCGAACTGTCTCACGACGTTCTAAACCCAGCTCGCGTACCACTTTAAATGGCGAACAGCCATACCCTTGGGACCGACTTCAGCCCCAGGATGTGATGAGCCGACATCGAGGTGCCAAACACCGCCGTCGATGTGAACTCTTGGGCGGTATCAGCCTGTTATCCCCGGAGTACCTTTTATCCGTTGAGCGATGGCCCTTCCATACAGAACCACCGGATCACTAGAACCTACTTTCGTACCTGCTCGACGTGTCTGTCTCGCAGTCAAGCACCCTTATGCTCTTGCACTCAATGCACGATTTCCAACCGTGCTGAGGGTACCTTCGTGCTCCTCCGTTACTCTTTAGGAGGAGACCGCCCCAGTCAAACTACCCACCATACACTGTCCTCGATCCGGATAACGGACCTGAGTTAGAACGCCAATGATGTCAGGCTGGTATTTCAAGGTTGGCTCCACCGCATCTGGCGACGTGGTTTCAAAGCCTCCCAGCTATCCTACACAGACAACATCAGCATCCAGTGTAAAGCTATAGTAAAGGTTCACGGGGTCTTTCCGTCTAGCCGCGGGTACACAGCATCTTCACTGCGATTTCAATTTCACTGAGTCTCGGGTGGAGACAGCGTGGCCATCATTACGCCATTCGTGCAGGTCGGAACTTACCCGACAAGGAATTTCGCTACCTTAGGACCGTTATAGTTACGGCCGCCGTTTACCGGGGCTTCGATCAAGAGCTTCGCGTGAGCTAACCCCATCAATTAACCTTCCGGCACCGGGCAGGCGTCACACCCTATACGTCCGCTTGCGCGTTTGCAGAGTGCTGTGTTTTTAATAAACAGTTGCAGCCACCTGGTATCTTCGACCGGTAAGAGCTTACGGAGCAAGTCCTTCACTCGAACCGGTGCACCTTCTCCCGAAGTTACGGTGCCATTTTGCCTAGTTCCTTCACCCGAGTTCTCTCAAGCGCCTTGGTATTCTCTACCTGACCACCTGTGTCGGTTTGGGGTACGGTCGCATGTGATCTGAAGCTTAGAGGCTTTTCCTGGAAGCGTGGCATCGATGACTTCCTGACCGTGGTCAGTTCGTCTCGCATCTCGACCTCAGAGGAACCGGATTTGCCTGATTCCTCGGCCTACATGCTTTCACCAGGACAACCAACGCCTGGCTCACCTAGCCTTCTTCGTCCCCCCATCGCAACCACATCCGGTACGGGAATATTAACCCGTTTCCCATCGACTACGCGTTTCCGCCTCGCCTTAGGGGCCGACTCACTCTGCTCCGATTAACGTAGAACAGAAAACCTTGGTCTTCCGGCGGGGGAGTTTTTCACTCCCCTTATCGTTACTCATGTCAGCATTCGCACTCGTGATACCTCCAGCAGACTTCTCAATCCACCTTCATTGGCTTACACGACGCTCCTCTACCGCTCATCCATAAGGATGAACCCGTAGCTTCGGTACCTGATTTAGCCCCGTTATATCTTCCGCGCAGGCCGACTCGACTAGTGAGCTATTACGCTTTCTTTAAAGGATGGCTGCTTCTAAGCCAACCTCCTAGCTGTCTGAGCCTTCCCACATCGTTTCCCACTTAATCAGGATTTTGGGACCTTAGCTGACGGTCTGGGTTGTTTCCCTTTTCACAACGGACGTTAGCACCCGCTGTGTGTCTCCCACGCTGCACTCACTGGTATTCGGAGTTTGCCTCGGGTTGGTAAGTCGGGATGACCCCCTAGCCGAAACAGTGCTCTACCCCCAGCGGTGATACGTGAGGCGCTACCTAAATAGCTTTCGAGGAGAACCAGCTATCTCCGGGCTTGATTAGCCTTTCACTCCGATCCACAGCTCATCCCAGCATTTTTCAACATACTTGGGTTCGGGCCTCCAATTGATGTTACTCAATCTTCACCCTGGCCATGGATAGATCGCCCGGTTTCGGGTCTATACCCTGCGACTGGTCGCCCAGTTAAGACTCGGTTTCCCTACGCCTCCCCTATACGGTTAAGCTCGCCACAGAATATAAGTCGCTGACCCATTATACAAAAGGTACGCGGTCACACCACGAAGGTGCTCCCACTGCTTGTACGCATACGGTTTCAGGATCTATTTCACTCCCCTCGCCGGGGTTCTTTTCGCCTTTCCCTCACGGTACTGGTTCACTATCGGTCAGCCAGGAGTATTTAGCCTTGGAGGATGGTCCCCCCATGTTCAGTCAAGGTTTCTCGTGCCCCGACCTACTCGATTTCACGTGACTCAGACTTCGACTACGGGACTATCACCCTGTATCGTCAAGCTTCCCAGCTTGTTCGTCTGTCAGTTGTCACGCTTAAGGGCTGGTCCCCGTTCGCTCGCCGCTACTTGGGGAATCTCGGTTGATTTCTTTTCCTCCGGGTACTTAGATGTTTCAGTTCCCCGGGTTTGCCTCTATAGGTTATGTATTGGCCTATAGATACTCACCTGATGGTGAGTGGGTTTCCCCATTCGGAAATCGTTGGGTCGCAGGGTATTTGCCACCTCGCCAACGCTTATCGCAGGCTATCACGTCCTTCATCGCCTCTGGCTGCCAAGGCATCCACCGTATGCGCTTAATCGCTTGACCATATAACCCCAAGGGGTCTGTCAAGGATTACGAATCTGTCGGACCTCTCCGACATATCGTTTTGATAGACATGCGCTTGGCGCACATATCTATCGTCAGCATGATTCACATTGTTAAAGAGCGGCTGTTCAGAGAACAGTGAGAAGCGCGCTTTGTTGAGCACGCTTGCCACTGCCGGCTAAGCCAGCAATAAGATCAGGTAATTCGTTGTGAGCACTTGCCGCGAGCAGTAGACAGTGTCGATAAGGAGGTGATCCAGCCCCAGGTTCCCCTAGGGCTACCTTGTTACGACTTCACCCCAGTCATGAACCACACCGTGGTGATCGCCCTCCCGAAGGTTAGGCTAACCACTTCTGGTGCAGTCCACTCCCATGGTGTGACGGGCGGTGTGTACAAGGCCCGGGAACGTATTCACCGTGGCATTCTGATCCACGATTACTAGCGATTCCGACTTCATGGAGTCGAGTTGCAGACTCCAATCCGGACTGAGGCAAGCTTTATGGGATTGGCTCCACTTCGCAGTATTGCAACCCTTTGTACTTGCCATTGTAGCACGTGTGTAGCCCTACCCGTAAGGGCCATGATGACTTGACGTCGTCCCCACCTTCCTCCGGTTTGTCACCGGCAGTCTCCTTAGAGTTCCCGACATTACTCGCTGGCAAATAAGGATAGGGGTTGCGCTCGTTACGGGACTTAACCCAACATTTCACAACACGAGCTGACGACAGCCATGCAGCACCTGTCTCAGAGTTCCCGAAGGCACCAATCCATCTCTGGAAAGTCCTCTGGATGTCAAGGGTAGGTAAGGTTCTTCGCGTTGCATCGAATTAAACCACATGCTCCACCGCTTGTGCGGGCCCCCGTCAATTCATTTGAGTTTTAACCTTGCGGCCGTACTCCCCAGGCGGTCAACTTATTGCGTTAGCTGCGCCACTAAGTCCTCAAGGGACCCAACGGCTAGTTGACATCGTTTACGGCGTGGACTACCAGGGTATCTAATCCTGTTTGCTACCCACGCTTTCGCACCTCAGTGTCAGTGTCAGTCCAGAAGGCCGCCTTCGCCACTGGTATTCCTCCCGATCTCTACGCATTTCACCGCTACACCGGGAATTCTACCTTCCTCTCCTGCACTCTAGCCAAGCAGTTCCAGATGCCGTTCCCAGGTTGAGCCCGGGGCTTTCACACCTGGCTGACTTAGCCACCTACGCGCGCTTTACGCCCAGTAATTCCGATTAACGCTTGCACCCTCCGTATTACCGCGGCTGCTGGCACGGAGTTAGCCGGTGCTTCTTCTGCGAGTGATGTCTTTCCTCGGGAGTATTAGTCCCAAGGCGTTCTTCCTCGCTGAAAGTGCTTTACAACCCGAAGGCCTTCTTCACACACGCGGCATGGCTGGATCAGGCTTTCGCCCATTGTCCAATATTCCCCACTGCTGCCTCCCGTAGGAGTCTGGGCCGTGTCTCAGTCCCAGTGTGGCTGATCATCCTCTCAGACCAGCTACGGATCGTCGCCTTGGTGAGCCATTACCTCACCAACAAGCTAATCCGACATGGGCTCATCCGATAGCGCAAGGTCCGAAGATCCCCTGCTTTCTCCCGTAGGACGTATGCGGTATTAGCCTGAGTTTCCCCAGGTTGTCCCCCACTATCGGGCAGATTCCCATGCATTACTCACCCGTCCGCCGCTCGACGCCTCCTAGCAAGCTAGGATCGTTTCCGCTCGACTTGCATGTGTTAAGCCTGCCGCCAGCGTTCAATCTGAGCCATGATCAAACTCTTCAGTTGAAAGCTTGATAGTCTGTTAAGCAGACCAAACTTGGTTCAGAGTCAAACTTCTCGTGAGAGGCTTGCTCCGATATTTGGTGACCTTGTCACCACTCATCGGCAAGCGCTCACACGAATTACCTGATCAAATTTTTAAAGAGCGTCGCTGTTAAGCGAGGAGGCATATTCTACTTGGAACGCTTGAGAAGTCAAGCACTTGATGATGAGTCAGTCGACTGCCTCTAAGCATCATCAAGCGGTGAGGAGCGTTGCTCGATCACCTGTTCCGTAAGGAGTGCGACGTATTCTAGCGAATCGCCCGGGATTGTCAATCGATGAATTCGAAGCGGGCTTCAAAAACATCAAGCAAAACAATCACCTGCAAACCTCTTTCACCGCTGGTAACGCCATGCGTCCCCGGCAGCGGATGCGTACTTTACGCACGAACCGCCGTGAGGGCAAGGGCTTTTTCAAGAGATTGTCATCAGGGTGTCATGCATCTCGAACACCTCCCATCACCTTGGTGCCGAGGCTCTATCGACCAGACCGAGAATCGATTGATAGCTGAGTCCGGAGTGCTCACTCAGCCCTATCTCGCAGGTGCGCGAGTTGGAAACCCCGTAGTCGCAATCGGCCACTACCTCCTTCAGTCCCTTCAATGCCGAGGCATTGAGCTCCGGTGTACTGAAGCCCTTGTCGCCGGCGAAGCCGCAGCAGGTGATCTCTTCCGGCACGACGACTTCACTGGCGCACTGCCGCGCCAGCGCCACGAACTGCTCTGCCAGCCCCATGCGGACACTGGAGCAGGTGACATGCACCGCGACTCTCGCCTTGAGCGGTGTGATCGAGAGATAGGGCAATAGATAGTCGAGTACCAGCTGCACCGGCTCGACCAGAGTCAGCGACACCTCGAGATGCTCGCGCGCATAGGCCTGAGCCTGTGCCAGGCACGGGCTGGTATCACAGAAGATCGGCAGCCGTCCGCCGTCACTCGCCTCCACCAGCGCCATTGCCAGCTCGGCGGCCTTGGCATCTCCCGCCTCGAACTGCCCCTTGGACTGGAAGGCCATGCCACAGCACAGCGCCTCCACCCCTCTCGGCAGCACGACCTCGAAGCCGGCCTTGTCCATCAAGGCCAGCGCCATTTCCGTGACACTGCGCGGATCGCGATCATCCGCGGCGACCCCGAAGACACGCGTGGCGCAGGACGGGAAGTAGACGACATGCCCATTGGGCGCTGCACTGCGCCCCAGTGGCTGTGCGAGATGCTTGAGATAATCACGCGGAGCGGCGGCCGGCATACTGGGAGTCCATTGCTGCACCCTGTCGCCGGACACCTTGCGAGCAGCCTGGGTCAGGCGGCGCATGTTGCGCGTGCCGACGGCGCCATGCAGCCCATCCGCCAGCCTGAGCACGCCACGCATGCCACTGGTGACACGTGTGAAGTGCTCACCGGCCCAATGCGCCACCTTCACCTTGCCTGGATGATCGGCACCGGCGTTCTCCTCATGACGCAGCCCCCGGATCAGATCACCGGTATTGATACCGACCGGACACTGGGTCGCACACAGGCCATCGCCCGCACAGGTCTCCATGCCCTGATAGGCGTATTCCTTCCTGAGCACTGCCAGCTGGTCGCGCTGTGCATCATCCGGTGCCTCGAGCGCAGCCAGGCGTGCGATCTCCCGTCGGATGACGATGCGCTGGCGCGGCGTCAGGCTCAGGTTCTTCGATGGGCAGACCGATTCACAGAAGCCGCACTCGATGCAGCGATCCACCAGCGGGTCCGCCGCCGGCAATGGCTTGAGATTTTCCAGATGCAGACGAGGATTGCGCGTCAGGATCACTTCCGGGTTGAGCAGGTTGTCCGGATCAAAGGCCTCCTTGATACGCCACATCAGGGCATAGGCATCCTTGCCCCACTCAAGCTCTACATAAGGCGCCATGTTGCGACCGGTGCCATGCTCGGCCTTGAGCGAGCCACCATATTCCTGCCCCACCAACTGCGCGACGTCATCCATCAGCGCCTGATAGCGCGCCACCTCACCTTCGCGCTCGAAGCCCTGCGGGAAGACAAAGTGAAGATTGCCCTCCAGCGCGTGGCCAAACAGGATCGCCTGAGAGTAACCATGCCGCTGGAAGACCTCCGTCAGCGAACCGACGCCTTCCGCCAGCCGCTCGATGGGGAAGGCGACATCCTCGATGATCACGGTGGTCCCCAGGTCACGCACTGCGCCGACCGCCGGAAACAGCCCCTTACGGATCTTCCAGTACAGCGCATAACGCTGCGCATCCTGAGTGAAGGCCCACGACTCGCAGGTCTCGATGCTTTCCAGCACGCGGGCAACCTCGGCCATGCGCGCCTCCAGCTCCTGATGATGCGCGCCCCGCACATCCACCAGCAGCGCGACCGCCTCTTCCGGCAGGGTGCGCAACACGTCCGGCATGCCCGGTGCATCCTCGACAGAGCGCAGCGCCGCGCGATCCATCAGCTCCACCGCCGCGACCGGCGCCGTCTTCAGCAGCATGGTGGCGCGACAGGCCGCATCAATGTTCGGGTAGTACACCAGCGCCGCCGCCTTGTGCGGCTCCTCGATCACGGTGCGGTAGGTAATGGAGGCGATGAAGCCCAGCGTGCCTTCCGAACCGATCATCAGATGCTTGAGGATCTCGAGACCATCGGCATAGTCGACCAGCGCATTGAGGCTATAGCCGGTGGTGTTCTTGAGCCGGTACTTGTGGCGGATGCGCTCGGCCAGCTCAGGGTCGGCGCGCACACTGGCCGCCATGCGTTCCAGCTCCGCCAGCAGACCACCATGACTGGCGCGAAAGGCCTGCACGCTCTCCGGCGACGCCGTATCCAGGCAGGCGCCATCGGCGAGAATGACGCGCAGGTCCTCGACGGTGCGATAACTGTTGTGTGCCGTGCCGCAGCACATGCCGGACGCATTGTTGGCCGCGATACCGCCGATCATGCAGCTGTTGATCGAAGCCGGGTCCGGGCCGATCTTGCGTCCGAAGGGGGCCAGCAGCTGATTGGCACGCGCCCCGATCACCCCCGGCTGCAGGCAGATGCGACTGCCCTGCTCCAGCACCTGCGCCCCTCGCCACTCACCACCCAGCTGGATGAGCACCGAATCCGTCAGCGCCTGACCGGACAGCGACGTCCCTGCCGCACGGAAGGTCACCGGCAACTTGCGCGCCCGGCACTCGCGCAACACATGCCCCAGCTCCTGCTCGTCATGCACCCGCACCACCAGCTGCGGCACCAGCCGATAGAAGCTGGCATCCGTGCCGTAGGCCAGGGTGCGCAGCGGATCATGGATCAGGCGCTCACCGGGAATGTGCTGCGCCAACGCCTCGCGCAGAGCGTCATAGGCAGCGGCACGCGCCTGGGGAGAGGCATGCCCGCCCATGGCAGGGTGAGCAGTGGAGTCAGGGGCAGCAGCGGCGGTCATGGCCAGTCTCTTTATCAGTCAGTCAGGATGTCTTTCAGGGTATCAGTCAGCACAGATCACGCTTACGGCAGCAGCGGATCACTCAGACCCACCAGGTGGAACGCCAGCATGCCCAGCACGCCGGAGGCCAATAGATAGTAGGCGGTCGGAATCGCCGTCATGCGCAGGGTACGACCCTCACGCCCCAGCAGACCGACGGTCGCCGAGGCCGCCACGACGTTATGGATGGCGATCATGTTGCCGGCCGCAGCCCCGACCGCCTGCAGCGCCACCATCAGCGCTCCCGACAGCCCGAGCTGGGCGGCGACGTTGAACTGGAACTGGGACAGCATCATGTTGGAGACCGTATTGGAGCCGGCGATGAAGGCGCCCAGCGCGCCGATGCCCGAGGCGAACAACGGGTAGGCCTGACCGAGGCTGTCTGCCACCACGTCCGCCATCACCACCGGCATGGACGCCAGGTCGTTCAGGTTGACGCCGGAGTTGATCAGGATGCGCACCATCGGAATGGTGAACACCAGCACGAAGCCGGCGCCGACCAGCGTGCGCCAGGATTCGCTGGCCGCCGCCACCAGCTGGCGAGAGGCCATGCGATGCAGCAGCAGCGTGATCAGGGCCACGAAGACCATGATGCCGCCAGGCAGATAGAGCGGCTGTATCGCGCCGGAGATGCCGCTGGCACCCAGCAGGTCAGTGGCACTGAATTGCACGCTGACCAGCCAGCCCTTGAAGTCACTCGATACGCGTGAGGCGACCAGCAGCAGCGCGATCAGCCCATAGGGCAACCACGCCAGCCACAGAGGCAGCGGCTTTCTGCCCGCCGCGGCGGCCTCGACATCATCACGCTCCAGCGTCAGGTCACCCAGCCAATGCTTGGGCCACTCGGTCTCGGGCGGAAAATCCCAGCTGTCCTTCGGCAGTAGAAAGCCGGCACGCGCCGCTGGCACCACGAGGATCAAGCCGACCAGAGCGCCGATCAGTGACGGGAATTCCGGGCCGAGGAAGATACCCGCCGCCACGTAGGGCAGCGTGAAGCACAGGCCGGCGAACAGCGCGAACGGCGCAATCGACAGCCCCTCGCTCCAGCTTTTCTTCGCGCCGAAGAAGCGCGTCATCATCACGGTCATGAACAGCGGCATCAGCAGGCCGACGATGCCATGCACGATGGCGACCTCCGAGGTGATCAGCTGCATGAAGGCCTCCCAGCTGGAATGGTTCGCCAGCAGCTGCTCACCGAGATTGGCCTTGTCGAGGCCCGCATTCACGCCGATCACGATCGGCGTGCCCACCGCCCCGAATGATACCGGCGTCGACTGGATCATCATGCCCACCATCACCGCCCCCAGCGCCGGGAAGCCGATGGCGACCAGCAACGGTGCCGCGATGGCCGCAGGCGTCCCGAAGCCGGAAGCCCCCTCGATGAAGCTGCCGAACAGCCAGGCGATGATGATGGCCTGTACGCGACGGTCGGGACTGACGGTGGTGAAGGCGCCACGGATCACCGCGATCGCCCCGGAATGCTTGAGCGTATTGAGCAGGAAGATGGCGCCGAAGATGATCCACAGCACCGAGACGGTCACCATCAGCCCCTGCAGCGTGGAGGCCAGAATGCGCGTCAGCGACATCTGCCACACGAAATAGCCGATGGCAGCGGTGACGAGAAAGACCAATGGCATGGCGCGACGCGCGGGCCATTGCAGACCGACGAGCAGGATGCCCGCCAGCAGGATAGGGGTGAAGGCCAGCAAGGCCAGCAGTGGCTCGGACATGACGGAAACTCCGCAGGCGAATTGTTGTGATTGTTGTCTGGCACGGCAGTAAAGGACTCGGGGGTTGGCGCACCCTTGGGTCAGGCCTTCCGATAAATTGGTCATACCAATTTACCTTGCTGTGCTTCGGCATAATCTAGGCGTCGCCTTGAAAGGGGTCAAACATCATGTGGTACAAGGCATCTAGACATTGGTCAAAGCAGCCTCATTGCGTAAAATTGGTCTTACCAATTACTGAGAACGCCAACCTCCCACGCGAGGCGTGGTTATCACACATATTGGTAAGACCAATGTCGGCTGTGGCGTGGAATGCCCACGG
Organism: Cobetia sp. 4B; assembly: GCF_018831605.1. Classification (NCBI taxonomy): domain Bacteria; kingdom Pseudomonadati; phylum Pseudomonadota; class Gammaproteobacteria; order Oceanospirillales; family Halomonadaceae; genus Cobetia; species Cobetia sp. 4B. The sequence continues at coordinate 4,167,396 of NZ_CP059843.1, forward strand.
GCCACACTGATCATCGGCAGCGCCGCAAGCGCCCCTCTCTTGCATGCCGCGCACCGGCATTCCAGCGTTCGGCGCCGCCTTTCACCTTTGCCGCAAGGACACTTCCATGCGTTACGCCCCCGTCCGCCAACCCCGTATCGCCGATGTACTCACCGAGCGCCTCGAAAGCATGATCATCGAAGGCAGCCTGAAACCCGGCGAGCGCCTGCCGCCGGAGCGCACCCTGGCCGAGCAGTTCGAGGTCTCGCGCCCCTCCGTGCGGGAGGCCATCCAGAAGCTGGCCGCGCGCGGACTGCTGACTTCACGCCAGGGCGGCGGCACCTACGTCTCTGAAGAGCTGGCGCGCGCCTGGTCGGACCCGCTCAGCGCGCTGCTGGGTCGCCACGGCGAGTTCAACCTCGACCTGCTGGAATTTCGCGATGCGCTGGAGGGCATCAGCGCCTACTACGCCGCCATGCGCTCCACACCTGCCGACAAGGCAATGCTGCGCCAGCGCTTCGAGGACCTGGAGAAGAGCTTCGAGGGACGTGACCCGGAGCGCGAGGCCGGCGCCGATGCCGCCTTCCACCTCGCCATCGCCGAGGCCGCGCACAACGTGGTGCTGCTGCACTCGATGCGCAGCCTGTTCCAGTTGCTGGAGAAGAGCATCGTGGCCAACCTGCGCCACCTGTTCGAGAAGCCGGAATCACGCCCGCGCCTGATCCAGCAGCACCGCAGCCTGTTCGAGGCGATCATGGAAGGCCGCGCCGAAGATGCGCGCAACGCCGCCCATGAGCATCTGGTATTCGTCGAGGATTCGCTGCTGGAACTGGAACGCGCCGAGACTCGTGCCCAGCGCGCCTTGCGCCGTGCCCAGGCGGCGCCGGATGGCTCATGACGCTCAGTCATGATGCTCTGGGGGAGTATGAAGATCCGGATATGCAGTGCTTGAGATGAGGGCCTGAACATGAAGGCTTGCCGATGAAGGACACGCGCCTGCCCCAGCTGTGGCGTCTCGTACTGGCGGTCGTGCTACCGCTGGGGCTGATGCTGTGCGTGTGGCAGGCGGTCTCGATGGCGCGCAGCCAGGGTCTGGAGCGCCTGGGGCATGAGGCAGACAACGAACTGCGTCTGACCGCCGCCAGTCTGCGTGGCCAGCTGAATCGCCACGCCTATCTGCCCAGACTGGTGGCAGAGAATGACCAGCTGCGCGACTTTCTGGATCACCCAGAAGACCCCAGCGCGGAAGTGGCGCTCAATCAGCGCCTGGACCGCATGCGTGAGCTGGCCGGCATCTCGGACCTCTATCTGGTCGATGACACCGGCACGACCATCGCCGCCAGCAACTGGCGCTCCGCCAACACCTTCATCGGCCAGAACTACCGCTTCCGCCCCTACTGGCAAGACGCCATCAACGGCGGCGAGGGGCGCTTCTACGGGCTGGGCACCAGCTCCGGTGAGCGCGGTTACTTCTTCAGCGCTGCCGTCACCAGCCCCCAGGGACGACGTGGCGTGGCCGTGGTCAAGGTGCAGATAGAGGCGCTGGAGGCGGCGTGGCTCGACCAGAATGCCGACATCATGGTCACTGATCCGCATGGCGTGATCTTCATCGCCAGCCAGGCGCAACGGGTACTGCGCACGCTGGAGCCACTCAGCGAGGAGACACGCAACCGGCTGCTCGACACCCAGCGCTATGCCAATCAGCGCCTGCGCCCGCTGCGCCTGCATCATCGCGAGGCGCTGCCGGAGCTGTTGGGCCCGCCCTTTGAGTCGCGCCGCGACACGACCTCCATCGAGCTGTTGCAGCTGACACCGGGCGACCTCTGGCAGCACGCCTGGTTGAGCCTGTCCCAGCCACTGCCGGACATCGGCTGGCGCCTGCATGTACTCAAGCCACTGGCACCGCTGCGCAGCGGTATCTGGCAAGCGGCCGGGCTCGCGGCCGGTGGCTATGCCTTGCTGTGTCTGCTAGCAGGGCTGGGCTGGCAGCGACTGCGCATCCTGCGTGAGCGGCGCCTGTTCGCCGAGCGCGAGCGCCAGAATCTCGCCAGCAGCCAGCAACGGGTGCGCGGCATCATCGACCGCACTCAGGCTGGCCTGTGCATCCTCGATGAGCGGGTGCGGCTGGTGTATCTCAATCCGACGGCCATTGCGCTGTTCGGCTCGCCCTTGAGTGCCGATGCCTCACCGGGCGACTCACTCCGCCAGCCCAGCGCCCGCGAAGGGCGTGATCTGCGCGAGCTTTTCCTGCCGGCCGAGCGCCACCTGCTGGACCGCCTGACCCAGGCCCGCTCCGTCGGGCCGCTGGAAGTGCATGGCCTGCGCGAGGGTGTCGCGGTACCACTGGAGCTTTCCTGCTCGCCGCTGCCCAGTCCCAACGGTCCGCGCTGGCTGGTCACGGTCTTCGATGTCAGCGAACGCCGTGCCCAGGCCGAACAGCTCGCCCAGGCACGCGATGCCTTCGAGCAACGGGTGGTCGAGCGCACCCGCGACCTCGCCGCCAGCAACACGCGCCTGAGTGCCGAAGTCGAGGAGCGCACCCGCGCCGAACGCGAGCTGCGCGAGACGCGTGATGAATTGATCCAGACCGCCAAGCTCGCGGTACTGGGGGAACTGGCCGCCGGCATCAATCACGAGCTCAATCAGCCATTGGCCGCCATCCGCGCCTATGCCGAGAACGCCAGCGCCTTCCTCGCCCGCGCCCAGACCTCCCAGGTCGAGAGCAATCTGCGCCAGATCACCGAGCTGACCCAGCGCATGGGCGAGATCAGCGCACAGTTGCGTCAGTTCTCACGCAAGAGCGGTGACCGTCTGGAGGCCATCGATCTCACCACCAGCCTCGACTACGCCCTGCGTCTGCTGCATGCACGCTGCGAGGCACTCGGCGTGGCCCTCATTCGCGAAGCGAGTCCAAAGCTGGCGCGGGTGCGCGCCGAGCCGGTACGTCTGGAGCAGGTGTTGGTCAACCTGATCGGCAATGCACTGGATGCGCTTGCCGACATGCCCCCGGAGCGCACGGAGCCCCCCAGCATCCAGCTCAACCTGCATGAGCAAGCGGGCAGCGCAGGCAGTCAGGTCGTGCTGGAAGTCCACGACAACGGCCCCGGCCTCGAGCCATCGCAACTGGTACGCGTGTTCGAACCCTTCTATACCCAGCGCGCCGACGGCCAGGGACTCGGGCTGGGGTTATCGATCAGCGCGCGTATCGTCGCCGACCTCGGCGGCACCCTCGAGGCGCATCCCTCGCCGCTGGGCGGCGCACTGTTCCGGCTGACGCTGCCGGCACTCTCGATGCACTCACTGGCGATGCCCTCACAGCCGTCGATGCTCTCACAAACCCCGATGCCACCCACCGCCAACCATTCACAGGAGCCGTCATGAGCGACGTCACGAATACCGACATGCAGGTGCTGGTGGTGGATGACGAACCGCACCTGCGCGACAGCCTGAGCCAGAGCCTGATGCTGGCCGATTACCGCACTCACCCGCTGGCCAGTGCCGAGCAGGCACTGGCGATCCTGCGCGCCGAAGCGCCCTTCGAGGGCGTGGTGATCACGGACATTCGCATGCCGGGAATGGATGGCCTGAGCCTGCTGCACGCGGCGCATGCCGTGGATGACGAGCTGCCGGTGATCGTGATGACGGGGCATGGCGACATCGACACCGCCGTCGCGGCCATGCAGGCCGGCGCCTGGGATTTCATCGAGAAGCCCTTCGATCGCGAGCGCATGCTCGATGGCGTGCGGCGTGCGGTGGCCGCTCGCCGGCTGGCGCTGGAGAACCGCTCGCTGCGCGAACAGCTGGATACCCAGCGCAACAGCGCCGGCCCCAGGCTGGTGGGCAGCAGTGACATCATGCAGCGCCTGGATGCTCAGGTGTCACGCCTGGCGGCGGTCGATGCCGACACCCTGCTGTATGGCGAGACCGGCGCCGGCAAGGACCGTGTCGCCCGCTGCCTGCACGAGCGCAGCGCCCGCGCCAGCAAGCCCTTCGTGGCGCTCAACTGTGGTGGCATGCCGGAGACATTGATCGAGTCGGAACTGTTCGGCCATGAGAAAGGTGCCTTCACCGGTGCCAGCGAGCGCCGCATCGGCAAGCTGGAACACGCCGACGGCGGCACCCTGTTTCTCGATGAGATCGAATCGATGCCGATGTCATTGCAGATAAAACTGTTGCGGGTGCTGCAGGAGCGCAGCATCGAGCGGCTCGGCAGCAATACGCCACGCCCCATCGATATCCGCGTCATCGCCGCCACCAAGCGCGATCTGCGCGAAGCGGCCAGCGCCGGCGAGTTTCGCGAAGACCTCTACTACCGCCTGAACGTGGTCACGCTGTATCTGCCACCACTGCGCGAGCATGCCGAGGATATCCTGCAGCTGTTCCGGCACTTCGCGATTCTGGCCAGCGAACGCACCAGCCTGGAAGTCCCGCCGCTGGACGCCACCACCCTGCAGGCGCTGCTGGCGCATGACTGGCCGGGCAACGTGCGTGAACTGAGAAACTGTGCGGAGCGCCATGTGCTGCTGGGCGGACTGGAGGGCAACATCGGCGACAGCATGGCGGAAGGGCGACCGCTCACCGCGGGCACGAGTGGCCCGGCCGTGAACAGCACGGAAGCCGCAAGAGAGGCGGACAGAGAAGGCATCACCGCCGGCACAGGCGAGCGGCATGCATCAGGCGCACCGAGGGAATCAGGCGAACTGGGGGAACTGGAGCACAACGTGAAGGCAGCCACGCAGGCGCAATCGCTGCCGCAGCGCATGGAGGCGTTCGAGGCCGCGCTGATTCGCGAAGCCCTGGCGGCCAGCAAAGGTCAGGTGGTGATGGCCTGCGAACGGCTGGGCCTGCCGCGCAAGACGCTCTACGACAAGCTCAAGAAGCACGGCCTGAGCGCCGAGCCCTATCGTGCCTGATGCATCACAACCAAGGCATCACAACAGCAACTGAGATTCGCGCCGGCCTTCAGCCAGACGGCATCAGACGCCGGCCATCAACCGCGACAGGCCTGCGCCGAACACGGACAGCGGCCCCTGCAGGTGCATGATGTCCACCAGTACCGACAATGGTGGCAGCCAGGGCGTCATGGCGGCGATCACCGCCACCATCGCCAGCGAGTTGCCCGGCTCACGATAATCGAACAGCTTGAAGGCGGTGCCGAAGCTGCGCTTCAGGCGTGCGCCGACCATGTCGACGCTGTACATCTCATCGAGCAGCAGGTGGATCATGGCGCCGAACAACAGGGCCGCGCCCTGCCACCAGGCCTGCTCTTCACTCTGGCCCAGGACATGCAGGCTGGCGGCCGTCACGCCCAGCGAGCACAGCAGTGACGCCAGCAGCGAGTGCCAGATACCGCGATGGACGGTGAAGCGCTTGAAGATGGCGCTGGCCACATAGCGCACGCCCAGATAGGTGGCGCCGCCTGCCATCATCAGCGGCCCCGCCAGCAGGCGGTCCTGCAGCAACAGCACGCAGGCCATGGTCGCCAGTACCGCAAACAGCGTGAACAGGATACGGATGGCACGCGAGTTGTCGGAGTCGATATCCGGCAGGATACCGCCGAAGGTGGTCAGGCTCGCCAGCGGAACCCCCTCCGCCAGCGACCACAGGCCGCCCTGCCAGCCCGCCGCCGCGACGATGCCGCCGGCAAAGGCCGCTACGGTGATATGGGTACGAAAATTGGCCATGAAATACGGGTCGCGAGCCCTCGACGATGTCACTGGACCAGACGCCACACGCTGGCACTGGATATACGTCCAGATTATGACGCAAGCATTTCATGAAAAACAATGGCTTGTCCTGGTTTGTGCGCGCCACTGCCACATCTGCCTTCTAAAGCTCGTGGAAAAACCGATCCTGGCTTATGGAAAATCCGCCCCTGGCTTGCGGCAAATCCGGCCCTGAAACGAGCACTCCCCCGCCGGCCTGAGCCAACGGGGGAGTGATCATTGCTGCGTCTGCCGCTCTGTGCGAGGGAGATTCAGTCGACGTAGTCTTCGGCCAGATGCTGATCCTTCAGCTTGACGTAGTTCACCGCCGAATAGGTGAAGAACTCACGCTCACTGTCCTTGATCGGGCGCAGTGCCTTGGCCGGGTTGCCGGCATACACATGCCCGCCCTCGAGACGCTTGCCCGGCGGCACCAGCGCACCCGCCGCGATGATGACTTCATCTTCCACCACCACGCCGTCCATCACGATGGCGCCCATGCCGACCAGCACGCGGTCGTGAATGGTGCAGCCATGCAACACGGCCTTGTGGCCGATGGTGACGTCATCGCCGATTTCCAGCGGATAGCCGCCCGGATTGAAATCACTGGCGTGGGTGATATGCAGTACCGCGCCATCCTGCACGCTGGTGCGCGCGCCGATGCGGATACGGTGCATGTCGCCGCGAATCACCGCCAGCGGCCATACCGAGCTGTCATCCCCGAGGGCGACATCACCCAGCACCACACTGGCCGGATCGACGAAAACCCGCTCGCCCAGTCGCGGCGTCAGGCCCTTGAAGGATCTAATGCTCATGCCTTACCTCCTGAATTAGGCAACCAGCCTACTGCGCCAAACACCGGGATGCCAATAGCGCAACGGCCTGACTCGCGTTGCGATGTTTTCGACACCCCGTCCCGACGCCCCGCTTGCAGGCTCGCCATGCCCCGCGCACTGCGCCGCGCCGTGCGCTGCCTCAACGCCAGATTCACGCATCGATGGCGCAAGCGCGCTTACTTGAAGAAGCTCCAGCCCAGCACGACGACAACCAGCGGAATCGAGATCCAGCGCAGTACCCAACGCCAGGTGCGGAAGAAGCCACGCGAGGTGCCGAGGCCTGCCAGCGCACGATTCTGCGGCATCACCCAGGCCGCGAAGATGGCGATCAGCAGCCCGCCGATCGGCAGGAAGAAGTCCGGCGGAATCGTCGTCACCGCATCGAAGACATTCATCTCGCCCAGCACGTGCACGTCCTTGAGGCTCGAGAAGGACAGCACCGACAACAGCCCCATCGCCCACACCGAGACACCGACCACCAGTGCCGCGTGGCGACGCTTGAGACCCCAGCCCTCCAGCACCTCGACGATGGGCTCGGCGATGTTGATCGAGCTGGTCCAGGTCGCCAGCAGCAACAGCAGGAAGAACAGCGCCAGCAGCACGCTGCCGCCCGGCAGATTGGCGAAGGCGATCGGCAGGCTGACGAACATCAGGCCGGGGCCGGAGGCCGGGTCCATGCCCTGGCTGAAGACCGCCGCGAAGATGGCGATACCCGCCAGCAGCGCCACACCGATATCCAGCGCCGCCACGGCGATCGCGGCCGTCGGCAGGCTCTGGCGCTCCGGCATGTAGGCGCCGTAGGCCATCAGGGCACAGGCACCGACCGCCAGAGTGAAGAAGGCATGCCCCATGGCATTGAGCATCACGTCCAGCGTGATGGCACTCGGATTGGGCATGAACAGCCAGCTCAGCGCGGGGCCGAAGCCGGGCGTGCTGATGCTGTAACCGGCCAGCGCCAGCAACAGCACGTAGAGCAGCGGCATCATCAGGTTGTTGAGGCGCTCGAGCCCGGAAGAGATACCGGCGGCCACCACGCTCATCGTCATCAGCATGAAGACGGTGTGGTTGAAGGTCATCGTGACCGGGTCTTCCAGGAAGGCACCGAAGGAGGCGCCGATCTCCGGCGGGCTCATGCCGCTGAAGTCACCCTTCAGCGAATCGACCAGATACTCGATCGACCAGCCCGACACCACCGAATAGAACGACAGGATGAAGAACATGGTGATGGCGCCGAACAGCCCCAGCCAGCGCCAGTGCGGGGTGCGTCCACCGCTGACGGCCAGATGGGCCAGCGCCTGCATCGGTCCGCGACGTCCGGCACGCCCGATCATGATCTCGGCCATCATCACCGGCAGGCCCAGCAACAGCACGAAACCGATATACAGCAGCAGAAACGCGGAACCGCCGTTCTCGCCGGTCATGTAGGGGAAGCGCCAGATGTTGCCCAGCCCTACGGCGGCGCCGGTCACGGCCAGAATGAAGGCTCGGCGACTGCCCCAGCGTTCGGTGGTTTCGCTCATGTCTGCTCTCGTGGTCTCGGTACGGGGGAAGGATACGGGCCCCACTCAGGGGCCAAGGCCAGCAAGATAGCAGCCGTACCGGCCTCGGCCAATGCGACATGCGCGTGGCAGCGCCCGCCTATCGAGGCGATAGATTGAATAACACGCTCCGAGGCCTCACATTCTAGGTATCCCCGCAGTCACGGTGATGCTGTTTCCCGATGTGCCAAGGCACCTCCTTCTTCACCGCATCCCGCGACTGCCCACCTGAATCGTGCGCGAGGTACCCCATGTCGATCAATCCCCTGCTGGAACGCAACACCCTGCCCCCCTTCGACACCCTCAAGGCCGAGCACGTCGAGGACGCGATCAGCGAGCTGCTGGAGCACAACCAGCAGGAGATCGAGCGCCTGATCGAGGCCACCCGCGATGACACGCGCTGGGACAACTTCGCCGCGCCGCTGGAAGCGCTGGGTGACCGCCTGAGCCAGGCCTGGTCGCCGGTCTCGCACCTCAACTCGACCATGAACTCGCCCAAGCTGCGTGAGGCCTATCAGGCCTGTCTCGCCAAGCTGTCGGCCTACTCCACCTGGGTGGGTCAGAACAGCGACCTGGCCGCGGCCTATCAGCGCCTCGCGGACAGCGATGAGTTCGCAAGCCTCGATGAAGCCCAGCAGAAGTCGATCACCAACAGCCTGCGCGACTTCCGTCTCGCCGGTGTCGACCTGCCGCAAGACAAGAAGCAGCGCTACGGCGAGATCCAGGCGCGCCTGTCCGAGCTCTCCAACACCTTCTCCAACCATGTGCTGGATGCCACCCAGGCCTGGCACAAGGATGTCGGCGAAGAGGCGCTGGCGGGCGTACCGGAAAGCGGCCTTGAAGCGCTCAAGGCCAATGCCGAAGCCAAGGGCCTGGAAGGCTATCGCATCACCCTGGACTTCCCGAGCTTCTTCCCGGTGCTCAGCTATGCCGACAACCGCGAGCTGCGCGAGGAGGTCTACACCGCCTTCGTCACGCGCGCCTCGGAGAAGGGCCCCAACGCCGGTGAATTCGACAACGGCCCGGTGATCGAGGAGATTCTGGCCCTGCGCCAGGAGCTGGCCGCGCTGATCGGCTTCGACGACTACGCCTCACTGTCGCTGGCGACCAAGATGGCCGACTCGCCGGCGCAGGTCATCGCCTTCCTGGATGACCTCGCCACCCGCGCCGTGCCGCAGGCGCGTGAAGAGTTCAACGAGCTGGCGGCCTACGCCACCGAGAGCCTCGGTATCGACGACCTGCAGCCGTGGGATGTCGGCTACGCCAGCGAGAAGCTGCGCGAGTCGCGCTACGCGATCAATCAGGAGCAGCTGCGTCCCTACTTCCCGGCGCCGCAGGCCATCGACGGGCTGTTCGAGGTCGTCAACCGTCTCTACGGCATCACCTTCAAGCAGCGCGAAGTGCCGGTCTGGCATGAGGACGTCAGCTACTACGAGGTGATCGAGAATGACACCCCGATCGCCGGCTTCTATCTCGATCTCTACGCGCGTGAAGGCAAGCGAGGCGGCGCCTGGATGGATGAGTGCCGCGTCCGTCGTCGCCGCGAGGATGGCAGCCTGCAGTTGCCGGTCGCCTACCTGACCTGCAACTTCACCCGCCCAGTGGGCGATCGCCCGGCACTGCTGACCCACGATGAAGTGGTCACGCTGTTCCACGAGTTCGGTCACGGCCTGCATCACATGCTGACCCGTCAGGAAGTCGCCGAAGTCTCCGGCATCAATGGCGTGGCCTGGGACGCCGTCGAGCTGCCCAGCCAGTTCATGGAGAACTTCTGCTACGAGCGTGAAGGGCTGGATCTGATCGCACGTCACGTCGACACCGGCGAGCGCCTGCCCGATGACATGCTCGAGCGCCTGCAGGCAGCCCGCAACTTCCAGGCGGCGATGACCATGGTCCGCCAGCTGGAGTTCTCGCTGTTCGACTTCCGCCTGCATCATGAGCTCGACAAGCCGTCGGCCAGCGATGTCCAGGCACTGCTCGACGAGGTGCGCAGCAAGGTCGCCGTGGTGCCGGCGGTCGAGTTCAACCGCTTCCAGAATGGCTTCAGCCATATCTTCGCCGGCGGGTACGCCGCGGGTTACTACAGCTACAAGTGGGCCGAGGTGCTGTCGGCAGACGCCTTCAGCGCCTTCGAGGAAAGCGCGGTCTTCGATACCGCTACCGGCCAACGCTTCCGTGACGAGGTACTGGCACGCGGTGGCTCGCGTGACGCCGCCGAGCTGTTCCGCGCCTTCCGTGGCCGTGACCCGCAGGTCGATGCCCTGCTGCGTCACTCCGGCATCGGTGCCCAGGCGGCCTGATCTCGCCCCATCTCGTGATGGCGAGAGCCTGACCACGAGCTGCTGACCATGCGCCCCTGACCTTTACCGGTCGGGGGCGTATCATATGGCGCATCATCCGCCCGAGGCGGGATTGCCAGACCTACCCTGACCCTGACTGGAGGCACCATGTCTACCATCAAGCGCTTCATCGCCGGTGCCGTCTGCCCGCGCTGCGGAGCAATGGACCGCCTGCGCACCTGGGAGCAGAACGAGACCCGCTACCGTGACTGCGTGTCCTGCGACTTCTTCGAACAGCAAGCCATCGAGGAACCGCCGACCCTCGCCGAGATTTCCACGCGCGTGAGCGACCCCCGCGAGACGCCGGCGAGCGATGAGGTTCAGCCGGTGCGCATTCTGGACCCCGGCAAGCTGCACTGACATCTGCTGTAGCGCTGCGACATGAAAAAGCCCCGCCAATTGGCGGGGCTTTTTCATGTCATCTCGGCAGGATGATCAATTGATCACAGATCATTTATCACAGGTCAGTCAACCACACCGCAGGCGACTCGCGAGCCGCCACCGCCCAGCTTGGGCGTATCGGTGTAGTTGTCACCGCCGGAGTGGATCATCAGCGCATGGCCGCTGAGATCGCTTTCCTTGAGGCGCGGTGCCAGCACCGGCAGCGAGATCTTGCCATCGGCATCGACGCTCAGCGCCGGAAGGTCACCGAGGTGGCCATCACCGTAGGGGCCCTGGTGGGTACCGGTCTCTTCTGGATCGAAGTGGCTACCTGCCGCGGCGGCGGCGACGGTCTCGCCATCCTTCTCGGCCGGTTCGCAGCTGGCATTGGCATGCAGGTGGAAGCCGTGGATACCGCTCTCGAGCCCCTCGATCTTCGGCGTCAGCAGCAGACCATCATCGGTATCCTCGGCCATGACACTGCCGACGGACTCGCCGACGCCATCACTGCTGACGCGATGCATTTCCACCTCGGTGGCGGCCTGGGCGACGCCGCCGAACAACCAGGCGCCGAGCGCCACCGTCGCGGCGGTCTTGAGGGGCTTTCTGGACGAGGTCGTAAAGGATGCCGTGTGCTGTGTCTCGTGATTCATGAGCAATCTCTCCATCACTGAGGCCGGCGTCACTGCCGACGCCTTGAGTGGCTTGCGGGCCGCTGTCACAAGCGGCTACCCGTCAGACCTCAGGGCGAGCGACGTCACATTCAATGGCGCTCTTTCAATTACTTGCCGTGCACGCCCGGCGCGCGTGACTCAACGAGAAGAGATCCCCAGATTTTCCAGCACCTTGAGACACGGCTCGGCCTGATTGAGGGTATAGAAATGCAGGCCCGGCGCGCCGCCATCCAGCAGACGCTGACTCATGCGCGAGATCACCTCGGTACCGAAGGCCTGAAGGCTCTCGCTGTCATCGCCGTAGCTCTCGAGCTGCCGGCGAAGCCAGCGCGGAATCTCCGCCCCGCAGGAATCGGAGAAACGCGCCAGCCGGGTGTAGTTGGTGATCGGCATGATCCCCGGGATGATCGGCTGCTGGATGCCGGCGGCACGCGCGCGCTCCACGAAGTGGAAGTAGGCATCGGCATTGAAGAAGTACTGGGTGATGGCGATATCGGCGCCGGCCTGCATCTTGCGCGCGAAGTTCTCGAGATCGCTGTGGTAGTTGTCGGCCTGTGGATGGCACTCCGGATAGGCCGCCACCGCGATCTCGAAGTGATCGCCGGTCTCCTCGCGCACGAACTCAACCAGCTCGTTGGCGTAACGCAGCTCACTGCGCGAGCCCATCCCGGAGGGCAGGTCCCCGCGCAACGCCACCAGGCGCTTGACGCCCTGCTCGCGATATTGCGCCAGGATCTCGCGCAGCTCGCCGCGGTCACTGCCGACACACGACAGGTGCGGCGCGGTACAGATGCCGCTGGCGCTGACCGACTGCACGGTGTTGAAGGTGCGCTCACGCGTGGAGCCACCCGCGCCATAGGTGACGGAGAAGAACTCCGGCTCCAGCGCCGCCAGCTGATCGCGAACCCCCTTGAGCTTTTCACGCCCGGCCTCGGTATTCGGCGGGAAGAATTCGAAGCTGATCCCTGACGGATGTTCGCTTGCACTCATGGGGCGGCCCTCGTGGTCGTCGTGTCCGGCTTTGATGTCGTTATCGCCGCACACTTCGCGGTGCGCGTGTAGCAATACACGTCCGGCGCGTCACGCCACCGCCCCTGTACTGCATGTCGAGCATTCTGACCGCCGCCGCCGACCCCGGCCAATGAAAGGTTTTCGCCTCAACTTCAATACCATTCATATAAGAAAGTACGTGTTTATAACCATTGCTGACAGTGGCGTCCTGTCCCTCAGTCCTGCCCCTCACCCGGCGCGCAACCACGCGATCCGCAGCCGGATCAAGGAAAGACGCAATGCGCGACATTCATGGGATGACGCTGACAGGGGCCACACGGCATGATGAGCCAAAAGGACAATGACGCTTCACAAGGAACCGTGATGGACCACATCGATCTGCAGCAACCGCTCTGGATGCTGATCACCTTCGTCGCCCTCGGCGCCCTCTGTGCACGCCGCCTCGCGATCGACCCGCGCCCCATCGCCACCTTGCTGATCTATGTGATCGCGCCGCTGACCTTCTTCCGCGGGCTGGTGCTCGGCGAGCCATCGCTGAGTGATCTGGGCCTGACGCTGGGACTGTTCTCGCTGGCCAGCAGCATCTGCCTGCTGGTGCGCCCGCTGGCCGCGAAGTTCTTCCCGCCGCAGGAAGCCGCCCTGCTCGCCTTCTCCTCCGGCACCGGCAATACCGGCTACTTCGGCCTGCCGGTCGCGATGCTGTTTCTGCCGCCGGAAGGCGTGACCCAGTACCTGTTCTGCCTGCTCGGCATCACGCTGTATGAGTTCACGCTGGGCTTCTACGTCAGTGCGCGCGGGCAGTTCTCGATGCGCCAGAGTCTGGTCAAGATCGTGCGTCTGCCGCTGATCTACGCCTTTCTGGCCGCCCTGCTGGTTGGGACGCTGGGGCTCGAGGTACCGGGGGCGGTGATGGAGGGACTCGACTACTTCAAGTACAGCTACACAGTGCTGGGCATGATGATCATCGGCATGACGCTGGGCGGTGTCAGCCTGCGCGAGATCGACCCGCGCTTCATTCTGGCGGCGACCGGCCTGCGCTTCGTGATGTGGCCGCTGCTGAGTCTGGGCAGCGTGATGCTGCTGGGCAGCCTGTTCGCCCTCGACCCGGTGCTGGCGCAGGTGTTGCTGCTGCTGGGCGTGGTGCCGATGGCCGCCAATGTGGTCGTGCTGGCCATCGAGCTGAATATCCAGCCGGCCAAGGGCGCGATCGCGGTGATGCTGACCACCCTGGCGGCGCCGCTGATCATCCCGCTGTATCTGTCATGGATGCTGGCGATCAGCGGCCTGGGGTGAGGCTCAGGCGCCCGCCATCTCGGGCGTGACGGCGTCGGGCGTCGCGGCCGGCGCCGGACGCGGCATCAGATGGCGCGGCGCCGTCTCGAGGATCTGGCCCTGCCAGTCGATCAGGTGCAGCGCGCCTTCGGCATCTTCCGCCAGCGCGGTGCAGTGCTCGACCCAGTCGCCATCGTTGCAGTAGAGCACACCTTCCTCGACCCGGAAGCCCGCCTGGTGGATGTGCCCCCCGACATAGCCATCCAGCCCTTCGAGACGTGCCTGACGCATGGCGGCTTCCTCGAACTGGGCCACATAGCGCTGGGCGGTGCCGCTACGACGCTTGAGCGCGCTGGCCAGCGACCAGTACGGCAGCCCGAACATGCCACGCGCGCGGTTGCACCAGCGATTGAGCGACAGGATGAAGCCGTGCATGCCATCGCCCAGCTTGAGCAGCCACGGCGCGATGCGCACATGGGTGTCGAATTCATCGCCGTGGGAGACCAGCAGGCGACGACCGCTGCCGGTGGTATGGATCGCGCGCCGCTCGATGCTCACGTTGTGCAGCTTCAGGCCGCACAGGCGACGGAAGGCGGCATCATGATTGCCGGGAATGTAGATGACCTCACAGCCACTGCGCGCCAGACGCAGCACCCGCGCCACCAGCGCCTGCTGGTCCTTGTCGAGCACCGCACGCTTGCGCATCGCCAGCAGGTCGACGATATCGCCGACCAGATACAGGCGTTCGGGGCGCACGCGACGCAGCAGCTTCGCAAGCAGCGCCGCCTGGCAGTCCGGGGTTCCCAGATGCACATCGGAGATGAACAGCGTGCGAACCTGACCGAGAGCGTCGGGAGCAGGCGGCATTTCAGCACGGGGAGCCGATTGCGGAGCGGTCATGTCAGTCACCTCTGGGTTGCCAGGCGGAATCGACAGGCGAGGCCCAGATGGCCCCTGTCGTTGCCCAGCAAGACTGAGGGGAGGCGATGACATACCCGTAACAGCGACATGAAAAAGCGATGACAGCCATTGCCATCAATCACTTGCAGCATGAATGAGGGGAAGGTCGCGGGCTTTTTTACGCCTGAGGGTCGTTGGCGCCCGCCATGGCCCGCCGCCGAGCGCGCTTCTGACGATACATGCGGTCATCCGCGATATGGATCAGATCATCGACATCCACATCGCCCTGCAATACCGGGTCGTGGGTGACGCGCCCGATACTGACCTCGACCGGGAAGGGGATTTGCTGCTCCAGACGTTGCTCCTGAAGATGGCGCATCAGCTGGGTCGTCGCCTGCTGGCTGGCCATATCACAGGCACCGGGCATCACGACCAGGAATTCATCGCCGCCCAGGCGGCATGCCAGCCCGTCTTCACCGGCCGCCTGGGCGACACTCCGAGCCACCAGCTGGATCAGGCGATCGCCCTCGGCGTGCCCGAAACTGTCGTTGACGTGCTTCAGGCGATCGACATCCACGAACAGGATCGACATGCATTGCCGAGTGCTCGTGCTCTCGGCCAGCATCCGCTCGAGAAAATCAAAGCCGAAACGACGGTTGGGCAGCCCCGTCAGCAGATCATGATTGGCGCGGTATTCCAGCTCGTTCTGCTGGGTGAGCAACCGCTGATTCATGTCGTGCAATTCGAGATTGCGCGCCTCCAGCGTGCGCTGCAGCCGGATGGTGCGATGGAAGGTCGAGGCTCGGGCATGCGCCAGTGCCGGCGCGATGAAGAGGGTTCCCAGGATGTAGGCACCGCCAGCGCCGGCCAATGTCGTCAACGACAAGGGGCTCAGCCACACATAGATGGGCACATAACACAGTATCAGCGGCAGGCTGCTGGCCAGCTGGTAGCGCCAGCCCCACACCAGCCAGGCGGGCATGGCGATCAGCATGCAGGTCGAGAAACTCAGGTTCCACAACGTCAGCGTCAGCGCATCCGGAATCAACGCGGCACCGAAACAGAAGAACAGGTTGGCGGGTATCGCACCGGCCAGCAGGATCTTGTCCGAATGCACGCCGCCGCGGCGCAGCTGAAGGATGCATAGCAGGCAGCAGAGGAAGATGATCAGCCGCCCCACCCACAACGCCTGCCAGGCAGACGGCACCTGGAAATAGTCAAACAGCAGGAAGCAGGCGAAGCACGCCATGGCGAACATGATGAAGGTATTGTTGATTCGCGTGCGATAGTGCTGCGCTTCGATATCCGAACCGTCCCTGCCCGGCAATATCAGATGTTCATGAAGCAGCATGTTCCATCCTCGACACTCGGTAGCATCAGCCAATGTTACACCGCGCGCAGAGCACACCTCACTGGAATAAAGAGTTGATCAGTAAACGCAAGAGTACCGTCTGCCTACTAGAACAACGTGTTGTGTCATCAGGCCGGCCAGGCGAAGCAAGGGCAAAGAGGCGTCGCAACACGAATGTGCCGGCAACACGAACGAAAGCACCCTGCTGTCGTCATCCATCTCGGTGGCGACAGCAGGGCGCTGAAGGTAAAGCCAAGGCAATGCCAGCTCACGGCGAGTCAATGCGACCAGCCATCAGGGCTGGTCACCGCCATTGTCGTGGGGCTTGCGCTGACAGGCTCTGACTCAGTGCTTGTCGTTCGACACTCCCGAGCGGCTGCGATCGCCGACCACCGCCGTCACCAGCTTGCCGATGCTCAGCCCCTGCACGAGGATCGAGAACAGCACGATGATGTAGGTGGTGACCACCAGCGGCTCGCGGAAGTCGCCTTCGGGAATCGCCAGTGCCAGCGCCACCGAGATGCCGCCGCGCAGGCCGCCCCAGGTGAGCACGCGCGTGGTGCCGGGGCGGAAGGTGTACCAGCGGCGCAAGAGGCTCAGCGGAAGACCGATCAGCGCCAGGCGCGAGAGCAGGATCACCGCCACCAGCACCAGCGCGATGCCGATCGAGGTCAGCGTGATCGGCATCAGTACCAGTTCGAGGCCGATCAGCACGAACAGCACCGCATTGAGAATCTCGTCGACCAGCTCCCAGAAGCCGTCCAGATAACGGCGGGTGTTGTCGGACATGGCGCCATCACGCGCCATGTTGCCGATGATCAGTCCCGCCACCACCATCGCGATGGGGCCGGAGACATGCAGCGCCGAGGCCAGCGCATAGCCGCCCAGCACCAGCGCCAGACTCAGCATCACCTCGACCTGATACTGGTCGATGCTGCGCATCAGCTGGTAGACCAGCGCGCCCAGCGCCAGCCCGAGCAGGATGCCGCCGCCGGCTTCCTCGAGGAACAAGAGCCCCATGTGGCCGAGCTCGACCTCGCCGCTGCCGGCCGACGCCGCACTCAGCAACGCGGTGAACAGCACCACCGCCACGCCATCATTGAACAGCGATTCGCCGACGATGCGGATTTCCATGTCGGCAGGCGCGCCGGCACTGCGCATGATGCCGAGCACGGCGATCGGGTCAGTGGGCGAAATCAGCGCACCGAATACCAGGCAATACAGGTAGGGCACCTCGATACCGGCCCACTGGAACAGCCACCAGGCGGCGGAGCCGATCACCAGCGTCGAGATCAGCACGCCCAACGTGGCCAGCAGGCCGATGGAGCGCCGGTAGGCCTTGAGGCGCGAGAGGTCCACGTGCAGCGCGCCGGCAAACAGCAGGAAGGACAGCATGCCGTCCATCAGCAGGCTGTTGAAATTGATGCGCCCCAGCCAGTCTTCCGCGGTATCGGCCACGACGGTGGTCACCGCGAAGTGATCGAGCCCGATCACGCCCAGCGACAGCACCAGGCCGATGGCCATCACGCCGATGGTCGGCGGCAGCCGCAGGACGCGATGATTGAACCACATGCACACGGCAGTGATGGTGATGAACAGTGCAGCGAGATTGAGCATCCGAAAACGGTCCTTTGCAGTGGCGCCGATACCCCTGATGGCATGACGTCCTTGTCATTCTTTCCAGTTCTTCTGTCGCGTGAGCGGCCGCGTGGCTGTCTGAGCTGAGCGTGACTGTCCAGAGCGGCTCATGGCTACCAGAACGGAGCGCGGCTACCAGAGATCGCCGTGGCGTTCACGGTGGCAGAGATAGAGACGCAGCTCGAACTCACGTTGATGATACTCCGGCTGCATGTGACAGCAGAGCCGGTAGAACGCCTTGTCGTGGGCCTTCTCGCGCAGATGCGCCAGCTCATGCACCACGATCATGTTGAGCAGTGGCTCCGGCAGGCGCCGGAACAGCGACGAGATACGGATCTCGTTCTTGGCCTTGAGCTTGTTGCCCTGCACCCGCGACACGAAGGTGTGCAGCCCCAGGGCGTTGTCGATGACGTGAATCCGGTCGTCGTAGATCACCTTGCTGATCGGCGCCGAGCTGCGCAGATACTGATTCTTCAGCGCCATGGTGTAGTCATGCAGCGCCCGCGCACCCTGCAGCTGATGAGGCTCGGGATACTTGCCGAGAAAGAAGGCTGCCGTCTTGCCCGACGCCAGCAGTTCACTCGCCTGCTGTTGGATCTCGGGGGCGTAGCCCTTGAGATAGCGTAGATCAGCCACTGGGCATCTCTCCTGTTGCTGTCCGAAGGAGGGCCAGAGACAAGAAAACCCGCCGAGGCGGGTTTTCTTGTCATGGCGCCGAAAGCGAGGGGCGAGACGTCCGCCACCTGCCAGGCCTGTCGAACTGGCGAATTTACAGGCCAGCGGCAGCCTTGAGGCCAGCGGCACGATCGGTCTTTTCCCACGGGAAGGCGGTGAAGGTTTCGGTCTTCTGCTCGCCGCTCACGTCGGTCCAGCTGTAGCTGTGCTCGAACGGCTCACGACCGAAGTGGCCGTAGGCAGCGGTCAGCTGATACATCGGGTGCGCCAGGTCCAGCATGGTGGTGATGGCGTACGGACGCAGGTCGAAGTGCTCGCGCACCAGCTCGACGATCTTGGCATCGCTGATCTTGCCGGTGCCGAAGGTGTTGATCGAGACGGAGGTCGGCTCGGCGACGCCGATGGCGTAGGAGACCTGGATCTCGCACTTGTCGGCCAGGCCGCTGGCGACGACGTTCTTGGCCACGTAGCGACCGGCATAGGCGGCGCTGCGATCGACCTTGGACGGGTCCTTGCCGGAGAAGGCACCACCACCGTGACGGGCCATGCCGCCATAGGTGTCGACGATGATCTTGCGACCCGTCAGACCACAGTCACCCACCGGGCCACCGATGACGAAGTTGCCGGTCGGGTTGATGTGGTATTCGGTGGTCTCGGACAGCCACTCGGCCGGCAGCACCTGCTCGATGATCTCGCGCTTGACCATCGCGCGCAGGTCTTCCTGGGACACTTCCGGGTCATGCTGGGTCGACAGCACGACGGCTTCGACGGCGACCGGCTTGCCGGCTTCGTCGTAGCGGAAGGTGACCTGGCTCTTCGCATCCGGGCGCAGCCACGGCAGCATGCCGTTCTTGCGCAGTTCCGCCTGACGCTCCACCAGACGGTGAGCGTAGTGGATCGGCGCCGGCATGAAGGAGTCGGTCTCGTTGGTGGCGTAGCCGAACATCAGGCCCTGGTCGCCCGCGCCCTGATCTTCCGGCTTGGTGCGATCGACGCCCTGGGCGATATCGATGCTCTGCTTGCCGATCAGGTTGAGGACACCACAGGTCTCGCCGTCGAAGCCGACGTCTGAAGAGGTATAGCCGATATCGGTGATGACACGACGTACCAGCTCCTCGAGATCCACCCACGCGCTGGTGGAGATCTCACCGGCCACGATGGCAACGCCTGTCTTGACGAGCGTTTCGCACGCGACGCGTGCCTGCTTGTCGCGCGCGATGATGGCATCGAGCACGGCGTCGGAAATCTGGTCGGCAATCTTGTCCGGATGCCCTTCGGACACGGACTCGGATGTGAAGAGTGAGTATTCGCTCATTGGTCCTCGACCCTCTTTTCGGATGCGGGGATGATTCGGCCACTGACGGCAGACTGCGTTGACGACCGAGTAGAAACACGCTTGCGGCGCACGATGAAGCTCAACACGGGCGGTTGAGCCTCGGGGGGGCGAGTTTACACGCCACTTATGTGAGTTCCTAGCGCAATGGGGCCCGTGGGGCCGTCCAATCGAGACCTTTTTGCGACAAGCGCTGCACACAGGGTAATAAGCCGTTGCCACCTTTGGACGAGCGCACATCCCGGATGCGATTTGCCGCGCCCTGTCATCTCGGTGACAATACCCGCCCGGAGATCACGCTCGGACGCGAGTCCGCGCGTACAAGGTTCACGCGACGCACTGTCCTTTCCGGCGCACTGTTTCAGGCGCACAGTCCTGAAGGAGACCCAGGCAGCAGCATGCCCTGGCTCTCGGGATGCACTGAGCGTCCGGCGCAGCACGCCGTGATTCATTGCCCCACTCTTGACGCCCGCAGGCGAGGAGCTACTGCATGCCTTCCCGTTTTGACCTGGCCAACGCCATCCGTGCACTTTCCATGGACGCCGTTCAGAAGGCCAAGTCTGGCCACCCCGGCGCCCCCATGGGCATGGCCGACATCGCTGAAGTGCTCTGGAACGACCACCTCAAGCACAACCCGGCCAACCCGAACTGGGCCGATCGTGACCGCTTCGTGCTGTCCAACGGCCATGGCTCCATGCTGCTCTACTCCCTGTTGCACCTCTCGGGTTATCAGCTGAGCCTTGAAGACCTGCAGAACTTCCGCCAGCTGCACGCCAAGACCGCCGGTCACCCGGAATACGGCTACGCGCCGGGCATCGAGACCACCACCGGTCCGCTGGGTCAGGGTCTGGCCAATGCCGTCGGCATGGCGATCGCCGAGAAGACACTGGCGGCGCAGTTCAACCGTCCGGGTCACACCGTCGTCGACCACACCACCTGGTGCTTCCTGGGTGACGGTTGCATGATGGAAGGCATCTCCCACGAGGTCGGCTCGCTGGCCGGCACCCTGGGTCTGGGCAAGCTGATCGCTCTGTATGACGACAACGGCATCTCCATCGATGGCGAAGTCGAAGGCTGGTTCACCGATGACACCGCCAAGCGTTTCGAGTCCTACGGCTGGCACGTCGTCTCCAACGTCGACGGCCACAAGCCGGAAGAGATCAACGCCGCCATCGCGCTGGCCAAGAGCCACGACGACAAGCCGAGCCTGATCATCTGCAAGACCGTGATTGGCTTCGGCTCTCCGAACAAGGAAGGCACCGAGTCCTGCCACGGCGCGCCGCTGGGTGACGACGAAGTCGCTGCCACCCGCGAGAAGCTGGGCTGGACCCACGCGCCCTTCCACGTTCCGGAAGACATCTATCAGGGCTGGGACGCCAGCGAGCGCGGCGCCAAGCTCGAGAGCGACTGGGATGCACGCTTCGCCCGTTACGCCGAAGCACACCCGGAACTGGCCGCCGAGTTCACCCGTCGTCTGGAAGGCAAGCTGCCGCACGCCCTGACCAGCGAGAAGATGATCGAGGATGCCCAGGCCGCCGGCGACAGCCCGGCCTCGCGCAAGGCGTCCTTCGAGTGCCTGAACCAGCTCGGCCCGCAGCTGCCGGAACTGCTCGGCGGCAGTGCCGATCTGGCCCCGTCCAACCTGACCTTCTGGAAGGGCGCCCAGGCGATCACCCGCGAAGACTTCAGCGGCAACTACCTGCACTACGGTGTGCGTGAGTTCGGCATGGGCGCGATCATGAACGGCGCCGGTCTGCACGGCGGCTTCATCCCCTACGGCGCGACCTTCCTGATCTTCATGGAATACATGCGCAACGCCGTTCGCATGGCCGCCCTGATGGGTCAGCAGGCCGTCTACGTCTTCACCCACGACTCCATCGGTCTGGGCGAAGATGGCCCGACGCACCAGCCGATCGAACAGCTGACCAGCCTGCGCACCACGCCGAACCTGTCCACCTGGCGTCCGGCGGATGCCGTGGAGACAGCGGCAGCGTGGGATGCAGCCATCAAGCGTCACTCCGGCCCGACCGCGCTGATCCTGTCGCGTCAGAACCTGCCGCACCAGAACCGCGACAAGGCCCAGCTGGCCAACATCAGCCGTGGCGGTTACGTGCTGAAGGACGCCGCCAACGGCCAGCCGGAAGTGATCCTGATCGCCACCGGCTCCGAAGTCGGCCTGGCGATGGATGCCGCCGCCGAGCTGGAAGCCGCCGGGCGCGCCGTGCGTGTCGTGTCCATGCCGGCCACCGACCTGTTCGATGCGCAGGACGCGGAATACCGTGAATCCGTGCTGCCGTCTTCCGTCACCGCGCGCGTGGCGATCGAAGCCGGTCATCGTGACTATTGGTTCAAGTATGTCGGCCTGAACGGCGACATCATCGGCATGGAGACCTTCGGGGAATCCGCGCCGGCTGGCGACCTGTTCAAGCACTTCGGCTTCACGGTCGAGAACGTGGTCGAACGCGCCAACAAACTGCTGGGCTGATCACCGCCTGACCCACCCCGTCGATGACGGAGTGGGATGCAGATCCACGCCGCCGCCTCCCGCTGGGAGCGGCGGCGTTTTCGTCTGTGCGACACTCGAGGAGCCCTCAAGCGTCACCGGCTGTCGCCTGTAGTCGACGTGGCTCACACGAGTCGCGGCTTGATGACACGATTCATCCTGCATGAGCGGTCATTCTCCGGCGATCATGCCCACGACAGACAGCGCAGACGGCGACTACACAACCCCTCCAGTTGGGTAGTGTGACTACGTGTCCTTAGACGAAAAAAACCAGAAATCAGGCGCTTGCGCGCCTTTCGCTCCCTCCGCCCAGCAAAGCGATGCGCTACCATGGACCCCCTGAAAAACACTCGGAACACGACATCCTTGAACCACCAGCCGCCTCTGCCCACCGCCGACGCTCCCCAGGGAGACAAGGCGTCCCGACGCCAGGGAAACGCTCCCTTGCGAGTGGCCATCAATGGCTACGGACGCATCGGTCAGTGTGTGCTGAGAGCGCTGGTAGAACGTGAAGCACGCTGTGAGGCACTGCCGCTGGAAGTGGTCGCGATCAACGAGCTGTCAGATCTGGACACCATCACCTATCTGACCCGCTACGACACCACCCACGGCCGCTTCCCCGGCACGGTGGAACAGCGCGACGGCCAGCTGGTCGTCAACGGCCATGCGATCAGCATCCTGTCCGAGGCCAATCCAGATTGCCTGCCCTGGCGGGCATTGGGGATTGACCTGGTGCTGGAGTGCTCCGGCAGCTTCAAGGACCGCGCCACCGCCGAGCGGCATCTGGCGGCAGGCGCCGGCCGGCTGCTGTTCTCCCAGCCCGGCGATACCGACGCCGATGTCGATGCCACCATCGTGTGCGGCATCAACCAGTCGGCGCTGGCCCCCGCCGAGGCAGGGCAGGCAGGCAGCGGCATGCGTATCGTCTCGGCGGCGTCGTGCACCACCAATTGCCTGATTCCGATTCTGACGGTGCTGGAAGAGGCCTTCGGACTGGAGCGCGGCGTCACCACCACGGTGCACTCGGCGATGAACGACCAGCCGGTGATCGACGCCTACCACCAGACGGACCTGCGCCTGACGCGCTCGGCGATGAGTTCGATCGTGCCGGTGGATACCGGCCTGGCCAAGGGCATCAACCGCCTGATGCCGCACCTGGAAGGACGCTTCGAATGTCTGCACCTGCGCGTGCCGACCATCAACGTGTCCTGCATGGACATGTCCATCGAGGTGAAGCGTGACGTGAGCGCGGATGAGGTCAATGACCTGCTGCGCGAGGCCTGCGCACAACGCCTGCAGGGCCTGATGGGATTGAGCGAGGAGCCGACGGCTTCCATCGACTTCAACCACGATCCGCGCTCGGGTATCGTGGATGCGACCCAGACCCGTGTTGCCGGCGGCCGGCTGATCAAGATGCTGTGCTGGTTCGACAACGAATGGGGCTTTGCCAATCGCATGCTGGACGTCGCCACCCATTGGCACGCCTGCGAGATGACAACGCCTCTGGCGAGGGAAGCTCTCTCCACCGATTCACGACCAAGGAACCCGTCATGAACGTGCAAACGATGACCGCCCTCGACCTGTCCGGAAAGCGTGTGCTGATCCGCGAAGATCTCAACGTGCCGATCCGCGACGGTCAGGTGACCAGCGACGCGCGCATCCGTGCCAGCCTGCCGACCATCAAGGCGGCACGTGACGCCGGCGCACGCGTGATGCTGATGAGTCATCTGGGCCGCCCCACCGAGGGTGAGCCGGAAGACCAGTTCTCGCTGGCACCGGTCGCGGCACATCTGGGCGAGCTGCTGGGCAGCCCGGTGCGCCTGATCAACGACTACCTCGACACGGCACCGGATGTCGCCGAAGGCGAGGTCGTGCTGCTGGAGAACGTGCGCTTCAACAAGGGCGAGAAGAAGGACGAGGAATCCCTGTCCCGCGCCTACGCCGCGCTGTGCGATGTCTACGTGATGGATGCCTTCGGCACCGCGCACCGTGCCCAGGCCTCGACCCATGGCGTGGCACGCTTCGCACCGGACGCCTGCGCCGGCCCGCTGCTGGCCGCCGAGCTGGAAGCCCTCGAGAAGGCACTCGCCGCACCGCGTGCGCCGATGGTCGCCATCGTCGGCGGCTCCAAGGTCTCCACCAAGCTCGACGTGCTCAAGGCGCTGTCCGACAAGTGCCATCAGCTGATCGTCGGTGGCGGCATCGCCAACACCTTCATCGCGGCGGCCGGTTACAACGTCGGCAAGTCCCTCTACGAGGCTGACCTGCTCGATACCGCTCGCGCACTGATGGACAAGGTCGAGATCCCGCTGCCGACCGACGTCGTCGTCGCCACCGAGTTCTCCGACAAGGCCGAAGCCGTCGTGCGTGCCGTCGCCGACGTCCAGGACGACGAGATGATCCTGGATATCGGTCCGGAGACCGCCTCACGCTTCGGTGCGCTGCTCAAGGACGCCGGCACCATTCTGTGGAACGGCCCGGTCGGCGTGTTCGAGATCGAACAGTTCGCCAACGGCACCGAGCAGCTGGCGATGGCCATCGCCGAGAGCGACGCCTTCTCCATCGCCGGCGGTGGCGACACCCTGGCGGCCATCGACAAGTACGACGTCGAGTCGCGCGTCTCCTACATTTCTACCGGTGGCGGCGCCTTCCTCGAATACGTGGAAGGCAAGGTACTGCCGGCCGTTGCGGCATTGGAAGCCGCAGCAAGCTGAACCCGCCTGTGTCCTCATTGGCGCAGGCTTAGAGTCACGGCCACAAGGTCGCTCCCCGTCAGCCGACGGGGGGCACCCGACGCTTCTCCACTCGATTCCTCAAAAAGACAGGTGATGTCATGGCATTGATCAGCATGCGCCAGATGTTGGACCACGCAGCCGAGTACGGATACGGCATCCCGGCGTTCAACGTCAACAACCTCGAGCAGATGCGCGCCATCATGGAAGCCGCCGATCACACCGATTCTCCGGTGATCGTCCAGGCCTCCGCCGGCGCACGCAAATACGCGGGCGCGCCGTTCCTTCGCCACCTCATCCTGGCTGCGGTGGAAGAATTCCCGCATATCCCGGTGGTCATGCACCAGGATCACGGCACCTCGCCGGCAGTCTGCCAGCGCTCCATCCAGCTGGGCTTCAGCTCGGTGATGATGGACGGCTCGCTGGGCGAAGACGGCAAGACCCCGACCAGCTACGAATACAATGTCGATGTGACCCGTCGCACCGTCGAGATGGCCCACGCCTGTGGCGTGTCCGTCGAAGGCGAGCTGGGTTGCCTCGGCTCGTTGGAAACCGGCATGGCCGGTGAAGAAGACGGCATCGGTGCCGAAGGCAAGCTGGACCACGACCAGATGCTGACCGACCCGGAAGAAGCCGCCGACTTCGTCAAGAAGACCCACGTCGATGCCCTGGCCATCGCCATCGGCACCTCCCACGGCGCCTACAAGTTCACCAAGCCGCCGACGGGTGACACCCTGTCCATCCAGCGCATCAAGGAAATCCACGCCCGCATCCCCGAGACTCACCTGGTGATGCACGGCTCTTCCTCCGTGCCGCAGGACTGGCTGGAAATCATCAACGAATACGGCGGCAAGATTCCGGAAACCTACGGCGTGCCGGTCGACGAGATCGTCGAAGGCATCAAGCACGGCGTGCGCAAGATCAACGTCGACACCGATCTGCGCCTGGCCTCTACCGGTTCCATCCGTCGCTTCATGGCGCAGAACCCGTCTGAATTCGACCCGCGCAAGTACCTGAAGGAATCCGTGAAGGCGATGCGCGACATCTGCATCGCCCGCTACGAAGCCTTCGGTGCCGCCGGTCATGGCAGCAAGATCGGCCCGATCAACCTCGAAGCGATGTTCGAGCGTTACAACCGTGGCGAGCTGGACCCGAAGATCAACTGATCGGGCGGCACCCGCCAAGGTCTCCCTGCCTGCCCGCATGCAAGCAGGCAGGGAATGAAGAGAAAGGCGACCCTTCGGGGTCGCCTTTTTTATGCGCCTCAGGGTGCCAGCCTCTCGCGCACGCAGGTATCCTTTCGAGATTCCGTTTGGCATTGATCATTCATCACCGTATCGCAGGAGACATCATGGCCTCGCTCAAGGATCAACTGTCCGGGCTTGTCTATTCCACCGAACATGGCGCAACCTGCCCTGAGTGTCGGCGTGCCGAAGCCGAGTGCGAATGTGCCGACCTCGCCGAGCGTGAACGCCTGGCAAGCCTCGATGGCGTGGTGCGTATCCGTCGCGAGACCAGCGGTCGCAAGGGCAAGGGCGTGACCACCGTGAGCGGGATTCCGCTCGCCGAGAAGGAACTCAAGGCCCTGGCCAAGACTCTCAAGCAGCGGTGCGGCACTGGCGGCAGCCTCAAGGATGGCATCGTGGAGATCCAGGGCGATCACCGCGAGACGCTCAAGGCTGAACTCACGCGGATGGGCTATACCGTCAAGCTGGCCGGTGGCTGAACGCCTGCTGCGCGCACCTTTGCCTTCCATCTCGCTGCACAAGGGATTTCCATGCTGAACTTCATCACGCCACGCCGGCCTTCGGCTCGCACGCTCTCGCTCTCTGGCCTGCTGCTGGCCACGCTCGGGGTGGGTGGCTGCATGACCGGCCCGGACTTCACGCAGCTGGAGGCACGCGTGGTGCCACAGCAGGCCTTCACGGCACCGCCGGGTGCGATGCTGGAAGTGCGCCTGGTGGATGTCTCCCGCGCCGATGCCGAGGCCGGACTGATTGCCAGTACTCGCTATGGCGGCCTGCGTGAAGGGCCTTTCCCGGTCAGCCTGCAGTACGATCGCAATGCCATCGAGGAAGGCCATCGCTATGCGCTGCAAGCCGATGTGCGCAGCGAGGGTCGCCTGTATTGGATCAATGACAGCGCGGTGCCGGTGCTGGGTGACGCCAGTACCTCACAGGGCGAGGTCGAGATCCCGCTCACGCCGCTGCCGCGTGCGCTGGGCCATTGATGGTGCGTGCGCCCGGCCCGATCAGTACGTTCGACTTGACCAGTACGCTCGACTTGACCAGTAGGCCCGTCTCTCACCGATAGGACACCCCAATGGATTGGCTGGAATACCTGTTACCTGTCTTCTTCCTTACCCCTCTGGGTGCCATCGCGCTGGTGGTGCTGGGCATGCGCGGTCTGCATGAGCGGCGCATCCAGTCGCCGCTGACCCGCCGCCAGCTGCGTGAACCGGGCCAGAGCCTGCGCGATCGTCTCGACGAGGCCTTCCAGGCGCTGTTTCTCGACGGGGCGCTCGGGCCGCTCATCACCTTGAGTCCGCTGGTCTACGGCATGGGGCGCATGGTGTTCGGCGAAGAGCAGAACTGGCTTGAGTGGGCCGCCTACGGCCTGGCCTGTGCGCTGCTGGTGCTGGTGTTCGCGCTGCGCCTGACGCGTCACTTCCAGCGCATCCGCAAGCTCAAGCTGGGACTGGCCTGCGAGCTGTCCATCGGTCAGGAACTCGACCAGCTGATCCGCCCGGAACAGCTGACCAGCATGGTCTATCACGACGTGCCGGCCGATGGCTTCCATATCGATCATCTGGTGGTCACCCCCGCCGGCGCCTACGCCATTCGCACCAAGGCGCGCTCGCGGCCGCTGGATGCGCTGGGCGCACTCAAGGATGAGGTCAAGCTCAAGGATGGTCGCCTGTACTTCCCGGGCTATCGCGAGCGCAAACCGCTGCGCGAGACACGTACCGCACGCGACTGGACGGCCGCCTGGCTGAAGCGTGAATGCGGTGTCGACGTGCCGGTGCAGGGGCTGCTGGCACTGCCGGGCTGGCAGATCGTGCGCGAGGGGACCCAGCGCGAGAATGACCCCGAAGTCGTCAATGGCGAGGGCCTCGCCGAGTGGCTGAGCACCCATTGCATGGCTCCCGAAGAGGGTTGCCCGACCCTGGATGACGCCCTCAAGCAGCGTATCAACGAGGCGATTCTCGACCGCGTCCAGGCCGAGCGCCTCGCCACCAGTTGATCCTTTGCCATGCTCCGGCCCCTCGGAGCATGGCGGCGCCGGACAAAGGCTTGCCAAGGCGCCCCGCCCGGCGTTAAATACGCGCCGGTCCAGCCTTGGCAACCTTATCGCGCTATCGCAATGATGGCGCTCTTGGCGACATATCCCGCATGAAACTCATCACCTTCGACGCTTTTCGTACCCTCGGCATTCCCGGTGTTCGTTATATCAAGCCGGAGCGCATGCTGGATCACCTCGACGAGATCCGCGCCGCCGACATCCTGCTGTTTCCCGAATACTGGCAGATCACCACCCTGGTCTACGGCCTCGGCAAACGCATCTTCCCCAGCCTGCCCAGCTACGCGATCGGCCACGACAAGGTCGAGCAGACGCGCGTCTTTCAGGCCATCTGCCCGGACAACGTGCCGCCGACCGAGATTCGCGGCGCCAGCCGTCAGGCAATCGACGATATCGAAGCGCGCTTCGGCTACCCGCTGATCGTCAAGGAAGTCAAAAGCTCGATGGGCGTCGGCGTGAAGCTGATCCAGTCGCGTAGCGAACTGGAAGCACATGCGGCGGAGCACCCGGTGCTGTATGCCCAGCCGCGCCTGGAGATCGACCGCGACCTGCGCATCGTGGTGGTGGGTGGCGAAGTCATCACCGCCTACTGGCGCGTCACGCCGCTGGGCGGCTATCGCTCCAATGTCAGTCAGGGCGGCGAGACGGCCTACGACAATATTCCGGCCCCCGCCATC
The DNA here is from genome assembly GCF_018831605.1 of Cobetia sp. 4B. Lineage (NCBI taxonomy): Bacteria > Pseudomonadati > Pseudomonadota > Gammaproteobacteria > Oceanospirillales > Halomonadaceae > Cobetia > Cobetia sp. 4B. The sequence goes on from NZ_CP059843.1 coordinate 4,196,240, forward strand.
GCCCTGGCCCTGCACCTGGCCAAGGCATTGAGTGTCGATCATGCCGGCTTCGATATCGCGATGGTCGATAGCCACCCGCTCGTGTTCGAGTTCAACCGCCTGTTCGGCAATCAGGGCATCCCGAACAGCTCGCGGCGCATCGGTGCCGCCATCCTCCGTCATCTGGCGCTCGACAGCAGTGACAACGACCCGACGCCACCGCTACTGACGCCGCGCCGGGTGCGCCGCACGACACTCGAGGAGACCGGCTGACATCTTGCGGGCGCGCCACTCGCTGCGCCCTTGCCTGCCCTGAACGACAAGACGCCGCCCAATGGGCGGCGTCTTGTCGTCTGGCACTGGCCGTTCAACCGGCCAGGCGGCTCATCTCCTCACAGGCGTGAGGGACGGCTGTGCGGGTCGCCTTCGATATGATCCTTGGGCGGGTCCTGCCGCGGCTTGCCTGCTGCCGGCACGTCCTCGTCGGGTATTTCCCAAGTGCCGTCTTCGGTCCAGGGGTCGTCTGCCGGGAACTCCTCGATGTTGATTTCCTTGACCGTGTAATCCGGCTGGTAGCGCAGGTCATAGTGCGCGGCACGCACGATGGAGATGCACAGCATCAAGGCCACCGCCAATAGCGGAACACCCCCGATGATGGAGGCCGTCTGCAGGGTCTCCAGCCCGCCGATGAACATCAGCACGATGGGCATGAACGACAGGGCGAAGGCCCAGAACAGGCGGTTCCAGCGCATCGGCTCTTCATCGACTTCCTTCTGGACCACAGCGGCCAGAATGTAGGAGATGGAGTCGAAGGTAGTCGCGGTGAAGATCAGCGCCAGCAGCGTGAAGGCGAAGATCACCACGTAATCCAGCGGCAGCGTGTGCAGCATCGCGAAGATGGCCGCGGTCGGGCTCTGGTCATTGAGGATGGTGACCACGTCCAGCTCACCGGACAGCTGCAGGTAGAGGCCGTAGTTGCCCATCACCATGAAGAACAGGAAGCAGCCCATGGTGCCGAAGAACATCGAACCGGCGACCATGGCGCGGATGGTGCGGCCCCGCGAGATACGCGCGATGAACAGCCCCACGCTGGGCGCGAACACCAGCCACCAGGCCCAGTAGAAGATGGTCCAGTCCTGCGGGAAGTGCGTGTCCTCGAAGCCCTTGAACTCGGCAAACGGTTCAAGCCAGGTGGCCATGTGGATCAGATTGCTCATCACGCGGCCCAGCGCATCCAGGCCGGTATTGGCCATGAACAGGGTCGGCCCCGCGATGAAGATGAACAGCAACAGGCCGACCGCCAGCCAGAAGTTGATGTCTGACAGCAGCTTGATGCCCTTCTTGAGGCCCACGTAGGCGCTGTAGCCGAACAGGGCGGTACACACCAGCAGCACCACGATCTGCGTGGTCAGCGACTTGGGCACCCCGAACAGCTCGTGCACCCCCTCGTTGATCATCGGTGCCGCCAGACCCAGGGTGGTCGCACCGCCGCCCAGCATGCCGAAGATGAAGCTGATATCGATCAGCTTGCCCAGCCAGCCATGCGCCAGCTTTTCACCCAGCACCGGCATCAGCGCCTCGGAAATCTTCAGCACGCTGTGGTGACGCACGTAGTAGAAGTAGGCGATCGGCACGGCGGGAATCAGGTAGATCGCCCATGCCAGCGGGCCCCAGTGGAAGATGCCGTAGGCCGCGGCCCATTCCGCTGCCTCCGGCGTCTGGCCTTCCACATGGAACGGGGGCGACTGATAGTAGTAGACCCACTCGATCATCGACCAGTACAGGATGGAGGCCCCGATACCGGCACAGAACAGCATCGCCGCCCATGACACGATGGAGAATTCGGGCTTCTCCTCGGCATCACCGAGCTTTATCTGACCGATGTCGCTGAAGATGATGTAGATCATGAAGCCGCCGGCCCCCACGCCGAGCAGCAGATAGAGCACACCGAGCTTGCTGGTGACGAAGTTCTTGGCCGCCGATACCCACATCGCGCCTTGTTCAGGGAAGATGACCAGGGGCAGCGTCACTGCCAACAGCAGGAAGATCGAGCCGAAGAAGGTCGGCTTGTCGATCATGTCGAAGGGCTTTTCCGGCCGATCCCCCGCCGTCTTGGCGGATACCTTTCGGGTTTCCTTGCTCATATATAAGCCTCATTTATCGTTATTGCTATGTATGATAACAGCTTATCATGAGTGATTGCGATACACGCATCCCCACTGCGTACAATCCTAGTACAACGATCCAAGCGCCTACGTAAAGTTAATTTAACGCAAGCAAGTCATTTATTAGCGCAGGGCAGGCCGTGGCGTTCAGGCCAAGAGAAGAGCAGGAAGCACGACGACAGAGCTGGCAGCGACAGGCAAATCAGCAGGAAAGACACAGCCAGAACAGGCAGCGCAGAGGTGGGCAGCCACAGAGGGGTAAGACGCAGGGAAGACGCAGCAAAGGCAGCAGATGTCAGACCGGAGAGCAGGCATCCACCAGGGAACGGCACCGTTGCCGTTCCCTGGTGGAAGTAATCAGGCTTGAGATGATCGGGCTGATGGCGCCTCGGGCTCAGTCGCCGCGCAGGCGCCCGCCCATCTCCTGGGCGAGATCTACCGCGAAGTGGTCCGTCATGCCGCCGATGAAGTCGAGCATGCGCCGATAGCTGCGGTAGAGATCCCAGTCCTTGGTCGGCGTGTTCTCGCCGATCAATGCCAGCACACGTTGATGCTTGAAGCTGGAGCGTCCCTTGGTATGCAGCTCATGCGCAGCGCCGATGAAGGCCTCGAGCAGGATACCCAGCGTGGTGTAGGCGCCGATCTCCAGCTTGGCCTTGCGCTCGTTGCGGAAGATCTTCTGGCGCGCCAGATTCTTGGCTTCCCGCACGCCCCAGCCGAGGTCGGGGTGGCAAAGGTCGAGCAGGTCTTCACTGAGCGTGCCGGCCAGCAGTTCCGTCTCGCGCTGCACGAAAGCCTCGGCGACATCATTGACGGCACGCTCCATCGCCGCGCCTCTCAACGCCGCCACCTTGCGCCGCTGGGAGGTGCCGCGGGCGACCATCTCCTGATATTCGCGCGGCTCGCCACCGCTGATGCCGGTGAGAATCTCGAACACTTCCTCGAACTGCAGGATGCCCATCTCGAGGCCATCTTCCAGGTCCAACAGCGCATAGCAGATGTCATCGGCGGCCTCGACCAACCACGCCAGCGGGTGACGGCACCAGCGGCCATCGGCCCGTGCCAGCAGCCCGCAGCGCTCGGCGACCTGATCCAGCAGCACGCGCTCGCTCTGATAGCAGCCGAACTTGCCGCCGGCCGTGGCGTGCTCCACCGTCCACGGGTACTTGAGCAGCGTGCCCAGCGTCGCTGCTGTCAGGCGCATGCCGCCATGGAACTGGTTGTATTCGATCTGGGTGACGATGCGAAAGCCCTGGGCATTGCCTTCGTAGGTGAGCAGGTCCTCGCGCTCGGCATCGCTCAGCCCGGCCAGCCGACCGTGATCACTGGCGGCCTCGGCGGCGAACCAGTCACGGATGGCGTACTCCCCCGCATGCCCGAAGGGCGGGTTGCCGATGTCATGCCCCAGGCAGCCGGTCTGGACGATGACGCCGAGATCCGACGGCGTGATCCAGTCGGGCAACTGCTCCTTGAGCTTCTCGCCGACCATCATGCCCAGCGAGCGACCGACACAGCCGACCTCCAGCGAGTGAGTCAGCCGCGTGTGGATGTGGTCGTTGTCGGTCAGCGGGTGGACCTGGGTCTTGCGCCCCAGGCGACGGAAGGAGCCCGCGAACACGATGCGGTCGTGGTCCTTGTGGAAGGGAGTCCGCCCCATCTCACGCGATACGGTGCCCGGTGCGTCATGCAGGCGACTCGGTTCCAGCAGTCGCTCCCAGCTCATCGATGACATCAGGCAACTCCTTGGCAGGCGCCGAGCACTGGCGCCGGCGAGCAGATAACAGGTGAATGACGCGCATAAAAAAAGAGAACAGGGATTGTGGCACCCTGTTCTCCTTGTCTCCAGCCCGCTCAGGCCTTCCTCAAACCCGCTCAGGCTGTCCTCAGTCCTCGGCCAGCGCCGGCAGCAGCACCTTGAGCTTGCGGGTCAGGGTGTTGCGGCCCCAGCCCAGCAGCTCGGCGGCTTCGCCCTTGCGGCCACCGGTATGCTTGAGAGCCGTCTCGATCAGGATGCGCTCGAAGTCGGGCACCGCCTCTTCCAGCAGATGGGTGTGGCCGGCGGCGAGTGCGCGGTCCGCCCATTCGCGGAAGGCACCACGCCAATCGCCGGAGGCCGCCTCGGTGCCGCTGGCATCGCGCAGCTCCGGCGGCAGGTCCTCGATCATCACTTCACGCCCCGAGGCCATCACCGTCAGCCAGCGACAGGTGTTCTCGAGCTGGCGCACGTTGCCCGGCCAGTCGAAGCGCGTCAGGTGTTTCTCCGCGGCCTCCGTCAGCACCTTGGGTTCGGTCGACAGCTCACGCGCGGCCTCGCCCAGGAAGTGGCTCATCAGGCGTGGAATGTCTTCGCGGCGCTCCGACAGGCGCGGCAGATGCACGCGAATCACGTTGAGGCGGTGGAAGAGATCCTCACGGAAACGCCCATCCTCGACCAGCTTTTCCAGGTGCTGGTGCGTCGCGGCGATGATGCGCACGTCGACCTTGACCGGCGTGATGCCACCGACACGATAGAACTCGCCATCGGCCAGCACGCGCAGCAGGCGGGTCTGGGTCTCGGCGGGCATGTCACCGATCTCATCGAGGAACAGCGTGCCGCCATCGGCCTGCTCGAAGCGCCCGCGGCGCAGCGCCGTGGCGCCGGTGAAGGCGCCCTTCTCGTGGCCGAACAGCTCCGATTCCATCAGGTCCTTGGGAATCGCGGCCATGTTGAGCGCGATGAACGGCTTGGCGGCGCGCGGCGAGTGCTGATGCAGCGCCTGGGCCACGCGCTCCTTGCCGGTACCGGACTCGCCGTTGATCAAGACGGTGATATGCGACTGAGACAGGCGGCCGATGGCGCGAAAGACTTCCTGCATCGCCGGCGCTTCGCCGATGATTTCCTTGGTCAGCCCTTCCGGCACGGCGGCGGGCGCCTTGGATTCACGGGCATGTGCCACGGCGCGCCGTACCAGCGCCAGCGCTTCATCGACATCGAACGGCTTGGGCAGGTATTCGAAGGCGCCGCCCTGATAAGAGGCCACGGCGCTGTCGAGGTCGGAATGCGCCGTCATCACGATGACGGGCAGGTCCGGGTACTTCTCGCGCACGCGCGCCATCAGGTCGAGCCCATCGGTTCCGGGCATGCGGATATCGGTGATCAGGACATCCGGGCACTGGCGCATGATGCTGGCTTCGGCCTGATCGGCACGCTCGAAGGTTTCCACCTCGAGGTCGGGTTGTGCCAGAGCGCGCTCCAGCACCCAGCGAATGGCACGGTCGTCATCGACGATACAGACGCGGGCAGTCTCGCTCATGTGTGATCTCCAGAAGTGCCGGCTAGCGGAATGAGTAATCGGAATTCGGTATGGCCGGGGCGCGAGTCACACTCGATCAGCCCCTGATGCTGGTGCAGGATGCCCTGGGCGATCGACAGCCCGAGCCCTGAGCCTTCGGCGCGCCCCGAGACCATCGGGTAGAACAGCGTCTCGCGCAGGCTCTCCGGAATGCCGGGGCCGTTGTCGATGATCGCCAGCTCGCAGACCAGCCGGTGGCGCTCATGGCCCAGCGTGAACTGACGACGAGCGCGGGTCCGCAGCGTGATCTCGTAGGGAGCGGCGTCAGGCTGCGGTGAATCGGGCTGTGGCTGCTCATTGAGGGCCTGGGTGGCATTGCGCGCGATGTTGAGCACCGCCTGGATCAGCTGGCCTTCGTCGCCGATCACCTCCGGCAGGCTCGGGTCGTAGTCGGCGCTCAAGGTGATGGCGCTGCCTTCCGCCTGCAGCAAGGCCCGCACCCGCTCGGTCACCGCATGCACATTGACCGGCGCCTGCAGCGGCGGCCGGTTCGGCCCGAGCATGCGATCGACCAGATCACGCAGGCGGTCCACCTCCTCGATGATGATGCGCGTGAACTCCACCATCTGCGGTTCGGGCAGATCACGTTCGAGCAGCTGGGCGGCGCCACGAATGCCGCCGAGCGGATTCTTGACCTCATGCGCGAGACCACGCGTCAGCACCTTGACCGCCTCCTGGCGGGCGATCAGCGCTTCTTCGCGCGAGATCTGCATCAGGCGGTCACGCGGTTCTATCTCGACCAGCAGTTCATTGGCGCTGATGGGCGTCGCGGTGAAATCCACCGTCAGCGCTTCATTGGCCGCGTTGATGATCTCGGCCTCACGCTGGGTGTAGGGGTGCTGTTCCTCCAGCGCCTTGCGCAGCACATTGATCAGGGTGTCATCCAGCCCGGTCATGTTGTCGGGCGTACTGCCCTTCACACGCGCCAGACTCACCGCCAGCAGCGTCTCCGCGGCGGGATTCATCCAGACCATCTGCAGCTGTGAGTCCAGCACCACCACGGCAGTGTTCAGGTGTTCGAGCAGTCGTTGATGCATGGGTTTGTTCGCCATCTGCAGTACGTCTCCCTGTTCTGCAATAACCGCGCCAGTCTGGTGCAGGCACCGAGAACACGGCGTCCGATGCTGTGCAACCATTTCTGGCCCCTCATCTTGGCACCAAAATGGTGCAGGCGAAAAATCGCGCTCGAACCCGCGTTGCCTCACTTCGCCGCCAGGCGGCCCGACATCGACTGGCCCAGACACGAAAAAGCCGCCCGAAGGCGGCCTGTCAGCGAAGGAGAAACGCGCGAAGAAAAAGGCCGCCCAGACGCTGCTAGCCACCACCAGCATTGGCAGGGTTGTTGGGGTTGCGAGGCAGATTGACGCTGGCGCGCTGCACATAGACCACCTTCGGCTCACTGGTCTGGCGCACGCGGCCGGTGGAATCCAGCAGCTCCGCCTGGATGACATGCTTGCCACGCTCCAGCGCCGGCACCATGAAGACGGTGCTGTGCATGGCGGATTGAGACGGCGCACCGTCCACGGTCACGCGCACCTTGTCTTCCGGGCGCAGCTTGGGCTCGATCCCCAGGCGCACCGCCAGATTGCCCGCCTGCCCGGTCTGCAGCGTCTCCTCGTTGGACGGGCTCTGGATGGTGAAGGTGGTATAGCCACGGAAGGCCACATCCACCGCAGGCGCCCGGGTGCGGGTGCTCTCGCTGGATGAGGAAGAACTCACGCGCGACGGCGTGCTGCGTCGCGGCGGCAGGGATTCCGTCGACGGCACCACGCTGAGCGGCGTCAGCTGCACCTTGCTGCCGCCCGCAGGCTGATCACTGAAGACCACGTTGCCGTTGGCATCGACGTGACGATAGACCTGGGCCGCCTGAAGATCGAACGACAGGCTCGACAGCATCAGCGTCGCTGCCAGCAGCAGGCACTGCAGTGGCTCGGGGCGCGCTGCTGGCAGTGCACGCGAGTCAGTCGCGGGGTTCGCGACGCGCAGGGAGGATACGAAGGGCCACATCCGAAGATTCCTGAAGAGAGTCATGGGAGGCCAGAAGCCGCAGGCAGCTCCAGCGGGTTGGGTCTATCGACAGGCGATCCTGCAGCCTGATGACAAGGCTAACAAGTTACAAAGCTTACCGCGTTGATGCCAGCATTTGGGGCCTTCGACAAGACGCCTGTGTGCATTGACTGTCACGCAAGGCTACCACCGCGCCCTGCATATCTGTCAGCAGCATGGCCGATCTCAGGGAAAAGGATCAGGGGCAGAGCAAAGGATCAGAGCAAAGAGATAGAACGAAACAGGGCCATAATGAAAAACAGGGCCACAACGAAAAACAGGGCCACACCTGTCGGTGTGGCCCTGCTGTCGTCATCTTCCGAGGCTTGCCTTCACCGGGAAGGCACTCCGTCAGATGGCGTGGCTAGCGAATGGCTGCCTCAACCTCTGCAGCGCTTGGACGCTGCTGTACTTAGGCGCTGCAGTACTTAGACGCTGTAATACATGTCGAATTCGAGCGGGTGAGTCGCCATGCGCAGGCGCTGGACGTCTTCGCCCTTCAGCTCGAGGTAGGCATCGATCATGTCGTCGGTGAAGACGCCGCCCTGGGTCAGGAACTCACGATCGCCGTCCAGCGCGGTCAGGGCCTGTTCGAGGCTCTCGGCCACGGTCGGGATGGACTTGGCTTCTTCGGCCGGCAGGTCGTAGAGGTTCTTGTCCATCGCGTCGCCCGGGTGGATCTTGTTCTTGATACCGTCGATACCGGCCATCAGCATCGCGGAGAACGCCAGGTACGGGTTGGCCGTCGGATCCGGGAAACGCGCCTCGACACGCTTGCCTTTCGGGCTGGCGGTGTACGGGATACGGATGGAAGCGGAACGGTTGCGGGCAGAGTAAGCCAGCATGACCGGCGCTTCGAAGCCCGGCACCAGACGCTTGTAGGAGTTGGTGGACGCATTGGTGAAGGCGTTCAGGGCACGAGCGTGCTTGATGATGCCGCCAATGTAGTAGAGGGCCATTTCGGACAGACCCGCGTACTCGTCACCGGCGAACTGGTTGTCGCCATCCTTCCAGAAGGACTGGTGAACGTGCATGCCGGAACCGTTGTCACCGACCAGCGGCTTGGGCATGAAGGTCGCGGACTTGCCGTAGGCGTGAGCCACGTTGTGGATCACGTACTTGAGTTCCTGAACCTCATCGGCCTTCTTGACCAGGGTGTTGAACTTGACGCCGATCTCGTTCTGGCCGGCGTTCGCCACTTCGTGGTGGTGAACTTCGACTTCCTGACCGATGGCTTCCAGAGTGTTGCACATGGCAGCACGGATATCGTGGAAGCTGTCGATCGGCGGGACCGGGAAGTAGCCGCCCTTCAGACGCGGACGGTGACCCAGGTTGCCGCCTTCCGGCGTGGAATCGGTCGCCCAGGCACCTTCTTCGGAAGAGATCTTGAACATGGAACCGTTCATCTCGTTCTTCCAGTGCACTTCGTCGAAGATGAAGAATTCCGGCTCCGGACCGAAGAAGGCGGTGTCGCCCAGACCAGTGGACTTCAGGAATTCCTCGGCACGCTTGGCGACGGAACGCGGATCGCGCTCATAGCCCTGCATGGTGGCCGGCTCGATGACGTCGCAGCGCAGCACCAGGGTGGTGTCTTCGGTGAACGGGTCGAGGAAGGCAGTGCCGTCGTCCGGCATCAGGATCATGTCGGATTCGTTGATGCCCTTCCAACCTTCAATGGAGGAACCATCGAACATCTGGCCGTTCTCGAAGAATTCCTCATCCACTGTACGCGCCGGGATGGAGACGTGCTGCTCCTTGCCCTTGGTGTCGGTGAAGCGCAGATCAACCCACTTGACTTCGTGTTCTTCAATCAGGGCAAGTGTCTTCTCAGCCATGGTAATTCTCCGATGGAGCCGGCGGCTCTGGTTACAGTTGGTGTCAGCGTTGTCTGGGGTTATTGCTCTATTTTGTAAGCCTTTTCTCTCATGGTCGGCGTCGTTATGCCAGCCATCAGACAGGATGCTCTAACAATGCAGCGAGCGTGCCAGAATGGCGCACGCCGCAGCGCTAATTTCAGTAAGCTCATGAATATGCTGAAAAAAAACATCACCATCTTCATGCATGCAGCACGAAAACCCGACCAAAGATGGGCCGACAAGGTGCAAAAATTCTTGCCGCGCAGTGCAGATTCATCATTTGAGTGCACCAAAAAACGCCATTGCTCCACATTGGTGCAAAACACTGAATCCCGGGGATTTCTCCGCTCACACCCGATGATCACGTCAGCATCACATTGCGGTCATTTCTTTCTTTCATCCTCATGTTTGCCTCGACTCACAAGTTTTTTTCATCCGCGACAAGGGCGCGGAAAAGACTTGAGAGACAACCATTTGGGCACTTCAGGCCAACTGAAGGCACTCGCTGACTCGCCTCGTGAATGCACGATGCTGGCAGGAGGCATGCCATGCCCCCTATAATGCGCCCCAAATCACAAGCGCCCGGTACGCGAGCGCCCATTTTCCGCACAGGTTCCCGTCGTGATCGAGAAACTTCGCAACATAGCCATCATCGCCCACGTTGACCACGGTAAAACTACCCTGGTCGACAAGCTCCTGAGTCAGTCTGGCACCCTGGACCGCAAGGCCGAGGGTCAGGAACGCATCATGGATTCCAACGACCAGGAAAAAGAGCGCGGCATCACCATTCTCGCGAAGAACACCGCGATCCAGTGGAACGACTACCACATCAACATCGTGGATACCCCTGGGCACGCTGACTTCGGTGGCGAAGTCGAGCGCGTGATGTCCATGGTCGATTCCGTGCTGCTGCTGGTCGATGCCGTCGATGGCCCGATGCCGCAGACTCGCTTCGTGACCCAGAAGGCATTCGCCCAGGGCCTGAAGCCGATCGTCGTCGTCAACAAGATCGACCGTCCGGGCTCTCGTCCTGACTGGGTCGTTGACCAGATCTTCGATCTGTTCGACAACCTGGGCGCGACTGACGAGCAGCTCGACTTCCCGATCATCTACTGCTCTGCCCTCAACGGCATTGCCGGTATGGATCCGGAAGACCTGAAAGACACCATGGACCCGATGTTCCAGTCCATCGTCGACATCGTCGAGCCGCCGAAGGTCGAGCTGGACGGTCCGTTCCAGATGCAGATCTCCGCACTGGACTACAACAGCTACGTCGGCGTCATCGGTCTGGGTCGCATCAAGCGCGGCGCCGTCAGCCCGGGTCAGCAGGTTTCCATCATCACCAAGGAAGGCGCTGTCCGTAAGGGCAAGATCGGCCAGGTCATGACTCACATGGGTCTGGACCGCGTGCAGACCGACAAGGCGACTGCCGGCGACATCGTCTGCATCACCGGTATCGAGAACCTCGCGATCTCCGACACCATCTGCGACACCGCCACTGTCGAGGCGCTGCCGCCGCTGACCGTCGATGAGCCGACCGTCTCCATGACCTTCCAGGTCAATGACTCTCCGTTCGCCGGTCAGGACGGCAAGTTCGTCACCAGCCGCAACATCCGTGAGCGTCTGGACCAGGAACTGATCCACAACGTCGCACTGCGCGTCGAACAGGGCGAGACTCCGGAGAAGTTCGTCGTCTCCGGTCGTGGTGAGCTTCACCTCTCCGTTCTGATCGAATCCATGCGTCGTGAAGGCTTCGAACTGGCCGTGGGCCGTCCGGAAGTCATCATCAAGGAAATCGACGGCAAGAAGCAGGAGCCGTACGAAGAAGTCATCATCGACTGTGAAGAGCAGCACCAGGGCTCCATCATGGAAGAGCTGGGCTACCGCAAGGGCGAGCTGACCAACATGAACCCGGATGGCAAGGGTCGTGTGCGTCTGGACTTCATCATCCCGTCTCGCGGTCTGATCGGCTTCCGTGGTCAGTTCCTGACCCTGACCTCCGGTACCGGCATCCTGACCAGCCGCTTCGATCACTACGGTGATCTGAAGGAAGGCGCAGGCGTCGAGCGTCGCAACGGTGTCATGATCTCCATGGTGCCGGGCAAGGCACTGTCCTACGCCCTGTACACCCTGCAGGAACGTGGCAAGCTGATCATCGGTCACGGTACCGAAGTCTATGAAGGCATGCTGGTCGGTATCCACAACCGTGCCAATGACCTGGTCGTGAACCCGACCAAGGCCAAGAAGCTCGATAACATGCGTTCTACCGGCAACGATGAAAACATCGTGCTGACGCCGCCGATTCGCTTCACCCTAGAACAGGCGATCGAGTTCCTGGATTCCGATGAGCTGGTGGAAGTCACTCCGCTGCACATCCGTATCCGCAAGAAGTACCTGAAAGAGAACGAGCGCAAGCGCGCCAGCAAGTAAGCTGGCCCAGCCTGCCCCCTGCCTGATGGCAGGGGGCATCGTGCTCAAACGCAAAAGACCCGCCAACTCGGCGGGTCTTTTGCGTTTGAGCACTTTTCGCTGTTGCCGCAAAGGACAGCATGACCATCTCTCTAATACTTATGAATGTCATTGCAGGAAGTGCGTCGCTATTAGGGCTCGCAGAATAAGGGAACTTTGCGCGATACCTTGGCCTGAGGCATCTCTAACACTTAAATGAGGGTTATATGAGGCATATTCGTGTTGCGCATATAGCGTCTTCATTCAGAGCATGCCACACACGGCCAACGCCCCTGCGCAACGTAATGTCTTGATCTGTTGATAGCGCGCAATCACACGTCACCGAGCGAGGATAAATCGTCGAATTCTAATGATGCGTCGCGTTTGAACGACGCAAAAACGAGACGTCGATGCGCAGTCACTAGGGTCAACGCAACGGAGCAGGTATCTTCTGCCGGAGCTTTCTTTATGCATATCCTGCAGTTAACGAAGACTTGTTCGCCACACGCCACCCGGAGCAGGGTCCTCTTACCGATCCTCGTGAGCACTCGCCATGTGTCGCCATTGCCAAGCCAGGTGTGTGCAATGCGTCACGAATACGCTCCAGAAGACCCGTATGAAAGGATTCAGCAATGAGCATCAAGCAACGCCTCGAAGTCCTGCCATGGGACACGCTGGCGCGTTACCGCCTGATCGAGATCATCGCCTTGTGGGAGGGGCGAGTCACTTCGCGTCATCTGGGCAACGCCTTCGGTATCGCCAGACAGCAAGCCTCGCGCGTCATGAAGACCTACCGCGAGACGGTCGCCGAGAACAATCTCGAGTATGACCCCGTCATCAAGGGCTACCGTCCGTCGGCAAATTTCTGCCCCATGCTGACGCGGGGTGAGGTCGATGAATACCTGCAATTGCTGGGCAATCACGACAATCTGAATCCGCATTTCACCGGGTTGGGGCTAGGCCAGGCAAACACCGAGGCCCTGCGCCTGCCGTCACGCAGCGCCAGTCCGCCGGTGGTCAGGGCCTTGATCGAAGCCGCCAGTCAGGGCGCGCGTCTCGAGGTGACCTATGCCTCTCTCAACTCTCCCCAGGGGGAGGAGCGCATCCTGTGTCCGCATACGCTGGTCTACGCCGCTGGCCGCTGGCACGTGCGCGCCTTCTGCGAGAAGAACCGGGCTTTTCGTGACTTCGTGCTGTCTCGATTCCGCGCGGTGCCGGAGCTGTTCGGTGAAGCCCTCGAGGGCAGCCAGCGCGAGTGCGATGAAGGCTGGGAGACGCGAGTCACCTTGAAGCTGGGCGCCGATCCGCGCCTGACGCCCGCCGAGTGCGGCCTGATAGAGCAGGACCACGGCATGGTGGATGGCGAGCTGCACCTGCCGACACGCGGCGCTCTGGTGCAATACGTCCTGCGCGAGCTGGGCATCAATCCGGACCATCTGGAAGAGTCTCCGCGCGCCCAGCAGCTGGTCGTGCTCAATCGCGACGAGATCACTGACTGGCTGTTCGTCAGCTCCAGCGCCTGACGCGGGAGTGAGCGGGTCTGCCCTCGCGCTGACCTCAGTTGCCTGAATGGGCTATCCATCGCCGAGCGAAGTTTATATGATGACTTCTGCACACAGTCCTTCGCCCTTCCCGGCGGAGGGCTGTTTTTTTGGTGTCCCGCAAGGCCTTGCTCGCAAGGGGCTGACACCACGACTGACAGGAGGTCTCATGGCCACACTTCCCTCGATCATCATCAATCGTCTGGACGCCGAACGCCTCGAGCGCCTGATTGATCGCGTTGCCGCCGCCGACCGTCAGGTGGCAGAACAGCTTGAGGATGAGCTGGAGCGCGGCGAGGTCGTCGAGCCTCACGAGGTGCCCGCCGATATCGTCAGCATGAACAGCCGCGTGGAGTTCACGGACCTGACTCGCCAGCAGACTCTGGTGCGCACGCTGGTCTATCCGCATACGCTGCCCGGCCAGCAGGATGGCCTGTCGGTGCTGGCGCCACTGGGGGCTGCCCTGCTCGGCCTCAAGGTCGGCAGCCTCATCGAGTGGCGGCTGCCGGATGGCAGCCTGCACGAGGTGCGTATCGAGGCGCTGCATTACCAGCCGGAAAGTGCCGGCGACCTGCACCGCTGATATCACCTAGCGCATCAGCAGCCGGCGGATAAGACCATGGATGGCGCGCGCTGTCGGCCCATCGGCATAGGGCGGATACATCAGTCGCGCGCCATTCATGCGCCCCTTGGCGAAGATTCCCTTGGCCTTGCTGAGCGTCTGGAAGCCTTCCTTGCCATGATAATGGCCCATCCCCGACGGCCCGATACCGCCGAACGGCATGTCATCCTGCGCCACATGCAGCAGGGTGTCGTTCAGACACATTCCGCCCGCATGCGTGCCCTCGGTGACCCGCTGCTGTTCGTGCTTGTCGTGGCCGAAGTAATACAGCGCCAGCGGCCGGGGCCGGGCGTTCACATAGGCCATCGCGACGGATAGCGTATCCGCCGGTGCCTCCAGCAACGTGTCCCTCACACTCATCTCGCCCTCCGCCTCATCCACTGCCCCCGGGTCCGACAGGCCGACGATCGGCAGCAGCGGGCCGAAGATTTCCTCCTGCATCACGCGCATCTCATCCGTCACCTCGAGCAACGCCAGCGGCGGCATCAGACGCTTCTCGACCAGCTGCGGGTCATTCCAGTCGGGACTGTCGACCAGAGGCCTGAGTGTCGCACCCTTCGCCAAGGCGTCCTCGAGCACCTCTCGCAAGCGCTGGTACTGACGCTGATTGATGATGCGCGAATAGTCCTGCGTCTCGCAGAAGCGCGGATAGAAGCGCTGGAAGGCCTCACCCAGCGCCGTGACCAGCAGCGGGACCTGGTCCTCACTGCACAGCACATAATCCGGCGCGACGCAGGTCTGGCCGGCGTTCATGCCCTTGCCGAAGGCCAGCCGCCCGGCCGCTTCACGACGCTGCGCCTCATCCGCCATCAGTTCACGCGACATGATCACCGGCGACTTGCCGCCCAGCTCCAGCGTCACGGGGGTCAGGTTGTCCGCCGCGGCGCGCATCACATGCTTGCCGACCGCCGTGCTGCCGGTGAACAGCAGGTGGTCGAAGGGCAAGGCCGAGAAGGCCGCCGCCACATCGGCCTCACCGATCACCACGGCCACCTGCACCTCATCGAAGGCATCGAGCAGCATCATGCGCAGCGCCTCAGCGGTCTCGGGGGTGAACTCGCTCATCTTGATCATCACCCGATTGCCGGCACTCAGGGCGCTGATCAAGGGGCCGATCGCCAGATAGAGGGGATAGTTCCAGGGCACGATGATGCCGACCACACCCAGCGGCTGATAGACGACGCGCGCAGAGGCCGGTTGGAAGGCGGCGCTGACATGGCGCTTGGAGGGCTTCATCCAGCCCTTCAGGTGACGGCGTGCATGACGAATGCCTTCGTAGCTCGGTACCAGTTCGGCCAGACGCGTCTCATGGGCGCTGCGGTGGCCGAAATCAGCGCTGATCGCCGCGATCAGGGCCTCTTCGTGTGACTTGAGCGCATCACGCAGCGAGGTCAGCCAGGCCTGGCGCTCATTGGCGCTGGGCATCGGCGACAGGCCATAGGCGGCGCGCTGGTCTTCCAGCAGCGCCTGCATGCGCGTGATCTCCCGAGTGGCAGTCTCGCTGCTCTCATTAGACGAGCCAGCAGACGAGACAACAGATTCAGGCGAAGCAGGATCAACAGGGGCGGCAGTCGTCATGAGAACATCCAGTGAGGGCCGGCGAAGCCAGCAGCGAAGGCAGACAGCCACGAGTATGGCGTACCAGTCGGTAGCGACCGGCGCGCGGAGAATCGCCAGCGTGGCTCATCCCGTTTTAGAACACTCGTTTGATGACGTCAAAGAAAGTCGCTTGCGCCGCTGGTGCGCGCCGCAATGCAAAAAGCCCCCGCACCGTGAGGTACGAGGGCTTTTCGGGTGTCGACCGGCAATGGCGCCGGTGACGGGAATTCGTTGGCGCGCCCAGCAGGATTTGAACCTGCGACCCCTGCCTTCGGAGGGCAGTACTCTATCCAGCTGAGCTATGGGCGCGCATGCCAAGGTTGCAGTGAACCGAGGCGCGCTTATGGTAACGTCTTGATTCTACGATGTCGAGATATCCCGCCAGCCACGCGGTTGCTGCGCCTCCGGCGAGCGCTATACTGGCTCGATACACAGCCCCAAAAGGTGCACGCCATGCAAGCTCGCCGGCCAGCTGCTTTTCTCCTCAAGCGCTCTTCCCTGTCACTCTCGTTGAGCGCGATGCTGTTCAGCGTGCTTGTCAGCGCGTCCACACAGGCCGCAGACAACTCCCGCGAGGCGATTGCCGAGCGACTCAAGCCGGTGGGCGAGCTATGCGTGAAGGGCGATGCCTGCGCCGGTGATGGCTCGGCAGCGAGTTCTCAGCCGGCGGACAGCGGCGCTGGCGGGCAAGCCAGTGCCGCCAGCGCGATAGACGGCGAGAAGGTCTACGGTGGCATCTGCATGGCCTGTCACACCACTGGCGCCGCCGGTGCCCCGCGCCTGGGCGAGGCCGGCGACTGGGAAGGCCGCCTCTCCAAGGGCGACGAGACGCTCTACACCCACGCCATCGAAGGCTTCAATGCCATGCCGGCCAAGGGCGGCAACCCGGCGCTTTCCGATGAGGAAGTGAAGGCCGCGGTGGATTACCTGCTCGACTCCGTGCGCTGAGTCTCAGCGCACAGTACCCGACAATCAACATCAGCCCAGCAGCGAACGCAGGCCCGCGATGGCATCCCGCCCGCGGGCTACTTTCTTCTCCTGATCCTGCGGCTTGTCGGCCCGCCCTTCCCACTCGAGGTCTTCCGGCGGCAGCTCATCCAAGAAGCGGCTCGGCACGCAGTCCATCATCTCGCCGTAGGTCTTGCGCTGGCGCGCCAGCGTCAGCACCAGGGTGCGCCGCGCCCGCGTGATGCCCACGTAGGCGAGGCGGCGCTCCTCCTCCACCGTTTCCATTTCGATGGAGTTGCGGTGCGGCAGCAGGTCTTCCTCCAGCCCCAGCACGTAGACATGCGGAAACTCCAGGCCCTTGGAGGCATGCAGCGTCAACAGCTGCACGCGGTCGGAGTCATCTTCCTCGGCCTGCTGCTCGAGAATGTCGCGCAGCACCAGGCGTGAGATGGCCGCCGCGACATCGCCAGTCTCGGTATCGCCGATCATCGCCTCGCTGCCCTCCAGCTCCTCCACCTCTTCCTGCGGATTGCCGCTGATCGACTTCTCGAGCTGATCGACCAGAATCCAGACGTTGGCCATGCGCCGCTCGGCGATCTTGGGCGCACTGGCGTTCTGATACAGCCAGCCTTCGTAATCCACCTCGCGGAACAGCTCGCGGATCGCGCTGATCGACTGGCCGGCATCCATCTCGCGGCGCACGCGGTCCAGCGTGTGGGTAAAGCGGCCGAGGCGGTCCAGCGCACGCTCGCTCAGCTGCTCGCGCAGGCCCATCTCGCTGCAGGCGGCGTAGAGCGATACACCACGCCCGGTGGCGTAGTTGGCCAGCTTCTCCAGCGTGCCCGGCCCGACTTCCCGCCGCGGCACATTGACGATACGCAGGAAGGCGTTGTCGTCTGCCGGATTGATCAGCAGACGCAGGTAGGCCATCGCGTCCTTGATCTCGTTGCGCCCGAAGAAGGAGGTGCCGCCGGAGAGCTTGTAGGGAATCTGGTAGTGCTGCAGCTTCAGCTCCAGCAGGCGCGCCTGGAAGTTGCCGCGATAGAGCACCGCGAAGTCACGCCATTCGGCGCCTTCCTTGATACGCCGCGTGAGAATCTCGCCCGCCACGCGCTCGGCCTCGGCCTCTTCGTTGCGATTCATGATGATACGGATCGGGTCGCCATCGCCCATCTGCGACCACAGCGTCTTGTCGTAGACGTGGGGATTGTTGGCGATCAGGGTGTTCGCCGCGCGCAGGATGATACCGGTGGAGCGATAGTTCTGCTCCAGCTTGATCAGGTTCAGGCGCGGGAAGTCCTCACCGAGGGTGACGAGGTTCTCGGGGCGCGCGCCGCGCCAGGCGTAGATCGACTGGTCATCATCGCCCACCACCGTGAAGGTCTGGCGCTCCTGCATCAGCATCTTCACCAGCAGATACTGGCTGATATTGGTGTCCTGATACTCATCGACCAGCATGTAGTGGATGCGCCGCTGCCAGCGCGCCAGCACCTCGGGGTGATCACGGAACAGCACCACCGGCAGCAGGATCAGGTCATCGAAGTCGACCGCGTTGTAGGCCTTGAGGTGCCGGTTGTAGGCCTCGTAGATCACCGCGGCGTACTGGGCGTCTTCATCCTCGGCATGCGACAGCGCCGCCCCGGGCAGGATCAGGTCATTCTTCCAGGTGGAGATCTGGCTCTGCACCGCGTTGATCTGCTCGGCGTCGGTGTCGGCTTCCTTGTGCATCAGCTCCTTGATCAACACCTTGGCGTCATCGGTATCGAACAGCGAGAAGCCCGGCTTGTAGCCCAGCGTCTTCAGCTCTCCGCGAATGATGGTCAGGCCGAGGGTGTGGAAGGTCGAGACGATCAGCCCGTGGCCCTCGCGGCCCTTGAGCATCTTGCCGACACGCTCCTTCATCTCGCGCGCCGCCTTGTTGGTGAAGGTCACGGCGGCGATGTTGCGTGCCTTCATGCCGCATTCCTGCACCAGATAGGCGATCTTGGTCGTGATCACGCTGGTCTTGCCTGATCCGGCACCGGCCAGCACCAGACAGGGGCCATCGATGGCGCGCACGGCTTCCTGCTGGCGGGGGTTGAGCTTGGCGAGGCGATCACGGATCTCGGTCATCACGGTGTCCTGCTGGGCGAAGAAAGGGAGCGGAAATGCATCTCACGCGGGGCGATGGTCGGTCAATCGAGGGCTGGCCGATCAATCGAGGGCTGGCTGATCAATCGAGAATTGCGGCGCCGGCGAAATCGAGCTGACGCCAGCTTTCATAGACGACCACGGCGACGGCATTCGACAGGTTCATGCTGCGGCTGTCGGCCAGCATCGGCAGGCGCAACACCTGCTCGCGGGGCAGGCTGTCGAGCATCGCCTGTGGCAGACCGCGGGTCTCGGGGCCGAACACCAGCGCATCACCGGCCTGGAAGCTGGCCTCGTGCGGCGCGGTGCGCCCACGCGTCGAGAGCGCGAAGACCCGCGAAGGTTTCACGCTTGCCACGAAGTCATCGAGGCTGGCATGGCGCTGCACACGTGCCCACTCATGATAATCGAGACCGGCACGGCGCAGGCGCTTGTCATCCAGCTCGAACCCCAACGGCTCGATCAGATGCAGGCGGTAACCGGTATTGGCACACAGCCGGATGATGTTGCCGGTATTGGGCGGAATCTCGGGCTGATAGAGCACGATATCGAGCATGAGCAGACTCGCGGCAGAAGGCGAAAACAGGGGGCTGGCCGGCGATGCTCACCTGGCCATGACAACGCAAAGCGGGCCCCGAAGGGCCCGCCATCTTACCGCAATGCGTGACTCACGCGGAGCACGCGTTGCCGAGAACCCCCTCAGAACTGCAGACGCATGCCGACCAGCGGGCCGGAATCCAGCGTGCGTTCGTCGCGGTTCTCGAAGTCGGCCTTCACCTTGCGGTAGCCGACATAGCCTTCGACGTTGTCGATGACCTGATACCGTGCGCGCAGGCCGTATTCGTAGCTGTGCTCGAGGTCGTTGCTGGTCGCGACATCCGGAGTCACGTAGCCGTAGCCACCCAGCGAGACGCGCGGTGCGCCCGGCAGGTAGTAGTAGCCATAGCCGCCGAGGCCCAGACCGCCGCCGTCACCGTGGTCGGTGTCGTACTGGCTCCAGCGTGCGCCGAGGCCCACGTCGTATTCACTGGTGCGCTCGGTGCCCAGCAGCTGGACGTGACCGGCCGTGACGTCGTCGTGGTCATCGCTGGACAGGATACCGCCGCCGAGCTGGACGCCATTGCCGATCTCGCCATTGATTTCGCCCTGAACGGCTTCAGTATTCAGGTTGAGGTCAGCGTTGCCGGCCATGGCCGGGGCGGACAGACTGGCAGCGAGGATGGCTGCCGAAAGGCCGAGAATGTTACGGTGAGCTGTCATGTATGCACCTCTGTACGTGACTGGGAAGGTAATGCTGCGCGGGTCATGAACGCTCTCAGGCGCCCTGGAGACCGTATTGCGCACGGTAGTCGCGAATCGCGACCGCATGCCCAGACAGTTCCTGCTGTGCGTATTGTTCCAGATATTCGAGCACCTGGTCGAGCGTCACGATACTGACCACGGGCATGGAGAAACGTGCCTCCACTTCCTGAATGGCGCTGTTCGCCTTCAGGCCTCCCTGGCCATCGGGAGCGCGCTCCTGACGGTCCAGTGCGATCACGACGCCCGCCGCCTTGGCACTCTCGGCGTGGATGATCTCCATCACTTCGCCGATGGCGGTGCCGGCGGTGATGACATCGTCGATGATCATCACGCGGCCTTCGAGGGGCGCGCCGACCAACGAGCCCCCTTCACCGTGGGTCTTGGCTTCCTTGCGATTGAAGGTGAACGGCATGTCACGATCATGATGATCAGCCAGCGCCACGGCCGTCACGGCACCCAGCGGGATACCCTTGTACGCCGGGCCGAACAGCACATCGGCCTCCAGGCCTGATTCGACGATGGCACGCGCATAGAAGCGTCCCAGACGCGCCAGGGCCTGTCCGGAGCGGAATAGACCAGCATTGAAGAAGTAGGGGCTCACCCGCCCGGACTTGAGCGTAAACTCGCCAAACCGCAGCACGTCCTGCTCGATGGCAAACTCAATGAACTCCCGCTGGTAGTCCTGCATCCGATATCACCTTTGAATTCGTTAGCCATTTACCAAATCGTCTAAAGCTCGGGTATCATACAGGCGCGACGAACCAGGGACCACGTATGAAAATCGCTACAGTTAACGTCAATGGTATTCGAGAAGCGGTCAGCCGCGGCTTCCTCGACTGGCTTGCCAGTCAGGACGCCGACGTCGTCTGCATCCAGAACCTCAAGGCCAAGAGCTTCGAGCTCGACGACAGCATCCTCTACCCGGAAGGGTACGAAGGCTACTTCCTGGACGCCGAAAAAGACGGCTTCTCAGGGGTTGGCCTCTATTGCCGCCAGATTCCCAAGGCCATCATGTATGGACTGGGCTTCGAGCAGTGCGATAACGAAGGCCGCTACCTGCAGGCCGATTACGACCGCTTCAGCATCTGCTCTTTCCTGATGCCTGACGGAAGTGATCCGGCTGCCAAGGGCGCCTTCATGGAGCAGTATCAGGAATACCTCAGCAAGCTGCGCCGCAAGCGTCGTGATTACATGATCTGCGGCACCTGGCATGTGGCCCACAAGACTGTCGACCTCGCCAACTGGTCCGACAATCAGATGACGCCGGGCTTCAAGCCGGAAGAACGCGCATGGATGGATCAGGTCTTCGGCCCGATCGGCTTCATCGACGCCTTCCGCGAAGTCAATCGCGATGCCGACCAGTACTCCTGGTGGCCAGCGCTGGACAGTGACCAGCCGCGCGCCCGTCAGGAAGGCTGGCGCCTCGACTATCAGGTCATCGACCCGAACCTGCGTCGTCATATCAAGGACGCCTGGATCGACACCGATGCCACCTTCAGCGAGTTCGCACCGGTCATCGTCGAGTACGACCTCGAGCTGTGATGCACGCTGTCACCCCTTGAGCGTTCGGCCTCGGGCCACCCTGCCAGTCGCATGATGTGCCTTCGGGCACTGACGAAAACGCCCCCATCGCGCAAGCGGTGGGGGCGTTTTCTGTCTGGCATCAAGCGCTCATGACATGACACTCACGACACAGCACTCATGACACAGCACTCATGACATGGCACTCATGACACAGCGCCGTGTCGCAGAACTCAGGCGTCGGCCGGCATGCCGAGTGCGGCGCGCTGCGCGGCGAACAGCTGCTCACCGGTACGCTCGGCGAGATCCAGCAGGGCATTGAGCTCAGCGCGATCGAAGGCCGCGCCTTCGGCCGTGCCCTGCACCTCGATCAGCCCCTTGCCTTCGGCCATCACGACATTCATGTCGGTATCGGCCTTGCTGTCTTCGGGGTAGTCGAGATCGGTGACCGGCACGCCCTTGTAGATGCCGACCGACACGGCGCTGACCAGACTCACCAGCGGGTCGGTCTTGATCTTGCGCTCACGCTGCAGGCCCTGCAGCGCATCGACCAGTGCCACACAGCCACCGGTGATCGCCGCGGTACGCGTGCCGCCATCGGCCTGCAGCACATCGCAATCGATGGTGATGGTGTATTCGCCCAGCTTCTTGAGATCTACCGCGGCGCGCAGCGCACGGCCGATCAGACGCTGGATCTCCACCGTGCGGCCACCCTGCTTGCCACGCGCCGCTTCACGATCATTACGGGTATGGGTCGCACGCGGCAGCATGCCGTACTCGGCGGTCAGCCAGCCCTTGCCGGAACCGCGCAGCCAGCGCGGCACGCCCGCCACGACAGAGGCGGTGCACAGCACGCGGGTCTCCCCGAACTCCACCAGCACCGAACCCTCGGCGTGACGAGTGAACTCACGGGTCAGGCGGATCTCGCGCGGCTGCTCCGGGGTACGGCCACTGGGACGGGTCACGTTGGCTTCGCTCATGGGGATTCCTTGTTGCAGTATTCGGGAGGCCAGAGTCTACACGCCGCAGCCACGGGCGACGACCTTCGCGCCGCGCGGGCCAGACCTGCTCCTGATCACTGGGCGCTCAAGAGCGGCACGCGTACACTTCAGGCTATCAGCGCGGTCGCTCATGCACCGCCTCTCTTCTGACAGCCAACCGACAAGGAGCACGTCATGGTCCACAGCATGACCGCCTTCAGCCGCCAGACCCATGAAGCCGACTACGGCACCCTGACGCTGGAGCTGCGCTCGGTGAACCAGCGCTATCTCGAACCGCACTTCCGTCTGCCCGACAGCCTGCGCGAACTCGAAAGTGCCTTCCGCGAAGGCCTGCGCAAGCGCCTCAACCGCGGCAAGGTCGAACTCTCGCTGCGCTTTGACGCCGAAGCCGGTGCCGACAGCCTCGCCGTCGATGCCAGACGCCTGGGTGAACTCAGCCGCGTGCTCGCCGAAGTCGGCCAGCACTGCCCGGACGCCCCGCAGCCCTCACGCCTCGCCCTGCTCGACTACCCCGGCGTGCTGGTGCGCGAAGGCGCCGATCAAGAACGCATCAAGGCCGATGCCCTCAACCTGTTCAAGCGCGCGCTGGACGAGCACATCGAAGGCCGCGCCCGCGAAGGCGAACGCCTCGCCGAGCTGATCAGCGCACGCCTCGATGGCGTCGACACCCATGTGGCTGAAGTCCGACGCCTGATGCCCGACATCCTCGCCCGTCAGCGCGAGAACCTGCTCGCTCGTCTCGAAGAAGTCCGCGCCACCCTCGACCCGCAACGCCTGGAAGCCGAACTGACCCTGATGGCCCAGAAAGCCGACGTCGACGAAGAACTCGACCGCCTCGACACCCACGTCGGCGAAGTCCGTCGTCAGCTCACCCAGAAAGGCCCCATCGGCCGCCGCCTCGACTTCCTGATGCAGGAACTCAACCGCGAAGCCAACACCCTCTCCTCCAAGTCCGTCGTCGCCGACACCACCCGCTGCGCCGTCGAGCTCAAGGTGCTGATCGAGCAGATGCGCGAGCAGATTCAGAATATTGAGTGATAGCGGCCAACAGCATTAAGAAACTGGCGGATGCCATTGCCAAACTGCCTTTATAGCTTAAGGTAAATTATTCATGGCCTCCGCCAGTCACGGTTACACCATTGCCTCATTGTAAACTTTCTCTACATCCGCAAAAGTTGTTACGCTCTCTAACTGAGTTAAAGTAGTGAGTTTCATTGAATGAGCTATTGGTCGATGTGGCACACGCGTTACCGGAACGTGTAATGTAAGTGGCTTTCCAAGCTCAAATAAATAATATAGCTCAGACGCATTAGAAGCTTTTCCAGCCTGCTCTTCGTCGATCTCATATCGAGGGAGGAGCCTTACGCGCTTAACTGGCCAAAGCTTATCTATTTTTTTGGT
Organism: Cobetia sp. 4B; assembly: GCF_018831605.1. NCBI lineage: Bacteria > Pseudomonadati > Pseudomonadota > Gammaproteobacteria > Oceanospirillales > Halomonadaceae > Cobetia > Cobetia sp. 4B. The sequence continues at coordinate 4,220,131 of NZ_CP059843.1, forward strand.
GCTAGTTTGGACATCAGATGTAGATGCCAAAGCCAGGTAGCGAATTTCTTCTACAACATGCTGCTTAAATTTACCCAAGAAAGTACTTTGCGGCATGTGATACCAGCGCGCAACCCCTTGTTCAAATGCCTCAAAGTAGCCATTATCTCGCTTACGCTTACCACTTAATGCTACTGTCATTGTTAAATCTGAATATAGTACTTGCTGCATACCAGAATAGGGTATACGTGAAGCCTCTTGTACATATAGATTTTCTTTTATACTTGAGGAGGAATATTTAGTCATTTCTACCGAAGGGGCTACACCAATTTGAGCCCTTAGAAATTCCAATAACCATTGATGCCCACAATACTTCGCCTCAGCTTGACTAGGAAGCAATGCAAAAGCCCCGATCCCAACCTCCTCAATCGCACGAGCATATGGATTATCATGTGCTTTCTGATCAAAAAATCCAGGATAAAGAGCAAATGCTCCAAAAACGGGACGACTTTTTCTCACTAGATAAGAAGCATCAAACTTATCACTTTTTTTATTGGGATCAGTTAAGCGGATTAACGCGTCACGATATCGGTGCATCTGATTGATTGCATCATCTGGCACTCGGTCTATATTGTCGACATCTTCAGACTGATCATCATAACGTCCCTTATAATTCTTTATGCGGTACTTCGCATCAAATATCCAAATAAACTTTTGTGCCTCTTCCGATTGATTATCCCCTGGGATCGTGACTTCTAATACAATATCGGGTTCCTGGCTCACCAGATAGGAACGTATGTCTTTGCCTTTTTTGGTGAACTTTGGCTCATGAGCCAACCTCGCTGTTACACCATCACTTCGCTTGAAACAAAAGGCGCCTGCAAATCCATCTCTTAATTGATACTCAAAATAATCATTTTGAGCTAAACTTATTAATTCACTATCAACCACATTAAAACCAAGCTCATCTTCAAGAATTTTCTTCAGGCATAAAAAACACCATACCTCATAAATCTCAGACACCGACTTCATAGACATACTAGATTGACTGTCAAAGGCATCGAGATAGTATTTCAACTCTTGCCAGACTCGATAAACTGCACTATAACCAGTTTTTTGTTGTAGCACCAATGACTCTCGAGTCATTCCAGAGAAAGAGCCGACCTCGCTAATAAAGCTTTGAGTTAATACTTTATTTAAAGGCTTCTGCCAGCAATGTAGCTCATCTAAAAAATAATTTGATAACCGCTGGTTCTCAGGCGCACTATTATTAGCGCGCAACTTGTTTTCGAAATTTGCTAGTTTTCGCTTACTTTGGCTTACCGCCATCTTGATAAACCTGTTTTCGGGAGTATCAACACTAAGCCTTTTTTTACTCACTCTATATCGCTTATCATATTGCCCAGAAGAAAAATCCTGTTTCACGCGCTCAGCTAGCTTTCTAGGAAGACGTCCCTTTAACTTTGAAGCCTTGATACTATCAATATGCGACTGCAGGCGACTATGGGGTGCTGCACAAACCACTTTGAGTCCCTGCTCAAAACGTAACCTTAAAGCAGCAAAATTCGCTAGCCACATTAAAGGGAAATGACCTCGCTGATTCCCTAGCGCTGTATCTTGCTCAGTTTTTTCTACAAGGCTGAAACGCCACAACGGATAAATAGAATCAATCGCTCGATACATACATGGGAGATCACGATGCAACATCATCTTGACTGGCAGCACTTCGAACGCGATATTTTGTAGATAGATCTTGCCTTCAATTTCAAAAGATAAAGGCAAGCGCATCCATCCTATATCGTTCCCAGTATTTATAGTTCCTGTCAAACGAGCCGGCATTGGCCCTCGTTGCTTTGAGAATCGAAAGGTGTCATTAACATTTTGACTACGGTGCTTTATGCATGCAAACGTCACTTTAGAAAAGAAAACCCACTCAAACTGATATTGGGTATTCTCAAAAAAAATTGGTGAACTTAATAATATATTATCTTTCTTTTTAGGTCCTAAAACATTTGTGGATAGCTCTGTTGCCACAGAAGTACTTGTATTCACCAGGTTTGAACTTGGTTCTAAATGAAAATCAACAAGCTCGATTTCAGGTGAAAAGCGTAACTGGTAACTAGGAGTCGACATATCCTCTGTAAGTACCGCAGAAACATTATTCTCCTTCCAATCCCCATTAGAACTACTAGTGGTCGAACTAGAATTTCTAGCCATAGTGGTATTATACATTTTGACACGCTGACTAATATCACTAGACCAGACTGAAAACTCGTAATCAGGAGTTTGTAATCGAAATAACTCTGGCATAGCTAGACCTCCATATTGTCTATTGCCACTATAAGCAGAAGATCAAGGCCAGAAGCTGGTGAAGGTAGCGCTAACTAATCTTTGCTGCATCCACTCCAGTTTGCTTATAGAGCGACATGGGATATTTAATGTCTTTTCGCTATTACTATCTGTTATTATTTTTTCCCGATAAAGATCTGGCCGCTGAATTAAATTGCTATCGCTTCGATTCAAAATAGATGCGAACTGACTCTGCAGCACAGCTTTCAGCTTTATTAGTATCTCTTCCCCTCCTGCAGTTGTAAGTTTATCACTATCTCCCTCAATGCGAGGAAGCACCTTGCACATCATAAAATCATCCCACATCGCTATCAGACTTTTATCGTCTTGTGGCTGCGCACAAACAACTGCTAATAACAACTCATTAAGCGCACGATACGCCAGCTCGAAAGGCGTACTTTCCAAGCTTTCATTAATCGCCTTCAAAAACACAATACTTTTTTCACCATTACGATCACAAGTTGATTCCAAGTCTAATTGACTTACTTGTGCCTGTAGCGGATAGCTCAAAGCTTTATTTTGAATGGTAGGTGAAAAGAATTCATCAAAGCTATTTGGAAAAAAAGCGCCAAAATCAAAACTAATCGCTCTGTCTATCACTTTCCTAGAAAAGCCATGGGTTGTTTCATCCATATTAACCGTGCCTGCAACGATTAAGTTGAAAGGTATTCCGATGCCATACTGCTCAAACATCTCCCATGCCATATCGTAGGTAGAGCCTTGAAGCCCAAGATCTTCTCTTAATGTGGAGTCTTCTCCTAATTGAGATATTGTAGATGACTTGAGTAACGGGTCGCTACTATATGAGAATGACCCGCCCCTCCATGACCATGAACGTGTCTCTAATATTGAAAGATAATCAGCAAAATACTGCTCTACTGGTGCTAAATTCATCTCATCAAGGCAAAGCCAATAGGGTCTAATTAAGCCAAGGTCTTTGTTATCACCGATAACCTCTAACTGGCCGTTTTTTGATACTTCAAACTTTACTTTTGCAGAAAATATTTCACGCCATGCTTTAACTATGAAAAATAGCACATCTGTAACTACAAACTGCGGCGTTCCATTAAGGCGAGATATGTATCCTAGAAGATCACTTGGCTCATGCCAGTCTGGGCGTACAGAGCTTAAACAATAAGTATCAGCTAGTGACCCAGTTGCCTCTGCTTGTTTACGCACAAATCTAGTTTTTCCTGTTCCTGAAATACCAGCAAGCAAGAGAAACGGTTTATAAATAAATATATCAGGAGTGAAGTTCACAGATAAGCCAACATTATCTGGCTCGTCTACATTATTTGTATTAAAACCGAGCTGCTTAGAGTCATTGACTTCACTCAACTTGGTATCAATGCTGTCAAGAATAGATAACGTCTCAACTCGCTTATAATAGTACAACAATTCGGTAAGATCATTAAAAAGCTCTTCTTCTTCGGGAAGATTATCAAATGCATAAAATTTAGCGGCAATATTTGGCTTTTCATATGATTTCCCAAGACTGGTGGAAGCATTTAGCTGTACATAATCTACATTTTCCCAATCTATTAGTTCGGGTATTTCATTTCGAATATGCTGTACGATAACTTCAGACCTTTTCTCTGAAACAACCTTACCATACTTATCTTTCGGGTTAGTCGTGCCTTGATTAAGTGACAAATAAAAGCCGGAACCATCAGCTTTAAAAAGATATACTGGATATACCCCATCTTTAGTGCTAGTGGTTATTCTCGGATTTAGCATCGAAATCCAAGGTACATTTGCCCAATTACCAGCACCAACACTAGCCTTGACAATAAAATCTGGGTGCTTTGTATGAACAAAGGTCTTAACTCGACCACCTATATCAACTTTAAATAGTTCAGCAATCGCGTGATTAGTAAATGTTTCTTTACAAGCATCCTTCCAGCTACTCAAAAATCTCTCTATATCTTGTATAAGCGGCATAACACTTTACCTGAAATAATTAATTTGAAATCAAAATTAGACTGCTTAGATTAGCAAAGTTAACTTAAAAACCTATCCTAATGTAACCTTGATTTTTCTTTCAGAGCCACCATCTTGTTTCCACCCCTCGACTGAGGGCTTTTCCGCTCAAGGAGTCAGGCATGTCTATCGAACAAGTGCTGTACCGTGCAGAAGCCACTACCACTGGGGGTCGTGAGGGCAAGTCGCGTTCTTCCGATGGGGCGCTGGATGTCACCCTGAGCACGCCGAAGGAGCTGGGCGGTGGTGGCGGTGAAGGTACCAACCCGGAGCAGCTGTTCGCGGCGGGTTACTCTGCCTGCTTCATAGGTGCCATGAAGCACGTGGCCAGCACTGACGGCGTGACACTGCCGGAAGGCCTGGAGATCACCGGCAAGGTGGGCATCGGCCAGATTCCGGCCGGTTTCGGTATCGAGGTGGCGCTGGATATCAGCCTGCCGGGCATGGACAAGGCCGAGGCGGATGCGCTGGTCGAGAAGGCGCACCAGGTGTGCCCGTACTCCAACGCGACGCGTGGCAACATCGATGTGACCCTGAACGTCAGCGTCTGATGACTGATGGCTGATCGCCAGACACGAAAACGCCGCCCCGCGGGGCGGCGTTTTTGATGGTGCGACACGCTCATGGCTTTCGAACGGAGTCGATCAGACGCCCTGCTCGCGCGCCATGCGGCGGGCAATCAGCGGAGCGTTCCACAGGCTGGGTAGCAGAATCAGCGACACCGGCACGGCGGTGACGACGATGAAGGATTGCAGCGCGTTGATGCCGCCATCGCCCATCGAGATCAGCAGCGCCGCGACCACGCCCATCATCAGGCTCCAGAACACGCGCACGCCGCGCGGCGGATTGTCGTGGCCGCTCATCACCATCGAGACCGCGTAGGTCATCGAGTCACCGGTGGTGGCGACGAACAGCGTGGTCAGCACCAGGAACAGCACCGAGATGGTGAAGCCGAACGGCAGCTGCTGGGTGATGGCGATCAGCGCTGCCGGCAGATTGAAGCCGGTGAACGGGCCGGAGACGCTGCCCGGGTTGCTCAGCTCGAAGGCCAGACCGCTGCCACCGATGATGGTGAACCACAGGCAGGTGACCAGCGGCGAGATGACCGCGATCAACAGCACCATCTGACGCAGGGTGCGGCCACGCGAGATACGCGCGACGAACATCGCCATCAGCGGACCATAGCCGATGAACCAGCCCCAGAAGAACAGCGTCCAGCCATTCAGCCAGCCATCGTCACCCCGGAAGGAAGACATGGCGACGAAGTCACCGACGTAGCGCACCAGGCCCTGCGGGAAGGCTTCGAGCAGGAAGCCGGTCGGGCCCATGATCAGGATGAACAGCAGCAGCGCGCCGCCGAGCAGGACGTTGGTGCTGCTCAGGAACTGGATGCCACGGGTCACGCCGCTGACGGCCGACAGGGTATAGATGACGGTCAGCACGAGCAGCAGCGTGAGCTGGGTCGCGTAGGTATCAGGAATGCCGAACAGCGCATTGAGGCCATAGCTGACCTGCAGACCGAGGAAGCCGATGGGGCCGACGGTACCGGCCACCACTGCCAGCACGCAGCAGGCATCGACCAGCGCACCGATGGGGCCACGCATGACGCGGTCGCCGAACAGCGGATAGAGCAGCGTGCGCGGCTTGAGCGGCAGACCCTTCTCGTAGTGCAGGTACATGAAGATGATGCCGGTCAGGCTGCCGAGCATCGCCCAGGCCAGAAAGCCCCAGTGCATGAAGCTCTGTGCCAGCGCGTTGTAGGCGGCATCGGCATTGCCTGTCGGGGCGTCCGCGCCGAACACCGGCGGCGGCGAGGTGAAGTGAGCGATCGGCTCTGCCGCTGCCCAGAAGACACCACCGCCCGCCAGCAACGTGCACAGGATGATGGCCATCCAGCGCAGCGTCGAGATATCCGGCGCCGCCAGCCCGCCCATGCGCACCCGTCCGGTACGGCCGATGGTCAGCACGATGGCGATGACGAAGGTCGCCAGCATCAGCGCTTGCCAGTAGGCACCGAAGTATTGGGTCGAGACACCGAAGGCACTCTGGATGAGCGCGGAGACAGCGTCGAGATCCACCAGTGCGGCGATGGCAAACACTGCCAATACGCCACCACTGATGATGAAGACGGGCCAGTCGATACCTTGCGGGGTGTGTGCGGGTTCAGCGGGGGGATTTACCGGTGTGGCGGAGCCGGACGAAACAGTCCGGGAAGAATCCGTCATTAGTCAGCCTCTGGGCATGATCTGAGTGACGGTGCAGTGTATCAGCCGTAAAACGCTGAACTATGACACAAGCCATTGTTTTTACACCCATGTAACGCGACGTATCACCAAGCCTACAGCCGTTTTACATCCGGGCATCGGTGATAACAACTCATGACCTCCCTCGGCTGCCCTCTTCGGGCCATGCCAGACTGATCCGTGCATGACGACATGCAAAGGCCGCCCGAGTGGGCGGCCTTTTTCACATCAGCCAGTTACAGCCCTTGCTCACGCGCCATCTGCCGCGCGATACGCGGCGCATTCCACAGACTGGGCAACAGCACCAGCGAGACAGGCACCGCGGTCACCACGATGAAGGATTGCAGCGCATTGATGCCGCCATTGCCCATCGAGATCAGGATCGCTGCCACGACACCCATGATCAGGCTCCAGAACACACGCACGCTGCGTGGCGGATTGTCGTGCCCGCTCATCACCATCGAGATGGCGTAGGTCATCGAATCCCCGGTCGTGGCCACGAACAGCGCCGACAGAATCAGGAACAGCACCGACATGATGAAGCCGAACGGCAGCTGCTGGGTGATGGCGATCAAGGCCGCCGACAGATTGAAGCCGCTGAACGGGCCCGAGACGCTGCCCGGGTTTTCCAGCTCGAAGGCCAGGCCGCTGCCGCCGAGAATGGTGAACCAGACACAGGTCGCGAGCGGCGACAGGATGGTGATCAACAGCACCATCTGGCGCAGGGTGCGCCCCCGCGAGATACGTGCGACCAGCATCGCCATCAGCGGACCGAAGCCGATGAACCAGCCCCAGAAGAACAGCGTCCAGCTATCCAGCCAGCCGCTGTCGCCGCGGAAGACCGCCATCGGCACGATATTGTCCAGGTAGTCGACCATGCCCAACGGGAAGGCCTTGAGCAGGAATTCGGTCGGCCCGAAGAGCACGATGAAGAACAGCATCGCGCCGCCGATCAGCACGTTGGCACTGCTCAGGAACTGGATGCCGCGCATCACGCCACTGACGGCGGACAGGGTGTAGACGAGGGTCAGGATGGCCAGCAGCACCAGTTGCGTCGCGTAGGTATCGGGAATGCCGAACAGCGCATTGAGCCCGTAACTGACCTGGATACCGAGGAAACCGACCGGCCCCACGGTGCCCGCGATGACGGCCAGTACGCAGCAGGCATCGACCAGCGCGCCGATCGGCCCACGCATCACGCGTTCTCCGAGCAGCGGATAGAGCAAGGTGCGCGGCTTGAGCGGCAAGCCCTTCTCATAGTGCAGGTGCATGAAGACGACACCCGTCAGGCTGCCCAGCACCGCCCAGCCGAGAAAGCCCCAGTGCATGAAGCTCTGTGCCAGCGCATTGTAGGCGGCATCGAGATTGCCGACCGGAGCATCCGGTCCGAAGACGGGCGGCGGCGAGGCGAAGTGCGCGATGGGCTCTGCGGCGGCCCAGAACACGCCACCACCGGCCAGCAGGGTGCACAGAATAGTCGCCATCCAGCGCGGCGTGGAGATGTCAGGCGTCGCCAACCCGCCCAAGACCACGCGCCCCGTGCGCCCGAAGGTCATGCCGACGGCGACGAGGAAGGTCACGATCATCAGGCCCTGCCAATAGGCACCGAAGTAGGTGGTCGAGAAGTCGAAGGCGTGATTGATCAGGGCCGACACGCCGTCCAGGTCGATGAGCGCGGCGGCGACGAACAGCGCCATCACGCCTCCACTGAGGAGGAAGACCGGCCAGTCCAGACTGCGGGAGCTGTTGAGCGCGGTGAGCTCGGAATCAGGCAGTGCTGCGGCTTGATCGGGAGAGGATGTGGTGTGATCAGCAAGAGATGCGGCGTGATCGGAAAGGGGAGCTGCTTGGGTTGCGGAGCCGGACAAGGCAGTCCGGGTGGTATCCGTCATTAGTCAGCCTCGGGGCATGATCTGAGTGACGGGGCAGTCTAACAGGCGAGAAAGCGCCGAATATGACACAAGTGATTGTTTTTACACCCATGTAACGCGACGTATCATCAAGCCAACAGCCTCATTACATGCCTGCCACCCCGTAACCGCCAGCGAGAGGCTCGCCGCGGGAGCGCGCAGCTGCGAGGATGGAGTCTCACGGTGGCCAGCCTGCCAGTCGCCTTCGATCCACTGCCGCTCGCGGCCCCTGCAACGAACGCAAGCCATGACCTCGCCCCGTCGCCGCGACTTCACCCCCGCGATGAAGCGTCGCAACCAGCATCTGCTCAAGGACGTGACCTGTGCCCAGAGCGCACCGCTCAATGTCGCCTTCATTTTACTGGAGCACTTCTCGATGCCCGCCTTCACCAGCGCCCTCGATGTGCTGGTCACGGCCAATCTGCTCCGCGATGTCCCCTTCTATCGCATTCACACCTTCGGGGTGACGGCGGGCAGCGTACGCAGTGATCTGGGCATCGACATCATGGCCAGCGCCGGGCTCGAGTCGCTGGGGCAGGCACAGATCGACATGATCATCGTGTGCGGCGGCTACCGGGTGCAGCTGGACGAGATTCCCTTGCTGAGCGAGGTCTTGCGGCGAGCCGACCACCAGGGCTGTCGCCTCGGCAGCCTGTGGAATGGCAGCTACTTCCTGGCGGCCGCCGGCGTGATGGCGGGCCATCGCTGCACCATCCATCCCGAGAATGCGGCGCTGTTCAGCGAGTCATTCCCCCAGCTGGAGCTGTCGCGTGCCCCGCTGGTGGTGGAAGCGGCGCGCTTCAGCTGCACCAATGCCGGCAGCGCCCTGAACATGATGCTGGAAGCCATGCGCCAGCGTCACGGCGATGACCTGGCGCGCAGTGTCGAGGAAATCCTCGCCTGCGAGCGCCCCGCGACGCCCAGCCCCTGGCATCCGGACCAGACGCTGCCCGCGCCGGACAGCCAGCACCCGGAGGCACTGCGCACCATTCTCGAGCTGATGAGCAACAACCTCGAGGAGCCTTTGAGCATGAGCGAGATCTCGCACTGCGTGACGCTGTCACGCCGCCAGATCGAGCGCCTGTTCACCCGCCATCTGGATACCACGCCCTCGCGCTACTATCTGGAGCTGCGCCTGACGCGGGCACGCCAGCTGCTGACACAGGGCAGTGCCAGCATCACCGAGGTCACCGTGGCCTGTGGCTTTGTCAGCACCACCCACTTCAGCCACTGCTTCCGCGATTACTTCGGCATGTCGCCGACGCGCGCGCGTCAGCAGCGCTGACGGTGCCCCGTTGCTGACTTGCCGGTGCCGCTCCCAAGACTTTCCGCCACTGAAACGCAAGACGCCGCCCCGAAGGGCGGCGTCTTGCGTTGCGGCTTGTGCTCACGGGGCTTTCTTGCCTCGCTTCAGGCCCACATCAGGCAGAAGCCGTCTGCAGCTCGCGGCGTTCATGACGCTGACCGAGCAGGAAGACGATCAAGCCCGCGATGGCCATCGCCACCCCGACCAGGCCGATGGAGGAATGAGACGGGCCATAGGCGAAGGCCATGCCACCACACCAGGCGCCCAGCGCATTGGCAATGTTGAAGGCCGCATGATTGAGCGTCGCCGCCATGGTCTGGGCGTCTTCCGCCACATCCATCAGGCGCATCTGCAGCGCCGGTGCCAAGCCGATGCCGGTACCGACCAGCCCGACGAACAGGATGCCGCTCCAGACACCATCGGCGGCGAAGTAGAAGCCGCCCTGCACCAGCGCGCTCCAGATCAGCACGGCAGGGATGGTGCGCATCAGGTCGATGTCCGCGGCACGGCTACCGATCAGGTTGCCGATGATGGTGCCCACCCCGAAGACGGCCAGCACCATCGGCACCAGGTTCTGGGACAGCCCGGCCTGGGCGTTGAGCGTCTCCACCGCATAGCTGTAGACACTGAACATGCCGCCGAAACCGATACAGGCGATGCCGAGGGTATAGAGCACCCGCGGCTTGATCAGCGCGGCCAGCTCGGTCAGCGGGGTCGCGTCCTGATTGCCGGCCTGATAGGGCACGAAGCCACGCACCAGCACCGCCGTGGCCAGCGCCAGCAGGCCGACGACGAGGAAGGCGGAATGCCAGCCGAACAGGCTGCCGAACCAGGTCGCCGCTGGCGCCCCGATCAGAATCGCCACCGTCAGGCCCATCATCACGCGACCGACGGCCCGCCCACGCTCGCCGGCGGGGGCAGCATCCGCCGCCACCAGGGCCGCGACGCCCAGATAGACACCATGCGGCAGGCCTGCGATGAAGCGCAGCGCGGCAAAGCTGGTCAGCGACGGTGCCAGCAGGCTGGCCACGTTGCTGACCGCGAACAGCAACATCAGGCCGATCAGCAGCCCGCGACGCGGCAGGCGTGCGCCCAGCGCCGAGATCAGGGGCGCACCGACCACCACGCCCATCGCATAGGCACTGATGGCGTAGCCGACCTGCTGCGAGGACACATTGAAGTCCGCCGCGATGTTGGGCATCAGGCCCATGATCACGAATTCGGTAGTGCCGATGGCAAAGGCACCGAGCGCCAGCGCCAGTTCGGCGATGCGCGGATGGCGCGCAACGGGGGAGGCAGACATGTCCGGGTCTCCTGAAACTTGAAAAGGGGGTAACACCCGTGGCCGTACTCAGCCGTGGCGCCACTGTCAGGGGCAGGCCACGGCTGACATTGCCCGCGCATGGCTGGCGCTACGCAGGGCAAAAGGCCGCGCGCCATTCATCATCAGCCGGAAGGCGGGAATGAATGGCGCGCGGGACAGGTAACGGGTGATGCGCTCGTGCGCGGCCTCTCTGGCGGAGGCCTGCGGCACGTCTGGCGCTGCTCTATCGACTTATGTACGCGTCTGGCAAGGCGCGATGGAAATCACGGGAGTGCGCAAGCTCAGGCCAGCGTGGCGAGGCGGCGGCAAACCGTGTGTCCCTTCAAGACCCCAGGCCGGCGCGAGAACTGGCTGACGCTTGAGTGATAACTGAAATATACGACCATTGTTGCAGATAACGCCACGCCAACCCAGCCACTTCGCGACGACAACTGTGATGCCCGAGCTGCAACATTGCATCACGGGACTGTCATGCGCGCGTGCAGCGGAAGCGGGGTGGATTATGCGATAATGCCGCGATTCAGCGACAGCAAGCGGATCACTTCCATGTCTTCGACTTCTTCAGCATCTTCCTCGGCGGCCAGCAACGCACGTGGCACGCTCTACATCATTTCCGCGCCGTCCGGCGCCGGCAAGACCACCCTGGTCAAGGCACTGCTGGAGCGCATGGACGGTATCGGCGTGTCCGTCTCGCACACCACCCGCGGCCAGCGCCCGGGCGAGCAGGATGCCGTCAACTACCACTTCGTGGATGTCGATCACTTCAAGACCATGATCGAGCAAGGCGACTTCTTCGAGCACGCCCAGGTCTTCGACAACTTCTATGGCACCTCGCGTCCGGCGGTCGAAGCTCGCCTGAGCAAGGGCGAGGACGTCATCCTCGAGATCGACTGGCAAGGCGCCCAGCAAGTGCGCGCCCAGGTGCCGGAGGCCGTCTCCATCTTCATCCTGCCGCCGTCACGTGAAGCGCTGCTCGAACGTCTGTCAGGCCGCGGTACCGATGGCGAGGACGTGATCGCGCGTCGCATGCGCGATGCGGTCAGCGAGATGTCCCACTACGACGAATACGATCTGATCGTCATCAATGATGACTTCGAGCAGGCCCTCGACGAGCTGTGCGGACTCGTCAATGCCCAGCGTGCGCGCCTGCCGCGCGTGCAGCATCGCCACGCGGCACTGCTCGACTCCCTGCTGGCCGACTGATGACGGCGGCGGGAATCCTGCTGCTCAGTCAGCCGTTCGGTCAGCCGCGCGGCCGGCCGTTCTGACAGCAGTTCGGACAGCAGTTCGGACAGCCTGACAGTCGGGCAGGACTTGCCGGCTTTCGTCCTGATCATGCGCGCTGTGGTCGCGTACGCCGCCGACAGACGCGCCAGGCGAAGGAGTTGATCGCGCCTGACTTGTCATGCAACAACGGCGTCGAGTAGACTCGATTCCCTTTCAGAATCATTGGCCGCTGAGCCGTCTCGCCCCTGGCGGGCCGGCTCAGCGGCATTGTGCTTGCGTCGTGTGCGAGATACTGTCAGATGATCAGGGTAAGTGACCCCTAGCGGTCGCGGCACTCTGCGCTGATTACACGCCGACAGCGAACCCCGAATATCCCGCTATTGATAGGTGCACCGCCATGGCTCGCGTAACCGTAGAAGATTGCCTCGAGAACGTCGACAACCGCTTCCAGCTGGTGATGATCTCCACTCGTCGTGCCCGTCAGCTGTCACGCGGCAGCCGCAACGCCCAACTGCCGTGGGAAAACGACAAGCCCACCGTCCTCGCCCTGCGCGAAGTGGCGGCCGGTCTGGTCGGTCGTGACATCCTGAACGAGCCGGTCGAAGCTCCGATCCAGCGCAAGCCGGTAATGCCGCAGATCGAAGACTGAGCCCACGCTTAACCTGCCGACTGCATGTGTGCTTCCGCACCTCTGCCACTCCCGCCCTTGCGGCCGGAGCACGGGGTGCGGGCCCGGAATCACTCTGAGCCAAGGCCGCTGAATGTTCACGATCGATGACCTGGCAGACCGCCTGGGCGGTTATCTTCCCGAGGAAGAGATCCGTCAGGTTAGGCGCGCCTTCTATTACGCCGAGCAGGCCCACGATGGCCAGCGCCGGCGTTCCGGTGAGCCCTATGTGACCCACCCGCTGGCGGTGGCGAACATTCTCGCCAACATGCACATGGACCATCAGAGCCTGATGGCCGCCATGCTGCACGATGTCATCGAAGACACCAGCGTGACCTTCGAGGCACTGGCAGGCCAGTTCGGCGAACCCGTCGCCCTGCTGGTGGATGGCGTCTCGAAGCTGACCCAGATCACCTTCGAGGACAAGGCCGTCGCCCAGGCCGAGAACTTCCAGAAGATGGTGCTGGCGATGTCCCAGGACATCCGCGTCATCATCGTCAAGCTGGCCGACCGTCTCCACAACATGCGTACCCTCGGCGCCCTGCGCCCCGAGAAGAAGCGTCGCATCGCCCGTGAGACGCTCGAGATCTACGCCCGCGTCGCCAACCGTCTCGGTATCAACACCATTCGCGTCGAGCTGGAAGACCTCTCCTTCCAGGCGCTGCACCCGATGCGTTCCGAACGCATCAAGCGTGCCGTCACCGCCGCGCGTGGCAATCGTCGTACCCTGATGCGCGAGATCCAGGCCAGTCTGCAGAACGCGCTGGAGCGCGATCAGCTGCCCGGCTCAGTGATCGGTCGTCAGAAGCATCTGCTGTCCATCTATCGCAAGATGCGTGACCAGCAGAAGCCCTTCAATGAATTGATGGACGTGTTCGGCTTCCGCATCATCACCGATGACGTGGACAGCTGCTATCGCATCCTCGGCGTGGTGCACAATCTCTACAAGCCGGTGCCGGGTCGCTTCAAGGATTACATCGCGATCCCCAAGGCCAACGGCTACCAGAGTCTGCACACCACGCTGTTCGGCATGAACGGCATGCCCATCGAGGTACAGATCCGTACCCGCGAGATGGAAGCGATGGCCAACAACGGCATCGCGGCGCACTGGCTGTACAAGGCCGGCCAGACCGACCGCCCCATCGGCGCCGGCAGCCATGCGCGTGCCCGCGAATGGGTGCGGGGTCTGCTCGAGATGCAGCGCCATGCCGGCAACTCGCTCGAGTTCATCGAGCACGTCAAGAACGACCTCTTCCCCGACGATACCTACGTGTTCACCCCCAAGGGCGACATCATGGAATTGCCACGCGGCGCGACGGCGGTCGATTTTGCCTATGCGGTGCACACCGATGTCGGCAACAGCTGTATCGCCTGCCGCATCGATCGTCATCTGGCGCCGCTATCCTCGCCGCTGGAGAGTGGCCAGACCGTCGAAGTCATCACCGCGCCGGGCGCCAAGCCCAATCTGGCGTGGCTCAACTTCGTCACCACGGCCAAGGCGCGCTCTGCCGTGCGCCATTACCTCAAGCATCAGCAGCGCAGCGAATCTGTGACCCTGGGTCAGCGTCTGCTCAACAAGGCGCTCTCCGGGCTTGACTCTTCCCTCGAGCAACTGCCGCCCAGGCGTCTCGATACGCTGGCCGCGGAGCTGGAGCTGGAAGGCGGGCGTGATGATCTGCTCGAGTCCATCGGACTCGGCACCCGTGCCGCCTACAGCGTGGCCCAGAGCCTTCTGAGCGACACGACCAGCGCCACGGCGCAGCAGCCCAAGTTCTCGGCCAAGGACGGCAATGTCCAGGCGGAGCAAAGCGGCAACAGCCCGATGCAGGTCAGCGGTGGCAACAGCATGGTCACCAGCTACGCGCGCTGCTGTCACCCGCTGCCCGGCGAGCCGATCATGGGTCATCTGTCGGCCGGCAAGGGGCTGGTGGTCCATCGCCAGGAATGCAGCAACATCACCGAACTGGCCAGCGATCCGGAACGCGTCTTCCCGCTGACCTGGGCCGATCAGGTCGAAGGCGACTTCACGGTGGCGCTGCGTATCGAGGCACAGACCCAGCGCGGCCTGATCGCCGAGCTGGCCGAGCTGGTCACCGATGCCGAAGCCAATATCGAGCGCATCGGCATCGAGGAACGCGACGCCCATCTGGCCATCGTCAATCTGACGCTGGCCGTGCGTGATCGCATTCATCTGGCGCGCATCATCAAGCGCATGCGCAACCTGTTGCACGTGGAGCGAATCACCCGCGTCCTCAGCTGATCTACCGTACTGGCCGCGTCGTCCGCCACTGGCGGGCGGCGCGGTTTTTGTTTTCAAGGCTGCCGCAGAGCGGCCATCGGACACGTTCTTCTGAACACCCGTGTCGCGGCCAAGGCCATGCACGTCAACTCGACGGTACGTCAGCTCGACGGCAGTGCAGGACCTTGACCGCGACCGAAC
The DNA here is from genome assembly GCF_018831605.1 of Cobetia sp. 4B. Classification (NCBI taxonomy): domain Bacteria; kingdom Pseudomonadati; phylum Pseudomonadota; class Gammaproteobacteria; order Oceanospirillales; family Halomonadaceae; genus Cobetia; species Cobetia sp. 4B. The sequence goes on from NZ_CP059843.1 coordinate 4,235,556, forward strand.
TCGCCGTGGACGGCGAGACCCTATAACCACAATCGTAACCCGCTGCTGAAGGCCGCCACCGCACAACACTCGCAACCGGCAAGGCTTGAGCGCAGTCACAAGGAGCATGTCATGAGCAATCGCGCGATCATCAACACCGACAAGGCCCCTGCTGCCATCGGTCCGTATTCCCAGGCGATCAAGGCGGGCAATACCGTCTATCTGTCCGGCCAGATTCCGCTGGACCCGCAGACGATGGAAGTCGTCGAAGGCGGTATCGAGGCACAGGCGCGTCAGGTCTTCACCAACCTGAATGCCGTGTGCGAAGAAGCTGCCGGCAGCCTGGGCGACATCGTCAAGCTCAACCTCTACCTGACCGATCTGGACGACTTCGCGCGCGTCAACGCGGTGATGGAAGAGTTCTTCACCGCGCCCTTCCCGGCGCGTGCAGCGGTTGGCGTCAAGGCGCTGCCCAAGGGCGTGGCTTTCGAAGCCGAAGGCGTGATGGTCATCGGTGACTGAGCACCCGCTCACTGACGATGGCAGGTCATCCGCGAGGAGTGGCTGACGCAGAGACGACAGTGCCCGCCCCGGGATTCCGGGGCGGGCACTGTCAGTTGGCACTTCATCTGGGCACTTGACCAGGCGCTTCATCACTCGAGAACTGGCCGCTGCGCCGCTCGTCAGCCTGTCTCGACGAGCAACTTATCCACACCCGGTCAGACGGCTCGAGGCGCAACCGCATGTGGATAAGTGAAAGCGGCGGTGATCAGCGGCCCGACAATTCGCTCTTCGGCACCGTCACGCCGTGCTCCTTGAGCACCTCGGCATAGCCTTCGCGGAAGGTCGGGTAACGGAAGGTGTAGCCGCTCTCGAGCAACAGGGCATTGCCGCAGCGCTTGCTGGAACGACGCCGCAGCGGTGACTGGATCACCTCGGTGGACTCGACCTTGAGCTGACGCGCCAGCCAGGCCATCACTTCGTGCAGCGGTGCGCCATCGCAGTCGGTGGCCAGATAGATCGGCTCGACCGGCTTGCCCTCGAGGCTCAGCGCGATCAGGTGTGCCAGCACGCCCGCGCAGTCGTCACGGTGGATGCGGTTGGAGTAGAGTGGCGGGTTGCTGGCGGCGATGCGACCATCACGCGCCTGGCGGATCAGCATGTCGCGGCCCGGCCCGTAGATGCCGGAGAAGCGCACCACGGTGCCGTTGAGCGAGGAATCGAGCAGTGCCTGCTCGCCTTCGCGCATCAACTGGCCCGAGAAGCTGGTGGCATCGGTGGGCGACTGCTCGTCGACTTCCTCGCCATCCTTCTGGGCGTAGACCGAGGTCGAGGACACGAACAGCACGCGGGTCGGCGGCTTGGCGCGCGACTCCAGCTCCGTCACCAGCGCCCGAATGCCGTCGACGTAAGCGGCGCGATAGGCCTCTTCGTCGAAACGGTCGGCGCTCAGCACATGTACCACCGTGTCGGCATCTGGCAAGCTGGCCAGTGCACCTTCGGCAGTGATGTCCAAGGCCAGCGTCTCGATGCCGAGATCCGCAAGCTTGGACACATCGCGCCTGACACCAATGACGTGCTGACCGGCCTTGAGCAGTTCGCGCGCCAGCGCGCTGCCAACGTCGCCACAACCGAGGATGAGACTCGTCTTCTTCACCTTTGCCGTGCTCCTTGGTAAAACGAATCGGTACCCACCGCATCCCAGGATGCCAGTTCCGGGCAGGAATCATGACTCTAACAGAACTCCGCTACATCGTAACCTTGGCCCAGGAGCGTCATTTCGGACGCGCCGCAGAGCGCTGCTTCGTCTCGCAGCCCACCCTGTCGGTGGCCGTCAAGAAGCTTGAGGAAGAGCTGGGAGTCGCACTGTTCGAGCGTTCCAAGTCCACCGTACAGGTCACACCGCTCGGCGAGAAGATCGTTCAGCAGGCTCAGCGCGTGCTGGAGCAGTCCAGCGTGATCAAGGAACTGGCCAATTCCGGCAAGGATCAACTCTCCAGCCCGTTGCGCATCGGCGCCATCTATACCATTGGACCGTATCTTTTCCCGCACCTGGTGCCGGAACTGACGCGGCGTGCGCCGAAGATGCCGCTCTACATCGAGGAAGGCATGACCGGCGACCTGCGTCGCAAGCTGCGCAATGGCGAGCTGGACGTGATCATCGTCGCGCTGCCGTTCACCGAGACCGACGTGCTGACCAAGATCCTCTACGAAGAGCCCTTCGAAGTCCTGCTGCCGGCCGGCCACCCCCTGCTCGACCAAGACAGCATCGCCAAGGAACAGTTGATCAACGAGCGTCTGCTGATGCTCGGCGAGGGCCACTGCTTCCGTGATCAGATTCTCGAGGCCTGCCCGGCCATCGGCAATCAGATCAACAACCCCGAGAATACGCTGATCGCCGAAGGCGGCTCGCTGGAAACCATCCGCCACATGGTCGCCTCCGGCCTCGGTATCACCGTGCTGCCCTACTCGGCGACCGGTACCGGTCATTACGAGAGCGGCGTGCTCGAGACGCGGCCCTTCAAGGACCCGGCGCCCAGCCGCAGCGTGGCGCTGGCATGGCGTGCCAGCTTCCCGCGCCCCAAGGCCATCGACGTGATCAGCCAGGCGATCGCCGAGTGCTCCAATCGTGCGCGCCAGAGCAATGAGAACGGCATGCAGGGCTCCGCTTCCCAGAGCCACGAACCGGCATGAGCAGGGCGGGCACGGAAGTCTCATCTGCCGGGCCCGCCAGCGCCGGTGTCTTTGCCACCGGCGCGCTGGCCCAACCGCTGGACAGCCTGAGCGGCGTCGGCCCCGCGCTGAGCGAGAAGCTGTCGCGCCTCGGGCTGGAGCGCGTCGCAGACCTGCTGTTCCATCTGCCGCTGCGCTATCAGGACCGCACCCGCGTCACGCCCATCGGCACGCTCAAGAGCGGCATGGAAGCGGTGGTCGAAGGCGAGGTGACGGCCTGTGACATCGTCAAGGGCCGTCGCCGCAGTCTGCTGGTGCGCCTGCGCGATGGCAGCGGCATCCTCAGCCTGCGCTTCTTCCACTTCTCCCCCGCCCAGCAGCAGCAATTCCAGCGTGGCCACAGCGTGCGCTGCTTCGGCGAGGCACGTGCCGGGGCCACCGGTCTCGAGATCTACCATCCGGAATACCGCCTGCTCGGCCAGGGTGCCGCGCCGGTGGAAGACCACCTCACGCCCATCTATCCAGCCACCGAAGGCCTCAATCAGGCGCGCCTGCGTGCCCTGATCGCCCAGGCGCTCAAGCAGCTCGAGGAAACGCCCCATGAGCTGCCGGACCTGATCCCCGAGGCGCTGCGCACGCGCTTTCGCCTGCCCGGCGTGATCGAGTGCCTGCGCTTTCTGCACGAGCCACCGCCGGATGCGCCCGTCGATCAGATGAGCGACGGCGTGCACCCGAGTCAGCGCCGCCTCGCCCAGGAAGAATTGCTCGCCCACCAGCTGAGCCTGCGTCAGGTGCGCGCGCGTATCCAGCAGGATGGCGCGCCCTCGCTGAGCGCCAGTGGCGGGCTCAGCACGCGTTTTCTCGCCCAGCTGCCCTTCTCGCTGACCGGTGCCCAGCATCGCGTGCTGGAAGATGTGCGCCGCGACCTGGCGCGCGAAGTGCCGATGCTGCGTCTGGTGCAGGGCGATGTGGGCTCGGGCAAGACGGTGGTCGCCGCGCTGGCGGCGCTGATCGCGATCGGCGGCGGCTGTCAGGCGGCCTTGATGGCACCTACCGAGATTCTCGCCGAGCAGCACTATCGCAACTTCCGCGAATGGCTGGAGCCATTGGGCATCGAGGTGGCGTGGCTGGCCGGCAAGCTCAAGGGCAAGGCACGGCTGGATGCCAAGGCCGCCATCGCCGATGGCCGGGCGCGCATGGTGGTCGGCACGCATGCGCTGTTTCAGGCCGATGTGACCTTCCAGCGCCTGGGGCTGGCGATCGTCGATGAGCAGCACCGCTTCGGCGTGCATCAGCGCCTCGCATTGCGGGCGAAGGGGGAAGCCGGTGGCCTGACACCGCACCAGCTGATCATGACCGCGACGCCGATTCCGCGCACCCTGGCGATGAGCGCCTACGCCGACCTCGACCTGTCGGTGATCGACGAGCTGCCGCCGGGACGCACCCCGGTGCAGACCGTCGCGGTGGCCGACCCGCGCCGTCCCGAGGTGGTCGAGCGCATCCGCGCCGCCTGCTCCGAGGGTCGTCAGGCCTATTGGGTGTGTACGCTGATCGAGGAATCCGAGGTGATGACCTGCCAGGCCGCCGAGGTGACGCGTGACGAGCTGACCGAGGCGCTGCCGGAGCTGTCCATCGGCCTGGTCCATGGCCGCATGAAGGCAGCCGAGAAGGCCGAGGTGATGGCGGCGTTCAAGGACGGCGAGCATGACCTGCTGGTGGCGACCACGGTGATCGAGGTCGGGGTCGATGTGCCGAATGCCAGCCTGATGGTGATCGACAATCCCGAGCGTCTCGGCCTGTCGCAGCTGCACCAGCTGCGTGGCCGTGTCGGGCGTGGCAGCACCGAGAGCTTCTGTGTGCTGCTCTATCATCCGCCGCTGTCGCAGCACTCCAAGCAGCGCCTGGCGGTGATGCGCGAGACCACCGACGGCTTCAAGATCGCCGAGAAGGACCTGGAGCTACGCGGCCCCGGCGAAGTGCTGGGCACGCGTCAGACGGGGCTGGCGGGGATGAAGATCGCCGATCTCGAGCGTGACAGTGACCTGATCGCCCCGACCACCACCCTGGCCGATGCCATCCTCAGCGAGGCCCCGCAGGCCGCGGAGCCATTGATTCGCCGCTGGCTGGGCGAGGCGGCCGGGCAATACGGCGCCGTCTGAGTGCGCCGCCCGCTGCTCACCTGGCGCCCTCACCTATTCCGCCCGGGCACTCGATCACTCGGCCCGCCGCGCCAGTCGCTCAGATAGGCCAAAACAGATCAGTCAGCACAGGTCAGCTGGCGCGGCTGGCCTTGATCAGCTGGGAGCCGGCGCTTTCCAGCGGCTGCAACAGCCGCAGCACCAGAATCAGCTGTGACAGCGCCAGGCGTCCGGTGGTGGATTCGACCTGCTCGACCTCGGCTTCCAGTGCCGCGATCTCATCTTCGCTGTCCAGCGTGACGGCGATCTCACCGCCCGCCTCCAATTGCTCTCCCAACGCCGTCAGCTGCTGACTCAGGCGCTCGCCATGGCGCAGCAGCGTCTCGATGCCACTGCTGGCCGAGGCGGTCGATTCCAGTTCGCCACGATGCGCTGCCAATGCCGAGAGATAGCCGAGCACGGTGTGCGCGTGGAGCAGGAAGCCGAAGCCCGGCTCGACATCACGACGGAAGTGGCCAGGCTCCTTGCGGGCCGTGGCCAGCAGATTGGAGAAGGCCGCGTCGGCGTTGTGGGCATTGCGCCGCGCCAGGCGGTAGGCCAGATCATCGCGCTTGCCGTGGCGGTACTGGGACAGCACCTCGCCCAGATAGCGGCCGCTGGTCTTGAGGCTGACGCCGGCCTGACGATAGAGCTTGCGGCCCTGCCAGTCCGGCAGGATCAACACCACCGAAAGCCCGGCCAGCAGGCCACCGACCAGCGTATCGAACAGACGCGGCCAGATGAGATCGAAGCCATCGCCGACCTGATTGAAGCACGCCAGCACCATCAGCGTGATGGCGGCGGTGGCCAGGGTATAGCGCGAGCCACGGGTGGCGAAGAACAGCACCCCCGCGACCACAGCGATACCGGCCTGGATCGTGGGCGCCGGGAACAGACTGATCAGCGCCCAGCCGGCGACCAGACCGATCAGCGTGCCCAGAATCCGCTGCGCCAGCGTGCGGCGCGTATCGCCGTAGCTGGGACGGCACACGAACAGCCCGGTCAGCAGTATCCAGTAGCCCTGGGTCGGGTGTACCGCCAGCAGCACGCCATAGCCGGCCACCAGCGTCGCGGTCAGGCGCAGCGCATGGCGGAAGATCGGCGAGCGCGGCGTCAGGTGGCTGCGGATACGCTCGAACATGTCGCGCGTGCCGTGGGGTGAGCGGTCCAGCAGGCTGTTGTCGCTTTCATTGCTGACGGCTTCGAGATCATTCAGGCGCGCGATCTGGCCTTCGATCAGGCGCAGGTTGCTGGCGAGGGCTTCCAGCGCCTGCATCAGATGGTGCCACTCGGGCCGCTGCTGTTGCTTGAGATAGACGAGCGAGGCATTGAGATCTTCCAGCGCCTGCTGGCTGTCACTGGCATCGAAGGGCTGGCGCATCAGCAGCGCCTTGCCGAGCCCGCGACAGGCGCGCCCCTGCTGCTCCAGCAGGCGCTGACAGCGGAACAGGATGTCGTGATGGAAGAAGGCGTCGGTGAGCTGGCCGTAGGGATAATGGCTGGAGCTGGCGCGCTCGTGGAGGTCCTGGGCGATGAAGTAGAGGCGCAGGTAGCGGTCGAGCTTGGTGGTATCGCGCCGCCCAGCGAGACGCCGGAAGACCATCTCCTTGGTCTGGTTGAGTGCCACCACCACGCGGCCGTTCTGCTCGGCCAGCGCCAGACGCCGGGCAGACTGGTCAACATTGCGCAGCGGCTCGAACAGCTGCGCCTTGAGAATCAGGTAGCGCCCCAGCTCACGGTAGAGCGTCGCCATGCTGTGCTTGAGCGGCTGGCGCGAGAACAGCGCGCACCACACGACCGAGAGCAGGCCATACCAGGTCGCCCCCACCACCAGCAGCAACGGCTGAACCAGATTGATGCCCAGCCCCGGCTCCCGCAGCCATTCGGGCAGGCTGCGCTCCAGCACCGCGATCTGACCGTCACCATGCTGCTGCTCGAGGCTGATCATGGTGTAGACGGCCAGAATCAACGAGGCGCGCGCGATGGCGCCGTAGCGGGCATCGATGGCGCCCAGCATCGGCATCGCGAAGGTGGCCAGCGCCAGCCCGATCACGAAGGGCAGCGGCATGCCGAACAACAGCTCCACCGAGACGGCGGCGATGCTGAAGCAGGCCAGCGTCATGCCCAGCGCGCGCAGTCGGCCCCGCCAGTGATCATCGGTTTCCGCCAGCCCCGAGGCGATCACGCCCAGAAACAGCGGGATCACCACCGCCATCTCGTCGAGCCAGAACCCCACCGCCATCACGCCACCCAGCGCGATCAACATGCGCAGCGAATAGCTGAAGGCATCCAGCGTCCACAGACGACGCAGGGAGTGCATGAGGGAGTCCAGGAGAGAGCGTGTCATGAAGTGTTCCGTGACCAGGGCGCCGGGCAGCGCATTAGACTTTAGATTTATATCGCTAGCATAACACCCCGTTCTGCCGTGTCCGAGAGCCATGGCGCATGCAAGCGTTGGCGGGCGCGTCGAATGTCGAATCGCCGCGACGTGCCACTCTGAAGACTCCTGACCTCATTGGCTTTCATGGAGAATACCGATGCATCCTCTAATCGAACGCGTCACTGGCTCCCTCGGGCTATCACCGGAAATCGCCGAGCAGGCGGTCGGCATGGTTCTCAAGTTCGTGCGTGAGCAGGGGCCGGACGGCCCGGCCGCCTCACTGCTGGGCGCCATCCCGGGGGCGGAAGGCCTGATCGGCAGCGCAGGCGAGGAAGCCGCCGAGTCCGGTGGCGGTGGCCTCATGGGCGGCCTGATGGGCGCCGTCAGCGCCTTCACCGGCGGCAGCGGTGGCGGTGCGCTGGAACTGGGCCAGAAGCTGATGGGGCTGGACCTGAACATGGACCAGGCGCGCGGCGTGGCCGATGAGACGCTGAGCTATGCGCGCGAAGAAGCCGGCGATGGCGTGGTCGATCAGGTGCTCGAAGGCATTCCGGGCCTCAAGCAGTTGCTGTGACGCCTCGAGGGCGTTGAGAGGGTCTTCTCGAACAGCCCCTCGCAAGTAAAGGCTCGCAAGAAAGGCTCGCGACAACTGCTCATGACAAAAACAACGCCCCGCTGATTCTCTCAGCGGGGCGTCTTTCGTTCATGCAGGCACGGCACAGGGTCATTCAGCGAATGCGCTTGAGCAATGACTGCAAGCGGTTGAGCTGGGCCGAATCGCCGACCAGCCGCACGCGCTGGTCCATCAGGCCTTGCAGGAAGGCACGCGGCGAAGGCTTGAGCAGAAAGACCACCGCACTGTCGCTATCGGCGAAGCGCAGCTCAAGCTCGGTATCCACCGGCAGGCCACTGCCCGTGGTGACGCCCGCGTGGGACATGCGGTAGTGACGCGCGATGCTCATGTCTTCGGTCGCGACACCCCAGTCCAGCGGACGCTTTTCCAGCTCGGCACGAAATTCGGGGTCACGCTTGAAGGCCCGCTTGAGCAGCAGACCCAGCACCCACAGCAATATCTTGAGCTTCATGGTGTCATTCCTTGAATCGCGAAGCGTCGGTCACGCAGGCCATATGAAAATGCCACCGGCCCCGCAGGGCGGAACCGGTGGCATCAGCATGACAGCCGACAGGACTTTTGATGACGACGATTGAAAGCCATGGCGACAGCCACCCCGGGTCTGCGCTGAAGCACGAGCCGAGGTTACTTGGTCACTGCATCCTTCAACGACTTGCCGGGTTTGAAGGCAACGGTCTTGCTGGCCGGGATGGTCAGCGGCTTGCCTGTCTGAGGGTTCTTGCCGGTACGCGCCGCACGCTGGCGCACGGTGAATGACCCGAAACCGATCAGTGAGACGTCATTGCCTTTGGCCACGGTATGAGTGATCTCGTCGAGAATCACGTTCAGTACCTGACTGGCCTTGTCCTTGGATAGATCCGCACGCTCGGCGATGGCCGCAGCGAGTTCTGGCTTGCGCATGAAAAGCCCTCCTGGTTTGGCATTCTGCACGGGCGGCCAAGCCGCCGTTTCCATTGTTGTTCTTGCACTTGCTAGCGGTGGCGTATGGCGGCGACGCAATCCGCTCCCGGCAAGCTTTGCCGTATCAAACCTGTCGATGGCAGCATTCTGTCAGACGACGCCCGCTGAGCAGCATGTCTGACGGAGCATTCACTATCGTGCCTGACCGCGCTGGCAGCAAGGGATTTACGACCATCGATCATGGCATCGCCTAGCCTAGCAACGGCGGCGCCTGCCGCGCTAGCTCGACTTTCCTGCGAACGGCGGCGCCTGTCAACGCATATCCAATCAAGCGTTCGTTCATATCCAGTGCACGCGCTTCGAGGTCATCGCCTTCACCGTTGATTTCCCAGCGCGCCACGGCCGAACGCGGCGGATAGGCCACCACCGGCAAGGCCGGTGTCTTGACCAGCACCGGCCACGCCTTCCAGTCGAGCACGCTTGGCTCACCACACAGGTTGGCTGCCAGGGTGCGCGCGGCCATCTGCAGCGGCTGGACATACATGGCATTGACGCCCTCGACACTGGCGCAATCGCCCAGCGCCCAGATATGCGGCTGTGAGGTGGCCAGGTGACGGTCGACACGGATGCCGTCGCCGCCGGCGCTCAGGCCCGCGGCCTGCGCCAGACGAATGCGCGGCGCCAGCCCGGTGGCCAGCAGAACCACGGAGCCCGTCAGGCGACGACCGCTCTGCAGGCGCACCTCGACCGGCGCGACCTGACGCTCGGCCTCCTCGCCTGAGCTGGCGGCGATGGTCTCGACCATCTCGCCCTGGCGACGCGTCACGCCGAGCCCATCCAGCGCCGCGCCCAGACGCTGCCCCAGTGCTTGCGGCAGCAGTCCATCCAGCGGAGTTTCCTCCGGCGCGACCAGCGTGACGCGGTGGCCGGCCGCCGTCAGATCATTGGCGTATTCACAGCCGACCAGTCCGGCACCGACAATCACCACGTGCCCGTCTTCCCCGCGCTCGCGGGCCTTCGACAACGTCGCGCAGAAGGCCGCATAGTCGTCGAGGTCATTGATGCTCTGCACGCGTGAGGCCACTTCCGCGGCGACGGGGAAGGGACGACGCGGCGCGGCGCCGAGTGCCAGCACCAGCTCGTCATAGGCCAGACACTCCTCGCCCAGCCATAGCTGGCGGGCATCACCGTCGATGGCAGTGACGCGTTGATGGGTACGCAGCTCGGCATTCAGCTCGTCCACCAGCGCCACCGGCGCCTGACGCGACAGGTCGGTGGCCGACATCTTCTTGGCGAAGGCGGTGGACAGCATCGGCTTGGCGTAATCGTGGCCGCTGTCCTGGCTGATGAGGATCAGCCGGCTGTCCTTGTCACGCGCACGCAGCGCGCGCGCCAGACCAATGCCCGCCATGCCGGTACCAATGATGACAAGGGTGCGAGGGTCGTGCATGGCACCATCTCCTGAGATCGATCCGAAGGAAGCGCTGATGAAAGAGCGCCAGCAGCGTCCGTCATGAACGCCGATGAATGCGCCCAGCATACCAGCCCGCCAGCAGTGCAGGCATGCCTGAGCGGGAGGCCTTGCCGCCCGGCCATGCTAGACTCGCCATTTCGTCATCCTGACAGGGAATTCACCGTGGTCCGATGCCCAGCAGGCGAGCCTCATCGCGCAGCGCTCACGCCACAGACCTCCACCTGTGAGGCGCCTCATTCGTCAGCCGAGCCCCTATGCCAGCCTGCGCCTCGCTGGCCTTTGCCCACGCGCGTCATGCCCGCTGCTTCGGCGGCGGTGCGCCGTCATTGGCAGCCGGCTGCCGCACTGCAAGGTGTCATGCCGGCCGGCTGGTGGGCGTGGCTCTCCTCGTCGGACTCGCTGACCCAGCGTCTTGCCAGCGCCATGAAGCAGCAGGATGAACGCGATGGCCAGCCCATTCAGGGCCTGCGCGTGCGCCTGCTGCTGCAGGACACCGGCCCCGCGCGGCTGGATGAGGCACGCCTGCTGGGCATCGGCCCACGCCGGCATGTCTGGCGACGCGAAGTGGCGCTCTGTCATGGCGATACGCCATGGGTGATCGCACGCTCGCTGGCGGCGCTGGACCTGGCTCACGGTCATCGCCTCTCGACGCTGGGCGAGCGCTCGCTGGGCCATTGGCTGTTTCGCCAGCCCGACCTGACCCGCAGCGCCATCGATGTCAGCCGCGCCCCGCTGGTGCTTTCGAGCCCCAGGCCGCTGGCCCGCACCACCAGCCTGTGGATGCGCCGCTCGATGTTCTCGCATGGTCGCTTCAAGGTGCTGGTGCAGGAGGGCTTCACGCCGGCCTTCCAGCACGCGCTGCAGCTGGCCTGAGCCTTGCGCCCGACTGGCCTCGTTTCTCTCTTCCCTTGCCCACTACCACCCGCCCAGGAGTCCCGATGACCGCGTCATCCACTTCCGCCGCTTCGCGTCCTTCCAGACTGGCCGACTACCTCGCCCTGACACGGCTGGACCGCCCCATCGGCACCTGGCTGCTGATGTGGCCGACCCTGTGGGCACTGTGGCTGGCGGCAGATGGCATTCCCGAGCGCACGACCCTGCTGATCTTCATCGCCGGGGTCTATCTGATGCGCGCCGCCGGCTGCGTCATCAACGACTACGCCGACCGCCATTGGGACAAGCATGTCGAGCGCACGCGAGACCGGCCGCTGACCTCGGGTCGCATTTCGGAGCGCGAGGCGCTGACGCTGTTCGGGGGGCTGGTCGCGGCCGCCTTCGTGCTGGTGTGCTTCACCAACCTGACCACGGTGCTGCTGTCGATCGTCGCCGTGCTGCTGGCGGCCAGCTATCCGTTCATGAAGCGCTTCCATCATCTGCCCCAGGTGGTGCTGGGCGCCGCCTTCGGCTGGGCGATTCCGATGGCGTTCGCCGCGACGCTGGAGGAGGTACCGACCTACGGCTGGTGGCTGTTCGCGGCCAATCTGATGTGGACGGTGGCCTACGACACCGCCTACGCGATGGTCGATCGCAACGACGACCTCAAGGTGGGCATCAAGTCCACCGCCGTGCTGTTCGGGCGTGCCGACAAGCTGATGATCGGCCTGTTGCAGCTGGGCATGCTGGCGGTGCTGATCGGCATCGGCCTGCAGCTGGCGCTGGGCATCTTCTACTGGCTGGGGCTGGCCGCCGCCGCCGTCACCTTCGTCTGGCAGCAACGTCTGATCCGTGAGCGTGAGCGTGCGCCCTGCTTCCAGGCCTTCCTCAACAATCATTGGACAGGTCTGCTGATCTTCGCCGGTATCGCCCTGGCGACCTGGCCGATGAGCTGACTCCTGCATAAACATTAGTATTATTTAATTTAAAGCGACCTCTGCCCTCTGTTGCTCCCCAGCCCACGGTTCATGCCTGCCTGCCGCGCCTCCAAGGCGGCTGGCAGGCTTGCGTGCAAGCTGCCATGCTGGCAGTTGTCATCTCGTTGTCATATAAGCGGGTTGTAATCGTCATCGACTTGTCATTCTGGCGCGTGCGCCGACTGCTGCATGGGATCTAGCGATGAGCTCCAAGACCGTACTGATTGTCGACGATGAATCCTCGATTCGCGAGATGATCGCCGTTGCCCTCGAAATGGCGGATTACCGCGTGCTGGAGGCAGACAATGCCCAGGACGCCCACGCCATTGTCGTCGATGAAAAGCCCGATCTGCTGTTGCTGGACTGGATGATGCCGGGCACCAGTGGCCTGGAGCTCGCGCGGCGCCTCAAGCGTGACGAGACCACCTCGGAGCTGCCGATCATCCTGTTGACCGCCAAGGGCGAGGAAGACAACAAGATTCAAGGCCTGGAAGCCGGGGCCGACGACTACATCACCAAGCCCTTCTCGCCGCGCGAGCTGGTCGCCCGTCTCAAGGCCGTGCTGCGTCGCACCACTCCCAAGGGAGTCGAGGAGGCGGTGGAAGTCGAGGGCCTGATGCTCGACCCGGCCAGCCACCGCGTCACCGCCCACGGCAACTCGCTGGATGTCGGCCCGACCGAATATCGCCTGCTGCAGTTCTTCATGACGCATCAGGAGCGTGCCTACACGCGCAGCCAGCTGCTCGACCAGGTATGGGGCGGCAACGTCTATGTCGAGGAGCGCACCGTGGACGTGCACATCCGTCGCCTGCGCAAGGCGCTGGGCACAGGCCATCAGCATCTGATCCAGACCGTCCGCGGCACCGGTTACCGCTTCAGCGCTCAGGCCTGAGGGATTCATGCGCTATTGGACCAACGAGCTATGGCGCCTCGGCTACCTTGCCGGTGGCTTCGGCCTGATCGGTGGCCTGCTGGGCCATCTGGGCTGGGGCCTGGCGCTGGGCCTTTCGCTGTATCTGTTCGTCCATCTCAAGCACTTGAAGAGCCTCTACACCTGGCTGATCACCAATCCCCATGAAGAGCCGCCTCCCGGCGATGGCGTCTGGGGAGACCTGCTCGATCGTCTCTACCGCTACCAGAAGGGCCAGCGTCAGGCTCAGGAGCGACTGCGCAGCATCCTCAACCGTATCCAGGAATCCTCCGAGGCCATGCGCGACGGCCTGGTGATGCTGGACAACCACGGTGACATGGAATGGTGGAACAGCGCTGCCGAGCAGCTGGTCGGTCTCAAGGCCAGCCACGACCGTGGCCAGCACATCACCAACTATCTGCGTGACCCCGTCTTCATCGACTACTTCAATCGGCTGGCCTACCGCGAGCCGCTGACACTCCAGTCGCCGCTGTCTGACAACCTGACGCTGCAGATCTCCATCACCCTGTTCGGTGACAACGAGCGTCTGGTCATGCTGCGTGACGTCACCCGCCTCTATCGTCTTGAAGAGATGCGCCGCGACTTCGTGGCCAATGTCTCCCATGAGCTGCGCACGCCGCTGACGGTACTGGCCGGCTATCTCGAGACCTACTCCGATTACGCCGATGACCTGCCACCGCGCTGGCAGCGTGGACTGGGCCAGATGCAGAGCCAGACCGACCGCATGCAGCACCTGGTCGAGGACCTGCTGACCCTGTCACGCCTGGAAACCGACGAGCTGTCCGACAATGGTCGCTGCATCGACATGAGCGCCCTGCTCGGCCATATCCGCGACGACGCCGAAGGCCTGTCCCAGGGGCGCCACACCTTCTCCATCGAGGCCGATGCCTGCCTGTCTCTGCGCGGTGAGGAGCAGGAGCTGCGCAGCGCGATCTCGAATCTGGTCTTCAATGCGGTGCGCTACACCCCCGAAGACTGTCACATCACCCTGCGCTGGAAGGCGGATGACCAGGGCCTGCTGGTCGAGGTGGAAGATGACGGGGACGGCATCGACCCGGTCCACCTGCCGCGCCTGACCGAGCGCTTCTACCGCATCGACAAGGGCCGCAGCACCGCCACGGGAGGCACCGGCCTCGGGCTTGCCATCGTCAAGCATGTGCTGATTCGCCATCAGGGCCATCTGGAGATCGACAGCCACCCCGGCGAGGGCGCGCGCTTCCGCTGTCACTTCCCCGACGAGCGTGCCTGTCAGGCGAGCGCTCCCCAGGCCAGCAGTGCGCTAGCCCAGTGATGGGCTGATTCCGTGATGATCTGACCCGGACGCCAGCCCAACGCAGAACGCCCCGCAGCCACCTCGAAAGGAGGCGTCTGCGGGGCGTTTCGTTTGGTCAATCAGACGACGCTGCGGCTATTTCAGCGACGTGCCAACTTAGCGACGAATCAGTTCAGCGACAAGCCAGCTCTGCGACAGGCTGTCTCAACGACGCGGTGCCGGCAACTGACGGTAGTGGCTCTGCCACATCAGTACCGCCCCGGCGACGGCGCCCGGGATGAACAGCAGATTGGCCAGCGGCACCAGCGTCATGACGAACACCGCGGCGCCGAAGGTCAGTGAGGGCCACCAGCGCGCCTTGAGGCGCTGCTTCATGTCACCGAAGCTGACCTGATGGTTGTCCATCGGGTAGTCGAGGTACTGGATCGACATGCTCCAGGCCGAGAACAGTCCCCACAACAGCGGCGAGAGCAGGTTCAGGCCCGGGATGAAGCCGATGATGAACAGCGCGATCATGCGCGGGATGAAGTAGCCCAGCTTGGCCATTTCACGCCCCAGCGAGTCGACGCCGATCTTCATCAGGCCACGATCATCGTCGATCAGGGTGCCATCCAGACGATGCTCGACCTTCTCGGCCAGAATGCCGTAGAAGGGCGCGGCGATCAGGTTGGTCACCAGGCTGAAGGTGAAGAACACCACCAGCAACAGACTCACCACCAGCACCGGCCAGATCAACCAGCTGAGCCAGTCCAGCCACGCCGGAACCTTGAGCATCCAGTAATCGATCCAGCCACCGAACTGGTTGAACAACACCCACAGCGTGATGCTGTAGAGCACCAGGTTGATCGCCAGCGGTACGAATACGAAGCGGCGCAGCCCGGGGGTATAGACCATGCGGGTCCCGCGGACCAGCGCCGATACGGCATCAATCATGCGACGTCCTCGTCATCTCAAAAGAACCGGCCAGCCAGCGGGCTGGCCGGAGCCACACCCTAGCACTCCCGCCTGCGCGGCGCAGCTGTCGGCCGCCTGACACCGCTCGCGCTCCCACGACGCAATCGCCCCGCGACCTGCCGGTAAGCAGGAGCGGGGCGAAAGACGCTACACAGGGGCAGGGAAGCGCGTCAGCTCACTTCTTGTCCAGGTCCTGCGGCTTCAGGTCATGGGTATCGGTGTGACGCACATCCACGCCCTTGACCAGGAAGATGACGTACTCGGCCAGGTTGTCGGCGTGGTCACCGATGCGCTCCAGCGCACGCAGAATCCACATCACGTTGAGCACCGGCGTGATCTGACGCGCATCTTCCATCATGAAAGTCATCAGCGAGCGCATCGCGCTCTGATATTCCAGATCCACCGAGGCGTCTTCACGCAGCACCTTGAGGGCAAGGTCGGTATCGAAGCGCGCGAAGGCCGTCAGGGAGTCACGCACCATGCTGCGCACGTGCTGACTGAGATGACGCACCTCGACCATGCCGCGCGGGCTCTGGCCGTTCTCGACCAGCGAGATGGCGTTGCGGGCGATCTTGCTCGATTCATCACCGATACGCTCGAGATCGGAGGTGGCGCGGATGACGGCCAGCACCAGGCGCAGGTCGGAGGCCGCCGGCTGACGGCGGGCCAGCACCCGGGTGCACTCGTCATCGATCTTGAGCTGCATGTCGTTGACAGCCTTGTCGTTGTCGCGCACCCGCGTGGCGGTTTCACTGTCGCCTTCCAGCAATGCCGTGACGGCATCCTGCAGCTGCTTCTCTACCAGTCCGCCCATGGCCAGCAGGTGTGTCTTCAGTGCATCCAGCTCGTGATTGAACTGCTCTGAGATATGCTTGCCGTGCGAATCGCTGGTGATATCCATTTCCCTCTCCCGGAAAGTCGCCCACCGAGTCAGGGGGCGTGACATGAATGACGTGACAAGTATGGCCCACTACTGACTGACACAGCGGGCTCCCCCTCAGCATGCCGACACTTGATTGCAGTTATGTTTCACCCATGGCGCAAAGGCGCTATCTGGCCGCCATCGTCAGCAATATCAGGGCGAAAGGGCTACCCGGCTGCACGTTCGCGCATGAGCGCGCTAACCGAAACGCCCCGTGATGTAGTCTTCCGTCTGGCGGCGCCGCGGGTTGGTGAACAGCTGATCGGTCGGGGCGAATTCCACCAGGCGGCCCTCATGCAGGAAGGCGGTATCGTCTGACACCCGCGCGGCCTGCTGCATGTTGTGCGTGACGATGATCAGCGTCAGGCGCGAGCGCAGCGAACGGATCAGCTCCTCGATCTTGAGCGTCGAGATGGGGTCCAGCGCCGAGGCCGGTTCATCCAGCAGCAGCACCTCCGGCTCGACCGCCAGCGTCCGCGCGATCACCAGCCGCTGTTGCTGGCCACCCGAGAGCCCCAGCGCGCTGTCGTGCAGGCGGTCCTTCACTTCTTCCCACAGCGCCGCGGAGCGCAGACAGGATTCGACCTTGTCATCGAGGTGGCGCTTGTCATTCTCGCCGACCAGCCGCAGCCCGAAGGCCACGTTCTCGTAGACCGACATCGGAAAGGGATTGGGCGTCTGGAAGACCATGCCGATCCGGCGGCGCAGCATCGGCACGTCCACGCCGCGCGCATGAATGTCCTCGCCCTCGAGCAGTACCTTGCCGGAAAGACGTGACTGTTCGTCGAGATCGGTCATGCGATTGAAGGTACGCAACAGGCTCGACTTGCCGCAGCCGGAAGGCCCGATGAAGGCCGTCACGCGCTTGCGTGCGATCTGCAGGCTGACATCCTCCAGTGCGCGGCGCGTCTGGTTCTCCTTGCCGACACGTGCCTGATAATCGAGGCTCAGGTGGCGGGTTTCCAGGCAGATGTCCTCAGCCGGCCGCGCAGGCGTCTCCTGAAGAAACAACTGGGGCTTGGGCTGTTCAGAGTCACGCCTCATTCGGTGGCTCCCTTGTAACGTTGTGCCAGCATGTGACGCAGGCGAATGGCACTCAGATTGAGGCATAGAATCACGACCACCAGCACCAGCGCGGTCGCGTAGACCAGCGGCCGACTGCTGAAGGCATCGCTGCTCTGGAAGGCCAGATCATAGACCTGATGCCCCAGATGCATGAATTTGCGGTCCAGATGCAGCCACGGGAAGCTGTCATCCAGCGGCAGGTCCGGGGCCAGCTTGACCACTCCGACCAGCATCAGCGGCGCGACTTCACCCGCCGCACGCGCCACGGCCAGAATCAGCCCCGTCATCAGCGCCGGCGAGGCCGCCGGAATCACCACGCGCTTGAGCGTTTCCAGGCGTGTCGCCCCCAGCGCCAGCGCGCCTTCGCGCAGACGACGCGGCACGCGCGCCAGCCCCTCTTCCGTGGCGACGATCACCACCGGCAAGGTCAGCAGGGCCAGCGTCAGCGAGGCCCACAGAATGCCACCGGTCCCGAAGGTCGGCGTCGGCAGCCGCTCGGAATAGAACAGCTCATCGATTCCGGCGCCCAGCCCATAGACGAAGAAGCCGAGGCCGAACACGCCATAGACGATGGAGGGCACCCCGGCCAGGTTGCGCAGCGCGATGCGCGTCAGGCGCGTCAGGCGCCCCTGATGGGCCACCTCGTGCAGATAGAGTGCCGCCATCACGCCGAAGGGCATCACCATGATCGACATCAGTACCACCATCAGCACGGTGCCGAAGATGGCGGGCCAGACACCACCGAAGCCCTCGGTGGGCGCGCCGGCCACGAAGTCGCGGAAACGCTTGAAGGTCATCATCAGCCGGCCGCTGAAGCCCATCGCATTGGGCCGCCAGGCATTGCGGATATCATCGAGCGCGATGCGGCCTTCGTAGCCGCCATTGCCGCCCAGCAGCAACTGACCGCCCGCCAGCGCATCCCGCAGGGCACTCAGCTGACCTTCACGCTCGATGAAGGCACTGCGTACCTCTTCCAACTCCTCCTGCATCTGCTGCTCGAGCTCAGCATCCTCATGTGTCTGCGCCGCGTCACCGTCAGCAGTGGCGCTGCGCCGGGATGCCAGAGACTGCTGCAGCGCCTGATAGCGACTGCTCAAGGCTTCACTGTCCAGGCGCAGCGCCTGCAGCTGGCGGCGCTCGCTCTCGATCATCTTCAGGCGGGCAAACAGTGGCTCGGCGTCCTCGGACAAGGGCCGGGCAGGCCCGTCGTCGACTTCGGGCGTGTGGTCCATCTCCCCCGTCATCGGATCACTCAGCGCCCGTGGCATGCCGTAGAGAGTGCGGCCATCGCGCATTTCCAGCATCAGCGCCTGGCTGGGGAAGGTCATCCTGTCGAGCAGCGTCTCCGGCAGCCACTGCCAGCTGGCCGCGGCCCCGTCACGCGAGGATGTCTGCAGCAACCACCATTGCTGGCGAGCATCATCCCCCTCGCCCGAGGCGACACGGCGCATCTCCTCGTGCATCAGCTCGCCGAGCAGATGGCGATTGTCGGCCGCCGGCTCACCGCGCGTGGTGGTCAGGGCCGTGGGGCTCTGGCCCGGCTGTGCTGTCAGTTCCACCTCGACCAGCCGGGAGGGCCAGAAGTGACTGAAGGAGCCCACCACCAGCAGGCTGAGCAGGCCCAGCACCAGCACCAGCGAGACACTGACCGCCATGGCATTCAGCCAGCCCCACGGGCCGCCGTCGCGCCAGTAGCGCTGCAGGCGTCCGACCAGCGGCTCGCGCGGGCGCAGCAGTGAGGAGCCGGCGCGATTGATGTCAGGGTGACTCATCCCCAGCTCCCCTGATTGGGTGGCGTGAAGCGCTGTCGCAGCACTTCCGCCAGCGTATTGACCACGAAGGTGAAGACGAACAATGCCAGGGCAGCGAGGAACAGCAAGCGGTAGTGGCTGCTGCCGACCTCGGCCTCCGGCAGCTCGATGGCCAGGGTCGCGGCCAGTGAGCGCAGGCCCTCGAACAGGCTGGCATCCACCAGCGGCGTATTGCCGGCCACCATCAGCACGATCATCGTCTCACCGACGGCGCGCCCCATGCCGATCATCATCGCCGAGAACAGCCCGACGGCGGCGGCAGGCAGGATGACGCGGCGCAGGCTCTGCCATGGCGTCGCGCCAAGCGCCGCGGAGCCTGCGGCCAGACCGCGCGGCACCGACGAGAGGGCATCCTCGCTGAGCGTGAACAGGGTCGGCATCACCGCCAGCCCCAGCGCCATGCCGGTCACCAGGGTATTGCGCTGGGCGTAATCGATGCCGTAGTGGCTGAACAGCCACTGGCGGAGGTCGCCGTCGAACCACCACTGCTCGACCTGGCCGGCGATGGTCACATCCAGCCACAGCAGCACGAACAGCAGCGGCAACAGCCCGAAGGCCGCCATGTTTTCCGGCAGCAGATTGCGCCATACGCGCGGCGACAGGGTCCACAGGAAGCCGGCCACCATGGTGCCCAGCGGAATCAGGACCAGCCCCAGCAACACCGCCATCAGCTCACGCTCGACGAAGGGCGCGACCACCAGGGCGGCGATGAAGCCGATCACCACGGTCGGCAGCGCCTCCATCATCTCCAGCAGCGGCTTGATGCGGGAACGCTGGCGCGGCGCCATGAAGCAGGCGACATGGATGGCACAGCCGAGCCCCAACGGCACGGCAAACAGCAGCCCGACCAGCGCCGCCTTGAGCGTGCCCCACATGATGGGCACCAGCGACAGACGGGGTTCGTGGGTGCCGGTGCTCTCCAGCTGCCAGATCCACTCCGGCGCTGCGCGCCCCTCATACCAGACCTTGCCGAAGATGGCGTCGAGCCCGACGGCCTGATGCGGGTCGTGTATCGCAAGCCCGGCATAGGCCTTGCCGAGCGCCCCCAGCGGCGCGTCCTGAGCGAGCTGGCCGGGCAGCCTTGCCTCCCGGGACGCCGATGCCAGCAAGCGGCGGTCATCATTGTCAAATTCCAGCGCCACGCCTGCCGCGACCCGGGCGGCATCCAGCCAGTCCAGCACCTGACGGCGACGCTCGCTGGTGGCCAGATAGAGGCCAAGGCGGCCGTTGGCGTCCAGCGCGGCAAAGCCGAGGCTGTGATGGGCGGCGGCCATCGTCACCACCGGCGCCGACAGGTCACTGTCAAAGACGCCGGCCTTGACCAGCGGCTGCGCGTGCGCCGGCAACAGGTAATGGCTCAGGCCACCGGCGGCGTCCCCGACGATCAGGCTTCTGCCGCCACGCAGGACGCTGATCGCGGTGATCGCCGGCGATGACGCGGAGGCAGAAGAGCTCACAGCGTGATGTGCCAGCTTGCGCGCCAGCGGCTTGGTCCCGGTGGAGGCCTCGCTCAGTTGCCACTGGGTGAAGCCATCGCGGTCAGCGGTGACCAGCAGACGCCCCTGCTGCGAAGACAGCCTGGCCGTGCCAGGCAACCACTGCTGCTGCCACTCGGAGTGCGGCGTCTGGCTTGCTGCATCGTCATCCAGCGCGCCGGCGGAGGCGTGTGGAGATGACAAGGCCAGACGCGCCAGCCACAGACCATCGCCCTCCTCGTACGGAATGCGCAGCCACAGCTGGCCACGGCTGAGCACCAGGCTTGCCTGGCGGCGCTCAAGCCCAGCGGGAACCTCGATGGCACTGCCGCGCAGTCGCACGCCAGCGGCGGACTGCTGAACCACCTGCAGGCGATCATCCGCGAGCCAGACACCCGCCAGCGGCGAGGTGCGCGAATCCGCCGTCGAATCATCACTGGCCAGCACGGGAGGCAGCCCGTCACGCGCGGCAAGCGGCATGTCAGGCAAGGTGCTCAGCCAGTCAGGATCGGACAGCCAGTCAGGGTCGCTTAGCCAGTCAGGATCGGTCTGCGCGGCAGGCATCTGCTGGTCGCTCACTTGCTGTTCGAGCGCCTGCTGAGGAAGCGGTTTGACGCTGGCGGGCTTGAGCAGCGGCCACGACACGCTGACCAGATAGGCCAGCATCACGACGACGATGACCATCACGCCCAGCCCGGCCGCTGTCAGCCACAGACTGGCAAGACGGTCATGCCGCAGACGACGACGCTGCATTCGGGAGGCATCAACTGCCGACATGAAATATCACCACGAAAGGATTCGCGCCCTGGAGTGTCGACTCCGCAGACGCATGAAGCGGGTATGGCACCGAGATTATGTCCAAGTGATGACAGAGAGATGACAAAGGCGAATCAAAGGGCATCCACATCCTCCAGCCCCAATTGCTGACGCCAGTGCAGCAGCTGCTTTTCCGGCAGTGGCACATAGCCACCGCGTAGGATGGCCTGCTGGCCCTGGCGCGACATGATCAATGACAGGAAGGCCTGCTCCAGCGCCGGGAGCGGCTCGTCAGGCACGCGATTGACGTAGATGTACAGCGCGCGGGTCAGCGGATAGCGGCCATCACGAATGCTGGCCCGGCTCGGGAAGACGGCGTGGCCGCCCGCCTCACGGCTGACGGACAGCTGTTTCACCAGCGGCGAAGAGGTGCTGAAGCTGGCATAGCCGATGCCATTGGGCGAGGAGCCCACCGCACCGATGATGGAGGCCGAGCCCGGCTGTTCGCTGACATCGAGGCGGAAGTCACCATCGCACAGCGCGATACGGCGGAAGGCGCCGTAGGTGCCCGAGGTGGCACTGCGCCCGAAGCGCGTGATCTGGCGGTCATTCCACTCATCGCTCAGCCCGAGCTGGCCCCAGCGATTGGCTGCCTGGCCACCACAGTTGTGCGTGGCGGAGAAGATGGCATCCAGCTGCGCGATGCTGATCTCCTCCAGCGGATTGCTGCGATGCACGATGATGCCCATCGCATCCAGCGCCACGGGCACACCCAGCGGCGGATAGCCGAATTCACGCGTGAAGTCCTGACGCTCCTGATCGCTCATCGGGCGCGACATCAGGCCGATGCGAGTGGTGCCGGCGATCAATGCCGGCGGTGCCGTCGAGGAGCCCGCGGCCTGCAGCTGCACGCGCACCCCCGGATGATAGCGGCGCAGCTGGGCAGCCCAGCGCGTCACCAGCACCGACAGGGTATCGGAGCCCACCGCCGTCAGGTTGCCCACCACCCCGGACACCGGGCGATATTCAGGCACCTTGTCGGCCAGTGCCGGAGCCGAGAGCGTCGAGAGCCCCAGCAGGCAGGCAAGCGACATCAGCCGCAACGACGGCAGCCCTGAGCGCAGGCGGGGCACGCATGAGGAGGACACATATGAGGAGGACACATATGAGGAGGACACGGATGACCCGCGACGTGGCGCGAACACGGCGCGAAAGCCTGAACGGACAAGCGACCCGACGGAAACTGACATGGCGACTTCCCACCAGAGAATGAACAAGATGACGATGCGACACGGTGCTGGCCACGGCTTGCCACGCCCGTGGCGACGGGCATGCGACGGTGGATCAAGGCGGCCCGTGCAGCATGGCGAAAGACAGCGAGTATCCGTCATTGCTGCGTTGAGGAACGATACTCCATGCTGCAGCGCAAAAAATCTCCTGACAGTCCCTTGTCAGTGAGGACAGTGCTTTGTCCGCCGGAGTAGGATACAGGAGATGATGAAGCCGCTGCGGCTCATCCGCCATGGTCTGCGTCGCGCTGATGCTATCGATGGCACCCGGTGACTTTTCTCGGCGATTGCCGAAGTCCCCTGTATAAGGCCCCCTGTGCAAGGCAGTGCCCTGTACAAGGAGGCGCCCTGTGCAAGGCAGCGCCCTGCGCCAAAAGACGCACCTTTTCAGACGCAAGGGTGCAGAAATGAAATGACCATTTTATAACAACAAGATAGCGAGTCATGACATGCAAGCTCTGGATGATATCCCGACGCCGAACGGCACACTGACGCTCAAATTGATCGCCCAACGCCAGGACACCAATCTCTATGGCGACATCAGCGGCGGCTGGCTGATGCACCGCATGGACGAGGCCTGCGAGCTGGCCGCCGGGCGCGTCGCCCACGGACGCACTGCCACCGTGGCCGTCGAAGGCCTCGATTTCCTGTCGCCGGTGCGAATCGGCTCGGTGGTCAATATCTTCACTCAGGTGGCCGAGGTCGGGCGCAGTTCGATCAGGCTCTCCGTCGAGGTCTGGATCCGCCCGCCGCAGGAGCGCAATCAACACGCACTGACCAAGGTGACCGAAGCCTGCTACGTGATGGTGGCACTCGATGACAATGGCCGCATCCGTGCCGTACCGGAGCAGGCCAGCACCGCCATCATCGAGGAGCAGGACTGATCCTGAGCAGGACTGAGCCTGGCGCCTCCCCTCTCTTCCTGTCAGCCACACGCCAAGAAAAAGCCGCCCTCAGGGGCGGCTTTTTCGTTACACAGTCAAGCAGGCAGTCCGGCAGGCAGTCGGAAAGAGACTCGCTCAGGCTTCGCCCAGCACCCGTCCACGCGCATCCAGATAGGCCTGCTCACCGATACGCGACCAGGGGGCGACCTGCTGCTGGAAGGCGCGGTAGGACTCATAGACGCGCCTGGCGTCCTCATCCTTGGCGATGAACTCGTCCAGCACCTCGTTGGAGGCATCGAACAGCGCCGCATAGACGTCCTGGGGGAATTCACGCAGCTCCACACCGTGCTCCTCGACCAGCGAGGTCAGCGCGGTGGCGTTGCGCAGCGCGAATTCATCCACCATGGCGTGATTGGCGATTCTGGCCGCCTGAATCACCACCTGCTGCAGGTCTTCCGGCAATGCCTGCCAGGCCTCGAGATTGACGGTGCCTTCGAGGATGGCGGAAGGCTCGTTCCAGGCCGGCGAGTAATAATACTTGGCCACCTGATGCAGGCCAAAGGCCAGATCATTGTAGGGGCCGACCCAGTCGGTGGCATCGATCACGCCGGTTTCCATCGCGGTGAAGATCTCGCTGCCCGGCAGATTGACCGCGCTGGCGCCGATGCGATTCATCACTTCGCCCGCCAGCCCCGGCAGGCGGATCTTCAGGCCCTTCATGTCCTCGAGGCTATTCACTTCCTTGTTGAACCAGCCGGCCATCTGGGTGCCGGTGTTGCCCACCGCCAGCGGCTTGAGGTTGTGGCGCGAGTAGATCTCGTCCCACAGCTTCATGCCATCGCCGTGATACAGCCAGGCGTTGGTCTCGGTGGTGTTCATGCCGAAGGGCACCGCAGTGAAGAACTGGGCCGCGGGCACCTTGCCCTTCCAGTAGTAGGAGGCCGAGTGGCCCATCTGGGCGGTACCGGAGGACACGGCATCGAAGACTTCCAGCGCCGGCACCATCTCGCCGGCGCCATAGACCTTGACCTGCAGGCGACCACCGGAGAGCTGACCGATCAGGCTGGCGAATTCATTGGCACCGGTGCCCAGTGCCGGGAAGTTCTTCGGCCAGGAAGTGACCATCTTCCAGTGGATGGTCTCGCCCTCGGCGGCATTGGCGGTGGACACGAAAGGCGCGGCGGCGAGACCGGCAGCACCGGCCCCAAGAGCAGAGAGAAAACGGCGGCGTTGCATGGGACATTCCTTGTTCGAGTTGTGGGCAATGCATGACGCGGCATCTAGACAGCAGATTGTCTGCCACTATGCCGCGACCCATGGATGGCCCACAACTGCACCAAGGCCGTAATGGTGCACGAACACCGCCCCCCTGCTCCGCTTTTCACTTCTTGCCAGCGCCTGCTGTCAGCGCCTCATGGCTGCGTCTGCCATCAATGCAGGATCAGCTCAGCACTTCCAGCTTGGCAAAGCCCAGCACCAGCCACTTGTCGCCTTCGCCCTCGAAGCTGATCTGCACGCGCGCTCGCTCGCCCTGGCCTTCGGCATTGATGACCACGCCTTCTCCGAACAGCGGATGCCGCACCAGGCTGCCGAGCGAGAGTGCCGGCATGTCGCCATTGGCCTCGACACTCTCCTGACGCGGACCGGAAGGACGACGATTCGGCGTGGCGCGCTGGGTCGAGACCGGACGCGAGACCTGACCACGCAGACGCACCTCTTCCATCAGCTCTTCCGGCAATTCACGCAGGAAGCGCGACGGCCGCTGGAAGGTCTCCTTGCCGTGCATGCGACGCAGCTCGGCGTAGGTCAGGTAGAGGCGCTGCATGGCGCGGGTGACACCGACGTAGCACAGGCGACGCTCTTCCTCGAGACGCCCCGGCTCCTCCAGCGACATCTTGTGCGGGAACAGCCCCTCCTCGACCCCGGCGACGAATACCACCGGGAATTCGAGCCCCTTGGCGGAGTGCAGCGTCATCATCTGCACGCATTCCTCGCCTTCGGCGGCTTCGTGATCGCCTGCATCCAGCGCGGCTTCGGCGAGGAAGGGTTCCAGCGCCTCGGCCCCTTCGCTGGGGGCTTCCGGGTCCATGCGCTCGCCCTGACTGAAGGCGCGGCAGGCGTTGACCAGCTCCGAGAGGTTCTCGAGGCGCGCCTGGCCCTTCTCGCCCTTCTCGGCGGCGTGATGCTCACGCAGGCCCGAGACGTGGATGACGTGCTCGACCAGCTCATGCAGCGCCATGCCGGCGGTGTCGTTGTCGAGGCCATCGATGATGTCGGCGAAGGCTCGCACGGCGGTGGCGGCGCGTCCCTTGAGGGCGCCATCGGAGACCGCATCGCTCATCGCCTGCCACATGGTCAGGTTGCCGTAGCGTGCGCGCTCGCGCAGCTGCTCGACGGTGCGCATTCCGATGCCGCGCGCCGGCACGTTGATCACGCGCTCCAGGGCGGCATCGTCCTCGCGGTTGTTCATCAGACGCAGATAGGCGAGCGCGTTCTTGATCTCGAGACGCTCGTAGAAGCGCTGACCGCCATAGATGCGATACGGCATGCCCTGGCGGATCAGCGTCTCCTCCAGCACGCGTGACTGGGCGTTGGAGCGATACAGGATCGCGATCTCGTCGCGGCTGTAGCCATGCTCATTGACCAGTTCACGGATGGTGTCGGCGATGTAGCGCGACTCGTCGATGTCATTGAAGCCGGCATAGACACGAATGCGCTCGCCGCGACCGCTGTCGGTCCACAGCTCCTTGCCCATGCGCCCGCCGTTGTGGCTGATCAGGGCGTTGGCGGCTTCCAGAATGGCGCTGGAGGAGCGGTAGTTCTGCTCCAGACGCACCACGCGGGTGTTGGCGAACTCCTCGGTGAAGCGCTGGATGTTCTCGACCCGCGCGCCACGCCAGCCGTAGATGGACTGGTCATCATCGCCGACCACGGTCATGCACTCGCGATCACCGGCCAGCAGCTTCAGCCAGGCGTACTGCAGGGTGTTGGTATCCTGGAACTCGTCGACCAGCAGGTGGGCGAAGCGCTCGCGGTAATGCGCCAGCAGATGCGGCGTATCGCGCAGCAGCTCCAGCGAGCGCAGCAGCAGCTCGCCGAAATCGACCAGGCCGCCGCGTTCACAGGCGAGCTGATAGAGCTCATACATCTCGACCATCTTGCCCATGTAGGCATCGCCATGGGTCTGCACCTGATGGGCGCGCAGACCTTCCTCCTTGCAGCCGGCGATGAAGTACTGGACCTGCTTGGGCGGCCAGCGCTCGTCATCGACGTTGTGCTCCTTGAGCAGCCGCTTGACCATGCGCAGCTGGTCATCGCTGTCGATGATCTGGAAGTGCTCGGGCAGGCGCGCCTCCTGCCAGTGGGTGCGCAGCAGACGGTGACTGATGGAGTGGAAGGTGCCGACCCACATGTGGCGCAGGCTGCTGCCATTGAGCGCCTCGAGACGCGTGCGCATCTCCCGCGAGGCCTTGTTGGTGAAGGTCACCGACAGGATGGCGTAGGGCGAGAACTGGTATTGGTCCATCAACCAGGCGATGCGGTGAACCAGCACGCGGGTCTTGCCGGAACCGGCCCCCGCCAGTACCAGCATGTTGCCCGGCGGCGCGGACACGGCCTCACGCTGATGCGTGTTGAGGTGATCGAGGAGGGGCGATTCGGACATGCAGGGCTCACCACAGGGCAGAGGAGTCGAGGAGCGGAGCAGCGTGAGATTCGCTGCCCCTGTTCAGGCATCCACCTTATCACAGCGGCCTGCCCTGCTCTTCCCTGCACCGGCCTTCCTTGCACATAGGTTCCTTGCACTTGCCTTCAAGACAGATGACGCCCGGGCGGTGCTCAGTGGGTATCGAAGTCGTGGTCGTCGATGCGCAGGGTGGCGAGGCTCTTCTTGACCGCCTCCAGCTGCTCCTTGAGCTTGGGTCCGCGCGCCTTGGCGACACCGACCGCCAGCGTATCGACGATCACCAGGTGCGCGATACGCGAGCTCATCGGGGTGTAGATCTCGGTGTCTTCGTGCACATCGATATGCAGCGGCAGCGTGACTTCATCCGCCAGTGGCGAGCCACTCGGGCACAGCCCGATGACGGTCGCGCCGGCGTCACGCGCCAGACGCACGCTGGCGATCAGCGCCTTGGTGCGGCCGGTCTGGGAGATGGCCACCACCACGTCGCGCGGCCCCAGCGTCACCGCTGACATGTTCTGCATGTGCGGGTCGGTGTAGGCGGCGGTGGAAATCTGCAGGCGGAAGAACTTGTGCTGGGCATCGTGAGCCACGGCACCCGAGGCACCATAGCCGTAGAACTCGACCCGGCTGGCGGAGGCCAGCGAGTGGATGGCGCGCGCGACGGCTTCGGCGTCCAGACGGTCACGCACCGACAGCAGGGTGCCGATGGTGGAATCGAACAGCGAGTGCGAGAACTCGGCCACGCTGTCGGAGTCATTCATGGAGAACTGGGCGAACTGGGTGCCGGTGGCGAGGCGTTGCGCCAGCTGCAGCTTGAAATCCTGAAAGCCGGCAAAGCCCATTGCCCGACAGAAACGCACGACCGTCGGCTCACTGACCGATGACTCGCTGGCCAGATCGACGATCCGCATGTGAATCACTTCCTCCGGATGGCGAAGGACATAGCGTGCGACCTTTTGTTCAGAGCGGCGGAAATTCTCCATCCGGCTCCTCAGGTCGTCGAAGATGGCATGGCTCACGGCACACTCCTTGCAGACTTCATGGGCATGCCTGAGCTTACGTCATCCCCCCAGGGGTGTCGCCTGCACAGGCAGGCGATAGTCACAATTTTGTCAAGTGAGCTATAGTAAAACGGTGTGGCGCCAGTGAAAGCCCACATCCTTTGGATGCCATGGAGGTCGAATCATGCGTAATTCAGAGCAGGTAGATACGCTCAAGAAAGAGCTTCTCGATATTTTCATGACTCTCGGTGCCGACGAACATCAGGCCCGCAAGAAACAAAGCGCAGTCCGCCATCTCCGCGCCCGACGTGGAATAGAATTGCACAACGAAATCAAGCGCCTAAGCGAGGATTTAAGCGACATCGAAGTGCTGGAAATGGATACTGAAAGCGATATCGACACCCACTGATTCCAGGCGGGGAGGCGATACGCTCCCCGCCGATCAGTGATGTTTTCACGCTCTGATCCGCCAGGGTTCGGGCTCCATGCGACACCCTCCACCATCTCTTTCGAGCATGGTCGTACCCCCCCTCTCGCGCAATTTCAGCATCATCACCCCTGACTGAAGTCTCTTCTGCGCTGTCATGCCCGGTGTCCTGCTCATCAATCCCGAAATATTCGTTTTTTCTCACCTCATTTTCCGCCCCACCGCTCTTCTTTTGTTTGTCACATTTCTCCTCTATCGCGTGCCGCCATCATCCTTGATGCACCATTTCAGTGCACATCCGCCGTCATGCGCCTCTCAATACCTGAAACCAGGCTCACACCTGCTGGCGACTTTTCCTCTCGGGAAGGATGAATCTTCTACGTCAAACGCATGACAGACGACGGCCACGCAGCGCAGCGCTACCCAGCCATGACGCCTGCCAGGCAAGCGCGCGACCGGGTTGAGATTCTCCAGGCTCAGAAACAGGAAAGGCCCGCCGGATGGCGGGCCTTTCGCATTGCCTGCCATGACAGACCTGAGGCATGTCATGGCAAGTGTTTCACGAGATCTCTCTATATCTCTCGAGATCTCACGAGACCTACAGGCTGGACGCGAACACCACGACCACACCGATCGGGGCGATATAGCGCGCCACGAAGCTCCACAGCGAGAAGGCCGAGTCGCTCATGTTGAGCTGGCTGCGCACCTCGTCACGGCCCATGAACCAGCCGACGAAGACGATGGTCGCCAGACCGGTCAGCGGCAGCATCAGCTTGCTGGTCGCGTAGTCGAGCAGGTCGAAGATGGTCATGCCTTCGAACTTGGCGAACATGCCCAGCGGCGCCACGTCACTCCACAGGTTGAAGGACAGGATGGTGGCGATGCCCAGCAGCCAGGTGGCGATACCCGCGACCCAGGCCGAGCCGACGCGCGACATTGGCGTCTTCTCTTCCAGCCATTCGACGATGGGCTCCAGCAGCGAGATGCCCGAGGTCCAGGCCGCGAATACCAGCAGCACGAAGAACACCACGCCGAAGACTTCACCGCCCGGCATGTGACCGAAGGCCAGCGGCAGGGTCTGGAAGATCAGGCCCGGGCCCGCGGCAGCGTCAAGGCCGTTGGAGAACACCACCGGGAAGATGGCCAGACCGGCCAGCAGGGCGATGACGGTATCCAGCACCACCACGACCAGCGCGGTGCGCCCGATGTTGACGTCATCGGACAGGTAGGAGCCGTAGGCCATCATGATGCCCATGCCCAGTGACAGGGTGAAGAAGGCATGCCCCATGGCCGCCAGCACGCCATCCTTGTCGAGCTTGGAGAAGTCCGGCGTCAGCAGCCAGGCAGCGGCATCAGCGAAGCCATCGGTGGTGGCGGCGTAGCCGACCAGCACGATCAACATCACCGCCAGCAGCGGCATCAGGATCTTGGCGGCACGCTCCAGGCCACCGGCGACCCCGCCGGCCACGACCAGGATCACCATCAGCATGAAGGCACTGTGCCAGGCCAGCAGTGTGGTCGGGTCCCCCAGCAGACCGCCGAACAGGCTACCGGCCGTGTCAGAGGTCAGGGTTTCGAAACTGCCACTGGCCGCGTCGGCGATGAAGGCCAGCGCCCAGCCGCCGATGACGCTGTAGAAGGACAGGATCAGGTAGGCGCCGAGCACGCCGGCCACCCCGATCAAGACCCAGGCGGGACTGCGTTTGAGCCGGGCACTGATGTGGCTCATGGTCGAGATGGGGTTCTTCTGCCCCAGACGACCCAGCAGCCATTCCGACATCAGGATCGGCAGACCGATCAGCAGGATGCAGATCAGATAGACGAGGACGAAGGCACCGCCGCCGCTCTCACCTGTCATGTAGGGGAATTTCCAGATATTGCCCAGACCGACGGATGAACCGACGGCAGCCAGGGTAAAGGCCAGGCGAGAAGACCACTGTGCGTGGGAATGCGGTTTGGATGACATGTGAATCCCTGATTCGTCGCGAGGGTGCCAGTCGCTGGTAGCGACTTCGGGCACCTTGTTGTGCTTGTTGCATCATGCTGCCAATGCGGACGGATCATCCGTGGCCAACACGATGGCGTCGCAGGATCACTGCTGTGGTGCTCCCGGCATTCACGCTGACCGGGTAGGTCGTGGGGAATGACAGGCAAGTGCCGATAGGCACGCCGGAACGGGCAGACTGCCCATCTCCGGTAAATATCGCCGCGGTAACGGCAACATGTGGCTAAAGCTACTCGATTGAGGGGCCATCTGCCAGCAAGCCACCATCAGACCATGGCCTCACAGGAGAAACCTCACGGCCAGGTGGAGCGTCAGAACAGGCTGCCCTGCCCCTCTCCCGGGAAGGCCCCGATCAAGGGGCGGTCCAGTTTCGCCAGCACCTGATTGGCCAACAGGCGTGCCAGCGCGGGCGCTGCCTTGTTGTCCGGTGTATGCACAAAGAGAAACGGGCTTTTCCCCTGACTTATCCACAAGAAAAGTCGCTCTATCCAAGGAGCGAACAGTGCCCGGTTGGTGGCTTCATCGTAATGACCGATGAAGCGCACCACGGGATGTTGTCCGCTGGAGAACACATGCAATGGGCGGTGAGGCTTTTCCGAGCGCGCCACCGCAAGGCCCGGATGCGCGGTGGTGGGGCCACTGAAGAGTGGACGCACATCCAGCATCACGCGATCGACTGCGTGAGTTATCAACAAGCGATTCAACTGTCGTTCCGCCTCGCCCTTGGCGAAGAATACCGGGTCGCGGGGCTCCACCGACCAGGCAAGCCCTGCTCCCTTCACCGACTGCAGGAATTGCTCGAGGCGTGGCAGGACTTCCGCCCCGAGGTCACGCGGCAGCTGAATCATGATCGGACCGAGGCGGTCCTTTATCGGCGCCAGGCAATCGAGAAATTCCGCCAGCTCGTGCTCGATGCCCTGCAGGCGCAATTCATGAGTCAGTCGGCCCGGCAACTTGAAGCAGAAGCGAAAATTGGCCGGCGCCTGACGTGCCCAGCTGGCGATGGCAGCAGGCGTGGGTTGGGCATAGAAGCTGGTATTGCCCTCGACGCTATCGAAGATCCGGGCGTAATCCGCCAGATGTTCCCGCGGGCCGCTGCCCGGCAACAGGCTGCCGCGCCAGTCATCATTGGCCCACATCGCGAGTCCGAGATGAAGATGCCCCGCCGAGTGCGAGGCATCCGACGGTGCGGAGGCTGCATGAAAATGGTGCATGAAGAGGCCAGAACTAGAGGAATATAAGGGTCAAAGAGCCAATAAGCCGAAGAATATCGTCTGGCAGAGCGACGTAAGCACAATAAAAACTGTCATCACGGCATGCTATGGTCCGCATCCTGCATGACACGTCAGCAGGCGGTCCACCCACCGCCCTGACTCCGCTTCCAGCCAGCCACAAGCCGCGCCGGAAGACACTCTTGTTGACTGCCCATACCCCGGAGCCTGTCATGACTGCTTTCCAACGACTCATTCTGCGCGCCAGCGGTAGCCGCTCTCGCGCGGCAAATGCCATCACCCTGCGCAGCCTGATCACGCTCATCGAGGGCTGCCTGCTGGTGGCGCTCGGCGTACGCCTGCTGCAGGCCGGTGGCCTGCTGGTCAGTGGCACTGCCGGCATGTCGTTGCTGGGTGCCGACCTGACAGCACTGAGCTTCGGCAGCCTGTTCTTCCTGATCAACCTGCCCTTCTACGGCCTAGCCTGGAAACAGCTGGGGCTGAATTTCACCCTGCGCACGCTGGGCTGCGTCAGCCTGCTCTCCGTGCTGTCCGATGTGCTGGCGGTCAGCTTGCCGCTGGGTGCCGTCAGCCTGCCGGTCGCGGCGATTGCCGCAGGCCTGTTGATCGGCCTGGGCATCACGCTGCTGTTTCGCGAGAACGCCTCGCTGGGCGGCCTGAACATTCTGGCGCTGCATCTGGAGCGACGCTTCGGCATCCATGCCGGTCGCACCACCTTCGCCTTCGACCTGCTGCTGATCGCGATCGCCGCGCTGGTCTACCCCTGGCCACAGGTCATCTGTTCGGCGCTGGCATTCGCGACACTGTCCTTCGTGCTGGGCCGCTACCATCGCCGCACGCCTCAGACCGCACAGCCTGCCTCACCGGCGCATGACAAGCAGGTGCAGACGGCTCACTAGCGGCGACCGCGTCCCCCGTTGGAAGAACCGCCGCCCTTGTACGAGGCGCCCTTGCCAGTCGGGCTGTTTTTCCCCGAGCTCGTGTTGCCGTAACTCTTGCTGCTGCCGCCCTTGTTGGCAGAGGTCTTGCTGTTGGCAGAGCCCTTGTTGTTGGCCGCGCCACGCTCATTGCGGCCATCACTGGCATTGCCACGCGTGCGCGGCTTGAGGCCGCTGGCAAGCTTGCCGGCGCCGCCCGCACTCTTGGTGGCATTCCTGCTGGAATTACTGCCGTCGCTTCTGCCTTCCTGATTGCCACGACCCGTGGTGCGCTCGTCAGAACGCTCGCGACGCCCTGCACCCTCTTGCTTGGCTCCTGCCTGAGGAGTGCCTGAACGCTGGCCCGGATGGCGTTGACCAGCACCGCGCTGACGTGTCTCGCGTTTATCAGGGCTGCGCTGATCTGAGCTGCGCTGACGTGTGTCGCGCTGGCCGGAGCCGCTCTTGCCGCCTTCCTGACGCCGAGTCCCGCTACGCCGCCCAGCGTCCGTATCCTGGGCGGCGCGCTGATGGCGCGCGGCCGTCGCATGCTGGGAAGGAGGCGGTGCCGCCGCCAGGCGCGAGGCTTCCTCAGTGCCGCTGGAGCCCTCGATCATCTGCTGGATATCCGCCATCTCGCGCTGGGTGAGATACCGCCATTCGCCGACTCCCAGCCCGTCCAGGCTGACATTCATGATGCGCACCCGCTTGAGCTTGAAGACCTCATAGCCCAGCGCCTCACACATGCGACGGATCTGACGGTTGAGGCCCTGGGTCAAAATGATGCGGAACACATAGGTCGAGATCTGCTCGATGCGACACGGCTGGGTGATGGTGTCCAGAATCGGCACGCCAGCGGCCATGCGCTTGAGGAAGTCGCCGTTGATCGGCTTGTCGACCCGCACCACGTATTCCTTCTCGTGGGCATTGCCGGCACGCAGGATCTTGTTGACGATATCGCCGTCACTGGTCAGGAAGATCAGGCCATCGGAGGGCTTGTCGAGGCGACCGATCGGGAAGATGCGCTTGGGATGACCGATGTAATCGATGATGTTGCCATCGACATGGCGCTCGGTGGTACAGGTGATGCCCACTGGCTTGTTGAAGGCCAGGTAGACCGCTTCCTGCTTGGCTTTCAATGGCTTGCCATTGACCAGCACCTCATCGCCCGGCGCCACCTTGGTGCCCATCTCCGGCACCACCCCATTGATGGTCACTCGCCCATCGGCGATGTAACGGTCGGCCTCGCGCCGCGAGCAGAAGCCCGTTTCGCTGATGAACTTGTTGAGGCGGGTAAGCGATGCGTCGCGATCAGTCATGGCAGGTCACGTGCGTGCGCCGGGCGATGAACGCGCAGCGGACGGAAGAGGATAAGAAGGCAGGCGCACAGGATACCAAAAACGGCAGCCCTGAGGCTGCCGTTGGCACAATGAGACTGGGCTCATCTGCTGCTGCGCCAGATATGGCGCAGCCGTCTTGCATCGCAAATTACTCGACCGTGACACTCTTGGCCAGGTTGCGCGGCTGATCGACATCGGTGCCCTTGAGCACGGCGACGTGATAGGACAGCAGCTGCAGCGGCAGGGTGTAGAGAATCGGCGCCAGCACTTCGCTGACATGCGGCATGCGCAGCACGCGCACGCCTTCGCTCTCTTCAAGGCTGATGTTCTCGTCAGCGAACACGTAAAGCTCGCCGCCACGCGCGCGCACTTCCTGCAGGTTCGACTTGAGCTTCTCGAGCAGCTCGTCGTTCGGTGCCACCGCCACTACCGGCATGTCGGCATCGACCAGTGCCAGCGGGCCATGTTTCAGCTCACCCGCCGGATAGGCCTCGGCGTGGATGTAGGAGATTTCCTTGAGCTTGAGCGCGCCTTCCAGTGCGATGGGGAACTGGGTACCACGCCCGAGGAACAGCGCATTGTGCTTGTCGGCGAAGGCCTCGGAGAGACGCTCGATCTCGCTGTCCATGGCCAGTGCCTTGGTGACCAGCGACGGCAGCTGACGCAGCTCGCGCACCACCTCGGCTTCACCGGCCTCATCACCGCCACGCACACGACGCAGCGACAGTGTCAGCAGCATCAGGCCGACCAGCTGGGTGGTGAAGGCCTTGGTGGAGGCGACGCCGATTTCCGGGCCGGCCATGGTCATCAGGCTGAGGTCTGATTCCCGCACCAGCGAGCTGCCCGGGACGTTGCAGATCGCCAGGCTGCCGAGGAAGCCACCCAGCGACTGGGCATAACGCAGCGCGGACAGCGTATCGGCGGTCTCGCCGGACTGGGACAGAGTGACGAACAGGGTGCCATCGGCTACCACCACCGGACGGTAGCGGAACTCGGAGGCAACCTCGACCGCCGCCGGAATGCCGGCCAGACGCTCGATCCAGTAACGCGCGACCATGCCGGCGTGGTAGCTGGTACCACAGGCGACGATCTGCACCTGCTTGACCTGGCGGAAGAGGTTTTCCGCCTCGCTGCCGAAGCTGCGCACCAGCACGTGATCACCGTTCAGGCGGCCTTCCAGCGTGGCGGCCAGCACACGCGACTGCTCGTGGATTTCCTTGAGCATGAAGTGACGATAATCGCCCTTGGAAGCGGCATCCTGCGCGTGCTCGAAGGTCTGCACCGGACGCTCGTTGGCCTCGGTGACCAGACGCTCGCCCTGCTCGAAGATCTCGATCTGCTCGGCGGTCATGCGCACCAGATCGCCTTCCTTCAGGTAGATGAAGCGATCGGTGACCTGCAGCAGCGCCAGCTGATCGGAGGCCAGGAAGTGCTCATCGATCCCGACACCGATCACCAGCGGGCTGCCCTGACGCGCGCCGATCAGCACGTCTGGCTGGGCACGATGCACCACGCCCAGCGCGAAGGCGCCATCGAGCAGCGCCACGGCCTTCTGCACCGCGGTCAGAAGGTCCTGACTCAGGGTGTATTCCCGCGCCAGCAGGTGGGCGACCACCTCGGTGTCCGTCTCGGAGGTGAAGACATACCCCTGGCCTTCCAGCTCGCGCTTGAGGGTCTCGTAATTCTCGATGATGCCGTTGTGAACCACGGCCAGGCTATCGCCGGACTGGTGCGGGTGGGCATTGGCTTCGCTCGGCGCGCCATGGGTGGCCCAACGGGTGTGCGCGATGCCGACACGGCCCTTGAGCGGGGCTTCCTCGAGGCGGCTCTGCAGCGCCCCGACCTTGCCCAGCGCGCGCACGCGGTTCAGGCGACCTTCTTCGGAGAGGACGGCCATGCCCGCACTGTCGTAGCCACGGTATTCGAGGCGGTGCAGGCCCTCGAGCAGGATGTTCTGGACGTTACGACTGGCGACGGCGCCGACGATGCCACACATGAGCGATCTCCTTATGCAGTTGCTGGCTCGATGAGCGGGGCGATCAACACCTCGACGCCATGAGCACGAATCTGGTCACGCGCAGCATCAGGCAACGCGTCATCGGTTATCAGGGTACTGACGCTGGACCAGGCCAGCTCCAGGTTGGGAATGCGGCGGCCCAGCTTGTGGGATTCCGCCATTACCACCACTTCACGCGACACCTCGGCCATCACGCGCGACAGGCCGATCAGCTCGTTGAAGGTGGTGGTGCCACGCTCGAGATCGAGACCATCCGCGCCGAGAAACACCTGATCAAAGTCATAGCTGCGCAGCACCTGCTCCGCCACTTGCCCCTGGAAGGAATCGGAGTGCGGGTCCCAGGTACCACCGGTCATCAGCAGCACCGGCTCGTTTTCCAGCTCGCGGATGGCATTGGCCACGCTCAGCGAGTTGGTCATCACGATCAGGTCATCCCGGCCCTTAAGCTCGGGAATCAACACCACCGTGGTGGTGCCGCTGTCGATGATGATGCGCTGGTGCGCGCGGATACGGCTCGCGGCGAGACGGGCGATGGCCTGCTTGGCGGCGCTGACCGGCTCGTCATGCACCAGCAGCTCACGCGGCATGGCCACGGCGCCGCCATAGCGTCTGAGCAGCAGGCCACTCTTCTCGAGGAAGGCCAGGTCCTTGCGGATGGTGACCTCCGAGGTGGCAAGCTCCCGCGCCAGTGCCTCGACACTGACCTCACCGTCACGCGCCAGCTGATCAAGGATCTGGTGACGCCGTTGTGGTGTCAGTCGCTTTGACATCGGGGACTCCCATAAAGTTTCGAACCGAAAGATAAGAGAGATGAATCGAAACATCAAGTGAAAGACGCTAGAGGATGAGGCGATTCACTCCCGGCAGGTCGTCCAGCACAACCGGCCGTGACGAAAAACGGGGAGACACCTGTCGGTGCCTCCCCGCCGGTGATGCTCATCTCCCCTCAGGGGCAAGCATCACTACCACTACTGCCGATCACTGCAGCCGATCACTTCTTGGTCGGACGCGGCCATTCCGGCTTGTCGATACGCTTGCCACGCGCCACGCTCAGCGCGCCCTCGGCGACATCGCGGCTCAAGGTAGAGCCGGCACCCACGGTGGCACCGGCACCGATCTTGAGCGGTGCCACCAGCGCCGAGTTGGAGCCGATGAAGGCATTGGCGCCGATTTCGGTGCGGAACTTGTTGGCACCATCGTAGTTGCAGGTGATGGTGCCGGCGCCGACATTGACGGCCTCACCGAGGGTGGCATCGCCGACATAGCTCAGGTGATTGATCTTGGCATCGACACCGACCTGGGCATTCTTGGTCTCGACGAAGTTGCCGATGCGTGCGCCACGCGCAAGCTCGGTGCCCGGACGCAGACGCGCGAACGGACCGACGTTGTTGTCGCCTTCCAGCACGGCGCCGTCGATGACGCTGTGCGGCGCGATGTTGGCACCGGCACCGATGGTGGCGTTGCGGATCACGCAGTGGGCGCCGATGACCACATCATCCGCCAGGGTGACGTCGCCTTCGAAGATGCAGCCGACATCGATGCTGATGTCAGTGCCGATGGTCAGCTTGCCGCGCACGTCGATGCGTGACGGATCGGCCAGGCTGGCGCCTTCGGTCATCAGGCGGTTGGCCTCACGACGCTGGAAGGCACGCTCGAGATCGGCCAGCTGCAGGCGATTGTTGACGCCCTGCACTTCCTCGACCGCCGCCGGCTGGGCGGTGGCGATGTTGACGCCTTCGCTGGCTGCCATGGCGATGATGTCGGTCAGGTAGTACTCGCCCTGAGCATTGTCGGCGGACAGCGCCGGCAACCAGCGCTTGAGCTGGGCACCGGTGGTGGCGAGAATACCGGTGTTGCCTTCCTGGATGGCCAGCTGCTCCGGTGTGGCATCCTTGTGCTCGACGATGGCGCTGACGCGGCCTTCGGCGTCACGCACGATACGGCCATAGCCTGTCGGGTCTTCCAGAATCACCGTCAGCAGGCCCAGGGTCTGCTCACTGACTTCGGCCAGCAGCGCCTCGAGGGTCTCGCGACGAATCAGCGGCACATCGCCATACAGGATCAGCACCTTGCCATCATCGATGGCGTCCAGTGACTGGGCCACGGCGTGACCGGTGCCCTTCTGCTCTGCCTGCACCGCGAAGCTGGCACCGGTATCGGCCAGCTGCTGCTGGACGCGCTCACCACCATGACCGATGACGACATTCAGATGCGCACCGTCCAGGCCTGCGGCGGTGTCAGTCACATGACGCACCATCGCCTTGCCTGCCAACGGGTGCAGCACCTTCGGCAATTTGGAACGCATGCGGGTGCCCTGGCCTGCGGCAAGAATGACGACGTCGGTACGCTCTGCGCTGCTCATCGGTGAACTCCTGTAGAAAGCGGGTCTTCATACCTGAAGCCCTGAAAATAGTGGCGCCATGATAGCAGCTGATCCGTGACCTGCCAGTGACGAGGTTTACCCACGGGACTGTCGCCGAGAACAGACCCGAGAAAGTAGCAGTGCTCCCGCAAGAGCTCTCAGCCAACCGGCTCAGCGCTCAAGGTGCTGACGGATGAGCACGCTCAACCTTGAATCGCGCCAGGCTACCCCAGCGGCAAGACGGGTAATCCCCTGGTGACGAGCACAAAAAAAGGCGACCCGAAGGTCGCCTCTTTCCTGTCACTGGCCGTCATGGCCCAGTGCATCTCAGCGCGTGTGACGACGCATCTGCTGCACGGTGCGCAGCTTGGCCATCGCCTCGGCCAGTTCGGCCGTGGCGCGTGAGTATTCCAGTTCGGAAGCCTGGTCGTTCATGGCCTTCAAGGCCACTTCCTTGGCTTCCTGGGCTGCCGCCTCATCCAGATCGTCGGCACGTACTGCGGTGTCGGCGAGGACTGAAACGAGGTTCGGCTGCACTTCGAGGAATCCGCCACTGACGTAGTAGATTTCCTCGGCCCCACCCTGACGCTGAACGCGAATCGGGCCGGGTTGCAGCTCGGTCAGCAGCGGAGCGTGACCCGGCATGATGCCGAGGTCACCTTCGCTGCCGGCAGCCACGAGACGCTCGACCAGGCCGGAAAAGATGCCTTTCTCAGCGCTGACGATGTCGCAATGGACGCTCATAGCCATACCTGTTTCCTCATGCCTGAACAGGGAAATTACATGCCCTTGGCTTTCTCGACAGCTTCGTCGATGGTGCCGACCATGTAGAACGCCTGCTCCGGCAGTGCGTCATATTCGCCGTCCAGGATACCCTGGAAGCCGCGGATGGTGTCCTTGAGGGACACGTACTTGCCCGGCGCGCCGGTGAAGATTTCCGCAACGAAGAACGGCTGTGACAGGAAGCGCTGGATCTTGCGCGCACGTGCCACGGTCTGCTTGTCTTCGTCAGACAGCTCGTCCATCCCGAGGATGGCGATGATGTCTTTCAGCTCCTTGTAGCGCTGCAACACACCCTGAACGTTACGGGCAGTGTTGTAGTGCTCTTCGCCAACGACCAGCGGGTCGAGCTGACGAGAGGTGGAGTCGAGCGGGTCAACGGCCGGATAGATACCCAGCTCGGCAATCTGACGGGACAGTACGACAGTCGCGTCAAGGTGCGAGAAGGTGGTCGCCGGAGACGGATCGGTCAAGTCATCCGCGGGGACGTAGACGGCCTGCACGGAAGTGATCGAGCCTGTCTTGGTAGAAGTGATGCGTTCCTGCAGGACGCCCATCTCTTCCGCCAGAGTCGGCTGATAACCTACCGCGGACGGCATACGACCCAGCAGTGCGGACACTTCGGTCCCCGCCAGGGTGTAACGATAGATGTTGTCGACGAACAGCAGAACGTCACGACCTTCGTCACGGAACTTCTCGGCGATGGTCAGACCGGTCAGTGCCACGCGCAGACGGTTACCCGGCGGCTCGTTCATCTGGCCATAGACCAGGGCAACCTTGTCGAGAACGTTGGATTCCTTCATTTCGTGGAAGAAATCGTTACCTTCACGAGTACGCTCACCCACGCCCGCGAACACGGAATAACCGCTGTGCTCGGTGGCGATGTTGCGGATCAGCTCCATCATGTTGACGGTCTTGCCGACACCGGCGCCGCCGAACAGACCGACCTTGCCGCCCTTGGCGAACGGGCAGACCAGGTCGATGACCTTGATGCCGGTTTCCAGAAGCTCGCTGGACGCTGCCTGTTCCGCGAAGCTCGGGGCTGCACGGTGAATCGGCATGTGCTCTTCAGCACCCACGTCGCCAGCTTCGTCGATCGGCTGACCCAGCACGTTCATGATGCGACCCAGAGTCGCCGTGCCGACCGGCACGGAGATCGGAGCACCGGTGCTCTCAACTGCGAGACTGCGCTTGAGGCCTTCGGTCGAACCCATTGCGATAGTACGGACCACGCCGTCGCCCAGCTGCTGCTGGACTTCGAGTACGGTCTCGCTATCGGCGACGTTCAGGGCGTCGTAGACCTTGGGCACTGCGTCCCGCGGAAACTCGACGTCAATCACCGCGCCGATGATTTGTACGATACGTCCGCTCATTCCTGGTTCCTCTTAAACCTGCGATTGAAACCTGCTTGCCTGTTGCCACGCTGTCATCAGACGGCGGCGGCACCGGATACGATCTCGGAGATTTCCTGAGTGATCGCTGCCTGGCGGGCCTTGTTGTAGACCAGCTGAAGGTCGTCGATCAGGTCGCCGGCGTTATCGGTCGCACTCTTCATTGCGATCATTCGCGCTGCCTGTTCGCAGGCGATGTTCTCGACCACGGCCTGGTAGACCTGGGCCTCGACATAGCGCTTGAGCAGCTTGTCGAGCAACGAGACGGCATCCGGCTCATACAGGTAGTCCCATGTAGTGGGACCGGTTTCTTCGTCATTCAGATCAGCTTCGAGAGGAAGCAGCTGACGCACGACCGGCTTCTGCGTCATGGTGTTGACGAACTCGTTGAACACCACGTACAGACGGTCGAGGCTGCCCTCGTCGAATGCGTCCAGCATGGCCTTGACGCTACCGATCAGATCCTGGGTGCCCGGGGAATCCCCGAGACCGGACTTGGCGGCAAGCAGGTTGCCACCGTAGTTGCGGAAGAAGGTACCGGCCTTGGAGCCGAGGGCACAGAAGTCCACCTCGACACCCTGGTCGCGCCAGCTCTTCGCATGCTTGGTGACAGCCTTGAACAGATTGGCGTTCAGGCCACCACACAGGCCGCGATCACTGGAGACCACGATATAACCGACACGCTTCACATCGCGTTCCATCAGATACGGATGGCGATATTCCGGGTTGGCCCGGGCGATGTGTCCTACAACCTTGCGGATCTGATGAGCATAAGGCTGGCTGGCCGCCATGCGATCCTGCGCTTTACGCATCTTGGACGCAGCCACCATTTCCATGGCGCTGGTGATCTTTTGCGTATTTTTGATGCTCCCGATCTGGGAGCGAATCTCTTTTGCAGCTGCCATAGCGATCTGCCTTATTCATGCCACCCGAAGGGAAACGACAGGGCCCGGACTGGCCGGGCCATGCCACTTACCAGCTTTGAGTCGCCTTGAACTTCTCGACGCCAGCCTTGAGACCATTCTTGATCTCGTCATCGTAGCCGCCGGACTGATTGATCTTGTCCAGAAGATCCGCGTGCTCGGAGCGCATGAAGTCCAGCAGCGCCTTCTCGAAGCCCAGCACCTTGGCGACGTCGACGTCATCCAGGTAGCCTTCGTTGGCCGCGAACAGCGAGATCGCCATGTCGGCCACGGACATCGGAGAGTACTGCTTCTGCTTCATCAGCTCGGTGACACGCTGACCATGCTCGAGCTGCTTGCGGGTCGCTTCGTCCAGATCAGAGGCGAACTGGGAGAAAGCTGCCAGCTCACGGTACTGAGCCAGTGCCAGACGCACACCACCACCCAACTTCTTGATGATCTTGGTCTGAGCAGCACCACCGACACGGGAAACAGACAGACCCGCGTTGATGGACGGACGGATGCCGGAGTTGAACAGGCTGGTCTCGAGGAAGATCTGACCGTCGGTGATGGAGATCACGTTGGTCGGAACGAACGCAGACACGTCGCCACCCTGGGTCTCGATGATCGGCAGCGCAGTCAGGGAGCCGGTCTTGCCTTTCACTTCACCCTTGGTGAACTGCTCGACATAATCGGCGTTGACGCGTGCGGAACGCTCAAGCAGACGGGAGTGGAGATAGAAGACGTCACCCGGGTAGGCTTCACGGCCCGGCGGACGCTTGAGCAGCAGGGAGATCTGACGATACGCCCATGCCTGCTTGGTCAGATCGTCATAGACGATCATCGCGTCTTCACCGCGGTCGCGGAAGTACTCACCCATGGTGCAACCGGCGTACGGTGCCAGGAACAGCATGGCAGCCGGGTCGGAAGCGCCAGCAGCGACGATGATGGTGTGTTCCATCGCGCCGTGCTCTTCGAGCTTGCGCACGACGTTGGCGATGGTGGACTGCTTCTGGCCGACGGCGACGTAGACGCAGGTAATGCCCTTGCCCTTCTGATTGATGATGGCATCAATCGCGATGGCGGACTTACCAATCTGACGGTCACCGATGATCAGCTCGCGCTGACCACGGCCGATCGGCACCATGGCATCGATGGACTTCAGACCTGTCTGCACCGGCTGGTCGACCGGCTCACGGGCGATGACGCCCGGAGCGACCTTCTCAACCGCGTCAGTCAGCTTGGCGTCGATCGGGCCTTTGCCGTCAATCGGGTTACCCAGCGCGTCGACCACACGGCCGACCATTTCCGGGCCTACCGGCACTTCGAGGATACGACCGGTGCACTGCGCGGTCATGCCCTCTTCGAGCTGGAGGTAGTCACCCAGAACGACAGCACCGACGCTGTCGCGCTCAAGGTTAAGCGCCATACCAAAGACGCCACCCGGGAATTCAATCATCTCACCGAACATGACGTCTGCGAGGCCGTGGATCTGCACGATGCCGTCGGAGACGCTGACGATGGTGCCCTGATTACGGGCTTCGGATGCGACGTCAAGCTTTTCGATACGCTGCTTGATGATGTCGCTGATCTCGGAAGGATTCAGTTGCTGCATGCCATGTCCCTCGGACTCAGGAGTTCAGTGCTTCG
Source organism: Cobetia sp. 4B (assembly GCF_018831605.1). Taxonomy (NCBI): domain Bacteria; kingdom Pseudomonadati; phylum Pseudomonadota; class Gammaproteobacteria; order Oceanospirillales; family Halomonadaceae; genus Cobetia; species Cobetia sp. 4B. The sequence goes on from NZ_CP059843.1 coordinate 4,278,692, forward strand.
GAAAGCCGGGCCAGCTTGCCGCGCACGGAGCCGTCAATGACGGTATCTCCGGCACGGATGATGACGCCGCCGAGCAGCGTACTATCCACCTGAGTGGTAATGGAGATGTCGCGGTTCAGACGCTTGCGCAGGGCAGTGGCGAGCTTTTCTTCCTGCTCACTCTCCAGTGCAAAGGCAGACACCAGGGTCACCTCGACACGCTGTTCCTGCTCGGCCTTCTGGGCCTCGAACAATTCGGCCACGGAGGGCAGGGCCGCAAGGCGGTCCTGCTCACCGAGAGTCCGGATGAAGTTGCGGGCGCTGTCATCCAGCGCCTCACCGCACACGTCCAGGAAGGTGCCAACCTTGTGCTCGGTGGAGAGCTTGGGGTTGTCGAGCACCGCCTTGACGTTTGCGTCGACAGCGACGAGCGCCGCTGTCGACAACATGCCGGACCAGGCCTCTAGCGCCTGCTGGCCGCGTGCAAACTCGAACGCCGCCTTGGCGTACGGGCGAGCCGCGGTGGAGGTAGACGTTTCAGCCATGGAATCAGTCTCCTCAGAGCTCGGCAGCGAGCTTGTCAATCAGCTCGCGGTGCTTGGCTTCGTCGATGGAGGATTCCAGGATGCGCTCGGCACCGACCACTGCAAGAGCAGCGACCTGACCACGGAGCTCGTCCTTGGCCTGGTTGATCTCCTGGGAGATTTCGGCACGGGCCTGCGCAACGAGACGCTCGCCTTCCGCACGTGCAGTTTCACGTGCTTCCTCGATCATCTGGTTGGAGCGCTTATGGGTCTGCTCAATGATGCGTGCTGCTTCATCCTTGCTTTCCCGCAGAGTCTCGGTGGCTTTTTCCTGCGCCAGTTCGAGGTCACGGGTAGCACGGCTGGCAGCATCCAGACCATCTGCAATCTTCTTCTGACGTTCTGCCAGAGCCTGTGTGACCGGCGGCCAGACATACTTCATGCAGAAATAAACGAAGACCGCAAAGGCGATGGCCTGACCAATCAGGGTTAAGTTCAGATTCACGCCAGCACCTCTCGCTTCACGATTGTTGGGTCAAAAACACGGTAGGCCGGAGGCCAGCCGATGTTTAACCGACAAACGGGTTGGCGAAGGTGAAGAACAGCGCGATACCAACACCGATCATGGTCACGGCATCCAGCAGACCAGCGACGATGAACATCTTGACCTGCAGCTGCGGGATCATTTCCGGCTGACGCGCTGCGCCTTCCAGGAACTTGCCACCGAGGATACCGAAACCGATGGCGGTGCCCAGGGCGCCCAGGCCGATCAGCAGGGAGACGGCGATAGCGGTCATGCCAAGAACTTGTGCTTCCATTGTGGAACTCCAGTTTTAGTCAAGTTTAAGTCAAGGGTTGAGGGTGTGAGCAGAGCTCGGAAATCTTGCCCCACGCCACGAATGGCGTGGGGCGAATTACATCAGTGGTCTTCGCTGGCCATGCTCAGGTAGACGATGGTCAGCATCATGAAGATGAATGCCTGCAGGGTGATGACCAGGATATGGAAGACCGCCCACGGGAAGTGCAGGGGCAGCTGCCAGATACCGACCAGCGAGATCAGGATGAAGATCAGCTCGCCTGCATACATGTTACCGAACAGACGCAGCGCCAGAGAGATCGGCTTGGCGATCAGCGTCACGAACTCAAGCAGGAAGTTGACCGGAATCAGCGCGATCTGTGCCAGCTTGTTCGGGGTGTTGAACGGGTGCAGCGTCAGTTCGGCCAGGAAGCCCTTGAGGCCCTTGACGCGAATGGAATAGAAGATGATCAGCGCGAACACGGACAGTGACATGCCCAGCGTGGCATTGATGTCAGTGGACGGCACCACCTTGAAGAACACGTGAGCCGGATCGGCGCCGAACATCTCACCGACCTTGGCAGCAACGCCAGGCAGCCAGTCGACGGGGATCAAGTCCATCAGGTTCATCAGGAAGATCCAGCAGAAGATCGTCAGTGACAGCGGTGCGATCAGGCGTGAACGACCGTGGAAGGTCTCACGCACGGACTGATCGACGAACTCGACCATCAATTCGACGAAGTTCTGCAGACCGCTGGGAACGCCAGTGGTGGCGGACTTGGCGACCTTGCGGAACAGGCACAGGAAGATCAGGCCCAGACCGATGGACCAGCCCATGGTATCCAGGTGGATGGCCCAGAATCCCATGTCGGCCGCTTCCTGAGCGCTGTGCGCCAGTGACCATCCGTGTTCCGGGTGGTTGCCGTACGTCAGATTCTGCAGGTGGTGCTGAATATATTCGGAGGGACTCGGGTTGGTGCCTGCCATGACTCTGCCTCAGGTTCGTGTGTACGGTGTTCGCTTCACCAGCCAGGGGCCCAGCCAGTGAACCGCCATTGCCGCCACGTAAGCGCAAAAAAATAAAGCGGGGTTTGAGGGCGGCACTGCGATGAAGAAGAACGCAAACAATACGGCCGTCAAACCGAACTTACCGGCCTCGGCCTGATAGAAGGCCTTGACCATTGCCTGGGCGTAGCGTGCACCGGTCACACGCAGTGAACGCCAGGCGAAAAACAGATTGGGCAGCAGGCAGACCAGCCCACCACACAGCGCGGAAAGCGCCGCACCACTGCCTTTCATCACTCCCGCCAGCAAGACGGCAATCACGATGACCAGCGCCTGGCCCCAGAGCAATCGAGCCACCTGAGGGCGTTGTAGAGCAGCGGGTGTCGTCTTGTGCATCTTGGACCTGTGTCTCGCAATGATGGCCTTCGCCATTTCTGGCGCTGCGCTGGACACAGCCCGGGAGCAAACTCGCCGGATTATAGGGGAGCGCTTCACCGCCATCAACCAAACGACAAGCTAAATTCCTTGATCTTTCGCAAGCTTACGACCAAAGCCTCACTATCTTGCGGGAAACCGATGACAGTTTGCTTACGTTGACAGTCGCTTGCGGTGCGAGCGACACAGGGTTGCATGAATCACAACCTGACGTCAGCAACATCCTTCAATATCTTGAATGTCAGATGCATTTCGCGCCCCTGCGACAATGAGTCACAGGGGCGCGAAAGAGGATCGTGATCCGTCACGCGGAAAATTGCCGCCCGGGGAGGTGTGACGCATGGTCAACCCTCCCCTGCTCACCCACTAGTGGATATGGCCGAGAATGCCGTCCAGCTCATCCAGACTGGTGTAGGAGATGGTGACCTTGCCCTTGCCACTCTTGCCGTGACGGATATTGACGGCGGCGCCCAGTTGCTCCGAGAGGCGCGTTTCCAGACGCTGGATGTCGGCGTCCGGTCGTGCCGGTGCCGGCTTGGGCTGCTCACCCTTCTGCACGCTTTTCACCAGCGCTTCGGTCTGGCGCACGGTCAGCTCGCGCTCGACCACTTCATGGGCCAGCTTGCGCTGGCGTGCCGGGGTCAGGCCGATCAGGGCACGCGCATGGCCCATGTCGAGCTCACCTCGCTCCAGCAGGGTCTGCACTTCCTGTTCCAGCGTCAGCAGTCGCAGCAGGTTGGTGACCTGGGCGCGTGAACGCCCGACCGCGTCGCCCACCTGCTGCTGGGTCAGCTCGAATTCCTCGAGCAGGCGCTTGAGCGCCAGGGCTTCCTCGACCGGATTGAGGTTCTCGCGCTGGATATTCTCGATCAATGCCAGCGCGAGCGCGATCTCATCGCTGATGCCTTCGCGGACGACGGCGGGGATGGTATCCAGCTCCGCCAGCTGCGAGGCACGCCAGCGGCGCTCGCCGGCGATGATCTCGTAGCGCCCCTCCCCCACCGGCCGCACCACGATGGGCTGCATCACGCCTTGAGCCCGGATGGAATCCGCCAGCTCCTCGAGCGCTTCCGGCTGAATGTCACGCCGTGGCTGATACTTGCCACGCTGCAGCTGCCCGAGCGGCAGGCGCTCGAGGCGCTCGCTGGGCAATTCCGCCGTGGCAGCGGCCGGATTCGCAGCCAGCGCGGCATCCGGTGACGCATCGATGGCGTCGCCATCGACAGCTTCTATATCGGCTTCGACATGGCGGCGGCGGTTTCCGGCGCCAATCAGGGCATCCAGGCCCCTTCCCAGGGCACGCTTACGCGTCATGGACCTTCCTCGGTGAAGTTACAGCGAGAGACGACGAATCAATTCCTTGGCGAGCACCCGATAGGCCTGGCTGCCACGCGACAGACGCGCATACTTGGTCACCGGCAGGCCGTGGCTCGGCGCTTCCGCCACCCGCACGTTGCGCGGAATGGTCGCCTTGATCAGGGTATCGCCAAAGTAATCGGAAAGTTGCTTGCTGACATCGCGGGTCAGACTGTTGCGAGCGTCGTACATGGTACGCACGATCCCGAACACGTCGAGGGCCGGATTCACGTTGCCTTGAATCTGCTCGACGGTATCGAGCAGCGCTGACAGACCTTCCAGTGCATAGAACTCGCACTGCAGCGGGATCAGCACGCCATGGGCGGCGGTCAGGGCATTGACGGTCAACATGTTGAGCGAGGGCGGGCAGTCGATCAGTACCACGTCATATTCCGCGGCGATCGGCGCCAGAGCTTCCGTGAGGCGGCGCTCACGCCCCTCGACACCGAGAAGATCGACCTCGGCGGCGGTAAGGTCGCCATTGCCGGGCAACAGGGCGTAGCCGGCATCGGGACAATCGAGAATCACGTCACTGGCACGCAGCTCGCCCAACAGCACATCCAGCACGCTGCCTTCGAGGTCGTGCTTGTCGATGCCACTGCCCATGGTGGCATGGCCCTGCGGGTCGAGATCGATCAGCAGAACGCGGCGATCGAGTGCCGCCAGCGACGCCGCCAGATTGACGGCAGTGGTGGTCTTGCCGACGCCACCCTTCTGGTTGGTCAGCGCGATGATCTTGGTCACGAGCGACTTCCTTGGTTCCTTGAGAAGCGGGGCCATTGGCACCAGCCACATGCTCACGAGGACAGATCAATGATCTGCCCTCGTGAAAACATCAGGCTGCCTGCCTTTTGCGCCCGGCACAATCCCTGCGCACGCCTTGAGGCGCTTTATCAGTCGCGCTTGAGGCGCAGAAGGTGACGCTCCCCTTCCTCGCCCGGCACTTCCAGCACCAATGTCTCGACCAGCGAGACCCCCATCGGCAGGCGGGCAATCTCATCACTGGGGATGCGCCCTTTCATGGCCAGCCATTCGCCGCCCTCGGCGAGCACGGCCGCCGACAGATTGACGAAGGCATCGGTATCGGCGAAGGCACGCGAGATGATCTGTTCGAACGGCGCGCCATCATAGGCTTCGATACGTACCTGGGTCGGGCTCAGATTCTTGAGGCCCAGTTCATGGCCGGCCTGAATCTGGAAGCGCACCTTCTTGCCATTCGAATCCAGCGGCACGACGGCGATGTCAGGACGCATGATCGCGATCACGATGCTGGGCAGGCCCGGGCCGGCGCCGACATCCAGAAGACGTGGCCCACTGATATAAGGCAGCACACTGAGGCTGTCGAGCAGATGGCGAGTCACCATCGCCTCCGGCTCACGTACCGCGGTGAGGTTATAGGCGCGATTCCACTTGTGCAACAGCACCAGCAACGTCATCAGCTGGGCGTGCTGTTCCTCGCTCAGCGCCACTCCCATGGCGCTGGCACCACGACTGAGCAGCTGAGCGCAACGTTCACGCTGTGTCTCGTTGAGCGTCTGGCTCATTGCGCGGCTCCCGTGTCAGCCGTTGCGGCATCTGCGGGTGTCTCCGCCTTGATCAGCTGACGCTTCTTCAAGTGAATCAACAGGATAGAGACAGCTGCCGGCGTGACACCGGAAATACGACCGGCCTGGGCCAGCGTCGCCGGGCGCGCTTCGTTGAGCTTCTGCTTGATCTCGTTGGAGAGACCATCGACGGAATCATAATCGAGGCTGGTCGGCAGTTCGGTGTGCTCGTGACGGCGCAGGCGGTCGATCTCTTCCTGCTGACGCTGGATATAGCCTGCGTACTTGGCAGTGATCTGTACCTGTTCGGCGATGCGCCAGTCGTCGACCCCTTCCCCTTTCAGGCCTGCCACATCCGGATACTCGAGCTCCGGACGCTTGAGCAGCTCCATCAGGCTGGCTTCGCGCTTGAGCGGCGAGCTGAGCTTGTCGCTCAACGGGGCCAGCTCCGGGCTCTTCGGCGTCAGCCAGGTGCTCTCGAGACGCGCGGTCTCGCGGGCGATGGCTTCACGCTTGCGATCGAAGGCTTCCCAGCGGGCGTCATCGATCAGGCCCAGCTCGCGACCCTTGGCGGTCAGACGCAGATCGGCATTGTCCTCACGCAGCAGCAGGCGATATTCGGCGCGCGAGGTGAACATGCGGTACGGCTCGCGCGTGCCGAGGGTGATCAGGTCATCGACCATCACACCGGTGTAGGCCTCGTCTCGCAGCGGATGCCAGGACTCGTCGTCAGTGGCGCGCAAGGCGGCATTGACGCCCGCCAGCAGCCCCTGGGCACCGGCTTCTTCATAGCCGGTGGTGCCGTTGATCTGACCGGCGAAGTACAGGTTATTGATGAAACGCGTCTCCAGGGAGTGATGCAGGTCCTGGGGATTGAAGAAATCGTACTCGATGGCGTAGCCGGGACGCGTGATGTGCGCGTTCTCCATGCCACGGATCGAGCGCACCACCTCGAGCTGCGTATCGAAGGGCAGCGAGGTGGAGATGCCGTTGGGATACAGCTCATGGGTATTCAGGCCTTCCGGCTCGATGAAGACCTGGTGGCTGTTCTTGTCGGCGAAGCGGTGCACCTTGTCCTCGATGGACGGGCAGTAACGCGGCCCGATGCCATCGATGACGCCGGAGTACATCGGCGAGCGGTCGAGATTGGCGAAGATGATCTCGTGAGTGCGCTCGTTGGTGTGCGTGATGTAGCAGTTGACCTGCTCCGGCTGCATCTCACGGCTGCCCATGTAGGACATCACCGGACGCGGAGTGTCGCCCGGCTGGGCTTCCATCTTGCTGAAGTCGACGCTCTTGGCATCGATGCGCGGCGGGGTGCCGGTCTTGAGGCGATCGACCCGGAACGGCAGTTCACGCAGACGCGAGGCCAGGCCATTGGCGGGCGGATCACCGGCACGGCCACCGGCATGGTTGTCCAGGCCGATGTGGATCACGCCGCCGAGGAAGGTCCCGGTCGCCAGCACCACCGTGGTGGCGTGGAAGCGGATCCCGGTCTGGGTGACGACACCCCGCACGGTCTCGCCTTCGACGATCAGGTCTTCCGCACCCTGCTGGAACAGCGTCAGGTTCGGCTGGTTTTCCAGCACGTTGCGGATCGCGGCCTTGTACAGCGCCCGGTCAGCCTGTGCACGAGTGGCACGCACTGCCGGCCCCTTGCGGGCATTCAGGGTACGGAACTGGATACCCGCCATGTCGGTGGCCAGGCCCATGGCACCGCCCAGCGCATCGATCTCCTTGACCAGATGGCTCTTGCCGATCCCGCCGATGGCGGGATTGCAGGACATCTGGCCCAGCGTCTCGATGTTATGGGTCAGCAGCAGGGTCTGACGGCCCATGCGGGCAGCAGCCAGTGCGGCTTCCGTACCGGCATGACCGCCGCCGATGACGATCACGTCAAAGCGGTTCGGGTAATCCACGTTGGCACCTCGGGGTATCACGAAACTTGGGTGAAGCGCTGTTCGCTGGTTGGCGAAGCAGGCAAATCGGCCAGGCAGGGCGATGAATCGATGCCTGGATGAATCAAGGACTGCCAGACGGCATGGCGAATGATGTCCGTCGCCGAAGGCATGTGCTCGACCGGTGAGGGAGCTTGCAAGCCAGCAGGATGACGTCCGGGCCGCACAGTATAAACCGCCTGTGGGTAAGCGTCAGGAGTTTTCCACAGCGCCTTGCTCTGGCAACCCATGAGCGAATGCCCGGGTTGTTTCTTCTGGGGCATCAATCCACGCCGTGACGATTCATGAGTCTTGCGGATACGACGCGTCGATTTTCCGGCGAGGGATGCGCTACCCAGACAGCCGTTCGTTATCCCGAACACTTTGAATTCGGCGAGTTCACGTCAGGTCGATCGTGAGGCCTCGGTCCGTCCTTCGGGTTTCCGGATAACAAGATTATATAAAGAAAAGAAAAAGGGGTTCTGTTGATGTTGTAACTACTGTTGTGGACAAAATCAGTGGGAAATCGACTTTATCCGTTACAAATCAAAAGCTTACGATGTTGATATAGTTGGGGAGAAAATGCGGAGTACCTGAGGACGCCACCGGTCGCTTCCTGTGGATGAAATGCGCCCTTGTCCACAGCCCCGATTATCCCCTGATTCATACCGAGCTGGTACCCGACTTTTCTGCCCTGCTGTGCACAAGTGGCGTTGTTACCCACAACCCCTAGTGCTGCATGGCCTGACGGCAAGAAGGCCGCGGATAATGCCGGAAAATGTCCACAGAGGCAAATGTCGATTTCCTGCGCTGCCCAAGGCTGTAGACAGTCATGGGATAAGTGGTGCGTGAATGGCTACAGCCCTCGCCAATGGTGCCAATGACGCGACACGCCCCAGCCTGTGGATACTTTTTCGCTTGTTTTGCCCGTTCGGCCGCTGAGACTGCCTGAACACTGCTCCAGCGACTGGCGGCGCGCGCTATCCTCGTGTGGTTTTCCGGCTAGGCCCCTGATTTATCCCTGTTTTTCACACGCTAAAGCGACGCCTCAGCGAGGACTTTCAGGCGGGGAAAGCGTCATTCCTTCGAACGCCAAGGCGTGTTTGCGTGACCTGGCAAGGGGGGGGCCGGGGCCAAAAAAATTCGTTTTTTTCTTCTCGAAATGCCGACAGATGGCGTGGAGGGAGAAGATTTTTCATCGTTTGGCGACCCGCAGGGCTCGCAAGCCTCTCTGGGGACAAAAAAATGCCCCGACCTGACGGTCGGGGCATGCCCGCTGCACGCATGGCAGCGGGTAGGGGCATCACGTGCTCAACGCTTCTCTGACCAGTGGCTCAGCGAGCCTTGTGGAAGGCGCTCAGTGGGACAGTACGCGGGCCAGGAAGCTCTGGGTGCGTGGATGTTGCGGCGTATCGAAGACCTGCTCTGGCGTGCCTTCCTCGACGATGCTGCCCTGATGGATGAACACCACCCGGTCTGCCACTTCACGGGCAAAACTCATTTCATGGGTGACGATCATCATCGTCATGCCTTCGCGGGCCAGCTTGCGCATGACATCGAGTACCTCGCCGATCATTTCCGGGTCCAGTGCCGAGGTGGGCTCATCGAACAGCATCAGGCGCGGTTCCATTGCCAATGAGCGGGCAATGGCCACGCGTTGCTGCTGGCCACCAGAGAGTTGCCCCGGGTACTTGTCGGCCTGCTCGAGAATATTGACCCGCTCGAGCAGCGTATCGGCTTGCTGCTCGGCCGCCGGTCGCGAGGTACCGCGCACCTTGATGGGGGCCAGGCTGACGTTGTCACGCACGCTCATGTGCGGGAAGAGGTTGAACTGCTGGAAGACCATGCCGACTTCGGTGCGTATCGCCTTGAGCGCCCGGTGGCTCTTGCCGTGGGGGATCAGCGAATGCCCATCCACCTCGATGTTGCCGTCCTGAAACTCCTCCAGGCCGTTCACGCAGCGAATCAGTGTCGACTTGCCGGAGCCACTGGCGCCGATGATCACCACCACCTCCCCCTGGGCGACCTCGAGCTCGACGTCCTTGAGGACATGCAGGCTGCCGAAATGCTTGTTGAGCTTGTGCATCTTCACGATGGCAGTCATGGGGCGCTCCGAACCGGCGCTGCATGCCGGAAGGTCGTCAGAGAAATGAGATCAGGCATAAGGAGAGAGGGCGCGGCAATATCCGTCACGTTTGGGGGGCAGAGAGACATCATTGGCCCACCAACCCGCGGCGCTCGAGCATCCGCAAGCCAAATGACAGGCTGAGGGTGATCACCAGATACAGCAGCGCGACCATGAAGTAGGTTTCCAGCGCATTGAAGGTCGTGGCGATGTAGATCTGCCCCTGACGCACCAGCTCACCGACGCCGATCACCGAGAACAGCGAGGTGTCCTTGATCGAGACGATGCCCTGGTTACCCAGCGCGGGAATCATGCGGCGCAGCGCCTGAGGCCAGATGACATAGCGGAAGGTCTGCGGGGTGGAGAGGCCGAGTGACAGGCCGGCTTCCCGCTGGCCACGGGCGATGGACTGCACGCCACCGCGCACGATTTCCGAGATATAGGCGGCCGAGTTCAAGGCGATCGCGGCGATGCCGGCGGTCAGGGCATCGATGGGGCCACCGATGATCTGCGGCAGGCCATAGAAGATGAAGAGCACCTGGACGAGCACCGGGGTGCCACGGAAGATCTCGATATAGGCGGTGGCGACCCAGCGCAGGATGCGGCTGGGAGACAGGCTCAGCAGTCCGAACAGGATGCCGAGCACGAAGCCGATGGCGAGGCCACCGAAGGAAATGGCGAGGGTCCAGGGAATGCCCTCGAGCAGGTAGGGCACCGAATTGAGTGCGGCCTGCCAATCAAACTGGAACTGAACGTCCACGGGGGGCTCCTTGGCACGAACCTCTCATGCGCTGCTGGGCGCGCCGGAGGTTCGAGACGACCGACATTCCGGCAGGCTGTCGCTGCCGAAATGTCGTGATGATGATCTGCACTACGCGACGCGAGGCGCCTGAGACGAGTCGAAAGCGGCTTACTGGCTGTCGCCGGGCATGGCGCCGAACCACTTCTGGTAGATCTCGGCATAGCTGCCATCGGACTTCATCTCGGTCAGCGCCTTGTTGGCGGCCTCGGTCCACTCGCTGCCTTCGGTGAAGGCGATGCCGTATTGCTGGCCTTCATAGAGCGGCCCCACCGTCTTGACGCGTCCATTGCCCTTGGTCTTGGCGAAGTAGCCGACGTTGGGGGCATCGTAGAAGACGGCATCGACGCTGCCGGACATCAGGGCCATGTACATGTCGGCGCTGCCCGGGTAAGGCGTGATGGTGGAGTCACCAAGGTTGGCGGTGAGGTAGTCGTAACTGGTGGAGCCGATCTTGGTGCCGATCTTCTTGCCTTCCAGGCCCTCGATATCCTCGATGTCGCCGTTGTTGGCCGAGGTCAGAATCTGCAGGCCGGAGTCATAGTAGGGATCGGTGAAGTCGACGATCTTCTCGCGCGCCTCGGTGATGGTGATGCCGGCGATGGCGACATCGACGCTACCGGTCTGCACGGCCGGGATGATGCCATTGAAGTCCATGGTCTTGAGGTCGATATCGAAGCCGGCGCGCTCGCCGATGGCATTGAGGATGTCGATATCGAAGCCGACCATCTCGCCGCTTTCCTGGTCGAGCATCTCGAAGGGCACGAAGCTCGGGTCGGTCGCCGCCTTGAGGGTGACGGCATGGGCAGCGCTGGCCATGAAGGTGGCGGCCGCGAGGCCAGAGAGGGAGGCCAGCAGGTGAGATCTGCGCATTTTACATTCCTCTTTATATTTAGATTTTAGGATGTATAGCGTTTTTAGATTGACGAGCACACCGGACCCCGTCAAGTCTCCCGCTGCTGCCATGCGGCGAAGGGAAGCTTGCAAGCCACTGAGATGACGAAAAAAAACGCCCCCTACCGGGAACCGGTAGGGGGCGATCAGGCGTCAGCAAGGCGCCAATGTCGTGTGCGGGCCTGTCAGCCCCGACGGTCAGACCCTCAATGATCAGACCATGAAGGAAGACCCGCAGCCACAGGTGCTGGTGGCATTGGGGTTCTGGATCATGAAGCGGGCGCCCGCCAGACCTTCCTCATAGTCGATCGTCGAGCCGACCAGATACTGGTAGGACAGCGGGTCGATCACGATGGCGGCTTCGCCCAGCTCGACCACGGTGTCGTCATCGCCCAGATCGGTGGCGATATCGAAACCGTACTGGAAGCCGGAACAGCCGCCGCCAGTGACGTAGACCCTGAGACGCAGCTCCGGGTTGGCTTCTTCCGCGCGCAGCGCTGCAATCCGGGCACTGGCGCGCTCGGACAGGTACAACGGCGTGGGGATGAAGCTTTGTGCTTCGCTCATGCGGGCCTCCTGGAAGGAGTCGGAGGCCGGACGCTGGAGACAGCGCCCGGCACGGTATAGAGAACGGAATGACGCCTATTATCCCTATATCCGAGCAAAAGGGTCAACTTTGTCTGACGTGCTGCCTTGCGGGCGTACGCTGGCGGTTCAGGGCATCATCGCCGGCGCGCCGATGCCCATCATCTCATCGAGACCGAACATCAGGTTGAGGTTCTGGATGGCCTGACCTGATGCGCCCTTGACCAGGTTGTCGATCACCGACAGCACCACCAGGGTGTCGCCGTTGCCCGGACGATGCAGGGCGATGCGGCACAGGTTGGTGCCACGCACGCTGCGCGTCTCCGGATGGCTGCCCAGCGGCATGACATCGACGGCGGGGTGATCGGCGTAGCGCTGCTCGAACAGCGCCTGCAGATCTTCCAGCGTGCCGCTGAAGCCGCTCAGACGCGGATAGAGGGTGGAGTGGATGCCACGGATCATCGGCGTCAGGTGCGGGACGAAGGTCAGGCCGACCGCGCTGCCGGCTGCCAGGTCCAGCCCCTGGGTGATTTCCGGCAGGTGGCGGTGGCCGGAGGCGCCGTAGGCCTTCATGGACTCGCCGGCTTCACACAGCAGCGAGCCGACCTTGGCACCGCGACCCGCGCCGGAGACGGCGGACTTGCAGTCGGCGATGATGTTGTCGGTCTCGATCAGGCCGGCTTCCAGCAGCGGGATCAGTCCCAGCTGCACGGAGGTCGGGTAGCAGCCCGGCACCGCGATCAGGCGCGCTTCGCGGATGGCATCGCGATTGACTTCCGGCAGGCCGTAGACGGCCTCGCCGAGCAGCTCCGGCGCGCCATGCGGCTGGCCATACCACTCGGCCCAGACGTCGGCGTCCTTGATGCGGAAGTCCGCGGACAGGTCGATGACACGCGTGCCGCGTGCCAGCAGATCGCCGGCCAGGGCGTGAGCGACACCGTGAGGCGTGGCGAAGAATACGGCGTCACAGGCGGCCAGCACGTCGGCATCCGGCTCGCTGAACGCGAGGGTGTCGTAGTGGCCGCGCAGATTGGGGTACATCTCGTCGACACGCACGCCCTTCTCGCTTCGCGAGGTGATCACGGTCACTTCCACCTGCGGGTGGCTGGCCAGGAGCCTGAGGAGTTCCACTCCGGTGTAACCGGTGCCGCCGACGATACCTACCTTGATCATGCTGCCTCCCCGCCTTCGGGCGGTGTCCTGTTGATGCGAGATGTAATCTTGTGTCCGATCTGCTGCTGCGACCTTTGGTGGCCTGTGCGCGAGACAGGCGTTGCGCCATGCTGTGCCGAGGTTGTCGGATTGCGCACGGTCGCGACGGTTCGCAATCGATATGATACACAGGTGTCAGGCGGGCAGTAATGCGCTGCCGACATGGATGTCCTCTGTCATTGCCAGTGCCTTCAAGGAGTCGTGAGTGTCACGCCTGACGCGTCCGCATCTGCCTCGTCCCAGTCTCGACAATTTTCGGCGCAAGCTGGCGGCGGTCGATGCACTCCCGCAACTGTGTCTGCTGGGGCTGGTGGCAGGGCTGCTGACCGGCTCATTGATGGTCGGCTTCCGTCTGCTGTTGAGCGCCGGTGCCCTGGGCTTCATGCCCGATGACAACCCGGAGAACTTCGAAGGGCTTGCCCCCTGGGTGCGCGCATCGCTGCCGCTGCTGGCAGTGCTGGTGATCGGCATCGTGCTGGGGCGACAGCATCCGGCGCAGCGCAAGCTGGGCATCGGTCATGTCATCGAACGCCTGACCTACCATCAGGGCAAGATGCCGCTGCGTGCCTGGCTCAATCAGGTCGTGGTCGGGGTCGTGAGCGTGCTCGGCGGCCTGTCGGCCGGACGTGAAGGCCCGGCGATCCACCTGGGCGCCGGCGCCTCGAGCTGGATCGGCGAGCGCCTCAAGCTGCCCAACAACAGCCTGCGCGTGCTGGTCGCCTGCGGCACGGCGGCGGGCATCTCCGCCTCCTTCAATACGCCGATCGCGGGAGTCATCTTCGCCATGGAAGTGGTGATGATGGAGTACACCCTGATGGGTTTCATGCCGGTGATTCTGGCCTCGACCACCGGCGCGGTGGTCACGCAGATGGTCTACGGCTCGGCACCGGCCTTCGCGGTGCCCTCCCTGCTGCTGCATTCCCTGCTCGACCTGCCCTGGGTCATCGTCACGGCGCTGGTCATCGGCCTGCTGGCGGGGGGCTTCGTGCATCTGGCGCGTCAGCAGGCGCGCGTGGCACACCTGTCATGGGGGATGCGCATGGCGCTGGTCGGGGTCTCGACGGCCGTCGTGGCGTGGTGGTATCCCCAGGTGCAAGGTATCGGCTATGACAGCCTGGCCCAGCTGCTCGACGGCCAGCTGGCGCTGGATATCCTGTTGGCGCTGGTGATCGGCAAGCTGGTGCTGTCGGCACTGTGCGTGGCCTGTGGCGTGCCGATCGGCATCATCGGCCCGGTGGTGGTGGCGGGTGCCGCTGCCGGGGCCTTGATGGGCATGCTGGGCGGCTGGCTGTTGCCGGATCAGGCCTCGGACATCGCGCTTTACGCCCTGCTCGGCATGGCGGCGATGATGGGCGCGGTGCTTCAGGCGCCACTGGCCGCCCTGATGGCACTGCTCGAATTGACGCATTCGCCGAATATCATCCTGCCCGGCATGCTGGCGGTGGTGGTGGCAGGCCTGACCTGTCGCCAGCTGTGTCACTGCCAGGGCTTCTTCATCTCGACGCTGACGGCGCAGGGCCTGCATCCGCTCCAGCAGCCATTGATGCAGGCGCTGTCGCGGGTGGCGGTGCCGGCGGTGATGGAGCGCTCGCTGGTCAGCGTGCCGCGCCGCATCACGCGTGAACGTGCTCGCGCCCTGCTCGACAGCAAGCCGGTCTGGTTGGTGGTCACGCGCTCGACGCCGGAAAAGCCGATGGTCGCGCTGCCGGCGGCGGATCTGGTGCGTGTGCTGATGGATGAGCACTGGCGGGAGCAGGAAGAGCTCGACCTGCTCGAGATCCCGGCTCAGCGTCTGGATCTCGCGCCCATCCACCTGCAGGCTACCTTGTCCGAGGCCTATGAGCGGCTGCTGCCCAGCGATGTCGATGCCCTCTATGTCGAGCACACCACGGCACCGATGATTCGCAAGATTTCAGGTATCATCACGCGGGATGCAATAGAGAGCTACTATCGCTATACGCCCTGACGCGTGGCGTGGCAGCTGTCTCCTCGGCGCGAATTCGCTCTGCGTGCGCCTGGCCGCGACCGCATACCGCATGGGCCTTGGCGGTGTCACATGCCATCGTGGCGATCCGATTGCTTCATCCGCGCGTCCACTTTCTGACCTTCCCGACCCTGACTGACGGAGCTCCCTCATGTATCTGTGGATCAAGGCTTTCCATCTGATTGCCGTAGTGTGCTGGTTTGCTGCCCTCTTCTATCTGCCCCGGCTGTACGTCTATCACGCCCAGGCGCGTGATGCCGGCGACCACAAGGCCATCGAGTACTTCAAGACCATGGAGCGCAAGCTCTATCGCGGCATCATGATGCCATCGATGATCGCGACCCTGGTGCTGGGGATCTGGCTGCTGGCGCTGGTGCCGAGCTTCATGAGCATGGGCTGGATGCACCTCAAGCTGACCATGGTCGTGCTGCTGGTCGGCTATCACCATGCCTGCGGCCTGTATCTGAAGCAGTTCGCCGCCGATACCTGCAAGAGAACCTCGCGCTACTTCCGCTTCTTCAATGAAGTGCCGGTGCTGATGCTGGTGGTGATCGTCATCTGCGTCATCGTCAAACCGTTCTGAGGGATGGTTCAGCCATGACCGAGTGCTCAGCGCAACTGCCCTACGTGCTGGTATTGGCGGGGCATGATCCCAGTGGCGGCGCGGGTCTGATCGCCGACAGCGAGGCGATCCGTGCCGGTGGCGGCTGGGCGCTGACGGTGCCGACGGCACTGACGGTGCAGAACTCCTGCAATGTGCAGGCGGTGATCCCGCAATCGGGCGAGTCGATGCTCGCCATGGCCCGCACCCTGTGTGAGGACTTCCGCCCGGGCGCGCTCAAGATCGGTCTGCTCGCCAGCGAAGCGGCGCTCACGGCGTGCGTGACGCTGATCGAGGAACTCCAGCAGCGCTGGCCGGGGCTGCCCGTGGTGTGGGACCCGGTGCTCAAGGCGGGCGGCGGGCTGGAGCTTTCCACCGAGTCGCTGATCCATCAGGCGCGTGAGAGCTTGCTGCCGCACGTGGATGTGCTCACGCCCAACCGCACGGAGCTTGCGCGGCTGGCGGCCTGCCCCACGGGGACGGGCGACGGCCAACTCGCCAAACATCTGCTGGCGGCAGGCGCCGGGGCCGTGCTGGTCACCGGTACCGATCCTGTCGAGCGCGATGCTGATTCGCTGATTGAGCCGTCGGTGATCCATCGCCTGTATCGCCGTGACCACGCCACGCTCGCACTGGACTGCCCGCGACTGACAGGCAGCTTCCATGGCAGCGGCTGCACGCTGGCCTCGCACCTGGCGGTGCGTCTGGCACGCGGCATGACGTTGCCATCGGCATGGCAGGCTGCCCAGCAGGCCACCTGGCAGAGTCTCGTCGATGGCCAGCAACGTGGGCGGAAAGGTGCGTTGCCCGAGGCCCAGTTTCTGCCCTGGCGATAGCGCTATTGCCCTTTTCGACGCCGGCACCCCTCGCGCTCGCGCGGCTGCAACTCACCCGTAAGTCGCGTTAAGCTGTCGCCATCGATGGCATTCGGGTTATCCACACCCCCTTGCCGCCCCGAGGCTATCGGGCCGTTTCATCGCCTGTGGACAAGCTGCATTCACGTTATCCACAGCGTCTTAGTGTCTGATCCCCTTTTTCTCCATTTTCGCGGCCGATGGCCGCTCGCCGCTTATCAAGAGGTATGTCATGACCACGTCCGCTGCCCAGTTCGAACGCGCCAGCCGTCATATTCCCGGTGGCGTCAACTCGCCGGTCCGCGCCTTCAAGGGACTGCATCGTCCGCCGGTGTTCATCGACCATGCCAAGGGCGCGTATCTGTTCGATGTGGAGAACACGCGCTATATCGATTACGTCGGTTCCTGGGGCCCGATGATCACCGGCCACGCCGATGAAGATGTGCTCAGCGCCGTGCGCGAGCGTCTCGAAAGTGGTCTGTCCTTCGGTGCGCCCACCGAGATCGAGTCCGAGATGGCCGAGCTGATCTGTGAGATGCTGCCGAGCCTCGACATGGTGCGCATGACCAACTCCGGCACCGAAGCCACCATGTCGGCGATCCGCCTGGCGCGGGGCTTCACCGGTCGCGACAAGATCGTCAAGTTCGAGGGCAACTATCACGGTCACTCCGACTCACTGCTGGTCAAGGCCGGCTCCGGCGCGCTGACCCATGGCGAGCCCAGCTCCCCGGGCGTGCCGGCCTCGCTGGCCGAGCACACCATCACGCTGGACTACAACGACGCCGAGGGCGTGCGCCGTTGCTTCGCCGAGCTGGGTGACGAGATCGCCTGCATCATCGTCGAGCCGGTCGCCGGCAACATGAACTGCATTCCGCCGGTTCCGGGCTTCCTCGAAAGCCTGCGTGAAGTGTGCGATGCCCACGGCAGCGTGCTGATCCTCGATGAGGTGATGACGGGCTTCCGTGTCGCCCTGGGTGGCGCTCAGGCGCATTACGGCATCACGCCGGACCTGACCTGCCTGGGCAAGATCGTCGGCGGCGGCATGCCGGTGGGTGCCTTCGGCGGCAAGCGCGAGATCATGCACCACCTCTCGCCGCTGGGGCCGGTCTACCAGGCCGGGACGCTGGCAGGCAATCCGCTGGCGATGGCCGCTGGTGTCGCGCTGCTGCGCAAGCTCAAGGCCCCCGGCTTCCACGCCGAGCTTTCACGCAAGGTCGAGATGCTGTGTGAAGGCCTGGAAAGCCGTGCCAAGGCGGCAGGCATCCGTCTGATTACCCAGCATGCCGGTGGCATGTTCGGTGTCTTCTTTACCGATGACGCTGAGGTCAGCAATTTCGCCTCCGCCACGCGCTGCCGTCAGCAGGATTTCGTGACCTTCTTCAACGCGATGCTCGCCGAAGGCGTCTATCTGGCGCCGTCCGCCTATGAAGCCGGCTTCATGTCCGCGGCGCATACCGATGCTGATATCCAGGCCACGCTGGATGCGGCTGAGCGGGTCTTTGCGCAGATGTCCGCATCGAACTGAGTGCGACGCGAGACAGTACCTGAGTCCGCGGGTTGGCCAACGCAGACAGGAACCCGCTCGGCAGGCTGCCGGGCGGGCTGCCATCCGGTACACTTGTCGCCAACGATAGCGATTGCGCTAATGACCTTATAGCCAGCTTGCCTTAGCGGAGACGACCTTGAGCCAGGCCTTGATTCGAGCCCTTCACACAGCCGATTGCTTCGATCACCCCGTGAAGGATATCGAAGTGCACGAGACGCATATCTCGTGGATCGTGCTGACCGGCGACTACGCCTACAAGATCAAGAAGCCGCTGGATTTCGGCAGCTTCCTGGATTTCTCGACCCTTGAGCGCCGCAAGCTCCTGTGTGAACAGGAAGTGCGCCTCAACCGCCGTCTGGCGCCGACGCTGTACCTGGATACCGTGGCGATCTCGGGCACGCCAGAGGCTCCGCGCATCGGAGACGACAGTGATGTCTTCGAGTACGCGGTCAAGATGCGCCAGTTCTCCAATCGCCATCTGTTCAGCGCCCTGCAGGCCAGTGGCGAGCTGTCGCTGGAATTGCTGGATGATCTGGTCGACCAGCTGGTGGCCTTCCACGAGCAGGCCGAGCGCATCCAGGGCGATAGCGAGCTGGGTAGCCCGCAGATGGTCAGTCGTACCATCGACAACGAGTTCGAGCTGATTCGTCCGCGCCTCGGTGATGATGCCGAGGCCATCAAGCGACTCGCGCTGCTCAAGCAGTGGATCGAAGAGACCTTCCAGCGCCTCAATCCCGAGTTCGAGCGTCGCTGGCAGGAAGGCTTCGTGCGTGAGACTCATGGCGATATCCATCTGGGTAACGCCGTGCGCCATGAAGGCCGTGCCCTGCTGTTTGACGGCATCGAGTTCAATGAAGAATTGCGCTGGAATGATGTCGGTTGTGACCTGGCCTTCCTGGTGATGGATCTCGAAGCGCGTGATGAGCAGGCCTTTGCCCATCATGCGCTCAACCGTTATCTCGAGCTCTCCGGCGATTACTCGCTGGTGCGTCTGCTGCCGTACTACAAGATCTATCGCGCACTGATCCGGGCCAAGGTGGCGATGATTCGCTATCACCAGCCTGACCTGTGTGAAGCGGATCGCGCCGATGTGCTGGCCGAGTACGAGCGCTATATCGGGCTGGCGGAGCGCTATAGCGAGATCCGCTTCCCTTACATGATCATCGGTGTGGGTGTCTCCGGCAGTGGCAAGAGTCGCTTCACCGAAGAGATGGTGCGTGAACTGGGCGGTGTACGCATTCGCAGCGATGTGGAGCGCAAGCGTCTGTATGGCTTTGCGGCGGATGCCGATACCGAGTCCGGGCTCAATGGCGGCATCTATACCCCCCAGGCCACCCATGCGACCTACGAGCGACTCTCGAATCTGTCAGCCACGCTGCTGGAATCGGGCATCCCCGTCTGCATCGATGCCACCTGCCTGAAGAAGGTGCAGCGTGATCGTCTGCGTCATGAGGCAGAAGCCCGTGGCCTGCCGGTGCTGATGATCAGCTTCGAGGCCGATGACGAGACGCTGCGCAAGCGCATCATCAAGCGTAGTCAGCGCAGTGGCGAGGCTTCCGAAGCGGGTCTGGAAGTGCTCGACAAGCAATTGGCCAATCGCGAGCCATTTGCGCCAGAAGAGCATGGTCAGCTGGTCCATATCGACACGACAGCGCCCAACGCCAATGTCACCTTGGCTCGCCTGATTCGTGAGCAGCTCAGGCTGCATTGAGACGAGCGATCGTTGTCATGGGGCATGGCGGAATGACCGCCATGCCCTTTTTTGTATTGCATAGTGCGCTCCCGAGTGAGCCTTGGCTTTGGTTGGGAAGCTATGCATCTGGAAAGGAAATATCATGCGCCAACAATGCGTAAATACCGCCGCCGCTGCCATCAGTCTGGCACTGCTCGCGGGCTGCTCCAGCCAGCCGACAACCGCTGATCTCATGCGCGGTCAGGCTGAGGAAGCCAAGGCCGTCGCCAAGGTGCGTGATCAGCTGGCCGATAATTGGGAGAGCGGCAAGTCTCTGGTGGCCGCGGGTGAGAAGCAGATCGTCAGTGGTGAGAATCTGGTCAATGATGGCGAATCCAATATCGCCAAGGGCCAGGCGCTGATCGACAAGGGCAATGGTCAGATCAAGAAGGGCAAGGCGCGGATCGCCAGCGGTAACAAGCAGGTCAGCAAGGGCCGTCAGATGGTGGATGAAAGCCTTGAGAGTTATCGCAAGTCCTTCCCGGAGAATGTCGTGACACCGCCAAAGAAGTAACTTGCCGCTGCGATAGATGTTTCGCGGCTGGTACTGGAAGGCCGCTGACAACCCTGTCAGCGGCCTTTTTCATTATGGGGATCCACCGAGCGGAAAAACGAAAAACCCCGCTTGCGCGGGGTTCTGTAAGACATCCTGGCTGGGGCGTGATCAGTACTGCATCACGTTGGCTACGTTGCCACCGCCAGTCTGGGTGATGGTGGAAGAGTTGGTGAAACCAGTCTGCGTCACATTGGCAGTATTCGGCGCAAAGCTCATGAAGCCGCCAGCCTGCTGCAGAATGGTGGATTCGTTATGTCCGCCTACCTGCAGCACGGTCGCACTGTCGTTGTAACCGGTCTGGGTAATATAGGACTCGTTATCAACCGCCCAAACCTGCGTGACATTGGCATCGTTGTTGAAGCCGCTTTGCTCAGTCATGGCCAGATTGCCCAGGCCAGCCTGCTTGATATCAGAATCATTGAAGGCACCGCTCTGAATGACCATGCTACGGTTACCGTAACCGTACTGGTCTATCTCGGAGTCATTGTGGAAGTCAGACTGAGATACGCTGGCACGGTTGTAGCCACCCGCCTGATTGATATCGGAATCGTGTGACTTGTCGCTTTGCATGACACGAGCTCGCTGATGCTTGCCGGATTGTGCGATGTCCGAGTCACTGAAGGCCCCCGTCTGCATGACACGTGCCTTGCTGTACTTCCCGCTCTGTAACACGCTGGAGTCATGGTAGATGCCGCTCTGGCTGACGGAAGCGACGTTGTAGTCACCGCTCTGTTCGACATCCGAATCATGGCCGAGGCCCATCTGGGTCACGGTCGCTTTCTCGTGACTACCGCTTTGCGTGGCAATGGACGAGTTGAAGGCGCCTGTCTGGGTCACGGTCAACTCATTGAAACGACCACTTGAGTTCGGGCCGCTATCGCCTTGCTTGGAGACGGAGTTGTTGCGCAGGCCTTCCTGGGTGATGGTGGCCGTGTTCTTGAAGCTTTTCTGGTCGACATCAGCGTGGTTGCGGCGGCCATCCTGGTAGACAGTTGCTATCTGTGCCTGCCCCCTCTGCAGGACATCCGCCATATTGGCCAGGCCTTGCTGGTTGACACTGGCAATGCTCGCGACGCCGCTCTGGTAGACAGTGGCGCCGTTGAAGGCCCCTGTCTGGTCAATATCACTGGTATGCTCTCCGGCGTTGAACGGGTTTCCATTGCGATCACCTTGGGTGACCGTCGCGCCATTGGCGAAACCGGTCTGATCGATGTCGGAAGCATTGTCCACTGCCATCGCATGTGAAGAGAAAGCGACAGCGGCAGCCAGCAAGCTCATTTGGATTTTCATGGTTTGTTCCCTTGTGTAGATCGTTTTTTGAGTTGTGTTTTTATTATTGATTTTCTTCTGGTCGTGCATCCCCTGACATGATGACGGTCTGGTTTTTCGTGATCCGCGACATCATGTTGTACTGCTACTGCTCTTTTGTGCCCTTTCCAGAAGGTTGTATTCGTCATGCAGGACTTTTGACTACATGAAAGCGAGAACACCTCCTGGCTAAGCAAAATCCATATTGTCGATTCGACGAAAGCGAATATTCAGCCACCACCTTCACAAGCATCATCGTCATAGAGCGATGTCATGCGAGCCATCGTGGTAAAGATCACTGTTGTATGACCTGGACACGCATATGGCCCCGTGAATATTGAGTGATACTTGCCGGTACCTGACTACTGGCCTGTTGTAGAAGCGTGGCGCTTCCCCCGATGCCTGTCTGCTGAATGCTGGCGCTTTGCCCAACACCTTGCTGAATGATCAGCGCATCATGATATTGGCCATGCTGAAGAATGCTGGCTTCATGCAGGGCACCCTCTTGCAGCGTGTATGCCGTGTTTCCATTGCCATATTGATCGACACCTGCTTCATTCAGGGCACCGCTCTGGTCAATCAATGAGGCGTTGCCATTGCCATGCTGAGCGATCATCGCTGTGTTGTACGTGCCAGATTGCTCGATGACGGCCACTGAGTGGCTGCTTCCCAATTCGGAGGTGGTCGCCAGGTCATTGGCCAACACCCACAAGCTGAATGTCAGTGATGAGAAGAAAAGGCAGGCCTGTAGCATTCTTCTTTGTTGATGCTTTGCCGAAGCCATGGCGTGAGTCCATCCAGGTGACCGTCTAAGTGCTCTAACTATTGGTCTTTATCGAGGCCATCACCATCAGTCCTTTTCGGGTTTATGAGGGCTAGAGCTTGCTACTTATAATGTCTTGCCCAATAGCGGTGAGTAATGACAAAGGGTGGCCAGATTTTCAGCACCGTTCAGGGAGGTATTACTGTTGACGGTATTAGGTGCATGATATTTCATGCTTTGTTGTTTTATTTATTTCTTATGTTTTGCGCAGACACGAAAAAAGGCAGCCACCTCTTGTGAGGTGACTGCCTTTTAAGGAAGAGATAAACACCGCGAATACCAAGATGCTCTCTACGGGGTCTTGAATGTGGGCTGGCTCTACAACATCGGGGTCGGGGCTTGCAGGTAATCCATCAGCTCTGATGTCTGAAGGCTGTCCGGGTCCTGGAGAACCCAGAGCTGGCGTTCGACGCCTTGCGCAATCAAGTGAATCACGGCAGATTCGATGGCGGACATGACCGCCATCTGTACGGGTTCATTGCTGGTATACCCCGCTTCCATCTCCAGCAAGCGACTGAAATCGATGAAGCGATAGACGCCCGCCCTCAGCTCGCGTGAGTAGATCGTCTTACTGGTATTGACGTTGGCGATGACCTGCCCCGTGGTGATATCGACAGCGCGCAGATTGACCGTCACCTGGTCCACCTGATACTGACCAGAGGCGCCGATCCCGAAGTATTCCGCGCCCGCCCCGCCTGTTCTGACATTGGAGTCAAAGGCAATGATGCCACCCTCGAACAGCAGGTTGGCGGCTTGCAACGCGGCAAGATCATTCTGTCCCGTGCGCTCCATGTTGGCGCGGATGATCTTGCGCTCTGTCAGCAGGTTCTGCAGTCCCACGCGCTCGAGTGGGATGAACCAGCCGGAGTCCGACAATGCGGCGCTCAGCATGGCGGCGCCACCCTGGGTGACCGCCGTAGAGAAGGTACTGGCAGGGGCAGGCCGGTACTGGCCCGTCTGGTCACGGAAGTCATAGATGGCGACCGGAATACGCCCGGCGGGAGGCGGCAGACTGATCAGGTCTTGATAGGTGGCGGTTCTTGGCATCAAGGTGCTGGGCACCCCTTCAAGACCCTGGGTATTGGCGACCATCGGCGCACAGCCTGCAAGCGCCAGGCTGGCAACGGCCAGCATGGGAGTGAGTATCTTCATTGGACGAAACCCTTCATCAGTAGCGGATCAGAATGTATTGCCTGATGTGCCGAGGTTGATGACGGTGGTTTCACCTGTGGCGCGGTCAAGCACCTGCATGGAGAAACCGCCATTGCCGTTGCTGACCACTTCAATGCGCAGCTGCGCACTGTCGATCACGCTGGAACGGCCGGGTTCCGTAGCTTCTACGGCGTCGGTGATGGCATCAGAGACCAGGCTGTTGCGCAGGTCATTGATGAAGATTTCGGTATCGGAGAGGCTATCGAAAGAGTAGGCATCAGGATCCTCATGGGTGTCCTGGGCCTGGGCCTTGCCAAGCAGGTAGCTGCCATTGAGAGGGTTGCCACCGAAACTCGGGTTGATGGGCTGATAGATGAGTTCACCGGCATATAGCGGCATCGCCGACAACAGCAACGACACCGCGAGTGTCTGATGCTTCATGATGTTCCCCTGTTCCCTTGCGTATTGTCAGGGTCTCCGTGTCCGGAGCCCATTTATTATGTCGGTCTTCAATACATCAGAATTCGTCACCGGCCATGTCCGGGTCGTTGCGCAGGGCTTCCATGACCTTGCGACGCAGGAACTGGTCGGAGACGCTTGATACAGCGGCGCTGGCGTACATATCCACGTCATTAAGGCGCGGAGGGAGCGTCGCTTCATACAGAACGTTGTTGCCTTCGGTGATCCAGATGAGGCTGCCCCAGCGTGCTGAGGGGCGTTCATGGATGCTGAGGGATGTGTTGCGGATGGCTGGGCTATCGAGGCGTTGCTGGCTGAACTGGCGGAAGAAGGTCTTGCCGATCATGGTCATGGTGCGATCGATCATCACGCCGCTGAGACCGTCGGAGAGCGTGGGACGAGTGCGCTGGATGGCGACCCCATCTTCCCCCTGACGGCGAGCCTGCTGCTCTTCACTGGCAACGGATACCTCGGGTCGCACCGCCTCCGGCGCGGATTGCGCGAAGGCGGGCGACAGACTGAAGCATGTCAGTCCCCAGGCGACCACCTGGCGGCTTGTCATGCCCCGACCGTTCACGACATCTGTGCTCTGCGAGCGATGCGTGGGGTGCGCGAGACAGGCATTGCCAGGTTCTGACGTGCCCAGTTCATGGCCTGAATGCGGTTATGCACCTTGATCTTGCGGAAGATGTTGTAGAGATGTGACTTGACCGTGTGTTCACTGACGAACAGCTGGTCAGCAATCTCGGTATTCGAGGCACCCGTGCCCAGCAAGCCGATGATTTCCACCTCACGCTGGGTCAGACCACAGACCGGGCGATAGGCGTTGAGCTGCTGACGGCGATAGAAATCCAGCAGGCGGGTCATCAGCGGTCGGGACATCCACATGTCGCCTTCCAGCAGTTTCGCGATGCCCTTGCTGATCAGTGAGAGGCTGTCCTGTCGGTAGAACACGCCTTGAAGATGGGTGCTGACCAGCAGGCTGGCAGCTTCCTCTTCATCACTGATGTTGATAGCGGCCAGCTCTGCGCTGGCATCCTGGCTGGCATCTGCATCCCAGCGTTGCATCGTGCCTTCATCGACGTGGTCGGTGTCCAGCAGCACTATCGTTCTTTCTGCCTGCCCGGGTGTGTAATCCTCGTCGGGGCTTGCGGAAGCCACCTGACACTCAAGCTGCTGGCGAATGTAATCCATGAAAAGCGCTGACTGCGGATTGCAGTCAGTCACCAGCAGCACCATTGCGTTCCCTGTAATCATGGTGCGAGACCTCTGAGTTGTCGTACCGATTTTCTTGGCGGAGCCATATCTGAAGTGTGGTTGGGTGAGTCGTGTAGCACTGCACTCATTCACGTCGGGCATTACGCGCTGAGCACCTTTATAGGATTGCGCGATAGTGGGGATAAGGCAACCTCTAATCAGTACTTGCTAAAATAACCAGTTTATCCTTCCCCTCCAGTCCTGATTTGACCCAGAAAAAGAATAGGAAAAACAGTACGTAAACCTGATGAAAATAGCGCTGGTCATGATGACCCTTCTCGAGAGTGCAATGAAAACCAGACCTTTGCGCTTTTTTTACCAAGCTTTCCACTGGTTCAAAGGTACCACATATCTAATGCTTGGAGGCTTCTCTTCAATGTCATTATGTAACCGGGCTTGTCTTTTTGTATCCCCGCATTCGAGGGGTGTCAGGAATGCGACGCAGTACTGCACATGAGTCATTTCACTCTTGAAAAGTGAAGCGCTTACTACGCGTAGCCGGCGTGAGACATGCTCTGTCGCTGTGGTGACCTCACAGATTCACCTGCTGGAAGAGATGCTCGTCCAGTGTCACCTGAGCCTCAGGATTCCGGCTCCGTCGTGCGCTTGGGGATGTAAAGGTTGAGGTGCTCGTGGGCCCACTGGATCGCCTGATGGCGGTTGTGGACTCTGATCTTGCGAAAGATGTTATATAAATGAGACTTCACGGTGTGCTGGCTCAACATCAATCTATGCGCGATATCTGCATTACTTTGCTGTGACGCAATGAGTGACAATATTTCCAGTTCCCGTTGTGTCAGTCCCATGACAGGCTGGAAGGCAATCTGTTGTTGTTGACGATAATGACGAATCAACGTCTGCATGATATTGCGAGTCAGCCAGTTTTCATTCTCGAGTATCTTGCCGATACCCTTGCTGATTTGTTCAAGGCTGTCCTGGCGATAGAAGATTCCGCTGAAAGGAATATTCAGAAGTAGTGAGATGGCATCGTCTTCATGTTCGACATTGAAGGCAGCGATCTTGTCGATATGGCTCCATCGCATCATCTGGGCCAGACTGCACTGGGTGCTGTCGATCAGCACCAGGCAGGGAGATGACGGCAGTGGGGCTTCATGGTGGCAGGCCTCGACGACACATTTCAGTGTCTCTTGCAGGTACTCGACGAACAGTTCGGTCTGCGGTGAAGGGCTTGTCACGAACAGGACTCTGGTAGCAGTCATGGGGCGCTCCTGTCGCAAGCGTTTTGGGGGGCTCATCATCAGCAGGCTGAGGCGGAGACATGAATCCACGGTGATTCGATGGTTGTCTTGAAGTCTAGTCGAGTGACACCTGGGGGCTGGCGCTGCGCATAGTGTTAGATGGCATAACGCACATTTCTTTTATTTCCCACTTAAAGGCTATACAAAACATCGAGTTACGGGATTTTTTCGGTTGATGTTTACTTGCTTGAGCCGCGAGGCACAGACAAATCCTGCACAGGCATTAGCCCGCGCTGAGGCAGATAGCCTGTATCGGCCTGTCAGTCATCAAGTTGAGCACATGAGTGACATCGGCCCATGACATCATGGATCTCAGTCGTGCCTGGCGCAGACCCGTCGCGTGTACGCACCGGACTCACGCGCTAGAATGGGGTGCTGCAAGCGCCTTGCCCGTGTGACTCACACGCGGCCGCATTCTCGTTGTTCCTATCCCGGAGATTCACATGTCCGCTTCTTCTCTCGTACTGGCCAGTGGCAATGCCGGCAAGCTACGTGAATTTTCCCACCTGCTCGCACCGCTGGGGATCGAACCGATGCCTCAAGGGCAGCTGGGAGTGAGTGACGCCGAAGAGACAGGGCTGACCTTCGTCGAGAATGCGTTGATCAAGGCGCGCCACGCCGCACAGGTCACCGGCCTGCCGGCATTGGCAGATGATTCCGGGATCGAAGTCGATGCGCTGGGCGGGGAGCCGGGCATCTATTCCGCACGCTTTGCCGCGCGGCGTCAGCAAGGTAGCGGTGATGGTGACAACAACGCCGCCCTGTTGGCAGCGCTTGAGGGCGTGCCTGAGCAAGCGCGTACGGCGCGCTACTGGTGCGTGCTCGTCTATCTGCGCCATGCGGCAGACCCGGTGCCGATCATCGTTCAGGCCAGTTGGGAGGGGCGTGTCCTTGACGCGCCTCAGGGCGAGGGTGGCTTCGGCTATGACCCGCTTTTCTGGCTGCCGGAACATGGCATGACCGCCGCGGCCCTGGAGGCCGAGACCAAGAACCGTCTCAGCCACCGGGGACGTGCGATGCAGCAGTTGCTCGAGGCGCTTGCCGCGCAGAGCGGTCAGGCGTGATGTCCGCCGCGAACCTGCCGCCTCTGTCGCTCTATATTCACGTGCCGTGGTGCGTGCGCAAGTGCCCCTACTGTGACTTCAACTCCCACGGGGTCGGGCGTGATGCCGGCTTGCCTGAAGAGGAGTACATCACGGCGCTGCTGGCCGATCTCGATCAGGACCTGCAGTTGTTGCAGGGTCAGCCCGAGCGTGAATTGCACAGCATCTTCATCGGCGGCGGCACGCCGAGTCTGCTGAGCGGGGCGGCTTACCAGCGACTGTTCGATGGCCTGCGGGCGCGCATGACGTTCTCTGCCGGCTGCGAGGTCACGCTGGAGGCCAATCCCGGCACGCTGGAGCAGGGCCGCTTTGCCGCCTATCGCGCCGCCGGCATCAATCGCTTGTCATTGGGCGTGCAGACCTTCCAGCCGGAGCAGCTCGAGGTGCTGGGGCGCATCCACTCCGCTGAAGAAGCCGGGCGCGCGGTGGCCAGCGCACGGGCGGCGGGCTTCGACAATTTCAATATCGATCTGATGCATGGCCTGCCGGGCCAGACATTGGAGACCGCGCTGGATGATATCCGGCGTGCCCTGGCACTCAAGCCGACCCATCTGTCCTGGTATCAATTGACGCTGGAGCCGAATACCGAGTTCTATTCGCGCCCGCCGGTACTGCCGGAAGATGATCTGCTGTGGGATATCCAGGATCACGGTCACGCCGAGCTGGAGGCTGCCGGTTTCCGTCGTTACGAGATTTCCGCCTATGCCCTTGAAGGGCGCAGCGCGCGTCATAACCTCAATTACTGGAAATTCGGTGATTACCTGGGCATCGGAGCGGGCGCGCATGGCAAGTTGACGTTGTTGAAGACCGACTCGGCAGGGAACTTGAACGGCGAGTTGCAACTCCAACGCCGTTGGAAAAGTCGTCAGCCTGAAGCGTACTTGCGCAGGATGCAGGACCCTCGCGGGTTCGTGGCGGGTCAGCAGGAAATTGACCGCGATGAGCTGGCGCTGGAGTTCATGATGAATGCACTGCGCTTGACCGGGGGTGTCAGCTTCGAGGATCTGCGTCGCACGACCGGGCTGGATCGCGAGGCATTGGAGCCGGGCCTGAGCCAGGCGCGCTCGCGCGGGCTCATCGTTGAGGATGACGTGCTGTTGCGCGCCACGCCCCAGGGCTTATTGTTCCTCAATGACCTGCTGGCCATGTTCGACACCTGATTGATCAGGCATTATCGGAGGCATGACGATTATTTGCGCAATTGTCGTCTTGCCTTTAATGAGTGTGTAGATAGGGAGCGTTACCATGAAGAAGTCTGTACTCCTGGCCCTGCCGTTGGCAGCCGCCGTCGCGATGGCGGGTTGTTCCACGACCAACCCGTATACCAATGAGCAGCAGACCTCCAGTGCGGCGAAGGGTGCCGGCATCGGTGCGGTCGTCGGCGCAATCGCCGGGGCGACCAAGAGTGGTAACCATCGTCTCGACAAGGCGCTGATCGGCGCCGCTGCGGGTGCCGCCGCGGGCGGTGGTATCGGCTATTACATGGATGTTCAGGAAGCCAAGCTGCGTGATCAGCTGCAGGGCACCGGTGTCAGCGTGACCCGTGTCGGCGACCAGATCATCCTCAACATGCCGTCCAACGTCACCTTCGGTTCCGACTCCAGCACCCTGTCCGGCCAGATTCAGCCGGTCATGGATGGCGTCATCACCGTGCTCAAGGAATACGACGAGACTCGCGTCAACATCGCGGGCTATACCGATTCCACCGGTGCCAGCAACTACAACCAGAATCTGTCCGAGCTGCGTGCCCAGGCCGTCGGCAACTATCTGGCCAGTGGTGGCATCGCCTTCAACCGACTGAACATGCGCGGTTATGGTGAAGCCAGCCCGGTGGCATCCAACGACACCGCCTCCGGGCGCGCCCAGAACCGTCGCGTCGAGATCACGCTGACGCCGATGGAAAGCTGAGCCCCATCAGCTGTCATGGCGACATGACGGTGAATGACCACGAGGCCTGCGCATTTGCGTGGGCCTCGTTGCTTGGCAAGCACGGCTTTTGGGGTGACAAGTGATCATCTCTGCTATCCTTCAGCCCCTTCGGCGGCCTTGTCTGGTTTTCCTCTCGTCGCCGCCCCCCGATTTCTATCTGCTGCCTCGCTGGATGTGGCAGGTATCGCCGTATCAAGGAGGCGCTCTTGCTCGCCTATCAGCACGCCTATCACGCTGGCAATTTTGCCGACCTGCACAAGCACCTGCTCGCCACCACCCTGGCCGAGCAGCTATTACGTAAAGAATCTCCCGTTACGTTTATCGACACTCACGCCGGTCGTGGCTGGTATCCGCTGGCGGCCCGCGAGACGGAACAGCTGCGCGAATACGAGCAGGGCGTTCTGCCGTTGTGGCAGGTGCGTGATCGCTGGTTGACCGATGCGGGTGAGCCGAAGTCCCCGTCCGCTGACAAGCCGCTGGCTCGCTGGCTGGCACGTCTGGCGGACATGCAGCCGGATGCCGCCAAGGGCAGCGCCAGCGAGCTGAGCGTCTATCCCGGTTCGCCCTGGTGGCTGAGCCAGTCGCTGCGTCGCGGCGATCGCCTGTTGGCCTATGAGCTGCATCCGGGCGAGATCTACCACTTCGATCAGGCCCCGGTGCAGCGTGACAGCCTCGGCAAGGTCATGCGTCGTCAGCAGGATGGTCTGTCCGGTCTGTTGGCGGCCGTGCCGGTCACCACGCCGCGCGTCGCCGTGCTGATCGACCCCAGCTATGAGCTGAAGAATGATTACCGTGATGTCGCCGAGGTCGTGGTCGAGACCCTGCGCAAGTCACGTCATGCCACCATCATGATCTGGTATCCGCTGCTGCCGGCGGGTCGTCAGCATGATCTGCTCGAGCGCCTCAAGAAGCATTCGCCGGCACCGATGTGGCGCAGCGAGCTGACGATCGATTCGCCGGAAGGCGAGCACGGCATGTACGGCTCCGGCATGCTGGTGATCAACCCGCCGTGGCAGTTCGATCGTCAGTTCTCCACCGCCATGCAGGAAGTGGTCGAGGTGCTCAAGGGCGCGTTGCCGGCTCCGCAGTCGGTTGCCGTCGAGCACAAGGGCCTGTGGTGGCTGTCGGAGGAAGTCGCCCGCGAACGCAACGAGCCCAAGCCGATGCCGCGTGAGCGCCTGCTGTCGCTGCGCAAGCTCAACCAGAAGGTCAAGCGCGACAGCGATGTCGAGGTGACCCAGGCCAAGCCCAAGCGCGAGAAGCTCAAGCGTGGTGAAGGCTGGG
Organism: Cobetia sp. 4B; assembly: GCF_018831605.1. NCBI lineage: Bacteria > Pseudomonadati > Pseudomonadota > Gammaproteobacteria > Oceanospirillales > Halomonadaceae > Cobetia > Cobetia sp. 4B. The sequence goes on from NZ_CP059843.1 coordinate 4,309,730, forward strand.
CCAAGCCTCGCGTGCGCAATGACAGTGCGACGCCCAAGGCCAAGGGCAAGCGCCATTCCGCGACTGCCAAGCCCAAGACCAGCATCAAGGCGCAGGTCAAGGATGAGGTGCATGGGCATTCCGCGCCGAGCCAGAAGCGCGTCAGCGAGAAGCCTGCCGAGCGCAAGTCGACGGCCGCTGTCGAGCCGACTCGTCCGCGTGGCAAGGGCGAGACGGCAGGCAAGGGAGCGGGCAAGGATTCTGCCAGCTGGAGCGACTGGTCCTCCAGCGTGCCGGGCAAGGGCCGCCGCGAAGGCTCCACGCGGGTCAGCATGCGCAGCACGCCGGCGATCGGTCGTGATGGTCAGGTCAACCCGAACAGCACGACCAAACTGCCCAGGAAGTACGCGGCCAAGCAACGTCCTGAAGACAACAAGGATGTCGGCAAGCCGCTGGATGCGCGTGAAGCGCGTGCCCTGCGTGAGAAGCAGGAAAGCAATGCCATGAGAGGCAAGGCTGCCAAGGGCGGCGCCAGCAAGGAAAGCTCTGGAAAGTCAGCAGCTGGCAAGGACAGCTCTGGCAAGAAACAGGGCAACAAGCCACGCGGCCCGCGCAAGCCGTGATGACAGGTGTGAATGCAGAACGCTGAGCGCCATATCAAGAGCTCGGACTGACAACGCCCCCATAGGCCATGCCTGTGGGGGCGTTTGCATTGTGGGGCTTCTAGATTGTGGGGCTTCTAGATTGTGGGGCGTCTAGATCGCGGGGGCGTGTGCATCGTGGGGCGTTTGTATTGTGGTGACCAGTGGCCTGATCAGTGCGCGATGTCTTCCCGCCATAACCGCCGATAGAGGCCGGGTTCTGTCATCAGGGCATCATGGGCCCCCAGCTGGGTGATGCGGCCCTGTTCCAGCACCAGCAGGCGGTCCGCATCGCGCACCGTGGCAAGCCGGTGTGCCACCACGATCAAGGTCACTTCGCCACGCAGCTCATGCAGTGCCTGCTGCAACAGGGCTTCGGTATGGCTATCGATGCTGGCGGTGGCCTCATCCAGCAACAGCACGCGTGGTGTCGTGACCAGTGCGCGTCCGAGCGCCAGCAATTGTCGCTCACCCGTGGAGAGACTGAGGCCGCGCTCGCCCAGCAAGGTGTCGAGCCCCAGCGGCAGACTATCGACCAGCGGCGCCAGATGCGCTTTGTGCAGAACCCGTGACAGGTGCTGCTGACTGATCTCACGCCCCAGCAGCAGGTTGTCGCGCAGTGTCGTGGCGCGGAGGAAGGGCTCCTGCGGGACGACGGCTATCGCGGTAGCGCGTTGTTGAGCCGACCACTCCATCAGCGGACGACCATCCAGCAGCAGCTGAGACGCCGGGGCAGGGCGCTGCCCGCTGAGCAGATCGAGCAGGGTGGACTTGCCGCTGCCCGTCGGGCCGACCACGCCGAGAAACTCACCGCTCTCGATGGCAAGCGTCAGGCCATCGAGGGCCGGCCCCTCCGCACCCTGATGGTGGAAGGTCAGCTGCTCGAGCTGATAGTGACCACTCGCTATCACGGTGTTGTCCGACTGCCGACGCGTGGCCGCCTTCGCGGCGCGCGTGTCTGGCTCAGGCGTCTCGCGTGGCCGGTCCAGGACCTCTTCCAGCCGGCCAGTCGCCACCAGCGCCGACTGGAAGACCTGCAGTCGCTGCGTGATCTGGATCAGGGGCTCGCTGATGCGCCCCAGCCAGGCGATGAACGCGTAGAGCACTCCCAGTTCCGCACCGCCCCCCAATTCGCGCAGCCCGAACACGGCGACCAGCGAGAGCGTGATCAGCATCGCCATCAGGTCGATGGCCGAACGCAACAGCAGCCCCGACACACGCACCGTGCGCATGCGCGCCTGATACTGGGAGACGTTGAGGTGGTGATAGCGCCGACTGAAGCGTTCGGTCTGGTCGCTTGCCTGCAGCACACTCATGCCGCCGATCGCCTCGGCGATTCTGGCATTCTGCAAGGCACGCAGGCGGCGCACCTCGCGTGCAGCACGTCCGGAGAAGCGCTGATACAGCCAGATCATGCCGATGGAGAGCGGTACCAGCGCCGTCGCGATCATCGCCAGGGTGCCATCCATCAGGGCCATCGCCGACAGGATGCCGATCAACAGCACCACATTGCCGATCAGTGTCGCCAGCACCCCGATATACAGCTCCTTGAGCGACTCGGTGTCGTTGGTCACGCGGGCCACCAATTCACCGGCAGCGATATTGTCGAGGGTCGATAGTGGTTGATGCAACAGGTGTGTGAAGACTCGCTCACGGATATCGCGCACGCTGGCGAGGGCCAGGCGGGCAAAGCGCAGCTGCTGGAAATAGCGTCCGGCGGCGGCGCCCAGCTGGGTGATCACGTAGATGCCCACCAATCCTGCCAGGGCCTCGGGGGCGAGGTTGCCGGGAATCAGGTAGTCATCCAGATAGCGCTGGGTCAGCCACGGGCCAAGCACATCCAGTACGGTCGCCGCGATCAGGATCAACAGCGCGCGCAGGACCTCTGCGCGGCGCCTGCCCAGCGGTTGCCAGAGCAATGCCAGGCGCCGTCGGCTGAGCAGGCGAGTGCCGCTGAGGGTGTCGGGTCGTGTCGCGGCATCGTGGCTCATGAGCGCTCCGCCTTGGCATCGTCTTCGCGGTTGACCTGCTGGGCCTGCCATAGGCGCCAGTAGGCGCCGCGGGCGGCCAGCAGACTGGCGTGATCGCCCTGTTCCAGGATGCGCCCATCCTCGAGCACCAGGATCTGCTGGCAGGCCTGCACGGCAGACAGGCGATGGGAATTGATGATCAGCGTGCGCTTGAGGCCGTGGTGATCGGGTTGCTGCAGGCGCGCGAGAGTCTTCAGCAGGGTGCGTTCGGTGACCTGGTCGACCGCCGACAGGGTGTCGTCCAGCAGCAGGATAGGCGCCTCGCTGAGCAGGCTGCGTGCCAGTGCCAGCCGCTGACGCTGGCCGCCAGAGAGCGTGATGCCTCGCTCACCCACCAGCGTTTCCAACCCCTGGGGGAGGCGGCGCAGATCTTCCTCGAAGGCTGCCGCGCGCAGCGCCTCTCGAATTCGCTCGTCGGAGGCCTCGGGGCAGGCGAGGGCGACATTGTCGGCTACCGAGAGCGCAAACAGGAACGGGTCCTGGGGGACCAGTGAGAACTGCTGGCGCCAGGCAGATAGTGTGTACTCACTCGCTTCTCTGCCGCCGAGCGTCAAGACCCCTTGCTCAGGCGTCAGAGGCCAGCTGCGCGACAGCAGACGCAGCAAGGTGGACTTGCCACTGCCGGTCGCGCCGACGATCCCTAGACTGCCCCCTGCCGCCACCTGAAGAGAGAGAGGCCCCAGAGCACGTTGCTGGCTGCCCGGGTAGTGGAATTCATTGATCTCAAGGCGTAGTGAATGGTCACTGACCTTGTCTAGGGTGCCGCTATCTTCAAGGGCTTGTGGTGCGGCGTGGAAGGTGGCCAGCCGCCGTGCGGCTGCCGCGCCGCGCTGCAGGATATTCAGGCACCAGCCAAGCGCGAACATCGGCCAGATCAGCTGCGCCAGATAGAGCGTGAAGCTGGTCAGTTGGCCCAGGGTGATGGCGTCATCCAGATAGCGCCAGCTCCCCACGCCCAGCGTCAGCAGCGTCGCCGCCGAGAGCGCAATGAACACCACCGGATCAAAGGCCGCCTCCAGCTTCTGGACGCGATAATCGACGGCTTCGGCGGCGGCGGCACGCTGCGAGAATCTTGCGCCTTCATCCTCCAGCAAGGCATGGCTTCTGAGCATGCGAATGCCGGCGAAGGCTTCCTGGGTCTGGTCATTCAGGTCCGAGAAGCGCTCCAGCGATTCGCGGAAACGCTCTCCGATCCGTCGCGAGATACGTGCGAAGGCCCAGGCCATGAAGGGGAAGGGCAACAAGGCGAGCAGCGTCAGTGGCACATCGATGGCGATCAGCATGATGCCGAGCACCAGCACGAAGGTCATGGCGCCATCGACGCTGGACAGCACACCTTCCGCGGCGGCCATCTCCACGGCATCGATGTCCTGACTGGCGTGCGCCATCAGGTCTCCGGTGCGATGGCGCTGATAGAAGCCGGGGTCCAGGCGCGTCAGCTTGGCATGAAAGGCATCACGCTGTTCCGTCCCCAGCTGATAGGCGGTGCCGAACAGCGTCACGCGCCAGGCATAGCGCAGTGCATAGAGCGCAAGCCCTGCACCTACCAGCCACAACAGGCGGCTCAGCAAGGCCTCGTGGTCGAGGCTGCCATCACGCAACGCATCGATGGTGGCGCCGATCGCCCACGGCAACAGCAGATTCAGCCCCGCGACCCCGATCAGGAACGCGATGGCCAGCAGATAGCGGGGCCAATGGCGGGTGAAGAAGTCGAGCAGCAGGTGGCGCAACGGGGCCTCGGGGAGAGGCCCGGAAGTCAGTTCAGCGGCGGGGGCCGGCGGGGGAGAGGCGCTGGAGTCACGGGACTCGCGATGGGCATCCTGCGGTCTGTTCGATGTCGCGCGTCCCGCCATGTCGGCTCCCGGTCTGCCCCTGCCCGCCTCCGCCACTCGGAGGGGTCGGCAGAGGCAGTATAACGAGAGGGAGACAGCCAGACGCAAGCACTGTCGGCAAGAGAGCCCGCCTGCGGGCGGGAGTCAGCTCGGCGCGATCACTTGCCGATGCAGAAGCTGCCGAAGATTTCCCCGAGCAGATCATCGGCGGAGAATTCGCCGGTGATCTCGGACAGCGCCATCTGGGCGGCGCGCAGGTCTTCGGCCAGCAGCTCGCCGGCACCGGCGCCATGCAGCTGGGCGTCGCCGTTGTCGAGAGACTCGCCAGCGCGTTCCAGCGCATCCAGGTGGCGGCGGCGGGCGCTGAAGCGACCCTCTGCGGTGCCGGTGAAGCCCATGATGTCCTTGAGGTGATCGCGCAGCGCATCGAGGCCCTGATTGTCGCGCGCCGAGATGCGCACCACGCTGGCCTGGTGGCGTGCCAGCTCGGCATCACCATCCTGCGTTGCGGTGATGGCGGTCAGCCCCGGCGTCTCGCCGCTGGTGTCGATCTTGTTGCGGACCAGCGTCAGGCGGGACGGGTCCGGCAGGCGCGCGACGAATTCCGGCCAGATTTCCATCGGGTCCGTCGCCGAGGTGGTGGCGGCATCGACCAGCAGCAGGACGCGGTCCGCCTTCTCGATCTCGTCCCAGGCGCGCTGCACGCCGATGCGCTCGACGGCGTCCGGCGTGTCGCGCAGCCCGGCGGTATCGATGATATGCAGCGGCATGCCATCGAGATGGATGTGCTCACGCAGCACGTCGCGGGTGGTGCCTTCGATATCGGTGACGATGGCGGTGTCCTGCTCGGTCAGCGCATTGAGCAGGCTCGACTTGCCGGCATTCGGGCGGCCGGCGATCACCACCGTCATGCCTTCGCGCATCAGAGCGCCCTGGTTGGCAGCGGCTCGCACGCCCACCAGCTCGGCCTTGACCTCATCGAGGCGCGCCGCGACATGGCCGTCGGCCAGGAAGTCGATTTCCTCTTCGGGGAAGTCGATGGCGGCCTCGACGTAGATGCGCAGCTCGATCAGGCGCTGCACCAACGCACTGACGCGCGTCGAGAACTCGCCCTTGAGCGAGCGCAGCGCATTCTCGGCCGCCGCACGTGAGCTGGCGTCGATCAGGTCGGCGATGGCCTCGGCCTGGGCGAGGTCCAGCTTGTCGTTCAGGAAGGCGCGCTCGCTGAATTCACCGGGGCGTGCCAGGCGTGCGCCCAGCTGCACGCAGCGCTCCAGCAGCAGGTCCATGATCACCGGGCCGCCGTGCCCTTGCAGCTCCAGCACGTCCTCGCCGGTGAAGGAATTCGGGCCCTGGAAGTAGAGCGCGATGCCTTCGTCGAGGGCGATGGGGTTGCCCTGGGTATCGAGTCCCATGAAGGGACCATAGTGGGCGCGGCGTGCCGGCGGGCATTGGCCCAGCATGGCCTGGGCGATGGCCTGACAGGCCGGACCGGAGACACGGATGATGCCGACGCCACCACGGCCGGGCGGAGTGGCCAGGGCCGCGATGGAGTCAGGCTGGTAGGCGGTAGACATGCACAAACCTCGGGCGCGAAGCCGGAATGAAGATGAAGGAGATGGCCGCTATTGTCGCGGCTGGAGGCCCGTGACAGCAAGCGGGGTGACGGGAAAGGCGCCTTGCGGCGGGAGTGTCGGCGCAGCCCCCGGAATCAGGGCCCTGAAACGCCACGACCCCCGCCGAGGCGAGGGTCGTGGGTGAGTCATGTCAGGCGAACCTGAAAGGCATCATGCGCCTTTCTTGGTTGGCTCGGCATTCTCGATCTGACGGGTGATGACGTACTGCTGAGCGATCGACAGCGTGTTGTTGACGATCCAGTACAGCACCAGACCTGCCGGGAACCACAGGAAGAAGAAGGTGAAGACGATCGGCAGCATCTTCATGATCTTCGCCTGGGTGGGGTCCGGAGGCGTCGGGTTCAGCTGCTGCTGGATGAACATCGTCAGGCCCATGATGATCGGCAGGATGAACAGCGGGTCCTTCACTGACAGATCCTGGATCCACAGCATGAACGGCGCGTGGCGCAGTTCGACGGATTCCATCAGCATCCAGTACAGGGCGATGAAGACCGGCATCTGGATCACGATCGGCAGACAGCCCCCCAGCGGATTGATCTTCTCCGTCTGGTAGAACTTCATCATCTCCTGGGAGACCTTCTGGCGGTCGCTGCCGTACTTCTCCTTGATGCGCTGCATCTCGGGGCCCATCTTGCGCATCTTGGCCATCGAGCGGTACGCGGTCGCGGACAGCGGGAACAGCACGACCTTGACCAGAACGGTCAGCAGGATGATGGAGGCACCCCAGTTGCCGACCAGCGCGTGGATGTGCTCCAGCAGCCAGAACAGCGGGTTGGCCAGGAACCACAGCCAGCCGAAGTCGACGACCAGTTCCAGGTAGGGAGCGGTCGCTTCCAGCTGGTCCTGATCCTTCGGGCCGACGAACAGGGTCGCGCCGAGCTCAGCCTGCTGACCCGCGGCGATCTGGGTCGTCGGGCTCGCGAAGGCGGCGACATTGCGGTTCTGCTTGTCGACGTTGGCGTAGTAGAGGTTCTTCTGGTTGTCAGCCGGCACCCAGGCAGACACGAAGTAGTGCTGGATCATGGACACCCAGCCACCCTGGACGTCGACATTCTTGAAGCTGCCGTCCTGGATGTCTTCGAAATCGACCTTCTGGTAGTGGTTCTCTTCAGAAGAGAATGCTGCACCCAGATAGGACTTCATGCCCATGCCGCCACCGCTGGTTGGGTCCGCGCTGTTGTCACGGGCCAGCTGACCGATGAAGCGAGCATTGACCGGCTGCTGTGACTGGTTGTCCAGCAGGTAGTCGACCTTGATCTGGTAGCTGTCCTGGCTGACGGTGAAGCGCTTGATGACCGCAACACCATTGATGTCGGCCTTCAGGTCCACTTGCAGGCTGTCGTCACCCTCGGCAAGGGTGTAGCTGTTGCTGTCGGCAGAGAAGGCGATACGGCCCTTGTGGCCATCCAGCTGCAGGCCGGACTTGGCCACGTAGCTGCGTGACTGATTGTCGGACAGCAGCACGAAGGGCGACTCGGAAGCGTTGTTCTGCTTGTGCTCGAGCAGCGCTGCATAGACCACGTCACCGCCCTGCGGATCGATACGCAGGTCCAGCACGTCAGTCTTGACTTCAATCAGGTTGTTGCTCGGGGTGCTTGCTGCGCTATCCGGCGTGGAGAGGCCGGTATCGCCATTGGCAGTCGTGCTGCTGCTTGGGGCTTCAAGGCCTTGCGCAGTGGCATTGGCGGCCTGAGAGGCAACCTGGGGAGCCTGTGTTTCCGCAGCCGGCTGGTCGTAGTCCTTGTTCCACTGGACCACCATCAGATAGGCGACAACCGCAAGCGGAATCACGAGGAGTAATCGTTTGACGTCCATGGTGTATACCCGTTGGAGGGTGAATCAATCTGGCGGGGAGTCAGATGAGTCCGGTCACGAACGGTAGGGCGTATAACGAAAAAAACGCCACATGCCGGACGCACCGGGCAGGTGTCGCGTCAGGCAGGTGGCGTTGACTTGGCCGCCTTCTGGCGTCTGGCGTCCTTCTCCAGACGAGCCCACATGCCGTCCAGCTGGCGATGCAGAGTCTCGTTGTCCAGCTCGGTCACGCCTCGTTTGGCCAGTACGACGATGTCGACGGCCGGAAGGCGCTGCTGGCGGAGGCGAATGGATTCGCGCGTCAGACGTTTGAGGCGGTTGCGATCTACGGCACGGCGCACGTTCTTCTTGCTGAACACCAACCCCAGGCGGGCATGTCCCAGGTCATTCGGACACGCCAGGGCTAGAAGCCCCTTGCCGTGTACCTTGAGGGTGGTGTGATCGAAGACGTGCCGGTAATCCCCGGCAGTCAGCAAGCGAAGCTGCCGGGGAAATCCCTGACGGGACATCCGGGCCTCGATCAGGCGCTCAGACGCTTACGGCCTTTCGCACGACGACGCTGGATGACCTCACGGCCACCTTTGGTCGCCATACGAGCACGGAAACCGTGTGTGCGCTTGCGCTTCAGGACGCTCGGCTGAAATGTGCGTTTCATAGCTGCTTCTTCCCACGTGGTTGTTTGGAAAAGGTCAACGAATGTTGCCCTGTATCCACATGAGGACAGGGCAGATTGGTCAGGGGCAGGGATTCTAGTGAATCTGCAAGTGGCTTGCAATGTCGCGTTGGAAGTTGTCCACAGCCCGTTCGCGGCATTTGACGACAGATATCGTCTACGCCGCCCGCCATATGGCGCTTCGTGTCTCACGCGGATCACGCGCAAGACAGGCCTTCGGGCACAAAAAAATTCGATTTGGCGTCTTTGAGCCAACAGGCACCGCTCACCAGGCAAGCGATCAGCGCTTTTTCAGCGCTCAGTGGGGCTGAGTGATTGGCATCGCCCGCCATGGCGATGCGCAGGAAGGGTGCAAGTCCTGTGTTCGGTCGTGAGCCTCAAGGATTCGCGTTTCTGGCGAGTGGCTGTGCACTCCCGACCCTGGCGTGTCAGGCGTGCCGAAAAGTCGCAGTGGATAACCCGGGATTCTGCCGACGCGATCACAGCCCCTCGCACCTCGCGTGATTCGAAGATCGCGGGTCTGCTGTCATTACTACAGAGAAGTAGTTCTGAATAACCAATAACTATTAAGGAAGGCAGTTGCTGTGGATAACCTGTTTTTTCCTATCTTGCTCAATTGCATGTCGATAGGACAGCTCTGGCGATAAGTGGTGGGCAACCTGCGTTCAGCCTGTGCATGGCCATGTGCATAACTGTCGTCTTGTCCACAGTCGAAATCTTGTGCGCGGATACTCCCCAGCCTGTCCCGATGCGGATACTTGAAGAATACCGATGTTGTCCACAGTGCTTTTTGCGGCAGATGTCGTGTGGATAACTCGTGGCTTGGCCTATACAATGGCCGCCCCTTCGACAACTGGATGTGAGGTCGC